>CAWCSO010000001.1:0-742489 GCA_963798245.1 uncultured Actinomycetota bacterium
TCAACCCGAACGAGTACGCGGGGATCGGAGGCCGCAACTTCAAGCAAACGGTTGTATTTCGTCACCCGCTCCCCCCCGCTGGTGCGCCGGACTTGATCTGTCGTATCCCGAACCGAAGCCAGGTCGGCGATGAACGCGTCGTCTGTCCCGCCCCACCGATGCCAGATTATCGCGGCGCAACCCGCTCCCCGGCATACCCGAAGCGCCTCAAGTGTTTCGGATACGGTCTCGACTCTGATCCACCTTCATCAGGGCGGCGTTGCCGAGCCGTCGACACGGCCGCCGTCATCAAGTCGGGTTGGCGACGAAGTTGTCGTCGTCTATCAGGCTGTACACGGTCGCCGAGGTGCCGGTGAGCTTCTGCCAGACTCGCGGCGTCGGTCTCACCGAGGCCGTCTTCGAGCTCCAGATCGGGGAACTTGGTCGACCATCTTCGCGTAGCGATCGATCATGTCCTGGCTCGACAACGATTCGCCGGCCACCGATAGCTGGCGTCGGGTGAAATTTGCTCCCGGCCGGATCGAGGCATCGCCACGCCGTCGCGCCCGGTGGCGTAGCCGGCGTCGCGATGGCGCGCACCATCAGCTCCAAAACCTCTTCCGGCAAGGCGATCCCGGCGCGAGCCGCCCTCATCCCCAACCCGTCTCAAAGCCGTGTTCCGCCAGCACCGCCCGCAGCCGTCCGTGCACCTCGACGCCGGCAATGACCGCTTCAGACATCGACGCGCCCCGATCGGCGCGATCATGAACTCCTGAAAATCGAGGCGTTCGCCGCGTGCAACCCCCGTCACAACGTTGAAATGGGGACCGGCAGCCGCTGGATCACCCCGTCGCGGAGTCAGCCACCGCGACAGTGGCTGTCCCGATTCCAGCGCAGATGCCTGGGCAGCGGCCATCGACGCGCCCATGATCGGTTGCGCCGAAACTTGACTTGTCGGCGGTCCCGTCCAGCGCCCGAAGGGCGTCTCAACCTCTTCGAGCGAGACGAACGAACGGCCAGTCACGGCGTCCGCATCGGCCCGTTGACGTGCGCAACCGCCTGTTGCAGACCCAACCCCGAGTACCGGTCCTCGTCGTGGTCGCGAAGTTCGACCGCCTCCCGGCCGCCGGTTGAGCCACCGAGGGCACCCCCGATACACGCACGCCGTCCGCAAGCGGCGCCTGCACGCGAAGGGTTGGCCGGCCGCGGGAGTCGAGAATCTCCATCGCCGACCATCGACTGAAATCTTTATAGTCATCTTTACTTCTCGCCACGGCCAACAGACACGGCAGTCGACTGGTCGCCCCAGCGCGGCGACGATGGCTGCTCGGCTGCTGTCGTCATCTCAGGCCCGTCAACGGGTCGGTCCAGTGTACTTCAGGTCCTGCCACCTGAAGGTGAAGCGAGGCGGAGGCGGCGACCGACCTGTCGGCGCGCGAGGCGATGCCCGCCAGGCCGTGGCCGGCGCTGCTTCGTGCACGCTGAGACCTTAGCTCGTCGTCGGCGACGAAGATGTTCACCCCGTCGGCGAGGGATCGTTGTGAGTGCTGAATTGCGCGGCCCCGGAGCGCCGGCACTGTACTGCGGATAACTTCCATCATCCCTTACTCGGCGTGGCCACCGAGGTCGTCGCCGATCACGCTCATCGGTCCGCAAACACTGCAGCGTCGTTACCAGGGGAGCGGTCTTCGGTCAGGCCTGTGATCGCCGCCTGTACCCGCTGCCTGAAGCCCATCCGCTCTCCTGCCTGGTGGACCGGAAACCGAAGATGGTGGAACGGACGTCCTCGATCGTGGAAGTCTGCAGGGTCGTGGACCGTCGAAGTTCAGCCTGCATGCTTTACCTCCCCTTGACGGGGACTTGGTGACCTGTGGCCCTGGGACAGTTCATGGTCTCATCGGCCCGCAGTCTGCTGAATCATGTGATCGTGAAGGTCGTGCGCGATCCGTTCCTGGTCGGCCAGCACGGTCAGAAACGAGCGCGCTCCAGGGCGGTGGCCAACGTGAGGGCCACCGCAGCGTGGTCGGCGAAGCCACTGATCAGCTCGAGATGTTCGGCGTCGAACGGGACTGGTCGCCGTCGCGGGCAATGACGATGACACCGAGAACGGCGCGCTCGATCGGAACGGCATCAGATCGCGGCCCGCCAGCCGACATCGGTGAACGCGTGGATCGGGAGCCGAAGACCTTGGTGATGGACCGGGGTGCCCGAGTGAAAGAGCGCCGTGGTGGAGCCGTCGACCGGAACACTTGGCGCAGAACATCACGGCGCGCCCACCCACGGCGGTTGACACGACCAGGGCGTCCACGCTTCGATGGGAAGAACCGCATCGCTAGGCACCAGAACGATGGCCTGCTCGGCCCGGGTCAGTTCACAGGCGCGATCGGCGATCAGCTGTAGCGGCCGGGTATTCAGGTCGACGCCCGACAGCAGTGCGGTGGTAATCGCCCGACTAGCCTCCGTCCACCGCGCAGTCGAGCGGAGCCGGTCGAACAACCGAGCATTGTCGATGGCCACGGCCGCCGCGGAGCCAACGCGAGCACGGCGGTCTCGTCAGCTTCGCTGAACGCCGGGCGCGACCGCGGTTCGGTCAGGTAGAGGCTGCCGAACACGGCCTGACCGATCGACGATCGGCACGCCCAGCACGGCACCCATCGCATGGTGGTACTCGGCATATCCGACCGCCAAGGGTCGACGGTCAGATCATCGAGGCGCAGCGCCCCAGACCTGCTGAGTAGTAGACCGAGGATTCCCCTGCCACTGGGATGATGGCGACCCGTGGCCGCTGATCCCCTTCGATTCCCCCATGCACGAACGAGGTCAGCGTGTCGTCGGGTCCGCGGACACCCAACGCGCCGAACCGTGCCCCGGTCAGTTCCATGGCTGCGGTGACGACGCGCTTCAGCGTCGCATCGAGATCGAGATCGGAGGCGATATCGACCATCACCCGTGAGAGAGTCTCCGTCTGATCCCCGCCCGCCTGTGCCGCGTCACGTTGCCCGCCGGTCCCGCCCACCAAAGTCGGTGGTTCCATTGCAGACAACGCCGTCGCGTTCTGATCGCCGACGGGCGCAACTCTCAACACAGCAGGCACCGGAAGCCGTTGTGATGGCGCGAGTTCAGCAGTAATGGCGTCATATCCCAAAAAGGGGTCCGGTCGACGCGCGAGCAGGGGCGGCAAGCCGGAGTGGTCATGGTGATCCAGACACGCAGACGATTACCGGCACGTGCGGGTTCGGAGCCGCGCTCCTTGAATTCAGCGGCGTACAGCCGAACTCATCCTCGACCAGCTGGGGGTCTCAGCCACCCACAACGCTACACCCGTTGGCGTACCCCGCGACGCCCCAGTGGGTGCTCTGGTTCAGCACCGAAATGTCCTCACCACTTCCTCGACGCTAACTCCCCGAGCCGACGGGAAACGACATTACGATCACAGCCGCACCCCAAAGCGGGATGCTCCAGGACAACATCCCCGGACCATTCTCCGGAGTCCCCGGAGGGGCCAGGTGATGGTCCTGGATGGC
This sequence comes from uncultured Actinomycetota bacterium, assembly GCA_963798245.1. Taxonomy (GTDB): domain Bacteria; phylum Actinomycetota; class Actinomycetes; order Mycobacteriales; family Mycobacteriaceae; genus Mycobacterium. Next base: position 3,504 of record CAWCSO010000001.1, read on the forward strand.
CGCACAAGCTAACCGCAGGAGCGACCCGTGACGACCTTGACTCGCCGCGAATTCACTCGCGGGGCCGGGGCCCTGGCCGCGACGATGACCCTCGCCGGTTGCGGGGCGGCGACCCGCCACGCGGCCAGCATGTCGTGGTGGTCGGCGCGGGCATGGCTGGCCTTGCCGCGGCGCGGCGACTCGCCGACGCCGGCATCCAGGTCACCGTTCTGGAAGCGCGCGAGCGGATCGGCGGCCGGGCGTGGACGGACACCTCGCTGGGGGTGCCGATCGACCTGGGCGCGGCATGGATTCACGGCACGGACGGCAATCCGCTCGTTGACCTCGCCGAACGGAGCGGCGCCGCCACCGTAGAGACCGACTTCGACGACGTCGTGCTGTTCGACACCCAGGGCGAGGTCGACACCGCCAGCGTCCGCGCCGCGGCCGAAGCCTGGGACGAGGCAGTGGACAAGGTCGCCGCGTTCAGCGAGGACGCCGACCCGCGCGACTCATTGGGCAGCGCCCTGGCCCGGGCCGCCGACCTGGGTGACCCACTCATCGCGTGGCGGGTCGCGACGGACATCGCGGCAGAGTATGCAGCCGACCCCGACGACCTGTCGCTGGTCTGGTTCGGTAGTGAGGGCGAGTTCGACGGACCTGATCTGATCCTCCCACGGGGCTACGAGCAGTTGGTGGGTCATCTCGCCGACGGCCTCGACATCCAGCGCGGAACTCAGGTCACCCGTATCACCGATGACGGCGACGTGGTTCGCCTCGATACCTCGCGCGGCGTCGTGACGGCCGATCGGACGATCGTCACCGTCCCCCTCGGTGTGCTGAAGGCGGGCGCCATCGCGTTCGACCCGCCGCTCGCCCCTGGCAAGCGCGACGCGATCAAGCGGCTGGGCTTCGGCGTGCTGAACAAGGTCGTGCTCGCCTTCGAGGAACCGTTCTGGCCCCGGTCCCCCGACGTATTCGGGCTCGTCGGCGCCCGGCAGCCCCTGCCCGTCCTCGTCAACGGATTGTCGTTCGGTGCCGGTGCGCTGCTCGTCGGGTTGCTCGGCGGAACTGCCGCACGCGATCGGGAGGCCTGTCCGACGAGCAGACCGTCGACGAACTGACCACCGCGTTGGACGCCCCCGCTCCCAGCGGAGCGCTCATCACGCGGTGGGCAGCCGATCCGTATTCGCTTGGCTCGTACAGCTATCTGGCGGTCGGCTCGAGCCCCGACGACCAACGCACGCTCGCCGAGCCGGCCGACCGAGCGGGTGCTGTTCGCCGGTGAGGCGACCAACACGCAGTACTTCGCCACCATGCACGGGGCGTATCTGAGCGGTATGCGTGAGGCGGAGCGAATCCTCGGCTGATGCCAGGCCACTTGCCCCAGGACATCTTGCATCTGGGCTCACCCGCGATTGCCCGGGATCTCGCCGAATGTTTCGTAGACTCACGTCATCCGCAGGGAGGTGGGGGGATGACGTGGTTTCCGCTTGACACCGCATCCATCACCCCCGAGTGGCTGACCGAGATTCTGGGCGGCGAGGTCCGCGACTGCCAGCTGGAGCAGATCGGTATCGGCGTCGGACTGCTCGGCCGCCTCTACCGCGCCCACCTCCAGGGATCGGGCGTGCCGGACTCGGTGGTCGTGAAGTTGCCGACCTTGGACCTCCAGGCGCGGTCTGCCCTGTGTGAGGACCTCGAGTTCTACCTGCGCGAGACCCGTTTCTACGACGAGATCGGTCTCGCCAATCCCCTACGGCCGGCCCGGCCGTACTTCGGCGCCTACGACGAGGCCACGCACGACTTCATCCTGGTGCTCGAGGACCTCGGGCGGCTTCGCGTCGCCGATCAGACCGTGGGGTGCACCCCCGCCGACGCCGAAACGGTCGTCGACGCCATCGCCGGCCACCACGCCCACTGGTGGGCTACGCATCGCCTGGCATCGCTGCCATGGTTGACGCCCTACAGCACTCCCCCGTTTCCCGCTGTTCTGGCCGACAACTTCACCGCCGGATGGTCGACCTTCCTGGACGGCGTGGGCGCCGACCTGTCCCCGGCGTTGCGTACCTTCGGCGAGCGGTTCCCGTCGCTGGTGCCGTGGTACTGCGAACAGGTGGCGAAGCCGCCCCGCACATTCCTGCACGGCGATCTGCGGCTCGACCAGTTGTTCTTCGCCGTAGACGCCGGCGATCCACCGGTGACCGCGCTGGACTGGCAGGTCGCCTCAGCCGGCCGAGGGGCCTACGACATGGCCTATTTCCTGAGCCAGAGTCTCGCCACCGACACCCGGCGCTCCTGCGAGGAGCAGCTCATCGACCGGTACGCGGAGCGGCTCGCGGAGCACGGGATCGACTACCCCGCAGCCGAGTTGCGGCGCGATTATCGCTTGACCATCGCATGGTGCTTCATCTATCCGGTCATCGGCGCCGGCCGCATCGACCTGGCAAACGACCGCCAACTGCGCCTGCTCCGCACCATGCTCAACGGCGCCGCGACGGCGATCGAAGACCACGACGCCCTGTCGCTGAGGCCGGACTGACATGACCGGCCGGGTCTGCGCATCGTGCGACACCACCAACGAACCGGACGCCCGCTTCTGTGAGGGTTGCGGGAAGTTGCTCGACCGTTCCTGCGGGACCTGCGGAACTCAGGCCACCGCCACCGCGCGATTCTGCCGGGGTTGCGGCGCAACACTGGACGATCAGGCCGGGCCGCCACAGGACGCCCCACACGCAAGACCGTGACGGTATTGTTCGCCGACCTCGCGGGTTCGACCGCGTTCGAGGAACAGGTCGACGCCGAAACGGCACGTGAGGTCATCGGGCGATACCACGATCTCCTCGGCTCGACCGCGCAACACCATCGAGCGGGTGTCACGAAGTACATCGGCGACGGCTTCATGGCCGTGTGGGGTGTCCCCGAGATAGGGGCCGATGACGCCGGCCACGCCGTCGACGCCGCGGTCGAGCTGCAGGAACGCTTCGTCGACCTCGCCACCGAAGTGACCGAAAGCCACGGGGTGGGCCTGGCCTTGCGAGTCGCGGTGAACACCGGCGAGGTCGTGGTCGGGTCCGGCGACGCCGACCTCGTCGGCGACGCGCTGAACGTCGGCGCCCGGCTGGAGTCGGAGTGTCCGCACGGCCACGTCGTGGTCGGCGAAGAGACGTGGCGGTCGACGCGCGGGCGCCACCGCTACGAACCACTGGGTCGGGTGCAGGTGAAGGGGCGCGCCGCGTCGGTGCCGGTGTACCAATGGCTTGGCGGCCGGTCGGAAACCGTCGACTCGGTTCCCTTCGTCGGGAGGGCCGATGAACTACGCCGTCTCCAAGGGGTTTTCGACGACGCCGTTGCCGCGCGGGCCGCACGGCTGGTGACGGTCCTCGGCGATCCGGGCGTCGGCAAGAGCCGGCTCGCGGCCCAGTTCGCCGGCGCCCAACGGGCCGCGCACGTGATCCAGACCCATTGTGCCGCCGAGGGAACCGTCGCCTTGGCCCCCATCGTCGAGGTATTGCGGACCCGCGACCTCGACGCCGATGTTCCGGCCGGCGTACCCGAGCAAGACCGGATCTTGCGCGGCCTCAGGGGCATGACGGAGGGCATCGCCGGCTCGGTCGAGGAGACCTTCTGGGCACTAAGGCGTTTCGTCGAGTTACTGGCGTCGCAGAGTCCGCTGGTCGTCATCCTCGACGACATCCAGTGGGCCGATACCTTGCTTCTCGATTTCATCGAGCACCTCGCGGAGTGGGTGCGCGATGTGCCGGTTCTCATGGTGGCTCTGGCCCGCGGGGAACTCCGCGAGGTCCGGCCCGACCTCGTCACCGTGGGCGGATGGGTCACCGAAACACTCCGCCTCGACGGCCTCGGGCCCGGCGCGACCGCCGAACTCGCCGCCCACGTGCTGGGCAGTGACCGGCTGCCGGCCGAGTTGCTGGGCCGACTCCCCTCGTCGACGGGAGGCAATCCCCTGTTCGTGCGCGAATTGGTCGGGATGCTCGTACATGACGGCGTGCTGGTCCCGCATCCGGACGGCTGGCGCCTCACCATCGACGTCGACGCCATCACGGTCCCGCCCACCATCCAGGCGCTGCTGGCATCCCGGCTGGAGCGGATGAACACCGCCGACCGACGCGTGCTCGAGATCGCGTCGGTGGTCGGCACCGACTTCTCTCCGGGTGCCGTGTGCGCAGTGGGCGGAGTGGAAATGGCGGAGGTGAAGAACTCGCTGGACCGGCTACGTCGCCGCGAGCCGCCCAACCCAGCGGGGCCTACATCGGCGATGAGCCGGTGTGGCGGTTTCACCACGTCCTGATACGTGATGTCGCATACCGCAGGCTCTTGAAGTCGGACCGCGCCGACCTCCACGAACGGCTCGCCGACTGGGAAGCAGAGGGCAACAGCGGATCATTCGAGTCAGACGAACTGGTTGCCCGGCACCTGGAAGCGGCCCACGGATACCGATGCGATCTCGGACCACGGGACGGACGAACCAGAGATCTGGCTCTCCGCGCCGCGCGGAGGTACCTCGAGTCGGCCCGTCGCGCCCTCGACCGCGACGAACTGGTGTCAGCCGGCACGCAGGCCGCCCGCGGCACATCCCTTGCCGCCACCGACTCTGCGCTCCAGGCCGAACTCTTATCGTGGGCTGCGAAGCCTTCCTGTCCGCCGGTGACGTCGCCGCCGGGGCGCCACTGGTCGACGACCTTGAACGCATCGCCGATGACGCGCTTGCGCCGTGGGTCACCTGCTATCGGTGCCAATTCATCGTGCATACCGACCCCTCCCGGCTACCCGAGGTGGACGCCCGACTACAGGGCGCCATCGACGAGTTCGGTCGCCGTGACGATGCGACGGGCCTTGCCAAGGCACACCGGTGCGGGCGAGCGCACGCGCTCGCCTCGGCCGTGTCGGCGACTGCGAGGTCGACCTCTTCGAGGCGCTCATCGCGGCTCGGCGGGGCGGAGTCCACCGGCAGATCACCGCGGCTCTCGGCATGGCGCCAGGCGCGGCACTGTGGGGGCCGAGCCCCGTGCCGAAGGCCGGTGGGCGCTGTCTCGACGTCGTCCGTATGCAGCGGATGACCACGGCGGCGCCGTCACTGGTGGCGACGTCGTTGCGCTGCCTGGCCGTGCTGGAGCTGCTGCGGGGCCGCGCGGACAAGGCCCGATCGATGCTGGCGGACGCCCGCCAGGTCGTCGCCGATCTCGGCCTTCGGCACGGTCTGATGGAGACCGAGTTGTTCGCCGGAATCATCGAGTTGATGGTGGGTGACCCCGTCGCCGCGGAGCCGCACTTCCGGACTGCGCTGGACGGGCTGGACGCCCTCGGCGTCGGCGCCGACGCAGGGCAGGCCGCCGCGTTGCTGGCTCGATCGGTGCTCGCGCAGGGCCGCATCGATGAGGCTGACCGGTATGCCGCCGAAAGCGAACGCATCGCCGGCCACAACCTGAAGACGGCCATCGCATGGCGCGCAGCGAGAGCTGAGATTCTGTCGGCCCAGAAGCAGCACGACGCGGCCGTCGCACTCGCCGGTGAGGCCGTCGCCCTCGCCGCGGACACCGATCTGGTGCTCGATCACGCCGAGGCCTGCCTTACGCGAAGCCGAGTGCTGGCCGCGGCGGGCGACGAGCGCGGCGCGAAAGCAGCGGAATCCGAGGCCGAATCCCTCTACACTGCAAAAGATGCCGTGTTTCCGATTGGGCACGGACCAGAATCCACGGAGCGGTTCGCAGAGTCACCAAAAGAGACCCCAACCAACCGCGCATCGCAATTCAGCGTCGGGAATCGCGCGAGCGAGATCCTCTTCATCTTCCTCGCCGCCGCCGCGAGCGCAATGGAGGGCCGCGATTCCGAGCCGATATTCGCCATCGACTCAAAGGCCTTCGTCTACGAGGATCGTCGCAACCTCAAGGGGAGCCCGATCGTCGGAAGCGACGAATTCGTCGAAGCAGCGCATCGAAAGCAACTGCAATATCCCCACTCCGAGGCTCGCGTGCTTGCCGTGCGCGGTGAGACGTTGGCTCTGGTCTTGTTTCGGTGGTGGGATGACGCGGGGAACGAGTCGACATCGCTCGATTTGTTCGGGTTCAGCGAAGACGGGACGATGACTTCCACGGCCGGTTCGAGGAGGATGACTTCGGCGGGGCATATCGGGAACTCGAGCGGCGCTACTACGCCGGTGAGGGGGCTGCCTTCGCGGCGAGCGGCCGCGCGGCCAGCGGCTGGGTGGAAGCGATCGGTCGGCGCGATCTCGAGACCGCCCGTCAGCTCTGCACACCCGGATTTTCGTTGGCTCGCAACGCCATCGGCGCTCAAGGATCGTGAACGGTCCGTCGACGACATGTTCCAGTGGATGTACGAGCGTGGGCGCCAGGTTGCTTCCCAACGCCACTGGGTTCCGGTCCTGCGTTGGTTGTCGCCGACCTGCAGCGTCGGACTTGGGGAGATCTCTGCGGTCGGAGAAGACGGCGAAGAGTATCGAGTGGACCTTCCTCTTTGTAGGCGAGTGCCGCGACGGATTGCTGACATCGACGACGCGAGTTCGACGTCGACGACGAAGAGGCGGCATTCGCCTACGCCGAAGAACTTGTCTCGCAGCGGCAGAACCGGTTGCCGGTCACCAATCAGGCACGTCGGACGATCGAGGCGATGATGGGCACGATGCAGGCCCACGATGTCGACGGCACCATCGGGTACTTCGCCGATCGATTCGACTACGACGACCGACGTCAGATCAGCGGTGACCGGCTGGTGGATCGCTACGACCACTTACGCGCCATCGAGCGTATCTTTCAGCAGTACAACCACTTCGAGGGCCAATCGATGGCAGTTCGGGGCGAGCATCTGTACCTGGGCCGAACTCGCTGGTCCGACGACGCCGGGAACGAAACCAGATACCTCGGCGTGTTCGAGGTCGGCGACGACGGGTTGATCCGGTATCACGGCCGTTTCGACGAGGACGACTTCGAAGGGGCTTACCGCGAACTCGAACGGCGTTACTACTCCGGCGAAGGGGCGGAGTACGCGGAGCAGGGCGTGCCGCTGTCCGAAGTCGTCACCGCCATGAACCGCGGCGATCTGGACAGGGTGTTCGGCGAGCTGACGGCTCCCGACCTATACATCGAGAGCCGCTCTCGCTCGGTCTTCCCGGGCCGGACGGCCGCCGAGGCTTCGCGACAGCCTCGAGGAGCTCGGCGCAATGGTCGCCTCATTGCGAATGTGGTACTCGGCCCTGCGCTGGCTGTCACCAACTGGTTGGTAAGCCGCCAGGAACGCGAGGGCATCGGTCCGGACGGCGAGGAGTACGCATGGGCAAGGCTCTACGTCGCCGAAGTCCGGAACGGGATCCTCACGTCGGTATGTGAATTCGACGTCGACGACGAGGACGCCGCGTTCGCCTATGCCGAGGAACGCATACGCATGGCCGCCAGTCGTCTGGCGATCAGCAACCGTGCCAGCGAAGCGGGATACCGCCTCATCGAGGCGGTGCAAGCCGGCGACATCGACAGCGCGGTCGCGGCGTACTCGAATGATTTCGAGTACGGCGATCATCGGCGGTTGAGCGGGGACCCGATCATCGATCACGGGGCATACGGAAGGGTTTCGAGCGTATTTGCCAGCAGTACACCCGCTTCGAACTGCGTATGTTGGCCGTTCGCGGTGAGCGCCTGCACCTCGCCCACTATGAATGGTCCGACGAGGCCGGCAATCAGTCCGCCGGACTTGGTGTCGCCGAGATCGACGACGAGGGGCGCTTCGTCTACGACGGCCGCTACGACGAGGACGACTTCGAGGGCGCGTATCGCGAGCTCGAACGGCGCTACTACGCAGGCGAGGGCGCAGCCTTCGCAGAGAATGGCCACTGCGCGGTGCGCTTCGTGGAGGCCATGGATCAGCTCGACGTCGAGGCGGCGCGCCGGCTCGCGCAGCCAGATTTTCGTTTCATCTCTCCGCCGTCGACGCTAGCGGCGCAGGAACGTTCTCTCGATGACTTCTTCGGTTGGCTGCAGGAGCGCGCCCGGCAGGTGTCGAGCGTGAAGAACACCGTCTCCGCCATCCGGTGGCTCTCGCCAGAATGCGCGGTGGTCCGTACTGATGTGCGCGCAGTCGGATCAGATGGTGAGGAATACGTCTGGACGCGGATCCATACCGGGGAATTCCGCGACGGGCTGATAGCCTGCACGCGTCGATTCGAGATCGACGAGGAGGCGGCGGCGTTCGCCTACGCCGAGGAGCGCGTACGCGCATCCGCAAGCCGGCTGGCCGTGAGCAACCACGCCAGCGAGGCGGCCGAGGGACTGATTCGGGCCATCGAGTTCCGAGACGTCGGCGCCGCTGTTGAGCGCTGCTCGGATCACTACGCACTCGACGATCGTCGCCGGTTCGCCGGTGATCCCATCCAGGGCAAGGCTGCGGCGCGGACGGCCATTGAGCGAATTCATCAACAGTTCAGCCATTTCGAGTCTCGCACCCTTGCGGTACGAGGTGAAAAGCTGGCGCTGTGCTGGAGTCGATGGTTCGACGACGCAGGGAACGAGTCGGCTCACCTCCATGTGTTCGAGATCGACGACGACGGCCGCATCGCCCATGAGTGCCGGTTCGACGACGAAGATCTCGAAGGCGCGTACTGGGAGCTGGAAATGCGTTACCGCGCCGGCGAAGGCGCAGCATTCTCGGAATCGGTCATGCACTCTGGCGGAGTATGTGACAGCGATGAATCAAGGTGACTTCGGCAGGTTGTTCGATGAACTCAGCAGCCCTGCATTGCATATCGAGAACCATTCCCGCTCAGCCTTTCCCAACCGCTCCGCCGTGGAACTTCGCACCAGCCTGGAGGAACTCCAAGCCATGCTTGCTCGGTGAAGGCATGGTTCTCCAGCGTCCGGTGGTTGTCGCCGAATTTGTTTGTTGGCCGCATGGACCGGGAAGGACTCGGACACGACGGCGAGAAGTACGCTTGGACGCGGATTCTGGTATCCACGTTAGACGATGGCCGACTGGCGTCGATATGCGATTTCGATTGCGACGACGATGCGGCTGCCTTCTCGTACGCCCGGAGGCAACTGGGCTGAACCGGCCACGACGACTAGGGCATCGCCTCGGCCCAGGCGATATGCCCCTCGAACCCCAGCGCTTCGGCCATGTCGCGGTAGCGGTCCCGATGGTCACGATAAGCAGCGTCGTCGCCGTGTGCCCGCGCCAGCAGCGCGCGCAGCCGCAACAGCCAGATGTCACGCGTCGCCGCACCGCCGGGCGGCCGGTGCCGCCGCCAATCGCTGCACTGCGGCCTCGGCTTCGGCGATGTCCTCCTCGGCCCCGCCATCGAGCAATGTCTCCACCAGAACACCGGTCGCGGTAATACCGTATCCCAGCAGCTGTCCCTCGCGGATCACGTGGTCGAGGGCGGCGCGCATGAGCGGTAGGGCACTATCCGCGCTCCATTTCGGGCCCTCTCACGCGCGGCGTAGACCGTGACCATCGGTAGATCGCCGAGGTGGTGTTCTTGGCGGAGGAACACGTCGCTGGCCTCGGCTAGGAGCCTTTCCCCGCGATTGCGGTCCGCCGCCGTTGACCGATGCACCAGCACCAAGCCAAGCGTCAGGCTGACATGCGCCAGTGCGAAGTCGTCGCTGGCGCGTTCGGCGGTGCGGACGGCATCCTCGATCTCGCGCACGACGGAATCTTCGGGACTCAGCACGCCGAAGCGGTATTCCCGCCCCGTAGACGTAGGTCATGGTCCCGGCGTAGGTCAGGGGGTCAGCGTCGCGGGCTATGTCCAGGGCGTGTTGCAGGTCGTCGCGCCACCCGGGAGACCCCAAGCAGTAACGAGCGATGGCCCGCGTCGCCAAGGTGAGCGCCAACGGGGACCCAATGAACAGGTTGCTCTTGGATGGGTCGCCTTCGGCCAGGTCGATCACCTGCTGGGACCATTGCAGCATTTCGATCCATTCAGCGCTCTCCCACTTGGCGTATATCGGCCAGCCGGAGAGACCGACGCTTAGGGCAGAGTCGTTCAGAGACTCGGTGAGCGCCCAAGCTTCCGATGCCAGCCGCGAGGCCTCGCGGATCCGGCCGAGATAAGCGTGATCCATCACCAGTCCGGCCATGGCAATGGCCAGCGACGCCTTGTCCCCGGCGGCCGCGCACAACACGCGAAGCTCCTCGAAACGGTCGCCAACCACATGCATGTGGACACGCCAAGCGATGCCGCAGAGCATGGTGCGCGGCGCGATACGCATGACGGTTCGGTTGGGATGATCGGGCGGCAGGGCGTCGGAGATCTGCTGGGCGCGTTCCCAACTCAGGCGCGCGGCGTTGATGTCGCGGTTGGCGGCCCAGGTCGCGGCACGCATGTGCCAGTCGTAGGACTCGTGCAGCTCACCGCTAGCCTCGAGATGCTCGGCGATCAGCGCCGCGTCCTGATCGGCGGATCCGCGCATCTCGACGGCGGCAGCCACTCGGCGGTGAAGATCGGCGCGGTCGGATCTCAGTTGAGACTCGTAGGCCACCGTCCGGATCAGCGGATGGTGGAACACGTACTCGGGATGTCGGGTGAAGGTGATCTGATCGATGAACTCGCCGCGCACCAAGTCATGAAAGACAGGACCAATCCCCAGTGTTTCCATGAGTTCCCCGCTGAACCGGAAGCCGATGACCGACGCAGCACTGAGCGTGCGCTTGGCCTTGACGTCTAGGCGGTCGATGCGGGCGGCAATGGTCGCCTGCAAGCTGGCCGGCACACCCACGTCGGCGGCCTCGGCAATCGCCACATAAGCGCCGCGATGACCATGCAGCACTCCCCGCTCGGCCAGGTCGCGCACGAGCTCCTCAACGAAAAACGGATTACCGCTGGCTCTTTCGGCAATCGAGTTGGCTGCCCCTCGGACGGAGGGATCAGGCCCGACCCGGTCGCTGACTAGTGCTCTGGTCTCTGAATCGCTCAGCGGCGCTAAGGCAATGGTCTGCGCACCGCCGACCCGGCTCAACGCTCCGTCGTATTCGGGTCGGTAGGTCACCAAGACCAGCGAAAGGGTCTGAGGGATCACCGTGAGAAACTCGGCCAGCATCGATTCGCTGACCTCATCAATCCAATGCGCGTCCTCGATGACGTAGACCGCCGGGGAATCACGTGCCAGCGAGGCGGAATTGACCAGTGCGGTCAGCCTTCGCCGGCGCGCATCCGGATCGATTGCCGGCAGCGCAACCTCCGGGTCGGCGATCCCCAGCAGGTCCTCGACGAGCAACACGTCCTCAGGGTCGGCATCGGGGACGCGGGCCCACACCTGCGCCCGTGCGACCGGGCCGTCCACCCCCGGATACCGAGCACGTCCCTCAACAGCCGCGCCACCACCCGGAAGTGGATCTCGGTAGCGTGGGACTCGCAGTAGGTGGAAAACACCTCGACATCATGATTCGTAGCCATCGCGGCCAGATCTCGGGCCAGTCGGCTCTTGCCCATACCCGGCGAACCCGCGACGGTGACCACCCCGCCCTGGCCATCAACTGCACGCTCCAGGAGGGCCTTGAGGAAGGCCATCTCCCCACGCCGACCGACCAGCGCGGACTGTGATCCCACGCTTGCGGGATCACGGTCGGGCACTCCCAGTAACCGTCGCGAAGCTACCGGCTCGTCGTTGCCCTTGATGCGGACCAGCTGTGGTTCACCCAAGATCGCGACGTGTTCGACCAAGCGCGCGGTGGCGGCGCTGAGCATTACGCCTCCCGGCGGTGACACCGACTCCATCCGCTGCGCCATACCCACCTGCTCACCGATCGCGGTGTACCCCGCTGCACCCGAACCGACCTCACCGGCGATCACCTCCCCCGAGTTCAACCCGACCCGCAGCCGCAACTCCACCAAGTCACGGCGGGCCACCTCGCCAACCAGATCAACCACCATGGTGTGGATCTCCAGGGCGGCCCGGCAGGCGCGCAAAGCGTGGTCCTCCAGCGCGATGGGTGCGCCGAACAGGGCCATGATGCCGTCGCCGGTGAACTTGTCTACGGTCCCTCCGTAACGGCGCACCACCGCTGCGGCCCGATCGACCAGGCCGGTCATGATCTCGCGCAGCCGTTCCGCCCCAACAGTCGCTGCGATGTCCATCGAATGCACCACGTCGGCGAAGAGCACCGTCACTTGTTTGAACTCGGCAGGTTTCGCAACTTCAGCGATAGCGGCACCGCACTCGTTACAGAACTTGGAGTTCGATGGCAGTCCGACACCGCACGCACCGCACCTCAACGTCGCACTCACGGCATCGCCTCGGCCCAGGCGATATGCCCCTCGAACCCCAGCGCTTCGGACATGTCGCGGTAGCGGTCCCGATGGTCACGATAAGCAGCGTCGTCGCCATATGCCCGCGCCAGCAGCGCGCGCAGCCGCAACAGCCAGACCTCTTGCAGGACGAAACCCGGCTCTGTCTGCGCTGTGGCCAACCTCTCGATCGCGGCCTCGGCTTCGGCCACATCACCGTCGTCTCCGCGATCGATCAGTGTCTCCACCAGAACGCCCGTCGCTGGAACGCCCCACACCTGGAGTCGTCTCTCGCGGAACAGATGGTCGGCGGCGTCGCGCATGCGCGCTATGGCGTCATCGCGATCTCTACGCCAAGCCGCCTCACGCGCCACGTACACGTTGATCATCGGTAGATCGGACAGGTTACGTCCCCGACCGAGGAATACTTCGCCGAGGTCGGCCAGGATGTTCTGTCCACGATTACGCTCCGCTGCCGATTGGCGGTGTACCAGCGTAATTCCCAGCGCCGCACGGGCGTTCGACAACGCGAGGTCATCACCAGATCGTTCGGCAATCCGTAGGGAATCCTCGATCTCGCTCATCGCACGATCGTCGGGCCGCAATACGCCATACGCTATTCCCCACACGTAGACGATGCCGACGACCGTGGCGTAAGACATCGAGTCGGCGTTGCGGGCCATGGCGAGGGCGCGCTGCATGTCGTCGCGCCATCCGGAGCGGCCCAGACTCCAACGGGCCAGTGCCCGCGTCGTGAGGGCGGCTGCCAACGGAGACCCGAAAATGAAGTCGCCTTTGGACGGATCACCGTCAGCCAGGTCGATGACCCTCTGCGACCATCGCAGCACATCATCCCACTCGGCGCTCTCGGTCTTGGCCCAGATGGGCATGGTGGCCAGCCCCACCGTCAAGGTCGCATCGCCGACTGACTCGATGAGGGCCATGGCTTCCGATGCCATCTGCGACGCCTCGCGCATCCGGTCCTGAAACGTGTGATCCATCGCCAGCCCCGCCATGGCGATGGCCAGTGATGCCTTGTCCCCGGAGGCGGTGCACAACTCCCGTAGTTCATCGAAGCCAGCACCGGCAACGTTCGCGTGGACTCGCCAGGCGATTCCGCACAACATGGTGCGCGGGGCGATGCGCATGCCTGCCCGGTTGGGGTCTTGGCGGGGAGGGCGTCGGCGATCGTTTGGGCGCGTTGCCAGGACAACCGCGCAGCGGTGATGTCGTGGTTGGTGGCCCACGTTGCGGCCCGCATGTGCCAGCCGTAGGCGGCACGCAAGTCCCCGGCGGCCTCCACGTGTTCGGCGATCAGCGCCGCATTCTGGTCAGCCGAGGCCGGCTCGCGGGCCTCGATCGCCGCGGCCAACCGCCGATGCAACTCGGCGCGATCGGATTTCAGCTGGGACTCGTAGGCCACGGTGCGGATCAGCGGGTGGTGGAATACATACTCGGGGTGTCGCGTGAAGGTGACCTGATCCAGGAAATGAGCCCCCACCAAGTCCTCCAGGACGGGGTCAACGCTCACTGTTTCGAGCAGCCCTCGGCTGAATCGTGATCCGATGACCGCCGCTGCACTGAGGGTGCGTTTGGCCCCCGGTTCCAGGCGGTCGATGCGGGCCGCGATGGTGGCCTGCACGGTGGCGGGCATGCTGATCTCGGCTACATTCGCCGTGGAGACGTAGGCGCTGCGGCTTCCTTGCAGGACACCGCGCTCGGCGAGATCCCGCACGATCTCCTCGGCGAAGAACGGATTGCCGGCGGCCGTGTCGACGATCAGGGTGGCCACCGCGGCGATCGAAGGGTCCGACCCGAGCAGCTCGTCAAGCAGGCCGGCGGTTTCCGGATCGCTCAGCGGCGCAAGGGCGATCGTCTGGGCACCCTGCACCCGTGTGAGCCGCCCCGCGTACTCGGGGCGGTAGGTGATCAGCACCAGCAAGGGGGTTTGGGGGATCACGGTCAGAAAGTCGGCGACCATGGCCTCACTGACCTCGTCGATCCAGTGCGCGTCCTCGATGGCATAGACCGCCGGAAACCTTCGGGCCAGCGAGTCGGCGTTGACCAAGGCGGTCAACCGCCGCCGCCGGGCATCCGGATCGATCTTGGGCAACTGCACCTCGGGATCAGCGATGCCCAGCAGGTCCTCGAAGAGCGCCAGGTCTTCGGGGTCGGCGTCGGGGGCCCGGGCACGCACCCGTTCGCGGGCTGCCGGGTCGTCCAGTTCACCGATACCGGTGGCTGCCCGCAGCAGCCGCGCCACCACGTGGAACGGAATTTCGGTGGCGTGCGATTCGCAGAAGGCACTGAACACCTCGATACCCCCGGCGCCGGCCAGCGCGGCGGCCTCTCGCACCAACCGGCTCTTGCCGATCCCCGGGGAACCCACCACCGTGACCACCGCGCCGTGGCCCTCGATGGCACGCTGTAACAGGGCCTCGACCGCCGACATCTCCCAACGTCGACCCACCAGCGCCGACACCGCACCGGCGGCCCGATGGTCCCGCCTGGACACCCCCACCAGCTGTCGGGCAAGGACCGGTTGCTCTGCACCCTTGATCTGGACCAGCTCCGGTTCACCGAGACTCGCGACCGTCTCGACGAGCCGAGCGGTAGACGCGCTGAGCATCACCCCGCCCGGCGGAGCCACCGACTCCATCCGCTGGGCCATCCCGACCTGTTCCCCGACAGCGGTATAACCGGCACCACTCGAGCCGATCTCCCCGGCGATCACCTCACCGGAGTTCAGCCCGATCCGCACCTGCAGCAGCACACCGTCGCGGTGGCTGACCTCATCGGCCAGATCACCGATGGCACTGTGGATGTCCAGGGCGGCACGGCACGCCCGGACAGCGTGATCCTCCAACGCCACCGGCGCCCCGAACACCGCCATGATGCCGTCGCCGGTGAACTTGTCTACGGTCCCTCCGTAACGGCGCACCACCGCTGCGGCCCGATCGACCAGGCCGGTCATGATCTCGCGCAGCCGTTCCGCCCCAACAGTCGCTGCGATGTCCATCGAATGCACCACGTCGGCGAAGAGCACCGTGACTTGTTTGAACTCGGCGTGGTGCTCGGCGTCGCTCAGTGGCGAACCGCAGACATCGCAGAACCGTGCGTCCGCGCGTGCAGGTGACGCACCGCAGGACGCGCACAGCGATCCGGCCACGGTCACCTGCCCCTCCCCGCGGGTTGTGAACGCACGACGTGCTCAGCATAGGTGTCACCGTGAGACCCCAAGGCCGATCAGACGGTCTGTACGCCGGCGAGGCGCCACCACGCAAACGAGTAGCCCACCACTCTAGGCCCGGCACCTGCGCGCGCCGATTCTGAAGCCACCGGTGCCGCACGAGTCGGCACCACGACACGAGGAGCTCGCCGCCATGGTCGCCACCCAAGACGTCACCGATGTCAGTGCGCTGCCGCTTGCGCCCCGAAGCCCGCTGCCCTACCGGCAGCAGATGCGCGCGCTACGCGTCTTCCACACCGGTTTTGAGACGCTGCGGGATACCTGCGGTCCGGTGACGCGCGTGGTGTTGGGTCCCAAGTGGCTGGTCCCGCCGATCGTGGTGGTGACCTCACCGCGCGGTGGGCGCGACATGCTTGGGCGCACCGATGCATTCGTCGACAAGACTCGCATCCATCGCGAGGTCCGCAACGTGCTGGGCGGCAACTTGTTCAGCCTTCCGCACGACGAGTGGCTGCCGCGGCGCCGCACCGTGCAGCACGTCTTCACCAAGCGACACGTCCGCGATTTCGGTGGCCACATGGCCGAAGCGGCGCAAACGGTCTGCGACGGTTGGGCCGATGGCTCCTACATCGACCTCGACACCCAGTGCCGTCAGCTGACGCTGCGGGCGCTGGGTCGCTCAGTGCTGGGACTGGACCTCGACACGCGCAGTGATGCGATCGCCCAACCGCTGCAGGTCGCCCTGTCCTACGCCGCGGACCGAGCCATGCAGCCGGTGCCGGCACCGAGCTGGCTGCCGACCCCCGCGCGCCGGCGGGCCCGCCACGCCAGCACGACCCTGCACCGGCTGGCCCGCGACATCCTCGCCGATTGCCGCAAAGACCCGGCCGTCGACGCACCACTGGTGCGGGCGCTGATGGCCGCCACCGATCCCGACACCGGGAGGCCGCTGTCCGATGAAGCAATCTGTGACGAGCTGATCGTGTTCATCCTGGCCGGACACGACACCACGGCCACGACGCTGACCTACGCACTTTGGCAGCTGGGCCGCAACAGGCGTATGCAGGACCGGCTGCGCGCCGAAGTCGACGCCCTGGGCCACCCGAGCCCGACCCCTGATGACGTGGCCCAGCTCACCTACACGGTCCAGGTGCTCCACGAGGCGCTTCGGCTGTGCCCGCCGGGAGCGGCGATCTCGCGAACCGCGCTGCGGGACATCGAGGTAGACGGCTACCGCGTCGAAGCCGGGTCCATCCTGTGCTTCGGTGTGTGGGCAGTCCAGCGCGACCCCGCGTTATGGGAGGACCCATTGACCTTCGACCCCGACCGCTTCGACCCGCAGCAGGCCAAGCAGCGCGACCGGTGGCAGTATCTGCCGTTCGGCGCGGGTCCACGGTCTTGCGTCGGTGATCACTTCGCCATGCTGGAAGCCACCCTGGCGCTGGCCACGATCATCCGCCGCTGCGAGATCGGTTCGCTCAGCGACGATTTCCCGGTCGCCGTTCCGTTCACCACGGTGGCGGCCGCACCGGTTCCGGCTCTGGTGATCAAGAGGTAGGCCGAAGCCCTACCTCCGCCGCTGACGTCGACGTAGGCTCCGGCTGTGGGGACGCGTTCCTGGCCGACAGTGGCTCGTGAGACGGAACTGGCCGCCATCCGCGGCGCGCTGACGACTCAGCCCGCAGTGGGCGGAGTCCTGCTCATCGGCGAGGCGGGGGTGGGAAAGACCACACTGGCCCGCTCGGTTACGCAGTCGCTGCGCACAAATGCCCACTGGGTGGGCGGTACCGAGTCGGCCCGCACCGTCCCGCTGGGCATCTTCGCTCACTTGCTCAGCCCGCCGACACCCACCGACCCCGTCGCCATGCTGGCAAGCGCCTTGGAAACCGTTCGCCACCAGAATTATTCACTGGTCGGTGTCGACGACGTGCATCTGGTCGACCACTTGTCGGCCACCCTGTTGCATCAGCTGGCGATGGAGGGTTCGGTGCGCATCCTTGCCACCGCACGCACCGGCGAGCCGATCCCCGACACGATCACCGCGCTGTGGAAGGACGGCTACCTGCTCCGACTGGATGTCACCCCGTTCACCAAGTCCGAGGCGGTGGGCCTGATCGAGGCAGCACTCGACGGCCACCTCGAAGCTCTGTCGGCCGACATGATGTGGCAGGCCTCGCGCGGCAACGCCCTGTTCGTGAGGCACTTGGTCGAGGGCGCCCTGGAGGCCGGCACTCTGCGCAGGGTCAACGGAGTTTGGCAGCTGCGCGGCGCGGCGCTTGCTACATCGAAGTTGGCCGCACTGCTCAGCAGCAGGCTCGACCAGCTGCCCGACGACGAGAAGCGTGCGCTGCAGCTACTGGCAATGACCGAACCTCAGCGTCTGGAGATCCTCTCGGAACTCGTCGGGTACCGACACTCTCGAACGAGCCGAACGGCGTGGGCTGATCCGCGTCGTCGACGACACCGGCACCGCCGAGGTCCATTTCACCCACGCGCTGCTCGGTGAGGTGATCCGGCACGGTCTCGGCCAGGTCGCTCACCGGCGCATCAAGACCGACCTCTTCGCGGTGATGAACCAGTACCCGCCGCAGAGTCAGGCCGAACGCCTGCGCCGTGCCGAACTGGCGCTCGACGCCGACATGCCCATCGACACGAAGGTTCTGCTGCGCGGCGCCAAGGACGCGATCGCCCTGACCAACATCACATTGGCCGAGCACCTCGCGCGGGCCGCCGTCGATCGCGGCGGAGGTTTGGCGGCCAGTGAGCTTCTGGCCAGAACGCTTGTGTGGCAGGGGAAGACAGCCGAGTCAGAAGCGATCTTGAGTGCCTTCGATCCGGACACGATGACGGAGTTCGAACTCGCGCGCTGGGGTATCGCCCGGGTCGCCAACCTGCACTGGTCCCTCGGGGAGACCGACGCCGCCGGCGACATCCTCGCGATGCTGCAGCAGCGCGTCAGCCACCCCGGGCTGCGGCTGGTGATCGACGGACTCACATCTGCGCTGCTGGTGCTCGACGGCCGCCTCGAGGAGGCCGGCGCGCTGGCCCAGCGGGTCGCCGATGATCCCGGTGCTCCGCCGATCGCGATCGGGTGGGCGGTCTTCGGCGGTGCCATGGCCGCGGCCCTGATGGGCCGCACTGCCGAGGCGGCGCGTTGGGTAGCGCGCGGCCATGCGATCAGCGACAAGATCGACAGCCTGTTGCGCTTCCTGCTGGCGTTGGGTGAGGTGCGCGCCCTGACAATGGCCGGCGACTTCGACACCGCCGAAGCCCGCTCCGGCGACATCGTCCGGATCACCTCCCCCGACCAGTACCGGGCCCGCGCCATGGCCAACGTGCTGGCTGGCACCGTAGAGGTCGGCCGCGGTCAGCTGCGCGCCGCAGTCGCGAGGCTGGAGGAAACCCTGGCAGCCCTCAGCGGCGAGACGTCGGCCGCGTGGAGCCTGCCCGCCCGACTGCTGCTGGCACAGTCCTACTGCGGTCTCGGCGACCCCGATTCGGCTGCGCCTCTGGTTGCCGAACTGCGCGAGCAAGTCCGCCGCGGAACGATGTTCGAGCCGGCGGTGCGTATCGCCGAGGCCTGGCTGGCCGCCGCCGAGGGGCACCTCAGCGGCGCGATCACCGCCGCCGTGCACGCCGCGGATCTCGCCGCTACCTCGGGGCAAAATGCGATCGAACTGATGGCGCTGCACGCCGCGGCCCGTTTCGGTGACCAGACCTGTCTGCAACGCTTGCACGACGTCGCCAACGTGATCGGCGGCCCGCTCGCCACGGCCGACAGCACGTACGCGGCAGGTCTGCTCAATCAGGATGGCGCAGAGTTATTCTTGGCGGCGCAGGAATTCGAACGCATCGGCGCCTGCCTGTCTGCCGCGGATGCCGCCGCCCAAGCCGCGGCTCTCTTCGAGAAGGCCGGCAAACGCCGCGACGCAATCAATGCGGCCGCGACCGCTGACCGATTGGCCACCGCCTGCGGTGGGCTGAAGACCCCGGCCCTGCAAATCACGTCGCAGCCGCTCCCCCTGAGCCCGCGGGAACGCGAGATCGCCCACCTGGTCGCCCGCGGATTGAGCAACCGCGACATCGCCGAGCGCCTCGTGGTTTCCATCCGAACCGTCGAGGGCCACCTCTATCGAATCTTCCTCAAACTCGACGTCACCGACCGCGACGACCTCGCGACCCTCATCCGACTTCTGTAGTCACATCGACTCGGGCGAGGTGAGGCCGGACCCAGAGTTCAAGAGTCGAGTAGCGCAGCACTCTAGGAACCCAACCTGAGCCGGAGAACACTTCTGAGCAGCGGGTTTCAGTTCTGAGATGGTCAGAACTCCGTCGGACGTCTCGGGAGGCGACGATGACTCGAATCGGTGAGCACGCAGTGGTCCTGGGTGCCAGCATGGGTGGACTGTTCGCCGCCCGGGTACTGGCCGACTTCTACGGGTCGGTCACGGTCGTCGAGCGTGACACGTTGCCGACCGAGCCAGTGAACCGGCGGGGGGTCCCACAGGGCCGGCAACCCCATATCCTGTTGGCCCGCGCGGCGCAGATCTTGGAGGGCCACTTTCCGGGGATTCTCGACGAGCTCGTGGCCGGCGGCGCCCCGGTGTGGGATGACGGCGACCTGTCGAGGTTCTGGGTCTCCTTCGGTGGCCATCGGCTGGTGCGATCCGGTTCGATACCCGCCCCTCGGTCGCTGGTGAACTACTACCCGACGCGGCCGCTCCTGGAATGGACGGTGCGACGGCGTCTCGATGCGCTGCCGAATGTGTCGATCCTGCAGGGCCACGATGTACTAGCTCTGAGGTCGACACCCGACGGCAGCCGGATAACCGGCGCCCGCATCGTGTACCGAGCCGAGAACGCCGAATCGGAACTCAGCGCCGATCTGGTCGTCGACGCCACCGGGCGCGGCTCGCGCACGCCGGTGTTTCTCGATCGACTTGGCTACGGTCGCCCACGGGAGGACGAGCTGGTGGTTCACACCGCCTACGCCAGCCAGCCGGTGCACATCCCGAACGGGGTTCTGCGCGAGGACCTGATCGCGATCACGCCGGACGCTCGATGCCCGAACGCGTTCGTACTATTCCGCGGCGAGAATGACACCTGGCTGATGGGCGCAGGAACGGTCGGCGGGGGGGAACCGGCGCGTAACCGCGACGAAATCCTCTCCATTGCTGACGATCTCGCGCCCTGCCATGTCGTCGCAGCGGTCCGCGCCAGTACACCGCTGGCCGAGGTCACCCAGTACCGATTCCCGTCCAACCGGTGGCGGCGCTACGACGAGATGGCCCGCACACCGGAACGGCTTCTCGTGATCGGTGATGCGATCTGCAGCTTCAACCCGATCTACGGTCAGGGCATGACCGTGGCTGCGATCGAGTCGCTCACCCTGCGCGATTGCCTACTCGGCGGCACGGCGGACCTGCCGCAGCGATTCTTCACGCGCACTGCCAAGACGATCAAGGTGGCCTGGCAGACCGCCGTCGGCTCGGATCTGAGTCTGCCCCAGGTTCAGGGACCGCGGCCGCTGTCGACGCGCCTCACCAACGCGTACTTGGACCGGGTCCTGGCGGCCGCCGAGACCGATCCATGGGTGACTCAGCAGTTCCTGCGGGTGACCGGGATGATCGATCCGCCCGCGCAGCTGTTGCGGCCGGCGTTCGTTTCCAGGGTCCTTCGGACCAGGCGCCCGTGCAGGGACCGGCAGGTCCCGGTGGCGGAAACCGGTGCGAGGCTGCCCATGTAGCCACGATTCGCGGTCCATTGTTCCCATCGAGCATGGTCGTACCGGCTCAGCCGAGTTCAGCCCGCGATGAAGCCTTCACGTTTGTGAGATCCGTCGCACATTGGCTTGTTCGCCGAGTGGCCGCACCGGCACAGGAACACCTTCGAGCCCTCCTTCACGATGGTCCCGTCACTGGCCAGCACGGCACAGGAACCGTCGACTTCGAGAGGGCCGTTCTCCAGGGCAGTGATCTTGACGTCGCTCATGCGTCCAATGTAGGCGGTGCTGCCAGGTCTACTCGTGTCGAACCGACCGGCAATGTCGACACAGCGGAAGCGATCGAGGTCGCCGCGGGTCTCTCAGACCTTGGTCTTCTCGAACAGGTAGTGGAACACCATCCACTCATTGCCGTCGCGGTAGCCGAAGACCTCCGAGCAGAAGAGCAGAAACATCCGCCACCGCTGCAGAGCGACCGACGGCGAGGTCGGACCGCCCGCCAGCGCCTGCAAGCAGTCCCCGGAGTTGGCGTCGAGGCGGCGCAGCCACGCATCGAGTGTCCGGCTGTACTGGCGTCCGTCGACGTCCCAGACCCTGGCTTGGTTCAGGTCCGGCGGTAGGAAGTTCTCGAGCAGATCCCTGCTGGGCATGGTGCCCCCGGCAAAGAAGTACTTGCCCATCCAGTCGGTGGTCGTGAAGTCGTAGGCGAAGCGGCGATTGCCCAGGATCTGCGCCATCATTCGGCCGTCGGGCTGCAGCCACGAACTCACCTTCTTGAGCACCAGGTCGTAGTTCTTCATGTGCTCGAGCATCTCGCAGGACACGATCACGTCGAACGCCTCGAGGAACTCGGGACCGTCGAACGTGCTCGCGTCTGCTTTGACGTTGCTGAACCTGCCTGCATGCTGTTGGTTTCGCGACTTGATGTAGTCCTGCTGGGTCGCGCTGTTGGAAAGGAACGTGACGTGAACGCCGTCGTAGTTCTCCAGGACATAGCTGCCGTGGGAACCCCAGCCGCACCCGAGGTCCAGCAGCCGGATCGACCCTTTGTGCTTGATGAGTTCGCTTAGCTCGAGCCGTTCCTCGACGAAGGTGTGGAGCATGGCGACTTCGGCGTCGGCAAGGCTGTCGGAGGACTCCGGAAACAGGCAGCACGAGTACTTCAGGTAGGGCCCGAGCACTAGGTCGAAGAAGCCGGTGGGCACCTCGTAGTGCTGTACGTTCGCGTCTTCCTGGTGGGTGGCGCCTACGCTCGTGCGTAGTTTTTCGAAGTACTTCTGCTTGTAGAAGGCTTGCTTCTCGGTGTCACCGTTGCACTCGAAGGTCCTGACCCACTGGGCGCACATGATGCGGACCAGACGTCGCAGGACCGCATCGGGGATGAGGCCGCGCTCCTTGAGGGCCAGCACGGCGTTGAACAGGCGCTCCACGGGGAGTATCCAAACACACGGGCATGGCTGCGCTCAGCTCAGGCACTTGCGCTCAGTGGTTCCTCGTCGCGGTCCCCCGGCGGGTAGCGGTTGCGTTCGAGCGCGCTCGAACTCCTAACGTCGCGGCCATGACGACATATTCGGCACCACAGACATGGATCATTACCGGCGCCTCGAAGGGACTCGGGCGTGCACTGGCTGAGGCTGCGCTCACGAGGGGCGATCGAGTCGTGGCCGCGGTTCGCAATCCTGACAGCGTTGCGGACCTGAGATCCGCAGGCGGCGAGGGCATCACGATCGTCCAGTTCGACGCCCGAGACACCACCGCCGCCGCCGGCCTAGTCCAGGCAGCGGTCGATCGTTATGGCAGGCTCGATGTCCTGGTCAACAATGCGGGGCGTGCCATCGTCGGCGCCGCCGAGGAGATCACCGACGTCCAACTGCGTGACCTCATGGGCCTGCACCTGTTCGGTCCCGCTGCGCTGGTGCGTGCGGCGCTGCCCGTCATGCGGGCCCAAGGTGCCGGCACGATCGTGCAGATGAGCAGCCAGGGCGGGCGGATGTCGTTTCCCGGCGTGTCGACCTACTCGGCGTCGAAGTTCGCGATGGAGGGTTGGTCGGAGGCCTTGGCGGGTGAGGTCGCGCCGTTCGGGATCCGCGTGATGCTGGTCGAGCCGAGCCGGTTCCGTACCGCGTTCAACGCCGCCGACGTGCTGGACTTCACTACCCCCTCGCAGATCTACCGCGAGATCCTCGACGGCGTGCGAGCCGACATGGCCAATGCGGACGGGATTCAGGAAGGCGACCCCGCCAAGGCTGCTGAGATCATCGTCTCGTTGGCACATTCCGAGGAAGTGCCCCTGCGGTTGCCGCTCGGTGCCGAGGCGGTTGCGCGGCTCACAGCCGCCTATCAACGCGGTCTGGGCGAGGTGGACCGGTGGGCCGAACTGGCCCGCAGCGCTGACTTTTCCGGCGTGGCTGCCTCAGTGCGTCCGATCTAGGATCGGGTATGTCCACCGACGACTTGATGTCCAGGGCGCTCGCGGCCCTCGGTGAGGTAGACGGCCCAATGTCGATCGAGGTCGTCCATCGCCTCGCCGACACCAGCGAGGTCCGCGAGCCGATGGGCATCGCCGAGGTCGCCGACCTCCTCGACGTCTCCGCGCACACCCTGCGCTACTACGAACGCGTAGGGCTCATCGAGGTCGACCGTGACAGCAGCGGACACCGACGCTACAGTGCCGAAGCGGTGCGTCGACTCGTATTTCTGACGCGGATGCGCTTGTCGGGCATGGCTATCCGCGATCTGCAGCACTACGTCTCGCTCATCGACAGCGGTGAGCACACCGTGCCCGAGCGGCTCGACATGCTGCTCGAACATCGCGATACCATCCGCCGCCAGATCCGCGAACTGACCCTGTCGCTGGCCGCCACCGAATACAAGATAGCCACCTACGGCGGCACCACCGGCGACCTGCCCTAGCTGCTGCCAGTCGACCAAGCCGCCCGAGACGCGACGGAGGCCCGCGTTGGAGCGGGCAAGGTGCGACACGCGCCGTCGAGGTAACCGCTAACGGCCGGTGGTATCCAAGAACGACAAGTAGCGTCGTTCGCGCTCTGTCATGTCGTTGGACGTGATCGCACCAAAGGCTGCCGCTTCACGCGCGAACCGGATCGGGGCATCCGGCAGCGCATCCGTGCCCTCGAGACGAAAGCAACTCGGCGCCAGGGGCCCGAACAGCAGGGCACGGTGCAGGTCCGGCCAGTTCTCCAGCTGCGGCTCGACACCGGCGGCCCGCGCAAATGTCAAGGCAACCAGGTTCATACGAGACTTCTGCGATATTCCCCGCCGTGACCGATACGCATCGATCGCCAACCGCTGGTCGTTCTCGCTTGTTGTCGGGATGCACCCACCCCACGTGTAGGCGATCCAACGGGCTTGCAGTTCCAGCGGCACGAAGTAACCGCCCGACTGATCCCACATGCCCATGAAGGCCAGCCCTGGGAGATCTGGATGGAACGTGTAGCGGTCAGCGTCGAGATGTCGCGTGTCGAGGTCCAGCGTCGAGCGGACTCCCGCGCTCAGGAACGGTAGGTCCAGGTCGAATCCGGTGCCGAGCAAGATCCCGTCGAACTGCTCGGCATGGCCGTCGGCGAAGGCGACTGTCGTTCCGGTGATCGACTCGATCCATGGGCGGACCGTGATCCGGCCCTCGCCCAACAGTGGTAGATATTGCTGGTTGAGGGTGATTCCGGCGGCGAAGAGGGATGGGTGGGGAGATGGTGCCCCGTACTGTTCCGGACTGCCTCCGGCTTCGACCACGATCTCCTTCAGTTGCCGTTCAATCTCGGCTGTGGGAAGGGTCTCGCAGGCCAGCGTTCCGTACCGGGTGAAGATTCGGTGATCGGAGGGGACTCCTGCGGCGAACTTTGGCAGGACGTATCTCTGTCGCCGTTGGGTGACCACAACTCGGGCTGCGCCTGCCTGGGCGATTTCGGAAGCGATCTCAAGGGCGCTCACAGCACAGCCTGCGACCAGCACACGCATGCCGCGATAGCGCGAGGGTCCCCGGTAGAAATACGTCGCGGTAGCCCCCGCTGCACCGCCGAACGCATCAAGCCCCGGAACGTCGGGGATTGCAGGGGTGTGGAACCTTCCGCTCGCGACAACCACGTGCGGGAAACTCTCGCTGGCGCCGGCATGGTCAACGAACCACTCGGTGTCGCCTCGCCGTAGACCCTCGACGCGGGTATCGAACCTGATGTGCGACATCAGTCCGAACATCTCGGCGTAGCAGCGCAGGTAGTCACAGATCTGGCGGTTTGACGGATAGACGGGGCCGCTGCCGTGCTCGAGATCGCTGAAGGCAGTCAATATACGACTGGTGTTGGTATGCATGCCGGGCCACACGCCGCTGCGGCCAGCAAGCCCCGCCCACTGTCCGCCGAGGATCGGAGCCTGCTCGAAGATCGTCGGCGCGAAGCCCTGCGAGAGCAGCCACCGAGCCGCGACCAGCCCGCCCGGTCCCGCCCCGATCACCGCGACAGGTCCCGACACGAGGCAACTGTCGCACGGGTTCGACGCAACGCACAGCGACAGCCCTCCCGCTTGGCGTAATCAACTGCCGCGGGATGCCACTTCGTCAGACTCCTCGAGGACCCGCTGTGCAGATGCCTCACCCCCTGCGGGATGAGGCGTCCTCGATCACGTCCATGAAGAAGATGCCACCTTGGCGCCGACTCGCCGCCGAGACATCCCAGGGCGGCGAGTCGGTCGATCGCTGCAATCAAACTGCGGCTGCCACACTCAGATGCGCACAACGGGCCAGTCGTTATCGACGCCAACGAGCAAGTTGAAGTAGTTGGTGAGGATGTTGAGGGCCAGGTTGGCGACGACCTCTCCGATCTCCTCATCGGTCGCCCCGTGCTCGCGGGCAGTCTGGAGGCCGTCCCGGCTGACGTCGCCGTTGTTCTCTGCGATCTCGTTGGACAGTTGTAGTAGTGCCGCGACGTGCGGATCGTCGGACTGGGCCTTGCGGGCAGCGTCCAGCTCGGTGATGTCGACGTCGGCGATGTTGGCGCCGATATAGGTGTGCGCGGACAGGCAGTACTCGCAACCGTTGAGCTGCGCGGTCGAGATGGCCAGGCGCTCGCGCACACCGACCGGCAAGACTCCGCCGCTGACCGCGCCGAACAGTGCCAGGTATGCCTTGAGCAGCGCGGGACTGTTGGCCATCACCTTGGTCATGTTCGGGATCAGACCGAGGGCACTCTTGACCTGTGCCAGCAGTTCAGCAGTCTGGCCTGTCGCGGTCTCGGGCTCGATGGGGGCGTAGTTCGTCATGGCGGTTCCTTATTCGTTGGTGTTTTGTTCTAACGGGTTAAAATCTGAATACCCGTTAGAATTGTTACCAGTATCTTCTAACGGATGCAAGCAGAAACACCCGTGATAGATTGATGGGTGTGAGCGGTTCAGAGCCTCGGGCCTGGGTTCTTCCCGCCGAGTCCGTGCCGGTGCGCTTGATGAACACCATCTGGGCAGACACGTCTGGAATCCACGACGACCTTGCCACCACCGGCGATGTCCGTGACTGGCTTATGGCGACAGAGGTCGCCGATCGAATAGCCACCTGCAGCCGTCACGAACTTCAACGGGCGCGACTGCTCCGCGACGCCGTAAGGCGCCTTGCCGGGTTTCTCACCGACGATCCGAGACAAGCCGCCCAATCCCCCCTCACCGACCTCAACGAGGCGATGGCCGCTGTCAACGCGCTGACCGCAGACACGCAGCCTGACCGACTGACCCTCCGCCACGGGCGGCTCACGCTGGCCGACGACACCTTGGCCTCCCCAGCGACAACCGCACTCGCCAAGGTCGCCACCGAAGCGGTGCACTTACTCACTGGCCCTGACGCCCCCCAGTTGCGCGCGTGCCACGCGCCCGGATGCGTTCTCTACTTCGTCAAGACCCACCCGCGCCGCGAGTGGTGCTCCGAGGCTTGCGGCAACCGCGCACGAGCCGCACGCCACTACCAGCGCACCCGCAACTCCACGGCGTAGGAGTTCACCGCTCCCGCGATCGCCTCGACGTGCGCATCACACTGCACCACTTGGCAGTACCGCGGCTGAGCGTGTGGCGGACGCCCATTCGGACAGGGCCCTGTGACGGAAGTGAGCATCCCGCAACAGGCCCGCTAGAGCACAGCGACATTTAGCGATGCGCGGCGCCCGCGCGGCTGCGAGCGACGTCGGTGTCCGGCCCTTTAGGCGGGCCAGGTTGAAGGTGTACAACTGGGAGCACCGCCGAAGCGGCAACTCGAACAACCGCCCGAGGATCGGGCGGCACGGCACTGTCCTCACCCGTTGTTCGTGCCCGACTCTGGTGGGGCACGAGCGTGGCTCTGAGGCCAATTAGGATGTGACCGGCACCGACGGCACCTCCCGCTCACGCCGAAACAGCACCAGCACAACGACGATCGCCGTCACGGGTATGACGGTCATGCTCAGATTCAGCGCATACGCCGCGTCGAGCATGCTCGAGGTTGCCTCGGAGATCACCCACGCAGTGCGCTCCGGATCGAGTACGGCACCAGCCGGCGCGTTGCCCGTGGCGCCCAGGATGTCTCCGGCCTGCCGCGCACTGATCCCCGTTCCGGCCAGCTTCGGCTCAGTGTCGCGGATGAACAGGATGATGCCGAACATGGAGAAAAGCGCCGAACCCAGGCCGTAGAAGGTTCCTCCCACAGAGGCCTTCACCGCCGACACCACGCCGCCGAGATGTGTTGGCGCGCTGGACATCATGACCGTGGCCTGCGGTGTCTGCACGATTGCGCCGCCAATCGTCGTCAGCGCGATCACGGCCCCGACGACGATGATCGGGGTACCGATCGTGAACGACAGCCGCACCAGCAGGCTCACCGCCAACACCGATAGGCCCGCCACGACCACGGCGCAGTTGCCGAAGCGTGCCGCTGCCCGGCCGGCACCGACGGAAGCCAGTGCGGACAACAGCGTGGCCGGGATGAGCAGCAGCGCGAATGCCCACGTCGACTCGCCGCGGATGATGACGAGATAGAAGGTGACCATGATCATCGAGCCGCCCTGCACCAGATTGTTGGCAGCGCCCGCGGTCACCACGGCGTTGAAGCGGGGCGAGCGGAAGATTCGCAGATCCAGCGCCGGATCGTCGCAGCGCAGCTCCCACCATATGAACGCGGCCCCGGCCAGCACACCTACCAGGATCGGCGCCACCGCCGCGAGGGTCACTCCGCTCTGCAGCACGGAGATGCCGTAGGTCACGCCGATGAGAGCGGTGGCCACCAGCAAGAGGCCGGGGACGTCGGCCTTGCGGTGCGAGCTTTGCGTCTCCGGGACATGACGCAGGGTGAGCACCACGACGAGGGTCGCGAGGACGGGTGTGACGAGAAGCCCGCTGCGCCAGCCGATGCGCTCAGCCAGCAGACCGCCCACCGTCGCAGGCACCACGCCGAAGGCGTAGACCGCCGCCAGGTAAACGGCGATCGCGCCCGCCCGGCGCTCGGGAGGGAAGACCGCGTTCATGATGGCCAGCGACAGACCGGTCAGAAACGCGAACGCCACCCCGATGCAGGCTCGGGCGATCATCAGCACGACGACGTTGGGGGCGGCGGCTCCGATGAACCCGAACACGACCGCGCCCACAGCGCCCGCGACGAACATCCGCTTCATGCCGTACTTGTCGCCGAGCACGCCGGCCCCCAGCACCGACGCCGCCAGGGTCAAGGTCGCCAGAGACGAAACGAAGATGGTCGTGCCGGGCGAGAATTGCAGGCCATTGCGGACGATGGAGATGTTGGCCGCCAGGATCCGGAGATCCCCAACGGCGACGGCGCTGCCAAGGCCCATGGCGACCGTCGTCATCGTGGCCGCCAACCCGGTGACCTGCCCCTGCTGCCGCACCAGGCGATGCTAGACGCGACCTTGGGCATGCCGTCGCACACTTGTCTGATCGTCACGTCGAGATCGGGTGTCGCGACGAATACCTTCGTCGCCTCGATGTCGGAGCGTGCTGCCCGGTGGTCTGTCCTTGGCATGCGAGGAGAGGCAGATCAGCTGTGACAGAAGTGCCAGAACACTCTTAGAGATAAATTTGTGATCCGAGTAACGCCTGCGTCAATTGGGGCGAAACACCACACATGACGAGCGTGCGGAAATTCATCGCCATGGCAGCCTTCACCGGTGCGTTCTTCGTAGCACTGCTGGCGATCACGGGGATTTCCGGAATGTCGGCAGGCACCGCTCACGCCGAAAGCGTGAACTGGGACGCCATTGCGCAATGCGAATCCGGTGGTAATTGGGCGATCAATACGGGTAACGGCCACTACGGCGGTCTGCAGTTCAAGCCGGCCACCTGGGCCGCCAACGGCGGGGTTGGCAACCCGGCACAGGCCACGCGCGAGGAGCAGATCCGCGTCGCCGAGAACGTGCTGGCCAAGCAGGGTATCGGCGCGTGGCCGAGCTGCGGCAAGAAGGCGGGCGCTGCCCCCGTCTACACCACGGTCTCCAATAACACTGCCCCGGCCGCCACCTCAGTCACCCCGTCCGCAACCAGTGCCTGGTATCCCGGCAAGAACCTGCTGACCGTCGTCAGCGCGATCGTCAACAGCATCCCCCAGGCCCGCTAGTCCATAAAGGCATTCAGTCGACCTGAACGTCGCGCGATCACCCACGGTGCAGTTCATACGCCCTTACAGGTGTATCGAAACCCTTGAGCATCAACGGGTCGCAGAGAGTGGCGGGCCAGTCCGGCAATTCGTCGCGCAGGGCCTGCGAGGCCAGGATCTGCCCGGGCCCCGCCGCACCGACCAGCCGGGCGGCCAAGTTCACCATGCTGCCGAAGTAGTCGCCGTTGATGGCCAATGCCTCGCCGTAACCGAGACCGGCGCGCACGCGCAGCCCGGCCTCGCGTGCCTTCGGGTGGTTGACGAGATGAACCGCGGCCGTGGCGAGCGCGTCCGGCGCGGCACTGACCCACATGACCTCGTCACCGATGAACTTGACGATTCGGCCACCGTCGGCGTGCAGCACATCGCCGACGGCCGCGCTGAACTCGTTGAGCAACATCGACAGCTCCGCGGGGGTGAGCGTCTGCGTCAAGGCGGTGAAACCCGACAGATCGGCGAAACCGACGCCGCACACCACGCTGACCGACGAACCGCGGATGACGCGCTCGAAGTGGGTCCGCGCGCTGATCAGGTGATGGCGGTGCACGACGTCGATGAGGGCCCCGATTCGCGGGATGAATTCCGCGGCCGCTCGGTAAGCCCGCGCGGTGGCCAGTTCGTCATGGGTGTGCTGCATCTGGATGTCCGGCGCCCGCGCGCGGAGGAACGCCGATTCGGCCTCGGCCAGCCGGGCCATTACCGAGCCGAGCACTCTCAGAAAGCCGAACGCCGCCTCGTCGCCCAGCCATCGTTGCATCTCAATCCAGGTCGCCAGCGCATCGACGTCGGCCTGACTCAAGCGCGGTTTCATCCGGGCCGGCGACCGTCAGGCCGAGTAGTGCCCACGCTCGGGCCACTTCTTCGGCCGGTACGCCGAGCGCTTCGGCAGCCGTCCGGACGCTGTAGATCGGACGCCCCGACCACTGCACTACGTCGCCCGCGAGACCGAACAGCCGACCGCGACCATCGGCTTCGACCATCTCATCGACGGTGAACCCGAGGCCTTCCAGGTAGTCGAGAAGGCCGGCTCGGTCGCGCGCGTCGTGCATCCCGGCGGCTTGCAGTGCATCGAAATCGACCACCCAACCCAGTCTGCCAGCCGGTGCGCGGATTGAGGTTGCGACCCTGCGCGACCGGACGGGCCAGGCGCCGCTCTTCGAGACCAGTGAGTATTCGGATGTGCTCAGCACCTAGGTGTGATCTTGAGAGCCCGAAGGCCAATGGGACCCCGAACACGGTCGAGTACGGGCCGCCACGCAATCGAGTGGCCGACCACTCTAGGCCCAGCGCCCTCACGCGCCGATTCTGAAACCAGCGGTGCCGCGCAGGTCGGCACCACGACGCAAGGAGTTCGCCGCCATGGTCGCCACCCGAGACGTCACCGATGTCAAACCGCTGCTGCCAGCGCCCCACAAACACCGGATCTTCCGGAAGTCATCCACTGACCTACGTGAGGAGGAAGACGCCGGTCGGCTACGCGAATTCGCCGCTTTCGACGGCTTCTCCCACCACGAGCTGAAGCGCCTCGTCCAGGCAGCACATCGCGATTCGCTGTCCGCGCCGTGGCCGCTGATTCACGAGCAGACTCCGTCGGACGCCTGCTTCATCCTGCTCAGCGGGGAGGCAGGCGTGTACTTCGGCCGGGACCGCATTGCCACGGTGGGGCCGGGCGAGGTGATCGGCGAATCGTCGCTCCGACGCGGGAAGCTGCGTTCGGCGACCGTAACGACGACCGGGCCGGCCGAGGTGCTGCGCATCGAGGCCGACGCGATCGTTGCTTTGCTCGACGAGATACCCGCATTGCGTGAAACCGTAGACGCGACCTTCGTGCGACACGCGCCTGTCGTCGCGCAGCCGCCGACGAAACCAGTACCGAAACGCTCCGCGGTGAACGCCTCGGTCCCGAGAGACGTAGTCGTGCGATTCGAGCAGGCCGCCACCGTCGCCGGTGTAACGGTCGCTGCCGCGCTCGAGGAAGCGCTCACCCAGTGGGTCGAACGAGGTCGCTGAAGATCTCGCGTCGGCGAACTGTTGCGTGACGTCGAAACCACGGGTCCCCCATGAAGACGGGGACCGTGATGACCCCGACGGTCCACCCGTCATCTGCGCTCGCCCGTCACCTTCTGTGACCCCGAGAGCGGGCGCCGATGCTACCTACATGGCCCTCGGCGGAAGCGTCGAGATTCGCGACTACCCGCACGACGACCACTTTTCCCTGCCGCATAGCTGTGTGGCCGATGCGCGGACGTGGCTGACTGCGCTGGTCCGATCGTGAAAACCGCAGGCTGCTACAAGAGGCACGCGACTGGCGAAGCGAATTCAGCTGTCGGGAAACGCCATTGGACGATTGGTTGGGTCGCCACATCGTACAGAATCGATGCGGCAGAACTGCCGCAGCGTGGTTGAGTGTGACGCGAACCAGACCGTCTTCTGTGCTACGCCACCCTGTCCAAGACTGCGGTCGATCGGTCGCCGAGTCCCAAATACTTTAGAAAGGTTGCGCCGCAGCAGATTCCAACTCTGTTGATTGGCCGACTAGCTACCGACACAGGCACCCGATCGTCCTCGTCCGCAACCACACAGCCGACTGATCTCCTACAGGAGGGCTGGCCGCCCGCAGACTTTCCTTGATCCCCTGAACCAGCGATGGGTCCAGTCGGGCCACGGCTTCCGCAATTCCTGCGCCGCGCTGGTGAGCGCTCCCCAGTGGAGCGACCTCATCCACGAGCCCGCATTCTGCGGCCTCGTGCCCTCCTGACTTGTGCGCTCCCAAGATGGACCGCAGAGCGCCGCTAGAGCCGAGGCGTCCCGTACACCAGGCATCGACAATCGAGGGCGAACCACATCCGGCCCAGCCTGCCAGCGCAAGCATCTGACCAGTCCAGCGGCTGATCGCCGACCAAACTCGCACCGTCGTCGAAGCGTGACACACTATTGATCGAATCGAAGTCACACAGGGACTTTCGTGAAACCTTACGACCGTACTATTAAGGCTTGACTAGTTGGCACTTTCGAGAGAATCGGCGACCCATGCGCGCGGCTGTTCGAAGCATCCTTGTCGTTGGCATGATCGTCATCGGTCTGGTGACGACACCACAGGACCCCAGTAGGGCGGCGATTTCGTCGAATCAGCTCTCCATTGCCTCGATTCTCCCCGCCGGGGGGCAGGTCGTCGGCGTGGCGCATCCGGTGGTGGTCACGTTCGACAAGCCCGTCGTCGACCGGCGAAGCGCCGAACACGCGTTGCGAATCACATCCGTCCCCGCGATGAGCGGCAAGTTCGAATGGGTTGAAAGCAAGGTCGCCCAGTGGGTTCCGGACCAGTTCTGGCCGGCGCACAGCACGATCTCCCTCTCGGTGGGCAACCTGCCCACCAGAGACTTCCAAACCGGTGCCGCCGTCGTAGGTGTCGCCGACCTGACGAACCACACGTTCACCGTGACGATCGACGGCGAACCGCCCTCTGCACTGCCGTCGCCGCACCACCGACCCTTCTGGGGAGAGAATGGGGTTTTCCCGGCCTCGATGGGTCGCCCGGAATACCCGACGCCAGTGGGCATCTACACCGTCCTGGCCAAGGAACGCGACGTGGTGATGGATTCGAGCAGTGTGGGTATCCCGATCAATGCTCCCGACGGCTACCTCGAGGACGTGGCATACGCCGTGCGTTTCACCAAGCGGGGCCTGTTCGTTCATTCGGCTCCGTGGGCGGTCAACCAAATGGGTTACGAGAACACGAGTCATGGCTGTATCGGTCTCAGCACTGAGGATGCCGAGTGGTACTTCAACACCGTGAACGTCGGCGACCCGATCATCGTGCGAGAGAACGGCGTCGAGGTTCCGCGGACTGTGTCCAAATAGGGAATCCGACTCACGTGGCGCCCAACTGATCCCATGAGCTGAGGCCACCGCGTCGAGGTGGCCAGGTCACCCGCATCGGAAGTCGTGACCTGAAGGTCTCGGCGTCATGCACGGTGACACCGGCACTTCTGGCCCGGAACGCCCTGCTCCCCAACATTCGGTTTTCCACACGAGCCTGACGTGCGTCACGGTTGGGCCGTCGGGCTGGGGACCATACGGCCGGTGTTCTCCGTAAATGGTTGCAGAAGAACCACTTCAGTTGCATTCCCGACTGGGAAGTACTTCCGACCAGTCTCGCTGAACTCAACGACATTCGGAGGAGGCCGCTGGGTTGCAGTGTCATGCCGGTTGTGGGGTGACGTCAAATTGCTTCGCGGCCGAGCCGGGACCGGTCACACCGCTGATCGGTGCCAGGCGTTACTCGGCATTCGACCGTCGCCCACGGCGTGGCAGTGCGTCGGCAGTTCGGCGGCACCCACTCCGCACTGCGGCGGATGGCGAGGCGACCCGCCCCACCATGGGGACGGGTCGCCATCGAGCGTTTTTCAGTTCCCGCCGGAAGTCCCTGGGCCAGGCGCTATTGGCTGACCGGGCAACGGAGCGCTGTCCGGTGGCGGACCCGTCGGATCCCCCTTGCCGGCAAGACCACCCATGGTGCTGTAGGGAAGGCCTGGCACGGGTGCAGCCGCCGGAACCAGGGGAAGTGCAGCCGGCGCAAGCGGAACCGGCGGGGCCAGCGGCGGCACTACCGGCGGAACCACCGGCGGGGTCAGCGGCGGCACCAGCGGCGGAACCACCGGCGGCGTGAGCGGCGGCACCACCGGCGGAACCACCGGCGGCACCAGCGGCGGAACCACCGGCGGGGCCAGCGGCACCACTGGAACTGGCCCGGGCAGGGCCAACGGAACACCCCCGGCCATCTGCGACGTCGACGCGCATACGGCACCATCACCGGCCGCCGCGCCCGCCGCGCCCGCCGAGGTCTCGAGGCACTCGTATGCATCACCCCCGCCGGCGTGCGCTACGCCGGGGCTAAACGCCAGGGCGATGCCGCATAGCCCAGCGCCGACAGCAACCACTGCGACACCGATCCGATCAGAGATCGTCATTACTGATCAACTCCTTCACCCTCGCTCAGTCATTCCGCTCCAAGTAGCCCGGCAGAACGTCTGCCATGCCAGGCCAAGGGGCCACCCTCGGAATGACGACGTCAAACTATCCATACAACGGCCGTGGCGGAACACGCCGCACCACGCCGTGTTCGAACGGTGATGTTAGGCGTCGCTCAAGCCCGCGTTATCAGCGAATTCCGGTGAAAACGAGATGAATTCGTGATCTAGCAGTCGGTGTCGCGCCACCTGCGAACGGCACGGCATGTCCCTCGCGAATCCCTGCAGAACGGTCGATGCGCCCCGCACCCGAGAACTCAGCGACGATTCCCGGTGGGCTGGCGAAGCTGATACCGCCGGGGATGACTCGGGCAGCCCATGGCATCCGCTCGATGACGAGATGCGCTTCGCTCTCGCGCTCCGTCGAGGATCAATCGAGTCGATGCGTATCACTACAGCCATGAGCTTCGTCAGCTGGGAACCCGAAAACGCCGGGGCTGGTTGCAGCCCAAGGTCCAGCGCGGACTCCCGACCCACAGGGACGTCCAGCTGCACGTCGAGTTTGCGATGACGGGATGTGCGGCCTGAAAGGGGGTGGCCGACTTCAGGCTCATGATCCCACGAAGTCCACGACGGCGGTCATCATGTTGCCGTTCCACGCAGTGGCGAAGCCACCTGAGTTGAATGCGCAGTTCAGTATTTCCGCTCGGTGTGCCGGACTGTTCATCCAGAAGGCGAGCGCTGCGCTCGCGGTCGCCGCGGACCCAGTGCCCCAGTAGACAATCTCGCCGGTGGAGCCGGTTCTGCCGTAGCCCGCCTGCGCGATACGCGCCCGCGGTGACGACCCGTCCGAACCTGTATGGCTGAACGTGCCCGTCCTCAGCATGTCGTCGGCGTGCCGCTGCGCTGCCGAGGTCAGACGCGCATCGTCGCCGATCGCCCCGCAATTCGGGCGAAGCTGGTTGATGCCGGTGTACAACCCCGTTGCCGAGTAGTCTGCCCGCGCGATGAAACCGCCAGTTGCGCCAAGAGAGGTAGCCACGGCAGCGCACATCGCGAAGACGCCAGCCAGCTTGATCTTCACCATCGCGTTGCCTCTCGCCATGTCACCTATGCCCATAGCCATTCTTCGCAACGCTACCGAAATTCGTTACGCAAAAGAGATGGAACCGACGTTGTTATCACATCTTGGCTTGAATGGCACCGGGCACGGGGACCAAGACCGGCGGGTTGGAAACGACATCCACGCAGATGGAAAGGTATTTCGCTCAGCGCTTGAGCGCGGTGTGTCGGGAAATCGGTGTGCGCGTCTCAAGCCACCAAAGGCCCAACCGGAAAACCCGGACCCCATGTGGTCCGCGGCCATTCCGATGTCCTGCGACATCACACGGTCGGGCTGAAAGGATTCGAACCTGCGACCACGTGACGCCCAGTGTCATTCTCGGTGTTTGCGACTATTTGAAAGGGAATGCGGTACACCTACCGAGAGCCACCGCGAAGAACGGCATTGAGCCGATAAGAGGAACGCCCCCGGCGCGGCCGTCGTGGACCTGACCGAGTAACGACCTACGACTCGCAGCCGAGCCCGTCGCGGTCAAGCTTGGGCTGGTACTTGTCGCTGCTCGAAGGGATGTTGGTGTCCCTGCTCGAGCGGCTGCTGGACGTGCTCCGATCTCCATTCGACGAACGCCCAGGATTGGAGCGATACGCGGAGCCCGCTGCGCAGGAGTTCAGTACATCCTTTCAACCTTCCGTGGAACCTGACCGCAGGGGCGTACCGTTGCGGGGACCACAAGCAGCTACGGCCACAGGAGACCTCTTGGGCGACAACAGTGTCAGGCTCGGGCTGCAGGACCTGATCTTCATCTACGGCGAGACGTCGAACTCGAAGATGCACGTCGCAGGGCTTCTGCCGTTCACGCCGCCCGACGACGTACCGCGCGACTACCTGCGCGACATGATCGACGAGGCGCGGCGCCAGGAAGTGGCTGCGCCGTGGAACCGCAAACTGGCCCACCCGCGGCTGCAATTCAGCCCGGTGCACGACTGGGTGACCGACGAGGACTTCGACTTCGACTATCACGTCCGGCGGTCGGCCCTGGCCAGTCCGGGTGACGAGCGTGAGCTCGGCATCCTGGTCTCCCGGCTGCACAGCAATCACCTCGACCTGACCCGGCCGCCGTGGGAGATCCATGTCATCGAGGGGCTCGAGGGCGGGCGCTTCGCGTTGTACATGAAGATCCACCATGCGCTCGTCGACGGCTACAGCGCGATGAAGATGTTGGCGCGCAGCTTGTCCACAGATCCGGAGTCACGTGATACCCGGATGTTCTTCAATGTGCCTAAACCGCCGCGCTCACCGCGTCCGGCTGAGGAGTCTGGGCTCTCGCTGAATCCGCTGACCTTCACCATGCGCGCGCTCGGCGGTATCAGCTCAGCGGTGTCCGATGGTGTCAGCTCGGCGGTTGATCTCACCACGGCGCTGGTCAACACCCAGATCCGGCGCGACGGCGAGTTCGCCAACATTGCGGGGTCGGCGTCGGCACCGCACAGCATCCTCAACGCGCGGATCAGCCGCAACCGCCGGTTCGCCACCCAACAGTACGAGTTCGATCGGCTGAAGGCACTAAGCGCTCAGCACGGCTCGACGCTCAACGACGTCGCGCTGGCGATCATCGGCGGCGGACTGCGCAAGTTCCTCAGCGATATCGACGAGCTACCGGAGCGCTCGCTGATCGCGTTCCTTCCCGTGAACGTCCGACCCAAGGGCGACGAGGGTGGCGGGAACGCGGTCGGCGCCATCCTGGCTCCGATGGGCACCGACATCGAGGATCCGGTCGAACGGCTGAAGTCGATCACGGCGGCAACGCGGGCGTCCAAGGCGCAGCTGCGGACGATGTCGCCGACGGCCATCCTTGCGTACAGCGCAGCACTGCTGGCTCCCGCGAGCGGGCAGATCGCGGGCGCCTTGACCGGCATACAGCCACCGTGGCCCTACACCTTCAACTTGTGCGTGTCCAACGTGCCGGGTCCGCAAGAACCGCTGTATTTCAACGGTTCCCGACTGGAGGCGACCTACCCGGTGTCCATTCCGATGCACAGCATGGCGCTGAACATCACGCTGCAGAGCTACGCCCAGACGATGAACTTTGGATTCGTCGGCTGCCGTGACGCCCTGCCGCACCTGCAACGGCTCGCGGTGTACACCGGTGATGCGCTCGGCGAGCTGGAGAAAGCCTCGCTGGGCTGACCCAAGCGCCGCGCTACGCGAGCCCCGCATCGACCAGCAGACGTGGCAGCCCCAGTTCGGCACACCTGGCGGCCACCGGTGTCAGTTCGTCCCGGGCGGCCGCCGTCCGGCCGGCGGCGGTGAGCGTTTCGACGCGGAGCACTTGCGAGGCCCTCCGAAAAGGGTCGATGACTGAGTCATGGAACGCGTCCAAACACCGGCGCGAGATGCACAAAACCCGCTCCGATGCTGCTCAGAGCGGGTCTCACAAAGTCGGGCTGACAGGATTTGAACCTGCGACCACTTGACCCCCAGTCAAGTGCGCTACCAAGCTGCGCCACAGCCCGCGGCGCTGCCGGGATTGCCGGCAGCAGGCGAAATGCTACCGCAGCCCTACCCCGCAATCCCAACCGCGTCGGTGGCGCGCCGTACCGTCGGTGAGGTGAGCACGGTGCCCGACGACACTCCCCTGTGGCTGTTCGCCGACCAGCTCGGGCCTGCCGTGTACGGCGGCGAGCACGCCCACCGGGAGGTTTTGCTCGTCGAGGCGCAATCCGCGCTCAGGAAGCGGCGCTACCACCGCCAGAAGCTGCACCTGGTGCTCTCCGCGCTGCGGCACGCACACGATGACCTCGCTGACCGAGCGACACTGCTGCAGGCCGACACCTACACCGATGCCCTTGAGGACTTCGGTCGCCCAGTCCTGGTTCACGAACCCACCTCGCACGAGGCGGAACGGTTCGTGCACCGGCTGCGCGAACGCGGGATGGTCGCCGACGTGCTCCCGACACCGACATTCGCGTTACCGCGCAATGACTTTCAACGGTGGGCCGGTGAGCGCACCCGGTTCCGGATGGAGGACTTCTACCGCGACCAGCGCCGCCGCTTCGACGTGCTGATGGACGGCGGAGACCCCGTGGGGGGCCGCTGGAACTACGACTCCGAGAACCGCGAGTCCCCGCCCAAGAAGCAGAAGACGCTCGGGGTGCCCAAGCCGTACCAGCCGCGCGAGGACGACATCGACGAACGGGTGCGGCGTGACCTCGACCGGATGGGCATCGACACCATCGGTTCCGACGGGCCACGTCTGTTCGCCGTCACCCCCGCCGAGGCACGACGCGCCCTGACGCGCTTCCTGGAGCGCCGACTGCCCCTGTTCGGCCGCTACGAGGACGCCATGATGGGCGACGACTGGGCGATGTCGCACTCGCTGCTGTCCGTGCCCATGAATCTCGGCGTGCTGCACCCGCTCGACGTGGTCGAGGCCGCACAGCGCGCCTACTACGAGGACGAAGCACCGCTACCCGCCGTCGAGGGGTTCATTCGGCAGATCCTGGGCTGGCGCGAATACATGTGGCATCTGTACTGGCACTTCGGTCCCGAATACCTCCGCAACAATGAGATGCAGTCCCACACTCCGCTCCCCGACTGGTGGGCCGACCTCGACCCCGACGAGGTGACGGCCGAGTGTCTCCGCCAGGCGCTCACCGGAGTGCGGGACCGCGGGTGGACGCACCACATCCAGCGGTTGATGGTCCTCGGAAACCACGCGATACACCGTGGCTACGATCCCGCCGAACTCACCGAATGGTTCGCCACCGCCTTCGTCGACGGCTTCCGGTGGGTGATGCCCACCAACGTGATCGGGATGAGCCAGCACGCCGACGGCGGACTTCTCGCCACCAAGCCGTACGCGTCGGGCGGGGCCTACATCAACAAGATGAGCGACCACTGCGGCGACTGCGCGTACGACCCCAAGAAGCGCCTCGGCGACGACGCCTGCCCCTTCACGGCCGGCTACTGGGCGTTCGTGCATCGCAACCGGGACATGCTGGCCAAGAACAACCGCACCCAGCGGGCCGTGTCCTCGATGGATCGGCTCAGCGACCTCGACGCCGTGCTCGAGCAGGAGGCAGCCCGGCGCAGCTTCTGACGTCAGACGGCGAGCAGGCGGTACAGCCCGATCAGCCCCACGACGACGATGACGGCGCGAAGCGCGGTGGGCGACAACCGTCGGCCGTAGTGCGCACCCAGGAATCCGCCGATCAGGGAGCCGATCGCGATCAGTCCAGCCGCCTGCCAACTGATCCGGTCGAACGCGACCAGCGTGTAGGCCGACGCAGCAACGACGTTCACCAGGAGTGACAAAAGGTTCTTTGCGGCATTCATGCGCTGCATGTCCTCGGGCAGCAAGGCACCCATCACGCCGATCAGCAGAATGCCCTGCGCCGCGGTGAAGTAGCCGCCGTAGACGCCGACGGCGAACGTCCCCGCGACCAGGGCGACCATTCGTCCCCTGCTCACGTGTTCCAGCGAACGTCCGGCCTTCTCAGCCCGGCCACGCGCCCAGACCTGGATCCGCGGCCCGAACACGACCAGCAGCAGAGCCCCGATCAGGAGCACCGGCACCACCGTCACGAACACCTTCTCGGGCAGGTGTAGCAGCAGCCACGCCCCCACGCCCGCACCGCTCAGTGACGCCGGTATCTGCCAGCGCAGTCGGTGCCACTGGCCGCGCAGCTCCCGCCGATACCCCCACGTGCCGGACACCCCCCCGGCGACCAGTCCCACCGCGTTGGACATCGTCGCGGTTACGGGCGGATAGCCCAGTGCCACCAGCGTGGGAAACGTGATCAGCGTGCCGGAGCCGACGATGGCGTTGATGGCACCTGCTCCAACGCCGGCGAGGGCGATCAGGATCATGTCGACGACGGGCACGACGTGGACGCTAGCCGGTCGTCACCGGCACGCCCGGTCCGCCTCCTACGCCACCAGCGATGACGCACGCCCTCCACCGAGCGTGACGCCAGCGTCGCGGTCGCCGTCCACGGTGACTCCAGCGTCACGTTCGCGGCGGGTGGGTGTTCCGCTAGCGCTTCGCTCCGCGCTTCTCTCGGACCCTCACATTGATCCGGACCGGACTGCCCTCGAACCCGAACGTCTCGCGCAGCCGACGCTCCAGGAAGCGCCGATAACCCGCCTCCAGGAAACCCGAGGTGAACAGCACGAATGTCGGCGGGCGCGCCGTAGCCTGGGTGGCGAACAGGATCCGGGGCTGCTTGCCGCCACGCACCGGCGGCGGCGTCGCCGACACCACCTCCTTGAGGAAGGTGTTGAGCCGCCCGGTCGAGATGCGGGTATCCCACGACGCCAGCGCGCCCTCCAAGGCCGGAACCAGCCGGTGCACCGCCCGGCCGGTCTTGGCCGAGATGTTCACCCGCTGCGCCCACTGCACCTGCCCGAGTTCGCGTTCTATCTCGCGGTCGAGCACGTAGCGCCGCTCCTCGTCGACCAGGTCCGCCTTGTTGAAGGCCAGCACCAGGGCACGTCCGGCCTCGATGACCATCGTCAGGATGCGCTGATCCTGCTCGGTCAGCGTCTGCGACGAATCGATCAGGACCACCACCACCTCGGCAGCGTCGATCGCGCCGCGCGTGCGCACCGACGCATAGAACTCGTGCCCGCTCGCCTGACCGACCTTACGGCGCAGGCCGGCCGTATCAATGAAACGCCAAGTCTTGCCGTCCAATTCGATCAACGAGTCCACGGGGTCGACCGTCGTACCAGCAACGTCGTGCACCACCGACCGCTCATCGCCGGACAGTCTGTTCAGCAGCGAACTCTTGCCGACGTTCGGCTTGCCCACCAGCGCCACACGTCGTGGTCCCCCACCACTGGCTGCGATCGCCGAGGTCTCGGGCAGGGCCTCGAGCACCACGTCGAGCAGATCGGCGACGCCGCGACCGTGCACGGCGCTCACCGAATACGGCTGCCCCAGACCCAGCGACCACAGCGCGGCGGCTTCGGACTCGACCCGCTCGTTGTCCACCTTGTTGGCGGCCAGGAACACCGGCTTGCCGGCGCGCTGCAGGCGCTTGGCCGCCGCCTCGTCGGCCGTCGTCGCGCCCACGACCGCATCGACGACGAGGATGATCGCGTCCGCGGTGCGCATCGCGACGGTCGCCTGCTCGGCCACCAGCTGCTGCAGACCCTTCGCGTCGGGTTCCCAGCCGCCCGTGTCCTGGACGACGAACCGGCGGCCGAGCCAGTTCGCGTCGTAGGACACGCGATCCCGGGTCACGCCGGGCACGTCCTGCACGACGGCCTCACGCCGGCCCAGGATGCGGTTGACCAGCGTCGACTTGCCGACGTTCGGCCTGCCGACCACGGCGATGACGGGTGGGGGCGCCTGCGCCTCCTCGAGGTCGTCCGCGACGTCCTCGGAGCCGAGTTCCCAGTCGCCCTCGTCGACCCACGTGCCGTC
Source organism: uncultured Actinomycetota bacterium (assembly GCA_963798245.1). Classification (GTDB taxonomy): domain Bacteria; phylum Actinomycetota; class Actinomycetes; order Mycobacteriales; family Mycobacteriaceae; genus Mycobacterium. The sequence continues at coordinate 45,743 of CAWCSO010000001.1, forward strand.
GGAATCGCTCATCGCTGTCCTCTGCTCTTCGCGCGAGCGCTCATCGCGTCACACCCGCGCGCTGCTCGACGAGATCGAGCAGCCGGGCAAGAACCTCGGACTCACTCAGGTCACTCGAATCGACCACGATCGCGTCGTCGGCGGCCCGCAGCGGCGACAGTGCCCGGGTCGAGTCCAGATGATCCCGGCGGCGCACGTCCGAGAGCACCCCGGCGTAGTCGCCCGGCTGCCCGTTGGCCATGTTCTGGTCATTGCGGCGCCGGGCCCGTTCCTCGGCGGACGCAGTCAGGAAGATCTTCACGTCGGCGTCGGGCAGGACGACCGTGCCGATGTCGCGACCCTCGACGACCACGCTGCCGGTGCCGTGCGCCTGTTCGCGCTGACGCTGCACGAGCCGTTCCCGAACCGCGGGTACGGCCGATACCGCCGAGACCGCCTTGGTCACGGCGGCGCCGCGGATCTCGTCCGAGACGTCCTCTCCTGCAAGGTAGGAAAGGTCGGCGTCCGGATCGAACCCGACGGCGAAGTCGACGTCGGACACCAGCGCGCCGATCGCGGCGGCATCGGCCTCGTCGATACCGGCCCGCAGCACCGCGAGCGTCACGATCCGGTACATCGCCCCGGTGTTGAGATAGCGCGCATGCAGAGCCCGCGCCAAACCCCTTGACACCGACGACTTCCCGGTTCCCGCCGGCCCATCGACGGCGATGGTCACCGCCCCGCTCACATCCCCACCGCCTGGTACAGTTCGCCAATCTCCTTGCTGGTCAACACCCGGATACTGCCGGGGCGCTGCTCGCCCAACGACACCGAGCCGATGTCGGTACGGACGAGCGCCTGCACGGGGAACCCCACCTGTGCCAGCAGCCGGCGGACGATGCGTTTGCGCCCCTCGTGCAGCGTCACCTTCACCAGCGACTTGCCCGGCAGGGTGTCGACCACTGCGAAGTCGTCGACCTGCACCGGTCCGTCGTCCAGTTCGATTCCGGTCTTCAGCTTCTTGCCGAGGCCGCGGGGTACGGCGCCGAGCACCGTCGCCAGGTAGGTCTTGGGCACCTCGTAGGAGGGATGCATCAAGCGGTGGGCGAGTTCCCCGTCGTTGGTCAGAATCAGCAGCCCCTCGGTATCGGCGTCGAGGCGACCGACGTGAAAGAGCTTCTTGTGGCCCCGAACTCGATATTCGACAAGGTCGCCGACGCAGGGCCGACCCTGGTCGTCGGACATCGTCGAATGCATGCCGCGCTCTTTGTTGATCGCCAGGTAGACCATCGTGTCGTCCACCTGGATACGCGCACCGTCCACCCGGATCAGCGACGCATCCGGGTCGACCCGCGTGCCGAGCTCGGTGACGATCCGCCCGTCCACCTCGACACGGCCATCACGGATCATGCGTTCGGCGACACGACGCGATGCCACCCCGGCCTGGGACAGCACCTTTTGCAGGCGTACTCCCTCGGTATCCTCGGCCATGTCAGTCGCGATCCACGTCGAAGGACAGTGGCGCCTCAGCGGTCGGGGCGCCGCCGAGCTTGACGAAACGTGGTTCGTCGCCCAGGGATTGGGTGATGTCGTCGATCACGTCGATGTCGGGCAGTAGCGGCGCGATGTCTGGTAGATCGGTCAGTGAAGACAGCCCCAGCCGTTCCAGGAACAGTTCGGTGGTGGCGAAGGTGACGGCGCCACTGTCGGGGTCGACGCCGGCTTCGGTGATCAGTCCGCGAGCCAGCAGCGTTCGCATCACGGCGTCGACGTTCACTCCGCGCACGGCGCTGACCCGCGCCCTGGTGACCGGCTGCCGATAGGCGACCACGGCCAGCGTCTCCAACGCGGCCCTGGTCAGCTTGGACCGCGCGCCGTCGAGCAGCAGCCGTTCGACGTACGGCGCGAAGCAGGATCGGGTGTACATCCGCCAACCGCCGCCCGCTTCGCGCAGGTCGATGCCGCTCTCGCGCGCGGCATACTCGTCTGCCATTGACTGGAGCTTGGCCGCCACACGGTAGGCCGGCTGCTCGATCGCCACCGCGAGCGCGTCTACTGGCACAGGCGTGTCGACCACGAGGAGCAGCGCTTCCAGTGCGGCGGCAAGCTCCGCGTCCGCCATCTGAGGAGGTTCCGCGACGTCGATGCCGAGGCCGCCACCGGCCGAATCCGGGGTCGGCGAGGCTCGACGATCGTCTGCGGTGTATCCATTGTCGTCTGTCATAGGTCTTCTTCCACCGCGGCTGCCAGATGATCGCCGGTGGGTCGATCACCGGTCCATGAAACCTGCAGCACTCCAAGCGGTTCTGCTTGGTCGAATGCTACCGCCCGAGCCCGAAACAGTTCGAGCAGCGCCAGGAACCGCCCGACGATCTCGAGGCCGCCATCGCAATCGGCCACCAGATCGGAGAATGTCGACCACTCGCCCACCCCACGCCGCTCCAACATCGACAACAGACGCCGTGCCTGCTCGGGCACGGAGACGCCGGCCACGTGCAAGTGATCCGTCCCGATCGTCGGGACCGGACGCGGGGTGAACGCCGCGGCTGCGATCTGCGCGAAGCTGTCGGCGTCGACCCCCAGCATCACCTCGGGCAGCAACTCGGAGTAGCGGTCCTCCAGCGATACCGCCCGCGGGTAGCTGCGCAGCGCGGCCGCCTCCAACTCGGCGAACATCTCCGCGACGTGCTTGAACGCGCGGTACTGCAGCAGCCGCGCGAACAGCAGGTCGCGCACCTCGAGCAGAGCCAGGTCCTCCTCGTCGTGCACGTCTCCGGCGGGCAGTAGGCGAGCGGCCTTCAGATCGAGCAACGTGGCGGCGATGACGAGGAATGCCGTGGTCTCGTCGAGTTCGAGCTGGCGACCGATCGCCTTGGTGTAGGCGATGAAGTCATCGGTGACCTGATGCAGCGCCACCTCGGTGACGTCGAGCCGGTGCGCGAAGATCAACTGCAGCAGCAGGTCGAACGGCCCCTCGAAGTTCGTCAACCTGACCTGAAAACCGGCTGGTGCCTCCTCCGTGACCGCCGCAGTTTCCCCAGTCACGCGCCGAACCGGTCGATGACCTCGCGGGCCAGCGCCCGATAGGCCAGGGCACCAGTGGATTTGGGCGCCCACGTGGTGATCGGTTCACCCGCGACGCTGGTCTCCGGGAAGCGCACCGTCCTGGTGATGACGGTGTCGAACACCAGGTCACCGAACCGCTCCAGGACGCGGGCCATCACCTCGCGCGAGTTCACCGTGCGGGGGTCGTAGCGTGTGACCAGGATGCCGCCGATCGACAGCCTTGGGTTGAGCCGATCGTGCACCTTGTCGACCGTGTCGTTCAACAGTGCCAGGCCGCGCAGCGAGAAGTACTCGCACTCGGTGGGGATGACGACGACGTCGGAGCAGGCCAGTCCGTTCACCGTGAGCAGGCCCAGAGACGGCTGGCAGTCGATCAGCACGTAGTCGTAGCGGTCCAGCACCGGATGAATCGCCCGACCCAGCGACTGTTCCCGGCCGACCTCGTTGACCAACTGGATCTCCGCAGCCGACAGGTCGATGTTGCTGGGTACCAGGTCCATGCCCTTGACCCTGGTGTGGATCATGACGTCCTCGATCGACACGCGGGGCTCGATGAGCAGGTTGTGCACCGTGTGGTCGAGTTCATAGTGAGGGACACCCAGACCGGCCGACAGGGCACCCTGCGGGTCGAGGTCGACGAGCAACACCCGGCGGCCGTACTCGGCGAGGCTGGCGCCGAGGTTGATGGTCGACGTGGTCTTCCCGACGCCACCCTTCTGGTTGCACATCGCGATCACCGTCGCCGGTCCGTGCGAACTCAGCGGCCGAGGCTCGGGAATGGCCCGGGGCGGCCGTCCGGTCAGACCGACCTCGACGTCGTCGCCCTTTTCGGCTTCATCGTCTTTGTCGTCGGTCACGCCGACCAGCCGTCGACATGAGATGGATCGGCCCCGGCGAACATTCCGCGAAGTTTAACGCCAAGCCTCAAGACCTACGGGCAGACCCGCAGGTAAAGGGCCACGACTTTAATTCTCGTGGCAGCGCCACGGAGCGATTTCGGCACGCCGGCAGACGGCGGTGGACGTTCACCGCTGGCAAATGATTACGCGAATATGACGTGGACCACGCCAACCCCTCCGCGACCGCTATCCCTCCGAATCAAGGGACATGTACCCCTCACAGGGATCAGACCATCGGCGTGCGCGCCCAGCGTCGATCGGCAAACCCCGTGTGGTCGATCTCATAGTTGATCGCCTGGCTGCCGAAGGGGTCTCTCACGTCTTCGGCGTGGGCGGCGCGAACATCGAGGATCTGTACGACGCAGCCCACCTCCACGGCGGCGTCACCGCCGTGCTGGCCAAACACGAGTTCTCGGCCGCAGCAATGGCGGACGGCCTCAGCCGCAGCGGAGCGGGACTGGGCGTGGTGGCAGCGACCTCGGGCGGTGGCAGCCTGAACCTGGTCCCCGGTCTGGCGGAATCGCTCGCCAGCCGAGTGCCCGGTGCTGGCAATCGTCGGCCAAGCGCCGACCTCCCTCGACGGCCAGGGCAGCTTCCAGGACACCAGTGGCCGCAACGGCTCACTCGACGCGGCCGCTCTGTTCTCCACCGTCTCGCTGCACTGCGAACGTGTGACGGACCCGGCGCGGATCACCGAGGCCGTCGCGACGGCGATCGACGCCGCCCGTGCGGGCGGACCCGCCGTGCTCCTGCTGCCCAAGGACGTGCAACAGAGCACCGTCGCGTCTCGCACGTCGCTCCCCCACTCGAACCCACACCCGACCCCGCACTCCTCGATGGCCACCAGACCGGTGGCACCCGCGACCGCCGAGGACATCAGCCGCGCGATCGGCACCATCAGCGGCGATGTCACGATCATCGGGGGCGAACAGGTGGCCCGCGACGACGCCCGCCTCGAACTCGAGCAGTTGCGGGCCGCGCTCGGAGCCCGGATGGCCGTGGTGCCCGACGCGAAGGACGTCAGCGCGTCACCAGCGCTGCTGGGCGTCACCGGAGTGATGGGACACCCGAACGTCCTCGATGTCATTCGGGACAGCGCGCTGTGCCTCATCGTCGGTACCCGCCTTCAGCTCACCGCGGGCGTCGCGACCGCACTCGCCAACGTCCGCACGATCTCGATCGGCTCGGCGCCCCCGTACGTGGAGTCGACACACTTCGCCTCCGATGAGCTGCGGACCACCTTGTCGTCGCTGGCCCGAACCGCCGCGGGATCGCGCAAAACGCACGTAGGTGGTCGCGCACACACCGAGGAGACGCACACCGAACTCGTGCCGCCCCCTCACGACGGCCCTGGAGTCCGGTACGTCGACGCGATGAGAGCCCTGAATGACGCCTTGCCGCACGACGCCGACATCGTCGTCGACGCCGGAAACACCGGTGCAGCCGGCATTCACTACCTTCCGGCGCGACCGGATGGCCGGTTCGTCGTCGCGCTCGGGATGGGCGGCATGGGTTACAGCTTCGGCGCCGGCATCGGCGTGGCGTTCGGCCGCGGACGGCGCACCGTGGTGATCGCGGGTGACGGCGCATTCTTCATGCACGGCATGGAGGTGCACACCGCGGTGCAGTACCGCCTGCCCATCACGTTCGTGCTGTTCAACAACAACGCCCACGCGATGTGCGTCACCCGAGAACAACTCTTCTACGAGGACGACTACACCTACAACCGATTCCAGCCGAGCCGGCTCGGCGCCGGGCTGGCCGCGATGTTCCCCCAGTTGCGCTCCGTCGACGTCACCGATGTCTCCCAGCTGGCCGAGGCGTTGGATGGCGCGCTCGCCACCGACGGGCCGTCGGTGATCAGCGTGGAGTGCTCAGCCGACGAAATCCCGCCGTTCGCACCATTTCTGATGAAATCCCCACCCATTCCCCCCACAAAGGAGAACAGAACCGATGTCGCTGCCAGCGCTTGAAGACATCACCGCGCACGCAGGCACCGCCGATGCACTCGATGGTGTTTACCGCATCGAGACCAGCCCGCGGGAGAAGGCCACCCCGGTCATCATGGAGATGATGCGGTCGGTGTATCCGCACGATCAGGTGTTCGGCACGTACTGCACCGTCAACGACTACGTGGACTGCCCACCCGATGAGCTGTTCGACTACCTGTCGGACTCCCGCAGCCTCGAAGAGTGGACGTACAGTCTGCGCGGTTTCACCCCCACCGAGGAACCCGGGCTGTGGCTGGCGTACGACCGGCTCGGCTCGGAGACAGAGATCTACACCCGCACGGTGGCAAACGCCGAAGCGCGCACGGTGGACTACCACTGCGCCTGGGATCAGGGCAAGCACCTCTGGATGATCTACCTGATGCGGGTGGTCGATGCCCAGCTGGTGTTGGACAAGCCGGGCTCGGTGGTGCTGTGGACCAACTGCCATCACCCGTTCTACGACGAAAACCCGTACCCGGAGAGCGCCCCCGAGCAGCGTCCGGTTTGGGTCGGCGACTTCTGGGACATGTTTGGCGCAGGCCACGAACTGGAACTCAAGAACCTCAAGGCCATCGCCGAGTACCGCCACCACAATGGCCTGCCCGTGCGTCCCGACTGGATGAAGTGAGCATCGACGTGAACGCACCCACCGTCAGCCTGGTCGACGTGTCCAGCTATCTGCCAGGAGACCCAATCGGTGTCGACTACTACGCGCAGTTCGCCACCGAGGACGATCTGCGGGACAACCTGATGTTCCGCGCGCCCAAGTTCCGCCACCACGTCGCGCCGGACGAGACCGCCACCGACATGGTCGAGCGGGCCACCGCCGGTCTGATCGAGCGGCACGGGCCGGACGTGATCGCCGGAGTCGACGTCCTGATCACCCACACCCAGATGCCCGACATGCCCTTCTACGGCGGCGGCGGCGGCATCGCACACCGGCTGGGTATGAAGCCGGACTGGGTGTTGGACCTGCACAACGGGGGGTGCGCGGCATTCGTGCTCGGCCTGAAGGTGGCGCGCCAACTGCTCTCGTCCGGGGCGGGCCACACCGCTCTCATCGCGGTCGCCCAGAACGCGGCCGGGCAGATATTCGAACAGCCGGGGGTGCGGACCAAGGCCCAGGCCGCGGTTCCCGGCGACGGTGCAGCGGTCGGCCTGGTGACGCTGTCAGAGAAGTCGCCCGTTCTGGACGTCGAATGTCGCACCTACGGTGAGTTCGCCGGTGACATGACCATCGCGATGGACCCGCCCCGCAAGTGGTGGCAGCCCGGTCCCGGCGAGGGCTACATCGGGTTCACCGAATCCAAGATCACCAAGGTGTTGGCCCGCGGCAACCGACAGGTGCCCGAGGTCGCGCTGGCGGTATGTGATCGGATCGGCATGAAATCCACCGACGCCGACCTGCTCGTCACCAACCAGCCGAACCGGGTGTTCCTGCGCAACTGGCGCGAAGCCCTGGAACTGCCGCAGGAACGCCACCGCGACACGTTCGACGAATGCGGCAACCTCTTCGGCGCCGGTATCCCGATCAACTTCGACCGTGCCGTGACGGACGGCCAGATCTCCGAAGGCGACGTGGTGCTGATGGCGGCATTCGCCCATGCCGGCGACTTCGCCGGCGCCGCGGCGATCCGCTGGGGTGGCCGACCATAGTGGAACCGATTCGCCAACTGGTCGCCGACTCATCGGCGGAACCCGACGTGGACAACCCACTGGCGTTGTCCCTCAACGAGAACCCGTTCCTACCGCTGCCCGCGGTGCAATCGGCGATGATCGAGTCGATCGCCACGGCCAACCGCTATCCCGAGTTCCTGCCGGAACGGATGCGGCGGCTGATCGCCGGGCAGAACGGGGTGCGTGCAGAGCAGGTCATCGTCGGTGCCGGCGCCACCGGCGTCGTGATGCAGGCGCTTCATGCGTTGACCCATCCCGGTGATCGCATCGTGATGGCCACACCGACCTTCGACGGCTACCCGATCTTCGCCAGAATCGCCCGGCTGACCTCGGTGCCGGTGCCGCTGGACGAGCACGGCCACCACGATCTCGACGCCATGGCCGAGGCCGCCGCCGATGCCAAGGTCGTGGTGTTGTGCCGACCTCACAATCCCAGCGGCACCATCGAGCAGGCCACTGCGGTGCGACGATTCCTACGCCGGATTCCGTCGGACACGGTGGTCCTGCTCGACGAGGCCTACATCGAGTTCGTCTCGCCCCAACATCGCCTCGACATCCGCACCCTGGTTCACGGCTTTCCCAACGTGGTGGTCATCAGAACCTTTTCGAAGGCGTACGGCCTGGCCGCCATCCGGACCGGATATGCCTTCTGTTCGCCGGACGTGGCGCAGACACTGTGGGGCATGCAACTACCGTTCGGCACCAGTGCCACCAGCCTGGCGGCGGTCGACGCGTCGTATGCCGCGGAGCACCAACTGCGGCGGCGCGTCCAGCTCATCACCCGGGAACGCGAATACCTGCGCATGCGACTACGGGAGTTGGGGGTCGGCAGCCCCAAGTCCCACGCGAACTTCGTCTACCTGCCATCGACGGGACGCTCACCGTGGCGTCCCGCATTCGACGGCGGCGCACTGCAGGTGCGGTCGTACGATGACGGCGGCGTACGGATCACCGTCGGCAACCGGGCCTCGACCCGGGCCGTGCTCACTGCCGTCTCGACCGTGGCACCCGGTATGCGATGAGGGGACGTCGGACAACGTCGGTGAGCCCGCGATTCAAGCTCCTCCACGCCGTCGGCGCGTGGTACGACTCCGAAGCGTACTTTCGCCGACGCGCGAAGGGCGGCAAGGCTTTCGGGATGGCCATCCCAGGCCTCGGCGACGTGCTGTTCACCGCACACCCGGATGGCATCCGCGAGTTCTTGACCATCCCGACGTCGACCTTCATCCCGCCGATGCCCAATCCGATCGAGCCCGTCGTCGGCGACGGTTCCATCATTCTGCTCAGCGGACACGCACACAAGAGTGAGCGTGCACGGTTTCTGCCCGCCCTACATGGCGAGCGGATCCGGCGCTACTCCGACGTGATGGCGCAGGCTGCCGAGGACGAGATCGCGAAGTGGCGACCGGGTTCCTCGATCGACGCCCGCGACGCGGCGCAGAACATCACCCTCGCGATCATCGTCCGCGCAGTGTTCGGCATCGACGACGAGGACCGCTCCGCCGACTACGTGCGAGTGGTCAAGTCGATGATGCGCAACTACATCGCACCCTTCATGTTCTTTCCCGCGTTGCGCCGCGCCCCCTTGGGCCTGGGCCCGTGGCGCCGCTTCTCCCAGCGACGGGTCGAGTTGGACGCCCTGCTCTCAGAGCAGATCGCCCAACGCCGGAGGACCGGCACCGACGGCTACGACGATGTCCTGAGCGTGTTGCTGTCGGGCGATGACGAGGTGAAGCGCACCGACGACGAGGTTCGACAACAGTTGAGGACGCTGCTGGTGTCGGGACACGAGACATCGGCCACCACACTTGCCTGGGCGCTGTTCCACATCCACGCCGACGACGAGGTGCGTCGAAAGGTGCTCGACGAGCTGGCCGACGATCCCGCGCCCGAGGACATGCCGAAGCTTCCCTACCTGGGCGCGGTGATCGCCGAGACACTCCGGATGCACCCGACGGTGTCCATCGTCGTGCGACAGCTCACCGGGCCGTGGAATACCTGGCAGACCCCTCGGGAGTCCGGCGACGTGATCGGAGTGGCGCTTCCGGCCCTGCATGCCGATCCACACGTCTGGCCCGACCCCGCGCGATTCGATCCAGAGCGCTTCCTGAAGCCGCAAGCCCCCGCCGGCCGAGTACTCGCCGTTCGGCTACGGGCATCGACGCTGTCCGGGAGCGGCTTTCGCATCAATGGAACTGGCGATAGTCCTGGGCGTCATCCTGCGACGCGTCGAGCTGCGAACCTCGTCCGGCTCGACGACCCGTAGGCCGCCACGATCGATTCCGCGCGGTGTCGCGGCGGTCCCCAACCGGCCGATCAGTCTCCAGATCCTCTCCAAGATCCCCGAACCCCAAGAGTCGAGTTAGGTGTGCAGTCATGAGCTTGAAACAACGCGTTCCCCTGTTCCGCTGGTCCTTCTGGCGCATGGCGGCATCGCAACGCAACATCACCCGTACCGGACAGATCGGCGACGGTCGCGAGGCCGCCGCGGTGCGCTACGTGCTGGCCAACGCGCGCCAGGGCGATGTCGCCGACGTCATCGACACCATCGACCGGTTCGCCTACGAGGAGTCCTTTCTCATCAACGTGGGAGACGAGAAGGGCAAGCTACTGGACACCGCGGTCCAGCGGGCCGACCCGAGGCTTGCGCTGGAGTTGGGGACCTACTGCGGCTATGGCGCCCTGCGCATCGCGGCGGCCGCGCCGTCGGCCAAGGTGGTTTCGGTGGAACTGTCGGCGGACAACGCCGAGAACGCCCGCAAGATCTGGGCACACGCCGGTGTCGATGACCGGATCAGCTGTGTCGTCGGCACCGTCGGCGACGGCGGCGCCACACTGGACACCCTGGCCGCCGAGCACGGGTTCGGCCCGGGCGCGCTCGACTTCCTCTTCCTCGACCACGACAAGGACGCCTACCTCGGCGATCTGGAAACCATCGAACAGCGCGGCTGGCTTCACCCCGGATCCATCGTGGTCGCCGACAACGTCAAGATCCCCGGCGCACCGAAATACCGGGCGTTCATGCGTGACCAGCAGGCCAAGTCATGGCAGACCCTCGAGCACAAGACCCACGGCGAGTACGGATCGGTGTTCCCCGACCTGGTACTGGAATCCGAATACCTGGGCGGGTGACTAGCGTGCCCGCGGGTGGGCACCCGCCCACACCTCGCGCAGCGCATTCACGGTGACCAGGGTGTAGATCTGCGTCGTCGTCACCGACGCGTGCCCGAGCAACTCCTGCACCACGCGCACATCGGCGCCGCCCTCGAGGAGATGCGTCGCGAACGAGTGCCGCAGGGTGTGGGGCGACACCGCAGCCGAGATCCCCGCCCTCTCGGCCGCGTCCTGCAGCACCTGCCAGGCGCTCTGCCGGGAAAGCCTTCCCCCGCGGGCATTGAGGAACATCGCGGGCGTGCCCTTGCCGCGCCGGGCGAGGTCGGGCCTGCCGCGCACGAGATAGGCGTCCAGCGCGCTCACGGCGGGCCTGCCGATCGGTACCAGCCGCTGTTTACCGCCCTTGCCCCGCAGCAGCACCGATCTCGAATGCACGTCCACGTCGTCGACGTCGAGTCCCACGGCTTCGGAGATGCGCGCCCCGGTCGAGTACAGCACCTCGAGCAGCGCCCGGTTTCGCAACGTCAGCGGGCCATCCGCCTCACCATCGCCGCCGGCACCGTCGAGCAGGGCCAGCACGTCGTCGACGGGGAGGCTCTTGGGCAGCCTGCGGTTCGGGGTGGGTGGCTTGACCGCGCGCGCGACGTCGAGGCTCGTTACCCCCTCCGCAGCGGCGAACCGATGCAGCCCACGCACCGCGATGAGGGCGCGGGCGCTCGAGACCGCCGAGAGCGCGGCAACGCCGGACTCGGGGTCCCCCTTGCGCAGCGCGACCAGGAACTCGCTGACGTCGGTCTCCGTCACGTCCCGCAGGTCGTCGATCCCCCGGGACATCAGGTGCCCGGAGTACCGACGAAGATCTCGGCGGTACGAACTCAACGTGTTCGCGGCGACCCCTCGTTCGATGGTGAGGTGGTCGAGATAGCCCTGCAGCTGATCGTCCAGCGCCGGCCTGAAGGTCGTCATGACATCCTGGCCCGGAAAGCGGTCGACCGGTCGATCCACGGGGATCCCACTGGTCGCAGCGCGTTCGCATCCGTGACGTTTGCGGCGGCCAGGATCCCGGCGACGGCAAGGGAATTGACGATCTCGCCCGACATCACCATGCCGACCGCATCCGCCAGCGCCACCCGCCTGACGGTCAGGTCCGCCTCCTCGTCGTGCGCCTCGGGGCGAGGAATCTCGCTCAGGTCGGTGGCGAGGTAGACCCGCACGCTCTCGTCACTGAAGCCGGGCGCCGCGACCAGGTCGACGAGGACCCGCCACGTCCCGGCAGCCAGACCGGCCTCCTCCTGGAGTTCACGTGCGGCCGAAAGCTGAGGCTCCTCGTCACCCATGTCCAACAGCCCCGCCGGCAGTTCCCACAGCCGACGCCCGACGGGATGTCGGTACTGGTGGACGAGCGCGACGGTTCCCTCGTCGTCCAACGCGACGATGGCCACGGCACCGTAGTGTTCGACGATCTCGCGGCGCGCGGTCCCCCCGCCCGGCATCCGGACCTCGTCGGCGCGCAGCGCGAAGATCTTGCCGACGTAGAGGGTCTCGCTCTCTACCGTCTCGAACTCGTGTTCAGGCACGACGCGCGGGCTCTTGCACGGGCTGGCCGGCGAAACGGCCCTCTGAGTGCTCGGCGCCATTGGAGCGCTGTTCGGTGTTCCTTCGCTCCTCGCCGATCTCCATGGGGAGCCGTTCGGCGTCCTTGTAGTCCAAGGCCGCGCCGACGAAGGCAGAGAACAACGGGTGCGGGCGGGTGGGGCGACTCTTCAGCTCCGGGTGCGCCTGGGTGCCGACCAGGAACGGGTGGACGTCGGACGCGTACTCGACGAACTCCACGAGGTGACCGTCGGGTGACGTGCCGGAGAACCGGAGGCCGCTCTGCGCGATGCGGTCCCGGTAGGCGTTGTTCACCTCGTAGCGGTGGCGGTGGCGTTCGGACACCTCGGTGGCTTGATACGCGTCAGCGACGATCGTTCCCGGATCGAGAACCGCCGGGTAGGCGCCGAGCCGCATCGTGCCGCCGAGATCGGCATCGCCGGCGACCGCGTCGACCTGCTCGGCCATCGTGGAGATCACGGGGTCGGGTGTCGCGGGGTCGAACTCCGCCGAGTTCGCGCCCGCGATGCCGACCGACCTAGCGGCCTCGATGACGATGCACTGCAGGCCGAGGCACAGTCCTAGCACCGGAATGCCCTGCCTGCGGGCGAACGAGATGGCGCCGACCTTGCCCTCGATGCCGCGGATGCCGAAGCCGCCCGGGATTAGCACACCGTGCACGTCGGACAGGACGGCGGCCGCGCCCGCTTCGGTCTCACAGTCGTCAGAGGCCACCCAGCGGATCTCTACCCTGGCGTGGTGCTTGAAACCGCCCGCACGCAGCGCCTCGGCGACCGAGAGATACGCGTCTGACAGGTCGATGTACTTTCCCACCAATGCTATTCGGACGGTTTCGGTCGGTTCGTGGACGCGACGCAACAGGTCGTCCCACTCCGTCCAGTCGACGTCGCGGAACGGAAGGTTGAGCCTTCGCACCACGTAGGCGTCGAGTTCCTCGCGGTGCAGGACCTTCGGGATGTCATAGATGGACGGCGCGTCCGGTGTCGAGATCACGCCGTCGATGTCGACGTCGCACATCAGCGCAATCTTCGTCTTCAGCGGCTCGGGCACGTCCCGGTCGCACCGCAGGATCAGGGCGTCCGGCGAGATGCCGATGCTGCGCAGCGCCGCCACCGAGTGCTGGGTCGGTTTCGTCTTCAACTCACCGGAGGGAGCCAGGTAGGGGACCAGCGATACGTGCAGGAAGAACACGTTGTCGCGACCGACTTCGTGGCGCACCTGACGGGCAGCCTCGAGGAAGGGCAGCGATTCGATGTCTCCCACGGTGCCGCCGATCTCGGTGATCACCACGTCGGGGCGGTTTCCGTCATCGTCGGGTTGGGCCATCGCCAGGATGCGGCTCTTGATCTCGTCGGTAATGTGCGGGATCACCTGGACGGTGTCGCCGAGGTACTCGCCGCGGCGTTCCTTGGCGATGACCGCCGAATACACCTGTCCGGTGGTGACGTTCGCCCAGCCCGACAGGTTGCGGTCGAGAAACCGCTCGTAGTGGCCGACGTCCAGGTCCGTCTCCGCGCCGTCCTCGGTGACGAACACCTCACCGTGCTGGAACGGGTTCATCGTGCCGGGATCGACGTTGAGGTAGGGATCGAGCTTCTGCATCGTCACCTGCAGGCCGCGGGCGGTGAGCAGCTGTCCGAGGCTGCTCGCGGTGAGTCCCTTGCCCAGCGAGGACGCTACGCCCCCACTGACGAACAGATGCTTGGTCGCGGTCTGTGGGTGCTTGCGTAACGGACTATGTCGACCTGGCAAAGCAACCTCCGTGGCGATGGGGCAGGTCTTGGTTTACTGGACTGGTGCCCAGGTATGGGCCTGCCGACCCACGGAAACTCACCCTAACACCGACCCCGACAACCCGTCGCTGACGCGCCGACGTCACTACTGCGGAACGGTCACCGAGGTGGCGCCCTGCCCGATCCCGAACTGGCCGGGTCGACCGCCATTGCCCAGGTCGGCAAGGCCGAGCACCGCGGTGAGCCGGCCGGACTGGCTGTCGACGTCATCGACGGTGCCGACGGCGTCGCGCAGACCCTGGTCGGATCTGATCACCGCGATGGCAGCGGTGCCCGACGCCGAACCGTCGCGTCCCACCACCATCGTGCCTGCCCCGTGGGGCGCCAGGCCCGCGGCGAGGCGCGCCACCGTGGCACCCTGGTTGCCCGCATCTTCGCCGAGGGCGCCGCCGGTCACGATCAGGGCGGTGTCCGCCACGCCGATCGGTTGACCGCCGTAGGTCAGGAAGCCGGTATCGCGCAGCGTCGCGAGCACGGTGTCGCGCTGCGCGTCGTCGACCGCCGGGTCCTTCCCGCGAAGCAGCGCGATGCCCAGCAGGTCGCCCGCCTGGGAGCCCTGGTCGACAAGCGTGGTGGAGAGCTGGCGCCCTGCGGGCACGATGGGAGAGTTGACCACCGACAGCAGCTTCTCGGCGGAGTTTGCGTCGACGAACTCCTCGGTCAACGAAATGGTGCCCGTCACCGTGCCACCCGCGTCACCCACGTATCGCGCAAGCGCGTCGACGTCGTCGTCGGCGGCGTCGGGGGTGCGGAACACGACGACCGACTTGTCCCTCAGCGCGTCCCGCAGAATCCGGGGCGCCATGAGCGCATCGAATTCTCCTGCAGCACTGAGCTTCTCGTTGAGCGCATTCCTCTGGTCGGACAGATCGTCGATCTGGCTCTGAAGCTCCTGCTTGTCGTCACGCAGTCCGGACAACAACGTGTTCGACAGCAGGCCCGAACCCAGCATCACACCGATGGCCAACGCCAGGAACACCGCCGCTAGGGAAATCGCATGCGTGCGAAGTGAAATCACCGTACCGTCCTCTCGTCACGCAAGCGACTCGCCAATACCAAGGGTGCCGTTAGGTGATCAAGCCCCGGACCCAGAGCGAGACCTGGTTCCAGTACTCCGAGATCCACTGCAGCACGGTCGCATCAGCACGAGAAACCCACAGGGCGACGATCACTGCGACGAGCATCGCGAAGATGAGCATGGCGATGGCCCCACCGGAGATGCGACTGCGGTAGAGCGTCGCCACGGCCTTCGCGTCGACGAGTTTCTCGCCGACCTTGAGTCGGGTGAGGAAGGTCGACGGGTTGCTGTGCTGCCGGGTGCGATCGAAGAACTCCTCGATGCTGGCGCTGTGTCCCGCGGTGACGATGAGTGACGCACCGTGGTGGTCACACAGCAGCAGCGCAAGATCGGCGGCTGAACCGGCCGCAGGGAAGGTCATCGCCCCCACGCCGAGATCCTGAATCCGCTCCAGCCCCTTGGCGTGCCCGTCCGCGTCGGCAGGCAGCACCACCTGGGCTCCCGACCGAAGCACCTCGACGCTCATCAAGTCCGGGTCGCCGACGATCAGGGCGGGACGATAGCCGCCCTTGCGCAGCACGTCGGCGCCGCTCCCCACACCGACCAGGACCGGTTGGTACTCCTTGATGAACGGCTTGAGGGACTTGAGGTCTTCGGCGGCCGAGGGGCCCTCGGCGACCACCACGACGTGCCTGCGGTTGACGTCGACGTCGATGTCCGGGATGCCCATGCCGTCGATGAGCAGCGGGCTCTCGCTGCGGATGAACTCGATGGTGTTGCCCGCGAAGGCTTCAAGGTGGGCGACCAGGCCCGACTTCGCCTCGAGCATCAGGTCGTGAATCTCGAGTTCGGTGCGCTCGTGACCGAGCGCGATGCGGCGGTCACCGGAGTAGACACCGCCGTTGTGCAGCCGGATTCGCGCGCCATCCTTGATCTTCTTGAAGACCTCCGGTCCGGTCTCGTCGATCAGGATGACGCCGTTGACGACCAGCACCTCGGGACCCAGGTTCGGGTAGCGGCCCGAGATCGAGGGCGAGGCGTTGACCACGGCCGCGACCTCGGCTTCAACGAGTGCATCGGCAGTGATCCGGTCGAGGTCCAATGCATCGATCACCACGATGTCGCCCGGTCCGACGCGGCGCAGCAGTCGATCGATGTCGCGGTCGACGCGGGCGGTACCGGACACACCGGGTCGTGGACCGGCGTTACGGGAAAGCAGCGCAGACATCTTCATGGCGCCGATTCTGTCGGCCAACCCTCAAGTTGAGGTGGAGGCGCGCCGTAACACCAGCCTCAGAAGTTATCTTCTGTCACATCTGCAACACATATTGAGTGACGTTTCATGACGGTGCGTCGTCCCGGGCGGCAGCGAGTAGCTCCCGGGCATGGGCCCGTCCGCTGTCGGACTCGCCGAGGCCGGCCAGCATCCGGGCCAGTTCCGCGATCCGTGCGTCGTCGTCCAGGCGCCGAACCTCACTGGCCTTGCCGCCGCCAGAGGCGTTGTCCACGACGAGGTGCACGTCGGCGTAGGCGGCCACCTGCGGGAGGTGCGTGACGACGATGACCTGGTGCGTGCGCGCCAGCCTCGCGAGCCGTCGGCCGATCTGGACCGCCGCGCGACCACCGACACCGGCGTCGACCTCGTCGAAGACCATCGTGGTCCCCTCGGCGGACGCTGCAAGCACCACCTCGAGGGCCAGCATCACTCGTGACAGCTCACCCCCGGACGCGCTCTTGGCCAACGGCAACACGTCAGACCCGCTGTGCGGGGTGAAGCCGAACTCGACCGCGTCGACACCGTCGCGTCCGGCGTGCACGGCCGCACCCGACACGGCCGTGATCGGCGCCGAGTCGTCGGCCCGCGCGGTAAGCGGCGACACCGAGATGCTGAATACCGCCCCCGACATCGCGAGACCGGCGAGTTCGGCGGTGACGGCCTTGGCCAGCGACTTGGCGGCCTTGGTCCGCGCCTTGGTCACCGTGGCCGCAGCCGCCACCACCGCGGTCTCGAGTTCCCCGACCCGCCGCGCGAGCGCTGCCAGCGCCTCCTCCGAAACATCGAGCTGGTCTAGCCGGTCACGTGCGTGCACCGCCCACGCCAACACGCCATCGATGTCTGCCGCATACTTGCGGGTCAGATTGCGCAGCTCACCTTGTCGGGCCAGCTTGGTCTCCAATGTGCTTGCGTCACTGGGTAGCTCGGCAAGGTAGTGGCCGAGTTCGGTCGAGACGTCGCCGATGACCACCAACGCCTCGCCGAGCCGTTCGCCCAGAGCGCGCAGTGCGCGGTCGTCCGTGCCGGTCAGCGCCGCCTTCGCCTGACCCACGCCATCCGCGGCCGAGACGCCCTCGGGCGCCGGCGCCTCGTCGAGCGCTCCGGACAGCGCCAACCGCGCCGAACGGGCCGACTCACGGAGTGCATCGAGTTCCGACATCCGCCGAATCTCATCCACCAGCACGTCATCCTCGCCCGGCAGTGGTGCCACGGCGTCGATCTCGCCGATCCCGAACTGCAGCCGGTCGGCCTCCTGGGCGAGTTCGCGGGCCCGCTGCCTGCGGTCGACCAGGTCCCGTCGCGCCGAAAGCCAATGCTCTCTGGCCTCGCGGTAACGGCCCAGCGCCCCGTCGACGTCGACGTAGCGGTCCAGCGCGGCGAGCTGCTCGTCGGGCTTCATCAACCGCAACTGATCGTTCTGACCGTGCAGCGCCAACAGTTCGGTGGTGAAGGTGCTCAACGACTTGGCAGGCACGCTGCGCCCGCCCAGGTAGGCCCGCGACGGGCCGTCGCGGTTGACCGACCGGGCCGCGATGACACTCCCGTCGTCGTCGCGTTCGGCGCCCGACGAATCGAGCACGTCGTCGATGCGAGCAGCAACGGTGCGGCCGACGTCGGTGGTGGTGAAACGCCCTTCGACCACTGCTCGATCCGAACCCGACCGCACCCTGGTCGCATCTGCGCGGGCGCCGCCGAGTAGGTGAAGGCCTGTGACCACCATCGTCTTACCGGCGCCGGTCTCCCCGGTCAGAACGGTCAGGCCGCGGTCGAACTCGGCGGTTGCGGCGCTGATGGCTCCGAGCGCCTCAATCCGAATCTCCGAAAGCACTACTGGCCACGCCAACCCGTGACCGGCAACCGGAACTTGCGCACCAGGCGGTCGGTGAACGGCGCACTGTCCAGCCGCACCCACTTCAGCGGAGTCCCGCAGCGGGTTACCTCGAGCCTGCCACCGGCAGGCACCACCATCTCCCGGCGACCATCGCAGAACACCAGGGCATCGTGTCCGCTCGCCTCGATCTCGATCGCGATGGCGGCGTCGGGGCTCGTCACCATGGGTCGCGCGAACAACGCATGGGCATTGTTGGGCACCACCAGGATCGCCTCCAGGTCCGGCCACAGGATGGGCCCACCGGCGGAGAAGGCGTAGGCCGTCGACCCGGTCGGTGTCGACACCAGAACCCCGTCGCATCCGAATGACGAAACCGGGCGGCCGTCGACCTCGAGAACCACACCCAGCACCCCCAACCGAGGACCCTTCTCCAGACTGGCCTCGTTGAGCGCCCACCCGCGGTGCGCAATCTCACCGTGCGCCCGCACGACCACGTCGAGAGTCATGCGCTCCTCGACCCGATACCGGCGGTTGACCACGTGGTCGAGCACGGAGTCGATGGCTTCCGCCTCGGCCTCGGCGAGGAAACCGATACGGCCGAGATTCACCCCCAGGACCGGGATTTCTACGTTGCGGGCCAGTTCGGCTGCGCGCAGGAACGTGCCGTCACCGCCGAGGGCCAGCACCAGTTCGCAGCCTTCGGCGGAGCGTTCGTGTGCGTCGACCACTTCGATGTCGACACCGAGGGCACGCATGTCGTTGGGGGCCATGTGAACCGGTCCACGATCGACGGCCTCGGCGGCCAGCACTCGCAGTCCGATGCCGTTGTCGCCGAGTACCTTCTGCACTCGGCGTGCGGTCTCGGTGGCATCGTCGCGGCCGGTGTGCACCACCAGGAGAACGGTCCGTTCATAGGTCGTCCGTTCATAGGTCACTGTGGGCCCTCCGTGACGGCTCGCCTGACGGCTTGTTCGAGCGCACTGCCGCCGAGGGGGTTCGAGGTGCGCCTCCGCAACCGAAGAAAGTACTCGACGTTGCCCGACGGGCCAGGAAGCGGGCTCGACGTGACATCGACGGTGTACCAGGCGAGTTCGGCGGCCCGGTGCGCCACGGTCAGCACGGCGTCGGTGCGGAGTTCGGGATCGCTCACGACACCACCCTGCCCGACGCGTTCCCTTCCGACCTCGAACTGCGGTTTCACCATGGGCACGATGTCGGCCTCGGCCGACGCGCACGACGCCAGCGCGGGCAACACCGTCGCCAGCGAGATGAACGACAAGTCGGCGACGATCAGGTCGACGGGACCGCCGATCGCGTCGGGGGTCAGCGAGCGCACGTTGGTGCGCTCGAGGACCGTCACCCGCGGGTCAGACCGCAGCGACCAGGCGAGCTGGCCGTAACCGACGTCTGCTGCGACGACCTCCGTGGCGCCCCGATCGAGCAGGACCTCCGTGAATCCGCCGGTCGACGCGCCCGCGTCCAGGCAGCGCGATCCCTGGACCGGCAGACCGAAGGCGTCGAGGGCTCCGATCAGCTTGTGCGCGCCGCGCGAGACCCAGGTGCGCTCGTCGTCTGCGACCGTGAGCCTGGCGTCCAGGGTGACCGCGGTCGCCGCCTTCGCCGCGGGCATCCCGTCGATTCGAACGCGGCCGGCGCCGATCAGCTCGGCTGCCTGTTGTCGTGAACGGGCCAGTCCACGCCGGACCAGCTCGGTGTCAACCCGGGCACGCCTCGTCACGCCGTTTCACCCTTCGAGGCCCGGCGCCGCGGCACTCCCGCCCGCCGAACCGTGTTCAACCGATTCCAGTGCGCGCACCAGCAGTTCATGCGCCTGCTCCAACCGCGCCGCGACTGCTTCCACATCGGCGTCGGGCGAGGGCAAATCGGCGAGTAGTTCCGCGATCTCCGCACGGATCTGGTCGGGGTCGGTAGTCATCTCGACGTTCACGCTAGTCGATCGGGCCGCTGCTCAGCGACCAGAGGTCCAGCGCCTCGCGCGCGGCGTCGTCACCCGCCACGATCTCGAACCGACCGTCGAGTTCCGCGTCCCATACGGCACTGGCCGTGGCACGCACGACGCTCAGCGGATCGTCGTCGGCACCGCCGGTCGAATGCACCGTGACCGAGTCGGGCCCGACCTCGATCCGCCACGCTGGATGCGGCGCCACCCGCAACGCCTCGGCAGGTGCGTTCAGCGACCGGAGGTCAGGTGCCAGGTAGTCGGGGCGCTCGCCGGGTACCGCGCGGACCATCTCGGCGGCAGTACTCACGCCGGTGAGCACCATCAAGCTGGGCAGACCGGCCGCTTTCGCACCCGCGATGTCGGTGTCGAGTCGGTCCCCCACCACCAGCGGGCGGTCGAACTGGCCGCGGGCCAGCGCGTCGTTGAGCAGGGTAGGTTCCGGCTTGCCCGCGACCTGCGGTCGTTGATCGGTCGCCGTGCAGAGCGCCTCGACCATGGACCCATTGCCTGGCAGCAGTCCGCGTTCGGACGGCAACGTGCGGTCCACGTTGGTCGCTACCCACAGCGCACCGTCCCGGATCGCCAGCGCCGCCTCCGCCAGGTCCGCCCATCCGGTCAGCGGCGAATGCCCCTGAACCACACCAACCGGACCGTCGGAGAACTGACGTACCGGGCGAAGACCCACGTTGGCCACCTCGGCGGCCAACGAGTCGGCTCCGATGACGAGCACCTTGGAACCGTCGTCCAACTGTGCCGCGAGTAGCCGTGCCCCGCTCTGCGCGCTGGTCACGACGTCATCCGGCGTCGCGACGAACCCCATCGCGGTCAGATGCTCGGCCACCTCAACGGGTCCCCGCGAGGCATTGTTGGTGACGAACAGCGTGCGGGCATCGACCCCGGCAAGAGCCTCCACGGAGCCCACGGTCGCTTCGTGGCCCCGGAATACCGTGCCGTCGAGGTCCAGAAGCAGACAGTCGTGTTCCTGCAGGAGCGTGGTCACGTCAGGACAACTCCGTGATGCGCTCTTCGGCGTCGGTCACGCCCTCGAGGTCGGCGGCGTCCGCGTGGATGAACCATTGCAGCGACTCCGCTGCCCGATTCGTCGCCAGCAGCGTCTCGGCGTAGGCGTAGAACAGCCGCGCCGCGGTCTGGCCGGTCCGCGTCGGATCCAGTTGCGGCGTAGAGAGAACCGACAGCGCCTGCTCGTGCTGGCCGAGATCCGATCGCGCACCCGCGACCACGATGCGCAACTCGTCGGCGTCGTCATCGGCGAGCTGATCGGCTTCTGGAGACCGGGCCAGCTCGATCGCCCGCTCCGGGCGACCCACACCGCGTTCGCAGTCGGCGATCACCGGCAGCAGCGCCGACTTGCTCCCCATCCGTCGCGCGGCGCGTAGCTCGGAGAGCGCCTGGGCCCAGTCGCCACAGCGATAGGCCGCGATGCCGACGGCTTCGCGTACCGCCGCGATCCGCGCGGCGCGGCCGCGGGCAGCCTGCGCGTGGGCCAGGGCCTTCTCGGGATCGTCGTCGAGCATCTCGCCGGCTGCGACCAGATGGCGCGCCACGTAGTCGGCCGTGGCCTTGTCCAATGTCAGCAGTTCGCTTCGAACGTCGGGCGCCAACTGCTTCGCCTCGATCGCGGCGGGAATGGCCGGACCCGTCCGCTGGTCGTCGTCGCGCGTATCCGGCTGCGCGCGCCGCGCCCTGTCCGGTCCGGACGAATGCGAGTTGCCGCGGTCCCGCGGCGTTCGGCGCGGCCCGCCCGCACCCGATGCCCGCGGCCGGCGATCGCTACCGCCGCCTTGCCTGTCTTGGGCCACGTTCTGCCTTCCTACTGCTCTGCACACCGTCCTGCAAAGGATACGGGCGCGTGCGACTCACGCGAGGACCGTGAACAATTCAATTGTTCAATCAAGCGTAAATAGAATTACCCCCCACGCAATCGTGGGGGGTAATTCATAAAGGGTGTTCGGCGGTGTCCTACTTTTCCACCCGTGTGGGTAGTATCATCGGCGCTGGTAGGCTTAGCTTCCGGGTTCGGGATGGGTCCGGGCGTTTCCCTGCCGCTATTACCGCCGTAACTCTATTTTCTTTTTCGGCCCTGGTGTGCCCCTGTTGTGGTGGGGTGTTTTTGGTGGTGGGGTGTGGGTTTGTTGTTCGTGGTGTGTGGTTGCGTCAGCGTTGTGGTGTGTTCTTACACGATTGTTTTGGTGCCCCCCTTTTTTGTGGGGGTTGTGTGTGTAAGTTTTCGGCCGGTTAGTGCCAGTTCCCTGAACCCATTGCTGGGCGTGTAGGTCTGGTCTATCGATCCCGTGGTCTGCGGGGGGCCTTATCCCACTGAATGGGTGAGAAGCCTGGTCTTGGAGGGGGTTTCCCGCTTAGATGCTTTCAGCGGTTATCCTGTCCGAACGTGGCTATCCAGCGGTGCCCCTGGTGGGACAACTGGTGTACCAGAGGTTCGTCCGTCCCGGTCCTCTCGTACTAGGGACAGGTTTCCTCAAGCTTCTGACGCGCGCGGCGGATAGAGACCGAACTGTCTCACGACGTTCTAAACCCAGCTCGCGTGCCGCTTTAATGGGCGAACAGCCCAACCCTTGGGACCTGCTCCAGCCCCAGGATGCGACGAGCCGACATCGAGGTGCCAAACCATCCCGTCGATATGGACTCTTGGGGAAGATCAGCCTGTTATCCCCGGGGTACCTTTTATCCGTTGAGCGACACCCCTTCCACTCGGGGGTGCCGGATCACTAGTCCCGACTTTCGTCCCTGCTCGACATGTATGTCTCGCAGTCAAGCTCCCTTGTGCACTTACACTCAACACCTGATTGCCGTCCAGGTTGAGGGAACCTTTGGGCGCCTCCGTTACTTTTTTGGAGGCAACCGCCCCAGTTAAACTACCCACCAGGCACTGTTCCTGAACCGGATATACGGTTCGAGGTTAGAAGCCCAATACGATCAGAGTGGTATTTCAACGATGACTCCACACACACTGGCGTGTGTGCTTCACAGTCTCCCACCTATCCTACACAAACCGTATCGAGCGCCAATACCAAGTTGTAGTGAAGGTCCCGGGGTCTTTTCGTCCTGCCGCGCGTAACGAGCATCTTTACTCGTAGTGCAATTTCGCCGAGTCTATGGTTGAGACAGTTGAGAAGTCGTTACGCCATTCGTGCAGGTCGGAACTTACCCGACAAGGAATTTCGCTACCTTAGGATGGTTATAGTTACCACCGCCGTTTACTGGGGCTTAAATTCTCAGCTTCACCCCCCGAAGGGGGTTGACCGGTCCTCTTAACCTTCCAGCACCGGGCAGGCGTCAGTCCGTATACATCGTCTTGCGACTTCGCACGGACCTGTGTTTTTAGTAAACAGTCGCTTCTCACTGGTTTCTGCGACCCCCTCCCGCTGCCGGCCGCTAGGGCCATGACGGTGTGGGGGTCCCCCTTCTCCCGAAGTTACGGGGGTATTTTGCCGAGTTCCTTAACCATAGTTCACTCGTACGCCTTGGTATTCTCTACCTGACCACCTGTGTTGGTTTGGGGTACGGGCCGTGTGTGAACTCGCTAGAGGCTTTTCTTGGCAGCATAGGATCACCGAATTCGCCTCACTCGGCTATGCATCACCTCTCGGACTCGTGACGTCCGGATTTACCTGGACGTCGTCCTACGGGCTTGCCCCAGTATTACCACTGACTGGTACGGCTACCTTCCTGCGTCACCCCATCGCTTGACTACTACCCATCCGGGTCCCGTGCAGCCCCAGAAACTCCGCACCCCGAAGGGATTGGATGATCCTGGTTTTGGACGGTTAGCAGAATGGATTCATCACGGGCGCGCACACACGGGTACGGGAATATCAACCCGTTGTCCATCGACTACGCCTGTCGGCCTCGCCTTAGGTCCCGACTCACCCTGGGCGGACTGGCCTGGCCCAGGAACCCTTGGTCTTTCGGCGGGCAAGGTTCTCACTTGCCTTATCGCTACTCATGCCTGCATTCTCACTCCCACACCCTCCACCACACCATCACTAGGTGGCTTCACCGGTGTGCAGGACGCTCCCCTACCCAACGTCACACCCGAAGGTGTGCTCGTTGCCGCGGCTTCGGCGGTGTGCTTGAGCCCCGCTACATTATCGGCGCACAATCACTTGACCAGTGAGCTATTACGCACTCTTTCAAGGGTGGCTGCTTCTAAGCCAACCTCCTGGTTGTCTTCGCGACTGCACATCCTTTTCCACTTAGCACACGCTTAGGGGCCTTAGCCGGCGATCTGGGCTGTTTCCCTCTCGACGCACGGAGCTTATCCCCCGCCGTCTCACTGCCACACTGTTGACTTACCGGCATTCGGAGTTTGGCTGACGTCAGTAACCTTGTGAGGCCCATTGGCCATCCAGTAGCTCTACCTCCAGTAAGAACCATGCAACGCTGCACCTAAATGCATTTCGGGGAGAACCAGCTATCACGGAGTTTGATTGGCCTTTCACCCCTACCCACAACTCATCCCCTCAGTCTTCAACCTAAGTGGGTTCGGGCCTCCACAACATCTTACTGCTGCTTCACCCTGGCCATGGGTAGATCACTCCGCTTCGGGTCCAGAACACGCCACTACACCAATCCCTCTGGATTGGATACGCCCTATTCAGACTCGCTTTCGCTGCGGCTACCCCACACGGGTTAACCTCGCGACATGTCCCTGACTCGCAGGCTCATTCTTCAAAAGGCACGCCATCACCCCACTCTAGGAGAGGGCTCTGACGGCTTGTAGGCACACGGTTTCAGGTACTATTTCACTCCCCTCCCGGGGTACTTTTCACCATTCCCTCACGGTACTAATCCGCTATCGGTCATCAGAAGGTATTCAGGCTTACCGGGTGGTCCCGGCAGATTCACAGCAGATTCCACGGGCCCGCTGCTACTCGGGAAATCGATACAAGACAGGCGGCGGGTTTTCGCGTACCGGGCTCTCACCGTCTACGGCAGGCCATCCCAAGACCACTTCCGCTAACCACACCACTTTCTCACTGTCCTCCAGCCAGGTAGGGCTGGACACATCGCTCCCACAACCCCGCACACACAACCCCTACCCGGTATCACATGCATGCGGTTTAGCCATCCTCCGCTTTCGCTCGCCACTACTCACGGAATCACAATTGTTTTCTCTTCCTACGGGTACTGAGATGTTTCACTTCCCCGCGTTACCCCCTGCACCCTATGTATTCAGATACAGGTAACACGACATCACTCGTGCTGGGTTTCCCCATTCGGACATCCTCGGATCACAGCTCGGTTGACAGCTCCCCGAGGCATAACGCAGCCTCCCACGTCCTTCATCGGCCTCTGATGCCAAGGCATCCACCATGCGCCCTTAAACACTTACAACAAAAACAAAAACCAAAAAATCGAAGAAAAATTACACCACAACAAACCAACACGAAACCCGCACCCCCAAAATGAAGGAACGAACCCCATGCCAGCTTGATGCTCGCAACCACTATCCACGAATCAAACACCACACCCCACCACCAAGCAGGGCAACAACACGCCTCTCACCCCGCAAGGTGAGAACAACGGGCTTGTTGTCTCAAAGCCCAATAGTGTGTCTGGCAGTCTCTCGTCCCCCGATGTCTTCTCGCACCGGGAAACCGTTTGTCATGTGCACCAGAACCGAAACCCACTACAGGTCGCGGCCCATCCAACGAATCGCTCAGCTCACCGAACTCCCACACGATGCGGGCGGGACCGAGTCTCGTGGTGCTCCTTAGAAAGGAGGTGATCCAGCCGCACCTTCCGGTACGGCTACCTTGTTACGACTTCGTCCCAATCGCCGATCCCACCTTCGACGGCTCCCTCCCACGAGGGGTTAGGCCACCGGCTTCGGGTGTTACCGACTTTCATGACGTGACGGGCGGTGTGTACAAGGCCCGGGAACGTATTCACCGCAGCGTTGCTGATCTGCGATTACTAGCGACTCCGACTTCACGGGGTCGAGTTGCAGACCCCGATCCGAACTGAGACCGGCTTTGAAGGGATTCGCTCCACCTTACGGATTCGCAGCCCTCTGTACCGGCCATTGTAGCATGTGTGAAGCCCTGGACATAAGGGGCATGATGACTTGACGTCATCCCCACCTTCCTCCGAGTTGACCCCGGCAGTCTCTTACGAGTCCCCGCCATGACGCGCTGGCAACATAAGATAGGGGTTGCGCTCGTTGCGGGACTTAACCCAACATCTCACGACACGAGCTGACGACAGCCATGCACCACCTGCACACAGGCCACAAGGGAACCGACATCTCTGCCGGCGTCCTGTGCATGTCAAACCCAGGTAAGGTTCTTCGCGTTGCATCGAATTAATCCACATGCTCCGCCGCTTGTGCGGGCCCCCGTCAATTTCTTTGAGTTTTAGCCTTGCGGCCGTACTCCCCAGGCGGGGTACTTAATGCGTTAGCTACGGCACGGATCCCAAGGAAGGAAACCCACACCTAGTACCCACCGTTTACGGCGTGGACTACCAGGGTATCTAATCCTGTTTGCTCCCCACGCTTTCGCTCCTCAGCGTCAGTTACTGCCCAGAGACCCGCCTTCGCCACCGGTGTTCCTCCTGATATCTGCGCATTCCACCGCTACACCAGGAATTCCAGTCTCCCCTGCAGTACTCCAGTCTGCCCGTATCGCTCGCACGCCCACAGTTGAGCTGTGAGTTTTCACGAACAACGCGACAAACCACCTACGAGCTCTTTACGCCCAGTAATTCCGGACAACGCTCGCACCCTACGTATTACCGCGGCTGCTGGCACGTAGTTGGCCGGTGCTTCTTCTGCACATACCGTCACTTGCGCTTCGTCTGTGCTGAAAGGGGTTTACAACCCGAAGGCCGTCATCCCCCACGCGGCGTCGCTGCATCAGGCTTGCGCCCATTGTGCAATATTCCCCACTGCTGCCTCCCGTAGGAGTCTGGGCCGTATCTCAGTCCCAGTGTGGCCGGACACCCTCTCAGGCCGGCTACCCGTCGTCGCCTTGGTAGGCCATCACCCCACCAACAAGCTGATAGGCCGCGGGCCCATCCCACACCGCAAAAGCTTTCCACCACAAGACATGCATCCTGAGGTCATATCCGGTATTAGACCCAGTTTCCCAGGCTTATCCCGAAGTGCAGGGCAGATCACCCACGTGTTACTCACCCGTTCGCCACTCGAGTACCCCGAAGGGCCTTTCCGTTCGACTTGCATGTGTTAAGCACGCCGCCAGCGTTCGTCCTGAGCCAGAATCAAACTCTCCAAACAAAAACAACCCACCACACAGGCAGGTGAATCCGAATCAGAAAAATCTGACCAAGCACCAGTAAAAACTGGCAAAAAAACAACACCACACCCCTAAACGAGAAAAAAAGGCATGGCAAAAAACAACAAACAAAAACCACCAAACACACTATTGAGTTCTCAAACAACACACCCGCCTGGCCGCGCAACAACCCCGCGGCGAAAACCGCGAATCTGTAGTGCGGACAGTTGAAGGACCCCACCGAAGTGGACTTCCCTCTGGGACGTCGCCGCGCTCAGCGGCCTGACCGCGTCGCAACGACGATGCTTAAGTTACGTCAGGGAAAACTCCGAGTCAAATCGCCTGCTAGTTGGCATTTTCGCCTCGGTCCCACTGATGTAACGCATAGGACCCCCGCGATGTTCCGCTGAGGTCCTCGTCATGCAACGCGTTGGACCCCGGCGATGTTCCGCTTGCCCCGGCGCAGCACGAGCCACCGTCCATGCAGGAAGTCGGTGGGTTGCGGAACCCAGTCATCCGCCTCGATGCGGACGTTGTTCACCGACACGCCGCCCTCGGCGATGGTCCGTCGCGCTGCGCCCTTGCTGGGCGACAGCCCGGTGGCCACCAGCAGATCGGTGATCGTGTCCGGGCCGCCCGGTTCGAGTGCGGCGACCGCGGCCTCCTGCAGGGCCGCCGCGAGCGTCGGTTCGTCCAGAGAGGCCAACTCGCCTCTGCCGAAGAGCGCGCGACTGGCATCTTCGACCGCGTCGGTCGCCGCCCGGCCGTGCACCAGCGTCGTGAGTTCCTGTGCCAGTCGACGTTGAGCGGAGCGTTCGTGTGCACGCTCCACAGTGGCCTGCTCGAGTGCGGCGATTTCGTCGGCGTCCAGGAAGGTGAACCAGCGCAGGTAGGAGATCACGTCGGCGTCGGCGGCGTTCACGAAGTACTGGTACCAGGCATAGGGGCTGGTCATCGCCGGGTCCAGCCACAGGTTGCCACCACCGGTCGACTTGCCGAACTTCTTGCCCTCGGAGTCGGTGATCAACGGAGTCGTCATGGCATGCACGGTGGCACCTACCTTCTGCCGCACCAGTCGCGCGCCTCCCACGATGTTCCCCCACTGATCGGAGCCGCCGATCTGAAGAGCGCACCCGTAACGCTGATGCAGTTCCACGTAGTCGTTGGCCTGCAGCAACATGTAGCTGAACTCCGTGTAGGAGATGCCGTCACCTTCGAGACGCCGCCGCACGGTGTCGCGCTCGAGCATCACGTTGACCGAGAAGTACTTCCCCACGTCACGGAGGAATTCAATCGTGGACAACTCGGCCGTCCACGACAGGTTGTTCTCGACGATCGCCCCGGTGGGCGAGGAATCGAATTCCACGAAGCGCTCAAGTTGGCCGCCGATGCGAGATGCCCAATCCGCCACGGTGTCGGCCGTGTTCAGCGTCCGCTCGCCGACGTCGCGGGGGTCACCAATCATCCCGGTGGCTCCGCCTGCGAGCACGATCGGCCGGTGGCCCGCCTGCTGGAA
The DNA here is from genome assembly GCA_963798245.1 of uncultured Actinomycetota bacterium. Classification (GTDB taxonomy): domain Bacteria; phylum Actinomycetota; class Actinomycetes; order Mycobacteriales; family Mycobacteriaceae; genus Mycobacterium. Next base: position 74,757 of record CAWCSO010000001.1, read on the forward strand.
TCGCCGCAACGTCAGCAGGGGGACGAGATGACCCGCGTGCAGGCTGGGAGCGGTCGGGTCGAAACCCGAATAGACCGTCATGGGACCCTTCGCGAGGTCTTCGGCCAAGGCCTCTCGATCGGTCGATTGCGCGACGAGTTCGCGCCAGCCCAGTTCGTCGAGGATGCCCATGGCGATGATCCTTCCAGTTGCTTCGGTATTGCCCGGTGCAGGCTCTCGCGCACGGCGCAGCCGGGTCGTTTCGATCCCACTTCAGACTCCTAACGTTCATGATCAACCATGCAGTCTGTACCATTTCTGGTGTGCCCAGTCGTCGGCCCATCCGCCATGTCGAGGTTCAGACCATCTAGTCCGGGAGATCGCCGTGCCCAGCCATTCTGCGAGCGCCTACGTCGTGCTCGGCCTGCTCGACCATTACGGACCGGCCACGCCCTACCAGCTGGACCGGGCCGTTGACGGCGGCATCGGCTACTTCTGGAACTTCTCCCGGTCCCAGCTGTACGCCGAGGCCGGACGCCTTGCCCGCGTCGGCCTCCTCAGCGAACACCAGGAGGAAGTCGGGAGACGACGGCGCCTGTTCACGATCACTGCGGAAGGGCGACACGAACTTCATCTCTGGCTCACCCGCACGACTTCGCGGCCTACCGAGATCCGGGACGAAGGACTGCTGAAACTGTTCTTCACTCGGGAGCCCCGGGGCGATACCCCCTGTGACCGATCGACGCTGCAAGGCACGATCCGGCGACTCGCCGACGAACAAGCGAGTGCTCACCGCGCGCAACTCGCCGGCTACCAAGAACTCGTCGGCTCCGGGGTGATACCCGCTGGTTCACCCCAGCGCGCAACCGTTGAGTTGGGCCTTCGTTTCGAGCGGCTCGCCATCGACTTCTGGGACGAGATCGGCCAGAACCCACCAGCCGCCAGCGCGTAGCACGCCACGGCAATTCCCTATTCTGCCGACAACCCGTTAGTCGTGGCGACGACGACGTGGTCAGTCGCTGGCACCCGGCGCGGGCGCCCGTGGACTGCGTCGATAGGCCGACACCTCGGGATGCCCGTCAAGCCAGAACCGCCACGGCCGGTCGGCGGCCTTGCTCACCCCGACGCGGGGACCGCAGACGAGGTCGTCACGCTCTCTTGCGAGCGACAATCCCAGCGGCGTCGACCGGTCGAACAGGTCGACACCGTTGTCGACCATCGTGATTCCGAGGGCCGAGCACAGGTTTCCCGGGCCCCGGGCGTATCCCCTGGCCTGTTCTCCGCGTCGGGCACGAGCGACTCCCGCCCCGGCCGTGACCACCGCGGCCCGGAGCAGGACCGCTGCTGCCACCCCGTCATCAGCGCAGACGACGTTCGCGCAGACGTGGATGCCATGGCTGCGATAGGCGTAGAGCCGTCCCGCCGGGCCGAACATGAGTTCATTTCGTCCGCCTCGTCCGCGGAAGGAGTGCGACGAGGGGTCGGGCCACGGCCCGTCGCCGGGCCCGCCGTAGGCCTCGACCTCAACGACCATGGCCGATACGCCTCGCCCGATGAGCACGGCTCCGATCAGGCGCCGGGCAGCCGTCACGGGATCCACCGCGAGCAGGTCAGCACTCATCGATGCGATTGTGCCCGTCGGCATTGACATGACGGAACCGGAGGGCAAGTATTCATCACATGATGACTTCATCACACGATGAATTAGTTCGAGGCGTTGGCGAGACCGCCGTGTCCGTCGAAAACCTTCGTGTCGTGCGAGGCGGCCGCACGGCCATCGACGACGTGTCGGTTCAGATCGCCAAGGGCACGATCACCGGGCTTCTCGGCCCCTCGGGATGCGGCAAGACCACCCTGATGCGCACCATCGTGGGCACCCAGATCGTCGCCTCGGGCTCGGTAACCGTGCTCGGCAGGCCGGCCGGATCCGCAGAGCTGCGCTCCCGCGTCGGCTACGTCACCCAGAGCGCCACCATTTACGACGACCTCCGCGTGATCGACAACGTGCGCTACTTCACGTCGCTCTACGGCGCCGATGCCGGCGCTGCCGACGAAGCCGTGGCCGCCGTGGGACTCACCGATCACCGAACCGCGCTGTGCGGCAACCTCTCCGGGGGGCAGCGCACGCGGGCCTCGCTGGCATGCGCGCTCGTCTCCCATCCCGAACTACTGGTGCTCGACGAACCAACCGTCGGCTTGGACCCCGTGCTGCGGGTCGACCTGTGGGAGAGGTTCGGCGAACTCGCCAACACCGGAACCACCCTGCTCGTGTCCAGCCACGTCATGGACGAAGCCGACCACTGTGGCGAACTGCTCTTGATGCGGGACGGCCGCCTCCTCGCCCACACCACTCCATCGAACCTACGAGAGGACACCGGATGCACATCACTGGAGCAGGCGTTCCTGTCCATCATTCGGCACAGCACCGCAGCCTGAAACGCCGCGGCCGGCTCAGCCTGCAGCCGTATCTCGCGACGACGGGCCGCATCCTGCGGCAGCTGGCCGGCGACCACCGCAGCGTCGCGATGATCCTGGTGGTGCCCAGCGCGGTCATCGCGCTGATGTACTTCATGTTCGAGAACGCACCCCACCCGCCCGGCACGCCGTCGCCGTTCAACAACGCATGCCTGATCATGCTCGGGGTCTTCCCGCTCATCGTGATGTTCCTGATCACGTCGATCACCATGCAGCGCGAACGGGCCTCCGGAACGCTGGAGCGGATCCTCACCACTCCCCTGCGCCGACTCGACCTGCTGGCCGCCTACGGCACCGCGTTCTCGATCGCCGCTGCCGCACAGGCCGCCCTCGCATGCGGTATCGCATTCTGGCTGCTCGGATTCGAGACGGCGGGAAGTCCGGCGTTGGTCGTCCTGATCGCGATCGTCAACGCCGTCCTCGGCGTCGGCCTCGGCCTGCTCTGCAGTGCCTTCGCCCGTACCGAGTTCCAGGCGGTCCAGTTCATGCCGGTGGTGATCATTCCGCAGCTACTCCTGTGCGGCATCATCGTGCCGCGCGACCTGCTGCCCGAGTGGTTGCAGTGGGTCAGCAACGCCATGCCCGCGAGCTACGCGCTGGAGGCCCTGCGACAGGTCGGCGCCTACGCCGATGTCACCTCGATCGCCGTGCGTGACATCGCCGTGGTCATCGTCTTCGCGGTCGTGGCGCTCGGCCTGGCGGCCGCCACCCTGCGGCGACGGACTCCGTGAGCCGGCGCCCAGGTCGACCCCCGGGACAGTCGAACACCCGCGACGAGATTCTCGAATGCGCTCGCGAACTCTTCTCGCGCAGCGGGTTCGACAAGACGTCGATACGGTCCGTGGCCGCAGCCGCCGGGGTCGACGCCGCCCTGGTCCATCACTACTTCGGCACCAAGCAGCAGTTGTTCGCCGCGGCCATCGAGATCCCGATCGACCCCATGCAGGTGATCGGGCCGCTGCGCCAGACCCCCGTCGACGAACTCGGTCTGAAGCTACCCTCGCTGCTTCTGCCGCTGTGGGACTCCGAACTGGGGGCGGGGTTCATCGCCACGCTGCGGTCCCTGCTGGCAGGTGGCGACGCCAGCCTGGTCCGGTCGTTCCTGCAGGAGATCATCGGCGTCGAGGTGGGCGGCCGCGTCGACGATCCGCCGGGATCGGGCCAGATCCGGGTGCAGTTCGTGGCATCACAGCTGGTGGGCGTAGTGATGGCGCGCTACATCATGGAGCTGGAGCCGTTCACGTCACTGCCGGTCGAACTGATCGCCGAGACCATCGCTCCTAACCTGCAGCGCTATCTCACCGGCGATCTGCCGGGCCTCGTCTAAGCCTTCGCGCGTTCCAGCAGCCGGTCGTGCTCGGCATCGTCGCTCACCGTTCGAGCCTCGTCGACGAGCAGAACCGGAACCTGTCCCTCGATGCGGTAGGCGCGGCGAAGCCGGGGGTTGTACAGCAATTCGTCACCGATCAACAGCAGCGGACCCCGGTCCTCCGGGCAGACCAGGATGTCGAGCAGTCGGGAATCGAGCACGTGGCCCAAACTAGCCCAGCGGGATGTTTACGGTGCCCGGGCCTGCCGGTTGACCGCTTGGCCCGATGTACATCCCGGACTGGTTGCCGTTGGGGTCGGTCGGATTGACACCGACGGTGAGCGGATTCTGCTGGGCGGGAACCATCGCCTGGCGCTGCTGATTGCGAAGCTGGTAGGACAACGTCGCCTCGAGCGCCTCGATCATCGGCTTCTGGTTCGGCCGCTTGTCGAATGCCGCCCGAACAGCTTCCGCGTTCCCCTTGGACGGGGCGAAACCCGCCGCGCGTAACTTCAGGATGCGATGGATCAAATTGGAGATCTGGCCTCCTCCCGCGCCCGTGTCGTACAGATCGGCGAGCTCCAGAAGCGTCTCGTCAGACGCCCTCCCGGCTTGTGCCCCGGAAGCCGCGGCTGCCAGACCCGGCGAGATGGGACTTGACGCGCTCGCCGGACCTGGACTGACCGGGCTCGACGGGTCCGAAGTATCGTCAGGCGCGGCCGATGCGAACGACGCTCCCGACAGCATCCCGACGGCCAGCGCACCGCTGGCAATCGCACCGGTCGCCACACGCCGCCAGCTGGTCACCTTGCTGGTCTGCGATGTCATGATTCCTCCATGCGGAGCGGGGCCCGACCCGTGCGACGATCTGCCGCCAGCCCGGAGCCTAACAGTGTGACGCGAGTGACGCGATGAGTCACTCTTCGGGGCCACCATCGAACAATTCGTCGCGCACGGCCGCGGTGAGTCGCTTGAAGCGGTTGGTCTGCGCGTCGAGATACCAGGCTTGGCGCGACGGCTTCGGAATGCCGGCCGACCGCAGCCGGCTCACTATCGGCCGGTACGACGCGCTGAGCGCCATCTCCGGCACCACGTGAACGATGTCGGGCGCAACGCCGACCGGCAGCGCCGCCAGCGCCTCATTCAGGTCAGCGGTCGGCACGCTGCCACCCGGCGCGAGCGCAATGGCGGTAACGGCTACCGCGCGCCCACCGACGTCGACCTGGTAGGTAACGGCCAGGTCGACCGCTCCAACCCCGCCGACCGTGCCGTTCACCTCGGCGCCGTAGACGGGCCCGCGCTCGGTGCGGATGACCGCGCGCCGCGTGTCGACCAGCCAGAAGTCGCCGTCGTCGTCGCGACGGAACAGATACTCCGTCGACACCCAGGTGTCCGCGGGGGCGAACACTCCGCGCCTGATCGAGGCCTTCGGGTCGACGGGACCACGCGGACGTGCCAACAACACCCCCACCTCACCCGCCTCCGCAAGGCGCACGAACCCGCGATCGTTCTCGAGGATCAGGTCTTCTTCGACGTCGTAGGCGGCAAGAACCACGTCACCGCCGCCGGGCAACGGTCGGCCCTCGCTACCGATCTTGGCGCCGGACACGTTGGCAAGCACCGCCTGACCGTCTGTCGTGGCGAAGAACTCGAGGATGTGTGCGGGCGCAAACTCCTCCTCGATGCGCTTCCAGAGACCGGTGGGCATGCCCGACCCGATGAACAGTCGGACAGGATGGCTTCCTTGCAGCACGAATGACGGGTCGTCCACCACGTCACGGAGCATCGCCCAGGTATAGGACACCACCGTGACGCCGTACTGCCTCAGCTCGTGGACGAACCGATCTGGCCGCAAGCCCCGCGACAGGGCGATGCGGGTGCCGCCCACGACTGCTCCGCCGAGGCTGACGAGCAGGCCGGACTGGTGATGCAGCGGCGTCAGGCAGTACACCGTGTCGGTTCGGCCCAGGTTCGCCGCTGACGCCGTGCCGAACGCCGACAGCGCCCAGCGAAAGTTCGTGATCTGGCGAGCGACCAGCTCGCCAGCGACGGTCGCGAACGCCACGTATGCCAGATCCTTGGCGAAGCCGGGGTTGGGCCGGTACCAGCCAGGCAGATCGACGACGTCGGGATCGATCTTCTCCATGTCGATGACGTCGTCGTCTGCGGCGAGATCCAGGTCGCGCCCCTCGCCACCGCCGAGTACCAGCACCCGCAGCGGCAACTTGCGGGCTGCGTCGAGGCTGACGGGATCCGCGATGACGTCCGACACCGAGCCCAGCCGGGCGGCCTCCGCCAGATCGGCATCGGGGGGCATCAACACGGCAACCGCGCCGAGTCGCGACAGTGCGGCGATGGCAACGAGCGCGCTCGGCCGGGTCTGCATGAGGACGCCGACGTGCGCACCCTGCCGGACCCCGACGTCGATGAGGCCGCGGACGACGTTGTTGACGCGGCGATCGACCGCCTCGTAGGTGTGCACACGGCCGTCGAACAGCAGGAACTCGCCGTCTGGTGTGGCACTTGCCTGCTCGGTCATGATCCGGCCGAGCGAGATCCGCGTGTGGTCGTTGATCTGGCCGAGACGGGCGAGGCGAGGCAGCGTTCGTGCCGTTTCCGCGACAAGTGCGCGGGCGGACTTGTTGGCCGCCACGACGGCGTCGGCAGCGGTCCGGGCAAGCCCGAAGGTCATCTCGGTGGCAGCGGCCGCACCGTGCGCCAGCCGCGACGCCAGGGGGACTCCGCTCTCGTTGAGTTCGGCGGGCTGCAACGCCATCGGAACCACGTCGGCGGGCATCTCACCCTCACCGGCGATCCACTTTGCCCACGCCGCGACCGTCGGCCAGGTCTGCGTGGCTGCCTTCGATCCCACGACGAGGCCGAAATGACCTGAGCGGATGAGGTATTCGTAGACATCGGCCTGCGGGGAGGCGCGTTTGATACCACGGACCGACGCGGGCTGGCCGATGTCGTCGACCTCACCGACGACGGCGAGCACGGGGCAGTCGATGTCGCTGAGGGTCACCAGGTCACCGCGAATGGCGAACCCGCCGCTCATCATCCGGTTGTGGGCGATGAACTGCTTGAGCAGCTCGGCGATGGCCGGGCCCGACCACGCGATGTAACCGTCGTTCATGAGGAAGCGGCGCTGTTGTTCGCGTGGGAGCAGCGCCTCGCGGTCATGCAGCTGACGTACGAAGTCCACCCGAGACTGTGCCGTCTTGATCGGGTCGAGCATTTGGAAACCGGTGCGGGCCAGCCAGCCGGGAATGTCGATGCGGCTGAAGACGTGGTCGGCCATGAAGTCCGCCGCCCCGACGGCAAGCCCCGCGGGCAGGTTCATCGGCAGCGCGGCCAAGGTATCGACGGGCGACCCGAACGCGACGATGCTCGCGAGATCCTTCGACCTTCGGTACGCGGCGGTCTGATAGCTGAACATGCCGCCCTGCGAGTACCCGGCCAAATGCACGTCGCGGTCGGTGACCCTCTTGACGGTGTCGACCGCTTCGCTCAGCGCCACGACGTGATCGGAGAGGTTGCGCTGCATGCCCCCCTCGACCTGGTCGGGTGAGCCGAAGTCGATCACCCACGGGTCGACACCCGCGACGTGCAGGATGCCGACCGCACCTTCGTCGCGTGTCACGTCCCACATGTCGGCCGACATCATCATCGGATGGACCATCAACACGGGCGGTCCGGCGGATTCGGCCCCCGAACGGGTGTCGGGTGGGAAGTACCGCCGAAGTCGATACATCGGAACGCTCTCGACGATCTGGAACGGAGACGGCACCGCGCCCGTCTCCAGACCGCCGTAGCGAAGCACCTCCAGGCCGTTCTGCGCGGTCGCCATCAATCGCCCGACCGGTCTGGTGAATGCCGAGAGGTCCACCACAGTGTTCGCCTTCCGAATTCCCCGAACCCGCTGCTTGCAGTGGTCATCATGGCACAGCGGCCTGCTGTCCCCGCCGGGATTGCCCCGACCCTCACACTCCGCGGCGACCTATGATCGGCACCTGATGGCCAACCTGATCAACGTCGAGCGCGCAAGCGTCGGCTACGGCACCCGCACCCTGCTCGACGGCGTCAGCCTCGGTATCGACGAAGGTGACGCGATCGGCGTCGTCGGTCGCAACGGCGACGGAAAGACGACGCTGCTGCAGATACTCACCGCCTCCCGACCACCCGATTCGGGACGGGTCACCCACACGTCGGGGTTGTCCGTCGGCTACCTGCACCAGGCGGACGACTTCGCGGCCGACGCGACCGTAAGAGACGTCATCGTGGGAGGTCGTCCCGACCACATCTGGGCGGCCGAAGCAGACACCCGCGCCGTCGTCGAGCACCTGCTCGCCGACGTCGGCCTGGACCGAGAGGTGGCGAACCTCAGCGGCGGCGAGCGACGGCGGGTGGCACTGGCGGCCGTGCTCCTGGCCGGGCACGACGTGCTGGTGCTCGACGAGCCGACCAACCACCTCGACGTCGAGGTGATCGCGTGGCTTGCCACCCACCTGGCAAGCCTCCGTTCACAGGCGCTCGTCGTGGTCAGCCACGACCGCTGGTTCCTCGACGCGGTCTGCACCAGGACCTGGGAGGTGCACGACGGCGTCGTCGACGCCTACGACGGTGGCTACGCCGCGTACGTGCTGGCCCGCGCCGAGCGCATGCGCATCGCCGCGGGCACCGAGTCGCGTCGCCGCAACCTCATGCGCAAGGAACTCGCCTGGTTGCGGCGGGGCCCTCCGGCGCGGACGTCGAAACCGAAGTTCCGCATCCAGGCGGCCAACGAGCTGATCGCCAACGAACCGGAGCCGCGCGACTCCCTCGCGCTGCAGCGGTTCGCAACGGCCCGGCTCGGCAAGGACGTGTTCGACCTGCACCGCGTAGCCCTGGAACTAGGTGGCAAGGTGCTGCTGGACAAGGTGGACTGGTCGATCGGGCCCGGGGTGCGCATCGGGCTGGTCGGCGTGAACGGCACCGGCAAGTCGTCGGTGCTCAAGCTCCTGACCGGCGAGTTGGCGCCCTCGGCGGGCACCGTCAAACGCGGAAAGACGCTGAAGATCGGATACCTCAGTCAGGCGCTGGCCGAACTCGACGGGACCGAACGCGTCCTCGATGCCGTCGAAAGTGCCCGCAGGATCACCGAACTCGCGGGCGGCCGAGAGGTGAGCACCTCGACACTGCTCGAGGACTTCGGCTTCACCGGCGACAAGTTGACCACCCGCCTGGCCGATCTCTCAGGCGGCGAGCGGCGACGATTCCAGTTCCTGCGCCTGCTCCTCGACGAACCCAACGTGCTGCTGCTCGACGAGCCCACCAACGACCTCGACATCGACACCCTGAACGTCATCGAGGACTATCTGGACGGCTGGCCGGGCACGCTGATCGTCGTCACCCACGATCGCTACTTCCTCGAGCGGGTCGCCGACGTGACCTACGCACTGCCCGGCGGCGGCCGGTGCGTGCTCCTACCCGGTGGGGTCGAGCAGTACCTGGCCGAGCGGATCGCGGCCGAGGACACCTCGGTGAGCCGTCCCGGTGGGCGCTCCGAGACAGCATCGGCGCGTGAGCGCAGGACGGGAAAGGACCTGTCCCGCATCGAGAATCAACTCGGCAAGCTCGACGACCAGATCGCGAAGCTGCACCACGACATGGCCGACGCCGCCGCCGATCACGTGCGACTCGGCGAACTCAACGACGAGCTTCGTGACCTCGCCGACCGCAAGGAGTCCCTCGAAGAGGAGTGGCTGGCGCTGGCCGACGACTAGCGGGACCCGTGGCCGCTCCTTAAGCGTACCCATTTAGCGTGGCGAAGATGTCTGCCTGCGTTGAGCGAACACCTCTCGCGATGTCCTTTGGGCATTCACCAGGCCCCTATCGCCCCCCCCCCCGGCCGCTTCGCCCCCGCCACCGCGTCGCCCTCTCCTCGACATCCCGCGCCCTCGCCCCGCCAACCCCCAACACCCTCCCCCCCCTACGCGTCTAGACCTACCGGACCTCCCCCAGTCCCCCCCCACCCCTCCTCTCCTCGCTCCCCGTCTCCAGATGTCTGGAGTCCCAGTCCCTACCCACGACCCTCACGTCATCCTCCTCCCCTCCTCTCTCCGCCCCCCCCCCCCCCCCCCCCCCCCCCCCCTCTAGGGCCGCAAGTCCAGAGCGCAGCCGGTCGGCGGCGTCGCGGACCACGCCCATCTGCTTGGCCACCTGGATCGGCGATGTGCCTCCCCTGGCGTCGCGCGAGTTCACCGACCCGTCGATCGTGAGAACCTCGCGCACCTCTGGCGTGAGCGCGGGGTGGAGGGCGGCGAACTCGTCGTCGGTGAGTTCCTCGAGACCGACGCCACGCGCTTCGGCGGCACGCACGGCGGCGCCGGCCGCCTCGTGCGCTACCCGGAACGGGATGCCCTGCCGCACCAGCCATTCCGCGACGTCGGTGGCAAGGGTGTACCCGAGCGGTGCGAGTTCGGCCATCCGGTCGGTGTCGAACGTCAAGGTGCCGACGAGCCCGGCCATGGCGGGAAGCAGCAGTTCCAGTTGCGCCACCGAGTCGAAGACCGGCTCCTTGTCCTCCTGCAGATCCCTGTTGTAGGCCAGGGGCTGCGCCTTGAGGGTGGCCAGCAGGCCGGTGAGGTTGCCGATCAGCCGGCCCGACTTGCCACGTGCGAGCTCGGCGATGTCGGGGTTCTTCTTCTGCGGCATGATCGAGCTGCCGGTAGACCAGGAATCGTGCAGCACGGCGTAGCCGAATTCGGTAGTGCTCCAGAGGATCACGTCCTCGGCGAGCCGCGACAGATCGACGGCGATCATGGCCAGCACGAAGGCGGCCTCCGCCGCGAAGTCACGGGATGCGGTGGCGTCGATCGAATTGTCGGCCGCAGCCGCGAAACCCAGTTCCGCGGCGATCGCGTCGGGGTCGAGACCCAGCGACGAGCCGGCCAGCGCGCCCGAACCGTAGGGCGACACCGCCGCGCGCGCATCGAAGTCGACGATTCGCCGAGCGTCACGCAGCAGCGGATGCGCGTGGGCGAGCAGGTGATGGGCAAGCAGCACAGGCTGTGCGGACTGCAGATGGGTCTTGCCGGGCATGATCGCCGCGGGATGCGCGGCGGCCTGGGTGGCCAGCGCGGCCACGACGTCGAGTGCGCCGTTTCCGACCCTGCGCATCGCGTCGCGCAGCCACATCCGGAAGAGCGTGGCGACCTGGTCGTTGCGCGAGCGGCCCGCCCTCAGCCTGCCGCCGAGTTCCGGCCCGACCCTGTCGATCAGTCCACGCTCCAGCGCCCCGTGCACGTCCTCGTCGGTCGGTAGTGGACCGAAGCTGCCGTCGGTGAGATCCTCCTCGAGGCTGTCCAGCCCGACGAGCAGGCCGTCCCGTTGCTCCTCGGTGAGCAGACCCGCACCGAACAACACCCGGACGTGAGCCTTCGACGCACGCACGTCGTAGGGTGCGAGCACCCAGTCGAAGTGGGTCGACTTGCTCAGCGCGGCAAGGGCATCCGACGGGCCACCGGAGAAGCGGCCACCCCACAGGGAGCCTGCGTTGGTGCTCATGGGCGCGACCCATCTCCCGTGAGCGTGCACGAATGTCCGCCTGCGACGGCGCGTCGAAGTACAGACACGCACGCTCGCGGGAAGTAGGGGTTCACAGGCCCAGATCCCGCTTCGCCGCGATCTTCGAGGACAGCCCGTGCACGTGGACGAAACCCTTGGCGCTCGACTGGTCGAACGTATCGCCCTCGTCGTAGGTGGCCAGGTTGAAGTCGTAGAGCGACTCACCGCTGCGTCGTCCGTTGACGGCGATGTGGCCGCCATGCAACACCAACCGGATCTCGCCGGTCACATGCTCCTGCGTGTGGTCCACGAAGGTCTCCAGCGCCGTCTTCAGCGGTGAGTACCACAGCCCGTCGTAGACCAGCTCTCCCCAGCGCTGATCCGTGGTGCGCTTGAACCGCGCCAGCTCGCGCTCCAGCGTCACGTGCTCGAGTTCGGTGTGCGCGGTGATCAGGACCATCGCGCCCGGGGCCTCGTAGATCTCACGGCTCTTGATCCCGACGAGCCGATCCTCGACCACGTCGAGCCTGCCGACGCCCTGCGCGCCGGCGCGGCGGTTCAGTTCGACGATCGCCTCCAGCACCGTGACGGGCCTGCCGTCGATGGAGACCGGCACACCCTTCTCGAAGCCGACGATGACCTCGTCCGGGGTGCTCCAGTTGACGGTGGGGTCCTCGGTGTAGTCGTAGACGTCCTTCGTCGGCGCGTTCCAGAGGTGCTCGAGGAAGCCGGTCTCGACCGCGCGACCCCATACGTTCTGGTCGATGGAGAACGGCGAGCGCTTGGTGACGTTGATCGGGATGGCGTTCTCCTCGGCGAACGCGATCGCCTTCTCCCGCGTCCACGCATAGTCGCGAACCGGCGCCAGCACCTCGAGATGGGGCGCCAGTGAGGCGAAACCCACCTCGAACCGCACCTGGTCGTTTCCCTTGCCGGTGCACCCGTGAGCCACGATGCCGCCACCGTGCTCGCGCGCGGCATCCACCAGGTGCTTGACGATCAGCGGTCTGCTGATCGCCGACACCAGGGGGTAGCGGTCCATGTACAGCGCATTGGACTTGATGGTGGGCAGGCAGTAGTGCTCGGCGAACTCGTCCCGCGCGTCGACGACGACGGCCTCCACCGCGCCGCAGTCGATGGCGCGCTGACGCACCACCTCCATGTCCTCACCACCCTGGCCGAGGTCGATCGCGACGGCGACGACCTCACGGCCGGTCTCCTTGCCGATCCAGCTGATCGCGACCGAGGTGTCAAGACCGCCGGAATACGCCAGGATGACGCGCTCGGACATCTACCAATCTCCTTTGAGTTCTCTGCTGCTCGTACTACTGAATGTTCTCGAAGATGCCGGCGAGCTCGGCGCCGGTCATCGGTTCGCGGGCGACCACCGCGATGGTGTCATCACCGGCGATGGTGCCGACCACGTAGGGCAACGCCGACCGGTCGATCGCGCTCGCGAGGTAGTGGGCCGCGCCGGGAGGAGTACGCAGCACCGCCAGGTTTCCGCTCGCATCGGTCGACACCAGCAGCTCGCCAAGCAGCCGCGACAACCGGTCGGTGCCCCCGGACACCCCGCGCACCGGGCTGCCGTCCTCGGGCACGACGTACACCCCGGTGCCGCCGTCGGCGCCGCGCAGCTTCACCGCGCCGAGCTCCTCGAGATCCCGCGAGAGCGTGGCCTGAGTGACCTCGATGCCCTCTTCGGACAGCATCGCCGCGAGCTCGCTCTGGCTGCGCACCGACTGCGCCGACAGCAGCGACACGATCCGCGCCTGCCTGCCGACCCGGGTCGTGCCGGCCATTCCGCGGGTCACGACCGCTCCAACAACCACACCAGGAGCGCCTTCTGCGCGTGCAACCGGTTCTCCGCCTCGTCCCAGACTGCGCTCTTGGGGCCGTCGATCACGTCGTCGGTGATCTCGTGTCCGCGGTGGGCAGGCAGGCAGTGCAGTACGACGGCGCCCGGGTCGGCCCGGTCCAGCATCGCGGCGTTCACCTGGAACGGCCGGAAGGGCCGCACCCGGTCCAATCCGTCGTTCTCCTGCCCCATCGAGGTCCAGGTGTCGGTGACGAGCACGTCGGCGCCGTCGGCCGCGGCCCGCGGGTCCGCCGTCACCGTGACCGTAGCGCCGGTGTCGGTGGCACGCTGCTTCGCCGCAGCGACGAACATCGGGTGCGGCTCGAAACCCACAGGGGCGGCGATGGTGACGTCGATCCCGGCGGTGACCCCGCCGAGCATCAGGGAATGCGCCATGTTGTTGGCGCCATCCCCGAAGTAGGCCATCCGAAGACCCTTGAGCGTCCCCTTGCGCTCGACGAGCGTCTGCAGATCGGCCAGTACCTGGCACGGGTGGAACTCGTCGGACAACGCGTTGACGATCGGCACGGTCGCACCGGATGCCATGGCGCTCAGGCGTTCCTGCGCGAACGTTCGCCAGACGATGGCGTCGACGTAGCGGGACAACACCACGCCGGTGTCCTCCAGCGTCTCCTCACGACCCAGCTGCGTGCTTCGGCCGTCGACGACGACCGCGTGGCCACCGAGCTGGGCGATCCCCACCTCGAACGAGAACCGCGTGCGGGTCGAGTTCTTCTCGAAGATCACGGCGACGCCGCGCGGCCCTTCGAGTGGACGCGCGCTGAAGGGTGCCTTCTTCAGTTCGGCGGCCAGTGCCAGGACCTCAGCCTGCTCCCCCGGCGTCAGGTCGTCGTCGCGCAGAAAGTGTCTGATCGTCACGGGACCTCACTGGAACTCGGGGTGGCGGTGTCGAGGATTGCCGGTAGGGCAGTGAGGAACGCCTCGATCTGCGCATCGGTGACCACCAGCGGCGGGGCCAGGCGCACGACGTCCGGCGCGGCGGCGTTCACCAGGAAGCCCGCATCGCGCGCGGCCGTTTCGACCACCTTGGCCTGTGGGGCGGTCAGCACGATGCCCCGTAGCAGCCCGCGTCCCCGGACGTGGTCCACCAGCGGGTGCCCGATCGCCTCGACGCCGTGGGCCAGCGTCTTGCCCAGAACGTCGGCGTGGTTCATCAGGTCCTCCTCGGCCAGCGTCTTAAGCACGGCCAGCGCCGCCGCCGTGCACACCGGGTTGCCGCCGAACGTGCTGCCGTGCAGGCCGGGGGTGAGAAGTTCGGCGGCGTCGCCGATGGCCAGGCACGCGCCGATCGGCAGCCCGCCTCCCAGCCCCTTGGCCAGGGTCACCAGGTCGGGGCTGACGCCGTCGCGCTGGTGGGCGTAGAACGTCCCGGTACGGCCGACGCCGGTCTGCACCTCGTCGAGAACCAGCAGCGCGCCGTGCCGGGAGGTAATCTCACGCGCAGCGGCGAGGTAGCCGGGCGGTGGCGTCACGACGCCGCCCTCCCCCATGATCGGCTCCAGGAAGACCGCGGCGGTGTCATCGGCCACGGCGGCCGCCAGCGCATCGACGTCGCCGTAGGGCACGTGGGTGACGTGGCCGGGCAGCGGCGCGAACGGCGCCTGCTTGGCCGGCTGACCGGTCAGCGCGAGTGAGCCCATCGTGCGGCCGTGGAACGCCCCCTCGGCGGCCACCAGCTTCGTGCGCCCGGTCAGGCGGGTGATCTTGAAGGCGACCTCGTTGGCCTCGGTGCCGGAGTTGGCGAAGAACACCCTGGCGTGGGTGTCGGCGCCGAGATGGGCGACGAGGGCCTCGGCGAGAGCGATACCGGGTTCTGTGGCATACAGATTCGACGTGTGGCCCAACGTGTTCAGCTGACGCGTGACGGCCTCGATGACCGCGGGATGGCGGTGCCCGAGCACGTTGACGGCGATGCCGCCGAGCAGATCGATGTAGGACTTGCCGTCGACGTCGGTGACCACCGCGCCGTCACCGGTGGCCAGCGCGATCGGCGGCGTCCCGTAGTTGTCCATCATCACGGCCTGCCACCGCGCCTGCAGGGTTGCGGTGTCGTTCGTCACCTGGCCACCACCTTCGTTCCGGCACCGCCGTCGGTGAGGAGCTCCACCAGCACGCCGTGCTCGACGCGGCCGTCGATGACGTGCGCGCTCGGGACGCCGCCACCCACGGCCCGCAGGCAGGCCTCGATCTTGGGCACCATGCCCGACTCCAGGGTCGGCAGCAGCCCCATCAGGGTTGCGGAGTCGATCTCGCTGACCAGCGATTCACGATCGGGCCAGCTGGTGTAGAGCCCTTCGACATCGGTCAGCATCAGCAGGGATTCGGCACCCAGCGCCTCGGCCAACGCGCCGGCTGCCGTGTCGGCGTTGACGTTGTGCACCACACCGTCGACGTCGGGAGCGATGGTGGAGACCACCGGAATACGGCCTGCTCCAATCAGATCCAGGACCGCAGAGGTATCAACCTTCGCGACGTCACCCACCAGGCCGATATCGGTGGCCACGCCGTCGACCATCACGTTGCGCCGGATGGCCGTGAACAGGTGGGCGTCCTCGCCGGTGATGCCGACCGCATAGGGGCCGTGGGCATTGATCAGGCCGACGAGTTCCCGGCCGACCTGGCCGAACAGGACCATGCGCGCGACGTCGAGAACCTCCGGCGTGGTCACCCTGAAGCCGCCCTTGAAATCGCCTGCGATGCCGAGCCGTTTCAGCATGGCGCTGATCTGGGGGCCGCCTCCGTGAACGACGACGGGGTGGATGCCGCAGTTGCGCAGGAACACCATGTCCGCGGCGAAGGCGGACTTCAGGACGTCGTCGGTCATCGCGTTGCCGCCGTACTTGACCACGACGATCTTTCCGTGGAGCCGCTTGAGCCACGGCAGGGCCTCGGAGAGGACGGCGGCCTTGACGTCGGTCGCGATGGTCACGAGCTGTAGGCCGAGTTCTCTTCGACGTACGCGTGGGACAGGTCGGTGGTGCGGATGGTCGCTGTGGCTTCGCCGACGCCGAGGTCGACATCCACGCGGATGTCGGCGCCCGACAAGTCGACGTCACGGGCTCCGGGTGCGCCGACTCCGTCGATGCAGACAGGGGAACCGTTGAACGACACGCTGATTCGGTTGGGGTCCAGCTCGACGGGTGCCATCCCGACGGCGGCCAGTACACGGCCCCAGTTCGCGTCGGACCCGAACAGCGCGGTCTTGACCAGACTGTCCCTGGCGATGACGCGTGCCGCCACGACGGCGTCGTCCTCGCCGGCCGCGCCGGAGACGGTGACGGCGATGCGTTTGGTCACGCCCTCCGCGTCGGCCTGCATTTGCGCGCACAGGTCGTCGCAGACGGCTAGGACGGCGGCATCGAGATCGTGCTGGTCCGGGGTTATCTCACTGGCGCCGGACGCCAACAGCAACACCGTGTCGTTGGTCGAACAGCTTCCGTCGACGTCGAGCCGGTCGAAGGTGAGCGCCGCTGCGGCGCGCAGCGCACGATCGAGGGCGTCGGCGTCGGCGACCGCATCGGTGGTGATGACGCACAGCATGGTCGCCAGGGACGGCGCGAGCATTCCCGCTCCCTTCACCATTCCCCCGACGGTCCAGTTGTCGGCGTGGTGCGCAGCGACCTGCTTGGGCACGGTGTCTGTCGTCATGATCGACTGTGCCGCTTCCGTTCCGCCCGTCAGACCGCCCGCCATCTCGTGCACGACGTCCTTGACTCCGGCCAGCACCTTGGCCATGGGCAACCGGTCACCGATCAGACCCGTCGAGCAGACGGCGACTTCGATCGCACCGGTTTCGGTGCCCCAGTCCGACAGAGCGGCGGCCACGGCCTCCGCGGTCGCATGAGTGTCCTGGAAGCCACCGGGACCGGTGCAGGCGTTCGCTCCGCCGGAGTTGAGGATCACCGCACGCAGGCGGCGCGTGGTCATCACCTGCTGCGTCCACTGCACCGGCGCGGCCTTGACCTTGTTGCGGGTGAACACCGCTGCGGCCGCGTGGTCGGGGCCCTCGTTGAGCACCAGCGCCAGATCTCGCGCACCGGACTTCTTGATACCTGCCGAGATTCCCGTCGCGCGAAACCCGGCAGGTGCGGTGACGCCCTGCGTCCGGACGAGTCGCGTCATGGTGCCACCCCCACGGTCGAAAGTCCCTCCTGCTCGGGCCATCCCAAGGCGAGGTTCATCGACTGAACGGCCGCCCCACCGGTTCCCTTGACCAGGTTGTCGATCGCGCACAGGGCGACCAGCACCCCGGCGTCCGGGTCGACGGCGACCGCGATCTGTGCGGCATTGCTCCCGATCACCGCACCCGTTCTGGGTAGCCTGCCCTCGGGGAGAAGATGGATGAACAGCTCACCGCCGTAGGCCTTTTCGTAGGCTGCGCGAATCTCGGAAGCGGATGCCGTCGTACGTGCGGTACAGGTCGCCAGGATGCCTCGCGACGTCGGAATGAGGACCGGGGTGAACGATACGGTGACGTCGCGCTCGGTGACCCGTCGCAGACCCTGGGCGATCTCGGGTGTGTGCCTGTGCGCGCCGGCGATGCCGTAAGCCCGCGCCGAGCCGATCACCTCCGAACCGAGGAGGTCGACCTTCGCCGCGCGGCCTGCACCCGAGGTACCGCTGACCGCCACCACCGTGACGGCGGGATCGACGAGATCCTCGGCCACTGCGGGCAGGAGTGCGAGAAGCGCCGCAGTCGGATAACACCCGGGCACCGCCACCCGCTTGGCCCCGCGCAGCGCGTCCCGTCCGCCGGGAAGTTCGGGAAGCCCGTAGGGCCAGCTGCCGGCGTGGGCAGAGCCGTAGTACCGCTCCCATGCCAGCGGGTCGGTCAACCGGAAGTCGGCGCCGCAGTCCACGATCAGGGTGTCGGGCCCCAGTTGATCGGCCAGCGCCGACGAGTTGCCGTGCGGCAGTGCCAGAAACACCACGTCATGGCCCGCCAGCACCTCGGCGCTGGTCGGCTCGAGGAGCCGATCATCCAGCGGCAACAGGTGCGGATGATGCTCGGTCAGGCCGGTACCCGCGCTCGATGCCGCGGTCAACGCACCGATGACCAGACGGCCGTCGGCAAGGGCCGGATGGCCCAGCAGGAGTCGCAGGATCTCACCGCCGGCGTACCCGCTGGCACCGGCCACCGCCACTGTGATCATGCCGGGATTCTGCATGGTTATGCACCTGGGTGCAAATTCATTATTCGCCCGCGCTATGGTCGCCCCATGGCCTCGGAGTTCCCAGGCTGGGAATGGGCGAGCGTACCGGTCATCGTCGCATTGGGAACCGTACTGCACTTTGCCCATGAATGGTCAGGTCGAAACAGTCTCATCGGCGTCATCGCCCCGGTCAACGAAAGTGTCTGGGAGCACCTCAAGATGGCCTACTGGCCAGCTGTGGCCTACGTCGGCCTCGAGGCCTTCGTCATGGACTCGGCGCCCGAGGGCTACATCGCCGCCAGAGCCGTCGGCGTGTACACGATGGGCGCGGTCATGCTCGGCCTCTACTACCTCAACTCGGCGCTGCTGCGGCAGCCAAGCATGGCGACGCGTCTCGTCGCGGACGGGATCACGTTCATCGTCGCCGTGGCAACCGGCCAATTCGTCGGCCAGGTGCTGATCCGTCACCCTCTTGATTTCCCGGGCGATGGACCGGTCGCAGTTGCGGCGTTGGCGGCCCCGGCAGTCGTCCTCGGCGTGACGACGTTCTGGCCGCCGCATCTCCCCGTGTTCCGCGATCAACTGGACGGCACATACGGAGCCGCCCGTCGCCGTTGACGCCGATCGATCAGCGACGCTGAACTGCCCCGACACGTTCGGCCGCTACCGCGACGGCCGCATCACGTGCGGCGCTCGCCTCGTCTTCGGTCAATGTCCGGTCCGGAGCGCGGAACCGCAGGGCGAGTGCCAGGGACTTGTTGCCCTCGCCCACTTGCGGTCCGGTGTAGACGTCGAACAACCGGACGTCCTCGAGCAGTTCGCCCGCGCCGTCGCGCACCGCGTCGACGACGTCCTTCGCGGGGACCCCGCCGTCGACGATCAGGCTGACGTCCTGGAACACCGCGGGAAATGGCGACACCGCGGGTGCGGGCAGGCGTTCGGCGATGGGGACCGCGTCGAGGTCGATTTCGACCGCACAGGTTCCCTTGGGCAGGCCAGTCCGCTCGATCACCGCGGGGTGCAATTGGCCGGCGTGCCCGACGACGCGGTCGCCTGCCAGCACCTCGGCGCACCGGCCCGGATGCCAGGGCAACTCGCGTGCGGCCCGAAGTTCGAGTTCGACATGGCAGGCGCGGCCAATGATGCGGACGGCCTCGAACGCGTCGGCGGCCTCCACCGGCCGACCGGCACCCCAGGGACCTGCTGGCTCGCGAAGACCCGTGAGCACAACCCCGACGTGCAATGGCTGGTGCGGCAGCGAGTCGTCGATCGTGGCGATCTCGTCAGCGGAGGGACGACGGTCGACCGGAATCGGATCGAGGGCCCGGGTACTCGGCGTCGCCGACGCGACCTGCTCGATGGCGAACAGTCCCACGTCGCCGGCGCCACGGGACACGTTGCGTACCAGGGCCTCCAGCATGCCGGGAAGCAGCGTCGTGGCCAGCTGCGGACGGTCTGCCTCCAACGGATTCAGTACCGACATCGCGGCCCGGCGGGGATCGTCGGGCGCCAGGCCCCAGGCGTCGAACACCCCGGCGGGCAGGAACGGTGTGGGCAGGATCTCGACGAAACCACTGAGCGCCAGCGACTTTCCGATCGCACGACGCCGAATCTGGCCGGGCGTCAGGCCGCGGCCCGACGGCGCAGGCGGCAGAACCGACGGGATTCGATCCAGGCCCTCCAGCCTGAGCACCTCCTCGACGAGGTCGGCCGGTTCCTTCAGATCGGGACGCCAACTGGGCGGCGTCACCGTGACCCGACCATCCGAGGTCGACACGCGACCGCCGATCTGGGCGAGCCTGCGGGCGGCGGTGCCCTCGGCGTAGGACACGCCCGCGGTCCGGTCGGGCAGGTCGGCCGGCATGCTCACCGGCGGGGGCGACCAGTCGTCACGAGGCGGGTCCCCGCGCCAGTCCGTCAGAGTGGACTCAGCGACACCGCCGGCGATCTCGGCCAGGAGTGCTGCGCAACGGTCAAGGGCCGCAACCGAAATGGCCGGATCGACGAATCGCTCGTAGCGGCGACTCGCCTCGCTGACCAGATGCAGGCGGCGTTGAGTGCGCGACACCGCCGCCGGGTCCCACACCGCCGCCTCGAGGAGGACGTCGGTGGTGCTGTCGCGGACCTCGGTGGTGCCGGCACCCATCACGCCGCCGATCGCCGCGGTGGCGACGTCGTCGACGATCAGGACGTCGCCGGGATCGAGCTTGCGGTTAACGTCGTCGAGGGTGACGACCGTCTCCCCCGGCGCCGCGAACCGGACGTCGAACCCACCCGTGATGAGGCTGCGGTCGTGCGCGTGCATCGGGTGGCCGATCTCGAGCATGACGTAGTTCGTCACGTCGACGGCCGGTGAGATGGCTCGGATTCCGCTGAGCAGAAGCCTGCGCTGCATCCACCACGGTGACACGGCAGTCGGGTCGATCCCCGTGACGGGTCGCAGTCCGAACCGCATCACGCCGGTGCCCGGCTGGACCGTCAGTGGCCACGCCTCGCCGACGACGGGAAGCGGCGTGACGTCGGCAGGGTCGACGAACTCCAGGTCCAGGGCGCACGCGATCTCACGCGCCATCCCGCGAATCGACAGGCAGTAGCCGCGATCCGGGGTGATCTGCAGATCGAAGACCACGTCGTCGAGTCCGAGTACGTCGATGGCCGGGTCGCCGGGTGCCGCGGTTCCCGGCGGCAGGACGAGGATGCCGGCGTGGTCGGAACCGAGGTTCAGCTCCGCCGACGAGCAGATCATTCCATCGGAGGTGCGCCCATAGGTCTTTCGCTTGGCGATGGTGAAATCGCCGGGCAGGGTGGTACCCGGAAGTGCGACGGCGACCAGGTCGCCCACGTTGAAGTTCGTTGCCCCGCAGACGATGTCACGGGGTACGTCGTCTACGTTGTGGTCTCCGACGTCGACCTTGCAGGCTCGAATCGGCTTCTTGAACTCGGTGAGTTCCTCGATGTCGACGACCTTGCCGATGGTCAGCGGGCCGGTGACCGGGCCAACGGTGATGATCTGATCGACTTCGTGACCGATGTCGATCAGCGTCCGTTCGAGGTCGTCGACGGACATGTCCCAACCCGGTGCGCCAGCTGCCACCACGTGGCGCAACCAGCTGTAGGGAACGCGCATCAGGCTCCCACCCCGAACGGCAGCGAGAACCGCACGTCGCCCTCGACCATGTCGCGCATGTCCGGGATACCGTTGCGGAACTGCAGGGTTCGTTCCAGACCCATGCCGAAGGCGAAGCCCGAGTACTCATCGGGGTCGATGCCGCACGCGCGCAGGACGTTCGGGTTGACCATTCCGCAGCCACCCCATTCCACCCAGCCTGCCCCGCCCTTCTTGTTCTCGAACCACACGTCGACCTCCGCCGACGGCTCGGTGAACGGAAAGAAGTGCGGACGGAACCGGGTACGCCCGGCCGGGCCGAACTGGGCTCGGGCGAATGCATCGAGCGTGCCCTTGAGGTTGGCCATGGTCAGCCCGCGGTCCACCGCGAGGCCTTCGACCTGGTGGAACACCGGAGTGTGGGTGGAGTCGAGTTCGTCGGTGCGAAACGTCCGCCCGATCGAGATGATGTACACCGGCAACTCGCGTTCCAGCAGCGCGCGGATCTGCACCGGCGAGGTGTGGGTGCGCAGCACCTGCCGCGAACCCTCGGGGGCGATGTGGAAGGTGTCCTGTTCGCTGCGTGCGGGGTGATCCGGCGGGAAGTTCAGCGCGTCGAAGTTGAACTGCTCGGTCTCCACCTCCGGTCCCTCGGCGAGTTCCCAGCCCATCGCCACGAACGTGTCGGCGACGTGCTCGGCCAGAATGGTGATCGGGTGTCTTGCCCCGAGCGGCTGACGCGTCGACGGCAGGGTCACGTCGATGCGTTCTGCGACCAACGCGGCGGCGTCCCTCTCGGCGCGCAACACCTCGAGCCGCTCGTCGTATGCGGCTTGTGCGCCGGAGCGCGCCACGTTGACCAGACGGCCGGCGTCGGCACGGTCCGCCTTCGGCAGCGATCCGAGAGCTTGGCGCGCCAGTGCTATCGGCGACCGATCGCCGAGGTGTTCGGTCTTGGCACGCGCCAGGTCGTCGAGGTCAGCGGCCGCATCGAACGCACGTCGAGCGGAGCTGACGGCTTCGGTCAGCGCTTGCTCGGTCGATCCCGGGGATGACGACCCCGGCGATTCGTTCCCCATCTCGATGGGCTGCTCAGCCACTCGGCGATCATAGCCACGGACCGACTGTGACTCGCGATACCCTCACGCGGTGTTCTTGCGGCCCATGATCGTCGGCGGCATCTGGCTCGGGGCGGTGCTGGCGGTGATCGCGGCGCTGACGTGGTCGTCGGGTTGGTGGGTGGTCGCCGCGGTGCTGACCGGCCTGGCTGCGCTGGGCACCTGGGACCTCGTCCAGACCCGGCACACCATCCTGCGCCTGTACCCGATCCTGGGGCACGTCCGATTCCTGATGGAGCTGTTACGGCCGGAGATCCGGCAGTACTTCATCGAATCCAACACCGAGGCGGCGCCGTTCGACCGGGAGACCCGCGACCTCGTCTACGAGCGGGCCAAGGCCACCAAGAGTGATGAACCGTTCGGCACCGAGCGCGACGTCAATGCGCTCGGCTATGAGTTTCTCCGGCATTCGATCCGCGCCCGATTCGCCTCAGACCTCGAGCCCAGGGTTCGCCTCGGTGGGCCGGACTGCGCTGCGCCGTACGACATCGCCCTGCTCAACGTATCGGGGATGAGTTTTGGCGCCTTGTCGGCCAACGCCGTCGTGGCGCTCAACGCCGGTGCCGCGCGCGGCGGGTTCGCGCAGGACACCGGCGAGGGAGGTATCAGCGAACACCACCTGCGCGGGGGCGGCGACCTGATCTGGGAAATCGGATCGGGCTACTTCGGCTGCCGCGGGCCCGACGGCCACTTCGATGCGGCCACCTTCGCGGAGAAGGCGCGGATCGACGCCGTGAAGGCCGTGTCGATCAAGTTGTCGCAGGGCGCGAAGCCAGGCCTGGGCGGGGTTCTGCCCGGCGCAAAGGTGAGCCCCGAGGTGGCGGCCGCCCGTGGCGTGCCGGTCGGGGTCACCGTGATCTCGCCGCCGGCCCACAGTGCGTTCACGACCCCTACCGAGTTCGTCGAGTTCATCGCGTTGCTGCGGCAGTTGTCAGGTGGCAAACCGATCGGGTTCAAGCTGTGCGTCGGAGCCAGGACCGAGTTCCTGTCGATCTGCAAGGCCATCATCGCCACGGGCATCGCGCCGGACTTCGTGATCGTCGACGGGTCCGAGGGCGGCACCGGGGCGGCGCCCCAGGAGTTCGAGGACCACGTCGGCATGCCCCTGACGGAGGGCCTGATGATGGTGCACAACTGCCTGGTAGGCACGGGCCTGCGGGACCGTGTTCGGATCGGCGCGTCGGGCAAGGTCGCCAGCGGAGTGGACATCGTGAGCCGCATCTGCCAGGGAGCCGACTTCACGTTGTCGGCGCGCGCGATGATGTTCGCCGTCGGGTGTATCCAGGCACTGAAGTGCAACACCAATACCTGCCCCACGGGCGTCGCCACCCAGGACCCAGCGCGCACCCGGGCGCTCGACGTGCCGGACAAGACCACCCGGGTGTTCAACTACCAGCGGGCCACGGTCGCCAGTGCCGCTCAGATCGTCGCGTCGATGGGCCTCGGCGGCTTCGATGAACTGTCCCCCGCAATGCTCAACCGTCGTATCAGCGCTCAGCGCACCAGAACCTACGCCGAGATCTACGAGTGGCTGATGCCCGGCGAGTTGCTGGACGATCCGCCCGAATCATGGCGGTCCGACTGGATCGAGGCGTCGGCCGACGAGTTCACGTGACCGCGCGGTGCGCCTAGAAGGGCACCGCATCCGGACCCACCGTCGATCCATCGCCCCGCTCCTCCTGGTTGAGGCGCCGCTCCTCATCGATGCGGCGGGCGCGATCGTCAGCGCGTGTTCTTGCCCGACGGGGCATGGTCAGGCCGGCACTGCCGTCGGAGTAGCCCGTGTCGGCGACGGACACCTCTGCCGTCGGTACGCAGAGGGCCGGAAACAGCAGCCGACTCCCCGGCCGTGTCGTGTACTCCTGGCCGTCCGGAGCCGTCCAGATCACGTCGCCGTCAGGTAGTTGACGGTCACGCCAGCCTCGGTCACCACCCCAGAAAGTCTTGAGCAAGTGATGTTTTCGGCACAAAGTCTTGAGGTTGGAGGCCTGAGTGGGCCCGGCCGGGTACGGGATCGTGTGATCGATGTCGCAACGGTCGGCTGGTGCATCGCACCCCGGGAATCTGCATGTCAGATCACGGCACCGAACGAACTCCGCCAGTGCCTGCGAAGGCGAATGGCGGGGTTCAGGACTCGCGACACCGGGATGAGTGATCGTCCTCACCTTGGCGGTGGCTGCGATTCGGGTGACCAGAGGCCCAGGCAGCAACGGGCCGCCGATCACCACTCCGGGTTTCGTTGCGGAGGGACCGGTCGACGGCTCCGGCGTCATCAGCTCGGCAAGGGTCATCTGCCGCAGCGGCTTGCTCGGACGCCCGGGCGACTTCCCGTCCATGTCACGGGTTTCAGTCGTGGTCGCGACGGCGTCCGCACCGGCGACCACGTGGACGACGACGGAACTCGCAGGCGTGGCCTCGAGGCAGGTCGACTCGCCGCACTGACATGGCAGTCGATCGAGCCCATCCGCCAATGCGCCCATCGAGTCGGCCCGGCGCTGGTCGAGCGTCCGGGGGTCGGCGCTACACACCATCCCCGCCATCGCATCCAACCTTCGGTCCAACGCCTCGGCGTGGTGGGCGAGCAGTGTGCCCCACAGCGACGACGTACCGCTGCCGTCCTGCGACCGGATCTCGACACAGCGCGACCGCGAGGAAGACTGGGTGCGTCGAAGCGCGTCACGGTCGTAGCGGTCGACCCAGTAGTCGATTGCCTTCTCGGTCTTGTCCTGTGACATCGGCGGCCAGTCGAGGATCGCGGCCGCGAGGGCTGCGTCCAACTTCCGGAGTGCGGCGGGATCCTGGACCAGCGCCGTGCGCCAGACGATCGCGGACACGGTCCGATACGACACGGCACCCTCGGCGAAGCGTTCGGCGACCGTGGGTAGAAGGTCCCTGAGTGCAGTCGCCACCACGAGCTGGCTCGATGCCGCTCCGGGCGTGATCTGCTGCGCCGCGCCGATCTGTGCACACACCGCGCCCCAGTTGTCGAGGCACCATTGCTCGCGGTCTGCCGAGCCGGCCGCGGCGTAGCACCGATCGAGGATGCCCACCATGGCGGCCAGGCGCCTCGCGCACGCGGCGGCCTCGACGCGGGCCCAAGCACCGAGCGCGTCCGCGCCGTTGGCAGCAACCGCGCTGGCGACCAATTCATCGAACATATGAGCGAATCTAGGCCGTTCCCATGACCGCGGCGCTCTGCGGCAGGGTCAACTGTGGATGAATCCACGACTGTGGAGAAGGTCACGCCCCCGGCGGCGTAGCTTCCTCAACCTCGCCGGCGGACGTGTCCGTGCGTGGCTTCACCCAGTACATCGCCAGATCCTCGGGCACGCCCGCGATCTTGGCCGAGAACAACTGCTTCCTCACCCGTTTCACGGTGACGTCGAGGGATGCCAGGTCCTCGTCGGAGATTCCCTCCAACGTGGCCTGGGACACGATCAGTCCACCCCTGGTCGCCCGTTCCATCACACGCGCCGCGACGTTGACGTCCACCCCGAGCCAGTCCGAGCCGATCCGCAGCGGCCGCCCGGTGTGGATGCCCGCGCGCAACCGCGGTGTGTAGCCGTCCACCTCGACGGTTCTGGACGCGTCCAGGGCGATGAGGACGGCCCTGACCGCGGTTGCCGGATCCGCGAAGACGGCCATCGCGCCGTCACCCATGCGCTTGACGATCTGCCCGCCTGCCGCCAGCAGCGGCGGCTCCATCACCTGGGCGACGCGCCGCAACAGTCGCAGGGTGGCATCGTCGCCGGCTGACAGCGCCCAATCGGAGAAACCGACCAGGTCGGTGAAGACCAACGTCACCTCGGGGTTCGCGGGCCTACCGGACACCCTCTCGGTCACCGCCTGCCACACCTGCAGGGCGCCGAGGCTGACTTCGCGGGACACGGCCTCCCGGTCCAGCAGTCGGTCGGCTGCGCGGGCGGCCGCACTCGGTCCCCCGACACCCGACGCCGACAGCGGATCCCCGAAGTCCGGGTCGCCGGGCAGGGCGCGCCGCGCGCGCCGGATGAAGGCGATCACACCGGGGCTGTGGTTGGTGGCCTTCAGCCATCCCAGCGGTCCACTGGCGCCGTAACCCAGGTCGCTGCGCTCCAGCCCGCCGGATCGTTCCTCGAACGATTCGACATCCACCACACCAGCCTAAGTGTCGGATCTGAGCAACGGCAACGATGCGAGCCGCCGCGGGACGCGAACATACTGGTCAGAGCGGCCCCGACGAGGCATGCACGATCTTGGTCACATCACGACGGTCGGCGCGCCGCGCACCTGAGCCAGGACACGACGCCTCCGGGCGAGCCACGTGCAAACCGAGAACAACATGCGTTGCCACGCCTATGGTGACGGCACACCCATGGACAGCAGGAGACTCGAAAGGCAGCCTGAACAGATGCTCGAATGGTCCGACGTCGATCTTGCCGTGCGCGACGCCGTCCGCGATTTCGTGGACAAGGAGATCCGGCCGCATGTCGACGATCTCGAGAGCGGCGACATGACGCCCTACCCCATCATCCGAAAGCTGTTCTCGACGTTCGGTATCGACGCGATGGCGCAAGGAGTCGCTGGAACGGCGACTGGCCAGGATGCGCGACGGCTCCGGTGTCGCACGGCGCCCCGTCGGGCGGAATGTTCGGCGGTGGAGGCGATCAGGCGGGCATGGGGTTCGTCCTGATCAGCGAACTTTGCCGCGCGAGCATGGGCGTGGTCACGGGAGTGGGCGTCAGCCTGGGGCTCACGGTGCCCACCATCGCGTCCCGCGGCACATTGGCCCAACAGGAGCGCTGGCTACCCGAACTGGTCACCTACGAGAAGGTCGGCGCCTGGGCGATCACCGAGCCCGATTCGGGTTCCGACGCGTTCGGCGGCATGAAGTCCTACGTCGTACGCGACGGCGACGGTTACGTCCTCAACGGCCAGAAGACCTTCATCACCAACGGGCCCGACGCCGACGTCACGGTGGTCTACGCCAAGCTCGACGAGGGCGATCCCGACGCCGACAAACGCAAACGCGAGGTACTCACCTTCGTCCTCGATCGCGGCATCGAGGGTTTCGTCCAGTCGAAACCCTTCCGCAAGATGGGGATTCACAGTTCGCGCACGGGCGAACTCTTCTTCGACAACGTCCGACTGGGGCGTGACCGGCTGCTCGGGGAGACCGAGGACAGCGGCTCCGGCGACGGCCGCGACAGCGCTCGGTCGAACTTCTCCGCCGAGCGGATCGGGGTCGTGGCGATGGCGCTCGGCGTGATCGAGGAGTGCCTCCGGCTGTGTGTGGACTACGCGAAGTCGCGCACGCTGTGGGGTAGCGAGATCGGTCGGTTCCAGCTCATCCAGTTGAAGCTGGCGAACATGGAAGTGGCCCGGATGAACGTGCGCAACATGCTGTTTCGCGTCATCGAGGCGGCGCATACCGGCACGTCGATCTCACTGGCCGAAGCGTCGGCGATGAAGTGGTACAGCTCGCAAGCGGCCACGGACGTGGCGATGGAGGCCGTCCAGGTGTTCGGCGGTAACGGCTACATGACCGAGTACCGCGTCGAGCAGCTGGCCAGGGACGCCAAGTCGTTGATGATCTATGCCGGGAGCAACGAGGTTCAGATCACCCACGTGGCACGGGGGCTGCTCGGCGGGTAGACCGGCGGGTCACAGGTCCTCGGCGATGAACCGCGACGCCCTGTCCGCCATCGCCATCACCGGCCCATTGAGATTGCCCGCCAACATGATCGGCATCGCGGAGCAGTCCACCACACGTAGTCCGTCGACTCCCCTGACCCGCAGCCGGCCGTCGACGACGTCGTCGTCGCTGGGCCCCATGGCGCAGCTGCCAACCGCGTGGTAGCCGCAGTAGCCGCCGTCGAGAGCGGAATCGACCAGTTCGTCGTCACTGACCGCATCTTCGCCTGGGTACAGCTCGTGGTCGATGCGGTCGGCGATCGGCGACTGGGCGAACAGCTCACGCGACCTGCGGAGCAGGTTGGCGGTCGTGGTTCGGTCATGGTCGCTCGTCAGGTAGTTCGGTTCGAGCAGCAGCGGTGCGTCGGGATTCGCACTGGTGATCCTCACGCTGCCCTCCGACGTCGGGCGCAAGGTGAAGCCAAGGCACGACAACCCGGGCTCCCGCTCGATGGCCACCGGTTCGCCGGCCTGATAGGCGGGGATCGTGAACGGCCCCAACAACAACTGTCCGTCGACGCGTTCGGCGTCAGGGGTGGTCTTCATGAACGCAAGGACGTCGAACGTCGGCGTTGCCAGTGAGCCCTTGCGGGTGGCCAGATAACGGACGCCGGCCTTCGCCTGCCCGATGCTGCTGGACAGTTCACGGTTGTAGCCAAGGTCTTCGTTCAGTCGGTACTTCAGCGCGAAGCAGCGGTGCTCCCGTATCCGCTGCCCGACGTTCGCCCGGTCGAGCAGCACGGGCACCCCTGCGTCCTCCAGAACCGTGCCCGGTCCGATGCCCGACAGCTGGAGGAGTTTGGGGCTTGCCCAGACTTCCGAGCGCGATGATGACTTCGCGGGAGGCATTGATGCCCGCGGTGGCGCCGTTCGGTGTGGTGACCGTGATGCCCACCGCGCGGTCGCCCTTGATGTTCACCCGCGTGACCGTGGTGTTCACCAGCACGGTGAGGTTTGCGCGACCCCTCACCGGCTTGAGGAACGCGTCCGCGGCGCTGACCCGGCGCCCGTTCCTGATGGTCGCTGGCGTGTAGCCGATACGCGGGTCGTCGGACTCGTTGATGTCTTGGACCTCGTTCAGCCCGGCGGCGACGCCGGCACCGACGATCTCCCGGCACAGGCGATCCTGGTCGGCCGCCACCGAGACGTGAAGCGGACCCCCGGTCCCGCGCGTCGGGGACGGCCCGAATTCGTTGTCCTCGAACGACGTGAAGATCGGCAGGATGTCGTTCCAGCCCCAGCCCTTGTTGCCGAGCCGCTCCAGTTCGTCGTAGTCGGCGCGATTGCCGCGGTTGTAGACCATCCCGTTGATCGAACTCGAACCGCCGACGACCTTCCCGCGGGTCCAGTATTCCGACCGGCGGTTGGGTCCGAAGGGGGTCGTGAGGTAGCGCCACGCGTACTTCTCGTTCTCCATCAACATCCCGGAGCCCTTGGGGACGTGGAACATCGGATGCCGGTCGCGGCCACCGGCCTCGACCAGCAGCACCGTGACTCCCGGGTCGGCCGACAACCGGTTGGCCAGGACGCATCCCGCCGACCCGGCTCCGGCAATGACGTAGTCGTATCGGGTCATGACTCACCGGTTTCGGCTAGAGACGGCAGACGTTACACAGAACATCCAAACTGTATCGTCGAACAATACATCGCGAGGAATTCGCGACCTCCGGAACCACTCAGGCGGGTCGCCTAGCCGCGACGGGACGCCCGCGAACTCTCGTAGAGACAGATCGCAGCCGCTGCAGCGACGTTCAAGCTTTCGGCACGTCCCCGCATGGGGATGCACACTCGCGCGTCGGCCAGTGCGGCAACGTCGGATGCCAGTCCGTGCGCCTCGGATCCGAACAACCACGCCGTCGGTGCAGACAGGTCCGCAGCGTCGAGGGGGGTCTCCCCGTCCAGCGTCGTCGCCAACACGCGCAGCCCCGCCGCGCGAAGCGATCCAACGAGCTCGCCGGGGTCGTCGGCCAGTAGCACGGGCAGGGCGAAGATGCTTCCCGCCGACGCCCGCAGACACTTCCCGTTGTAGGGGTCGACACTGTTCCCGGCCAGCACGACGGCGTCGGCGCCCATGGCGTCGGCCAGCCGGATCAAGGTCCCGGCATTGCCCGGCTCCGAGGTCTCCACGGCCACCGCCACCAATGCCGGGCGTGCCGCGAGGACGTCGGCGAGTAGCACGTCCGGCGTCGTGCACACGGCCACCAGTCCGACGGGAGACACCGTGTCGGACAACGCCTTTGCGGCGCGCTCCGTAACACGATGCACCGGCGCGCCATCGAGCAGCGCGCCGAACCGTTCCAGTGCATCGTCGGTGGCGAACACCTCGACGACGAGACCGCGCCGCAGCGCGGCCTCGACGAGGTTTGGGCCCTCGGCGAGGAAGCGTGCGGCGCGGCGTCGTGCTATGTGTCGATGCAATTTGACCGCCGCCGCCACGCGGGTCGAACGTTCGGTCAGTGCATCGCGGGAGTGGCTCAGGCGGCCTCTCCGGACGGTGCGTTGACATCGTCGGGCAGAGACTTCTTGGCAACCTCGACCAACGCGGTGAACGCGGCGGGGTCACTCACGGCGATCTCGGCCAGGTTCTTGCGATCCACCTCGACGCCGGCGGCCTTCAGGCCCTGAATCAGCCGGTTGTAGGTGATGTCATTGGCGCGAGCCGCAGCGTTGATCCTGGAGATCCACAGCTTGCGGAACTCGCCCTTGCGGGCGCGCCGGTCGCGGTATGCGTAGGTCAAGGAGTGCAGCTGCTGTTCCTTGGCCTTGCGGTAGAGCCGCGAGCGCTGCCCGCGGTAGCCCTTGGAGGCCTTGAGTATTGTGCGCCGTTTCTTCTGGGCGTTCACTGCGCGCTTCACGCGTGCCATGGGGTGTTCCTATTCTCGAGCGGTCAGGGGGGCCGGGTCAGCCGTTGAGCATCTTCTTCACGCGGGCGGTGTCGTTGTCCGCCACTTCGGTGCGTCCGTCGAGGCGACGGGTGCGCGAACTCGGCTTGTGCTCGAGCAGGTGCCTGCGGTTGGCCTTCTGGCGAACGATCTTTCCGGTGCCAGTGCGGCGAAAACGCTTGGAGGCGCCGCTGTGGCTCTTTGCCTTGGGCATTCTTTCCTCAGTTCTGTGGGGTGTCGGTCGGTGCTTGGCTGGGCTCGGCGTTCGCGGGCTGTGCAGCCGGCGCGTCCGCGGGAGTCGCGCGTCGCGCAATCGGCTCGTCAGCGTCGTGCGCTGCCTTGGCGCGAGTCTTCGCACCACGGTGCGGAGCCAGCACCATCGTCATGTTCCGGCCGTCCTGCTTGGCCGACGTCTCGACGAAGCCGTAATCGGCGACGTCGGCGCCCAGGCGCTGCAACAGCCGGTAACCCAGTTCGGGCCTGGACTGCTCGCGTCCGCGGAACATGATGGTGACCTTGACCTTGGACCCTGCTTCGAGGAAGCGGACGACGTGACCCTTCTTGGTCTCGTAGTCGTGGGGGTCGATCTTCGGTCGCAGCTTCTGTTCCTTGACGACGGTCTGCTGCTGGTTCTTGCGAGACTCACGCGCCTTCTGAGCCGTCTCGTACTTGAACTTGCCGTAGTCCATGATCTTGCAAACCGGGGGTTTGGCGTCTGGGGCTACTTCGACGAGATCGAGATCGGCGTCCGCGGCGACGCGGAGTGCATCTTCGATGCGCACGATGCCAACCTGTTCACCGCCCGGTCCGATCAGGCGAACTTCAGGTACGCGTATGCGCTCGTTGATGCGTGTCTCAGTGCTGATGGGGCCTCCTATGTCGTCTTCGAGGAGTCCCGCGCCACCATCGCCCAAAAAGAGCGCGAGCCCTGCATATGCAGGGCCCGGTGCCGACCGGTCACGGCTGAAAACCGCCTGCGTAGAACGCAGAACGGGTACCGCTAGGTACCCGAGACCGGACCGCTGAGCCTGTACGGTCAACGGTGGGAGTGGGACTCCACTTGCTGTCCTGGCGTACGCCTGGACGGTCGCGCATGCCAGTCTAGCAGGCATGACCGATGTTCCCGAACCCGCCGAGAACGCCGCCGCCCCGCCGACCCGGGAGCTTGCAGAGATCCCCGCCGTCGAGGTGATCACCCGGGCCGGCGTCATGTTGATGAGCGCCGCCGCGGAGAAGCTCGGTCTGTCGGCAGAGGACCCCGACGACAGCCCGCACCGGGATCTCGACGAGGCCAGGCGACTGATCAACGCCCTGGCCGGTCTGTGCAAGGGCGCGATCGAGTACCTCGGTCCGCATGCGGGACCCATCCGCGACGGGTTGAAGGGTCTGCAACTGGCCTTCCGCGAGTACAGCGCGGCGCCCGACGCGCCAGGTCAGGGTCCGGGCGAGTGGTTCACCGGCCCGGTCTGGTAGACCGGCCGGTTCCAGTCCCACTAAATTTCACGGCCAGAGCGAATATCCTCGCGCTCTATGACCCTCGCAGCGGTGAACAAGAGGCAACGCACCACGTACTGGTGGGTTCCCGCTGCGGCCGGGTGGACGGTGGGCGTCATCGCCACGCTGTCCCTGATCGCCAGCGTGTCCCACACGGTCCGCGGGATCATCAGGATTCCCCGCGAGTTCGTCAACGACTACCTCTTCAACTTCCCCGACACCAGCTTCGCGTGGGCCTTCGTCCTGGCCCTGCTCGCCGCTGCGCTCGCGGCGCGCAAGTCCGTCGCGTGGTGGATCCTCGTCCTGTACATGGTCGCGGCCATCGGGTGGAACGTCTTCGACCTCTTCGCCA
Organism: uncultured Actinomycetota bacterium; assembly: GCA_963798245.1. GTDB lineage: Bacteria > Actinomycetota > Actinomycetes > Mycobacteriales > Mycobacteriaceae > Mycobacterium. Next base: position 107,725 of record CAWCSO010000001.1, read on the forward strand.
ACAACGAGCTCACCGGCAGCGATTCGGTCATGGAGGACATCGGCGAAGGCATCGGGCTCGTTTTTCACGTGGCGGCGATCGGCTTCCTGGTCCTGGCACGCAAGGAGTTCTGGGCGAAGGTCCGGCGCGGCGCACTGATCAAGGCCGCCGCGACCCTGGTCGCCGGCATGGCGATCGGCACCCTCATCGGGTGGGGGCTGGTCGAGTTGTTTCCCGGGTCGCTGGCCCGCTCGGACCGGCCCTGGTACGCGCTTGAACCGGGTGAGCGCGTTCGCCGGTGCGGACCCGGACGCGTTCACGGGGCAGACGCACGTCTTCGTCAATGCGCTGCTGGGCCTGTTCGGCGCGGTCGCGCTGATGGTCGCCGCGATCGTGCTGTTCCGCTCCCAGCGGGCAGAGAACGCGCTGACCGGCGAGGACGAATCCGCGATCCGCGGCCTGCTCGAGTTGTACGGCAAGAACGACTCGCTGGGCTACTTCGCCACCCGCCGCGACAAGTCCGTGGTGTTCGCCCCCAACGGCCGCGCGGCGATCACCTACCGCGTCGAGGCGGGGGTCTGCCTGGCCAGTGGTGACCCCGTCGGCGATACCAAGGCCTGGCCGGCCGCCATCGCCGGCTGGCTCGACCTGTGCCAGTCGTATGGCTGGGCGCCTGGAGTCATGGGCGCGAGTTCTTCTGCGGCGCAGGCGTTCCGTACCGCCGGACTCAACGCCCTCGAACTGGGCGACGAGGCGATCCTGCACCCCGACACCTTCAAATTGTCCGGCCCTGACATGAAACCGGTACGCCAGGCGGTGACGCGAGCGCGACGCGCCGGGCTCACCGTGCGGCATCGTCGGCATCGCGACCTGTCGGCCGAGGAGATGGCCGCGGTGAACCGACGCGCAGACAGCTGGCGCGACACCGAGACCGAGCGCGGGTTCTCCATGGCACTGGGTCGACTGGGCGATCCCGCCGACGGTGACTGTCTACTAGTGGAGGCAGTCGGAGACGATGACGACGTCTTCGCGATGCTGTCGTTGGTGCCGTGGGGCACCAACGGGGTCTCCCTGGATCTGATGCGTCGCTCGCCGCAATCCCCCAACGGCACCATCGAATTGATGGTCAGCGAGCTGTGTCTGCAGGCCGAGGACATCGGCATCAGCCGCATCTCGCTGAACTTCGCCATGTTCCGGTCCGCCTTCGAGGAGGGCGCCCAACTAGGTGCCGGCCCCGTGGCGCGGTTGTGGCGCGCACTCCTGGTGTTCTTCTCCCGATGGTGGCAGCTGGAAACGCTGTACCGGTCGAACATGAAGTACCAACCGGAGTGGGTGCCGCGCTTCGCGTGCTACGAGGACGCCCGACTCGTCCCACGGGTCGGCGTGGCGTCGGTGATCGCCGAGGGGTTCCTGGTCCTACCGTTCAGCCGACGGGCCAAGCAGCACACGGGCCAGCATTCCTCGGTACCCGAGAATCTGATGAAGACCGGCCGACTACACGATGACGGTAGCGCCCCCGACCTCGTCGGCCTGACGATCGGCGACGTCGACACCGACCACGCCACCCGCTTGCCCGAACAGGTTCGGGTCCGGATGGCGAAGTTGAAGACGTTGCAGGACAACGGAGTCGACGCCTACCCAGTGGGACGGGCCCCGAGCCACACCGTCGCGGAAGCCGTCACTACCGCCGACATGACGGTCAGTGTCGCCGGCCGGGTGCTGAGGATGCGTGACTACGGCGGGGTGCTGTTCGCCGAGTTGCGCGACTGGTCTGGTGAGGTGCAGGTGCTGTTCGACAACTCCCGGCTCAGCATGGGCGGGACGGCCGACGTCACCAACGCGATCGACCTCGGCGACCTGATCGAGGTGACCGGCACCATGGGCAAGAGCAGGTCGGGCACGCCGTCCCTGCTGGCCGACCACTGGCGGCTGATCGGCAAGTGCCTGCGGCCGCTGCCCGACAAGTGGAAGGGCCTCACCGACCCCGAAGCGAAGGTCCGCACGCGCTACGTCGACCTGGCCATCAACACCGAGTCACGCGACCTGATCACCGCCCGCAGTCGCATCCTGCACGCGATCCGGGAGACGTTGGTCGGCAAGGGTTTCCTCGAGGTCGAGACGCCCATCCTGCAACAGATCCACGGCGGTGCGAATGCCCGGCCCTTCATGACGCACATCAACGCCTACGACCTCGACCTGTACCTGCGCATCGCACCCGAGCTCTACCTCAAGCGCCTCTGCGTGGGTGGGGTGGAGCGCGTCTTCGAACTCGGGCGGGCGTTCCGCAACGAGGGTGTGGACTTCAGTCACAATCCGGAGTTCACGCTGTTGGAGGCATACCAGGCGCACGCCGACTACAACGTCTGGGTGGACGGTTGCCGAGAGCTGATCCAGAACGCCGCGGAGGCCGCCAACGGCAGCCAGGTGGTGATGCGACCCGGTGACGACGGGAGATTGCGCGCCGTCGACATCTCCGGCGAGTGGCCGGTCGTGAGCGTGCACGGCGCGGTGTCGGAGGCGCTGGGCGAGCAGATCGACCCAGGCACGGACCTGGCCAGGCTGCGAGAACTGTGCGACCGGAGTGGAGTCCCCTATCTGACGCACTGGGACGCAGGCGCCGTCGTGCTGGAACTGTACGAGCGACTGGTGGAGGGCCAGACCGAACGTCCGACGTTCTACAAGGACTTCCCGACGTCGGTGTCACCGCTGACCCGGCCACACCGCAGCATTGCCGGGGTCGCCGAACGCTGGGACCTGGTGGCGTGGGGGGTCGAGTTGGGTACTGCCTACAGCGAGCTGACCGATCCGGTGGAACAGCGCAGGCGACTGCAGGAGCAGTCGTTGCTGGCGGCCGGCGGCGATCCAGAAGCCATGGAACTCGACGAGGACTTCCTCCAGGCGATGGAGTACGCGATGCCGCCGACCGGAGGCCTGGGCGTCGGGGTCGATCGCGTCGTCATGTTGATCACCGGGCGCAGCATCCGGGAGACCCTGCCGTTCCCCCTGGCCAAGCCCCGCTGAAACGTGGGCTTCACAGGCCACCCGCAGGTTCGGCGTCCACCATGACGGTGTGCCGCCTTCACCGCTGAGGATCGCCGACGCTCTGATCGCATACTTCGCCGGACCGTTTCGTCAACAACACCTCTCCTTGATGCACGGCTGGTTGCCGGTGACGGTTCAGGTGATCGCGGTCGCGGCGATGGTCGCTGCGATCGGCTGGCGCGAAAGGCGTTGGCGGATGGTGTGGGTGCCGATCGCCGGCGTCGTGGGACTAGCCCTGACAGCCGTGGCGCGCTGGTACGTGTCATCGCAGGGGTTGGCGGGCGACCCCGCCCCCAAGGTGCTGTGGATCTGGACGACCGCGACGGGCACCGCCGCGGTCATCCTGGTCGCGGGCTGGCGACAGGCACGATGGTGGCGCCGCGCGGTGTCGACGGCGGCACTGCCGTTGTGCCTGGTGTGCTCCGCGCTCGCGCTCAACCTTTGGGTGGGCTACGTCCCCACCGTGCAGACGGCGTGGAATCAGCTGACCGCGGGACCACTTCCCGACCAGACGAATCAGGCCACGGTCGTGGCCATGCAGAAGGCGCGACGCCCTCCGATCACCGGTTCACTGGTGAAAGTCGACATCCCCTCGACCGCATCGGGTTTCAACCACCGCGGCGAACTCGTCTATCTTCCGCCCGCATGGTTCACATCCGACCCGCCCCCCGCCCTGCCGACCATCATGATGATCGGCGGTGAGTTCAACACGCCCGCAGACTGGCTCCGCGCAGGCAACGCCGTCAACACCATGGACGCCTTCGCCGCCCAGCACGGCGGCAACGCGCCTGTGTTGGTCTTCGTGGACTCCGGGGGCGCGTTCAACAACGACACCGAATGCGTCAACGGAAGCCGCGGCAACGCCGCTGACCACCTGACCAAGGACGTCGTGCCGTTCATGGAATCGAGCTACGGGGTCAGCACGGACCGGGCCAACTGGGGCGTGGTCGGCTGGTCCATGGGCGGCACGTGTGCCGTGGACCTTACCGTGATGCACCCCGACATGTTCAGTGCCTTCGAGGACATCGCGGGTGACCTCACTCCCAACTCCGGCACCAAACAACAGACCATCGAACGGCTCTTCGGCGGAAATGCCGACCGCTACGCCGACTTCGATCCGACGACGGTGATCACCCGGCACGGACGATTCGCTCGTGTCGCCGGCTGGTTCGACGTCAACGAAGTGGCATCATCGGCGCCGACCGTTGTGAACGTGACCGACGGCGCACTCGGTACACGGGACGCCGCGGGCCACGCCAGCGACCAGGCGGTCGCCGCGAACTCACTGTGCGCACTCGGCGGCGCAAACGGGATCGACTGTGCGGTCGTCGAGCAGCCGGGCAAGCACGACTGGCCGTTCGCCGCTCAGGCATTCGCCACCGCGCTGCCGTGGCTGGCCGGCCAGATCGGGACACCGGGCGTGCCGTCCCAGCAGCTGCCGGCGCCACTAGCGAGCGTGCCCGTCGCTGCGGCCGCTACGCGGTAGTTCGGTCAATAGTCGGACTCGGCGGCGAGGATCTCGGCGAGGAACGCATCCGCACCCGGCCGCGCGAGCCTGGACCGGGCGAAGTCCCGAATACGCCATCGCACTTCGGTCGCTTCCGGCGAACGGCTCACGTCGCCACCGACGGTCACCGTCGTCGACGACCAGTCATGATTCCAGGCGACGTGTTCGGTCACCGGTTGCCGACCAGCATCGACGAGTTCGATGCGCGCGACGCCGTCCGGATCGAGAACCCCCGCACCGTGCAACGGGCCGGACCGCAGACGCACCGCGATCCCGGATGCGTACGAGTCACCCGTCATCGCCACCTGGACGGTCGCGACCGTCGCCGAATCGAGGCATTCCACCAGCCATTCGACCGTCTGGTCCGCGGCATCGAAAACCCCTGGAGGCACGGCAACCCAGTCCACCGACTCGACGCCGCTCGCGACGGCGACGGTCGACGTGCGAGAAGGCGCGGCGCCGGCTGCCAGGGCATAGTCGGCACGGCGAGTCGGCGCGTCCAATGTCGCCGGCGGTTCGGCGCCCCAGGCCCCGACCTCGTGTGCCAGTTCGGAGCATGCATCGACGACGGCGACGACGCGTGGATCGCCGCCGGCCCGGTGCCGCAGCAGCGCGGCGTGGTGAGGCCGGAGCAGTTCGGCCACGTCAAGATCCAGGGTGTCCTCGGCGAGGTACTCCTGCGCGGCGGCCGTCAACAGAGCGATCTCGGCGTCGAGCAGCGCCGAGTCCAGACCAACGATGCCGTCGCGTGGGCTGACCGGCCACCACCTTCGCGCCCAGTGCCCGATCCCGAGGCGGCGCAGCGGCGCCAGCGGCCCGGCAGCAGGCTCGATTCCGGGCAGCTCGACGGTGCCTTCGACCGCCTTTCTCTCGAGCGCCGTGACCGCGGCGACATGGCCACCCGGACCGAGAATGCGCCAGAGCCATTCGGCCGCAGCGATATCCGTGAACGTGATGCGCGTGGCCGCGGCACCCGCCGGGTCGTCGGCCGTCCAGGCGAGCACCGCGCCGGCCACTTCGAGGACCGCCAGAGCCGGTGCCGTGCTCACGCTCGGGCCGGTACTCCACAACCCAGAGTCCGCCACGATCCTCATCGGGCCACCTCGAGTTCCAGCATCATCTTGATCCGTTGCCGATGGTCCAGGCTCACCGATCTGGCCACGCCCTCGAGCATCGCCCGAACGTCGTCGACGTCGTCGCACGGTTCCTGCCACACGTCGCGGCCGTGCAACCTGGCCCAGAGTCGGCTGAGATACGGCCGCGCGAAGGCCTCCAGATCATCGATCACCTGGCGTTGACGTGGGTGCAGTGGCTGGTCCTGCACCAGGTATCGGCGGGCGTGCAACACGTAGGCCTCCTTACGCAGCCGCGCCTGAATCACACTCCCGAGGTCATAGCGCATCGACGCGGAATCGTGCAGTGGCGCGAGGTCCACCGCGATCTCGATACCCGCGATCAACGTCGCCTGCCCCTGCTCCGACAACAGTCCCCATGGTGCGCAGGCCCGGTCGACCTCCTCTGCGCACAGCGCCGGGATGTCGGGTAGTTCGTCTCGGTCGAGTGCTCGACGCAACGTGGCTCTGACCCGGTCCACGACGCTGCGATCGAGTGGGCGAGCACCGTCGGATTCCCGCTGTACCGGCGGCGGCATCTGCGGCTCGTGGGAAGTCAGCCCGACATCGACGACCGACCATGGGAGTCCGGGGTCTTCCACTCGCACGCGCGCGCCGAAGTTGTAGGGCGTCGCGTCGGCGACCAGGGCCGACCACACCCGTTGGCGGGCTGCCCGCGGACCGTGTCCATCGGCGGCCCCGAGGACGGTGCTCAGCCCTGCGAGGAAGGGCCCGGAGATGGTGTTGCCCGGCTGCACGTCACACCAGCTGCGGTTCAGCTGCCGGGTCAGTTCGGCCAGCACCCGGCTGTCCTCGACGTACCGATTCAAGATCTCGACCGCGGTACGGTCTCGGTCGTCGTGGATACCGCGCAGCACCGACTCGGCGACATCACTGACGAGGCTTCCGTGCTGCGACGGCGCCCCATTGGTGATCGCGAGTTCGAAACACACCGGGAAGTAGAGTTCCTGGGCGTTGCCCGTGGTGATCCGCAGCCGTCGCCGGTGGGTCTTCAGTAGATCGAACCATGCTGCTGCACAACGGAGCGCAGTGGCGTGGCCGGCGATCACGTCGGCCAGGACGGCGGCCACCTCGGGATCGAGGACCGGTGCCGAGTACTGCGGGTTGGCGCGCAATCGCAGTACCAGCGGATCGAGGATGCGCTTGACCGTCCGTCGCAGCGGGGCGCCGTCGGCCCCACTGAGCACCTCCACCCCGGAACCGATGGCGCGCCACGCCTGGTCGATCACAGCGCGCCGGGGCACGGCGACGGCAGCCGACGTCATGACGTGCCCGGTACTCATCGGACCAGGATAGGCCGTGGAAAAGTTGGGTTCGGTAGCGCAGCGTCGGGGTGATGCTGGCTGCCATGACCAACCCGCTGATGACCGCCGTCGTGTTCGCCCTGTTCGCCGTGTTCGCCGCCATCGGCGAAATCATCGCGGCGCCCGCACTCCGGCAATCTCCCGGACCGCATTCGCTGCCACCCGACGAACTCCCCGGCGCGCGGGCGGTCGGGATCGGCACGGTCCGGTCGGTGACCGACCCCGTGATCGTCGAGGTCGAGGTCGAGGGAGCGTCCGGGCCGACATTCATCGGTAGCTTGCGTCATCGCGACGTCGATGCGGACGTCACCCGGCTTCGGCCTGGCGTCGTCCTCCTGGTCACATTCGATCCCGCTGCCCGGGAACACCTTTGGATGGCCGACGACATGGTGGCCGTTCGCGTGGCGTTCGACCAGATGCTGGTCCGCAAGGGTCTGGTCAGCCACGCGCAACTCGATCTGATCCGGCATGGCACGAGATCCCGCGGCATCATCACCGCGATGCGTGCGACGGGTTTCTCGAGGGAGGACTACCTCGAGGTCGAACTCGATCTCATGGTGAGCCGGCCCGACGGTGGGCAGTTTCCAGCGCAGGAGACCGCGTTGATCCCCCGCTCCGCGCTCGACGGACTCGTGCCCGGCAGCGTGATCGACACCTACTACAGGCGGGGTGACGAGGACGTCGTCACCGTGTGCGTGCAACCGGGTTGACCGTTCAGCGCGCGCCGTCGACGGCGAACGTGGCGAGAGCCGCCCAGTAGAGCGGACTTGCTGACACGTCGCCACCGCGCCACTGCCGCATTCGATCCCGTTGCCAGCGATTGACCGAGCGGCCTGCTTCGTCGGTTTCGTGTGCCCGGTCGACGGCTACCACGACTTCGGTCATGGGATCGGCATCCGAACCGGTGAACCGGCGGTAGCCCGCGGTCGTCGGCAGCGACCACAGTGTTGCGGTGACCAGCTGGGCACCACCGAGCACGGCAGCGGCCACCAACCCGGTGGCTTCGTCGAACCGGTAGTCGCCACCGGAGGCGCACGCCAGCAGCGCGACCCGGGGCGGCATGGGTAAGCGCATCGAGATCACGTCCGCGGCGGTCAAGGGCTCCACGTCCGCGAGATACAGTGCGGCCCGGTCGGCACTGCCCGATTCCGCCGCCGTGGCATGTCCCACGTAGAGCAGACGCCTGGGGCATTCGGCCAGGGCCTCGGCCAACCAGTGCCGGTCGGCATCGCTGCGCCGGAACAACTCGACCGGATCCGCCACAGCGGGAAGCACCTCCGCCAGAACGTCGGAGAAGTACCGGATGAGAGGAGCATCCGCCGCCGGGCGCCCCAGCACCGACCCGAGAGCGGAGTCGGCACGTTGTCCCGGCACCCGCGGATCCAGCACCAGTACCACCGGGCGGCCGGCACGCTGATCCCATTCAGCGGACGCACGTGGGGCGTTCGCGATGTTCGCGGGCACGGCCATCAACACGTCGGCCAATTCCATCAACCGGTGCCCCTCGGTCAGCGAAGCGGGTTCGGCATCCTGCCAGGGGATCTGCGCGGCGACCGTGCCCTCGAACGTAACGGCGGCCGCCTTGGCGCGCGCCAGATCCTCGGCGGGCGGACGGCGACTGGGCATTGCCACCAGGCACCACGGCACCCGTGCCAGGCGGGCACTGGGCGAAACGAACAGAACGGCCCTGGTTTCGGACGCGCAGCGCATCAGCAGCGCCCAGGCCTCGTCCGACAGCAGCAGCACACCCAGTCGATGGGCCAGCACGTGTTCGGTGGCCGGCGCTGCGAGAGCGCCCACGTTGAGGGCCCGATGCAGCGCGTCAACGAGGGACTCGCCCGCCATCGGCTCGGGCAGAGCGGCGGTGACCTCGCCGATTGCGGCGAGCACCAACGGCTCGTCGATCACCCAGGTGACGGTCCGCGACGGGTCGCCCACGACCCGCAGGCTGGCGTACGTCGCCACGCCGACGTCGGCGAATCGCAGCACCAGGGTCTGCGGCACGGTCAGGGCCACGTGCACCATGCGACTTCGTCGGTGGTGACGTGCTGGCCGTACCGGTCGCGCGCGAGCAGCCGGTAGCGCGCGAGCACCGGACCGCCCGACGGATCCATGCGAAGTGCAGGCAGTGGGCCCAATCTGGTCAGCGAACGTCCCTGGGCCGGCGGTCCCGCCGCGACCTGTGCGAGTTCATCGACATCGCTCATTGGAACAGGAGCCGTCGCGACGCGCGCCCATTCGACGAGGTCACCAGACCGCTTCTCGGCGCTGAACGTGCCTCTGGCGCTGTGGTACTCGATGAGTTCGCCTGTCAATGGGGTGTTCTCCCACTCCCAGGCCACCGCGAAGGCCCCTGCGAGCATCGGTGCCGACACACAGTCGGCCCACTGGGCTCTGGCCTCGGCATCGACGATCGAGTAGCGCACCGAGTCCACTGCGAGCGCCGCCGGAAGCTTGAGATCGGCGGCGCGAGCCAGTTTGTCCATGGCAGAACGGAATCCGGGCAGCTCCGGATCAGCCCGCCTGCCATCAGGTGAGATGCCGAACAGGGGCTGGACCTCGGCCGGGTCGTCGTCCTGCCGGACAGTACCGAACCCGAGGTCGGCCAACGCGTCCGCGCGCCACACCGTGCCGAGATGATCGTCGAGCCTGGCATGGGCCAACCAACTACCGCGGGGAGATTCCTCCAAGCAGGTACGCGCGCGGCCCACTAGGTCTCTGGCCTCCTGGTAGCGCCCACGAAAGATGGCGATCCAGCTGCGCTGCAGAAGGATCCGGTGGATGTGCAGCGGCTTGCCGAGTTCGCGCCAGTGGCGCTCTGCGTGTTCCCAGGACTCGTCCGCCGCCTGCAGCAATCCGGCTCCCAGCCTCGTCAGCCCGAAGTAGAGCCAGCATCTCGATACGTCATGTGCACGCGCGTATTCGGCGATCACGGGATAGGCCTCATTGACGAGCCGTTCGGTGGTCATGTGGTCACCTCTGGCCCAGCTGACCGTCGCACGCTCCAGCCGAGTTCGGGCCGTGGCCAGCTCCCATCCTCGTGCCTCCGCGCGGGCACCTGCGCGGCGCAGCCACGGTTCGGCCTCGTCAAGACGACCCGTCTCGATGCAGAACCGGGCGTAGCCGATGGCTCCGAGCACCAGTAGATTGTCCGCCGACTCCCCGGCCCCACGGGAACTCGAGATGTTCTCGATCACGCTCTGCCACAGGTGAACCGAGTGGACATGGAGATCGTCGTCGCACAGGGCAACAGCGCACAGGATCCGTCCGTAGGTGCACAGGTAGGCGTGTTCCTCGGCGAGGTCGGCGAACTCCGGACCCGCCCACTCCCCGGTCGCCATCTGGTCGAGCTCGATGAGCGCAGCCGCGGCACCGTCGTGATCGCCGCTGGCCGTGGCCAGCCCGATGTCGAGGTATTGGGCCCGTCGTGAGTATCGACAGAGCACGAGCCGGATGTCGGCGATGGTCAGCGCCGAGCGGGTGGCGGGGTCGGTTGGCGCCGACCCCCCGGCGACCGCGGTATAGGTCGCCAGGCATTCGCGGATTCGCCGAACGGCCTCCCGAACGCCCTCATAGGCCGTCCTGACCAGGTAGAGCTCGCCGAGCTGGGCGAGCACCTCCATCAAGAGGTCGTCCCGCCCGGCCTCTTCGATCAGGGGCATCAGCGACAGCAGCAGCTCCTTGGCCGACGTCTCGTCGGCCGCCAGCGCGAGGCGGCGGGCCTCCTGCAGGTCGCCGGTGATCGACACCGCGCAATCCTACGGCGATGACGCTGTTCCCTCGCCCGCTTCCTCCCCCTTACCGCCCGCGAGCAGACGTAAAAGGCCCTCATTTGGCACATTTCAGGGCCTTTTACGTCTGCTCGCGGTGGGGAGGCGGCCAGAAGCGGTGCGACCTGTCAGTTGCAGGTCACCGTGATCTCGAATTTCTTCGTGATCATGCCCGCCATCGGGTTCTTCATGTCGGCGCCCTGGGCCTCGCCGGTGATGGTGTACGTGCTGCCGTCCACCGCGACGTCAGCAGAACCGGATTTCATGCCACCCATCTGGGAGACCGCCAGCGCGTTGCCGTCGACGACGAGCCCGAGTGACTCGACCGTGGGGGTGGCCTCGTCGGTCATCACCACACCCAATCCCTGCTGGCCGCCGACCGCTCCGCTCGCGACATTGATCTTGCCGCCCTGCTTGACGCAGGTCACGGTGTCCATGTCCAGGCCCGCGAGGTCCTGGCCCTCGACCTTGACCTCGGTATTGCCGCCCGTGCTGACCTGAGATGTTCCGCCGCCCGATGCGACCGTCGACGAGGAGGGCTCCGAACCCTTGTCGTTCGAACAACCGACCAGCATCAACGCCGCTGCCATCATGCCGATCCCCGCCGTCACCATGTGCTTCATGACTTTCCCTTCGCTCACGTCGCCCCGATGGCGTCGTCGTGAAGCAAGTACAGATGCCCGCGATCGCTACCGATCCCAACATTCTTGGGAGGTACGGTGACTCTGTGTCCGAGCCAACTCCGGATGTACCGGCATCCGACGACGCTGATGACGCCGTCGACGCCGAGCCATCACCGCCGACCTCAGCCGACGAACCGGTGATCGTCGAGCCCGTCGTGCCCGCCGACACCGGCTATACCGCAGCCGGCGTACCCACCTTCGATTCGGTGCGTGAAAAGATCGAGACCCGCTACGGCACCGCGATCGGCGCTGCCGAACTCGCATCCGAGACGCCCGAGGGTCGCAGCGTCGAAGAGCAGTACGACGCCCGCCAACGCGCCGCGGCCGAGCGTCTCGAGCAGATCCGGACCTCGATGCGCGACGAAGGGTCGGACTGAGCCGACAGCGTTAGGCGCTGACCTTCCGCCGCTTCCTGGTTCGCGCCGGGGCGGGCAGCATCTCGGCGAGGAACCGGCCCGTATAGCTGTCCGAAGTGGCGGCGACGTCCTCCGGCGTTCCGGTGGCAACGACGGTCCCGCCACCGGCACCGCCTTCTGGCCCCATGTCCACGACCCAGTCGGAGGTCTTGATGACGTCGAGGTTGTGCTCGATGACGATCACCGTATTGCCCTTGTCGACCAGGCCGTTGATGACCTTGAGGAGCTTGCGGATGTCCTCGAAGTGCAGGCCGGTGGTGGGTTCGTCGAGAATGTAGACGGTGCGCCCGGTCGAACGCTTCTGCAGCTCGGCAGCCAGTTTCACGCGCTGCGCCTCACCGCCCGACAGCGTCGGCGCAGGCTGACCCAGGCGCACATAGCCGAGGCCGACGTCGACGAGCGTCTTGAGGTAGCGGTGGATCGACGAGATCGGCTCGAAGAACTCGGTGGCCTCCTCGATCGACATGTCGAGCACCTCGGAGATGGTCTTGCCCTTGTAGTGCACCTCGAGGGTCTCGCGGTTGTACCGCGCCCCCTGGCACACCTCACACGGAACGTAGACATCCGGAAGAAAGTTCATCTCGATCTTGATGGTGCCGTCACCGGAGCACGCCTCGCAGCGACCACCCTTGACGTTGAACGAGAATCGTCCCGGTTGGTAGCCGCGGACCTTGGCCTCGGTGGTCGCCGCGAACAGCGTCCGGATCTTGTCGAACACCCCGGTGTAGGTGGCGGGGTTGGAGCGCGGCGTCCGGCCGATCGGCGACTGGTCGACACGAACCAACTTGTCGAGTTGGTCGAGGCCGTTGACCCGGGTGTGCCTGCCGGGCACCTGCCGGGCCCCGTTGAGCTTGTTGGCCATCACCGAGGCGAGGATGTCGTTGACCAGCGTCGACTTGCCCGATCCGGAGACACCGGTGACCGAGGTGAGCACGCCGAGCGGGAATGCGACGTCGATCTCGCGCAGGTTGTGTTCGCGCGCGCCGACGACGGTCACCTGCCGCTTACGGTCGATCGGTCGGCGGATCGCCGGCACCTCGATACTCTCCTTGCCGGAAAGGTATGCGCCAGTTATGGATTCGGGATTCTTCAGTAGATCGGCGTAGGTCCCGCTGTGCACGATCCGACCACCGTGTTCACCGGCAGCGGGGCCGATGTCGACCACCCAGTCCGCGTGGGCGATGGTGTCCAGGTCGTGTTCGACGACGATCAGAGTGTTGCCGAGGTCGCGGAGTCGCACCAGGGTGTCGATGAGGCGACGGTTGTCGCGCTGGTGCAGACCGATCGATGGCTCGTCGAGTACATAGAGCACGCCGACCAGCCCGGAACCGATCTGAGTGGCCAGCCGGATGCGTTGCGCCTCACCGCCGGACAGCGTGCCCGCCGCCCGTGACAGGGACAGGTAGTCCAGCCCGACGTCGAGCAGGAAGCCCAGCCGGGACTGCACCTCCTTGAGCACCTGACCGGCGATGGCCGCCTCGCGGTGACCGAGGGTGAGCGCGTTGAGGAACGCCGAGCAGTCCGCGATGGACAGTTCGGTGACCTGGGCAATGGACTTGGGGCCGTACTCCCCCGCCTCCATCGTGACCGCGAGGATCTCCGGCTTGAGCCGTGTCCCCTCGCACACGGGGCACGGCACGTCGCGCATGAAGCCGTCGTACCGTTCCTTCATCAGTTCGGACTCGGTCTGCTCCATCCGGCGCGATAGGAACGCCATCACGCCCTCGAAGTCGGCGTAGTAGGAGCGGGTGCGCCCGTACCGGTTCTTGTAGCGGACGTGAACCTGCTCGTCGCAGCCTTCGAGGATCGCCTTGCGCGCCTTGGCCGGAAGCTTCTGCCAGGGCGTGTCGATGTCGAACCCGAGCGCTTCACCGAGGCCGCTGAGCATGCGGGTGAAGTACTCGGCGGAGTGCCCCATCGCCCACGGCGCGACGGCGCCCTCGGCAAGCGTCAGTTCCGGGTCGGGCACCACCAGATCGGGGTCGACCTCCTTGCGGATACCCAGCCCGGTGCACTCCGGACACGCGCCATACGGCGAGTTGAACGAGAAGGACCGAGGCTCGAGGTCGTCGACCGCCAATGGATGGCCGTTCGGGCATGCGAGCTTCTCGGAGAACCGCTGCTCGCGCTGCGGCGCATCCTCGTCCTGGTCGACGAACTCCAGGACGACGATGCCGTCTGCGAGGCCGAGCGCCGTCTCGACGGAGTCGGTCAGCCGCTGCTTGGCGGACGCCTTGACCGTCAGGCGGTCGACGACCACCTCGATGTCGTGCTTCTCCTGCTTCTTCAGCTTGGGGGGCTCGGTCAGCGGATACACCACACCGTCCACGCGCACGCGGCTGTAACCCTGGGTGTTCAACTTCTCGAACAGGTCCACGAACTCGCCCTTGCGGGTGCGCACGACGGGGGCCAGCACCTGGAAACGCAGCCCCTCCTCCATTGCCAGGACCTGGTCAACGATCTGCTGCGGTGTCTGCCGAGCGATCCGCTCACCGCATACCGGGCAGTGCGGGGTGCCGGCGCGCGCGAAGAGCAGACGCAGATAGTCGTACACCTCGGTGATGGTGCCGACGGTGGAGCGCGGGTTGCGGTTGGTGGACTTCTGGTCGATCGACACCGCGGGCGAGAGCCCCTCGATGAAGTCGACGTCTGGCTTGTCCATCTGCCCGAGGAACTGGCGGGCGTAGGCCGAGAGCGACTCGACGTACCGGCGCTGCCCCTCGGCGAAGATGGTGTCGAACGCCAGCGAAGACTTGCCCGAACCGGACAGGCCGGTGAAGACGATCAGCGCATCTCTCGGCAGATCCAGGTCGATACCACGAAGATTGTGCTCGCGTGCACCCTTGACGATCAGGCGGTCAGCCAACTGATCCCTCTCCCGGTCTCATACCGCTTTTCGAACAGTAGAAAGCTGTCCGCGGCCCATGCTATGTCCACCCACCGACAGGCCCGCTACCGTGGCTGACATGACTGGCTCCAACATCACGGTCGAAGACGACTACTCCGGCCACGTCGATCCCGGAACCGCGGCACGGCGCACCCTGCCGGGCGCCACGGTCGTCAAGGTGTCGGTGGGCCCCATGGACAACAACGCCTACCTCGTCACGTGTTCCCGGACGGGCGAGACGCTACTCATCGACGCCGCAAACGACGCACCCGTGGTGCTCGAACTCATCGAAAGGTACGCGCCGACCCTCGCGCTGATCGTGACCAGCCATCAGCACCCCGACCACTGGCTCGCACTCGAACAGGTCGCCAAGGCCACTGGTGCGCCGACGGCCGCCCACCGGCTGGACGCGGAGCCCCTCCCCATCACGCCCGACCGAATCCTGGCCGACGGCGACACCATCGACCTCGGTGAGCTGACGCTGCAGGTCATCCACCTGCAGGGCCACACGGAAGGGTCGGTGGCGCTGGCACTCGGCGGGCCGGCGACCGGTGGCGTCGTCCACCTGTTCTCGGGTGACTGCCTGTTCCCCGGAGGCATCGGTAAGACCTGGCAGCCGGGCGACTTCGAACGGCTGCTCGGCGACGTCACACGGAAGGTCTTCGACGTGTATCCGGACTCGACGGTGGTCCACCCGGGCCACGGTGACGACACCACCCTGGGTGCCGAGCGGCCGCATCTGGCCGAGTGGCGGGAGCGTGGCTGGTGATGCCCTGGCCGAAGCCCGAGAAGCCGGGTCCCGGGCAGGAGTCCGTCTGGGACTACCCCCGCCCGCCGAGACTGGAGACGTTCGCCGGATCGATCACGATCGAACTGGGCGGTGAGATCATCGCCTCCACCGAGCGGGGGTGGCGGGTTCTCGAGACCAGCCATCCACCGACCTACTACCTGCCGCGAGCCGCCTTCCGCGAGGGTGTGCTCCGCGACGCGCCCGGCTCGTCGTGGTGCGAGTGGAAGGGGCAGGCGAACTACTACGACCTGGTGACAGCGGCCGCCACGGCCGAGCGCGCCGCCTGGACCTATCCCCACCCGACCCGCGGCTTCGAGGCCCTCACGGGTGCGCTTGCCGTCATGGCGGCGCAGGTCGACCGTTGCACCGTCGACGGCGAACAGGTCGAGCCACAACCGGGCGGGTTCTATGGGGGCTGGATCACCAGCGGGGTCGTTGGACCGTTCAAGGGCATACCGGGATCGATGGGCTGGTGATCCAGCGCACCGATCGCCGTATCAGGACGTGTGGACGATGAGCACGTCTGATTTTGAACGGCGCGCCACGTTCGCGGGAACCGAGCCGAGGAGACGCCCGGCGATGGTGCTCAGACCGACGTTGCCGACGACGAGCAGATCGGCCTTCACCTCTTCAGCCAACTCGACGAGCGCATCGACGGGGGCTCCGACGACGGCCTTCTCCTCGACCTCGGTGGCGCCCGCAGCATGGGCCCGGTCCCTCGCCTCGCGCAGGATGGCGTAGATCGGGGCGTTACCCGACATCTTGTAGCCCTCGTCCTTCAGGACGTCGGCCGCGCGCTGATCTTCGCTCTGGGGGAAGTACGCCGTCGTCACGATCAGTTTGGCGCCGGACCCGGCGGCGATCGCACCGGCCCGATCCACCGCACGTAGCGACGAATCCGAGCCGTCGGTGCCGACAACCACGGTCTTGTAGCCGCTCATGCATGCCCTCCAAGTATCGATTGCAACGCCATCGGCAGACACTAACCCGTCACCCCGCGAACGGGGTCCAAAACGCCGACACACGCTCGCGTGGCCCGCCGCGCCGTGCGCCGTCTACCGGCACCGATGGTAGCCGCAAGGGCGTCCGCCCCGGTGGCGTTCGTGATGAACCGAACGCACGATTCGCAACGCGAGCGAGGTCCCATGCGACACTCGACGTGATCCAAGTCATGGTTCGCCTTCTCGGGGCGACAGAATCCCCTTCAGTGCCAGTTGCTTTCAGCCTGTCACCCGACTCGGTATCGATCACCAGGGTCGACGTCGGGCAGCAGCGGTGCCGGGTGCCGGCGGTAAGGCTCCCAGGTAATCGCCTCGGCCGCAGTACCATTCGTCGCCATCAAGCGCGTTCGACACCACCTGCGGCTACGGTCGTCCCCACGGCGCGCGGCCCGCAGCCGACACCCGGGCCGCTCAGCGGCTGCCGAAGTACAACTCCTGGGTGGCGACACACACCAGCTCGCCAGCGCGGTTGTACATCGTGGAGGTCGCCAGCCCACGCCCGTCCACGCCGCTCGGGGAGAGCTGATCGGAAAGCACCCAGTCGCTGAGGTCGATGGGCCGATGAAACCACAGCGCGTGGTCGATCAGGGCGTTGAACGTGGACACGGGCGTGGCTCGCCTCATCACGATGGCAGTCTCGAGCATCGTCGTGCCCGACAGGTAGGTCAGCAGGCAGTCGTGTAGCACCTGATCGTGCGGCACGGCTTCGGTTGGCCGCCACCACATCCTGACCCGGGGCGACGGCTCCGGCCGCTCGAGCGCCACCCTGGGCGGTGGGTCGACGTATCGCAGGTCGAAGGGCTGCGGCCGCACCCAGTAACCGTTCAGTTCGTCGGCGTAGGCGGCCAGCTGGTGCTGAACGGACGGCAACGACTCGGGATCTGGGACGTCGGGCATCGCGATCTGATGCCCGACGCCGTGCACCGCAGTGCTGAACGACGCAAGGGCTTCCAGCAGCACCTCGCCGTCCTGGCGGGCCGTGACCCGCCGAGTCGACAACGTGCCGCCGTCCCGGGAGCGCTGGACGTCGAACTCCACCGGACGGCCGGCGTCCCCGGCGCGCAGGTAGTACACATGCACGCTGTGGGGCTTGCGGCCCGGAGTCGTCCGGCTCGCCGCCATCAGGGCCTGACCGGCGATGTGGCCGCCGACGATGTGATGGTGAGCGTTGTCCATCTGAGTGGCCACGAAGTGTTCTTCGTCGACCTGATCGACGTGCAACGTGGAGATGACGTCGGACAGCGAAGGCGATCGAAGGCTCACCGCGGCATCATGCCGCAACCCCGCCCGTCACCACCGATCGGCGTCCACCTGACGGGGGCGCCGGCGCGGCCCCTTCCCATGTGAACGGCCGTGCGAATGTCCATGTGATCGTCCGACGCCGAACTGCGTCACGATGAACCTATCGCGTTACCAAAGTTGCACAAGAGAAAATTGAGGCGCCCACCGAACCGTCGCCTCACGGCGGTCCGACGGGAATTGATCTGACGCCTCGCGTAGTCTTCAGAATCCTTGCCGCAGGGCATGTTTCGGTCCCCGATGTTTGCTGGACCCAGATGAGGAGTTGGCCGTCGGCCCAATTGGTGTTTAGGACGGCTAAGCTGGTTGATCGTGAAGCTCACCATGGCACCCCTGGCCGCAGCCGCGCTGGCGGCCGCCGGCCTGTGGGCATCCGTCGGGATGGCCCACGCCGAACCCGAACCGACCCCACCTCCGGGCCCGAAGACGACCATCGACACCGACGGCACCTACGAGGTGGGCGTGGACATTCAGCCCGGCGCCTACTCGTCGGCTGGCCCCATCGATGGAAGCGCCTGCTACTGGAAGCGCAGCAGCGATGGCGAAATGGTCGACAACGCCCTGACCAAGCGGCCGCAGGTCGTGACCGTCGAGCCCACCGACACGACCTTCACCACCAACGACTGTCAGGCGTGGCAGCTCACCGACTGCTCGCTGGGCGGCTGCCCGCCTCCCCCGGGACCACCACCCGCCGCACTGGGGCCGATCCTGCAGATCCTCGGACCCCAGATCAACCAGCTCGGACCCCCGCCACCAGCCTCACCGCCACCGCCACCCCCTGGCTGAAGTCCGACGAGGACCGGTGCCGCGGCGACTCACCGCGGACGAGCGCCCCTCGCGATGGCGTGGCGATGATCGACCCGTGGTCGACCGCGATACGCCGACTCGACGATGCCCGGACTACTCGCGGCCACGGCTAGCGCGATAGGAGGCCAGTGAGCCGACGGCCGCCATCACCGCGAACACCGTGAACAACCACCGGGCCGACGCGGCGTCGTCGCGCCCAGACAGATTGACCACGACACCGGCGAGGCCGGCGCCGAATGCACCGCAAATCAGTTGCACCGTGTTGATCGCCGCCGCAGCAGTTCGTCCCTCGGCGGGATCGTCGACGCTGCCCATCGTCCACGCCGACAGGTGCGGCCAGGCCATGCCGACCCCGACGCCGGTGATCATGAACGCGGCAACCCACATGCCGATCACGATGCCCGGGGCGTCGTCCACCTGGCTGAACGCGGCCAGACCAAGTCCAGCCGCCATCACCAGGGGCGCCACCGCCACCACACGCACGATGACGGCGGTTCTGCTCAGCGATGCGCTGACGATCTCACTCACCGTCCAACCGATGGGCAGGGCCACACCAAGGAATCCGGCCGCGACCGGCATCAGGTTGCCCAACCGTTGACCGAACAACGGAACGTACATATCGGTCATCGTCGCCGCCATGAGAAGCCCGAGGGTGACGTACATCCACTTCAACGGCCCGGGCCGAAACGCGCTGGGCGGCAACACCGATACCGGCAAGCGCCGGTCCACGACAAGGAACGCGACCAACAGCGTGACGCCGACGACCAGGAGTCCGGCGGTGAGTGACGCGTTGCGGGCGATACCTGCGACGCTGATCACCAAGGCCGCCGTGCCCAGAAAAATCAACGACCACACCGGTATCCGGTCACGGCGCAGGTCATCGGCGGGCTTCTCCGGCAGAGCGAATGGCACAAAGGCCGCCATTGCCGCGGTCAGAACGGCGAGCCCGACGAAAGCCCAACGCCAGGAACCGAACTGGGCGAAAAGACCTCCGGCGGCCGGGCCAACCAGCGTGCCGACACCCCACATCGCCGATACCAGAGCGGAGGCCTTGGTCCACAGTGACGGCGAGAGCGCCGAGTTGATGACGGCGTAGCCCAGGCCGGCAAGCAGGCCACCGGCTCCTCCCTGCACGGTGCGCCCCACCAGCAGGAGTTCCATGGTCGGCGCGACCGCACACAGCACGCTGCCCGCGCCGAAGACAGCGAGTGCCGACAGGTAGGCCCACCTTGGACCGAGCCGCGTCAACAACGCGCCCACCGTGGTCGCCGCCACCACCGACGCGACCAGGTACACCGTCGTCACCCAGGCATAGAAACGCTCGCCGCCGATCTCGGCCACGGCGCTCGGTAGCAGACTGATCGTCAGGAACTCGTTGGTGGCGTAGAGAGCCACGCCCCCCGCGAGGACCGTTGACGCACCGAGGTTCTTGGGTCCCAACAGATCGCGCCAGCGCCCCGCTTCCGCGGCGTCGGTCTGCGTCATGCCGACAACTGTAGAAGCTCAACGGCACTTGAGATCAAGCGTCGGCGCCTTCTGCGCTACTTCAGGCCTGCGGCATCCATGCCGCGGAGTTCCTTCTTGAGATCGGCGATCTCGTCGCGAATCCGGCCGGCCAATTCGAACTGCAGATCACGGGCGGCGGCCATCATCTGGGCCGTGAGATCCTTGATCAGATCGGCCAGTTCGGCGCGCGGCATGTTCGCAGTGTCGCGGCCCTCGTACACGCCCGCGCTGACGGCCCGACCCGGCTCTCCCTGAGCGCGGCGGCCCCGGGAGGCGTTCCGTCCGGAGCCACCGACCTCGACGGTCTCGGTGTCGTCGGCCTCGCGGTAGACCTGGTCGAGGATGTCGGCGATCTTCTTGCGCAGCGGCGTCGGATCGATCCCATTGGCCTCGTTGTAGGCGACCTGCTTGGCACGGCGCCGGTCGGTCTCGTCGATAGCCTGGCGCATCGAATCGGTGATCTTGTCGGCGTACATGTGCACCTCGCCGGACACGTTGCGGGCGGCGCGACCGATCGTCTGGATGAGGCTGCGCGACGACCGCAGAAAGCCCTCCTTGTCGGCATCGAGGATCGACACCAGCGATACCTCCGGCAGGTCGAGACCCTCACGCAGCAGGTTGATACCCACCAGCACGTCGTATTCACCCAGCCGCAACTGCCGCAGGAGTTCCACGCGGCGCAGCGTGTCGACCTCGGAGTGCAGGTAGCGCACCCGAATGCCGGTCTCCAGGAGATAGTCGGTGAGGTCCTCGGCCATCTTCTTGGTCAACGTCGTGACGAGAACCCGCTCGTCGGCCGCGGTGCGCTTGCGAATCTCACCGATCAGATCGTCGATCTGTCCCTTCGTCGGCTTGACGACGACCTGCGGGTCGACCAGCCCCGTCGGGCGGATGACCTGCTCGACGAACTCGCCGCTGGACTGGCTCAGCTCGAAGGACCCCGGTGTCGCCGACAGATAGACCGTCTGCCCGATCCGGTCGGCGAACTCCTCCCAGGTCAGGGGCCGGTTGTCGACGGCCGACGGCAGCCGGAACCCGAAGTCGACCAGGTTGCGCTTGCGGGACATGTCGCCCTCATACATGCCACCGATCTGCGGCACGGTGACATGCGACTCGTCGATCACCAGCAGGAAGTCCTCGGGGAAGTAGTCGATGAGCGTGGCCGGCGCCGTCCCTGCCCCGCGACCGTCGATGTGCCGCGAATAGTTCTCGATGCCCGAACAGAAGCCGACCTGCTTCATCATCTCGACGTCATAGTTGGTCCGCATCCGCAGCCGTTGGGCCTCCAGCAACTTGCCCTGGCCCTCGAGTTCGGCCAGTCGCTCCTCGAGTTCGGCCTCGATGGTCGAGATCGCGTGCGCCATCCGGTCCGGGCCGGCCACGTAGTGGGTGGCGGGGAAGATCCGCAGCGAGTCGACCTTGCGGACGATGTCACCGGTCAGCGGGTGCAGGTAGTAGAGAGCTTCGACCTCGTCGCCGAAGAACTCGATGCGCACTGCGAGTTCCTCGTACGACGGGATGATCTCCACGGTGTCGCCCCGAACCCGGAACGATCCGCGGGTGAACGCCATGTCATTGCGGTTGTACTGCACGTCGACCAGCAGCCTCAGTAGGCCGTCGCGCGGCACCTCCTGCCCCACCTGCAACTCGACCGAACGATCCAGATAGGACTGTGGCGTGCCCAGACCGTAGATACAGGACACCGAGGCAACCACGACCACGTCACGGCGGGACAGCAGGCTCGACGTCGCCGAGTGCCGGAGCCGCTCGACGTCGTCGTTGATGGAGCTGTCCTTCTCGATGTAGGTATCGGTCTGGGCGATGTACGCCTCGGGCTGGTAGTAGTCGTAGTACGAGACGAAGTATTCGACTGCGTTGTGCGGCAACATCTCCCGCAGCTCGTTGGCCAGCTGTGCCGCCAGCGTCTTGTTGGGCGCCATGACGAGTGTGGGCCGCTGCAGGCGCTCGATCAGCCAGGCGGTGGTGGCCGACTTGCCCGTGCCGGTGGCACCGAGCAGAACGACGTCACGCTCCCCCGCCCTGATGCGTCGTTCGAGATCGTCGATCGCCGCCGGCTGGTCACCGGCGGGGTCATATGGGCTGACCACCTCGAAGCGGCCGCCGGCCCGGACGACGTCGTCGACGGCGCGGTACTCCGAGTGCGCCACGACGGGATATTCAGTAGCGAAAGCCATGTTCACCAGGTTAGAACCAACCACCGACAAGTGCTGTTCCCGCCCGCGGCTGGACATTATCGTGACGCCATGCCCGAAGCGCTGCGGATCGCCCTGCGAGTGCTGGGCCTGGCGCTGTTGGCGATCTGCGTGACGTCGGTGGTGCTGCTGATCCGGCCCGGACCCGCGGCAGTTGCCGAAGCGATGGGCGTCACCTGCGGGGACGACCGCTCCAGCATGCGGTCCCACCAGTGCTCGTCCTTCGATGCGGTGAGCGTGTCGTGGACGGTCATCTGGGTCTCATTCATCGCAGGCGTCACACTGCGCATCGCTACGCGGCCCGCGGGAAGGCCCCCGAGGACCCTGGACCTGCGATGGCTGCGCGCCCGGTGACCGACTCCCTGCACCCGCCCAAGCTGGAGATCTTCGATCTCGGCGCCCGCACGAACACCGATCCAAAGGGCATCGTGCGCGACGTCGACGTCTACACCGTTTCACCCTGGGGCCTCTACATGGCCCGGCCCACGCCCGGCCGGGCGCAGTTCCACTACCTGGAGTCCTGGCTGCTGCCATCCCTGGGCCTGCGCGCGTCGGTGTTCCACTTCAATCCCGGCCACGAGCGGGACCAGGACTTCTATCTCGACGTGGGGCGATACACCGCGGGCGAAGACGTGTGGCACTCCGAGGACCACTATCTGGACCTCGTCGTGCGCTCCGGCCGGGAAGTCGAACTCACCGACGTCGACGAACTGCTGGCGGCGTTACGTGCGGGGCACCTGGACGCCGAGACCGCAGAGCAGGCGGTGCGGAGCGCGATGGCGGCGGTAGACGGCCTCGCCAGCCACGGATACGAGCTGGACCGTTGGCTGGCTGGCTACCACATGGCCCTCACCTGGCGGACAGCGTAAAGTCGGTCCCCATGAGTTCTACCAAGCGTGGATGGGGTGCGGTAGGCGCCGCGGCCGTCCTCGTCTGCGGTGCACAGTTAAGTGCTCCGGCCGCGCTGGCGGACCCCGAACCTTCGCCCGGACCCGACCTGCAGCAGGTGGCCGCGAACGTCCCGGCTCCCGATAACGGACCGGTCTTCGGCGAGGGTCCACACAACGTCGTCTACCGGGCTCGGGTCGACGGGGTGTCGCGCGGCGCCTCGATCACCTACAAGCTCTCCGACGCGGAGTTCAACACCGCCGATCCGACCATGGTGCCTGGGCGGACCTTCGAGGCGACCGGCGTGGTCTCCAAGCCCCAGGACGCGGGCATGCAGGTCTCGATCCAGTGGCCCTACTCGGCGAGTCTGCACTGCGAGATCTTGGTCGACGCCCAGATCGTCGCCAAGGCCGACCGGTTCATCGCCCCACGCATCACGCCTCAACGCGACGATCCCGGCTACGGCGTGCTCAGCTGCGGCACGGTGACCAACTTCCCCACCGGCAACACCGAACCGATGGACGCGGGACCACCACCCGTCGACGTCCCGCCGCCGGCCGACCCGAACGCTCCGCTCGCTGACCCGAACGCAACGCCCCCGGCCGAGGCTCCCGCACCGATTCCCTGACGGGCCGTCGCCTAGGGCCGCCATCCCGTCTCGTCCGCCCACGACCATGCCCGCCGATAAGCATCGACCAGCCATGGTTCCTTGGCGTTTGCGTAACCGGCGGAGGCGGCGTGACCCGACGCGGCAATGCCGCGCTTGAGCGCCAGGTACTCGGAACGGACGTCGGCATCCGCGCGCAGCCAGTCGCCGGTCAGCAGCGCGAACTGCTGGCCCGGCCATCCGTCGACCCGAACGTGTACGTTGGTCGGCCGACCGGGATCGGCGGAGGCGTGAAACCGCTTGCGCCACAACGTGCTGTCATCGGAGTGATCGAATTCCGTCACCGTGCTTCGAGCATCCGGCTTCACCTCGTCACTCGTGACGGTGTCGACCCGCGGGTACCCCGCCGCGAGCAACGCCTCGGCGAGGTCGTCGGCGACGTCGAGGGAGGCAACGGTGATCTGAACGTCGATCACGTCCTTCGCGTCGAGGCCGGGGACGGCCGTCGACCCGATGTGGTCGATCCGCACGGCGTGGTGGCCGCACGCCGTGTCGAGCCGAGCCAAGATCCGGCGAGCCTGATCCGGCCACGTCGGGTCCGACGGCACGAGGACGGGCGCGGCATGGGCCGACTCCCCGACGGCGAGGTTGTGGGCGAACGGGATGATACGGCGCTGCCACAGTGCGCGCGCAGTGTCGATGAGTTGCTGCGGGGTGCCGGAGTTGTCCAGCCATACGTCGGCCACCATCCGACGCTGATCCACGGAGGCCTGAGCGGCAATCCTCGCCCTGGCGTCGGCCTCGGCGAAGCCCCGGTGCTCGATGAGCCGTTTGACCCGGAGGTCCTCGTCGGCGTGCACGATCACGACCAACGGGAACATCGGCGCCATCTGGGACTCGACCAACAGCGGGATGTCCTCCACGATCACCGCATCCGCAGGCGCTGCCTCGATCAGTTCGGTGCGGCGCTTCCCGACCAGCGGATGCACGATCCCGTTGAGCGTGGCCCGCTTCTCGTCGTCGCTGAATGCGACTGCCGCCAGAGCCGGCCGGTTCAACGCCCCGTCCGGCAGCAGGATGTCGCGACCGAAGGCGTCGACGAGTGCGCTCAGGCCCTCGGTCCCCGGTTGGACCACCTCACGGGAGATCACGTCCCCGTCCACGACGATTCCGCCGAGTTCGCTGAACGTGGCGGACACGGTCGACTTCCCGGCGCCGATACCGCCGGTCAACCCAATTCGCAGCACCGCCCCAGTCTGTCAGGGCGCGAGATTCAAGGACCGCGAGAGTGAAGAAAGAGGCGAGATTTCGCCAAATCCTGGCTCATACCTTCACTCTCGACCCCGGGAAACGCCCCGGAAACGGCGAACGCCCCGGCTCGGTGTGAGCCAGGGCGTCCGTCGACGATACGGGAGGAGAAGTTACGCGCTTCCGGCGAGCTTCTCCCGCAGTGCGGCCAGCTGAGCATCGCTCGCCAGCGTTCCGCCGGTCGACTCCTCCGAGCCCGACCGCACCGGGCCGGTGGATGCCGGCCTGGTGGCTGCCTCCGCCTCGGCGGCGGCGAACTTCTCCATCTGGGCGGAGTGCATCTTGTGGCGGCGCTCGGCCTCGGCGTACCGGGACTCCCACTCGTCACGCTGCTTCTCGAAGCCCTCGAGCCACTCGTTGGTGTCGGCGTCGAAGCCCTCCGGGAAGATGTAGTTGCCACCCTCGTCGTAGCTGTCGGCCATGCCGTACTTGCTGGGGTCGAACTCCTCGGTGTAGTCCTCGTTGGCCTGCTTGAGGCTCAGCGAGATGCGGCGACGATCCAGGTCGATGTCGATGACCTTGACCATCGCGTCGTCGCCGACCTGAACCACCTGGTCGGGAACCTCGACGTGGCGCTCCGAGAGTTCCGAGATGTGCACCAGACCCTCGATGCCCTCCTCGACGCGGACGAACGCACCGAACGGCACCAGCTTGGTGACCTTGCCCGGCACGATCTGACCGATCGCGTGAGTACGGGCGAAGTGGCGCCACGGATCTTCCTGAGTTGCCTTGAGCGACAGCGACACCCGCTCGCGGTCCATGTCGACGTCGAGCACCTCGACGGTGACCTCGTCGCCCACGTTGACCACCTCGGAGGGATGGTCGATGTGCTTCCAGGACAGCTCGGAGACGTGCACCAGGCCGTCTACACCGCCGAGATCGACGAACGCGCCGAAGTTGACGATCGAGGACACGACGCCCTTGCGGACCGCGCCCTTCTGCAGCTGGTTGAGGAACTCGCTGCGCACCTCGGACTGGGTCTGCTCCAGCCAGGCGCGGCGGCTCAGCACCACGTTGTTGCGGTTCTTGTCGAGCTCGATGATCTTGGCCTCGATCTCCTTGCCGATGTACGGCTGCAGATCGCGGACCCGACGCATCTCGACCAGCGACGCGGGCAGGAAGCCACGCAGACCGATGTCGAGGATCAGGCCGCCCTTGACGACCTCGATGACGGTGCCCTTGACGGCCTCGTCCTTCTCCTTGAGCTCCTCGATGGTGCCCCAGGCGCGCTCGTACTGAGCGCGCTTCTTGGACAGGATCAGGCGGCCTTCTTTGTCCTCCTTGGTGAGGACCAGCGCCTCGACCTCATCGCCGACGGACACAACCTCTGAGGGGTCGACGTCGTGCTTGATCGAGAGTTCACGGGAAGGGATGACCCCTTCCGTCTTGTAGCCGATGTCGAGCAAGACTTCGTCACGGTCAACCTTGACGATGGTGCCTTCGACGATGTCGCCATCGTTGAAGTACTTGATGGTCTTGTCGATGGCGGCCATGAAGTCCTCGGCCGAGCCAATGTCGTTGATGGCTACTTGCGGCGAGGTAATGGAAGGGCTTGGCATGTGGTGGGTGGCTCCGGACAGGTTTTATCGTAGGGACGGTTTCATTGGGTTCGGCGCGCGGTGGCGTCGATATGGTGCATCCGCACTCGCGATAGTGCGCACACGAGTACCGGACGAGAGTACTCGACGGTGCACACGCTGGACAAACCCGGTCGGGTCGACGACTACCCTGCTGACGTGCACAACCCCGCGATGTCGCGACCGCCGCATCTACCGGGCCCGCCGCTGGCGCGGCGAATCCGCAAGGTCGGGGCGCCCATCGGCGTCATCATCGTGCTCGGCACCCTCGCCGGGCTGATCATCATCGGGCTGACGGCGCTCAATCCCGTCGGCACGGCCATCGGCTTCGTCCTGTCGAGTGTGGCGATGGCGGTGGTCGTCCTGGCCTACCTCTGGTTGGACCGGTGGGAACCCGAGCCTCCCCGGCTTCTCGTACTGGCGTTCCTCTGGGGCGCCTCGGTTGCGGTCATCGTTTCGCTCATTCTCACCGTGGTCGTCGAGGCCGTCATCCACCCGGGCGTCGACCCCGACGGAGTCGGTCAGTTTTTCGTCCGTCGCGATCGTCGCACCGATCGTGGAAGAGGCGGCGAAGGGCCTGTTCCTGCTGCTCATGATGACGGGCCGCCGCCGCAACGAACTCAATTCGCTGACCGACTGCCTGGTCTACGCCGGCCTCACCGCCGCCGGTTTCGCCTGGCTGGAGGACATCCTGTACATCGCGGGCGGGGAATCCCTCGGCGAATCGTTGGCCACCGCCGCTCTGCGGTTGATCATGGGACCGTTCGCCCACCCCCTGTTCACCACCATGACCGCCATCGGCGTGTACTTCGCGCTGCAGCAGCGCAACGTGCTGGCCAAGGCCGGCTGCATCGCGCTCGGCTACGCCGGAGCGGTCTTCATGCACGGGCTGTGGAACGGCTCGTCGCTCGTCGGCCCCGAGGCCTACTTCGGCGTCTACGTCCTCTGGATGGTTCCGATCTTCGCGTTGGCGATCGTGCTCGGTGTCCGCAGCCGACGTCGGGAGCAGCGCATCGTCGCCGAGAAGCTACCCGGAATGGTCGCGGCGGGACTGGTCACGGCCAACGAGGCGACGTGGCTGGGGTCGATCCGCAATCGCAAGCTCGCCGTCGGCGAGGCGCGCCGCCACGGCGGCAAGGCGGCGGCGCACGGCGTCAAGACCTTCGCCATGCAGGTGACCGAGCTGGCGTTCGTCCGGGATCGGATCGACCGCGGCTTCGGCGATCCACGGGTACAGGCGCTGCTCAACGAGGAGGCGTACGGGGTTCACGCAGCGCGGGGGGCGGCCGCGCCGACACTGCAGTGGCTCGCGAACTACCGCGTCCCCGATCGCTAGTGAGCCGCGGCGTCCCAGCTTCTGCCGTAACCGACCGAAACCTCGAGCGGCACGTCCAGCGGATACGCACTACCCATCTTGTTCCGAACGAGTTCCTCGAGCGTCTCGCGCTCACCCGCGGCGACTTCGAACAGCAGTTCGTCGTGGACCTGCAGCAGCATGCGCGACGAGAGCCCCGCATCCTTGAGGGCAGCCTCGACGTTGATCATCGCGACCTTGATGATGTCGGCGGCGCTGCCCTGGATGGGAGCATTGAGCGCGGCGCGCTCGGCGGCCTCGCGGACATTGCGGTTGCTGCTGTCCAGCTCGGGCAGGTAGCGCCTGCGGCCGAGGACCGTCGAGGTGTAGCCGTCCTTGCGCGCCTGGTCGACGACGGACTGCAGATAGTCCCGGACACCGCCGAACCGGGCGAAGTACTGGTCCATCTGGACCTTGGCCTCTTCGGTGGAGATCTTCAGCTGCGACGCGAGACCGTAGGCGCTGAGACCGTACGCCAGGCCGTACGACATCGCCTTCACTCGGCGTCGCAGCTCGGCGTTGACCTCGTCGATCGGCACGCCGAACGCGCGCGACGCCACGAACGAGTGCAGATCCTCCCCCGTGTTGAATGCCTCTATCAGCCCGGCGTCACCCGACAGGTGCGCCATGATGCGCATCTCGATCTGGCTGTAGTCGGCGGTCATCAACTCGGCGTATCCGTCGCCGCCGGAGCCAGGACCCCCCACCACGAAGCCATTGCGGATCTGCCTGCCCGCCTCGGTTCGGATCGGGATGTTCTGCAGGTTCGGCTCGGTCGACGACAGCCGGCCGGTCGCGGCGATGGTCTGGTTGAAGGTGGTATGGATCCGGCCGTCCGAGCCGACCGCGTTCAGCAGTCCGTCAACGGTCACCTTGAGCCTGGTGGCGTCGCGGTGGGCCAGCAGATGCTGCAGGAAGGAATGACCCGTCTTGTCGAACAGACCCTGCAATGCGTCGGCATCGGTGGTGTAGCCGGTCTTGGTGCGCTTGGTCTTCGGCATCTCGAGTTCGTCGAACAGCACCACCTGCAACTGCTTGGGCGAGCCCAGGTTGATCTGCTTTCCGATCACCGCGTAGGCCGCCTCGGCCGCGTCGCGAACCAGGTCGGCGAACTGACTCTGCAGCTCGCCGAGCAGCCCGAGATCGACGGCGATGCCCACCGACTCCATCTCCGCCAGCGCCCGCTGCACGGGCAGTTCCATCTGGCCCAGCAGCGACGACGAGTCGATCCGCGCCAGCTCCTCATCGAGCGCATCGGCCAGGTCCATCACCGCCGATGCCCGCAGGATCAGCGCCTGCACGGCTTGATCGTCCACGCCGTCATTGTCATCCAGTAGTGAAAGCTGTTGCTGTTCGGGGCTTTCGGCCCTCAGCTCACGGCGCAGATAGCGGACCGACAGATCGTCGAGCGCGAAGCTGCGCTGCCCGGGCCGCACCAGGTAGGCCGCCAGCGCGGTATCGGACGTCACGCCGGCGAGCCTCCAGCCCCTGCCGGCGAGATCGTGCATCGCCAGCTTGGCCTCGTGCAGCGCCTTGGGCTTGTCTGCATCTGCGAGCCATTCGCCGAGCGCCAACTCATCCTCGGCGGTCAGCGTCGTGGTGTCGACGTAGCAGCCATCACCGTCAGCGGCCGCGATCGCGACAGCGGTGGCGTCACCGTCGAAGGCCACGTGCGTTCCCACCACCGCGACACCCGAACGCCTGCCATCGGACGCGTGCTCGGACAGCCACGCACCGACGGTCCCCGACTCGAGCGCACCGCCGCGGACGTCGAAGCCCTCATCGACTTCGGGGTCGGCCGAGGCCAGCGTGTCGAACAACCGGTCGCGAAGCACCCGGAACTCGAGGTCGTCGAAGAGCCGGTGAATGTGGTCGCGGTCCCACGGCTGCATCTTGAGCATGTCGGGCGACTGCGCCAGCGGAACGTCCTTCACCAGGTCGGTCAGCTCGCGGTTGAGGATCACGTGGGACAGGTTGGCACGCAACGAATCACCGACCTTGCCGCGTACGGCATCGACATTGTCGACCAAAGACTGCAGGGACCCGTACTCCACGATCCACTTGGCGGCCGTCTTCTCCCCCACACCCGGGATGCCCGGCAGGTTGTCGCTGGGGTCACCGCGGAGGGCGGCGAAGTCCGGATACTGCGTGGGTGTCAGCCCGTACTTTTCGACGACGGCATCGGGGGTGAAGCGGGTCAGCTCGCTGACGCCCTTGCGCGGGTAGAGGACCGTGACGTCGTCACTGACCAATTGAAGTGCGTCGCGATCGCCGGTCACCACCAGCACCCGGTAGCCCTGCCCCTCGGCCTGCGTCGCCAACGTCGCGATGAGATCGTCGGCCTCGAAACCCGACTCCGCGAGCACCGTGATGCCCAGCGCGTTGAGCACCTCCTTGGTGATGTCGATCTGGCCGCGGAACTCGTCGGGTGTGGCCGACCGGCCGGCCTTGTACTCCGGATACTTGTCGACGCGGAACGTCTGCCGAGAGACGTCGAACGCGGCGGCGATGTGGCTGGGCTGCTCGTCGCGCAGCAGGTTGATCAGCATGGCGGTGAAGCCGTACACCGCGTTGGTGGTCAGCCCGTTCTTGGTCTTGAAGTTCTCCGCGGGCAGTGCGTAGAAGGCGCGGTAGGCCACCGAGTTGCCGTCCAGCAACATCAGAGTTGGTTTGTCGTCCGTTGCGCTCGCCGTCACGGACCTAACTCTATGCATCGCCGCCGAACTCTATGCATCGCCGCCGACAAGCGAGTCGCCGCTATCGGGGGCAGCTGCGGCGGGGGGCGAGCCCAGACTGGCTCCCAGAATCACCTCAGACGGTGATCACCGACACGCTGTCGTCGAAGTAGTTGGTGACGTACACCCGGCTTCCGTCAGGGCTCACCGCTACACCAGTCGGAACAGAACCGACCGGAATGGTGGCGATGACGGTGTCCGTTGCTGTGTCGATCACCGACACGGTGTCGTCGCCGCCGCTGTTGGCGACGTAGACGCGAGTGCCGTCGGGGCTGACCGCCAAGGCACTTGGCTTCGCACCGACCACGACGGTGTCAATCACAGAGTTGGTGGCGGTGTCGATCACCCACACCGTATTCCCGATTACCGCGCCGGAGAATTCACGAGACACGTACAAGCGGGTTCCGTCTGGGCTGACCGCCACGCCGTTCGGCCGCTCGAGCGCGATGGACGCGATTGCGGTGTTGTAGCCCACATCGAGCGGGTCGGTGTCGATCACCGACACAACGTTGGCGAAATCGTTGGAGACATAGATTCGTTTGCCATCGGCCCGGACTGCGATGTCCGTTGGTCCGGACTGGGCTGCGCCAGTGATCGTTGTGACCACGGTCCCGTTCGAGGTCTTGACCACCGCCACGGCGCCGTTGTTTCCCCGAACGACGTACGCGTACGCGCCGCTAGGGTCGAATGCAACGTCGCCCGGAATTGAGCCGGGGAGGGCGGTCGAACCGATGATGAAGTTGAACTGGGTGTTGACGCGATACAGGGTGTCGAAGCTACTGCTGGTGACATAGGCGTAGCTGCCATCGGGGCTCACCGCGACGTCCCCAAGGAAGCCGCTGACCGTAATGGTCCTGACGACGGTGTTGGTCGCAGTATCGATCACTGAGACGGAACCTTCGTCGTTGGCGACATAGACGTAGTCGCCGGCCGGGCTGAGCGACGGGTCGTGCGGGAACTTGCCGACCGGGATGGTGGCAGTGACGACCGATGCGTGCACGGTCACCACATCCTCGACGGTGCTGGCGTCCGGCGTTTTGATCAGACCCAGACTGAAGACCCGGATCAGGCGATTGATCAGGTCGGCCGGACCGTGCACATGGGATCCGGCGTTCGCTTCGCTGATCGTCACCGTAAAGGTGTCCGTGGCTCCGGACGCCGCGAAGTCGGCATTGGGGACGTAGCTGTAGGTGCCGTCGGCATTGACGACAGCGGTACCGTGCAACGCTGGCTGGCTCACGCTGTACATCAGCGGGTCACCCTCGGCGTCGGCGGCGTTGAGCGTGCCGGTGAGGATTCCGGTGACAGCTTGGTTGGTCTGCACTGGATCAGCAGTAGGGGTTTTGTTGAACACGAGGGTTTCAACACGACGGAAGAACGCCGCGAACAGGTCGCCCAGCGGACCCGGGGCTACCGGGGCGACAGGGGCGCCTCCCGACTCAGTCGGGGTGGCGAGCGCAAGCGGGGCCACCGGCGCCGCGATCGCGTTGGCCCTCGGCGTCACCGGTGCGGCCGCCGTTCGGCCGGAGGATGCCACCTGCCGGGCTGCCGGCGACCGCATCGGGGCGACAGGGGCGCCTCCCGACCCAGTCGGGGTGGCGAGCGCGAGCGGGGCCACCGGCGCCGCGATCGCATACGCCCTCGGCGTCACCGGTGCCGTCGCCGTTCGGCCGGAGGATGCCACCTGCCGGGCTGCCGCCGCATTGTGAGCGGCGGTAGCCGTGCCTGCCGGAGCCGCCGGCGAGCTGTCTGAAGGCGCGCTCACGGCAGATACAGACGAGACGGAGCGGGCGGAAGAGTCCGAGCGGGAACGAGCTGGAGCGCATGACGAGTCGCTTTCAGAGCCGGTGGACCGGTGTGATTTCGCAGCGGGGCCCGGGGACGAGTCGGACGACGAAGATCCAGAACTCGAATTGGATGGGGCGGCGGCACACACCCCATGGCCGGTGGCGACCGCCGCCCCCACTCCCAACGCCACGGCCAGCCCTGCCGCGCGCGACCGATAATCTGCTGATTCCATGGTCGCGCTCCCGACTAGTTGTGGGAATTCTTACAATCCAAGAATTTACCGCGGAAATCCACCATTTATTGTCGATTCGACGACTGATCGGTGCACGGGACGAAGGGTTCATCTCCTGTTCATCAGACGGCGCTGCAGAACTCTGAAGAGCAAGCGTCGAGGGGTGGCGCGGCCTGACCCACTGACTGGAACACGTTTCAGTTTTGCCGCCCCAGTTCGGTACTCTGGCCCGCATGTCAGCATCCACCCAGCCGGCGGTCGACGGCTGGTTCGCCACCGATAGCTCCGGCGCCGCGTATCTGATCGGCGGCAAGTGCCACCAGTGCGGCACCTACGTTTTTCCGCCGCGCGCAAACAACTGCCCGAACCCGGCCTGCGGAGGCGACCAACTCGGCCAGGTGCCGTTATCGCGGCGGGGAACGTTGTGGAGCTACACCGAGAACCGATATGCCCCACCGCCGCCATATCCCTCCCCCGACCCGTTCGAGCCGTTCGCGGTCGCCGCGGTCCACTTGGCTGACGAGGGAATCACCGTGCTGGGCAAGGTTGTCGAAGGCACACTGGCCGCCGACCTGACGGTCGGCATCGAGATGGAACTGACCACGATGCCGTTGTTCACCGACGACGAGGGCATCGAACGGATCGTCTACGCCTGGAAGATCGCCGCATGAGCCCTGATCCCGTCTACATCCTCGGCGCCGGCATGCACCCCTGGGGCAAGTGGGGCCGCGACTTCACCGAGTACGGCGTCGTCGCCGCCCGCGCGGCGCTCGCCGAGGCGGGCCTGGACTGGCGCCAGATCCAGTTGGTCGCCGGTGCGGACACCATCCGTAACGGCTACCCCGGCTTCATCGCGGGCGCCACCTTCGCCCAGAAACTGGGCTGGAACGGCGTTCCGGTCAGCTCGAGTTACGCAGCATGCGCCAGCGGATCGCAGGCCCTGCAGAGCGCCCGCGCCCAGATCCTGGCCGGATTCTGCGACGTCGCCCTGGTCATCGGCGCCGACACCACTCCCAAGGGCTTCTTCGCCCCCGTCGGAGGAGAGCGCCGCAACGACCCGGACTGGCAGCGCTTCCACCTCATCGGCGCCACCAACCCGGTGTACTTCGCGCTGCTGGCGCGACGCCGCATGGACCTCCACGGCGCGACGCTCGAGGACTTCGCCCAGGTCAAGGTGAAGAACGCCCGCCATGGTCTCAACAACCCCAACGCCCGCTTCCGCAAGGAGAGTTCGGTGGCCGACGTGCTGGCCAGCCCGGTGGTCGCCGATCCGCTGCGGCTGCTCGACATCTGCGCCACCTCCGACGGTGCGGCCGCCCTCATCGTGGCCAGCAAGGCGTTCGCCGAGAAGCACCTGGGCTCCGTTGCGGGCGTGCCCTCCGTGCGGGCAGTGTCCACGGTGACGCCGCGCTACCCCCAGCACCTGCCCGAACTGCCCGACATCGCCACCGACTCCACCGCAGTGGTGCCCGGGCCCGGTCGTGTCTTCAAGGACCAGATCCTCGATGCCGCCTATGCCGAAGCCGGCATCGGCCCCGAAGACGTCAGAGTCGCCGAGGTGTATGACCTCTCGACCGCCCTGGAGCTGGACTGGTACGAACACCTCGGACTCTGCGCCAAGGGCGAAGCGGAATCACTGCTGCGCAGTGGCGCGACGACCATCGGTGGCCGGGTGCCAGTCAACCCGTCGGGTGGACTCGCCTGCTTCGGCGAGGCCATTCCCGCCCAGGCGATCGCCCAGGTCTGCGAACTCACCTGGCAACTCAAGGGACAGGCCACCGGGCGCCAGGTCGAAGGCGCCACCGTCGGCGTCACCGCCAACCAGGGCCTCTTCGGTCACGGTTCGTCGGTGATCGTCGCCCGCTGACTCAGTCGGTTCACTCGACCCGATAGATGAAGATCCGCGGGTCCCGGAGTTCGCCCGTCGGCGTCCACGCATAGCTTCCAGCTATGCCGTTGCCCTGATAGCTGCGCACGTAATCCAGCAGGTTGGGGCGGGTTATCGCCCCCGAATCGATGCCGCTGAGCAGGATGGTGCCCAGGTCGTACGCCTCGGCGCTGTAGCCTCCCGGGTGCCGCCCGAACTTGGCGGTGTACTTCTCGACGAAGGCCGGCGGGACCGGACTGCACGGGCACGAGATCACTGCGTCCTTCGACGATGCGCCCGCCTGTTCGACGAACGCCGGGGTCTTCACGCCGTCGCCGCCGACGAACATCGCGGTGACCCCACTGCTACGCAGTTCGTTCACGAACGGAGCGGCCTCCGCGTAGTAGCCGCTGAAGAACACCGAGTCGGGTTCTGCGGCCTTGATCTGTGCCACTGGCCCGGAGAAGTCAGTGTCACCTCGCTTGATCGCGATGTTGCAGGCCGAGGCTGCCACTGGCCCCAGGGTCTCGCGCACCCGCATGGCAAGGCCGAGGCCGTACTCGGTGTCGTCGTCGACGACACAGACCCTCCGAAGACCCAACGTCTTCTTCATGTAGTTCGCGACGGCGGGGCCCTGGACATCGTCGCTGGCCACGCCCCGGAAGAAGGTTCGCCACCCATTTGTACTCAGTGTCGGGTTCGTGGCCGACGGCGTGGTGGCCACCAGCCCTGCCCGATCGAAGATCTCCCCCGTGGCCGTCACGTCGCCGGAGAACGCCGGCCCCACGAGGCCCACCGTGTACGCGTCCTCGAGGAGTCGTCCCGCCACGACGCCGGCCTGTTTCTCGTCGCCCGCGGTATCGAACGGCTGCAACTGGACCTGGCAGCCCGGATTCGCGGCGTTGTGCTCGTCGACGGCCATGAGCACACCGTCTCTGATGTCGATGCCCAGGGCGGAGTCCGGTCCGGTGAGCGCACCGGCCATGGCGATCGACAACAGCGGGCACACCGCGGTGCCGTCTCCCGCCGGATCCGCCACTCGCTGGTCGGGGCGCGATGCCGGCGACGTCGCAGCGTCGCCGTTGCGGTCGATTTGGAGAACTTCGACGATGCCGAGTTCAGCCTTCGCCGGGCCTTGCAGCGGCGAATTTCCATGGCATCCGGAGGTACTCAGCAAAGCCAGCGATAGGAGACTCAGGGAAATTGCGCTCCGCCCGTCACACCAGCGCAAACTTCACCCCCCGGTCGACCAGCCACTGTGTCGGCACAAGAGTATCCAACACGGTGCGAGAACGTGGGAGCACTGGCCCTACGATCGCACCCCAGCAGCGAACCCGCGGACGCGGGTCCGAATCACCCTGCGATCACCCTGTGCCGCTGGGCCTCCCGATGCAAGCGGGGCGGCTGCGGCTCAAAACTCGAAGTTGCCGTGTTGGCTGACCTCGCGGTGGGTGTCGGGAGTGGCCCCGAGCAACGCTGCCACCACGAGTACCAGCAAAACGCCGACGAACACCAGAAAGAGCACCATGCCCATCAGATTCGTCCCATTGCAGCAATCGCAACAGTGGCAGTAGTACCCAATGACGTATAAATCCTGCCAACCCTGCCCCCGCGGGGCGCCGCGCCCACCGACGCCGCGGTGACGCGCTCGGCGACCAAGAACGTGCCGCGCACCACCGAAGGCTATAAAGTCCGTACTTCAACCCAGACCGCATCGTGCGCCTGCGCGCGCTGGTCCGCGACGGAGGTTCAATCAGTGGGTTCACGCGATCGATACGTCGGTGTGCGTTGCCTTCTGCTGCTGGCGTTCGTCGTCCTCGGCGTGTTCATGGGGGCGGGCATCGCCGCGGCGGACGAACCCGAGAACGCGACGGCAACGGGACGGCTCCTCGACGCGGGCGAGCCGGTCGTCGGCGCAACCGTCAGGGTGCTCGACTCCGACGGCGAGGAAGTGGCCACCACGGACTCCGACGAAAAGGGCAGCTGGAAGGTCGACGTCCCCATCGGAACGCTGACGTTCGAGGTGGACCCCGACAGCCTGCCGGAAGGCGTCAGCGTGCAGAGCAACGTCACCCGGGACGTCGCCGCGGGACGCGCGAACATCGTCGTCTTCACCTTCGGCGAGGTAAGGACGTCGTATTCCACCCCGCTCTACGAGAAGGTCATCAGGCTTTCCATCGACGGACTGCGCTTCGGCCTGGTCATCGCCGTTGCCGCCATCGGTCTGAGCCTGATCTTCGGAACGACGGGGCTGACGAACTTCGCACACGGCGAACTCGTCACGCTGGGGGCGGTATTCGCGTGGATATTCAACGTGACGATGGGCATGCCGCTGTTCATCGCGTCGCTGATGGCGGTGGTTGCGGGCGTCGCGCTCGGCTGGCTGAACAACGCCGCACTCTGGCGCGCCGCTTCGCAAGAAACGCGTGGGACTCATTCCGCAACTCGTGGTGTCCATCGGACTCGCCGTCAGTCTTCGCTACCTGATCCTGGTCTTGTTCTCCGATCGCCGACAGGCCTTCGACGACTACCGCCGTCAGACGCCCAACGGACCTGGGGCCCGATCGCCATCACCGACATGAACCTCCTGACGATCGTCGTCAGCCTGATCGTCCTCGTCGCGGTCGCACTGATGCTGCAGAAGACCTCGATCGGCAAGGCGATGCGCGCCGTTTCAGACAACCGTGACCTGGCCGCCGCCTCCGGCATCAACGTCGAGCGCGTCATCACCTTCGTCTGGTGCCTCGGCGGGGCCCTCGCCGGCCTGGGCGGCGTGCTCTTTGCCTTCTCGGAGTTGGGCGGCCGCGTCCAGTGGGAGATGGGGTTCAAGCTGCTGCTGCTGATGTTCGCGGGCATCACTCTCGGCGGTCTCGGCACAGCCTACGGAGCGTTGCTCGGCTGCATCATCGTCGGGCTGCTGGTGCAGCTCTCCACCCTGGTCATCGACCCGGATCTCAAGTACGTGGGCGGTCTGCTGGTGCTCATCGTGATCCTCGTGGTCAGACCGCAGGGAATCCTCGGTTCACGGGAAAGGATCGGGTGAGCAGGCCGCCATGGACTTCGTCAGTGTGCTTCAAATTTCCCTCGCCCAGCTGGTCGGGCCGTCGGCGATCTTCTACGCGTTGCTCGCGATCGGATTGAACCTCCACTTCGGCTACGCGGGACTACTCAACTTCGGGCAGATCGGCTTCGCGCTCATAGGCGGGTACGGCGTCGGCATCATGACCGTCACCTACGATCAGCCGCTCTGGGTGGGTGCGCTGGTCGGGCTGACGGGCGCCGCCCTACTGGCCGTCGTCCTGGGCGTTCCCACGCTCCGACTGCGCGCCGACTACCTCGCGATCGCGACCATCGCCGCAGCAGAGGTGCTGCGACTGGTCTTCCGTTCGACGGCAGCAAACCCGGTGACCGGGTCGACCAACGGCCTCTACGGATTCACCGGACCACTCATGCGCTTGAGTCCGTTCGAATCCACCAAGCAGTACTCGTTCTTCGGTGTGATCTTCGTCGGCGACGACGTGACCGCCATGATCGGGGGCTGGACGTTGGTCCTGCTGCTGTGCCTGTTGATATACCGGATCACGCACAGCCCATGGGGGCGCGTACTCAAAGCGGTGCGCGAGGACGAGGACGCCGCTCGGGCGCTGGGCAAGAACGTCTTCGTCTACAAGCTGCAGGCACTCGTGATCGGCGGGATGATCGGCGGGATGGGCGGGATCTTCAATGCGGTGCAGACCAAGTCGATCAATCCCGACTTCTATTCCAGCGCACAGACGTTCTACGCGTTCGGCGCTCTTTTGCTCGGAGGCGCCGCCACGGTGATGGGGCCGGTGATCGGCGCGATGCTGTTCTGGTTTCTCCTCGCGATTCCCGATGCCATCCTCCGTCAGGCCAGTGCCGGACCCGATCCGCTCATACCGTTGAGCGACGCCCAGGTCGGCGCCACCCGGTACATCCTCCTGGGAATCCTGATTGCCGTGCTCATGATCTATCGACCGCAGGGCATCATGGGACGGCGGAAAGAGGTGCAACTCGATGGCTGACCGCGCGGGCTTGTTCGCCGGCGTGCCGGCCGAAGTAGGGTGTCCCAAGCCAGATCCGATCATGGTGGTGGACAACGTGTCACGGTCATTTGGTGGGCTGAAGGCGGTGGACGTCGAGCACCTCGAGTTTCAGCGCGGAGCCATTACCGGCCTCATCGGCCCCAACGGTGCGGGAAAGACGACACTGTTCAACCTGTTGACCGGATTCGACCGGCCCGACACGGGCACGTGGAAGATCGATGGCACCAACCTCGGCAAGCTCCACCCCCATCAGGTCGCTCGGCGCGGAGTGGTCCGGACGTTCCAGCTCACCAAGGCGTTGGCGAAGATGTCGGTGCTCGACAACGTCAAACTGGGCGCCACGCACCAGAAGGGCGAACGGATCCTCACCTCACTCGTGCCGTTCACCTGGCGTGCACAGGAGGAGGAGATCACCGTTCGAGCGCGCGAGATGCTGGCCCGGTTCAAGCTGGACGCCAAGGCCGACGACTATGCCGGCTCACTGTCCGGCGGGCAGCGCAAACTGCTGGAGATGGCCCGCGCGCTGATGACCAAACCCAAGGTGGTGATGCTCGACGAGCCCATGGCGGGTGTGAATCCGGCACTCACTCAGAGCCTTCTCGAGCACGTGAAAGATCTTGGCGACCAGGGGATGACAGTGGTCTTCGTGGAGCACGACATGGATGTCATTCGCGATATCAGCGACTGGGTCGTCGTCATGGCGCAGGGGAAGGTCATCGCCGAGTCGACGCCTGCCGCCCTCGGCGACAACGCCGAGGTGGTCGACGCGTATCTGGGCACCCACCATGATCAAACGCTCGAGTTCGATTCAGACGGCAATCCGGTCGGTGCCACAGCCGTGCTGGCCGCAGAGATGGAGCAGGCCATGGGAGTCTCCACAGCCTCGTCGGACGCCAGCGACGGACGCCACCGAAGATGAGCGAATCGGGCATTGAACCGGGCACTGAATCAGCGGGCGCTCCAGCCGATCCCACCCCGGCGGAGATCGCGGCCAGCCCGGAGGCGCACACACGCCTCGCCGAGGGCGCACTGCTGCGGGCCGACCGCCTCGTCGCCGGATACGTCCCCGGGGTCGACATTCTGCGCGGCTGCGATCTCTTCCTGCGCGACGGCGAGATCGTCGGCATCATCGGCCCCAACGGCGCCGGGAAGTCGACTCTGCTCAAGACCATGTTCGGGTTGATCCCCGTTCGCGAGGGATCGGTGACACTGCGCGGGGACGAGATCACGTCCGCGCCTGCGCACATCCTGGTCACCAAGGGCGTTGGTTACGTACCGCAAAACAACAACGTGTTCTCCTCACTCACCATCGAGGAGAACATGCAAATGGGAATCTATCTGCGCCGCAAGAAATTCGCCGAACGCTTCGAGTTCGTCAGCGAGTTGTTTCCGCTGCTGTCCGATCGGCGCCGTGTCAAGGCCGGAGCGCTCTCGGGTGGAGAGCGCCAGATGGTCGCCATGGGTCGGGCGCTGATGATGGAACCTTCAGTGCTGTTGCTCGACGAGCCCTCGGCGGGGCTGTCGCCGATGTTCCAGGACGAGGTCTTCATCCGGTGCAAGAAGATCAACGCCGCCGGTGTCTCCATCGTCATGGTCGAGCAGAATGCACGGCGGTGCCTGCAGATCTGCGATCGGGGCTATGTTCTGGACCAGGGCACCAACGCCTACACCGACACCGGGCGCAATCTCATGAACGACCCCAAGGTGATCGAACTCTACCTGGGCACGCTCGCGGGAAGCCGAGAGGCCTGAGCCGCAACGCGACTCAGGCCTCTCTGGCTCTGCTCCCTAAGACTTGACGACGATGTAGTCGGCCGGCGGGTCGATCAGCTTGTTGTCCGGGCCGAACTCCAGGCTGCCGTAGGAACCGACGGATGGCTCTCCGGCATCGCCGAATGTCAGCTCACCGGTCACGCCGTCGTAGTCGATGTCGGTGCCCTGCTTTACCAACGCGACGCAACTGGCGTAGTCGGTGCACTTCTCGCCGTCCTTGGTCACCGAGTTGATGTTCGCGGCGATGTCCACACCTGCAGTCGACTTCGCCTGCTCGGCGGCCAGCGCGGAAATGACCACTGCGTCGTACGACTCACCGGCGTAGTTGAAGTCGATCAGCGCCGGGTCGGCCGCCGTGAGCTTGCCCTTGAACTCCTCACTGGTGTTCGTGAGCGGGGTGGTGCCCTTCATGCCAGTGAGCAGGCCGGCTGCCACGGCCTCGCCGAGTGCGTTGCCCATGTTGCCGTCGGTGCCGTAGACCAGCATCCCGTCGGTCGGCCCGATCCCCACCTCGTGCATGCGGGTCAGGATCTTGGCGCTCTCCTCGAAGCCGATCACCGCGACCGCGTTGGGGTTGAACTCCTTGACCTGATCGACTTCTGCGTTGAACGACTGCGCGTTCGGGTCGTAGATGATCGTCTTGATCTGGTCCGAGGCGATGCCTGCAGCTTCGAGGTCCTTGACGGTGTTGTTCGCCAAGCCCGTCCCGTACGGATCGTTGAGGGCCATGATCACCACGCGCTGTGCGCCGTCACCGGCCATCAGCTGTGCAAGCGCCTGGGCCTGCAAGACGTCGGTGGGAGCGGTGCGGAAGTACTGGCCCTTGTCCTTGTAGCAGACGAACTGATCCGATGTGTTGGCCGGGGAGAACATCACCACACCGGCGCTGGAGATCTTGTCGATGACCTTCAGCGAAACCGCCGACGATGCGGCACCGACGATGACGTCGGCACCTTCGGCGAGCTCGCGGTCGACGGTCGTGTTCGCGGTGTCCGTAGTGGTATCGCCGGAGTCACCGCTGATGAGTTCCACAGGCTGGTCGAGCACTCCGCCCGCCGCATTTATGTCGGCGATCGCGACGTTGACGCCCGCGATTTCAGGCGGACCCAGGAAGGCCAAACTGCCCGTCTCGGGCAGAAGCGTCCCGATCTTCATCGGGGTCGTCACCGGGGCTGCGCCGGGCGTGGCTTGGTCGGGTGTGCAGTCGGTCGAAACGGCCTCCGGCGGCGCGGCGGACGTCGAGGTCCCCTCCCCAGAACTCTCCGACGCCGAGGTATCACTCGACGTGCCACTCGAACACGCGGATAGAGCGAGCGAGGCGATGCCAACCGCGGCCAAGGCGCGGGCGGCAGATCCATTCTTCAACGTAAACGCTCCTGGAATATCGATGTCAACGAACACGAACTTCAGACGCACCCTTGGCGCGTGAGGTCCGACGCTATCGGCTGTCGGAGATAAGCGAGCACCCGAGAGAGGGGCTCGTTATCAATCTGTGACCTTACCCCAAACCACTTGGCGGCGCGGTGGCAAACCTGTATGCGGTCACACTTCGCCCGGCGAATCGAGCGTCTCGAGAACCACCTCGGCCACCCGCTTCATC
This sequence comes from uncultured Actinomycetota bacterium, assembly GCA_963798245.1. Lineage (GTDB taxonomy): Bacteria > Actinomycetota > Actinomycetes > Mycobacteriales > Mycobacteriaceae > Mycobacterium. The sequence continues at coordinate 149,855 of CAWCSO010000001.1, forward strand.
GTGGTCCGACGGTCCATCGCGGCCCGCTGAATCCACTTGAACGCCTCGGGTTCGGTCATCCCCTGCTTCTGCTGGAGCACACCCTTGGCCCGCTCCACCAGCTTTCGCGTCTCCAGCCGATCCGACAGCGTGGCCACTTCCAGCTCCAGAGCCGTAATCTCACCGAACCGACTGACCGCGACCTCGATCGCGGGGATCAGGTCGGTGATCGAGAACGGCTTGACAAGGTAGGCCATGGCGCCGGCATCGCGCGCACGTTCGACGAGTTCACGCTGCGAGAACGCCGTCAGGATGACGATGGGCGCGATGCGCTTTCCGGCAATCTCGGTCGCGGCATCGATGCCGTCGCGGCGGGGCATCTTGACGTCCATGATGACCAGGTCCGGCTTGAGGCTCTCGGCCAGTTCAACGGCCTCCTGGCCGTCGCTCGGCCTCGCCGACCACGTCGTAGCCCTCCTCGCGCAGCATCTCGGCGAGATCCAGCCGAATGAGCGCTTCGTCCTCGGCGATCAGGACTCGGCGCGATGTGTCGGCGTCCGACGGTGACCCGTTCATGCGCTCATTGTCGCGTGGCGGGCGCCATTGAGCGACCTCGGGGTCATGACGGTTCCAACCAGCGATCATCTATGGTGAGAAACCGCATCGCGATGGCCCTCGTATCCCAACTGGCAGAGGAAACGGATTCAAAACCCGTCCAGTGTGAGTTCGAATCTCACCGAGGGCACCACGGTCGGGTACCTGCCGCAGCTAAGAGGCGGATCGCCTGTGGGACGACAGCGCTTCTGGATTGACCGCCGCCAGGCTCTCGAACGAGGGCCTGGCCAGGTAGTAGCCCTGAAACAGGTGGACGCCGACATCTTGGAGGCAGCGCAACTCGTCGCCGGTTTCTACCCCTTCGGCGATGATTTCCATACCCAATTCCCGACAAACCTGCACGATGCCCTTGCAAATGACCCTGCGCGTCCTGTCCTGATCGATGTCACGTATCAAGCACATATCCAGCTTCACCAGGTCCGGCAGCAGATCGGCCAACCAATTCAATCCGGAATGGCCGGCGCCGAAATCGTCGAGCGCGACTAGAAAGCCGCGCTGTTGATAGTCGACGACGATGGCCCGGAGGTGTGCAATATCGGTGACATGCTCGCTTTCGACGATTTCAAAGACTATGCGACTGGTCGGGAAACCGTACTTCTCCGCAGCTTCCAGAGTTGTCCGTATGCACAGCTCAGGTCGGTAAACGGCGTTGGGCATGAAGTTGACGTTGAGCAACGTCGAGATACCCAATTCGGCCGCCAGCTTGATCGCCTTGACGCGACAAGCCTGATCGAAGCGGTAGAGATTGTCTTCGTCGACCCGCGTGAACACCTCAGAGGCCGGTTCGTTCTGCAGCCCGCGCACCAAGGCTTCCTGGGAAAAGACATCGCCGGTCAGAGTATCGACAATGGGTTGGAACGCCATCGAAAAGTCGAACCCCAAACCGGCGCCCTGGGTACAGGCTGCGCAGCTCAGTGAACGGTAGTCTCTGGGCTTTGCCATTTGGGACACCTGAGAATCGTTGACGGTCCGGGCAGCCCAAGCTATGAATTACGCGGAGCCGATATTTGGGTAGGTGTACCCAAATTCAACCATTTCAAATCTCACCGACGCATCTTCATCGCGGGCGACGCGGCGACGTCGCTACGTGTTTGGCGCACCACTACTGGTTCGCTGAAGGGCTTGGATTGACGGCGGGCCGCCGCGGCCGCGCATTGCGCGTGAGCCGCGGCGGCCCGTGTTCAACCGTTTGGCGAACAGCCAATCAGTCCTCGGATCCACAGGCGTCGGGACCCGAGGACTCGCTGCTACCGGCGCCGCCTCCATCGGCGCCGGCATTCACCTTCTCCGACGTCAAGCCAGCCCTCGGGCTGCTCGTCGTCGAACCCCTCGTCAAAACCTCGGTTGCCCTGAAGATCGTCAGGCCTGACACCTCTGAATCCGGGGAGGCGCCGACCATCGCCACTGGCGGATCGTGGCGACGCGGGCTGCGTTGCGAGGCTGTGCAGCAACACTGCGCTCTGCTTGATCATTGGCGCCTGCACTCCAATCGCAACCTGGGGATTCTTCCTTGTCACCAACCGAACTCATCAAACTTAAGCGTCCGAGGCCAGATATGCACGACTTTGCTCACAACTTCTTCGGCCGTTTGCTGGCGTCACCATGCAATACGGCGCCCGCGACTACCTAAATGTCAACTATACGCATGTTTAGCAAATACATACTTTAGGTACGGCTATTTTCCGTTGCCGCAGTGGCCGTCCGTCCGAATCCGTGAATGCCGAGCTTAGAGCACCTCTTGCGGCCTTTCGGCTCATGGTGAAGCGTCCCGTCAGACTCCGCCTCGGCACGTCAACGATGGATGTGGCCAACATCCACTGTTGGGCAGCTCCGGAGTGTGCCGCCACGAAGTTCATTCATTAACTGAAACGACAGATCCGCGGACCCTCGTTTGGTCGCCTCAAGCGATAGTCAGGTCGCCACGGCAACAGCCGATGACGTGGTCGTCACGGCGCGGATTGGCCGCATGTGCGCATTTCATGCCAATGACTGGTTGTCTTGGAGCTAACACGCTCACACCTGCTGGTCCTGCTGAGCCAGCACACGGGCATATCCGGCGCCCATCGCCAACAGCAGTAAGCCGACCACGATGAACACGATGACGCGGAAGATGCCGTCGAGAGTCCCGAGGTCGAACAGGAACAACTTGGCAACGGCCGCCGCAGTCAGTGCCATGCCACCGCCTATGGGCACGGAGCGTTCGGCCCGAGGCAGCCCGACTGCGTACCGCAGCATGCCTGCCGCGACGCCTATCCAGCACACCGTCGCGACGACATGACCGGTGAAGAACCCCGAGTCGCCGCCACCGAGGAGCACTCCGGCAGTAACGGTGAACATCGTGACCGCGTACATCGCGATCAGCCCGGCGGCAGCCCACAGGATGCGTTTGACGTCGTCGTCCAAGTGAACGTGGGCGACCGCGGCGCGGACATTGACGATTGCGGCGACGATGAGGAGCAGACTCGTGATGAGCGTCGAGGCCGCTACCCCAGGCTCGACTTCCGTGACACGCAACAGGCTCTCAACCGCCGCGTAGCTCAGATAGTAGACCGTGCCGATCGTCGCGAAACCCATTGCTGCACAACGCGCAATCCAACTCCCCCGGGCCGCGAGCGCGACGGTGATCGACATCGCCAGCAGAATCGGCGCGGCGACTGACCCCTCGAAGGCGACGACAACTGCGATGAGCGCCGAGACGGCGGAGAGAACCGTCGACACCTGTCGCACCCCACTCGTCACCCCGGGAAGCCGAGAGCCCGCCGCGACCACGCCGAGCATCACGGCCGCGAGGGCGGCAGCCATCACCGCGGACGTCACCCTGTCCGCGACAACCGACAACGACAGCACCGGGAGCATTCCCGCAGCGGTGAGCAGTGCCATGCCGACAGGACGGCGGCTACCCGGCAGCAGGACGGCTGCGCCGACGAGCGCCAAGATCGCCGCGACCCCGCTGGCCGCGGTCAGCCACGGCACCATTCCCTGGGATCGGGGATCCAGCACCAGCATGCCGAGCAGCAGCGGAATGGTGGCGGCCCCGATACGCGCCGCATGCAGGCCGATCCAGTCCCTGCCCAGCTGCACCGGAAGGGAGGCCGCGGATAGCGCGAGCATGAAACCGACCACCAGGAGCGTGATGCCGCCCGCCACCGCCGGCGCCAGACCGATCAGAGGCACGAGCACCAGGAGTCCCAGGTGTTCAGAACTCCACCGCCGTGCCAGCGTCAACCCTGCGGAAGCCACGAGGGCGGCGATCACCAGGCCGGACCCCGCGGGCACCCACTCGTAGACGACGGTGACGCCGACCACGTCGATGTAGGCCGCGGCGATGCCGGTCGCGGCTAGGGCGATCGCCCCCACCCTGCCGCCGGGCCTGCCGTGCAGCCAGGTCCCCAAAGCAACCAGGGCGATCGCGAATACGGCGCCGCCCCCGACGCGGACCCCCGGAGAGAGGATCCCGGCCTGAGCGGCCAGAACCACGAGCAGGGATACCCCGACGAGCGTGACGACGACACCCGCGACGGCCAGCGCCTTACCGACCCAGCCGTCTGCGCTGCGCGGTCTCGAGCGTTCGGCTGACCGCGTTCGGGCAGGTGCTTGCGGCAGGGCCGCGCCAGGTGGTTGAGCGCATACGGCGGGCAGCCAGCGGACCGGCAACGCGGCGGGACCGGCGTCGGCGGGACCGGCGACACCGGCGTCGACCGCTCCGCGACGATACGAGACAGCTCGCGCAGGTCTGCCGACGCCCTCGCCAGGTAGCTCGTCATCACGGCCAGGTCCGAGGTGAGCCTGCCGACGAGAGCCTGTTCGGGTTCGATCATGTCGCCATGGTCGCAGCAAAACCGCGGTCAGCGGATGAGTAGTACTACCGGGTTTACTGATCCAGGCCGTGCTCGATCGCGTACCGCGCCAGTTCCACCCTGTTTGCCACCTGGAGCTTCCGGAACGTCGCCTGCACGTGGTTCTCCACCGTGCGGTGGCTCAAGGTCAGTCGTTCGGCGATCTGTCGTGCGGTCATGCCCTTGGCGACGTAGCGCAGCACCTCGGTCTCCCGCTCGGTCAGGCTCGGCGTGCAAGGGCCCGGGCTGCGCGCCATCCGTCGGTACTCCCCCAGGACCAGCCCCGCCAGCCCGGGCGTGAAGACCGCCCGCCCCTGCCTGGTGGCGGCAACCGCCTTGGCCAGTTCCGCCTTCGACGCGCTCTTGACCAGATAGCCGGTGGCACCTGCCTTTACGGCCTCAAGCACGTCATCACGTTCATCTGAGGCCGAAAGCACCACGACCCTGCTTTCGGGCGACACCTCGAGAACCGCCGAGGTCGCCTGCACACCCGTTCCGTCGGAGAGCCGCATGTCCATCACCACGACGTCCGGCTTGACCACAGCAGCCCGGCGGCGCGCTGACTCCACACCGTCTGCGGTGGCGACCACCGAGAACCCTTCGTCGGCCAGATCCCTGGCCACCGCGTCACGCCAGATCGGATGGTCGTCGACGACCATGACCGTGCAGGGCTGCTCAGTTTCGCTCATCGGATCCTCCCTCACGCGGCACCGTCAGTTCCCACTCGGTGCCCTCGCCCGGTGCCGTGGTCAGGCGAGCACTGCCGCCGAGCCAGTTCATCCGTCCGACGATCGACTTCGCGATCCCGACCCGTCCCTCGTGCTCGGCCTGACCCAACCGGTCCGCCGGGATCCCGGCGCCGTCGTCGCGGATGCTGACGACGACCGACTCACCGAGATCTTCGAGAAGCACGAAGGCCCGGGCGTCCGCCCCGCCGTGCGAAAGGGCGTTGTCGAGCGCGTTGGCGACGGCCGCGTCCAACTCGGTTGCCACGGTCGAATTCAACGAAACGGGTTCGGCGGGCAGGCTGACGGATACCCGATCGGAGGCCCGTGCCCTGAGCAGGACCGCGACGTCGGTCAATGCTCCCGACCCGTGGGAACGGTCGGCGGCGGAGGCGCTGATCAGGCGTCGCAGCGCGCGTTCCTGTTCACCAGCCAGCTCGGCCAGTTCCGCATGTGTCACCGCCGATCTCGACGTCCGCGCCTGGCGACCAGCGCGAGCACCTGGATGGCACCGTCGTGGACTTCGCGGGACAGCCGTTCGCGTTCCTCGAGCGCCGCGGCGAGTCGGGTCGCCCGTTCCAGCTCGGCGTGCGCCCGTCGGGCCGTCACCGCCGCCATGCCGACCGCGAGACCCACGGCCAGCTCGATGACGATCGTGGCGTTACGCCCGATGTTGACGCTGACGTACCCCTTCACCACGGTACTGGCGGCCACGACGGCAGGCCGGCGCCCATGCCGACGATGGGACCGAGCAGGATCGCCGCGGAGATCGTGGCGTTGGTGGCCCACAGCGTGGTCGGCCAGGACTGGTTGTCGAGCACCCACTGGTCCGACGCGACGACCTCGGTCGACAGCATCAAGCCGACGACCACGGCCAGCTCCGCGCCCACCCAGGCCGGGCGCCGACCGAAACCCTGGAGATAGGCCACCGCACATACGGCGCTCCACGCGATCAGCCCGGCGAAGAGCGCCCAGGCGACGCCGCGCCGATCCAGGTCGTCGTTGACGGCGACCTGAAAGACAAGCGCATACAGACAGCTGAGCAGCCGAAACACCTGCGCGGCCCGCCACAGCGGTGTGGCCGGGTCGACGGTGCCCACCGGCGGCATGACCGTTACATCACCTTGGAGAGAAACGCCTTCGTGCGTTCGTGCTGCGGGTTGCTCAACACCTCGCGCGGGTTGCCGCTCTCGACGATCACCCCGCCGTCCATGAACACCAGTTGGTCGGCGACCTCACGGGCGAAGCCCATCTCGTGGGTGACCACCACCATCGTCATGCCCTCGCTGGCGAGTTTCTTCATCACCGCGAGCACCTCGCCGACGAGCTCGGGATCGAGCGCCGAGGTGGGCTCGTCGAAGAGCATCAGCTTGGGATCCATCGCCAGCGCCCGCGCGATCGCCACGCGCTGCTGCTGGCCACCGGACAGCTGGGCCGGGTAGGCGGTGGCCTTCTCAGCCAGCCCGACCTGGTCGAGCAGGTCCTTGGCGCGCGCCAGCGCGTCAGCCTTCTTGACGCCCTTCACGTGCACCGGTGACTCCATGATGTTGCCCAGCGCGGTGCGGTGCGGGAACAGGTTGAAGTGCTGGAACACCATCCCGATGTCGCGGCGCTGCTTCGACGCGTCGCGGGGTGGCATCTCGTAGAGCTTGCCGCTGCGTTCCCGGTAACCGATGAGATCACCGTCGACGTACAGCCGGCCGGCGTTCACCTGTTCCAGATGGTTGATGCAGCGCAGAAACGTCGACTTGCCCGACCCGGACGGTCCGACCAGGACGAGCACCTGGCCCTTGTCGATCTCCAACGTCACGCCCTTGAGCACCTCGAGCGCACCGAAGTTCTTGCACACGCTCTCGGCCTTCACCATGGGAGTGTTCATATGTGCTCCTCCCGCCGTCTGCGCCTTCGCCAGCGCCTCGAGTTGCTTGTCGGTGAGCGTGCGTGACACTCCGCGGGAGAAGTACTTCTCCAGGTAGTACTGGCCGACCATCAGGATGCTGGTGACCAGCAGATACCAGGTCGCCGCCACCAGCAGCATCGGGACGGGCTCGAAGATCCGGGCGGCGATCTCGCGGGCGGCAATGCTGTACAGGTCATACGAATACGGCACGGCGGTGACCAGCGACGTGGTCTTCAGCATGCTGATGACCTCGTTGCCGGTCGGCGGAATGATCACCCGCATCGCCTGCGGGAGCACCGTGCGCCGCATGGTCATCGTCCAGGACATGCCCAGCGCCGTCGATGCCTCCGTCTGTCCCTCGGGCACCGAACTGATGCCGGCGCGGATGATCTCGGCCATGTAGGCCGCCTCGTTGAGGGCCAGACCGAGGGTCGCCAGCACGAACGGAATGGACAGGCTCTGCAGGTCGAGCATGAAGAACGTCGGCCCGAATGGAACGCCCAGCTGGATGTTCTGGTAGATGGTCGGAACAGGCCCCAGAACACCAGCTGCACGTATATCGGCGTGCCGCGGAAGATCCACAGATACACCCACGACACGGTCCGAAACACCGGATTCGGCGAGAGCCGCATCACCGAGAGGAGGACACCGAGCACGATCGCCAGCACCATCGAGTAGACGGTCAGCTGCAAGGTGTTGAACACGCCAAGCAAGATCCGGTCGTTGAACAGGTACTCGAAGTAGGTGGCCCAGCCATACGCCGGGTTCGTGGCCGCTCCATACAGGAACAGCCCGACCAGGACCAGGATCACGCCCGCCGCCACCCACCGCCACGGGTGCCGCAGCGGAACCGCGTGGATGGCGGATGGCGACGAGACGTCTGAGGCCATGGTCGACTCGGTCAGCTCACTGCGCCGTTGATGACGGGTTTGTCGATCATCCCGTTCTCGACACCCCAGTTGGTCGCGATGGTCTTGTAGTCACCGGTCTCGATGAGGTGCTCCAAGGCCTGCTGCAGCGACTGGGCCAGCGCGGACCCCTTGGCCACCGGCCAGCCGTAGGGCGCGGCGTCGAAGATCTCGCCTGCCGCCTCGAGCTTGCCGTTGGTCTGCTTGATCGCATACGAGGTGACTGGCGAGTCCGCCGACATGGCGTCCGCCTGGCCCAAAACGACGGCGTTGGTCGCAGCGTCCTGGCTGTCGAACGAGATGATCTCGATGGCGGGATTGCCCGGCCTCGGTGCACGCCTTGCTCTTGGCCGGCAGTTCGTCGGTCTCCTGGTAGGTGGTCGCCTGCACGGCGACCTTCTTGCCGCACGCATTGGTCGGGTCGACCGGGTTGTCGGGTCGCTGCGCCCACAACGTGCCCGCAGAGAAGTAGGTGACGAAGTCGACCGACTGCTCCCGCTCCTTGGTATCGGTGAACGACGACATTCCGACGTTGTAGGTGCCGCCCTGGATGGACGGGATGATCTTGGAGAAGTCCGCTTCCCGATACTCGGGGGTGAGGCCGAGCGTGGAAGCGATCGCATTCATCAGATCGACGTCGAACCCGACGATCTCGCCGCTGGGATCCTTGAACTCATTGGGCGCGTACGGAATGTTCACGCCGATGATCAGCTTGCCCGACGACTTGATGTCCTCGGGGACGGTGCTGGCGATGCTGTCGACCTTGTCCGCGGAGGCCGCGGTGGTGGTGGTCGACGTGCCGGCCCCCTCGTCGTTGCTCGTACATCCGGACAGCGCTAGAGCACCTGTCGCGGCGAACACCGCGGCGATGCGCCACATCTTGCCACCTGACACGAGTTGCCTCTTCTCTCTACATCGGGCCGTCGTTGGTCCTACAAACCGAGGACGTTAACGACCATGGACCCAGCGCGCATGGCCGGTAACGGAACATTAACGAGCTTGCAGGCCCGATGACGGCGTTATCGCAATGGACACAGACGAAACAGTCCTGTGGAAACGGCGCTATGCAACACTTCCCGCATGACTACCCCATCGGCTCCAAGTCTGTTGCCTCACCTGTGGAAATCGGTGCTGGTCTCCGGCGTTCTGGCGGTTGCGCTGGGCGTCGCGATCGTGGCATGGCCGGACATCTCCATCGCCGTCGCGGCGATCTTCTTCGGCCTGTACCTGCTCATCATGGGTATCGAGCAGGTGATCTTCGCCTTCAGCCTGGACGTCAGCGCAGGTGGGCGGGTCCTGCTGTTCATAAGCGGGGCAGCATCGCTCATCCTGGCGGTACTTGCGTTCCGCCACCTCTACGAGGCCGTGCTCCTGATGGCCATTTGGATTGCGATCGGCTTCATCTTCCGAGGTGTCGCGACAACGGTCTCCGCCATCAGCGATCCGACCTTGCCGGGCCGCTGGTGGAACGTCTTCGTCGGAGCGATGAGCCTGATCGCGGGCGTCGTCGTTCTGGCGGCACCGTTCACCTCGATGAAGACCCTCGCGCTGGTCGTCGGCATCTCCTTCATCGTGATCGGCGTCATGGAGGTGGTCGCCTCGTTCGCGATCCGTCGCGCCAACAAGGCTCTCGCAGAGGTCCACCGGGCCCTCACGGAACCACCGTCGACCGAGTCCTCGGAGTCCGACGCGCTCATGAACTCGACGGAGACGAACACCTAGAGAGGTCATGGGGTTGGGCATGGCCCCGATTCCTACTACAATCCGTCGTAGGGAATACCCGCAGCTCTGGAGTTGGTGCTTATGGACGCGCTCGACGTCTCTCGATGGCAGTTCGGCATCACGACGGTCTACCACTTCATCTTCGTCCCACTGACCATCGGTCTCGCGCCGCTGATCGCCGTCATGCAGACCGTCTGGGTGGCCACCGGCAACACCGCCTGGTACCGGCTGACCAGGTTCTTCGGCAAGTTGTTCCTGATCAACTTCGCACTGGGCGTGGCAACGGGAATCGTGCAGGAATTCCAGTTCGGCATGAACTGGAGCGAATACTCCAGATACGTCGGCGACGTGTTCGGCGCCCCGTTGGCCATGGAGGGGCTCGTCGCGTTCTTCTTCGAGTCCACGTTCATCGGCCTGTGGATCTTCGGATGGACCCGACTGCACCGCCTGGTGCACCTGGCGTGCATCTGGATCGTCGCCATCGCGGTGAACATGTCGGCGTTCTTCATCATCGCGGCAAACTCCTGGATGCAGCATCCGGTCGGCGCCCGGTACAACCCGGAGACCGGACGTGCCGAACTGACCAGCATCGTGGACCTGTTCACCAACAACACCGCAATCTCGGCGTTCTCCCATGCCGTGGCGGGCTCGTTCCTCACCGCGGGGACGTTCGTCGCGGGCGTCTGCGCCTGGTGGATGGTGCGGGCACACACCTCCGAAGAAGCACGCACCATGTACCGGCCCGCGACCATCCTCGGCTGCGTCGTCGCAGCGGTCGCCGCAATGGGACTCTTCATCACCGGCGACGCGCAGGGCAAGCTGATGTTCCAGCAGCAACCGATGAAGATGGCGTCGGCGGAATCGTTGTGTGACACCGAACTCGACCCGAACTTCTCCATCCTCACGGTGGGCACGCACAACAACTGCGACAGCGTCACCCACCTCATCGAGGTGCCATACGTGCTGCCCTTCCTCGCGGAGGGCACGTTCTCGGGCGTGGAACTCGAGGGCGTCAATGACATTCAGGCGCGCTACGAGACTCAGTTCGGCCCCGGGGACTACCGCCCCAATCTCTTCGTCACGTACTGGGCGTTCCGGATGATGATCGGCCTGCTCGTCGTGCCGGTGCTGTTCGCCGCCGTCGCGCTGTGGCTGACCCGGGGCGGACGAATTCCCAACCAGCGATGGTTCTCCCGATTCGCGCTCGTGACCCTGCCCACCCCGTTCCTGGCCAACAGCGCCGGGTGGGTCTTCACCGAGATGGGCAGACAGCCCTGGGTGGTGGTGCCCAACCCGACGGGAGACCAGGCGCTGCGCCTGACCGTCGACCAGGGCGTGTCGGGAAACTCGGCGGGCATGGTGCTCACCTCACTAATCGTCTTCACGACCGTATACGCGGCGCTGGCAGTCATCTGGTTCTGGTTGATGCGCCGCTACATCGTCGAAGGACCCACCGAACACGACTCCGAGCCCGCGCCGCCGAACCCGCCGGGCGACGACGAGATCGCACCGCTGTCCTTCGCATACTGAGTCGTTCGCAGACTGAGGAGGAACGACATGGGACTACAGGACTTCTGGTTCATCGCACTCGCTGCGCTCTTCCTGGGCTTCTTCGTGCTCGAGGGCTTCGACTTCGGCGTCGGCATGCTGATGCGCTGGTTCGGCCGGGGGGCAGGCGGTGAGCGCGAGCAGCACCAGCGCGCCGTGCTGAACACCATCGGGCCCGTCTGGGATGGCAACGAGGTGTGGCTGATCACCGCCGGCGGTGCCATGTTCGCGGCGTTCCCCGGCATGTACGCAACGGTGTTCTCGGGCCTGTACCTGCCCCTGTTGGCGATCCTGTTCGGAATGATCGTGCGAATCTGTGCGATCGAATGGCGCGGCAAGATCGACGACCCGCGCTGGCGGTCATGGGCCGACGCGGCGATCGCGACGGGTTCCTGGTTGCCCGCGGTCCTGTGGGGCGTCGCCTTCGCGGCGATCGTGCACGGGCTCCCCGTCGACCAGAACGCACAGATACACCTCGGGATCTCCGACCTGCTGAGCCCGTACACCCTGCTCGGCGGGCTGGCCACGGCCGGGCTGTTCGCCTTCCACGGCGCGGTGTTCATCCGCCTCAAGACCGAGGGGCCCGTGCGGGACGAAGCCAGCCGGTTCGCGGTTCTGCTGAGCCTGCCGGTGACGGCGGCGGTGGCCGGCTTCGGATTGTGGACCGAGGTCGCCTACGGCACCGACTGGACCTGGCTGGTGCTCGCAATCGCCGTGGTGTCGCAGTTGTCCGCCGTGATGCTGGTATGGAGTCAGGGCGGCGACGGTTGGGCGTTCGCCTGCACCGCGATGGTGGTCGCCATGGTCGTGATCCTGCTGTTCGGCTCGCTGTACCCGAACCTGGTGCCGTCCACCCTCGACCCCGCGTGGAGCCTCACGATCGAGAACGCGTCGTCGACGCCCTACACGCTCAAGATCATGACGTGGGCGGCCCTGATCTTCGCACCACTGGTGATCGCCTACCAGGGATGGACTTACTGGGTCTTTCGCCAACGGATCTCCGCAGACCGGATTCCGGCCCCCATAGGACTGTCTCGGCGCATGCCGTGATCCCGCTGCGCGGCTCCGCCGCGATGCGGCGTCACCTGGCCGCATCGGTGTGCTGCGGTGTCGTCATCACCATGACGGCCATCGCCGGAGCCGTGCTGTTCGCACATGTCGTGGCCGCAATCATCACCGACCCGACGTCTCGTACTCCCGCCGGTCTGGCGACACCACTGGAGATCCTGTTGGTGCTCTGGATCTTTCGGGCGGCCGCGCAGTGGCTCCAGGCGCGACTCAGTCAGCGTGGGGCTACCGCCGCGATCGCCGAACTCAACGAGCGGGTGTTGTCCCGGGTCACTGCGCTGCCGCCCCGGCAACTTGGGTTGGTTCGAGAAGAGGCGGCACTGCTCGTCACCCGTGGCCTGGACGGGTTGCGCCCGTATTTCACCCGCTTCCTGCCTGCCGTCATCCTCGCCGGGATCCTCACTCCCGCGGCGGTGGTCACCATGGCATTCTTCGATCTCGAATCAGCACTCATCGTGCTCATCGCGCTACCGCTCATACCGCTGTTCATGGTGCTGATAGGCCTGGTCACCGCTGATCGTTCGGCCGCATCACTGCGGGCCATGGCCACGTTGCAGGCGCGGCTGCTCGACCTCGTCGCGGGCATACCGACCCTGCGGGCGCTCGGGCGCGCCGAGGCGCCCACCGACCGGATCGCCGAGTTGAGTGACACCCACCGCCGATCCGCCATGGCGACGTTGCGGATCGCATTCCTGTCCGCCCTGGTGCTCGAACTGCTTGCTACGTTGGGCGTCGCACTCGTCGCCGTCAGCGTCGGACTGCGCCTGGTATCCGGCGAAGTCGCCCTGGCGAACGCGCTCACGGCCCTGTTGCTCGCGCCCGAAGTGTTCTGGCCGCTCCGCCGCGTCGGGGTGGAGTTCCACGCCGCGCAGGACGGAAAGACAGCCGCGGCACAGGCGGTCAACCTGCTCGAGGAGGCGCCGGAACAGCATGTCGGGGACCGCGCGACTGCCGCGTCGCAACTGTGCATCCGTCTCGAAGAGGTCAGCGTGGCGGGGCGGGACGGCATCGCCCCGGACCGATTGTCGGCGGAACTCACCCCTGGCTCGGTCAGCGTCCTCACCGGCCCCAATGGCGCGGGGAAGAGCACCGCGCTCGCGGCGATCCTCGGGCTCACCGCACCGACGTCGGGCAGGGTCCTCGTCGCAGGGGTCGACGTCCGCGATCTCGACCTGCAGACGTGGTGGACGCGCGTGGCGTGGCTTGCCCAACGTCCCGTCCTGGTGCCTGGCACCGTACGGGAGAACCTGAACCTCTTCGGAACATTGGACGACATCGACTCCGCCTGTCGCACTGCCGCATTCGACGAGGTAATGGCAACCCTGCCCGATGGCTACGACACCATCCTCGGGCGCGACGGCACGGGGCTGTCCCTTGGGCAGCGGCAACGCCTCGGCTTGGCACGGGTACTGGGTTCCCCGGCTCCGGTGCTTCTGCTCGACGAACCGACGTCTCACCTCGACGCCCCACTGCAGACCCGTGTCCTGCGAGCCATCGTCGAGCGCGCGCGGGCGGGTGCGACGGTGATCGTGGTGGGGCACCGCGAAGAGGTCGTCGCCATCGGAGATCGCGTAGTGAGGGTCGGGGGTGAAGCGCTTGTCCACCACTGACCCACTGGTCGCGACGATCAGGTTGCTCAGACCACGACTGCCCCGCCTCGCGCTGGCCATCGGTTTCGGCGTGCTCTCACTCGGCAGCGCGCTTGCGCTGGCTGCGGTCGCCGCGTGGCTCATCGCCCGGGCGTGGCAGATGCCGCCGATTCTCGACCTGAGCATCGCCGTGGTCGCCGTGCGCGCCCTGGGCATTTCTCGGGGCATCTTCGGCTACTGCGAGCGACTGGCGTCCCACGACACCGCACTGCGCGCGGCGGGTACTACCCGCTCCCAGCTGTACCGCAGGCTGGCCACCGCACCGGCGGACACCGCAATGCGTTGGCACGGTGGCCAACTGGTTTCCCGGCTCGGCGGATCCGTCGACGACCTGTCCGACGTCCTGGTTCGTGCGCTACTGCCCATCGCAATCGCCGCGATCCTCTCGGTCGGCGCCGTCGTCTCGATCGCGGTGATCTCACCGACCGCCGCGGTCGTGCTGACGATCAGCCTCGCCGTCGCCGGCATCATCGCGCCATGGCTCGCTGCCCGGGCCGCCTCTGCCGCCGAGAACGTCGCCGTCCTCCACCACGCGCAACGCGACACGGCTGCGATGCTGGCCCTGGAACATGCCCCCGAACTGCGGGTGGCGGGGAGGCTCGATGGCCTGATCGCCGAATCCACACGACGGCAACGAGACTGGGGGGCGGCCGACGATCGCGCCGCGCTACCCACCGCATTCGCAGCCGCCATGCCGACCGTTGCGACCGCCACCAGTGTGCTCGGCGCCGTCATCGCCGCCGCCATGCTGGCGCCGACGGCCGCCCCGACCACCCTGGCGATACTGATGCTGCTGCCAATGTCGGCCTTCGAGGCGACGACAGCGCTTCCCGGCGCGGGAGTTCAGTTGGTCCGCGCCCGAATCGCCACGAGCCGGATCAGCGACCTGACGTCCGCAGCGGCCTCGCGCGCACGACCGGCGATCACGGTGCCGGACCTGGCGGACGGCGACCGCATGGCCGTCGTCGGACCGAGCGGAAGCGGCAAGACGACTCTGTTGATCGGCATCGTCGATGCGCACCGAGACCCGATGACCGCGGGTTTCTTCGCCGAGGACGCCCACGTCTTCGACACCACCGTCCGCGACAATCTCCTCGTCGCGCGCGGCGACGCGGGAGACGACGACATCATCACCGCAATCGAGGCCGTCGGTCTCACGCCGTGGCTCAACGGACTGCCCGACGGACTGTCCACCGTGTTGAACGGCGGCGCTGCCGCCATGTCCGCCGGTCAGCGCAGGAGGCTGCTGTTGGCCCGTGCGCTCGTCTCCACGTTTCCCGTCGTTCTGCTCGACGAGCCCACCGAGCATCTCGACGCCATGGACGCCGACCGAATGCTGGCCGACATTCTGACCCCTGGCGCACTTTTCGACACCGAACGCACGGTCGTCGTCGCCACTCACCACCTCCCGTCGGGCCTGTCCTGTCCCGTCCTCACGATGGGGCGATACGAGTACCCTCACCAAACATGACCGGGTATCCCGGCGGGTATCCCCCGTCGCCGCACCAGCCCTACGACGGCTACTACCAGGAGCCGCCACCTCCCGCGGCCCCGAGGAACGGGCTCGGCACCACCGCGCTCATCCTCGCCATCGTGGCATTGCTGTTCTTCTGGTCGGTGATCGGCGGCGTGGTCTTCGGCGCCGCCGCGGTGATCGTCGGAATCTTGGGCCGCGGTCGCGCAAAACGCGGTGAAGCGAGCAACGGCGGAGTTGCGGTTGCCGGGATCGTGTTGGGCGCGCTGGCCGTCGTCGTCTCGCTCGCCTTCATCGCCGTGTGGGTCGCCATCTTCGACGAGGTCGGCGGCACCGACTACCTCGACTGCGTGTCCCGGGCAGGATCCGACTCCGAGGCCATCGACGGGTGCATCGGGAATCTCCGTGACGGCATCGAGGGTCAATTCAGCGTCTCTTCGACGCCGACCCCCTAACGCGACGACCCGGGGAAGTACTTCACGACGCCCTCCTGAACCACCGTCGCGAGCACACGTCCGGCATCGTCGAAGAAGTGCCCGGTTCCCAGTCCCCGCGAATCGGCCGCGACCGGCGACGACGTGGAGTACAGCACCCAGTCGTCGAACCGCACCGGCCGGTGAAACCACACCGAGTGGTTCATCGTCGCAGCGAAGATGCGGTCGAAACCCCATGACAGTCCATGGGTGGTGATGATCGAGTCCAGGACCGTGGTGTCCGACGCGTACAGCAGGACGGCGACATGAAGCACGGGGTCATCGGGCATCGGGCCGTCGGCCTTGAGCCAGACGCGGTTGTGTGGCAGGCGCTCCCCCTTGTCGCGCATCACCCAGGCCGGGTCATTGGTGTAGCGCCACTGCACCGGCCGCAATGCCTTGACGAAGTGAGGCACCGTCTCCTCGTAGCCGCGCAGCAGGTCGTCGATCGTCGGGAGGCCATGTGGTGGCGGAACCGTCGGGGCCTCGACGTCGTGTTCGAGGCCGCGCCCTCCCGACAGATGCGACACCAGTGCCGTGCCCAGCAGTTGCCCGTCCTGGACCACGTCGACCCGCCGGTTCGCGAACCGCCGCTCGTCGCGCAACCGCACCACGTGGAACTCCAGATCCCGTGCCGGATCGCCACCCGCGATGAAGTGCATCGACAGCGCGCTCGGCGGCAGGGCGTGGCCAACCGTCCGGCTCGCCGCGACGAACGTCTGCGCCATCATCTGGCCGCCGAACGTCCTGATCGGGCTCTTGGACGGATGTGCGCCGGTGAACGTGTCGGCGTCGAGGCGATGGAGGTCGAGTACCGCCAGCAGCTCGTTGAGGTCGCCGACAGACACGAAGCAGCTCCCCTAGTGGTCGTCCTCCCCGATCCGGTGCACGTGGATCAGGTTGGTCGAGCCTACTGTGCCCGGGGGGGCACCAGCGACGATGACCACCAGGTCGCCGCGCTTGTACCGACCCAGTCCCAGCAACGATTCGTCGACCTGACGGATCATTCCGTCGGTGGTCTCGATGTGCGGCACGATGAAGGTTTCGGTGCCCCAGGTCAGCGCGAGCTGGCTGCGGACCTCGGGCAACGGCGTGAACGCCAGCAACGGCAGCGGGGTGTGCAGCCTGGCGAGCCGCCGCAGCGTGTCACCGGACTGGGTGAACGCCACGAGCGCCTTGGCATCCAACCGCTCGCCGATGTCACGTGCGGCGTAGGAGATGACACCTCGCTTGGTGCGGGGCACGTGCGTCAGCGGCGGAGCCGCGGTGGAGTTCTCCTCGACGGCGGCGACGATGCGAGCCATCGTCCTGACCGCCTCGAGCGGATACTTTCCGACCGACGTCTCACCGGAGAGCATCACTGCATCGGCACCGTCGAGCACGGCATTGGCCACGTCGGACGCCTCGGCCCGGGTGGGCCGCGAGTTCTCGATCATCGACTCCAGCATCTGGGTGGCGACGATCACGGGCTTGGCGTTCTCCCGCGCCATCTGGATGACGCGCTTCTGCACCAGCGGCACTTCCTCGAGCGGGAGTTCGACGCCAAGGTCGCCACGGGCGACCATGATCGCGTCGAACGCCAGCACGATGGCCTCGAGGTTGGCGATCGCCTCCGGCTTCTCCAGCTTGGCAATCACGGGGACCCGTCGCCCCACCCTGTCCATGACCTCGTGGACCAGCTCGATGTCGGACGGCGATCGTACGAAGGACAACGCGACCAGATCGGCGCCCATGCGCAACGCGAACTCGAGATCCTCGACGTCCTTCTCCGACAGCGGCGGGGCCGAGACGTTCATACCGGGCAGGGACATGCCCTTGTTGTTGCTGACCTTGCCGCCCTCGGTGACGGTGCACACCACGTCGTTGCCGTCGATGTGCTCGACCACCAGGCCGATGTTGCCATCGTCGACCAGCACCCGGTCGCCGGGCGAAGCGTCCTGTGCCAGCCGCTTGTAGGTGGTGGACACCCGATCGTGGTTGCCCTCGAAGTCGTCGACCGTGATGCGGACGGTTTCGCCTGCCGTCCAGACCGTCGGTCCGTCGGCGAACCGGCCGAGCCGGATCTTGGGGCCCTGCAGGTCGGCCAGGATTCCGACCGCAATACCGGTCGCGTCGGAAGCCCCCCGCACCAGCTTGTAGTTGGCTTCGTGGTCGGCGTACTCGCCGTGGCTGAAGTTCAGCCTCGCGACGTTCATCCCAGCCTCGACCAGCGCCTTCACCTTGTCGGCGCTGGCGGTGGCCGGCCCGAGGGTACAGACGATCTTTCCGCGTCTATTCACGTCACGTGAGCATAGTCGTTAATCGATTCAGACGACGGCCAGCGGAAGCGCACCCGGCTTCACCGGCTCGGGCAGGTCGGTCTCGCCCATCAGGTAGGCGTCGACCGCGTGCGCTGCACTGCGCCCCTCCGCGATCGCCCACACCACGAGCGACGCGCCCCGGTGCGCGTCGCCGCACACGAACACCCCTGGAGAATCGGTCTGCCAGTCCGATCCGCACCCCAGCGCGCCGCGCCCGTTGAGCTGCAGGTCCAGCCCCTCGAGCAGCGGCATGTGCTCGACGCCGTCGAAGCCGATGGCCAGAAGTGCCAATTCACAAGGTATTTCGATCGAGTCACCCACCGGCGTGATGTGGCGGCGACCGTTCTCGTCGCGTTCGACCTGCACCTCGGCGATCTCCATCGCACGCACATTGCCGGCCTCGTCGCCGAGGAACCGCTGCACCGCGACCTCGTATCGGCGGTCACCACCCTCGGCGTGCGCCGGCGACAACCGCGCACTCAAGACGAGCGGCCACGTCGGCCACGGCGACCGTGTCTCGTCGCGGACCTCCGGCGGCTCGGGGTTGTAGTCCAACTGGGTCACCGATAGCGCACCTTGCCGATGCGCGGTGCCCAAGCAGTCCGCACCCGTGTCGCCACCGCCGATGATCACGACGTGCTTGCCCTTGGCCGTGATCTCGGACACACCATCACCCTCACACTCCTTGTTCGCGGGCACCAGGTGCTCCATCGCCAGGTGCACGCCGGCCAGATCGCGTCCCTCGACGGCGTTGTCGCGTGCACGCAGTGCACCCACCGCGAGGACGACGGCGTCGTGCTGTGCACGCAGCGCTTCGACGCTCAGGTCGACACCGACCTCGCAGTCGGTCACGAACCGCGTGCCCTCGGCGCGCATCTGCGCCAGACGCTGGTTCAGTCCCGCCTTCTCCAGCTTGTACTCCGGTATGCCATAGCGCATCAGCCCGCCGATTCGGTCATCGCGCTCGTACACCGTGACATGGTGACCGGCGCGGGTGAGCTGTTGCGCCGCCGCCAACCCCGCAGGTCCCGATCCGACCACCGCGACGCTCTTCCCGGTGGCGATCGCAGAGGGCTGCGGTTCGATGGTGCCGTTCATCCAGGCCTGGTCGACGATGGTCTGCTCGATGCGTTTGATCGTGACCGCACCGCCGGTCTTCTCGTCACCGATCGACAGCACGCAGGCCGCTTCGCACGGTGCCGGGCACAACCTTCCGGTGAACTCGGGAAAGTTGTTGGTGGCGTGCAGGCGCTCGCTGGCGGCGTCCCACCGGCCGCGTCGGACCAGGTCGTTCCACTCGGGTATCAGGTTGCCCAGCGGACACCCCGCGGTTCCCGAGTGGCAGAACGGGATACCGCAGTCCATACACCGTCGGGCCTGCTGCGACACCTCGCCGGCCCGCTGGTGCGGGTCCTGCCGCTCGTAGACCTCGCGCCAGTCCCCGACGCGCTCATCGACCGGGCGCTTGGCCGCGTCCATCTTCGGCACCCTGAGGAATCCGGTCGGATCAGCCACGGCTCGCCTCCATGATCGCTGTGTCCACGTCGCGCCCCTCGGCTTTGGCTGCACGGGTGGCCTGCAGTACCCGCTGGTAGTCGATCGGCATGACCTTGGTGAACTGCGCACTGCGCCTTGGCCAGTCCGACAGCAACGATCGCGCCACGGTGCTGTCCGTGTACGCCGCGTGACGTGCGACGACGTCGTGCAGCCAGGACAGGTCCTCGGGCTCGAGACGTTGCAGTTCCACCATCTCGGGATTGACCCGTGCTGGGTCGAGACCGAGGACGTAGGCGATGCCACCCGACATACCGGCCGCCATGTTCCGGCCCGTCGTGCCCAGCACCACCACGCGGCCGCCGGTCATGTACTCGCAGGCGTGATCGCCCACGCCCTCGACGACGGCGAGTGCGCCCGAGTTCCGTGCGCAGAACCGTTCGCCGACCTTGCCGCGAAGGAACACTTCGCCGGACGTGGCGCCGAACAGCAGGGTGTTACCGGCGATCACGTTGTCCTCGGGCAGGAACAGCACGTCGTCGTCAGGACGG
The DNA here is from genome assembly GCA_963798245.1 of uncultured Actinomycetota bacterium. Lineage (GTDB taxonomy): Bacteria > Actinomycetota > Actinomycetes > Mycobacteriales > Mycobacteriaceae > Mycobacterium. Next base: position 170,097 of record CAWCSO010000001.1, read on the forward strand.
ACGACCACCCGGCCACCCGAAAGACCCTTTCCAACATAGTCGTTCGCGTCGCCGATGAGGTCCAGCGTGACACCCGGCGGCAGGAAGGCACCGACCGACTGTCCTGCCGAGCCGGTGAGCGTCACGTGGATCGTGTCGTCCGGCAGGCCTTGGGCCCCATAGCGTCGGGTCACCTCCGACCCGAGCAGGGTGCCCACGGTGCGGTTCACGTTGCGCACCGGGAAGCTCCAGTCGCACGGGGTGGGCGTCCTCGAGGGCACCGTCGGCGAGTGCGATCAGCGTCTGATCGAGGGCGTGTTCGAGCGCGTGATCCTGTTCGCGCAGCCGGCGACGCTGGGGCAGCCTGGATCCGTGGGCGTCGGTCGGCATCGCGAAGATCGGGCTCAGGTCGAGCCCCTGGCTCTTCCAGTGCGCTACGCCCGGCGCGGTGTCGAGCGCATCCACCTGTCCGACGGCCTCATCGACACTGCGGAAGCCCAGCTCCGCCAGATACTTGCGTACGTCCTCGGCGATGAACCGGAAGAAGTTCTCCACGAACTCCGGTTTGCCGTTGAAGCGTGCCCGCAGTTCGGGATTCTGTGTCGCGACACCGACCGGGCAGGTGTCGAGATGACAGACGCGCATCATGATGCACCCGGAGACGACCAACGGGGCCGTCGCGAATCCGTACTCTTCGGCGCCCAGCAGTGCCGCCACGATCACATCGCGCGCGGTGCGCATTCCACCGTCACACTGCACGGTGATCCGGTCACGAAGACCGTTGAGCACCAACGTCTGCTGGGTGTCTGCCAGGCCGATCTCCCATGGCGCTCCCGCGTGCTTGAGCGACGTGAGCGGCGCCGCCCCCGTGCCACCGTCGTAACCGGAGATCAGCACGACGTCGGCATGTGCCTTCGAAACGCCTGCCGCGACCGTTCCCACGCCCACCGAACTCACCAATTTGACGTGGATCCGGGCCTGCGAGTTGGCGTTCTTCAGGTCGTGGATGAGCTGGGCGAGGTCCTCGATGGAGTAGATGTCGTGATGCGGCGGCGGCGAGATCAGCCCGACGCCCGGCGTCGAGTGACGCGTCTTGGCGATGTTCGGATACACCTTGTAGCCGGGCAGCTGCCCGCCCTCGCCCGGCTTCGCGCCCTGGGCCATCTTGATCTGGATGTCCGAGGCGTTGACCAGGTAGTCGCTGGTCACGCCGAATCGTCCGGATGCAACCTGTTTGACCGCGCTGCGTCGGCGCGAGTCGTAGAGGCGGTCGACGTCCTCGCCGCCCTCCCCCGAGTTCGACCGGCCACCGAGCGCGTTCATCGCGATCGCCATGGTTTCGTGCGCTTCCGCCGAGATCGAGCCGTAACTCATGGCGCCGGTGTTGAACCGGGTGAGGATGGCCTCGGCCGGCTCGACCTCAGCCAGCGGAACAGGTGGACGTATACCCGTCTTCAGTTCGAACAACCCTCGCAGCGCACCACCGTCACGGACCAGGCGGTTCACCTCCTCGGAGTACTGCTCGAACACCTCGCGGCGGCCGGTACGCGTCGAATGCTGAAGCAAGAAGACCACTTCCGGGGTGAACAGATGCAGCTCGCCCTCACGCCGGAAGGCATACTCGCCGCCGACCTCGAGCCGACGGTGCACCCGTTCGGTCGGGTTCTCCGGGTAGGCGCGACGGTGGCGGAGCTTGACCTCTTCGGCGATCACGTCGAGTCCAACGCCGCCCAGCTGGCTGGGGGTACCGGCGAAGTACTCGTCGACGACGTCGCGGTTGAGACCGATTGCCTCGAACGCCTGCGCCCCGGTGTAGGACGCGACGGTCGAGATGCCCATCTTGCTCATCACCTTCATGACGCCCTTGCCGAGCGCCTTGAGGTAGTTGCGCACCGCCGCGGACGCCTCGATGCCGGTCAACTCACCCTCACGGACCAGGTCTTCGATCGACTCGAAGGCAAGATAAGGGTTCACCGCCGCCGCCCCGAAGCCGATCAGCATCGCGATGTGGTGAACCTCTCGGGCATCGCCGCTCTCCACCACCAGGCCGACGGTGGTGCGTTCCTTGGTCCGCACCAGGTGATGATGGACGGCCGAGACGGCCAGCAGCGACGGGATCGGCGCCTTCGTGTGGTCGGAATCCCGATCGGAGATGACCAGCGTTCTGGCACCCTGCGCGATCGCCTCGCACGCGCGAATCCGCAGTTCCTCCAACGCTTCCGCGAGACCCTCGCCGCCGCGCTCGACGTCGTAGAGCGCGCGCAGGACTGCGGTCCGTAGGCCGGGCTGCTCGCCGTCATAGTTGACGTGAACGATCTTGTTGAGTTCGTCGTTGTCGAGGACCGGCCACTGCAGCACGATCTGGCGGCACGACGCCGCCGTCGGCTCCAGCAGGTTGTGCTCGGGCCCCATGACCCGCGCCATCGACGTGACGACCGCCTCGCGGATGGCGTCCAGCGGCGGATTGGTCACCTGGGCGAACAGCTCGACGAAGTAGTCGTAGAGCAGTCGCGAGCGTTGGGACAGCACCGCCGTTGGGGTATCGGTTCCCATGGAACCCAGCGGTTCCATGCCCGACGCCGCCATCGGAGTCAGCAGGATCCGCAGCTCCTCCTCGGTGTACCCGAAGGAGATCTGCCTGCGAACGACCGATTCGTGGTTGGGCTGCACACGAGCCCGGTCCGGCAGGGTCTTGAGGTCGAGAAGACCGGCGTGAAGCCATTCGCCGTACGATTCGGCGGCCGCCAGCTCGTCCTTGATCTCGTCATCGGACACGATCCGGCCGGCCTCTGTGTCGATGAGGAACATCTTGCCGGGTTCCAGCCGTCCCTTGGCGACGACGTCGGCCGAGGGCACGTCCAAGACGCCGCTCTCGCTGGCGAGGATGATCCGGTCATCCCTGGTCCGCCACCAGCGGCCGGGTCGCAACCCGTTGCGGTCCAGTACCGCGCCGACCACGGTGCCGTCGGTGAAGGTCACGCATGCAGGCCCGTCCCAGGGTTCCATTATCGAAGCGTGGAACTGCCAGAACGCCCGACGTTCCGGCGACATCGTGGTGTTGTTCTCCCACGGCTCCGGGATCATCATCATCACTGCGTGTGGCAGGCTGCGTCCGCCGAGGTGGAGCAGTTCGAGCGCCTGATCGAACGACGTGGAGTCCGACGCGCCGGCCGTACAGACGGGTGACAGCCGGCTCAGGTCGCCCGGGATGCGCGCGGTGGCCAGCATCGCCTCGCGGGCATGCATGCGGTTGCGGTTTCCGCGAACGGTGTTGATCTCGCCGTTGTGCGCGACGAAGCGGAACGGGTGCGCGAGCGGCCACGACGGAAAGGTGTTGGTGGAGAACCGGCTGTGCACGATCGCGATCGCGCTCTTGCAGCGCTCGTCCCGCAGGTCCGGAAAGAAGCGGGGCAGCTGCATCGTGGTGAGCATGCCCTTGTACGCCATGGTGCGGCTGGACAGCGACGGGAAGTAGACCTGGAGTTCCCCGGGACCCTGCTCGGCACGCTTGCGAAGTGGGTACACCCTGCGGTCGAGGTCGATTCCACCCGGCCGTTGGCCATCGTATTCGGGTGCGGCGACGAACAATTGGGCCATGAACGGCATGCAACCCATGGCGGTCGCGCCGACCTCCGCGCCATCGGGATCGATGGGCAACACCCGCCAGCCCAGTACCTCGAGTCCCTCCTCGCCGGCGATGAGTTCGATGCGGTCGCACGCAGCCGCCCTCGCGACGGGATCGCTTGGCAGGAAGCAAATTCCGGCGGCGAAGGTGTTGACACCCCCTGGCCCCGACGGCGGCAGCGCGAAGTCGACCGTGTCGCGCAGCAGATCGACGGGCAGTTGCAGCAGTATGCCGGCACCATCGCCACTGTTCGGTTCGGCACCGGCCGCCCCGCGGTGTTCGAGGTGTTCGAGGGCGGTCAGTCCTTCGGCGACGATGGCGTGCGAACGACGACCCTGAATGTCGGTGATCATCGCGACGCCACACGAATCAGACTCGTGCTCTGGGTCGTAGAGACCCTGCGCTTCTGGCAATGCCGAGAACAGCATTGGACGTACCTCCGCAGTCCGAGAATCATCTCCATGGGACTGCGTCGGCCCGAATTCGGAGTGTATCAGCGGAGCCGCTGGGCTACCGCCCGAGGAAAATCGGGACCAGCGGGAAGCCAGGCCAGTTCCGCACGACCGTCCAAGTGACGACGAGGGCGATGAAGGTCACCGTCGCGGCCGGTGGCATGAGCGGCTGACCGCGCCGCCAACGCACGAGCAGCCACACTGCCAGCAACGGCAGGCCGATGAGTGCGAACACGTTGTCCGTCACCGCCGCCGCGAAGTCACCGTGCAGCAGGTCGTGGGTCATCCGGAGGCCGCCGCACCCCGGGCAATCCCAGCCCGTCAACGCCCGGAATGGGCATCCGGGAAAGATGAACCCTGGCCGATGCGGATCCACCAGACCGATGTAGGCCAGAGCACCGGTCAGTAACGCGCCCGTCCCGAGCGCGGCGTAGACCCGGTTCGGGCCGGTGGCAGTGGTACTACGTTCCATCGCGCAGCGGACGCCCCTCGGGATCACGGACCTTGTCGGTCAGGATCAGAACCGCGTCCACGATGCCCCAGATGACGGCAACGATGCCGCACGTCAGCAGGCCGACAACCAACTGCACGATCCCCAAAGTCTTATCACCCAGGTAGATCCGTCCAATCCCGAGAATTCCAACGAGACCCAACAACTGAAGCAACCCGGCGACGAGTTTCGACTTGTCCGAATACGGCTCGCCGGTGAGGGGATTCCTGCCGTAGGGGGCCATCGGGTCGTAGTAGGCGCCCGCGGGCGGCGGCGGATATTGCGGCGGATAACTCGGTGCCGGCGGAGGAGGCGGCGGCGAAGAGGACGGAGTCCAGTCTTCCCGGCCACCGAACTGCGGTTCGGTCATGCCGTTCAGCATGCCATCCGCGGGCCCATCAATGGGGCCGCGATCCGTCATCCCCTCCGGCGACGCCACCATCGTCGACGTGGTTCCTCGGGTGCGGGCGTAGTGGGCTTTACGGGTTCGGGTTCAACGGAACCGGTTTCTCGTGCCTCGGTCACACCGTCATCTTCCTCGCCTGCAGCATCCTCATCGCCGACGTCTTCAGCCAGCGACTCCGCCTCGTCCACACCCTCGACCGCAGCCTCGTGCACCTCAGCGGCCTCATCCCGCGCCTCCGCGACCTCAACACCCTCCACCGAACCCAAACCATCCTCAGGCTCGGCCTCGGACTCGACTACAGCCATCGGGCTCAGCATTAGGTTCAGCATCGGCATCGGGCTCGCCATCGGGCTCACGCTCGGCATCGGGCTCGCCAGCATCGTCCTCACCGGCGACGTCCTCGGCCAGCGATTCCGCCTCGCCCACACCCTCGACCGCAGCCTCGTGCACCTCGGCGGCCTCATCCCGCGCCTGCCGCAACCTCAACACCCTCCACCGAACCCAAACCCTCCTCAGGCTCGGCCTCGGACTCGACTACAGCATCGGGCTCTGGCATCGCCATCGGGCTCAGGCTCGGCATCGGGCTCGCCAGCATCTTCACCGGCGACGTCCTCGGCCAGCGATTCCGCCTCGCCCACACCCTCGACCGCAGCCTCGTGCACCTCGGCGGCCTCATCCCGCGCCTCCGCAACCTCATCACCCTCCACCGAACCCAAACCCTCCTCAGGCTCGGCCTCGGACTCGACTACGCCATCGGGCTCAGCTCGGTTCAGCTCGGCATCGGGCTCACCGGCGACGTCCTCAGCATCGACTCCGCCTCGCCATCGGGCTCAGGCTCGGCATCGGGCTCGCCAGCGTCCTCACCGGCGACGTCCTCAGCAAGCGACTCCGCCTCGCCCACACCCTCGACCGCAGCCTCGTGCACCTCAGGCGGCCTCATCCCGCGCCTCCGCAACCTCAGCACCCTCCACCGAACCCAAACCCTCCTCAGGCTCGGCCTCGGACTCGACTACGCCATCGGGCTCAGCTCAGGTCGGCTCGGACTCGATCGCCATCGGGCTCAGGCTCGGCATCGGGCTCGCCAGCATCGTCCTCACCGGCGACGTCCTCAGCCAGCGACTCCGCCTCGCCCACACCCTCGACCGCAGCCTCGTGCACCTCGGCGGCCTCATCCCGCGCCTCCGCAACCTCAACACCCTCCACCGAACCCAAACCCTCCTCAGGCTCGGCCTCGGACTCGACTACGCCATCGGGCTCAGGCTCGGCATCGGGCTCGCCAGCATCGTCCTCACCGGCGACGTCCTCAGCAAGCGACTCCGCCTCGCCCACACCCTCGACCGCAGCCTCGTGCACCTCGGCGGCCTCATCCCGCGCCTCCGCAACCTCATCACCCTCCACCGAACCCAAACCGTCCTCAGGCTCGGCCTCGGACTCGCCGTCAGGCTCAGACTCGGATTCGTCCTCGGACGACGGTGTCTCGACCTCTTCGGCCTGGGGCTCTGCTTCGGCGGCGGTCTCCGACTCGTCCGACCCAACCGACTCGTCGAGCTCAGGAGCGCCCTCGGGCTCCTCGTCGGCAGCGGCCACCGTGGCAGCGGCGACCACACCGCTGGTCGCGGCGACCGCGGTCAATTCCTCGCCCAACTCGTCGAACGCGGACTCGCGGTCCTCGTCGACGTCGTTGCCCCTCAGTGTCTCGGGCGCCTCGCGGCCCTTGGGCGCCAGGATGATGTAGACGACCGCACCCACGAATACGAACGTGGACGTGAACGAATTCACCCGAATTCCGGTGTCCCCGATGGTCGTCGCATAGTCACTGCGCATCAGCTCGATCCAGAATCGACCGACACAGTAACCCGCGACGTACAAAGCGAACAGTCGACCGTGTCCGATCTTGAACCGCCGGTCGACAAGGATCAGCACCCCGAAGACCACGAGGTTCCAGAGCAGTTCATAGAGGAACGTCGGATGAACCACCCCGACCAGTTGGCCAGTCGATACGCCGTTCAGTGAATCGAGGGCCCCCGACGCGTTTCGCCGCTCGTAGATCTCCAGGCCCCACGGCATCGTCGTCGGCCGGCCGTAAAGTTCCTGGTTGAAGTAGTTGCCGAGTCGGCCGATCGCCTGTGCAAGCACGATTCCGGGCGCAATCGCATCACCGAAGGCCGGCAACGGGATTCCGCGCCGGCGGCACGCGATCCAGGCACCGACGCCGCCCAGAGCCACCGCACCCCAGATGCCCAGACCGCCGTCCCAGATCCGGAGGGCTCCGACCAAACCCTTGCCGCCGTCGCCGAAGTAGGTAGTCCAGTCCGTGATGACGTGATAGACGCGGCCGCCAAGCAGACCGAAGGGCACCGCCCACAGCGCAATGTCGTAGATGACACCGGGTTCACCACCGCGCGCGGTCCAGCGACGGTCTCCGATGATCAAGGCCGCGACGATGCCCGCCAGAATGCACAGCGCATATCCTCGGATCGGAACGGCACCGATGTGCCATACGCCTTGGTCCGGACTGGGCAGGTAGGCCAGTACGGTAGCCGTCACGCCGTAACCCTCTGTCGCACTCCGTCGGCCAGCTCCGCGGTCAACTCCCTGAGGGTCGAGAGGCCCCCGTCACCAAGCGCAGACACCAGAGCCGACCCGACGATGACACCGTCCGCGTATGCCGCGATCTCCGCCGCCTGCTGCCGTGAACGCACGCCCAGCCCGACACCGACGGGGATGTCGGACACAGCCTTCACCCGGCTCACCAACGCCGGGGCCATGTCCGAAACCGCGTCGCGCGCGCCCGTCACACCCATCGTCGACGCCGCGTAGACGAAACCGCTCGAGGCCTCCACCGTCGCCGCCAACCGTTCGGGAGTCGACGAGGGAGCCACCAGGAAGATCCGGTCAAGGCCCTGCTCGTCCGACACGCCCATCCACTCGTCGGCCTCCTCGGGGATCAGGTCTGGCGTGATCAGTCCCAGGCCGCCAGCCGAGGCGAGGTCCCTTGCGAAGGACTCGACGCCCCACTTCAGGACGGGGTTCCAATACGTCATCACGACGGCATGGCCACCGGCGTTGCTGATCGCCTCGACCGCAGCCAAGGCGTCGCGCACCCGCACACCACCATGAAGCGCGACCTCGGTTGCCGCCGCGATCGTCGGCCCGTCCATGCCAGGATCAGAGTATGCGACCCCGACTTCGATGATGTCGCAGCCTGATTGAACCAACGCCACCATGGCGTCGATCGACGTGGCGACGTCGGGATAGCCCGTCGGCAGGTATCCGATCAGCGCGGACCGGCCGTCGGCGCGGCACGTCTCGAACAGGCTGGAAAGCCGACTGGTCATACCGACGTCCCGTCGTCGTCGAAGAGGCCGAACCACTTCGCCGCGGTCTCGACGTCCTTGTCGCCACGCCCGGACATGTTCAACACGATTACCGCGCCTGGCCCGAGCTTCCACACCAAGTGTCAGCGCTCCGGCGACCGCGTGCGCGGACTCGATCGCCGGAATGATGCCTTCCGTGCGGGACAGCAGCGAGAATGCGTCCATGGCCTCGGTATCCGTGATCGGCCGGTACTCGGCACGACCGATGTCCTTGAGGTACGCGTGCTCGGGGCCAACCCCCGGATAGTCCAATCCCGCTGAGATCGAATGCGATTCGATGGTCTGTCCATCGTCGTCCTGAAGTAGGTAGGAGAACGAACCCTGAAAGGCACCCGGCGTGCCGCCGGCGAACGTGGCGGCGTGCCTCCCCGTCTCGACGCCGTCCCCCGCAGCTTCATAACCAATCAGTCGGACGCCCGGATCGTCGATGAACGCGTGGAAGATGCCGATGGCATTGGAGCCGCCGCCGATGCAGGCCGTCACGGCGTCGGGCAGCCGACCTACCTGGTGCAGCACCTGGGCCCGGGCCTCGAGACCGATCACACGCTGAAAGTCACGCACCATGGTGGGGAAGGGATGCGGCCCCGCGGCGGTGCCGAAACAGTAATAGGTGGCGTCGGCGTTGGTGACCCAGTCGCGGAACGCCTCGTTGATGGCGTCCTTGAGGGTCTTGGAGCCTGATTCGACGGCGACCACCCGGGCACCCAGCAGCCGCATCCGGGCCACGTTCAGTGCCTGACGCGCGGTGTCGACCGCACCCATGTACACCACGCACTCCAGTCCCAGGAGCGCGCAGGCCGTCGCGGTCGCCACGCCGTGCTGGCCTGCTCCGGTCTCGGCGATGACGCGTGTCTTGCCCATCTGTCGGGCCAGCAGGGCCTGACCGAGAACGTTGTTGATCTTGTGGGATCCGGTGTGATTGAGGTCTTCTCGCTTCAGCAAGATCCGGGCTCCACCAGCGTGCTCGCTGAGTCGGGCAGCCTCATACAGCGGTGACGGGCGACCGGTGTAGTGCTTTTGGAGGCGGTCCAATTCGTCGAGGAAGGTCTGATCGGCCCGCGCCTTCTCGTAGGCGGCGGTGACCTCTTCGATCACTGCCATCAGCGCTTCGGGAACCAGCCGCCCACCGTACGCACCGAAGTGTCCCCTGGCGTCAGGATCGTGGATCGTGGGTTCGGCGACGGCCGCGCTGGAGAGCGGCAGCTCGGGACCGGCGAAATCGGCCACGTGTCAGCGTGCGGGCTTGGGGCAGGACGGGTGGGTGCCGGCGGTGACCAGGTCGGCGACGGCGCTACGCGGATCACCGCTGGTGACCAAGCCCTCGCCGACCAGAACGGCGTCCGCACCGGCCCCCGCGTAGGCAAGGAGATCGGCGGTACCCCGAACGCCTGATTCGGCGATCCGGATCACGTTGGACGGCAGGCCCGGAGCAATGCGGGCAAAGCAATCCCGATCGACGTTCAGCGTCTTGAGATCCCTTGCGTTGACTCCGATCACGCGCGCACCCGCCTGCAGAGCACGATCGGCTTCCTCCTCGGTGTGCACCTCGACCAAGGGGGTCATGCCGAGCGACTCGGTGCGGTCGATCATCGACGCCAGCGCCGGCTGCTCCAGGGCGGCGACGATGAGCAGGAGCATGTCCGCGCCGTGCGCGCGCGCCTCGTGTATCTGGTAGGGGCCGACGATGAAGTCCTTGCGCAGCACCGGAATCGACACCGCTGCACGCACCGTGTCAAGATCGTCGAGCGACCCCTTGAAGCGCCGCTGCTCGGTGAGCACGCTGATGATCCGCGCACCACCGTCCTCATAGGCACGGGCGAGTTCCGCCGGGTCGGCGATGGATGCAAGCTCACCACGCGAGGGGCTGGCGCGCTTCACCTCGGCGATGACCCCGATTCCGGGTTCGCGGAGGGCGGCGAGCACGTCGAGCGGTGCGGCAGCGTCGCCGGCCTTGGCCTTGACGTCTGCCAGGCTCAGCTGGGCCTCGCGGGCGGCTACGTCGGCGCGAACCCCCTCGATGATGGAGTCGAGCACTGTGGCCGAACTCATGAGCCGTCGTTGTCCTTCCGCGTATCTCCGGGGCACCCGGGGGCTACCGGATCCTTCTGAATACGAAGGGTAGCGGTCAGCTCGCCCAGAGTCGTCACCGACCCTCGGTGTTCTCGGCAGTGGGGTCAAGTCCCTCGTCGAGCGCGTCCCAGATCATTCGCGCGGACATCCCGTCGGCGGTGTCGTCGGGCGTGGTTTCCCGTGCCGCGACCTCGCGTCTCGCCGCCGGTGCGGCGTACTTCGTCGTCATCGCACCCGGCCTGACCGCCGACCGCAGCAGAAGCACGGCACCCGCCAACGTCAATGCCGCAGCCGTCAGCGTCAGCAAGGCACCCCAATGATGGCGCTGGCTACCTACCAGCGCCGACACGGGGACCTCGGCCAGACCGGCCGCGCGGACCGCGACGTCACGCAACGTCCACCACCCGATCGCCAGATAGCCCATCGCAGCGCTCGACAAGGCCACCAGCACCGCGACCACCCGCAGCGGCCACCCGCGGACGGCCAACGCCGCCACGGCCGCGGCGAGCAACAGCAGCGCCAGCGGAATCAGCGGGGTCGACCATTCGGCACCCGACAACGTTGCGGTCCTGGGTTGACCCAGGCCGTCGAACGAGGACACCTCCACCCACGTCAGCCGCGAGGCGGCCCACAGCGCGAGCGCGGCCAGGATCAGCAGCAGTTGCGCGATCCGTGTCATGGCTCGGTGAGCGTCTCGGCTGCGGCGATGGCGTTGAGCACCGCCCGGGCCTTGTTCGCCGCCTCGTCGTACTCATACGGCCCGTTCGAATCGGCCACTACTCCCCCGCCGGCCTGGACGTAGGCGGTGCCGGTCCGCATCAGAGCGGTTCGTATCGCGATCGCGAAGTCGGCGTTGCCCGCGAAGTCCAGGTACCCGAGTACACCGCCGTACAGGCCCCGCCGGGTCGCCTCGACCTCCTCGATGAGTTCCATCGCACGAACCTTCGGCGCACCCGAGAGAGTGCCCGCGGGGAAGCAGGCGGTGACCGCGTCGAGTGCGGTCATGCCCTGGGCCAGCTGCCCCGTCACCGTGGAGACCAGATGCATCACGTGGCTGTAGCGCTCGATGTGGCTGTAGTCCTCCACACGCACCGTTCCCGGCTCACACACCCGGCCAAGGTCATTGCGCCCGAGGTCCACCAACATCAGGTGCTCGGCCCGCTCCTTCTCGTCGGACAGCAGCTCCTTCTCGAGCAGGACGTCCTCCTCCTCGCTGGCGCCGCGCCAGCGGGTTCCGGCGATCGGGTGCGTCGTCGCCTTGCCGTCCTGGACGGTCACCAATGCCTCGGGGCTGGAACCCACGATCGAGAAGTCAAGTTCGCCAGCATCGTTGGGCACGTTGAGCAGGTACATGTACGGACTCGGATTGGACACCCGCAGCATGCGGTACACGTCGATCGGCTCGACGTCGGTATCCATCTCGAAACGCTGCGAGGGCACCACCTGGAAGGCCTCGCCGGCTTCGATGTCACCGACGAGCCTGTCGACGATCGCCGTGTACTCCTCGACGGTGCGCTGCGCCCGGTGTCTCGGCTGCGGCCTACTGAACGTGGCCACCGAGGACCCCAGCGGCTCGCCCAGTGCCGCGGTCATGACGTCGAGCCGTGCCACGGCGTCGTCGTAGGCCCAGTCGACGCGCTCGTCGGTGCCGTTCCAGTTCACCGCGTTCGCGATGAGCGTGATGGTGCCTTCGTGGTGGTCGACGGCGGCGACGTCGGTCGCCAGCAGGAGCAGCATGTCGGGTAGTCCGAGGTCGTCGACGGCCAGCTCGGGCAGCCGTTCCAGTCGCCGGACCATGTCGTAGGCGAAGAAGCCGACGAGCCCGCTCGACAACGGCGGCAGATCCGGCAGCGCCGCCGTGGCGAGCAGGTCGAGTGTCGCGCGCAGCGCCACCAGGGGGTCGCCACCACTGGGCGCATCCCGGGGTGTGGTGCCAAGCCACACCGCCTCACCGTCGCGCACCGTGAGCGCGGATGGGGCGCCCGCGCCGATGAACGACCAGCGCGACCACGAGCGGCCGTTCTCGGCGGACTCCAGCAGGAACGTGCCGGGACGGTTTGCCGCGAGCTTGCGGTAGGCAGACACTGGGGTTTCGCTGTCCGCGAGCACCTTGCGCGTCACCGGCACCACGCGGTGCTCGGCGGCCAGCGCGCGGAAATCCTCCCGCGAGGTGGTCACGGCCAGGTCGGCGGTCGGACCGGCGGGCTTCAGCGATGCGACCGGGGAACGTTCATGCACGGAGCAATCCTCCCAGACCGGGACACGTCCACCACACATCGGCCACGTAGCTCGTCACCTCACACGTCGGCTAAGAGCACCGGGTACTGACGGGCGTGCGATGCCGTCGCAACCGCCAGGCACCTCGTCGTTGGGCCTCATCGTCGGGAGTAGCGTGACGTCCATGAAACGTGGTGACCGCGTCGACGAGTTCGAGCTGCCTGACCAGACGGGAGCGCTGCGCTCTTTGAGCGGCCTCCTGGCCGATGGACCGATCGTCCTGTTCTTCTACCCAGCGGCGATGACCCCGGGCTGCACGAAGGAGGCCTGCCACTTCCGCGATCTGGCCGGCGAGTTCGCCTCGGTGGGGGCCAGTCGCGTCGGGATCAGCGCCGACGCCGTGGAGAAGCAGGCCAAGTTCGCCGAGATGCAGAAGTTCGACTACCCACTTCTGTCGGACGCCGACGGTGTGGTCGCGGCCCAGTTCGGCGTCAAGCGCGGCCTTCTGGGCAAGCTGATGCCGGTCAAGCGGACCACCTTCGTCATCGACGCCGACCGCACGGTGCTCGAAGTGATCGCCAGTGAGTTCAGCATGGACACTCACGCCGACAAGGCGCTTGAGGTACTTCGCCAACGTCAGTCGGCGTGACCGCGGTCTAGTCGTCCGACCCCAACAACAGGTCGGCATCGAAGCACGTGTGGTCACCGGTGTGGCAGGCGGCTCCCACCTGATCGACATCGAGCAGCACCGTGTCGCCGTCGCAGTCCAGACGCACCGAATGCACGTGCTGGGTGTGCCCGGACGTCTCACCCTTGACCCAGTGCTCCCCTCGCGAGCGTGAGTAGTAGGTCGCCCTGCGCGTGGCCAGCGTGCGGGCCAGCGCCTCGTCGTCCATCCACGCCACCATGAGCACCTGACCGGTGCCGCGTTCCTGAGCGACCGCGACGAACAGGCCGTTCGCGTCGCGTTTCAGCCGGGTCGCAATCGCTGGGTCCAGAACGCTCATCGCACGACGATCCCCTCTGCCGCCATCGCCGCCTTCACCTCACCGATGGACAGTTCGCGAAAGTGGAAGACGCTGGCGGCCAGCACTGCATCCGCCCCGGCCTCTACTGCGGGTGCGAAGTCGCCAACCGCTCCGGCACCACCGCTCGCGATCACCGGCACGGTCACCGCACCCCGCACGGCGCGCACCATGTCCAGATCGAAACCGGCCTTGGTGCCGTCGGCATCCATGGAATTGAGCAGGATTTCGCCGACGCCGAGTTCGGCTCCGCGCCTGGCCCATTCGACGGCATCGATTCCGGTACCCCGACGCCCACCGTGGGTGGTGACCTCCCACCCCGACGGCGTGGGCTCCGAGCCCTCCGGCACCGTGCGGGCATCCACCGACAGCACGATGCACTGCGAGCCGAACTGCCGGGACAGCTCGTCGAGTAGTTCGGGGCGGGCGATGGCGGCGGTGTTGACCGACACCTTGTCGGCACCCGCGCGCAGCAACGTGTCGACGTCGGCCACCGAACGCACGCCACCGCCGACGGTGAGCGGGATGAAGACCTGTTCGGCGGTCCGGCGCACCACGTCGAGCATCGTAGCCCGGCCCGACGACGATGCCGTGACGTCGAGGAACGTCAGTTCGTCGGCGCCCTCGGAGTCATAGACCGCGGCGAGTTCCACGGGATCACCCGCATCGCGCAGGTTCTCGAAGTTGACTCCCTTGACCACCCGGCCGTCGTCCACGTCCAGGCAGGGAATCACGCGCACCGCGAGGCCCTCGTGGTGATTCATCGATACTCCTCCGGCGAGCCGACCGCCGCCACGAACTCCAGGATCTCGGCGTGCACTCCGGGCGCGCCCGCCAGCGCAGAACGTGAGGCTGGTGTCCACGGTTGACCGCTCAGGTCGGTGACCACGCCACCTGCGGCACGGATGAGTGCGACACCCGCCGCGTGATCCCAGACGTGGTGGCCGAAGCTGATCGCGCCGCCGAGAACACCGGCAGCGGTGTACGCGAGGTCGATTCCGGTGGACCCGTGCATCCGCGCCCGGGAACATCTGCGGCTCAACTGTTCCAACGTGCCCATGCGATAGCGACCAGGGAACTCACCGCGCGACTCGATGTTGAAGGTGCCGATGCCGACCACTGACTGGGAGAGCCTGGCGTGGGCGAGGGCGGGCTGCTCAACACCGTTGGAGTACAACGGCCCTCCCGCCACTGCGGTGTACCGCTGACCGACGAAGGGCACCCACGTCAGTCCCGCCACGGGCTCACCGTCGCGCAGCAGTCCAAGCAGAATCGCCGCAGTCGGCAGGCCCGCGGCGTAGTTGAAGGTGCCATCGATCGGATCGAGCACCCAGACCAGGTGCGAGTCGATCGGCGCGCCACCGAACTCCTCCCCGTGCACGCCGATTCCCGTCGCCGACTCGAGAGCGTCGACCACCTGCCGTTCGATGGCAAGATCGACTTCCGTGGCGAAGTCGTTGCCCTTCTTCGCGACCGCCGACTGGGCGCGGTGCCCCGCGATGAACGGCATGGCCGCGTCATCGAGGATCGCCGACGCCGCGGCAACCATTCCGTCGAGATCGGCCTCGTCGAGCGCCATCGCGCCCTACCGACTGACCGCGGCGAGCGCCTGCGGCAGCGTGAACCGCCCGGCGTACAACGCCTTGCCGACGATCGCACCCTCCACGCCTTGGTCGGTGAGCGTGGCGATGGCCTCGAGGTCGGAGATGCTCGACACCCCACCCGAGGCGATGACGGGCACGCCCGTACGCTCCGCCACGCACGCCAACAGGTCGAGGTTGGGGCCGTTCAGCGTGCCGTCCTTGGTGACGTCGGTGACGACGAAGCGCGAACACCCCTCGCGGTCAAGGCGTTCCAGTACCGGCCACAGGTCACCGCCATCGGTTTCCCAGCCGCGGCCCCGAAGTCTGTAGGCGCCGGCTCCCTCACCGTCGATCTTGACGTCGAGCCCGACGGCGACCTTGTCACCGTGCTCGGCGATCATTCGCGCGCACCACTGCGGGTTCTCGAGCGCCGCCGTGCCCAGGTTGACGCGGGCGCAGCCGGTGGCCAGGGCTGCGGTCAGAGACTCGTCGTCGCGAATCCCACCGGACAGTTCGACCAGGACGTCGAGCTTGCCGATGACCTCGGCAAGCAGGTCACGATTGGAACCGCGACCGAATGCGGCGTCGAGGTCCACCAGGTGAATCCATTCGGCACCGTCACGCTGCCAGCCGAGCGCGGCGTCCAGCGCCGAGCCGTAGTCGGTCTCGCTGCCTGCCTGGCCTTGAACGAGGCGGACGGCCTTGCCGTCGACGACGTCGACCGCGGGAAGCAGAATCAAGGGGGTCTTGGCTGGCACGTCACATCACCCTAGTTCCTCGAGCCAGTTTGCCAGCAGGGCCGCACCGGCATCACCGCTCTTCTCCGGATGGAACTGGGTGGCCCAGAGCGCACCGTCCTCGACGGCGGCGAGGAACGGTACGTGGTGCGTCGCCCACGTCAGCTTGGCCCCGGGGTCGCCCTCCCAGGTCTGCGCGGCGTAGGAGTGCACGAAGTAGAACCGCGCCGTGGGGTCGATCCCGTGGAAGAGCCGCGTCGTCTCGGGGGCATCCACCACGTTCCAGCCCATGTGCGGGATCACGGGCGCGTCCAACCGCACCACCGATCCCTGCCACTGTCCGCAGCCAACCGACTCCACACCGAACTCGACACCTCGCGCAAACAAGATCTGCATTCCCACGCAGACCCCGAGCACCGGTCGGTCGTCCGCCAGCCGCGCGGCGATGGTCTTCTCGCCACCGATGCCCCGCAGCCCGCTCATGCACGCCTCATAGGCGCCGACACCCGGGACGACGAGCCCGTCGGCCGCCGCAGCGGCAGCGGGATCGGCCGTCACCTCGACCTCGGCTCCGACGCGCTCCAGGGCGCGCTGCGCCGACCGCAGGTTGCCCGAGCCGTAGTCCAGGACGACGATGGACTTCTTCGTCACAGACTTCCCTTGGTGGACGGCACGCCCGACACCCTCGGGTCCAGCTCGACCGCCTGCCGCAGCGCGCGGGCCACCGCCTTGTACTGGGCCTCGGTGATGTGGTGCGGATCACGGCCGTAGAGCGTGCGGACGTGTAGGGCGATCCGCGCATTCATGGCGAGCGACTCGAAGACATGGCGGTTGATGACCGTGTGGTAGGGCACCTCACTGCCCGCAATCGTGCTGTGCACCATGTGATCCGGTTCACCGGTGTGCACGCAGTACGGCCTGCCCGAGACGTCGACGACGGCGTGCGCCAGTGTCTCGTCCATCGGGATGAAGGCGTCACCGAAGCGACGGATTCCCTTCTTGTCGCCGAGGGCTTGCCCCAGCGCCTGACCGAGCACGATCGCGGTGTCCTCGATGGTGTGGTGGCCCTCGATCTCGACGTCACCCTTGGCGTGCACCACGAGGTCGAAGCTGGCGTGGCTGCCAAGGGCGGTCAGCATGTGGTCGTAGAACGGCACCCCGGTGCTGATGTCGGTCCGTCCCGTGCCGTCGAGGTCGAGTTCGACGACGATGTCGGATTCCCTGGTCTTGCGTTCGACGCGGGCGCGGCGGGTCACGATGCTCCTCGAAGGCTGTGCACGGCCCCGCTCGGGGTCCGCACGAGTTCGGTGTTGACGAGTCGGGCACTGACGTCCAGCAGTGCGTCGTTCTCGTCGGCGATGCCGGTGGTGGCACGCAGGAAGCCCGGGATGCCGACGTCGCGAATCAGCACGCCCTCGTCCAGATAGCGCTGCCAGGTCGCGGGCGCATCCGCGAACTCGCCGAACAGCACGAAGTTGGCATCGCTGGGAATCACGCGGAAACCCTTGGCCACCAGCGCTTCCGACACCCGGTTGCGTTCGGCGATCAGCATCGCGACGCTGGCAAGGGTGTCGTCGGCGTGCCGCAGCGCTGCACGGGCGGCGGCCTGGGTGATCGAGGACAGGTGGTAGGGCAGCCGAACCAGCAGCAGTGCGTCGACGACGGCGGGGTCGGCGGCCAGGTAGCCGAGCCTGCCGCCCGCGAATGCGAACGCCTTGCTCATGGTGCGGGTCACGATCAGTTTGGTGGGATGGTCGGCCAGCAGATGCACCGCGCTGGGCTGCGAGGAGAACTCGCCGTACGCCTCGTCGACGATCACGATGCCCGGAGCAGCCTCCAGCAAACGGCGCAGATCCGCGATCGGCACGCTCTGGCCGGACGGATTGTTCGGGCTGGCCAGGAACACCACATCGGGTCGATGATCTGCGATCGCGGCGACGGCGACGTCGGCATCCAGGCCGAAGTCGTCACTGCGGCGGGCCTCGAGCCAGTCGGTCTGGGTACCATCCGAGATGATCGGGTGCATCGAATACGACGGCACGAACCCGATGGCGCTGCGGCCCGGCCCGCCGAACGCCTGGAGCAACTGCTGCAGGATCTCGTTGGAACCGTTTGCCGCCCAGACGTTCTCGGTAGCCAGCGCGACGCCGGTCTGCGCAGTCAGATACACCGCCAGATCGGCCCGCAACGCCACGGCGTCACGATCCGGGTACCGGTGCAACTCGGCCGCTGCGTCGCGGACCGAGGCCGCCACGTCGTCGATGAGCGCCTGCGTCGGAGGGTGCGGATTCTCGTTGGTGTTGAGCCGCACCGGAACCGCCAACTGGGGCGCACCGTAGGGCGACTTGCCTCGGAGGTTCGGGCGCAGGGGCAGGTCGTCGAGCGTGATCCTGGGGGGCGTCACTTCTGCGACCCATTCCCCCGGTCCGGCCCGCCGAACCTCCGTCGCACGGCCTCGCCGTGCGCGGGCAGGTTCTCGGCCTGAGCCAACGTGATCACGTGGCCGGAGACGTCCTTGAGCGCCGCCTCCGTGTAGTCGACCACATGGATGCCACGAAGGAACGTCTGCACCGACAGTCCACTGGAGTGCCGCGCACACCCCGCCGTGGGCAGCACGTGATTCGACCCCGCGCAATAATCGCCAAGGCTGACCGGCGCCCAAGGGCCGACGAATATCGCTCCGGCGGAACGGATCCGCGCAGCGACCGAGGGAGCGTCGACCGTCTGTATCTCGAGATGTTCGGCGGCGTAGGCGTTGACCACGCGAATTCCGGCGTCGAGATCGTCGACGAGCACGATGGCCGACTGCTTGCCACTGAGCGCCGTCGTCACGCGTTCGCGATGAACGGTGGTCGCGATCTGGGCCGTCAACTCCTCGTCCGTGGCATCGGCCAGCGCGGTGCTGGCGGTGACGAGCACGCTGGCTGCCATCTCGTCGTGCTCGGCCTGGCTGATCAGATCGGCGGCGACGTGTCCGGGATCAGCGGAGTGGTCGGCCAGGATGGCGATCTCCGTCGGCCCGGCCTCGGCGTCGATGCCGACCTGCGAGCGGCAGATCCGCTTCGCGGCGGTCACGTAGATGTTGCCGGGCCCGGTGATCATGTCGACCGGCGCGAGTTCTGCGCCATCGGCGTCGGTGCCGCCGTATGCCAGCAGCGCGACGGCCTGAGCGCCTCCGACCGCCCACACCTCCGCTACGCCGAGCAGCGCCGCCGCAGCCAGGATAGTCGGATGCGGCAGCCCGTGGAAGTCGCCCTGACCGGATGCCTGCGGCGGGCTCGCGATCACCAGTGAGTCGACGCCTGCGGTCTGGGCCGGCACGACGTTCATGACGACACTGGACGGATATACCGCGTTGCCACCGGGGACGTAGAGGCCGACCCGCTCGACGGGTACCCAGCGCTCGGTGACGGTCGCGCCGGGCCCCAGGGTCGTGGTGGTGTCGTAGCGGCGCTGGTCGGCGTGCACGGCCCGGGCCCGCTCGATCGCGACCTCAAGCGCAGCCCGTACGTCCGCGTCGAGTTCGGTCAGAGCCGCCTCGAGGCGTGCCGGGGGTACGCGCACCGCGTCCGGACGCACGCCGTCGAACGTCGCGCCGTACTCCAGTGCTGCGTCGGCGCCGCGCTCGACGACCGCGTCCACGATCGGGCGCACGGTCGGGACCACGGCATCCACGTCGACTCCGCCGCGCGGCAAAACCGCACGTAGGCCGGCCGTCGACAGTTGCTGCCCGCGCAGGTCGATGCGAGGCATCGTCGGAGCCGCCCGGGCGGCCACGTCCAAACCAGTCGGCGAGTCAGTCACGGTGACTATTGTCCCAGAGCAGTACAAATCGAATACGGGAGCCGCCATGTCCGCATCACCATCGAGGAAAGAGCACCCCAACAACGCCCCCGGCGTGCCTATGCTCTTTCCGCCCTGGCTCGAGCGGTTGCAGATCAAGTACATCAATCCGACGCTCCGGCCGCTCTCGAAGCGGATGCCGGGATTCGCGGTGATCAAGCACCGTGGCCGCTCCTCGGGCAAGGAATACGAGACCATCGTCACCGCGTACCGCAAGGGCGACGTGCTGGCGATCGGGTTGGCGCACGGCAAGACCAACTGGGTCAAGAACGTCCTCGCGGCAGGCCAGGCCGACATCCACGTGGCCCGCAAGGAGCTGCACCTGGTGAATCCGCGCGTGTTGCCCGCGGGCACCGTCGATTCCACGTTGCCGCGGATGGCTCAGGTGGTCGGCAAGCGGTCCGGGGTCTTCGTCGCCGACATCGGGTGACCGGCCCAGCCACTCAACGGGCTACGCAACGGCGGCCGACATCACGCGGCTGATTTCGAACCGGCGTGGGCCGGGCCAGGGGCCCGTGCCTCCGGTTCGGACACGTTCGGTTCGGTCCCCGACGATGCGCTCGCCCCCTGCTTCGGTGTAGGGAGCGAGCGCAACAGGTCGCCCGGCTTCCACCCTGACCTGGGCTTCCTGGGCGGCTCGAACTTCCGCGCGGCCCCTCCGAAAAGCGCTGCGGGGGTGGCCGGTTCTCCGGTGTCCGAGGTTCCGCCGCCAGCCTCGCGGGCGGTCGCTTCGGTAGCCGGGTCTGGTCCCCGGACCTGTTCGACGGCGGTTTCGGGTGCCGCCGAGACCGTCGAGTTCAGCGCGATGGTCGACCCGCTGGAGACCGGGGGCTTCACCAGCGCAGCCAGCGCCTGCGCGCTTTGCACGGCACCCGCGGCGACCGACTCGACGTCGGAGAGCCAGCGCGTCGGCGGTGGGAACAGCCGGAACGGGACTGGCTCCGACGCGAAGGTTCCACCGTCCTGAGGCCGGTCGTACCCGGTCTCGATCACCGCTCGCAGGAATGGGTCCAGCGCTTCGACGATGCTTTTGGGCACGCCGAGTTGCAAGAGCGGCATGGTCAGCGGGAGTTCTCCCAGCTTCGCTGGAATGAAGACGTCAATGACATTGCCGTCTGCGCTCGTCGTGACGATCGCCGTTGGATCTTCGGGATTCACATCCTTGTAGTAGTCCGGGTGCAGGTAGTAGAAGCCCAGGACGGCGTTGACGTCGGCCACGACGTTGAAGACGAAGTTCGGCGCATCACCTACTCCGTCAAAAGCCTTGGTCACCTGCATCACCTTGATGTTCTCGGGGGTGGTGCCCTCGCCGAAGCTCACCCCGAACAGGGGTAGGTATACGCCCTTCGGGAGGCGCGTGAGAATGCCCCCGTTGTTGCGCCTCGGACTGCCCGCCAACACGAACTCGATGTCATCGCCGGCGAATTCTTCGGACTCCAACTCGGGAATCGCGTTCACCGCGGCGCCGGCGCCCTGGGAGTAGCCGACGACGTAGATCCGGTCGCCCTGTTGGTAGTCGGGATCCTGCTTGGCCTGCCGGATCAGTGCGACGACCTCGTCGGTGGCGAGTCCTTCCGACGCGTCGTAGGCCGGATCCCCGAATCCAGTGGCCAGCCCCAGGCTGCGCGGGTAGAAGACGAATTTCTCAGCGTCGACATTGGGGGTGGCGTAAGCGCCCATGAACGAGTCCGCCATCCGGAATGGCGGGTCGCCCTCTTCGTTCCCGGTGACCGACTTGGTGCCATCGACGAAGATCGCCGTCGACGCTGCCGGGATCAGGTCCGTCACGTGAGCGTCGGTCGCATGGACGAAGCCCAACAGCCCGACTGCCGGTATCGCCAGCCCTGTCGCCACGACTGGAACGCTTCGCCTGGTCGGCTTCCGGTGCTTGCCCAAGGCCCATCCTCTGATTTCGTGCCCGTGGGAGTCAAACAGACGACCGACGTTAGCCAAACTCAAGCATGGGCAGGCGGCGGAGGCAAGGCCTTTGGCTCGGAAGCCGTCATCCCGGCGAAGTCAACCAACGATCGACCTTCATGCGGTGCTGGTCCGCCGGACTCTGATTTTGAGCCAGCGTGTGCTCAAGTGAAAACCGAAACCGACGACGCAGCAAATCCTCGGGGACCCGATGCGGGCGCCCGACGGCACCGTATTGCACCGCGGGTCAAAGATTCGCCAAGGGGGCGATTCCCTCGGTATCGCAGGTGCGTAACTCGCAGTGCCGCGCGAGACGGTCAGACGTCCAGACCGACGTCGAGGACGGCCACGGAATGAGTCAGCGCGCCGACCGCCAGGAAGTCGACGCCCGTGCCGGCGTATTCGGCGGCGGCATCCAGCGATAGGCCGCCCGAGGACTCCAACTTGGTGGCCGGCGCACGCGAGTCACGTCGCTGTACGGCGATCTGCGTCTGCCACACCGGAAAGTTGTCCAGCAGCACGAGTTCGACGCCCTCGCCCAGAATCTCGTCGAGCTGTTCCAGCGAGTCGACCTCGACCTCGCACGGCAGGTCCGGAGCCATCTCTCGCACCGACTTCAATGCGGCCAGCACGCCACCCGACGCCGCGACGTGGTTGTCCTTGATCAGCGCGGCATCGCCGAGCCCCATCCTGTGGTTGACTCCGCCGCCGACGCGTACCGCGTACTTCTGCAGCGTCCGCAGGCCGGGCAGTGTCTTGCGAGTGTCGCGAATCCGGGCCGACGTCCCCTCCGCGGCCTCGACCCACCGCGCGGTGGCGGTGGCGATGCCGCTGAGGTGGCATACCAGGTTGAGCATGGTGCGCTCGGCCGTCAGGAGCCCGCGGGTGGGTCCCTCGACGGTCATCAGCGCCTCCCCCGCGGCGAGGCGTGTCCCGTCCTCGACCCGGTCGAGGACCCGGTATCCCTCGCTTCCCAGCACCTCGTCGAGGACCATGAGCGCGACGTCGACCCCCGCGACGACCCCCGGTTCACGGCTCACCATCGCCGCCACGGTCGTGGCATCGGCCGGGACCGTCGCCAGGGTCGTGACGTCGGGACCGAACCTCAGGTCTTCGGCGAGCCCGCGCTCGATCGCCTGGCGCGCCTCGGTCCGCTCTTCGTCGGACAGCCGCATCAGCGGCACGCCCCCGCGGGTTGTGCGGCGACAACCTGTCCGGCTTCCCAGCGCACGCTGGTGCTGAACGCCTGCGCAGGATCGGTGTCGGGATGGTCGGACCGGTGGTGGCATCCCCTCGACTCGAGGCGCGCGGCCGCCGCCACGGCCACGGCCTGCGCGGTGACGGTCAACGCGGCATCCTCGAAGGCCGTCCGGTCGGACAGCCGGCGCTCCGCGGCTCCTGCGAGCAGGTCGCGTAACACCCCAAGGCCCACCGCGTCCCTCACCACTGACGCGTTGCGGCTCATCGCGTGCTGTATCTCGTTGCGGGGCAGGCTGACCCGGGTCTCCGGTGCACACACGACGATACGGCCGGGGCCGGCCTCTTCGGCATATGCGGCCGCTGCACGCCCGGCCCGGCCGCCGACCACCAGACCTTCGAGCAGACTGTTGGAGGCCAGCCGGTTGGCTCCGTGCATGCCGGTGCGCGCCACCTCGCCCGCGGCGAAGAGTCCCGCGAGTTCGGTGCGGCCGTGCACGTCGGTGACGATGCCGCCGCAGCTGTAGTGGGCACCGGGTACCACCGGGATCAGGTCCACGCTGGGATCGATACCCGCCGCCTGGCACGCCGCGGTCACGGTGGGGAACCGGTGAGCGAAGCCCTCGATGGCCCGCGCGTCGAGGAAGACGCATGGATCACCCGTCTGTGTGAGCCGTTCGTTGATCGCGGCGGCCACCACGTCGCGGGGGGCGAGGTCGCCCATCGGGTGGACGCCAGCGGTGACCGACCGCCCGCGGGCGTCGACGAGCACGGCGCCCTCGCCACGAAGCGCCTCGGTGACCAACGGTCGGCGCCCCCCGGAGTGGCCGTCGAAGAGCATCGTCGGGTGGAACTGGATGAACTCGACGTCGCTGATCGGGACGCCGGCCCACAGCGCCAACGCCACACCGTCACCGGTGGAGCCCTCGGGGTTGGTGGTGGCCGAGTAGAGATGCCCGACGCCGCCGGTGGCCAGGATCACCGACGGCGCGTGGACGATGCCCAGCCCGTCCTCGTTCCGGACCAGAACGCCGGTGACGGCTTCACCGTCGTGCAGCACCTGCAGTGCGATGTGGTTGCGCCGGATGTCCAGCAGCGCCGCCGTGTGATCGAGCGCCCGCTGCACCTCGGCTCCGGTCGCGTCACCGCCGGCGTGGATGATCCTGCGCCGGGAGTGCCCGCCCTCCCTCGTGAGCGACCACTCACCCGGTGCCGACTCGTCGAATCGCGCTCCGTCGGTGACGAGATCGGCGACTGCTGAATAGCCGTCGGCCACGATCGACCGAACCGCGACGGGATCGCACAGACCTCCCCCGGCGGCGAGCGTGTCGGCGACGTGGGCGTCGACGGAGTCGTCGGTCTGCGGCACGACCACGGCGATCCCGCCCTGGGCGTAGAAGGTGGCAGTCTCGCTCGCCTTGCTCAGCAGCACGACCCGGCGGCCCCGTCGGTGCGCCGCCAGTGCCGCTGCAAGACCGGCCACTCCGGTGCCGACGACCACGACCTCGGCGCGCTGCTGCCAATCCGTGCGGCCGTCCCCGCCGCAGGCGGCTGGCCTGGCCCCCCCGGTAGCCACGCTGCTCATTCCCCGCCGCCGGGCTGCCCGATCTCGATCATCCGCTGCACGCTGGCACGGGCCAGGCGGGCCGTCTCGACGTCGACGTCGACTTCATCGGCACCCTCGACCAGGCAGCGCAGCAGCGCCGCCGGAGTGATCATCTTCATGTACTTGCACGACGCCCGCTCGTTCACTGCGCGGAAGTCCACCTGCGGTGCGGCTCGCCGCAACTGGTGCAGCATGCCGACCTCGGTTGCGACGAGGACCTGATTGGCATGGGTCTGGCGCGCCGCGTCGAGCATTCCTCCGGTGGACAGGATCTTCACCCGGTCGTCGGGAAATGCACCTTCCCCCGCGAGATAGAGCGCCGAGGTGGCGCAGCCACACTCGGGGTGCACGAACAGTTCGGCATCCGGGTGCTTACGGGCCTGGTCGGCCAACTCGTCGCCGTTGATGCCGGCGTGAACGTGGCATTCGCCGGCCCACACGTGCAAGTTCTTGCGCCCGGTGATCCGGCGGACGTGCGCGCCGAGGAACTGGTCGGGGCAGAACAGCACCTCGCGGTCCTCGGGGATCGATTGGACCACTTCCACCGCGTTGGCCGAGGTACAGCAGACGTCGGTCAGCGCCTTGACCGCCGCCGTGGTGTTGACGTAGGACACCACGACAGCGCCCGGATGCTCGGCTTTCCAGGCAGCCAGATCATCGGCGGTGATCGAGTCGGCGAGTGAGCACCCTGCGCGCTGGTCTGGTATCAGAACGGTCTTCGACGGGTTGAGGATCTTGGCGGTCTCGGCCATGAAGTGCACGCCGCAGAACACGATGGTGTCCTCCGAGGCCTCCGCCGCGATGCGGGACAGCGCGAGTGAGTCGCCGACGTGATCGGCGATGTCCTGGATGGCCGGCAGCTGGTAGTTGTGCGCCAGCAGCGTCGCATTGCGCTCCTTGGCGAGCCTGCGCACCGCCGCGGCCCACTGCTCATCGGGTACGACACCGCCGTAGCCCCCCGGCCCGTTGGTGATCTGGGCGACCAGGCCGCCGTCTGACTCCTCGGTGCGGTCCACCACCGTCATCGACGTCTCCTTTGATCTCGGAGGTTTTCGACTTATGATCGAAAACATGCCCAATGGTAGCACTGCCCACGAAGTGCTCGCCGTCGTCTTCCAAGTTCGACGGCTCGACACGCGAAATCCGCAGCTCAGCGTCCTGCTCTGGGAACGCGCCATGGAACCGGAGCGTGGCGCCTGGTCCCTTCCCGGCGGTCGCCTCCGACACGACGAGGACATGACGAGTTCAGTCCGGCGTCAACTCGCCGAGAAGGTGGACCTCCGCCAACTCGCTCATCTCGAGCAGCTCGCGGTGTTCTCGGAACCCGACCGGGTGCCGGGCGCACGCACCATCGCATCGACATTCCTGGGACTCGTGCCCTCCCCCGCGATACCCGAGCTACCCGCGGACACCCGCTGGCATCCCGTGGACGCACTTCCCCCGATGGCATTCGACCACCGCACGATGATCACCAACGCACACACCCGACTGGCAGCCAAACTCTCCTACACGAACATCGGATTCGCGCTGGCGCCAAAGGAATTCGTGCTATCCACGCTTCGTGACGTCTATGGCGCCGCACTCGGCTATCAGGTCGACACCACAAACCTCCAACGCGTCCTGGTGCGGCGGGGCGTCATCACACCGACCGGAAACACTGCGCGCTCCGGCCGCAGCGGCGGACGCCCCGCCGCGCTGTATCGCTTCACCGATGCCCGCTACCGGGTCACCGACGAATTCGCGGCGCTGCGGCCGCCCACGTGACCGGGAACGGGGCCCGGCTGGTTTTTAAGGGATCGGTAAGAGACAATGTAACGATGGACAGCGGCAGTGCGGCCCGGTCGAACCTTGGTGCCCAGTGGATCGGCCTCGCGCCCCACCAGGACCTGCAGCGCAAGGCCCGTCCGCTGCTTCCCTCCGAGGACCCGTTCTACCTGCCGCCTGCCGGATTCGAGCACTCCCATCCCGGCACGGTGCTGCGCACACGTGACGTCGAACTCGCGTTCCTCGGACTGATTCCGCAGCGCGTCACCGCCGTACAACTGCTCTATCGCAGCACCGACCTCCATGGTGAGCCGCAGGCCACCGTGACCACCATCGTGGCGCCGGCTGAGCGAACCCCGGAAACCCTCTGCCCGATCGTCTCCTACCAGTGCGCGATCGACGCCGTAGCGTCACGCTGCTTCCCGTCGTACGCCCTTCGTCGTGGTGCCCACGCCGTCGGCGCGATGGCGCAGTTCGAGTTCCTGCTGGTCGCGGCTGCACTTGCCGAGGGGTGGGCAGTCTCGATCCCCGACCACGAAGGGCCACGGGGGATCTGGGGCGCACCGCACGAGCCCGGCTACCACGTACTCGACGGGTTGCGTGCAGCGCTCAACCACGCACCTACCGGCCTGTCACGGGATGCGCCCATCGGGTTGTGGGGTTACTCGGGTGGCGGCCTGGCCACCGCATGGGCGGCCGAGGTCTACGACCAGTACGCCCCCGAACT
This sequence comes from uncultured Actinomycetota bacterium, assembly GCA_963798245.1. GTDB lineage: Bacteria > Actinomycetota > Actinomycetes > Mycobacteriales > Mycobacteriaceae > Mycobacterium. The sequence continues at coordinate 197,112 of CAWCSO010000001.1, forward strand.
CAACGTCGTCGGTGCCGTCCTCGGCTCTCCGGTCGGCGACCTCGGACACACGTTCCGCAGGCTCAACGGCAGCTTCTTCTCCGGCCTTCCCGCGATGGTCGTGGCGGCGCTGTCCCATGTCTACCCCGACCTCGACCGCGTGATCGCCGAGCACGCCACGCCGGAGGGCAGGGCCATGCTCAAGAGCGTCGAGACGATGACCACCGCCGGAGCCGTGCTGCGGCTGATCGGCAAGAACATGGATTCGCTCGTCGACCAGCCCCTCGAGCAGATCCTGGCCAGTCCCGAGGTCCGCCACGTCTTCGACAGCATCAAGCTGGGTACCTGTGCGCCCAGCATTCCGGTGCTGATCGTCCAGGCGGTTCACGACGAGCTGATCTCCGTCGGGGACATCGACGAACTCGCCGAGGCCTACACCGCCGGCGGCACCGACGTCACATACCACCGCGACATGTTCAGCGAGCACCTGCTGCTGCACCCGATGTCCGCACCGATGACGTTGCGCTGGCTGCGGGACCGTTTCGCAGGCCGGCCGTCGTCGGCGCACCGCATGCGGACGAAATGGCCGACGCTGCTCAACCCGTCGACCTACCGCGGCATGCTCCGACTGGGGTTGATCAGTGCGAAGGTGCTGACGGGCCGACGGGTGGACCGTCAGCCGCTTTCGGCACTTGATCAATGATCAGGGCGGCATCGGCCACGGGCACTTCAGCCATCACGGGCAACCTCGCCCCCGGTTCCATGGGCGGCCATGCGCCCAGGTCGTCGCGCATGGTCGCCAGCACGCACAACGCGTAGACAAGCGCCGCCACTCCCGCAGGGAAGACGATCGTGGTCGCGATCTGCAGCGGTGAGTGCCCGAAGAACACCGCCGACGCCTCGGTGACGTAGTGCACGCGGTGCTCGGGAGACACCGGGGCCGCGGCCGTTTCGGTGAAGCCGTAACGCAGCCGCGCCAGTGCGGCGCCGACGCCTGCCGCCGCGCCGGTTGCGGCCATCGTTCCCAACGCGAGCGCGCCGACCATCGCCGGCCCGCGGTGCGCGCGCCACCGCCACACCAGGACGGCCGCGATCACCGCAACGACCGTGACGAGGCCCGGTAGGAGGAATGCGCCGAGGAACAGATTGTTGGCCTCGTCGCCGACGTATCCCCGTACTCGTTCACCGCTGCGGGTGAGCCCGATGATCGCGCCGATGGGCGGAGCCAGCCAGGCCCACGCCGCGCCGACCAGGGCCCCGGCGAACGTCAAACCCAGGAACACGGCGAGGACGGCCGTGCGCCGCGAGACACGAGGCGGCTCAACCGTTTCGGGCGGCGCCGCCACGTTCTCCCACGTCTGGCTCACCGGTGTTCCTCCAGATCCTTCGAGTCGAGCGCGTCATGCCGCGAGCACCGCGCGGACCAGCCGTCCGGCCGAACCTGCACGATCATGCGGCGTCCGCACTCGGCGCAGAACCGCGGCGGTTCGAGCCCCAGGGCGGCTGCGGCAGGGACGGACCCACCCGCCGGCTCCCCGGTGTAGACGTTGAACTTCTGCGGCATCGCTATGCGCTGGCCCGAGAGAGTGGCTCAGATCGTGGCATTGAGCGCCTTGATGGGCATCTGAAGATCGTCGAGCAGTTCGAGGTCCGCTTCTGCTGGCCTGCCGAGCGTGGTCAGGTAGTTGCCGACGATCACGGCATTGATGCCGCCGAGGATGCCTCGCTTGGCGCCGAGGTCACCAAGGGTGATCTCGCGCCCACCTGCGAAGCGCAGCATCGTGCGCGGCAGCGCGAGGCGAAACGCGGCGACGGCCTTGAGCGCCTCCGACGCCGGCAGCACGTCCAGTTCGCCGAAGGGCGTACCCGGACGCGGGTTGAGGAAGTTGAGCGGCACCTCGTGCGGATCGAGTTCGGCGAGGTTCGCCGCGAACTCGGCGCGCTGCTCGAGCGTTTCGCCCATGCCGAGAATCCCGCCGCAGCAGACCTCCATGCCCGCTTCGCGCACCATCGCAAGCGTTTCCCACCGCTCCTCCCACGTGTGCGTGGTGACGACGTTGGTGAAGAACGAGCGCGCGGTCTCCAGATTGTGGTTGTAGCGATGTACCCCCATCCCCGCCAGCCGTTCCACCTGTTCGGCGGTGAGCATGCCCAACGAGCAGGCGATCTGGATGTCGACCTCGTTGCGGATGGCCTCGATACCCGCGGCGACCTGAGCGAGGAGACGCTCATCGGGCCCGCGCACGGCGGCCACGATGCAGAACTCGGTGGCACCGGACTTCGCGGTCTGCTTCGCCGCCTCGACCAGGCTCGGGATGTCGAGCCAAGCGCTGCGCACCGGCGAGGCGAACAGGCCCGACTGCGAACAGAAGTGGCAGTCCTCGGGGCATCCACCGGTTTTCAAGCTGATGATGCCCTCGACCTCGACCTCGGGCCCGCACCAGCGCATGCGGACGTCGTGGGCCAGCGCCAGCAGTTCCTCGAGCCGGTCGTCCCCGAGTTGCAACACGGCCAGAATCTGGTCCTGAGTCAGGCCCTCACCGCGCCCGAGCACCTGGTCACGCGCCACGGACAACACGTCACCGCCCGCCGAGTCCACCGAAACCTCCGTGGCCGCCTGTGTCACCGGCACTCCTCCTGACATCCGACTTGAACGGTGTTTAGGATACAGCCGTGCAGCTGCACCGAAGCGACGTGGTCGACAGGGCCGCTCACCTCCTCGACGAGTACGGCATCGCCGACCTGACCATGCGCCGGCTCGCCCGAGAACTCGGCGTCACACCGGGAGCGCTGTACTGGCATTTCGCCGACAAGCAGGAACTACTCGGCGCGGTCGCCGACCGCATCCTCGAGCCCGCCTCGACCAGCATGTCCGGCGCGCCATGGCAGCAACGCATCCTGGGCATCGGTGCTGCCCTTCGGGACGCGCTCCTGTCGTCGACCGACGGCGCCGAACTGGTGTCGGCGACGTTCGCGTCCGGCCGGTCGCAGGTCCTGACCCTGATCCTGGAGCAGCTCGACGACGCCGCCGCCGACGCCGGTTTCGGGCTCGTCAACGCCGGACTCGCGGCCCGGACGCTGGTGTACTACGTGCTCGGATTCACCGCCGACGAGCAGTCCCGACTCCAGTGGGACGCCGCAGGAGCCCTACCCGACGAGCAGTCCGTGTGGGCGTCGAACCCCAACGGCCGCTTCATCTTCGGATTGACGCTGCTGATCGACGGCATGGCGGCGCAGCGCACCGATCCGTCATCCGATCGGGGTGTCGACACGGGCGTCGCCGTCCCACCGGCGTAGCCGCCCGAAGGCGCCCGTCACGTCCTCGGCACCGATCGTGGCGAGCGCCTCGGGGAGGTCGGACGGCGCCAGCCGGCGACACAGCGTGACGTGCGGTGTCCACTGCCCCGGCAACGAGTGCGGAAACGGTCCGGGCGAGGAGTGCGGCGCACATAGTGCCGACACCGATTCATGGAATCGGAGCAGTGCCACCGACGGCACGACAAGTCTGACGAGCGTCAATGACCGGTGGCCGAACACCATCGGCGCCCCGATGCGACATGGAAGCGGCAGCAGAGCCGCCGGCCGGCGCAGAGAATCGTCGACGGCTGCGTCGATGTGGTCGGATACCGCGACCGTGACATGGGGACGGTTGGTCGGCGAGCGGTGGTGCGCCTGGCTCGGCAGTCCGGCGTCGGCAAGGGCAGTCCAATCCTGACGTATCGCGGCCTCCGTCACCCCGTCGAAGAGCAACTCGATGGAATGGGCGGCCATGTCACCCCACCAGGCCCATGACCCAGTCCGTGTCGAAGGCGGCAGCACTGACCTCGGCGAATGCTGCAGGTGTCAGTGCACCCGCACCGTCGGGAAGCACGGCGCGCACCGGGGCGATGCCCGCCAACGCCGCCAGGTTGGACTGCTCGGCGACACCTGGACGACCGGGATAGGCTCCAACCACCACGCCGGCGCACGGAACGCCATGCACGGCAAGCGATTCCACTGTCAGCGCGGTGTGGTTCAGGGTGCCGAGCCCTGCTGCGGCCACGATCAGGACGGGGGCACCGAGGTCGGCTGCCACGTCGCGCAACGTCACCGCGTCCGCGCCCAACTCCACCAGCAGCCCACCCGCCCCTTCGACGATCACCAGGCGATCGGCCCGGTCCACCGCAACGACGGATTCAGCGAGTTCGGCCCGAGTGGGCAGCCGCAGCGCGGCGCGCCGGGCCGCGCTGACCGGCGCAAGGGGTTCGGGGTAGCGCCATCCGCCGACAAGTCGATCCACCCCCGACAACCGCGCAACCTCGGCGAGATCGTCGTCACCGTCCGCCGTGCCCGTCTGTACCGGCTTGCAGACCGCGACGTCGATGCCAGCGAGGCGGGCGTTGCAGGCCAGCGCCGCGGTGACGATGGTCTTGCCGACTCCGGTGCCGGTGCCGGTGACGACGACGATGCTCACGGATAGTCGATGTCGCCGCGAACCGTCGAGAGCACGCCCGCCACGACCCGTCGCGCGAGTGCCAACTCGTCCCTGGTCAGGGACGCGCGCGCAGTCAGCCGCAGCCGCGACGTCCCCTCGGGCACCGTCGGTGGCCGAAAGCAGCCGACGCGGACGCCGAGGTCCAGACATGCCGCCGCCGCGGCCAGGGCCACCTCGGGCTCCCCGAGGATCACCGACACCACCGCTGATCCGGGCGTCTCGCAGACCCCGCATACGTCGGCGAGCGCCGCCGCGTGCTGCAATACCGCTCCCGCTCGCCAGGGCTCGGCATCGAGTACCCGCAGCGCTGCCCACGCCGCGCCCACGGCGGCCGGGGCGAGACCCGTGTCGAAGATGAACGGCCGCGCCGCGTCGATCAGATGATCGCGCACCGCCCGCGGGCCCAGCACCACGCCGCCCTGACTGCCCAGCGCCTTGGACAGCGTCGTGGTCATCACGATGTCGGGGGCTCCGGCGAGCCCGACCTCGTGAAGAAGCCCCCGGCCGCCCGCGCCACGTACGCCGAGCCCGTGCGCCTCGTCGACGATCAGTAGCGCGCCGTGTCTGCGGCACGCGTCGTGCATGGCGCGCAGCGGCGCCATCGCCCCGTCGGCGCTGAACACCGAGTCGGTGAGGACGACCGCACGCTCCTCGGTCCGTGCAGCGAGCGCCGCATCGATCGCGGGGACGTCGCGGTGTGGCGTGACCACCACACGCGCGCGCGAGAGCCTGCAGGCGTCGACAAGCGAGGCGTGGGTGAAGGCGTCGGACACCACGACCGCACCGGGACCGGACAGCGCCACCACCGCGCCGAGGTTGGCCGTGTAGCCCGACGAGAACACCAGCGCCGAGTCCGCGCCGACGAAGTCGGCGAGCGCGGCCTCGAACTGGTCGTGCAACTCGGTGTTGCCGGTGACGAGGCGGGACCCCGTCGACCCGGCGCCCCAGGTGCGCAGCGCATCCACGCCGCCAGCGATGACGTCGGGATGCCGCGAGAGGCCCAGGTAGTCGTTGGAGGCGAGGTCGAGTTCGACCGCGACGGCCGGTCGGGCCCGCAACGAGCGGCGCAATCCGGCGGTACGGCGTTGCTGCTCCATCTCGTCGAGCCATGCCAGCGGGGAGACCACCCGAGAAAGACCTGAGCGTGGCACCCGCGCCTCCTCGAACCGGCCCAGCGACTTGAACACCGTTCAGGTTAGTGCATGCGCCACGGCGACCATGCCCGCCCCGATCGTCGCGATCTCGTCGGGTGTGCAGACATACGGCGGCATGGCGTACACCAGATTGCGGAAGGGCCGCAGCCACACGCCGTGCCGAAGGGCCATGTCGGTAGCCACCGCCATGTCCACCGGGCGTCGCATCTCGATGACACCGATGGCACCGAGAACGCGGACGTCGGCGACACCCGGCAGGGATCGTGCAGGCGCCAGTCCGTCCCGCAGGCCGGCCTCGACCTCACGGACCCTGGCCCGCCAGTCCTGGCCGAGCAGCAGTTCGACCGAGGCGACCGACACCGCGCAGGCCAGGGCGTTCGCCATGAACGTGGGACCGTGCATGAGTGCGCCCGCGTCGCTGTCACTGATCGTGCGCGCCACGTCCCCGCTGCACAACGTGGCCGCGAGTGTGACGTAGCCGCCGGTCAACGCCTTTCCGACACACATCACATCCGGGCTCACACCAGCGTGGTCCGCGGCGAACAGCGCCCCGGTCCGGCCGAATCCGGTGGCGATCTCGTCGAACACCAGTAACACGTCGTGGCGGGTGCAGGCGGCGCGCAAATCGACGAGGTAGCGCGGGTCGTGGAACCGCATGCCGCCCGCGCCCTGAACCACCGGCTCGACGATCACCGCGGCGATCTCGTCGGCCCGCGCGGCGAGTTGCCGTTCGAATGCCGCGGAATACGCCGGGTCGTAGTCGGCGGGCACCTGTGGCGCGAATACCTGGGGGGTGAGCACCGAGCGCCACAGCGAGTGCATCCCGCCGTCGGGATCGCACACGCTCATCGGCGTGAACGTGTCGCCGTGGTAGCCACCGCGCCACGTCATGAGCCGGTGCCTGCCGGGACGGCCGCGCGCCACCTGGTACTGCAGGGCCATCTTCGCCGCCACCTCGACGGCGACCGACCCCGAATCGCTGAAGAAGACGGTGTCGAGACCGTCCGGGGTGATCTGGACGAGAAGCTCGGCCAGCCGTGCTGCCGGCTCGTGGGTGAGGCCGCCGAACATCACGTGATTCATCGTCGCCAGCTGCGTGGTGATCGCAGAGTCGAGTACAGGATGGCCGTGGCCGTGAATCGCCGTCCACCACGAACTCATCGCATCGATGACCTCGACCGGGCGCCCGTCACGGACCACCGTCAGCCACGCGCCGCGCGCCCCGACCGCTACCACGGGCTGCACGGCCTCGGCGCCGATGGTGCTGTAGGGGTGCCACACGTGGGCGCTGTCGATCGCGGTGATCTCGTCGGGTGTCAGCGCAGGCACCCGGTCATCTTCGCGGTGCGCCCGCGAGAATCGCAAAACGCGCGCATCGCGTGGGGCACGGTAGATTGTCCGACGACCATGATGACCATCGCCCCACCCCGGCCGGTGCCCCCCACCGAGTCCGGTCCGACCTCCCGTGCCGTCATGGGCACCAGGAAGTCCGGCTTCTACCGCCACGACCTCGACGGCCTGCGTGGCATCGCGATCGCTCTGGTCGCGGTGTTCCACATTTGGTTCGGCAGGGTCTCCGGCGGCGTCGACGTGTTCCTGGCCCTGTCGGGATTCTTCTTCGGCGGCAGGTTGCTGCGCGCGGCGCTCACCCCCACCGCGTCGCTGTCTCCGCTGCCCGAGGTGAAGCGTCTGATTCGCCGACTCGTCCCTGCACTCGTGGTGGTCCTCGCCGCCTCGGCCGTGTTGACCATCCTGATCCAGCCCGAGACCCGCTGGGAGACCTTCGCAGACCAGAGCCTGGCCAGCCTCGGCTACTACCAGAACTGGGAACTGGCCAACAGCGCAGCGGACTACCTGCGCGCGGGCGAGGCCGTCAGCCCGCTGCAGCACATCTGGTCGATGTCGGTGCAGGGGCAGTTCTACATCGCATTCCTGCTGCTGATCTTCGGGTTCGCGGTCGTGTTCCGCCGGTTCCTGGTGCGGCACCTGCGGGTGGCGATGATCGTGCTGCTCGCGACGCTCACCATCGCGTCGTTCGTCTACGCGATCATCGCGCACAACGCCGACCAGGCGACCGCCTACTACAACAGCTTCGCCCGCGCGTGGGAGCTGCTTCTCGGCGCGCTCGCCGGAGCGCTGGTGTCATACGTGAGGTGGCCGATGTGGCTTCGGACCGCGGTGTCGGTGGTGTCGCTCGCGGCGATCCTGTCCTGTGGCGCGTTCATCGACGGCGTCAAGGAGTTCCCCGGCCCGTGGGCCCTGGTTCCGGTCGGCGCGACCATCCTGTTCATCCTGAGCGCCGCCAACCGGGCGGCCGACCCCCGACTGGCCGATGCCGGCGGCAGGATGCCGGCACCCAACCGGCTGTTGGCCACTGCACCGTTCATGTCGCTCGGTTCGATGGCGTACGCCCTGTACCTCTGGCACTGGCCGCTGCTCATCTTCTGGCTGGCCTACACCGGCCACACGCGTGCCGGATTCCTCGAGGGCGCCGGCATCCTGCTGGTCTCCGGCGTGCTCGCCTGGCTCACCATGCGTTACGTCGAGGAACCCCTCCGGCTGCATGCGCCGGTCGCGTCGAGGCCGCTGGTTCCGATACCGCTGCGCATCCGGCTGCGCCGACCGACGATCGTGATGGGGTCGGTCGTGACGCTGCTGGGCGTCGCGCTGACCGCGACGTCGTTCACCTGGCGCGAGCACATGACGATCCAACGCGCCAACGGCAAGGAACTCGCCGGGCTGTCCTCACGGGACTACCCCGGTGCCCGCGCCCTGATCGACGACGCCAGGGTGCCGAAGCTGCCGATGCGACCCACGGTTCTGGAGGCCAAGAACGACCTGCCGGTGACCACCACCGACGGCTGTATCAGTGACTTCTCCACCGCCACCGTGGTCACCTGCACCTACGGCGACGAGAACGCCACCCGCACCATCGCGCTCGCCGGCGGCTCGCATGCCGAGCATTGGATCACCGCGTTGGACCTGCTGGGCCGCCAGCACGACTTCAAGGTCGTGACCTACCTCAAGATGGGCTGCCCGCTCACGACCGAGGAAGCCCCCCTCATCATGGGTTCGACACGGCGGGACCCGAACTGTCACACCTGGAATCAGAACGTGATGGCCGACCTGGTGGCCGACCATCCCGACTACGTGTTCACCACGTCGACCCGCCCATGGAACGTCAAGGACGGCGACGTGATGCCGGGCACCTACATCGGGATCTGGCAGACGCTCTACGACAATCACATCCCGGTCCTGGCCATGCGGGACACGCCGTGGATCCTCGACGAGGACCGCGAGCCCTTCCTGCCTGCGGACTGCCTCGCCGACGGCGGTGACGCCGTCTCCTGCGGCATGCGCCGGTCGGAGGCCCTGTCCGACCGCAACGCGACGCTGGACTTCGTCGGTAGGTTCCCCAACCTCAAGCCGCTCGACATGACGGACGCGATCTGCCGCGCCGACATCTGTCGAGCCGTGGAGGGAAATGTGCTGATCTACCACGATTCTCACCACATCACCGCGACGTACATGCGCACCATGGCGCCCGAGCTGGGCCGACAGATCGCCGCCGCCACCGACTGGTGGTGACGACCGGCGACTCGGCCGAGCGGGTCGCGGCCGGCGCCGATAGGGTCATGTGATGTTTCCAAGCGAGCCGGCCAGCACCACCGGCGGCCAGCCCGCCGCGGGTGTTCCCGCACGTGCCCCAGTGACGACCGTGTGGCCCGGTACCGCATACCCCCTGGGCGCCACCTACGACGGAGCGGGCACCAACTTCTCGGTCTTCTCCGAGGTCGCCGAGAAGGTCGAACTGTGCCTCATCGCCAAGGACGGCACAGAAGAGCGCATCGAGATCGACGAAGTCGACGGTTACGTATGGCACAGCTACCTACCCACCATCAGCCCTGGCCAACGGTACGGCTTCCGGGTTCATGGACCCTGGGATCCGACCATGGGCCACCGCTGTGACTCGAGCAAGCTCCTGCTCGACCCGTACGGCAAGTCCTTCCACGGCGACTTCGACTTCACCCAGGCGCTGTTCTCCTACGACCTGGAGGCCGAGGATCCCGCCTCGGGTGGCACACCCCCCATGGTGGACTCCTTGGGCCACACGATGACCAGCGTGGTGATCAACCCGTTCTTCAACTGGGACTCCGACCGGGCACCCAAGACGCCCTACCACGAAACGGTGATCTACGAGGCGCACGTCAAGGGTATGACCCAGACCCATCCCGGTATCCCGGCGGACCAGCGCGGCACCTACGCGGGGTTGTGCCACCCGGTGATCATCGAACACCTCAAATCGTTGAACGTCACGGCGATCGAACTGATGCCGGTGCACCAGTTCATGCACGACCACCGCCTTCTCGACCTGGGTCTGCGAAACTACTGGGGCTACAACACATTCGGATTCTTTGCTCCGCATCATCAGTACGCCGCGAATCAGAGCGCGGGCGGCGCCGTCGCCGAGTTCAAGACCATGGTCCGGTCCTTCCACGACGCGGGCATCGAGGTCATCCTCGACGTCGTCTACAACCACACCGCCGAAGGTAATCATCTCGGCCCCACGATCAACTTTCGCGGCATCGACAACGCCGGCTACTACCGGTTGCTCGACGGCGACCTGAAGTTCTACAAGGACTTCACCGGGACCGGCAACAGCCTCAACGTGCGGCACCCGCACTCGCTGCAGCTCATCATGGACTCGCTGCGCTACTGGGTGCTCGACATGCACGTCGATGGTTTCCGGTTCGACCTGGCGTCGACGCTGGCGCGCGAGTTCTACGACGTGGACAGGCTCTCGGCGTTCTTCGATCTGGTGCAGCAGGACCCGGTGATCAGTCAGGTGAAGCTCATCGCCGAGCCGTGGGACATCGGCGAAGGCGGCTATCAGGTCGGCAACTTTCCTGGTTTGTGGACCGAGTGGAACGGGCAATACCGCGACACTGTGCGCGACTACTGGCGGGGAGAACCCGCGACACTGAACGAGTTCGCCTCCCGGCTCACTGGTTCGTCGGACCTCTACGAGGCGACGGGCCGCAGGCCCAGCGCCAGCATCAACTTCGTCACCGCCCACGATGGCTTCACCCTCAACGACCTGGTGTCCTACAACGAGAAGCACAACGAAGCCAACGGCGAGGACAACCGCGACGGCGAGAGCCACAACCGGTCGTGGAACTGCGGTGTCGAAGGCCCCACCGACGACCCTGAAATCCTGGCGCTGCGTGCCAAACAGATGCGCAACATCCTGGCGACGCTGATGGTCAGCCAAGGCACCCCGATGATCAGTCACGGCGACGAGATCGGCCGCACCCAGCGCGGCAACAACAACGTGTACTGCCAGGACAACGAGATCGCGTGGATGGACTGGTCGCTGTGCGAGACGAACGCCGACCTGATGACCTTCGCGCGGGCGGTGACCTCGCTGCGCAAGGACCATCCGGTGTTCCGGCGCCGCCGGTTCTTCGACGGCAAACTGATCCGCAGCGGAGACGAGCAGATCCGCGACATCGCCTGGCTCACGCACGCAGGGGTAGCGATGACGCCGCAGGACTGGAACTCCGGCGTCCAGTGCGTGGCAGTCTTCCTCAACGGCGAGGCGATACCCGCCCCGAACGCCCGTGGCGAACGGGTGGTCGACGACACCTTCCTGCTGTGTTTCAACGCGCACTTCGACCCCGTCGAATTCATTGCCGCCGAGGGCGATTTCGCCGATGAGTGGACTGCTGAACTCGATTCGTCCGCGCCGACCGGCAGCAGCGATCTGGTGGTGAAGGCCGGCGAATCGTTCGCCGTGCAGGGACGGTCGATCATCATCCTCCGGAAGACGGCCTGACACGGTGACGGTTCTTTCGACGTACCGCTTCCAGATGCGGGGACCCGCCAGCGGGGACGGGTTCACCTTCGCCGACGCCGAGGGGCAACTCGACTACCTCGACGCGCTGGGCGTAAGCCATGTGTACCTCTCGCCCATCCTCACGGCCGCCCGGGGCTCGAGCCACGGCTATGACGTCACCGATCCGACGACGGTATCCGCCGAACTGGGTGGCGCCGACGGACTGGCCAGCCTGTCGGCCGCAGCGCGCGCACGCGGGATGGGAATCATCGTCGACATCGTGCCCAACCACGTCGGAGTCGACGACCCCAGGCAGAACGCATGGTGGTGGGACCTACTGACCCACGGGCAGGCATCGCGCTACGCCACGTACTTCGACGTCGACTGGACTCTGGACCCCGACGGCCGCATCGTCCTGCCGGTACTCGGCTCCGATGACGACGTGCGCGACCTCACCGTCGACGTCGGCGGTGCGGATCCCGTGCTACGCCTGGGTGAGCGCGAATGGCCGATTGCGCCCGGGACCGGCATGGGCAGCGGCACCGAGGTGCACGACAGACAGCACTACCGGCTGGTCAGTTGGCGCAACAACGTGTGCGGCTACCGCCGGTTCTTCTCCATCACGTCGCTGGCCGGGCTACGCCAGGAGGACCCTGCCGTATTCGACGCCACCCACGTCGAAGTCAAGCGTTGGTTCACCGAGGGACTGGTCGACGGCCTGCGCATCGACCACCCTGACGGATTGTCCGATCCCGCCGGTTACCTCGATCGGCTCCGCGGACTCGTGGGGCCCGAGGCGTGGATCGTGATCGAGAAGATCCTTGCCGTCGACGAGCCGCTGGATCCGACGCTCGTGGTCGCAGGCACCACCGGCTACGACGCGCTGCGAGAGACGGGTGGCTTGTTCGTCGACCCGACCGGCAGACAAGCGCTCACCGAACTCGTCGACTCCACCGGCGGTGAGTACGCCCAGACGCCGGCCATCGCCCGCGCGCTCAAGGTCGAGGCCGTCACCGACACGCTGCACAGCGAGGTCGGCCGGCTGTGCCGCACCATCGCCGCCGCCACGAACACCGATCGGCCCGATCTGCCCGCTGCGGTTGCCGCCCTGCTCAGCCATGTCGGCGTGTACCGCTCCGACTACCCGTCGTTGGCATCGGTGCTGCCCGTCGCCCTGGCCGCGACCGCAGAACGCGAACCGCACCTCGCCGAGCCGCTGGCGATCATCTCGACGGCCCTGGCGGCCAGCCCGGAGGCGTCGACCCGCCTTCAGCAGCTGTGCGGTGCAGCCACCGCGAAGTCCATGGAGGACTGCCTGTTCTACCGCGACGCGCGACTGGTCTCGCTCAACGAGGTGGGCGGCGAGCCGGAGTGCTTCGGCGTCGGCGCCGCGGAGTTCCACGACCGCGCCGGAGTGCGCGCGCGGCTGTGGCCGGCCGCCATGACGACCCTGTCGACGCACGACACCAAACGTGGCGAGGACGTCCGCGCGCGCATCGGCGTGCTGTCACAGGTGCCGTCACTGTGGACCGAACTGATCCGCAAGTGGACGGCACAGACCCCCCCGCCCGATGCCTCGACCGCGCTTTTCCTGTGGCAGAACGTGTTCGGCGTGTGGCCAAGTGACGGCGACGTCACCGCAGAGTTTCGCGACCGACTTCACGCCTATGCCGAGAAGGCGATCCGCGAGGCCGCCACCCACACCACGTGGAACGACCAGGACACCGGGTTCGAATCGGCGGTGCACGAGTGGCTGGACGCGGTGATCGACGGCCCGGCTGCCGCCGAACTAACCTCGCTGGTATCCCGCCTCGACGATCACGGCCACGGTGATGCACTGGGCCAGAAATTGATTCAGCTCACCGCCCCCGGTGTACCCGACGTCTACCAGGGCACCGAACTCTGGGAAGACAGCCTCGTCGACCCCGACAATCGGCGGCCTGTCGACTACGCCGCATGCCGCGAGGCCCTTCGCACCCTGGCACACCCCAAGATCCGGATCACCTCCGCCGCGCTGCGGTTGCGCCGAGAGCGCCCCACGACCTTCACCTCCGGCGGCCATCTGCCCGTCCTGGCCCAGGGATCGGCACGCGAGCACGTGGTGGCCTACCTGCGCGGAGACGACGTCCTCGTGGCGGTCAGCCGCTGGACGGTGCGGCTCGCCGACAGCGGATGGGGAGACACCTCGCTGCACCTGCCCGACGGAGACTGGACTGATCGCCTGACGGGTGACCGGTTCTCAGGGCGGGTCGCCGTGGCAGACCTGTACGCGGATCTGCCGGTCGCACTTCTGGAGCGAACCGGTGCCTGACCACGAATTCGCCGTCTGGGCACCCAAACCCGAGCGCGTGCGACTCGACGTCGACGGCACGTTGCATCCGATGACACGTTCCGACGACGGGTGGTGGCGGAGCGTCACCGATGCCCGCCCCGACGCCCGGTACGGCTTCGTCGTCGACGACGAGGACAAGGTGATACCGGACCCCCGCTCCCCCCGGCAGCCCGACGGGGTGCACGAACGCTCACAGCTTTGGCATGCGAACTCGGCATCGTGGACCGACGGGGACTGGGCGGGGCGCTCCATCGAAGGCGCCGTGATCTATGAGCTGCACACCGGCACGTTCACCACGGGTGGCACGTTCGACGCGGCCATCGACAGGCTCGACTACCTGGTCGATCTCGGAGTCGACTTCGTCGAGGTGATGCCCGTCAACGCGTTCAGCGGAACGCATGGCTGGGGCTACGACGGGGTGCTGTGGTACGCGGTCCACGAGCCCTACGGCGGGCCAGACGGGCTGATCAGGCTGGTGAACGCGTGCCACGAACGGGGTCTCGGCGTGCTGATCGACGCCGTCTTCAATCACCTTGGCCCGTCGGGCAACTACCTGACGAAGTTCGGCCCGTACATGTCCTCGGGCAGCAACCCGTGGGGCGAGTCGATCAACATCGCCGACGACGACTCCGACGAGGTGCGCGCCTACATCATCGACTGTGCGCTGCGGTGGATGCGCGACTTCCATGCCGATGGGCTGCGGCTCGACGCCGTCCACGCACTCGTCGACACCACGGCCGTGAACATCCTCGAGGAAATGTCCGCCGAAGCCGAATCCCTGTCAGCCGAACTGGGCCGCCCACTGTCACTCATCGCTGAGAGCGACCGCAACGATCCTCGCCTGATCACTCCTCGTGACAAGGGTGGTATCGGCATGACCGCACAGTGGGACGATGACATTCACCACGCCATCCACACCGCCGTGTCCGGCGAGCGACAAGGCTATTACTCGGATTTCGGGTCGCTGGAATCGCTGGCGATCACACTCAAGCACGGCTACTTCCACGCCGGCACCTACTCGTCGTTCCGGCACCGGCGCCACGGCCGCCCGCTGGACACCTCGACGATTCCGGCGACCAGGCTGCTGGCCTACACCCTCACCCACGACCAAGTCGGCAACCGCGCGATCGGCGACCGGCCCTCGCAGAACCTGACCTTCGGTCAACTTGCCGTCAAGGCGGCCCTCGCGCTCGGATCCCCTTACACGGCAATGCTCTTCATGGGTGAGGAATGGGGATCATCGAGCCCTTTCCAGTTCTTCAGCAGCCACCCGGAACCGGAACTGGCCCGGGCCACGGCAGAGGGCCGCAAGGCCGAGTTCGCCGCTCACGGCTGGGACGCCGACGAGATACCGGACCCGCAGGAACCGGAGACCTTCCTGCGCTCGAAGCTGGACTGGACCGAGACGGAGGTCGGCGAGCACGCGCGGTTGCTGGGGGTCTATCGCGGACTCATCGCACTACGCCACGACGAGCCGGACTTCGCGGATCCGTGGCTCGATCACCTCAGGGTCGACTACGACGAAGACGAGCACTGGATCGTGATGTACCGCGGCGCGTTCGCCGTCGCGTGCAATCTGGGTGAACAGCCCGTCGAGGTTCCCGTCGGCGGCGAGGTGGTGCTGGCCTGGGGCGAGGTGGTCAGCGACCGGACCACGGTGCTGCCCGGGCATTCGTTCGCGATCGTGCGCAGCGTCGGGTAGCCGCCTAAGGCTAGGTGAGGTAGCGGTAGGTGGGCGAACCGGGCTCGAGTACCTCGACGTGGCATTCGGAGGCCCGCATCCGAACCAGCAGGCCCTCCAGGTCGGCGGCGGATCCCATCTCGATACCGACCAGCGCCTCTCCGGTGTCGCGGTTGTTGCGCTTGACGTACTCGAACAGCGTGATGTCGTCGTTCGGCCCGAGTACCCCGTCGAGGAAGCGGCGTAGCGCGCCGGGCTCCTGCGGGAAGTCGACCAGGAAGTAGTGCTTCAGCCCGAGGTGCACCAGCGAGCGTTCCAGCACCTCGCCGTAACGGGACACGTCGTTGTTGCCGCCCGAGATCAGGCACACGACGGTCGATCCGGGATCTACCCTTCCTTCCGAGCTGGCGTCGAGCAGCCCGGCGACCGACAGCGCCCCCGCCGGCTCGGCGATGATCCCCTCGTTCTGGTAGAGATCGAGCATCGCCGTGCAGACCGCACCTTCGTCGACCGTCGTGAGCGACACCATGTCTCCGGCCGCCATCAAGGCTGCGAAGGGTCGTGCGCCTGCCCGAGCAACTGCGGCGCCGTCGACGAACTGATCTACGTGGTCGAGGGTCACCGGCGTGCCGTTGGCGAGCGCGGCGACCATCGCAGCGGCGCCTGCCGGCTCCACGCCGAGAACCGACGTCTTCGTCGTGCGCTCCGCCAGATATGTGGTTATACCACTGATGCAGCCCCCGCCACCGACCGGTACGACGACGAGATCCGGCTCGCCACCGAGTTGATCGAGCAATTCGACCGCGATGGTGCCCTGGCCGGCCATGGTGCGCACGTCATCGTAGGGCGGGACCAACGTGGCGCCGGTGCGCGCGACATCCTCCAACGCCGCGGCGGCCGCGACATCGTAGGTCTTGCCGCCGACGATCAGCTCGATGAAGTCGCCACCGTGGTAGCGGATCCGGTCGCGCTTCTGCTTCGGCGTCTTCCCCGGCACGTAGACACGGCCGTGGATGCCCATCGATCGACAGGCGAGCGCAAACCCCTGAGCGTGATTGCCCGCCGACGAGCAGACCACCCCGGCGGCCACCTCCTCCGGGCTCAACTGCATCAACAGGTTGTAGGCGCCGCGAAGCTTGTATGAGCGCACTGCCTGGAGGTCTTCACGCTTGAGGTAGACCCGTGCGCCGGTGGTGGTCGACAGCCGGTCACTGAGCTGCAGTGGGCTGAGCGCGACGACGTCGGAAATTCGCTGGGCCGCCTCGTCGACGTCGGCCGCGGTCAGCGGCCCCACGGGACTGGTGCGGGCACTCTGGCTCAGCTCAGCGGACACCGGTCAATGGTGCCACTAACGCCGGTCCCGGCGAAAACGGGTTCAGCTCACCGGGGTGAGCACGAACACCGGAATCTGCCGATCCGTCTTCTTCTGGTATTCGGCGTAGTCGGGCCAGGTCGCAAGGGCGCGTTCCCACCACAGCGCCTTCTCGTCGCCGAATACCTCTCGGGAATCGTAGTCCAGGGTGACTGCGCCGTCCTGTAGCTCGACCCGCGGGTTGGCCTTGATGTTGAAGTACCAGACCGGGTGCTTCGGGGCGCCGCCCAGCGAGGCGACCACCGCATACTCGCCGTCGTGTTCCACCCGCATTAGCGGAGTCTTGCGGATCTTGCCGGTCTTGGCGCCGACGGTGGTCAGCAGGATGACGGGACGCCCCTTCATTTCAGCACCCTCGGCGCCTCCGGACGCCATGTACTTCTCTGCGTTCTCGCGGACCCAGTCAGACGTGCTGGGTTCGTACTCTCCTGTGAGCGGCATCTCTCCAGCGTAGAAGAGTGTTCGTGAGATCTCCCTGATTCGGCGTTTCGGTTGCCCGAAAACTTGGATGCGAGCTATCGTCAAAGCGTGACCGCTCCCTCGCCCAACCGCTCCCAGGTGTACATCGCCGGCGTTCCGTGGCCCGTGTACAAACTGGTGGCGTTGGCGGTCGGCACAGTCGTGTTCGTGCTGGTCGGACTGGCCACGTCGACGGTCGGCTCGGCCGTCGTCGCCGCGGCCGCGGCCGCGGCCGTCGCATGGCTGACCCTCGGGTCGCTCCACTCCTCGAAGCAGTAGTCAGCCTTCGAGCAGGCGGCGCAACGTCGCGAGGTCAGCGGCCACCGCGTCGGCATCCGCCTCGAACGCCGCGTCGGTCATCCCGGCTCGGCGTCGCAACGTGAACACCACCTCGCACCCCGGCTCGCCGGGACCGGCCGGTATCACGCGCATCGGGTTGTAGGCCTCCTCGCCCGACGGCAACCGGACGACGTGATCGAGCACGCCGAAGGAGTTGACGGGCGCGAACTCGACCTCGGCGGCGGCCAACGCCGGATCGGCCAGGCCGGCGGCCCACAGGCTCAACGTGCGCCGGTCCGACGCGAAGGCGTACACGGTCTCTGGTGCCGCTTCTATCCATACTGCGATGTGTCTCGAGTGCTTCGTCGTGTCGTCATCCACCCATGCATGGTGCCCGACACACTGAGACCATGCCTGAGTCGACGTCCGACACCCCCGACGTCCCGAAGCCGGTCGAGGCATTCGTGCGGCGCGCCGGACACCTCGCGGACGACACCGAAAGTCTCGTCCCGTCGTGGCTGCGGCCCGGTGATCCGGAGAGCAGGCTGCCGGTGTTGGTGGCCCTGCTCGTCGCAATCGCCCTGCAACTCGCCATTCCGAGGAGCTACACGGTGGTGCCGCGGTGGCCACTGGTCACGCTGGAGGTCCTGCTCGTGGTCGTGCTCGTCGGCCTCAACCCCCTGCGCCTTACCCGGTCCACGACGTTCGGCAAGTGGGCCAGTTACGTCCTGCTCGCGGCCATCACCATCGACAACACGCTGTCCGCGGTCGTGTTGGACATCCGCATCCTGTCCGGCGAGGTCAGCAACAAGGCCGCGGTGCTGCTCGGCAGCGGCGGCGCGATCTACGTCACGAACGTCATCGTGTTCGGCATCTGGTACTGGGAACTGGACCGCGGTGGCCCCTTCGCACGGCGGGAGGGCCTGCGTCCGTACCCTGACTTCCTGTTCCCGCAGATGACCGAACGCGAACTCGCGCCGCCGGGATGGCGACCGGAGTTCTTCGACTACCTCTACGTCAGCATCACCAACGTGGTCGCGTTCTCCCCGACCGACACCATGCCGATGACACGGTGGGCGAAGGTGATGATGACCGTGCAGGCCTCGGTCTCGTTCACCACCCTGGCCCTGGTGATCGCCCGCGCGGTGAACGTGCTCTCCTGAGGCGCTAACTGCCCAGGCAGCCCGGGCCGAGTAAGGCCTTCAGGTCACCCATCAACGCCGACGACGGCGTGACGCGCAGCGCCTGGTCCAGCTCCAGCGTGGTGATCCGCTCACCGCTGATCAGCCGCAGCCGCACCTGCGAGGTGCCCGGGTGATTGGCGAGAACCTGCTTGAGCGCACTCACCTTCTCCACAGTGCACTGCCGCGTCGGCAGGCTGACCGCCACCGGACGGTCGGCCTGGGCGTTGGAGAAGTCGGGCACCACCATCTCATTGGCGATCAGCGAGACCCGGTCGTCGCGGATGTTGACCTTGCCGCCGACGACCACGACCGTGTCATCGGCGATCTCGGCGCCGAACGTCGAGTACGTGTGCGGAAAGAACATCACCTCGATACCACCGGTGAGATCTTCCAGTTGTGCAGAGGCCCAGGGCATTCCGTTCTTGTTGACGCGCCTGTTGACCGATGCCAGGATGCCGCCGACCCGGACCTGCGAATCGGCGGCGACGTCGCCGTCGAGGATCGCCGGAATGTGGGTGTCCACCTGGGCGGCCAGCAGGTGTGCGATGCCATCGAGGGGATGGCCGGATACGTAGAGTCCCAGCATTTCTCGCTCCAGCGCCAGTTTGTGCTTGTCCTCCCACTCGTCGTCGGGCACCTTGATGGCGAAGACGGCATCGGTGGCGGTGTCGGCGCCCCCGAAGAGGTCGAACTGCCCCATCGCCTCGGCCTTCTTGGTGCCCAGCACCGAGTCGACCGCGTCGGTGTGGACGAGGAACAGGCCCTTGCGCGAATGCCCGAGGGAGTCGAACGCACCCGCCTTGATCAGCGACTCCGTCACCTTCTTGTTGCAGGCGATGATGTCGACCTTGTTGAGGTAGTCGGAGAAGTCGGTGTACTTTCCCTTGTCTCCGCGCGTACCGATGAGGGAGGCGACGACATTGGCCCCCACGTTGCGCACCGCGCCGAGCCCGAACCGGATGTCGGTGCCCACCGAGGCGAAGTTGAGCACCGACTCGTTGACGTCGGGCGGCAGCACCGTGATGCCGAGCCTCCGGCAGTCGGCAAGGTAGACGGCCGCCTTGTCCTTGTCGTCGCCGACTGACGTCAGCAGACCCGCCATGTACTCGGCTGGATAGTTGGCCTTCAGGTAGGCGGTCCAGTAGGAGACCAAGCCATAGCCGGCAGCGTGCGACTTGTTGAACGCATAGTCGGCGAAGGGGAGCACCGTGTCCCACAACGCCTTGATGGCCGCCGCGGAGAACCCATTGGACTTCATGCCCTCCGAGAAGCCCTCGAACTCCTTCTCGAGCACCTCGCGCTTCTTCTTGCCCATCGCCTTGCGGAGAATGTCGGCTCGGGCCAGCGAGTAGCCGGCGACCTTCTGCGCGATGCGCATGATCTGCTCTTGGTAGACGATCAGGCCGTAGGTCTCGGCGAGGATCTCCGACAGCGGCTCGGCGAGCTCGGGGTGGATCGGTTTGATCGGCTGCCGGTTGTTCTTGCGGTCGGCGTAGTCGTTGTGCGCGTTCATGCCCATCGGTCCCGGGCGGTAAAGCGCGATGACGGCGACGACGTCTTCGAAGCCGGTCGGCTGCATCCGTCGCAGAAGGTCGCGCATCGGGCCGCCGTCGAGCTGGAATACCCCGAGAGTGTCTCCACGGGAGAGTAGTTCGTAGGTCGCCGGGTCATCGAGTGGAACCGAGTCCAGGTCGAGGTCGACGCCCCGGTTGGCCTTGATGTTCTCGATCGCGTCCCCGATGATCGTGAGGTTGCGCAGCCCGAGGAAGTCCATCTTCAGCAGGCCGATGGCCTCGCATGACGGGTAATCCCAGCCGGTGATGACCGCCCCGTCCTGCGGGCGCCGCCACAGCGGGATCGAGTCGATGAGCGGCTCGGAACTCATGATCACCGCGCACGCGTGCACACCGGCGTTGCGGACCAATCCCTCGAGTCCGCGTGCCGTCTCGTAGATGGTCTGCACGTCTCTGTCTGTCTCGATCAAGGCGCGGACCTCGGCGGCCTCCTTGTACCGCTCGTGAGCTGGATCGGTGATGCCGGACAGAGGGATGTCCTTGGCCATGATCGGCGGCGGCAGGGCCTTGGTGATGCGATCGGCGATCGCGAATCCTGGTTGGCCGTAGTGAACGCGCGCCGAGTCCTTCAGCGCGGCCTTCGTCTTGATGGTGCCGAAGGTGATGACCTGGGCGACGCGGTCGCTGCCCCACTTGTTTGCCGCGTAACGCAGCATCTCGCCGCGGCGGCGGTCATCGAAGTCGATGTCGATGTCCGGCATCGACACGCGCTCGGGATTGAGGAACCGTTCGAACAGCAGTCCATACGGGATGGGGTCGATGTTCGTGATCCCCATCGCATAGGCCACCAGCGACCCAGCCGCAGAGCCGCGACCCGGGCCGACGCGGATGTCGACCGAGCGGGCGTAGTTGATCAGGTCGGCGACGATGAGGAAGTAGGACGGGTAACCCTTGTCGCAGATGACCGTGATCTCGTAGTCGGCGCGGTCGACGTAGGCCTGGGGTGCACCCGCCGGGAAGCGCCTGCCGAGCCCGGCACTGACCTCGTGCCGCAGCCAGGACGCCTCGTCGTGCCCGTCCGGGACGGGGAAGATCGGCATCCGGTCACGCGGTGTCCACACGTCCGCATAGGACTGCACGCGCTCGGCGATCAGAAGTGTCGAGTCGCATGCGCCGGGAACCTCCCCGTCCCACAATGCGCGCATCTCCGCCGCCGACTTCAGGTAGTAGCCGTCACCATCGAACTTGAACCGCGCCGGATCGGACAGCGTCCTGGCGGTCTGCACGCACAGCAAAGCCTCGTGGTTATGGGCCGCCTCGCGGGTGACGTAGTGGCAGTCATTGGTCGCCAGCGGCGGAATACCCAGCTTGCGACCGATCTCGAGCAGGCCTTCACGCACCCGCCGCTCGATCTCGATGCCATGGTCCATCAACTCGAGGAAGTAGTTGTCCGGCCCGAAGATCTCGCGCCACTTCGCGGCCGACTCCAGCGCCGCGCCGACGTGGCCGAGTCGCAGCCGGGTCTGCACCTCGCCCGAGGGGCAACCGGTCGTGGCGATGATGCCCTCGGCGTTCTCGGCGATGATCTCGGCGTCCATCCGGGACCACTTGCCGAGCTGGCCCTCGAACGACGCAAGCGACGACAGCCTGAAGAGGTTGCGCAAGCCGGTCGCGTTCTCCGCGACCATCGTCATGTGCGTATAGGCACCGCTGCCGGAGACGTCGTCACCCTTCTGGCTGGGATCTCCCCACTGCACGCGTTTGGTGTCGAACCGTGATGCCGGAGCGATGTAGGCCTCGACGCCGATGATCGGCTTGACGCCGGCGTCGGTAGCCGCGTTGTAGAACTCGCTGGCCCCGAACATGTTGCCGTGATCCGTCATTCCGATCGCGGGCATCTCCAGCCGCTGCGCCTCGGCGAACATGTGTTTGACCTTCGCCGCACCGTCGAGCATCGAGTATTCGGTGTGGTTGTGAAGGTGAACGAAGCTCGCGCGGCGAGAAGACGAATCTTGAGCGCTTGCGCGAAGAGGAGACGAGTCGGACATAGGAACGCCAGTCTATGACCGACCTCCGACGGCGCTCGGCGTGTCGCGATACGTGTCTTCGGGGTCCCGGATCGGCCCCACGGGGCCAAGCAGGCCGTGCACGAGCACCTGATCGAGTTGCTTGGTTATCTTGCGCATGTCGGCGTCGTCATCGATGAATCCAGCGTAGAGCCCGATTCCCCACAGCATGGCATGCAACAGCTCGACGACGGGGGCGACCGCACCGGCATCCGGCAACTCGCCGCGCATCGCCGCGTCCGCGACGATCGAGACGAGAAACTCGTGCAGTACGTTCACCGTGTCATCGCCCAGCTCGGGGCTACGGCCGGACTCCAGCCGTGCACTGATCAGGAACGCGATCTGCGACCGGTCGTGACGATCGACGTCGTGCATCGCGGCGACCAGCGCGAACAGCGAGTCCCGCAAGGTGGAGCGCCCCTTGGCGTTCGCGATGCAACGAGCCAGGACCACACCGGCCTCGTCGACCAGCGTTTCGTACAGTTCCTCGCGGGAACCGAAATGGTAGTGCAGGGTCGGCCGGCTCAGATTCGCCTCGATCGAGATCGCCTGGAACGTGGCGGCCGGGTAGCCTCGCTGGTTGATGACGCGCCGGGCGGCCTTCAGGATGCGGTTGCGCGTCTCGGTTGAGTCGGACCCCGCTGGGCGGCCCCGCCGCCGCAGGTTCGACCCTGACTCGGCATCGGATGTCGGCATGTCGTCACCTCACGCAAGGCGTCATGGCCTCATACAGCAAACCGTATTGCATTGCTAGAACAGGGGTCAACCACCGCGATTTCCGTCACCGTCTCCCCCGCACTCGACGACGCGGCTCGCGCCCGGCTCGGTCGGTTCCGTGCGCAGTGCGCCCTCGTCGGAGTCAAGCCCCCACCTGATCGACGATTCGGGTGCGGCCGAATCGACGTCGTCACGAGATTCGGTCGCAGGCCGTCTGCGGATCGCGCCGATCGTCATCGCCGCCAGCGCCACCCAGATCAGGGCGAAGCCGACCCACCTCGCCGGCGGCATCGGCTCGTGTCCGACGAGTACGCCCCACGCCATCTGAAGGGCCGGGTTGAGGTAGAACAGCAGGCCCATCGTGACCAACGGCAGGCGGTGCGCGCTCGCGGCGAACAGAAGCAGTGGGACGGCGGTCACCGGGCCGGCAAGCACCAGGAGCACGGTGTGGGCGGTGCCGTAGCCGACGAAGTGCCCGCCGCCTGCCAGTTCGAGGGTGACCAGGTAGCCGCCGGCCAGCGGCAACGCCAGCAGCGTCTCGACCGCCACACTGACCCGTGGGTCGGCGACCACGACCTTCTTCACCAGCCCGTACAGGGAGAAGGTCACCGCAAGCACGCCGGCGATGTAGGGCGGCGTGCCGACTCCCGTGGTCAGCACCACCACCGCGACCAGTGCGATGGCCAACGCGACCAGCTGCCAGCGTCCGATCCGCTCGCGAAACACCAGCACCCCGAGGGCGACGGTGACGAGTGGATTGACGAAGTAACCGAGCGCGGCGTCCACCACGTGACCGTGTGTCGCCGCGTAGATGTAGGTACCCCAGTTCGCCGAGATCAGGGCCGATGCCGCCAGCAGCTGCAGCCACGTGCGCGGACCCAGACGACGAAGGTCACCGAGCCTGCGTGCCACGAACAGCACGATCACCAGGCACAGAGCACTCCATGCGATCCGGTGGGCGAGCACCTCGAGCGAACCCGCGGGGAGCAACAGCGGAAAGTAGCCGGGGCACAGCCCCCACCACGAGAACGCGCCGATACCGAAGAGCACGCCTGCGCGACGGCGGGCGGCGCCCGGGTCGCCGGTCACGACTCGTGGTCGCGCAGCACATCCAGGGCGTGCTGGAGGTCCGCGGGATACGGACTGCTGATCTCGATCCACCGACCGTCGGCGGGATGCGCGAACGCGAGCGACCGCGCATGTAGCCACTGACGCTCCAGGCCGAGCCGCTTGGCCAGGGTGGGATCGGCGCCGTAGGTCAGGTCGCCGCAGCACGGGTGGTGGGTGGCCGCGAAGTGCACCCTGATCTGGTGCGTACGACCGGTCTCGAGATGAACGTCGAGCAGGCTCGCGGCGACGAATGCCTCGACGGTGTCGTAGTGGGTCACGCTGTGCCTGCCGTTCTCGGTGACCGCGAACTTCCAGTCGTGACCGCGGTGCCGTCCGATCGGCGCGTCGATGGTTCCACTCGACGGGTCGGGATGCCCCTGGACCAGGGCGTGGTACCGCTTGTCGACCGTGCGCTCCTTGAAGGCGCGTTTGAGCACGGTGTATGCCCGCTCGGAGATCGCCACGACCATCACGCCCGACGTCCCCGCGTCGAGGCGTTGAACGATGCCCTGCCGTTCGTGAACCCCCGACGTCGTGATCCGGAAACCGGCGGCGGCGAGGCCACCGAGCACGGTGGGCCCCGTCCAGCCGACGGAGGCGTGTGCGGCGACCCCGGCGGGCTTGTCCACCGCGACGATGTCGGCGTCGGAGTAGAGGACGGTCATGCCTTCGACGTCGACCACTGGATTCTCCAGCGGCGCAGGCGGCGCGGGAAGCCTGACCTCCAGCCACGCGCCGGGGGTCAGGCGATCGGACTTGCCGACCGCAGTTCCGTCGAGATCAACGTTGCCATCCTCTGCCAGGGTGGCGGCGGCGGTGCGCGACAGCCCTAGCAACCTCGCCAGGCCGGCGTCGACGCGCATACCCGCCAGTCCTTCGGGGACCGGCATCGAACGGGTCGTCATCAGGACGGGTCGGGCTCGTCGGTCGACGTCGGCGTCTCGGCCGGTTCGGTTTCGGTACCGTTCGGGCGCTTCCCGACGGTGTCGAAGTCGAACCCGAACAACGACAACGCCACGAGCAGGATGGCACCGCAGACCACCGCGGGATCGGCCACGTTGAAGACGGGCCACCACCCGATCGACAGGAAGTCCACCACATGGCCACGCAACGGCCCCGGCGAGCGGAAGAACCGATCGACCAGGTTGCCCAGCGCTCCGCCCAGGATCATCCCGAGGCCCACCGCCCACCACGGGGACACCAGCCGGCGGCCCATCCAGACGATGCCGAACACGACGCCGGTGGCCACCAGGGTCAACACCCACGTGTAGCCGGTGGCCATGGAGAACGCCGCGCCCGAATTGCGTACCAAGGTCCATGTCACGGTGTCACCGATGATCGACACGGGTTGGCCGGGAGTCAGCAGTCTGACCGCCAATACCTTGGTCACGATGTCGAGCGCGAGGACGACCAGAGCGACCGAGAGCAGCAAGCGAAGTCGGCGGCGCGGCGATCGCGGCTGGGCGTCCCCGTCCGCGGTCACAGGCTGCACCGAGCCCGTTGATTCATCAGTCACTCCCCCATCATCCCAAAGCCTCGATGGTGAACAATCGCGGCATGGGCCGCCTCACCGTCATCGCCACCGGTGGCACCATCGCCACCAGCACCGATTCCGACGGCGTAGCGCGGCCGACCCATAGTGGCACGGACCTCGCAGCCAGCCTCGGCACGCCGCACGACATCGAGGTCGTCGAGCTGCTGGCGGTCGACAGCGCAGAGTTGGGACCCGCTGAGTGGGACCAGATCGGCGCCGCGGCATCGGCCGCCGCGGAAGCCGGCATCGACGGCATCGACGGCATAGTCATCACCCACGGCACCGACACGATGGAGGAGACGGCGCTATGGCTCGATCTCACCCTGGTCCCGGTCGTGCCCGTGGTCTTGACCGGAGCCATGCGCAGCGCCGACGCCCCCGACGCCGACGGTCCGGAAAACCTACGGGAGGCCCTGGCGGTCGCCGCCGATCCCGCCGCCCGCGGTATCGGAGTGGTCGTCAGCTTTGCCGGCACGGTGTGGCAGCCGCTCGGCTTCACCAAGACAGGCGACGGCTTCACGGGCACGGCACTGGGCTCGGTCACCGCTGACGGAGCATGCCTCGACCGTGACAAACGCCGGCCCGCCTTTGGGAACCTGTCGGCACGCGACGCCCCGCGGGTCGACGTGGTGGCGGCATACGCGGGCAGCGACGCCGTGGCGATCGACGCCTGCGTAGCGGCGGGCGCGCGCGGCATCGTGATCGAGGCGATGGGGTCTGGGAACGTGGGGCCGGCGGTCGTGGACGGGGTCCGGCGCGCGCGCTCGCAGGGCGTGACCGTGGTGGTGTCGACACGCGTTCCCAACGCTACGGTGAGCGCGCGGTACGGACCGGGGCGTGCTCTGTCCGACTGCGGCGCCGTTGCGGTGCCGACGCTGCGGCCCCCGCAGGCCCGGGTCCTGCTGATGGCGGCACTGGCCGCGAACTCACCCGTCGAGGACGTCTTCGCCGAGTGGGCCTGAGTCCGTCTCGTGGTTCGCCTCGTGGTTCTCCTCCGACATCAGGCGATCGACGTAGCCGGTCCAGTCGAGGCTGTCCACCGGGTTGGCCCGGGTCATGTCAGGACAGTCCTCGCGGAATGTCAGCGCAGAACCTGGCCCGCTGCCTCGCGTTTCGAATCGCACCGTCATCACACCGTGCCCCGCGCCCTGCACCCAGCCGTGGCCGTGCACGACGTGGGTGACGTCGTCGCCCACCCGCCACGGGGCGGGTGTGGCGGTGTTCGGCGAGTTCTCTCGCACCGAAGGAAGCCCGTCAGCCGCCTCCAGTGCCTGCTCAAGGTCGGGGAACAAAGATTCCTGCCGAACATCGGAGAGCCCAGAAAAGCCGACCCCGAGAAGACGAATGGGGCCGACCGCGATCGGATCGAGCAGCAGCCTGCGGGCCGTTGCGATCAGGGTCGCCGCATCCGCGGTGGCGTACGGCAGCGTCGCGGACCGGGTCAGCGTGCTCATGTCGGATTTCTTGAGCTTGACGGTCACCGTCCGGGCGCCGCGACCGTCGCGCTCCAGTCGGGCGTGCGCGTGTTCACCGATCGGGCCGGCGGCCTCCCGCAACTGGTGCAGGGTGGTCAGGTCTGCCGCGAACGTCGACTCGGCACTGATCTGCTTGGAACTCGCCCGCTCGGCGACGGGGCGGTCGTCGATACCCTGGGCCAGGCGGTGCAGGGCGGGACCGACCGTGCTCCCGAGGATGTCGGCGACCTCGGAATCTGCTAGCGCCGCAAGGGCACCGACCGTGTCGATACCCAGACGGTGCAGTTTCTCCTCGGCAACGGGGCCGATTCCCCAGAGCCGCCGCACCGGCAGGCCGGTGAGCAGGGCCCGTTCCTCGTCCCGACCGACGACGCGGATGCCGTTGGGCTTGGCCAGACCGGAGGCGATCTTCGCGATCTGTTTGCCCGAACCAGCGCCCACCGAGGCCACCAGCCCGGTTTCCGCGTGGATCTTCGTCCGCAGCAACTCGCAGAAACGTGCCACCACCGCGGTGTCGGCACCGGCGAGTTCCGCGGGTTCACCGAAGGCCTCGTCGAACGAGAGCTGCTCGAGAACGGGAACCAGCGACCGCACCGTGTTCAGCACCCGTCCACTGGCCACGCCGTACACGACGCCTCGCGGCGGCAGCACCACGGCTGACACACCGACGAGCCTGCGGGCCTGATGCATCGGCATCGCCGATCTCGCGCCGAACACCCGGGCCTCGTAGCTGGCTCCCGCGACCACGCCGCGCCCGCCGAGCCCACCGACCAGAACGGGTCGGCCGCGCAACGTTGGCCGGGTCAGCTGCTCCACGGAGGCGAAGAACGCATCCATGTCGAAGTGCAGCACCCAGCGACCCTCCATGGGCTACTACTACTTCACGCCACTACCGGTTGTCACGGCCGGGGCCCGCCGGTGCACGGTCTGGCGGAACGCCCGGGCCATTCTCGGTTCGTACGTAAACGCATGGTCCTCGTGTCACCGCCAGCTGTTCGGACGCGCTTCCATCGCCGACAGATGTGTGAGTTTCCCCCTCCACCCACACGAATCCTCGAAGCATGGAGATGGCGATCTTCGAACAATCTAGGCACCACGGCGACGGTGAGGTGCTCGCCGCGAGTTCAATGCCGCCGCGTTTCCAAGACGCCGGTACCCTACGCAACCGTGCCGTGTGCCATGCAAGTGTCCGCAGACTCCCCTCACTCGATCGACAGGATTCGGTCCGCACTCGAGAACGAGGACTACTGGCTGGCCAGGCTGGTCGCATTCCAAGCGGGGTCGCCGACCTTGGACTCCCTGACCATCGACTCGACAGGCGGGACGTCCGTGTTGATGACGATGCGATTCGGCGGCGACCAGTTGCCAGAACCGATGCGACGGCTACGTCTTGGCCCACTCGAAATCGTGCAGCGGGAACGGTGGTACGGAGCAGAGCGTGGCAACGTGCGCGGCGAGATCACCGTCGACGCACAGGGGACGCCCATCTCCGGACACTGTTCGATTCACCTCACCCCGGTCGACTCCGGGACGCACTTGACGGGCACCGCGACGGTCGAGGTCAAAGTTCCACTCATCGGCGGCACGATCGCCAAGTTCATCGCGGGTCAGCTCGCCAACGCGATCATCGACATCGTCCGCGTGACCGATGCGTGGCTGGCGCCAGAGTTCTGAGACCGCACGGCGCAAGCACGCCCGGCGGTCAGGCCCTGGCGATCGACACCCGGACGCCGTCGCCGATCTCCGGGCCGTCGGTCAGCTCCCCGAACTCGAAGCTGGTGGCCAGGATCTCCCGGGCGATCAGGTCGCCGTGAGTGCGGGCCCACTCTTGATACGCGTCAGGTACCGACATCACCACGGAGATGCGGTCGGAGACGTCCAGCCCCGTCGACTTGCGTAGCTCCTGCAGCTCGCGGATGCGGTCCTTCGCCCATCCCTCGGCCTCCAACTCGGGAGTGACGTTACCGTCCAATACCACCAGGCCCGCCCCCTCGGACAGCGCCGCGGTCGAGTCAGGTTCAGCAGCAACGAGTTTGGAGCTGTACTCCTCAGGAAGCAGCGTCGCGGGCCCGGCAGTCAACGTGCCGTCGGCGTTGACCACCCCCTCCCCTGCCTTCACTGCCTTGATGGCGGACTGGACGTCGGATCCGATCCTCGGCCCGGCGGCCCGGGCGTTGACGGTCAACTCGAAGCGACCGTAGGCATCGATGTCGTCGGTCAGGTCCACCGCCTTGACGTTGAGTTCGTCGGCGATGAGGTCAACGAACGGGCGCAGCCGGTTCGGATCCGAAACCGCCACCGTGAGCCTCGGCAGCGGCAAGCGCACGCGTAACTTCTTGGCCTTGCGCAATGACGATGCCACGGAGCACACCTCACGCACCTGATCCATGGCGGCCACCAACGCAGGATCGGCCGGGACCACGCCCGGGTCCGGCCAATCGGTGAGATGCACCGACCGCTCTGCGGTGAGGCCGCGCCACATTACTTCCGTCGTCAACGGCAGGAGCGGAGCGGCGAGACGGCCAACGACCTCGAGCACGGTGTGGAGTGTGTCGATCGCATCCGGGTCCTCATCCCAGAAACGCGAACGCGACCGTCGCACATACCAGTTCGTCAACGCCTCGGTGAACTGCCTCAGTTGGTCGCACGCCCCGGATATGTCACAGACGTCGAGCGATGCAGTGATCTCGTCGCGCACACCGGCAAGTTTGGCCAATACATACCGGTCCAGAACGTGCGGGGAATCCGTGCGCCACGTGCCCTTCTTCGGCGCGTAAAGGGCCAGGAACGTGTACGCATTCCACAGCGGAAGCTGCACCTGCCGAACGCCCTCGCGGATGCCCTGCTCGGTCACTATCAGGTTGCCGCCCCGCAGGATCGGCGAGGCCATCAGGAACCAGCGCATGGCGTCGGACCCGTCGCGGTCGAACACCTCGGATACGTCCGGGTAGTTGCGCAGCGACTTGCTCATCTTCTGCCCGTCGTTGCCCAGCACGATGCCGTGCGCCACGCACGTCTTGAACGCCGGCCGATCGAAGAGCGCGGTCGCCAGCACGTGCAACGTATAGAACCAGCCGCGGGTCTGGCCGATGTATTCGACGATGAAGTCGCCCGGGAAGTGGGTCTGATACCAGTCGGCGTTCTCGAATGGAAAATGCACCTGGGCGTACGGCATCGAACCCGAGTCGAACCACACGTCGAGGACGTCGGGGATCCGCCGCATCGTCGAGTTCCCGGATGGATCGTCGGGGTTGGGCCTGGTGAGATCATCGATATAGGGCCGGTGCAGATCGGTCGGCCGAACACCGAAGTCAGTTTCGAGTTCGTCGAGGCTGCCGTAGACGTCGATGCGTGGATATGCCGGATCGTCCGACATCCATACCGGAATCGGGGTACCCCAGTAGCGATTTCGCGAGATCGACCAGTCACGGGCGCCCTGGAGCCACTTGCCGAACTGACCATCCTTGACGTGCTCCGGATACCAGGTGATCTCCTGATTGAGTTCGACCATGCGGTCCCGGAACTCGCTGACCCTGATGAACCACGACGACACCGCCCGATAGATCAGCGGGTTCCGGCAGCGCCAGCAGTGCGGGTAGGAGTGCTCATAGGTTTCGTGGCGCAGCACGACCGCACCGTTGACGCCGGCCGATCCCGTGTGGTTCTTGAGGTCGCGGATGATCTGCGGATTTGCGTCGAAGACGTGCTCGCCGGCGTAATCCGCGACGGTGATGTCGAAGCGACCCTTCGCATCCACGGGTGTGACGGCCACGATGCCCGCGGCGTCGGCGGTCGCCTTGTCGTCCTCGCCGTACGCCGGCGCCATGTGCACGATTCCGGTGCCGTCCTCGGTGCTGACGAAATCACCAGGGAGGACCTGAAAGGCGTTGCGCGCCTGCTCGACGTCCGAGAAGTACGGGAACGGCGGCAGATAGCGCACACCCAGAAGTTCGGACCCGCGCCACGCGCCGAGCACCACTGGCTCCTCGCCGAATTCACGGCTGTAGGAGGCCAGCCGAGACTCCGCGAGAAGGTAACGCCGGCCGTCAGGACCCTGCACCACGACATAGGTCACCTCGGGATTGACGGCTACCGCCTGATTGGACGGCAGCGTCCAGGGCGTCGTCGTCCAGACCAACAGGTAGGCATCGACCAGATCGTCCGCCCCGTCGACGATTCGGAAGCCGACCGTCAGCGCGGGATCCTGACGGCTCTGATACACGTCATCGTCCATCCGCAGCTCGTGGCTGGACAGCGGGGTCTCATCGTTCCAGCAGTACGGCAGGACCCGGTTGCCCTCGTAGGCCAGGCCCTTGTCCCACAGGCGTTTGAAGGCCCAGATCACCGACTCCATGAACCCCAGGTCGAGCGTCTTGTAGTCGTTGTCGAAGTCAACCCAGCGGGCCTGGCGGGTGACGTATCTCCGCCATTCGTTGCTGTACTTGAGCACCGACTCCCGACAGGCGTCGTTGAACTTCTCGATACCCATCGCGTCGATCTGCGACTTGTCGGTGATCCCCAACTGGCGCTGGACTTCGAGTTCGGCGGGCAGGCCGTGAGTGTCCCACCCGAATCGTCGTTCGACCTTGTAGCCGCGCATGGTGCGGTAGCGGGGAACGATGTCCTTGACATAGCCGGTGAGCAGATGACCGTAGTGCGGCAGCCCGTTGGCGAAGGGCGGCCCGTCGTAGAACACGTACTCCTGCGCGGCGCTGCGCCGATCGATGCTCGCGCGGAACGTGTCGTCGCGGTCCCAGTAGTCGAGGACGTCGGCTTCCAGCGCAGGGAAGTCCGGGGCGCCTGCCGCCGGCTTGGGATAGGCATTCATTACGTCGTCGTCTCCTGTGCCCAGGTTCGTCAGGCACGGGGACGACGTCGCGCGTTGGCGCGAGCACCGCGGTACCACCCCGCTTGCGCACGGATGTACGCCACTCGTCGTGGAGCTGTGACGGGCTCCACCCGTTCGGTTCTACTGCGCCCGGGACGCCATGTCGGTGGTGTCCGTGCGACGGTTCTTCCGAAGACTCCCCGGTGATGGCCGGATCGACGCCGTTGTCGGAATTCTACTGGCTCGACGTTTCCCAATGCCAGCGCGGATGGCACGGGCTGGCGCGTACGACCGCGTCAGTGCGCCAGCGCGAGTTCGGTTCCGCCGACTGCGGGGACGGTGGCCTCGGACGTCAACTCGATAAGCGCATAGGGGAACTGCTCGGACAACTCCTCGACGGTGTACGGATCGAACGCGCGGACGTCGTACCACCAGTCGAGCGCCACGACACCGTCGCGGCGACGGGCGTGCAGTTCAAGGGCGTGGCCGTGTCCCCTCACCTCAGCGGTCGTGCCGCCCGGGTCACCGTGCACGAACAGCGCATCACCAAGCGGCCGCGCGGCCGTGCCGTTGACCGCCCGATGTGTCGCCAGCGCGTCGACCGCGCGGTGCGCTGCGACGATCGCATCGGTGGCCGGCAGCGCCGCAGGTCCCGAGCAGGTGAGTTCGACAGCATGCACGTCGGCGCCGCGCCCCGCCAGGTCGACCGAGACGACACCCTCACCGATCACCCGGACGATCGTGCGGCCGAGCGCGGCCAGAAGGATCTCCTGTGTCGTTAGCCCGAGCGCCACCTCTGCGCCGTCGAGTTCCTGGGTCAAGACCACGGACAGGGTGGCGGACCTGACGGCGAAGTCGCCAGGCTGCGGCTGACCATCGACGTCGTAGTCGGTCAGCTGCAAGTTTGCGCGCATCATGATCGACAACGTACACGGCATTCCCAGAAATGGGAGACCTCGACCAAAATCGTGACGCCGGTGTCAATAACGAGCAATCACCCCGATCGCTGGTCGACACTGCTCGGTCGACGGGTGTACAGCTATTCTGTAGCGATGCCGCGCACAGACGAGAACGGCAGGCAGCTCAAAGCCCTGCTCGACTACCTCGTCGACGGTGACGTCGACGCCAAGGCGATCTTCGACGCGCTCGGGACGTCTAGCAGCACCTATTACCGGCGAATCAAGGAAGCCGACTACCCCAACGCCGAGGAACTGCGTCAGGTTTCCGACCGGTTCGGCCTCAGCTATCCAGATCTTCAGGTTCGGTTCGGGCTCATGAGCCGAGAAGAGGTGTGGAGCTACCTCGAGTCTGCGCCCGTGGCGGTTGCCGCGACCACGGAGTCCGCAACCGAAGTGCGTGCCGGGCGTCGACGTGTGTTGTCGGAGTTGGCACCGCGCCAGGATGCCCCGCCGCTGTAGCGGTAGCATTTGCTGGCGGACATTGATCTCGAAGGCGAAACGTCATGGCGCTTGCAGTACTCATCGCGGTCACATTGGGGTGCATCGCGTGGAGCCTGTGGATACGGCGCGTCACGTGGTCATGCCGGTGGGAGGTTGCCGCCACTCTCAACATCGCCCTGCAGGGCGCGACCGTGCTGCTCATGTCTCCGCTCGCCTCCGAGACCATGGGGCACTGGCTCCACGCCCTGACGGGCAAGTGGAATCTCGAGGACTACATCGGTCATGACCTGTACGTGGTGGCCGCGTCGGCCATCGTCTACAACGCCCTTGGCCGGCTCCAGGACGACGAGGCGATGCAACGTTCCTTCAAGCAATACGTGGAGCGCCCTGCCACCCTGTGCATTCCCGTCATGTTGGCAACGTTCACGCTCGGCAACGGGGTGAACGTCTACGAGACCGACTTCTTCGAGGTGCGTACTGACTTCTGGCTCAGCGCCTATTGGCTCGTGCTCTGCGGGATGCTGATCTACCTGTTGGGGTACGGAAGCCGCGCACTACTCGTTCTGAGGAAGGATCCGAGGTCGCGCCTTATCGCCAACATCTACCTGATCGCCTCCGTCAGCGGCATCGCGGCATGCGTCGTCCGGATCACCACCGCCCTCGTTCCGCCACTCCAGCCCCTTGAGAACGGGATCCTGGTGTGGTTCTTCGCGTGTATGTGTGGCGCGGGATTCGCGCTCTCATCGGCATACTCGTGGCGGATCAAGGTGAAGTGGTTCAGCAGGTCGAGCCCCTGACCGCTTCGATTGCGGTAGACCCCGGTACTCGGCGCAAATTCGCTGCTGGGTCCTCCGCCCTTCTGTAAGCTCCCGGGGAGCCTAGGCCAAAGCCAGGATCACCAGGGATAGTTCCAGGCAAGCCATGAGAGGTGTCCATGATCGAGTCATCCGTTCCTGTCGTGCTTCGCGAGCGCGCCAGCTTGCAGCCCAACGACATCGCGTTCACGTTCATGAACTACGACGAGAGTTGGGAGGGCGTTGCCGAAACCGTCACCTGGGCGCAGCTCTACCGGCGATCGTTGAATCTCGCGCACGAGCTCAGGGCCCACGCGTCGATCGGTGACCGCGCCGTGATCCTGGCGCCCCAGTGCCTCGAGTACGTCATCGCGTTCCTCGGCTCGCTCGAGGCCGGCCTCATCGCGGTGCCGCTCCCCATGCCGACCGGCGGAGTCCACGACGAACGCATCGTGTCCGTGATGGCAGACACGTCGCCAACCGTCATTCTCACCACGTCGGCCGCCGTCGGTGGCACGGCCGAGTACGTGCAGCCGCAGCCCGGTGGACCGGCACCCACGGTGCTCGAAGTGGATCGGCTGGACCTCGAAAGCCGCAGGGGATCCCGGCTCAAAGGCAAGCGGCCCGATATCGCCTATCTCCAATACACCTCGGGGTCGACCCGCAAACCCGCGGGTGTCATCATCACCCACGAGAACCTGTCCGCGAACTTCGAACAGATGATGTCGGACTTCTTCAAGGATTCGGGCCGGGTTCCCCAACCGGGTGCGACGTTCGTATCGTGGCTGCCGCTCTACCACGACATGGGCTTGCTTATCGGCGCGCTCGTGCCGATTCTGAGCGGGACGCACTCCGTCCTCACCACCCCCGTCGCGTTTCTTCAGCGACCGGCAAGGTGGGTGCAGCTGATGGCACGCCATTTCGGTGCCGTCTCTGCCGGGCCCAACTTCGCGTTCGAACTGGCAGCCGGGCGCACCACCGACGAGGACATGGCCGGGCTGGATCTGGGTAGCGTTCAACACATCCTCAGCGGCAGCGAACGCGTTCACCCGGAGACACTGAAGCGATTCGCCGACCGATTCACGAAGTACGGATTCCGTGACACCATGTTTCGCCCGTCATACGGCTTGGCCGAAACGGTCGTCTACGTGGCGACGCGCACCGCGGGGCAGCCGCCGCACGTCGTCGAATTCGACGCCGAGAAGCTGTCCGCCGGCCACGCGAAGCGCAGCGTCAGCGGAGGCGGCAGGCCGCTCATTGCTTACGGGAAGCCGCAGTCACCGCTGGTGCGGATCGCCGACCCCGAGACCGGCGTCGAATGCCCAGAGGGTGAGACCGGCGAGATCTGGGTCCACGGCGACAACGTCGCCGAGGGGTACTGGCAGAAGCCGGAGAGCCACGAGCTCTTCAACGCCGTACTCGTGCCGCACACCGCCGGCACGCCGGAGAGTCCATGGCTGCGAACCGGCGACCTCGGTTTCGTCTCCGAGGGCGAACTCTTCATCATGGGTAGGTTCAAGGACCTGCTGATCGTTTACGGACGCAACCACTCTCCCGACGACATCGAGGCGACAGTCGTCGAGATCACCCGAGGAAGGGTGGCCGCGATATCGGTACCGGACGACCGCACGGAGCAGTTGGTCGTCATCATCGAACGCAGGAAGCGCGGCGAGTCCCCCGAAGAGGCGCTGCGTGATCTCGACCACATCAAACGTGAAGTGACCTCGTCGATTTCACAATCGCACGGCCTCAAGGTCGCGGATCTCGTCATGGTGCCGCCTGGTTCGATCCCCATCACCACGAGCGGCAAGGTGCGCAGGGCCACCTGCGTCGAGCAGTACCGCCAGGATCAGTTCACGCGCCTGGACGCATGACAGACGGCGGTACGGCTACCGACGAGCTGCGGGACACCATCAGGGACCGGGAGCGGCCACACCCGCATAGGCAGATTGACGACCGTTGCTTTGAGGGGCGTCGCTTCGCGCCATGGCGAAACGAAGCGCTGCAGTATTCTGCGCGGTCGCGCACCGCGACGCCTCTGTCGGTCAGAGCGCTGCGCAGCGCAGGGCCGCGTCGTTGCGCCGGTACGCGCGGTCCACGGCCCGCTTGAGCGGCTTCTCGATGAGCTGGACGATCCGTTCGGGAACGCCGAGGTCGCGCAGCGGCTGCAAGAGCGGAAGCTTCCTCGTCGGCACCAACACCTCGTGTACTTCGGCACCCATGCTGTTGGTGGTGATCGTGATGTTCTCGAAAGGGACATCTGCCGGGCAGGCGACGGTCGCGGCCTGCACATGCACATAGCGCGCCCCGGCGATGGCATTGAGACCGGCGAGCAGATTCCACGGACGATCCGGAGGATCTGACCACAGATCGTATTCGCCGGTGATAACGGTTGAGCGGTAATGACTTTCGACTGGCCGAATCACGCGGTAGCCGAGGATGTTCGTCCCCTCGGGTAGCCGACGGAATAGGCCGCGGTTAGGCGCGCTGATCTCGACAAAGGTGATCTGGCACGCTGGCGGAGCGGCCGAATCCAACGCCAGCCGGGCAAGAACCACATCGATCACGACAGTGCCCTGGGATAGGGCGACGACGGTGATCGGACCGTCGGCGCCGCGGAGCACTGCCTCGAGAGCGTCGGCGCCCTGATTGATCGAATCGCCGAGCCAGGGCTTCGCCGCCCGTGCTGGGTAGTCGATGACGTGTTTGGTGACGGCGGTGTACCAGTTGGCACCGATGTCGATCGTTTTGGGCGGGTGTGCCAGCCCGAGCCTCACCTGAAGCGCCGGGGGTTGCGTACCGCTGATGATGTAGGCGGTGTCAGCGCGGGCGGCGGCCATACCCGCAATGATCGCGCACGGCTGCCGAGCTGG
The DNA here is from genome assembly GCA_963798245.1 of uncultured Actinomycetota bacterium. Classification (GTDB taxonomy): domain Bacteria; phylum Actinomycetota; class Actinomycetes; order Mycobacteriales; family Mycobacteriaceae; genus Mycobacterium. The sequence goes on from CAWCSO010000001.1 coordinate 234,173, forward strand.
CTGCGCGGGGCCTCGAAGCACGTCTCATGGCCGCACGAGAGCCGACCAAGAGCTAGCGTCGCGGCCCGCGGCTGAACGTTGTTGACTGCGTCAGAACGACCAGGCCGGTCATGCGAAATAGCCTCGAGTTTGCTTCTGGATCCCGTCAGAGCCGGCCTGCCACGAACGTGGCGGCCTCAGTAGTCAGGTCAGCCCGCGCATACAGCGTGTGTGCCAAGGGGTTCCCACCTTCGGAACAAACCGGGTCGCCGGTCATACACAGATCGATGGCCTTCGCCCCGTAGAGAGGACTGCTCGTGGTCAGCGGCCCGGCTGCCGACTTAGCACCCGGATTTCCGAAGACCACAACTGCAGCGACATGGTCGGCCACGTCGTCGGGCATCGGTGCGGGCACCCCCCAGGCCGCGCCGGCTCCGGTGATGAGATCGATGACGTCTGCACCCTGGGAGTACCCCCCAAGGACGATCTTGGTGTCTGGGCAAGTCGCCACGATGGATTGCACGTGAGCGCTGGCGTCACTGGCCCCGGCGGTCGCTGAGGGCCCGAAATCGAGACCGGCTGGATAGTCCACCGCGTAGACCTCGACCGACTTGCCGCCGATTTGCGACCGAAGCGAATCCACGAATGCCTGCCCGACGGGGCTTATACCCGGTGGTGCCATGGTGCCGCGGGCGAACACTACCTCGACGTCCGGGCATGGTGAGTCAGCAGACGCAACAGGAATGTCGACGCCGACCGTGAGCACCCCCCACACAGCCACGACCGCGATACCGACGAGACGACTAAGTAGGCCCATGCGCACACGTCCATGCTGGCACATCGCGCGCTCTCATGACCCTTCCAGGAACCCGACGGCTTGCTGGCGCCCACCCGTACACGACGTCGGCGCGGCGTTGGGAATGACACTGGACCCCCACCCGGGAAACCTACAAACGGCGAGAAAGCCCGCGACTGGCCGAGTTTTCAACCGTCGTCAACAGCGGCTTCGACTCCGCGAACGATTGGCCCGAGCCTGCGGCAGATCCACGTTTTCTAGACAGCGACGTTCTGCGCGCAAGCAGTGCTCGAGCGACCATCGGCGACGCGCACGTACACCAACCTCATGGCCTCGATGAACTGGGCGACCGATTGGCGCGCTGTCGGATTGTCAGGGAACAGCGCGGTGACAACCGTCTGGTGTTGCAGGCGGGTGACCCACATCGAGACCTGGTGCGACGCTCTGCCTTCGTTGTAGATCTGGAAGTTCAGATTCGAACTGGCGACCGTGGAAAGCGGCGCGACGCTGGCGTCCAGAAAGGACATGACGAAGTTGCCGGGCCGCGGTGGCTTCACCCCCTGCTCGGGGGGCGCAAGTTCCTTGACGCGGCCAAACGGCACCTTTGCCAATTCGATGTCCGAGTCGTAACAGTCCTGCGCGGCCCTGGCGGTGTCACCGAAGGTCGCCGCGATCGGAACACTGACCGGCACCAAACCGGTGAACCAGCCCGTCGTGACGAGTTCGGTCGGTGTCCTCCGAGTGTCGGTCGGGGTGACGACGTAGAACGCATCCGAGCCGATGAGGTCGCGTTTGGCGAGCGCGGCGCACGCGAACACGCCTCCACTGAAACGCGCACCACCTGCGACACAAGCGGATTCGAAGCGTTCGGTCTGGCGTCCGTCGAGCATGGTGACGGTCATCGTGTCGCCGTCACAGGGCACCGACAGGTCGCCCAACGGCAATGGAAAATCGGGCAGGGTGCCTTCATTCTTGGCAGCGAAATCGAGCCACCCGCGCACCGCCGGAGAGTCAGCGGTGAGCGCTGCGGTGAACTCACGCTGCTGAATACAATATTCTTCGTAGCTACCCGCCTGAGGCAGTTGTACCGGCGCCGCACCTTGGACGAGCGCGCTGTACATCAGGTAGATCTCGCCGAACAACACACCCATGATCATGGGGTCGATGTATAGGTGAGCGATGCTGGCATAGAAGGTGAAGTGATCCGCACGCTGCACGATGCCGAACCTGAACCCGTCCCAGTGCCGGGGATCCGGTGTGGTCAGGATGTGCTCTCGCAACTCCTCGGCGCTCAACTCACCGTGCCGCTGGGGTGCTACCGAGATGTCGGCCGGGTCGGCGATGGTGTGCCGAACGATGTGATCGGAATCCTGGAAGTCGAACCAGCTCCGATACGTGTCGTGTCGACGCAGATGCGCGTTGAGCACATATGTCATAGCTCGGACGTCACAGGTGCCTGGGACGTCCCAGGTGAAGATCATCAGGCGGGACATGTCCAGCCCGCGTGCCGCGTGATCGGCGAAGCGGAGCAGGTGCTGGGTCTGCTGATAGCTCGGCGGCACGGTGCTCGCGGGCGCCAGCTTCGCCTTGGCGCAGGAGGCAGGTGATGCGTGCCAGCAGATGACAGACCCTCGAGATGGCGCCCAGTCGTCGATCGTCGCTATTGCAAACACATGTCCTCCTGTGTGCCTCAGAGGTCGTTTCCGCGGATACGGGAATCCGTGCCGGCGTTTCCTGGGTCCACTCCTCCGTTAGCGGGTGCTCGAGGAGGCAAGTCATCCGACATTGAGCCTCGAAACCGCCCCGCTCAACAGTGAACCATGGGACTTGCAGCGAATTGGAATCCTACCGCCAACTTCGCACAGCGACGTGGCGAAACGCCCGCATCGCACGGAAATCAGGAATCCGACAGCCGTGTTGCGCGCGGAACCAAAAGACAACCAGAATTGTCGCAGCGAATGTGATCTTTGACCCAATCTGGCATTACGCGTCGCGAACCAACCACGAACTCCGAGACACATCTGAGTGCCGTGGCTAAGCGGTGGCTGAACGACTCTGGCACCGCCGTGCGGCGGTGCGGCAACCTGTGAGAGCGATGGGAGAATGCTGCAACGTTCCTGGCGCCACGTCGACATTCAGGTTGGCAGACCGTACCGGTTGGCGTCGGCAAGGTAGCGCTCCACCCATTCGATGGATCGCTCGTCGCCCTGCCTTTCCAGCACCGGCTCAGGTGCCGCCTGAGGATCTAGCGACAACGCCTCCATGATGGCGCCTGCGACTGCGGGAATGTTGCGCCACAACACTGGATAGGAAACCTCGATCGGAGTGATGTCCTCCTCGGCGAACCATCTCCGCCAACCTTCCTCCTGCTCCCGCAGGAGGGCCACGAGATGGGCGATGGCACACGGGTGATACTCGGCACGCGCATCCCGCACCGGTTCCGCCTTGCCTCGCCAGACCCTCGTCTGAACAGCGCGCCAGAACGAAACCGCCTGTGAGACCACATCAGGCCGGTGGACGTGGATGAACACCGGCTCCTCACCGATGACATCGCGGACCGCCGCCAACAGGCCGTCACCGGTGCGATCAGGCAGGTCCTTTGCGCGGTTGAGCAGCAGCGACGTCTGGTTCCACATGAGTTTTCCACCCCAGACGCCATTCGGCGTGCGGCCGACGGTGCGAACGTAGTCCCGCCAAACCTTTGCAGGGGCGAGATCCGGAGTGCCTGGATCAAAGGGGTCGAGTAGCCGCAGAATCGACTCGTCCTCAGTGTCGGCGAACCATTCGCGCGGCTGGGGAGCCTGACTGGTTCCGGGCATGAACTGGAAGAACTCCTGCGGTTGGCCGGCAACCCCGGTCGACCGCAACGATTCCACGAGCAGGGTGCTCCCAGAGCGCTGCGACGCCAGTACCAGGTAGGACGATGGATTATTCGCCACGGCACACACCCGCGCGGCCGCTCTGTGTCTCCGAATGCCGCAGCGACCGCGAACCGCGGCCTACCTCGGCGGGTGGCGCGAACAGGTTCTGGCCGAACACTTGAGATCTCCTCCGTCGTGCCGGTGGGACTTTGCTTGGCCCGAAAACCCGGCCGTCCACCGCAAACTATTACACTACGGCAGTAATATAGGCCAGCAAGCCCATTCTCGCCCACTCCTCGGAATAAATTCGACGCGTGTTGGTCGTCACCTGCAGCGCAGCGCAACGAATTCGTGCTGGCCGAAGGGAATCCGCACTCCGCTTCGAACAGCGACCCAGTGTACGCAAACCGCCAGCGGTCGCAACTCCGAGACCCGCCGCAACTCCGAGACTGGCCGCAACCGCGCCTGGATCTTGAACCCCGCAAACAGAGCGGACTTCCGAGACTTCTCTTCGGGTTTCGCCGTGCCACCTCGGCGGGAGCCGAGGAGTACGGTGCTTGCTCATGTGGGCAACCGTGCTGGTCATGGCCTTCGCGGTGATCTTCGAGCCGATCCGAATCGGTCTGGCGGTACTGATGCTGAACCGGCCACGCCCGTTGCTGCAACTACTGGCGTTCCTGTGCGGCGGCTTCACCATGGGCGTCGGCGTCGGCCTCATCGTGCTGTTCCTCCTCCGTTCGACGCCCCTTGCCACCGGACGGTTCACCGTGCCGTCGGTGCAGATCGCCATCGGGCTGATAGCCCTGCTCATCGCCCTGGTGGTGGCCACGAACATCTCGGTCCGCAAGCTCTTTCGCCGACCGGACCCCGCGCCAGGCGAGGCGACACAGGTCAGCGACGGGCGCAATCCTTCGCCTCGCCCCGCTGGCATGTCGGCCGGCATTAGGCGGGTCATGCAGTCTGATTCCCTGTGGATCGCCTGGGTCAGCGGTCTCGGAACCGCGCTACCGTCAGCGAATTTCATGGGCGCTATGGCGGTGATCTTGGCCTCGGGCGAGACCCCGGTCGCCCAGGCACAGGCACTCCTGCTGTTCAACGTCGTGGCTTTCACGCTGGTCGAACTGCCCCTGATCGGCTACATCGCGGCCCCGCGGAAGACACGGGTTCTGCTGGCTTCCTTCCATGCCTGGCTGCAAACCAGGACCCGCCGACACATCGCGGTCCTCATCGCAGCCAGCGGCTGCCTGATGCTGGGCATGGGACTGGCCCAAATGTGAGTCAGAAAGTCAGCCCGGCCTGACCCCCGCAGCAACACAATTTTGTTGGTCTTGGCGGACGCGGTCTATAGTGTGAGATGAGTTCGCCGGGTGTGACGTAGCAACCACGCGCCGATGGACCCGAAAAGCCTCGATCCACGACAGCGAACGCGATACCCTTCGCGGAGATCTCCCTCGCCGGTCGTCTCGGCGGCCAATCAGGAGGATGCGTGAACAGACTTTTCGTGGCAGCCGTTGCCGCCGGTATGGCCGGTTCGGCGACCGTTCTGGGTGGCGCGGGCGTTGCCGCGGCGGAGACGGCCTTCATCGTCCCCGGCACCGCGCCGTCACCATACCCAGCACTGCAGAAGCTGTATCACTTCAACCCCGCGTCCCAGCCGGCAATCGGCGAGCACTACTACGACAGCGCCGGTGCCACGCGTGAGGTCATTCCCTACCCGGGCGCACTATGGCCCCTCACCGGTATGGACTCTCCCACACTCGCGCAGTCCGTCGGAGACGGCACCAACGCCCTCGACAGTGGTATCCGCAGTACCAGCGGGCCGGTTGCCGTAAGCGGGTTGTCGCAAGGCGTCCTGGCGCTCAACGCCGAGCAGGCGCGGCTGGCGAACGATCCCAGCGCGCCCCCGGCTGATCAGTTGACCTTCGTCAAGGCCGGCAACCCAGACCACATGTTCACGAAGTACTTCAAGCCCGGATCGACGATCCCGGTGCTCGACTACACCGTACCGGTGCCGGTGGAGAGCCAGTACGACACCGTCGAGGTCGTCGGACAGTACGACATCTTTAGCGACCCACTGGATCGGCCAAGCAACCTGATTGCCCTGGCCAACGCCGTCGTCGCCGGCGGTACCAGTCACACCGCCACCGCGTTCTCCGATCCGACCGGCCTGCCGCCCCAGAACGTGAGCGTGACGACCAACAGCAGGGGCGCGACCACCACCACGTACTTCATGCCTGCCGATCAGCTACCGCTGACGCAGTACTTACAAGACAGCGGCATGTCGGCTGGCATGGCAGCCAGCCTCGATGCGTTCCTGCGTCCGATGGTCGACCGTGCGTACGGTCCGGCACCGGCCAGGTCGGGCGTGCAGCTCGCTGATCTACGCAACGTAGCGAACGAGAACCCGCTCAACGCGATCTCCAACGCCAACGACGCGATCTCCAACGGCAGCAACGCGATCTCCGTCGGCAACAACGTGATCTCCGCCGGCAACCAGGCCGTCAACGCTTACAACGTCGCCAACCAAGTTCGTCGAGTGCTGCCACAGAACGGTGTGGCGCTACCCAAGGTCCCGACGCTGCCCAAGATTCTGAAGCTGCCCAAGGGTAAGAAGAAGTAGCACTCGTCGGATACGTTCCGGCCGGTTCAGCTACGCGAAGGCCACGTTCAGCTACGCGAAGGCCACCAGTTGGCCCGTCCGACGAGTGTCGCCATGGCCGGTACGGTGATCGTCCGCACCAGGAACGTGTCGATCAGCAAGCCGATCCCTACCACGAAGCCGGACTGGACCATCGTGCTGATGCTGCTGAACAGAAGCCCGAACATCGTGGCAGCGAAGATCAGGCCGGCCGCGGTGATCACTCCCCCGGTGGCGCCGACCGTCCGGATCACGCCCAGTCGCAAGCCGTTCGCCGACTCGTCCCGTATTCGGGAGATCAGCAGCATGTTGTAGTCGGCGCCGACGGCCACCAGGATGATGAACGTCAATCCGGGTACGCTCCAATGCATTTCCTGCCCGAGCAGGAACTGGAAGAACAGCGCACCGGTGCCCAGCGCGGCGAGATACGAGATGACCACCGAGAGAATGAGATAGATCGGTGCGACGATCGCTCGCAACAGCGCGATCAGTATCAGCATCACGACCAGGATGGTCACCACCACGATGAACCGGATGTCGTGGTTGTAGTAGTCACGGGTGTCGCGAAGTATCACCGGGTAGCCGACCACCGACACCGAGGCATCCGAGAGTTCGGTGTTCGGTTGCGCGCCCCGGGCCACATCCATGATGGAGTTGACCTCATCCATCGCCTCGACGCTGAACGGATTGAGGTCGGTCTGGATCAGGTACCGCACCGAGTGGCCGTCCGGTGCGATGAAGAGTTGTGCCGCTTTCTTGAAGTCCTCGATGCCGAAAGACGATGGCGGAACGTAGAACCCGGCCATCGCCGGGCTGTCCGCTTCCTGTTTGAGCGACATCAGGAAGGCCGATGCCTCAGCAAGGCCGCCGCCCATCTTCATGGTCTCCTCGACCAACTGCCCGACGCCGTCGGCAACCTGACGACTGGCGTCGGCGAGTTTGTCGGCGCCCTGCTGCACGGTGTTGAGGTTCGACTGCACCCGGCCGGTATTGGTGAGCCCCAAGGTTCGCATCGCACTCGAGGACGCCTCGATGGCACGGCGCAGATTGGCGGTCGTGGAGGCCAGGGACTGCGCGGCCTTCGTCGATTGCAACTGCTTGCCCAACTCGGCCAACCGGTCGAACGTCCCGTCTGTGCGTGCCGCCTGCAGGCGAACCAACTGGGTCCGCGCGGTGACGCAGCCGGGATCGGCATCGCAGACCGGGCTCCCGTTGAGGCCGTTGAGCACCGGTGCGATCCAGTCGAGGTTGGCTGACAGGTTCGTCAGGTTCAGCCCGATGGCCTCGCCGAGTGACCGCATGTTGGCGACGAAAGTGGTGGCATTGTCGATGTCCCGCAGGGTCTTGTTGCCTCCCAACGCCTTCTGGACCGTCGCCAGTGTGGCGAGCATGCCGCGCGCCCTGCTGATCGCCTCGGTGACCTGACCGCGGACGACACCGAGGTTGTCGGCGAGTGCGTCGGCACCCGTGTTGAGCCGGTTGAGGTCGCCGGTCCGCGCCATTATGTCCTCTGAACCGGCGCCCAGCTGCTTCCCGACCTCACCCGCCTGATAAGACAGCTTGGCCTGTTCCAACGGCTCGCCCGTGGGTCGGGTGATGCCCCTGACCAGCCCGACACCAGGCAACTGACTGACCCGTTGAGCCATCTGTTCGAGGTCGGCCAGGGCCTGCGGCTCACGCAGATCTTTCGGGGAGTTGATGACCAGATACTGCGGAACGATCGAGTTGAGCGGGAAATGCTGCTCCAGTGCGGCGTATCCCAATGAGCTGGTGGCCGCGGACGGCAGTGCTTTGCGGTCGTCATAGTTGTAGTTCGTGACCAGGACGAGCCCCGACAGCAAGGCGAGGATGACCAGGCTGGCCACCAGGTGTGCCACCGGCCTGCGGACGATCCGAATGCCCGAGCGGCGCCAGAACCTGGTCGTGAGATCCCGCCGCGGGTTGATCCAGCCCCGGCGGCCGACGATCACGAGAATCGCAGGCAGAAGTGTGATCGCACCAAGGAACGCCACCGTGATCGCGATCGCCAGGACGGGTCCGATCGATGCGAACAAGGCAAGTTTGGTGAACGTCATTCCCAGGAACGTCACGGCGACGGTCGCCGCGGACGCCGCGATCACCTTGCCAATCGACGTCAACGCCTTCCGGACCGCGTCGTCGGAGGTTTCACCGAGCCGCAGGAAGTCGTGGTATCGGCTGATCAGGAAGACGGCATAGTCCGTACCGGCGCCGACCATCATGCCGCTCATGAAGACGATGCTCTGATTGGCGATGCCCAAGCCCAACTGGGCCACACCGGCCACCACCGCCTGCGCGACCACCACCGCGACACCTATCGAGATCAACGGCACCACCATGGTGACGGGGTTTCGATAGATCACCAGCAGAATCAGCAGGACCAGAACCGTGATCGCGAGTTCGATGACCCTCAGGTCTCGCTCACCGACCACGTTCAGGTCGGCGACGGTGGCCGCGGGGCCTGTCATATGAGCCGTCAGGCCCGTACCCGTCACCGTCCGGTCGACGACTTCGGCGACCCGGTCGTACGCCTCCTTGGACTGGGGCGTCCCCAAGGTGCCGGGCAAGGTGATCGGCAGCAACCAGGCCTTGTCGTCCTCGCTCGTCATGACGTCGCGCAGGGCCGGCGCGGTGAGGAACTCCTGGACCTTCGCTACGTCACCGACGTCTTCGTGTAGCCCATCGACCAGCGCGCGGTAGACCGCCTCGTCGGGCGGACCCAGTCCGTTGTCGTTGGTAAGCACGACCACCACGAAGCTGTCGGTACCGGACTGCTGAAATGCCGTCAGCATCTGCTTACTGGCGACCATGGCCGGTGCGTCAGCCGGAAGAATCGCGACCGGCCGCTTTTCGGCCATTTCCTTCAGTGTCGGGAAGACGGCAGGTAGACAGCCCGCCAACGCGACCCACAGCACGATGATCGCCCAGGGCCAACGCACGATGACGTCGCCCATCCGGCCAAAGACACCGGCGCCTGCGCCCGCTGTGTCCGTTCGCCGCACCACCTATAACCGCCTAGTATCTTTGCCGACCCGTAGAAATAGTACTCCGAACTGCTGTTTCGTTGGTTCGACCCGTCAACGCATGGGTTGCTGGGACGAATCCGTCCGAGTGCCCTGCACTTCGCCGTCGCGACTACCGGTCACCTGTTCACAGACGTCCTTGAGAGCCGCAACGTACTTTTCGACGGAATCCCGCGCTACCGGATTCTTCGGGAAGACAACGGTCGCGAACGTCTCATCGAAGCGCCCCACGAGAGTACTCGCCGGGTAGGTGACCCGGCCGTCGCTCAACGTGGCGATCTTGACGTCGTCCTCGAGGCTGGTGAGCAGCGGGGCCATCGGGCCCGAACTCGCGTCGAAGAAGTTGAGCATCGGGAACAGCGGCTGCGGACTGCTCAGCCCCGGAACCAGTTCGACGACTCGTTCGAACGGCACCATCGCCAGCGGGCGGCCTGCATCGAAGTCCCGCTGTGCTGCCTGGATGCTTTCGCGCAATGATGCTCCGGCGGCCGGCACGGTGACCGGTATCAGGCCGGTGAACCATCCCTGAGTGGCCAACTCCTCAGGTGTCCGGGTGTCGATCGGCGTCAATCCGTGATAGGTCTCGAGCCCGGTCAGCTGATGCAGCGCATGCGCGACGAGGGCGAACAGTCCGCCGATGAAACGGCCACCCGCAGCGACACAAATGTCTTCCATCCGCTCGGTCTGCCGCCTGTCGAGCAGCTTGACCGTGATCAGATCGCCCGCGGGAGAAGCGGTTCCGTCTTCGAGCGGCAGCGGAAAGACTGGGAAGCCGCCGTTGTTCTTCTCCGCGAAGGAAACCCACTGGCGTACTTCTGGCGTGTCAGCCGTCAGCGACGAGGCGAATTCCCGTTGGTCCAGGCAGTACTTCTCGTAGCTGCCGGCCTCGGGCAGCCGCAGGGGGGGCGCACCGGAAACCACGGTGGAGTACATCGCCTGGAACTCCAACAGACCCACCCCGACGAACTGGCCATCGACGTGCAGGTGGTCGATGCTGGACCAGAAGGTGAAACCGTCGGCGCGCTGAATCACACCGAACCGAAAACAATCCCAATGCAGCGAATCCGGCGTCGCAACAACCTGCTGACGCAGCGCCTCGGCATCGAGCGAGCCGTAGCGCTTCGGCACGTACTCGATGTCTGCGGCGTCGGCCATGGTGTGACGGACGATGTTCTCCGAATCGCGGTATTCGAACCAGCTGCGATAGGTGCTGTGCCGGCGCAGATGCGCGTTGATCACATACGTCATTGCGCGGATGTCGCAGCGGCCAGGCATATCGCACGCGGAGATGAACAGCCGCGAGTGGTCTACCCCGCGCCCGGCCTGGTGGACGAAATTACGCAGATGTCGCATCTGGATGTAGCTGCCAGGTACCGCGCTCTCGGGTGCCTCATTGGCCTTGGCCAGCGCCGCGGCGGTGGGTTGCCACGCGACCAGCGTGCCCTGCTCGGGCGTCCACTCGTCGATCGACGCGATCTCTACCGGGCCTAACAGCACCGTTGCCTCCCGGGCTTCGACACCCGCGATTCGGCATGCCGGGTGCCCGTCCTTGCAGTCACTACCCCTGCAGTTCACGACGGCGCCGACGCAGCTTCCTGGCCCGCGAGCCGTTCGCAGAGGTGATCCGCAAGCCCTCGAATCGTAGTGATGTCCATCGAGTTGATGCGAATGCCGGTCTGAGCCTCGATGCGGGTACGTAGCTCGAGGTTGCCCAACGAGTCCAGGCCGTACTCGGGCAGCGGCCGGTCGGGATCGACGGCGCGTCGTAGCAACAGACTCACCTGTTCGGATATGACTCTGCGCAGGTGGCTGGCCCAATCTTCGGGCGGCAACGCATTGAGCTCGGCCCTGAGCTTGCTGCCCTGAGATGCGTTCTGGTTCGTCGACTTGAACATCTCCGCGAACGGCGAGCGCTCGGCGAATGCGACCAACCACGGTGCCCCCATGATCGGGGCGTAGCCGGTGTATCCACGCTTGTACCGAAGTAGCGACTCGAAGGCATACGCGCCTTCGTCGGGGGCGATGGACGCATCCCCGGCCGCCATCGCGGTGCCGCGACCGATCTCGGCCCAGGCGCCCCACGCAATCGTGGTGGCCGGCAGCCCGTGCGCGCGCCGCCAGTGCGTGAAGGCGTCGACCCAGCTGTTGGCCGCGGCATAGGCGCCCTGCCCGGGCGAGCCCACCAACGCGGCCGCCGAGGAGAACACGCAGAACCAGTCCAGCTCGTGTCCCGCGGTCGCCTCGTGCAGATTCCAGGCGCCGTAGACCTTCGGCGCCCAGTCCCGCTCGATGATGTCGTCGGTGATGTTGGTCAGGGTGGCGTCCTCGACCACCGCTGCGGCATGCACGACGCCACGCAGCGGAAGCCCGGTGGCCGTGGCGGCCTTCACCAGTCGCTCCGCGGTCCCGTCCTCGGCGATATCACCCGACTCGACGACGATGTCGCTGCCACCGGCCCGGATCAGCTCGATGATCTCCTGTGCCTTGACGCTGGGCCTGCTCCGCGAACTCAGGACGATCCGGCCGCACCCCGCTTCGGCCATCTTCTCGGCGAGGAACAATCCGAGGCCGCCCAGGCCACCGGTCAGGATGTAGGCGCCATCATTGCGGAACACCGGTACATCCTTCGGAGCCACGACAACATTGCTCTGCCCCTCGCGCGGCACCTCTAGAAGCAGCTTGCCGGTGTGCTGGGCACCGCCCATGACCCGGATTGCCGTGGCCGCCTCGGTCAGCGGGTAGTGCGTGCTTCGCGGCATCGGCAGATGGCCGTCCGCAGTCAGCTCGAACACCTTCGCCAGCAGATCGCGGATGATGCTGGGGTGGGTGATCGACATGAGCGACGAGGTCGACGGCGTAGAAGGTCAGGTTCCTTGCGGAACGGGAACAGCCCCACCCGGGTGTCGCCGTAGATGTCGCGCTTCCCGATCTCCACGAACCGGCCGTTGAACGCCAGCAGCTCGATACCGGCACGCTGCATGGCGCCGGTGACGGAGTTCAGCACGATGTCGACGCCGTAGCCATCGGTGTCACGCCGGATCTCCGCACCGAAATCGACTGTGCGCGAATCGTAGACATGCTCGATTCCCCAGTCGCGCAACAACTGCCGGCGACCATCGCTACCCGCGGTGGCGTAGATCTCGGCGCCCGCGGCCTTCGCGATCGCGATCGCGGCCTGCCCGACGCCACCGGTGCCGGAGTGAATCAGGACCTTGTCGCCGGCGGTGATACGAGCCAGATCATGCAGGCCGTACCAGGCCGTCGCCGCCGCGGTGGCGACCGCGGAGGCCTGCGCTTCGGTCAGTCCGTCCGGCAGGGTGACCGCCAGATCGGCGTCACATGTCACGAACGTTCCCCAGCAACCATTATCCGGATACGCCACCGACGCGGTCGCCCACCTCGTGGCGGGTCACCCCTTGGCCGACGGCCGTGACGACACCGGCGAAGTCGGTGCCCAACTCGGGCAGCCGGCCCTCGAAGATCGGGCACTGGCCGAACGCGACCAGCACGTCGGCGAAGTTGATGCTCGAGGTGCTGACCGCGACCTCGATCTGACCCTCGCCGGGAGCCTCGCGCTCGAACGCCACCAGTTCCAGCGATTCCAGATCGCCGGGATTGCGGACGTGCAGACGCATGCCCCGCTGGTCGTTCTCAATGACCGCGCCGCGGCGTTCTTCGGCCTGCAGCGGCGCCGGGACCAGGCGCGCCACATACCACTTGGCGTCGCGCCAGGCGGTCTCGTCTTCGCCGGAATCGCTGAGCAACTGCTTGACCAGATGCTCGACATCGGTCGCCGTATCCATGTCGACCTGTGTGACGCGGCTGTGCGGATACTCCATGCCGATCGCCCGGACGAGGCCGCGCAAACCGGCCTGCTCCAGGTTGATCGGGTCCTCGTCACGCACGTGTTGCGCGTTCTGGGTCACGACGAACAACCTGGGGAGTTCGCCGTGGACGTCGACCAGTGCCTGCGCGATCCGGATGAGATCGTGGACGGATTTCTCACCCCGGCGACCGGACTGCCAGTCCGCGGCACCCGAGTCCGGCCCAGCGAGCACGACCACGCCGGTGAACGCCTCCTCGACATGGGAGCCCAGCACGGCCGCCGCGGTCTGGTTGTCACCGTCGCTGCTCCACTGAACCACCGTGGTGCTGGCGCCGCTGGTCTTCAGCGCGTCAACCAGACTGCTGCTCAACGGATCTCCATCCGAGGCCCGGTTGATCAGCAGCCAGGTCCCCGCTTCAGCGTGATCGGATTCGGGCACCTCGCGCGGCAGCCAGTCGATACCTTGCAGGCGCTCGTTGAGCATCTGATCGGCCCGACCGGCCTCGGAGACTCCGGTACCCAGCTGCAGGCCCTGCACCTCGAGCAGGACCGCGCCGTGCGCATCGAGGATCTCGAGGTCTGCCTCGATGCCGGCGGGATGGGCGCTGACGACCGTGGCCAGGCAGTAGCTGGCGTGGCGGGTCGAGTTGTGCAGGCGGAGTCGGCGCACACCCAGCGGCAGCAGCAGCCCGCCGGCTGCGACGGCCTGCACACCGGGATCCGCGACCACCGTCTGGAAGCATGCGTCCAGCAGTGCGGGGTGGACGCCGTATCCGCCCTGCTGGGAACGCAGCGGACCCGGTAGCGCGACCTCTGCAATGACGGTTCCGGATTCGCCGACGTGCGCGGTGGCCAGTCCGGCGAAGGCGGGCCCGTGGTTGACGCCCGCGGTGTTGAATGCTGCCCGGAGGTCCGACCCGTCGAGTGGCTCTGGATGAGCCGCGATCAGGGCAGCGATGTCACGGACCGCGGGCTCATCGCTTTCGGCACCCGAGTAAAGCGTCGCAGTCGCGCGCCGGGTGAGTTCACCGGATTCATAGGTCTGGACCACGAACTCGACGACGCCCTCGGACACCGCGGTGGCCGCGGCCGATACGGGGGTGGCCTCGTCCAGGAGCAGCATCTCCTCGAACGCGATGTCGTGTACCTCGCCCGATTCGCCGAGCACGGTCGTCGCGGCCGCCAGGGCCATTTCGCAGTATGCGGCGCCGGGCAGCACCGAGACGTTGTGCACCTGGTGGTCTTCCAGCCAAGGCTGCGCTTCGGTTCCCACCTCGCCCTGCCAGACATGGCGTTCGGGCTCTTCGGGCAGCGCGACGTGCGAGCCGAGCATCGGATGCACGAGCACGCTGGACCCGCCACGCCCCGCGGCGTCGATGCCCTCGCGATCCAGCAGTAGCGAACGATGTGTCCACGTGGGCAGCGGTACGTCGGTCAGTCGGCCATGGGGGTACAGCACCGAGAAATCCAGTTCGGCGCCCGCACAGTGCAGGTCGGCCAGCAGTTCGCGCAAGCCGAAGGGAAGTTCCTGCTCGCGGCGCATGCCTGCAAGCACCGCCAGCGGAATGTCAAGGCTGCGGGCGGTCTGATCGACGGCATGGTTGAGCAGGGGATGAGGCGACAGTTCCACGAAAACCCGATGACCGTCCTCGAGCGCCGCCTGTACCGCCGCGGCGAACCGGACGGTGTGGCGCAGGTTGTCGGCCCAATACCAGCTGTCCAGCTCGGGGACATCACGCGGATCGTAGGACGTCGCAGAGTAATAGGGCACTGTCGGCGACATCGGTGTGAGATCCTCCAGCTGCTCACCCAACTCGTCGAGGATCGGGTCGACCTGAGCCGAATGAGACGCGACGTCGACGGCGATCTCGCGCGCCATCACATCCCGCTCTTCCCAGCCTGCGACCAGGTTCCGAATGGACTCTGCGGCTCCGCCCAGCACGGTCGACTGAGGTGACGCGACGACGGCGAGGCTCACGTCGGTGATTCCGCG
The DNA here is from genome assembly GCA_963798245.1 of uncultured Actinomycetota bacterium. Taxonomy (GTDB): domain Bacteria; phylum Actinomycetota; class Actinomycetes; order Mycobacteriales; family Mycobacteriaceae; genus Mycobacterium. The sequence goes on from CAWCSO010000001.1 coordinate 249,307, forward strand.
GGCCGCGAGTTCGGACAGGACTTGTGCCGCCGGCAATTCGACGGATGCCATAGCTCCGCCGCCGGCGAGCCTGACCATCAGCCGCGACCGACGACAAATGACCCGAACCCCGTCCTCCATCGACAGTGCACTGGACACCACAGCGGCCGCGACCTCGCCCATCGAGTGTCCGATCACGGCACCCGGCACTACGCCGTAGGACTTCATCGTCGCCGCCAACGCCACCTGCACGGCGAAGATGGTCGGTTGGATGCGATCGATGCCGGTGACAGTCTCCTCCGCCGACATCGCCTCGGTGACAGAGAATCCTGATTCAGCGGCAATCAGGGGTTCCAGTTGAGCGACGGTGGCCGCGAATACAGGCTCGGCGGCCAGCAGCTGGCGTCCCATCCCGGCCCACTGAGATCCCTGTCCCGAAAATACCCAGACGGGTCCGCGATCGTCCTGACCCACCGCCGGTTCACGCACCCGGGTGCCGTCGGCGACCTCGCCCAGCGCGGTCAGCAACTGCGCTGCATCCTCGGCCACCACCATCGCACGCACCGGGCGATGCCCGCGGCGGCGTGCCAGGGTGTACCCGATGTCGGCCAGCGCTGGAGCGCCGGGCTCGCCGGGGGCCTGCTGCTCGATCCAGTCAGCCAGCCGACGTGCGGTGCACCCCAGCTGTTCCGGCGAACTCGCCGACAGCGGAAACACCCACGGCCCCTCGACCACCGGCGCCGCGCCCGTGGCTTCCGAGGCGACGGTCTCCGGCGCCTGCTCGACGATCGCGTGGACATTCGTGCCCGACAGACCGTAGGACGACACCGCTGCCCGGCGGGGCTGCCCGCCGTTCGTCGGCCACGGTGTGACCGTCTGTGGCACGAAGAGTTCAGTCTTCACCGCCGCCATCTCGTCGGGCAGCGCGGTGAAGTGGAGGTTCTGCGGCACCACGCCGTTCTGCACCGCGAGGACCGCCTTCATCACGCCGAGCGCGCCGGCCGCGGACTGGGTGTGGCCGAAGTTGGTCTTCACCGACGTCAGGGCGCAGGGGCCCTCGGTGCCGTACACCGCGGCCACGCTCACGTACTCAAGCGGATCGCCGACGGGCGTTCCGGTGCCGTGCGCCTCGACCATTCCAACGGTGCTGGCGTCGACACCTGCGACCTTCAAAGCAGCCTCATACACCGACACTTGAGCATCCCGGGACGGGGTGGCGATGTTGACGGTGTGACCGTCCTGATTCGTGGCGACGCCCCGAATGATCCCCAGCACCCGATCGCCGTCGCGTTGCGCATCGGCCAACCGCTTGAGCACGACGACGACGGAGCCCTCGGCGGAGACGAAGCCGTCCGCGCCGACATCGAAGGCCCGGCACCGACCGCTGGGCGACAGCATGCCCGCCGCCGAACCCGATGCCGACTTACGCGGCTCCAAGAGCACCGAGACTCCGCCGGCTAGCGCCAGATCGCTTTCGCCGTCGAGCAAACTGTGGCACGCCAGGTGAATAGCGGTCAGTCCCGACGAGCACGCCGTGTCCACGGAGATGGCGGGCCCGTGCACCCCGAGGGCGTACGCGATGCGCCCGGAGACAAGGGAGAAACTCGTGCCGGTGAACCCGTAGGGCCCCTCGAGCGATCCGGTGTCTGCGGCCAGGTAGGCGTAATCATTGTGCGTCACACCAGCGAAGACACCGGTCTTCGAACCGGCCAGCGATGCCGGGTTGAATCCCGCCCTTTCGACGGCCTCCCAGGCCGTCTCCAGCAGGACGCGATGCTGGGGGTCGATGGAGGTGGCCTCCCGTTCACTGATGCCGAAGAAGTCTGCGTCGAAGCCACCCACGTCGTCGAGGAACGCACCGCATTTGGAAACCGAGCGGCCCGCAACGCCGGGCTCCGGGTCGTAGTACTCCTCGACGTCCCAACGAGTCGGCGGGATTTCGTCGACGAGATCCACGCCCCGCATCAGGGCGTCCCACAATTGCTCAGGTGAGTCGATCCCACCTGGCAACCGACACGCCATACCGATAACGGCAATAGGGGTAAAAGAACTCTCGCCCACGACGACTCACCTTCTTCTTAACGTGGTTTCGGCAACCAACGGGTTCTCACGCCGTCCCCAGACGACGCACGTGCTCCACGCATCCACGGATTCGCCCCGGGTTGCCAATGTCTCAGGATTAGCGTAACCGCTTTCACTGACGGCGATGTCAGAACGTGTCCGCGTTCAGGACCAAAGCTGCCCCTCACCCGGTAGCCAGGGGCAGTGTATACACCTGGCCAGGCGCCCCTATGAGGTTTGCCGACGCCATGGTAACACGCCCGAAACACCTGACTCACGAGCTGCTTCACCAATGGGTCGGCCCGACGGCGACATCGGTGGTGTTCGGCCGCGCGAGCCGTTGGCAATAGTGCGCAACGAACGGGCTGGTTCGCTGCTGCTTCACAGGTCGGGCCGATCCGGCGGTCGAACGGCCAGTGGTTAGCCGGCCACGACACCCGGCGGGTCACTGTCACGACACCGGGCGCCGGACTCGATGAAGGGGCGGTAGCCGTACGGTCTCGCCAGTGTCGCATCCCGGCGGATCAGCGCGGCGGTCACGACGAAGCCGGCCTGGCAGTTCACCACCAGTCGGGTCGACGTTCTTGCACGAACCCGCACGCCAGTCCGTCGGCCAGCATCGCCGAAATCAGACTGCCGCAGCCGTGTGACCAGCGAAGGGAGCACCGCATTCCGTGATCGCCGTGAATCCACGCGTGCGAGCCCGCGCCGCACCGCGCCGGATCAGCGCGGCAGTCGCAACGAACCCGGTTTGGTCTGTTGCGACCAACGGTGTCAACAACCGACTATGGACGTATCCGAACGCCAGCCCGCTGGCCGGGTCGGCCCATCCCAGCGAACCGCCGAGACCGACGTGGCCGAAGCCTGGGAGGACGCCGCCAAAGGGCAATCCGTGGTACCCCAAATGGAACGACATCGGCAGGAAGATACTGCCGTCGGGATGCAGACTGCGGGGTCCGGTCAGGCGCGCCACGAGGTCGGCGGACAGGAACTGCCTGCCATCCACGACACCCCGGTTGGCGATCGCTCCGTACATCCTGGCTAGCGCGCGTGCCGTCGCCACACCGTTGGCCGCGGGTAGCTCGGTGTCGAGCAGCGGAATATTCCCCTGCACAGTCGATTTCATTCCCGGGAAGTACAGCGACCCGAAGCCGGCCGAGAACGGCAGCGCCGCCAAGTGCGGGGCGACGAAGTTGAAGATCGGGTTCTGCAGTCGAGTCTGCGGGCCGATGATCTGAGCCGGCTGCGTCGGCGCATCGGCGGGTGGGCGACCGAGGTGGAAGCCGTCTGTGCCCAGCGGCTCGGCCAGTTCGGTGCGAAACAGGTCCCGCATGCCACTGCCGGTGACGGCGCGCGCCAGCCCCGACATCAACCAGCCGTACGTGAGCGCGTGGTAGGCGGGAAGGCCACGCAGCGGACCCATCGGGGCTGCGGCCATGCGCTCCTCCATCAGGAGGTGATCCATCAACTCGGCCATCGTCGCGCGGTTGAGTTGCGAGAGACCGGCGCGGTGCCGCATGAGGTCACGGACGGTGATGCGTGATTTGCCGTTCACGCCGAATGCGGGCCAGTACTCGGCGACGGGCGCGTCGTAGTCGATGAGTCCGCGGTCCGCGAGACGGTGGATGACGGTCGAGGCCATTCCCTTGGTAGCTGAGAAGACCATGGTCCCGGTATCGGCGTTCCAGTGCCTCGTTCCGCGGCGGTCAGACCACCCCGTCCAGACGTCCACGACGGGCTCGCCGTCCAAGTAGACGGCCAGGGCGCCGCCGCCCAAGCGCCGATGCGGAAAGAGCTGCGAGAAACCGCGTACAGCGTGGGCGAAGTTCGAATCCGCCACACCCTGTACGCCGCGCGGGAGCGCCACGCTGCGCTCCCCACCTGTTGCTGGGGTCACAATATAGTTAATCTACATGTAACTCGGGCTAAGAAGTTTGCCGTTATCGATTCGTTAAGCCGCCGACGTCACTTCGAGAATCTGTTGAGCGGGTTCGTCCCAATCTTGATCTCGTCAAAGTCGTTGACGCCGTCGAAGTCGGTGTCAGGCAGAAAGACGTTGGTGAAGTGCGCCAGTTCGTCTTTGTTGGACAGACCGTCGCCATCGGTGTCTCTCCCACCGGGACCACTGGGCGCTGGCGCTGGCGCATCCGCGACGAGCGGGTTCGTCTTGGTCTGGTACAGGTCGAGTCCGTCATTGACACCGTCCCCGTCGGGGTCGATGTTGTACGGATCGGTACCCAGCTGATCGGTTTCGGTGCTGTTGGCCAACCCGTCACCGTCCTCGTCGGACGGCGCCGCATTCGCCAGCGCGGGAGATGCGATCGCGCTCAATACGAGTGAGGCTGCGATCACGGCCGCCGCGAAGCAGTGGCCGACACCCGGGTGCTTCGTATGGTGTCTCAGTCGGCGGCGTCGAGGATCTGCTGGGCAGCCAGCGCCGGGGTCAACTCGCCGTCACGGACCATGCGCTCGACGTCGGTCCGGATCGCCTTCACACCGGGGTGCGACAGCACCCGGTCCAGCACCGTGTCGCGAACCATCGACCACGTCCATTCGACCTGCTGAGCACGCCGTCTGGCCTCGAATTCACCGGCGTCGGTCAGTACCCGACGGTGTTCGGTGACGGTATCCCACAGTTCGCCCAGACCTTCACCCTGCAGCGCGCTCATCGTGAGAACTGGTGGACGCCAGAGTGTTTCACGGGGATAGATGAGGCGGATCGCTCCCGACAACTCACGGGCCGCGGCCTTCGCCTCCAACGCATGGGCCCCATCGGCCTTGTTGACCACCACGATGTCCGCGAGTTCCAGCACGCCCTTCTTGATGCCCTGCAACTGGTCTCCGGTACGGGCCAGGGTCAGGAAGACGAACGTGTCGACCATGTTGGCCACGGCAACCTCGGACTGCCCCACGCCCACCGTCTCGACCAGGATCACGTCGTAACCAGCCGACTCCAGCAGCACGATCGTCTCCCTGGTGGCCCTGGCCACACCGCCGAGCGTGCCCGACGTCGGTGACGGCCGAATGTAGGCGTCGGCGCTCACCGACAGACGCGCCATCCTGGTCTTGTCACCCATGATCGACCCGCCGGTCCGGGTCGACGAGGGGTCTACCGCCAGGACCGCGACGCGGTGCCCACGCTCCAGCAGATACATCCCGAGTGCCTCGATGCTCGTCGACTTCCCCACTCCCGGTACGCCCGTGATTCCGACGTGCTGGGCGCTTCCGGCGTCGGGCATCAGCGCCAGCAGCAGCTGCTGCGCCTGCTCGCGATGGTCGGTGCGGGTCGACTCGACCAAGGTGATCGCCCTGGCGAGGGCCGCGCGGTCGCCATCCCGGATCGCCGCGGCGAATTCGTCGATGGAGGGTGCCATGTAGCCGACGGTCAGCCCTGGTCGCCGAGTTGGTAGCCCAGCCGGGCGGCCAGCTTCTCCAGTAGCCCGATGGCCGCGTCGGCGATCACCGTGCCTGGCGGGAAGATCGCCGTCGCGCCGGCGGAGTACAACTCGTCGAAGTCTCCGGGCGGTATGACACCGCCCACGACCACCATGATGTCGGGGCGGCCGGCGGCGGCGAGCGCGTCGCGCAGCGCGGGCACCAGTGTGAGATGGCCTGCCGCCAAGGATGACACACCGACCACGTGGACGTCGTTGTCGGCCGCCTGCTGGGCGACCTCGTCCGGTGTCGAGAACAAGGAACCGACGTCGACGTCGAACCCGATGTCGGCGAACGCCGTCGCAATGACCTTCTGGCCCCTGTCGTGACCGTCCTGCCCCATCTTGGCGACCAGAATCCGGGGCCTGCGCCCGTCGGCTTCGGCGAACTTCTCGACCAGTTCCGTTGCGGCGCTTACATTACTGACTGTCCCCACCTCGTCCCGGTAGACCCCCGCGATGGTGCGGATCTCGGCCTGGTGACGTCCGTAGACCTTCTCCAGCGCATCGGAGATCTCACCGACGGTGGCCTTCGCGCGCGCCGCACCGATGGCCAGCGCCAGCAGGTTGTTGCCCAGGCCATCCTCCCCCAGGCCACCCGAAGCCGCTGCCGCACGGGTGAGTTCGGCAAGCGCCGCCTGGGTGGCGCCTTCGTCTCGGTCGGCACGCAACTGCTGCAACTTCGCGATCTGTTCGGCGCGCACCCGGCTGTTCTCGACCTTGAGGACCTCGACCGCCTGATCGCCGTTGTCGGCGGACACCTGGTACTTGTTGATGCCGATCACCGTCTGCGCACCGGAGTCGATACGCGCCTGCGTGCGAGCGGCCGCCTCCTCGATGCGCAGCTTCGGGATGCCTTCGCCGATCGCCTGCGCCATACCGCCGTGCTCGGCCACCTCGGCGATGTGGGCCCTCGCCCTCTCGGCGAGCTGATGGGTCAGCCACTCGACGTAGTACGAACCGCCCCACGGGTCGATTGGGCGCGTGGTTCCCGACTCCTGCTGCAGCAGAAGCTGGGTGTTGCGAGCGATGCGCGCGGAGAAGTCGGTGGGCAGTGCCAGTGCCTCGTCGAGGGCATTGGTGTGCAGCGACTGGGTGTGACCCTGCGTGGCAGCCATCGCCTCGATACAGGTGCGCGCAACGTTGTTGAACGGGTCCTGTGCGGTCAGCGACCAGCCCGAGGTTTGCGAGTGGGTGCGAAGCGACAGCGACTTGTCGTTCGACGGATCGAACTGCGCCACCAGTTCACTCCACAGCAGCCTGCCCGCCCGTAGCTTGGCGACCTCCATGAAGAAGTTCATCCCGATACCCCAGAAGAACGACAGCCGCGGCGCGAACTTGTCGATGGACAGCCCGGCGTCCAGCCCGGCCCTGATGTACTCGACGCCGTCGGCCAGGGTGTAGGCGAGCTCGAGATCGGCTGTGGCACCGGCTTCCTGAATGTGGTAGCCGGAGATCGAGATCGAGTTGTACTTCGGCATCTTGACGCTGGTGTAGCCGAAGATGTCGGAGATGATCCGCATCGACGGCTTGGGTGGATAGATATAGGTATTGCGGACCATGAACTCCTTGAGGATGTCGTTCTGGATGGTCCCCGCCAGCTTCTCCGGCGGCACGCCCTGCTCCTCGGCCGCGGCGACGTACAACGCCAGGATCGGCAGCACGGCACCGTTCATCGTCATCGACACCGACACCGTGGACAGGTCGATGCCGTCGAACAGCTGGCGCATGTCGAGAATGGAGTCGATGGCGACGCCCGCCATGCCGACGTCACCCGCCACGCGCGGGTGGTCGGAGTCGTAGCCGCGGTGGGTGGCCAGGTCGAACGCCACCGACAGGCCCTTCTGGCCCGCCGCGAGGTTGCGCCGGTAGAACGCGTTGGACTCCGCCGCAGTGGAGAAACCGGCGTACTGGCGGATGGTCCACGGCTGGTTGACGTACATCGTCGGGTAGGGCCCGCGGACGAACGGCGGCGCACCGGGGAAGCCGTCGAGCGGGTAGCCGGCAGCGACGATCGAGTCGCGATCACCGGCGGTATAGACCGGTTTGACGTCGATGCCCTCGGGAGTGAGCCAGTCCAACTGCTCGGGCACGTAGCCATGGGCGGCTGCGGCCGCGGCGACGTGCTCGGCGACGGCGGTTGCGGTCGCCGGTGCCGTCGTGCTCCCCCCGTCCAGCGGTACGTCTGCGAAGCTGGCGATGGACCCTGCATTGGCTGCCGGGGCCGGCTCGCCTGCGACATCGGAAACGGTCATTCGTCACGCCCCCAATCGGGTGAGCAGGGTCGACAGCGCGGTGATCGCGTCGATTCCGGCGGTCAGGAATTCGTCGGGCTTCGCCGCGGCCTGGCCCTCGGGGGAGGCCACCGCCTTCTCGGGCCCCGCCAGGTACACGTGGGTGACCCCGGCGGCCCGCGCGGCATTCACCACGTTGGAGGCCTCCGTTCCGTACCGGGCGTCGGTGCCGCAGATCACCGCGACCGGCGCATCACCCGCGGCGGCCACCGCCCCGGCAACGCCCCCGGCGTCTACGGGGCCGGGGTTGATGGTCTCGATACCGCCCGATGCCAGCAGATTGACCGCGAACGTCGTGCGGATGTTGTGCTCGGCGAGCGGGCCGAGTGGCAGCAGTAGCGCTCGGGGGCGCGCACCGTGGGCGGCCAGGTGGACGTCCGACCGGTCCCGCAGTGACTCGAAGTCGGCCGCGTACCGGGCCACGGTTCTCTCAGATTCCCGTTGCGGCAGTGCCGCCTCCGCGAGGTTGGGGTACTCGTTGACACCGGTGAGTGACGTACGCCGGTGGGCGATGTCGTCCGCCCGGCGGTCCCGCACCTCTTCGATCCGTGCGACGACGAAGTCCCGCGCATCGACGAACCCGCCACGCGACTCGATCTCCTGAAAATGTCCCCAGGCGGTTTCGGCGAGTTCGCGGGTCAGGTCCTCGACGAACCACGAGCCGCCGGCCGGATCGACCACGCGGCCGATGTGCGACTCCTCGAGTAGGAGCAACTGGGTGTTCCTGGCCATCCGGCGCGCGAAGCTCGCCGCGGTTCCGGGCAGCCCTCCGTCGATCGCACTGTCGAACGTGCGCACCCATACGGTATCCGCGCCGCCCACCCCCGCCGCGAAGGCGGCAAGCGTGGTGCGCAACATGTTCACCCATGGGTCGCGCTGCGCCATCATCGGCATCGACGTGACGGCGTGGATGGTTGCCGCCCCCTCGTCCGGCCGTCCCACCACCTCGGCCACCCGTGCCCACAGCAGGCGTGCCGCCCGCAACTTCGCGATCGTCATGAACTGGTCGTCGTCCGCCGCGACCCGGAAGGCGATCTGACGCAGCGCGTCACCCACGGCGAGGCCATGCCCTCCGAGGATGCGTAGGTAGCTCACCCCGGCAGCCACGGCGCCTGCGAGTTCCCACGCTGCGCTCGCCCCGAGGTCGTGGAACGCCGGGCCGTCCACGGTGATGGCACGAACCCCGCCCTCGAACTCGACGGCCTTGCCTGCGACGGCGGCGACCTCGTCGATCGACGGAGTTTCCCGCCGCGCCAGAGGCGCCGTGAGCGGGTCCCCGCCGAGATCCAGTGACAGCATCGCGCGCCGGGTGTCGTCCAGGTCGGTCACCAGCGCGACTAGGGCCTCGGCGGCGCACGCATAGTCCGCGCCCGGCTCGAGGATGACGGGGACCAGTTCCAGGTAGACACCTTCGAGCAGCCGATCCACCTCGTCCACCCCGACGCCGCCCGCCCCGACCCGTAGAACGAGGGAACCGACTCCCTCGGTGAGGGCGGCCAGCACCGCGCCGTTGCCTTCGGTGACCGACTGCCCTCCGGTGACATCTCCCGGGAAGGCCTCGGCGACCTTCCACCCCGATTTCACGTCGCGCAGCGCGTCGCCCCCGCGCACGAAGGGCCACCGCCCCGGCAGGGGATGCTCCGGGAGGGCGTCCAACGCCGTGTAGAGGGGCCGCACCGCGAAACCGTCGTACGTCGGTGAGTCCAGGTGACGTTCGGGTTCAGCACCGAAGTCGGCCGGATCCTTGCGGGCACCCTTGGCCAGCACGCCCGCGACCGCGACGCGCCAGCCCTCGCGATCCGATTCGACGGCACTGGGGCTGGAGCTGGACCCCTGTACGGACACCGGCATCTCCTGTTGTCGCAGCGTGTGACTCATCACCCGGTCATCAGGCTAAATGATCGCGGTCACCCACCCGACCGGCGGGCGGGGTGACGCGCGCGGACCGGAAGGCGGCATCGGCGGGAGCCGATGCGCCACACCACGTATCCTTGGCAGACGTGAAGCCCGTCGTCAGCACGTTGCGTGCGGTCGGCGCCGCCATCGTGGTGACGGCGACTGCGCTGCCTCGGCGCCGGGTTCTGGCGATCGCGGCGGCGATTGTGATTCTCGTCGCAATCGCGCTGCTGGTCCCGCTACCGACGGCCGTACAGCTTCGCGATTGGGCCACGTCGGTGGGGCCATGGTTCCCACTGGCCTTCCTGGCAGCGCACATCGTGGTGACGGTGTTTCCGTTCCCGCGTACCGCGTTCACGCTCGCCGCCGGCCTGCTCTTCGGTCCGGTCCTCGGCGTGGCGATCGCCGTCGTCGCCAGCACCCTCAGCGCGCTGGTGGCGTTGATACTGGTGCGCGCCGTGGGGCTGCGGCTCGACCGACTTCTCGAGCATCCGCGGGTGGGGCTGCTCAACGCTCGACTGGCCGTCCGAGGCTGGCCGGCCGTCCTCTCGATGCGCCTGATACCCGCGGTGCCCTTCTCGGTGCTGAACTACGCCTGCGGGGCGTCGGCGGTGCGCGTGGTCCCCTTCACGCTCGCATCGTTCGTCGGCCTGCTCCCCGGTACCGCCGCCGTGGCCGTTCTCGGCGACGCCCTGACCGGCAACGTCAGTCCACTTCTGTTCCTGGTGTCCGCATGCACCGCCGGCGTCGGACTCGCGGGACTGGTGTACGAGGTCCGCGCGCATCGGCGCACGCCAGGTGAGCCGTCACCGCAGGCCGAGCCGACGGGCGAAACCGCCGTCACTCCCTGACCGGGGGCCCTTTCAGGGTCATCGCCGCGTACAGCGCGAGAAATGATGACGCCGCTCCCAGCCCTGGACTCCAGTCCCTGGCCTTCACGTGAAAGCCCACCGCCAGCACGAAGTACAGGGTGAGCATGAACGTGGTCAGCCGCGCCAGACCGGGGAACCGGAACACCGCCAGCAGTCCGACCGCCGACGCCGCCTTGACCACCGGGAGGATGGGCCGCAAATCCTCGCGGAGCCCGACGTCGTCGAGGGCCTTCTTGACCGGCGCGGCCGAAGTTGCGCACGCGACGGCATCACCCGCCTGCAGTGCGGCGAGCGCCGCATAGGTCCGCCTCGACGTCAGTGCACTCACTGGTCGGATGAGCCGTGCCGCGGTGCCGCGGGCTGCTGCGCGTAGTCCGACGGCGGCTGCGTCTGCTGCGACAGTGGTGGGTAACTCGGCGTGGAACCGAGCGCGTTGGGAACCGGCCGGCGTGCGTCGGCCTCGGCCTTGGCGACCGCCTCTGCGATCGCGGGGTCGGTGCGCGTGGTGAACCAATCGGCGACCTCGTCGGAGTCGTCCTCCGGCTTGGGCAGGTTCTCCTCGACGGGGCTCGGTGTGTAGCGGAAGACACCATCCTGGCCGGGCGCCCCCAGCATCTTCGTGAAGCCCTCCAGCGCCGAACCGAAGTCACTCGGAACCAGCCACACCTTGTTCGCCTCGCCCTTGGCCATCTCCGGCAAGGTCTGCAGGTACTGATAGGCCAGCATCTCCGGCGTCGGTCGGCCCGCCTTGATCGCGGCGAAGGTCTTCTCGATCGCCTTCGCCTCACCCTGCGCCTTCAGATACGACGCGGCGCGCTCACCCTGGGCACGCAGCATGCGCGACTGCCGGTCCGCCTCCGCGGTAAGGATCGCCGCCTGCTTGGCGCCCTCGGCCGCCAGGATCTGAGCCTGCTTCTGGCCTTCGGCCTGTTTGATCGACGCCTCCCGGTTGCCCTCGGCGGTCAGGATCATGGCGCGTTTCTCACGGTCGGCCCGCATCTGCTTCTCCATCGAGTCCTGGATCGACGGCGGCGGGTCGATGCTGCGCAGTTCCACTCGCGCGACCCGAAGGCCCCATCGTCCGGTCGCCTCGTCGAGCACGCCGCGCAGCTGTCCGTTGATCTGATCGCGCGAGGTCAGGGTCTGCTCGAGCGTCATTCCACCGACGACGTTGCGCAGCGTGGTGGTGGTCAGTTGCTCGACACCGACGATGTAGTTGCTGATCTGGTACACCGCCGCCTGCGGGCTGGTCACCTGGAAGTACACGACGGTGTCGATGTTGACCGTGAGGTTGTCCTCCGTGATCACCGGTTGCGGCGGGAAGGAGACCACCCGCTCGCGCAGGTCCACGCGGGCACGAATCCTGTCGACGAACGGCAGCAGCAACGTGAGCTGTCCGGACACGGTCTTGCTGTACCGGCCGAGACGTTCGATCACCGCCGCCTCGGCCTGCGGGATCAACGCGACGGACTTGGCCACCACGATGATCGCGAAGATCACCAGTACGGCGACGAGGACGAGGCCGGCGACGGCACCTTCCATGAGTGGTTCCTCTCTAGATGGGCTTGAAGACGACCGCGGTCGCACCGTCGATGTGCATGACGGTCACCTGGTCACCCGGTTGGTACACATCGTTGTCGTCGAACGGCCGGGCCGTCCACACCTCGCCCTCGAGCTTCACCTGGCCGGCGTGACGCGCGACCGTGTCCAGGACGAGCGCGCTTCTGCCCTCCAGCGCCTTGACGGGTTCGGGCATGCCCTTGCCTGCCGCGAAACGGCGACGGAGCGCAGGGCGGACGACCAGCAGAAGCAGGATCGATACGACGAGGAAGACGACACCGTCCACGACATAGCTGTCGAACAGAAGGTTGGAGCCGACGGCGGCGAGAGCACCGCCGCTGAGCATGAGCAGGAACATGTCTCCGGTGAGGGCCTCGGCTCCGGCCAGGCCCACTGCGGCTATCAGCCAGATCAACCAAATGGGCATGTCATCAGCCTAGCGCGTACCCCGCCCGCCGAGCCCTCAACAACTACACTGCGGCATCATGTGGTGCCCTAGTGTTTCGCTCTCCGTGTGGGCCAACGCCTGGCTCGCAGGCCAGGCCGCGCCCGACGATGTCCTGGACGCATTATCGCTCTGGGCGCCAAGACATTCCGTTACGGCCTATGACTCCGTCGCCGCAGGCCGGACCGGACTTCCCTGGCCCGACCTGACCGACGCGGGCGCGGTTTCGATGCTGCAGACGTTGCGCACCGCCGCGGGCCCTGCCGCCGGTGAGCCGTCGATGTCGGTGGTTCTGCCGGTGGCCGGCGACGTGCGCGGGCTACCCGCGGGCACCCAGTTCCAGCTCGACGCGATCACCGCGGGAGAGGCCATCATCGTGACGGGCGGCGCATCGGGAGCGGTCGGCCTGGTGCCGGACTTCGCGTTCGACGAGGCGGAGGCGTATGACCCCGAGGTCGAATATCTCGAACCGAGCGCATTGTCGTGGACCGTGTACTCGCTGGCCAGCGCCCCCATCGCCGAACATCTCGACCTCGGCGAAGCCGAGTACGAACTGCGATCTGCCGTACGCTCGGCCGCCGATGCCCTCGGGACATTGAGGGCAGGCATGTCGGGACCCGACGTCGCCGATCCGCGTGGGCTCGTCGAGCAGGTCCTCGAGTCAGGCCGACATCACCGCGCCCCCGACCATGCCCCGCCACGTGCGCTTCGCGTCCTCGAGAACGCCGCGCACGTCGACGCGATCATCACGGTGAGTTCCGGTCTCATGCCGATAGGTCTGCAGAGTTCCTCGGAGATGCAGCTGGCCAACGACGCATTGCGGCCGTTGAGCGGGGTGGTGCGGTCAGCGCGACTGGCCGCCGTCAGCGCGATCCTGTACTCGGCCTGGCAGGCTTGACCGCTTCGCGGATCTCCGCAACACACCGCGGCGACGCCGCACACGGCTGCCCGTCGAGGACGTACCCGCATCCCGGAGCCGGATCCGGCGCAGGTCACGCGAGCGGGCTCGAGACCGAGACGGAGTTCGTCGATCAGATCCACCGCAAGACGGCCGAACCGAGGATCGACGTTGGGTGTCGCGGCGCGGGCGAACGCGATGCCGGCCTCCTCGGCCTGCTGTCGCAGCTCGTGATCGAGGTCCCACACCACCTCGATGTGGTCGGCGACGAAGCCGATCGGACACACGATGACGGCCCCGGTACCGGTCTTCTGCAGCGCCGACAGGCGGTCGCCGACGTCGGGCTCCAGCCAGGGCACCTGCGGTGGACCAGAGCGGGACTGCCACACCTGGTCGTAGTCGTCGTATCCGGCGGCCGCGGCGACGAGTCGGGTCGCGTAGGCCACCTGCCGGCTGTAGAGGCGCGGCCCGTGCCGCTCGTCGGCGGCCGTCGGCACGGAGTGGGCGGTGAAGATCAGTCTGGCACCGTCGCGCAGGTCGTCGGGCAGGGTCGCCGCGGCCGCCGCGATGCCCTCGGCGAACATCTCGACGAACAGCGGGTGATCGAAGTAGTGCCGCAGCTTGACGAGTTCCGGTGCGTGCTCCCCTGCCGCAGCGCGACCACGTGCGATGTCCTCCCCGTACTGCGTGCAACTCGAGTAGCCCCCCCACGCCGACGTGGTGAAGACCGCCGCTCTGCGAACACCGTCGTCGCGCATCGCGGCCACCGCGTCCTCGACGTAGGGATCCCAGTTGCGGTTGCCGAAGTAGACGGGCAGTTCGGATCCCCGCCGGTCGAGTTCTGCCCGCAGATGCCCGATCAGTTCTCGGTTGATGCCGTTGATCGGCGAGACCCCGCCGAAGTGCAGGTAGTGCTCGGCAACCCCGTCGAGGCGCTCCGGTGGGATGTTGCGCCCGCGGGTCACGTTCTCCAGGAACGGCCTAACCTGTTCTGGCCCCTCGGGCCCGCCGAAGGACAGCAGCAGGACGGCATCAAACTCCACGAGGCTCCACCGTGTCAGAGTAGCTGAGTGTGCGCGCCGCCGTCGGCGTAGACGATGGTCCCCGTCGTGGCGGGCAGCCAGTCGGAGATCAAGGCGCACACCGTCTTTGCGACCGGCGTCGGGTCCTTCATGTTCCAGCCGATGGGCGCGCGCTGGTCCCAGCCCTCTTCGAGCAGCTTCATCTGGTCGCCCGCCTCTGCCCCCAGCGCACCGCCGACGATGGCACTCATGGCCAGGGTGCGGATCGGTCCTGCGGCAACGAGATTCGACCGCACACCGTAGTGGCCGGCTTCCCGCGCGACGAATCGGTTGACCGACTCCAGTGCACTCTTGGCGACCGTCATCCAGTTGTAGGCAGGCATCGCACGGGTGGGATCGAAGTCCATTCCGACGATGCCCCCGCCTCGGTTCATGATCGGAAGCGCGGCCTTGGCAAGCGAAGCGTAGGAGTACGCCGAGATGTGGATGCCCTTGGCGACGTCCTCGTAGGGGGCGTCGAAGAACGGGTTGATGCCCATACCGGTCTGAGGCATGAAGCCGATCGAGTGCACGACACCGTCGAGCTTGTTGCCCTCGCCGATGACCTTGCTGACGCGGTCGGCGAGAGTGTCGAGGTGCTCGGAGTTCTGCACGTCGAGTTCGAGTAGCGGAGCCGGGTTCGGCAGCCGGTCGGCGATGCGCTGGATCAGCTTCATCCGGTCGAATCCGGTCAGTACCAGTTCCGCGCCGGCCTCCTGGGCGACCTTCGCAATGTGAAATGCGATCGACGAGTCCGTGATGATGCCCGTGACCAGGATGCGCTTGCCCTCGAGAAACCCTGCCATTGTCCTGTCCTCTTCTGCTCTAGTGGCCCATGCCCATGCCGCCATCGACCGGGATCACCGCACCGGATACGTAGCTGGCATCCTCGGACGCGAGGAAGCTGACGACCCCGGCGACTTCCTCGGCGGTGCCGACCCGCTTCGCGGGGATGAATTCCAGCGCCCCCGCCTGGATCCGCTCGTCCAGCGAGCGGGTCATGTCGGTGTCGATGTAACCCGGGGCCACGACGTTTGCCGTGACGCCGGCCTTGGACAGCTCCCGTGCGATCGAGCGGGCCATGCCGATCAGGCCGGCCTTGGAGGCCGCGTAATTGGCCTGGTTGCCGATACCCCAGGTGCCCGAGACCGAACCCACGAAGATCATCCGGCCGAACCGCTTCCTCTGCATGCTGCGGGAAGCCCGCTGAGCCACCCGGAACGCTCCGGTGAGGTTGGCGTCGATGACCTTCTCGAACTTCTCCTCGGTCATCCGCATGAGGAACGCGTCCGCGGAGACACCGGCGTTGGCGACCAGCACTTCGACCGGACCCTGATGCGCCTCGACCTCGGTGAAGGCGCGGTCGACGGCCTCGCTGTCGGTGACGTCACACTGCACGCCGAACAGCCCCTCCGGAGCACCCGAACCGCGATGCGTGACCGCTACCTGGTGGCCGTCGGCAGCGAGTCGCTGCGCCACCGCGAGCCCGATGCCGCGGTTGCCTCCCGTGACCAGTACGGAGCGTGAAACGAAGTCCGGCATGCCCGTCAACCTATCGTCTCGTCCCGGCACGCCCGAAATCGGCCACGGCGGCGTCGATCCGCCTACCCGGGCAGACGACGATTGAGCAGCAGCGCGCCCAGTGCGGCCAGTGCCAGCACCAGCGATCCGAGGCGCAGCCAGCCCACGCTGGCATCGCCCTTGATCGTCTCGTAGCCGATCTGCTGTTGCAGTGTGGAGTAGACGTCCTTGAGCTGCTGCAGGCTGGCCGCGTCGTAGGCGTTTCCGCCCGACAGCTCGGCGATCTTCTTCAGCATCTCGTTGTCGACCGGGACGGGCTGACGCTGGTCGTTGATCTCCACGTAGCCGTAGGGGGTGCCGAACGAGATCGTGGAGATGGGCACGCCCTGGTCCTTGGCGGTGCGCGCGGCGGTGTACGCGCCCTTGGGGGCATCCGGGTTGGACGGCACCGTCTCCTTGCCATCCGAGAGCAGGACGATGCGCGCCGGGGGCGGTTCGTCTCCGCCGCCGATCACCGCGCCGACGGTCGCAATCGCCTGCAGCGCCGTGAAGATGCCCTCACCCGTGGCCGTGCGGTCGGCAAGTTGCAACTTGTCTATCGCCGCCTTGGTGGCCTCGCGGCCGGTCGTCGGCGACACCAGCACCGTGGCCGTGCCGGCATAGGCGATCAGCCCGAGATTGATGCCAGGGGTGAGCTCGTCGGCGAATTGCTTGGCAGCCTCCTGCGCCGCCTCCAGCCGACTCGGCGGCACGTCGGTGGCGCGCATCGACTGTGACACGTCGATCACCAGCATCACCACGGCGCGGTTCCGTGGGATGCGGACGTCGTTGGTCGGGCCGGCCATGGCGACGGTTAACAGCAGCATCGACAGGACGAGCAGGATCGCAGGCAGATGCCGCCAGCGAGACGGACGATTCGGCGCGATGCTCTCCAGCAGCTCCATGTTGGCGAAGCGCAGCATCCGCTTCTGCCGGGCCATGTGGGCGACGACGTAGAGCGCGATCACTCCGAGCACCACGACGATGAACAACAGGTACCACGGGTGTTCGAAGCCCGACAGCGTCATCGGTCCGAGCAACGGTAATGTCATGAACGGCTAGTCATTTCGGTGTAAATGGGTCAATCACCGGGTCAATCTGCTCTTCGCGCGAGCGCTCATCGACCACACTGCTCTTCGCGCGAGCGCTCATCGACCCGCCAGGGCGCCGCCTCGGCGCCGGGTCGCGACGAACCGCACGACGTCCGCGATCCAGTCCCGATCGGTGCGCAGGGTCAGCAGCGGCGCGTCACAGCGCCGCAGGGTGCGGGCCACCTCGGTGCGATGGGCCTGGGCCGCCTTCGCGAAGTCGTCGCGCAGCTGCGCATCGATGGTGAACTCCCGGGTGGCTCCCGACTCGGTGTCCTGGAGGATGACCTCGCCGACATCGGGCAGTTCGATATCACGCGGATCGACGATCTCGACACCGAGCACCTCGTGTCGTCCGGCGATGGCCCGCAGCGGCTTCATCCAGTTGATGGGACCGAGGAAGTCGCTGATGATCACCGCCATGCCGCGCCGTCGCTCCGGCCTGCGCAACGCGTCGATGGCCACCGCCAGGTCACCCCGCACACCCGCCGGCGCCTTCGGCATGGTGGCGACCGCACGGAGCAGTTCCTGCTCGTGCATGCGCCCCGAGAGTGCCGGCACCCGCCTGGTGGTGTCGCCGTTGGTGATCACCGCGCCGAGACGGTTGCCGCCGCCGCTGTTGAGGAAGGCGATGGCCGCCGCGGCGGCCACGGCGAGGTCGCGCTTCTCACAACCCGCGGTGCCGAAGTCCAGGCTGGCCGATACGTCGATCACCAGCCAGGTCTCCAGCTCACGGTCGGCGATCATCTGCCGCACGTGGGGGGTGTTGGTGCGTGCCGTCACCGACCAGTCCATCCGCCGCACGTCGTCACCCGGCTGGTAGACCCGGGATTCACCGGGCTCGGAACCTGGTCCTGGAATCAGGCCCTGATGGTCTCCGTGCAGTACGCCGTCGAGCTTGCGACGGACCGTCAGCTCGAGCTTTCGCAGTGCCGCGGACAACTCGGGGTCGCGGATCTGACCCCGCTGCAGTGACGGTACGTCGACCGACCGGCCCTCGGACCGCGTCACCGACCGCTGGCCGCCGCCGCGGCGGGCATGGGCGGGGCCGCAGAATGACCTTGCTGCGGAATGGCATTCACCTGAGGCAGCGCAACGGTCTGCAGGATCCGGGTGACCACCGTTTCGGCGGAGATCTCGTCGGCCAACGCGTCGTACGTGAGTACGAGGCGGTGCCGCAGCACGTCCGGGATGACCTCGACGACGTCCTGGGGAATCACGTAATCGCGACCGCGGATCAACGCGAGAGCACGCGACGCCGCGATGATGCCGAGCGACGCACGGGGTGAGGCGCCGTACGCGATCCACGCCTTGGCGTCGGGCATACCGAACTTGTCGGGTTCACGAGTGGCCGTGACGATCCGGACCACGTAGTCGACGAGCGCGTGGTGAACGAAGACACCGGCCGCGACGTCCTGCAGGCGCAGGAGATCGCCAGGATTGAGGATCTGCTTCGGGGTGGGCGGGGTGACACCCATCCGGTAGATGATCTCGCGTTCTTCCTCGGGAGTCGGATAGTCGATGTTGAGCTTGAACAGGAAGCGATCGCGCTGCGCCTCGGGCAGTGAATAAACGCCCTCCTGCTCGATCGGGTTCTGCGTTGCCATGACAAGGAACGGGTTCGGCAGTGCGAAGGTCTTGCCGCCGATGGACACCTTGCGCTCGGCCATCACCTCGAGCAGTGCCGACTGCACCTTGGCCGGCGCACGGTTGATCTCGTCGGCGAGCAGGAAGTTCACCATCACGGGTCCGACCTCGATGTCGAACTCCTCCTTGCCGGCCTTGTAGATCCTGGTACCGACGATGTCGGTGGGCACCAGGTCCGGGGTGAACTGGATGCGCGCGAACGTTCCGCCCACCACCTTGGCGAACGTCTCGACGGCCAGCGTCTTGGCCACGCCGGGGACACCCTCGAGCAGAACGTGTCCCTTGGCGAGCAGACCGACCAGCATCCGCTCGACCAGTTGGTCCTGGCCGACGATGATGCGCTTCACCTCGAAGATCGCCCGCTCCAGCGTGTGCACCTCGCCCTGCAGGCCGCCGTTCGCGCTCGGCGCCTGCGGGGGGCCGCCGGGGTAGCCCTGCCCAGGGCCCTGACCTCCAGGGAAGCCTCCGGCGCCCTGCGGCGGCCCACTCGGTGACGTCATTGGCGGTTCCTCTCACGTTCGTTCGCGTCCGACACGCTGGTCTTGGCCAGAGCGTGCCCCTGCCCCTGCCTGTCGGCGGGCGCTCCCCGTCAACTATTCCAGGCAGTTCGGGATCCGTCGACGTCGCCCGTCGCGGGGCGGGTCCGTCGGTCGCTAGAGATCAGGACTCGATGATGCGGACGAGGTAGGGCTGCAGCCCCGCGGTGCGCAGTGGACTGACGGCCACCCTGCCCGCGCTGCTGGACGCCTCGAGCATCTTGCCGCCGCCGAGGTAGATCGCGACGTGTTGGCTGCCACCGGGCCCCCAGAACAGGAGATCGCCGCGTTTGGCCTGTGACTGTGGCACCTTGCGCCCGGCGTTGTACTGGTCGCCCGAGTACTTCGGAATCTGGACGCCGACCCCCGCGAACGCGTAGCGGGTGAAGCCGGAGCAGTCGTATCCGATCTTGCCCGAATCGGAGTCGACGCCGGCACTCGGCCCATTCAGCGCGCCACCGCCCCATGAGTAAGGCACCCCCATCTGGGAGCCGCCGCGGCGGATCACGTACTCGATCGCCTGCGGACCACGCACCCGTGCCCCGGGCAGCGCGGCGGCGGCGGGCGAGCCGCCGAGCCCGATGCTCGACAGGAACTGCTGGCCGAGGCTGCGTGTGGTCTGCAGCGCGATCTGGCTCGCCTGGAACCCGGCGTTGGCGATCGCGACGGGATCACCGGGCGCGCCGGAGCTGATCAGTTTGGGTAGCGTCGGATCCCACTGTCCGGCTTCGGGATCGGCGGATGCCGGCATGGCCGTGCCGAGCGCCAGCGCCAGCGCGCACATGGCTGCGACGAGCAGCCGTAGTCCACCGCTGACGCCGCGGCTCGAGACGGAGAATGTTCGCAACGCCGTCACCACTCGATCATGCGGGTGACGTATGGCGTCATGCCGCTGGTCCGGACCGGCGAGACCTTCACGACCGAGCCGGTGTACGGCGCTTCCAGCATCTGACCGTCGCCCAGGTACATCGCGACGTGCTGACTCGCATTGGGGCCGTAGAAGATCATGTCGCCGCGGCGCATCTGAGAAGACGGAACCTTGCGGCCCGCGTTGTACTGGGAGCCCGAATAGTGGTCGAGTTTGATGCCGACGCCGGCGAACATGTAGAGCATCAGGCCGGAGCAGTCGAATCCGACCGTGCCCGCACCGGAGTCGATGCCGCGGCTGGCTCCTGCGGCGTTGCCGCCGCCCCAGGAGTAGGGCGTGCCCCGCACGGCCAGACCCCGCCTGATCACGTACTCGGTGGCCTGGGGGCCTGCGACCGACGGAATGGCACCGTTGGTGTAACCGGTTGGCGTCGGGAGGATTCCGAGCTTCTGCAGGAAGGTCCGCCCCAACTGCTGAGTGACCTGGGCCGACGTCGAGGCGATGCCAAGGATCGCGTTGATGATCGCGATGGGGTCGCCGCTGACGAAGGCGCTAGGAATGGCCGGCAGGGTGGTGTCCCATTCAGAAGCCCCGGCCGAAGCCGACGGTGCGGACGTCCCCGGCACACGGTCCCAGTCCGAACTCGGATTCGCCGCGGCCTCGGGTGCCGCCTGCGGACGGGCGGCCGGCGCCGCGGTAGCGGCCGGAGCGGACCAGTTGCGCGCCTCGTCGAGCCTGGCACGCGCCGCCGAGCGCTCGGCAGTCAGGCGGTCGAGTTCGGTCTGCTGGCTCCCGAAGGTCTGCTGTGCGTCGGTCAGCGAGGCCACCGCGGAGTCCTGACTGGCCTGTGCGTCGACAACGGCCTGGTCGGCCCTCTGCTTGGCCAGCCGGGCCGCGGATTCGCGGTTGGCCTGTTCGGTCCGGGCCCGCTGCAGGTCGGACATCACACGCTGGCTGCTGACCGCAAGGGTTTGACCGGCGATTGCGGTGTCGAGGGCGTCCGCCGGATCGGTGGCGGTGACGTACGCGGCGGCGGGACCGCTCATGTAGGTGGATGCGGCGAAGGTATCGAACCGCTGCTGAGCGGAGGCGATGGCCGCGTTGGCCTCCTCGAGGCCCACCTGGCTGTCATCGAATTCCCGTTGGGCGGCCACGGCGTCATCGCGGGCCGTCTGAACTGCGAGGATCGCCTGGTTGACGCTCTCCTGCTCGGTCTGGATCGCCGCGCCCAGGTCCTGCAGGCGCTGGTTGGCGTTCGCCACCGCGGCGACCAGGCCCGCGATTCCGTCGGGTTCTGCGGCGGCGGTGCCGAGGCCAGTGCTGAATACCGTCGCGACCATCACACCGAACGCGAGTGAACTCACGCCGACGCGACTGCAAAGTTGGTAGACGGAGGCGCGTGTGGTGCGTCTCATCGGCTCAGGTCTCCTAAGGGCTCAACTCGAATGCGTGCGCATTCGTCGGGTCCTCAGTCACAGGAGTCCCAAATAGCACACCTGCAACATCAAGCACCTTCTGCACCGTACGTCACATCAAGCGCAAGGGAAACGTTAGTAACGAATTACAAAGTTGTAATTGAATGGAGCGTTACCGAATGGTGATCTTCGAATTCGAAGTACGCCGAATTCGCGTCAGTTCCGCGGGGCCGCAGGCGTTTCCGCCACCTCGGTCTTCGAGAATGCGCGCCTGGCCCGAACCTGCAGCATGCGGGTGGCAACGGCCGCCGCAAGCACACCGACGAGGACCACGAGCGTGAATGCCGTCCACGGAAAATGCGTATCGGTGAGTTCGCCGACGAAATTCTTCGACGCCTGCACCGGATTGCCGGGAATCTTGGCCACGTCCTGACCCGCCTCCAGCGTGACGCGGTCGAATTGCGTGCTGTAGGTGCCCGCGAACGATGGACTGATCGCCAGCACCGTGGAACCCGGGTACGCCTGGCCCACCTCCGTCGCGATGTCACGCAACGGAGTGTCGATGGGTGGGTTGTCGGCGATGACGACGATCTTGAGATCGATGCCGTCCGCGCGGGCGTCGGCGACGACGTCCTTGAGCGCGGGCACGTCGGCGGGCGAAGCACTGACGCCGTCGGCGCCCACGTCGGCCTTCACGGCGGTCATGTCCACGTCGGCCGGGATGTACTCCGGCAAGGACGGCAAGACGTGCGGTCCAGTCACACGGGCAGGCTACGTGATGTCGACCCGACCGATTGGCAGCACGCGCGGATCAGGACGAGACTGTAACCCGATCTGGAATGTCTTACAGGACAAGCGTACTGTAAGAATCCGAAGCGCCAACGACACAGCCCGTCGCGGCGACGACTAAACCGGGAGTTGATGTGAGCAGCCAGGATTCCGTTGATTCGTTCGGAGCCCGCAACACGTTGCAGGTGGGGGACGACAGTTACGAGATCTACCGCCTCGACGCGGTACCCGGAACCGAGAAACTTCCGTACAGCCTGAAGGTCCTCGCCGAGAACCTGCTGCGCACCGAGGACGGCGCCAACATCACGAAGGACCACATCCAGGCGATCGCCGACTGGGATCCTTCTGCCGACCCGAGCATCGAGATCCAATTCACGCCGGCCCGCGTCATCATGCAGGACTTCACCGGCGTGCCGTGCATCGTCGATCTGGCCACCATGCGCGAAGCCGTCGGCGACCTCGGCGGCGATCCCGACAAGGTCAACCCGCTAGCCCCCGCCGAAATGGTGATCGACCACTCGGTGATCGTCGACGTCTTCGGCAAGCGCGACGCCTTCGAGCGCAACGTCGACATCGAGTACTCACGCAATGGCGAGCGCTACCAGTTCCTGCGGTGGGGCCAGGGTGCCTTCGACGACTTCAAGGTGGTGCCGCCGGGTACCGGCATCGTGCACCAGGTCAACATCGAGTACCTCGCGCGCACCGTGATGACCCGCGCGGATGCGAATGGCACGGTCGTGGCGTACCCGGACACGTGCGTCGGCACCGACAGCCACACCACCATGGTCAACGGCCTGGGCGTGCTGGGCTGGGGCGTCGGCGGGATCGAGGCCGAGGCCGCCATGCTCGGCCAGCCCGTGTCGATGCTGATCCCCCGCGTGGTCGGGTTCAAGTTGTCCGGTGAGATCAAGGCGGGTGTGACCGCCACCGACGTCGTGCTCACCGTCACCGACATGCTGCGCAAGCACGGCGTGGTCGGCAAGTTCGTCGAGTTCTACGGCGAAGGCGTCGCCGAGGTGCCGCTCGCCAACCGCGCCACGCTGGGCAACATGAGCCCTGAATTCGGTTCCACCGCCGCCATCTTCCCCATCGACGAGGTGACCGTCGACTATCTACGGCTGACCGGCCGCACCGACGATCAGCTTGCGCTCGTCGAGGCCTACGCCAAGGCGCAGGGCATGTGGCACGACCCCAAGAAGGAACCGGTCTTCTCCGAGTACCTCGAACTCGACCTCGGCGACGTCGTGCCATCCATCGCCGGGCCGAAGCGCCCACAGGACCGCATCCTGCTCTCGGAGTCCAAGGTCGCGTTCCGAAAGGACATCCACAACTACGTGGAGGAGAATCACCCGACGCCGGAGACCAAGCTCGACGAGGCCGTCGAGGAATCGTTCCCGGCCAGTGATCCGGTGTCTCTGTCCTTTGCCGACGACGGCGCGGTCGACGTCGTCTCCGCGGCCAACGGTGCAGATGGCAGGCCGAGCAAGCCCGTCACGGTGAAGTCCGACGAGCAGGGTGAATTCGTACTGGATCACGGCGCGGTCGTCGTCGCGGCCATCACGTCGTGCACCAACACCTCGAATCCGTCCGTGATGCTTGGCGCCGCCCTGCTGGCCCGCAACGCCGTCGAGAAGGGTCTGACCTCCAAGCCCTGGGTCAAGACGTCGATGGCGCCAGGCTCGCAGGTGGTCAGCGACTACTACGACAGGGCAGGCGTCTGGCCCTACCTGGAGAAGCTGGGCTTCTTCCTGGTCGGCTATGGCTGCACCACCTGCATCGGCAACACCGGCCCGCTGCCGGATGCCATCTCCAAGGCCATCAACGACAACGACCTCTCGGTCACCGCGGTGCTCTCCGGCAACCGCAACTTCGAGGGCCGGATCTCCCCCGACGTGAAGATGAACTACCTGGCATCACCACCGCTGGTCATCGCCTACGCGCTCGCGGGGACGATGGACTTCGACTTCGAGACAGAACCGCTCGGCCAGGACAACGATGGCAACGACGTCTTCCTCAAGGACATCTGGCCGTCGTCGAAGGAGATCTCCGACGTCATCGCGTCGTCGATCGACAGGAAGATGTTCACCGACAGCTACGCCGACGTATTCAAGGGTGACGAGCGTTGGCGCAACCTCCCCACCCCGGAGGGCAAGACGTTCGACTGGGACTCGAAGTCAACCTACGTGCGCAAGCCCCCGTACTTCGATGGCATGCCTGCCGAGCCGGCGCCCGTCACCGACATCACGGGCGCCAGAGTGCTTGCCCTGCTGGGTGACTCGGTGACCACCGACCACATCTCCCCCGCGGGCAACATCAAGGCGGGCACTCCGGCCGCGCAATACCTCGAGGAGAACGGCGTCGAGAAGAAGGACTACAACTCCTACGGCTCGCGGCGCGGCAACCACGAGGTGATGATCCGCGGCACGTTCGCGAACATCCGGCTCAAGAACCAACTGCTCGACGACGTCTCGGGCGGCTACACCCGCGACTTCACCCAGGATGGCGCCCCGCAGGCATTCATCTACGACGCCGCGCAGAACTATGCGGCGCAGGACATTCCGCTGGTCGTGCTCGGCGGCAAGGAGTACGGCTCGGGATCGTCACGGGACTGGGCGGCCAAGGGCACCAGCCTGCTCGGGGTGCGTGCGGTGATCACCGAATCGTTCGAGCGCATCCATCGCAGCAACCTGATCGGCATGGGCGTCGTCCCGTTGCAGTTCCCCGCGGGCGAGTCGGCGGCCTCGCTCAAGCTGGACGGCACCGAGACGTTCGACATCACCGGTGTCGAAGCCCTCAACGACGGCAAGACTCCGAAGTCCATGCACGTCACGGCAACCAAGGAGGACGGCAGCAAGATCGAGTTCGACGCGGTGGTGCGCATCGACACCCCCGGCGAGGCGGACTACTACCGCAACGGCGGCATCCTGCAGTACGTCCTGCGCAACATGCTGAAGTCGAACTGACCCGACGACGGGTAGCGACCCAGGTAGACAGGGCAATTCGTTGCCGAAGGTGACCGACGACCACCTCGCAGCGCGCCGTCGCCAGATACTGGATGGCGCGCGGAGGTGCTTCGCCGAGTACGGCTACGACAGGGCGACCGTGCGGCGGCTCGAACAGCGGATCGGGCTGTCGCGCGGTGCCATCTTTCACCACTTCAAGGACAAGGACACACTGTTCTTCGAACTCGCGCACGAGGATGCGGAGCGGATGGCCGAAGTCGCCTCACGCGAGGGACTGGTGCAGGTCATGCGCGACATGCTCGCCGCACCCGAGCAGTTCGACTGGCTGGCCACCCGACTCGAGATCGCCCGCAAGCTTCGTAACGACCCCGTGTTCAACAAGGGTTGGGCGGAGCGCTCAGCCGAGTTGTCGGCGGCCACCAGAGAACGCCTCCACCGGCAGAAACAGGCCGGCCGACTTCGCGACGACGTACCCAGCGCCGTCCTGGCGACCTACCTGGACCTGGTGCTCGACGGACTGGTGGCACGCCTGGCCTCCGGCGACGACACCGAAAGACTGGGCGCCGTGCTGGACCTGGTCGAGGCCTCCGTGCGCCAGCGGTGATCAGCCGCGGTTGCGATGGTTGGGACCACCACGACTACGCATGGTCGTGCCCGACTCCCGCAGCAGGCTGTGGATCGAACCGTAGGAGCGGCCCGTCGAGGCGACGAGTGCGCGAATGCTCGCCCCGTCTTCGTAGGCGCTGCGCAACTCGGTCAGTAGATCGTCTCGCGACATGTTGGTCATCGGCTTCCTCCCGCCTTCGTCCTCCTCCGAGTACCCATCGGCGGAGGATCAAAACGGCTCGCGGCTGGCGTCAGGCCAATTCGATGAGTTCGCGGTAGTCGTCGGACCAGAAGTCCTCCGTGCCGTCGGGCAACAGCACCACCCGCTGGGGTTCGAGAGCCTCGGCGGCACCCGGATCGTGAGTCACCAGCACGACGGCACCGTTGTAGCTGCGCAGCGCGTCGAGCACCTGCTCCCGCGACGCCGGATCGAGGTTGTTGGTGGGCTCGTCGAGCAGCAGGACGTTGGCGGTGGATGCGACCAGGCCCGCCAGCGCCAGCCTGGTCTTCTCGCCGCCCGACAGCGTGCCCGCCGGCTGGTCGAGTTGCGGCCCGGTGAACATGAAGGCCCCGAGCAGGCTGCGCAGTTCCTGTTCACCGGTGTCCGGAGCAGCGTGACGGATGTTCTCCCACACCGAGGCCAGTCCATCGATCGTGTCGTGCTCCTGCGCGAAGTAGCCGAGTTTGAGACCGTGGCCGGGTTCGACCGCCCCGGCGTCGGATGCCTCGGTTCCGGCCAGTATGCGCAGCAGTGTCGTCTTGCCCGCGCCGTTGAGGCCGAGAATGACGACGCGCGACCCCTTGTCGATCGCCAGGTCGACGCCCGTAAAGACCTCGAGGGAGCCATATGTCTTGGTGAGCCCCGTGGCCGTAAGCGGCGTCCGGCCGCATACGGCGGGAGTGGGGAACCTGATCTTCGCGACCTTGTCGGCCACGCGCTCCTCGTCCAAGGACGCCATCATGCGGTCGGCACGTCGCAACATGTTCTGTGCGGCAACGGCTTTGGTGGCCTTGGCGCCCATCTTGGCTGCCTGGACGCGCAGCGCCCCCGCCTTGCGTTCGGCATTGGCGCGCTCGCGTCGGCGACGCTGCTCGTCGGTGGCGCGGGCGTCCAGGTACTTCTGCCAGCCCATGTTGTAGACGTCGGCCTCGCCGCGAACCGCGTCGAGGAACCACACCCTGTTGACGACGTCGGCGAGAAGTTCGACATTGTGGCTGATGACCACCAGTCCACCAGAGTGGTTCTGCAGGAATGCCCGAAGCCAACCGATGGAGTCGGCATCGAGGTGGTTGGTCGGTTCGTCGAGCAGCAGCGTCGTATCCGACCCCGAACCGGTGTCCGAGGCGGCGAAGAGGATGCGGGCCAGTTCGATGCGTCGCCGCTGCCCGCCGGACAGCGTCCGCAGCGCCTGCGTCAGGACGCGCTCGGGCAGGCCGAGACTCGCGCAGATACGCCCCGCCTCGCTCTCGGCCGCGTACCCACCCAGTGCCGCGAAGCGCTCCTCGAGCTGCCCGTACCGCTTGACCGCCTTGTCCCTGGCGTCGTCGTCGGCGACCTCCGCCATCAGCACCTGCTGTTTCTCCAGGTCGGAGAGCAGGATGTCGAGCCCACGCGCCGACAGGACCCGGTCACGTGCCAGCATGTCGAGATCGCCCTCCCGGGAGTCCTGCGGCAGGTAGCCGATCTCACCCGTGCGATCGATCGTGCCCGCATACGGCTCGCCCTCGCCCGCGAGGATCCGCATCGTGGTGGTCTTGCCGGCGCCGTTGCGGCCAACCAGGCCGATCCGGTCCCCCGGCTGGATACGCAGCGCCGATCCTTCGACGGACAGCAGCGTGCGCGCGCCGGCGCGGACCTCCAGGTCCGTTGCGGTGATCACGCTGCTCTCCTCGGTGGTGGTGTCGGTGTATCGGGTGTCGCGACGGTCATCTGTCGTCGGTGAAGACCGCCGGCCGGTTCTCGGCGCGCGCAGCGACCGCCTCCTCGAAGTTGGCGGTGAGAAGTCGCACGAAGAGCTGCCCTAGCCCCTCGGCCTGCATGTGGGCTTCCAGGCTACCGGCGTCCAGTCCACTCCACAGTGTGCGCTTGGTCAACTCGACTCCCGGCCGCGAGAAGGCCGCGATGCCTGAGGCCATCTCGACGGCGGTCGCGATCAGGTCGGCTTCCGGCACCGTACGCGACACCAGGCCGATGCGTTCGGCCTCCTGCGCGTCGATGTCGCGCCCCGTCAGCATCACCTCGAATGCGCGCGACGTTCCGATGGCGCGCGGAAGCAGGTACGACAGGCCGAGTTCGCTCGCTGTGAGTCCGTTGTTGATGCCCGCTGCGCGGAAGTAGGCTCCGTCGGCGGCCAGCCGGATGTCGCATGCCAGTGCCAGACACAGCCCCCCGCCGATCGCTGCGCCGTTGACCGCGGCGATGACGGGTTGGTGCATCTTGCGTAGGGCCAGGATGACGTCGTCGAGCACCTCCATCGAGCGGAGCGCGAACGTCGGCCGGGTCAGTCCCTCGATGTGGGGTACCTCACCCGCCGACTTGTGATCGGCGCCCGACGAGAAGCCTCGCCCCGCGCCGGTGAGGACCACCGCGCGCACCGCGTTGTCGTGGGTCAGCTCCTCGAGCACCTTCTTCAGCGGCACCATGACGTCGAAGGCCATCGAGTTCATTCGCTCGGGGCGATTCAACGTGACGACTGCCACGTCCGGACGTGATCTATCGACGAGGACGAAGTGGGGCTCGGCGTCTCCGGTGCTGTGCTCGCTCACAGGCTGCACGCTATCGCGTGCCAACCCGCACCAAGGACACCCGAAGGACTACGCCTGTTGGTCGGCGTCCTTCGACGCCGCGATGGCCGCGTCGATGTCGAACCCCTTGATCTGGTCGATCACCTCGTCGAGCTGCTTGGCGGGCAGCATGCCCGAGTGGCGGAACACCATGTGTCCCTTCTTGAAAGCCATCAACGTGGGGATCGCCTGGATCTCGGCAGCCTGGGCCAGACCCTGCTCGGCCTCGGTATCGACCTTGGCGTGTACCACGTCGGGGTGCTTGTCGGATGATGCCGCGAACGTCGGTGCGAAGGCCTTACAGGGGCCGCACCACTCCGCCCAGAAGTCGACCAGCACGATGTCGTTGTCGGTGATGGTCTGCTGGAAATCCGCACCGGTGATCTCTTGAGTGCTCACCTTTGTCCTAACGTCATGTTCTCGCTGGTTGTTCCACCGCCCGAAGCCCGCCGACAAGGTCGTCTACCCATTCAACCCGCCGGGTCAATCATCGCGGCTGTCACCCGAAGCCCTTGAACGCATCAAGCAGGCGTTGACGGAACGCCGGGTCGAGCTCGTCGCGTTCGATCCTGCCCATGGTGCGCACCGTCTGCTCGAACTGCTGCAGGTAGTTCTCGCAACCGTCGCATTCGATGAGATGCATGTCGAAACGTGCCCGGGTGTCCCCATCGAGTGAACCGTCCAGGTACGCGGTGACGAGTTCGACCAGTTCGTTGCAGTCCACGGCTATGACACGTCCTTGAGGTAGTCCTCGAGTACCGCCCGGACGGCGGAACGCCCCCGATGCAGCAGCACGCGCTGATTGGCGACGGAGATGTCGAGCAGTTCGCACACCTCACCTGATTCGAAGCCGAGCACGTCGCGCATGGTCACGACGATCCGCTGACGGGCCGGCAGTTTGGCCAGTTCACGCGTGGCTACGTCGACCAACTCGTCGCCGAGCACCGAACCTTCGGGGGTTTCGGGGAACGGCGAGGGCATCGCGTCGTCCCTCCAATGTCCCGGCCATGGATCGTCAGCCGCCCGGAATCGTGCCGGATCGACGCTTCCTCCGGTGTAGGCGATGATCGCCACGTCGGAGTCGCGCCGTTCCTTGATGCCGCGGGCCTTCGCGATGTTGATCATCACCGCAAACAGCCAGGTCCGCAGCGATGACCTTCCCTCGAAGGCGTGGATACCCTTCAGCAGCGCAACCCACGCCTCCTGAACGACCTCCTCGGCGATTTCCCTGCTGGGCACGTAACCGCGCGCCACCCGCAGCAGCGCCGGCCCGTGCAGATCCACCAGCGTGGCGAATGCGCGTTCGTCGCCGGCACGCAGCTCGGCGATCAGCGAGGTCTCGTCCACGGTTCCCGCCACGAAGTTCCGACCCGACTCCACTCAGCGGTACTCGGGATTGGCGAAGTCGTAGCGACATCCCGCGTCCCATCCCGATCGGACGTTGCCGTACGCCGGAAGTCCGCCGGCGCGCTCGAACATGCGCGCGACATGCATGAGATTCCACGTCATGAAGGTGGTGTTGCGGTTGGTGAAGTCGTTCTCCGGCCCGCCGGAGCCGGGATCCAGATAGGACGGCCCAGGTCCGGCTTCTCCGATCCACCCAGCGTCGGCCTGCGGCGGAATCGTGTAGCCGATGTGCTGCAGTGTGTAGAGGACGTTCTGCGCACAATGCTTGACGCCGTCCTCGTTGCCGGTGATCAGGCACCCACCGACGCGGCCGTAGTAGAGATACTGCCCTGATTCGTTCAGCAGGTGTGACCCGCCGTAGAGGCGCTCGTGAACCTGCTTCATGACCGAGCTGTTGTCCCCCAGCCAGATCGGACCAGCGAGCACCAGGATGTGCGAGGCAAGGACCTTCTCGAAGATCTCAGGCCACTCGTCGGTGGCCCATCCGTGCTCGCGCATGTCCGGCCACACGCCCGTCGCGATGTCGTGGTCGACGGCGCGTACCACCTGCACCTCGACGCCGTGCTTGGCCATGATGGCGCTGCTGATCTCGATGAGGCCGTGCGTGTTGCTCGGCTCCGGCGATCGTTTCAGCGTGCAGTTGATGAACAGTGCCCGTAGACCGCTGAAGTCCAGGTCGACGTCGGCCATGGCTCAACCTCTCAATTCGCGGATGCCTCGCCTGAAGAACTCCGCGACGTCATCGGCGAGTCGATCGACGTCGTGGCCGGGATCCAACGGGAACAGTGCACCGAACGCTGCGTTCCAGAATGGGCCGCTCGGGACCGTCCACGGCCCGACGTAGGCGTAGGGCAGGGCGTACCCATCGTCACCGGCCGACACGCCGTAGTTCACCTCAGCCTCGGTGACCGCGACGTCGAAGTGCTCCGGCCACAACACTGGATGCTGTTCGGGCAGAACCTGTTTCAGGGCGAAGCCACCGGCGTACAGAGATCGGTGGAGTAGCGCCGCAGCGTCTGGGTCGATGACGAGTTCGGCGTCGGCGGGCAACGTGTCGACGAGGTCGTACACCCCGACCGGCGGGCCGTAGTCGAGACCGGCCGCATCGGCAAGGGAACCGGCGCGTCCGCTCAGCGGGGCATGGCCGTCCTGCCAGGTGAAGTCGGTGCCGTGCACCGCGAGCGGCAACGCGGTCCCGGCGAAGCCGTCGGGTCGGACGGCGAGTCGGATCAGGCCCGCGGCGCGGTGCTGGGGACCGGCGACGAGGCTCTCCGCGAGGCCACGCAACTGCCGCCTGGTGGCGACGTAGACGTCCTGCGCCGACTGTGGCATGACCCGCCCTTCACGCTGTCCCGACGATATGTGCCGTGTCTAGCGTTGCACGGAAGCGCCGCTGCTGTCCCCGCAGCTGGACTGCGAACCGTGATGTTGCCACGATACGGTCAGCGGTGACCCCGTCCGTTGGGCGCGTCCCGAGCAGTCGGGTTCGACGCCGAAGTCATCCTCGGGCACCGTAGGAAAGGACCTGCCGACCTCGTGGTGTCAGATCGAACATCGGATCGAACATCGGATCGACCGTCGCCCCGCCATGTCGCTGCGCCGCATGCCGCGGCGCCCCGCTACGTCGCCGCACCTCGCGTCCGCCGCGCCCAACGCCGATGGATGATCGTCCTGATCGGCTCGCTGTTGTTCGGAACAGCGGTCTACTGGCTGGCCGAGCAGACCGTGACGGGCCAGACGATCGAGGATGCCGCAAAGCTCGGTGCCCGCCAGGCCGATCCCGAGCACCGGCTGATGGGCCGCGACTACATGGCCGTCGTCACCGTGTACTCGGTAGCGGTCGCGACGCTGGTGGTGGCCGTCATCGGATTGCTACGACGACAACCCTTTCTCGCGGCTGCGGGTGTGTCGATCATCGTGGTGGGCCAGGCGATCACCCAGATACTGAAGCACTTCGTGCTTCCGCGGCCTGATCTAGGGCTGCTGCCGAGCAATCCCATCGAGAACACCCTGCCCAGCGGGCACACCACGGTCGCGATGACACTGCTGTTCGCATTGCTGCTCGTCGTGCCCTACCGATATCGCGGCATCACGATGTTCTTCGCCCTCACCTGGGCGGTCGGCATGGGCGCGTTCACGCTCGCCGCGCAAGCACACCGACTCTCGGACACCCTTGCCGCCGACGCCGTTGCCCTGGTGGTGGCCTGTGCCGCCTCCAGCGTGATCGGCCACACGGGCCGGGTGCGCGTCGTGGTGTCCCCGGGGGCCGCCAGGTACACGCTGCGCACGGTGTTCGTGGTGCTCACCGCCGTGGTGGGCATCCTCGCGCTGGCATCCGGGACGCTATTGGCGGCCAGCGGCTGGGGTGACGGGGCGTTCGACGAGGCCGGTCAGTGGAATCTCTACCTTGGCGCACATTCACTGGCCCTGGCCGGATCCGTGTTCGCCGCGCTGGTGTTCTGGTGGACGTGGCACCGCTTGGAGGCCAAGCAGCAGGGCGACCCCCAAGTCGCCGTTTGAGGGGACCGGCTAGACGGTGAAGCCCAGCGCGCGCAACTGCTCGCGGCCGTCCTCGGTGATCTTGTCCGGGCCCCACGGCGGGTTCCACACCCAATTGATCTTGATCTCGCTGACCAGTCCGGTGCCGACGAGCGCCGTTCGGGACTGATCCTCGATGACGTCGGTCAGCGGGCACGCAGCCGACGTCAGTGTCATGTCGATCAGCGCGACGTCGCCGGCCGCGCTCTTCTCGACACCCAGGCCGTAGACCAGGCCGAGATCGACGACGTTGATTCCGAGTTCGGGATCGACGACGTCACGCATCGCCTCCTCGAGATCCTCGAGTCGCTCGTCGGACACCGCGCCGGCCTGGGTCGCTTCGCCCGTACTCTCCGGAGCCTCACTCATGGTCGTCCCTCCACATCGTGGCTGGCTTGCGCCAACGCATCCTTGAAAGCCATCCAACCCAGCAGCGCGCACTTCACGCGCGCCGGATACTTGGCAACACCGGCGAAGGCCACGCCGTCACCGATCAAATCCTCGTCGCCCTCGACGTTGCCACGCGACGAGATCATCTCGGTGAACGCCGCGACCATCTTCATCGCATCCCCGACGCTCTCGCCGATGACCTGGTCGGTGAGCACCGACGTCGATGCCTGGCTGATCGAACAGCCCTGCCCGTCGTAGGACACGTCGGTGACCGTCTCGCCGTCGTCGGACAATGACACCCGTAGCGTCACCTCGTCACCGCACGTCGGGTTGACGTGCTGCACCTCGGCGGCGAACGGCTCCCGTAGCCCGCGACGGTGCGGGTGCTTGTAGTGGTCCAGGATCACCTCCTGGTACATCTGTTCCATTCGCATCTAGTCGCCCTAGTCGCCGCCGAAGAAGTCGATCGCCCGCCGCACGCCCGCGACCAGGCGATCGACGTCGTCAAGGGTGTTGTACACGGCGAAGGACGCCCTCGCGGTGGCGGAGATGCCGAACCGGCGGTGCAACGGCCACGCGCAGTGATGGCCGACCCGCACTGCGACACCCTCGTCGTCGAGGACCTGCCCCACGTCGTGGGCGTGCACCCCGTCGACGACGAAGGACACCGGGGACCCGCGGTTCGCCATGGTCGACGGCCCGATCATCCGCACCCCGTCGATACCGGAGAGGCCGGCCAGCGCGGCTGCGACGAGTTCGTTCTCGTGCGTCTCGACGGTCGCCATCCCGATCGCGTCGAGATAGCGTGCGGCCGCCGCCAGTCCGACCACCTGCGACGTCATCGGCGTGCCCGCCTCGAACCGCTGCGGCGGGGGCGCGTACGTGGCGGCCTCCATGGTCACCGTCTCGATCATCGATCCGCCGGTGATGAACGGCGGCATCGCAGCGAGCATCTCGCGCCGCCCATAGAGCACGCCGATGCCGGTGGGACCCAGCATCTTGTGTCCGGAGAACGCGGCGAAGTCAACCTCGAGCGCATGCAGGTCGACCGGCTGGTGCGGCACCGATTGGCACGCATCGAGCAGGGTCAGCGCACCGACCGCCTTGGCCAGCGACACCAGTTCGGCCACCGGGGCCAGGGCGCCGGTGACGTTGGAATGGTGGCTGAAGGCGACGACCTTCACCCGCTCGTCGAGCTGCAGCGAGTCCAGGTCGATTCTCCCGGCATCGGGCCCGTCGGGAATGACCGAGTACCAGCGCAGGGTGGCTCCGGTGCGCCGAGCCAGCTCCTGCCATGGGATGAGGTTCGCGTGGTGCTCGAGTTCGGTGGTGACGATCACGTCACCCGGGCCCACCGCGCGGTCGAATCGCGCATCGCCCAGAACGTAGGAGACCAGATTGATCGCCTCGGTCGCGTTCTTGGTGAACACCAGTTCATCGGTGTCCGCCCCGACGAACGACGCGATGTCCTCACGGCCCTGCTCGTAGGCATCGGTGGACTCCTCCATCAGCTGGTGCGCACCGCGGTGCACCGCGCCGTTGGAGGTGAGAAGGAAGTTCCGCTCGGCGTCCAATACCTGGAGAGGCTTCTGCGACGTCGCGCCGGAGTCCAGATAGGCCAGCCGGTTTCCACCACGCATCGTCCGATCCAGGATCGGGAAATCGGACCTGATAGCCGCCAGATCGAGCGTCGTCGACGCCGCCGTCATGTCAGGCCCCGACCGCCTGGGTGAAGCGCTCGTACCCGTTCTCCTCGAGTTCGTCGGCCAGCTCGGGTCCACCGGACTCGATGATGCGGCCGGCCACGAAGACGTGGACGAACCGAGGCTGGATGTAGCGAAGGATGCGCGTGTAGTGGGTGATCAGCAGCACGCCGCCACGCACCGGCTGGCCGGTGCCATCGTCCCAGCCCGCCTCGGCATAGCGGTTCACGCCCTCGCTGACCACGCGCAGCGCGTCGACGTCGAGCCCGGAGTCCGTTTCGTCGAGGATCGCGATCTTGGGCTTGAGCAGGCCGAGCTGCAGAATCTCGTGGCGCTTCTTCTCACCGCCGGAGAAGCCCTCGTTGACACTGCGTTCGGAGAACGCCGGATCGATGTCGAGATCGCTCATCGCGGCCTTGACCTCCTTGATCCAGTGCCGCAGCTTGGGCGCCTCGCCGCGTACCGCGGTGGCCGCCGTACGCAGGAAGTTCGACATCGAGACGCCCGGTACCTCGATGGGGTACTGCATGGCCAGGAAGAGGCCGGCGCGGGCACGTTCGTCGATGCTCATCGCCAGGACATCCTCGCCGTCGAGGGTGATCGAACCCGAGGTGACGGTGTACTTCGGGTGACCGGCGATGGCGTAGGACAGGGTGGACTTGCCGGAACCGTTGGGTCCCATCAGGGCGTGTGTCTCGCCGGATTTCACGGTGAGGTCTACGCCCTTGAGGATCGCGATTTCGGGATCGCCTTCGGCCGCACTGGGGTTGGCGACGCTGACGTGCAGATCTTTGACTTCCAGAGTTGTCATGAGGTAGGTGTTCTCGATTCGGTGATGGCCAGTTCGTGTTCGATGGCTGCGGTCAGACGGTCGCGGACGCCGGGCACGGCGATCTTGGAGATGATCTCGCCGAAGAAGCCGCGCACCACCAGTCGGCGGGCCTGCTCCTCGGGGATGCCGCGGGCACGGAGGTAGAACAACTGCTCGTCGTCGAAACGCCCCGTGGCGCTGGCGTGTCCGGCGCCGGCGATCTCGCCGGTCTCGATCTCCAGGTTGGGCACCGAGTCGGCACGTGCGCCGTCGGTGAGGACCAGGTTGCGGTTCACCTCGAAGGTGTCGGTGCCCTCTGCTTCAGCGCGGATCAGGACGTCGCCGATCCAGACGGTGTGCGCGTCGGGCCGCTTGGACTCCGGGTCGCCCTGAAGAGCTCCCTTGTAGAGCACGTTGGAACGGCAATGGGGCTGGGAGTGGTCGACCAGCAGCCGGGACTCGAGATGCTGACCGTCGTCGGCGAAGTACAGGCCGAGCAGTTCGGCGTCGCCGCCGGGCGCGGTGAACCGGACGGTGGCGGTGGCGCGCACGAGGTCCCCGCCCAGGGTGACGGCGACGTGCCGCAGCACGGAATCCTTGCCGATCTTGGCGTGATGCGCCGTCACGTGCAGCGCGTCATCAGCCCAGTCCTCGATCGAGACGATCGTGAGCCGGGCGGAGTCGCCGACGACGAATTCGACGTTGTCGGCGTAGGTTCCGCTACCGCGCTGGTCGATCACGACGACCGCTTCGGCCAGTTCTTCGACCCGGATCTGAAGATGGCCGTAGGCCGTTGCGCCCTCACCGGGGCCGGTCAGCGTGATCTCGATCGGCTCGTCGGGTGTCACGGCCCGGGGAACCGTCACGATCGTCGCCTGGTTGAACGATGAGAATGCCTGCGCCGCCACTCGATCGGCAGGCACGCCGGCCTCGCCCAACCGCTCGTCACCGCGGCGGACCGCTTCCACCGTCACGCCGGGCCGCTCGCTGACCTCGATGAGCGCGCTGCCCGTCGCGGGAGCGGTGCCGTCGTGCAGGCCCCGGAGCCGCTTGAGGGGGGTGAATCGCCACAACTCGTCGCGCCCGCCGGGCACTTCGAAGGCGTCGACGTCGAACGAGGTGAACAGCTCGCCCTTGTTGGCGGAGGCCAACGTTGAGCGTGAGTTCTTGATGATGCCTTCGGCGGCCTCGGTCAAATTGGATTCTGGCACTAGCCCACCGAGCCTTCCATTTGCAGCTCGATGAGCCGGTTGAGTTCGAGTGCGTACTCCATCGGCAGTTCCTTGGCGATCGGTTCGACGAACCCGCGCACCACCATCGCCATGGCCTCGTCCTCGGTCATACCGCGGCTCATCAGGTAGAACAGCTGATCCGCGCTGACCTTCGACACGGTGGCCTCGTGACCCATCGTGACGTCGTCCTCGCGGATGTCGACGTACGGATAGGTATCGCTGCGGCTGATCGTATCGACCAGCAGCGCATCGCATTTCACGCTGGACCGGGAGCCGTGCGCACCCTTGTTCACCTGCACCAGGCCGCGGTAGGACGTGCGACCACCGCCGCGCGCCACGGACTTCGAGACGATGTTGCTCGACGTGTTGGGCGCCAGGTGCAGCATCTTCGCGCCGGTGTCCTGGTGCTGCCCCTCACCGGCGAACGCCACGGAGAGAACCTCACCCTTGGCGTGCTCGCCGGTCATCCAGACGGCCGGGTACTTCATCGTGACCTTGGAGCCGATGTTGCCGTCGATCCACTCCATGGTGGCGCCGGCCTCGGCGCGTGCCCGCTTGGTCACCAGGTTGTAGACGTTGTTCGACCAGTTCTGGATGGTGGTGTAACGGCACCGGCCACCCGGCTTGACGATGATCTCGACCACGGCGGAGTGCAGCGAATCGCTCTTGTAGATGGGCGCCGTGCAGCCCTCGACGTAGTGCACGTAGGCGTCCTCGTCGACGATGATCAGCGTCCGCTCGAACTGGCCCATGTTCTCGGTGTTGATCCGGAAGTAGGCCTGCAGCGGGATGTCGACGTGCACGCCCTTCGGTACGTAGATGAACGAGCCACCCGACCACACCGCGGTGTTCAGCGCGGAGAACTTGTTGTCGCCTGCGGGAATCACCGTGCCGAAGTACTCCCGGAACAGCTCCGGCTGTTCCTTCAGCGCGGTGTCGGTATCAAGGAACAGCACACCCAGCTTCTCGAGATCCTCACGGATCGAGTGGTAGACGACCTCGGATTCGTACTGGGCCGCGACACCGGAGACGAGCCGCTGCTTCTCCGCCTCGGGGATACCGAGCTTGTCGTAGGTGTTCTTGATGTCCGCGGGCAGGTCATCCCAGGTGGCGGCCTGCTTCTCGCTGGACCGGACGAAGTACTTGATGTTGTCGAAGTGGATGCCCTCGAGGTTGGAGCCCCAGTTGGGCATCGGCTTCTTGCCGAAGGTGCGCAACGCCTTCAGCC
Source organism: uncultured Actinomycetota bacterium (assembly GCA_963798245.1). Taxonomy (GTDB): domain Bacteria; phylum Actinomycetota; class Actinomycetes; order Mycobacteriales; family Mycobacteriaceae; genus Mycobacterium. The sequence goes on from CAWCSO010000001.1 coordinate 287,372, forward strand.
GGATGTCGAGCATCCATTCCGGCTCGCTCTTCTTGGCGGAGATGTCACGCACCACTGCCTCCGAGAGGCCACGCTGTGCGCTGGAACCCGCGACGTCTGAGTCGGCCCAGCCGTAGCCGTAGGTGCCCAGGGAGGCAATGGCCTCATCCTGGGTGAGCTGATCCGGTGTGGTCGTCATGTCGACGCTCCTTGGTTGGTGGCGGATTGGGTGCGGGCTGTGTGCCGAACGGGCTGTCGCACTTCGGGAAACAGGGGTACGTGTGTGGTGCAGGCACAGTCGCCGTTGACTATGGTTGCCAGCCTCTGGACGTGAGTACCCAGGATGTCGGCGAAGGCCTGCTTCTCGGCTTCGCACAGTTCCGGAAACTCGGCGGCCACGTGGGACACCGGGCAGTGATGCTGACAGATCTGCACGCCGTCGATCGGACCCGTCACCCGCGTTGTGGTGGTCGCGTACCCCGCGTCTGTCAGCGCGGCCGCGACGTGGTCGGCGGCGGCCTCCACGTCCCCGTCGACCGTGTCGTCGACGCCGGCGAGGATGGTGTCGATGCGACGCCGCGCGAAGGTGCGCACTGCCTCGTCGCCACCGATCTCGCGTAACTGTCGCATCGCCGCGGCGGCCAGGTCGTCATAGGTGTGACCGAGCTTCCCGCGTCCGGCCGCGGTCAACTGGTAACGCTTGGCCGGCCGGCCGCGCCCGCTGTGCTGCCAGCTCGCGGCCGCGTTCGACTCCGCGTCGCCGGCGTCGATCAACGCGTCGAGGTGACGCCTCACCCCTGCCGCGGAGATGCCCAGCCGGGTGCCGATGTGGCCGGCAGTCGTCGGACCTTCGAGCAGCAGCTGCACGATGGCGCCCCTGGTGTGACCATCGGAGGTGGGCACGGCACCGGAGGATGCCGACACCGCGGCGTCGGCCGAGACGGTTGCCTCCGATCCGAATTTCACAACACCATTGTGATGGAATTCGTCAGGTCGGTCTAGCAAGGTGACCCTTATCGGGCGGTTAGTCTGCTCACATGGCAGCCCGCCTGGAGTCGCTGAGTTCGGCCGTTGCCCGCTGGCACGCCGACGAGGTGACCGTGGCGTCGCCGCTCACCTCCGCCGAGGTGGCGTTGATGAGGCGCACCAGGGTCTTCGGTGCGACCGGCACGGTACTGATGGCCATCGGCGCGCTCGGCGCAGGTGCCCGACCGGTGATCCAGGACCCCACGTTCGGAGTGCGACTGCTCAACCTGCCCTCACGCATCCAGACCGTGTCGTTGACGATGACCACCACCGGCGCGGTGATCATGGCGCTGGCGTGGCTGATGCTCGGCCGCTTCGCGCTGGGCAACAGGCGGATGTCACGAAGCCAGCTCGACCGCACGCTGCTGCTGTGGGCGCTTCCGCTGCTGATAGCGCCGCCGATGTACAGCAAGGACGTCTACTCCTACCTCGCTCAGAGTCAGATCGCCCGGATCGGCCTCGACCCCTACCGGGTGGGCCCGGCGCCGGGGTTGGGCCTGGACCACGTGTTCACGCTGTCGGTGCCGAGCCTGTGGCGTGACACCCCAGCGCCGTACGGCCCGCTGTTCCTGTGGATCGGCCGGGGCATCTCCGCCCTCACGGGCGACAACATCGTCGCCGCCGTGTTGATCCACCGCCTCATCGTGCTGGTCGGGGTCGGGCTGATCGTCTGGGCCACACCGCGGCTGGCGCAGCGCTGTGGGGTCGCCGAGGTCAGCGCGCTGTGGCTGGGACCGTGCAACCCACTGCTGTTCATGCATCTCGTCGCGGGCATTCACAACGAGGCCCTCATGCTCGGCCTGATGCTGGCAGGCACCGAGTTCGCCTTGCGCGGCGTGGATGCCGCGACGCCGCTGATCCCCCGTCCGCTGCGGTGGCCGCGCGCGCGGGACGATTGGATGCGGTGGATGCCGATGGCCATGTTGCTGACTGGCACCGTGCTCATCGCGATGTCGTCGCAGGTGAAGCTGCCGTCGCTGCTCGCGGTCGGCTTCGTGGCGATGGCACTGGCGTGCCGGTGGGGCGGGACCTTCAAGGCCTTCCTGCTGGCCGGCGGCTCGTTGGCCGCGGTGTCGGTGGCCGTCATCGCCGTCATCGGCTGGGCGAGCGGGCTGGGCTTCGGCTGGCTGTTCACGCTGGGCACCGCCAACGTGGTGCGGTCATGGATGTCGCCGCCCACGCTGCTCGCACTCGGGACGGGTCAGGTCGGCATCCTGCTCGGCCTCGGCGACCACACGACCGCCGTGCTCGGCCTGACCCGTGCGATCGGTGTGATCATCATCGCAATCCTGGTGAGCTACCTGCTGCTGGCAGTGCTGCGGGGACGGCTGCATCCCGTGGGCGGCCTGGGAGTCGCGCTCGGTGCGACGGTACTGCTGTTTCCCGTCGTCCAGCCCTGGTATCTGCTGTGGGCGATAATCCCTCTGGCCACCTGGGCGTCCAGGCCGGGATTCCGCGGTACCGCGATCGCGATATCGCTGGTGGTGGGCATCTTCGGACCCACGGCGAACGGTGACCGGTTCGCGATGTTCCAGATCATCGACGCAACGGTGGCGAGCACGGTGATCATCGTGCTCCTCATCGCACTCACCTATTCGCGGCTGCCCTGGCGGGGGCCGCCCGACTCGAACGACGTCACCACCGACGAGGGTGCTGCGGGTGCACCGGGTTCGGGACGACCGCATCCACCGGTCAACACACCGGACGCCTACGCTGAATCTCCGTGACCTCCCGTTCCGAGCACCCCGTGAAGATGCGCGGGGTCAGCAAGCGGTACGGGTCGACCACGGCCGTCGATGGACTGGACCTCGACGTGCAGCGCGCCGAGGTCCTCGCCCTGCTGGGGCCCAACGGCGCGGGCAAGACGACGACGGTCGAGATGTGCGAGGGCTTCACCAGACAGGACGCGGGCAGCATCGAGATCTTGGGCCTCGATCCCTTCGCCGACAACGCCCGCGTGCGCGAGCGGATCGGCGTGATGCTGCAGGGCGGTGGGGGCTACCCGGCGGCGCGTGCGGGCGAGATGCTGAACCTGGTGGCCGCCTACTCGGCGAACCCCCTCGACCCGCAGTGGCTGATGGACGTTCTGGGCCTGACACAGTCCGCCCGCACCACCTACCGACGGCTGTCGGGAGGTCAGCAGCAGCGACTTGCTCTGGCGTGCGCCGTCGTCGGCCGCCCCGAACTGGTGTTCCTCGACGAACCGACCGCGGGGATGGATGCGCACGCCCGGATCGTGGTGTGGGACCTGATCGACGGGCTCCGTCGCGACGGCGTGACCGTCGTCCTGACCACACACCAATTGACCGAGGCCGAGCAACTCGCCGACCGCGTGATGATCATCGACCACGGTGTCGCAGTGGCCACGGGCACGCCGGCAGAGTTGATGCAGCGCGGCGCGGAAAACCAGCTGCGCTTCTCGGCACCGCCCAAATTGGACCTGTCACTTCTCGTTTCGGCGCTCCCGGAGAGCTACCGGGCGGCGGAGATCGCGCCCGGCGAGTATCTCGTCGAAGGGCACATCGACCCACAGGTGCTCGCGACGGTCACTTCGTGGTGCGCGCGCCTGGACGTCCTCGCCACGGACACCAGGGTGGAACAGCGAAGCCTGGAGGACGTCTTCCTCGATCTGACCGGACGGGAGCTGCGGCCGTGACGACGAGCGCCTGCGCGAGGAGCCGACGACGATGACCAATCGCTTCGCCCCCGGCACCTTCTCGCCGGACCCTCAGCCCGCGAACGTACCCAGCATGCTCGTAGCGCAGTACGGGCTCGAGCTCAAGCTGCTGCTGCGCAACGGCGAGCAGTTGTTGTTGACGATGTTCGTCCCGATCACACTGCTGGTGGGCCTGACGTTGCTGCCCCTCGGCTCGTTCGGACCGAACCGGGCCGCCGTCTTCGTACCGGCGATCATGGCGTTGGCGGTCATCTCGACGGCGTTCACCGGTCAAGCGATCGCGGTGGCGTTCGACAGACGCTACGGCGCGCTTAAACGTCTGGGTGCCACGGCACTGCCCGTCTGGGGCATCATCGCGGGCAAGTCGCTGGCCGTCGTGTCCGTGGTGTTCCTTCAGGCGATCCTGTTGGGCGCCATCGGTTTTGCGCTGGGCTGGCGTCCTTCACTGGCGGGCCTAGCACTGGGCGCGGTGATCATCGCGCTGGGCACGGCGGCATTCGCGGCGCTGGGCCTGCTGCTGGGCGGGACCCTGCGCGCCGAGATCGTCCTCGCGCTGGCAAACCTGCTGTGGTTCGTGTTCGCGGGCCTCGGCGCGTTGACGCTGGAGGGCGGCATCGTGCCGCGGGGCCTCCAGTGGCTGGCCAGACTAACTCCCTCCGGCGCGTTGACCGAGGCGCTGACGCAGGCGATGACGCCGACGGTGGACTGGTTCGGCATCGCCGTGCTCGCGGCGTGGGGTGCGGTATCGGCCCTATGTGCACTGCGCTGGTTCCGCTTCACGTGACGGGCGCCAGTGCAGGCAACAGGTACTCGAGTTGGCCGACCTCCTCGACGTTGTGCTTCACCCACGCCCGCACCATGTGGTCGGGAAATCGGCGGTTCAACATGCGGTTGACGGGGGTCATCAGCGCCGACCTCGCGCCGATGTCCAACACACTGACGTAGTGCGTGCCGTCGGAGCCGGGCGACCATGTGTGCTCGAGCTGGAACACGATGACGCCGGCGACACGCTGCACCAGCCGGATTCCGGTCTCGTCGAGCTTCTCCACCCGGTCGACGACGTCGACGCGGTAACTCGGCCGCGCGTCGAACGCCTCGACGATCCTGAACCGCGCACCCTCGGCAGCGCCTCCCCCAGGTGCGGGTCGGGCGAGTTCCCACCGGATGTGGTCGACCGGATGCCATGCGAGGTAACGGGGTACGACGCCGTCGCCGTAGCGCATGGTGCCGTCCAGATGGGTGAACCAGTCCAGCAGCATGGCCGGAGTCACTCCGTCCAGGGGCCGGTGATCGATGGTGACCCGCCGTCGCGCACGAGGCGCGGACGTGTAGCCGACGGTTGCGGTGTCGACCGATCGCAGTGGGTGCAGGACAGGGATGTCGGGGTTCGACATGTCAACCTCCAGAGATACGAAAACGTTTCTTGATGCAGACGCTAGACTCAGCAGCTTAGATACGCAAGCGTTCCTCAGGGATCGTCTTGAGGAGACATCAACCTCGAGGAGACATCAATGGCGAGGAGGTATCCATGACCCGGCGTCACGGCGAGGAACTCGTGGCGGCGATTCAGTCCGCTGTGCTCGCGCTGGTAGCCGAGGGCGGACCGGCCGCCGTCACGATGGAGGCAGTCGCCGCCGCCGCACGCACCAGCAAGCCCGTCCTCTACCGCCGCTGGCCCGACAGCAAAGCGCTGCTGCGCGACACGCTGCTGACCGCAGCCGTCGCGGCGATCCCACACCACGACACCGGCAGCTATCGCGGAGACATGCTTGCCGTGCTGCGCGGCTGGGCGGAGTTGTTCCGGGGACCGCGGGCACGGGCCATGTCCGCGGTGATCGCGGCGATGGCGCACGATGCGGATCTGGCCGCTGCATTCCGCAGTGACGTGATTGGCTGGCGGAAGGCTGAGATGGCCGCGCTGCTGGCCCGCGGCGTCGAACGCGGCGACGTCCGCCCCGACGTCCCGGTGGAGATCGCGCGCGAACTTGGGCAGAGCGTGCTGTGGCACAGACTGCTGGTCACCGGCGACGCGATCACGGACGAACTCGTCGTCTCCCTCGTCGACGAGGTGCTCGTGCCGTTCGTCGCACCCCTGCGGAGCCCGGCCTCCACTGCGGAGTTCAGCCCTACTACAGGGTGTAGTTAACCCTGCTCTACGATCGGTTCGTGCCTGTCGGACGCTTCCTGCTGCGGATCGTCGACGTCCTGCCCATGCCGAGCGTGCGCACCCAGCGGCTCGTGGCGGCAGCGGTCATCCTCACCCAGGGCGGCATCGCCGTCACCGGCTCCATCGTGCGGGTCACCGCATCCGGGCTCGGGTGCCCGACCTGGCCCGAGTGCTTCCCGGGAAGTTTCACCCCTGTGACCGTCGCCGAGGTTCCGGTGATCCACCAGGCCGTCGAATTCGGCAACCGCCTGCTCACCTTCCTGGTGGTGATCACCGCCGCGCTCGCGGTGCTGCTCGTGACACGGGCGCGCCGACGACGCGAGGTCCTCGTCTACGCATGGCTCATGCCCGCGTCGACCGTGCTGCAGGCCGTGATCGGCGGGATCACCGTTCTGACCGGGCTGCTGTGGTGGACCGTCGCGATCCACCTGTTGGTGTCGATGATGATGGTGTGGCTCTCGGTGCTGCTGTTCGTGAAGATCGACGAGCCGGACGATGGCGTTGCCGTGCGCCTCGTCCCCAAACCACTCCGCCAACTGACGTTCCTCAGCGGCGTCGCGCTGTTCGTGGTCCTCGTCACCGGCACCATGGTGACCGGCGCCGGGCCGCATGCCGGGGACAAGAGCGTCGATGCGCCGGTACCGCGGTTGGAGTTGGACATCGTCACGCTGGTGTACCGGCACTCGTCTCTGGTGACCGCGTACCTGGCTCTGCTGGTCGGCCTCGGCTTCGCCCTCCTCGCCGTGCGTGCTCCGCGGCGGGTGACGCGGCGCCTGGTCGTTCTGCTCGTGCTCGTCGCCGCTCAGGGCATGGTCGGCACGATCCAGTTCTTCACCGGCGTGCCGGCGGTGCTGGTGGCCGTGCACGTGGCGGGTGCCGCGGCGTGCACGGCGGCGACGTCAGCGCTTTGGGCGTCGATGCGAGAGCGGGCCGAGCCCGAAGCGGTCCAGAGCTGACTCGACACCGAGCGCGAAGTCTCGCTGTTTGAGAACCCTGTCGTCGTGGCCGAGCTGACGCCAACCGAGGGATGGTTCGACGAGTTCGAGTTCCAAGAGCCGAGGATCGTCCCGGCCACCGATGACGTCGACGCGGGCGTAGAGCAGGTCCGTCGGCTCGATGCGCAAGCGCGCCGCGGCGGCCGACAGCGCCGCATGACCGACGTCCCAGAGTTCGAAGTCCGGTTCGGCGGGCCGCAGTGACTCCTCGGCATAGGTTCCGGACTCGTCGAACACCGGCGTGCTCCCCGGCGGCGGGAGGATCGGATCCTTGGTGAACGCATGTGACTGGCGGCCCGAGAGGAACACCAGCGCCGTCTCACCCTGGGCGATCCGCTCGTCATAGGGCTGGACCAGCACGGTGCTGCCGTCGGACTGCAGCCGCGCGGCATGGCGGCGTGCGGCATCGGCGTCGGCGAACCTCTGCGCTCCCACCGATCCCGCACCGACCGCCGGCTTCACCACCACCTCACCCGCCGGCAGTCTGACGCGCTCCCCCGGCGCGAAGAACCGGCTCGGCACCGTCGGAACCCCGGCTGCGTCCAGATCGGAGAGGTAGCGCTTGTCGGTGTTCCACGCCACCACGCTGGGCGGATTCAGCAGGTGGGGCACGCGGGTCGTCCAGGCCAGGAACTCGTCGAGCCGTTCGATGTAGTCCCAGGTGGCCCGCAGGATCACCAGATCCGCACGCTCGGTCTCGGGGTCGTCCCAGGCCCGCCAGCGGGCGTGCAGTCCGCGTGATCGGAGCGCGGCGACCAGTCCCGCGTCGTCGCCGTCACCCTCGATCAGCGCGCGGCAACCTGCGAAGACGATGAGGGGATGACGAACATCGGGTCGCGCGAGTTTCACGTTGGAATGATAGGCGGCATGCATGCGATCGAAGTCGCCGAAACCGGCGGACCCGAAGTCCTGGCCCACGTCGAGCGGCCACAACCCTCCCCCGGACCCGGCCAGGTGCTGATCAAGGCCGACGCCATCGGCGTCAACTTCATCGACACCTACTTCCGTTCGGGGGCGTATCCGCGCCAGACCCCGTTCGTGGTCGGCAGCGAGGTGTGCGGAACCGTCGCCGCCGTCGGTGAGGACGTGGCCGCGCTCACCGTGGGTGACCGGGTCGTCACCGCCCAGGCCGACGGCGGATATGCCGAATACTGTGTCGCCCCTGCCGACTTCGTGGCCTACGTGCCCGACGCCGTTCCCGCCGAGGTCGCCGCGTCAGCCCTGCTGAAGGGCATGACCGCGCACTACCTGATCACATCGGTGTATCCCGTCCAGCAGGGCGACACAGTGCTGCTCCACGCCGGCGCGGGCGGTGTCGGGCTCATCCTGACCCAGTGGGCGACCAGCATGGCGGTCAAGGTCATCACCACGGTGTCGACGCCGGCCAAGGCCGAACTGTCCAAGCTCGCGGGCGCCATCGAGACGCTCGGCTATCCCGATGACCCCGCCGAGTTCGGCGCCCGGATCCGTGACCTCACCGGAGGAAAGGGGGTCGCCGCGGTCTACGACGGCGTGGGCGCATCCACGTTCGAGGCCAGCCTGGCCAGCCTGGCGCTGCGCGGCACGCTGGCGTTGTTCGGCGCGTCCAGCGGTCCGGTGCCCCCGTTCGACCCACAGCGCCTCAACACCGCGGGGTCGGTTTTCCTGACCCGTCCGTCGTTGGCGCACTACACCCGCACCGCCGACGAATTCTCCTGGCGTGCCGGGGAGGTCCTGACCGCCATCGCGTCGGAGACCATCCATGTCACGGTCAGCGAGCGGTATCCCCTGGCCGACGCCGCCAAGGCACACACCGATCTCCAGGGCCGCAAGACCGTCGGATCGGTGGTGTTGGTGCCCTGAGTCGGGAGCCCTGCTCGTTCTCGTCTGCTCGGCCCAACCTGTTGCGCCTAACCTGTTCGGCGTGGCCGAGGACCTGATCGTGACGCGCACCCTGGTGCTGCCCGCGTCCGATCTTCACGAACGCTTCTCCAGATCGTCCGGCCCGGGCGGGCAGGGTGTGAACACGGCGGACAGCCGGGTCGAGTTGTCCTTCGACCTCGCTCGGTCACCGTCGATCCCCGACTGGTTGCGACACCGGATGCTGTGTCGGCTGAAAGCTCGCCTCACCAACGGCGTGCTCACGGTGACCGCCAGCGAACACCGCGCACAACGTCAGAACCGCACCGCCGCCCGTGACCGCATGGCCCGCCTGCTTCGCGACGCCGCCGCCGCACCTCCCCCGGTGCGCCGGCCCACCCGACCGACCAGGGGTTCTAAGGAACGTCGGATCGCGGAGAAGAAGCGTCGCGGCCGGACCAAACAGGGTCGCCGTGGCGGTTGGAACACCGAGTAGGTCGGCGGCGCGAATTGCTGCTGCTAGCGGCCGAAGACCGTCGGCAGGGCAATCGCCGAGTCGATCGCCAGCGCGCAGAACAGCACCGCAAGGTAGTTGTTGGACTGCAGGAACAGGCGCAACGGCTTCACCGGCTCGCCCCGCTTGACGCCGCCGTACAGCTGATGGGCCATCACCAGGAACCACGCGCCGGCGAGCAGTGCGACCGCCGCGTACAGCCAGCCGGTGGCCAGCGTCAGTGCCAGCGTGGCCGCCACGGTCAGCCAGGTGTAGATCAGGATCTGCTTGGTGACGTGCAGTTCCGTCGCGACCGCGGGCAGCATCGGGACACCTGCGGCCCGGTAGTCGTCCTTGTAGCGCATCGCCAGCGCCCACGTGTGCGGCGGCGTCCAGAAGAAGATGATGGCGAACATCACCAGGGCCGGCCAGCCGATGGTGCCCGTGACCGCAGACCAGCCGATCATCACCGGCATACAGCCTGCCGCCCCGCCCCAGACCACGTTCTGCGACGTGCGACGCTTCAACAGCAGCGTGTAGACGAATACGTAGAACGCAATGGTCCCGATGGCGAGCAGGCCGGACAGCAGGTTGGTGGTCAACCACAGCCAGAAGAACGACGCGACCGAGAGGATCAGTCCGAACACCAGGGCATGTCTGGTGGGCACGGTCGCCCGGGCCAGCGGCCGCAGCGCGGTCCGCTTCATCAGTTTGTCGATGTCGGCGTCGGCGACGCAGTTGAGCGTGTTGGCGCCCGCCGCGGCCAGCATGCCGCCGATGAGCGTGTTGAGGATGAGCAGCGGGTCGACGCTGCCGCGGTTCGCGAGCAGCATGGCGGGGATGGTCGTGACGAGCAGCAGCTCGATCACGCGTGGCTTGGTCAGTGCCAGATACGCCAGCAGCGTGGTACGGGTTCGACTAGGCGCCTCGCGGAAATTACGGCGCTCGCGAATGCTCACGCAGTTGTTCTCCTCGTAATTCGCGGCAGCACGCGGCTTCTACTACAGAGGATGGTAGACCGCTCCGGTCCGCATGGGACACCGCAGGGTCGATTCGCCCGGCGGCGCCACCGCCGTCCGGTGAACGCAAACCCAACTTGTCGCAGGCCGCCTGCGGTGACGGCGCATTCAGCACTAGGGTTGAGGACGACCGGCCTTGCCTACCCTAGGAGTGAGTTCGTGACCACTGTGGAAGAGATTTCCGCACTCACCCAACCCCATCACCCCGACGACTGGACCGATCTTGACTCGGTCGCCGTCGATACGGTGCGCGTGCTGGCAGCGGACGCGGTGCAGAAGGTCGGCAACGGCCATCCCGGCACGGCGATGAGCCTGGCTCCGCTGGCGTACACGCTGTTTCAGCGTCAGATGCACCACGACCCCAGCGACGTGCACTGGCTGGGCCGCGACCGCTTCGTGCTGTCGTGCGGGCACAGCAGCCTCACCCTGTACATCCAGCTCTACCTCGGCGGCTTCGGACTCGAACTGAGCGATATCGAGTCACTGCGAACCTTCAAGTCCAAGACACCCGGGCACCCGGAGTTCCGCCACACGAGGGGCGTCGAGATCACCACCGGGCCGCTCGGTCAGGGCCTGGCATCGGCAGTCGGGATGGCGATGGCGGCCCGCTACGAGCGCGGGCTGTTCGACCCCGACGCCGCACCGGGAACCAGTCCCTTCGACCACTTCATCTACGTGATCGCATCGGACGGCGACATGGAGGAGGGCGTGACCAGCGAGGCTTCGTCGCTGGCAGGCACCCAGCAGCTGGGCAACCTGATCGTGTTCTACGACCACAACCAGATCTCGATCGAGCACGACACCGACATCGCCCTTTCCGAGGACGTGCCCGCGCGCTACCGCGCCTATGGCTGGCACGTGCAGGAGGTCGAGGGTGGTGAGAACGTCACCGGCATCGAAGCGGCCATCGAGGAAGCCAGGAAGGTGACCGACAAGCCGTCGTTCATCTCACTGCGCACGATCATCGGCTACCCCGCCCCGACGAAGATGAATACCGGCGGCGTGCACGGGTCCGCGCTGGGCGATGACGAGGTCGCCGCGACGAAGAAGGTGCTGGGGTTCGACCCCGACAAGACCTTCGAGGTGCGTGACGAGGTCATCGAACACACCCGCAAGCTGGTGGACCGGGGCCGCGAGGCCCACGAGAAGTGGCAGAGCGAATTCGACGCGTGGGCCGAACGTGAACCGGACCGCAAGGCGCTGCTGGACCGCCTCCTGGCCCAGGAGTTGCCCGAGGGTTGGGACGCCGACCTGACGTACTGGGAGCCGGGTTCCAAGGCGCTGGCCACCAGGGCAGCGTTCGGTCAGGTGCTCAACGACGTCGCGCCGAAGCTGCCCGAACTGTGGGGCGGCTCGGCGGACCTCGCGGGCAGCAACAACACCACCATCGAGGGGGTGAAGTCGTTCGGACCGCCGTCCATCTCGACCGCGGACTTCACCGCCGACTGGTACGGGCGGGTGCTGCACTTCGGCATCCGGGAACACGCCATGGGCTCGATCCTGTCGGGCATCGTCCTGCACGGCCCCACCCGGGCGTTCGGCGGCACGTTCCTGCAGTTCTCCGACTACATGCGGGGAGCCGTGCGCCTCGCATCGCTGATGGACATCGACACCATCTACATCTGGACGCACGACTCGATCGGCCTCGGTGAGGACGGTCCGACCCATCAGCCGGTCGAACACCTCGCGGCGCTGCGGGCCATTCCCAACCTGTCGGTGGTGCGTCCCGGCGACCCGAACGAGACCGCCTACGCCTGGCGCACGATCGTGGCTCGTGGTGCGGGCAGTGGCCCGGTTGGTTTCATTCTCACCCGCCAGGGAATCCCCGTCCTGGAAGGCACCAGCGCCGAGGGCGTGGCCAAGGGCGGTTACGTACTCGGCGGAGGAACACCGGCCGAGGACGCGGATGTGATCATCATCGCCACGGGCTCGGAACTGCAGTTGGCGGTCGAGGCGCGAAGACAACTCGCCGAGAAGGACGTCGTGGCCTACGTGGTCTCGATGCCGTGCGTCGAGTGGTTCGAGAGCCAGCCCAAGGAGTACCGCGACAGCGTGCTGCCGCCGGAGGTGTCGGCACGCGTGGCCGTGGAGGCAGGAATCGCACAGAGCTGGCACAAGCTCGTCGGAGACACCGGCGAGATCGTCTCGCTCGAGCACTACGGCGAATCGGCCGATGCGAAGACGTTGTTCCGCGAGTTCGGTTTCACCCCGGAGGCAGTGGTGGCCGCAGCGGAACGATCAATGGAAAACTGACCTACCACTAGGAGTATTGATGACTCAGAACCCGAACCTCGCGGCGCTGAGTGCCGCTGGAGTGTCCGTTTGGCTCGACGACCTGTCCCGCGAACGACTGCAGACCGGAAACCTGCAGAAGCTCATCGACACCCGCAGCATCGTCGGCGTCACCACCAACCCGTCGATCTTTCAGGCCGCGCTGTCGGCCGGCACGGCCTACGACGACCAGGTCAAGGAACTCGCCGAGCGTGGCGCCGACGTCGACGCCACCATCCGCACCGTGACCACCGACGACGTGCGCAATGCCTGCGACGTGATGGCCAAGGCCTACGAGGCCTCGGGTGGGGTCGACGGCCGGGTGTCGATCGAGGTGGACCCGCGATTGGCGCACGACACCGACAAGACCATCTTGCAGGCGATCGAGCTGTGGAAGATCGTCGACAGGCCCAACCTCCTGATCAAGATCCCGGCCGCGCTGGCGGGCCTGCCGGCGATCACCGCGGTGATCGCGGAGGGCATCTCGGTCAACGTCACCCTGATCTTCTCCGTGGAGCGGCACGAGGCCGTCATGGACGCCTATCTCACCGGCCTGGAGAAGGCGAAGGCGGCCGGCCACGACATCTCCAAGATCCATTCGGTCGCATCGTTCTTCGTCTCGCGGGTGGACAGCGAGATCGACGCCCGGCTCGAGAAGATCGGTGGTGACGAGGCGCTGGCCCTTCGCGGCAAGGCCGGCGTGGCCAACGCCCGCCTCGCCTACGCCGCATACGAGAAGGTGTTCGTCGACGGTGACCGGTTCGGCGCGCTCAAGGCCGACGGCGCCCGCGTGCAGCGCCCGCTGTGGGCATCCACCGGGGTAAAGAATCCCGACTACTCCGACACGCTCTACGTCACCGAACTGGTCGCTCCCCACACGGTCAACACCATGCCGGAGAAGACGCTCGAGGCCGTCGCCGACCACGGCGAGGTCACGGGAGACACCATCACGGGCACCGCAGAATCCTCGCAGGAGATCTTCGACAAGCTGACTGCCGTCGGCATCGACCTGGTCGACGTCTTCAAGGTGCTCGAGGACGAGGGAGTGGAGAAGTTCGAGAAGTCGTGGAACGAGCTGCTGGAGGCGACGCAGGGCCAGCTGGACGAGAAGTCCTGAGCCGCCCGTGAGCGACTGCAGCAGCATGCCCGACGACTGGGTGAACCCGCTGCGGGACAAGCGCGACAAACGGATGCCCCGCATCGCCGGGCCGTGCGCCGTCGTGATCTTCGGCGTCACCGGCGACCTCGCCCGAAAGAAGCTGATGCCGGCGATCTACGACCTGGCCAACCGCGGGCTGCTGCCTCCCACGTTCGCGCTCGTCGGGTTCGCCCGCCGCGACTGGGCCGACGAGGACTTCGGCAAGGTCGTCTACGACGCGGTCAAGAAGCACGCCCGCACGCCGTTCCGCCAGGAGGTCTGGGACCGGCTGGCCGAGGGAATCCGCTTCGTTCAGGGCACCTTCGACGACGACGCGGCATTCGAGCGTCTGGCCGAGGCTCTGCACACACTCGACGCCGAGCGCGGCACCGGCGGCAATCACGCCTTCTACCTGTCGATCCCGCCGAACGCATTCCCGGTGGTGTGCGAACAACTCTCGAAGTCGGGGCTGGCCGACAAGCCGGACGGCTGCTGGAGCCGGGTGGTGATCGAGAAGCCGTTCGGTCACGATCTGGAGAGCGCCGAAGCGCTCAACGAAGTGGTCAACAGCGTGTTCCCCGAGTCCTCGGTGTTCCGCATCGACCACTACCTGGGCAAGGAGACGGTGCAGAACATGTTGGCGTTGCGGTTCGCCAACGAGATGTTCGAGCCGATCTGGAACGCCCACTACGTCGATCACGTGCAGATCACCATGGCCGAGGACATCGGATTGGGTGGCCGCGGTGGCTATTACGACGGTATCGGCGCCGCCCGCGACGTGATCCAGAACCACCTGATCCAGTTGCTCGCTCTCACGGCCATGGAAGAGCCGGTCAGCTTCCATCCCAAGGAGCTACAGGCCGAGAAGATCAAGGTGCTGTCTGCAACCACGCTGGCGCAACCGCTGGACGAGACCACGTCGCGTGGGCAGTACGCGGCGGGCTGGCAGGGTGGCGAGAAGGTGGTCGGACTGCTCGACGAGGAGGGCTTCTCCACGACCTCGACCACCGAGACCTTCGCCGCGATCACCCTGGACGTGGACACCCGACGCTGGGCCGGCGTGCCGTTCTACCTGCGTACCGGAAAACGCCTTGGCCGCAGGGTGACCGAGATCGCGCTGGTGTTCAAACGGGCACCGCACCTCCCGTTCGACGCCACCATGACCGAGGAGCTGGGCAAGAACGCGCTGGTGATCCGGGTGCAACCCGACGAGGGCATCACGTTGCGGTTCGGGTCGAAGGTGCCCGGCAACGCGATGGAGGTCCGTGACGTCAACATGGACTTCTCCTACGGGTCGGCGTTCGCCGAGGAGTCACCCGAGGCCTACGAGCGACTGATCCTCGACGTGCTGCTCGGCGAACCCTCACTGTTCCCCGTCAACGCCGAAGTCGAACTGTCCTGGAAGATCCTCGATCCCGCGCTGGAGTACTGGGCCTCGCACGGCAAACCAGACGCCTACGAATCCGGCACGTGGGGACCGGATTCGGCGTTCGAGATGCTGCGCCGGTCGGGTCGCGACTGGAGACGTCCGTGACGAGCGCTTGCGCGAGGAGACGACAGATATGATCGTCGAACTGGACGACACCACGACCGATGTGGTCAACAAGAAGATCGTCGGCCTCCGCGAAGAGGGGGGTGCGATCACCCTCGGCAGGGTGCTGACACTGGTGATCGCGCCCGACACCGAGGCGATGCTCGAGCAGTCGATCGAAGCGGCCAACGCTGCCAGCCGCGAGCACCCTTGCCGGGTGATCGTCGTGATCCCCGGCGACCGCCTGGCGACCGACGCCCGCCTGGACGCCCAGGTGAGGGTGGGTCGCGACGCGGGCGCCAACGAGGTGGTGGTGCTGCGGCTGTCCGGGCCGCTCGCGGGACACGCCAACAGCGTCGTCATACCCTTCCTGCTGCCCGACACCCCCGTGGTCGTGTGGTGGCCCGACATCGCCCCCGACGTGCCCGCAGAGGATCCGTTGGGCAAGTTGGCGCTTCGCCGGATCACCGACGCCACCGGTGCCGTGAATCCACTGGATGCGATCAAGAGCAGACTGGCGGGCTACACCGCAGGCGACACCGACCTCGCCTGGAGCCGAATCACCTATTGGCGAGCGCTGCTGACCTCGGAGCTGGACCAGGGGCCCTACGAGCCGATCCAGTCGGCGCTGGTGTCGGGCCTGAAGGACGAGCCCGCGCTCGACGTCCTGGCGGGTTGGCTGGCGAGCCGGATCGACGGACCGGTGCACCGCGCCGTCGGCGATCTCAAGGTCGAACTGGTTCGTTCGAACGAGACCATCACCTTGAGCCGGCCGCAGCAGGGCGTGACTGCCTCGTTGACACGCACCGGTAAGCCGGACGCTCTGGTTCCGTTGGCGCGCAGGGAAACCCGAGAGTGTCTGGCCGAGGACATGCGCCGACTGGACGCCGACGAGATCTACTTCGCCGCGCTGCAGGGAATCGACAAGGTGCGATATGTCTGAGACCGTGATCGAGAAGTATGCCGACGCCGATGCATTGGTCCTGGCGGCGGGTGACCGCCTGGTGGCCGCCATCGTCGGCGCGGTGGCCTCGCGCGGTGTCGCCCACATCGTCCTCACCGGCGGCGGCACCGGCGTCAAACTGCTCAAGCACGTCGGCGATCACGGCGCGGCCATCGACTGGTCGAAGGTACATCTGTTCTGGGGCGACGACCGGTACGTGCCTGCCTCCGACGACGACCGCAACGACAAGCAGGCGCGTGAGGCCCTCCTGGATCACATCGCGGTTCCGGCCTCGAACGTGCACGCGATGCCCGCGAGCGACGGTGAGTTCGGTGACGACATCGACGCTGCGGCGCTGGCCTACGAGCAGGTTCTCGCCGCCCATGCTCCGCAGGGCGCGTCCACCCCGGACTTCGACGTCCACCTGCTCGGCATGGGCGGCGAGGGGCACGTCAACTCGTTGTTCCCGCACACTGCCGCGGTGGCGGAGACGACCCGGCTGGTGGTCGGCGTCACCGACTCCCCCAAGCCGCCGCCGCTGCGCATCACGCTGACACTGCCCGCGGTGCGTCGCTCACGCGAGGTGTGGCTGGTGGTGGCCGGAGCGGAGAAGGCCGATGCGGTCGCCGCGGCGACCGGAGGTGCGGCGGCGGTGGACGTGCCCGCCGCGGGCGCCCTCGGCCGCCAGGCGACGGTCTGGCTACTGGACGAAGCGGCCGCGGCGAAGCTCTAGTCATCGCATACTGACGTTCATGGCAGACAAAGGGGTTGGCCGGACCCGCGCGGGTGCGGGAAGGCAGCGGATCAGGACGCTGACCCAGGCTGCGCTCAATGCCGATGTCACCGTGGAGCAGGTGGACACGCTGCTCAACGAACTCGGCGCGACGCTCACCGATCTCAACAGCTCGACCAGCGGACTGGATTCCACGCTGGCCCGGTTCAACGACACCATCACCCGCATCGACGAACTCGCGCCACGACTGATCGGCGTGGTCGAACGCCTGGAGTCCATCGTGGAACGCGTCGAACGCATCGTGGGCGTCGGTGAATCGGTGATGGCGCCCTTGGCTGTGACCGAGAACGCGTTGCGCGGCGCGGTCAATGCCGTGCGCAAGACCACCGGCCTGTAGTGCCGGGACCGCTCGACGTCCTGCCCGTCGCGGCTGGCGTCGGCCTGCCCTGGGATGTCGCGGTCTCCGACGCCGTGGCGGCGATCGCCGCTGCGCGGGCGGCACACGGGGACTCGTTCGTGGTGTCCAGCGGCGGCGACCACTACCTCTTCACGTTCTCGCCGACGGGCGTCGAGTCGTTCTACGCGCTCGCCGAGGACGCGGCGAGCAAGGGCTTGGCGGACTACCTGATGCTGCGCCGCAAACTGCCTGACGAACTGTTCGCCGGCAGGCGCACGCTGCCGAACTCGCTGTTTCGCCGCGACGACGTCTCGTCCTACCTCACCAACCTCGACCATGCGCTGGACGCCACCGATACCGAACTCGGCGACCACGGGTCGGTCGACGTGTTCACGCTGACCCGCAGGCTCGGGCACCGGATGGGATTGGCGTCTTGGGCCGGGCCCGGTTGCGCCGACGGTGACGCGTTCGAGCGACTGGTGCAGGCATTCGACACGCTGGACGGGTCCGACGCGTTCGTTCACCCGGACTCGATGGCCGCCGTCGCGGCGTCCGGGATGAGGGCCGAGCGGGCGGCACTCGACCAGATCACGGATGTGATCGACGATTCTCTGCGCCAACGGAGTCCGGCATTCGAATCAGCGCTGTTCGGCCGGATCGTCGACGCGTGGGCCGCTGAATCCCCGGACGTGCGCACCCGCGGCATCGCCATGGACGTGGCACTGATCCACATCGCGTCGATGTCCAATTTGATGGCGGCGCTGGGCTGGGCGATCGTCGACCTGCTGACCCATCCCGAGGAGCTTCGCGCGGTCGTCGCCGGGGACGGCGACCTGGCCCAGCGCTGTGCGCTGGAGAGCACGAGGCTGGCACAGCGGTCCATCATGTCGCGCGCCGTGCTGAAGCCAGTGGCGTTCGACACCGGTGAAGAAACCGTCGACGTGCCCCCCGGATGGACGATCGCGACGCTGCTCCCCCTGCTCAACTCGTCGGCCGCGCCCGGGCTGGCACGGTGGGAACCCGCGCGATGGCACCGATATCGGCTGGCCGACCGGCACGAGCTGGCCTCGCCGATGCTGGTGACCGCGTTCGGCCACGGCAGGCATTCCTGTCCCGCCCAACACTTCTCGCTGACGGCGATGACCGCGGCGATGGCCCACCTCCTGGGCCGCTACGACACGACCCCCGCCTGGACCGGGTACCCCCGCCCGGTACCGCAGCAGATCGGCGGGGTGGCGCGTTCCGCCGACCCGTGTCCGGTCCACTATCGCGCACGGTGAGACGGTGAACGGGTGAGACGGGCTGACGTGTCAGCGCGATGGCACCACGACATGGCTGCGCGCATGCGCCACCGCCTCGTCGAGCGTATCCACGAGATGGTTCTGATGACGAAGCGCGTCGATCACGCCGACCGTCGTCAGCACCGGCATGTGTTCGGGCTGAACGCCTTTGATGATGACGGTGATACCGCGAGCCTCCAGCTCCGTGGCAATTTCGGCGAGCGTGTTCGCACCGGTGGCATCCAGCATCCCCAGGTGCGACATGCGGATGATCACCACGGCTACCCGCGGGTGCTCGGTGTCCAGGGCGATGGCATCGGATATCCGCTCGGCCGCGCCGAAGAACATCGCGCCGTCGAGCCTGAGCAACGCAATCTGTTCGTCGCCGGGCTCCCTTGACCCGGGCAGCTCTTCACGAACGACGCTGCTGCGCCCGGCGACCGTACGCAACGCGAAGAACGCCGCGAACACCACGCCGACAGCGACCGCCTCGATGAGGTCGAGGCTCACGGTCACCACCGCGGTCAGGATGAACACCAAAGCGTCCGACCGCGTGGAGCAGACGATCTTTCGCACCGTCTTCGCCGAGATCATCCGAAAGGCGGTCACCATCAGAACCCCGGCAAGCGCGCCCAGCGGAATCCGCGACACCGGTCCGGTCGCCAGATAGACGACGGCGAGCAGCAGCAGCGAATGCGTGATTGCCGAGACCCGGGTACGCGCCCCGGAGCGGACGTTGACGGCGGTCCGCGCAATGGCCCCGGTCGCGGGCATGCCACCAAAGAACCCAGAAGCCACCGAAGCCAGGCCCTGCCCGACCAGCTCCCGGTCCGGGTCGTAGGGGCCGGTCACCGACATCGTCGCCGCCACGCGCGCCGACAACAGGGACTCGATCGCTGCGAGCGCAGCGATGGTCACCGCTGCTCCCAGCAGGGTCGGTAGCGCCCCGACGTCGATCTGCGGCATGACCGGCGCGGCGAGATGGGCGGGCAACGTCCCGATGGTCGCGACCTCCAGGCCCGATACCGCCACGAACACGGTCACGGCCACCACCGCGGTCAATGACGCCGGGATGCCGCGATGGATGCGTGGAAGCACCACCATGACGACCGCGGTGAACGCGACCACCCCGACCGCTCCTGCCGCCTCGTGCCAATCGAGGCCGGCGAGCACACTCCACGTTGCGAACAGTGGGCGCCCTCCCGACGATGCGGTCTGCCCGAACGCCGCGGGGACCTGTTGCAGGAAGATGATCGTCGCGATTCCCAGCGTGAAGCCCTCGATCACCGGCCACGGAATGAAGGTGACGGCTCGACCCAGGCCGGTAATGCCGGCCACCATCACGATCGCGCCCGCGAGGATGGTCACGACGGCGATGCTGCCGAGGCCGTGAACGGCGACGATCGGGGCGAGCACGACGGCCATGGCACCCGTCGGTCCAGACACCTGCACGTGTGATCCGCCGAACACGGCCGCCACCAAACCGGCGATCACCGCTGTCGCGAGTCCGGCGGCCGCACCGACACCGGAGCTGATCCCGAACGCCAGCGCCAGCGGCAATGCGACCACACCGACCGTGAGACCGGCGATGATGTCGCGGCGGTAGGACCCACGCAGACCTGCGTAGTCAGAACGTCTGGGCAGGAACCGTGCGAGCGCCCCAGTTGCGCTACCGAGCGTGGTCACCGTGGGCCGTTGAGCGGGGGCAACGCACCGAGCGCGTCGTACTGATCGCGTTGCGCGCCAAGCGTGTCGGTGAGGAATGCTCGCGCGGTCACCAACAGTTCGGAGATGGATGGATGAGCAAGCGTGTAGAACACGGCGTTGCCCACTCGATCGCCGCGAACAACGCGGTTCCGTTTGAGAACCGCGAGGTGCTGCGACAGCAGCGTCGATTCGATGTCGGTCTCGGCCAGAATCTCACTGACCGGGGTGGGCTGGTCGCCGGCCGCCAGGATCTCCAGGACTCGGATCCGTGCCGGGTGGGCGAGCGCCTTGAACAGATTGGCCTTGATCTCGTACAGCGGCCGCCGTGGATCGCTGGCGTTCGGCACGACGCGGCCTCCCCAATTCATGGATTTATTGATTTACTCAATCCATCATATGTCACGGTGGGCCATCAACGCGTGCCGGTGACCGAGATCTCCGATATGCAGGCCTGACTGACGTGGTTCGTGGACGCGGTCAACGGGGCTACCCGCTGTTGCGCAGCGCCGTCGCCAACCCGCTCATGGTGAGCAGGATTCCCCGCTGGACGAGTTCCTCGGCATCACCGGCACGGTACCGGCGCAGCAGTTCGACCTGCAGGTGGTTCAGCGGCTCGAGGTACGGAAAACGGTTGAATACCGAACGGGCGAGGGACGGGTTGTCGGCCAGAAGGTCGTCGTGCCCGGTGATCAACTTGTGCATCCGCAGGGTCCGGTGATACTCGTCGACGATCTTGTCGAAGACCCTGTGTCGCAACGCCTCGTCCTCCACCAGTTCGGAGTAGCGCGCCGCAAGGCCCATGTCGGCCTTCGCCATTACCTGGGCCATGTTGGACAGCACCGTGCTGAAGAACGGCCATCGCTGGTAGAGGTCCTGGAGCACCTCGAGACGACCGTCACCGGCCTCGATCCAATCCTCGAACGCCGTTCCCGTGCCGTACCAGCCGGGCAGCATCACCCGCGACTGACTCCACGACAACACCCACGGAATCGCACGCAGGTCCGAGATCGCGGTGGTGGGCTTGCGAGAGGCTGGCCGACTGCCGATGTTCAGCGAGCCGATCTCGCTGACCGGTGTCGACGCCTTGAAGTACTCGACGAAACCCGGCGTCTCGTGTACCAGGTCCGCGTACGCCGCCTGCGCCCTTGCCGCCACGTCGTCGAGCACCTCGTAGGCGGGGCCCGCCGCGTCCCCAAGCCCCTCCACGTCGAGCAGCGTCGATTCCAGCGTCGCCGCCAACAGCGTCTCCAGGTTGCGGTGGGCAATGCGGGGCTCGGCGTACTTGGCGGCGATGACCTCCCCCTGCTCGGTGATGCGCAGGGAGCCCTTCACCGCGCCCGGCGGCTGAGCCAGGATGGCGTCGTAGCTGGGGCCGCCGCCGCGACCGACGGTGCCGCCGCGGCCATGGAAGAGCCGCATCCGGATCCCGGTCTTGCGAGCCATCTCGACCAGGTCCAACTCGGCGCGGTACAGCGCCCAGTTGGCCGCCAGGTATCCGCCGTCCTTGTTGGAATCGGAGTAGCCAAGCATGATTTCCTGACTTTCGCCGCGCGCATGGACGAGCGCCCGGTACAGCGGAATGTTCAGCAGCGCTTCCATGATCGACGAACCATGTTGCAGATCCTCGATGGTTTCGAACAGCGGCACGATGCCCACCGGGCTGTAGACGTCGGTTCCCGAGGCGTCCAGCAGGCCGGCCTCCTTCAGCAGGATCGCAGCCTCGAGCATGTCCGACACCGACTGGCACATCGAGATGATGTAGTTCGGAACCGCCTGCGATCCGAACACCTTCACGGCGCGAGAGGCCGCCAGCACGATGTCCAGCTCCTTGCGGGCCAGTTCGGACAGCTCCGCCCCGTCGCCGACGAGCGGCCTGCGCGTGGCGAGTTCGGCGACCAGAAGCTCGACCCGTTCCGGCTCGGGCAGTGACCGGTAGTCCGCGTGCACGCCGGCCCACGCCAGCAGCTCGGCGATGACTTCCTCGTGCACGTCGGAGTTCTGCCGCATGTCCAGGCCGGACAGATGGAAGCCGAAGACCCGCACCGCTTCCCTGAACCGGGCCAGGCGGTCATCTGCCAGTACTGCGCTTCCGTTGGCGCGCAGCGACGCGTCGATGACGTCGAGATCGGCCAACAGCTCACCCGGCGCCTCATACGACGCCATGCCCAGGTCGAGCAGACGCTCGGGTTGCCGGTCGAGGATCCTCTCGGCGGTCGCGGTGAGACGGCCGTGGACCACCCGCAGGGCACGACGGTAGGGCTCGTCCGCCCGGGCCGGCTCGCCACACGTGTCGGCCAGAGCGGCCAGCTCGTCGGTGATCCTGACCAGCCGCACCGACATCGACAACTCCTCCTCGAGTGCGCTGAGCTCGACGAAGTAGTGCGCCAGGGCCGTGTAGGCCGCGCTGCCGGTGGCCAATCTGACCACGTCGGCATTGACATTCGGATTGCCGTCCCGGTCGCCACCGATCCAGGAGCCGGGCCGCAGGATCGGTTCCTCGAGCAGACCCGAACCGGGCCACCGTGCCTGCAGCGCTGCCCGTACTTCGGCGTTCACCTGAGGGATGACCTCGAAGAATGCCGCCGGGTAGTAGCGCAGGCCGGTTTCTATCTCGTCCTGGATCTTCAACCGTGACAGCCGGATCAGCGCGGTCTGCCACAACACCAGGATGTGGCGGCGAAGTTCGGTTTCGATGCTGCGACCGTCATCGGTGTGCGTGTGTCCCTGCGCGCGCATCCGCATCAACTCGGTGATGCGGTGTTGGGTGTCGAACACGGTTCGTCGCCGGGTCTCGGTGGGATGCGCGGTGATCACCGGAGACACCAGAGCGCCGGTCAGCGCGTCGGCGACCGTCGCAACGTCCAGGTCCGCCGACTCCAGCTTCAGATACGTCGAGGCCAGGCTGCTGCCCTGCGGCGGCTCGCCGGCCGCCACGTGCACGGCGCGTCGACGCTCCCGATGGATGTCCTCGGCGACATTGGCCAGCAGCGCGAAGTGCGTGAAGGCGCGGATGACCGGGATGGCCTGATGCACGTCGATGTCGTCGAACAGACCTGCCAGTTCGGAACGGTCGATCTCGGAGCGCCGGACCCGGAATGACTCGACGCGGGCGCGCTCGATCAGCTCGAATACCTCGTCACCGTTCTGCTCGCGAACCGTGTCGCCGAGGATCGCGCCCAGGAGGCGGATGTCCTCTCGCATCGGTTCGGTGGCCTCACGCCCCACCTGGGTGCGGCGAACCGAGCCGATGGGTGCGAGAGCGATGTCCGTGCCGTCTGCCATGCGTCCAGTATCGACGTGCGCCGAATCCGTTGCAGGATGAGCGGGGCACCGGTGCCGACCCCGTGGCCGACCACGCCTGTGAACATGCTGTGAACAGGCGATTCGAGTGGACGCCGGCTACTAGGGGCGACGTTGACATAGACAGTTTGACGGGCTAGATATATGACACGCGACACGAACGTGTCATGTGTTCGGCCGCCGACGGAGGTCCGACCGAGGGGACGTGGGATGCAGACGCTTGGCCGCGGGAGCCGAGGTACGCGCCTCGCGCACCCCGGCGTCGGCGCACCACGTGCTTTCGAGGCGCAGGAAGCGGCCGGCCGACCATGAAGCGCGACATAGAGCAGCGGTCGCGGATCGCGCACCTCATCCGGGTACTCGCCCTGCCCATCGTGCTGGGCTGGGTCGCGCTGACCGTCGTCACCAACATGCTCGTGCCGCAGTTGGAGAAGGTCGGCGAGAAGAACACCGTGTCGATGAATGCCCACGATGCGCCGGCGTTCGTGTCGATGCAGCGGATCGGCGCCAACTTCGACGAGTTCGACTCCGACAGCAGTGCGATGATCATCCTGGAGGGCGAGCAGCCGCTCGGCGCCGACGCCCACCGCTACTACGACGAACTGATCAAGAAGCTCGAGACCGACCCAGTCCACGTGGAGCACGTCTCGGACTTCTGGAGTGATCCGCTCACCGCGTCCGGCGCCCAGAGCAGCGACGGCAAATCCGCCTACGTTTCGGTCAATCTCCGGGGCAACCAGGGTGAGACACTGGCCAACGAGTCGGTCGCCGCCGTGCGCGAGATCGTCGACGGCACACCCGCACCGCAGGGCGTGAAGGCCTTCGTCACCGGCGGAGCGCCGCTGTCGGCCGATCAGCACCACGCCGGGGACAAGGGCGTCGTCAAGGTCACCATCATCACGATGGTCGTCATCGCGGTCATGCTGCTGTTCGTCTACCGGTCCGTCATCACCATGATCCTGACCCTCGTCATGGTGTTCATCGAACTCGGTGCGGCGCGGGGCATCGTGGCGTTCCTGGGCAACGCCGGGATCATCGGGTTGTCGACGTTCGCGGTCAACCTGCTGACCCTGATCGTGATCGCCGCGGGAACCGACTACGCCATCTTCCTCCTGGGTCGATATCAGGAGGCACGCCACACCGGCGAGGATCGGGAAACGGCGTACTACACGATGTTTCACGGGACCGCTCACGTGGTTCTGGGGTCAGGCCTGACGATCGCGGGCGCGATGCTCTGCCTGAGCTTCACGCGACTGCCCTACTTCCAGACCATGGGCGTGCCCTGCGCGGTCGGCGTCCTGGTCGCCGTCATCGCCGCGCTCACGTTGGGTCCCGCCGTCGTCGTACTCGGCAGCCGCATCGGCCTGTTCGAACCCAAGCGCATCCGAACCCGGGGCTGGCGTCGGCTGGGCACGATCGTGGTGCGGTGGCCGGGGCCCGTTCTGGTCGCCACCATCGCACTTGCGCTGGTCGGCCTGCTCGCCCTACCCGGCTACAAGACCAACTACGACAGCCGCAGGTACCTGCCCGCCGACACGCCGTCCAACGTCGGCTACGCCGTCGCCGACCGGCACTTCGACACCGCCCGGATGAACCCCGAGATGATGATGGTCGAGAGCGACCACGACCTGCGCAACTCAGCCGACTTCCTCGTCATCGAGAAGATCGCCCGGGCCATCTTCCGCGTGCCGGGCATCGCCAGGGTGCAGACGATCACCCGGCCCGAGGGCAAGCCGATCGAGCACACCACGATCCCGTTCCTGATGAGCATGCAGGGCACCACCCAGACGCTGAACGAGAAGTACATGCAGGACCGGATGGCCGACATGCTGGTCCAGGCCGACGACATGCAGACGACCATCGACACGATGACCAAGATGTCGAACCTGACCGAGCAGATGGCCGCGGTCACCCACGCAGATGGTCGCCAAGACCAAGACCATGACCGTCGACATCGCCGAACTGCGCGACAACATCGCCAACTTCGACGACTTCTTCCGCCCGATCCGCAACTACTTCTACTGGGAACCGCACTGTTACGACATCCCAGGCTGCTGGGCACTGCGCTCGGTGTTCGACACCCTCGACGGCATCGACATCCTGACCGACGACGTCCAGCAACTGGTGCCCGAACTGGAGAAGCTCGACGCACTGATGCCGCAGCTGGTGGCGCTGATGCCCGACATGATCCAGACCATGAAGTCGATGAAGACCATGATGCTGACGATGTATGCCAGCCAGAAGGGCATGCAGGACCAGCAGTCTGCGGCGTCGGAGAACAGCACCGCCATGGGCGATGCCTTCGATGCCTCGATGAACGACGACTCGTTCTACCTGCCGCCCGAGATCTTCGACAACGCGGACTTCAAACGCGCCATGAAGAACTTCATCTCCCCCGACGGCAAGTCGGTGCGCTTCATCATCAGCCACGAAGGCGACCCCGCCACCGTCGAGGGCATCTCGCACATCAATGCGATCAGGACCGCCGCCAAGGAGGCGATCAAGGGCACGCCGCTGGAGGGCTCCACCATCTACCTCGGCGGCACCGCATCCACCTACAAGGACATGCGGGACGGCTCCTACTACGACCTGCTGATCGCAGGGATCGCCGCGGCCGCACTCATCTTCGCCATCATGCTGATCATCACGCGCAGCGTCGTCGCCGCGGCGGTGATCGTCGGGACCGTGCTGCTCTCGCTCGGTGCGTCATTCGGGCTGTCGGTGCTGCTGTGGCAGTATCTGCTCGGCATCCAGCTGCACTGGATGGTGCTCGCGATGTCGATCATCCTGCTGCTCGCCGTGGGATCGGACTACAACCTGCTGCTGGTGTCCCGCTTCAAGGAGGAGATCCACGCCGGGTTGAAGACCGGCATCATCCGGGCCATGGCGGGCAGCGGCTCGGTGGTGACATCCGCGGGTCTGGTGTTCGCCGCGACGATGGCGTCGTTCGTGTTCAGCGACCTGCAGGTCATCGGTCAGGTCGGCACGACCATCGCGCTCGGCCTACTGTTCGACACCCTGGTGGTGCGGTCGTTCATGACGCCGGCCATCGCCGCGCTGCTGGGACGCTGGTTCTGGTGGCCGCAAGTCGTTCGCACGCGCGCGACTCGACGCGTCGATCCGAAGAACACGACCGTCGCGGACCATGATCCTGACCGACCGGACCGACCGACGCCAGGCTCGAACTGCTAGACGCCGTACTTGATCGACAGCGCGGAACCGATGATGGAGACCAGCCAGATACCGATCACGAAGTAGGTCAGCCGGTCGAGGTTCTTCTCGACGACCGTCGACCCCGACAGGCTGGACTGCACGCCGCCGCCGAACAGCGTCGAGAGGCCACCGCCCTTGGCCCGGTGCAGCAACACCAGCAACACCACCAACAGGCTGGTGACGATCAGTGTGATCTGCAAGGGGAAGAGCATGAGGCCGAGAATACAGGCCCTGGGCTCCGCACCGGAAACTGCCCGAGGTCACCGGACGTCGACGCCCCCGGTCGTCAGGGCAGCGGACCGCCGGCGGCGATCGCCGACAGGATCGCGAACTGCTCGCCGTCCAGCGACGCGCCGCCGACGAGCGCCCCGTCGACGTCATCCTGGGCGATGAGTTCACCGACGTTCTTCGCGTTGGCGGAGCCGCCGTACAGGACGCGAACCTCGGAAGCGACGTCGATGGACGCCAACTCTGCGAGTTCGGTGCGAATGGCCTCGCAGACCTCCTGCGCGTCTGCGGCGCTGGCCACACGTCCGGTGCCGATCGCCCACACCGGTTCGTACGCGATGACCACCGCGGCGATCTGCTCCTTGGTGAGCCCGGCCAGCGATCCCCTGAGCTGGTTGACGTTGTAGGCGACGTGATCGCCCGCCTCGCGTATCTCGAGCCCCTCGCCGATGCACACGATCGGGGTCAGGCCGTGCTTGAGCGCGGCGAGTGCCTTCGCGGCGACGAGCGCGTCGTCCTCGTCGTGATAGGTCCGGCGTTCGGAGTGCCCGACGACGACGTAGGTGCAGCCGAGCTTGGCCAGGAACGCGCCGCTGATCTCGCCCGTGTAGGCACCGGAGTCGTGCTGCGAGAGGTCCTGCGCACCGTAGGTGAGCTTGAGCTTGTCGCCGTCGACCAGCGTCTGCACGCTGCGCAGGTCGGTGAACGGGGGGATGACGGTCACGTCGACCTTGTCGAAGTACTTCTCTGGAAGCGAGAAGGCGATCTTCTGCACCAGGGCGATGGCCTCGAAGTGGTTGAGGTTCATCTTCCAGTTGCCGGCGATCAACGGCTTGCGGGACACGGGACTCCTCGGTGTTGGGAGATGTTAGGACTACTCGAGTACGGCGATACCGGGCAGCGTCTTGCCCTCAAGGTATTCCAGAGATGCGCCGCCGCCGGTGGAAATGTGCGAGAAACCGTCATCCGGCAGACCCAGTTGCCGCACGGCTGCTGCGGAGTCGCCGCCGCCGACGACGCTGAACGCGCCCTTGGCCGTCGCGCCGATGATCGCCTCCGCGACCCCCTTGGTGCCCGCGGCGAACGCCGGGAACTCGAACACGCCCATCGGACCGTTCCAGAACACCGTCTTGGCGTTGGAGAGCAGCGCGGCGAAGCGCTTCACCGACTCCGGGCCGATGTCGAGGCCCATCCTCCCGTCGGGAATCTCGTCGGCGGCCACCGTCTCCGCCGGTGAGTCGGCGGAGAATTCCTCGGCGACGACGATGTCCACCGGCAGGTGGATGACGTCGCCGTAATCGCTCGAGAAGCTTGGCGCAGGTGTCGATCATCTCCTCCTGCAGCATCGACTTTCCAACCGAAACACCTTGTGCGGCAAGGAACGTGAAGCACATTCCGCCGCCGATGACGAGGCTGTCGACCTTGGTGGCGAGGGTCTCGATGACCCCCAGCTTGTCCGAGACCTTCGAGCCGCCCAACACCACCGCGTACGGCTTGCGCCGTCGAGCTGGTCAGCTGCTCGAGCACCTTGACCTCGGTGGCCACCAGGCCGCCGGCATAGTGCGGCAGCAGGGTCGCCACGTCGTAGACCGACGCCTGCTTGCGGTGCACCACGCCGAAGCCGTCGGAGACGAAGGCGCCGTCGTGGCCGACCAGTTCGGCCAGCGCCGTCGCCAGCGCCAACCGCTCGGCGTCGTCCTTGCTGGTCTCGCGGGCGTCGAACCGGATGTTCTCCAGCAGCAGCACGTCGCCGTCGGTGAGGCCCTCGGCGCGGGCGAGCGCGTCGGCGCCGACGACGTCGCCGGCGAGTTGGACATGTGCGACCGAGTACTCGACCGAGGGCTGCGGCGACGGGGGCGAGCGAGTACTTGGGGTCGGGCTCGCCCTCGGGCGGCCGAGGTGCGCGGTGACGATGACCTTCGCACCCGCCTCGGCCAGTGCCTTGATGGTGGGACCGACGCGATGATGCGGCCGGGGTCGGTGATGGTGCCCTCGTCGTCCAGCGGGACGTTGAGGTCGGAGCGCACGAGTACGCCGCGACCCTCGACACCCGTCCATCGAGCAGGATCCTCCAGCGTCTGAACTGCCACGTAATCGCCACTCGCGCTCACAGCGACTTGCCGACGAGGCCGATCAGGTCGACGAGGCGGTTGGAGTAACCCCACTCGTTGTCGTACCAGGACACGACCTTGGCCTGGTCGTCGATGACCTTCGTCAGACCGGAGTCGAAGATCGAGCTGTGCGGGTCGGTGACGATGTCGCTCGACACGATCGGCGCGTCGTAGTACTTCAGGATGCCCTTGAGCGGGCCGTCGGCGGCGGCCTTCATCGCGGCGTTGATCTCGTCGGCGGTCGCCGACTTGGTCAGGTCGACGGTCAGGTCGGTGACCGAGCCCGTGGGGATCGGCACCCGCAGTGCGTAGCCGTCGAGCTTGCCCTTGCAGTTCGGGCATAACCAGGCCGATGGCCTTGGCGGCACCGGTGCCGGTGGGGACGATGTTCAGCGCGGCGGCGCGGGCGCGACGCAGATCGCTGTGCGGACCGTCCTGCAGGTTCTGATCCTGCGTGTAGGCGTGGATCGTGGTCATCAGACCACTGACGATGCCGAACTCGTCGTTGAGGACCTTGGCCATCGGGCCGAGGCAGTTGGTGGTGCACGACGCGTTGGAGATGATGTTCTGGCTGCCGTCGTACTTGTCGTCGTTGACGCCCATCACGATGGTGATGTCCTCGCCCTTGGCGGGCGCGGAGATGATGACCTTCTTGGCGCCGGCGTCGAGGTGGCCCTTGGCCTTCGCGGCGTCGGTGAAGATGCCGGTGGACTCGACGACGACGTCGACGCCCAGGTCGCCCCACGGAAGTTCGCGGACGGGCCGCCTTGTGCGCGAGCGCCTTGATCTTGGTGGATGCCGACGACGATGGTGTCGTCGCCCTCGAGCGACACATCGTACGGCAGCCGGCCGAGGATCGAGTCGTACTTCAGCAGGTGTGCCAGCGTCGCGTTGTCGGTGAGGTCGTTGACGGCCACGATCTCGATGTCGGTGTTCTACCCGAGCGCGTTCTGCGCGTCGACTGCCCTGAAGAAGTTACGGCCGATACGACCGAAGCCGTTGACGCCTACCCGGATGGTCACGTTTCGCTCCTTAGTCGCCGATGAACTGCCCTGATGTCAGCCTGATCGCGCCGTGCCCCGCAGCGCGCAGCCTGGTGCACACGCGGACGCGGGGTTCATCGGTCGATGTGGAGCTCATCCAGCCTACCTGCGCGGATGGCCCGCAGCGTGCGTCAGTCTCCAGCTCGATCGGAGCGGCAGGTTCAGGCCTCGTCGAGCAGATCCGGCGGTGACCGCCGACTCGGTGTCGGGAATCCGTCTTGCTTCGCCTTGCGGTCGGCCATCGACAGCAGCCGCCGAATACGGCCGGCCACAGCGTCCTTGGTCATCGGCGGGTCGGCCAACTGGCCAAGTTCCTCCAGTGACGCCTGACGGTGCTGCACCCGGAGCCGCCCGCAGCGGCAGGTGATCGGGCACGTCGTCGCCGAGGATCTGCAGCGCGCGCTCCACCCGCGCCGCCGCCGCCACCGCCGCCCGAGCCGAGCGGCGCAGGTTGGCGTCGTCGAAGTTGGCGAGGCGGTTGGCGGTGGCCCGCACCTCGCGCCGCATGCGACGCTCCTCCCAGGTCAGACCGGGTGTCCTGGGCGCCCATGCGGGTCAGCAGGGCCCCGATGGCCTCGCCGTCGCGCACCACCACCCGGTCGGTACCGCGCACCTCGCGGGCCTTCGCGCTCGACGCCCAGCCGCCGCGCGGCGCCGACCAGCGCGAGCGCTGCCTCCGGCCCCGGGCAGCTGACCTCGAGCGCCGAGGAGCGACCCGGCTCGGTGAGCGAACCGTGCGCGAGAAACGCACCGCGCCAGGCGGCTTCGGCGTCACCGACGCTGCCGCCGACGACCTGGGCGGGCAGACCACGCACCGGCCGGCCGCGCAGGTCCAGCAGGCCGGTCTGGCGCGCCAGCGCCTCGCCGTCCTTGGCAACCCGGACTACGTAGCGGGTGCTCTTGCGGATGCCCGCCTGCCGACAGCACGTGCACGTCGGCGTTGTAGCCGTAGAGGTCGAAGATGTCCTTGCGCAGTCGCCGGGCGATGATCCCCAGATCGACCTCTGCCTCGACCACGACGCGGCCGGCGACGATGTGCAGGCCCCCGGCGAACCGCAAGAGTGACGCCACTTCGGCCTTCGCGCAGCTGACCGAGTTGACCAACAGCCGACTCAGCTCGTCCTTGACCTCGGCTGTCATCGCCACGAAACCGTCACCTCTCGTCGACCGACCGTACGGACGTGGGACCGGTCGGCTCCTGCAGTATCCGATCAGGTGCAGTCCCCCGCAGTCGCACCCGCTCCAGAGCCGCGGCCAGTCTTGCCGGGTCATGTAATGGTGTACCAGGTCTCGAGACCTCGGCAAACTCGACTTCGGCGCCGAGGATGGTCGCCGTCCGGCTGCAGCTGCTCGCGCTCCCGCTCGCTGGGCACACTCGCCGAGTCGACGACGACGTCGTGCACGGTGAATCCCGGAGCATGCTGGGAGATCACGTGGATGTGGCGTTCCGCGGAGAATCCGGCGGTCTCCCCCGGCTCGGCCGCCAGGTTGAGCACCAACGCGCGACGGGCCTGCGTTGCCTGCAGAGCCGACGCGAGCTGCGGCACCAGGAGATGCGGGATCACGCTGGTGAACCAGGAACCCGGGCCCAGGACCACGAGATCGGCCGCCATGATCGCGTCGACCGCCTGATGGGTCGCCGGCGGATTCCCCGGCAGCAGCCGCACACGCCGCACCTTGCCGACCGTCGTGGCGACCGCGACCTGACCCCGGATCACCCGGCTCATCCGCGGGTCGGACTCCAAGCCCGCTGACGTCGGCCTCGATCTGCAGCGCGATGGGGCACATCGGCAACACCCGACCCTTGAGTCCGAGCATGCGGCCGAGCTCGTCGAGCGCGGCGACCGGATCGGCCAGGACCTCGTTGAGCCCGGCCAGCATGAGGTTGCCGATCGGGTGCCCGGCGAGTGCGCCGCTGCCACCGAAGCGGTGTTGGATGATGGTTGCCCAAAGTTGCCCGTGTGGAGTGTCGGATGCCAACGCCGCCAGCGCCATTCGTAGATCACCCGGCGGCACCACGTCGAGTTCGCCGCGCAGCCGCCCCGACGAGCCGCCGTCGTCGGCGACGGTGACCACCGCGGTCACGTGCGGCGTCAGACGACGTGCCGCCGAGAGGGTTGCGTACAGCCCGTGCCCGCCCCCGAGGGCGACGATGCGTGCACTCATTCGCGTCCCAGGTCCCGGTGCAACACCCGCACCGACAACTGGTCACCACCCTGCAGTCGCGACGCGAGAGCCTCCGCGATGGCCACACTGCGGTGCTTGCCGCCCGTACAGCCGATGGCGACGGTCATGTAGCGCTTGCCCTCCCGACGGTAGCCGTCGATGATCACCTCCAGCAGCCGATGGTAGGTCTCCAGGAACTCGGCGGCCCCCGGTTGACCCAGGACGTAATCGCGCACCGCCGGATGCTGCCCCGTGTGGCGCCGCAGCTCGTCGACCCAGTGCGGATTGGGCAGGAACCTCACGTCCATCACGGTGTCGGCGTCCATTGGCAACCCGTACTTGTAGCCGAACGACTCCACGGTCACGCTGGTGTGCGACACGGCTTCGCTGCCGAAGGCGCGCTCGATGCCGGCCCGTAGGTCGTGCACCGACAACGTCGACGTGTCGATGACCAGGTCGGCCACGGCCCGCACCGGTGCGAGCATCGCCCGCTCGGCCGTAATGCCCTCCGCGAGAGTTTGATTGCCCTGCAGCGGGTGACTTCGCCGGTTCTGCTCGTAGCGGCGGATCAGGATGTCATCGGAGGAGTCGAGGAACAACACCCGCGGCGTGATGTTGCGGGCCGCGAGTTCGTTTCGGACCCACTCCAGATCACCGGTGAAGCCGCGCGATCGCACGTCCATCACCACTGCCAGCTGTGTGATGCGCGAACCCGCCGCGAGCCCCAACTCGACCATCCGCGCGATCAGCTCGGGAGGCAGGTTGTCGGCGACGTACCAACCCAGGTCTTCGAGCACCTTGGCCGCCGTACCCCTTCCGGCACCCGACAAACCGGTCACGAGGACGACGTCGATGCCGCCTTCGGAGTGGTCGGCAATCCCGCCGTCCCGCAAGTCCTCGCCCCTGCCCTGGTCGGTCATCCTGGTGCCCTGCTTCGATCATGGTCCATCGGCGGGTCCTGCGGGTCGGGTGCGTCGGATTCGACCGGCGGATTCGCGGGCACCCCCAGCGCGTCCAGAACCGCCTTGGCTGTGGTGACGCCGATTCCGGGCACCGCGGTGATCTCGTCGACGCTGGCCTCCTTGAGTCGCGCCACCGAACCGAAGTGCGTGACGAGCGCCTTGCGCCGGTGCTCGCCCAGCCCGGGAACCGCATCCAGCGCCGACGCGGTCATCCGCTTGGAGCGCTTGCTGCGGTGGTAGGTGATCGCGAACCGGTGGGCCTCGTCGCGCACGCGCTGCAGCAGGTAGAGACCCTCGCTGTTGCGAGGCATCACCACGGGATCGGTTACCCGGCCATTCTCGGCGCCGTTCCTGGAAGGAACCCAGACCTCTTCGAGGCGCTTCGCGAGGCCGATGACGGCCACGTCCGTCACGCCAAGTTCGTCGAGCACCGCTGCGGCGGCGTTCACCTGCGGAGCGCCGCCGTCGACGACGAACAGGTTCGGCGGATAGGCGAACTTCGGACGAGCGCTTGCGCGAGGGCCCTGTCCCAGCGACTCGCCTTCGGCGACGAGTGGACGTTCCGCGTCGGTGACGTGCCGCGCGAAGCGTCGCCGCGTCACCTCGGCGATGGAGGCCACGTCGTCGGAGCGGCCGTCGCCTGCCGCCTCACGGATGGCGTAGTGGCGGTAGTCCGACTTGCGGGGCAGGCCATCCTCGAAGACCACCAGCGACGCCACCACGTCGGTGCCCTGCACGTGACTGATGTCGACACATTCGATGCGCAGCGGCGCGTCGGCGAGTCCGAGAAACTCCTGAATACTCTGTAGGGCAGCAGATCTCGCGTTGAAGTCACCTGCGCGCTTGAGTTTGTGCTGGGCCAGCGCGTCCTGCGCGTTGCGGTGCACCGTCTCTGCCAGCGCCCGCTTGTCCCCGCGGTGCGGAACCCTGACCCGAACCCGTGACCCCCGCAGGCCGCTGAGCCAGGTCGACACTTCCTCGGCGTTGCCGGGTAGTACCGGCACCAGCACCTCGCGAGGCACGGGGTTGGTCGCCTCGTCTCCTACGCCTCCGAGTTCGGCCTGGTCACCGTAGAACTGCGTGAGGAATTGTTCGACCAAGAGCATTCGCCCGGCTTCACCTTCGTCATCTGTCGCCGCCGGGGCGGCTCCGGGTTCACCGGACTTCTCGACGACCCAGCCGCGCTGCCCCCTGACCCGTCCGCCCCGGACGTGGAACACCTGGACGGCGGCTTCGAGCTCGTCGTCGGCGAACGCCACCACGTCGGCGTCGGTTCCGTCGCCGAACACCACGGTCTGCTTCTCCAGGGCGCGCCTGAGTGCACCGATGTCGTCACGCAGCCGCGCGGCCCGCTCGAAGTCCAGTTCCTCGGCGGCGGCATTCATCCTCCGCTCCATGTCACGGACGAGGCGGTCGGTCTTGCCCGCCAGGAAGTCGCAGAACTTCTCGACGATCGCCCGGTGCTCGTCGGCGCTCACCCGGCCGATGCAGGGTGCGGCACACTTGTCGATGTAGCCCAGTAGGCAGGGCCGTCCGATCTGATTGTGCCGCTTGAACACTCCGGCCGAGCACGTCCGCGCGGGAAAGACCCGGGTGCAGCAGGTCGAGCGTTTCCCGGATCGCCCATGCGTGGGAGTACGGCCCGAAGTACCGTACGCCCTTGCGACGCGGCCCCCGGTAGACGAAGAGCCTGGGGTATTCCTCGTTGAGGGTGACCGCCAACACCGGATACGACTTGTCGTCCCGGTACCGGATGTTGAACCGCGGGTCGAACTCCTTGATCCAGTTGTACTCCAGCTGAAGTGCTTCGACCTCGGTGGACACGACCGTCCACTCGACGCCGCCCGCGGTGGTCACCATCTGTCTGGTGCGTGGCGCCAGGCCGGAGATGTCGGCGAAATAGGAGTTCAACCTGCTGCGCAGGCTCTTCGCCTTCCCGACGTAGATCACGCGGCCATGGGGGTCCCGGAACCGGTAGACGCCCGGTTCGACCGGGATGGACCCGGGGGCAGGCCGGTACGTCGCTGGATCGGGCACGGGTTCCAGGCTAGTTCGACGGTGCGACGGTGCCCGACAGGCCGTCGATGAAGCCGCGGTACGCCGCGGCCTTCGCCTCATAGTTGGTGAAGAGGTCGTAGCTGGCGGCACCCGGCGACAGCAGGACGACGTCCACGTCGGGCACACCCGCTGCCGTGCGGACCGCCGCCTCGAGGCCGTCCACCACATGCACCCTCGACGGGTGCACGTGCGCGAACCGGCGGCCGATCATCGTGCCGTTCGTCGGCGTCTGGATCAGGGTGACCCGCCGGGCGCCGCTGCACAGGTATTCGTCGACCTGGTCGTAGTCGAGCCGGCGGTCCATGCCGCCGACGATCAGCACGACGTGGACGTGCGGCCGCATCGCATCGAGTGCGGCCACGACGCTCTCACCCGTGGTGGCAAGGGTGTCGTCGACCCAGCGGATCGATCGCCCGGCCGAACCGGTCGTCCGGACGGTCTGCAGGCGGTGCGGAAGGCCGGCGAACGTGCGGACCGCGCCGTCGAGTTGCGCAGGTGTCACCGTGCGCCCGGTCATCTCCTCGGCGGCCGCCACGGCCAGCGCGGCATTGACGGCGTTGTGTCGATAGGACATGACCGACTCCCCCGGCCGTGTCGGGACGCTCGTCTCATCGATCAGCCGCAGCGACGGGGGGAACGTGGTGATCCCGATGTGCTGGAGCCGGGTCACGACGTCGGGGGTGCACACCAGCGAACGCGCGCCGAACCGGAACACGTTCGCCTTCGCCTCGTAGTACGACCGGGTGTCTCCGTGCCAGTCGAGATGGTCCTCGAAGAGATTCGTGATGACCGCGACCGCGGGCGAGGCCGTGAGCAACGCCGCCTGCTGGCTGGACAACTCGGCGACCACGACCGTGCCGTCCTGTGGGGCCAGGTCCGACAGCGGTGTCCCGATGTTGCCCGCCACCAACGCATCGACGCCCAACCCGACGAGAAGGTGGCCGAGGAACGACGCGGTGGTGGACTTGCCCTTGGTGCCCGTCACACCGACCGTCTGCGAACCCCATTGCGAGACGAACCAGTCGGCGGCGTTGGTCACCCGCGTGCCGGAGTCGCGTAGCCCGGCGAAGAAGGGTTGGTGCCAGGGCACGCCCGGGCTGACGAATACGATGTCGCAGTCCCTCAGGCGTGCCAGGTTTTCGGCGCCACGGAACACCGTGAGATTCGCGATGGCCGCGGGTGTCTCGAACGGCAGGCGGGCGGCGTCGTCGACGGCGTCGATGCGCGCCGCGCCCGCGGCGGCGGCACTGCGCGCCACGGACACCCCCTCCCGCCCAAAGCCCCAGATGCCCACGACGCGACCCGAGAGGTCGGACCGCTGCGGTGCCGTCGAGGTCATGGAGGCGCTCCCAGTCAGGCCAGGGTGGCTGCGTACCGGTCGGGCACGTAGTTGACTGCGGGCAGCGACGGGTCGTCGGTGCCGGCGACGGCAGACAGTTCGTCACGGTGCGGTCGCATGGCCTCAACCAGCGGCAGGCCGCGCCACTCGTCGGCGTCGAGGATCGCCAACATCGACTCGGCTGCCTCGTAGTACTCGCCGACGCATTCGAACGGCTTGTGTGCGCCCAGCCCGACGATGTCGGAAAATCCCGGCTGATTGTCCATGTCCACGAACAGATTTCGGCCAAAGATCGTCTCCACCTGCCGACGGCCGAGCCGAGGCGCCATGAGCAGGAAGACGAACAGGCACTTGGGGCAGTGGCCACACCAGGACGCACCGCGCCGGCCTTCGTCCAATGCGAAGGGCCTGTTGCAACTGATGAACGCGCCGAAGTAGTCCGGGCAGTCCCGGAACCGGTCCGCGATCTCGGACTCGGACAGCGCCCGCAGCAGGGAGAAGTAGCGGTCGGGGTTCATGCCATGTCGCGACAACGTGTTCCGCAGCAGTGTCTCGTATTCGATGCTCTTGGACCACTGGTGGTTGACGTCGCGTCCCAGCCATTCGACGTTGCCGATGTTGGAGGAACGCTCGTTGGAGAACACCACCGGACCCAGGCCCGAGGAATCGGCGACGATCAGGGCGATGACGCTGTTGATCGCCGTCACGGGTATGTGACCGTTGTGAGCGCCCTTGGCGTTGGCCTCGATCAGGCGCGGGTCGATGGCCCTGGTGACCCGGGTGCTGTCGAGGCCGCTGATCTCGACGCATCGGTCGATCGGATCGAATCTGTTGACGCTGAACAGCATCGGCTTGAAGCCATGCCGCTTCAACAGCTCGATGGTGACCACCGAGTCCTTGCCGCCGCCGACGGGGACCAGCGGGGGTCGCGACGCGTCGAACTCGTCCTCGGTCGGCGGGGCCGGCTGCGCACCCGGACCGGCGATCTCGGGGCTCAGCGCCGCGGGAAGTTCGTTGCGGTAGGCGAACTCACCGAGCCCGCCCGTGATCAGCTCGGCCAGGTACGTCTTCTCGGCGTCCGAGGTTGGGAAGGCGATCTCGATCCGCGGCGGTGTCGCGGCCTTGTAGTAGCTCAACGAACAGGTGAGCGCCAGCAGTCGCAGCAGCCGGTCGTCGGGCACCTTGGGCAGATCGGGCCCGAAGTCCACGACCTCCGCGAAGGCCACGTCGTCTGCCGCGTCGGCCCCGCGCAGGGTGTAGTGGGCTACGAACCGGCCCCCGACCGACTCGTAGCCGTCGATGGTGAACGCGCGGAAGCCGTTCGGGTCGAATCGATCGTTCATCGTCGCCTCGCGAAGGGTGGTGGGGCCGACATGTCGGGCCGGAAGATGCGCTGGTCGACCCGCTCGACGGGGTGGGTCTCGAACATCGGCGAGATCCACCAGGCACGTTCGGCGTCCTCGGGACATACGTCTACGCGCTCGACGTGTTCGATGACGCCGCATCGTTCGAGTTGGTGGAGGACCGACGTCGGTTCCGGGTTCTCCAGCCCACACGACACCGTACCGGTGTCGAACACCAGCGCCCCGAGGAACGGGGCGCCGCAACCGGACCCGGCCGTGGTAGCGACGGCGTCGACGTACCCGCGGCCGTCGAGCCACCGGCGGAGCTGATCCGCCTCACCCATGCTGGTCGTGCGGGCCGCCATGCGCCGCCAGTGCGGGTCGGTGCGGCGGGGCGTGGATACCGGCGCGTCACAGCCGGCGATGCGCACCGCGTCGCGACGGAACGCCTCGACCAACTCGCCGGTCACGACGACCCGGGTTCGACCGTCGGCGTGCAGGAGCGTCACCGATGCCGCCACGACATCGCGGCCGGCCCGCGCGGCGGCGGCCCGCGCGAACTCGGCCAGTGCAGCCGACAGGGCCCGACGGGACGGTATCGGGATGCCGAAGAATTGCGCTGGCTCCGCCAGGTGGTGCGCGATCGCGTCCACGTCCGGTTCGACGCCAACAACGCCGCCACCGACGATGGGGAACGTCATCGTGGGGTTGGTCCCCGGGTGGGCAATGAGTTGCATCACAGGCAGAACCGGAGTATCGATTTCGGAGAACTCGTACGTCGACGCCGAGGCCCCGTCCAACGTCGTCGTCATGCGAAAATCGGTCACCAACAGCGAATTCTATCGCACTCGACGAACGGAGCCGTTCGACGCCGCATGAACGCCGCAAGGGTCGTCAGGCTGACCGAATCCCAGTGGCGGGTGTTCGCCGCACTGCGACTGCGCGC
Source organism: uncultured Actinomycetota bacterium (assembly GCA_963798245.1). Taxonomy (GTDB): domain Bacteria; phylum Actinomycetota; class Actinomycetes; order Mycobacteriales; family Mycobacteriaceae; genus Mycobacterium. The sequence goes on from CAWCSO010000001.1 coordinate 326,276, forward strand.
CCTTGACGACACCTTGGGAGCCGACGACGCGCAGTACCGCCACGAGGACTCCTTCACCGCGGCGCAGTGGCGACGCAGGCTCCGCGCGCACGCACAGTTTGCCGCGTCGGTCGACGACCGCATGGTCGGGTTGATCGGCGCGCAGCGTCAGACCTCCCAGTCGGTCTATCTGTACTCCCTGTGGCTCGAGCCGGCCGCCCGCCGCCGAGGCCTGGCGCACGCGCTGTTGGCCGCGGCCGTGGCATGGGCATCCGACGAACGGGCCCGCTCGGTCAGCCTGCGCGTCGGCACCGGCAACGACGTCGCCCGCGGTGTCTACGAGAGCCTCGGCTTCACCGAAGACCCGAACGCCCTCGGACCAGCCGGTGAGGTCACGATGCGTCTGAACCTGGACTGACGTCCTGTTGGTATCGCGACACGAGTTCGCGCACCCGGTCCATGGATTCGACCGCCCGTACCTTGTCCACGGCCTGGATCGCCATCGCAGGCACGTACTCGTCGTAGGGCAGGTCCACCCTCGCCCACCGGGCTCCCGACGGGAATGACACGCCGACGACCTCGGTCCACGGAATCAGCCGGTACACCAACAGATTTCGTACCGCGATCCCCGAGGGTCCGACACGGAGGCGGGGGCGGGCAAAGAGTGATACGACACCCGCGATGATCACGCCGAGCACGACCATGGCCACCTGGTCGGCAGTTCGGAAGATCACACCGCTGGAACCGACCTTGAGCAGAAGGCCGACCGCAACGTGGGCAGCCACGATGAGGAACGCCGCAGCGTAGGCGAAGTAGGGCGTCAGGTGCGGCCGCACCTCCAGGTCCCACTGCTTGACGTCGGTCACGAGCCGGCGAGATCGCGCAGCACGAGCGCAGTCGACAGGGCGGCCGAAGCGGCCTGCGCGCCCTTGTCCTCGACGGAACCGGGCAGTCCGGCACGATCGAGGGCCTGCTGCTCGTCGTTGACCGTCAGCACCCCATTGGCCACAGGCGTCGATTCATCCAACGACACCCGGGTCAGGCCCTGCGTCACGGCGTCGCATACATAGTCGAAATGGGGGGTCTGCCCCCGGATGACGACGCCGAGGGCGACCACGGCATCATGGCGGGCAGCCAGCGCCTGCGCCACGACCGGGATCTCGATCGCGCCGAGGACCCGCACCACCGTCGGTTCCGCGACGCCACTGTCCTTGGCGGTCCGCAGCGCGCCGTCGAGAAGGGCGTTGCAGATTCGGTCGTGCCACGTACTGGCGACGATTGCCAGACTGACGTCCGACGCGTCGACGGGAGGCATGTCCGGGACGCCGGCACCACCACTCACGGCGCAGCCCCGGAGTCGCCCGCGGTCGGCGGAAGGCGGTCCCCGAGTAGGTAGACGGCTTCGTCGTAGCCGTCCATGTTGACGGCCTCGTCGTAGTCGTCGAGGCCTGCCAGGTCGTGCCCCATCCGGTCCCGCTTGGTCATCAGGTAGCGGATGTTCTCCGCGTTGGCCCGCACGGGCAGGGGCACGCGCTCGATTATCTGCAGCCCGTAGCCGTCCAGGCCGACGCGCTTGGCCGGGTTGTTGGTCAACAGGCGCATCGACCGGACGCCCAGATCGACGAGGATCTGTGCGCCGATACCGTAGTCACGGGCATCCGCGGGAAGCCCGAGCTTGAGGTTGGCGTCGACGGTGTCCTCGCCGGCGTCCTGAAGCTGATAGGCCTGCAGTTTGTGCAGCAGGCCGATCCCCCGGCCCTCGTGACCACGCATGTAGAGCACGACGCCCCGTCCCTCTCGGGCGACCATCGCCATCGCGGCGTCCAGTTGGGGTCCACAGTCGCAACGCCGCGAGCCGAACACGTCTCCGGTCAGGCATTCGGAGTGCACCCGAACCAGGACGTCGTCGCCATCACGGTCGGGACCTGCGATTTCGCCGCGGACCAGGGCGACGTGCTCGACGTCTTCATAGATGCTGGTGTAGCCGACAGCGCGGAACTCGCCGTGGCGGGTCGGGATACGTGCCTCGGCGATGCGGGTGATGTGCTTCTCGTGCTTGCGGCGCCACTCGATCAGGTCGGCGATGGAGATGAGTGCAAGTCCGTGCTCGTCGGCGAAGATGCGCAACTCATCGGTCTGCGCCATCGCGCCTTCGTCCTTCTGGCTCACGATTTCGCAGATCGCGCCCGCCGGACGTAGCCCGGCGAGCCGGGCCAGGTCGACGGCCGCCTCGGTGTGACCCGGGCGACGCAGCACACCGCCGTCCTTGGCGCGCAGCGGGACGACGTGACCCGGCCTGGTGAAGTCGTCGGCAATGGCCCTGGCATCGGCGAGGAGTCGCATCGTGGTGGCGCGGTCCGACGCCGAGATACCCGTGCCCACGTCTTTCTTAGCGTCGACGGTAACGGTGTAGGCGGTGCCGTGCTTGTCCTGGTTGATCGCATACATCGGCAGCAGGCCAAGGCGATCGCAGATGTCGCCGGCCAGCGGGACGCAGAGGTATCCCGAGGTGTAGCGCACCATGAAGGCGACGAGTTCGGGCGTGGCCATCTCGGCGGCGAAGATCAGGTCGCCCTCGTTCTCGCGGTCTTCGTCGTCGATGACGACGACGGCCTTCCCGGCTGCGATGTCGGCTATCGCCCGCTCGACGGAATCAAGCGTTGTCATCTCTGTCACCCACTTCAGTTAGGCAGCTCGTGCGCGCTCACCGCGTAGTCGCCGGGTGTGCACGCCAACCTCGCCCAAGACCATGTCAACCGACTTCAGTATGAACCACTGGGGCGGGTGAGTTATTGCCCGCTCCCAACCAGCGGGTTGGCCGGCGGGGCGCCGTTGCACGGCTAGGCGGCTACTTCGCGCCCAACAGCCGTTCCACGTACTTCGCGATCACGTCCACCTCCAGGTTGACCGGCGTGCCAACCTCGGCTCGACCCAGGGTGGTCAACCCGAGCGTGGTGGGGATGAGCGACACCTCGAACCAGTCCCCCGTGCCGTCCGAGCCCAGGCCGGACACGGTCAGGGACACGCCATCCACCGTGATGGAGCCCTTCTCGACCACATAGCGGGCCAGCGAGCCGGGCAGCGCGACCCGGACCACCTCCCAGTGTTCCGAGGGCACCCTCGAGATGACGTGACCGGTGCCGTCCACGTGGCCCTGCACGATGTGCCCACCGAGACGGCTGTTGAGCACAGCGGCACGTTCCAGGTTGACACGACTCCCCACGTCGACGCCCGCCAGACTCGAACGGTTGAGGGTCTCGGCCATCACGTCGGCGCTGAACGCTCCGTCCTCGAGCACCTCCACCACGGTCAGACACACGCCGTTGACCGCGATCGAGTCCCCGTGCCCGGCGTCGGTGGTGACCAGTGGACCGCGAATCACGAACCGTGCGGCGTCGGTGAGGTCCTCCTTGCCGACGACCTCACCCAGCTCTTCGACGATTCCCGTGAACACCCCCTGAACACTACGGCGAACGGTCGGGGAAACCGACCCGCGCCTACAGCTGCTTCTCGCCGAAGAAGGTGGCCACCGGGTTGCCGTTGAAGTTGGCGACCTCGACGTACCCCTCGTCGCGGTACAGCTTCTGGACACCCTGCTGTCTGGGCCCGGTGTCCAGCCGCGCCACCCGGTAGCCCAGGGCCCTGGCGGCGTCCTCGAGGGCAGTCAGCAACACCCTTCCCAGCCCCCGCCCCCGCGCGCCGGGCACCACGTACATGCGCTTGATCTCACACGCGCCATCCGGTAACCGCTTGAGACCACCACCACAGACCGCCACCCCGTCCCGATAACCGACGAGGAACACCCCGAACGGCGGACCGAGTTCTGCGGGCCCGGCCCTGGGCATGTCCGGGGAGTTCAGGTCCAGTCCCCCGCCGACGTCCCAGTACAGCTCGCGCATCTCCTCGACCATCGCCGACACCAGCGCAGCCGCATCCCCTTCGTCGATCTTGATGGGTCGAAAGTCCAGTTCGGGGGGCACGATTCCACTTGTACCCGGTCCCTGCCCGGCGAGTGCACCCGGTCGTCTCCTCTACGATGCAGGCATGCAGACGCGCCCCCGCCTCGCCGTGGCCCTATCCCTGTTCACGGCCTTCCTGACCGCCACCGTGCTGGTCTCGGGATGTTCGTCGTCAGACGGCCAGTCCGACGCAGCTCTGCCCGACGCAGCAACGCTGCTGAAGGAGTCCGGCGAGACCACTAGGGCCCAGCAGAGCGTTCACCTGCAGCTAACCGTCAACGGCGAGATCAAGGAACTGCCCATCGCGTCGATGACGGGTGATCTGACGAACACCCCTGCCGTCGCTGCGGCGGGCACTGCCGACATCATCTTCCTGGGCCAGAAGCTCGAGGGCGTCGAATTCGTGGTGACCGACGCCAACCTCTACGGCGCGATCACCCCCGGCAGCTGGCAGGACTTCGGCCCCGCCGCCGACATCTACGACGTGTCGGCCATCCTGAACCCCGACACCGGACTGGCCAATTTGCTCGCCAACTTCTCCGACCCGAAGGCCGAAGGACGCGAGTCGGTCAACGGGGTCGACACCGTGAAGGTGACCGGGAACGTCAGCGCCGACGCCGTGAACAAGATCTCACCCCAGATCGGCGCCACCGGCCCGGTGCCGGGCACTGCCTGGATCCAGGAGGGTGGCGATCACCAACTCGTTCAGGCCATGCTGGAGCCAACCCCGGGCAACAGCGTTCAGATGACACTCTCGGACTGGGGTAAGCCGGTCACCGTGACCAAGCCCGCGGTGTAATGGCCCACTCAACACCGCAGGGCGGCGCCGGCTCTGCCACCAGCCGCAGGATCGCGATCAGTGCAGGTGGTCTGGCCGTCCTGCTGGGGGCGCTCGACACCTACGTCGTCGTCACGATCATCCGCGACATCATGATCGACGTCGAGATCCCGATCAACCAGATTCAGCGGGTCGCGCCGATCATCACCGGTTACCTGGTCGGTTACATCGCGGCCATGCCCCTGCTCGGTCGCGCCTCCGACCGGTTCGGACGCAAGCTGCTGCTCCAGGTCAGCCTGACCGGATTCGCCATCGGATCGGTGATCACCGCGAGCGCAGGCGACCTCACCGTCCTGGTCATCGGTCGCATCGTGCAGGGCACCGCCAGTGGGGCGCTGCTGCCCGTGACGCTGGCGCTGGCGGCAGACCTGTGGGCCGAACGCAAACGCGCAGCGGTGCTGGGCGGCATCGGCGCCGCCCAGGAACTCGGCAGCGTGCTCGGCCCGCTGTACGGCATCACCGTCGTCTGGGCGCTCAACTCGTGGCGCGACGTGTTCTGGATCAACGTGCCGATGGCCATCCTCGCGATGGTGATGATCCAGTTCAGCGTGAAGGCCCATCAGAAGCGCGAGGGTCCGCCGGAGAAGATCGACGTCGTCGGCGGTGTCCTCCTGGCGATCGTGCTGGTGCTGGTCGTCTTCGGGCTCTACAACCCGGCGCCGGATGGCAAACAGGTGCTCCCTGACGGTGGTTGGCTGCTGCTGTCCGGAGCGGCGGTGGCGACCGTCGCGTTCTTCGTGTGGGAGCGGTTCGCCCGCACCAGGCTCATCGACCCGGCCGGCGTGCACTTCCGGCCGTTCCTATGTGCGCTGGGCGCCTCGTTCGCCGCGGGGGCAGCGCTGATGGTCACTCTCGTGAACGTGGAACTGTTCGGCCAGGCCGTGCTCTCGCTCGACCAGAATCAGGCCGCGTTCCTGCTGATGCGGTTCCTCGTCGCGCTACCGGTGGGAGCGCTCGTCGGCGGCTGGGTCGCCACCAAGGTCGGCGACCGCGCCGTGGCGTTCGTCGGCCTGCTGATCGCGGCCTTCGCCTACTGGCTGGTGTCACACTGGCCCGTGGATCTGCTGGCTGCCCGTCACGACTTCGGGCTGTTCACCCTGCCGGCGATGGACACCGACCTCGCCCTCGCCGGGCTGGGGCTAGGCCTGGTGATCGGACCGCTGACATCGGCGGCGTTGCGCGTCGTCCCGTCGGCACAGCACGGCATCGCGTCGTCGGCCGTCGTGGTCGCACGCATGACCGGCATGTTGGTCGGCGTCGCTGCACTCTCCGCGTGGGGCCTGTACCGGTTCAACCAGTACCTCGCAGAGCGACTCGCCGCGCAACCGGCAGCCACGGCCGACACACCTGGCGGCCAATTGGTCGCCGGAGTGGCCCGCGTTCAGAGGGCATCCATCGAGGCATATGCGCTGCAGTACGGCGAGATCTTTGCGATCACGGCCGGGGTGTGCGTCGTCGGCGCGGTGCTGGGGCTGTTCATCAGCGCAAAGAGCGAGCACGCAGACGCCGTCGATCCCGATGCGGACCCGGCGGCCGCGGCCATCGGCGTCAACCGGTAGGTTTCAGCAGCGCTCGACACCCGGTCGGAGGACCGAGAACTCGGTGCGCTCGGCCGGTTCGGCGCTGCCCCGGAAGGCGCGAAGCGGGCGGCAGACCATCTCGATGATGGCGTTCTGATCAATTGGTCGGAAACCGTGCCATTCCTGCATCACAGTCATGCTCTTCGTCCTTTGGTCGTGCTCACGTACACGCGAACGTCATTGGTGAAGACGCGACATGGGCTGCCGGATCGGTGGATCCGGGCTTGACTCCGATCGTACGGACAAAGTCCCGCCCGAATCGGCTCGCGGCACGCCGTCCGTGTCTCGAACCCGTAACGAGTACACCAACGGGAGGCCTTCGCTGCGTGACACCAGTCACATTGGTGGACAAAGGAATTCCACGTCACCATCCGACGGTCCACCGGGGTGGGCCAGCACACACGTCCGGTCAACCGGGCACCAGACTCATTCGCAGATCCGGGCCGATCCGTTCGGTGCCGTCGAACCGCCAACGCTGCGCATGGGCGATGCTGAGCACACCGACGTCGTCGACGGCGGTGATCGGACCGCCCAGCAGGATCGGCGCCACGTAGGCCAGGATCCGGTCGATCATGCCGGCCCGCAGGAACGCCCCGGCCAACGTCGGACCGCCCTCCAGAAGGACATCGGTGCGATCCGCGAGCGCCTGGACCACCTCGCGCGGGTCCCGCGTACGGATCACCATGGTGCGCGAATCCTCGTTCAACACCCTCGCCTCCGGAGAGATCTCACGCTTGCCCACCACCACGCGCAGTGGCTGACGGTCGGCCAGGCTGCCATCGGGCAGACGTGCCGTGAGCGTGGGATCGTCGACGAACACCGTTCCCGTACCTACCACGATCGCGTCGGCCACGGCGCGCCGACGGTGCACGTCGGCGCGCGCCGCCTCGCCGGTGATCCACTGGCTGCTGCCGTCGGCGGCGGCACTGCGGCCATCCACGCTGGTCGCGAACTTCCACGTGACGTGCGGACGCCCGGTGCGCTGCCTGTGCAGCCACTCCCGCAACGGCCCGCGGCACACCACGTCTGCGAGCAGCCCCGATTCCGTCCGGACTCCGCTGCGGGTCAGCCGTGCCGACCCTCCCGCGGCAACCGGGTTGGGGTCGGCGACCGCGTACATGACAGCAGCGACATCAGCGGCGACGAGGGCGTCGACACACGGCGGGGTGCGACCGTGGTGATTGCACGGTTCCAGCGTCACGACCGCGACTCCGCCCGACGCACGTGCCCCCGCCCGCCGCAACGCCAGCACCTCGGCGTGCGGCCCCCCCGCGGGTTGCGTCGCTCCGACACCCGCAACCTCGCCATCGCGGTCGAGGATCACTGCTCCGACCGGAGGATTCGGGTAGGTCGTGCCCTTGACCTGATCCGATAGTTCGACGGCCAGTCGCATGGCCGCCTCGGGTGTCATCACGACAGATGCGCGGACGCGGCGGCGGCCTGACGTCTCAGCGACGCCACCGCCTGCGCCGGGTCCGCTGCGCTGTACACGGCCGATCCGGCGACGAAGCAGTCGACACCCGCCTCGGCGGCGGCCTCGATGGTGTCGGCGTTGATGCCACCGTCGATCTCCACGATGACGGTTAGTTCCCCGGCGTCGATGAGCGCGCGCGCGGCAGCGACCTTCGACAGCACCTCGGGAATGAACTTCTGCCCACCGAAGCCCGGCTCGACGGACATCACCAGAAGCGTGTCGAAGTCACGCAGGATCTCGAGATAGGGCTCGATCGGAGTGTCGGGCTTGACGCTCAGCCCTGCCTTGGCGCCGGCCGCGCGGATGTCGCGGGCCACCGCACGCGGATCGTCGGTCGCCTCGGCATGGAACGTCACGTTGTAGGCGCCGGCCTCGGCGTACGGCGGCGCCCAGCGGGCCGGGTCCTCGATCATCAGGTGACAGTCCATCGGGATGTCGGTCACCGTGAGCAGGCTCTCGACCACCGGCAGCCCGAGCGTCAGGTTGGGGACGAAGTGGTTGTCCATCACGTCGACGTGCAGCCAGTCGGCACCATGCACGGCGGCCACCTCGTCGGCCAGACGCGCGAAGTCAGCGGACAGTATCGACGGCGCGATCAGGGGTGCTGCCATGGCGGCCAGCTTATGTCCGGCCGTGGCCGAATCGCTCACCGCACCACGCGCAGCGCAGCGGCGAACATCGCGTCCGTCCCGTGCCGATGCGGCCAGAGCTGCACGTAGGGTCCCGCGCCGAGGCCGTCGATGGGCTCGAACAGCGGCCGGGTGTCGATTGCCTGGACGGGGTGGCGGCGCAGCGCATCGGCGACCACGCCGGCGGTCTCGGCCAGATGCGGCGAACACGTCGCGTACAGCACGACGCCTCCGGGCCGGGTCAGGGCGATTGCCGAGGCCAGGAGTTCGCGCTGCAACTTCGCCAGAGTCGGCACGTCGCCGGGCTGCCTGCGCCAGCGCGCCTCCGGCCTGCGCCGCAACGCCCCCAGTCCGGTGCACGGCGCGTCGACGAGCACGCGGTCGAAGGATGCTGCGGGCAGGCCGGACTCCCGTCCGTCGACACGAAATACCTCCACGTCCAGCCCCCTGGTGGTCTGCTCGACCAGTTCGGCGCGGTGCGGCGCCGGCTCCACCGCGGTCACCCTTGCACCCGACTCCGCAGCGATGGCGGCCAGGAGCGCGGCCTTGCCGCCGGGACCCGCACACAGGTCGAGCCAACGGCCCTGGTCGTCGTCGACGGGGGCGAGCACGACGGCGCGGGCCACCAGCTGGCTGCCCTCGTCCTGAACCTGGGCCGCGCCATCGCGCACCTGCGCGAGTTGGCCCGGATCGCCGCCGGGCAGGTAGACCGCATACGGCGAGTAGCGCCCCGGCGTGCCGTCGGTCTCGGCGGCCAACTCCGCGGCGGTGGACATGCCGGGCCTCGCGGCCAGGTGAACCTGGGGCCGCTGGTCGTCGCTGGCCAAGAGGGCGCCCAGTTGTCCGGCGTCGGCACCGAGCGCGTCGGCGAACGCCTGCGCGATCCACCGCGGATGCGAATGCGCGAACGCGAGATGTCCCACCGGGTCGCTCGAGACCGGCGGCGCCAACTCCTCCACCCAGGAGTCCTCGTCGCGCTTGGAGATGGCGCGGAGCACTCCGTTGACGAATCCGGCTCGCGCCGTGTCGAATTCGATAGCCGCCTGCTCGACGGTGGTGTCGACGGCGGCGTGCGCGTCGACACGGGTCCGCAGCAGCTGGTAGGCCCCGAGACGCAGCAGGTCGAGCAACACCGGGTCGATGCGGTCGGTGGGCCGGTCGGCCGCCCGGCTGATGACTGCGTCGAGAAGACCGAGACTGCGGCACGTGCCGTAGGCGAGTTCGGTCGCGAATGCCGCGTCGCGCCCGCTGATCCCCCGTTCGCGTAGCAGTGTGGGAAGCACCAGGTTGGCGTAGGCGTCGCGGTCCGCGACGGCGCGAAGCACGTCGAACGCGGCGCGGCGGGCAGGGTCCAGCGGTTTGCGGCGCACCTGTCGTCGCTTCGTTGGCCTGCTCACGACGCCTGCGCCGTGTCGTCGAGGCGGGCGCCGCGCGCCCAGTCGGTGGCTGCCATCTGCTTCTTGCCGGGTGGCTGAATCCGGTCCAGTGCAACGGGCGCCGACGCCGTGCCGACGTACACCCCGGACCGGTCGACCCGAATGGTGCCCGGCGGCAGCGGTTCCCGCTGCGCCACCGTGACCGGGCCGAGCTTGACCCGCAGATCGCCGACCATGGTCCACGCCCCCGGGTTCGGCGTCACCGCCCGAATACGCCGATCGACGACGTGGGCGGGCAGATTCCAGCGCACCCGCGCCTCGTCGACGTCGATCTTCGGCGCCACCGTCACCCCGTCTGCTGGTTGAGGCACTGCGCGCAGCGTTCCGTCCGCGACACCGTCGAGCGTGTTCTCCAGAAGGACCGCCCCGGAGGTCGACAGCCGCCCGAGAAGGTCGCCTGCGGTGTCGGTGGAACGGATCGCCTCGGTGACCACGCCGAAGACCGGCCCTGAGTCCAGACTTGGCTCGATCTGGAACGTCGTCGCGCCGGTGACGTTGTCGCCGGCCGCGATCGCGGCCTGCACCGGCGCCGCACCCCGCCATGCGGGCAGCAGCGAGAAGTGCAGGTTGATCCACCCGAATCGGGGCACCGCCAGCAGTGCGTCGCGCAGGAGGGCGCCGTATGCGACCACTGCGCAGCAGTCGGGTGCCAATCGAGCCAGCTCCGAGACGAACTCGTCGCCGTTGGGCCGGTCGGGCCGTAGCACCGGGATGCCGTTGTCGAGTGCGAGTGCAGCGACGGGCGAGGGTGTGGGCGTGCCCCGTCGCCCCGACGCGGCGTCCGGACGGGTGAGCACCGCGATCACCTCGTGCCGCGGCGAGTCGATCAACGTACGTAGCGACGGGAGTGCGGGTTCGGGTGTCCCCGCGAAGACGATGCGCATGTTTCTGGGGATCCTTAGCCCGGAATCTGGTAGTACTCGCGCTCCGAGACTCTGACCAGCGGTGCGACGAACATCCACGGGATGGTGCCGACGAGTCGGTTCAGCGTCGCGACCGCGTCGTTGTAGTACTGGCGGGCGAAGGCGAGCTTGTTCTCGGTGTCTGCGAGGTTGTCCTGCAAGTTCAGAAAGTTGCTCGACGAGTTCAGCTGAGGGTAGGTCTGCCCCAGTGCCATGACCTGCCCGAGTGCGGTGTCGAGGTCCCGTTCGGCGGCGCTGCGCTGCGCCACGGACTTCCCCCCGGTCGCCGACGTCAACGCGGCGCGGGCATCGGTCACGTGGTCCAGGATTCCCTTTTCGTGCGCGGCGAACGTCTGCACCGTGTGCACCAGGCTGGGAATCAGCGACGCGCGCCGGGTCAGCTCGACGTCGATGCCCGAAAGCGCTTCGTCGACCCGGATGTCCGCCGACCGGATCTTGTTGTAGCCCGCGACGAAGCCGATCAGCACGACGACCAGGAGCGCCAGGACGAGGACCAACAGGAACGTCACCACGAGCCGCCTCCTCCTCCGCCACCGCCACCGCCACCGCCACCGCCGCCACCTCCGCCGGACGATGACGACGACGACTGCGAGGCTGTGTAGGCACCGATCGACGACGATAGCGCCGACTCGAAGCTGTCGAAGCTCGGGCCACCACTGGAGTGGGCCAGCCCCCAGCCACTCGACGTCGACACGGGGTACCAATCCGGCTCGGGCGCGGTCGCACCCACCGTGTCCTGATACTTCTTGGCCCACAGCGCGGCGCTGCCTGCGGCCACCGCGAACGGGATGTAGGCGGTGTAGAGGTCCTTGCGTGCGGCGAAGTCGAATCTGGTCTCCGCCGAATCGGTGGCCAACATGCGGTGGAATCCGCCTGCCTGCGACCAGAGTTGGCGGCCGGCCGCGGTGCGCCTGGTTCCGACCCCCGGCAACCAGGAGCGTCGCGAGACGACGAAGAATGCGGCGAAGGGTAGGCCCCACATGGTTGATGGGAAGCCCCAGAGGAGGAAGCCGCAGATCGCCAGGATGAACGCGATCACGTTCACCACACGCACCCAGAGTTCCTTGCGGTGCTTCACCATCAGGCCGCCGTCGATCGCCCACTTCTCGACCGCCGAGGCGATCTCCGTCTTGGCCTTGCTCAGACGTTCGCCCGACTTGACCGTCTTCTTGGCTTCGAAAACCGACCCCCTCGTGTTCACCTTGAGGGCCGCACCGACCTTGCGACTGACCGGGTCGAGCACGTCCCACTGCGCCTTGTCGACGAGACCCCTCATGTTCCACTGCTTGTCGGTGACCTGTTCGAGTTCGATGACCTTGCGCTCTGCGAGGTAGAACAGTGTCGCCGTCAGCGCGTTCTTCGGCACCGCCTCGGTGCGGATGTACTCGGTCTGCACGGGACTCAGGCCCGGAGGCGGAGCGTACTGCAGCGGAAATCCAGGTGAGGGTTCCACCGTGGTCCGGTACCAGAAGAACCCGCCCAAACCGGCCGCGACGGCCAGGCCGAGCACCACGGCGACGCCGGTGGGCGATCTGCCGAGCACGGCGTCCCACTCGAAGGACCACGGCACGGTCTCGACCGCAGGCGTCGGCACGTCGACCCCGGCCCGCAGGGTCACCGGGGTGCGCGGCAGGAGGTTGGCTGCCGTGAACTCCACGGTGTTGCCGGAGATGACGAGGTCCTGGCAGGCGCGCCCCTCACCGAAGCCGACCGAACACTGCGCGCCGGTCACCGCGTCGGGCAGGGTCGCACGGATCTGAACTCGGTTGATGGCGTTGTTCCATGACGGGGCGATCACGTTCCAGTAGAACGCCGACGTCGAATCGGGGTTGCCGACGCTCTCGGCGAACGTGCGGTTCGCTCCGGTCGACCCGGGGTCCAGCACACCCGGGATGGAATAGCGGATCACGTAGGTGTGCGACCCCGACTGCAGATAGCTGTCCGGATCACCGATCTTGGCCACCCTGAAGCGGCCGCCGTCCTCCCACGACATCCCGTACGGGACCCGCCCGCCGTCGAGCGTGATCGAGATGATCGTGGGCTTCTGACGCACATGGGGGTTGTTCGGGTTGGCGACGTCCCAGTAGCGGAAGATGCCGTGTCGGAACGAGGGGAATTCCCCGGTGATGGTCTCCACGGCGTCGAGGTCGCCTTCGGCGGAGACCGTGAAGTCCGCCTGGTAGTTGGTGATCACCACCGGGTCGCTTGCCGGACCCGCAGCGGATCCACCACTGAACACGACGGGCCAGAGAAGTCCAACGGCGATGAGCCCCAACAGGATCAGCCACCCGAGTGCCCGCCGCATCTCACCTCCCGCTCGCGCGGCATCGCCGGAATCGGGTGCCGGGTTGGTCCAGGTCTGACCCTGGGTGCGTCCTACCCTATGTGCATCGGGTCGATCTGAACACGAACTGGCTGCTGATCGTGGCGCGCGCTGAGCACGCCGGTGGCCTTGCGCAGCGCCGCCGCCAGGGCAAGACCGCCATCACGGGGTACCCGAACCAGCATTCGGATCACCGGACCGTCGATGGCCTCACCCGCAGGACGCCGCGCCCCGGGCGGCAGGTCGACGGGCCCCAGAACGTCGGCCTGGTCCGAGAGCGCGGCCGTGTCGAGCAGTGCGACCGCCGCCGCGGCGCTGCCGTCGACGACGGCCATGTGCACCGCGGGCGGCAGACCGACCTCGGCCCTCGCGTCCAACTCCGCCTCCGCGTGCGCGACGGGATCCCAACGGACCAGGGACTGCACGGTGGGGATGGTGGACTCGGCGACGACGGCGACCAGACCGCCGTCGCCGCGCGACCGCACCAGCGCCGCCGCCGCCATCCACCGGCGCAGGGCATCCTCGGAGGCACGTAGATCCTGCCTACCGAGCAGCGCCCAGCCATCGAGCAGCAGTGCCGCCCCGTAGCCCCCGTCGGCCACCGGCTCGGCTCCGGGCGTCGCGACCACCAGCGCGGGCGTCGACGGCACCGTATCCAGCACGGAATCGCCACCCGAGGTGATCACCGGCACGCCAGGAAACGTCCGGCCGAGTTCCTCGGCGGTGCGACGGGCGCCTACGACCACCGCACGGACCGTATCGGAGCCGCAGCGCACACAACGCAGCGTGGGTTCCTGCCGCCCGCACCACCGGCAGACGGCCCCGGGGGCCTCTCGGTCAGGCAGCGAGAGCGGGCCGGTGCAGTGCCTGCAGCGCGCGATCGTCCGACATCTGCCGCACGCCAACGCGGGCACGTAGCCCCGACGCGGCACCTGAATCAGCACCGGCCGTTCGGACGCCAGCGCGGTACGCGCGGCGTCGAGCGCCATGGTCGGCATCCGCGCCGTGCGCGACGCCGGGTCACGCTCCTGTGCGAACGCGCTGTCGTCGATGGCGACGACACGCGGCGTTCTGGCCCGCACCACGGCTCGCGTGGCGACGAGGTCGTGCGCCCACCGGGTGCGGACGAGCGCCTGGGCTTCGGCGGTGCGGGCGTACCCACCGATCAGTGCGGCACAGCGCAGTTGATGCGCGCGCAGCATCGCGACCTCCCTGGCGTGCGGGTAGGGCGCGCGCGGCTCGGCCAGGGTGTCGTCCCCGTCGTCCCACACCATCACGAGGCCCAGGTCGGCGATCGGCGCGAAGACGGCGCTGCGGGTGCCGATGACGAACCGTGCCTGACCACGGAGCACGGCGAGCCAGCGCCGATAGCGCTCTGCCGGCCCCAGCCCGGCCGACAGCGCTACCACCCGCGCCGGATCCAGGTGGTGCCCCGCCGCGGCATGTACGGCATCGACGTCGCGTTGGTCTGCTACCACGGCCAGGGCGCCGCGCCCGCCGCCGACCACCACCGCCGCTGCCTCGGCAAGCCGGTCGGCCCACTGCTCCCCCGGCAACGCCTGCCAAACCGCGCGCGCCGCGCGGCCCTCGCCGAGTGCGCCGAGAAAGCCCGCACCGCCCCCATACGACGACCACGAGGTGTCGTCCACCGGCGGGAAGTCGGCCTGGGGAAGGTCCGGGACCGTCTGCTTCTCGACGTTGGCGTGGCGCGGCGGCACGGCCAGACGCAGCACGTCGGGCCGGGTCCCGGCGTAGCGGGCGGCGACGGCCTCGGTGAGGCGTCGAACGTCGGGGGTGAGCACCGGTTCCGCCGACACCACCCTGTCGAGCCACCCGAGCTTGCCGACGTGATCGGTGTCCGAGCGCCTTTCGAGGACGAACGCGTCGACCAGCCGCCCGTTGAAGCGGACCCGGACGCGGACACCCGGTTGCGCGTCGTCGGACTGCTCGGCGGTGACGAGGTAGTCGAACTCACGGTCCAGATGTGGCACCGAAAGCATCGGCAGCACGCGCGCAATCGGCTCGTGCTCGGCGGCCTGCCGTTGCCGAACCCCGGGTCGCTCCGCTCCTGCCCGCCGCGCCAACTCCCCGAGTCGCTGCGCTCCTGCCCGCCGCTGCGTGGTGCTCACTCCGCTGGTGTAGCAGCGCCGACCGACGCCGCGCCCCGGCCGAAGAAGAAACCCGCGGTGATCAACAGGATGGAGAGGGCGTAGGCCCACCAGATCGGCACCGCGAGCGGGTCGGGCCTGGCCGGGGAGGCGAGAACGAACCTGCCGATGCCGATCATGCCGTCGGAGACCGCGAAGCAGACGGCGCCCAGAGCCGTCCACGGCGTCGGCAGATCGGCCAGCAGGGCGGCGCACACCATCAGTGCGAGAACGAGCATGTAGAGGGTGACCGGCACGGCCATGCCCTCGGCGAGCAGTCGGGGCCAGAACCAGATCAGCAGCGCGACGCACGCGACGGCGAGCACTCCGCAGGCGGCGACCCGGACCGCGGTGCGTCGGACCAGCGGCACCAACGCCGCCAGGAAGCACAGATGTGCCACCAGGAACGCTCCGAGCCCGAGCACGAAGGACGGTTCCCACCAGGGCATCGCCAGCAGGAAGTCGCCGGCTGCCGAGAACAGCAGCGCCCCGACCAGCCAGCGCCGTTCGCGCGCCACGGGGTGCCACAGCGCAGCCAACGCCAGTAGCACGGCGGCCAACGCCTTGACCGCTGGCTGAGCGGCGAACTGGCCGGTGAGTTCGGCGCCGGACGGCAGGCGCGTCGCCGTGAGGACGAGGAACACCCCATAGCTCGCGCCCACCACCACCGCCGCGGCCCACAGACCCTTGGTCGGGCGGGCTGCGTACGGTGTGCCCATGCCCGCCGACGAGGCTCCCGTCAGCCCAACACCTCTCGACGCCATCCTGCAGAAGGTACTGGAAGCCGTTCCGTTCCAGTTGACGACCGACGGCGGCGCCGAGGCTGCCCGGCAGCGGTTCCGCGACCTCCCCCGGCCCCCGGTTCATCCCGAGGTGCGCACGGAGGACCGCACGGTCGACGGCCCGGCAGGCCCGGTCCCCCTCCGGCTGTACTGGCCGCCCGAGGTGGGCGACACGCCGCCGCCGGTCGTGGTGTTCTTCCACGGCGGTGGCTGGGTGGTCGGTGACCTCGACACCTACGACGGCATCGCGCGGCGTCACGCGGTCGAGGCGGGGGCGGTCGTGGCGTCGATCGACTACCGGCTCGCGCCCGAGCATCCCTACCCCGCGGCCGTGGAGGACTCGTGGGCTGCATTGCGCTGGGTCGCCGATCACGCCGCCGAACTGGGAGCCGATCCCGACCGCATCGCGGTCGCCGGCGACTCGGCGGGCGGCAACCTGGCCGCGGTCATCGCGCAGCTCGCACGTGACTCAGGTGGACCGGCGCTGCGCTTCCAGCTGCTCTGGTATCCGGCGACCACGTGGGACACCTCGCTGCCCTCGTTCTCCGAGAACGCTGACGCACCGGTCCTTGGCACACGGGCGGTGGCGGGATTCTCGCGCTGGTATGCCGGCCACGTCGACCTGAGGAACGCGCCCGCCACGTTGATCCCCGGGCGGGCGGGGTCGTTCACCGGTCTGCCGCCCGCCTACGTCGCCGTCGCGGGGCACGATCCGCTCCGCGACGACGGGGCCCGCTACGGCGAGCTGCTGAGCGATGCCGGGGTTCCCGTCGTGGTCCACAACGCGGCGAGCCTGGTACACGGCTACCTCGGCTACGCGGACGTGGTCCCCGCCGCGACCGAGGCCGTGCAACGTGGACTTGCGGCGCTTCGTGCCGCGCTAACGTGAGGCCATGGCGGACACTCCAACACGACCAGCCGTAGATCCGATCCTCAAGGGCCTACTCGAAGCGATGCCGATGGAATTCACCATCGAGGACGGCATCGAGGCCGCACGGGACAAGTTCCGCGCGGTCATACCGCCACCGGAGATGCTGCCGGACATGCGCATCGAAGAACGGACGGTGGGCTACCCGGACCCGTCCGGCGACCTCACCGACATCCCCGTGCGCATCTACTGGCCGCCCATCGAGCAGCATGACCACCTGCCGGTGGTGGTGTTCTACCACGGTGGCGGCTGGTCGATCGGTGACCTGGACACCCATGACCACGTCGCGCGCGCCCACGCGGTCGGCGCCGAGGCCATCGTGGTGTCGGTCGACTACCGCCTTGCCCCAGAGCACCCGTTCCCCGAGGGGGTCGAGGACGCCTGGACCGCCCTGCGGTGGGTCGGCGAGCACGCGGCCGAACTCGGCGGCGACCCATCCCGCATCGCGGTGGCGGGCGACTCGGCAGGCGGCAACCTGTCCGCCATCATGGCCCTGAAGGCACGTGACGCGGGCGGGCCGCCGCTGGTCTTCCAGTTGCTCTGGTACCCGAGCGTGGTCGGCGACACGTCGGCACCCTCGTTCACCGAGAACGCCGACGCCTTCATCCTCAACCCAGAGGTGATCTCGGCATTCCTGAACTGGTACGTACCCGATCTGGACACCAGCGACCCAACGTCGCTGCCGACCGACTTCGTGCCGGCCAACGCGGCGACCCTGGCAGGCCTGCCGCCGGCCTTCATCGGCACGGCCGAACACGACCCGCTGCGCGACGACGGCGGCCGGTACGCCGAAATGCTCGCCGCCGCCGGTGTGCCCGTCGAGCTGAGCAACGAGCCCACGATGGTGCATGGCTACGCCAGTCTGGCGCTGGTGTCGCCCGCCGCTCGGGAGGCCACCGACCGCGGGTTGGCCGCCCTCCGATCGGCGTTGCACCCGACCCCCACGGCGTAGTAGTGGCGGACGCCGAACGACGGATCCTCGACGCGCGGTCCGCACGACAGTGGGAGCGGTGGCTGGAGGCCAACCATGACTCCGCAAGCGAAGTGTGGCTGCGGCTGTTCAACAAGGACGCCGGTGACGTCCCGCTGTCCTATGGCGAGGCCGTCGAGACGGCGTTGTGCTTCGGCTGGATCGACAGCCTCGCCCGCGGGCACGACGAGGTGTCGCGCATCCAGAGATTCAGCCCGCGCAAGCCCAGGAGTGCCTGGTCGAAGTCCAACGTCGAGCGGGTGCGACGCATGGTGGCCGACGGCCGGATGCGCGTGTCCGGCCAACGACAGATCGACGCCGCGAAGGCCGATGGACGGTGGCCGACATAGCGATCCCGGCTCCCATCTTCATGAGATCGTGAAGACACGTCCGGCGATGACGCCGCGGCGACCCAGTGGGAGGGCGACCCGATGAGCACACCCGATTACCACACCGTCATCGTCGGTGCCGGCTTCTCCGGCATCGGCGTCGCCATCGGACTGGATCGGGCACGCCTGAGCGACTACCTCATCGTCGAGGCGGGAGAAGAGCCCGGCGGAACGTGGTACTGGAACACCTATCCCGGTATCGCGGTGGACATTCCGTCGTTCTCATACCAGTTCTCGTTCGAACAGAGCACCGACTGGTCGCGCACCTACGCACCGGGCAGTGAGCTGAAGCGGTATGCCGATCGCTGTGTCGACAAGTACGGCCTGCGGCGCAGGATCCGGTTCGACACACGGGTGGTTGCGGCGGTGTTCGACGACGCCGCCGAGCTGTGGCGGATCGATCTCGACGACGGCGCGCAGCTGACCGCACGGTTCCTGGTCAACGCCAGCGGCGTGCTGACCGTCCCGAAGTCTCCCGACATCGACGGTGTCGACGACTTCGCCGGCATCACGATGCACACCGCAAGGTGGGACCACGGTCAGGACCTGACGGGCAAGCGCGTGGCGATCATCGGCACCGGCGCATCCGCCGTCCAGGTGATCCCCGAGATCGCGCCGGTCGTGCAGTCGTTGACCGTCTACCAGCGAACGCCGATCTGGTGTTTCCCCAAGTTCGACGTCGCATTGCCGACGGCGGCGCGCTGGGCGATGCGCATACCCGGCGGCAGGACGCTGCAGCGGCTGCTCAGCCAGGCCTACGTCGAACTGTCCTTCACGATATCCGCTCAGTACTTCACGCTGGTCCCGCTGGCTCGGCGCGCCGAGAGTATGGGTCGCGCCCATCTGAGGCGCCAGGTCGACGATCCGGACGTCCGCGACAAACTGACCCCGCGTTACGCGGTCGGGTGCAAGCGGCCCGGTTTCCACAACACGTATCTGTCGACGTACAACCGCGACAACGTCGAACTGGTCACCGAACCCATCGACAAGGTGACCGGTTCCGGCGTCGCCACCACCGACGGCATCCTGCGAGACGTCGACGTGCTGATCCTCGCGACGGGGTTCAAGGTGATGGACATCGATGCCATGACCTTCGACGTGATGGGCAGCGGTGGCCACACGCTTGCCGACTTCTGGGAGCAGAACCGGATGCAGGCCTACGAAGGCGTCAGCGTCCCGGGCTTCCCGAACTTCTTCTCGGTGATGGGCCCCTACGGTTACGTGGGCTCGTCCTACTTTGCGCTGATCGAGGCGCAGACACGACACATCGTGCGCTGCCTCGAGCAGTCCCGCGACCAGGGCGCGACGCGCGTGGAGGTGTCGCGAGAGGCCAATGACCGGTACTTCGCCGAGATGATGAGAAAGCGGCATCGGCAGGTGTTCTGGCAGGACAGCTGCCAACTGGCGAACAGCTATTACTTCGACAGGAACGGAGACGTGCCACTTCGGCCGGCCACCACCGTCGAGGCGTACGTGCGCAGCCGGCGGTTCCCGCTGGACGACTACGAGTTCAGCACCTAGCGTTCAGACCGAGTTGCGAAGCTCGTCGGCCTTGTTCGTCTGCTCCCACGGCAACTCGATGTCGGTGCGACCGAAGTGGCCGTATGCGGCGGTCGGAGCATAGATCGGGCGCAGCAGGTCGAGGTCCCGGACGATGGCACCGGGCCGGAGGTCGAACACCTCGGTGATGGCCTTCTCGATCTTGTACGTCTCGACCGTTTCGGTGCCGAACGTCTCGACGAACAACCCGACTGGCGCCGCCTTGCCGATCGCGTACGCGACCTGCACCTCGACCCGTTCGGCGAGGCCCGCGGCGACGACGTTCTTGGCCACCCAGCGCATCGCGTAGGCGGCGGAGCGGTCGACCTTGGACGGATCCTTGCCCGAGAAGGCGCCGCCGCCGTGGCGGGCCCAGCCGCCGTAGGTGTCGACGATGATCTTTCGGCCGGTCAGGCCGGCATCACCCATCGGACCACCGAGCACGAACTTGCCGGTCGGGTTGACCAGGAGGCGGAAGTCGGAGGTGTCCATGGTGTCGTGGTTCAGGTCGGCCAGAACCGTGTTGACGACCTTCTCCCGGATGTCGGGTGTCAGGGTGCCGTCGAGGTCGATGCCGTCGGCGTGCTGGGTGGAGAGCACGACGGTATCGAGGCGAACCGGTGTGGTGCCGTCGTACTGCACGGTCACCTGGGTCTTGCCGTCGGGGCGCAGGTAGCCCAGCACGCCGCTCTTGCGGACCTCGGTGAGCCTGCGGGCCAGGCGGTGCGCCAGCGCGATCGGCAGCGGCATCAGTTCGGGGGTGTCCTTGATCGCGTAGCCGAACATCAGCCCCTGGTCACCGGCCCCCTGGAGGTCCAGCGGGTCGCGCGTGCCCTCGACACGGGTCTCGTGAGCGGTGTCCACGCCTTGCGCGATGTCGGGCGACTGCGCGCCGATGCCGATGTTCACACCGCAGGTCGTCCCGTCGAAGCCCTTGTCGGACGAGTCGTAGCCGATCTCCAGAATGCGCTCGCGAACGGTGTTGGTGATGTCCGCGAACGCCTCCTTGGCCGTCGTGGTCACCTCACCCACGACGTGCACCTGACCGGTGGTGACGAGGGTCTCCACGGCGACCCGTGAATGGGGATCGGAAGCCAGCAGCGCGTCGAGCACCGAGTCGCTGATGGCGTCACAGATCTTGTCGGGGTGTCCCTCGGTTACCGACTCACTGGTAAACAGCCGACCATTGCTCACGGTGTGTGCCCTTTCTGATGCTTAGTCAAGCGAATGATATCTGTGTGCTGCCGTGCCAAGCGTGCGCCCCGCTGCGGCGCAACCCCTCATGCGCAGTGCGTCGGGTGCGCAATGTCACCCATCGCGGTCACCCATCGCGGTGCCCGAGGAGCGCTCCGATCGCGTCCACGATACGGCTGGCCATCAGAGTCTTCGAACCGTGCTCGAGTGCCACCTCGTTGCCGTCGGCCGTCAGCAGCCACCCATCGTTGTGGTCCACCTCGAACGCCCGACCCTCCCCGACGGCGTTCACCACGAGCAGATCGCACCCCTTGCGATGAAGTTTGGTCCGCGCGTGGAACAGCACGTCACCGTTGACGTCGCCGGTCTCGGCGGCGAATCCGACGATGGCGCGCATATCGGGCAACTGACCGTCGTCGCGCGCCCGCACCGCGGCGGCGAGCACGTCGTCCGTGCGGGTCAATTCGATACCGGGAGCACTCGCGGAGGGGTCCGCGGACTTCTTGATCTTGCTGCCGGCGACGTTCGTGGGACGGAAATCGGCGACCGCGGCGGCCATCACCAGGACGTGGGCGTCGGGGGCGTGCTTGGACACGGCATCGCGCAATTGCGCGGCCGAACCGATGCGGACGACGTTCACACCCGCCGGGTCGGCGAGGCCCGCGGTGTGACCGGCGATCAGCGTCACGTCGGCCCCGCGTTGCGCGGCGACCCGGGCGACCGCGTATCCCTGCTTGCCCGAACTGCGGTTGCCGATGAACCTCACCGGGTCGATGGCCTCCCGGGTGCCACCGGCACTGACCAGGATCTTTACGCCCGACATGTCGTAGGCAAGCGCGTCAGCGCGTTCCAGGAGCAACTGGGCCAGCGTGCCGATCTCCTCGGCCTCCGGCAGACGGCCTGCGCCGCTGTCGGCCCCCGTGAGACGACCCGAGGCCGGTTCGAGCACCACAGCGCCGCGACGCCGCAGGGTCGCGACGTTGTCGGCGGTCGCCGGATGCAACCACATCTCGGTGTGCATGGCGGGGGCGAACAGCACCGGGCACCGGGCCGTCAGCAGCGTCGCCGACAGCAGGTCGTCGGCACGTCCGGAGGCAGCGCGAGCCAGCAGGTCGGCCGTTGCCGGGGCGACCACCACGAGGTCGGCCTCCTGGCCGATGCGGACGTGCAGCACTTCGTCGACGTTCTCGAAGACACCCGTGCGCACGGGGTTACCGGACAGCGCCTCGAAGGTGGCGGCGCCGACGAACTTGAGCGCGGAGTCGGTCGGGACGACCTTGACCGAGTGACCTGCCTCGGTGAGCTGGCGAACCAGTGTGCAGGCTTTGTACGCGGCGATACCTCCGGCGACGCCAACGATGATGCGCTTGCGCTCCGTCATGTCGTCGCTTCGCCGGTCATCGGCTCACCGTGTGAGAGCGTCACCGCCGCAGCGCGGGCCGCTACTCGCCCTCGGTGTGCTCGAGCAGGTCGGAGTGGATCTCGCGAAGGGCGATCGACAGCGGCTTCTCCTGCAGACCAGGCTCGACGAGGGGGCCGACGTACTCAAGGATGCCGTCGCCGAGTTGGTTGTAGTAGTCGTTGATCTGACGTGCGCGCTTCGCCGCATAGATCACCAGGGCGTACTTGCTCGACGCGCGCTCGAGCAGCTCGTCGATGGGCGGGTTGGTGATGCCCAGCGGGGTGTCATAGGCGTTTGCGGCGTCGGAGTCCATGCTGTCGACTGGGGTTGTCACTAAGGGTTCTCCTGGCGTTATCGCGTGAAGGCGGGTTGGTCGTGGGGGCCGTGACGTGCGCGGTCGGCGCCTAAGCGTCAACTGCCCGTCAGCAAGGATACCAACTCTGAGCAGGCCGATTCCAATTGACTGTTGACAACCACCACGTCGAAGCTGCTTTGGGCGGCGAGTTCGTCCCGCGCGGTGGCGAGCCTACGTGCCATCACCTGCTCGCTCTCGGTGCCACGGCCGACGAGCCGACTCTCGAGTTCGGCCCAGCTCGGCGGGGCGAGGAAGACGCTGACCGCCTCGGGCATGACGTCCTTCACCGCACGCGCGCCTGCGAGATCGACCTCGATGAGCACCGGATGGCCGGCACGGGCGGCTTCCCGTATCGGCGCCGCCGGGGTGCCCGAACGGTGCAATCCGCCGTGGATATCGGCCCATTCCAGCAGTTCGCCGTCATCGATCAGCTGCTGAAACCGCTCGGCGGTGACGAACGAGTAGTCGACGCCGTCCACTTCTCCCGGCCTCGGCGAGCGGGTGGTGGCGGAGACGCTGAAGTGCAGTTCGGGAAGGCGGTCGCGCAGACATCGCACGACGGATGACTTTCCGACAGCAGAGGGACCGGACAGCACAATGACGCGTGTCATCGCCGTCCGGCCCCTCGGCCGGCGTTCAATACTTGCCTAATCGCTGGTGAAGTCGAACTTCTCCAGCAGCGCCTTGCGCTGGCGATCGCCGAGACCCCGCAGGCGGCGGGTCGGAGCGATCTCCAGCTCGGTCATGATCTCCTGCGCCTTGACCTTGCCGACCTTGGGCAGGGCTTCCAGCAGTGCGGAAACCTTCATCTTGCCCAAGACCTCGTCGGACTCGGCGTCCTTTAGGACCTGCTTGAGGTTGGTGCCGCCGCGCTTGAGCCGATCTTTGAGTTCGGCTCGCGCTCGACGTGCGGCAGCAGCCTTCTCCAACGCTGCCGCGCGCTGTTCGTCGGTCAACTGGGGAAGGGCCACGGGGTTCCTCCGTATCTCGCATTCATTCTTGCCATGTCTCGACTGGTAGAGAACCAGCCAGCGTCGACGACCGTACCCACGCTCACTGACGAAAGCTAACCCCACCCCCTCGTTACACGGTCGAATGCCCAGCGTGTAGGGCCGCGGCGAATCGCGGCGGAGATGCCACCGACGGACCGAAATCACGCACGCGCGACCGTGTCGTCGGTCGATTTGCCTGCATATCAGCGGTTTTCGCGCGCGCGGCCGGCCCGGCTTCGGAACGGCGTCGTCGATGCGGCGCCGTCTGCGGGCATCGCGGGGCTGATAAATGAGAAATTTTCCCAGGTCACGGTGTGTCGGGCGTGTCGTGACGGGCCATCGTCGGGGGCCGACACCACGCCCATCACTTGCGTGACGCCTGTCACACCAGCCACACACATTCAGGACGAAGTCCGCCGACGGGTTGCGCGCGCCTGGTTCCCGAGTCGTTACCGAACGGACAGCGGCCACCTAACACGACCACAGAACGCGCACATCGCCGTCTGCGCGGGCCCTCAGCTCGTCACGCGAGATGGGCGACGGCGTCCCGCATCCGCGCCGCTGCCACTCGCAGCGCGGGGACCCCCGGCCCGGCCCGCAGCACATCTCGCGACACCGCGGGAAGCAGGCTGCCCGCGGCGGCGCCACCGAGACCGAAAAGCGCCTCCGGACGGCCGCCCTGGGCTCCCACACCCGGCACCAGCACCGGCCCGCCGAGTTCACTCAGATCGGGCACGTCGGAGAGCGTCGCGCCGACCACGACTCCGACGGAACCCGTGCCCGTGCGGCGGTTCTCGTCAGCGACCTGGTCGACGATCGACTGAGCCACCGTCCGCCCCTCGACCACCGCCCGCTGCACCGCCGCCCCCTCGGGGTTGGAGGTGGCCGCCAGCACGAACACGCCGCGGCCGTGGGTTGCTGCCGTGTCGAGCAACGGCCGCAGCGAACCGTAGCCGAGATACGGCGACGCGGTGACGGCGTCGCTGGCCAGCGGCGAATCGCCCGCCCACGCGGCAGCGTAGGCAGCCATCGTCGTGCCGATGTCGCCGCGCTTGGCATCCGCCAGCACCAGCACGCCCACCGCCCGCAATGCCTTGATCGCATCCTCGAGGACGGCGAAGCCCGCGGCACCATGGCTTTCGAAGAACGCGACCTGCGGCTTGACCACGGCGAAGCCGGCGAACGCCTCGACGCAGACGTCACAGAACGCCCGCAGTCCGTCCGCGTCGGTGGGGAGTCCCCACGCCGACATCAGCTCCGGGTGCGGGTCGATGCCGAGGCACAGCGGTCCACGCGCAGCGGTTGCCGCTGCGAGCCGGGCCCCGAACGCGGTCACTACCCGTTGCCCGCTTCCGATTGCTCCTCGCGAACGCCCAGCCGACTGTGCAACTCCTGCAGCGAGAGCACACCGATGTCACCGCGGATCCCCGCCTCGATGCCTTGGACCGCGGCGGACGCGCCCTGCACGGTCGTCACACAGGGGATGTTCACCGCCACCGCGGCCGAGCGGATCTCATAGCCGTCGATGCGGGGTCCGGAGTTTCCGTATGGAGTGTTGATGACCATGTCCACCTGGCCGGCGCGAATCGCCTCGAGCGCCGACATCGGCGGCCTGTCCGGCGTCGGTTCCTCGAAGTGCTTGCGCACCTCGTCGCAGGGAATGCCGTTGCGCCGCAGCATCTCGGCGGTGCCCTCGGTGGCCAGTACGCGGAACCCGAGGTCGGCGAGCCGCTTCACCGGGAAGACCAGTGAGCGCTTGTCCCGGTTGGCGACCGACACGAAGACCGTGCCGCTTGCGGGCAGCGATCCATAGGCGGCCGTCTGACTCTTCGCAAAGGCGGTGCCGAAGTCGCGATCGATGCCCATCACCTCGCCCGTCGACTTCATCTCCGGCCCGAGCAGTGAGTCCACCTGCGAGCCGTCTGCCTTGCGGAACCTGTTGAACGGCAGCACGGCCTCCTTGACCGCGATCGGCGCCCGAGGCGAGACACTCGCGCCGTCGCCGGACGCGAGCAGAATGCCCTCCTCGCGGAGTTGGGCGATCGTGGCGCCGAGCATGATCCTGGCGCACGCCTTGGCCAGCGGGACCGCAGTCGCCTTCGACACGAATGGCACGGTGCGGCTGGCGCGCGGATTGGCCTCCAGGACGTAGAGCACGTCGTCCTTCAGTGCGTACTGCACGTTGAGGAGTCCGACCACTCCGACACCGAACGCGATCGCCTCGGTGGCGGTCCGCACGGCCTCGATGTCCTGTCTGCCGAGCGTCACCGGCGGTAGTGCACACGCGGAGTCGCCGGAGTGGATGCCCGCTTCCTCGATGTGCTCCATCACGCCGCCGATGTAGACCTGCGAGCCGTCACAGAGCGCGTCGACGTCGATCTCGATGGCGTCCTCGAGGAACCTGTCGACCAGCACGGGGTGCTCCGGTGACAGTTCAGTGGCGCGTTCGATGTAGCCCTGCAGGGTTTCGTCGTCATAGACGATCTCCATGCCGCGCCCCCCAAGCACGTAGGACGGCCGGACCAGCACCGGATAGCCGATCTCCGCCGCGATCTTGCGGGCCTGATCGAAGCTGGTGGCCATCCCGAAGCGGGGTGCCGGCAACCCGGCGTTGTTGAGCAACTCACCGAACGCTCCGCGGTCCTCGGCGAGGTCGATCGCCTTCGGCGGGGTTCCGACGATGGGCACGCCCGCGTCTTCGAGACGCTGCGCCAATGCCAGCGGCGTCTGCCCGCCGAGCTGCACGATCACACCGACGACTCCGGGACCGCCTGCGCCGGAGAGCTGTTCGGCGTGGTACACCTCCATCACGTCCTCGAAGGTGAGCGGTTCGAAGTAAAGCCGGTCGGCGGTGTCGTAGTCGGTGGACACCGTCTCGGGGTTGCAGTTGACCATGACGGTCTCGAACCCGGCCTCGCTCAACGTGGTCGCGGCGTGCACGCAGCTGTAGTCGAACTCGATGCCCTGGCCAATCCGGTTCGGCCCAGACCCGAGGATCAGCACCTTGGGCTTCTCGGTCTGTGGCGCCACCTCCGTCTC
Source organism: uncultured Actinomycetota bacterium (assembly GCA_963798245.1). Classification (GTDB taxonomy): domain Bacteria; phylum Actinomycetota; class Actinomycetes; order Mycobacteriales; family Mycobacteriaceae; genus Mycobacterium. The sequence goes on from CAWCSO010000001.1 coordinate 353,154, forward strand.
GGCGGCGGGGTCGAGTTCGTAACTGCTGTAGTGATAGGGCGTCTTGGCCTCGAACTCCGCGGCACAGGTGTCCACCGTCTTGTAGACGGGGTGGATGCCAAGTCGGTTCCGCAGCGCACGCACCCCCATCTCGCCCGCGAGTTCGGCTCGCAGCGAGGCGATCTGGCGATCGGACAGACCGCTGTGCTTGGAGCGACGCAGCAGGTCCTCATCGAGGACGGGAGCGCCGCGCAGCTCGGCCCACAGCGCCACCAACCCGCCGATCTGATCCACGAACCACGGGTCGACCCCGGACGCTTCGGCCACCCGCTCCACGCTCGCACCGTGCCGCAACGCGAGTTCGATGTCATAGAGCCGCCCGTCGGTGGGCGTCCGTAGCCGTTCCAGGAGTTCGTCGATCGTGAGGTCCGGATCGGGCCCCGTCCAGAACCCGGCACGACTGGTCTCCAGGGAGCGCATCACCTTGCCGAGAGCCTCGATGAAGTTGCGGCCCAACGACATCGCCTCACCGACCGACTTCATCGTCGTGGTCAGGGTCGGGTCGGCGCCGGGGAACTTCTCGAACGCGAACCGCGGCGCCTTGACCACGACGTAGTCGAGCGTCGGCTCGAAGCAGGCTGGGGTCTCCTTGGTGATGTCGTTGACGATCTCGTCGAGGGTGTATCCGATGGCGAGCTTCGCGGCGATCTTCGCGATCGGGAAGCCGGTTGCCTTGGACGCCAACGCGCTCGAACGTGACACACGCGGATTCATCTCGATCACCACGAGGCGGCCGTCGGAGGGGTCGACCGCAAACTGAATGTTGCATCCGCCGGTGTCGACTCCGACCTCGCGCAGGATCGCGATGCCCAGATCGCGCATCCTCTGGTATTCGCGGTCGGTCAGCGTCATCGCGGGCGCGACGGTGACCGAGTCACCCGTGTGCACGCCCATGGGGTCGAAGTTCTCGATCGAGCAGACCACCACGACGTTGTCGCGACTGTCGCGCATCAGCTCGAGTTCGAATTCCTTCCACCCGTAGATGGATTCCTCGATCAGGACGTTGGCGCTCGGCGAAGCGGCCAGGCCGTGACCCGCCATCCGTTCGACGTCCTCCGCCGAGTGGGCCATGCCCGAGCCGAGCCCACCCATGGTGAACGATGGCCGCACCACGACGGGCAGTCCCAGTTCACCGACGGTCTCCCGGACTTCGTCCATGGTGAAGCACACCCGCGACTTCGCCGACTCGCCGCCGACCTTGGCGACGATGTCCTTGAAGCGCTGCCGGTCTTCACCCCGCTGGATGGCGTCGAAGTCCGCACCGATGAGTTCGAGGTCGTAGCGCTCGAGGACGCCGTTCTCGTGCAGCGCGACCGCGGTGTTGAGCGCTGTCTGACCGCCCAGGGTGGCCAGCAGGGCGTCGATCTTGTTGCCGCGCTCGGCCTGTTGGGCGATGACCTTCTCGACGAACGCCGGGGTGATCGGTTCGACGTAGGTGTTGTCGGCGTACTCGGGATCGGTCATGATCGTCGCCGGATTCGAGTTGACCAGGCTGACCTGCAGACCCTCGGCGCGCAGCACGCGACAGGCCTGCGTGCCGGAGTAGTCGAACTCGCAGGCCTGTCCGATGATGATCGGCCCCGAGCCGATGACCAGCACGTGGTTGAGGTCGGTGCGACGTGGCATCTAGCAGGCCCCTGTTCTGGCGCGAGCGTGCGCATTCGTGCGGAAATCCACGGTGTGTCGTGTACGGACACGCACGCTCGTGGAGAAGGAGACTCGAGGCATCTAGCGCTTCTCTCCTGCCATCAGATCGACGAACTGGTCGAACAGGTACTCCGCGTCGTGCGGACCCGCTGCCGCCTCCGGGTGGTACTGCACCGAGAACGCGCGACCGTCGATCAGCTTGATGCCCTCGACGACACCGTCGTTGGCGCAGGTGTGGCTGACGATCGCCCGCCCGAACGGGGTGTCGAACTCCTCGCCCGCCTCACCCTCCAGCGCGAATCCATGGTTCTGCGCGGTGACGGCGACCCTGCGGGTCTCGTGGTCCATCACGGGGATGTTGATGCCGCGGTGGCCGAACACCATCTTGTAGGTCGAGCGGCCCATCGCCCGACCGAGGATCTGGTTGCCGAAGCAGATTCCGAACAGCGGGATCCCCGCCGCCAACACCTCCCGAGTCACGCCGACGACGTGGTCGGCCGTGGCCGGGTCACCGGGGCCGTTGGACAGGAACACCCCGTCCGGCTTCAGGTCGGCGATCTGCTCGAACGTCGCAGACGACGGCATGACGTGACTGCGGATGCCACGGCGGGCGAAGTTGCGTGGCGTGTTCGTCTTGATCCCGAGGTCCAGGGCGGCGACCGTGAACCGTTGCGCCCCTGCCGGTTCGACGACATAGGTCGCCTCCGTGCTGACCTCGTCCGCCAGATCCGCGCCGAGCATCGACGGTTGGCTGCGCACCCGCTCGACCAGTTCGTCCACCCCGGCCAGGGCGTCGCCCGAGAACACTCCCGCCTTCATCGAACCCGCGGTGCGCAGGTGTCGCACGACCGCCCGGGTGTCGATGCCCGCGATGCCGACGACATCCTGACGGACCAGTTCGTCCTCGAGTGTGCCCGTCGCCCGCCAATTGGATGCGCGCGGCGAGGGATCGCGCACTGCGTAACCCGCGACCCATATCTTGTCGCCGCGACTCTCGGCGTCCTCGCCGTTCCAACCGGTGTTGCCGATCTGGGGGGCTGTCGCGACGACGATCTGGCCGTGATAGCTCGGATCGGTCAACGTCTCCTGGTATCCGGACATGCCGGTGGAGAACACCGCCTCCCCCAGCGTCTGCCCGATCGCGCCGAACGTCGTGCCCGTGAAGACGCGCCCGTCGTCGAGGACCAGCACGGCCCTTCCGCTGCCCGTCACACGGCCTCCTCTACCCAGTTGGCGAGTTCGCGGCGGTCGTCGCCACGGAACCCGGTGTCGATCTCGGTACCCGACGGCAACCGCCACCTGATGGCCAGGATGCCGTCGTGCGTGAGCGCCTTGCCTGCGATCCCACGTTCGGTACGGATCGCGGTGATCGACTCGTCCGGGATCCAGATGGGACCGGCACCCGAGCGCTGCAGCATGATCCCCTCGGGGTAGCGCGTCAGCACCGCCTTGGCCCGGAAGCCAAGGTCACCCACCGCGATCCGATCCTGCCAGCTCGGCGCAATGGTGCTGCCGACGTAGAGCCCCTTCGTGGCAGGGATGAGTGCGGCTCCGACGCTGTCCGGCAGGGGCGGCAGCGCACCGACCAACTCGACCTGCCGCTGAGCGCGCCGCAGCCAGCCACGCATCATTTGCCTGATCACCAGCGCAATCAACAGTGCCAGGACGGCGGCCATGACCAACGATGCGACCAGGGTGGGCGTGTTCACTGATCCGTTCCCCCGGTCGCTGCGCTCCTGCCCGCCTGATCCGTTCCCCCGGTCGCTGCGCTCCTGCCCGCCTGATTCGATCCCCCGGTCGCTGCGCTCCTGCCCGCCGGGGGGCTCTTCCCATCGCGCGCAGTGACCTTGCCCCGCAACAAGGTCAACGTGACGGTGGCGGGAAGCGTCATCGACTCGTAGGGCGTGTTGGCCGACCGGCTGGCAAGGTCGACGCCACTGACCGTCCACGTGGCTTCGGGGTCGACGACGACGAGATTCGCCGGCTCGCCCACGTCCAGCGGCCTGCCCTGATCGGGGAGTCCCACGATGGCGGCGGGGTTCTCGCTCATCACGCGGGCCACGTCACGCCACGTCAACGCGCCCGTGTTGACCATCGTCTCCGCGACCACCGACAGTGCGGTCTGCAGGCCCAGCATGCCCGGGCGCGCGGCCGCGAACTCGCACATCTTCTCGTGCTCGGCGTGTGGCGCGTGATCGGTTGCCACACAGTCGATCACACCGTCCGCAAGCGCCTGACGGAGGGCCGCGGCGTCGCTCGCCTCGCGAAGCGGCGGATTCACGCGATTTCGGCCGTCGTAGCCGTGAAGGCGCGTGTCGTCGAGCAGCAGGTGATGGGGCGTCACCTCCGCGGTGATCGAGATGCCCTGATCCTTGGCCCACCTGACGAGCTCGACGGTGCCCGCCGTCGAGGCGTGGCAGATGTGGACCCGAGCGCCCGCATCGCGGGCCAGCAGCGCATCACGCGCGACGATCGACTCCTCCGCGGCCCGCGGCCAGCCCGACAGCCCGAGGCGGGCGGCGTTGGGGCCCTCGTGCGCGACCGCACCGACCGTGAGGCGGGGCTCCTCCGCATGCTGCGCGATCAATACGCCCAGGCCGCTGGCGTACTCCAGGGCCCGGCGCATCACCAGGGGATCGTGCACGCAGATGCCATCGTCGGAGAACATCCGCACCCGGCCCACGCCGGCCGCCATCAAGCCCATCTCGGTGAGCTGCTTGCCCTCGAGGCCGACGGTTACGGCACCTACCGGATGGACGTCGACGAGACCCACCTGTTGGCCTCGGTGCCAGACGTGATCGGTGACCACGGGGCTGTCGGCAACGGGGCTGGTGTTCGCCATGGCGAAGACCGCGGTGAAACCCCCGAGTGCTGCAGCTGCCGAACCAGTCTCGATGTCCTCGGCGTATTCGCGTCCGGGCTCACGCAGGTGGGTGTGCAGGTCGACGAACCCCGGCAACAGCACCTTGCCGTGGGCATCGACGACTTCGGCGTCCTCGGGCGTCGGCAGATTCTCGCCGATAGCGGCGATCTGGCCGTCGTCGACGAGCACGTCGGTTGAGTCACCCTCGCCGTAGAGGCGGACACCGCGGATCAGTACCGGCGGCCCTGTGGGTTGTCGAGTCACGCGGTGACCTCCGTGATGCCTTCTGCCTGTCGGCCGTCGGATTCATCGCCCGCCCCAACCAGCAGGTGGAAGAGCACCGCCATTCTGACGTGAACCCCATTGGAAACCTGTTGCAGCACCGCTGATTGCGAGGAGTCAGCGACCGACGATGCGATCTCCATGCCCCGCAGCATCGGACCGGGATGCAGCACCACGGCGCCGTCGGAAAGCCTGGCGAGACGCTTGTCGGACAAGCCGTAGAGCACGGAGTACTCCCGCGCCGACGGAAAGAAGCCGCCGTTCATGCGCTCGGCCTGCACCCGCAGCATGAGGACCACATCGGCCGCGGGCAGTTCGGCGTCGAGGTCGTGGCTCACCGTGACCGGCCAGGTGGACACCCCTACGGGCAACAGGGTGGGCGGCGCGACGAGCACCACCTCGGCCCCCAATGTCGCCAGCAGCAGCACGTTCGACCTGGCTACCCGACTGTGCAGGACGTCACCGACGATGACGACCCGCCTCCCCTCGACCGAGCCGAGGCGCTGGCGGATGGTCAACGCGTCGAGCAGCGCCTGCGTCGGATGCTCGTGGGTGCCGTCACCGGCGTTGATCACCGACGGACCCGCTCCGTCGGGCTCGGCGGTCCACTCGGCGAGCTGCTGCGCGGCACCCGACGCCGGGTGGCGGATGATCAGCGCATCGGCGCCCGCCGCGCGCAGTGTGAGCGCCGTGTCGCGCAACGACTCCCCCTTGGCCACCGACGAGCCCGAGGAGCTGACGTTGATCACGTCGGCGCTCATCCACTTGCCCGCGACCTCGAACGACACCCGCGTCCGGGTGGAGTTCTCGTAGAACATCGTGATGACGGTGCGACCGCGCAGTGTCGGCAGCTTCTTGACCTCTCGTCCCAGCAGGGCCTCGCGGAAACGGTCGGCGTCGTCGAGCACGGCGATGGCCTCGTCGCGGGTCAGGTCAGCCGCCGCAAGCAGGTGTCGTGTCATCGCTTGGGCCCGCCGGTGCTTGCCAGCGTCACGCCGTCGTGCCCGTCGTGCTCGGCAAGCCGCACGTTGACGTTGTCGCTGCGCGAGGTGGGCACGTTCTTGCCGACGTAGTCCGCGCGCAGCGGGAGTTCGCGGTGCCCTCTGTCGACGAACGCGGCGAGCTGGACGACCCGTGGCCGCCCCACGTCTCGAAGAGCGTCCAGCGCAGCGCGGACGGTGCGACCCGAGTAGAGCACGTCGTCGACGAGCACGACGATCGCGCCGTCGATACCGCCGTCCGGGATGGTCGTCTCGGCCAGCGGCCTGGGTGGCTTGGACATCAAGTCGTCGCGGTACAGCGTGACGTCAAGCGCGCCGGCCTCCACCGCGACACCGGAGAACTCGGTGATGTTGCGGGCCAGGCGCGCCGCAAGGGCCACCCCCCTGGTGGGGATGCCCAGGAGGATCACGCGTGGGGCATCGGGGCCGCCAAGGGCGGTCTTCTCGATGATCTGATGGGCGATGCGGGCGATGGTCCGGATCACGTCGGCGCCGGACATCAATTCCCGGTCGGTACCGTCGGCGTCTGCGGCAGCTGGAACATCTGGAACATTCACGGCGACCCGGACCTCCTTCTCCGCCTCACTGGACGGATCGTTAAAGGATGTCGAAACTTCCGCGGCAGCTTAGCACCTCGAATCGACCTCGCTAGGCTTGCGCGGGTGACTCTCGACGACAACCGGGCACCCATATCCGAGGCGATCGACGGCGGCCTGCTCGCCGGGGCGGTCACACTGGTCTGGCACCGCGGAAAGGTGCTCCAGGTCAACGAGCTCGGCTACCGCGACGTCGACGCCCGCCTGCCGATGCAGCGTGACACCGTGTTCCGCATCGCGTCCATGACGAAGCCCGTGACGGTCGCCGCCGCGATGGCCCTCATCGAGGAGGGCAGGCTCGCGCTGACCGATCCCATCGCGACGTGGGTGCCCGAACTCGCCGCCCCGCGGGCGATGACGGACCTGCACGGCGCCTTGGATCGAACGATCCCGGCACGCCGCCCGATCACCGTCGAGGACCTGATGACCCACCGCAGCGGACTGGCCTACGCGTTCTCGGTCCCGCCGCCACTGGGCCGGGCGTACGGTCGCATGTCGTTCCGCCAGGACCAGGACCGGTGGCTCGCCGAACTCGCGGAACTGCCCCTGGCTCATCAGCCCGGCGAACGGTTGACCTACAGCCACGCCACCGACGTGCTCGGCATCCTGGTGTCACGCATCGAGGGCAAGCCGTTGTCCGACGTGCTCGACGAGCGGATCTTCGCCCCGCTCGGCATGGTCGACACCGGGTTCGCCGTGACCATGGCGGGTCGCAGGCGAGCGGCCACGATGTATCAACTCGGCGAGGACAACACGTTGCGCCACGACGTGATGGGCCCGCCGCACATCACCCCGCCTGCGTTCTGCGCGGGTGGGGCCGGACTGTGGTCGACGGCCGACGACTACATGGCCTTCGCGCGCATGCTGCTCGCCGGGGGCACCGTCGACGGGACACGCGTGCTCTCGGAGGAGTCGGTGCGGTTGATGCGCACCGACCGCCTGACCGCCGAGCAGAAGGAGTACCCGTTCCTGGGAATGCCGTACTGGATCGGCCGCGGCTTTGGACTGGGCATGTCGGTGGTGACCGATCCCGCGAAGTCCGGGCAGTTCTACGGCCCGGGCGGGTTGGGCACGTTCGGCTGGCCCGGCGCCTACGGCACGTGGTGGCAGGCGGATCCGTCGGCGGACCTCATTCTGCTCTACTTCATCCAGAACCAGCCCGACCTTAGCGCCGATGCCGCCGCCGTCGCGGGCAACACCTCGCTGGCGAAACTGCGCTTGGCGCAGCCGAAGTTCGTCAAGCGCACCTACGCGGCCCTGGAGGCCTGACGGCAATGGCATCGGCCGACAAAAGCCTGGAAAATTGGTTTAGTCGTCAATAAAATGGGCACATGAGCAAGCCAACCGTCGTGATCAGCGGCGCCGGCATTGCCGGGCCGAGCCTCGCCTACTTCCTCAACCGCTACGGCTACCGAACCGTCATCGTCGAGCTGGCCGAGGGCATCCGGCCCGGCGGCCAGACCGTAGACCTCCGTGGCGCGGGTGCCGACGTGGTGGCCAAGATGGGCCTGCTCGGCGAGATGGAGAGTCACGCAATGTTTCAACGCGGAATCGCCTATCTGCGTTCGGACGGCAGCCGCCGAAGCGAGATGCCGGTCGAGGCGTTCGACGGCAACGGTCCGGTCTCCAAACTCGAGATCCTGCGCGGCGACCTCGTGGACGTCCTCTACCAGGCCACCCGGGACCAGACCGAATACCGCTTCAACACCCGCATCGCCGAACTCGACGACTCGTCCGGCGGCGTCACGGTCACGCTCAGCGACGGTTCCACCGTGCGCGCCGACCTCGTCGTCGGCGCCGACGGGCCGCACTCCGCGGTCCGTCGAATGGTCTTCGGTCCGGAGGAGCAGTTCGTCGAACCCCTCGGCGGGTACAACGCGTGGTTCACCGCGCCCGACCCGGTCGGCCTGGACGCCTGGTATCTGATGTATCAGGCGCCCGGCGGCCTCAATGCATCGCTGCGACCCACCCACGATCCGGCACTGGCCAAGGCGGGCTTGGCCTTTCGCTCCGAGCCGCTGGACTACGATCGGCGCGACCTCGACGCGCAGCGTCGGCTTCTGGCGGAACGGTTCGCCGGTGCGGGCTGGCGGTGCGACGAACTGCTGACCGCAGCGCAGTCGGCCGACGACTTCTACTTCGATTCGTTCTGCCAGGTGCACATGGACGAGTGGACCGCGGGTCGCGTGGCATTGGTCGGCGACGCCGGGTACTGCGCGTCGCCGCTGTCGGGCATGGGAACCAGCCTGGCCCTGGTGGGCGCGTACCTGCTGTCGGGTGAACTCGGCCCCGCTCCCGAGGTGCTCGACGACGGCCATCTGAGTCGGGCGTTCACGCGCTACACCGCACTGATGCGACCCTACGTCGACCGGTGCCAAAACCTGTCCAACGGCCTCGATCGGTTCGCGCCCATGACCGAGAAGGACATCCAGAGCAACGCGATGGCCATGAAGTACATGCAGACGTGGCCGCTACGGATCGTTGCCAAGCGGCTGTGGTTCACCGTCGCCGAGTCGATCGACCTACCCGCCTATCCCACGGCGCCGAGTGGTTGATTCTCACGCTCGCCCGGGCCACATGGTCGATGCTTCGACCGGCGCTAGGTGCCCTCCGGCAATCCCGCGTTGTCCCGCACCGCGGCCGCGGCCGCGCGAATCTGGGGGGTCACGAGCATCACCTGGCCGAGCACCCCATTGACGAAGCCCGGGGAGTCGTCGGTGGACAACTTCTTGGCCAGCTCGACTGCCTCGTCGACGGCCACCGGCTCGGGCACGTCGTCGGCGTACAACAGCTCCCACACCGCGACCCGCAGGATCGCCCGGTCCACCGCGGGCAGCCGCTCCAGCGTCCAACCCTGCAGGTGCGACGAGATGAGGTCGTCGATGTGGGCCGCGTGCTCAGTGACGCCGCCGGCCACCGTCACGGTGTATGCGTTGAGCGACGACATGTCGGAGTCACCCTCGGCCAACGTGTTTCGCGACTCGGCTACTTCGGCAGCAGTCACCCCACGAGCCTCTGCCTCGAACAGCAGGTCGACCGCGCGCTTGCGGGCCTGATGCCGACCCCGATCCGACCGACGGTCAGCCATGAACCCCGACGCCTACGTCGAGGCCGGAACCGTCAGGCATTCACACGCCCGAGGTAACTGCCGTCACGGGAGTCGACCTTGAGCTTGTCGCCGGTGTTGATGAACAGCGGCACGTTGATCTGCGCGCCCGTCTCCATCGTCGCGGGTTTCGTGCCTGCGCTGGAGCGGTCGCCCTGCAGTCCGGGGTCGGTGTGGGAGACGATGAGTTCGACGGTCACCGGAAGCTCCAGGTACAGCGGCGCGCCCTCGCTGAATGCCACCTGTACCGGCATGCCCTCGAGCAGGTAGTTCGCCGCCTCGCCGACGAGGGACTCCGGCAGGGGATGCTGCTCGAAGTCCTCGGCGTCCATGAACACGAAGTCGGTGCCGTCGCGGTACAGATACGTCGTGTCGCGCCGGTCGACGGTCGCGGTCTCGACCTTGACGCCGGCGTTGTAGGTCTTGTCGACCACCTTGCCGGACAGCACGTTCTTGAGCTTGGTCCGCACGAACGCGGGGCCCTTACCCGGTTTGACGTGCTGGAACTCGGTGATCTGCCACAGCTGACCGTCGATTTGCAGGACGAGCCCGTTCTTGAAGTCTGCGGTCGATGCCACGGTGGGTACTACTCCTAGCTCTCTGTTTCAGAGAATGGCCAGTTCCTTGGGGAACCGGGTAAGCAACTCGGGTGCGGGTGAATCGTCCCCGCCGACGACGAGCGTGTCCTCTATGCGGACACCGCCCCGGCCAGCCAGGTAGACACCGGGCTCCACGGTCACCGCGGAGCCAGCAAGCAGTGTACCGGCGGCCGACGCGCCGATTCCCGGCGCTTCGTGAATCTGCAGGCCCACCCCGTGACCGAGCCCGTGACCGAAGTGGTCCCCGTACCCGGCATCGGCGATGACCTGGCGTGATGCCCCGTCGACGTCCTTGAGGCAGGCGCCGTGCACCAGCGCCTCCCGGCCGGCCAGCTGGGCGACGGCCACCAGGTCATACACGTCGCGCTGCCACTGCGCGACCGGCGACAAGGCGAACGTTCGCGTCATGTCGGAGTGGTAACCCGCCACCAACGCGCCGAAGTCGATCTTGACGAAGTCACCCTCGGCGAGCACGGCATCGGTCGGGCGATGATGCGGGATCGCCGAGTTGACGCCGGCGGCGACGATCGTCTCGAAGGAGACGCCGTCGGCACCGTGGTCGAGCATCCTCGACTCGAGATCCCGGGCGACCTCCCGCTCGGTGCGACCCGGCCGAATCCCGCCGGCGTCCACCAGATCGTGCAAAGCCGCGTCCGCGGCCTCGCAGGCCAGGCGCAGGAGGGCGATCTCGCCGGCATCCTTGATCTCGCGCAGCGATTCGACGGTTCCCGCGGCGCGCACCAGATCGACGCCGTCGGACGACTTCTGCAGCAGCGTGAACGCGTCGACGGTGACGACGTGACTCTCGTATCCGAGCCGCCGCACCCCACACTCGCTCGCGCGGGCCGCCAGATGGGGCCCACACGCGCGTTCGATGACGATCTCGGCGTCGGGGGTCTGGGCAGCTGCCTGCGTCACGTAGCGCCCATCGGTGGCCAGCACGGGCACGTCGTCGTCGACGCGGACGAGCAGCGCGGCGTTGGACCCGGTGAATCCGGACAGATAACGCACGTTGACCAGGTCGGTTACCAGCATCGCGTCGAGTTCGGCCGCGGCGAGTCGCCGACGCAACCGGTCCCTGCGGGCAGAAATCGTCACGGCACCTGACGGTACTCGCTACGCTGTGCCCTCATGAGTAAGTGGTTGCTGCGCGGACTGGTGTTCGCGGCCCTGATGGTGGTCGTCCGATTGCTGCAGGGCGCGTTGATCAACGCGTTCGTGACGCAGGCCCTCCTGATCAGCGTCACCCTGGTGGCGCTGTACGCGATCGCCGCGTTCATCTGGGGTCTTGCCGACGGTCGTGCAGACGCCGCGGCGCAACCGGATCCCGACCGCCGAGGCGACCTCGCGATGACGTGGCTGCTGGCCGGCCTGTTCGGGGGCGTAGTGAGCGGTCTGGCTGCGTGGTTCGTCTCGCTCTTCTACGACAACATGTACGCCGAGGGGCTGATCAACGAGATCACCACGTTCGCAGCGTTCACGGCACTGCTGACGTTCCTGGCCGCGATCGCAGGCGTCTCCCTGGGGCGTTACCTCGTCGATCGCAAGGCTCCTCCGGTGCAACGGTATTCGGCTGACCACGACCGCGCCGACACCGATGTCTTCGCCGCCGTCAGCGAAGAGGAAGCCGCGGCGACCACGTCGACCACCAGAGCGAGCAGCGAGAACACCTGATCCACGGCGGGCTCACCGTCGCCGGTGGCCCGTCGCCTCAGGCGGACCCGGCGAGGTAACGCAGCGCCAGCAGATAACCCTGCACGCCGAGACCGACGATGACGCCGGTCGCGACGGCGCTGAGGTACGAGTGGTGACGGAACTCCTCGCGAGCATGCACGTTCGAGATGTGCACCTCGATCAGCGGGGCCGTCAGCTCAGAACAGGCGTCCCGCAGCGCCACCGACGTATGGGTGAGGGCGCCCGCATTGAGGACGACGGCCTCGCCGGCGTCGGCGGCGGCATGGATCCACCCCAGCAGTTCGGCCTCACTGTCCGACTGGCGCACGACGACGGACAGACCCAGTTCGGCCGCCTCGTGCTCGATCGACGCGACCAGGTCGGCGTAGGTGGTGTTGCCGTACACCGCGGGTTCGCGCCTGCCGAGCCTGCCGAGGTTCGGGCCGTTGATGACGTTGACCGTTGCCGCGTTGGTGGCGTCCGTAGCCGTCATGGCCTGACTCCGATCTCCGAATACGCCGCGGCCAGCAGGGAGGGGTCGGGGCCTTCGAGGCGGCCCGGCTTGGCCAGACCGTCGAGGACCACGAACCGCAGCACGCCGGATCGCGTCTTCTTGTCGCCCGCCATGTACTCCAGCAGCTGCGGCAGCGCGTCGACGTCGTAGTCCACGGGCAGACCGAGTGAGGTCAGGATGGCGCGGTGCCGGTCCGCGGTCGCGTCGTCGAGTCGGCCGGCCAGCCTGCCCAACTCGGCGGCGAACACCAGCCCGACCGAGACCGCCGCACCATGCCTCCACTGATAACGCTCTCGACGTTCGATGGCGTGGGCGAGCGTGTGTCCATAGTTGAGGATCTCCCGCAGCTGCGACTCCTTCTCATCGGCGGCCACCACCTCCGCCTTGACGGCGATCGAGCGCCGGACGAGTTCCGGGAGCACCGCGCCGCGCGCATCGAGCGCGGCCTCGGGATCGGCCTCGATCAGATCGAGGATGACGGGGTCGGCGATGAATCCGGCCTTGACGATCTCGGCCATTCCAGCCACGATCTCGTTGCGGGGCAAGGTCTCCAGGGTCGCGAGGTCGACCAGGACCGCGAGCGGCTGGTGGAAGGATCCGACCAGGTTCTTGCCTGCTTCGGTGTTGATCCCCGTCTTACCGCCCACGGCGGCGTCCACCATGCCCAGCAGCGTGGTCGGTACGTGCACGATGTCGACACCTCGCAGCCAGGTTGCCGCCGCGAAGCCCGCGACGTCGGTCGCAGCACCACCACCGAGACTGACCACCGCGTCCTTGCGGTCAATCCCGATGCGGCCCAGCACTTCCCAGATGAAGCCGACGACGGGGAGTTCCTTACCTGCTTCTGCATCCGGAATCTCGATACGGTGTGCGTCGATGCCCTTGTCGGACAACGCGTGACGAACCGACTCAGCCGTCACGGCCAGAGTGGGCTGATGAAGGATGGCTACCCTGTGGCGCCCGTCGAGCACCCGGGTGAGTTCGCCGAGCAGCCCGGTGCCGATGATCACCGGGTAGGGCCGTTCGACGAGGACATCGACGGTCACTGGTTCAGTCATTGCGCGATTCCGCTCTGCGGGCCAACGTCGCCGGGCTCGGCGGGGCCTCGGTGGTGGGGGCGGGATTGAGTACGGTCGGCAGCCGACGCCATGCCGGCCTGCGGCGCCTGCGCGGATTCTGACCGGCACCGCCACGCTCCAGCCGATGGACGATGTGGCGCACCACCGCGCCGGGATTGCGGCGATTGGTATCGATTCGGAGTGTGGCGACCTCGCGGTAGAGCGGCACCCGCTCCGCCATCAACGCGCGAAACCTCTTCGCCGGATCACCACCGGCGAGCAGTGGCCGACTGGTGCTGGCAGACGTACGTCGAACACCTTCTGAGGCACTGATTTCGAGGTAGACGACGGTATGACCGGCCAGGGCTTCGCGGACCGCGGGGGTGGTCACCGCGCCACCCCCGAGGGACACGATCCCGTCGCTCTCGGCCAGCGCGGCGCGCACCACGTCGGCCTCGATGCGGCGGAATTCCGCTTCGCCGTCGACGAAGATGTCGGCGATGCTGCGGCCCGTGGTCTCGACGATCTTGGCGTCGGTGTCCAGCAGCGGCACATCGAGCGCCTTGGCCAGCCGGCGACCGATGGTGGACTTGCCCGAACCGGGCATGCCCACCAGGACCGCCTTGGGGGCCATCAGCCCGACACCCCGTACTGCGTTGCGGGATCGCGGTTGGCGCCATACCGCGCGGCGACCGAACGGCTGTAGTTCTCGACGTTGGCGCGCGTCTCGGCCAACGAATCGCCGCCGAACTTCTCCAGGGTGGCCCGCGCCAGCACGAGGGCGACCATGGTCTCGACGACGACCCCGGCGGCGGGCACGGCGCACACGTCCGAGCGTTGATGGATGGCGACCGCCTCGTCGCCGGTGGCCATGTCGACCGTGGCCAGCGCCCGCGGCACGGTCGAGATCGGCTTCATGGCCGCACGTACGCGCAGCGGCTGGCCGTTGGTCATGCCGCCCTCGAGCCCACCGGCGCGATTCGTGGAACGCATGATGCCGTCCGACCCTGGGTAGATCTCGTCGTGAGCGACGCTGCCGCGGCGCCTCGCGGTCTCGAATCCGTCGCCGATCTCGACGCCCTTGATGGCCTGAATGCCCATCACGGCACCGGCCAGTTGGCTGTCGAGGCGACTGTCACCGCTCGTGAAGGAACCCAGCCCGATCGGCAGGCCGTCGGCGACCACCTCGACCACACCCCCGAGGGTGTCACCGTCCTTCTTCGCTGCCTCGATCTCGGCGATCATCGACCGCTCCGCGGCCTCGTCGTAGGCGCGGACGGGGCTGTCGTCGATCCGTGCGATGTCCCCGGGCCGGGGCGGCGGGCCGTCGTAGGGGGTGGAGGCGCCGATCGAGACGACGTGGGAGAGCACCTCGACGCCGAGCGCCTCGCGCAGGAATGCCCGCGCGATCGTCCCTGCGGCCACCCGCGCAGCGGTCTCACGTGCGCTGGCTCGCTCGAGCACCGGCCGGGCGTCGTCGAAGCCGTACTTGAGCATGCCCGCATAGTCGGCGTGCCCGGGGCGCGGACGGGTCAGGGGGGCGTTGCGCGCCACGTCGAGTTCGGCGGGATCGACGGGGTCGGGCGCCATGACGGTCGCCCACTTCGGCCACTCGGTATTGCCGATCTCGATGGCGATCGGACCCCCGAGCGTCATCCCGTGCCGCACCCCCGCCAGCATCGTGACCTCGTCGGCTTCGAACTTCATCCGAGCGCCACGTCCGTAGCCGAGTCGACGCCGCTTCAGCTGTCCGGCGATGTCCTCGGTGGTCACGCCGACGCCGGCAACCATGCCCTCGACGACGGCCACCAACGCGCGGCCGTGTGATTCACCAGCAGTGGTCCATCGCAACACGCGTCCCATCTTCCCACGGGCGGGTCCGGCGGCGAAAACGCCGGGTAGTCCGTTAGACCGCCGTGCACTGCGTGAGCACCCTGTCGACGTCGCGGCCCCATCCGCAGCCCGCCCTGGGAGGGCTCAACCGGAGTCGGGGGTGCTCAGCTTGTAGCCGCGGTCCACCTTCTTGGCTGGTAGCGGCTGGCTTTCCTCGTCCGGGATCATCACCTCGACATAGGCCGCCCCGTCATGGGCATCGACGGCCTCGAGGGCCCGCTCCAATTCGGCGACCGTGCCGACTCGTGCGGAGAACCAGTCGTTGCAGCCGAACGCGGCCGGTAGCAGGTGGTAGGCGACCGGGGCGAGGTCATCGTAGGCGTGGCCCCGCACGCTGAGGACGTCTTCGATTCCGTAGATTCCGTTGTTCAGGACGAAGATCACCGGCTTGATGCCGTACCGCCCCATGACCGCCAACTCGTTGAGGGTGAGCTGATGCGATCCGTCGCCCGTGACCAGCCAGGTGCGACCCGAGGTCTTCGCCATCGCGATGCCGAGCGTGGCCGGCGTCGCCCAGCCGATCGAGCCCCACAGCCCTTGCTTCTCGGCGCCCACGCCGGCCGGCAGGCGCATCCCGTCGAGGTGGAGCATGCAGGTTCCGGTCTCGATCACCAGCGTGTCGCCGTCGCGCAATCTCTGCTGCAGGCGTGGGTAGAAGTTGGCCGAGTCGGTCGGCTCGTCGCCGGAGCCCACCCACTCAAGAGGTTTCGGTCGGTTGGCGGGGGCGACGGCCCTGCCCGGCGTGACTCCGGCGATCAGCCCGTCCAGGACGTCGTCAATCGCGACGCTGAGGAACACCCTGGAGCCGATTCTCACCCAGTTGTCGTGGATGCAGGCGGCGCCGGTGGTTTCCAGCACGTCACCCCACAGTCCGGTGTTGAGTTCGGTCAGCATGACACCACCGATGTCGAGTATCAGGTCCGCCTGCTCGACCGCCTCGCGGACCGTTGGAGGCTTGGAGCTGTCCGCGGCGTAGATGCCCAGAAACTGCGGCATTGACTCGTCGATCACACCTTTGTCGTATGAGGTGAGCGCTACCGGGAGGTTGGCCTTCGCGATCAGTTGGGCCGCCTTGTCCCGCACACCGTAACGGCTGGTCGTCGTGGTGGGCAGCGCTACCGGATTCGTTGCGGATGCCAGCTTCGCCAGGATCGCGGCGACGGCCGCCTCGAGTTCCTGCGGATCGCTCCGCTGCCGCTTGACGTCCGCCAGTGGTGTGCCCTCGACGGGTGAACCGATCACGGGCATCAGGCCGTGCACCTCGGAGATCACGATGTAGGCGGGCATGCTCTGCCGCAACGCCTCGCGGATCACCCGCTCGAGTTCGTCGATGCAGTTGTCCGGGGTGAGTTGCGTCGACACGCAACAGGCCGCCGCGGAGATCGATTCGAAGCGGTCGTACCGGGTGTCGCCGAGATTGTGGTGGGTGACCAAGCCCAATCGCTGAATCCGCTCACTCGGCATCCCGACGAGGTGGAAGACCGGCAGTCGGTGGGCCTTGCTGCCCATCACCCCGTTGAGGGCGGAGAGTTCACCCACGCCGTAGGTCGTTGACAGGAGCGCCGCGCCGCGAATGCGGGCGTATCCGTCTGCGGCGTAGGCGGCGTTGAGTTCGTTGGCGCAGTCCACCCATTGAAGGCCGGGAACCCGCTCGACGGCGTCGTCGATGGAGAAGGCATAGTCGCCGGGCACGCCGAAGGCCGTGTCGATGCCCAGTTGGGCGATCCGCGTAAGGGCGTACTCGGCAACGGTCGGTTGGGTCATCGGGATGCCCTCCTCGGCGGCGCGTGGTCGGCGGTAGCGTAGCGCGCCTCCGTTGAGCCGCAGCGAGAATCGCTGCACGACGACGCCTTCGTGGGATGCGCCGAAAGGCCATCGTCCAGTGCACTAGACGATGGCCAGAGCGACCGCAGCGGCGCTGGCCAGACACATCGACGGGCCGTGCGGCACACTGTCGGGCCCACGCCGCGCGACGGACACGATCGCGACCAGCGCGGTCAGCAGTGGCGCGCCGAGAGCCGCCAGCAGCCAGACGTCCGGCCCGAAGGCGCCTGTCAGGGCGCCCGCTCCGACCGCCAGCTTCACATCACCCGCCCCCATGGCGCGCGGCGCGAACAGGTGCGCAACGAGATAGCAGGCGCCCAGCGCCACCGCACCGGCGAGAGCGGCTGGACCGCGGCCGGTGGCCAGCGCGACGGCCAGCACCGCCGCCGCGCCCCAGACGGTCAACGCATTGGGCAGTCGCCTGTCCCTGATGTCGTACACGCACAGCGCGGCGAACCATGCCAGCACCGCCACCATGCCCGAACCGGCCGCTGCCACCCCCACCTTCGAAGGCTAACGGCGGCGGAGGGCCTCGCTCATCGCCTCTTTCGGCGCAGGTCGGCCAGTGAACTGCTCGACCTGTGTGACCGCCTGGTTGAGCAGCATCTCCAGTCCGCTGACCGCCCGTCCGCCCGCTGCCGAGACGGCCGCGGCGAGCGGAGTCGGCCACGGATCGTAGATCGCGTCGAGCAGCAGCCGCACCCCCGCCACCGAGTCGGCGTGGCTCTCTCCGACGTCGGCGGGGACGGTGCTGACGACGACGTCCAGACCGTCTAGCGGGGTACCCAGTTCCACCCATCGGCCGACGAGCCCCAATCGCTCGGCGAGTGTCACCAGTGACGCGGCGCGATCGGCATTTCGCGCCACGATCGAAAGGTCCCGCACACCGAGTTCGGCCAGGCCGACCACGGCAGCCGGTGCGGTGCCGCCGGAGCCCAGCACGGCTCCCCGGCCCCGCTGTGTCAGCAACCCGCCGAGCGCGCCCGTCACACCGTCGACGTCGGTGTTGTCGGCCCGCCAACCGGTGGCCGTTCTCACCAGGGTGTTGGCGGAGCCGACCAGGTCGGCCCGCGCCGTGCGCTCGTCGGCGAAGGCCAATGCAGCGAACTTTCCGGGCATGGTCACCGACACCCCCACCCACTCGCCACCGAATGATCCGACGAGCCCGGGTAGTTGGTCGGCCGTGCACTCGATGCGCTCGTAGGTCCAGTCCGTCAAGCCGAGAGCCTGGTATGCCGCCAGGTGCAGTTGCGGCGAGCGGGAGTGTGCGATCGGCGAGCCCAGCACGGCGGCCCTGCACGCGCTCATCGGTGCCGACTGCTCGACGAACCTGGGCTCACGACATCAGCGGGCGCTGTCCAGCACGCCGTTGCGCCGCGCGAGTTCGATGTTGGCCAGATGCTGCCGGTAGTCCCTGGTGAACATCGTGGTACCCGCCAGATCGACCGTCACGAAGTACAGCCAGTCCCCCGGTTCCGGGTTCTCGGCGGCCTGCAGTGCCGGGTCGCCGGGTGAGCAGATGGGCGTGGCCGGAAGACCTTCGAGGACATAGGTGTTCCACGGCGTCGCCGTGGCCCGGTCGCCGTCGGTGGTCGCCACTTCTTGGCGGTCCAGCGAGTAGTTGACCGTCGAGTCGAACTCGAGTCGACGTTGGTCGGGCGCGTTCAATCGGTTGTAGATGACGCGCGCGACCTTCGCGAAGTCATCGGGCTTGGATTCCTTCTGCACCAGGGACGCCACCGTCAACACCTCGTATGGCGACAGGTTTCCCGCCGCGCCCGCCTCGATCAGGCCGTTGCGCTCGTACTGAGCGACGCTCGCCGAGATCAGGGTCGACAGGATGTCCTGCGCCGACGCCGACGGGTCGACGTCCCATGTGCCGGGCGCGATGAGCCCTTCGATGCGGCGGTGATCGTCCCCGAGTGCCGTGACGGGTTCGAGCGCCCAGTCCGGAATCGACAGGTCGGTCGGCTTGGCGGCGCCAGCCGCGCGCTTCAGGTCGTCGACTCCCACGCACTGCCGGTTGCCGTCGAGGTCGACACAGCTGGCCTTGGAGATCAGCGAGAAGATGCCGTCGGTCACGGCGTTGGTCTTGACGTCGGCGACGTCGTCGAGCTGTCGACCCTCGGGGATCACGAGCCGGCCGACCCGGTTCTGCGCATCCGTCAGCCGCGCGACCGCGTCGGCGGCCGGGATCTCGGTACGCAGCTTGTAGAACCCGGGCTGGATGGAAGAGATCGCCGCGTTGCCTGCGGCGGCGTCGACGAACGCCTGGGTGGTTGCCACCACGTTCTGGTCGTGCAGGGTGTGGCCGATCGCCGTCGTCGAATCGCCCTGGTGGACCGCTATGACGACGTCGGCGACGCCGGAACCCTGGTAGTCGTCACCGGGACCGAACAGGCCATGCCACAGCCGGGATCCGAGAAAGACCGCGCCGACCACGACGACTACCAACGCCGCCACGGAGAATCCGGTGATGTTGCGCCGACGACGCCGGTTTCGGTTGGCGCGGGCCCGCTCGGTTCGACTCATGGTGCGCCGCGGCCGACCCACCGCTACCGGTGGTGGGCGGTCGTGTGCCCAGTCGTCAGACATCCGTGTCCTCGCCGCGCTGCGCGAGCACGTGCCGACGCTGATCCAGCCACGTCTGCAGGATGCCGACCGCGGCCACCTGGTCGATCATCGCCTTCTGTCCCTTCGCCGGCACCCCTGCTTCACGAAGGGAGCGCTGTGCAGTCACGGTGGTCAGTCGTTCATCGGCGAGCCGCACCGGGGTCGGCGAGATCCGCTCGGCCAGGGCGTCGGCAACACCGATGGCGTCGACCGCCGACGGACCCGTCCGGTCGGCAAGCGTACGTGGCAGTCCGACCACCACCTCCACGACACCGAGTTCGTGGGCCAGCGCAGCAAGCCGACGCAGGTGCTTGCCGGTGCGATCACGCCGCACCGTCTCGACGGGGGTGGCGAGGATGCCGTCCGGGTCACTGGCGGCCACGCCGATGCGTACCGTGCCCACGTCGACACCGAGCCGTCGTCCGCGTCCGGGGTCCGGGGACAGCTCCGAGCCCCCGGGTCGGTCGGGTTGACGATCGTCGGTACGGGTCACCCAGCTAGCTCCGGCCTACCTCGGCACGCACCGCGGTCAGCGCTGCGTCGATTCCCGAGGCGTCACCGCCGGAGCCCTGTGCCAGATCGGCCTTGCCGCCGCCGCGCCCACTCACCGCCGTGCCGAGGGCCTTGACCAGGTCGTTGGCGTTCAGGCCGAGGTCCTGCGCCGCCGGGTTGACCGCGACGACGTACGGCACGGAGCCGCCGTCGCCTTCCGCGATCAGCGCGACCACGGCAGGTTCGGAACCGAGTTTGCCGCGGATGTCGCCGACCAGGCTTCGCAGGTCGCCAGCCGAGATCCCGCCGGCCATCCGCTGCGCCACGACCTGGACCTTGCCCACCATCTCGGCGCCGGCGGCGGCATTGGCCGACGACGCCCGGGCGTTCGCCAGGCGCATGCGCGTCAGTTCCTTCTCCGCCGCGCGAAGACGTTCCACCAGGGTGGCCACCCGGGCGGGCACCTCGTCCGACGGCACCTTCAGCGAGGACGCCAGACCCGCCATCAGCGCCCTCTCCTTGGAGAGGTGCTTGAAGGAGTCCAGTCCGACGTAGGCTTCGACGCGTCGCACACCCGAACCGACCGATGACTCGCCCAGAATGGTGACGGGTCCGATCTGGGCCGTGTTGTGCACGTGGGTGCCGCCGCAGAGTTCCAGCGAGAACGGGCCGCCGATCTCGACGACACGCACCTCTTCGGGGTAGTTCTCACCGAACAGTGCCATGGCACCCATCGCCTTGGCCTTGTCCAACTCCGTGTTGAAGGTGTTCACCTCGAAGTCGGCCTGGACGGCCTCGTTGGTGACCTCTTCGATTTCCGAGTTCTGGGTCTCCGTCAGCGCACCCTGCCAGTTGAAGTCGAACCGGAGATACCCCGGCCGATTCAACGATCCGGCCTGAACTGCGTTGGGGCCCAGTACCTGTCGCAGCGCAGCGTGCACCATGTGGGTGCCGGAGTGGCCCTGTGTCGCGCCGTGCCGCCACTTCGGATCCACCGCGGCAGTGATGGTGTCGCCCTCGACGAACTCACCGGACTCCACGGTGACGCGGTGCACCCAGAGCGTCTTGGCGATCTTCTGCACGTCGGTGACCGAGGCCTTGGCCGTTTGGCCCGATCCGGTTCCCGAGATGGTGCCGACATCGGCGATCTGCCCACCGGATTCGGCGTAGAGCGGAGTGCGATCGAGTACCAACTCGACCCGGTCAGGCGGATTGCCGCCGCCGGAAGACACCGCGCCGTGGGCGACGACGGGCACCCGCTTGCCATCCGCGAATATCCCGAGAATCGTTGCCTCGGAGGTGAGTTCGTCAAAACCCGTGAACTCCGTGGGCCCGGTGTCGACGAGTTCGCGGTACGCGCTCAGGTCGGCGTGCGCGTGCTTGCGCGCCGCAGCGTCGTCCTTGGCCCGCTTGCGCTGCTGCGCCATCAGGCCGCGGAAACCCTCCTCGTCGACGGTGAGCCCGGCTTCGGCGGCCATCTCCAGGGTCAGTTCGATCGGGAAACCGTAGGTGTCGTGCAGTGTGAACGCGTCACTGCCCGAGAGCACCGAGGTCCCCGAGGACTTGGTCGCGCTCGCGGCGTCGGAGAACAGTTTCGAACCCGCCATCAGAGTCCGGTTGAACGCGGTCTCCTCGGCCACCGCGATGCGGTGGATGCGATCGAAGTCCGTGACCAGTTCGGGGTAGGACGGTCCCATGGCATCTCGCACCGTGGCCATCAGGTCGCCCACGATCGGTGTCTCGATGCCCAGCAGCTTCGCCGATCGGATCACGCGGCGCAGGAGCCGCCGCAGAACGTAACCGCGACCGTCGTTGCCGGGGCTGACCCCGTCGACGATGATGATCGCCGCGGTGCGAGTGTGGTCGGCGATGACGCGGTAGCGCACGTCGTCTTCGTGGTTGCCCGCGCCGTACCCGCGCGGCGCAATCCCGGCGACGAGGTCGATCACGGGGCGCAGCAGGTCGGTCTCGTAGACGTTGTCCACGCCCTGCAGCAGGCAGGCCACCCGCTCGATGCCCATGCCGGTGTCGATGTTCTTGCGTGGCAGGGGGCCGAGGATCTCGAAGTCGGACTTCCCGGCGCCCTCGCCGCGCTCGTTCTGCATGAAGACGAGGTTCCAGATCTCGATGTAGCGATCCTCGTTGGCTTCTGGACCGCCCTCGACCCCGTACTCCGGGCCACGGTCGAAGTAGATCTCCGAGGACGGCCCGCAGGGTCCGGGGATCCCCATCGACCAGTAGTTATCGGCCATGCCGCGGCGCTGGATGCGTTCGACCGGCAGCCCGGCGACCTCCTGCCAGAGTCCGATCGCCTCGTCGTCGTCGAGATAGACGGTGGCCCAGAGCCGCTCGGGGTCGAATCCGTACCCACCGTCGGCGACCGGGTTGGTCAGCAGCGTCCAGGCGAACTCTATGGCGCCCTTCTTGAAGTAGTCGCCGAAGGAGAAGTTGCCCGCCATCTGAAAGAACGTGTTGTGCCGGGTGGTGATGCCGACCTCGTCGATGTCTGGCGTGCGGATGCACTTCTGGATGCTCACGGCCCGATCCCACGGGGGCGTTCGCGCCCCGAGGAAGAAAGGTACGAACTGCACCATGCCGGCATTGACGAACAGCAGGTTGGGGTCGTCGAGGATGACCGACGCGCTCGGCACCTCGGCGTGACCCGCCTTCACGTAGTGATCGAGGAACCGCTTCCTGATCTCCTGTGTCTGCACGTACTGTCCTTCGTCATCCGGGAATCATTCGGGTGTTTGATTCGGGTGTTGATTCGGTGTGACCGTGTTGCCTCTCGACCGCATTACAGTACCGGGCGACGTTCGTGCCGTTGACATGGCAACGAATGCCCGCGTGCATGGTGTCGACGGTGCCGAACTCAGCCCTCGACGAAGCTCATGCGCACCGACCGGCGCGGATTGTCGCGGTTCAGGTCCACCAGCACGATGCTCTGCCATGTCCCCAGGAGTGGTTCGCCGTTCTGCACCGGCAGCGTCACCGACGGGGCGATGAGCGCGGGCAGCACGTGGTCGGCGCCGTGCCCCGGTGATCCGTGCGCATGACGGTAGCGCTCGTCGCGCGGGAGGAGGCGCTCCAGAGCATCGACCAGGTCGTGATCGGAGCCCGCTCCGGTTTCGAGGACCGCTACGCCGGCGGTGGCGTGCGGGACGAAGACATTGCACAGTCCGTCACCATGGCCCGCGCAGAACGCCCGCACCGAATCGGTCAGGTCGACCGTCTGCCGTCGGGCGGTGTCGATGTCGAGTACCTCGGTCTTCATGACTGCGAGACTACGTGGATCGCCACATTTGACGGCAGTGTTTATTCGGGGGCCGCCGGGGTATTTGTCCTCCACCACTCAAGCTTTGGAGGAAGAATGACCATCACAGGCATCATCACCGCGATCCTGGTGGGCATCGTCGTCGGCGTTCTCGGCCGCCTGGTCGTGCCCGGCAAACAGTCCATCGGCGTGCTCGTCACCATCCTCGTCGGCATCGTGGCCGCATTCATCGGAACCTTCATCGCCCGGGCCCTGGGCATCCCCACTGCCACCAGCGGGATCGACTGGCTCGAACTCCTCGTGCAGGTCATCGTCGCGGCACTCGGTGTGGCGCTGGTCGCAGGGGTGATGGGACGTCGCAGCAGCGGTGCGATTCGACGTTGATCACCCGGTGCAGCTCGGGTGAATCCCCCGCACCCGGCGGCATCGCCGGGTGTGCGGTGAGATCGCGGTATTCGACCGGATTGCGATCTCACCGCACAGGCAGGCCGGGCAAGGCCCGGGGTCAGCCGCGCGTGCGCCGGAGGATCGCGCGCAGTTTCTCCAGCCTTCCGCCGATCTCGCGCTCGGCGCCGTGGTTGGTCGGCCGGTAGTAGTCGACACCGACGAGTTCGGACGGCGGATATTGCTGCGGCACGACACCATCCGGGTGGTCGTGCGGATACGAGTAGCCCTGCGCATTCCCCAGCGCGGCGGCCCCCGAGTAGTGGCCGTCGCGCAGATGTGGCGGCACCAGACCCGCCTTGCCCATCTTGATGTCGGCCATCGCAGAAGACAGCGCCGTGGTGACCGCGTTCGACTTCGGCGCCGAGGCCAGGTGCACCGTCGCGTGCGCCAGCGTCAGCTGAGCCTCCGGAAGCCCGATCAGCGCTACCGTCTGAGCGGCCGCCACCGCAGTCGGCAGCGCGGTGGGATCGGCCATGCCGACGTCCTCACTGGCCAGGATCATCAGCCTGCGCGCGATGAACCGCGGGTCCTCCCCGGCAGACAGCATCCGGGCCAGGTAGTGCAGCGCGGCGTCGACGTCCGAACCCCGCACCGACTTGATGAACGCGCTGATGACGTCGTAGTGCTGATCGCCGTCCCGGTCGTAACGCACGGCCGCCCTGTCCAGCGACTGCTCGACGATCTCGACCGTGACGTGCGCGCCCGCCTCCGCGGCGACCTCGAGGGCGGTCAGCGCGCGCCGGGCGTCACCGGCGGCCAGCGCGACCACCAGCTCGACCGCGTCCGCATCGACGGCGACGGCACCGTTCAGGCCGCGCGGATCGGTGATCGCGCGGTCCACCACTGCCCGGATGTCATCGGCGCCCAGGGGTTGCAGCGCAAGGATCAGCGACCGCGACAGCAGCGGCGCCACGACCGAGAACGACGGGTTCTCCGTGGTTGCGGCGACCAACAGCACCACGCGATTCTCGACGGCCGCGAGCAGCGCGTCCTGCTGGGTCTTGGAGAAGCGGTGGACCTCGTCGATGAACAGGACGGTCTGCTGTCCCCGCAGCAAGGCGACACGGGCCCCTTCCAAGACGGCGCGGACTTCCTTGACGCCCGCCGACAACGCCGACAGCGCCTCGAAACGTCGGCCCGTGGCGTGTGAGATCAGCGATGCCAACGTGGTCTTGCCGGTGCCGGGCGGACCGTAGAGGATGACCGACGCCGCACCCGAACCCTCGGCGAGGCGACGCAGGGGCGAGCCAGGGCGCAGCAGATGGTCCTGGCCCACCACCTCGTCCAGGCCTGCGGGCCGCATGCGGACGGCAAGCGGCGCCGACAAGGAGGCGGCAGGCTCAGGTGCGGGTTCGGTGACGTCGAACAGGCCCTCAGACGCCGAGCCCGCGGAGCCGGCGACATCAGACACGGTTCAGGCTTACCACGACTGGTTCAGTCGGCGGGTTGGGTGACGAAGTCGATCAGTTCCTCCACGCGCCCGATCAGCTCGGGCTCGAGGTCGTTCCAGTCCCGCACGCCGCCACGAATCCGTCGCCAGGCGTCGGCGATGTCTGCCTGCCGGGCGTGCGGCCAGCCCAACGCCTCGCACACACCGTGTTTCCACTCGACGCCGCGGGGCACGACCGGCCACGCCGCTGCTCCGATCCTGGAGGGCTTCACCGCCTGCCAGATGTCGATGAACGGGTGACCGACCACCAGTGTGTGGCCGCCGCCGGGCCCGCGTGCCACGGCATCGGCGATCCTGGCCTCCTTCGACCCGTTGACCAAGTGGTCGACGAGCACGCCGAGGCGGCGTCCCGGCCGCGGTCGGAACTCCGCGACGATGTCGACGAGGTCGTCGACGCCGCCGAGGTACTCGACCACGACCCCTTCGATGCGCAGGTCATCACCCCAGACCTGTTCTACGAGTTCGGCGTCGTGGCGGCCTTCGACGTAGATGCGGCTGGCGAGCGCCGTGCGGGCCCTGGCACTCGCCACGGCGACCGATCCCGACGCAGTCCTGGCGGGCGTGACCGGGGCGGGATGTCGGCGTGGCGGGTTGAGGACGACGGGTAGGCCATCGACGAGGTAGCCACCGCCGAGCGGGAACGACTTTCGGCGGCCGTGGCGGTCCTCGAGCTGCATCACGGCGTACTCGACGTGGACCACCGCGCCGACGTAACCGCTCTGCGCTTCCTCCACCACGAGGCCGATCTCGGCGACGCGTTCGGTGGAGCGCTTCCGCCTGGGACCGTGCGGGTCGCGGGCCAGGACGTCGGAGCCGTATCGATCTGCCACTCGAGAGATCCTAGGAACCGCGGGCACCGATCCGGGGCAGCGCCACGCCGGCACCGGGCACTAGCCGAAGGCGGTACCGATGAGCGACCGGCAGGCCAGTCGGACATCGTCGACGGCCTGCTCGGCATCCAGCTCGCCGCCAACAGTCCAGGTGAGCACGCCGAAGGTGACCTGTTCGACCAGGCGGGCCACTCGGATCTGGTCGGCGCTCGCGTCGGCAACGCCCGCGGTCACCAGAATCAGGTCGCGCACCGTGTGGTCACCGGTGGCCCCCGACTGTGCGCGCACCGCCTGCGTCGACGTGATCATCGCGTGCGCCAGGTGTCTTGACCGCAGCATGTCGCGGCATGCTCCGGCCATGAGGTCGGCCACCGCGCCCGCCGGGTCGCCGGGTCGCGCGGGGAGTGCCGACAGCTTCGCGACCCGGGCGTTGAGGACACCGGCGAACACGTGGTACTTCGACGGGTAGTACCGGTAGAGGGTGCGCAGTGCCACGCCCGCCTCCGCCGCGATCTCCCGGGCGTGGATGCGGTCGATCTCCCTGGTGCGGCCCAGCCTGGCCGCAGCCGACAAGATCGTGGCGCGGCGAGCCTGCTGATCCGTCGTCGAAGGCGATGCGGGCGGTCGCCGGTCTCCGATTCGGGCCACGCGCCCCAGTATCGACATCCGGATGCGATGCGCGTCGGATGTTCCGTTGAGCGGGACCGCGTCCCGGTACTCATCGACGATGCGCCACGATGCCGTGATGATCGATGCGTACCGCTATGGCCCGTGGGCAGTCGTCGCGGGCGGGTCGGAAGGGGTGGGCGCGGAGTTCGCGCGCCTGCTCGCCGAATCGGGTGTCAACCTGGTTCTCGTTGCGCGCCGACCCGGCCCGCTCGAACAGACCGCGGCCGTGTGCCGAGAGTCGGGCGTCGAGGTGCGCGGCGTCGTGGTCGATCTCGCGCAGGAGCAAGCGTTCGAACGCGTTGCCGAGGCGACGTCCGGCCTGGAGGTGGGCCTGCTGATCTACAACGCCGGCGCCAATACCTGCAGTGAGCGCTTCCTCGACGGGGCACTATCGGACTTCGGCCGTGTCCTCGACCTGAACGTCACCACGATGATGGGCCTGGTCGCGCACTTCGGCCGTCCCATGCGCGACCGGCGACGCGGTGGACTGCTGCTGGTCGGTTCGATGGCTGGGTACCTGGGGTCCGTGCGCCACACGGTCTATGGCGGGGTGAAGGCGTTCGGGCGGATCTTCGCCGAGGGGCTTTGGCTGGAGCTGCGGGAGTACGACGTGGACGTGCTCGAACTCGTCCTCGGCGTCACCCGCACGCCGGCGATGGAACGCGTTGGGCTGAACTTCGACGTGCCGGGTATGCGTGTGGCCGATCCGGCCGATGTCGCGCGAGAAGGCCTCGCGCAGCTGGCCAACGGTCCGGTGTTCGTGGCGGGCGGCAACGGTGGCGACGTCGCACGGCGAAACGATCCGGACCGGGCCAAGGTGGTGCTGGGCACCCATGAGTTCATGCAGCGCCTCATGGGCCCGGGCTAATCGAGGTTGCGCCGAATCCGCGCCGCGGCGTCGATCAGAAGCGGCAGGTAACGCAGTCCGGAGACGTTGCGGGGCAGTACTATTCCCACTGCAGCGCGATCATCGATGGTCGCCGCCACCGACACCAGACCGGGTGCGTAGTCGTCGGTGCGTACCAGTCCGCCCGTTCTGCGCACGCGATGGAGCTCGGTGGCGAGTTCGGCGTCCGTGTCCTCCGGCGCAAGTGCGGCGAGCGCCGCCATCCCCAGGGCGAGGCGGTGGGCGGCCGCGCGGGTGCCCACCCGGGTCGGCACAACGCGCTCGGGAGGCGAACCCACGCGGTCCACGTGCACGATCTCGCGGTCGGCGCCGACACCCGACAGTACGCCGAGGTGGGTGACGGCGGACGTACGGGCGTGCAGGTGGTGCAGCACGGGTGCGGCAGCTTCCCGCAGCCGGAGATCGGCCAGGTCACCGGCGCCCCACGAAATCGCACGTGCGCCGAGGCCGTAGCCACTTACATTGTGCTGCAGCCACTTCAGGCGGACAAGGTGATTGAGCAGACGGTGGGTGGTCGACCTGGGGAGTTCGGCGCGGGTGGCCACCTGATCGAGGCTGAGCCCCGTGGGGGAATCGTCGAAGGCGTCGATGATCGATGTGAACCGGTCGGCCATTGTCATCGCAGCCATCGCGCACCCCTTCGAATGAGAATTGGTTCTACCAACCTATCGGTCCCGGTGATCGGGACGCAAGAACACCGCTTCGGACCGCGGTGGTACGAATCGGGGGTGCGGATCGGAGTGTCGACCCCGGTGGTGATGCAGCTGCCCGGAACGGCGTCGGGGTGGGAAGCCGACGGTGACGTCGAGGCACTCAGCCTCATAGCCGAGACCGCCGACCAACTCGGGTTCGACTACCTCACCTGCTCCGAACACGTCGCCGTGCCGAGGGCCGATGCCACCGCACGCGGGGCCACCTACTGGGACCCACTGGCCACGCTGGCCTTTCTCGCCGCCCGGACCACGCGCGTCCGTCTCGTCACGGCCGTCGTGGTGCTCGGCTATCACCACCCCCTCGCGATCGCCAAGCGCTACGGCACGTTGGATCGCCTCAGTGCTGGACGCCTGGTGCTGGGCGTCGGGGTCGGCTCGCTGGCGGCCGAGTTCGAGCTGCTGGGTGCGCCGTTCGATGACCGCGGACCACGCGCCGACGATGCCCTGCGGGCACTGCGATCGTCGCTGTCGAACCCGAACCCCGCCCACGACGGCCCGTACTACCGCTACGACTCGATGGTCGTGGACCCATGCGCCGTGCAGTCGCACGTGCCGATCTGGGTCGGCGGGCGCAGCGGCCGCTCGCTGCGCAGGGCAGTGACGCTGGCCGACGGCTGGATGCCGTTCGGACTGACGAACGCCGAGACCGCGGATCTGCTCGCCACGGTCGACCTTCCCCCCGACTTCGAGATCGCGCTGCCGTGCGGCCCACTCGACCCGGGTGGGGCGCCCGACACCGTCCGGCGCCGACTATCGCGGCTTTCCGACCTGGGCGCCACCGCAGCGACGTGCACGATCGCGGCGGACTCGCCCAGCCACTATTGCCGCCAACTCGAGGCTCTCCGGGGCCTCGCCAATGATCTGGAAGGACGGACACCGTGACAGTGAAGGACAGGCTCGCCGAACTGGAGGAACGGTTGCGCCGCGTCGAGGACGAACGCGCGATCGAGCGAATCCTGGCGTCCTACGGCCCCATGGTCGACGCGGGACAGGCGGAGGCGACTGCGGGGCTGTGGGCCGCCGACGGCACCTACGAGGTCGAGGGGTGGTCGATGAGGTCTCGCTCCGATGTCGCAGCGATGGTCCGGTCAGCCGACCACCAGGGATTGATCGAACGCGGATGCTGCCACTTCCTGGGCCCCGCGGTGGTCACCGTCGCGGGCGACGATGCCATGGCCATCTGCGACTCCGCGCTGTTCATCAAGGAGAACAACGGCTTTCGGGTGTATCGGGCGGGCGCCAGCCACTTCAGGCTGAAGCGCTCCGACGGCCGGTGGGAGATCACGATGCGGATCACCAGAGCCCTCGACGGAGGCGCCGAGGCACGTGAACTGTTGGCCGCAGGCACGTCTGGGCGGCTCGGATGAGCGGCGCACTGGCCGGGCGAGTCGCCCTGGTCACGGGCGCTGGTGCGGGCATCGGTGCGGGCATCGCGAGACGATTCGCCGATGAAGGCGCTTCGGTGGTGGTGGCCGAACTGGACGGGCGCGCCGGTCGTGCGGTCGCCGCCGAGATCGGGGGCCTATACGTCAGCACCGACGTGTCCGACCGCCGGCAGGTGGAGGATGCCGTCAGCGCCACGGTGTCCGAGTTCGGGTCGATCGACGTGCTCGTGAACAACGCGTGGGGCGGCGGCGGAATCGGCCGGGTCGAGAACAAGACCGAAGAGCAGTTGGCCGCAGGCATGGCCGTGGGCTATTACGGACCATTCTGGGCAATGCGAGCCGCGTTCGGCCACATGAAGGATCGAGGCTGGGGCCGAATCATCAACCTGTGCAGCCTCAACGGCGTCAACGCCCACATGGGATCACTGGAGTACAACACCGCCAAGGAAGCGCTGCGTGCTTTGACCCGGACCGCCGCACGCGAGTGGGCACCGACCGGCGTCACGGTCAACGCGTTGTGCCCGGCGGCCAAGAGTCAGGCCTTCTTCCGGGCCATCGGCGACTATCCCCAACTCGAGGCGATGGCCGACGCGGCCAACCCGATGGGCCGAATGGGTGATGCCTACGACGACATCGCGCCCGTGGCGCTGTTCCTGGCAGGCGACGGGTGCCGCTACCTCACCGGCAACACGCTCTTCGTCGATGGGGGCGCCCACATCAACGGGGCGCCATGGGCTCCCGACCTCGATGGCTGAGTCGGCTAAGCCGTCGGCTCGACGTTGATGTCGAACAGCACCTGCTCGCCCTGAATCTGCACCACCTTCATGTGGGCGGTATAGGTCGTGTTCTCGGGACCCGTGAAGCTGCAGTCGAACTCGACACCGACATTCGCATCGAGCCCGTCGGGACACGTCACGTCGGTCGGCGTGAAATCGGTCTTCTTCGACACCAGATCGACGACGGACTGGGCGGCGGCGTCGGGTTTGATGTGCGAGCCGCCGCAGGCCGTCGACGCCAGGGCGACCAGTCCGACGGCGAGGGCCGCGGCGGCGCGCATGCCGATGCTTCTGATCATGCTGCCGAATGCTGCTCTACGGCTCGCCCGAGGTCAACCGACATGCCGCAGTAATTGCGAAGCGCCCAAACTCGAACGGAATCCACCATGCCGTGTTATGAGCGGCCCGCGCGACGATCGGTTGGCGGCGTCAGCCCACCCCGCCGGCGGCCGCAAGCTTGCCGGGATCCGAGGTGACCTCGTCGATGATGGTGTGGACGAACCGCATCTTCTCCAGCACCTTCATGGGCAGGACGAACGGGTACAGGTCATCGTGACCCATCGATCGGTTGACCATGTTCAGCGACCACGACAGGGGCAGCCACATGTCGATGATGGAGTCGAATCCACTGGGGCCAAGGTTACGTCGTTCGAATGTCGCGGCCGCCGGCGCGAAACCGAATGCTGCGGCCGTGTCGAGGGTGTCCCTGATGTGAAGGTAGTGGGCGAAGGTCTCCGCCCAGTCCTCGGCGGGATGCATGGTGGCGTACGAGGACACGTAGTTCTCTTCCCACCCCGGTGGTGCACCCTGTCCGTAGTGCCGGTCGAGTGCCGCCTGATAGTCGGCCTCGGCGTCCCCGAACAGCTCCCGGGCCGTTTCCTGATAGTGCGGCGCGGCACCGACCAGTCGGTAGTAGTAGTAGTGCCCGATCTCGTGGCGGAAGTGGCCGAGCAGGGTACGGTACGGCTCTGCCATCGAGACGCGCAGCTGCTCGCGGTGCACGTCGTCACCCTCGGCGAGGTCGAGCGTGATGACTCCGTTCTCGTGGCCCGTGAACACCTTCTGGTACGCGCTGGACAACAGATCGAAGGCCAGGCCGAAATCGGGGTCCTCGTCACGGCCGACGATGGGCAGCTTCAAGTCGACGAGTTCGACGATCATTCGCCGCTTGGCCTTCTCGGCGGTGGCGAAAGCCGCCATGGCCAGCGCATCGGAATCGTCGGGCCGGGTGCGCGTCAGAGCGCAGGACGTGCAGAGCCGCCGCACGGGTGCCACCCTGACCAGCCAGTTGCACTCGGCCGCATGCAGATTCGCGCACAGCTGATATTCGGTCGCGTCGACGGCACCGCCGTGCTCGCTTTCGGCTCCCGACGCGATGACCAGAAACGCCCTCTCGTCGAGCGAGAAACCCAACCGGCTGCCGCACGAAAGGCATACCGAGTTCTCGAACGCCAGATGCTGCCCGCAGTTGGGGCAGATGAAGTCACGCATGCAGGATTCCCCCTTCGAAGGGAGCGACATCGACGGAGACGTCGATCTTGCTGCTCTCGGAGTCGGTGTAGATGATGCCGCGGAGCGGAGGGACGTCGGCGTAATCGCGCCCGAAGCCGACGACGATGTAGCGCTCGTCGACCATCTGGTCATTGGTCGGGTCGAAGCCCAACCACTGGTTCTGCGGGGTCCACACCGCTGCCCACGCGTGTGTGGCGTCGATCCCGACCATGCGTTCCCTTCCCGGCGGCGGATCGGTCGCGAGGTACCCCGAGACATAGCTCGCGGCGAGTCCGTTGGAGCGCAGGCAGGCGATCGCCAGCCGCGCGAAATCCTGACATACCCCCTCCCGGGCGGCCAAAACTTCGCTTACCTGAGTCGATACCGTCGTCGAACCCGACCGGTAGGTGAAGTCGGTGTTGATCCTGGAGTTCAGATCCTCGAGCACCTCGATCAGCGGCCGACCCGGCTCGAAACTGGGCTCGGCGTATGCGCGCACGTCATCGGTGATCTCGGGAGGCGCTAGATCGAGGGTGAACTCGACGGCCAGCGCCCCGTCCGGACCGACCGGGCGGGCGATCTCCCAGGGCGCCCTGGCCGAACCCCCGCCGTACAACGCGGCCGGTGGGGGGTCGACCTCGACGATCGAGTGACTGGTGATCGACAGCCGCCGGTGTTTGTCGGTGACGTGGAAGTACGCGCTGATGTTGCCGTAGGCGTCGCGGCTGGTGGAACTGTCGGCAGCCTCGGGGTCGAGCAGCAATTCATAGGACAGGCACCGCTGCAGTCTGGAGTCGCGCGGGATGAGGAAGCCGCGGCCGTAGGAGCTGGTGACGTCGTCGGAGTACGTGTAGACGGTGCGGTGGGTGATCTCGTAGCTACGGCCGCTGCCTGCCGTCGGGCCGTCGGCGTAGGTCATGGCATCACGCGCCGCTCATCGGGTCCCCACAGCGGCTGCATACCGCCCGGCAGCGAGAGATGGGTGGAGGTGATCAGGCCCGACAGCTCACGGAGATCGGCGTGCATGCCGTCGAGCAGGTCGGCGAGTTCCTCACGCATGCCTTCGGGCGTGACCGCTTCGAGGTCGGCTGGGTCGAGGCGACGCAGCCGTCCCGCCACCTCGTCGATCATCCGTTCGGGCCGCGTGGAACCCGACGACGACGGCAGCGACTTGAGGTCGGAACGCAGCCGCTCGAACTGGTAGGCCAGTGAACGGGGATTCTCCTCATCGAACAACACGAGGTCAGCCAGGGCTGCGATGCTCACCTTGCCGAGGGTGCGTCTGCGGTAGACGACCGAAGACTCGCAGGCGACCAGGGCGGACTCGGTAATGGTCTGCTCGGCGCCCGGACTTCTCACGGTGGTGAGCGTGGCACTCAGAAGAGCCACCAGCCAGATGCCGCGCTCGATGCGCTTGCCGATGTCCATCATCGTCCAGCCGACGTCCTGCACCATGGACTCGGCCGCCACTCCGGACAGGGCGAGCATGCCCGCGAGCGTCTGGCTGTGCGCCGCCGCGAGATAGGCCTCGCCCTCGGTCTGGGAGTCCGGGGGCTGACTCGACGGGTGATGCATCACTGCACGTTCCACCGCGGCCAGCACCATCCAGGTGTCGTTGGACATCTGGTCGCGAACCGCGCGAGAGGCCAGGCCGACCCGCTCGACGGACTGCGCGAGCGCGCCGGGACGATGCCGGTCGGCGGTGAGCGCCCACAGCGTCGTGGGCGCGATCGCCACCATCTCCGCATCGTCACCGTCTGCGCCCGCATCCGTGCCGGTGATCTGGCCCAGTGCGGCGAGCAGCACCGGCACGCACTCGCTGCCCTCGTCCTCCCGGCGATACCGGAATTCGTGGTAGCGCTCGCGGGTGACGATGAGCAGCCGGGCCATTCCCTCGGCCCGCTCGGCGTAGCGACCCAGCCAGAACAGGTCGGACAGCACACGTGGCGAGCTGACCGCACGGGTCGGGCTCGGCGTCATGGCGGGCAGATCCACCGACGGTGCCGGCGCGGCCTCGGCCGTCACCCGACTCGGGTTGCGGACCCAGATATCCTTGGCTGCAACGGTGTTCAGCCTGTATGCGGCGTTCCCGGGCGCAAGCAGATAGCCGAGTCCGCCGATCATCGGCGCATACCCGCCACGCTGGGCGACCGTGAACAATCGCATCCCCACACTGCCCGCCGTCAGGCCGCCGGGACTCAGGTCGGTCGGCGCCGACGAGAACTGCGGCAACTCCTGGCCCACCCACTGCCAGGGCGCGGCGCCGATGTGCGCGGCGAGATCCTCGCGCTCGGCGGCCGACAGTCCGGGACCGACGATCGTCTCGCCACCCGTCACCGACTTGATCAACAGGGTCGACAGGTGGCTCAGCAGGTGAGATCGCTCCAGATCGATGCCGCCCCAGTAGGTAGGCGCGGCCGCCAGCAGGGGCGTCTCCCCCAGCAATTCCTCGGAGAGTGCGGGCAGGAAGCGAAGCAGCCCTGGGCTTTCCAGAATGCCGCTACCAAGGCTGTTGACCACGGTCACCGCGCCGCGGCGGAGGACCTCGACGAGCCCGACCACGCCGAGCCGCGACTCGGCCCGCAGATCGAGTGGGTCCACATAGTCGGCGTCGACCCTGCGCAGCACGACATCGACCCGTTTCAGCGTGCCGAGTGAGCGCATCCAGAGCTTCCCGTCGCGCACCACCAGGTCCGCGCTCTCCACCAGCGGGAAACCGAGCACACTCGCCAGATACGCCTGGTCGAAGGCAGTTTCGGAGTGGATACCCGGACTCAGAACCACCACCACCGGTTCCTCGGCGGCCTCGTGCGCGGCGTCGATGAGCGCCAGTCGCAGTGCCTGGGCCCACGGCGCGGCCGATCGCGGCGAGATCCGCTCGTAGAGATCCGGCATGGCATTGGCCACGACGCGACGGTCGGCCAACGCGTAGCCTGCCCCCGACGGCGCCTGCGTCCAGTCCGCGTTGACCAGGAACTCGCCGGAGGCGTGTCGACTGACGTCGCATCCGTGCAGGAACAGCTGATGACGACCCGGCACCTCGATACCTCGGGCGGCCCGGACGTACCCCGGGTGGGCGAACACCACCTCGGGGGGCAGCACGCCACTGGTGATCGAGCGGCGGTCGCCGTACAGGTCGGCGAGCACCGCGTCGAGCAGGCGCGAGCGCTGCAGCAGGCCGGATTCCAGCGTGTCCCAGTCCGATGACGAAATCAGCAACGGAAGCGCGTCGAGGTACCACGGGCCCGGCACCGCGGTGCCGTCACCGTTGGTGACCGCGTCGCCGTGCCGGTCCACCTGAACGAAGGTGATGCCGTCGTTGTCGACGAGGACGCGCACCACCGAGCGCAGATGATCCAGGCCGACGCGGCCCCGGTCGATGACGCACTCGGCGAGGTCCTGCCAGGCCGAGCGGACGTTGCCCGCGCCATCGACGAACTCGTCGTAGCCGGCGCCGGCCGCACCACGGACGTCGAACAGCATCTCCTGCGCAAGCGCCGACCGGTAGTCGTCCAAGACGTCATCGGCACCGCGGATGACACGGGGCGGCTCTGGCGGGCCGCTTGCTCGAAGCACCATCAACGCAGAACGGTACGCACCCGGCGCATGTCGAGAATGCCCGACGCGCCCACATCGGTGGACTGGCGCGCCTGCTTCTCACGGATGTCCGACATGTCGACCTGCCCGGCCGTGAATCCCGATGCCTCGAAGCGCCTACCCCGTCGCGACTCCGCTTCCACGGCGTTCACCGGCGGGCCGTCATAGGAGCGGCCACCGGGGTGCGACACGTGGTAGGTACAACCGCCCCGCGACATCGCACTGGCCGTGTCGACCAGCTCGAAGCGCAGCGGGCCGTCCACGGTGATGGTCGGGTGCAGGGCGCTGGGCGGCTGCCATGCCCGGTAGCGCACGCCACCCACCTGCACGTCCGGGCTGCCGGTCGCCAGGAGCGGGATGGGTTGACCGTTGCATGTGATGACGTAGCGCTGCCGGTCGGCGCCGATCAGCCGGACCTGGAGGCGCTCCACGGATGAGTCGACGTAGCGCGCCGTGCCTCCGGCAGTGGACTCCTCGCCGAGGACGTTCCACGGTTCGATCGCCCCGCGCAGTTCGATCTCGACGCCGTCGAACACCGCCGTGCCGATCCGGGGGAAGCGGAACTCGGTGAACGGGTCCAACCAGCTGGTGTCGAAGTCGACCCCGTGTGCCCTCAGGTCGGCGGCGACGTCGGCGATGTCGTGGATCAGGAAGTGCGGCAACAGGTATCGGCCATGAAGATTCGCGTCGTGCCGGATCAGCGGCGCCCGCAGCGGCTCATCCCAGAACCACGCCACCAACGACCGCACCAGCAGCGACTGCACCATCGCCATTTGGTAGTGCGGCGGCATCTCGAACCCGCGCAGCTCGAGCAACCCCAGCCTGCCCCGCGCGTTGTCGGGGCTGTAGAGCTTGTCGATGCAGAACTCGGCACGGTGCGTGTTGCCGGTGATGTCGGTGAGCAGGTGACGCAGTGCGCGGTCGGTCACCCACGGCTTCGCGCCCGCAGAACCGCCGGTCAGGCGGTCGATCTCGGCGAAGGCGATCTCCAATTCGTACAGCGCCTCCGATCGGCCCTCGTCGACCCGGGGCGCCTGAGAGGTGGTACCGATGAATCGGCCGGCGAACAGGTAGGACAGCGCCGGGTGACGCTGCCAGTACGTCAGCATCGACACCAGCAGGTCCGGCCTGCGCAGCATCGGCGAGTCAGCGGGCGTGATCCCGCCCAGCGTGATGTGGTTACCGCCGCCCGTACCACCGTGGGTACCGTCGACGTCGAAGGACTCGGTGGACAGCCGGGCCAGTCTGGCCTGTTCGTAGAGGGTTTCGAGTTGGCGACGCTGCTCGGTGAAACTCCTGGTCGGCGCGACGTTGACCTCGATGACCCCGGGATCGGGTGTGATCGACATCGAGGTGATGCGGTCGTCGGGAGGCGGGCCGTATCCCTCGATCACGATCGGCTGCCCGGTCGCCGACGCGGCGGCCTCGAGCCTGGTGACGAGGTCCACGAAGTGGTCGAGTTCCTCGGTGGGCGGCATGAACACGTACACCAGGCCGTCACGAACCTCGGCGACCATGGCGGTGGTGGGCAGGCCCTCGGCTTCCTCGACGGGAGCAACTTCCTTGGGCGTGTCGAGGGCGGCCGTCCGTGCGCTCAGCAGGGCACCCCGCCGCTGTGTCGGGTCGGCCGGGTGGGTGATGCGGGGCGGTTCCCAGCTGATCGAGTCGAGCGGCAGCCGCAGACCGGCGGGTGAATCTCCGTCAAGCAGGACGATTCGGCCTCGGCGAAGTTGCCAGTCGGCGCTGGCCCAGCCCGACTCGTCATCACGTCGGTGAAGCGGAAGCACGAAGGCGGCGGGCTCGATGACGGCCGCGTCGAGCCGCGCGACGAGTTCGGCGCGGGCATCTGGGCCGTCGGCGTCGGTGCCGAGATCGTCGGTGTCCCGGACGGGTTCGCCCGCGGGCCGTCGCGCGGCGCTGGCGAGCCGGCTCAGCGCATCCTCGTAGGCGGGTCGCACCTGGCTGGCCGGCAGGCCGAGTCCTGCGGCGATCGCGCCCAGTAGCCGCCCGGCCGCGTCGGGACCGGTAGACGTCTTTTGGGCGGGCTCCGAGGCCTCGGTTCCACCCGTCGACCACGGATCGGCCAGGAGAGCGGCGTCCGACCACAGCGGAAGGCCATCGGTGCGCCAGATCAGGCCGATCTGCCAGCGCGGCAATGGTTCTCCCGGATACCACTTGCCCTGATTGCGTTGAACCAGCCCCTGCGGCGCCCACAGCGGCTTGATCAGTGCCGCCAGTGCGGACGCGCGCTGCCGCTTGTGCGGGCCGTCGGCGTCGGTGGTCCACTCCTTGTCGACCTGATTGTCGATCGACACGAACGTCGGCTCGCCTCCGACCGTCAGACGCACGTCGCCGGCCTCGAGGCGTTCGTCGATGCGTTCCCCGAGCGCGCGGATGGCGCCCCAGGCGGCCTCGGTGTAGGGCAGCGTCACCCGCGGGTCCTCGTGTGCGCGGGTGACCACGTTGGAGAACTCGAGCGTGGTCTTGCAGGGTTCCGTGGCGCCGGTGATCGGCGCGGAGGACGCCGGGTGCGGCGTCGCGGACAGCGGGATGTGTCCCTCCCCGGCGAACAGACCAGACGTCGGGTCGAGCCCGATCCAGCCCGCTCCGGGGATGTACACCTCGGTCCAGGCGTGCAAGTCGGTGAAGTCGGCCACGGGACCCGACGGGCCGTCAAGAGCCGCCACGTCCGACGTCAGCTGCACCAGGTAGCCCGACACGAACCGTGCCGCGAGCCCGAGTTCCCGCAGCACGGAGACCATCAGCCACGCCGAGTCGCGGCACGATCCGATGGCACTTCGCAGCGTGAAGTCCGGGCTTTGCACGCCGGCTTCCATGCGCACGCTGTAGCCGACGTCGGCGTTGATCGCCTGGTTGAGTGCGACCAGGAAGTCGATGGTGCGGGTGCCCGGCGCGACGTGGAAGTCCTTCACCCATTCCTTCGTCAGCTCGCCCGGCCCCGAACCCTCACCGTTCTCGTCGACGGGCCGCAGGTAGGGCTTGAGGTCGTCGGCGAGGTCGCTGGGGTACTCGAAGCCGAACTGCTCGGCGTAGTCCTCGATGAAGAAGTCGAACGGGTTGATCACCTTCAGGTCGGCGATCAGGCCGACCGTGATGGTCAGGCTGCGCGTGCGGGTGGGAAACACCAGGCGCGCCATGAAGTTCCCGAACGCGTCCTGCTGCCAGTTGACGAAGTGGTCGGCCGGCTCGACCTGCAGCGAGTAGGCCTCGATCGGGGTACGCGAGTGCGGCGCCGGCCGGAGCCGGACCACGTGGGGAAACACCTCCACCAGCCGGTCGAACGTGTAGCTGGTGCGATGCTCCAGCGCCACCTTGATACCCATACGACTGATCCCACCACACCCGAGGTACCAACGCATACCGCGTACCCGGCGCGGCGGCCCTGCGGCACCCCTCAGCGCGGCCGCGGCCGGGGACGCCTGATCAACCGCATGCCCAACTCGTCGGCAGGCACGTCGTGGCCCTCGGCGCAGCGGATCGCGACCGTCGCGTCGGCGCCACACTCCAGGTGGGTCAGTCGCAGCTGCGTATCGTCGACGTGCCGTCGACCCCACTCGAACATCGCCCATACGACGGGCATGAAATCGGTTCCGGCCGCGGTCAGTACGTACTCGTCGCGGCTGCGCTGGCCGGGCTCCCGGTACGGGCGCTTCTCCAGCAGTCCGACGTCGACCAGCTCGGACAACCGAGCCGACGTCGCGGCCTTGGTGACGCCGACGCGGCGGGCGAAGTCGTCGAACCGGGTCGTGCCGTAGTAGGCCTCCCGCATGATCAGCATCGCCGACTTCGTGCCCACCAGGGCCATCGTCTTCTCGATGGGGCAGCGCCCCAACGCCGACCACGAGTCCCGGTCGGCGAGCAGACCTTGAAGAACGGCCATCGGAATCAAACCCCATCCCTGAGTTGTTTTAACTATACCCAGGTGCTACACCTCTGGGTACCAACAACAATACTCAGCGACGAGTCTCCCAGGAGGACCACATGGCCGCATATTCGGACCGCGACGCCGTCATCGTCAGCGCAGTACGCACCCCCGTCGGCAAGGGCAAGGCCGGTGGCGCCCTGCACGACGTGCTGCCCGCCGATCTCCTGGCGCACAGCCTGCGCGAGGTCGTCGAGCGCGCCGGGATCGACGCCGCGAAGGTCGACGACGTCATCGCGGGCGCCGTCACCCAGGTGGGCGATCAGGCGGTCAACA
This sequence comes from uncultured Actinomycetota bacterium, assembly GCA_963798245.1. Taxonomy (GTDB): domain Bacteria; phylum Actinomycetota; class Actinomycetes; order Mycobacteriales; family Mycobacteriaceae; genus Mycobacterium. Next base: position 393,113 of record CAWCSO010000001.1, read on the forward strand.
TCGCCCGCAACGCCCTCCTCGGCGCCGGCTTCCCCGAGACCGTCCCCGGCACCACGGTCGACCGGCAGTGCGGAAGCAGCCAACAGGCGATCTCGTTCGCCGCGCAGGGAGTCCTCGCCGGGTCCTACGACGTCGTGATCGCAGCCGGTGTGGAATCCATGTCACGGGTGCCGATGGGCAGCTCGGTGCTTCCCGGCAGTGACCCGTTCGGCACCGCGTTCGCGCAGCGCTATGCCGACGGCCTGGTCCCCCAGGGGATCAGCGCCGAGTTGATCGCCGCCAAGTGGGGACTCTCCCGTACCGAGCTCGACGAGTTCTCGGCTGCCAGCCACGAGAAGGCCGCCCGGGCCACCAAGGACGGGCTGTTCGACCACGAACTCGCACCGCTCGCGGGCTTGTCCACGGACGAGATCATCCGCCCGGAAACCACGATCGAGACGCTGGCCGGCCTGCGTCCAGCGTTCTTCGACGACGCGTACGCAACCCGCTTCCCGCAGATCGACTGGGAGATCACGCCCGGCAACTCGTCGCCGCTGTCCGACGGCAGCGCCGCGGTCATGATCACCAGCGGAGCGGCGGCCCGCAATCTCGGCCTGCAGCCGCTGGCCCGCATCCACACGATGACCGTCGTGGGATCGGACCCGCTGTACATGTTGACCGGCGTCATCCCCGCCACGGAGAAGGTGCTGGCCAGGGCCGGGTTGACGCTCGCCGACATCGACCTGTTCGAGGTCAACGAGGCCTTCGCACCCGTCGTGCTGGCCTGGGCGCGTGACACGGGCGCCGACCTCGCCAGGACGAACGTCAACGGCGGCGCGATCGCGATCGGTCACCCGCTGGGGGCCAGCGGCGCCCGGATCATGACGACGATGGTCAACGCCTTGGAGCAGCGTGACGGGCGCTTCGCGCTGCAGACGATGTGTGAAGGCGGCGGCATGGCCAACGCCACGATCATCGAGCGACTGGTCTGACCATGACCGAGATCGGGTTCACCGGAGTGCGGGTGCGTTATGACAGCGCCAAGGGTTACGACGAACTACTCGCCGCGCTGCTCGCCGACATCGGCGGGCAGCCGGTGCCGATCAACGAACTCGGCGAGGCGTCCTATGATTGGCAGTCCTACCAGGAGAAGATCGAAGAACACGTCGGGCCAAGCGGATTCATGTTGTTCGGGCTCCTTGACCACGGCGGCTGGATCCCGAAGGCCGGTATCGAGCGCAAGGTGATGCGCGTCATCCTCGGGAACCCGTTGATCGCCATCACCATGCTGCGTCATGACGTAACGGCGGGCCTGTTCGTTCCTGTCGAGCTGTTGCTGCTCGACACGCCCGACGGTCACAGCAGCCTCACCTACGTCAAGCCCTCGTCGTTGATGCTCGTGGAGCCGAATCCGGCTCTGCTCGGGGCCGCCGAGGATCTCGACTCCAAGTTGGCAGCGCTGGCCGCCAAAGTGACCTAAACCCGAGTCAGTTCGAACAGCGGGATGACTCGGCTGGTCTTGGCCTGATACTCGCCGAATCCGGGAGCCACCGCGACGACCTTCGGGTAGGCCTCGTCCCGCTCCTCGTCGGAGAGTTCGCGAGCGATCACGTCATAGGCATCGGTGCCGACCTCGATGTGCGCCCGCGGGTTGGCCCGCAGGTTGTGCACCCACGCCGGGTCCTTCGGCGCGCCGGCGTACGAGCCGACGATCAGCATCCTGCCGTCGATGGTCAGGTAGGCCAGCGGAGACAGTCGCGGCTTGCCCGACTTGGCCCCCGTGGTGTGCAGCAGCAGCAGGGTGGCGCCCTCGAACGGCCCGCCGACGACGCCACCGTTGGCGCGGAACTCGTCGACGATCGCGGCGTTGAATTCGTTGAGGTCAGGTATCTCGGTCATGTCGTAGCTCAAGTTGGGCGTGCACCCGCCTATTCCCGTCCTCCTTCGCGACTTGCGTGTTGGCACCCGTGCCCGCCGCGGGTGCGCGTGCACGAATCGCTTCTCAGTCGGATTTCTTGGGACTGGCGTCGATGCCCGATTCCTTGCGCTGCTGCGCGGTGATCGGCGCCGGCGCGTCGGTCAGCGGGTCGACGCCGCCGCCCGACTTCGGGAAGGCGATGACCTCCCGGATCGAGTCGGTGCCGGCCAGCAGCGCGACGATGCGATCCCACCCGAACGCGATGCCGCCATGCGGAGGCGCGCCGAAGGTGAACGCGTCGAGGAGGAAGCCGAACTTGTCCTGCGCCTCCTCCTTGGCGATGCCCATCATCGCGAACACCCGCTCCTGCAAGTCGCGACGGTGGATACGGATGGAGCCGCCGCCGATCTCGTTGCCGTTGCAGACGATGTCGTAGGCGTTGGCCAGCGCCGCACCCGGGTCGGTGTCGAAGCTGGCCTCCGACTCAGGCATTGGCGCGGTGAACGCATGGTGCACCGCGGTCCACCCGCCCGAACCCACCGCGACATCGCCGGCGGCGGCCGCCTCGTCGGCCGGCTCGAACAGCGGCCACTTCACGATCCAGGTGAAGGCCCACGCGTTCGGATCGATGAGGTCGAGCCGCTTGGCGATCTCGATACGCGTCGCCCCGAGCAGCGCACGGGCACCCTTGGGAGTGCCAGCCGCGAAGAACACGCAGTCCCCCGGGCTGGCGCCGACATGGGCGGCCAGCCCGTCACGTTCGGCGTCGGACAGGTTCTTGGCGACCGGACCGCTCAGCTCCCCGTCCTCGCCGACCAGCACGTAGGCCAGTCCCTTGTGCCCGCGCTGTTTGGCGAACTCCTGCCAGCCGTCCAATGTCCGGCGCGGCTGCGAGGCCCCACCGGGCATCACCACGGCGCCGACGTAGGGCGCCTGGAAGACCCGGAATGGCGTGTCCGTGAAGTACTCGGTGCACTCGACGAGTTCGACGGCAAAGCGCAGATCCGGTTTGTCGGAGCCGAATCGGCCCATCGCCTCGGCGTAGCACATCCGCGGGATCGGTGTCGGCAGGTCATAGCCGATCGTGGCCCAGACAGCCCGCAGCACTTCCTCGGACACCGCGATGACGTCCTCGGCGTCGACGAAACTCATCTCCATGTCCAGCTGCGTGAACTCCGGCTGGCGGTCGGCGCGGAAATCCTCGTCGCGATAGCAGCGCGCGATCTGGTAGTAGCGCTCCATGCCCGCCACCATCAGCAGCTGCTTGAACAGCTGCGGGCTCTGCGGTAGCGCGTAGAAGGAGCCCGGCTGCAGGCGCGCGGGAACGAGGAAGTCCCGCGCCCCCTCGGGCGTCGAGCGGGTGAGCGTCGGGGTCTCGATCTCGACGAAGTCGTGCTCGGCGAGCACTCCGCGCGCGGCCGCGTTGACCTTTGACCGCAACCGGATGGCATGTCCCGGTCCCTCGCGGCGAAGGTCGAGGTAGCGATACTTCAACCGGGCCTCCTCGCCCGCGGTCTCGTCGAGTTGGAACGGCAGCGGCGCACTCTCGGACAGCACCGTCAACGAGGTCGCGTTGACCTCGATGTCGCCGGTGGCGATGTCGGCGTTCGCGTTGCCCTCGGGCCGGACTTCGACGACGCCGGTCACGGCGACGCAGAATTCGGCGCGCAACCGGTGTGCCTGCTCGAGCACCGCGGCATCGCGGAACACCACCTGGGCCACGCCCTGCCAACTCCCCGGGTCGTCCCCTCCCTGCCCAATCCCCGGGTCGCTGCGCCCCTGCCCTCCGGCGGCGTCCCGCAGGTCGATGAAGATGACACCGCCGTGGTCCCGCCGACGAGCCACCCAACCGGCCAAGGTCACCGTCTGACCGCTGTCGGTGGACCGCAACGATCCGGCGGCATGGCTGCGCAACACGAAGACTCCTCGCAATGGTGGATTGGACCGATTGATCAGTCTAGAGGTGGGCTTCCGGCGGCAATTTGGCGAGAGCGAGCATTGCAGGCGTCGACCGACGGCGATCCGGTGACCGTTCGCGTCGGGTAGACACCTGGGCTTAAGGTGTCTACCCATGGCGTCAACGAAGACCTACCCGTGCGAGCACGTCGATCTCGAGTTCATCGCCGCTGCGCCGTTCCGGTTCGTCAGCACCGTCGACCTCGCCGTCACACCCGAGCAGTTGTTCGACGTGCTCGCTGACGCCGAGTCGTGGCCACAGTGGGCAACGGTGATCACCAAGGTGGTGTGGACCAGCCCCGAACCCCGGGGCGTCGGTACGACGCGGACCGTGAGCATGCGTGGCGGCATCGTCGGCAACGAAGAGTTCCTGGCGTGGGAGCCGTTCTCCCACATGGCCTTCCGATTCAACGAGAGCAACTCGAACGCCATCGCCGCCTTCGCCGAGGACTACCGCGTCGTGCCGACGCCCGACGGATGCCACCTCACGTGGGTGATGGCGATGATGCCCAACGGCGTGGCCGGCCGCATCGGCATGATCGCGGGCAAACCCGTCATGGCGTGGTTGTTCCAGCGGTTCCTGCACAACCTGCGCCGCTACACCGACGAGCGGTACGCCTAGATCGATGCGCCATCAACCCGGCGTCAATACAGCCCCTCCCACGCCGATCGCCTGATCCGGTCGGGGTCGGCGACCGTGTCGTCGCGCGTGGATCGGATGACGCGCGTGCGTCTCTGCAGTGCGTCGTACACCGGCCAGTCCGGGCCCAGCTCGCCCGTGGCGAAGTCCAGCCAGGTGCGCTGCATCCGCCTGCCCACCGCAGGCTGCACGCGACGTCCCAACGGATGGAGTTTGCGCCCCAGATAGGACGAGTAGCTGTGCTGGACGTGGACGATCTCGCTGCCGTGGGTGGCGCCGAGACCGAGGGCCCGCAGCGTCCACGTGGTGTGGTCGAACCGGTACACATGGGTCCGTGCGTGCGCCGCGTACGCGTCGGCGAAGGCCCATGTAGGTGCGCCGAACATCGCGTCCGATCCGATGGCGACCAGTGCGCTGCGCCGCGGATAGGCCGGGTAGGCCGCCAGCACGTCGCCCCTGACACCGGTGCGCTCGAAGAATCCGTCGACACCCGCCCTCGTGGTCGGCAGCATCGGCGGCTTACCCCACGCGAACATCGACGCCTCGTGCGTGTTCGTACCGATGATCAACGGCACGTCGGCCACCGCCCCGGCCCGCGCCGCCTCGATCGGATGGGTCGGCAGCAGATCGACGCCATGGGTGAGCCCGTACGCCAAGACCGGGGTTTCGGCGACGCTTTCGGCCTGCAACTCCCCCGCCGCCCGGCGCAACCGACGCTGCGGCAGGGAGCTGACCTCGTCGGGTTCGACGCCGAGGCGCTCGATGAAGCGCCAGGCCCGACGGGCGCGGGTCTCGCGGTCCGCGATCAGGGGCAGCGCCGGGCTCTGCGCGATGGCACGGGTGAACAGCCCCCGTCCGGCTGGGCTGGCCAGCAACGCCAACACCGATGTGGCACCGGCGGATTCGCCGAACACCGTGACACGCCCGGGGTCACCACCGAACGCGGCGATGTTCTCGCGGACCCACACCAGTGCGGCCAACTGGTCGCGCAGCGCCAGGTTGTCGTCGAAGCCGGGGCCGAGGTCGCCCAGCTCGAGTCCGCCGAACACGCCGAGCCGATAGGTCACGTTCACGACGACCACGTTGCCGTTGGCGGCCAGCCGAGAGCCGTTGTAGAGCTGCAGCTGTCCCGCCCCGTACACGAAGGCGCCGCCGGGAATCCACACCATCACCGGCAGCGAGCCGCCCGGGTCGGGCGACCAGACGGTCACGGTCAGGCACGCCTCGTCCCGCATCTTCGGGTCGTCGCGCCCACCACCGACGAAGGATCTGCCCTGCGGCGGTAGCGGGCCGTGCTCGACCGCGTCGCGGACTCCCGACCAGGGCTGCTGCGGGGCCGGTGCGAGGAAGCGGCGGGGGCCGACGGGCTGCTCGGCGTAGGCCACGCCCCGCCACACGTTGACACTGCCCTCGATCGTGCCGCGAAGCGCGCCGTCACCGGTCCGCGCGATGGTGGAGAAGCTCCGCGGTTTCGCGCTGTGCGGCCACGGCGCAATCGTAGTGTGGGAAGCTCGACGAGATTGGGCCCAGGCATACCGGCGGAGTGTCGACGGACGTGAACGGAGCGTGTGATGACCTTCAACGAGGGTATGCAGATCGACACGAGCACCACTTCGAGCAGCGGCGGAGGCGGCGGGCGCCGAATGGCCATCGGCGGCGGTGTGGGTGGCCTGCTGATCGTCGTGCTCGCGCTGTTCCTCGGCGTCGACCCCAGCACCGTGCTCCCTCAGGGCGGCACCGGTGGATACGACACCCAGGGCGTCGACGCCGGGGGCTTCGATCTCAGCCAGTGCAAGACCGGCGAGGATGCCAACACGATCGTGCAGTGCCGGGTCGTCGCCACGGGCAACTCCGTCGACGGAGTGTGGTCCCAGCTGATGCCCGGTTACACCCGCCCGAAGGTCCAGCTGTTCACCAATTCGGTGCAGACCGGTTGCGGCCCTGCCACGACGGCGGTCGGCCCGTTCTACTGCCCGGTCGATCAGACGGCCTACTTCGACACGTCGTTCTTCGACGTGCTCGTCGACCAGTTCGGCTCCAGCGGAGGGCCGTTGGCCCAGGAGTACGTCGTCGCGCACGAGTTCGGCCATCACGTGCAGAACCTGCAGGGCATTCTCGGCCGGGCACAGCAGGGACCCGGGTGGCGCCGAGGGCAACGGGGTACGAACCGAATTGCAGGCCGACTGCTACGCAGGCGTCTGGGCCCACTACGCCGCAATCACGAAGCAGGAGAGCACAGGTGAGCCGTTCCTCGAGCCGCTGACCGACAAGGACATCGCCGATGCACTGTCTGCCGCGTCATCAGTGGGCGACGACCGCATCCAGGAGTCGGCAACGGGCCGGGTGAACCCGGAGTCGTGGACTCACGGCTCGTCCAAGGGACGCCAGCACTGGTTCACCGTCGGATACCAGACCGGTGATCCGGCCAAGTGCGACACGTTCTCTGCCCGCGACCTCGAGCAGGGCTGAGCAGGTATGACCGATCACCCCACTCGCCGGCAGAGTCGCCTACGTCACCGGCGCGGCGCGCGGTCAGGGCAGATCCCACTGCGTCCGGCTGGCGCGCGCGGGCGCCGACGTGGTCGCCATCGACGCCTGCGGCCCGGTCGCCGATCACAACGGCTACCCGGCCGCGACCCCCGAGGACCTCGCGGAAACGATCAGCCTGGTCGAGGGCGAGGGCCGCAAGATCGTGGCCAGGGAGGTCGACGTCCGCGATCTGCCGGGACAGCAGCGCATGGTCGCCGAGGCGGTGGATCAGTTCGGTCGTCTCGACATCGTCGTCGCCAACGCCGGTGTCCTGAACTGGGGGCGACTCTGGGAGATCTCGGCCGAGCAGTTTCAGGACGCGGTGGACACCAACCTCACCGGCGTCTGGAACACGATCAAGGCGACGGTTCCAGCGATGATCGAGGCCGGCAACGGTGGGTCGATCATCAACATCAGTTCGGCAGCCGGAATCAAGGCGGTCCCGGGTTGCGGACACTACTGTGCCTCGAAGTTCGGCGTGGTCGGCCTGACGAACTCGCTGGCAATCGAGTTGGGCGAGTTCGGGATCCGCGTGAACTCGGTGCATCCCTACGGCACCGACACACCCATGGGCAACGACGTGTCGATGTATCAGGTGTTCGCCGACCACCCGAACTACATCCACAGCTTCTCGCCCGGCGCACTTCCGACCGACTCGTTGGCCGCTCCAGACCTGATCTCCGACATCGTCGTATGGTTGGCCGGCGACACGTCATCGTTGGTCACGGCGGCCCAGATCCCAGCGGACAAGGGTTATCTCAAGATCTAGGCGCACGCGTGACGTCGCGCCGGCCGGATAACCCGGGCCCTACAGTCGGGCGGCTGCGTCGATCGACGTGTCGGTGGTCCGCAACGGGCGGATCATCCCGTCCTGGGCGAAGGAGGCGATGAGTTCACCCTCCTCGGTGTGAATCGCCCCGCGGACGTAGGACATGCCCGCACCCACCTGCGTGCTCTCGTGGGTGTAGAGGATCCAGCCCGACCACGTGAAGGGTTCGTGGAAGCTCACCGAGATCGTCATCGGCGCGGTGGACACGGTGAGGTGCGCCTGGCTGGTGCCGATACCCTCGTGCGCCCGCATCGTCGTCGAGATCCCAAGGTGGCCGGTGAAGTACGCGATGAGCGCCTTGGCCAGGTCGTCGCGCGTAGGGACCGGGTCGTAGTGCAACCACGCGTGCAGTTCGGGCGGCCCGACCTCGTCGGGGCTGTTGACGTCGACCACGTCGACCAGGCGCAGTTCCCGTCCCACCATCGGCATCTCGGAGTGGTTGGCCTGCGCCGGGGCGGCGACCTCGGGACGCGGAAGGTGGTGGCGGATGACGTCGCCCGACGGCACGTCGGTGAAAACCGTCGCGGTGATGCACCGCTTGCCGTTCTGAATCGCCGACACCACCGCGGTGGCCGTCGTGCGGCCCTCGGCCACCACGTCGATGGCGAGTTCGACCGGAGGGCCGACCAGAACGGCGCGGGCGAAGACGGCGGTCGCCGAACGCACCGACTTCTCCGGGAAGCGCTTGGCCACCGCGACGATGGCCTGCGCGAGAACCTGGGTGCCCTCGACCACCTGGCGTTCGTCGGCGCCGACGATGCCGGTCTTGCCGATGAAGCGATCCGCTCCATCAGGCGCGACGTCGAAGAGTTCGAGCAGACCTGCCAGGGTCCACTCGTCGTGGTCGGATTGTGCGGTCATGTCGCTTACGCCCCTTCTGCTGGTGACTGGTGACGAATCATGCTGTCGTGGTGGCGATTACGTACCTGCGATCCGGCGGCGCAGCTGGTGCGACGCGCAGCCGTCGCTGCCGACCGTGGTGCGAAACCTTGGCGCCAAGCACACCACAGAGTCGCCAAAAACGGTAACGTCATTCTCATGGCAAAGACGACCGGTCGACCGTCGAGCGCGGCAGTCGGCACCGGCCGTGACGACGAGGAGCCCCGCTCGTCCCGGTTCATGCGATCGGCGCTGACCATCCTCGGCGAGACCGGTCGCGCCGACTTCACCGTGCTCGAGGTAGTGGAACGTTCGAAGACCTCCCTGCGATCGTTCTACCAGCACTTTTCCAGCAAAGACGAACTCCTGCTCGCGCTGATCGAGAAGATCATGTCGGAGTCCACGCTGCGGTGGCGGGCAGAGACGGACGACCTCGAACCCACCGAGGCGCTGCGCATGCTCATCGAACGCATCAGCGCACCCGCCTCGTCGACCACCCAGGACAGCATCAACCGGGGCCTGACGTTCTACAACGACCACCTCGCCGAGACGGTGCCCGCGGAGTACGCCAGGGTCCTGTCACCGGTCAAGATACTGATCACCGACATCATCGACCGCGGCATCGCCTCCGGTGAATTCGACCCGGGAATCGACGTCGACTCCACCACCACACTGATCATGCAGTCGGCCCTCGGCGCGATGCGACTGCGCGTGCTCGGCGCCGAACTCAACGGCTCACCGATCGAGGGCGGCCACATCTTCGAGTTCTGCCGACGGGCGCTGCGCACCCCCTGACCTGCATCACGGGTGCTCGTCCGAACCCATCCCAAGCCCGGGTGTTTTCCCTGTTCCCGACGTGGTAACGTCGTTACCACAACGGACCAACCAGACTCTCAGGAGGCGGATATGCCATCACGCGAACTGCCCTATCCCGTGTTCGACGCCGACAACCACTTCTACGAGCCCAAGGAAGCGCTGACCCAGTTCCTGCCGGATCATCGCAAGGGCGTCATCGACTACATCGACGTGCGGGGCCGCACCAAGATCATGGTCCGCAACGTCGTCAGTGACTACATTCCCAACCCGACGTTCGAGGTGGTCGCGCGTCCCGGCGCCCAGGAGGACTACTTCAAGCACGGCAGCGGCGGCAAGACCTACCGCGAGGTGATGGGCAAGCCGATGAAGGCCATCCCCGCCTTCCGCAACCCCGCAGCACGCCTGGAGGTCCTCGACGCACTCGGCCTGGACTACACGCTGATGTTCCCGACACTGGCCAGCCTCGTCGAGGAGCGCCTCAAGGACGACCCCGACCTGATCCTCGATATCGTCCACGCCCTCAACCAGTGGATGTATGAAACCTGGCAGTTCAACTACGAAGACCGCATCTTCTCCACCCCGGTCATCAACCTGGGCGTGGTCGACCGCGCCCTCGAAGAACTGGAGTGGTGCCTGGAGCGCGGCGCCAAGACCGTCCTCGTCCGGCCCGCCCCAGTGCCCGGCTACCGCGGCAGCCGCTCGCTGGGACTGCCGGAGTTCGACCCGTTCTGGGACGCCTGCGTCAAGGCCGGTATCCCGGTGTCGATGCACGCCTCGGACAGCGGCTACTCCTCCTATCTCAACGACTGGGAGCCCGGCGACGAGTTCAAGCCGTTCGCGCCGACGTCGTTCCGGATGGTCGCCATGGGCAAGCGCCCCATCGAGGACACCATGGCCGCGATGGTCTGCCACGGCGCGCTCACCCGCAATCCGGATCTGCGTATCCTGTCGGTCGAGAACGGCGCCTCCTGGGTGCCCTACCTGTTCTACCAGTTCAAGGACGTCTTCAAGAAGATGCCCGACGCGTTCCCGGAGGATCCGATCCAGGCGTTCAAGCGCGGCGTGTACGTCGCGCCGTTCTGGGAGGACGACTTCAAGCAGATGGCCGACCTGTGCGGCATCGACCGCATCATGTTCGGTTCGGACTGGCCGCATCCGGAGGGCCTGGCCGATCCCATCAACCTGGTGAGCGACCTCGAGGCGCACGGTCTCGACGAAGAAGGCGTCCGAAAGGTGATGGGCGGCAACATGGTCGACCTGTTCAAGGTCCCCAACAAGATCGTGCACAAGCCCGACGTGCCTGAGCTCGTCCTGACCTGACCAACACACCTGACCGTGGCGGGCGTGCCGACCCCACCGGCACGCCCGCCACGGCTAGGAACTCGAACACACAAGAGGCTGAGCCGATCCCATGACCCAAGTCGCCAACCCGGAACAAGTGCTCTTCGCGTCGACGGCTCAGGCCTTCCTGGAGAAGGAAGCCTCGCTGACCCGGGTGCGCGAGCTACACGAAGCCGGAACGTCCTTCGACCCGGACTGGTGGCAGCGAGCCGCCGAACTCGGTTGGGCCGGCCTGCTGGTCCCCGAGGACCTCGGCGGCGGCAGCGTCTCGGGTGACGGGGTCGCCGACCTTGCGCTCGTCGCCGAACAGATCGGCAGGACGGTGGCTCCCGGTCCACTGCACCCGGTCAGCACCGTGCTGGCCGGTCTGGTCGATGCAGAAAACGCCGAAACCCATTCCGCCACGATCGAATCCCTGGTCTCCGGCGAGATCGTCGCGTCCTGGGCGGTCTACGAACCCGGGAGGGCATGGGAACCGACGACCGCCACGGTGACGGCCACGCCGACCGCCTCCGGGTTCCGGATCGACGGCGTCAAGGACCGTGTGGAGGCCGGTGCGCAGAGCGGGGTGTTCCTGGTCACCGCCCAGTGCGACGGCGTACTCCGTCAGTTCCTGGTCCCCGCCGACGCGGCCGGGGTCACGGTCGAGGAACAGAAGTCGCTCGACCTGGTGAAGCGCCACGCCCGGGTCACCTTCGACGGCGTCGAGGTGGGCGAGGACGCCGCGGTCGGTACGGCGGCTCAAACGACGGCGTTGATCGCACGCCAGTCCCAGATCGCCCAGATGCTTCAGTGCGCCGAGGTGCTCGGAATCCTCGACACGGTTTTCGGCTTCACCGTCCAGTGGGCGCTGGACCGGCACTCGTTCGGCCGGCCACTGGCGTCCTACCAGGCGCTCAAGCACAAGTACGCGGACATGAAGATCTGGCTGGAGGCCTGCAACGCCACCACCCGCGCCGCCGTCGCCGCCGTCAGCGCACGGGCCGACGACGCCGAGATGGCGGTGAGCGCGGCCAAGTCCTATGTCGGCGAGCACGCTCCTGCGATGATGCAGCTGTGCGTGCAGTTGCACGGCGGTATCGGCGTGACCTGGGAGCACGACCTGCACCTGTATCTGCGCCGAGTCACGTTGAACCGCTCGATGTTCGGTACCCCCGACGACCACAACCTGCGTTTCTACGCGCTGTACGAAGAGTTGGAGTCCGCGTCATGACCGAAACCACGTCAGCCACCACGATGGAGTCGGTCGCCGACTTCGCGGCCCGCGCCCGGGTCTGGCTCGCCGAAAACATGCCGCGTGTCGACCCGGCCAACCTGCCGGCATGCGACCGCGGTGCTGATGCCCCGTGGCTGCGGGCACGTGAACTCCAGAAGAAGCTCTACGAGGGAGGATTCGCCGGCATCTGCTTTCCCCGCGAATACGGCGGCCTGGGTCTGCCGATCGCCTACCAGCGGGCGTTCGACACCGAGTCGCGCGGATATGAGCTGCCGCTCATCCTCAACACGCCGACCTTCACGATCTGCGCCGCAACGATTCTCGACACCGGCACCGAGGAGCAGAAACACGACCGCATCTCGGCGGCGATCCGGGGTGAGGAGATCCTGGTTCAGCTCCTGTCCGAGCCGAGCGGCGGCTCCGACCTGGCCGGTGTGATCACCCGCGCCGACCGTCGTGGCGACACGTGGATCATCAACGGGGCCAAGACCTGGAGTACCAGCGCGTTCGCCGCCGATTACGGCCTGTTGCTGGCGCGTACCGACTGGGACGTGCCCAAGCACGAGGGCCTCACCATGTTCCTGGTGCCCATCGACAGCCCAGGCATCACCATGCGCCGGATCAAACAGGTGGACGGCGGAAACGAGTTCTGCGAGGAGTTCTTCGACGATCTCGAACTCCCGGCCAGTGCCGTCGTCGGCGAGGTGAACAAGGGCTGGGAAGTGGCGTCACGCCAGATGTTCCACGAGCGGCGCGCGGTCGGCGGCGGTTCGGAGTTCTCCAGCGGCATCGGCGCCGAGGGCGCCACGGATCAGCCGGTCGACTACGTCGCGCTGCTCGAGGCGACCGGCCAGACCGAGGACCAGCGGGCCCGCGAGCAGGCAGGCCGCGCCCTGGTACGTCGCGCCGTGCAGGAGCAGCTGGTCGACTACGTCTACCACGGTGTCCTCGACGGCTCACTGCCGCCCGCCGCGGGCTCGATCATCCGCGTCACCCACGCCGAAACCGTTCAGTTCGAGATCGACACCGCACTGGCCATCGCGGGCAGCCACGGCGTCGTGGACGACGACAGCGGGTTGTTTCGGTTCGGCGAGCGCTATCCATCACGCCAGACCGCGTCGCTTGGCGGCGGCACCAATGAAATCGCCCGCAACATCATCGGCGAACGCATCCTTGGATTCCCCCGCGAACCCGCCGCCGATCGTGGCGTGCCGTTCAATCAGGTAAAGCGCAACAAGAGCTAATTCGATACTGCCGCCGACGCCCGGCCGCGCAGGCGCGCCTCGAAACGGCTCAGAATGTCGTAGTAATGGGTGGGAGCGATCCGGCCCAGTGCGTCGAACAGGTACGCGTCGGGCCCGACCAGGATGCGTGCCTTGCCCCGTTCCACTCCACGGTGGATGATCTCGGCGGCCTTGGCGGGCTGGGTCATGGTGATCGCGGCGAACTCCTGGACCATCTGTTCGTGACTCCGCCCGCGATCTTGGGGATCCTTGCGGAATCGGGCATTGCGCACGATGTTGGTGTTGATACCGCCCGGGTGCACGTTGACCGCGCGTACCCCCGTGCCGCGCAACTCCTGACGCAGTGAGTCGGTGAACCCGCGTACCGCGAACTTCGCCGCACAGTAGGCACTCTGGGTGGGCATGCCGACCAGACCGAACACGCTGGAGGTATTCACGATGGCACCGGAGTCCTGAGCCACCAGGATCGGCAGGAAGGCCCTGGTGCCGTTCACCACGCCGTGGAAGTTGATGTCCCACAACCACTGGTCGTCCTCGATGACGGTGTCCATCACGGTCGACGACACGGCAACGCCGGCGTTGTTGAACACGGCCGCCAGCGGCGCCGGCGCCCATTGCTCGACCTCCGCGGCGAAGTCCTTCTGCGCCTGGGCGTCCCGGACGTCGAGCACGCAGGTCAGGGTCGGCCCGGCGAGGCCGGCCTCGGTCTCCTTGAGCGCGCGCTCGTCCACGTCGGCGATCGCCACCGGGCAACCATGTGACGAGAGTCGCTGCGCCAGAGCGCGACCAATTCCGGACGCGGCGCCGGTGATGACCGCCGTACGGCCGCTGATGACGCGTGCGGCTGAGTTGCTCATCGTCTCTCCTCTGCGTTGTCGGACCCTACGCGTGACACGTTGTCGGTGATCAGCTCGAGAAGCCGGCTCCAGGCACCCCTCGGCAGATCGTGGCCCATGCCGACGACCGTCTCCAGCCGTGCGCCTGGAATCGCACACGCGGTCGCGGCGCCACCGGAGGGGTGCACCATCAGGTCGTGGTCGCCGTGGATCACCAGCGTGGGCACGTCGATGTGCCCGAGCTCTGCGGTGCGGTCACCGGAGGCGAAGATTGCGGCGAGCTGGCGTGCGACGCCCACCGAGGTGGGGTCGCGATCCCAGGCCATGCCGGCCCTGTCGCGCACCCACTCCTCGTCGAACGAGTATCCGTGCGAACCGATGTGGCGGAACATCCGAACCGCGGCATCGACCGAATCGGCACGGTTGCGCGGCGGCCTGGCAGTGGCCATCCGCCACCACGTCGACGGTGCCGGCCGCCCGATCCGGGGCGCCCCCGTGGTGGACATGATGGAGGTGAGCGTGCGGACCCGTCCCGGGTAGTGCGCGGCGACGGTCTGCGAGATCATGCCGCCCATCGACACACCGACGAGGTGGGCGTCGCGGTGACCGAGCGCGTCCAGCAGGCCGACGGTGTCCCGCGCCATGTCACCCAGGTGGTACTGACGCTCGTGATTGCCACCCCGCAGCACCGCGATCGGGTGCGGCGCGGGAAAGTCCACGTGCGTGGAACGACCCACGTCGCGGTTGTCGAACCGGATGACGCGGTGTCCCCGAGACGCCAGGCCCTCTGCGAGTTCCAATGGCCAGGAGTGCTTCTGCTGACCGAGGCCCGCGACGAGAACGATCGGCGGGTGGCCCGGATCGCCGAACGCGTCGTGGCACAGCGTGATCCCGCGACCCACGTCCACCACTTCCTCCGGGGGCGTCATGCGGTCACCCGCGCAGCCTCATCGCGAGCGGATAGAGGTGAGCGAGACGCCCGGCGGTAGACGACGGCACGCCCGCCCCGGCCTGGCGCATTCGCGATTCCGCGCGAGTGCACCGGCTCGCCCGCGGCATAGGTCGTGCCGAACTCGAACTCCTGCAACAGGGTGCGCAGTGTCACCATCATCTCCATGTTCGCGAACGCGGCGCCGACGCATCTGCGGATACCGCCACCGAACGGAATCCAGGAGTAGGTGTCCGGCGGGTTGCCGATGAACCGGTCGGGGTCGAACGACGCGGCCCCGTCGAAGCTCCCCTCCGCCGCATGTGCGAGTGTGATGCTCACCATGATCACGTGGTTCTCGGGGATGACCCACTCCCCCAGCCTGATTCGCTGCTTGGTCAGACGTGCAGTGACGTTTATCACTGGTCGAGTGCGCTGCACCTCGAAGATCGTGGCCTGCAACAGCTCCGAACCGCCGGCATCGACCTCGTCGGCGAGGCGGTTGAGTAGTCGCGGGTACCTACGGATCCGCTCCACGGCCCATGCCAGGGTGGTCGCCGTGGTCTCGTGACCGGCGGCGAGCAGGGTGAGCAACTCGTCTGCCACATGCCCGTCGGTGATGGCCGAACCGTCCTCGTAGCGCGCCTGCAGGAGGAGGGCGAGCACATCGCTACGCTGCTCGAAGTCCGGGTCGCGACGGGCCTCGGCGATGAGCCCGGCGATGATCACGTCGTAGCGGCGACGGAGCGCCTGCGCCCTGCCTCCGGGGCTCCACGGTCCGTAGTCACGCCGGATGGCGGGGTTCATCACCGCCAGCCTCGACGCCTTCGACACCATCAGCGGCAGCAGTTCGCGGAGTTCCTCGAGGGCCGCGCCGTCGGCACCGAACACCGCGCGCAGGATCGCGTTGAGCGTGATCCGCATCATCGAGGGCAGCGTCTCGAACTCTTCGCCGTCTGGCCACGACGCGATCTCACGCCTCACCTCTTCGGAGATGATGTGCTCATAGCCGTGCATGCGCTTGCCGTGAAACGGCGGGACCAGCAGCTTGCGCCGCTCGCGGTGCGCCATGCCGTCGAGGCTGAATGTCGAGCCGGGCCCGAGGACCTCGCCGAGGACGCCCGCGCGGGCGATCAGATCGGTGTTCATGGTGAACACTTCCTTGATCACCGCAGGGTCGCTCACCACCACGGTCGGGCCGAACATCGGCAGGTCGAGCGTGAACTCCGAGCCGTGGCGTCTGCCGATGGCCGCAACGGCCCGGTCCCGACTGGCGAGGAACCCCACCCCCTGCAGGAATCTGGGTATCCGGGGTGCCGGCGGTAGCCGCACCGGATCGGTCGTCGCCTCGCCCACGTCGCAACCTCCACATCGGTACCAGGTAGTACCAACGTACGGTACGCCACGGTACCGACCGAGGCAACCCCCTACCGGAGTTCGGCGAGTCGGGACCGTCGGGTACGAGACCGTCGGGTGCGGGGCCGCTGGGTCATCGGCCCATTCTCAGTGGTGCGCTCCCCAGAAGTCGGCGAGCACGCGCGCCGTTCCCGACGGGTCCTCTGTCATCCACCAGTGCCCGAGACCGTCGAGCACGGCGATCTCGGCACCCGCACGACCGGCGGCCCGGCGTGGCTGCTGATCGGTGCCGACGAAGGCGTCCTCGGTGGGCAGCAGTGCGAGACCTGGACGGGCGGAAGCCTTCTCGAGGTGCTCGCCCGCCTGTGCGGCCAGCGGTTGCGCAGCAGACCGGTACAGCGTCAAGATGCACCGCCCCATCACGTCATCGATGCCTGGCGCCACCCGGTCCGCCATGCCGCCGGCCATCCCGGCGCCCGCAAGGAATGCGGCGCGGTCGGCGACCGACATCGCGGTGAACTCGGCGACGAACGCCTCCCCCACCTCGGGGGTCTGCCACTGTTGAGCAAGGTCATGCCAGATGTACTCGGCATCGAATAGGCCGGGCACGTCCGACACCCACGTGCCGATGAGGTCGGGCCGCGTCATGGCGACGTTGAGTACGTGCCCGCCTCCCCAGTCGTGACCGAGCAGATCGACCGGTGTGGCGATCTTCTCGAGTTCACCGACCAGCCAGTCGCGGTAGCCGCCCATCGTCGCCATGAACCCGTCGGGCACCGGTGCACCGAATCCAGGTGGAGACAGCCGCTTGAGGTCGGACACCCCCAGTCGCCCCAGCTCGTCGACGAGTAAGTCCCACACCGCCGCCGTCTCGGGTACACCGTGGACAAGAACCACCGTCATCGAAGCCTCCTCCGTCGGACCGTCTGACATGCAACCTACGCCCGGCCTCCGGCGCCAGCCCGACCACTCATCGTCAGAAGAGCGTCGGCTCGCCGACCGTGCGCACCGGCGCGACCGGTGGAGGGGCCGACGCGCGAAATGATCGCTGGCCACCGGTGAGCCCATGCCTGCGTACCAGCGGCGCCGCTCGTTCGCGCAGCATGTCGCGGTAGGCCTCCGGGAGATACGCTCCGCGGCCATACAACTCGCGGTACGGCTGGACGAGTTCTGGGTGCGAGCGGGCGAGCCAGGCCATGAACCACCCCCGCGTCGACCCCCGCAGGTGCAGGCCGAACACCGTGACACCGCTGGCACCCGCGGCGGCGATCCGTCCGAGGAGTGCGTCGAGGTCTTCGACAGAATCCGTCAGCATGGGGAGTACCGGCGCAACCATGACGTGGCAATCCAACCCCGCCCCGCAGACTGCCCGGATGGTCTCCAACCGCGCATGCGGTGACGGCGTGCCCGGCTCGACCTGCTGATGCAGCTCCGGGTCGCCGACGGCGAGCGAGACCGCCACGCTGACGTCGACCCGCCGGGCCACGTCGGCGATCAGCGGTAGGTCACGCCTGACGAGTGAGCCCTTGGTGAGAATCGAGAAGGGCGTGCCCGAATCGGCCAGGGCGCCCACGATCCCCGGCATCAGCGCGTAGCGGCCTTCCGCGCGTTGGTACGGATCGGTGTTGGTGCCGAGGGCGACGGTCTCGCGCGTCCAGGACGGCCGACCCAACTCCCGGCGCAACACCTCGACCACGTTGGTCTTCACGACCACCTGGGTGTCGAAGTCGTTGCCCGGGTCGAAGTCCAGGTACTCGTGAGTGGGCCGGGCGAAGCAGTACCGACATGCGTGACTGCAGCCGCGGTAGCCGTTGACCGTGAACCGGAAGGGCAGGTTCGCCGCATTGGGCACCTTGTTCAGCGCCGACTTGCACAGCACCTCGTGGAACGTGATGCCATCGAACTGCGGTGTGCGCACGGCACGCACGAAGCCGGGACGCTGCAGGCCGGGCAACGCGCCGTCGTCGACGTCGACCCCTTGACGATCCCACCGCATCGACTCATTCGAACAGATGTTCTATTCGCTGTCAAGGATGTCCCGCGAAACCACGGCTCGCGACATGTCCTCGTGGCCATAGGCGATCGACGCTAGCTCACCATGGCCGCAGCTGGCACTGCACGGTGAACGGACCGGTCTGCTCCACGACCACCTGGCCGTCGACGGTGATCTCGCAATGCGGGTTCGGGTCGGCCTGCATCGCGTGCGCAGCGCCACTGGCGGTGAGGAGCACCGCCTGCGGATCGGTCATCGTGGTCTCGAATACCCACGGCGCACCGGGAGCGAGGTTCACCTTCTCGCTCTTCACGTACGAGTACGGATCGGCCTCGTAGGCATCCTTGCTCGGTGGTGCCGCAAAGGAATAGAAGAGATTGAAGTCTCCGGGACCCGTCGTCGTGAGCGTGTACCGGACCTGGTGTTCAACGGGTTCGGCTCCGGCAGGTGCAGACCCGACCAGAACACCGGCAGACGCCATCAACACCACGGTGGCGAACGCTGCCCCGATTCTCCTTGTCGCTGCTCGCATGTTCGTCACATCGCCGCACGATATCCGACCGTTACATCGCCTACTACCGGTAGCCACTCAGCAATGGCCTCCACTGGCCGCCACCCCGTGAACGCCGGGGCAACACTGCGCCACGTGGACGTTAAAGCCGTCGGTCGTCGCCGAGATCGAAGCCGCTATCACTGCCTTGACCCGGCGCGGAGATCTCGGCGTACTCCCGGAGGATGCGCTCGTCACCCCCGGTGTCCAGGTCCGGCCCCCGCCGCTCCCCGAAGAGTCGCACCGCATTGCCGGAACCGACCTTTAGCCGGGACGCCTCATCCATGCGGTAGCCCCGCAAGAACTCCGCACCGGCGAGGTTGTCGTCCATCGGGTAGTCCACCGAGAACATCATCCGACGGCAGCCGTTGCAGCCCCCGGCTGGATCCGCTGCCACCGAAACCGAAGTAGCGGTCGATTCGGTACGCGGCGAACGGCAGCATCTCACCGAGATGTCCGATGATCATCTGCAGGCGCGGAAACTTGTCGAACATTGCTGAGTAGATGAGCCGCAGCGCGTGGGTTCCCGCTTCGACCGCGAAACCCCAGGACGCGAGATGCAATCCGTCGGAGACGTACGGAGCGAACCAAGCCTCCATGACCAAGTGATGCGGCGTGGTGGGGTGCAGATAGATCGGTGCACCCAGCGCCTCGGCGCACCCGAATAGCCGCTCGTACGCCGGATCGTCCAGGTAACGGCCCTGACAATGCCCGTTGATCAGTCCGCCGACGAGGCCCAGCTCGGTGACGGCACGCTCCAGTTCGATGGCCGCGGCGTCCGGATCCTGCGTCGCCAGCGTCGCGAAACCGCCGAATCGAGCCGCAGCCGGCCCCGGTCATACAACCGCTCGTGGGCGACGGGATCGTTGGACGACAGCCAGCCAGCCACGACGTTGCCGGTGCTCGCCGAACTTCCACCGTGTACGACGTCATTCACAGCTCCAAGAGCACCGTCACCGGCCCGTCATTGACCAGTTCGACGGCCATGTACGCACCAAAGACCCCCGTCTGCACGCGGGCTCCCAACGCGCACAGCGCATCGGTGAACACTGCGATCAACGGCTCGGCCACCGCCGAGGGCGCGGCGGCGTTCCAGGACGGTCTGCGCCCCTTGGCCGTGTCGGCGTACAGCGTGAACTGGCTCACGACGAGGATCGGGGCCGACTACGTCGGCGGCGCTGCGCTCGCCATCGAGAATTCTTAGGCGCCAGAGCTTTTCGGCCATCCGGACCGCGACGCCGGCGTCGTCGACGTGCGTGATGCCGACGAGCGCCAACAGTCCCTGTCCCGCGGGAGCGATCTCGCCGACCACCTCACCACCGACGAGGACCCGGGCCGAGGTCACCCGCTGAACGAGTAGTCGCATGGACGCAGATGTTGCCACCAACGCGACCCGCGCGGTGGCAGACTCCGGTCATGGCTGCACCCGTGGAACCCCGGATCATCGCCGAGACCGGCGGCTTGGTGATTGCCGAGTGGGGGCCCGCGGTCGTGGTGGTCGACCGCGGGACGGGGCCGTTGGCCACCGTCGCGTTCGTCCTCGGTGTGCTCGCAGCGGTCTTCGGCGGCTTCGGTGGCGTCACACTGGTTCTCGCGACCACCAGTGCGGATTCGCCCCCATGGCCGTTGGGCGCCGCGTTGCTCGTGGCCGGAATCGTCGCCGCGGGCGGGGCTTTGGCCGTGGCGCAACGGATTCGGCGCGACCGCGCGATCCCGGTGAGCGAGTACCGACCCGTCGCGATCTTCGATAGGGCCAGGCGGGTGTACGTCGACGCCGCTGGCGCCATCGTGGCCCCACTGCATCACGTGCGGTTCCAGCGCGAGACCCAGCTCACGTCGAGTTCGTCGATGCTGGTCGCGGTGACACCAGCGGGAAGGAGGATCATCAAGCGGGGCAACCCGTTCAACGGCGGCCTTGGCAACCTCGACGCGGTGTTGACGGCGGCAGTGTTCCGGCCCCCGGGCTGAGCCACGTCCGTGGTCATTGAATCCAAAGCGGCGAAGGAGGTGACGAACGCTCACCGAGTGCGCGGTCTCATCCGCGCCGCCCTGCCAGGCGTGTCGGGTAGGAAACCGCACGATCGCGGCGGTCCTGGCTGTCCAGCGACGCTAGAGCAGTCGGACCATGCCCCGCCTCGCGAGCACTTCGGCAACAACACTCTCGACCGCGACGTCGACCTGCTCGCCGGTCGCCGAGGTCCTTCACGCCGACGGTGCCCGCGTCGACGTCACGATCGCCCGCTACCAGCGCCACCGTCGCTCCCGACCTGTCCGCGGCGCGCATCGCAGCCTTGAGACTGCGGTCACCGTACGCGAGATCGACCCGAACTCCCGCCGCGCGCAGCGCAGCCCCGATCTTCGCCAGTTCCAGCTTGGCGGCATTCCCAAGCGGTACCGCGAACACGTCGACGGCCGTGGTCTGGCCGACCGTGCGACCCTCCGCCCGCAGCGCCAACACCGTGCGATCCACTCCAAGACCGAACCCGATGCCGGACAGATCGCGTCCGCCGAGCTGACTCATCAGCCCGTCGTACCGGCCACCGCCGCCGATCCCCGACTGCGCGCCAAGACCGTCGTGGACGAACTCGAACGTCGTCTTGGTGTAGTAGTCCAGGCCACGCACCATCCGCGGATTGATCACATAGGGCACGGCGAGTGCGTCCAGGTGCGCGAGCACCGTGTCGAAGTGCTGTTTGGCGACATCGGACAGGTGCTCCAGCATCACCGGTGCGTCGGCGGTCATCTCGCGTACGTGCGGACGCTTGTCGTCGAGCACGCGCAGCGGGTTCATCTCGGCACGCCGGCGGGTGTCCTCGTCGAGATCCAGAGTGAACAGGTAGTCCTGCAACAGTTCCCGGTACTGCGGTCGGCAGGTGTCGTCTCCGAGCGAGGTCACCTCGAGCCTGAAGCCTTCGAGTCCAAGCGATCGGAACCCGCTGTCGGCGATGGCGATCACCTCGGCGTCCAACGCGGGATCGTCGACGCCGATGGCCTCGACCCCGACCTGCTGCAGTTGGCGGTAGCGACCAGCCTGCGGCCGCTCGTAGCGGAAGAACGGCCCTGCGTAGCACAGCTTTGCCGGCAGGGCACCGCGATCGATACCGTGTTCGATGACTGCACGCATCACGCCGGCGGTGCCCTCCGGGCGCAGGGTGACCGACCGCTCACCGCGATCGGCGAACGTGTACATCTCCTTGGAGACGACGTCGGTGGACTCGCCGACGCCGCGCGCGAACAGCGCGGTGTCCTCGAAGATCGGCAACTCGACGTAGCCGTATCCCGCGAGGCGGGCCGATTCGAGCAGGCCGTCGCGGACGGCGACGAACTGCGCGGAATCCGGCGGCAGGTAATCGGGAACGCCCTTGGGCGCCTGAAACTCGCTCACTTCTTATTCACAGACCTTCGAGGAATGGGTTGGTGCGACGCTCGGCACCGATGGTGGACTTCGGGCCGTGCCCCGGTAGTACCACGGTCATGTCGTCGAGCACCAACAGTTTCTCGACGATCGAGGTGTACAGGTCGCGACCGCTGCCGCCCTCCAGATCGGTCCGGCCGATCGATTGCTTGAACAGCGTGTCCCCGGTGAACACCATCTCGGCGGGACTCCATCCAATTCCCCTGTCGCTGCGCTCCTGCCCGCCGAACCCGATCCCCGAGTCGCTGCGCTCCTGCCCGCCGAACCCAATCCCCGAGTCGCTGCGCTCCTGCCCGCCGTCGGTGACGCGAAAGACGACCGAGCCCCTGGTGTGCCCGGGCGTGTGGTCGACCACGACCGTCATGCCGCCCAGCTCGATCTTGTCGCCGTCACGATCGAGTTCGACGACCTGGCGGGGCTCGCCGAACATGACGCCGACGGCGAGCTGCGCCAGCCGAGGCCCGAACCCCTTGATCGGGTCGGTCAGCATGGCCCGGTCCTCGGGGTGGATGAAGGCAGGGCATCCGTAGGTGTCGGCGACCTTCTGCGCCGACCAGATGTGGTCGATGTGGCCGTGGGTCAGCAGGACCGCCGCCGGGGTCAGTCGATTCTCGTCGAGGATCTGGCGCAGCCGCGGCATCACCCGCTGACCCGGATCGACGACGATCGCGTCGGCACCCGCACGCGGAGCCAGGACGTAGCAGTTGCACTGCAACCACCCTGCCGCGAACCCCGTGATCAACACGACGCCCAGTTTCCCACCTTGCAGTTCCGTGGGTCGCAGCGGCCGTGGTCAGGATCGCCTGGCACACTCGATGCCGAGTGCGAGCGACCTCGGCGTCCAGGCGACACCGACGACATCAGGAGGGCTACGGCGGTGCCGACCAACGAACAACGGCGAGCGACGGCCAAGCGGAAGCTCGAGCGGCAGCTCGAGCGCAGAGAACAGCAGGCGAAGCGCAGGCGCCTTCTGACCATCATCGGCTCCGCCGCCGGCGTCGTGGTGGTCATCGGGGCCGTGATCGCCACCGTCGTCTACATCAATCGGGACTCGGGCAGCACCACGGCGTCGGCCGCAACCACCTCCCCGGACGCGTCGACCTCCGCCGAGCCGGTCCCGTCGGGCACCACTCCCCTGCCCCCCTTCGCCGCACCCGCCGACCTCGGCGCGGACTGCCAGTACCCGGCGGCCGATCCGGCAAGCAAGAAGGTCAACCCGCCGCGAACGGGCAAGGTGCCGACCGATCCCGCCGAGGTCAGTGCCAGCATGAGCACCACCGAGGGCAACATCGGCCTTCGACTGGACAACGCAAAGGCTCCTTGCACCGTCAACAGCTTCGCCAGCCTGGCCCAGCAGGGCTACTTCAACGACACCCCCTGTCACCGAATGACCAGCGGAGGACTGTCGGTGTTGCAGTGTGGCGATCCCACCGGTAAGGGCACCGGTGGGCCGGGCTACGAGTTCGCCAACGAATACCCGACCAACCAGTACCAGCCAGGCGATCCCGCGTTGCAGCAGCCGGCCCTCTATCCGCGGGGCACGTTGGCCATGGCCAACGCCGGACCGGGCACCAACGGCAGCCAGTTCTTCCTGGTGTACCAGGACTCACAGCTGCCACCGAACTACACGGTGTTCGGCACCGTGGATGACACCGGCCTCGCCACGCTCGACAAGATCGCCGCGGCGGGCATCGAGGGTGGCGCCGGCGACGGTGCCCCCGCCACACCCGTGGAGATCAAGTCCATCATGTTGGACTGACGGACCCACGGCCCGCACGCCCACACCATGACCATCCCGCCCCCGCCCGGCGGGCCCGGCTATCCGGGCTATCGCGGCTATCCCGGCCATCCGCAGCCCACGTCCACCAACAGCCTGGCGGTCGCGTCGTTGGTGTGTGCGTTCCTCTTCGCGCCGCTGGGCATCCTGTTCGGGCACCTCTCGCTGTCCCAGATCAGGCGCAGCGGCGAGCAGGGCCACGGCCTGGCCATCGCAGGACTGGTCCTCAGTTACGCCATCACGGTGCTCACCGCGCTGGTCGTCGTCACCGCAGTCGTGTTCGCCACGGTGATCGTGCAGCACGCCTCGGAACTGGCCGACGAACTCGGACGCACCGGCTACCCGCCGCCGACGACGTCCCCCGGGCAGCAGAGCGGCCTCCCGGCCTTCGACCCGCCGGCCACGCTGGGCTCGAACTGCCAGTATCCGGCCACCCCCGAACCGGCCGGCAAGCCCAACATGCCGCCGCGGACGGGGCGGGTACCGACCACTCCCGCCACGATCGACGCCACCGTGACGACCAACGAAGGCGCCATCGGCCTGCAACTGGACAACCAGAAGGCTCCGTGCACCGTCAACAGCTTCGTCAGCCTGGCCCAGCAGGGCTACTTCGACGACACCCCCTGTCACAGGCTCACCACCTCCGACGTGCTTGGCGTGCTGCAGTGCGGAGATCCGACGGGGCTGGGTTCGGGCGGACCCGGCTACCGGTTCCCGAACGAGTACCCGACCAACCAGTACCGGCTGTCCGACCCGCAATTGCAGAAACCGCTGCTCTACCCGCGCGGCACACTGGCCATGGCCAACTCCGGTCCTGGTACCAACGGAAGCCAGTTCTTCGTGGTCTACGAGGATTCGATGCTCACGCCGACCTACACCGTGTTCGGCACCGTCGACGAAACGGGTCTGGCCGTGGTCGACCGGATAGCCGCCGCCGGCGTTGAGAACGGCGCCACGGATGGCACACCCAACGCCAGCGTGACGGTCGAGTCGATCCGCCTGAACTAGATGCTCGGCGGACCCGGCGGGCACTCGCGAGCCGCTAGGTGCCCGACGCTTCCCTGTTCGCGGGGTTCACCACGGAATCCAGCAGACCGGGTAGGGCGGCATCGACCGCCTCGGACCGCAGACGCTGATGAATCTGCCCGTCGATGACGAGCCGTTCGGTGAGGCCCGCCTCCCGCAGGGTCTTGAAGTGGTGAGTCGCGGTCGACTTGTTGATCCCGTCGTAAAGCGTTGCGCACGGCATCGGTCCGACTGCGTTGGTGAGCCTGCGGACCATCTCGAGGCGGACGGGATCGGCCAGCGCGGCCAGCACCTGCTGCACGGGACCCACCGGGGTGGCATCGAACTGCCCGACGACGTCGGCCCGCAACGGTTCGGCCATCGAGGTGTCCTCCATCACTAACGGTTTGATGCTGATCAAACCTGAGCGTACTCTCGACCAAGTTCGATGTACGTCAAACCCGATCCGAGGAGGGTACGTGGCGGTGGTCGCGGCCGACCGGTTCACCGGTGATTCGCAGCGCTGGGCCTACGCCCTGCTGCTGGTCCTCAGCGGCGTCGCACTGGGCGTATCTGGCCTCCCCGCCCCGCTCTACCACATGTACGAGGAGGTTTGGCATCTCTCGCCGCTGGCCACCACCGTGGTCTTCGCGGTGTATGCCGTGGCCGCTCTCGGCGCCGTACTGGTGTCGGGCCGCATCTCGGACGTCGTCGGTCGCAAACCCGTCCTGCTCGGCGCCCTCCTGGCGATGATCGTCGGACTCGGTGTGTTCCTGATCGCCGACGACATGGCCCTCCTCCTCGTCGCGCGGGCCATCCACGGCGCTGCGGTCGGCTCGATCGTCGTCGCGGGCGCAGCGGCCCTGCTGGATCTGCGCCCGCATCACGGAGTTCGATCCGGCCAGCTCAGTGGCGTCGCGTTCAACATCGGGATGACGGTCGCGATCGTGGGTTCATCGGTGCTCGCCCAGTACGCGCCCCACCCGTTGCGCACACCGTACGCGGCAGTGGCGGTGGTGTGCGCCATCGTGGGCATCGGTCTGGTAGCACTGCGCGAGACCCACACCGAGCGGTCGAACGGTCCGATCAGGATCGCCAGACCCGCCGTCCCGCGGGAGATCCGCGGCGACTTCTGGTTCGCGGCACTCGGGGTGATGGCGTCCTGGTCGGTGCTGGGCGTCCTGCTGTCGCTGTACCCGTCGTTGGCCGCGCAGCAGACCGGCATGCACAACATGGTCTTCGGCGGTGCCGTCGTCGGCACGACGGCGTTCTCCGCCGCGATGGTGCAGTTGTTCGCCACCCGGGTACCCGCCCGGACGGCGGCGATCATCGGCGACGTCGGGATGGCCGCCTCCCTGCTGCTGACGATCCCCGCACTCGCGACGCACAGCTGGCCGCTGGTTCTCACCGCGGCGGCGCTGCTGGGGTCGACGTTCGGTCTCGGATTCGGCGGATCGCTGCGACACCTGTCCAATGTGGTGCCGTCGGATCGGCGCGGCGAGACGATGTCGGCCTACTATCTGCTCGCGTACACGGCGATGGCGGTGCCCACCCTCGTCGCGGGTTGGGCGGCCACGCAGTGGAAGCTGCAGGACGTCTTTCCCTGGTTCGCCGGGGCGGTGGCCGTCGCGTGCGTTCTCGCAGCCGCGGTCGGCGGCTTCACGACGCGCAGCCGGAAGGTTGCCGCGCGCCCCTACGCCGCCGACGTCACCCGGTAGACGTCGTACACACCCTCGACGTTGCGTACCACGTTCAGCACGTGGCCGAGATGCTTCGGGTCGCCCATCTCGAAGGTGAACCGGCTGATCGCGACCCGGTCGTTGGACGTCGTCACCGACGCCGACAGGATGTTGACCTTCTCGTCGGCGAGCACACGCGTGACGTCGGAGAGCAGCCGGTGCCGGTCCAGTGCCTCCACCTGAATGGCGACCAGGAACACCGACGACGGGGACGGCGCCCACTTGACGTCGATGATGCGTTCGGACTGTTCCTGAAGCGATTCGGCGTTGGTGCAGTCGGTGCGGTGCACGCTGACCCCGCCGCCGCGGGTCACGAAGCCCATGATGTTGTCGCCCGGCACGGGCGTGCAGCACTTGGCGAGTTTGGCCAGCACTCCCGGGGCACCGGGGACCGCGACGCCGACATCGTCGCTGGTGCGCTGCCGCACCGGCATCGTCGCCGGCGTGGACCGCTCGGCGATCTCGTTCTCGGCCTCCTCGTCGCCGCCGAGTTGAGCCAACAGCCGCTGCACCACGTGCCGCGCCGAGACATGCCCCTCACCCACCGCCGTATATAGCGCAGACACGTCGGCATAGCGCAGTTCCCGTGCCAGGGCAGACATCGAGTCGGCGTTCATCAAGCGCTGCAGGGGAATTCCCCCGCGACGAACCTCACGCGCGATGGAGTCCTTGCCTGACTCCAAGGCCTCCTCACGGCGTTCCTTGGCGAACCACTGCCGAATCTTCGCCTTCGCGCGCGGCGACACCACGAACTGCTGCCAGTCCCGCGAAGGTCCGGCGTTGGGGGCCTTGGACGTGAAGACCTCGACCACTTCGCCGTTCTCGAGTTTGCGCTCCAAGGCCACCAGTCGGCCGTTCACCCGAGCGCCGATGCAGCGGTGCCCCACCTCGGTGTGCACCGCATAGGCGAAGTCGACCGGCGTTGATCCCGTCGGCAGGGTGATCACGTCACCCTTTGGCGTGAAGACGAAGATCTCCTGGACCGCAAGGTCATACCGCAGCGATTCGAGGAACTCACCTGGGTCGGCGGCCTCACGCTGCCAATCGAGGAGTTGACGCATCCAGGCCATGTCGTCGATCTCGGCGGCGGCATGCCCCGACGGAACTCCGTTGCGGCCCTTGACCTCCTTGTAGCGCCAGTGCGCAGCGATGCCGTACTCGGCGGTCCGGTGCATGTCGCGGGTACGGATCTGCACCTCGAGCGGTTTGCCCTCCGGCCCGACGACCGTCGTGTGCAGCGATTGGTAGACCCCGTACCGAGGTTGTGCGATGTAGTCCTTGAACCGGCCCGCCATCGGCTGCCAGAGCGAATGGACCACGCCCACCGCGGCATAGCAGTCCCGGATCTCGTCGCACAGTATCCGTATGCCGACGAGGTCGTGGATGTCGTCGAAGTCGCGCCCCTTGACGATCATCTTCTGGTAGATCGACCAGTAGTGCTTGGGCCTGCCCTCTACGACGGCGTTGATCTTCATGGCCGTGAGCGACGCGACGATCTCGGCCCGCACCTTGGCCAGGTACGTGTCGCGCGACGGGGCACGGTCGGCGACGAGGCGGACGATCTCGTCGTACTTCTTGGGATGCAGGATGGCGAACGACAGGTCTTCGAGTTCCCACTTGACCGTCGCCATCCCGAGTCGATGGGCAAGTGGCGCAATGACTTCCAGGGTCTCGCGGGCCTTGCGTGCCTGTTTCTCGGGGGCCAGGAACCGCATCGTGCGCATGTTGTGCAGCCGATCGGCGACCTTGATGACCAATACCCGCGGGTCGCGGGCCATCGCGATGATCATCTTGCGGATGGTCTCGGCCTCGGCGGCAGTGCCGAGCACCATCTTGTCCAGCTTGGTGACACCGTCTACCAGGTGGCCGACCTCGCTGCCGAAATCGATGGTCAGCGCCTCGAGGGAGTACCCGGTGTCCTCCACCGTGTCGTGCAGCAGTGCGGCGATCAGGGTCGTGGTGTCCATCCCGAGTTCGGCCAGGATGTTGGCAACGGCCAAGGGGTGGGTGATGTACGGGTCACCGGAGCGACGCAACTGGTCGCCATGGCGCTGCTCGGCCACCTCGTAGGCGCGCTGCAGGATCGCCAGGTCGGCCTTGGGGTAGATCTCCCGGTGCACCGCAATGAGCGGTTCGAGCACCGGGTTGACCGTGCCGCGCTGCGCGGTCATACGGCGGGCGAGTCGGGCGCGGACCCGCCGCGAGGCGCTCGAGTTCGGCTTCGGCGACTCGGGGGCCAGGGCGTCGGGCGAGACGACCGGCATGGGCTGGGTCTGCGTCAGGGACTGATCGTCGGCCACGCCTTCACCTCCTGCCCGCAATCACCCTGTCGAGGATATCCCTGCCCGCGCAAGCATTCATCACACCACGTACAGGCTGGTGACCGGCAACGGCTGCACCCGCTCGCGACCACCCAGCGCAGACAACTCCAGCACCACCGCAGCGGCCGACACCGTCGCACCACCCCGCTCGAGCAGCGCCGCGGTGGCCGCTACGGTGCCACCGGTGGCGAGCACGTCGTCGATGATCACGATGTGACGGCCCGCGATGTCGGTGCCATCGGCGGGAATCTCCAAGGTCGCGGTGCCGTACTCCAGTACGTAGGACTCGCTGTGCACCGGCGGAGGCAGCTTGCCCCCCTTGCGGACCGCCAGCACTCCGGTGCCAAGCCTCGTGGCGACGGCGGCGCCGAGAAGGAAGCCACGCGCATCGATACCCGCCACGAGGTCGGCGCCGTCGGCGAGTTCGGCCAGCGCCTCGGTCACCGTGAACAGGCCGCGCGCGTCGGCAAGCAGCGGTGTGAGGTCCTTGAACTGGATGCCCGGCTCGGGGAAGTCGGCGACCTCGCGGGTGAGCGACGCGATCACGCGAGCCACCTCGGCCGCGTCGATACGCGGGCCCTTGGCCTTCGTCACGTCTCCAGCCTCCACCGGTCCATGTTCCAGCCGGCACCCCACCGGGTCGGATTGCTGCTCACCGCATACATCTTGGTGGACACGAGCAGCATTCGCTGCTGACGGTACAGCGGCAGGGTCGGTATGTCGGCCCACAACACCGGACTGCCCTCGGTCAGCAGCCGTGCGGACTCCTTGGGATCGGCCGTCACGGCGAGCGTGGCGATGATTCCGTCGATCTGCTCGTTGGAGTAGCCCGACAGGTTGTTGCCGTTGCCGGTGTGCAGGTCGTAGGCGTCCATCGCCGACGATCCGGTCGAGCCGCTACCCGCCGCCCCGCCCGTGCTCGCCAGCAGCGCATCGATCTGAACGTCGCGCAACGCCTGGGGTCCGACCATCTCACCGGCACCGTCGGTGACCGTGATTCCCGCTGCGGCGCACGACGTCGCGATCGTGCCGACGATCGCGGCCAGCCGGGCGTTGGGGCTCTGGTAGCCGAGTCGGACGGTCAGCGGCCGTCCGGCGATGGCGGCCCGTGCCGCCTCCGGGTTGGCCGTGTCGTACTGCCTGCCCTCGCCCCTGTTCTCGGCGGCAGTGATCGAATCCTCGGCCGCGGGATTGAGTCGACTGTCGGCGATCGGGACATCGGAGTTGCGTGCGATCACGTCGCGAGGAGTGCACAGCGCCATCGCGCGACGGGCGGCCGGATCGGCGAGGGGCCCGCTGGCGGCGAAGATGATCTGCTGGATCCCGGCCGACGGAGTGTCGGTGCGCGCGTAGTCATCGGGCAGGGTCAACGTGCCCGCCGACCCCGCGGCGACGTCGACGACGTCGTAGAACCCCTGGTTGACGCGGTCCTGAACGTTCGCGCCGCGCGGCCAGACCGTGATCTTGTCGGTAACGGGTTTCGCGCCCCACCACTTGTCGTTGGCGACGAGGACGACGGCGCCGTCCTCGGTGACGGAGTCGAGCTTGTACGGCCCGGACGACGGGAACTTGTCGAGGTCCACGTCGGGAGCGAGGTTCCACGTCTGATTCCACGCCTGCGCGACACGCTCGACCGTCGGGGCGTCGCCTGCCAGCAGCGCGGTGGTGAGCCCGCCGTCGCCGAGGCCGAGTTCGTCGGCGATCACGTGCGACGGCATCATGGCGGTCGCCGCGAAGAGCTGGCCATACTCCACGAACCCTCGGTCCTGGGCGAACGTCACCCGCGCCCGCTTCTGCCCCGGCGCGCAGTCGATGGCGGCAACGTCGCCGTAGCCTGCGCGGCTGGCCGCGTCGAAGGCCGGGTACCGGCCGGACTGCGCGGCCCACGCCAACACCATGTCGTCGCAGGTGATCGGCTTGCCGTCGGAGTACACGGCGGCGTCGTCGATCTGATAGTCGAGAACCAGCGGTGCCCGCCCCACCAGCGATACGGAGCCGAAGTCGCGGTCACTGACGATCTGCCCGTCCGGGCCGTGATAGTTGAAACCGGTCAGCACGCGGGCGAATGCCTGCGGTCCACCCGACGCCGCACCGACGACGGTGTTGGTGTTGTAGGTGGTCAGTGTCCCATCGACCGCATAGTCGACCTCGTCGGCAGCGCTGCCCGAACAGGCCGACAGCGTCAACCCAGCGACGAGCGACAGCGTCGCCGACAGGATCAGGGCGCGCCGGGAACGAGCTGTCATCGGAAGCTACCGCCTGGTGCTCCGCTTACCCGACGGACGACCGGAAGGGCGAATCGGCCGCGCCCCGGGCGCCGGCTTGTCGGGCGGCACGGTGGTGGTCGCCGCCGCCGAGACCGTCGCGGGTTTCGCGGTGGGGTCGGCGTCGGTGGCGGCCACGTCGGTGGCGGCCTCCTTGGCGCTCGCCGCCTTGGCCGACGATCCGCGACGACGGTTCATCACACGCCGGGTGTGGTTGCGCACCAGTTCCGTGCGCTCCCGCATCGTGACCAGAAGCGGGGTCGCGAAGAAGATCGACGAGTAGGTGCCCACGATGACACCGACCAACTGCACCAGCGCGAGGTCCTGCAACGTACCCACGCCCAGCAGCCAGACCGCCACGACGATGAGGGCCAGGATCGGCAACACCGAGATGAGGCTGGTGTTGATCGACCGCATGAACGTCTGGTTGATCGCCAGGTTCGCCTGCTCGGCGAAGGTGCGCCGGGTGGTGTGCTCGAAGCCGTGGGTGTTCTCTTCGACCTTGTCGAACACGATGACGGTGTCGTAGAGCGAGAAGCCCAGAATCGTCAACAGGCCGATCACGGTGGCAGGGGTGACCTCGAATCCGACCAGCGAGTACACCCCAGCCGTGGTGAGCAGGTCGAACACCAGCGCAGCGAGCGCCGACAACGCCATGTACCGCTCGTACCGCAGCGTGATGTAGATCGCAACGAGGACCAGGAACACGACCAGCGCGATGAGCGCCTTCTTCGTGATCTGTCCGCCCCACGTCTCGGAGACGGCGGAGTCGCTGATGGCCTGTTTGCTCGGTTGCCCGTCGGCACCCACGGGCTGGAAGGTGTCGAAGAGCGCGGTTCGCAACTGTTCGGTCTCCGCGTTGTCGAGCGCCTCCGAACGGATCTGAACCGTCGCGGAGTCGCCGCTACCGACGACGACCACCGACACGGGAGCCTTCCCCAGCGATGTGTTGAAGACGTCCTCGACCCGCTGCACGGACACCTCGCTCTGCGCGCCCGCCACCGGAATCGACACCTTGGTGCCGCCTTCGAAGTCGATGCCGAAGGTGAAGCCCCGCAGCAGAATGCTCACCAGGGCGATCAGCACGATCAGTCCACTGATGCCGAACCACAGCTTCCGCTTGCCGATCACGTCGAATGCGCCGGTGCCGGTGTAGAGCCTGACGAAGAAGCCGTGCCGTGGTGCAGCCGAGGTCGTCTCCTCGGCGGTCGACTCGACGTCGGTAACCGTGTCCGTCGCGTCCTCGACGACGGCGTCGCTCACAACGTCGTCGCGCCCGTCTTGCTTGGCCATATCGCTACCTCCCGCCCGTCGAAGCCGCTGCCGCTCGCCGCTCGCGCGCGATCTGTTGGACCGCGCCAAGTCCGTTGAGCGCCGGCTTGGCGACCAGAGTGGTCTTCGAGGCCAGGTACAGCAGTGGCCACGTCACCAGGAACACCACGACGACGTCGAGCACGGTGGTGAGGCCGAGCGTGAACGCAAAGCCCTTCACCTGGCCCACTGCAAGGACGTACAGCACCGCGGCGGCGATGAAGCTCACGGCATTGCCCGACAGGATCGTCTTGCGCGCGCGGGCCCAACCACGAGGCACCGCCGAACGGAACGAACGTCCTTCGCGGATCTCGTCCTTTATGCGTTCGAAGAAGACCACGAAGGAGTCTGCGGTTGTGCCGATGCCGATGATCAGACCCGCGATGCCGGCCAGGTCGAGCGTGTAGCCGATGTATCTGCCGAGCAGTACCAGGATGGCGTACACCATGGCGCCGGAAGCCACCAGCGACAGCGCCGTCAGCAAGCCGAGGATGCGGTAATAGATCAGCGAGTACGCCAGCACCAACGCCAGGCCGACCGCACCGGCGATCAGGCCCGCCCGCAGCGACGACAATCCGAGCGTCGCGGAGACCGTCTCGGCTTCCGAGGACTCGAAGGACAGCGGCAGCGAACCGTACTTCAGGACGTTGGCGAGTTCGCGTGCCGATTCCTGGGTGAACTGGCCGGTGATCTGGGTTCGGCCACCGGGAATGGCCTCGTTGATCTGGGGGGCACTGACCACCTGCGAGTCCAGGGTAAAGGCGGTCTGGGTACCGACGTTGGCGGCCGTGAAGTCCGCCCACACGTTGGAGGCGTCCCCCTTGAACTGCAGATCGACGACGTATTCGCCGCGTTGCTGGTCGAGCCCCGAACTCGCGTTCTCGATCCCCTCGCCGCTGATGATCGACTTGTCCAGCAGGTACACCTCGTTGTGGTCCTGGGAGCAGGTCACGAGCGGAAGGTTCGGGTCGTCGTTTCCGGCCAGAACGTCCTCGTCGTTGCACCTCGTGGCTTGGAACTGCAGGGCCAGTATCTGAATCTGCTGCTCGGTGCTCTGACGCAGCGCCTTCTCGTCGGCGATGCGCTGCGCCAGCGTCTGAGGCGGTGCGTCACCGGGCGGCGGTGCATTCCCCGGGGCCGGCGCCGGCGCCGGCGTCGGGGTGGGCGCCGGCTCGAGTGGGTAGGGCCGCGGCTGCGGCGCCGGAGTACCGGGCTCGGGTGCGATCACTGGCGGCATGCCCGGGGCCCCCGGTGCAGGCGGCATCCCCGGTGCGCCCGGCATACCTGGGATGCCCGGTGCGCCCGGCATTCCGGGGATTCCCGGTGCGCCCGGCGGGGCCTGACCTGGAGCCGGTTGCTGCCCCTGCGCGGGAATCGCATGGATCACGGGTCGGATGTAGAGCCGCGCCGTCTGGCCGAGGTTGCGCGCCTCGCTGCTGTCATTGCCCGGCACGGTGATGACGAGATTGTCGCCGTCGATGACCACCTCGGAGCCGGAAACACCGAGGCCGTTGACTCGATCGCCGATGATCAGCTGGGCCTGGTCGAGCGACTCCCGGGTCGGGGGCGAGCCGTCAGGGGTGCGCGCCGTCAGCGTGACGCGTGTCCCGCCCTGGAGATCGATGCCCAACTTGGGCTCGGCCTGCCTATCCCCGGTGAGGAACACCAGGAGGTAGGCACCGATCAAAAGGACCAGGTAAAGCGACAGGTAACGGTACGGGTGCACCGGCGTAGAAGACGATGCCACGTTGCTTGAATCTCCTCAGGTCTGTACGACAGCACCGCAAAGCGTACGTGGTCGGGCTGAGTACCCCACTCGTGGTCGGGGTGACTACCGCGCAGTCAGTCCTTGCGGACCTGGTCCGGGTCGGAGGCGGCCTCGGTACCGGTGCTGGTCTCCTCCTCGTACGCGTCCTCGTATGCGTCCTCATCGAACTCGTCGTCGAAGTCGTCTTCTGGTTCGATGCGGTCACGGACCGCCAGCTTCATCCAGGTGGTCACGACACCGGGAGCGATCTCCAGGTCGACGCTGTCGTCGGTGACACCGGTGATGGTGGCCTGCAGACCCGATGTGGTGTGCACGCGGTCGCCGACCTCGAGGGACGAGTGCAGGTCGATGGTGGCCTGCATGGCCTTCTTCTGGCGGCGCGATGCGAAGAACATGAAGGCACCGAGGATGATGAGCAGGGGGAGGAATACGACCAGGTCCATCGCAGCAATCGTCTTTCGTGTCGGTCATGCGGTTTGCGGCGCCCAGACTGAGTCACGGGCAGGCCTCGTAGACACCCAGTGTGCCATCACGGCAGTGGTCGGCGGACTCCCCCACCGCATCGGATCACCGCACGCAGTGCGCGGCGAAGGCCTGCGACGATCGTCGGAGACTCGGTGTTGTGACCGAATGGACGGGAATCACGGCCGCAGCGTTCGGAATCCACCCCGTCTGCGACCCGCGACGACGTTTCCGGTCGTATGCCGCCGTTCGCCGACTAGGCTCGGACGCGACGCCTCGGCCCGATATCCGTGTGCGGCCATGACCTCCACCGAATCACCGTCCAACCCCTTCCCCGAATCACCATCCCACCCCTTCCCCGCTATCTGCTACCTGGAGTCAGAAGTGAGCACCCTCGAACAGAGCCGCTACCTGGCCACCGACATCCCCGGCCCGAAGTCGTCGGCCCTCATCGACCGCAAGGTCGCCGCAGTGGCACGCGGAGTCGGCAACACGATGTCCGTCTACGCGGCGCGCGCAGGCGGCGGCATCGTCGAGGACGTCGACGGCAACCGCTTGATCGACCTCGGTTCGGGCATCGCGGTCACCACCATCGGCAATGCGTCGCCGCGGGTCGTCGAAGCCGTCGCCGCTCAGGCCGCCGAATTCACCCACACCTGTTTCATGGTGACTCCCTACGAGGAGTACGTCGCGGTGTGCGAACACCTCAACCGGCTCAGCCCGGTGACCGGCGACAAGCGGTCGGCGCTGTTCAACTCCGGCTCGGAAGCGGTCGAGAACGCGGTCAAGATCGCGCGCACCTACACGCAGAGACAGGCCGTGGTGTCGTTCGATCACGCCTACCACGGCCGTACCAACCTGACGATGGCTCTGACGGCCAAGTCGATGCCCTACAAGCACGGCTTCGGGCCGTTCGCCCCCGAGATCTACCGCGCGCCGATGTCGTATCCGTACCGGGACGCAGAGTTCGGCAAGGAAATCGCCACCGACGGCGAACTCGCGGCCAAACGAGCGCTCGGCGTGATCGACAAACAGGTCGGCGCCGAGAATCTGGCGGCCATCATCATCGAGCCGATCCAGGGTGAGGGCGGATTCATCGTGCCCGCCGAGGGTTTCCTACCCACGCTGCTGCAGTGGTGCCGCGCCAATGACGTCGTATTCATCGCCGACGAGGTGCAGACGGGATTCGCCCGTACCGGTGCCATGTTCGCCTGCGAACACGAGGGAATCGATCCCGACCTCATCGTCACGGCCAAGGGGATCGCCGACGGCCTGCCGTTGTCGGCGGTCACTGGTCGCGCCGAGATCATGGACGCCCCGCACGTCAGCGGGCTTGGCGGGACCTACGGCGGCAACCCCATCGCCTGCGCCGCGGCGCTGGCGACCATCGAGACCATCGAGGCCGATGGACTGGTCGAGCGTGCTCAGCAGATCGAGGCGCTGATGAAGGCTCGACTCGGCAGGATGCAGGCCGATGACGACCGTATCGGCGACGTACGCGGCCGCGGCGCCATGATCGCCGTCGAGCTGGTCAAGTCGGGCACCACCGAACCCGACGCGGAACTGACGAAGGCACTGTGCGCCGGCGCCCACGCCGCCGGCGTCATCGTGCTGTCCTGTGGCACCCACGGCAACGTGCTGCGGTTCCTGCCACCTCTGACCATCAGCGACGCCCTCCTCGATGAGGGCCTCGACGTCCTGGCCCTGATCCTCGCCGACCTCTGACCGCGCCAAACCGCGACAAGACCGACGTCGGGCCGCTGCGGCGCTACTGCGCGTGAGTGTGCCGGCGCCGGAGCAGCGAACCCCAACGGTGCTGTCCGGAAGAGGGTTCGGTCGCCTGATCGTCGGTGCTCGGGTCGGGGTCGGTGTCGGTGTTGGTCGCCATGGGCCGCCTGGCGTACTCGACGTCACGCGCGGTCCGAACGGACAGCCGTCCCAGCGCCAGTGCTCCGAGGAACACGATCAGCGCCCCCAGCCCGTAGAAGTACGACAGCTCGAGCCACACCCGCTTGCGTCTCGCTGGTAGCGGCGGGTGCACCCACCTGGCCCAGGTTCAGCGGACCGGCGAGTGCCCGTCCGACGACGAACCATGCGCCTGCCACCACGGACATCCAGCCACCGAGCATCGCGGTTGCGCGGTTGCGCGACATCAGGAGCAGCAGACCGCCGATCGCGGTGACGGCGCCAGGTAGCACCTCCAGCCATCCGCGGCCCGTCGTCCATTCACCACCTGGCGTGTAGGCGAAGTCGAAGGACGGTCCCACGAAGGGCACGGCTGCGCCCCACACGCCGAGCAGGATCAGCAGCAATCCGCTCATGGCGCCGCGGCTGCGCGAAATCCGCAGCCGTCCACCGCGTGGGGCGTCGTCATCGGAATCGAAATCGTTCATGGGATCCTCCTTGGGCACTAAGGAGGGATACCCATCACCGCGGTGCTGCAACCCGATACACCGACATCCGACGGCGGAACTCGCAGGTGAGCCTTGCGAGGCTACGTCGACAAGCCAATGCCCAGCAGGACGACGGCCACCAACGGCAGCGTCCCCTGCACAACGGCCGCGCGTGCCTTGTCCGGCGCCGAAGCCAGGAGCACGGCGGCAGCCGCCACCATCGACCCGACGCCGGCGAAGACCAGGGCCGCACCGACCGCGGTGCTGCCGGAGATCATGAACACGACGCCCAGTCCGGTGAGGATCGCGAGGAACAGGTTGTAAAAGCCCTGGTTGAAAGCCAGCAACTTGGTGGTTTCGGCCTCTTCGGGCGTGGTGCCGAAGGTCGCGCGGGTTCGGGGCGCGGTCCATAGAAACGACTCCAGGACGAAGATGTACACGTGCAGCGCGGCCGCCAACCCGGCGACGACGAGGCCGGCGACGATCATCGTGCGGTCCTTCCCTACGACTGCTCGAAGAGGCCAGGCTGCCCCATCACACCGACACCGCTGGGGGGTGTCATGCCCAGATGGCGCCACGCCTCACTGGTGGCCACCCGACCCCGCGGTGTGCGTGCCAACATCCCGGCGCGCACCAGGAAAGGCTCGCATACCTCCTCGACGGTCGTGGCCTCTTCGCCGACGGCGACTGCAAGTGTGGACACCCCCACCGGTCCGCCGCCGAAACTCCGGGTGAGCGCGGCCAGCACGGCGCGGTCGAGACGGTCCAGGCCGAGTTCGTCGACGTCGTAGACCTCGAGCGCGAGCTTGGCGATGTCGCACGTGATGATGCCGTCGGCGCGCACTTCCGCGTAGTCACGGACGCGCCGTAACAGCCGGTTGGCGATGCGCGGCGTGCCACGGGACCGTCGAGCGATCTCCGACCCCGCATCGGCACCGAGTTCGATGCCGAGAATGCCCGCCGACCGGAACAGCACACGCTCCAGTTCCGCGGGCTCGTAGAAGTCCATGTGCGCGGTGAATCCAAACCGGTCACGCAATGGTCCGGTGAGGGCTCCCGACCGGGTGGTGGCCCCGACCAGTGTGAACGGCGCGACCTCGAGCGGAATCGATGTCGCGCCAGGCCCCTTCCCCACCACGACGTCGACCCGGAAGTCCTCCATCGCCAGGTAGAGCATCTCTTCAGCCGGTCGGGCGATGCGGTGGATCTCGTCGATGAAGAGCACGTCACCCTCGACGAGGTTCGACAGCATCGCCGCGAGATCGCCCGCGCGTTCCAGCGCTGGGCCCGAGGTGACCCGTAGCGACGATCCCAACTCGGCCGAGATGATCATCGCCAATGAGGTCTTGCCCAGGCCGGGCGGTCCTGAGAGCAGGATGTGATCCGGGGTCCCGCCGCGGTTCTTGGCACCCTCGATGA
Source organism: uncultured Actinomycetota bacterium (assembly GCA_963798245.1). Taxonomy (GTDB): domain Bacteria; phylum Actinomycetota; class Actinomycetes; order Mycobacteriales; family Mycobacteriaceae; genus Mycobacterium. Next base: position 431,997 of record CAWCSO010000001.1, read on the forward strand.
CGAGCTGCAGCTGTTCGCGCACCCGCGGCTGACCGATGAACTCCCCCAGCGAACGGGGCCGCAGACTCGCGTCGATGTCACCCTCGCCGACGGTCAGCGCGGCCGAGACGTCCCGGTCCTCCTCGGGTTCGTCGCCGTCTCCGTCGAATCGGCTCATTTCTTCCCCAGAATGGACAGCGCCGCCCGCAGCGCGGACTGGGTGGTGGCCTGCGGCTCACCGGCGAGCACCTTGTCGGTGGCTTCCTCGGCCTGCTTGGCGGCGAAGCCAAGTCCGACAAGGGCTTCCACTACCGGCCCGCGAATGGCGTGGCCGCTGACCATCGCAGTGCCGCTCACGGGCGTCACGGGGCCGATCTTGTCGCGAAGTTCGAGGACCATCCTCTCAGCACCCCGCTTTCCGATGCCTGGCACGCGGGTCAGGGCCGTGACGTCGCCGTCGGACAGCGCCTGCCGCAGCGCCTGTGCGTCGTAGACGGCCAGGGTCGCCAGCGCGATCTTGGGGCCGACGCCAGACACGCCGAGCAGCGTGCTGAACAGGTCACGGGCGTCGGAGTCGACGAAGCCATACAACGTCATCGAATCCTCGCGGACGATCATCGCGACGATCAGCCTGGTCTCCGACCCCCGTCGCAGGGTGGCAAGGGTCGACGGCGTGGCCATGACCTTGTATCCCACGCCAGCGGCCTCGATCACCGCATGGTCGAGTGCGACGTCGACGACCTCGCCACGCACCGACGCGATCACGTCGCACTCCTCGTCATACCGCCCGACGTGATACCGCCCGGAGCCGCCTTCAACCGGGCCTTGTACTTCTTGCGTTGCTCTGCGGCCATGGCCTCGGCCTTGGCCATCCGCGCGAGCATGGGGGCTCGCCAGCAATGACAGATCGCCAGAGCCAGGGCATCGGCGGCGTCGGCGGGCGTCGGCTTGGTCTGCAACGCGAGGATTCGGGTGACCATGGCGGTCACCTGGGCCTTGTCGGCGGCGCCGTTGCCCGTGACCGCAGCCTTCACCTCGGTCGGTGTGTGGAAGAACACGTCGATGCCCCGCTTGGCGGCCGCAAGCGCGATGACTCCGCCGGCCTGCGCGGTTCCCATCACCGTGGAGACGTTGTGCTGGGAGAACACGCGCTCGATCGCAATGACGTCGGGCAGGTGGGTGTCCATCCAGTGCTCGACGGTGTCGCTGATGGTCAGCAGGCGCATCTGCAAGGGCTGATCAGCGGCAGTGCGCACGACGTCGACGTCGAGCGCGATGACCTTCCGGCCGGCGCCGCTCTCGATGACGGACAGCCCACACCGCGTCAGCCCAGGGTCGACGCCCATCACCCGCACGGTCACTCCTCCGGTCTAGAACAGCTGTTCGAGAGCCTAGCGGCCAGCGGTGACCGGACCTGGCAGGGACACACCCCCGCCATGCCGGGCTGGGGCGAGGTGAACGATGCGGATGTGACTGTTGGAGTGGACGCCGCTACCGTCGAAGAAGACACGGACGCCGACGCAAGGAGCGAAACCACACGATGCCCGACGAGCAGAAGCTCGAATCCGCCACCAATCTTGCCGTCACTCTCGGCTGGGTCGCCGGTGCCGCGGCGGCCGCCTATCTGGCGGGGATGATTCTGTCCTGGGTGTTACTGCGGATCGGTCGTCGCAGCGGCGTGGTTCATGACGTTGCGGTGCTGACCCGCAGATCGAGCCGCGTCGCGCTGATGGTGCTGGCGTCGTCCATCGCCGTGAAGCGGACGTCGGATCCGGCCGCCGATCCTTGGCGCGCATGGGTCGATCACACGTTGCTGATCCTTCTGATCGTGGCGCTTACCTGGTTGGCGACCAACGTGGTGAGTGTGGCCGAGCGGCGGGTCATCTCCCGGTTCGGTGGCGGTGAGGCCGAGATGACCGACGCCGACAGACACGACAGGCGGATTCGCACCCAGGTGACCGTGCTGCGAAGGGTCGCCGCCGCCGTGGTCGTCATGCTCGGGACTGCGGCGATCCTGATGACGTTCCCGTCGTTCTCCGACATCGGTACCACTCTGTTCGCATCGGCCGGGGTGTTGTCCGTGGTCGCAGGCCTCGCGGCGCAGACCTCCCTGGGTGCGGTCTTCGCCGGTATGCAGATTGCGTTCTCCGGTGCGATCCGCGTGGGCGACGTCGTCGTGCTGGAGAAGGAGTGGGGTCGGATCGAGGAGATCACGCTGACCTACGTGGTGGTTCGGATCTGGGATGAGCGCCGACTGGTGCTGCCGTGCACCTACTTCACCACCACCCCGTTCGAGAACTGGACCCGCAGCGCGACCGAGCTCATGGGCACCGTGGAGTTCGACGTCGACTTCACCGTCCCGTTCGATGACATGCGCGCCGAGCTGGACCGGCTGCTGGCTCAGAGCGAACTCTGGGACGGCCGCCGCGGCATCCTGCAGGTGACCGACGCGGTCGCGGGCTGTGTCCGCGTGCGCATCTTGGTCAGCGCCCCGAACGCCGGCGCGCTTTTCGACCTTCGGTGCGAGATCCGCGAGGGCATCGTGGACTGGCTGCAGCGCAGTCAGGGCGTGCTGCCCAGGTACCGGGTCGGGCCCGCCGGGAAGGAACCCGAGTCCTCCGGGCTGCGTGGCAACGACGGTCAGACGCGTCGCGTGGCATCCGCCGTCTTCTCCGGCAGCCCGGAAGCCGAGGAGCGGGCACGCGCGTTCGACGGGCACGACGAGGAGTCTTCGGACGAGCGCGCGGCGCGGCAGGACCTGGCGAAGGCGTCCGCCCGAAACGGACACTGACCCGGCCGAGGCGCCCGCACGCGTGCGACCGGCGTCTGGCGGCTACTCGTCGTCGTCGAGCGCAGCGGCGACGTCGTCGGGGATGTCGACATTCGTCCAGACGTCCTGGACGTCGTCGCTGTCCTCGAGCGCATCCACCAGCTTGAGCACCTTACGGGCACCGTCGAGGTCGACGGGCACGCTCACCGAGGGCTGGAAGCTCGCCTCGGCGGAGTCATAGTCGATACCGGCGTCCTGCAACGCCGTCCGCACCGCGACCAGATCGGTGGGCTCGGAGATCACCTCGAACATTTCGCCGTGATCCACGACGTCCTCGGCGCCCGCCTCGAGCACCGCGGTCAGAACATCGTCCTCGGAGAGGCCGTTCTTCTCCAACGCGACGACTCCCTTGCGGGTGAACAGGTACGACACCGAGCCCGGGTCGGCCATGTTGCCGCCGTTGCGGGTCATCGCGATGCGCACCTCGCTGGCCGCGCGGTTGCGGTTGTCGGTCAGGCATTCGACGAGGATCGCGACGCCGTTGGGCCCGTACCCCTCGTAGGTGATGGGCTGCCAGTCGGCGCCACCGGCCTCTTCACCGGCGCCGCGCTTGCGGGCGCGCTCGATGTTGTCATTGGGTACCGACGTCTTCTTTGCCTTCTGGATGGCGTCGTACAGCGTCGGGTTGCCCGCCGGGTCACCGCCGCCGGTCCGGGCGGCGACCTCGATGTTCTTGATCAGCCGCGCGAATTCCTTGCCGCGGCGCGCGTCCTTGACGGCCTTCTGATGCTTGGTGGTCGCCCACTTGGAATGGCCGCTCATGCCCTACTACCTCTTCCGCCTCTTCCGCGCTTCATCACTCGCCTGCTGACGTGACCCGACGAGTCTACGTGGTCCTCTGCCCGCGATTCGTGCACGTCCGCAGCCACTCAGCGCGGGTTTCAACACGCACGTCGTTAGAGTTCACCGTCGACGTAGCGCTGCAGATTGGGTGCGACGGCGGCGACGAGTTCATCGTCTGCCATCGACGCGACGGGTTCGACGCGCCACACGTACCGCATCAACGCCAGACCCATGATCTGCGACGAGATCAACCCGCTGCGCACCAGGCGATCCCGTTCGTCGACGCCGATCTGCGACACACCGATCAGGCTGCGTTCGACGACCATGCGCAGCTTCTCGCGCGTCGATTGTTCGTGCGCCGCGGTGAGCAGCACCGCGCGCAGGAACGGCCCGATCTCGTCGTCGGCCCAGGCGTTCAGCATCAGCCGCAGTAGCGCCGTGCCCAGTTCGCCCGGCGGCGCGGTCCAGGTCTGCGCGACGCCGTCCAACCACCGCTGCGGGGGCATCGTCGCTGCATCGAGCAGGGCTTCCTTGGAGCCGAAGTAGTGATAAACCAGCGCGGGGTCGACGTCGGCGGCGCGGGCGATGGCGCGGATCGTCGTTCCGGCCCAGCCGGTCTCGGCGAACGCCTTGCGCGCCGCGGAAAGGATCCGCGCAGCCAATACGCCGCGCTCGTCGCGCGGTCCCGGAGGCGTCTTCGTGGGCATGCCGGCAGACTAGCAAGAAGTTCACGTTGCGTTGAGACTAATCTCAACGTAGCGTGAGACTTCATGAGGCAGAAGCCCATGAACGGGCCGCAGACCACGGGGCGCGACTACCACGATCTCAGTGCGCCCGAGTACCACATCCGGCGCGACGACGACGTCGCGGTCACCGTTCGAGACGGCACCACATTGCTGGCCGACGTGCACCGCCCCGACACCGACGGCCGGTTTCCCGCGCTCATCGCGGCATCGCCCTACCCACGCCAGATCCAGGACCTCGGCGCACCGATGGGGTTCATCGAAGCCGGCGTCACCGGCTTCTGGGTACCGCGCGGCTACGTCCACGTCATCGCCAACGTGCGCGGCACGTGCGGATCCGGCGGCGCGTTCGGCTTCTTCGATGCCCAGGAGCGACGCGACATGTACGACCTGGTCGAGTGGGCCGCCGCGCAGCCGTGGTGCGACGGCAACGTCGGCATGATCGGCATCAGCTACTTCGCCATGACCCAACTGGAGGCCGCCGTCGAGCGACCACCCCACCTCAAGGCGATCTTTCCCCTTGCGGTCACCGCCGACCTCTACGAGGGTGCCGTCCACCACGGGCTTCTGAGTTCGTCGTTCGTCACGCCGTTCCTATCGATGGTCGGCCTGACGTCGGATCGCAGTGCCGAATTCTGGCGCAGTCTGCCCGTCGAGATGGCGCGCAAGGCGCTAAACACCCCTGCGCTGCACCGCAAGTTCGGGACCATGAACGGCGAGGCGTCGATCACGCTGCTGCGTCAACTGCTCAAGCTTCCCCACGATCCGCATCCGTGGGACGACCTCTGGCTCGACGTCGCCGTCAAACACCCCACCCGCGACGAATGGTGGGAGGCAAGGGACCTCGTGCCGCTGCTGGAGCGCATCGACGTGCCCGTGTACCTGGGCTGCGATTGGGAGAACGTGCCGCTGCATCTGCCGTCGACCTTCACGGCGTACGAAGCGCTGTCGGACAACCCGAACGTGCGGATGGCGTTGCTCGGTCGCTACGGCCTGACGTGGCCGTGGGAGAGCCTGCACGACGAGGCGCTGGCGTGGTTCGACCATTGGCTCAAGGGCCGCGACACCGGAATCATGGACGGCCCCCCGATCCGATACGTCCTGCCCGGCGCTGACACGGGCGAAGCGACGGGAGTGACGACCGAGAGCTGGAGGACCGCCGATCGGTGGCCACCGACGGGCACCGTGTCGACGGAATGGGCATTGCGCGCCGATGGCACGCTCGCCGAAGACGAGGGTGACCCGGGCGCGCGCGAATACCTGGTGCTCGGTGCCGGTTTGGGTCGTGCCAAGCCCAGCGCCATCGACCCGCCCACGTCGTTGCTCTGGACCAGTGCGCCGCTCGAGGAACCCATCGACGTCGTCGGCGCGGTCGAGCTGCACCTGATCGCGTCGGCTACCGCCGCCGACACCGCCTGGATCGCGACGCTTGAGCACGTCGCCGCCGACGGCACCGTCTCCGAGGTCACCGCGGGTTGGCTTCGGGCCAGCCTACGAGAGGTCGACGAAGCCGACAGCCAACCCGGACGTCCCGTGCTCCCCTGCCGGACCCCGGTCGCGGTGCCCATCGGACAAGACGTCGAATATCGAATTCCCCTGGTGACCAACGCTCGTCGATTCGCGGCGGGCGATCGGATCCGGCTGACCATCGTTAGCGACGATCAGGATCCCGACGTGCCCGCGATCATGAACTTCCGCCACGCCAGTGTCGGTACGAGCAGCCTCAACACCATCCACTCGTCATCCCGCTTACTGCTCCCCGTCCTAACCTAGCCGCGATTCGTGTACGTTCGCCCGCACTCTCAGCGCGGGTGCCAACACGCAAGTCGCTAGAGGGAGGCGACGAACAGCCGATGCACCCGCCGGTCGCCGGTCATCTCCGGGTGGAACGCCGTGGCCAACGTCCGCCCCTGCCGCACCGCCACGGGATGGCCAGCCGCGCTGGCCAGCACCTCCACGTCGGGGCCCACCCGCTCGACCCACGGCGCCCGGATGAACACCGCGTGCACGGGGGCGTCGAGCCCGTCGAACGCCACGTCCTCCTCGAACGAATCGACCTGTCGACCGAAGGCGTTTCGACGAACCGCCATGTCGATGGCACCCAGCGGGACCGCCTCGCGGCCCGGCGTGCCGGCGTCGGCGATCTCGCTGGCCAACAGGATCATCCCCGCACACGACCCGTAGGCCGGCATGCCGTCGGCCAACCGGGCGCGCAGCGGCTCGAGCATGTCCAGCTCACGCAGGAGATGGCTCATCGTGGTCGACTCACCACCGGGAATCACCAGGGCATCAACGGATTCGAGTTCCGCAAGGCGGCGAACGGTGATCGCCTCGGCGCCTGCCTCACGCAGTGCCGCCAAGTGCTCACGGGTATCACCTTGCAACGCAAGGACACCGACACGCGGACTGCTCACCCGCGGTTCGGCGTGAAGTCGCGCTTGTAGCGGGTCAGCCCCTCCTGCATGACTGCCGCGACCATCTCGCCGTACCGGTTGAACAACTTGCCCTGCGTCAGGCTCCGGCCGCCGCAGGCCGACGGCGAGGACTGGTCATAGAGCAGCCACTCATCGGCCCGGAAGGGGCGCATGAACCACATCGCATGGTCAAGCGACGCGATCATCAGGTGCCCGCGTTCATCGGGATGGTTCACCTGGGCTGAGCCGAGCAGCGTCAGATCGCTGAGATAGGCGAGCGCGCAGATGTGCAGCACCGGGTCATCGGACATCGGGTCGGTGTGGCGGAACCACACCTGCTGTTGGCTTGCCTTGCCCGGCAACCGCGTCAGCTGCTCGTCCGGCACGATGCGGACGTCCCACTCCGCGAACTGGGCGAACCCGGCGTCGTCGAAGGCCCCACCGGACCGGAACCCCGGGAGATCATCGGGCGGCGGGGCAACGGGCATCGCGTCCTGGTGCTCGATCCCACTCTGGTCGGTCTGAAACGACGCCGACATGGAGAAGATCGTCTCGCCGTGCTGGACGGCATTGACCCTGCGAGTGGCGAACGATCCGCCGTCGCGGAGGCGTTCGACCAGGTAGACCGTGGGAGCCCTGGCATCACCGGGGCGCAGGAAGTAACCGTGCAGCGAGTGCACCTGGTAGCGGGGGTCGACCGTGCGGACCGCCGACACCAGCGACTGTCCTGCCACGTGGCCACCGAAGGTGCGCTGCAGGAAACCGGATTCAGGGCTGAACACACCGCCGCGATAGATGTTGACCTCGAGCTGCTCCAGGTCGAGGATCTCTTCGATCGCCATGCGGTTACCGTGCCATAGGCGCGTGGCCGGCGGCCGCAGCCTCACCAGCCGCGTTCGGCGAGCCGGTGCGGGACCGCGATGTCCTCCACGTTGATGCCGACCATGGCCTCCCCGAGACCGCGCGACACCTTGGCGAGGACGTCGGCGTCGTCGTAGAAGGTGGTGGCCTTCACGATCGCGGCGGCGCGCGCCGCGGGGTCACCGGACTTGAAGATGCCCGACCCGACGAAGACTCCCTCCGCGCCGAGTTGCATCATCATCGCCGCATCGGCCGGCGTGGCAATCCCACCCGCGGTGAACATGGTGACGGGCAGCTTGCCGGCCCGCGCCACCTCGGCCACGAGGTCGTACGGGGCCTGCAGGTCCTTAGCCGCAACGAACAACTCGTCATCGGTGAGCGAGCCGAGGCGACGGATCTCGCCGCCGATGGCACGCATGTGGGTCGTGGCGTTCGACACGTCCCCGGTGCCCGCCTCACCCTTGGAGCGGATCATTGCCGCGCCCTCGGTGATGCGCCGCAGCGCCTCGCCCAGGTTGGTCGCGCCGCACACGAACGGCACCGTGAACTTCCACTTGTCGATGTGGTTGGCGTAGTCGGCGGGCGTCAGCACCTCGGACTCGTCGACGTAGTCGACCCCGAGGCTCTGCAGGATCTGCGCCTCGACGAAGTGGCCGATGCGCGCCTTGGCCATCACGGGAATGGTGACCGCGGCGATGATGCCCTCGATCATGTCGGGGTCGCTCATGCGCGATACCCCGCCCTGGGCCCGGATGTCGGCCGGGACACGTTCGAGCGCCATCACGGCGACCGCTCCCGCACCTTCGGCGATGCGGGCCTGCTCGGGTGTGACGACGTCCATGATCACGCCGCCCTTGAGCATCTCGGCCATGCCGCGCTTCACGCGGGCGGTGCCGGTCTCTCCCCCGGAGCTGACCCGTTGGTTCCGCCGCCACTGATTCCCCGGTCGCTGCGCTCCTGCCCGCCGCCACTGATTCCCCGGTCGCTGCGCTCCTGCCCGCCGATATCCACTGCCATCTCCTCCAGATAAGTACGTAACCAGTCTAGTGGCCCGGCCAAATCGAATTGATCCGCAGCTAGTCGGCAGCTCAGCGGATGGATTTCGGCTCGCCGTCGACGGGTGCGCGGGGCGCTCCTGCCAGCGCGTTGGCCTCGGCGAGTCGTTCGCCGAGTTGCACCGGATACACCGTTTCACCACCTGCCACCAGTTCGGCGATGACGTCCTCGTCACACCATCGGTGCCCATGGATGTAGCGTCGCTCCAGCGCAGTGTGCCCACCGGTGGCCGGTTCGAAGCGCGTCGTGCGATGCACGAAGAACATCTCGTCGCTGCGGACCACCGAACCGTTGAAGTCGAGGACGGCGTCGCGCCGCCACACCGGCCCGAGCAGTGCGCCGCCGTCTACCCGGAGTCCGGTCTCCTCCTCCAGTTCACGTGCCGCCGCCTCGGCCAGCGTCTCCCCCGGCTGCACGGCGCCGCCGATCGTGAACCACCACCGGGGCGCACTGTCCGACGGCATCGCCGGGTCGGACCCGCAGAACAACAACACGAAGCCGTCCTCGTCGAGCAGGATCACCCGCGCCGACGTGCGGCGGCCTACCTGACCGACGACGGTGCGGTTTGCCCGCTCGGAGATCTCGAAATAGGTTGGCATCGCGGCGGTTCCACCCAGATGCAGCAGGCGCACCATGGGGCGTTCCCGCAGTGAGAGGGTGTCGCGGACCGCGTCGTTGTGAAAGCGCCTGGCGAGTAGCACCCGCGCCTCGACATCAGCGAGTTCGGCGACCAACGGCAGCGGCAGTGACGTGGGATCGACGAGTGCGAGTTCGGCCGACAGCTCGTTCTCGGCGGACTCGCGATCAGACCGCGGGGCGCGCTCCGCGGCGTCTGCCATCGCAGTGAGCCGACGGCCCGGTGGGCTCCCGACGTAGGCGTCGGTGGCGACGGCCCTGGCCACTACGGCGCGGCGCGCCAGCGCACCGTCGAGCGCCTGCCAGGACAGGTCGTATCGGACGTGCAGACGGTCCAGCCGACTGGCCGTCTGAAAGGCCCATGTGCCGAGCACGGTCAACACCACGAGGAGTACCGCGACGACGGCGACGACGATCCAGACTGCGCTCACTGATCGCCGCCCGGGACGTGTCGCTTCGGCCCGCCGAGCCGGCCACACGGACCTTGGTCCCGGCGCCTGCCACCGTCTCGTAGACCTGCAGGATCTGCCGTGCGACCACCGACCAGTCGTAGCGGTCCACCGCCTTGCTCGCCGCAGCGACATAGCGTTGGCGCACGGAGTCGTCGCGCAACACCTCGATCAGCGCCGTGGCCAGTGCCGCCGAGTCGTCGACGGGCACCAACCGCCCTGCCTTCCCGTCCTCGAGGACCCGCCGGAACGCGTCGAGATCACTGGCAACCACCGGCGTACCCGCCGCCATCGCCTCCACGAGCACGATCCCGAAGCTCTCGCCGCCGGTGTTCGGCGCGCAGTAGACATCGACACTGCGCATCGCGGAGGCCTTCTCGTCGTTCTCCACGAGTCCGAGGAAGCGCAGGTGACCGGCCAGGTCGCCCGCCTCCTCTGCGAGGTCGTCCTCGTCGCCGCGTCCGACGACCAGGACCTCGATGTCTGCAAACGCCTCGACGAGTGCCGGTAGCGCACCGAGCAGCACCTTCATTCCCTTACGCGGTTCGTCGAAGCGACCGAGGAACAGCACCGACCTGCCGGGCCGGGGGTATCCGTCGAAGGTGGGCGCCGAGGCGAACGACGCCACGTCGACGCCATTGGGAATCTCGACGGCATCGGACCCGAGAGCCTCCATCTGCCACCGCCGGGCGAGGTCGGACACCGCGATGCGGCCGATGATCTTCTCGTGCCAGGGCCGGAGAATCCCCTGGAACACCGCCAGGGTGAACGACTTGGTGGTCGACGTGTGAAACGTCGCGACGATCGGCCCCTCGGCGATCATCAGTGCCAGCATCGACAGGCTCGGCGCGTTGGGCTCGTGCAGGTGCAGCACGTCGAACTCGCCGTCGGCCAGCCACTTCTTGACCCGGCGGTGAGTGGCCGGGCCGAACCGCAGCCGCGCAACGGAGCCGTTGTAGGGAATCGGAACCGCCCTGCCGCCCGAGACGACGTAGTCAGGTAGCGACACGCCCGGCGACGACGGCGCGAGCACGCTGACCTCGTGCCCGTATCCGCGCATCACCTTCGCCAGCTGCAGGACGTGGGCCTGCACCCCGCCTGGCACGTCGAACGAGTAGGGGCAGACCATCCCGATCCGCATCAGGACGCGCCAACGCTGCCCGTGTCCCGCCCTCCGGCGAGCCGTCTGCGGCGCTCGTCGGACAGGTCGGCAACCCACTGCGGCTGCATCATGTGCCAGTCGGCGGGATGTTCGGCGATGTTGGCGGCGAACTGGTCGGCCAGCGCCTGCGTGATCAGGGCGACGTCGCCGGAGGAGGTGTCCAGCGGGGGGTGAATGCGCGTCGCGGCGACGTCGGGCTCGAACCAGGAGTGCGCCGGCAGTAGTGCCGCACCCGTCGCCAGCGCCAGATTCGCAGGTCCGGCGGGCAGTCGGGTGGCCTCGCCGAAGAAGTCGACCTGAACGCCGGAGCGCGTCAGGTCGCGGTCGGACATCAGGCACACCAGGCCGTTGCCGCGCAGCCGTTCGGACAGGATCTCGAACGGTGGTGCTCCCCCGGTCAGCGGCAGGACCTCGAAACCGAGGCTCACGCGGTAGTCGACGAACCGCTTGTACAGCGATTCGGGCTTGAGCCGTTCGGCGACCGTGGCGAACTCACCGTAGGTATTGGTCAGCCACACGCCGGACATGTCCCAGTTGCCGCTGTGGGGCAGTGCCATGACCGCACCCCTACCGGCATCGAGGGCAGCCGCGATGTTCTCGCTGCCCTGGACCGCGTCGTTCAGCCGCTGCGCCAGCAGCCTGTGATCCATCGATGGCAAGCGGAAGGCCTCCCGCCAGTATCGGGCGTAGGAGGCCAGCGAAGCACGGATCAGGTTTCCCGGCACCTCGTCGGGCGGCACACCGACAATGCGTGCCAGGTTCTTGCGCAACTGTTCGGGCCCACCGCCCCTGGATGCGTACAGCGCGCCCGCGTCGAAGGTGTTGCGCGCGGCGAACTCCGGCATGGCCCGCACCAGCCGCCAGCCCGCCGCATAGCCCAAGTCGGTGAGCTGACCGCCCAACGGCACCCGGATGCCACGCATCCTGGGCAGGCCCGCCGACGGCGTGCTCACCGCTCGCTCGTTTCCTCGGAGTCGGCAGGCGGCGGCGCGTCGATTCCGAAGCGGTTCCATCGCTCCGGGCGATACGCGCACCGAGTGAACCCGCTGTCCCAGCGTGATCAGGCTGGCGACCGCCAGCAGCCACATCGACACGTCGAGCAGCCAGGGCACGTGGAGAAAGGAAACCCCCGACAGGCCTGCGCCCAGCAGCGCGATGATCAACCGCTCGGGGCGCTCGATCATGCCGCCGTCACCCGTCAGGCCGTTGGCCTCGGCCCGGGCCTTGACATAGGAGATCACCTGGGACGTGACGAGGCAGATCATGATCGCCACCACCAGCGGCGTGCGGTGCAGGCCGAACGCCGCCCACCACAGCAGCCCGCAGAAGATGGCGCCATCGGCGATGCGGTCGCAGGTCGCGTCCAGCACTCCGCCGAACCGGGTGGCGAAGCCCCGTTCGCGGGCCATCGCACCGTCGAGCATGTCGGCGAGCACGAAGACGAACACCGCGAACGCGCCCCACCACAGCTGGCCGATCGGGAAGAGCGTCAATGCCGCAACGACGCTTCCGGCGGTGCCGAGGATGGTCACCACGTCCGGCGTCAGGCCCGCGCGCAACGCCGCCTTGGCCACCGGCTTGCTCACCTTCGCATAGGCGGCCCTGGTCAACAGGTAGAAGTCGCTCATGGCTGGCGGGTCCACTCGTCGGCCAGGAGTTCGCGGGTGTCCCTGAGCAGCTGAGGGATCACCTTGGCGCCACCGATGATCGTGATGAAGTTCGCGTCGCCGCCCCATCTCGGCACCACGTGCATGTGCAGGTGTTCGGCCAGCGACCCCCCTGCCGACTGACCGAGGTTGAGCCCGACGTTGAAGCCGTGGGGCTGCGACACACCCTTGATGACGCGAATCGCCTTCTGCGCGAACGCCATCAACTCCGTACTCTCCGCGACGGAGAGATCCTCGAGCTCGGCCACCCTGCGGTAGGGCACCACCATCAGATGGCCCGGGTTGTAGGGGTACAGGTTCAGCACGGCGTAGACCAGTTCCCCGCGCGCGACCACCAGCCCGTCCTCGTCGGGCAGGTTGGGGATGTCGGTGAACGGTTCCGACGGCGCCGAACCACCTTTCATCGGCGACTCCGCGATGTAGGTCATGCGGTGCGGCGTCCACAGCCTCTGGAGGTGATCGGCATCGCCCACGCCGTGGTCGATGACACGGTTGTCGTCGTCCCGCCCCGCCGGATGCTCGCGGGAGCGCTCGTCGCCGGTCAGGTCATCACTCACGTGTGGGCGCCGATGTCGAGCAGTTCGGCGGTGGGAGCGGCGTTTTCACGCCGGGCGATCCAGTTGGCGATGGCCTCGACCGCGTCATCGCGCGAGACACCGTTGATCTGAGTCCGGTCGGCGAACCGGAAGCTGACCGCGCCCGCCTCGACGTCGCGGTCACCGGCGAGCAGCAGGAAGGGCACCTTCTGATTGGTCTGGTTGACGATCTTCTTGGCCATCCGGTCGTCGCTGGCATCGACCTCCGCGCGAATGCCGCGCTTCTTCAGTTGCGCGACGACGTCGTTCAGGTAGTCCACGTGCGCTTCGGCGACGGGGATACCAGCCACCTGGACGGGCGCCAGCCAGGCGGGGAAGGCGCCTGCATAGTGCTCGGTGAGGATGCCGAAGAACCGTTCGATGGAGCCGAACAGCGCACGGTGGATCATGACCGGCCGCTGCCGGCTTCCGTCGGCCGCGGTGTACTCGAGGTCGAACCGTCGGGGAAGTTGAAGTCCAGCTGGATCGTCGACATCTGCCAGCTGCGTCCCAGTGCGTCGCGCGCCTGCACCGAGATCTTCGGGCCGTAGAACGCGGCACCACCCGGGTCGGGCACCAGTTCCAGACCGGATGCCTCGGCGACCTCGGCGCAGCGTGGTGGTGGCCTCGTCCCAGATCTCGTCGGAGCCGACGAACTTCTTCGGGTCCTTGGTGGACAACTCCAGATAGAAGTCGTCCAACCCGTAGTCGCCGAGCAGGTCGAGGATGAACTGCAGCAGCGACGTGAGTTCGTCGCGCATCTGGTCGCGGGTGCAGAAGATGTGCGCGTCGTCCATGGTCAGACCACGCACGCGGGTCAGGCCGTGCACCACACCGGACTTCTCGTAGCGGTACACCGCGCCGAACTCGAACGCCCGCAAGGGAAGTTCGCGGTAGGACCGGCCCCGCGCCCGGAAGATCAGGCAGTGCATCGGGCAGTTCATCGGCTTGAGGTAGTAGTCCTGGCCGGGCTTGCGGACGGTGCCGTCCTCGTTGAACTCGGCGTCGACGTGCATCGGCGGGAACATCCCGTCGGCGTACCAGTCCAGGTGGCCGGAGGTGTGGAACAACTGCGCCTTGGTGATGTGCGGGGTGTTGACGAACTCGTAGCCCGCCTCGATGTGCTTGCGTCTCGAATAGTCCTCGAGTTCCCGCCGGATGATCCCGCCCTTGGGATGGAAGACCGGCAGACCCGAACCGATCTCGTCGGGAAAGCTGAACAGGTCCAGTTCGGCGCCCAGCTTGCGGTGGTCGCGCCGCTGCGCCTCCTCGAGTAGCTCCAGGTGCGCGTCGAGCGCTTCCTGCGACTCCCATGCGGTGCCGTAGACGCGTTGCAGACTGGCGTTCTCCTGGTCACCGCGCCAGTACGCCGCCGAACTGCGGGTCAGTTTGAAGGCGGGGATGAACCTGGTGGTGGGAATGTGCGGCCCGCGGCAGAGGTCGCCCCAAACCCGCTCGCGCGTACGGGGATTGAGATTGTCGTAGGCGGTCAGCTCATCGCCACCGACCTCCATGACATCGGGATCGCCGGACTTGTCGTCGACGAGTTCGAGCTTGTAGGGCTCGTCGGCGAGTTCTGCGCGCGCCTCGTCCCTGGAGGCGAACACCCGGCGGGAGAACAGCTGACCGTCCTTGACGATCTGCCGCATGCGTTTCTCCAGCGCCGTCAGGTCCTCGGGGGTGAAGGGGTTCGGCACGTCGAAGTCGTAGTAGAAGCCGTCGGTGATCGGCGGCCCGATGCCGAGCTTTGCCTCGGGGAACAGCTCCTGCACCGCCTGGGCCAGGACGTGGGCCGTCGAGTGCCGGAGCACGCTGCGGCCGTCGTCGGTGTTGGCGCCGACGGGCGCCACGTCCACGTCCACGTCCGGCGTCCAGGAGAGGTCACGCAGGCGGCCGTCGGCGTCCCGCACCACCACGACGGCGTCAGGCGCCCCCCGGGTGGGCAGCCCGGCATCTCGGATGGCCGCTGCCGCGGTCGTCCCGGCAGTAACCCGGATCGGGCCTGCGGGGGCGGAAGTGGCAGCGGCGGTCATCGGACGTCCTCCTCGTAGTGGCGTTCGACGCGATCACGAACGCGACCATGCTATCCGTGGGCCGTTCACGACCCCAGACCGATGGGGCTCTTCAGCCACGTCCCCTCGATGCCGATCAGACTGGCCGACCACGAGAGCACGCCGAAGAGCCATAGCGTCGCAAACACGACGGCGGCGGTGAACAGGAACCCGAGTGCCTGAACCCACAGTCCCTGGGCCTTGAACCAGCCCATCACCCGGTCGTAGCGCTCTCGGCTGTAGGCGAGCAGCCGCCGCGCCCAGTCGAACTCGGTGGCCAGGATCGCCAGGCCGACGAACACGATGGCCCAGCCGGGGCCGGGATACGGGATCGCCACGATTCCGACGCCCAGAACGGCCAGGCCAACGACCCCGACCACGATGCGGTAGACGAACTCCGTCTTGGGGCGGTCGCGCAGCGTGTCGCGCCAGCGCGCCCAGCGACGTAGGCGTTGCCGGCTTCCCGGGTCGCTTCGCTCCTGCCCGCCGGTGTCCATTCCCGGGTCGCTTCGCTCCTGCCCGCCGGTGTTCACGGCTGCCCCGGCTTCAGCATCACGAACAGCGCCTCCGCCTCGCAAAGCACGGCGTCGCCATCCAGCAGCCGTCCCGCGACGTAGATCTTGCGCCCGTCGATGCGGTCGATGCTCGCGTGCACCTGCAATTCCCTTTCGATCGGCACGACCTGCCGATAGTCGACGTGCAGGAACGCGGTGCGCTGCTTCTTGCTTTCGCTGAGCTTGAACGCCGTGAAGCCCAGTAGCGAGTCGAACAGGTGTGCCAACGCCCCGCCGTGGACGGCGCCGTTGCGGCCGAGGTGGAATCGGCGAAAGCACGTCGTGCCGCGGACCCGGCCCTCCTCGACCACCAGGGTTGAGGGGATCGCCAGGATGTTGCCGCGATTGGGCAGATCCATCCGGCGACCGGACGGCGAGCACCACTCGTCGGAGTCGAACGGCGCGAGCATCCGGTTCGCTTCCTCGACGAGATCGGCAGCCCGGGTGACGACGTCGTCGGGTGCGTCGGCGCCGCGGGTGAGGTCCTGCAGGGTGCGGACCGATTCGACGAAGCGGCCGTAGTCGGGGCCGCCCCGTGTCTGTCGGAACGGGTGGGTTGAACCCGCCGCCTGGATGCTCGTGGGGCCGCTGGCCCGGATCGGGTGCCACCAGGCAACCGTATTCGGTCGGCGGGCCCGCGGTGGTGGCAAGGTAGGGGCGTGACGCGTCGCCGGCTCGATGCACCTCGCGGACCTACCGCTCACCTATCCCGACGTGGGCGCCACGGCGGGTCCGCTACCTGCCGGTTACCACCACGTCCGCGAATCGGCGGTGATCGGGCACGGCAGAGCCCGCTTCGAGGAGGCGTCGGCCGCCGTGCTGCGCTGGGGCATGTTGCGCGGTGCCGGCGCGCGGGTGGATGCCACGTCGGAGGTGGCCGCGGTCGGTTCGGAGGTGATCGTCGGCCTGGGGCCGGTGCGTGCGCCGTGCCGGGTCGTCTACGTGCTGGACGAGCCGAACCACCGCGGCTTCGCCTATGGCACGCTTCCCGGCCATCCCGAGACCGGGGAGGAACTGTTCGCGGTCTCCTACGACGCGGCCACCGGGGCGGTGCGCGCCGAGGTGACGGCGTTCTCCCGGCACGGGACATGGTGGAGCAGGCTGGGCGGACCGCTGACGTCGCTGGCGCAACGGGTGATGAGCAAGCGCTACGTCAAGGCGGTATAGGGCGGTCGGCCGCGTCGCTCGGCCGCCGCCACGTCTGGTTCGTCCCCAACCGCGGAGCGCGCGGCACTGTCGAGCTGATACGACAGGATCGCGAGCGCGAACAATCCGATGGACAGGTTGATCAGCGCGCCGAAGCCCTCGGTGGCGAAGTCGACCAGCGCGTTGAGCAGAAAGAAGATCAGCGCGGCGTTGCGCAGCCAACGCACGGGCCACACCGCGTCGGTGCGGCGTCGCGCGATCATGGCAGGCAACGCGATGCCCAAGGTCAGAACTGCACTGACCAGAAGGATCAACGACGGCACGTTGAAGCCTTCGAGGCTGATCGTGAGGTCGTCGTCCTGGTAGAAGTAGTCGCCGATGACGACGCCGAGCACGCCGAGTGACACCCCGAGGAAGGACCCGACGACGATGAGCCATCCCACCACCGGGATCCACCGCGGGCTGCGGAAGAAGTCGGGGATCAGCGCGAGTGCGCGTCGCTGCGCGGCGTAGACACGGTCCGATGCCGTATCGGCGGCGAGCAGCAGCTGTCGGACGTTGCCGGCGTCCTCGGGGTCGGCTCCCAGCGCCACCGCGCGGTCGACGAGCACGACGCCGATCTCGCGGCGGCGGTTGGCCAGCCCGCGCGCGACGCCGTCGGCGGCGATCGATGCCGCCGATGCGAGGCATTCCTGGGCGGTGAGGGGTCGGACGTCCCGCACGACACGCGCGCCGACGAGAATGACCACCACGAGGACGTACATGATCTCGGCTGCGGGCCCGTAGAAGTAGTCATTGTCCTTGGTCACGAACTTGCCGACTTCGTCGAGGAACAGCCCGAATCCGATGCCGCCAAGGACGACGCAGACCATGCGTGCACCGAAGCCCAGGGTCATCCACCCGATGACGAGTGCCAGCATCATCAGCGCGCCGCCCCAGAGGGCGTGGGCGATGTGCAGGTTGCCGCCGCCGATCTGGGGATAACCGGTGAGCTGTAGGTACAGCCTGGTGATCAGGATGGTGGCGATCGCGATCATGATGAACGCCTCTGCGGCGCTCGGACCGACGACGCTGCGAGTCACGGCACCGCGATGGGAACGGCCGTTGGTTGCCACGAGGCCTCCCCTCGATCTGACGGTGTGCCGCCCCACCGTCCAGCAGAGCCACTCCGACGGCCGGCTACACCGGAAGCGTGGTGCCGGTTTCCGTTTCGGCGAATGCGACGAGTTTGGCGGCGGCGTCGTAATCGCAGGCAGCCACCGAGCGCCCGATGAGCACGGGGCCGCCACGCAGGCCGAGCCTGCCGTCGACGCCGACGTAGCTGCCGGGCGGGATGGGCTCGCTCAAGCAGTACAGCGTCGGTGCCGCACCCTCCTCGATGTCGTTGGCCAACAATCGTCCCGCCGCTTGGACGCCGCGGTGGAATAGCGACATCAGCGGCTTGTCGGAGACGTTCGAGAGGTTCGAGGCCACCCAACCCGGATGGGTGAGCTGCGCGACGAGCTGCGAATTCGACTCGCGCAGTCGACGGTCCAGCTCGAGACCCCACAGCATGACGGCGAGCTTGGAGCGGGCGTACGCGCCCATGGGGTTCCACTTCTCGACCCGCAGGTGCATGTCGTCGAGGTTCAGCGTGCCGGACTTGTGTGCGTCCGACCCGACGTTGACGATCTTCGACCGCACCCGCCCGAGCAGCAGGTTGGTCAACGCAAAGGGGCCCAGCAGGTTCGTACCGATCGTCATCTCGAAACCGTCAGCGGTCTCGCCGCGGCGCTGGGTGACGACTCCGGCGTTGTTCACGAGCACGTCCACCTCGCCGTCGAGCCTGTCGGGGAACGCGCGCACGGACGACAGATCGGCGAGATCCAGTTCGACGACCGACGTGGAACCACCGATCTCCCTGGCACGCTGGGCACCCAGGGTGGTGTTGCGCACGGCCATGATCACGTGCGCACCTGCGCGGGCCAGGACGTGCGCCGTGCCCAGACCGACACCGTTGGTGGCTCCGGTCACGATGATGCGCTGACCGCTCAAATCGCCGAGCCTGCTCGGTGTCCACTTCGACGTCACGGTGCCGAGACTACCGAGGACGGCGCGCCTCAGGCGATGGCACCCGCATCCTTGAGGGCCTCGATACGGTCCCAGTCCATACCGAGTTCCATCAGGACGAGTTCGGTGTGCTCGGAGGCCTGCGGGGCACGGGTGGTCTCCAGCGGTTCGTGGTTGAACTGCACCGGGCCGCGCACCACCTTGAAGGGATCGCCGCCGTCGGTGGCCTCGACTTCGACGATCATGTCGTTGGCGATCGCCTGTTCGTCGGTGGCGAGATCGATCAGGCTCTGGAACGGCGCCCACTGCCCCTTCATCGTCTTGAGGTGTTCACGCCAGTAATCGAAGGGTTTACTGCGGATCGACTCCGCGATCAGGGCTGCGGCCGCGGCGGCGTTCTCGATGAGAGGCATCACCTCGGAGAAGCGCGGATCGTCGGCAGCCTCCGGCAGGCCCAGGTGCTCGAAGGCGTCGCGGATGTAGCCGGTGGGGCTGACGATGCACAGATTGATGGTGCCGCCGTCGGAGGTCAGGTAGTTGCCGAGAAACGGATTCACCGACGGACCAATGGAATCCGGCATGAGCGAACGCATCGTCTCACCGGTCTCCATCCCCTGGGTAACGCTTGCCCCGGCCGCCCACCAGGCGGTGCTGAGCAGTGAGACGTCGATCTCGGCGGCTTCGCCGGTGCGCTCGCGATGGAAGAGTGCCGCGGATATGCCTCCGGCGATGTTCATGCCACCGATGGAGTCACCGAAAGCCGGAATCCCCTGCGACAGTGCGCCACCGAGTTCCGCGGGCGTCAGCGCATGGCCGACGCCGCTGCGGGTCCAGAATGCGGTGCCATCGAAACCACCGGTGTCGCGTTCGGCACCCTTGTCGCCGTAGGCGCTGCCGCGGGCATAGATGATGTTCGGGTTGACCGCGCGGATGTGCTCGACGTCGAACTTGTTCTTCTGCCGTTGCGCCGGCATGTAGTTGGTCAGGAAGACGTCGGCGGTCTTGGCGATCTCGTAGAGCACTTCCTGCCCGCCGGGCGTGGACACGTCGATCCCGACGCTGCGCTTGCCGCGGTTCGGATGCTCGATCAGTGGATGGCGGTTGGGGTCGAGTTCGAATCCGCCCATGTTGATGAAGCCTCGTTGGGTGTCGCCACGAACGGGGTGCTCCACCTTGATGACGTCGGCTCCCCAGTCGGCGAGGATCGCCCCGGCAGCGGGGACGAACGTGAACTGGGCAACTTCGAGGACGCGCACGCCCTGCATCACCTTCATCACGTCAACACTCTCCCAGCATCGTCGTCAGTGCGCAGTTACATTCGACGCCCTTACTGTAACTAGTCTAACCGCGCCGCCGAAGGCCGCACTGGACGCCGGTTCACCGCACCGGAGTGAGAGCGACCACGGGGATGGTCCGCGTCGTCTTCAACTCGTATTCACCGAAGCCCGGGTACCGGCGCGCCTGCTCGGCGTACTTCTCGTCACGCTCGGCCCCCTCGAGTTCCGTCGCCTCCACGTCGAACACCTCGTCGCCCACCTCGACCCGGACCCGGGGATGGGCGCGCAGGTTGAAGTACCACGCGGGACTGGCGTCGGCACCTGCCTTGGACGCGAACACCAGGTAGCGGTCACCGTCACGCAGATACATCATGATGTTGGTTCGCGGTTCGACCGCTCTTGGCGCCCGTCGTGTGCAGGATCAGCAGCGGGGCACCCTCGAACTGGCCGCCCACCCGACCATGGTTGCTGCGGAACTCCGCGATGTTCTTGGTATTGAAGTCGTCTGCCATGCGTTCTCCTCGGCTCAGGTGCGATGCCGTGATGGTAGATACCGGCGAAACCAGGTTCTCAACCGTCAACACGTCAGCAGCAGGCACCCCGCGATCGGGCCACCTCCCGCGGCAACGACCGCCGTCCCGGGTCGCCGTCGAACCTGGCGTTGCCCCGCCTGACCTCGCAGTTGAAGGCATGCCTCGTGGAGCACCCAATAGCCGTGCATGCGGCCCGCCGAGAGTTGACCGCCGTAGGTGTTCAGCGGCAACCGGCCGTCCAGAGCGATGCGTTGGGCGCCCTCGAGGAACGGACCGCCTTCACCGTCGGAGCAGAATCCGAGTGCCTCAAGCCACGCAAGCGTGAGGAAGGTGAATCCGTCGTAGAGTTGGGCCAGCTCGATGTCCTGCGGCACCGAGGTCTGTGCGGGACCACATCTGAGCCGCGGCGTTCACCGACGCCATCTTCGGGAAGTCGTGGCGGTGGAACCAGCCCCCGGACCCGTACGAGCCGCCGATCGCCTCCACGCCGACCGCGGGATTCGGGCAGTCCGCGGCATGGTCATGGTGCGACACGACGACGGCGATCGATCCGTCGACCGGCACGTCGCAGTCGTAGAGTCCCAGCGGCGACGAGATGGGACGGGCCCCGAGGTAGTCGTCCATCGTCATCGGTTCCCGGTACGCAGCAAGCGGATTGAGCGCGGCGTTGCGCCGGCTGTTGATCGCCAGCCAGCCCAGCTGCTCCCTGGTCGTTCCGTAGATCTCCATGTGTCGGCGACAGTGCATCGCCACCCAGTTGGACGCCGAATAGGCGTGGGCGGCCAGCAACTCCGCCACGTCCTCCGTAGCGCCGATGGGTCGCGGCCGGCCCGGCTCGCACGGCTCAATGGGCGGCGACGTCAGGGCGTTGGGCTCGGGCGGTGGCGCGGCCGAGGAGTCGAGCATGGAGCCGCCGAGCATCGCGACCGTCCGATAGACGAGGACGTGGCGCGCCCGGCGCTCGGCGACCGCGAGGAATGCCGACATCAATGGACTGAACAGGCCGCCGGTGTCGAATCCCGAACTGCAGTCGACCGTATCGAGGCCGAGCGCATCGGCGACCCGTTGCCGGGGTGTGTCTCCCAGCGTGGCGATTCCGTCGACGTCGCCCGGGCTGAGCCCGGCGTCGGCGATCGCCGCGCCGGCGGACTCCACCGTCAGGTCAAGGCCGGGAACACCGATGCGACGACCGATGCGCGAGATCCCGATACCGCTGATTACGGAATCCTTCTCGAAGTGCGACACGCTCCTCACCTACCGCATGTGTTGGCACCCTGTCCCGAAAACGCGGCGATGAGTGGGGCCGATGGGTAGGTTGGCCGTCATGTCAGGCGAGGCGAGTGCGCCGGTCCGGATGATCCCCGACATCACCGAGCACAATCGGTCGTGGTGGACCGGCGGCGCAGACGGCACACTGTCCGTCCCCTACTGCGAGTCGTGCGGACTATGGGTGCTTCCACCCGCGCCGGACTGCCGCACCTGCGGGTCTGCGCTGACGATGCGCTCGGTGTCCGGACGCGGGACCGTCTTCACCTACACGGTGAACCATCATCCGTTCAATCCCGCGGTGCCAACTCCCTACGTCATCGCCATCGTCGAACTCGTCGAACAGCTCGAGTCTGCGCCTGGCGACGAACATCGTTGACTGCGAGCCAGATTCGGTCACCATGGGCATGCCGGTCCAGGTGCGTTTCGAACGTCAGGAGGCGGGCCCCGAGCCGGTGTTCATGCCCGTGTTCGCTCCGGTGTCTGCACCGCTGCACGTCGTGAGTCGAACACCATGATCGCCACGTGCAGCGACGTCATGGACTCGGCGTCGTCGAGATCAACCCCAAGGATCCGTTCGATGGCGGCGAGTCGCTTGTAGAGCGCCGGGCGGCTGATGTGCAACCGCACGGCCAGCGCCGCCTTGTTGCCTGCCACGGCGAGGTACTCGCGCAACACCGACAGGTGGGACATGTCCGGCGTGGTGTCGGTCGACATCAGCGTGTTGAGTTCGGTCTCGGCGAACGCCTGGACCCGCGGGTCGTCACGAAGCAGGGAGATCAGGCCCCTCAGGCGGACGTCGGAGGCGCGGAAGTACGGTCGATCGTTGCCGCCCATGGCCATTGCGGCTTCGGCGACGTGCGCCGCATCCGTCATTCCCGCGACGGCGTCGGTGACGTCACGTCCCGTCGGTCCGATCGCCAGGACCGACGCGGCATGGTGCACCCGCGCAACGTCGCGCCGGAGGTCCTCGCCGAGCGCGGTGAGCGCCTTGGCCTCCACCGTGCGGACGTTGTTCAGCGACAGCACCGCACCGATCTCGCCGTCGCGCCGGATGGTGAACAGCCCGGTGTGACCCGCGGCGTTCACGGCGTGGGCGACGGTGTCGAGCAAGGTGACGTTGCGGCGCTGCGCGGTCAGTGGGTGCGCCCCGTCAGCCGTTCGCTCCGCGCGAACCACCGCGGGAAGATACGTTGTCGCCCTGCGTAGTCCGAGCGCATGTGCGCGTGCGGCCACCTCCGCCGAGTCGGTGATCCTGCCGCGCAACACGTCATCGATCAATCCGCTTTGTGCCTGTTGATGCAGCCCCGTCCGGTCCCTCTCGATCATTCGGTGCAGAGCCAGCGCCGACGCCGCACGTTCGAGGACCATCTGGCATCGATGGGTGTCCGTCGGCCGCTGCGGCACGATGAGGCGTCCCCACTCCTGCGCCCGTGGCCCCACCGGCGTCACCGCCCACTCCTCCCCTCTACCGGGAACCAGGCGTGACCGGCGCTCCCAGTCGTGCAGGAGTGCAGCAGCTTCCGAGCCGCTCGCCGACGCAGCCAGTGCCTGATGCGACAGGTCCTCGAGCACGACCGGCTCGCCGAGGATGTGGGCAGCCGCCTCGACGATCCCGGTCAACGACGCACGCTTCATACTCAGCGCGGTGAACTCCTCGTGGACCCGACGGTCGAAGGCAACCTCCTCGTACTGTTCGGCCACGATCTGCCGGTGCACCGCTTCGGTCACCTCGACGAACTTGACCTCGCGGTGCAGCGCGACGAGTGAAAGGTCCATCTCTCTGGCCGCCTTGGCGACCGCCGCAGGTACCGACGGCAGGGCCTTGCCCAGTTCGACGACGACGCCGACCGCGCCCGCGTCGGCCAGGCCGCGAAGGTAGACGCGAGGCGTTCGGCGAAGTGGCGCCCCGGTGGTGAGAACCAGCTCGCCGCCCTGCAGCAGCGTGGACAGGTCATCGAGGTCGCTGACGTGTACCCATCGGATCTCGTCATCCCAGCGGCGATCGCTGACCACCTCTGGTTGGCCCCGTTGGACCACCTCGAGAGCCACGACGTCGGCAACGGTGAGCGGCATTTACACAGTGTAAATCTCCTCGCCAGATTACTGACAGTATGTTCGGCACCGTGCCCTGATCCGGGTGCCAGACTCGACTGTGTCACCACCAGCACAGCGGCTGGTCCGCACAACCAACCGCACGAGGGGCACGCTCATGACCACGACGATCTCGCACTGGCTCAACAACGAGGTCTACCCGGGAGCAAGTGGTAACACCGCGCCGGTGACCAATCCGGCTACCGGTGAGGTGACCGGGGAGGTGGCGCTGGGCAGCGTCGAAGATGCCCGTGCCGTGATCGATGCCGCCGCCGCGGCGTTCCCGGCGTGGCGTGATACCTCGCTGACCAAGCGCACCCAGATCCTGTTCACCTTCCGCGAACTACTCAACAGCCGCAAGGGCGAACTTGCCGAGATCATCACCAGCGAGCACGGCAAGGTCGTCTCCGACGCCCTCGGCGAAGTGTCGCGCGGCCAGGAGGTCGTCGAGTTCGCCTGCGGCATCCCCCACCTGCTCAAGGGCGGCTTCACCGAGAACGCCTCCACCAAGGTCGACATCTACTCCCTCCGCCAACCGCTGGGCCCGGTCGCCGTCATCTCCCCATTCAACTTCCCCGCCATGGTCCCGATGTGGTTCTTCCCCATCGCCATCGCCACCGGCAACACCGTCGTGCTCAAACCCAGCGAGAAGGACCCCACCGCCTCACTGTGGATGGCCCAGCTCTGGGCCGAGGCCGGACTGCCCGCCGGGGTGTTCAACGTGCTCCACGGCGACAAGACCGTCGTCGACGAACTACTCACCAACCCCGCCATCAAATCGGTGTCCTTCGTCGGGTCCACCCCGATCGCCCGGTACGTCTACGCCACCGGCACCGCAGCCGGCAAACGCGTGCAAGCCCTCGGCGGGGCCAAGAACCACGCCGTCATCCTGCCCGACGCCGACCTCGACCTGGCCGCCGACGCCATGGTCAACGCCGGCTTCGGCTCCGCAGGCGAACGCTGCATGGCCATCAGCGCGTGTGTGGCCGTCGGACCGATCGCCGACGACCTCATCGCCAAGATCACCGAACGCACCACAGGACTCAAGATCGGCGACGGCACCCGCGACTCCGACATGGGCCCCCTGGTCACCAAGGCCCACCGCGACAAGGTCGCCTCCTACATCGACGCCGGCGAAGCCGACGGCGCCAAGATCGTCGTCGACGGCCGCACCGTCACCCCCAACGGCGCCCAAGAGGGCTTCTGGCTGGGCCCCACCCTCATCGACCACGTCACCCCAGACATGAGCGTCTACACCGACGAAATCTTCGGCCCCGTGCTCTCAGTCATCCGCGTCGAGACCTATGAGCAGGCATTGGAGCTGATCAACGCCAACCCCTACGGCAACGGCACCGCCATCTTCACCAACGACGGCGGCGCGGCGCGGCGATTCCAGAACGAAGTCGAAGTCGGCATGATCGGCATCAACGTCCCCATCCCCGTACCCATGGCCTACTACAGCTTCGGCGGCTGGAAGAACTCCCTCTTCGGCGACACCCACGCCCACGGCACCGAAGGCGTGCACTTCTTCACCCGCGCCAAAGCCATCACCAGCCGCTGGCTCGACCCCAGCCACGGCGGCATCGAACTCGGCTTCCCACAAAACACCTAACCCCCACCGGACCGACAACCCCACAGCGTCAGCGAATCCCACGACGCGACACGCCACCGACGCGTCGCAGGATTCCCGTGGGCCGATTGCCGGGCCGCACCAAACCAGTGAAAGATGTCCACATGACCACGACCGACCACACCGCGACGACCGACCACACCGCGACGCTCCCGAACGGCCTGTCGGTCGACGACGCGCGCCGCGAGGCCACCCGAACCTACGAACTCGACCGGGCGCACGTCTTTCACTCCTGGTCTGCGCAGGCCGAGATCTCGCCGATGACCATCACCGCGTCGCAGGGATGCTACGTCTGGGACGGTGACGGCCGGCGGCTGCTCGACTTCTCGTCGATGTTGGTCAACACCAACATCGGCCATCAGCACCCGAAGGTGGTGGCCGCCATCCAGGCGCAGGCCGCCAAGCTGTGTACCGTCGCGCCGCAGCACGCCAACGACGCGCGGTCCGAGGCGGCGCGCCTCATCGCACAGCACACACCCGGTGACCTCGACACGATCTTCTTCACCAACGGCGGCGCGGACGCCGTCGAGCATGCCGTGCGCATGGCCCGCCTTCACACCGGGCGCTACAAGGTGCTGAGCCGCTACCGCTCCTACCACGGCGGTACGGAGACGGCGATCAACCTGACGGGCGACCCACGACGGTGGCCCAACGACCACGGCAACGCAGGAGTGGTGCACTTCTTCGGGCCGTTCCTGTACCGGTCGCACTTTCACGCCACCACCGAAGCCGAGGAGAGCGAGCGGGCGCTCGCGCATCTCGACGAGATGATCCGCTTGGAGGGACCGTCGACGATCGCCGCGATCGTGCTCGAGTCCATTCCGGGCACGGCCGGCATCATGGTGCCTCCGCCCGGCTACATCGCAGGCGTGCGCGAACTGTGCGACAGGCACGGCATCATCATGATCGCCGACGAGGTGATGGCGGGCTTCGGACGTAGCGGAAAGTGGTTCGCCATCGACCATTTCAACGTCGTCCCAGACCTGTTGACGTTCGCGAAGGGCGTGAACTCGGGCTACGTCCCGCTGGGCGGCGTGGCGATCAGCCCGGCGATCGCCGAGACGTTCGCGCACCGCGCGTATCCCGGTGGCCTCACCTACTCCGGTCATCCACTGGCAACCGCCGCCGCCGTCGCGACGATCAACGCGATGGAGGAAGAGGGCATCGTCGACAACGCCGCGCGCATCGGTGAGCAGGTCATCGGACCGCGACTGCGCGACATCGCCGCCCGGCACGGCTGCGTCGGCGAGGTCCGCGGCGCTGGCGTGTTCTGGGCGGTCGAACTGGTTGCCGACCAAGGGACCCGGGAGCCTCTGGCGCCCTACGGCTCGAGCAGTCCGGCGATGAACGCGGTCATCGCCGCCTGCAAGCAGGGCGGGTTGCTGCCGTTCGCCAACTACAACCGGATCCACGTCGTGCCGCCGTGCATCGTGACCGACGAGCAGGCGCACACCGGACTCGACATCCTGGACCAGGCCCTGAGCGCCGCCGACACAGCCCACTGATCCGGGCGCTCGTCGGACTGCCGGACGGTACTTGGCTCAGCCGACGACGTCGAAGATCGCAGCCGCCGAAGTCACTGCCCTGTCGGCATTACCTTCGTCGTGCAACAGCATTCGCACACCGACCTTGCCGGGGCCACCCGCGTATGCGGTGCCTTCCACCCGGAACGGCCCGACCTTGCCCCGCGCCATGAACATCACGTGCCAGCTGACCACCTGCAGTGTGCGCGTGCCCGCGAGGCCGGCGGCGAGATCGATGGCCGCGGTCTCCAGCACGACGTGCTGGGGGCCGATGTGCAGTGCCGCGTCCGGTGAGGCGAGTTCGAGACTCAACGCGGGCAGGGTCCAGTGCCCGTCCTCGCGCTTGGACGCACCGAACGCGTCCCACAGCGGCGGTAGGTCCGGGGAGTCCTCGACGACCAGCTCGGTACCGGGGACGTCCATCCTGTCCAGGCCCTCGGGCGGGACACCGATGATGGCACCCTGACCCTCGTTGAAGGCGATCACCCGGTCGGCGTTGTCCGCGTCGACGATCTTGCAGCGGCCGTAGCCCATGGTGCGGCCCTGGTGAACCACGCCGGAGTCGACGATCCGGATGCGTCTGACGTCGTACCCGGGGTCGAGGATCTGCACCGACGCGATGACCGGGTTGGGGACCGCCACCATGTCGGTCTGGCAGCCCTCCGGCGACGAGATGGCCAACGGCGACACCATGATTCCGCCCGCATCATTGCGCATGTCACGGCGGATCGTGACGGTGTCATCGGCCTCGCCCTCGTTCATCGATCCGTGGTTGCGACCGATGTAGCGATAACTCAACAGCCCCGTCCACCGGCGATACAGCTCGTCCCGGTAGGCGTCGGTGTCATCAATCAGTTCCCGGATGTCGCGCAGCCGATCTGGCACGTCCGTCTCCTCACTGGTCGCCCGGGCGTCCCACCTGCACGTCTCGACGCTCTGGTGGGACGATATGCCGCCGGCCCGGGTGCACGGGGGCGTTACCGCGCTGCACGTACGGTGGAGGCATGAAGTATGTCGAGGTCGACGGAGTTGGCCGGGTTAGTCGGATCGGGCTGGGCACCTGGCAGTTCGGTTCGCGCGAATGGGGATACGGGGACCAGTACGCCTCGGGGGCCGCGCGCGACATCGTGCAGCGCGCCCGCGCCCTCGGGGTGACGCTGTTCGACACGGCCGAGATCTACGGGACGGGCAAGAGCGAACGGATCCTCGGCGAAGCGCTGGGCGACGAGCGCGCCGACGTCGCGGTGGCCAGCAAGATCTTCCCGGTCGCGCCGTTCCCGGCCGTGGTCGAGCACAGGGCCCGGGCGAGCGCGCGGCGACTGCAACTGGACCGCATCCCGCTGTACCAGATCCATCAACCCAACCCGGTGGTCCCCGATTCGGTGATCATGCCTGGCATGCGCAGGCTGCTCGACAGCGGCGTCATCGGCGCAGCAGGCGTCTCGAACTACTCACTCGCCCGCTGGCAGAAGGCCGATGCGGCGCTGGGACGGCCGGTGATCAGCAATCAGGTGCACTTCTCGCTCGCCCACCCCGGCGCGCTCGACGACCTCGTTCCGTTCGCCGAACGCGAGAACCGCATCGTGATCGCCTACAGCCCGCTGGCGCAGGGACTGCTGGGCGGCAAGTACGGCATCGACAACCGGCCCGGCGGCGTACGCGCGATCAACCCGCTGTTCGGAACCGAGAATCTGCGCCGCGTCGAGCCACTGTTGCAGACTCTGCGGGACGTCGCGGCAGACGTCGACGCCAAACCCGCTCAGGTGGCCCTGGCCTGGCTGATCAATCTGCCAGGTGTCGTCGCCATCCCCGGGGCCTCCAGCGTCGAGCAGCTCGAGTTCAACGTCGCGGCAGCAGACATCGAGCTGAGCGCAGACGCCCACTCCGCGCTGACCGACGCGGCGCGGGCATTCCGACCGGTGTCGGCAGGCCGCTTCCTCACCGACCTCGTCCGCGAGAAGCTCGGCCGTCGCTGATCGGCCCCAGGATGGAGAACCCGATCAGGGACCAATGACGACGGCGTAGTGACCTTCTCCCCTGCTCCCGAGCAGCTGCGATACCTAGCGTCGTCAGCGAAGCCCATCTAGTGCGGAGTCAGACGATGAGAGACAGCGAGCTACCGCCATCTTCGGTGATCGTCGGCGTCGACGGTTCCCGCAATGCCCTCACCGCAGCGTTGTGGGCAGCCACCGAAGCCGTCGATCGCGACATCCCGCTGCGTCTGGTGTACGCGATCGAGGCCCAACTCCACGCGGACGCCTCGGGCGCCCTTGCGACTGCCGAGACCGCGGTTCGGCAGGTGTTCACCGCAGTCGAAGCCACGACCGACGACGTCAAGATCGAAGTCGAGATCCTGCAGGGACGACCGACCGACAAACTGCTGGAAGCCAGTCGGTCCGCCGCCATGGCGTGCATCGGGGCGGTGGGTTTCAAGACCGCGACGACGCGGCGCCTCGGATCGACCGCTGCGGCGCTGGCGCAGTCGGCGCACTGCCCCGTTGCGATCATCCGCGGCGAGACATCGCCGGCCAACCCCGGTTCCGTCGTCGTCGAGGTGGACCGCCTACCGGACAGCGACCTGGTCCTGGCGCAAGCCATCGACGAGGCGCTCCTGCGCAAGGTGCCCCTGGTCGTCGTCGCCGCGTGGGAGCCGCACTTCACCGACGTCCGCGACGGCGGCGCCGTGGCCGACATGAACCGCCAAGCCAAGGCCGACCTGAGCCGACGGCTCGAGCGTTGGACGCGCATGCATCCCGATCTCGACATACGGCCCGTGGCGGTTCCGGGCAACCTACTCAACTACCTGTCCCGTCATGCCCACACCACTCAGCTCGTCGTGGTCGGACGGCGGCGGACACACGGGGTGGCGGAGATGATCGGCCCGCCCAGCTACGCCGCGCTGCACGATACCGACTGCTCGGTCCTGGTGTGCGATCCGCATGATCAGTTATGAGGGTCGGCGCTCGCCCTGATCGCCTATCGTCTCCACGGAGGAAGCGTCGTCGTCGCGATGCGTCACGACCGACCCGGGAGGGCACACCATGGTGACCGTATTTCTCGTCGACGACCACGAGGTCGTCCGTCGCGGCCTGATCGACCTACTCAGTGCCGACCCCGAACTCGAGGTCATCGGAGAAGCCGGGACGGTCGCTCACGCCATGGCGCAGATCCCGGCGCTGCGACCCGACGTGGCAGTCCTCGACGTCCGCCTGCCGGACGGCAACGGCATCGAGTTGTGCCGCGAGCTGCTCTCCCGGCTTCCGGACCTGCGGTGCCTGATGTTGACCTCGTTCACGTCCGACGAAGCGATGCTCGACGCCATCCTGGCCGGCGCCAGTGGCTACGTGGTCAAGGACATCAAGGGCATGGAGTTGGCGGAGGCGATCAAGGAGGTGGGCGCGGGCCGATCGCTGCTCGACAATCGCGCGGCAGCTGCACTCATGGCGAAGCTACGCGGCGCCGCGGAACGCGCTGACCCGCTGTCCGCCCTCACCGACCAGGAACGCGTCCTCCTCGGCCTATTGGGCGAAGGACTCACCAACAAGCAGATCGCGGACAGGATGTTCCTGGCCGAGAAGACGGTGAAGAACTACGTGTCGCGGCTGCTCGCCAAGCTCGGGATGCAACGACGCACGCAGGCCGCGGTGTACGCGACCAAGCTCGACCGCCCACGCCACGACGAATCCTGACCCCTGGCGCGAACACGGACCTCGCGTCCCCCTGCGGGTGTGAGAATGGCTCGGTGACCGAAGGGGCTTTTCCGGGGTCTGATGTCGGCGCCCGGCCGCTGCGAGATCTATCCGAACTCCGGCTGCGCGAGCTGCTGGGCGAGGTACAGGCCCGCGTCGAACAGATCATCGAGGAACGCGACCGAGTCGACGGACTCGTCGAGGCGATGCTGGCCGTGACGGCAGGTCTGGACCTGGACACCACGTTGCGGACGATCGTGCACACCGCCATCGAACTGCTCGACGCCCGCTACGGCGCGCTCGGGATCCGGGGCTACGACAACGAGTTGGTCGAGTTCATCTACGAGGGAATCGACGAAACGACCCGTGAGCAGATCGGGCACCTACCCCAGGGCCGTGGTGTCCTGGGCCTGGTGATCGAACAGCCCGCTCCGATCCGGCTGCAGAACATCGAGGAACATCCCGCCTCCGTCGGCTTCCCCCCGAATCACCCACCGATGCGCAGCTTCCTCGGAGTTCCGGTGCGCATCCGCGACGAGGTGTTCGGCAACCTGTACCTCACCGAGAAGACCTCCGGACAGGTCTTCAACGACGATGACGAGGTGCTGGCCCAGGCGCTCGCCGCGGCCGCCGGTGTCGCGATCGACAACGCACGACTCTACGAGCGGGCGCGCTCCCAGCAGTCGTGGATGAAGGCCACCCGCGACATCGCCACCGAACTGTTGTCGGGCATCGACCCCACCCAGGTCTTTCGACTCATCGCCGACGAAGCACACAAACTGACCGGTGCCGATGTCACCCTGGTCGCCATTCCCGCCGACGCCGACAGGGCGGTGAGCGAGGTCGGCGAACTCATCGTCGCCGAAACCGCCGGGGCCAGCGACCTCACCCTTGCGGAGGCGCTGATACCCCTGGAAGGGACCATCATTGGCGAGGTCTTTCGCAGTCGCACGCCGTATGGAGACCATGACACCGGCATTCTCGACGGCATCGTCGTCGACGCGGGGCCGGTCCTGGTGCTCCCACTGCGTGCCACCGAGACGGTGGCGGGAGTGGTCATTGCGGCACGGCGACGTGGTTCGCCACCATTTGCCGACGATCAACTGGAGACCATGGCCGCGTTCGCCGATCAGGCGGCGCTGGCCTGGCAGCTCGCGACGACACAACGACAGATGCGCGAACTCGACATCCTGACCGACCGGGATCGGATAGCACGAGATCTCCACGACCACGTCATCCAGCGACTGTTCGCGATCGGCCTGGGCATGCAGGGCACGATTGCACGCATTCGGTCACCCGAGATTCAGCAGCGACTCTCCGCATCCGTCGACGACCTGCAGGGTGTCATTCAGGAGATCCGCACCGCGATCTTCGACCTGCATGGCGGCGCGGCAGGGCCGACTCGGCTGCGCCAGCGTCTGGACGAGGCCGTCGGGCAGTTCACCGGAGCGGGGGTGCGGACCAAT
Source organism: uncultured Actinomycetota bacterium (assembly GCA_963798245.1). Lineage (GTDB taxonomy): Bacteria > Actinomycetota > Actinomycetes > Mycobacteriales > Mycobacteriaceae > Mycobacterium. Next base: position 464,430 of record CAWCSO010000001.1, read on the forward strand.
TCACAGTTCAGCGGCCCGCTTTCGGTCATCGAACCCGGCCTCGCCGACCACGCCGAAGCGGTAGTACGCGAAGCAGTCAGCAACGCGGTACGTCACGGTGGCGCAACCGAAGTCACGGTCCTGGTCAAGGTCGACGACGACCTGACCATCGACGTCACCGACAACGGCTGCGGCATGCCGGACGACATCAGTCCGAGCGGACTGAACAACCTCCGTCACCGGGCAGAGGAGAGCGACGGCACGTTCACGGTCGAAAACGCCGAGCACGGTGGAACGGTGCTGCACTGGTCCGCGCCATTACCGTGACCCGGACGGTCACGGCTGTCGCGCAATGATGAGCGGTGTCTTCACGGCTTCTACGACCGCGGAACTCACCGACCCGAGCAGCATCCCGGCAAAACCACCTCGGCCATGACTGCCGATGACCATCAGTTGCGCGGTCTCCGACGCGGCTACCAGTTGGGCGGCGGGCTCGCCGTGAACCAACCGACGGTCGACCGCGACCTCGGGATAGCGCTCCTGCCAGCCGGCCAGCCGCTCTGCCAAAGCCTCCGTGCCCACCTCGAGCTGCCGTTGCCAATCGACGCTGATGAACCTCTTCGGCCCGTAGTCGGCCCACGAGTGCATCGCGACGACGTCGACACCGCGCCGCGATGCCTCGTCGAAGGCGATGGCGGTCGCCAGTTCCGAGGCCGGCGAGCCGTCGATGCCGACGAGAACCGGTGCCGCGCCGGGATTTACCACCAGCGGTTCTTCGCCGTGGATCACGGCAACCGGGCAGTGTGCGTGACGGACCACACCGGCGCTGACCGAGCCGATGAGCCGACGTTCCATACCGCCGTGACCGCGCCGGCCGACGACGATCAGCTCGGCGTCCTTGGACAGATCGGCCAGGGTGGAGATGGTTGACCCGGCGTAAGTCGCCTGCTCCACCACGATCGGATCGGAGCCGCGGATCGCCGCGTCGGCGACCGGCCGCGCATCGTCGAGAATCTGTCGGCCCTCGGTGTCGCGCCACGTCCAGAAGTCGTCCAGCAGCGGCGGTTCGGGCCACATCGTGAGCACCGGATCGGCCAGCACGTGGACCAGCGTCAATCGAACGTGGCGCAATGCCGCTTCCCGGGCGGCCCATTCCGTCGCCATCGTGCTCGCCGGAGATCCGTCCACGGCAACGATGACGCCTCGATGGGGCACCGGCCCGTCGGCGGTCACCGCAACCGGCCACCGTCGTTGCCTGCCAGGGAATCGAGATCACGGTCCCATTCCGCGTATCGGGCGCGGTCCAGCCGCCGACGGAGGTAGTCCACCGTCGCAACGACCACGCCGACGGCGACCATCCACATCAGCACGGCCAAGCACACCGCCTCGGTCGTCGCCTTGCTGGCCGGAGGCGGAGGGGCCGCACGCGTGCCGTCGGCGTCGGTCCAGATGTCGAATCGATCGCCTGCGTCGACCCAGTCCCGCACCGAGATGGTTCCGACGTGGGTGCCGCCGGCGGCTGCGGCGGACCACCTCGCCTTGACGGTGTAGGTGTCACTGCTTGGCTCTGCGTGCACGGTGGCGTCGGCGAGCGCCGTCGCGGTGGTCTGGTGGTGAGTCGACGCCTCCCTGGCGTACGTCGCCGAGCGGCTTTCCTGCATCGACGTTCCGAATGCCGCGGCAACCGGGATCGCCGTCACGACGGCGATCACGGCGACGACCACGGCGAGCGTCTCGACCCGGTCGCTTCTGCGCACCAGAGGGTTTCGACCGAACATCCGCACCAACCAACTGCGACCCCAGTCAAGTGTGAACGTATCCATGGCCTTCCCAGACGGAGAAGTCGGCCTGCCATCCCGCGGCCCTGACAGTACCAAGCATCGGCGGTGCGTCAGCCCTCTTCCGAGGGCCGAATGACACCATTTCGACGGCCGGAGGTCCCGCGCTCGATTCGCCGCACCGACCGGGTCCGGCATCATTCCGCGTCGGCCATCCGGCCGACGACGTCGTCGAACGGACGGCGCGGTGTCGAGGGCAACGGGTCGGCGTTGACCGGGGCCCAGCCGACTCTAACCAGCATCTGCGGGAAGCTTTCGTCGCCAAAGGCGTCCGCACGGATGACGTCGCGTGTTTCACCAACCTCCAGCGGTTCGGTAACCGGACAGCTCGCCAATCCCTGTGCGGTGGCGGTCAACAACACCAGGCTGGTGGCTTCTCCCGCACGTAATCGGGCCACGTCGTCATCGTCTCTGGTGCCCAAGGCCAACAGCACGCCGTGATCCTCGTTCGGGGAAGCACCGGGCGGTTGCGCCAAGGCCGTGCCGGCGAACAGTCGCGCCGGTACCGGCGACGCCGGGTCTGACGCCGGTACGTTGCGGGCGGGGACACCCGCGGTGGAGGCATGTCGTCCACTCCAGACCGTCAACTCGTCGAGGTAGTCGCGATCGGTGGCGTGCAACCACACCGACTGCGCCAGCGCTGCGCGGAGGTCGGCCGATGGTTCGACTCGCCGCATGGCGACACCCATCCGGGCGGCCCTGACCCCCATCAGCGAGACATCGCCGTGGGACACCGGCCACGCGCTGAAATGGCGTCGATCGGTGCGGCGCCGCGGTATCGCCGCGGCGAGGGTGACGTCCACCTCGACCGGCACGTACGGCAGCAGTTCGATGGCGGCGAGGTGCGACGTGTCCGACGGGCTCGGAAATCGGTGGACGGTGCTCTGCCAACCCAGTGCCGCGAGCGCAACGACGCAATGATTCAGCGCCACACCGCAGCTGACCATCATGTCGCGGCCGTCAGGATCGGTGTGTACCAGACGCCGTGTCATGTCGGCGTACAGGTGCAGACTCTTCGCGCCGACCTTCCAAGACCAAGGTTGGACATTGTGGACCGAAGGCGCCCGGGTCGCCATCGACAACGCGGTACGCACCGTCGGCGCGTCGGGGAAATCCATGTCCATCGGACCGCCTGCCTCTCCCTGTCTCACGATGTCCCTCGACACTGACCGAGTGTGACTCCTCCGGCGAGGGTCGGAAGTCACTTGTCTCGGGGCGGATCTGCCCCGGTATCCGTCGCTGAGTGACTTTGTGCCCGTGCAACGGTGACGAAGGGCCGACGAGTAACTACACGCTCGCCGATAACGTCGGCAGTACGGCTCCGGCCGTACCAGATCCCACCTCGACGGGAGGCACGTACATGAACGGTTCCGCTGCACAACCCATTACGTCGATCACAGATGACGAGGCCTGGGACCTGCTGTCCGGCATCTCGCTCGGCCGGCTTGCGACCAGCGTCGGCGACCTGCCCGACATCTTCCCGGTCAACTTCGTCATCCAGCATCGAACGGTGCTGATCCGCACGGCAGAGGGCACCAAATTGGCTGCCGCAGCCGTCAATCAGAACGTCGCCTTCGAAGCCGACGCGCACGACGTCGCGCAGGGCTGGAGCGTCGTCGTGAAGGGGCGGGCGCACGTCATCGAAGGCACGGCCGAGATCGAAGAAGCCGAGCGGGCCCAGGTGCTGCCGTGGACGGCCACGACGAAACGGCGCTACCTTCGAATACTGCCGATCGAGATCACCGGCCGACGCTTCGTATTCGGTGGCGAGCCGGTTCTGGTCTTCGATCCCGACTAGTCTGCCGCGAGCGGTCAGAAGAGGTGTTGGGCACGCCATCGGATGCCGCGCATCATCTTTCGCTCCATGACGAAGTGCGGCACGTCGAACGCGGCGTGGCCGACCGGGCCGCCACTGCCCCGGATCAGCAGCCGGGTGCCGCTGCCGGCGGGGTGTAGGTGGAAGGCCCAACCACCTCGTGCTCGTCCGCCATGCCGAATGCGTTCGTAGTCCGACGTGGACACCAAGACCAGAAACGACATCGGTTCCACCGCCGCCACGACCTGACGGCCACGATCTCCGTAGCGGCGCGCCAACCAGATGTCGTCCCCGACTCGCAGCTCCTGCCATTCGGGATGTATGTGGTGGGCATTGTGGATGTCGGTACCGGCGGCCCGCTCGAGCACGCTGTAGCTGTAGAACCCGCCCCTGTCCTCGCCGATCTGGGCCAGCCACGGCCAGACGTACTCCACGGGCGCGTCGATGGCGATCGCGCGGGTGGTGCGGATCACGCCGGGCTCCAGCAGTTCATCACCAGGTAGTCCGGACGCGAACTCCTCGGCCGTCGCCCCCCAGGAATACATCCACGGCCGAAGGTGACGGCGGTAGAACGCGACGAGGGCTGCCATCACCGCGAGGCCCGCCAACCAGGACCGTCGATTCGTCATACCGGCTACCCCTCGTATCGACATGCCGTCCCCGGCAGGACCATTCGTCCGGTGGGGCACGGCCCGGACGACGATACGCCGGAGGACTTTGGTCCCGACGATGCCGGTCCTTCTACCCTCGTCCGCGGCGCGGACCGGCTTCTAGTCTCTGCGGCATGACCTATGTGATCGGAACCGGCTGCGTCGACGTGATGGACAAGTCGTGCGTACAGGAATGCCCAGTCGACTGCATCTACGAAGGCGATCGTTCGCTCTACATCAATCCCGACGAGTGCGTTGACTGCGGTGCCTGCAAGTTGATCTGCCGCGTCGAAGCGATCTACTACGAGACGGATCTGCCCGACGATCAGCGATCGCACCTCGCCGACAACGCCGAGTTCTTCACCGAGACGCTGCCGGGGCGGGATGAACCACTTGGTTCGCCGGGCGGCGCGGACGGTATCGGACGGGTAGGCGTCGACACACCGCTGGTCGCAGGCCTTTCCCCTCGCGAACCTGGTTCTCATTCTCATTAGCTAGTCGTGTTCGGCGAACGGGCACAGCACCACGGGCACCTTGGAGTGGTGAAGCAGGTTCAGGCTGGTCGACCCGAAGAGCCCACGGGTCAGTGGATTGCGCCGCCGGCTTCCGACGACCACGAGTTGGGCATCTGCGGCGTGCTCGACCAACGCGGCGCTCGGCTTTCCGGGCACGCAAATCTGGGTGATTTCCACGCCGGGGTAGCGCCCACGCCACCGCTCGACGAGTTCGTCGAGACGTCCCCACTGATTCTCCTCGCGGGAATCCCGGTGCAATGGCGACGGCAGGTTGCGTTCGGCTGCGGGCGCACCACGCATCCACGAGTGAATCGCACGCAACGGGGCGCCAAGGTTCTCCGCGAGTTCGAAGGCCGTTTGAAGGGCGCCCCCATCGGAGTCCGACCCGTCGACGCCGACGACGATCGGCTGCGAGGTCGGCAGCGGGTTTGGGGAGGCCGAATCATCGCGCCACGCCACGATGGGGCACATCGCATGCGCGACCGTGGCGAGTGTGACCGACCCGGCGAGCACCGCCCCGGTCGCGGTCACGTCATCGCAGGCCAACACGACCAGGCGGGCATCACGGCTGGCCGCGATCAGGGCCCGGTCGGCGGGCTCGGTCACCGTCGACGTGGTCACCACCACTTCCGGATGGTCGCCGAGGACCGACTCCCGAGCAGACCTGAGGATGCCGTCGACCGAATCGCGGAATTCGGCGAGTTCGGCGGCCCAGACTGCGGCGCCCGCGTCCGACAGATTGTGCCTGAGATAGGGTTCCGCGGCGAGGATGACCAGCGGCGCCGTCAAGCGTTCGGCGACCGCACCGGCCCAGCGGGCTGCCCGCAGTGCGGCCGCGCTGCCGTTCGCGCCCACGACGATCGGTCTTGAGTGGTCGGTCATCGCATTCAGACGGCCAGACAGCATATTTCGTGGGCCTCGGACACGCAGTCGCCCACTGGCCTGTCGGTGTCGATGCGGTGTGCTTCCGCCCACGTGTGCCCGTCCCGAGCGATCGAGGAGGCGATGTGCGGAGTGGCGTCCGATGACGTGTCGGCGCGCTCGATGATCCGCGCCTCCGCATCCTCGAGCGCTACCGAGCAACTCAATTCCACTATCGGGCAGCCTTCGTGGACCGCTGCCTCACGGGCCTGCTCGCGATGGCGCGGATCACGCCAGGTGCCGTCGAGAATCACGGAGTGTCCACTGTCCAGCAATCGACGCGCCCGCCGCAGGACCGCCGCGTAGACGATCGTCACCTTGTCGGGGCTGTAGAGGCCGGCGTCGTACTCGCCGATGGCGCCTTCGATGTCGCCGCCGGCCTCCAGTTCCCGGCGGACGTCGTCGGTCGAGACCACCGTCGCGTCCATACGTTCGGCCAACGCGCCTGCCAGCGTGGTCTTTCCGGTTCCGGGACCGCCACCGACGAGAATCAGTCGCACGGTGCCCGCACGGAGATGTGTGCACGCGAGATCGAGGTGGCTGCGCGCTCCTGCCGCCGCTGCTTGATCGCCCTGACTCGCCCTGATGCAGTCGACCTTCGCACGCACGACGGCGCGGTAGGCGATGTAGAAGTGCATCAACGCCGCCGGTGCCGTGTCGCGAGCGAGCCGACGGTACTCGGCCAGGAAGTACTCGCTCAGATCGCGCCTACCGAGGAACTCCAGATCCATGGCGAGAAACGCCGCGTCGTCGATTCCGTCGACGTATCGGAGCTGGTCGTCGAACTCCATGCAGTCCAGCAGCACCGGTCCGTCCGGAAGGCAGAAGATGTCGTCTGCGATCAGATCGCCATGACCATCCACGATGCGGCGGTCGTGGATTCGGCCCGCGAACATCACGGCCCGTCGATCGATGAATTGCGTTGCCAGGTGTTCGACGTCGGCCAATGGTTCCGGAGTCAGCACGGTGCCGACGTATCGGTGGAGTTCGGCGAGGTTCTCCTGCCATCGCGCGGTGATCGCCGAGACCCTGCCGCAGGCATCGATCCGTGTGGATCGGGGGGCGGCGGCGTGGAACCGGGCGATCCTGTCGGCGATCTGCGACAGACACCGCTCGACGGGTTCAGCCCGCCGGATCATGGACGCGAGACGAAGTGAGTCGGGGTAGCGGCGCATCACCACCACGGGTTCGGGTTGCCCGCCGTCGGGGCTGGTCAGGTACGAGATCCCGAGGTAGCTCTCCGGGGCGAGTCTCTTGTTGAGCAGGACCTCGCGCTTGCACGCAGCCTCCCGGCGCTTCACCGTGCTGAAGTCCAGGAAGTCGTTGACGACGGGCTTCTTGGCCTTGTAAGCCCGATCACCGGCCAACACGACGATGCCGGTATGGGTCTCGTGCACCTCAGGCGCACCCCCTGTGCCGGCGACGGACTCGAGCGGGACCGCGGTGGGCGCCGGTGCTGAGGTCATGCAGCAATCGTCGCGGTCCCGGGGATCCCCCGATAGCGGTCGTGGGTCCCCTCTCCTCCGCCACAGGTCCTCAGTCCGAAGAGTAGAAAGACCCCGTCCACCGGCCCCACCTCGAAGGTGGTTGGGGCCGTTGGCAGGAGGGTCAGGTGACCTTCGACCCTGGCGAGAATGCCGAGCTTCCCACGACAGTTCATGGTGAGGACAAGAGGAGGAGCACGATGCAGAAACCAGTGGTGCCCAGCGATGTCATCGCGAATGCGGTACACCTCGCGTGCCGGGCCCCGTCGATCCACAACAGCCAGCCCTGGCGGTTCGTTGGCGAAGGCGGCGGCGTCCTGCACCTGTACCTGGATCGCGACCGGCTCGTCGACACGGATTCCTCCGGCCGGCAGGCCGTCATCAGCTGCGGTGCCGTACTCGACCACGTGAGGGTCGCCATGGCGGCAGCCGGGTGGACGGCGAATGTCGACTACTACCCGAATCCGAACGATCACACTCATCTGGCGACGATCTACTTCGTCCCGATGTCCTATGTGACCGACGCCCATCGCCAACGTGCCGATGCCATCCTGACCCGGCACACCGACCGCCTGCCCTTCGCGGCGCCGGCCGACTGGGCCGGCTTCGAGCCGCTGCTGCGCAACGCCGTCGACGACGATCTCGCGTTGTTGGACGTCCTGTCCGATGACGCCCGGCCGCAACTCGCCGAGGCATCCCATCTGACCGAGGCGTTGCGCATGTACGATTCGCCGTATCATGCCGAGTTAGATTGGTGGACAGCACCTTTCGAGGTCGTCGATGGCATCCCGCATAGTTCCTTGGTGTCCGCCGCCGAGAGTGACCGGGTGGACATCGGCCGCAGCTTCCCGGTCACCCAACATCGGGAACGACGCCCGCAGGTGTCCGAGGACCGATCGAAGATCCTGGTGCTCTCTGCTCTCGGCGACACCCGCCGCGACATACTGGCCTGCGGCGAGGCGCTCTCGGCGGCACTCCTCGAGGCGACGATGGCCGGTCTCGCCACCTGCCCGTTGACTCACCTGACCGAGCTCGATGCGAGCCGCGAGGTCGTCAGCGGATTGACCGGACGGCCGTTGCCGCAAGTGCTGATCCGGGTGGGCGCCGTTCCGGCGCTCGACGACGTGCCGCCGCCCACGCCCCGACGGCCGCTGGAAGACGTGCTCACCTGGAAACCCGCCGTCGCCAGTTCGTCGCGCTGACGATGGGGTCCGGGTGGCACGTCCGCCATACGGCGGTGGCCGCGGGAACGGCGCTGCTGCTCTACTGCGCACGGAGGTACTTCCTCAACTGGGGCACGACGAAACAAGAGTGCCGGATGCGCTTGCCAGGTGACGAGCTGATGAGGCAGCCGGCATTGCAGACCACCGAAGGTGTCTGGATCCAGCGCTCGGCGGCGGACGTATGGCCCTGGCTGCTCCAGATGGGTCAGGATCGCGGCGGGTTGTACAGCTACGAAGCCGTCGAGAATCTCTTCCAGCCGCGGCACCGTGCCCCCGACCGGATCCATCCTGAATGGCAGAGGCTCGATGACACCGACGTGGTGCGGCTGACACCGGCCGGGTGGATCGGGCTACGCAGGGGCATCGCGCTGTCGGTCGCCGAGGTCGTCGACGAACGGACCATCGTGCTCCGCGCGGCGCCGCCGGATCTCGCGTGTGAAACGGTGTGGACCTTCCACCTGATTCCGCATGGGGACGATCGTTGCCGCCTCCTCATCCGAACGCGGGTGGCGCTGCGTCACCCCGGTGAAGTGCTGCTGGCCGAATTAGCCGAGCCCGTCACCGCCCTCGCGACCCGTGGCATGCTGCGGGGAATCCGGCGCCGGTCAGAAGATGCCGACCTCGGCGACCGGCAGCCGTCGACGCTTCCGACGTCTACCTGATGGGTCCCGTGCCTACCTCGCCCCCGACCCAGAGTCACCAAGAAGACGCTGCTCCCGCTGCCGTCGACCACGCGGCGCTGCGCCAGGCCCTGTTGCGGTCGCTGGTCGCCTCCACGGTGCTGGCCCTGATCGCGGGCGGCGCGGCGTGGTCGTTGGGCGCCAACGACATCGCGAACGCGCTCTGGGCCGCAGGCACGATCGTCGCGCTACTGCCGGCCTGCTGGTGGGTGGTTGCCGCGTTGCGGCGCGGCACCTTTGGCGTCGACATCATCGCCGTGCTGTCGCTGCTCGGCACCCTTGCCGTTGGCGAATATCTGGCCGGTGCGCTGATCGGCGTGATGCTTGCGACGGGGCAGGCGCTAGAGAGCACGGCGTCCAGACGCGCCTCGAAGGACCTGCGATCGCTGCTGGACCGCGCGCCGCGGGAGGCGCGCCGCCGCACGGCCGACGGAGTGGTGACGGTGCCCGTGGCCGACGTGGAGGTCGGCGATCTCCTGGTCGTCGGTCCCGGCGAGATCCTTCCGGTCGATGCGCGGATCGCTTCGGATGTGGCAGTTCTCGACGAGTCCGCCCTCACCGGCGAGTCCGTTCAGGTAGAGCTGCACGCTGGACGGGAGGTCCGTAGCGGCTCGGTCAACGCCGGCGGTGCAATCGAGATCGAGGCCACTGCCCTGGCCAGTGACAGCACGTACGCGAACATCGTCCGGCTGGCCCGCGAAGCTGCCGCAACCAGTGCGCCCGTGGTGCGCCTCGCCGATCGTATCGCCATGTGGTTCCTTCCACTGGCGCTCGTGGTGGCGGGTGCGGCGTGGCTGGTGAGCGGGTCGGCCACCCGTGCGGTCGCAGTACTCGTGGTGGCGACACCGTGCCCCCTGCTGCTGGCGGCGCCCGTCGCGATCGTGTCCGGTCTGTCGCGGGTTTCACGGCTGGGTGTGATCGTTCGGGGCGGTGGAGCGTTGGAGAATCTGGGAAGCGCTACCACCATGGTGCTCGACAAGACCGGGACGGTGACCACCGGCCGACCTCGCGGGACCGACGTCGTCGCGGCCAACGGATGGACGTCGACCGAGGTATTGCGGCTCGCGGCCTCGGCCGACCAGTTCTCCCCGCACGTGCTGGCGAAGGCGATCGTCGACGAAGCAACGGAGCGGGGCCTTCGACTCAGCCTTCCGACCGACTCCGTCGAAGAGGCGGGAAAGGGCATGACGGCCACCGTCGACGGGCGGCGGGTAATGGTGGGAAACCTTTCGTTGCCGGATTATCCGCCGAAGTGGGCGGCCGCGGCCCTGTCCAGGGCATCCTTCGATGCTGCCGCCATCGCGTGGGTCGACGTCGGCGGCGAACTCGTCGGCGCGATCCTGCTGTCCGATCCGCTGCGCCCTGATGCACCGCGCACCATGCGTCGGCTTCGAGCCGCCGGCATCAGTCGGCTGGTCATGCTCACCGGTGACCGATCCGCACCGGCCGAACAGATCGGCTCGGTCCTCGGAATCGACGAGGTGCGGGCCGGGCAATCGCCGGCGGACAAGGTGTCCGGTGTGCGCGCCGAGAGCGAACGGGCCGTCACCGTCATGGTGGGCGACGGGGTCAACGATGCCCCCGCACTTGCCGCCGCCACCGTGGGCGTGGCGATGGGGGCCCGCGGCTCGACCGCGAGTTCGGAGGCCGCGGACATCGTGTTGACGACCGACCGGATCGACAGGCTTGCCGATGCGATGCTCGTCGCCCGTCGATCGCGAACAATCGCACTGCAGAGCGCGATCGCCGGAATGGTCTTGTCCATCCTGGCAATGGGATTCGCCGCGGCTGGACTTCTGCCGCCGGCGGCCGGCGCGCTCCTCCAGGAAGCGATCGACGTCGCCGTGATACTGAACGCGTTGCGGGCGCTACGCCCAGGTGGCATCGAAACACCCGCCTTGACCACGGACACGGAGGGTCTGATCCGTAGGTTCTCCGCCGAACACGACGAGATGCGGGATGACCTGTCGCTTCTACGGGACACCGCCCACTACCTCGCAATCGGCGAGCGGACAACCGCGTTGGAGTTCCTTCGCCGGGCCGACGCCTTCGTGCAGGACGACGTGCTCCCCCACGAGCGTGCCGAGGAGCGCTCGCTGTACCCCGCGTTGGCCGATCCTCTGGGCAGTACGCAGGCGACCGGGCCGATGAGCCGGATGCACACCGAGATATACCGCTTGGCCTACCGACTGCACGCGCACGTCGAGAGCTCCGATGCCGAGGGCGTCATTCGTGAAGCCGAGACCGAGGATCTGCTCGGGTGCCTCTACGGGCTGTCTGCGCTGTTATCCCTGCACTTCGTCACCGAGGAAGAGGACTATTTCGTCTTGCTCCCCGATGTTGGGGCGGAAGGCGTCGATGTCACCGATTGACCTGGGCGCCAGGAGTCGACCGTCGAATGGAGGTGGCCGGTGACCACCGTCGCGGATCAGACGATGAACGCGTGGCACGTCAGCGCGCCAGGTCCGATCGACACCAACCCCCTGTACTACGAACGCACACCGATCCCACGGCCCGAAGCGGGCGAGTTGCTGGTACGGGTCAGTGCGTGCGGGGTGTGCCGCACCGATCTCCACGTCAGCGAGGGCGATCTGGTGCCGCACCGCGCGCGAGTCACCCCCGGTCACGAGATCGTCGGAACGGTAACGAAACTCGGTCCCGACGTGTCCGACCATGCCGTCGGTGACCGGGTCGGTGTGGCATGGCTGCGCAGGACGTGCGGTGAGTGCCGCTACTGCGTGCGCGGTGCCGAGAACCTGTGTCCGAACTCGCGGTACACCGGGTGGGACGATGACGGCGGCTACGCCGAATACTGCACGGTGCCAGCCGCCTTCGCGTACCGGCTGCCGGATGGCTACAGCGACGTCGAACTTGCGCCGCTACTGTGTGCGGGCATCATCGGCTACCGTGCGCTGCAACGCGCCGGCCTTCCCCCGGGCGGGCGACTCGGCATCTACGGCTTCGGCGGTAGCGCGCACCTGACGGCTCAGATCGCCCTGGCCCAAGGGGCCACCGTCCACGTGATGACCCGCGGCACGAAGGCGCAACGGCTGGCACTCGACCTGGGTGCGGCGTCGGCGACGGGAGCCTATGACGCCCCGCCCGAACCGTTGGACAGCGCCATCTTGTTCGCGCCGGTCGGCGATCTCGTACCGGTCGCGCTGCGCGCCCTCGACCGCGGCGGCATCCTGTCGATCGCCGGAATCCACCTCAGCGACGTACCCGCACTGAACTATGAGCGGGAACTGTTCTACGAACGCGAGATCCGCAGCGTCACCGCGAACACCCGCTCGGACGGCGAGGCATTCCTGCGGTTCGCCGCGGAGCACCACCTGCGGGTGACGACACACGAATACCCGCTGGCGCAGGGTCAGCAGGCCCTGGCGGACCTCAAGGCCGGCCGCTTCGACGGGGCTGCCGTACTGTGCGCCGAAGCCGAATAGCGCCCGCCTGCCAACTCGGGTTAGACGACGGATTCGCGGCTGGGCTCGCTACCGAAGACGAATCGCCGACCGGTGACGTTGAGCGGACGAATTCGTACGTAGTGATCCTTCGTCGTCGCCGTCCAGGGAAGGAGCTGTGCTCGCTCCGCGTCCTCGATCTCCTCGTCCGTTCGAAGTGTGCGTACCTCCCCCTCGACGATCACGCTCCAACCCTGCCCAACGTTGTGCTCATCGACCTCGAACAGCACGCGCCTGTTCATTGCCGTGCTGACCAGCTTGCTGCCTTCTGCCGTACGGAAGAGCACGGTGCGGCGCTGGACCACGAAGTTGACGGGAAAGATGTGCGGTTCGCCATTGACGTTCGTGACCAGCCGCCCGAGCGCGACGCCTGACAGCAGATCCCAGCATTCGTCCAATGACAGGATGGTTACGGGTTGCGAATCCTCAGACATGACCGCGACGTTACCGCCCGTGGGCGGTCGACGATGCGGCCCAAAGTCCCAAGAAATGGCACCCAATGGCCCTCTGGCAACCCAGAAGCCTTCTGGAAGCGGAAAAGGACCATCGCCCTACCCAGATGCCGCCCATGGGACTCATCGTGCCGGCCCGTCTCTCCCACCGAATGAGGACTTATGCCCTCTCGTCGAGGACCAAAGCCTCCACAGCACAGCGGTAAGCGACTCTAACGTCGATTGGGCGGGGCGACATCGGTGGCCTCGAATGGTTGACCTGGGAGACGACGATGTCCGAAACGGTACTTTCGAAGCCCCCCGAGTCCTCACCCGCGGGCCCGAAACATGGGCTGGGCCTGGGCGCCATGACGGCAATCGTGGTCGGGTCGATGATCGGCAGCGGCATCTTCGCGTTGCCGTCCCAGATGGCCGGTAGCGCCGCCCCGGGTCCGCTCATCATCGGGTGGGTGATCACGGGTGTCGGCATGCTGATGCTCGCCTTCGTCTTCCAGACCCTGGCCGCTCGCAAGCCTGAGGTCGACGGTGGCGTATACGGCTACGCCCGAGCCGGTTTCGGCAACTACATCGGTTTCACATCAGCCTTCGGCTACTGGTTGTCGGCCTGGGTTGGCAACGTCGCCTACCTCGTCTTGCTCTTCTCTACGCTGGGCTACTTCTTCCCCGTCTTCGAAGGCGGGGGGACCCTGCCCGCGATCATCGGTGCATCGGTGCTGTTGTGGATCGTGCACGCGATGACCCTGCGCGGTATCAACACCGCGGCATTCATCAACATGCTGGTGACCATCGCCAAGGTAGTGCCGATTCTCACGTTCATCGCCATTGCAGCCGTCGGATTCAAGGCGGGTCTGTTCACCGCCGACCTGTGGGGTAGGTCCACTCAAATCGACGGGGTCCCACTGGGCGACACGATGACCCAGGTAAAGAACATGATGTTGGTCACCGTGTGGGTGTTCATTGGCATCGAGGGCGCATCGGTGTACTCCCAGCGCGCCAGGAGTCGCCGGGATGTCGGCCGTGCCACGGTGCTCGGCTTCGCCGGTGTACTCGCGCTACTTCTCCTGGTCAACCTCTTGTCATACGGATTGATGGCCCAGGCAGAACTCGCCGGGTTGCCTGACCCGTCCATGGCGGGCGTGCTCGAAAGCCAGGTGGGCACTTGGGGCGCCGCCTTCATCTCCATCGGCCTCGTGGTTTCGCTCCTTGGCGCGTTGATCGCCTGGGTGATGCTGTGCGTCGAGATTCTCCGTCTGCCCGCCCTCGAGCACGTGATGCCAAGAGCGCTAGCCAAGGAGAACGCTCACGGCGCGCCGGCGAATGCCCTGTGGCTGACCAACTCGTGTGTCCAGGCGATGCTGCTGTGGACCCTCGTCAATGAGAGCACCTATCTCAACCTGGTCCTGCTCGCCACTTCTCTCATCCTGCTTCCCTATCTGTGGTCGGCGGCGTATCAGCTGCTGTTGGCGGTGCGTGGTGACACGTACGAGTCGGGCCATGGCCGCACCCGCGATCTGGCCATCGGATTGGTTGGGCTGGTGTATGCCGTCTGGCTGGTCTATGCGGGAGGCTGGCAGTATCTGCTGATTGCAGCAGTGTTCTACCTCGTCGGGACCGCCCTCTACATCTGGGCCCGAAGAGAAAGCCGGCTTCCCGTCTTCAGCAAGCCCGAGCTTGGTGTCCTTGCCGTCATTGCGCTGACGGCGGTTGCGGCTGTCACGTTGATGGCCACCGGCAACCTGTCGGTTCTGTGACCGGTTGTGAATGAGTCCCGCATCTGAGCCTGACCAAAGTCCCACCCGGTTTGGGACCAAGGACCCCTGGCCAGGGCATACCCGCCGACGTAGTGTCCGGTCATGACCACTCCCATGGCTCCTCCCGGCATCGTGGTGGGTGTCGACGGTTCACCCGCTTCACGGGTCGCCGTCGATTGGGCCGCCCGCGACGCCGCGCTCCGAAATGTTGGGCTCACGCTGGTCCACGTCGCCAACGGCATGGTGGCGCCCTGGTCCCAGACGCCTCTGCCGACGGGTTTCGGCGACTGGCAGCAAAAACGCGGTCGCGAGTTCATCGATGATGCGGTGGGCATCGTCCAAGCGGCCACGAAGGGAAGCGACCCCATACGGGTCAAGACCGAAATGTACTATTCGGCCGCGGTTCCTACGCTCGTCGACATGTCCAAAGGCGCCGAGATGGTGGTGGTGGGTCGCCGAGCTGGAGGGGCGTTCGGCGGCCCACTCGGCTCTGTGAGCAACGCGTTGGTCCATCACGCCCACTGCCCCGTGGCGGTGATCCACGACGAAGATCCGTTGATGCCCCACCCCGCGCAGGCGCCCGTTCTCGTAGGTATCGATGGCTCGCCGGCCTCGGAATTGGCCACGGCGATCGCGTTCGACGAGGCATCACATCGCCACGTGGACCTGGTCGCCCTGCACGCGTGGAGCGATACGGGCGCAATCGACTTTCCCGGCATGGACTGGTCCACGATGAAGTCGTCGGAGGACGCGGTTCTGGCCGAGCGTCTGGCGGGATGGCACGAACGCTACCCCGATGTGAGCGTCCATCGCCTCGTCGTATGTGATCGGCCGGCCCGCCAGCTCATCGAGCAGGCGCAGGAGGCGCAGCTGATCGTGGTCGGCAGCCACGGGCGCGGCGGGTTCGCGGGCATGCTGCTTGGTTCGGTCAGCGTGGCGGTGGTTCAGGCGGCGCGGATGCCGGTGATCGTCGCGCGCCAGGCATAGCCGAAGCACGGCGCCTACTCGACCGTGGATCCAGGCCCGTCTGCCGGGTGATAGGGAAACCGGATGGTGCGGCCCGGCGCGAGTTCCTCCACACGACCACGACACTCGATGACGACGGGCGCCACCTCGCGGTGATCGACACTGACCTCCGCCTCCCTCCCCCTGACCCGCACATGCAGATGGTGACCGCGGTAGTGGATCGGGAACCCCAGGGCACCAAGTGATTCCGGCCAGTTCGGATCCAATACCAGACGATTGCCCCGGGTTTCCAGCCCGGTGAAGCACCGCTGGACGAGATCGATACTGCCGGCCATTGCGGCAAGGTGCACCCCCTCGGACGTGGTGCCACCCTGGATGTCGGCGACGTCGGACTTGAGTACCTGCTGGAAGAAGTCCATCGCGCGATCTCGATTGGCCCGGGCGAGCACCCACGCGTGCACGACCCCGCTGAGGGTCGACCCGTGCGATGTTCGAGCCATGTAGTAGTCGACCATCTTCGGGATCTGGTCGGAGGCGAAGTGATAGTCGAGCCGATCGAGAAGCGCACGCAACTCGTCCGATGACAACAGATAGAGCAGCATCAACGCGTCGGCCTGCTTGGAGGCCTTGTAGCAGTTGACGTCGTCGTTCTCGGCTTCCAGGATGCGGTCCAGGCGCTGGATGTTGCCGTAGCGCTTGCGGTACGCATCCCAATCCAGTTCGGCCAGTTCACCATAGCCCTCGAACTGGCTGATCACGCCGTCGTGGAAGGGGACGAACATCCGTCGGCTGACGTTATCCCACTGCGACAATTCGTCGGTGGTAAGTCGCAGTCTTTCGCGTAGGTCCAGCCGGTTCGGAAGCGGCATCAACTCGAGCGCCTCCATGGCCCGCAGGATCACCCACACCGCCATCACGTTCGTATAGGCGTTGTTGTCGATGCCGTCGTACGGCCGGTTCGGATAGCCGGAATGAAACTCGTCGGGGCCGATGGCAGCATGGATGCAGAATCGATCCCGTTCTTCGTCGTATTTCGCTCTGCTGACCCAGAATCGCGCTATCTCGACCAACGTCTCTGCGCCGTAGTCGATCAGGTACGCAAGGTCGGCGGTGGCCTGGTAGAACTGCCACACGTTGTAGGCGACGGCGATCCCGATGTGGTGTGCAAGGTGGCTGGGATCGGGGTTCCACCGACCCGAACGAGGATTCAGATGCAGGGCCGGACTTTCCTCGCGACCGTCGCTGCCCGACTGCCACGGGAACATCGCACCGGAGTAGCCGGCGAGTTCGGCGGCCCGTCGCGCCTCAGGCAGCCGTCGGTGCCGGTAGAGCAGCAGCGAACGGGTGATCCTGGGAAGCCGCAGGTTCAGCACCGGGAAGATGAACAACTCGTCCCAGAACACGTGGCCGCGATAGGCCTCGCCGTGCAGTCCACGCGCGGGCACGGTGACGTCGATGTCCTCGCTGTTGTAGGACACGGTCTGCAGCAGATGCAGCAGATGCAGCCGTAGGATGCGCAATTCATCGACGTGGTCATCGAATTCGATCGACGACCGCTCCCACAGGTGGGCCCAGGCAAGCGCGTGCGCATCGCGTATCTCGGCGAAGCTCCCCTGACGTCCCAGCCGTCGCTCTGCGGCCGCGGCCGGTTCGGAGGTGGCTACATCGCGCCCCGTGACCAACGTCACGACCTTCTCCACCGAGAGCGACTGTCCCGCATCCAACTCGGTGGAGATCACGTGGCCGATCTCGAACTCTTCGTCGACGAGTCGGTACGTCGCAGTCGCGGGCAACCCGTCGCGCCAGACGGTGTTCCTCGCGGCAAGGGCGACGGGGATCAACGACTGCGTCGTGCTGGCCGTCAGCAGCACCGAATTCTCGGACAACACACTCTTGTCCAGGGACCCCAGGTGGGTGCTGGCCAGCTGCCGGTATCGCTCCACACCGGAATTGGCGACGTTGCCGTCCAGCGTCGAGCGGATCTCGATCCTTCCCGACCAGTCCTCGGCGACGATGGTCGTCTCCAGCGCGGCGACGTGGGCCTGGTGCATCGCGACGAACCGATGCTGGGTCATCGACGTGGTGTGTCCGGCCGCGTCGCGGAAGCGCAGCTCCCGGGTCAGCACCGCACCGCGAAGGTCGAGTGTCTGGCGGTAGGACAACAACGAAACGGCATCGATGTCGAACCACGCTCCGCCGTCGATGCGGAACGTCAGCGGAAGCCAGTTGGGAAGGTTGACCAGGCTTTCGTTCTCGGTCTTGGTGCCGGCGACCACGTCGTCGAGACGGTTGTACAGGCCCGCGACGTAGGTGCCTGGGTAGTGGACCTGGCCCGCCTTGGATTCGGGCGCAGCACCCCTGGTCGCGAAATAGCCGTTACCGACCGTGCACAACGCCTCACGAAGCTTCTCGTCGTGGGGGTCGTAGCCCTCGTACGTGAAACTCCACGCTTCGTCGGAGGACTGCTGCACGTATGCAAGCCAGTTCCCGCCACGCCGCAGAAACTCGCGGACTTCGGTGGGGTCGTTGAGGGTGAACTGGGCGGCCGTCGGACGGCCACCGTCCTCGTCGTACCGGACGACCATGCCGATGCCGTCGAACCGAATGGCATCGAAGGCGTCCTCGTCGGTGAGGTCGTCTCCGATGTAGATCGGCAGCATGCGGCCGGTTACGTGGATGCGGTCTTGAATCCAGTTCAGCGCCTTGCCCTTGTCCCAATCGATGTCGGGCCGCAGCTCTATCACCTTGCGACCGCCGGTGACCCGCAGCCCATGGCGCTGTCCGTGGCGGTGGGTCGCGGCGATGATCCCGGCGACGTGTTCCGGTGAGACGTTGCGGTAGTGGACCGCGATCGCGTAGCGCTTGTGTTCGACGCGAATTCCTGGAATGTCTTCCAACTCGTCGCTCAGTGCGCCGGCTGCGCGCTCCAACACGGGTACGGCGGCGGCAGCCGCATCGTTCTGGTGCGCCGTGCCATCGGGTGCGGTGAGCTCGAAGCCGTGGCTGCCCGCATACCAGATGCCGGGTATGCCGACGCGGTCGCGAATGTCGGCGAGGTCTCGACCACTCATGATCGCGACGGGGCACAGACCAGCCAGCCGTTCCAGGGCCTCTGCCGCGCCCTCGACGAGCACCGCGGCATCGGGCTCGGACACGATCTCGGACAATGTGCCGTCGAAGTCGAGGCACACGAAGGGCGTGCGTCCGTTCATCAAGGTGATCAGCTGGCCATAGGATTCCAGTGCGTTCGCGAGTTCCGGCATGCGCTTGTCTCCGCTGCGTACGGCGACGTCGGCGAGGTCGGGGACCACGACATCGGCGCCATACCGCACGAGTTCGTCGGCGTGTCCGGTCCGATCGACGCCGATGACGAGTGCGAACCCACCGTTGCGGCCGGCCTCCACTCCGGCCTCGGCATCCTCGACGACGACGGACCGCTCGGGTACGACTCCGAGTCTGCGGATGGCTTCCAGGAGGACGGCGGGGTCGGGCTTTCCGGGGAGCCCAAGCTCGTCGGCGACCACACCATCGACGCGAACGGCGAACAGGTCGCCCAGGCCCGCCGCCTTCAGGACGTATTCACAATTGCGGCTCGACGAATAGATGGCCGTTGCGACGCCCGCTTCGGACAACCTGATTACGAGTTCGACCGTCGAGTCGAATACGGGTACGCCGTCACCCAACCGCTCGCGGAACATGTCCTGCTTCCGGTTACCGAGCCCGTAGACCGTGTCCTCGGTGAGATCAGCCGGTCCGCCTGCCGGCACCACGATTCCGCGCGCCGCAAGGAAGTCGGTGACCCCGTCGTAGCGGGGCTTGCCATCGACGAAGTGTTGGTAATCATCGTCGGTGAAGGGCGCGTGGTCCTCGTCGTCGTTCGCAGGCCGCCTCGAGAGGAAGTCGTCGAACAGCAACTTCCACGTCTGCGCGTGAACCGACGCCGTGTCCGTCACCACGCCGTCGAGGTCGAAGATGACGGCATCGTGCAGGCGCGGGTCGATGGTGATGGGCGACTTCATGACGCACTTCCCTTGGTCGGCAATGTCACACGCATGCGGCACCGACATCCATCGGTTCGGCCGCCACTTCGAAGAGCCGTTCTGCATCCGCCCTGTTGCACGGCGCCGTGCCGGGCGTCAGCAGCATCGCGGCCCCGGCGGCGATGCCAAAACGCATCGACTTGGACAGCGACCACCCTCGGCTCAAGCCCACCGTGATCGCCGCGACCGACGCGTCGCCCGCCCCAACACCACTCACCGCTCGGATGGGGATGGCCGAGAACCGTTGGCTCTCTTCTGATGTAGTGAGCAACGCACCCTCGGAACCCAGTGACACCACGACGACCTGGGCACGGCCACCGTCGATGATGTCGTGAGCGGCGGTCAGCTGGTCGGATTCGGTCGCGAGTTCGCGGCCGACGAATTCGCGCAGTTCCCGCTCGCTGGACTTCAGCAGGAACACTCCGGAGGTCACATGCCGCAGGCCTACACCGGAGGTATCCAGCACCAGCCGGACTCCGAGATCCTCGCAGATCGCCGCCACCTGCTGATAGAAGTCGTCGGGTACGCCGGGCGGCAGACTACCGCTGGCCACGACGAACTCGGCCGATGCAGCCGCGGCCCGCAGTTCGGCCAGGCACGACTGTTGTTCGGCAAACGTCAGACGCGGGCCCGGGAGGACGAAACGGTACTGCAGGCCGGTGCCGATCTCGTTGACCGTGAAACTCTCCCGCGTCGAGTCGGCGATGTCGACACGACGAAAGGGAACGCCTCTGCTGGCGAGCAGATCGGTGAAGACGTCGCCGGTTGCGCCGCCTGCGGGAAACACCGCCCTCACCGACGCCCCCAGGTTGTGCGCAATCTGAGCGACGTTGATCCCCCCGCCACCCGGGTCGTATCGAACGTCGTTGCAGCGGATCTTGTTGGTGGACCGCACTGTGTCGGCGTGGCTGGTGATGTCGAGTGCGGGGTTCATCGTCAACGTGACGATCGAATCCATGGCACTCCTCCTTGATCGGCACCCATCATCGATCCGACCACATGGCCCGAGGTCGGCGGTAGGGACCGAAGTCCCCACGCGGCGGTGACCTTTACCGGCTACCGTCCCGCGCTTGCCGGCATGCGGGACGGGCAGGGGCGCGAGCGCGATAATGGTCCGCGATGCATCTCGAGGGAAAGACCGTTCACGACGACGACGCAACTCACGTCGCCAAGGCGCAACGGATCATCGTCGTCGGCTCCGGAATCAGCGGACTGAGCACTGCCGTGTCCCTGCTGAGCGCCGGTCACAGTGTCCGCGTCGTGGCCGGTACGCCTGCCGCGGCCACCACGTCTGCACTCGCAGCGGCGGTATGGTTCCCGACGCACGTCGGGCCGTGGGAACGCGTCCTGAGGTGGGGTGAAGAAGCTTTCCACGTGCTGTCCGACCACGCGGCCAGCCGCGTACCGGGCGTGGTGATGCGCGAATCGTTGGGACTATACCGGCAAGCGCCGGACGAACCGGCGTGGGCGGCCGCGGTGGGTGGTGTGCGCCCCGCGCGAGCAGAAGAACTGCCGCCCGGCTATCGACACGGCCTGCGTTTCGCGGTTCCGTTGGCGGAGATGCCACGCTATCTGCCGTGGCTGGTCGCCCAAGTCCGGAGTCTCGGTGGGGATTTCGCCGTTCGCCAGTTATCTTCGCTGGCCGAACTCGGCGACGCCGACGTCGTGGTCAACTGTGCCGGACTCGGAGCGGCCGAACTCGTCGACGACACGGCGGTGTACCCCGTGCGAGGTCAGATCGTCCGCGTGGCCAATCCCGGTCTGACCATGTCCGTCCGCGACGAGGATCATCCCGGCGGTCGCGCGTACGTGCATCCCCGGGCGGATGACTGCATCCTCGGCGGCACTCTGGACGAAGGCCAGTGGGACACCGAAGTCGACCACGCGGCAGGCGCCGCGATCATCGAGCGGTGCTGCGATCTCGTACCGGCACTGCGCGGTATCCGGGTACTCGAGCACGCCGTCGGACTGCGCCCCGCGCGCGCGACCGTCCGACTCGAGGAGGGTGAACCGCTCGATTCCGGCGCGCGGGTGGTGCACAACTACGGCCACGGCGGAGCGGGAGTCACGTTGAGTTGGGGCTGTGCGCGGGAAGTCGTCACCCTGGTCGGTGACCGGTTCCCCGACCAGTCACGACCCGATCGGTCACGATGACGGAGCGGCGGGCAGGGTGAGCCTGAAGGTCGCTCCACCACCGGGTGTCTGCGCAACGTCGATGTCGCCACGGTGGGCGAGCGCGATCTCACGGACCAGCGCCAGGCCGATTCCGTAGCGCTGACGGCCGGCCGTAGCCGTGTGGCCCTCCCCATGCGAGAACCGGGTGAACAGCGTTCCCACCGCGGCAGGATCGATGCCGACCCCGTCGTCGCGCACTTCGATGACGACGTGCGCCCCGCGCCGTCCGAGGTGAATCGTGATCACCCCGCCTGCGCGTTCGTGGGCGAGGGCGTTGTCGACCAGCGAGGTGACGGCGCGACGAAGCGCGGCCGCCGATCCGAGGACGGCGAAGTCGCGCCCATCCTCGGCGTGCTCGCGTGTCACCACCAGACTCACGCCGGCCGCCTCCGCGTGTTCGGACATGCTGGCATGGACCTGCTCCGCGATGGCGGCCACGTCGACACGAACGCGGGGAATACCGCTACTCGCCATCGACGCCGATGCCAGAAGATCTTCGACGACCTCGCCAAGCGCCCTGGTGTCTGATGCGAGCGCGTCGATCTGTTCCTTGGCCGTGCGGGGGTCGCCTTCGTCGAACCGTCGGGACAGCAGCTGGATCCTGGTGTGCAGCACCGTGAGCGGTGCGCGAAGTTCGTGCGATGCGTCGGCGACGAAACGTCGCTGCAAGGCCAGCGCCTCGGCGAGTGGGCGAATGGAACGGCGGGTGAGCAGGAAGACCACGGCGATCGAGGCGAGAATCCCGGCAACTTCCGCGGCACCCAGCGACATCAGCAGGCGGTTTCGGCCTTCCTCGTAGGCCTCCAGCGCCAGGAGTGCGACCACCCTGCCTTGCGGCCGATCAGTGACCAGCACTCGGTACTCGTCGTCGCCGATTCGCTTCTCGGAGAACCCGTCCGGAAGCGAGAGCAGGTCGGCGGTCGGCAATCCGTCGTCGCTCGCCTCCACCTTCCCGCTCGAGATCGCGTAACACCAGAAGCATTCCCGGCGGCGGGTCGACCGCATCGTCCGCACTCGCGGCCACCGAGGTCAGCTGGGAGGTGATCTGCTTGTTCTGGACCTGGACGTCGACGAGGAACACCACCGCACCCACGACCAGCAGAACGGCGGCCAACGCTAGCGATGCCTGTATCGCAGCGGCCCGGCCCGCGCGCCGGACGACGCTGAGATCGTCGTCGTGAGTCATTCGGCCCCGAGGCGGTACCCGGTGCCGTGAACCGTTCGGACGATGCCCCGACCGAGCTTGCGACGTAGGTAGTGCACGTAGGTGTCGACCACACCGGGAGTGTCCACCCCATCGAAGGCCAGGCCGAGCAGCTGCCCGCGGGTGAAGATCCGCCCAGGAGAGACCATCAGGACGCCCAGCAGCGCGGCTTCCCGCTCGGACAGTTCGACGTCGGTGCCGTACCCCCCGCCACTGACGGTGCGGGTGACCCGGTCCAGACACAGCTCGCCGACCCGAACCGTCGAACCGGCATCGGGCCGCCGGAGCAGGGCCCGCACCCGGGCCAGCAGTTCAGGCACCTCGAACGGTTTCACCAGGTAGTCCTGGGCGCCCGCGTCGAGCCCGTCGACGCGGTCGGCGACCGCACCGCGCGCGGTGAGCACCAGGACCGGCGTCACGATCCCGCGCGATCTGAGCACGCCGACGAGTTCGACACCATCCATCACCGGCAATCCACGGTCGACGATCATTGCGTCATAGTGCCCGGTGAGCCCGCTGTGAAGTCCTTGTTGACCGTCGAATGCGACGTCCACCCGGTAGCCCTCGTCGGTGAACAGCTCGGTGAGCATCGAACTCAGGGCGCGGTCGTCTTCGACTATCAGCAGCGTCGGCACCACGGTCCTTTCGGCCACCCGACGAGCGTGCCACGCGAGTTCTTCGAAGGCTTGAAGAATCGGCTGCCAACATCAGCGGCATGGACACACCTCGTTCGGGATTCCGCCGGGCCGCCTTTGCGTCGTGGGCGCTGGTCGGGCTCGGGGTCGCAGCCGTCTCGGGCACCTCCACCCTCGCCTATACGGCCACACTCAAGCCGACCGTGACGGAGACTCCCGTGGTCGCGGTCGAACCCGCTCCCCCGCAACCAGGGCCGACACCGGTCGTGGACCCGCCGCCAGTCGCTGATGCGGTCATCGCGACCGCCGAGGCGCCGGCGCCTCCACCCCCCGCCGCGATCGAGCCGGCGGCGCCCGAATTCACACCACCGGACACTGTCCAGCAGGCCCCGGTCCAGACGTATCAACCAGCGCCGACCTATCAACCTGAACCGACGTATCAGCCGTCACCGACCTACCAACCTCCGGCACCTCAACCCACGACCCGCAAGTCGACCCCGCCGACGACGAAAAGACGCAACCTCACTCCGACGACCGTGATGGCCCCCAACTATTCACCGTCGATCACGGTGTCCCGCGGCTCGTGAACGTCGACGCGCCGGACATCGCGCGACATCCGATGGCAGCGGTGGAGCACCGACATGCAGATCATCGTCACCGATCCCCGCTCGCTGTCCGCCGCCAGCACCGTGGTCGACACGGAACTCGACGCCGTCGAGGCTGCCGCGTCGCGCTTCCGGCCCGACTCCGAAATCGTGATGCTGGCATCATCGGACGGCCGGCCGACCGAGGTCAGCGAGGTGCTGGCGGACCTGTTGGAGGCCGCGTTGACGGCGGCGGCCCAGACCGACGGTGACGTCGATCCGACGGTGGGCGCCGCGATGGTCGCGCTCGGCTACGACGCAGACCTCACGACGCTGGGAAATGCCAGGCCCTGCGCCGCATCGATCGCCACCCCGGCGGTCTGGACGATGGTCACGCTGAAGGATCGGATCGTGACCGTGCCCCGCGGGGTCCTGCTCGATCTCGGCGCCACGGCGAAGGCGGTCGCGGCCGATCAGTGTGCCGATCGGGTCGCCGAGGCCACCGGCAGTGGCGTGCTGATCAACCTGGGCGGCGACATCGCCACGGCCGGACCGGCGCCCGAGGGTGGCTGGCAGGTCCTGATCCACGATGACCCAGGGGATCCCGGAGACCCGGCCGGTTCGGTCGCGTTACCCGCCGGGGCCGCGCTGGCCACGTCGAGCACCATCCGACGGTGCTGGCGCAGCGGCGACGATCTGCTGCACCACATCCTCGACCCTCGGACGGGACGGCCCGCTGATCCGCTGTGGCGGACGGTGAGCGTCGCGGCCGCGACCTGCTACGCCGCCAACACCGTATCCACCGCGGCCGTGGTGCGTGGGCGGGCAGCACTGGAATGGATTCGGGCACTCGGCATGCCGGCGAGGCTCGTCGACCGCAACCTCGTCGTCCACACGGTCGGCGGCTGGCCGGACGCGCGCGAAGAGAGGCTGCCATGACCAGCGAGGCGCTGTGGGCGCTGGGACGCGGCACCGGAATCACCGCGCTCGTGTTCCTGACGATCTCGGTGGCACTGGGCATTGCCACCCGCTCGGGTCGCCGGTTCGCCGCGCTTCCCCGTTTCGCCGTGGCCGACGTCCACCGGTTCGCCGCGCTGGCAGCAACCGCTGCTGGTCGCGCTGCACATGGCACTGCTCTTCTTCGACCCGTACGCCCAGCTGCGACTGGTGGACTTCGTGGTGCCCTTCCTCGGCGCCTACCGACCGCTGTGGCTCGGACTGGGCACGCTCGCATTCGACGTTCTCGTCGTGCTGATCGCCAGCAGCCTGCTGCGCCACCGTCTCGGAGTGCGGACCTTCCGCGCGGTGCATTGGGCGGCCTACGGGTTGTGGCCGCTCGCGCTGGCCCACGCGCTCGGCAACGGCACCGATAGCGCCCGCGGGTGGTTTCTGCTCGTCGCGGGTGGTTGCGTGGTGACCGTCGCTGCCGCGCTGGCCTGGCGGCTGCGGTGCCGACTTCATCGAGTACGCCGACACGCGAACATCGGTGCGCCAGTGACGGTCCAGACTCCACTTCCCCAGAACCCGCTGGCGACCCGGCGTCTCTTCGCCGCGCGCGGTGCAGGGTTGAGCGAACACCAGGCGTGTTTCGGCGCACTGCCCGCCCGTGCGGCCGAGACCCTGGTTCCGTCGCTCGAGCAGGCGGGCTTGACGGGCCGGGGCGGCGCGGGGTTCCCGACGGGCCGCAAGTTCGCCTCGGTGACCGGACGCAAGCCGGTCGTGATCGGCAACGGAGCCGAGGGCGAGCCGCTGAGCAGCAAGGACGCCGTGTTGATGGCACGCGCGCCGCACCTGGTGCTCGACGGTCTGCAGCTGGCCGCAGAAGCCATCGGCGCCGACAAGGTCTACCTCTACCTACCCACCCGCGTCGCCCGGGCTGCGCGGTCGGCCATCGACGAACGCGTCGCCGCCGGCTTGGACTGGCGTCGCGTGACCGTCGTCGAAGCCCCCGACGCCTTCGTGGCAGGGGAGGAATCGGCGGTCGTCAGACGCATCGAGGGCGGACCCGCACTCCCCCGTGACCGGACGGTCTTGACTTCCATCTCCGGGGTGCGCGGACGTCCAACGCTGGTCAACAACGTCGAGACCCTGGCTCACATCGCGTTGATCGCTCGCTATGGACACCGCTGGTTCCGATCGGTGGGAGACGAGGCCCAACCCGGCACCATGCTGATCACCGTCTCGGGAGCACGGATCAGCCGATCGGTCGTGGAGGTCCCCACCGGAACGCCGCTGGTCGACGCGATGGCGCACGGCGGCGTCACCCACCTCCGCGACGTGCGGGCCGTCCTCATCGGCGGCTACCACGGCACCTGGATCCCGAGCACGGCGTTCGCCGGGGCCCGGCTCTCGCGGGCCGGCCTGGCCCACCTCGGGGCGAGCCCAGGCGCGGGCATCGTCCACGTGCTGCCGAGCGACGGATGCGGCCTCGCCCGTACCGCAGACATCCTGGCCTACCTCGCCGACGAGGGCGCCCGGCAGTGTGGTCCGTGCCGCAACGGCCTGCCACGGCTCGCGCAACTCTTCGACGAAGTCGCCTACGGGCGGATCGACGACGACGTTCTCGACGAGTTACACCGGATCCTGGGCGCAGTCGACGGCCGCGGCTCCTGTCGGCACCCCGACGGAACCGTGCGCCTTGCCCGCAGCGCGCTGGGCACCTTCGCCAACGATATCGCCCAGCACCGGGCGGGCCGCTGCGACGCCGCGTTGCGGGGTACGCTATGAGTGCCCGGTCGAAATCGCCACGGCTGCACATCGACTGGACGAAATGCGACGGCCGCGGGTTGTGCACCGAGTTGTTGCCGGGGCTCCTCGGTCGCGACGAATGGGGCTATCCGATCGCACGCAACCCCATGGCGCGCAACGGCTCCCGCGAACTCGAGATCGCACCCGCCGACATGACCGAGGCGCGTGTCGCGGTCGACCGTTGTCCCCGGCTCGCCCTCTCGCTGATCGCACCACCTCCGTCCTGACCGGGCAGCGCCGCCCGTTCCCAGCTCGATCAACCACACCAGGAGTTTTTCGTGACGACCTTCAACGGGCTTCCAGCGCACGCCCTGTTGGTGCACTTCATCGTGGTACTCGCGCCACTGACGGCCGTCCTGCTGATCCTGTGTGCCGTCTGGCCAGCGGCCCGGAAGCGGTTGGTGTGGTTGGT
Organism: uncultured Actinomycetota bacterium; assembly: GCA_963798245.1. Lineage (GTDB taxonomy): Bacteria > Actinomycetota > Actinomycetes > Mycobacteriales > Mycobacteriaceae > Mycobacterium. The sequence continues at coordinate 491,964 of CAWCSO010000001.1, forward strand.
GCTTGGCCTCGCACTCGTCACCGTGGTGCTCACGCCACTGACCACCGATGCCGGCGAATGGCTCGAGCGCCAGGTCGGCCGATCGCCACTGTTGCACGAACACACCGAACTGGGTGACACGATGATCTACTTCGCGATCGCGCTGCTGTTCTCCGCTGCGTTACTGGCCGCCATTCACGTGCGCGAGGTCCGTGGGAACTCGATCAAGCCCGTGGTGTCGTGGATCGTGGCGGTGATCGTCATCGCCTTGAGCGTGGCCACGGCGGTGCAGGTCTACCGCATCGGCGATTCCGGAGCGGCGGCGACCTGGGAAGGCAAGATACCGGCCGCCAGTGCAGATAACCCGAAGTGAGAGGTGCGTCCGGTCGGTTGATCCTTGACTGAGGCAGGCGCTATGACGACCTGGCGACGATCACCGGTATCAGCGATGCGTTCACGACGGCCTCACCGACGGAGCCCAGGAGCATGCCGGCGAACCCGCCGCGACCTCTGCTGCCGACGACGAGCAATTGGGCAGCCTCGGCCCTTTCGAGTAGCCGCGGTGCGGGGCGGTCGCTGACGACGACTTCCTGGACGCTGACTTCGGGATATTGACGTCGCCATCCCGAAAGACGCTCGGCGAGGATGTGTTCCTCTCGCTTTTTGAAGAGCGCCCATTCGATCGGCGCTTGGCCGGGTTTCGAGAAGTCGAGGGCGCCCATGTCGCTCCACGCGTGGACCGCCACGAGGTCGACGCCCCGTCGCGCCGCTTCACCGAACGCGATCTCGGTAGCCAGTTCGGACGTCGGCGACCCGTCGATGCCGACCACCACCGGCGCAGTGGACAAGAGGGGCCCCAGCGGCGTCTCGTCGTGGATCACGGCAACGGGGCAGTGCGCGTGATGCACGACACCGGTGCTCACCGATCCCAACAGCACTCGTAACACCGCACTCCGGCCGCGACAGCCCACCACGAGAAGGTCGGCCGTCTTCGAGTGGTCGGCCAGGGTGGGGACGATCGGGCCGTGAAGCACCTCGCACGTCAGCATCGATTCGCGGCCCGGAGACGACGCTTCCGAGGCCAGCTTGAGCGCCTCGTCGAGAATCTGGCGCGCTTCGTCTTCCTGCCACTGTGAGTAGTCCGGAGGGGCAGGGAATTCTGGCCACGATCGCGTCTGAACCGCGATCGGCGCCACCACGTGAATCAACCTGAGCGAAGCGCCGCGCAACTCAGCGTCATGTGCCGCCCATTCGATAGCGGCGACGGCCGAAGGCGAGCCATCGACGGCGACAATCACTTCCGGCACTCTCGGAGACTCTTGTATGGCTGACATCGAGGACTCCTTCTCGAGGCGATCTTGCATTTCACGGCCGATTGATCGGATCTGTCGTTGACGCTAGGCCCATCGTCCACCCAGGACAGGAGGCATTGGTCCTTGATCCGAGGGCCGTATTTCCCGTTGACCACTGGACCGCGTGACCGAGTGGCGTGACGACCGATGTCAGGCAGGGCCCTCCTCCATGCCGCGAACGACCTGTCGACCGCTTTCTACCCACCCGCGAGTTCCCCCCTTGACGGAGACGGCATCCAACCCCGCTGCCGTGAGCACCTCCGCGCCGGTCCGGCTGCGGTTTCCACTGGCGCATATGACGTAGATGCGGCCACCACGTGGCAAATCATCGACGCGGCTAGACAACCCGGCCAACGGCACGAGCTTGGCGCCGGAGACATGGCCGGCGGCGTATTCCCCTGGCTCCCGGACGTCGACGACGAGCGCGCCGCTCAGATGCGCCTCGGCAAGTTCTTTGTTCTCCACCTCGTGGACCATGTCGCCTCCTAATACCATGGGGGGTATATATGATACTCAGAGTACACCCGACGGGGTATCTACTGACCGATTGGTTCAGCCGGGAGAATTGCGCAGGGGAACTACGAGCGCCCGCGGGGGTCGGTCGGTTCCCGTCCTTCAGACTTGTCGGAGCCGTACCGGGTCATCCCGGGAGCCCGAATCGGGCTTCGCATTCTTCTCTTCGTACATCAGCCCGTCGGCGCGCGTAAGAAGTTCTTCCAGAGATTCGGCGCCCTCCGGGGGTGCCAACACCATCCCGACGCTGGCGGAGAGTTGGTACGGCCGGTTCTGGGTTTCGTTGAAACACCGGAACGCCTCGAGGATCCTCGTCTTGAGGACCATCGGGTCGCCCTCGGGCTCCGTACTCAGTACACAGAACTCGTCGCCGCCCAGCCGGGCGATGATGTCGGATTGGCGCAGCGTGGCGCGCAGCACCTCGGCGACATCGGCGATCAAGACATCGCCGACGTCGTGGCCTTCCTCGTCGTTCACCCGCTTGAGTCCGTCGATGTCGAGGAATGCGATCAGGCTGTTGTGACCATGTCGGCGCGCCGCGAAGAGAGCCGATTCGGCCAGCAGATAGAAGCCGCGCCGATTGGTGAGGCCCGTCAGTTCGTCGGTGACCGATAGCTGGCGAATCTCTTCGTTGGCCTCCTGCAGCGCGGCGGTCCGGTCACGGACCCGCTGCTCCAGTTCGGCGTAGACCGCGACGTTCTCCATGGCGATCGATGTCGAATCGGCCAGTGCCTGCAGCAGGGAGACCTCTTGTTCGGACGGCTGCCGCTGATGCGCCCAGTAGTTGCCAATCGCCCCGACGGGGTCGAGCTTGCGGATGGGAACCATCACCAGGCTCTTGACGAAGGTCGGGCGGTAGGCGGCGTGCGGGATGCGATCGTCGACGTAGATGTCCGGGATGACGGCCGCCTCGCGGTTGAGCATCGCCCAGCCGCTGATGCAGATCTCTAGGGGAAACCGGCTGCCCTTCCACAGGGGGGTGATGGCGTCCTCGTCGGCGTAGTAGCACTTGCCGTTGTCACGCAGAACAAAGGTGGCACCGTCACACCCGGTGAGTTCTCGTGCCGCCGTGCGCACTATGCGCTGAATGTCGGGCAGACTGCGCGCCAGCGAAAGCTCCTGGACGGCTCGCAGCAGACGCTGCATGGCGCGCGTGTAGTCGGCGTCGTCGAATTCGCGGGTGACAGCGGTAGCAGATAGCTCCGACAACTGTGGGCTGTTCATGGCACCTCCGTCCGGAACCAACCGCGCTGTTCTAGACGGCCGCACTCCGGTAGCGAACTATACACCCGCTGCCAGCGATTACTCGTCGGATTTGGCGAGCGTCCGCGCGACACCGCAAGGACTGCTTCCGTGTGGAAACAGTTGGTGCGTGGTCGATCCGCGCCACGAGCTGATGGCCATGGCATCCGGCCCTCGGCACGTCATCGTCGTAGTCGGGGTTTCGGGTTGACGCACGCGAAGGCTTGGGGCAGCTAGGGGCCCCAACGTTCAGAGCTGAGCGGTACCGATCATCACGACTCGCCGGATGGGTCATTGTCCGCCGCGGGCTTGGCGGGTGCCAGATTCCTTGCATCGGACTTGAGCGCCGACTGGATCGACTTGGCCGGTGCGACATTTGCGGCTTTCTTGGTCCCCTTCAGCGTCGGGATCGTCGTCGACAGTGGCGAAGTAGTAGTCCTTCCAGCCAGAGCCTTCTCGGCCGTCGCCTTCGGCATGCCGGGCCACGGCACCTCTCGCAGGGGCGCTGTGCAGTCACGGCACGTCGGTCGCTGTGCTCGACCCCTCTTGCATAGCGCTGCGGCATCGGAGTCTTTCGCCACTGTCGTAGCCGGCGATCAGAACTCGCGCGGTCCGTCGAGCGCGAGCCGGCGTCGGAACGATGCCGTTGAAAGTCGAGGATGGGTAGCTGGTCTGGCCACGATCAGGCGCGAAGTACATCGGTCGACTAGTGCTCCGTTACTCCGATCGTCCGGGACTGGTCGGGGCGATCACGCAGATACTCGGGTGCGTCAGCGCCAAGATCCTGTCGCTGGATCAGATACATGATCACGCCGATTGCGTTGGAGTCTGCATTCAGCGCACGAACTTCGACCTGCCCAGACTGCGCGGCACAGTCGACGTCACTGGAGCGACGACTTCCGCGAAGGGTTGACGGGAGTCGCACCGTTGAACGAGATGTTGAGGATCGGCACCTTCAGCCCGGCGAAACGTGCAAGGACGCCGCCGTTGGGCCGATATGGGGTTCTCGACCAAAACGTAGTTGACGCCGCTGTCCGGTTGGGCGCGCTTGTATTCGTCGCGACAACCGCACCCTGCGAACTGGACACTGGTCACGGTGTCTCCGCTCTCCGGATCTCGTCCGTCAACGGTGCGCCTGTGTCCGGTCGTTCCATTGGATGCTCATACCGGCGAAAACGGAAATCCGATGAGAAGCCGGAGGAGCGAAGCTCGACTCCGATCCGCGGAAACGCCGAACTGGTGGTGTTCGCCCGCCGTGCTGATCTTTCCAACGGAGGCGTCACGCAATCGACTGCCACGCCCGCTGCAGCGAACACACCGGCCGCTCCGGCCATCGGCGCTGCCTTCTTGACCCGGGCCGCGCGATGCCTGCCAGCAGATTTCCCCACCGCTTCCGCCCTTCATGCATTGTGCGCCGCGATCCGGCGAATGCTACGGCACGGCTTTGCCAACAGCGTAGCCGTGCGTTTGGTGCGACCCATCGCTAGCCCGCTCCATCATGGGCGCCCAAAGCGCCACTCCGACCATCGTGAAGAACCGATGTTTGCGCGGGTATTCCACTGCGGACGGCAGATCCGTGGAAGCTGGTCGCGGACGGTCCCGCGACGAGTTCGGCCCGGCCCATGCGATAGCCATCCTGCGCAACTCCTCGTCGGTAGGCGGATGAGGGTTGCCGACTCGGTCGGCTTCCATGATCGGCCGCCCGCCCTGCTCGCGCGCCCAACAGCGGGAAGCGGTCGACGCGATGCCACACGGCGAACGTCGGAATCGTGTGGTCATAACAACCGAGCCGGGTGGGCCCCACGTTGGGCCGGACACTGGCCGCACCACGTGTGGGTCGAATTGCACACCACGGTGGGTGAGCGCGAAAACGGCGCTGATCTGGGATTCTAGAAGTGGTCCCGGCTGGTATCGAACCAGCGACCTTCCGCGTGTGAGGCGGACGCTCTCCCACTGAGCTACGAGACCGGTGCGTCGAACGAACGAGGAGGAAGGTTATCACGCAGGCGGGTCTCGGCCTGAATCCCCGCCTGGGCCGATTCAACTCTTCGGGTGCCTACCAGCTACTTCACAGGTAGGGTCCGGGCCAGAAGCTCGTGACCGTCCCGGCTGGTCCGACGGTCGAGGACGGAAGGGTTCGTGGGATGAGGCGAACGATACTGGCGGTCGCGGTCGCAGTGATGGCGATGTGGGGCGCGTCACCGGCCATCGCCGATGACTCGGTCGGCTTTACGTCTCCGAGCGGCAACATCAGCTGCATGTTGATGGACGATCTGCTGCGCTGCGACATTGACGACCGCTCCTGGTCGCCTCCCCCACGTCCCGCGAACTGCTCGGACATGACCGGCTACGGGCAGGGCATAGAGATTCACCCGTATGGACCCGCCAGCTTCGTCTGCGCCGGCGACACCACGTTCGGGGGGGTCGGACCCGTGCTCGGCTACGGCGAATACCAAGCCGGCGGCGGCATGAGCTGCAACAGCGAGCCGTCGGGTATGCGGTGTTCCAACAGCGACGGCCACGGATTCATGATGTCCAGCCAGGGGTATCAGCTGTTCTAGGCCACGCGACGGGGCCGTGTGGAGGGGATTTGTGCGCCGTCGCTCGGGTGGACTAATGTCTTGCTTCGCAACGGCCGACGTTCTCGGGCGTGGCATGCGGATGTAGCGCAGTTGGTAGCGCATCACCTTGCCAAGGTGAGGGTCGCGGGTTCGAATCCCGTCATCCGCTCGAAGGTGCAAAGGCATCAACCCCAGCGGTGGAGTGGCCGAGTGGTGAGGCAACGGCCTGCAAAGCCGTGCACACGGGTTCGATTCCCGTCTCCACCTCAATTGATGACTCCGCGCGATTAGCTCAGCGGGAGAGCGCTTCCCTGACACGGAAGAGGTCACTGGTTCAATCCCAGTATCGCGCACCAAACTTGACCTGCGGTTTCCTCTCCGCGCACAGGCCACCGTGCCAATTAGGGCAGGTGACTCGGATCGCGATTCGCGAAACGAGAGGCAGCTAGCCATGACCACAACCACCAACCGCCCAGACGTCCAACTGCCCGCCGGCGCCCATGTCTTGGCTGACTGTCAAGAGTGGCCGGACAGCGCCCACCGCCAGATCCAAACCGACGCCCTCGGGCTGTCGGGGACGAGCGTCTTGGTCAGCGTGACCGCCACCCAACTACGCGACGGCTGCATCGACGCGGCCGGCGAGGTCAACGACGGACCTTTGGTGTGGGTTGACGAATCGAAGGACGCCATGACCCTTGAGCGGCTCACGGTCACCGTGCGGGGCGCGAGGGAGTTGGCCCGCACGCTCGTCGAGGCCGCGGACACGGTCGACGGGTGGTTAGCCACCTGACCAATCGCAAGACAGCAATTCGGCCCGTCACTGCCCGTCGCGCTCGGCTCCGATCTGGAGGCGCGCGGTAGGACTGCTCAGGTAGCTATCCGCCGTCTCAGATGACGGCTCGCTAGGTGGTTCGCGCGGCCAGTCCTCCGAAATCTTGCCTCTCGAAGAGAATTAGCGCGATGTCGCAAACCAGTGACGAGCATGGTGCGCAGCGCGTGTCGAGAAGTCTGTCGATCACCTCACCGCGGCGGTCCGCACGACCGCCTTCACCTGTCCCCGCAAGCGACAACCCGATCAGCGGAACCGCTTGACGGCCTGAAGCCGGCAGATCCGTGGAGGCCGTATTGACTGCGCGCCAAAGTCATTCGACGACATCAGCCGGATCGGTGGCGACCCATCCCGCAATCGCGACTACGATCGGCGCAGGCTGGGCCGGTAGTCGGCGACCTCCGCCTCAGCGGCGAGCAGTGCGCCCAAGTCGCCCTCCTGCTGTGCAACGAAAACCCCGACGACCTGTCGGCACAATTCTGGCACGCTCACCCCGCGCGCATCGGCGATGCGTTTGAGCCCGACGACCGTTGTAGTGGTGACATGAAATTGCACAGCGAACTGTCCACAGGATCCGTCCTCGGGCGGCAGGCCTGGCCCCAGGATGACGGGCCCGTCGACGGTGTACTCGCCAGCCTCGACATCCAGGCTTGTCTGAGCGACCTCGTCGCGGCGTAGCTGGTTGACGGCGCAGCCATCTGCCAGCTCCTGGCACTCGTCCAGGTCCTGACACTCGTCGTCGCTGCGATAACTCATTCCGCCGACGTTACAGCCGCGGTTCGCTGACGGTTGATCCTCGCCATCGCGGAGAAGCCAAACCAGATCGCGGCCTACCGCTCCGGTGGTCATTCGGCCCTGCTCGGTCATGGCTTCATGCCGCCGACTCAGGAGCCGTAGTTGGGAAAGGCCCTGCAGCTGGTGGGTTCGCAGCAGCTGATAGCGATCGTGCCCGCCTGGGAACTTCAGCGAGGGCCGTCGCCTGCGAAGGGCATGCAACTAGGACCCGTCCACCATCGGTGGTCTTCAGTACCGAACGCGCCACCTCGCGATGCCCCTGCTGTCGCGCGGTGTCGATCACCGACGACGAGCACGGCAGGATCCGTTTGGACACCGGGCGGCTGACATGACTGTCGGTATACGTCAGCCGCGACACCGCCCAGAAACAGGACACCGCGGGATGCTCGAGAACGACCGGGTGGACTGGATCGCCGCCAGTAAAACCGGTGCAACCACGTCGGGCGCCCTCACTGCCGTCATACACTGACGTCACATACAGGCCGACACACGACGGAAAGAGTGACGAATATGGGGGCCGCCCTGCCGTTTCTTGCTCGGCGACTGATCACCGTTGGTGGATTCGCGGTGGCGATGGCTGCGCCTTTTGTCGCCATCGTTGCCGCCACGCCGGGTCCCCCCGCCTACCTGGCGCAATGCAGGGGCGGAGAAGAGCCGGACACCTTCACATCGTCCTGTGTTCCGTTCTTGACACCGAATACATCCGTCACTGCCGCCAGTGCGGGCGATGTCGGATCATGTCCTACCGGCATCAGCGGTACAGAATGTGGGACGCCGCAGGACGACGGCCTCGAGGAGACGGCCAATTCCCGAGCGGGCGAGGCGGAAGAGGCTGCCGCGGGAGCCGAGCAGATCGGGGAGGATGTCGCCGAGGCAGAAGGCGGCTTGGGCGCTCCATGATGGTGCCGGTCTTGCACGGTTGGTGAAACAAGTACGCTCCGAGGCCCGGCAACGTGGCGACCGGCGAGCCAGGTGCCGGCGCAGGCCGCGAACGTCTCTCGCCTCCCCAGGTATCACCGAAAAGCGTGCGGTTGTCCCGGTGGCGCCAGAAGCGCGACACCAACGGTGATCGGGCCGAGGATGAATAGCCCGATACAGAAGAATCTGACCCCGTTGAGGTCCCTCTCGGTTGCGATGATTCCGGCAGTTAGCGCACAGGCAAACCACCACAGGGGGATTGCGACGAGCAAGAAGAACTCCATGACGTTCGATCATTCGCCAGAACGAATCAGGTCGCTCGTGCGAAGTGTTGTGGTGACATCGAGCACCGACGCCGCAGCAAGGGCGGACTCATGGGATGACGAAAGACCCTCAACCGGCATGTCGGTCGCGCGTATCCTCACCCAAGGTGCCTTGCCGGCCGGGCATCACCATCTCGAGACGGAGAATCGAAGATGACCCCTCGCAAGGTCGGTTGCAGTGGCCTGATGGGTCGGTGACCGACGTGAAACCCACGGCAACGGCTTTCGCTTCTGGCCTCGACATGATCGTTTTCGGGACATGACCTCGTTGCACGAACCGCGGGAAGCAGAACTCGCTGCAAGCCAGGCGTTGGGGGCTGCTTCGCAGCGGGAACTCAGTCGCGAGGTGCTGGACTCCTCGGTGGATGCCTACTGGGGGCTCGATGCGGGCGGCCGCGTGCTGGAGTGGAACCGGGCGGCGGTCCAGATGTTCGGCTGGACCCGGGACGAAGCAATCGGGCGGCCGCTGACCGAGTTGGTGATCACCGCCGACCAGCGTGAATGGGTTTCGCAGGACATCCGCAAGTACGTGGAAACCGGCCAGTCACCAGTGGTCGGCCAGATTTCCGCACATACGTTGCGCCGCAAAGACGGCACCGAACTGCCAGTCGAAGCGACCGTGAGTGCAGTCGGCACCGGGCCGCAGCTGACCTTCCATACGTTCGTGCGCGACATGACCGCGCTCTCCGAGGCACGAGCTGCCCAGCGCCGCAGTGAGGCCACGTTCGAGGCGGTGTTCGAAAACGCGCCGATCGGGATTGCCGTCGTCGGTCTTGACGGCCGCTTCGATCGGGTCAACAAGGCGCTGTGCACGATCACGGGATACCAAGAGCAGGAACTGACCGAGCTGACGTTCCAGGACATCACACATCCGGATGACGTCGACACCGACGTACACGAGGCCACCCGGCTGCTGAACGGCGAGATCACCAGCTATCAGATGGACAAGCGCTACTACTCCAAGGACGGGCACCTCATCTGGATACACCTCTCGGGGGGCATCGTGCGCGATGCGGTTGGCCAGCCGCTGCACTTCATAGCCCACGTCGAGGACATTTCCGCGCGTAAGCGCGACGAGGAACTGCTCAGGCAGCAGGCAACCCGCGACACTCTGACAGGCGTGCTCAACCGCAGCCGATTCGAGGAGGAACTGGCCCGGTACGTGGCGCTCGCTCGTCGCCACGGCTACGACGAGGAGGCGGCGGTGTTCATGATCGACCTCGACGGCCTCAAGAAGATCAACGACCAGGACGGCCATGCGGCGGGAGACGACTACCTCAGGAGCGTCGCTAGCACCATCAGCCGGCGGCTGCGCCTGTCCGATGTCTTCGCCCGAATCGGCGGCGACGAATTCGCCGCCCTCCTTCCGCACACCACCACCGCCCAGGCCCAGAAGCTCGCCCGGACCCTGGTCGACCAGGTAGAAGCCAACTGCCGCGGCAGCATCTGCATCGGCATCGGCATGCTGGCCCCCGGCCAACTGGATGACGCGCTCGGACGCGCCGACCGAGCCATGTACCAGGCCAAACAGCAAGGTGGCGGACACGCCTGTGGGCCCTGAACCCGCAAACCAGGCGAATGCGCGTTCGTCATCATGCGCCACACACTGATGGCGGACTGCCCATCGGTGGGCCAGCACCTCCTCCAGCCGGATAGGTCGATGGCCTACTCAGGACGCTGTTGCCGGCCGTCGTCTACGCCGACGTATCAAGCGCCCGCCGCTTGTCGGTGGCGGTGTGCTGGGCACCGAATAACAGATGGCGATCGAGATGAACGTCGGTAGGACGTACGTGAGTACCAGCACGGCGACGACCAGGATCGGGCTCGGTTCAGTCACCATGTCCCTGGGCACGCGTGGCAGGCCGATGCCCAACAAGGTGCCGGCTACCGCCAGGATTATCGTCAACACCGTCGCGACCTTGATCGTGCGCAGCGCGAGGCGGGTGTTCTCGGCGGTATCGGCCAACGACCTGCGCAGTGCCCTGGTGCGGACGTAGACGAGTGCGAAGTTGAACACCATCACAGCGGTGCCGGACGTCATGATCAGAACCGTCACCCATAGATCAGCACGGCGGCCGAGCATGTACTCCACATAGTCGATCGACGTCTCGCTCACTATTATCGTCGACGCCATCGCTGCGGCGAAGGCCAGCCAGCCGCCCAATACGGCAAGAAACCAGTACGCGCGGACGTCGTCCGGGTCTTCGTTCGGCACCTTGTTGACTGCATGACTGGCCAGCATCCAGCCCAGTCCGCCGAACAGGGTGGTCGCACCGGCGGCGAGCATCCCGGTTGCCACGGCGCCCTGAGTCCACGTGATCGCGCAGATGACGCTACGGTCACCGTCCTCGGGAACCTGGTTGCCGGTCATGAGACTGAACAGGAAGGCGTCCAGCATGAGCATCAGCACGGCGGAAGAGAACAACGCCAGGGTGTGCACGCCTTCGCGGCTGGTTCGATCGAAGAGCAGCGCGATCGCGGTGATGAGAAATCCGCCAAGAAAGGCCGCGAGTGACGAATTCGCCGAAGCCGACGCCAGCGGACTCCACCAGTCGGAGGACGTACAGAACGGGTCTGGATTCATCGCCGCGTCGCAGTCGAGTCCGCACGACTGGTTGTTCGTCGTGGCACTCCGTCGCGCATCGATCGGCTAAAGCCGGCTCCCAGCGGAGGCTCAGGTGGTTGAGAGGGAGTCATGGGCGAGATCCGCCGGCCCAGATCAACCTGGCCAATTGGACGGCCGCGATCACGAATGCGAACACGGAGAGCAAGTCGGAATCCGTGATTCCGTGGTCGTCGCCGAGGACGACGAGCGTGGCCCCCTCCAATTCCCCATTGGCGAACGGCCAGATGGCGGCGAATACCACCACGGCAAGGATCGAAGCCCAGTTCGGCCTTGACAAACACCATGCGATCGATGCGAAAAGAGCATTCATCACCACCAGGCTGCGGAACAGCTGGTCCGGATCCAGCACGAGCACGCGCGCTCCTCACCGACACGAACCTTGAAGACTTCCCGCGTCAACGTAGCAAGCGTGGCTGCGATAGACCTGACCTGACACGATCGAGGGCATGACCGATCGAATCGAAGTCCAGCGCCCCATCCCCGCTCCCCCCGCCGAGGTCTTCGCCGTGCTGTGCGACCCGCAGGGCCACGTCGCCATCGACGCGACTGGCATGCTCCAGGACGCCGATGGCGATCCGGTGACCGCGGTGGGCGACAGCTTCACCGTGCACATGGATCGCGAGGCGCTCAACGACTTTCCGCTCGGCAAGTATGACGTCACCGTTCAGATCACGGAGTTCGAGCCGGACGCGTTGATCGCCTGGACGATCGTCGGCGAGATCAAGCCGCAGATCGGCCACGTCTACGGCTACCGGCTCGAACCCGACGGCTCGAATCCGGGCGGCACCTTGGTGACGTCGTTCTACGACTGGAACGACATCGATCAGCACTGGCGCGATGCCGGGATCTTCCCCGTCATCTCCGAGACGGCGCTGCGCGGCACCCTGGGCATCCTCGATCGCACGGTGCGTCGCGGTTACCCCCGCGGCTGACCCGTCGCCGATGCCCGGTTCCGCCACCGCAGCATCGGGAATGAAACCGCCACCCCCGTGGTAGAACACGGCATGAAACTCGTCGACTCGGCCCGCGAACTCATCGGCTCCGGCGCAGACGCCACGCTGGTCACCATCAACGCCGACGGCAGCCCCCAGGTGTCGATGGTGTGGGTTGCCCTGCAATCCACACCCGACGGCGACGAACTGGTCAGCGCGCACCTTGCCGAATACCGCAAGACCCGCAACATCCGCCGCGACCCTCGGGTCGCCGTCATGATCGTCGCCCCACGCCAACCCGGACAACAGACTCAGTACCTCTCGATCAAGGGCACCGCACGCATCGTCGAGGGCGGCGCGCCGGAACTGCTCACCGAGCTGGCCGAGGTGATGCTGGGCTCGAGCGAACACTTCCCGCCGGCCAACTCGCCAGCAGGCCTCCTCACTCGCATCCGCATCGACACGGCGGGCGGAATCGGGCCCTGGGCGCCCTGACCTCACATGGCCATTCAGATCACCCCAGCCACGGACGCCGACCTGCCCGGTCTCGCCGACGTCGCCGCACGCACCTTCCCCCTGGCCTGCCCGCCGTCGGCCACCGCCGACAACGTGGCCTCATTCGTCGCCACCAACCTGAGCGAGGCACGGTTCGCCGACTACCTCGCCGACCCCGATCGAGCGGTGCTGGTCGGCCGCGAGGACGGCACGCTCGTTGGCCGGGTCATCGGTTACACCATGCTCGTTCGCGGCGTGGCCGACGACGCCGACGTCCAGAGCGCGGTGACCGACCGCCCCGCAGTCGAGCTGTCCAAGATGTACGTCACCCCCGACGCACACGGGAGCGGCGCCTCCGCCGACTTGATGGCGGCCGCACTCGACCAGGCGCGCGCCCTCGGAGCGGTCTCGGTCTGGCTGGGCGTCAACCAGCAGAACCAGCGCGCTCAACGGTTCTACGCCAAACACGGATTCGAGGTCAGCGGCACCAAGACGTTCCAGCTCGGCGACGGCATCGAGCACGACTACGTAATGGTACGTCGGCTCTGAGCAGGTATCACTCGCGGCCGGCGTGGGTCAGGGCCAATAATCGCGACGTCGCACGCAGGTACTTCTTGCGAAACCCACCGGCCAGCATCTCCTCGCTGAACACCGTGTCCAGCTTCGCGCCCGATGCCACCACTGGAATCCCCGCGTCATAGAGGCGGTCGGTGAGCGACACCAGCCGTAGGGCCACGCTCTGGTCGTCCAGCGGGTGCACCCCGGTGATGAACACCTCCGTCACACCCTCGATCATCGCCAGGTAGCGCGACGGGTGCATCGTGGCCAGATGCGCACACAACGCGTCGAAGTCGTCCAGCGTCGCCCCATCGACCTCGGACGCCCGCGCCCGCACGTCGTCCTCGCTCGGCGGCACCGGAGCGGGCGGCAGGTCGCGGTGGCGGTAGTCGGGGCCCTCGATGCGCACGGTGGTGAAGATCTGCGCGAGCGTGTTGATCTCCCGAAGGAAGTCCTGCGCGGCGAACCGGCCCTCCCCCAGCTGCTCGGGCAGGGTGTTCGATGTCGCAGCGATGGACACCCCCCGCTCGACGAGGGCCGACAGCAGCCGCGAGATCAGTGTCGTGTTGCCGGGGTCGTCGAGTTCGAACTCGTCGATGCACACCACGACGTAGTCCGACAACAGGTCGATGCACTCGACGAAACCGAAAACCCCTGCCAACTGGGTTAATTCACCAAACGTCGCGAACGCCGCGGGTCCTGCGTCGGCGCCCGCCAAACGGTAGTAGACCGAGGCGAGCAGGTGTGTCTTGCCCACACCGAAGCCGCCGTCGAGGTAGAGGCCGACACCAGCGAGCACCTCGCGCTTGCCGAACAGCTTCTTCCTGCCCGCCCGCCGCTGCACCGCCTGCTCGCAGAACCGAGCACACGATTGCACCGCGGCCGCCTGCGAGGGCTCGCCCGGGTCGGGCCGGTAGGTGTCGAAGGAAACCTCGGCGAAGGTCGGCGGCGGGACGAGCTGAGCGATCAGCCTGTCGGGCGTCACCCGGGGATGCCGATCGGTCAAATGAGTGACTCCTTTGGACCCCTGCATGCAGGCACCCTATCGACGTGTTGAAATTGACTCCGTGCCCGAGGCCGATGCTGCGACAGAGCTCACAGAACTTGGTGCGGTGTTCGGATCCTTCGACACCGAGGATGACGAGCGCCTGGCGGCCTACTACTCCTTCCCCGAGAGCCTCGACCGCTGCTGGGTGCGGGCCAACATGATCTCCAGCCTCGACGGCGGGGCCACCGACGACGGTCGGTCCGGTGGACTCGCAGGACCCGGCGACCGGGCCCTGTTCACCAAGATGCGGCAGGAAGCCGATGTCATCCTCGTCGGCGCAGGCACCGTGCGCATCGAGAACTACTCCGGCGCGCAGATGTCCGTCGCCCAACGCCGGGACCGGCAGAGCAGGGGCCAGGACGAGGTGCCGCCGATCGCCGTGATCACGCACAGCGCCGACTTCGAGCACGATGCCAAGCTGTTCACGCAGACCGAGGTTCCGCCGCTGATCCTGACCGCACGGGACTCCGTCGAGGATGCCGGCCACCGGTTCGGCGCGCAGGCCGAGGTGATCGACGCCTCCGGCCGGCACGCCGACCGCGTCGACCCCGTCGCAGTACTCGACGTCCTCGACCGACGCGGCCTTCGCCGCGTGCACACCGAGGGCGGGCCCTCGCTGATCAGCCTTCTCATCGAACTCGACCTGCTCGACGAACTGTGCGTCACGATCGCTCCGGTGCTCGTCGGCGGATCGGCCCGACGCATCGCCACGGGATCAGGAGAGGCGCACACCCGGATGCGCGTGAGCCACCTGCTCACCGACGGTGAGGGCTACCTCTACAGCCGCTACGTCAAGGCCGACTGAGCCCACGCGAGTGCTCGAGCGACGGGCACTGCCTGACGGCTCGCTACTGTGGTCACCATGCGTCGGCGTCGTCAGCTACTCATGGCCCTGTGCCTTGGGACCGTCGTTTCCGCCGTGCTGGCCGGTTGCGCGCCGATCCTGGCCGCCAATCCCCGCTTCGCGACGGACTCTGGCGCGAAGCCCCAGGGTGCGCCGCAGACCACGACCGAACCCGCGGGCCCACCACCAATCGAGGCGCCCAAGAACGAGCTGTCCTGGCGCGACTGCACGTCCCAGTTGTTCGGCGACGCCGGGGTATCGCCGCCGTCGGGCGTCAGCCTGGACTGTGCGGATTACGATTCCGACCTCGACTCGATCAGCGGCGCGTCAGGATCGATCAGCATCGGCGTCGTCCGGGCCACGTCGGCGGACACCCCGTCCGACGCCGGCCCCATCGTCATGACCACCGGCTCCGACCTACCGACGTCGGCCCAGCTGCCGGTGTGGTTGGCACTCAACGGGACCGACGTCCTCAAGACCAACCCCATCGTGGCGGTCGACCGACGCGGCCTGGGCATGTCCGGCGCAATCGACTGCCGCGACCTGTTCGACCGCCAGGAGATGCTCGACCAGGCGCAGTTCGAGTCCGGCGACGATCCCGTCGCCAACCTCGGCGCGATCGTCCAGACCGCCACCACCAACTGCACCGACACGATCGCCCCGGGTGACTCGGCCTACGACAACGCGCACGCCGCCGAGGATCTCGAACGACTCCGCAGCACCTGGGACGTGCCCACACTGGCGATACTCGGCATCGGCAACGGCGCACAGGTCGCACTCGCCTACGTCGGATCGCACCCGGACAAGGTCTCCCGCCTCGTGCTGGACTCACCGCTCCCCCTCGGGATCGCCGCCGAAGCCGCCGCCGAGCAGAAGGTGAAGGGCCAGCAAGCGGCGCTGAACGCCTTCGCGGCGCAGTGCCTGGCGGCGAACTGCCCGCTAGGCCCGGACCCCAAGGGGGCCATCGACGCCATGGTGGCCGACGCCCGCGACGGCAACGGACCCGGTGGCATGTCGGTGGCCGCACTGACCGACGCCATCAGCACTGCGCTGGGATTTCCCGACGGTGATCGCACCGCATCCGCCAACGCGCTGGCCGGGACCCTCGCCGCTGCGCGCAACGGTGACGCCGCCGGGCTCAACGCCCTGGTCGCGCGGGCCGAGGCGCTCCGTCAAACCGATGGACAGTTCGTCAACTCGTGCAGTGACGCCCTCAACCGACCCACGCCCGACCGGGTCCGCGAACTGGTGGTGGAGTGGGGCAAGCTCTATCCGCAGTTCGGCACCGTCGGGGCACTCAACCTGGTCGACTGCCTCAACTGGCCCAGCAGCGCACCGCCCAAGGAACCCAAGGGGCTGCAGATCCCGGTGCTGCTGCTCGGCGTGCAGAACGACCCCATCGTCGGCAACGAGGGCGTCGCCGCCACCGCCGCGACGGTCATCAATGCCGGTTCGGCCAACCGACGGGTGATCTGGCAAGGCATCGGCCACGGCGCCTCCGTGTACTCGGCCTGTGCGTTGCCGCCGGTGCTGTCGTACCTCGCGAGCGGCGAGGTGCCTTCCACCGACACGTACTGCCCCGCCTAGCCGGACAGCCTCGAGCGCCGTTGTAGGGTGCGCTGGTGGCGGTACCTGACACACTCCTGAGCGCCTTCCGGCCCCGCACGTCCCCACCCAGCGCCGCGACGGTGCTCCGTTCGGCGCTGTGGCCCATCGCCATCCTCTCGGTCATCCATCGCAGCTACGTGCTGGCCACCAACGGCTTCATCACCGACGACTTCGGGCCCGTCTACACCGCCGTCGTGAACTTCAAGCTCGGCCTGCCCATCTACGACGGAAACTTCAACCAGGTCGACCCGCACTACCTCTACCCACCCGGTGGCACGCTGCTCATGGCGCCGTTCGGGTACCTGCCGGTGGACGCGTCGCGGTACTGGTTCATCTTCTTCAACAGCGTGGCGATCATCCTTGCCGGGTACTTCCTGTTGCGGCTGTTCAAGTTCTCGCTCGCCTCGGTGGCCGCACCCGCCCTTCTGCTGGCGATGTTCTGCACCGAGACGGTCACCAACACATTGGTGTTCACCAACATCAACGGCTGCCTCCTTCTGCTGGAGGTGCTGTTCTTCCGCTGGCTGCTCGACGGGAAGATCAACCACGAGTGGTTGGCAGGCATCGCCATCGGGCTGACGCTGGTGGTCAAACCACTCCTGGCGCCCCTGCTGCTGATCCCGCTGCTGAACCGTCAGTGGCGGGCGCTCGGCATGGCCTTCCTGGTGCCACTGGTGTTCAACGTCGCCGCCTGGCCGCTCATCGAAGACCCGATGAGCTTCGTCACCCGAACGGTCCCCTACATCCTTTCCACCCGCGACTACTTCAACAGCTCGATTCTCGGCCACGGCGTCTACTACGGGCTGCCGATGGGGCTGATCCTGCTGCTGCGCATCGTCTTCGGGCTGCTGGCCGCGGGCAGTATCTGGCTGCTCTACCGCTACTACCGCGAGCGCGACCCGCTGTTCTGGATGCTCACTTCCTCAGGCGTACTGCTGATCGGTTCGTGGCTGGTGCTCTCCCTGGGCCAGGGCTACTACTCGATGATGCTGTTCCCATTCCTGATGACCGTCGTCCTGGTGAACTCGACGATCCGCAACTGGGTGGCATGGCTGGCCGCGTACGGATTCCTCACCATGGACCGCTGGTTGCTCGGGCACTGGGAGACGACCGGCCGGTTCCTCGAGTACTCGAAGATCAACTACGGCTGGTCGCTGATGATCATCGTGGTGTTCTGCGTGCTGCTGTTCCGCTACCTCGACGCGAGGGCCGAGGGGAGGCTCGCCGACGGCATCGACCCGCCGTGGATGACGGAGTACCGTGACCGCGCTAGCGTGAATACATGAGCCGTCCCAAGGTTGAACTGAGCGATGCACAGTGGCACGAGAAGCTCAGCCCGCAAGAATATGCAGTCCTGCGCCAGGCAGGAACCGAGCGGCCGTTCGTCGGTGAGTACACCGACACCAAGACCGAAGGCGTGTACCAGTGCCGCGCCTGCGGCGCCGAACTCTTCCGCAGCAGCGAGAAGTTCGAATCCCACTGCGGCTGGCCGTCTTTCTTCGACCCTGCCGACTCGGACGCCGTCATCCTCAAGACCGACGATTCGCTGGGGATGCGTCGCGTCGAGGTGATCTGCGCGACGTGCCACAGCCACCTCGGTCACGTATTCGAGGGCGAGGGCTACCCGACGCCGACCGATCAGCGGTACTGCATCAACTCGATCTCGCTGAAACTGGTGCCGGCCGACTCCTGAACTCCGGGGCGGCGCGATCCGCCACCGATCTACCCGGCATCATCGACCCGCCGTGGGCGAGGAGTTCGTTGCCGCCTCTCCGAGTAGCTTGAGCATCTCAGGCGCCGTGAGGGGCAGACTGTAGTGAAAGCCCTGAGCCACATCGCAGCCGTATCCACGCAGGATGTCGGCGGTCGCGGCGTTCTCGACACCCTCGGCGACACTCGTCAGTCCGAGTACGTTCGTGAGTTCTATGACCGCACGGACGACCGCTGCCGCCCGCGAGTCGACGAGTATGGGCGCGATGATCTGGCAATCGAGTTTCACCTCGTCGATCGGCAACTGACTCAGATAGCTCAGCCCCGAGTAGCCGCTGCCGAAGTCGTCGATCGCAACGCGGATTCCGTGCGCTCGCAAACGTTCGAGAACGGTGCACGTGCGCTCGATGTTGTCGAGCAGCAGATCTTCGGTGATCTCGATGGTCAGCACGTCCGGACTCAGGTCGCGCCCGGCAAGGGCGGACAGGATCGTGTCCGGCAACCTCAGATCACGCAGTGTCGGGGGGAAGAGGTTGACGGCGATCGGCACTCCGAGGCCGTTGGCCTTCCAACCCGCAAGATCGTCGAATGCCTGCGCGAGAACGAATTCGGTGAGCGCCCCCATGAGTCCGTGTTCGCGGACCAGCGGCAGGAACTGATCGGGACCGAGAAGCCCGCGTTCCGGATGAGGCCAACGAACGAGCGCCTCGACCCCGACGATGGCGGCGTCGCGCAGATCGAACTTGGGTTGGTAGACCAGGCTCAAGCCGACGTTGTCGATAGCGTGGCGCAGCTGCCCCAGCAATCTCACGGTGGACACTCCGTTGCGCTCGATACCTCCCACCGCTTCGCCTGCGGCATCGCCGCTCAGGCCGGCCAGGTGCATTTCGGAATCGAAGGTGTGGACACCACCGGTGCGCGAGCGCTTCGCCGAATACATCGCCACGTCGGCTTGCTTCAGCAGTACATCGGAGGAGATCTCCCCATCGTCGATCGACGCCACGGCGAGCCCGATGCTGGGGCGCAGAAGGAGATCGTGCCCGTCGACCAGGAACATCTCGTCGAAGGCCTGCATCACCCGGTGGGCGACCAACCGCGAGTGCTCGGCCTTGCCCTCCAGCAGGACGGCGAACTCGTCGCCCCCGAGTCGAGCGACGGTATCGCCCGCTCGGACACTGCCGCGCAGGCGTTCGGCGACCAACACCAGCAGAGCGTCACCTGCGGGATGACCCAGGCCGTCGTTGACGAGTTTGAAGTCATCGAGATCCAACGACAGGACCGCCACCGACTGCTCGTCGCGCTGGTGTAGTTGCAGGGCGTGGTTCAGGCGATCGTTGAAGAGCGCATGGTTCGCCAGACCGGTCAGAGGATCATGCAACGCCTGATCGGCCACCACCTCGAGCAATCGGTGGTTCTCGCTGGCCATCAGGAACTGCCGTGCAAACACCGCAACGATCAGCACGAACGACGAAATCAGAAGTGGGATCAGACCCTTCAGGGGAATATAGGCCGGCGCGCAGATCACGGCGGCTACCGCGATGGGCACATAGGGCAGCCACAGCGAGACCCTTGACGGCACCTGCACCAACGCCGTCTCGATCGGGAACCTTCCGTGTGTGGACAACCCCGCGAGGCCGATCAACAGCAACCCCGAGACCCAGCCCACGTCGACGATCCCGCCCCGATAGTCGCCATGCGCATTGAGGTACACCCACGCGCTGTCCGACAACGCCATCGAGATCGCCCCTGCCGTCAGCAGCATCAGCGTCACCCGCTGCCCCTCACCGCACCGGGCGAGCACGAGCACCGCAACGGTGACGACGACGACGTCAGCCGCGGGATATGCCAGGGACAGCGCGACCGCGAAACGGCTGGCGCCGCCTGCGTCGTACAAGTCTTGCATCAACGTGACCCACGAGATCTGGAACAGAGCGGCCCCAACGATGAGGCCGTCGAACACCAGTCGCGCGGCGGACGGCACCGAGTAGCGCGCCGGCAGAAGCACCAACCCCACGCTCGCGGCGGCCGGGAACAGCAGGTAACCGGCGTCCGCCAGGGAGGGAAAGGGCGGCTCGTTCACCGCCAGCTCGTAGTAGGCCCACAATCCCGAGCCGGCGACCCATCCTCCGACCGCAGCTGTCAGGAACGACCACGCGATCCGCTGTCGTCCGCGGGACCACCATGCCGCCAAGCCCGCGCACACGGTCGCGAAGGCGGCGAATGCCACGGAGCCGAGGTCGGAGACGGTGTCGAAGGCGGCCTCACCGCCCCAGCCGCCGATCAGCCATACGGAGAACGCGATGGCGGCAGCGGTGGCGACGGTGGCCACGCATGCAATTCTCCCCATCCGCACGAGGCTAGTAACTCATGGACGGGCCGGGTACGAAGCCGTCTTCACGGCAGCCGGGCGACCAGGTCCTCCACTTCGACCCGCGGGCCCGTGAAGAACGGCGTCTCCTCACGAACGTGACGGCGGGCGTCGGTGTACCGCAGCTTCCACATCAGTTCGACGATGCGGCCGAGATCCGGTCCCTCGAACGCCAGAATCCACTCGTAGTCGCCCAGCGCGAAGGCGGGCACCGTGTTCGCCCGCACGTCCGGATACTCGCGGCCGGACATGCCATGCTCGACCAGCATCTTGCGGCGCTCGTCGTCGGGCAGCAGGTACCAGTCCAGCGAACGCACGAACGGGTAGACGCAGACGTAGTCGCCGGGGTCCTCGCCTGCGATGAACGCAGGCACGTGACTCTTGTTGAACTCCGCGGGGCGGTGCAGCGCCACGACGCTCCATACCGGGTCGCTGGCCCGGCCCAGCGATGTGCGCCGGAACGCCGAGTAGGTCGCCTGCAGCGACTCGACGCGCTCGGCGTGTGTCCAGATCATGTAGTCCGCATCGGCACGCAATCCCGAGACGTCGTAAAGCCCGCGCACCACGACGCCGTCGTCCTCCTGCTGCTTGAGGAACGTCGCCGTCTCGTCCACGACGGCGGACCGGTCGTCGCCTAGCGCCTCCGGCTGGGCGGAGAACACCGAGATCATCATGTATCTGGTCATCGCGTTGAGGGCGTCGTAGTCGAGCTTGGCCATACGCCCATCGTGCCACGCTGCCGGCAGGCTGCCGCTCATCGCCGTCGCGGCAGAACGCCTAACCCCCGCCGGCCCTCGCCATCGCGATGGTCAGCTCCGCCGCCGCCCTGGTACCCGACCCCACACATGCAGGCACCCCGATACCGTCCAGGTAGCCACCGGCCACGGCCAGCGTCGGCGGCAACCCCGCTCGCAGCTCGGCAACCAGCCTCCCGTGGTCGGGTCCGTACTGCGGCAAGGCATCCATCCAACGCTGCACGAAGCAGTCGACCGGTTCCTGGGTGACCCCGAACAACTCGGCGAGGTCTGCCGCTGCCCACGACAGGAGATCGTCGTCGCCGGTATCGCGTGCGATGTCGTCACCGAATCTGCCGAACGACAACCGCAACAGCTCGACGTTCCCGCGCCGACCCCATTTGCGCGACGTCAGCGTTATCGCCTTGGCGTGCAACCGTTCCCCGCTGGCCACCAGCACGCCGGACTGCTCGGGAAACGGAGTTCCGCCCGGCAGCGCCAATACGACGAGCGCGCTCGATGCCACGGTGATGCCCCTGGCCGCCGCCGCGGTGCGTGGCGCAACACGCTCCACGATCCGCGGCAGCCGGTGCACGGGAACGGCGAACACGACCGCGTCGGCGCCCCAGTTCCCGCCCTCGTCGTCGACCAGGGTCCACCCGCGGTCGTACGGCTCGACGCGCGCCACACCGACACGAGCCCAGCGGAATCCGGCCCGCCGCACCAATTCGTCGACCAGCACCCGGTAGCCGCCGTCCACCGCCCCGAACACCGACCCGCCGACCGGCGCGGGCGGCACACCTCCCAGTGCGCCGCGTACCGCCTCCGTGAGGCTGCGCGCGCCACCGTCGAGCGCCGCGGCGAGCGTCGGCACTGCCGAACGCAGGCCGATCGTCGCCGCAGACCCCGCGTACACACCCGCCAGCAGCGGATCGACCGACCTGGCCACCACCTGAGTTCCGAACCGGTCGCCGACGATCTCCGCCACCGTTGGGTCGCCCCCGCGGCGCCACGGCATGGGGCGCATCGGCTCGTCGGCGATCTGCGCGACCGTCTCGTCGTCCACCAGCCCGCGCACCGATGCGGCCTGCGCCGGGATGCCCTGCAACGTGCCCTGAGGCATCGGATGCAGTCGCCCTCCCGCATAGATCAGCGGCCGCACCCCGGTGGTTCCGACCTGCCGATCGACCAGCCCCAGTTCGGCCAGGAGCGCCGACACCTCGGGCCGCCGCGCGATGAACGCTTCGGCACCGACGTCGACCGCCTGGCCGCCGATGCGTTCGGTCCGCAGCACACCACCCAGGCGGTCGGCAGGGTCGAAGAGCGTGATCGACGCGTCCGGGCCTGCCGCCACCCGCAACCGGTAGGCGGCAACCAGGCCCGAAATACCGCCACCGACAACACAATACGAGCGCGTCACAGCGTGTGGACCAGTGCCACGGCGTCGGTGACGATGCCCGGATCGGTGGCGGGCAGAACACCATGCCCCAGATTGAAGACGTGACCGGTCGCGCCCGCCTCGACCGCTCGTCTGCCATCCTCGACCACCACGCGCACCGAGCGTTCCACGGCAGGCCAGCCAGCCAGCAGCACCACCGGGTCGAGGTTGCCCTGCAGCGCCACCCCCGGACGGACCCGGGTGGCGGCGTCGGCCAGCGAGGTGCGCCAGTCCACCCCGACCACGGTCGCGCCCGCATCGGACATCGAGCCCAGCAGCTCGGCGGTCCCCACCCCGAAGTGCGTCATCGGCACCCCGTGTCCCGCGAGCGCCTCGAAAACCCGTGCGCTGTGCGGCAGCACGAAGCTGCGGTAGTCAGCCAGCGACAAGGTGCCCGCCCACGAGTCGAACAGCTGAATCGCGTCGACACCGGCGTCCAACTGGGCGCGCAGGAAACCGATGGTGACGTCGGTCAGCCGGGTCATCAGCGCATGCCAGGTCTCCGGTTCACCCAGCATCATCGCCTTGGTGTTCTCGTGGTTGCGGCTCGGGCCGCCCTCCACCATGTACGACGCCAGGGTGAACGGCGCCCCGGCGAACCCGATCAGGGGCACCTCCCCCAACTCCCCGATCAACAGCCCGACGGCGTCGGCGACCGGCGCAACCGCGTCGGCCTCCAGCGGACGCAGCGCCGCGACGTCGGACGCGGTGCGGATCGGGTGAGCGATGACCGGCCCCACGTCGGGCACGATGTCCAGGTCGATACCCGATGCGCGAAGCGGGACGACGATGTCGGAGAACAGGATCGCGGCATCGACTCCGTGACGTCGCACCGGCTGCAGAGTGATCTCGCAGACCAGCTCCGCGTCGAAGCAGGCGGCCAACATGCTGGTCTTCGCCCGCAGCGCCCGATACTCGGGCAGCGAACGTCCGGCCTGGCGCATGAACCACACCGGGACACGGCTGGGCTTACGGCCTCCGGCCGCGGCCAGATACGGGGACTCGGGCAGCTCACGGCGGGTATTCATCGGCAACCATGCTGCCATGCCGTATCGGTTCGGCGCGCCTGCGCCGTCGTCGGTCGTGATCAGCTAGCGTCAAACGCCGTGACCTCCGCCGAACCGGCTCCATTTCGCGAAGCGGTCGCGGCAATGAACGCCGCAACCGTTCGACCGGAGATCGAACTCGGCCCGATCCGCCCACCGCAGCGGCTGGCCCCGTTCAGCTACGCGCTCGGCGCCGAGGTCCGCCACCCCGAAACAGCGATCGTCCCCGAACGCTCCGAGGGCGACGCCTTCGGCAGGCTCATCCTGCTGCACGACCCGGAAGGCGCCGAGGCGTGGGACGGCACCATGCGCCTGGTCGCCTACATCCAGGCCGATCTGGACTCCATGGAGGCCGTGGACCCGTTGCTGCCGGAGGTCGCGTGGAGCTGGCTGGTCGAGGCGCTCGAGACGCAGAGCGAAAACGTCACCGCCCTCGGTGGCACGGTGACGGCGACGACGTCAGTGCGCTACGGGGACATCTCCGGCCCGCCGCGAGCCCATCAGCTGGAACTCCGGGCGTCGTGGACGGCGACCAACCTGGAGCTGGGCCCCCACGTGCAGGCGTTCTGCGAAGTGCTCGAGCACGCCGCAGGCCTACCCCCCGATGGCGTCACCGACCTGAACTCCCGCACCCGCGCCTGAGATGACGGATTCCCCGTCATCCGAGGCCGAGCCAGCCGCGGAGGAAACCGAACCGGAGGCGACACCGCTGCTGGCCCCCGCCGACGGCGTCCCCACCCTGTCGATCTACGCCAGCGACATCGAGCGAGCCGCGACTAAACTGGCCTCGGGCACGGGGCCGTTCGCGATCGACGCCGAGCGCGCATCGGGCTTTCGCTACTCCAATCGCGCCTACCTCTTGCAGATCCGCCGCGCCGGCGCGGGCACGGTACTGATCGACCCCGTCAACCACGGCGCCGACCCGGTGGCGACGATGGCACCCTTGGCCGAGGTGCTGGCCGGCGACGAATGGGTGCTGCACGCCGCCGACCAGGACCTGCCCTGCCTGGCCGAACTCGGCATGACCCCGCCCACGCTCTATGACACGGAGTTGGCGGGCCGACTGGCCGGATTCGACCGCGTCAACCTGGCCGCGATGGTGCAACGACTGTTGGGCCTGCAATTGATGAAGGGCCACGGCGCCGCGGACTGGTCGAAGCGACCGCTACCGCCGGAATGGCTGAACTACGCGGCGCTCGACGTGGAAGTGCTCCTCGAACTCCGCGCGGCGGTCGCCGACGTGCTCGAGGAGCAGGGCAAGACGGAGTGGGCGAGCGAGGAGTTCGAGCACCTGCGCACCTACGTGCCGGCTCCCACCCGTCGCGACCGCTGGCGGCGCACGTCGGGGATCCACAAGGTGCGCAATCCGCGCGCGCTCGCCGCGGTGCGTGAATTGTGGTCGACGCGTGACGCCATCGCGCAGCGCCGAGACATCGCCCCGGGGCGGATCCTTCCCGACGCGGCCATCGTCAACGCCGCAACCCAGAACCCCGACACGGTGGACAAGCTCACGGCGCTGCCGATCTTCGGCGGGAACCGGCAGCGGCGCAGCGCTCAGGTCTGGCTGGATGCGCTGGCCAGGGCGCGCACCACCGACGACGTGCCAACGGCATCGGAGGCATCCAACGGCCCGCCACCGGCAGCCCGATGGGCAAGACGCAAGCCGGAGGCCGCGGCGCGACTGGAGGCAGTGCGTGCGGGCCTGACCCAAGTGTCGCAACGGGTTTCGGTTCCTGCCGAGAATTTGCTCACCCCCGATACGGTGCGCAGGCTCTGTTGGGACTGGCAATCGCCGAACGACCCGAGCGACACCGTGGGGATGGTCGACGCCTTTCTATCCGAGGCGGGCGCACGCCACTGGCAGCGCGAGTTGACGGTGCCGGTTCTCGCCGAGGCGCTCATCGCTTCCGCAGAAACCGGCCCGACGCCTGAGCCCGACGCCCCACCAACGCCTGCCCCCGGCTCCGAAGCGCCCGACGCCTGACCCCCCGGGAGTATCTAGTCGACCCGGTCGGAGACGCTGGGCTCACCGAGCGAACTGGCAAGCGCCGCCACCCACCCGGTGATCTGCCGAGAGATGTTCTGGTCGGTCAGCCCGGCCGCGGTCAGCACCTCGCCGCGCGACGCGTGGTCCTGAAACTCCTGCGGCATGGCCACGTCCCGGCACGGCACGTCGACCTCGGCACGTCGCATCGCCGACGACACCGCGGACCCGATGCCGCCATGCACACCGTTGTCCTCCACGGTGACGACCAGCTTGTGAGCCTTCGCCATCTCGACGACCACGTCAGCCACCGGCAGCACCCACCGCGGATCGACCACCGTCACGCCGATGCCCTGCTTGCGCAGGCGTTCGGCGACCGACAGGCCCATCGAGGCGAACGTGCCGATCGCGACCAGCAGAACGTCGTTCGACAGCCCTTCGGCGGGAGCGGCGAGCACGTCGACACCGCCGCGCCGCTCCACGGCCGGGATGTCCTCGCCGACAGCACCCTTCGGGAACCGCAGCGCGGTGGGGCCGTCCTTCACGTCCAGCGCCTCGCCGAACTCCTCACGCAAGCTGGCGGCGTCGCGGGGTGCGGCGACGCGAATGCCGGGAACAACGCCCAATATCGACATGTCCCAGATCCCGTTGTGGCTGGCACCGTCGGGACCCGTCACGCCGGCACGATCGAGCACCATCGTGACCGGGAGTCGGTGCAGCGCAACGTCCATCATGATCTGGTCGAACGCCCGATTGATGAACGTCGAGTAGATGGCCACCACCGGGTGCATGCCGCCCATCGCCAGCCCCGCGGCCGACGTCATGGCGTGCTGTTCGGCGATGCCGACGTCGAAGAAGCGATCCGGGAAGCGCTCGCGAAACGGGCTCAACCCCGTGGGACCGGGCATCGCAGCGGTGATGGCGACGACGTCGCGGCGCTTGGTCGCCCGTTTGATCAGTTCGTCGGAGAACACCGACGTCCAGCCGGGAGCGGCCACCGAGGTGGACAACCCGGTCTGCGGGTCGATGATGCCGGTGGAGTGCATCTGCTCGGCCTCGTCAGCCTCGGCCGGGCCGTAACCCATGCCCTTGCGCGTGACGACGTGAACGATCACGGGAGCGTTGAAGCCACGCGCGTGCCGCAACGCCGCCTCCACCGCGTGCTCGTCGTGGCCATCGATGGGGCCGACGTACTTCAAGCCGAGGTCGGTGAACATCACCTGGGGGGCGATCGCGTCCTTGATACCCGCCTTGACGCTGTGCATGCACTGATAGCAGAACTCGCCGATCAGGGGCACGCCGCGGACGGTGTCGCGGCCCTTTACCAAGAGCTTCTCGTAGCCGGGTTGCAGGCGCAGACCGGCAAGGTGGTCGGCGAAGCCGCCGATGGTCGGCGCGTAGCTGCGGCCATTGTCGTTGACCACGACGACCACCGGCCGCTCCGAACTGGCGATGTTGTTGAGGGCTTCCCAGCACATGCCGCCGGTTAGCGCGCCGTCACCGACAACGGCGACGACGTGCCGGTTGCGATGCCCGCTGAGTTCGAACGCCTTGGCCAGACCGTCGGCGTAGGACAGCGCCGAGCTGGCGTGGCTGGACTCCACCCAGTCGTGCTCGCTCTCGGTGCGTGACGGATATCCCGACAGCCCGCCCTTCTTGCGCAGGTTGTCGAAGTCCGCGCAGCGGCCCGTCAGCATCTTGTGCACGTAGGACTGGTGGCCGGTGTCGAAGATGATCGGGTCGTGCGGTGAGTCGAAGACGCGGTGCAGCGCCAACGTCAGCTCCACGACGCCCAGGTTGGGGCCGAGGTGGCCGCCGGTCGCAGCCACCTTGTGGATCAGGAACTCACGGATCTCGACGGCGAGGTCATCCAGTTGCGCCTGCGAAAGGTGCTGCAGATCGGCGGGACCGCGGACCTGTTCAAGCATCCCGCCAGTTTACCCACCGGTCGGCTACCCGGCCCCTCACCTGTCGTAGAGGTCGGGCACTCCGTCGCCGTCGCTGTCGGCGATCTCACGCTCGTGAATGCGTCGATAAACGGCGTTCCGGCTGGCCAGCAGCAGCGCCGCCAGCACACCGGCGACCACGGACCCGAGCAGCACCCCGATCTTCACATCGTCGCTCGTCACAGTGCCGTAATCGAATGCGAGTTCACCGATCAGCAGCGACACCGTGAAGCCGATGCCCGCCAGCAGCGCCGCCCCCGCCACGTCCCGCCACGCCAGGTCGTCGTCGAGGGTGGCACCGGTGAACCGAGCCAACAGGAATGTGGTGACGAACACACCGATCGGTTTGCCGATCACCAGGCCGACGATCACGCCGATGGTGACGGGATGCAGCAGGGAATCCCCGAACCCGCTCCACCCCCCGACGGTCACCCCGGCCGCGAAGAACGCGAACACGGGGACCGCGAATCCGGCGGACAGCGGACGGATGCGGTGCTCGAAGTGCTCGGCCTTGGCATGCCGTCCCAACGCAGGCACCGCGAAGCCCAGCAACACCCCTGCCACGGTCGCGTGCACCCCGCTGGCATGAACCAGACCCCAGGTGGCGAGCGCCAGCGGCACGAGCAGCCACCAGCGGTTCACACCGCGCTGTACCAGCACGGTGAACGCAATGCCGGGCACGAGGGCCAGCAGCAGCGGCACGGGCGCCAGGTGGTCGGAGTAGAAGACCGCGATGACGGTGATGGCGAGCAGATCGTCTACGACGGCGAGCGTGAGGAGAAATGTTCGCAGCGCCGTCGGCAGATGGGTGGCCAGAACCGCGAGCACCGCCAGCGCGAACGCGATGTCGGTGGCTATCGGCACCGCCCAGCCGTCGATGTTCTCGGGCTCTCCCGAGACGACCACGATCCCGATGTAGAAGGCGGCGGGAACCAACATGCCCCCGATGGCCGCCGCGATCGGCAGTGCCGCACGCCCTGGATCGCGGAGGTCGCCCGCGACGAACTCGCGCTTGAGTTCGAGGCCCACGACGAAGAAGAAGATCGCGAGCAGCCCGTCGGCCGTCCAGGTGGACAGACTCAACCGCAGATGGAGCGCTTCCGGCCCGATCTCGAACTCCGAGAGGGCGTGGTAGGCGTCCGACAATGGAGAATTCGCCAGTACGAGAGCCGCGCCCGCCGCGACCAACAGGAGGATTCCCCCGACGGTCTCACGGCGCAGAATCTCCGCGAAGTGCTTGGCCTCCGACCACGAACTGGGCATCAACAGTGGCTTCGGCATTGATCACACTCTACTGATCCTGGCGTCGATACTGCCTGGTGTAGTGATACGACCATTCCGGACGGTGCCCGGATTGCCGGTGTCGTCCGGTTGCCCGCGAATGGCGATTGCGGCATGTTTACCGAGGAAGCGCCGGGAGTCTGGTCGGCTGTCGCACCACCGGTGATGACTCGTAACAATGATCGCGGGAGTCCGATTTGGTGCTCGTACTGGCATTCGGTGTCGTACTGCTGATCAGCGTCTCGTTGTCGGGTGTGGCAGCCAGGACGGTTCTCTCCACGGCACTGCTGTTCCTGGTCGCCGGTGCACTGATCGGGCCCGGCGGCTTCGGCATCGTCGACATCGCGTCCGACGATTCGATCGTCGGGCTGTTGGCCGACATCGCCCTCTTCACCGTGTTGTTCACCGACGGCCAGCGGGCCAACGTGAGGGCGCTGCGGGAGAACTGGAAGTTGTCGGGGCGCGCGCTCGGCCTTGCGATGCCTCTGACGATGATCGGTATCGCCATACCCGCACACTTCCTTGCCGGCCTGGGCTGGCCCGCCGCGTTCCTGCTCGGGGCCATCCTGTCTCCGACCGATCCCGTGTTCGCCGCGGCCCTCGTCGGTCGCACCGACATCCCGCTGAGGCTGCGCCGGCTGCTCAACGTCGAGTCAGGCCTGAACGACGGCCTCGCGCTGCCCTTCGTGCTGATCTTCCTTGCGACCGCCCAACACGAGGAATCCGAAGTCGGGACCGTCGTGATCGAACTCCTCCTCGGCCTCGCCGTGGGGTTCGGAGTGGCCGCAGCCGTGGCGTTGGCCTGGCGCACGAAACTTCTCACCGCCGAACCGCGACTGCAGGCACTGGGCCCCTTCGCGATCGCCGTGGTCGTGTACGGCGCGTGTCACCTCACCCACGCCAACCCGTATCTCGCGGCCTTCGCCGCCGGATCCACGTTGGCCACACTCGACGATGTCGCAGCCGAGCACTTCGAACCGTTCGGCGACCTCCTGGCCGAGATCACCAAGTTCGCAGCGCTACTGGTCTTCGGGGCACTGATCACGCCCGAACGGCTGTCGCACCTGGGCTGGGGTGGATGGCTGCTGGCCCTGGTCGCCATCGTCCTGGTTCGGCCGGCGGCCATGCTGCTGTCGCTGCTGCGCACCCCGCTGCCGCGCAGCGAGCGCCTCACCGCGGCCTGGTTCGGCCCCAAGGGGTTCGCCTCGGTGGTCTACGGACTACTCGCCCTGCATTCCGGAATCCCCGACGGCGATTTGATCTTCGACCTCGTGGCAGTCACCATCGCGCTGTCCATCGTGCTGCACTCGTCCACCGACGTGCCGGTCGCGAAGATGTTGCGCATCGAACCTCCCGACAATCTCCCGACCGGGCGACCCGACGTCGACCGCCCGCCAACCCCGACGCCGACCGTGGAGAACCCATGACATCAACGAGACCGGCCCTCTTCGTCGTAGGGTTGACGTGTGCAAGCACGAGAACTGGCCGAGGAGTTTCCGGTCGTCGCGGCGGACTCGAATGCGCTCGACGCCGTCCGGTTGATGGCCGACCGCCGACTGCCCGGCCTGGTGGTGACCGATGCCGATGGCAGACCGAAGACCATTCTGGCGGCCTCCGAGGCGGTGCAGATGCTCCTGCCAAGCTATGTGAAGGACGACCCATCGCTGGCGGGAGTGCTCAGCGAGTCGATGGCCGACCACATCTGCGATGCAATCGGCGACAAGACGGTCGCCTCGGTGCTGCCCAAACCACTGCCGGACATGCCGTCGGTGAGGCACGACGACAACATCGTGGAGGTCGCCGCGGCGATGGCGCGACATCACGCTCCCCTGGTTGCGGTCGTCTCGGAGAACCGGGTGATCGGCGTCATCACCGCGTCACGGCTTCTGGAGGTCGCCCTGTCGTCGAGGTGACCACCGCTTCCGAAGGTGCTGACCTGTGACCGCGACGCTGTCGGTCGTCGTATTCGCCATCTCGTACGCCCTGATCGCCACCGAGAAGATCTCGAAGGTCAAGGCTGCTCTCGGTGGCGCGGCGATCGTGGTTGCGTTGGGCATCGTCGGCGCCGACGACATCTTCTACTCCCACGAGACCGGGATCGACTGGGACGTCATCTTCCTGCTGTTCGGCATGATGATCATCGTCGGCGTGCTGCGTCAGACCGGGATCTTCGAGTACACCGCGATCTGGGCCGTCAAGCGGGCCGGCGGCAATGCGCTGCGGGTGATGGTGCTCCTGGTGCTCATCACCGCGCTGGCGTCGGCACTCCTGGACAACGTGACGACCGTGCTGCTGATCGCGCCGGTGACGCTGCTGGTGTGCGAACGCCTGGGGCTCAAGCCCACCCCGTTCCTCATGGCGGAGGTGTTCGCGTCCAACATCGGCGGCGCTGCCACACTCGTCGGCGACCCGCCGAACATCATCATCGCCAGCCGAGCGCAACTGTCGTTCAACGACTTTCTGCTGAACATGGCGCCCATCGCCATCGTGGCGCTGATCGCCTTCATCGCGATTCTGCCGCTGCTGTTCCGAGGGTCCTTCACCGTCGATCCGTCACGCGTCGAGGACGTCATGTCCCTCAACGAACGCGAGGCGATCCGAGACGGTTCGCTTCTGGCCAAGAGTGGAGTGGTCCTGCTCCTGGTGTTCGCGGCGTTCATCGGCCACTCGATCCTGCACATCGAGCCGTCGGTGGTGGCACTGCTCGGCGCGGGCGTGCTTATCCTGATCTCACGCGTGGAGCGCAAGGACTACCTGGGCAGTGTGGAATGGGAAACCCTGCTGTTCTTCGCCGGGTTGTTCATCCTGGTCGGCGCACTGGTGAAGACCGGCGTCATCGGCGAGCTCGCTCGCCTGGCAGCCGACCTGACGGGGGGCAATGCGCTCTTCGCGACGATGCTGATCCTCTGGGTGTCGGCGCTGCTGTCGGGCGTCATCGACAACATCCCCTACGTCGCCACCATGAGCCCCGTGGTCGCCGATCTGGTGGCCGACATCGCCAATCCCGCCCACTCCGAAGCACTCTGGTGGGCGCTCGCGATCGGCGCCGACTTCGGCGGCAACCTCACCGCCGTCGGCGCGAGCGCGAACGTGGTGATGCTGGGCATCGCCGCACGCGAGGGTCATCCGATCAGCTTCTGGGAGTTCACCCGTAAGGGCGCGATCGTGACACTGCTGACCATCGCGATCGCGACACCCTACCTGTGGCTGCGCTACTTCGTACTCAGCTGATGGATGGGACACGGGGGTACCGGCCGACTCAGAATGACATGTCGCCGGTGACCCTGACGGCGGTTACCTTCTTGCCGTCCATGGTCATCGACCACGTCCCATAGGTCATCTGCGGAGCCTGCTGCATCTGGCGGTCGAGGCGCATCTTCCGCACGCTGTCCTTGAACCCCTGGTCCTTGGCGGCGATCGCGTCCGTGACCTTGTGATCGCCAGGGGCGCTGTTGTTCATCACGCCGGTCATGGTGCGATTGGGCCGCACCACGAAGCTCGCGCGCGCCTGGCCGTTCGTCGCGGTGTACAGCCCGGCCGGCGCGACCACCGGCGCGGCCGCGAATTCGACGGCGGCCGTATCGGGTTCGTTCATCGCGAGTTCGCCCTTGACGTCGGTCCCGTCGAAGGACGCCGTCAGGTCGTCGCCGTACTGGGACACCAGGTCCATCTTGCCGTCGTGCTGGGTGCCGAAGAAGTAGGCATCGTCGTCGACGCCGTTGGTCGCGTACGCGACGACTCGGTCGTCCTTGACGGTGATCGCCATCGTCATGGTCGAGCCGTCGGCTTCGGCGACGTCGGCGATGTAGGTCGCCGCGGACGGCATCGCCACCGCCGTATCCGAGGCGGCGGCGCCGGGTGCGGCGTTCTGGGTCGCGCCGCTCGAGCACGCGGCGAGCACCCCCACTGCCATGACCGCGCCGGCCCCGACCGCCAACATGCGGGTGTACTTGATCATCGGGTGTGGACCTCCGGTTCGTTCGGCCGCCGGTGCGGCGGCCGGATCAACGTGTCGGAGAGATGGTGTTCCTTGCGGCGTATTTCGTTACATCGGCCGTTGTCCTGCTCGACCGTTGCCCCGCTCGATTCTGCGGTGTGGGCGCGAAAGAGCGAGTGCGCAACGCCCTCATCGCAGAGCGGAGCTGGCAGAGAGTACGGCGACACACTCCACGTGGTGGGTCAAGGGGAACGAATCGAACACCCGGAGTTCCTCGACGTCGTACCCGTGACCTCGGTACAACCCGATATCACGCGCGAACGACGCTGCCTCACAACCGATGTGAATGATGCGAGGCACCTTGGCCGCGGCCAGCAGATCGATGATCTCGCGGCCTGCGCCCGCGCGCGGCGGGTCGAGCACCGCGACGTCGGCGGACCGGCGCTGACCCGCCAACGCCCGACGCACCGAATCGGTCAGCACCGACACTGAGCCGAGGTCTGCCAGCGCCGCGCGGGCGGCGCGCGAAGAACCTCGTGACGTGTCGACCGTCAACACGTGACCCGACTCGCCGACCCCGTCGGCCAGTACCGCCGCGAACACCCCCGCACCGCCGTAGAGGTCCCATGCCGTCATGCCTTCTCCGAGGTGGGCGTGCTCGGCGATCAGGTCGCTGTAGAGCCCGGCCGCGCCACGGTGCGCCTGCCAGAAGGCGGTGACGGGTACCCGCCACACCCGGTCGCGCACCCGCTGGGTCGCTTCGTATGTGCCCTCGACCACCTGGGTGGAGGCCGCCTTACGACCGTCGCGAGGCCCGGTTCGCACTACGTGGCGCTCGCCGTCGTCGTCGAGCGCAACGTGCAGTTCGGCACCCGGCGGCCACCGCGACCCGTTCAGCCCGTCGAGCATGCCGACAGGAAGTTGCGCGCAGGACAGGTCGGTCACCAGTTCGGGGCTGTGATACCGGTGGAAGCCCGCCCTGCCGTCGGGCGTGGTGTCCAGCCGCACGCGGGTGCGCCATCCGGTCGCGCCGCCGGAATCGACTGCCTCGGCCTCACCCGTCCACGCGAAATCGCCGAGACGGCTCAGCTGATTGGCTACGACGTCACCCTTGAGTCGCTGTGCGGCCTCGGGTTTCGCGAATGCCAGATCACAGCAGCCCGAGCCGTCCACCCCGGCGATCGGGCACAGCGAATCGACCCGGTCCGGTGATGCCTCGATCACCTCTACCGCCAGGGCGTGCCAGTGCTTGGCGCGTTCGTCGGTGACCCTGACTCGCACGCGTTCACCGGGCAGCGCGT
Source organism: uncultured Actinomycetota bacterium (assembly GCA_963798245.1). Taxonomy (GTDB): domain Bacteria; phylum Actinomycetota; class Actinomycetes; order Mycobacteriales; family Mycobacteriaceae; genus Mycobacterium. Next base: position 526,332 of record CAWCSO010000001.1, read on the forward strand.
AGCGGACGAACACCACCCGTCCGTCGTGACGCGCCACGCAACTGCCGCCGTTGGCGGCCGGTCCGACGGTCAGCTCGAGAGTAGACGTCACTCCAGGAAGCCCCGCCGCGCGTCGCCGGGGGCAGGCGGCGGCGCGAGATCCTTCTTCAACCGCTCGGACGAACTCAGCTGGTAGGGCACGGACGTCACCATGACCTGCGGCTCGAACAACAGCCTGCCCTTGAGCCGCAGCGCGCTCTGATTGTGCAGCACCTGTTCCCACCAGTGTCCGACGACGTACTCGGGAATGAAGACCGTGACCACGGTGCGCGGCGCATCCTTGGTGATCCGCTTGACGTACTCCAGCACCGGACGGGTGATGTCGCGGTAGGGCGAGGCGATCACCTTGAGCGGCAGGGGCAGTTCGCTCTCCTCCCATTTGCTCTTCAGCCCGCGCGCCTCGCCGTCGTCGATGCTGACGTGGATGGCCTCGAGTTCGTCGGGACGGGTGGCACGCGCATAGGCCAGCGCGCGCTTGGTGGGCATGGATACATTGGAGACCAGCACGATGGCATGGTTTCGGCTGGGCAGGACCATGTCATCGCCCGGGTCGCTGTCCTTGAGTTCCCTTGCGACACTGGCGTAGTGCTTGTGGATCATCTTCATGATCGCGAAGAGGCTGCCCATCGCGAGTATCGCGATCCAGGCACCCGCCATGAACTTGGTGACCACCACGACGATCAACACCGAACCGGTACAGAGGAAACCGATGGTGTTGATCACGCGTGCGCGCAGCATCTTGTTCCGCTCCGCGGCGTCGTTCTCGATCCGCAACAGCCGTGTCCAGTGCCTCACCATCCCGATCTGGCTCAGGGTGAACGACACGAACACACCGACGATGTACAGCTGGATCAGCGAGGTGACCTCGGCCCGGAACGCGACCACGAACGCGATCGCGGCGAAGGCCAGGAACAGGATGCCGTTGGAGAACGCCAGGCGGTCGCCGCGGGTCCGCAACTGGTGCGGCAGGTAACTGTCCTGGGCCAGAATCGATCCCAACACGGGGAACCCGTTGAATGCAGTATTGGCAGCGAGCACCAAGATCAGAGCGGTGACTCCCGCGATGGCGAACAGGCCCACGGGGAAGTCGTGGAAGACGGCGTCGGCCAGCTGGGCGATCATGGTCTTCTGGTCGTAGTCGTCTGGGGCGCCGATGAGCTGTTCGCCAGGACGCTCGGCGATCTTCACCCCGGTCGCCTTCGCCAGCATGATCATCCCCATGAACAGGCTGACGGCGATCACCCCGAGCAGCAGCAGGGTCGATGCCGCGTTGCGCGACTTCGGCTTCCGGAACGCCGGCACGCCATTGCTGATGGCCTCGACCCCAGTCAGCGCCGCACAACCCGAGGAGAACGCCCTGGCGACCAGGAACACCATGGCGAAGCCCATCACGTCGCCGTGCTCAGCCCGAACCTGGAAGTCCGCCGATTCGGCGCGCAGCGGTGTGCCAAGGAAGTAGATCTGGAACAACCCCCACGCCAGCATGACGTACATGCCGATCATGAAGGCATAGGTGGGAATTGCGAACGCGGTGCCCGATTCTCGGATTCCACGCATGTTCAGCGACGCCAGGATCAGGATCGCAGCGACGGCGAACAACACCTTGTGCTGCGCGATGAAGGGCACCGCCGACCCGATGTTCGACATCGCCGACGCCATCGACACCGCGACGGTGAGCACGTAGTCCACCATCAGTGCGCTCGCCACCGTCAACCCCGCCGTGCCGCCGAGGTTCGTGGTGACCACCTCGTAGTCACCGCCACCCGATGGGTAGGCGTGCACGTTCTGTCGGTAGCTTGCGATCACGACGAGCATGACCGCCGCGACCGCCAGACCGATCCACGGAGCCATCGTGTACGCGCTGAGCCCGGCGACCGAAAGCACCAGGAATATCTCCTCCGGCGCGTAGGCCACCGACGAGAGGGCGTCGGAGGCGAACACCGGCAACGCGATGCGCTTGGGCAGCAACGTATGGGCCAGCTTGTCGCTGCGGAACGGCGTTCCTAGGACCAGCCGGCGCGCGACGGTCGAGAGCTTGGACACGAGAAGCAAGGGTATGCCTATGCGGCGTCGGCTGTCCGACTAGATGTAGCGTTCCGTGTGCGCAGCTTGGACATAATCTATTTGTGGGAAACCGCTGGAAGGACCGACGCGTGCGTGTAGTGGTGATGGGATGCGGCCGCGTAGGAGCATCACTTTCTGATGGCCTGGCCCGAATCGGGCACGAAGTCGCCGTCATCGACCGTGATGGCACGGCGTTTCACCGGCTGTCCCCCGAATTCCCCGGCGAGCGGGTGCTCGGGATGGGATTCGACCGCGACGTCCTGCTCCGGGCGGGGATCGAGGAGGCGGGCGCGTTCGCGGCGGTGTCCTCCGGTGACAACTCCAACATCATCTCCGCGCGGGTGGCCAGGGAGACGTTCGGCGTCGAACGCGTCGTGGCGCGCATCTATGACGCCAAACGCGCCGCCGTCTACGAGCGCCTCGGCATCCCCACGGTGGCGACCGTCCCGTGGACCACCGACCGTCTGCTCAACGTGCTGACCCGCGAGACGGAGACAACCAAGTGGCGCGACCCGTCGGGCAACGTGGGTGTCGCCGAGCTGCCGCTGCACGAAGGATGGGCCGGGCACCGCGTCACGGCACTGGAGGGCGCAACGGCCGGCCGGGTGGCATTCATCATCCGCTTCGGCAACGGGGTGCTGCCCGATGCGAAGACGGTCATCCAGGCCGGCGACCAGGTGTACCTGGCCGCCGTGTCGGGCAACATCGCCGAGGCCATGGCGATATCGGCCCTGCCTCCCACCGAGGACGTCGACGAGCAGTGAGGAAGCCGTGAAGGTCGCCATCGCAGGAGCCGGCGCGGTCGGCCGGTCCATCGCCCGGGAACTCGTCGAGAGCCACGAGGTCACGCTTCTAGAACGAAACCCCGAACACCTCGACGTCGACGCCATCCCCGCTGCGCAGTGGCGGATGGGTGACGCGTGCGAACTGACCCTGCTGGAATCGGTCAAGCTCGAGGAGTTCGACGTCGTCATCGCCGCCACCGGCGACGACAAGGCCAATGTCGTGCTAAGCCTGCTCGCGAAGACCGAGTTCGCGGTACCGCGGGTCGTCGCCAGGGTCAACGACCCGCGCAACGAGTGGCTGTTCGACGAGAACTGGGGTGTCGACGTCGCGGTGTCCACCCCCCGCATGCTTGCCGCCCTGGTCGAGGAGGCGGTGTCGGTCGGCGACCTGGTCCGGCTGATGAGCTTCCGCAAGGGCCAGGCCAACCTCGTCGAGATCACGCTCCCGGATGACACGCCATGGGGCGGCAAGGCCGTCAGGCGCCTCGATCTCCCCCGCGACGCATCGCTCGTCACGATTCTGAGGGGATCACGGGTGATCGTCCCGGAGGACGACGAGCCGCTCGAGGGCGGCGACGAACTCCTGTTCGTCGCCGTTGCCGAGGTCGAGCAGGAGTTGCGCGAGCAGATCCTGCGCCCCCACTGAGCGGTCAGTCCAACGGCGCAGGCGCAGGCGGCGGCGATGTCCGGTCCAGGCAGCGCGCCGTGGCCTCGGCAGGCACCCGACCGTAGCCACGATTGCGGTTGGTGATCCCGATCGCCGACGTGACACCGGCCACGGCGAACAGAGCGGCCACCACGATCGCTGCCCGCCGAAACCCGTCGTATGCGCCGGGCGGAAAGCCGGACTCCCCGGCCGCGCCGATGATCACACCGGTGAACGCCACGGCCACCAGTCCCGAAATGCGCGACACCGCGTTGTTCACCGCCGAGCCGATGCCACTCTGAGCAGGGTCGACCGCCGCCAGTACCGCGGAGGTCAGCGGTGAGACGGTGATGGACAGGCCCAGCCCGAACACCACCAGGCCCGGCAGCATCTGCGTCCAGAAGTCGAACGGTTCGGGTGCCGCCCCATCCGACCACGGGAGACTGACGGCGAGCAGAACGAACCCCGCCGCGGCGACCGCAGGCCCCACCGCCATGAACAGCCTGGGACCGTGCGCACCGGCCAGCGCCCCGAAGCGCGGCGCGAGGAAGAACGACAGCACCGGAAGCGGCAGCGTGGCCAGGCCGGCCGCCGACGCCGACATGCCGACGGACTCCTGAAGGAAGAGAGCCACGACCAGGGTGCCCAAAGAGATTGCGGCGTAGAGGAACACCGTGGCAAGGTTGCCCACCGCGAAGTTGCGCCCGGCAAACAGCCCCAGGGGCATCAGGGGGTGGTCTGCCCGCCGCTCCCACCACGGGAACGCCGCGAGGCACGCCACGCCGACCGTGAGGCTGCCGACCACCGCCGGATGCGACAGTCCCAGCCGCTGCTGCTCGATGAGCGCGAACACCGTCGCAGCCAGTCCGACGGCGCCCAGCGTCGCACCCCCGACGTCGATGCGCGCGCCGGGCCGCCCCGATGGCTCGTCGGCCGCCAGTCGAGTGGTCAGGTACAGGGTGGCCGCCAACGGAATGACGTTGATGCCGAAGACCCAGCGCCAGCTCAGCGCGTCGACCAGCAGCCCGCCAAGGGGCGGGCCGACGACGAAGGCGGTGCCGGTCCACGCCGTCCAGGTGCCGATCGCGCGGGCCTGCTCCCCGCCGGAGAAGCGGGCGTTGATCATCGCCAGCGAACTCGGGACAAGAAAAGCCGCGCCGACGCCCTGTAGGCACCGCGCGGCGACCAACACCCATCCGGTGGGCGCCACCGCGCACAGCACCGACGCGACCGCGAACACCACCAGTCCGAACCGAAGCACCCTGAGCCTGCCGAACTGGTCCGATACGGCCCCCGCCACGAGAATGAGCGCCCCGAGCGCCAAGAGGTAGCCGTCGACCACCCACTGCTGCAATGCGAGGCCACCGCCGAGGTCGGCCGAGATCGCCGGTAGCGCGAGGTTGACCACGGAGCCGTCGAGGAAGGCGACGAACGACGCGAGCACGGCGACGGCGACCACCACGCGGTTCGCGGCCGGGACGCGGGGCATGGCGAGGGCCCGTCAGTCGGTGGGTGCAGCCCCCGACGGACGTGGAGGTCTCCGAGGCGGGTTCGTCGGGTTGCGCCGGTTCGTCGGGGAAGGCTGCCTCGTGGGCGTGCAGTGCGCGCTGAGCGGCCCGGATGGCCAGGTAGGTCGCCAGTGCTGCCAAGGCCGTCAACGGCCAGCCCATCGCGATGCGGGCGACGCCGAGCAGACCGGTCTGATCCTCGTCGTAGAGGCGGTTCTGCACGATGAACCGAGCCCCGAACACCAGGACCCAGGTGATGGTCGCCAGATCGAAGGCCAGCACGGCCTTGCGGACCCGGCGCCAGGAGCGGTCGCGGCCGTTGATCCAGCCCCAGATGTAGCCGACCAGCGGTCGCCGGATCAGCACCGACAGCCCGAACAAGCCGGCGTAGAAAAGCGACGACCAGATACCGAGCAGGAAGTATCCCTTGGATTCACCAACCAGGTAGGCGATGAGCGCGCTGATCCCGACCGCGAAGAACCCTGAAACGGCGGGCTGGAGCGACTCCCTTCGGATCAGCCGCCACACCAGGATGAGGGTGGCCACGCCGAGGGCCGCGTAGATGGCGGGCATCATGCCGAACAGCGACGACGTCGGAACGAACACCAGCACCGGCAGCGACGAATAGATCAGGCCGCTGACGCCGCCCATCTGGCCCAGGATTGCATGGGCATTGAGCTTGGTATCGGGCTTGGTATCGGGCTTGGTATCGGGCTTGTCCTGCGTATCCGCCGTGACTTCGTCACTCCCCTGTTCGGGGTGGGTCACTTCTGAATCTCATAGTGCGGGTTGTAGATCGCCTTGCTGCCGTTCTCGAGATTGCCGAGACGGCCGTGCACGCGCAGCGTACGACCGGAGTCGATGCCCGGGATACGGCGTTGCCCGAGCCAGACCAGCATCACCGAGTCGGTCCCGTCGAAGAGTTCAGCGCGAACACCGCCCGCGCATCCCTTGGCGGCAGTCTCCACACATCGCAGGGTGCCGACCATGGTGACCTCTTGGCCGCGGTGGCAGTCGATGGCCTTTTGGGCGCCAGTCTGGACGACTTCGTCGCTGAGTTCCTGGACGTCGAGTTGCTCCGGGTCCTCCGTCAGTCGACGGGTGAGCCGACGCAGATAACCTTCGGCCGTGGCCATGGCCTCTCCTGACCGCATTTGGCGAATTCACCGTTGATCCTCACCTAACCTGCCCAACGGTAGACCTCTTGATTGTGTTCCGCCACGCCACGTGCCGGACGTTGCACACACGTGATTGGACGCACACGGCAGGATCGGGTGATGGTGCTGAATCTGCGCGGCGTCACAGCGGTTCTGCTGCCGGGCACGGGCTCCGACGACGACTACGTCTACCGGGTGTTCTCGGTGGGGTTGCACGACCTGGGAGCCACGGTGGTGACACCCGCGCCGGAGCCGGGCCGCCTCGTCGATGGATATCGCGATGCACTCGACGATGCCGCCCGCGAAGGTGGCCCGATCGTCGTCGGCGGCGTGTCGCTCGGCGCGGCCGTCGCGGCCGGCTGGGCGCTGACCCACCCCTCCCGTGCCCTCGGTGTGCTGGCCGCACTCCCGGCGTGGACCGGGTCGCCCGAGGGCTCCCCTGCCGCGCTGTCGGCCCAGCACACGGCTCACTTGCTTCGCCACGACGGGTTGGCATCGGCCATCGCCGCGATGCGGGCATCGAGCCCCGCCTGGCTTGCCGATGAACTCACCCGGTCATGGGTGGCGCAGTGGCCCGCACTGCCCGATGCCATGGCCGAGGCTGCCACCTTCGTAGCCCCAACGGTCACCGAGCTCGAAACGTTGGCGATGCCGATGGGCGTGGCGGCAGCGGTCGATGACCCGGTGCATCCAGTGGAGGTCGCCCTCGAGTGGGTGGCGGCGGCGCCCAGGGCTTCGCTGCGGACCATCGCACTGGACGACATGGGCGCCGATCCATCGGTGTTGGGCGCCGCGTGCGTCACCGCGCTGCTGCAGGCCTGAGAGTCAGCCTGCCGTGCCCGTCACCCGGCTGGTCCCTACCCACCCGTGATGGTGCGCAACTGCTGCATGGCCGACCCCTGCTCGCTCCTGCGCGCCGCTGGCTGCGGCGGCGGCTCGACAGGCTGCTGCCCCTGCGCGGCCACCATCTGCGCCGCACGCGCGCGCAACCTGGCCAACAACGACTCCGAGGGTTGCAGAGGTAGCATCGCCCGCACCGGCTGAGGGGTGTCGCCGCGCCGAATGACCGTGTCCGCCAATGCCTTTCGGGTCTGTTTGGCAATCTCATCCGCCATGCCCAGGGGGCTGACCGCGGCGCCACGGACCATCCAGCGCGAGCCGTCGACGCCGATGAAGCGCATCACGACGGGTTCTGGTCCGTTTGTCACCACACCGACGATTTCACGCCCCCACGGCCCCTCCTCGATGGAGACCTGCGCGGAATCCTTGCGCAGCGAGTCGGCGATCTCGGTGACGACCTCGCGCCACAGACCGCCTGTCCTGGGGGCGGCCCACGCGGTGATGTTGTACCGCCCGTTGGGCGTCAACATCCACACCGCGGCCGGAACGCCCTGCTGGTTCACCTCGAAGACGAGTTCGGCACCGGAGTCCTCGGGAATCAGGACCGAGCCGAGATCGTGGCGCCCAACCATCGCGACCGACGCGTCGTCGAAGTCGTCGATGTCGAAGGGACCGTCATCGTCTCCGATGACGCCGGTCGCGGCGGCCGACTCCGCGGCTCGTTCTTCCGCGGCAGCGTCGGGAGCCTCGTCGGCGTCCGCCGTGACCTTGTCGGTCGGCTCGGTCGGTTCGTCCTTGCGCCTGCGCAGTGCCATTACAAACTCCCGTGTCCGCCGGAGGAACCATGACCGCCCGCGCCACGCGAGGTCTCGGCCAGCCCGGCCTCGTCGAACGACGTGACCTCGACGGGGTCGGGCAGTTCGACCCGTTGCACGAGCAGTTGCGCGATCCTGTCGCCGCGCTTCACCGAGATCGATTGCTCGGGGTCGAGGTTGATCAGTGCCACCTTGATCTCGCCGCGATATCCGGCGTCGATGGTGCCTGGACTATTCACGATCGAAAGTCCCACCCGCGTAGCCAATCCCGATCGAGGATGGACGAGTCCGACCATCCCATGTGGAATGGCCACCGCGATTCCGGTGGGAACGAGGCTTCGCCGGCCGGGGGCCAGGTCGACGTCGGTCGCGCTGTACAGGTCGATACCGGCGTCGCCGTCGTGGGCTCGCGCGGGCATGGGCAGGTCGCGATCCAATCGCACGACCGCCAAAGAGGTGGACACGTTGCACGAGATTACTCTTGGCCGCGTGTCCGATACGCGCGCAGCCGCCGAATCAGTGCGCTACCGCGAGCACTTGCGGGTGCCCTGGTGGTGGTGGGGCCCTGGGTTAGGGTTCGCCGCCATCATCGCTTTCGAGGTGAATCTCGGTGTCGAGGCCCTGCCGAACTGGGTGGCGTACGTCGTGCTGCTGCTGGTGGCCGCGGCGGTGCTGACCTGGCTGGGCCGCGTTGACGTACGCGTGGTCTCGGCAACCAGCCGCACCGAAGAGACGGAACTGTGGGTCGACGCCGCGCACCTGCCGCTGAGTGCGATCGCCCGACTCGCCGAGGTGCCCCGCTCGGCCAAGTCCGCTGCGCTGGGCCGCCAACTGGACCCCGCCGCCTACGTCGTGCACCGGGCGTGGGTCGGTCCCATGGTTCTGATCGTGCTCGACGACGCCGACGACCCCACGCCGTACTGGTTGGTCAGCTGTCGCCATCCTGAGCGCCTGCTGGCGGCACTGCGCGCCTGAGCCGGACGCCGAAGGTCAGGCCCCGCAGTCCGTGCAGATCATCATGCCGTTCTTCTCGCTGGCGAGACGGCTGCGATGGTGGACCAGAAAGCAGCTTGAGCAGGTGAACTCGTCGGCTTGCTTGGGAATGACACGCACCGAGAGTTCTTCGCCCGAGAGGTCCGCGCCCGGAAGTTCGAACGACTCGGCCGACTCGGTTTCGTCCACGTCGACGACCGCCGATTGAGCTTCATTGCGGCGCGCCTTGAGTTCCTCGAGCGAATCCTCTGAAACATCGTCGGTCTCCGTGCGCCGCGGGGCGTCGTAGTCGGTAGCCAATTTACCTCTTTCCCCTCCGTAAGGTAGCGACAGAGCTTTGTACCAGCGCAAAACGCTTCCGCCAAATGATTCGTGCCCTGATTGGCCTTGGATTGGTTGTGATTTATATCACACTCTAAAAACACTGGTGGGGACCATCGGCCCCGAGTGCACCTACAGTGCACGTGTGGTCGCGCACATCACCTCCGGGACGGCTTTCGACAAGCACGGCCGTCCGTTCCGCCGACGCAACTACCTGCCGGGCATCGCGCTGCTGGCCTCGATGGCCGTCGTGACGTTGGTGATCTGGGTCTTCGCGTTCAACCGGCCGACTGACGTCGAGCAGATCGCAGCCTGCAATCCGCCGCCTGCGACGGGCCCGGACCAGCCGGCGCTCGGCGAAAGGATCACCGTCTCGACGATGTCCGACGTGATTCCCGCCAAGCTCGCCGACACCAAGATCAGAGTGCTCAATGCGAGCGGCCAGGGCGGCCAGGCCGCCGAGGTGGCGGGTGCCCTGCGCGACCTCGGCTATGCCCAGCCCACCGCCGCCAACGACACGATCTACGCGGAGACGCGCCTGCAGTGCCAGGGGCAGATCCGGTTCGGGCCCTCGGGGCGTGCGGCCGCCGCAGCCGTCTGGCTCGTCGCACCCTGCACCGAGCTGTACCAGGACCAGCGGACCGACGACACCGTCGATCTCGCGATCGGCACCGACTACACCCAGCTCAGCCACAACGACGACACCGACGCCATGCTGGCCAGCCTGCTCCCCGACGCCACCCAACCGCCGGACTCGACACTGCTGAGCAAGATTCACTCCGCCGCCTGCTGACGGCGGGAACTGCTAGCCGAGCGGGGCCCCCGCGTGCCGCAGCGCCGCGTCGAGTTGCGCCGCAATGCCCGGAGCGGCCGCGACGATCACGCCGGCATCTGTTCCGTCGGCCGGCGGCAGGACCAGGCGGGCTCCTGCCTCCGCGGCGATCAAGGCCGCTGCGGCCCAGTCCCAGAGGTGGACACCTTGCTCGTAGTACGCGTCGAGGCGTCCCGCGGCCACCATGCACAGGTCCAGCGCGCACGAGCCGACCCGCCGGACGTCACGCACGTCGGGCAGCAACTTCGCCAGCACCGCGGCCTGACGCACCCGACGCTCACGTGAGTAGCCGAACCCGGTGCCCACCAGGGCCATCGACAGATCCTCGATCGACGTACACCGCAGCGGCGTCGCGACGCCGGCCCGCAGCACCACGGCGCCGTGGCCCCGGGCGGCAGAGAACACCTCGCCCGTAGGCACGTTCGCCACGGCACCTGCGACCGACACGCCGTCGACCTGAACCCCCACCGACACCGCGTACGCCTCGATGCCGTAGACGAAGTTCACCGTGCCGTCGATCGGGTCGAGCACCCACAGCGGCCGCCCCGGCTCCGAGCTCGGCGAGCCGCCCTCCTCTTCACCGAACACCGGCTCGCCGGGGCGCAGCTGCGCCAGCCGCTCCCGCAGCAGCCGTTCGGTCTCGGTGTCGACGACGGTGACCGGGTCGGTCGGAGTGGTCTTGGCCCGCACCGCCGGGCCGCCGTCGCGGGCTCCGGTCCCGCCGGTGGTCGTCGTGCCGAAGACCTCGGCCCGGCGCCGGCGGACGAAGTCGGCCGCCTCAGCGGCAAGGCCCTCTGCGACCGTTCGCAGGGTCGTGGGTTCGGAGTCGATGACGGACACCCACCCATCGCAGCACAAATCTCTGACCGGATGCGCAGCAGCCCTACATGACCACTGCCAAAGCACTAGTGTGTGTTTCGCGTCGCACCTGCCGGCCTCTCGAAGAGGAGTGCTCATGACCGACACCGACACCCCGGGTTCCAGTTCGGAGACGGCCGGATCGCCACACCGAGCGTTCGGTGTCGACGTCGGCGGTAGCGGTATCAAGGGCGGGATCGTCGACCTCGACACCGGGCAGCTCATCGGCGAACGGTTCAAGCTCGCGACCCCGCAACCATCCACCCCGGAGGCGGTTGCCAAGACCGTCGCGGAGGTGGTGCGCAACTTCGGCTGGACCGGCAGCCTCGGCGTCACGTACCCGGGCGTGGTGACCGACGGGATCGTACGAACCGCCGCCAACGTCGACAAGGGCTGGATCGGGGCCAGCGCCAAGGACATCATCTCCGCCGAACTCGACGGTCAGACGGTGACGGTACTCAACGACGCCGACGCCGCAGGCCTGGCCGAGGAGAAGTTCGGCGCTGGACGGGACAACTCCGGCGTCATCGTGCTCCTGACCTTCGGCACCGGGATCGGTTCGGCGGTGATCCACAACGGCAGGCTGCTTCCCAACACCGAGTTCGGGCACCTCGAGGTCGGCGGCAAGGAGGCCGAGCACCGCGCCGCCTCGTCGGTCAAGGAGCGCAAGGACTGGAGCTACGACCGCTGGACCGAGGAAGTCACCAAGGTGCTGGTGGCCATCGAGAATGCGATCTGGCCCGACCTCTTCATCGCCGGCGGCGGCATCAGCCGTAAGTCCGAGAAGTGGATCCCGCTGCTGAAGAACCGCACCCGCGTGGTTCCGGCCACGCTACTGAACACCGCAGGGATCGTCGGAGCGGCGATGGCAGCCGAGGTCGACTCCCCGACCTCCTGACGTCGCGTGTCCCCGTCCCGGGGTCAGGCCCAACCCCTCGAATGCGGTCATCGCGGTGATGAAGGTCTGCGCCGCCGGGAGACGATGGCGGCTCGCCGATTTGGTGCAAATCGCCGCTCGGCGCGGCGGCAGCGCGCTCAGTCGTTACAATGGTCAACGGCGGCCGCACAACGAGTAGCGGCGAGAATCCGAACTGAGATCCACGCCGACATTCGACAGCCGACCATTTCTCGGTGGCGCACGCCCACGCCCCCGGACGAGTAAGACCGTAAGGGGTATCCCGTGGCAGCGACAAAGGCAAGGCCTGCGACCGAGGAGCCGGTGAAGCGCAGCGCCGCCAAGGCTCCCGCCAAGAAGGCCGCAGCAGCCAAGACCGCCAGCGGGTCGGCCCCTGCCAAGCGGGCCTCCAAGACAGCCACCCGCTCGTCCAACGGCGAGGCTTCCAAGACTCCGGCCAAGGCCACCAAGTCCCGTTCGCCCCGGGCCAAGACCGGCGACGCACCGGCCACCCGCACCAAGAAGGGCGCAGCGGCAGGCACGGATGAGGTCGAAGCCGCCGGCGAGGTGACCGCCGACGACGTCGAAACCGAGCCGGAAGAACTCGACGTCGAAGAGGCTGACCTGGACCTCGACGATCTCGAGCCGGACGATTCTCCGGAGACGACCACCGACGACGCCGCGGCCAAGGGGGCCAAGGCCGCGAAGGGTGCCAAGGCCGCCGCCGTTGCCGAGGACGACATCCCCGAGCCGTCCGAGAAGGACAAGGCCTCCGGTGACTTCGTCTGGGACGAGGAGGAATCCGAGGCACTGCGGCAAGCCCGCAAGGACGCCGAACTCACCGCCTCGGCGGACTCGGTCCGGGCCTATCTCAAGCAGATCGGCAAGGTGGCGCTGCTCAACGCCGAGGAGGAGGTCGAACTCGCCAAGCGCATCGAGGCCGGCCTCTACGCCACTCAGCTGATGGCCGAGCTGGCAGAGAAGGGCGAGAAACAGACCACGGCGCAGCGCCGCGACTATCAGTGGATCTGCCGTGACGGCGACCGCGCCAAGAATCACCTGCTGGAGGCCAACCTGCGCCTGGTGGTGTCGCTGGCGAAGCGCTACACCGGCCGCGGCATGGCATTCCTGGATCTCATCCAGGAGGGCAACCTCGGTCTGATCCGCGCCGTCGAGAAGTTCGACTACACCAAGGGCTACAAGTTCTCCACCTACGCCACGTGGTGGATCCGCCAGGCGATCACGCGCGCCATGGCCGACCAGGCCCGAACCATCCGCATCCCGGTGCACATGGTCGAGGTCATCAACAAACTCGGCCGCATCCAGCGTGAGCTGCTCCAGGATCTGGGCCGCGAGCCCACCCCCGAAGAGCTGGCCAAGGAAATGGACATCACGCCGGAGAAGGTGCTGGAGATCCAGCAGTACGCGCGTGAACCCATCTCACTCGATCAGACCATCGGCGACGAGGGCGACAGCCAGCTCGGCGACTTCATCGAGGACAGCGAGGCCGTGGTCGCCGTGGACGCGGTGTCGTTCACGCTGCTGCAGGACCAACTTCAGTCGGTCCTCGAAACCCTCTCTGAGCGTGAGGCGGGCGTGGTGCGGCTGAGGTTCGGCCTCACAGACGGTCAGCCCCGCACCCTCGACGAGATCGGACAGGTGTACGGCGTAACCCGCGAACGCATCCGCCAGATCGAATCGAAGACGATGTCGAAGCTGCGCCACCCCAGCCGTTCGCAGGTCCTGCGCGACTACCTGGACTAGGCGCCGGGAGATCCGCTCGCCTGTCGGCGACGTCAGCGGCTCTCGCGCACCTTGTACGTGGCTGGCCACGACTCGCGTGATTCGTCCCCAGTCAGTGGCACACCCATCGAGCCGATCTGGACGGCGTAGGCTTCCATCCCGGCGCCCACCTCGCGATCCGCCTTCTCCTTGGCCAGGTAGAGCAGCTCGTCGATGCCCAGCTCCCGGAACGCGACGAACGTCGTGCGGCGGACGACGTCGGGGCTGAGCGCGGCGGCGACCATCCTCTCGAGGAGCAGACGCGTGGACAGCGCCGCCGACCCCAGGAGCACGAACGGAATCACCCAGTAGCACGCGATCGACAGCACCGAACCCGTGTCGAGAATCGACGCGTTGCGCAGCACGATCGGCGGGACCGCCGCCGAAACCGTCATCCCCGCGAACGTCCCGATCCAGACCCAGGTCACCATGGCGGTGACACCGGCGAAATGTTCGCTCTTGACTACCTCGTCGCGTTGATCGACTTGGGCGAACTCACGCACGAAGGGCCTGCCCATCAGCGCGCCGGCGAGCGCGACGATCAGGAACCCGGCGGTGCCGAGCGGCTGGATCCACCGTTCGAGGAACGACTGACTCATGGTGAAGGTCAGCACCGCGAGGACCAGAAAGGTTGCGCTGGAACCGATTTCGAGAGTGCTTGTGTGCTTACCGCCGGCCCGCCTCACGGCCAGCGACCCGAGCGCCAGCGCCAGCGCCACCACCACGGCTACGGCGAAGGGGACGTTGCCGACTAGGACCCAGTACACGAGCCACGGCGCGAAGCCGGACAGAATTCCCACGATCGGTCAGTGTAGGCAGCCCGTCGGAGTCCCGGGCAGCCAACCACCGCCGCCCATATATCGTTGTCCCTCGTGCCCAGCAGACGCAATGCACCCCCGGCCTGGCTGATCGACGGCATCGAGCGCGTGCGAGGCGTGCTCGGTACCGCACGTCGTTCGGCGGTGCCTCCCAACGTCGCGGTCCTCGAGTTGGCCCAGGGTGCGTGGTTGACCCAAGCCATGTACGTGGCGACTAGGCTCGGCTTCGCCGACGCGCTCGCGGACGGCCCCAGAACCGCGGGCGAACTCGCCCGACGGGCCGGCTCCGACCCCGGCGCAACCTTCCGGGTGATGCGGGCGCTGGCCGCCCACGGTCTGTTCAAACTCCGGAGCGACGGCCGGTTCGCCTTGACCCGTACCGGGCAGGCGCTCCGGTCGGACTACGACGGTTCCATGGCGCCGATGATCGAGATGGTCGGCAGTCCGGAGCACTGGGAACACTGGGGCAACCTGCTGCACTCGGTGAAGACGGGTGAGACCGCCGTTGAGAAGCTGCGTGGCGCGCCGATGTTCGACTATCTGGCGACCAACCCCGAATACGCGGCGTTGTTCAACGACGCGATGACGGGTGTGTCCGCGCTGGCCGTCGAAACCGCGGTGCCACTCTATGACTTCACCGCCCACGAGCTGATCGTCGACGTCGGCGGCGGCCATGGGGCACTGCTCGCGGCGGTGCTGGCCGCTGCCCCCGACGCACAGGGGGTGTTGTTCGACCTGCCATCGGTGGTCGATGGCGCGGGGGGAGTCTTGGAGGCCGCCGGAGTCGCCGGGCGCTGCACCTCGAAGGGCGGATCGTTCTTCGATGCAGTGCCGGACGGCGGTGACGCGTATCTGCTCAAGACGGTCATCCATGACTGGGACGACGACGAGGCGCTGTCGATCCTTCGCAACGTCCGCACCGCAATCGCCGCGAACGGCCACGTGCTGCTGCTGGAATCGGTGCTCCCCGAGGGTGCACCCCCGCACGTTGGCATGCTGCTCGACATCGAGATGTTGGTGCACGCAGGTGGCCGGGAGCGCACGGCCCGCGAGTACGGTGACCTGTTGGCGCGGGCGGGATTCCGGATGAAGCGTGTGATCGCGACGCCGGGACCGATGTCGATCGTCGAAGCGGTTCCGGCGTAGCGGGTCTAGGAGGCGTGATGTCCGAGCACCGGGTCAACGTGGCGTCGGGATCCCCGTTCGAGGACGAAGTCGGATACTCCCGCGCCGTCCGGACGGGACCGTTGGTCGTCGTCGCGGGCACGACCGCGCCGGGAGACGGGCCCGCGACCCAGGCGCGTGAGGCGCTGCGCCGCATCGAGTCGGCGCTGCGTGATTGCGGGGCCTCGATCTCGGACGTGATCCGCACCCGGATGTTCGTCACGGACATCCGCCACTGGCAGGAAGTGGCCGCCGTGCACGCCGAGGTGTTCGGAAGTGTCAGACCCGTCGCCACGATGGTAGAGGTGTCGGCACTGATCTCGCCCGACCTGCTGGTCGAGATCGAGGCGGACGCCTACGTGCCCGACTGACCGAGTTCGGCGAACACCCCGTCGGCGCTGGGCCGGTACGGCGTGATACTCGTCACAGCCGCCGCCGGCAGGGGGCCGTACAGATGCGGGAATGTCATCGACGCCGGATCGCTCGGCACGCCTGGCTCCCACCGCACCGGCGCACCCAACCGCGCGGGGTCCAACGCCAACAAGACGATGTCGGTGCGCCCTGCGAACAAACGGTTGGCCGGCAGATGCACCTGCTCGAGGCTGGACAGGTGAACGAAGCCGGCACTCTCGAGAGAAGGGGGACGGCGATACCCGTCGGCAAGTGCGTGATGCCACTCTTCGGCCGTGCACAGATGCACCAGTGCTCGAGCCTTCAAGATCATCCGCTTAGTGTGGCCGACCTGCAACTTGGGTATGCGTGAGACACGACACACCGGTGAACGACCGGGGAACAAGGCCGGAAGCAAAAACGTCTGAGAGAGTAGAACTACGCGAGATCCGGAGGAGGAGCCATGAACGCAACTCTGACCAGTCCTGAACTAACCCGGGCTGATCGCTGTGACCGTTGCGGCGCCGCCGCGCGTGTCAGAGCGAAGCTGCCGTCGGGGGCCGAACTGCTCTTCTGCCAGCATCACGCCAACGAGCACGAGGCCAAGCTCATCGAGCTTGCCGCCGTCATCGAGGCCAACCCCGTCAGTTCCTGACGGACACGCCGGACAGGCCGTTTGGGCATCATCGCCCGGTCTCGGGTAAAGGTGGTCTGGTCATGACCGACCAGTCCGCTCCCGTAAAGCCGTCCAAACACCACGTTTGGCGGGTGACGAAGCGCACCCTCTCCAAGAGCTGGGACGACTCGATCTTCGCGGAGTCCGCCCAGGCGGCATTCTGGTGCGCACTTTCGCTGCCACCCCTGCTGCTCGGCCTACTGGGGAGCCTGGCCTATGTCGCGCCGCTGTTCGGGCCGACGACGTTGCAGACGATCGAAGACCAATTGATCAGCACGGCGGGAAACGTCTTCTCCAGCAACGTGGTCACCGAGATCATCGAGCCGACCGTTTCCGACATCGTCGCGGGTGCCCGCGGCGAGGTGGTGTCGCTTGGCTTCGTGATCTCGCTGTGGGCGGGTTCGTCGGCGATCTCGGCGTTCGTCGATTCGATCGTCGAGGCGCACGATCAGACGCCGCTGCGGCATCCGGTTCGGCAACGTTTCTATGCGCTCGGCCTCTACGTGATCATGTTGTCGGCGGTGATCCTGACCGCACCGTTGGTGGCGCTCGGACCGCTCAAGGTCGCCCAGTACATCCCGGACAGCTGGGACCACATCCTTCGCTACGGCTACTACCCCGCGGTGCTCCTGGGTCTGGTCCTGGCGGTGACCATTCTCTATCGGGTGTCGCTTCCGCGGCCGTTGCCATCTCACCGGCTGGTCTTCGGCGCGATTCTGGCGGCAGCGGTCTTCCTGATCGCGACGATCGGCCTGCGCATCTACCTCACCTGGATCACCGCGACGGGCTACACCTACGGCGCACTCGCGACGCCGATCGCGTTCCTGCTCTTCGCGTTCTTCCTCGGCTTCGCGATCATGATCGGCGCAGAACTCAATGCCTCGATTCAAGAGGAGTGGCCCGCGCCGGAGACGCATGCCCGACGGCTTCGCGGTTGGCTCGGAGCGAAAACGGAATCGATGAACGGCAAGCGCGCCGCCGGTGACTCCCCTGCCGCGGCACCGGAACCGGTACCCGACACGCCAACCGCTATTTCTTGAGCGCCTCGAAGATCCGCTTGCAGTCTGGGCATACCGGTGAGCCGGGCTTGGCCGACTTGGTCACGGGGAAGACCTCGCCGCACAACGCGACGACGTGCGTTCCCATGACTGCGCTCTCGGCGATCTTGTTCTTCTTGACGTAGTGAAAGACCTTCGGAGTGTCGTCGTCGGTTCCGTCATCGACCTTTTCGTCGCGGTCGGTGCGCTCGATGGTGTCCGTCTGCATGCCTCCATTGTGCCTCGCAAGACTTCGGTAATGAACTGGACGGTTTCCGGTGCGTCGAGGTGTGGAACAGTGGAGGAATGAAACAAGGCCCCGAGCTGAGTTTCGACGATGACGGTCGACCGGTTCTCATCACACGCGCGTCAGTGCCCTACGAGGAGCAGCACCGTGAGCGCGTGCGGAAGTACCTCAAGATCATGTCGTTTCGCATTCCTGCCCTCATCTTCGCCGCCGCCGCCTACGGCATTTGGCACAACGGGTTGATCTCGCTTGCCATTCTGGTGGCGTCCATTCCCCTGCCGTGGATTGCCGTCCTGATCGCCAACGACCGCCCCCCGCGGCGGGCGGAGGAGCCACGCCGGTACGACTCGCGGCGGCGCATCCCCCTCTTCCCAACGGCGGAACGGCCTGCGCTACAGGCCCGCCCCATTCCCACGCCGCAATCGGATTCGACGGAGAGACAACGCGACGTTCCCTGATGAGGAGGATCTTGCTCACTTCTCAGGACATTCTCAGGTCGCGGTCGAATAGGTGCAGGTCAGAAGGTGTGAGAACGGCAAGGAGTGGGAACTCTTGGAACTGTCCCGACGTTGTAGTCCATGACAGTTCCAGCCGAGCAGGAGGCCGCAATGGCAGCTACCTTAAGTCGCATCGACACCGACCTGGACTCCCAGAGCCCAGCGGCAGACTTGGTACGCGTTTACTTGAACGGTATCGGCAAGACCGCCTTGCTCAACGCCGCCGATGAGGTCGAACTGGCCAAGCGGATCGAAGCCGGCCTCTACGCACGGCACTTGCTCGACACCAAGAAGCGCCTGGGTGAGACCCGCAAGCGCGACCTTGCCGCGGTGGTACGCGACGGCGAGGCGGCCCGTCGTCACCTCCTCGAGGCGAACCTGCGCCTCGTCGTGTCGCTGGCGAAGCGCTACACCGGCCGCGGCATGCCGTTGCTCGATCTGATCCAGGAAGGCAACCTGGGGCTGATCCGGGCGATGGAGAAGTTCGACTACGCCAAGGGTTTCAAGTTCTCCACCTACGCCACGTGGTGGATCCGTCAGGCAATCACCCGTGGGATGGCCGACCAGAGTCGCACCATCCGACTCCCGGTCCATCTCGTCGAGCAGGTGAACAAGCTCGCCCGAATCAAGCGCGAGATGCACCAGAACCTGGGTCGTGAAGCCACAGACGACGAGCTCGCCGAGGAGTCGGGCATCCCGGTCGAGAAGATCAATGACCTTCTCGAGCACAGCCGCGACCCGGTGAGCCTCGACATGCCCGTCGGCAGCGACGAGGAGGCCCCGCTGGGCGACTTCATCGAGGACTCCGAGGCGATGTCTGCCGAGAACGCAGTGATCTCGGAACTGCTGCACACCGACATCCGGCATGTGCTGGCCACGCTCGACGAGCGTGAGCAGCAGGTCATCCGGCTACGTTTCGGTCTGGAGGACGGACAGCCTCGCACCCTGGACCAGATCGGCAAGCTGTTCGGACTGTCCCGCGAACGGGTGCGCCAGATCGAGCGCGAGGTGATGGCGAAGCTGCGCCACGGCGACCGCGCCGAACGGTTGCGCTCGTACGCCAGCTGAGTTCAGCGCCAGATGTGTGATGCCCGTCGCGACACGCGGCGGGCATCACGCATGACGCGGTCATGATGGCACCCAGTTCGGCGAACGGCACCGGTAGACTCTCCGAAGACGGAGGGCGACACCATGAACGATCTGATCGACACCACCGAGATGTATCTGCGAACCATCTACGACCTCGAAGAGGAGGGTGTCGTGCCGCTGCGTGCGCGGATCGCCGAGCGTCTTGAGCAGAGCGGACCCACCGTCAGCCAGACCGTGTCGCGGATGGAGCGGGACGGCCTCCTTCACGTCGCGGGCGACCGCCACCTCGAGCTGACCGACAAGGGTAGGGCGCTGGCCGTTTCCGTGATGCGCAAGCATCGGCTGGCCGAGCGGCTGCTGGTGGACGTGATCGGCCTGCCCTGGGAGGAAGTGCACGCCGAGGCCTGCCGCTGGGAGCACGTGATGAGCGAGGACGTTGAGCGGCGTCTGGTGCGTGTCCTCGACAACCCGACGACCTCGCCATTCGGCAACCCGATCCCCGGCCTCTCCGAACTCGGCGTCGCCTTCGCCAACGCCGAGGAGGTCAGCCTGGTGCGCCTCACCGAGTTGCCCAGCGGGTTCCCCATCGCGGTGCGGGTGCGCCAGCTCACCGAACACGTCCAAGGCGATGCCGAACTCATCAGCCGCCTCAAGGACGCCGGCGTGGTTCCCAACGCCCGTGTCACCGTCCAGGTCAGCGAGCACGGCAGCGTGATGATCGTCATTCCCGGCCACGAGCAGGTCGAGCTTCCGCATCAGATGGCGCACGCGGTCAAGGTCGAGAAGGTCTGATCCGTCCGTACAGCTGACGCGGTGGCAGCATCACCTTCAGCTGGGCTGCCAGACGGTATCCGCTGCGCCCGAGTTCTCTGATCTGATCCGGCCGCATTCCCGTGTGCAGCGCACGGTCCAGCATCTCGGCCATTCGGTGGTTTCCGTCGCCTTGGAGCGCAGCCTCCAACGAGATCCCGGCCAACGGGCCGTCACCGCGTGCATAGGCCGAGAACGCGAGCAGTACCAGCGCATCGATCCGCCACGGGTCGGGCAGTGTGCGAGACATGTGCGCCCACAGCGATTCCGCCTGTGCGGCATCGCATCCCACCGCCAGGGCATACAGCATGTCGCGGACTCGCGGATCGAGAAGCCCGCAGGCCAGTCGGGCGAGGTCGGCATCCGAGGGGAACTGCGCGCGGGCGACCGCCCTCGCTGACGCAATCACGAATTCGACGTCGCTGCACACGTCTTCGTCGCCACGACTGGTGTCAGCGAGGCCCGCGATCCGTTCCTCGATCATCCCGCCCAGCGCGGCCGCGTGGCCGGGATCGGCGCCCGCCGCGATGAGTTCCTGCAGTTCGGCGCGGTTCGAATACAGTCGACGTCCGTCGAGCACGGCGGCGGCTGCCATCGGCGAGGACGACGGGTCGGCCACCACACCGCCACGACCGCAGCCGTCGGCGCAGTGCCACCGGCCGTCCGCGGCTACACGGTCCACGACGTGCACCGCGAGCAGGTCGATCCCGCGATCGTCGAGTGCGACGGTGAGCGCGTCGGCGAGCGTGCGGTGGTCGTCGTTGCACATTCGACACGCCGCCCCGTCCTCGTCGACGATCACCGCAATCGCCGCCTCGGGCGCCCCCGCGCCGGCGAGATCGGCCACACGGGCCACCGTGTCGGCCATCGCATCGGAGAGATCCACCCGCATGACACAGCCCATCTCGTCTCGTTCGACCGTGACCAGGACGAGTGACTTCTCCGGCACGAAGCCGAGGACTGCGGGCAGCGCCGCGATGAGGGCGCCCGGTCGGTTCAGATCGAAGTCAGGGGTGTCAGGGCTTCCGAAGGTCGTCATGCACCGACCGTCGCAGCGCTGCCCGTCAAGGCCGACCGCCACGACGTCGCGGGCCGCAGAGCTGTGGAGCAAGTCGCGTCTGGGGACTGCGGGCGTCGTTCAACCCATATTGGCCGGCGATTGGCGCCCTCGGCATGCGGGATTGCCCCAACCGGCGTAGTAACTACACACATGGGTGCATCGCAGGAGTACGACCTCGTCGTCATCGGATCCGGCCCAGGCGGGCAGAAGGCCGCCATCGCGGCGGCCAAGCTCGGCAAGTCGGTCGCCGTCATCGAACGCGGGCTCATGCTCGGTGGCGTCTGTGTCAACACCGGCACGATCCCGTCGAAGACCTTGCGCGAAGCGGTCGTCTACCTCACCGGCATGAACCAGCGCGAACTGTACGGCGCCAGCTACCGGGTGAAGGACAAGATCACTCCTGCCGACCTGCTGGCCCGGACCCAGCACGTCATCGGTAGGGAGATCGAGGTCGTGCGCTCCCAGTTGATGCGCAACCGCGTCGAACTCTTCGTGGGGCACGCCCGGTTCATCGACGAACACTCCGTGGAGGTCGAGGATCCCAACCGGTCCGAGCGCATCACGCTGTCGGGGCGCAACGTCGTGATCGCCACCGGGACCAAGCCGGCGCGGCCAGGCGGCGTGGAGTTCGACGAGGAACGCGTCATGGACTCTGACGGCATCTTGAACCTCAAGAGCATTCCGACCTCGATGGTGGTCGTGGGCGCCGGGGTCATCGGGATCGAGTACGCATCCATGTTCGCAGCACTCGGCACCAAGGTCACCGTGGTCGAGAAACGTGACTCGATGCTGGAGTTCTGCGATCCCGAGATCGTCGAGTCACTGCGGTTCCACCTGCGCGACCTGGCCGTCACGTTCCGTTTCGGCGAGGAGGTGACCGCCGTCGACGTCGGCTCCTCGGGCACCGTCACCACCCTGGCCAGCGGAAAGAAGATCCCCGCCGACTCCGTCATGTACTCCGCGGGGCGCCAGGGGCAGACCGAACACCTCGATCTCACCGCCGCGGGCCTCGAAGCCGACAACCGGGGCCGGATCTTCGTCGACGACAACTACCAGACCAAGGTCGACCACATCTACGCCGTCGGCGACGTGATCGGCTTTCCCGCCCTCGCCGCGACCTCGATGGACCAGGGACGCCTCGCCGCCTACCATGCTTTCGGCGAACCCTGCCACGCCATGACCGAGCTGCAGCCCATCGGCATCTACTCGATCCCCGAGATCTCCTACGTCGGGGCGACCGAGATCGAACTCACCAAGGACTCCGTCCCCTACGAGGTCGGGGTATCGCGCTATCGCGAACTCGCTCGCGGCCAGATTGCGGGCGACTCCTACGGCTTGCTCAAGATCCTCGTCTCGACCGAGGACCTTCGCCTGCTCGGCGTGCACATCTTCGGCACCAACGCCACCGAGATGGTGCACATCGGGCAGGCCGTGATGGGCTGTGGGGGCACCGTCGAATACCTGGTCGACGCGGTGTTCAACTACCCGACGTTCTCCGAGGCCTACAAGGTCGCGGCCCTGGACGTGATGAACAAGCTGCGCGCACTGAGCATATTCAGCTAGCAGTCGTCGAACGCCGTCGGCGCCGCGTCCCCCGGGCCTCCGGCCTCGGCCCGCGCGAGCAGGCGCGCGACCGCGCCGTCGAAGGGTGGCGCATACGACAGGTCGTCATCGCACCCGCCGCCATCCAACCCGCCCGTCAGCCCGTGGACCATCGCACCCGTCACCCACGGTGATCCGCTGGTGCCGTCGGCGAGTCCGGCGCAGGGCAGCGATGGGAAACCTTGCCGGTCCGCCGCCGTCGCCGCGGTACACCCGATCGGCCCACCCCCCAGC
The DNA here is from genome assembly GCA_963798245.1 of uncultured Actinomycetota bacterium. Taxonomy (GTDB): domain Bacteria; phylum Actinomycetota; class Actinomycetes; order Mycobacteriales; family Mycobacteriaceae; genus Mycobacterium. Next base: position 549,491 of record CAWCSO010000001.1, read on the forward strand.
CCAAAGGCGTAACCAGTGACGGAGATGGCCGTACCCCGCTTTGTCGCCGTACCGAGCGTGAAACCACCGCCCGCCGTGGACTCGACCGACCCACCGGCGTCGCGGCTGACACGGGCGATCGCGAAGTCCGCCAACGGGTCCTGGTCGGCGACCCAACGTGGATCGAGGTAGACCGAGTCGACGTGCCAGAAGTCCCGCTGCCCGGAATCGTCGGAGAAACCTGGCACGAAGTACGCATCGAAACCATCGGCGACGCAGTGCGCTGCGGTCAGGATCAGATCGCCTGTCGACGAATCGAGGACCGATCCCGAGCAGGTATGCAACGACGTGCCGCCCAGAAAGAAGGCGCCGACCCTCGAGTCTGGCTGGACGGGTTCCGCGCGCGCCTCCACCGACGTCGCGCCTGCCGGCCGGGGCGACCCGTCGCTCCCGGCACAGGACGTGGCCAGCACCAACAGTCCGGCAAGCAGGAGGATCCGCAACCCCATATCCACCGATCATGCCCGAACCGACGATGACCGGCAGCGACCGTCGGAATTCGTCCGTCCGGCCATATGTTCGACTAAAGGGGGGCTGAGATGGCAACTCAGCCAGAGTGCGAGACACTAGGTGTGACGGTGTGTGGTCGCCCGCGCGCCGTGGCGAGGAGGCGAGGAATGGCCGACGACCAGGAACAGCAATACAGGCCGGAGCAAACGGGAATGTACGAATTGGAGTTCCCCGCTCCACAGCTGTCGTCCGTGGACGGCCGTGGTCCGGTGATGATTCATGCCCTGGAGGGCTTCTCCGACGCGGGACACGCCATCAAGCTGGCCGCAACGCACCTCAAGGACACGCTGGACACCGAACTCGTCGCGTCGTTTGCCATCGACGAACTGCTCGATTATCGGTCTCGCCGGCCGTTGATGACGTTCAAGACCGACCACTTCACGCACTACGACGATCCCGAACTGAACCTCTACGCCATGCACGACAGCGTCGGAACACCGTTTCTGCTGCTCGCCGGCCTGGAACCGGACCTGAAGTGGGAGCGATTCATCACCGCGGTCCGGCTGCTGGCCGAACGACTGGGGGTCCGCCAGGTCATCGGGCTGGGAACGATTCCCATGGCCGTGCCGCACACCCGCCCCGTGACGATGACCGCGCACGCCAACGACAAGGAACTCATCGCCGACCACCAACCCTGGGTCGGCGAGGTTCAGGTGCCCGCCAGCGTGTCCAACCTGCTGGAATACCGGATGTCGCAGCACGGCCACGAAGCACTGGGGTTCACCGTCCACGTACCGCACTACCTGGCCCAGACCGACTATCCGCCCGCGGCCGAGGCACTGCTGGCCGAGGTCTCGCGCACGGGCGCCCTGCAGATCCCACTGGCGACGCTGGGCCAGGCCGGCGCCGAGGTGCACGAGAAGATCGCCGAGCAGGTTGAGTCGAGTGCGGAGGTCGCTCAAGTGGTGACGGCGCTCGAGCAACAGTACGATGCGTTCGTCGCCGCTCAAGAGAATCGTTCTTTGTTAGCCCGCGATGAGGACCTCCCCAGCGGGGAGGAACTGGGTGCCGAGTTCGAACGATTCCTCGCCCAACAGGCCGGCGACGACTCCCCCGACGGGGACGACGGCAACGCATCGCCCTGAGCGGGCCCGACGACGGAGTTGGCCGATGAAGACCGAGCGAAAGCCCAACCTGCGCCCGGTGCGCGAGGTCACCCCGACGCTGCACTACCAAACGATCCACGGCTACCGTCGCGCGTTCCGCGTGGCAGGGTCCGGGCCGGCGATCCTGCTCATCCACGGCATCGGCGACAACTCGACGACCTGGGACACCGTTCAGACCAAGCTGGCACAGCGGTTCACCGTGATCGCCCCCGACCTGCTGGGCCACGGAAAGTCCGACAAGCCACGTGCCGACTACTCGGTGGCGGCGTACGCCAACGGTATGCGCGATCTGTTGAGCGTGCTCGACATCGAACGGGTGACCGTAGTGGGTCACTCGCTGGGCGGCGGGGTCGCGATGCAGTTCGCATACCAGTTTCCCCAATTGGTGGACAGGCTCATTCTGGTCGGTGCCGGTGGAGTCACCAAGGACGTCAACATCGCGCTTCGCATCGCCTCCATGCCGATGGGTAGCGAAGCTCTCGCCCTCCTGCGTCTGCCTCTGGTGTTGCCGGTCCTGAAGGTGGCCGGAAACATCGGTGGCGCGCTCCTGGGGCGAACCGCCATCGGCCATGACCTGCCCAACGTGGTCCGCATCCTCAACGACCTGCCCGAGCCCACCGCGTCGTCGGCGTTCGCGCGCACACTACGAGCGGTAGTGGACTGGCGAGGCCAGGTGGTCACCATGCTGGACCGCTGTTATTTGACGGAATCCGTCCCTGTGCAGTTGATCTGGGGATCAAACGATTCCGTGATCCCGGTAAGTCACGCTCTCATGGCTCATTCGGCGATGCCGGGATCCCAGCTCGAGATATTCGAGGGTTCCGGACACTTCCCCTTCCACGACGACCCGGACCGTTTCGTCAAGATCGTCCAGAAGTTCATCGAATCCACCGAACCCGCCGTCTATGACCAGGACATGCTGCGCAACCTGCTGCGCACGGGGATCAGCGAGAACACCATCAGCGGCTCGATCGACACCAGGGTCGCCGTGCTCGACGCGATGGGCAGCGACGAACGCAGCGCCACCTGACTTGCCGCCATCACACGCCGAGGTAGGCACGACGTAGCATCGGCGCATGGCCATCGACGTGACCGTGTTGCGCGTTTTCACCGATTCCGACGGCAATCACGGCAACCCACTAGGAGTGGTGGACGCGGATCTCGTCGCACCGACCGACCGCCAGGCGCTCGCCGCCGAGTTGGGTTACAGCGAAACCATATTCATCGGACTCCCGGCAGCCGGTGCGGGCTCCGCCACCGCACACATCTTCACGCCGACCACCGAACTGCAGTTCGCCGGGCACCCGACGGTCGGCGCCGCGTGGTACCTGCGAGACCGCGGTACACCGGTCAACACAGTTCAGGTACCCGCTGGGTTGGTGCAGGTGGAGTTCGAATCCGGGACCGACGGCGAATTCACCGTGATCCGGGCCCGTTCCGAGTGGGCCCCCGACTTCTCGATCTATGACATGGGTTCGGTCGACGAGGTTCTCGGCGCCGATCCCGACGACTACACCGAAGACGTCGAGCACTACGTATGGGCCTGGCTTGACGAGGGCGCCGGCGAAATCCGATCGCGGATGTTCGCGAGCCATCTCGGCGTGCCCGAGGACGAGGCCACCGGTGCCGCCGCGGTGCGAATCACCGACTATCTCAGCCGCGATCTGTCCATCACCCAGGGCAGTGGCTCGAAGATCCGCACGTACTGGAGTGCCGAGGGCTGGGTGAAGGTCGCGGGCCGCGTGGTCGACGATGGCATAAGGAAGGTCGACTGACCCGCCGCCTGCTCAGCTGGATGACACGCGACGGTGTTCGCGCAGCGCAGCGATCTCGCGTTCGAAGTCGTCCGCCGAGGTGAACGACCGGTAGACCGACGCGAACCGCAGATAAGCCACCTCGTCGAGGTCCCGCAGTGGCCCGAGTATGGCTAGCCCGACCTCATTGCTGGGCACCTCGGGCGACCCGGCCGCCCGTACGGCGTCCTCCACCTGCTGAGCCAGCAGGTTCAGCGCATCGTCGTCGACCTGCCGGCCCTGGCACGCGCGGCGGACACCCTTGATGACCTTCTCCCTGCTGAACGGTTCGGTGACCCCACTGCGCTTGACGACGGCTAGCACGGCCGTCTCGACGGTGGTGAACCGTCGGCCACACTCCGGACACGAGCGGCGTCGACGGATGGCTTGCCCTTCGTCGGCCTCGCGGGAGTCGACGACCCTGGAGTCTGGGTGACGGCAGAACGGACAGTGCACAACCGCTCCTTCACCGCATGAACTCAGCCCGGGTACCCCGGTCGAATACGAGCGTACCGTCGAACGGCAGCACGTCTCGTGGCGCATGGTCGGCTCAGCCGACGGGGGCGATGAGAGTCTGCCCGGCGTCGACGGCCGCCGAGTCGAGTTCGTTCAGATCACGGATCTCGTCGACCACTGCCCCAACCGAGGCGCCCGGCGCGACCCGCTCCGCGAGCTGCTGTAGCGATTCCCCCATCTGGACCTGAACGACGGCAAGTCGGCCCGGCACCGGGGTGGCCGTCTCGGGCGCGGCTCCGAGTTGGGCGACCAGCCCGAGCCACACCGTTACGGCCGCCGCCACCAGGGCCAACAGCACTGTGGCGACCGGCGTGATCGGCTTGCGGCGATGCGACGCCCGCGACATCAGCACCCCCGTGCCCCGGTAGCGCAACGGACCGCCAGCCGGCCGCTGCCGCTGTGGCCGACGCCTCGCGTCCGTGCGCGGACGCACGGGACGGGCGACGAGATCGGTGGGGCCTTCCCGGGTGATCATGGTCATCTGCGTGCCTTTCGGTGTGGAGGTCGTTCGACCTTCTTCGCTCCTGTGTTCGAAATATAATCGCTCAGGTGTTCGATTGGTAGAACATGTGATCGAACCGTTGCAAAGCTAGCGGAGGCCACCGACAAGACAGCGACAACACCGTGCGACCGCCTAGGGCGCGGCGACACGCGTCGAACACATGTTTGATTATCGGTCTCGCGCGGACTAGATTCAGCCTCATGAGCGACAGCAGTGACACGCGAAGCGGTGCCAATCGCCCGGATTCGCGCCGTGACACGGGCCTGACCGAACGCCAGCGCACCATCCTCGATGTGATCCGCAACTCCGTCACCACGAGGGGCTACCCGCCGAGCATCCGCGAGATCGGCGACGCCGTGGGCCTGACGTCCACGTCCTCGGTCGCACACCAACTGCGCACGTTGGAGCGCAAGGGCTACCTACGACGTGATGCCAACCGTCCGCGTGCGGTCGACGTGCGCAGCCCCGAAGAGATGGTGACGCCCATCGTCACCACGGACGTCGCCGGCTCCGATGCCCTGCCGGAACCAACCTTCGTGCCCGTCCTCGGCCGCATCGCGGCGGGCGGTCCGATCCTTGCCGAGGAAGCAGTGGAGGACGTCTTCCCGCTTCCGCGCGAACTCGTCGGCGAAGGGTCGCTATTCCTGCTGAAGGTCGTCGGTGAGTCGATGGTCGACGCCGCCATCTGTGACGGCGACTGGGTGGTCATCCGTCAGCAGAACGTCGCCGAGAACGGCGACATCGTGGCAGCGATGATCGACGGCGAGGCGACGGTCAAGACGTTCAAACGGACCCGTGGTCAGGTCTGGCTCATGCCGCACAACCCGGTCTTCGATCCGATCCCGGGAAACGACGCCGCCATCCTCGGCAAGGTCGTCACCGTCATCCGAAAGATCTGACCAGCCGGCCTCAGCCCCTGACGAACCCGTTGGTCAACGCGAACTCCTCGCTGGCGAACCAGACTTCGGCGCGCACGCTGTCGTACTCTTCGCTTCCCGGTGGCCAGTAGAGACCGGTCTTCGTGTCCGCCTTGATCGGATAGCCGTCCGGGGCACGGTACGGATTCTCGAGTGCCAACCGGAGCGAGGTCTGGCTCGGCGCGGGCTCATCGAGGTGTATCGCCGCGTGCCGACCGCTCGCAGGCTCCGGATCGAGATCGAGATCGAGTTCGGCTTCGGCTTCGGCTTCTCGGTGATCCGCCACCACCACGTCGTGCTCGGCCTGGTGCTCGACGTCGTACTCATCGTCGTCCGCGGTGCCCTCTGCGCCCTCTCTGCCCTCCGTGTACCCGTCCAGAAGGCCAGCCGCGAGGAGCGGTTCCGCAATCTGATCGACGTCCGTAGGAATGCGCGTAGGCGCCGTGTCGATCGCGTCCTCGTCCTCGGCGAATCCGCGGTCGGCCGACCCCTCGACCGATCGATCTGGCCCGCCGGCGACGGCCTCGTCTCCGTCGTCCTCGGAGGACACCGCCCAGGCGCTGAGCGGCAGGTGGGCCTGCTGACCCGCCGATCCGGGATGACTGAGTAGGGGCCCGGAGTCGAAGTCGTGGTCGTCGCGGCTTTCGTCGAAGTCGTCGAACCCGTCGAGCGGAGCGCGGTCCTCACCGCGGCGGCGGTTCAGGATGACAGCGGTGACGACGGCGCCCACCAACAGCAGTACGGGCAGGACGGCGAGCGCCCACCACCACTGCTGGTACCACTTCTGCCCGCCACTTCCCGATGACTCCGCGGCTGCGGGCGCCTGGGGTGCGTCCCGCCCGGGCACTTCCAGGCCGGAGAGTTCAGACGCCAGATTCGCTGGCTCCGTGGTGAATTGGTTCGTCGCCCGATCCCAGGAGATCGCGCCGTTGGCGAAGGTCTGGGTGACGACGTCACCGTTCTGGGTCTGATCGGCAGTCGGGGGGCCTAATTCACCCGTGGCTCCCCCGAGCTTCGACCATGCCGCGTTCATCGCGCCGCGCACGATCATGGCGCCGAAGTCCGGCGTCCAGAAGATGACCGGCCGATCCTCCGCCGCGAAGGTCGCGATCCGACTGGCGGGGGCCAAACCGCCGTCGGATTCATTGCCCGTCGGGAAGCCCAGGTCACCCGTCGGGCCACCGACACTCTCGTACTTGGCCAGCACCCGACCCGTGATGACGCCGGCTCCCGTGGCGGGACTGTAGAAGATCTTGCCGCCGGCGAACGTCTGCACCAGCCCATCGCCTGCCACCGGCGTCGGCGGGCCCTCGGGGGCACCAAGCGGTCCGAGTGGACCACCGGCAGCTCGGCGTGCCGCGTTGATCTGCGACGTCGCGTCGCCGGGGATCTCAAGGCCATCGAGCTGATCGGCGAGTTCAGGCGGAGTAGACGTGAACGTCTTGGTGTTGCCGTCCCACGACAGCTCCCCACCGGTGAAGTTCTGGGACACCACGTCACCGCGGTACACCTCGTCCTCGGTCGGCACGCCCAACGGCCCCGCCGAGCCCCCCAACTCGTCCCACGCTGCATTGATCGCGCCGCGCACGACCTGCGCGCCCGTGTCCGGCGTCCAGAAGATCACCGGGTTGTCCGCCGCACTGAAGGTGGTGTTGCGACTGTCCGTCGCCTTGCCCGGGCCTTCATCGATGTCGGGAAATCCGAGGTCTCCGTCGGCAGGACCACCGAGCGCAAGATACTTGTCCAGAATCGCGCCCTGCATGATGTGCGCCCCGGTGTCGGGGGTGAAGTAGATCTTCCCGCCGGCGAAGTCCTGCCCGAAGCCGCCTCCGACGGAGTAGACGTCGCCTTCCTTCGGGCCGAGCGAGCCGGCGTCTCCGCCGTCGGCCTCCCAGGCCTGCGTGATCGCGGCGTCGGCGTCGCCCTCAGGCGTGGCCGAAGCCATCGGCGCCAGTGGTGCCAGCGCGACGACGGCGACAGCCATCATGGCGACGCAGGAGCGTCTCGTAGCCCTGCCCAGCAGGGTGTGCAACCCGGTCATGAGTCCTCCCCGCGATCCACTGGCGGTTCCCTGTGGGTGTCGCGTGCTTCAACTTTGCGTCAGACGACGTCCATCTTGAGGGATATCCATGCCGAAGTGGATGAGTGTCGCGAGAAAAGTTCCCGGTCGTCGACCGGCCGGAAGGGCCGGTGCGGCCGTTAGACGCCCAGGCTGCGACCGATGATCTCCTTCATTATCTCGGTGGTACCGCCATAGATCGTCTGAATTCGCGAGTCCAGGAACGCGCGGGCGACCGGGTACTCCCGCATGTAGCCGTAGCCGCCGTGCAGCTGAAGACAGCGGTCGTTCAGACGCACCTGTGCCTCGGTGGCGTACCACTTCGCCATCGCCGCCTGCTCGACGGTCAGCTTCTCCTCGAGGTGCAGCCCGATGAACTCGTCGACCATCACCCGGACCACGGTCGCCTCGGTCGAGAGTTCCGCCAGCGTGAAGCGCGTGTTCTGGAAGCTGCCGATCGGCTTGCCGAAGGCCTTGCGATCCTTCGTGTACTGCAGGGTGTGTTCGAGCACCGCTTCCATGCCCGCGGCGGCCATCACCGCGATGCTGATGCGCTCCTGCGGAAGGTTCTCCATCAGGTAGACGAAGCCCGACCCCTCCTCACCCAGGATGTTCTCTGCGGGCACCTTGACGTCGGTGAAGGAGAGTTCGGCGGTGTCCTGTGCGTCCAGGCCGATCTTGTCGAGGTGGCGACCCCGCTCGAAGCCCTCCATCCCACGTTCGACGACGAGCAGAGAGAAGCCAAGAGCACCCTTGTCCGGATCGGTGCAGGCCACCACGATGACGAGATCCGCGTGGATGCCGTTGGTGATGAAGGTCTTCGACCCATTGAGCACCCAGCTGCCGTCTTCCTGTTTGACCGCGCGGGTCTTGATGCCCTGCAGATCGCTGCCGGTGCCCGGCTCCGTCATCGCGATGGCGGTGATCAACTCGCCGGAGCAGAACCCGGGCAACCAGCGCTGCTTCTGTTCCTCGGTCGTCAGACGCAGCAGGTACGGCGCGATGACGTCGTTCTGCAGCGGGAAGCCCAGTCCGCTGTACCGGCCTGCCGTGGTCTCCTCCGTGACGATCACGTTGTAGCGGAAGTCGGGGTTGCCGCCGCCGCCGTACTCCTCCGGCACGGCCATGCCCAGGAAACCCTGCTTGCCGGCTTCGAGCCACACACCACGGTCGACGATCTTGTCCTTCTCCCAGGCTTCGTGGAACGGGGCCACGTGCCGTTCGAGGAAGGCACGGTATGCGTCGCGGAACATGTCGTGCTCAGGCTCGAAGAGTGTGCGGTCGAACTTGACCACCTGGCTTTGCGCGCCCATGGAGGACCTCCGAATCGACGGACGGAATTGAACAACGATGTAACTCGACCCTATACCACCCAACCGGATGGTTGGTACAGGCGGAACGGCCCTTCGGCTCTGCGGCGCGTTACTCCAGCGTCACACCCGACGTGACGGGTGACTCCAGCGCCACGCTCGACGCAGGAGCTGCGGGCGTATGTCCTTAGAATTGCCACCATGACGCGCGCCACGAGTCTGACGCACTGGGGCGCGTTCACCGCCGACGTCCGCGACGGCGACATCGCCGCGGTACGCCCGATCGCCGGCGACGACGACCCCTCACCGCTGCTCGGGAACCTGCCCGGTTCGCTCCGGCACCGTTCCCGGGTCACGGGGCCGGCAGTCCGCCGCGGCTGGCTCGAGAACGGTCCCGGGCCGAGTTCCTGTCGCGGCGCGGACGAATTCATCTCGGTCTCCCCCGACGAACTCACCGAACTGCTCGCCGCCGAACTGCGTCGCGTCGTCGACACCCACGGCAACGGGGCCATCTACGGAGGTTCATACGGGTGGGCCAGCGCCGGGCGGTTCCACCATGCCCAGAGTCAGGTGCATCGCTTCCTGAACATGCTCGGCGGATACTCGTTCTCGCGGAACTCCTACAGCCTGGGCGCAACCGGGGTCATCATGCCCCGCGTGGTCGGCACGCACGACGACCTGTTCAAGCGGTCGACCGAGTGGAACGTGATCGCCGAGCACACCGACATGCTGGTGTGCTTCGGCGGTGTCGGGCTCAAGAACACCGGCACCAACCACGGCGGCACCACCGCGCATCCCACCCGGGATGCGTTGCGTCGCCTCCGTGCCCGCGGGGGACGCATCGTGTCGCTGTCTCCGCTTCGCGACGACGTCGACGGCGACTGCGAATGGCTGGCGCCGATCCCGGGCACCGACGTGGCGATCATGCTGGCGCTGGCTTACGTCCTGGCCACCGAATCGTTGGCTGACCGCGCCTTCCTGGACCGCTACTGCACCGGATACGACCGGTTCGAGCGCTATCTGCTCGGCGTCGACGACGGGGTACCCAAGTCGCCGGAGTGGGCTGCGGACATCTGCGGCCTCCCCGCCCAAGGATTGACGACGCTGGCCCGCCGCATGGCGAGCGCCCGCACCCTCGTCACGGTCAGCTGGTCATTGCAGCGCGTTCGTCACGGCGAGCAGGCGCCCTGGATGGGAGTGACGCTCGGTGCCATGCTCGGCCAGATCGGGCTTCCCGGAGGAGGTTTCGGCCACGGCTACGGTTCGATGAACGAACCGGGGCTGGCGCCGCTGCGGTGCCGCCTACCCGTGCTGCCCCAGGGACTCAACCCCGTCACGACCTTCATCCCCGTCGCCGCCGTCAGCGACATGCTCCTCAATCCAGGGGAGCCATTCGACTACGACGGACGGACGCTGGCCTATCCCGACATCAAGCTGGTGTACTGGGCGGGCGGCAATCCCTTTCACCACCACCAGAACATCCCGCGACTGCGGCGGGCACTTGCGCGGCCCGACACCGTCGTCGTCCACGATCCGTACTGGACCGCGATGGCCAAGCACGCCGACGTCGTCGTCCCGTCCACCACCGCGTTCGAACGTGACGACCTCTCCGGGTCACGCAACGACCCCCTGTTGATGGCCATGCCGGCACTCGCCGAGCCCCACGCCGACTCGCGTGACGACTACGCGACGTTCGCGGCGCTGGCGGATCGGCTGGGATTCGGCGAGCAGTTCACCGAGGGCCGTACCGCCTGGCAGTGGCTGGTGCATCTGTACGAAAAGTGGTCGACCGAACTCGATTTCGACGTGCCGTCGTTCGACGAGTTCTGGCGCGGCCGGCTCCGTGCGGCTGCCTACCGAGGACGGTCTGACCCTGCTTTCCGACTTCCGCGCCGACCCTGTCGGGCGCCGGCTCGGCACCCCGAGTGGGCGTATCGAGATCTTCTCGACCGACATCGACGGCTTCGGCTACGACGACTGCGCCGGCCACCCACGCTGGTACACGCCGCAGGAATGGCTCGGCGGACGGCGAGCCGCCGCCTACCCACTGCATCTGCTCGCCAACCAGCCCGCCACCAGGTTGCACGGCCAACTCGACGGTGGAGCGACCAGCCAGTGCTCCAAGGTTCAAGGGCGCGAACCGATCCGGATCCATCCCCGTGACGCCGCCGACCGCGGTCTCGTCGACGGCGACGTGGTGCGGGTCTTCAACGACCGTGGTGCGTGCCTGGCCGGTGTCGTCGTCGACGACGGCCTGAGACGCAGTGTCGTGCAACTGTCCACCGGCGCGTGGTACGACCCGGTGGACCCGTCCGACCCGGACGCGATGTGCGTGCACGGCAACCCGAACGTGTTGACCGACGATGTCGGCACCTCATCGCTGGCCCGCGGATGCACCGGCGCGCACGTCCTCGTCGAACTCGAGAAGTACGTCGGCGACCTGCCCGCCGTTCGCGCTCACGAGCCGCCGGTCGTGCTCCGATGAACACGGGCGTCCACTAGGCTCCCGATACCCCATCGGTCGAGCGAGGACGCCTACATGGAGCTGCTTCTCACGATTGGCGCTGCCATCGTAGTCGGTGTACTGGTCCTGCTGGCCCTGCGTGTACGGGCGCGCCGGGCCGCACTGCGCCGCTTCGTCGCCGACCACGGCTGGGCGTCCGCGCGTGACGGCGAGGCGACCGTGGTCACCCCTTCCGACGGGGCGTGGAGCGTTCGCATGACGCGCTCGTTCGCCACCCAGCAGACGGTCAAGACCCAGATCGTCGTCAGCACCTGGACCAGTGGAACTCCGCGGGCGATCAGCGGGGCGGTGGTGGTCGGGCCGTCGCCACCCGAACCGATGAGGACACTGGCGGTGAACCTGATCGGATCACTGGACCCGAAGATGAGCGGGTGGCTGGGATTGGCCCGAGTCGGCGACGGCGCCCCGCTGCGGCATCTGCCGTCGGTGGATCACAGGCTGCTGGCCCTGGCCACCGATTCCGCAGGCCCGGTAGGTGCCCTGACCGAGGTCGCCAACGCGGTCGCGAATTGGTGCACGGAACATCGCTCAGAACGCGAGCAACCCGCGGTCACCTTCGGCACCGACGGAGTGACCGTGCGCGTACGGATCGACGTGCTGCGCTCGACGGACCAGCTCGCAGCGTTCGTCGACCTCGGAAAGCGCTGTGCCGCAGCGCTGGACGGCGTCGCCCGGTGACGCTTGCCCTCGCCTGGTCGGTGATCGGCATCGCGGTGATCGCACTGGTCTACCGTTGGCGCACCCGGGCCCTACGCGTCGCGCTGACCATCATCGCGGCCGCCCTGGCGCTCGCCGTCACGCTGCTCGTCACCGGCCCCAGTGCCGCCTACTTCTTCGAAGCCTTGGCGGCGCGCCTGCTCAGCTTGGTGATCGTGAGCGTCCTCGCCGCCGCGCTCGTCATACGCGTCCTGCCCCGCCTGAACAGCCGTTCGCAGCGCCACGCCGCGTCGATGCTGGCTGCGATCGCGGCGGTCATGTACGCGGCCATCGGGCTGTCGCTGTGGCGCGGGGCCGACGACGGATTGCAGTTCGCGAGCCTGCCCGTCGCCAGGACCGGTGACGATGTCCTCGCGTGGCGGGACCGCCCTGCGCGGGACCGGATATTCGGGGTGCTCGTGGAGGCCAGGCTCGGCGACCTGCCGCCGGGAGATGCGGCGACGCCCGACGACTCGGTGGTCGCCGGAATCGCCTGCCGGTCGAAGAGTCCGCTCGGCTCGACCGACAGCTACCTGCCATCCTGGTTCACCATCACCCTGGCTGACGGTTCGCGCGCGGTGGCCCAGGGCATCTCGTCGGTTGGGCAAGCCTGGGACTGGCCGGACACCGGGCGGCGATTGAATGAGTGCGGGCTACGCGATGGCGATCCCGTGGTGTTCTGGGGTGATCCAGGCGCGACCCGCGCACTCGGCGAAGACGACCGCCGTCCCGCGGTGGATGCGGTGCGCATGATCGGCTACGGGGACGCCGATCAGTTCCGCAGCTCGCTGCAGCCGGCGGCAGAGCGCATCGGGCGGGCAGGAGCGGCGCTCGCAGCACTCAGCGGCGGATTGATGCTGGCGGCGCTGGCGGTGGGGATCCGCACCTACCTTCGGTTGCGCCGCCCCGCCCCACCGATCGAAGACGCCCGACCGATCGAGGACGCCCCTGGGCCCGAGGACGCCCCGCACTAGTGCGGTCATGAACGACTAGTACGTTGCGAACTCGCGAAGGCTGGCGGCCAGCGGGGCCGGCACGCGGGCCTTGATGCGGGTGCCATCGACGGAGTGCTCGGTCGCGTCGATGCGCCCGTCGGCATGAACGCGCGCGACGAGGTCGCCGCGGTCGTAGGGAATGGTGACGTCGACCGTCTCGTCGGTCGGCACGACGAGTTCACCCATCCGCCTGCGTAACTGATCGAGCCCGTCGCCGGTGCGCGCAGAGACGAAGACGGCGTCGGGCAGCGCGCGGCGCAACTGTGCCAGGCCCAAACCGGTCGCAGCGTCGGTCTTGTTGACCACCAACAACTCCGGGGCGGGACTGCCGTCATACTCGCGCGCCACCTCGTTGATCACCTGGCGCACCGCGCTGATCTGCGCCAGCGGGTTGACGTCGGATCCGTCGACGACGTGTACCAGCAGGTCGGCGCCGATGACTTCCTCGAGTGTCGAACGGAATGCCTCGACGAGCTGGGTGGGCAGATGTCGTACGAATCCCACGGTGTCGGTGAGGACGAACGGCCGCCCGTCGTCGAATTCACCACGGCGGGTGGTGGGTTCGAGCGTGGCGAACAACGCGTTCTCGACCAGCACACCGGCCCCGGTGAGCGCGTTGAGCAGGCTCGACTTGCCCGCGTTGGTGTAGCCGACGATGGCCACCGACGGGATCTCGCTGCGCCTGCGCCCGCCGCGCTGCGTATCGCGGATCTTCTTCATGTCCTTGATCTCGCGGCGCAGCTTGGACATCCGCTCCCGGATGCGGCGCCGGTCGGTCTCGATCTTGGTCTCACCGGGACCGCGGGTGCCTACGCCGCCGCCCGCGCCGCCGGCACGTCCGCCTGCCTGCCGGGACATCGATTCACCCCAGCCTCGCAGCCTGGGCATCATGTACTCCATCTGCGCCAGCGCGACCTGGGCCTTGCCCTCCCGGCTGGTGGCGTGCTGGGCGAAGATGTCGAGGATGAGGGCGGTGCGGTCGACGACCTTGACCTTGACCACCTTCTCCAGTGCGTTCAGCTGGGCCGGGCTGAGTTCACCATCGCAGATCACGGTGTCCGCGCCGGTGGCCACGACGACGTCGCGGAGTTCGCTCGCCTTCCCCGAACCGATGTAGGTCGAGGTATCCGGCTTGTCGCGACGTTGGATCAGGCCTTCGAGCACTTCGGATCCCGCGGTCTCGGCGAGGGCGGCCAGCTCGGCGAGGCTGGCGTCGGCATCGGCAGCGCTGCCGTCGGTCCACACGCCCACCAGCACGACGCGTTCCAATCGCAGCTGCCGGTACTCGACCTCGGAGACATCCGTGAGTTCGGTCGACAGACCAGCCACCCGGCGCATGGCCGTTCGGTCTTCGAGCGCGAGTTCACCGGTGCTCGGTGTGGGACGAACGTGATCTGATGGGGTCATGGGCGGCCTCCGATGGTGTCACGACCGCACTGGCATGTGCATCTGAATAAGGTCACGCGTGGGACTGCCACCATGCGTCGGAGACCTCGCCATTGGCCACCAGCACCGACGGGCCGCGGAGAAAGCTCGACGCGTCGGTCACTGTGACGTCGACCTCGCCGCCGGGCACCCGCACCCTCAGCGTTCCGGTCTCCGATCCCGTGTGCCGCAACGCCGCGACGGCTGCTGCCACGACACCCGTTCCACACGAACGGGTTTCGCCGACACCGCGCTCGTGTACACGCATCGACACCGCACCGCCCACCGGTGCGGTGAGCACCTCGACGTTGACCCCCTCGGGGAAGGTGGCTGCGTCGAAGTCGACCGGCGCGGCCACGTCGAGCGCGTGCAGGTCGGCCTCGGTCAGCGTCGGGTCCACGCACGCGAGGTGGGGATTGCCCACGTCGATCGCCAGGCCGTTGAATCGTCGGCCTCCGACCATGGCGGCCGACAAGCCGGTCTGGTTGGCCTTGCCCATCTCGACGGTGACGTCGGCGGCAAGGGCGTCGTGGGCGTGCACCACCACCGGACGCGGTCCGGCCAACGAGCCGACCACGAACTCGTCGCGCTCTTCCAGTCCGCTGGCCAGCAGGTAGTGCGCGAAGACCCGCACGCCGTTGCCGCACATCTGCGCACTCGACCCGTCGGCGTTGCGGTAGTCCATGTACCAGTCGGCGGCCGCAACCCCCTCGGGGAGCCTGTCGAACACCCCGGCGGCCCTCGCGGAGCCCGCCGTCGTGACGCGCAGCACGCCGTCTGCGCCAAGACCCCGTTGGCGGTCGCACAGCGCCGCCACCGCGGCCGGCGCGAGGCCGACGCGGGCGTCGAGGTCGGGGATCAGCACGAAGTCGTTCTCCGTGCCGTGGCCCTTGGCGAACTTCACCCGTTCAGGATACGTCCATCTGGCCAGGTGGCTCGGGCCCCGCCCGCCACAGCCGCAGCGCGGCGTCCACGTTGCGGTCGGCGGCGCCGTCCAACCAGTGGATGCGGTGATCGCGACGAAACCAGGACCGCTGGCGACGCACGTAGCGACGGGTGCCGATGAAGGTTCGCTCCCGGGCCTGCGCCAGGTCAGCGTCGGTGCCACCGGCCTCGAGGGCCTGCAGAACCTGCGCGTATCCCAATGCGCGTGATGCGGTGACCCCCGCGCGCAGACCGCGTTCGCACAGGGCAGCCACCTCGGCGACCAGGCCGGCGCTGAACATGTCGTCGGTCCGTCGTGCGAGCCGCTCGTCGAGGAGGCCGGTGTCCCAGTCCAGTCCGACGATGGTCGTGTCCCAGCGCGGGCGTCCGATGCTGGGTGCGCTCGCTGCGAACGGCCTACCCGTCAGCTCCACCACCTCCAGCGCGCGCACGATGCGCCTACCGTCCGTCGGCAGGATCGATGATGCGGCGTTGGGGTCGACGCGACCCAGTTCCGCGTGTAGTGCGGCGAGGCCGACCTCGGCCAGCCTGCCCTCCCAGCGCGCCCGCACGTCGGGATCGGTCGCGGGAAACGACCACTGGTCAAGCAGCGCCTGCAGGTACAGCATCGACCCGCCCACGATGAGCGGCACCGACCCGCGGGCCATGACGGACTCGATGTCTGCCGCAGCGGCCTGCTGGTAGCGCGCCACGGTCGCGGTCTGTGTCACGTCGAGCACGTCCAGTTGGTGGTGCTCGATGCCCTGGCGCTCGGCCACGGGGAGCTTCGCGGTGCCGATGTCCATTCCGCGGTAGAGCTGCATGGCGTCGGCGTTGACGATCTCGACGCCCGTCTCGCCGCTCAGTCGCTGCGCCACGGCGAGCGCCAGCGCGGACTTCCCCGTGCCTGTCGAACCGACGATGGCCAGCGGCCGGGTCACGGCAGCTTCTCTCCGGTCGCTGCGCTCCTGCCCGCCGGTATCGATTCCCCGGTCGCTGCGCTCCTGCCCGCCGGCACCCAGACGCCGACGAAGTACCCGACGCCGTAGGGAGCCCCGCGGTACAGCTCGTGTGCGGCCGCGGGCGCGGGTTCGACCAGTCCGGCCAACACCTGGAACGGAACGCGCCCCACGATCCCGGGACCCAGCTCAGCGAGCGCACCTGAGTCGCCGCTGGACAGCGCGTCGTCGAGGGCCTCCTGCACCGGGACCGACGACGCGTCGTAGCCGCCGGGCGCCGACGCAGTGAGGGTGTTGGCGCCGTCGGCGACGATCAGGACCCCCACCGAGCCGGTGCCGGCGTCGATCCGCGCTCTCAGCGTCCTGCCGATGTCCGCTGCAGCATCCGCGCCGTGCCCGGCGGCGTACACCCGAACCTCGGCACTGGCCTGCGGGTTGACCTGCTCACGCACCCAGCCGGCGATCAGAGCACACAGCGGCAACCGTCGCGGCGCCGCGGTCGTGTCAGGTCCCAGGGCGACGGGAACCTCGACGCCGTACCCACCGAACGAGCCAACGCTCTGCGGGCCGATGACGTCGTCGGCGGGACCGGCACCCACGACCACCCAACGGTCCGGCAGCGCGCCCGCCGCCGCCACCACGGCCGCCCGCAGCTCGGTCGACTCCGGTGCGGCACCGGATGCCAGCTCGGGGACCAACAGCGGTGCCGATGGAACGATGGCGATGGCCGCGAGGGCCCCGCTGGCATTGGGCACGCATTCCTCCTACGTCGGGCCACGCTGGTCAGGGGCCAGGATTTCGGTCTTGGCGGCGCTGGCCGCCTGCGTGTTGGCGGCTTCGCCGCGGGCGAGGGCGGCGGTGGCCAGCACCATGATCCCGAACGAGACGACCAGGGTGAGCCCACCCGCATCACCGGGTCGCAGCGTCTCACCAAGGATCACCACCCCCAGCGCCGACGCCACGACCGGTTCCGTGACGGTCATCGTGGGCAGTGACGCGGTCAGCGGCCCGGCCCGGAACGACGATTGCTGCCAAGCCGTGCCCGCCACCGCGACCAGAGCCCAGGCATAGAGTTCGGGGGTGCGCAGGACTGCCCACAGGCCGCCGTCGAGTTGGCCCACCACTCCCTTGGTCAAGACGGCGAACACCCCCCACAGCGCGCCGGACACCAGCGCGAGCAGCACCGCGGCGGGCGGCCCGGGTAGGAACCGTGCACCGATCACGCACGCGACCAGGACGGGCACCAGCAAGGCAACGACCAGCGCCCACGACTCCAGTGCCGCGCGGGATTCACCCTCGGAGGGGTTGCCGACGGTCACGATCACGGCGACGGATGCCGCCAACAGGGCCGCCCAGGTCCACTGAAAGCGCGTGACCCGGTGTCCGGTTACGCGGGCGTTGATCGGGAGGGCGAACAGCAGTGACGTGACCATGATTGCCTGCACCAGGAGCACCGAACCCAGCCCCAGGGCCGCGGCCTGGAAACCGAACCCGGCCGCGGCGACGCCGGTGCCCGCCCACCACTGTCTGTCCTGGAGCAACCTGCTGAACAGACCCAGGTGGCCGATCTGGTCGTCGCTGATCTCGCGGGCGGACCGCTGATGGATCACGTCGCCGATGGCGATGAAGAACGCGGCGCCCAGCGCCAGGAGCGCGGCGATGTCGGTGTTGTTCAACAACCGCCTCCGTTCCCTCGGCGTCGCCGTCCGGCCGTGACCGAAGACGAGCCTAGGCAACTGGTGACGCAAAGGCATGGGCGCAGGGGACGACGACCTGTTTCAATAGCCTGCGAGAGACATACGGCGCCGCGTCGCGCGGCAGGAGCGTGGGACCAACCCATGCGGGAGTGCACGAGGATGACGGACATGACGACCAGTGAGTCAGGCGGAACGCCCAAACCCGCTCCACGGCCCGGGCCGCCGCGCCCCGTCCCCCGGCCAGGCGGAACCACACCCACCGTGACCCGTACCGCCGACCCGCACCGGTTCGGCCGGGTCGACGCCGACGGCACGGTGTGGCTGCTCACGGCCGCCGGCGAACGTCAGATCGGATCGTGGCAGGCAGGCGACACCGAGGCGGCCTATACGCACTTCGGGCGCCGATACGACGACATGCACACCGAGGTCGCGCTCATGGAGCGCCGGCTCGAGTCGGGTACCGGTGACGCCCGCAAGATCAGGTCCGCAGCCAGCACCCTCATGGAAGCGCTGCCCACCGCCTCGGTACTTGGCGACGTCGACGCGCTCGCGCTGCGTTTGACCGCGATCGTCGAGAAGGCCGACGCGAGCGCCGCCGACGAACGTCAACGCCGTGACGAGTACCGGGCTGCGCAGACCGCCCGCAAGGAGGCGCTGGCCGTCGAGGCCGAACAGATCGCCGCCGACTCCACGCAGTGGAAGGCCTCGGGCGACAGGCTGCGCGCGATCCTCGACGAGTGGCGCACGATCACCGGGCTCGACCGCAAGACCGACGACGCGCTGTGGAAGCGCTACTCGGCAGCCCGTGAGACGTTCAACCGGCGGCGTGGCTCGCACTTCGCCGAACTCGACCGCGAACGTGTCGGTGTCAAGCAGACCAAGGAAGCCCTCTGCGAACGCGCCGAGGCGCTGTCGGACTCCACTGACTGGGGGCCCACCGGCGCGGCGTTCCGCAGCCTCCTGACGGAGTGGAAGGCGGCGGGCCGGACCGCCAAGGACGTCGACGACGTGCTGTGGAAGCGGTTCAAGGCGGCTCAGGACACGTTCTTCTCGGCGCGCAACGACGCCAACGCCGAGCGTGACGCCGAGTTCGTTGCCAACGCCACCGCCAAGGAGGCGCTGCTGGTCGAGGCCGAGGCCATCGACGTCACCAACGTGGAATCCGCGCGGGCGGCCCTTCGGTCGATCGGCGACAAGTGGGACGCGATTGGCAAGGCCCCGCGCGACCGGGGCGCCGAACTCGAGAAGCGCATGCGCGCCGTGGAGAAGCGGGTGCGCGACGCCGCCTCGACCGGCTGGTCGGATCCGGAGGCTCAGGCGCGCGCCGACCAGTTCCGGGTTCGCGCAGAACAGTTCGAACGCCAGGCAGCCAAGGCCGAGGCGGCCGGTCGCACCAAGGACGCCGACGATGCCCGGGCGAGCGCCACTCAGTGGCGCGAGTGGGCCGATGCCGCTGTCGAGGCGCTCGGCAAGAAGCGCTAGATGCTGGGGCCTCCGTGGCCCGCGGGCGGCTCGGCAGCGCCGTCGGTGCTGTCCAGCAGACCCTTGCGCTCCCGTTCGGCGACCAGCCTGCGCCGCTGCTCCTCGGCGGCAAGCTGGACGGCGGTGCGCGACCAGACGACGCGAATCCAGTGGAAGGTCAGCAGTATGACCGCAATCCAGGCGACGACGAGGCCGTAGCCGGGACCCGGATACGGTTCGGCGACGGTCTGACGCGACCACACCGCCAACATCCCGATCGGACAGGCGATCGCCGATCCCGCAAGCGCGATCCAGGCCAGGGCCCAGCGCCGCGTGATCAGGGCCAGCATCGAGAACCCGACGCTGAAGACCAGAACCAGCCAGATGAACACCCGAGATGGCAGTGCCACGGCCTCGCGGGCGGCCGCCTCGTTACCCACGAGGACGTCGAGCCCCTTCGCGGCACCGGTGTGCGGCAGCAGGAACGACAACAGGATCACGAACACCAGAATCGCGACCACCAGCGCCCTTGCACCAGGGTCGATCTCGCGCGCCACACGCCTTTCGGCATCTTCGAGTTCGCCCTTGAACTCGTCGAAGTTCTCCTCGCTCGTCATAGCGCGCACCCTGACGAGGACGTTTGGATCCCAGCCTCCACGACGGGCGCACCGATCGACGGAATGCCGAGACCAACGTTGGTGGTGACCCGACGTCCCGTCTCGTGCGCGTCACCGGCACGGGTCCGACGATGTTCGATGACGTCGGCATCGGCGATGAGGTGGTGCGGTGCGGCCGCGGTGACGGTCGTGACGATCACGTCACCCGGCCGGACGTCGCGGCCACCGGGGGCGAAGTGCACGAGCCGCCCGTCCCGCGCGCGGCCAGACATCCGTGCGGTGCTGACGTCCTTTCGCCCTTCGCCCGTGGCTACCAGCAGTTCGACGACACGGCCTACCTGCCCGACGTTCTCCTCCAGCGAGATCCGCTCCTGCAGATCGACGAGGCGTTGGTAACGTTCTTGCACAACCTCTTTGGGGAGCTGATCGGGGAGGTTGGCGGCAGGTGTGCCGGGCCGCTTGGAGTACTGGAACGTGAAGGCGCTGGCGAAACGCGCCCGCTCCACCACGTCGAGGGTCGCGGCGAAGTCGGATTCCGTCTCGCCGGGGAACCCTACGATGACGTCGGTGGTGATGGCCGCGTGCGGGATGGCCGAGCGCACGCGCTCGATGATGCCGAGGTAGCGCTCGGCGCGGTAGGACCGCCGCATCGCCCGCAGGATCCGGTCCGATCCGGACTGCAGTGGCATGTGCAGCGTCGGGCAGACGTTCGGGGTCTGCGCCATCGCGTCGATGACGTCGTCGGTGAATTCGGCAGGATGCGGGGACGTGAACCTCACCCGTTCCAGGCCGTCGATGTCGCCGCAGGCGCGCAGCAACTTCGCGAATGCCCCGCGGTCACGTTCGACGTGCGGATCGGCGAACGACACGCCGTAGGCATTGACGTTTTGACCCAGCAGGGTGACCTCGAGGACTCCCTGCTCAGCGAGCGCCGCGACCTCGGCGAGAACGTCGCCGGGGCGCCGGTCCACCTCCTTGCCCCTCAGCGCGGGCACGATGCAGAACGTGCACGTGTTGTTGCAACCAACTGAGATGGAAACCCATGCAGCGTAGGCAGATTCGCGAGTAGCCGGAAGCGACGACGGGAACTCCCGGAGCGCATCGGCGATTTCGACCTGTGCGACCCTGTTGTGCCGCGCGCGCTCGAGCAGTACCGGCAGTGAGCCGATGTTGTGCGTGCCGAACACCACGTCGACCCACGGGGCACGCCGGAGCACGGCATCGCGGTCCTTCTGCGCCAGGCATCCACCCACGGCGATCTGCATGTCCGGTTCCGACTGCTTCCGGGGGGCCAGATGGCTGAGGTTGCCGTACAGCTTGTTGTCGGCGTTCTCCCGGACCGCGCAGGTGTTGAACACCACGACGTCGGCCTCGGTGCCGTCGGCCGCACGCTCGTACCCGGCCGCTTCCAACAGACCGGCGAGACGCTCGGAGTCGTGCACGTTCATCTGGCAGCCGTAGGTGCGCACCTGGTAGGTGCGCTGCAGTCGCTCCTCGACGCCATCGGTCGCCGTCGAGGCGTCGCCGGTCACCATCGAAGTCACGTGCCAATGGTACGGGCGGGTTCAGCACACCCCAAAGCACGCCGAACTCGCCGGATCGCCCAGACCTCGGCGGGGTCGGCATTACCTGGGTAATGTCTGAGCCCATGGAAAGCGACGGGGCGGCGACGGCTGTGAGCGAGCCGGCTTCCAGCGACACGCCGATGATCTCAGTGAAGGCCGTCAACAAGCACTTCGGCGAACTGCACGTG
Source organism: uncultured Actinomycetota bacterium (assembly GCA_963798245.1). GTDB lineage: Bacteria > Actinomycetota > Actinomycetes > Mycobacteriales > Mycobacteriaceae > Mycobacterium. The sequence goes on from CAWCSO010000001.1 coordinate 571,294, forward strand.
CTCAAGGACATCGATCTCGACGTCGCGCGCGGTGAGGTCGTGGTCGTGCTTGGCCCCTCGGGGTCGGGCAAGTCGACGCTGTGCCGGGCCATCAATCGATTGGAGCCGATCGACAGCGGCACCATCGCGATCGACGGTCAGGAGCTTCCCGCAGAGGGCCGCAAACTTGCGGAACTGCGCTCCGACGTGGGCATGGTGTTCCAGTCGTTCAACCTGTTCGCGCACAAGACGATTCTTCAGAACGTCACGCTCGCACCGATCAAGGTGCGCAAGAAGTCCAAGGAGCAGGCACGCGAGAAGGCGATGGAACTGCTCGAGCGCGTGGGCATCGCCAATCAGAAGGACAAGTATCCCGCGCAACTGTCAGGTGGGCAGCAGCAGCGCGTCGCGATCGCCCGCTCGCTGGCGATGAACCCGAAGGTGATGCTGTTCGACGAGCCCACCAGCGCCCTTGATCCCGAGATGATCAACGAAGTTCTCGCGGTCATGACGTCGCTGGCCGAAGAGGGCATGACGATGGTCGTGGTCACCCACGAGATGGGCTTCGCACGACGCGCCTCGCACCGCGTGGTCTTCATGGCGGACGGCGCGATCGTCGAGGACGCGAAGCCGGAAGAGTTCTTCTCCAATCCGAAATCCGACCGTGCCAAGGATTTCCTCGGCAAGATTCTCAATCACTAATGCACAGGCGAAAGGAATCAACCGTGTCTTCTTCCAAGAAGCGCTCCCTGCGACTTCGGGTGGCTGCGGCAGTGGCTCTCGCCGCCGCGCTGCCGCTGGCCGTCGTGGCGTGCGGCGGTGGGTCCGGCGGTGGCGACGGCGACACGATCGTCATCGGCACCAAGTTCGACCAGCCAGGCCTTGGTCTACGCAATCCCGACGGCACGATGAGCGGCTTCGACGTCGACGTCGCCACCTTCGTGGCGGGCGAGCTGGGGTACGCACCCGACAAGATCGAGTGGAAGGAAGCGCCGTCCGCGCAGCGCGAGACCCTGATCCAGAACGGTCAAGTGAAGTTCATCGCCGCGACCTACTCGATCACCGACTCTCGCAAGGAGAAGGTCACCTTCGCGGGTCCCTACCTCGTCACCGGCCAGAGCCTGCTGGTTCGCGCCGATGACAACGAGATCACCGGCAAGGACTCGCTCCAGAACAACAAGAAGTTGTGCTCGGTGTCCGGCTCCACGCCGGCGCAGAAGATCAAGGACGAGTTCCCCACCGTGCAGCTGCAGCAGTACGACACGTACTCGGCTTGCATCGAGGCGCTCAAGAACGGCGCCATAGACGCCGTCACCACCGACGAGACCATCCTCGCCGGTTACGCCGCGCAGAACCCGGGCGCATTCAAGATCGTCGGCAAGCCGTTCTCCGAGGAGCGCTACGGCATCGGCCTGAAGTTGGACGACACCGAGCTGTGCAACCAGGTCAGCGACGCGATCAAGAAGATGGAATCCGACGGCCAGTGGAAGGCCGCCTGGGACAAGAATCTGGGTCCGGCAGGTCTGCCAGCCCCCGAACCGCCGGCACTCGACCCCTGCTGAGCCCGAGTCGACGGTAAGGGCGTCACGTGGAGATCTTCTCCGAGTACCAGGGCCGAATCCTCGAGGCATTCTGGATCACGATCCAGTTGACGGTGTTCTCGGCGATCGGTGCGCTGATCCTCGGCACGGCGCTGGCCGCGATGCGGCTGTCGCCAGTACCGGTGCTCAACTGGCTGGGTACCGCCTATGTGAACATCGTGCGCAACACTCCCCTGACGCTGATCATCCTGTTCTGTTCGTTCGGCCTGTCCCAGACGCTCGGGATCACGCTGGTGGACTCGCAGTCGACGACGTCCATCGAAGACAGCAACTTCCGGCTCGCGGTGGTCGGCCTGACGGTCTACACCGCGTCGTTCGTCTGCGAGACGGTGCGATCCGGTGTGAACACGGTGCCGCTCGGGCAGGCCGAGGCCGCCAGGTCACTCGGCCTGTCCTTCGGACAGAACCTGAAGATCATCATGCTCCCGCAGGCATTTCGGGCGGTGATCATCCCGCTCGGATCGGTACTCATCGCATTGACGAAGAACACGACCATCGCCTCGGCGATCGGCGTCGCCGAGGCAGCGCTGTTGATGAAGGAGATGATCGAGAACACCGCCGCACTGATGCTCGTCGGCTCGATCTTCGCTACCGGATTCATCATCCTCACACTGCCGTTGGGGCTGTTGTTTGGTTGGCTGGGCAAGCGATTGGCGGTGGGTCGGTGATGAGCGCCCGCGCGAAGAACGGACAGCCATGATCAGCGCCTGCGCGAAGAACGGACAGCCATGTTGAGCGCCCGCGCGAAGAACGGACAGACATGAGCAGCGCATCGGTTCTGTTCGACATCCCTGGCCCGCGCGCCAAGCGTCGCGACCGGATGATCACCGTCGTCAGCGTGGTGATCATCGCCCTGATCGCATGGGTGGTCTATTCGCGCCTGAACGAGAAGGGTCAGCTCACCGCGGCAAAGTGGGAGCCGTTCCTCACGTCGAATCTCTGGACGACCTACGTACTGCCCGGGGTGAAGGGCACGTTGACCGCTGCTGCGGTGTCGATCGTCCTGGCACTGGTTCTCGGGTTCATCCTCGGCATGGGCCGACTCTCGACGCATACCCCCATCCGCTGGGTGTGTTCGGTGATCGTAGAGTTCTTCCGCGCAGTGCCCGTGCTGATCATGATGATCTTCGCGTACTTCCTGTACGCGCAAACGAGTGCGTTTCCGGCCGAGTACCTCGCACTCGCCGGCGTCATCACCGGTCTGACGCTGTACAACGGCGCCGTCATCGCCGAGATCGTCCGCGCCGGTGTGAATGCGCTGCCGAAGGGTCAGGCCGAGGCGGCGTCCGCCCTCGGCATGACGTGGGGCGCGACGATGCGCTCGATTCTGTTGCCGCAGGCGGTCACGTCGATGCTGCCCGTGCTCGTCTCGCAGATGGTGGTGGTGCTCAAGGACACCGCGATCGGCTACCAGATCACGTTCATCGAGATGGTCCGCCAAGGCACGAACATCGGATCCTCCTACGGCAACTACCTTCCCGCGCTCATCGTCATCGCGGTGTTGATGATCGCCGCCAACTTCACCCTGTCGTCGTTCGCCACGCGACTGGAGGCCCGCATGCGACGCGCTCAACGCGGCGGAACCGCCTTCGACAACGAAGCGATCGAAGAAGAGGGAGTTCCCGGCGCAAAGGTGGGCTAGACCCGGCGGCGGTCCCGCTCGTCGGCCAGGGCCACCTTGACGACGTCGAACGCCATCGACTGGCCGTAGCCGCGACGGGCTAGCATGCCTACCAGTCGCCGCGCCACCTTCACGTCGTCGGCTTCATTGGCAAGCCGCTCACGGCGCAGCTTGTCGGCGACCAACTGCGTGGCCCTGGTCCGTTCCGAATCCTGGTCGACATCGGCCAGCACCCCGGCGATCACGTCGTCGGCGACGCCCTTGGTCCGCAGCTCGGCGGCCAAGGCGCGCTTGCCCTTCCCCGCATTTGCCTGCCGTGAGCGCACCCATTGCTGCGCGAAGTCCTCGTCGTCGACGAGGCCGACGCCGGCCAACCTGTCCAGGACGCGTTCACTGACGTCATCGGGGTATCCCCGCTTGGCGAGTCGACCGGCCAACTCGGCACGCGTTCGAGCCCGCGCGGTGAGCAGGCGCAGACACAGGTTCCTGGCCTGTTCCTCGCGGGCGCGGGGTTCCTGCGCCTGCTCACCGCGTGACGACGAATCCGCCTGCATAGACTCAGAAGTCGACGGGGGCGGGCAGGACTTCATCGGTGGCCAGGTCGTCGGTCACGACAGCGCCAATACCGAGCTTCTCCTTGATCTTCTTTTCGATCTCGGCGGCGATCTCGGGGTTCTCGATCATGAAGTTACGGGCGTTCTCCTTGCCCTGCCCCAGCTGCTCACCCTCATAGGTGAACCAGGAGCCGGACTTGCGGATGAAGCCCTGCTCGACACCCATGTCGATGAGTGAGCCCTCCTTGGAGATGCCCTTGCCGTAGAGGATGTCGAATTCGGCCTGCTTGAACGGCGGCGACACCTTGTTCTTGACCACCTTGACGCGGGTGCGGTTACCGACCGCGTCGGTGCCGTCCTTGAGCGTCTCGATGCGACGTACGTCCAGGCGTACCGAGGCGTAGAACTTCAAAGCCTTTCCACCCGTAGTGGTTTCGGGAGAGTTGTGCACCATCACGCCGTCGACGAAGTAGTTGTGGCTGCCTTCCACCTCGATGTCGAAGCGGTTCATGGAACGCGTATGCGGCTTGACGTGCACATCGAGTACGCGCGCTGGCACCAAACACTGAGCAGGATCGACGAACTGCGGTTTCACCGACGACTGGCCACGGAACCGAGGAAGCAACTTGTACTCCATGGACGGGGCCATGAAGGGCGCCACCAACTCCTGGAACTTCGCCGTCGATGCGGTGGAGAACACCAACACCGCCTTGCCTGCCGTACCAGCCAGACGCAGCCGGACGTCCAAGCCATATGTATCGCGAAGGTAGTCACGCAACCGAACCTGCGACCCCTCGGTCATCGCCTCGACGCAAATCTCGATGCGCCCGCTCCCCCCGCTGGTGCGCTGCTGTAGTCCCTTGGACCGCATGGTGAAGCCGCCGTCGTCCATGTACCAGACGGCAAGCGCCAGCGGGGTGAGCGCCTTCAAATACTCTTCCGACAGGAACTTCTTACCGTCGCCCAGGTACATGGCGCGCCGTAGCTCAGCCAGTTCAGGCAGCGGGGTGAAGTCGACGAACCTTGCGCCCTTGGCGTTCTCGCGGACTGAGTGCTTGATGTTGCCCAGTAGATCGGTCTTCCACTGCAGATACTCGACCTGCTTGACACCGTGTCCCAGCCGGAACCTGACGCCGTTCCGGTCCCGCAGGTTGGGCGATAGATTTCCGTCACCCATGAGCGAACCGAGCACTACCTGGAACTGTTGGTCGCCAAGAAGGTGCGGTTCGGCCGCCAGCACTCGGTCACCCTTGATGAGATCGCCCGCCTCCGTCCACCCGGCCGGCGTACGGATCAGGTGATTCGGCGTCGCGGCGAACTGTGATCGGCCGTTTCCACCCGACTTTTCCACGGTGAACTGTAGAAATTGCTCGGCCGGTCCGTTGTCGAACCAGTTCACGACCTTGCGTGGCAGGATCTGGTCACTGACCGGGTCATAGGACAGCACCTCGACGTCCATCTTGTTGTTGACGATCTTGCCGATCTTCTCGGTGGTGCCATCGGCCAGTTGAACTCTGGTGCTGTAGTTGAAACAGCCGAACATCACCCCGATCTTCTCGCGAAGCTGGTTGATGAAGATCGCCGTGGTGCCCGAATTGCTGAGCGCACCGGTGATCTTGCGGAGCGCCTGGCTCATCAGGCGGGCCTGCAGGCCGACGTGACTGTCCCCCATCTCACCCTCGATCTCCGCCCGCGGCACCAGGGCGGCGACCGAGTCGATGACCAGGATGTCCAGCGCGCCGGACCGGATCAGCATGTCGGCGATCTCCAACGCCTGCTCACCGGTGTCCGGCTGGGACACCAGCAGGGAGTCGGTGTCCACACCCAGCTTCTTGGCGTAATCGGGATCCAGCGCGTGCTCGGCGTCGATGAAGGCCGCTATGCCGCCGGCGGCCTGCGCGTTCGCGACCGCGTGAAGCGCGACCGTGGTCTTGCCGGAGGACTCCGGACCGTAGATCTCGACGACCCGGCCACGCGGCAGACCGCCGATGCCCAGCGCCACGTCCAGGGCGATCGATCCGGTGGGGATGACCGAGATCGGCTGGCGCACCTCGTCGCCGAGTCGCATCACCGATCCCTTGCCGTGACTCTTCTCGATCTGTGCGAGCGCCAGTTCGAGGGCCTTCTCGCGATCGGGGGCTTGCGCCATGGTGGTGTCTCCGTCCTCGTGGGTGTTCGGTTGATCGGTGTCGATCAGTTGGCCGTACGCTAGAGGCAGGTACCGACAAGTCGAGTTGACCAGCATCTTCTCCGTCGAACACCCACCACACTAGACGAACACGTGTTCGATTCAAGTGGACACGCCGTGCAGTGCCATAGCTGCAAGACCGAGTTCGAACTGCGCGACTGGAGGCGCAGAACCCCGGTCAGCTGCGCTTTCGCCGAGAACATCGGGAACCTGCTCTGCCCCTCGTGCTTCGCCTCGGCGAACACGACAAGGGGTCGTCATCTCGGAACCGAGCGCATGACGAAACCTCGAGTACCCGCACATGTCCGCCGCGGCGGACAGGTGCTCATCAACAAGATCGACCTACTGTCACGGATCGACTTCGATCTCAAACTCCATGCGCAGCAATGGGTTCGACAAATCCCGGAACACGGTCCTACCCGTCTCAGCAACGGAGGGGACGGACTGGGCACCCGGTATCAGTGGATTGGCTTACACGTAAAGCACTCGTCGGTTGAGGGTTTTCAATTGTGATTGACACCACACTCCTGCGGGAGTAAACCGGAAACCAACGCTGCGCAAGTGGGCCGAAGGGCGACTCCAGCGGCGCAGGGGCCCCAGTCCGGTCCCGGAAAGCTGTCGACGATGCCATCAGAAGCAGCCATCAAAGCGGAAGAAACGCTTATTCACGTTCTGTGGATCAATGCCGGTCTCAGTTGTGACGGCGATTCCGTTGCGCTGACCGCAGCCACCCAACCCACTGTCGAGGAGATCGCCCTCGGCGCGTTGCCAGGATTACCTCAGGTGGCCGTGCACTGGCCGCTGATCGACTTCGAATGCGGTCCGAACGGCGGAGCCGACGACTTCCTCGAATGGTTCTTCAAGGCCGACCGCGGCGAACTCGATCCGTTCGTGCTCGTCGTCGAGGGCTCCATCCCCAACGAGAACCTGCACGAGGAGGGGTACTGGTGCGGGTTCGGAAACGACCCCGCGACCGACCAGCCCATGACCACCAGCGAGTGGCTCGATCGACTGGCACCCAAGGCCACCGCGATCGTGGCCGTGGGGACGTGTGCGACCTACGGCGGCATCCACGCGATGGCAGGCAATCCGACCGGCGCAATGGGGGTACCCGACTACCTCGGCTGGGACTGGAAGAGCAAGGCAGACATTCCGATCGTATGCGTGCCCGGCTGCCCGATCCAGGGCGACAACCTCTCCGAGACGCTGGTCTACCTGCTGTACATGGCCACCGGTCAGGCACCGATGATCCCGCTTGACGACGCCCTGCGCCCGCAGTGGCTGTTCGGCAACACGGTGCACGAGGGGTGCGACCGGGCCGGCTACTACGAGCAGGGTGACTTCGCAACCGAGTACGGGTCGCCGAAATGCATTGTCAAACTTGGTTGTTGGGGTCCGGTCGTCAAGTGCAACGTGCCCAAACGAGGTTGGATCAACGGCATCGGTGGTTGTCCCAACGTCGGCGGGATCTGCATCGGGTGCACCATGCCCGGCTTCCCGGATAAGTTCATGCCCTTCATGGACGAGCCACCGGGCGGAAAGCTCTCGAGCACGGCCGTCGGTGTCTACGGATCGCTGATGCGCACACTGCGCGGAATCACGACGCAGACCGTCGACAAGGAACCGAAGTGGCGGCACCGCGGCAAGGAACTGACGACGGGAGCGAAGCGCACCTGGTAGGTGCACTTCGCACGGAAAGGCATACCCCATGACAACGACCGCCCCCGGATCCGCGGAGACGAAGAAAGACCCCAGCCAGCTCGTCGACATGGCGTGGGATCCAATCACCCGGATCGTCGGCAGCCTCGGCATCTACACCAAGATCGACTTCGAGAACCGCGAGGTCGCCGAATGCCACAGCACGTCGTCGATCTTCCGCGGCTACTCGATCTTCATGAAGGGCAAGGATCCGCGCGACGCGCACTTCATCACCAGCCGGATCTGCGGAATCTGCGGCGACAACCACGCCACCTGTTCGTGCTACGCCCAGAACATGGCCTACGGTGTCAAGCCGCCGCACCTCGGTGAGTGGATCGTGAACCTCGGCGAGGCGGCCGAGTACATGTTCGATCACAACATCTATCAGGAGAATCTTCTCGCGGTCGACTACTGCGAGAAGATGGTCTCCGAGACGAATCCCAGCGTGCTGGCGAAGGCAGAGAACGCGCGGTGCCCGAACGAAGAGGCCCACGGCTACAAGACGATCGCCGACATCATGCGGGCACTGAACCCGTTCACCGGGGAGTTCTACCGCGAAGCCCTTCAGGTGAGTCGCTACACCCGAGAAATGTTCTGCCTGATGGAGGGACGCCACGTCCATCCCTCCACTCTTTACCCGGGCGGTGTCGGAACGGTCGCGACCATCCAGCTGATGACCGACTACATCACCCGGCTGATGCGCTACGTGGAGTTCATGAAGAAGGTCGTGCCGATGCACGACGACTTGTTCGACTTCTTTTACGAAGCCCTGCCGGGTTACGAGCAGGTCGGCCTGCGCCGCACGTTGTTGAACTGCTGGGGCTCCTTCCAGGATCCCGACGTGTGCAACTTCGCCTACAAGGACATGACCGAGTGGGGCCGCAAGATGTTCGTCACACCCGGCATCGTGGTCGACGGCAAGCTGGTCACCAACGATCTTGTCGACATCAACCTTGGCATCCGAATCCTGTTGGGCAGCAGCTACTACGACGACTGGACCGACCAGGAGATGTTCGTCAAGAACGATCCGCTCGGCAACCCGGTGGATAGGCGACATCCCTGGAACCAGCACACCAACCCGAAGCCGCAGAAGCGCGACATGGACGACAAGTACAGCTGGGTGATGTCGCCACGGTGGTACGACGGCAAGGACCACCTCGCGCTGGACACCGGGGGCGGGCCGATCGCCCGGCTATGGTCGACTGCGCTGTCCGGGCTGGTCGACATCGGTTACGTGAAGGCCACCGGGCACAGCGTGCAGATCAACCTGCCGAAGACCGCACTCAAGGGTCCGGTCAGCTTCGAGTGGAAGATCCCGCAGTGGTCGAACACCATCGAGCGCGGTCGCGCCCGCAGTTACTTCCAGGCCTACGCTGCGGCATGCGCCTTGCACTTCGCCGAGAAGGCGCTGGTGGAGATTCGTGCCGGCCGAACCAAGACCTGGGAGAAGTTCGAGGTGCCCGACGAGGGCATCGGCTGCGGGTTCACCGAGGCGGTGCGCGGCGTGCTCAGTCACCACATGGTGATTCGGGACGGCAAGATCGCGAACTACCACCCGTATCCCCCGACACCGTGGAATGCCAACCCCCGAGACAGTTTCGGGACACCCGGACCGTACGAGGATGCCGTCCAGGGCCAACCGATCTTCGAGGAGAACGACCGGGACAACTTCAAGGGCATCGACATCATGCGCACCGTGCGAAGCTTCGACCCATGCCTGCCATGCGGGGTGCACATGTATCTCGGCAACGGGAAATCGCTCGAGCGCTTGCACTCACCTACCCAGTCCGTCACCGGGGAGTGATACATGGCCCAGCCTGAAGGACAGGGCCCGGCAGAACAGGACGATTTCGGCACAGAGGCGCAATGGCGTACGGCAGGCGATCGCATACAGACCCTGCTGGATGCCAGTGCGGCCAGCGGCCCGGCCGCACGACAGCGAGCCGAGTCGCTGGTCGGTGAGCTGACCGACCTGTACGGGGCAGGGATCGGCCGGATGATGTCCATCGCGGCCGCGGCCGATCCGGCGCTGATTGAAGGGTTCGCCTCAGACGATCTGGTGGCGAGCCTGATGCTGGTGCACGATCTGCACCCGCATGGTGTCGAAAGGCGCATCGAGGATGCCCTCGACAGCGTCCGCCCCTACCTCGGATCGCACGGCGGGGACGTGAAGCTGCTTGACGTCATCGGCGGCGGCGACGGCACAGGCGGGCCCGTGGTCCGCCTGGCCTTCGCCGGGAGCTGCAAGAGCTGCCCGTCGTCGGCCGTGACGCTCGAGTTGACCGTCGAGGACGCTGTGCGCGCCGCGGCACCGGAGATCTCGTCGATCGAAGTGGTTGCCGCCGAAGACGACCCGACACCCGGCTTGATTCCGGCCGAATCCCTGCTGAGCCGCCTACACACCAGGGACGGTCCCGGAGCGGCCTGGCACCCGGTGCCTGACGTTGCGAATCTCGACTCCGGTGAGGTCGGCGGGTTCATGGTCGCCGGGGTGATGGTGCTGGCCTGTCGGGTCGGCGATCAGCTGTTCGCCTACCATGACCGGTGCGGTAGATGTGCGCAGTCGCTGGCGGGCGCCGTACTGCACAGGCGAATGGGCGCGGCGATCGGTGAGGCCGTGCTGCGGTGCCCGCAGTGCAACGCTCATTTCGACGCCGTCCGTGCGGGTGCGGGCCTGGACGACGGGGCCGGGTCGGGCGTGCACCTCGATCCGCTGCCGCTGTTGGTGCGCGACGGCGTGCTGTCGTTGGCGGTGCACGCGGAAACCACCGGAGTCACCTGATGGCAGGCCCATACGACGTCATCTCGCGGATCCGGGCCAACCGGGGAGCGCCCCAGCCGGCCGGCGAACGTTGCGAGATGTGCGCCGAGCCGATCACCGACGAACATCAGCACGTCGTCAACGTGGCGGGCAGGCAGCTGATGTGCACCTGTCGCGGGTGCTATCTGCTCTTCTCCGACCCGCACGCCGAGTTGAAGTACCGCGCGGTACCCGATCGCTATCTCCGCTTTCCCGACTTTGCCCTCGATCGCCGGGGGTGGGAATCGCTGCAGATCCCGGTGGGTCTGGCGTTCTTCTTCCGGAACTCCGCGCTGGACAAGACCGTCGCCTTCTACCCCGGTCCGGCCGGGGCCACCGAATCCGAACTCGACCTCGACGCCTGGAGCACCATCAGCGCTGCCGATGCACGTCTTGAGTTGCTTGCCCCCGACGTCGAGGCGCTGCTGGTGCGGGTGCCCGACCGCGGCACTCAAGAGGACGCGCCCGCGGAGTGTTACCTGGTCCCGATCGACGCCTGCTACGAGTTCGTCGGTCGTTTGCGCATGCTGTGGCGGGGCTTCGACGGCGGCCAGGAGGTGCGCCAGTTCGTCGACGAGTTCTTCGACCGGATCACGGCCCGCAGCAAGGTGGCCGCACGATGACCGACACCAGCTACACGGTGCTCGACGTGGCCGCCGAACCGTACTCGCTGACGCCGTTGCTCACCGCGCGGATCGGCATCACCAGCAGTGACGACGAGCCGATACAGGCGATCGCACTGCGCTGCCAGCTCCGCATCGAACCGTTGCGGCGCAACTACTCCGATGAGGAGGCGGCCGGCCTGGCCGATCTCTTCGGACCCCGAGAACGGTGGGCCAACACGCAACGCACCTTCCTGTGGCAGCACAGCACCGCGATGGTGCCCGGTTTCACCAACGTCACCGAGGTCTCGCTCCCGCTGGAGTGCACCTACGACTTCGAGGTCGCTGCGTCCAAGTACCTTCACGCGCTGCGCGACGGGACCATCCCCCTGCAGTTCCTGTTCAGCGGCACGGTCTTCGAGCGCGGCGAGCGCGGTTTCGCCGTGCGGCTGGTGTCCTGGGAGAGCGAGGCCCGCTACGACCTGCCCGTCGCGGTCTGGCGGGACCTGATCAAGCGGCACTATCCGAACGCCGGCTGGGTTCGACTGGGCCACGACACCGTCGACGCGCTGGCCGCATACAAGTCCGCCCGCGGGATGCTGGACTTCGACGAAGCCGTGACGACGCTGCTGGCCGATGCGTCGCGACCCGCCGCCGCGCGCGAGGAGGTCCCATGACCGCGGGTTGGGACCGGGCGCGCACCATCGCCGATGCCGTCCTGTACGAGGGTTACCTGCTCTACCCGTACCGGGCCACGTCGAGCAAGAACCAGTCCCGTTGGCAGTTCGGGGTTCTGGGACCCGAGGGGGCGGCAGACGCGGGTATCGGCGAGGACGACAGCCTGGCCACCCAGTTCGTGGTCGACGGCGCCGGTGAACTCGCGCTGATGGTGCGATTCCTTCAACTGCAACGCAGACACGCCGAGCGCGCCGAGCGCGACGGCCGGTTCGAGCGGGTCGACGAGTTCACCAGTGGTTCCCAGACCTGGGTCACCTGGGACGAGGCGATCGAGCGCGAGCAGTCGTTCGGTCCCTTCACGCTGTCTGATCTGGCCGACGACGAGTCGCCGCGCGCACTGCCCGTCGAGGTCCCCGGGGGCACCGACGTCGAGGACGTCGACGGCGGCAGGCTGATTCGCACCCGCGCGGAGATCTCGGGCCTGCTAGACCTCCGCGCCGAGATCGACGACGGTCTGTATCGCGTCTCGCTGACGGTTCGCAACACCGCGGCGGGCGCGCCCGGCAAGGACGCCGCCATCGCGGTCTCCATGATCGGCACCCACGTCATCGCCGAGGTGGTCGGCGGCGAGTTCGTCTCGCTCCTGGAGCCGCCCGACGCGGCCGAAGCCGCCGTCGCCCGCTGCGCCCAACATCGCTGCTTTCCCGTGCTGGCCGGCCGACCCGGTGAGCGCGACCTGCTGCTGGTGTCGCCGATCATCCTCTACGACCACCCCGAGATCGCCGAGCAGAGCGAGGGCGCGCTCTACGACTCCACCGAGATCGACGAAATCCTCACCCTGCGCGTGATGACGATGACCGACGAGGAGAAGGCGCAAGCCCGCGCGACAGATCCGCTGGCCGCCCAGATCATCGACCGTTGCGACTCGATGTCGCCGGAATCGCTTCAGCAGCTACACGGTGTGCTGCGCAACCCCCACGCCGGACAAGCCCCCGTCGAACCGGGAACGTTGCGTCCGGCCGGGCTGGTGCCCGAGATACCCGATGGCATCGACTGGTGGGACCCGTTGGCCGACACGGCGGTACGGCCAGACGTGGACGCCGTTCTCGTCAACGGTGTCAAGGTCGCCGCGGGAAGCCGGGTTCGGCTGCGGCCGTCGCGGCGGGCCGACGCCCAGGACATCTTCTTCGTCGGCAAGACCGCCCGCGTCACCTCCGTGCACGAGGACGTCGACGGCCAGCAGCACGTCGGGGTGATCGTCGAGGACGACCCCGCCGCCGAGATGCCCGAAGGCTACGGGCGCTACCTCTACTTCGCCCCGGACGAGGTCGAGCCGCTCGATACCCAGATCAGTGAAGAGATGACCGAGAGAAGGAGTTCGACATGGAAGTAATCGGATGGATCGCCACCGGGGTGGTCGCGGTCGTCATCGTCGCCGGTGTCGCGGTGGGCCTGAAGTCGATCCCAGACGTCAAGCGGTACCTTCGAATCCGGGACATGTGAGATCCGAGACGTCATCACACCACGGATCCTGATCGCCGGCATCGGCAATATCTTCCTCGGAGACGATGGATTCGGTCCCGAGGTGATGCGCCGTGTCCTGGCGAACCCGACCGACGCCGCGGTGCGTGCGGTGGACTACGGGATTCGCGGCATGCACCTCGCTTATGACCTGCTCGACGAGTGGCATGCCCTTATCCTGGTAGACGCGCTACCGACCCGCAGCGCGCCCGGAACCCTGCACGTCTTCGAAGCCGACCACCACAGCCTCGCCGCATCTGCGGGTTTCGAGGCACACAGCATGGACCCGGCGGCCGTGTTCGCCACCTTGACCGCGCTGGGCGGCACCACGCCCCGGACGATCATGGTCGGCTGCGAGGTGGAGAACGTCGATGAGGGCATGGAACTGTCCAAACCCGTCATGGCGGCGGTACCTGCCGCCGTGGCAGCCATCGATGATCTGCTCGTCGAACTGACCGAGCGGCTGCCGGCACCGGCGGAGGGTTGAGCGATGTGTCTGGGAATCCCGGGCCGGGTGATCGGCATGGTCGAGGGCTACGGCGACCAACTCGCGCTCGTCGACGTAGCGGGCGAGCCGCGCAAGGTCAACATCGGCATGTTGCCCGAGGAGACCTTCAGCGCCGGTGAGTGGGTGATCATCCACATGGGGTTCGTCGTCGAGAAGACAGACGAGGCGGGCGCCGACGCCGCAATGGCCGGCCTGGAACTCATGGGTCGCGGCAGCGAGCCGCGGCGCGCGACTCAGATCTCCGACCGCGAAGCCCTGCCGTGACCGGCCGCTTCACGCTCAACCGGGCTGCTGCCCCCATTGCGGTCCGGGTTCGTTTCTCGGCCACGGCCACGGCGACGGCAGTCCTGGGGAGGGCGGAGCGACGACTGCTGGCCCACGGTCGGGACGAGGGTGGCAGACGCGTCAATCGGCGAGCAGCCTCCCCGAATCCGCCGGCATGACGTCGTCGACCGATCAGCCGCTCCCGGCGGGTTACGAGGAGTTCGCCAGGTATGCGTTCCCGCCCAACGAACTCGGGTACTGCGGTCCCGAGGACGGTGAGGTGCTCCTGCGGGGCGGCAGCGCCGTCGAACTGGCCGCCTACGCCAAGGAGTTCGACGGCGCCTGGCCCTACCTGGGCGCCATCGCGGAGGCGGCTGGAATCCACGACCCGCTGGAGGCCGAGGTGGTACGCAGCTACTGGATCGGTGGCCCGCTGCTGCACATGGTCGATCCGGACGTCCTGCTGGTCAAGTTGCGCGCGGCGTTCAGCGGGCAGCCAACAGGGGTACTGGATGAATTGGCCCCAGGGGAGGGGTTGGCGCATCACAGCTTTCACGTATTCGCAGTCTATCCGTGGATCCGCCTCCTGGATCGGGACCAGGAGAGGCCAGTTCAGATCATGCAGGACTGCCGTATCCGCTGGGGCGTCGTCGAGGCGGTGGAGGACGACCATGCGTTGCTGTCGGCTCGTCCACTGGTGTTCTCCGAGGGCGTGCTGGCGCTCGGCGAGCCCGTCGAAGACCGGGTGCGGTGGCGCAAGGACGGTGCCTCGCTCGCACCCGCGCCGGTACGGGGTCAGACGGTGTCGGCGCACTGGGACTGGGTGTGCGGAACGCTGTCCGACGAAGATACGGCGGTGCTCGCCGCCGCGACTCAGCGCGCCTTGGAAGTGGTCAACGCCGCGCGATGCTGAGGTGCCGCCTCACCAGTCGTTCTTCGGGACGTCGAAGTCGGCGCACAGCGCCCGCCAGACGTCGCGGGGGTCTACACCCGCCTCGATCGCCTGTGCGCCGGTGCGCCCCCCCAGAGCGGCCAGCACGTGGTCGACCAGGAGCGAGGCACCCCGTATCGGGCCGAACTGTCCATCGACGCGTTCGTGGAATTCGGTCAACCGCACGCGACCAATTTACGCCGCACCCTCGAGAGCCTCATGGCACACCCGTACCGGATCTTCGACGGTGGCGGCACCCTCGCTCGCCGCGATGGCCCGGCCCGCGTAGCCCGGGGATGACAGCACATCCCGTACTGCGGCGACCAAAGCCTCGGCACCGAGCGGTCGGATCAGCCGTCCACTCCCCTGTCGCACAACACGATTCGCGATCTCCCACTGGTCTCCCCCACCGGGCACCACGACCATGGGCACGCCGGCCAGAAGTGTCTTGGTGACGATGCCGTGGCCTCCTCCACAGATCATCAGATCGGCGCGGGACAGCAACTCGTCCTGCCTGCCCAGTCCCACGACGGCCCACGGCGGCACCGTCGTATCGGGCCCGCCCAGCCGTGACACCGCCACCCGCGCTCCGTCCGGCAGCGTCGTGCCCGGGATCAACGTGGACAATGCGAGCTCGGCGAGGCCTGCGGCACCGGTGGTTGCCGTCGACGGCGCCACGACTACGAGGGGTCCGTCGCCCGGCGGGACGTCGAGCACCGACGACGTGGGCTCGAAGTGAAGTGGACCCACGACCACGGCGTCGTCGGGCCAGTCGGGTCGCTCCACCTCCAACGCCGGAAGGGTCGCGATCAGGCGGCGACGTGGTCCTGGATCCTTTGCGGGCAGTCCGATGGCAATCCGCGCGGTCATGCGCTCGACCTCACCGCGACGGACCGAACGTGCCGTGAGCGCACGCATGATCGTGTCGCGCAGTCGACCGCGAACTCCCACTCCGGGCGCGAGGCCGCTGCCAATGGGGGGAAGACCGCTGGACGGTCGGTACAGCGGGTGCGGGTTGAGTTCGATCCAGGGCACGCCGATGAACTCCGCCGCCATTCCACCGCATGACGTGATCACGTCCGATACCACCAGATCGGACGAGAGGTCACCGATGCGGGCCTTGTTGAGCACGGCCATTCTGGCGGCCCGGCCATGGATCTTGGCTCCTGCATCGGAGTCGTCGTCGCCGTCATCCGGGTCCAGGCCGTCGAGTTCGACCGCGTCGACCCCGACGGAACGGGCGATGTCGAGCCACTGGGTTCCGGTCAGCAGCGTCGGGTGGTCGCCGGCGGCCAGAAACCGCAGGCACAGCGCGATCGCCGGGAACGCGTGACCTGGATCGGGACCGGCCACCACTGCGACGCGCACGCGGCCCACCCTGCCACGAGAGGAGCCGAGGGCGCCGACGAGCGCTCGCGCGAGGAGCCGAGGGCGCCGACGAGCGCTCGCGCGAGGAGCCGAGGGCTAAGCTTGGGCGATGACAGAGCAGAACTCGGCTGTGACACCGCAGCTCAATGCGATCACCGTGGAGTCCTTCCTCAACGCCCTCGCCAATCAGGACATGGAGACCGCGGACGCGCTACTCGCCGACGACGTCGTCTACCAGAACGTGGGGCTGCCAACCATCCACGGCCGCAAACGGGTGATCAAGCTCATGCGGGGCATGGAGGGTCGGATGGGATTCGAGGTGAAGTTCCACCGCAATGTCAGCGACGGTCTTGCCGTGATGAACGAACGGACCGACGCGATGGTGTTCGGTCCGCTGCGGCTCCAGTTCTGGGTGTGCGGCGTGTTCGAGGTGCACGACGATCGAATCACGCTGTGGCGTGACTACTTCGACTTATTCGACATGGTCAAGGCGACGGTCCGCGGGATCGTCGGCATGGTGATCCCGTCGCTTCGCCCCACGATGTGATGAGCACGCCCACCGCGCGCACGCACCCGAGCGCGCTCGAATACATCGCCTACTGCTACGGCCGTCGGCTTCCCTACTCGATGCGCGACTGGGTCGCCAACGACCTGGCAGGTCCGGGCGCCACCGTGCGGATGATGATCCGGGTGGCGATCCCGGCGGTGTTGATCCTTGCGCCCTTCTGGCTCATCCCCACCACGCTGTACGTCCACCTGAGCATGACGGTGCCGATCCTGATCCCGTTCGTGTTCTTCTCGCACGCGTTGAACAAGGTGTGGCGGCGTCACATGCTCCGGATACACAACATCGACCCAGGCATGGTCGACGAGCTTTCCCGGAAACGCGACGCCCACATCCACCGCGCGTACATCGACAAGTACGGGCCCAGGACGGGCCCGCCAAGCAGTCACGACGTCTGAGACGTCACGCCCCGCGCAGGTGGCCGAGTTCGTCGAACGCGTGTGCCCACCCGGCCAGCCGATCGGTCGCGGTGCCCAACTCGTGGCGGTAGCGATCCGCCGACATCGCCGACATCGACATCGGGCCGCTACTGGCGGCGGACACCAGCTGGGCGGCCGCTGCGACCAGGTCGTCGTACTGCCGTACGCCAGTGTTCAATTGGGCGGTGAACGCGTTGATGGTCGGTGCGAGGTGCCCACGGGACTGGGGCGCCGAACTCGCGGCCCGTTCCATGGACACCACTTCCCTGGCGGTGGCGGCCATGGCGGCCGCCGTCTGATTGGCCGCGGCAGTCACCTCGCGGAGTTCCTCGGCGGGCAGCAGCCGGCCGCGTTCCAGCACACCTAGCAGCGAGAACAGCCCGCGCTCGGCTGATGCCAGTGCGGCCATCGGTTGCCGGGCTGCCGAACCCCACGGTGGAAGCCGACGCATGGAACGCTCCGGGGGCAGCGGCGAAGCCTTGAGCCAGCGATGGCGAAGGAAGGACAGCGTCGCCAGGAACGCAGCGCCGACGGCGATGGCACCGGGAATCGGCAGTGCCCAGGCCGGCGTGCTCCACGACGCCAGGACAGCGGTCACGGTGATCCACAGCCCCGTAGCGAACGTGAAGAACACGCCCGCACGAAACGCCCAGCGGCGCTTGCGAAGCAGCTTCGCCCTCGGGTCGGCCGCCGCTCCCAGCCGTTGCGCCAGCACGCCGGACCATTCGGCAGCCGAGTCGACGCCGCGCTGCACGACGGATCCCCACGCCTGGCGGCGTCTGCTCCGCGAGTCGGTCGGCATCGCTCGTCGCCTCCGTACCGTCAGCTAACCAAAGTCATTGCGACAGTGGATTTTCAGGCGCAGCCGCGGGCGGGTTGGTCGCCGGCGTGGCCGGGGCGGGCGCGTCGCTGGCAGGCAGGGCGTCACCACGCATGGACGCGCGGATCTGCTCGAGCCGCGAGTGCCCCGCCATCTGGACACTGGCCTGCTGGATCTCCATCATCCGGCCCTGCACCGAATTCTGCGCGAGTTCGGCGGACCCCATCGCGTTGGCGTAGCGGCGCTCGATCTTGTCGCGGACCTCGTCGAGGCTGGGCGTGGTGCCGGGCGCCGCGATATCGCTCATCGATCGAAGTGAGGCGCTCACCTGCTCCTGCATCTTGGCCTGTTCGAGCTGGCTGAGAAGCTTGCCGCGCTCGGCGATCTTCTGTTGAAGCACCATCGCGTTCTGCTCGACGGCCTTCTTGGCCTGGCCCGCGGCCTGCAAGGCCTGGTCGTGCAGAGCCTTCAGGTCTTCCACGCTCTGCTCGGCGGTCACCAACTGCGCCGCGAACGCCTCGGCGGCGTTGGTGTAGTCGTTGGCCTTCACCGCGTCGCCGGCCGCCGTGGCCTGATCGGCCAGCGTGAGCGCCTGGCGGACGTTGACTTGCAACTTCTCGATGTCGGCCAACTGGCGGTTCAGTCGCATCTCCAACTGACGCTGGTTGCCGATCACCTGCGCGGCCTGCTGGGTCAGCCCCTGGTGCTGGCGCTGTGCCTCCTCGATGGCCTGCTGGATCTGCACCTTCGGATCGGCGTACTCGTCGACCTTGGAGCTGAACAGCGCCATGAGGTACTTCCACGCCTTTGTGAACGGATTGGCCATCGGTTCATTCCGCCTTCGTGTCGTTCTGTGCCTGCCCGGTCGGGCCCGTGCGATTTGCGCTACGTGCCAACCTATCGGGTTCGCGCGGACTGGGGCTAGGCGACGGCCATCGAGGCGACCTGCGGGATGACCACCTTGGTGGAGACGTCGATGGTGGAGGAACTCGCGGCCTCGGCGGCCCGACCTCGTTCCTGACGTTCCATGACGTCGCCCGCGTCGGAGAGCACGCGCGACAGTGGCACGTCGAGTGCGGTGCAGATGGAACTCAGCAGTTCACTGGACGCCTCCTTGCGGCCCCGCTCCACCTCTGAGAGGTAGCCCAGGCTGACCCGGGCGTGGTCGGACACCTCGCGCAAGGTCCGGCCCTGCGAGGTCCTCGCTCGGCGCAGCACGTCACCGATCACTTCGCGCAGCAATGCCGTCATCGTGGGCTCCTTCGACTGGGTCACTCGGCGGTCACTATCCGTGAGAACGCCCGCGGGCCTCGGTTTGGTTCCCGGTCGGTGGCATCGGAGGTCGACGCGTCACCCGCCGGCGGTCCGGGCGCGCGAATTCCTGATCGCCGAGACCACGTAGTCCACGCCCGTCACCACCGTCAGGACGATGGCGGCCCACATCAGAACCCACGCGGCGACCAGCCAGCCACCGGACAGTGGCAGCACGAACAGTCCGATGGCCAGCGCCTGTACCAGGGTCTTGAGCTTGCCGCCACGGCTCGCCGGGATGACACCGCGGCGCAGCACCGCCAGGCGCAGCACGGTGACACCGATCTCACGGACCAGGATCACGGCCGCAACCCACCCCGGCAGGTCACCGAGCAGCCAGAGGCCGATCAGCGCGGCCCCGATCAACGCCTTGTCGGCGATCGGGTCGGCGAGCTTGCCGAAGTCGGTGACCAGGCCGTAGCTCCTGGCGATCTCACCGTCGAACCGGTCGGTGATGACCGCCACCGCAAACACGACGAATGCGACCACTCGCCAGTACGTTTCGTGCCCATCGCCGACGAAGAGCGCGGCGAGGAAGACCGGAACCAGGACCATGCGTAGAACGGTGAGGGCGTTCGCCGCATTCAGCACGTGCGCGCGCGGGACGACTGGATCGGTTTCAGGCTGGCGCGGCACCGACACAGAATATCGGTTGCTTCTCCCGATACCCTCGCACCTGTGAGCGGAGCGCCCGGAACCGACGGTCTGACGGTTCGGCGTGCCCGCACGTCCGACGTCCCGGCCATCAAGGCACTGGTCGACTTCTATGCGGGGAAGATCCTGCTGGAGAAGCCCCTCGTCACGCTGTATGAGGCGGTCCAGGAGTTCTGGGTGGCCGAACTCGACGGCGAGGTCGTCGGCTGTGGCGCGTTGCACGTCATGTGGTCCGACCTCGGCGAGGTCCGCACCGTGGCCGCCCATCCCAAGGTGCGCGGCGCGGGCGTGGGACACGCCGTGGTCGAACGACTGCTGGACGTGGCCAGGGAGTTGCGGCTCAAGCGGATCTTCGTGTTGACGTTCGAAACCGAGTTCTTCAGCAGGCACGGATTCGCCGAGATCGCCGGCACACCGGTAACCGCCGAGGTGTACGAGGAGATGTGCCGGTCCTACGACATCGGTGTCGCCGAATTCCTCGACCTGTCATACGTCAAGCCCAACATCCTGGGCAACACCAGGATGCTGCTGCTGCTCTGAGCACGTTTGACGCCGTCCAGTGTGAGCCCACTGCGGGAAGACTCGCGATTTCTCGCAGTGGCGTCACACTCGGCGCTCGAACGCAGTCGCCACCCAACGGATGATGCTCGCTTCGGTGTCCTCGGCGGTGACCCGGATGTCGGTCCAGCCGAGTTCGGTGACGGTCGCGTGTCGCCTGATGTCGCGTGAGAGCCGCCTACGGTTCATCCAATGGTGGTCTCCCTCGTAGTCGACCCCCACCATGACCTCCCGCCAGCCCATGTCCAGTACGGCGACGAGTTGACCGTGTTCGTCATGGACGGGGATCTGTGTTTCCGGCCGCGGGAAGCCGGCACCCACGAGCAGTAACCGCAACCGGGTCTCCCTCGGTGACTCGGCACCAGGATCGACCAGATCGAGTGCCCCACGGGCATGGCGGATTCGGCGGCGGCCCTGGTACCTGTCGGCGATCGACTCCACGTCGGCGATCTCGAGTCGCGTGGCACGTGCCAGCGAATCGATGGAGGCGACGGCGTCGTCGACTGGTAGACGGCACGCAATGTCGAGCGCGGTGCGGGCCGGGGTCGTCGCAACGACCCCTCTGATCGTCTCGACCTCGTCGCACTCGAATCGACTCGACCACGCGACGATCCCGTCTGGCGGGCGCCGATTCGAGTACAGGATCTCGGCGGGCATGTCGGTGTCGACCCACTTGGCGCCGTGAAGTGCCGCCGCCGACCTGCCCGCGACGACACCGGCACGGCCCGACCACAACCAGGCCGCCTTGGCTCGCGAGACCGCCGTCAATTGGGTGCCGCGTGGCACGTACACGTCACGGTGGACCGTGACGAACCTACTGCGCAGTGCATATGGCGTGAGAGTGCCCGCGGCCAGGGCCTCGCTGCCGATGAACGGCTCCCCCATGGCCAAAGTGTGCCGATTCGCACTGACACGTCGCCGAACGTGAAACCACTGCGACAAATCGGCCGAAAACTCGCAGTGGCATCACGCTCGGCGTGGGTTGGCCGACCGTGGTGGGCGGGTCAATCGTCGTCCGGGGCATCGCCGCCCCCACGGATCAGCGCCAGGGTGCCGGCCAGTTCGTCCGGTTTGACCAGCACCTCGCGGGCCTTGGACCCCTCGCTGGGCCCCACGATGTCGCGGGTCTCCATCAGGTCCATGAGCCGGCCTGCCTTGGCGAAACCGACGCGGAGCTTGCGCTGCAGCATCGAGGTCGAGCCGAACTGGCTGGACACGACGAGTTCGACGGCCTGGAGAAGGACGCCCATGTCGTCACCGATGTCGGGGTCGACGTCGGTGCGCTCGCCGGTCGGCTTGGCGTTGGTGACGCCCTCCGTGTAGTCGGGTTCCGCCTGGTCCTTGCAGGCCTGCACGACAGCCTGGATTTCCTCGTCGCTGATGTAGGCGCCCTGCAGGCGGATGGGCTTGTTGGCGCCCATCGGTAGGAACAGTCCGTCACCCATGCCGATCAGCTTCTCGGCGCCCTGCTGGTCGAGGATCACGCGACTGTCGGTCAGCGACGAGGTAGCGAAGGCCAACCGCGACGGCACGTTGGTCTTGATCAGGCCCGTGACGACGTCGACGGAGGGCCGCTGGGTGGCCAGCACCAGGTGAATACCCGCGGCCCGGGCCTTCTGTGTGATGCGGACGATCGCATCCTCCACGTCGCGGGGTGCAGTCATCATCAGGTCGGCCAGCTCGTCGACGATCGCGAGGATGTAAGGGTAGGGCTTGTACTCGCGCTGGCTGCCCAGCGGGGCGGTGATCTCGCCGGAGCGGACCTTCTCGTTGAACACGTCGATGTGACGCACTCGCGAGGCCTGCATGTCCTGGTAGCGCTGCTCCATCTCCTCGACCAACCACGCCAACGCAGCCGCAGCCTTCTTGGGCTGGGTGATGATCGGCGTGATCAGGTGCGGGATGCCCTCATACGGGGTCAACTCCACCATCTTCGGATCGATCAGCACCATCCGGACCTCATCCGGCGTGGCGCGGGTCAGAAGCGACACCAGCATGGAGTTCACGAAGCTCGACTTACCCGATCCGGTGGATCCGGCGACCAGCAGGTGAGGCATCTTCGCCAGGTTGGCAGAGATCATCTCGCCCTCGATGTCCTTGCCAAGCCCGATCACCAAGGGGTGGTGATCGCGGCGAACCCCCGGCTCGGTGAGGACGTCGGCCAACCGCACCATCTCACGGTCGATGTTGGGAACCTCGATACCCACCGCCGACTTCCCGGGAATGGGTGCGAGCATGCGCACGCTCTCGGTGGCCACCGCGTAGGCGATGTTGCGTTGCAGCGCAGTGATCTTCTCGACCTTCACACCGGGACCGAGTTCCACCTCGTAGCGGGTTACGGTCGGACCGCGGGTGCATCCGGTCACGTTGGCATCGACCTTGAACTGCTGCAGCACCGACTGAATCGACTCCATCATCTGATCGTTGGCGGGGCTGCGGCGTTTCGGCGGGTCACCTGCGACCAGCAGGTCCAGCGGAGGTAGTGCGTACGGGCCCTCGACGACGCGGTCGAGCACCAACGTGTCCTGTGGCTTCGGCCCCTTCTTGCGCCGGGGGGCGCGCGCCGCGGGCTCCGGAACCGTCGGGGCCTCCCCGTCGAGGGGGTAGCTGTCGTAGGGGGTGGTGGACGCTGCGTCGGGCTGGCCGGCGGTGGGCCACGGCTGAGCCTGGGCGCGGTCGTATCCTCCTGGTTCGTCGTAGTAACCGTCGGCGAAGTCGTCGAGTGGCCCAGCGGAGTTGGACTCGCCCTCCGGGTAGTCGTCGTCGTAATAGTCATCACCGCGGTAGCCGGTGGAGAACATCGTTCGCAGCGCGGTGGGAACCTCGCGAATCGTGGTTCCGGTGATCAGCAGCAGGCCGAACAGCACGCCGATGAACAACAGCGGTATGGCGATCCATGGCGTCAGGCCGTCGGACAGCGGGCCACCCATCGCGAAGCCGAGGAAGCCCGCCGAGTGTTGCCGGGCGATCGGATCCGCTGGCGACCCGGCCAACAGATGCCACAGCCCCAGCGTGGGCAGAGCGATCATGGCCGCGCCGAGGATGAGTCGCGGACGATCCTCTGGCTGCGGTTCGGTACGCATCATGACGACGGCACCAGCGATCAGCAGCAGTGGCACGAGCGCCACAGCAGCGCCGATCAAGACGCGCACCGCGGTGTCGATCCATCCCCCGACGGGCCGCGCGGCGTCGAACCACGAACTCGCTGCGAGCACGACACCGACACCCAGCAGCGCGAGGGCGATACCGTCCCGCCGATGTCCCGGTTCGATGTCACGTGCCCGGCCGACCGACCGTGCCGTGGTACCGGCGCCCCTGGCCAACAGAAGCCAACCTGCACGAGCAGCGCGCCCGACGGCGGCGCCCGCGGCCCCGATGGCGGGGGCCCCCGAGGTCCGTTTGGCCGGCTTGCGACGGGGTGGCGCCGGACGCTTCGGGCGGGCAGTGCTTCGGGAACCGGCTCCTGACCTGGTGTTCTTCGAGCCAGATCGGTTGACGGTCTTACTAGCCATGGCCGCAAGCCTAGTCGCAGTGACCCCTTTTGCACCATGCGCCACACGGGTAACACAACCATTGCGATTGGCTAACGCGCAGGTCATCGCAGGTCATATCGTGCCGAAATGACTACATCAAGCGCCACGGCGGGCCTACCGACGTCCAGCAAGTGGCTCTGTGCCACGTACTCGATCATCGCCATCGCGGCTCTCATCGCCACATGGAGCCAGAACCTTGCCTACATCGGCCACTCGGCGCACGTCTTCTCGGACTTCGTCAACGACACCAAGGTCACTCCGGCGTCGCGATCGATCACGGTCGACATCCTCCTCTTCTTCCTCGCCGCCGCGATCCTGATGGTGATCGAGGCCAGGAAACACGATGTGCGTTTCGTCTGGGCCTACATCCTCGGGGCGTCCGTCACGGCGATCAGCTTCACCTTTCCGTTGTTCCTCATCGCCCGTGAGGTGAGGCTGAGCAAGACCGACAGGGCACCCATCGGACGGGTCGACGCGATCCTGCTCGCCGGACTGGCAGTTGCGATCGCCTCGACGGTCGTCTGGGTGGACGCGGCATGACCGGCCTGGCGCCACCTGAGTAGTCTGTGCACTCGTCCAGCAGGCACTCACCGAGGAGTCTCCAGCCCATGCCGATCGTCGTCGTCGCCACCATGACCGCCAAGCCCGAAGCCGTGGACACCGTCCGCGAGGCATGCACCACGGCCATCGAAGCAGTGCACTCCGAGCCGGGATGTGATCTCTACGCTCTGCACGAGTCCAACGGCACGTTCGTCTTCGTCGAGCAGTGGGCCGACGAGGAGGCGCTGACCGCCCACGGCCAGGCCCCCGCCATCGCCGCGCTGTTCGGCGCCGTCGGCGAACATCTCGACGGCGCACCGGACATCAAGATGCTCACGCCCGTCGTCGCAGGCGATCCGAGCAAGGGCCAGCTGCGCGGCTGACGAGCGCTTGCGCGAGGAACCGACGACGACAGTGCGGGGATTGACATGGGGTCATTGACCGGCAGGGTCGCCTTCATCACCGGCGCGGCCCGCGGTCAGGGTCGCGCACATGCGGTGAAGCTGGCTTCGGAGGGCGCCGACATCATCGCCGTCGACCTCTGCAATCAAATCGCCTCCGTGCCATACCCCATGGCGACGGTCGACGACCTGAACGCGACGGTCAAGCTCGTCGAGGACACCGGCGCACGCATCGTGGCGTTGCAGACCGACGTCCGTGATCGTGCCGCGCTCAAGACGGCACTCACGGCAGGGGTTGAGGAACTCGGCGGGCGCCTCGACATCACGATCGCCAACGCCGGAATCGCCCCCATGGCGGGTGCTGATGCCTGGCAGGACGTGATCGACGTCAACCTGACCGGCGTCTACCACACCGTGGACGTCGCGATGCGGCCAATGATCAAGGCGGGCAACGGCGGAGCGATCGTGCTAACCAGTTCGGTGATGGGTCTGGTCGGCGTGCCGTCACCGTTCGCCGGCTCCATCGGATACGGCGCCGCCAAGCACGCCGTCGTCGGGTTGATGCGATCGTATGCGAATCTGCTTTCATCGCAGAACATCCGGGTGAACTCGATCCATCCCGCCGCGGTTCGCACGCCGATGATCGACAACGAGTTCACCCGCCAGTGGCTCGACGAAATGGCCAACGGGGCGGAGAGCGCACCGGATATGGCCGGTGCCGCCAACATGGAGACGGTCGAACCGGAGGTGATTGCCGACACCGTCGCCTGGCTGGTCGCCGACACGGGCAGGCACATCACCGGCGTGGCATTACCCGTCGACGACGGCTACGTCAATAAGCGCTGACATGGCCCGAAACCCGCAGGCAAAAACGGCCTTCGGGCCGGTGGTGCTCTCGGCGGTGGAACAGCAAGAGCCGCCCGAACGTCGCCTGGTCGACGACGATCTTGCAGTATCGTTCCTGCCGCTCGCACTGCGGGGCTTCGTCGGAGCGACCGGGTTCTCACCGGCGCGGCGGATGGTCATCGGCATGTCGGAGCGGTCCGGACCCGGGCTGTGGGCCAGCCTGGCGTGCCGCAAACGCTACATCGATGACAACCTCGCTCGAACCCTTCCCGACATCGACGCCGCGGTGATACTTGGCGCGGGGTTGGACACGCGACCGTACCGGCTGGCGCGGGTCAGCTCCATCCCGGTCTTCGAGGTCGATCAGCCCATCAGTGTCGAGCGCAAGAAGAACATCGTGGCCCGGGTTTTGGGCTCGCCGCCCCCGTCGGTGCACCTGGTTCCGGTCGACTTCGAGCACGATGACCTAGGGAGCGAGCTGGCCGCCCACGGGTACCGCGCCGATGCTCGCACCTTCTTCGTTTGGGAGGGCGTGACCCAGTACCTGACCGAGCGGGCGGTGCGGGCTACGTTCGATCAGCTCTCCGATGCCGCCACGGGCAGCCGGATCGACTTCACATACGTCCGTTCGGACTTCATCGCCGGCAACGACGTCTACGGGGCCGATTCGTTGTACCGCCGGGTCCGCGGCCGGAGCGAACTCTGGAAGTTCGGACTGCACCCTGAGGCCGTCGAGGCCTTCCTGGTGGAGTACGGGTGGCGGCTTGTCGAGCAATTGGGCCCCGAGGAGATGATGGATCGTTACGTTCGCCCCGCCGGACGTGATTTGAGCACGTCGGAGATCGAATGGTCTGCCTACGCGCAGAAGCTCTAGCCGCCGACGCCAGAACAAACCACCGCCGCAACGGTTCAGTCGATCTCCAGCACCGTCGGCACGATCATCGGCTGACGGCGATAGGCCTCACCGACCCACTTGCCGACGGCGCGACGCGCGGCTTGCGCGATCCGACCGACGTCCGTGACCTTCTCGGCGGCAAGCTTCTCCAGCGCCTCCTCGACCTTGCGAAGAACCGGTTCGAGGGCCTTCGGATCTTCCGAGAATCCCCGCGAATGCAGATGCGGAGGCGAGGCCAACTTCCCGGTCCCGCGGTGAATCACGACGGTGATGGAGATGAAACCCGATGACAGCGTGAGCCGTTCGCCCAGAGTGCTCTCCCCGACGTCGCCGGTGACCAGGCCGTCGACGAACATCTTGCCCGCCGGGACCGCGCCGGCGATGGCCACCTTGCCACCCACCAGGTCGACGCTGACGCCGTTCTCGGCCAGCACGATGTTCTCCTCCGGAACCCCGGTGCTCGCCGCCAGTTTGGCATTGGCCCGCAGGTGGCGCCAGGTGCCGTGTACGGGCATGACGTTGCGGGGCCGGACGCCGTTGTAGAGGAAGAGGAGTTCGCCGGCATACGCGTGACCGGAGACGTGGATGCGGATCTGCCCGTTGGTGACCACGCGGACGCCGATCTTGGCGAGCGCGTCGATGACACCGAAGATGGCCTCTTCGTTGCCCGGGATCTGCGAGGACGACATGATGATCAGATCGCCGGCGGTCAGGGTGATGCTGCGATGCTCACCGCGCGACATGCGCGACAGCGCGGCCATGGGTTCGCCCTGGGTTCCGGTGGTGACGAGTACGACCCGGTCCGCCGGCATCTCCTCGGCGGCGCCGATGTCGATCACGTCGTCGTCGTCGACGGTGAGGAAGCCCAGATCACGCGCAATCCCCATGTTGCGCACCATCGACCGGCCCACGAAGGACACCTTGCGTCCCAACGCCACGGACGCGTCGATGATCTGCTGGACCCGAGCGACGTTCGACGCGAAACACGCGACGATGACCCGTCCGTCCGCGCCGCGCATCAGACGGTGAAGGTTGGGGCCGATCTCGCTTTCCGACGGCCCCACGCCGGGGGTCTCGGCGTTGGTGGAATCGCACAGGAACAGGTCGACGCCCGCGTCGCCGAGCCTCGACATGCCCGGCAGGTCGGTGGGGCGGCCATCCAGCGGAAGCTGGTCGAGCTTGATGTCGCCGGTGTGAAGCACGGTGCCCGCACCGCAGTACACGGCGATCGCGAGCGCGTCGGGAATGGAGTGGTTGACCGCGAAGTACTCGCACTCGAACACCCCGTGCTGACTGCTCTGACCCTCGCTGACCTCGACGAAAACCGGCTTGATGCGGTGTTCACGACACTTCGCGGCGACAAGTGCCAGCGTGAACTTCGACCCGACCACCGGGATGTCGGACCGTAACTTCAGCAGGTGCGGGATGGCACCGATGTGATCCTCGTGGGCGTGCGTCAACACCAGGGCCTCGACGTCGTCGAGCCGGTTTTCGACGAGGCGCAGATCCGGCAGGATCAGATCGACGCCCGGCTCATCGTGGTTGGGGAACAACACTCCGCAGTCGATGATCAAGAGGCGACCGAGATGCTCGAAAACCGTCATGTTACGGCCGATTTCGCCGATACCGCCCAGCGCGGTGACGCGCAGTCCGCCGTCTTCCAGCGGTCCGGGCGGCGTGAGATCGGGGCTCATCGCAGCACACCGGCCGCCCGCATGTCGGCGGCCAGCTCTTCGATTTGAGCCGGCGTCGGGGGCACCTGCGGCAGCCGCGGTTCGCCCGTGTCGAAGCCCAACAGGCGCAGCCCAGCCTTGGACATGGTGACGCCACCGAGCCGGTTCTGCGCATCGTTGAGCGATCCGAGCGCGACGTGACACTTACGCGCCGTCGTCACGTCCCCGGAAGTGTATGCCGACAACATGTTTCGCAACTGGCCGGCGGCAAGGTGACCCCACACGCTGATGAAGCCCGTGGCGCCCATCGCCAGCCACGGGAGGTTGAGCGCGTCGTCCCCGCAGTAGTAGGCCAGACCCGTCTCGGCCATGATCATCGCACCGCCGTGCAGGTCCCCCTTGGCGTCCTTGACGGCGACGATGTTGGGGTGGGTGGCGACCGTGCGCATCGTGTCCCACGTGATCGGCACGACCGAGCGCGGCGGAATGTCGTAGAGCACGACGGGCAGTGCGGTCGCATCGGCGATGGCGGTGAAATGTGCGACGAGTCCCGCCTGGGGCGGCCGCGAGTAGTACGGCGTTACGACCAGCAGGCCGTGCGCCCCCTCCGCCTCTGACGCCCTGGCCAGGTGCACGCTGTGCGCGGTGTCGTAGGTGCCTGCGCCCGCGATCACGCGGGCGCGGTCGCCAACGGCCTCCAGGACCGCACCAAGCAGGGCGATCTTTTCCTCGTCGGTCGTGGTGGGCGATTCACCCGTGGTGCCGGAGACCACGAGGCCGTCGCAACCCGCATCGACCAGATGCGTGGCGAGTTTCTTGGCGGTGGCCAGATCGAGTGCGCCGTCCGGGCCGAACGGCGTCACCATGGCAGTCAGCACGGTGCCCAACCGCGCGCTGACGTCGATACCGCTGGTGCTCACGGCGATAAGGTTACCCGGCCGACGCCAACGTTTTGGGGCGGCGGTGCCCGAAGGCCCGCGTTAGGGTTGGCCATGGCGACCACCGGGGCCCAGACGATCGCCGCCCGCCTGCTCGAGGTCGTGGACCAGGACATTCTTCCGCTGACCGAACGCGGGGTGGCTGCGGGCAACAAGGTGTTCGGCGCGGCGATCCTTCGCAAGTCCGACCTGTCCGTGGTGATCGCAGGCACCAACGACGAGACCGACAACCCGCTGCTGCACGGCGAGATCAACACGCTCAACCAGTTCTACGAACTGGCCGACCGCCCGCAAACGCCGGACCTGCTGTTCCTGACCACTCACGAGCCCTGCACGTTGTGCATGTCGGCCATCACCTGGGCCGGGTTCGACAACTACTACTACTTCTACAGCCACGAGGATTCGCGCGACAGCTTCGCCATCCCCCATGACCTGTCGATCCTCAAGGAGGTCTTCGGCCTGGACCCCGGTGGCTACCGGCGAACCAACGCGTTCTGGACCGCCTACGCGATCAGCGACCTGGTCGAATCCGAGGACGAGCCGCTTCGGTACGAGCTTCGCGATCGGCAGCAGCGCATCCGTGACCGCTATCAGACGTTGTCCGAGCAGTATCAGGAATCCAAGGGCGACAACGACATTCCGCTCAGCTGATCCCGACTCGCCATGGACCCCTTTACCTTCTGGCGTTAGTTGACTAACATGTTAGTTCACTAACACTGAGCGGAGAGTGTCGTGACGGAGGACGTGATCATCGTGGGCGCCGGGCCGACGGGGCTGGCCCTGGCCTGCGGCCTGCGCGGGGCCGGGGTTCCGGCCCGGATATTGGATGCCGCACCGGGGCCGGCCGTGACGTCGCGCGCGCTGGGCTTGCAGCCGCGCGGAGTCGAGGTGCTCGACCGCCTGGGCGCGCTGGGCGACCTCCCCCACCGCGGCCTGCCCATCCAGCGGGTGGTCATGACCGTGAGCGGACGTCAGGTGGCCAGCCTTGACGTCGGTCAACGAACCAGTCTCGGCGGTCCGCGCGCACTGCTGATGTCGCAGGCCGAGATCGAGGGCGCCATGCGCGATCGCCTCGCCGAGTTGGGCGGCGTCGTCGAATGGGGCCGGACCGTCGGCGGAATCACCCCCGTTCCCGGCGGTGCGACACTGCGCCTCGGGAACGGCTCCGAACTGACCGCGGGATGGGTGGTGGGTACGGACGGGGCACACAGCGCGGTTCGCAAGGCCGCCGCCATCGGCTTTCCCGGCGTGCCCATCGTCGAGCGCTTCCTGCTCGCCGACGTGCACACCAACCTGGACCGGCCCCGCGACGGCGTCCAGACCTGGATGCGCGGTCGGGGCATGCTGGCCGCCTTCCCGCTGCCGGGTGAGGATCTTTGGCGGTTGATGACACCGGCCGACGGAGACGGTGCCCCGCTGGAACCCGACGAGATCATCGACGTCCTGGCTTCGCGCCTCACCGCCGAGACAGGAGCGACGATCCGCTCCGTCGAATGGACCTCGGCCTTCCGGATCCAGCGCCGCCTCGCCGACACGTATCGCCGCGGCCGCGTGCTTCTGGCCGGCGACGCCGCACACATCCACAGTCCGTTGGGCGGGCAGGGTATGAACACGGGCATCGGGGATGCGGAGAATCTCGCCTGGAAGCTGGCCCTGGTCGCCACCGGCCGCGCCGACGAACGCCTGCTCGACACCTACGAAGCCGAGCGTCGGCCGATCGCCGAGGACGTCCTCGGCACGACGACCGGACTCACCGAGATGGTGATGGGTGACGGTCGCGCCGCCCGGTTGATCCGCGATCACGTCGTGGTGCCGCTGTTGGACCGTCGATGGGTGCAGCGCTTGATCCGGGACAAGTCGTCCCAGCTGCAGGTCTCCTACAGGCATGGGCCGTTGGGAGCCGGCCGGGTGCCGACGCCGCGACGACCACGTCCGGGCGATCGCGTGCCCGACGATGGCTACATCGGCAGCGACGGTGCGGCCGCCCGTCTCTACGACGTGCTCCGACGCGGTTGGGTCGTGATCGGTCCCGAACCCGTCGCCGAGGTGGCCCGGGCCCGGCTCGGACACGTCACGTGCCTGCGGTCGGACCACGTACCGATTCTCATCCGCCCCGACGGCCATCTGGCCTGGCGCGGATCCGACGCAGACGTGCTGCGGAGCTGGCTGAATCACGCGCTCGGTTCACACAGTGTGGCCCCCGTGGGATGAGTGCGGCGGACTGGCGGGCCACCAAGAAGGCGCAGACCCGGAACATGATTCAAGAGCATGCCCTGCGCCTGTTCGCCGAACGCGGCTACGACGAGACGACGGTCGAGGACATCGCCGCGGCTGCGGGGGTGTCCCACATGACCTTCTTCCGCTACTTCCCCCGCAAGGAACAGGTCGTCGAGTACGACGAGTACGACCCGATGCTCATCGATCTGGTTGCTGCCCGACCTACCGACGAAACACCCCTGCAAGCGCTACACGGCGCCATCCGCTCCGGGCTCGACGCGATCCTTCCGACCGACGGTGCGAACCTGCTCGCGAGGACCCGACTGGTGTTGCGCACGCCGGCCTTGCGCAGCCGCAACTGGATCGCCCAGGACGGCACGATCGACGTCTTCGCGACCGCGTTGGCGCGTCGCCGTGGCGAAGACGTCCCCGACTACGCCACCACCGTGCTGGCCGCCGCGGTACTGGGCGCGATGAACGTGGCGATCACCCGTTGGGCCGAAGCCGACGACGCCAATCTGCCGGCGCTGATGGACGCCGCGTTCACCGCGCTGGAGGCCGGCGCGAACTAACCGGAACTGACTAGGTCAGGTCACGCCGATCGCTGAGGAGCGGTTGGCTACCGCGGCGTCGCGGAGACGAATTCGACGACGGCTTCCGCGAGTTCACGGCCCTTGTCCTCCTGCAGGAAATGACCGGCGTCGACGATCGTCACGTGATTCTGGCCCTCGGCGCCCCGCACGTGCTTGCGCAGCACCGGCTCGGCGGCGCCGGTGATGGGGTCCGAATCCGAGAAGGCGCACAGGAACGGGCGTTCGAACCGCCCCAGCGCGTCCCACGCTTCGCGATTCCGCTGGGCGGCCGGGTCGTCGGGGCTGGTCGGTACGAGCATGGGGAACTGGCGGGCGCCGGCCAGATAGGAGTCGTCGGGGAAGGGTGCGTCATACGCGGCGATCACCTCGGGCGTCAGCGTTGACACCGTCGCGCCGTTCAGGATCTGCCCCGCAGGGAACACCGGCACTTCCTGACTGAACTTCTGCCAGGCCAGGAACGCCTCGCCGGGATGGTGATCACCGGTCGGCAGCATGGTGTTGGCCGCCACCACCCGGGCGAACCGGTCCGGCTGCTCGGCCACCAGCCGCAATCCGATGAGCCCACCCCAGTCCTGGCACACCAGGGTGACGTCGGTCAGGCCGATCGCCTCGATCGCCGCCCACGTCCAGTCCGTATGCGCCTCATAGGTGTAGTCCCCGCGCTCGGTCGGCTTGTCGCTGCGACCGAACCCGACGAGGTCGATGGCGACGGCGCGCAGCCCTGCATCGACCAGCACGGGAATCATCTTGCGGTACAGATAGCTCCACGACGGCTCGCCGTGCAGCAACAGCACCACCTCGCCATCGGACGGCCCCTCGTCGAGATAGTGCATGCGCAACGTCGAGCCCGCGCCCGAGTCAATATCGACGTAGTGGGGTTCGAAGGGAAAGTCCGGCAACCCGGCGAATCGTTCGTCGGGGGTGCGCAGTACGTCCATGCTTGGTGCTCCTTTGCTCTAGCGGTGTGGGCCCTAGCGGTGTGGGAATGGGCGATCGGTGGCAGATGGGCTCCACCTCCGAAGCTGGGCCCGTGCGGCTTCTGCGGCGTCGCGCATCGGGGTGATGTCGGCACGCACTCGCCCGACCACCATGCCGCCCTGCAGTGCGGCGATGACGTTGGAGGCCAGTCGTTCCGGGTCGGCGTCGGGGACGAGGTCGCCGCGGTCGCGCATCCGGTGCAGCCCCGCCGCGAGCAGAGCCATCCAGCGTCCGAAGGCCGCCTCCAGATGCGGCCGGAACGACTCGTCGTTCTTCAGTTCGGCGGCCAGCGTCCCCAGCGGGCAGGCGAACGGTCCCCCCGGCTGGTCGTGCACGAGCAGAATCGCGGCCAACCACTCGTCGAACGTGGCCCACGATTCGACGTGGACGAGCGCGGGTTGGGCCGCGAGCACGAACTCCAACTGCCGGTCGATGACTGCGGCCACCAGGTCTGTCTTGCCGTCGAAGTAGTGGTACAGCTGCGACTTTCCGCAGCCCGCCGCGGCAAGCACCTCGTCGAGGCTGGTCGATCCCACGCCGCGCTGGTACATCAACGTCGCCGCCGCGGTCACGATGTCGGCGCGGGCCCGCCGTCCGCGTTCGGTCGCCGGCGGCGGTCTGGCCGTGCCGGCGCTCAGCGGCGCGCCTTGGCGACGTGGAGCAACTCGTCGACCGACCATTGGTCTCCGGCGTGCTTGCCGTACTTGGCGTCGATGACCGTGCCGTCCGTGTCGATCAGGATGTCGGCGGGCAGGCCGAGGTGACCGCCGTTGGCGCTGTGCATCCCGGCCGAAAGCCGCAGCTTGCCCGCCAGCGAGCGGTCCCTCAACCCCTTGAATACCGGCGCCATCGAACGCGGATCGGCCACTGACCGCAGCGAGGTCTCCACGCCGAACCGCCGGTAGATCGTCCGGTCCGGATCGGGCACGAGGTCGAACGGCATGTCGTCCACATAGGTGGCGAGTTCCTCGGGTGTGGAGTGGAACATCACCACCTCCCGGATACCCGACGCCGTGATCTCGTCGTGGCGCTTGATCACCGATTGCAGGTGCACGTTGCAGATCGGACAACCCGCGAAACGCCGGAACTGAAGGTGGACAAGCCTTTCCGGATCGGGAACGGCGACCGTGCCACCCTTGACGTTGTGCAGTTCGTCGAGTTCGACGGTGTCTCCAGGTTCGACCCGCATCGCGGCTCCCTTGACCTCGACGGCGCACCCGGCCGGTGCGTCGTCATGCTCCAGCGTCGCCCGGTCAGACTGTACTGTCAAGTACAGTTCTTGCCGCAAGCCCACCGTGCCACGTCACCGGTGCGACATCGGAGTCATGGGAGAAACTCTGCCAAGGATGAAATCAGGTCACCCCGCTCCCCAACCGTTACCTCGCCGAGGCCCAGCCACGCCGCCATGGCCTGGAGTTCGTGTGCCAGCGCGGCGGCCACGCGCGCGAGGGACTGCGCCGGTTCGGCGAAAGCCCCGACCACGTGCAGGGCGTCGCGGGTGCGCTCGGCCTTCAGATCCACTCTTCCGACCAGCCTGCCGTCGAGCAGGAACGGCCACACGTAGTAGCCGAACTGCCGCTTGGCGGCCGGGGTGTAGATCTCCAGGCGGTAGTGAAAGTCGAAAAGCCGCTCTACTCGAGGCCGGAAGAAGATCAGCGGGTCGAACGGGCACAGCAGCGCGGTGCCGCGGTCGCGACGTGGAAGGGACTGACCGGCCCGCAGATACGCCGGGGCGCTCCAGCCGTCGACCTCGACCGGTTCGAGTTCGCCGGCTGCGACCAACGCCGCGACCGCTGGCTTGGCCTGCTTTGGTGACAGCCGGAAGTAGTCGCGCAGATCGGGTTCGGTGGCGACGCCTAGCGCGGTGGCCGCTCGCAGCACCAGTTCGCGAACGGCCTCCTCGTCGTCGACCTCGCGCGCCACCACCTCGGGCGGGAGCACGCGTTCGGTCAGGTCGTAGTGCCGTGCGAAACCGACTCGTGTCGCGGTCGTGAGCACCCCGGCCGACCACAGGGCCTCCGCCACCCACTTGGTGTCGCTGCGGTCCCACCATGGCCCCTTACGGCCGCGGGGCTCCGTCTCGAGGTGGGCTTCGATCTGTCCCGCGGTCGCTGGGCCGAGTTCGGCAACGGCGGCGACAACGTCCTCGGCCAGCCTCGAATTCTTCTTGACGATCTCGGTCCCCCAGCGCCCGTGCTGGTATTCACGCATCCGCCACCGCAGCAGCGGCCAGTCGTCGACGGACATCAGCGCAGCCTCGTGCGCCCAGTACTCGACGAGCAGGCGTGGCGAACGCGCGCTGTGGCTCCACGCGGCCCGGTCGACCACGTCGCGGTCGTAGGGTCCGAGCCGGCTGAACACGGGGGCATAGTGCGCCCGCACTGCAACCGAAACGGAGTCGAGCTGGAGCACCTGGATGCGCGACACGAGCCGCCGCAGGTGGGCGCGCGAGACGGCTCCGGCCGGTTTGGACTCCGCGAAGCCCTGCGCGGCGATGGCCGTCCGACGCGCCGCGTCCGCCGTGAGCCTCATGCGCGGGTGTAGTGCAGGAACCGGTACCGCAAACCTGACGCACCGGTCACCCAGTCGCCCCAGGTGCCGGTCCAGGCCTCGTCGAGGACCGGCGCCACCGCGTCCTCGGCCCGACGGGGCAGATCGATCTCTACCTCGGTGACCTCGCACCGCGTGGCCAGGGGCAGCGCCTGCGCGTAGATCTGAGCGCCGCCGATCACCCAGGCTGGGCCGTCGGCGACCGCGTCCTCGAGGCGGGTCACCACCGTTGCCCCGTCGGCCATGTAGTCAGCATGCCGGGTGACAACGACATTTCTGCGCCCCGGCAGTGGCCGCACCCTGGCGGGAAGCGACTCCCAGGTCAGCCGCCCCATGATCACGGTGTGACCCATGGTGAGTTCCTTGAACCGGGCCTGATCCTCGGGCAATCGCCAGGGAATGCCATTGTCACGGCCGATGACACCGGAGGTCGCCTGTGCCCAGATCAGACCCAGGGTCACCGTCGACGCCCGGACCCGAACGCCGCCACCGGGCGGCTCATACCGCCACGGGGGCCTTGATCCCGGGGTGTGGGTCGTAGTTCAGGATGGCGATGTCATCATAGGTATAGTCGAAGATCGAATCGCGTTGTGCGAGAACGAGTTCCGGATACGGGCGCGGATCCCGACTGAGCTGCAGGGTGACCTGTTCGACGTGGTTGTCATAGATGTGGCAATCGCCGCCGGTCCAGACGAATTCCCCCACGGCCAGCCCCGCCTGTGCCGCCATCATGTGGGTGAGCAGCGCATAGCTGGCGATGTTGAAGGGCACACCGAGGAACAGGTCCGCGCTGCGCTGGTAGAGCTGGCACGACAGCCGGCCGTCGGCGACGTAGAACTGAAAGAACGCGTGACACGGCGGCAGCGCCATCTGCGGAATCTCCCCCACGTTCCAGGCCGAGACGATGTTGCGCCGCGAATCCGGGTCACGCTTGAGCAGATCTACCGCCGCGCTGATCTGGTCGACGTGCTCGCCGGACGGCGTGGGCCACGACCGCCACTGCACGCCGTACACCGGCCCGAGATCACCTGTGTCGCTTGCCCACTCGTCCCAGATCGTCACACCATGCTCGTGCAGCCATCCGACGTTGGAGTCGCCGCGCAGGAACCAGAGCAGCTCGTAGATCACCGACTTGAGATGGACCTTCTTGGTGGTGATCAGCGGGAAGCCCGCGGCCAGGTCGTAACGCAGCTGATGGCCGAACAGACTGCGGGTGCCGGTGCCGGTGCGGTCGGACTTGGCGGTGCCAGTGTCAAGCACCAGGCGCAGAAGATCTTCGTAGGGAGTGGCGATCGGCACTCGGCCAGTTTACGACCACTGGTGAGGAGTAGAACGGATGCCATGCCGTTCATCACCGATACCGTCACCACCGCCGATGGGTCCTGCCCGGTAACACTGCACACGCCGCCCGGGGACGGCCCGTGGCCCGGCGTGGTCATGTTCCCCGATGCCGGTGGCACGCGGACCACCTTCCGCGACATGGGCGACCAGCTCGCCGAATACGGCTACGCAGTGCTGGTACCCGACGTGTATTACCGCGACGAGGGCTGGCAACCGTTCGACATGACGACGGTGTTCGCCGATGCCGACGAACGCAAGCGCCTGTTCGGCATGATCTCCAAGGTCACACCCGAGTTCATGGCCACCGACGCAACCGCATTCTTCGACTACCTCGAGAGCAGGCCCGAGGTCAGCGGAACCACCTTCGGCACCACCGGCTACTGCATGGGCGGGCGCACGTCGCTCATGGTCGCGGGTCGGGTACCCGATCGGGTGGCGGCGGCGATGTCGTTCCACGGCGGTGGGCTGGTGACCGACGACGCCAGCAGCCCCCATCTGCTCGCCGACTCGATGCGTGCCGCGGTGTACGTCGGCGGCGCTCAGGACGACGCGTCGTTCACCCCGGAGCAGGCCGAGACGCTGGACAAGGCGCTGACCAAGGCGGGCGTCGAACACGAAATCGAGACCTACCCTGCCGGGCACGGATTCGCCGTCCCCGACAACGCGCCCTACGACCCGGACGCAGCCAAGAAGCACTGGTCGGCGATGAAGGAATTCTTCGGCGCCCACCTCCGAGCCGGGTAGCGCCGGCCGTTTTGCCTCGCCGCGCCCCCGTAGGCGACGATTGGCGCGTGTACGACCAGACCTTCACCGATTCCGAGTCCATCGACGCCGGTTCACGCATCGACCCCGTGCTGGCCCGCAGCTGGCTGCTGGTCAACGGCGCCCAGTACGACCGCTTCGGTCCGGCGGCCCATTCGCGTGCCGACATCGTCGTACTCGACATCGAGGACGCCGTCGCTCCCAAGGACAAGGCCACCGCCCGTGACAACGTCACCCGCTGGCTCGGCGAGGGCAACTCCGACTGGGTCCGGGTCAACGGTTTCGGGACCCCCTGGTGGGCCGATGACCTCGCCCTGTTGGCGGGTACCTCGATTGGCGGAGTGATGCTGGCCATGGTCGAGTCCGTCGACCACGTCACCGAGACCGCCAAGCGGCTACCGGGCGTGCCGATCGTCGCCCTGGTCGAAACCGCCCGCGGGCTGGAGCGCATCACCGAGATCGCGGCGACCAAGGGCACCTTCCGGCTCGCCTTCGGAATCGGCGACTTCCGCCGGGACACCGGCTTCGGAGACAACCCGGCCACCCTGGCATACGCCCGCTCGCGCTTCACCATCGCCGCGAAGGCGGCGCACCTGCCGAGCGCGATCGACGGACCCACGGTCGGCTCGAGCGCGCTGAAGCTCAGTGAGGCCACTGCGGTGTCGGCCGAGTTCGGCATGACCGGCAAGATCTGCCTGACGCCCGATCAGTGCGCCACAATCAACGAGGGGCTGTCGCCGTCGTTGGACGAGATCAGCTGGGCCAGGGAGTTCTTCGGCGAGTTCCATCGCGACGGCGGCGAGATCCGCAACGGCTCAGACCTGCCCCGCATCGCGCGCGCCAACAAGATCCTGGATCTGGCCAAGGCGTACGGCATCCACGAATCCGAGTTCGGCGACGACCCGGACCACGTGCCCGCGCCGTCGGATACCTACCACTACTGACCACGACCGCGACGGCATCGGGTTCGCCCGCTCACGCCCCGCCGGTTTACTTGGCGTGGCCGCCGGTTTCCTTGGCCTTGCCGCGTTTCAGGAACGTGCGCGCCGCGCGAAGGATTCCCCTCGCGGCGTAGATGCCGGTCATGATCGACACGATGACCATGACGATGAACAGCAGCATCCAGTTGCTGTGTTTGGTGTGGTCGATGTTCCACCAGATGATGGTGAACAGCACGGCGCACACGAAGAGGATGATGTCGCGCCAGTTGCCCGTGTAGGACATCGCCATTTCGCGCAGCGACCGGTTCTTGTCGTAGCCGGCGACCAGGTCGTCGATTCGCCCGTCGATGGTCCTTTGCAAGTTGGCGCGACGCTCGGTTTCCCCCTCGGGGAGGCGGTCCAAGAGGTCCATGTCCTGCTTGATCAGCCCCCGCAGGTCCGGCGGCTTGATGTTGCCCGCTGCGACGCCGAGCAATGCGCCGCCCGCGATCGGTGCAGCACCGAGGGCCAAATCGGCGATACCTGCCATGGGGTACGTCTCCCTACCATCTTCGATTCGTCAATCCACGTGGGTCGTGGCCAGTGTGCCGCCCAGCTGGTGGACCGGCCCACGCACCCTACGTTGGCTTTCGTCCCACACACTGCCAGTTGAGTGTCAGCAGCTTCTCTTCCTCAGCCCGTATGTAGGACTGGCTGTTCGCGGCCACAACCACACCCCAGGTCGAGCACCTTCTGCCCGGCCGTCAGGTTGAGATCCTTGGCGACGATCCGCTCGAAGAGAATCTGGTTGGCCAACACCGACCGATCCGGGTCGATCGTCGGCGGCATGTACATCTTCTCGACCGAACCGAGCATGCACAGCAGGTGGATGACCTTGTAGAGCTCGGTCAGCTCGTTGCTGCTGCCCTGGGGGTACCCCTTCAGCGGCACACCGCGCTCGTAGTCCGCCCTGGTGTTCTCTGGTGAGTCGACGAACAGTTCGTCATAGGACCGCATGTACGCGCGATAGTCGTCGTCGCTGATCCTGAGCAGCCCCCGCAGGGCTCCCAGTCGGTCGAGAATCGTCGTTGGCTGGTGCAACAGTCGCCCCCCGTCGTGTACGACCCTACCCGGCTGCGCACTCTCACCCCATCAGTGTCGCGGCGACCGTCGCGCCCAGGTTCCAGCACGCCTCGACGTCGGCCTTGGTGGGCTTGCCCGCCACCACGACGGTCTCGGCAGCCTGCTCCCACCCCAGGCCGGTGGTGATCGCGGAGAGCCCCCGCTGCGCTCCCTCGGTGCCCTCGTTGCCGTGCATCCAGACCCCGAAGGGTCGGCCCCGCGTGCTGTCAAGCAGCTGGTAGTAGGCGCAGTCGAACGCATGCTTGAGGGCGCCCGAGATGTAGCCCAGGTTGGCCGGGGTGCCGAGCAGGTAGCCGTCGGCCTCCAACATCTCGACCGGCGAAACCGTCAGCGCCGGTCGGCGCACGACCTCGACGCCTTCGATCTCGGGATCGCTCGCCCCGGCCACGACCGCCTCGAACATCTCCTGGCAGTGCGGCGACGGTGTGTGGTGGACGATCAGCAGTCGTGGCATCGGCTGGCCCCCATCAGCGGCTCTCCAATTCGACGGCCTTCTTCATGGCCTCCCTTGCCCGTCCCCGGTCACCGGCGTAGTCATACGCGCGGGCCAATCGATACCAGCGACGCCAGTCGTCGGGGTCGCTCTCCAGTTCGGCGCGAACGGTGTCGAACAGCCCGTCGGCGGCATCGCGCTCGATCCGCCCCGACGGCCTACGCGGCAGGGCACTGACGTCGAGTTCCATTCCCTGCTCGTGCATCTGACGGGCGAGCCGCTGGTGCGCGAAGCCCGCACGCAGGGTCGCCACCATGGCCCACGCACCGATCACGGGGAGGATGAAGATCGCCGCGCCGAGTCCGATGGCGGCCGGGCGCCCGGACCCGACGAGGATCACCCCGGCCCGACCGAGAAGCGCGAAGTACACGACCAGCGCCAGACACATGAACCCGATCAGTATCTGGATGCGCAGGACGCGCGCGCCGTCAGAACGGCCGGAGGCCGTCACGACAATTCGAGCAGCGGTTCAATGCCTACGGTCAGACCCGGCAGCTTGGCGACGTTGCGCACTCCGAGCAGCACCCCGGGAACGAACGATGTGCGGTCGAGACTGTCGTGCCGGATGGTCAGCGTCTCCCCCTGCGTCCCGAAGAGGATCTCCTGATGAGCGACCAGCCCGGCCAACCGTATCGAGTGCACGGGGATGCCGTCGAC
Source organism: uncultured Actinomycetota bacterium (assembly GCA_963798245.1). Taxonomy (GTDB): domain Bacteria; phylum Actinomycetota; class Actinomycetes; order Mycobacteriales; family Mycobacteriaceae; genus Mycobacterium. The sequence continues at coordinate 612,414 of CAWCSO010000001.1, forward strand.
GTCTGCCCCGCGCGCCCCCTCGATACCCGTGCTGGTGGCATCTGGGTTGGGCGGCAGCCCCTTTCGGGCCTCGGCGATGAGGCGTGCGGTGCGGGCCGCGGTGCCGGATGGTGCGTCGGCCTTGAACGGATGGTGGAGTTCGATGACCTCCACCGACTCGAAGAACCGGGCGGCCTGCTTGGCGAACTGCATCGACAGCACGGCACCGATCGCGAAGTTCGGTGCGATGAGCACGCAGACGTCGGGCTTGTCGGCGAGCCAGGAGCTGACCTGTGCGATCCGCTCGTCGGTGAAACCCGTGGTGCCCACCACGGCGTTGATGCCGGCGCCGATCAGGAACTCCAGGTTGTCCATCACCACGCTCGGATGGGTGAAGTCGACGACGACCTCGGTCCGGCTGTCGGTGAACATCGACATGGGATCGCCGTCATCCACGGCCGCCGACAACGTCAGATCGTCTGCCGCTTCGACGGCGGCGACGATCGTCGCCCCGACCTTGCCCTTGGCCCCCAGGACCCCGACTCGCATGATTGGCAGCCTAGTAGGTAGCTGAATCGACCGATGCGTGTCTGCGCTGACCGTATCCTGGAACCGTCCAACAGGAACCACCCCGCCATTGCACGTCAGCCGCACATGCGCGAGGACCGTACGGCGGCTATCCGCAGGAAAGCATTGGGGTGCAATGACTTCGATTCGTGCCACGGACACCCGGTCGTGACCGAGCAGGACGACGCCACCTCGGCGGCGCGGCCGGGACGTTTGCGCGTATCCCGCAGACAAGCGCTTGCCGCGGCCGGAGGGGCGATCGCGGGCGGCGCCGCCGTCGCGGCGACGATCCTGCCGCGGCGCCACGACGCCTCCGCGACCGAACCGCAGCCGACCGCTTCGGGGACGGCCGCCCCGACGGTAGCGACAACCGCTACTGGCGGCGGTCTGCCGCTTCCCACCGCGGTGCCCGCCGACGCGTCGGCGGAGTTCCGGGCGGTCACGGAGGCAGTCGTCGAATCGATGCGCGCCCACCGCGTGCCCGGCACCGCTCTGGGGATCCTCTCGGGCGACCGCGAAGAACATGCCAGCTTCGGGGTTGCCAGCGCGAACACCCTGGTACCGGTCGACGGTGACACGCTCTTTCAGATCGGATCCCTGACGAAGACCTACACGGCCACCGCGATCTGGCGTCTCATCGAGCAGGGCGCAGTCGCCGTTGATGCGCCGGTGCGCACCTACCTCCCCGAGTTGCGGCTGGCGGATGCGGCCACTGCGTCGGAGGTGACGGTCGGCAATCTGCTCGACCACTCCGGAGGTTGGTGGGGTGACGAAGGCACCTACACCGGTGAGGGCGACGACGCGATCGCCCGCTTCGTCACCGAGCGGCTGCCGCAACTCCCGCAAATCTTTCCGCTGGGGAAGTTCTTCTCTTACAACAACTCCGGATTCATCGTTCTCGGACGGATCATCGAGGTGGTGACCGGCAAGACGTACCGCTCCGCCATGACGGACCTGGTGCTGGGTCCGCTGGGATTGACCGACACCACCCTGGTGCCGTCGCAGGTGCTGGCGCATCCCCGTGCCGACGGGCACTACGCCGGGGAGATCAACGGTGCCGACGGGATCGCGGTCCAGACACCGACGTGGCTGCCGCGCAGCGTCGAACCGGCAGGCAACATCTGGTCGACGACTCGCGAGGTGCTGCGGTACGCACGGATACACCTCGGCGACCCACTCGACGGCGAGCCGGCGCTGCTGTCCCCGGCGACCCGCCGGCTCATGCAGGAGCCCGCGCTGGACGTACCCGGGTTGCCATTGAGCATGGGGCGCAACTGGTTCTCCCAGGACATCGACGGTAAGCGCGTGATCATCCACAATGGCGACACCCTCGGCCAGCACACCGTGTTCATCGCGATCCCCGAGAAACGGTTCGCCCTCGTCCTGCTCGTCAACAGTGCGTCCGGGGCGGTGGCGACCGAGTTGGCCGCCATCGACACTGCGATGCGGGGCTATCCCGGCCTGGCGCCGCTGACCGGCAAGGTGGGACTGTCGCGCGCGGCGATGGCACCCGCGGATGCGCCCACGATGAATGTTCCCGAGCCTGAACTGACGCAATATTCGGGGCGATTCGCCGACCCCGGGACGGTCATCGAATTCGCCGTCCGTGGCGACGAACTCACCGCACTGCCGAAGACCGTTGCCGTACCCAACGCGATCCAGCCGGCCGTTGGCCCGCCGCCGGTGAGTGAGCCGGTAGCGGTGGAGTTCACGAGCAGGGATGCGGTCAAGGCAGGCGAAGGGCTGACACCGTTCGTCCGGGACGACGCCGGAGCGATCGGCTGGGTCAGCGCGGGATTGCGGCTGGTACCCCGCGCAGAGCCCGATTAGCGACGAGCCCGACTAGTGCGCCCTCAACCCGACCAAGCCGGGGTCGAAGGTCGATCTGGCCGCGACCGACGCCGCCGCGGCAGCGACGATCACGCCCGCATCCGCCTCGTAGCCCTTCGGGAAGACGATCTCCGCGCTGTCGGGACCGTCGCGGTGCGCCATCAGCCAGTCGTAGAGCAACCAGTCCAGCGCGCAGGTGACGGCCATCGGGTCCGCGTCGGCGGATCGGGCGGCAGCGATCACCGATCGCAGCGCTTCGACGTGCTCCTTGCGCGAGGCCTCCTTGTTCACCCCGGAACTATCGAACATCAGCATTGAGAGGGTGAGCGGATACCGTTGTCCCGCTTCGGTTCTGACGACCCATCGGCCGCCCTTCCACGGCTTCGCGGGATCGACCTGAACCATCTCGCCGAACCCGCCGATGACGCCGATCGACGGGTCGTCGAGTTCGCCGTCGAACGGTGCGGGCCCGAGCAGGCCGAGCGGTTCGCGTGCCAGGATCGAGAACAGCGCCGCCGTGCCGATGATCTTGCCGGCCCGAAGGTCGGCGGCGATCCCGGTCCATTCCAGCGCGGCCGCGAACTCGAAGCACAGCCGGTCCAGCGTGCGGTGCAGGTCGAGCAGGTCCTCGCGTTCGTCGGCGGCGGGCCGCCGACCGCCGCCGAGGATCTGACCGAACCGCTCCGCGGCGATGATCAGCGAGTCGTCGATGGCCTCCAGATGGGTGGCCACCAGACGGTCGGGCTCGTCATCGTCGGCGACCAGTGCCTGCAGCGATGTCTCCGCTCCGGAGGGGGTGGCCCAGTAGAAGCCGATCTGTCCATCCGTCTGCACGATCCGTGGCCTCATCGAGCGATCCTCACGAACGCTTCCAGATCATGACCCGGTTGTTGCCCGAGTCCGAGACCGCCATCCGGTCACCGCGCAGCGAGATACCGTACGGCCAGCACAGCGTGTCCCGTTGCACCGACGTCCACCGGTTCTCGCCGTTGGACGCGAAGTCCGGCTGGGCGAGCACGACGTCGGCCGCGCGACCGTCGGTGGGGACGCCGTCCCACAGCAGAATCCGGTTGTTCGCGGTGTCGGCGATCGCGAGCCGCTCGGTCGCCGGATCCGAGCGATCGAGGCCGACCGCGTAGGGAAAGCGGAACCGGTCGCCGGTATGCGGTCCATAGGGCCATTCCGTGGCGGAGGCGAAGTCCGGCTGACCGATCACCAGGTCGGCGGGCCGGTCGGCGTCGGGGTGCGGCGACCAGCCGAGCACCCGGTGGTCACCGGCGTCGGCCACCAGCAGCAGGTCGTCGCGGCCCGTGACGTCGTGCGGCCAACGAAAGCTGGACGGCCCTGCCGAACCGCCGCGGTTCTCCTCCCGGTGCGACGGGTCCGGCTGACCGAGTACGACGTCAGCCGGCCGGCCGGGAGCCGGAATCCCGCCGTCCCAGCCGAGCACCCGCCGGTTGCCGGTGTCGGCGACCCAGAACCGGGAGCCGACGACCGCGATGCCGAACGGCCAGTACAGCGTCGAGGCGGAGCACTCACCGCCTTGATTGGGCGCGACGCTCGCGGCGTCGGGCTGACCGAGGACGTGATCGGGTGGCGTGTCGCTGAGAACGGGGACCTCGTCCCAGATCAGGATGCGGTGATGCCAGGCATCTGCGACGATCAGCCGGCCGTCGTGCACCAAAACCCCGGTGGGCAGATTCATCCCGCGTTCCGGTCCGCGTCCGTTGGCAGCACGACCCTCCGTCACACCATCGGGCTGACCCAGGACGACGTCGGCGGACTGTTCGTCCACGGTCGGCATGCCGTGCCACACAAGCACCCGGTGATTGCCGGAATCCGCGATGACGACGTGGTTCTCGCCGAGGAACACGCCACGCGGCGAGTACATCCAGGCCATCGTGGGGCTGGCCGGCGGCAACGCCAATCCGCCGGGCGCGGGTGCACCCAGCCACAGTTCAGGAGACCAGCCGCCGCGCAGGTCGACCTCGGGAGCGACGTCCACCCTGGCCGGTCGCCCACCGATGTTGTGCCGGACGGTGTATCGGCTCATGTCGCTGGATCAACCGGCCCCGACACGGACCCAGACATCGCCCGCGTCGACCCGTAGGGGCAGCTGCTCCAATTGGGCGCCCGGCGCCGTGAGGCACTCGCCGGACGTGGCGTCGTAGCAGAAACCGTGCCAGGGGCAGGTCAGCGTGCCGTTGGACACGTCGAGCATGGCATTCTCCAAAGGCAGTGCCTCGTGGGCACATTCGTTGCGGTAGGCGGTCAGCTTGTTCTCGACGTTCACGACGATGACCTCGGCGTAGGCACCCGACGCGGCGGTCAGACTGGCCGCGGTGATCTCGCCGTCGGGTACATCGGCGGAGGACCCCACCTTCACCCAGCCCTCCTTGGCCGGGTCGGGGCCGATACGCAGTGATTCCAGCGGAATCAACGTCGGGGACGGCTCGTTGGGCAGCACCTCGACGGCGGTCACGCCGGGGACGCCATCGGTCAGGGCACCTTCGACCAGGTTGCGCAGCGTCACCGACGACATCGAGCAGCCGTTGCAGGCCCCCTCGAGACGAACGAACGCGGTGCCGTCCTCGATGCGTACCAGCGCGACATCGCCGCCGTGGCTTTGCAGCTGCGGACGCACCTCGACCAGTACCCGGTTGGCGAGCGTCATCGGGTCGGGCCGAACGATCTCGTGGATCGAGAGCAACAGATGCACCACCGGGTCGTCGACGAGTTCGAACAACGCCGCCCTGGTGGCATCGTCGGCCTTCAGCCGGCGCACGATCGACACCAGGCCGGCCCGGTGAATCGCCTCGACGGACGCCTTGACCTCCTCGGCGATGGCCCGCGACATCGGATCCAGTCCGGCCAGCGCCCGCATCGCGTCGTCGACGCGCTTGGCGAGCTTCTCGAAGTCCGGCTCGTCGCCCGACGTCGAACTGGTCGCCGGTTGATCGGCAACGGTGGTCATCTCGTCATCCTCACTTCGTCAGTGTCAGTTGCCGTGCGCCGTCGTTCGGTTCAGCGCGACCTGGCGGGCGACCTCGTCGAGCACGCCGCGCACGGCCCGCACCGACTCCTCGTCGCCCAGCTCCTCGAACAGCGACCGCGCCTCGTACAGCTTGGCCTTGGCCTCGGTGAACGCACCGAGATGCGCGAGAGTGTTGCCCTGGTTGGCCAGCACGCGCGCGCGGCCGAGCGGGTCCACATGGCGGTCGCGTGCCTCCAGGACCGCCTCGTAGAGTTCGACGGCTTCGACGAGGTTGTCGGCCTGATGCTTCGACGGTGTGTAGACCAGCGAATTGGCAAGGTTCAGTTGGACACTCGCCCACTCTTCGGGGTAGTCCTCGCGGGTGTATACGGTCAGCGCGGACCGCAGGGACTGGGAGGCGACTCCCAACCGCAGCTGGCCAGAGGCTTCGACCATCGGCATGGTCAGGTACGCGGCGGCCAGATTGGAGTGCGCCGACGCCCACAGCAGGGGCGCGTCGTCGCGAAGAACCAGCTGCAGCGCCGAGTGATAGTGCGGAATGGCCTGGGCGATGAGACCTGGATTCTCCTGGGCCTGCTGATGTAGGAGGCTTGCGGCGGTCAGGTGCAGCTCGGCGCGCTCGATCCGCAATCCGTCTGCGCCATCGAGCAGCCGCAGGGCGTTGGTGATCCGCTCGTACGCTTCGCCGGGGTCGTCGATCTCGATGTAGATGGACGCGGAGGCTCCGAGTAGAACGCCGGCCAGCGGCCGGGACACGCTCCGCGCGAGGTCGATGGCCGAATCGAGTGTTGCGATGGCCGCAGCGGGATCGTCGGCCAGAGCGTGACTCGCCGCGGCCGCAAGCAGCACTGCGGCCAACTCACCGTCGGTGGCAACGACCTCCGGCGGGTTGTCGATGCGGCCGAGTACGAAGGACACCAGGTCGACCAGCGGCGCGAATTCCCCAAGCACGGCGCGGAGTTCGTCGGCGTCCTCGAGGTCGGAATCGAGGACGAACCGGTTGTAGCGGGTGATCGGGTCGCTTCCGTCGAGCGCGGCCAGGGCGGCGTCCCGGTCGCCTGCCAACGCGTGGCGATGCGCCGTCAGCCGTGGCGGCCACTGCTCGGGTAGACAACCTCCGAGCAGCGCCTTACGGGCCGCCTCGGTGTCATCGCCGGCGGGAATCAGCATGTATCCCAGAGGAAGACCGAACGCGCCAAGGGGCTGCGGACGTACGACGGTGGTGCTCGCTCCGGAGAGCGCCGACGGAGCACCCTCTGCCGACGTGGCGGCTACTACGGTATCGGTCACGGTCCTCCCATGTCATCAGCCATACTCATCCGTTCAACGGCCCCTTGAGGTCGCGTTCAGCCGCACGTTTGATCAGCCCTGCCGCGAGCTCCGCCCGACGACGGGTGCGGTGGGTGCCGATCCGCTTTCGCACGATGCCGTCGTCGAAGACGACGACGATCTCCACCGCGAACTGGCCACGGTCTTCGACCACCACCGTCTCGACGGCGTGGGCTTCGTCGGTTGACGTCTTGGGAGGCACCACGGTCGGGGGCCGACCGGGGTCGGATGACTCTCGGCTACACACCAGGATCACCGGTCATCTCCCGGGGGTACCCGCAGATCAGATTGTTCATCGTCACAGGATGCACGCATCACGCGGCTGAGTAAGGGGTACCCAAGTCGATTGCCGACGACGATCACGCCCTCGACTCCAACGGGACCCGCAGGGCGCCGCGCTCGTCGTCCCAGAATGCCCGCTGCACACCTGTCGGGATGCGACCGTAGAGCACCTCGTGCACGAGGGCGCTGCGATCGCCGGCTGGGTTCCGCTGCTTGAGCAGTAGGCCACCGCTTCGCGGCCCGCGCAACGGAATGAGCCAGAAGTCGTCGTCACGGACGACCGCGGCGACCGCGTGGGATGCGAATCTGCTCGCGACCAGTGACGCGTCCAATCGAACATAACCGTCGTCGGTGAACTCGACGCTCACCTCGGCGGACTTCGCCGGTCGCAACGTTGCCAGGAAGTCGCGCTCGATGACGTCGATGACGGTCTGCATGCCGGCCAGAACCGGCTCGGACAGATCGGCCCCGTATTCGACACCGGCCACCTCGATGAGGAACACGGTGATGTCGGTCGGGCAGGCATCGGCCAACGCCCAGCGGGCGAAGGCGATGGCATGGTCCCACCGAAACGAATGGGTGTGCAGGCCCTGAAGCGGCGGTAGTTCGTCGAACTCCTCACCCGGCACCCGATAGACGGTGCCGGGGGTCGCGCCAGTCGCGGACGCGTCGACGATGACCACCCGCTCGGCGCCGCGCATCCGGAACGCGGTGTCCATCCCGGCGGTTCCACCGTCCACCATCTGCGCACCGTCCGGCACGCCGAGTTCCCACAGGTGGCGCACCAGAACGGGTCCGACGCCGTCGTCGCCGCGCAGCAGATTGCCGCATCCCACGACGAGCACTTTGCAACCAGGCGGCTCGATGTCGACGGGGGGAGGTCGACATCGAAGCCGCCTGGAGGTCTGGGGGTTTCAGCTGAATCCGACTTCAAGAAACCTGTGCTCCTCGCGAGTGCTCCGCAGCGGTCACACCATTCCGTTGATGACGAACTTCGAAAGCTGTTTGCCAGTCTTGCCGTCGTAGGCGTGCACGGTGCACACCAGGCACGAGTCGAAGCTGCGCGCCACGTGGCCCAGTTCTACCGGATCCTCCGCATCGACGATCGGGGATCCGACCATGGCCTGCTCCATGGGGCCGAGAACGTCTGAGCCGTCGCGCGGCCCGATGTTCCACGCCGTCGGCGTCACTACCTGGTAGTTCTTGATCTTCGAGTCTTCGATCACGATCCAGTCCGCCAGTGCGCCACGCGCGGCCTCGGTCGCCCCGAAGCCCTTGCCCTCGGCGTACTCGGTGGGCTTGGTGTAGAAGCTCTCCTTCAGGTCGATGTCGTCCAACCACTGACGTGCCCACTTGTAGTACTTCGCCGCCTCGTGCATGCGCGCCATCTGGCGTACGAACACGCTGGGCCCGATCGAGTCGTACAGATTGGGGAAGAGCGGGTCGTCGTCCTGGTGCGGCAAGGCGTTCGGTCCGCCTGCCGCCATCCTTCGGGCCAGCGGCCCGGCCTCCAGTGGAACGTTGCCCAGCCCGCCGCCGATGTCGTAGCGCGGCGACTTGGCCCAGCTGTACTTGCCCTGCTTGCGACCGGCTTCAGGGTCGACCGGAATCGTCTCGCCGTCGAACGGGTGCAGCGGCTGACTGCCCTCGTAGAACGAGTGGGTGACGTCCTCGCGCACCTTGGCCTGGTCGAACGCGTGCCAGTCACCGTTGGCATAGATGCCGGAACGGCCGATCAGCGCGTCGTTGCGGCCGTCGATGGTCGGGTTCTCGTAGAGCGAGGGCTCGAAGTACGTGCCGGTGGCAAAGTAATTGCCCACTCCCCGGCCGTACTTGTCCAGGCCGACGTCCAGACAGAAGCGGATGAAGAACCCACAGTCGCTGTTGTACTGCGACTCGTTCTCGTCGACCCAGGCGAGCATGTCCTCCCACGTCTTCACCTGGAGCCAACGGTCGACGCTGCACCCCAGCCACTGACCCTCCAGCCAGGCGTCCTTCCAGTGTTCGAGAATCGCGATGGAGCGCGTGACGTCGGACAGCGTCGGCGCGCACATGACGCCGCCGGGAACCATGAAGCTCGAATGGGGCCACTGCCCGCCGAAGATGGCGTACACCTCGACCGGCTTGCCCGAGAGCACCACGCCCGGTTGGTAACTCGTGCCGACGTAGGGCGCGAAGCGTCGGACCGCCTCTGCGTACAGCGGCGACTTCGCGTAGTTCTTGTTGGTCATGTCGATCGCGAACAGCGCATAGAAGTAGCGCGGGATCGACTGCAGTGTCTCGGCGGCCTGGCAGATGTTGCGCACCAGGGTGGCGTTGTGGGGCATGTGCGTCTTCCATGCCGTGTCCAGTGCGTAGGCGGACTTGTACAGGTGGCTACCGCCACAGATGCCGCAGATGCGCGGGCACACGACGAGTCCGGCCTGAGGATCCTTGCCCCGCAGGATGATCTCGAAGCCGCGGAACATCGCAGCCTCGGTCCATGCGGAGGTGACGACGCCATCGGTGATGGTGACCCGGACGTCGAGGTCACCTTCGACTCGCCCTAGCGGGCTCACGAAGAGATCGAGTTCAGTCATTGGTGTTTGGTCCTTCCGGTAAAACCTGGGCTTTCGGCTTGGCGAGCGGCGATCGAACGCCGCTAGACCACGAACATGTCTTCCTTGGACCACTGCGGCGCAGCGATGCGGGCGGCCGCCGCATGTGCCATGTAGGTCAGGTGGTCGGTGCCCTCCGGCACTTCCTTCGGGATGATCCCGCTGACCTTCTGCGTCTTGAACACCGTTCCGGGCGCGAGGTCGAAGTGTGGGAACTCCGGCTCGGTACAACCGAGGCAGGGCATTCCGGCGCGGGTCTTGGAGGACTGCCGGTTCCACAGGATTCGGTTGCAGGGCGAGTGGGTCATCGGTCCGCGGCAGCCGAACTCGTAGAACAGGCAGCCGGTGCGCGTGCCCTCGCCGAAGGACATCGTCGACTGCTTGTACTCGAAGAACTGAACACGGGTGCATCCGGTCTGGGTGAACGTCTTGAAGAACGTCTCGGGCCTGTGAAGCTCGTCGAGGGTCAGGTCGCCTGCGCGCCCGGTGGCCAGTGCGACGAGGATCTGGGTGATCCAGTCCGGATGGGCGGGGCAGCCGGGGATGTTGATGACCGGCAGGCCCATCTTCGACTTGAAGTCGGGGCCGAGGAACCCACCCTTGCCTCGCTTGTGGAATTGCAGCCCCGTCGAGCCCGACGGATTCGGCTCCATCGCGGGGATGCCACCCCAGCAGGCACAGTCACCGATCGCGACGACGATCTGGGCGGCGCTTGCGAGTTCGTTGACCCAGTCCTTCATCGGCCGGTCGGCAAACATGTCCATCCGGCCGTCATTGCCCTCGATGACACTGCCCTCGAACACGAAGATGTCAAGTGGCCGTTCACCACTGGCGCAGTCGTAGAAGAGCTTCTGGGCGTTCTTGCCCAACTCCAATCCCAGCGAGGGGTGCCAGACGAGGTCGAGGCCGAAGTCGACGATCAGGTCGACGACATTGGGTTCATCCGCGTTGAGGAACGACATGGTGTTGCCACTGCACGCGCCCCCCTGAAACCACAACACCGAAGCCATGCGAACTCCTCTCCTGGCGTCGCCATTGCCGGCGCCTTGGTCGATCTATCGTCACTCGGTCTGGTCTGAAGTTCTTCCGAGATCGGTCATGCTGCGAGCTGTCACTTGGCTGAAAGTTGCCTTCCGAAGCCCTTGGCCACCTGCCAGCAGGAAGCCGATTCCGCGGATCACGTCGGGATCCTTCGTCGCCTTGAGGATTCCGAAGAACCCCTTGGGCCCGTCGGGGCTCTTGGCGGTGGCCGCCTTGGCCTCGACCAGCGCCTCGCCGAGCTGCGCCAGCACGTCGGCGGCCTGCGGATCGGTCAGGCGGGATTCGAGCAGGGAGTTGAGCGCAGGCGTAGCACCGATCACCTTGTCCGACAGGGTCGCGAAACTCTCCGCCAGCCCCGCGAGATCGACCGACCTCAGGGAGTCGATTCCGGGGATCGACTGTGTCAGCGACGCACCGTTGGCGTCTGCCCTGGAGCCCTTGAAATCGCCGATCGCCGACGTGAGGCTGTCGCTGAGGGTGTCGCTACGTCGCACCAGGCCGTCGAGGCCGGAGACCAGGATTGCCAGCAGATCGGCGTGTTCGAGCAAACTATTGAGCGACGCCGCAACCTGGGGATCGTCCAGTTTCTCTCGAACTTGGTCGGCCGGCGACAGTTCCAGAAACTGGCCGTTTCCCGACATTGCGCCTCCGTGGATCAGATGTGGCCCCGATCACAGGTTAGCTCGCCGAAATGGCTGCGCCTATCGCGATCACGCAGATATCATCAGAATTGCGCACACTTCAATGCGCTGGCGCGCAGCGGAATCGGTGAGACTTGCATGAACCGTCTTCATTACTGTGGTGAGCCTCGGCTTACCAAGGTCCCCCTTGGTCGGCGGCGGCGATGTCACGCCTGACCCGACTCGGCTTCATCGACACCAGGCGCACCAGCGATCCGGTGCGTCGCAAGGTGAGGTCGCGCGGCGTGCCACCTGCACTTACCAGCAAAGAAATCTTCTACACCGAAGACGTTCGCGAGGCCGCGAAGTTGATCGGGCAGGCGCTGTCCCCGCTGACTCTTCAAGTCGCTTCCGAGCACGCCGACGGCTTCGCCGCCGGAATGCACGGCGTGCGATTGCGCAACGTCAGCATGCTCTACTTCGACCTGCACGTCCCCGCCGTCATCGACATCCCGCATCTCGGTGAGTACTACGCCGTGCACAGCCCGACGAACGGTTGCGCGCTGGCCAGCCATCGCGGCAAGACCTTCGAAGCCAACAGCATCACCTCGGTGGTGAGCAGCCCCGGCGACTCGCTGACCATGCGCCTCGACCTGGATTCGCCCCAACTGGTGATCCGCATCGAAGAACCGGCAATGACGGCATATCTCACCCGCAACGTCGGCCACAGCCTCCACCATCGCCTGGCATTCGAGCCGGAGTTCGACCTCACCACCGACGCCGCCATGCGCTGGCACGCGGCCGTCCAGCTGATCCACACCGAGGTGTTCCACGACGGTTCGCTGGTGCAGCGCGGCCACGGTATCGGCGCCGTCGAGGACCTCGTCATGAGCAGCCTGCTGCACCTGCAGCCATCCAACTTCCAGAGCGAGTTCACCGCGCCGGCGCCGCCGGACAAGCGCGGCGCGGTGGTGCAGGCGGCGATCGACTACCTCGACGATCACCTGGCCGAGCGCATCACCATGGACTCGGTGGCCGCCGCCGTCCACATGAGCGTTCGTGCGGTTCAACAGGGCTTCCACGAACAGCTCGGCATGACTCCCATGACCTACCTGCGGGAACGACGCCTGGAACGGGTCCACGAGGAACTCATGGACGCGACGCCCGCCGACGGCATCACGGTGACCGCCGTCGCCGAGCGATGGGGCTTCCACCACCTCGGCAGCTTCGGCGGCGAGTACCGCAAGCGGTGGGGCGAGTCGCCGTCGCAGACCCTGCGGCGCTAGCTCTCGCGAGCGGGCGAGCGCGTCAGCAGATCCGTGGAAGTTGTTCGCCGAGTTCGCGTTCGATCACCCGCGTGGTGCCGAAGGACGTCCGGCCGACCGCCATCCCGGGATGTTCGGCGACCACCCGACCGACGACGGCGGCACCTGCACCTTCCGGCCGTTCGCGCATCGCCGCGAGCACTGCCTCGGTAGCCGACGGCTCGACGAACGCGACCAGCTTTCCCTCGTTGGCCACCTGCAGCGGATCCAGCCCGAGAAAACCGCATGCCGAGGCCACCGCCTCGGGTACAGGAATCGCACCTTCGTCGAGCGCAACCCCGACGCCGGCCGCTCTGGCGATCTCGACCACCGCCGCCACGAGACCACCGCGGGTGGGATCACGCAGCGCATGGATCCGACCTCCGTCGGGGTCCGCCCCCAGCATCGCGGCGACCAATCCGTGCAGCGAAGCACTGTCGGTGGTGACCAGCGTGCCGAAGTCGATGCCCTCTCGGACGCTCATGATCGCCACGCCATGCTCACCTACGTTGCCGGACACGATCACGTCGTCCCCCGGCCGCACCCGTTCCGGTCCGATGTCCACGCCGTCCGGGATCACACCGACTCCGGCCGTGTTGATGAACAGCTGATCGGCGCTGCCCCTTCCGACCACCTTGGTGTCACCGGAGACGATCCCGACACCGGCGTGGTCGGCCGCCTTGCCCATCGACTGGGCGATGCGTCCGAGCAACTCGAGTTCGAGACCCTCTTCGAGGATGAAGCCGGCCGTCAGACCCAGGGGCGCAGCCCCGCTCATGGCAAGGTCGTTGATGGTGCCGTTGACGGCCAGATCGCCGATGTTCCCGCCGGGAAAGAACAACGGCTGCACCACGTATGAGTCGGTCGATACCGCGATGCGCCCACCGGGTACCGCGAGCACCGCCGAATCGCGGGACGGGCCGCCGGAACCGGCCCCGAAGGCCGGCAGGAACAGGTTCTCGATGAGTTCCTCGGACAGAATTCCACCGCCGCCGTGGCCCATCACGATGCGCTTGGTTTCACGAAGCGGCAGCGGGCAGACCCAGTCGGCCGGATCGATGGTGACCGGATCCTCAGGCATTGGCGACCGTCAGACCGGTACTGTCCAGCCTCCGGAACTGGTAGTAGGCGGCGCAGGCGCCCTCGCTGGACACCATCGTCGCGCCAAGCGGGGTGCGCGGCGTGCACGACTTCCCGAAGGCAGGGCACTCGTTCGGCTTCAGCAGGCCCTGCAGCACTTCGCCGCTATGACACTCGGCGGACTCCTGAACCTGAATGTCACCGACGCCGAACTTGCGCTCCGCGTCGAACTCGGCGTAGCGCGGGGACAACGTCCACCCCGACTTCGGGATCATGCCGATGCCGCGCCACGGTCGGTCGATCACGTCGAAGACGTCGTTCAGCGTCTGCTGCGCAACGACGTTGCCCGCGTCACTCACCGCCCGCGGGTAGGCATTGCGCAGTTCGACCTTGCCGTCTTCGAGCAGATCGACGAGTTGACGGACCCCTTCGAGCAGGTCGAGCGGTTCGAAGCCGGACACCACGATCGGCACACCGAACTTCTCCACCAGCGGGCCGTACTCGGAGGTTCCCATCACGGTGCAGACGTGGCCCGCACCAAGGAACCCCTGCACCCGGTTCGTCGGCGAGGAGAGGATGGCAGTCATCGCGGGTGGCACCAACACATGGGAAACCAGGAGGTAGAAGTTCTTCAGGCCCAGCCGTTGCGCGTGCACCACCGACATGGCGTTGGCCGGAGCGGTGGTCTCGAACCCGACACCGAAGAACACGACGTCCTTGTCGGGGTTGTCGGCAGCGATCTGTGTGGCATCCAGCGGCGAGTAGACGATGCGGACGTCACCACCGCGGGCGCGCACGCTGAACAGATCCTCACGACTACCCGGCACCCGGAGCATGTCGCCGAAGGAGCAGAAGATGACGTTCTCGCGCGCCGCGATCTCCAGCGCCCGGTCGATCATCTCCAACGGGGTGACGCAGACCGGGCAGCCGGGCCCGTGGATGAATTCGACGGCGTCGCCCAGTAGTTGGTCGATACCGTTGCGGATGATCGAATGCGTCTGGCCCCCGCAGACCTCCATGATGGTCCAGGTTCGGGTGGCTCGGCGCTTGATCTGATCGACCAGCGCTCGCGCGGCGACGGGATCGCGGAACTCGTCGAGGTACTTCATGCCGGCTCCCTACGTTCCCCGATGCCTGGAGACTGGACGCCTGCGAGTTCCTCTTCGAGGATGCCGAGGTCAGCGAACATCTTCAGGGTGTCGTTGGCGGATTCCTCATCGAGCCGGTTCAGCGCGAAACCGGCGTGGACGATCGTGTACTCACCGATCTGGAGGTCGGGCAGGTACGCCAGGCAGACCTTCTTGGTGGTACCACCGAAGTCGACGGTGGCCATTCTGGTGCCCGACTCGTCCCAGATCTTGGTTATCTTGCCGGGGATTCCAAGGCACATATGCCACTTCCTTCTGTCGACGATCGTTGGACTGCGGCCGCAACCACGGCCTGACCCAAGGCCAGCCCGCCGTCATTGCACGGCACGACGCGGTGGGTGAGCACTTCGAAACCACGGTCGGTCAGACCGTTTCGGATGCCTTCGAGCAGGAGACGATTGGCGAAGACACCGCCGGTAAGACCGATCGTGGGAATCGCCATGGCACGCGCGCATCGAGCGGCAACCCGAACGGTGGCTCTGATCACGGCGGCGTGGAACTCGGCCGCCAGATCGGCCACGTTCGCACCCGCCCGGACCCCGCCGATCAGACCGACGACGACCGGCGCCGGGTCCAGCACGGCATCCCGAATGCCGAAGTCGAAGCCACGCGAGTCGAATCCAGAACGTCCCGGAGTGCCCACACGCGCCAGCTGCTCGAGCTCGATTGCGGCCTGGCCCTCGTAGGTGACGTCCTGGCACACGTCCAACAGACTGGATACCGCGTCGAACAGCCGGCCCATGCTGCTGGTGGTGACGCAGCCGATGCCACGGGGAATCTGTTGGGCCAGCACGTGCCGGCCCTCGGCACCGACGGCTGCAACGGGAGGAAGCTCGGCGTCCCAGCCGATCCCGGCCCTGGTCATCAAATCGAGCGCGATACGGGCGGGGTGGCGTGCCGCACCGTCGCCTCCGGGTAACGCGAAGGGCAACAGGTGCCCGACGCGGGTGAACCGGGATGGCTCCGAGAGGGCCAGAAGTTCACCGCCCCAGATGGTTCCGTCGGTGCCGTATCCAGTCCCGTCGTAGGCCACCGCGAGCATCGGGCTGCCGAGCCGGCCGTGTTCAGCCAGCAACGACACGGCGTGCGCGTGGTGGTGTTGCACCTGCCAGATCGCTTGATCCCGACGTTGCGCCCAGCGGGTAGTCGCATATCCGGGGTGCATGTCGCAGGCGATCAGGTCGGGGCGCTGGTCTGTCATGTGGGCCAGGTGATCCAGCGCCGCGGAGAAGCACGACTGTGTGCGCACGTCGGCCATGTCGCCGAGATGGGACGACATGTGCGCGTATCCATCGGATGCCATCAGGCAGAACGTCGTCTTGAGATCGCCACCGGTCGCCAGGATCACCGGGGCCGCGGCGACCTTCTCGCCGCCGGACCCTGACACCGACACCGGCACCGACACCGGCAATGGGGCGTATCCCCGGGAGCGACGCAGCGGCAGCAAGGCGCCCTGATCATCGACGGCGAGCACGGAGTCCTCGCACGGAACGTGGATCGGCCTGTCGTGGGTGAGCGCACCGTCGGCGAGCCCGTCGATCCAGTTCAGGTCCTCATCGCGGAAGACGATCGGCGATCCACCCGCGTTGGCCGACGTCATGACCAACGCCGTCGGGCCCAGCCGATCGAAGAGAAGGTGGTGAATCGGCGAATAGGCCAGCATCAGCCCGACGTCCAGCAGGCCGGGCGCAACCTCCCCGCTCAGTGCCGTCCCGGGATGTTTGGGCAGCAGCACGATCGGCGCTGCGGCGGACATCAGTATCGCCGCGGCGGCATCGGACACCTCGGCGATTCGGCGGGCCGTCGAGAGATCGGGAGTCATCACCGCGAACGGCTTGGCGGGCCGCGACTTGCGCCGCCGCAACTCGCGGACCGCTGCGGCGTCGTCGGCCCGGCAGGCGAGGTGGTAGCCGCCGATCCCCTTTACCGCGACGATGCCCCCTGCCTCGATTACGGCCGCTGCGGCGGCGATCGGGTCCGCACCGGTCTCCGGACTGGGACCCGCCCCCACCCACGTCAAGGTCGGACCGCAGTCCGGACAGGCGATGGTCTGCGCGTGGAACCGACGGTCCCCTGGGTCGCGGTATTCGGCAGCGCACCGTTCGCACATCGGGAAGGGCGCCATCGTGGTGGCGGGACGGTCGTAGGGCAAGTCGGTGATGACCGTGTAGCGCGGTCCGCAGTTGGTGCACGTGATGAACGGATGGCGGTATCGGCGGTCGGCGGGGTCGTTCATCTCACGGAGGCAGTCGACGCACATTGCGACGTCGGGCGGCACGAGGGTGCGGGTGGTGCCGGTGGACGTGCTCTCGACGATGCGGAACTCGCCGTCGCCCGTCGACGGCACGGTGCTCACCCGAAAGGTGTCGATGCGCGCCATCGGCGGCGGAGCGTTCCGAAGGTCGGAGACGGCTGCCTCGACGTTCTCGACGGTGCCCTCGAATTCGCAGTGCACCGATCCAGAGTCGTTGCAGACGAAGCCGGTGACTCCCCAAGCGTCGGCGATCCGCGCGACAGCAGGACGGAACCCGACACCTTGAACCACCCCGGTGATGTCGAGCCTCGACCGCACCGTCATGGCAGGCGCACGCCGAATACGCTTCATAGACCTCCAGGGCAGGCAGACCAATCGCGTCAATGGGCTGCTGACACCGACTGGATCCCTCCAGGCTAGCCCGGCCGAACTATGCCGACAATCACAATCGCGCAGAGAATCTCGTCACCGAATCTTCACACCCATTCACCTCCGTCGATGTCGGCTTCACGGCTAGGGTGCGCAGCATCGACGACGAATTCGGGCGTACGGTGAATACCCGTGCATGAGCTGTCACTGTGCCAGGCCATCGCCGGCGTCGTGAAGCCTCACGCCGCGGGACGGCCGGTGAACGTCGTTCGGGTTCGGGTAGGCGCGCTGCGTCAGGTAGTGCCCGACGCATTGTCGTTCTCCTGGACCCTGCTGCGCGACTTCGAGGGCATGCCGGATGCAGAACTCGAACTGGAGCTGATTCCCGCCGAGGTGTCGTGCCGGTCGTGCGGCGAGCGGTCGGAGATCGCCTCCCGGTTCTCGGTCGCCTGCCCCGGTTGCGGCAGCGCCGACGTCGAGGTCACCCACGGCGAGGAGTTCCTGGTCACGTCCATCGAGGTCGGCGACATCGCAGACTGCGAACCGTCGACAGACGTCGAATCGTCGAAAGGTGCTCACCATGGGTAGGTTTCATCGTCACGACGACGGGACCGCGCACAGCCACGACCATGACCACGGCGACCACAGCGGTTACGACACCGGGTCGCAGCGTGTCGACGTGCTCGAGTCGATCTTCGCCGAGAACGACACCCGCGCAGACGTCAATCGCACCGCCTTCGAGAGCAACGGAATCCGCGCCCTGAACCTGATGAGTTCGCCGGGATCGGGGAAGACCACGGTGCTCGCGGCGACGCTGGACGAGCTGCGCGGCGACATCGCGGTCGGCGTGATCGAAGGCGACATCGCGACCGACCTCGATGCCGCGAAGCTCTCCGGCCGCGGCGCGCAGGTATCGCTTTTGAACACCAGCAACGGTTTCGGCGGCGAATGCCACCTGGACGCCCCGATGGTGAACCGCGCGCTGGGCGGACTCGACCTGGCCGCGCTCGACCTCGTCATCGTCGAGAACGTGGGAAATCTGGTGTGCCCGGCCGAGTTCGACGTGGGCGAGCACGCCAAGGTGATGGTCTACTCGATCACCGAGGGCGAGGACAAGCCACTGAAGTACCCGGTGATGTTCCGCTCGGTGGACGTGGTGCTACTCAACAAGATCGACCTGGAACCCCATCTCGATGCCGATGTCGCGACGTATGTCGATCACGTGCACCAGGTCAACCCCGGAGCGTTGGTCCTACCGTTGAGCGCCCGGACTGGTGAAGGCATGTCGGCCTGGTTCACCTGGCTGCGCGAATTCGCCCGGCCGACGCCCGCTCCCTGAGAGTGCGCGTGCTGCACTGAGTTCACTGATTTCTCTTGTGCCACTGTGGTTTCAGTAGTCACAGACTCGAGTTTTCTTGTCGGTGTCTCGAACTAGTGTTCGAGTATGAGTTCGGATCGGTCCGCCGCCAAGCACCGCGCGGTCGCCGTGTACGCCGCGGCTGCCGCGCAGTTGGCCGAACTCGACTGCGACCAGTTCACCCACACCGAACTGCTCGACCTACTCAACCAACTGGAGACGGTGGCCTGGCAGCTGCCCGCGATCGGCCATCGGATCATCGCCCGGCTCCAACGCGAAGCCTCACCCGTCGAGTTGGGCGCCAAGTCATTGAAAGCCGTCCTGGTGCAACGTCTACGCATCTCCGGGAAGGACGCCGACCGCCGCCTGGCCGAGGCCAAGGAACTCGGACCCCGCACCGCGCTCAACGGGGAGCCGTTGGCGCCGCTACTTGCCGAGACGGCCGCCGCCCAGGCCGCCGGGACGATCGGGCCCGAGCACGTCGAGGTGATTCGCACGTTCGCCGACAAGTTGCCGGGCTGGGTCGATCCGACCACCCGAGAGCAGGCCGAAACCACGCTGGTGCAAATCGCAGGCCTGACCGGGCCCGAGACACTGCGAAAGGACGCCGAGAAACTCGCCACCGCCATCGACCAGGACGGCCCCGCACCCGATGACCGGGAGCGGGCCCGCAAACGCTCGATTCACCTTGGCCCGCAAGGCCCCGACGGCATGAGCCGCATCACCGGGTGGCTCGATCCGCAAGGCCGGGCCACCTGGGAACCCATCCTCGCCAAGCAGGGCGCCCCCGGCATGTGCAACCCCGACGACTGCGAACCCCGGATCTCGGGAACCCCGAGCCAAGTCGAGATCGACGCAGACACCCGCAGCCTCGGACAACGCCAGCACGATGCGTTCGTAGCGATCGGCCGCAGCGCCCTGTCCTCCGGCGAGTTGGGTCAGCACAACGGCCTGCCCGTCACGGTCATCGTCTCCACCACCCTGCAAGACCTCGAGCAAGCGGCGGGGTCCGGGGTAACCGGCGGCGGGTCGCTACTCCCGATGGCCGACCTGATCCGGATGGCATCCCACGCCATCCACTACCTCGTCGTCTACGACACGCATACTCACCAACCGCTCTACTTGGGCCGTACCCGACGCCTGGCCTCCGTCGGGCAGCGGATCGTCCTGCACGATCGCGACCGCGGCTGCACCAAACCCGGCTGCACCGTCCCCGGCTACGGCACCCAGGTCCACCACGTCAACGGCTGGGCCAAGGGCGCGCAGACCAACATCGACGAAGAAGTCCTCGCCTGCGGCGCCGACAACCGCCTCGCCGAACAAGGCTGGACCGTCACCATTCGCAACGGCGTCGCCGAATGGATTCCCCCACCGGAAATCGACGTCGGCCAAAGCCGCGTCAACTACTACCACCACCCCGAACGCCTCCTCGCACCACGAGACGACGGGGCGGGCGAAGAGCGGCAACCACCTTCTGGGTCACCTTCTTCGGCCAACGATGACGGCGAGGACGTCACCTGAGGTCACAACGGCACGGACCGCTTGGCTGTGCGCTCCGCAACGCGGTACGAGTCGTCGATGCCGTCATCTGCGGTCACAGAGGCGACGCCCCGCGGAGGTGTTCGAAGATCAGCGAGGTCTGAGTGCCCGCGACGTCGGCGTCGGCGTTGAGGTTCTCGACCACGAACGATCGCAGGTCGTTGGTGTCCCGCGCCGCAACGTGCAGGATGAAGTCATCGGCGCCGGCGAGGAAGTAGACGTCCATCACCTGCGGGCGCTTGCGGATCTGCTCGATGAAGCCGTGGATCCTGCCGCGGGCGTTGGACTGCAGATTTACCGAGATCATCGCCTGCAGCGGCAGACCGATCGCCGCTGGATCGATGTCGGCGTAGAAGCCGCGGATGACACCGATTTCCTGGAGTCGACGCACCCGCCCATGACAGGTCGACGCCGCGATGCCCACCGCCTCCGCGAGCGCGCTGTTCGCCATCCGGGCATCGAGGTGCAGCGCAGCCAGGATGCGGCGGTCGGTGTCATCGAGATCGACCGCCTGAACATTCTTCGACGCGGGCGAACCAGACGCCGACCCGGCTGATGATTCTTCGAGCATCGAGCAATTTTATCGAACTATCTCCAAACGTATTGCGTCTCTGTCGCGCTTTCTTCACAATTGGTGCAGTTCAATCACGACCCTAGGAGCGATCATGCGCGTCGGAATCCCGACCGAGATCAAGAACAACGAGTACCGCATCGCCATCACGCCAGCAGGTGTCGCCGAGCTATCCCGCCGCGGCCACGAGGTTCTCGTCCAGGTCGGCGCGGGCGACGGTTCGGCGATTCCCGACGGTGACTTCAAGGCTGCTGGCGCGCAGCTGGTCGAGACCGCAGACGCCGTCTGGGCCGACGCGGACCTCCTCCTCAAGGTCAAGGAACCGATCGAAGCCGAATACTCCCGGATGCGTGAGGGACAGACGCTCTTCACCTACCTGCATCTCGCGGCGTCGCGACCGTGCACCGACGCGCTGATGGCGTCCGGCACCACCTCGATCGCCTACGAGACCGTTCAAACCGCCGACGGCGCCCTGCCCCTGCTGGCTCCGATGAGCGAGGTGGCCGGCCGGTTGTCCGCGCAGGTCGGCGCGTACCACCTGATGCGCACCAAAGGCGGCCGCGGCGTGCTGATGGGTGGCGTCCCCGGCGTCGCCCCAGCCAAGGTCGTGGTGATCGGCGGCGGAATGGCGGGCGACAACGCCGCCGCCGTTGCCTGGGGGATGGGCGCGCACGTCACCGTGTTCGACCTGAACGTCAACACGCTGCGGAAGATCGACGCCGAATACGGTGGCGCCATCGAAACCCGCTACTCGTCGACGCTCGAACTCGAGGACGCAGTCAAAGAGGCCGACCTGGTCATCGGCGCCGTGCTGGTACCGGGCGCCAAGGCCCCCAAGCTGGTCACCAATTCGACCGTTGCGCAGATGAGGCCGGGTGCCGTGCTGGTGGACATCGCCATCGACCAGGGTGGCTGCTTCGAGGACTCCCGTCCCACCACGCATGACGATCCCACGTTCAACGTCCACGACACCGTGTTCTACTGCGTGGCCAACATGCCGGGCGCGGTGCCGCGCACCTCGACCTTCGCCCTGACCAACGCGACCATGCCGTACGTGCTCAAGCTGGCCGACAAGGGCTGGCAGGCCGCGTGCGGCACCGACGACTCGCTCGCCAAGGGCCTGTCGACGCACCAGGGTGCGCTGCTGTCCGAGCAGGTGGCGAACGACCTCGAGTTGCCCTTCACCGACCCGGCGAGCGTCCTCGCCTGACGCTTCACCTCATCTCGCCCGGTCGGCGCCATCCGGCGCCGGCCGGGCGATGACCATTTTCGTGGCCCAGCGGCCCGAAAGAACGTCGACGAAAAAGTGTGAAACAGAGCAAGGGCTTCCGCTCATACCCGTAGAACCTGGTCACGAGGGCTGGGTCGTACGGGAAGGAATCCCATGTCCATCACCTCAGCCCCCGCCCACAACCGGATGCGCCTACTCGCCGCGTCCGCCATGGCATTCGCAGCATTGGGACTCGGCGCTGGTCCGGTCGAACTGGCCGCCATCGCAAGCGCCCAATACAACGCGGATTGGTACGACTGGTGCATGAACCACCTCGAGGAGGGCTCGGACTACTGCTGCGAGCACAGCGGAGGGGTCGTGCGTGGCGGTGCCTGCATCAACCCCGACGACCTTCGTGCGCCGCTGGAGAACATCGATCTAGGCCCCAGCGGCCCGGTGATCCACCCGACCCGGCCCGAGGTGATCAAGCCGGCGACCCGTGCCACCTGGACCTTCGTCGGCTGAGCCGCGACGACGTGGCAAAGGCTCATGGCACGGGCAAGCCGCCTTCGCTCTTGCCCGCTCACCACCAAGCTGGTCGAATATCAGGATCAACCGCGTGACGAGGTGGCGACATGACCGGAAGATCGGAACCACCCGGGCCGCCGACCACCGACGCGGAACTGGCCGCCGCAGCAGTCGCCGGCGACCGCGCCGCGTTCGCCGCGATCTATGACCGCTACGCCGACCGCTTGCACGACTACTGCGCAGGCATGTTGCGCGACCGCGACGCCGCCGCCGACTGCGTGCAGGACACCTTCTGCACGGCGGCCACCAAGCTCGTGCAGTTGCGTGACGGGGACAAGCTGCGGCCATGGCTGTACGCCACCGCCCGCAACGAGGCCCTGCGACATCTGCGGGAACGGCGCCGCGAGGAACCCACCGACATGCTTCCCGAACGAGAGAGCAGCGATGCCGGGCCCGAGACACAGTTGACCCGCAACGAACTCGCCGACCTGGTCGCCGACGCCACCGAAGGGTTGTCGGACCGCGACCGTCAAATCCTGGACCTGACGTACCGCCACGAACTGGACGGAATCGAGCTGGCCGAGGTACTCGGCGTCAGTAGGTCGAACGCGGGCACCCTGGTGGCCCGCATGCGCGACACCGTCGAACGGACGTTGGGCGCGCTGCTGGTCGCCCGCCAGGTCGACGCCTCTCCCGAGGTGTGCACCGACCTCGCGGCGATCATCGACGGCTGGGACGGCAGGTTCACCGTCCTGATGCGCAAACGCGTAGCGAGGCACATCGAGGCCTGTGACGTCTGTGAATCCGAACGCCGCCGAATGGTAACGCCCGCAGCGCTTCTCGGTGGCGCTCCGGTGTTCCTGCCCGCACCGGCCTGGCTGCGCGAAAGCACGCTCAAGTCGGTCAACCTGCCGGCATCGGGTGGCAGTGCGTCGAGTGGCAGTGCCTCGGCTGCCCTGACCGGCACACCCACGCACTCCGCCACTTCGCCGCCCGCCGGCACGAAGGGCCGACGGCGGGCATTCACCGCCATCGCCTTGGTGGGGCTGATCATTGGCGCGGCCGTGACCATCGCCACGCTGCCCCGCGCCGCCGACGTCAGGCCGGTCGTGGTGACGACGCCGCGGTCGACATCGACGACGACGCAACCGGTCTCGTCGTTGCCCGCCCAATTCGTGCCGCCACCCGCCGAGCCCGAGCCCATACCCGTTCCCGTGCCGACGTCCAACGTCCCACGGACGGCACCGCCGACCACGACGACGCTTGCGCCCACTGCACGACCGCCGACCACCAAGGTCACCACCGAGGTGACGCAGTCGTTCAGCCCGACTACGCGCTCCACGACGACGAAACAGACCGAGCCGACGACGACGAAGCCGGAAACGACCACCCCGAAGGCCGAGACGACCACCCCGAAGCCTGAGACGACGCCGACGAAGACCTCGCGCCCGCTGCCCACCCGCCAAACGCAGACGACGACACCACCCGTCGTCATCAACTAGTCGGTCGTCGACTGCCCGACAGATGCTGGGGCAGAGCCTTCTTCGCCTACCGCCGCGCAGCTTGGCAGTCGGTAGTGAGCGCCATGCCACGGAGGGCGTGGTCCGCCGCGCTGATACCCGGCGCCGTCGTGATCGTTCGTGGTAACCTCGCGCCAACGCCACTCGAACGAATTCGGGAGATCCGACATTCGGGATCTGGTAGTTGCCTGCATTACTTCATACATTCAGCGGTCGGTGACGATGTTGATTTCCAACGACATTCAAGCAATCCTCGATCGCCACGGGGCGGACAGGGCAGAACTGCTGGATATCCTGTGGGATTTCCAACACCACCACGGTTACATCTCCCCGGACGCGGCATCCGCAGTGGCGGATCGGCTGAACCTTGCTACCGATGATGTCGTCGAAACGGCATCGTTCTACCACTTCTTTCACGACACCCCGTCGGGTCGCTACCGAATTTACTTGAGCAACACCGTCGTTGCGAAGATGCGCGGCTACGAGCACGTGTACGAAGCGTTGGAACGCGAGACGGGAGCGCGATTCGGCGGTCCCGGTTCGGCGGACTTCGGTCTGTTCGAGACGGCCTGCATCGGGCTCAGCGATCAAGAACCGGCAATGCTGATCGATGGCGTGGCGTTCACCAACCTGACACCCGAGTCCGTCGCCGACATCGTCTCTCAACTGAAGCGGGGTCGGTCGCCGGAGCAGATCGCAAATCCCTCGAGCCTGCCCCGCGGTGACATTGCCTATGTCGAGGCGCTGATCCACACCACGGTGCACACCTCGGGACCTGTCTTCTTCGGCGCTCCCATTGATGTCGGCGCGGTGGTCGGGCGCTGCCGGGCGCTGACCCCTGAACAGGTGATCAGCACCATCGCAGACTCCGGTTTTCGTGGCCGTGGCGGCGCCGGTTTCGCCACCGGGGCCAAGTGGCGGCATTGTCGAGATGCCGGCACCGGCAGTGAAACTCACGTTGAGAAGTACGTCATCTGCAATGCCGACGAGGGTGAACCTGGCACCTTCAAGGACCGCGCATTGCTCACCCGTTCGCCAGAGCTCGTCTTCGCCGGGATGATGATCGCCGGCCACGCGGTCGGGGCCCGGTACGGCATCGTCTACCTGCGCGCGGAGTACTCCTACCTTCGGGAATACTTGGAGCGCACACTCGGCGAGTTCCGCGATGCGGGTCTGCTCGGCACCGGATTCGACATCCGCATCCAAATGGGCGCCGGCTCCTACGTCTGCGGCGACGAATCCGCCCTCATCGAATCCTGCGAGGGAAAGCGGGGCACGCCTCGGGTAAAGCCACCGTTCCCGGCCGAGTTCGGCTTCCGTGGCAAACCGACCTGCCTCAACAACGTCGAGACGTTCGCCGCGGCTGCCCGGATCATGGAGATGGGCGCCGACTGGTTCGCGGCGATGGGAACTCCCGAATCGTCGGGCACCAGGCTTCTCAGCGTCGCCGGTGACTGCACCGCCCCGGGAATCTACGAGGTCGAGTGGGGTATCACCCTGCGCGAGGTGCTGGCACTCGTCGGTGCCGCGGACGCGCGGGCGGTGCAGATCAGCGGCCCGTCGGGGGAACTCGTCTCGGCCCAGACCGACGCCGACCGGCGACTCGCTCACGAGGATCTGTCCTGCAACGGTTCCTTCACGATCTTCAACGCCGAACGCGACCTGCTCGACGTGGTCAGGGACTTCATGCAGTTCTTCATTGACGAGTCCTGCGGTATCTGCGTGCCGTGCCGGGTGGGCAACGTCGTTCTGGGGCAGAAGGTCGACCTCGTCATCGCCGGGCGGGCTACCGAAGCTGACGTCGACGAAATGGTCGGCTGGGGCGCGACGATCGCCCGTACCAGCCGATGCGGCCTGGGCGCCACCTCGCCCAATCCGATCCTGACGACACTGCAGACGTTCCCCGAGGTCTTCACCGAACGACTCCACCACGAGCCCCACGATCTGCTGATGTCCTTCGACGCCCAGAGCGCGCTGAGCGCATACGGCACGGCGGCCGCGCAACTGGCCCAACAGGAGTCGAGATGACGGCGGAGCTGGAGATCGACGGTGTCACCGTTCGCGCCGAGGCGGGCCGAAACCTCGTCGACGTCGCCGCGGAGCAGGGGGTGTACATCCCCACGCTGTGCTACCTGAAGGGGCATTCGCCACTGGGCACGTGCCGCGCCTGCTCGGTCAAGGTGAACGGCCGCGTGATGGCGGCATGCACCGTCCAGATCGCCGACGGCATGTGCGTGGAGGTCGACGAGCCGGAGACCGCCGACATGCGAAAGGCTTTGGTCGAGATGCTCTTCGCCGAGGGCAACCACAACTGCCCGAGCTGCGAGAAGAGCGGCCGCTGCACACTCCAGTCAGTCGCCTACGAAGTCGACATGGAGGTGTCCCGGTTCCCGTACCAGTATCCCCGCCGGATGGCCGACCACGCCTCCGAAAAGATCTGGCTGGAGCGGGACCGCTGCATCTTCTGCCAGCGCTGTGTCGAGTTCATCAGGGACGAGGCAACGGGCAAGAAGATCTTCAGCATCAGCGGCCGCGGTGGCAATGCCCGCATCGAGATCGATGCGGAACTGGCCAACGCGATGCCGCAGGAACAGGTGCACGAGGCCGTGGCCATCTGCCCGGTCGGCACCATCATCGAGAAGCGGGTGGGCTACGACGAACCCATCGGTGCGCGCCGCTTCGACGTCGAATCGATACGGGAGCGCACCGTGGGCGCGCAGCGTGAACACGAGAGGTCCGGGGAATGACTGCCACCGAGCCGAACTCGATCGCCTCGCACGAGCTTCCGGCCACGCCGTTGGACCCCGAACTGGCCGCCCAGCGCGCCAAGAAGATCAAGGTCTCGATGATCAGCCTCTGCGGCTGCTGGGGATGCTCGCTGTCATTGCTCGACACCGACGAGCGACTGCTGGGCCTGCTGGACGAGATCACCATCCTCCGCTCGTCGTTCACCGACATCAAGCGGATCACCGAGCGCTGTGCCATCGGATTCATCGAAGGCGGGGTGGCCAACGAAGAGAACATCGAGACACTCAAGCACTTTCGGGAGAACTGCGACGTCCTCATCTCCGTAGGTGCCTGCGCGATCTGGGGCGGTGTGCCTGCGCTGCGAAACATGGTGGACCTGAAGGCCTGTCTCGCCGAGGCGTACGTCGACTCCCCGACAGCGGTAACCGGCGCCGATCCAGTCGTTCCGCTGCACCTGCAGATCCCGATCCTGACCGACAAGGTGTACCCCTGCCACGAGGTCGTCACGATGGACTACTTCGTTCCCGGCTGCCCGCCGAGCGCGGACGCGATCCTCACGGTTCTCGAAGACCTCGTCAACGGACGTCCCGTCGATCTACCCACATCGCTCAACCACTTCGAATGACGCGAGAAGACTCATGAGCACCAAACTGGTCATCGATCCCATCACCCGCATCGAAGGCCACGGCAAGGTGGTCGTCGAACTCGACGACGACCGCAACGTGGTCGATGCCAAGTTGCACGTGGTGGAGTTCCGCGGCTACGAGAAGTTCATCCAGGGGCACCCGTTTTGGGAGGTGCCGGTATTGATGCAACGCATCTGCGGCATCTGCTTCGTCAGCCACCATCTCGCGGGCGCGAAGGCCCTCGACGACATCGTCGGGGTCGCAGGCCCCTCGGCGCCGTCATTGACGCCGACCGCGGTCAAGATGCGTCGACTCGGCCACTACGCGCAGATGCTGCAGTCACACGTCACGGCCTACTTCTACCTCGTCGTGCCCGAGATGCTCTTCGGCATGGACGCCGCCCCCGAACAGCGCAACATCCTGGGCCTCATCGAAGCGAACCCCGACCTCGTCAAGCGGGTGGTGATGCTGCGCAAGTGGGGCCAGGAGGTGATCCAGGCGGTATTCGGAAAGCGAATGCACGGCATCTCATCGGTTCCCGGCGGCGTGAACAAGGGGCTGTCCGCCGAAGAAGCCGACCGCTTCATCAACGGCGCCGACGGGTTGTTGTCGGTGGAGCAGGTGATCGAATACGCCCAGGAAGGTCTGAAACTCTTCTACGACTTCCACCACGAGCACCGTGCCGAGGTCGATGGTTTCGCGAACGTGCCCTCGCTCAGCATGTGTCTAGTCGACGATGACGGGAATGTCGACTATTACGGCGGAGCACTGCGCATCGTCGATGCCGACAAGACCGTCGTCCGCGAGTTCGACTACCACGACTATCTCGACCACTTCTCCGAAGGCGTCGAGAAGTGGAGCTACATGAAGTTCCCGTACCTGACCGACCTGGGACGAGACGCCGGGTCGGTGCGGGTCGGTCCACTCGCTCGGTGCAACGTCACCAATTCGCTGTCCACCCCGTTGGCGCAGGAGGCGCTGGAGAGATTCCACGCCTATACCGACGGCCGGCCGAACCACATGACGTTGCACACCAACTGGGCGCGCACGATCGAGATCATTCATGCCGCCGAGGTGGTTCGGGACCTGCTACTGGACCCCGATCTTCAGAAGGACGACCTGGTGGTCACCCCGCCGGACAGTGCGTGGACCGGCGAGGGTGTTGGCGTGGTCGAGGCGCCGCGGGGCACCCTGCTGCACCACTATCGCGCCGATCACGAGGGGAACGTGACGTTCGCCAACCTGATCGTCGCCACCACCCAGAACAATCACGTCCTCAACCGCACCGTACGTAGCGTCGCCGAGGCGTATCTCGGCGGACAGGCCGAGATCACCGAGGGCATGATGAATGCCATCGAGGTGGGCATCCGCGCCTACGATCCGTGTTTGAGTTGCGCCACACACGCTTTGGGACAGATGCCGCTGAAGGTCTCGATCGTCGACACGGCAGGCAAGGTGCTCGATGAGCGCATCCGCTGACCCGCTCGCCACCCCGACGCTCGCGACCTTCGACGATCCGCACTCGCTGATCTACGGCATCGGCAACGCCGGTCGCCAGGACGACGGACTGGGCTGGGCCTTCGTCGACATGATCGAGGCCGACCGCCTATGCCCGCGAGCCCAGCTGCATCGTGGCTACCAGATCAACCTGGAAGATGCCGATCTGATCAGCAGATTCACCCGGGTCCTCTTCGTCGACGCGACGAAGGATCCGCTGGTGGCATCGTTCGCGCTCACACGCCCCGAACCAAAGCTGGACTTCAGCTTCACCTCGCACGCGATCTCGGTGCCCGCCGTCCTGGCGACCACCAAGCAGTGCTTCGGCTCGTTGCCCGACGTCCGCCTCCTGGCGATCCGGGGTTACGCGTGGGAACTGCAGATGGGGCTGACCGATCCGGCGCGGCGCAACCTGGTCCGATCGCTGGATCATCTGGCCGGCGATCCGAGTGCGCGCCGGGTCTCGTGACCCCGGATCAGCCGCCGATCAGCGAAAGCTGCGGGGGCAGAGCCTTCTTCGCACGCCGCGGACCCAGCACGGCCGCGCCGAACGGCTTGCGCAACAGGGTGCGTGCGACCGCGTTCACCTCGTCGAGCGTCACCGCGTCGATGAGCGCCAGGGTCTGGTCGATGCTGCGGTGCTCGCCGAAGTTGAGTTCGTTTCGCCCAAGCCGGTTCATCCGCGAACCCGAGTCCTCCAGCCCCAGCACCAGCCCGCCACGCATCGACCCCTTCGCGATCCGGAACTCGCTCTCGGTGATGCCGTCGAGCGCCACCGCGTCGAGCACCCCGGTCGCCAACCGCACCACCTCGTCGAAGCGCTCGGGCTGGCAGCCCGCGTAGACCGACAATGCACCGGTGTCCGAGAAGGTGTCCACCGTCGAGTAGACCGAGTACGCCAACCCGCGATTCTCCCGGATCTCTTGAAAGAGGCGCGAACTCAGGCCGCCGCCGAGCGCGCCGTTGAGCACCGACAGCGCCCAGCGATGGTCCCACCGTCGGCCGGGTGTACGCACCCCGAGGAACATGTGGGTCTGCTCGGTGTCGCGGTCAACCTGCTGCAACGTCGGATTCCCGGGCACCCGACCGGCCCCCTTGCGGGGCGCGACGGGCTCCCTGTCGCGCGTGAGTCGCGCACCGAAGTGCTCGTGCGCCAACCTGACGACGTGGTCGTGGTCGACGTTGCCGGCCACCGCGAGAATCATCCGCTCGGGCGTGTAGCGCCGCACGTGGAACGAATGCAGTTGCGCGCGAGACATTCCCGAGATGGTCTCGATGCTGCCGATCACTGGACGCCCCACGGGATGGGCACCGAACATCGCCGAAAGGAACACGTCACCGAGGGTGTCCTCGGGATCGTCGTCGCGCATCGCGATCTCCTCGAGCACGACGTCGCGTTCCACCTCGACGTCGCCGGCCGCACATCGGCCGCGCAACACGACGTCGGCGACCAGATCGACCGCCAGTTCGACGTCGGCGTCCAGCACGTGGGCGTAGTAGCACGTGTGCTCACGCGCCGTGAACGCGTTCAGCTCACCGCCGACCGCGTCCACCGCCTGCGCGATCTGCACCGCAGTACGCGTCGGGGTCGACTTGAACAGCAGATGCTCCAGGAAGTGGGCGGCGCCGGCCACGCTCGGACCTTCGTCGCGTGACCCGACGCCCACCCACAGACCCACCGATGCCGAACGCACCGAAGGGATGTACTCCGTGACGACGCGCAAACCTCCGGGGAGGGTGGTGCGCCGAACTGACTCAGTTACTGGCGGTCGCGGCATCGGCCGGCGCTGCACCTGACTCCGAGGAGCTTCCGTTGGAATCCCCGCCGGCGGAACCAGCCTTTGCGTCGGCCGACTCGTCTTCGGCCACCAACACCAGCGAGATCTTGCCGCGGTTGTCGATATCGGCGATCTCCACGCGGAGCTTGTCGCCGACCTTCACCACGTCCTCGACCTTGTTGATTCGCTTGCCGCGGCCGAGCTTGGAGATGTGCACCAGCCCGTCACGACCCGGCAGCAGCGAGACGAACGCGCCGAAGTCGGTGGTCTTGACCACCGTTCCGAGGAACCGCTCGTTGATCTTGGGCAGCTGCGGATTGGCGATGGCGTTGATCTTGTCGATCGCCGCCTGAGCCGCCTCGCCGTTCGACGCGCCGACGAACACCGTGCCGTCGTCCTCGATGGAGATCGACGCACCGGTCTCCTCCGTGATCGAGTTGATCATCTTGCCCTTGGGCCCGATGACCTCACCGATCTTGTCGATCGGCACCTTGATCGTGGTGATCCGCGGGGCGTACGGGCTCATCTCGTCGGGTTCGTCGATGGCCTCGGCCATGACCTCGAGAATCGTGATCCGGGCGTCCTTGGCCTGGGCGAGAGCACCTGCCAGGATCTGGGAGGGAATCCCGTCCAGTTTGGTGTCCAGCTGCAGGGCCGTGACGAATTCCTTGGTGCCGGCGCACTTGAAGTCCATGTCGCCGAACGCGTCCTCGGCTCCGAGGATGTCGGTCAGCGTCACGAAGCGACGTTCGGTGCCGCCGCCGTCGGTAGCGACGTCATCGGACACCAGGCCCATCGCGATGCCCGCCACGGGCGCCTTCAGCGGCACACCCGCGTTCAGCAGTGACAGCGTGGACGCGCACACCGAACCCATGGAGGTCGAGCCGTTGGAACTCAGCGCCTCGGAGACCTGCCGGATGGCATACGGGAACTCCTCGATGCTTGGCAGAACCGGCATCAGGGCACGCTCGGCCAGCGCACCGTGGCCGATCTCGCGTCGCTTCGGCGAACCGACTCGGCCGGTCTCACCGGTCGAGTACGGCGGGAAGTTGTAGTGGTGCATGTAGCGCTTGGACTTCTCCGGCCCCAGCGAGTCGATCTGCTGAGCCATCTTGACCATGTCCAGCGTGGTGACACCCATGATCTGGGTCTCGCCGCGCTCGAACAGCGCGCTGCCGTGCGCCCGCGGGATCACAGCCACCTCGGCAGACAGGGCGCGGATGTCGGTGATGCCGCGGCCGTCGATGCGGAAGTGATCGGCCAGGATGCGCTGCCGGACCAGCTTCTTGGTCAACGAGCGGTAGGCCGCACCGATCTCCTTCTCGCGACCCGCGTAGGTCTCGCCGAGCTGCGAGAGCACCTCGACCTTGATCTCATCGGTGCGGTCGTTGCGCTCATCCTTGCCCGGGATTGTGAGGGCCTTGGCCAGATCCTCGGACGCCACCGAGGAGACCGCGGAGTACACGTCGTCCTGGTATTCGGGGAACAGCGGGTACTCGCCGGTCTCCTTGCCTGCGCTGTCGGCCAGCTCCTGCTGCGCGGTGCACAGCGCGGCGATGAACGGCTTCGCGGCCTCCAGACCCTCGGCCACGACGGCCTCCGTAGGGGCTTTCGCGCCGCCCGCGACGAGATCGATGACGTTGTCGGTGGCCTCGGCCTCGACCATCATGATCGCGACGTCGTCCTTGCCGGAGCCGTCGGTGACCTTACGGCCGGCGACGACCATGTCGAACACGGCGCCCTCGAGCTGCTCGACGGTCGGGAAGGCCACCCACTGACCGTTGATCAGCGCGACGCGCACCCCGCCGACCGGGCCTGCGAAGGGCAGCGCCGAGATCTGGGTGGACGCCGACGCGGCGTTGATCGCCAGGACGTCGTACAGGTCCTTGGGATCGAGGCTCATGATGGTGACGACGACCTGGATCTCGTTGCGCAGGCCGGAGACGAATGTCGGGCGCAGCGGCCGGTCGATCAGTCGGCAGGTCAAGATCGCGTCCGTGGAGGGACGGCCCTCACGCCGGAAGAACGAGCCGGGGATGCGTCCCGCGGCGTACATGCGCTCTTCGACGTCGATCGTCAGCGGGAAGAAGTCGAAGTGATCCTTCGGGGACTTGCTGGCCGTGGTGGCCGAAAGGAGCATGGTCTCGTCGTCGAGGTAGGCGACGACGGCGCCGGCGGCCTGCTTGGCCAGCCGACCGGTCTCGAAGCGGATGGTGCGGGTGCCGAAGCTCCCGTTGTCGATGACGGCGGTGGCTTCGAAGACGCCGTCTTCAATTTCAGTTGCGGACATACGTGTGTCAGACCTCTTTGGTTCTCGTGTTCGTGCTGCTTGCGCACCCTTTTTCGTCCGCCACGCACGAGAACCCGGGAATCTTGACGGCCATCGATCGAAGCGGCCGGACCCATGTGGTCCGGCAGCCACTACCGAAGACCGCCCGTACGCGAGCGGGCGCTCGGGGTGACGCACTGGAACGGTGCGCGCTGATGTGCGCGAACCGCACCCGATGTTCGAGCCCATTGAGGCTCGAAGCACATTTATGTTACATGGCGGCAATCGACGAACCGTCGTGGCGGGCGGCACCCGCTACCAGTCACGACACGTCCTCCACGCAGACCGTGAACTGTCGCTCGTCGTACGGATACCCGAGGCCGCTGGCGCACTGGTCCACGTTTGCGACGTTCTGCAGAATCTCTGTGGCACGCTGCCGGTTCGGAGCCGACGTGTCGTTGCAGTCGACGCGGTACGGATCCTGGTCGTTGTTCGGGTCGAGGTTCATGCAGCCACCGACGACCCAGTCGATGTCCATGCACACGGTGTTGCCGCTGCCGTTGAACGAACTGCGCGTCGAGTAGTAGGTATCGACGTCCGACGGACAACCGTCGGCGTTCTCGACCGTCGCCACCACCTTGAAGTTGGAGGCGTCGCTACCACAGTCGACCTTGGTCGCGTCCAAACGATCGGGCGGTCCACCGACCTCCACGCAGTCACCTACCTGCATGTCGGCCGCCGCGGCCGACGAGCAGCCCGTCGCGCCCCCGAGAGCGAACCCCAGGGCGAGCGCCCCGGCGGCCAGGCGGCCGCTGGGGCGATATCCGACCACCAGAGTCAGCGACGCAAGCCCAGGCGCTCGATCAGCGAGCGGTAGCGCGCCACGTCGACCTGGGCGACGTACTTCAGCAGTCGGCGACGACGCCCCACCAGGAGCAGCAGTCCGCGACGCGAGTGGTGGTCGTGCTTGTGCACCTTGAGGTGCTCGGTCAGGTCGGTGATGCGCCTGGTCAGCATGGCGACCTGAGCCTCCGGTGAACCGGTGTCGGTGTCATGCAGGCCGTACTGGCCCAGGATTTCCTTCTTCTGTTCGGCAGTGAGCGCCACGAAACAACTCCATCAATCGGTCCGCGAGGATTATCGAAAGGCACGGCCGCCGCGAACTGCAGCGCGTGCCGGGTCGCCGGAGAGTCTAACAGTGCATCACTGCGTCGACAGAATCGTGCGCGCTCGACCGGTATCGCCCTCCATCGCGACGATGAGGTCCTTGACCGAGTCGAATTTCTCCTGGCCCCGGATGCGGGCGACGAAGTCGACCGCGACGTGCTGCCCGTACAGGTCGGCCTCGGTGTCGAGGATGAACGCCTCCACCGTGCGGGTCCGCCCGGAGAACGTCGGGTTGGTGCCCACGGACACCGCCGCCTGGTAGCGCTCGCCGGGCGTGACGGTACCCACCACCGGGCCGTGGCCGAGGACGGTGAACCAGGCCGCGTAGACCCCGTCGGCCGGGATCGCCGAGTACATCGGTGGTGCCACGTTGGCAGTGGGAAACCCGAGCACCCTGCCCCGCCCCTCCCCCCGGACCACCACACCCTCGACGCGGTGCGGGCGGCCGAGCGCTTCGGTCGCGGCCACCACGTCACCGGCGTCGACGCAGGACCGGATGTAGGTCGAGGAGAAGGTCACCGCCTCGTCGCGATGGTGCTCGGCCGCTTCGGAGACCAGGGTCATGCCCTCCACGGCGAACCCGAACCGGTCCCCGGCCTTGCGCAGCATGGCGACGTTGCCCGCCGCCTTCTTGCCGAAGGTGAAGTTCTCCCCCACCACCACTTCGACGACGTGCAGTCGCTCGACCAGCAGTTCATGGATGTAGCGCTCCGGCGTCAGCTTCATGAAGTCGGTGGTGAAGGGAACGACGAGAAAGACGTCCACGCCGAGTTCCTCGGCGAGTTCGGCCCGCCGGGTCAGGGTGGTGAGCTGGGCGGGGTGGCTGCCCGGGAAGACCACCTCCATCGGATGCGGGTCGAACGTCATCAGAACGGCCGGGATTCCCCGCGACCGGCCCGCCTTGACCGCATGATTGATCAGTTCGGCGTGTCCGCGGTGTACCCCGTCGAACACGCCGATGGTGACGACGCACCTGCCCCAGTCCGTGGGGATCTCGTCCTGCCCCCGCCAGCGCTGCACCCCCCAAGAGTACGGCGCGGACGCGCCCGCGGGCTCGCTGGATCCCCGGTTGAGGTGATGATTGCCTAAACTTCTCTATCGTGAGTCCTGACGGCAACCCCCGCGACCTCTCGTCGGTGGCGCAGGACTACCTCAAGGTCATCTGGACCGCCCAGGAGTGGTCGCGGGAGAAGGTCAGTACCAAGATGCTGGCCGAGCGGATCGGGGTGTCGGCAAGCACCGCATCGGAGTCCATCCGACGGCTCGCCGACCAAGGCCTCGTCGATCACGAGAAGTACGGAGCGGTGACTCTCACCGCCGCCGGTCGCGCCGCAGCGCTGGCCATGGTGCGCCGTCACCGTCTGATGGAGACGTTTCTGGTGCGCGAACTCGGCTACGGTTGGGATGAGGTGCACGACGAGGCAGAGGTCCTCGAACACGCGGTGTCAGACCGGATGCTCGACCGGATAGACGCAAAACTCGGGTTCCCGACCCGCGACCCGCACGGCGATCCGATTCCGGCGCCCGACGGCCAGGTACCCACTCCGCCGGCGCGGCAGCTCTCGGTCTGCCAGGACGGCGACGCAGGCACCGTGGCCCGGATCTCGGATTCCGACCCCGAGATGCTGCGCTACTTCGACAGTGTCGGGATCAGTCTGGACTCGCGGCTGCGTGTGCTGGCTCGGCGCGATTTTGCGGGCATGATCTCGGTGGCCATCGAAGATCCATCGGCGTCCGATGCCCCAGCGACCACGGTGGATCTGGGAAGTCCCGCGGCCGAGGCGATCTGGGTGGTTGGCTAGGCGATCCGCCGGTGGCGATCCACCACGAACCTCGTGCAGAAGTCGGCGATGGACCCGCGAGATCTACACCAGAGTCGCGACCGCCCGGTCAGACACAACCCCCATGCAGAAGTCGAGGCCATCTGCGGTGCCGGGACCTACGATCCCAGGATGGCGAAGATCGAGCTGTCCCGGAAACTTTCGCTTTCCCCCGACGAGGCGTGGGAGCACGTGTCCAATCTTGCCGAACTCGGTGACTGGCTCTGCATGCATCAGGGCTGGCGGTCCGACGTGCCGGCCGAACTGACGGTCGGCACCACGGTGATCGGCGTGGCCGGCGCGAAGGGCATGCGCAATCGCGTGACGTGGACGGTGCGCCGCGTCGATCCGCCGAAGCTGCTCGAGATCACTGGCGACGGTGTCGGCGGTACCAAATATGCGCTGTCGATGAAGGTCGGGGCGACCGATGGTGGCAGTTCGTTCACGGTGAAGATCGACCTTGGCGGCAGGCCGCTGTTCGGGCCCATCGGCATGGCCGCCGCCCGCGCGGTGAAGGGCGACATCGAACGCTCGATCGAGACGTTCGACGAGCTCTATCCTGAGAGCCACTTCCACCCCGCGAGCAGACACAAAAGGCCCTCAATCACGTGGAATGAGGGCCTTTTGCGTCTGCTCGCGCGAGCATCGGCCGACGTGCGGGCGCCTACTCCGCGGATGGCAGTTGTCGTGGCCCCTCTGCGCCACCCACCGCGCGACGCCGCTCGAGTTCTGTGAGTTCGGGCTGGTCGTGGGCCGCGTCAGCGGC
This sequence comes from uncultured Actinomycetota bacterium, assembly GCA_963798245.1. Classification (GTDB taxonomy): domain Bacteria; phylum Actinomycetota; class Actinomycetes; order Mycobacteriales; family Mycobacteriaceae; genus Mycobacterium. The sequence continues at coordinate 649,205 of CAWCSO010000001.1, forward strand.
CGACCCGATCGACGCGCGTGCCGTGTTCCGACGGCTCGAGTCGGACCGGGCCGCGGCGACCTCACCGTCGCGCGGGTCTCCATCGACGCGGTCGGCCGATGTCCGGCGAGGAACCGACACTTCGGAACTCTCGGAATGGACCGACACGGTGCGAGTCCGCGTGAGCGAGAAGTGAATCTCTTCGACCTCTTCCACGATCTGACGTGTTCCACGCAGCGGCCTGGTGGTGGTGTCGATGGCGCTGGCGATGATCGGCGGCACGAACGGGCGGATCAAGCGAGCGGCGGTCATGGTGATGTCAGGAAGCTTCGGGACGAATGGTGAAACGCCGCGGCCACTCGGCTCGACGGCACCCCCGGACTCCTGCCGCGCCGGCAGGTTGCCCGGCTCTTGGACGGCTACGTCGTCGGCGCCGGCGGGTAGCTCGGCCGCTGAACGGCTCGTCGTCGCCAACTCGGCCGGTTCGACGGCACGCTGCAACCGGGCGGGCACTGCAGCCTCGAGTTCCTCCAGCACGCGTCGACGCTGCCGTTCGCGATCGATCTCGGTTTGCGCCTCCACGGCCAGTCGGGCACTGGCCAGCTGCTGCTCGGCCCACATCATCTCGGCCGCCGCGCGAACCTCCGCACGCTTGAGTGCAACGGCGGTGTCGGCGTCCAGCTCCGCGCGCTCACGTTCTGCACGGGCCGCCGACCGGCGATCATGTGCCGTCTCACCGCGCCACTGCTTGAGGATCAGCGGCAGCAGTATCAGCAGCACGACGAACCCGATCGACAGCAGGCGCAACAGCATCGAGGCTGGCTCACCCGACGTCAAGCCGTTCATGGCGACCCATCGCGCGCCGAGGCCACGATCTGCATCCGCGATGCCGCCCGCCCGAGCCAGTGCCAATGCGCGCTCATCGTCGACGATCCGAGAGTCCAGTCCGGCCGCTCGCTGGTCCCGTGCCGCGAGCGCACCGTCCAGCTGCTGCTGAGCATCGGAGAGAAAATCCTGGGCCGTGCGGGTTTCAGGGCCGGTGCCGGGCACACCGGTGATCCGGGTCTCCGGACAGGCCGGTGACGGGTTGAACTCACACCTGGCGACGACGAGCGCCTCATCGCGAACTCTGCGTGCCTGCGCCACTGCGTCGTCCAGGCCGGCGCGCGTCAGGCGTGTGCGCTCCAGGGCCGCCGAAGCCGCTGCCACTGGCGGTACCGATTCGGCGCTGCGTGCCGCCTGCTCGTCGATTCGACGGTCGATCGAGCCGGCCAGCAGCACGACGGCAGCCAGTTCACCGATGATCAGACCCACGGCGACTGCGACGGTCGTACGTCCCGCGACACCGGCCCACCCGCTGGCCGGACCCCCGGCGATCGCGCGACTGACCGAGCCGACGAGCACACCGACCAACAGGGTGAACGGAATCACGACCGCCACGGGCCAGCGGGTGGATTGCACGATGGCCAGGGTCGCGACCAACCACGCCAGCGCAGCAGCGAAGCAGAACCACGATCCCGGCGATCACGTGGGTGGATCGCTGGTGACGCTCGTCGAGTTCGCGCCACTCACCGCCACCGAGCCAGGTCAGCACCGAGTTGATTCTGGAACGGTGCGGTTCAGCAGATCTGTTGGCCGACATGTGAACTCCAGTGATTGCGACGTCATCCCGACGCCATGCGGCGCACGGATCAAGATCCGAAACGGGGATGTGGTTTGGCGTGGACCGTGCGGAATGGCAACCCCCGAGGGTCGGGCCATCGCGCCGGCTGCGAATAGCCAGCATCCTCTCACAACAGCGGTCCCGATGCCTTGCGCGGCAGTTCCCCGCCCCCTTGCGCGAGCAGACGCAAAAGGCCCTCATCCGGGACGGATGAGGGCCTTTTGCGTCTGCTCGCCAGGGAGGGAACTAGAGCGTCGCCGGTCGCACGACGACCACCGACTTCGTGCGTGACCCCTCGTCGCGCAGCAGCGCGATCACGTCACCGTCGGGCGCAACGGCGGCGTAGATGCCGTCGATGCCTGCCGGCTTCAGCGCTCTGCCGTGCCGTGCGGACTCCGCCTCGTCGGCGGTGACGTCGCGGCGCGGGAAGGCCAGCAGGCAGGCCGCGTCGAGCGGATGGCTCAGCCGCGGGGTGTCGGCGAGGTCGTCCAGTGACCGTGCCTGGGCCAGGTCGAACCGGCCGACTCGGGTTCGCCTCAGCGCCGTCAGGTGACCACCCACGCCGAGCGTGGTGCCGACGTCGCGGGCCAACGCCCGGATGTAGGTACCCGACGAGCAGTCCACCGCGACGTCGACGTCGAGGAAGGCGTCCACCCGCCGAACCGCCGACACGTCGAACCGGTCGATCCGGACCCGGCGTGCGGCCAGCTCGACCGATCTTCCCTCGCGGGCGAGCTTGTAGGCACGCTGGCCGTCCACCTTGATCGCGCTCACCGACGAGGGCACCTGGTCGATCTCCCCCCGCAGCGCGGTAACGGCGGCGGCGATCTCCGAATCGGTCACGTGGGCGGCCGACACGGTCGCAACCACCTCCCCCTCGGCGTCCTCGGTCGACGTGGCCTGACCGAGCCTGATCGTCGCAGCGTAGGACTTGTCGGTCGCGGTGAGCAGGCCGAGGATCTTGGTCGCACGCTCGATGCCGACGACTAGAACCCCGGTCGCCATGGGATCAAGCGTGCCCGCGTGGCCCACCTTGCGGGTACCGAAGATCCGTCTACACCGGCCCACGACGTCGTGACTCGTCATCCCCGCGGGCTTGTCGACGACGACGATGCCCGGGGGCGGCGGGGCGCTCACAACACGATCGCGGTCAGGGCCAGTCCGTCGCGCACCGACCATCTTCCACTCAGCGTGCGCAGCGGTGGCCCGAACTCGGCGGCCGGGTCGATGAGCACGCGGGAGGAGAACGTGCCCGACACGCCCGAACCATCGACGTCCAGGGTGATGTGCGCGTCCTCGAAGCCGAGCCACCGACGGGTCAGCGGGAACCATGCCTTGTACGTCGCCTCCTTGGCGCAGAACAGGATTCGGTCCCAGTGCAGTCCGCTGGGTAACGCGCCGAGTTCGCTGCGTTCGACGGGCAGGCTGATCGCGTCGAGGACGCCCTTGGGCAGTACGTCGTGTGGTTCGGCATCGATGCCAACGGATCGGGTGTCGCTGGACCGGCCGACCACCGCGCCGCGGAAGCCCTCGCAGTGGGTGAGGCTGCCGACCACGCCGTCCGGCCAGCACGGCTCGCCCTTGTCGCCCTTGAGGATCGGAACGGGCGGCAGCCCGAGTTCGGCGAGCGCCCGGCGCGCGCAATCACGCACGGTGATGAACTCGTTGCGCCGCTTGGCCACCGCGCGCGCGATGAGCGCCTCCTCCTCGGGCAGCGCCACCTGGTCGGGCGGGTCGGAGTAGGTCTCGGCGGCGACCACCCGCCCGGGTAGCACCCCGGCCAGCAGGGTCGCCGTCACGACCGCCTGTCCCGGATGCGCTGTTGCATGCGCTCGGCGTTGACGCGCATCTCGTCGGTGATCTCGAAGTGCCCGCCGAACTCGTTGAGATATCCGGGCGCGTACTTCGGGTCGGGCAGGATCTGGCGCAGCCACCGGTAGGGCTTGCGCCGCCGCCACTCGCGCGGATAGCCCACCGACACCTCCTCGAACCGCACGCCGTCGTACCACGTGGTCCTCGGGATGTGCAGGTGCCCGTAGACCGAGCAGAGCGCGTTGTAGCGGGTGTGCCAGTCCGCGGTCGCCGTGGTGCCGCACCACAGTGCGAACTCCGGGTAGAACATGGCGTCACACGGTTCCCGCACCGTGGGAAAGTGGTTCACCAGCACCGTCGGCGACATCCAGTCCAGATCTTCGAGGCGCTTGCGGGTGGCCGTCACGCGGTCCCGGCACCAGGCGTCGCGCGTCGCGTACGGCTCGGCCGACAGCAGGAACTCGTCGGTGCCGACGACATTGCGCTCACGGGCGACGGCGAGACCCTCGGCCTTGGTCGCCGTCCCCTCCGGCAGGAACGTGTAGTCATACAGCAGGAACATCGGCACGATGGTGGCCGGGCCGCCCTCTTCGGTCCACACCGGGAACGGGTGCTCGGGAGTGAGGATGCCCATCTCGTCGCACATGGTCACCAGGTAGTCGTAGCGGGAGCGGCCGAAGATCTGCATCGGATCCTTCTGGGTGGTCCACAACTCGTGGTTGCCGGGCACCCAGATCACCTTGGCGAACCGCTTGCGCAGCAGATCCAGTGACCAGCGGATCTCGTCGGTGCGTTCGCCGACGTCGCCGGCGACGATCAGCCAGTCGTCAGGCGTGGCCGGATACAGCGACTCGGTGACCGGCTTGTTGCCGCTGTGACCGATGTGCAGGTCGCTTACCGCCCAGAGGGTCGGTTGTCGAAGTTCGCGTGACGGGGCAGACACAACCGTTCAGCCTACTGGCGTGGCGATCGCGCGCCTGCCCGGCAACGGGAACGCGTCACCGGGTCGCCCCGACACCGCCGCGTTCGCGGTCGGTCCACCGCCGCGCGCACTCGACGTAGTAGGCGAAGCGAGGTCGCACCTCGTAGTCGTGCAGCTCGAAGTCGGCGGGATCGGCGCGGCGGCCTGGTTCGCGGTTGGCGGCGTTGTGATCCCACCAGCTGGTCATCCGCCGCTCGAACTCGGCGCCGACCGGTTCGCCCAGCCAGGCGTAGAGTCCGCGCACCTCACCGATCGGATCGTCGGCCATGGCACGGAAGTCGATGTCGTAGAACCGGTCTTCGGCTCCGCCGTCGGCACGAAACGCCATCGTCCGGTCGATCCCCAAGGACCACTGGTCGACGTTCAGCCGGCCGAGGTAGGGCCGGTCGACGTGATCGCTGAAGCCACCAACCATGTCGGCGTACAGGTCGACCACCGACAGCAGGACGTCGGTCGGGTCGCGATGGGTCATGACGAATCGGGCGTCGGGGAACACCGTGTCCAACGCGCCGAGCGACAACACGTGAGACGGCGACTTCAGCCGCCACCGCCGGGGCGGCTCACCGAACTGCATCAGCTTGAGCACGCGCTTCTCGAAGCGGTAGGTCGAGGTGAAGTCGGCACCCGTCGCGAGCCATTCCGAGTACGCGGGAATGGTGGCGAACGCCTGATAGATCTGGGACTTGAAGTCCATCGCCATGATGTCGAGGCATTCCATCGGGTCGTGCGTGTCGTGCGGCACGTGGAAGCGGCTACCCACCTCCACCTGCTCCTCGTCGGGGATGCGGGGATCGACCCCGCTGACCGTCGATGCCGGCGGACAGGGTTCGGCCGACTCCCACCTGCGCACGTAGCGGATCTCGGGGTCCTGGGCGAGCAGGCACGATAGCGCCGTCGAGCCGGTGCGCGGCAGTCCGAGGCCGAACAGCGGGGCCTCGATCGTGACGTCGTCGATCTCGGGATGACGCCGGTACCAGTCCTCCACCTGGAGTCGCTGCTCCAGGTAGCCGACGATGCGCGGGTACAGGAAACCCTCACCGCGAGCGTTGAGCCGGGCGGATCTCAGATCCCGCAGCAGGATCGTCAGGCCCTCCCGGAACGATTCGTCACCGAAGTCCCGCAAGCCGGTCTTCGTCACCGCCGCGGTCAGCAGCTCGTCGGGTGATGCCACGTCGCACCTCCTCCTACATTCGAGACAGTAGACTGCTACTAAATCGGGCGGACCGTCAAGAGAGGGTGCCGGCGCGTGCGTACCCTGCAGACGTGGTTTTCCGAACGATCCCCACGCGGTTCGCCTCGCACGCCTTCAGCCGAGCACTCGGGCTGCCACCACCGACGTCGGGGTACACCGTGCGCAACGGGGTGCGCGTCCCCATGCGCGACGGCGTCGAACTCGTCGCCGACCACTACGTACCGGATACGTCCACACCGGCGGGCACGCTGCTGGCGCGCTGCCCCTACGGTCGGATGTTTCCGTTCTCCGTCGTGTTCGGCACCGTCTACGCCTCGCGCGGCTACCACGTCGTATTCCAGAGCGTGCGAGGCACGTACGGGTCGGGCGGCGAGTTCGTGCCGATGGTCCACGAGGTTGCCGACGGCGCCGACACCGTGGCCTGGCTGCGCGAGCAGACCTGGTTCACGGGATCGTTCGCGACCCTCGGGTTGTCCTACCTCGGCTTCACACAGTGGGCGCTGCTGATGGACCCGCCGCCGGAGATGAAGGCCGCGATCATCAGCGTCGGACCGCACGACTTCAGGGCCGCAACGTGGGGTACCGGCTCATTCACGCTCAACGACTTCCTCGGCTGGAGCGACATGGTCGCCCACCAAGAGGATCCAGGGCGCATCAAGGCCGTGGTGCGGCAGAGTCGGTCCCGGCGGGTGGTGGCGCGCACCGCCGACCAGGCGCCGATGGGCGCCGCGGGGCGCGCCCTGCTGTCCGATCGGGCGCCCTGGTGGGAGTCGTGGACCGAACACGCCGATCCCGCGGACCCGTTCTGGGATCCCATGCGACTCGACGCCGCACTCGACCGGGTCGAGTGCCCCGTTCTGCTCTTCGGCGGCTGGCAGGACCTGTTCCTCGAGCAGACATTGGCGCAATTCCGCCACCTTCGCGACCGCGACGTGACCACGGCGTTGACCGTCGGGCCGTGGACGCACTCCCAGATGACGACCAAGGCGTTGCCGACGGTGCTTCGCGAGACATTCGCGTGGCTGGACACCCACCTGGCAGGTCGGGCCGCCAAGGATCGCAGTCCGGTCAGGGCCTACGTCAACGCCACCGGCTGGGTCGAGCTTCCCGACTGGCCGCCCGCCATGGGCGAGTCGGTGCTGTATCTGCATCCCGCACACCGACTTTCCGATGATCCGCCCGATGCCGGGTCGCACCCGTCGACGTTCACGTTCGATCCCGCGGACCCGACGCCGACGATCGGCGGCAGGCTGCTCTCGCCCGATAGCGGCTACCGCGACGACGGCGTGCTGGCGCTGCGCGCAGACGTGCTGGACTTCACCGGCGACCCGCTGCCGGCCGACCTGTACGTCGCGGGCACACCCGTCATGGAGCTGGCGCACTCCTGCGACAATCCGAACAACGACGTGTTCGTCCGACTCAGTGAGGTCGACGCAAACGGCGAATCCCGCAGCGTCAGTGACGGATTCGTCAGGCTGACAACCGATTCCGGAACCATCCGGCTCGAACTCGACCCCATGGCGCACCGCTTCGGCGCCGGATCGCGCATCCGGGTGCTCGTCGCGGGAGGTTCGCATCCGCGCTTCGTCCGCAACCTGGGCACCGGCGAGCCGCCCAGCTCGGGCAGTCGCATGGTGCCCGCGAGGCACAGCGTGCACCACGGCGCAGGCGGGGTGTCGCGCCTGCTGTTGCCCTCGGGCCCGAACCCGCCGTCAGCCGACTGAGGCCCGCACCCGGTCAGCTATCGCCTGCAGCGTGTCGTCGTCGTGGACGGCATCACCCCATGCGGGTTCGACGGGCAGGTCCACCCAGCTGGTGCAGCCCGCGTGGGCGGGGGTGCGTGCGAGCCGGAAGGGTTCACGCAGCGCCCGCGCCGAGACCACGAGGACGGTGAGCCGGTGTCGGGGACGGAAGTCCAGCCGTTCGGCGCGCACCGATTCGGGCGTCCAGATGTGCAGGTCACCGATCTCGTCGATGCGTTCCGGCTGAGCCACGCTCACCGCGGCGATCACCCGTGCTCCGGCGCGGATCACCACCTCGTCGTCGGTGCTGTCCGGCGCCGCCTCATCGAGAAGGCCGCGGTGCTCGGAGCGGACCCGATCGGCGTGGCCGTGCGCGACCGTCGGGAAGAACAGGAACTCGGATGCCGTGAGGGCGAACCGCTTCTCCCCGATTCCGCCCTTGCGGAGCAGCACGGTCTGACGACCGTCGAGCATTGCGTGCACGGCCGCGCTCCACTCCTTGAGAGCAGGGGTATCCACTCAGCCACCGGTGGCGCGCGACGTGAGCCGTGCCCGGACCTCCGGGCGGCGAAGCGGTGGCACCGTCTTCGGCGGCTGCCGTCGCTGCGGCAACTGGGCCAGCAGTCGCGCGGTGGTGGCCGTGACCTCTGCGACCGCGTTCTCGAACGCGGTCTCGTTGGCGGCGGTCGGTCGGGTGATCCCGCTGACCTTGCGGACGTACTGCCGCGACGCAGCCTCGATCTCCTCGGCCGTCGCTGCGGGCTCAAGCCCGCGCAGTTCCGTGATGTTGCGGCACATGCCCCAACCATAGGTCGATACGGTGATCTGATGCCTAGCGCCGACACCGCCGTTCTGCTGATCGACACCACCAACCGCGTGCGCACCCTCACACTGAACCGCCCTCGGTCGCGCAACGCGCTGTCCTCGGCGCTGCGCACCAGGTTCTACGCCGCACTGGCCGAGGCCGAGGCCGACGACGAGGTCGACGTGGTGATCCTGACCGGCGCGGACCCGGTGTTCTGCGCGGGCCTGGACCTCAAGGAACTCGGTGACTCATCCGAGCTACCCGACATCTCCCCCAGGTGGCCCGCCATGGGCAAACCGGTGATCGGCGCCATCAACGGCGCCGCCGTGACGGGCGGCCTCGAACTCGCGCTGTACTGCGACATCCTGATCGCCTCGGAGAACGCACGCTTCGCCGACACGCACGCCCGTGTCGGCCTCCTGCCGACGTGGGGCCTGTCGGTGCGCCTGCCGCAGAAGGTCGGCATCGGGCTGGCCCGTCGGATGAGCCTGACCGGTGACTACCTGTCCGCCTCCGACGCACTGCGCGCCGGTCTCGTCACCGAGGTCGTGGCGCACGACGACCTATTGCCGGCGGCGCGCAGCGTGGCGGCCGCGATCGTCGGCAACAACCAGCGGGCCGTCCGCGCGCTGCTGGAGTCCTACCACCGCATCGACGACCAGCAGACCCAGGCCGGGCTGTGGATCGAGGCCACGTCGGCGACCCGGTGGATGCGGGTGGCGACCGGTGACGACATCGCCGCCAACCGCTCCGCGGTGCTCGAACGCGGCCGCGCCCAGGTCCAGTAGATCCCGCTACCGGGGCCGCCGTCTGCCGGCGAGCCGGGTGCGCTCTGCCAACCCGCCGAACCGATCCGATGACCAAACGGTAGGGAAACACCCGATTTAACCGATCTCGTCCCGACGCTAGTTTTGACCCCTCGGTAACCGCACGTTGGACACCGTCGGCGACCGTTTCGGCGTGCGGTGCGGCCCCCCGCCCACGCTGCGAAGGGTGAGCCGAGCACTCGCCGCGGGACGTTTGACGTAGTAACCGCTGGGTGTCATACCGACGCCCATCGACAATTTTAAGGAGGGTGTCATGATTCCAAAACGAATATCCGCTGTGCTTGCGGCCGCGGCCGCAGCCGCGCTAGTTTGTGCTACCGGGATGTTGGCGACGCCGGTCGCGTCTGCGGACCCGCTGCCCAATGGATATGACGTGTCCTGCCAGTCAAATGGCGGTAACACCATCTGCCACATTAGCGGCTGTCCGCGAGTTCACGAAGAATATGCCGGGGACGTGGTGCACATCCGCATCAATGGCGTGGGTGATGCCGAGATAGGTAAAGCTTGTGGCGACACCCTAAACTACACGGTTGGCATTCCCGGGGACACGGGATTCACCTTGGCAATGCAGGGTTGCCGCAAGAAAAATGCGGAGAAGGATTGGTGTGGTCCCTTCTCGGACTACGTGTACAAGCCGGCGCCCAAACCGGTGGAGGCCCCCAAGCCCGTCACCTGCCCGGCGGGTTCTCCGACTCCGACGGTCATCCCACCGGCTGAGTGTGCGCCGGTGCCTCCTCAGCCTCCGGTGAAGTGTCCGCCGGATTCGCCGGTTCCCGAGGTTCCGGCCGGGCAGACCTGCCCGGCCGCCCCGCCGCCCCCGCAGGACTCTGTCACGTTGAACTTCGCGCGGGCGGGTGCTGGCTTGAATGCGACTTTCAAGAACAACTCGAAGGTCGCTGGTCAATGTGAGTACAACGCCGCTGCTGCGGGCGGGACCGCGGTCGGGGGGAAGACCGATGCCTTCCCGATCGGTGCGAATGCGTCTGTGACCCGTAAATATATTCCAGGGCCGCTTCCCCTTTCCACCTACCACATCACGGTGTCGTGCACCGGCGATTTCAATGGCCAGAATGTCAAGTTCGGCAGTATCGACCGTAACGAAACCTTCTGACCCGTAGCAATCCGACAACGTCTGCCACGGCCCGGCTCCGGCTGGGTCGTGGCAGACGCCAATTTGCGGATTACTCCAGTATCTCGATGACGGCGCTGAAGTCCTTGTCGCCGGGGTAGCCGCGCCTCGTTGTGGGCTCGGGGGTGCTGCCGGGGCGCTTTCGTGCAAGGGCCAGTTCAGCGGGAAGACAGTAGAGTTCGGGCGCGTCGAACAGGACGTGACGGCCGGGGGGTAGGTGACCGACCACCACTGACGGGCAGTGTTCCCGACGTCGATAGGGGCGTCGGGGACACTGCGGGGTACCCGCCATCAGCCAGGGGCGCGGACAGGGCATGCCAGCGAGACCAGGATGACGGGCGCGCCCAGGATCACCAGCCGCAACCAGTGCAGCGCCTCGGCAGCGACTGGTCGGCGGCCTCGTGGATGGATGTCCACGGGTTCCGACCGATGTCACGCAGTTCCACCTCGTCGCCGATCTCGATCCCCAGCAGGGCTTCTTCCGGCGCCCCGACGAGTGTCAGGCTCCCGAGGCGTTTGGTGACGTAGGCAATTGCTCGGACACGTAGGTCAGGTCGTACTCGTGCAGCCCCGACTTCGCGTGGAGTTCGGCGTACTCCTTGAAACGACCGGGGAACAGGAACGGCGCGCGCCCGCTCGCGTCCTGGTAGTAGCTGCGACAGGACGGCGATGCCCAGGAGTAGCGGGGGAACTGTTCGGCCAACCACCCGTTGTAGGCCCGGCTGACGTGGGGCTTGACCGCCAGTGACGCCGCGCCGACCTGCTGCTTCTCGCGCAATAACGCGACGATCGTCTCGAGGTTCCGCTCGGCGGTCAGGAAATAGGATGCGTCGAGTGGCAGTCCGTTGGGGCCGACGGCGAAGAAGTAGTTGGGGAAGTTCGGCGCCGCAATCCCCTTGAACGCCTCCGGCGACTGTGCCATCGCGCCGGCGAGGCTCCTGCCCGCCTCGCCGAGGACGTCGATGCGATCGAAGTCGAGGATGCGGTAACCCGTGCAGAAGATGATGACGTCGACGTCGATCTCCCGGCCGTTCTCAGTGGTGATCCCCGTGGGACGCACCGCACCCAGCGCCTCCGGAACCAGCTCGACGTTGTCGCGCAGCAGGGCCGGGTAGAAGTCGTCGGAGACCAGGCCGCGCTTGCAGCCGTACGGGTCGGCCGGCGTAAGGGCGGCACGCAGCTCCGGATCCGGGATCGTGTCGTTGATGAACTTCCTGGCCATCTTCTCGAACTGCTTGGCGCGCTTGTGGCCGAGTGTTGCGGCATCGTGGACGAAGCTCATCAGGAACTGCTGGCCGCGACGGATCAGTCTCATCAGGACCGGAAACCGATGCCAGCGATCGCGCTGCGCGTCCGAATAGAACCTGCGGCGTCGCGGCATGATCCAGTTGGGCGAGCGCTGCAGCACCGTGAGCGTGCCCGCGATCTTCGCCACCTCGGGCACGATCTGCACGGCACTCGCGGCAGAGCCGACGACCGCGACCCGCCTGCCCTTCAGCTCGACGCGGTGATCCCAGCGGGTGCCGTGAAAGGTCGCGCCCTCGAATTCGTCGATACCGGACACGCTGGGGTAACGCGGCGTGTGCTGGTTGCCCATCGCGTTGATCACGACATCGAACTCGAACGACTCTCCGGCCTCAGTCGTGAGCCGCCAGACTCCGGCGTCGTCATAGTGTCCGGCCGTGATCCGGGTGTTCAGTCGAATGTGCCGGTCGAGGCCGAACTCGGTCGCGCAGGTCTGCAGATAGGACTCGATCTCGGGCTGGTCGACGAAGCTCGCGGTCCAGTCGGGGTTGGGCCGATAGGAGAACGTGTAGGCGTGGGCCCAGACGTCGCAGGCGAGTCCCGGGTAGGTGTGCAGGTGCCACGTGCCTCCCACGGCGTCGGACTTCTCGAAGATCGTGACGTTCGTGAAACCGTTGGCCAGGAGTTCGTGGCCGGCGGCGAGGCCTGCGGGGCCGGCGCCGATCACCGCGACTCGGAGCAGGGAATGGTCGGCCATTCTGAGGTCGGAACCTTTCGTCGATGAATCGGGATCGGGTCTCGCGTAGCTGCTAGTCCACCGCGGTCAGCGGGGGCAGCCTTCGCTCGAGGAGTGAGTCGTAGCGGTTGCGGAGTTGCTCGGCGTAGCTCGGCTGGGTGGCGATCAGAAACTCGCCGGAGCGAACGGCGCCGATCACGGGCTTCACCGCCTCGGCGGGGGCCATTCCCACCGACACCATCGCTGCGAGCGCCTCGGCCGTACCCTTGCCGTCGTCGGTGTGGTCGACCCCGAAGCGTCCGGGCCTGACGCCCGCCGTGTGTGCAATCCCCGTATCGAAGGCACTGGGGGTGAACACCGATGCACCGATCTTCGCGCCAATGGCGGCGAGGTCATGGGCCAGACACTCGGTCACGGACAGGGCCGCGCACTTCGAGACGACGTAGGGCGCCGAAACCGGCGCGGAGACGAACGCCGCCACGGACGCGGTATTGACGACGTGCCCGTCGGTCCCCTGCGCGATCATGCGCGGCACGAAGCTGCGAATGCCATGAATGATCCCGTAGACGTTCACGCCGAAGGCCCACTCCCAATCCCCGATGCTCCGCTCCCAGGAGAGCCCGCCCTGGAACACACCGGCGTTGTTGACCAGCAGGTCGACCTGACCGAACTCGGCGAAACAGCCATCGGCCAGCGCGGCGACCGATGCGGCGTCGGAAACGTCCACGCGCCGTGCGACGGCGGCGGCGCCGATTCCAGCGGCGGTCTCACGTGCCCCGGTCTCATCGATGTCGGCGGCCACGACCCGCATCCCCTCGGCCGCGAAACCAGCTGCTAGCGCCCGACCGATTCCGTGTCCTGCGCCGGTGACTACGGCCACGTTGCCTTCGAGATCCCTCAACACGTCGGCCTCCTTGCCGTTGATGACGAGCGGGCGGCCGCCGGGGACGGGACCGCGCCTGCGCGCGGCGCGAGGGTTTCGGCGAGGACGTCGGCGAGTGCACGCGCGCGCGTCCGAATCGGAAAGTCCTGAATGTGAACCCAGCTGAGCGCCATCGTCGCGTAGGCGCTCGCCAGCAGGTCGGCCAGTGTCTCGGCCGGAATGTCCGCGCGCACCCGGCCGGCCGCCACGGATTGCCCGATGAAGGCGACGAAGGCGGCGTGGAAGCCGCCGTCGCGGTCTTCGCGAACATCGGTGAAGGCGAGCGATTCGACCCGGGCAGCAAGTGCGCGTTCGCCCGGCGACACCGATTCCAGATGCTCCGCGAATCCTTCGAAGAGAAGCGTCAGCGCGTCGCCGATCGGACCGGGCCGGCACGACAGGGCGCTCAGTTGTTGCGAAATGTCCTCTACCGCGCGCGCACCCATGGCGAGCAACACATCCGACTTGGCCGGGAAGTGATTGAAGAACGTCCCGTATGCCACGTCCGCGGCCTCACAGATCTCGGCCACGGTCGTCTCGTCGAATCCCTTCTCGACGAACAGGGCCTCGGCTGCATCCAGCACTCGATTCGAGACCTCGAGGCGACGGCGCTCCCGACGTGTCGATCCCGCCGGCTGCGTCTCCGGAGTCGCCATGTCCATCCTCGGTCCACCCGGGCCGTGAGCCGGGCAATAAAACGATATTCTAGTATAAGTTTGGATGGCAATCAGATTTTGCGGGCGTACGGTCTGCATGGACGACGAGGAGGACGGCGACCGCGTGACGAAGCCGACCGCGACGAAGCCGACCATTCTGACCCTCGACGCCCTGGGTGACGCACCCGTGGGAGGCAAGGCGGAGGGCCTCGCCAAACTCGTCGGACTCGGCTTGCGCGTGCCCCCCGCCTTCGTCATCGTCGGCGCCACCCCCGGACGGCTACCCGACGACCTCGAGGCCCGATACACCGAACTCGGCGGAACAGCGGTTGCGGTGCGCTCGTCTGCACTGGGTGAGGACTCGGCGGATGCGAGCTTCGCCGGCCAGTACGAGACGATCCTCGACGTCACGGGCATCGACGCCCTCCGCACTGCCATCGACGCGTGCCTCGCATCGCTGGAGAGCAGCCGAGCCGCGCAGTACCGACGACAGAGCGCGGGCAGCGACGGCGAACACGCCATGTCCGTGGTGGTGCAGAACATGGCCCCAGCCGTCAGTGCCGGCGTGCTCTTCACCGCCGACCCCGTCACGGGACGCCGCGACCGCATCGTCATCGATGCCGTCGCCGGCCTGGGCGAGGCGCTCGTCAGCGGGCACGCGTCCCCGGACCACTACGTGCTCGATCGCAGCGGCACCACCCGCGAGGCCGAACTCGAAGGCCAGACACCGATTCTCAGCGACGCCGCCCGGCAGACCCTGGTCGCGTCGGCCCTCTCCGCCGAAGCGGCCGAGGGGTGCCCGCTGGACCTCGAGTGGGCGATCGACGCGCACGACGACGTGCACTGGCTGCAGGCGAGGCCCATCACGGTGCTTCCGCCGGATCCCAACGAACTCGATACGCCGATCGACCCTACCCACGTGTACACGCGTTGCAACGTCGGCGAGATGTTCCCCGGCGCCTGCACCCCGCTCTCCTACTCCTTCACCGCGCGCAGCATCGACGTCGGCATGCAGATGATGCACGTGCAGGTCGGCATTCAAGACGCGGTGACGCCGAGCATGCGGTTCCTGGCCATGAACTCCGGGCACCTCTTCCTCAACCTGAGCACCATGAGCGACACGGCGACCCACGCACTGGGCTCCAGCGCCGACCAGTTGGCGCTCTCGATCTGCGGGCGCCCCATCACCGAGTTCACGATTCGTGGCAGCGACCCGCCGCCACGGCGGCAACGTTTCGCCAACGGCATCCGATACCTGGGCTACCTGCTGAGCCAACCCAGGGCACGTCGAAAGATGAGCCGCCTCGTCGCGCAGCCGAGGCTGCCCGATTCCCGCAGCGCCGCGGCGGCCTGGCAGCAGATCGATCGCCGCTTTCACCAGATCTACGACGCGATGCACTACCACCTGATTTCCTCGGCGGGCTCGGGTGTCCTGACCCCAACCCTGCTCGGGGTGATCGCCGGGGGCGGCGATCCAACCGAGGAGCACCACGCCACCGTCGCGGCGCTGCTGGCCGGAGCCGAGGACGTCGAGAGCGCCGACATCATCGCCGGCGCCGAGCGCATCCAGAAGCGGATCGCCGCCCATCCCGATGCCGACGTGTGCTTCATTCACGCCGGACCACGGGCGGCGCTCGACTGGATCCGGTCCCCCGACGCCGGCGATGCGCGCGATGAGTTCGAACGTTATCTGCAGCGTCACGGCCACCGTGCCATCAAGGAACTCGAACTGCGTCAGCCCGAGTGGCGCGAAGATCCCCTGCCACTGATCACGTCGCTGCAGATTCCCCTACGCCAGCTCGGACCGGGCGGCCACCCGATCAACCGTCCCGACCGGGCTGCCGCCCCGAAGGTCGGTCGTGCGGTCACACTGGTCGCCCGCCTGGCGCGCCAGGCGGTCCGCTCCCGCGAAGAGACCAAGTCGGGCCTCGTCGCGGTGGTCACCTCGTTCAAGGAGGCGTACCGCAGCCTGGCGGAACTCCTCGTGCAGGAGGGACTGCTGCCGGATCATGACGCGGTGTTCTTCCTCACCCACGACGAACTCGGCCGGCTCACCCAAAACGCAGAGGAAGGGCTTGCGGCCAAGGCGCTCGCCCGACGCGTCGCCTTCGACCAGCAGCAGACCTACGAGTTCCCCGACGTGTTCCAGGGCGAACCGACCCGACTCCGCCTCGACCTCGAGGCCGCCGATTCCGAGGGCAGCGTGCGCGGAGCCCCCGTGAGTCGCGGGCGCGTCGTCGGGGTGGCACGCATCGTGCGCAGCCTCGACGAGGCAGAGGGACTCCGACGCGGCGAGATCCTCATCGCGCCGATCACCGACGTCGGCTGGACACCCTATTTCAGCCTCATCTCGGGTCTGGTCACCGACATCGGGAGTGCCGTCTCACACGGGGCGGTGGTCGCACGCGAATACGGGCTCCCCGCGGTCGTGAACACCCGCATCGGAACCCGCGTGTTCCAGACCGGCGACCGCGTCGTACTCGACGGTGAGCTGGGCATCGTCCGTCTGGCGAACGACGACGACTGACCCGGGCCCGCCCGGTCAGCCAGTTCCCGCCACCAGCCAACGGCCGGACACCGCCCGCCAGCCGACGAACACCAGACGCAGCACCATGAACGTGGTCAGGCCCGACCAGATGCCGAGCAGCCCCCAGCCGAACGCCAGGGACAGCCAGATCAACGGCAGGAAGCCGAGCAACGCACTCGCCAGCGTCGCGTTGCGCATGAACCGCGCGTCCCCGGCCCCGAGCAGCACCCCGTCGAGCGCGAACACGATTCCGGCCAGCGGCAGCTGGGCGACCAGAAACCACCACGGCACGCCGATCTCGTCGAGCACCGCGCGGTCGTCGGTGAAGAGCGACGGCAGCGCCGTCGACCCAAGCGCGAACGCCGCTGCGAGTACTGCCGCCGCCAGGGTCGAGAAGACCGTGACCCGTATCGCCACCGACTTCGCGTGCGCCAGCTGGCCCGCCCCCAGCGCTGCGCCGACCAGGGCCTGCGCGGCGATGGCCAGCGAGTCCAGGACCAGCGCCAGGAAGCTCCACAGCTGGAGCACGACCTGATGGGCGGCGACCGCGGCTGCCCCGAAACGCGCGGCCACTGCAGCGGCGGACACGAAACACGCCTGGAAGGCCAACGTCCGCAACAGCAGGTCGCGGCCCATCACGATCTGCATGCGCAACACCGACACGTCGATTCGCAGCGGTACCCGTTCGGCCACCAGCGCGCGGCAGAACAGAAGCGCCGCCAGCCACTGCCCGACCAGGTTGGCCATTGCCGATCCGGCCAGCTCGAGGCGGGGCATCCCCAGCCAGCCGTAAACGAGTAGCGGGCACAGCACGGCGGACAATGCGAAGCCCGTGGTCACGTAACGCAGCGGACGCGCGGTGTCCTGAACCCCTCGCATCCAGCCGTTGCCCGCCAACGAGATCAGGATGGCGGGCGCGCCCAGGATCGCCAGCCGCAACCAAGGCAGCGCCTCGGCCGCGATGGGCCCGCCATCGGCGATCACGGCGAGCACCGGTATGGCAGTCGCCTGAACCACCATCACGATGAGGCCGCCCAGGCCGATGCCCAGCCACGTCGCCTGCACGCCCTCGCCGACGGCCGACTCCCGCCTACCCGATCCGAAGTACCGCGCCGCGCGCGCCGTCGTGCCGTACGACAGGAAGGTCAGCTGTGAGGCCACCACCGACAGCACCAACCCGCCGATCGCCAGACCCGCGAGGGGCAGCGCACCGAGCCGGCCGACCACCGCGATGTCGAACAGCAGGTACAGGGGTTCGGCGGCCAGCACCCCGAGCGCGGGAAATGCCAGCCCGGCGATGCGGCGACCGGTGGCGGCCGCGGGCTGTTCAGCCGCCCCGAACTGGTCGGCGGCCTCAGCCAAGTGCCGCTTCCAAGGCCTTCGCCACGTCGTCGGCCGCCCCGGTGGCCGAGTAACCGGCCGCTAGGCGGTGACCTCCACCACCGAACCTGCTGGCGACCGCCGCGACGTCCACTGCAGACTTGGCCCGCATCGACACCGACCAGTGCTCGGGTTCGATCTCCTTGAATACCGCGGCGACCTCGGCCTGCGATGTCGTGCGCACGATGTCGACGATGCTCTCGACTTCCTCGGGTCGCGCCGCGACCCACTCCTGGTGCGACACGACGGCATACACGAAGCCACGACCACCGACGGCGGCGGGCAGCAGACGCGCCGACGACAGCACGCGCGACAGCAGCGGCAGCCAGGAGAAGGGATGGGTGTCCATCAGGCTCCGGCTGATGGCGGCATTGTCGATACCGATCTCCAGCAGGCGCTCGGCCAGTCGGTGCGCACGGGCACTGGCCCACCGGAAGGAGCCGGTGTCGGTGATGAGCCCCGCGTACAGGCAGTGCGCCACGTCCCGGTCGATCGGCTCGCGCCAGACATCGATCAGTTCGGCCACCAGCATCGTGGTCGAGTCGGCACGCGGATCGACGTAGTTCGCCGTGCCGAACAACTGATTCGACGCGTGATGATCGATCACCAGCACCTCGCACCCAGAATCGGCCAGGTCGCGCAATGCGCCCAGCCGGTTGATGCTCGGGATGTCGACGGTGACGACCAGATCGGGATCGGGTCGCATCTCGTCGGGGGCGACCAGAAGATGTCCACCCGGCAACGTCTGCAGCGACTCCGGTAGTTCCGACGGCGCCGCGAATCCGACCTCGACGGACCGGCCCATCCGCTCCAGCACCAGCGCCAGCGCCAGTCCGGCACCGATGGTGTCGGCGTCGGGATAGACGTGGCACACCACCGCGATGGTCTTCGCCTCGGCGAGCAACGACGCCGCCCCACGCGCGTCGACACGCACGGTGTCGACTCCGGGTACTACCTCAGTCGTCGGATCGATCGCGGTCACGGGTGTCCTCAGCATCAAGCTCGGCCGTACTGTCCCCGGCTGCGTCCTCCACCCCGGTCACACGGTACGGGTCCGCCTCGCCCGCCGGCGTCGCACCCGCGCGAATCCGCGCCAGATCGGCGTCGGCGGCGCGGGCGCGGGCCAGCAATTCCTCCATGTGTTGCGCCGTGTCCGGCACCTTGTCGAGAACGAAGGCCAACGTCGGGGTGAAGCGCACCCCGGTGGCGGCGCCGACCTTGCTGCGCAGCGTGCCCTTGGCACGCTCCAGCGCCGCCGCCGCGGCCGCATAGTCCGGTTCGTCCTGCAACGTCTCGCCGCGCACGGTGTAGTACACGGTCGCGTCGTGCAGGTCACCCGTGACCTTCGTGTCCGTGATGGTCACGTAGGCCAGCGGGGGATCCTTGATCTCGAACTCGATCGCCGATGCGACGACCGTGCCGATGCGCTTGGACAGCCGGCGCGCCCGGCCGACGTCAACCACGACGCTCTTCGCGCAAGCGCTCATCGAGAACATGCTCTTCGCGCAAGCGCTCATCGAGAACATGCTCTTCGCGCAAGCGCTCATCGAGAACATGCTCTTCGCGCAAGCGCTCATCGAGAACATGCTCTTCGCGCAAGCGCTCATCGACCACTACGCGCGCTCCTTTTCGACGAGTTCGTACGCCTCGATGACGTCGCCTTCCTTGATGTCGTTGTAGGTCAGCGTCAGACCACACTCGTAGCCGTCCCGCACCTCGGTGGCGTCGTCCTTCTCCCGCTTGAGCGACGAGATGGTGACCGTCTCGGCCACCACGACGTTGTCGCGCAGCAGACGCGCCTTGGCGTTGCGGCGGATGATGCCCGACGTGACCAGGCAGCCCGCGATGTTGCCGACCTTGGACGACCGGAAGATCGCGCGGATCTCGGCGCGACCGAGTTCCTTCTCCTCGTAGATCGGCTTGAGCATGCCCTTGAGCGCGCTCTGGATCTCGTCGATGGCCTGGTAGATCACCGAGTAGTACCGGATGTCAACGCCCTCGCGGTTGGCCAGCTCGGTGGCCTTGCCCTCGGCACGCACGTTGAACCCGATGATGATCGCGTCCGACGCCGACGCCAGGTTGACGTTGGTCTCGGTGACACCACCGACACCGCGGTCGATGACGCGCAGTTCTACCTCGTCGCCGATCTCGATGCCGTACAGGGCCTCCTCGAGCGCCTCGACGGTGCCGGAGTTGTCGCCCTTGAGGATCAGGTTGAGCTGCGAGGTCTCCTTCAACGCCGCATCGAGATCGTCCAGGCTGATGCGCTTGCGGGTGCGGGCGGCCAGCGCATTGCGCTTGCGTGCACTGCGGCGATCGGCGATCTGGCGGGCGATCCGGTCCTCGTCGACGACCAGCAGGTTGTCACCGGCACCGGGCACCGACGTGAAGCCGATGACCTGGACGGGCCGCGAGGGCAGCGCGTCGTGGATGTCCTCGCCGTGCTCGTCGACCATGCGCCGGACGCGGCCATAGGCGTCGCCTGCGACGATCGAGTCGCCGACCCGCAGCGTGCCGCGCTGGATGAGCACGGTGGCCACGGGGCCGCGACCACGGTCCAGGTGTGCCTCGATGGCCACACCCTGGGCCTCCATGTCCGGGTTGGCCCGAAGGTCCAACGCGGCGTCCGCGGTCAGGAGCACCGCCTCCAGCAGAGCGTCGATGTTGGTGCCCTGCTTGGCGGAGATGTCGACGAACATGGTGTCACCGCCGAAGTCCTCGGCGACAAGGCCGTACTCGGTGAGCTGACCGCGGATCTTGGCCGGGTCGGCACCCTCCTTGTCGATCTTGTTGACCGCCACCACGATCGGCACGTCTGCTGCCTGCGCATGGTTGATGGCCTCCACCGTCTGCGGCATCACACCGTCATCGGCGGCGACCACCAGGATCGCGATGTCGGTGGCCTTCGCACCACGGGCACGCATGGCGGTGAACGCCTCGTGACCGGGGGTGTCGATGAAGGTGACCAGCCGCTCGTTGCCGTCCAGTTCGGTAAGAACCTGGTAGGCGCCGATGTGCTGGGTGATGCCACCGGCCTCGCCCTCGCGGACGTTGGCCTGTCGGATGCTGTCCAGCAGGCGCGTCTTGCCGTGGTCGACGTGACCCATGACCGTGACGACCGGGGGACGCTGCTCGAGATCGTCTTCGTCGCCTTCGTCCTCGCCGTAGGTCAGGTCGAAGGACTCGAGCAGTTCGCGGTCCTCGTCCTCCGGGCTGACCACCTGGACGACGTAGTTCATCTCGCTGCCGAGCAGCTGGAGGGTCTCGTCGCCGACCGACTGGGTCGCGGTGACCATCTCGCCAAGGTTGAACAACGCCTGCACCAGTGAGGCCGGGTTCGCGTCGATCTTCTCAGCGAAATCGAGCAGAGACGCGCCACGGGCCAGACGGATCGTCTCGCCATTGCCGTGCGGCAACCGCACGCCACCGACGACCGGGGCCTGCATGCTCTCGTATTCGGCGCGTTTTGCCCGCTTCGACTTGCGGCCGCGACGGACTGCACCGCCTGGCCGGCCGAACGCACCTGCCGCGCCGCCGCGCTGACCTGGACGGCCACCGCCGCCGGGGCGGCCGCGGAAGCCACCTCCCGCCGGTGCTGCGCCGCCACCGCCTGCGCCTCCGCCGCGGTAGTTACCACCACCGCCGCCGGCACCACCGCCGCCGGGACCACCGGGACGACCACCGCCGCCACCGGGACCACGACCGCCGGGGCCTGGCCTCGGTCCGCCGGGCCGACCCACTGCGCCGGGTCGTGCACCGGGAGGGCGCGGAGGCATGTTGCCGGGCGTGGCGCCGGGACGGGGACCACCACCGGGCCGCGGGGCACCGGGCCGAGGGGCCTGCGGACGCGGCGGCCGATCGACGGGTTGCTGCGAAGAGAACGGGTTGTTACCCACGCGCGGGGTTCGCGCCGCGGGCTTGGGCGCACCCGGCGCCGGACCGGGCCGGGGGCCTGGTGTCGGCGCGGCGGGCGCACCGGGTGTGGCGGACGTACTTGCCGCAGGAGCCGACGGCACTTCGGGAGCCTCGGGAGCCGCTGGGGGCGCCGGGGCTGCCGCAGCAGGCGGAGGGGTCGGTGCCGCAGGAGCCGCAGGGGCTGCGGGCGCCGCAGGCTTCGGACCACCCGGCTTGGGCGCTGCCGTCGCGGAATCACCGTTCGACGACCTGGCGGCCGAAGGCTTGGGGGCGGCGGACGCGCCTGCGGGTGATCCGTTGCCCGAGGGGGCTGCCTTTGCGGGCTTCGGCCCGCCAAAGGACTCGCGCAACCGGCGCGCAACGGGGGCCTCCACGGTGGAGGATGCCGACTTCACGAATTCGCCCTGATCGCTCAGACGGGCGAGAACTTCCTTGCTGGTGACACCGAGTTCCTTAGCCAACTCGTGCACGCGGGCCTTACCTGCCACTACTACTCCTGTCTGGAGGCGACAGCGGAGTAGGCCGCGCCTCGGTTCTAGCTATGACGCATGGTCATCGAGACTTCACGGTGTGCTCATGTTCTTCGCTACCTGTCTGTTCAGTTGCCGCGCGGGCCCGTCCCTCGCCGTCCCTGCGCTCGACGTCGAAGTACTGGACCACCGCGGATGTGTCCGGCGGACCGGTGATGCGCAGCGCTCGGGTGAAGGCCCGCCGCCGGATCGCCGCATCGAGGCACCGCTGGTCGAGATGCAACCACGCACCCCGCCCCGGCAGCTTGGCCGCGCAGTCGACGGTCACGGCGTGATCACCGTTTCCGTCGCCCACAGCGACCACTCGCAGCAGTTCGACGGCCAACTCTCGTCTCCGGCAGCCGATGCACGTCCGCACGGGACCGGCTGGCCGGTCAGTGCGTCCGCGCGCGGAGGCAGAAGTCTCGCGCTGGATCACGGCTCAGTCTAGCCACACGAGTGCCATAGACGGAATCGTGTGCCGACCTAGGCGTCGCGGGTGGCGCCCCTGACCGCTCTCGGGACGGCCGGTGTCTCGGGCAGAGGTGCGGCGTCGCTGCGGATATCGATCCGCCAACCGGTCAGCCTGGCCGCCAGGCGCGCGTTCTGGCCTTCCTTGCCGATCGCCAGCGACAACTGGAAATCGGGAACGACGACCCGCGCAGCCCTACCGGCCTCGTCGATCACCGCGACCGAGACCACCTTGGCCGGCGACAGCGCATTGGCGACGAACCGGGCGGGCTCCTCGTCGTAGTCGATGATGTCGATCTTCTCGCCGGACAGCTCGCTCATCACGTTGCGCACCCGCTGGCCCATCGGCCCGATGCACGCGCCCTTGGCATTGAGGCCCGACGCCTTCGACGCCACGGCGATCTTGGAGCGGTGACCCGCCTCGCGCGCCACCGCGACGATGTCCACCGACCCGTCGGCGATCTCGGGCACCTCGAGTGAGAACAGCTTGCGCACCAGGTTGGGGTGGGTACGGGACAGCTCGATCTTGGGCTCACGCACACCGCGTGTCACGCCGATGACGTAGCAGCGCAACCGGTCGCCGTGCTCGTAGGCCTCGCCCGGCACTTGTTCGGCGGGCCGGATCATGCCTTCGGAACCCTTGGCCTCGGTACCCAGGCGCACCACGATGTTGCCGCGCGCGTTCTCCCTGGCATCACGCTGGACGACGCCTGCCACGATGTCACCCTCGCGCGCCGAGAACTCGCCGAAGATCCGCTCGTTCTCGGCGTCCCGGAACCGCTGCAGCATGACCTGACGCGCGGTGGTCGCTGCGACCCTGCCGAAACCCTCTGGCGTGTCGTCCCATTCGTTGATCAACCCGCCGTCGTCGTCCGTCTCGCGCGCCATCACCCGCACCACACCGGTCTTGCGGTCGATGTCGATACTGGCGTCGGCCTCGTGTCCCTCGGTGTGACGGTAGGCCGTGAGCAGCGCCGTCTTGATGGTCTCGAGCAACTCGTCGACCGCGATTCCCCGGTCGACCTCGATTGCGTGTAACGCGGCCATGTCGATGTTCATCCGTTTGCCTCCTCTCCGGGCTGTCCGGCAAGTTCGATCTCGCGCCGGTTCGGTGGTGAAAACTCAACCTGCACAACGGCTTGCGCAACGTCGCTCAGGTCTATCCGGCGAACGTCGAATTTCCCACCACCGTCGTCGAACACCAGATCGACCGCATCGCCGTGCAGCGCCCCGAGGCGGCCCGTCAAGCGCGAACCGTCCGCCGTCGTGAGTTCGACCTTTCGGCCCTGCGCCCGGCGATAGTGCCGGTGCGCCGTCAGCGGCCGGTCTACGCCTCGGGACGTGACTTCCAGGAGGTAAGCCGCGCCGTCACCGGACGTCGACTCGACCTCATCGAGCAGCTCCGACGCGGATCGCGACAGCACGGCAAGTGTGTCCAGGTCGAGGCCGCGGTCCCCGTCGACGACCACCACGATTCGGGGTGGCCGCGAGGTGGCCTCGACGGCGACATCCTCGATCTCGTATCCCCCACGCGCGAACTCCCCCTCGAGCAAGGCCGTCACCTCGGAAGGCGTCGGCAAGCGCGCGGACCGCAGCGGGACATCCGATGCCACGGCGAGCTCCTCATCTTGAGTTGTACGGACACGATCGGAGTTGGCGACCTCCGGGATCGAGTATCAACGATACGCCAGGCTTCAAGTGACGATTGGCGAACGGCGGGGCGGCAGTACGAGCCCTCGACGTCCCACCTCACCTGGGCGGGATGGCAGGATGTTGCTGTGCCGAGCGCCCCAACCACCGTCAGCAGACGGCGCGTTCTCGTCGGTGCCGCGGCGCTGGCGCTGCTGAGCACCACGTCGGCAGCCTGCGGATCGGAGACGCCGCCGCCTGACGTCGGTGTCCTGCTCGCCCAGCTTGAACGGGCCCGCTCAGACCAGGACATGGCCGCGAGTGCGGCCGTCGCGGCGCCGCCCCCGGTGGCCGTCGCGCTGAACGTCGTCGCAGCCGAGCGCAGCGCGCACGCGGGCGCACTCGCCGAGGAGATCACCCGGGTTTCGGGCACCGCGCCCATCAGCACGACGTCCAACACTCCCACCACGACCACCACTGGCGCGCCGCCGGCGCCGCCGACTCCCGAGAGTGTCGTGGCCGCTCTCGAGCAGTCCGCCGACGCCGCCGCCCGGTCGGCGGCCGAACTGTCGGGCTACCAGGCCGGACTGCTTGGCTCCATCGCCGCGTCCTGCACTGCGGCCTACACCGTCGCACTCGCGGGGACGACGTCGTGACCTCACCCGATCCGGGCACGCCGACCACCGAGTCATCCACTCCGGCGCCGAGCCTGCCGGCCGAGACCACCTCGGCCTCACCCACCACCGTGACGACCACGCCCGTGACGACGACACCCTCTGCCACGACCGCGGCGCCGACCACCACCCCCGACCCGGACCGGCCCGAAGATGCAGCGGGCGCCGCCCTCTTCGATGCAGTCGCCACCGAACACGGCGTGATCTACGCCTACGGCCTGGTATCCGCACACTCCACGCCCGGCGTCAACGACATCGTCGCCGACGCGATGACCGCCCATCGAGAACAGCGCGAAGAGGGCATCGCCCGACTGACGGCGCTCGGCCTCACCCCGCCGCTGCCCGCCGCCGGGTACCAGATCCCGCTGCCGGTCGACACACCCACGGACGCGGCGACACTGGCGGTGCAGCTGGAGTCCGACAGCGCAGTCGCCTGGCGGGCCGTGCTCGAACAGGCCACGACCGCCGAGGACCGCACCTTCGCCGTCGCGGCGCTCACCCAGGCCGCCGTCACCGCAGCCAAGTGGCGTCAGGTGCTGGGGACGTCACCAACCACCGTCGCCTTTCCCGGCGGTAGCGAATAACCCGGTCCCCGCGAACGTACCGCCCGCGGGACTCCGTGAGCGTGACGCCAGAGTCACGGTCACCCGTCAACGTGACCCTGGCGTCACGCTCACGCTCAAGCTCAGGCGGCTCAGCCGGCCAGCGCCGCGGCGATCACCATGGCGGCCGTGTCGGCTGGGACCTCGCGGGTCTCGCCGGTGAACCGATTCCGCAGTTCCACGACACCGTCGGCCCAGCCGCGACCGACGACCACGATCCACGGGACTCCGAGCAACTCGGCGTCCTTGAACTTCACCCCCGGTGAGGCCTTGCGATCGTCGAGCAGCACCTCGAGCCCAAGCCGGTCGAGGTCGCGGGCCAGAGCGGTCGCGCCGGTCCTGGCATCGTCGTCCTTGTTGGCGATCACGACGTGGGCGTCGAACGGCGACACCGCGGCCGGCCAGCGCAGCCCGAGGTCGTCGTGCGATTGCTCGGCGATGACGGCCACCAGCCGCGACACCCCGATGCCGTACGAGCCCATCGTCAGCCGCACCGGCTTGCCATCCTCGCCTAGCACGTCCGCGGTGAAGGCGTCGGTGTACTTGCGGCCGAGTTGGAAGATGTGGCCGACCTCGATGCCGCGGGCCGACACCAACGGACCGGCCCCGTCCGGTGACGGGTCACCGTCGCGAACCTCGGCGGCTTCGATGGTGCCGTCCGGCGTGAAGTCACGGCCCGCGACGAGCCCGAAGACGTGGCGCCCCGGCTCGTCGGCGCCGGTGATCCACACCGTCCCGTCCACGATCCGTGGATCGACCAGATAGCGGACACCGTTGGCCAACAATGCCTTCGGGCCGATGTATCCCTTGGTCAGAAACGTGTGCTTGGCGAAGTCGGCGTCGTCGAGCATGGCGTACTCGGCAGGGTCGACCGCGGCGCCGAGCCGCTTGTCGTCGATCTCGCGGTCGCCGGGCACACCAATAGCGAGCAGTTCCCAGTCGCCGCCCGGCTCGCGAACCTTGAGCAGCACGTTCTTGAGGGTGTCGGCGGCCGTGACGGCGCGGCCGGCGAACTGCGGCAGGTCGGCGCCGTTGGCCCACTCGACGAGCGTCGCGATGGTGGGAGTCTCTCCGGTGTCGTGCACCACCGGCTCGTCCAGCCCGTCAAACGGCACCGATTCCGGTGGCGTGGTGATGACGGCTTCGACGTTGGCCGCGTACCCCGACTCGAGGCATCTCACGAAGGTGTCCTCGCCGACCTCGCTCTCGGCCAGGAACTCCTCGGACGCACTGCCACCCATGGCCCCCGACACCGCGGACACGATGATGTAGCGCACCCCGAGGCGGGCGAAGATCGTCTGGTAGGCCTCGCGATGGGCGTGGTAGGCGTCCTTGAGGCCCCCCTCGTCGACGTCGAACGAGTACGAGTCCTTCATGACGAACTCGCGGCCGCGCAGGATGCCCGCGCGCGGCCGCGCCTCGTCGCGGTACTTGGTCTGGATCTGGTAGAGCCGCAACGGGAAGTCCTTGTACGAGCTGTACTCCCCCTTGACCACGAGCGTGAAGAACTCCTCGTGGGTGGGACCGAGCATGTAGTCGTTGCCACGCCGGTCCTTGAGCCGGAACACGCCGTCGCCGTATTCGGTCCACCGGTTCGACGTCTCGTACGGCCCACGCGGCAGCAGTGCGGGAAACAGGATCTCCTGTCCGCCGATGGCATTCATCTCTTCGCGGACGATCTGCTCGATCTTGCGGAACACCCGCAGTCCCAGCGGCAGCCAGCTGTACAGGCCGGGTGCCACCGGGCGGACGTAACCCGCCCTGATCAGCAGCTTGTGGCTCGAAACTTCGGCGTCGGCGGGGTCGTCACGCAACGTGCGCAGGAACAGTTCGGACATGCGGGTGATCACAGGCGACCACCTTAGCGATGCGCCCGCTCAGTGCCGCCCCTGCCACGTGCAGAGGCCCCGACTGGGTCACAGCTCGCCGGCCTCGACCGCTTCACGAGTGTGCTGCGCCCGTGCGATGTCACGCGCAGAGAACCTGATCCAGAACGCCGCGACGCCCACCAGGATGGCGATGCCGGCCACCCACAGCAGTGAGTAGGTGTAGCCGTAGCCGAGCGCGTCGAGTTGGGCGGGTGTCATGTTCTTGACCGGCCCCGTGGTGCCGCCCAGGTACAGGGTGCGGGAGGTCTGCACGGCCATGATGACCACCAGCACCAGCGGCCCGCCGAGGTTCTGCACCATGAGCGTGATCGCCGCAACCGGCCCGATCTCGCTCGGCCCCACCCCCGCCACGGCGCACAGCGGCAGGATCACCGAGATCACCCCGATCCCGAAGCCGCCCAGCACGATCGGCACGAACAGGTCGGGGAAGTACGGGATCTCGCGGGTGAGCGTCGAGCCGTACAGCATTGCCGCCAGGACGAACAGTCCGCCGCCGATTATCAGCCATCGGGGTGCGAACAGCGGTGCCAGCCTGGTGGCCAGGACGTTGCCGACGCCGACCGCCGCGGCGAACGGCAGAAAGCAGATGCCCGCCCGTAGCGCCGAATAGCCGAGCACGTCCTGCGCGAGCAGACCGACCATGACCGTCACGGTCAGCAGCACCCCGCCGCCGAGGAACCACGCGGTGAACGTCATCACCCGGTTGACGTCGTTGAACACCGAGAAGGGCACCAGCGGGTTGTCGGCGGTCCGTTCGACGATGAGGAAGGCGATGAAGAAGCCCACCGCCGCGATCGCCGCCCCGATCACCCAGGGGTCGACCCACCCCCGCGGCGGTCCCTGGGTGAACACCAGGACGGCCGACGTGCAGCCGAGGGTGGCCAGTAGCGCGCCGGTCACGTCGAGTTTGAGCCGCTCGTGGTTGGTCTCGGCGATGTTGAACACCGCGATGGCGATGATGACGATGCCGATCGGCACGTTGATCAGGAAGGCCAGCCGCCACGAGATCACCGTGAACAGGCCACCCATCACCAAGCCGAGCACCGACCCGATGGCCTGCATCCCCGCGGACACCGCCATCGCCTGGTTGCGGGCGTGACCGACCGCATAGGTGGTGGCGATCAGCGCAAGGCCGGTCGGCGCGGCCACGGCAGCACCGACGCCCTGCAGCGCTCGTGCCACGATCAGCGTGTACTCGTCGTTGGCGAGGCCGCACGCCAGCGACGCGATCGTGAACAGACCCACACCCGACAGAAACGCCCGCTTGTGGCCGATCGCGTCGCCGACCCGTCCGCCGAGGAGCAGCAGTCCGCCGAAGGCCAGCACGTATGCGGTGATCACCCAGCTCTTACCCGCGTCGGAGAGGTCGAGATCGGCCTGCATCCGCGGCAACGCCACGATGACGATGGTGCCGTCCAGCGTCGACATCAACTGCATGCCGGTGATGGCGACGATGGCCACGCCGAGTACCGACGACGACAGCGGTGCGGTACTGCGCTCGGCAGACATGGTTCGCAACGTTACCGATCGGCCGATCCGGCCCGTTCGGGAACGCTTGGCAGTGCCGCCGAGATGGCCCGGTGCCGGGCTAGAGCTCGCCGGCGTCGATCGCTTCCTTGACCTCTTGGGCGTGGGCCACCTGCGACGCGGTGTAGCCGATGAACAGCGCGACCACTCCCACCAGGACCGCGACGGCAGCGACCCACAGCAGGCCATAGGTGTAGCCCTGGTCCAGCGCATGCAACTGGGCTTCGTTCATGTTCTTCACCGGGCCGGTGGTGCCGCCCAGGTACAGGGTGCGCGAGGTGATGACGGCCTGGATGACCGCCAGCACCACGGGACCGCCGAGGTTCTGGAGCATGAGTGCGATGGCCGACACGGGCCCGATCTCGTCGAAACCGACACCCGCGATCGCCGACACCGTCAACGGCACCACGATCATGCCGATGCCGAAGCCGCCGACGGTGATGGGAATCACGAGGTTCGGGAAGTACGGGATGTCGCCGTTGAGGGTCGACCCGTAGAGCATGGCGGCCAGGACGAGCACGCCGCCGGCGATCACCAGAACGCGTGGCGGGAACATCGACACCAGATACGAGGACAGCCCGAGCCCGATACCGAGGGCGATGACGAAGGGGATGAACCCGATGCCTGCGCGAAGCGCGCTGTAGCCCATGACGTCCTGCACGTACAGGCCGATCAGCACGGTCAGCGTGAACATCACGCCGCCGGCGAGGAACACCGCCGCGAACGTGGCGACCCGGTTGCGGTCACGGAACAGGCTGAACGGCACCACCGGGTTGACGGCCGTGCGTTCGACGTAGAGGAAGGCGCCGAAGAACAGGAACGCGGCCAGGCAGGAACCGAGCGTCAGGGTGGACATCCACCCCTTCTCGGGGCCCATGGAGAAACCGAATACGGCCGCGGTGCAGGCCAGCGTCGCCAGGATCGCGCCCGTGGCGTCGAGCTTCATCCGCTCGCGGTTGGTCTCGCGCAGCGTCTTGCGCGCCAGGTAGATCATCACCAGGCCGATCGGCACGTTCACCAGGAACGCCAACCGCCAGGAGTATCCGGTGAGTGCGCCGCCGACGACGAGTCCCATCACGGAGCCGACGCCGGTCATCGCGGCGAACACGGCCGTGGCCGTATTGCGGGCCGGCCCCTTCGGGAACGTGGTGGCGATCAGCGCCAGGCCGGTGGGCGAGGCGATCGCCGCGCCGACGCCCTGCAACAGTCGCGCCGTAACAAGGGTGGTCTCGTCCCAGGCGACGCCACAGAGGATCGAGGCGATGGTGAAGAGCGCGACGCCGACGATGAACGTGCGCTTGCGACCGATGGTGTCGCCGAGGCGACCACCGAGGAGCATCAGGCCACCGAACGTCAGCACGTAGGCCGTGATGACCCAGCTACGGCCGGCGTCGGACAAGTTCAGTTCGTCCTGGATCTTAGGAAGCGCCACGATCGCGACCGTGCTGTCCATGGTCGCAAGAAGCTGCATGCCGCCGATCGCGATCACGGCAGCCAGGAACCGTTGCGACGGCAGCCAGGACGGGTACCAGCGGTTACGCCCGATCATGACCTGATCGATGGGCATGGGTACTGCCCCCTCGCCTGTGCCGTCAGCACCCTGCCGAGCAGTCCGCTCGGCATCGTTGAGAGCCGTCATAGCGGGTTACCTTACAGTAATCTTAGGAATCCTTTAACTCGTGAAGGCCGCGACGGATCCGATCACGATGATCGCCGGTGGTCGAATGCCCTCCGAACGGAGTCGTTCAGCCGCATCGGCGAGTGTGGTGCGCAACGTCCGCTCGGCCGGCGTCGTGCCGTGCTGAACCACCATGACCGGAGTTTCCGCAGGTCGGCCGCCATCCAGCAGGACCTTCGCGAACAGTTCGATGCGCTCGACGGCCATCAGCAGCACGATCGTGCCGGTCAGCGCGGCCAGCGCATCCCAATTCACTAACGATTCCGGATGGTCGGGTGCGAGGTGGCCGCTGACCACCACGAACTCGTGGTTCACCGCGCGATGGGTGACGGGAACTCCGGCCATCGCCGGAACCGCTATGGCACTGGTCACGCCGGGCACGATCGTGACGGGAATCCCGGCCTCGGCGCACGCAAGCACCTCCTCGTAGCCCCTGGCGAACACGAACGGATCGCCGCCCTTGAGGCGCACGACGAACTTCCCCGCCCTGGCGCGGTCGACGAGCACCGCGTTGATGGCCTCCTGGGCCATGGCCCTTCCATAGGGGATCTTCGCGGCGTCTATGACCTCGACGTGCGGCGAGAGTTCGGCGAGCAGCTCGGGGGGTGCGAGCCGATCCGCCACGACGACGTCGGCCTGTGCCAGCAGTCGGCGTCCCCGCACGGTGATGAGTTCGGGGTCGCCGGGTCCGCCGCCGACGAGGGCGACCCCGCCACGCAGTGCCTCTGCCACGTCGTCGGTGAGCACGCCGCTCTGCAGCGCCTCGTGGATGGCCGTGCGGATGGCCGCCGAACGGCGGTGCTCGCCGCTGGCCAGCACTCCGACCGCCAGCCCGTCGTATTCGAACGAGGCGGGTGTCACGGCGCTGCCGTCGCGGGCGGCGTCGGCACGCACGCAGAACACGCGCCTGCGGTCGGCCTCTTCGACGACGGCGGCATTCACCTCGGGATCGTCGGTGGCCGCGATCGCGTACCAGGCGCCCTCGAGGTCGCCGTCGCGGTAGTCACGAAGATCCAGGGTGATGCCCGGCGTCGCCTCCACCGCGGGCGTCGCGGCGCGGGTGACGACGTGCACCTCGGCGCCGTTGGCCAGCAGCAGCGGCAGCCGGCGCTGCGCGACCGTCCCGCCTCCGACCACGACGACCTTCCGGCCGGACAACATCAGTCCGACGAGGTAGGCGTTCTCGGTCACCCGCCGAGCCTAGTGCGTGCCGCCGCGGCGACGAACCTGGTCGCCGCCTCAGGGTGTGCCGCGGCGTGGGCGTGAAGGTAGGAGGCGTGCACACCACCGAGTACTGCACCCTCGGATACCGTGCCCGCCGCGCCTGCGCGAAACATCCACGCGGGCGCGTACTCTCGCGCGAACGTCACCGTCGTGCGGTGGAATTCGTGCCCGACGACACGCGCACCCGCCCCGTGCACCGCCGAGTCCGACGGCGCGACCGCGTCGCGGTACCCGAGGGTGAGCCGTTCGGTGAATCGCGCCGAGCCGGCCAACACGCCGCACATCGGGGTGCCGTC
This sequence comes from uncultured Actinomycetota bacterium, assembly GCA_963798245.1. Taxonomy (GTDB): domain Bacteria; phylum Actinomycetota; class Actinomycetes; order Mycobacteriales; family Mycobacteriaceae; genus Mycobacterium. The sequence goes on from CAWCSO010000001.1 coordinate 681,216, forward strand.
GAGCTCGTCCACCAGATAGGTCAGCCCAGCGCACTCGGCGTGGATCGGCGCGCCACACCTTGCCAGCGAGCAGATCTGGTCGCGCACCACGTCGTTCGCGGACAACTCCGCGGTGAACTGCTCGGGGAAGCCACCCGGGACGACCAGTGCACGGGTGCCGCTGGGAAGCGGATCCGTCAGCGGATCGAAATCGACGACGGTGGCACCCGCGGCGCGAAGCAACTCAGCGTGCTCCGGATAGCCGAAGGTGAAGGCGCGGCCCGCCGCCACTGCGACCACCACCTCCCCGTCCACCGGTTCGGCGACGGCTGGATCCCACGCTCGCCCTGTGACGTCTGAGCCCGCGGCGGCGACCACCGCGCCGAGATCGACGTGCGTGGCGACCAAATCGGCCATCGCATCGATTGCGCGTTGCGCCAGCACGCCGTGCTCGACGGCAGTCACCAATCCGAGATGCCTTGACGGAAGCGATATCTCGTCAGCCCGCGGTATTGCTCCCAGTACCGGGACGCCCGTCTGTTCACAGGCCTGGCGCAGCACCTCCTCGTGCCGGGACGAACCGACCCGATTGAGGATCACCCCGGCGATGCGCACCGAGTCGTCGAACGTCGAGAAACCGTGCAGCAGCGCCGCCACGCTGTGACTCTGCCCGCGTGCGTCGACCACCAGGACGACCGGTGCTCCCAGCAGGCCGGCGACGTGGGCAGTGGAACCGCGGGCCGGGCCGACGGCGTGGGCATCGATGCGGCCGTCGAAGAGGCCCATCACGCCCTCGACCACCGCGATGTCGGCATCGCCGGTGCCGTTCAGATAGAGCGGTCCGATCAGGGGCTCGCCCACCATGACCGGGTCGAGGTTGCGTCCGGGGCGGCCACTGGCCAACGCGTGGTAGCCGGGGTCGATGAAGTCTGGCCCGACCTTGAACGGTGCGACGCGGCGCCCGGCCCTCCGCAACGCGCCCATCAATCCGGTCGCGACGGTGGTCTTGCCGCTCCCCGACGTCGGCGCGGCGATCACGACGGCCGGGGTGCTCACCGCGTCACCACTCGATACCTCTTTCCCCTTCTTCCCGCGAGCAGACATAAATGGCCCTGATTCCCCGGAAATGGGGGCCTTTTACGTCTGCTCGCGGGAAGAAGTGGGTCACCAGGTCACCACTCGATGCCGCGCTGGCCCTTGCGGCCGCTGTCCATCGGATGTTTGACCTTCGCCATCTCCGTCACCAGGTCGGCGGCGTCCAGCAGTTGGCTGGGGGCGTCGCGACCGGTGATGACGACGTGCTGGCTGCCGGGCCGCGACACCAGAACCTCGACTACCTCCGCTACGGAGATCCAGCCCCACTTCAGGGGATAGGTGAACTCATCGAGCACGTAGAAGTCGTGGCGTTCTTCGGCGAGCCTGCGGGCGATCTCGGCCCACCCGTCGACGGCTGCGGCGGCATGGTCGACCTCCGTACCGTCCTCGCGCGCCTTCTTTCTCGTCCACGACCATCCCGACCCCATCTTGTGCCACTCCACGGGCCCACCGACACCGTGTTCGTCGTGCAGGCGGCCGAGTTGACCGAAGGCGGCCTCCTCGCCGACCCGCCACTTGGCGCTCTTAACGAACTGGAACACCGCCACGTCGAAGCCCTGGTTCCACGCCCGCAGCGCCATCCCGAACGCCGCAGTCGACTTTCCCTTGCCGGGGCCGGTGTGAACGGCGAGCAGCGGGGCGTTCCTGCGCGCCTTGGTGGTGAGGCCGTCATTGGGGACGACAACTGGTTGGCCCTGCGGCACGAGACGCCTCTCCTCAGTCGGTCACGCGGCGCCGAGATCGGTCTCGGCGGTTACCAGCCGGGTGAGCGAATCGGCCCGCAGCTGTGCAAGTCGAACCGCGGGCGCGCCCAGCTGGCGGGCGAGCTCGTCGGCCAAACCCAGTCGAATGTACGACGTTTCGCAGTCGACCACCACGGCGGCGGTTCCCTCGGCGACCAGCAGACCGGCCGCGGTGCGGGCGCGACCCAGCGGGTCGGGTCCACCGGTCGCCCGGCCGTCGGTGAGCACGACGACCAGACAGCGGCGGGCGCGGTCACGTGCCTTCTCGCGCACCACGACGTCGCGCGCGGTCAACAGCCCCTGCGCGAGCGGTGTCTTGCCGCCGGTGTCGAACCGGGCCAGCCGACGACTCGCGATGTGCACCGACGACGTCGGCGGCAGCACGACGTCGGCCCGCTGGCCACGGAACGTGATCACGGCGACCTTGTCGCGACGCTGGTAGGCGTCGCGCAGCAGCGACAGCGTGGCACCACCGACGGCGGCCATCCGGTCGCGGGCGGCCATCGACCCAGAAGCATCGACGACGAAGATCACCAGGTTGCCCTCGCGCCCCTCGCGGACTGCGCGGCGCACGTCGTCGGGCGCGACGGCCAGCCGACCCGGACCGCCCTGATGACCCGCCGCGGCCAGCAGCGTGCCGAACAGGTGGACGCCGTGACCGGCGCGCGGATCCTCGGTCGCCGACACCGTGGTGCCGGTGCGGTTACGTGCCCTCGACCGCCGCCCCGGCGCGCCCTCCCCCACCCCCGGCACGACGAGCGCCTTGGTCCGGAAGGTGGCCGCGGGCGGCGCACTCGATCGCGAGCCCGACGATGAACTGGCCTGCGATCCCTGCGCTTCCGGCGATTCACCGGCGGCATCGCCCGGGACGCCGCCCCCGTCGTCGGGGGGATCGGGTTCCGGTTCTGGGTCCTCGGCGGAATCGGCCGATTGACCCGCCTGCGCCAGCGCCTCGTCGAGTTGATCGGAGTCCAGGCCCGGATCGTCGAACGGGTCACGACGACGACGATGCGGCAGCGCCAGCTCTGCGGCAACCCGGATGTCCTGTTCCTCAACGGTTTCCGCGCCACGCCACGCCGCGTGCGCCACGGCCGTTCGCGCCACCACCAGGTCGGCCCGCATGCCGTCGACGTCGAACGATGCGCACAGCGCGGCGATCCGCCTCAACTCGCCGTCCGGCAGCACGACGCCGGCCACCGCGGCGCGCGCGTCGCCGATCCGGCGGGCCAGTTCCGCGTCGTCGTCGGCGTACCGCGCGGCGAACGCTTCGGGATCGGCCTCGAAGTCCATCCGACTCCGGATCACCGCGACGCGCACGTCGACGTCGCGTGAGGCACGCACGTCGACGGTCAGCCCGAACCTGTCGAGCAGTTGCGGACGCAACTCCCCCTCTTCGGGATTCATGGTGCCGATCAGGATGAACCGCGCGTCATGACTGTGAGACACCCCGTCGCGTTCCACGTGCACGCGCCCCATCGCCGCCGCGTCGAGCAGTACGTCGACGAGATGGTCGTGCAGCAGGTTCACCTCGTCGACGTAGAGCACGCCGCCGTGCGCGCGCGCCAGCAGGCCCGGCGAGAACGCATGCTCGCCGTCACGCAGCACGCGCTGCAGATCCAAGGATCCGACGACGCGGTCCTCCGTTGCCCCGATGGGCAACTCCACCAGTCGGGCATCCTGGTCGATCGCGGTCAGCACACGGGCGAGCGCGCGGACCGCCGTTGACTTGGCCGTGCCCTTCTCGCCACGGATCAGCACACCGCCGATCTCGGGTCGCACCGCGCACAAGATCAGCGCCAGCCGCAGCCGGTCCTGCCCGACCAGCGCGCCGAACGGGTAGCCGACCTCAGACACCGAGCGTCCCGCTCCGCAGCATGGGGACGTGCGGTATGCCGTCGTCGAGGAACTCCCCGCCGTCCCGGACGAAGCCGTGCTTGGCGTACATCTCCTGCAGGTAGGTCTGCGCGTTGATACGGCACGGGAAGTCGCCGACCTCGGCCAGCGCGGCCTGCATCAGCCGAGTGGTGTGCCCGTGTCCGCGTTCGCTGCGCTTGGTACACACCCGTCCGATGCGGAATTCCTTCTCGCCGCCCGGATGCTCCTCCATGAGTCGAAGCGTGGAGATGACCCTGCCCTCGGCGTCCTCGAGCCAGAAGTGCCGGGTCTCGGCCAGCAGATCGACACCGTCGAGTTCCGGGTAGGGCGTGGCCTGCTCGACGACGAAGACCTCGACCCGGAGCTTGAGCAGCTCGTAGAGCGTCGCGGCGTCGAGATCCTTCGCCCAGCTGCGGCGTGGGGCGATCGTCATGCGGGCACCGTCATACGGTGGCTACGTCGTCGGCGGCGTGGTCCAGTCTGAGCACCTTGGTGCCCCAGTCCCACACCTCCTCGAACAGCTTGGGTTCATCCGAGAGTTCGGTGCCGAACGACGGCACCATCTCCTTGAGCTTGGGCTGCCAGGAGCCGAAGTGGTCTGGGAAACACCGTTCCATGACGTCGAGCATGGCGGGCACGGCGGTGGACGCGCCGGGCGAGGCACCCAGCAGTCCTGCCATGCTGCCGTCGGCGGCCGCGAGCACCGTGGTGCCGAACTCCAGCACCCCGCCGGCGCCCTTGCGTCGGATGACCTGGACGCGTTGCCCCGCGACGTCGAGTTCCCACTCGGAATCGATTGCGCTGGGGGCGAACTCGCGCAGCGCGTCCACCCGGGCGCCCTCGCTGAGCAGCAGCTGGCCGATCAGGTACTTGAGCAGGCCCGTCTCCGTGAGCCCCACGCCGAGCATGGATGCCAGGTTGTGCGGCTTGACGGACAGCGGCAGGTCGGTGACCTTGCCCTGCTTCAGGAATTTCGGCGACCAGCCGGCGAACGGACCGAACAGCAGCCACGACCGGGAATTGATCACGCGGGTGTCCAGGTGCGGCACCGACATCGGCGGTGCGCCCAGGGGCGGCTGGCCGTACACCTTGGCCTGGTGGCCCTCGGTGAGGATGGGCACGTCGGTCCTCAGGAACGCGCCGCCGACGGGGAAGCCACCGAATCCCTTGGCCTCCTCGATGCCTGCCTTCTGCAGCAGGGGCAGCGCGCCACCGCCCGCGCCGACGAACACGAACTTCGCGTTGATCTTGCGCGTGTGCCGGGTGCGACGGTTGGTCACCTTCACGGTCCAACTTCCATCGGATTCCTTGTGCAGGTCGCGCACGTCGTGGCCGAACAGCGTCGTCATGCCCCGCTGGGCGGTGTAGCCGATCAATTGCTTTGACAGTGAGCCGAAGTCGACGTCCGTGCCGCCCTGCGTCCAGTTGAGCGCGACGGGTTCGGAGAAGTCGCGCCCAGCAGCCATCAGCGGCAGCCGCCGTGCGAACTCGTCGGGGTCGTCGATGTACTCCATCGACGCGAACAACGGGTTCTCGACGAGCGTGTCCCGACGCTTCCGCAGATAGTCGATGTTGTCCGCCCCGTGCACGAAGCTCACGTGCGGGATCGGGTTGAGGAAGCTGCGCACGTCGGGCAGCACGCCGTTCTCCACGCAGTACGCCCAGAACTGGCGCGACACCTGGAACTGCTCGTTGACGTGCACGGCCTTGGAGATGTCGATCGTGCCGTCGGGGCGCTCCGGCGTGTAATTCAACTCACACAGTGCGGAGTGCCCGGTGCCCGCGTTGTTCCACGGGTCGCTGCTCTCGGCGGCCGCACCGTCGAGGCGTTCGATCAGCGTGATCGACCAGTCCGGCTCCATCAAGCGCAGCAACGCGCCCAGTGTGGCACTCATGATTCCCGCGCCGACCAGCACGACATCTGTCTTGGTGGTCTTGGAAATTTCAGACACCTGAGATCCTTGGTCCTTCGTGGTCGCGTCGCCCGCTTGTCACGGCTTACCCGACTACCAGGTTATCCCGAGGACTCCGCGCGTAGCCCGTCGGCCAGCAAGCGAACCGACGATCGCCACTGCCCGATTCTGAGAACTCGACGCCGCCTAGAGTGATGCCGTGACCGCCAGCGACCACGACTGGACGCCCGACGTGCTCCCGGGCTACTGGCAACGCACCGTCGCGCTCGGCCCAGACCCGGACGGCGAAGGCCGGCTGGTGACCACCCTGGTGCGTCGCGGAGACGCCCCGAAGGATGTCCACCGCGCGGTCCTGGCCCTGCACGGGTACACCGACTACTTCTTCAACACCGAGATGGCCGACCGGTTCTCCGACCGCGGCTTCACGTTCTACGCCTTGGACCTGCACAAGTGCGGACGGTCGTGGCGTGCGGGTCAGACGCCTCACTTCACCACTGATCTGGCCAGATACGACACCGATCTGGAGCACGCGGTGAGCGTGATCCGGGCCGACGCGGGCTCCAACGAGGGCGATGCCGGCCCGCCCGGGGTCTGGCTGTGCGGGCACTCCGCGGGCGGGCTGATCGCGACGCTGTGGCTCGACCGGCTTCGGCGGCGCGGCGGAACCGATTTGGCCGACATCCGCGGGCTGGTGCTCAACAGCCCGTTCTTCGACCTGCACGGCCCCGCGATCCTGAGGTCCGCGCCCACCTCGGCGGCGCTGATCGCGCTCGCGCGCCTGCGCAAGCAGCACGTCATCCGCAAGCCCACCGCCGGCGGCTACGGCACCAGCCTGCATCGCGACCACGCGGGCGAGTTCGACTACGACCTCGACTGGAAACCGCTTGGCGGCTTTCCGGTGAGGTTGGGATGGATCAACGCGATCCGCCGCGGTCAGGCACGGCTGCACCGCGGCCTCGACGTCGGCGTCCCCAACCTGATCCTGCGCTCCGATCACAGTGTCACCGAAGTGCCCGACCCGGACGCGATCCAGCGTGGCGATGCGGTTCTGGACGTCAGCCAGATCGCCCGCTGGGCCGGATGCGTGGGCAACCACACCACGGTCGCCCCCATCCCTGACGCCAAGCACGACGTCTTCCTGTCGCTCGCGCAACCGCGGGCGGCGGCCTACCGTGAACTGGACCGGTGGCTGGACCGCTTCCTCGGGGACCCGAGCGCCGAGACCCCATCGATGTCGACACGACCCGGACAAGGCTGAAAACGCGTGCAGCACTACGACCTGACCATCATCGGAACCGGCTCGGGCAACAGCATTCCCGACCCCCACGTCGACCCGCGCTGGGGCGACATGCGGATCGCCGTCTGCGAGCAGGGCACGTTCGGCGGCACCTGCCTCAACGTCGGATGCATCCCGACGAAGATGTTCGTCTACGCGGCCGAGGTGGCCAACACCGTGCGGCACGCATCGAGGTACGGCATCGATGCGACGGTCGACAAGGTGCACTGGCCCGCGATCGTCGACCGGGTGTTCGGCCGTATCGACCCCATCGCGACCGGCGGCGAGTTCTACAAGCGCAGCCTGCCCAACATCGACGTCTACGCCAGCCATACCCGGTTCGGACCCACGCGGACCGATGGCAGTTACACGCTGCGCACCGAAGCCGGCGACGAGTTCAGCTCCGACAAGGTGGTGATCGCGGCCGGTTCGCGCGTCCACGTGCCGCCCGCCGTCCTCGACTGCGGCGTCGAGCACCAGACCAGCGACACCATCATGCGCATCCCCGAGCTGCCCGATCACCTCGTGATCGTGGGGGGCGGGTTCGTGGCCGCAGAGTTCGCGCACGTCTTCTCCGCCCTCGGCGTGCACGTCACGGTCGTGGTCCGTGGCCACGGCATGCTGACCCACTGCGACGAGACGATCTGTCATCGCTTCACCGGCCTGGCGGCGCAGAAGTGGGATCTGCGGACGCATCTGAATCTGATCGGCTCACACCACGAGGGCGACCGCGTGGTACTCGAATTCGACGACGGTTCCACCATCAGCGCCGACATGCTGCTGGTAGCGACGGGCCGCGTGTCCAACGGCGACCTGCTCGACGCCGATCGAGCCGGAGTCGACGTCGACGAGTATGGGATGGTCAAGGTTGACCAGTACCAGCGCACCACCGCCCGCGGGATCTTCGCCCTCGGGGACGTGTCATCGGCCTACCAGCTCAAGCACGTCGCCAACCACGAGATGCGGGTGGTGCGGCACAACGCTCTGCTCGACTGGGACGACACCGCGGCGATGGTCGCCTCCGATCATCGCTACGTGCCGTCGGCGGTGTTCACCGACCCGCAGATCGCCACCGTCGGCCTCTCGGAGGCCGACGCCAGGAGCGCTGGCTACGACATCGCGGTCAAGGTGCAGGACTACGGTGGCACCGCGTATGGATGGGCCATGGAGGACACGACCGGCATCGCCAAGGTCATCGGCGACCGAGCGACGGGCATGATTCTCGGCGCCCACGTCATGGGATACCAGGCGTCGTCACTGATCCAGCCGATCATCCAGGCGATGAGCCTCGGTCAGACCGCGCACCAGGTCGCCCGGGGCCAGTACTGGATCCATCCGGCACTCTCCGAGGTGATCGAGAACGCGCTGCTCGGCCTCGAGGACTGAGCCTGGCGGTTCGTTCCCAGCGCCTTCAGCGCGCCGAAATCGAAAATCCCCAAGGCAACTCGAGCCGATGATCCGCCAACAGGTCCGCGTCGGAGAGGATGCTCGCGACGTCGCCGTCGGCGACGATTCGGCCTCCGTCAATGATGACCGCGCGTTGACACAGCTGGGCTGCGTACGGCAGGTCGTGCGTGACGACGAGCATGGTCGCGGACAGGGCCAGCAGCGTCTGAGCCAGATCACGCCGCGCGACGGGATCGAGGTTGGCAGAGGGCTCGTCGAGAACGAGGATCTCGGGACGGCATGCCAGCACCGTGGCAAGGGCCGCCCTTCGACGCTGGCCGCCCGACAGATGAGCGGGACTGCGGTCCGCGTGCTCGGCCATCGACACCGCGTCCAGCGCCTCCCTCACACGCGCTTGGAGCTCGTCACCGGTGACACCGAAGTTTGCGGGCCCGAACGCGACGTCCTGCGCGACGGTCGGCATGAACAACTGATCGTCGGGATCCTGGAACACCAGACCGACCCGACGCCGGATGTCTCGAACGGTCTTGCTCGACAACGTGGTTCCACCGATTTCGACCGTTCCCATGGTTGGCGTCAACACCCCGTTGAGCGACAACATCAACGTGGTCTTCCCCGCCCCGTTGGGGCCGAGTACGGCCAGCCGCTCCCCCGGCATGACCTCCAGGTCGATGCGCTCGAGCCCGACGTGGCCGTCCGGGTACACGTGGCGCAGACCGCTGACCCGGACGGCCGTCATCGAACCACCCAGGCCACGATCGCCACGGCGACCGCGACGAGACCGGGAACGAGCGCGGTCGACCAGTCCGCAGGAGCAGCCCGCCGCGAACCGCCCGCCATCGCGAGTTCGGGCACGTGGCCGTCGAATCCGCGTGACGCCATCGCGAGGTATACGCGTTCACCCCGTTCGTAGGAACGCAGGAACAGCACCCCCACGCCCTTGGCGACGGCGCCCGCCTGGTGCAGGGCTCGCGGCGAGTCGCCACGGGAAATCCGGGCCATCCGCATCCGCCGTACCTCGGCGGCGAGTACGTCGACGTAGCGAATCATCAACACGATGATGGACGTGACCAGGCCGGGCACTCGCAGACGACTCAACGCGACCGGCAGTTCACGTGCGGAGGTGGTGGCTGCGAACGTGAGCGACGCGGCGACGCCGAGCGTGCCCTTCACCACGATGCCCCACGCGGCGTAGAGCCCCGGCACGGAGAGCGCGAGCCCTGCGAACTGGACTCGTTCACCTCCCTCGGCGAACGGCAACAGCACCGCGAGCACGACGAACGGCGCCTCGATGAGCATCCGCGGGAGGATCCAACCCAGGGGTATCGACGCCACCGACCACACGACGACTAGCGCCGCGGCGTACACCGCGTACGGCCAGAAGGTGTCACGCGGGGTGGCGACCACGGCCAGTACGAACACGACGAGCCCCACGACCTTCGCCTCGGCAGGCAGGCAGTGAACCTGGGACGTGCCGTCGCGATACAGCGGGTGGGCGTGACCCGCTCCCATGCCTAGCTCCCGGACCTGCGCCGGGCGATGAGCCTGAAGAGTCCGGCGGCCGCGGCCAACGTGACCAGTGCCCCGATCACGCCTGCGATACCGCCGGTGGCCGACTGCCCGCCGATCGAATAGTCGGCGAGCGGGGAGGTCTCGAGCGCGTGGGGCGTGGCCTGCTGGGCGATGCACGTGCCCGTGAGTTCCTCGGCGCCGTCGACCTCCACGACGTCGCAGCCGCGGAGCGTGGCCGAGTCGAGGCCGTCCGGGCTGGAACTCGCGAGGTAGGACACCCCTCCGGCGATGATGAGCACGACGACCAGGAAGCCGATCCAGAACGTCCTGCGCGACGTCGACGGCGACGGGAAGCTCATGCGGCGACCTCCGCGGGTGCAGCTTTGCGACCGGACCGGAGCAGGTAGACGAGGTCCGGGCGGGAGCGCGCGACCGCCACGACCGTCAACGCGGTGATGACGCCCTCACCCACACCGATCAGCAGGTGGGTGCCCAACATGTAGGAGGCCACCGTGGACAGCGATGTGACTGCTGCGCCACCGATGGCGTACTCCACGACGAACCCCATCGCGGCACAGACGGTTCCGACGAGCGCGGCGAGGAAGGCGACCACACCGAGAGTCGGCAGCGACACATCACGGCGGGAGCGTCCGGCGGCCACCCTGTAGAGCAGCACGGCGACGCCGTAACCGACGGCGACACCTATCAGGCTCATGTTGACCACGTTGGCGCCAAGTGCGGTCACACCCCCGTCGGCGAACAGAAGGGACTGCACCACCAGGACGATCGCGATGCACAGAGCGCCGGTGAACGGACCCACGAGGATTGCGGCCAACGCTCCGCCGAGAATGTGACCACTGACGCCGGGCAGGATGGGGAAGTTCACCATCTGCACCGCGAAGATGAAGGCTGCCACAAGTCCGGCGAGGGGCACCGTGCGCTCGTCGAGTTCGCCACGGGCACGCCACACGCAGATACCGAGTGCGAGGAAGGCGATGGCGGCGAACAACACCGCCGTCGGTGCGTTGATGATTCCGTCGCTCATGTGCATTGCGCTGAACTCGACAGTCATCCGACGAGCCTAAGACGTCAAACAATACCTGTCTAGATGAACACGTGTTCAGATGGTGGAACGGCCTCAACGGCACAGCGAGGTGCGGCGACGGGTCTCCCTGATCCGGGCAGCTTGCCCTCACTCGGCGTGCCGGGCCCCGATCCAGTGCAACAGATCGTGCACCGTCTCGTCCTCGAGGCGATAGTTCACCGCGCGTCCCACCCGGGTGCTGGTGACCCAGCCCTGCTGACGCAGGACCCGAAGCGCTTGGGACACCGTGTTCTCCGACCTACCCAGCGCGGCTGCCAGGTCGCTCACGCAGATGCCCGGCGCGCGGTGCAGGCTCAACAGGATCTCCAGGCGGTGCGGGTCGGACAGCAGGTCGAAACGTTGTGCCCAGCCCCCGGTGTCGACGTCGGCCAGCGCCGACGACGCACGCACGACCGAGGCGTGAGCATGCTGATCCCTGCTGGGCTCCACGTCTGCAATCTAGTCCAGGAGGCGCGTCGGGACGTCGGTGTCAGTCCAGGAAACCGTGCAGCAGCGCCGCCGAACCCAGGACGTGAGCGGTCATCGCCTCGGCGGCGCCGTCGCAGTCGCCGGCCAGGATCGCCATGACGATGGCATCGTGCTGCTCGTCGGAGTGCACGATGTTGCGGCCGAGAAGTGGAATCTGGTCGAGCAGGACGTTGAGCCGCATCCGGTTCTCCGCCACCAGGGGCACCAGTGAAGGGGCACCGGCCGCCTCGGCAATCGCCAAATGCAGGCGCGAGTCCAGCCGGCGATAGTCCTCGATCGCCGCGCCACGAACGTCGGTCAGCCTGCTCCACAGCATCTCTCGATCCACCGAGGTGAGCGTTCGACCCGCCGCCATCCGCGCGGCACCCACCTCCAGGATCTCGCGTAGTCGTAGGGCATCGTCGATGTCCTGACGACTGAGTCCGGTTCCGGCCACACGCGGCGTGGGCAACTCGTCGGCCAGGAACGTGCCGCCGTACCGGCCACGCCGGGACACCAGGTACCCCGCCTCGGCCAGCGACCTGATCGCATCCCGAACGGTGTCGCGACTGACGCCGAGTCGGGCTGCGAGTTCGCGCTCCGGCGGCAGCGACTCACCGGGTGCCAGCACCCCCAGCCGAATGGTCTCCAGAAGTCTGCCGACCGTGTCCTCGAACGCGTTGCCGAGGCGCACCGGACGCAGCAGGGCGTCACCGGGGGGTTGCGGATCGGTGCCTGCGCCCCGGGGCGCTTCACCCTCCGCGTCGGCCGTCATGGCCTGCCTACAGCGGTGTGACGTAGGCGGAGCAGATGCCGCCGTCGACCAGGAACGACGACGCGGTGATGAAGGACGCGTCGTCACTGGCCAGGAAGGCCACGGCCGCGGCCAGTTCCTCGGCCTCGGCGAAGCGGCCCAGCGGAATGTGCACCAGTCGCCGCGCGGCCCGTTCGGGGTCCTTGGCGAACAGCTCCTGTAGCAGTGGGGTGTTCACCGGGCCTGGGCACAGGGCGTTCACCCGGATCCCCTGCCGGGCGTACTGCACCCCAAGCTCGCGCGACATCGCCAGCACGCCACCCTTCGAGGCGGTGTAGGAGATCTGCGACGTGGCCGAACCCATGACCGCGACGAACGACGCGGTGTTGATGATCGACCCCTTCTGCTGCGGCACCATGTGCCGCAGCGCGGCCTTGCAGCAGAGATAGACCGACTTCAGGTTGATGTCCTGCACCCGCTGCCACGCGTCGATTCCGGTGTTCTCGATCAGATCGTCCTCGGGCGGGCTGATGCCGGCGTTGTTGAAGGCGATGTCGACCCCGCCGTGCACCTCGACGGCGGTGTCGAACAACCTGTCCACCGCGACCTGATCCGAGACGTCTACCTGCACGAAGGTGACGTTCATGTCGTTGGCGACGCTCTTGCCCGTCGCCGGGTCGACGTCCCCGATCACGACGATGGCGCCCTCGGCCTGCATGCGCTTGGCGGTCGCCAGTCCGATTCCGCTGGCACCACCGGTGATGACGGCGACCTTGTCCTTCAGCCGCTGGTTCAGATCCATCTAGCTCTCCTCTATCGCGAAGAAGACGTTCTTGGTTTCGGTGAAGCTCAGCGGTGCATCGGGCCCGAGTTCGCGACCGAGCCCAGACTGCTTGAACCCGCCGAACGGCGTGTTGTAGCGCACCGACGAATGCGAATTCACCGACAGGTTGCCGGATTCCACGGCCCGCGACACCCGCATTGCCCTGGACAGGTTCTCCGTCCAGATGGAGCCGGAGAGGCCGTATTCGGTGTCGTTGGCCAAGGTGATGGCGTCGGCCTCGTCCTCGAATGGCAGCACCGTCACGACCGGACCGAAGATCTCCTCGGTGACCGCCCGGTCGGTGCGTGCCGGGGTCAGGACCGTCGGCGGGAACCAGTAACCGGGGCCGCTCGGCGCGCTGCCCTGGAACGCGATGGGCGCACCATCGGGCACGTAGGAGGCCACGGTCTGCCAGTGCGGACGCGAGACCAGCGGTCCCATCTCCGTGTCCCGTCCACTCGGATCACCGACGACGACACCCTTCACGGCCGGTTCCAGCAGCTCCATGAAGCGGTCATAGACATTGCGCTGCACCAGAATCCGACTCCGTGCACAGCAGTCCTGGCCGGCGTTGTCGAAGACCCCGTAGGGCGCGGTGGCCGCGGCCTTCTCCAGATCGCAGTCGTCGAACACGATGTTGGCACTCTTGCCGCCCAGTTCCAGCGTCACCCGCTTCACCTGTGCCGCAGCGCCTGCCATCACCCGCGTGCCGACCTCGGTCGACCCGGTGAAGACGATCTTGCGGACGTCGGGATGGGTGACGAAGCGATCACCGACCACCGAGCCCTTACCGGGCAGCACCTGCATCAGCCCGTCCGGAAGGCCGGCTTCCCGCGCGAGTTCTCCCAGCCGGATGGTGGTCAGCGGGGTGATCTCCGCCGGTTTCACCAGGACGGCGTTGCCTGCCGCGAGAGCGGGCACGAAACCCCAGGCCGCGATGGTCATCGGGAAGTTCCACGGCGCGATCACGCCGACGACTCCCATCGGTTCGTTGAAGGTGACGTCGAGACCGCCCGCGACGGGAATCTGCTTGCCCGACAACCGTTCCGGACTGCCCGAGTAGAACTGCAGCACGTCCCGGACGTGGCCTGCCTCCCACTCGGCGTTGCCGATGACGTGGCCGGAGTTGGCGACCTCGAGCGCGGCCAGCTCGTCGACGTGGGCGTCGACGACGGCCGCGAACGACCGCAGCGCACCGGCCCGTTCGGCGGGTGCCAGCCGAGCCCACTGCCGTTGCGCCGTCTTCGCGCGCGCCACCGCGTCATCGACGGCCTCGACGTCGAGCTGTGCGACGGTTCGCAACACCTCTTCGGTGGCCGGGTTGATGAGGGTCGACGTCGGGATCGACGGTGTCATGCGTTCACTCTTCCTGTCACGTCGGCGTACTCGGCCGCGGCGTGGACGACCGCGGCGAACAGACGCAGATCGTCGAGGCGCTCCTCGGGGTGCCATTGGACGGCTAGCACGAAGGGGTCGGGTCTATCCCCCGTCGCTCCGCTCGCCCCCGGTACATCCCCCGTCGCTCCGCTCGCCCCCGGAGCTTCGCTCGCCCGGCGAGGGATCTCGACCGCCTCGATCACCCCGTCGGGATCCCAGGCGGTCGCGATCAGCCCGACGCCGAGTTCGGCGATGGCCTGGTGGTGATAGCACTGGGCGTCGACGGAGTCTCCGATCAACTCGGCGAGCCTGGTCCCCGGCACCACCCTGATCGACGACGTATTGAAAACCGCGTTGCCCGCCTGGTGCTGGTAGTGCCCGACGACGTCGGGCAGGTGCTGGTGCAGCGTCCCGCCGAGTACGACGTTGAGCACCTGGGCGCCGCGGCAGATGCCGAGCACCGGAAGCCCGCGCGCCAGGGCACCGCGCAACAAGGCGAATTCCCACGCGTCGCGGTCCCGGGCCGGCTCGTCGGTGCTCGGGTGCGGGTCCTGGCCGTAGCTGGCCGGGTCGACGTCGCGTCCTCCGGTGACGACCAGACCGTCCAACCCGTCGAGCACCCGCGCCACGATCGCATCGTCCACCGGTTGGGGCGGAAGCAGCGTGGCGATGCCACCCGCACCCGTCACTCCCTCGATGTAGATCGCGGGCAGGTAGCTGGCCCGCAGGTCCCACACCCCGGTTTGGGCCCGCTGCAGATAGGTGGTCAGTCCCAGCACCGGCCGAGCAGACACGAATGTCCGTGACCCGCCGGGGTCAGAGGCGTTCGAAACCACGTCGCCTCTCCCAGTCGGTGACCGCGGAGTTGAACGCCGCGAGTTCCACGCGGGCGTTGTTGAGGTAGTGGTCGACGACGTCGTCACCGAAGGCCTGCCGCACCACGGTCGACGAGTCGAAGAGATCGGCCGCCTCGGCCAGCGTGGTCGGGAGGCGTTGCGCACCGCTCGTGTAGGCGTTTCCCGCCGTGGCCTCGGGCAGTTCGAGTCCCTGGTCGATGCCGTGCAGCCCACCGGCGATCAGTGCCGCGACCGCCAGGTACTGGTTGACGTCGCCGCCCGGCGCCCTGCACTCCATCCTCATGCCGTGGCCATGTCCCACGACACGCAGCGCACAAGTCCGGTTGTCCATACCCCAGGCGATGGCGGTGGGCGCAAAGCTGCCGTCGACGAATCGCTTGTAGGAGTTGATGTTCGGCGCATAGAACAGCGTCATCTCACGCAGCGTGGCCAGCTGACCCGCCACGAAGCTGCGGAACATCGACGACATTCCGAGCGGATCGGAATCGTCGGCGAACACCGCGCCACCGTCGGCGCCGCGGAACGAGATGTGGATGTGACAGCTGTTGCCTTCACGCTCGTCGAACTTCGCCATGAACGTCAGACTCTTGCCGTGCTGATCGGCGATCTCCTTGGCGCCGTTCTTGTAGATGGTGTGGTTGTCACAGGTGACCAGGGCCTCGTCGTAGCGGAACGCGATCTCCTGCTGCCCGAGGTTGCACTCCCCCTTGACGCCTTCGCAATACATCCCGGCGCCGTCCATGCCGTTGCGGATGTCGCGCAACAGGGGCTCCATCCGCGTCGACGCCAACATCGCGTAGTCGATGTTGTAGTCGGTGGCCGGCGTGAGGTCGCGGTAGTCGGACTTCCACGCGTCGCGGAACGTGTCATCGAACGCGATGAACTCGAGTTCGGTCCCGATGAACGCGGCCAAACCCCGTTCGGCCAGCCGGTCGAGCTGCTTGCGCAGGATGCCGCGCGGCGCCTGTTTCACCGGAGTGCCGTCGGTCCAGGACAGGTCCGCCATGACGAGCGCCGTGCCAGGCAGCCACGGCAGCAACCGCAGCGTCGAGAAGTCCGGCGTCATCACCATGTCGCCGTACCCGGTCGCCCAACTCGAGATGGCATAGCCCTCGACGGTGTTCATGTCGACGTCGACGGCCAACAGGTAGTTGCAGCACTCCGCGCCATGGGCAGCGACGTCCTCGACGAATAGTCGCGCCGACACACGTTTACCCGTCAACCGGCCTTGCATGTCGGTGAACCCGACGATGACGGTGTCGATCTCGTCGGTTGGCCACGAGCCGCTCGAGTTCGGCCTGCGACAGCAAACCCGGCCGCGTATCTGACGTCGGTGTCACGTGCGCTCCCATGTCTGATTCGTGGATTCGATTCACTGATGAGTCAACCATTGGAGCGCCCGCAACAAGCCATTCACTAGGTTACTCGCAGGAAAATCTTCCGCCCAAAGGTAGGACAACAGACCTTTGACATCCTATTCTCAGACTGCACTGAGCGCGGTCATTCTGCCCGCCGACACCCCATGAGGAGTGAACCGCCATGCCAGAAGACAAGATGTCCAGATCGGGCGTCACCTATTCACAGGCCGGGGAGGGCTATTTCGAGAAACGCCAGCTGAAACGTACGGCCGGGTTCTGGGGCATCTGGGGCATCGGCATCGCCGCGGTCATCTCGGGTGACTTCTCGGGCTGGAACCTCGGCATCGGCACGGCGGGCTGGGGCGGGCTGGGCATCGCGTCGGTCGTCATCATCATCATGTACTTCGGCATGCTGTTCTCGATCGGTGAGATGTCGGCGGCCATGCCCCACACCGGTGGCGCCTATTCGTTCGCCCGCGCGGCCATGGGTCCCTGGGGTGGTTTCGTCACCGGATTCGCCGAGACCATCGAGTACGTCTTCACCACCGCGGTGGTGGTGTTCTTCTCGGCCAGCTACGCCGATTCGGTGACCGACGCCCTGTTCGGCGTGTCACTGCCGGCGTGGCTGTGGTGGATCATCCTCTATGCGATCTTCGTGGCGCTGAATTCGTGGGGGGCTGCACTGTCGTTCAAGTTCGCCCTCGTGGTCGCCATCATCTCCATCGGCATCCTGGTGCTGTTCGGGATCCTGGCCATCGCCAATGGCGCGGTCGACTTCAGCAGGCTCTTCGACATCGCGGCCGATCCGGCTGCCGCGGGATCCAGCACCTTCCTGCCGATGGGTTGGGTGGCAATCCTCTACGCACTGCCGTTCGCCATGTGGTTCTTCCTCGGCATCGAGGAGTTGCCACTTGCCGCCGAGGAGGCCCACGAGCCCGCCCGCGACATTCCCAAGGCGGGCATCTGGGGGATGATCACGCTGGTGGGCTGCGGGGCTATCGTCTTCTTCCTCAACCCGGCGGTCACTGGAGCCGAATCCCTCGGGGGGTCGGACGAACCACTGCTGGACGGGTTCCGCGCCTTCCTGCCGGAGAACCTCGCCGCCGTGCTGTCGGCGTTCGCCCTGATCGGTCTGCTCGCCAGCCTGCAGGGCATCATGTATGCCTACGGCCGCAACATGTACTCGTTGAGCCGGGCCGGCTACTACCCGAAGGCGTTGTCGCTCACGGGCGCCCGGCAGACCCCCTTCATCGCACTGCTCACCGGTGCCGTGATCGGATTCGTCGCCCTGCTGATCATCAACTTCAACGAGGGCGCAGGCGGCGTGGTGCTCAACATCGCCGTCTGGGGTGCCGTGCTCGCCTACGCCCTGCAGATGATCTCGTTCCTGCTACTCCGCCGGAGGTTCCCCAACGCGCGTAGGCCGTGGGTCAGCCCGACCGGCAACGCAGGGGCAATCGTGGCACTGGTGATCGCGGTGATCACCTTCTTCGCCGTCCTCATCAACCCGGACTACCGGGCCGCCGTGATCGCCATCGCGATCTTCTACGTAGTCGGGCTGCTGGTGTTCGGGCTGTGGGGACGCCACCGCCTGGTGCTCTCCCCCGAGGAGGAGTACGCGGTCAGTGGCGGGCTGCACGGGTACGACCCCGAGAAGGAGGGCCTCGGCGGCACCATCGAGGACGAGATACTCAAGGGCCACACCGACTAGTCCGGGACCACGCCGCCGTCCTGCCCAGGGTCAGGCCCGGGCAGGACGGCATCGGCGTGCGTGCATCGACCTACCAGGTGCTGGTACGCATCACGATCTCGGCCGCCACCTGCGCCGTGGACTCCTGGGCGTTGCGGCGGCCAAGCAGTTCGACCAGCCGGAAGTCGCCGTACACGTATCGCTGACTGGCCTTGGCCACCGCCCGTGCCGCGGGGGTGCTCACCAACGCCGTGGTGTTCACCTCCACCGGCGGGCAGTCACCGTCGCGGATCACGCCGGCCTGGTCTGCGACACGCGGATGCCCCCGGTCGATCACCACGAGCCCGATGAACCGGTCCAGGCGGGTGGCGGCAAGCTCCCATGCGAGTTCGCCGCCGACCCGGTCGCCGACGAGCAGCGCCCACCGCACACCAATCGCGTCGAGGATGCCGATGACCGCCTTGGCCGACAGCCGCGGGTCGGGCCCGATGACGACGGTCCTCAGCGACGCGGTGTGGAGTCGCTGACACACCGCGTCGTATGCCGACGGCCCCTGGTGTGCCGCGCCGAGCAGCACGACCACCGACCCCTTCTCGGGACCTGAGACGTCGACGGCGGCGGCGAAACCGTCAACGGTGAGCACAGTCGGGGGCATTTAGCCACGCTACATTGGCCGATCATGGTTGGGGGCGGGTTTTCACCTGCCGTTCACCTGTGGTCAGCGGATCCGGAGGCGGTCGGCCTGCGCCATGGCGATCTCCAGAAATGTCTGCGGGAGGGACGCTTTGACGGCGATCGTCGGATTGGGCGTCGGGAACGCGACACCGAACACCGCCGCCGACTCGACGTTTTCGAACCAGAAGTAGACGCTGCTCTCGGTACCGCCGAGGCTCATCGTCTGCCGGTAGACCAAGGTGTCGGGCCGCGATGTGTCGAGCCGGGTCGTCGTCATCGGAATGCCCCTCGAAGAGGAGTCGAAGAACGCCTCGAAATCGGCGCACCTCTGCGCCTCGGCGGCTAGTGCGTCGAGGTCCAGCGGCCACGACAGGACCGTCATCAGGATGCGTGCTCCGTCATAGCCGACGACGTACTTCGCTGCACTGCCCGCACCACGCTCGGCCGACGCTGCGATCACCCGGGTCAGGCCATCAGTGCATCCCTTCGGACTGGACAACATGGCAGGCGGCCCGGCCCTACCGTCCGGTCCGCCGGCCTCGTCGCTCACCCGGTCGTACACGACGCCAGGCGGGAAGTCCTTGGCCGAGAGGATCGCCTGCTCGAGGCGGGCGCCAGGCCAGGTGGCCGTTCCGTCGATCAGGTTGGCGCATCCGGCGGCCATGGCGGTAGCGACGAGCAGGGCAGCCGTCCCCACCCATCGTCGGCCGATCATGTCGTCAGGCTACCCAGCGAGGAGGTGATGGTCGGCCGTCGCGGTGGACCATCGCGTATCAGCTCGAGCACCTCGGGGACGTCGAGGTGCTCGTCGAGCAGGTCCGCCATCAGGTCGAGCTGCCCATCCCGACGGGCCATCACGTCGACGTCGTCGGCGACGACGAAGCCGCGGCGGCCCGCGGCAGCGGCGGCATCGGTGAGCCATTCGCGGCGAACCGCGTCGTTGTCGAGCAGTCCGTGCCAGTGCGTACCGAACACGGTGCCTCGCCGGATTCCGACGCCGAGCCACTCCTTCTCGGAGGTCCGCACCAGCCTGCCGTGGTGGATCTCGTAGCCGTGAAGCGGACTGTCCCAGTGCGCGAGTGTCTTCTCGACGTCGAACACGATGTCCGCGTCGAGCAGGCCGAGGGCCGCCACACCGTCGCACCCGGACTCCACGGGATCGTCGATCCGGCGGCACAGCATCTGAAATCCCCCGCACACTCCGAGCACGGTCCGGCCCGCCGCCGCATGCGCCAGCACACCGTCGGCGAGCCCACGTTCTCGCAGCCAGGCAAGATCGGCCACGGTCGACTTGCTCCCCGGAATCACCACCACGTCGGCGTCGGCGAGGTCGGCCGGATCGACGACCCAGCGCACCAACACGCCGGGTTCGCAGGCCAGGGCCTCGACGTCCGTCGAATTCGAGATGCGCGGCAGCCTGATCGCCGCCACCCGCAGCCACTCCGAACCGCGAGGCGGCTGGGGCACGCCGACGGCCCGTTGGGTGTGCACGGACAGTGAGTCCTCGGCATCCAGCCACAACCCGTCGCTGTAGGGGATGACCCCGTAGGTGGGGCGGCCGGTGAGATCGCGCAGTTGGTCGAGCCCGGGCGCAAGCAGCGACGGGTCGCCCCGGAACTTGTTGACCACGAAGCCGGCGATCAGACGTTGATCGTCGGGTTCCAGGACGGCGACCGTGCCGAACAGGTGCGCCAGCAGACCGCCGCGATCGATGTCCCCGACCACGATGACCGGTAGCTCGGCTGCCCTGGCAAGACCCATGTTCGCCAGATCGGTTGCGCGCAGGTTGATCTCGGCTGGCGATCCCGCACCCTCACAGATGACCACGTCGAAGTCGCGTCGCAGGGAGGCGAGTTCGTCGCTGACCACCTCGGCGAGCCGGGCGCGGTGAGAGAAGTAGTCGGCGGCTCCGACCGATCCGGTGACCTTGCCGCGGACCACCAGCTGGGACGTCCGATCGGAGCCAGGTTTGAGCAGGATGGGGTTGAACCTCGTGCTGGGCACCAGACCGGCCGCACGTGCCTGCACCGCCTGCGCCCGTCCGATCTCACCGCCGTCGACCGTGACCGCCGAGTTGTTCGACATGTTCTGCGCCTTGAACGGTGCCACGCGCGTGCCCATGCGCGAGAGCAGCCGACAGAGTCCCGCGACCACCATCGACTTGCCCGCGTCGGACGTGGTGCCGGCGACGAGGAGTGCGCTCACCTTCTTCTCGCGAGCAGACGCAAAAGGCCCTCATCCACCGGCGTGTCGGGGCCTTTTGTGTCTGCTCGCGGCAGGAGGGTCACGACGGCAGTGTCAGGACGTCCGCGCCGTCGTCGGTCACCACCAGGGTGTGCTCGAACTGGGCCGTCCACTTCTTGTCCCGTGTCACGACCGTCCAGCCGTCGTCCCACATCTCGTAGTCGAGGGAACCGAGGTTGATCATCGGCTCGATGGTGAACGTCATGCCGGGCGCAAGGATCGTCTCGACGGCGGGTTGGTCGTAGTGCAGGACCACCAACCCGTTGTGGAAGGTGGTGCCGATGCCGTGCCCGGTGAAGTCACGAACCACGTTGTAGCCGAACCTGTTCGCGTACGACTCGATCACCCGGCCGACCACCGACAGCGCCCGCCCCGGTTTCACGGCCTTGATGGCGCGCATCGTCGCCTCGTGAGTGCGTTCGACGAGAAGCCGGTGCTCCTCGGATACGTCACCGGCGAGATAGGTGGCATTGGTGTCCCCGTGCACGCCGTCGATGTACGCGGTGACGTCGATGTTGACGATGTCACCGTCCTGCACCACCGTCGAGTCCGGGATGCCGTGGCAGATGATCTCGTTGAGCGACGTGCAGCACGACTTCGGGAAGCCCTTGTAACCCAACGTCGACGGGTACGCGCCGTGGTCGACCATGTAATCGTGCGCGATGCGGTCGAGCGCATCGGTGGTGATCCCGGGCGCGACGGCCCTGCCTGCCTCGGCCAGGGCGTCCGCCGCGATCCGGCCCGCGATGCGCATCCGGTCGATCACGTCGGCGCTCTGCACCCACGGTTCGCTGCCTTCCTGCACGGTCGACTTCCAGGCGTACTCGGGACGCGGGATCGACGGGGGCACGGGGAGCGTCGGCGACAGCTCACCGGAGCGAAGGGCGGTGCGTAGGGCCATCACACCAGCTTAATCGTCGCTGAAAGGAAAGCGCTGCCAGCGGGGGTTGACGGGCGATCTCCGCGTTGAGGGCCACCGGGTGATTCACGTGGTCTCAACCGAGGCGAGATTCGACTGTCTCCGATTTCAGTCAGTGGGGAACCCAACAGACCTATCCTTGACACGTCCTCTGGAAGCGTTGGCTCGGGATCGGTGGGGGTCGGATGACGGCCGTAGCAGCGTGCCGGACGTGTGGCACCGAACCACTGGAGAACGCCCGATTTTGCCATGGTTGTGGCTCACCGGTCGGCGACGCCGATGCCCGCGCGGAGTACAAGCAGGTGACGGTGCTGTTCGCCGATGTCGTTCATTCGATGGATATCGCCTCCGCCGTCGGGGCAGAGCGGCTGCGCGAGATCATGGTGGGTCTGGTCGATCGGGTGGCCGCCGTGGTGAAACGCTATGGCGGGACGGTGGACAAGTTCACCGGCGACGGGGTCATGGCCGTCTTCGGCGCGCCCGCGGCGTTGGAGGACCACGCTGTCCGTTCATGTCTGGCTGCGTTGGCCGTTCAGGAGGAGGCGAAGCGGCTTGGCGCCGACGTGCAAGACCGGGACGGCGTAAAGCTGCAGTTGCGTGTGGGTCTCAACTCCGGTGAGGTGATCGCCGGCGAGATCGGCTCTGGGCCTTTCGGATACACCGCCATCGGTGAGCAAGTGGGGATGGCGCAGCGGATGGAGTCGGTCGCCCCGCCTGGTGGCGTGATGCTCAGTGCTTCCACGGCGCGACTCGTTGGCGACGCGTTGGCTCTTGGAGAGCCCGAACGGGTTCGGGTCAAGGGCGGCGACGAGCCGATCGCGGCCCGGCGGCTCCTGGGCATCGGGGAACCGCACCGCGGCGCTGTCAGGCGTGCCGAGTCGGGTCTGGTCGGTCGGCGGTGGGAGATGTCGGCCGTGGAGGGCCTCCTGGACCGCGCACTCGGGGGACATGGCGGTGTGGTCGAGGTGGTGGGCGAACCCGGCATCGGCAAGAGTCGTCTGGTGCGCGAGGTCGCCGGGATGGCAGCGGTCCGGGGCGTGGAGGTGTTCAGCGCCTTCTGTGAGTCACACACCAGCCAGGTCCCATTTCATGCCGTGGCCCGTCTGCTGCGGGCGGCCGTCGGCGTCGAGGGTCTCGACGGGCAGGCGGCCCGCGCCCGAGTGCGAGACCAAATTCCGGACGCAGACCCTGAGGACGCGCTGCTGCTTGATGACCTGCTCGGCATCGCCGACCCGAGCACCGCCATACCGGCGATTGATCCCGATGCGCGCCGGCGGCGGTTGGCCGCGCTGGTGAACGCCGCCAGATTGTCCAGCCCAAGCTCGGCGGTCTATGTCGTTGAGGACGCCCACTGGATCGATGAGGTCAGCGAGTCGATGCTGAGCGATTTTCTTACGGTGATCCCGAAGACGCCCTCGCTGGTGCTGGTCACCTACCGACCTGAATATCACGGCGCGTTGACCCGAGTGGAAGGTGCCCACACCGTCGCCCTTGCGCCGCTGAGTGATTCAGAAACCGCAGCACTGGTCGCACATCTCCTCGGCCCCGACCCGTCGGTTGATGCTCCGGGCCAGAGAGTCTCGGAGAGGGCCGCCGGTAATCCGTTCTTCGCCGAGGAGTTGGTGCGCGACCTGGCCGAGCGCGGTGTGCTGCGCGGGCAGCCCGGTGGATACGTATCGGCGGCGGAGGTGGGCGAGGTGAGCGTGCCCGCCACGTTGCAGGCAACCATCGCCGCCCGCATCGACCGGCTCGATCCGTTGGCCAAGCGCACGCTGAGCGCAGCGGCGGTCATAGGCTCGCGGTTCGGCCTCGACCTTCTCACGGTGCTGGGTGTTGAGCCGGTGATGGCTGACTTGTTGGCAGCCCACCTCATCGATCAGGCTACGTTCACGCCACAACCGGAGTACGGCTTTCACCATCCGCTCATTCGTGCGGTGGCCTATGAGGCTCAGCTCAAATCCGACCGCGCCGAACTGCACCGGCGGCTGGCCGCCGCGATCGAATCCCGCGAGCCGGAGTCGGCTGACCAGAATGCGGCGCTCATCGCCGAACATCTGGAGGCCGCCCATGATGTGCACGTCGCCCACGGCTGGCACATGCGGGCCGCGGCATGGGCGAACAACCGCGACATCGCGACCGCCCGGCTGAGTTGGGAGCGCGCCCAGAAGATCGCCGATGCCCTACCCGCCGTGGACCCGAACCGGACAGCCATGCGCATCGCCCCGCGCACCATGTTGTGCGGGACCGCCTGGCGAGTGCATGTGAAGACGGCCGTGGATCGCTTCGATGAGTTGCGTGAGCTGTGCACTGCCGCCGGGGACGAGGCGTCACTGGCCATTGGCATGGCCGGGCTGGTGGTGGATCGCGCGCATCAGGACCGGATCGACGAGGTGTCGCAGCTGGCGTCGGAGGCCATGGCCCTCGCTGAGTCGGTCGGAGATGCGACCTTGACGGTGGGCCTGTCCTTTCCGCTGATCTACGGCAAGATCGAGAGCGGCGAGTGGGGTGACGTGCTGCGATGGTCACAGACCGTCATCGACCTGGCCGACGGTGATCCGTCGAAGGGCAACTTCCTTGTCGGGTCTCCATTGGCGCTCGCCTTTGCGACGCGGGGTATGGCCCGTTATTTCCTGGGTCGTCCCGGATGGCGAGAGGACCTGCGGTACGGCCTCCCGATGGCCCGCCGCACCGACCCCGCGTCCTACGCCGGGGTTGTCGGCTATGTCTACTTGCTGGGGATTCCGTTCGGCGTGCTGCGGCCTGATGATCGTGCGCTGGCGGAGATCGAGGATTCGCTAGGGATCGCCGAGCGATCCAGTGATGACGTCGTGGTGGGCTTCATCCGGGGGACGCTGGGCCTCGCGCTGATGCATCGCGAAACGGCTGCCGAGCGTGACCTCGGAAGGACGCTCGGGGCCGAGGTCGGCGAAGTGTTTCGAAACCACGGACGCAACCTGTGCGATCTGCCGATCGTCGAGATGTACCTGGCACGTGAAGGGGCCAGGGACGGAGACCGTGATGACGCGATAGCGCTGATGCGCTCCACCGTCGATCATCTGTTCCGCACGGGACGCCTGCTGCTCTGGGGCATTCCTGCGACAGGTGTTCTGGTGGAAGCGCTTCTCGACCGCTGCGCCGACGGTGACCTGGACGATGCCGAGGCCGCGACTGCCAGGCTGGCGGACACGCTGGCCGACGACGGGCTCGTCACTCGCGACATCTGGCTGTTGCGACTTCGTGCTCTGCTCTCGCGGGCCCGGGGCGACGACATCACCTACCGCGACTATCGGGATCGCTACCGTGACATGGCGACTTTGCTGGGCTTCGACGGCCACATCACGTGGGCCGAGGCGATGCCATGAACGGCGTTGCCATGGCGACCCATGCCCTCGAACAGGTCAACGGACTCGAGCAGAACTGAACCAAGTCCCGACATGGACCTCAAACCTGAAGTGAGATCATGTCTCACCATGAGCGACGATGTCACCAGCCGGGCACCTCAGGCACTCGCGGCGTGGCGGTTCGTCCACGAGATGCTCGCCGAGATGACGCAGATGGTGGTGGACGACTCGCTCAACGAGCGCGAACTCCTCGACGGGCTGCGGGTGATCTCGCGCGTCACCGCGCTCAGTTCGGAGCTGTCGGTGGAGTCCGACCCCGAACTGCCGTGGTTCTTCGACATGTGCTCCCCGACCCGGCTGGTCGGCGGACCCAATCCGGACGGCAGATACCTGCTCGCCATGATCCGCGGCGACCGCCGCTACCGCGTCACCGGGACCAGGGGCACCAGCGCCTACCTCGGGATGCAGATTCTCGCCGGGACCGGCATGACGCCCCGGCGGATGGCGGGCTATCTCAGCGACACCGACCTGAGGCTGTCTCCGGAAGGGTTCGCGGTCGTGCTGTCGGCCATCGAACCGTCTGCGGCCGAACTCGACGGCGCGCAATGGCTTCCGATCCCCCACGACGCGTCGTCCCTCGTGGTGCGAGAGTACGTGGGCGACGCCGAGGCCGAGGCGCCTGCAACCCTGCGCATCGATGCCATCGACGCAGCTCCGCCGCAGCCGCCGACCGATGCCGGCGTGGCCGAGCAGTTCACCGCCATGGCGTGGACCATCGCCAAACTCACGACGCTGCACCGCACCATCAAGCCCGAACTCCTCACCCATCCCAACGTGCTGCACACCGCGGAGGCCGCCGAACTGGGCGATGCCGACACCACCCCCGACAACCTCTACATGCTCGGCGCGTTCGCCCTCGAACCCGACGAATCCCTGGTGTTGGAGTTCGCGCCGCCGCGCACCCGCTACTGGAACGTCACGGTCGAGAACGTCTGGCACGAGTGCATCGAACCGCGGCGCAGACACAGCTCGGTCACCAATCGGGGCGTGGCTCCCGACGCAGCCGGACTGGTCCGGATCGCCATCGGCGCCAACGACTTCGGGCACGGGCACTGGCTGGACACAGGAGGTCGTCAACGCGGATTCGTCGTGTTGCGCTGGTTGGACAACCCCGAGGCGCCGGCCGTGTCGGTGGCGGTGCGCAGGGGCCGGGTGTGAGTGCGGGTCGCTTCGACCCGGAGCTGTTGATCGAGCAGGCCTGCGAGGCGGCGGGCAGCGACGACTTCGGTGAGCCCGGGCGGCACACCTGGCGCGACGGGCTTGCCCGCCTGACCGACGGCCTGAGCAACGAGGCTCGGTTGTCCGAGGTGGGTACCGAGATCGCGGTGCTCGATCTGATGCGGCCGCTGGTGAACCGGCTGCAGATCGTGGCCTGGCGCGCGCAGCATCCGCAACTCGCCTCAGCCCCCGTGCAACGGCCGATCTTCATCGTGGGTCAACCCCGCACGGGGACCACGATCCTGTTCGACCTCCTGGCCCAGGACCCGGCGTTGCGTCCGCCGCTGACCTGGGAGGTCGACGCCCCGTGTCCGCCGCCGCGATCCGAGACGTATGACACCGACCCGCGGATCGCCGAGACGCAGGCCGGTATCGAGATGTCCGAGCAGATCGTGCCCGGCCTGCTGGCCTTCCACCCGATGGGCGCGCTCGTCGGGCAGGAGTGCGTGCGCATCTGGGCGGCGCAGTTCACCAGCATGATCTTCTCGGTGCAGTACCGCCTGCCCGAGTACTACCGCTGGCTGCTGTACGAGGCCGACCACGCGCCCTCCTACCGGTATCACCGGATGTTCCTGCAACACCTGCAGTCGGAAGTAGGCGGGCAGTGGCTGCTCAAGTCGCCTGCGCATCTATGGCAGCTGGACACCCTGGTGGCCGAATACCCGGACGCCCTCATCGTGCAGACTCACCGCGATCCACTCAACGTGATCTCGTCGATCAGCGCACTGACCCACCACCTGCGTCGATTGGCGTCCGACGAGTCCGACGTGTCCGAATGCGCCCG
This sequence comes from uncultured Actinomycetota bacterium, assembly GCA_963798245.1. Classification (GTDB taxonomy): domain Bacteria; phylum Actinomycetota; class Actinomycetes; order Mycobacteriales; family Mycobacteriaceae; genus Mycobacterium. Next base: position 708,668 of record CAWCSO010000001.1, read on the forward strand.
ACAGTCCTGCGAGGAGATCATCGTCGGACTGGAGCGGAGCATGGCCGTCCGCGACGCGGGGACGCTGGCACCGGGACAGATCGTCGACGTGCAGTTCGCCGACTTCGTCCGTGATCCGTTCGCCACGATCCGCGGCCTCTACGCCGCGATGGGCCGCGAACTGACCCCGGTGGCCGAACATCGCATGCGCGCGTTCCTCGCCGAACACCCCGGCGACGGCGGCGGCGGAAGGTATTCCTGGGGCGACACCGGGTTGGACGCCGGCGACGTCAGGGAACGCGTCCGCGACTATCAGGACCGCTTCGGGGTGCCCACCGAACCGCTCAAGTAGACGCGAACCCGTCGAGAGGCGTGTTCTCGTAAACGGGTAACGGTGTTACCGTACGGCGGTGACCGAACAGGAGCACCTGCTGCGCCGGCTGGGCATGCGCGACGTCGAGGACACCGCCGAGCGCCTCGTCATCGAGATGGAGAACCGTCCCGACCTGGCCAACATCCGCGGCGCGCTACAGGGTGGACTGGTCGCCACGCTGATCGACATCGCGGCGGGGCGACTGGCGGGCAACGTGGTCGGCCCGCAGGGCGACGTCACCACCGCCGACATGAACGTGCACTTCCTGGCGCCGATCATCGACGGCCCCGCCCGCGCGGAGGCCACGATGGTCAGGGCGGGCCGGCGCCTGATCGTGACGTCGGTCGACGTGTTCGACGTCGGCCGCGACCGGCTGGCGGCACGGGCGACCCTGACCTTCGCCGTCCTGGAGCGTCGCTAACCGCGTCGCAGCCGGCCCATCACGGCGCGCCGCGGACCGCGGATGTCGATCGATCCGCAGACGCTTCGCCCGGTCAGGATGACGTGCGGGCGACCTTCTGCCGGCGCGTCCTTGCGGTGGTCTCTGGCACTACCCACGATGACCTCCACGTCGTCGATCGACGCGCTCGCACCGTCGGGCAACCGGATGTCCACCGAGCCGAACTTCACATCGAGTTCGATCACGACGATGGGCCCCGCAAACCGCGCCTTGGTCAGGTCGAGGTCGATAGAGCCCATCCGACGCACCAACGCCAACCGGGTCGGCACGACCCACTCCCCCTGACGCTTCAGCGATCCCATCACACCGCGGAGTTCGACCCTGTCGGTCGCGGCGCTGACGATCGCACCCGGCCCGGGTAGGTCGTTGACCAGCGCGGACAGTTCGGACTGCAGGCGCGCGCGCGACACTGCGATGGAGCGCTCCTCGAACTCGTCGATGTCGATGAGCCCCAGCGCCACCGCATTGTGCAGACGGCGCAGAGTGCCGTTGCGGTCGGCGTCCGATATGCGCAGCGCATCTGGTTCGACTGCGCCCCGCGTGCGCGCGGCGTCCTCGTCTATCCCGGTCATGGCGTCTTCAACGTTACCGCCGCCTGCCGACGATCAGGCAGTCAGACCAGGATCAGGCGAGGTAGTCCGGCGGCAGTCCGTTGAGCATGTCCTTGCACATCCGTACCGCGTACTCGGAGCTGCCACCGCCCACGATGAGCGCGGCGAACGCCATGTCGCCCCGGTATCCGGCGAACCAGGCGTGCGAGCCGCCTTCGAACTCGGCCTCCCCCGTCTTGCCGCGCACGTCCCCGACGTCGTCGAGATCGGTGGCGGTGCCGTTGGTCACCACCAGGCGCATCATCGGGCGAAGGCCGTCGATCATCTTCGGCGAGATCGGTGCACCCTCGTCGGTGATCTGGGTGGTGCGGCCCTCGATCAGCTGCGGCACCGGCGTCTTGCCCGCGGCGACGGTGGCCGCGACCAGTGCCATGCCAAATGGGCTGACGAGTACCTTGCCCTGCCCGAAGCCGTCCTCGGTGCGCTCGGCGAGGTTGACCGTCGGCGGCACCGAACCGGTCACCGTGGTGATGCCGTCCACGACGTAGTCGGTTCCGATGCCGTACTGCGCCGCGGCGGTGGTCAGCCCCTTGGGGGGCATCCTGCTCGCCAGTTCGGCGAACGTGGTGTTGCACGAACTCGCAAAGGCGCGCGACATGGGGACGGTGCCGAGGTCGAAACCGCCGTAGTTGGGCACCGTGCGATGGCCGATGTCGAGCTGTCCGGGGCAGCCGAGGAGGGTGTTGGGCGTGGCCATGTCCCGATCGATCGCGGCGCCCGCGGTGACGATCTTGAACGTCGATCCCGGCGGATAGAGCCCCATCGTCGCCGTTGGGCCATCGGCGTCGGCGGCGGCGTTCTGTGCGACGGCGAGGATCTCCCCGGTCGACGGTTTGATCGCGACGATCATCGCCTTCCGCCCGACCATGTCGACCGCGTCCTGGGCGGCGTTCTGCACCGGACGATCCAGGCTGATGGTGACCGAGGGCGCAGGTTCACCGGCGACCTGCTTGAGCACGTCGACGTCGGCGCCGTTCTTGTTCACCGTGACGACCTGCCAGCCCGCCTCGCCCTCCAGCTCGTCGCCGACGGACTTCTTCACCTCGTTGATGATGGCCGGCGCGAAGTGCTCGTCGGTGGGGAGCAGTTCGGGCTGTGGAGTGACCACGACGCCGGGACGGGTGCCGATCACCGCCGACACCCGGTCGTGGTCGGACTGCCGGAGGGTGATCAGGTCGAGCGGTTTCGGGGACGAACTCGCCTGCTCGGCGAGGCGTTGGGCGTCCAGGGTGTCGTCGAACGGACGCAACGCGTCGACGACGGCGACGGCGGTCAGCATGAGGGAGCGACCGGCTGCCTTGGCGTCCAGCGAGTACTTGTAGTGATACCCGGGCACCAGCACGTCGGTGCCACCGTGTTCGTTGACCGAAGCACGACGTGGGGTTTCGGCGCGCAGCGCGAAGGTCTGGTGCTCGCCCAGGCTGGGGTGCAAACCCGTTGCACTCCAACGGACTTCCCAGTTGCCCTCGTCGCGGACCATGTTGAGTTCACCGTCATAGGTCCAGGTGCGTTTCTTGGGCAGGTGCCAGGTGTAGCGGTAGGCCACGCTGCCGGTGTCCTCGGAGTACTTCGAGCCGATGATTTCGGCGTCCAGACCGACGGCCTGCAGTCCCGACCAGGCCTCGTTGAGTGCGCTACGCGCTTCGGCGGGCTTGTCGGCGAGTTCGGCGGCTGCGCCCGTGTCGCCGGTGGCCAGCGCGGCGAAGAACGCCTCGGCCACGGGTTCGGGACCACTCGGCTTGGGAGTGCAGGCACTCAGCGGTGCTGCGGTCGCGACGACGACAATGACCGTCAGCAGTGCGGCGGTCCGTGATACGGATGAGGTTCGCGTTGCCATTGGGGCAGATGTTAAGAGTGTGACGACCCGATGCGGTGGAGGCGCACCGCGATCGAACCGTGACATCTCGGCCGGCGCAGCGCGCCGGCCCGGGGAAGGGTGCTTCGGGAGGCCGGAGGTCAGTCGAGCAGCACGGTGGCGAACGTGCCCACCTGCGCGAAGCCGATCCGGTCATAGGTGGCCCTCGCGACGGTGTTGAAGGCGTTGACGTAGAGGCTCGCGATGCGGCCGCTGCGCACCACGGCGGCGGTCAGCGTCGCCGTGCCGCCCGAGCCGAGGCCGCGACCGCGCCAGTCGGGATGCACCCACACACCCTGGATCTGACCGACTGCTGGCGACTGCGAACCGACCTCGGCCTTGAAGACCACCTCGCCACGATCGAACCGCGCCCACGCCCGGCCCGCCGCGATCAGGCCTGCGACCCGTCGCCGGTACCCACGGCCGCCGTCGCCGAGCCGCGGGTCGATTCCGACTTCGCCGATGAACATGTCGATGGCCGCGACCAGATAGGCGTCCAGTTCATCCATCCGAACCGGGCGCACCGCGGCGTCGAGCCGACAGCGGGGCGCCATATCGATGGCCATCAGTGGTTGGTCCTCGCGCACGTCGCGCGCGGGGCCCCAGGCAGCTTCGAGACGACGCCACATCGGCACCACCAACTCGGCTCGACCGACCAGTGACGAGCACCGCCGCGGGGAACTCATGGCCTTGTCCGCGAAGGCGTTCATATCGCTGGCGTCGCCGAGCAGCGGAATGAGGTTGGCGCCGGCGAAGCATAGCGACTCGGTCGGCTCGCGGCGCGTCCACAGTTCGCCGCCGATCGCCGTCGGATCGACGCCGTGATCAGCGACCCGCGAGGCCACCATGCAGGACCCCACGGGGTCCCGATCGAGCACGCGGCGGACCACCGCGGCGTCGCGAACCACCGTGACGCGCCGTTCGTCGGCGAGGCGAAACAGCGGTGGAGCCGACATGTGGACTCTTTCTGCGGCAGCGCGAGCGGAGGTGACCCCCCTCACGAGGTCATGGTCAGCTTACGGTGACCACGGGCGAACCGCTCGCACTTGTTTCCGGACCAGTGTCCGTACCCACCTCGGCCGCGATGCGCATCGCCTCTTCGATGAGGGTCTCGACGATCAGCGCCTCCGGCACCGTCTTGATCACCTCGCCGCGAACGAAGATTTGCCCCTTGCCGTTTCCGGACGCGACGCCGAGGTCGGCCTCACGCGCCTCCCCCGGCCCGTTGACGACGCATCCCATGACGGCCACCCGCAACGGCACGTCCAGTCCTTCGAGTCCTGCGCTCACCTCATTGGCCAACCGGTACACGTCGACCTGAGCCCGACCACAGGACGGGCACGACACGATCTCCAGCCCGCGTGGCCGCAGATTGAGCGACTCGAGGATCTGGTTGCCGACCTTGATCTCCTCCACAGGGGGCGCCGAGAGCGATACCCGGATGGTGTCGCCGATGCCGCGCGAGAGGAGGGCTCCGAACGCGACCGCGGACTTGATGGTGCCCTGGAACGCCGGGCCCGCCTCGGTCACCCCGAGGTGCAGCGGGTAGTCGCACTGCGCGGCGAGTTGCTCGTACGCGGCCACCATGATGACCGGATCGTTGTGCTTGACGCTGATCTTGATGTCGCCGAAGCCGTGCTCCTCGAACAGCGAGGCCTCCCAGAGCGCGGATTCGACCAGCGCCTCCGGAGTGGCCTTGCCGTACTTCTCCATGAACCGCTTGTCCAGGGAACCGGCGTTGACGCCGATCCGAATCGGGATGCCCGCGGCGCCGGCCGCCTTGGCGACCTCCTTGACGCGGCCGTCGAACTCCTTGATGTTGCCGGGGTTGACGCGCACCGCGGCGCAGCCGGCGTCGATGGCCGCGAAGATGTACTTGGGCTGGAAGTGAATGTCGGCGATGACAGGGATCTGCGACTTCCTGGCGATGGTGGACAGCGCGTCGGCGTCCTCCTGGCGGGGGCAGGCGACGCGCACGATGTCACACCCCGACGCGGTCAACTCGGCGATCTGCTGCAGGGTCGAGTCGATGTCGTGCGTCTTGGTGGTGCACATCGACTGCACCGCGATGGGGTGGTCACTACCGACGCCGACGTCGCGGACCATCAGTTGACGTGTCTTGCGTCGCGGCGCAAGCGTGGGCGCCGGCGGTGCGGGCATTCCCAGCCCGATGGATGTGGTCACGGAGACTCCTATTGGAAGATCCTGATGGGGTTGACCAGATCTGCGGTGACGGTCAACAACATGTAGGCGCCCACGACGACGAGCACGACGTAGGTGGCGGGCATCAATTTGAGGTAGTTCACCGGCATGGCGGGCGCCATGCGGCGCGCTCTGCGGAACATGTCGCGGAGCTTCTCGTACGTGGCGATGGCGATGTGGCCGCCGTCGAAGGGCAACAGCGGCAGCAGGTTCACCGCACCGAGCACGAAGTTCAGCTGCGCCAGGAAGAACCAGAACATCACCCACAGGCCGTGGTCGACGGTGTCACCGCCGATGATGCTGGCCCCCACGACGCTGATGGGCGTCTCCAGGTCTCGTTCGCCGCCGCCGATGGCGTGCACCAGGGCACCGACCTTGGTGGGGATCTTCGCCAGGGACTTGCCCAGTTCGACGGCCAGGTCGCCGGTGAAGGCGAACGTCGCCGGCACCGCCGACAGCGGGTTGTACTGCGTCGGCCCGTACTGCGCGGGGGCGATCCCCACCTTGCCCACGGGGGCGGCGTCCCCGTCGGCCGTCCAGCGCTTCATCGGGGTGACGTCGACGGTGGTGCGGAACTCCGAACCGTCTGGACGCTCCACGACGAAGGGCACCGGACCGCTGCGCGGTTGCACCGCGGCGATCAGATCGTCGAAGCTTGCGACGTCGGTATCGCCGACCCGGACGACGGTGTCACCGGCGCCTATGCCGGCCTGCGCGGCCGGGCCGGGTCCCGTGCAGTCACCCATCTGGTCCTTGGCGATCTGCGGCGCCACACAGGCCGTCTCACCCACGATGGCGGCGGTGGGCGGGTTCAGGTTGGGCAGACCCCACGCCAGCGCGATCCCGTAGATCAGGGCCAGCCCGATGACGAAGTTCATGCCGGGACCGGCGAAGAGCACGGCCACCCGCTTCCACACCTTCTGCCGGAACATCGCATGCGGGCTCTCGTCGGGTGTGAGTTCCTCGACCGAGGTCATGCCCGCGATGTCGCAGAACCCGCCGAGAGGTACGGCCTTGACGCCGTACTCGGTATAGCCGAGTCGATTGGGCCGCTTGGTCGACCACAGCGTGGGCCCGAAGCCGACGAAGTAGCGCCGGACCTTCATGCCGGTGGCGCGGGCGACCCACATATGCCCGCATTCGTGCAGGGCCACCGAGATCAGGATGGCCAGGGCGAACAGCACGATGCCCAGTACGAACATCATCGGGTTCCTACGACCTCCTGTGTGGGCTGGCTCAGTGCGCGTCGGGCCGCGTCGCGGGCCCAGTCCTGCGCGTCGAGTACGTCTTCCACGGTAGCTGGTTCGGCAACCCACCGGTCGGCGGCGTGCATCACGTCGCTGACGGTCCGCACGATGGCCGGGAAACCGATCCGGCCGGCGAGGAAGGCCTCGGCGGCCTCCTCGTTCGCCGCGTTGTACACCGCCGTCAGACACCCGCCCCGGGTACCGGCATATCGCGCAAGTTCGACCGCGGGGAACACCACGTCGTCGAGCGGCTCGAACTCCCAGGACGTCGCGGTGCCGAAGTCACACGCGGAGGCCGCGCCCGGTACTCGGTCGGGCCAGCCCAGGGCGAGCGCGATCGGCAGCCTCATGTCGGGCGGGCTGGCCTGGGCGATGGTGGATCCGTCGATGAACGTGACCATCGAGTGCACGATCGATTGCGGGTGCACGACGACGTCGATGCGGTCGTAGGGAATCCCGAAAAGCAGATGGGTCTCGATCAGTTCGAGGCCCTTGTTGACCAGAGACGCCGAGTTCAGCGTGTTCATCGGCCCCATCGACCACGTGGGGTGGGCGCCCGCCTGCTCCGGGGTGACGCCCTCCAGATCTTCGGCCGACCAGCCGCGGAAGGGCCCACCGGATGCGGTGAGCACCAGCTTCGACACCTCGTCGGCCGAACCGCTGCGCAGGCACTGCGCCAGGGCGGAGTGTTCGGAGTCGACCGGCACGAGCTGGCCCGGGGAGGCGGCCTTGAGTACCAGTGGGCCGCCCGCGATCAGCGACTCCTTGTTGGCCAACGCCAGCCGCGCGCCGGACTCCAGCGCGGCCAGGGTGGGCCGCAGACCCAGTGCGCCGACGAGAGCGTTGAGCACGACGTCGGACTCGGTCTCCTCGACCAGCCGGGTGGCGGCGTCGGGTCCGGCATGGGTCACGTCACCGAGTCGTCCGGCGGCCTCGGGGTCGGCGACGGCGACGTTGGTGACGCCGGTGGCCGCCCGCTGAGCGGCCAAGAGTTCGGTGTTGGCTCCACCTGCGGCCAGACCCACCACCTCGAAGCGGTCGGGATTTGCGGCGATGACGTCCAGCGCCTGGGTGCCGATCGACCCGGTGCTACCGAGCACCACGACGCGCAGGCGGTCCGACTTCACCCGACCATTGTGCCGCCTCTGCGGCGCTCGCCCCAGTGCGCGCACCGGAAACGTCAAATGTGACGCAAATATTACCGAGCCGACCGTGACCCATCCGTGATCGCAGCCATGGCGAATCACCACTGTCACCGACCCCAGGGCGACGTTACTCGTCGTCCCAGACACATTGGAGTGTGAACGGTATGAATTCAGCCCAGCGAAGGGTAGTTGCAGCCGCAGGTCTGAGCGCGGTCGCGATATTCGGCACTGCCGCATGTTCGAGCGATACCGCCAGCGAGACCGCGAGCGACGTCTCAAGCAGCGCGAGCAGCGTCTCCTCGAGCGTGATGAGCACGTCATCCGCCGCCCCGACCAGCGCCGCTGCCGATCCGGCCGCCAACCTCGTCGGCTCCGGCTGCGCTGGATACGCCGAACAGGTTCCCACCGGACCCGGCTCGGTCGCAGGCATGTCCACGGCCCCGGTCACCACCGCGGCGGCCAACAACCCGGTTCTCACCACCCTGACCTCGGCTCTGTCCGGTCAGCTCAACCCCGACGTGAACCTCGTCGACACCCTCAACGGCGGCGAGTTCACCGTGATCGCACCGACCGACGACGCGTTCGCCAAGCTCGACCCGGCGACCATCGAAACCCTCAAGACCGACGCTCCGCTGCTCACCAGCATCCTGACCTATCACGTGATCCCCGGGCAGGTTTCTCCCGGCGACATTCCGGGCACTCATCAGACTGTCGAGGGCAGCGAAGTCACCGTGACCGGTGAGGGCGAGGGCCTGACGTTCGACGAGTCCGGCCTGGTGTGCGGTGGCGTGCAGACCTCCAATGCGACGGTCTACATGGTCGACACCGTGATGATGCCGCCCGCCGGCTGACGGGTACCCCAATTCTTGGACGGCGCCTCGGCGCACAACCCCCCGTGCGCGCGTCGGGGCGCCGTCCATGTCCCACAGATAGACCACCAATGAGAGGCAGTACGCAATGAACATCAGCACCAAGACCAAGAAGGCCATGACGGGCGCATCGATCGCCGCCCTGGCCGCAACAGGACTCCTCGCCTCGGCTGGCATCGCGCAGGCCGATCCGGCCGCCGGCCTCGTCGGGTCCGGCTGCGCCGCATACGCCGAGCAGGTTCCCACCGGCCCGGGCTCCGTCGCGGGCATGGCGATGGATCCCGTCGCGACCGCGGCGTCCAACAACCCGCTGCTCACCACGTTGACCGCAGCGGTCTCCGGTCAGCTCAACCCAGACGTCAACCTCGTTGACACCCTCAACGGCAGCGAGTTCACCGTCTTCGCGCCTACCGATGATGCGTTCGCCAAGCTCGACCCGGCGACCATCGAGACCCTCAAGACCGACGCCCCGCTGCTGACCAGCATCCTCACCTACCACGTGGTGCCCGGCCGGGTCAGCCCCGCCGACATCGACGGCACCCACACGACGGTCGAGGGCAAGGACCTCACCGTCACCGGGATGGGCGACGAGCTGAAGGTCAACGACGCTTCGGTGGCGTGCGGCAACGTGCAGACCGCCAACGCGAACGTCTACCTCATCGACACGGTGCTGATGCCCCCGGCAGATCCCAGCTCGTAGTTCCAGCTAGTTCGACACCGCTCCACGCGAGGCGGTCCGGCCACGAGCCGGGCCGCCTTCGTCGTGTCGGGGGCCATCTCCGGCTCGATTCTGCGGTGAGGGCGCGAAAGCTCAAGTGGCCCTGGCCGTGAACGCAGAGTGGAACGCGGGAAACGGGGTCGCGCCGCCTCAGCCACCGAGGAACGCTGCAATCCCGTTCACCACAGCCGCGGCATAGTCCGCGCGGCCCTGGTCGCTGGTCATCCGTGCGGCGTCCTCGGCGTTGCGCATGTTGCCGAGTTCGACCAGGACCGCCGGGAATTCGGCGAGGTTGAGGCCGGCCAGGTCGGAGCGGCCGTACAGCCCGTCGGACCCGACGTAGGTGGACGCGGTCAGGCCCGACGCCGCCAACGCGTCGCGCATCGTCGTCGCCAGCCGCATCGACGGGCCGCCCTGGGCGTCGTTGAGCGGTGGCGCCGAGTAGTTCACGTGGAAGCCCTGCCCGGATGCCGGTCCCCCGTCGCCGTGGATGCTGACGATGGCGTCGGGGAGTTCCGCGTTGGCCGCCTCGGCGCGCGCGTCGATGCACGGTGCGGGCCCGCTGTCGTTTGTGCGGGACAGGATCACCGTGGCGCCGAGCTGCCGCAGCTCGCCGGCGACCAGCGACACGACGGCCCAGTTGAAGGCGTGTTCGGGATAGCCGGCGTCCGTCGACGTGCCGGTGGTCTGGCAGTCCTTGGTGCCGCCGCGTCCATTGGGCACCTGACGGGTCAACGATCCGTCGGCCGACGCGCCGTGGCCGGGGTCCAGGACGATCACCTTCCCGGCGAGGTCAGCGGCGGGCGAGGCCGCCGGGGTCCCCCCCAACGCCGCCGCGGCGAGGGCCACGATCGACACCACGACCACCGCCAGCTGCCCGCATCGAAAAAGGCTAACAAGACCGGACTGACCCGCCCGGCGGGAAGTTCTCGACCCAGTGGCGGGCGATGTCGACGCGGCGCGCAATCCACACCTTGTCGTGGGACTGCACGTGTTCGACGAATCGCTCGAGGGCAGCCACCCGTGCCGGCCTGCCGACGAGCCGGCAGTGCAGCCCGATCGACAGCATCTTCGGCGAGCCTGCCACACCTTCGGCGTAGAGCACGTCGAACGCATCCCGCAGATACGTGAAGAAATCGGTACCGCTGGGGAATCCGCTCGCCGACACGAACTTCATGTCATTGGTGTCCAGCGTGTAGGGCACCACCAGATGCGACGTGTCGTCGACGCGCGTCCAGTACGGCAGGTCGTCGGCATAGGAGTCGGAGTCATAGAGGAAGCCGCCGTGCTCGACGACGAGACGGCGGGTGTGCGGCGAGTCGCGACCGGTATACCAGCCCAGTGGCGCCGCCCCGGTCAGTGTCGTCATCAGCGCGACCGCCTCGGCCATCTGCTCGCGCTCCAGATCCGGGTCGGCGAGTTGATAGCTCAACCAGCGCAACCCGTGACAGGCGATCTCGTCGCCGCGTGCCGCGAAGGCCCCGACCGCCTGCGGGTTGCGCGCCAGCGCCATGGCCACGCCGAACACGGTGAGTGGCACGTCGTAGCGGTCGAACAGTCGAAGCAGCCGCCACAGGCCCGCGCGTGAGCCGTATTCGTAGAGCGACTCCATACTCATGTGCCGGTTGGGGAACGACTGCGCCCCAACGATTTCGGAGAGGAACGTCTCCGACGCCGGGTCGCCGTCCAGGACGTTGTTCTCGGCCCCCTCCTCGTAGTTCAGAACGAACTGAACCGCCACGCGGGCACCCCCGGGCCACCGCGGATCGGGCGGGTTGGGGCCGTATCCGACCATGTCGCGCGGGTAGTCCTCCGGCGATGCCTCGGGGATCGTCATGGTGCGATTGTGGCAGCGCGCTAGCGCACTTTCGCGATGACCGTGTCGGCGAACTACTCGATCGGCGCGCCGAAGGACGCAACTTCGGCCCCCGGGGCGCTGGCCCCCATCCACGGCGCGCACATCACGGCGGTGACTCCGGACACGTCGCGCCTTACCCCACCTCGTGGTTTCTCCGCGTTGGAATGCGGGCAAGATCAAGCCCATGCCCACGCTGCTGTGGTTCCGCCGCGACCTGCGTCTGCACGACCTGCCGCCGCTACTGGACGCAGCCCGTGACAACGGCCCCGTGCTCGCCTGTTACGTGCTCGATCCTCGCCTGCGTGCATCGTCCGGAGAGCGCCGCCTGCAGTACCTCTACGACGCGCTTCGCGAGTTGCGAGATGCACTGGACGGGCGTCTGCTGGTGACCCGAGGAAGGCCCGAGACTCGCATTCCCGCCCTGGCCAAGCAGATCGCCGCGACGTCGGTACACGTCTCGGCGGACTTCTCACCGTTCGGTGTGCGCCGCGACGCCGCAGTTCGCGATGCGCTTGGCGACGTCCCGCTGGAGCCGGCGGGCTCGCCATATCTGGTGTCGCCGGGTCGGGTGACCAAGGGCGACGGCACGCCGTACAAGGTCTTCACCCCGTTCTACAGGGCATGGCGGGATCACGGCTGGCGCGGCCCCGCGCAGACCGGGGCGACGTCCGCGCAGTGGATCGATCCGGCAGAGGTCGATGGTGGTGTGGACATTCCACGCGGCGGCGTCGAACTGGAGTTGCCGGCCGGCGAGACCGCCGCGCGGCGGGCGTGGACGCGGTTCGTCGACTCGGGGTTGGACGACTACGCGGACGCCCGCAACCGGCCCGACGTCGACGGCATCAGCCGGATGTCGGCGCATCTGAAGTTCGGCACGATCCATCCCCGCACCATCGCCGCCGATCTCGGTGGCGGCGGCGGTGCGCAGGCCTATCTGCGCGAGTTGGCGTTCCGGGACTTCTACGCCGGTGTGCTTCATGACTGGCCGGACAGCGCGTGGCGGAACTGGAACTCGTCGTTCGATCCCATCGAGACCGACGACGGCGCCGACGCCCAGCGCCGCTTCGAGGCGTGGAAGGCGGGCCGGACGGGCTTCCCCATCGTCGACGCGGGCATGCGCCAACTGGCCGAGACCGGTTTCATGCACAACCGCGTCCGGATGATCGTGGCGTCGTTTCTGGTCAAGGACCTGCACCTGCCGTGGCAGTGGGGAGCCCGCTGGTTCCTCGATCAGCTCGTCGACGGCGACATGGCGAGCAACCAACACGGCTGGCAGTGGGCGGCGGGGTGCGGCACCGACGCCGCCCCCTACTTCCGGGTGTTCAACCCGACCACGCAGGGCAGGAAGTTCGATCCGGACGGTGTGTACGTCGCACGCTGGGTGCCCGAGTGCGGGGATCCGGATCGTGGCGGCGAATACCCCGATCCGATCGTCGACCACGGCGTCGAGCGGGCCGAGGCGCTACGCCGGTACGAGCAGATTCGCTGATACTTGCCGCCAGACTGCTCGGGTACGACGTGGCGTCGTATGTCAGAATGACCCCGGGACCCCGACCGTGAGGAGTAGCCATGGCCAGCACCGAGGTCGAACGACATACCGGTGTCGACGTCGAAGAGGTGCCGTCGGCGAAATGGGGCTGGTCGAAGCAGAATCACCGTGCCATTCAGCTCGGCGGTATCGTCTCCGGCCTCTTCCTGCTGGCGTTGATGCACGGCAACCACGTCGGGCGCACCGAGGACGTCTTCCTCATCTTCTTCGCCCTCCTGCTGTGGGGCATCGTGTTCCGGGACTGGTGGATGCGCCGCCGGGGCTGGAAGCGCTAGCTACCGTCGGCGCGAGACTGATCCAGTTCACGGCGTCCACCCGGAGCCGGCACCGACACCTGACGCAGGTGATGGTCCAAGTCCAGATCGGGGTTCTCGATCCACATGGGGTGGTGCAGTTTCAGCGGTATGTCGACCAACTGATAGCGCAGGGGCGTCAGCGCGAGCAACCGCGGCCCTGCGAGTTCGCGGAACATCTCGAAGCCGAAGCCGCCCTCGACACCGGTCACGTCGAGCAGACCGATCTTCAACGTGTGCATGTGAATCTCGGGCGCCTCGCTGTACAACAGCAAGGCATCCACGCCGCTGAGTCGCCTCACCAACACCCCAATTCGTGCGTACGGTCTGCAGACTCAATTGGACTACAGCGCCCACACTGGTACGCAACTTCGACCAAACCGTCACGATTGCGCGCGAGCGGGCGGGCGGGTTTTCCAGCTGGCATGACATTTGCACGGGGATTTGTAATCTGGATCAATGAGTCTCGTCGCCGGCCGAGGGCCACTCAGCGCCGATCCCGCTGGGTGGTTCTCGCCTCCGCTTCCCGCCAACGTCGTGTTCGTCGAGCCGCACCCGCGCCGCATCCGAGCCGTGCTGGCAGGACACACCGTGCTCGATACGGAGCACGCGCTCCTGGTGCACCGCGGCGGCCATGCGCTCAGCTATGCGTTTCCAGCAGACGAGGTAGCCGTCCTGCCCCACGAGCCGGTGACCGAGGCGCCCGGCTACGTCCAGGTGCCGTGGGACGCGGTCGACACCTGGCTCGAGGAGGGCCGCGAACTCATCCACTACCCGCCCAACCCCTACCACCGGGTCGATTGCCGGCCCACGGACCGCGGACTCCGGGTCACCGTGGCCGAGACCGTGCTGGTGGATACGACCGACACCGTCATCGTCTTCGAGACATCGCTGCCACCAAGGCTTTACGTCGATGCACGGCACGTCCGCACCGATCTGCTGCGCCGATCCGATGCGACGAGCTACTGCAACTACAAGGGGTACGCGACCTACTGGTCGGCGGTGATCGAGGATGCCATGCACGAGGACGTCGCCTGGAGCTATGAGGGCACTCCACCGGAGACCACGCCCATCAGGGGCTTCCTGAGCTTCGACGAGACGCGCCTGGACGTGATCGCCGACCTGCCGCAGGCGGTCAGGTCGCTCCGATGACGAGTTCACCGAACCGTTCGATGGTCTCCACGGCGTGCGCCAGGCTGTCCCCGGGCACCTGAACCTGGACCCACGTGACGCCGAGTGCGGCGAGCTTCTCCACACCCGATAGGAACGCGTCGGCGTTGAAGTCCTCGTCCGCCGGGTTTCCGCCACTTGCGTTCGTGAACGTCACGTCGAGCGCCGATGGATCCCGGCCCGCCGCCTCGCACCGCCGGCGGAGATCGTCGATGCCCGCGGCGAGATCATCCAGTGTCTCCATCGCCGCCGTGCGAGCGGTCTGCGCCAGGACCGCCGGCGCCGGAAAGGGACACCACCCGTCGCCGTGCTGCGCGACGCGTCGTCGCGCCGCGGCGGTGTTCCCGCCGATCCAGATCGGGGGGTGCGGCCGGCTCGACGGTCTCGGATGTGCCGTGATGCCGGCGGCGGTGAAGTGCCTGCCTTCGAACGACATGTCGTCACCGGTCCAGATGGCGCGGATGACCGTGAGGGCTTCCTCGAACAGGGCGCCGCGCTCATCGAAATCGACTCCCAGCGCAGTGAACTCACGCTTCAGATAGCCGACGCCGACGGCGAGGGTGAAGCGCCCGCCGGAGAGCAGATCCAGCGTCGCGCCCGCCTTGGCCACCACGAACGGGTTGCGGTACGGCAGCACGACCACGTTCGGAATCAACCGGAGTGCGGTGGTCCGCGCGGCGGCGAACCCCATGGCGACGAACGGGTCAAGAGCGTCGTGGCCGCCGGATTCCAGCCACCGTTGCGTCGGCGCGGGATGGTCGGTGAACCCGAAACCGTGGAATCCAGCCCGCTCCGCAGCGGCCGCGACCGTGCCCACGCCCGACCCGGAGACCAACTCCGGGTTGTAGGGATGGCTGTGCATCGGGTGGGTGATCGTGAACTTCATCGGTCACATCGCCTTTGGTCGTCGTGGATCGGAGAGGGCATCAGAGTGGACTTACGAGACGCGGTTGGCGGGTGGCGAATGGTTCGGGCGGCCAAGACCAAGTGCATGCTGGGCAATCATGTTGCGGAACACCTCCAGCGTGCCGCCGTAAATGCCCATCGGCGAGGCCAACCGAAAGAGGAACTCCACACCCCCGTCGTCCGCCGCACCGTCGGTACCGACCGTGAGGGCGCTGGCAGAGCCGAGGAGGTCCATGAGATCGGGTGTCACTTCCCGCAGGACCTGTGCGTTGGCGACTCGCCCGAACGCCTCGGGCGTGCTCAGTGCCGCCTCCATCCGCGCGATGCCGCGGCCCAATCGGTATCCCACCGAGTCATCGTCGATGAGTCGGCGGCCCGCCACGTCCTCAGCTGACGCGATACCCGCGATGCGATCGACCGCCTCGGCAAGCAGCGTGACGAACTCCGACATGGCTGCGATCTTTTGCAGTCCTTCCGCATCCCGTTCGACCACGCCGTGTTCGGCGTTGAGCGCCCCGCGCAGAACCGCCCACCCGCCATTCACCTCACCGAGGCGGTACCTGTCGTCGATCCGCACGTCGCTGTAGTAGGTGATGTTGGTCCGGTCGCCGTCGACGGTACGGATGCCCGCAATCTCGATGCCGGCCGAGTCCATGGGTAGAAGGAACATCGTCAGGCTGTCGTGCTTCGGCGCATCGGGGTCGGTGTTGGTGATGAGCAATACGTACTGCGCGTTGTGTGCGTTCGACGTGAACATCTTGGATCCGT
Organism: uncultured Actinomycetota bacterium; assembly: GCA_963798245.1. Lineage (GTDB taxonomy): Bacteria > Actinomycetota > Actinomycetes > Mycobacteriales > Mycobacteriaceae > Mycobacterium. The sequence goes on from CAWCSO010000001.1 coordinate 724,671, forward strand.
TGATGATCCAGCCGTCACCGTCACGAACCGCCCGGGTCTTGCAGGTCGCCACGTCGGACCCACCTTCGGGTTCGGTGAAGCCCAGGCACAGGCGGGTCCGACCGGTCAAGACCCCGGGCATGACATCCGCCACGAGTGGCGGCGACCCAAACCGTTGCAGTGTCTGGGCCACCATTCTGGTCGTTCCCGAGTGAAACCACGGCGCGCGGGACCGACCGATCTCGAGTTCGAAGATCCGCATGCGCAGGGGACTGAAGCCGCCATCGGCTTCGGCCTCGTAGTACGGGGCCAGATAACCCGCGGCACCGAGCGCCAGATGCACGTCTTCGTCGAAGTTCTCACCGGTCTCTCGATCTCGCCGGATCACGTCGTCGGTCACGATGGCGCCCAGGAAGGCTCGAAGCTCGTCGCGGAAGGCCTGATCCTCTTCGGACAGCACCACGTGAGAGAAGTCCATCCGTTCACCTTTCCTGGAACGGGGCGTCAGAGATCAGGAGGCGGGAGGCCGTTCTTGCCCACGTAGATCTCACATCGACCGCTTCAACGCGTCGACCGTTTCGAGGTCCTCGATCGCCGCGACCGCGCGCTGCAGACCTTCCAGCGAGATGGCCTCGGTCTGCATCCCGCCGAGTCCGGCCGTGGTCAGCGGCGACACGAAGGCGTAGGTCACCGCCTGGCGGTAGCGCAACCACAGTTCGTCGCGATCGAACTCGGGCCCACCCGACGAAACCAGCGCTGCGCGGTAGATGTTGAGCAGGTCGCGTTCGGCGGCCCGACGTTCGGCAGTCGGCATGCCGAGCACCAAAGCGTAGGTGAGGTCGCGCGCCGGGTGCCCCCGCCGGACCACCTGCCAGTCCAGCAGGCCGGCGCGTCCCTCGCGGAAGTAGGTGTTCCCGGGATGGGCGTCCCCGTGCAGCACGGTGTGCGTTCCGGCGTCGACGATCTCGGTCGCCGCCTGAAGGTTCTCCCAGATGAAGCGGCCGGATTCGATCGGAATGGTCGTCCGGTCGGCGAGTTTGCGCGCAGACATCTTCATCAGCGGCGGGGTGAGAAGGTTGCTCGGGTCCTCCGACGGCGTAGCAAGCCAGCTGAGTTCGCCTCCGCCGCCCGCCTTCTCGGGCAGCTTGCCCCAGAACGTCCCGTGCAGATGCGCGAACACCTCCATCAGGAGCGCCATCTGGTCGGCACTGGGCGGATGCAGGGTATCGGGAAACTCACACGGCGTGAGCGTCATGTCCTCGAGGACGATGGCGTATCGACCGGTGAGCGGATCGAACTCCGATCCGTACGATCGCGGAATCCCGTCGCCAAGGGCAGGCGCCAGTTGCTTGTAGAACCGTGCCTCGGTTTCTCCCAGCTGGGCAAGTTCGCCGAGCATCCGGGTGGCAGCCGTTGCCGCCGAAAGCTTCACGAACACGGATTCGGGCACGTCCTCACCGGTGAGCGCGAGCCGGGACCTCGATGAGGTGCCCGCCTCACCGTCGAGGATCGACACCGCCTCGACGCGGCGACCCATCACTGCGGACAGCGCCTCGGCTGTCAGGTCGTCCACGCGACGCGGGAACGAGCGAAAGCGGCCGAGTGCCGAGTCCATCGCCAGGCGCGCAACACCGTGTCCGACATGGGCACCGAGACGAGCAGCAGGCAGAGCCACTCGGGCCAGCCGTGCCGTTGACCCCGATGGGCCCTCATGACTCACGCTCTTCTCCGTTTCCCGCCACCGGTGCGACATGGGGAACTTTACACTTCTTATCCTATTTGTAATCCGATGTGTAAACTCTGGTCGATCGACACTGCGATCGGTGGACCGTTGGCGGCCATGTGCATGCCACCGACGACGGCCAGAACGACGGACAGAAGGACACCACGTTGGGCATCGTGACCACGACCTCGGAGACTGCGTTCTCACATTCGCCGGAGACCATCTACGACTTCGTCACCAATCCCACGAACTGGACCAAGACGTACCCGGGTAGTGCACACGTGGGCAGTGTGACCAACGACCTGCCACTCAAGGTCGGCGACACCTGGACCGAGGCAGGTCCGGACGGCGAGCGCATCTTCACCTGGCATCTGGCCATCGCCATGCGACCGAAACTGTGGATGTTCAATTCGGTTGGCAGGCTGGGCCACGACAGTGAGGGTAACGGCGGCATGGCCGGCCGGATCACGGTGAAGTACCACTTCACGCGGCCGGGCGAGGGCATCACGCTGTTCGCGCGAACCATGACCGTCGAGGCATACAAGGACTCGCCGCTACCCGACGGATTCTTCCGAGTGGTCAATCCGGCGAACATCGACAAGTACCACGCGGCCATCGCGCGTGAGTTGGCGTCGGCCCCCACCACCTGACCCGATCAGGGCACGGCATGAAGTGCCCGCTTCAGCGCGGCTCCCTGCAGTTCGAACAGAAGTTGACTCGTCTCCCATTCCGGCAGCAGCGAGTCGAACCCGTGGCACGTGCCCGGAAACACGTGCAGTTCGGTCGCGACTGCGGCCCGCATCAGGCGCAGCGCGTGGTCGATGGCCTCATCGCGAAGTGGATCGAGTTCCGAACAGGTGATGAATGCGGCGGGCTGACCCGCCAGGTCATCGAGGCGTGCGGGCACCGCGCCCGCGTCTACGGACCCGCCGCCGGCCAGGTGTTGCCACATCTGGCGCGTCGCAGGGCCGTCGAATCCCGGTGTTGTGGTGAACTCGCGCTTCGACGGCGTCGCGGAGTCGTCGATGACGGGCTGGTGGAGAAGCTGGAATACCACCGCGGGCGCCATGCCCGCGGCAGCGTGCACGGCGAGCAACGCCGCCAGCGCGCCACCGGCGCTGCTGCCCGCAACGGCCAGCCGTGAGACGTCGACGTCGAGTGACGCTGCTTGGGCTGCGACCCACTTGAGTACTGCCAAGGCATCGTCGAACCCGGCAGGGTAGGGATGCTCGGGGGCAAGTCGGTAGTCGACCGATATCACCGTGCAGCCGGCCCGCCGGGCGAGTTCGACGCACTGGCGATGGTCGGTGTCGAGGTTGCCGAGCACGAAGGCGCCGGAATGGCAGAAGATCACGGCCGGCGCGGGCGACGACCCCCCACGGTAGATGCGAATGCCCACCGCGCGGCCGTCGTCGGCACGTGCGAGACCATCGGCGATCTCCACCCCCGACGTGTCGAGCGCCGCCGCCATCACCCGCCGCCGAGCATTGAGCGAATCCCGCACCGCAGGTAGCAATTCGGCTGACAGATCAGTGCGTGCCGACGCGAGATGACGCAGCGCCGGGTCCAGCCGCTGCGTCACGCCCATGGCAGCGCCTTCCCCGAACTGGGGGGTCACCCGCCGACCGCCGCATGCGCCGCCACGTGGATGTCGGGCTGGGCGGGCGGCGGCTCGAACGTGTAGTCGGCGGCCCTGAACCGTCGCGTCATGTTCCAGAACGCACGCGCACTACGGGGCCACTGCGTGACGACGCGGCCGTTGGCGGCGCGAAAGTAGCTGTTGCAGCGGGTGGTCCAGACCGTCCCCTTCATCCACTCATCGATCTGGCCGATGAAGTCGGCCATTGTCTTCGCCCTCACCGCGACGTAGGACTTCCGATGGCGGCGCATGTACTTCAGCGCCCGAACCACGTAGTGCGCCTGCGCCTCCAGCATGAAGATCACGCTGTTGGATCCCACGTTGGTGTTCGGCCCGTACAGCATGAAGAAATTCGGGAAGCCCGGCACCGCCATGCCCAGATACGCGTACGCGCCGTCGCGCCAGCGCTGCTTCAGCCAGGCACCGCGCTCTCCAGTCACCTCGATCTGACCGAGGTAGTCGGCAGCCGCATAACCCGTCGCGCACACCACGACGTCCACGTCGAGTTCACGCCCGTCCTCGGTGACTAGTGACCGCGCACGCAACGCCCGCGCCGGGCTGGACACCACCTCGACATGGGGTTGCGTCAACGCGGACAGGAACTCCGAGGAGAACACCAATCGCTTGCAGCCGAGCGGCGTTTCGGGCGTGAGCTTCTTGCGCAACTCGGGGTCGGCGACGGAGCTTCTCGAGCATGTTCTCGGCCAGCGTGCGGAACTCGTGTGTCTTGTCGCTACCGTGTTCGATCACCGAGATGTTGGATTCGCTGCGCAGCCACATCCTGGTTCGGTGGATCTTCTTGGCGAACGGGATGTTTCGGAAGACCCACTTCTCCCTGGCGCTGTACTCGCGGTCCGGCTTCGGAAAGATCCACGTCGGCGAGCGCTGGATCGAGTAGACCTTCTTGGCGACCCGGACCACCTCGGGCACCAGTTGCGCTGCAGTCGAACCGGTTCCCAGCACCGCGACCTTCTTGTCGCTCAGATCCAACGAATCATCCCACCGCGCCGTGTGTAGCACCGTGCCTTCGAACGGTTCTTCCTCGACAAGGGTCGGCATCGTCGGCTGTGTGAAGAGACCGACTGCGGCCACCACCACATCGAAGGCGTGTTCCTCACCGGTCGACGTTCCCAGTCGCCAGGTCCGGGATTCGTCGTCCCACCGCGCCGAGACCACTTCGGTGTTGAGCAGCAGATGCGGACCGAGCCGATACTTCCGCGCGCTCCGCTCGAAGTAGGACAGAATCTCCGGCTGAGCAGACCACAGGCGTGACCAGTCGGAGTTCTTGTAGAACGAGAACGAGTAGAGGTGGGACTTCACGTCGCAGGCCAAGCCGGGATATTTGTTGATCCGCCAGGTCCCACCGACGCCGTCCTCACGGTCGATGATGGTGAAGTCGGCGAATCCCGCCTTCTTCAGGAAGATTCCGAGCGCCAGGCCACCTGGCCCGGCGCCGATTATTCCCACCGAAGGGCTCGTCGACCGTCGGAGCGAGATGGCCACCGGTGTCAACCAATCTGCAGGGATTGTCCGCCGTCGACGACGAGTTCCGCGCCGGTGATGAACGAAGCGTGGTCCGACACCAGAAATGCCACCGCGTCGGCGATCTCCATCGGCTTGCCCAGTCGGCCCACCGCGGCAAGCCGGGTCTGGGTGGTCGGGTCGAGCATGGGAGTCTCCACGGGGCCAGGAAGCACCGCATTGATCCTGATACCCGACGATGCCAATTCCGCCGCGGCAATCTGCGTCAGCCCTCGCAGTGCCCACTTCGACGATCCATAGGCGGCGTGGTTGGGGAAGGGCCGGAGCGCTCCGGTGCTGCAGGTGTTGACGATCGACGCGCCATCGGCCTTCCGAAGGTGCTCCAGCACCGCCTGAATCCCCAGAAACGGACCGAGGCAGTTCACCCGCCAACTGCCCTCGAACTCCGCGGCGGTCTCGTCGGCGATCGCCGCGCGGTGCAGCACACCGGCATTGTTCACCAGGGTGGTCAATGACCCGAACCGATCGACCGCGGCATCGACAGCTGCGCGCCACTGGTCGGCGGACGTGATGTCCAGCGGGATCGCGGCCACACGGTCACTGCTACCGAACGATGCAGTGGTGGAATCGAGTTCGTCGAGCAGCACGTCACACGCGGCGACCCGAAATCCGTCGGTGAGTAGGCGTTCGACGATCGCGGCGCCCTGACCGCGGGCCGCTCCTGTCACGATGGCGACGCGGTCCGTCTTCGGCATGTTCAGTGGTATCCCCTCGCGTTCATGTCCTCATCAGCGCCCTTGCCACCCTGGGACTTCGCGTCCTCCAGGTGCAGGGCGGCACCGCGACGAAGCGCCTGAGACTCCGAGGCCAGGGTGATCATGCGAAATCCCATCTCGACGGCCTTCCTTCCCTTCGTGCCGTCGCCTGCGTGTACGCCCGTCACCAGGCCCGCTGCCGTCGCGGTGGACTGGATGTGCGCGATCGCGTCGAGCACGGCCGGATCAGTCCAGGCGTCGGAAGGACCCAGTTCCATCGAGATCGCCAGGTCGGCGGGCCCCACGTAGACGCCCGAGAGTCCTGGGACGGCGCAGATATCGTCGACGGCCGCGAGCCCCCTGGCCGTCTCCACCATCGCATAGACGCTGACACGTGACTCGAGGGCGCCGACGTCATGGCCCAGACTGGCCCGCAGCGGTCCGAAACTGCGCACTCCCCGCGGCGCGAACCGTGTTGCGGCGACCGCCTCGGCGGCCTGCTCGGCGGTCTCGATCATGGCGACGATGACGGCGTCGGCGCCGGCGTCCAACACGCGTCCGATGGGCGCCGGGGCGGTCGACGGGAGTCGGACCGCGGTGGCGATGGGGACGTGCTCGAGCCGGTTCAGCAGGAGCGCAACGTCGGCGTCGTCGAGGTAGCCGTGTTGAACGTCGAATCCGACGTAGTCGTATCCCGCTTGCGCGAATGCCTCCGGCCCGATGACGGTGGGACCGACCACCCAGCCGCCGAAGATCGGTTGCGTGTCGGCGAGTGCGTCCTGGAGTCGGCTCGTGACGGTCGGCGTCATCCGACGATCGCAATCTTGACCCGGCCGGGCGTCGGGCGGCAAGCCACCTCGAAAGCCGACTGCACCTCGTCGATTCCGAACGTGTGCGTGAGGTAGTTGGTCAGCAGATCGGGATGGGATCGTGCGAAGGCGTCGGCGTTGGCCAAGACACGTCGGCGGTCCAGCGTGACGCCGGACTTGAGCGTCAGGTTGTTGCGCAGCATCGTGCGAATGCTGATCGGGTAGATGTCGTCGTCGGTCACGCCGAAATAGAAGACCGTGCCGCCGAATGCGGCTGCCTCGATGGCGTGGCCCAGCGTCGCCACCTGATGACCGACGGCCTCGATCACCACGTCGGCCTTGTCCTCTGGCGCGAGGCGCCGGATCCAGCGGTCGCTGGTGGCGTGCACGACGGTGTCGACACCGAACGTCGGGCCGATCGATGCACGGTCGACCGGGTCCACACCCGTCACGTGTCCGGCGCCGAATGCCTTTGCCACGTAGGAGAACAGCAGTCCGATCGACCCCTGGCCGATGACGGCGACGCGCAGGCCGGTTAGGTCCGGTAGTTGTTCGACCGCGTACAGGACGCATGCCAGCGGCTGCAGACCGATCGCGTGCTGGGGCGTCAACGACGGGTCGTAGGACACCAGGCCGTCGCCGTCGGCGATCACCCGACCCATCAATCCGTCGAATCCCGATGCCCAGCCGACGACGTTGTCACCCGTCCGATGATCGGGGTGACGGCTGGCCAACACCTCGCCGGCGATCTCGTGGACGGGGAATCCGTTCATCTCTGCGGCACTGACGCCGGTGTCACCCGGCAGTTTGCCCTGGGTTCCACGGAAGCCGGGCAGATCGCTGCCGCACACGCCTGCAGCCTGGAACCTTAGGAGCACCTGGCCATCGGCGAGGGATTCCGGCGACTGTTCCGCCACGTCGATTCGCTCGAAGGTGTACGGCGCGACGAGCCGATGGGCCCACACCATCAAACCTCCACCGGGACGACCGAGGGGACGACGACGGGGACGGAGTTCCAACCCCACTGGAAGCTCGACGGCGGCCGGTTCGCCGACTCCTCGACGATGCGGAAGTCAGGCACCCGCTTGAGCCATTCGGTGACCATCACGGTGATCTCGAGTCGCGCGAGATGCACCCCGAGGCAGAAGTGCTGCCCTCGACCGAACGCCAGGAGGCGCTCGATCGGGCGGTTCCAGACGAATGCGTCCGGATCGGCGTACTCCCGTTCGTCGCGGGCCGCCGAACCGAGCAGGGTGATGATCCGCTGCCCGGGATTGATCGTGGTGTCGTGAATCGTGAACGGCTTGCGCAGGGTGCGGGCGAACCATTGCGCGGGTGCGCAGTAGCGGATCATTTCCTCGCGGGCGACGGCGACGTTCGACTCGAGATCGGCGCGTACCGCCGCCAGCTGATCGGGCCGACGGCTCAACTCCCACAGCCCGTGCGCGACGATCTTCGGCACGGTTTCAGTACCACCGATGAACACGCCGAGCATCTGGGTGGCGACTTCGACGTCACTGAACTCGGAGCCATCCGGTAGCCGGTAGCCGATGAGGCCGTCGACGATGGGAAGTGAGCCGTCGGCGGCTCCGGCGCGTCGGCGTGCCACGACGGGAACCAGGTAGTCGAGGAAACCGGGGCGGGCGTTGGCGGTGTTCACGCCGTCGCCGGGTTTGGCGAGGCTGCCCGCGTTGACGGTGGCCAGCACATCCGGCGCGAGTTCGACGGGTAGACCGACCAGTTCGCACACCATCGACGCCGCGACGAACCCGCCGTAGTCCTGCGTGAGGTCGAAGCTGCCGTTGGGCAGCAACACGTCCAGTCGTTCGTTGGCGAGTTCGCGCACCCTGTCCACGAGACGGCCGACGTTCCTGGGCCGCAACGGACCCGAGTGGGACCGGCGCACGTCGTCGTAGATCGGCGAGTCGAAGTTGGCGTGAAACGGCATGGGGTGCAGCGGCGGATCGGGAACGGGCCCGTCATTGTGGTGCGCCAACACCGTGGCGGCAGGCAAGGTCCCCTCCGATGCGACGAAGGTTCCGTCGTTGGTCTCCAGCACGCCCCAGATGTCCGCGAATCGTGACAACGCGTAGGTGTCCCACTTCGGCACGAAGTAGACCGGATGCTCGTCGCGCAACACCCGGTAGTACGGCAGCGGATTCGCCATCACCGCCGGATCGAAGGGGTCGTAGGAGAAGTCCTGCCCGGCAGCGAGTTCCGACGTGGCGTTCACTGCAGCGGCGACGGTGTCAGGGCAGCCAGGATCGAATCCTCCCAGCCGTCGCGGAGCGCGGGCGCGACGCTCATCCAGGTCACGATCTCGGCCGGAGGATTGCCCTTCCACGACGGGTAGTGATTCTCGAAGCAGTCCCAGTCGCCGTCGAGGGCCCAGTAGTGAATGACCTCGTTGAACCGGAAGGTGGTGGTGTAAGAGCCCAGCCACCGCTTGCCGGTGCTTTCCGACCACGGCACGTAGAGGCGCTCCAGCTCGCGGATGTAGTCGCCCTGGCGTCCTGGCTTCGTCTGCATGATCTCCTGAATCACCAGCCCCGCAGAAAAGCCCGCTTCGGTGAGTTCGGCGAGCGTCTTGTTGCTGGGGCCCGGATACATGATCCGGCCCTCACCGGAGGCGCCGGTCTCGGCCATGAACCTCGACCACGTGGCCGCCGCGGCCCGGTGACTGCCGCCGGGGCCCTGGGCGCGACCGATGCGCGCGTAGTCGGCGAACGCGTCGATCTCCCACATGATCGTCACCTGGGGCCAGTGCGCGTTGTACGTCGTCGCCTGCCAGATGGCGAAGAGGCGTGCGCCGAGTTCCGCCATCATCGGGTGGTACACCTCGCTGAACACTTCGGTGAACTGCTCTTCGCGCGAGCGCTCGTCGCCGGCTCGCCCGGCGCCCAGCGAGATCGTCTCCTGCAGGTACAGAAGTGTGTGGTCGTAGTGCTTGCGCATGACCGTTCACCAGCCTTCGAAGACAGTCACATCGGATTCGTACGTGGTTGACACCGACACCCAGCGAGCGTGACACTTGTGACGTGTTTTGTAAAGTCACCTCACCGTGCAGATTGCGCCGCCGCCCATGAACCCGACACCTTTGGCCAATGGATTCTGCTTCGGTGAGGGCCCTCGCTGGTTCGAGGGCCTGTTGTGGTTCTCCGACATGCTGGGTGAAGCCGTCCACACCGTGGACCTCCGGGGTGCGATGACGCACATTGCCGCTGCCCGGCCGCGCGCCGTCGGGCCTGGGGTTCCGCCCCGACGGCTCGCTGCTCATCGCCTCCACCGAGGACCGCCAGGTGCTGCGGTACGACGGGGACGGCGTCGCCACCATCGCCGACCTGAGCGACACGGTTCCTGCGAACCTCGGCGACATGGTGGTCGATGACGCCGGCCGCGCCTATGTCGGGTCGCAGGCCCGTGAGGGCGGTGTGATCGTGCGGATCGACGCCGATGACCGACACAGCGTGGTGGCGCAGGACCTGGACTTTCCCAACGGCATGGTCATCACGCCGGATGGTGCGACGCTGATCGTCGCCGAGTCGACGGGACGACGGTTGACGGCGTTCACCATCGGCCCCGGCGGAGAGTTGTCACATCGACGCCCCTTCGCCGAGGGTCTCGACGGACCACCCGACGGCATCACCCTCGATGCCGAAGGCGGCGTCTGGGTGTCGATGACACTGGCCCACCAGTTCCAGCGGATCGTCGACGGTGGCACGGTGACCGACCGTATCGACATGGATGACCGAACGGCGATCGCCTGCACGCTCGGCGGGCCGCAGCGTCGGACGCTGTTTCTGCTGTCGAGCGTGGATGCCTATCCCGAGCGCCTCATCGGCACCAAGCTCTCCCGCATCGACACGGTGAACGTCGACGTACCCGGCGCCGGCAGGCCCTGACCCCAGAAGGTGACGGAAGAAGGTGATGATGTCCGACTCCTACTACGTCCTGATCGATGACGTCCTGATCGATGACGCCTCCGATGATTCGGGGCGCGGCGAGAAGTTCATGGCAACCGATCTGGTTCGCAGCACCTGGACCGCCGCGATCCAGCACGCCGCGCCGGTATCGGCGCTGCTGGTGAGAGCCCTCGAGCGGTGCGTACCACGAGCCGACACCCGCCTGAGCCGCGTGATGGTCGACCTGCTGGGCGGGGTACCCGCCGAGGGTGACCTCTGGGTTCGCGCCCGAGTGGACCGCCCCGGTAGGCAGATCGAGTTGGTCAGCGCCGAGATGCTCGCTCCGGGGCCGGATGGACGGCCCCGCCCCGTGGCGAGGGCAAGCGGGTGGCGGATGACCACGCTCGACACCAGTGCCATCGTGCACCAGCCTGCGCAGCCGTTACGCCCGTTGACCGACGCCGTGAATCGAGATCTCGCGAAGGACTGGGACCGCAACTACGTCCACAGCCTGGACTGGCGGTGGCTCACCACGCCGATGGCCGACGGTCCGGGTGAGTCGTGGCTGCGGCCGACCGTGGATCTGGTCAAGGGTGAGGCGATGACACCGTTGCAGCGGCTGTTCGCCGTCGCCGACGACGCCAACGGCATCGGAACCAGATTGAACATCCGGAACTGGACGTTCATGAACACCGACCTGGTGGTGCACGTTCACCGTGTGCCCGAGGGTGAATGGATCGGCATCCGGGCCGAGACCAGTTACGGCCCGGACGGCATCGGCACGACGTTCGGCACGCTGTTCGACGAGGGCGGTCCGGTGGGCGGCATCCAGCAGTCAGTGCTGGTTCGTCCGATGCCCCCGCGCTAGCTCGAGAACCTCAGTCCAGCAGTCGAAGTGCCGCTGCCGGGCATTGCGTCACGGCTTGGGTCATCCGCGTCCGGTCCGACTCGGGCCGCTCGGCGTCGTGGATCAGCACACTGCCGTCGTCAGCCACCTCGAACACGTCGTCGGCGATCGATTCGCAGATTCCGTGCCCGGTGCATTTGGAAAGGTCGACTTCGACCCGCATGACGTCTCCGATCTCTGCGCTACTCGACCACCGCGGGCAGCCGCTTGATTCCGTGCACGAAGTTGCTGTGGAGCAGGTCGGGCTCGCCGAACTCGACACGCTTCAATCGAGTCAGCAACTCGCGGAACAGGTTCCGCAGTTCACCCTTGGTCAGCTGGTTGCCAAGGCAGAAATGGGGTCCGCCGCCTCCGAATCCGAGGTGCGGGTTCGGGGAGCGACTGAGATCGAACCGGCCCGGCACGTCGAACACGCTCTCGTCCCGATTCGCCGAGCAGTAGAACAACCCGACCTTGTCGCCTGCCTGGATCTGCTGGCCGGCGATTTCCGTGTCCGCGGTGGCGAACCGCGCGAACTGCAGCACCGGGGAGGACCACCGCACGAACTCCTCGACGGCCAACCCGATCCGGTCCTCGAAGTCCTCCATCAGCCAGTTCCGCTGGTCAGGGTTGGCGACCAGCGCCATCATCGCGTGAGTGGTGGCCTGCTTGGTGGTGTCATTGCCCGCTGACGACAACAAGATCAGGAACGAGCCGATCTCCTCGTCGGTCAGCCGATGACCATCGACTTCGGCGTTCACGATGCTGGTCATCAGGTCATCACCCGGATTGTTCCTCCGGAACTTGGCCAGCTCGGCCCCGGTGCCGGCCAGCAGCATGATCTCGTTGATGGTGTCCTGGGCGCGCTCTTCGAGCGTGCTGTATTCGTCGTCGCTCATCCCGAACAACTTCTCCGCCGCAGCCGCCACCGCGGGCTGATCCGACGATGGGACGCCGAGCATCTCCATGATCGTCAGCATCGGCAGTCGCGCGGAACACGCTGAGACGAAGTCCACCTCGCCCGCACCCACCAGGTCGTCGACGACCTTCACCGCGGTGTCGTGGATCTGTTCATCGATCCGCCGGACGTTGCGAGGTGTGAACGCCGAACTGATCAAACGTCGGTACACCGTGTGCTGCGGCGGATCCATCGTCAGGAAGAACGACGCGAACCGCTGGACCTCGGCGGGCATCGGATCCAACGCCACCCCCTGCGACGAGGTGAACAGTTCGGGGTGCGTGCTGACGAAGGCAATGTCGGCGCGCCGCGTGAGCGCCCAGAAGCCCGCCTCCGCCACGTCGAACAGCGACGGCAGGGGGCGGTGCCACGACAGCCCCTCCGATGCGCGCAGCGCCGCGAACGTCAGGTCGCGCTCGACGAAGGTTTGACTCCAAAAGTGATGGGAACTCAGGTCGTAGGTGCTGTACTCACGTTCTTGGGACGTGCCGGCAACCGTCATCGAGCGCTTTCCCTTCACCTAGCCGTCGCACCGCGGCGGATGTTTCGGTGCAGCCGACCTCACGAGACCCAGCGTGACACTTGACCATATATTTGTAAAGCTATTGCGAAGACGAAACCGTTGCCGGGCGCGCAGCCGCCCACAGCGGTCGACGCCGACACCTCCACCCGTGACCGAATTCTGGTCGCCACCGCCGAGGTCATGGGCCGCCATGGCATGACCAAGCTCAGCCTGTCGGAGGTCGCTCTGCAGGCAGGTTTGTCCCGTCCCACTCTCTACCGTTGGTTCGGCTCGAAGAAGGACCTACTCGACGCCTACGTGGTGTGGGAGCGGATGTTGTACGAGCGCGCCATGGCCGGGCCGTCCCGCGTCGACGATCGGTCGTGCTGACCGGGAAGGCGCGCGGCGTCAGGACCGTTCTCGCGCATCGAGTTCGGCGAGTACTTCCTCGGTGTGCTCGCCGAGCGCTGGAGCCGCCCACCGCGGCTCCCAGGGCGTGCCGTGGAAGTCGGCCGGCGTCGCCACCATCGGGATGATCGTGTCTCCGTCGGGTACGTCGACGAGGCCTCCCCCGGCATGGAACTGCTCGTCGGCCAGGATGTCCTCGATCGAGTTGATGGGCGACCAGAAGAAGTCCGGCTCGCCGTCGAAAACGCCGGCCCACTCGTCGAGCGGCTTGGTCGCAAAGATCTCGTCCAATTCGCCGATCAACCGTTCACCGTTCACGGCGCGGTCGCGGGCACTGGCGAAGCGTGCGTCGGTCAGCCAGTCCTCCCGCCCCACGGCGCGGCACAGCGCGGGCCAGTGCCGGTCGCCCTGCAGACCGACGATCCAGAACCGGCGTCCGTCGCCCGCCGCGTAATTGTTCATGCACGGATTGCCCATCGACTCACGCGCTCCGATGGCAATGGGATGGCCCGTGAGCAGATAGGTGTTCAGGTCGAAGCTCACGGTGTAGACGCCCTGGCGGTAGAGGGACGTCGTGACCAGTTGGCCGGTTCCCGTTCGGGCACGGGCCACCAGCGCCGCACACACTGCAGCCGCCAAGGTCATGCCGACCGAGTGGTCACCCATTCCGCCGCGTTGGAACGGCGGCGTGTCGCCGGGTCGAGTCAACAGGTGCGCCAGCCCAGCGCGAGCCCAGAAGGCTGCGACATCGTAGGCCGCCCGGTCGGCGTCTGGCCCCGTCATCCCGTAGCCGGTGATCAGTCCGTAGACGATGCGGGGATTGCCGGCGGCCACTGTCTGGTAGTCCAGACCAAGGCGCGCAAGCGCTGCCGGACGCACGTTGGTCAGGAAGACGTCGGCATCGCCGAGCAGGTCGAACGCGCTCGCACGACCCTCGTCGGTAGCGAGATCCAGAACCACGCTGCGCTTCGACCGGTTGTCCATCTCGAACGGCGGGCTCGCGGCATGGCCCTCCTGGGGCAGTCCCAGCATCCGACCGAACATCCGGGCCGGGTCGCCGGTCGGTGGCTCGATCTTGATGACGTCCGCACCCCAGTCCGCGAGGATCCCACCAGCCGCCGGGCCCGCCACCCAGACGCCTAGTTCGACCACCTTCACGTCTTGCATGGGTCCGGCCATGTCGTCCCTTCACGAGCGATGCGCGGATACCGCCGGTCAAGACGGGTTCCGCCGAAGCACCTTACAGTTGACCACCGGTTCGTAAAGTGATGGATGAAATGGTGGGCATCCGGCCCGTCAGGGAAGTCTCAGGAAATCATCGTGACCATATCGTGCCGACAGCTAGCCGTGACCGCCTGTCACACGCTCTACCATCACGGGAACGGAACGCCGCTCCGACGAACTTCGAGGCCTTGACGTGAACGAACCAGCAACAGCGCAAGGGGGCGAGGCTGATTCCCTCGGCGATACCTCGACCAGAACCAGGATCCTTGCCGCCACGGCCGAGGTACTCGGCAGCAGCGGTCAAACCAAGCTGAGCCTGTCCGAGGTCGCGTTGCAGGCGAATGTGTCTCGGCCGACGCTCTACCGCTGGTTCGCCTCGAAGGAGGACCTGCTCCACGCGTTCGGCATCTACGAGCGCGATATGTTCGACACCGGGATCACCCAGGCGACGGCGGGCCTGCGCGGCAACGAGAAGCTCGACGCCGCATTGCGGTTCATCGTCGAATATCAGCAGTCGTACTCCGGCGTCCGATTGGTTGACATCGAGCCCGAAGTCGTCATCTCCCAGCTGTCCCGGATCATCCCGCTCATGCGGGCCCGCCTACTCAAGCTGGTGTCCGGCTCCAATGGCGCGGTGAAGGCCGCTACCGCGATCAGGGTGGCGGTCTCCCACTACATCGTTCGCAGCGACGACGACGACCAGTTCCTGGCGCAACTCCGACATGCAGTGGGGATCAAGCAGCCAGATGCGGACGGCTGACCGGACAGCGATCTTCGTCGAGATCCTCTCGAATCAGTTGACCGACTCGATCCGCACCGCGACGCCGTTCAGGACGGACATCCCCGCCAGCCGTTCGAGGTCCTCGGGTTGATTCGACGTCAGTTCGTTGACGTTTGCGCCGGCAACGGAATTGGCGAGCTGCCAGCCGCCGCCGCGGTGGCCCCAGCCCTGCGGGACCGCGATGGTGCCCACACTCATCTCGTCGGTGATGAGGACGTCCGTCTCGATCGCGCCTCCCTGCGACACGATGCGGACGGTGCCGCCTTCGGTGATTCCGGCCGCGCTCGCGTCGATGGGGTTGATCCGCGCCCGCTGCCTTCGGTCACCCTTCATCAGGGTGGGGCTGTTGTGCATCCACGAATTCTGCGACCGCATCTCCCGAATGGCGATCATCAGCAGCGGAAACGCCGGGTCGCGACTGCGGACCCCGGCCAGCCGCCCGATCTCTTCGATGATCTGCGGCGGATCCAGACACACCTTGCCGCCCGGCAGCCGGACGACGTCGCCGAGGATGCCCGTCGGCGCATGATCGGCAAGGACCAGGCCGTGCCGATGGGCGCCCAACCGCTTCAAGTTCAAACCCTTGCGCCGCAGGCCGAATCGGTCGCCGTAGGGGCCGACGCGCAGCAAGAGTCCCATCATGCGGCGCGGTGTCATACGCATCAGACCCCGCCGGTCCAGCCATGCCAAGATGCCGTTCAGGCGGGCCAGCGGGCCGGTGGCGAACAGCGAGAAACCCATCCGGCGCGCGATCTCGGCGTAGACCTCCCACTCCGGGCGTGCCTGACCGTACGGGTCGAGCACCGCCTCGGTGGACTGCACGAACAGCGTTGGCGAGCATGCCGCGAACGCGATGGGCAGGTCGTCGCGCTCCAGCATCGTCGTGCCGGGCAGCACGTAGTCGGCATGGCGGTTGGTCTCGTTGACGTAGAGATCGAACGAGACGAAGAGATCGAGTTCGCCAAGCGCGGCCTCCAGCGCGTTCGCGTTCGGCACGGACAGCACGGGGTTGCCTGCCATCACGAAGAGCGCCCGCATCCGCCCGTCGCCCGGCGTGGTGATCTCCTGCGCCATCAACGCCGCGGGAAAGGTTCCGTTGACGTCGGGTAGGTCTCCGATGCGGGACCGCATCGTGTCGTAGCTGAAGCTGCCGAGACGCTCACCCATCTCCTCGAGCGGGATCACCGGATGCGACATCAGGGTCCCGCCCGGCCGGTCGAGGTTGCCGGTGACCAGGGTCAACGCATCTAGGAGGAAGCTGACGAGCGTGCCATGGTTGCCCAGGCACGCGCCGGTCCGCCCATATGCGGTGGCGGTGCGGGCGGTGGCGAAGTCGCGGGCCAGCGTCCGCACCAGGTCACCGGGCAGGCCGGTGCGCTCGGTTGTCGACTCCGGCGGGAAGTCTGCGCACATCGATCGCAGCATCGCGACGCCGCTGGCCTGCGCCTGGATGGCCGCTCCGTCGGCGAGGCCGTCGGCGAAGACCACATGCAGGATCGACAGCAACAGCCACGCATCGGAGTCGGGCCGGACCGCGAGGTGTTCGTAGACGCGCGCGGTCTCGGTGCGGCGCGGATCGACGACGACCACCCGGCCACCACGGCGCACGATGTCGGCCAGGTCGTCCTTGATGCGCGGCGCCCGCACCGCACTGCCATGGGAGACGAGCGGATTCGCGCCCACCATCAGGAGGAAGTCGGTGCGCGGTAGATCCGGGAACGGCAGCTGGCTGGCGGCGCCGTAGAGCAGCTTGCTGGCGACGAACCGGCTGTTGATGTCTTGTGACCCCGCCGAATAGAGGTGGCGCGATCCGATACGTGCCATGAACACACCGGGCCACAGGCTGGTCGCGTACCCAAACGCCGCGGGGTTGCCGAAGTACTGCCCGACGCACGCACCGCCGTGGCGGTCGATGATCGCGGTGAGCCTTCGGGCGATGTCGTCGAGGGCCTCGTCCCAGCTCACCTTCTCGAAGCTGCCGTCGCTGCGTCGCCGGAGCGGATCGAGCACCCGGTCGGGGTCGTTCTGCACCTCGGTGAAGGCGATGCCCTTGGGACATGCCCGACCCTGCGAGAGCGGATGGTCCTGGTCCGGCCGCAATGACACCAGCCGGCCGTCCGCGACGGTGGCGATCAGGCCGCACATCGGCTCACAGATGCGGCAGTAGGTGACACGCTGGTCAGCAGGGGACGGCGACATAGTAGACACTTTAGGCAGTCTGTCTACTCGCCGGGTGAGTTTGGTCCGTGACCGGAAAGGACGTCACTCGAGGACGGCCGCAGCATGACACTTGAAGCGGCTTTCGTAACCCTGGACGCTTTGGCCGATCGGTGGGGCCTTCGAAGAAAGGCGTGACACTTGGCCGATAGTTTGTCACGCTAGCCATATGACGACCGTAGAGAGCGAATCAGGGGTGCTCGCCGGCGACGAGCGGATGTTGATCGACGGAGAACTGCAGCACACCGGCAGTGGGGCGACGTTCGACGTGATCCATCCGGCCAGCGAGCAGGTGGCAGGTCAGGCGACCGATGGCACCGTCGCGGACATGCAGCGGGCAGTCGGGGCGGCGCGGCGGGCGTTCGACGAGACCGACTGGTCACGCGACCTCGACTTCCGCTACCACTGCCTGAACCAGCTACACGACGCTCTCGACCGCAACAAGGAGCGGCTGCGGCGCGTCGTGATCACCGAGGTCGGCTGCCCGGTGAGCGTCAGTGGGTCTCAGATCGAGAGCCCCATCGAGGAGGTCAAGCACTGGGCCGAACACGGCA
>CAWCSO010000002.1:0-695756 GCA_963798245.1 uncultured Actinomycetota bacterium
CGATTTTCGACAGTCGCAGCTAGTTTCACCTCGACCGCGAGCACCTTGCCGTCGTCGCGCACCAATACCAGATCTATTTCGTGGTCACCGTTGCGTGTCCGGAGGTGACCGACAGTCGCCTCGGCGGCCTGCGCAGAAACCCGTACACAAAGTGTGACCAAGGATTCGAAGAGATGCGCGAGCATGCCACCAGCCTGAGGGCCGATCGGCCTGCCTTCACCGCTGAGGAGCCCATCCACGGACAAGCCGATCGGCACGACATGAACACCATCGGTTCGCTTTCCGCCACCGCCGATCGCAGTCAACACGACGAGAGCGGACGGGCTGCCATGCTTCGAGGCGTCCGCTCGGACAGCTCGGCGTCGACGACGCGTGCGCGATGGTCGTACGTGACGCGAGTCTGCGTTTCCGTCAACTCGAATTCGCTGTTTCCGACAATCCACACTCGCTGTTCTCGACAGAATTGATGTACTCACCCGTTCCGGCCGCCGCGAACGATAATTCAATACCCAGGAAATGATACTGCCAGGATGACCATGCCCCCATACCTGAATGTGGCGACACTCCAACGCTCGTTGTCGTCAAAAATCGACCCAGACAACGTAGACGGCAAACGACGAAACCCGCCCCGACCAAGCCGGAGCGGGATTCTATCTGTGGAGCTAAGGGGACTCGAACCCCTGACCCCCACACTGCCAGTGTGGTGCGCTACCAGCTGCGCCATAGCCCCTTCAGTTGTGCTGGTCGACGGTACACCAACCACTACTTCCGGTTCAAAGCTGCAGCTCAGGGGACCTCGCCACCGGCCTCCACCCCGAGCGGGCGGGCAGGTGTCGGCGGGTCGCCGGGCCGGTGCCTGGTTTCGGGGGCCAATATCCATACCGACGCAGGCCAGCGCCAGGATCGCGCCGCTGATGACGAAGGCCATCGAGAACGATGCGAACTGCGCGATCGCACCGACCGCCAGCGACCCCAGGATGGCGCCGAAGTCCGACATCATCTGGAACGTCGCGACCGCGGTGCCGCCCCGCGACTTGTTGCCGACGATGTCGGCGACGGCGGCCTGCTGCGGCGAGATGAACATGCCCGTCGCCAAGCCGGTGATGAACGCGGCGGCGATGAAGATCGGCAGCGACGTGGTGAAGCCGACCGCCACCGTCGACACCGCCGACACCGCGAGCCCGATGATCAGCAGGATGCGTCTACCGACACGGTCGGACAGGTAGCCGCTGGGGATCACCGCGGACACGTTGCCGACCGCGAACGTCGCAAGCGCGAGACCTGCCATCCCCGCCCCGCGGCCGAGCACCTCCACCACGAACAGCGGGATCAGCGCGATCCGCAGGCCGAACGCCGACCAGCCCGTCGCGAAGTTGGAGAACAGCGCCGCGCGGTAGGCCGGGTTGCCCAGCGCCGTCCGCACCGAGATCGGCGGCTCGGTGTGTACGTCCACGGCGGCCAGTGACGACTTCCGCAGCCTGATGAACACCACGGCCGCCGCGATGAGCAGCGCCGTGCCGTAGATGATGAACGGCATCGACAGTCCGAGGCCGGCCGTGAGGCTGCCCAGCACGGGCCCGCCCACCGAACCCACCATGAACGCCGAGGAGAACATGCCTGCGACGCGACCCCGCGCGTCCGGCGGCGAGATCCTGATCATCAGACCCAGCGACGACACCGTGAACATCGCCGAGCCGAGCCCGCCGAGCGAGCGGAACAGCAGCAGTTGCCAGTAGGTCTGGGCGAACGCGCATGCCCCGGTGGACAACGCGACGATCAGCAGCCCGCTGACGTAGACGCGCCGCTCCCCCAACCGTTGCACGAAGAAGCCTGCCGGCGGCGCGCCGATCAGTCGCATCAGCGCGAACGCGGTGATGACGAACGTCGCCGCACTGATACTGACGCCGAAGTTGCGCGCGTACTGCGGCAGCACGGGGGCCACCACGCCGTAGCCGAGGGCAACGACCGCGTTGCAGAAGATCAGGACCCAGACTTCGCTGGGTAACCGGTCCTTCGGCGGCGACGAACAGTCGGCCTCCGCGTCGGAACTCACGCTCCGACTTTATTGGATGACGCTGTTCACGCGATCACCGCATTGACGACGTCCTTGGCCGCCTGCTGCACCTCCGCCAGATGCTCGGGCCCCTTGAACGACTCGGCGTAGATCTTGTAGACGTCCTCGGTGCCCGACGGGCGCGCGGCGAACCATGCGTTCTCGGTGGTGACCTTCAACCCGCCCAGCGCCGCGCCGTTGCCGGGCGCGGTGGTGAGCTTGGCCGTGATCGACTCACCGGCGAGTTCGGTGGCGCTGACCTGTTCGGGTGCCAGCTTGGCCAGCCGCGCCTTCTGTTCGCGGTTCGCCGGCGCGTCGATGCGCGCGTAGGTCGGCGCGCCGTACTTCTCGGCCAACTCGGCGTAGCGCTGCGACGGGGTGGAACCCGTCACGGCGAGGATCTCCGACGCCAGCAGCGCCAGGATGATGCCGTCCTTGTCCGTGGTCCACACCGAGCCGTCGTTGCGCAGGAACGACGCCCCCGCACTCTCCTCACCACCGAAACCGATGGTCCCGCTGATCAATCCGTCGACGAACCACTTGAACCCGACCGGCACC
This sequence comes from uncultured Actinomycetota bacterium, assembly GCA_963798245.1. Taxonomy (GTDB): domain Bacteria; phylum Actinomycetota; class Actinomycetes; order Mycobacteriales; family Mycobacteriaceae; genus Mycobacterium. The sequence goes on from CAWCSO010000002.1 coordinate 2,612, forward strand.
TCGGTCAGCGTGCGGCCAAGGCCGGCCACCACGCGGTCGATGATCGAGCTGCTGACCGCCGTCTTGCCGACGGCCGTGGACTCCGGCCATCCCGGTCGGTGGGTGAAGAGGTAGTCGATGGCCACGGCCAGGTAGTGATTCGGGTTCATCAACCCACCGTCGGGCGTGACGACGCCGTGCCGGTCGGCGTCGGCGTCGTTGCCGGTGGCGATCTGGTAGTCGCCGATCTTGCCGATGAGCGATGCCATGGCGTTCGGCGAACTGCAGTCCATGCGGATCTTGCCGTCGGTATCGAGCGTCATGAACCGCCACGTCGGGTCGACGAGCGGATTGACGACGGTGAGGTCCAGGCCATATGCCTCGCCGATGGCCCCCCAGTAGTCGACGGCGGCGCCGCCGAGTGGGTCGGCGCCGATCCGCACGCCCTCGGCCCGGATGGCGTGCACGTCGACGACGTTGGGGAGATCCGCGACGTAGGCGTTGAGGTAGTCGTGGCGCTGCGCCGTCCGAAGTGCCCGATTGAGTGGAACGCGCTTCACGTCGGACAGCCCACCGCGCAGAATCTCGTTGGCCCGCTTGGCGATCACTCCCGTGGCGTCGGTGTCGGCGGGCCCGCCGTTGGGTGGGTTGTACTTGAATCCACCGTCCCGGGGCGGATTGTGTGACGGCGTGACGACGATCCCGTCGCAGAGATTGATGTCGCGCCCGCGGTTGTAGGCAAGGATCGCGTGGCTGACGGCCGGAGTCGGCGTGTAGCGGTCGGCGGCGTCGATCATGGCCACGACGTCGTTGGCCGCCAGCACCTCCAGCGCCGACACCCACGCGGGTTCGGAAAGCGCGTGGGTGTCACGTCCGATGAACAGCGGCCCCGTGGTGCCCTGCGCGGCGCGGTACTCGACGATCGCCTGCGTGGTCGCCAGGATGTGCGCCTCGTTGAACGCCGCGTCGAGGCTCGAGCCACGGTGCCCGGAGGTTCCGAAGGCCACCTGCTGGTTGATGTCGTCCGGGTCGGGCGCCACCGTGTAGTAGGCGGTGACCACATGGGCCACGTCGATCAGGTCGTCTGCTTGCGCCGGCTCACCGGCGCGGGGATTGGCCGCCATGGGTTCGATTCTGCCCCTGATGCGATCCCGGTGTGGGGCCCTCGACGACTTGGCACCATACTTTTATCTCGTGTTCGGCCACGACAAGCGCGAACTGGCTGCGGTGTTCGTCGGCGGTGCCATCGGAGCCCTCGCACGTGCCGGACTCGAACTGCTCACCCCGGCCGACCCGGCACGCTGGCCGTGGGCGACGTTCGTCGCCAACATCGTCGGCGCGTTCCTGCTCGGCTACTTCACCACCAGGCTGCTGGAGCGGCTGCCGGTGTCTATGTATCGACGCCCGCTGGTGGGTACGGGGTTCTGCGGTGGGTTGACGACGTTCTCGACGATGCAGGTCGAAACGGTCAAGATGATCGAACACCAGCACTACGGCCTGGCCGCCGGGTACACCGCGGCCAGCCTCGTCCTCGGCCTGCTTGCGGTGTACGTCGCGACGGCGCTGGTGCGACGGGTTCGGGTGCGGGTGGGGGTTCGATGATGACGGCGGTGGCCTGGGCGGGCGCATTCGTCATGGGTGGCGTCGGAGCGACGCTGCGGTTCATGGTCGACCGGGCGGTGTCGTCGCGAGCGGGTGGTCGGTTCCCCTTCGGAACCCTTGCCGTCAACCTCAGCGGGGCACTGGTCCTCGGCTTCCTCGGCGGCTTGGCGCTGAGCCCGGCCGTGGCGCTTGTCGCGGGCACCGCGTTCGTCGGCTCCTACACCACCTTCTCGACGTGGATGCTGGAGACGCAACGCCTCACCGAGGAACGTCAGCTCTTCTCCGCGGCGGCCAACATCGTCGTCAGCGTCGCCCTCGGACTCTGCGCCGCCGCGCTGGGCCTCTGGCTGGGGAGCCTGCTGTGACCGACTACCTCAAGCTCACCGCATACCTCGGCGAGCGCCTCCGGCATCAGGATCGGCTGGCGTCGGAGGCACTCCTTGATCTGTTCGCGCACGACTCCGTGGCGGCCAGCGTGGTGCTGCGAGGCGCGGAAGGGTTCGGGCCGAGCCATCAGCTGCGCAGCGATCAATCGCTGAGCGGGTCGGATGATCTGCCCGTCGCCATTGCCGCCGTCGACGACGCCGAGAAGATCGCGCGGCTGGCGGACCGGGCAGTCGACATCGTCTCGCGCGGGATGATCACGCTCGAACGCGCCCGCGTCGTCGAACCGTCCACCACCGACCTCGCCGAGGTCACCAAGCTGACGATCTATGTGGGCCGCCAACAGCGACTCGACGGTCGACCCGCCTACCGTGCCGTGTGCGACCTGCTCTACGAACGGGGCTTCGACAGCGCCACGGTCTTTCTCGGCGTCGACGGCACGGTGCGGGGCGAACGACGCCGGGCCCGGTTCTTCGGCGCCAACACCGAAGTTCCGGTGATGATCATCGCCGTCGGGACCGCCGGTCGGGTCGCGGCGGTGACGCCGCGGCTGCAGGAGGTGCTGTCGGGGCCGCTGATGACCGTCGAACGCGTCCAACTGTGCAAGCGGGACGGCACGCTGATCACCCGACCCCGGGCACTACCGCCGGCCGACGCCGCCGGTCGCCCGACCTATCAGAAGCTGATGATCCACACCTCGGAATCCGAACTGCACCGCGGTGAGCCCGTCCACCGCGCGATCGTGCGGCGGATCCGGGCGGATCCCCCCTCCCGCGGCGTCACCGTGCTGCGCGGGATCTGGGGCTTCCACGGCGAGCATGAACCCCACGGCGACAAGCTGTTTCAGCTAGGGCGCGACGTTCCGGTGACCACGATCATCGTCGACTCCCCCGATCGCCTCGCGACCAGTTTCGCCGAGGTCGACGAACTCACCGAACAGGGCGTCATCACGGCCGAACTGGTACCCGCACTGGTATCGATCGACGGTGGCCAACACCTCGGCAGCACGGCACTCGCCCGCTTCGATTGAGCTACCCGGCGAGCAGGATGCCGGCGACGATCAGCGCCACCACCTTGGCGACTTCGAAGCCGACATAGAGGTAGTGCGCGACGGACCGCGGCCCCTCATCCCCGGCGAGCACCGCCGCGGTCCGGCGGGACAGAAACGGTCGGATCAACACGGTCTGGATCAGCAACGACGAGACGGCGACCGTGAAGGCGACGTCGGTGGCGATCGACGTGTCATGCGTGAACAAGCTCAGGGAGATCACCACGGCGAGCAGTAGCTCGCACACGTTGAGCGCGCGAAAGACCAGGCGCCCGATGCCCAGGCCCATCGCCAGTGTGACCCCGGGCGCACGGAACTTCAACGGCGCCTCGAGGAAGGAGATCGCCAGCACCATGCCGAGCCACACGAACACCGCGCCCGTCGCCAAGCGCGTGCTGACGTCCACCGCCGCAGCCTACGACTCCACCGACTCACCGGACACCGTGCGCGCCATGGTGTTGGATGGCGGCGTGTCGGAAACGAGTCGCAGCAAGGCGATCGACGCGTCGACGCAGGCGGTCTGGGACGTACTGGCCGACTTCGGCTCACTCAGTTCATGGTCAGCGGGCGCCGACCACTCGTGCCTGTTGAATCACGGTCCGGACGGCGGAGCCCTCGGCACCACCCGCCGCGTGCAGGTGGGCAGCAACGCGCTGGTGGAACGCATCACCGAGTTCGACGCACCGGCATCTCTCGGCTACGACATAGAGGGCATGCCGCCCCGATTGGGCAGGCTCGCCAACCGCTGGACGCTGCGCCCGACGGCGGGCGGGACCGTCGTCACATTGACGAGCACGGTCGACATCGGAGCAGGCCCGCTGGCTGCTGCCGCCGAGCGGGTCGTCGGGCGCGTGATGGCCAGGCAATCCGATTTGATGCTCGCCGGGCTGGCCCGCCGATTGGAGAACCGACATGACTGATCGTCCAGACGTCGTCATCCTCATGACCGACGAGGAGCGCGCCATCCCGCCGTACGAATCCGACGACGTGCTGGCCTGGCGGCAAACCACGCTGACCGGTCGGCGCTGGTTCGACGAGCACGGCGTCAGTTTCACCCGGCACTACACCGGTTCGCTGGCGTGCGTGCCCAGCCGACCGACGATCTTCACCGGACAGTATCCCGATCTGCACGGTGTCACCCAGACCGACGGCATCGGCAAGCGGTACGACGATTCCCGGCTGCGATGGCTGCGCCAGGGCGAGGTACCGACGCTGGGCAACTGGTTCCGAGCGGCAGGCTACGACACCCACTACGACGGCAAGTGGCACATCTCCCACGCCGACCTCGTGGACCCCGCGACCGGCGAGTCACTCGCCACCAACGATGACGACGGCGTCGTCGACCCCGCCGCCGTGCAGGCCTACCTCGACGCCGACCCGCTCGGCCCGTACGGCTTCACCGGCTGGGTGGGTCCCGAACCGCACGGCGCGGGATTGGCCAACAGCGGTTTCCGCCGTGACCCGTTGTTCGCGGACAGAATCGTCGCGTGGCTGAGCGACCGCTACGCGCGCCGCCGCGCCGGTGACGCCGAGGCACTGCGGCCGTTCCTGTTGGTCGCCAGCTTCGTCAACCCGCACGACATCGTGCTGTTCCCGATGTGGGCGCGACGCAACCCCCTGGAGTCGTCGGCCGCTCTCGACCCGCCGCACGTCGCGGCGGCACCCACGGCCGACGAGGATCTGAAGACCAAACCAGCCGCGCAGATCGCCTTCCGCGAGTCCTACTACTCGGGATACGGGCCGTCGCCGGTGATAGGACGCACCTACAAGCGCAACGCCCAGAAGTACCGCGATCTCTACTACCGGCTGCACGCGGAGGTCGACGGGCCGATCGACCGGGTGCGCCGCGCGGTGACCGAGGGCGGTTCCGACAACGCGGTGCTGGTGCGGACCTCCGACCACGGCGATCTTCTCGGTGCGCACGGCGGGCTGCATCAAAAGTGGTTCAACCTGTACGACGAGGCCACCCGGGTGCCGTTCGTCATCGCCCGCGTCGGCGAGGACGCGACCACGGCCCGCGTCGTGGACGCACCGACGTCGCACGTTGACCTGGTGCCCACGCTGCTCGGCGCCGCCGGAGTCGACGTCGCCGCCACCGCCGCGGCGCTGGCCGAGTCGTTCTCCGAGGTGCATCCCCTGCCTGGACGGGACCTGATGCCGGTGGTGGACGGGGCGCCCGCCGACGATGGGCGTGCCGTGTATCTGATGACCCGGGACAACATGCTGGAGGGCGACTCGACCGCCTCGGGACTGGGTCGCGTCCTGGGTCGCACCGTGAAACCGCCTGCGCCGCTGCGAATCAACCTTCCCGCACACGTGGCATCCAACTTCGAGGGATTGGTGGTGCGGGTCGATGACGCCGACGCCCCCGGCGGCGGAGGGCACCTGTGGAAGCTGGTGCGGACGTTCGACGATCCCGCCACGTGGACCGAGCCCGGCGTCCGGCACCTGGCCAGCAACGGCATCGGCGGCGAGGAGTACCGCACCGACCCGCTCGACGATCAGTGGGAACTCTACGACCTGACCGCCGATGCGATAGAGGCGGAAAACCGCTGGACCGACCCCGACCTGCACGAGGTGCGCCAGCACCTGCGGATGCAACTCAAGCAGGCCCGGGCGACGTCGGTACCGGAGCGCAACCAGCCGTGGCCCTACGCGAACCGCCGACCGCCGACCGCCGAGCCGGACGGTGTGGTTCGTCGTGTGCTGGGACGGATCGGGCTGTAGGCCGTCAGACCCCGCGCTCGACGGGCAACGCTCCCCGATCGACCGCCGCGACCAACGCCGCGTGATCGGCCTCGGTCTGGTCGGCGTAGCGCCGCGCGAACGTGCACAGCGCCTTGTCCACCTTCTCCGAGCCACCCATGTAGCCGGCGATCATCGACGCGCCGCTGGTCCTGGCATGTCCCTTGGCCAGGAGTTGGCCGACCACTCCCGCGTAGTCCACGAGCGCGGCGGCGTCCATCACGTCCAGTGGGATCCGCCCCTTCATGTTCCGGAACTGCCGCACGTAGTACTGCAACCCGTCCATGGTCGTCCAGCCCAGCAGCGGATCGCTGACCGTCTGAAGACACTGCTGGTACTCCACCACCCGCTGGCCCTGATGCGCATGCCACGCCGACTCACCGTGCACGTACTGCCCCAGAACCGACCGGCGAGCCTGCTTCAACTGCAGGAACACCACGTCCTCGGCCGACGAGCCCTCCAACAACGCGACGTACGCACGCAGGCCGACGCTGCCCACCCCAACGACCTTGTGCGCGACGTCGACCAGCGTGTAGCCGCCCAGCACCCGCCGCCAGTACGAAGGCAGGGTGTCCAGGTAGTCGTCGAGGGCCTCCGCAAGCAGCTCCGCCTCGTAGTCCGCCGGCCGGGTGATCAGCGGTGGCTCCTCGACGATCTTTCGCACTCCGTCCACCTCGTGGGTGAAGCGCGGCAGCGCCCTGTCACCGGTGCGGTGCCGTGCTCGTTTGGCCGATCGTGCGACCTCCTTCTGGAGGCGGCCCGCCGTCTCCTCTGCGAGGCGATCGACCTCCAGGCGCATGAACGACCGTGTGAACAGCGGCAAGTCGGCCAACCGACGCAACTCTTTGCGATAGGCGGCGACGCAGGACCGCACGGCGGCGGCGCAGTGCTTCTCCGAGGTCCCGTTGTGCCGGCCTGCCACCCAGATGCTCGCGACCAGGCGGCGCAGGTCCCATTCCCAGCCGCCTGGATGCGCCTCGTCGAAGTCGTTGAGATCGATGACCAGATCTCGTTCGGGTGATGCGTAGAACCCAAAGTTGCCGAAGTGCGAGTCACCGCACACCACTGGCGTGATGCCCGTGGCCGGCAGCCGTGCGACGTCTTCGGCCATCACGACGGCCGTGCCTCGCAGAAAGCCGTAGGGCGAGGCGATCATGCGCCCGACCCGGATGGGGACCAGGCGCTCCAGGCGCCCCTGGTGGCTGATGTTGATCAGGTCGACCGGATCGGGCCGACCCGGCGGCGCCGTCCACTCGGCCAACGAGCTGCGAGGCACCCGCTTGCGTAGCCCCTTGCCCATCGCGTAACGCTCGGCCCGTGTCATCGGCTGCTGGCGCAACGACCGATATGCCCCGCCGTCAGCCTCGGCGAGGACGGTGTGCCCGCTACTCGCCGAGGTCTCGTCCATGGAGGGGATGTTACGACGGTGAGGCTGTTCAACTCGGCAAATGCGGCGGCTCACACCTCTCGGCCGAGGCATACCCCGGGGTCGACCACCCACGACCCCCGACGCAGCACCCCCGTCACGGCAAGGGCCCCGTCGAGCACCACCAGATCCGCGGGGGCGCCCACCGCCAGTCCATTGCACGGAAGCCCCAGCGCCCGTGCCGGATTGAGCGATGCCTGCCGAACCGCCTGCAGCAGTGCCTCGTCGCGCGGGCGTCCGCTGTGGGTGACGGCGAACTCGAACACCCGATCCATCGTCGCCGTGCTCCCGGCGATGGTGTCGGTTCCGGCCACCCGCGCCACGCCTGCGACGACGTCCACGTCCAGTGGCCCGAGGCGATAGACCCCGTCGGCCATACCGGTGGCCGCCATGGCATCGGTCACCAGCGACACCCGGTCCGCTCCCACGCTGCGCGTGACCTGGCGGTAGATGGCGGGGTGGACGTGCACACCGTCGGTGATCAGTTCGACGGTGACCTGCGAATCCTCCAGCAGCGCCACGACCGGGCCCGGCTCGCGACGGTCGATCGGACGCATCGCGTTGAACAGGTGCGTACCCACGGTCGCGCCCGCTGCGATCGCTTCCCGCGTCTGCCCGTAGGTGGCTTCGGTGTGGCCGACCGCGGCCACCGCGCCGGCGTCGACGATCTGCCGGATCGCACCGAGCGCGCCCACGCGTTCCGGCGCGAGCGTGACCATCCGAACGGTCCCACCGCCGGCGGCGAGCACCCTGTCGATCTCGGCGGGGTCGGGGTCGCGCATCAGGCTCGGCTGGTGTGCGCCGCAACGCAGGGTAGACAGCCAGGGACCCTCGAGGTGAACCCCGTCGATCTCGCCCGCATGAACGTCGACGGCCAATTCACCTACCTCACGCAGCAATTCATCCGGATCAGCGGTGACCAGGGAAGCGATGAGGCTCGTGCTGCCGTGACGGCGGTGCATGGCCACCGCCGTCGACGTGGCGGCACGCGACGCGGTGGTGAAGTTGGCACCACCACCTCCGTGCAGATGGGTGTCGACGAACCCGGGGACCACCGTCACGGCGCCGAGTTCTCGCTGTCCGATCCCGGCCGGAAGCCCACCGCCGACTGCGCGCACCATCCCCCCTGCGATCTCGATCCATCCGGGCCGCAGCAGTTCTCGGCCTGTGACCAGGGTTTCTGCGGTCAGCAACATGGCGTCGACTAGATACCTTGCCAGGGCGGTTTGGACAGGTAGGTCTCGCGGTAGTAGTCGACGAGTTGAAGCCGGCGTGCGGCGGCGTCGTCGAGCAGCACGGTCACGTGTGGGTGATGCTGCAGGATGGTCGCCGGCCACATCGCGCTTACCGGGCCCTCGACCAGCTGGTGCACGGCCTCGGCCTTGCTGCGTCCGGTCGCGACGAGGATCACGTGCCGCGCCGCCATGATCGTCGCGAGCCCCTGGGTCAGGCAGTGCGTGGGCACCGACGCGACGTCGTCGCCGAAGAAGCGGGCGTTGTCCACCCGCGTCTGTTTCGTCAGCGTCTTGATGCGGGTCCGCGAGGCCAGCGATGACCCCGGTTCATTGAACGCGATGTGCCCGTCGGTCCCGATGCCGAGGATCTGCAGGTCGACGCCGCCGGCCCGGCGGATCGCCTCCTCGTACGCCGAGCAGGCCGCCGAGATGTCGGCTGCCAGCCCATCGGGACCCTGGACCGCCCCCGGTGCGAAGTCGACCCGGGAGGCGAAGACCTCGTCGATGACGGTCCGGTACCGCTGCGGGTGGTCGGCAGGTAGGCCAACGTATTCGTCGAGCATGAAGGCGCCGGACTGCCGGAACGAGATCTCCCCGGCGCTGCAGCGCGCCGCCAGTTCGTCGTAGATCGCCAACGGCGACGAGCCGGTGGCCAGACCCAGCACCGCAGTGGGAGTGCGACGGAGCAGGGCACCGATCGCGTCCGCGGCAACGGCTCCGATCTCGGAGGCGCCGGGCAGGATGATGACTTCCATCTATTTATTGGCGGTGAAGAGTTCGGCGCCGACGGCGACTTCCGCGCGGGCGGAGACCGCGTCGGACGGCACCACGTTCGCGGATTCGCGTTCATCCATCACCACCACGGGGACAATGGGATTGAGCCCCTTGGCCACCACCGACGCCACGTCGTAGGTGACGACGACCTGACCGGCGACCACCTCGTCGCCCTGGCTGACGTGTGTCGTGAAGCCCTCGCCGTCGAGTGCGACGGTGTCCAGTCCCAGGTGGACCAGCACGCCCACGTTGTCCGGCGTCATGATGACGTAGGCGTGCGGCATCAACTTCAGGAGCTTGCCGCTCACGGGAGCGACGGCGTCGACGGTTGCGTGAGGTGGGTCGACGGCGGCGCCGTAGCCGACCATCCCCTGGGAGAACACCGGGTCGGGAACGTCCAGTAGCGCTACCGCGCGCCCTGCGACGGGGGCCAGAACTCGGGTGGTACTCACAGTGGCGTCTCCTTCGTCGGTTACCACCAACAATACGAGCGTCGCGGAAGACGGTCTCGCGTTCGCGGGTTCTCGTCTAAGCTTCCGCTCAGCTTTGGCGGTGCGGCCAGGTTTGCGTCATAGGAGGGTCACCGGAAATGAGCGAAACGGCGAAAACCGCAGGGACGCAGAAGAAATCGGGGATCCGAATCCCCGGATTCGCGCAGTTGCAGCGGCTCGGCAAGAGCCTCATGCTGCCCATCGCGGTACTTCCCGCGGCCGGCATCCTGCTCCGCCTCGGGCAGGACGACCTGCTGGGTCGCATCACGGCACCCGTCATCGGTCCGTTCTTCCAGGCGATGAGCGCCGCAGGCGGCGCGATCTTCTCCAACCTGCCGCTGCTGTTCGCCGTCGGTGTCGCGATCGGGTTCGCCAGGAAGGCAGACGGTTCGACGGCACTGGCTGCCGTCGTGGGCTACCTGGTGGTGGAGGCGGTGTTCAAGACCATGTCCCCGATCGTGCTCGCCGGCGAGGTGGACAAGGCCGGCGAGCAGGCCCAGATCAACTACAGCGTGTTCGCGGGCATCGTGGTCGGCCTGGTCACCGCGTGGCTGTTCGACCGCTATCACACCATCAAACTGCCTGCCTACCTCGGCTTCTTCGGCGGCAGGCGGTTCGTCCCGATCGTGGTTTCGCTGGCCTGCCTGTTCCTCGCCTTCGCCATGAGCTACTGCTATCCGCTGTTCGATGCCGGGCTGACCGGCCTCGGCAGGTTCATCGGCGGATCGGGGGCGATCGGCGCCTTCATCTACGGGTTCGCCAACCGCATGCTGATTCCGCTCGGACTGCACCACATCCTGAACTCGTTCGTCTGGTTCATCTACGGCGACTATCAGACCCCCGACGGTCAGGTCGTCACCGGTGAACTCACCCGGTTCGCGGCGGGCGACCCGTCCGCGGGCCTCCTGACCGCGGGTTTCTATCCGATTCTGATGTTCGGTCTGCCCGCCGCCGCGCTGGCGATGATCCACGTTGCGAACAAGAAACAACGCAAGGTCGCGGTCGGCATTCTGTCGGCTGCCGCACTCACCGCGTTTCTGACCGGCGTGACCGAGCCGCTGGAGTTCGCGTTCATGTTCGTGGCCTTCCCGTTGTACGTCATCCACGCGCTGCTGACGGGCCTCTCACTGGCGATCGCGTATCTGCTCGACATCCACCTGGGGTTCTCGTTCTCGGCGGGGCTCATCGATCTGCTCCTGTACGGCACCGCGCCCGCCGCGAAGAACATCCCGCTGCTCATCGGGATGGGTGTGGTGTTCTTCGTCGTCTACTACCTGATGTTCCGGTTCGCGATCACCAAATGGAACATGCGGACACCGGGCCGGGAGCCCGAGGACGAGTTCGAGGCCGAGCAAGCGGCCAATCTGGGCGAGGCGGACGAGGCCGCCACCGCCGTGACGACAGCAGGATCGGGCGGCTCGACCCAAGCGGGGACGTTGACCGCGCCCGCCCCCGTCGCGGCCGACAGCATGGCCGAGCAGCTCATCGCGGCGTTCGGCGGCCGGGAGAACCTGGTGAACGTCGACGCCTGCATCACACGGCTGCGCATGGATGTCGCCGACACGGGGAAGGTCGATCAGGCCCGGCTGAAGGCTCTCGGCGCCGCCGGGGTGATCGAGGTCGGCAACAGTGTCCAAGCGGTTTTCGGGACCCAGGCGGAAGCCCTGAAGAACGACATCACCGAGATTCTGTAAGGGGCGCAGGGATGCGTGCAGTGATCGGGGCGGCCGTCATCGCCGCCTGCACGGTGCTCGCCGGATGCGGCGGCGGCGACGGGTCGCCGGTGACCGTCACCGTCACAGAGCCGGGAGACCCTTCGGCGTCGGCCTCGGCCGCAGCACCCTCGTGGACCATGCCCGACCTGATCGGCGGGAATCTGCAGGACGCCCAGAACGCCATCCAGTCGCTCACCGGTTACAGGAAGTTCTACAGCGGCTCCACCGACCTGACGGGGCAGGACCGCCGGCAGATCCTGGACCGCAACTGGCAGGTATGTACGTCGACTCCCCCGCCGGGCGAGACGTTCACCGAGGACACTGCGATCGACTTCGGCGTGGTGCGCATCGACGGAGAGTCATGCCCGTGATGCCGTGCGGGTCGGTCGTTGAGCGACCGACCCGCTTCACCTGCCGCTAACCCCCGTAGGCATTTCAAGTGCCCTTGGGGGTATCACCACATCACCTTGACAATACCCCACCGGGTATTGCACACTTCACGTATCGGCATACCCCCAGTGGTATATGGGAGCGCCAGCTCCACCACCGAGGCAATCGGAAGGAACCACATGACCGTCATCGATTCCGTTGGGCTGCACGACCTCATGCATTCCACGACACCACCCCGTGTGATCGACGTCCGCACCCCCGCGGAGTTCGAGACTGCCCACATCGCCGGCGGGTACAACGTTCCGCTGGATCTGCTGCGTGAACATCGTGACGAGATAGTCGAGCACCTCGACCACGAGGTGGTTTTGGTGTGCCGCTCGGGCCAGCGGGCCTCACAGGCGCGGGAAACGCTGCACGCCGCCGGTCTGGACAACGTGCACATCCTGGACGGCGGAATCACCGCATGGCAGGCCCAGGGGTTCGACGTCAACCGGGGCGCTCAGCGCTGGGACCTGGAGCGCCAGGTACGCCTCATCGCCGGCTCGGTCGTGCTCACCAGCATCCTGGGAAGTATCGCCGCACCGAAGCTCAAGTGGCTGGCCGCAGGCATGGGCGGCGGACTCACCTTCGCCGCGCTGTCCAACACCTGTGCGATGGGCATGGCGTTGTCGAAGCTGCCCTACAACCGCGGCGCACGATGCGACGCAGCTACCGTCGTCGCGCAACTCGTCGACGGATCCCCCCAGCGGTCATGATCGCGCTGACCGTCGCGCTCGCCACCGTCGTCGGCATCTCGCTGGGACTGCTCGGCGGAGGGGGGTCCATCCTGATGGTGCCGTTGCTCGCGTACGTGGCGGGGATGGATCCCAAGCACGCGATCGCAACGTCATTGCTGGTGGTCGGGGTGACCAGCGCGATCGCCGCTGTCACCCATGCGCGCGCGGGACGCGTGCGCTGGCGGGTCGCGGCGATGTTCGGGGCGGTGGCGATGGCCGGCGCCTACGGCGGCGGACTGCTGGCCCGCTTCATTCCGGGCACTGCCCTACTGGTGGCGTTTGCGGCGATCATGATCGCCGCCGGTCTGGCAATGCTTCGCGGACGCGGCGACGCGGCCGGCCCGGACCGCCCCATGCCGGTGCTCAAGATTGCCGTTCTCGGCCTCACCGTCGGTGTGATCAGTGGATTGGTCGGCGCGGGCGGCGGCTTCCTGCTCGTTCCCGCGCTGGCGCTTGTCGGGGGCCTCACCATGCCGGTTGCCGTCGGGACCTCATTGGTGATCATTTCGATGCAGTCCTTTGCCGGTTTCGCCGGGCACCTGGCCAACGAGCAGATCGACTGGAGGCTGGCCGCGTTCGTCATCGCTGCCGCGGTCGCCGGCGCGGTCATCGGCGGCCGACTGGTCGCATTCGTCGACGCCGCCACGCTGCGCACCATGTTCGGTTGGTTGGTCCTCGGGATGGCATCGGTCATCCTGGCCCAGGAGGTCGCTCCACAACTCGGCGCCGCCACCGGGGCCTTGACCGTGGCCGCCGCGGGCATCACCTTCGCCTGCAGCAGATATGCGCGCTGCCCGTTGCATCGGCTCTTTCATCGAGTACCGGCGGCAAGCCACGCTTCCTAAGCGCTGCACCGGCTCGGGCATATACCCCAGCGGGTACGGTGTTGCTCCTGGCACAGGACGAGAGGAGTTCCCATGGTTGGGGATGAAGACAGCATCAATGCGGTACTGAACCGGTTGCGTCGCGCTCAGGGGCAACTCACCGGTGTGATCTCCATGATCGAACAGGGCCGCGACTGCAAGGACGTCGTCACCCAACTCGCGGCCGTGTCGCGAGCCCTGGACCGTGCCGGATTCAAGATCGTCGCCACGGGCCTTCGCGAATGCATCTCGGGAAGCAGTGCCGACGGTGACGCACCGATGACGGAAGCCGAGCTGGAGAAGCTGTTCATGGCATTGGCCTGAGGCCCGCAGAGATTTCTCGGGTGACGCCAGTACCATGCGGCACATGGCTGAAACGAGATCCGCGACCGACCTCGCCGAGCAGATCCTGTGGTTCGTCGTCGGTGCGCTGACGTTGGTCGCGGCCGGCGCGCTCGTGGTGCTCACGGTCGCGATGGTCCAGGGCAGCGGCGTCGGGCGGATACCCGCGGCCGTCGTGGCCCCCCCGCAAAAACCGACCCTGGTGGAACGGCAGCCCCCGGCCCCAGCGCCGGCTCCCGCGAAGCCCGCGCCATCGCCCGCGCCCACAGGGCCGCGCTGACGGTAGGACTACACCCAGTATTCGTTCATGGGTTGGGCGTACTTGTCATTGTTGGTGAGCGAGGGCAGCCCGAGCGATTCTTCGATGGTCCGTTGCAGGCTGTAGTGGTTGTAGTAGTCGTTGGCGGTGAATGCGCCGCCGCGCATGCCGGCGGCCACCGCCCCCGGTGACGGGATGACGACCATGACGATGTGGTTGCCCTGGTTCCCGATGCCCCACGAGATGTTGTTGTAGTCCTCGTCGAACGTGAGGAACAGCGCGCTCTTCTGGGTGGGGTCCTGCCAGACCGCGGAGTCCAGGATGACGGGGACCGTCTCCTGGAGGTACGCATCGCCAGCCGCGACGTTGTACTGGTGGGTCGTCAGCAGGCTGAAGGCAAACCGGAGAATGTCCACGGGAGTGCTTATCGGACCTTCCATGTTGGTGGCCTCGTCCGCGGAGAACCACACGAAGTTCGGAGCCGTGGCCGTCGATGTGAGATCCGGACCCATCTGCGACAGATCGAAGATGTGTGCCGCAACGCGGGCGGGGTCGTCATAGATGTTGCTGAAGGCAAGGAACGGCGTCCGGTCGGTGGGCGTGCTGTAGCCGCCCCCACCGTCCTGATAGGCGGCCCAGGTCAAGCCGGCCTCCTCGATGTTGTCGGCGAGGTTTGGCGCATCGAAGCAGTCCGCGGCGCAGTTGTAGTTGATCCCGAAGTCCGACCCGCCGAGGATCGGGTAGTAGTTCGGGTCGCTGGGGTGGGTCAGCGCGTAGTAGTTCGCCGCGCTTCCGTAGGCGTTGATGAGGCTGTTGAGATACGGCGCGTTGGGGCTGCCCACGATGTCGGTGTACCCCTTGTTCTCCATGTAGACCATGAACACGTGATCGAGGGCACCCACCGTCGACACCGGCGGCGTGGGTGGCGCAGGGGCGGGAAGGTCGGCACCGACGGTGAACGACAGGTCGTCGGCGTAGGCGTTGTTGTAGTTGCCCAGTACGGGATTGAGGTCCTTGAGGGTCACGACGACCTGAGCGCTACGCGTCCCCACCGGTATCGTCCCGTCGGTTTGGCGTTCCGCGAGCCCGGTCTGGAGCCTACGATCGAGCGCGGTGACGGGACCGATCTCACCGGCGGCCAGGTATCCCTGGTTGGCGTCGAGGAAGTTGACGGTCACCGTGGCCCGCGACGGATCCAATAGGTTACCGCCGAGATCTCCGCTCAGCGTGTAGGACACCGTGCCGCCGTCGATCTCGGACGCCGCGCCACTGAGGTCGACGGTCTGGCTGAGTGTGGCCGTCGCGACGTTTCCGCCACCGAAGAACTGCGTACCGCTGCCGGGAGGAGCTCCGCTCACACTTGGGAATCCCAGAAAGGCCGGCAGGGTCGGCCCCTCGGTTCCAAACAGACCCGGCAGACGGCGCAGGCTGCCGTACTCGATGACGGTCGGCGTGCCGGTCACCGTCCACCCCGGCATGGAGACCGAGGAGTATCCCGACAGCGACGCATCACCGAGTTCGGCTCCCGGGTTGACCAGCAGATTCGGGCTCTGAACCACGAGCGTGTTCACCTGCTGCACCGCCGCGGGCGCGGTCGGGGACAAGGTGTGTTCGATCTCGCGACGCACCCATGCCAGCACGGCCCACAACGCGGGTGCGTGGACGGGATCGTTCGGCCCGGTTGCGGCCTGCGGGTTCAGGCCGATCGCGGACAACAGACCGGAGATGATGCCGGAGACGATGGTTTGCGGCGTCACGGGCGCGCTGACCGCCGGCGGTGCGTCCTGGTTGAGCGCGGCACCCGGTTCGGCGACGGCGCCGACGGCCGGCGTCGCGACAACCGTCGACGCGGCCGTCACCCTCGCGCCCGGATCACTCGCCGCGACACTGACATGCGACGCCGAATCAGCTGCGGATTCACCCGGCTGGTTGGGCGCCGAGGTCCGCGATTTGCTTGCCGTGACGTGTGGGGTCGAATCCGATTTCCGTGTTGACGTCGACGCGGGGATCCGTGTCGGCACTTGAGGATCGGAGTCCGGCGCGGTGCTGGTCGCCTCGGTGCTGGTCGTGTTGACGCCGTTCACCTTGGTCTTGGCACCCCCGGAGGCCCGGACGATCCCGCCCCGTGAGTCGGTCGATGATCCACGCACGGCGCGGGAACTCAGCGGCGCCTTGGATGACGGCCCCGATGAACCAACCGACGGGTCCGAGGGGGTCTCTGACGAGGGGGAATCGGCCGACGGTGAACTGGGTCCGGTATCGGCCGATGGGTTGGTACCCGGCTCGGCCAGCGCGATCCCGGGACCGCTGCCGATCGCCACGCCCAGCCCGAGCGCGACTACCAACGCGCCGGCCTTGCTGACGCTCCTGGAAAGACCCATCGTTGCTCCTTGGTCGGCGGGCATGTCCGGCGTCACGGGACGCTACGCCCACCCGGGTCCGGCAATGGTCGAATCGCCGAATCGGTTCGGCCGGGCCTGCCCGATCGGCGATGGAATCGAGAGGCTAACGCTTCACGCTCGCTTTGGTCACGAACGTCCGCCGACGACGCCGTTGCGGCTCGCCGGTGGTTGGATCGGTCACGCGGCCTACGCAGACCACGGCCCGGAGGTTTCGACACATGGGGTCGCTCGGACCGATACCGCTGATTGCCCTGCTGCTGACGGTGGCCGTGCTCGCCGCGACGGCGGGGTTCATCACGTCCGCCGTCGTTCAGCGCAACATGCGCCGCACGCGGGGGATCTTTCTGGTGGGCTTCTTCTGCGGGGTGATGGCGGGCGCGATCCGTCGCGCACGTCGGCGCGGCAATGAGCACTTCGCCTCTCGTGCGATCACTTTCGCGGCTTCACGCGTCAGCCTCGGATCGCGTCCCGCTCCCACCCGCCCCAGAGGTCGCCGCTGACCCGCCGCCGGCGGCCGTGGCGCCCCGGGCCATCGCGACGTCGAAGGTTGCGGCGACGACGAGTCGAACGCCCTCCCCGCGCGGCACCTCGGCCGAACTCGAGACGACGAAGGGCGGGGGTGTCGGTCTTACCAAGGATCAGGCCCAGCACGTCGATACCCTTGTCGTGCAGTTCCGCCCACAGTGCCTCGGCGAAGACCATGTCACGACACAGTTGCGCTGCACCATCACCTCGGCCGCGGCCACGGGTTGGTCGAGGAAGGGCTCGAAGTGGGGATCCGCACCGGGGCAGTACACCAGGAACCCGATCTCCAGGTCCTTCGTCGCCTCGGCCACCGCTCTGGCCGCGCCGGGCTCCGCGAAATCGACTGCCAACGTCCGGGTTTGGCTCCCCGTGCGCTCACTGATCCCGGCGCTGACGTCATCGAGAACCGATTGACGACGGGATAGTAGGACGACATTCAGCCCACGCCCTGCCAACTCCTCTGCGATCCCGGCACCCACTCCGTCGGACGCACCGGCGACCAGCGCCCACGGTCCGTAGTTCGCTGCGAAGGTCATTGGTTCACCGTTTCATGTCTCCTGTCGGTGCCGCGCGAGGACGTCCTCGAACACGGCTGGGAGCAGAGAATTGAAGATGTCCGCGCGCTCCCATTGCAGGAAGTGGCCGGCCCCGGGAATCACCAGTGGCCCAATGCGATTGCGGAACGCGCGCTCACATCGTGGCACGAAGTCCTCGCCGATGACGTGATCGTCGGGCCCGTAGAGCACCAGGGTCCGAACGTCGACCGCGTCCATGAGGGGCAACTCCGTCATGACACGGTCGTAGGCGAGTTGATAGCTCGCCCATCCTGCGCGCAGTCGGGCCTCGTCGGCGAACGGCTCGGTCATGAAGTCGACGTCGCCCTGGTCGAAGGAGAACCGCGAGCCCCACAGTCGATTCGTGTACATCGCGGCGACCCACTGGCGTCGAGCCTGGGCAGAGCCCAGCATGCTCGCCAGTTCATCGGGAAACGCCCGATTCCCTCACGCACGAAGGACAGCGAAACACCCTCCCCGACAACGGCACCATCGATGGTGAAGGCGTCTGGCGGAGGCCGCGGCGGCTGGGTCGGCCGGTGTCGCGGGTCGTACCGGAACGACACTCAGCGCGCTCCGCGCACCAACCGACCCGGACGCGCGCCGGTGTCGACGCCGTCGCGACGGGTCACGACACCGTTGACGATCGTCGCACTGTAGCCCGACGCTCCCTGAACCAGTCTCTTCCCGCCGGCAGGCAGGTCGTAGGCCATCCGGGGGGCGTGCAGTGTGAGCGCATTCATGTCGATCACGTTGACGTCGGCCTTCTTTCCGGCGGCGATGACACCGCGATCGGTGAGCCCGAACAGTTGTGCGGTGTCGTGCGACTGCTTGCGCACCACATACTCCAGCGCCAACTTTTCGCCCCGGTGACGATCGCGCGCCCAGTGGGTCAGCAGGAAGGTCGGATAGGACGCATCGCAGATCATGCTGCAGTGCGCGCCGCCGTCGGACAGCCCGAGCACACCGGCGGGGTGGGTCATCATCTCGCGGATCGCGTCGTGGTTGCCCTCTGAGTAGTTGAAGAGCGGCAACATCAGCATCGCACCCGCGTCGCCCTCCAGCATGAGGTCATACATCGTGGCCAATGGGTCTTGACCTCGGTCGCGGGCGATCGCAGCGACCGTCCGTTCGGGGGTGGGCTCGTAGTCGGGGGGCTCACCGATGGCATAGAGCCGGTCGGCGGAGTACTGCGCGAACGCGAACATGCCGTCGAAGAGCACGTTCGGGTCGACCGGAAGATCATCCTCGGCCAGGATGGCGGCCCGCACGGCGGGTTCGGCGAGCCGCGCGGCCAGTTCCTCGCGCGTGCTCTCGGCCTTGAGCCGCCGGTAGGTCGGCCGGTGGGTGAAGGCGTGGTGCCCGGGAAAGCCGAGCAACATGCCGAACGGGCGGGCGGCGACCTGCGGGTGCAGCCGACTGCCCGCCTGATGCGCGGCCGCCGAGATGTCGAGTTGTTCGCGCCATAGATTGGGGTCGGCGTCGACCTGGATGAGCGCGAAGCTCAACGCACAGTCGATCTCGCCGCCCAGTCGTTGCATCCACTCCAGTTCCTTCTTCGGCGCCACGATGTCCTCACCGGCCGCGCCTTGCGGAGCGAGTTCGAACACCGACGCTCCACCGGCCGCCATGGCGCGACCGAGGGCGAACAGTTCGTCTTCGGCGGCGAAGGTGCCCGGGACGGGCTCGCCGTCCATGGCGCGGTGGGCCAGCGTGCGCGACGACGAGAATCCCAGCGCACCGGCCTCTGCCGCTTCCCGGACCAGCCGGCTCATCACGGCGATGTCCTCGGGTGTGGCGGGCTCGTTGCGCGCGCCGCGCTCCCCCATCGCGTAGGCCCGCACGGTTCCGTGCGCGATCTGGCTGCCGATGTCGACGGCGAGTTCACGCTTACCGATCACGTCGAGATACTCGGCGTAGCTCTCCCAACCCCACGTGATGCCCTCGGTCAGCGCCGTTCCCGGAATGTCCTCGACACCCTCCATCAACTCGATGAGCCATTGCTCCTGGCCGGGCCGCACCGGCGCGAATCCCACGCCGCAGTTTCCGGCGACCACCGTCGTCACCCCGTGATTGCTGGACGGCTCGAGCACGCTGTCCCAGCTGACCTGGCCGTCGTAATGGGTGTGTATGTCCACGAAGCCCGGTGCGACGATCCTTCCCGTGGCGTCGATCGTCTCGGCGGCCTCGCCTTCGAGCGGGGGGTCGCCCGGGCCGCGGCGGCGGACCTCCACGATCTTGCCGTCCTTGACGGCCACGTCGGCGTTGAATCGATCCGCACCGGTGCCGTCGACGACGGTCCCGCCGGTGATCTTGAGGTCGAACACGATTACTCCCTCGAAAGTCGCCCCACCCATACGGTGGCCAAATCCAACGGCCAATGTAACACCGTTACAGTCGTCGATGTAATAGCGTTACAGGCCGATGGCGCCGACCGGGAGGGGCGAATCGTGACGCAGACGGCTCGTGCCGACCACTCGGCGCACGTCCGGCAAGAGGATGCGATCGGGACCCCGCCGCAGCACCCCACCCGAGTGCCTGCCGAGCGCTACTACTCCGCGTCGTTCGCGCAGCTCGAGGTGGCTCGGATGTGGCCGAGGGTGTGGCAGGTCGCCTGCACGGTGGACCACGTCGCCGAAGCCGGTGACTACTTCGAATACCGTTGCGGCCCAAACTCCGTACTGATCGTTCGCGGTGATGACGGCACCCTGCGCGCCTTCCAGAACGTCTGCCGGCATCGAGGCAACTCGCTGTGCGCCGGCGCCGGTTCGGACCTGCGTGAACTGCGGTGTGGATATCACGGCTGGACGTGGGACCTCGCGGGCACACTCAGGCGCGTGCCGAACCGCAAGGGCTTCGGCGCGCTGAAGATGGCCGACCTTCCACTCATCTCGGTCGGTGTCGACACGTGGGAGCGGCTGGTCTTCGTCAACCTCGATGCCGACGCCATGCCCCTGGGCGACTACCTGGAGCAGGTGCCGCAGGACATCTCGTGGTGCGGGCTCGGCGACTTCCGTTGTTACGCCACGTTGACCATCGAGGTCCACGCGAACTGGAAGACCATCGCCGACGGATTCAGCGAGACCTACCACATCCAGACACTGCACCCCGAACTGCACCGATGCATGGACGACGTCCATGCCCCGCAGACGATTTGGGGACACACGGGCAAGTCCGAGCAGCTCTACGGCGTACCCAGCCCGAACATCAAGGAGACGTTGACCGACGCGGAGGTGTGGGACGCGTACGTGCGAACGCAAGGCGCATTGATGGGCGTTGCCGAGGATGCCCCGTTCCCGGCTGACCAGTGCCTGCCCGGGCACCCGGTCGCCGACGTGATCGCGGAGCGGACAAGGACCTTCGCCGCCGGACGCGGTGTCGACCTGAGCTGGGCGAGTACCGACCAGATGATGCGGTTGCACCAGTACAACGTCTTCCCCAACATGACGCTCCTGACGAACGCCGACCACCTGACGGTGATGACCTCCCGTCCTGGCCCAGATCCCGACAAGGGCGAGCTGGTGCTCATGCTGTGGATGCGGATGCCGCCCGACGCACCGCGAAGCAAACCGGCCGACGTACGGCTGACGGCCGACGAGGCTCACCCCGGCCTCGTTCTGACGCAGGACATCACGGTTCTGCCCGGGCTTCAGCGCGGGCTGCACCAACCAGGGTTGACCCACCTGGTGCTCTCCAACGAGGAGCGCCGCGTCATCAACATGCACCGCAACCTCGAACGCTACCTGGAACTGCCCGAATCCGACCGGATCACCGGGGGTGAGACCCCTGGCCCCGCCGCGCAACACCAGTAGTCCCGACGACCGGATGGCCGGACAGTCACCCCTCCCGCTGCCATCCCCCCGCCCCGTCAGCGCCGAGCTGATCCTCGAGACGGCGGCCCGGCTGATCGACGTCGACGGGGTCGAGGCCTTCACCATGCGTCGACTCGCCGAGGAGCTGGGCGTCGCAGTCACCTCGATCTACTGGCACGTCGGCGGGAGGGACACGTTGTTCGACAAGCTGGTCGAGCGACTGGTCGGCCAGATGGCTCAACTCCCCAGCGAGGGGCGCAGTCCCGTCGAGCGCATCGCGACACTTGCGCGGGCGCAGCGCACGATGCTCATCGAAAAGCAGCATCTCTTGAGCATCGCGCACGAACGCGACCGGACGCCGCAACTCTTCCTGCCGATACAGCAGGCATTGGCGGCGCACCTGGCCGATTCAGGCGTCATCGGAACCGACGCCGCACTCATCCTGCGAGCAGTGCAGGTTCACGTCATTTCCTCTGCTCTGATGCAGTTCTCCGCGGTGCGCGGGGCCAAGCACGACGAAGAGGATCCCTCGCTATGGGCCGACGCCTGGCCGGATCAGGCGCTCGTCGAAGCGCTACAGTCCCCCACCGACTACGACGCGGTCTTCGAATACGGGCTCAACGCGCTGCTGGCACCGCTGCGTGAGCGGGACGGCGTACCCCGGCGAAAAACGGGCCGCGGTAGTAAGCAGGACACATGAACCTTCGCGAGGCTCGACAGGCCATCGATTCGCTCGACACCGATCCCCACGCCCTGACGGTGTTCGGCCACCACTATCAGACGCCCGACGGGGCAACGGTCATCCCGGTCTCGAAGCCGGTTGGCGTGTTCGTGATCAAGGACGGCAGGCCCATCTGGTCGCCGGCGAAGGACCGCACGCGCCTCGCGATGGCCGGAATCCTGGTCGGCCTGGTGTGGGCCGCCCTGACGGGGATCACCATGGTTCGCCGCCCGCCGTGGCCAGACCTGCGCGGCGACATCTCGAAGCGGATCTAGCGTGCTGGCGCCGCCTGACTCGTTCAGCGCGCGCGGTACCGGCGGCGTTCGCATCGTGGCCGATCGGCTTGGTGACCCAGCGGCACCCGCCGTGGTGTTCCTGCACGGCGGCGGGCAGACCCGCAGATCGTGGGCTCGGGCTGCCGCCGCGGTGGCCAAGCGGGGCTGGCAGGCGATCACGGTCGACTTCCGTGGTCACGGCGAGTCGGACTGGTCCGAAGAAGGCGACTACCGCGTCACGGCCTTGGCCGGTGACGTGATGGAAGTGCTACACCAACTGCCGCCCCGACCGGTGTTGGTCGGTGCTTCCTTGGGCGGCTTCACATCGATGTTGCTCGCCGGGGAGCTGTACCCCGGCATGGCGCGCGCCGTCGTGCTCGTCGACGTCGTGCCCGACATCGACGAGTCCGGAGCGGCGCGGATCCACGACTTCATGAACGACCGCATGACGTCGGGGTTCGACTCACTGGATGAGGTCGCCGATGCCATCGCCGCCTACAACCCGCACCGCCCCCGGCCGTCCGACCTGGATGGCCTGCGCACCAACCTGCGCGAGCGCGACGGCCGCTGGTACTGGCACTGGGATCCGAAGTTCATCGACGGCACGTCGACCCTTCCCCCGGTCGAGGTGACCGAGGTCGACCGCATGCACGCTGCGGTGGCGGCCATCGTGGCCGACGGCGTGCCGATGCTCCTGGTCCGCGGGCAGATGAGCGATCTCGTCACCAAGGAGCGGGCCGACGAGTTCCTCGCCCGCTTTCCCGAGGTCGAGTTCGTCGACGTCCGTGGCGCCGGGCACATGGTCGCCGGTGACCGCAACGACCTCTTCGCCGACGCGGTCGCCGAATTCCTCGGTCGCCATGCCGTTGGGAATCCAATGTCGGCGAAAGAAGGGTGAAATGACGGGGTTTGAGGGCAAGGGCGTCCTGGTGACCGGTGCGGCGTCCGGCATCGGTAAGGCCACGGTTGAACGGCTGCTCGGCGAGGGTGCGACCGTCGTTGGAGTCGATCTCGCGCCCGACGCGCCGCTCGATCACGACGCCTTCACGTATCAGCGCGGTCGACGTCCTCGACGCCGAGGGCGTGGGCGCCGCGGTGGCCGCCGTCGTCGAGGCCACCGGTCGGCTCGACGGCGTGGTGCACTGCGCGGGCGTCGCCGGTGGTGGCCCGGTACACCTACTACCCGACGAGGAGTGGGACCGCGTCGTCGGCATCAACCTCAAGGGCACGTTCATCGTGGCGCGGGCGGCTCTGACGCAGATGATGGGCCAGGACCGGGTTGCCGGGGAGCGCGGCGCCATCGTCAACCTCGCCAGCATCGAGGGTCTCGAGGGCACCGCCGGGGGCAGTTCGTACAACGCCTCCAAGGGCGGGGTCGTCCTGCTCACCAAGAACACCGCGATCGACTACGGGCCCAGCGGAATCCGGGTCAACGCGATCTGCCCGGGATTCATCGAGACACCGATGTTCGACTCGGTCGTCGGGATGGCCGGCATGGAGGTGGCGCGCGACGGCCTGCGCCACGAGCACAAGCTGCGGCGGTTCGGGCGTGCCGAGGAGGTCGCCGCCGTCGCGACGTTCCTGCTCTCCTCCGATGCCAGTTTCGTCAGTGGACAGGCCATCGCCGTGGACGGCGGCTACACCGCGGGGCGCGATCATCACGTGACCGAGATGATGGGATTGGGCGAACGGTAGGCGACCACGGAAACACCCGCGGAAACCCGAAGTTGGCCAACGAAGGGGCCGATGCCCGCCAGAATGGGCCCATGCGTTTCGGAAACTTCATGGCCCCCTTCCACCCGACCGGACAGAACCCGACACTCGCTATCGAGCGAGACCTCGACCTCATCGTGGCGATGGACCGCCTCGGGTTCGCCGAGGCATGGATCGGCGAGCACCACTCCGCCGGATTCGAGATCATCGCCTCCCCCGAGGTCTTCATCGGCGTCGCCGCGGAGCGCACCAAGCACATCAAGCTCGGCACGGGCGTCAGCTCGCTGCCCTATCACAACCCCCTGATGCTGGCCGACCGCATGGTCCTGCTCGACCACCTCACCCGCGGCCGGGTGATGCTCGGCTGCGGCCCGGGCCAACTCACCTCGGACGCGCACATGCTGGGCATCCCGGCAGACGAGCAGCGGCCGCGCATGGAGCAGAGCCTCGACGCGATCATGCGCCTGCTCCGCGGCGAGACCGTGACCATGCACACCGACGGGTTCACCCTCCAGGATGCGCGCCTGCAGCTGAAGCCCTACAGCGATCCCTGCTTCGACGTCGCGGTCGCGGCGTCCTTCTCGCCCACCGGACCGCGCGGCGCGGGCAAGCACGGCATCGGCATGTTGTCGATCGCGGCCACCGCCAAACAGGGCATGGACCTGCTTTCCCACCACTGGAACACCTGGGAGGAGGTTGCCCTCGAGCACGGGCACGTCGCCGACCGCTCGAAGTGGCGCCTCGTTGGCCCGATGCACCTTGCCGAGACCCGCGAGCAGGCCGAGCGCGACGTCGAGTACGGCATTGCCGAGTTCTCGCGCTACTTCACCCACATCCTCCCGTCGGGCCCGGTGCAGGGCGACACGCCGGCGGAGATCATCGCGAACAACCGGGAGTCCGGCTTCGCGGTGATCGGCACGCCGGCCGACGCGGTGGCCAAGATCTCCGAGCTGGTCGAGGCGAGCAATGGTGGATTCGGTGCGTTCCTGCTCTTCGACCACGACTGGGCACCACCGGCCGCGAAACTGCGGAGTTACGAACTCTTCGCGGAGTACGTGATACCGCACTTCACCGGTCAGCTGGCAGGACCGGCCGCGTCGTGCGACTGGGTCACCGGCAGCGGAACCGAGTTCGTGGACCGGGCCAGCCACGCGATCGGCAAGGCGATCGAGGACCACGCCGCCGAGCAACAGGCGAAGCAGGCGCTTCGCTGACTGCACGTTCGAACGGCCAGGCACCACGTTTGGTCTGTGCCGCAGCGCCACAGGAGTGTTGACAAGTTTCCAGCCGCTCTGAAGGCTGACGCCATGGTCAGGGTCATCGTGCGTGCGCTGCTCGGCATCGTCGTCGTCGCGTTCATCGTCGCGTCGAACCGCCAGATCTTCAGACACGTTCGGTATGGTCCGCGCCTGTCCGGAATGGAGTGGACCTATTACGTCTTCGGAGTGACGACGGTGGTGATCGGTTGGTACTACGCCTACCGATTCATGAGCCAGTACGCGACGGGCTCGGGTAATCCGTTGTGGGGCCCGGGCAGCTGGACCGACTACCGGCGAATGATGTTCGACAACCCGGCGGGTGGCTCGGCCGGCCAGGACTACGCCATGGCCAATTTCGTTCTGCTACCACTGTTCACGATCGTCGACGGCTACAGACGGGGGGTGCGTCGGCCCTGGCTGTATGCCGTCGCGAGCATCTTCACCAGCTTCTCCTTCGCCTGGGCCTTCTACCTCGCGACAGCTGAGCGTCAACGTCGCGTATCGGGAACGTTCCAGTTCGACAGCACGTGAAACCTCCACTAGTCCACGGCCACCGCGTCGACGATGTTGAGCCGCGCCGCATGAACAGCCGGGGGGACGGCTCCCACGAGCGCCAGGGCGAATGCGCCACCGGCGAATCCGAACGCCAGAAGGCTCGGCTGAAACGTGACGTCGATGCTCAGCACGTTGGTCAGAGCGGAGGCGCTGAGGTACTGATTGACGGTCCCGAATACCGCGCCGATCGCGGCGCCGACGAGGCCGAGTCCCGCAGCCTCAGCGAGCACGGTGCGCAACACGAAGCGTCGCGACGAGCCCATCGCCCGTAAGACACCAAGCTCGCGTCTGCGCTCGAGCACCGACAACATCAGGGTGTTCAGTAACGCGACACTCGCTACGAGCACCACTATCCACGCCACGACGGTGATCAGTCGGGTGCCCTGCGCCATCGAGGCACCGACCGCCGTCGCCGCATCAGTGCCCGGATACACGTAGACGTCGGCAGGGAGTTGGTCGCGAACCGCCGTGAAGACACTCGCGCGGTCCGCTCCCGGCGCCAGCTCCACCGCGAGAATGGTCGACCCGGGCCGTTCGAACCACTGACGGAGTCGCGACAGACTCATCGAGACCACCCCGCCGAGCAGCGAGAAGAAGGGCACCACCTGCAGGACGCGCACGCGCTGCTCACCGCTTGGTGTAGGCAGCGTGAGTTCGTCACCGGCCTCGAGGCCGAGCGCGCGGGCGATGTCACGGGAGACGACTACCCCTTCGCCTGCTTGAACCCGTTCCAGCACTCGAGGTTTCATCGCACCAGACGGCGGTGCAACCGAGCCTGGTGCGATTCCCTGCAGCAGCACGCGGGTACCGCCGAGAGTTGCGTACGCCATCTGCCCCGGCACGACACGCGCCACCCCCGGAGTCGCCGCGACCAGGGAATCGGTCCCCTTCGGTAGGAGCGGCGCGGTCGGGAACACGCCGGGACCCGATGAGCTGACGAAGAAGTCGACGTCACCGAGCGCGGCGAAGCTGGCGTCGGTCGAATCGATGGCGTTGGCATTCGACCCGGTGCTGTGCACGGTGAGGGACACCGCGATCATCACGGTCATCAACGTCGCCCACACTCGACGCGGCGCCCGCTCGATCGTGGCGGCCGCGAGTTCGCCTGGGGCGCCGAAGACTCGCGCGCATCGCGCCGCAAGATTGACCATCGGTCCCGCGAAGGCGAAGCAGAGCGCGATCTGACCGAGGACCATCACTGCCACGCCGGCCACGGACGCACGTCCGAGATCACGGGACGCCACCACGATCGCCGTCGCCACGAATCCGACGCCGAGCACTCCGGCAACCACGCGCGTCCGAAGCGCGACCGAGTCGGCGGCGGATACGCCGACAGGGGCCAGGGCTTCGACCGGCTCCACCTTGTACACCTGGCGGGCAGCCAGGCCGGCCGCGGCGACGCTCGCGACGACGCACGCCGACACGCCGACCGGAATCGCGTACGAGGGCAGGATGTATTCGACTCGCGACTCGTAGCCCTGCAGCAACGCCGCCGGCAGGAGGGCGATCGCCCCCCTGCCGACGACCACGCCCAGCAACGATCCAAGAATTCCGCCGACCAACCCGACGAGCCCAGCCTCGACGAGCAGATCCCCGACGATCTGCCGTTGCCTGGCGCCGATCGCTCGGAGCATGGAGATCACCGGTCGCCGTTGGGTGATCGCCATGCTCATCGCATTGAAGATCAGAAAACCGGCGACGACGAGGGCGCTCGACGCCGCCGACAGCATGAGCGTCCGCATGATCGCCACGGGCCCACCGGCCTGCGCGGAACGGAATGCCGGCTCGGCGACGACCGCTCGCCCGGCCACCGCGTCGGTGACCCCCGCCCGGACCTCCGCGAGATCTGAGCCGGGACTGACGATCACCAATACCGAATCGATCATGCCTGCCCGATCGGTGAGTCGTTGAATCAACGGCAGCGGCCCCACGATGAAGTTCGCACCGTTGACACGTTCGGCATCCGCCCCGCCGATGACCGCCGCAGCGGTGACCGTCCCGTTGCCGATGGACAACGAATCGCCATCCGCGTGGCCTGTCCCGGCTCCCACCGCGACCATCCCCGGCTGAGTCACGAGGGGTCCGATCTGGTCTTGCACCGCCCGCTGCAGATCGCTCAACATTGCCCTCACGTTGTCGTCCACGCCGAGCAGCAGGACACGCTCGGACGGCGTGCCGATCGACGTGCGCATCATGGGCACGGCAGCGGCAACCCCCGGGACGCCGGTTACCGAGGTTCGCACCGCCTCCGGGAACCCGGTGTCGGTGACGCCCGACACCTCCAGAGTCGCGTTACCGCCGATGCCGGCGACGAGGCGGTCCGAAGAACCCGTGATCGATCCGGCGATGCCCAGGACCGCGACCAGCAGCGTCGCCGAGATTCCCACCACGACAACCGACATCGTGGTGCGGCCGGGATGGGCCCGCAACTCGCGAAGGTTGAAGGCGCGCATGCGGTCGACGATCATGCCGGGGCCGGCCCTGCGTGCACATCCGAGCCGACGTGCCCATCGGTAAGCGTGATCACCCGATCCGTCGACGACGCGGCCGCAAGATTGTGCGTCACCATCACCACCGAGCGGCCCTGCTGGTGTGCGATGTTGGTCAGCAGCGCCATGATCGCGGCGCCTGTCCTGGTGTCGAGGTTGCCCGTCGGTTCATCGGCGAGAAGCAGCGGTGGATCCATCATCAATGCCCGCGCCACGGCCACCCGCTGCATCTGCCCGCCGGACAGTTCGGAGGGTCGGTGCTCCGCGCGGTCACCGAGGTCCACCAAGTCGAGAAGCTCCAACGACCGCGACTTGACCTTCGCCATTCGACTGCCGTCAAGCACCTTCGGCACCGCGACGTTCTCCCATGCGGTCATCGTTGGGAGCAGGTTGAAGAATTGGAAGACGAAACCGACGCTTTGCCTTCGGAACTCGGACTGCTGTTCGTCGTCGAGATCACTGATCTCGCGGCCGTCGAATCGAATCGACCCGGCGTCCGGGCGGTCCAGTGCACCAAGTAGATGGAGCAGGGTGCTCTTGCCCGCACCCGAAGGGCCGACGACCGAAACGAACTCTCCGCCGGCCAACGTCAACGCAATGCCGTCCAGCGCATGCACCGTCTGCCCACCGATACGGTATGTCTTGGTGACGTTCACCAACGCCAGCATCGGGCGATCGTCCGCTCCGCCGATCATGCGGGTGACTCAGCCATGCCGGCGGATGCCACCTCGAGTCGTTCCGGCATCTGAGCGGCGAGATACTCGGCGAGCGATTCGAGGGTCGGATAGTCGAACACGGCCGTGGCATTGATCGTGAACGCACTTCCGAACTGGCTGAGCAACCGATTGCGAAGTTCCACCGCCATCAGCGAATCCATCCCGAGCTCCAGGAAGCGACTGCCCGCGCCCGGCGGTTGCGCGAGCCCCAGAATCTGCTGCAACTCGCGCTGGAGGTGCTCGGTGACGAAGGCGCCGCGCTGCGCTTCTGGTGTGTCGTAGAGTCGTTTGAGCAGCGCGCCGTCTCCGGGGGTGACGCTCCCGAGGCTCGGGAGGACGTGTTCGAGAATCGGCGGCCGCGCAGTACCGAGCAGCTTGGCCGCCCGTTGCCAGTTGGCCTTGATCGCGATCACCTGGCCGATTCCGTGAGCGGCTACCTCGCCGAGCGCATTGAGTGCGGCACCCGGATCGAACGGGATGAGGCCGCGAGCGGTGAGATTCGTGCGCGCTGCATCGGAACTCGCCATGCCACCGTGAGCCCATGGACCCCAGTTGACACCGGTTGCCGGCAAGCCCTGGGCCCGGCGGTACGCGACGAGCCCGTCGAGCACTGCGTTCGCGGTCGCGTAGTTGGCTTGGCCGGGTGCCCCGAGCACGCTGGTGCCGGACGAGTACACCACGAAGAACTCGAGGTCATCGCCCTTGGTCAACCGGTGAAGGTGCCACGCGCCGAGAGCCTTCGGGGCCAGCGCCGTGCGGAATCCGGCCACGCTCTGCTGCGGCAACAGCGCATCGTCGATCACCCCCGCCAAGTGGGCCACACCCCCGAGCGGTGGCAGCTCCGCGCGAATTCTCTTCAGCAGTTCGGTGACCTCGGCCTCCTCGCCGACGTCAGCCGGGAAGGCATGGACCCGGCAGTGGTAGCGGTCGGCCATCTCCTCGATCAGGTGTAGCGCCACGGGATCGGGGGGCCGTCTGCTGGTCAGGACGATGGTGCCGGCTCCGAGCTGCGCCAGGTACGCCGCGGTATGCAGGCCGAGGGCTCCCAGACCACCGGTGACCAGATAGGTCCGATCGCTTCGCGGCTGTATCGGATTCGGCATCTGGAGCACGATCTTGCCGACGTGCCGAGCCTGCTGCATGCGGCGAAACGCCGTCTTCGCCTCTGCCAGCGGGTAGATCTGGACGGGTAGTGGCCCCATCGCACCACTGGCGAGCCGGTCGGATATCTCTGCCATCAGGGCGCGGATACGATCTGGGTCCGTCGCCATCAGCACGTCCAGGGCCAGGATTTCATACGCGATGTCGGGTCGGACGTCCATCATCTGCGCCGTACTCCAGATGTCCCGCTTGGCGATCTCGACGAAGCGTCCGTTCCGCGCGGTCGCGCGCACCGTGGCAGCCACGAACCCTTCGTTGGTGAGGCTGTTGAGCACTACGTCGACACCCTCGCCGCCAGTATCGGCGAGGATCGATTCGGCGAAATCGGTAGTGCGCGAATCGTAGACGTGATCGACGCCGAGCGACCGAAGCATCGCGCGCTTGTAGGTGCTTGCGGTGGCGAAGACGATGGCGCCCCGTTCCTGCGCCAACCCAACCGCCGCGAGACCAACACCCCCGCTGGCAGCGTGGACGAGCACCCGCTCACCGGCACGCAGCTTCGCCCAGTCGAAGGCCAAGAGGGCCGTCAGCAGCGCCGTGGGGGCGCTCGCGGCCGCGGTCGCGGGCAATCCCATCGGGCACCGGGGCAATCAGTTCTACCGGCACGTTGACCCGGCTGGCCATGGAGCCCGCCATCACGCCGAAGACCCGTTGCCCGGCCACGAACTCGGTGACGCCCGGACCTACCGCGGCGACGGTTCCGGAGAGATCGCCGCCGACCGGGCCCGGATCGCCCGGGTAGAGGCCGAGCACGTTGAGCACGTCCCGAAAGTTGAGGCCGGCCGCCTCCACCCTGACCTGGACCTGGCCCGCCAACGGCGGTGTCGGCTCCATCGCGGTCACCCGCAGATTGTCGATCGCACCGCGTTCGGTCGGCGCAAGCGCGTAGTCGCTCGCGCGCGGGATCTCGAGGTAACCGCTTCGTGCCCAGGGCATTACCCGGGGAACGAGGAACTTGCCCTGGCGAAGTGCGAACTCGGACTCGTCACCAGGCGCGTCCAGGAGGTTCGCCAACATGCGCACGGAATCGTCGGCGCCATCATGGTCGACCAGCCGGCATCGCAGCATCGGTTGCTCGCCGATCACGGTGCGGCCCAGCCCCCAGAGTGCCGCCTGGACCGGATCGGCCGACTCGCTTGCTTCCGTCGCTACGGCACGTTCGGTGATGAGCCACAGGCCTCCCGCGAGAGAAACACCATCCTGCACGAGAAGGACCTGCACGGTGTCGAGCACGTTGGCGACCTCCGACTCCAGTCGGACCGCGAACTCCGTACTCGATTCTTCGACATCAGGTTTTCCGTTGGCGCGCAGAATGATTCCCGAGATCGGCCGACCACGCTCGTGTGATCGCGCGAAGAGTTGCCGCCAGTGATCCGGACCGGCGACGCGTCCGACCGCAACGGAATCCGACACGTTGGCCGCCAGCTCGTCGAAGCCCGATACCAGCCAGCTCGATCTACCGTTCTCCGCGGCGTCGAGCGCCGGCGGCGGAGTCTCTCGCCACACGACGCTGTACAACATCCGTGTGGCACCGCCACCGAGACTGCGCAACAACGCCTCCCGCGGTGCGCGCTTCACCGTGAATTCACGGATTCCGCCCAGTGCGCGGCCATCTCGATCAACGAAGTCGAGATCGAAGACCTGCACTTCGCTGTCGACACCGCTGGTCTGCCAGCGCGCATGGCAATAGAACCGCTGGGGCATTCGCTCGCGCAACAGGACCTTCCCATAGCGCAACGGCAAGAACAGATCGGGACCGGCGCCGGTCTCGGTAGCAACGACGAACAGCGCCGCTCCGGCGATGCCCGTGCAAAGGTCGAGGAGCACCGGATGCGCCGGTTCGTGGCCGACGTGCTCGGTCAAACCCTCACCGACGGTGATATCGCCGACTGCCTCCCCGTCCCCCACCCACAGCGACTTCAGCGATGAGCGCCATACGGGTCCCAGGGCAAGTTCGTTGTCCACGAAGGCATCGAACAGTTGTTGCGGCCGAGCGCGAGTCAGACGCTCGAGTACGGCGTCGATGGGATCGCCGGGATCGGACGCAGCGTCGTCGTCGACACCGTTGCAGACGGTACCGCCGGCATTCAACGACCAGCCCGAATCCCGATCGCCATATGGCCGGCTGGATACCTGGAAGGCCCACCCGTCCCCGTCGTCCGCCGAGTGCAGAGTCAGTTGTACTTCACGGGTGTCCTTTTCGCCAAGCAAGATCGGTTCGTAGAAGAATACGTCTTCGATACGAGCCGGCACGTCCACTGCCGCGATCACCATGGCGGCGTAGGTGGCGCCGGGGACCACCACCGTGCCGTAGATGACGTGATCGGCCAGCCACGGCTGGGTCTTGACGCTCAGCCTGCTGGAGTAGACGATGTCGCCGGACGCGAGGTCCATCGGCGCACCCATGATTCCGGATGCCGCAGTTCCCTCGGAACGAAACGCGGCGGGTTTCGGCCAGTACGACCGATGCTGGAACGGATAGGTAGGCAGGGCGAGGCTCCGGCATTGCCCCCGTTGGAGTTTGGCGAACCTGGGCCGATGTCCCGATACATATGCCGCAGCTAAGGCTTCAGCCATCTGTCGCCGGGCATCGCAGCCCTTGCGGGCCGAAGCTATCGCGCGCGGCGGAGCCGAGGACTCCGGCCAGATCTGCAGGGCCGCGGCAGTAAGCGTCGGTTGCGGGCCGATTTCCATCAGCACCGTGCAGCCCAGTTGGGCGACGGTGCGCACACTCTCTGCGAATTGGACTGGCTGGCGGCCATGCCTGCGCCAGTACTGCGCGTCCAACGGCGTCGCGGTCGCCAGAACCGTGCCGGTGCGGTTGCAGACCAGCGGCCGAGACGGGCTCGCAAACTCGAGCTGTCTGGCATACGACTCGAATTCGGCGAGCGCAGGCTCCATCAGCTCGGAGTGAAAGGCATGGCTGGTTTCCAACCAGGTGCACCGAATCCCCTCATCGCCATGGGACGCGACCAATCGTTCGAGATCCGCCGCGGGACCCGACAGCACGGTGTTGGCGCCGTTGTATGCCGCCACCGACACCTCGGGGAATTGGTCGGCGCGGTCTTCCACCTGCTCGGGATCGCCGAAGATCGCCACCATCCGGCCGCCCTCGGGCAGGTTCCCGAAGAGCCGGCCTCTCTCGGCGACCAACCGCGCTCCCTCCTCGAGGCCGAACACCCCCGCGACACAGGCCGCCGCGTACTGCCCAACGCTGTGGCCCAGCACCACGTCTGGCTCGACGCCCCATGATTGCCAAAGCCGGGCCAGACCCATCTCGACCGCGAACAGCGCCGGCTGCGCACATGAC
Organism: uncultured Actinomycetota bacterium; assembly: GCA_963798245.1. GTDB lineage: Bacteria > Actinomycetota > Actinomycetes > Mycobacteriales > Mycobacteriaceae > Mycobacterium. Next base: position 36,133 of record CAWCSO010000002.1, read on the forward strand.
GTGTGCCGCAGGTCATCCGCTCGCCCGCCGTCGGTATCGAAGAGAACCTCCAACAGTGGACGCGGCAAGATCCCTTCGACCGCTTCCGCGCATCGGTTGACCGTCTCGGTGAAGACGGGTTCCCAGTCGAACAGTTCGCGCGTCATGCCGGGGTACTGGCTGCCCTGTCCGGTGAACATCCACGCCGTCTTCGGCGGGTCCCCGCACACACCGCGCAGTGCGCCGGGTTGCATTCGGTTCTCCGCCAGTCCGGCGAGAAGTTCCCGCGCGGCCTCCACGGAATCCACCAGAAGCGCAGCCCGGTGCTCGAAGTGAGAACGCCTGGCACCGGCCGTGCCACAGACGTCGGCGATGTCCACGTCCGGATGGGTCCCCAGCCAGGCCCCATACCGGCGGGCGACGGAGACCAGGGCCTGCGAAGATCGCGCGGAGATCGCCAGTACGGCCGGCGCGGCCTCGTCGACTCGCTGACGTTTCGGGTCGCAGACCTCCGGCGACGAATCTTCCCCGGCCACTGCCGTTGGGCGCGGCGCTTCTTCGATGACGACGTGGGCATTCGTGCCGGAGAACCCGAATGAACTCACTCCGGCACGGCGCACCCTGCCGTCGGCCTTCCACGGGCGCGCTGCGTCCACCACCCGCACAGCCAATCGATCCCACGGAATGTGCGGAGAGGGGTTCTCGAAGTGCAGATTCTTGGGGAGGACTTCATTTTTCAGCGACAGTACGACTTTGACCACGCCCGCGACGCCCGCCGCCGACTCAAGGTGGCCGATGTTGGTCTTCACCGACCCCATCAGCAGCGGCAGGTTTCGATTCCCGTCGGCACCGTAGACCGCCCCGGCAGCCTGTACCTCGACGGGGTCGCCCAGCGCGGTCCCGGTCCCGTGCGCCTCCAGATAGTCCACGTCGCCGCCCGACAGCCCGGCACGGGACAGCGCCGCCGCAATGACACGCTGCTGTGCACCGCCGTTCGGTACTGTCAAGCCGCCCGACGCGCCATCCTGATTCACCGCCGAGCCGCGGATCACCGCTTGAATTCCGTCACCGTCGCGTACGGCATCGGCGAGCCGCTTGAGCACCAGCACCCCGCATCCTTCGCTTCGCACGTAACCGTCGGCAGCAGCATCGAAGGTCTTGCACCGGCCATCGGGGGCCAGCATCCTCGCCCGCGAGGTCGCGATGCTGATCACCGGGCTGAGGAGGACGTTGACCCCGCCGGCCAGGGCCAGATCGCAATCCCCCGCGTGCAGCGCCTGGCACGCGGTATGAATCGCGACCAGCGACGAACTACACGCGGTATCCACCGCAACTGCCGGACCTTCGAGCCCCAGCGCGAAGGCCACCCGGCCCGCGATGACGCTCGCCGCGTTTCCGGTGGCGAACTGTGCCTCGATGTCGTGAAGGCTGCTGTTGGAAAGGACATAGGAGTATTCGTTTGCGCCGACGCCCACGTACACGCCACTCTTGCTGCCGCGCAGCGACGTCGGCGCATACCCGGCACGCTCCAAGCCTTCCCACGCGGTCTCGAGGACGAGTCGCTGCTGGGGATCGATCCACACCGCCTCACGGGGGGAAATGCCGAAGAACTCCGGATCGAATCCATCGATCCCCTCGATGAAACCGCCGTAACGCGTGTAGATCTTGCCTGCCGCATCGGGATCCGGATCGTAGTAGTCGTCGATGTCATAGCGGTCATCCGGGATCTCCCGAATCGTGTCCACGCCGCCGGACAGCACCTCCCAGAAGGCCTCGGCATCGTGGGAGCCCGGAAATCGACACGCCAGGCCGATGATCGCGATCGGTTCGTTCGCGGTCACCGTCACACCTGGATCCGGTCGGGCCGGCACCGGAGCACCCAGGCCGAGGAAATCATCGACCAGGTATCCCGCGGCGTCGGCAAGTCGCGGATGGTCGACGGCGAACGTCACCGGCACCTCCCTGCCGAAACCACGCTCCAGCCGTCGATGCAGTTCCACCGCCATCAGCGAATCCATTCCGATGTCGAACAGTCCCGCGTCGTCCCGGATGTCCAGCGCGTCGATACGCGTCACCTCCGCGACGGCACCGCGCAGGTACTCCAGCATCAGTTGCTTGCGCTGCCGGGCGGGCGCTGCCGCCAGCGCGGCGATCAATGGGGTCGTCTCCGCCGCAGTCGGCTGCGACGCGGCCGCCGCGACCCGGTCCGGCATCTCCTGTTCCATCCGCGTGAGCAACGGCCGCCTGCGCCGCCGGTTTTGCACCGGCAGGAAGCGGGTCCAGTCGATGCGGGCAACCATCGCGTAAGGTGCCGATGCGGCGATGAGTCCGGCCATCCCGGCCAGTGCATCGGTGGACGACAGCGGGCGAATGCCGATGATCTTCAGCTGTGCCCGCACGTCCTCGTCGCCCATGCCCAACGACCAGAGACCGAAGGTGACAGTGGTCCCGGGGACGCCTCGTTCTCTCAGCCGCCACGCCAACCCGTCGAGAAACGCGTTGGCCGCGCTGTAGGCGATCTGGCCGTGCGTACCCCATACCGATGCGATCGAGGATGTGCAGATCAAGAAGTCCAAGTCCATTCCCGCCGCCGCTTCGCTCAGATGCCAGGCACCCCAGACCTTTCCCGAGAACACCCGATCGACTTCAGCCACGTCGAGGTCGATCAGCGACGACGTCCCGAGTTCACCTGCGGCGTGCACGATGCCCGCCAGCGGTGTCAGTTCCGCTTTGATCGTGGTCAGTACCCTGGCGACGTCGTCCGCATCTGCCACGTCGGCTGCGAGGACCACGACCTCGCAGCCGTACTCCTCCCTGAGCGCCTCGATGCGCCGCCGCGCTAACTCGTTGGGTGGCCGGCGTCCCGTCAACACCAAGTGACCGGCATCGTGCCGAGCGAGGTACTCGGCGATCTCCAGTCCCACCGCGCCCAGTCCGCCGGTCACCAAATAGGTTGCTTCACGCCGTAGTTCGAGCGCCCCGGCCTGGGGTTCTGCGCGCCGGCACAGCCGGGCAACGTAGGTGCCAGAATCCCGCAGCGCGATCTGGTCCTCGGTCGGCGCCCCCACGATGTGGGCGATCAACCCATCCCAGTCGTCCGGGCCGGCCGCCGACATGTCCGCCAGTCCGCCCCACACTTCGGGATGTTCGAACGATGCGCAGCGACCGAAGCCCCACAGGCAGGACTGCACGGGAGCGACGGAGTCGGCCCGCGACGTCCGCTGTGCACCGCGGGTCACCAACCAGACGGGCGCCTCGGCCCCGACTGCGATGGCCGCCCGGAATACCCGCTGAGTACCACCGAGGATCCGATGCTGCATCCACTCCAATGACTGCGCCGAGTACGCGCCGTCCGGGCGGAGAGCGGCCAGATTGACGATGCGCAGCGCGGGTTGGCCCGCCACGGCCTCTCGGAGCACGGCCTCGAATCGTTCCTCGTCGGCGTCCGACACCGGCAGCGACAGGATCTCGTAATGCTGGCCGTGGCCGGCCAGTAGAGCGGCCAGTGGTGCCACGGTGTCGGCGTCGTCGGCGATCAGAAGCCAGGCGAAGGCGTCGGTCGCGTCCAGTCCCCGCGCCGCGGCAGGGGATTTCTCCCAGCGGATCTCGTAGCACGCATCCGCGATCGCCTGCGCACTACGTTGTTGGTTGTGCTGGGCTGCCAGGTTTTTGATGGAGGTGAAGGTCTCGTCACCGGAACCCGGGCCACCGACCAGTGCGGCGAGTTCATCGATCCGGCCCTCTTCGATCAGCCGGACCGTTTCGGTGCGGGCGCCATCGGTCGCACCGCCGGCCTGGCCCGCCGTGAACCAGAACTTCCGGTGCTGGAAGGGGTAGGTGGGCAGATCGACTTTGCGCCCTTCCCCCTGCAGTACCGCGGCGAAGTCGGGGTGGTGCCCGGCGACGTAGGCCTGGGCGAGGGCATCGCTGATCTGACGCTGCGCGGAACCACGACGGCGCAGCGACGCGATCGAGTCCGGCGTGCAGTCGGGGTCGGGCCACGCTCGCAGCGCCGCGGCAGTGAGCACAGGCTGTGGGCCGACCTCCAGTAACAGCCTGCATCCCAACTCGGCCAGCGAGCGGACGCTCTTGGCGAAGTCGACCGGTTGCCTCGCATGGCGGCGCCAATAGTTGGCGTTCAGTTCGACCTGCCTGCCGACCGCGACGCCGGTCTGGTTGCACACCAGTGTCCGCTGTGGCGGATTGAACGCGAACCCCGAGGCGTACGACTCGAACTCGTCGAGCACCGGATCGAGCAGCGAGGAGTGAAAGGCATGGCTGGTATCCAGCCACTCGCACCTGACATCGTCGGCCGCGAGCACGGCCACCGCCTGCTCGAGGTCCTCGCCGGGACCGGAAAGCACGGTGTTGGCGCCGTTGTAGGCCGCCACGGACAGCCGCGGGAACTCGTCGGTGTAGCTCTCGACCCGGTCGGAATCGGCGAACACGGCAACCATCCGGCCACCCGAGGGCAGGCTCCCGAACAGTCGTCCGCGTTCGGCCAGCAACACGGCGCCCTCCTCGAGGCCGAACACACCCGTGACGCACGCCGCCGAATACTGACCGACGCTGTGGCCCAGCACGACGTCGGGCTCGACGCCCCACGATTGCCAGAGTCGGGCCAGCCCCATCTCGACGGCAAACAGCGCGGGCTGGGCATACGACGTGTGGCGAAGAACGTCGGTGTGCTGCTCGCCGAAGATGACGTCCAGCAGCGGTGTTTCGAGGATCTCGGCAGCCGCGGTCGCACACCGGGTCACCGTATCCCTGAACACCGGTTCGGTCTCGTACAGCTGTCGGCCCATGCCGGTGTACTGGCTCCCCTGACCCGTGAACAACCATGCCGTCTTCGGCGGGTCGCCGCATTCTCCGCGCACCAGACCTGACGCAGGCCGATCATCGGCGAGTGCATCGAGCAAGTCCTTGGCGGTTGCGGTTGAATTCACCACCAGTGCGGCTCGCTGCTCGAAGTGGGACCGCCCCACTCCTGCGCTGAAACAGAACTGCGACAACTCGACGTCTGGGTGCGCGGTCAACCAGTCCCGATAGTCGCGTGCCACCTGCGCCAACGCCGACGGCGTTCGGGCCGACAGCGGCAAGACCCGGAAGCGCCCGTCGTCGGTCCCCGCCACAGGCCCGCTCGCAACGACGGGTTCGTGGGGCGCTTCCTCGACGATGACGTGGGCGTTCGTACCGGAGAACCCGAACCCGCTGATGCCGGCGGTGCGGGGCCGGGCGTTCGGCGGCCATGGAATGGTTTCCTCGACCACGCGCACCGGAAGTCTGTCCCACGGAATCCGAGGCGAAGCATCATGGAAATTAAGGTGTTTCGGCAGTTCGTGATGTTCGAGCGACAGGATGACCTTGACGAGCCCTGCGATCCCCGCGGCCGCTTCCAGGTGTCCGATGTTGGTCTTCACCGACCCGATCAGAAGGGGGCGGCCCCCGTCGCGTGCCACGCCGTACGCCGCCCCGGCGGCCTGCACCTCGATCGGATCACCCAACGACGTCCCGGTTCCGTGCGCCTCAAGGTAGTCGACGTCACGCGCCTCGACACCGGCCCGCTGCAGGGCGTCGGTGATGACACGCTGCTGCGCGATGCCGTTGGGCACCGTCAACCCACCGGACGCGCCGTCCTGATTCACCGCGCTGCCCCGGATCACCGCGCGAATCCGGTCTCCGTCGGAGATCGCGTCCTGCAGCCGCTTGACCACCACGACACCGCAGCCTTCACCGCGGACATAGCCGTCGGCGGCTGCGTCGAACGTCTTGCACCGGCCGTCGGGAGCCAGCATGTGGGCCCGCGAGAAGTTGATCATCGTCGCCGGGCTGATCAGGAGGTTCACCCCGCCAGCCAGGGCGAGATCGCATTCCCCGTGTCGCAGGGCCTGACAGGCCTGGTGGACCGCCACAAGCGAAGAACTGCACGCGGTGTCGACCGTGATCGCGGGACCGACGAGACCCATTCGGTAGCTGATCCGACCGGCGGCCGCTGCTGCCGACGTACCGATGCCCAAGTAGGCTTCGATGCCCTCCAGCGTCAAGGCATCTGTCAGCAGGCACAGATAGTCCTGCGTCGAAAGACCTATGAAGACACCGGTCTTGGTTCCGGCCAGATCCGTGGGTGCACTCCCCGAATGTTCCACCGCGTGCCACGCCGTCTCCAACAACAACCGATGCTGCGGGTCCATGAAGGTAGCCTCGCGCGTCGACACGCCGAAGAAAGTGGCGTCGAACCCCCCGATGTCATCGATGAATCCGGCTCGTCGAGTCACGATCTTCCCGGCGGCGCCCGGTTCGGGATCGTAGAACTGCTCGACGTCCCATCGGTCCGCGGGTACCTCCGAGATGGCATCCCGGCCCTGGCGCAGCATGTTCCAGAACTCGTCGGCATCGGAAGCGCCGGGAAAACGCACTGCGTAGCCGACGACGGCGATCCCGCCATCCACCCCGGCGAGGTTGGGTGTGGGCGCACGCGGCGACGCGAGCGAGGGTGGGGCCTCCCGTCGTGAAGTGGTCATTTCTTGTCCCCCATTATCTCGCTGAGCTTCTTGAACTTCATGGCGAGTTTCCAATCACCCTTGATGCGAAGCCTTCCGAGGAAGAAGAGCCCTCGCGGATCTGCCCGCCCCTCGATCAAACTGATGAAGTCGGTTGCCGACATGCTGATGGTGCACTGTGCGTCGCCGTCCCCGTCGATCACCCTGGGGTGTTCGGTCAGGTCGACGACGAAGGTTCGCCCGCCGTCACCATGTAGCGCGAACTTGCATACGCCGCCCAACTTCTGAGCCTTTTCGGGATCCTCGTGGATCATCGCGGAAGCTCGATCCATCAAATCTTGAATGGTCGTCATGGATCACGCCCTTCTGTGTCGGGGTGTTCAGCCATCGAGCCGAGCAAGCGCAGCCGCGTCTGGGCTCGGAAACCTCGTGAGCGGGCGATTCCCCTCGATCGCCGCGAGCTCGCGCGAGTACAGTCTGCGCAGCAGGACGATCGCCGCGTCCGAGCTGCCGAGGTGGTTCTGCGACCGATCGGGTAGCACGCCCTGGCCGAGCAGGACGATGCCGTCCTCGATCAGAACCCGGTCCGGTCGGTCGGCGATGTCCTCCCACCGTTCCCGGCCCGCGAGCACCCCGCGTACCACCTCGTCGACCGGCCGCAGCTGTGACAGGTATTCACGGCCATCCCGAACACCCTGGGCCACCGTGGCACCGACGTCGGGCGGAAGGTGAGCGGCGATGAAGAGAAAGAACATCATGTGGTTCTCGTCGTCCACCGGCACATTCCACAAGAAGCTCTTGAACCCGCGCAGCACGCCGGCACCGGCGTTGAAGTAGAGAGTGTTCGGCATCATCAGGGCCAAGCGACGCACCAGACCGTTGGTGAAATGACTCGACTGGACGAGGCCAAACTCGGTGGTTTCGGTCGTCATCGTCGGAATCTCGCCGGCGACGTCGTCGTCGGCATAGACACCGGTCTGGTGTACCCAGTATTGATGTACGTCATCAACCGTGTTCTCGAGATCGTGGAAGTAGTTCCACTTGCGGAGTTCGATGACGTGAAATCGTCCGTACGCCTCCAGTTCCGGCCAACGCGGTAGCGGTGGCGCCGGCGGCTCCCCGAGGTACACCCAGATGAACCCGAAATACTCCTCGACCGGGTAGCTCGCTATCCGAACCTGGGCGGCGAAACTCTTCGGCTCGGCGGGTTGATCCACACACTGTCCGGACGCGTCATACTTCCAACCGTGGTAGCGACACCTCATACACTCGCCCTCCACGATGCCGACGGAGAGCAACACGCCGCGATGCGCGCAGCGGCCGGCGACGACGTGCGCGGCGCCGTCCCCGCCGCGGTACAACGTGAGTTCCTCGTGAAGGATCTTCATGGGTACCGCACGGCCGGGTTCCAGATCCTCAGCGGCGTAGATCGGCTGCCACGACTGTCGCAACAGCCGGCCGGCCGGTCGTCCCGTGCCGGTGTGTTCGAAGTCGGGGTTCTTGGCAGTGTCCATCTGATCTTCCCTGGCTCAATCGATGCGGGATGGCGACACGGTCAGTGCGGCGATGAAGTGCGACACGATGCTCTCGATGGCCGTGATCTCGAAGAGCCCCTCGTCGTACGTCACCGTCCCGGTGATGGTGTCGTCCCCGGTGCTCATCGCGACCGTCACATCGCGACGCAGCACGATTCGTTCGGGCGGGACCCGGGCGAGGCCGAAGCCACCGGCAGCGAACTCACCCGGCACCGGGTCGTCCATCAGGAACGCGACCTGGCCGATGCCGCGTGCCGACGGCCCATGTTGCTCTTCCAGGGCCGCAAGCACGTGATGCCAGGGCGCGTCCTGATTCGACAGTGCTCCGGACACAGTGTTCTTGACCTTTCCGACCAACGCTGGCAGGTCCTCGCCGGGATCGAGTTCGATGCGCAGCGGCACGGTGTTCATGAAGGGGCCCACGATCTGCTGCATCACTGGATGGGTGCGCCTGCTGGTCGGCGCACTTAAAACCACGGTGCACCGGCCGGCGTGACTGCCCAATGCCGCCGCGAACGCAGCGAGCAGCACCGTGTACAGCGATACGCGCTCGCGAAGGGCCAGGGCACGCGCCGTGGCGGCGACGGCTGGCGGGAACTCAAAACCGAACTGCCGGCCACGTCGGTCCGCGGTACCCGTACGGGAGTGGTCCGTAAGCAGTTCGGATGCCAAATCGCAGGACGCGAACTGGCGGCGAAAGTGGTCGACACGGCGAGCCAACGCCTCACCCGTCAGCCAGGTCCGCTCCCACACCGCGTAATCGGCGTATTGCAAACGGCCTTCTGGCAAGGGAACGGCGTCGAGTCCCAGCGAACGTGCCACGAGTACGCCGATCTCGCGCAACAGCAGCCGCATCGCGTACCCGTCGGCGAGAATGCGATGCACGCGCAGTCGCAGAATGTGGTCCCAGTCGGCGAGACGCGTGACCTCGGGCCGGAACGGTGGCCGGGTGTCGAGGTCCCGCCATTGTTGACCAACCGACTCGTTGCATCGATCAGCACCGGCTTCCAGGATCGGCACGTCGAGCAGGTGCGAGTCGAGAATCTTCTGCGACAACGATGTTGCGGATGACGGGAACGTCGTGCGCAACACTTCCTGTCGTTGCACGACACTCTGTACAGCGCGCGCGATCACGGCTGCATCGATCGCACCCGTAATGCGGATCGACACGTCGATCCAGTGCGCGGGCGATCCGGGGTCCTCGCGTTCTGCGTGCCACATCAGCTCCTGAACGTAGGAGGCCGGTAGCACCTGGGCTCGCGACACCGGCCGCAACGGTGGCGCCTCGGCGTCATCGGCGCTCGTCTCCTCGATGCGTCGGGCAAGGTCGGCCAACGTCTGATCGTCGAAGAGCGCGTCCAGCGGCAGGTCGATCCCTAGTCGTTGATGGATTCGCGAACGCACCTGCGCCGCGAGCAGCGAATGCCCACCCAGTTCGAAGAAGTTGTCCCCGGCGCTCACCCGCTCGACGCCCAAGGTCGTGCGCCAGATATCCGCCAGGCAATTCTCGACAGTCCCTCGCGGAGCGACGTATTGGACTTCCTCGTCGCGTCCCGCGGCGACGTCCGGCAGCGCCGCCCGGTCGAGCTTTCCGTTGGCGGTCTGGGGCAGTCGGTCCAGTACGAGGAATGTCGAGGGAATCATGTGCTTGGGCAGTTGGCGGTGCGCGTGCGCCCGTAGCTCGCTGACCGATACCGGCTCGCCGTCGCAGGAGACATAGGCCGCGAGCACGCTGACCTCGTCGTCAGGGTGCAGGGCGACGGTGACGGCCTCTCGCACCCGGGGATGCTCGAGCAATACCCTGTCGATCTCGGCCGGTTCAACACGCAGACCCCGAATCTTCACCTGTCGATCGGTGCGGTTGCGGAACTCGATGGTGCCGTCCCAACCGAGCCGCACCACGTCGCCGCTGGCATACAGGCGCTGGTCGGGGTCCCACGGAGCGCGAACGAACTTGCGGGCGGTGAGTTCGTCGTCACCGACGTACCCGCGCGCCAACGCCTGGCCCGCGACGAAGAGCTCGCCCGAAATGCCCGGTGGTACCTGACGTAGCCGACCATCCAGGACGTACATACATACGTTGCCGCGGGGACGCCCGATCGGCACGACACCGTGATCGCTACCCGTCACCCGGTCTACCCGTTGCAGGCTGACGATGCCGGTGGTCTCGGTCTGCCCGTACATGTTGATCCACACGGCCGCGCTACCGAACCGACGACGCCACGCGCGCACCAGACCAGCACGCAATGGTTCACTTGCGGTGAGCAACAATCTAAGTCGATTCGGCGGTGCGGAACGCTCGCCAGATCCGAGTTCCAGCGCGTCGATCAGTCCCCGGACCACCGTGGGGACCAGATCGGCCACGGTCACCGCCGATTCACCCATTCGATGCAGCAGCGCAGTCGGATCGCGACGCTCCCCGGAGGTGGCGACCACCACCTGCGCGCCGACAGCCAGCGGCACCAGCAGCTGTCGGATCGACGACGAGAACGAAATCGACGCGGTCTGAAGGTAGACGTCGTCGGGGGCGATCCCCACCTCACGTCCGAGGGTCTCGACATATTCGACGACGCTGCCGTGGGTGATCGCCACCCCCTTCGGCCTCCCGGTCGACCCGGAGGTGTACATGATGTACGCGAGATGGTCTGACTCCAGCTCGGTTTCGAGGCGTTCAGCAAGATCCGGGCCTGCGTCGAGTCCGTCGATGTCGTCGTCGCCGACGAGCACCAACACCCCCGCGTCAGCGAGCATCTCGTCGGCGTGATCCTTCGGATACGACGGATCGATCGGCACGTAGACCCCGCCGGCCTTGAGTATTCCCAGCATGCCGATCACCATCGACGGCGTTCGGCCGACGCACAGCCCCACCGCGGTGCCGACGTCGACGCCCCGCGCGCGCAGCCGCCGAGCAAGGCCGTTGGCGGCTGCGTCGAGCTGTTGGTAGGACAGCGACCGGTCCCCCGCACTGACGGCGACGGCGTCGGGCGCCCGATCCACCGACGATTCGAAGAGTTCCGGGATCGATCTGGCAGTCGTTGTCCGAGATGACTGCTTGCCGTGGTGGTAGCAGGATTCGGGCTCGGTCAAGAACGGTATTTCGGACACTCGTATCGAAGTATCGGAGGCAATTGCCTCGAGGAACGACCGGAAATGGACGATCATCCGATCGATACGCACCGCATCGAAGACGTCGGCGGCGTACTCGACGTGTCCGGTCAGCCGATCATCGTCGAAGAACGTGAATGTGAGATCGCGCTTCGCCGTGCGGGTGTCGATTTCGGCCACCTGGAGGCCAAGGCCACTCAGTTGCGCGTCTCCCGAGGCGGGCTGGACGACGAGCTGAACACTGAACAGCGGGTTGCGGTTCGCCGTCCGTTCCGGGGCCATCGCGTTGACGACGAGATCGAACGGCACGTCCTGGTGCGCCAGAACCTCCACCATGCGGTGGCGAACCCGGGCGAGCAGTTCCGCGCCGTCGAGTTCACCGTCGAGTCGAATCCGAACCGGAAGCGCGTTGACGAAGAGCCCAACCAAATCTACGGTTTCGATCCTGGTGCGGTTGGCCGTCAACGTACCGACCACGACGTCGTCCTGCCCCGAATAGCGACCCATCAGGGCGGCGAGCGTCGCGAGCAATGGAATCGACACCGTAACGTTCTCGGCGCGGCACAGCTCGCGCAGCGCGGCGGCAGTCTTGGATCCCAGTTCGAAATGTGTTCGCGCGCCGCGGAAGGTCGGGATCTTCGGCCTGGGCCTGTCGGTGTCGAGTTCAAGCGGGGGCGCACCGGCGAGTTCTTCCCTCCAAAAGCCAAGGTGTGCTTCGAACGCTTTGGTAAGCAACTGCTCTCGCTGCCATTGCGCGTAATCGACGTACTGGATCGGCAAGTCGGTAAGCGGAATCGTCTCGCCACGCTCGAGCGCCTGATAGGTGATTCCGAGGTCACGCAGCAGGACTCGGAATGACCAACCATCCGTGACGATGTGATGCATGGTCAACACCAACACCTGTCGCTGGTCGCCGACCACCAACAACCGGGCTCGAAGCAATGGCTCGACTGCGATGTCGAACGGTACGGCCGCTTCCCGCTCGGCGATCGCGGTGACATCGGTGTCGGTGTTCACCTGCTCGACCGCCAACTCGACCGGCCGGTGCTCGACGATGATGGGGTGTGGAACGCCTCGCACGCTTCGGAAGCTCGTGCGCAGCACCTCGTGCCGGGCCACCACGGCGTCCAGGCTCCGCTGCAGCACGACTCGATCCACCGACCCCGGGAAGTCCACCCGCGCGGCCACGTTGTACGCACTCGAGGACGGTAGGAGTTCGTGCAGAAACCACAACTGCTCCTGAGCGTGGGACAACGGCAGATCACCGTCCCGGGGCACCCGTGGAATGGTGGTCTGCCCGTGCGCCACATCGCCCGAACGTCGCATGTACGCCGCGAGAAGGGCCTCGGCCAATGCCGCGGCCGTCGGGTGAGCGAAGAACAGAGATGCGGGGATCTCGATCCCCAGCCCCGCCTGCAGTCGACGGTGGAGTTCCATCGCCGACAGCGAATCCATGCCCAGCGAGATGAACTCCGCTCGAGGGTCGATGTCGGCTGCAGGAGTACGCAGTGTTTGACCCAGTTGCTCGAGCACGAGTTCGGTGACGCGGTCCAACCGCGGTTCGATGGGCTGCCGCACGTCCACGTCGCCGGATGCGGGGTCGTTCGGCCGAGATCCCGATTCCTCTCCCAATGGGACTGCACCGGCTTGGGTTTCACCGGACCAGGACGTTCCGGCGCGGGCGCGGTCGTTCAGTTCTGGGGCCGTGTAGGCCGGGAACCAGTACGTGCGGTGTTGGAACGGGTAGGTCGGCAGGTCGACCGGGCGTTTCGGTCGGACGCGCCGGCCGGCGAAGTCGAGTTGGTGTCCGGAGACGTACGCGGCGGCGAGCGCCTCGGCCATGCAACGATCGCCATCGGCATCTCTGCGAAGTGATGCGACAGCTTGCGGTGTTGGTGCGGTCTCCGGCCAGATCCGCATCGCGGACGCACTGAGAATCGGTTGCGGGCCGATCTCCATCAGCATCGCACAACCAAGCTCGGCGAGCGTGGCGACGCTGTCGGCGAATCGAACCGGTTGGCGTGCGTGCTGCCGCCAGTACCGAGCGTCGGGGGCGGTATGTCGCGTCAGGACCTTGCCGCTGCGGTTGCAGATGAGCGTCAGCTGCGGCGGCGAGAAATCAACGCCGTGTGCGTACGATTCGAATTCGTCGAGTGCGGGGTCGAGCAGTGCGGAGTGGAACGCATGACTGGTTTCCAGCCACTCGCAGCGGATTCCCGATGCCGATAGCGGGGCGGCAACGCGTTGGACGTCGTCCTCGGGCCCGGACAGCACGGTGCTCGCACCGTTGTAGGCGGCCACGGACACCCGCGGGAATTCAGCAGCGCGTTCTTCGACCGTATTGACGTCGGCGAAGACCGCCATCATGCGGCCACCTGTCGGCAGCCCACCAAAGAGCCTGCCGCGCTCGGCGATCAGCCGGATTCCGTCGTCGATGCTGAAGACACCGGCAACGCAGGCCGCCGCGTACTGACCCACGCTGTGACCTACCAGCACGTCAGGCTCGATGCCCCACGATTGCCACAACCTGGCCAGGGCCATCTCCAGGACGAAGAGCGCGGGCTGGGCAAAGGTGGTGTCGAGCAATGCTTCTTTGCCGACCGCGTCGGCATCGAACATCAACTCCGACAGGCGCTGCGGCAGTGCACCTTCGAGCAGGTCGAGGCAGCGGGTAACCGTCTCGCGGAACACCGGTTCACTCTCGAACAGCGCCGTCCCCATTCCGGCGTATTGGCTGCCCTGTCCCGGGAACAGCCAGGCGGTCTTCGGCCGGCCAGCGCAGACCCCCCGCGTCAGACCCGGCGCGGGTCGATCCTCGCGCAGGGCGCCCAGTAGCCGGCGTGCCTTGGCGCGTGAGTCGACCACCAGGGCCGCGCGGTGTTCGAGGTGCGCTCGTGCGGCTCCCGCCGTGGCACACACGTCCGACAGGGCCGCGTCTGGGTTCGCGTGCATCCAGTCGCGGTATCGGGACGCCAGCGTCGTCAACGCTTCCGCGGAACCCGCCGACAGCGGCAGGACTGTCGGGGCCATGCGAGCGGGCGCAGCGGTATCGGTCGCTGCTGGGTCGACTTCGGCCGCCTCCTCGATGAGCACGTGCGCATTGGTTCCTGAGAACCCAAATGAACTCACTCCCGCGATCCGCGGCCTTTCGTTGCGCCGCCACTGCGTGGCCTCGTCGACCACGCGCAGCGGCAACCGGTCCCAGGGGATGTACGGCGACGGATCGCGGAAATGCAGGTGCCTGGGTAGTAGTTCGTGCTCCAGCGCAAGGGCGACCTTGATCACGCCGGCGATACCGGAGGCAGCCTCCAAGTGGCCGATATTCGTCTTGACAGATCCCACTAGCAGCGGCCGGTCCGGGTCTCGTCCCTCACCGAACACCGCCCCCGCGGCCTGTGCTTCGATCGGGTCACCCAGTGGGGTTCCCGTCCCGTGAGCCTCGAGGTAGTCGACGTCGGCCGCGTCGATGCCCGCGCGGCGCAGCGCCGTGCGGATGACCTGCTGCTGTGCAATGCCATTCGGTACCGTAAGACCACCTGACGCGCCATCCTGGTTCACGGCCGTTCCCCGAATCACGGCCCTGATCGAATCGCCATCCCGCGTTGCATCCTCGACGCGCTTGAGCACCACGACGCCGCAGCCTTCTCCCCGCACGTAGCCGTCTGCGGCCGCGTCGAACGTCTTGCACCGCCCGTCCGGTGCCAGCATCCGCGCCCGTGAGAAGTTGATCATCGGAATGGGGGTCAGAATGACGTTCACTCCGCCGACCAACGCCAGATCGCAATCGCCGGCGTCGAGCGCCTGACAGGCCTGGTGCAGGGCCACCAGCGAAGAGCTGCACGCCGTATCGACGATGACAGCGGGGCCCCGCAGGCCCAGGCGGAAACTGATTCGTCCCGCGCCCGCCGCCGGCGAGCAACCTGTTCCGGAATAGAAGTCGATGTCCTCCAATCGGGACAACCGGACGATCATGCCGGCGAATTCGTGCGTCGACAGTCCCATGAAGACGCCGGTCTGAGTCCCCGCAAGGCTGGCGGGTGACATGCCGGCGTGCTCGACCGCCGACCACGTCGTCTCCAGCATGAGGCGGTGCTGGGGATCCATGAACATCGCTTCGCGCGCTGACACTCCGAAGAACGGCGCGTCAAAACCCGACACGTCATCGACGAACCCCGCTCGTCGGGCCACCATCTTTCCTGGCGCATCCGGATCGGGGTCGAAGAACTCATCGGCGTCCCAACGGTCCGGCGGCACCACCGACACTGCGTCACGGCCCTCGGCCATGAGCCGCCAGAACTCACTGGAGTCTGCGGCCCCCGGAAAGCGAAGCGCGTACCCCAACATCGCAAAACCGTGCCGAGCGCTCGTCGAATGCCCCATGTTGGCCTCCTGGGGTGCGGCCGGCGCCGCTGACAGCGGCGTTCACAGTGTGCTCCCGTCAGGCCCACGAGCGCGGGGGTTCAGGACCCTTTCTTAGTTAGCGCAGCGAGCGTCCGTCGACCCGGTGCGAACGCAGCCGCGGCGACCACACCCGAGGGTGTGGCCGCCGCGGCGACTCCTACGATCAGTGTCCGACGTCAATGCGCGAGCGCCTTCTCCGCGCCGACTCCGGTCAACGACCGAACTTCGAACTCCGCGTTGATCTCTGGGTCACCGCGGTCCGGAGACGTCAACGTGCCGACGATGCCGAGGACGAAGGCAAGGGGAATCGACACGATGCCGGGATTCGACAGCGGGAACCACGCGAAGTCGACGTTCGGCAGCATGGCGGTCTTCGCACCGGAGACGGCGGGCGAGAAGACGATCAGCATGATCGTCGAGATCAAACCGCCGTACATGCTCCACAGCGCACCGCGGGTGTTGAACCGGGCCCAGTACAGCGAGTAGACGATCGTCGGCAGGTTGGCCGCGGCGGCGACCGCGAAGGCCAGCGCCACCAGGAACGCGATGTTCTGACCGTTGGCAAGGATGCCCAGTCCGATCGCCATGACACCCAGGACCACCGCGGTGATCCGGGATACCTTCACCTGCTCGTCCTCGGTGACGTCGTGACTCTTCAACACGCTGGCGTACACGTCGTGCGCGAACGAGGCCGAGGCCGTGATGGTCAAGCCCGCGACCACCGCCAGGATCGTCGCGAATGCGACCGCGGAGATGATGCCGAGCAGGACGACGCCGCCGAGTTCGAAGGCCAACAGCGGTGCGGCGGAGTTCTGCCCGCCGGCCGCGGCCAGGATGCGGTCGGGCCCGACGATCGCGGCGGCCCCATAGCCCAGTGCGAGCGTGAACAGGTAGAAGGCGCCGATCAGGGCGATCGCCCACACCACCGAGCGCCGAGCCTCCTTGGCGGTCGGGACCGTGTAGAAGCGCATCAACACGTGGGGCAGACCTGCGGTGCCGAGTATCAGCGCGAGACCGAGCGAGAGCAGGTTGAGCTTCGACAACGCCGATCCGCCGTACTGTGCGCCGGGCGCAAGGACGTCGCGGTTGGCGACGGCCTCGTTGGCCGATCCGGAGATCGCGGACTGCGCGGCACCGAGGATGCTCGAGAAGTCCAGCCCGAACCTGGCCAGCACCATGACCGTCATGATCGCGGCACCGGTGATCAACAGCACGGCCTTGATGATCTGGACCCACGTGGTGCCGCGCATCCCACCGATCAGCACGTAGACGATCATCAGCACGCCGACCACGGCAATCACGATGCTCTGGCCGGTGCGCCCCTGGACATCGAGCAGCAGCGCCACCAGACCGCCGGCGCCGGCCATCTGGGCCAGCAGGTAGAACAGCGACACCGTCATGGTGGAGGTCGCCGCGGCCAACCGGACGGGCTTCTGCTTGAGCCGGAAGCTCAGCACGTCCGCCATGGTGAACTTGCCCGTGTTGCGCAGCAGTTCCGCCACCAGCAGAAGGGCGACCAACCAGGCCACCAGGAAACCGATCGAGTACAGGAAGCCGTCGTAGCCGTACACGGCGATGGCACCCGCGATGCCGAGAAAGCTTGCCGCCGAAAGGTAGTCGCCCGCGATGGCGATGCCGTTCTGGGGACCGCTGAATCCGCGCCCGCCGGTGAAGAACTCCGCGGCGCTGGCCTTCTTGCGGCCCGCGCGGATGACGACGACGAGCGTGATGACGACGAACGCCGTGAAGATGGCGATGTTGGCAACCGGGTTGCCAACGGTTTGAGCTTCGGCCAGCAGGGTCATGCTGCCTCGCCCTCCAGCTTGGAGCGGATCGCTGCGGCGCGCGGGTCGAGTTGCCTGTTGGCGAACCGCACGTACAAACCGGTGATCACGAAGGTCGTGACGAACTGGCCCAGTCCGAGCAGCAGCCCGACGTTGACGTTGCCGAAGACCCTGGTGGCCATGAAGTCATGTGCGAAGGCGCCGAGCAGCACATAGCTCGCATACCAGATCAGGAAGAACGCGGTCATGGGGAACACGAAGCGTCGCAGCTTGCTTCGCAGTTCCTGAAACTCCGGACTTTGTTGTGTGGCGACGTATTGAGCGGCGTCCACTGGCAACGGCCCTCGCGGTGGAAGATCGGTTCGGGACATATCGGTTGGGGACAAGGTTCACTCCTACCTCGGCTGTGGCCCGGCTCAGGCCGGCGACATACTGAGACCCTCCTCACATCGCGGCACCCTGTCGATGGGCATACGGTCAAGCCGTCGAACCCTGCGGTGAGCGGTTGTTCGGGAGCGACGAACGGCGGCGCGTCAGTCGCCGGGTACGCGCTCGACCGTCATGCCCAGACGTTCGGGGACGTGCATGCGGGCGAAGACTCCCGCCGTGTGCGCAGGCACGGCGCGACGACTGAATGCGCTGACCACGATCATGGTCGAGAATGCGAGCGGAACGCTCAGCGCTGCCGGATAGCCGGCCACCACCGCGGGCCAGCCGCCCAGGAGATCGTCGTCGATACCGCCCGCGAGGCTCAGGGCGGCCGCGGTGCCCGAGACGATGCCCCCGACCAGCATCCCGCAGACCGCGCCGGCCGCGGTCAGTCCCCGCCACCAGATTCCGAGCACCAGCAGCGGGCACAGCGTCGACGCCGCGACGGCGAACACCAACCCGACGTTGCGCGACAGCTCCAATGTCGACGCCGCCAGCGCCAGCGGAAGCGGCAGCAACCCGCCGATCAGGGCCGCCATCCGGAAGTCGCGCACCCGGCCGCGCAGCACGTCGGTGGCGAGCGCACCGGCGATGCTGACCAGCAGACCGGACGAGGTGGCCAGGAAGGCAGCGATGGCCCCGGCGGCCGCCAGCGCTGCGAGCAGTTGCCCGGCGGGGCCCGCCAGCGCGGCCTGGGGCAGCAGCAACACGGCCGCGTCGGCCGTGCCGGTCATCAGGAGCTGGGGTACGTAGAGGCGCGCGAAGACACCCATCAGCGTCGGGAAGACGTAGAACACCGAGAGCAGCGCGATCACGGCCAACGCGGTGCGACGCGCGGCCCGCCCATCCGGATTCGTGTAGAACCGCACCAGAACGTGCGGCAGGCCCATCGTGCCGAGGAAGGTGGCGACGACGATGGACAGCACCTCGAACAGCGGGTGCGGTCCGCCGAGCCCGCCGCCCGAGCCGATCCATTCCTCGCCGGTGCTCGGTGCGCCCGCGACCACCGGCGTGGCGGCCCCCGCGGCGAGCGTCACCATGGTGCCCGAGCCCAGGGTGTGCTCACCGGCGGTGAGGATCGGCGCGTCGCGTACGGACCGGTCGTCGAGGGTGCCGCTGACGGTGATGCCGGCGGGCACGTCCACCTGGACCACGACGTCGGTCTCGATCGCGATCGTCGTGCGCTCAGCGACCCTCGGCGGCAGCGGAGCGTCGAGCGTGGGCCGATCGGCGAGGAACAGGGCCAGCAGGGCCAGCGCCGGGATCGCGATGGCCGTCAGTTTCAGCCAGTACTGGAACGCCTGAACGAAGGTGATGGAGCGCATCCCGCCGCCGACGACGTTGGCGATGATGATGGTGGCGACTGCGACCGGACCGATCCAGAACGGCAGCCCGAGAAGGATCTTCAGCGTCAGACCGGCGCCCTGATACTGCGGGACCAGATAGAGCACGCAAATGACGACGACGACGAGCATCGTCACCGTGCGCGCCCGGGGCGATGCCAACCGGAACTCGGCGAAGTCGGGGACCGTGTACGCGCCGGAGCGCCGCAGCGGCGCGGCGACGAACATCAACAATCCGAGATAGCCGGCGGTGAAGCCGACGGGGTACCACAGTGCGTCGGCACCGTACTTGGCAACCAGCCCCGCGACGCCCAGAAACGATGCCGCCGAGAGGTATTCACCCGAGATCGCCGCGGCATTCCAGCGCGGACCGACCGAGCGTGAGGCCACCAGGAAGTCCGACGTCGTCCGTGACAGCCGCCCGCCGTAGACGCCGAGGGCGACGGTGGTGGTGGCGGATATCAGAAGGGCCGCCGCGGTGAGCGCAGCGGACGAGGACCCGGTCACGGTTCTTCGTCGACTACGCGCACGAAGTCCCGCTCCCCCTGCTCGGCGAGCCGCACGTACAGCCGCCCCACCGCATACAGCAGCGGATACGACAGCACCGCCAGCACCAACCAGTTCAGCCGGATACCGAAGACCGAACTCGTGATCAGCGCCGGGAACAGGCGACCTCCGACCAGGATGGCGATCACCGCCGACACCACCACCGCGGCGAGCCGTAGTGCCAGCCCGAGTTGAGCGCGCACCAGCCCCCGGACCAGGGCATCGCCGACCTCGGTCTGTTCCTGTACCTCGACACGGGTCCGCACGATGCGGGCGCCCCGACGATGGGCGAGCACCACGCGTTGCCTCGGCGGCGGGACGCTACTCATCGGCACGCACCGAGCGATAGCCACGCATCGGATCCCGGATCAGGCGGTCACGGAGTTCACGGACCTGTCGACGGCTGACCGGCAACTCCACGGCCGGTGAGGCGCCGTTGGCCCCCAGCCGCACCAGCACCGACCCTCCCGCGGTGCGCATCCCGGTCACCAACGACAACGACACCAGATAGGAGCGGTGCACCCGCTGAAAACCCGCTTCCGCCCAGCGGGTCTCGAGTGTGCTCAGTGGGATGCGCACCAGGTGGGCGCCGGACTCCGAGTGCAGTCGCGAGTAGTCGCCTTCGGCCTCCACCCACCCGATGCTGTCCCGTGGGATCAGCTGCGTGACGCCGCCCAGCTCCGCCGGGATCACCGCGGGTTCCTGGTCGCGGGCATCTGGCGTAGCCGGGGCGGGCTCGGGCTCGTGCGACCGGATCGCCGTCACCCGGCGCACGGCCTCGTCGAGCCGGTCGCTGCGGATGGGCTTGAGCAGGTAGTCGACGGCCCCGACGTCGAAGGCGGCGACGGCCTTGTCGTCGTGCGCGGTGACGAACACCACCGCGGGCGGGTGGGCGAAGTTCGTGAGCACGGCAGCGAGTTCCAGTCCGGACAGCCCCGGCATGTTGATGTCGAGGAACACGGCATCGATGCCGCCGTCGTGCAGTTCGCGCAGTGCGACGGTGGCGTCGGCCGCGCTGCGCACCTCGCCGATGGCGGGGTGCCGCTGCAGCAGGTAGGTGAGTTCGTCGAGGGCGGGAGCCTCGTCGTCGACGGCAAGCACCGTCATCGCTTCGCTCACGTCAGGGCTCCTCCACTGGCCCGCACACCGGACCGGAACTTCGGCACACGCATCAGCACCTTGGTCCCGGCCCCGACCGCCGTCTCGACCACCAGACCGTAGTCGTCGCCGAACGCGGCGCGCAGCCGATGATCGACATTGGTCAGCCCGACGTGAGCCGACTGATGGCCGGAGCCCGAGTCGGCGAGTGCATCCGCGGGTCCCGAACGCAGGAGTTCGGGATCCATGCCCGAACCGTCATCCTCGACGGTGATCACGCAGTCAGTACCCTCGTCGCGGGCGATGATCTCGATCGAACCGCCTCCCCGACCGGCAAGCCCGTGGCGCACAGCGTTTTCCACCAGCGGCTGCAGCGCCAGAAACGGCACGACGACGTTGAGCACCTCGGGTGCCACCTGCAGTTTGATCTTCAGCGCGGCGCCGAACCGCGCGCGTTCCAGGCGCAGGTAGCGATCGATGTTGTGCAACTCTTCGGCCAGGGTCGTGTACTGCCCGGCGGCACGGAAGGAGTACCGGGTGAAGTCGGCGAAGTCGAGGATGAGTTCGCGTGCGCGGTCGGGATCCGTCCGCACGAACGAGGCGATGGTGTTCAACGCGTTGTAGATGAAGTGCGGACTGATCTGGGCCCGCAACGCGAGCACCTCGGCGCGGTCGAGTCGCGCGCGGGAGGCATCCAACTCCGCGAGTTCGATCTGGCTCGACGCGTAGCGCGCCACTTCACCGACGGCACCCATCATGCCCGGTCCAGGGGTACGCGTCGTCACCACCACGAGGACACCGATCACGCCGGTGTCGTCGGCGAGCAGCGGCTGGGCCACCACCGCCGGTTGCCGGCCGGTCATCGTTCGTCGCTGGCCGGAGATCGACTCGTGGGCCGCCGATTCGCACGCGGCAATGACCTCCGACGCCCAGATTGGATCCTCGGGTGGGTCGCGCACCAGCATCCCGCCATCGCCGTCGAACACAGCCACCCCGTCGACACCGGTCAGTGCCCGCAGATGCGGCGCGGCGGCGCGCGCCGAATCGGGGCCGAGCCCTTCGCGCAGCGCGCGGGCGGCCAGCGACGCGGTGTGCAGCGCAGCGTGGACGGCGCGCTCGGTCGGGGTCGCGACGACGCGTCGGGTCCGCACGACGAACGCCGCGGCGGTCAGTCCGGCCAGCGCCAGCACCGCCAGCGCCGCCATCAGGAACGGACCTGACATCTCACCTCACTACGACGACCGTTGGGCCGACCGCACATACCGGTCGGCGCTGGATTCGAGCCGCTCGCAGACCATTGTGACGCACACCCGTTCATCGACTACTCCGTGACTACGCTCACAGCACATGACCGACACATGCATCGAAGGTCCGGCAACCTACGCCCCGACCGAAGAGTTCGTCGCCCAGGCCAACGGCACCGCCGAGCTGCACCGGGAAGCAGAGGCCGACCGGCTGGGCTTCTGGGCGAAGCAGGCCGCGAGGCTGTCCTGGGCAACGCCGTTCACCGACGTGTTGGACTGGTCCGACGCGCCAGTGGCCAAGTGGTTCGTCGGCGGCGCGCTCAACGTCGCCTACAACTGCGTCGATCGCCACGTCGAGGCCGGCAACGGTGATCGGGTGGCGATCCGCTGGGAGGGCGAGCCGGTCGGCGACAGCCGCGACATCACCTACGCGGAGTTGTTGGTCGAGGTGTCGAAGGCCGCTAACGCGCTGACCCAGCTGGGTCTGGTGGCCGGAGACCGGGCGGCGATCTACATGCCCATGATTCCGGAGGCCATCATCGCGATGCTGGCGTGCGCCCGCCTCGGCGTGTTGCACAGTGTGGTGTTCGCGGGCTACTCGGCGTCCGCACTTCGGGCACGCATCGCCGATGCCGAGGCCAAGCTGGTGATCACCGCCGACGGCCAGTACCGCCGCGGAACGGCGGTGTCTCTGAAAGAGGCCGTCGACGAGGCAATTTCGGGCCAGGAATCGGTGCAGCACACTCTGGTCGTGCGTCGCACCGGGATCGACGTCCCGTGGACCGAGGGTCGGGACGTCTGGTGGGACGAGATCGTCGATGCCGCCGCGAGCGAGCACTCACCGGAGGCGTTCGACTCCGAGCACCCGCTGTTCCTGCTCTACACGTCGGGCACGACCGGCAAACCCAAGGGCATCGTGCACACCTCGGGCGGCTATCTGACCCAAGCGTCGTTCACCCATCATCACGTGTTCGACGTCAAGCCGGACAAGGACGTGTACTGGTGTACCGCCGACATCGGCTGGATCACCGGGCACACCTACATCGTCTACGGCCCACTGAGCAACGGCGTCACCCAGGTGGTCTATGAGGGTACCCCGGCCTCACCGAACGAGCACCGGCACTTCGAGGTCATCGAAAAGTACGGTGTCACCATCTATTACACGGCGCCGACCTTGATCCGCACGTTCATGAAGTGGGGCCGTGAGATTCCGGATGCGCACGACCTGTCCAGTCTGCGCCTGTTGGGGTCGGTCGGCGAGCCGATCAACCCCGAGGCCTGGCGGTGGTATCGGGATGCGCTCGGCGCCAACACGACTCCCATCGTGGACACCTGGTGGCAGACCGAGACGGGAGCCATCATGATCTCGCCGCTGCCCGGTGTAACCAGCTGTAAGCCGGGTTCGGCTACCACGCCGCTGCCGGGTATCTCGGCCAAGGTCGTCGACGACGACGGAAACCTGGTCGAACCCAGCCCCGAACACGGCGAACACGCGTCGGGTTACCTCGTGCTCGACAAGCCGTGGCCGGCGATGCTGCGCGGCATCTGGGGTGACCGCGAGCGCTTCATCGACACCTACTGGTCGCGGTTCGCCGAGCAGGGCTGGTACTTCGCAGGCGACGGCGCACGGTACGACCTCGACGGCAACATCTGGGTGATGGGCCGCGTCGACGACGTGATGAACGTGTCCGGGCACCGTATCTCGACCGCCGAGGTCGAGTCGGCGCTGGTCGGACATTCCCACGTCGCCGAGGCCGCGGTGGTCGGCGCCAGCGACGAGCACACCGGCCAGGCGATCGTCGCGTTCGTGATCCTGGGCGCCCATGCCAGCGACGGCGGCGCCGAGATGGTCGCGGACCTGCGGGCCGAGGTGGCGCGCGAGATATCGCCGATCGCGCGTCCCAAGGAGATCCACGTCGTGCCCGAGTTGCCGAAGACCCGCAGTGGAAAGATCATGCGCAGGTTGTTGCGTGACGTTGCCGAGGGCCGCGAGCTGGGCGACACCTCGACCCTCCTGGACCCCAGCGTGTTCGAGGCGATCCGCGCCGGGGTCTGAAAGTCAGGCTGCGGCGGCCTCGGTCGGTGTCTCGCTCGGGGTCGGGGCGCCGAACAGGGCGCGTGAGATCCCGGCTGGGACGACCGCCGAGGCGCTCTTGCTGAGGAAGTCGTTGGGCAGTGACAGCCGGAATACCTTCTTCCATGCCGAGGCAACCTGTTTCGGCAGCGACCCGGCGGTGTAGGTCAGGCCATATCGCTCGAAGAGCTCCTGCACCTTCGGTGCGATCTCCTGATACCGGTTGCTGGGCAGGTCGGGGAACAGATGGTGCTCGATCTGGAACGACAGGTTGCCGGTCATGAAGTGCATCAGGGGACTTCCCGAGATGTTGGCCGAGCCGAGCATCTGGCGCAGGTACCACTCGCCGCGGGTCTCACCGTCGATCGAGGCCTTCTCGAAGGTCTGTACGCCCTCGGGGAAGTGGCCGCACATGATGACCGAGTGCGTCCACAGGTTGCGCACGACGTTGGCCGTCACGTTGGCGGTCAGCGTGGTGACCGCGGAGGGGCCCGACAGCAGCGGGTGCAGAACGTAGTCGCGGGTCGCGTGCTTGCGGACCTTCGCGAGGACCTTCATACCATTGCGACGGAACTCCGCGGGGTCGGTGCGGCCCTTGAGGTACTTACCGATCTCGAGGTCATAGGCGGCGATGCCGTACTGGAACATGCAGGCGTTGATGAAGTTCCACACCGGCTGCGCGAGGTAGAAGGGCATCCACTTCTGGTCCTCGGCGACCCGCATGATGCCGTAGCCCAGGTCGTGGTCCTTGCCGAGCACGTTGGTGTACGTGTGGTGCACCTCGTTGTGCGAGTGCTTCCACATGTCCGACGGCGAGGCGTTGTCCCACTCCCAGGTGGTCGAATGGATCGTCGCGTCCCGCATCCAGTCCCACTGACCGTGCATCACGTTGTGACCGATCTCCATGTTCTCGACGATCTTGGAGATGGACAGCCCGATGGTGCCTGCGATCCAGGCGGGTGGGAACAGCGAGAACAGCAGGATGCCGCGGCTGGTGAGTTCGAGCTTGCGCTGGCCGTCGATGACCTTGCGGATGTAGGCGGCGTCACGCTCGCCCCGGCTCGCGATGATCTGCTCGCGGATGGCGTCGAGTTCGTGACCGAGGTTCTCGATGTCCTCGGACGTCAGGTGGGCGGTGGGGTCTGACGTGGTGGCTTGTTTGGTAGCCATGTCGGATCTCCTTCTTTTGCTTAGAGTTCGATGTCGCAAGAACCTGCGGCGGCAGAGACGCAGGTCTGGATCTGGACGTTGTCGCCGGGGGCGGCCGAAGTGACGTCACCGGTGCGGAGGTCGCGCACGGCACCCTGTCGCAGCGGAACCACGCAGCCGAAGCAGATGCCCATCCGGCAACCGGAAGGCATCAGGACGCCAGCGGCTTCGCCGGCGTCGAGCAGAGTCTGGGCGCCGCCTGCGTCGACCACGGTGCCGGACTTCGAGAAGCTGACCTCGCCACCGTCACCGGAGGTGATGACGGTCGCCCGGAAGCGTTCGGTGTGCAGGCGATCGGCGATGCCGTCGGCAGCCCAGCGGGACTCGAGCGCGTCCAGCATCCCTGCGGGGCCGCAGGCCCAGGTCTGCCGGTCGGCGCGGTCGGCGACGATGTCGTCGAGTTGGGCGACGTCGAGCATCCCCTGGGTGTCGGTGTGCTTTTCCACCAACCGGATTCGGCCCTGACGGGCCAGGGTGCGGAGTTCCCCGCCGAAGATCACGTCGCTACGGGTGGGCGCGGAGTGCACGACCACCACGTCGGTCCGATCGGCAGACATGTTGCGCAGCATTCCCATGACGGGTGTGATTCCGCTGCCCGCGGTGAGGAACAGGACCTTGGCGGGTGCATTCCCGAAAGCGCCGGCAGCGAGGGTGAATTCCCCAGCCGCCTGGTCGAGCTGGACGATGGTGCCGACGGTTGCCCGGCGCACCAGGTGGTTGCTGACGACGCCGTCCGGAATGGCCTTCACGGTGATCGCGATGCAGCCATCGGCGCGGTCGGTCTCAGAGGTCAGCGAGTACGCCCGCCACTGGCGGACACCGTCGACATCGACACCGATGCGGACGAACTGACCGGGTGTGTGAGGAAGCCACCCGCGACCCGGCTTGATCACCAAGGTAACGGCGTCACGGGTCTCAGGGTGGATCTCGACGATGCGACCGCGCAGGGCGGCGCCCGAGCGCAGGGGGTCGATGACGTCGAGATAGTCGGCGGGCACCAGCGGGGTGGTGACCCGTTCCGCGAACTTGATGACCCGCCCCCGCAACGCACCGATCGCGGTCGGTCGAGGTGCTGTTGTTGTCATGACACCACTCTGACTGAGCTGAGGGTATAAAGTCTTGACCTGTGGACGTGAATGATCTGTCTACTTTTGTTCACAGGAGATAGTTTTGCCACAAGCAGCAGTCCGCTTCGGCAGTCTGGACCTCGGCGAGGACGTGGCCGCCGCCCTGGAGGGTGTGCTGCCTCGCATGGCCGAACGCACCGTGACCGCCGTCACCGTCGAGGTGCCCAGTTACGCCGATGCCTTCAGCGGCCGGATGGGCCAGAACATCGAGAACGCGGTAGCGCTGGCGCTCGGGGCATTCCTGCGACTCGCGGTCCGGGCACACGACTCCGATCCGACCGCGACGCTGTCGCCGGCACTGGACGGCGCCTATGCACTCGGGCGCGGCGAGGCACGTCAGGGTCGCACCATGGACGCGCTGCTGTCGGCCTACCGGGTGGGCGCCCGGGTCGCCTGGCGTGAACTCTCGACCACCGCCGTCGCCGCCGGAGTGCCCGCCGAGACCGTCGCCCGATTCGCCGAGTTGGTCTTCGCGTTCATCGACGAACTGTCGGCTTCCAGCGTCGCCGGGCATGCCGACGAACTGGCCACCACCGGACGGGTCAGGCAACGCTACCTGGAACGACTGGCCAAGCAGCTACTCGCCGGCGAGCCGGCCGAGACCTTGCGTGCCAGTGCGGAGAAAGCCGACTGGCGACCGCCGGAGACCCTGACCGCGCTCGTGGTCACCCAGACCCAGACGCGAGGTTTGGCAGCACGATTCGGCCAATCGACACTGCAGCTGAACGAGGACCTACCCGGAGTCGAGGCCTCGGAGTCACTCGCCGTCCTGCTGGTGCCCGATCTGGACGGTCAGCACCGCGGTCAGTTGCGGTCGGCGCTGCAGGGCCGACGGGCGTTGGTGGGGCCCACGCGCCCCTGGATGCTGGTCCGGTCGTCGTATCAACGGGCGCTGCGGGCACGTGAGCTGACAGTCGACGCCGACGTCGAGATCGTCGATACCGATGATCACCTCGTCGAACTCATCCTGACCGCAGACCGCGAAGCCGCCGAGGATCTCCGTCGCCGCGCCTTGGCTCCCCTGGCAGACCTGCGGCCAACGACGGCGGCGAGACTGGCCGAGACCCTGAGGTCCTGGCTTCTGCATCAAGGCCAGCGCGACGCCGTCGCCGCGGACCTCTACGTCCACGCCCAGACGGTGCGCTACCGCATGGGTCAGTTGCGCGAACTCTACGGTGACAGCCTCAACGACCCGCAGAAGATCCTCGAACTCACCGTGGTGCTCGGTCTCCCGTAGCTCGTTCACCGTGCGTGCGCGAGCGCCGGCGCGCCATCGACAGCTGCCATCCGATCAGTCGCCGGTCACGGGTACCGAACGGCGGCGCCATCAGCCGGGCGAGGCTCACGGGCAAGCCCGAGAAGGCAACGGCGCGGGCATGGGTGAACGTTTCGAAGCCCGCCCGTCCGCGGTATGCACCGGTGCCGCTCCGCCCCACCCCGCCGAACGGGAGTTCGCTGCCCAGAAAGTTCGCCGTGAAGTCGTTTCCGTTCACCGATCCCGATCGGGTGGCCTGCTGCAGCCGCTCGAACCGGGCGTTGTCGTCGCCGTACCAGTAGATGGTGAGCGGGTGGGGATTGAGGTTGACGTGGTCGATCGCCTGCTGCAGGTCGCGGTAGGGATACACCACCAGCACCGGGCCGAAGACCTCCTCCGTGCTGATCGAGGCATCGGGTGGGACGTCGGTGAGGACGGTGGGCGCGATCTTGCGGGTCGCGCGGTCCGGCAGCCGCTCGCCGGCCGGGACGTGTTGGTGCACCGTGGATCCGCGCGCCCTCGCGTCGTCGATCAGTCCGGTCACCCGGTCGAAGTGGCGGTCATTGATCACCGAGGTGTAGTGCTCGTTGGCGATGACCCCGGGCAACGAGCGACGCCACGATGCGAGCACCTTGGCGACGAACTCGTCACAGCGGGCTGCCGGTACGAACGCGTAGTCCGGACACATGCACACCTGCCCACCGTTGACCAGGCGCGATGCGGCTATCCGGGATGCTGCCATGTCCAGATCGGCATCGACGTCGACCACCACCGGGTTCTTGCCGCCCAATTCCAGTGTCACGGGCACCAAGTTGCGTCCCGCAGCCTCCGCCACCCGCGCACCCACCTCGGGTGAGCCGGTGAACAGCAGGTGGTCGAACGCCAGCTCGGCGAACTCGGCACCTGTCGCCTGACCGTCGACGATCACGGCGAGCTCCTCCACCGAGAAGTACTGCGGCGCAATGCGGGCCAGGAGTTCGGCGGTGTGCGCGGTGACCTCCGAGGGGCGCATCATCACGCGGTTACCCGCGGCGAGCGCGGTGCCTGCGGGCACGATGGTCAGTTGCACCGGGAAGTTCCACGGCCCCATCACCCCGACCACGCCGAGCGGGTCGCGCCGTACCCGCTGGCGCACACCTGCGCGCAGGAGCCGGCCACCGCGCGGTTCCGGGCGCAGCCACGCCCGCAGGTGCTTGCGCTGATAGTCCAAGTCACCCATGCAGCCGACCACGTCGGCCATCACCGACACCTCACGGGCCCGGGTGCCGTAATCCGCAGCGAGGCTGTCGACCAATTGATCTGCGTGATCGGCGATCATGGCCTGCAGACGTTTCACGCGATCGATGCGCGTCGCCAGGTCGGGGATGCCGTCGCTGCGGAACGCGTCGCGTTGCCAGGTCAGCACGTCTCCGACGGCAGGTGTACTCACGACGCCACCACCTCGACGGCGTCGTAGCTCGTGCCACGCTCGGCGCGGCGCCACAGCCGACCGCCACCCGCCGTGACGCCGTCGGCGATCAGCGCACGCTTGAGGATCTTGTTCGTCGCGGTCTGCGGAAGCACCTCGTTGATGCGGACGTAGCGGGGCCAGGCCTTGGGCGACAGGTCCGGTTGGGCGCTCAGGAAACTCTCGAAGTCGCTGGTGGTCAAGGTGTCCGGGTTCGTCAGCACCAGGGCGGCCATCACCTGGTCGCCCACCCGCTCGTCGGGCACGGCGTACACCGCGACCTGGTTGGCCTCTGGCAGCCGGGACAGAATCCGCTCGATCGGCGCCGCCGCGAGGTTCTCGCCGTCGACGCGCATCCAGTCGCTGGTGCGACCGGCAAGATAAACCCAGCCTTCGGCGTCTCGGTACGCCAGGTCCCCCGACCAGTACATCCCGTGCCGGATCCGCTGTTCGGTGGCCGCCGGGTCGTTGTAGTAACCGGAGAAGGGTCCCGATCCCGTCGTGTTCACCAGCTCACCAACCGCTTCGTCGAAGTTGACGAGGCTGCCGTGCTCGTCGAAGACGGCCGGCGCACACTCCTGCAGCGTCGTGGCGTCGTAGACGGCGACGCCCGGATACGGCCTACCGATCGAGCCCGGCGGAGTGCCCTCTTCGCGTGTCACGATCACCGCGAATTCGCTGGAGCCGAAGCCGTCGACCACACGGCAGCCGAAGCGGTTTCCGAATTCGGCCATGTCGCGATCGGTTGCCTCGTTGCCGAACACGGCGCGCAACGGGTTGTCGACGTCGTCGGCGCGCTGCGGGGTCGCCAGGACCAGGGCCAGCGGCTTGCCGACGTAGTTCATGTAGGTGGCGCCGTAGCGGCGGACGTCGGAGAGGAAGCGGGACGGCGAGAACCTGGTGGGCACCATCGCGGCTCCGGCGCCGATCGCCACCGCCCATCCCGCGGCCACACCGTTGGAGTGGAACAACGGCATCGACAGGTAGCAGACGTCATCGGCGGTGATGTCGAACTGGCTGATCAGGCCTGCCCCGCACAGGATCGCCATGCCGTGACCGAAGGGCACCGCCTTGGGGTCACCGCTGGTACCCGAGGTGAAGATCATCATCAACGGATCGTTCATGCCGACCTCGCGGTGCGGCGCGAACGGCGGCGCCGAACCCACCGCCTCGGCATAGGAACCGTCCGTGACGTCGAGGACGACCAATCCGGTCAGGTCGAGACCGTCGAGCAGCCGACGATGTTCATCGTCGACGAGCAGGATCTGGCAGTCGGAGCGGTGGATGTCGGCGAGCAACCCGACGCCGCGACGGGTGGTGTTGATACCGCACAGCACATAGCCACCGAGTGCAGCGGCGGCCATCGCTCGAAGCATCGCCGGCGAATTGCCCAGCAGCGCACCGACGTGCACCGGCCGCGTATGGTCAGCCGTCGAGATCACTGCTGCCGCTTCGGCTTCCGCTTCGGCGAGGTGCTCCTGCCAGGACCAGTGCCGGTCCCCGTGGATCACCGCGATCCCGGGATCGTCTCTTCGCTCTCGGAGCAGTTGTTGGACGGTTTCGGGCACCTGGTCACTCCTCGGCGAACGTCGGCGATGGGTGGGCGGGCACTGCTGTCACTCCGTCGCGCCACCATCGACGACGAACTCGGCGCCCGTGCAATAGCTGCTCGCGTCGCTGGCCAGCAACGCCACCAGCGTCGCGATCTCGTCGGGTCGTCCGGCCCGCGGGATCGGCAGGTGGGACAGATCGAGGGCGCTCACGTCGATCATCGGCGTGTCTACCGCCGTCGGTGACGTCGAGATGCCGGTGGCCCTCGGCGTCGCCGTCTTCGCCTCGACCAGTCAGCGTGTCGCAGGGCACCACTCGCGCCCCGAGTTCTGCCATCAGCGTCGCTTCCGCGGCCCCTTGTCCGCGCGCGGCCCCGGTGATGAGGACTACCTTGTCGCGCAACTCCGGCGTGGTCATCGTGAGGTGAGCACCAGCCCCTCGTAGTCGCGTTGGGCGACGTCGTCGCAGTGGCGTCGGTAGGTACCGAAACCACCGATGTATGGCATGAACACGCGTTTCTTCCCCTCGACGTTGGTACCCAGATACCACGAAGATCGCGCGGTCGGGAACAGCGTGTGCTCGGCCGCCTCGGCGACGTGCCGGGTCCACGCGACCGCGGCGTCGTGGCGCGGCTCGATCTCGGTGACGCCCTTGCGTGCGGCGGCAAGGATCAGATCGACGGCCCAATCCACCTGAACCTCGGCGTGCAGCACCATGTTCGCCAGCACCGAAGGGCTACCGGGACCGCTGAAGACGAACATGTTCGGTAGCCCTGGCACCATCAGGCCCAGGAACGTGAGCGGCCCGTCGGCCCACAGGTCCGTGAGCCGGTGACCGGACGGGCCCACCGGGTCGATGCGCGTCAGTGCGCCGGTCATCGCGTCGAAACCGGTGGCGAAGACCAACACGTCGACGGGGTAGGTGCCCGCCGCAGTCCTCACGCCGTGGGTGGTCAAGGATTCGATGGGCTCCCGGCGCAGGTTGACCAGGGTGACGTTGTCGCGGTTGAACGTCTCGTAGTAGCCGCTGTCGGTGCAGATCCGCTTGGTGCCGATGGGATGGTCATCGGGGATCAGGTCCGCGGCCACCAGCGGATCATGAACCAGCTCGCGGATGCGGTCCTCGGCGAAGCGCCGCGCAATGTCGTTGGCCGCCAGATCGGTGTTCTGGTCGGGGAAGGTCTTGCTGAACAACACCCCGCCTTCGCGCCACCGCTGCCACAGTGCGTCGAGCCTCTCGCGTGGCGCGGTGTCCACGGCGTTCTCGTGATGGGTGCCGTGCGGTGTGCCGGCCGAGGCGTAGGCCGATGCCCTTCTGCGCTCCGGGTACTCGGCGCGAATGCGCTGCTGATCGGCTTCGGACCATGGGTGATTGGGCATCGGCACGCTGTAGTTCGGTGACCGCTGGAACACCACCACCGACGCGGCCCGTGCCGCGATGATCGGGATGGCCTGGATCCCCGACGAGCCGGTGCCGACGATCGCGACCCTCTTCCCACGCAGGTCGGGACTCGACCGTGGCCACGCCGCGGTGTAGTGGATGCTGCCCTCGAAGTCGTCGATTCCGACGAGATCCGGCCGGTTGGGTTCGGAAAGACATCCCGTGGCACACAACAGATATCGGCCGCTGTGGTGGCCGCCGTCGGAGGTCTCGATATGCCATCGTCCGGCGGACTCGTCGAAGGTCGCCGCCTCGGCGCGGGTGTCGAACAGGTAGTGGTGGCGCAACGCAAACCGGTCTGCGACGTGCTCGAGGTACGCCAGGATCTCGGGCTGTGTAGCGAACCGCTCCGACCACGTCCAATCCCGCTGCAGGTCCTCGTCGAACGAGTACGAGTAGTCGACACTCTCCACGTCACACCGCGCGCCGGGGTATCGGTTCCAGTACCAGGTGCCACCGACTCCGGGCGCGGCTTCGATACCGAGCACCGACAACCCTGCCGACACGGCGCGATGCACGGCGTAGAGGCCCGCAAACCCCGCACCGAGCACCATGACGTCGGCTTCGTCCATGTCGCACACCCTATACCTAATAGGTATATACCGGACAACACTCCGTCAAGCGATATGGTGTCGGCATGGCAGACGACGGCGCCGCGCCCCTGCGCTCCACCAGTTGGGCGGTGCTGGGGCTGCTTTCGTTCGGCGAGGAACTCTCCGGTTACGACCTGAAGAAGTGGGCCGATTGGAGCCTGCGGTTCTTCTACTGGGCCCCGTCGTTCAGCCAGATCTACGGCGAGCTACGCAAGCTCGAGGACCTCGCGCTGGTGTCATCGCGGATCGTCGACAAGAACGAGGTCCGCGGCAAGCGGCTGTACCGCATCACCGAGGCCGGTCAGCACGCGGTCGCATCGTGGGCCAACGACTCGGTTCCCGAGCCCGCAGTGCTCAAGCACGGTGTCATGTTGCGAATGTGGTTGGGCCACATGGCTGAACCCGACAAGCTGCGCGAGGCCCTGGTCGCGCACCGCGAACAGTCCGAACGGATGCGGATACGGGCCGTCGCCGACATCGAAGGCGCCAGGAGCAACCCGAACTGGGCGTATCCCGAGGTCGTACTCAAGTGGTCGGCACAGTACTACGCCGACGAGTGCGCGCGCGCCGACACCATGCTCGGCGACCTGGACCGCCTTGCCGCCGAACGGACCGGCCGTCGGCCGAAGAAGTCGGCCCGTCGCCGTTAGGCAGGCCGGTACCGCAGCAGGGTGATCCCGTCGCCGGTGTCGCAGAAGACAGGCACCACACGCATTCCGATCCGGACGTCCTCTCGCACGACGTCGGTGAGTTCGGTGCTGATCCTGGGTCCCACGTCCCACGCGACCACGGCGAGCAACTGCGGAACGGCGTCCGTCCACGGCGGTCCGGTCGGCCGCCGCGCAACCGTGTAGGTGTACACCGTTCCGGCACCGTCGATTTCGCGCCATTCCAGATCGTCGGCGAACGAACCCGGAGCCAGGGTGCGCGGATAGAAGACGTAGCGGTCCAGCGACGGCGAATACTGCACCAGGATTCGATGTTCGGCCAGAGCGTCCCAGAACGGCCGGGACACCGGCGTGGGCTCAGGCAGCG
This sequence comes from uncultured Actinomycetota bacterium, assembly GCA_963798245.1. Taxonomy (GTDB): domain Bacteria; phylum Actinomycetota; class Actinomycetes; order Mycobacteriales; family Mycobacteriaceae; genus Mycobacterium. The sequence continues at coordinate 69,828 of CAWCSO010000002.1, forward strand.
GCATGGAGGTGACACTCGGTTCGCTCACGCTCATGCTCCCCGCAAAGTCAGGGCGACCTGCTCGCTCATGATGCCGCCGTTTCCCGTCACGAAGGCCGTATTGCACTCGCGCACCTGGGCGGCCGCCGCGCGGCCCATCACCTGGCGGGCCCCGTCCACGACGTGATGCATGCCACCGGCCATGCCCGCCTGACCGAACGACAGTTGCCCGCCGGCGGTGTTGAGCGGGAAGTCGCCTCCGAACGTGAGGTCGTGGTCGCTGACGAACGCCATGCCCCGACCCTTCGCGCAGAACCCGGCGTCCTCCAGACTCATAAGCACCGTGATGGTGTAGCAGTCGTAGATCGACACCATGTCGACGTCGTCGCGGCTCAGACCGGACATGGCGAACGCCCGGTCGGCCGCCGCGGCGATAGGCGTGTTCAGCAGATCGTCGGCGTAGGTCGGCGTCTTGAACGTGATGCGTTCGCCGAAACCGGTGATCCAGACCGGCCGGTGCCGACCGGTGCGGGCCACGTCGGCGTTGGCGATCAGCACCCCCGCACCCCCCTGCACCCGCATCACCGTCTCGAGCATGTGGATCGGATCCGCGATCATCGGACTGTCCAGGACGTCCTGGATCGTCATCGGCTTGCCGTGGAACACGGCTCCGGGATGCGCGCAGGCGTTGGCCCGCTGATCGACCGCAATCTTGGCGAGCGCGGCAGCGTCATAACCGAATTCGGCTGCATACCGGTTGGCGATCTGGGCGTACGGGGCATTCTGCCCGACGTTGCCGTAGGGAATCTCGAACTCGGCCTGCGGTGAGCCATAGTTGTTGCTCGAGGCGCCGAACCACCCCGGTGCGGGCGGATCGCGACGTGCCGACTGCGGCAGGATGGCCGATCCCGGCACCACGGCGAGCACCGCGTCGCACAGCCCGAGTTCCACGGCGACGGCCGCCCGCCACACCATCCCCGCGGCACTTGCCCCGCCCAGATCGACCCGCTCGCCGTAGTTCAGCGGCACGCCGAGATACTCCGACAGTGTCGCCGGTGCGAACATCGCCGACTCCGCGACGCCATGGGTGACAAGGCCGTTGATGCGGGAGGGATCCACGCCCGCGTCCTCGGTCACCAACTTGGCCAGCCGCGCGTACTGGTCCAGGGTGAACATCGGCGGCCCGGTCGGTTTGCGCTCGGCGGGCAGCTCGGCGATGCCGATGATCGCCGCTTCGCCACGCAGCCCGGTCAAGGCGCCGCCCGTAGTGGCACGGCGACGGTTGCCGTGCCGGGCATCAGCACCGTGTCGTCGCGTCGACCCACGATGTCGAGGTCGAGCAATCCGTGCTCCGGGAATGACTCGGGATCAACCCGTTTGGCCGTGACGACGCCACCGAAGGTCAGCGCCTGACCCGGCAGGGCGACCGCCCGGTTCTGCACCGAGTAGTCGATCAGCCTGCCCCGGCCACCAATCCAGTCGGTCAGCGCACGGGCGAGCAGTGCTGCCTGCAGCGGTCCCTGCACCAGCACGTCGTCGTACCCTTCGACCTCGTGCGCCCAGCGCTTGTCGTAGTGAATGCGGTGACCGTTGTAGGTGGCGGCGCTGAAGAAGAACATCTGGGTCTCGTCGACGGTGACGACCAGATTTGGAACCCGGTCACCCTCGCCGACGTCGTCGAAGTACACCTGCTCGGTCCTCACGGTCGCGCGATCATCGACGTCGTCGCCTCGGCCAGCAACTCGTCGTCTTGGTTGCGGTACACGGTCTCCCAGGTCACCAGGACGAATCGTCCTGAGCGGCCGTGTTTCTCGGTGATCGACTCGACGGTGCGCACCATCTCTACCTGATCGCGGTGGTAGACGGGGCGATGAAACCTGGTGCTCTCCCCTCCCGCCATGCGCTTGGGTGCCCGCGGGAAGGCCAGCCCACCGGAAACGGCGCCGGACGACCCGTCGGCGCGCAACGAGTCCAGCGACGCGACGCCCAGGACCGCGTACTGAAGGAACAGCGGTGGACAGATGATGTCGGCATACCCGTTGGCGCGGGCGTGGTCGGGGTCGAACCACAGCGGGTTGTGATCACCCACCGCGGCCGCCCATCGCTGCCAGTCGCGTCGATTGACTTCGCCGACTGCCGTTGCAGCCACGGTTCCCACCCGGGCCGCTGACTCCGCGTCGATGAGGCTGTCTTCGGGGATTGTCACTACCGCTTCCCTTCCCCGCCCGTCGTCAGGTTCATGTCGGCTTCGAGCCACGCGGCCGCGATGTCCGCGCCACCGCCCAGCGTGGCGAGCACTCGCGCGCGTTCCGTCCATAGGTGCAGATCGGTCTCGGTGACGTAGCCCATTCCGCCGTGGAGTTGGTGGGCGTCCATGGTGGCGTGTTTGGCCGCCGTGGCAGCGTGCATGCGGGCGACGGCGGTTTCGCGGATGGCCACGTGGCCCCGGCCGAGGTGGAACAGCGCGGCATGGGCAGCGAGCCGGGCAGCGGACACGGCGATGTGCATGTCGGCGACGAGGTGCTGTGCCGCCTGAAACGCCCCGATTGGGCGGCCGAATTGTTCTCGGGTGCCGGTGTATTCGACGGTCCGCTCGATGACGGCCTCGGCCACCCCCACCAGGTCCAGCGACAGCAGGGCGACGGCGGTATTCGCGTTGCGCCGCAGGCCGTCGTCGGTCACCCCCTCGGCCACCACGTGTGCCACGGCGACATCCCGGAGGTGTACGCGGCTCGCACGGTGACCACCCATCAGCACGAGCGGCTCGAGCTCGACGCCCGGCGCGTTCGACTCGACGGCGACGACGATCGTGCCCGCGGGCGCGGTCGCCGAAACGATCAGCAGGTCTGCGCCGTCGGCATCTGCGACGAAGCCGAGTGTGCCGGCGAGTCGCCACCCGCCCGAGTCCGGCCGAGCGGTCAACACGGGGCTCACGACGGATGCGTCGCGCACGCTCCACAGAGCCGTGGTGGCCCGGCGTTCGCCGTGGCAGAGCGCGGGCAACAGCGAGGCGCGCGCGCCGTCGCCGCCGAAGCGGGAGACGGCCAACGCCGCGAGCACCGTGGCATGCACTGCCGTGGGACACAGTGAGCGTCCGGCCTCGATGGCGAACATCCCTGCGTCGGAGAGTGTTCCACCCGAGCCGCCACCGTCGTCGGGCACCGCAAGGCCGAACACCCCGGCGGCGGCCAGCGACTTCCACAGTGCATCGGGCAGCTCGCCCGAGTCGCGGTGGGCGCGCACCACCGAGGTCGGGCACTGCGCTGCCAGCAGGGTCCGCAGCATCGCGGCCAGGTCGCGCTGGTCGCCGGACGGCAACGCCCTCACCGGTTCACTCCCCCATCACCGGCCATAGGACGGCATCCCCCGGCCACGCTGGGCGATCACGTCGCGCAGCACTTCGTTGGTTCCGCCGCCGAATCGCATCAGCGGTGCCGCCCGGTACAGCCGCTCGAAGCGGCCGGCCATGGGCGCCTCCACGCTGCGATGAGCCAGGAGGCCGTCGGGTCCGAGGAGGTCGAGGGCCACGTCGGCGATGCGCTGCCGCAGTTCGCTGGTGAAGATCTTCTCGACGCTGACCTCCACGGATGGAATCACGCCGTCGTCGAGCAGCGAGGCGGCCTCATAACCCATCAACGTCGCGACGTCCACGTCGGCCTCGAGGTGCACGAGTCGTCGGCGCACTGCCGCGTCCTCGATGGGCACGGTGCCGTCAGACAGGGGTTGGCGGGCGAGTTCCACGAGGTCCTCGACCGCGCGACGCAGGTCACCGGCATTGGTCAGCGCACCCCGTTCGAGGTCGAGTGCCCCGGTGATGTAGGTCCATCCCTTGTTCACCTCGCCGATGAGATTGCCTGCTGGAACGCGGACGTCGCGGAAGTACACCTCGTTGGTGCGATATCCCGACCAGGCGTAGAGCGGCCGGATCTCGATTCCGGGCAGGTCGATGGGCACGATGATCACCGAGATGCCGCGGTGCCGGGCTGCGTTCGGATCGGTGCGGACACAGAGCCATTCGTGGGTGCAGCGCTGCGCTCCGCTGTTCCAGATCTTCGATCCGTTGATCACCCAGTCGTCACCGTCGCGCTCTGCTCTGGTGCGCAACGCGGCCAGGTCGGTCCCGGCATCCGGTTCGGAATATCCCACGGCGCAGATCATGTCGCCACGCGCTATGGGCGGCAGGAATTCCTGCTTGTTCTGCTCGGTGCCGTGCCGCATGATCATCGGCGCCACCGACGTGACCGTGAGATCGGGTCCGGGCACCCCCCGATACTCGAACTCGGTCATCAGCAGGTGCTGATGGATCGCCCCCAGCCCGAGTCCGCCGTACTCACGCGGCCAGTTCAGTCCGAACCAGCCCTTCTCCCCGATCCGGCGCCGGAACCGTCCCACCTCGCCGTCGCGGTACTCCAGATCGTGCGCCGCGAGTTCGGCCCTCAACTCGGGGGTGACGAACTCGTCGAGGAAGGCGCGCACCTCCGCGAGCCATGCGCTCTGGTCGGCGTCGAGGCCGAAGTCCATGCCCGTCCCGTCCAGGTCATTACTTCGTTAAGGTCTATTTCTATTCGAAATATTAGTGTACGAGGGCTCCGGACAGTACCCACCGACGCCCGTCACGCCACGGGGCTACGCAACGATCCTTTCGCCGCACCGTTCCGCGGCAGGTGATCCGGGCGCCCCACCGCACGACACCGCGGCGGCGTCCACGAGGGTCGCTTCCTCCGCCGGCGGGAACATCGGCGGCGGAGGAGGCAACAGCGGGAAGATGCTCGCGCCGGTCACACCGGTCAACATGGCGACGACCTGCGCGGGGACGTTCGTCACCACGTACAGGCCATCGAAGACGATCTTCACCGGCACGACGAGGAAGCTCGGCACCCCCGCGACGACGTCGTTGCCGAACCCGTACACGTAGTACGGCACCGTGGCGAAGATCGTCCGCAGGGCAAGTGCCGCGTTGGTGATGCCGTCGGGATAGCCGTTCATCGCGATGACGTCCTCGAGCGCCTGCTTGAGATCGACCGGATCGGCATCGCTTGTGCCGAGTGTCGTCAGCGGCACTCCGTCCGAGTCAACCAGCGGTGTGCCGCCGAAGAGGCTCACCACGGTGGGCGTCGTGTCGACGATCTCGTACTGCAGGTTCACGAAGCCCTGCTCGAAGGCGCCGCCATTGGCGATCACGAACGTCGATGTCTCGTCAGGCGATTGGAACCCGTGACCGAAGCCCTTCTGCGGCTGGTGGCCGTGGTCGGTGACGACGATGATGGTCCATTGCTCTCCGGAGGCGTTCACCGCGTCCAAGATCTCACCGAGGTTGTCGTCCATGTTCCGGATGGCCGCCGCGTACTCCGGCGAGTCACCGCCGTACAGGTGTCCGTTCTCGTCGACCCCGACGTAGTAGGAGAAGAGGAAGTTCGGAGCGTCGGCACCCAGAATCGCGGCGACGGTGGCGTCGGCCACCGCGTCATCGGTCTCCAACCAGTTCGTGTCGCCCTCCACCTGTGCGACGTAGGTGTTCGTGTCAACGGGGATCGACCCGGCGCCGGAGATGGCGTTGATGACGTCCCAGTCGGCGACGGTCATGGTCTCGATGTCCGGGTCGAGCGTCTCGAGTTGGTTGAACACGGTCGGCCACGTGTCATAGGTCCACGGGGTGAAGACGTTGTTGATGACGCCCGTCCGCTCGCCCCACACGCCGGTCAGGATGGCCGTCCACGAGGGATTGGAGACGGTGGTGTGCCCGACGATGCTCGACGCGGCGGTGGTGCCGGTGTCCATCAGCTCGAAGAAGTTCTGGTTGTAGTCATCGGCCAGGATTCTGCTCAGGTTCGTGCCGTCAACACCGATCACCAGGACGTGTTGCTGTGTGGGATCGACGAGAGCAGAAGGTTGATTCGTAGGATCCGTGAGCGAAGTCACGGCTTGTTGGGACGCCGCATTCGCCGCGCGTGGGGCGAAGATCCGCTCGAACTCGTTTCGCACCAGGGATAGCACCGCCGTCAGAATCGGCATCTGGATCGGCACCCCGTCGACAGGACTCAGGATCGGCTGAAGCACCGCCGTCAGGAAGTCCGTCACGACACCGACCAGTGTCTGGCGCTGCGGCGCAACTGCCGGTGCGGCCGCAGCCAGCGTCGTGGCAGACGGCGTGAACGCAACAGCCGCAGACGGCACGAAGGATTGCTCCGCGGTCGCCTTGGCCACCGGGCCAAGGCTGACGTTCTGCAGCGGCTGGTCGACGTCATCGGAGTCGTCCGGTTGGGCGAAGGTGTTGGCGCGCGTCGAGTTCTGGACCTCCAAGTCACCGCCCCGCGCCTGCGCCGGATCTGCAGGCGAGGCTTCGTGCTCATCCACTGCGATCACGGTGCCCCCGTCAGCCACGGCGGGCGGCACGTCGGCCTCGTCCACCGAGGGGGTCAGCTCCTCGGCGACGGCATCCTGCCCCGCTTGCACATCGTCCGTCGCGTCGTCGTCTGTGGCATCGCCGCCCTTGGCCGTGGGTACATCGGCTGAGGCCGACTTCGATTTCCCATCCGACGCCGACGAGCCGGAACCCGCCGAGGACTTCGTCGTTGACGACGACTTCGACTTCGACTTCGACGAGGAAGACGAAGAATCGCCTGCCGAGGTCGACGCGCCATCGGATGGGTCGGCATATGCGATGCCCGGCGCACACGCCATGGCCGCACCCACCCCCAGGGTCACTGCCAGCGCTCCGACCCGACCGATGTACCTGGCATGACCCATGACCGTTCCTTTCGTTCACCCGAGCCGAACCGCACGGCGGACATCAACAACGGGTCTGCAGGATGCTCCACGGGCCGCCCGACGAAGCCCGCACTTGCGCCGTAAAAATACGCCAGCCCACGTCCTCGTTGGCAACGAATCAACGAATTCAATGGTCACGAATTCAGTGGTCACGCCGTGCGCCGTTCGGTAAGCCTGCAGGCCCCGCCAGCCCGGTGTACCTGGCGAATCAGAGGTGCGAGACTGACAGGGCCCCGCAGTCTCGCAGACGCGTTGGCCGTTGCTGTGGAACAGCGGCGCCCTGCTGGGTCCGAGGCCAAGCGGGCCCAGCAAACTATCGTCGCGCAATGATTCCCAGCTAGCTGCCCGCTCCCGTGCGACCGGTGCCGACGGCGCGATAGAGCGTCATCCGTTCTAGGTTCTGATTCGGTGCACGACGACGCCTCGATCGCGACGCACTTTGCTTCCCGTCGATACACCGCAACCTCATCCTTCGATCAGCTAACATTCGCGCAATCGCCGGTACCCATACCGCGAAAAGGGGGGTGGACCGCTGTGGCTCGACTGTCGGTGCTCGACCGAATGCCGCATCGGCGTTCACTCGGATTCCAATCGAAACTGCTTGTCATGCTGCTGACCGTCAGTGTTATCTCCGTGCTGGTCGCCGGAGCGATCGGATATGTTTCCGGCACGAATTCTTTGCGCCAAAGCGAATATCAGCGCCTGACGCAGCTGAGGGAGTCGCAGGCACGGGAGATCACCGCGTACTACCGGACGATCGCCGACGGCGCTTCGATCGTCACGCACGGGGCCACCGCGCTCAATGCCTCCCGGGACTTCGCGGCCGCGTTCGAGACGCTTCAGACAACACCGCTACCCGCGGATGCAAAGTCTGAGGTGTCGAACTACTACGCATCGGTGTTCGGTCCCGAATTGAGCCGACGCACCGGCAAGCAAGTAGACACAACGCTGTTCGAGCCCACCTCGAACGCGGCGACCTATCTGCAGAACGCGTATACCGTGCCCGCCCAAGGCGACTTCGACCAAGCTCTCGCGATGAATACGGCCGGCGACCCGAGCGCATGGTCGGCGGCCAATGCACGGTATCAACCGTTCTTCGCCGACCTCACCACACGTTTCGCATTCGACGACGCGCTCATCATCAACACCTCAGGTGACGTCGTCTACTCCGCATACAAGGGCACCGACCTCGGAACCAACCTACTCACCGGGCCATACCAGACCACCAAACTCGCTGATACCTATCGCCAGGCAGTGCAGGCGGTTTCGGTGGACGAGACCTTCATCTCGGACTTCGAACGGTACGCCCCGTCGTACAGCAAGCCCACATCGTGGGTAGTGACTCCCATCGGCGGCGACGGCGTGATCACCGGCGTGCTCGCCTTGCAGTTGTCGATCGACGGGACCAACAACGTGATGACCGGCGACAGCGGCTGGGAGGAGGACGGGCTCGGCGCAACCGGGGAAACCTATCTGGCCGGCGCTGACAAGCTCATGCGCTCAGTGTCCCGCGAATTGTTGACCAATCCGGACGGCTTCGTAAAAGCCGTGGTGGACGACGGTACGCCGGAAGACATCGCCAAACGCGAGGTCGAAGTCAAGGGCAGCGTGCTGTTGCAGCCCGTCGACACCCTCGCCGTCAATCGCGCGCTCGCAGGAGAGTCCGGTGTCACCACCGCACAGGACTACATCGGCCCGGAGTCGCTGGTGGCCTACATGCCGTTGCAGATTCCCGGGCTGGAGTGGGTGCTGGTCGCCAGAATCGACGAATCCGAAGCGCTGGCGCCGGTGAACGCGTTCGCCCGCAACATCGCGTTGTCCACCGCGGCGATAGTATTGGCCGTCTGCCTGTTGGCACTTTGGTTCAGCCGCATCTTCACCAGACCGCTGACGAAGCTCGCCGCCGCGGTGCGGCGCGTGACTGGGGGTGAACGTGGCGTCGCAGTTCCGGTCACCACCAAGGACGAGATCGGCGATCTAGGCGCGGCATTCAACGAGATGAGTACCACCCTCCAGATCAAGCAGGAACTCATCGACGAACAGCGTCAGGAGATCGACGATCTGCTGGCCAGCCTCATGCCTGAACCGCTAGCGCGCCGCTACCGTGAGGGTGAGGAGAACATCAGCGGTGACTACCGGGACGTGTCAGTAATCTATGCCGAACTCGTGGGGTTCGACGACTTCGCCAGGTCTGCGTCAGCAGACGATTCCGTGGGCCTGCTCAACTCAATCATCGAAGCGATCGACGAGGCCGCCGAGCGCCACGGCATCGAACGGGTCCGCCACCTGCACAACGGATTTCTCGCTACCTGTGGGCTGGTGGTGCCGAGGGTCGATCATGCCAGCCGCACGGTCGCCTTTGCCGGAGAACTCACCGAGATCATCGAACGCAACAACGCTCAGCACGGCGCCATCCTCGCGATTCGCGCCGGTATCGACAGCGGGCCGGTATCGAGTGGACTGCTCGGGCAGCGGGCGAGAGTCTATGACCTATGGGGAGAGGCTGTGGACCTGGCCCACCGGGTACACGAGGCAACCAAGGCACCAGGGGTTTTCGTGAGCAGCCGAGTGCACGACGAATTGGACGGCATCTACGCGTTCGCCCAGGCGGGGACGGTAGTCGGCGTCGCCGGTAGCGAGACCATCTGGTCTCTTGAGACGACAGCGCTGCGAACGTGATCAGCGCAATGACCAACCAGGATTGGTTCTGGCCCGCGCTGACCATCGTGGTCGGGCTGCCAATCCTTCTGCTTGTCCTGACCGAGATCCACAACCATCTCATCCGGCGTCAGAGCAGTTACGCACGCCCCATTCAGCTGCTGCGAAACTACGTGTTGCCGGCATGCGCCCTGTTCTTGTTGATCGATCAGGTCCAACACACCAATGTGCATGCGACGTCGTCGCGCATCGCCGCGACGGTGTTCGGGTTCCTGGTCATGTTGTTCCTGCTGTCCGGCGCGAACGCCGTACTCTTCGGCGAGGCGCGAGCGGGCAGCTGGCGTCAGCGGCTGCCGACGATCTTCGTCGACCTCGGCCGGCTGGTACTGATCGTCGTCGGAATCGGCATCCTCTTGTCGTGGGTGTGGGGAACCGACATCGGCGGACTCATCACCGCTGTGGGAGTCACCTCCATCGTGATCGGCCTCGCCGTGCAGACGGCCGTCGGTCCGGTGATCGCCGGTCTGTTGATGCTCTTCGAGCAGCCATTCCGCATCGGCGACTGGCTTGATGCCAAGGACGCCAAAGGGCGTGTGGTGGAGGTGAATTGGCGTTCCGTCCACATCGACACCGGCAACGGCATCCAGATCATCCCGAACGCGACGCTGGCGACCGGATCGTTCACCAACCTCAGCCGCGTCACGGGAGCGTCCTTCCGGGCCTCTGCGACGTTGACCTTCACCGCCGATGATCCACCTGGTGCCGTGAAGGCCACGCTGCTCGCAGTGGCGGGCTCATTGCCGGCGAGAATGCCCGAGATTCCTGCTCAAGTGACCGCGCTCGGCGAGTCGAAATACAAGGTTTCCGTGCCGGTTTCCTCGCCCGCCGATGAAGGGTCGACGCGCAACCTTCTCATTCACCGCGCCTGGTACGCGGCGCAGCGGGCGGGACTGCACCTTGATGAGGCTGAGTGTGCGCCACACACCCACACCGACTACGTTGCCGAGAAACTTCGGTTCATCGGCGCCGCACTTGGCTTGGGGGAAGATGCGATCCTGACGATGACAGCCCGTGGCCGGCGTCTGGTCTACGCCGAAGGCGAGGTGATTCAGCGGACCAAGACCGTCCCAGACGCCATCGCGTTCATCACCGAGGGCAGTGTGGAGATGGTGGTCCACACCGAGGACGGCATCGAGGTGACGGTCGGCCACCTCGGGGTGGGTGACTACATCGGCACGACAGCGCTGACCCGTCAGCGGGTCGTCAGCGGCGTGGTCGCGACCTCGGACACCACATTGATCTCGGTTCCGCGAGATGCGATCAGCACGGTCGTGCGCGCCAACCCCAGACTTGCCCGCAGCCTCGGCGAGGCGATCGAGATGCGGCGCGCCGCCGCAGCCGCAGCGATCGCCGAAGCGAGTCACGGCATCAGGTGACGGGTGAGCCCCCGCTCGGCAAGCACGGCGCACCTGGGCTCGACTCCCCCGATGGCCATGTGCTGGTGCTCACGTCAGGTGGACGACGGCGACCCACCACAGCAGCACCAATGTCAGCCGTACACGCTGTCGCTAACTGACGCTCGCGGAGAACGAGTCGACCGACAGGCCGACGCCGCCCTCCCAGGGTTCGAAGCCGGCTTGGATGCTGGTGAGGTACCAATCGTCGGTGACCGGTTGGGCGAAACTCGCGGTTCGGATTTCCGTATCGTCGATGAAAGTGCGCACGTCGAAACCGACCAACGAATTGATCGGTGACACCGCGAGGTAGGAGACAACGTTGTTGGCGCCGTTGTTTCCTTGATAGACGTTCCAGGTCACCCCGTCGATCACGGTGGTGGCGATGGGAACGGCGACGCCTTGGGCATCGTAGGAATACGAGATCGGCTGGACCCCGCCCTGACTGTTGAACCAGATCATGAGTTCCTGCTGGTTGACACCTGTTGTCTTCGGCGTGGGATCCATCCAGATGTCGTACGAGGCGTCGTAGACGAAGCTCTGATCGTCGGGGTAGCTGTAGTTGATGCTGCTGGTCGCACTCTGGATGTCGCTGAGTTGTATGGGCAAGGGACTCGACGGCGAACAGTTGTCGTAATGGCAGCCCAGGTAGACCGACGGGTACGCCAACGGAGCGCCAGAGGTTGAGGTGGAGCCGTTCTCGACGGTGATGGAAAATCCAGTCGCGGTCACGGTGATGGTCTGGTTCCCGCCATTGTTGTAGGCGTTGTTTTGCACCACGTACTTACCCTGGATCGTCGTCGTGCCGTACTGAGCGGAGATGACCGTGTCGCCGTTCGTAGCGCCCGGCATGCCGGGCATACCGGGCATACCGGGGATGCCGAAGAGGCCCGCCGCACCGCCGGCCCCGCCGCTGCCAGGGCTACCTCCGGGTCCCGCCGCACCACCGTCCCCGCCGTTGCCGCCATTACCGATGAACAGCCCGCCGGCCCCGCCGTTACCGCCATTGCCGCCGTTACCGCCATTGCCGACGCCCCCGCTGGCACCGGCCCCACCGCTACCGCCGCTGCCGAACCACACCGCCGACCCGCCGATGCCGCCGTTGTAGCCGATGCCGCCGTCGCCGATCAGGCCACCGTTGCCGCCGTCGCAGGCAGTGATACCCGCGCACGTCTCGGAGTTCCAGCTGAAGCCGTTACCGATCAAGATCCCGCCATCGGGATGCTCGGCGGTGCCATTTCCGAACAGCCACACCGACGCTCCGACGTTGGCTGCATTCGCGGTCGTCGTCGCCTCGATGCCCGACTCACGTCGCCCGACTGCGGTCGCCCCCAACATCAGCGGGGCCGCCAGCGGAGCTACGGGAGCGCCCCCAGAAACGTTGTCGTCCACGCCGGGCCACTTCGACATCAAGAAGCCCGGCCGGGTCGCCTTCTTCGGCGCCGACTCGGTCACCGGCGCCGGCGGCGCAGCTGGCACCACCACAGCCAAGGCAGCCTCGTCGGCCGGCGGGGTCACCATCACCGGATCCGACTCAACCTCATTCATCGAATCCGAACCCGTACCCGAGCGCGAACTCCCAGCCGCGGCGGATACTTCCTCGGCAACCGAGCGCGAGCGCGGACCCCCAGCGGCGTCCGAGACCCTGCCGGTCGCAGTCTGCGCAGATGTATCACCGTCGGAATCCGACGAACGAGCGGACTTCGACGACGAGAGCGACCGCCCGCCCGCCGCCGAACCGCCCGACCGCGACGAACCCGAACTAGACGAAGACGACGAGCCGTCCGAACCGGTTTTGTCGGCCAACGCCACCGGCATGCAGGCAATCGCCGAGCCAACACCCAACGCCACCGCCAGCGCGAACACCCGCCCAACCCAACGAGCCGAGTTCGGCACCTTGGGCTCAGCCAACGTCTTGATCAGCATCGTGCCCCCCTTGGGCAGCGCCTGACGCATGCCTCACCGCGGATGCTACGGCTTCTCCAAGGCGTGAACTCCGAAACCGAAAAGGCGGCGGTTGGCTACTGCGACCGCGTGACTGCACATAGGTGCATCCCGGATCAGCTAGCGGATGACGACCATCTTGATCGCCGGTTCCAGCCAACGCTCGGCGGCCTGGTCCCAGTTGACGACGGTGGTCGGTACGGCCAGTGGGTTCAGTCGTCCGGCGGCGACGAGGTCGAGTACCTCGGGAAGAAATCGGCGGGAGTCGGCCCGTGAGGTGTGAAAGGTGATTCCCCGGGTGTACATCTCGAGCAGCGGCAGCGGGGTCTGGGGCGCGAAGTGGATCGCCACCACCGAGAGCCGGCCGTAGGCCTGGGTCGAACGGATGGCGCAGTGCAGTCCCTCGACAGACAGCGACGCGGCGATCACGATCGGCGCCCGGTCCAACCGGCGCGGGAATTCCCCTCCCAGGTCGGTGATTTCAGCTCCCAAGTCGGAGGCCGCGGCCAGCCGGGCGTGGTCGCTGTCCGCGTAGCGGACCCTGCCGGCTCCCAGGGCACGGGAGCAAAGGATCGTGTAGAGGCTGATGGAGGGGGCGTCACCGCCGACGATCAAGACGTCAGCACCGGGTCGCTCACGCAGGCCGTCGACGACGGTGCGGTAGGCGTCGATGAGGTTGTCGGGGATGGTGGCGAGTGCGATGTCGTCGATCGCGTCCGGCGCCGCGACGAGCATGTGCTCGGCATCGGGAACCACGAGCATGTCGGCCAGCCCTCCCCCATGCCCGCCGCCGGACTCGCCAAAACCGAAGGCCGAACCGGCGCGCGCCTGGTTGGGTTCGCATGCGGCGTAATGCCGTTCGGAACAGGGCCGGCAGGTGCCGCACGACACCTGGAATGGAACCGCGACCCGCCGCCCGGGTCCAACTCGCGTCACGCCCGCTCCGACGGCCACCACTTCCGCGGCGATCTCGTGGCCAACCGGGTAGGGCCCCGGGAAGATGCCGAACGCCGCCATGGCGACGTCCAGGTCGCACCGCGAGACCGCGAGTGGACGAACGACCGCCTGCCCTGGCCCGGGTTGCGGATCCCGGGTGTCCTGCCATTCGAGCGCGCCGGGTGCCGCGAAGACCAGTTGCCTCATGTTCCCAAGACTGCCTCACCGGAACCCGACCCGGGCCGGACGGCCCTGGCCCATGCGAGTGGATTGAGATTCCGGAACGGGTCGGTCTCACGCAGCCGTTGCACATCCGCAAGCGTGGCTTCCAATGCGGTTTGCGCCCGCTCCTTGACCGTGGCTTCCCAACTGGCGGCGCGGACACCCGCGGGCCGCGTGGTGTCGATCGGCGGGGCGAAGCGCAAGTACATCCGCTTCGGGCGCGGCACGAGGGTCGGACCGAGACCGCGCGCCACGGGGATACCCGTGCCGGCAAGGCCGTGCAGACGTTCCCCGACAGTCCTACTCATCCGCTCCCAGACCCCGTCGCGTTCGACGAGGCTGAGATACACGTCGTCACCGCCTATCAGTCCGACGGGGACGATCGGATAGTCATGCGCAATGGCCAGCCGTGCGAACCCGCTGCGGCCTTCCCAATGCAACTGGTATTCCTCGCCTTTGAATTTGAGCATGTCCCGGCCCCCGCCGGGGAAGACGAGCACAGTCTCACCGTGCCTCATCAATTCCGCACCAATGTCGGGATGACCGACCACGGCACCGGCAGCCTCCAGGACGTCCCGGGTGAGACCGCCCGTCTCGGCGAATGACCTGGCGGCAAGACCGCGGACCCGAACACCGAGTTCCCGGCGCACGAAGTAGGGCGTCAGGACGATCTCGGGCAGACCGGATGACGTGTGGTTGCCGACGAGGAGGAACCGGCCGTCGCGGGGCAGGTTCTCCAGTCCGTCGACATGGATGCGACACAGATCGACGACCGGATCGAGTGTGTCGGCAACGGCCGTGATCGCCTTCGTCAGTGCCCGTACCCGAGCAGGCGGATTGGTGAGATGGTCGAGATCCGCGCTGTTGGGCGATTCACTGGCACGCTCGTGCGTCGGCATCGTGTGGTTCTCCAACCCCTTTGGTGGGCAAGGCGCCCAGTTCCGCAACACCTCCGATGATAGCGCGTAGCTGACCAAACGACCATTTTGGTCAGTTTGACTGATTCCTTCGGTCCGCCGAGATACAGTCACCCCGATGAGCACCTCCCTCCACGGGCTACCCGAGCAGCACTCGGCGAAGGCGGCCAGGTTGCTCGCAGCAGCCGGCGAACTTCTCGTCGGCCGCGGCGCAAAGGGGTTCACGGTCGCCGACGTCGCCCAACGAGCCCACGTGGGGAAGGGCACCTTCTATCTGTACTGGCCCACGAAGGAGGATCTTCTGATCGGCCTCATCGGCCGTGGTTTCCTCAGCCTTCTCGACGACTTGATTCAGAAGCTCACCGATGAACCGGATCTGGCCCGTCCGTCCCGCTTCTGCCCGGCGATGCTCGAGATCGCGACCAGTCAACCCCTCATTGCTGCTCTGCAACGCCACGACGTCGACCTCCTCGGCATGCTGGCCGAACATCCCCGCTCTGTTGCCCTCCACGACGCGCTCGGGCCCACTGCGGTGTTGCAGGCAATCCTTCCCATCTGGCGCCGCCACGGACTGGCACGAACCGACTGGAACATCGCCGACCAAGCGTTCGCCCTAGGGGCGCTCATCACGGGCGTCGCGATGACCCTGATCGGTCCCGCGTCCGGACCGCAGCCCGCTGATGAACCCATGCAGGTGTTGAGCACGGCGGTCACAGCGCTGCTTGGACCAGAACGCGCCACCAACGAGCAGATCGGCGCTACGGCGACCGAAATCAGCGGTTTCCTCCGGGACGGTCAGGCCGCCGCCATGCGGGTGATCGAACAACCGGCACCACGCCGATGAATGCCGAGGCCTGAGGCAAGACAGCGCGTGATCATGGCAAGGCGCGCCCATGACCGCCGCAGGTTCGTGTTCTATCAGCAGCCCCGCAGGCCACACGTGTAACACTGCGCGCGCCAATTCCGAGTACATCGATGACAGGACTAGAGAGGAACACACGATGCAGTTGTCACTCTTGCAAGACCTACCCGGTCCAGAGTCCAACTTCTGGGACTGGCAGAGCCAAGCTCGGTGTCGCGGAGCCGACCCGGCAGTGTTCTTCTCGTCCGAGAGCGAGAAATGCCATACCAAGAGGGCCCGCGAGAGACGCGCCAAGGAATTGTGCCGAGTATGCCCGGTCCTCGCACAATGCCGCGCTCACGCGCTGGCAGTCGCGGAGCCCTTCGGTGTCTGGGGCGGACTGTCCGAGGCTGAGCGCAAGGACCTGATCATCAACCAGAACAGGCGACCCCGATCCCACTACGACCGTTCCATGGGCGGAAGCGTCGGCCAACGGGCGAGGCCGGGCGTTGTCACGGCGAGTTGCAGTGTTGCACCGACCTGATGGGACAGTTCAGCCACACGGTCGGCCTGCCCCCATCGGGCCACTCGGCCCCCGCTGCTGCGATCGCATGTTAGAGATAGGGACATGCCCGCTGTCTCGGCCCGGTCGTTGAGCTGCTTTCTGACAGCGACCGTGCTAGTGGCCGGGTGTTCCGCACCGCCGCGGGCCGAACAGTCCGCGCAAGGACCTCAACTCAGTGGTTGGGGGCGGTGCCAGTCGTCCGATGTGCCGGGTATCGAGTGCGCGACGATCAGCGTGCCCTATGACTACACCCGCCCCGGCGGGGAGACGTTCATCATCCCGGTGGCCCGCATCCCCTCGAAATCCGAGAAACCGCAGTTGCTGATGATGAATCCTGGAGGGCCGGGCATCAGCGGTGTCGACGAACTGCGATCCGGCCGCGAGTACTACGAGAAGTTCACCGACGTCTACACAGTGGTGTCGTTCGACCCGCGGGGGATGGGCGGATCCAAGCCGGCGGTCTCCTGTCTCGACGACCAACAGAAGGCGGCGATTTTCAACCAGCCCAGCGTGCCGCGGTCGGGAGCCGATGACCAACGCAGGCAGGAACTCGCCACCGGAATCGGAGCCGCCTGCGAGCGCCAATTCGGCTCGGCGCTGAGCCATCTCGGCACCGAGAACGTGGTTCGTGACATGGACGCCATCCGTGCGGCCATGGGTTTCGACAAGACCAGCTACCTGGGCTACTCCTACGGGACTTTCATCGGCGCGCTCTACGCGCAGATGTTCCCGGGACGGTCCGGCCGCGTCGTACTGGATTCGGTCATGGCTCCCGAACTGGACTATCGCGCCGTCAGGCACGGGCAGGCCATCGGTATGCAGGCCAGTGTGACGGCCTTCGCCGCAGACTGCCTGCGCCGCAGCGACTGCCCGTTACCGGGCCCCCAGCAGAACGGTGTCCAGACGATCCTTGGGATCATCGACCGGCTCAACACGGCGTCCTACCGTGCTCCCGACGGTCGTGAGCTGTCAGGTTCGCGGATGCTGGCCCTGGTCGAGTCATCGCAGTACATGCCTGCTTCGGGCTGGCCGGCCCTGCGGGCGACACTGGGCGACGCACTGGCGGGCCGGTGGCCAGCGGTGGTCGAGGCTGCCTACTCCCCGGACCTCATGGTCAACCCGGCGGATTCGGAGTACTTATCGGTGGTGTGCAGCGACTTCGCGGACGCACGCGACCCGCAGGCCCCAGGCCGGTTGGCTCCCATCTGGGCTCGGGAGAGCCCCATCAGTGGCGGCAACCGGGCGTGGTCGCTGGCGCCCTGTGAATCCTGGCCGGTTGGCCCGGTTCGCACTCCCGGGCCGGTGAACCCCGAGGGGGCCGGCCCGGTGCTGATCCTCAGCACCACCGGCGACCCGGCCACCCCCCTGGAGTGGGCACTGTCCCTACACGGTCAGATACGGGGTTCTTCGCTGGTGATCGCACCCGGCCCGGGGCATATCGCGAGTGCCCAGAACACCTGCGCCGAAAAGATCCTCATCGCGTTCCTGCTCGACGCGACGCCGCCACCGCAACCCGTCTTCACCTGTCCGGTGAACTCATGAGGGCAGCGCGATGACGAAGGGCGCGGCGGTCGGGTGGTGACGCGGTGGCTGGCGCCGACCGTAAGCGGCCACGGCGGACGGCCTAGACCATCGGCGGCGGGGTGGCAGCCGGACCCAACAGATCGGCGCTGGTGTTCGAAGAGGTGCGGCGCCACCGCCCATACAGCGGCAACTCGCGCACCGACTCGCCGGCGGGTACTGACCACCGTCGGGCAACGAACCGAATGACGGTCCGCATGTAGCGGTTCGTCTCGGAGTACCACCTCCATTCGTACAGCCGACCCGTCTGTAACCATTGCGCGAGCGCCTCGGATTCGACACCCTGCAGATACGGCCGGACCCAGGTCACCATCACCCATGCCTGCTCGGCCGTTTCGTGGGGAATCCGGAAGGTCCACTCGATCGGGTCGTCGCCGGCGGTCATGGTGTGCCGCAGCGCGGGCCGTTCCAGATCGCCACCCTCGCCGCCGTCCTGCACACCCAACAGTTGCACCGTGACGTTGTGAAACACCCCGGGCCCGCCGACCTCGAACCGCAGGTGGTAGGCGGCACCGCCGTGGTCGTCGGTGGAGTCGTCGCGATCCGTGGAGAACGCCACCAGCCCGCCGACGGCGACATAGCGGGCGAACACCAGCCCGCTTACCACCATGACCAGCCGGCGCACCGCGAGGAACACCGTCAAGGTTGCGACGGTGAGTGCAACGACACCCCAGATCAGATCCACCCGCACAGCGTCTCAGAGCGTGGACGGGAACCGGTGACAACGCTCCAACACAGATGAGGCCCCCATCCCTGGGGGCCTCATCTGCTATTCGATTGTGGAGCTGCCGGGAATCGAACCCGGGTCCTACGGCATTCCCTCGAGGCTTCTCCGTGCGCAGTCCGCTATGCCTCTACTTGGATCTCCTGATCACGCGAACAAGTCAGGATGACGATCCCAGTCGCTGTTTGATGTCCCCGTACATCCCGCGACCGGACGTATGGGTTTGTCCCTCTAGCTGATGCCAGGGTCCGGGCCGAGGGCGCTCCCGGTCTGACAGACACACCGTCGCTTAGGCAGCGAGGGCGTAGTCGCGCTGATTGGAATCGGCGCTTAATTGGTTGCAACGACGCTTACGGTGGTCTCTTGCCTGCACCGGCACGCTTCCCTTGATTCGATGCGCGAAGTCGAAACCGTTCAGCCCCTCGCATCCCCGCCGACGTTCGGCAGGACACCCCATCATACCGACGGGTCCGACATCGTCGAGCGAATAAGTGTCTCGGGCAGGCGACGATCAATGGGTTCGGCAAAATTCCCGCCGAACCGTCCTAGGATTAGCACGCCCAAGGCAATCAACCAGCGAAGAATGGCACCCAATGGCGATCTCGGCGATACCGTCCAAGCGTTTCATCCTGGCCGCGGCCGTGGGCCTGGCTTCGCTGGGCGCACCCGCAGCGATGCTGGCGACGGCGACGGTCGTGTCGACGCCGCTCGCGACCTGCACCAGTGGCGAGGAAACCGACACCTTCACCACGACCTGCACACCGATGATCGTGCCGAACTCGAACCAGGGATTCACGACGACGGCGGCCAATCCCGACATCCCCGAGATCGACGGCATTCCGTGCACCGGTGGTGACAGCGGTGCATGCATCGGGTTGGCCGAGGATCAGGCTGCGGCGGGTCCACCGGCGGTTCCGCGCGTGTCCATCAGCTCCAGTCCGTAACCGCGCAGGTCAGATCACATAGTTCAGGTTGGCGACGATCCGTTCGCCGACCTCGGCGTCGCCCTTGTACTCGACTGAATCCGCACCCGTCAGCCGTCCGCCGCACAGCCTGGTGAACAGCAGGCCGTCCAGTCGGATCACGGTCGTGGGCGGCTCACCACCGAAGTCACCGACCACCGCTGCCCGACCATCGACGGCGACCCGGATGTTGCGCTCAAGGGCTCCGGTCAGCTCGATGGCGACCCGTGCACCGTCGGGCGCCTTGCCGCGCTTGCCCACGACGAACCCCATGCTGGCGGCGACCTCGTCGAGCGCGAGCCTGGAGGCAGGCCCCTGCAGATCGTCATCGGACGCGGGCCGTTCCAGCGCGTCGCGGATGTCGTGTTCGTGCATCCAACAGTCGAAGATGCGAATCCGCATGAAGCGGCCATAGCTGTCCGGTCCCGCAGGCGTGGCCGACGCGGCGTTCCAGTCGTCATCACTCATCGCGTTCAACACCTCCCGGCGCTGCGCGGTGACCTCACGGAAGCGAGCGAGGACGTCGGCCCCGGTCTCGCCGGCCAGGTGACGGACCCAGCATTCGTTCATCTCGCCGATTGGATTGCGGACGTGCTCCAACGTCGAGACGTCCACGTCCGTTTCGGGGTTGGCTTCCGGCGTTGGAATGCCGAGCAGCATCGACTCGGTGCCGATCATGTGCGAGACGACGTCGCGGACACACCACCCGGGCAGCGAGGTGGGCGCGCGCCAGTGGTCGTCGGGCACCTCGGCCATCAGGCGCTCGATGTCAGCCCAGCAGGCGAAGAGGCCATGCAGGATCTCGGCTTTGTCCAGGATGGTGACGGGGCGTGCGGGGCTGTTCACGGGGCCGACGGTATCGCCTGGGCGCCCGCTCCGTCAGCCAGTCGCGATCATCGCCACCGATACCAGCGCGAGCACCATGCCGACGACCTGCCACCACTGCACCCGTTCCTTGAGCACCACCAGTGCGAGCCCGACCGTCGCCGCCGGATAGAGCGAGATCAGCACGCCGGCCAGCGACAGCATCGACGCCTGCAACGCCCACAGCATGGCCACGTTGGCGAACGTGTCGACCAGACCCGCCACCAGTGCCAGCCGCAGCGGAACGCCCGAGGGCAGCGCCAGATTGCGGGTAACCAGTGCGATCATCAGCACCAGCACGGTCGCCGAGATGCGCGCGAACACCAGTGGCCACAGCCTCGCCTCGACGGGCGCCTGATCGATGAGCACGAAGTTCAGCCCGAAGGCCAGCCCAGCGCCGAGAGTCAGCCACGCGACCTTCCTTGTGAAACGGTGAGGTGTCGGGTCCTCGTCGGTCACCTCGCGGCTGACCAGGACCACGGCGATCAGCGCAAGGCCGATACCCGCGTAGGCAAGACCGCCGGGCCGCTCCCCCAACACCACACCGACACCGACTGGGACGCCCGCCACCAGGATCGCCGTCAGGGGCGACACCACCGAAATCGGCCCGGAACCCAACGCGGCGTAGAACCACCACACCCCGAATGCCTGACTCAACCCGCACAGCGCGCCCCACACCACGGCGCCGGTCGAGATGTCGCCGCCCAACGCGAACGCCAAGGCGGCCAGCAGCACCATCGCCACCGGATAGGACGCCAGCACCACCCGCAGGGCGGCCACCCTCCGCGACGCGATACCGCCCACGAAGTCGCTCACGCCGAAGCCGATGGCCGACACCAGCGCGAAGACGACCCCGATCAGGTCATGCCCTTGGCGCGCCGTCCGAGTTCGCGCACGACCTCCCTGTTCGCGTCGCGTTTCGCGATGTCATGCCGCTTGTCGTGGGTCTGCTTGCCTCGCGCCAGGGCGAGTTCCACCTTGACCTTGCCGTCGGTGAAGTACAGCGACAGCGGCACCAGGGTGAGGTTGCCGTCACGGATCTTGCCCACCAGGTTGTCGATCTGACTGCGGTGCAGCAGCAGCTTGCGGTTGCGCCGCGGCGCGTGATTGGTCCAGCTGCCGTGGTGATACTCCGGGATGTGCAGGTTTCGCAGCCAGATCTCGCCGTCATCCACCGTGGCGAACGCATCGGCGAGCGACGCCTGACCCTCGCGCAGGCTCTTGACCTCGGTGCCCACCAGCGCCACACCCGCCTCGAACGTGTCCAGAATCGAATAGTTATGCCGCGCCTTGCGATTCGTGGCGACGACCTGGTTGTTGCGCCTCTTGTCGGCTTCAGCCTTCTTGGTGGCCACGGCTATCTCCGCACGTATAGCCGCAGCGTGCCGTAGGCCGTCACGCCGGCCATCGCGACACCGACGAACAGCAGGATCGGCGCGATGTAGAGGATGTCGGCGTAGTCGATCCGCGCGATCAGATTCGCTTGATAGAACTGGTCGAGTGCCTTCTCGAGGAACAATGCCCGCACGACGATGAGCCCGACGATCGACAGCACCACACCGATGAACGCGGCGAGCATCGCCTCCACGAGGAACGGCAGCTGGGTGTACCAGCGACTCGCGCCGACCAGTCGCATGATGCCGACCTCGGTTCTTCGGGTGTACGCCGCGACTTGGACCATGTTGGCGATCAGGAGAACCGCGCCGATCGCCTGCACCAGGGCCACCGCGAACGCGACGCTGCTGAGTCCGTCCAGCACCGCGAAGAGCCGGTCGATCAGGTCCTTCTGGTTGAGGACGTTGAGCACGCCGGGCTGGCCGACGATGGCATCGTCGAACTCCTTGTGCTGTTCGGGATTCTCCAGCTTGACGACGAACGACGCCGGGAAGGCGTCCTTACCCGCCACGTCCTTGTACTGGGGAAACTTCGTGATCGCGTCGTCGTAGGCCTCGTCTCGGTTCAGGAAGCGAACCGACTTCACGTCGTCGCGGTCCTCGATCTGCTGACGCAGGGCCTTGCACGGATCGGCATCACACGTCGGGTCGTTGGCCGACACGTCGTTGGTCAGGAACACCTGACTCTCGACGCGGTCCAGATAGATGGTTCGGGAGCTGTCGGCGAGCCTGATGACGAGCAGGCCACCGCCGAACAGTCCGATCGAGATGGCGGTCGTCAAGATCATGGCGACCGTCATCGTGATGTTGCGGCGAAGTCCCGTGAGGACCTCGTTGAGGAGAAAGCCGAAGCGCACTTAGCGATCCATTCCGTAGACACCGCGTTGTTCGTCGCGGATCAGGCGTCCCAGTTCGAGTTCGACCACCCGCTGGCGCATCGAGTCGACGATGTGATGGTCGTGTGTGGCCATCAGTACCGTCGTGCCGGTGCGGTTGATCCGCTCGAGCAGATCCATGATGTCCTTGCTGGTTTCCGGGTCCAGGTTGCCGGTGGGTTCGTCGGCCAGCAGGACCAGCGGCCGGTTCACGAATGCGCGGGCGATCGCGACGCGCTGCTGCTCGCCACCGGAGAGTTCGTTGGGCAGTCGGTTGGACTTGCCCGACAGCCCCACCATCTCCAGAACGTCGGGCACGACCCTGTTGATGACGTCGGATCGCTTGCCGATCACCTCGAGGGCGAACGCTACGTTCTCGAACACCGTCTTCTGCTGCAGCAGACGAAAGTCCTGGAAGACGCAGCCCAGCACCTGTCGCAGGCTGGGGATGTGGCGACTCGGGAGCTTGTTCACGTGGAACTTGGACACCTGGATGTCGCCTTTGGTCGGTGTGTCCTCACCGAGGAGCAGGCGCATGAACGTCGACTTGCCCGAACCGGACGGTCCGATGAGGAATACGAACTCACCCTTGTCGATCTTGAGCGACACGTTGTCCAGGGCCGGGCGCGCCGAGGACTTGTACTGCTTACTCACATGGTCGAGGGTGATCATCACGGCACGCCAGTGTAGCGGGGCCACGAACCGGGGCCGGTCTACGTCGACGGCGGCGGTGTGGTCGGCGTCGTCCCTGGCTCTGGACTCGAACTCGTCGGGGTCGTGGGGATGGTCGTCGGTGTGACCGTGGTCGCCGTCAGGGGACCCTGTCCGTCGGGATCGACGATCGTCGTCGGTGATTCTTCGTCCGTCGATGTCGGCGACGTGGAGGTAGGGCTCGTCGTAGTCGTCGTCGTGGTGGTCGTGGACGTGGTGCTCGTCGCTCGTTCCCGCACGTTGGTGCGCGGCACCCAGGTGTACTCCGGGTCCGGCACGAAGCCCGGCGGCACCACGGCAGTCTCGGGCGCGGGAACCACGTCGGGCTGATAGGTCTGGGATACCCACGACAGCGCAGCGAACGCGATCACCATCGCCACCGTGGTCGTGCGGATACGCCCACCCGGGAGATATCGCGGCCAGCCACGGTCGGGGCGCCGCCACTTCCTCAACCAGCGCATCATCTCTGGTCGCTCCCGCCCTGGGCGCTCTTCCCCGTGTCGCCGGCGGTCACGGTGGGCATGACGGCACCCACGGAGGGTGCGCCTTCGGACATCGTGTCGATCCCGGAGGAGGCGAGCGCGGCGATGATCCTGATCCGCATGCGACGGCCGACCTCGAACTGCTTGCCGGGCAGCGTTCGCGCCACGATCCGCACATTGACCGTGTCCAGCTCGATGCTCTCCACCCCCATGAGGGCGGGCTCGTCGAGCAGCAACTTGTTGAGGGTGTCGTCCTCCCACGCCTTGCGGCACGCCTCGTGGAGCAGATCGTTGACGCGGTTGATGTCGGCGTTCACGGACACGGGGACGTCGATGACCGCGCGCGCCCAGTCCTTGGACATGTTCAACGACCGGACGATGTTGCCGTTCGGGACGGTGTAGACCTCACCCTCGGCGGTGCGCAGCTTGGTCACTCGCAGTGTGACCTCTTCGACGGTCCCCTCCGAGGCCTCCGGCGCACCGAGCATGTTCAACTGCACCAGGTCACCGAAGCCGTACTGCCGTTCAGTGATGATGAAGAAGCCGCTGAGCAGGTCCTGCACCAGCTTCTGGGCACCGAAGCCCAGCGCAGCGCCCAGGACCGCCGCGGGGGCGACCAGCGAGCTGATCGGCACCTGCAGGGCGTCTGTGATCTGGGTCGCCACCAGCACGAAGAGCAGCGCGATCGACACCCACGAGATCACGGACGCGACGGCCTGGCGGTGCTTGGCGCTCTCGGTCCGCACCAGCTGGTCGGTTTCCTGATACTCGGCGTCGATGCGGTAGGTGATCCTCTTGGCGGCCCAGTTGATGAACCGTGCCGCCAGCGCCCCGAAGAGCAGCAGCAGAGCGATCTTCAGGCCGCTGGTGAGAATCCACACGCCGATTTCGCCCTGCCAGAAGTCATGCCAGCGGGCCGCCCATTCGAACGCGAGATAGTGGGTGTTAATCGTCGTCTTTCCTATTGCGCCAACGGATTCCCGCTTCCAGGAAGCCGTCGATGTCTCCGTCGAGTACCGCAGCCGGGTTGCCGACCTCGTAGTCGGTGCGGAGGTCCTTCACCATCTGATAGGGCTGCAGCACGTAGGACCGCATTTGATTGCCCCAGGAGCTGCCGCCGTCGCTCTTGAGCGCGTCCATCTCGGCGCGTTCCTCCAAGCGCTTGCGTTCCAACAGCTTCGCCTGGAGAACCCGCATCGCCGACACCTTGTTCTGGAGCTGCGACTTCTCATTCTGACAGGTCACGACGATACCCGTGGGCACATGGGTGAGCCGTACCGCGGAGTCCGTGGTGTTCACCGACTGGCCGCCGGGACCGCTGGAACGGTACACGTCGACACGGACGTCACCCTCGGGAATGTCGATGTGATCGGTGGTCTCGACCACCGGCAGCACCTCGACCTCCGCGAACGACGTCTGGCGCCGGCTCTGGTTGTCGAACGGACTGATCCGGACCAACCTGTGGGTGCCCTGCTCGACCGACAGGGTCCCGTACGCAAACGGCGCATGCACCGCGAAGGTCGCGCTCTTGATACCCGCCTCCTCGGCGTAGGACGTGTCGAACACCTCGACGGGGTAATCGTGCTGCTCGGCCCACCGGACGTACATCCGCATGAGCATCTCCGCCCAGTCGGCGGCGTCGACCCCGCCCGCCCCCGAACGGATGTTCACCAACGCCTCGCGCTCGTCGTACTCGCCAGCGAGCAGCGTGCGGACCTCCATGGCCGCGATGTCCTCGCGCAACTTCGTCATTTCGGCGTCGGCCTCGGCGGTGGCGTTCTGGGAATCCTGCCCCTCCTCCTCGGATGCCATTTCGTAGAGCACCGGGAGGTCGTCGAGCCGCTGCCGCAAATCCTCGACGCGGCGCAGCTCCCCCTGGGTGTGTGACAGCTCGCTGGTGACCTTCTGCGCGCGGCTCTGGTCGTCCCAAAGGTTGGGATCGGACGCCGCCTGCTCCAGCAGGCGGATGCGGGAGCGCAGCCCATCCACGTCAAGCACCCGCTCCACCGTGGTCAGGGTGGTGTCCAGGGCGGCGATCTCAGGTTGTCGGTCTTGATCCACGGCCTCTGAGCGTACCGACCGCACTGCGGAACCCTCCGCTCCTTCCCCCAGGAGACACCCGGCGGGTTTAGCATCGGCGTGTAACCAGCCCCACGGCGTCGGACAGCCCCTTGCGCGCCACCGGGCCGCAGGATTACAGAAAGCTGAGGAATGCGCCCCTACCACGTGGCGATCGTCGGCTCGGGACCTTCGGGTTACTTTGCCGCCGCGTCATTGCTGAAGTTCGCCGACTCGACCGACTCGGCCGAGGGAGCCGAACGGCGCGACGTGCGCGTCGACATGCTCGAGATGCTGCCCACCCCGTGGGGTCTAGTGCGGTCCGGTGTGGCGCCCGACCACCCGAAGATCAAGTCGATCAGCGCACAGTTCGAGAAGACGTCGAACGATCCACGGTTCCGGTTCTTCGGCAACGTCGAGGTCGGCAGGCACGTGCAGGTGGACGAACTTGCGCAGCGGTACGACGCGGTGGTCTACGCCGTGGGGGCGCAATCCGATCGGTCGCTGGGCATCCCGGGTGAGGAGCTGGCGGGCAGCGTTGCCGCCGTCGACTTCGTGGGCTGGTACAACGCGCATCCGCACTTCGGGGAGATGCTGCCCGATCTGTCGAGCGGGCGGGCCGTGGTGATCGGGAATGGCAACGTCGCGTTGGACGTGGCCCGCGTCCTGGTCAGCGACCCCGACATGTTGGCCGCCACCGACATCGCCGACCACGCGCTGGACTCCCTACACGCCCGCGGTGTCGAAGAGGTCGTGGTCATCGGTCGCCGGGGTCCCCTGCAGGCCACCTTCACCACCCTCGAACTCCGCGAACTCGGCGACCTCGAGGCCATGGCCGACGTCGACGTCATCGTCGACCCCGCCGATTTCGCCGACATCTCCGACGAGGACCTCGAAGCCGCGGGCAAGACTGTCAAGCTCAACGTGAAGGTGCTCCGCGGCTACGCCGAGCGTGGTCCGCGGGGCGCCAAGCGGCGCATCGTGTTCCGCTTTCGTACGTCCCCGATCGAACTCAAGGGCACCGATCGGGTGTCGTCGATCGTGCTGGGGAGCAATGAACTCGTCGACGACGGCGGCAGGGTGGTCGCCAAGGACACCGGCGCACGCGAGGAGCTGCCCGCCCAGTTGGTGGTGCGGGCGGTCGGCTACCGCGGTGTGGCGACCCCGGGTCTGCCGTTCGACGAACGGTCGGGAACCATCCCTCACACCGACGGCCGCGTCGAAGGCACCCGAAACGCGTACGTCGTCGGCTGGATCAAACGCGGTCCATCCGGCGTGATCGGTAGCAACAAGAAGGATTCCCAGGCCACGGTCAACACCCTGGTGGCCGACCTCGCGGCGAGTTCGTTGTCCGATTTCGAACCCGACCATTCCGAGCGGCTGGTCGAATGGCTTCTGGAACGGCAGCCCAAGGTGGTCACCGCTGAGCACTGGAAGCTGATCGACGACCACGAGCGGTCCGCGGGCGAGGGCGTGGGCAGGCCCCGGGTGAAGCTGACCAGGCTGGCCGACCTGTTGAGGATCGGACACGGCTGACTCGACCGGCTATCAGTCGCGTGCGGGCGGTGTGACCCTGTCGGCCTCGATGGTGACCAACACCCGGGTCTCCGGCTTGCCGGTGAAGTTCGGGTAGGGCATCCCGAGGTACTTCTGCGAGATCTCGTCGATGCTTTCCGCTGCGCCGTCGGTGGTCATGGCGACCGCCCGACCGCGCACGGCGTAGAAGCGGTTGACGTTGTCGGGGTCGACGACGTTGACGGCCACCCGCGGGTCGCGCGCCAGGTTCCGCGCCTTCTGCATGCCGCCGACGATGTTGAGCACCACGTTGTTGCCATCGGTCGTCACCCACGTCTCGGTGAGCTGTGGCGAGCCGTCGGGCATCAGCGTCGCGACGAAGCACGGACTGGGTCGGCGGAGCAGGTCGATCAGACCCTCGGGAAGCGGGATCGGCATGTGAGTTCCTTTCGTCGCCGCATCGTGTCATACCCCCTGGGTAGCATCGAACACATGTTCGGTAGGTGCGGGTCGTGGGGTGGATCCCGGGGAGGCGGCGCTGGTCGCGCGTATCGGTGATCTGGAGGTCGCCAAGTCGGCGGCTGCGGCTGAGCAGGCGCGGTTGACCGCAGCGCTGGATGAGCGCCGCCGGGCGGCCGAGGCCGCCGCGGGGGTGCCGGCGTCGAGGCGGGGTAAGGGGTTGGCCGGTGAGATCGGGCTGGCGCGTCACGACTCGCCGAACCAGGGTGGTCGCCATCTGGGGTTCGCCCGCGCGCTGGTCCACGAGATGCCCCACACGCTGGCCGCCCTGCAGACCGGGGTGCTCTCGGAGTGGCGGGCCACCCTCATCGTGCGGGAATCGGCATGCCTGACCGTGCAGGACCGCCGGGTGCTGGATGCCGAGCTGTGCGGCGATGCCGCCGACCTGGTGGGCAAGGGCGACAAGTGCATCGTGGCCGAGGCCAAGGCGATCGCCTACCGCCTGGACCCCCAGGCCGTGGTGGATCGCGCGGTGCGCGCCGAGCGGGAACGCAACGTGGGCATCCGCCCCGCACCTGATGCCATGACCTACGTGACCGCACTGCTGCCGATGCCCCAGGGGGTGGCGGTGTACGCCGCGCTCAAGCGTTCCGCCGACAGCTGCGGCGACGGCCGCGGGCGCGGGCAGGTGATGGCCGACACGCTCGTCGAGCGGGTCACCGGGCGCCCCGCCGAGGTCCCGGTGCCGGTGGCGGTGAACCTGGTCATCACCGACGACACCCTGCTCGGTGGGGACAGCGAACCGGCGCGGGTCGGCGGGCATGGGCCGATCCCGGGGGCGCTGGCCCGACGCCTGGTCGCGGAGTCGGTGAGCGACGCCCGCTCACGGGCCACGCTGCGCCGGCTCTACCGCCATCCCCGCTCGGGGGCGCTGGTCGCGATGGAGTCACGCTCCCGCCGGTTCCCGAAGGGCCTGGCCAGGTTCATCGCGCTGCGCGATGCCACCTGCCGCACCCCCTACTGCGACGCCCCGATCCGCCATACCGATCACGCCACCCCCGCCGCACGCGGCGGGCCCACCACCGCCGTCAACGGCCTGGGACTCTGCGAGGCCTGCAACTACGCCAAACAAGCCCCCGGCTGGCAGGTAAACACCACCCTGGCCGACGACGGCACCCACACCGCCGAATACACCACCCCCACCGGCACCAGATACCAATCCAAGGCACCACCACTACCCGGACGCACCGACGAAACCGGCGAGCACGCCGAAGACGAAACCGGCCATGACGCCGCGGACGCTGCCTGACTGGGCAGCGGCGTCGAACTAGCGGTAGGGCGCGGGCGGCGGAGGAGGCGGCCCATCCAAGGGCGGCTCCAACGGCTCTGGCGGCGCGAAGCTCCAGTTGTCGGCGTTCTTCATCGAGTAGACGACGGGGATGAGCTGGCCCATGGTGGGCCAATTGCCGACATCGACAGCCATCCGTTGATAGACGACGTACTCGTTGACGGTGGGCCCGTTGATGACCCCGCTGATCGTGACGAACTGCTCACCCTCCACGTCGGGTCGCGGACTCACACCGGTGACCAGAAGAGTGCCGTGCGCGACGTCACCACGTGGCCCTCTCCTGCGGAGCCTCGGTACGACGATCAAGGCGATCGCACCGACCAACATCAAGATCACGAAGAGTTCCAGCACACCGCCATGGTAGGACTGCTTGCCATGACCACGGTCCCCGATGACATCGCCGCCGATGTAGCCCTCGCCTTGCAGTTGGCCGACCAGGCCGACGCGCTGACACTGGACCGGTTCGGAGCGCTCGATCTGCATGTCGAAACCAAGCCCGACCTGACGCCGGTCACCGACGCGGACCGCTCGGTCGAGGAGATCCTGCGGGCGCGCCTCTCCGTGGAACGCCCCGACGATGCGGTGTTCGGCGAAGAGTACGGCGGGACGGCGATCTTCAAGGGCCGCCAGTGGGTACTCGACCCGATCGATGGCACCAAGAACTTCGTACGCGGCGTTCCGGTCTGGTCGACGCTCATCGCGCTGCTGGTCGATGGCGCGCCCGTTGTCGGGGTGGTCAGCGCCCCCGCGCTGCAGCGCCGGTGGTGGGCCGGGGCGGGCGAGGGCGCCCATACGTCGTTCCGCGGCGATGGCCGGCGCATCTCGGTATCGGCCGTGAACGAACTCGAGTCGGCGAGCCTGTCCTACTCCGACCTCGTCGGGTGGGGTGAGCGACGTTCGCACTTCCTCGGCCTCACCGACACCGTCTGGCGGGTGCGGGGATACGGCGACTTCTGGTCGTACTGCCTGCTTGCCGAGGGTGCGGTCGACATCGTTGCCGAACCGGAGGTGAAGCTGTGGGACCTCGCGCCCCTGGACATTCTGGTCCGCGAGGCGGGCGGCACATTCTCCGCCGTCGACGGCTCTCCCGGGCCGCACGGCGGCAGCGCCCTGGCCACCAACGGACTCCTGCACGACCGGGTGATCGATAGCCTCCGTGTGAGGCAACTAACACACCACCCCTATCTTACTCAGGAGTAAGATAGGGGCATCCTGTCCTGCCCAACGACGCAAGGCTGCACATGACCAACACCATGCCGCCGAAGAAACAGCATCCGCGGCGCTCCGGGCGAGAGAGTTCGGTGGGCCTGCGAAAGCACAGGCGGACGGCGACCGACATCGGATTGGCGCTGATCACGCCGATACTCGGTCAGGAATTTCTCGACCGTTACAAACTTCGCGACCCGCTGAACCGGAGCCTGCAATACGGCGTGAAGACCGCTTTCTCTGCGGTCGGCGCCTCGACCCGGCAGTTCAACCGGGTGCAGGGTCTCGGTAAAACGGCGACCCGCCTGGCGCCCAGCGGGGCCGACTACTTCGACCTGACCCCTGACGACGACCAGAAGATGATCGTCGAGACCGTCGACGAGTTCGCCGAGGAGATCCTGCGGACCGCGGCCCATGACGCCGATGCCGCCGCGGCCTACCCCCGGGACCTGATCTCCAAGGCCGCCGAACTCGGCATCACGGCCTTCCACGTCCCCGAGGCCTTCGACGGCATCGCCGAACACCGCAGTACGGTGACGAACGCGCTGGTCGCCGAGGCGCTTGCCTATGGGGACATGGGCCTGGCGCTGCCGATCCTGGCCCCCGGCGGCGTCGCATCGGCGCTGACGCACTGGGGCAGCGCCGACCAGCAGGCCACCTACCTCCGCGACTTCGCGGGCGAGAACGTTCCGCAGGCATGCGTGGCGATCGCCGAACCGCAGGCACTCTTCGATCCGACCGCGCTGAAGACCACCGCGGTCCGCACCCCGAGCGGCTACCGACTGTCCGGCATCAAGTCGCTGGTACCGGCCGCCGCAGATGCCGAGTTGTTCATCATCGGCGCACAGCTGGCCGGGAAGCCCGCACTGTTCATCGTCGAGTCCGCATCCCAGGGCCTGACGGTGAAGGCCGACCCGAGCATGGGCATCCGCGCTGCCGCACTCGGCCGCATCGAACTCGACAACGTGTCCGTGCCCATTCACAACCGCCTCGGGGCGGATGATGCGACCGACACCGAACTTTCCCGTGACTACTCCGAGGCGATCGCGCTCTCCCGGCTCGGCTGGGCAGCGTTGGCGGTCGGCACCTCCCACGCGGTGCTCGACCACGTGGTGCCCTACGTCAAGGAGCGCGAGGCGTTCGGCGAGCCGGTCGCCCACCGCCAGTCCGTCGCCTTCATGTGCGCCAACATCGCCATCGAACTCGACGGCCTGCGCCTGATCACCTGGCGCGGCGCGGCGCGTGCCGAGCAAGGGCTGCCGTTTGCCCGAGAAGCCGCACTGGCCAAGAAGTTCGGCACCGACAAGGGCATGCAGATCGGCCTCGACGGCGTCCAGTTGCTCGGCGGCCACGGCTTCACCAAGGAGCATCCCGTCGAGCGCTGGTACCGCGACCTCCGCGTACTCGGTGTCGCCGAGGGCGTCGTCGTCCTCTAACGGTCCCGAAGAAGAAGAACGGAAGACCTCACATGGCAATCAATTTGGAAATGCCGAAGAAGCTGCGGGCCGTGATCGACAAGGGCCACGCCGGGGCCGCCGAGATGCTGCGACCGATCTCGCGCAAGTACGACCTCGCCGAGCACGCCTACCCCGTCGAACTGGACACCCTGGCCACCCTGTTCGAGGGCATCTCGCAGTCCAAGACGATCTCCTTCGCCGGCGCCGAGGCATTTCGCGGCGGCGATGGCCCGAAGGGAAACATCAACGGCGCCAACATGTCCGCACTCCTGAACGCGGTCGAGATCAGCTGGGGCGACGTGGCACTGCTGCTTTCCGTGCCCTATCAGGGTCTCGGAAATGCCGCGATCTCCGGCGTAGCGACCGATGAGCAACTCGACCGCCTCGGCAAGGTGTGGGCCGCGATGGCCATCACCGAGCCAGGCTTCGGCTCCGATTCGGCGGCCGTGTCGACCACGGCGAGGCTCGAGGGCGACGAGTACGTCATCAACGGCGAGAAGATCTACGTGACCGCCGGTTCGCGCGCGACCCACATCGTGGTGTGGGCGACGCTGGACAAGTCGTTGGGACGTGCCGCGATCAAGTCGTTCATCGTTCCGCGTGAACACCCGGGCGTCACCGTCGAGCGCCTCGAACACAAGCTCGGCATCAAGGCCTCCGACACCGCTGCCATCCGATTCGACAATGCGCGCATCCCCAAGGACAACCTGCTGGGAAACCCAGATATTCAGGCCGACAAGGGCTTCGCGGGCGTCATGGAGACGTTCGACAACACCCGGCCCATCGTTGCGGCGATGGCAGTGGGCGTGGCCCGCGCCGCACTCGAGGATCTGCGTGCGATCCTCACCGACGCAGGCATCGAGATCTCCTACGACAAGCCCGCACACGCCCAGAGCGCCGCCGCCGCGGAATTCCTGCGGATGGAGGCCGACTGGGAGGCCGGATATCTGTTGACGGTCCGATCGGCATGGCAGGCCGACAACAGGATCCCCAACTCCAAGGAAGCGTCGATGGGAAAGGCCAAGTCCGCGCGTGTGGCCAGCGACGTCACCCTCAAGGCGGTCGAGATGGCCGGCACCACCGGCTACTCCGAGCAGACGCTGCTGGAGAAGTGGGCGCGCGACTCGAAGATCCTGGACATCTTCGAGGGCACTCAGCAGATTCAGCAGCTCGTGGTGGCGCGGCGGCTCCTCGGCCTCTCCTCGGCCGAGCTGAAGTAGGCGACCGCCCGGCGCCGACGCGATAGCGTCGGCACCATGAACTCCTTTCAGGCACTGGTGGCCCGCCAGGACGGCGACCGCATCACCACGGCGGTCGAGACCCTCGACCCTGCGCAACTCCCACCCGGCGAGGTCACGGTGCGCGTGACGCACTCCAGCGTGAACTACAAGGACGCCCTCGCCGTCACGCCGAAGGGCGGCGTCGTGCGTGACTACCCGATCGTGCCCGGCATCGACCTGGCCGGTGAGGTGGTGGAATCCGAGTCGCCCGAGTTCACGCCCGGGGATGCGGTGCTGGCGCACGGCTACGAGATCGGCACGGCCCGCCACGGTGGCTACGCCGAGTACACCCGCCTGCCGGCCGACCAGGTGGTCGCGACTCGGACAGCTGGACGCCGTCGATGCGATGGCGATCGGCACCGCAGGGTTCACCGCCGCGATGAGCGTGCGGGCGCTCGCCGAACGAGGCATCACCCCGGGCGACGGCCCCATCGTCGTCACGGGTGCCACGGGAGGCGTGGGGTCGGTCTCCATCGACCTGCTCGCCGCCGCCGGATACACCGTCGTCGCATCGACGGGGAAGCCCGAAGCAGCAGAGCGCTTGAAGGCCCTTGGGGCCTCCGACGTGATCGGTCGCCTGCCCGAGGACCCGGACGCCAAGCCACGCCCGCTGGGAAGGACGAAGTGGGCGGGAGCGATCGACTGCGTTGGCGGCGCCACCTTGGCCGACGTGTTGAGCACCATCTCCTACGGGGGCGCAGTGGCCGCCAGCGGGCTCACGGGCGGCGCTGCCTTGAACACCACGGTGATGCCGTTCATCCTGCGCGGTGTGGCGCTGCTGGGCATCGACTCGGTCCAGTTGCCGATCGGGCCGCGTCGCGAGCTGTGGCGTCTGCTCGGCGAGTCACTTCGGCCGAGACATCTCGCGGAGATCACTCACGTCGTCGACGTCAAGGACGTGGCGTCCGTGCTCGACGAGGTGCGCGCCGGGCGCTACTCGGGTCGCGCAGTGGTGCGGGTGTCCGGCGGGTTCTGACCCCGCCAAACGACAACGGCACCGGCGAGCAGCACCAAGGGTGCTGCGCGCCGGTGCCGTCTCGAACTGACTCAGCCGATGAGGACGCGCTGCAGGTCAGGCTTCATCTGCTGAAGCTGCTGACCCCAGTACGCCCAGGCGTGCGTGCCGCTGTCGGGGAAGTTGAACACCCCGTTCTTGCCGCCCGCGGCGATGTAGTCGTCCTGGAAGGTCCGGTTGGTCCGGATGGTCAGACCCTCGAGGAACTTGGCGGGCAGATCGCCGGCACCCAACTCGCTGGGCTGGCCGTTACCGCAGTACACCCAGATGCGGGTGTTGTTGGCGACGAGCCGGGGAATCTGCACCATCGCGTCGTTGTACTGCCACGCTGGCGAGGTTTCCGCGGGACCCCACATGTCGTTGGCCTTGTAGCCGCCGGCATCACCCATCGAGATGTTGATCAGGAAGGGCCACCAGCCCTCGGACGGGTTGAGGAAGCCCGACATCGATCCGGCGTAGATGAACTGGCCCGGGTGGTGTGCTGCGAGGACCAGTGCCGCGCCGCCGGCCATCGACAGGCCGACAGCGGCACTGCCGGTGGGCTTGACGTTGCGCTCGGAGGCCAGGTAGTTCGGCAACTCCGAGGTCAGGAACGTCTCCCAGTTGTAGGTCAGGCAGCCGTTCTTACCGCACGCCGGCTGGTACCAGTTCGAGTAGAAGCTGGACTGACCGCCGACCGGCATGACGACCGACAGGCCGGAGTCGAGGTACCACTCGAACGCCTGGGTCTCGATGTCCCAGCCGTTGAAGTCGTCCCGAGCCCGCAGGCCGTCGAGAAGGTACAAGGCCGGTGAGTTCTCTCCACCGCTCTGGAACTGCACCTTGATGTCGCGGCCCATGCTGGGCGACGGCACCATCAGATACTCCACCGGCAGACCGGGGCGAGAGAACGCCCCTGCGGTCGCGCTGCCGCCCGTCAGGCCGACCAACGCAGGCAGCAAGAAGGCCGCCATGGCCGCAACCCACAAACGGCGCGCCCAATGGCCGCCCATTCTGTCAACGAACATCTAAGAATCCCATTCCAGTTCCGGTTACCAAGTAACCCGTGCACTCCGCGATCGGGCGATCGCACTTGCCGCCATCGACGAACATCGAGACGGAGCCCGCTCAACACCATAGATGCTCTGAGCGGACCAGAAGAATTCAGTTGTAAGGAGAAGTTAAACACGACAAGCGCGTATCGGGGAAACCGAGGGAAGAACAATCCCGGCGTTTCGCTTGGCTTACCAAATGTTGACGTTGACGTCAGTTGACGTGCCAATTCGCCCCGTGGGCTGGACTTCGCGGTGAATTTGCCCCGCTTCGAGGCCTTTGGTTCGGCAGTCTCAGGGACGAGATTTAGGAGGACCATTCGCCGGCGCGCACGCCGAGCCCTGCGCCGCAACTAGGTCGACGAGTCGTTGACCCGGCATCACCTAGATGCTAAAAGTGAATCTGACTTCAGTTTCACATCGACCCCCGCATTGCCCCGCCCGACGAGTCGGAGTCAGCGATGGAATCGTTCATTCACCTGCGCAAGGGCACGACCCCGCGGCGGCTGCATGCCGACCTCGACGGTCTCAAGGACGACGAACTCGGCCGCGGCGGCTTCACCGGGCGGACCGCGAACATGTACCGCCGCAACGACCCCACCGCCTACCGCTCCTCGGGCCCGCTGCGCCCCATCGACGTGCTCTCCGATGAGTTGGAGCCAGGCGATGCCGCTGCCGCGGACGGCGCCCCTCTCCTGATGTTCCACAACGCCGACTGCCAGGTGCTTCTGTCGCGGCGCAGCGAGCCGATGCCGTACTTCGTGCGCTACGTCGACGGTGACCTGCTGACGTTCGTTCACAGAGGGTCCGGTCTGCTCGAGACCGAGTTCGGTCCCCTGCGCTATCGCGAGGGCGACTGGGTCTACATCCCGAAGGCGTGCACGTGGCGTCAGATCCCCGATGCCGGAGAAGGTGGGGCGTCGAAGTGGCTGATGATTCAAGCCACCGACGAGTTCCGGGTGCCCCCGCCGGGGCAACTCGGCCGTCACTTCCCGTTCGATCCCTCGCAGGCCGTGATCCCGGAGCCCTGCGCCATCGAAGACGGCGCCGGTCCGCGCATAGACGACGAATACGAGGTACGACTCGTCCACCCGTCCGTGCCTGGCGGACCGACGTCGCTCTATTACGGTCATCATCCGCTCGACGTCGAAGGATGGCGCGGCGACAACTTCGCCTTCACGTTCAACATCGCCGACTACAACGTGGTGACCTCCGACAGCGTTCATCTGCCGCCCACGGTGCACCTCTTCATGAAGGCCACCGGCGTCTACGTGATGAACTTCCTGCCCAAGCCCGCCGAGGGTGTGGCGGGCACCGAACGGACACCCTGGTACCACCGCAACGTGGACTACGACGAGATCGCGTTCTTCCACGGCGGCTCCCTCTACGGCATCCCCATGCCGCCTGGACTCGTTTCGCATGCGCCGCAAGGGGTCCACCATGGCGCACCCGAGAAGGCGCGGGAGCGAGCCCGTCGCAAGTTCGAGGAGTACGACAGGGTGGACTGGTCGGTGATCGCGATCGACACCAGGCGCCGACTCATCCCATCCGCCGAGGTACTGGCCAACGATCTGGGGCAACAGCGGGAGTCGACGGCGAGATGACCTACGAGCGCATCCCGTATCTCGTTGCCTACCAGAACACCTCGAGTGTTCGCGACGTGTACGGCGGCGTAGCCGAACTCGTCGTACTGGAGAGCCATCTGCTGAAGCCCGTGGGCAGGCAATCGGACACCGTGCTGGTCTTCATGCACCCGATCGGCGGCGGCGCGTACCTTCCGATGATCAACGGCCTCGCCCGCGCAGGACACCACGTCATCTACTGCAACAGCCGATTCCGGGGTACCGACTCCGCGCTGCTCATGGAGAAGGTCGTCGAGGACCTCGGCGAGTGCATCAAGGATGCCAAGGACCGACTCGGGTACTCGAAGGTGGTGCTCGCCGGCTGGAGCGGCGGCGGGTCGCTGTCGGTGTTCTACCAGCAGCAGGCACAGCACCCGACCGTCACCGCGAGTCCGTCCGGTGACGGCCCCGACCTGACCACGCTCGGCCTGATACCCGCCGACGGGATCCTGCTGCTCGCCGCGCACGTCAGCCGACACGGCACCATGACCGAGTGGATGGACGCCTCGATCCTCGACGAGTCAGACCCGTCGGCGCGAGATCCCGAACTCGACCTCTACGACCCGGACAACCCGAACCAGCCGCCCTACACCCAGGAGTTCCTCAACCGCTACCGCGTTGCCCAGATCGCCCGCAACCGGAGAATTACCAGGTGGGTCAAGGAAAAGCTGGCGGAGTTGAAGGCGGCCGGACGGCCGGACGACGAATTCGGGTTCGTCGTGCACGGCACCATGGCCGACCCTCGCTGGCTGGATCCGGCCGTCGATCCCAACGAACGCACCTCGGGTACCTGCTATCTGGGTGATCCTGCAGTGGTGAACAACAGTCCGGTCGGCCTGGCCAGGTTCTGCACGCTGCGCAGCTGGCTGTCGCAGTGGAGCTACGACGACGCCAACGGCGACGCCGTCGAGTGCGGACGCGACGTCGCGGTACCCACGCTCGTCATCGGCAACCTCGCCGACGATGCCTGCACGCCGAGTCACACCCGGCGACTGTTCGAGGCGATCGGACACCCGGACAAGGAGATGTACGAGATCTCCGGCGCCAACCACTACTACGCGGGACCCGACCAGCGCGACACGCTGCGCGAGGCAGTGGGCATCGTCACCGATTGGCTTCACCGGCATGGGTTTTCGCGCACCCGGGAATCGGCATCATGACCACCGGTCCGCTCGACGGCATCCGGGTGATCGAGGTCGGCACGCTCATCTCGGGCCCGTTCGCCGGCCGCCTGTTGGGTGACATGGGGGCCGAGGTCATCAAGATCGAACCGCCGGGCGCCCCCGATCCACTGCGCACCTGGGGTCAGGCCGAACTCGACGGTCACCACTTCTTCTGGACCGTGCACGCCCGAAACAAGAAGGCCGCCACGCTCAATCTCCGCGAGCCCGACGGCCGTGAATTGTTCCTCGACCTCGTGGAACGGTCCGACATCATCGTGGAGAACTTCCGGCCAGGCACGCTGGAGAAGTGGAATCTCGGTTACGACGTTCTGCGGGAACGGAATCGGGGCATCATCTTGGTGCGAGTGTCCGGATACGGGCAGAACGGCCCCGAGGCCCACAAGGCCGGCTACGCGTCTGTGGCCGAGGCCGCAAGCGGGCTGCGCCACATGAACGGCTTCCCCGGCGGTCCCCCGCCCCGGCTTGCCCTGTCGCTGGGCGACAGCCTGGCGGGCATGTTCGCCGCCCAGGGCGCACTCGCGGCACTGTACCGACGCACCGTCAGCGGCGAGGGCCAGATAGTCGACGCGGCATTGACCGAGGCCTGCCTTGCGGTGCAGGAGTCCACCATCCCCGACTACGACGTTGGCGGCGTGGTTCGCGGCCCGTCCGGCACGAGACTGGAGGGCATCGCGCCGTCCAACATCTACCGGACTGCCGACGGAAGCTGGGTGGTGATCGCGGCAAATCAGGACACGGTGTTCCGCAGATTGTGCGCCGCAATGGGCCAGCCTGAGCTGGCAACCGACGGTCGATTCGTCAATCACGTTGCACGCGGTCGCAATCAAGACGAGATCGATGGGATCATCTGCGACTGGGCGGCGCAGCGCCAACCCTCCGA
Organism: uncultured Actinomycetota bacterium; assembly: GCA_963798245.1. Taxonomy (GTDB): domain Bacteria; phylum Actinomycetota; class Actinomycetes; order Mycobacteriales; family Mycobacteriaceae; genus Mycobacterium. Next base: position 108,760 of record CAWCSO010000002.1, read on the forward strand.
CATCATCGCAACGCTGTCGGAGGCCGGTGTGATCAGCGGGCCCATCAACACCGTCGCCGAGGTCGTCACAGATCCCCAATTCCTGGCGCGCGGCATGATCGCCGACCACTGGGACGAACGGATCGGCCGTAACGTGAAGGGGCCCGGGGTGGTTCCGGTGCTGTCGCAGACTCCGGGCACCATCCGAGCGGCGGGCTCGGCGTCCCCTGGTCAGCACAACGACGAGATCTACGGTGACCTGTTGGGCAGGTCCGTCGAGGAACTCGACGCCTTGAGAACGAAGGGGGTCCTATGACTTCTCCGACGACTTCTCCGACGACTTCTCCGACGAGCAGCCTGCCTGACCACGTCACGATCCGCGAGGTCTGTCTGCGCGACGGCCTGCAGATCGAGGACCCGATCCCGTTGTCCGCCAAGATCGGCTTGCTCGAGGCGGTCGTCGAGACGGGGGTGCGCGAGATCGAAGTCACCGCGTTCGTGTCGCCGTCCAAGGTGCCTGCACTCGCCGACGCAGCCGCTCTGGCCGCCGAGCTTCCCCGCTTCCGCGAGTCCCACGGAATCGACTTCTCCGCGCTGGTGGCGGGACCGGGCGGCGCGGGCCGCGCAGTCGCCGCCGGGATGACCTCGATCGAGTACGTGGTCTCGGCGGCAGACGGCCACAGCCGGGCGAACGTGGGCCGGTCCACCGCGGACTCGACCGACCTGATCGCCGACATCGCGCGCATCGCCCACGAGGGTGACGCCACGATCGAAGTGATCATCGCCACGGCATGGGACTGCCCCTTCGACGGGCCAACAGACCCGCAGCGCGTTCTCGACATCGCCATGGCCGCGGTTGAGATCGGCGCCGACCGGGTGGCCATCGCCGACACCATCGGCACCACCACCCCGCGACGGGTGACCACGCTCGTCGAGGCGCTCCGACCGGTCGTCGGCGACCTGCCGCTGGGCGCCCACTTCCACAACACGCGCGGCGCCGGACTGGCCAGCGCATACGCCGCGATCAGCGCAGGCATCACCCGGCTGGATGCCTCGGTCGGCGGCTTGGGCGGCTGCCCCTTCGCGCCGGGCGCCAGCGGCAACATCGCCACCGAGGATCTCGTCTACATGTTGCGCGACAGCGGAATCGGCGTCGACGTCGATCTCAGCGACGCGATCGCAGCGGCCGGCGTCGCCCAGCGGGCGGTCGGGCACGCGCTGCCCAGCGCCCTGCTCCGCGCTGGCGACCGCATCACGGGCTGATCAGGCATGCCGAGCGAGAACGCCGCCGCCCTGACGGCGAAGGGGCGCCAGACCCGCGAATCCATCGAACTCGCGGCGCGCACTCTCTTCGCCGAACGCGGCTTCCACGACACGACGCTGGCGGACATCACGTCCGCGGCAGGCAAGTCGCCCGCCGCGTTCTACAGGTACTTTTGCGACAAGGAGGACCTGCTTGCCGGCCTGGCGGAATCCTTCCTCCACGACGTGGTCATGCCATCCGGGCTCACCGTGCACCTGCCTGCATCACCCGAGGACACCCAGTTCTTCTCCGCGGTCGTGACCGGCTACTGGAACATGTTCAAGCAGAACATCGGCGTCATGATCGCCGTCAACCAGCTCGCGGACACCCGGCCTCGATTCGCCCACGTGCAGAACGAGTTCCGGCGCTTCGGCATGGACATGATCGCGGCGTCGGTACGCCGAGCCCAGGAGCAGGGCTATGGCGCCGATCTGGACCCCGACCACATCGGCGCGGCGATCGCGCTGCTGTTCGAGAACTTCACCGCGGTATTCCTTCGGCCGTCGGGCCTCGGCCTGACCATCGGTGACGCCGATGCCGTCACCACGCTGTCAACGATATGGAAGAAGACGCTGTACGGCCACTAGAGAGTATCCAGCCGAAAGGAACGACCGTGGATTTCAGCTTGCCAGAACATCTTCCAGCCCTCCTGGCGGACATGGACGCCTTCATCGAGGCCGACATCAAACCGTTGGAAGCCGAGCACATGCAGTACTTCGACCGCCGGCGGGAGTATGCCCGCACCGACTGGGAGAACGACGGAATCCCGCAGCGGGCGTGGGAGGATCTGCTCGGCGAGATGCGTCGACGGGCCGACGCGGCGGGGTGGCTTCGCTACGGCCTGCCGTCACGCTTCGGCGGACGCGATGGCACGAATCTGGACATGGCGGTCATCCGGGAACATCTGGCGCACAAAGGGCTCGGCCTGCACAACGATCTGCAGGACGAATCCTCGATCGTCGGCAACTTTCCCCAGGTCATCATGATGGACCGGTTCGGCACGGATACCCAGAAGACGGAGTGGATCGAAGCCCTGCTCACCGGTGAGCGGTCGATGGCCTTCGGACTCTCCGAACCAGCCCACGGCTCGGATGCGACGTGGCTGGAGACCACGGCGGTCGCCGATGGTGACGGCTGGGTGATCAACGGCACCAAGCGATGGAACACCGGCGTGCACCGCGCGACGCACGACCTGGTCTTCGCCCGTACCTCCGGCGAGGCGGGCCAGGCCCGCGGCATCACGGCATTCCTGGTGCCCACCGACACACCGGGCTTCACGGTGCCGTTCTACTGGTGGACGTTCAACATGCCCACCGACCACGCCGAGGTGGAACTGGAAGACGTGCGGATTCCCGCCGACGCAGTGCTCGGCGACGTGGACCGCGGCCTCGAGGTGGGACAGACCTTCCTTCACGAGAATAGGATTCGACAGGCCGCCAGCAGCCTCGGTGCCGCGCAGTACTGCATCGACCGGGCAGCGGCGTACGCCACCGAGCGGGTGGTCTTCGGCAAGTCGCTCTCGGTCAATCAGGCGGTGCAGTGGCCGCTGGTGGAACTGCAGACCGAGGCGCAGATGGTGCGACTCCTGGTCTACTACGCGGCGTGGCACCTCGACCACGAGCACCACATGGAGGTCTCCGACAAGGTCTCCATGGCCAACTATCGGGCCAACCGCCTGGTCTGCGAGGCCGCCGACCGTGCGATGCAGATTCACGGCGGCCTGGGCTACAGCCGCCACGAACCGTTCGAACACATCTACCGCCACCACCGTCGCTACCGAATCACCGAAGGGGCCGAGGAGATCCAGATTCGGCGCGTGGCGCAACGCATGTTCAGGTTCGGCCGGTCCGGCACGTGACCGCTGGACCGGCAACCCCCGAAGAACTCGCGGCCGCACTGCCGACCGTACTGGCACCCTCGCTCGGCGACGTCCGCGTGGAACGGCTGCGGGTGCTCACCGGCGGAGCGAGCCGAGCGACGTGGGCATTCGACGCGGTGACCGACGGCGGATCCAGGGAACTCATCCTTCGGATCGGACCACCCGACGAGATCCACGCAGGGATGGAACTCGAAGCGGCGGCGCTGACCAGGGCGGCGCGCGCGGGGGCGCCCGTGCCCCATGTCGTCATCGCCGAGGACTCCCCTGCCGCGCTGGGCAATCCATACCTCGTCTGCGACTTCATTGGCGGTGAGACCATCGTCCGCCGCATTCAGCGGGCGCTCGACGACGCCTCGAGAGCGAGCCTGGTGACACAGTGCGCGGACGCACTGGCGGCGATCCACCGTGCCGATCCCGCGGGCATCGGTCTGAGGGCATCCGCGCCGCTCGACGAGTGGCGGGCCCAGCTCGACGAGATGGGCGACACGACTGCTACGTTCGAGTGGGCATTGCGCTGGCTGGCGGCGAACCGGCCATCGTCGTCTCCGAACGTGCTGGTGCACGGTGACTTCCGGATGGGCAATCTCATCATCGACACCTCCGAGTCGCCCGCCCGCCTCGCCGCAGTACTCGACTGGGAACTCAGCCATGCAGGTGAGGTGTACGAGGACCTCGCGTGGTTCTGCATCCGGGCGTGGCGGTTCGGCGCACCACCGTCGCTCGGTGCGGGTGGACTCGGCAGCGTCGAGGACTTCCTCCACGCCTATCAGCGCGCGTCCGGCGCCGTCGTGGATCGTGCCACCCTGCACTGGTGGCTGATGCTGTCCACGCTTCGCTGGGGCGTCATCTGCCGCTACCAGGCGCAGCGGCACCTGTCCGGTCAGACACGGTCGGTCGAGCTGGCCGCCATCGGGCGCCGGGTGTGCGAGACCGAGTTCGACCTGCTCACCTTGTTGGAGGAAGCGCCGTGACGTCGGAGGAGGCACCGTGACCGGACTGCACAACCGGCCGACCGCCGCCGAACTCGTCGCGGCGGTGGCGGAGTTCCTGGAAACCGACGTACGGGACGGACCGTCGGTCGACGGCGCGCTGCGTTTCCACGCCCGCGTCGCGGCCAACGTGCTGCGCACCGTGGAGCGCGAGCTGACCGACGACACCGCGGCCGAACCGCTGGCCGCCCTCGCGGCGTTGGGTTTCGCCGACGAGGCTGCCCTGGCCGCCGCGATCAGGCGTGGCGACCTGGACCATCACCGCTCCGACGTGCTGGCGACCCTGCGAACGATCGTGGGTCACCGCCTCGCCGTCGCTCACCCGGGCTATGAGCACGACGGGGAGCCGTCAGCCCACGACGCCGTATTCGCGCCGCAGAAGCCAGACCCGTCGTAGCATCGGCGACGTGCCCAACCCGCGCGGAAGCGAACCGCTGAAGATCCTGGTCTACAGCGACAACCCGCGCACCCGCGATCAGGTCCGTTCGGCGCTCGGCCGACGCGTGCACCCCGACCTGCCCGAACTGTCGTACCTGGACGTCGCCACGGCGCCCGTCGTGATCAAAAACCTCGACGAAGGCGGCATCGACCTGGCGATCCTCGACGGTGAGGCCACCCCCGTGGGCGGAATGGGCCTGGCCAAACAGCTCAAGGACGAGATCACGGCATGCCCACCGATCCTGGTCATCACCGGCCGCCCGGACGATGCATGGCTGGCCTCCTGGTCACGTGCCGAGGCCTCGGTGTCGCATCCGATAGACCCGATCCGGCTCGGCGAGGCAGTGGCCGGCCTGCTTCGGTCGTCTATGCAGTAACCAGGACGAAACATACTGGGGCCGTAAGCCCTTGGCGGTTTCCGCAGGTCCATCAGGCGACGCCCGGCTGCTGATTCCGATCCTATCCAAAATGCGGCGACCCGACCGTTAACCAGACTAAGCTGTGCTCCAGCTCACAGCGATAGTCCACCCGAGGGAGCCTTCACAGCCGTATGAACGTCTATCTGCCCATCCTGGTGCTCGGCGGGATCGCGGCCGTATTCGCGGTCGGGTCGGTGGGCATCGCCACCCTGATCGGCCCGCGGCGCTACAACCGGGCCAAACTCGACGCCTACGAGTGCGGCATCGAGCCGATGGGGGCCGCCGGCCACGCATCCACCGGCCAGCGATTCCCCATCAAGTACTACCTGACCGCGATGTTGTTCATCGTGTTCGACATCGAGATCGTGTTCCTCTATCCGTGGGCCGTCGCATTCGACTCCCTGGGACTGTTCGCCGTGGTCGAGATGATCCTGTTCATGCTGACGGTCTTCGTCGCGTACGCCTATGTCTGGCGCCGCGGTGGACTTTCCTGGGATTGATGGGGGCTGATCGAGATGGGACTCGAGGAGAAGCTGCCCGGCGGCATCCTGCTGTCGACGGTGGAGAAGGTGGCAGGATACGTCCGCAAGGGTTCGCTGTGGCCGGCCACGTTCGGTTTGGCCTGTTGTGCGATCGAGATGATGGCGACGGCCGGGCCACGTTTCGACATCGCCCGGTTCGGCATGGAACGTTTCTCGGCAACACCTCGACAAGCCGACCTCATGATCGTCGCGGGCAGGGTCAGCCAGAAGATGGCACCCGTACTGCGGCAGGTGTACGACCAGATGGCCGAGCCGAAATGGGTTCTGGCGATGGGCGTCTGCGCCTCGTCGGGCGGAATGTTCAACAACTACGCGATCGTCCAGGGCGTCGACCACGTCGTTCCGGTCGACATCTACCTGCCGGGCTGCCCCCCGCGCCCCGAGATGCTGCTCAACGCCATCCTGAAACTGCACGACAAGATCGCCGAGATGCCGCTCGGCGTCAACCGCGCCGAGGCAATCGCCGCCGCAGAGGAGGCCGCGCTCGCCTCCCGTCCCACCATCGAGTTCAAGGGACTGTTGCGGTCATGACCGACGCCGACGGCACCGACGGCACGAACGAAGCCACGGGCTCCTCCGAGGTGATCGGGGTCCGGCGTGGCATGTTCGGGGTCTCCGGCAGTGGCGACACGTCGGGCTACGGACGGCTGGTCCGCGAGGTCGCGATGCCGGCCGGTTCGCCACGCCCATACGGTGGCTACTTCGACGACGTGGTCGACACCCTGGGTTCGGCACTCGGCGAGGACGCCTTCGCGGCGGCGGTCGAGCGGGTCCTGGTGTTCCGCGACGAACTCACGATCGAGGTGCGGCGCGAACACCTCCTGCCGGTCGCACAGGCGCTGCGCGATCACGCCGGCCTGAGGTTCGAGCTGTGCCTCGGCGTGTCGGGGGTGCACTACCCGACCGATGCGGGCCGCGAGCTGCACGCCGTCTACCCACTGATGTCGATCACGCACAATCGCAGAATACGCATCGAGACCACCGCCCCGGACTCGGATGCCGTTGTGCCGTCACTGTTCTCGGTGTACCCCACCACAGACTGGCACGAACGCGAGACCTACGACTTCTTTGGCATCGTGTTCGACGGCCATCCCTCTCTCACCCGCATCGAGATGCCCGATGACTGGGTCGGCCATCCGCAGCGCAAGGACTATCCGTTGGGCGGCATACCGGTCGAGTACCACGGCGCCGAGATCCCCCCGCCCGACGAGCGAAGGTCATACAACTGATGACGAAGGCCAACACACCGCCGGACACCATCGTCACGGTCGGCGGACAGGACTGGGACGAGGTCGTTGCGGCGGCCAGGGACAGTGCGGTGGCCGGCGAGCGGATCGTCGTCAACATGGGCCCGCAGCACCCGTCGACGCACGGCGTGCTTCGCCTCATCCTCGAGATCGACGGTGAAACCATCACCGAGGCCCGCTGCGGAATCGGCTACCTGCACACCGGAATCGAGAAGAACCTCGAGTACCGCAACTGGACACAGGGTGTGACCTTCGTGACCCGGATGGACTACCTGTCGCCCTTCTTCAACGAGACCGCCTACTGCCTCGGCGTCGAGAAGCTGCTTGGCGTGACCGACGACATCCCCGAACGCGCCAACGTCATCCGCGTGATGCTGATGGAGTTGAACAGGATATCCAGCCACCTCGTCGCGCTGGCCACCGGCGGGATGGAGCTGGGTTCGATGTCGGCCATGTTCTTCGGATTCCGGGAACGCGAGTTGGTCCTGTCGATCTTCGAAACCATCACCGGGCTCCGGATGAACCACGCCTACATCCGTCCCGGCGGACTGGCCGCAGACCTGCCTGACGAGGCCATCCCCGAACTCAAGGAGCTGCTCGTCCTGCTGCCGAAGCGGTTGAAGGACATGGAGAACCTGCTCAACGAGAACTACATCTGGAAGGCCCGCACGCTCGGAGTGGGCTACCTCGATCTGACCGGTTGCATGGCGCTGGGCATCACCGGCCCGGTGCTTCGGTCCACCGGCCTGCCTCACGACCTGCGGCGCGCGCAGCCCTACTGCGGATACGAGGACTACGAGTTCGACGTCATCACCGATGATCGCTGCGACTCATACGGCCGCTACCTGATCCGGGTGAAGGAGATGCGCGAGTCCATCAGGATCGTCGAGCAGTGCGTGGAACGATTGCCCAAGCTATCCGGCCAACCCGTGATGATCACCGACAAGAAACTCGCCTGGCCCGCAGACCTCAAGCTGGGTCCCGACGGGCTGGGCAACTCTCCCGCCCACATCGCCAAGATCATGGGCAGCTCGATGGAGGCCCTCATCCACCACTTCAAGATCGTGACCGAAGGGATCCGGGTGCCCGCCGGACAGGTGTACGTCGCCGTCGAGTCCCCTCGCGGCGAGTTGGGGGTTCACATGGTCTCCGATGGTGGGACCAGGCCCTACCGGGTGCACTACCGCGACCCGTCGTTCACCAATCTTCAGGCGGTGGCGGCGATGTGTGAGGGCGGCATGGTTGCCGATGCCATCGCCGCGGTGGCATCGATCGACCCGGTCATGGGTGGCGTGGACCGATGAGCGCCCGCGCGAAGAGGAGACTGCACCGATGAGCGCGATCGAACTACGACTCGGGCCCCGACCCGACGAGCCAGGGCCGCCGATCAGCGGCGGCCGGCAGTCGTATCCGCCCGACGTGACGGAGCGACTGACCGTCGACGCAGACCTCGTCGTCGCCCGCTATCCCGAATCCCGGTCGGCGCTGCTGCCCCTGCTGCACCTGGTCCAGTCCGAGGACGGCTACCTCACGCCGGCGGGAATCGCCTTCTGCGCCGAGCATTTGAGCCTCAGCCCCGCCGAGGTCACAGCCGTCGCAACGTTCTATTCGATGTACCGCCGCACCCCCACCGGGGAGTATCTGGTCGGAGTGTGCACGAACACCCTGTGCGCGGTGATGGGCGGCGACGCCATCCTCGAGGTGCTGGAAGACCATCTTGGCATCGATGCCGGGAAGACGACCGAAGACGGCAAGCTCACCCTGGAGCACCTCGAGTGCAACGCAGCCTGCGACTATGCGCCGGTGGTCATGGTGAACTGGGAGTTCTTCGACAACCAAACCCTCTCGTCGGCAACGGATCTCGTCGACCGGCTCAGAGATGGCGAGCCGGTGACCCCCACCCGCGGTGCGACACTGTGCACGTTCCGCCAGACCGCGCGAATCCTCGCCGGCTTCCCCGATGAGCGGGAGGGGGCCAACGACAGCGCACCCGGCGCAGCCACACTGGCGGGCCTCGAGGTCGCGCGCGAGCGCGGAATGACCGCGCCCACGATGGCTGGAGAGCAGACGTGACGCTCACACCCGTTCTGAGCAGTTACTGGGACCAGCCGTCATCGTGGACGCTGGACACCTACCGTCGCCACGACGGCTATCAGGCCTTGGAGAAGGCACTGGCCATGTCGCCCGACGACGTCATCGCACTGGTGAAGGACTCGGGGTTGCGCGGAAGGGGCGGCGCGGGGTTCCCCACCGGACAGAAGTGGTCGTTCATTCCCCAGGGCGGGACGGCGCGGGCGCAAAGCCCCACTACCTGGTGATCAACGCCGACGAGTCCGAACCGGGCACGTGCAAGGACATTCCGCTGATGATGGCGACGCCGCACGTGCTCGTCGAGGGTGCGATCATCGCCGCCTACGCCATCCGGGCGCGGCACGCGTTCATCTACGTACGCGGCGAGGTGGTGCCGGTGCTGCGACGTCTGCAGGCCGCCGTGGCCGAGGCGTACACCGCCGGTTATCTGGGCACCGACATCGCCGGCTCGGGTTTCGATCTCGACCTCGTCGTGCACGCCGGCGCGGGCGCCTACATCTGCGGTGAGGAGACGGCGCTGCTCGACTCGCTGGAGGGCAGACGGGGACAGCCCCGGCTGCGGCCACCGTTTCCCGCCGTAGCGGGTCTCTACGCCTGCCCGACCGTGGTCAACAACGTCGAGTCGATCGCCAGCGTTCCGGCGGTCGTGCGTGGCGGCATCGACTGGTTCGCGTCGATGGGCACGGAGAAGTCGCCCGGCTTCACGCTGTACTCGCTGTCCGGACACGTCACCCGACCCGGCCAGTACGAGGCGCCGCTGGGGATCACCCTGCGGGAACTACTCGACTACGCCGGGGGTGTGCGCGCCGGCCACGACCTCAAGTTCTGGACACCGGGCGGTTCCTCTACACCGCTGCTCACGGCCGAACACCTGGACGTGCCACTGGATTACGAGAACATGGCGGCTGCGGGCTCGATGCTTGGGACCAAGGCGCTGCAGATCTTCGACGAGACGACCTGCGTGGTGCGTGCCGTGCGACGGTGGACACAGTTCTACGCCCACGAGTCGTGCGGCAAGTGCACGCCCTGCCGCGAGGGCACTTACTGGCTGGCCCAGATCTACGCCCGACTGGAGGAAGGTTCGGGCACCAGCGCGGACCTCGACAAGCTGCTCGACATCTCCGATGCGATCTTCGGGAAGTCGTTCTGCGCACTCGGTGACGGCGCCGCCAGCCCCATCCTGTCGTCAATCAAGTACTTCCGTGACGAGTACGTCGCCCACCTCGACGGAGGGTGTCCGTTCGACCCGCACGCGTCGATGCTGGCAGTGCCGGAAGGAGTAAGTGCGTGACTCGTCCAAGCACCTCCCGCGAGCAGACGCAAAAGGCCCTGTTTTGGGGCTTTTCAGGGCCTTTTGCGTCTGCTCGCGGGAGAGGGCGCGGGAGAGGGCGCGGGAGAGGAGTTGGGGTATGACGACCGCCGAGAACGAGGCCCCGCAGGCCACCGAGGTCGAGATGGTGTCGCTCGTGATCGACGACCATCGGGTCAGCGTGCCCAAGGGCACCTTGGTGATTCGCGCCGCGGAGCTGATGGGCATCCAGATCCCCCGGTTCTGCGACCACCCGCTGCTGGACCCCGTCGGCGCGTGCCGGCAGTGCCTGGTCGAGGTGGAGGGCCAGCGCAAACCCATGGCGTCGTGCACCATCACCGTCACCCCTGACATGGTGGTGCGCACACAGCTCACCTCCGAGGCGGCCGACAAGGCGCAGCACGGCGTCATGGAACTGCTGCTGATCAACCACCCCCTGGACTGCCCGGTGTGCGACAAGGGTGGCGAATGCCCGCTGCAGAACCAGGCGATGTCCAACGGCCAGGCCGATACCCGATTCGACGACGTCAAGCGCACGTTTCCCAAGCCGATCAACCTCTCCTCGCAGGTGCTTCTCGACCGCGAACGGTGCGTGCTGTGCGCACGGTGCACCCGGTTCTCCGACCAGATCGCCGGGGATCCGTTCATCGAACTACTCGAACGCGGCGCGCTGCAGCAGGTCGGCATCGCGACCGACACGCCGTTCGACTCGTACTTCTCGGGCAACACCGTGCAGATCTGTCCGGTGGGCGCCCTGACGGGAACCGCCTACCGGTTCCGGGCCAGGCCGTTCGACCTGGTGTCGTCGCCCAGCGTGTGCGAGCACTGCGCATCGGGCTGTGCCCAGCGCACCGATCACCGACGCGGAAAGGTGTTGCGGCGCCTGGCCGGTGACGATCCCGAGGTGAACGAGGAGTGGAACTGCGACAAGGGCCGCTGGGCATTCACCTATGCAGGAGTGGGTGACCGCATCGCGACGCCGCTGGTGCGGGAGTCGGACGGCAGCCAGCGCCCCGCTTCGTGGTCGGAGGCCGTCGCGATCGCCGTGCGTGGCCTCACCGCGGCGGGTGAGCGGACCGGGGTACTGGTCGGCGGCAGGGCGACCGTCGAGGATGCCTACGCGTATGCCAAGTTCGCCCGGTTCGTGTTGGGCACCAACGACATCGACTTCCGCAGCAGACCGCACTCGGTCGAGGAGGCCCAGTTCCTGGCTGCGGCCGTGGCGGGCCTGCCGATGGAGGTCACCTACGCCGACCTCGAAGCCGCGCCCACGGTGCTGCTCGCAGGCCTCGAACCCGAGGAGGAGTCGCCGATCGTCTACCTGCGACTGCGCAAGGCGGCACGCAAGCACGGCCTGCAGGTGCGCTCGATCGCTCCGTTCGCCAGTCGCGGGTTGACCAAGATGGGCGGCACGCTCATCGCCACCGTGCCCGGCGGCGAGGCCGATGCACTCGACGCGCTGCATGACGACGACTCGCTGCGCCAGCCGGGTGCGGTCATCCTGGTGGGCGAGCGGTTGGCCACCTCAGCGGGGGCCTACACCGCAGCGCTGCGTCTCGCCACGGCCACGGGAGCGCGCCTGGGCTGGGTGCCGCGGCGCGCCGGTGATCGCGGTGCGCTGGAAGCCGGTGCAGCGCCGAATCTTCTGCCAGGCGGCCGACCTGTCGCCGACGACGCCGCCCGCGCCGAGGTCGCCGCGGCCTGGCACGTCGACGGTCTGCCCGCAACTCCCGGCCGGGACACGGCGGGCATCGTCGAGGCGGCCCGCGACGGTTCGCTTGGGGCGCTGTTGATCGGCGGAGTCGACCCCGACGACCTGCCCGACCCCGCCGCGGCACTGGCCGCCATCGACGCGGCACCGTTCGTGGTGAGCCTCGAGGTGCGCCGCAGCGCAGTCACCGATCGCGCCGACGTCGTGTTCCCCGTCGCGCCGGTCGCCGAGAAGGCGGGCTCGTTCGTGAACTGGGAGGGGCGGCTGCGGCCTTTCGAGCCCGCTCTCCCGCCCCAGGCGACCGCCGACATGCGCGTGCTCTCGGCGATGGCCGACGAGGTAGGTATCGACCTGGCGCTGCGCGACGCCGCGACGGCGCGTGACGAACTCGTCCGCCTCGGCGCGTGGCAGGGCGTCCGCGCCGACGCGCCGGACATCGCCGCGCCGCGAGGCGATCGACCCGAAGCGGGCACGGCCGTCCTGGCCGGCTGGCGGATGCTCTTGGACCACGGTCGACTTCAGGACGGCGAACCTCACCTCGCCGGCACGGCTCGTCCCGCCGTGGCCCGGCTGTCGGCCGCTACGGCAGCCGAGATCGGCGCCGCCGACGGCGATGTGGTCACTGTCGCCTGCGACGGCTCGGACGTGAGGCTTCCGTTGTCGGTCACCGAGATGCCCGACCGCGTCGCGTGGGTCCCGATGCAGACGCTCGCCGCGCCCGTCGGCAGCCTGGTCGCCATCAGCCGGGCCGGTGACGCGCCGTGACGTATCCGGATCTGAGTTCCTTCGGCCACGATCCGTGGTGGCTGGTGATCGCCAAGGCCCTCGGCGTCTTCGTGTTCCTGCTGCTCACCGTGCTGGTGGCCATCCTGCTCGAACGCAAGGTGCTGGGCCGGATGCAGATGCGATACGGCCCCAACCGGGTGGGCCCGTTCGGCCTGCTGCAGAGCCTCGCCGACGGCATCAAGCTGGCGCTCAAGGAGGGGCTGATTCCCACCGGCGTGGACAAGCCGATCTACCTGATGGCACCCGTCATCGCGGTGATCCCGGCGTTCATGGCCTTCGCGGTCATCCCCCTGGGCGGAATGGTCAGCGTGTTCGGCCACCAGACGCCGCTGCAGCTGACGGATCTGCCCGTTGCGGTGCTCTACGTGCTGGCCGTCACGTCCATCGGCGTGTACGGAATCGTGTTGGCGGGCTGGGCATCCGGCTCCACCTACCCGCTGCTGGGCGGCCTGCGGTCCAGCGCGCAGGTGATCTCCTACGAGATCGCGATGGCACTGTCGTTCGCCGCGGTGTTCCTCTACTCGGGAACGATGTCGACGTCTGAGATCGTCTCCTCGCAGCAGCACCTCTGGTACGTGTTCCTGCTCCTGCCGTCGTTCCTGATCTACGTCACGTCGATGGTCGGCGAGACCAACCGCGCACCGTTCGACCTTCCCGAGGCCGAGGGCGAACTCGTCGGCGGCTTCCACACCGAGTATTCGTCGCTGAAGTTCGCGATGTTCATGCTCGCCGAGTACGTCAACATGACCACGGTGTCGGCGCTGGCCACCACGTTGTTCCTGGGCGGCTGGCAGGCGCCGTGGCCGCTGTCGATGATCGACGGCGTCAACAGCGGCTGGTGGCCGCTGCTGTGGTTCGTCGGCAAGGTGTGGGTCTTCCTGTTCATCTTCATGTGGTTGCGCGCCACGCTGCCCCGGATGCGCTACGACCAGTTCATGGGGCTGGGCTGGAAGGTCCTGATCCCGATCTCGCTGGTGTGGATCATGACCGTCGCCATCGTGCGGACGCTGCGCATTCAGGGCTTCGGCGGCTGGGCGGCCTTCCTCGTGGTGGCCACCGCAGTGGTCGGCGTCGGGCTGGTCGCCGCCGTGTGGAGGACGCTGCGGCGAAACGCCACCCGTGTCGACCATGCCGCGACCGAAGCCGATTCCGGCGCGTTCCCGATTCCCCCGATCCCCACCAAGGAGGCAGCCGATGCCTAACTTCATCGACGCGATCGCCGGATTCGGCGTGACGTTCGCGAACATGTTCAAGAAGCCGGTCACCGAGCAGTACCCGGAGGAGCCCGGCGCGACCGCCAAGCGCTATCACGGCAGACACCAACTCAACCGGTACGAGGACGGGCTGGAGAAGTGCATCGGCTGTGAGCTGTGCGCGTGGGCGTGCCCCGCCGACGCCATCTTCGTCGAGGGCGCCGACAACACCGAGGCCGAGCGGTTCTCGCCGGGCGAACGCTACGGGCGCGTCTACCAGATCAACTACCTGCGCTGCATCGGCTGCGGGCTGTGCATCGAGGCATGCCCCACCCGCGCACTCACCATGACCAACGACTACGAGATGGCCGACGACAACCGCGCCGACCTGATCTACGGCAAGGACAAACTTCTCGCGCCCCTGCTGCAGGACATGCTGGCACCGCCGCACGACATGGCGCCGGGCAGCACCGACGAGGACTACTACCGCGGCAACATCACTGCCGACGGGCTCGCCACACCCAAGGAACCGGTGAAGTGACCGGGCAACTCACCCTCCTGGCGGCCGAGGCCGCGTACCGGACCTCCACCGCCGAGCAGGTCACCTTCTGGGTGCTCGGCGTCATGGCGTTGCTCGGCGCGATCGCCGTGGTGGCCGCACCCAAGGCCGTGTACTCGGCGATCTTCCTGGCGATCACGATGATCGTCCTGGCCGTTCTCTACATCGCCCAGGGTGCGTTGTTCCTCGGCATCGTGCAGGTGGTGGTCTACACCGGCGCGGTGATGATGTTGTTCCTGTTCGTGCTGATGCTCATCGGCGTCGACTCCTCTGACTCCCTGGTGGAGACCATCCGCGGCCAGCGCGTCGCCGGCATCGTCGTCGGAGTCGGATTCGGCATCCTGCTGATCGGCGGCATCGGCAACGTCTCGGTGGCCGGCTTCACCGGACTCGAGCAGGCCAACGGCTACGGCAACGTCGAAGGTCTGGCCGCACTGATCTTCACCCGGTACCTGTGGGCGTTCGAACTCACCAGTGCGCTGCTCATCACCGCCGCCCTGGGCGCGATGGTGCTGACGCACCGGGAACGCTTCGACCGACGCAAGTCGCAACGCGAACTAGCGATCGAGCGGTTCGCCGTCGGAGGCCACGCCACCCCGATGCCAAGTCCGGGCGTCTACGCGCGGCACAACGCCGTCGACGTACCAGCCAGGCTGCCCGACGGGTCCGACGCCGACAGCTCGGTGAGCAGCGTCCTGCCGCGCCGGAGCGTCTCGGCGTCATCGCCCGACGCGACACCGAGCGGGTCGGCGACCAACGGGAGGAGCACATGAATCCCGACAACTACCTGTACCTGTCGGCGGCACTCTTCACCATCGGCGCCTCGGGAGTTCTGCTACGGCGCAACGCCATCGTGATGTTCATGTGTGTCGAACTCATGCTCAACGCAGGCAACCTGGCGTTCGTCGCGTTCTCTCGCATGCACGGCCAACTCGACGGTCAGGTCTTCGCGTTCTTCACCATGGTGGTCGCCGCATGCGAGGTGGTCGTGGGTCTGGCGATCATCATGACCATCTTCCGGGCCCGGCAGTCCGCGTCGGTGGACGCGGCGAACCTGTTGAAGCACTAGCCATATGACACTTCCCGTGTGGTTGCTGATCGCCCTGCCGCTGGCGGGTGCGGTGGTCCTCCTGCTCGGCGGCCGCGCCACCGACGCGTGGGGACATCTGCTGGGTTGCGCCACCCTGATTGCCTCCTTCGCCGTCGGCGTGGTGCTGTTCATCGATCTGCTTGGGCGCACCGACGAGGACCGGGCGATGCACGAGACGCTGTTCTCCTGGGTGCCGGTCGCGGCACTGCGCGTCGACTTCGGACTCCAACTCGATGCGCTGTCGGTGTGTTTCGTGCTCCTGATCACCGGCGTCGGCTCCCTGATTCACCTGTACTCGGTGGGCTACATGGCCCACGACCCCGATCGAAGGCGTTTTTTCGGATACCTGAACCTGTTCGTCGCGGCCATGCTGCTGTTGGTCCTGGCCGACAACTACCTGGGTCTCTACGTCGGCTGGGAGGGCGTGGGCCTGGCGTCGTACCTGCTGATCGGATTCTGGTCGTACAAGCCGTCTGCGGCGGCCGCGGCGAAGAAGGCGTTCGTGGTCAACCGGGTCGGCGACATCGGCCTGGCCCTAGCACTCGCGGTGATGTTCACCGAGGTGGGAACCATCTCCTACGCGGGGGTGTTCGACGCCGCCGGGCAGATGTCGCAGGGCGCGCTGACCGCCGTCGGGCTGCTGTTGCTGCTCGCCGCCTGCGGCAAGTCGGCACAGGTGCCGCTGCAATCCTGGCTCGGCGACGCCATGGAGGGTCCCACGCCGGTGTCGGCACTGATCCACGCCGCCACCATGGTGACCGCGGGCGTCTACCTGATCGTGCGGTCGGGCCCCATCTACGACCTCGCCCCGGACGCCCGCCTCGGCGTCGTCATCGTCGGCGCCGTCACACTGTTGTTCGGCGCCGTCATCGGTTGCGCCAAGGACGACATCAAGAAGGCGCTGGCCGCATCCACGATGAGTCAGATCGGCTACATGGTGCTCGCCGCCGGGCTCGGACCGGCCGGCTACGCGCTCGCGATCCTGCACCTGCTGACCCACGGATTCTTCAAGGCGGGTCTGTTCCTCGGCGCCGGTTCGGTAATGCACGGGATGAACGACGAGACGGACATGCGCCGGTACGGCGGGCTTCGCACCTACATGCCCATCACCTTCGTGACGTTCGGCCTCGGATACCTGGCCATCATCGGCGTCCCGCCGCTGTCCGGATTCTTCTCCAAGGACCCGATCATCGAAACCGCCTTCGCCGCAGGCGGCGTCAAGGGTCTGCTGCTGGGCGGGGCCGCGCTGCTGGGCGCGGGCATCACCGCCTTCTACATGACACGGGTGATGCTGATGACGTTCTTCGGTGAGAAGCGCTGGAACGAATCGGACACCCATCCGCACGAGTCGCCGGCGATCATGACGCTGCCGATGATCGTGCTCGCGATCGGATCGGTGGGCGCCGGCGGACTGCTCGCGATCGGCGGCGCTCTGGAGCACTGGCTGGAGCCGGTGGTCGGTGCACACGAGGCACACCACGGCGGGATCCCGGCCTGGGTGATGACGGTCATCACGATGGCGGTGGTGGCGGCGGGTGTGGCGATCGCCTACCGGATGTACGCCACCCGGCCCATCCCCGAGACCGCCCCCGAGGCCTCGGCACTGACGGTGGCGGCCCGAAACGACCTCTACGGTGACGCATTCAACGAGGACGTGCTGATGCGCCCGGGCCAGATGCTCACGGCCGGACTCGTCGAGATCGACGACGAGGCGGTCGACGGCGTGTCCCGAGGACTGGGTGCGCTCGTCGGGGGTGCGTCGGAACGGCTACGGCAGGTGCAGACCGGGTTCGCGCGGTCCTACGCGCTGTCGATGCTGGCGGGCGCGGTCCTACTGCTCGCGGCGATCCTGGTGGTGAGGGTCTGGTGACCGGCATGCCATTGCTGACCGTGCTGTGGGCCGTCCCGATGTTGGGGGCCGCCGTGGTGATCCTGCTGCCCTCGGCCGCGCGTCACCTCGCGAAGTACGTCGCGCTGGGGATCTCGCTCGCGGTGTTGGCACTCGCCGCGGTCCTCGCCTTCCAGTTCGAGCCCGCGGGTGAGCACTACCAGTTCGTGGAGGACCACGAATGGATTCCGTCGTTCGGCACCGGCTACATCCTCGGCCTCGACGGCATCGCCCTTGCGTTGGTGGTGCTGACCGCGGTGCTGGTTCCGATACTGATCGTCGCCGGGTGGAACGACGGCGGCGATGGGGCCCGGTCGACCCACACCTACCTCGCGCTGACCCTGGCCGTCGAGGGCATGGTCCTCATCTCGCTGGTCGCCCTGGACGTCCTGCTGTTCTACGTCTTCTTCGAGGCGATGCTCATCCCGATGTACTTCCTGATCGGCGGCTTCGGCGGTGAGAATCGGTCGAAGGCGGCGGTGAAGTTCCTGCTGTACAACCTCTTCGGCGGCCTGATCATGCTGGCCGCCGTCATCGGTCTGTACGTGGCCACCGCGACGAGCACCGCGTTCGACGCAGGCACGTTCGACTTCCGCGCCATCGTCGATGCGGTGGCCAGCGGTCGACTCGACATCAACCCCGCCGTACTCAACGCCCTGTTCCTCGGTTTCATGTTCGCCTTCGCAGTGAAGGCACCGCTGTGGCCGTTTCACCGTTGGCTACCGGGTGCCGCGGTGGAGGCCACCCCGGCGACGGCCGTGCTGATGATGGCGGTCGTCGACAAGGTCGGGACGTTCGGGATGTTGCGCTACTGCCTGCAGTTGTTCCCGGATGCATCGACGACGTTCCGGCCGCTCATCATGACGCTCGCGGTGATCGGCATCGTGTACGGGGCCGTCGTGGCAATCGGCCAGACCGACGTGATGCGACTCATCGCGTACACCTCCATCTCGCACTTCGGGTTCATCATCCTCGGCATCTTCGTGATGACCAGCCAGGGCCAGTCGGGCTCTACGCTGTACATGGTCAATCACGGCATCTCCACCGCTGCGCTGTTCCTGATCGCCGGTTTCCTGGTGTCGCGCAGGGGAAGTCGGGCCATCGCCGACTACGGCGGCGTCCAGAAGGTCGCACCCGTGCTTGCAGGCACGTTCCTGGTGGCGGGGCTGGCCACTCTGTCGCTGCCCGGCCTGGCGCCGTTCATCAGCGAGTTCCTGGTGCTGATCGGCACGTTCACGCGGTATCCCGGATTCGCCGTAATCGCCGCCACCGCACTCGTCCTCTCGGCGATCTACATCCTGTGGGCCTACCAGCGCATGATGACCGGGCCCGTCACCGACGGCAACGAAAAGCTGCGCGATCTGGTACCCCGCGAACTGGTCGTGGTGGCGCCGCTCATCGCCATGCTGTTGTTTCTCGGGATATACCCGAAGCCGGCGCTCGACGTCATCGATCCCGCCGTCAGCCACACGTTGACCATCGTCGACCAGCAGGACCCTGCCCCCCGGGTCGCGGAAGGACCCGCGAAATGAACCTGACGCCGCCGTCGGTCGAGTACGGCCTGGTGTCCCCGATGCTGATCGTCTTCGGGGTCGCCGTCCTCGGTGTGCTGTTCGAGGCCTTTCTCCCCAGATCCAGGCGCTACACCGTTCAGGTGGTGCTGGCCGTCGGCGGTCAGACCGCGGCGTTGGTCGCCGTGGTGGTCGAATGGGTGACCCTCGGCTCGGCGGTGGGCAGGACCGCCCTCGTCGGGTCGATCGCCATCGACAAACCTGCCCTGTTCCTTCAGGGCACGTTGGCGCTGATAGGAATCCTCGGCACGCTGTTGATGGCCGAGCGTCGACGCCACGGCGCCGGGGATGGTGGCGGTCTCGAGTCGTTCACCGCACAGGCGTCTGCGGTACCGGGCAGCGTGGCGGAGAAGATCGCCACCAAGGCCGGTTTGACGCAGACGGAGATCTTCCCGCTGACGATGTTCGCGCTCGGCGGCATGATGCTGTTCGGATCGGCCGACGACCTGCTGACGATGTTCATTGCGTTGGAGGTGTTTTCACTACCGCTGTATCTGATGTGCGGACTCGCCCGGCGCCGGCGCCTGATCTCGCAAGAGGCCTCGCTCAAGTACTTCCTGCTCGGCGCCTTCTCGTCGGCGTTCTTCCTGTATGGCGTCGCCCTGCTCTACGGCTACGCCGGTGGGCTGAGCCTCGTCGGCATCCGCGAGGCGGTGGCCGACGACGCAGGCAACACCTCACTCGCGCTGATCGGCGTCGCGTTGCTCTCGGTCGGTGTGCTCTTCAAGGTCGGCGCCGTGCCGTTCCACTCGTGGATCCCCGACGTCTACCAGGGGGCACCCACGCCGATCACCGCATTCATGGCCGCCGCCACCAAGATCGCCGCCTTCGGCGCGATGCTGCGGATCTTCTACGTCGCGCTGCCTGGACTCGAGGACGACTGGCGACCCGTGATGTGGGCGGTGGCGATCCTGACCATGGTCGTCGGCACCGTCACCGCGGTATCGCAAACCGACGTCAAGCGGATGCTGGCGTATTCGGCGGTCGCCCACACCGGCTTCATCCTCACGGGCGTCATCGCACTGAACGACACCGGCCTCTCGGCCACGTTGTTCTACCTGTTCGCCTACGGATTCAGCACGTTGGGGGCCTTCGCCGTCGTCAGCCTGGTGCGCAACGCCCAGGGCGACGAAGAGACCACCATGGCGCGCTGGGCCGGGCTCGGCCGGCGTTACCCCCTGGTGGGCGTGGTGTTTGCGCTGTTCCTCCTTGCCTTTGCGGGTATCCCGCTGACCAGTGGCTTCGTCAGCAAGTTCGCCGTGTTCAAGGCCGCCGCGGAGGGCGGGGCGGCACCGCTGGTGATCGTCGGCGTCCTCGCGAGCGCCCTCGCCGCCTACTTCTACGTCCGCCTCGTCGTGCTGATGTTCTTCACCGATCCCCCCGAGGACGCCCCCGAGGTGGTGGTGCCGAGTTCGTTGTCCACCGCGACGGTGACCATCACGGCGGCGATAACGCTGGCACTGGGCGCGCTCCCGCAGCCGCTTCTGGACCTGGCGAACAGCGCCAGCCAGTTCGTGCGCTAGCGTGCGGCCATGACGGACGACGAGCTGGTGTTGCGTTCCGACGCGGGCGCGGTCCGGGTGTTGACGATGAATCGGCCCGCTGCCCGAAATGCGTTGAGCCGCGACCTGATCAGACGGTTGTACGCCGATCTCCGGGAGGCCGACTCCGACGACGCCGTTCGCGCGGTGGTTCTCACCGGTGCCGATCCCGCGTTCTGCGCCGGGGTGGACCTCAAGGAGGCGGCCCGCGACGGCATGAGGTACTTCGAGGAGTTCAGGACGCAGAGTTGCATCGCCGCCGTCGCCGAGATGCGCACGCCGGTCGTCGGTGCGATCAACGGTGCCACCTTCACCGGTGGGCTCGAAATGGCGCTCGGCTGTGACTTCCTCGTCGCGTCCGAGCGCGCGGTGTTCGCCGACACCCATGCCAGGGTCGGGATCCTGCCCGGTGGCGGCATGACCGCACGACTGCCCCAGCTGATCGGCGCCGGGATGGCACGACGGCTGTCGATGACCGGGGAGGTGGTCGACGCTGCACGCGCCGAACGGATCGGACTGGTCACCGAGGTCGTCGCCCACCACCGGGTGGTGCAGCGCGCCGTCGAACTCGCCGCGATGATCGCCGAGGTCCCGTCTCCGGTGATGCTGTGCCTCAAGGAGATCTACGTCCGCGGCGCGGCCACCGTGACGGGTCCGGCGCTGGCCGCCGAGGACGACATCGCGGGTTCACAGGAGCACGACTTCGCGGGGCTCGAGCAACGCCGACGTGACGTCACCGCGAACAACAGGTCGCAAATCGGCCGTGAGATTCACACCTAGTCTGCGGCGTGTCATGATCGAGTCCTCCGATGAACGAGGTGTCGCCATGCCTGACTTTCCGGCCTTGACCCACATCGCGCTGACCGTGCGCGACCTTTCCGTCAGCGCCCCCTGGTACCAACGGTTGATGAACGCCGATCCGCTGCTCGACGAGGACACCGACGCCGGCTACCGACACGTCATCTTCGCGCTCGGCAACGACACGTTGCTGGGTCTTCACCAACACACCAAGCCCGCGCCCGACGAACGGTTCAGCGAGTTTCGGGTCGGCCTCGACCACGCCGCATTCGGATGCGCGTCACGAGCCGACCTGGAGGAGTGGGTGATCCGACTCGACGAGTTGGGCATCGCCCACGGAGGGGTCGTCGATGCCCCATACGGCTCTGGACTGAGCTTCCGCGACCCCGACGGGGTGGCCCTAGAGTTCTTCGCTCCTCCCGGCTAGGGCGCCCTCACGCCGTGCAGGACGATGGCGCTGGTCTGTTCGATCCAGGTCTCGTCGAGTTCGCCCACGGGATCCAGCAGCATGCGCATCAGCGTCGCGCCACCGATGAGTTCGATGAGGCGTCCGAGGTCGACGTCGGCACGCACCTCCCCGCGATCCACGGCGTGCGCCAGTCTGTCTCTGACGAGGTCGAACAACCCGGTGAAGCGGCTCATGACCCGGGCGTTCAGGCCCGGGTCGGCTGCCATGTCGGTGAGCAGACCCGGGAGCGCGGCTCGTACCACCGGGCTGACGAACACGTCGCGCGTGGCGGCGATCATCGCGCGCACGTCATCGCCGATGTCGCCCTCGGGTTTCATCAAAGCGGTTGGCGCCGTGGGGAACGCCGCCTCGTGGACCAGTTCGGCCTTGCTCGACCAGCGGCGGTAGAGCGCGGTCTTGGTGGTACCCGCCCTTTCCGCAACGGCTGACATCGTCAGATTGGCGTAGCCGATTTCGACGAGCAGATCCGCCGCGGCGCCGAGTATGGCAGCGTCGATGCGTGGGTCGCGTGGCCTGCCCGCACTCGGGGTCTTGTCAACCGGTGGTGGGTCTGCTTTCATAACGCTACTCACCGTATCGTAATACCTGAGAGGCGAGCCCGTGGTCAACGAACCGGCTGTCGAAGACGTCAGTCGCCTTCAGCACTCATCCCGCGACGTCACGACGTTGCCCTCGGTGATGGCGCAGTGGCTGTCCACCGTGATGCCTGGCGGGGTAACGCCGCACGTGACCGTGGAGAGCGGCGTGGAGTCCAATGGGATGTCGTCGGAGACGATCATCCTTACGGGAAGGTGGGACGAGGCCGGGCGCGCCGTCGAGCAGAAGTGGGTGGCGCGCGTCGCCCCGACCGTCGCAGACGTCCCCGTCTTCCCCACCTACCGGCTGGACCACCAGTTCGAGGTGATCAGGCTGGTCGGTGAACTGACCGACGTCCCCGTTCCCAAGGTTCGGTGGATCGACGATGAGGGCACGGTGCTCGGCACCCCGTTCTTCCTGATGAACCACGTCTCTGGCGTCGTTCCACCCGACGTCATGCCGTACACGTTCGGAGGCAACTGGTTCGCCGACGCTCCCCCCGAGAAGCGCCGCGAACTGCAGGACGCCACGATCGAGGTGCTCGCCAAGCTTCACTCGATTCCGAACGCCGAGCAGACGTTCGACTTCCTCGCCGGTCGGGCAGCCGGGCGACACCGCGCTGCGCAGACAACTTCGACTGGCTGAAGGGCTGGTACGAGTTCGCCGTGCCCGACATCGGCCGCTCGGCCACCGTGGAACGGGCGCTCGCCTGGCTGGAGGAGAACTTCCCCGCCGACGTCGCAGCCTCCCCGTCGGTGCTGTCATGGGGCGACTCGCGCATCGGCAACGTGCTCTACGAGGACTTCCACCCCGTCGCCGTGCTCGACTGGGAGATGGCCACCGTGGGACCGCGGGAACTGGACGTCTCATGGATCATCTTCGCGCACATGGTGTTCCAGGAACTCGCCGAGCTGGCCGGCATGCCGGGCCTGCCCGACGTGCTGCGCGAGGACGACGTCCGCGACGTGTACCAGCGGCTCACCGGTGCGCAACTCGGCGACCTGCGCTGGTTCTACGTCTACTCCGGCGTGATCTGGTGCTGCGTGTTCATGCGTACCGGTGCCCGACGGGTGCGGTTCGGCGAGATCGACAAGCCCGATGACGTGGAGTCGATGTTCTTCCACGCGTCACTACTCAAACGGTTGATAGACGCTCCGGAGGGCAGGAGCGAAGCGACCCGGGAAACAAAGGAGGCCCCCTGATGCTCGGTCCCATGGACGAGTTCCCCGTACACCAGGTTCCACAACCGATCGCCTGGCCTGGCTCCTCAGACCGCAACTTCTACGACCGGTCCTACTTCAACGCCCACGACCGCAGCGGCGACATCTTCCTGATCACCGGCATCGGCTACTACCCCAACCTCGGCGTGAAGGACGCGTTCATGCTGGTTGCCCGCCGCGGAGGCGGCAAATTCGGCGGAAGCGGCGACGTCCAGACCGCGGTGCACGTGTCCGACGCACTCGACCAGGATCGACTCAACCAGAACGTCATGGGGTACCGCGTCGAGGTCGACGAGCCGTTGCACCGGCTGCGCATCGTCCTCGAGGAGACCGAGGGCATCGCCGCGGACCTGACCTGGAACGGCTTGTTCGATGTGGTTCAGGAACAGCGCCACGTGATGCGGGCCGGCACCCGGGTGACCCTGGATGCCCAGCGTTTTGCGCAGTTGGGTTCGTGGAGTGGTCATCTCGCCATCGACGGCGAGGACATCACCGTCGACCCGTCGGTGTGGATCGGTTCGCGTGACCGGTCGTGGGGCATCCGGCCGATCGGCGAGGCCGAGCCGGCGGGACGACCCGCTGACCCACCGTTCGAGGGCATGTGGTGGCTCTACGTCCCGATGGCCTTCGATGACTTCTCGATCGTCATCATCATCCAGGAGGATCCCAGCGGCTTCCGCTCGATGAATGACTGCACGCGCATCTGGAAGGACGGCCGGGTCGAGCAGCTCGGCTGGCCGCGGATCAAGATCCACTACCGCTCCGGTACCCGCATCCCCACCGGTGCGACCATCGACGCCACCGCGCAGGACGGCTCACCCGTTCGCTTCGACGTCGAGTCCAAGCTTCCGGTGCCCATCCACGTGGGCGGCGGCTACGGCGGCGATTCCGACTGGACCCACGGGGTGTGGCGGGGCGAGCAGTTCACCGAGCGCCTCACCTACGACATGACCGACCCGGCAATCGTCGGACGAGCCGGGTTTGGCGTCATCGACCACGTCGGGCGCGCGGTCTGCAGCGAGGGTGATCGCGGACCCGTCGAAGGATGGGGCCTCTTCGAACACGGCGCCCTGGGTCGGCATGACCCGTCGGGCTTCACCGACTGGCTGACCGTCTCGGACTAGGCATCGCGCATCCCTCTGAAATCGACGTTTTGTAGGGGAAGTGCGAGTGATCGGCTACAAACCGTGCATCTCGCGGGATGGCACGGCAAAACGAGAGGGGCACCCGTTGCCGGGTGCCCCTCTCGTCTGCGGCTGGATCAGCGGCCGTTGCCCACGGTCGAGTTGACCGAGCCGACGGTGGCCTGCTGCTCGAATGGAGTCGATCCACTGGTGATGGTCGATGCCCGCGTTGGCGGGGGCGGCCAGGCCGAACAGTGCTGCGGCGAAACCGGTGGCTACCACGCTGGCGATGCTGAACTTCTTCATGATGATCCCTCTTCCTTGACTGCTGCTCTGATGTTCTCGGTCGGCCCGGTCTTTCGGGGCGGTCTGACTCTTTAAACCAGCAGCTCAGGGGTTTAATTCCGGTGGCAGTAATTGATCGACCGGTGGCAGCAATCGCTCGGTTCGGGGTCCGAACCCGCGGGCTAGGCGGTCTGGGTCTGCTTGACCGCAGGCGTCTGCACCCGGCCGAACACCATCGACTCCTCGATCCGGTCGAACCGGTGGTCGATGACGTCGAGCACGTAGTTGTGGCGGACGTGCCAAGGCCGGTGGATGCCGGACTTCGGCAAGGCATGCAGCGCACGCTTGACGTACCCAGCCTCCAGGTTGAACGTCGGCTTCTCCGTCATCTGCACGTCACCCAGGTGGGGATAGGCGTGGGTATAGCCATGCTCTCCCATGTAGGCCAGCAACTTCGCCACGGCCCGCGCCGTCATGTCGGCGCGCAACGTCCACGACGCGTTGGTGTAGCCGATGCACCACGCCATGTTCGGCAGGTCCTCGATCAGGAACTCCTTGTAGACGAACCGGTCGGTGGGGTCGACCTTCTCGCCGTCGACGGTGATGGTGATGCCGCCCAGCGCCTGCAACTGCAGCCCCGTCGCGGTGACGATGACGTCCGCATCGATGCGTTCGCCGGACTGCAGCACGATCCCCGTGGCGTCGACGTGGTCGATGTGGTCGGTGACCACGTCGACGCGACCGTCGCTGATGTGCTCGAAGAGATCACCGTCCAGCACCAGGCACATGCGCTGATCCCACGGCTTGTAGCGCGGCTTGAAGTGCACGTCGACGTCGTACCCCTCGGGCAGGGCGGCGACAGTACGGTTCCGGATCAGCCACCGCATGAGTCTGGGCGCCTTCCGGGAGAAGGCGTAGGTCAGGATGTGGATGAACGCGTTGCGAAACCGCACTATCGAGTTGGCGACCCTGCGCGGCAAGACCTTTCGGATCGCCTGCACCATCGGGTCGAACTGGGCCATCGACATCATGTAGGTCGGCGAACGCTGCAGCATCGTGACCTTCGCGGCGTCCTTGGCCAGGGCCGGGATCAGGCTGATCGCGGTGGCGCCGCTGCCGATCACGACGACCCGCTTGCCGGAGTAGTCCAGCGACTCGGGCCAGAACTGCGGGTGCACGACGTCGCCCGTGAAGCTCTCGATACCCGGGAACTCCGGCGTGTACGGGTTGTCGTAGTCGTAGTAACCGGTGCCGCAGAACAGGAACCGGCCGCGGTACAGCTTCTCCGCACCGTCGCTCCCGGTGGTTCGCAAGGTCCAGGTGTCGGTGGTCGAATCCCACTGCGCCGACGTCACGTGCGCGCCGAACCTGATGTGCTGGTCGATGCCGTGGTGGCGTGCCGCGTCGGTGAGGTACTCGCGGATCTTGTCGCCTTCGGCGACGTTCTCAGGCCGAGTCCAGGGTTCGAAGGGCAGGCTGAGGGTGAAGATGTCACTGTCTGATCGGATGCCCGGATACCGGAACAGGTCCCATGTGCCGCCGACGCGTTCGCGCCGCTCCAGAATGGTGTACGTGAGCTGCGGATTCTTGTCGTGGATGTGATAGGCAGCGCCGATCCCCGAAATGCCCGCACCGATGATCAGTACGTCCGAATACTCGGGCTCGGTGGCGTCCTTGAAAGACTCCTTGGAAGACAATGCGAACTCCTCGTCGTGGTCCCGCTCCGTACCACCCACGATAGGGCGTCAGCCCTGTCAGCGCGTCAACGATCTGCGCCAACGCGTCGACCTCTATCGGGCCGGGTTGGTAGATGCACACCTGATCCGCGACGCCGTCCACCCGGTCGGCGATGTGCGCGGCCACCTCCTTGGGCGTGCCGCAGCCGGCGATCGTGTGCAGGACGTCGTCGTCGATGAGCGCGCCCATCTCCTGCCAGCGCCCCTGCTTGGACAGCGCGTGGAGTTCTGGCTGCAGGTCGCCCCAGCCGTGTACGTCCAGGACGGGCTTGTAGGCGGGCGTGGACCCGTAGAAGGCCAACAATTGCCGGGTCGCGGTGTGATCGGGGTTCGTCTCGGAACTGACGGACACGATGATCTCCGGAACGATCGCCAACGCCTCACGGGAACGGCCGGACGCGCTCAACCCCGCATCCACGTTGCGCAGCGTCACCTCGTGAAGGAACCGCTTGGACCCGAACGGCATCACGAGCAGGCCGTCGGCGACCTCCGCGGTGGCGCGGGTGAGCCGCGGCCCCAGGGCGCCGACGTAGATCGGCGGCAGGGTGTCGGGCATCGTTCGGGGCGTGAAGTTCGGTGTCATCAGAGTGTGTCGGTAGAACTCGCCGCGGAAGTCGAGCCGCTCGCCGGTGGTCCATGCCTCGAAGATCGCGCGAAGGGCGCCGACGAGTTCGGCCATCCGCGCCACCGGCCGGTCGAACTCCGATCCGAACCGCTTCTCGATCTGCGTGCGGATCTGCGTGCCCAGGCCGAGGGTGAAACGTCCGTCGGTCAGCAGCTGATGATCGATGGCCTGATGCGCGAGATGAATCGGATTGCGGGGGAACGCGATCGCCACGTTGGTCATGAGGTCGAGCCCACCGACCGTCGAAGCGAGCGTCAGCGGCGCGAACACGTCGTGCGGACCCTCGAACGTGAACACCCCGCTGGCACCGGCGTCGCGTAGCGCCCGCGTTCTGTCGATCGCATCCGTCGGACCAAAGAGCGCCGTCATCACCTTCACACCGTGAGAGCCTAGTCACGTGAACACCGCTTCCAGCACCGAGGTTGTGATCGTCGGTGCCGGCTTCGCGGGGCTCGCGGCCGCGCGTCGACTCACCAGACTCGGTCACGACGTGGTCGTGCTCGAGGGCCGTGACCGCGTCGGTGGCCGCTCGCTCACGACGACCATCGCCGGGGTCCCGGTGGATCTCGGCGCAACCTTCGTCGGCCCCACCCAGGACGAGGTGGTCGCACTCGCTGCGGAGCTGGGCTGCGCCACGGTGCCCACCTACAACCGGGGCAAGAACCTGATCCACTGGCGTGGCAGGGTCCGCTCCTACGGCAGCACCATCCCCCGGCTGTCGATGATCGAACTGCTCGACGTCTCCCGCATCCAGTGGCGGTTCGAGCGGCTCAGCCGCCAGATCCCGCTGACGCGGCCGTGGGAGCCCGCGATCGCCGAGCGGCTGGACGCGCTCACCCTCGACGCGTGGCTGCGCTCGGTGCACGCCAGCGCCTCGACGCGGGATCTCATGGCGGTGATGGCCCGGGTGACATGGGGCTGCGAGCCCAACGCAGTCTCGATGCTGCACGCCGTGCGCTACGTGAAGGCCGCGGGCGGCATCGGGCCGATGCTCGACGTCGAGGGCGGGGCGCAGCAGGACCGCTTCCCCGGCGGCACCCAGCAGATCGCCGCGCGGATGGCCGACGAACTGGGCGACAAGGTGCGCCTGCGGGCGGTCGTGCAGCGCATCGAACGCACCCGGGATGGCGTCGTCGTCCACACCGACGACGATTCGGTGTCGGCGCAGGCCGTGGTGGTGGCGATTCCGCCGCAGCACCGCGCCGGGGTCTGCTTCGAACCACCACTGCCCGACGAGTGCACTCGGTTGGCGCAGCACTGGCCGCAGGGCGCCTTGAGCAAGGCGTACGCGGCCTACGAAACGCCGTTCTGGCGTGCCGACGGCCATTCCGGCGAGGCACTCTCCGACGAGGGGCCGGTGTTCATCACGTTCGACGTCAGTCCCGGCTCGGGCCCCGGGATCCTGTTGGGTTTCACCGACTCCCGCACCTTCGATCCACTGCCCGACGGGCAGCGTCGCGAACGGGTCCTGTCGTGCTTCGAAGCCCTGTTCGGCGAAGCCGCCCGCCACCCCATCGACTACGTCGACCATCGTTGGGGCGCAGAGCCGTTCGCACCAGGTGGTCCCACCGCCGCGGTGCCGCCCGGTTCGTGGACCAGCTATGGTCGCCGACTGCGCGAACCGGTCGACGGCATCTTCTGGGCAGGGACGGAGACAGCCGACCGGTGGACCGGATTCCTCGACGGCGCAGTGCGGTCGGGTCTGCGGGCGGCCGACGAGGTCGACGGCCACCTGGCCGGCATCGATGGCGCTCGAGGGGCACGAGGCATTTGACGTCCGGCTCGAAGGCCCGCCCGCTGGGGTTGTTCCTGGTGGTGATGCTGATGTTCGGCATCATCACGTCGCTGCACGGGATGTCGCCGCTTGCCACCTATGGGCTCGGCGCCGTCTTCTTCCTCGGGATGGCGACCGTCTGCTTCCTGATCCCCGCGGCAATGGTCGCGACCGAACTCGGCACCGCCTGGCAGCGCGACGGGGGCGTCTACGTCTGGGTCAGCGAGGCATTTGGACCGCGGGCGGGTTTCGTCGCGACCTGGCTGCAGTGGCTCCAAAACGTGATCTTCTGGACCGTCATGTTGACCAGTTGTGCGGCCATGCTGGCGCTGTCGTTCGGCTGGGAGGGTGGCCTGGAGAACAAGTCGTACACGGTTGCCGTGGTCCTCAGCACCATTTGGCTGATCACCATGCTCACCTTCCTGGGAGTCCGGGCCTCCGGGGTGATCGGCACGATCGGCTCGGTCGCGGGAACGATCGTGCCGGGGCTGACCCTCGTGGCGCTGGCCGCCGTCTACGTGATCGGCGGCCACCGATCGAATCTCTCGACCGACCCGTCGACGCTGATCCCGGACCTCTCGAAGTTCAGCAACGTGACCTTCGGGATCTCGGCGATCCTGATCTTCGCCGGAATCGAGGTGATGGCGACCCGGGTGGCCGAGATCCGCAATCCGGCAAAGGTCTACCCGCGCGCAACGGCGATCGCGGTCGCCATGGTCGTCCTGCTGCTGGTGCCCGCCACCCTGGCGATTGCGGTCCTCGTTCCCGGCCACGAGCTGAGCATCACGGCCGGCATCGTGCAGGCGATGCAGACCGTCCTGGACGGGATCTGGCATGTCGGTTGGCTGTTGCCCATCCTCGCGATCGCGATCTGGATCGACTCGATCGGTGAGATCGCGGGCTGGATGATGGGCACGCCGATGGCGATGGCGACAGCCAGCCGCGACGGTCATCTGCCGGAGACCTTCACACGTTCCACCGGCCGCGGCGCGGCCAAACCAATGCTGCTGGCGCAGGCCGTGGTTGGCTCGCTTATCTGCCTGTTGTTCGTCGTCGAGCCCACCGTGTCGAACCTGTTCTGGGTGCTGAGCGCGATGCTCGTCCAGCTGTACCTGCTGATGTACGTCATGGTCTTCGCAGCCGCGTGGAAGTTGCAACGAACCCGTCCCGAGGTGCCACGCCCCTTCCGGATTCCCGGCGGCCGGATCGGGATGGGGCTGGTCTGCGGGCTGGGGATCGGCTTCTCGTTCGCGGCCTTCCTGGTCGGCTTCGTCCCGCCCGCAACGCTTCCCAACTCTGGCACCGTGACTCACGTCGCGATCCTGAGTGCGGCGGTGGCCTTCGGCGTGCTGGTGCCGCTGGCGATCTCGTGGCTACGACGCGGACGGATAGAGCAGATCAGAAGGCAACGGGCAGAGCAGGTCTGAAGTCCCGGCTGGCACCAGACCAGTTACGAGCTGAGCCGGGTATCGGCCGCCGACTCCACCAGGTTGCGCAGGTGGGCGTTGACTTCGTCGGGGCGTTCGAGAATGGCACAGTGCCCGCCGGCGAGTTCCACGAAGGCGGCCAGGTTGGGAGCATCGGCAGCGATGCGTCGAGACGCGCCGATCGGCAGCAAGCGGTCCTTGCGACTGCCGATGACCAGCGTCGGCACCTGAAGATTCGACAACGAGATGTGTTCGGGTCCAAGGCAGTCAACGAGTACGCGGGTCCAGCCGCCCCGCCCTGCCGGCGGGGTGTCGACGAACAACTGGAAGACGAAGTCCGCGACCGCCGGGTCTGCGTCGGGTCCCACTGCCAGCGCCTCGACGAATCGGCGGGTCGGCTGGATCGACCCGGGCACCAGCGGCGCGGCGCCGAATTGCTTGAGCATCGTGCCTGCCGCAAGCACCCTGGTACCGACGAGCCGGCGTGGCACCGGGATGAACTGGATGTCGCGCAGCAGATCTCCGGTGGTGGTGTTGATGAGCGCGACGGCGTCGGCGCACGTGCTCACCCGGCCGGGGTAGCGCTGCGACCAGGAAGTGATCGCGATTCCGCCCATCGAGTGACCGGCGATCACGGCACGCTCACCCGGTGCGAGCGTCGCCCCCAACACGGCGTCCAGGTCGGCGGCCAGGAAGTCCAGGCCGTAGTTGCCACGACTCCCCGGCACCCCGCTGCGGCCGTGTCCGCGATGGTCGTAGGCGATGACCCGGTAGTCGCCGGCGAGGTCGGCAATCTGATGGGCCCATACCCGAAGGTCGCAGGTGATGCCGTGGGCCAGCACGATCGGATATCCGTCGGCGGGGCCGAAGACCTCGGTGTGCAGCGCAGTGCCATCGGATGAGCGGACCAGGACCCTGCGACCGGGCGGCATGGCGTCCAGCGCCGCGTACCGCCGAATTCGAGGGCTCATGGGTGCTCCCGTCCGCCGCGGCACCGTTGCCGAGGCGGGAGAAGTCTAGCTTTCTGGACTTGACGTGTGTCAACCGCTGGCGGTCGGGCGCTCCGGAACTCGAAGCGTGGTCGCGGACAGATGTGCCAGCAACCCGTCCAGGTCGAGTTCCGGCGACCGGTATGACAGGTAACCGTCCGGACGGATCAGACAGGCCGCGGGCGTCGTCGCGGCATCGCCGAAGCCGTACTCGACGGCGAGGTTGCCGTCGCCATCGACCAGGGTCGAGCCGGACACCGCCAACTCTCCCAGCGCCACACGGCACCACGACGGACGGTGCGCAACTGATCGCCGAGTCGACCGGCCAGCTCCTCGGCGATCTCGAGCGCGCGCTGCCAGGCCGACTCCGACGTCGCCCACAGCAGCAGGGTGTGCCCGGTATGACGAAGGAGCTGGTGGCAACGGATCGGTCCGGCGACCGCGCTGCGCCGCAGGCCCGTGGCGTCGGGAGCCCGCTCCCCCGGCCGCGGACCCGAACCTGGGTGGTCGGGGTCGGCGGCAACGATCGGGCTGTCGGGGTAGCCGAGCAGAAGCTGAGCCGTGCGGAGCATCACCACCTCTGGTGTGTCGTCGGCTTCGATGCCCTCGCGGGCGGCCCGGACGGTCCGGCCCACGACCTCCTCGCCGACGGGATGGCGCTCGGCGTGGTAGCTGTCCAGCAGGCCTGGCGCCGCGTCACCGGTTACCGCCAGTGCCAGCTTCCAGCCCAGGTTGTAGGCGTCCTGAATCCCGGTGTTCATGCCCTGGGCGCCGGTCGGCGGGTGGATGTGCGCGGTGTCGCCTGCCAGGAACACCCGGCCCTGCTGGTAGCGGTTGACCAGGCGGTGGCTGATCCGGAAGACCGACGACCACCGCATCGCGCTCGCCGTGGTGGGCTCGGGCGCCAGCCTGTCGACGACGACTTGGACGTGGCGCAGCTCCGGCTTCCTGGCTTCGGCCTGGATGCCGTGTGCCAGTTCGTCGTTCGACGATTTTGCCAGGGACAGTTCGTCGGGCACCAGCATCGAGACCCGGTACCGACCCCGGCCCGGTAGCGGGATGCAGACGAGGAGGTCATCGACCACGCCGTCGGTCACGTGCGAGCAACGCACCGAATACCCCACCGGCAGGCTCCAGTCCAGCTCGACGTCGGCCAGCATGTATTCCTCGGGGAACGCGTCACCCTCGAACGTCAGGCCCAGCCCCTTCCGGACCAGGCTGTGCGCGCCTTCGGCAGCCACCAGGTATCCGGCAGGCACGACATCGGTCCCCGTCGGGACCGCGCAGTGTCGCCGTCACACCGCCGTCGTCGGTGGCGAAACCGACGAGTTCGACTCCGCGGCGGACCGTGGTGTTCAGACTCGCCAGATGCGCGCCGAGGATCTCCTCGGTGGCGTACTGGGGCAGGCAGACGAACCCATAGGGCACCTGTTCGGGCAGAGTGAGTTCGAGCTTGCCCTTGAGGTAGCCGTTGACATAGGCCATTTGGCCGCGCATGGTCATCGACGCGGCGAGGGCAGAATCGACGATGCCGACCTGATCCCAAATCTCCAGAGTGCGTGGCTGAACACCGACGGCCTTCGCCCATGGGGCGATGGTCTCGCGCTTGTCGACGATGAGCACTTCGATACCGCGGCGCCGCAACTCGATCGCGGCCGTGAGGCCCACGGGTCCGGCTCCGACGACGATCACCTGTGCGTCCACGGGCCGGAATGCTACGGCAGCACAGGCGTCGATCACCGGAGGCTGTTAAATGGTGTGAATGCGCGCCATACACATTCCCCGGCTCGATGGTCCCCAGGCTGCGGAGGTGGTGGACATCGACGAACCGACCTTCCCTGACGGCGTGATCATCGACGTGCACGCCGCCGGGGTCGCCTTTCCCGACGCGTTGCAGACGCGTGGGCTCTACCAGCACAAGGCTGCGCTGCCCTACGTACCGGGCGCCGAGGTCGCCGGTGTGGTGCGCAGCGCGCCCGCCAACGCCCACGTCGCGCAGGGTGACCGCGTCGCGGCACTGACGCTGCTGACCGGTGCGATGGCCGAAGTCGTTGCGCTACCTGCAGATCGGGTGTTCAAGCTTCCCGACACGGTGTCGTTCGAGGCGGGTGCGGGCCTGCTCTTCAACGATCTCACCGTGCACTGCGCGCTGCGCACCCGCGGGCGGTTGTCGCCGGGAGAGACCGTGCTGGTGCACGGCGCCGCGGGCGGGATCGGCACCTCGACGCTGCGCCTCGCCGGCGCCTGGGGCGCGGCCCGAATCATCGCGGTGGTGAGCACCGAGGCCAAGGCCGACGTCGCCCGTGCGGCAGGCGCCACCGACGTCGTGTTGGCCGACGGTTTCAAGGACGCGGTCAAGGAACTCACCGATGGCCGCGGCGTCGACATCGTCGTGGACCCCGTCGGCGGCGACCGTTTCACCGACTCGCTGCGCTCGCTGGCGCCGGGTGGTCGACTGCTGGTGATCGGCTTCACCGGCGGCGAGATCCCGACCGTCAAGGTGAACCGGCTGCTGCTCAACAACGTCGACGCGGTCGGCGTCGGCTGGGGGGCATGGGCGGCCACCCACCCCGGCTATCTGCAGCAGCAGTGGGAGGAACTGGAGCCTCTGTTGGCATCCGGCGCGGTGCCCGCACCCGAGACCGTGGCCTACCCGCTGGAGCGGGCCGGTGACGCGATCGCCTCGTTGGAGGACCGTACAGCGGCGGGCAAGGTCGTGATCACGGTCCGGTCGTGATCAGCGGTCACCAGACGCGGACCCGGAGGTGCCCTGCGACACCCTGCCGACGCGGTGTGACCGGCGACACTCAGCAAACGGGGCCGGCGCGGCCGAGACAACTCGCCGCGTGGAGCCCCGCGCGGGCCCTCCCACCATGTCGCGCATCCGCAGTGGGGATGTATGTCGACCCGCTCTACCTGCAACAGCCCTGGACTGTATCCAAGCTCACACCCGAAAAGTTGATTTACTCAGAATTAACAAGCACGATCATGACGTTCTACTTGACGAGCGATCCTCGCCTGAGTGAACGCGAGCAGCAAACAGAACCCCGTAACCCGGGGACGAAAAAGGAGTTGAGAAGAAATGTCCATCGCGCACTTCCGCAACGACATGAAGCGCGCCGTGAATCGGCGGCGTCTCTACGCGCGAATCAACGCTCTGCCGAACTCAACCGTTCGCGAAGAGCTCCTGGCCATCGCGCAAAGGCACGAATACCTGGATCGCTGACACGACGATCTCGTTGTCCAGAGCCGGCAGCCCCCATGGGTGCCGGCTCTGTTTATTTCCGGCCGGAATACCGGGCCGACGCCCCCGCCTTGAGCACGACGAGGCCTCGGAGAAAGCGTGCGGTTCTCGTCCCTGGGCGGGCGATCACCGAAACGGAAATGATCTCGCCGCACGGCTCAAAGTCGGTACAGCGCACCCTTCCAGGGGTAACGTTCGAGCGCGGCACTCAGCCGTCGCACACCGGAACGCACATCGTGGCTGAAGCTCCCGATACATGGAGCTACGTGGCGTCGGTCCCATCGGAAGTCAGATGAAGGAGCAACGTGGCCGATTTCGTCATTTCGATCGATCAGGGCACTACCAGTACCCGGGCGATGGTCTTCGACCATGGCGGCGCCGAGGTAGGCCGCCATCAGCTCGAGCACGATCAGATCCTGCCGCAGGCGGGCTGGGTGGAGCACAACCCCGTGGAGATCTGGGAGCGCACGGCATCGGTACTTACCTCGGTGCTCAACAAGACCAATCTGCAGCCGAGCGACCTTGCAGCACTCGGCATCACCAATCAGCGCGAGACGGCGCTGGTATGGAACAAGCGGACCGGCCGCCCCTATTACAACGCCATCGTCTGGCAGGACACCCGTACCGACCGGATCGCGTCCGCGCTCGACCGGGACGGGCGCGGCGATGTCATCCGGCACAAGGCCGGCCTGCCGCCTGCCACGTACTTCTCCGCGGGCAAGGTGCAGTGGATTCTGGAGAACGTCGACGGAGTCCGGGAGGCCGCCGAAAACGGCGACGCGATCTTCGGCAACAGCGACTCGTGGGTGGTGTGGAACCTGACGGGCGGTCCCCGCGGCGGTGTGCACGTCACCGATGTGACCAACGCCAGCCGGACCATGCTGATGGATCTCGAGACGCTGGACTGGGACGACGAACTGTTGTCGTTCTTCAACATCCCGCGTCAGATGCTGCCGGAGATCAAGCCCTCGTCCTCCCCGGAGCCTTACGGGGTGACGCTGGCGACCGGGCCGCTCGACGGCGAGGTTCCGGTGACCGGCATCCTCGGCGACCAGCAGGCCGCGATGGTCGGCCAGGTCTGTCTGGCACCAGGCGAGGCCAAGAACACCTACGGCACCGGCAACTTCCTTCTGCTGAATACCGGTGAGAAGATCGTTCGGTCGGAGAACGGCCTGCTCACCACGGTCTGCTATCAGTTCGGTGACGCGAAACCCGTTTATGCCCTTGAGGGTTCGATCGCGGTCACTGGATCGGCCGTGCAGTGGTTGCGCGATCAACTGGGTATCATCAGCGGCGCCGCGCAGAGCGAGGCCCTGGCCCGCCAGGTCGACGACAACGGCGGCGTCTACTTCGTGCCTGCGTTCTCCGGCCTGTTCGCCCCGTACTGGCGCTCGGATGCCCGTGGCGCGATCGTCGGACTCTCCAGGTTCAACACCAACGCACATGTTGCGCGCGCGACGCTGGAGGCCATCTGCTATCAGAGCCGCGATGTCGTGGACGCGATGGAAATCGACTCGGGTGTGCACCTCGAAGTCCTCAAGGTCGACGGCGGGATCACCGCCAACGACCTGTGCATGCAGATTCAGGCCAACGTGTTGGGTGTCGACGTCGTGAAACCCGTCGTGGCAGAAACGACGGCGCTCGGTGCAGCGTATGCGGCCGGTCTCGCGGTCGGGTTCTGGGCAACCCCTGATGAGCTGCGGGCAAATTGGCAGGAGGACAAGCGGTGGTCGCCGGACTGGTCCGATGAACAGCGCGCCGCGGGCTACGCGGGCTGGCAGAAGGCCGTGAAGCGGACTCTCGATTGGGTCGACGTCTCGTAGTTGCGCCGGCTGGTCAGAACGGCACCGAGTGCTGGGACATCGGGATCTCCTTGCACCGGCGAACCAACGAGGTCAATTGAGCATCGTGCTGGTCATCTGCGGGTACCGGCAGGCTGAGCCCCGTGCACAACCCCGCATACCAGTCGTCGAGTATGTCGGGGATCTCGTCGAATGTCCCCTGCGGGACAAAGCGGTTCATGAAGTCATCGTCGAGATGCTTGGCCAGGTCCTGCCACTCCGAGCGACGTGCCATCTCGGTGAGTGCGTCGCCGACCTCACCGAGCCCGAAGTATTCGAGCTGGCGGCGGTAGGCGGGCGTGCTGTACAGGAAGGCCAGTTCGTTGCGCCTCGGCTCGCGCAGCGCCTCGAGCGCATCGCGGGTGGCGGCCATCATGGGCTGCGGGTTGGCAACGACGGCCGGCATGGCCGGACCGCGCAGCGCACCCCTGGCGCCCTCGGCCATCGCCGGCAGGGTGCTCGTCGCCAACACCAGTGGGTGCGAATTGGTGGGGTGACATACGAACCCGTCCGAGAGTTCGCCCGCGAGGGCGCACATCCTCTTGTTGACGCCGCCGGTCCAGATCTGCGGCGCCGGGTGCTGCAACGGCCCGGGATTGAAGTAGGGCTGCAGCCGGTCGAACGTGTAGAAATCGCCTGCGTAGTCCAGCCTTTCGCCGGTCTGGAAGGCATGGAAGATCGCGCGCAGTGATGTGATGTAGTCCCGAAGTCGGGAGACCGGTTCGGACCATGGGGTTGAGAACCGGCCGACGATGTTGCCCCGGACCTGCGAGGCAATCCCCAATTGAAAACGGCCGTTGGAGAATTTGGCGAGAT
This sequence comes from uncultured Actinomycetota bacterium, assembly GCA_963798245.1. Lineage (GTDB taxonomy): Bacteria > Actinomycetota > Actinomycetes > Mycobacteriales > Mycobacteriaceae > Mycobacterium. Next base: position 146,219 of record CAWCSO010000002.1, read on the forward strand.
CCCATGCGGAGTAGGCGAGGATCATCGGACTGCGGGGAAACGCGAGCGCCATGCTCGTACGGACCGTGATCCGCGTCGTGCACGACAGCGCCATGGCTGCGATCGCGAAAGGATCGTGGATGGTCTCCGAGACGTGGATGACGTCGAAGCCGATGCGTTCCATGCGCGACGCCCAGTCGCCGATCGCGCGCAAGATCCATCTCGGCCGGCGCGGAAGCGATTATCTCCATCGGCCCACTGCCGGCGGCTCGGTGCTCATCGTCCAAGACCTTTCACGATCAACGAGGTCGCCTGCTCGACCCACGCGTCATCGATGATCCGCTCGTTGGCCAGAGCCATCATCACGGTGCCGCCGACCATGTCGACGAGCACGCGGGCATCGACCCCCTTGGCGGCCCGCCCTTCGGCCGCGGCGGTGTCCAGGAAGTCCTGCAGCAGGGCATAAGTGCTGTCTTGCAGCCGGCCAAGAAGGCGAGCTGACAGTCCCGGCTCGGAGGGCAGTTCGGCCATCAGCCCCGACCACGCCGTGTGGACTGCCGGGGCGCCGAACAGCGCGACCGAGGCCTTGATGAGCTGCCTGACGCAGGTCGCCACGTCGCCGCTCAACGGCAACTCGGCCATGGGCGGTGTCGGGAACACCGCCTCGTAGACCAACTCGATCTTGGTTGGGAAACGTCGGTACACCGACGGAGGCGTCGCCCCGGCCCGGGCGGCGACCAACGGGATCGTGAGCCTGTTGTAGCCGATCTCCTCGAGCAATTCGACGGTGGCTCGAAGCACCGCGTCATCGATGCGACTGTCGCGCGGCCGTCCCTGCGATCGCAGGACCTGTCGGTTCTTCGGGCGCTTGGTCTCCGTTGACTCCATTACGTTCAGATCGTAATATATTCTTCGCACTCGGCAATGGGGTGGAGCAGCCAGGAGGGCATCCGCCATGGGTATCGACACGCCGTCTCCATGTCGATGACGGGGATGCCGCCAAGGACGCGCTGGGTGACCGCTACGTCATCAGGCAGCGGTTGCGCGCCGGCCATCGTTTCGAACAGGGCCGTTGGATGTTCACGTGCGTCGCGGCGCGTCGACCCAGTGCGCAGACCGACTTCAGTATGGCTTCGGGTGGGGCGACGCCGCGCAGTGCGGGCGGGGTGCACTTCGGCCCATTCTCTGCTGCCATGTCGGTCACGGTGTCCGGGGGCGATGGCGTTGATGGCGATGCCCCGTTCGGCTAATTCCGGCGCCAGGTTGAGCACCATGGCAGATACCGCGGCCTTGCTGGCGGCGTAGAGGGTGTGTTGATAGACGGCCCGCCTCCGGTGACCAACGCCCGCCGGCCAGCCAATCGTCCTTCGGTAGCCGCGTCTCACGCCTCCTGTTTTCGGACGAAATCATCCGCTTAAGCGGAAGCCGGTTTCGCGGGCAGCGTCAATCGGCGGCACGGGCGACGAAGGCAGCCTCGACGTGTTCTCGGGTGACAGCTGGTGCCGGCAGGTCGCGGGCATCGGTGGCCTGCAGGCCGTGCACGAACAGCGCGATGTGACGACGGGCAATGTTCGTCGAAACGGGGCCATGAGGCAGCGGTTGGGTGATCATCGCCGCGCAGGCGATGACGTCGGTGGCGTTGACATCGGCGCGTACGGAGCCCTGCGCGCATCCGTCGGACAGGAACCGCTCCAGGGCGTGGTTGATGCGTCGCCGCGCGTCGACGGCGGCGGGGTCGGTCAAGGGCGGCGCCCCACGCAGGGGGAGCACCAGCTGGTCCCCCAGCTGAAGGCATTCCTCCAGATAGGCCTGCACCGCAGGGGCGCCGGTCTGCCCGGACTCACCGATGCGGTCGAGCGCGGCGATGAGTAGACCGTAGGCGCGCTGCTCCAGGGCGTGCAGTAACGCGGTGCGGTCGCGATACCCCCGATAGAGGGTGCCAACGCCGACGCCGGCGGCCTGTGCAATGTCAGCCAGCGGGATGTTGCGCCCCCGGCGGCCCATCAACTGGGCGGCGACGGTGAGAATGCGCTCCCGATTGATTCGAGCGTCACGGCGTAGCGCCCGTCGGCACGTTGACTCGATCGTCGGCCTGTCGCTCATTCGTCGAGTGTCGCACCGCCCGCAGACGCCAGGAGCCGCGACGGAGCGATGCGATGATGGGGTCGGCTGCAGTAGTTGGGCCCCGGCACCGGTCGGGCCACCGTCGCGGGGTGCTGGGGCGTCGTCGAGGTATGCGGAGCCGTGGCAGCCCGATATGGATCGCTACCGGGTTCCGCAAGCAGGCCGGGTCTCAACGTGCTCACGTCAACTCCCGTTCCCCGCCCGCACCGCCTGTCGGGAAGGTGGCGGCGGGGCTGGCATTGCCGAAACACCTGCTAGCGACCTACCCTAGCGTTATACGGACTATTTCGTCCGCTAATGGGCGTCGCCGCGACCGCAACGACGCAGCTGCCGTGCCTGGTGAGTGGAGAAGAACGTGGCGCTATCTGGCGGGGTCGCCGTTGTCGGAGCAACCGGACAGCAGGGCGGCGCGACCGCACGGGCTCTGCTGGGCGCCGGGGTGACGGTACGGGCGCTGGTGCGCGACCCGAAGAGACCGGCCGCGCAGTCCCTCGCAGCTGCCGGGGCGCACCTCGTCGTTGCCGATTTCGACGACCCGGCGAGTCTCCGGGTGGCCTTCGAGGGGGTTGCGCGGGTCTTCGCGATGACCACGATGACCTCGGGCCGGGGCACGACGGGTGAGACCAACGACGGCATCCTCATCGCCGATGCGGCCAAGTCCGCAGGCGTTGAGCATCTCGTGTACAGCTCGGTGGGCGGCGCGGAGCGCCACACCGGAATCCCGCACTTCGAGAGCAAGCGCCGCGTCGAGGAGTACATCGAAACCCTCGGTATACCAGCTACATTCGTGCGACCAACGTTCTTCTACGACAACCTTCTGAGTCAATCGTCGATGCCGGAGGGCGGGTTCATCGTCGTGCGCCTGCCGATGCCCGACGGCGTTCCGCTGCAAATGGTGGCGGTCAACGATATCGGCGCCGTCGCCGCCTCGGTGCTCATTGCCCCGTCTCGCGTACCCACGGGTGCGGTCGAGATCGCCGGCGACGAGTTGACCGGCTCACAAATTGCCGAGGTCTTCGGACGCCGAGCAGGGCTGCCCGCCCGCTTCGAAGCGCTGCCGCCCACGGCTGCTGGCGACGACGACCTGCGCGCGATGTTCACGTGGTTCGCCACGCCGCCGTCCTATCAAGCAGATCGAGCGCTCACCGCTGAACTCGATCCCCACTTGCAGACATTCGAACACTGGGTGGACCAGCACTGGAACCCGTGACAGCCCGACCGGACCCGCGCGCGCGGCCCCTTCACCCGATGGGCGAGCGTAGCAACCCCACTAACACCAGACCCTAGCTTGCCAATCATGAGAGGCGACCCGATATGAGCATGGCATACCTGGCTCAACCCGAGCAGCAGCAAAAATTGGAATGGCTCGACGGCGGTACGTTGGCGATCTTGTTGGACGGCAGGGTAACTGACGGAAAGTTGATGGTAGGACGCTTTGACGTTGGCGAAGGTGAAGCGCCGCCGTACCACAAGCACACCCGCGAAGACGAAGTTTTCATGTTGATCAAGGGAACGGCATTGGTGTGGGTTGACGACCGGGAGATGGAGCTATCCGAGGGTGGGATCGTGTTCTTGCCCAGGAACATTCCGCACGCCTACCGCATCACGTCGAAGTCGGCAGACTTGCTGATGATCAACACACCGGCCGGAATCGAGGGCATGTTCCGGCACTCCGGGCGCGATATGGCGACGCCACGACCGGACGACTTTGAGATCACGCCCGCGAAGATGGCAGAAGGGGCAAGGGAATTCGGCCAGATTATTCTGGGCCCCCCGCGTTGACCTCCCGTTCGGACACGTTGGCGCTCGGTGGGGTGTGCACCGAACTTCTTTCATCGCGGTGAAGGCCGCGGTCTCGTAGTCGCCGGGCCCGAAGCCAATCGAACGTTCGCCTCGAGTGCCAGTCGAGCTCGCCCGACAATCGATCAGCGGCGAAGAGCTTCGTGAGCGGCTCACCGTGTATTGCTAGCTCTCGTCGGTCTCGAGCACTTGTGACGTCCGCGCGATGGGTCTCAGTCCATCTACCGCGACCCACGCGACTCACCTCGGATGGCGGCCAATCGTGTTAGCCCGCCTAATGTTCACAAATCCGTTCACAAGTGGGATGAAAACGGCCCCCGGAGTGATCTCCGGGGGCCGTTTCTACCTGGTAGCGGGGACAGGATTCGAACCTGCGACCTCTGGGTTATGAGCCCAGCGAGCTACCGAGCTGCTCCACCCCGCGTCGGGTGAACGTCACGTTACCGAAGGGGTTGGCACAGCTCCAAATCGGGTGGTCAGGACGGTATTCACCCCTGTGGCAGCCCTCCCGCCAGTTCACGACGGCGCATCGGGGTCATCGATCGACGCATCGGCTCCGCCTTCTGGCTCCCAGCGCTCCTCGGTGACAATCTTTGGTGTCCGCGCTTCCCTGTCCGGCTCACTGGGCATGAGCAGACCGTCGACGGTCGAGGCGTTGTTCGGCGCGGCTGCCGTCATCATCGCGGTGTGGGCCTGATCCGGGTTGGTGTGGGGCGGAACCACCAGGAGCACGATCTTGTCGTGGTCGTGCCCACGGACTTCGACGGTGCTCGCCGGCTGTTGCTGGTATCCGTCGAGCCGCACGCTGCGGCCGCCGTCGGCGAGTTTGGCTGGTGCCTTTGCCCATTCGTTGGGGTTGTAGGTCACGCGATCGATGGCGCCGAGCCTCACCGAGAGCACCGCGAGCAGGTCCGGGAGCACTGTCACGAGGTCATCGTTCTGCGGCCACCAAGCCCCGTCGACGTACCCGGTTTGGGGCGCCTTGGGCTTGAGCCGCAACCGTGGTGTGTGATCCGGCGGGGCATGGCGGCCACCGGCTTCGGGTCCGACATTGTCAACACTGTGTAGCGCCATGGCGACGCTCCCGTCCTTGGCCGCGAACCGGCCCGATATCCGTCGAATCGACGATGACACGACCTCAGAGCGGTCATGTACGAAGTACCACCGATGCCTTTTACCCTACTCTGCTGCCCCTGGAATCAGAGCGGCCGAAAAAGCCACGGCAAGACGTTTTTCGCCACGCACCCACTGGAGCCCGTGAACGGGCGGGGGGATCCCGTCGCGCGCGCGGGGGCACCGTCGCCACTGCTTACCGCAGGCCGCGGGGGTATAGGCTAGGAATTCTCGGAGGCATGCGTCTAGACCCGATCCGGGTGGGCACTCGCTCACCCGCGCGCATCTCACCAGCCACGTGCACTGGGCACCACGAACGGGTAGTCGGATTGCCCAGAAGGCGCATCGCATGACTTACTGCATAGGCGTGATGCTGGATACGGGGATGATCTTCGCCTCGGACTCGCGGACGAACGCCGGCTTGGACAACATCGCCAAGTTCTGCAAGATGACGGTCTTCGAGCGTCGCGGCGACCGCGTCATCGTCCTGCTGAGTTCGGGAAACCTGGCAGGCACTCAGGCGGTGATCAGCACCTTGACGCAGCGCTGCGCCTACGGCGAGGCGGATGACAACATCCTGGGCGCCAAGACCATGTTCGACGTCGTGACGTTGGTCGCGGACGCGACGCGCGACATCGAGAAACGCGACGCCGGGTATCTGCAGGAGAACAACGTCCGCTTCAATGCCTCCTTCATCGTCGGTGGACAGATCAAAGGCGAGCCGATGCGACTGTTCCGTACCTACGCCGAGGGCAACTTCATCGAGGCGAGCATCGAGACGCGATACTTCCAGACCGGCGAGACCAAGTACGGAAAGCCGATCCTCGACCGCGTCATCGCGCGTGACACACCGCTTCCCGATGCCACCAAATGTGTTCTGGTGTCTTTCGATTCGACCATGCGCAGCAATCTTTCGGTGGGCATGCCGATCGATCTGATCTGCTACACCGCCGACAGCCTAGAAGTGCAGCAGCGACGCCGACTCGATGAAGGCGACCCCTACTTCACCACGCTGCGAAGCGAATGGGGCGAGGGTGTTCGGGAGGTATTCCGTCATCTCCCCGAGCTGAGCTGGTGACGAGTAGTCACGATGGACACCGTCATCATCACCTGTGAACACGGCGGAAACCGGATACCGTCCGCCTACCGAGGGTTGTTTCGGGGACAGCGCGCACTGCTCGATTCCCACCGTGGCTGGGATCCTGGCTGTCTGGTGATGGCGAGGGCCCTCGCGGGTAGTCAGCAGGCACCGCTGGTGGCGTCGACGACGAGCCGTCTGCTGATCGACCTCAATCGCTCGATCGGTCACCCCCGGCTCTTCTCGGCCGCTACCCGCGCTGCGCCCGCCGAGACCCGGGCACAGATCGTCGAACAGCACTACAGGCCCTATCGCGCAGAGGTCGAAACCCTCGTCGGCCAAGCCGTGTCGCGCGGCCATCGCGTCATCCACATCTCGTCGCACAGCTTCACCCCCGAGCTGGACGGCACGGTGCGCAATGCCGACGTGGGCCTGCTCTACCACCCAGGCCGACGCGGGGAGGCGCAGATGTGCGCACGCTGGCAGAAAACGCTCACCGCGATCGACCCGGAACTTCGGGTGCGCCGCAACTACCCGTATGCCGGCAAGGCAGACGGGCTGACCTCCCACTTGCGCCTGCGATTCACGCAGAGTGAATACGTGGGAATCGAGGTGGAGATCAACCAGGGCATCGTGCTCAGCGGTGGCCGACGATGGACTGCGTTGCGGCGCAACATAATCGATTCACTGCGCGCAGCCAGATCCGGCTGAGCGCGACCTCGAGGGGATACCGGAGAAAACCATGCAGATCCACGTCGGCTTCGAGATGGTCTACGAATGCCCGCAACCAACCCCGATGATATTCACCCTCAACGTCCACTACACCCGGGTGTCCGACCTGATCGGCCGCGACGACCTGGTGGTCGACCCGCCCGTCCCGATGGCAGCCTACCGAGACGGCTTCGGCAACTGGTGCACCCGCATCATTGCCCCAGAGGGACGCACCCGCGTCCGTGCCGACGTGATCGTGAACGACACCGGAATGCCCGACGTCATCGTCGAGCAGGCGCAACAGATTCCCGTGCCAGACCTACCCGAGGAGGCGCTGGTCTTTCTGCTCGGCAGCCGGTACTGCGACACCGACAGGCTGTCTCAGCTGGCATGGAACCTCTTCGGTGACGGACCGACGGGATGGGGCCGCGTGCAAGCGGTTTGCGACTACGTTCATCACCACATCACGTTCGACTACCAGCAGGCCGACAACACCCGGACGGCCCTGGAGGCCTTCAACGGCCGCGTCGGCGTCTGCCGTGACTTCACCCATCTCGCGGTCGCCTTCTGCCGCGCGCTGAACATCCCGGCGCGCTACTGCACCGGATACCTCGGCGACATCGGTATGCCGCCGCCGTACGGACCGATGGACTTCGCGGCCTGGTTCGAGGTCTACCTTGGCGGGCAGTGGCACACCTTCGATGCGCGCAACAACACACCGCGCATCGGCAGGGTCTTGATCGCACGCGGCCGTGACGCCGCCGACGTCGCGCTCAGCAACGCGTTCGGCCCCAACATCCTCACCGGCTTCACCGTGTGGACCGACGAGGTGCCCACCGTCTGAGTCAGGCGGCGCCCCGACGCCCAAGCCGTCCAGTCCTACTTGGCGTCCTGGTACTTGGCCATCGCGTCGTCGAGGCGCTGCAGGGCATCGCCGTACTCGGCGAAGTTGCCGCTCTGCTGCGCTTCGCGGATGCCGTCGAGGGCGCTGTTGACCTCCTGCAGTGCCTCGGTCTTGGCTGCCGACAGCTGCGTCGGCCCGCCCGGTGGTACCGCAGACGGCGGGGGCGACTGCGGCGCGCTGCCCTCCTGACCCGCAGGAGGTACGGCGGACGGTGGGGTGCTGCCCGATCCGGCGCTACCCGAGGCGGCCGCAGGCGCAGCAGCACCATTGCCCGGGGGGCCGGTGGCAGGAGCAGGACCCGTGGCCGTGGCGCCCGCGCCCGGGCCGAACAACTCGTCGAGCGCGTCTCGGACCGTCGGGCCGTAACCGACCTTGTCGTTGTACATCATCGCGACGCGGATCAGTCGGGGGTAGGACGACGCGGCATCGCTGGCACCCGGGGAGGCGTACACCGGCGCGACGTAGAGCAGACCGCCGTCGGCGACCGGAAGCGTCAGCAGGTTGCCCCATCTGATGCGGTTCTGGTTGTCGCGACCGATGACACCCAGGTCCTGACTGACCGCGGTGTCGGTGCTGATCGCGTTGAAGGCCAACTTCGGGCCGTTCACCTGACCCGGAATCGTCAGCACCGTCAGCCTGCCGTACGTCGCCGGGTCGGAACTCGCGCTGATGTAGGCGGCAAGGAAGTCGCGGCGGAACCGGTTCATCGCCGTGGTCAGCTGGAAGGACCCCGTATTGCTCTGGACCGCGAGGTTCTTGGCCACGATGTAGTACGGCGGCTGGTAGCTGCTGGCCGTCGGATTCGGATCGAGCGGCACGTCCCAGAAGTCCGACGTCGAGAAGAATGTCACGGGGTCATCGACGTGGTACTTCGCCAGCAGGGCGCGCTGCACCTTGAACAGGTCCTCGGGATAGCGCAGATGATCCTGCAGTTCGGCAGAGATCTCACTCTTGGGCTTGACCGTGCCGGGGAATACCTTCATCCACGCGTTCAGCACCGGATCCTGCTCGTCCTGGGCGTACAGCGTGACGGTGCCGTCGTACGCGTCGACGGTGGCCTTGACCGAGTTCCGGATGTAGGACACCTGCTTGTCGGGTGCGAGCCGGTTGAGCGCCACCTCGTTCGAGTCGACGGTGGTCGACGACAGAGACGTCAACTCCGAGTACGGGTAGTTGTCCAGTGTGGTGTAGCCGTCGACGATCCACACCATGCGCTTGTTGACGATCGCCGGGTAGAGCCCCTTGTCCGTGGTCAGCCACGGCGCCACCGCCTGCACCCGCTCGGAGGGGTCGCGATTGAACAGGATCTTGCTGTCCGAGCCGATCACGTTGGAGAACAAGAAGTTCCGCTCGGCGTACTTGGCCGCGAAGACGCTGCGGGCCAACCAGTTGCCGACCGCCACCCCACCCGAGCCGCCGTAGGTGTAGTTCTTGGTATCGGTGTTGGTCTCGTAGTCGTACTCGCGGTCGGCACCGTTCTTGCCGACGATGGCGTAGTCCGCGGTGGTATCCGAGATCACCGGGCCGTAGTAGATCCGCGGCTGGTCCAGCGGCGCAGGCCCCGGCGACACCACGCTGCCGTTGGCACCGACCACGCTGGCGAGGAACTCGGGGTAGCCGCCGTTCTGGTTGGGGTCGTTGGCGACGCCGCGCACCGTGTTCGCGGGCGAGGCGATGAAGCCGTTGCCGTGCGTGTACACGGTGTGCCGGTTGATCCAGTCGCGCTGATTGTCGATCAGTCGGTCGGGGTTGAGTTCGCGGGCAGCGACCACGAAGTCCCGCAGATTGCCGTCGCGACCCGCGTAACGGTCGACGTTGAGCTGATCGGGGAAGTAGTAGAAGTTCTTGCCCTGCTGGAACTGGGTGAACGCGGGACTGACGATGGTGGGGTCGAGCAGTCGGATGTTCGACGTGGTCGCCCGGTCTGCGGCAACTTCCTGCGCGGTGGCCTGCGCGTCACCGCTGTAGTCGCGATACGTCACGGTCTCGTCTGTCAGGCCGTATGCCTGTCTGGTGGCCGTGATGCTTCGGCTGATGTACTCGGATTCCTTCTGCGCGGCGTTCGGCTTGACGCTGAACTGCTCGACGATCAGCGGCCACCCCGCGCCTACGATCAGCGACGACAGCAGCAGCAGCACGACGCCGATGGCAGGGATCCGAAGGTCGCGCAGGAAGATTGCGGAGAACACGGCGACCGCACAGATGACCGCGATGACCATGAGGATCAGCTTGGCGGGAAGCACGGCGTTGATGTCGGTGTAGCCGGCCCCGGTGAACGGCTTGCCGCCGCGGGTGTTGCTCAGCAACTCGTACCGGTCGAGCCAGTAGGCGAACGCCTTGAGCAGGATCAGCGTGCCGCCCATGGCGACCAACTGGATGCGGGCCGCCTTGCTCACCGCACCGGTGCGTCCGGCAAGGCGGATGCCCCCGAACAGGTAGTGCCCCAGCAGGTTGGCGACGAACGCCAGGAACGTCGCGACGAAGAGGTAGCTCAGCACCAACCGGTAGAACGGGAGGTCGAAGGCGTAGAAGCCGAGATCCATGCCGAATTGGGGGTCGGTCACCCCGAAGTCGCCCCCGTGCAGGAAGAGCTGAATGCGCACCCAGTACGTCTGGGCGACGATGCCCGCGAGCAACCCGATGAAGACGGGAACACCGATGGTGTAGAGCTTCATGCGCGACATCACGGCGGTGCGGTACCTGGCAACGGGGTCGTTGGGCCCTGCCGAGGGGACGAACACCGGACGGGTGCGGTATGCCAGCGTCAGCGCCCCGAACACCACCGCGCCGACGAGTACCGCCGCCACCACGAAGACGATCAGCCTGGTGAACAGCACCGTCGTGAACACCGAGCGGTAGCCGAGTTCACCGAACCAGAGCCAGTTGACGTAGGTGTCGACCAGGCGGGGCCCGATCAGCAACAACAAGACGACCGCCAGTGCGAGGGCTATCAGAACCCGGCTACGTCGAGTCAGCTTCGGCATCTTGGCCGCGGGCCGCATCCCCACTCGTCAACTCCAGTCTCAGTGCTTCACGTGCTCGTTTTCGGTGACGTCGACCAGGCGACGTGCCCCAACTCTACGCATCCGCCTGACAGGGACTACTCAGCACGACGGGGGTTCGCCACCGGCGGAATACGATTTCAGGGCCGCCACGGTCTGGCCGAGGGTCTCCACCTTGATCAGTCGGAGCCCGTCCTCGTGGGCCGTCTTGGCCTCCGCGCAGTTGTCCGCTGGAACCAGGAAGACCGTGGCACCGGCCTCGCGCGCCGCCATCATCTTGTGGGTGATGCCGCCGATCGAGCCCACCTCCCCGTCGTCGGTGATGGTGCCGGTGCCCGCGACGAACTTGCCCCCGTTGAGGTCGCCCTCGGTGAGCTTGTCGACGACGGCCAGGCTGAACATCAGACCCGCCGACGGCCCGCCGATGTTGGCGAGGTTGAAGTCGATGCTGAACGGGGCCCACGGCGCGTCCAGCACGCTCACGCCGAGGAACCCGTAGTCGCGGTCGGGGTTGTCGCCGAGGGTGATGGTGGTACTACCCGCCGGCGCGTTCTTTCGGCGGTAGTCGACGACGATCTGGTCGCCGGGCTTGGTGGTCTTCAGCAGTGCGGTGAACTCGTCGAGGCCGGCGACCGGCGTGCCGTTCACCTTGTCGATGGCATCTCCGCGCTCGAGCTTGCCCGCGGAGGGGCCGGATTCGGTCACCGCCTGCACCGTGACCGCCCGTGGGAAGTCGAGGTAGGACAGTGCGGCGTACTCGGCGCTGTCCTCCGAGCGCTTGAAGTCCTGGGTGTTGGCTTCGTCGATCTCGTCCCTGGACTTGTCGGGCGGGTACACCAGGGCCCTCGGCACCAGTTGGTCTTGACCCGAGACCCATAGTGCCAGCGCCTGCCCCAGTGTCATGCCGTCGCTCTGGGAGACGGTGGTCATGTTCAGGTGACCCACGGTGGGATGGACCTTGGTGCCCTGGATGTCGACGACCTGCTTGCCCTCGACCTCCCCGAGGGTGTCGAACGTCGGCCCCGGGCCCAAGCCCACGAACGGCACCGTCACCGCCGACAGCAGGAGGCCGAAGGCCAGGATCGGCACCATCGCCACCAACAGGGTCGCAATCCGCCTGTTCACACCGCCCATCACGCTGCCCACAGTAAGGGGCTTCGCAACCAATCCGCCGTAGCGGTGCCCTCCCCCACCGTTGGGCCCGACGTCGGGCACTGCGGGTTCACTCTCGGCGTGACCCGCGGACCCGCGTGAACCCGACGCGGTGAGTACGGTTGGAGGCATGGCTGACCTGCCCTTCGGCTTCAACATGGGTGACGACCCCGACCGCGACAAGCCCAAGAAGGACCCTGACGGGGGTCAGGGGTCGGATCCGTTCGGGTTCGGCGGCGCCGGCTTCGACATGTCCGACCTCGGCCAGATCTTCTCCAAACTCGGCGAGATGTTCAGCGGCGCAGGCAACGTGATGGGCGGCGGCCAGACCGGCCCCGTGAACTACGACCTCGCCCGGAAGCTGGCGTCGAGTTCGATCGGCTTCGTCAAGCCGGTGCCCGAGCAGACCACCGCCGCAATCGCCGACGCGGTTCGCCTGGCCGAGACCTGGCTCGACGGTGTCACCCCGCTACCTGCGGGCACCACCAGGTCGGTTGCCTGGACCCCCGGTGACTGGATCGACAACACACTCGAGCGGTGGAAGCGGCTGTGCGATCCGGTCGCCGAGCAGATCTCCACCGTGTGGGCCGCCACGCTGCCCGAGGAGGCCAAGACCATGGCGGGGCCGCTGATGGCGATGATGTCGCAGATGGGCGGCATGGCCTTCGGTTCACAGCTGGGCCAGGCCCTGGGGACGTTGTCGAAGGAGGTGCTGACCTCGACCGACATCGGGCTGCCGCTGGGCCCGAAGGGCGTCGCCGCACTCATGCCCGACGCGATCGAGGGCCTCGCCGAGGGGCTCGAGCAGCCGCGCAGCGAGATCATGACGTTTCTCGCGGCTCGCGAAGCCGCCCACCACCGCTTGTTCAGTCACGTGCCGTGGCTGCCGACCCAGCTGCTCAACGCCGTCGAAGCGTTCGCCAAGGGGATGAAGGTCGACACCAGCGGCATCGAGGAACTCGCCCGCGGCATCGACCCCGCCGCGTTGACCGACCCGTCGAAGATCGAGGAACTGCTCAGCCAGGGCATGTTCGAGCCGAAGGCCACCCCCGAGCAGACCGCCGCGCTGGAACGACTCGAGACGCTGCTCGCCCTGATCGAAGGGTGGGTGCAGACCGTGGTGACGGCCGCTCTGGGTGACCGGATTCCCGGCACCTCGGCGCTGAGTGAGACGCTGCGACGCCGCCGCGCCACCGGCGGTCCGGCCGAGCAGACGTTCGCCACCCTGGTTGGGCTGGAACTGCGCCCGCGCAAGTTGCGCGAGGCCGCGTTCCTGTGGGAGCGGCTGACCGAGGCGGTCGGCGCCGACGCACGCGACGCCGTCTGGCAGCACCCCGACCTGTTGCCGCAGTCCGACGACCTCGACGAGCCCGCCGGGTTCATCGACCGCATCATCGGCGGCGACACCAGTGACTTCGACCAGGCAATCGCCGACCTGGAGAAGGACCAGGGCTCCGGCGAGCCCCCTGTGGATAACTAGAGCGGGCTACCTGCCGGCCGTGCAAGAGTCGGCATGTGCTGAGCTTCACGCTCAACCCGGCGATGCCGGTGTTGATGCGCCCGGACGGGACCGTTCAGGTGGGCTGGGATCCCCGGCGCGCGGTGCTGGTTCGCCCACCCGACGGGTTGTCCGCAACGGCCCTCGCCGATCTGCTGCGCATCATGCAGGCGGGTGCCGCGATGCCAGATCTGGTGGCGCTGGCCCGCAATCGCGGCGTCACCGACGCCGACGCGATTCCCGACCTGGTCGACTCGCTGACGGGGTCGGGGTTGGTGACGACGGCGTCGGCGCGGGTGCGGTCGGCCTCCATCCGCATCCACGGCCGCGGGCCGCTGTCCGATCTGCTGGCGAGCGCGCTGAGATGCTCGGGTGCCCGGGTGCGGCACAGCAGCCTCAGCCACGCGGGCGTCAGGTCGTCCGGCACCGACCTCGTGGTGCTGTCCGACTACCTGGTCGCCGATCCGCAGGTGGTCCGCGATCTGCACGACGCGGGGGTACCCCATCTGCCGGTGCGGGTGCGCGACGGCACCGGACTGGTCGGACCGCTCGTCATACCCGGGACGACTAGCTGCCTGCAGTGCGCCGATCTGCACCGCAGTGATCGCGACGCGGCCTGGCCGGCCGTGGCCGCGCAATTACGCAACACCGTGGGCAGCGCCGACCGGGCCACGGTGCTGGCCACCGCAGCGCTGGCGCTCAACCAGGTCGACCGGATCATCCGGGCAGTACACGACGCCGGCGATCCGACACGCGACCCGAGGCCGGTAGGTGAACCCCCGCCCACCCTTGACACCACTCTCGAGTTCGACGTTCGCACCGGAGCGACGGTCACCCGCCGGTGGTCGCGGCATCCACGCTGCACATGTTGACGGCGGGTGTCTGGCACGTCACAGGTGGTCATCGCGCCGGGTCGTGGATGATGGAGTGGTGGCTGACATCAAACGCGGGCGGACCGCTCGCAACGCCAAGCTGGCTTCGCTTCCAGTCGGGTTCGCCGGTCGTGCCGCACTCGGCTTCGGCAAACGCCTGACCGGCTCCTCGAAGGACGAGGTGAATGCCGAACTGATGGAGAAGGCCGCCAACCAGCTGTTCACCGTGCTCGGTGAACTCAAGGGCGGGGCGATGAAGGTCGGCCAGGCGCTGTCGGTCATGGAGGCTGCCATCCCCGAGGAGTTCGGCGAGCCGTATCGAGAGGCCCTGACGAAGCTGCAGAAGGACGCTCCCCCGCTGCCCGCCGCCAAGGTGCACCGGGTGCTCGACTCCCAGCTCGGGACCAAGTGGCGCGATCGCTTCGCTTCGTTCGGCGACGAGCCCGTCGCCTCCGCGAGCATCGGCCAGGTGCACAAGGCCGTGTGGTCCGACGGCCGCGAGGTCGCGGTGAAGATCCAGTATCCGGGCGCTGACGAGGCGCTGCGGGCAGACCTCAAGACCATGAAGCGGATGGTCTCGGTATTCAGGCAACTGTCCCCCGGCGCCGACGTACAGGGCGTCGTCGACGAACTCATCGAGCGCACCGAGATGGAACTCGACTACCGGCTCGAGGCCGACAATCAGCGCGCGTTCGCCAAGGCCTACCGCGATCATCCGCACTTCGTCGTTCCGGCGATCGTCGCCAGCGCACCCAAGGTGGTCATCGCGGAATGGATGGACGGCATCCCGATGGCGCACATCATCCGCGACGGCACCACCGAACAGCGGGATCTCATGGGCGCCAGGCTGTTCGAGCTGACCCACGATGCACCCAAGCGTCTCGAGATGATGCACGGCGACGCGCATCCGGGAAACTTCATGCTGCTTCCCGACGACAAGATGGGCGTCATCGACTTCGGCGCGGTGGCACCGTTGCCCGGCGGGCTGCCCATCGATCTCGGTCTGATGCTGCGCTACGCCGTGGCCAAGGACTACGAGCACCTGCTGCCGACCATGGAGCGGGCCGGCTTCATCCAAAAGGGCGAGCAGGTGCCGACGCGCGAGGTCGACGAAATGTTGCGCCAGTACGTCGAACCCGTCGAGGTCGAGGTCTTCCACTACACCCGCAAGTGGCTACAGAAGATGACAGCGGTGAACATGGACCGGTCGGTGGCGCAGATCAAGACCGCTCGGCAGCTGGACCTCCCACCCAAGCTGGCCATCCCGATGCGCGTGATCGCCTCGGTGGTCGCCATCTCCTGTCAACTCGACGCGCACGTGCCCGTGCGGTCCATTGCGGCCGAACTGGTTCCCGGGTTCGCCGACGAAGCCGCTTAGGCTGCCGCTGGGCTCTGCCGGGGAATCTTGCGCGGGCGGCCGCGAGGTCGCTTGCGTTCGACGATCGTGCCGCGCTCCAAGATCTCTCCGCCCCAGACGCCCCACGGCTCTTGACGTTCCAGAGCTGCCGCCAGGCACTCCCGCCGGATCGGGCAGTCCGAGCAGAGCGCCTTGGCCCGCTCCAGCTCGATCGGGCTCTCGGCGAACCACAGGTCTGGCTCTTCGGTGTGACAGGGCACCGACAGGCTCTTGCAGCTTGATCGGTCCGACATGTCTCTCCTGCTTCCTGGTCGTACTACTTCTCGGTCATCTGTCTGGGATGAATCCGGGACCAGGTTCTCGGGTCAACCCCAAGGGATCGTCCTGAAAGACCGATGGCCACGGATCCGGTGACTTCGGGTCCGTGGCCATGAGGCGTGTCGTGGGCTTCCTAGACGGGGCCCCGATTCACGGACGCGAGGGTCGCGGCGGTGGTGCGGCGCTTGCGCGGGGTAATCGCGGGCGCGGCAACGGCATGCGCCGCGGCGGTGGTGGGCGCGGCGACGTGGTGGGTCCACGAGACGCCGTGGATGCCTACGCCGCGCAACCAGTTGCTCGTCATCATGATCTCGCCGACCTCCTTTCGCCTGTGCCGGTGATGCGCCCCGTGCGGGCCCGTACGACGTTAGAGGCTAGCACCCGGAACCGGCAAGCAATTTTCTGACCTGCGGCTTTGGCACGATATTGGTCAAGTTTGGCGGTTTCGAACCAGTTCGAGGACGTCGGGGCCGAACTGTTCGAGCTTTCGCGCACCGATGCCGGGGATCGAGACCAGCGCGGTGTCGTCGACGGGCAAGGTCTCGGCGATGGCGATGAGCGTGTTGTCGGTGAACACGACGTAGGCGGGCACACTCATCTCCTTGGCGGTGCGCAGCCGCCACTCCTTGAGCGCGGCCAACAGGTCCTCGTCGATGTCCGACGGACAGGTCTCACAGCGACGCAACATGATCGACGCGGGCGTGGCCAGCGCACCGTTGCAGACGCGACATCGCGGCGCGGGACCCCGCTGTCGCCGTGGCCGACTCGGACCGCTCTCGGTACCCGCCTGCGGCGCGATGCCGTTGAGGAAACGCGAGGGCTTGCGGCCCTGCCTACCGCCGGGCGCCCGCGCCAGCGCCCAGCTCAGCGCCAAATGGATTCTTGCCCTGGTGATTCCGACATACAGGAGTCGACGCTCCTCCTCCACGGCCTCGCTGTCCGCGCCGTGTGCGAGCGCGTGCGAGATGGGCAGTGTGCCGTCGGCGAGGCCGACCAGGAACACCGCGTCCCACTCCAGGCCCTTCGCGGCATGCAGCGACGCAAGCGTGACGCCCGCGACGACGGGTGCGTGGCGCGCGTCCGCGCGTTGCCGCAACTCGGCCAGCAGCGCCGCCATGTCGAGCGCCGGACGTAGCGCGATCTCCTCGTCGACCAGCGCGGCCAGCGCCGTCAGCGACTCCCAGCGCTCCCGCGCCCGGGTACCCGCGGGCGGCTCGGCGGCCAGACCCAGCGGCTCCAGCAGCTCGCGCACCACCGGCGCCAGGTCGGGCCCGACGGCATCGGAGCCGCGTTCTGAGGCCCGCTGCAGCGCCAGCATCGCCTGACGCACCTCCTGCCTGTTGAAGAACCCCTCCCCACCGCGGACCTGGAAGGCCACACCCGCGTCGGTGAGCGCCTCCTCGTACACCTCGGACTGGGCGTTGATCCGGTAGAGCACGGCGACTTCGGAAGCCGCAGTGCCGGATTCGATGAGCGCCTTGATGGCCTTGGCGACGGCGGCCGCCTCGGCGACCTCGTCGGTGTGCTCGCTGAACGTCGGTTCCGGGCCGGGGTCCCGCTGGCCGATGAGATGCAACCGGCTGCCCGCCATTCGCCCGCGTGCCGCCGAGATGGCCCGGTTGGCCAGCGACACCACCTGCGGCGTGGAGCGGTAGTCGCGCTCCAGTCGGACCACGGCGGCGTCGGGGAAACGCCTCGAGAAGTCCAGTAGGTAGGCAGGCGTGGCCCCCGTGAACGAGTAGATGGTCTGGTTGGCGTCGCCCACGACCGTCAGATCGTCGCGATCACCGAGCCACGCGTCGAGCACCCGCTGCTGCAGGGGTGTGACGTCCTGGTATTCGTCGACGACGAAGCAGCGGTAGCGGTCGCGGAACTCGCCGGCCACCGCGGCGTCGTTCTCGATGGCCGCGGCAGTGTGCAGCAGGAGATCGTCGAAGTCGAGCAGCGTGGTGCCCTCGCGCCGCGCCTTGGCCGCCTCGTACCCGGCGTACACGGCGGCGACCTTGGGTGCGTCAAAGGGAATGTCGCGGCCGGCAGAGGCAACCGCACTCGCGTAGTCCTCGGGACTGATCAGTGACGACTTCGCCCACTCGATCTCGCCGGCGAGGTCACGGACGTCATCCGTACTGGCTTGTATCGACGCCCGGTTGGCCGCCTGCGCCACGACGGCGAACTTGCTGTCGAGCAGTTCCCACCCCGTGTCGCCGACGAGTCGCGGCCAGAAATAGCGCAGCTGGCGGCGCGCCGCGGCGTGAAAGGTCATGGCCTGGACGATGCCGGTTCCCACGCCACCGGCGTCGGCATCCAACGCGCGCAGTCGGACCCGCATCTCGCCGGCCGCGCGCTGGGTGAACGTGACGGCCAGGACCTGACTGGGCGCAACGTGACCGGATGCCACGAGGTGGGCGATCCGACGGGTGATGGTGCGCGTCTTGCCCGTACCGGCGCCCGCGAGCACGCACACCGGGCCGCGGGGCGCCTGCACCGCCTCCCGCTGTTCGTCGTCGAGGTCGGCCAACATGCCCTCGCGCGACGAGGGGACGGCCGCCGCAGCCTCGACGGACGTCGAAACCTCACTGGGCATGGCGACCATCTTGGCAGGGACGTGCGACAACCAACGGCCCGGCACCGGCCGTGTCGGGCATGATCGCCGCCTCGGTAGTGTTGAACGTCCCATGACAGCCACTTCAGCCTCTGGACCCGCCGGACTCACCATGTACACCACGTCGTGGTGTGGCTTCTGTTCCCGGCTCAAGATGGCGCTGAAGTCCGAGGGCATCGCCTACGCCGAGGTTGACATCGAAGCCGATCCCTCCGCCGCCGAGTTCGTCGGCTCCGTGAACGGTGGCAACCACGTGGTGCCGACGGTGAAGTTCGCCGACGGTTCGACGCTGACCAATCCGAGCGCACGCCAGGTGAAGGCCAAGCTCGGGTCGTAGCCGGCGCCCGCCTGGCAGTCGGATCGGTTTCTGCTAGTCCAGTGCGGCCCAGGACTCGATGATCTCCCGGGCGATCGATATCGAACCCGGAAGCAGGAGCCGCGACGCCGAATCGCTGCTCCAGTCGCCGTGCTCGAGGGCATCGCGTACCTCGGCCCGGGTGAACCAGCCGGCTTCGGCGATCTCGCCGTCGTTGAACGAGAACTCCTGCTCCGGGTCTCCGATGGCGTGGAAGCCCACCATCAGCGAACGCGGGAAGGGCCACGGCTGACTTCCCAGGTAGCGGACGTCGGTCACGGTGAGCCCGACCTCCTCGGAGATCTCGCGCACCACGCACGACTCGAACGACTCACCTGCCTCGACGAAGCCGGCCAGCAGCGAGAAGAGCCGCTCGGGCCACACCGTCTGCCGGGCCAGCACGGCGCGATCGTGGCCATCGTGCACGAGGCAGATGACGGCTGGGTCGATGCGGGGGAACTCCTCGTGCCCGTTGACGGGGTTGACCCGAGACCAGCCACTCTTGTGCGACGTCGTCGGCGAACCGTCCACGGCGCTGAACCGCGCGGCGTCGTGCCAGTTCAGCAGGGCGGTGGCGGTCGACACCAGCTGCGCGCTGACGTCGTCGAAGACCGTGCCGGCCCGGCGGAGGTCGAGCACCTCGGTCTCGGCGTCCGGATCATCGGGCGCCGTGAGCGCCGCGCGAACGGCCCACACGTGCCGACCATCGTCGAGGCGTCCCAGGAACACCGCATGCTCGTCCGGGGCCGCGGAGTGCTTCTTCGCTGCGTGCAGCACCACCCGCCCGCCCGCGATCAACACCTGATTGCGCCGATCGACCCGCAGCAGCAGCGCGTCACCCCACCCCGCGACGGCAGCGTCGACGTCGGTGCGCAGCACGTCGGCACGGTCGGCGCCGACGCGCGACAGCAGCGGAACGTTGCGCAGCGCGAAGTCGGTCATCGCTCGGAGTCCGCGCTACGGATGTAGAGCAGCCGGTCACCCAGTTCCAGCGAGTCGACGTCGGGGTCGTCGACACGCATGAGGCCGCCGTTGCGCACCACACCGAGAACGAGATCGGACAGGTGCCGAGGCGAGCCACCGGCCTCCTTGGGCGTGACCTCACGTTCGGCGATCGCGAACCCGGCATCGGGAGTCAGCAGGTCCTCCATCATCTGGACGACGCTGGGCGTCTGGGTCGCGATCCCCAGCAGGCGTCCGGCCGTCTCGGAGGTCACCACGGTCGAGTCCGCGCCGGACTGCTCCAGGAGATGCTGGTTCTCGGCCTCGCGGACCGCGGCGATGATCTTGGCCTTGGGTGCCATCTCGCGGGCGGTGAGGGTCACCAGCACCGCGGTGTCGTCGCGGTTCGTGGCCACGATGATCGCCTTGGCGTGCTGGGCGCTGGCCAGGCGCAGCACCTCGGAATCGGTGGCGCTGCCGCGCACGGTGACCAGGCCCGCGGCCTTGGCGCGCTCGAGGGCGGCGGGGTCCTCGTCGACGACGACGATGTCCGCGGGGGCGACCTCGTCACCGACCATGGCGGCCACCGCAGTCCTGCCCTTGGTGCCGTATCCGATGACCACGGTGTGGTTACGCACTTTGTTCCTCCACTGCTGGATCTTGAACGCCTGGCGGGACTCCGTGGTCAGCGTCTCGACGGTGGTACCGATCAACACGATCAGGAACGCCACCCGAAGCGGTGTGATGACGATGATGTTGACCAGGCGCGCGCCCTCCGTGACCGGCGTGATGTCGCCGTAGCCGGTCGTCGACAGCGACACCGTCGCGTAGTAGAAGCAGTCCAGCAGCGAGAGACCGTCGGTCTGGACGTCGCGGTAACCGTCACGGTCGATGTAGACGATGAACACGACGGCGCACAACACACCGATCGCGATGACGATCCGCTTGGTGATGCGCGCCCACGGGCTGGGCTCGTCGCGCGGAATCTCCACCCGGTCGACCAGCGAGTGCACCGGCCGGTCGGCAAGGTTCTGATCTAGGCGGCGCAGTCGACGCCGCAGGCCGCGCTTAGCCAAGAGGGTCCGTCACGAGATCGGGCAACGCCACGAGCACAATGTAACCATGACCTCCCCCGCTGCAGCAGTCGATGACGCACCCAGCCAACTCCCCGCGCAACGCATGGGGGCGATGCTGGTAGGCATGGGCGCACTTCACTTCGTGGCGCCGAGGCCCTTCGACACCATCGTTCCCGCCGAGTTGCCGGGCGGTGCTCGGTTCTACACCCACGCCTCCGGTGTCGCCGAAGTGGCGACAGGCGCGATGCTGCTGGTGCCTCGCACTCGACGGATCGGGGCGATGGCCGCGATCGCGCTGTACCTCGCCGTCTACCCGGCCAACATCAACATGGTGCGGCTCTGGTGGAACAAGGGCTGGCCGGCGCGTATCGCCGCGATGGCGCGACTGCCGCTCCAGGTGCCCATGGTCGTGCAGGCCGTCAAGGTCTTCCGCAACGCACCGCACTAGTCACCCTCACGCGGCGGCCAGCAGCGCCACGAGTTCGTCGGCGCCGGGCAATGACGGCGGCACGACGGTTCGACCGGCACGCACGTAGTGGAAGGCCGCCCGCACCGACGACGGATCGACTCCGTGCATGGCGGCCCACGCCAGCCGATAGACCGCCAGCTGGACCGCCTTGTGCCGCAACTCCTCCGGTGAGGCCGGCGGGTCACCGGTCTTCCAGTCCACCACGGTGACACCGCCGTCGGCATCGGCGAACACCGCGTCGATCCGTCCCCGCACGACGGTGCCGCCGAGCACCATGTCGAACGGCGCCTCCACGTCGATCGGCGTACGGGATGCCCAGGACGACACCGCGAACGCCGACTGGAGTTCTGCCAGGTTCTCCGCGTCCACCCGCGCCAGCTCACCGTCGACGGCGCCAGGCAGGTCGTCGAGGTCGAACAGCCGCTCGGCGCGAAAGAACCGCTGCACCCAATCGTGAAAGGCCGTTCCGAGCGCCGCGTGCGGGTCCGGTCGCATCGGCACCCTGCGCTGCAGCCGCCGCGCCGCGCCGCGTGGGTCCCGGCCGACGTCGACCATCGCGCTCACGGACAGCTGCACGGGCAACGTCGCCTGCCGATGCTGCCGGGCCCGCTCGCGCTCGGCCAGCAAGGCGTCCACATCCGCCGCCCAACCGTCGGGATCGACCTCGGGGGCATTCCGGGCGACGTGGAGGTCGCCCGCCATCGCCGCGACGACCATCGCCGCGCCGTGGTCGACCGCATCGCGGCGCGACCCCGCGGGGTCGACCGGCCACGACCGCTCCGTGACGTGGTCCTTCAGCGGGTTGTGGTCGCCGTCGGACGGCGCTGGCGCCCAGTGATCGACGACCCCGCAGGGGTCACCGGCCGAACTCGACGCCTCGATGACGTCGCGGATCTCGAGCAGGAACTCCGACGGTCCGCGGGGCTTCAGTCCGGTCTCCCCCCAGTGATGCCCCGAGGTCAACAAGGTGTCCTCCGCCCGGGTGATCGCCACGTACAGCAGGCGTCTCTCCTCATCGACACGTCGCTGCTCGAGGCTGCGCTTGTGATCGGCGATCTTGTCGGACAGCGTCCTTCGATCGTTGACGTCGGAGGTGTCGAGCACCGGTACACCGTGCTCGGACCGGGTCGCCCGGTCGCCCCGAAGCAGCGGCGGGAGGTCGGCCGGATCGCTCAACCACGTTCTGGTCGACGCCGTCGAGGGGAACACCCGGCCGCTCAGATGCGGGACGGCGACGACCTGCCACTCCAGCCCCTTCGCGGCATGCACGGTGAGGATCTGAACCCGGTCCCGCGCGACCACCACCTCCGCGGGCGCCAGCCCATTCTCCACCTCGGTCGCTGCATCCAGGAAGGCGAGCAGCCCCTCGACCGAGCCGGCCGAATGCGCCGCGAAGTCGGCCACCACGTCGGCAAAGGCGTCCAGGTGCTCGCTGCCACCCCATGCGGACGAAACCGGTTGTACGGAGCGAACTTCGGCGTCGACACCTATCATCCGCCGCACCTCGGCCACGAGATCGGGCAGCGGATGGTGCAACTGCGCGCGAAGCGTCGCCAGCTCGCGGCTCAACGCCACTACGCGGCGGCGCCCTTCCGGCGAGTAGCGACCCGCCGGTCCCGGATCGCAGAGGGCGTCCGCGAGGCACGCTGAGTCCGCATCTGCGGCAACCGATGCCACCACCTGTTCGACCGCACCGCCGTCGGCGGGCCGGGAGGCCCTGTCCAGTTCGACCGCACGTCGCCACAGGGCCGCGACGTCGGCGGCGCCCAGACGCCAGCGCGGGCCGGTCAGGACCCGCATCGCCGCCGCGCCGGCCATGGGCTCGGCGGCGAGCCGCAGCATCGCGACGACGTCGGCTACCTCGGGCACCGACAGCAGCCCCGTGAGACCCACCACCTCGACGGGCACACCGCGCGCGGTCAACGCGTCGGCCATCGGGACCGCGTCGGCATTGCGTCGGAGAAGCACCGCTGCGGTCGGCATCGGCTGCCCGGCACGCTCGGCGCTGCGGTAGGCCTGCGCCAACTTGTCGGCCACCCAGTCACGTTCGGCGGACACATCGGGCAGCAGCGCACAGCGGATGGTGCCGGGTTCGGCGTCGGGCCGTGGCAACAGCTCCCGGACCGACACCGAGCGACGGCGTGCCTCCGCCGATACCGCGTTGGCCAGATGAAGGGTGCGCGGCGGATTTCGCCAGCTGGTGCGGAGTTCCAGCGCTGGGGCCGGAGTGCCGTCGGAGAGGCGGAAATCGGTGGTGAACCGCGGCAGATTCGTCGCCGAGGCCCCCCGCCAGCCGTAGATGGACTGGATCGGATCGCCGACCGCGGTCAGTGCCAGTTCGTCGTCGACACCCCCACCGAACAACGAGGACAACGCGACGCGCTGCGCGTGACCGGTGTCCTGGTACTCGTCGAGCAGCACCACCCGGTAGCGCCCGCGCACCTCGGCGCCGACCTCGGGGAACCTCGACGCCAACCGCGCTGCGGCCGCCATCTGCATCCCGAAGTCCATGACGTTGTCAGCCGACATGCGACGGTGGAGCGCATCGACCAGCGGGACGAGTTCGGTGCGCTCGGTTTGCACGGCGAGCATCTTGAGCAGGGACTGGTTGGGCCCACGGTCACGCTGTGACGGCCCCGCGGGAAGCGTATGAACCAGACGCTCCAGTTCGACGTGGGTGTCGCGGAGCTGGTCGGTGTCCACCAGGTGTTCGGCGAGCTGCCCCGCGAGGTGTAGCACCATCGCCGTGACCGTTGCGGGCGCCTTGTCCACGTTCAACGGTTCCCGATGGTCGCAGACCACCCGAAACGCCAACTGCCACAGTTCGGTTGCACCGATCAACCGGGTGGCGGGCTCCATCGGCAGCAGCAGCCCGTACTCCCGCAGCAAGGCGCCGGCAAAGGCGTGGTAGGTGCCGATGTTCGGATACTCCTCGGCAAGTGTGGCCGCTCCCCCGGCGTTCGGTGATTCCCCGTCCAACACACCGGATCCGGCGAGCCTGGCCAGCCGGGTTCGCACCCTACGCAGCAGTTGGCCGGCGGCCTTTCGGGTGAACGTCAGACCGAGCACCTGGCCTGGATGTGCGTAGCCGTTGGCCACCAACCACACGACCCGCGCGGCCATCGTCTCCGTCTTGCCGGCCCCCGCCCCTGCGATCACGACGAGCGGCCCGGGCGGCGCCGCGATCACGGCCGCCTGCTCGTCGGTCGGGGCAAACAGTCCGAGCGCCTCGGACAATTCGGCCGGGCTGAACCGCGGGTTCACCCCCGACCCCCAACCGCCGCCTGCGCCGGGCAGATCGCCCGCACGGGACAGTGCGAGCAACCGTCGTTGATCCGCGCCACGAACTCGGGGCCACGGGTGGCCGACGCCGCGTTCTCCACCCGGGCACGCCACTCGTCGCGGGTCTCGACGGTCATGGGGTCCTGGTCGCGCTCGCACGCACCCGTCGAACCCACCTTGCCGAGGTAGACCAACTGGCCTCCGCCGGGCTGATCACCCTGCGGCAGCAGACCCTCACTGACGGCGAGCTGATACGCCGCCAGCTGGGCGTGACGCTGTGCGTCGTCCTTGGTCACCGGCGACTTGCCGGTCTTGATGTCGACCACCACCAGCCTGCCCTCCGCGTCGCGCTCCATTCGGTCGATGCGACCCCGCACCCGCACCCCCGGACCGGACGTCCGCACGATCCCGTCGACGTCCACCTCGGTACCGACCTCGGTGTAACTGCCGCGTGTCCGCGCGTGCCACTCGGCGAACGCCGAGAGCATCACACGATGCCGGTCGAGTTCGTTGTCGGAGAACCACTGCGAGTCGAACGGCAGGCCGCGCCAATGCCGGTCCAGCTCGGCGAGCATCCGCGTCTCGTTCGTGGCCGGGTCGGACACCAACGCGTGTACGAGAGAGCCGATGGCCGATCGAACGTCACGACCGTCGGATCCACCGTGGCGTTCCAGCAGCCACCGCAGCGGACAGTCGGTGAGCGTCTGCAACGTCGAGGGCGACAGCGTCACGACATGCTCATCACCCGACCACAGCGGCTCCGTCGTCGATGGCCCGGTCATGGAGTGCCACAGCGCAGGGTCTGCCCCCGGCACACCCGCCGCGGCCAACCGGCCCAACTGCTGTGCCGCACAGGCGCGTACCGAATCGCCGACCGCACCCGCGGGTGAACACAGCGCCGCGCGCAACCGACCGACCATGGCGGCTGGGGCGAGGACTCGCGGCGAATGCACCACGGCGGCCCCGGGCGCCGCCTGCCCCGGAGATGCCGTCCGATCCGAAGCTTCGGTGGCCAACGCCGCCAGCTCCGAGCAGAACGGCGAAGGGATGGCCGATTCGTCGTCTTCGCCGCCGTCGACGGCGGTGACGAGCAGCCGGGACCGCGCCCGGCCCAGCGCCGACACGAGCAGACGCCGCTCCTCGGCCAGCAGCGGCGCCCTCACCGACACGCCGTTGGCAGCCGGACCACCGACACCGTCGAGCACGTCGACGAGGTGCTGGGTGGCCAGCACGCCACCCCGGGGAACGGTGTTCGGCCACAGGCCTTCCTGCAGCCCCGCGATCACCACGAAGTCCCATTCCCGGCCCAGTGCGGCGTGCGCGCTGAGTACCGTGACCGCGTCGGCGCCGTCACGGTCATCCCGGCCGCTGACGGGCAGAGCCATCGCCCGCACGTGATCCACGAACCCGGTCAGAGACGGACCGGTGGTGCGCGTGACGTACTGCTCGGCGACGTCGAACAGCGCCGTGACCGCGTCCAGGTCGCGACCTGCCTGCACGCCTGCGCCGCCCCCGCGTTCGGCGGAAGTCAGCCAACGCCGCTGCAGTCCGCAGTTGTGCCAGGCCTGCCAGAGCGTGAAGCGCGGATCCAGCCCGTCGCCGTGACTGCGCGCCGCCGCGGAAAGCACCGCGCGCAGCCTGCGCAGCGGTCGGGCGAGCTGATCGGGCAGGTCGGCGGTGCCGCCGTCGAGTTCGTCGAGCAGCAGGTCGGCGAACTCCCGGGGCGGCTGACTGCCGTCGGCACGACGAAGAGAACGACGCAACTGGCGCAACGACACCGGATCGACCCGGCCGATCGGCCCCGTCAGAAGTGCGACGGCATGTTGGCCGTCGATGCCGGTGGCCACGCCGTCGAGCACGTTCAGGAGGGCGGCCACCACGGGATGCTCGGCAAGCGGCGGTGCCGGTGCCGTCTGCTCCACCGGCACCCCCGCCGAGATCAGCGTTCGCGCGAACGACGGGCCCGCGCTGGGCACCGACCGCACGATCACCGCCATCTGGTGCCATGGCACCCCGTCGACGAGGTGCGCGCGGCGAAGGGCGTCGGCGATCAGCGCCGATTCCGCCTGAGCTGACCCGGCGATGCGGACCGTCACCGACCCGGGACCGCCGCGCACACCGGTGACGTCACGTCCGGCGTCCGCGCCGGGGAGTCGCCGCGCAATGCCGCTGACCGCGCGGGCGACCGCGCCATCGCAACGGTGCGACTCGGTCAGGACGACAGCCGGGCCCTCCTCGCGAAGCAGCGCGGGATCGGCTCCGCGGTAACCGAACACCGACTGATTGGGGTCGCCGGCGAGTACTGCGAACTCGGCGCCGTCGGCGAGCACTCTGACCAGTCGCGCGGCCTGCGGGTCTAGATGCTGTGCGTCGTCGACGAGCAACAGCCTGATTCTGGAACGCTCCGCGGCAAGCAGATCCGCGTCGGCGGCCAAGGACTCCAGAGCCGCTCCGAGGAGTTCGGCGGCTCCCAGCGCCGGAACGGTGGCCGCCGGCGCGGCCATGCCCACCGCGAAACGCAACGCCATGACCTGTTCATACACCTGCGCGAACCGACCGGCCGCCACCCACTGCGGGCGTGCGGACCGGCGGCCGATGCGCTGCAGCGCAAGGGGATCCACACCGCGTTCGGCGCAGCGCGCGAGCAGGTCGCGCAGTTCGGTCGCGAACCCGACGGTACGCAGCGCCGGACGAAGCTGCGCGGGCCACCGGACCGACGCGTCGTCACCGTCCTCGAAGTCTCCTGCCAGCAGCTCGCGGATGATGCCGTCCTGCTCGGCGCTGGTGATCAGTCGCGGCGGCGGATCGCCGTTGCGCTGCGCCGCCAACCTCAGCACGGCGAACGCATAGGAGTGCACGGTGCGCACGAGGGGCTCGCGCACCGCGGCTGGGGCACACCCGCCGTCACCCAGCAACGCCGTGGTCACCGCCGCACGCGCCTGCATGCCCAGCCGCGCCGAACCCGTCAACAGCAGAACGGATTCGGGTGCGGTCCCGGCCGCGATACGCGCCGCGGCGATGCGTGTCAGCAGTCGGGTCTTGCCCGTACCCGGCCCGCCGAGCACGCGCACGGTGCCCCGAAGACCTGGCTCGGCCAACGCGTCGGGAGAGGCGACCAACGGTGCAGTAGGCATGACCGAATGACACCACGGGGGTCCGACAGATCCG
The DNA here is from genome assembly GCA_963798245.1 of uncultured Actinomycetota bacterium. Taxonomy (GTDB): domain Bacteria; phylum Actinomycetota; class Actinomycetes; order Mycobacteriales; family Mycobacteriaceae; genus Mycobacterium. Next base: position 174,021 of record CAWCSO010000002.1, read on the forward strand.
CTCCGACCACGGCTGGCAGCATCGACACCGTGTCGCCGACGCTGAACGTGCACCGGTTCGGGCCCCCCGGGCCGCCCCGCATCCTCGCCATTCACGGACTGACCGGGCACGGCCTGCGATGGCAGGCCCTCGCCACGCGCCAGCTCTCCGAGGTTCCCATCGCCGCGCCCGACCTGTTGGGGCACGGCAGGTCGTCGGCAGCGGCGCCGTGGACCATCGACGCCAACTCCGCAGCACTTGCCACGCTTCTCGACGACGTATGCTCCGGACCGGTGGTGCTCGTCGGACACTCCTTCGGCGGCGCGATCGCGCTACACCTGGCCGCCACTCGGCCGGATGTCGTGGCGGGTCTGGTGCTGCTGGACCCCGCGGTCGGGTTGGACGGGTCCTGGATGCACGACATCGCCCACGCCATGTTGGATTCACCGGACTACACGGACCGCGACGAGGCCCGTTCGGAGAAGGCCTACGGCTCGTGGGCCGACGTGCCCGCCGAGGACCTCGACGCCGAACTCGACCAACACCTGATCACGTTGCCCAGCGGACGGGTCGGCTGGCGGATCGACGTCGCCGCGATGATGTCGTACTGGAGTGAGCTGGCCCGCCCGGTCACGCTGCCCGCCGTCGGTATTCCGACCACGCTGATACGTGCCACGTGGACCAGCCCCCCGTACGTGACCGAGGACCTGATCGATGGCCTGCGCGAGCGCCTGGGGGCCCGCTTCCGGCTCGTCGACGTCGACTGCGACCACATGGTGGCCCAGGCCAAGCCGGCCGAGACCGCGTCGGAGATCCGTCGCTACCTGACAACTGGTTGACCTTGGCGACGATCAGCGACGAACAGGTCGAATCGGTGCGCGCGCTGGTGGCGGCGATCCCGGCCGGTCGGGTGGCGACGTACGGCGACATCGCCTCGGCCGCAGGCCTTTCCAGCCCGCGAATCGTGGGCTGGATCATGCGCACCGACTCGTCGGATCTGCCGTGGCACCGGGTGATCACCGCATCCGGTCGGCCGGCTCCACACCTCGCCACCCGCCAGCTCGAACTGCTACGCGCGGAGGGGGTTCTGGCCAAGGATGGTCGGGTGTCCTTACGCGGCAAGGACTCGGCCCGACACGTCTACTGAAAACCGCTACAGCACCAGCCGCACCAGCGCGGCAGTCCGTGCGAGGCCGGGGAACGCCGCAGCCGTCGAACGGGGATGCAGGGCATGGACGGCGAGACGGAACATCAACGCCCGCAACAGCATCTGCGGCCACTCCGGCAGCGCCGCCCAACGTTCTACCAGCCCGTCGTCGGCCTCACCCCAGGACAAGGCATCCACCACCACCACGCCCGCGGCCCACGACGCCGGCCGCCAGTACGGCGTGATGTCCGTGATGCCGGGCGCCGCGGTGCCCGCGAACAACACCGTTCCGTAGAGGTCGCCGTTGACCAACTGGCTCGGCGCGCGTGTGGGCTTGCGCAAGGACGCGAGTTGGTTGATCAGTTCGACGGACCGTTGCCCGTCGGCCGATCCCGGTGCGACCTGCGCGCCGGGCGGCAGCGTGTGCAGCGGCCGCTCCTCCCAGGCCGCGCGGTCGGCTGCGATGAACACGTCGACCTCGGTCCACGGAACCGCGGGCGGCTGCGTCAGGAAGCGTGGACGCTCGAGCTTCGCCGTCGCCTCGTGCAACCGCACCGCCGCCGAGACCACCTCGTCGTGGCGTGGCTCCGGGCTGCCCGTCACGAACGTGTCCGCCCGCCAACCCGCGACCACGTACCGGCCGTCGCTCGACCGGACCGGTCGCGCCAACCTGACGCCGTCGACGAACAACGTCTCCCGCACCTTGGCCGACCACGCGGCACGTGCGGGGTCGGCGACCATGGAGAGTACGACCTCGCCGCAGCGCCAGCCACCCTCCCAGCTCGCACCGAGCGGGACCGGCCGAAGACCGGTCAGACCGAACGCCACCAGCACATGATCGGGCGGCACGTCGACAGTCACAGGGTCAGCCTAAGGCGTTGACCGGCCAACGAGCGGTCAGTACATGACCATGTCGGGTTCGAGTTGCTTTGCCCACGCCACGATTCCACCCTGCAGGTGCATCGCGTCGGCGAAACCCGCCTTCTTCACGGCGGCCAACGCCTCGGCGGAGCGGACCCCGGTCTTGCAGTACAACACCGGCGTCCGGTCCTGCGGCAACATGGCGAGACCATCGCCGGCCTCGATGGCGGACTTCGGCACCAGCTCGGCTCCGTCGATGTGGTTGATGTCCCACTCCACGGCCTCACGGACGTCGATCAGCGCGATGTTGCGGCCCGTGTCCAGCATCTCGCGCAACTCGCGGGGCGTGACCGTCGATTCGACCGCAGCCTCGGCGGCCGCGTCGGACACCACGCCGCAGAAGGCGTCGTAGTCGATCAGTTCCGTGATCTTCGGCGTGGCCGGATCCTTGCGGATCTTGATCGTGCGGTAGGTCATGTCCAGCGCGTCATACACCATGAGGCGTCCCAGGAGCGGCTCGCCGATGCCCGTCAGCAACTTGATGGCCTCGGTGCCCATCACCGACGCGATCGACGCACACAGGATGCCCAGCACGCCACCCTCGGCGCAGGACGGGACCATCCCCGGTGGCGGGGGTTCGGGATAGAGGTCGCGATAGTTGAGGCCGAGCCCGTGGGGTGCGTCCTCCCAGAACACCGACACCTGGCCCTCGAACCGGTAGATCGAGCCCCACACATAGGGCTTGCCCGCCAGCACGGCGGCGTCATTGACCAGGTACCGCGTGGCGAAGTTGTCAGTGCCGTCCACGATGAGGTCGTACTGGGCGAACAGGTCGACGGCGTTCTCCGGTTCCAGCCGCACCTCGTGCAACCGCACCTCGACGAGCGGGTTGATCTCCTTGATCGAGTCGCGGGCACTCTGCGCCTTCGACCGGCCGATGTCGGACTGACCGTGGATGATCTGTCGCTGCAAGTTGGACTCGTCGACGACGTCGAACTCCACGATGCCGATGGTCCCCACACCCGCCGCGGCCAGATACATCAGCGCCGGCGATCCAAGACCGCCCGCGCCGATCACCAGGACCCGAGCGTTCTTGAGCCGCTTCTGCCCATCCAGGCCGAGGTCGGGAATGATCAGGTGTCGGCTGTAGCGCGCAACCTCTTCGCGGGTGAGCTCGGCGGCCGGCTCAACCAGCGGTGGCAATCGTGTCGGATCACTGGGCACCGACTCACTCCCTCATGATCGAAGTCAAAACCTGATGACCATCACACCAGGCACACCTACTCAACGGAAATCGCCGCGGTTAGCTTCCCGAGGCCGCGGGCGTGCGGGTCACACATCGTCGATTCCCGGCGACGCTCGAGATCTGCGTCAGGGTCGGGGTCGGCGAGCAGCCACGACCCTGACGCAGACATCGGTGAGGGCTCGAGCGGTAGGTCGGGTGCTCAGGCGATGGGGTACGGCCAGGGGTTGAACCGGCACGTCTTGCCGTCGGCCTCCACGGATCCCGGATCGAACCTGGCGGCGTCGTCGTTGCTGGTCGAGAAGGTCTGCTGCATCATGACCGGCGCGAGCATGCCATCCGCGCCGCACGGCTCGTGACGCTGATAGCCGATGGCGTGTCCGACCTCGTGATTGATCAGATACTGGCGGTACGAGCCGACGTCGCCCTGGAACGGAACCGCGCCCCGCACCCACCGCGCCTCGTTGACGAAGACGCGGGATTGATCGCCCAGATAGGCGGGGTTATAGCAGGACGCTTCCAACGGAATGTCATAGCCGCAGCCCTCCCGCACCGTCATCGGCGAGGCCAGCGACACCCGGAAGTCCGGCTCCACACCGGTCGAGTCGTCGACTCGGACGAACGCAAACTGTGGGTTGTGCGTCCAGCTCTTGGGGTTGGCCAGCGTCTCGCTGACCATGCTGGCGAAGGCCTCATCACCCCCGAATGCAGTGGTGTCGATACCGTCCTCGACCTCGACGGTGTAGGTGAACGTCCTGGTGGTGCCCTCACCCACCTTCGGCGACGTGCCGGGTACGACGTGCCAGGTGTTGGCGCCGGCCTCGGTGAACGGTCCGCCGTCGGGCAGGATTCCCGTCGGCAGGCTGGCATCGAACTGCGTGAGCCCCTTGGGCGGGGCGCCGACGATCGCGGTGCTGGCGGCGTCGATGGTCGGCGGTCCCTGCACCGGGCCCTCGTCATCGACGTTCTGCGTCACGGCCGGCGAGGTGACCGTCTGGTACACCACCGCTGCCGTCAGGAGGGCCAGCACCGGCAGTGCGTAGGCGCGCCAGCCGTAGGTCGAGATGAACCGGCCCAACCAGGATTGCCTGCGCCACTGTTGTCGGTCGTCGCGGTTGGATCGGACCCGCCCCGAGTCGGCGGCGACCGGGTCGCGCTGCGCGCGGAGCGGCTCTCGCCACTCGTTGCGCACCATCGGGGCGCGACCGCCGCCGCGACGCCCCGGGTCGTAGGTCACCGAACCAGAATGGCACAGAGCGCTGTGTGGGCGGCTCTGGCGCGCCACCACGGACGCCACGACCTCAGATGACGCGATCAGCGAATGGGGAGTAGTAATGTCGTAGCGATGCGCGCCGGACGAGCGTCCGGTCGGCCTACCTACCAGAGACGGCCCCAACAGGGGCGATCGAAATCGAGGACCTAATGGGCGATCTCGCCAACGCTGCCGAAAGGAGAGGCGCGCAACCCGGTGACGGTTCGCCGACGCGACCCCCGAGTGGCAACCGGCGTGGCAACCGGCTGCCCCGCGACGAGCGCCGCGGTCAGCTGCTCATCGCCGCCAGTGAGGTGTTCGTCGACCGCGGCTATCACGCGGCGGGAATGGACGAGATCGCAGATCGCGCCGGTGTCAGCAAGCCGGTGCTCTACCAACACTTCTCGTCGAAGCTGGAGCTCTACCTCGCGGTGCTCGAGCGTCACGTCGACAACCTCGTCTCCGGCGTCCGTCGTGCGCTACGCACCACGACCGACAACCGGCAGCGGCTGAGTGCCGCCGTCGGGGCGTTCTTCGACTTCATCGAGCACGACGGCCAGGGCTACCGCCTGATCTTCGAGAACGATTACGTGACCGAGCCGCAGGTGTCCACCCAGGTGAAGATGGCCACCGACTCGTGCACCGATGCCGTCTTCGATCTCATCAGCATCGACTCCGGGCTGGAAGCGCACCGCGCCAGGATGATCGCGGTGGGACTGGTGTCGATCAGCGTGGACTGCGCGCGCTACTGGCTGAACAGCGACAGGCCGATCTCCAAGGAGGCCGCGGTCGAAGGAACCGTGCAGTTCGCCTGGGGCGGCTTGTCACACGTGCCGCTTACCCGCTCTTGACTGCTACCCGCTCTTGACCGCTTCTGAGCCAACCGTTCCCACACCGAAGCCCACCCGGCGCACGTCGGCGGCACCGATCTCGACGTAGGCGATCTTCGAGGTCTGCACCAGGAATCGCCTGCCCTTGTCGTCCGTCAGGCTCAGCACGCCCGAATCCTTTCCGAGCGCGTCGGTGACCAACTCCTCCACCTCACTGGGTGTCTGCGCGCTGTTGAACGCCAACTCGCGCGGGCTGTCGGCTACACCGATCTTGACCTCCACCGCTGGTCCCTTCCGTTGAGAAGTGTTGTCTGAAGACGAAGGCTAGTGGACGCCCGGCCGGCCGGCTGCGGCGGTCGCCGACCGCTGCGCGAACGCCGCGTCGCCGCGCGCGGCGAACGCCCCCGTCCACCCGGGACCCGAACCGTCGCCGGAACGTGACCGGGACGAAACCGGCTAGACCTCAAACGTCACTTCTGCCCCACTAGCATCGGTGCGGACAGACTGTCGACAAACCCTGGGAAATTGCCATGAGCAGGCCGTATCCGCCCCATCCGCCCCGTTCGACGCGCTCGGAGCCCGCTCCGGACCCGACGGCGCGGCGCTCCGGACGGCGCTATGCGCCTCGCGCGGATCGGCACCAGTACGACCTGCCCTACGGTCGGCCCCGTGACGGAGCCGCGAGCACAGAGGTCATCGAAGATCACCCGGCCCCCAACTACGGCGGCGACTACGGACGCGACTACGACAGCAACTACGACGACGTCGAGGACTACGACGAATACGAGTACGGGGACTACGACGACTTCGATGCGTTCGACAGCCGGTGGAAGTGGGTCGCGGGCGTCGCCGGCGCCGTGCTGCTGGTGGCGGTGATCTGCACCGTGATCATCCTCGGCGGCGGCGACAGCGGCTCCGTCTCAGCCACCGTCGACGCGCCCGCGGCCACCACCAGCGCAGCGCCCTCGACGTCGGCAGCACCCCCTGAGGCCACCTCAAAGGTCCCGGTGCCCAGCACGTCGCTTCCGGCCGAGACGGTCACGACCATCACGCCGTCACCGACGGCCACCGTCGCGCCGCCCCCTCCCGTGGCGACACCGCAGGCGCCGGTGCCCGCCGCCGCGGGCACCGTCACCTATCAGGTGACCGGCACTCGCGCGATGATCGACCTGGTCACCGTGATCTACACGGACGCCAAAGGCGCACTTCAGACCGATCTCAACGTCGCGCTGCCCTGGAGTAAGACCGTCGTGCTCGACCCCGGCGTGACACTGAGTTCGGTCACGGCGACCAGCGTCACCGGTCAGCTGAACTGCTCGATCACCGACGCCTCGGGAGGCACGATCGCCCTCCAGACCAACAACTCGATGATCACCACCTGCACCAGCTAGCTGCGTCGGTCAGGCAAGTCCGAGTTCACGCACCCGGGTGTCGTGGGTGTGCTGGAGCCGGGTGAAGAAATCCGCGAGCCGACCGAGGCCCTCCCCGCTGGCGACGACGAGGTCGACCAGTTCGTCGCGGTCGGCGAGCACGAACTGCGCCTGGGTGATCGCCTCGCCGAGCAGGCGACGGGACCACAGTGCCAGCCTGTGCCGCTGCTTGTCGCTGGCCGTGACCGCCGACTTCACCTCGGCCACCACGAACTGCGAATGAACGGTCTCCGACAACACCGCGCGCACGACGTCGGATGCCTGTCTGGGCAGCGCGTCGGCGATCTCGAGATAGAAGTCCGCGGCGAGCGCATCGCCGATATACGTCTTGACCAGGGCCTCGAGCCACGTACTGGGGGTGGTGAGCCGGTGGTAGTTCTCCAATGCCGGGGCGTACTTCGTGATCGCGGGCACGACGTCGACGCCACGCCGTTCCAGCGCATCCCGCAGCAACTCGTAGTGGTAGATCTCGGCGGCGGCCATGCTGGCCATGTTGATCCGGCCCGCGAGGTTCGGGGCCATGCGGGCTTCATCGGTGAGCCGGTAGAACGCTGCCACCTCGCCGTATGCCAGCAGCGCGAACAGTTCGTTCACGCCGGGGTGGTCTTCCGACACGCCCGGTGACTTGGGATCGGCCGGCTGCTCGCGAGAGGCTGCGGGCTGCATCGAAGTCATGGGCCAACTGTAGTCGGCGACCGCCACCTCGCTCGTCGGTGAACGGGCCAGCTATCATGGGGACGGATGTGGCACGTGAAACACGGGCCGCTACCCGAGAAATGTGCGTGCACGCAGTTGGCCGGCCTCCGCAAGGTCCTCACATAGGTCCTCAAGGTCTGGCTGGCCCCGGTGCTCTTTCGTCGAAGCTCGTGCGCGCGTGGACGCCCACGAGACATCGACCCCGAAAGGCACCTCGACAGCGCATGACTTCATCCACTTCTGAACCGATTCTTGAACCCACCGCCGATCCCGCCACCGAACCGACCGTGACACCGCCGGCACCCACGACCTCGTTTGCCGAACTCGGAGTTCGCGAAGAAATCGTGCGCGCCCTGGCCGAGAACGGCATCGAGAATCCCTTCGCCATCCAGGAGCTGACGCTTCCCATGGCACTGGCCGGTGACGACCTCATCGGTCAGGCCCGCACCGGGATGGGCAAGACCTATGCGTTCGGTGTGCCGCTTCTGCACCGCATCGTCACCGACACCGACAAGCCGCTCAGCGGGATTCCGCGTGCGCTGATCGTGGTGCCCACCCGGGAACTCTGCCTGCAGGTTCACGGTGACCTGACGACCGCCGCCAAGCATCTCGACGCCGAGGGCCGCCGCCTGTCGGTGGTCGCCATCTACGGTGGCCGACCCTACGAAGCCCAGATCGAGTCGCTGCGCAACGGCGCCGACGTCGTCGTCGGCACACCGGGCCGACTCCTCGACCTGGCACAGCAGGGTCACCTGCAGCTCGGCGGGCTATCGGTCCTGGTCCTCGACGAGGCCGACGAGATGCTCGACCTCGGCTTCCTGCCCGACATCGAGCGCATCCTGCGGCAGATCCCGGCCGAACGCCAGGCGATGCTGTTCTCGGCCACCATGCCGGACCCGATCATCACGCTCGCCCGCACGTTCATGAACCAGCCCACCCACATCCGCGCAGAGGCACCGCATTCTGCGGCCACCCACGACACCACCGAACAATTCGCCTACCGCGCCCACGCGCTGGACAAGGTCGAGTTGGTCAGCCGGGTCCTGCAGGCCCGCGGCCGTGGTGCCACGATGGTGTTCACCCGCACGAAGCGGACGGCGCAGAAGGTGGCCGACGAACTGGCCGAGCGCGGCTTCAAGGTCGGCGCCGTACACGGCGACCTCGGCCAGGGCGCCCGTGAAAAGGCGCTGAAGTCGTTCCGCACCGGCGAGATCGACGTACTCGTCGCCACCGATGTCGCCGCCCGCGGCATCGACATCGATGACATCACCCACGTCATCAACTACCAGATCCCCGAGGATGAACAGGCCTACGTGCACCGCATCGGCCGCACCGGCCGCGCCGGCAAGTCCGGCATCGCCGTCACACTGGTCGACTGGGACGAACTGCCCCGCTGGACGATGATCGACAAGGCTCTCGGCCTGGACACCCCGGATCCCGTGGAGACCTACTCGAATTCGCCGCACGTGTACGCCGAACTGGACATCCCCACCGACGTCGGCGGCACGATCGGCAAGGCCACACGCACGTCCGACAAGCCGAAGCGGGAGCCCCGCGACCGTGACCGCGCCGGCGACCGCGACGGGAACAAGCCCGCTCGCAGCCGCAACCGGCAGCGCACCCGTGGCGGCACCTCGGCCACCGGCCATGTCGAGTCCTCGACGGAGGCGACCGGCGAGGGTGCACCGGCCAGCGAGACGGCCGACGGCGGAACGGGTCGCTCCAGCGGGCGTCGCCGCCGCCGCCGCCGGAGCAACGCCTCCGCGCCCAACGCCGGCTGACGCGGCGTCGACAGCGGCCCATGGTCAGACCCGAACGACGCACCAGGGGTGACATCCTGGCGGCTCTGGCGATCGCCGCAGTGGTCGCCGTCGCGGCGGGGTTGATCTGGTGGACTAGCGATGCGCGGGCGACCATCAGCCGCCCCGCCGCCAGGCCCGTGCCCACTCTCGAGACGGCCCGCGACGTGCCCACCGCCCTGCAACAGCTGTGGTCGGCGGCCAGCCCGAACACCACCCGGCCGGTGCTGGCCGGCGGCAGCGTGGTGACCGGCGACTTTCGCACCGTCGACGGCCGCGATCCGGCCACCGGAGCGGTGCTGTGGACCTACGCCCGCGACGTCGACCTCTGCGGTGTCACATCGGTCTACGAGGACGCGGTCGCGGTCTATCCCGACTCCCGCGGCTGCGGGCAGGTCACCACCATCAACGGAGAGTCGGGGCGCCGCGACGCCACCCGGTCGGGTTATGCCGACCCGCAGGTGAGCCTGGCATCCGACGGGACCACCGTATTGTCGGCCGGCGATAGCCGACTCGAGCTGTGGCGCTCCGACATGGTCCGCATGATCAGCTACGGTGCGCTCGATGCCCCCATCAAACCCGACGTGCCCTCGCCGCCGCTGTGTCGGCTGGTGTCCGCGGCGGCCAGTTCGTCGGCGGTGTCGGTCCTCGAGGCCTGCCCCAATCAGCCGGACATGCGCCTGACGCTGCTCGTGCCCGCCGACGACGAAGACGAGCCGGAGAAGAAGGTCGTCGAGTTGCCCGGTGTGCCGTCCTACGCCGAAGCCCGGGTGATCGCCGTCTCGGAGACCACGACCGCGGTATACCTGCCGACCCCGGAGCCGAGGGTCGACGTCATCGACGACACCGGCACGACCATCGCCAGCACTGCCATGCCGAAACCCCCGTCGCCGCAGGCCACCGCTTCGCGCACCGGCGACGTCGTCACCTGGTGGACCGGCGATACGGTGATGGTCTTCGACGCCGCTTCACTGCGGTACGAGTTCACCGTCAACGCGGTCGACGGCCAGGCCCCGCTGGGCCCGGCGACCGTCATGGCGGGAAGGCTCCTGGTGCCCGTCACCGAGGGTTACGACGTGTTCGACCCGCAGACCGGCGAAGGCGAAAGTCACATCCCGCTGCAGCGCGGGACCGTGCCGCTGCCGGTGGTCCCTGCGGTCGCAGGCGACACCCTGCTCGAGCAACGCGGCGGCACGCTGGTCGCGCTGGGCGGATGAGCCCGGTGTTCGCCTACACGTCCGGCGTGTAGGTAGGCAGCGCCCTGCCCGACTTCCAGTGCCGGAGCAACGCGTCGGCGAGATCTCGATAAGCGTTGGCGCCCTTGTTCTTTCGCCCTGCAAGCACCGAGGCACCCGATGCGCTGGCCTCGGCGAAACGCACCGTGCGCGGGATCGGGGGGCCCAGCACCACCATTCCGTAGCGGTCCGCGACGTCGAGCAACACGTCGCGACTGTGGGTGGTCCGGGAGTCGTAGAGCGTAGGAAGCGCGCCCAGAAGGGTGAGGTCGGCGTTGGTGATCTGCTGCACGTCGTCGACGGTGCGAAGGAACTGCCCGACTCCCCGGTGCGCCAGCGTCTCGCACTGCAACGGCACGATCACGTCATCCGCAGCGGTCAGGCCGTTGAGCGTCAACACGCCCAGCGAGGGCGGGCAGTCGATGATCACGACATCGAAGTCCGACGACACCTTGGCCAACGCCCGCTTGAGGGCGTACTCGCGTCCCGCACGCATCAACAACATCGCCTCGGCACCGGCCAGATCGATGTTGGCGGGCAACAGCGTCATGCCCTCCCCCGTGGCCACCAGCGCTGCACCGGGCTCCACATCGCCGAGCAGCACCTCGTGGATCGATACCGGCAGCTTGTCGGGATCTTGGCCGAGCGAGAACGTCAGACATCCCTGTGGGTCCAGGTCGACGAGAAGTACCCGCCGTCCGTTCTCCGTCATCGCCGCACCCAACGACGCCACCGTCGTCGTCTTGGCGACTCCACCCTTTTGATTGGCGATCGCCAGTACCCGCGTCACCCGTTCATCCAAGCACGCGCGCGTGGCATCGCGTCCGGCACGAGGCAGAATCGCGGGAGTGGGCATCGACGTCGGCATCGAAGGGCACCGCCTCATACTGCTTCGACATGGCGAGACCGAGTGGTCGAAGACCGGCCAGCACACCAGCCGCACCGAGCTCGAACTCACCGAAGAGGGCCGCGAACAGGCCGGGCTGGCCCCCGAGTCGCTTGCCGACCTGCAGTTGGACGACCCCGTGGTGATCAGCAGTCCCCGTCGCCGCGCGCTTGCCACCGCTGAACTCGCCGGCCTGAAGGTCGACGAGGTGTCCGAAGTTCTGGCCGAATGGGACTACGGCGACTACGAGGGCACGACCACCAAGGACATCCGCAAGGTCGTCCCCGACTGGCTGGTCTGGACGCACGGGTGCCCCGGTGGCGAAACGGTCGCGCAGGTCTCCGCGCGGGCAGACCGGGCGATCGCCATGGCTCTGGAACACATGTCGTCGCGGGACGTGGTGTTCGTCGGGCATGGCCACTTCTCGCGCTCGGTGCTCACCCGTTGGATCGAGCAGCCGTTGTACGAGGGCATTCGGTTCTCCATGGCCGCAGCATCGCTCGCGGTCTGCGGTTTCGAACACGGCGTCCGCCAAATCACCGCACTCGGGCTGACCGGACACGTCAACCCGTGCCTCCCACGGTGAGATTCGAGCCGTCGTTCGTTCTCGCGGGCGCCGACGGCATCGTGATCGCCGAGGGGGTCGGGACCGCATACCCTCGGCTGAGCGACGCGCAGCAGGCGCTCGCACGCGGCGATGCCACGATCGTGGTGGGCGCCTTGCCCTTCGACGTCACCGGCCCGGTGGCGCTGATGGCTCCGCGCACCGTTCGCTTCACCGACGCGGCGCCGCCGTGGCCTCGCCGGGAGATGCCCGTGGTCCGCATCGCGGACACGTTGCCAGAACCCGCCGTACACCGCGCGCGCATCGCCGCCGCGCTCGAACGGCTGCGCGATCCCGGTACCGATCTACTCAAGGTCGTACTCGCACGCGCCCTGCGGCTCGTCGCCGACGAGGCACTCGACACCGGCACGATCGTGAGTAGGTTGGCCGAGGATGACTCGGCGACAACCTATTTCGTGGATCTCAGTGCGGCGGGTGATCGATGTGCGGGCACCGCACTGGTCGGGGCCAGCCCCGAGTTGCTGGTGGCCCGCCGCGGCGACGTGGTGACGTGCCGACCCTTTGCGGGTTCGGCACCCCGGTCGACCGACCCAGACACCGACCGGGCCAACGGAGTGGCATTGGCTGACTCCGCGAAGGATCGTCACGAACACCAATTGGTCGTCGACCAGATGCGCGCCGCCCTGCAACCCTTCTGTGCCGAACTGGACATCGCGTCATCTGAACTCAGCAGCACGTCGGAGGTGTGGCACCTCAGCACCATCATCCAGGGGAGACTCCGTGACACATCCACCACCGCATTGGATCTCGCTGTCGCCCTGCATCCCACCGCCGCGGTCGGAGGAGTCCCCACGGCAGACGCGGTCGCCTTGATCGAGACGCTGGAGGGCGATCGTGGTTTCTACGCCGGCGCCGTCGGGTGGTGCGATGGCAACGGCGACGGAACCTGGGTGGTGTCGATCCGCTGCGCCGAACTGTCCGCTGACCGCCGCACCGCCGAGGCCCGGTCCGGCGGCGGTATCGTCGCCGAGTCCGATCCGGATGACGAAGTCGCCGAGACGAACACGAAGTTCCGTACGATCCTGTCGGCCCTCGGAGTGAACCCGTGACCGTGAGAATCCGCAGCGCCCGCCCCGGCGACGAGACCGAGTTGACCACCATGGTCCGCGAACTGGCCGAGTTCGAGCATGCGCTCGACGAGTGCACACTCACCGACCACCAGTTGCGCCAGGCACTCTTCGGCGATCCAGCCACCGTGCACGCCCACGTTGCCGAGGTCGACGGCGAGGTGGCAGCCGGAGCGCTGTGGTTCAACACCTTCTCCACCTGGGACGGCGTAGCCGGCATCCATCTTGAGGACCTGTACGTCCGACCGCGGTTCCGCCGCCACGGCCTGGCCCGCGCCCTGCTCGCCACACTGGCCCGCGAATGCCTGCGAATGGGCTATTCGCGGTTGTCCTGGGCGGTGCTGGACTGGAACGTCAACGCGATCGCGCTGTACGACTCGGTCGGCGGGAAGCCGCAGAACCAGTGGATCGGCTACCGGGTGTCCGGCGCGGAATTGTCCGCACTCGCAGCAGGGTCGGATGGCCCCGACCCTGCGTGATCGTCGCCCGAGGCGTCGGCGGACAGCCATTGCAGCGCCGACGGGCTGAACAACAGCCCGAGCACGGCGACCGCGACGACGGCGATGGGTGCGCCGAGCGCCCACTGTGCCGACCCGACCGCCATGTACCAGGCCACGGGCAGTAGCAACAGCTGGGCGAACACCGCGATCCCACGCCCCCAGCGGCGACCGGTCCACAGCGCCCATCCCGCGGCCAGCAAGGGGGTGCCCATCACGGCGAACCACACCGCGGTGCCGGGTCCGCTGAAGCCGGCGAGGTGTTCGGAGTCGCTGAAGTGCGCCACCAGCAGCACTACCGCCATGGCCTCCGCCGCAAATCCTTCGAACGCCACGACGGCGCCCGCCTGACGCACCGTCGACGGGGAGGGAACCATCACGACGGCCAGCGTAGATGTTCGGCCACCTCGGTATGGATAGGCTTGCACCCCGTGCGTGCCGTGCTGATCGTCAACCCGAATGCGACCTCGACCACACCCGCCGGTCGTGACCTGCTCGCCCACGCTCTGGAGAGCAGGCTGAGCCTGACCGTCGTGCATACCGACCACCGCGGCCACGCCATCGAAATCGCGCGCGACGCTACGCGCGAGGGCATCGACATCGTCATCGTGCACGGCGGCGACGGCACGGTGAACGAGGTGGTCAACGGCATCCTCGGCGACTGCGCCGCGTACCGCTCGACGCCCGCGGATACGGCGCCCGCCGTCGGTGTCGTGCCCGGCGGCTCGGCCAACGTGTTCGCCCGCGCGCTGGGAATCAGCCCCGACCCGATCGACGCGACGAATCAGCTGGTCGACCTGCTGAGCGCCCACCGCGACGGGGCACCCTGGCGGCGGATCGGCCTGATGGACTGCGGCGAGCGCTGGGCGGTGTTCACCGCGGGGATGGGTGTCGACGGCGACGTCGTGGCCGCCATCGAGGCGCAGCGGGAACGGGGCCGCAAGGTGACCGCGAGCCGCTATGTCCGCGTCGCGGTGCGTGAGATGTTGGCCAGCACCCGCAGGGCGCCTGCGCTGACGGTGCATCTACCGGGCCGGGAGCCCGTCGACGGCGTTCACTTCGCGTTCGTGTCGAACTCGAGCCCGTGGACGTACGCCAACGCGCGCCCCGTGTGGACCAATCCGACGACGACGTTCGAAACCGGCTTGGGCGTCTTCGCCACCACCAGCATGAACGTGTGGGCCAACCTCGGGCTGGTCCGGCGGATGCTGTCGAAGAAGAAGCAGGTCGAGGCCCGGCATCTGGTCCGAGAGGACGATCTGGCGTGGGTCCGGGTGAGCAGCGCCACGCCCGTGGCCTGTCAGATCGACGGGGACTACGCGGGATTGCGCGACGCCATGACGTTTACGTCGGTTCCCGATGCCCTGGGCGTCGTCGCCCCGCTCGCAAAAACCGATTGAGCTGCGGTTTCACATCGCTGAAAGCCAATTCAGGGCGCAAGTGGCTTTAGTGTAGTACAACCGAATGAGGGGTTCGGTAACCCGGTCCCACCCAGAGACGTAAGTGACATTGCACACGTGTTAACGCGGCGCTATTGACAACCGTTGAGCCTGTGGAAGCATCGTAGGCAACAGCGCAGAAACATTTGGTGTGCATGCGTTAACAGCCGAAGAAAAAGCCGGTGCGCCCTGCTGCGCACACAGTAAGGAGTGGGAAAATGGATTGGCGGCACAAGGCGGTCTGTCGTGACGAGGATCCGGAACTGTTCTTCCCCGTGGGAAACAGCGGACCGGCGCTCGCCCAAATCGCTGATGCGAAGCTCGTCTGCAACCGCTGCCCAGTCACGACCGAGTGCCTGACCTGGGCATTGGACTCCGGTCAGGATGCAGGCGTCTGGGGTGGCATGAGCGAAGACGAACGGCGCGCACTCAAGCGGCGCAACGCCCGCACGAAGGCGCGCACCGGGGTCTGACGCAGCGCCGAAGCTCAGGAATTACGGCCCCGGAACCAATTCCGGGGCCGTAATTCTGTCAACTGTCCGATTATTCAGGCGCACGTCATTGCGGGAGGCGGGTACGCCTTCCGATCGGTACCCGCAAAACCACGTCTGTTCCGCCTGCGGCGGCATCGTGCATGCCCAGCGAACCGTCCAGTTCGGTGGCGACCAATGTGCGCACGATCTGCAACCCGAGTCGATCGGACTTCTCGAGGCTGAACCCCTCCGGAAGGCCGCGCCCGTCGTCGTGCACCACGACGTCGAGCCACCGGGCGGATCGTTCGGCCCGAATCGTCACCGATCCCCCCTCGGCCGACGGGTCGTAGGCGTGCTCGATCGCGTTCTGCACGAGTTCGGTGATCACCATGACCAGGGCGGTGGCACGGTCGGCGTCGAGCACCCCGAGATCGCCGACGCGCATGATCCGGATCGGCGTGTCCACGGTCGCGACGTCGTTCATGATCGGGACGATGCGGTCGACCACCTCGTCGAGGTTGACCACCTCATCGACCGACATCGACAGGGCATCGTGCACCAGCGCGATCGACGACACGCGCCGGACGGACTCGATCAACGCCTCGCGCCCTTCGGCGTTGGTGGTCCGGCGGGCCTGCAGGCGCAGGAGCGCGGCGACCGTCTGCAGGTTGTTCTTCACCCGGTGATGGATCTCCCGGATGGTCGCGTCCTTGGACAGCAGCGCACGGTCGCGACGCTTGATCTCGGTGACGTCGCGGATGAGCATCGCCGCACCGGCGGGTTCACCGTGCACCACCAGCGGCAACGTCCGCAGCAGCACCGCCGCTCCCCCGGCGTCGACCTCCATTCGCATGCTCGACCCACCGGCCAGCGAGTCACGCACGTGGTTGGCAAGCTCCAGAGCCTCGAACGGGTCCGAGATCAACGGGCGGGTCACGCTGACCAGGTTGTGGCCGCCGAGTTCGGCCGCCAGCCCCATCCGGTGATAGACGGATATCGCGTTGGGGCTCGCGAATGCCACGACACCGTCGACGTCGAGGCGGATGAAGCCGTCGCCAACCCGCGGACTGGACCGCGACATCACCAGGTCGCCCACGTTGGGGAAGGTGCCCTCGGAGAGCATGTGCAGCAAATCGCGCGCACACTCGAGGTATGACCGCTCCAGCGGGCTGGCCTTGCGCCGATCGCCCAGCGCCGTGCGGTGGGTGAGCACCGCCACCACCTCGTTCCCGTGCCGAACCGGCACCGCTTCCACGTCGAGCCAACTGCCGTCCTGCGCATCCGGTCGACCCGCGTGGGTTTGTCTGCCGATGCGGCCCGACTCGAAGGCCGCGGTCACCACCGGCATCTCGTCGGCCACGTTCTGCGTACCCACGACGTCGGCCAACAGCACGGTCGGCGCGGTGTTGGGACGCACCTGAGCGACACACACCAGCAGCCCGTCGTCACGACGCACCCACATCAGGTAGTCGCCGAACGACAGGTCCGCCAGAAGCTGCCACTCACCGACCACCGCGTGCAGGTGGTCGACGGCGGCGCCGGGCAGAACGGTGTGCTCGGCGAGCAGGTCACCGAGGGTGGACACGGAGTGACTCCTGGAGAGGGGGCCTAGCTGATGACGGCGATGAGGTCGCCGGCCTGGATGACGTCGCCGACCGACACGCTGACCTCGGTGACGGTGCCTGCCGCCTCGGCGAGGACCGGGATCTCCATCTTCATGGACTCGAGCAGCACGACCGTATCCCCTGCACCGATCTGGTCGCCCTTGCTGACCACGACCTCGAGCACACTGGCCACGATCTCGGCCCGAACGTCCTCGGCCATCTTCACTCCGCTCATCCGTGAACCCACGCACCGCCTGAGCATCCATCGAACCACAACACCGCGTTTGTGAGGCAACGCCCGCGCCGTGACACAATGGCGGGAAGCTACTGACTCATTGGAGGATCATCATGGCCAAGCGTGGCCGCAAGAAGCGCGATCGCAAGCATTCCAAGGCGAACCACGGCAAACGGCCGAACGCCGGTTCCAAGACCGCGCGCTAGCCGCGGATGATGGTGGTGCGGCTGATCTCGATGCGCAATCGCTGACGAAGGCCCTCCGGGGCCTTCTCACCACTGCACTTGCTGGCGATCAGGTGCTTGACCCTCTCCTCCACGCCGTAGTGGCGCAGGCACGTCGGGCATTCCTCGAGGTGCTGCCGCAACTTGTCGCGCGTCTCCGTGGTGCACTCACCGTCGAGCAATGTCCAGACCTCGGCAATCACCGATGCGCACTCGGGGTGTGCCGGATCGATCGGACCGATGGGCGGGCGGAACGTGTGCTCCTCGTCGGCGCTGAATTCGTCGGCGCTGAATGCGTCACCCATCACGACACCTCCTCGGTCGCATCGAACTGCGGGCCGCGAATGAAGCCGCGCTCACGCGCCACGTCCGCGAGCAGTTCGCGGAGCTGTTTGCGGCCACGATGCAATCGCGACATGACCGTGCCGATCGGGGTGTCCATGATCTCTGCGATCTCCTTGTAGGGGAAGCCTTCGACGTCGGCGTAGTAGACCGCCATCCGGAACTCCTCCGGAAGAGCCTGCAATGCCGCCTTGATCTCGGTGTCGGGAAGGCCTTCGAGCGCCTCGACCTCCGCCGATCGCAGGCCGGTCGACGTGTGCTCGGCATTGGCAGCGAGCTGCCAGTCGGTGATCTCTTCGGTCGGGTACTCCGCCGGCTGGCGCTGCTTCTTGCGGTAGCTGTTGATGTAGGTGTTGGTCAGGATGCGGTAGAGCCAGGCCTTGAGGTTGGTGCCCTCACGAAACGACCGGAAGCCGGAATAGGCCTTGACCATGGTTTCCTGCAACAGATCCTCGGCATCCGCCGGTTTTCGGGTCATCCTCAGTGCGCCACCGTAGAGCTGGTCGAGCAGCGGAATGGCATCGCGCTCGAATCGCGCTGTCAGCTCGGCGTCCGTCTCTTCGGCCGCGGCGGGTGCGACCCCGTCGACATCGGTCATCTCCGTGGACACCGTCCCTTCTGTCGCGGCGCCGAACGGATCCGGCAACTCGACCGGACGTTCCAGGCAAACCGTTGGCACCGAGGTCCCCTTTCGTCGATCCTAGAGCCTGCGCCCGACGCCCGGTCGAGGGTGATGACCGTGGCGCCGCGATGGCGGTAGACGCACCTAACAACAGCGGGCGCCCGGGTGCTTGTTCCCCGCATGGGCTCGCCTCGCACGGCAGCTAGGGTGAGCCGGTGTCACGCGCATCGACGCCGGCCATCGCCGTCCTGGTCGGCGCGGGCATCGCCCACGAAGTCCTCCGGTTTCACCACGACCCGCGAAGCGAGAAATTTGGTGACGAGGCCGTCGCCGAACTTGCGACCTCGGTCGGGGCCGCCGCCGAGCAGATCTTCAAGACGCTGGTGATCTCGCTTCCCTCGGGCCTGGCCGTCGCCGTGCTCCCGGTGCCGTCGAAGCTGTCGCTCAAGGCCGCCGCGGCAGCACTCAAAGCGCCCAGGGCAACCATGGCCGAGCGGGCGGCCGCCGAACGATCCACCGGCTACGTCATCGGCGGTATCTCACCACTGGGCCAACGCAGGCCGCTGCCCACCGTGGTCGACTCCTCTGCCCTGCGTTGGGACCGGGTGCTGTGCAGCGCGGGAAAGCGTGGCTGGGACGTGGCTCTGCGGCCCGGCGATCTCGTCGCACTCACCGACGCGGTCACCGCCGACATCCGCGCGTCGTAACGGCCCAAGGGGGATGGTCCTACGGTGTCCTATGGTGAGGTCATGTCGCTCTCCGGGAAGACCATGTTCATCTCCGGCGCCAGTCGGGGAATCGGGTTGGCCATCGCCAAGAAGGTGGCGGCCGATGGTGCCAACGTCGCACTGATCGCCAAGACCGCCGAACCCCATCCCAAGCTCGACGGCACCGTGTACACCGCCGCCAAGGAGATCGAGGACGCAGGCGGACAAGCCCTGCCCATCGTCGGCGACATCCGCGACGGCGATTCGGTGGCCGGCGCCGTCGCGAAGGCAGTCGATCAGTTCGGCGGGATCGACATCTGCGTCAACAATGCGTCCGCGATCAACCTGGGGTCGATCGAGGAGGTGCCGCTCAAGCGCTTCGACCTCATGAACGGCATCCAGGTTCGAGGCACGTACGCCGTGTCGCAGGCGTGCATCCCGCACATGTTGGGGCGCGAGAATCCGCACATCCTGACGTTGTCGCCGCCGATCCGCCTCGAGTCGCAGTGGCTGAAGCCGACCCCCTACATGATGGCCAAGTTCGGCATGACGCTGTGCGCACTGGGCATCGCCGAGGAAATGCGGGCCAAGGGCATCGCGTCGAACACACTGTGGCCACGCACCATGGTCGCGACCGCCGCGGTACAGAACCTGCTCGGGGGTGACGCGGCGATGGCCCGCGCCCGCAAGCCCGAGGTGTACAGCGACGCCGCCTACGCAATTCTCAACAAGCCGACGTCGTATACCGGCCAGAGCCTGCTCTGCGAGGACGTGCTGCTGGAGTCCGGCGTGACCGACCTGTCCGTCTACGACTGCGTGCCCGGGTCCGACCTCGGCGTGGACCTGTGGGTCGACACAGCCAATCCACCGGGGTATCGGCCCTAGAGCAGCGTGGCTTGCCCGGGCTGCGACTCGGCCGGTTCGATCAGCTCAGGGCCGTTGTTGCGGACACTGTTCACCAGCCTGGACACCTCGCGGATCTGAATCCGGTTCAGGTCGCCGTGTCCGCGGAGCAGACCCTCGTCGATCGGCGCGTCGGGGTCGAGCCAGCGGTCCCAATCGGCCTCGCTGATGGTCAACGGCATACGGTCATGAATGTCGGCGAGCGACCCTGCCGAGTCGGTGGTGATGATGGTGCAGCTGAGCAGGGGTGCCACGTCCCCGGCAGCATCCTTGGGGCGCCAGGTGGACCACAGGCCGGCCATGAGGAGGGGTTCGCCGTCACCCGCGTACATGTAGAACGGCGTCTTCGCTCCCTTCTCACCGCGCCACTCGTACCACCCGTCCATCGGGACCAGGCAACGCTTGGCCTTCGCCGAGGAACGGAACGCCGGTGACGTGGTCACCGTCTCCGACCGGGCGTTGATCAGCAGCGGCCCCTTGGTATCCGGCCCACCGTCGTCGGCGGTCTTGGCCCACGGCGGGACCAGGCCCCACCGCATCGACCGGACCCGGCGCGTCGATTCATCCTCGGGTTCGCCGTGACGCTTCACCACGGTGCTGACGGTCGTCGTGGGCGCCACGTTGTAGTTGGCGCTCGGCGGATCCTTACCGGCATCGGTACGGGCATTGCTTTCGTCGATCGCCTTGATCTTCTCCGCGAGCAGCGCCGGGTCGGTGGTCACCGCGAATCGCCCACACATGTATCCCATGGTGGCAGACGTCGCCGACAGGGCAGGATGGTGCGCGTGACCAACTGGCCCGCACCGACCGCGCCCACCCCCGTTCGGGCGACGGTTACCGTGCCGGGTTCCAAGTCGCTGACCAACCGGGCTCTGGTTCTCGCCGCCCTCGCCACCCGCGCCGGCACCTCGACGATCGAGGGCGCGCTGCGCAGCCGCGACACCGACCTGATGATCGGTGCGCTGCGTGCTTTGGGCGTGACGGTGGACGGCGACGGCACCGACCTGACCGTGGGCGGGGCCGTCGCACCCGCATCGGGCACGAAGATCGACTGCGGACTGGCGGGGACGGTGCTGCGGTTCGTGCCACCGGTCGCCGCACTCGGCACCGAGGTCGTCACGTTCGACGGGGACGAGCAGGCGCGGTCGCGTCCCATCGCCCCGCTGCTGACCGCCCTGGGCCACCTGGGTGTGGCGATCGACGGGAATGGCTTGCCGTTCCGCGTGCACGGCGCCGGATCCGCGGCGGGCGGGTCGGTGGAGATCGACGCGTCGGCCTCGTCGCAGTTCGTGTCGGGTCTGCTGCTGTCGGGTGCCACGTTCCGCGACGGACTGACGGTCGTGCACACCGGCGACTCGGTGCCGTCGGCGCCCCACGTCGCGATGACCGTCTCGATGCTGCGCGACGCCGGCGTCGACGTCGACGATGGCCGGGGCAACCGCTGGCACGTGTCCCCCGGCCCGATCGCGGCGCGGCACTGGGCCATCGAACCGGACCTGTCCAACGCCACGCCCTTCCTGGCTGCCGCCGTCGTGACCGGCGGCGTGGTGCGAATCACGGGGTGGCCGGAGAACAGCGTGCAACCGGCGGACACCATCCTCGAACTGCTGGAGAAGACCGGCTCGGTCGTGCGCCACATCGGGTCAGGTCTGGAGGTGACCGGGCCCGAGGGCTTCGGGGGTTTCGGGGGTTTTGAAGCCGATCTCCACGACGTCGGCGAGCTGGCGCCCACGGTCGCCACCATCGCCGCGCTCGCCGCGCCCGGTTCGTCGTCGCGGCTACGGGGCATCGCGCACCTGCGCGGTCACGAGACCGACCGGCTGGCCGCCCTGAGTGCCGAGATCAACGCCCTCGGCGGCCAGTGCGAGGAGACAGCCGACGGGCTGACGATCGTCGCCCGGCCGTTGCACGGCGGGCTGTGGCGTTCCTACGCCGACCACCGGATGGCGACGGCCGGAGCCATCGTCGGATTGCGCGTGGCCGGCGTCGACGTCGCCGACATCGGTACCACCGCCAAGACGCTGCCCGAATTTCCCCGGATGTGGGCGGACATGCTCGCCGGACGGGTGCCTGCGATTCCTTGAGACAACACGATTACGACGAGTCCGATGTTCGGGTGCGCTCGGGCAAGGGCTCGCGGCCACGCACGAAGACCAGGCCCGAACACGCCGACGCCGAGTCCGCGATGGTCGTCACGGTCGACCGCGGACGCTGGGGCTGCGCTCTTGGCCGTGATCCCGACCGCATCGTGACCACCATGCGGGCCCGCGAACTGGGTCGAACGCCGATAGTGGTCGGCGACGACGTCGACATCGTGGGCGACCTGTCCGGGCGGGCCGACACCCTGGCGCGAATCGTGAGGCGCGGGAGCCGTCGAACCGTGTTGCGCCGCACGGCCGATGACACCGATCCAACCGAGCGCGTCGTCGTGGCCAACGCCGATCAACTGGTGATCGTCGTGGCGCTGGCCGATCCCCCGCCCCGGACCGGATTCGTCGAGCGTTCCCTGATCGCGGCGTATGCCGGCGGGTTGACGCCCATCCTCTGTCTGACGAAGTCCGATCTGGCTTCACCCGAGCCGTTCGCGGCACAGTTCGCCGGCCTCGAGCTGACGGTCGTGACCGCGGGCCAGGGCGACGCCGTGGACACCTTGGCGGCGCTGCTCACCGGCAAGGTCACGGTGCTGCTCGGTCATTCCGGGGTGGGCAAGTCGACGCTGGTGAACCGGCTGGTCCCAGACGCCGACCGTGCCGTCGGCGTGGTCTCCGGCGTCGGCAAGGGCAAGCACACGTCGACTCAGTCGGTGGCGTTGCCGCTGCACGATTCAGGTTGGGTGGTCGACACGCCCGGCATTCGGTCATTCGGCCTGGCGCACATCCGGCCCGAGGACGTGCTCCTGGCGTTCTCCGACCTCGCCGACGCCATCGAGGACTGCCCGCGCGGGTGCGGACACCTGGGCCCGCCCGCCGACCCCGAGTGCGTCCTGGACACGCTGACCGGACCCGCAGCCGACCGGGTGGCCGCTGCGCGCCGGCTACTGGCCGCGATGGCGGGTTGAACGGATTTCCGGGTGGCACACGTCGCGGCGTGAAGCCGTTTGACCCTGCGCGGGAAGGGGCACGCTGAAACGGTGAAAAGTACCCACCATTGAACTCAACGACGGCGCCACGATCCCCCAGCTGGGTTTCGGCACATATCAGATCGACCCCGACGAGACAGCGGGCGCGGTGCGAACCGCTCTCGACATCGGCTACCGGCACGTCGACACCGCGCAGATGTACCAGAACGAGGCCGGGGTCGGGCAGGGTGTGCGCGACTCCGGGTTGGACCGGAGCGACGTGTTCATCACGAGCAAGCTCAACAACGGTTTCCACGAACCCGACGCCGCCCGCCGCGCGTTCGATCAGACGCTGACCGCTCTGGGGTTCGACTACGTCGACCTGTTCCTCATCCACTGGCCGCTGCCCACGCTGTACGACGGTGACTTCGTGTCGACGTGGCGCACTCTCGAGGAGTTCGCGCGTGACGGCCGCGCCCGGAGCATCGGCGTGTCCAACTTCCAGTCGGCTCACCTGCGGCGCCTCGCCGGCGAGACCGACACCGTTCCGGCGGTCAACCAGATCGAGGTGCACCCGTACTTCGTCAACGAGGACGTGCGTAGATACGGCGCCGAGCACGGCATCGTGACCGAGGCGTGGTCGCCGATCGCGCAGGGCAAGGTCCTCGACGACCCGGCAGTCACGAGCATCGCCGAGTCAGCGGGCCGCACCCCTGCACAGGTCGTTCTGCGCTGGCACGTGCAACGCGGCGACGTCGTGTTCCCGAAGTCCGTGACCACGAGCCGGATCGAGGAGAACTTCGCGTTGTTCGACTTCGAACTCAGCGACGCCGACGTCGACGCCCTGACCAAGCTCGACGATGGCGAGGACGGCCGACTCGGTCCGAATCCGGACGACTTCGACTACGTTCCCGACTGACACACGTCCGCATCGAGTGTGCTGACGGATCGCGATTCAACCGGTCAACGCGATCTCGCAGCACACTCGATGCCGAGGAGTGTGACGCCTGCTGCCTAGGCGGCCAAGTCGGGACGACGCTGCGAGCGCTTCTCCCGCCGGCGGGCGCGCACCGCGGCGATCGCGGACTTCAGACCCCGACGCTGACCCGAATCCTCGTGCTCGAGCACGGCGAACATCCGCTCGCTACGGGTCTCGGGAGCGTCATCCGACGTGTCGCGAAGGTACTTGTCCGGCAGCGACAACTTCGCGATGGTGCGCCACGTCTTGCCGTATTGCATGACGAAGTTGCCGGTCGTGTACGGGAGGTCGTACTTGTCGCACAACTGACGGACCCGCTGGGAGATCTCGGCGTACCGGTTGCTCGGCAGGTCGGGGTAGAGGTGATGCTCGATCTGGTGGCACAGGTTGCCGCTCATGAAGCGCAGCGCAGGGCCGGCCTCGAAGTTGGCGCTGCCCAACATCTGGCGCAGGTACCACTGCCCCTTCGATTCACCGACCATGTCGGTCTTGGTGAACTTCTCGGCGCCGTCGGGGAAGTGGCCGCAGAAGATCACGGCGTTCGCCCACACGTTGCGGATCACGTTGGCGACCGCATTGGCCTTCAACGTCGACGTGTACGTCGCACCGGGCGACAACGACGTCAGCGCGGGCCAGGCCACGTAGTCCTTGGCGACCTGCTGAACGGCCTTGATCGTGAACTCCCTGATGCGAACCATCGTGGCAGCGCGGTCGTCACGACCCTTGGAGATCTTGCCCAGCTCCAGGTGCTGCAGGCCGACGCCCCATTCGAAGCCGATGGCCAGCAGCGTGTTGAAGAGCAGGTTGCCGTAGAGGTTGAAGGGACTCCAGCGCTGGTCGCGGGTGACGCGAATGACGCCGTAGCCCACGTCGTCATCCATGCCGAGGATGTTGGTGTACTTGTGATGCATGAAGTTGTGGGTGAACCGCCAGTGCTTGGACGCCCCACTCATGTCCCACTCCCACGTCGAGGAGTGAATCTCGGGATCGTTCATCCAGTCCCACTGGCCGTGCATGACGTTGTGGCCGATCTCCATGTTCTCGACGATCTTGGCCACGCCCAAGGTCACGGTGCCCGCCCACCACGCCGAGCGGCGCGAACTGGCGGCGAGCATCAGGCGTCCTGCCACCTCGAGCCCACGTTGGGCTGCGATCGTGCGGCGGATGTAGCGCGAGTCGCGCGCACCGCGGGAGTCTTCGATGTCCTGTCGGATCGCGTCGAGTTCAACAGCCAGACTCTCGATGTCGGCGTCGGTCAAGTGTGCGAATTCCGGTACGTCGGTGATTGCCATGACAACCCTCCTTTCACTACCTACGCTAGCGTAACCTACGTACCCGTAGGTTATCTGTCGGTAAACCTCAGACGTCCACGACGCAATCACCGGAAGCTGCGGAAATGCACGTCTGCACCCTGGTACCCGGTTCGTGCTCCACACCCGTACGCAGGTCGCGCACGTGTCCGCCGACCAAGCTCACGACACACGACTGGCAGATGCCCATGCGGCATCCGAACGGCATCTTCACCCCGGCCTGTTCGCCGGCCTCCATGAGCGATGTCGCACCGTCGGCCGCGACGGTCTTGCCGCTGCGCTCGAACGTGACGACCCCGCCCGCGCCGTGTGCCGCCGCGCGCGAGGCGGCGAACCGCTCGAGGTGCAGCCGGTCCGGGAGTCCCGACGAGGTCCACAGCCGCTGCGCGGCCTCCAGCATGGCCTCCGGACCGCAGGCCCAGGTCTGGCGTTCCCGCCAGTCCGGCACCTGCGCGGCCAGTCCCGACAGGTCGAGACGGCCTTCGGTACGAGTCGCCCGGACCTGCAATCGGTAGCCATCGTGGGCATCGGACAGCGCCGCGAGTTCCCCGGCGAACATCACGTCGGACTCGGTCGGCGCGGAATGCAGGTGAACGACGTCACCGAGCTGCTCGCGCCGCGCAAGGGTCCTCAACATCGACATGACCGGCGTGATTCCGGAACCAGCCGTGAGGAACAGCGTGGCCGCGGGCGCGGGATTCGGCATCACGAAGTTGCCCTGCGGTGCGGCCAACCGCACCACAGTCCCCGGAGCCACGCCGCCGACCAGATGGCTCGACAGGAAGCCCTCGGGCATCGCCTTCACCGTGATCGAGATGGTGCGGTCGGTTCGGCCCGGGCCCGACACCGGGGCCGAGGTCAGCGAATAGGAGCGCCACCGCCACCGCCCATCCATCAGCACGCCGATGCCGACGTACTGCCCGGGCTCGTAGTCGAAGTGGAATCCCCACCCCGGCTTGATCACCAGCGTGGCGGAGTCGACGGTCTCACGCCGAACCTCGAGCACCCGGCCGCGAAGTTCGCGTGCCGACCACAGCGGGTTGGCAAGCTTCAGGTAGTCGTCGGGCAGAAGCGGGGTGGTGACCCGCGCCGCGATGCCCCGCAGCGTGCGCCAAACCGGGTTGCGCGTGGCAATGGTGGGCCTCGCCGTGTCGACCACGTTGGCCGATATCTTGATGTCGTTCTTGGCCATGACGCCCCCGCTCGTGTTGGGTCGTGCCTGCCCCAGGGACCTGCAGGATCACAACCTACGGTACCGTAACCTACGGTTGCGTATCCAGTCTCAGAGCAATTCGAGCAGGAACGGCAACTCCTGTGCGCCGTACCAGGCGAGGTCGTGGTCCGCAGCGTCGCCAACGGTGAGTTCGGCGTCCTCGTCGCCCAGGTCGGCGTCGTCGACCACCTCGACGGCAGCCGTCACCGCCCCTTCGGCCCCGGAGTTGTCCACGTACGCCGCGACCACGTCGGCCATTTCCACCGGCCCTGCCAGCCGAACCACGGCATCGTCCAGATCGGGCCGTACCGTCACCTCGTCGATGTCGGCGACCAGCACCGAGCGCCGCGGCGGAAGACCGGTGTCAGGCCCGTCGGCGGCGAGCAGCCGCAACGATGCCCGCGCCGCCTCACCCAGGGCGACCTCGGCGAGTTCGTCGTCGTCCCCCTCGGAGTAGGACTCCCGAAGCGTCGGCGTAACCGCGAACGCGGTACCGCTGCGCGCGTGCATCGACCGGTCCGCGACGAGCCCCTGCAGCATGGCCAGTGTCACCGGGATGTAGACGCGCACCAGGCGAGACTAACCGGAGTCTTCTACGTCGCCCAGCAACGTCGCCACGTGGTCGTCGACGTAGGTCGACAGCGCGCGGGGCGCCCGCCGGTAGCCGGCGCTCACCACCGGGTGCTTGGGCAGTTCGACCTTGGGCAGTTCGACGTCTTCGTAGTCGATGCCGGACAACAGGTGGCTGATCATGTTCAGCCGGGCGTGCTTCTTGTTTTCGGATTCCACGACGTACCACGGACTCAACGGCGTGTCGGTGTGGACCATCATCTGGTCCTTGGCGCGGGAGTACTCCTCCCATCGATAGACCGACTCGAGGTCCATCGGCGAGAGCTTCCACTGCCGGACCGGATCGTTGAGCCGTGACCGGAACCTACGCAGTTGCTCCTCGTGGGACACCGAGAACCAGTACTTGCGCAGGATGATTCCATCCTCGATGAGCATCTGCTCGAGGATCGGTGTCTGACGCAGGAAGAGTGAATGCTCTTGCGGCGTACAGAATCCCATCACCTGCTCGACGCCAGCCCGGTTGTACCAGGATCTGTCGAACAGGACGATCTCGCCCCTGGCGGGTAGCTGATCGATGTAGCGCTGGTAGTACCACTGGCCCCGCTCCCGCTCGGTGGGTGCGGGCAGGGCGGCGATGCGCGCCACGCGTGGGCTGAGATACTCGGTGATCCGCTTGATGGTGCCGCCCTTGCCCGCGGCATCACGACCCTCGAAGACCACGACGATGCGCGCCCCCGTCTCGCGGGTCCACTCCTGAAGTTTGACGAGTTCGGTTTGCAGCCGAAACAGCTCGGCGTGGTACACGGCCTTGGGAAGCTTGCCCGACTCCTGCTTGCCGCCCGACTTCTTCTGCGCCTTGCTCATCGGCGAATGGTACTGCGGCGCGGGGTCAGCGCGCCGATTCTAGGAGTTCGTCGAGCGACTCCCGCAACAACGACGGCAGCATGTCGACGTCGCTCATCGCGTCGCGATCGGCATTGATGCCGAAGTACAGCATCCCGTTGTAGGAGGTCACTCCGATGGCAAGGCCCTGGTTGTGCAGTAGCGGTGGCACGGCGTAGGTCTCCACCAGTTTGGTACCGGCCACGTACATCTGTTTCTGCGCACCAGGGACATTCGTCACCAGAAGATTGAACACCCGGGCCGAGAAACTCGTCGCGACGCGAATTCCCATGGCGTGCAGGGTCGGCGGTGCGAAACCCGACAGCGTGACGATGGTCCTCGCGTCGACCAGACTGGCAGCCGTCGAGTGCGACTCGGTCGCGTGCGCGATCTGCGAAAGCCGCACCACGGCATTGCCCTCACCGACCGGCAGGTCCACCAGGAACGGCGACACCTCACTGATCGCCTGACCCGGGCCCGACGTGTCGAGTTCGGCGTCCGGATACACCGACATGGGCGCCATGGCGCGGAGGGTGAGCGACGTCGTCACGGGCTCCCCCCGCGACATCAGCCAGCTGCGCAGTGCGCCCGCGATCACGGCGAGCACCACGTCGTTGACGTCGCAGTCGTAGCGCGCCCGCAGCTGCCGGTAGTCGTCGAGATCGTGACCCGCCACGGTGAACCGCCGGTTGCGCGACACGGTGGCGTTGAGCGGGCTGCTCGGCGCCGTCCCGCGGGCTACGGTGCGGGCGACGTCGGCGAATCGCTTGCCAACATCCATCAGCGCACCCGTGCTCGTCACGGTGTCGACGACTGCCGCGCGGGCGGCGGAGACCTGTGCCGTCGGTCGCGCGATCCACTCTCCCACCGCGCCCAAGAAGAGCCGGGCGTCACTCGGTTCGCGCGCCGGAATCCAGATGTCCTCGCCGAACTCCGGAGGCTTCTGCGTCCGGTCGGCGATCACGTGACCGATCTCGAGCGCCGTCATGCCGTTTACCAGAGCCTGATGACTCTTGGTGTAGATCGCGATGCGGTTCTTCGCCAGCCCCTCGACCAGGTACATCTCCCACAGCGGGCGCGACTTGTCGAGCTGCCGCGATCCCAGCCGCGCCACCAGGTCATGCAACTGCACGTCGCTGCCCGGCGAGGGTAGCGCCGAGCGGCGGATGTGATAGGTGATGTCGAAATCGGGGTCGTCGGTCCAGACCGGACGTGCCAGCCCCAGTGTCACCTCCCGGACCTTCTGCCGGTACCGGGGGATCTGAGGCAAGCGCTTCTCGACGGTCTCGAGCAGTGTCTCGTAATTCAGGCCGTTACGGGTCTTGCGCAGTATCGACAGCGAACCGACGTACATCGGTGTCGAGGTGTTCTCCAAGCGGTAGAAGGACGCATCCGACGCCGACAACCTCGTTAACCTCACGCGCCATCCTCCCCGGTGACCCGAGCCATCCACGACCCCCGCCAACTTAGCCGTCGATTCGCCGATGGCGCATCACCGGGTGCACCGGCGTGCACCTCACCCGTGAGATCATGAATGCATCTGCGCCTCTCCAGCAGACGCCCGAACACGTGCCTACCCAACGACGCACCCGTCAACCGCTGGAGAGCAGCCATGGCCACATCCCGTTCCGTCACAGCACCACGCGCGCCCTGCTTCACCTCACCGGTCCTGGACTACGAGCCAGCACCCGTGGGAGCCACGCCCGGATGCCCACCGCCGCCGACCGCCACCCTTCATCGCCGCACCCCTCGACCCATGAGTCCGGCGACACGGCCGGTACGAGAGGCGCCGCCACCCCGGGCCGCCGCCGTCTTCGCCGACACCGCGCTGCGGCGGGTCCTCGAGGTGACCGACCGCCGCAGGCCGATCGCGCAGCTCCGACAGTTCACCAGCCCCGCCCTCATCGACGCGGTCGCCGTGCTGGCCCGCGTCGTGTCAGCCGACGGAGCGGCAGTGCTGCGGCGGGTCCGGTTGCGCGCCGTCGAGTCCGGTTCCGGCGAGCCCACGGCCGCCGAGGTGTTCGCCACCTATACGCGCGGCCGACGGGTGCGCGCCATCGCGGGCCGGGTCGAGGTCGTCGGCGGGCGCTGGCAGCTGGTGGCGTTGCAGATCGGCTGACCGACTAGCCGCGGCGCGCCTTCGGGCCACCGCGGCCCTGGCGGCGGGCCGCCTCCCGTCGCTCACGACGGCTACCGCTTGCGGCAGGAGTCCGATGCCGTCCGCCGCCCTGTCGCTGCACCTCTGCCGTGCCGTCCTCCGACGGGCCGGTGTAGGTCAGTGGCGGACCCTGATCGTCGTCGATTCCCTTGACGCGCAGGGCGGGTGGGGCGTCGGCAGGGCGTTCCTCGGTGGCGACGGCCCCCTGGGGTGTGGACTGCTGCTGGGCCCGCTGTGCCGCCTCGGCCGCGAACTGGGCCAGCGTCGGCGGCGCGGCCACCGGCGCGACCTGCGTGGCCGGGTCGGGAGCCCCGGCCTGCACCTGGGCGTTGAACAACAGGCCGACCGACTCCTCCTTGAGTCCGTCCAGCATGCCCATGAACATGTCGTAACCCTCGCGCTGGTACTCGACGAGGGGGTCGCGCTGCGCCATCGCCCGCAGCCCGATGCCTTCCTTGAGGTAATCCATCTCGTACAGGTGCTCGCGCCACTTGCGGTCCACCGTGCTCAGCAGCACGCTGCGTTCCAGATAGCGCATCGCGGTCTCGCCGCCGATCTCGGCCAACTGCGCCTCGCGCACCGCGTACGCGCGCTCGGCGTCGGCGACCAGCGCCTCGAGCAGTTCCTCGCGGGTCAGCTCGCCCGGCTCACCGACGGCATCGTTGTCGATCAGGTCGTGGTGGTCGATGCCGACCGGGTAGAGCATCTTCAGCGCCGTCCACAGCGCCTCGAGGTCCCAGTCCTCCGAGTATCCCTCGGCGGTCGCGCCGTCGACGTACGCGGTGATCACGTCGATGAGCATCTTGTGGGCCTGATCGGCCACGTCCTCGCCCTCGAGGATCCGGCGACGCTCTTCGTAGACGACCTTGCGCTGCTGGTTCATCACCTCGTCGTACTTCAGCACCTGCTTGCGGATCTCGAAGTTCTGCTGCTCGACCTGGGTCTGCGCACTCTTGATGGCGCGGGTGACCATCTTGGCCTCGATCGGCACGTCCTCGGGCAGATTGAGCCGGGTCAGCAGCGACTCCAGCGTGGCGCCGTTGAATCGGCGCATGAGTTCGTCGCCGAGCGACAGGTAGAACCGCGACTCCCCCGGGTCGCCCTGGCGCCCGGAGCGACCGCGCAGCTGGTTGTCGATGCGGCGCGACTCGTGCCGCTCCGTGCCCAGCACGTAGAGGCCGCCGGCGGCGATGACCTCCTGGCCCTCCGCCTCCACCTCGGACTTCACCTGGCCCAGGACCTCTTCCCACGCGGCCTCGTACTCCTCGGGGGTTTCGACCGGATCCAGGCCACGGTCACGCAGGCGTTTGTCGGCGAGGAAGTCGACGTTGCCGCCGAGCACGATGTCGGTGCCGCGGCCGGCCATGTTGGTGGCCACGGTGATCGCCCCGCGCCTGCCGGCCTCGGCGATGATGCCCGCCTCCTGCTCGTGGAACTTGGCGTTGAGCACGTTGTGCGGGATCCGCCGCTTGGTGAACTGCTTGGACAGGTACTCCGAGCGCTCCACGCTGGTAGTGCCGATCAGGACCGGCTGACCCTTCTCGAAACGTTCGGACACGTCGTCGACGACCGCGATGTACTTGGCTTCCTCGGTCTTGTAGATCAAGTCCGACTGGTCGGCACGCACCATCTCCCGGTTGGTGGGAATGGTCACCACGCCCAGACCGTAGATCTCGTGCAGTTCGGCGGCCTCGGTCTGCGCGGTACCGGTCATGCCGGCCAACTTGTCGTACAGACGAAAGTAGTTCTGCAGCGTGATGGTCGCGAGCGTCTGGTTCTCGGACTTGATCTCGACGTGCTCCTTGGCCTCGATGGCCTGGTGCATACCCTCGTTGTAGCGCCGCCCAAGCAGCACACGACCGGTGAACTCGTCGACGATCAGGACCTCGCCGTCGCGGACGATGTAGTCCTTGTCCCGCTGAAAGAGCTCCTTGACCTTGAGTGCGTTGTTCAGGTAGCTGACCAGCGGCGAGTTGGCGGCCTCGTACAAGTTGTCGATACCGAGCTGGTCCTCGACGAACTCCACGCCCAGTTCGTGCACACCGACCGTGCGTTTGCGGATGTCCACCTCGTAGTGGGTGTCCTTCTCCATCAGCGGCGCCAGGCGGGCGAACTCCACGTACCAGTTCGATGCGCCGTCGGCGGGCCCGGAGATGATGAGCGGCGTGCGGGCCTCGTCGATGAGGATCGAATCGACCTCGTCGACGACCGCGTAGTTGTGGCCCCGCTGAACCATGTCCTCGACCGAATGCGCCATGTTGTCGCGCAGGTAGTCGAAGCCGAACTCATTGTTGGTGCCGTACGTGATGTCGGCGTTGTAGGCGGCGCGGCGCTGGTCGGGGGTCATCTGGGACAGGATCACGCCGACGTCCAGGCCCAGGAAGCGGTGCACGCGGCCCATCCACTCGCTGTCGCGTTTGGCCAGGTAATCGTTGACGGTGACGACGTGCACGCCCCCGCCGCCGAGGGCGTTGAGGTAGGCGGGCAGCACGCAGGTCAGGGTCTTGCCCTCACCCGTGCGCATTTCGGCGACGTTGCCGAAGTGCAGCGCGGCGCCACCCATGATCTGCACGTCGAAGGGACGCTGGTTGAGCACCCGCCATGCCGCCTCGCGGGCCACCGCGAACGCCTCCGGCATGACCTCGTCGAGCGTCTCGCCGCCGGCGATGCGTTCCTTGAACTCGTCGGTCTTGGCCCGCAGCTCGGCATCCGTCAGCTTCTCGACGTCATCGGCCAATGTGTTGACGTATTCGGCGACCTTCTTGAGGCGCTTGACCATGCGGCCTTCGCCGATACGGAGCAACTTCGACAGCACGCTAATTCCCCTGTGGCTTCGGCGGACCTTCTGAACGGACCACGTGATTCGTCAAACGAGGTCCATCGTAGGTGACTCGCCGCCCTGGCCGGCGTGCGCCGCAGGCCAGGGCGCCGGCGAGCCCTCTCAGGAGAGCCGGATGATGCCGTAGTCGTAGGCGTGGCGCCGGTACACGACGGTCGGCTTGTCGGTCTCCTTGTCGTGGAACAGGAAGAAGTCGTGGCCGACCAGTTCCATCTCGTAGAGCGCGTCGTCGACGGTCATCGGTGTGGCCGGATGCTCCTTGGTTCGCACGATGTGGCCCGGTTCGTGATCGACCGCGGCGCCGTTTCGCTCGGCGTCGGAGTCCTCGGAGCCGGCGGCCGGCGGCAGAAACGCGTCGGGCGCCAAGACCTTCGTGGCCTCTGCCACCGAAACCGGCGTCTTGTCGCCGTAGTGGATCTTGCGCCGGTCCTTACTGCGACGCAGGCGGTTCTCGAGTTTGCTTACCGCTGCTTCCATCGCCGCGTAGAAGCTTTCCGCACACGCCTCGCCGCGCACCACCGGACCGCGCCCGCGCGCGGTGATCTCCACGTGCTGGCAGTTCTTCTTCTGGCGACGGTTGCGCTCGTGGTCGAGTTCGACGTCGAACAGGTAGAGGGTGCGATCGAAGCGCTCCAGTCGCGCCAGCTTCTCCGAGACGTAGATTCGGAAATGGTCGGGGATCTCGACGTTGCGGCCCTTGACGACGACCTCTGCGCTCGTGACGGCTGCAGGTTCGTCATTCTCGACGACCATCGTGGTGCGGTTGGTATCCACGGAATGCGTTGACATACTTGGCAACTCGTTTCTGTTGGCGTCTCCGGCCATTGACGTGCCGGCTGATCGAAGAACGCGCCGACGGAAACCGCAATTAGCCGCCCACCGGCGCAAGGTGTCGAGAATTCACCTCCTACCGCGGTAGCGCGATGTGGCGCTGATCGTGCCAGCGCCGCCGTGAGGCACTCACGGGTGGTTGGCACCGACGGTAGTCCGAGTTCACCCACCTGTGCCACAAATTTCGCAGACCCGACGCGAGTTCTTCATCTTGCTTTGACGTCACGGTGAGCACCGGAGGCGGTCAGGCGTGTGCGATCGCAAGGACCGCGACGACGTGCGCGCCGGCCGTTTGCAAGACCTGCACGGATTCCGACGCGGTGGCACCGGTGGTCACGACGTCGTCGATCAGCACGACGTCACCGTCCACGGGTCGGCGAAGTCGCACCCGGCCGGCGACGTTGTGCTGGCGCTGACCGGCGGACAGGCCCACCGAGTCCCGGGTGAACGCCCGTAGGCGCAGCGCCGGGACGACGGCCGACCCCGGGGGCGCCGCGGCGGTGGCGATCTTCGTGACGGGATCACCGCCGCGACGCCTCGCAGCCGACACTCGGGTGGGCGCGGGCACCAGGACCACGGGCACCTCGACGATCCCCCAGGTGAGCAGTCGCGTCAGCCCGATGCGCAGCGCCGCACCGAGCGGGTCGACCAGGTCGGCGCGGCCGCGCTCCTTGACCGCCACGATGACCTGGCGACGCGCCCCGGCGTAGCGGCCCAGCGAGAACACCGGCACGCCCGGGTCGATGCGTGGTGTGACGAGGCCTGGTTCGTCGGCCCTCCCGGCGATCGCCTGCGAGCACGCGTCGCACCAGCGGGTCGCCGGCGACCCGCACCCGCCGCACTCCAACGGCAGCACGAGGTCGGCCAACATGGGAGGAAGTATCGCCGTGCGGTCTGACATCCTGGCGGTAGGGAAGCGGTACGCCGAGGCTGCGGTATCGCTTACAGTCGGCTATTCAGTAGGGCGATCACAGGGAGGCACAGTGACGGAAGGCGAAAGCGGGCGCGTGGCGCTGGTCATCGGGGGGGCTTCGGGCATCGGGTGGGCCACGGCAGGGGCGCTCGCCGCCGAGGGCCATCGGATCATCCTGGCCGACCTCAATGATGCGGGCGCTGCAGCGCGGGCCGACGAACTCGGCGCACCGCATACCTCGGATGCGGTCGACGTCACCGACGAGGACTCGGTGGCAGGCCTGTTCGAACGCTGCGGGCCGCTCGACGTCGTCGTGACGACCGCCGGCTTCAGCAACATGAGCCTGATCGTCGACATGCCGGTGGACCAGTTCCGCTCCGTGATCGACGTCTGCCTCACCGGGTCGCTGATCGTCGCCAAGTACGCCGGACGGGCCCTTCGCGATGACGGCGCGCTGGTGTGGATCTCGTCGCTCAACGGCCGACAGCCCGCGGCGGGCATGAGCGCCTACTGCTCGGCAAAGGCAGGGCTGTCGATGCTGACCCAGGTCGCCGCCCTGGAGTTCGCCCCGCGAGGCATTCGGGTCAACGCCATCGCGCCCGGCTTCGTGCTCACACCGCTCACCGAAGCTGCGGCGTTGATCCCCGGCACCGTCGAGGAGTACGCGGAGAACACCGCGCTGGGCCGCACCGGAACTCCGGAGGACATTGCCGAAGCCGCGGTCTACCTGACCAAGGCGCGGTGGCTGACCGGCGAGGTGCTGGACCTCAACGGCGGTGCGCACATGTTGCGCTACCCCGACGTGATGGGACGGCTGCAGCGCCTGATGGGCACGGCGTGACGTTCTCCGGGAGAACGGCCGTCGTGACGGGCGCGGGTTCCGGCATCGGGGCGGCTCTCTGCCGTGCGCTGGCGGGCGCGGGCGCCGAGGTGGTCTGCACCGACGTCGACGGCGATGCCGCAGCACGCACGGCGAATGCGCTCGACGCACGCTCGGCGGCTCTCGACGTCACGGACGCCGGCGCGGTGCAGGAGTGTGTCGACGAGGTGGTGGGCCGAGCCGGCCGACTCGACCTGATGTTCAACAACGCGGGCATCACCTGGGGTGGGGACACCGAACTCCTGACGCTCGACCAGTGGAACGCCATCATCGACGTGAACATCAGGGGCGTGGTGCACGGCGTCGCCGCGGCCTATCCGCAGATGGTCCGGCAGGGCCACGGGCACATCGTGAACACCGCATCCATGGCGGGGCTGGCCGCCGCCGGCCAGATCACCAGCTACGTCATGAGCAAGCACGCCGTGGTCGGGCTGTCCCTGGCCTTGCGTTCGGAGGCTGCCGGTCGCGGCGTCGGCGTGCTGGCGATCTGCCCAACGGCGGTAGAGACCCCGATCCTGGACAAGGGTGCGATCGGCGGCTTCGTCGGCCGCGACTTCTACGCCATGGGCCAGCGCAGGGCGACGTTCTCCTCCGCCGACGATCTGGCCGGCGACACGCTGAGCGCCATCGAGCGCAACAAGGCGCTGCTGGTGTGGCCTCGCCAGGCCCGCACCGCCTGGCGCGTCGCCCGGTTTGCGCCTGGACTGCTGCAGCGGATGTCGGTGAAGTTCGTGGCGAAGCAGCGCGCAGCGCAGGGCTCGCGTTGACCGGACCGACTCCGCGACGCGGACGTCAGCCCGGGAGCACCGGCGTAGCCCCGGTCCCCATCAGCGGCCGTACCTCTGACCAGGCCGGGTCGTCTTCGGCGGCCGAGCCCGAAAGCTGAAGCACGCCGCGCTGATCGGCGACGTACACCGTCGACGGGTTCGCCGCCACGGTCGAGACGGGCACCCGCAGATTGCGGCTGGGGCCGTCGGAGTTCACCCCGTCGAGGTTGACGTAGGACACCGGGTGCTCCGGATCGGTGCGACTCACGACGATGTCGTCGCCGGTGCGCCACGACAGCGAAACCACCGTGTCGCCAAGCCCGAAACCCAGTCGGCGCGGGTAGGTCAGCGCGTACTGCCCGCCCTCTGTCTGCTCGACCCCGGCCAGGATCACCTGCCCCGCGATGACCATCGCGGCGCGCGTGCCATCGCGCGAGAGCTGAAGCTCGGAGATCGGCTCGGGGAACTTCGCCGCCACGGCCGTCGTATCCACCGGGATGCGTGCGGGCTGCCCCGATGCCGCCTCCTGAATGACCCGCACCACGTTGTTGCCGTCGACCACGACCCAGACCGCTTCGTCGAGCGCCCAGCTGGGCCGCGACAGCGTGCGTCCGTCGATCGCCTGGGAGGCGTCCGCCCCCAACTGGCCGACCCACAACGACGACGCCATGTCGGGGGCGCCGGGACGTAGCGTCACCACCGACGCGGCCTCCTGCCCCCCGCGCGACAGCGCTGCGGCCGTCTGACCGGACATCTGACCGAAGGACCCCGCGACCCGTGGCACCTGCTGTCCGTCGAGCGAGACCAGGGAGCCGCCGATGAGTGCGTGGAGCCCAGCGGCGGCACCCGCATCGGCACCCGGATCGGTGGCCGCGACGTCGGACGTGGTCCAGCCTTCGGCGAACCGGTCGTCGAGCGCGGCGCCGTCGGCATTGATGACGTACGGGCCGTTGACCCCGGCCCGCGACAGCGTCCAGATGAGCTGCGCGGCAAGGAGTTGCCTGCTGTGCGGGTCGGTGGTCGACAGGTTCTCGAGGTCGATGCGCGCACCGCCGTAGCCGCGTCCCACTCCGGTCTTGCCGCCGTCGGCGCGCGTGACCGGACCGCTCAGTCGCAGCGGCGGGCCAAGCAGGTTGCGGACGGTCTTGGTCATCTCCGGTCGCGGACCGGACACCAGCTTCGTCACCAATTCGGTGGCCAACTGGTCGGGATCGGACACCGCGAGGTACCGCGGATCGGGGACCACGGTGGTGCCCGTCGGGTCCACGAAGTAGAGCGTGTTGCGCTTGTAGGTCGCCTGGAATTGCTCCCAGTCCAGGAACACCCCGTTGGGCAACCGGTCGATGCGCCAGCCGTCCGGTGTCTTGACCAGTTCGATCGGGCCGGGGTCGGGCAGCGCCCCGTCGCCGGTCTCGAACACCCCCGTGTCCGACAGCGAGCCGAGGATGTCGGCGCGCATGGTCACGGTCACGCGCTCGGGTCCTCGGGTCTCGACGAACAGGACCCGGTCGATCAGCAGTGCGCTGCCCGCGTCATCCCACGATTGCGACGCCGACTCGGTGAGGAACTGCCGCGCGGCCAGGTGCCGATTGGCCGGATCGGCCGTGGCCTTGAGGAACTCGCGTAGCAGCACGTCGGGATCCATGCCCGGCGTGGGGGCGGGAAGGCTGGGGGGCGCCGGCCGGTCGACCGTCCCGATGGCTTGCGGCGCAGACGAACTCGGCACGCCCGCGCACCCGGCGAGTGTGGCGGCGAGCAGCAGCACCGCCGACGCTGCCAGCAGGCGTCTCACGCGCGCTCCCCCACTGGTTGGTGCTCGCGCGCCGGGAGGCGAGGCGGCTGATCGGACCCTGTCGGTTTGAGCGGCAACGGGCTGGTCGTCACCTTGTGTCCGCGCACCAGCGGCAGCGTCAGACGGAAGCAGGCGCCCTTGCCCGGCTCACCCCAGGCCTCCAGGCGACCCTGGTGCAGGCGGGCATCCTCGATGCTGATCGCCAGCCCCAGACCGGTGCCGCCGGATTGACGCACCCGGGACGGATCGGACCGCCAGAAGCGGCTGAACACCAACTTCTCCTCGCCCGGCCGCAGCCCAACCCCGTAGTCCCGAACGGTCACCGCGACGGTGTCTTCGTCGGCCACCATCCGGATGCGCACCGGCTTGTGCTCGGCATGGTCGATGGCGTTGGCGATCAGATTGCGCAGAATCCGTTCCACCCGGCGCGAGTCGACCTCCGCGATCACCGCGGTCTCGGGCATGTCCACGACCAGATCCACGTCGGCGTCGTTGGCGAGGTGGCCGACGTTGTCCAAGGCGCTTTCCACCACCGACCGCAGGTCCTCGGACTCCACGGACAGCTCGGCGACGCCGGCGTCGTGGCGGGAGATCTCCAGCAGGTCGTTGAGCAACGTCTCGAAACGGTCCAGCTCGCTGACCATGAGTTCGGTGGCCCGCCGAAGCGCCGGATCGAGGTCGTCGCTGTGGTCATCGATCAGATCGGCGGCCATCCGCACGGTGGTCAGCGGGGTGCGGAGTTCATGGCTCACGTCGGAGGTGAACCGCCGCTGCAGGTTGCCGAACTCCTCGAGCTGGGTGATCTGCCGCGACAGACTCTCGGCCATGTCGTTGAACGACACCGCCAGGCGCGCCATGTCGTCCTCGCCGCGCACCGGCATGCGCTCGGTCAGGTGCCCCTCGGCGAACCGCTCGGCGATCCGCGATGCCGACCGCACGGGCAGCACGATCTGACGGGCGACCAGGAGTGCGATCGCGGCCAGCAGGCCGAGCAGCACGATGCCGCCCGTGGCCATCGTGCCGCGGACCAGCGCAATCGTGCTCTGCTCGTTGTTGAGAGGGAAGATCAGGTACAGCTCGAGGTTGGTCACCGGGGACGAGGTGGGACTGCCGACGATCAGCGCCGGTCCCGAGAAACCGTCGGTGTGCACCGTGGCGTACTGATAGCTGACCTGCCCCGCCTTGACGAAATCCCGCAGCGTGTCCGGCACCTGGCCGACGGGGCCGGCCGCCGTCGCCGCCCGCGGCCCGTCGCCCGGGACCAGCAGAACGGCGTCGAACGCTCCCGCGAGGCCGGCACCCGAGTCCACCTTGCGGTCGATCAGGGTGTTGCGGGCCAACTGCAGACTGCTGTCGAGCGAGCGGGTCTCCTCACCGCCGACGATGCCGCTCACCGTGGTGCGGGCGCGATCGATCTCCTCGGTGGCCGCACGAACCTTCACCTCGAGGATCCGGTCGGTGATCTGGCTGGTCAGCACGAAACCAAGAACCATGATGACCGCCAACGACAGTCCGAGAGTCAACGTGACCACCCGAAGCTGCAGCGAGCGGCGCCACGCGAAACTGATCGCCCGACTCAGCGCACCCAATCCGCGGAGCACGGGGCCGGAACGACCCCAGCGACCGCGGATGCGCCGCCTCGAGCTTCCAGATCACGGGGGTCCGGCCTTGTATCCCACTCCTCGAACGGTGAGCACCACCTGCGGGTTCTCCGGATCCTTCTCGACCTTGGCCCGCAACCGCTGGACGTGCACGTTCACCAAACGGGTATCAGCGGGGTGACGATAGCCCCAGACCTGTTCGAGCAGCACATCCCGAGTAAACACCTGCCTGGGTTTCCGCGCCAACGCCACGAGCAGGTCGAACTCCAGCGGGGTCAGCGAGATCTGCTCGCCCATCCGCGTGACCTTGTGGGCCGGAACATCGATCTCGATGTCGGCGATCGAGAGCATCTCGGCGGGACCATCGTCATTGCGGCGCAGCCGCGCCCGCACCCGCGCAACGAGTTCCTTCTGCTTGAAGGGCTTCATCACGTAGTCGTCGGCGCCGGACTCCAGGCCCAGCACCACGTCCAC
Source organism: uncultured Actinomycetota bacterium (assembly GCA_963798245.1). Taxonomy (GTDB): domain Bacteria; phylum Actinomycetota; class Actinomycetes; order Mycobacteriales; family Mycobacteriaceae; genus Mycobacterium. Next base: position 214,384 of record CAWCSO010000002.1, read on the forward strand.
GGTGTCGGTCTTGGCGGTCAGCATCACGATCGGCACGCCGGAGTCCGCGCGCAGCACGCGGCACACGTCGATGCCGTTCATGCCGGGCAGCATGAGGTCCAACAGGACGAGATCCGGCCGCAACTCACGAACGGCGGTAAGCGCCTGGCTGCCGTCGCCGACGACCGCGGTGTCGAAACCCTCACCACGCAACACGATGGTGAGCATCTCGGCCAGCGATGGGTCGTCATCGACGACCAGAATCCTTTGCCTCATGGTGTCCATCGTGTCACCCGATCGCGATAAACCCCGGTTACCACACCGGGCGTTTTGCAGCCTGACCGGGTAGAGGCCGCCCAGATCAGCGGCGCAGCGTCGCCGCGAGGTCTGCGGCGACGGTATCCGGGCCCGCGACGGTCCACCTGCCGCACCACTGCGCGGCCGCCAATCCGGCGTATGCGGCCGACGTGCGGCGCTGCAACCCGTCGTCGCGCTCGTAGGCGTCGCGGGCGCGGTCGGCCTCCTGGAGGGCTCTCGTCCGTGCGCGCTGAGCGGCGAGTTCGGTCGGCACGTCGAGCAGGATCTGCCAGTCGGGTTCCGGCAGGCCAAATCGGCCGAACTCGAGATCACGCACCCACTGCACCACGTCGTCGTCGACGCCCTGGTGCAGTCGCGCGGCGCTGTAGGCGGCGTTGGATGCCACGAACCTGTCGAGGATGACGACGTCGTACGTGGCCCGGAGTCGCTCGACGTCGTCACGGGCGCCGGCACGATCCAGGGCGAACAGAACCGCCATCGCGTAGACCGACGAGGACAGGTCGCCATGGTGGCCGTGGAGCGCCTCGGCCGCGAGGTCGGCGGTCACCGACTGCTGGTAGCGCGGGAAGGCCAGCGTGGTGACGGTCAACCCGTCGGCCTCGAACGACGCGCGCAAGCCGCCGGTCAGGGTGCGCTTACCTGCGCCGTCCACTCCCTCGATCGCGATGAGCACCCGGCGAGCGTATCCACCGCGCGTTCGGCGCACATCGAACTACCACGCGCGAGGGTCACCGGCCTAGTCGGTGACGGCGTTCAGCACCACGGTGTCGGTGGCCGGGTCGAGGTAGGCGGTGGCCTGATGTGGGTCCTGATGGATGGCGTGCTGAACGCTTCGTTCAGCCGCGTTCCCGTGAGGTAGGTCCCCTGCGGCACCTCCGCAACCAGGGGTTCCGCCACCGCGGGTCGTCTGCCTTCGTCGGTCGGACCGTGTCGCCTGACCAAGGCGTTCTTCGTTGCGGCGTCAAGCACCAGCACCGCGTCGATCCAGTAGGTGGTCGGGCCGGGCACACCGCGCGACCCGTTGTTCCACGTCACCCACGATGCGGACAATGGGCTTGCGACCTCCGGGAATCGAGCGGTCAACGGCTCGAGGTCGTGACGCACCGGGCCCGCGGGAGCCGCCGGGACGTCGGAGCCACATGACACCACGCCGATGAGCAGGCCGACGACAAGCCCCTGGCACACCAGGTGGGCCAGGGGCAGTCGTCGCGACATTGTGATCAGTACCGGTAATGCTCCGGCTTGTACGGGCCGTCGACATCGACGCCGATGTACTCGGCCTGCTCCTTGGTGAGCCTGGTCAGCGATCCGCCGAGCGCCTCGACGTGGATCTTGGCGACCTTCTCGTCGAGGTGCTTGGCCAACCGGTAGACCTCGTTGTCGTACTCGTCGTTCTTGGTCCACAGCTCGATCTGCGCGATCACCTGGTTGGAGAAGCTGTTGCTCATCACGAACGAGGGGTGACCGGTGGCGTTGCCCAGGTTCAGCAGCCGGCCTTCGCTCAACACGATGATCGAATGGCCGTCGGGGAAGACGAACTCGTCGACCTGGGGCTTGATGTTGATCCGGCGGATGTCACCGTCGCGCTCGAGCCGGGCCATCTCGATCTCGTCGTCGAAGTGGCCGATGTTGCCGAGGATCGCCTGGTGCTTCATCGACCTCATGTGGTCGAGGGTGATGATGCCCTGGTTGCCGGTGGCCGTGATGATGATGTCGGCCCACCCGATGGCCTCTTCCACGGTCTTTACCTCGAAGCCGTCCATCAGGGCCTGCAGCGCGTTGATCGGGTCGATCTCGGTGACCGCGACGCGGGCGCCCTGGGCCTTGAGCGCCTCGGCGCAGCCCTTGCCGACGTCACCGTAGCCGCAGACCAGCGCCGCCTTGCCGCCGATCAGGACGTCGGTACCCCGGTTGATGCCGTCGATCAACGAGTGCCGCGTGCCGTACTTGTTGTCGAACTTGCTCTTGGTCACCGAGTCGTTGACGTTGATGGCCGGGAACGACAGTTCACCCGCTGCGGCGAACTGGTAGAGCCGCAACACGCCGGTCGTGGTTTCCTCGGTGACACCCTTGACCGCCTCGGCGATCTTGGTCCACTTGGTCTTGTCGGTCTCGAAGCGTTCGCGGATCAGCCCCAGGAACACCTTGTACTCGTCGGAGTCGTCGTCCTCACCCGGGGGAACCACGCCTGCCTTCTCGAACTGCGCGCCGCGCAGCACCAGCATGGTGGCGTCTCCGCCGTCGTCGAGGATCATGTTCGCCGGCTCGCCGGGCCAGGTCAGCATCTGCTCGGCGCACCACCAGTACTCCTCGAGCGACTCGCCCTTCCATGCGAACACCGGGGTGCCCTTGGGCTCCTCGGGCGTTCCGTGCGGTCCGACGACCGTTGCAGCCGCCGCATGGTCCTGGGTGGAGAAGATGTTGCACGACGCCCAGCGCACTTCGGCGCCGAGCGCGACGAGCGTCTCTATCAACACCGCCGTCTGAACGGTCATGTGCAGCGAGCCGGAGACCCGCGCCCCCTTCAGCGGGGCTACCTCGGAGTATTCGCGGCGCAGCGCCATCAGGCCGGGCATCTCGTGTTCGGCAAGCCGGATCTCCTTGCGGCCGAACTCGGCCAGGTCGAGATCCGCCACCTTGTAGTCGATGCCGTTGCGGACGTCGGCGGTCAGTGTCGGTGCAGTCATGTAGAGCCCCTAGTTCGTCATTGCGTATGAGCGCACGGAGGTGCACGGCGGAGACACCGCGCATGCACACGACCATGCAGACACCCGTAGCCTGCGGGCTCGCGGGACAGGCGCATCGGCGCTCTGCCGGCTAAGGGGCGTCTACTACACCGTATCGCTCGGCAAACGGGGTCATCAATCGGGCCAGGTCTCGTGCGACGTCGTGGTCGGCCTCCGGCGGCATCGACACGTAGCTCATGGCGAGCCTGACGATCGCGCGGGCCAGAACTCCGGAGTCCTCCTCGCTAGCGCGAACCCAGCTGGTCATGAAGGTCGACGTCAGACGTTGCGAGCAGCGCGAGATGATCGGTGCGCTGTCGACGGTGATGATCTGGAGCAGGTCAGGCTTGGCGGCCCCGGTGAGCAAGGAGATCACCAGCGGGTCGGACGCGGACTCGGTGAAGAAGGCCCGAAAGCCCTCGAGGAACGCGGCGTGAATGTTGCCGACGTTCCCCTCGATCGCCTGGCCGACCGCGTCGACCAGTCGATCGGAGAGCCGAAGTGCGTAGCCCTGCGCCAGGCCATGTCGCGAACCGAACTCGTTGTAGATCGTCTGCCTGCTGATCCCCGCCGCCTTGGCGACGTCGGACAACGTGATCGCCGACCAGTCCCGCGCGAGCAGTAGGTCCCGCATCCCGTCGAGGATGGAGTCGCGCAGGAGCACACGCGACGCCTCGGCGAACGGCACGCGTTGTGCCGAACGCCCGGCCGACGGACCGCCCGGGGATGTCTGCGCCACACGCGCGACAGTATCCGTTCCCGTCGCTTCGCTCGCCCAGGCCGCCGTTCCCGTCGCTTCGCTCGCCCAGGCCGCCGTTCCCGTCGCTTCGCTCGCCCAGGCCGCCGTTCCCGTCGCTTCGCTCGCCCAGGCCGCCGTTCCCACCGCTTCGCTCGCCCAGGCCGCCGTTCCCACCGTCACGGCCGGGCGATCTCTACCATCTCGAAGTCGGACTTCGCCGCGCCGCAGTCTGGGCAACTCCAGTCATCACCGATGTCGTCCCACCGGGTGCCGGGAGCGATGCCGTCCTCCGGCCACCCCTTGGCTTCGTCGTATTCGAAACCGCACTGCACGCAGACGAATAGTTTGTAGTCGGCCTCGCTCATGTCATTGCTCCAATCTCTTCGAAATCGACCTTCTCGCGGACCGCGCAGTCAGGGCAGCACCAGTCGTCGGGGACGTCGTTCCAGGCGGTGCCAGCCGGAAAGCCTTCACGCGGAGCACCTTTGGCCTCGTCGTAGACATAGTCACAGCCGGGGCAGCGGTAGGCGCTCATGCCGTCTGCTCCGAAGCTCCATACTTGGCCAGCACTTTGTCCCGAACGCGTGGGTGGACGTTGACGCGAGTGATGTCGCCGTTGTAGTGCTCAAGCACCCGGTGGTCCATCATCTTGCGCCACAGCCACGGGAAGTAGGTGACCGAGATCAGCGTGGCGTAGCCGCTGGGCAGCTCCGGCGCGCCGTCCATGCTGCGCAGCGTCTGATAGCGCCGCGTCGGGTTGGCGTGGTGATCGCTGTGCCGCTGCAGGTGGTAGAGGAACAGGTTGGTCACCAGATGATCGGAGTTCCAGCTGTGCTGCGGTGTGCAGCGCTCGTAGCGCCCGCTGGAGTTCTTCTGCCGCAGCAGCCCGTAGTGCTCCAGGTAGTTGACCGACTCCAGGAACGCGAACCCGTAGACCGCCGAGACGATCACGAACGGGATCAGCGCCGGGCCGAAGATCGCGATCAGCACGCCCCAGAACACCACCGACATCGCCCAGGCGTTCAGCACGTCGTTCTGCCAGTGCCACGGGCTCTTGCCGAGCCGGCGCATCCGCGTCGCCTCCAGGTTCCAGGACGACTTCAGGCTGCCCCACACGCTGCGCGGCAGGAACTCCCAGAACGTCTCACCGAACCGCGACGAGGCGGGGTCCTCCGGGGTCGACACCCGGACGTGGTGGCCGCGGTTGTGCTCGATGTAGAAGTGGCCGTAGAACGTCTGCGCCAAGGTGATCTTGGACAGCCAGCGCTCCACCGACTCCTTCTTGTGGCCGAGTTCGTGGGCGGTGTTGATCCCCAGACCGCCGAGCACGCCGACCGACAGCGTCAGACCGATCTTGGCCGCCCAGCTCAGCCCGCCCTCGTAGCCCAGCCAGCTCAGGTTCGACGCCGTGAACAGGTAGGCGCCGAAGATGATGCTGGCGTACTGGAACGGGATGAAGATGTAGGTGCAGTACCGGTAGTACCTGTCGTTCTCCAGCCGCTCGATCATCTCGTCCGGCGGATTCTGACCGTCCGGGCCGAAGCGCAGGTCCAGGGCCGGCAGCAGCACGTAGATCAGGAACGGGCCGATCCAGAAGAACGCCTGCGAGGCGGCGGTCCAGCCGAGCTGGTTGAAACCCCAGATGATCGGCAGGACCACGAACAGCGCGGTCGGCCCGATCAGGCCCATCAGCCACAGGTACCGCTTCTTGTCCCGCCACTGCTCGGCGGGGACCGTGTCATTGGTCGCATCCATGTGCGTCGTCACAGGTGGTTCACCTCCATGTAAGTGCCATCTCTTGTGAATTTGACTATAGAGCGGTTTTTGTCTCCTGTCTAGACAAATATACGTCTTTTGTAAACTCCTGCATGGCGACCTCGCCGAGACCTGCGTCAGGGTCGTTCGCCGGCTGGCGTCACAGCCCTGATGCAGATCTCGCCGGCGGCGACAGCGATGACGGGCGGATGACGTCGTGTCAACGCGTTCGCTCGGCGCGCAGCCTCACCGCTACTGTCGGCAACCATGGGCAAACACGCGGTGGTCATCGGGGCCAGCCTGGCAGGGCTCTGCGCTGCGCGAGTGTTGTCCGACCACTACGACCGGGTGACCATCTACGAGCGCGACGCCCTGCCCGACGGCCCGGCCAACCGCACGGCGGTGCCACAGGGCCGCCACGTCCACCTGCTGATGGCGCGCGGCGCGGCGGAATTCGAGGGGCTGTTTCCCGGTCTCCTCGAGGACATGGTGGCTGCAGGGGTGCCGATCCTGGAGAACCGCCCCGACTGCATTCACTTCGGCGCGGCCGGACACGTGCTCGGCACCGCCACCACGTTGCGCGACGAATTCACCGCCTACGTGCCGAGCCGCCCACACCTGGAGTGGCAGATCCGGCGCCGGGCGCTGTCGATCCCCAACGTGGAGCTGATCCGGCGCGCGGTGGCCGAGCCCCGCTACGACCAAGGCAGCGAACGTGTCACGGGCGTGCTGCTCGAAGCGGGTGACGAGTCCAGCGCCGTACCCGCCGACCTCGTCGTCGACGCGGCAGGCCGCGGCACGCGCCTTCCGGCGTGGCTGGAGCAGTGGGGCTACCCAAGACCGCGGGAGGACACCGTCGACGTCGGCATCGGCTATGCCACCCACCATGTCAGCATCCCCGACGGACTGCTGCAGGAGAAGGTCGTCGTCGCGGGCGCGTCGCGCGCCGAACCGGTCGGCCTCGGGATGCTGTTCTACGAGGACGGCAACTGGGGCTTGACCACGTTCGGAACCGGCAAGGTCGACCCGCCGCAGGACTTCGCGCAGATGTGCGCCCTGGCCGACCGGATCCTGCCGCCCCGCTTCGCCGCCGCGATCCGCCAGGGCACCCCTATCGGCGACACCGCGTTCCACAAGTATCCGACCAGCAGGTGGCGACGCTACGACGAGATGGAACGCTTCCCTGCGGGCATCATCCCCTTCGGCGACGCGGTCGTCAGCTTCAACCCGACGTTCGGTCAGGGCATGACCATGACGGCCATCCAGGCCGACAACCTGCGGACCGTCCTGGACGCCGGTGACCGCGACATTGCGGTGCGGCTGGCAAAGGCCACCGCCAAGACGACGTGGCCGGTCTGGATGATGACCACCATCGGTGATCTGGCGCTACACAACGCCACCGGCGAGGCACGGTGGTGGTACAAACCCGTTGGCAGCCTGTTCGAACAGTTCCTCGGCGCAGCAGAGACGGATCCCGTTCTCGCCGAGTGGTTCCTGCGTCGCTTCAGCCTGCTGGACAGCCTCTACATGGTGCCATCTGCCCGCCTGGTGGGCCGCACCGTGAAGCACAACATGCGAATGTGGCTGGCGCAGAGGCGAACCGCACAGCAACCGGTTGCGGTTCCCACTGGCTGAATCTCCTCGGATCGTCGCGGTACGCCTAGGCCCCGACAGTCGCGCGGAACAGCTTGCTGCGCCGTTCGGCCACCAGACGGATGGTCCCGTCATCGGCTGCGACCCACGCTGAGGAACCTCGGTCCAGAGTCAGCACGTTCGACTTGGCCTGCACCACGACCGAACCCTCGGTACACAGCAGAACCTGCGGCCCGTCGTGGCGCGAGGGCGCATCCACCTGATGCCCGAGACGCTCACCGTCCAGGCAGAGCACGGAGAGCGCGAATTCCGGCGCGGGCGTGTCGTAGACGAGTTCGAAGCCGTCGCCGACGACACGCGGGGAGATCGTCGCATCGGTGGTGGGGGTGAAGTCCAGGACACGCAACAGCTCGGGCACGTCGACGTGCTTTGGCGTCAGTCCGCCACGCAGGACGTTGTCCGAGTTCGCCATCACCTCGAAGCCGATTCCGGTCAGATACGAGTGCAGGTTGCCGGCCGGAAGGTAGATGCCCTCACCCGGGGCCAGGCTGATCCTGTTGAGCAACAGCGCGGCCAGCACCCCGGCATCGCCGGGATAGCGCTCGCCCAGCTCAAGCACCGTCTTCGCCTCCGCGGCGAATGTCTTCTCCCCCGAGCGGATGTAGTTGATCGCACCATCGAGCACCGTGGGGACCAGGTGGTCCAGATCGGGTTGCGGCGCGGTGATCCACGTGGTGAACAACGCGCGCAGCCCATCGGCGTCCGCCTGGCCCGACAGCAGGCCGATGAACGGCTCCAGAGCGGGCACGTCCAGCGCCCGCATCAACTCCACGCTTCCCGCGGCGGGCCGGAAACCGGCCAGCGCCTCGAAGGGGCCCAGTGCGACGATGAGTTCCGGTTTGTGGCTGCGGTCGCGATAGTTGCGGGTGGGCGCATTGACGGGAATACCGTGCTGATCCTCCCTGGCGAATCCCTCGATCGCCTGCGCCTCGCTCGGATGCGCCTGCAGCGACAGGGGTTCGTCGGCGGCCAACACCTTGGCCAGGAACGGCAAGGCGTCACCGAAGCGTTCCCGCGCGGCGGCGCCCAGTTGCCCCTCGGGGTCGGAGCCGATGACCTCCAGCAGCGAGTGCGCACCGGTGTCGGACTCCAGCCAGGCCGGATCGCCAGGATGCGCACCGAACCAGAGTTCGGCCTCGGGATGCGCTGTTGGACTCGGCTTTCCAGTGAATTCCGCGATGGCGGTCCGAGATCCCCACGCATAGCTGCGCACGGCGCCGCGTAACAGATCCACCGGTCTATCCTCGAACCAGTCTCAGGTACACGGCGGCCATCTCCAGCCGAACCGCCAGGGTGGCCAACTGCTGCTCCAGTCGCCCGCCCGGCGGCGGTGGCGATCCGTCGCCCACGTCCTCGGCACTGATCGCCGCCACGTCGTCGTATCCGCTCAGGCGTGCGAGGATCGCGGGCCGCTCCTGGTCGGTCGTGAGGACGATGGTGCGCACACGCGACGGCAGCGGACCATCGATCTCCTCGTCGTGAAACACCGATGTCTCGTAATCCAGTGCCGCGCGCCTCATTCCACCTCGAAGGGCGACGAGCACGTCGGACAGGCCCACCGAGGCCACCGGCAGCAGGGCCACCCGCAGCAGCACCGTACTGACGTGGCGTGCCAGCGCCACGGTCGACTCGTCGTGGCCGGCCAGCACGACGGTGACGTCCGACATGCGATCGGCGAGCATCTTCGCAGGGTTGGTGAACAGTTCACGGCCCGCACTGTTGCGCAGGGCCTCGGCGTCGAGTTCGTCGGCCAGGTGCGCGACGTCCACCTGCATGCTCGGGTCGACGACGTGCAGCGCCAACAGACCTGCAGCCAGGTAACGGGGAAGACCGAAGTCGTCGGGAACCGGCAGCCGAGGTGCCAGCACCACGGCGCGGCCGGCGGCCGCCTCCCGGAGCGGGCCCTCGTCCGGCGCGACCACCAGCACCCGTGCACCTCGACGCACCCCTGTCGCCACGGCGGCCACCAGTACCGGATCCGCGGCGTCGTCTCCGGCGACCACCAGCATGTCGAGTGCACCGATCCAGGGCGGCACCTCGGCGGCGACGACGATGGGCGCGACCGTCGACGATCCGAGCGCGGCGACCAACAGCGATCCCGCGGCCTCCGCGGCGCCGTGGCCCGCCACCCAGATCACGGTGCGCGGCGGCTGACCCGACCGCAGCGGTTCGAACACTCCCTCGTCCAGCGCCGCCGCCGTGGCCCGCATCTGAGCGCCTGCCATGGATGCTGCGCGCAGCAGTCCGTCCCGGTCGGCGTCGAGCAGAGCCTCGGTGTCGTCGATGTCGATGGTCGCGGCCTGGGCACGCGAGTCGGCGTTCACGGAGTCGGACCGCCGCTGCGCGAGGTGATCGAGATCTGGGACCCGACGTGGTCGACGATCTGCTCGACTTCGCCGACAGTTCGTGCCTCCACGTTCAGCCGCAGCAGCGGCTCGGTGTTCGATGTCCGCAGGTTGAACCACGCACCGTCGCCGAGGTCGACGGTAACGCCGTCGAGGTGGTCGATCGACTGGATGCGACCGTCGAACGACGTGAGCACCGCATCCACGCATGCACCCGCGTCGGCCACGGTGAAGTTGATCTCGCCGGAGGCTTCGTAGCGCTGGTAGTCGGCCATCATCGCAGACAGGGGCCGGTCCTGCTCGCCGAGCGCGGCCAGCACGTGCAGTGCCGCGAGCATGCCGGAGTCCGCACCCCAGAAGTCCCGGAAGTAGTAGTGCGCGGAATGTTCGCCACCGAAGATCGCGCCGGTCTCGGCCATCAAGCCCTTGATGTAGGAGTGCCCCACCCGGGAACGCAGGGCCGTCCCACCGCGCTCGATGATCAGCTCGGGCACCGCGCGGGAGGTGATCAGGTTGTAGATGACGGTGGCGCCGATCTCGCGGCCAAGTTCCCTGCCCGCCACCAACGCCGTCACCGCGGACGGCGACACGGGATGGCCGAGTTCGTCGACGACGAAGCATCGGTCGGCGTCCCCGTCGAAGGCCAGACCGATGTCCGCCTTGCTCGACACCACGAACTCCTGCAGCGCGACGAGGTTCGCCGGTTCGAGCGGGTTGGCCTCGTGGTTGGGAAACGTGCCGTCGAGTTCGAAGAACAACGGCAGCAGCGTGATGCCGGGGATGGCGCCGAGGACCGCCGGGCTGGTGTGACCGCCCATGCCGTTGCCCGCGTCGACGGCGACCCGCAGGGGCCTGTCGCCGCTGAGGTCCACCAGCGAACGCAGGAACTCGCCGTACTCGGAGAGCACGTCGCGATCGTGGATGACGCCAGTGTCACCGTTCCCGGCGGGGACACCGTTGATGACCTCTTCGCTGATGGCGGTCAGCCCGGTGTCCTTACCAACCGGCTTGGCACCGGCCCAGCACAGCTTGATCCCGTTGTAGGCGGCCGGGTTGTGACTCGCCGTGAACATCGCACCCGGGCAGTCGAGAAGACCCGAGGCGAAGTAGAGCTGGTCCGTTGACGCCAGGCCGATCCGGACCACGTCGAGCCCCTGTGCCACGACACCCTGGGCGAACGCGTCCGCCAAGGCGGGTGAACTGGCCCGCATGTCATGGCCGATCACGACGTTGCTCGCGCCTGGGGACGCCTCGTCGCGGACGAGCCTCGCGAATGCGCCGCCGACGTCGGCGACGAACGACTCGTCGAGTTCCTCGCCGACGAGGCCCCGCACGTCATACGCCTTGATGACGCGGTTGACAGCCGCAGCGGGCCGAGACATAGGGCTCCTAGCGATTCCCGTGAAGACTCGAGCATCCCCTTGCTCGAATGCTCCTGCCGCCAGCCTATCGGCTCGCGAATGGTAGCGGGGTCACTCACGGTGGGCCGGTGCGAAACTGGGCGCCAGCTAATCCGACGGGTCGGGCAACACGCGGAGGTGGCCGCGTCGGCGGCCATTGGGCTCGGAGTGCCGAACGGGCGCCGTCACGAGGGCTCCACCATTCACTCCGGTCGCAGGATCGGAGAATCCGGCCACGACTCCGCCCGTGGGCACGGCCCCGTCGCGCGCTTCACGCACGGCGTCGGCCAGCGCCACCAGATCATCGTCGTCGTTGTGCGATGGCAAGGGGCCCGCATGCCGGACCAACTCCCACCCGCGTGGTGCGGTGATGCGTCCGGCATGGATGACGCACAAATCCCAGGAGTGGGGTTCGGAGACGGTGGCCAACGGCCCCACCACGGCGGTCGAGTCCGAATACACGAAGGTCAGCGTCGCCACGGCGTAGTGCGGGCACCCGGGCCTGCAGCAGCGACGGGGAACGTTCACGCCAGCGAGGCTATCGCGCCAGGGGGTCCCGCGTCGCCGGACACGCGCGCCGGCACCCCGCCGATCTCCAACCGTTACGATCGGCGAGTGGCCGAGCAGGAGCCCCAGCGAGCACCCCGCAGACGCCGGGAGATGCGCGGACCGCTGCTGCCTCCCACAGTGCCAGGCTGGCGCAGCCGAGCTGAGCGCTTCGACATGGCCGTGCTCGAGGCGTATGAACCAATCGAGCGACGGTGGCAGGACCGGGTGTCGGGCCTGGACGTCGCCGTCGACGAGATCCCACGGATATCTCCGAAGGATCCCGACAGCGTTCAGTGGCCGCCAGAGGTGATCGCCGATGGGCCGATAGCACTCGCCCGGCTGATTCCAGCGGGTGTCGACATTCGAGGCAACGCGACCAGGGCGCGAATTGTATTGTTCCGCAGACCAATCGAGCGTCGGGCTAAGGACACCGACGAGCTGACTGATTTACTACATGAAGTCTTGGTGGCCCAGGTGGCCACATATCTTGGGGTCGAGCCGTCTGTCATCGACCCGACGATCGATGACGAGTGAGGCTGGTATCAGATGATGCCGCGTTTGAGACGTCGGCGCTCCCGCTCCGAGAGGCCGCCCCAGATGCCGAACCGCTCATCGTTGGCCAGCGCGTAGTCAAGGCACTCGGAGCGAACTTCGCAGCCCTGGCAGATACGCTTGGCCTCGCGGGTCGAGCCACCCTTCTCGGGGAAGAACGCCTCGGGGTCGGTCTGAGCGCACAACCCGCGCTCCTGCCATTGTTCGTCGAGTGCTTCCTGATCGATGTCGGCGTGTTCCGGCACCAAACTCAACTGCGGCCGCCCGGGAGTCAAGAATTGGGCCGGCCCGGTATTAGTGTGCGGTTCATTGCCAACAGACCCGAGCATCCGACCGTCGAATCGGACGAGACCATCGAAATCGACGTGCTCATAAGACATCTTCCGCCTCCTCACCTGTTTCTCGATCGCTCACCTAAGCCCCACCATTGCGACGTGCGGGCCACTTATATTCGAACAAGTGATCGAATCTCGGTCTGCGACATGGGAACCGGCCGGTCAACCGCGAAATGACACTGATGTGATTAGACACGGGTTAGCTGCACCGGTCAAGCGCTAGAACCGGAATTCATATCATCCCGTGATCAAATTACGGCGCGTCGGTGATCCGGCGTGTCGGTCACACCCCCGCCCGGGCACCACCCGGCGGTGCCCGATGGGCATCCAGAGGGCATAGTGTCGGTCGTTGTGAAGGTGGCAGTTCTGGTTGGCGGAGTGGGTGGCGCGCGCTTTCTGTTGGGGGTCCAACAGCTGCTGGGCCTGGGCCAGTTCAGTGGGCAAGCCGTCGGTGACATTCCCGGCGACCACGACCTCACGGCGGTGGTGAACGTCGGCGACGACGCATGGATGCATGGTGTGCGCATCTGTCCCGATCTCGACACCTGCATGTACACCCTTGGCGGCGGCATCGACCCGGAGCGCGGCTGGGGTCACCGCGACGAGACGTGGAACGCCAAGGAGGAACTCGCCGCCTACGGTGTGCAGCCGGACTGGTTCGGACTCGGCGACCGTGACCTCGCGACGCACCTCGTGCGTAGTCAGATGCTGCGTGCGGGCTATCCCCTGTCCGAGGTCACCGAGGCGTTGTGTGCCCGCTGGAAGCCCGGCGCCCGACTTCTACCCGCCAGCGACGACCGCAGCGAAACCCACGTGGTCGTAACCGATCCCAGCGGTGCCGAAGCCACGGGAGCCACCGAAGGTGCTGAAGGCGGCCGTCGGGCGATCCACTTCCAGGAGTGGTGGGTGCGGTACCGCGCGCAGATCCCCACCCACGGTTTCGCCTTCGTCGGTGCGGACAAGGCGTCCGCCGGCTCGGGCGTCACCGAAGCGATAGCCGACGCGGACGTGGTCCTCGTCGCACCGTCCAACCCGGTGGTGAGCATCGGAGCGATTCTCGCGGTGCCCGGCATCCGTGGCGCGCTACGGACGACGTCCGCGCCGGTCGTCGGGTACTCCCCCATCGTGGCGGGCCGTCCGCTACGCGGCATGGCCGATGAGTGCCTGTCCGTGATCGGTGTGGAATCCACGTCCGAGGCCGTTGGCGCACACTACGGCGGCCGAATTGGTGTCGGCATTCTCGACGGCTGGTTGATCGCCGACGGCGACGAGGCGACGATCGATGGTGTCGAGGTGCGCGCCATTCCGCTGCTGATGACCGACCCCAAGGCGACCGCGGAGATGGTACGCAGCGGACTCGAGTTGGCCGGCCTCGCGAAGGGGGCCCGATGAGTGCGACGCCGACCGGCGATCACGGCTCGGCTGCATCGGTCGAAATCCTGCCCGTGGCAGGGCTTCCCGAGTTCCGGCCAGGTGACGACGTGGCGGCGGCGATCGCCGGAGCAACGCCTTGGCTGCGCGATGACGACGTAGTGGTGGTCACCAGCAAGGTGCTCTCCAAGGCCGAGGGCAGGATCGTCACCGCGCCGATCGACCCGGAAGAACGGGATACGCTGCGGCGCAAGTTGATCGATGACGAAGCAGTGCGCGTGCTGGCGAGGAAGGGTCGCACGCTCATCACCGAGAATGCGATCGGACTGATCCAGGCCGCGGCTGGCGTGGACGGGTCGAACGTCGATTCGGCCGAGCTGGCACTCCTGCCGGTCGATCCCGACGCCAGTGCAGCCGCACTGCGGCGTCGCCTGCACGAGTTGCTCGGGGTCACGGTGGCGGTGGTGGTCACCGACACCATGGGCCGGGCGTGGCGCAACGGCCAGACCGACGTCACGATCGGGGCCGCCGGCATGACCGTGCTGCACGGTTATGCGGGCGCGCGGGACCGGCATGGCAACGAACTCGTGGTCACCGAGGTCGCCGTCGCGGACGAGATCGCCGCCGCCGCAGATCTGGTCAAGGGCAAGCTCACCGCGATCCCGGTGGCTGTCGTGCGTGGCCTGACTCCCATCGACGACGGTTCGAGCGGACGCACCCTGGTGCGAGCAGGCGAGGAGGACCTGTTCTGGCTGGGTACCGCGGAAGCGCTGGCCCTCGGGCGCAGGCAGGCGCAATTGATGCGGCGATCGGTACGCCGGTTCAGTGCCGACCCGGTCGACCCCACCGCGGTGCGCGACGCCGTCGCCGAGGCACTCACGGCGCCGGCGCCGCATCACACCCGCCCGGTGCGGTTCGTCTGGCTGCGCGACGACGCCGTCCGGCTGCGACTCCTGGACCGAATGAGGGACAGGTGGCGGGCCGACCTCAGCGGTGACGGCAGGCCCGTGGACGCGGTGGAGCGTCGCGTCGGACGTGGCCAGATCCTCTACGACGCACCCGAACTCGTCATCCCCTTCATGGTGCCCGACGGCGCCCACAGCTATCCGGACCAGGAGCGCACCGCGGCCGAACACACGATGTTCACCGTTGCGGTGGGTGCGGCCGTGCAGGGCCTGCTGGTGGCGTTGGCGGTTCGTGAGGTGGGCAGCTGCTGGATCGGATCGACGATCTTCGCCCCCGACGTGGTGCGCGCCGAACTCGACCTGCCCGCCAGCTGGGAACCGCTGGGGGCGGTCGCGATCGGCCACCCGGCCGAGCCGACCGGGTTGCGGGAGCCCGCGGCGACCGACGACCTGCTGCTGGAGCGATGAGCGCTTGCGCGAAGAGCAGAAGGCAACGATGAGCGCTTGCGCGAACAGCAGAAGGTAGCGATGAGCCGTAAACCATGAGCCTGCACACGTCGGTCGTCGACACTCTCACCCGTTGGCGGCCAGTCGATCCCGAGCAGGACTCGCTGCGGCACGCGATCTTGGCCTTCGTGCTGGCCCGGACCGACGCGTGTCGGCGGGCCTGCGAACCCGGCCACGTGACGGCCTCGGCACTGGTGCTCGACCACACGGGTGAACGCACGTTGCTGACGCTGCATCCGCGTCTGGGTCGCTGGGTGCAGCTCGGCGGCCACTGCGAGGACACCGACCCCGACATCGCGTCGGCCGCGCTTCGCGAGGCGACGGAGGAATCTGGGATCAGTGGGCTGACGATCGGAGCAATGCCCACGGCGCTGCACGTCCACCCGGTGACGTGCTCACTGGGCGTCCCTACCCGCCATCTCGACGTTCAGTTCGTCGCGCACGCACCGGCCGCCGCGGAGATCACGCGAAGCGAGGAGTCGCTGGACCTGCGCTGGTGGCCGCTCGACGGACTGCCCGACGGCGCGGACTACGGTCTGGCGCGACTCGTCGGCGCCGCTCAGACGTCCGTCGAGTAGCGGATGCCGCCGTCGGGAATCGTCACACCCGGCCATACGCGGGCGCCGCGGAGCAGTTCGCACCGGGCGCCGATGTTGGCGCCATCGCCGATGACACCGTCGCGGATGAGCGCGCGGGGCCCGATCCGGGCCCCGAATCCGATGATGGAGCGTTCGATCACACAGCCTGCCTCGATGCGTGCACCGTCGAAGATGACCGCGCCGTCCAGTCGCGCACCGGGTCCGATCTCGGCTCCGCGACCGACGACCGTGCCGCCGATCAGCAGGGCGCCGGGCGCGACGGACGCACCCTCGTGGACCAGTTCCTCGCCGCGGTGTCCCTTGAGCGCGGGCGACGGCGCGATACCCCGGACCAGATCGGCAGAGCCGCGGACGAAGTCTTCCGGGGTTCCCATGTCGCGCCAGTACGTGGCGTCGACGTAACCGCACACCTTCAGGCCGTTGGACAGCAGGGCGGGGAAGACCTCGCGCTCGACCGACACCGCACGGTCGGTGGGGATCATGTCGATGACCTCGCGCTGGAACACGTAACAGCCGGCATTGATCTGGTCGGTGGGCGGATCCTGCGTCTTCTCCAGGAAGGCGGTGACCACACCGTCGGAATCGGTCGGCACGCAACCGAACGCGCGCGGATCACCCACCCGCACCAGGTGCAGCGTGACGTCGGCCTTGCGGTCGAAGTGACTGGTCAGAAGTCCACCGAGGTCCGCTCCCGACAGCACGTCACCGTTGAACACCATCACCGTGTCGTAGCGGAGCTTCGACGCGACGTTCGCGATGCCGCCACCGGTGCCGCGCGCCTCGCTCTCGACGACGTACTCCATGTCCAGGCCGAGCGCCGAGCCGTCGCCGAACTCGTCCTCGAACACCTGGGCCTTGTAGGACGTGCCGAGCACGACGTGCTTGATCCCTGCGTCGGCGATACGGCTCAGCAGGTGTGTCAGGAACGGCAAGCCCGCGGTTGGCAGCATCGGTTTGGGCGCCGACAGTGTCAGAGGGCGGAGCCGGGTGCCCCGGCCGCCAACCAGGATGACGGCGTCGACCTCCGCCGGATTGACTGGGGTTACCACCTTCAGCGCCTCCCTTTACTCTTCGCCAGCGTGCGTCGAGAGTTGCGGACGACCAGCCATGCACGTGCGGAAAGTGCCGATTTGATGCTCCATCGAAGCGGCGCCTGCCACCAGCGCGGGTGCCGATCGGCCAGGAAAGTGTAGGTGCTGGTGTGGTGGGCAGCCAAGTTGCGGGCCGGGTCACGCCCGGTGGCGTGGCCCTTGTCGTGCAATATCTCGGCGGACGGCACGTAGACGTTGCCCCAGCCGGCCTTGGTCAGGCGATCACCGAGGTCGACGTCCTCCATGTACATGAAGTACCGCTCGTCGAAGCCGTGCACCTCATCGAAGGCCGAGCGCCGCAGCAACAGGCACGAACCCGACAACCATCCGACGGGGCGTTCGCTGGGCTCGAGTCGCTCCTGACGGTAGGCGGCCGTCCACGGGTTCGACTTCCAGAACGGACCGACCACCGCGTGCATGCCACCACGGACCAGGCTCGGTTGGTGCCGCGCCGACGGGTAGATCGAGCCATCGGGGTCACGGATCAGCGGACCGAGTGAGCCCGCCCGCGGCCAACGCATGGCGGCCTCCAGCAGGGCGTCGATGCTGCGCGGTCCCCACTGGACGTCGGGGTTGGCGACCACGAAGAACTCGGCGTCACCCGAGTAGGAGGGATCGTGCAGGTAGTCGGCTACGGCGCGGTTCACGGCGCCGCCGTACCCGAGGTTGGAACCGGTCCGGATCAGCCTGGCATCGGGGTACCGCGCCACGGCGTCCTCGGGGGCGCCGTCGGTGGACCCGTTGTCCGCCATCACGACCGTCACCGGGCGATCGGTCGCGTGCGACAGCGTCGCGAGGAACCGGTCGAGGTGGGGACCTGGCGAGTAGGTCACCGTCACCACGACCAGTTCGTCACTCACGGCGTCGAGGGTAGCGGGCGGCAACCTCAGCTCTCGGCCGACTCGTCGCCGGCGAGGGCGGCGGCCAGCGCTTCCTGCCACGTCCGGAGCGGGGTGAGGCCCGCCGCCTCGGACTTGTCCGGTGACAGCGCCGAGAAGGGTGGCCGCGGTGCCGGGCGGGGATGCTGGTCGCCACCGACCGGGCGCACCCGCCCGGGATCGGCTCCGACATGCTCGAACACCGCCTGCGCCTGCTCGAAGCGGCTGGCCTGGCCTCGGTTGGCAGCATGCAGCATGGGTTCGGAGATCGAACCCTCGGCGACCTCCAACAGCGCACCGGCCAGATCGGCGACGTAGGTGGGCGACCCGATCTGGTCGGCGACGACGTCGACGGGCTCGGTGCCGGCGGCCTTCCGGCACATGCTGGCCACGAAGTCGGTCCCGTCGCCCGCCGAGAAGATCCACGACGTCCTGACCACGTTCGAGTCGGGCAGCGCCGTGAGCACCGCGAACTCGCCGGCGAGCTTGGTCCGGCCGTACACCGACAGCGGGTCGGTGCGGTCGTCGATCTCGTAGGGGCGCGGTTCGGCGCCGCCGAAGTCGCCGCCGAACACGTAGTCGGTCGACACGTGGACCAGCCCGGCGCCGGCGCGCGCGCAGGCGTACGCGACGTTCTCAGCACCCGTGGCGTTGACCGCATACGCCCGCTGCGGGTCACGCTCGGCCTCGTCGACCCTGGTGTAGGCGGCACAGTTGATCACGACGTCTCCCGCCGAGATGTGACGTTGCACGGCCACGGGGTCGGTGACGTCGCACGCCGCGGAGGTCAGGGCCAGCACTTCGCGGCCGCGTTGATGGGCCTGAGCTGCCAGTACCTTCCCCACCAGCCCGCCCGCTCCCAGAATCACGATTCGGTCGTACACACTTCGAGTCTGGCACGCCGACTCGGGCTACCCGGTCTGCGGGCTTCGCGCCAGTAGCCTGAGCGGATGCCTGCTCGCCTTGCCCGAACCATCGCCGTGATCGCGGCCCTGGTCGTCGTCGTCGGCACCGGGGTGGCGTGGAGCAAGATCCGCTCGTTCGAGTCCGGGATCAATCACATCAGCGCCCGATCGCTCGGCGGCGGTGGCGAGGACGGCGCCATCGACGTCCTCCTGGTGGGCATGGACAGCCGCACCGACGCACACGGCAACCCACTGTCGCCCGAGGAGCTGGCCACGCTGCGCGCTGGTGACGACGTAGCGACCAACACGGACACGATCATCTTGGTGCGCATCCCCAACAACGGGAAGTCGGCCACCGCGATCTCGATCCCCCGGGACTCCTACGTGGAGGCACCGGGGTTCGGCAAGACGAAGATCAACGGCGTGTTCGGCGCGGTCAAGCTGGAGGAGATGAAGCAACTCGTCGAGGTCGAGGGCGAGGACCCGGCGGTGGCCGAGCCGAAGGCGACGGAATTGGGCCGTGAGGCCCTGATCAAGACGGTCGCCGACCTGACCGGCGTCACCGTCGACCACTACGCCGAGATCGGACTTCTCGGCTTCTCGTTGATCACCGATGCCCTCGGCGGCGTGGACGTGTGCCTCAAGGACGCCGTCTACGAACCGCTTTCGGGTGCGGACTTCCCGGCCGGCTGGCAGCAGCTGAACGGCCCGCAGGCCCTCAGCTTCGTTCGGCAACGCCACGATCTGCCCCGCGGCGACCTCGACCGGGTCACCCGCCAGCAGGCGGTGATGGCCGCGCTTGCCCACGAGGTGATCTCGGGGAAGACGCTGTCGAGCCCGGCGACACTCAACCGCCTTCAGGACGCCGTCCAGCGATCGGTCGTGCTCTCCGACGGCTGGGACATCATGGACTTCATCAAGCAGCTGCAGAACCTCGCGGCGGGCAACGTTGCGTTCGCGACGATTCCGGTGCTCCAGGAGAACGGCTGGAGTGACGACGGGATGCAGAGCGTGGTGCGGATCGACCCCGCGCAGGTCAGGGAGTGGGTCGACGGACTGCTGGAGCATCAGGACGAGGGCAAGACGGAGGAACTGGCCTACTCACCATCGTTGACCACCGCCGACGTGGTCAACGACAGCGAGATCAATGGATTGGCCGGGTCGGTGTCCGAGGTCCTCACCGCCAAGGGGTTCACTCCGGGAGAGGTCGGCAACAACGAATCGGGACCGGTGTCCAGCAGCCAGGTGCGCGCCGCCAAGACCGATGACCTTGGCGCCAAGGCAGTGTCGGAGGCACTCGGCAACCTCCCGATCGTCGAGGACGGATCTCTGGCCCCGGGAACCGTGCAGGTGGTTCTGGCGGCGGACTACACCGGACCGGGTTCCGGGCTCGGTACCGAGGATCCGGCGTCGGTCTCCGGTTACGGCGGCGACAGCCTCGATCCTGCAGCCGTTGCCTCCGGCGAGGAACCCCCACCGCCGTCACCGATCATCACCGCGGGTTCGGACGACCCCGCATGCGTGAACTGAGCACGGTAAGCGCGGCCCTGCTCGAGCCGCGACTTCACACGAGTCCGACCGCCCCGGCGATCACCTACTACGACGACGCCACCGGCGAACGCATCGAACTCTCGGCGGTGACGCTGGCCAACTGGGCGGCGAAGACCGGCAACCTGCTGCGCGACGAACTCGGGGTCGGCCCGGAAAGCCGGGTGGCCGTGCTGTTGCCCGCGCACTGGCAGACCGCGGGAGTGCTGCTGGGCATCTGGTATCTCGGCGCGGAAGTCGTTCCCGGACAGTCGAATTGGCACGGCGACTGCGACGTCGCCTGCACGACCGTCGACCGCATCGACGAGGCCGACACCGCAGTCGTCCCGATGGGCGAGATCGTCGCCCTCTCGCTGGACCCCTTCGGCAAGCCCGCCCCCGATCTGCCGGTCGGCATCACCGACTACGCCACGTCGGTGCGCGTGCACGGCGATCAGATCAGCCCGGAGCGCAACCCCGGGCCCGCACTTGGCGGTCATGGCCCGGCCGAGATCCTCACCGCCGCCGAGACGGCCGCGGCTGCACGCGGCTGGGGCGTGGGCGACCGGCTACTGTCCACCGCCGACTGGGACACCCCGCAGGGGGTGATCGACAACCTGCTCGCGGTGTTCAGTGCGGGCGCCTCCCTGGTACAGGTCGCCCATCCGGACCCGGACGCCCAGGCGCGTCGCCGAATCACCGAGAAGGTCAGCGGCGACCTGAAGCCGACCTGACCTTCCCAGGATCGAATGCCCGCCTTACCGTTATCTTAAATTGATCTTATTTTCCTTAGAAAGTCGTGTACGGTTGGGGTTCCGCGATGGAAGGAACCCGCCATGGAGCACACCGCACGGATCGTCTTGATCACCGGAGCATCGAGGGGTCTTGGCGCCGACGTCGCCCAACAGCTCGCCGGCCCGGACACCCACGTCATCGTGAACTATCGCGAGAAGTCCAAGCGGGCAGACGCCATCGCCGACGCCATCCGCGCCGCAGGTGGACACGCCTCGACGTTGCGTGCGGATATCTCCGATGGCGCCGAGGCCGCGGCGATGATCGAAGGCATCGCAACCCGCTTCGGCCGCTTGGACGCCCTGATCCTCAATGCATCAGGTGGCCTCGAACTCGGCGCCGACCCCGGCTACCCCATGCGGATCAACCGCGATGCGCAGCGTCGGCTTGCCCAGCTGGCCCTGCCGCTCATTCCGCGGGGCGGGCGCATCGTGTTCGTGACCAGCCATCAGGCCCACTTCTTCCCCAACAAGGCAGTGCCGAAAGGCTATACCGCGGTCGCTGCGAGCAAGCGCGCCGGCGAAACCGCGCTCTACTCAATGCGTTCGGAGTTCAACCGGGCTGGCGTTCGGTTCACCGTCGTCTCGGGCGACATGATCGAGCCCACCAGCATCATCCGACTGCTGGAGCGTCGCGACCCCGAAGCAGTCCACGCCCGGCGCAGCGAGGCCAAGCCGACGAAGGTTCACGGGTTCGCGGCAGCAATCGTCAACGCCACCAACACCACTCATCCGTCCGGCATCGTCTACGTAGGCCGAACCGATTACCGCGTACCCGCCTGACCGGCGAATCTACGCACGACGGCAGGGAACTCACCCAGGAGACCGTCACTTGAGCAGCGCGCGCGACATCACCACGCGCTGAATCTGATTCGTGCCTTCGTAGATCTGGGTGATCTTGGCGTCGCGCATGAACCGTTCGACCGGGAAGTCCGCGGTGTACCCGTAGCCGCCGAAGAGCTGCACGGCGTCGGTGGTGACCTGCATCGCGACGTCGGAGGCGAAGCACTTCGACGCCGAGGAGATGAAGCCGAGGTCCGGTTCGCCACGCTCGGCGCGTGCCGCGGCCGAGTAGACCATCAGGCGCGCGGCCTCGATCTTCATCGCCATGTCGGCGAGCATGAACTGCACGGCCTGAAAGTCGCTGACCGCCTTGCGGAACTGCTTGCGTTCCTGCGTGTATGCGATCGCGGCTTCCAGCGCCCCCTGCGCGATGCCCACGGCCTGGGCGCCGATCGTCGGGCGGGTGTGGTCGAGGGTGGCAAGTGCGGTCTTGAAGCCCGTTCCGGGTTCCCCGATGATGCGGTCGGCGGGGATGCGGCAGTCCTCGAAGTACAACTCCGTGGTGGGCGAACCCTTGATCCCCATCTTGCGTTCCTTGGGCCCCACGGAGAAGCCCTCGTCGTCGGCGTGCACCATGAACGCCGAGATGCCGTTGGCGCGCTTGTCCGGATCGGTGACGGCCATCACCGTGTACCAGGTGGAGTGGCCGCCGTTGGAGATCCAGCACTTCGACCCGTTTAGCACCCATGCGTCCCCGTCCTGCTTCGCGCGGGTGCGCATCGCCGCGGCATCGCTGCCGGCCTCGCGTTCGGACAGCGCGTAGGAGGCGGTGGCTTCACCGGCTCCGACCGATGGCAGCACCTGCTTCTTGAGTTCCTCGGAGCCGCTCAACAGCAGCCCCATGGTGCCCAGCTTGTTGCAGATGGGAATCAGCGACGACGAAGCGCAGACCCGGGCGACCTCTTCGATGACCATGCAGGCCGCGATCGAGTCGCCGCCCTGCCCGCCGTATTCCTCCGGGATGTGGATGGCGGAGAATCCGGAGGCATTGAGCGCCGCCAGGGCTTCATCGGTGTACCGCGCCTTCTCGTCGACGTCGGCGGCGTAGGGCGCGATCTCCTTGTCACACAGGTCGCGCAGCACGGCGCGTAGTTCGTTGTGCTCCTCGGACAACTGGAAGACGTTGAACGAAGGGTTGCCGATCGACATGAAATCTCCTTGCTACTCATCGGTAACTTTACCTCCCGCAAGCTAATCGCCAAGCAGTCGGTCCCGTAGCGCCGCGTCCTTCTGCAGGACCGCCGCCTCGAGGTCGGCCTGAAACCGTTCCACGCGCTCACGAAGACCAGGATCGGAGGAGCCGAGGATCCGGACGGCCAGCAGACCGGCGTTTCGGGCGCCCCCGATCGACACCGTGGCGACCGGAACCCCCGCAGGCATCTGCACGATCGACAGCAGGGAGTCCAGACCGTCGAGTCGGGCGAGCGGTACGGGAACGCCGATGACGGGCAGGGGCGTGGCGGAGGCCACCATCCCCGGTAGATGCGCGGCGCCGCCCGCGCCGGCGATCACGACCTCTATACCCCGGCCCGCGGCGGTCCGCGCGTAGTCGAGCATGCGGCCCGGTGTGCGGTGCGCCGACACCACCCCGACCTCGAACGGGACGTCGAACTCGGCGAGCGCGGTCACCGCATCCTCCATCACCGACCAGTCGCTGTCGCTACCCATGATCACGCCGACGCGTGGCCGCTCATCCGCCATGTTCAGCCCATCCATCGGTCCATTCGGCACGAGACAGCCAGTGCGCGGCTCTCCCCGCCCGTTCCCGGACGTCCGCGACGTACGCGTCGTCGTCCAGCGTCCCTCCGGCCGCGCCGAGGACGTTGACGTGTCCGATCTTGCGGCCCGGACGCTCCGACTTGCCGTACAGGTGCACCCGGGCCTCGGGGAGCCGCCCGAAGAGGTGGTGCAGCCGTTCATCCATGGTCATCGCCGGTGCCTCCGGGGCACCCAGCACGTTCGCCATCACCGTCACGGGCGCGATCGGCGCCGTGCCACCCAGCGGGTAGTCGAGGACGGCACGAAGGTGCTGCTCGAACTGGCTGGTCACGGCACCGTTCATCGTCCAGTGACCCGAGTTGTGCGGCCGCATGGCGAGTTCGTTGACCAGCAGGGCGCCGTCGACGGTCTCGAACAACTCGACCGCCAGCACGCCGACCACCCCGAGTTCGTGCGCCAGCCGCAGACCCAGCTGTTCGGCGGCGATGCCCAGCGACTCGCCGAGCCCGGGTGCCGGCGCGATCACCTCGACGCAGATCCCGTCGCGCTGCACCGTTTGGACCACCGGCCACGCGGCTCCCTGCCCGAACGGGGACATGGCGACCAGCGCGGACAGCTCGCGTCGCATGTCGACGCGCTCCTCGATCAACACGGCCGCCCCGTCGTCGAGGTGGCGTTGCGCGACGGAACGTGCCTGCGCCACGTCGCGGGCCAGCGTGACGCCCCGGCCGTCGTAGCCGCCGCGGGCGGTCTTCACCACGACGGGGCCGCCCACCCGTGCGGCGAAGTCATCGACGTCGGACACGCTGGTCACCTCGGCGAACCGCGGAATGGGCGCCCCCAGCGCCTCCAGTCGGCGGCGCATCACCAACTTGTCCTGGGCGTGCACCAGGGCGTGCGGCGGCGGCGCGACGTTGACGCCCTCGGCCACCAACTCCTCGAGCAGACCCGTGGGCACGTGCTCGTGGTCGAAGGTCACTGCCGCGGCCCCGTCGGCGGCACGACGCAGCGCCACGGCGTCGGTATGGGAGCCGAGAACCACGTCGGGACTTACCTGAGCTGCGGGTTCGTCGGGTCCGGCGGCCAGCACACGCAGCGTCTGGCCCAGCGCTATCGCGGCCTGATGCGTCATCCTGGCCAGCTGCCCGCCGCCGATCATCGCTACAACTGGTGGTGCACTCACGTACCCATGGTGTCATGGTCCGAGAGTGTCGCCGTACCGGCCGCGACCTGCACGGGTACGCGTGTACGGACCCGTTTAACTACACTGGCGTCTTGTGTCCTTCACCGATGTCACCATCGAGCGGTTACCCCGCGCGATCCGGCCCTTCGCCGAGCGACATCACGAACTCATCAAGTTCGCGATCGTCGGGGCGACGACGTTCGTCATCGACTCGTCGATCTTCTTCACCCTCAAGCTGACGATTCTCGAGCCCAAGCCGGTTACCGCCAAGGTCATCGCCGGAATCGTCGCGGTGATCGCGTCCTACATCCTCAACCGGGAATGGAGCTTCCGGCACCGCGGCGGCCGCGAACGCCACCACGAGGCCCTGCTGTTCTTCGGCGTGAGTGGTGTGGGCGTACTGCTGAGCATGGCGCCGCTGTGGTTCTCCAGCTACGTTCTCGGTTTGCGGGTACCCGAGGTGTCGCTGACGGTGGAGAACATCGCCGACTTCGTGTCCGCGTACATAGTGGGCAACCTCCTTCAAATGGCGTTCAGGTTCTGGGCGTTCCGGCGCTGGGTGTTTCCCGAAGAGTTCGGCCGCAATCCCGATCTGGCGGTCGAAGCGCTTACTGCGGGTGGCATCGCCGAGGTGCTCGAAGACGGCATCGTCAGTCACCGCACCGCCCAGAACAACCTCGGCCACCAGGCCGGTCACGGTGTCACGCCGGACGACGCGGTGACCCCGTTGCAGGCCGCGCGTGATCGGCGGTCCGGTCAGTTGGCCGATTCCTCGGAGCCGAGGGTGTCGAAGACTTCGTGATATAGCAGCGAGTGCACCTGTTCGACACGTGGAATGTCGTAGAACTCCAAGGGATCCTGTGACGCCGACTCGATGATCAGCGTTCCGGTGCGCAACATGCGATCGACGAGTCCGTGGCTGAACTCCACGCTGTTGATGCGCGCCAGCGGGATGTCGATTCCCGAGCGCGTCAACAATCCGTGCCGAAACATCACCCGCCGGTCCGTGATGACGAAGTGCGTCGTGAGCCAGGTCAGGTATGGCCACACCGCGAGCCAGCCCACGATGATCAGCCAGACGGCGCCGATCACGATCATGACGATGTTCCTGGCGCGCGATTCCCAGTCGGTCTGATTGACCACTGCGGCGCCGAACGCGGCCAGCGCGGTGGCCACGAGCAGGATCAGCACGGCACCGATCAGCCGCTGCCAGTGTGGATGGCGGTGCAGCACGACCCGCTCGTCGTCCGCCAGCACGTTGTCCGGGTAGCCCATGGCTACCGACCCTAGTTCCACGATCTGCCGCGATGGGTGCCCTACGTCTCAGATGGTGGGCCGCAGGTGCACGACGTCGGCCGCGGATACGACGACCGTCTCGCCGTCCCGGTCGATGCACAACCGTCCCCTGGCATCGACGTCACGGGCGACACCGGTGATCTCCGATGAATCCGGCAGAACCGCGCGCACCCGGGTGCCGAGCGTGAAGCAGCGTGCGCGGTAGTCGGCGGCCAGCCCGAGGCGAGCCCCGGCGTCGCCGCGCCATGCCGAGATTCGTTCACCGAGCCGTCCCAGCAGGTCCGCGACGAGGCGGTGGCGGTCGGGTGCGACACCGAGTTCGGCCAACGACGTAGGCTCCGGTGCGGCAACCTCGTCGCCACGGACGGTGACCTCGAGGCGAGTGACGTTGACGCCGATCCCGACGACGATGGCGCGGCGTGGCGCGGCGACCTCGGACAGGATTCCCGCCAGCTTCCTCCCGTTGGCCAGGACGTCGTTCGGCCACTTCAGGCCGACCTCGGCGCTCGGCGGCGAGCCCACGGCGTCGACGATCGCGACCCCGGCGGCCAGCGGGAGCCACCCCCAGACGTCCGGGTCCACCCGTTCGGCGTCGACGCCGACCGACATGATGATCTGCGCGCCGGGGGTGCCCAACCACGACCGCCCCCTGCGGCCCCGGCCCGCGGTCTGATGTTCCGCGAGCAGGACGGCGCCGTCGATGTCCTCTCCCGCAGCGGCGCGGGCGACGAGATCAGCGTTCGTGGAACCGGTCCGGGTCACCACGTCGATGCGCTTCCACACCGGCGACGATCCGAGCGCACGCGCTCGCAGCAGATCGACGTCGAGCGGTACCGGCGGTTCGACGAACATTCGGGCGCAGCTCCCTGTGACGACTTCGCCACACCCTAACGGCACGAGCAGGCCGGATCCCCGACGGCAGCGTGACCCGAACGGCGACCGGGTCGGGGGACGTTGGAGGACGGCGTCCGTCTGCGAATACTATCCATCACCATGACGAGTGTTACCGAGCCTGCCAGCGAGCACGAGATCGACATCCACACCACCGCCGGCAAGCTGGCCGATCTGCGCAAGCGCGCGGAGGAATCGCTGCACCCGGTCGGCGAGGGGGCGGTCGAGAAGACGCACGCCAAGGGCAAGCTGACCGCGCGCGAACGCATCCTCGCACTGCTCGACGAGGGCTCGTTCGTCGAGCTGGACGCGCTGGCCAAGCATCGGAGCACCAATTTCGGCCTGCAGCAGAACCGCCCCGTCGGCGACGGGGTGGTGACCGGCTACGGCACCATCGACGGCCGAGACGTCTGCATCTTCAGCCAGGACGCCACGGTGTTCGGCGGCAGCCTGGGTGAGGTCTACGGCGAGAAGATCGTGAAGATCCAGGAACTGGCCATCAAGACCGGCCGGCCGCTGATCGGCATCAACGACGGGGCCGGCGCCCGCATCCAGGAGGGCGTCGTCTCCCTCGGGCTCTACAGCAAGATCTTCCGCAACAACATCCTGGCCTCGGGGGTCATCCCGCAGATCTCGCTCATCATGGGTGCTGCCGCCGGCGGGCACGTCTACTCCCCCGCGCTGACCGACTTCGTCATCATGGTCGACCAGACAAGCCAGATGTTCATCACCGGGCCGGACGTCATCAAGACCGTCACCGGCGAGGACGTCACCATGGAGGAGCTTGGCGGCGCGCACACGCACATGGCCAAGTCCGGCACCGCGCACTACGTCGCCTCCGGTGAGCAGGACGCCTTCGACTACGTGCGTGACCTGCTGTCCTATCTTCCGAGCAACAACTTCGCCGACCCGCCGCGCTATGCCGCGCCGCCGCATCCGGGCGCCATCGAGGACAACCTCTCCGAAGAGGACCTCGAACTCGACACGCTGATCCCGGACTCACCGAACCAGCCGTACGACATGCACGAGGTCATCACCCGCATCCTCGACGACGACGAGTTCCTCGAGGTCCAGGCCGGATACGCGGGCAACATCGTGGTCGGGTACGGCCGTGTCGACGGGAGGCCGGTTGGCATCGTGGCCAACCAGCCCACTCAGTTCGCCGGCTGCCTCGACATCAACGCCTCCGAGAAGGCAGCCCGGTTCATACGGACCTGCGACTGCTTCAACATCCCCATCGTTCTGCTGGTCGACGTTCCGGGCTTCCTCCCGGGCACCGATCAGGAGTACAACGGCATCATCCGGCGCGGCGCGAAGCTGCTCTACGCCTACGGCGAAGCCACCGTCGCAAAGGTCACGGTGATCACGCGCAAGTCCTATGGCGGCGCGTACTGCGTGATGGGGTCCAAGGACATGGGCGCCGATGTCGTCGTGGCGTGGCCGTCGGCCCAGATCGCCGTGATGGGCGCCTCCGGGGCAGTCGGATTCGTCTACCGACAGCAGCTCAAGCAGGCCGCCCAGGACGGCGAGGACGTCGACGCGCTGCGGGTGACACTGCAGCAGGAGTACGAGGACACCCTGGTGAACCCGTACATCGCGGCCGAGCGCGGCTACGTCGACGCCGTCATCCCGCCGTCGCACACCCGCGGTTACGTCGCCACCTCGCTGCGACTGCTCGAGCGCAAGATCAGTCAGATTCCGCCCAAGAAGCACGGCAACATCCCCCTGTGAGTCGGTCGAACGAGGAGTCAACCTTGAATGAGATCGTGGGCGAAGAGGCCAACGGTTCGACGGTCGTGGCGCCGGAGCCCGTGATTTCGATCCTCAAGGGCGCACCGACCGACGAGGACGTCGCGGCGTTGGTCGCGGTGTTCGCCGGTGTTGCGGGCGGGGTCAGTTCGGCCGACCTCGAACCGCACGAGCGCGACCTGTGGGGCCATCCGGTGGACAAGCTGCGCTACGCGATCTTCAGTTGGCAGACCGTGACGCTGGTGGAGCGCACACACA
Organism: uncultured Actinomycetota bacterium; assembly: GCA_963798245.1. Taxonomy (GTDB): domain Bacteria; phylum Actinomycetota; class Actinomycetes; order Mycobacteriales; family Mycobacteriaceae; genus Mycobacterium. The sequence continues at coordinate 243,248 of CAWCSO010000002.1, forward strand.
TCCGGCGATGACGCGGGTGGTCCTGGCGTCGGCCTCGCCGGGGCGGCGCAGGGTGTTGCGGCTGGCGGGCATCGACCCACTGGTCGTCGTGTCCGGTGTCGACGAGGATGCCATCGTGGCCGCGATGCCCGACGAATCCGGCCCGGGCGAGATCACCACGGCGCTGGCGACCGCGAAGGCGACGGCGGTCGCGACCACGTTGGACCGTTCCGTCGCCGAGGATTGCATCGTCATCGGGTGCGACTCGATGCTGTACCGCGACGGACGACTCTGGGGCAAGCCCGCATCGCCGACGGCGGCGATCGAGGGTTGGCGCGCGATGGCCGGACGCTCGGGCGAGTTGTATACGGGACACAGCGTCATTCGCCTGCAGAACAACGTGATTGCCGACAGGTCTGCCGACCATTCGGTCACCACCGTTCGGTTCGGCGACCCGACACCAGACGATCTGGCTGCCTACGCGCGCACCGGCGAGCCGACCGCCGTCGCCGGCGGATTCACGCTCGACGGGTTTGGTGGCTGGTTCGTCGACGGTGTCGACGGTGACCCGTCCGCGGTGATCGGCATCGGCCTGCCGTTGACACGGCGGCTGGTCGAGCGGGTCGGCCTGTCCGTGGTCGCCCTGTGGCAGGCCAACCCGGTCGGCTGACCGCGCACCGGGTCGACGGTAGGCTTTCGCACGTGCCGCTACCTGCAGACCCGTCACCCTCGCTGGCCGACTACGCTCACCCCGAACGGTTGGTGACCGCCGACTGGCTGGCGGGCAACCTCGGCCGCGCGGGGCTGGCGATCGTCGAGTCCGATGAGGACGTGCTTCTGTACGACACGGGCCACATCCCCGGCGCCGTCAAGATCGACTGGCACGTCGACCTCAACGACCCCCAGGTCCGTGACTACATCGACGGTGCCCGGTTCGCCGAGCTGATGGACCGCAAGGGCATCGGACGTGACGACACCGTGGTGATCTATGGCGACAAGAGCAATTGGTGGGCGGCGTATGCGCTGTGGGTGTTCACGCTGTTCGGCCACCCAGATGTCCGATTGCTCGACGGTGGCCGCGATCTGTGGGTGTCCAACGGCCGCGACACCACTCTGGACGTGCCGAGCAAGCAGACCACGGGTTACCCCGTCGTCGAGCGCGACGACCTCCCGATCCGCGCATACAAGGACGACGTCCTGGCGATTCTCGGCGAGCAGCCACTCATCGACGTGCGGTCGCCGCAGGAGTACACCGGCGAACGCACCCACATGCCCGACTATCCGGAGGAGGGCGCGCTGCGAGGCGGCCACATTCCGACCGCGGTGTCGATCCCATGGGCCAAGGCCGCCCAGGACAACGGACGATTCCGTACCCGCGCCGAACTCGAGGACCTGTATGGCTTCCTCTCCGCCGACGACAAGACGGTGGTGTACTGCCGGATCGGGGAACGCTCCAGTCACACCTGGTTCGTGCTGACGCATCTCCTGGGGCTGCCCGGCGTGCGCAACTACGACGGCTCCTGGACCGAATGGGGCAACGCCGTGCGGGTTCCGGTCGCCGTCGGGGAAGAGGCCGGCGAGGCGCCATGACCATGACGGCCGCGCTGGCCGAAGTGGTGTCGGACTTCGCCGACGTCACGGGCCAGGACAAGCTGCAGCTCCTCCTGGAGTTCGCGAACGAACTGCCGCCGCTGCCCGCGGATCTCGAAGAAGCGGCGATGGAACCCGTGCCGGAATGCCAGTCACCCTTGTTCCTGCACGTCGACGCCGGTGACCGCGACCATGTGCGCCTGTTCTTCAGTGCGCCTGCCGAGGCACCGACCACACGGGGGTTCGCCGCCATCCTCGCCACGGGCCTCGATGACCACTCCGCCGAGGAGATCCTGGCCGTGCCAGACGACTTCTACTCCGAGCTGGGCCTGGCCAAGCTGATCAGCCCGCTGCGGTTACGCGGGATGTCGGCGATGCTCGCCAGGATCAAACGCCGCCTGAATACGGACTGAACCGCCCAGTGGATTGCCAGCCCGCACTCGCCTGCCGAGCGCCGTCGAACCTACCCGCCAGTAACCGACACCGGCTCGTCGAGCCCGGAATCGCGGCGCATAAACTGCGCCCGATACATTCTTAAAGAGGTTTCTTAGAGACATGCCATCAGGAGGCGCAGTGCCCAGTCACGCCAGTTCGAAGATCTCCAAGGTGCTCGTCGCCAATCGCGGGGAGATCGCCGTCCGGGTCATCCGGGCCGCCAAGGACGCCGGGCTGGGCAGCGTGGCCGTGTATGCAGATCCCGATGCCGACGCGCCGCACGTCCGGCTCGCCGACGAAGCCTTCGCACTCGGCGGCCAGACCTCGGCCGAGTCCTATCTCGTGTTCGAGAAGATCCTCGACGCCGCCGCGAAGTCAGGCGCCAACGCCATCCACCCCGGGTACGGCTTCCTCTCCGAGAACGCCGAATTCGCGCAGGCCGTCCTCGACGCGGGCCTGATCTGGATCGGCCCGAGCCCGCAGTCCATCCGCGACCTCGGCGACAAGGTCACCGCCCGCCACATCGCGGCCCGCGCAAAGGCGCCGCTGGTGCCCGGCACGGCCGAGCCCGCCAAGGACGCCAACGAGGTCGTCGAGTTCGCCAAGGAGTTCGGCGTTCCGGTCGCGATCAAGGCGGCGTTCGGCGGCGGCGGTCGCGGCATGAAGGTCGCCCGCACGCTCGAGGAGATTCCCGAGCTGTTCGAGTCGGCCACCCGCGAGGCCGTCGCCGCGTTCGGACGGGGCGAGTGCTTCGTCGAGCGCTACCTGGACAAGCCGCGCCACGTCGAGGCGCAGGTCATCGCCGACACGCACGGCAACGTCGTCGTCGCGGGCACTCGCGACTGCTCGCTGCAGCGTCGTTTCCAGAAGCTCGTCGAGGAGGCCCCCGCGCCGTTCCTGACCGACGCGCAGCGCAAGGAGATCCACGAGTCGGCCAAGCGGATCTGCAAGGAGGCCGGCTACTACGGTGCGGGCACCGTCGAGTATCTCGTCGGCCAGGACGGACTCATCTCGTTCCTCGAAGTGAACACGCGGCTGCAGGTGGAGCACCCCGTCACCGAGGAGACCTCCGGCATCGACCTGGTGCTGCAGCAGTTCAAGATCGCCAACGGCGAGGCGTTGTCCATCACGGAAGACCCGACGCCACGCGGACATTCCATCGAGTTCCGCATCAATGGCGAGGACGCCGGCCGCGGCTTCCTGCCCGCGCCGGGCCCCGTCACCGTCTTCACCCCGCCAACCGGCCCGGGTGTGCGACTGGACTCCGGTGTCGAGAGCGGCTCGGTCATCGGTGGGCAGTTCGACTCCATGCTGGCCAAGCTGATCGTGTCCGGCGCGACCCGCGACGAGGCGCTGGCAAGAAGTCGCCGCGCGCTGGCGGAGTTCGAGGTCGAGGGCCTGGCCACCGTCATCCCGTTCCACCGCGCCGTCGTGAGTGACCCCGCGTTCATCGGCGACGGTGAGGGTTTCAGCGTCCACACCCGCTGGATCGAGACGGAGTGGGACAACACCGTCGAGCCGTTCACCGGCGGCGATCCCGCCGACGAGGAGGAGAGCCTGCCGCGCCAGAAGGTGGTGGTCGAGGTCGGCGGACGTCGCGTCGAGGTGTCGCTGCCCGGCGATCTCGCGCTCGGCGGCGGTGGTGGCGGTTCGGCCGCGTCGGGGGTCATCCGCAAGAAGCCCAAGGCACGCAAGCGGGGTGCCTCCGGTGGTGCGGCGGCCTCCGGCGACTCGGTGACCGCCCCCATGCAGGGCACGGTCGTCAAGGTGGCGGTCGAAGAGGGCCAGCAGGTTGCCGCGGGCGATCTCGTCGTGGTCCTCGAGGCCATGAAGATGGAGAACCCGGTGACCGCTCACAAGGACGGAACCATTACCGGCCTGTCGGTGGAGGCGGGGGCCTCGGTGACCCAGGGCACCGTGCTCGCCGAGATCAAGGACTGATCCGCACCGCGCCATGGAAGTCGTGGAGATCAACACCGGTGAGTGGTACCTGCGGGGGCTGCGATGCGACGACCGGGTCGACGATCGGCACGCGCTGGCCGACCTGGGTGAGACCGACCTCGACTACGTCGACCAGGCCGCCGACGACTGGGAATCCGACACCCGGTACACGTGGGCGGTGTGCGTGCCGTCGACGGGTGAACTGATCGCCGAGATCGCACTCGACCCGAAGACGGCCTTCATGGAGAGCCGGGGGCGGCCCGGCTTCGAGGACGCCGCCGCGATCGCCGAGGACACCGTGCGCCGCTATGCGTCCGAGGTGCTCGGGCTGCGGGTATGGACCTGAGCGCACGCGTCTGAGCTACCGAGCGTCTATGTCGGCGCCGGTCGCGAGATCCCCGCACTCGACGTTCACCACGTCGTCGCGGGCGGCCAGGAATGCGCGCGCACCCTCGTCACCGCTCAGCGTGGCGATCAGTGCGGGCCAGTGTGCGCGGGCGACGACGACCGGGTGGCCGGGGCGGCCGTCGTAAGTCGCCCTCGCCAGGCCCGACGCCTGCGCCGCCACGAGGACGCGCCCGACCACCTCGGGGCCGACGTCGGGGGTATCGACCAGATGCACCACGGCCACCTGCGCCTCGCCGACAGCGCCAAGGCCCGCCCGAAGCGACGCGCTGATGCCCTCGGCCCAGTCCTGCGCCACCACCGCACGGGCCGTTGGCGGGACGGCGGCCACGGCCGCACCCAACACCACCACGACGTCGTGGCATCCGCCGCCGACCAGTGCGTCGACCGCCCTGCGCAGCCAATCACCATGATCAGCAAGGACTTTCGGCTGGCCAAAGCGTGTTCCCGCCCCAGCCGCCAGCACCACGCCGGCAACCGCACCCATCTTCGACATGCGAACATCATCAACCTGGTCGATTCTTTACCCATGTCCGCCCCGGTCGCCACACCTCAGAAGCATCGCGTGCACCCAGTCGACGAGGTGCTGCCGCTACCCAAGCTCGCGACGTACGGATTCCAGCACGTGGTGGCGTTCTACGCCGGTGCGGTGCTCGTCCCGATCATCATCGCCGGCGCCATCGACCTACCACCGGAACAACTGGTCAAGCTCATCACGGCCGACCTGTTCACCTGCGGTATCGCCTCGATCATCCAGTCCGTCGGGTTCTGGAAGATCGGGGTCCGGCTCCCGCTGCTGCAGGGTGTCACCTTCGCCGGCGTTTCACCCATCATCGCCATCGGCCTGGCCAACGGCGGCGGCGCGCCCAGCCTGCTCTACGTCTACGGCGCGGTGATCGTCGCAGGCGTCTTCACCTTCCTGATCGCGCCCATCTTCATCAAGCTGCTGCGGTTCTTCCCGCCCGTGGTCACCGGCACGCTGATCACCATCATCGGCCTGTGCCTGGTGCCCGTCGGAGCGCTGGACGCGGTCACCAACCCGGCCACCCACGAGCCGGACCCCACCAACATCCGATGGTTCCTGTACGCATTGGGCACCATCGCCATCATCGTGGCGATCCAGCGGGTGTTCCGCGGCTTCATGGCCACCATCGCCGTCCTGGTCGGGCTCGTCGTCGGCTGCACGGTGGCCTACGCGCTGGGTGACATGAACTTCGACAAGGTCGGCGAGGCCGCGGCGCTGGGCTTCACGCCGCCGTTCCTGTTCGGCATGCCCAAGTTCGACTTCGTCGCGTGCCTGACGATGATCATCGTGCTGCTGATCACCGCCGTGGAGTCGACGGGCTCGACGATCGCCACCGGTGAGATCGTGGGCAAGCGGGTCAAGGCGTCCGACATCGGCAACGTCCTGCGGGCCGACGGTGTGGCCACCACGATCGGCGGCATCTTCAACTCGTTCCCCTACACCGCGTTCTCGGAGAACGTCGGTCTGGTGCGCCTGACCGGCGTGAAGAGTCGTTGGGTGGTCGCCGCCGCCGGGGTCATCATGATCATCCTCGGCTTCCTGCCGAAGGTGGCCGCGATCGTCGCGTCGATCCCCAACCCGGTGCTCGGCGGAGCCGCACTGACGCTGTTCGCCACCGTCGCCGTCGTCGGAATCCAGACGCTGGGCAAGGTGGACTTCACCGATCACCGAAATCTCATCATCGTCACCACCAGCCTGGCGCTGGCGCTGTGGGTGACGTCGTATCCCGAGATCGCCCAGGCCATGCCGACCGGTCTCGACCTGATCTTCGGCAGCGGTATCAGTATCGGGGCCGTAGCCGCGATCCTGCTCAACATCGTGTTCTTCCATCTGGGCACGCGCGGACCGCGCGTGGCCGGCGGCGGGCGGATCAGCCTCGGTGAGGTCAACGCCATGACCGAGGAGCGTTTCACCGAGGTCTTCGGCCACGTCGTCCAGGACGTGCCGTGGGCGATCGAGCGGGCCTTCGAACAACGGCCTTACGCCGACACCAGGGCGCTGCGCTATGCGTTCCAGGACGCCGTGCTGACCGGTTCGTCTGACCAGCAGACCGAACTGCTCAACGCCTTTCACGACCTCGGCGCAGAGGACGAGACCGGCCACGCGCTGGCCTCCGACCACGTCGCGCTGTCGAACCTGGACGAAGACGACCACAACGACGTCGTCGAGATGGCGTCGGCGTACCGGGAGCACTTCGGCTTCCCCCTGGTAATCTGCGCCCGCGAGACCGAGCACTTCGACCGGGTGCTCAGAAACGGCTGGCACCGGATCGACAACCCGCCCGCCGCCGAGCGCGCCTTCGCTCTCATCGAGGTCGCCAAGATCGCCAACTACCGGTTCGAGGACCTGGTGGCCGACGCCAACCCCATCGCCGCGGCCCGGTTCAGCAGGCTCAGCGAGCTGCAGTAGATGCCCCACCAAGCAGCTCTCGGTCTGGACGGGTTCAACGGACTGTCCGAACGCCAGCAGATGCACCTGCTGTTCGGGGTGTGCTCGTCGACGATCTGGGCGCGGCGGGTGGTGGCGGGCGCACCGTTTCCCGACGTCGACGCGCTGCTGGATCGCGCCGACCGGGTGCTGGCCGAGCTTCCCGACGGCGAGATCGACGCCGCCTTGGACGGCCATCCCCGCATCGGTGCCAAGGTCGACAACCCGTCCTCGGCCCGCGAGCAGGCCGCCGTATCGACCGCCGCCGACGCCGTGCTGACCGAGCTGGCCGCCAAGAACCGCGAGTACGACGAGAAGTTCGGCTACGTGTACCTGGTGTGCGCGAGCGGCCGCTCCGCCCAGGAGCTGCTGGCCATCCTCGCCGATCGGCTGTACAACGATGCCGAGACCGAACGCCGGGTGATGCGCAGCGAGCTGGCGAAGATCAATCGACTTCGCCTGCAACGGCTCGTGAGCGAACCGCCCGCCGAGGCAGGATCGACGTCATGACGATCTCCACGCACGTCCTCGATGCCGTTTCCGGCGCCCCCGCCACGGGGGTTCCCGTCACCCTGCTCGACGCCGACGACGCTGTGCTGTCCGAGGCGCTGACGGACGCCAACGGACGCATCGCCCGCATCGGTGACACGTTGGGCAGCGGGGTGTATCGCCTGCGATTCGACACCGCTGCCTACTTCAGGGCACACGACGTCGCGGCGTTCTATCCGGAGATCGTCATCGCGTTCGAGATCACCGACGCCGCATCGCACTATCACGTGCCGGTGTTGCTATCCCCGTTTGCCTATTCCACCTACCGAGGGAGTTGAGGCGTGAAGGTCGTGATCATCGGCGCGGGCATGGGTGGCATGAGTGCCGCGATTGCCTTGCGGCAGATCGGCATCGACACCGAGGTCTACGAACGCGTGACCGAGAACAAGCCCGTGGGTGCTGCGATCTCGGTCTGGTCCAACGGGGTCAAGTGCCTCAACTACCTCGGCCTCACGGAGCAGACGGCACGACTCGGCGGGATCGTCGACACGATGAGTTACCTCGATGCCCACACCGGCGAGACGATGTGCCGATTCTCGATGCAACCGTTGATCGAGGAGGTCGGGCAACGGCCCTATCCCATCGCACGCGCCGAACTGCAGTCCATGCTGATGGAGGCTTACGGTCTGGACCAGATCAACCTGGGCATGAAGATGGTCGGCGTGGAAGACGGGCCCGAGGCGGCGACGGCGACGTTCGCCGACGGAACCACGGTGTCTGCAGACGTCATCATCGGCGCCGACGGTGCCAGCTCCATCACCCGCGAGTACGTGCTCGGCGCGCCAGTGACGCGGCGCTACGCCGGCTACGTGAACTTCAACGGCCTCGTAGAGGTCGACGAGGCCATCGGTCCGGCCACCGAATGGACCACGTACGTCGGCGACGGTAAACGTGTCTCGGTGATGCCGGTGGCCGACAACAGGTTCTACTTCTTCTTCGACGTCGTCGAACAACAGGGCATGCCCTACGAGAGGGGCACCGCACGCGAGGTGCTGCGCAACCACTTCGCCGGATGGACCGATGGCGTGCAGGCGTTGATCGACAAACTCGATCCGATGACGACCAATCGGGTCGAGATTCTGGATCTGGACCCGTTCCACACCTGGGTCAAGGGCCGGGTGGCCGTGCTGGGCGACGCCGCCCACAACACCACACCGGACATCGGGCAGGGTGGGTGCTCGGCGATGGAGGATGCCGTCGCGCTGCAGTGGGCGTTTCGGGAGCATCCCGACGACGTCCACGCCGCATTGAACTCCTATCAGGACACTCGAGCGCAGCGGGCTGCGGACTTGGTGCTGCGGGCCCGCAAGCGTTGCGACGTCACCCATGCCAAGGATCCAGAGGCCACCGCGCAGTGGTACGAAGAGCTGCGAAACGAGGACGGCACCAATGTCATTCGCGGGATCATCGGCAACATCATGGGCGGGCCGATGACGCCGGTCGGCTGACCGGGCGCTTCTACTCCAGCTGTTCGCGCAGCTGCGCCAACGACTTGGCCAGCAGCCGCGATACGTGCATCTGCGAGATGCCGACGCGCTCGGCGATCTGCGTCTGCGTCAGCGACTCGAAGAACCTGAGCACCAGTACGGTGCGCTCCCGTTCGGGGAGCGTCGCGAGCAGCGGCCGCAACGCCTCGCGATTCTCGATGCGGTCCAGGTTGGTGTCGACGTCACCCAGGGTGTCGGCAATGGCGGGCGCCTCCTCCGAACCGCTACCGCCGCCGTCGATCGACATGGTGTTGTAGGAGCTGCCCGCAATCAGACCCTCGACCACCTCGTCGCGGTCCATCTCGAGTTCCGCGGCCAGCTCGGTCGGCGTCGGCGCCCGGCCCAGCCGCTGAGACAGTTCTGCCGTCGCCGCACCGAGGCGAAGGTGCAGTTCCTTGAGCCGCCGCGGCACCTTGACCGACCAGCTGTTGTCACGAAAGTGCCGACGCACCTCGCCCATGATGGTCGGAACCGCGAACGAGACGAAGTCCGAGCCCGCCTCCACGTCGAACCGCTTGACTGCGTTCACCAGACCGACCCGCGCCACCTGCACGAGGTCGTCTCTCGGCTCCCCGCGACCGTCGAATCTGCGCGCGATGTGGTCGGCGAGCGGAAGGCAACGTTCGACGATCCGGTCACGCTGCCGGATGAAGTCACGACTGTCGTCGTCGAGCCCCGCAAGCTCGCGAAACATGTCTTTGACGTCGGCGTATTCAGAGTTCGAGCGAGACTGCGAGCCCTGGGAGGACGACGTCGTCACCGAAGCGATCTCACTCGTCTCGTCGTCATCGAGATCCCCACGACGTGGCGGCCATTCGCATCGCGTCCGTTCTGGAACGTCTTCACGTCGTCGGTCAGCGAGGTCAACACGTGCCAGCTGAAACTGCCCGGCTCCATGATGTCCTGAGTCGATGTCGTCGTGGACGCGTCGACGACGACATCGTCGAGGTTCGGGCACACCGCGAGAACGAGCGTCGAGTCGGACAGTGCCGAACGGATCAGTCGTGTGCACGCCTCGTCCACGGCGAGCCTGAGGTCGGCCACGGTGTCGGAATCGAGGTCCTCGAACGTTCCCACCGCGCCCACGAGAGTTCGCAGGATCGCCAGGTTCTCCAACTTGGCCGCGACCCGGAACTCAACCCTGTTGTCCACTTCTGCCACCCGACCTCCTGAAGATCTCCACGAGAGACTACCCGCGACCGAATCCCAGCTAACCACGACCACTCCGATCACCCGTCGGTCGCACGAACCGAGCGTGACGACGTGCAACCGTCGGTTCGATGGGCACCTCGACCTCCTGTCGTGAGAATCTTCCTAACAATTCTTAGGGTGAGTGCCCGTACACCGGCGGGCTAAACCCCAACCGAGCGGCAACCGCGTTCCACCACACGCCCGGACTGCCACGCGATCCGCGTTCACACTCCAAACACGTTGATCTTGACCGTGATTGACGCGACAGCCGCAGCGGGAACACGTGCCGTGGTGTTTAGCCGCCGATCGGTCAGGGAATGCCTCTGACGCGGCACCGGAAGTCCACACGCGGACGACCGAGCCGGCAATGCTCACGACGTGGGCCCGAAAGCAATGACGAAAGGTATTCATGAGCGACAAGGACAGTGGACCCGAAGCAGGCGCCAAGGGCGTCGTCGAAGACGTCAAGGGCAAGGCAAAGGAAGCCGTCGGCACCGTGACCGGCCGCGACGACCTCGTCGACGAGGGCAAGGCCCAGCAGGACAAGGCCGACGCGCAACGCGACGTCGCCGAGAAGGAAGCGGAGGCCGAATCGGCCCGCGCAGGCGCCGAGGCAGCCGAGAAGCGCCAGGAAGCCAACCAGTAAAGCCGACGCGCAGACGTGAAGAAGCCCGGCCGGATCATCGGCCGGGCTTCTTCTTCGTTCTGGGCGCGTCTCCCAGGTTCAGCCTCTCGGCGTGTACCCCATCAGTACCGGGGTGGACATCATCAGGACGACGAGCATGAGGGTCAGCAGAAACCAGCCGGCCCCCTGCCATCCCCACCAGGTGCGTTCCGAGCGCCACTCCTGGTAGGTGCGGACGAACGCCCGCAGCCCACCGAACAGCAGAATCGCCGGCGCACCGAACGCAAGTAGCGTGCGCTCCGGCGCGCCGCACGCGACGGTGTCCTCGCCGCTGCAGGTCCTGATCCACACGGCGGCCATCACCAGGAAGACGATGGCGGCGGACGACACCAGCGCGCCGAAGCGGACGGCGTCTCTTACATTTCCGTCATCCTGACCCAGGTCGTTGGGATCGAGATTCATGCACCACCTGCCACTCGAGGTGGGCAGATGATATTCCCGCAAGGACGTGGCATCGCCGAGACGGACAACGCCGTCTGGGAACTGTCCAGATGGGACATACGAGAATCGGCCGGACGCCCATAGCCTGATGGCATGACAGCCACTCTGGTAGGCGGCCCCGACTTGCCGCAAGTGCGCCGCGTCCGCACCGACATCCCCGGTCCCCGCTCCGTGGAACTGGCGGACCGCCGAAAGTCCGCACTTCCGGCCGGGTTGAACAGCAGCGCCGACATCTACGTGGCCGCTGCCGGCGGTGGCGTCGTCGTCGACGTCGACGACAACTCCTTCATCGACCTCGGGAGTGGCATCGCCGTCACGACGGTGGGCAACGCTGCGCCGGCCGTGGTGACCCGCGCGACTGCGCAACTGGCGCGATACACCCACACGTGTTTCCTGGCGACACCGTACGAGCCCTACATCGAAGTCGCCGAGCGGTTGAACCGGCTGACTCCCGGCGGGCACGACAAGCGCACCGCGCTGTTCAACACGGGTAGCGAGGCGGTGGAGAACGCCGTCAAGTACGCCCGCGCCGCCACCGGTCGGCCCGCGGTCGTGGTGTTCGACCACGCGTTCCACGGGCGTTCGCTCTTGACCATGACGATGACCGCCAAGAATCAGCCGTACAAGCACGGCTTCGGGCCGTTCGCCGCCGAGGTCTACCGGGCGCCGATGGCCTACCCGTACCGGTGGCCATCGGGACCACAGAACTGCGCAGCCGAAGCCTTCACACAGTTCACGGCTCTGGTCGACACCCAGATCGGCGCCGATGCCGTGGCCTGCGTCGTGGTCGAGCCCATCCAGGGCGAGGGCGGATTCATCGTTCCCGCCGAGGGCTTCCTGCGGTCGGTGGCCGCCTTCTGCGCCGAACGCGGCATCCTGCTGGTCGCCGACGAAGTTCAGTCCGGGATCGGGCGCACCGGCGCATGGTTCGCCAGTGAACACGAAGGTCTGGTGCCCGACCTCGTCACCACCGCGAAGGGACTGGCAGGTGGACTGCCTCTGGCTGCGGTCACCGGCCGCGCCGATGTCATGGATGCCGCCCACGCGGGCGGCATCGGTGGCACGTACAGCGGTAACCCGGTGGCGTGCGCTGCGGCGCTCGGGGTGTTCGACGAAATCGAGCACGGAAACCTCATCCCCCGGGCACGGGTCATCGGCCAGATCATGACTCGCGAACTGCGCGACATGGGCGCCAACACCGACGTCATCGGCGAGGTCCGCGGCCGCGGCGCGATGATCGCCGCCGAACTCGTGCAGCCGGGCACCCTCGAGCCGAACCGAGATGCAGCTGCCGCGCTCGCCCGACACTGCCACGACAACGGTGTCCTGGCCCTGACCGCAGGAACCTTCGGCAATGTGCTGCGATTCCTGCCGCCGCTGACCATTTCCGACGAACTACTCGCCGAAGCCTTCGACGTCCTGCGCGACGGCTTCAGCGCTCTCTGACACCCCCCCCCCACGATCAGGAGTCGCCATGACCATCACCGCAGCACCACCCGCGAAGAAGACCACGTACGCGCCGCTGGAGCTGTTCGACACCGCGCGACTGCTCGACGACGAAGAGCGCGAGATCGCCGCCACGGTGCGCAAGTTCGTTGACACCCAGCTGAAGCCCAACGTGGAAGACTGGTTCGAATCAGCAACGCTGCCGAGGGAGCTTGCCAAGAAGTTCGGTGACCTCGGCCTGCTCGGCATGCATCTGGACGGATACGGCTGTGCCGGCACCAATGCCGTCAGCTACGGCTTGGCGTGTATGGAACTCGAAGCCGGCGACAGCGGATTCCGCAGCTTCGTATCGGTGCAGGGTTCGCTGTCGATGTTCTCGATCCACCGCTACGGCTCCGACGAGCAGAAGGAGGAATGGCTGCCCCGACTGGCCGCGGGCGAGGCGATCGGCTGCTTCGGCCTGACGGAGCCCGACTTCGGCTCCAATCCCGCGGGTATGCGCACCCGCGCCCGCCGTGACGGCAGCGACTGGGTGCTCAACGGCACCAAGATGTGGATCACCAACGGCAACCTCGCCGACGTCGCCACCGTGTGGGCGCGGACCGACGACGGGATCCGAGGCTTTCTGGTGCCGACCGATACCCCCGGATTCACCGCCAACGAGATTCATCGCAAACTGTCGCTTCGCGCCTCGGTGACCTCCGAGCTGGTGCTCGACGATGTGCGGCTGCCCGCGTCGGCGCAACTACCGGAGGCGGCCGGGCTGGGCGCACCGCTGTCCTGCCTCAACGAGGCGCGGTTCGGGATCGTGTTCGGCGCACTCGGCGCGGCCCGCGACAGTCTGGAGACGGCGATCGCCTACACCCAGTCACGTGAGGTGTTCGACAAGCCGTTGGCGAGCTATCAGCTGACGCAGGAGAAGCTGGCCAACATGACCGTCGAACTCGGCAAGGGCATGCTGCTGGCGATGCACCTGGGCCGCATCAAGGACGCCGAGGGTGTGCGCCCGGAGCAGGTCAGTCTGGGCAAGCTGAACAACGTCCGCGAGGCTCTGGCGATCGCCCGGGAATGCCGGACGCTGCTGGGCGGCAGCGGAATCACGTTGGAGTACTCGCCGCTGCGGCATGCCAACAACCTGGAGTCCGTCCTCACCTACGAGGGCACGTCCGAGATGCATCTGCTGTCCATCGGCAACGCGTTGACCGGCCATGCGGCGTTCCGGTCATGACGGGCACCGCCCCATTCGAGATCCGGCACCTCATCGCGGGTCAGTGGTCTTCCGGTAGCGGCGACGCTCTGCGCAGCGTGAATCCGGCCCGCCCGAACGTCGTGGTGGCAGACGGCGGCAGTGCCGGCGTCCCGGACGTCGACTCCGCCGTCGTCGCCGCGGCCGAGGCCTCGCCGTCGTGGGCGGCCCTGCCCATCCATCAGCGCGGTGCGGTACTGCTGGCCGCTGCAGACCTGGTGGAGCGCAACGCCGGGGCCTGGGGACTCGAGCTGGCAGCCGAGGAGGGAAAGACGACGGCCGAAGGTATCGGTGAGGTCCGACGGGCCGCGCAGATCCTGCGCTACTACGGCAACGAAGGTGACCGGCAAGCCGGCGAGATGTTCTCCTCGCCTCGTGCCGGAGAACAGATCCTGGTGACCCGCAAGCCCATCGGCGTGGTTGGTGTCATCACCCCGTTCAACTTCCCCATCGCCATCCCGGCGTGGAAGATCGCCCCCGCCCTGGTCTATGGCAACACCGTGGTGTGGAAGCCCGCGAGCACCGTCCCACTGCTGGCGGTTCGGCTCGCTCAGGCGCTCACCGACGCGGGGCTGCCCGCAGGGGTACTCAATCTGGTCATCGGCGGCCCGACGATCGGCGATGCCATCGTGAGCCACGACGACGTCGAGGCCATCACCTTCACCGGCTCCACCGGAATAGGGCGGCGCATCGCCGCTGCCGCCGCGGCACGCGGGGTGCCGGTGCAAGCCGAGATGGGCGGCAAGAACGCCGCGGTGGTCCTCGACGATGCCGACATCGACCTGGCACTCGAGCAGGTGATGCTGGGTGCGTTCCGGTCGACTGGCCAGAAATGCACGGCCACATCACGTTTGATCATCACGGACGGAATCGCCGACCGGTTCCTGGGTGCGCTGGCCGAACGGGCCCGGGCGCTGTGTGTGGGAGACCCCACCGACGACGCCACACAGATGGGCCCGGTGGTCAGCGCCTCGGCGCGGGAGTCCATCACCACCGGGATCGGCACCGCCACCACCCAGGGGGCCACGGTGCTGGCCGGTGGACATCCCTACCTCCACGGTGCGCTGGCCGAGGGCTACTTCATCGCGCCGACAGTCGTCGAACTCGCCTCGGCACCGGCCGACATCTGGACCGAGGAGTTGTTCGGACCCGTCCTCGCGGTCAGACGGGCCGCGGACGCCGACGACGCCTTCAACCTGGCCAACGACAGTGAGTTCGGCCTGTCTGCCGCGCTGTTCACGCAGGATCTCACCCGGGTGCTGCAGGCCGTCGACCAGATCGACGTCGGTGTGCTGCACGTGAACTCGGAGTCGGCAGGAGCCGACCCGCACGTACCGTTCGGCGGCGCCAAGAAGAGCGGACTCGGCCCCAAGGAACAGGGTCCCGCCGCCCGGGAGTTCTTCACCCACACCACCACCGTCTATCTACGTGGCGGCGAGCCCGGCGCATGAGCGCTGTGGCACGCGAGGCGCTCGAAGGCATCGTCGTCGTGGACTTCAGCCGGGTACTCGCCGGGCCTTACGCCACGATGATGCTCGGCGATTTCGGCGCGGAGGTGATCAAGGTCGAACGCCCGGGCACCGGGGACGACACCCGGCAGTGGGGCCCTCCCTACGACCACGCCGGTGTCGCAACGTACTTCAACGCCGTCAATCGCAACAAACGTTCCGTCACGCTGGACTTGACGGATCCCGACGGCCTGGAACAGGCCCGGCAGCTGCTCAGCGGCGCTGACGTCGTGGTGGAGAACTTCCGGCCCGGGACCATGGCGAAGCTGGGTCTGGACTACGACGACGTGCGCGCGATCCGCCCCGATGTCATCTACTGCTCGATCACCGGATTCGGTCGCGGTGGCGGCGCGGCCCTGCCGGGTTACGACCTCCTGGTGCAGGCCGTTGGTGGCTTGATGAGCGTCACCGGAACCGAACCGGGTGATCCCACCAAGGCCGGCGTGGCGGTTGTCGACGTTCTCGCCGGGCTGCACGCGTGCAGCGGCATCCTGGTCGCCCTGGCTCACCGGAACCGGACCGGCGAGGGCCAGCGTGTCGACGTCGATCTGTTCTCAACCCTGCTGTCGTCCATGGTGAATCAGGCCTCCGGCTACCTGGGTGCCGGCGTGGTCCCGGGCATCATGGGCAACCGCCATCCCAGTATCGCCCCGTACCAGACCTTCGACACCGCCGACCGTCCCATTGCGATGGCCGTCGGCAACGACAAACAGTTCAGCGCGGTCAGCGCCGTCATCGGCAGCCCCGAACTCGCCGATGATCCGAGATTCGCCACCAATCCGCAGCGGGTGGCGAACCGGGAGGCGTTGTGCGCCTTGATCGAAGCAGCGCTTCGAACACACGGCGCCGATCACTGGTACACCGCCCTGTCGTCGGTCGGTGTACCGGCCGGGCCGATCAACGATCTGGCCGAGGCCTTCGCCTTCGCCCAACGACTGGGGATGGAGGCGACGGTATCGGTGCCCGGCAGCCCCACACCGCAGGTCGCCAACCCCGTCGGGTTGTCGGTAACACCGGCGACCTACCGCAGCGGCCCCCCTCGGCTCGGGGGCACTCCGGACACACCGTGACCGCCGGCATCCACGTCAGGACTCCCGGGCCGCCAGCAGCTGCCGGGCCCTGATCGCCAACCAGAGTTGGACCCGCGTGTCGGCCGAATCCAGGTCGTCGGACAACGACTGGCCGATGCGGCGCATCCGATTGCGCATGGTGTGCCGGTGAATCCCCAACTCGACGGCGGCAGCCTCGAGCTGACCGTTGCGCCGCAGAAACGCCGCGAGTGTGGGGATCAGCTCGTCGGCCTCCTCTAGGAGCGGGTCCAATGGTCCTGCCATCAGCCGGAGTTCGGTCGAGCTGCGGCCGCCCAGAAGCACGCCATAGGTCCCCAGTTCGGTGAACTCGGCGAAGCCGTCGCCTCCGCCGGACCCGGCCGCGATGCGTGCCTGCTCGAGGCCCAGGTCGATGTCGGCGACCCGGACTGGACCACTTGTACCGCAGCCCGGTCTGTGCCCCACTTGCTTCTCGAGTTCGGCGAGAGCGCGCAGAATGCATGCCCGGCTTCCGCCGGCCGCCAGGGCGATCGCGATCTCGTCACCCATCGCGGCCATCAGGTAGGCACCGGTCGTGGTCAGGAAACGGCCCAGGACCTGCTCCGCCGCCATCACCGGTCCCGTACCGTGCAACAGCGCCACCACCACCTCGCCGTTGGGCTCGAAACCGAGGTAGCGCAACAGTCCGTCATCGACGGACCCCGAACCACGAAGCATCTCGCGTGTCACGGCCGTACGCAGTAGCTGCTCGGCATCGATGACCCGGGCCGGCTTCTCGATGGCGATCGAGATCAGCGACACAGCGTGCGCGACGAGCAGGCGATCGGAGTTGGACATCGGCTCCGCGGTGCGCACCGCGATGTGACCGCGGACCGGCTGGGCGGCGCGAAGACTCTGGACGGTGACGAGCGCGTCACCGTCGGCGGTCACATGGCTCGCCCGGCGACGTGGTGCGGCGGGTCGACCACCCTCGGTCAGCATGGCGATCAACCGCCGCTGGTCGGCTCCCCCGGCCGCCAACACCCGGTCGTCGGTGCCGACGACCACGACCGTCGCCGACAGGCAATCGGCCAGTGCGGTCACCACGCCAGGGATGCCGTTGCGCAGCGTCGCGCGGGCGAGCACCTCCTGCTGATCGACCACCCGCTGCACGGATCGCAGTTCGTCGGCCTTGAGCGCGTCGATCACGACTCGGGTGATCGCGATGAATGGCGTCGACGCAGGCACTCTGAGCACCGGAAGTCCCGATTCGTCGGCCGCCTCGTGCACCCCCGCGGGGACGTCGGACAGGGTGGTGCCCGTGTCGACCGCGAGTGCCGCCGTGCCGGCCGCCGCCAGTCGCCGGACATAAGCGAACTGGGCGGCGTCATCGGCTCCGAGGTTGATGCCCGTCGTCATGACCAACTCGCCCCCGTCGAGATAGGGGGTCGGATCGGCCAACTCGATGGCGTGGGCCCACGCGATGTCACGGTCGGCACCCTGCGCTCCGGCAGCAAGCGACAAGCCGAGAGCGTCGACCCGGGTCAGGCCCCGCGCAGTGATCGCCACGGGAGCCTCCTGATCGTGCCGGTTGGTCGTGCTCTACGTTGCCAGCCGCGATGCGGCCAGCGCAACGCTCACTGCCGTGGCAGCACCGCGCCGACACCCCCCTGACGCGAGCGCTCTGCCGCCGCCACGAACGCGCCGAACAACCGGAGTCGATCGGCCTCCGGTCCGAACTCGTCCTCGGGGTGCCATTGGACTCCGAGATACCAGCGATCCGGATCCTCGACACCCTCGATGACACCGTCTTGGGCCCGCGCCGCCACCACGAGACCGTCGCCCACCCGGTCGACCGCCTGATGATGTCCCGACCGCCCGATCACCCGCCCCGCTCCGAGGATCGATGCCAACCGGGTGCCCGCCACGACGTCGATGGGCTCGTCGACGAACTCGGGCTCGCCCGGCGCTCCATGGTGGAGCGCGAAGTCGACGATGTCACCGACGATGGTCCCGCCCCGTGCGACGTTGAGCAGCTGTGATCCCCGACAGATACCGAACACCGGGCGCTGCGCCGCCACTGCGGCCTCGATGACGGTGAGCGCGTCGCGGTCGGCGCGCTCGTCGACACCGTAGGCCGTCGGATTGGGCGTACTGACCCCGTAGCAGGCGCCGTCGATGTCACCACCCCCGAGGAGCAGAAGGCCATCGAAGGCGCTGGAGGCACTGGAGGCGCTGAAGTCGTTCGCGGTCCGGAGGCGATCGAGCGGGACCGAGGTGTCCCAGAGTTCGTAGGACGCACCGAGTTCGACCAGGGTGGTCAGCGCGACCCGGGTGAATCGCGCGATGAGTCCGACGTCCGCGGGGCTGATGTCGGGGAAGTTGAGCGACGCGAGGACGCAGATGCGGGCGCAGCCGACCTCCGGCACCGGCAGATCCGGGGTGACGTCCTCCAGACGTACCCGGTCATTGACGGTCATCGGGAGTTCCTTCGCTTACGGGCGCGGTCGACGAGGTCGGCGAACAGCGCGGCGTCGGTGTCGGAGGTGGCATGACGGTCCTCGGGGTGCCATTGGACCGCCACGATGTCGGCGCGCTGGTGCTCGCAGGCCTCGACGAGTCCGTCGTCGGCCACGGCGGTGACCGTCAAGCCGGATCCCAGCCGCTCGACGGCCTGGTGATGATAGGACGACACATCGATGACCTCCGAGCCCACGATGGCGTGCAGTCGCGAGCCGCGCATCACCCTGACCTGGTGAATTCCATTGTGGTGCAGTACTTCCGTCGTCGGCACGTGCTGTGCCAGGCTGCCGCCCAGCGCCACGTTGAGAACCTGCATACCCCGGCAGATCGCCAACGTGGGGGTCTCGAGTTCGATCACCGACCGGGTGACGCCGAGGTCGAACTCGTCCTGGAAGGTCACCGTGTCCCGCGTCTCCGGTACCGGTTGCGCCTCGTAGCGCGACGGCGCCAGGTCAGCGCCGCCCGGAAGCAGCACACCGTCGAAACGTGCCACGCGAAGCGGTAATTCGGCCAGGGGGGCCGCGGGACCGTGCAGGATCACGGGCTCGCCGCCCGCCGACCACACCGCTTCGCACAGCGCCTCAGCCGCGAGGGTCGCCGAGAACCGCAGGATGGGTACCTGCGCGGCCCGCCGCCCCACCACGGCCACCAGAGGCCTTGTCACACCAGGCCCTCCCCGTCGAACGGGTAGTCGAGGGTCGGCAGCCACTCCTTCCAGACCTCGCGCAGGCGTCCCGAGTCGATGAGCCTGCCGAGCGCGTCGTCGATCTCGGCGAGGGTGTCCGGCCGGTCCTTGGAGACCGCGATCCCCCACCTGTTGCCGGTTTGCACCGTGAAGGCGAGTTCGTAGTCGGGGTGGGTCGCGCCGAGCGGGACGAACACGACGTCGTCATCGACCACGGCGTCGACGTCCTTGGAAAGCAGCGCGGCGAGCATGTCGGCGTACACGTCATCGGAGCCCGCACCGAACGCGACGGGCACCGCTCCGGTGAAGGTTTCGACGAGTGTCATGTTCGTGCTGTTCTCGATGGCTGCGACCTTCCGGCCGACGAGGTCCCGGGCGGAGTGAATACCTGCGCCGCGCCGGACCAGTACGCCCTCGTGGAAGACGGCGTACGGCCGGGTGAAGTCGACCTGGGCACGCCGCTCGGCGGTGATGCCCTGACCGCACAGCACCGCGTCGGCGTCACCGCGCCGAACCGCGGGGATCATGTCGACCCACGGCACCCGGACCCACTCGACGGGCCGCCCGAGTTCGGCACCGAGGGCCTCGGCGACGCCGGGCTCGTAACCGCGACGACCGTGTTCGGCACTCCACAGCGAGAAGAGCGGCGGTGCCTCGGCGTCGAGGCATGCCAGGCGAAGCGGCTTCGAGTCGGTCACGGTAGGTCATTCCAGTACATGTCGCGCTCCCAATCGGTGACGTATCCACAGAATCGAGCCCATTCATCGGCGTGGAAATCGACGAGCAACGCCGACAACTCCGGTCCGAATGCGTGGGGCAGTAGCTCGTCGGCGCGAAAGGCCTCGATGGCCGCACCGAGGGTCAACGGCAGCGCCGGGAACCGGTCGTCCCGCGCCGCCTCGTAGGACGACCCCGTGGTCGGCTGCCCGGGATCGGTCGCGTTCTTCATGCCGTCCTCGCACGCCGCCAGGATCACCGCATGGGACAGGTAGGGGTTGACGCTGGCGTCGGGCAGCTTGTACTCGAGACGACCGTTCGCAGACAACCGCACGGTGCACGTCTTGTTGTCCAGACCCCAGTTGATCCGCGAGGGGGCGAATTGTCCTGCGTCCCAGTAGCGTTTGTAGGAGTTGACGGTGGAACCGTTGATGAGCATGGCTCCGGCGGAGTGTGCCAGCAGGCCACCGAGGGCGTGTCTGCCGATCTCGGTGAGGTGCAGTTCGGCGACACCGGGGTCGGCCAGCACGTTGACGTCATCGCGCCACAGGCTGAAGTTGTGGTGGCAGCCGTTGCCCATCATCCCCGTCGCGGGCTTGGGCATGAAACTGGCTTCGATGCCGAGTTCGCGTGCCACCTGCTTGCAGATCTGCCGGTAGGTGGTGAGCCGATCCGCGGTGAGGTCGGCCCGATCGAACATGAAGTTGAGTTCCACCTGGAACTCGTCCTCGTAGTCGCCCTCGACCATGTCCAGGCCGAGCGCCTGTGCGTACTCGATGACCAACTTGACGATCGGCCGGTTCCGTTCGAGATGCTCGATGTGGTAGGCGGGACTCGATCCGGGCCGGAACTGAGCTTGCAATCCCTCGCCCCGCCAGGTCATCTCGGGTTCGCACCCGGTGCGCAGTTCCAAGCCGGTTCGATCGGTGAAGCCCGCCTGCATGCGCCGGAGCAATCCCCTGGTATCGCAGCTGAATTCGGAGCCACCGCGGTCGGCCAGATGGTCGGGCTCGTACAGCCGGCAGAACACCCGGGCGAAGCTGGTGTCCCAAGGCAGGATCGCGAAGGTCTCGAGATCGGGGACCGCGGTGTACTCGGGCGCATGGACCCCGCCGCCGAGTAGCGCGCCCTCCCGGGTGCCCTGCAGGTTGGCTATCGCGGTCTGGTGTTGTTGCACCCCCTTGGTGGCCAGTCGCTCGAAGTGCCGGGCGGGGACTACCTTTCCGACCACGCGCCCGGTGATGGTGATCGCCTGGAAGTACACGTATTCCACGCCGCGTTCGGTGATCGTCGACAGCGCCCCGGTGAGGTCGGGGCTGGTGGCGTTCGTCTGACGGTGCACCTCGAGCGGCGTCGTGGTCATCGGTTCGCCTCGACGATGATGGCCTGGACCGGGCAGACATCCGCCGCCTCTTCCACGTTGTCGAGTTCGGAATCGTCGGGATTGGCGTCGTATTCCAGCTTTCCGTCGTCGTTGATGGCGAACACGGCGGGCGCGGCGATGGCGCACTGGCCGTGGTCCTGGCACCGAGCAAGATCTACGGTGACGCGCATGGGAGTCCTTTCGGGTCTGTTGGTTCTGGTCTGTTGGTTTCGGTCAGGGGGAGGATGTGAATCCGATGGGCAGCCGGATCGGCCCGGTGTTGCCCGAGTCCGGTAGCCACGTCGCACCGGGCAATTCGTGCGGGTCGCGCAACCGCCGCGCAAGGAGTGGCAGCGCCTCGCTCATGTCGGAGCGTGCGACGAAGTGGCCGAGGCAGTGGTGGGCGCCGCCACCGAAACCGAAGTGTGGTTGGCGTTCGGCGAGGATGTCGAACCCGGGCTCGAAGACGCGGGGATCGGTGCCGGCGGACTCGCTGTAGAGGTGGACCGTCGTTCCGGCCGTCAACGCGAGCCCCTCGTATTCGAAGTCCTCCAGAACTTCGCGGGTCACCCAGCGCACGGTCGGGTTGACCCTCATGACCTCCTCGACGGCCTTGCCCCCGAGGTCGGGCCGCTGCGCCAGCAACCGCCATTGATCGGGATGACGCATGAAGGTCTGCATGGCCAGGCCGAGTTGGTTGCGGGTGGTGTCGAAGCCTCCGAAGATCAGTAGCACCATGGCGTCGCGAAGTTCGGTGTCGCTGAGCCGGCCGTCATCGGTGCGCGACGCGTTCACCAATGCGGTGACGAAGTCGTCCCGCGGGTGGGCCCGGCGGTCCGCGATGAGGTCGTCGCTGTAGCCGTACAGCCGCTGCAGCGCGGCCTCGATCTTGGGAAGATCCTCGGCCAGGGTCACTCCCATCGCCAGCCCGATCGTCACCGACTCGGTCGAGATCACCTTCCATTGGTCCTCCGGGATGCCCAGCATGATCGCGATCACCCGTGCGGCATACGGCTCGGCGAACTCGCCGACGAACTCGCAGCGGTCCGACTCCGCAAAACCGTCGACGAGTTCGTTGCCCATGACCTGGAACCGCGGGACGAGCGAGGCGAGGAGTTTCGGCGAGAACGCCGGGTTCATGAGCCGGCGCAGCCGGTGGTGCTCTGCGCCTTCCTTGTTGAGGATCCAGCTGGCGAACCAGTCGGCGAACGGACCTTCGGTCACGCCGTTGTGGGCAGGCCAGGCCACGCTGCCCTGCCGCAGCTTCGGATGCTTGAGCAGGCGGCCCATCTGCTCATAGCGCAATACCGCGATGCCGTACGGGGTGGTCGCGTACCAGCTGCGCTCCCGGGCGTCGTGGACCTCGGCGGAGGTGATCGAGAACGCCGGATCCGCGACGTCGAACGCCGGCACGGGGCCGAGGGTGACGGGCGACATCAGTGCTACCTCCCAGAGCTTGTGACCAAATTGCCACTAAATACTCTAAAAATAGATGCTTAATGTCAAGAGGAATCTCGCACCTACTTCGGTACTACTTCGGCGCTTCGCCCTCCGGCCAGGCGATCGCCAGCACCCAACCGGTGCCCAACGGCATCTCCGCCACCTCCCGAAAGGCGGACGGATCGGCAGCGGTGCCGACCACGGGCATCGCGCCGAGCCGGGAACCGACGAGCCATCGCGGTGTGTTCGCGGCGATCACGCGGCGCTCGGTGCTGACGACGACGGCGTCCTCGGCCGTCTCTTGCAGCGCGCGCAGAAGCCTGTGCTCGACGTCGCCGACGACCAGGTCGGCGCCGGCGACGCCGAGAAACGTTCCGCCGGCGACGACGGGGATGGTGGCCGTGATCGTGTACATGTCGGAACCGCTGTAGTCGACGTAGGGGCCGTAGGCCACCCGCGCCTGCCCGCCCCGTGCCAGCTGGTACCAATCCATCTGGAGGTAGTCGTAGACGTCGATGCTCGTGGGGTCGAAATTCAGCCGCAGTCGGGTCACCCGATCGTTGTGCCGCTGCCACCAGGCCAGGTAGCGCTCCTTGCCATCGACCACGGATGGCGCCGCGATGAAGCCCATGCCCCAAATTCCGCGCTCGCGGTCGAGGAGATTGGCGAGCAGTCGTTGCAGTCCGCTGAAGTGCGCCTCGGTAAGGGCGGCGCGCGGTGGTCGGCTGCGCAGGACCTCCTTGGCGACGTCGCCAAGGAGTTGGTAGATCGGTTCGAGCGACCGCGACGCCTGCTCGGCGAGGCGGTATGCCAGCGTGTGCTCGGTCATGCGGCGGGTCCCCGTGTCGAGAGGTCCAGGTTGACCTGGGTCAGACGCGCCAGTTGCCCCATCACGTGCGCTTCGGCGAGCCGTCGCGCCTCCCGCGGGTTCTCCGCGGCGACCGTGGCGGCAATGCCGTGCTGCTCCTCCACATAGGCGGCCACGTCGATCATCGGCCCGATCGGCAGCCAGACCAGTCCAGCGACCTCGGCTTGCAGGTTCGCCTCCCGGCGCGCCAACCGCGCTGATTGCGACGCGACGGCGACCTCGATGTGAAACCGGCTGTCGGCGCGAATGCGGTCGCCCAGCGTCACCGCCGAGCCGAGTTGATCGGTCAGGGCGAACAGTCGCCGCACGGCGTACGGCGCGGCGCGCTGCGCGGCCAGCAGTGCCGCCTGCCCGGCGATCGCGACGTGCTCGTCGAACAGATCCCGCAGGTCAGACGCGCTCATTGCGGCCAGACGTGCACTCAGCTGCTCGACGGGTGGTTCAGCGGGCCGTCGTACGAACGAACCACCGCTTCGTCCGCGCCGGGTTTCGACCAACCGCTGCTCGCGCAGGGTCGCCAGCGCGTCGCGCACCGTCATCGGGGCAACGCCGAACTGGGCCGCCAGGTCCACCTCCACGGGCAATCGCTCACCCTCGTCGAGCAAGCCGAGCTGGATTGCCTCGGTGATGCGCTGCACGATCTCGTCGGCTCTGCCCATCGGGCCATCGGGTGCGACGAGCGGCGACAACGATGACACCGACTTCTCCCCTCGTCGCAGCCAAGACGTTCGAAATCTACCCGATTATCGACCAATTCCACCGTTGGGGTTGTCCCATAAACAATAGGACTGTAGTTTTTCCTCCACTTGGATTCTCGCCCGCACCTACGGAAGAAAGCAGGCTCATGTCAATCTCCAAGTCCACCAACGGCACCCCCGACGGGGGTCACGCCAGCGGTCACGACGACGATGCCAGCCACCTACATTCGCTCGGCTTCAAGTCGGAGTTCAGGCGGGACATGAGCCCGTGGGCCAACTTCTCTCTCGGATTCACCTATCTCTCACCGGTCGTCGGCGTGTACACGCTGTTCGCGTTCGCCCTGGCGACGGGCGGCCCGCCGATGATCTGGAGCTTCCTGATCGTCGGGCTGGGACAGTTCCTGGTCGCGCTGACCTTCAGCGAGGTCGTCGCGCAGTACCCCGTCGCCGGCGGTGTCTATCCGTGGGCACGTCGGCTGTGGGGCCGCCGATACGCGTGGATGACCGGATGGGTATACATGGTGGCCCTACTGGTGACGATCGCCTCGGTGGTCTACGGCGGCGGCCCGTTCATCGCCGCCGTGCTCGGCATCGAGGCAACGGTGAACAACGTCGTTCTCTTCGCCCTGCTTCTCCTGGTGTTGGCGACCGTGATCAATGTCCTGGGCACCAAAGTCCTTGCAAAGGCCGCGATCATCGGTTTCACGGCGGAGATCATCGGTGCCCTCGTCGTCGGCGTATGGCTCCTGGTCGCGCACCGCGAACACAATCTCGGCGTCATCTTCGACAGCTTCGGTGCCGGCGGTGACGGCAACTACCTGTGGGCATTCGCCGCCGCCGCACTGATCGGTATCTACCAGTACTACGGTTTCGAGGCCTGTGGCGACGTCGCCGAGGAAGTCTCGGACCCGGGTCGCATCATTCCGAAGGCGATGCGCCGGACGATCTACATCGGCGGTGCCGCAGC
This sequence comes from uncultured Actinomycetota bacterium, assembly GCA_963798245.1. Lineage (GTDB taxonomy): Bacteria > Actinomycetota > Actinomycetes > Mycobacteriales > Mycobacteriaceae > Mycobacterium. The sequence continues at coordinate 268,892 of CAWCSO010000002.1, forward strand.
GACGTTCGTGTGCCTGGCCCTGGTACTTGCAGTGGCCGACATCCCCGCCGTCATCGCCGGGGAGGACACCGATCCGGTGGCCACCGTGCTCAGCGAGGCCTTCGGACCGGTGGGCTCCAAACTGATCCTGGTCATCGTGCTCATGTCGTTCCTGTCCTGCGCGATGAGCCTGCAGGCCGCAGCGAGCAGGCTCGCCTACTCGTACGGCCGCGACGACATGATCATGGGCAGCTCCCTGCTGAAGAAGTTCTCCGCCACCCGGCACGTCCCACCGTATGCGCTGCTGATCGCCGCGGTCATTCCGGCGTTGATCGTGGTCGGTTCGAAGTTCTCGACCGATGCCATCACCAAGATCATCAGCTTCGCCGCCTTCGGCATCTATCTGGCGTTCCAGATGGTCGTCCTCGCCGCACTGCGCGCACGCCTGAGGGGCTGGGTCCCCAGCGGCAAGTACACGCTCGGCAGGTGGGGCGTGGGCGTGAACATCGCGGCGCTGACCTACGGTGTCATCGCGATGATCAACATGGCGTGGCCACGGACCCCCGACGCCCCGTGGTACGACAACTGGATCGTCGCTCTGTCAGCAGCGGTCGTAGTCGGGATCGGGTTGGTGTACATGGCCGTTCATCCATTGCACGACCGCAGCACGGCCCCGTACGACGATGCCATCCCGAAGCAGGTCCCAGCGTCCTGATCGTCCTCAACCGTCCTCAGTCCGGCAGCTCGGCGATGCGCTTGATCGCCTCGAGGCGTTGATCCCAGCGTCGCCCGATCGACTCCAGCTGGCTCGCCAGCGCGCTGAGCCGCGCCCCCAGTGCGCGGTAACGGATCTCACGTCCGAAGCGCACCGGCTCCACCAGACCGGCATCGCTCAGCACCGACAGGTGCTTGGCGATCGCCTGCCTGCTGACCGGCAGCCGGCCGGCCAGCGCACTCGCCGACAGGTCGGCCCGACCCACCTCGGTGAGGATGCGCCACCGGGTCTCGTCGGCGAGGACTGCGAGGACCGCGGGCACTTCGGCGGCGATGGTCGGCCGCCCGGTCACCGGGATTCCACGAATTCCACCAGGTCGGCCAGTTCGGCCTGCCAGCCGCCGGTGTTGTCGTCGAGTGCCGCCGCAGGGTCGTCGAGATTCTCGAATCCGGTCTCGATCAGCGATAGCCGGGTTCCGCCTGCGATCTCGGTGAGGTCGAACCGGACGACGGTCGAATTTCCGAGCGTCGGTGCGGCGCCCGACACCCGCCCCCACCGGTACACCAGGGTCTTCGGCGGGTCGACGTGCTCGACGACCACGTGGAACGCGGCATCGTGCTGCGACCAGCCGAACACCCCGGCGCCGCCGGGCTTCGCGTCGAACTCACAGGTATCGCCGAACCACTGGGCGATGAGGTCCGGTTCGGTCAGCGCCGCCCACACCTTGTCGAGGGTGGCGGTGATGTCGATCGTGCGCGTGATCTCGAGTTCGGTCACGGAGGTTCTCCTGTTCGCGGGTTGATATGCAACTTGATGGTTGCATGTGCCGTGGAGTTATGCAACCAAGAAGTTGCATTGAATTCGCTCGAGCATGCGCTACGGGCGCGACGTGCTTACGGTCATACCGTGGATCTCAGTACTGTCGACGCGGTTGACGCGCCCACGTCTCGGGACGAGCTGTGGCCGCTGGGCGACGGCGACGCGGTTCTGGCCGGCGGCACGTACCTGTTCTCCGAACCACACCCCCATCTGCGTCGGCTGGTGGATCTCACGCGACTCGGATGGCCCTCAATCATCCAGGAGGACAGCGGGATCGAGCTGGCCGCCACGTGCACGGTGGCCGAGGTGTCAAGGCTGTCGGCCACACTGCCCGCTGCCATGCCCGACTGGCACGCCGCTCCCCTGTTCGGTCAGTGTTGCAACGCCCTGCTGGCGTCCTTCAAGATCTGGCAGACCGCGACCGTCGGCGGCAACATCTGCCTGTCGTTTCCCGCGGGCGCCATGATCTCGCTGGTCTCAGCACTCGGCGGCGATGTCACGGTGTGGAGATCCGATGGCGACGACTACCGTCTGCCCGTCACCGAATTCGTCACCGGGGCGGCCACCAACGTGCTGGCCGCCGACGACGTATTGCGATCGGCCCACTTGCCCGCGGCCGCACTGCGCGCCCGTACGGCCTTTCGCAAGCTCGCACCATCGCCGCTGGGGCGCTCGGGAGTCGTCGTGATCGGTCGCCGTGACGCGGCATCCGACGGCGGCAGCGTGACACTCTCGGTGACGGCTGCCACCGTCCGGCCCTGCGTGTTCGAGTTCGCCGCGCCACCGGCACCGGACGAGTTGCGCGCGGCGCACGCGCAGATCCCCGACGACGCCTGGACAGACGACCCGCACGGCGACCCCGACTGGCGCCGCGCGATGACCCTGGTGCTCGCCGAGCAGGTCCGGGCGGAACTGTCATGAGCACCAGCGTCAACGGCCAACCCCTGGCGGATGATCCGCGACCCGGCCAGTGCCTGCGGACGTATCTTCGCGAGCACGGGCACTTCGAGGTCAAGAAGGGCTGCGACACCGGCGACTGTGGCGCGTGCTCGGTGCTCGTCGACGGTGCCGCGGTGCATTCCTGCGTGTACCCGGCATTCCGGGCAACCGGGAGGAGGGTGACGACCGTCGCAGGACTCGGTACCCCAGAGGACCTGCACCCGGTTCAACGGCGATTCGCCGAGGCGGCCGGCTTCCAGTGCGGCTTCTGCACGGCGGGCATGATCACGACCGCGTCGACGCTGTCGGACGCCCAACTCGAGGACCTGCCAGACAATCTCAAGGGCAACCTGTGCCGGTGCACCGGCTACCGGGCCATCGGTGACGCGCTGGCAGGCCGCACCAACGTCGAGAAGTCCGAGGGCACCCCGGACGCCGGCCGGTCGATCGGCGCACCCGCCGGCCTGCGGGTGGTCACCGGGACCGAGCAGTACACCATGGACTTCGCACCGGCCGGGCTGCTGCACATGGCCGTGCTCCGCAGCCCGCTGCCGCACGCGCGGATCGTCGCGATCGATACCGCTGCGGCCGAACGGATGCCGGGCGTGCAGCTGGTGCTGACCCACCGCGACAGTCCCCCGGTGGCGTTCTCTACCGCCCGCCACGAAAGTCGCCTCGATGATCCCGACGACGGCTACGTGCTCGATGACACCGTGCGCTTCGTCGGCCAGCGCGTGGCCGCGGTCGTCGCCGACACCGTCGCTACCGCGGAGGCGGCCTGTCGCGCCGTCGTCGTCGAGTACCGGGAGCTGCCCGCCGTGTTCGACCCGGACGTCGCTCGCAGCGAGGGTGCGCCATTGCTGCACGGTGACAAGGGATCCGACGCGCGCATCGCCGACGGCACGCGCAACGTCGTCGCCGAACTACACGGCGGAATCGGCGACGTCGACGTCGGTATCGACACGGCCTCCACCTCGGGCGGTGCGGTGGTGCGCGGCCGCTGGAACACCCAGCGCGTTCAGCATGCACACCTCGAGACCCACGGCTGCACCGGTTGGCGAGACGATGAGGGCCGCTTGGTGATTCGCACCAGCTCACAGGTGCCGTTCCTGGTCCGGGACGAACTGTGCCACGTGTTCGGTCTGGGCCGCGACGACGTCCACGTATTCACCAAACGGGTCGGCGGCGGTTTCGGCGGCAAGCAGGAGATGCTCACCGAGGATCTGGTCGGGTTGGCGGTGCTCCGGCTCGGCCAACCGGTGCGCTACGAGTTCAGCCGCAGCGACGAGTTCGTCGCCGCACCGTGCCGCCACCCGTTCCGGGTCGATACGACGGTGGCGGCCGGACCGGACGGCGTACTGACCGCACTGGCCGTCGACGTGCTGCTCGACGCCGGCGCATACGGAAACCACAGCCCCGGGGTGATGTTTCACGGCTGCGGCGAGTCCGTCTCGCTGTACCGCTGCGCCAACAAGCGGGTCGACGCGCAAGCCGTGTACACCAACCACATTCCGTCGGGCGCGTTCCGCGGCTACGGCCTCGGGCAGGTGATCTTCGCCATCGAGTCGGCGCTCGACGAGCTGGCGCTCGAACTCGGGATCGACCCGTTCGAGCTACGCCGCCGAAACGTCGTCGTACCCGGCGACGTGTTCGCCGACGCGCACGTCGCCGACGACGATCTGACGTATGGCAGCTACGGCCTCGACCAGTGCCTCGACCTCGCCCAGCGGGCATTGGAGGTCGGCAACGGCGTGGCCGCCCCCGAAGGGCCACAGTGGCGAACGGGCGAGGGTATGGCGGTCGCGATGATCGCCACGATCCCGCCGCGGGGCCACTTCTCCGAGGCGTCCCTGTCGCTGGACCCCGACGGCGGGTACACGCTGTCGGTCGGCACGGCCGAGTTCGGCAACGGCACCTCGACCGTGCACACCCAGCTGGTCGCCACGGCGATGAACGTCACCACCGACCGGGTACGGCTGCGCCAGTCCGACACCGATGCAACGGGTTACGACACAGGTGCGTTCGGATCGGCGGGCACGGTGGTTGCCGGGTTGGCGGTACAGGCAGCCTGCCGCGATCTGTCGGCCAAGATGTCGGCGGGCGGTGCCGGGCCGCTGATCGGTCACGGCCGCCACGACGGCACCCCGCGATCGGTGGCGTTCAACGTGCATGCCTTCCGCGTGGCAGTCGACGTCGAGACCGGCGTGGTGCGCATCCTGCAATCTGTGCAGGCCGCCGACGCGGGTGTGGTGATGAACCCCGAGCAGTGCCGCGGACAGGTCGAGGGCGGTGTCGCACAGGCGATCGGATCGGCACTGTACGAGGAGATGCGGGTCGGCCCTGACGGGGCGGTGACCACCACGGACCTTCGCAATTACCACATCCCACAGCTCGCCGACGTTCCGGTGACCGAGGTCTACTTCGCCGACACCTACGACACTCTCGGGCCGCTGGGCGCCAAGTCGATGAGCGAGTCGCCCTACAATCCGGTGGCACCCGCACTGGCGAATGCGATCGCGCGGGCGTGCGGTGCGAGGCTGCACGAACTGCCCATGACGCCAGCGCGGGTGTGGCGGGCACTGCAGTAGGACCCGCGTCGAGCGTGTGGCCTGTGGTCGAAGAACGGGCCACTTCTCGCACAGAGTCCACACTCTCGGCGTCACAGCGGGCAGCCGGCATCACGCAACTTGGTCGCTATCCGCTCGATGACGACGCGGGGGCGGGCGAGCATGTCGGAACTCACCCGGACCACAACCCAATCAGCCTCCTCCAGCAGAGCGATCCGGTCGATGTCCCACGCCCGCTGACGCCGATCCGTCCAGTGCTGGATACCGTCGTATTCCACCGCCACTCGCCATTCGCGCCAGCCCATGTCCACTCGGACCCGAACGTCGCCGAAACGGTCGCGGAACTCGATCTGAGTTTCGGGTGTCGGTAGTCCCGCGTTGACGATCACCAGCCGCAACCTGGTCTCCTGCGGCGACTCGGCACCCCCGTCGGCGAGCTCCATCGCGACACGCAACCGGCGAACACCACGCGTCCCCGGCCTGCTGTCCGCCAAGGCGAGCACGTCTGCCGGCGTGAGCTTGGTGGCGTTCATCAACGCGTCGAGCAACGGGATCGCCTGCACGTGAGCCATCGAACGTCCGAGGTCGAACGCGGTGCGCACGGGGGTGGTGATCCGCATGCCACGCACGACGCACACCTCGTCGCGGGAAACGTCCCACGAGTGCGACACGATGCCCGAGGGGCAGTGCCTATCGGGCCTGATGAGTTCGGCGGGCCTGTCGCCATCCAACCATTTCGCGCCCAGCACCGCCGCGGCCGACAAGCCGGCAAGGGTCGCCTTGCCGTCGGCCCACAGCCACGCCGCCCTGGCACGTTCACCCGCCGTCAGCACCGTGTCGGCAGGGACGTACACGTTTCGGTAGACGGCGCGGAACCGCCGCCGTCAGCGCATAGGTGGTCAGCAGTCCATCGCGTACCGCCTGTCGTCCCAGGAGCGGCCATTCGTCCATGCCTCGCACTGTGAACGTCGCGCCCGACGTCGGTGTCCGGACATCGCCCCAGCGCCCGGGTTGTCCACAGGCGCTTGGACCGTCGAGCGTGTGGCTAGTGGTCGAAGAACGGGCCACTTCTCGCACAGAGTCCACACGCTCGGCGCGCCGTCCATGTCGGTACAGGAGCCTAGAGTTCGGGCCGTGTGGAAGGTCTACGGCACGGTCGGCGTCGCAGCGGGGCTGACTGCGTACGCGACGGGCGTTGCGCTTGCCGTCAGCGTCGCCATCGGCGTGCTCGCTTCGGGCCTGCTGGCGGCGGGCCCGCACTTCGTGATCGGCGCGATCCGCGGCGCACGCACCCCGGGCCCGGCCGAAAACCCGGTGACGTCGATGTCGTCGATGTCGGGTACCGAGTTCGAGGACTACGTCGCCCGGATCGCGAGGACGTGCGGAGTGCCGGTCATCATGACGCCGCTGTCGGGCGACTGGGGCGTCGACCTGATCGTCGGCAAGCGTCCGACCCGGCTAGCCATCCAGTGCAAGCGACAGTCCCGTCCAGTAGGTGCGGGCGCCGTCCAGGAGGTGGTCGCCGGTGCACCGATGCAGGACTGCACGCAGACGATGGTCGTGACCAACCACGAATTCACCACCGCCGCCGGCAGACTCGCCGAACGACACGGCTGCGTACTCGTCGGCGGGACGGAACTGAATCGGTTGGCGACCACCATAAGGCGGCTGACGGACCCGGACGCGGGTCAGCGCAACTGAGCGAGCACCTCGCGGACCGCGTCCACCGCGGCGTCCAGGTCCTCGCGCGACACCGTGAGCGCGGGCCGGAAGCGAACGCTGTCGGCGCCGCTGGCCAGCATGATCACCTTGCGGTCCCACAACCGGCGCACCAACTCGTCACGCTCGCCGGCCGACGGCATGCTGAACGCACACATCAGGCCGCGACCACGTGGGTCGAGCACCAGCGCCGGGAACTCGGCGGCGAGATCCTCCAGTCGATCGAGCAGGTGCCGCCCCGCCGTCGCGGCGTGCGCGATCAGGTCGTCGGCCTCGATGACCTCGAGGATGCGGCGTGCGCGCACCATGTCGGTCAGGTTGCCGCCCCACGTGGAGTTGATCCGCGAGCTGACTGCGAAAACGTTGTCGGGCACCTCATCGACCCGCCCGCCGGCCATCACACCGCACACCTGCGTCTTCTTGCCGAACGCGATGACGTCGGGACTGACGCCCAACTGCTGGTAGGCCCAGGGTGTTCCGGTCATGCCGCAGCCGGTCTGGACCTCGTCGAAGATGAGCAGCGCATCGAACTCGTCGCACAGCTCGCGCATCGCGGCGAAGAACTCGGGGCGGAAGTGGCGGTCGCCGCCCTCCCCCTGGATCGGCTCGGCGAGGAAGCACGCGATGTCGTGCGGTTCGGCCTCGAACGCGGCGCGGGCCTGCCGTAGCGATTCGGCCTCGAGCGCTGCCATGGCTTCGTCGTCCGATCCCGGCCTGACGTAGGGCGCGTCGATGCGCGGCCAGTCGAACTTCGGGAACCGCGCCACCTTGTTGGGATCGGTGTTGGTCAGTGACAGCGTGTAGCCGCTGCGGCCGTGGAACGCGCCGCGCAGGTGCAGGACCTTGGTGCCCAGCGCGGCGTCGATGCCCCGGGACTCGTTGAGCCGGCTCTTCCAGTCGAACGCGACCTTGAGCGCGTTCTCCACGGCCAGGGCGCCGCCGTCGACGAAGAACAGGTGCGGCAGTGCGGGGTCGCCGAGCACTCGGGCGAAGGTGTCGACGAAGCGAGCCATCGGCACGCTGTAGACGTCGGAGTTGCTCGGCTTGTTCACCGCCGCGGCGGCCAGTTCGGCGCGGAACGGATTCGTCTCCGGCCAATGCGGGATGGTTCATGCCCAGCGCAGACGACGCGAAGAACGTGAACATGTCGAGGTAGCGCTCACCCGTTCGGGCGTCGACGAGATGGGAGCCGGCCGAGCGGTCGACGTCGAGCACCAGGTCGAGCCCGTCGGCCAGGATGCTGCGGCGCAGTACCTCGTGGACGTCGTTGGGACCGATGGCGTGATCGGAAGAGGCGCGATGCGAGAGGACAGCGGTCATGCCGCCATCCTAACGCATAATTTCCGGTTAAAGCACCCTCCAACCGGATTATCTACGGCACTATGTCGCGTCCTTCGTAAAACGTCTGTAAGATGATGGTGCTTCGGGTGCGGACGTTCGCCGCCGTACGGATCTGTTGCAGCAGGTCTTCCAGCGCACGCGCCGTGGGGACACGCACCAGAAGGACGTAACTTTCGTCCCCCGCCACGGAGTGGCACGACTCGATCGCACCAATGTGTTCGAGCCGCGCGGGCGCGTCATCGGGTTGAGACGGATCGAGAGGGGTGATGGCGACGAACGCCGACAGCATGTTTCCTACTGCCTCCGGGCTGATCTTCGCCCGATATCCGGTGACCACCCCCCGCGCCTCGAGTCGTCGCACCCGCGACTGCACGGCGGATACCGACAGGCCCGCGCTCACCGCAAGCTGTGCCAGCGTCGCCCGCCCGTCGGCCACGAGCGCGCGCACCAGGATCCGGTCGATGTCGTCGAGTTCGTCGCTCGCGTCCGTCATGGCCGGAGACTATCCCGGGAGCACCTCACGATGAGCCCACATGTCCACACCACCGAACTGCGTGCCCGATTCGCCGCCCGACTCTCGGCGATGTACGGCGCCGAGGTACCGGCTTACACGACACTGGTGGACGTCACGACCGAGGTCAACCGCGACCATGCCGGCGACGACCGGCTCGGATCGCTGGACCGCGTCACTGCCGAGCGACATGGCGCGATCAGGGTCGGCGGCGCATCCGAACTCGCCGACGTCGCCGACCTCTTCGCCGCGTTCGGCATGCATCCGGTCGGCTTCTACGATCTGCGCGGGGCGTCGTCACCGGTGCCGGTGGTGTCGACCGCGTTCCGGCCGATCACGCCGGACGAGCTGGACCGCAACCCATTCCGCGTCTTCACCTCGATGCTGGCCACCGCGGACACCCGGTTCTTCTCACCGGACCTGCGCCGCCGGGTCGACCGGTTCGTCACGCACCGGCAGCTCTTCGACCCCGAACTCATCGCCGACGCGCGCCGGATCGCCGACGCCGGCGGCATCGACGCCAACCACGCCGACGACTTCGTGCACCGTGCCACGGCCACGTTCGCGCTCTCACCCGAGCCCGTCGATCGGGCCTGGTACGACGAACTCACCGCGGTGTCCGCCGTCGCCGCTGACATCGCCGGGGTGTCCACCACCCACGTCAACCACCTCACCCCGCGCGTGCTCGACATCGACGAGCTGTACCGGCGGATGGCCGCGCGCGGCATCGAGATGATCGACACGATCGAGGGGCCACCGCCCTGGCACGGTCCCGCGGTGCTCCTGCGCCAGACGTCCTTTCGCGCGCTCGCCGAGCCGCGCCGGTTCCTCGATCCCGACGGCACCGTGGCCGACGGCACGCTGCGTGTGCGGTTCGGCGAGGTCGAGGCGCGCGGTGTGGCGCTCACCCGTTCGGGCCGCGACCGGTACGACGCGGCGATGTCGTCCCCCGATCCGGCCGCGGTGTGGGACCGGCACCTTCCCGCCACCGACGCCGAGATGGCCGCCAACGGCCTGGCCTACTACCGGGGAGGCGATCCCACCAAACCGGTTGTGTACGAGGACTTCCTGCCGGCATCGGCCGCGGGCATCTTCCGGTCCAACCTCGAGCGCGACTCACAGGTGGCGGAAGCGCCCGATGCGACCCACTACAGCGTCGACTGGATGGCTGGAGCCATCGGTCACCACATTCACGACCCCTACGACCTCTACGAGAAAGCGGCATCATGACCTCCGTGCAGACTTCCACACAGACCACGCTTCCCACCGGCGACGAACTGCGCGACCGGGTGCGCACCGCGCTCCAAGCCATCGGCGCGCACGCCCCGCTCGGTGAGCCGGGTGCCGCGGGCGTTGCGGCCAGCACCCCGATCACCGGGGACGTGCTGTTCACCGTCGAGGAGTCGACGCCGGAACGAGCCTCGGCGGCGATCGCCGCCGCGGCGGAGGCAAACACCGCGTGGCGGATCACGCCCGCACCGGTGCGTGGCGCACTGGTGGCACGCCTGGGCGAACTGCTGGTCGAGCACAAGGCCGACCTCGCCACGCTCGTCACGGTCGAGGCGGGCAAGATCACCTCCGAGGCCCTCGGCGAGGTGCAGGAGATGATCGACGTCTGCCAGTTCGCCGTCGGCTTGAGCCGCCAGCTGTACGGCCGCACCATCGCCTCCGAGCGGCCCGGTCACCGGCTGATGGAAACCTGGCACCCGCTCGGTGTCGTCGGCGTCGTCACCGCCTTCAACTTCCCGGTGGCGGTCTGGGCGTGGAACGCCGCCGTCGCGCTGGTCTGCGGCGACACAGTGGTCTGGAAGCCGTCAGAACTCACACCGCTGACCGCGATCGCCTGCCAGGCGCTGATCGAGCGGGCCGCCCAGGATGTCGGCGCCCCCGACCACCTCTGTGAGCTGATCCAGGGCGACAGGGAGATCGGTGAGCTGCTCGTGGACGACCCGCGGGTCGCGCTCGTCAGTGCCACCGGCTCGGTGCGCATGGGCAGGGAGGTCGGGCCGCGGGTCGCGGCGCGATTCGGCAAGTCGCTGCTGGAGTTGGGCGGAAACAACGCCGCCATCGTGGCACCGTCGGCCGACCTCGACCTGGCCGTGCGCGGCATCGTGTTCTCGGCGGCCGGTACCGCCGGCCAGCGCTGCACCAGCCTGCGTCGGGTGATCGCCCATTCGTCGGTGGTCGACACGCTCGTCGAGCGCATCGAGACTGCCTACCGGAGCCTGCCCATCGGCGACCCCTCCGCGGACGGCACTCTCGTCGGCCCGCTGATTCACGAACGTGCCTACCGCGACATGGTCGGCGCCCTGGAGCAGGCCCGCGCCGACGGCGGTGAGGTGACGGGTGGTGACCATGTCGACCTCGGTGAGGGTTCGTACTACGTCAGGCCGGCGCTGGTGCGTATGCCGTCGCAGACCGCGGTGGTGCACGACGAGACCTTCGCGCCCATCCTCTACGTGCTGACCTACGACACGCTCGACGAGGCGATCGCATTGAACAACGCTGTTCCGCAGGGCCTTTCATCTGCGATCTTCACCACCGACATGCGTGAGGCAGAGCGGTTCATGGCGGCCGACGGATCCGACTGCGGCATCGCCAACGTCAACATCGGTACCTCGGGTGCGGAGATCGGCGGCGCGTTCGGTGGCGAGAAGCAGACCGGCGGCGGCCGTGAGTCAGGGTCCGATTCGTGGAAGGCCTACATGCGGCGTGCCACCAACACCGTCAACTACTCCTCCGAGCTGCCGCTCGCTCAAGGCGTCCAGTTCGGATAGCACGGCCTCGGTGTCGGCGCCCAATTCCGGCGCGTAGCCGGCTACGCGGCCCGGAGTGCGCGAGAACCAGGTAGGCACACCGGGAAAGCGCACGGGCCCGTGCTTGGTCTGGACGGTCTCGAACATACCGACGGCATTCAGGTGCGGATCGTCGAACAACTCGTCCGGTTTCTGGATCGCCGCCGCCGGGATCTCCAGTTCCCGGAACAGCGCCAGCCATTCGCCGGTGGTGCGTTCCAGCAGCGTCTGCGCCACCAGCCCGTAGACCACGTCGATCTGCTTGGCGCGCTGCTCGAGAGTCGCGTAGGACTCGCTGCTCCACGCTGGCGCAACGGCATCGATGAACGCGTTCCAATGCTTGTCGTTGTAGATCAGCGCGGCGATCTGGCCGTCCTTGGTCGCATACGGGCGACGGTTAGGCGCGACGGCGCGCGGATAGATCGCCGGGCCGAGCGGAGGTTCGAACATGGCACCGTTGGCGTGTTCGACCAGCATGAAGGAGGCCATCGTCTCGAACATGCCGACCTCGACCTCCTGCCCCTCACCGGTGCGCTCCCGGTGGAACAGCGCCATCATCGTGGCGTAGAGCGCGGTCAGCCCGGCGACCTTGTCGGCCATGATGGTTCCCACGTAGTTCGACTCGCCAGTGAGCTGCTGCTGTACCGCGGGCAGGCCACACTCTGCCTGGATGGTGTCGTCGTAGGCGGGCCGGTCGGCCTCGGGACCGCGACGGCCGTATCCGTAGCAGTTCGTGTAGACGATGCCCGGGTTGATGGCGGCGACGTCGTCGTAGCCGAACCCGAGCTTGATCACGGCCTTGGAACGCATCGAGTGGATGAAGACGTCGGCGTCCTCGATCAGCGCGCGCAGGGCATCGCTACCCCCGTCGCTGCGCAGATCCAGCACGACGCTGCGCTTTCCGCGGTTGACGTTGACGAAGACGCCGCTCATTCCGGGCGCCGGCCCGACGGAGATGAAGCGGGTGTTGTCGCCTGCCGGCGTTTCGATCTTGATGACCTCGGCACCCATGTCGGCCATGATCTGCGTGCAGTAGGGGCCCATCACCATTGCCGTGAGGTCCACGACGCGCACGCCGTGCAGCGGCCCCTTGGGCTCAGCCACGCGGAACCTCCTGAGTGGCAACCCCGAAGCTGTACCGAATGTGATCGGTGTGCCCGTCCGGAACCACCGGAAAGACGAGCGGCGTGGTGTCGTCGCGGATGGCGTCGATCTGCTCGCCGACGTCCTCGATCGACCACGACGGCCGGTACACGCCTGGCGTCTCGGCAATGAACGCACGTGCGACACGGCCCGCGATGGCCACGAACATCTCGCCCGTCACCGAGCACGCCTCGTGTGCCAGCCAGCCGACAGTCGGCGCCACCAGGCCCGGGTCCATCGGCGGGTACGCCGAGGTGTCCAGGCCTTCGGCCATCCTGGTCACCGCACCCGGAATGATCGCGTTGCACGTGACACCCTCTGCGGCGCCCTCCAGCGCGACCACGTTGGTCAGGCCGATGATCCCGGCCTTTGCGGAGGCGTAGTTGGCCACATCGTGATTGCCGTAGAGCCCACCGATCGACGACGTGAGGACCACGCGCCCGTACCCTGCCTCACACATCAGGGGAAAGGCCGGACGCACGACGTGGAAGGCGCCCCGTAGGTGGACGTCGAGCACCGCGTCGAAATCCTCGTAGGACATCTCCTTCAGCGTCCCGCTGCGGACGTTGCCTGCGTTGTGTACGAGCACGTCGATACGACCGTAGTGCTCGAGTGCGGTGTCGATGATGGCACGGCCACCCGCCGCGGTGGCCACCGATGCGGTACTGGCGACGGCATCGCCTCCTGCGCAGCGTATCTCGGCGACGACCTGTTGCGCAGGGCCCTCGTCGCCGCCCTCGCCGCTGAGGCTGCCGCCGACGTCGTTGACCACCACCCGCGCGCCCCTGCGTGCCAGCAGCAGCGCGTATTCGCGCCCCAGCCCGCGCCCGCCGCCGGTGACGACGGCGACGCGCCCGTCGAAGCGCAGACCCGTTGGTCCAGAAAGGGAATCAGACATGCTCAGGCGAACGGCTCCTCACCGGCGAGCTTGGTGCGCTGCAGCAGCCGGCCCGAGTCCGGGTCGTAGGGCAGGGCCCGGTGCATGGTTCCGGTGTTGTCCCACATCACCAGGTCGCCCACCGACCAGACGTGGCGGTACACGAACTGCGGCGCAGTCGCCCACTCCCGCAGCCGAACGAGCAGTTCGATGCTCTGCGCGCGATCCATGCCGACCACGTGGCCCGCGGTGCAGCCGAGCACCAGCGACTTGCGGCCGGACCGGTGGTTCCACACCAGCGGGAGTTCGCGCTCGCCGATCGACATCATCTGCTGCAGCAGCTTCAGTTTGGGCTCCGGCTCGTAGTAGAGCAGCGTGGTCCACGTCGAGTGCACCACGCGTAGCTGGTCGTAGGCCTGCTTGTCCTCGTCCGGCAGCTCGTCATACGCGGCGTAGGTGTTGCAGAACTCGGTGTCGCCGCCGCCGTTGCTCGGCAGCACCTTGCTGGACAGCAACGACGCCAGGATCGGCACCTCGTTCATGGTGCCGTCGAGGTGCCAGTACAGCGAGCCCTTCAGATAGTCGGCGCCCTTGTTGATGGACTTGTCGAGCGTGACGTCGTAGATCTGCTCGCCGCGCATCTCGGTCGCCAAGGTGCCCAGGGTCTTCGGTGAACGCCACCTGTTCGTCATTGGTGAAGTCGATCTTCGGAAACACCAGCACGCCACGGGCTTGCAGAAGGTCGCGGATCGTTGCAGCGTGTTCGCCGGACAACAGCGCCGCCTTGTCGGCGTGGATCCGGCTGCCGATCCGAGGGCTGATCTCCGTCGTCGAGAGCGAGTTCAGTGCGACGGTATCAGTGGCATCGGTCATGTGCTCAGCTCCAGTCCCTCGAGATCGCCCTTGTCGCGCCACACCTCGAGCAGGTCGCCGAAGGCGTAGAAGCCGGGTGCATAAGGTTCACCGAGATGACTTCGGATTCCTTCACCGCCACCCCCGCCTTCGTTGTTGTAGTAGCCCGGCGTGCACTCCGCGTCGAACGCGGAGTTGTCGACGGCGGTCTCCTTGACCGTGGCGCACCAGGCTTCCTGGGCCTCCTGCGTCGGCTCGACCATCGTGGCACCCCGCTTGAGCGCTTCGGAGATGACGTAGGCGATGTGTTCGCCCTGCAGTTCGTAGTTCGCGGCGATGTTCGCAGAGATGCCGACCTGGGTGAACCCGGTGAAGAACTGGTTGGGGAACCCGCGGGCCGTCATGCCGTGCAGAGTCTTGTAGCCGTCATGCCAGCAGTCGTAGAGCGAGACGCCGTCACGTCCCTCGATGGCATCGATCGAGTAGCGGCGGCTGATCTCGGTGGTGATCTCGAAGCCGCTGGCGTAGATGATGCAATCGACTTCGTATTCCCTGCCGTTGGCGACGACGCCGTTGGCGGTGATCTTCTCGACCCCCTTCGACTCGGATACGTCGACCAGGTGAACGTTGGGCCGGTTGAAGGTCTCGAGGTACTCGTCGTTCGAACACGGCCGCTTGCACAGGAACCGGTAGAAGGGCTTGAGCGTCTCCGCCGTCTCCGGGTCGTCGACCAGGCTCTCCACCCTGCGACGGAGCTTCTCCATCAGCTTGTAGTCCTCCTCCTCGCGGATGCCCATGAACTCCTCGGGCGTCAGCGAGGCCGGATCCGGAAGCGCGAGCACCCGGGCTGCGGTGTTGCGTCCCAGCTCGGTCCAGAAGTCACACACGTAGTCGGGCTGACCGAGGGCCATGCCCTCGAACGTCCACGCGTGGAAGTTGCGCTGCCGCTCCTTCTGCCATCCGGGTTGCAGCGACTTCGCCCATTCGGGATCCGTCGGCGCGTTGTTTCGCGAATCGACCGACGACGGCGTGCGCTGAAAGACGAAGAGTTCCTTCGCGTCCCGGCCCAGGAAGGGCACGAGCTGGACACCGGTGGCCCCGGTGCCGATCAGCGCCACCCGCTTGTCGGCCAGGCCACGTCATGCCTCCGGTGGCGTCCCCTCCGGTGTAGTCGTAGTCCCAGCGCGACGAGTGGAACGTATGGCCTGTGAAGTCCTTCATCCCGGGAATGCCTGGCAGCTTGGGGCGGTGGAAGGGTCCCGACGCCATCACCACGAAGCGTGCGCGGATGTCGTCGTCGCGGTCGGTGCTGATCCGCCAGCGCTTGATGCCCTCGTCCCACTTCAGGTCGCGGACCTGGGTGGACAGGATCGCCCCGTCGTACAGGCCGAAGTGCTTGCCGATGTTGCGACAGTGCTGATAGATCTCCGCTCCGTCGGCGAACTTCTTGCTCGGCATGAAGTCGAGTTCTTCCAGCAGCGGTATGTAGCAGTAGGATTCGTTGTCGCACTGGATCCCCGGATAGCGGTTCCAGTACCAGACCCCGCCGAAGTCCCCGCCGAACTCGATGATCCGGACGTCGTCGACGCCGGCCTTCTTCAGGTAGGCCGCCGACAGCAGACCGCCGAATCCGCCGCCCAGCACGGCGACGTCGATGTCCTCGGCGATCGGTTCACGCTCGACTCGTGGAGTGTGCGGATCGGTCTCGTAGTAGCCGGCGAAATCGTCCTCCAACTCGACGTACTGCCTGCTGCCCTCCTTGCGGAGCCGCTTCTCGCGTTCGACGCGGTACTTCTCACGCAGCGCGTCGATGTCGACGTCGTCTGGTGTCTCGGTCGGTCCGCAGGTCTGGTCCAACGAGTCGGCCTCTGAGATCGTCACGTGACTCCTTACAGCTCTTCAGGGGCGCCGGTCCCCATGTACTTGGCCAATTGGGTGTGCAGATTGACCGTGCTGCGCTCGCGATACGGATTGGGCTTGGTGCCGGTGAAGCCCAGTGACTTCATGCCCCGTTGCACCGCAGCCATGTTCGAGAAGTCCTGCGGGAGAACGGACAACCAGTTGGGGTCGCCGACCGGCGTGTACACCCACTCCGTCTCGGGTTCCGCGCCGTTGGGGTACAGCTCGAACACCGACACCTCGAAGATGCACTTGTTGGGGTCATAGCTCGGATCGGGTCGCGCGCTGTAACACAGCGCACTGGTCAGGCCCTGGCCGACCTGGAAGTTCGGGAAGATCTGCCAGGCCGTGCCGCTCTGGCCGAGGATGTCGGCCGGGATGGTCGGCCAGACGACGCCCCGCGCGGCGTCGTCGTTACGCGCCGAGGTCAGCCAGTGCTCGAGCACCTTGTCTGCGGGCGTACCCTCGGGCAGTTCGTCGACCAGTCGCTTCGCCGCATTCACCAACGTGTTGGTGGTGGTCGCGTTGGTCTCCTCCATGGTGTAGACCTGCATCTCCGCGGTGGAGATGCGCGGATCGCCGGTGCCGAGCCGGATCTTGGACTTGGTCTCGTCCAAGCCCTTCGGCGCGTCGTAGCCGATGTTGGAGTGCCTGCCCTGCGCCTTGGCCCAGCCCTTGAACTCACCGAACTTGTTGAACTCCGGATGGGTGGTGAACACGTGGTAGGTCTCGTTGAAGGCCTCCATCGCGACCTTCCAGTTGCAGTCGAAGTTCAACCACTTGCGCCACTTGTAGCGCATGTTCTCCAGCCCGAACGGATCCAGGATCTTGGCGGCGGGAAACAGGTAGTCGGCCAACGGCTCGCAGTCGGGGTCCATGTTGACGAACACCCATCCGCCCCAGGTGTCGACGCGCACCGGCCGCAGATGCGTGTTGTCGGGCGTCAACGCGCCCTTCCAGTCGTCCTGCTCCCTGATGTGGGTGCACGCGCCGTCCAAACCGTAGGTCCAGCCGTGGAATCCGCACACGAACGACTTGCGGGCCCTGCCGCCGGCGTTCTTCGCTCCCGGCGGCGTGTCGACCAGTTTGCGGCCGCGGTGCATGCACACGTTGTGATGCGCGGCGAACTCGTTGGGGCCGGTGCGGACGATGATGATCGAGTCGTCCAGGATGTCGTAGGTCATGTAGCTGCCGACGTCGGGAATGTCCTCGACGCGGCCCGCCTGTTGCCACACCCTGCGCCACAGCTTGTCTCGCTCGGCGCGCGCGTACTCCTCGGAGACGTAGGCAGCCACGCCGATGGTCACCGGCTCGGACAGTTCCTCCGGCGGCGCCGGGTCCGCGTCCGTGTCCGGGTCCTCGGTCGATCGTAGATCGGTCACACTTCCTCCTTCATGCCCGACTGATGCTGCTGCGGAAGTTCTCGTCCTTCAGGAACAGCGACGTGTTGTCGGCCCCGAGGTGACTCCACTTGAGGTTCAGGCCACCGTCGACGAGCAGGGTCTGGCCGGTGACGTAGCCCGACAGATCCGACAGCAGGAACAGGATGGCGCCCGCCTGCTCCTCGGGTGTGCCGCGGCGCCCCATCGCTATCGCGGTGCGGTCGCGGTCGGTGTCGTCATCGGTGTAGGTGCGCGATGCCACCGTGTTGGTGACGCCGGGGGCGACCGCGTTGACGCGAATGCCGTCGAGCGCGAGTTCGACCGCCATCGTGCGTGTCATCGCGACGACCGCGGCCTTCGCCGTGCCGTACGCGATGTGGAACGGAGCGGTGTTCATGCCGCTGATCGACGAGACGGACACGATGGATCCCGGTGACCCGATGGTCCGAAGTTCCTTCGCGACGGCCTGGCTCATGAAGAACGTCGTCTCGAGGTTGACGGCGAACAGCGCCTGCCAGTCCTCACGGGTCACCCGCGTCGACGGCATCCACGTCGCGGGCGCGGCACCACCTGCGACGTTGACCAGACCGTGGAGTCGCCCGCCGGTGGACTCGGCAGCGCCCCGCGCCGCATCGAGCGCGGTGGCGATGCCGTCGTCGGTCGATGCATCGGCCGACACCGGGATCACCGAAAGCCCCTGCTGCGCGAGGGGTCCAACGTGCTCGTCGAGGTTGTCCTTCGATCTGCTCACCGCGATGACCGTGGCACCGGCACGCGCGGCCATCGCGGTCACCGTCGTGCCGATACCGCCCCCGCCGGCGCCCGACACGATGACGATGCGGCCGCTGAGATCCAGCAGGTCGCCCATCTACCCCGCCGCCCGGTCAGGCGAGTAGCCCAGGATGGACTTGGTCTCGAGGTACTCGTGGAAACCGATGTCGCCCCACTCCCGTCCGTTGCCACTCTGCTTGTAGCCGCCGAACGCGGAATTGAAGTCGAAGGCACTGTTGATGGCCACCCAGCCCGCCCGAATGCGGCTCGCGACCCCCCGCGCCGTGGCGAGGTCCTCGCCCGAGACGTAGCCGGCGAGCCCGTACTCGGTGTCGTTGGCGATCTCCACGGCGTCGTCGAGATCGTCGTAGCCGATCATCGACGAGCACGGGACCGAAGATCTCTTCACGGGCGATCGTCATGTCGTTGGTGACGTCGGCGAACACCGTCGGCTTGACGTAGTACCCGGTGTCCAGTCCATCCGGCCTGCCGGTGCCCCCTGCCACCAGAGCGGCGCCCTCGTCGATGCCCTTCTGGATCAGTGCCTGAATCTTCTCGTATTGCGTGCCCGACACCACGGGACCGACGGTCGCGCCGCCATTGGGGTCGCCGACGGTCACCGATGCCGCGGCGGCCGCAGCGATCTCCTTCGCCTCCGCCATCCGCGCGGCAGGTACGAGCATCCGCGAAGGGGCACTGCAGGTCTGGCCCGAGTTACCCATCATCGTGACCACACCGGAGGACACACTTCCGGCGAAGGCGGCGTCGTCGAGGACGATGTTCGGGCTCTTGCCCCCGAGTTCCTGGGCTACTCGCTTCACGGTCGGCGCGGCGTTGCGGGCCACCTCGATGCCGGCGCGCGTAGACCCGGTGAACGACACCATGTCGATGCCGGGGTGACTCGCCAGTGCGACCCCCACGCCGGCGCCGTCGCCCTGGACCAGGTTGAACACACCGGCGGGAACACCTGCGGCGTGCAGGATCTCGGCGAAGATATGGGCGGAGAACGGGGCCACCTCCGACGGCTTCAGCACCGACGTGCATCCCGTCGCCAGCGCCGGGAACACCTTGACGGCGATCTGGTTCAGCGGCCAGTTCCACGGTGTGATGAGCCCGCACACGCCTATGGGTTCCTTGACGATCGTCGTGGCACCGCGTTCCTCGGTGAACGTGAAGTTCTTCAGCGACTCGATGGCCGTGGTCAAGTGGCCGAGGCCGAGTCCGACCTGCGGGCCGGAGGCCAGGCCCGCCGGGGCGCCCATCTCTTCAGTGACCGCCTCGGCGAGTTCGCCAGCACGCTTCTGGTATTCGGCGAGGATCGCGCCGAGCACGTCGAGCCGCTCCTCGCGAGTGGTCACCGACCAACTGGCGAATGCCCGTCTGGCGGCCTTGACCGCCTTGTCCACGTCTGCGGCGGAGCCGATCGAAATGCGACCCGCCACTTGTTCGGTGGCCGGATTCTCGATGTCGGCCGTCCTCGGCTCGACCGGGTCTACCCACTGACCGTCGATGTAGAACTTCAGATACTCACGCATTACTGTGTCCCCTCCGCATACCAGGTCCGGAATTCGTCATAGCTCGGCATCTCTTCAGAGTTCACCTTCGGGTCGATCGGCACGTGGATGACGGTGACCTTGCCACTCGCATAGCCGCGCTCGATCGCGGGGCCTAGATCCTCGGCCTTGTCGACGTACTCACCGCGGCAGCCGAACCCCTCGGCGATCTTGTCGAATCGCACGTCCTTGCTCCAGTGCACTCCGGTCTCCCGCGAGCCTTGGCCGAACGTGCGCTTGTAGACACCGACCTCCAGACCCCACTGGTGGTCGACTCCGACCACACACACCAGCGGAAGCTTGAGTCGCGCTGCGGTTTCCAGTTCCGAGATGGCGAACATGAACGACGAGTCGCTGGTGAGCAGCATGACCGGGCGCTTTCGCCCGTCGGCCACGGATGCGCCGACCGCATACGGCAGGCCGGTTCCGATGTGGCCGAAGTTCTGGTTCCACACCACGTCGTGCGGCTTGGCCTGGCTGTAGGTCCACTGAAAGATGACGGTGGCGCCGCCGTCGCGCACCATGATGCCGTCCTCGGGGAACGCCTTGGTCGCCTCGACGACGAAACGTGCGGTGTGCAAGGGCGTTCCACCGGGAGCGCTCTCGGCGAGCTCGGCGATCCTGGCCGCATCGTCGGCGATCCACTGCGCGAGTTCCGGGGTGGGCTGGCGAGGCGAGCCCTTGAGCGCGTCGACGAGTTGCGGCACGATCGCCCGCAGGTCGCCGACCAGCGGGACGTCGATTCGGCGGTTGACGCCGATGGCCGTGGGGTCGAGTTCGACGCTGATCCACCTGCGGTTGGCCTCGTTGTCCAGCCAGTGCCGACCCTTGCCGTAGTGCACGGGTTCACCGAGTTCGGTGCCGATGGCGATGACGAGATCGGACTTCACGACCGCGTCGACGGCGGAAGGCGAGAAGCCGTACGGGAACGGTGCGGTCCTCGAGCCCTTTGATGAACGAGGTTCCGCCCGAGGTCTGAATCACCGGGCAATTCATCAGCTTCGCGAGCGCCTCGACGGACTCGCCCGCGCGAGTCGTGTGCACGGCGTGGCCGACGAGCAGGATCGGCTGCTGCGCCTTGCGGACGAGTTCGACGGCCTTCTCGATCATCTGGGCGCTGGCGCCCTGATTCACCAGCCGGTAGGCGTCGGGCGGAAGCGGCTCGGGCACGTCGAGTTCTTCGAGGATGACGTGCGACGGGTATTCGATGTAGGCCGGACCGGGAGTGCCCGACTGCGCGACCCGTAGTGCGTGGCGGACGATCTCGTCGGTCTGGTCGGCGTACTCGATGCTCGCGGAGTACTTCACCGACGGCGCGAGCAATGGGGCCTGGGAGACGAACTGGATACGTCCCCGCCGCACGCGCTGCTCGGTGATGCGGGCGCGCTGGCCGCCAAGGAAGATGACCGGCGAGTTCTCCACCTTCGCGCACATGATCGCGCCTGCGAGGTTGGCCAGTCCGGGTCCGAGCGTGCCGATGGCGAGGCCGGGCTTGCCCGTCATGCGGGACACGGCCTCGGCCATGAAGCCGGCGTTCTCCTCGTGGTGGGGTGCAACGACCGTCCAGCCGCGTTCCTCGGCAGCGTGGAACATGTGGACGAAGTTCGGGTCGGGGATGCCGAAGAGCGTGTTGATGCCCTCCGCCTCGAACAGCTGCAAGGATTCGCTCGTAAACCTTGACGGCCACTGTCGGGTGTCTCCAATTTCTGTCGTGTCGCGGTCTCCCGGCGAACCTTGGTACGTAGGCGAAGCGCTCGGCGCACCCTGCCGGTCAGCGCTGCGGGATCACCCTTGGCTCCCCCAATTGTCCGGACAAGATAGTGACGCGCACCGTATCGAGAACATAATTCTCCAACATCAATGCGCACGTCAAGACGCTTGCTGGATTCACTGGAAATTATTGTCTGGACTAACGCATCTTGATATCGTCCGAGCGATGACGATCAGCGGAGCGCACGTCCCCCCACGCGGGCGGGCGAGTCCGAGTCGCTACGTCGCCACCAGTCCGCCGGACATGGCCCCGGGTTGGTGGTTCGATCGCCTGACCGCGCCCAGCCGGCTGTTCGGCGCCAATGGGCTTCGCACCGGACCCGACGGCCGAATCTACATCGCGCAGGTCACCGGCAGTCAGATCAGCGCCCTGGACATCGCCACCGGCGAGGTCGAGACCATCAGCGCCAAGGGTGGCGACATCGTCGCTCCCGACGACCTCGCCTTCGATGCGCGCGGCAACATGATCGCCACCGAGGTGATGGACGGACGGGTCAGCCTGCGCGACACCTCGGGCGTCACCCGCGTGCTTCGCGACGACGTGCCCTCGGCCAACGGGATCACGTTCCACGACGGTCGACTCTTCATCGGCGAGTGCCGTGAAGGCGGCCGAATCATGGAGTTCGACCTGGGCGGCGGACCGCCCACCATCCTGCTGGACGCCGTGCCGTCACCCAACGCCATGGAGTTCGGACCCGACGGACTGCTGTACTTCCCGGTCATGGGCGCCAACGAGATCTGGCGCATCGACCCCGACTCGGTGGGGCCCTGCGAACCCGAGACCGTCGCGTCCGGGCTGGGTGTCCCGGACTCGGTGAAGTTCGACTCCGAGGGCATGATCGTCTCCACACAGGTGGCCAGCGGACAGGTTCTTCGCATCGACCCGCGCAACGGCGTGCAGACGGTGCTCGCCCAGCTCACCCCTGGGCTGGACAACTGCACGTTCGCCGACGGACGCCTCTTCGTGTCGAACTTCACCGGCGCGGTCACCGAGGTGCTCTCCGGCGGCGCGACCAGCACCGCGCTCCCGGGCGCGCTGAACTGGCCGCTGGATCTCGCGGTGGGTGACGACGGCCGGGTGTACGTCGCCGACGGCACCTACTTCTATGCGTTGGAGGCCGATGGGTCGTTGCAGACCATCGGCATGCTCTTCTCTGCGGGATACCCGGGCTTCCTGCGTGGGCTGGTCGCCTCCGGGCCCGGTGAGTTCGTGGTGACCACCTCGGGCGGTCAGATCGGCCGCTACCGGCCGGGCTCCGACGAAACGGTCTTCCTCGCAGACGGACTCGATCAGCTGTATGGCGTCGCGCTCGCGCCGACCGGCATCGTGGCCGCCGAACTGGGTACCGGCCGGCTGATCTCGGTCGGTCTCGACGGCGGCGACGTCGAGGTGCTGGCCTCGGGTCTCGCCGATCCGGTCGGCGTCACCGTGACGGCGGCCGGCGACGTCCTCGTCGCCGAATCCGGCGCCGGGCGGGTCGTCCGGGTGACCCCCTCCGGTGTCGAGACGGTCGCCGACGGCCTGGTGCGTCCGCAGGGAATCCTGGCCGTCGGCGACTCGGGGGGTAGGTCCGGCACGCTGTTCGTCGTCGACGCGGGACAGAAGGCCGTGATCTCCTTCGACATGGAGACGGGGGACGGCACGACGATCGCAGCGGGCCTGCCGATCGGCCCGCCTTCGGGCGTGGTGCCCAAGCCCCTGAAGGGCATGCCACCGTTCTCCGGGCCGCAGGGACCGTTCGCGGGAATCGCGGCCGGACCCGATGGCACGCTGTACGTTTCCGCGGACGGCGAGGGCAGTGTCATCGCGCTGCGACGGGTCCGATCGACGTGACCGCCGAGATAGGAACTCCCGCCGACCACCGGTACCTGCAGGTAGCCCGCACACTCCGCAAGGAGATCGTCGACGGGGTCTACCCGGTCGGTACCCAGCTGCCCACCGAACACGAACTTCGCGAGCGTTTCGGCGTCAGCAGGTACACGGTTCGCGAGGCGTTGCGAAGGCTGCGCGACGACAACCTGGTCTCGTCGCGGCCGCGTGCCGGCACCATGGTCGTCGCCCGAGCAGCATCGAATTCCTATGCACAGGAGGTGATGTCGATTGACGACCTCCTGGCGTTCGCAGCGGGTGCTCGGCTGGCCATCGAATCCAACGCCATGGTGACGGTGGACGAGGACCTTGCCGCTCACACCGGGCTGCCCGTCGGCTCGGAGTGGCTGGCGGTGCGCGGTATCCGGCAGGACGACGACTCCCCTGTCCCCATCTGCCGCACCGAGTTCTACATCAATCGTGCGTTCGCCGCCGTCGGCAGGCTGCTACAGCGGCACGACGGCCCCATCTTTCCGCTGATCGAGGATCTTTTCGGGGTCAGCGTCGTCGCGGTACATCAGGAGATCACCGCCGTGGTTGCCTCACCGCTGCTGGCGGAGGAACTCAAGTTCGACGCGGGCAGCGCGGCACTCGAGATGCGCCGTACCTACACCACGTCGGACGGCGAGGTGGCCCAGGTGACCGTCAACACGCACCCGTCGTCACGGTTCCGCTACTCGATGACCATGCGGCGCGTGAAGGGCTAGGGCGCATCGGCGTGGGCGAGAAACCGGTGACCCGTAAATCGGTTGGCGAATTGTCGATCCGGTGGGACGACGGACCGTGCCGCCGAGGCCTACGACGCGGGTCTGTGGGTGAAGGAGACACTCGCCGACTCGGTCCGTGCCGCCGCGCGGGACACCCCCGACCGCGTGGTCGTGGTCGACGCCGACGTGCGGATGGACTGCCGCGAGCTCTACCGCCTGTCCAGTGCGCTCGCCGCGACGCTGGCAGACCGGATGCCGACGGGCAGCGTGGTGTCCTTCATGCTGCCCAACTGGCACGAGGCCGCCGTCGTGTACCTGGGCGCCACTCTCGCGGGCATGGTGGTCAACCCCATCCTGCCGTCACTGCGCGATCACGAGCTGCGCTTCATACTCGATGACGTCGATAGTCGGATCATATTCGTGCCCAGCATCTTTCGCGGCCACGACTATGCGGCCATGCTGGACCGGGTGGTCGCTGCGCTCGACACCCCTCCCGAGGTGGTGGTGGTGCGCGGCGACGCCGGTGCACACACGTCCTACGCCGCACTGTCGGGAAGCGTGGCGGGCGTGCCGCTCGAGGGAGATACCGGCTTCTCAGGCCCAGACCTCGATCCCGACTCCGTTCGGATGATCATGTACACCTCCGGCACCACCGGGCGCCCCAAGGGCGTTCTACACACGCACAATACGATCCATGCACTGATCTCACAGATCCGCGAGCACTGGCGGGTCGAGCCCGGCGACACCTTCCTCGTCCCGTCACCGATCGCACACATCGGCGGGTCGATCTACGCCTTCGAGTGCCCACTCCTTGCCGGTTCGACGGCCGTGCTCATGGAGCGCTGGGACCCAGACGAGGCGATCGTGCTGATGCTCTCGGAGCATTGCACGCACATGGCTGGCGCCACCCCCTTCCTCGAGCAAATCCTGGCCGCCGCCGAACGCGCACGCACCGCCCTACCCGATCTCAAGGTGTTCATCTGTGGCGGCGCCTCGGTGCCGCCGTCGCTAATCCGCAGGGCAGCAACGTTCTTCGAGCGAACAATGGTCACCCGGGTGTACGGCTCGACCGAGGTGCCGGTGACGACGGTCGGTTCGCCCGACGACGTCGACCGCGCCGCGGACACCGACGGCAGGCCCGGTATCGCTGACATCAGGGTGGGCGAGGACGGCGAGGTTCGGGCCCGCGGCGCCCAGATGCTGGTCGGCTACCTGCACGCGGAAGACGAGATCGGCGCGTTCGACGCCGACGGCTACTTCCGCACTGGCGATCTCGGCCGGTGGGATGGCGGGCACCTGGTGGTCACCGGTCGAGCCAAGGACATCATCATCCGCAACGGCGAGAACATCTCCCCCAAGGAGGTCGAGGACCTCCTCATCGGGCACCCGGGCATCGCCGAGGTCGCGGTCGTCGGTCTGCCGGACCCGCGTACCGGCGAGCGGGCCTGCGCGGTCGTCGTACCCGCCAACCGACTTCAGCCGTGCGTCGACGATCTGCGCGAGTTCCTACTACGACACGGTGTGGCGAAGTTCAAGATCCCTGAACAGGTGGCGATCTGGGACGAGCTGCCCAAGAACGATGCGGGCAAGGTCTTGAAGCATCGGATCAGGGCAACGTTGAAGGGGAGTGACACATGACAGTGCAGGTAGCGATCGTGACGGGTGCGAGCAGCGGGATCGGCTTCGGCACCGCGGTCAAGCTGGCCGAGTCCGGAATGGCCGTCCTCGGGACCGGCCGTGACGAGGCACGGCTTGCCGAGTTCGTCAGTGCCGCAGTAGATGCGGGTGTCGACCCGGACCGGCTGGCCACCCTGGCCGTGGACCTCACCGCCGATGACGCTCCGCAACGTGTCGTCGACACGGCCGTCGGGCGGTGGGGCCGCATCGACTTCCTGGTCAACAATGCGGGTGTGGGTAGCCCCAAGCCACTGCACGAGACCGACGACGAATCCCTGGACTACTTCCTCGGCCTCATGCTGCGGGCGCCGTTCCGGTTGGCGCGTGACGTGATTCCGCACATGCAGACCGGCTCCGCGATCATCAACGTGACGTCGACCTTTGCCGTCGTCGGCGGTCTGCGTGGCGGCGCGTACTCGGCGGCCAAGGGCGGGCTGACCGCACTGACCACGCACATCGCGTGTCAGTACGGCCCGCAGGGAATCCGTTGCAACGCGGTGGCGCCCGGCGTGACCATCACCCCGATGGTCGAGCACCGTCTGGAAGACGAGCGGTTCCGCAAGATCAACGCCGAGATGACACCATATCCGCGCCTCGGCCGGGTCGACGACCTCGCCAGCACCATCGCGTTCCTGTGCTCTCCCGGAGGGAGTTTCATCAACGGCCAGACCATCGTCGTCGACGGGGGATGGAGTTCCACCAAGTACCTGTCGGACTTCGCGTTGTCATCGGAATGGGTGGCCAGGTGAAGCGGGAAGCGCAGCGGGATCGCGCATGACCAACCTGTTCGCCGTCCTGGCTCAGACCGCCGCCCGCCACGGCGACCGCGGCGCGGTGTACGTCGGCACCCGCGAACTGCACACCTGGCGCGAACTCGCCGACCGCGCGCTGCGACTCGCGGCCTCCATCCGCGCCTCTCACCCCGCCGGTTCACGCATCGCCGTCACCAGCGAGAACCGACCGGAGATCGTGGAACTCGTGTTCGCGGCGTGGGCAGCGGAGTGCGTCGTCGTGCCCATCAACTACAAGCTGCACCCCCTGGAGATGTCGCAGATTCTCGATGACGCCGGTGCCGCAATGGTGTTCGCGTCACCGAAGATCGCCGCAGGGCTGAGCGGAACCACCGCCGTCGACGTCGAGATCATCGCCGACGAGGCGTACCAGGCCAGGCTCGCCTTCGCACCCGCCGTCGCACCCCGGGACACCGATCCGGCCGACCTGGCCTGGCTCTTCTACACCAGCGGGACCACCGGCCGATCCAAGGGTGCGATGTTGTCGCACCGAAACCTGTTGGCGATGGCCGTCTCTCACCTGGCGGACTTCGACAGTCCCGATGAGTTCTGCAGCCTCGTTCATGGTGCGCCCATGTCGCACGGGTCCGGCCTCTACATCGTGCCGTACGTACTCCGCGGCGCCCGCCAGGTGATCCCGGAGTCTGCGGCATTCGAGCCCGACGAGTTCCTCGACCTCTGCGAGCTACACCCCGCCTGCAGTAGCTTCCTCGCCCCCACGATGGTGGCGCGCCTGGTCGCCACCGCGCGCCCGCGCCCGCGGCAAATGCGCACGATCGTCTACGGCGGCGGCCCGATGTACGTCGACAGCCTGAAGAAGGCGATGGCGGCGTTCGGGCCCGTCTTCGTCCAGCTCTACGGCCAGGGCGAAGCCCCCATGACGATCACCGGCCTTCGCCGCGCCGACCATCTGGATGCCGACGACACGATCCTCGGCTCGGTGGGTTATGCCCGGTCCGGGGTGGACGTGGCGGTGCTCGGCGAGGGCGGTGCACCCGCGGGTACCGGCGAGATCGGCGAGATCGTCTGCCGCGGTGACGTCGTCATGTCGGGATACTGGAACAACCCCGACGCTACCGCCGCCACGCTCCAGCACGGCTGGCTGCACACCGGCGACATGGGCTCGTTCGACGAGCGCGGCTTCCTCACCCTGCGGGATCGCAGCAAGGACGTCGTCATCAGCGGGGGAAGCAACATCTATCCGCGCGAGGTGGAGGAGATCCTGATCGAACACCCCGGCGTCGAAGAAGCGTGCGTCGTCGGCGCCCCCGATGCGGAGTGGGGCGAGGTGGTCGTTGCGTTCATCGTAGGGACCGCGGCCGAATCCGACCTCGATGGGCACCTGCTGGAACGCATCGCGCGGTTCAAAAGGCCGAAACGGTACGTGTACGTCGACGAGTTGCCGAAGAGCAGTTACGGCAAGGTACTCAAACGCGAACTGCGGGAACGTCTCGGCTGACGTAGGGCGCAGCGGGGAGCGCGCGGCCGAATTCGCCGCGCTCCGGATCTCCGAGGTCGAAGATGGCAGGTGGCCGGGTCGCAGTCGGCCGTGACGGCAGCCGAAGGAGAACCGTGCAGATCGAAGGCAGCGTCACCGTCGTCACCGGTGCGGGTTCGGGGATCGGCCGCGCGCTGTCGCGCTCGTTTGCGGCCGCGGGGTCGTCGGTGATCGTCGGCGACATCGACCAGTCGGGTGCCGACGGCACTGCTTCGTTGATCCGGTCCGACGGCGAGGTGGCCACCGCCGTCGTCGCGGACGCCGCGTCCTCCGACGGCATCGCCACACTCGTCGACGCAGCGGAGTCCGAGTTCGGCCCGGTCGACATCTGGGTCGCCAACGCGGGCATCATCGGGGCGTCGGGGCTCGGCGACCACGAGGCGGATTGGGACCACATCATCGACATCAACGTGCGTGGACACGTCAGGGCCGCCAAGGCACTGGTGCCGGCATGGCTCGGTCGGGGCCGCGGCTACTTCGTCAGCGTGGCGTCGGCGGCGGGTCTGCTCACGCAGATCGGCGCAGCCGGCTACTCCGTGACCAAGCACGCTGCGGTCGGCTTCGCCGAATGGCTCTCGATCACGTACGGCGACAGGGGTATCGGCGTTTCCTGCGTATGCCCCATGGGCGTGGACACTCCCCTGCTGAGGGGCATCGCGGGTTCGGACGACCCGGTTGGGCGGATGGCCGCAGCGGCGGTCGCCAACGCCGGTGAGGTGATCGGACCCGATCACGTCGCGGAGTCGACGCTCGACGCGGTCCGGAACGGCCGTTTCCTGGTGTTGCCCCACCCTGCCGTCCTCGAGATGTACCGACAGAAGGGCAGCGACTACGACAGGTGGCTGACTGGAATGCGGCGCTATCAAAGCAGTTTGGAGTGACCCCTCGATTCCGACGGGTTTCGACGCCGGCGTGACACCTTGTTGGACATGTGCCAATTAGAATCGGCGCATGCCCGAATCCGACCGTCTTCGCGCACGCGGCTCATCGGCCAGGCGACGACTCTCACCCGCAGACCGGCGCAACGAACTGCTGGCACTGGGCGCCGAGGTGTTCGGTCAGCGACCGTACGACGAGGTCCGCATCGACGAGATCGCCGAGCGCGCCGGGGTCTCCCGGGCGCTGATGTATCACTACTTCCCCGACAAGCGGGCGTTCTTCGCGGCCGTCGTGAAGGCGGAGGGCGAGCGACTCTTCCAGGCCACCAGTACACCCCCCCGGCCTGGCCAGAGCCTGTTCGACCAGCTCAAGGCCGGCGTTCTCGCCTACGTGCGCTACGACGAGGAACACCCCCACAGAGCGTGGGCGGCATACATGGGGATGGGCCGGTCGGACCCGGTGCTGCGCGGCATCGAGGACGTCGACAACACCCGGCAGACCGACCGCATCGCCGCGCGGATCGCCGCGGCCGTGGACGGTCCACTGGACGCCGCCGTGGAGCGCGACCTGCGCGTCATCACCTACGGCTGGCTGGCCTTCACGTTCGAGCTGTGTCGGCAGCGGATCATGAACCCCTCGATCGACGGTGACTACGTCGCCGACTCCTGCGCGCACGCGCTGCTCGACGCGATCGCGCGGGTGCCGGGCATTCCCGAAGAACTGAAGCGGGAAGTCGACCCGGCCAACCGCTGACCTGCGATTTGTGGCGTATTACCGGCGCTCACCGCCGAAAAGTCTCCACAAGTCGCGAGGGAAGTGTCCGAGGATGGGGGCACGATGGTCTGATGGCACGCGCATCCGACCCCCTGGCGCCGTTCAGCGCGCCAACCAGGGAATGGTTCGGCGCCACGTTCGACGCCCCCACCGCGGCGCAGGCCAAGGCGTGGGCGGCCATCGCCGGCGGCGACAACACGCTGGTCATCGCTCCGACCGGCTCCGGCAAGACACTGGCCGCGTTCCTGTGGGCCATCGACCGGTTGGCCGCGTCCGAGCCACGGCCCGCGAGCGCGGGCACCCGGGTGCTCTACGTGTCGCCGCTCAAGGCGCTGGCCGTGGACGTCGAACGCAACCTCAGCACACCGCTGACCGGCATCACCCGCGTCGCCGAACGGCTGGGCTCACCGGTGCCCGGCATCAGCGTCGGCGTCCGGTCGGGAGACACCTCGCCGAAGCGACGCCGCGAGATGCTCAGCAAGCCGCCCGACGTACTGATCACCACGCCCGAGTCGTTGTTCCTGATGCTGACGTCGGCGGCGCGCGAGACGCTGGCCGAGGTGCAGACCGTCATCGTCGACGAGGTACACGCGGTCGCGGGCACCAAGCGCGGAGCGCACCTCGCGCTGTCACTGGAGCGCCTCGACCAGATGCTGGAGAAGCCCGCCCAGCGCATTGGACTGTCGGCCACCGTGCGCCCACCCGAGGAGGTGGCGCGCTTCCTGTCCGGCGGGTCGCCGACGACCATCGTGGCCCCCATGGCCGCCAAGACGTTCGACCTGTCGGTGCAGGTGCCTGTGCCCGACATGGCCAACCTCGAGAACAACACCATCTGGCCCGACGTCGAGGAACGCATCGTCGACCTGATCGAGGCGCACAACAGCTCCATCGTGTTCACCAACTCGCGCAGGCTCGCCGAGCGACTGACGTCACGGCTCAACGAGATTCACGCCGAACGCGCGGGCATCGAGCTGCCCGCTGAACACTTTCCGCGCAATCCAGCGGTCGGCGGCGGTTCGCCCGCGCACATCATGGGCAGCGGTCAGGCATTCGGCGCCCATCCGCTGCTGGCCCGGGCTCACCACGGCTCGGTCAGCAAGGAGCAGCGCGCCGAGGTCGAGGACGATCTCAAGATGGGACGCCTGCGGGCCGTGGTCGCGACGTCCAGCCTGGAACTCGGCATCGACATGGGATCCGTCGACCTCGTCATCCAGGTGGAGGCGCCGCCGTCGGTGGCCAGCGGCCTGCAGCGCGTCGGGCGCGCAGGCCATCAGGTCGGCGAGGTCTCCCACGGTGTGCTGTTCCCCAAGCACCGGACCGACCTGATCGACTGTGCGGTAACGGTGCAGCGCATGCTCACCGGCGAGATCGAGACCATGCGCGTGCCGGCCAACCCGCTCGACGTGCTCGCCCAGCACACCGTCGCGGCGGCGGCACTGGAACCCCTGGACGCCGATCGCTGGTTCGACGCGGTGCGCCGCAGCGCGCCCTTCGCGACGCTGCCGCGAAGTGCCTTCGAGGCAACGCTGGACCTACTGAGCGGCAAGTACCCGTCCACCGAGTTCGCCGAACTGCGGCCCCGACTGGTGTACGACCGCGATGCGGGCACGCTGACCGCCCGGCCCGGTGCGCAGCGGCTCGCGGTGACCTCGGGCGGCGCGATCCCCGACCGGGGCATGTTCACCGTCTACCTCGCCTCGTCGGCGGATACCGAGAAGCCCTCCCGGGTCGGTGAACTCGACGAGGAGATGGTCTACGAGTCCCGACCCGGCGACGTCATCTCACTCGGCGCCACCAGCTGGCGGATCACGGAGATCACCCACGACCGTGTCCTGGTGGTGCCCGCGCCGGGCGAACCGGCCCGCCTTCCGTTCTGGCGGGGTGACGGCGTGGGGCGGCCCGCCGAACTCGGCGCCGCGATCGGCGCGTTCACCGGCGCGCTCGCCGGCATGCCACGTGCGAACTTCGACGAGCGTTGCGCCACGATGGGTTTCAACGACTACGCCGTGGACAACCTCTGGCGGCTTCTCGACGAGCAGCGGCAGGCCACGGGGACGGTCCCCACGGACACCACGTTCGTCGTCGAGCGCTTCCGGGACGAACTCGGCGACTGGCGGGTGATCCTGCACTCCCCCTACGGCCTTCGCGTACACGGCCCGCTGGCGCTCGCCGTGGGCCGTAGGCTGCGCGAGCGCTACGGCATCGACGAGAAACCTACGGCGTCCGACGACGGCATCATCGTGCGCCTGCCCGACACCGAGGAAGCCGCGCCGGGTGCGGACCTGTTCGTCTTCGACGCCGACGAGATCGAGCCCATCGTCACCGACGAGGTCGGCGGCTCGGCGCTGTTCGCCTCCCGGTTCCGCGAGTGTGCGGCGCGCGCGCTGCTGCTGCCCCGTCGCCATCCGGGCAAGCGGTCCCCGCTGTGGCACCAACGCCAGCGGGCCGCGCAGCTACTCGACATCGCACGCAAGTACCCGGCGTTCCCCATCGTGCTGGAGACGGTCCGCGAGTGCCTGCAGGACGTGTACGACGTGCCGACACTGATCGACGTGATGAAACGCGTTGCCCAGCGGCGTATCCGGGTCCTCGAGGTGGAGACGGCCACGCCGTCGCCGTTCGCGGCGTCGCTGCTGTTCGGCTACGTCGGGGCGTTCATGTACGAGGGCGACAGCCCGCTGGCCGAGCGGCGCGCGGCCGCCCTGTCGCTGGACAGCGTTCTGCTGGCCGAACTCCTGGGCCGGGTCGAGCTGCGGGAGCTGCTGGACCCCGCGGTCATCGCCTCGACGGTCGCCCAATTGCAACACCTGGCGCCCGACCGGGCCGCCCGCGATGCCGAGGGCGTCGCCGACCTGCTGCGACTCCTGGGGCCGCTGACCGAGGCGGAGGTCTCGGCCAGGGCCACGGCGACCGACGTCGGTGCCTGGTTGGACGGGCTTCGCGGCCAGCGCCGGGCCCTCACGGTGTCCTTCGGCGGGCAGACGTGGTGGGTGACGATCGAGGACATCGGCCTGCTGCGCGACGGCGTGGGAGTCGCGGTGCCGGTCGGCGTGTCCGCGAGCTTCACGGCGACGGTCGCCGACCCGCTCGGCGAACTGCTCGGCCGCTACGCACGCACCCGCGGGCCGTTCACCACCCGTGATGCCGCCGAGCGCTTCGGCCTCGGGCTCCGGGTGGCCGCTGACGTCCTGGGCCGGATGGCCGTCGACGGAAAGCTGATTCGTGGCGAGTTCACCTACGGAGCCGCGCCGGCAGCGACATCGGGCCACGCCGACGCCGAACAATGGTGCGACGCAAACGTTCTCAAGATACTGCGACGACGCTCACTCGCGGCGCTACGTGCCCAGGTGGAGCCGGTGAGCACCGCCGCCTACGGCAGGTTCCTGCCCGAGTGGCAACACGTCGGCCAGGCCGGGAAGTCCTCGGGTATCGACGGGCTCGCCGCGGTGATCGATCAGCTTGCCGGCGTGGCGATCCCGGCGTCGGCGGTGGAGCCGCTCGTGTTCGGCCAACGCATCCGTGACTACCAGCCGGCGATGCTCGACGAACTTCTCGCCACCGGCGAGGTGACGTGGTCGGGGGCAGGTCAGATCGGCACGGGAGACGGCTGGATCGCCTTCCACCCCGCCGACACGGCGCCGCTGACGTTGCCCTCCCCCGCCGAGATCGAATTCACCGACGTGCATCGCGAGATCATGGCGGCACTCGACAACGACGGGCGGACGGGCGGCGGTTACTTCTTCCGTCAGCTCAACTCGGGATCGTCGTCGGATGCCGAGGTGAAAAGCAGTCTCTGGGAACTCATCTGGGCGGGTTGGGTCACCGGCGACACCTTCGGGCCGGTGCGAGCCCAACTTGCGGGTGCCGGACGGCGCGGCGGGGCACACCGGCAGCGGCAGCGACCACCTCGGCTGAGTCGGTACAGCGTGAGCCACGCGCAGACCCGGTCCAGTGACCCCGCCGTAGCGGGCCGATGGTCGGCGTTGCCGCCAAGCGACCTCGACTCGACGGTGCGGGCCCACTTCCAGGCCGAGCTGCTGATGAACCGCTACGGGGTCGTGACGAAGGGCTCGGCCGAGGGTGTGCCGGGCGGTTTCGCCACGCTCTACAAGGTGCTGACGGCGTTCGAGGACGCCGGCCGCTGCCAGCGCGGCTACTTCGTCGAGTCGCTGGGCGGAGCCCAGTTCGCCGTCGCGTCCACGGTGGACCGGCTGCGCACCCACGCCGACGGTGTCGACGACGCCGGCCGGGAGTACGGGGCCGTGGTGCTTGCCGCGGCCGATCCCGCGAATCCGTACGGTGCTGCGCTGCCGTGGCCCGCCGACACCGCCGACTCCGGGCACCGGCCGGGCCGCAAGGCGGGCGCCCTGGTGGTACTCGTCGACGGTGAGCTGACCTGGTTTCTGGAACGGGGCGGACGGACACTGCTGGTCTTCTCGCGCGACGGCCAGGCCCATGGCGCTGCGGCGGCGGCGCTTGCCGACCTGGTGGTCGGCAAGCGGCTGCAGGGATTGCTGGTCGAGAGGGTGAACGGCGTGCCGGTGCTGGAGCCTGGCGTGGATTCCGACCGCGCCGCGGTACACGATGCGCTGACCGGCAGCGGTTTCTCCCGCACCCCGCGTGGGCTGCGGCTGCGCTGAAATCAACGTCGACTATTTGTCAAAAGTGACAAAACTTTCGGTCCGCCGGTCGATACTGTCCGCATGGTCTCGCTCATCGTCCACTTCGTCCTCGGCATCGGCGTCATCGTCTGGATCGTCCGCGCCAACCCTCGGGTCTTCTCCCGTCCCGCCCGCGGGCCGATGTTCTCGCCGCTGGAAATCCTGTTCTACGTGATCGGCGTCGCGTCGATCGGGCTCGGCTACTACTTCAACCATCAGTTCGTCGCGCAATACGCGGTCGAGGGCGGCAACCCGATCTGGGGCCCGGGCAGCTGGCAGGAGTTCATCGTGCTGGGCTACGACAACCCGGCCGCCGCCTCGGCGAGCCAGGACTACACGATCATCAACGTGATCCTGCTGCCCCTCTTCACGATCGTCGACGGCCATCGCCGCGGCATCCGACGGCCGTGGCTGTTCTTCGTGTCGAGCCTGTTCACCAGTTGCGCCTTCGCCTACGCGTTCTACTTCGCGGTGCTCGACCGCCACTACCGTCAGCAGAAGGCCACCAGCGGACTGGACTCCATCCCGGTATGAATGGGTCGTGACCCAAGAGCGCCTGAAAACCCCGTTCGGATTCGCCTCGACCGCCGCGGAGGTCATCGACGGTGTCGACCTATCCGGTAAGCGCGCCATCGTCACCGGTGCATCCTCGGGCATCGGGGTGGAGACGGCGCGCGCCCTGGCCCGAGCCGGGGCGTCGGTGACCCTGGCGGTTCGCGACACCACGGCGGGTGAACGGGTTGCTGAAGACATCGGCGGTGAGCATCGGCGTTGCCGCGCTCGACCTGAGCGACCTGGCCAGCGTCGACGCGTTCGTCGATGCGTGGGACGGTCCGCTGCACATCCTGGTCAACAACGCGGGCGTGATGGCCATCCAGGAACTGACCATGTCGGCCAGCGGCCACGAGATGCAATTCGCCACCAATCACCTCGGCCACTTCGCGCTCGCCATCGGCCTGCACGGCGCGCTGGCCGCCGCGGGTGGCGCCCGCATCGTATCGGTCAGTTCCGGGGGGCACCTGCGCTCACCGGTCGTCTTCGACGACATCGACTATGCGTTCCGCGACTACGACCCGTTCGGCGCCTACGGCCAGTCCAAGACGGCCAACGTGCTGTTCGCCGTCGAGGCCACGTCCCGCTGGGCCGACGACGGCATCTTCGCGAACGCGCTGATGCCCGGCGCCATCGACACCCCCCTTCAACGACATGTGCCGGCGCACTACGCCGAGCAGGCCATCGCGGCGTTCCGGGCGGCCGGCACCGACTTCAAGACCGTCGAGCAGGGTGCGGCGACGTCGACCCTGCTGGCCGCCTCGCCCCTGCTGGAGGGCATCGGCGGCCGCTACTTCGAGGACTGCAACGAGGCGCGGGTGGTCGACCGCCGCGGCGGGCCGGGACGAGGCGGGGTCGCCCCGTATGCGATCGACCCGGCGAACGCCGAGCGGCTGTGGGAGACATCGCTCGCGATGGTCGGCTAGGTCCCGGGCGTGCCCGAGGGTGACACCGTGTACCGCACCGCGGCGAGGCTGCGCGAGGCGCTCGCCGGAAAGACCCTGACGCGCTGCGACGTTCGGGTTCCGGCGTTCGCCACCGTCGACCTGACCGGCGCGACGGTCGACGAAGTGCTCAGCCGCGGCAAACACCTCTTCATCCGCGTGGGCGGGGATTCCGGTGCCAGCATTCATTCCCACCTCAAGATGGACGGTGCCTGGCTGGTGGGCGCTCAGATCCGTCGCACCCCCGCCCACAAGATCCGGATCATCCTGGAGACCGGTCCCGTCCGGGTGGCGGGCGTCGACCTCGGCGTGTTGGAGATCCTTACCAGGGAGCACGACATGTCGGCCGTCGACCATCTGGGGCCCGACCTGCTCGGCGACGACTGGGAACCACGGGTCGCCGCGGACAACCTGGCGGCCGACCCCGACCGACCGCTCGCGCAGGCGCTTCTCGATCAGCGGGTCATGGCAGGCGTCGGCAACGTCTACGCCAACGAACTGTGCTTCGTGACGGGCCGCTTCCCACCTCACCGGTGAGTGCGGTCAGGGATCCATTGCGCGTGGTGCAGCGGGCCCGCGACATGCTGTGGCTCAACCGCTCCCGGGTGAACCGGACCACCACCGGGGACACCAGGCCGGGGCGGGACCTGTGGGTCTACGGCCGCAACGGTCGGCCGTGCCGACGCTGCGGCACCCCGATCGAGTCCGACCCAGCCGGGGAACGCATCTCCTTCTGGTGCCCGCACTGCCAAACCTGACCGGCAGGCACACCACATTCCCCGTCGACATCGGCGACTATGGAGATGTGGAGTGCGAGGTCGCGCGGGAGGCGCTGTCGGCGCGCATCGACGGGGAGCGGGAACCCGTGCCGTCGTCGCGGGTCGACGAACACGTCGCGTCCTGCAGGCTGTGCGCGCAGTGGTACACCGGAGCCCAGCAGCAGGCCGATGCGCTGCGACGGCTCGCGACTGCCGGCGTGACCGCATCCGCGCACGCCACCCCCGCCCCCGCCCCCGCGCAGGCGGGGTGGCGACCCGGGAGCCTGAGGGCGGCGCTGGCAGTCGCGGGACTCCTTCAGATCGGTTTCGCCGTGGCGCAGGCAGCGGGCGCCAACTTCGGCATGGTCGCCGCCCATGACGGGACCGCCACCGGCGCCCACCTCCTCAACGAATCCACCGCGTGGTCGGCGGCGGTGGGACTGGTCACCGTGGCGGCAGCGTTCGCGCGCCGCCTGCTGCCCGGGCTGGCGTGTGTGCTGCTCACCTTCACGGTCGTGCTCGGCTACTACGTCGTCACGGACGTCGTTTCTGGGCAGGTCACCATCGCCCGCGTCGTCAGCCATCTGCCCGTGGTGTTCGCCACGGTGCTCGCGCTGCTGGCATGGTGGACATCTCGCCCTGGCGATCCCGCGCACGCACGCGCCGCCACCGAATCGGCGTTCACCCGACCGGGCGCGGCGCGAGACCGCAAGCGCGACCTGCTGCGGCCCACCGACGATTCGGCGGCCTGACACCTCAGAGCATGACCCCGAACATGATCGCCATGCCTGCGGCCATCATCGCCTGGGCGAGTCGACCGAAGTGCGACTGCGCGAGAGTCTCCGGCTCCAGCCGCCTGCCCGCAAAGTACTGGTAGGTCCAGAACACCGCCGCCGCGGCGAAACCGATGACGACCACCCAGTTGACGACTGCGATCCACGGGGCCGCCGCGGGCGTCGGCCGTGTCATGCCCCATGCCTTCGGCGTCCATTCCGGTCATGTCGTGGTGGTGACCGCCGCCGTGACCGGACCGACGCGGCAGCAGGCCGCCGTGCATCACCGCATACATCCACGACATCGCCAGCATCATCACGGCGTGGTAGGCATTGGCGGCGCGACCGGCCGCCGTGTCGGCCGCCGCGAACGCCACCCCGAGAAACCAGACCGCCGCGATCAGGAAGAAGATCATCGGCGGAATCGTCGGCAGCTCGGCGCCCCCGGGCCAGGCCATAACCCCCATCGCGATCGCCATGAGGAGGTGCAGCCCGTGACCGACCAGCGCGGCGGGCCGGTGCCGCGCGTTCGCGAGTGCGCCGACGTATACCGCGGCCGTGAGGCCGAACAGTACGGTGACGACCCAGCGCAGGCCGAGATCGGCGATCATCGGGCAACGCCGCCCGCGGTGGCACGACCCCGCCACCATCCGATGGCGACGTCGACGGCCACGAAGGCCGCCAGCGACAAACCGAACAGTGGGGCAAACCAGCCGACCGACGCGAGCACCACCACCACGACGACGGCCTCGTGCGGCTTGAGAGCGCCAAGCGTCCCCCGTCGCGGGCTGGTGGGCAGGCCGCCGCGGGTCGGCCGTCGCCGCCACCACATTCGGTAGCCGAGCAGCACCGAGGCGATCAGACCGAGCGCGACGGACGCCAACAGGATCTGGTTGACCACCCCGAACAGGATTCCCATGTGAGCGCCGATCGCCCAATCGGTGAGCTTGGCGAGAAACGGCCAGTCGGCGAAGTTCACCCGGTCGGTGACCGCACCCGTCTGCGGGTCCACCGAGATCGCGTCGTAGCGCGTGGGCCAGCTGCGCTTGTTCTCCGAGACAAGCCAGCCCTCGTCGGTCGCGGCCGGCGGATACATCCAGATCGGGTCGGACATTCCGGCTATGCGGGCCGAGTTCAGAGCGACGTCGGCCCCGCGCAACGCCTCCCGCTCACCGATCTCGGCCGACCCGTCGTCGGAGGAATCCGTCAACAACGTGTCCACCGCCGGCGGCTTGGAGGACAGCCGCGACTGGATGGTGTCGATGGACTCTCCCGCAAAACGGGACCACGTCATCCCCGTCACCGACAGTCCGAGCAGGCCGACGACGAGCCAGGTCCCCACCGCGCCATGCCGGGACAGCAGCCGTCGGCGGCCGGTGGTCCCGCGATCCGGTACGAACAATCTGCGCAGCGTGCCCGTGCCCTTGCGGTGACCGACCCACAGCGCCAGACCCGCGAGGGCGATGACCCAGGTCCAGCTGGCTGCCAACTCGCTGTAGTTGCGGCCGACGTCGCCCAGGTGCAGGTTGCGGTGCAGTTCGTCGAACCATGCGCGCATCGGCATCCACTCACCGAAGGTGGTGAGCGCCCCCTGGACCTCCGCGGTGTAGGGATCGACGAACACCGTGCGGGCATAACCGGGCGGCACACCGGTTCTGGCAGGGTCGACTGCCAGCGTGACCTGGGTCGTCTCGTCCGCACGAGCGGGTGGACGGATGCTCTCGACGACGCCTTCGGGGTGCGCGGCCCGTACGGCGGAAAGCTGCTGGGCCAGCGGGACCGTCTGGTCGCCGACTGCCTCGACGATGCGCTGGTCGCGCGTCGCCATCGCGTCGATCTGCGGGATCAACGCGTACATCAGCCCCGTGACGGCCGCCACCAGGATGAATGGTCCGACGAAGATGCCCGCGTAGAAGTGCAGCCGCATCAGCAGCGGCCGGATGCGCACCCACGCGGTGCCCGGTGTCTTCACCACGGGTTCGCGGGGGTCGTCAAGGGGCTCGTCGAGCGGAGTGTGGCTCACGGTGTGCGGGCTTTCGTCGTCGGGACGGTCTAGGCATTTGTCGTGCGCCGGGCGGCGAAAGTTCCCAGCCCTGCACGAGGCGGTCCGGCAGCTACGACGAGCGGTCGTAGACTCGATGTCACCGCTCGACGTTCGGGCGGCGGGAGGCCTGTATGACGACGCAAGCGCGTACCGCGGTCGCGAGTCGACCGGGCAGACTGGCGGTGCCGTCGCTGATCGGGGGCGCCGTATTCGTGTCCCTGGCGCTGCTGAGCCTCGCCATGACCGACCCCGAGGCGCGGTTCCGCGTCACGGGCGACACCTACCCGGGACTCCTGACCAGCACGGCCGAGGTCCTCGGGTACTTCGCAGCCTCGCTCGCGGCCGCGCTGTGCGTCGGCATGCTCGCCTTCGTCGTCATCACCGCCTCGCCTGAGCCATCGGGTCGGCTCGACCCCGCCGCATTCCGGGTGCACCTGATCATCGAGCGGGTCGCGATCGCCTGGTTCGCCCTGGCGCTCGCCATGATCGTGCTGGACGCCGCCGCCAGCTCCGGTGTTCCGCTCGGGCGGCTGATCCGCAGTGCGGTGATCGGAGACGCGATCGCCGCTTCGGAGTCCGCCCGCGGATGGTGCGCCGCCGCGGTCTTCGCCGGGATCACCGCTCTCGGCGTCCGCTTCGCCATCCGCTGGGTCGGCCACGTCGTGCTGTTCGGCGTCGCTAGCGTCGGAGCGATCGCGGTACCGGTGACCGGCAACGCAGGCCAGGGACCCGACCATGACGTGAACACCGGCTCGGTGATGGTGTTCACGGTCGCCATCGCCATCCTGGTGGGCGTCAAGGTGGCCGCCGTGGTGGTGCCGCCCACCTCGATCGACGTCGCGCGGCGGGTCCGTCTCCTGGTGGCGGTCGCCGGAGGCGTTGCCGTCGGGTACGGCGCCATCCTGGCGACCCTCCTGATTCACGGCAACCCACTGGAGTCGGGCTACGGCCGGTTGGGCGTGGTGGCCGGCGGCCTGCTGTCATCGGTCTGGCTGTTCGACCTCGCGTCGTTGCGGCGCACTCCGGTCGCATCGTCATCCAGTGCTTCCTCACTGACCGCCGTCGGTACCGCCACGGCGATGATCGCGGTGACCGCGGCCCTTTCGGCGATGGCCGCGCAGCCGGCGCCGCGGTTCCTCGAGCACGAGTTCACCGCGTGGGACGTGTTCCTCGGGTATCAGCTTCCCGAGCCTCCCGGTGTGGTCACGCTGCTGACGACGTGGCGATTCGACCCGCTGATCGGTACGGCCGCGGTCGTCATGGCCGTGCTCTATCTCGCAGGCGTGCACCGGCTGCGCCGGCGCGGTGACGGGTGGCCGGTAGGTCGGACGGTCGCCTGGATGACCGGTTGCGTCGCGTTGTTCATCGTCACGAGCTCCTCGGTCCGCGCCTATGGATCGGCGATGTTCTCGGTGCACATGAGCGAGCACATGGCGCTCAACATGTTCGTCCCCGTCGTCCTGGTTCTCGGCGCTCCGGTGACCCTGGCCCTGCGGGCGCTGCCCGCCGCCGGCGACGGACGGCCACCCGGGCCGCGGGAGTGGGTGCTGTGGCTCGTGCACTCACGTATCACCGGTTTCCTGACCCATCCCGTCGTCGCGTTCGCGATCTTCGTCGGCTCGCTGTATGCGGTCTACTTCACGCCATTGTTCGACACGTTCGTCCGCTACCACTGGGGCCACGAATTGATGGCCGTGCACTTCCTGCTGACCGGCTATCTGTTCTTCTGGGTGATCATCGGCATCGACCCCGGCCCGCGCCGGTTGCCGTTCCTCGGCCGGCTGGGATTGCTCTTCGCGGTGATGCCCTTCCACGCCTTCTTCGGCATCGCCACCATGACCATGACCGGCATTCTCGGCGGTGAGTACTACCGCAGCGTCGGGCTCCCCTGGCTGACGAGCGTGCACGACGACCAACACCTCGGCGGGGCGATCGCCTGGGGTTCGAGCGAACTGCCGGTCATCATCGTCGTCGTCGCCCTCGTCGCGCAGTGGGCGCGCCAGGACCGCCGCGCAGGCGAAAGACACGACCGGCACAGCGACAGCGGTCTCGACGACGAGTTCGACGCGTACAACGCGATGCTGAAGGAACTCTCGCGATCCCGCGGCCAATAGAGCCCTCGCACAGCACCCTGCGCCGTGATTGACTGTCCACCGAATATTGGAGCGGTAGAGCGGAGACACGTCGCACATGCACATCGAGCCTGGCATCGTCGAAGGCACCAAGATCGTTCTCAGCTACGGGTCCGGTGCCGCCGCCGCGGCCTACGCGGTCCACGTGGGCTGGCAGCACGTCAAGGAGCGGGGAGCCCTCTCGCTGCTGGGCGGCACCGTCGCCACGTCGGCGCTGGTGTTCGTGTTCTTCCAGGTCTTCCCGCACTACCCGGTGGGCGTGTCGGAGGTCCACCTGATCCTGGGGTCCACGCTGTTCCTGCTCTTCGGGGTCGCGCCCGCCTCGTTCGGGCTTGCGTTCGGCCTCCTGTTGCAAGGCTTGTTCTTCGCACCCTTCGACTTACCGCAATACGGCATGAACGTCACCACCCTGCTGGTGCCTCTGTTCGCGCTGCAGTTCGTCGCGAAGCAGGTCATCGCACCGAATACTCCGTACGTGCAGTTGAAGTACCGGCAGGCACTGGCGCTGTCGAC
This sequence comes from uncultured Actinomycetota bacterium, assembly GCA_963798245.1. Classification (GTDB taxonomy): domain Bacteria; phylum Actinomycetota; class Actinomycetes; order Mycobacteriales; family Mycobacteriaceae; genus Mycobacterium. The sequence goes on from CAWCSO010000002.1 coordinate 311,097, forward strand.
GACCTACCAGGCCGGCATCGTCTCCTGGGTGGCTTTCTGGGCCTTCTACGGTGAAGGCGTCGGGGCCGCGGCGAGCGTCGCCACCTTCGGCCTCGCCTACCTGCTGGTGATCGTCGTGGAACCGCTGGCCGATCTCGCGGTACTCGCCGGAGCCAAGTCCCTGGACCGGTTGCGCAGCAACGGCGGCCTCCTCGAGCCGCGGTTGTACAGCCCCGCCTGAGTCGCACACGCGGTGACATTCGACGCCTATGTTCGGGCGCCCTCGACGCCCCGGGCGTCGAGGGTGACAATGGGAAGAGATCGAACTCGGAACGTCCGGGCACGCGCCGTGACGGCCGCCGGTCGACGAGAACCCGTGAGGGGCCCATGACACGTACAGGCCACACCGCCTCGGTGGAGGACACCATGCGCTCGATCGAGCGCCGGGTGTACGAAGACGTCTGGCTTCCCCCGGTTGGGCGCCGGGTGGGCGTGGTGCTCGCGGTCGCCCTCGCCGTGGCGGCGGTGGTGAACTATCTTCATGCCTCGGCCGACGTCGGCTGGGTTTACGTGGTCACCACGACGGCGTTCACCGTGACCTCGGCGACGTCGTTGATTGCATTGCACAGCAACCGGTTCCGTTGGTGCTGTGCGGCGACGTACCTGTCAGGCTTGACGACGGTGATCGGCATGGCCGAGTTCTGGTGGCACCGGACCGGCGGCCTCGCCGATACCCCGTGGGCTGCGGCCATCGGCACCCTCATCACCGGCGTTCTCACCGCGGGGTGGTTGCGGCTGGTGCTCTCCCCCGTCGAGCGTTCCCACCCCGACATGCGGCGGAGCAGCTGACCCCGGAGATCAGCGGTCGAAGTTGCGCAACCGCAAGCTGTTCGACACGACCAGGAACGACGAAAGCGCCATCGCCGCCCCGGCGATCAACGGGTTGAGTAGGCCGCACGCCGCGATCGGGATGGCGGCCACGTTGTAGCCGAACGCCCAGACCATGTTCATCCGGATGGTGCGCATGGTGGCGCTCGCCAGCCCAAGTGCCTGCGGCACGGAGCGCAGGTCGTCGCGGACCAGGATGATGTCGGCGGCCCCGATCGCCACGTCGGTGCCGCGTCCGATCGCCAGCCCGAGATCGGCGCACGCCAACGCCGGGCCGTCGTTGATTCCGTCGCCCACCATCGCCACGACGCGGCCCTGCTCCCGCAGCCGTTCAATGACATCGACCTTGCCCTCCGGCAGGACGTCGGCCACCACGTGGTCGGGTCCGGTGTCGATGCCGACCGCCGACGCGATGGCCTCCGCGGTAGCGGCGTTGTCGCCCGTGACGAGCATGGTGGTCAGGCCGTCGCGGTGAAGCTCAGCGACGGCGTCGGCCGCGGAGTCCTTGACGGCGTCCGAAACGGTCAGTGCCCCGCACACCGCGTCACCGCACGCGATGAATACCACCGTCTGGCCGCGGGCTTCGCCGGCACGGCGCGCTGCCGCCACGCTGGCGGGCACGACGCGCCCGCGGGACACCCACGACGGCTTGCCCGCCGCGACGGGGACGCCGTCGACGACACCGGTCACCCCACTTCCGGCGGTGGCGTGGAAGTCGACCACCGCCGGGAGCTGCGACACGTCCGTCGACCCGTGGGCGGCCATGTAGCGCGCGACGACCGCCTGGGCCACCGAGTGCTCCGACGCGGACTCGACGGCCGCGGCGGTACGCAGCAGATCGTCGGCGTCGACGCCGTCGGCAGCCACCACGTCGGTCACGGTCGGCGACCCGGTGGTCAACGTCCCGGTCTTGTCGAAGACGACGGTGTCGACGGCCCTGATCGCCTCCAGCGCCCGGTACCCCTTGAGGAAGATGCCCAGTTGGGCGCCCCGGCCGGAGGCGACCATCATCGCCATCGGCGTCGCCAGCCCGAGGGCGCACGGACACGCGATCACCACGACGGCGAGTGCGGCGTAGACGGCCTTGTCCACGCTGCCCGGCTGGCCGGCACCGATCACCAACCAAGCGACGGCCGTGAGGACCGCAATGACCAGGACGCACGGCACGAAGACGGCGGCGATGCGGTCGGCCAGCCGCTGCGCGTTGGCCTTCTGGACCTGCGCCTCCTCGACCAGCCGCACCATCCCCGCGAACTGCGTGTCGGGGCCGACTGCGGCAGCCTCCACGATCAGGCGGCCGTCCAGAACGACGGTGCCGCCGACGACTCGCGAGCCCGCGGCCGTGTCGACCGGCCGGGACTCTCCCGTCATCGCGCTGACGTCGACCGATGCGGCACCATCGGCCACCAGACCGTCGGCCGCGATCGACTCGCCGGGCCGGACGACGAACCGCTGGCCCTCCTTGAGTTCGGCCGTGGGTATCACCATCTCGACGCCGGGCGCGAGCAGCACCGAGACGTTCTTGGCTCCGAGCGCGGCCAGGGCCCGCAGTGCTCCCCCGGCGCGCGACTTCGCGCGCGCCTCGAAGTATCGCCCGGCGAGCACGAAGACGGTCACACCCGCGGCGACCTCGAGATAGATCGAGTCGCTGCCCAGCAGGGCCGCGAGAACACCGTCGGCCTGCTGGGGTTCGGGACCGAAGAAGACGGTGTACAGGGACCACGCCGTGGCCGCGGTGATGCCGATCGAGATGAGCGTCTCCATGCGGGCGGTGCCGTGCCGCGCCGCGCGCAGCGCCGCGTGGTGGAACGGCCAGGCCGCCCACGTCACGACGGGTGCGGCAAGCGCGGTGAGAACCCACTGCCAGCCCGGGAACCGGGTGTCGGGCACCACGGCGAACATCACCGACAGATCCGCGAGCGGAACGAACAGCACTGCCGCGACCACCAGTCGCCACAGCAGGAGGCGGGCGAGCCGGGCGTCGGGGTCGTCCTCGGTGTTCGGCACCTGCGAGCGCGGCGCTGCGGAATAGCCGGCGTGCTCGATCACGCCGTAGAGGTCGGCCTCGGCAATGCCCTCGTCGGCGTCGATGGTGGCCACCCGGGTAGCGAAGTTCACCGACGCACGAACGCCCTCGACCTTGTTGAGCTTGGCCTCCACCCGCGCCGCACAGGAGGCACACGACATGCCGTCGACGTCGAGTTGCAGTCGACGGCTACCCGTCACGTCATCGTCGGGGGCAATCGCCGCGGTCACGCCCACATCCTCAGTCAATCCTCTAGTTGTTCGTCGCGGCGTATTGCCGCTCTCGTCATTGGTCGGTGTCGGCCCCGCATGAGTTCCCGGCCGCTATCGAATAGTGTCGACGTCCATGGCACCCGCCAATGACCAAGTTACGCGGCTTGCGCTGGCGGCCGGGCGGGGTGATGACTCCGCCCTCGATCAATTCATCCGCGCGACGCACCGCGACGTCTGGCGATCGGTGGCCTATCTGGGCGATCCAGGCTCCGCCGACGACCTGACGCAGGAGACGTTCCTGCGGGCAATTCCTGCGCTGCCACGTTTCACCGGCCGGTCCTCTGCCAGGACCTGGCTGCTGTCCATCGCCCGCCGCGTCGTGGTGGATGACATCCGGCGAAAGCAGAGCCGACCACGCACGAATCATGCCGTCGACGTCGAGACCATGCTGGACACCCGTCGCGCGGCCCCGGGGTTCGAGGCCATCGTCGAGACGCGGATGCTGCTCGACGACCTGGACACCGACCGGCGGCACGCCCTGATGTTGACCCAGGTGCTGGGTCTGTCCTACGGAGAAGCCGCCGAGGTGTGCGGCTGCCCCGTCGGGACGATCCGGTCGCGGGTGGCGCGCGCCCGCGAGGATCTGCTCGCGGCGGCCGGGCGCGAGGACCTCACCGGCTGACCGTACCGGCGATTCTACGGCCGCGCCAGCCTGACGATCTTGCGCACGACGGTGGCGAACTGCTTGGGCAGCGGGCCCTTGTTGTAGGGCACGCCGTAGCGCTCGCAGATCTCCTGGACCTCCGGGGAGATCTCGGCGTGCCGGTGGGCCGGGATGTCCGGGAACAGGTGGTGCTCGATCTGGAACGACAGGTTGCCGCTCATGATGTGGAACCACTTTCCCCCGGTCAGGTTCGCCGATCCCAGGATCTGGCGGAAGTACCACATGCCACGGGACTCGTTTGCGGTCTCCTCCTTGGTGAATTCCTGTGTGCCGTCCGGGAAGTGACCGCAGAAGATGATGGCGTAGGACCACACGTTGCGGATCAGGTTGGCGGTCAGGTTGCCGGTGAAGACCCACGGCGCGAACGGGCCGGCCAGCAGCGGGAAGGCCAGGTAGTCCTTCGCCGTCTGGCGGCGGACCTTGCGCCAGATGCCCGCAAGGATCTCCCGCTTGTCGGCGATGCTGATCTCCCCGGCGCGGATGCGCTCGGTCTCGAGTTCGTGCAGAGCGACGCCGTATTGGAACAGCACCATGAGCAGGAACGCATAGACCGGGTTGCCGTAGTAGTAGGGCACCCACCGCTGGTCCTCGCTGATCCGCAGGATGCCGTAGCCGATGTCGCGGTCCATGTCGACGATGTTGGTGTAGGTGTGGTGCATGTAGTTGTGCGAGTGCCGCCACTGATCGCTGGGGCAGGCCGAGTCCCACTCGAAGTTGCGGCCCGTCAGCGCCGGGTCGCCCATCCAGTCGTACTGGCCGTGCATGACGTTGTGGCCGATCTCCATGTTGTCCAGGATCTTCGACGCCGCGAGCATGGCGGTGCCCGCGAGCCAGGCGGGCGGCAGGATGCCGGCGAACAGCATGGCCCGGCCGCCGACCTCCAGTGCCCGCTGCGCCTTGATGACGCGGCGGATGTAGGTGGCGTCGCGCTCGCCGAGGTCGGCGACGATGCGTTCGCGGATGGCGTCGAGTTCGCGACCGAACTCCTCGGCCATCTCCGGGGTCATGGTGACGGTCTTGCCGGCGACCACCTTGGTGATGGCCTCCTGGATGGGGGCGGGCAATGCGTCGGCGACGGTGTCTTCGATGGTGTTCTCGAGCATGGCAGTCATGTCGAACTCCTCAATGGTCGTTTGGTTGTTTCTCAGAGCGCCAGTTCGACGTCTCCGACGGGGGCGGTCACGCAGATCTGCACGTCCTCCTCGTCGGCCGTCGACACGGCGCCGGTGATCAGGTTCTTGACCGCACCGCTGGTCTTGCGGCGGGTGCAGGTGTGGCAGATGCCCATTCGGCATCCGTTGGCGGGCGAGAGGCCGGCCGACTCGGCCTGCTCCAGCAGCGAGCGTCCGTCGTCGGTGACGTCGACGTTCGTCTCCGCGAACGAGATCGTTCCGCCCGTCGCCTCTGTCGGTACGGCGAAGACCGGGGGCACGAAGCTCTCCGACCGGGCGCTCGGGCAGTGCGCCCGGACGGCGTCGACGAGTGCGGGGGGCCCGCACACGAACACGGCGGTTTCTTCCCGGTTCGGGCATCGCCGCGGCGACGTGTTCGGCGCCGAACCTTCCGGTCAGCTCGCCGACGCCGTCGCGGGTATAGCCGTGCAGTACCCGGACCCCGCTCATCGCCGCCAGCTCGTCGGCGTAGCAGGCTTCCCGCTGGCTGCGGGCGTAGTGGACGAACGCGATCTCGCCGGTGTGGCCCTCGGCGACGAGAGTGCGCAGCATCGACATCACCGGAGTGATGCCGCTACCGCCGGAGACGAACAGGATGCGCCCTGGCCGGGTGGTCGGGAGCACGAAGTCCCCGCCGACGCCGTCGAGCCCGACGACCATTCCCGGGCGTGCGTTGCGGTAGAGGTGCTGCGAGACCACACCGTCGTCGTGCACGCCGATCGTCAGTTCTATGAGGCGGTCGCCCTCGGCGTTGGCCGGCGAGTAGCAGCGGGTCTGCCGCCGCCCGTCGACCTCGACGGTCAGGTTGACGTACTGACCGGCCCGAAGCGGGGGTCCCGCGGTGAACACCGCGTTCGGTTCCAGCGCCAGGGTGACGCTGCGCGGGGTGTCCCGGCGGACCGCGACGACCTTGGCACGGGCGTCGCCCAGCGTCCACGTCGGCTCGACGAGTTCGGTGTAGCGGTCGACACCGTGCGGGCCGGTCAGCAGGTCTACCAGCGGTGATCGCAGCGCCCTGTCCCACAGGCCCTGCGTCAAAGTTTGAGTGAACATGTGTATACCGTGCTCCCAAGGGGTGCCGACGGTCAAGGGATTCGGCCAGGTTGTGTTACGCTTCACAAACAGTGAACAGTCGTACGCCTAAGTCACATTCTTCCCGCTCGAAACGCGACGGACCGTCACGCGAGGAGCGCAAGGAGGCGACCCGCAGAGCCATCGTGGCCGCCGCCCTCCGACTGCTCGAAGACCGCAGCTTCAGCGGACTGAGCCTGCGCGAGGTGACCCGGGAGGCCGGCATCGTGCCCGCCGCGTTCTACCGGCACTTCGAGTCCATGGATGCCCTCGGCCTGGTCCTCATCGACGAGTCGTTCCGCGCCCTTCGCGACATGCTGCGTGGTGCCCGCGCGGGCAAACTCGATCCCAACCGCGTCATCGAATCGTCGGTGGACATCCTGATCGCCGGGGTCAACGAGCGGCGCGAGCACTGGCGGTTCATCGGCCGGGAGCGCAACAGCGGCGTCACCGTGCTGCGCTACGCCATCCGCACCGAGATCCGACTGATCACCTCCGAGCTGGCCATCGACCTCGCGCGCTTCCCCGGGCTCAACGACTGGAGCAGCGAGGACCTCAACATCCTGGCCACCCTGTTCGTCAACGCCATGATCTCCATCGCCGAGGCCATCGAGGACGCCCACGACGCGGCGGCCACGGAGGACATCCGCCGCACCGCGGTCAAGCAGCTGCGGATGATCCTCGTCGGCATCACGGGGTGGCACAGCAGCTTGGCATGAGCCGCGAATAGGGTCGCCACATGGCTCACCTGGAACTGACCCGGCCACGTCCCGACATCGCTCTCATCACCCTGAACCGGCCCGACAAGCTCAACGCGTTGAACCACGGCCTCGTCGAGGAACTGCACGACACGCTCGACGGCATCAAGGCCGACGACGGGTGCCGTGTCGTGGTCCTCACCGGCGCGGGACGCGGGTTCTGCTCCGGGCTGGACCTGACCGACCCGCTCCCCGAGGAGGCCATCGGCGGCTTGGAGTTTCCCCGGTCCAGCATGCGTTGGCAGGAGCGCATCGCCGAACTCACCAGCAAGCTGATTCACCTCAGACAGCCCGTCATCGCGGCAGTCAACGGGCCGGCCTACGGCGGCGGGTTCGCGCTCGCCGCTGGCCTCCGACATCCGCATCGCCTCGGCGTCGGCCCGATTCTGTACACAGTTCATCAAGCTCGGTCTCGGCGGCTGCGACATCGGCGTCAGCTACACGCTGCCGCGCGTCGTCGGTGCGGGGCAGGCGTTCGACCTGATCCTCACCGCACGGACGGTGGCGGCCGAAGAGGCCCTGCGCATCGGTCTGGTATCCCGACTGGCGCAGGAATCGGTCGTCGACGATGCGCTGGCCGTCGCCGAAACCCTCTGCGGTTACGGCAAGTTCGGCGTCGAGTCGACCAAACAGGTGCTGTGGGCCAACCTCGAGGCGCCCAGCCTGGATGCGGCGCTGCAGGTGGAGAACCGCAGCCAGATCCTGTCATCCACCAGCGGTGAACTCCGCGAGGCGGCGGCGGCCTTCGCCTCGCGAAAGGGTTAGCGCGGCGTTCCACCACCGTCCACGATCACGACCGTGCCCGTGATGTAACTGCCGGCGTCCGAACACAGCAGAAGGGCGGCGCCGACCATCTCGTCGGCGGAGGCAAGTCGCTTCATCAACGTTCCGCCGATCATCTGGTCGATGGCGTTTCGCGGGTTCTTGCGCATCATGTCGGTGTCGACGGGGCCGGGAGCGATGGCGTTCACCCGGATGCCGTCGCCGACGAACTCGGCGGCCATCGACCTGGTGAACGACATCACCGCCGCCTTGCCCGCCGCATATAACGACAGGGCCGGCGCGAAGTTGAATGCGCCGACGGACACCATGTTGAGGATTGCGGCGTGCCCGCTCTTCTTCAGATGCGGTAACGCCTTCTGCGCGAGGAACACCGGACCACGAACGTTCACGTCGTTGGACTTGGACCACGCATCGACGGTCATCTCGCCAAGCGGCTGCGCCAGCGCGTTCGCGGCGTTGTTGACCACCACGTCGAGACCACCGAACTCGGCCACCGCGCTCTCGACGAGCGTGTCCAGATCGTCGATGCTGCCCGCATGCGTCGGCACACCGATCGCAGCGCCTCCGAGCCCGCGCAGGTGCTGTGCGGCCGACTCGCAGGCGTCGGCCTTTCGACTGGCCACCACCACGTTGGCGCCCGCGAGGATGAAGCCCTCTGCGAGGGACAGGCCGATGCCGCGGGTGCCGCCCGTCACGACGACTGTGCGATCGGTCATGTCGAAGAGTCGGTCGAACTTCGCGCGATCCACGGCGTCTCTGCTCAGTCGGCCACGGCGAGGATGGACGTGGCGATCAGGTCCCCGTGTTCCAGGCCCGCCGCTCGGTGCTCGTGAACCTCCAGATACCCGGGATCGGAGATCATGTCGAGAAATGCCTGCGGCGAGGGGTATTCGACGACCACGATGGCGTCCCAGCCAGGCCGTTCGCCATCGCCGATCACCGTGGTGGGCGCGACGCCCGCGTACCTGACGGTGGCACCCGCGCGCTCGAGATGGGGCGCCACGCCCTCGCCGTAACGAAGGTAGCTCTCCCACCCACCGTCGACCTTGAACGTCAGCAGGTTGATCATCACCACCGGCTGGTCAGCCGGCCGGGCGGCCAACGCGCCTAGCTGCTCGGGTGTCGGCTCGAGCCGGCTCACACGCATCCCCCCACCCTGACCCGTCGGCCGACCGACGCGCACACGGCGACATCCGGTGGCGGCGGTGGGTAGTAGACGGGCGGTGGTGGCGGTGGTGGCGGGGGTGGCGGTGGCGGCGGGGGTGGTGGAGCGCCCGGCGGGGGCGGTGGCGGCGGTGGCGGAGGCGGTGGCGGCGGAGGTGGGGGTGCGAGGTAATCGTTGACTTCGTAGAGCGGGTCGGAACACCCGCTCACATCGACCCATCTGCCGCCTACCGAGCCACAGATCGCATTCGCCGTCGGAGCAACCGGGATGGCGAGGCCCGCGGTGAACAGCAGGGCAGCCGAGAAGGCCCCGATTCGTCGCTTCATCGTCATCGCTCCATCCTCACTCACATCGTCGGGACGTGACCAGGATAGCCACGATTCACAGCAACCTGCCGCTGACGAACACGCGGGGTCGCCCCGTGAACGGGTCGACGAACTCGAGTTCGCTTGCCAGCAGTTGCAGCGGATCGCCGAAGTCGCCCGGCCCGACGTCGACCACGTCGGGATACAGCGGATCGTTGCGGATCGGCAACCCCAGCGACGCCATGTGGACCCGAAGCTGGTGCGTACGGCCGGTACGCGGCATCAGCCGGTACAACCCATCCCCCAGATATTCCACCAGCGTCTCGGCATTGGGTTCCCCAGGCTCCTCGAAGGCCTGTAACCGACTGCGCTCCTTGATGATCCGACTCCGCACGACCAGTGGAAACGACAGTTCGGCATCGACCGCCGCCCGCGCCAGGTACGTCTTGCGCACCTCACCGCGCGCGAACAACGTCTGGTATGCGCCCCGCACCTCCCGACGAACCGTGAACAGCAGCACCCCCGCCGTCAGCCGGTCCAGCCGGTGCGCCGGGCTGAGTTCGGGAAGGTCCAAGGATCGGCGCAGCCGCACCAGCGCGGTCTGCGCGACGTGACCACCGCGCGGCATGGTGGCCAGGAAATGCGGTTTGTCGGCCACGACGATGTCGTCGTCGCGGTAGAGGATCGGGACGTCGAACGGTACCGGGACCTCGTCGGGGAGGTCACGGTAGAAGTAGACGTCCGAATTCGGCGGCAGCACCGTCGCCGCGGTGACCACGCTGCCGTCTGCGGCGAATACACCGCCGCCGAGCACCATGTCGGCTGCCACCTCACCGAACCGATCGGCCAACTCGACGAGCACTGTCACCACATCCCGGGTCGCTTCGCTCCTCCCCCCGTGCCACCCTCAACCGAACCCGGGTCGGCCCTAGTCCGTCACGATCCGGCAGCGGCGCCGATCTCACGTGAGCGGCACCGGTTCCAGGATCTCGGCGCGCGCCTCCGGAGCGGCGGCGCGCAACGCATCGGCGGACTCGTCGTCGGGCTGGGCCTGCGACATGACCTCGGCCTCCACGCGGGCCAGATACATCATCACCTCGCGGTCCACGTCGTCGGCATTCCAACCCAGAACGGGCGCAACCACTTCGGCCACCTCACGGGCGCAGTCCACGCCCCGGTGCGGATACTCGATCGAGATGCGCATCCGTCGGGCCAGGATGTCCTCGAGGTGCAGCGCGCCCTCGGCCGCCGCCGCGTACCACGCCTCGACCTTCAGGTACACCGGCGCGTCGGTGATCGGAGTCAACAGATCGGGTCGATCCTCCGCCATCGCAAGCACCTCACCGATCAGCGCGCCGTACCGGTCCAGCAGGTGGCGCACCCGATACGGGATGCAGGCCGTAGTGAGCACCGACGTGTTCGGTCTGGTTGATCAGCGCGAAATAGCCGTCGGCGCCCATCAGCGGTACCTTCTCGGTGATCGACGGCGCCACCCGGGTCGGGACGAACTCGGCCGCGGCGTCGATCGCGTCGGCACCCATCACGCGGTAGGTGGTGTACTTACCGCCCGCGATCGCGACCAGGCCCGGCGACAGGGACGGCGACGGCGTGCTCCCGCGACAGCTTGGAGGTCTCCTCGCTCTCCCCCGCCAGCAGCGGGCGCAGGCCGGCATAGACGCCGTCGATGTCGTCGTGGGTCAACGGTGTCGCCAGCACGGTGTTGACGTGGCCGAGGATGTAGTCGATGTCGGCCTTGGTCGCTGCCGGGTGGGCCAGGTCGAGATTCCAGTCGGTGTCGGTGGTGCCGATGATCCAGTGCGTGCCCCACGGAATCACGAACAGCACCGACTTCTCGGTGCGCAGGATGATCGCGACCTCACTGACGACGCGGTCCCGCGGCACCACGATGTGTACGCCCTTGGAGGCCGTGACGCGGAACCGGCCACGCTGTTTGGACAGCGCCTGAATCTCGTCCGTCCACACCCCGGTGGCATTGACCACGACGTGACCGCGGACGTCGGTGACCGCACCGTCCTCGGAGTCGCGAACCCGCACGCCGGTGACCCGGTCGCCCTCCCGCAGCAGCGACACCACCTGCGTCGACGTGCGTACCACGGCGCCGTAGTGAGCGGCGGTCCTGGCCACCGTCATGGTGTGCCGGGCATCGTCGACGACGGTGTCGTAGTAGCGGATGCCTCCGATCAGCGAGCTGCGCTTGAGCCCGGGCGCCAACCGCAGCGCCCCGGCCTTGAACAGGTGTTTCTGCGCCGGAACGGACTTCGCGCCGCCCAGCTGGTCGTAGAGGAAGATCCCCGCCGCGACGTAGGGGCGTTCCCACCACCGCCTGGTCAGCGGGAACAGGAACGGCAGCGGCTTGACCAGGTGCGGGGCCAGCGTCGTCAGCGACAGTTCGCGTTCGTGCAGTGCCTCGCGGACCAGCCCGAACTCCAACTGCTCGAGATAGCGAAGGCCCCCGTGGAACATCTTCGACGAGCGGCTCGAGGTACCCGACGCGAAGTCGCGGGCCTCGACCAGCGCGACCTTGAGTCCTCGGGTGGCCGCATCGAGCGCAGCACCGGCCCCGACCACCCCGCCGCCGATGACGACGACGTCGAACTGCTCGCTGCCCAGTCGCTTCCACGCCTGTGCGCGCTGTTCCGGACCCAGCAGGGTCTGCCCGTTGCCCGGACCGGAGATGGCTTCGCTCACAGCTAGAGGCTCCTAGTTACTCGTCAGTACGGACCAGGCTACGTTTTCCGAGCGAGTTGTGGAGAATCAGCGGCGCACACCGCCGCCCAAACTCCACGAATCGCCGATGTCAGTCGAGATCGTCGTGGGCCATCAGTCGGCGGGCCGCCTCGACGGTCGACCCCGACAGCGACGGATACACCGACAGCGTCTGCGCCAGGTCGGTCACCGAGATCTTGTTCTGCACCGCCAGCGCGATCGGAAGGATCAGTTCGGAGGCGATCGGTGCGACCACCACGCCGCCGATGACGACGCCGGTGGCGGGCCTGCAGAAGATCTTCACGAAGCCGCGGCGAAGCAGGGACATCTTGGCGCGGGCGTTGGTGGTCAGCGGAAGCATCAGCGTCCGCGCCGGCACGGTGCCGTCGTCGATGGCAGTCTGCGGAACCCCGACGGCGGCGATCTCGGGCCGGGTGAACACCGCTGCCGCGACGGTGCGCAGCCGGATCGGCGAGACCCCTTCGCCCAGCGCGTGATACATCGCGATTCGGCCCTGCATGGCTGCCACCGACGCCAGCGGCAACAGCCCGGTGCAGTCGCCCGCGGCGTAGATCCCGGACGCCGTGGTGCGCGAAACCCGGTCGACGGAAAGGTAATTGCCCGAGCTCCAGCTCGATGCCCACCCGCTCCAGGCCCAGTCCGCCGGTATTGGGCACGGAGCCGACCGTCATCAGTGCGTGGCTGCCCTCGACGGTGCGGCCGTCGGCCAGGGCCACCGTGACACCGTCGGCGTTGCGGGTCACCGAATCGGCGCGGGCATTCTTCACCAGCGACACGCCGCGTTCGGCGAACGCCTCCTCGAGCACGGCTGCGGCGTCGGAGTCCTCGTGGGGCAGGATCTGCTCGCGGCTCGCCACCACCGTGACCTTGACGCCGAGTTCGGTGTACGCGTTGCAGAATTCGGCACCCGTCACGCCCGAACCGACGATCACCAGATGCTCGGGGAGTTCGGTCAGGTCGTAGAGCTGGCGCCAGTTCAGGATGCGCTCGCCGTCGGGCTCTGCGTTGGGCAGCACGCGGGGGCGGGCACCCGTGGCGATCAACACCACGTCGGCCTTGAGCACGCCCACCTTGCCGTCGTGTGTGGTGACCTTGACACGGTGGTGCGCCATGCCGGGCACCGCGTCGACGAGCTCGCCGCGGCCGGCCACCACGGTGACGCCCTCGCGCAGCAGGCTGGATCCGATGTCGGCGGACTGTGACCGGGCCAGCGTCTTGACCCGGTTGTGGATCTGCTCGCAGCGAGATCTTGGCGTCGTCGATGGCGATGTCGAACCCCAGCCCGTTGGCGCGTCGCAGTTCGGTGCGAACGCCGGTCGAGGCGATGAACGTCTTCGACGGGACGCAGTCGAAGAGCACGCAGGCCCCGCCGATGCCGTCGGAGTCGACCACGGTGACCTGCGCGACGTCCGGGCCGCGACCCGCTGCGACGAGTGCGGCCTCGTAGCCGGCGGGACCGCCGCCGATGATCACGATGCGAGTTACCACGTCCACCATCTAACCCCGAGAACCGATTCCTGCCCGCCGATCGCCGACTCGATCACCTCGAGCACTGGCGAACCCTTAGGCTTGCCCCCGTGCCGCTCTACGCCGCTTACGGATCGAACATGCATCCGGAGCAGATGCTGCAACGGGCCCCGCATTCGCCGATGGCGGGGACCGGATGGCTGCACGGCTGGCGACTGACGTTCGGCGGAGAGGACATCGGCTGGGAGGGCGCCCTGGCGACCCTGGTCGAGGATCCTTCGTCGAAGGTCTTCGTGGTCCTCTACGACATGACCAGGGAGGACGAGGAGAACCTCGACCGCTGGGAGGGCTCCGAACTCGGCTTCCACAAGAAGATCCGGTGCCGGGTGGAACGGGAGTCCTCCGACACCAGCATCGACCCGGTGCTTGCCTGGCTGTACGTGGTGGACGCCTGGGAGGGCGGCATCCCGTCGGCGCGCTACCTGGGCGTGATGGCCGACGCCGCGGAGATCGCCGGCGCGCCGGAAGAGTACGTGCACGACCTGCGCACCCGGCCGGCGGGCAACGTCGGCCCCGGCACGTAGGCTCCCTCTGTTCCCGGCGAGCGTGCGTGTCTGTACAGCGGCACGCCGCAGCCACGTGTACATTTGCGCACGCTCACGACCCGTCGGCTGCTAGCCGGCGGCTGAGCGGTCGAGTTCACGCGCAAGTCGAGGTTACCAGTTCCAGGAGTGGCGTCTGACGTCGTCGGCGACGATCGGCACCACCACCCAGCCGATGTCTCGCAGGGCGTTATGCCTCGTCCGGTCGCGGCGCATCGCATCGGACGGTGCCATGCCAGTCGTCGCTGTCGTACTCCGCGACGACACGAGATCCGGCCAAGCGAAATCGAGCACGCCAGATGCGGAACTGAGCGTCGACGATCTCGTACTGGAGGACCGGAGCCGGAAGTCCGCCGTCGATCATGACCAGCCGCGCCTCGCTCTCCATGGGCGACTCCGCCAGCGCGATCGGCCACGGGAATGAGATCGCGTACCGCGACGATGCCTCTCCTGCCCGCCTGGCCGATCGCGGCCGTCGTCAATCCATCCCGAGTACACGTGCCACTACGCAGCGCGGCGTCCAACGTGGCAAGTGCGCGAGGCCGACGCAGCCCCCTGGCGACCTCGATGGCAGTCCATGCCGGTGTGGTGACCGGCCTGCCGTCGAGCATCGATCAACGGCGGCCTCGTCGCGGCGGTGGACGAAGAGACCGTCGGCAGCGCGGATCTGATGGCCTCGCGGGTTGATGATGTGCAGCCCGCGCGTGTTCTCCGTATCGAAGCCGTGAAGTGCGGCCGCCGTCCCGAGACAGGCCGCCACCGACGCTCCGGTCGCCACGTCCAGTGCGTGCCAGAAGGTCGAGGCGACTTGGGTCCGGGCGATGTGTAGACACCGTGCCAGGCCTTCTGCAGCCGACCGGTCCGCAGGTGAAACGCCAGTTCTCGGCGGGTCACGCAGGTCATGAGCTGGCCGGCCGTTGCGACGCCACCCTGGCGAAGTAGCAGCTGCTCCAGTTCGGGATTGGACACGTCGACGATCGTCGTGCTCTCGCGGCCGCGACCGACAGGGGTAAGCCGCTCATTGTGGACCAACGACCGGCTGGGGACGGACGAGCGTGCACGTGTGTACGGCTGGCACGGCGCGCCTGCGTGCAGACACGCACGCTCGCGGGGAGGGAGGGGGCTAGACCAGGTGCGGACTGCTCGACGACGTTGACCAGCAGCCGCACGCCGACCGCCGAGCGCACGCTCGTCGAGGTCGAACGTCGGCTGATGCAGGTCGAGCTGAGGGCCGCTGCCCCGACCACACCCCAGCCGCGCCATCGCGCCGGGCACCTCCTCGAGGTACCAGGAGAAGTCCTCGCCGCCGCCGGACTGGTGGGTGTCGGCGAGCACGTCGGGCCCGAGCGGCCTCGATCGCATGGGTGAGGATGCGGGTCGATACCTCCTCGTTGACCACGGGCGGCACGCCGCGGCGGTACTGCACGCGCGTACTCGACGTTCAGCGGCGCCAAGCAGTGACGAAACGATCTCGCGGACAAGGATTCCATCGTCGACCCAGGCCTCGCGGCTTGCCGTGCGGATGGTGCCCGCCACCGTGCCCGCCTGCGGGATGGCGTTGGCGGCCACACCGGCGTTGACCGCGCCCCACACCATGACGGTGCTGTCGCGCGGGTCGACGCGTCGCGACAGCACACCGGGCACCCCGGTGATCAGCGTGCCGAGCGCGTACACCAGATCACCGGTCAGGTGCGGCCGCGACGTGTGCCCGCCCGGCGACTGCAGCGTGATCTCGAGCTGATCGGCGGCCGACGTGATCGGGCCGGGATGGTCGCGCGACCCTGCCGACCTCCAGGCGCGGGTCGCAGTGCAGCGCGAAGATCCGCGACACCCCGGTCAGCGCTCCTGCCGCGATCGCGTCGATCGCGCCGCCGGGCATCAGCTCCTCGGCGGGCTGGAAGATCAGCCGCACCCCGACCGGCAACTCGGGCACCGACGCCAGCGCCAGCGCGGCGCCCAGCAGCACCGAGGTGTGCGCCGTCGTGACCGCAGGCGTGCGCCACCCCGGGCACCAGCCGACGAGTACGGCGCGCCGGTCCGCTCCGCCATCGGCAGCGCATCCATGTCGGCGCGCAGCGCCACCCGCGGGCCGTGCTCGGGGCCGAAATCACAGGTCAGGCCGGTTCCGCCGGGCAGCACCTTCGGGTTGAGGCCCGGCATCGGCCAGGTGCGACGCGACGAACTGCGTGGTCGCGAACTCCTGACGGCCGAGCTCGGGGTGCGTGTGGATGTGCCGGCGCCACGCGACCAGGTCGTCGTAGTGGGCGGCCAGCCACGCGTCGGTGTGTCGCGCCAGGCTCATGACGCGCGCCCGCCTGCTGCGCCGCCAGCACCCGATCGCGCTCCGGCGGCGTCTCGGCGAGCGCCGACGACGGTGCGGGCCAGCATGATCGCCCCCTCGATGACCGCCTTGTCGGCGCTCGGGCCGGCCGCGGCGCGCGGCGAACGCCGGCTGGTGCATCGACGCGCCGCCGGCGTCGATGCCGACGATCGGGTGGATCCCCGGCATCACCTGCGTGACGTTGCCCATGTCGGTGCTGCCCAACGGCAGCGCCGCCTCGACCTCCGCACCGACCGGGGTGCGGCCGAGCCGCACCATCTCGCGCGGAACACGTCGGCCAGCCACGGGTCCGGGCGTCAGCTCGTGATACGCCGGCTCGGTCGCCTCGGCCACGGTGGCTCGCAGCCGGTGGCGACCGCGCCGGCCAGGAAACAGTCGGACATCCTGGCCTCCAGCTCGCGCAGCGACGCCAGAGTCGTTGGCGCGCATGGTGTAGTGCATCTCGGCGTGCGCCGGGATGACGTTGGTGGCCTGCCCGCCGTCGGTGACGATGCCGTGCATCATCTGCCCGGGTGCCAACTGCTGACGCAGCAGGCCGATCGCCACCTGCGCGACCGTGATCGCGTCGGCGGCGTTGAGCCGAGATACGGCGCGACGGCGGCGTGCGCCTCGCGCCCGATGTAGCTGACCGCCACCTGCGACAGCGCCAGCGAACGGGCGCGCGGCGATGTCGAGCGGCCCCGGGTGCAGCATCACCGCCGCGGCGATGTCGTCGAATGCCCCGGCCTCGAGCATCAGCACCTTGCCGCCGCCCGCCTCCTCGGCGGGCGTGCCGAGCAGCACGACCGTCAGGCCGAGTTCGTCGGCGACCTCGGCCAGCGCCAGCGCGGTGCCGACCGCCGAGGCCGCGATGATGTTGTGCCCGCAGGCATGCCCGATCCCGGGCAGCGCGTCGTACTCCGCGCAGATGCCGATGACCAGCGATCCGCTGCCCGTACTCGGCGCGGAAGGCGGTGTCCAGACCGCCCGGGCGCCGGGGTGATCTCGAAGCCGCGCTCGGCGACCAGTGCCTGGGTCTTGGCGCAGCTGCGGTGCTCGTCGAACGCGAGTTCGGGCTCGGCGTGGATCGAATGCGACAGCTCGACGAGATCGCTGCGCCGTCGCCGGACGACGTCCTCGACGGTCGTCGACGCGCTGGCAGTGGGCATCATCGAAGTATCGCACCTGCACGGTCGCTCCGTCGGCGTGCCGATCTACGCTCTCCCGTGACCGCAGTGCCCTCAGACTGCCTCACGCCGTCGCCGACGTCGCGGCGGCCGAGATTCGTCGAGCGCACGGGTGTGGACCGCTTCGACGTCGCCGTCGTCCTCGGCTCGGGTTGGGCACCCGCTGCCGCCGAACTCGGCGAGCCCGCCGCGACGATCCCGATGGCCGAACTGCCCGGATTCACCCCGCCGAGCGCGGCGGGTCACGGCGGGCAGGTGCTGGTCGCTCGACGTCGGCGACAAGCGGGTGCTGGTGCTGCTGGGCCGCATCCACGCCTACGAGGGCCATGACCTGCGGCCATGTCGTGCATCCGGTGCGCACGGCCTGTGCGGCGGGCGTTCGGACGGTGGTGCTGACCAATGCGGCCGGCGGCCTGCGCGACGACTTCTCGGTCGGCCAGCCGGTCATGATCAGCGACCATCTCAACCTCACGGCGCGCTCGCCCCTGGTCGGCGCCGCAGTTCGTCGACCTGGTCGACGCGTACGCCCCGCGGCTGCGTGCGCTCGCCCGCGAGGTCGACCCGACCCTGGCCGAGGGTGTCTACGCCGGACTGCCCGGTCCGCACTACGAGACGCCTGCCGAGATCCGGATGCTTCGCACGCTGGGAGCCGACCTCGTCGGCATGTCGACGGTGCACGAGACGATCGCGGCGCGCGAGGCGGGCGCGGAGGTGCTGGCGTTCTCGCTGGTGACGAACCTGGCCGCGGGGATGACGGGCGAGCCCCTTGCGCATGCGGAGGTGCTGGAGGCGGGCCGTCAATCGGCGACGCGGATGGGCTCTCTGCTGGGCGAGGTGCTGACGCGTCTGTAGCCGAGCCGCTCGGTGAGCGCGACGAATCCGCGCGCCATCAGCGGCGCGGCGAACAGCATCAGCAGCACCCGCAACACCTGCGCGGCGATCACGAACGCGACGTTGGAGCCCGTGCTCCGGAAGCTCGCCGACGAGCACTCGGCACAATGAGGCCATGACGGATCAGCCCCTGACGTTCGGCACCGCCGGTCTGCGCGGCCCGATGCGGGACGGACCGGGCGGGATGAACGTCGACACCGTGACCAGGGCGACGTGGGCGTTGGCCAGCGTACTTCGCGACCGCTGCCTGGGCGGTTCGACCGTGGTGGTGGGCCGCGATGCCCGCCACCACTCCGACGAGTTCGCCGTCGCCGCGGCCGAAGTCCTTGCCGCCGAGGGATTCTCCGTGCTGCTGCTGCCCGACCCGTTACCGACGCCGGTGGTCGCATTCGCCGTACGTCACCTGGGCGCGGCCGCGGGCGTGCAGATCACCGCATCGCACAACCCGCCAGCCGACAACGGGTACAAGGTGTACCTCGACGGCGGGTTGCAGATCGTCGCGCCCACCGACCGCGAGATCGAAGCGGCGATGGGCCGCGCACCCGATCGACATCGCGCGCCTGCCCTTGGCCCCGACGGACACCGAACTCGTCGGGCACTACATCACACGCGCGTCCGGGGTGCGGCGGTGTTCGGGCGATGTACGGG
Source organism: uncultured Actinomycetota bacterium (assembly GCA_963798245.1). Lineage (GTDB taxonomy): Bacteria > Actinomycetota > Actinomycetes > Mycobacteriales > Mycobacteriaceae > Mycobacterium. The sequence goes on from CAWCSO010000002.1 coordinate 330,043, forward strand.
TGGCCTTGACGCCGATGCACGGAGTAGGCGGCGAGGTGGTGGTGCGCGCATTGGCTGAGGCAGGCATCGCCGACGTCCACCTGGTCGCCGAGCAGTTCGCGCCCGACCCGGACTTCCCAACCGTCGCATTTCCCAACCCCGAGGAACCCGGCGCCACCGATATGCTGCTCGGCCTTGCGCGCGACGTCGATGCCGAGGTCGCCATCGCCCTGGATCCCGACGCCGACCGGTGCGCGGTCGGGGTACCCACCCCATCGGGTTGGCGCATGCTCAGCGGCGACGAAACTGGTTGGCTGCTGGGTGATTACGTGCTCTCACAACTCGATCCCGGTGTGGCGGCGAGCAGTGTGGTCGCCAGCACCGTGGTGTCGTCGCGGATGCTCTCCGCCATCGCCGCCCAGTACGGTGCGATTCACGTCGAAACGCTGACCGGGTTCAAGTGGCTGGCCCGCGCCGACGCCGACCTACCTGCGGAGACCCTGGTCTACGCCTACGAAGAGGCGATCGGGCACTGTGTCGATCCGGCCGCGGTTCGCGACAAGGACGGCATCAGCGCGGCCGTGTTGGTGTGCGACCTGGTGGCGGCGCTTCGTCGCGACGGCCGCACGCTCACCGACGCGCTCGACGACCTCGCCCGTCGGCACGGTGTGCATCTGACGTCGGCCGCGTCGTCACCCGCAGATGCCGCGACGATGCCGCGGTTGCGGGCCGAGCCACTCGTGCGACTTGCCGGCTTCGACGTGACGGTCGACGACTTGTCGAGCCGCCGCGGACAGCACCGCACCGATGCGGTCGTCCTGTCCGGCGGTGATTCCGCGACGTCGATACGCGTCGTCGTCCGGCCGTCGGGTACCGAGCCGAAGATCAAGTCGTACTTCGAAGCTCGCGTCGCGCCGGGTGGTGACGTGGCCGACGACCGGGCGCGGGCGCGCCGACTGCTAGGCGAACTGGAAGCCGCACTGCGCGAATCGGCCGGGCTCACCGGTGAGGGGTGAGCCCGGCCGATCGAACGCGGCTATTTCTGGACCGTGGTGAGCTGTGCCGGGGCCCGCGTGACGGGAAGCTTCGAGGAGGGCATCTGCCCGGCGGGTGCCCGGGTCGGATTCTTGACCGGCGGCGGGCCCGTGGGGGTGACGGTCGTGGTCGGCGACTGCTCGAGGAACGACTGGCCGCTGTCGTAGGTGCCGTCGACCCAGACGTCGCAGTGCCAGACGCCCAAGATTCCCTCGTAGCAGCACTTCTCGGTCGTGTGGCCGTTGGTCGTCGTCGAGGTGTACTCGTCGCCTTCCTCAGCGCACTCCGACTGGGCCTCCGTCTTCGGTTGCGCAATGGCTGTCGGCGCGAGCAGCGCCAATCCCCCGAATGCAAGGGCTCCTGCGCCGATGACGGTCGCCGTGAGCCGACGCCAGGCTGCGGGGGTGGTGTTCGCGTTCATGGTGTTCTCCTGTGGTTGGTCGCAGCCCGTGCGCCGCGTTCACAGGTAGGAGCAATTGGCCGCCGGATTTCGACACTTTTTTGGAGAGCACTTCTCGGCAGCTCCCGGAGGGGTTTTTCCGGCAGCTCAGGCTGACCGACTCAGCGCGGCCCGAACTGGCGGTCCCCCGCGTCGCCCAGGCCCGGCACGATGTAGGCGACGTCGTTCAGCCCGTCGTCGATCGTCGCGGTGATCAGTCTCACGTCCGGTGCCACCTTCTCCAGCGCGGCGATACCTTCCGGTGCGCACACCACGCATACGGCGGTGATGTCCACGGCGCCGCGGGCCTGCAGGAGTCCGATGGTGTGGGCCATCGACCCACCGGTCGCCAGCATCGGATCAAGCACCATGACGGGCTGGGCGCTCAGGTCGTCGGGAAGCGACTCCATGTACGGCGTCGGTTCGTGCGTCTCCTCGTCGCGGGCGACGCCGACGAAGCCGATGTGAGCCTCCGGTATCAGTGAGTGCGCCTTGTCCACCATGCCGAGTCCCGCACGCAGCACCGGCACCAGCAGCGGCGGCACCGCGAGGCGTGAGCCAGTGGTCTCGGCCAAAGGCGTGCGGATCGGTACCGGTGCGCTGACGGCATCGCGGGTGGCCTCGTAGACGAGCATCAGGGTCAGATCGCACAGCGCGGCCCGGAAGCCTGCGTTGTCGGTGCGCTCGTCGCGCAACGTGGTCAGCCGTGCGGCGGCCAGCGGGTGATCGACAACGCGGACGTCCATGTGCTCGAACCCTAATGGAACCGAAGCAGGCCCACCGGCGTCGTAACGACGTGCACGCCGACACAGCCGCGATCCGCGGCCTCGCCGCAGCCCACTCCCGTCACGCCGACGATCTTGCCGATGCGGCTGCGCGGTTGGCTTCGGCCGCACCGTCGGCCGACGCCCTCGGTCCCGTCGGCGTGCGGTTCCTGACCGCACTTGGCGAATCCATGGCTCGCGAGGCCGTGACGGCACGGACTACGAGTGAGCGCCTGGTCGTTGCGAGCGAGTCGGCGTCGGCAGTCGCGTCGGCCTACGAGGAGGCCGAACGGCGTACGGGTGACCGCGTCGGGTCCGTCGGGATCTGACGATGCCGAGCGCGCTGGTGGCGGCCCTGTCGGAGCCCATCCGCGAGGTACGGGCGCTGGTCGGCTGGGCCGCGTCTGCCGACGAGACCGTGTCCACGCTTGCGCGTGTGCGAGACGGGCTCGACGGCGTGGCGATGGGTGCAGGCCGGTCGTGGTCGGCCACCGCAACGCGGTGGAGCGGTGCCGCTGCCGACGCGGCCCGGGACTTCACCGACACCACGGTCGCCGCGATCGACGCGCTGTCGCAACGCGCCGAACGGCTCGGCATGGCGGCTTCTGCCGCGGCGGAAGCCGTCGCCCGGGCCCGCGTCACGCTGGACCGGATCATCGAGGACTTCGAGGCGCGTGCGGCCGCACTGGAGAGTCGGCTCGACGACCCCGGCACTGCTGAGGAACTCGCCGACGAGGCACATCGGGCACTGCACGAGGCAACCTCGGTGGTCGACGAATTGTCGACCGAGTTGGACTCGCACACCCAGGCGGTCGCGCCGCCCGTCGACCCGGCGCCGACCGGCGGCGGGCCATCCGGGTGGGCCGGTGCGCTGGGGCCGGGTGCGGCGGCAGGGTCCGGTTTCGGGTCCATCGCGGGTTCGGCTCTACGACCGGCAACCGGCGACGGTTTGGGTGCGTCATCGCGTGCGCCATCGGGTGCGCCGATCCCCACGGCTGACCCCGCGACGTTCGGCAGTGGTGAGGTCGTCCAACTGCCGGGCGGTGCGACGGCCATCGCACCCAATGCCGTGGCGGCCAGCGCCGTCCGTCATGCGTTGACCCAGCTGGGTGTGCCCTACGACTGGGGCGGCACCGCACCGGGAGTGGGCCTGGATTGCAGCGGGCTGACCCAGTGGGCGTACCACGAAGCGGGCCTGGAACTTCCGCGCCTGGCCCAGGAGCAGGACATCGGGGCCGCCGTCGGCCGTGACTCCCTGCGGCCGGGCGACCTGGCGGTCTGGGACGGGCATGTCGCAATGATCGTGGGCGACGGTCTGATGATCGAGGCGGGTGACCCGGTCAAGCTGTCACCGGTCCGCACCACCAACGCGGGGCAGGGGTTCCAGGGGTTCTGGCGGCCGACGGCGTAGACGTCGATGATTGGCAGCTATCCAGTCCGGCCGGGATACCATCATCCTGATTTCACTTCGCGGGTGGGGGAACGCCGATGTTGGAGATCATCGACAAGGGCCAGGTTACGGACGAGCATCGGGTTCCGCTGCTGTTCGTCCACGGGGGCTGTCATGCTGCCTGGTGTTGGGACGAGCACTTTCTGGATTACTTCGCAGCTCAGGGATTCCGTGCCGTGGCTCTTAGCCTGCGTGGGCATGGCGGCAGCACCTCCGAAAAGCCGCTGCGAAGATGTTCGGTTGCCGACTACGTCGCCGATGTGCGGACCGTCGCAGAAGGACTCCCCGAAGAGCCAATCGTCATGGGACATTCCCTGGGCGGCTTCGTGGTGCAGCGGTACCTCGAGGATCATCGGGCGCCGGCGGGGGTGCTCTTGGCGTCCCTGCCGCCGCAGGGTGTCCTTCGGTCCGCTTTGAGGGTATGGCTTGACCACCCGTGGATCGCAATGCGTGCCAACACCACGGGTGAGAATCACGAGATCTTTACCCGCGCGCCCCGAGATCGGCTGTTCTGTGGGCACACCCCTGAAGCCGTCGTCGTCGCGTGCGTGCAACGCTGTCAACCCGAGAGCCTCCGCGCTTCGTTCTTTGATCCATTGTTCCACCTACCGAAGCCCGAGCGCGTCGCCACACCGCTACTGGTTCTCGGAGCTACCGAGGACGGAATGATCACCAACGATGAGGTGCACGCCACCGCCCGTGCATACGACACCGAAGCGACGTTGTTTCCCAGGATGGGCCACAACATGATGGTCGAACCTGGTTGGCGCGATGTCGCTGACTGCATCATCGAATGGCTTACCCACCGAAACCCATGAGCCGTCGGAGGTTCCTGCCAACGCTGACCGTTGACCACCCGGTTGAGGCGTTCGGTTTCGCGAACAACGAATTGAAGACAGCGTTCGTTCGTTAGGCTCCTCGACGTCAGGGTCACATCACGGATGGGAGCCCACCATGAACGACCGCAAGAAGAACGCCGGCGGTGCCAAGGAAGCGGAGTATCGAGAGGGCGCCCGACGGCTCCGGGATTTCGACACCTTCGCCGCTTTCTCCGACGAGGATCTGCAGCGGGTCGTCAGAAAAGCACATTTCACGTCGACGTCTGGGCCATGGCCGCTGATTCACGAGCAAACCCCCTCGGACGCCTGCTACATCCTGCTCAGCGGCGAGGCGGGGGTCTATGTCGGCCACGACCGGGTCGCAGTGGTGGGCCCTGGCGAGGTGATCGGCGAGTCCGCGCTTCGCCACGGGAAACTGCGCAATGCGACGGTGACGACGACCGGACGGGCTGAGGTGATGCACGTCGGGCGCGATGACCTCGTTCGCTTGCTCGACGAGATACCTGCACTTCGCGATGCCATGGATGCGACGGTGGCCCGGCACGCTCCGCCGGAATCCGCCGATCCGAGCTGATACCGACGAGCGGTTGACGCCGGAAGTCCCGGGCTGAACCACCGGTCAATCGATGGCGTCACTAGTGCCGAGCTGCTTCCTGCGCAAGTTGCACACGGGAGGTGAGTCCGAGCTTGGTGTAGACGTGGGTGAGGTGGGTTTGCACGGTGCGCGGTGAGACGAAGAGCCGCGTGGCGATGTCGTTGTTGGCGAGCCCTTCGCTGACCAGCCGAACGACGTCGCGCTCGGCCGGCGTGAGCGATGCCCACCCGCTGCTGGGGCGTTTGCGTTCGCCGCGACGGCGCTGGGCGTAGGCGATCGCCTCTTCGGTCGACAGCGCGGCGCCTTCGGCCCATGCGGATTCAAAGTCCCTCTCGCCCAACCCTTCACGAAGCGCCGCAATAGGGAACTCGAAGAAGGGGTCGAAGATCTTGAACCGGACGAGGCCGTTCCGTTGCCGGATGGCGTCTGCGGCGCCGAACAGCCGCGTTGCTTCGACGTGACTGCCTGCGCCGACCGCGAGTGCGGCAAGGCAATCGAGAGTGTCGGAAACGGCGCCGAATGCACCAGCGCTGACAGCGGATACGAGCGCGGCGTGCGCGTCGCGACCGGCCTGTTCGGGCTCATCTTGCGCGATTGCAACGCCGGCGCGCGTGGTCAGTGCCAGCGACAAGTGGAAACCACGGGTCGCCGCGACGGCTTCGTCGGCCAAACGCTGGGCCGCGGTCAGATCCCCGCGCGCCAGCGCGGCCTGAGCCGAGTAGGCAATCCAGATCGCCGCCTGCTGCGGGCTGGATACTGAGATGGGGCAAGCCCGCTGCGATCGCATCGTCGGCCGCGGCAAGGTCGCCCGCAGCGAGGGTCGCGGCCGTCAGCCCCGCGTATGCGAGGCCAGTCAAGAACCCGTTGATCTCCGCCGCGGCATCGACGGCCGCGTTGGCCGCGTTCCGCGCCGCGCTCGCGTCCCCGTGGTACGCCTGCATGAGCGCCCGCATGAAGAGAGCGCAACACCCCCAATACACGTCGTGAGCCGCGTCGGCATCGGCGATGACCTCACTCAACATGGCGATGGCACCAACCGAATCACCGGTCATCCCCTGCGCTACACCAAGACTCCACCGGCACGCATGCGACGTGAATTGGTCACCGATGGCATCGGCGAGGTCGCGTCCTTCCTCGGCGGTCGCGTGAATCGCGATCGGATCGCCCACCATGACTCGCCCCGTACGCCTGCCACCCCAGAATCTGACTGAGCCGCCATCCGTCGCCTATCGAGCGAGCCAAGCCGATCCCTCGTCGAAGTACGGGCCGAGCAACCTCGGGGTCGTAGATTGCGATGCCACCGCAGGCCGTCAGGGTCCGGAGCAACAGGGCGGGGTCGTCGACCTCCCGAGCGATCGCTAGTGCTTGGAGGGCTTGCTCCATGCTGTCGGTGGCACCCATGTACGCATTGAGCGTGGCCTTGTCGGCGAGCACCCGAGCGCGCACCGCACGGCGCTATGTCGCCAGGATGTGCAAATTCATCGGCAAGGGCGGCGTCGAACCAGGCCAGCCCTTCCCGGATGCGGCCCCGAACGAGCCACAGCGGCTGAAGCGACGACGCCAGCTGCGAAGCCCGCTCGGTGTCGGAGTTCTCCCGGCTCCACGCGAATGCAGCGCGCAGGTTGTCGATCTCGCGTGTCGGCCTGCTCGAGAAGCTGCTCGTGGCCGGCGGTTGCGGGGCTGTCCAGCCTCGCCGCCAGGGCTGCATAGTAATCGCGGTGACGAGCACGCACGGCGTCGGCCTGGCCGGAGTCGCCGAGCTTCTCCAGCGCGTACTGGCGCACCGTCTCCAGGAAACGGTATCGCGTTCGGCCACTTGCGCTTTCGGCCACGACCAGTGACTTGTCGACCAGCAGTGTGAGCAGGTCGAGGACCTGGAAGCGTTCCACATCGCCGCCGCCGACGACCGCCTCGGCGGCGTCGAGGTCGAACCCGCCCATGAACACCGCCAGCCGGGCGAACACGACCCGTTCAGGCTCGGTGAGTAGCGCGTGCGACCAATCCACCGAGGCCCGCAACGTCTGCTGACGGCGAACTGCCGTGCGTGCGCCGCCGGTCAGCAGCCGGAAGCGGTCGTGCAGGCCGTCGCGAATCTCGGTCAGCGACAACACGCGCACCCGCGCCGCGGCCAGCTCGATCGCCAGCGGCACGCCGTCGAGGCGTCGGCAGATCTCAGCGGCAATGATGGCGTCGTCGTCGGCGAGGTGGAAGTCGGGCCGAACCCGTCGCGCGCGGTCGGCGAACAATTCGATCGCCTCGTCGGCCAGCGACAGCGACGGCACCCGCCAACTCACCTCGCCCGCCACCCCGATCGGCTCACGACTGGTCGCCATGAGCGTCACCGCTGGGCAACCGCCCTGCAAGCCGACGACCAGCGCCGCGCACGCGTCCAGCAGGTGCTCACAGTTGTCCAGCACCAGCAGCATCCGACGGTCGCCGACGAACCGCAGCAGCAGGTCCATCGTGGAGCTGCCCTGCTGGTCGGGCAGACCCAGCGCGCGAATCACCGCAACCGGCACCAGATCAGGATCAGTGATCGGCGCCAGCTCGACGAACCACACCCCGCCGTCGAATCCGCCGGCAACCTCGGCCGGCCAGCTGCACCGCAAGACGCGTCTTGCCGACACCGCCCGCGCCGGTGAGCGTGACGAGCCGGTTCTCGGCCAGGAGCTGTCGCACGTCGTCGATTTCGGCCTCGCGGCCGACGAAACTGGTCAGCTGAACCGGAAGGTGCTGGGCCACAACGGTCTCTGGTGCACGCAGCGGCGGGAATTCGTTGCCGAGGTCGAGATGGCACAGCTGCACCACCCGTTGCGGGCGGGGGAGATCCCGCAGCTGATGCGAACCCAGGTCGGTCAGCCAGGCGTCGGCCGGCAGCCAGTCGAGAACCAGGTCCTCGGTGGTGCCCGACAGCACGGTCTGTCCGCCGTGGGCCAGATCGCGCAAGCGTGCGGTCCGGTTGATGGTCGTGCCGATGTAGTTGCCCTCGTCGCGCAGCTGCACCTCCCCGGTATGCACGCCGATGCGTAGCCGGATCGGCGCCAGCGGTGCGCGCTGCAACTCCAGCGCGCACGCCACCGCGTCGCTTGCACGCGCGAACGCGACCACGAAGCTATCGCCTTCGCCCTGCTCGACCGGACGCACACCGTCGTGGGCAGAGATGACCTCACACACCGCAGAATCGAGCCGCGCGACGGCAGCCGTCATCTGCTCTGGTTGGGTCTGCCACAGCCGCGTCGAGCCCTCGACGTCGGCCAGCAGCAACGTCACCGTCCCAGTCGGAAGCTCGCTCATACCCAGATCGCTCCAGTTCAACGGCGTGTCCGCCCGTGGGTCCGTTGCGCTCATGCTAGCCAGCATGAGGCGACCAGGCGCTGCAAACATCAGCGGAATCGCGTAGATTCGGCGGCCCGCTGCGCGCGCCTACGACACCGCACTGCGCCGATTTACGCGTCCGGGCGGACGATCCCACGCCGACGACATCCGATAGTCGACTCACACGACTAGAGGAGGACCACCATGACCACCCCCACCCGCGGTCCCAACGGCCTCAACCTCCGCAGCGACAATGCAGGAGTTGATGGCCCCGTCGCGACGACCCAGTTCACCGACTTCGGTGCGCTGCCGCCGGCGCCGAAGAACCCACGGGAACTGGGTGAGCATGCGGTTGTTCTTGGCGCCAGCATGGGCGGACTGCTCGCCGCGAGGGTGCTGGCCGATTTCTTCCGGACCGTCACGGTGGTCGAACGAGACATGCTGCCCGACGATTCCGCGAACCGGCGGGGGGTACCGCAGGGTCGACATGCCCACCTTCTGCTGCCGCGTGGCGCACAGATCTTGGATGAGTTGTTCCCCGGAATTCTCAACCGGCTGGTCGTCGACGGTGCCCCCGTATTGGACGACGGCGATCTGTCCAGGTTCCACTTCTCGTTCGGCGGACACGACATTCTGAGGTCCGGCAAGGCGGCATTCGATCACGAGGCGATGGCGACGTATTTGCCGAGCAGACCGTTTCTCGAGGGCCACGTCCGTCGGTGCCTACGAGCCATGGGCAATGTGACGATTCTGCAGCGCCACGACGTGGCCGGATTGACGTCGACGGCGGATCGGGGTCGCGTCACCGGAGTGCGGGTGGTCAACCGCGAGTGCGGTGCCGAAACGGAGTTGACCGCGGATCTGATCGTTGACGCGATGGGCCGCGGCGCCCACACACCGGCCTTTCTGGAGAGCATTGGATATGGTCGGCCGGTCGAGGACCACGTGGTCACGCATACGACTTACGCCAGCCAACCGCTGCGGATCGCGCCGGGCACCCTACGGGAAGGAGTCGTGCTCATCGCCCCGGTGCCGGGTCGGCCGACGGGGATCGCCCTCTTCGGTTGTGAGAATGACACCTGGTTGTTCACGGTCGTCGGGATGGCGGGACGCGAGCCGGCCGGTGGCCGCGCCGGCATGATCGAATTCGCCAAGGAGTTCGTTCCACCCCACGTGCTGGCCGCGGTCCGGGACGCCGAACCGCTCGGCGAGGTGGCGCGCCACCGAATGCCGTCCAGCCAGCGGCGACGCTACGACAAGATGCGCCGATTCCCAGACGGTCTGCTGGTCTTCGGCGACGCCATCTGCAGCTTCAACCCCATCTATGGCCAGGGCATGACGGTTGCTGCGCTGGAGGCTTCGGCATTGCGGGACTGCCTGCGACACGGCGACCGTGACCTTTCCCGGCGATTCTTCAGGGCTGCCAGCAAGCCGATCGCAGCCGCGTGGCGGCTTGCTGCCGGCGGTGACCTGGCGCTGCCCGAGGTGGCGGGGCCGCGACCCTTTTCGGTATGCGTCGCCAACGCCTACATGGACCGTGTTCTGACCGCCTGTGAGTCCGACGCCGTGGTCGCCGGAAAGTTCTTCATGGTCAACGGCCTCGTCGACCCCCTCAGTCGCCTGCTACACCCGGCACTCGTGTGCCGGGTCGCGGCCGTCAATCTGCGCCGCCGGAAGGCAGTCCATCAGGGTCCGCGACGGACGAGGGTGGCGAAATGGGCCACGACATGACGGCCGAACCGGGTTGGCGCGACGTCGCTGACTGCATCAGAGAATGGTCTACCCACCGAAACCCGTGAGTGACTCGGATCGCAAGCGGTACCCAGCCCAACCGACCGCACACCGACGGTTGGCAGCGTTGGCGATCCGTATCCGTAGAGGTGGCTAATCGAGGCAGGCGACCGACCAAGTGTCTGGGCGCTACCTCAACGAGCGTCGAATTCACCGGCGAAGGCGGCGAACCAGTCGAGCGCCGAAGGGTTGGCCATCGCGTCGCGGTTGGCCACCGCATTGGGGGGATGTCCGAGAAGGATCTTCTTCACGGGCACTTCCATCTTCTTGCCGGTGAGCGTGCGCGGTACCTCGGGGATGACGAAGACGTGGTCGGGCACGTACCGCGGCGACAGCTCGGTGCGAATCGCCTCGAAGAGCTGCGAGCGGAGGTCGGGCGAAACCGCTTCGTCGCCGTCGGGCAGCACGACGAAAAGCGCCAGACAGGAAGGTCGGCCGAGGTATTCGAGATCGATCGCGAGCGAGTCGAGAACTGCCGGAAACTGCTCCACCACCCGATAGATCTCGCTCGTACCCATGCGGAGCCCGTGCCGGTTGATCGTCGAATCCGACCGGCCGTAGATGATGCCGGTGACCGACTCCGGTCGCGGGATCAACCGCAGCCAATCACCGTGCCGCCACAGACCGGGATAGGTCTCGAAGTAACTTTCGCGGTAGCGCTTCCCGTCGTCGTCGCCCCAAAAGTAGAGCGGCATCGACGGCATCGGTTCGGTGACGACGAGTTCGCCCACTTCATCGACCAATTCCTTGCCCGAGTCATCCAGCGAGTGCACCGCGACGCCAAGCCCGCGACACTGCATCTCACCGGCGTACACGGGAAGGATCGGGCAGGAGGTCAAGTACGCGGCTCCCGGATCGGTTCCCCCGGAGATGCCGGCGAGCAGCATGTCCTGCTTCACATTCCGGTACACCCAGCGGTACGCCTCCGGTGTCAGTGGCGAACCGGTCGACCCGAGCGTGCGGATCGCGGAGAGGTCGTAGTCGCTGCCCGGCGAGATGCCGGAGCTGATGCAGGCAGACAGGTACGCCGGGCTGGTACCGAGAAAGGTGGCGCGCTCGCGGGCGGCGAAATCGAACAGCGCTCCCACGTGTGGATGTCCCGGGTTGGCATCGAGCTGCAAGATCGTGCATCCGGCGGCCAGCGTCACCACCGAGAGATTCCACATGATCCAGCCGGTCGACGAGAACCAGAGGAATCTGTCGCCCTCACCGATGTCGAGGTGAAGCGCAGCGGCCTTGAGGTTCTCAAGCAGAAACCCGCCATGCCCGTGCACGATCGGCTTTGGCTTGCCACTGGTCCCCGAGGAGTAGACGATCCAGAGCGGGTGCGAAAAGGGGACCGGCGTGAACTCCAGCGGCGCCTGCGTCGCCACCGCATCATCGAACGACAACGTCGACACACTGCCGGGCGCCTCGAACGAGGCTTCAGCGTCGAGGTGGCGGACCAGGATCAGCGCCTCCAACTCGGGAAGCCGGCTCACGATGTCGCGCAGGACATCGCGGCGGTCAAAGGCCTTGCCCCCGTAGCGGTAGCCGTCGACCGCGACGAGGACCTTCGGCTTGATCTGCCGGAACCGGTCGAGCACCCCCAGGGCTCCCATGTCCGGAGCGGCGCTCGACCACACCGCGCCCAGGCTCGTTGCTGCGAGCATGGCGATCACGGACTCGGGCACGTTTGGTAGGTACGCGGCGACGCGATCGCCATGCCGCACACCGAGGCTGCGGAATGTGGCGGCCAGCGCGGCCACCTCGGCGCCCAAGTCGCCCCACGTCAGCTCCATGCGTGACCGTGACTCGGACTCGCAGACCACAGCCGTGCGCGACGCCCACTCCGGCTCAAGCGCGCGCCACAGCGAATGCTCGGCATAGTTGATCAGCGCGCCGTCGAACCAGCGGGCCCCTGGCATGACGCGACGGTCGAGCACCCGGTCGTGAGGGTGATGGCTGATCACGCCGCAGAAGTGCCAGATCGACGACCAGAAGGCCTCCAACTCATCAACCGACCAGCGCCACAGATCCTCATAGCCCTGAAACTGCAGACCGCGCTCGTCGCGCAGCCAACGGCGATACCTCGTGATGGCAGCCCGCTCCACCCGCTCCGGCGAAGGGCTCCACAAGCGTTCGGGCGGTCCCTCCGACACTGCTGTCATCCGACCCTCCGACGCTCAGACCCAGGTAAGACGACCTTCAGACTAGTCGGGTCATCCCCGGCGAAAAATGCATTTGGCCCTGCTATACCCACACGCCGGGCAGGGGTTCTAGGGGTCCGGGCGACCGACGGCGTGACCGCACGCGCGTCCGCGGGTGACCCGCACGGCCGATTCGGACGGTGACCGTGGGACTCGCCAAAGCGACGTCGTTAGGCTGTGCCGCATGGCAGCAGAAATCGTGCCGGTGCGTCTCGCGCTGACCAAGGGCGATCTGTACACATTGTGGGCTCCCTCCTGGCGGGACGCCGACGACGAGTGGCAGGGGTTCCTCGGCAAGGACGAGGATCTCTATGCGTTCGAGTCGGTGGCCGACCTGACGGCCTTCGTGCGGACCAACTCCGACAACGATCTCGCCGACCACCCCGAGTGGACGGCGCTCACCGAGGCGACGGCGCACGCGTGTGACCCCGACGACGAGCACGTCTACGACCTGGTCGGCGTCCCCGACGCAGCCGCGGAGAAGCCCACCGAACAGTCGGTGAAGTCACTGCTGCGCGCGCTGTCGATCGTCCAGTCGATCGGCGCGGTCTGCGACCTGACGCCCATCTCGAAGTTCTTCAACGGCAACCCCGTGCTGGGCTCCCTGGGCGGTGGCATGGACGCGTTCGCCGGCCGACCGGGACGAAAGCGCTGGTCGGAAATCGAGACGGCGATCGGCCGCAGCTGGGACGGCGTCATCGACGCCATCGACGCCATCGTGACGACCCCCGACGTCGACTCCGCGGGATCGGAGAAGGCCGAGGCGGAGTTGGCCGAACCGGCACCGGAACCCCAGGTGGACGCCGAAGACACCGACGACACCATCGATGCAGACCAAGATGCAGACTCCGTTGCAGACACCGATGACGAGCCCGTGATCGACGACACGGACGACAACGTCGACACCGACGACGAGGAGGCGGCCCTCGCCACGCACGCCGAGGCCCAGGTCCTCGGCGGGGACGAGGACTTCTGGGTCCGCGTCGGCATCGACCCCATCCGGATCATGAGCCGCGGCGGCACGTACTACACGCTGCGCTGCTACGTCGGCGACGACCCGGTATTCCTCGGCCGCAACGGGCGCATCAGCGTGTTCGGCTCCGAACGGGCACTGGCCCGGTTCCTCGCCGACGAACACGAGAACGACCTGTCGGGATTCGACTCCTACGACGACATCCGCACCGCGGCCACCGACGGCTCGCTGCAGATCGAGGTGATCGATGAGAACGTCTACGTGCTGAGCGGCCTCGCCGACGACATCTCCGACGGGCCCGACGCCGTGGACCACGACCAGCTCGAGTTGGTCGTCGAGTTGCTTCGCGACGTCAGCGACTACGCCGAGGACACCACCGTCGACGCGGCCCTGGACGTCGACCAGCCGCTAGGCAAGTTCGTCGCGCACGTACTGGACCCCGGGACCGTCGGCAAGCCCGCGGCGCCGTACGCCAAGGCAGTCGCGCAGTGGGAGGAAGTCGAGACCTTCGTCGAATCGCGGCTGCGCACCGAGTAGCGCGATGAGTTTCGCGGCCGGCCCGGGTCGACATGGACATGACGACCACTGACTGGCGCGTGTCCCGTGCCCTCGACGTCCCCGGCGCCCGCCTGCACTACGAGGTGCGCGGGAGCGGCCCGGTGCTTCTGGTCATCGGTTCGCCGATGCCGGCTTCCGACTTCGCGCCGGTCGCAGACGCCCTTGCCGCCGATCACACCGTCGTCACCTACGACCCGCGCGGCCTTGCCGACAGCACGATCGACGACCCGGAACAGGACGCCACGCCGGATCTGCGGGCCGACGACGTCGCCGCCATCATCGACGCGTTGGGCGTCGAGTCGGCGGACGTGTTCGGTTCCAGCGGTGGGGCGGTCACCGGACTCGCCCTGGTCGCCCGTCACCCCGGCCGGGTCCGCACCTTGGTCGCGCACGAACCGCCGCTGACCGAGCTGCTGCCCGATGCCGCGGCTCAGCGCGCGACGACCGAGGACATCATCGCCACGTTCCACACCGGCGGGCCCGGCGCCGCATGGGCGAAGTTCATGGCCAACGCCGGTTTCGATTCCGGTTCAGACGTCGACGAGCACCAGGGGCCGCCCCCGGGACCGGAGCCGACCGAGGCGGAGATGGCCAAGCAGATGGCTGACATGACGCGCTTCTTCGACCACGAGCTGCGCGACACTACGCGCTACCTGCCCGATGTCGCTGCGCTCCGGTCGGCGCGCGTGATCGTGGGCATCGGCGCGGACTCGGGGCGGTTGCTCACCCATCACACGTCCACGGCGCTGTGCGGGCTACTGGGCATCGAGCCGACCGAGTTCCCGGGCGACCACGGTGGGTTCATGGCCGTGCCGGTGGAATTCGCCGACCGTCTCCGCCAGGTCCTCGCACCAATCACCCGATGAGCACGGCATACCGCGGCTTGATGACGTCATCGATCAGCGACAGCCGTTCGGCGAACGGGATGAACGCCGACTTCATCGCGTTGATCGTGAAGCGCTCGAGGTCGCTCCAGCCATAGCCGAACGCCTCGACCAGCCGCAACATCTCCTGGCTCATCGTCGTGTCGCTCATCAGCCGGTTGTCGGTGTTGACCGTGACGCGGAAGCGCAGTCGGGCCAGCAGGTCGAATGGATGGCCCTCGATGCTCGGCGCGGCACCGGTCTGCACATTGCTGCTCGGGCACATCTCGAAGGGGATGCGCTTGTCCCGCAGGATCGACGCCAGCCTGCCGAGTTTGACCGAACCGTCGGGTTGTCGCTCGATGTCGTCGACGATGCGCACGCCGTGGCCCAGCCGGTCGGCGCCGCAGAACGCGATCGCCTCGTGAATGGACGGCAGGCCGAACGCCTCACCCGCGTGAATCGTGAAGCGCGCGTTGTTGCCTCGCATGTACTCGAACGCATCCAGGTGCCGCGTCGGCGGGTAACCCGCCTCGGCCCCCGCGATGTCGAAACCGACCACTCCCCTGTCGCGGAATCGAACGGCGAGTTCGGCGATCTCCCGGGACCGCGCGGCGTGCCGCATGGCGGTGACCAGGCAGCGCACCGTGATGGCGCGTCCCTCGGCGGCGGCTGCCTTCTCGCCGTCGGCGAAACCCGCCAGGACGGCGTCCACCACCGCGTCCAGCGACATCCCGCCGTCGATGTGCAGTTCCGGGGCGAACCGCACCTCGGCGTAGACCACCGAGTCGGCGGCCAGGTCCTCCGCGCATTCGTAGGCGACGCGGTGTAGCGCCTCCGCGGTTTGCATGACCCCGACCGTGTGGGCGAACGGTTCGAGGTAGCGCACCAGTGACCCGCTGTGGGCCTGGGTGCGGAACCACGTGGCGAGTTCGTCGACGTCGGTGGCGGGCAGGTCGTCGTACCCGGCGTCGGCGGCAAGTTCCACGACTGTGGCGGGGCGCAGTCCGCCGTCGAGGTGGTCGTGCAGCAGCGCCTTGGGGGCCCGTCGGATCATCTCCAGCGTCAACGGCTCCGGTCCGGTGGTCGTCATGAGGACTCCTCGCTCCTGGTCTGCGCGGGCGTGATCCGATCGATGACGAGTGGGCCGATCTCGGGGGCCGGCTCGCCGACACCGGCGACGCTCCAGCCGCCGTCGAGTTCGGCGATCGCCCCGCCGAACCGCTCGGGGGTGTCGGTGTAAAGGGTGAACACGGGTGCGCCCGCGGCGACGGGCTCGCCGGGCCTGCGGTGGATCTTCACGCCCGCCCCGAACTGCACCTGTCCGCCAGGCGTCGAACGGCCCGCGCCGAGCCGCCACACCGTCAGTCCCACCGCCATCGCGTCGATGTCGCCCATCGTGCCACCGTGCGACGCCGTGACGGTCTCGGAATGCGAACCGATCGGCAACGGCTGCTCGAGGTCGCCCCCCTGCGCGGCGACCAACGCACGGAACCGGTCCATCGCGCTGCCGTCGCGCAACGTGTCGGCGGGGTCGATGCCGTCTACGCCCACCGCATCGAGCATTTCGCGTGCGAGTGCCAGGGTCAGCTCGACGACGTCGTCGGGTCCCCCTCCGGCCAGGACGTCGAGGGATTCCGCGACCTCGACGGCGTTGCCGACGGCGCGGCCCAGCGGCCGGTCCATGTCGGTGAGCAGCGCCGTCGTACGTACGCCGTGCGCAGCCCCGAGCTCGACCATCGTGGCTGCGAGTTCCCGCGACTCCGCCTCGGTCTTGAGGAAGGCGCCGCGACCGACCTTGGTGTCGAGCACGAGTGCCCTGGCACCTTCGGCGAGCTTCTTGCTCATCACCGAACTCGCGATCAACGGAAGGGACTCGGTGGTGGCCGTGACGTCGCGCAGCGCGTAGATCTTCCGATCTGCGGGCGCGAGGTCACCGGCAGCGAACACGGCAGCGCCGATGTCTTGAAGTTGTTGTCGAATTTGGTCTTTCGACAGTTCTGCGGTGAATCCGGCGATGGCCTCGAGCTTGTCCAGGGTGCCCCCGGTGTGGCCGAGCCCGCGGCCTGCGGCCTGCGGCACGGCTGCCCCGCAGGCCATGACCACCGGGACCAGCGGAATGGTGATCTTGTCTCCGACCCCCCCGGTGGAGTGCTTGTCGACGAGCGCCAGGGGCTTGCCGTCGCGCCGCAGATCGGTGAAGTCGAACCGGTCACCGGATCCGATCATCGCCGCCGTCCAGCGGGCGACCTCGCCGGCGGTCATGCCCCGCAGGAAGATCGCCATCAGCAGCGCGGACATCTGTTCCTCGTGCACCCGGCCGTGGGTGTAGCCGTCGATGACCCAGTCGATGGCGGCGTCCGAGAGGACACCACCATCGCGCTTGGCGCGAATGACGGTCGGCGCGTCGAACGTGAACTGGGTCATTGAGTTTGATCCCCGCGCCCGAATCGAGCGAGATCGTCGGGGCCGAACGCGTCCGGCAGGAGGGCAGACAGCGGCCGGGCACCGTCGGGGTGGTCGATCGACATCTCGGGTCCACCGTGCTCGAGCAGCACCTGGCGGCATCGTCCGCACGGCATCAGCAGCGCACCGGAGCCGTCCACACACGACAGGGCGAGAAGCCGTCCTCCCCCGGTGGAATGCAATGCGCACACCACGGCGCACTCGGCACAGAGACCCAGGCCATATGAGACATTCTCCACATTGCAGCCGACCACGATGCGGCCGTCGTCGACCAAGGCCGCCGCACCCACCGGAAATCGCGAGTAGGGGGCATAGGCCGCGGTTGCGACCTGTGTTGCACTGTCCCGCAGCATCTTCCAGTCGACTTCTGCGGACATGTCAGCCCAACCTACGGCTCTCTGAATGCATTCCGAAGCCTCCGTCTCGGGCCCCGATCCTGCATTTAGGCAACCCTAATTACGGTCGGGGACAGGCCATTGACGGCTCCACGCTAGTTCTTTTGGCGGCGCATTTGGGTCTAGAGTCGAGTCAGGTTTGGGCACGGCTGGGCTACCGGGGAATGGTCTCCCGCCTGCAGCACCGAACGTCCACCGAAGGCGTTGGAGGTACGGAAGTGAGCAACTCGAACTATGACTACGAGCATGATGCAGACATGACGCAGACCGCCGCGGACTCTGCCACGGCAGCCACGCGACCATCACCACCGCGCCGTCGCACGCTGTATCGCGGCGACCCGGGTATGTGGTCGTGGGTCCTGCATCGCATCACCGGCGCGACGATCTTCTTCTTCCTCTTCGTGCACGTGCTCGACACGGCGCTGGTGCGGGTGAGCCCCGAGGCCTACAACGAGATCATCGACACCTACAAGACGCCGATCATCGGCCTGATGGAGATGGGTCTGGTCGTCGCGGTGCTCTTCCACGCACTCAACGGCGTCCGCGTCATCCTCATCGACTTCTGGCAACAGGGCCCGAAGTACCAACGCGTGATGTTGTGGGTGGTGGTGGCGGTCTGGATAACCGTGTTCACCGCCGCACTCGGGATCATGGGAATGCACATGGCGGAGCGGTTCCTATGAGGGGCGAGAACCCATACGACCACGTCAGCGAACGCGGTGGCCCCGCCCCGGTGCTGCAGCGGGACTACGACCGCCCCGCCGGACTGGACAACCCGCGCGCCCCGCGGCGTCGCGGCGGCATGCCCAACTTCGAGAAGTACGCATGGCTGTTCATGCGGTTCTCGGGTGTCGTCCTGATCTTCCTGGCACTGGGCCACCTCTTCATCGGGTTGATCTGGGACGGCGGTGTCTACCGCATCGACTTCAACTACGTCGCGCAGCGGTGGGCGTCGCCGTTCTGGCAGACCTGGGACCTGCTGCTGCTGTGGCTGGCGCAACTGCACGGCGGCAACGGCATGCGCACCATCATCGCCGACTATGCCCGCAAGGACTCGACGAAGTTCTGGCTGAACAGCCTGTTGGCATTGTCGATGGCGTTCACGCTGGTTCTCGGTACCTACGTGCTGTTGACGTTCGACGCGAACATTTCCTGACCCGGGGCGAGAGAGCTGGAGTAGTCCGAATGCTGATCGAACACCGCTACGACGTCGTCATCGTTGGCGCAGGCGGCGCGGGCATGCGTGCCGCCGTCGAGGCCGGGCCGCGTGCGCGCACCGCCGTGCTGACCAAGCTGTACCCGACTCGCAGCCACACCGGAGCCGCCCAGGGCGGCATGTGTGCGGCACTGGCCAACGTCGAGGACGACAACTGGGAGTGGCACACCTTCGACACCGTGAAGGGCGGCGACTACCTCGCCGACCAGGACGCCGTCGAGATCATGTGCAGGGAAGCCATCGACGCCGTACTGGACCTCGAGAAGATGGGGATGCCGTTCAACCGCACCCCGGAGGGCCGCATCGACCAGCGCCGGTTCGGCGGGCACACCCGCGACCATGGCAAGGCCCCGGTGCGCCGGGCCTGCTACGCCGCCGACCGCACCGGTCACATGATCCTGCAGACCCTGTACCAAAACTGCGTCAAACACGATGTCGAGTTCTTCAACGAGTTCTACGCCCTCGATCTGATCCTGTCGGACACCAAGGGCGGCCCGGTCGCCACCGGAATCGTCGCCTATGAGTTGGCCACCGGCGACGTCCACGTCTTCCACGCCAAGGCGATCGTCTTCGCGACCGGCGGATCCGGCCGCATGTACAAGACCACCTCCAACGCGCACACCCTCACCGGCGACGGGCTGGGCATCGTGTTTCGCAAGGGACTTCCCCTGGAGGACATGGAGTTCCACCAGTTCCACCCGACCGGCCTGGCTGGCCTTGGCATCCTGATCTCGGAGGCGGTCCGCGGTGAGGGCGGCCGACTCCTCAACGCGGACGGCGAGCGCTTCATGGAGCGCTACGCGCCCACCATCGTCGATCTGGCGCCGCGTGACATCGTCGCGCGCTCGATGGTCCTCGAGGTGCTGGAGGGCCGAGGTGCGGGCCCCAACAAGGACTACGTCTACATCGACGTACGCCATCTCGGTGCGGACGTGCTCGAGGCGAAACTGCCCGACATCACCGAGTTCGCCCGCACCTACCTCGGCGTCGACCCGGTCACCGAGCTGGTTCCGGTGTATCCGACCTGCCACTACGTGATGGGCGGCATTCCGACGACCGTTCACGGCCAGGTGCTGCTTGACAACACTTCGGTGGTGCCGGGGCTGTACGCCGCGGGCGAGTGCGCCTGCGTGTCGGTGCACGGCTCCAACCGGCTCGGCACGAACTCTCTGCTCGACATCAACGTGTTCGGGCGGCGTGCAGGCATCGCCGCGGCGAATTACGCGGTGGGGCACGACTTCGTCGACATGCCCGCCGAGCCGGCGTCGATGGTCATCGGCTGGGTCGGCGACATCCTGAGCGAGCACGGCAACGAGCGGGTCGCCGACATCCGCGGCGCGCTGCAGCAGTCGATGGACAACAACGCGGCGGTGTTCCGCACCGAGGAAACCCTCAAGCAGGCGATGACCGACATCCACGCCCTCAAGGAGCGGTATTCGCGAATCACCGTGCACGACAAGGGGCAGCGCTACAACAGCGACCTGCTCGAGGCGATCGAGCTGGGCTTCCTGCTCGAACTCGCCGAGGTGACGGTGGCCGGTGCCCTCAACCGCAAGGAGTCGCGCGGCGGGCACGCCCGCGAGGACTACCCCAACCGCGACGACACCAACTACATGCGCCACACCATGGCATACAAGGTTCTGGAGGGCAGGAGCGAAGCGACCGGGGGATCGACCAGAGGATCGGACCTGCTCTCCGACATCCGGTTGGACTACAAGCCCGTGGTCCAGACCCGGTACGAGCCGATGGAACGGAAGTACTAGCGATGAGCCGCTTGCGCGAAGAGAGAAGGATTCAGTGAGCGCACCTACCATCGACAAGCCCGAGGCCGGCGATCCCGCCCTGCCACCCGTGCCCGACGGCGCGGTGATGGTCACCTTGAAGATCGCCCGGTTCAACCCTGAGTCCCCCGACTCGGCAGGATTTCAGAGCTTCCGCGTGCCGTGCCTGCCGACCGACCGGCTGCTCAACCTGCTGCACTACGTGAAGTGGTACCTCGACGGCACGTTGACGTTCCGACGGTCATGCGCGCACGGCGTGTGCGGGTCGGACGCGATGCGCATCAACGGAGTGAACCGGCTGGCGTGCAAGGTGCTGATGCGCGACATGCTGCCCAAGGCGAAGCCGGGCAAGGCGCCGAAGCCACTGACCATCACCATCGAACCGATCCGGGGGCTTCCCGTCGAGAAGGACCTCGTCGTGGACATGGAGCCGTTCTTCGATGCGTTCCGCGCCGTGAAGCCGTTCCTGATCACGAGTGGCAATCCGCCGACCAAGGAACGCATTCAGAGCCAGACGGACCGGGCCCGCTATGACGACACGACCAAGTGCATCCTGTGCGCCTGCTGCACCACCAGTTGCCCTGTGTTCTGGAACGAGGGTTCGTATTTCGGGCCCGCGGCGATCGTGAACGCGCACCGGTTCATCTTCGACAGCCGCGACGAGGGCGCGGCCGAACGCCTCGACATCCTCAACGACGTCGACGGGGTATGGCGCTGTCGCACGACGTTCAACTGCACCGAGGCATGCCCGCGAGGCATCCAGGTGACCAAGGCGATCCAGGAGGTCAAGCGCGCGCTGCTGTTCGCGCGCTGACTCCGATTTGCATGTTGAAACCCGCGCGCACCGCGGGTTGACGTGCACGGATCGCCGGGGCGTGTCACACATTGGCGGGCTATCTCGTCCAAGGGGCATGAACTCGAGAATCGAACCCCTGTCCCCCGAGAAGGCCTCGCTGGTCACCCGCCTGATGTACCGCTACGCCAAGCGCCGGTTCGGCGCGGTGCCCGAGCCGTTCGCGGTCGCTGCGCATCACCCGCGGCTGCTGTTGGCCGGCGCCATGCACGAGGGACTGCTCGAACGAGGCTCCACGAAGCTGCCCGTGAACATCCGTGAACTCGCCGTGTACTGGACGGCGCGCCAGGTGGGCTGCTCGTGGTGCGTCGACTTCGGCGCCATGCTGATCCGGCTGGACGGGCTCGACGTCGAGCGGCTCAAGCACATCGACGAATACGCCACCTCACCGGCCTACTCCGACGACGAGCGTGCAGCGATCGCCTACGCCGAGGCCGTCACGACCGATCCACACGGCGTCACCGATGAGCAGTTCGCCGACCTGCGAAGGCGTTTCGGCGATGACGGCGCCTTCGAACTGACCTATCAGATCGGTGTCGAGAACATGCGGGCCCGAATGAACACCGCAATGGGAATCACCGAGCAAGGCTTCAATTCAGGTGACGCCTGCCGGGTTCCGTGGGCCGATCGGCCAGCGGCGAAGCAGTGAACTTGTCCGGATTCGCGACGTCCCAGACGGCACGGACCCGTCCATCTCGGACCGTCAACGCCTGAATGCGGGGCTGCATCGCCGGCCACTCGTCCGTCGCCTCCAAGCCCGCGGTGTAGAGCCCGAGTTCCCCGTTGACCAACGCGAACTGGCCCGCCTCGAAGAAGCGGGGCCCGTATCGATTGGCCAACCCGAAGAAGAAGCGCGCGACCTTGTCCGGCCCGCGGATGACCCGAGCGGCCGTGGGCGCCTTGCGGTTCGAGTCACCAGTGAAGGTCACGTCCGGATGCAGCAGCGCGACGACGGCCACGAGGTCACCGGCGGCCATGGCGGCCATCAGCTCAACGACTACCTCGTCGTGGGACGGGTCACGTAACGGAGCGGGAGCCGCCTGGACCGTGCGCCTGGCTCGCGAGGCGAGCTGGCGAGCAGAGGCCGGCGTCGTATCGAGCACGTCGGCGATCTCGGCGAACCGCACGCCGAAGCCGTCGTGAAGGACGAACGCCACCCGCTGGTCGGGAGTCAGTCGGTCGAGCACGACCATCGCCGCGAACCTCGCGTCGTCGGTCGCCACGACTGCTGCCAATGGGTCGGATCCGTCCAGCGAAGTGACGACGGGTTCGGGAAGCCACTCGCCGAAGTAGGCCTCCCGGCGGTGGGCGGCCGACCTCAACCGGTCGAGCCCGATGCGGCTCACCACCGTGGACAACCAGGCACGCGAGTCGACGATGTCGCTGCGGCCCGGTCCCAACGCCTCCCATCGCAGCCACGCGTCCTGCACCGCATCCTCGGCATCCGCGAAGACTCCGGTGAGCCGGTAGGCGACGGCGAGCAGATGCGGGCGCAGACCCTCGAAATCGTCGGCCCGCTGCGCAGCGGTCATGGTTGGACACTAACGGCCGACCACGCGTCCTTGGCAACCGATCCCGTCGCACCGCTACCCCGGGGAAGACGAATCATTCGTAAGCACTCGCGGATGCCACCGGAACCGTATATTCCTGCCATGGCAATCGCTGAGCCCCCGGCCCCCGCCGCGCCTCCCGCCGTCGGGAGCAAGGGCCTTCAGGCTGGTGCGCTCGGCCTCGTCGGAAACGTCGTCATCGGTCTCGCCGCGGTGGCGCCGGCCTACAGTCTGGCTGCGACGCTGGGCTACGTCGTGCTCGCGGTCGGCGACAAGGCGCCCGCGATGTTCGTCCTGGCGTTCATCCCGATGCTGCTCGTCGCCTTCGCCTACAAGGAACTCGCCCAGGACACTCCCGACTGCGGCACCACCTTCACCTGGGCCACCAAGGCGTTCGGCCCGTGGATCGGCTGGATCGGCGGCTGGGGTCTGGCCGTATCGGCGATCATCGTGCTGGCCAACGTCGCCGAGGTCGCCGCCATCTACCTGTTCAAGTTCGTCGGGCAGGACGAACTCGCCGACAGCCTGTTTGCGAAGGTGGCATTGGGCTCGTTCTTCATCATCTCGATGACCCTGGTGAGCGCGCGCGGCGTCGTGGTCTCCGAGCGGATCCAGAACGTCCTGATCGCCATCCAGTTCGGCGTGCTGGTCATCGTCAGCATCATCGCGTTGATCCGGGTCTTCACCGGAACCGCCGGGGCACAGGCGATCATGCCGTCACTGTCCTGGCTGTGGCCGGGCGGCCTCGACGCCTCGTCGATCGCCGCCGCGATCATCCTGTGCATCTTCATCTACTGGGGCTGGGACGCGTGCCTTGCCGTCGGCGAGGAGACCAAGGACCCCGGCAGGACCCCTGGCATCGCGGCGGTCATCACGACCCTGATCCTGGTGTGCACCTACGTCCTGGTGGCCTACGCGGTCGAGTCGTTCTCCGGCTTCAGCTATGTCGGTATCGGGCTCAACAACCCCAACAACACCGACGACGTCCTGACGGTGCTCGGCGAGCCGGTGGCAGGCGGCATCGTCGCTTCGCTGCTGCTGCTGACGATCTCGGTGTCGGCGCTGTCGTCGACGCAGACGACGATTCTGCCGACCGCCCGCGGCACGCTGTCGATGGCGGTCTACGAGGCGCTGCCCAAGCGGTTCGCCAAGGTCCACCCCAAGTACATGACGCCGGCGTTCGGCACCATGGTGATGGGCGCGGCCGCGCTGTTCTTCTATCTCGTCCTGTCCTTCCTGTCCGAGAACGCCCTCGCCGACTCGGTCGCCTCACTGGGCCTCGCGGTGGCCTTCTACTACGGGATCACCGCGTACGCCTGCGTCTGGTACTTCCGCAGGACCCTGTTCCAATCAGCCAAGAACCTGCTGATGCGCGGCCTCTTCCCGCTGCTCGGCGCACTGGCCATGACATGGGCGTTCGTGCAGAGTGCCACCGACATGATCGCGCCCGACTACGGGTACACCGCCTTCGGTCCGGTCGGCGGCGTCTTCGTACTCGGCGTGGGCATGCTGGTCCTCGGCGTCCCGTTGATGCTGGCCTGCTTCGCGTTCGGCACCAAGCGGTTCTTCCGCGGCGAGACGCTCAATGCCTCCACCGAGGTCAAGGTTCCAGACACCCTCTGATGAATTCGCCACTGGGTGTGAACGCGCGTTGGGAGAGCACATGCATCTGACCGTCGGCTATCTGGCGACCCGCTCGGGTGATGACGGTGTCGCGCTCGCCTGCGCGCTCGCCAACACATTCGACGCGACGGTCGACGTCGTCCTCGTCGTGCGGGAGGAGTTTCCCGACGGCCACCCCGGCCGTGCGGAATACCAGCAGCTGCTGGTCCGCACGGGCGAGGAATGGATCGCGCGGGCGATCTCGGCACTCGCACAGGCCGGCGTGTCGGCACGGCCCAACGTCCTGGTGGGCGAATCGTATTCGCAGACACTCATCTCCTTCGCGGAGGCGCACGACTCCGACCTGATCGTCATCGGCGGTGCGCGCGACGGCATGTTCGGCGGACACGTCATCGGCTCGGTGGCCGGCGCACTACTGCACTGTTCGCCGATCCCGGTGGCGCTCGCGCCGCGCGGCTACGCCGAGGAGCCGGCCGAGAGCATCGCGTCGATCACCGCGGCGGTCCCCACCCGCCCCGGTGAGGACAACCCACTGCCGTTCGCCATCACACTGGCCAGCGCGTCGGGTGTGTCCATCCGCATGTTGTCCTTGGTGTCGTCGGAGAGCCTGGCCCATGCGGAGTCGCCACGGGAACTGCGGGCGCTGCAGGTCGCGGCCGCCGAGCAGAACCTCGTCGTCGCCGCGCGTGCGCTACCCGATGCGCCCGACATCGAGTCACTGGTCGCCGACGGGTCGACATTGGAATCGGCCCTCAAGAAGCTCAACTGGGACGAGTCCGACGTGCTGGTGGTCGGCTCCAGCCGGTTCGCCGCGCCCAAGCGGGTCTTCCTCGGTTCCACGGCAGCGCGCATCCTCGCCGGCGTCGACGTGCCGGTCGTGGTCGTGCCCCGCGACGAGCAGCCGATGGCTGTCACGTAGGAACCCTTGGGACCATCGGGGGTTTGGCAAGCGAATTTCGTGGCAATCGTTGCATCTGATGACTGATTTCGTGCATGGTTCAGGTGTAGGCCGATCGGCCGCCACCAACGGCGCAGCGGGCTGGCCTGACTCCGGGCTGAGCTGAACACGGAGAATGGACCCGGGCGGCCTCACCGCCCGATGAAGGGAGCAGATGAACATGGGTACGTCGTTGTACGCAGTGATCGATCCGTCGACCGGGGACCTGGTCAAGGAATATCCGACCGCCACGGACGAGCAGATCGAACAGGCCGTCGCGGCCGCAACCAAGGCGCACCGTGAGTGGTCGCGAGGGTCGACCATCGCCGAGCGCGCCGCGCTGATCCGCCGGGTCGCCGAGTTGCACAACGAACGCAAGGACGAACTGGCCAAGATCATCCAGCGCGAAATGGGCAAGCCTCTGGATCAGTCGGAGGGCGAGGTGGAGTTCAGCGCGTCGATCTACGAGTACTACGCCGACAACGCCGAGAAGTTCCTCGCCGACGAGCCCATCGAACTGCTCGAGGGCGACGGGTCGGCGCTGATCCGCCGCAGCTCGGTCGGCGTCCTGCTCGGCATCATGCCGTGGAACTACCCGTACTACCAGGTCGCCCGCTTCGCCGGACCCAACCTCACGCTGGGCAACACCATCGTCCTCAAGCACGCCCCCCAGTGCCCGGAATCGGCCGCCGCGCTGCAGCAGATCTTCACCGATGCCGGCTACCCCGAGGGCGCCTACGTCAACGTCTACGCAACCAATGAACAGATCGCCGAGGTCATCGCCGATCCACGCATCCAAGGGGTTTCGCTCACTGGCTCGGAGCGCGCCGGCGCAGCGGTTGCCGAGGTCGCGGGCCGCAACCTGAAGAAGGTGGTGCTGGAACTCGGCGGTTCCGACCCGTTCGTCCTGCTCAGCTCCGACGACCTGGACTCCGCGGTCGAGGCCGCGATCGACGGCCGCTTCGAGAACACCGGGCAGGCCTGCAACGCCGCCAAGCGGATCATCGTCGCCGACGACATCTACGACGACTTCCTGGACAAGTTCACCAAGAAGGTCCTGGAGAAGGCCGACGGGTTGGCCCCACTGTCGTCCGTTGCGGCCGCAGAGCGCCTCGACGAGCAGATCTCGAGGGCCGTCTCCGACGGCGCAACGTTGGTCTCCGAGGGGCAGCGAAACGGCGCCTTCTTCCCGCCGGGTGTGCTCACCGATGTCTCGTCGGACTCGGCCACCTACAAGGAGGAGTTGTTCGGACCGGTGGCCACCGTCTACAAGGTGTCGTCGGAGGAGCAGGCGGTCGAACTGGCCAACGACACTCCGTTCGGTCTGGGCTCCTATGTGTTCACCACCGACGCCGAGCAGGCCCGCCGGGTCGCGGACAAGATCGAGGCGGGCATGGTGTTCGTCAACGCGGTCGGCGCCGAGGGCGTCGAACTCCCGTTCGGCGGAGTGAAGCGGTCGGGCTTCGGCCGTGAGTTGGGCCGCTTCGGCATCGACGAGTTCGTCAACAAGAAGCTCATCCGGATCAGCTGACGGCCTCCCGCCGCCGTGTGTGCTGTATCGGCGGACGGGGGCGCGTTCAGAAGTTGAAGCCGAGCTGCGCCGGGACCTCGCTCCGCATCGCCGCATCCAGCTGCGCTATGACCTCGGTGTCGCCGCGGATCCGGTTGGCCGCTGCGAGCGTCGTCGCCCGGTGTGCGCCGAGGTACAGGCTGCCGAGCACGTCGAGATCCATCGCGACGTCGGCGGGAGCGTCCGTCCGTACGCAGCGGGCGCGTCCGCCGCGGATCGTCAGCGCGAATCGCCCTCCGTCGGTTCGGAACCCGTCGTCGACATGGAGCACGGCGTCCAGGTCGGCCGGATAGGTGCGGGCTTCCAGCGCGCCCGGGACGTCCATGAAGCGCAGCCACAGGCCGTCCGCGGCTGCGGTGGTGCGCACCAGTCGCGAGTCGGTCAGCAGGTAGGGAAGCGGGTCGTCGGGATGGCTGGAGATGGTGATGGTCTCGACCAGGTCGAGACCGATCAGCGCGTGCCACAAGGCGGCGTGCGCTTCGGCGGTGCGCCGCCCTGAACTCCTCCACGCGAACGTCTCTCGACTGGCCTCGCTGCGCCCGGTAGAGCAGGTAGCCGTCCGGATGCAGGAACGAGCACCACTGCGTGCCGCCGCCCCGCGAGTCCTCCCAGTCGGCCAGCAAGTCGTCCCAGAGCGGCGTCGGTCGCTCCATCCCGCCCGGCGTGATGCGACGGAAGCGGTCATGGATCGCGGCGAAGTCGTCGCGATGCGCGCCGGGATGGATCACGCGCACCCCGCCAGGATCCGGAGCGTCACGGTGGAACCGGGCGAAGCGGCGGTCCAGGGTCAGTTCGGTCTCGACGGTCGCCGGACCGTAGCCGAAGCGCCCGTAGATGCCGCCCTCGGTGGCGGTCAGCGCCGCGATCGGATAGCCCGCTTCGGCGAAGCGCTGGTGTAGTTCGGTGTACATGGCCCGCAACAGACCGCGGCGGCGATGCGTCGGCGCGACACCGACCCACGTGATTCCGGCGGCGGGGAGAATCTGGCCGCCGGGCACCGTGAGCCTTAGATCGAGGTAGTGCGCCATTGCGATCACGTCGTCCCCATCGGAGACCACCACCGAGCTGCGGGGCGGCATCAGCGTCCGCCATGCCTCAAACGTCTCCGGATGCCAGAACGAGCCGTAACTGGTGGCGGCCAGCAGTCTCACTCCCGGCCAGTCGTCGTCGGTGAGGTCGCGGAGTACCAGGGGTTCGGGAACGGTCACGCGAGTCAGCGCTTGCTGAAGATGATTCGGTGCCAGTCCTTTTCGGCGGTTGCGGTGATGTCGCTCATCACGTGCTTGATGGTGAGGTACTCCTCGAAGGAGTAGTCGCTCATGTCCTTGCCGAAGCCCGAGGCGCCCACGCCGCCGTGTGGCATCTCACTGATGATCGGGATGTGGTCGTTGATCCACACGCAACCGGCGTGAATCTCGCGTGACGCCCGCTGCGCCCGGTAGACATCACGCGTCCAGGCCGACGCGGCCAGACCGTACTGAGTGTCGTTGGCCTGCCGCAGGGCGTCGTCGTCGTCGGTGAACGAGCGGGCCACCAGCACCGGGCCGAAGACCTCGTCGCGGTAGACCTCGGAGCGTTCGTCGACGTCGGCGATCAGCGTCGGGCGGTAGAACGACCCGGGCCCATCGGGCGCGCTGCCCCCGGTGACGACGCGCCCGCCCTCGGCGGGGGCCCGTGCCACCATGGCGGCCACCTTCTCGCGGTGTGCGTGCGTGATCAGCGGACCGAGGTCGGTGTCGGGGTCGTGGGGGTCGCCGACGACGATCTTGCCCATCAGCTCACCGACACCTGCGACGAAGTCGTCGTAGAGGTCACGCGCGACGATGGCGCGGGTGGCCGCGGTGCAGTCCTGTCCGGTGTTGATCAGCGAGGCGGCCACTGCGCCCTGAATGGCGGCGTCGAGGTCGGCGTCGTCGAACACGACGAACGGCGCCTTTCCACCCAGTTCGAGTTGGGTGCGGTGGCCGTGCTGGGCCGCAGCCGCCATGACCCGCCGTCCCACCGCGGTGGAACCGGTGAAGGTGACCAGGTCCACGTCACCGTGGCCGGCAAGGGCCGTGCCGACGTCTGCCCCGGCACCGGTGACGACGTTGAGCACGCCGTCGGGTAGCCCGGCCTCGGTGGCCAGGCGGGCCAGCGTCAGGGTCGTCAGGGGGGTGATCTCTGCGGGCTTGATCACCACGGAGCAGCCGGCAGCCAAGGCGGGCAACACCTTCCACACCGCCATCTGCAGGGGATAGTTCCACGGGGTGATCGTGGCGACAACGCCGATCGCGTCGCGCCGGATGCTCGAGGTGTGGTCGCCGGAGTACTCGGCGGTGGCCTTGCCCTCGAGGTGGCGGGCGGCACCCGCGAAGAAGTCGATGTTGTCGATGCTGCCCGGCACGTCGAACTCCGTCGCGAGCCGGACGGGCTTGCCCGTCTGCGCGACCTCATCGGCGATCAGGGCGTCGGCGTTCTCGTCGGCGAGTTTGGCCAGCTTGGCCAGCACAGCCGAGCGGTCGACGGGGGTGGCCGTCGACCAGTCGTGCAGCGCGGAGCGCGCGGCCGCGACGGCGGCGTCCACGTCGGCCGGGGTGGCCAGCGCGTACTCGGCGACGGCGTCGCCGGTGGCCGGGTTGCGCACCTGAAACGGCTTGCCTCCCGCCTGCACCGCACCACCGTCGATCCAGCAACCTCTCACTGTCTGAGCCATGTGTTTCACGCTAGCGCGTCGGCTCGGATGAGGCGTACGAAGCGGCAACGCATTCCCGCACCGGCGACGGCTGCCGACGCGTGATCTCATCGGTTTAGTTGCTTGTCACGACGGATTCCGTGCACAATCGTGGGTATGGTCAACCCGGACGCTCAAGCCCGGGTGCACGCCGTCCCGCTGCGGGTCAACCACTCGCGACCCGGTGCCGCATACCCGCTCGACGATCTCTCCAAGGCGATCATCGAGAAGCTTCAGCAGGACGGAAGGCGGTCCTACGCGGGAATCGGCAAGGCCATCGGGCTGTCCGAGGCGGCGGTCCGGCAGCGCGTGCAGCGGATGGTCGACGCCGGCGTCATGCAGATCGTCGCCGTCACCGATCCGATGCAACTCGGCTTCGCCCGGCAGGCCATGATCGGCATTCGCTGCACCGGTGACACGTTGAAGGTCGCCGAGAAGCTCTCCGAACTCGCGGCCGTTGACTACGTGGTGTTGACGGCGGGCTCGTTCGATGCGATCGCCGAGGTCGTCTGCGAGGACGACGAAGATCTGCTCGACCTCTTGAACACCAAGATCCGCGCCGTCCCAGGGGTGATATCCACCGAAACCTTGGTTTACCTCAAACTCGTCAAACAGCAATACAATTGGGGAACTAGATGACACTCATCGAAACTGAACACAAGACAGCCAACGACTTGGGCGCAATCGCCAACCGCCACCTGTGGGGCCACTTCGCCCGACACGGCGCGGGGATCACCCCACCCATCATCACCCGCGGCGAAGGCGTGCACATCTTCGACGACGCGGGCAAACAGTACATCGACGGCCTCTCGGGCCTGTTCGTCGTGCAGGTCGGCCACGGCCGCAAGGAGCTTGCCGAAGCCGCCGCCAAGCAGGCCGAGACGCTTGCCTTCTTCCCGCTGTGGTCCTACGCCACGCCACCGGCAATCGAACTGTCCGAGCGCATCGCCGGTTTCGCACCGGGCGACCTCAACCGCGTCTTCTTCACCACCGGCGGCGGTGAGGCGGTGGAGAGCGCGTGGAAACTGGCCAAGCAGTTCTTCAAGCTGACCGGTAAGCCAGGCAAGCACAAGGTGGTGTCGCGGTCGATCGCCTACCACGGCACACCGCAGGGCGCGCTGTCGATCACCGGCATCCCGGACTTCAAGGCACCGTTCGAGCCGCTGGTGCCGGGCGGGTTCCGGGTGCCCAACACCAACTTCTACCGGGCGCCCGCACCGTTCGACACCGACATCAAGGCGTTCGGGCGCTACTGCGCCGACCGCATCGCCGAGGCCATCGAGTTCGAGGGCCCCGACACCGTCGCCGCGGTGTTCCTGGAGCCCGTGCAGAACGCCGGCGGCTGCTTCCCGCCGCCGCCCGGCTACTTCGAGCGGGTCCGCGAGATCTGCGACGAGTACGACGTGCTGCTGGTTTCCGACGAGGTGATCTGCGCGTACGGCCGGATCGGTTCGATGTTCGCCTGCAACGACTTCGGTTACGTTCCGGACATCATCACCTGCGCCAAGGGCCTGAGTTCCGGCTACTCGCCCATCGGCGCGATGGTCGCCAGCGACCGGCTCTTCGAGCCGTTCAACGACGGCCATACCGTCTTCGGACACGGCTACACCTTCGGCGGCCATCCGGTGTCTGCGGCCGTGGCACTGGCCAACCTCGACATCTTCGAGCGCGAGGGCATCAACGACCACGTCAAGGAGTTGGCGCCCGCGTTCCGGTCGACCCTGGAGAAGCTGCACGACCTGCCGATCGTCGGCGACGTTCGTGGCGAGGGCTTCTTCTACGGCATCGAACTGGTGAAGGACAAGACCACGAAGGAGACGTTCAACGAAGAGGAATCCGAGCGCCTGCTCCGGGGCTACCTCACCCCGGCGCTCTGGGAGGCCGGGCTGTACTGCCGCGCCGACGACCGCGGCGACCCGGTGGTCCAGTTGGCACCGCCGTTGATCAGCGGTCAAAAGGAGTTCGACGCGATCTACGACATCCTGAGCGGAGTTCTGAGCGAGGCCAGCCGCCGGATGTAGACGACGCGCTATCGTCACGGCGTGCCCGCAAAGCTGCGCAAGCCGCCGATACATCCCGTCCGCTGGCAGCCGCCACCGGTGGACCCGCTGCCCGGTCTACCGGCCAAACCGGTCACCATCGTGCCGGTCGGAGGCCACGGCCCCGAAGACATAGTCGTGGCCCCCGACGGCAACCTGTGGACCGGTCTGCTCGATGGGCGCATCGTGCGGCTCTCACCCGACGGCGGCGAGCACACCGTCGTCGCCGATACGGGCGGGCGGCCGCTCGGACTGCACGTCGCCCGCGATGGTCGTCTGTTGATCTGCGACAGCCATCGGGGTCTGCTGGCACTGGATCCGGGCAGCGGCACCCTCGACGTACTCGCCGATTCGGTGAACGGAAGGCCACTTCGATTCTGTTCGAACGTGACCGAAACCGACGATGGCACCATCTATTTCACCGAGTCGACGAGCGACTTCGGTTTCGAGCACTTTCTTGCACCGATCCTGGAGGCGCGCGGTCGCGGTGGGCTGTTCCGGCTGGCCGGCGACGGCACCGTCACCACGCTCGTCGACGGGCTGTACTTCGCCAACGGGGTGACCGTCAGCGCCGACGGATCGGCGCTGGTGTTCGCCGAGACTCTTGCGCGCAGGCTCTCGAAGTACTGGCTGACCGGCCCGCAGGCCGGGACCGTCACGCCGCTGGCGGTTCACCTGCCCGGAATGCCGGACAACATCTCCACCGGTTCCGACGGCCGGATCTGGACCGCGATGGTAACCCCGGTGAACGCCGCTGCCGAGGGCCTGATGCCGCGGGCACCGTGGATCCGCAAGCTGATCTGGCGGCTCCCCGCACGACTGCAGCCGAAGGTCGCACCCGAGATCTGGGTGGTGGGATTCGATGTCGACAGCGGGGCGGTGGTCGGTGGCATCCGGACCAACCATCCCGACTTCGGTGGCGTCACGGGCGTCGTCGAGACGTCGGGTCGATTGTGGATGTCGACGATCGAGTTCTCGGCCGTCGCGTACTGCGACCTGTGACGCGTCGGGGGCCAACCCAACTCCTCGAGCGTGACGCCAGAGTCACGGTCGGCGTTGGTCGGGACTCCAGCGTCACGTTCGGCGAGCCGGGCGTCGCAAACCTGTCCCATTGGTAGCAATAGTCACTCTGGCAACAGCGTGGCAACACCGAAATCCTCGCGCCATCTCCTAACCTGCAAGCACCATGGCTACCTCAGGACCGGTCTCGCGTCGCGTTGCCCGTCTGGCTGCTGCCGCGGCCGTCTTCGCAACTCCGCTGCTCATCGGCCTTCCGGTGGCCGGGGCCGACCCCGAAGCCTGCCCGTACAAGGTCGCGACGCCTCCCGCCATCGACTCCTCCGAGATACCCACGGCCGGCCCCCCGCCCGAGCCGCTGCCGGTACCCGCCAAACCCCTCGGTGGCGAAGCGCTGTCGGGATGCGGAATCATCACGGCCCCCGACACTCCCCCGGTGCCCGAGGACGTGTCCGCGGAAGCCTGGCTGGTCGCCGACCTCGACACCGGCGACGTCATCGCCGCACGCGATCCGCACGGCCGCCACCGCCCCGCGAGCATCATCAAGGTGCTGGTGGCGATGCAGTCACTCAAGGAACTGCCGCTCAACAAACAGGTGATCGGCACCGCCGACGACGCCGCCGCCGAGGGCACCAAGATCGGCGTCAAGGACGGCAGCGTCTACACCGTCAACGACCTGCTGCACGGTCTGCTCATGCACTCGGGCAACGACGCCGCGCACGCGCTCGCCGGACAACTCGGCGGCATGGACGTCGGCCTACGGAAGATCAACGAGTTGGCGGACAAACTCGGCGGGCGCGACACCAGGGCCGCCACGCCGTCCGGTCTCGACGGCCCGGGCATGAGCACGTCGGCATACGACATCGGCCTGTTCTACCGGTACGCCTGGCAGAACGCCATCTTCAGCGACATCGTCGGCACCCAGACCTATCCCCTGCCCGAGTACGAACTCGAGAACGACAACAAGCTACTCGCCAACTATCCGGGCGCGCTGGGCGGAAAGACCGGCTACACCGACGACGCCGGCCAGACGTTCGTCGGCGCGGCGGAACGTGACGGTCGCAGACTGGTGGCGGTGCTGCTCCGCGGAACCCGCCAACCGATCGCGCCGTGGGAGCAGGCCGCCCACCTCCTGGACTACGGGTTCGCCACGACCCCGGGAACCAAGATCGGCACGCTCGTCGAGCCGGACCCGTCGCTGACGGCCCGCGACCCCGCCCCGATGTCCAATCTCGAGGCGGCACAGGACCTTGCATCGATACTGCCACCCGAGGATGCCACGCCAGTCCGGGTGGGCGTGGGGATCGTCGGCTCGATCGTCGTGTTCGGCCTGATCATGGGCGCGCGGTCGATCAACAGACGACCGATCCGCTAGCGTCGACGCTGGGTCAACCTCGAAAGACCAAGTGCACCAGCGGCACCCACTGCGGCAGCGGCAACCGCGCCGGCGGGGCCGATGCCTTCGCGAACCTGAAGCCGGGTGGTGATCTCCGCGGGGTCCGGGGCGTCGACCGGGGCCGCCTCCAGGTTCTCCTTGGCGGTGGCCGCCCACGCGGTGGAGAACAGCACCAGCCGCGCCGTGACGTAGGCGAACACCATGATGCCGAGCACGGGGCCGAAGGTTGCACCCGCGGGGCCGGTGAGCACCGACTTCAGGTAGATCGACGCAACCTGCTTGAAGATCTCGAAGCCGACGGCGGCCAGCAGTCCGGCCCGGGCCGAGCTGCGCAGGGTTACGGACTCGCGCGGGAGCCGGGCGATGACCCAGCTGAACAGCAGCCATGACACGAGCAGCGACATCACCAGGGAGGCAACGCTCAACATCGTGCTCAGAGCGGGCAGATTGCCGAGCCCAAACCACTCCAGGACCGTCTTCATCAACCCCGTGCTGCCCAGCGCGGTGAGCCCGATGGTGACCACGATCGCGAGGAACATCGACAGCAGCGCCACGAGGTCTGACAGCTTGGTCTTGACGAAGTTGGCCTTTTCCCGCCGCTGCTCCCACATCGCACTGAGCGCTTCGCGCAGGTTGTTCATCCACGCCAATCCCGACCAGGCGGCGGCGGCCAGGCCGATGACGCCGACCGAGGTGCGCGACTCGATCGCCGAGTCCATCAGTTGCACCAACTGCTCACCGAGCTGACCCGAGACCTGAGACTTGATGCTTCTCGTGATCTCGGCCAGCAGATCCGGGTTGCTCACCAAGACGAAACCCGCCGCCGCGAAGGCGACCATGATCAGGGGGAACATCGCGAAGATCGTGTAGTACGTGATGCCCGCCGCGAAGAAGTTGCCGTTGGCCTCGGTGTAACGGCCCTGGGCCCGCATGACGCGTTCCACCCAGGGGAAACGCGCCTTGAGCCGGTCCATGAAGCCAGGTTTGTCCGGTTCGGTCATACCAAGCCTTCCGGGAGCGCGTCAGGGACCCCTGTTCAAGAAGCCTAGTTGGCCGTATACCCGCTGCAACGTCTGCCCAGACACCTCCCTCGCGCGGCGTGCCCCCGCGGCCAGGATCGATTCGAGGTGGCCTGTGTCGGCCAGCAACTCGTCGACCCGTGTCTTGACCGGGGTGACGAACTCGACGACGGCCTCGGCGGTGTCGGACTTGAGGTCGCCGTAACCCCGTCCCGCATATCCCCGAACCAGCTTGCCGATGTCGGCGCCGGTCACCGCGGACTGGATGGTCAACAGGTTGGAGACGCCGGGCTTCGCCTCGGGGTCGAAGCGAATCTCGCGCTCACTGTCGGTGACGGCGGAACGGATCTTCTTGGCGGTCTTCTTCGGATCGTCGAGCAGGCTGATCAGCCCGGCGTCCGTGGATGCGGACTTGCTCATCTTGGCCGTCGGTTCCTGCAGGTCGTAGATCTTGGCGGTCGCCTTGGGAATCATCACCTCGGGCACGACGAACACGTCGGGAAACCGGGCGTTGAAGCGCTGCGCGACGTCGCGGGCCAGTTCCAGGTGCTGGCGCTGATCCTCCCCCACGGGTACCAGGTTGGTGTCGTAGAGCAGGACGTCGGCCGCCTGCAGCACCGGGTAGGTGAACAGCCCGACGGTCGCGGAGTCCGTGCCCTGCTTCTGCGACTTGTCCTTGAACTGCGTCATCCGCGAAGCCTGCCCGAAACCCGTGAAACACCCTAGTACCCAACTCAATTCGGCGTGTGCCGGCACATGACTCTGGACGAAGACCGTCGCGCGGTCGGGGTCGATGCCGAGCGCGAGATACTGCGCGGCGGTGACCAGGGTGCGCCGTCGTAGCGTGTCGGGATCCTGCGGGACGGTGATGGCGTGCAGGTCGACGACGCAGAAGTAGGCGTCGTAGTCATCTTGCAGAGCCACCCACTGGTTGACCGCGCCCAGGGCGTTACCGAGGTGAAGGGAATCGGAGGTGGGCTGGACGCCGGAGAAGACGACGGGCTGAGTGGTCATGATGGATTCGATCCTCTCACTGCCGTGGGGTCAGCCGTACTCGACGGTGACAGGAGCGTGGTCGGACCACCGCAGCGCGTAGTCAGCGGCCCGCTCGACCCGAGCGGAGACGACGCGGTCGGCCAGCCGCCGGTTAGCCAACTGGTAGTCGATACGCCACCCCGCATCGTTGTCGAACGCCTTGCCGCGCCACGACCACCAGCTGTAGGGGCCCGCAACGTCGGGATGCGCGACCCGCACGACATCCACCCACCCGGTGGCCAGCAGATCGGTCAGCCACTGCCGCTCGCCGGGCAGAAACCCGGCCTTCTTCCGGTTCGCCTTCCAGGCCTTGATGTCGAGTTCGGTGTGACCGATGTTCCAATCCCCACACACCACCGCATCACGTCGCTGACGACGCAGCACGGCCATCCGCGCGGCGACCGCGGCCATGAACCGCTCCTTCTCGAGCTGCCGGTGGGTCTGCGCCTCGCCGGTCGGAAAGTACACGCTGGCCACCGTGGCGGGACCACCCGGAACGGCGCAGTCGACCTCCAGATAGCGCCCATGCGAGGCGAACTCGTCATCCCCATTTTCGAAGCCGGGTCCGATCCCGGCCCGCGTGATCGGGTGGCGACTGAGCACGGCCACGCCGTTGCGGCCCTTCAGATGCGGGTCGGCCGACGCGAGGTGCCAGCCGTCGGCCAGCGCGGGCGCAAGCGCCTCGGCGAGTTGCTCGTCGTCGGCACGGGTCTCCTGCAGGCACACGACGTCGGCGCGGGTCTCGGCGAGCCACGGCAGCAGACCGAGGTTCTGCGCCGACCGCTGCTTCACGGCAGCGCGAATACCGTTGACGTTGATGGTGCTGACGATCACGATCAGGTGCTCCTTGCGTGCGCGGCCACGGTGGGGACCCTAACCAACGACCTTGCGGTACCGCCGGTATCGCCTTAGTGTCGGCCGCATGCCAGAACGCGCCCCCATCCACGTCGGATCCGGGGAACCGATCCTGCTGCTGCATCCCTTCCTGTGCTCACAGAACGTGTGGCGCACGGTGGCCGATCAGCTGGCGGAGACGGGCCGATTCGAGGTGTTCGCACCGACGATGGTCGGGCACAACGGCGGCCGAAAGGCGGATTCCTGGTTCCTCCACACGGAGGCGCTGGTCGACGACGTCGAGCGCCGGATGGACCAGCTCGGCTGGCGGGACGCTCACATCGTCGGCAACTCCCTCGGCGGCTGGGTGGCGTTCGAACTCGAGCGACGGGGACGGGCCCGCACCGTGTCCGCCGTCGCGCCGGCGGGCGGCTGGCGCCAGCATTCGGTGACGAAGTACGAGACGGTGCTGAAGTTCATCCTCGGCGGACCGGCTCTGATCGCGGCCCGACTGATCGGGCCTGCGATCCTCGATCTCCCCTTCGCGCGCCGGGTGGCGACGCTGCCGGTCAGCGGACCCGCCGACGGCCCCAGCCATCCCGATCTGGTGGCCCTGATACAGGACGCGACGCACTGCTCGGCCTACCTCCAGCTGCTGTTCAAGACATTGCGGCTGCCGGGTCTGCTAGAACTCCCGAACGTTGGGGTGCCCACCCAGCTGGTGCTGTGCGAGAAGGACCGGGTGTTCCCCCACCCGCGCGGTACACGTCACTTCGTCGACAATCTGCCGCCCGGAACCCAGGTGATCCAACTCGACGGACTCGGCCACATCCCGATGCTGGAGGCTCCCGGTCGCATCACGGAGTTGATCGCCGACTTCGTGGATCTGCACGGCCCGAGGCAGCGGCTCGAGCCGCCGGCGGGGTAGGCACCCGCCGCCTTGCCCCGAAACTATTCGACGACGATGTCGTTGCCGGACACCGACACGGTGCCGCGTCCAAGAGGCCAAGCCTTCGTCAGCGTCTTGAACATCGCTCCGAGTCCGGGGATCTTGGCGAAGATCTGCTGGGGCCCGCGCACCATCTGCCCGTTCTCGACGTCGAATGCGGCTTGGTGCCACGGGCAGACCAGTCGCCCGTCCTCGATCGATCCACCCGCCAGGTCTGCGCGCAGATGTCGACACCGCCGCGTGACCGCGAAGTACGCGCCATCGATGTTTCCAACGGCATAGGGTCCCGCACCGGTCACCGTCCCCTGGGGTAAATCGGACACCGGGCATACCGTGATCTGCTTCGCCATGACAACCTCCATCGTCGACGATCGCTGACAACCATCGTCCGCCTGCCTCTGGCCCCATGCGGGGGAACGGACCAGAACGCCGCAGATCGCCCGGTTCTCGGTGGATCCAGGCTTGGCGCCGCGACGGTCCTCCCGCCGTTGCAGGTCAGTCGCCGCGGGCAGCCTCCAGCGCGGCGTTGAACGTCTTGCTCGGCCGCATCACCGCCGCGATCTTCTCGGGATCCGGGTAGTAATAGCCACCGATGTCGACGGAATCGCCCTGCACCTCGTTGAGTTCGGCCACGATGGCGTCCTCGCTCTCGGCCAGCGACTTCGCCAGCGCACCGAAGTGTTCGGCCAGTTCCTTGTCCTCGCCCTGAGCGGCGAGCGCCTCCGCCCAGTACAGGGCGAGGTAGAACTGGCTGCCACGGTTGTCGAGTTCACCGGTCTTGCGCGACGGGTTCTTGTTGTTGTCCAACAGCTTTCCGGTCGCCGCATCGAGCGTCTTCGCCAGGATCTTGGCCCGCTCGTTGTCGGTCTTGATGCCGAGGTCCTCCAGGCTGGCGCCCAATGCCAGGTATTCCCCCAGGGAATCCCACCGCAGATGGTTCTCCTCCACCAGCTGAGAGACGTGCTTGGGCGCCGAACCGCCCGCCCCGGTCTCGTACAACCCGCCACCCGCCATCAACGGCACGATCGACAGCATCTTGGCGCTCGTACCCAATTCCAGGATCGGGAACAGGTCGGTGAGGTAGTCACGCAGGATGTTGCCGGTCGCGGCGATGGTGTCCTGCCCGCGCATGGCGCGTTCGATCGTGTGCCGCATCGCCCGTTCCTGGCTCATGATCGAGATGTCGAGGCCCTCGGTGTCGTGATCGGCGAGGTAGGTAATGACCTTCTTGCGTAGCTCGTTCTCGTGCGGACGTTCCTGGTCGAGCCAGAACACCACCGGCATGCCGGAGTTGCGTGCCCGGGTGACGGCCAGCTTCACCCAGTCGCGGATCGGTGCGTCCTTGACGACGGGCATCCGCCAGATGTCGCCTGCTTCCACGTTCTGCGTCAGCAGCACCTCTTCGGTGTCGACGTCGACGATGTTGGCGACGCCGTCCTCGGGAATCTCGAAGGTCTTGTCGTGGCTGCCGTACTCCTCGGCCTGCTGCGCCATCAGGCCGACGTTGGGGACGGTGCCCATCGTCGTCGGGTCGAACTGGCCGTGCGTCTTACAGAAGTTGATGATCTCCTGGTAGATGCGGGAGAACGTGGACTCCGGGTTCACCGCCTTGGTGTCCTTGGTGCGCCCGTCGGCGCCATACATCTTGCCGCCGAGGCGGATCATCGCGGGCATCGAGGCATCCACGATGACGTCGCTGGGCGAATGGAAGTTCGAGATGCCCTTCGCCGAGTCCACCATGGCCAGCTCTGGCCGGTGTTCGTGGCAGGCGTGCAGGTCGCGGACGATCTCCTCGTGCAGCGAGGCGGGCAGCGACTCGATCTTGGCGTAGAGGTCGGAGAGCCCGTTGTTGACGTTGACGCCCAGCTCGTCGAACAGCTTCTGGTGCTTGGCGAAGGCCTCCTTGTAGAAGATCTTCACCGCATGACCGAAGACGATCGGGTGGCTCACCTTCATCATGGTCGCCTTGACGTGCAGGGAGAACATCACGCCGGTCTTGTACGCGTCCTCCATCTGCTCTTCGTAGAAGTCGCACAGCGCCTTCTTGCTCATGAACATGCTGTCGATGACGTCGCCGTCGTCCAGTTTCACCTCGGGCTTGAGCACGAGCGTCTCGCCGCTCTTTGTCTCCAACACCATCTTCACCGTGCGCGCCCTGTCCAGGGTCATCGTCTTCTCGCTGTGGTAGAAGTCGCCGTGGCTCATCGTCGCTACGTGAGTGCGCGAGGCTTGGGACCACTTGCCCATGCTGTGCGGGTGCTTGCGCGCGTACTCCTTGACCGCCTTGGGCGCACGACGGTCCGAGTTTCCCTCGCGCAGGACGGGATTGACCGCGCTGCCCAGACACTTGCCGTAGCGCGCCTTGAGCTCCTTGTCCTCGTCGGTCTTCGGATCGCCGGGATAGTCCGGAAGGTCGTAGCCCTTGGCCTTGAGTTCCTTGATGGCGGCCAGGAGCTGAGGCACCGACGCGCTGACGTTCGGCAACTTGATGATGTTGGTCTCCGGCACCTGTGTCAGCTCACCGAGCTCGGCCAGATTGTCCGAGACGCGCTGCTCTTCGGTCAGGTAGTCACCGAACTCGGCCAGGATGCGCGCCGCCACGGAGATGTCACTGGTCTTGACGTCGATGCCCGCCGCGCCGGCGAACGTGCGTAGCACCGGTAGGAAGCCATACGTCGCAAGCAACGGCGCTTCGTCGGTCAGGGTGTAGATGATGGTTGGCTGCTGGTCAGTCATGGGCACTCTCCCGGCGTCACGGTCGGTGGGAATTCGAGGAACTCCGCGGATGCTGCAGCGGACATCAGCATCGCGTCGGATACGAACCTACGCGCACGGCGGCGATCCCGAAGAGGCTCCCCGAGCTCTGTTGGTGCGGTCACAACGCCGCCACGAGCGGCGTGAGAACCCACTGGCTACCAGACTCGGATGTGGGTTAAACTGCGTTTCGGTCATGAGTGCCAGCGTCAAGCCCCGGCTTGCTGGCCGGCAACCCTCCAACCGCGGTGGGGTGCCCCGGGTGATTGACCAGGTTGAGTAGTCGGCAAGCGGCTACGAGGCAAGCGCGGGTCCGCACCACGGGCCCCGAGAGACAGGGAAACCTGGAGGCCCATGATGTGTTGTCGTTGCTGACCCCCGTTGACGGTCCCAGCGGTCCCGTGATCCCTGATGCGCCCGCGTCCAGACAAGACGCGCTCCGCGACGGTTGACCGACACCCCTTCGCTCTTGAGGAGACACCCGACATGACCACGCCAGAAAGTGACACCGACCCGACCGCCACCTGGTCCTTCGAAACCAAGCAGGTCCACGCCGGCCAGACGCCGGACACCGCGACCAACGCCCGGGCACTGCCCATCTACCAGACGACGTCCTACACGTTCAGGGACACCGACCACGCGGCCGCGCTGTTCGGGCTCGCCGAACCGGGAAACATCTACACCCGGATCATGAACCCCACCAACGACGTCGTCGAGCAACGCATCGCCGCGCTCGAAGGCGGCGTCGCCGCACTGTTCCTGGCCTCCGGTCAGGCCGCCGAGACGTTCGCCATCCTCAACCTCGCGTCCGCCGGCGATCACATCGTGTCCAGCCCACGCCTCTACGGCGGCACCTACAACCTGTTCCACTACTCGCTGCCCAAGCTCGGCATCGAGGTGAGCTTCGTGGAGGACCCCGACGACCTGGATTCCTGGCGTGCCGCGGTCCGGCCGAACACCAAGGCGTTCTTCGGCGAGACGATCTCGAACCCGCAGATCGACATTCTGGACATCCCCGGAGTGTCGGGCGTCGCCCACGACAACGGGGTGCCGCTGATCGTCGACAACACCATCGCCACGCCCTACCTGATCCAGCCGATCGCCCACGGCGCCGACATCGTCGTGCACTCGGCGACGAAGTACCTCGGCGGGCACGGCACCGCGATCGCGGGGGTGATCGTCGACGGCGGGAACTTCGACTGGACGCAGGGCCGCCACCCCGGGTTCACCACACCCGACCCGAGCTACCACGGCGTCGTCTTCGCCGAACTCGGGCCGCCTGCATTCGCGCTCAAGGCGCGGGTGCAACTGCTGCGCGACCTGGGGTCGGCCGCGGCACCCTTCAATGCGTTCCTCATCGCCCAGGGCCTCGAGACGCTCAGCCTGCGCATCGAGCGCCACGTCGCCAACGCACAGCGGGTCGCCGAGTATCTCGCCGGGCATTCCGGCGTGCTGTCGGTCAACTATGCGGGGCTGCCCACCTCACCGTGGCACGAGCTGGGAAAGAAGTTGGCACCCAAGGGCACCGGCGCGGTACTGGCCTTCGAGTTGGCCGGCGGCGTCGACGCGGGCAAGGCATTCGTCAACGCCCTGACGCTGCACAGCCACGTGGCCAACATCGGTGACGTCCGCTCGCTGGTGATCCACCCCGCGTCGACGACGCACGCCCAGTTGTCGCCGGAGGAGCAGCTGGCGACGGGCGTGACACCCGGGCTGGTCCGACTGGCAGTCGGCATCGAGGGCATCGACGACATCCTGGCCGACCTCGAGCGGGGGTTCTCGGCGGCCACGGTGTTCTCGGATTCCCCGGACCCCGCGCGCACGGCGGCCTCGGTGTGAACTCGTGACGACCTTCGAGATGCACCACGACATGCTCAACGACGTGCCGACGACGCTGCCCGCCGAAGGTGAGGTGGGCATCGTCGACATCGGACCGGTCACGCTGGAGAACGGACACGTCCTCGACGACGTGTCCATCGCGGTGCAGCGCTGGGGTGAGCTGTCCCCCGAACGCGACAACGTCGTCATGGTCCTGCACGCGCTGACCGGCGACTCGCACATCACCGGCCCGGCGGGTCCCCATCACCCCACCCCCGGCTGGTGGGACGGCGTGGCAGGCCCCGGCGCCCCCATCGACACCGACCGCTGGTGTGCGATTGCCACCAACGTGTTGGGCGGCTGCCGCGGGTCCACCGGACCGAGTTCGATTGCACCGGACGGCAAACCCTGGGGGTCGAGGTTTCCGGCCATCACGGTGCGTGACCAGGTGACCGCGGACCTCGCGGCGCTGCGTGCTCTCGGCATCACCCAGGTCGCCGCCGTGGTCGGCGGGTCGATGGGCGGTGCCCGCGCGCTGGAGTGGGTCGTCGGCCATCCCGACACGGTCAGGTCCGCGCTGGTCCTTGCGGTCGGCGCGCGTGCGACCGCCGATCAGATCGGCACCCAGAGCAGCCAGGTCTCGGCCATCACGGCCGACCCACACTGGCAGGGAGGCGACTACCACGACAGCGGTCGGGCACCCACCGTCGGCATGGCGATTGCCCGGCGGTTCGCCCACCTCACCTATCGCGGCGAAGCGGAACTCGACGACCGCTTCGCCAACGACGCTCAGGGCGACGAGCGGCCCGCCGACGGCGGCCGATATGCGGTGCAGAGCTACCTCGAATACCAGGGCGGCAAGCTCGCCGCCCGATTCGACCCAGGCACGTACGTCACGCTCACGGACGCGCTGAGTAGCCACGACGTGGGACGCGGTCGCGGCGGGGTCACTGCGGCGCTGGCCGGCTGCCGACTTCCGGTGGTCGTCGGTGGCATCACGTCGGACAGGCTCTACCCGCTGCGACTGCAGCAGGAATTGGCCGAGCTGCTGCCGGGTTGTACCGGATTGAACATCGTCGACTCGATCTACGGCCACGACGGTTTCCTGGTCGAGACCGAGGCGGTCGGCGAACTGATCCGGAAGACATTGGAGTTGGCCTCGAGGTGACCCACGAAGCGCAGTCCGAACTC
Organism: uncultured Actinomycetota bacterium; assembly: GCA_963798245.1. Lineage (GTDB taxonomy): Bacteria > Actinomycetota > Actinomycetes > Mycobacteriales > Mycobacteriaceae > Mycobacterium. The sequence continues at coordinate 373,989 of CAWCSO010000002.1, forward strand.
TCCTCACAGCGCTCGCTGTCGTTCGGCGCGCAGGCCGCGGCCTACGAACGCGGCCGCCCGTCCTATCCCCCCGAGGCCATCGACTGGCTGCTCACGTCCGGCGCACGCAACGTCCTCGACCTCGGTGCGGGTACCGGCAAGTTGACCGCCCGCCTGGTCGAACGCGGTCTCGACGTCGTCGCGGTCGACCCCATCCCCGAGATGCTCGACGTGCTCAGCGGATCGCTGCCCGACACCCCGGCTCTGCTCGGCACGGCCGAGGACATCCCGCTGCCCGACGACAGCGTCGACTCCGTCCTGGTCGCACAGGCATGGCACTGGTTCGATCCGGAGCGGGCCGTCAAGGAGGTGGCCCGGGTGCTGCGTCCCGGTGGTCGCCTCGGGTTGGTGTGGAACACCCGCGACGAGCGACTGGGCTGGGTCAAGGAACTCGGGCGCATCATCGGCAACGACGACGCATTCTCCAGAGACGCCACGTTGCCCGCGCCCTTCTCGGCGACGGAGCGACATCAGGTCGAGTGGACGAGCTATCTGACGCCGCGGGCGCTCATCGACCTCGTCGCGTCACGCAGCTACTGCATCACCTCGCCGGCAGACGTGCGCAGCCGCACCCTCGATCAGGTCCGCGAGTTGTTGGCCACCCATTCGGCGCTCGCGAACAACACCGGCCTGGCACTCCCCTACGTCACCGTCTGCATCCGGGCCACGCTGGCCTGACACTCGTGCTCGGTCCGCATGGGCAGGGTTGCCCGAGCGGCGGAGGGCCCAGCCGGGGGCCAGGGGCCTGTCCACACCGTTGACATGTGGTGTTGCAAGGCGTGTACTGAAGGTCGCCGAACCCACGTCGGCACGACTGTTTCGCCGCTGCTGCCGGTGGTCGTCCGCCGATCCTCAGGGAGGTGAAATGTCCACCATCGCAAGCGTTCTCAACAGTCCGGATGCCGTCGGGGAATGGACGCTGACTCCCGAACGATCAAGGGTCGGGTTCGCCAACAAGACCATGTGGGGCCTGATGACCGTCACCGGGCACTTCACCGACGTGCGCGGCCGCGGCCAGATCACCGCCGGCGGGACGGTATCCGGCCAGCTCGACATCGACGCCGCAACAGTGGAAACCGGACTTCCCATGCGCGACAGGCATTTACGCTCGCCGGACTTCCTCAACGTCGACCGGTTCCCCGCGATCACGGTCGTCGTCACCGAGACGATCCCCGGTGACGCCGACATCACGGATCTGGATTCGTTCATCACGGTCACGGGCACCACGACGCCGCTGACGCTTCACGCCAACGTCGAGCTGCTCGACGACGCCGCGGTCCGGTTGCGCACGGAGATCACCATCGACCGCGACAAGCTCGGCGTGCGCTTCAACAAGCTGCACATGCTCGGCCGAACCGTGACGCTCTCAGCCGACACGGTATTCCGGCGCAGCAGCACGACCGATCCCCAGAACGATGACACGTAAGACCCCGCAAACGAAAGGTGTTGCCGTGCACAACCGATTCGCCGCCCTGGCCGCGTTGACGGCCATCGCCGGCCTGGCGGGGTGCACCTCGGCCCCGACACCCACCACGCAGCCCGCGGGCGCGCTGCCCCCCTTGACCGCACAGGTGACCATCAACGGCGACGACGTGGGAATGACGAACACCGTCAGTTGTTTCCAGGACGGGCGGACCTGGACCATCGACGCCGGCGATGACGCCGCCGGCATCACGGCGGTCCTGTCTACCAGTGATGGGGTGGCGGCCAAGTCGATTCTGATCCGAAACCTCGACGGCTTCACGGGGAGTTACTGGGACGGCACCAACGGCAACGCCACCGCCGAACTCGTCGAAGGCAACTGGATGGTCAGCGGTGCCGTCGACGGCTTCAACACGTCCGACCCCGGGGTGCAACGCGACTCTCGAGACTTCACGATCAAGGTGAACTGCTGACGCCCCTGGGCCGACATCGAAGCTAGCCGGTTCCCAGCGGATCGATGGTCCACGCGATGTACAGCATCGCCGCGCTGACCGATGCGGTGGTGGCGAAGTCGACGGTCCGGGAACGCACCACGAGAAGTCCGGCGCGCTCATCGGACAGGGACAGCCGCATGGCCGCAGCCAGCCCGACACCGATCGCCAGGACCAGTGCGCCGCGACGCCAGTAGCCGGCGATCACCAGTGCGAACGCCACCACCAGGAACAGCCCGACCGTCAGGATCGGCCACTGGCCCGCGAACACCCTGTGCGCGAACTCCCTTGGCGTCACACCGCTAGGGCAGTTCTGCTCTTCGCGCGGGCGCTCACTGCTTCGCCTCGTCGAGTTCGACGACGTTCGTCAGCAGGAAGGCCCGCGTCAACGGTCCGACGCCCCCCGGGTTTGGTGACACGTGACCCGCAACGTCCCACACGTCGGGGTGAACGTCGCCGACGAGCTTGCCCGCCGCGTCACGACTGACCCCGACGTCGACCACCGCCGCCCCCGGCTTCACCATCTCGGCGGTCACCATGTGTGGCTGACCGACGGCGGCGATGACGATGTCGGCCTGCAGGGTCAGCTCCGGAAGATGCCGAGTCGCGGTGTGGCACAACGTCACGGTGGCGTTCTCCGATCGGCGGGTGAGCAGCAGCCCCATCGGCCTGCCCACCGTCACGCCGCGCCCGATCACCACGGCGTGCGCCCCGGCGATCTCCACCTCGAACCGGCGAAGCAGGTGCACGATGCCGCGGGGGGTGCACGGCAGCGGCGCCGGCTCGTTGAGGACCAGCCGGCCGAGATTGGTCGGATGGAGACCGTCGGCGTCCTTGCGGGGGTCGATGCGCTCCAGCGCGGCATTCTCGTCGAGGTGCTTCGGGAGCGGCAGCTGCACGATGTACCCGGTGCACTCGGGGTTGGCGTTGAGTTCGTCGATCGTCTCGTCGAGCGTGGCCTGGCTGATGTCGGCGGGCAGGTCACGGCGGATCGACGTGATGCCGACCTTCGCGCAGTCCGCATGCTTGCCCCGCACGTAGGCCTGCGACCCCGGGTCGTCGCCGACCAGCACCGTGCCCAGGCCGGGCGTGCGACCCGCGGCGGTCAATGCCGCCACCCGTTGCCTGAGGTCCTCGAAGATCTCGTCGCGCGTGACCTTGCCGTCCAAACTGATCGCTCCCACGGGTGCCATTCTGACAGGCGGCATGGCAGGCTCCGCTTCATGGACGCGGCGACGGGGCCCTCGGGCGAAGAGCAGACGGCACGGCCCGAGGTGTTCACCGATGTGTTCAGCCCCGTCAAGCTCGGCCCGGTGACGCTGCGCAACCGGGTCATCAAGTCGGCGACCTTCGAGGCGTCCACCCCGAACGCGCTGGTCACCGACGATCTGATCACCTACCACCGGCTGCCGGCCGCAGGTGGAGTCGGCATGACGACGGTCGCCTACTGCGCGGTGACCCCGGGTGGACGCACCGAGGGCAACCAGATCTGGATGCGACCCGAGGCCGTTCCCGGCCTGCGCCGGCTGACCGACGCGATCCACGCCGAGGGCGCGGCGATCAGCGCGCAGATCGGGCACGCCGGCCCCGTCGCCAACGCCAAGTCCAACAAGGCCAGGGCCCTGGCGCCGGTCCGCTTCTTCAACCCCATCGGCATGCGATTCGCGAAGAAGGCGACGCACGACGACATCGACGACGTCCTCGCCGCGCACGCCAACGCGGCCCGACTGGCCGTCGAGTCGGGTTTCGACGCCGTCGAGGTCCACCTCGGTCACAACTACTTCGCGAGTTCATTCCTGAGCCCGCTGATCAACCGCCGCGACGACGAGTTCGGCGGATCCCTGGAGAACCGCGCCAAGGTCGCGCGGGGCATGGTGCGGGCCGTGCGTCGCGCCGTGGGCGACAAGATCGCCGTCACCGCGAAGCTCAACATGACCGACGGCGTGCGGGGCGGCATCTCGACCGACGAGTCGATGCAGACGGCGAAGTGGCTCGAGGAGGACGGCGGCCTGGACGCCCTCGAACTCACGGCGGGCAGCTCACTGGTCAACCCGATGTACCTGTTCCGCGGCGACGCCCCGATCAAGGAGTTCGCGGGCGCGTTCAAGCCCCCGCTGCGCTGGGGCATCCGGATGACCGGCAAGAAGTTCCTGCGCGAGTACCCCTACCGCGAGGCGTTCCTGCTCCGCGAGGCCCGGTTGTTCCGCGCCGAACTGACGATGCCGTTGATCCTTCTGGGCGGCATCACCAACCGCGAGACGATGGACCTGGCGATGGCCGAGGGTTTCGACTTCGTCGCGATGGGCCGGGCGCTGCTCGCCGAGCCCGACCTGATCAACCGCATCTCCGACGACGGCCCCGAACGTTCGGTGCGCTCGGCGTGCACGCACTGCAACAAGTGCATGGCGACGATCTACAGCCACACCCACTGCGTCGTGACCGGCTCACCGGGTTGGCTTTGACCACGAACGTGGGCCTCGTGCACGGAATTCGGCGGCGAGCCGGACCTAGGCCCCACGGTCGGCCCTCTATCCATCGGGCACTATTGCCCGACGTGACCGCGCGGGCGTGCTGCGGTCACCTTCGGCGGCGGAACCGTTAGAGTCTTACCCGATGACGCGACCCGCACCGCCAGCGCTGACCGTTCTATACGACGGGTCGTCCCGCACCTTCGCGCCGGGCAATGACGTCGTGGTCGGCCGCGACCTGCGCGCCGACGTCCGCATCGCCCACCCCCTGACCTCGCGGGCGCACCTGATCCTGCGATTCGACCAGGGCCGATGGCTGGCCATCGACAACGGCTCCCTCAATGGCATGTACGTCAACGGCCAGCGTGCGCCGGTGATCGACATCCTGGACGGATCAGGGGTCAACATCGGCAACCCCGACGGTCCGAGGCTGACCTTCGAGGTCGGTCGCCACCAGGGCTTGGTAGGCACGCCGCCGCAGACCACCTCGATACCGGTGGCAGGTCGGCCCGGCTCCGCATGGCCCACCCAGCCACCGCACGCACCTGCGCGCGCTCCCGGTCCACCGCCACGCTCGCAACCGATCTACCCGCCGAGTCAGCCGCCCCGATACCCGTCCGGCCCCGCGCCCAGCGGGCAGCCCTACTCCAGCTCCCCGCCGCGCAGTTACCCCTCCCCGCCGGGCGGCGCGTCGGAGGCCGACCTGCAGGCTCCGACCTCGATGGGGCCGACGGCGCAGCCACGCCACAGCGACGGCAACCTCGCGACCAGCATGCTCAAGATCCTTCGGCCGGGCAGATCCGTCGAGGCTCCGGCGGGCTCGATCAAGATCGGCCGCGCCACCGACAACGACATCGTCATCGCCGACGTGCTGGCGTCCCGCCACCACGCCACGTTGCTGCCCACCCCGGGCGGCGGCGAGATCCGCGACAACAAGAGCATCAACGGAACGTTCGTCAACGGCACCCGCGTCGACGCAGCGATGTTGCGCGACGGCGACGTGGTCACGATCGGCAACGTCGACCTCGTCTTCTCCGGCGGCATGCTCGCCCGCCGTACCGAGACCGAGGCGGCGACGCGGACCGGTGGCCTCGACGTCTACGGCGTCACGTGGACCATCGAGGACAACAAGACACTGCTCGACAACATCTCGCTGACCGCGCGACCGGGAACGCTGACCGCGATCATCGGCCCGTCGGGGGCAGGCAAGTCGACGTTCGCCCGGCTGGTCGCCGGCTACACCCACCCGACCAACGGCAAGGTCACCTTCGAAGGGCACGACGTCCACACGGAGTACGCCTCGCTGCGCTCCAGGATCGGCATGGTCCCCCAGGACGACGTCGTGCACGGCCAGCTCACCGTCAGGCAGGCCCTGATGTACGCCGCCGAACTGCGGCTGCCGCCCGACACCACCACCGCCGACCGCGAACAGGTCGTCATGCAGGTGCTCGAGGAACTCGAGATGAGCAACCACCTCGAGACGCGCGTCGACAAGCTCTCCGGGGGGCAGCGCAAGCGCGCGTCGGTGGCACTCGAGCTGCTCACCGGCCCGTCGCTGCTGATCCTCGACGAACCGACGTCGGGCCTGGACCCTGCACTGGACCGGCAGGTCATGACGATGCTGCGCCAGCTCGCGGACGCCGGCCGCGTGGTGCTGGTGGTCACCCACTCGCTGACCTACCTCGACGTGTGCGACCAGGTGCTGCTGCTGGCACCCGGCGGAAAGACGGCCTTCTGCGGGCCGCCGAGCCAGATCGGTCCCCAACTGGGGACCACCAACTGGGCCGACATCTTCAGCGCGGTCGCGGGCGACCCCGAAACCGCGAGTCGCAACTTCCAGGAGCGACAGGGCCCACAGCCGCCGACACCGCAGGCGGGGCCGCCCGCAGATCTCGGCAAACCATCGCAGACCAGCGTGCTGCGGCAGTTCTCGACCATCGCGCGACGACAGATGCGGCTGATCGTCTCCGACCGGGGCTACTTCATCTTCCTTGCACTGTTGCCGTTCATCATGGGCGTGCTCTCGCTGTCCGTGCCCGGCGCAACCGGTTTCGGCCCGCCGGACAAGCTCAGCGACGCCCCCAACCAGCCGGGCCAGGTGCTGGTGCTCATGAACGTCGGCGCCATCTTCATGGGCACGGCGCTGACCATCCGCGACCTGATCGGTGAGCGCGCGATCTTCCTCCGCGAACAAGCGGTCGGATTGTCCACGACCGCCTACCTGTTGGCCAAGATCTGTATCTACTCGGTGTTCGCGATCGTGCAGTCCGGCATCGTTACCGCCATCACGCTCATCGGGGTCGGGCTGCCCAAGAATGGCGGGTTGGTGCTCGGGTCGTCCGAGACGGCGGCCGCCGTCGAACTCTTCATCGGCATGGCCGCCACCACCGTCTGCGCGGCCACGGTCGGCTTGGCGCTGTCGGCGCTGGCGAAGTCCAACGAGCAGATCATGCCGTTGCTCGTGGTCGCGATCATGTCGCAGCTGGTGTTCTCCGGCGGCATGATCCCGGTGACGGGCCGCATCCCGCTCGACCAGATGTCGTGGCTCACCCCAGCGCGCTGGGGCTTCGCGGCGACGGCGTCGACCGTGGGACTGACGGACCTGGTGGGGCCGCCGATCGTTCCCGACGACTCGCTGTGGAAGCACACGTCGGGAACGTGGTTCCTCAACCTGGCGATGCTGGCTGCGCTCAGCGTGTTCTACACCAGCTTCGTGCGCTGGAAGATCCGGCTCAGGGGCGGCTGAGTCCGCTCGACGGCTATCCGCCGTGCACGTCGAGACCGTGGGCGACGGCGTAGTGCAGTGCCTGGTCGACGTCGATCTTCGCGCCGCGCAGTTTCGCCGTCGTCCAGAACGTCGGATCCACCCGTGCTCCGCGCAGATCGGCCTCCTCGAACCTGGCACCCTGCGTGCGCGCGCCGGTCAGATCGGCACCCCGCAGCACCGCCTTGCGTAGGTCGGCGCCGACCAGTCCGGCCTCGCGGAGCCGACAGTCGGACAGGTCGACCTTCTGCAAATCACAGCCGCCGAGCACGGTCAGGGTCAGATCGATTTCCACCATCGTCACGGGACGCAGCCTGCTGTCGGTGAAAACCGACCCCAGCAGGCTGCACTGGCGAAAGGAACTGTGCAACAGCGTCGCCCGCCGGAAGTCGCAGTTGCGGAACGCCGAGCCGAGGTGCTCGGACTCCGACAGGTCGACACCGCTGAAGTCACACTCGGTGAACACCACGCGTTCGGTGCGGAGTCGGCTCAGGTCGTCATCGCGGAAGTCGTGCCCGGTGAATTCCCGGTCGACCCACACGGCATCGGCGGTGTCGAAATCCACCACGTCAGCCGGGCAGCGTACTGAGGTTCAGCAACGCGTATTCGGTGATGGCGATCAGTGACTGGCGCGCCGAGTTCGGGTCCCGCGCATCGACCGCGACCACCGGAATGCGCTCGCCCAGTGCCAGCGCCTTACGGACCTCGGATGTGGGATAGCTCGGCCCACCGTCGAATTCGTTGACCGCGATGAGGAACGGCAGCTTTCGGGCCTCGAAGAAGTCCACCGCGGCGAAGCTGTCCTGCAGACGTCGGACGTCGACCAGGATGATCGCGCCGATCGCGCCGCGCACCAGGTCGTCCCACATGAACCAGAACCGCCGCTGGCCCGGGGTGCCGAACAGGTAGAGCACCAGGTCGTCGGCGAGCGTGATGCGGCCGAAGTCCATCGCCACGGTCGTCGTGTTCTTCATCGGCGTCGCGTCGAGACCGTCCAGACCCTGCGAGGCGTTGGTCACGATGGCCTCGGTACGCAGCGGCATGATCTCTGAGACCGCGCCGACGAACGTCGTCTTGCCTGCGCCGAACCCACCGGAGATCACGATCTTGGTCGCGGATGAGCGCTCGCGCGAAGACCCTGTCGCGGATGAGCGCTCGCGCGAAGACCCTGTCGCGGATGAGCGCTCGCGGGGGCTCTCAGAGTGCCCGTAGGCCACGCAACGTCCTTCCCATCAGTTCCCGTCGTTCGTCGGTGGTGGCCGATTCGGACAGGGTCGCGTGCACCCGAAGATACCCCTGCGTCACCAAGTCGCCGATGAGCACACGCGCGACACCCAGGGGAAGTGACAGCCGGGCCGCGATCTCGGCGACCGACGGCTGGTCCTCCCCCAGCCGGAGGATCTCGCCGCGTACGTCGTTACCCGGCCAGCGGGGCGCCGGTCCGCCGTCACGCGTGGCGATGGGAGCCTCCAGGGGCAGCTCGACCTGCGAGTTGGTACGGCCCGAGGTCAGCGTGTACGGCCGCACCAGGCTCGCCTCATCCAGCGGTTGGCCGGATCCCACCCGTCGCGTCTGTGTTCCACGTCGACTCACGAACGCTGAGCGGTACGACGGGCCGACTGAATCACCGTGCCCACCCGCTCGACGAGGATGGCCATCTCATATCCGATCTGACCGATGTCACACGACCGGGTGGCAAGCGTGGCCAGGTGGGATCCATCGCCGACACGCATCAGCAGCAGGTACCCGTTCTCCATTTCGACGACCGACTGCAGCACGTAGCCGCCTTCGAAGAGCTGCGCGGCCCCGCTCGACAGGCTCGCGAGACCCGACGCCACCGCCGCGAGCTGATCGCCGCGCTCGACCGGCATGTGTGCGCTGGCCGCCATCAAGAGCCCATCGGCCGAGACCAGGATCGCGTGGGACACCCCGGAGACCTCGTCGGCGAACCTGGCGACCAGCCAGTCGAGGGATTCACGCTGGGTCGGACGGGTCATTGGCGGTCTGTCTCCCTGCCGTCCCGGACGTGATTGCGGCCGGCGTTCACGCCACCGAAGTGGTTGGCGATGCTGGCGCGCACGGCCTCGGGGTCACGCGCCGGGGCGCCCGGACTCCGGTTCGTCGTGCTCCGCGCCGCCGTTCTGGAATCCGTTGGCAGCGTTGGCACCACCGTTGCGATGCCTGCCGTTGTCGTCGTCGCCCTCGGCCGCGCCGGGCACCAGGCGGGCACCGGGCTCCCGCACGGGCAACCCCTGTTCGGTGCGCCCGGCAACGGGCGCCTCCTCGGCCGCCGCAGCGGCCGACCAACCGCGGTCCCACACGGTCTGCCAGTCCAGATCGGTGCTCATCGCCAACTCGGTCGGATCGTCGATGAGCCACTCGGAGAGCATCGACTCGAAGATGCTGCCGCCGCCCGACGCCGCCGGACGTGTCTCCCGGGGTGGGGGCGCGTCACGGGACGCGAAGAACGACGAGGTGTCGGTGGGGCCCCGACGCGGCGGCGTGGGCTGCGGCGCCGGGTCCGGCCGTGACGACCGGACAGGCATCGGGTCCGCGGGCCAGTCATCCTCCGAACGGTCTTGCTCGGCCTCGGGTTCGGTGAAAGCGGCGGGCCCGTCCGGGATGTCCGAGATCCCGCTGGCGCCCGGATTACGTTGCGGCAGAATCGATACCGGAGCGTCTGCGCGCCGGTTGCTGTAGTAGTCGAGTTCCGCAGCGACCTCGTCGCCATACACATTGTCGTCGTACCGATGGTCGTCTTCTTGATGGTCCTCGCGCACCGGCGGCGTTGACGCATGGGCCTCGTGCTCATCGGGTGCCATCGCACGCGAAGCCCCGTGCAGAAGCAGTTCGGCGGGCACGTAGACGCCGACGGTGGTGCCCGACCCCTGCTCGCCCGCGACCGTCGTGCGCAGCCGCACGACGAGGCGGTGGGCAGCAGCGAGGCGGCCGACCACGAACAGGCCCATGTGGCGCGCGGTGTACGGATTCACCTCGCCACCGGACTGCAGTCGCGTATTGGCCACCCGGAGATCGGATTCCGCCATGCCCAGGCCGACATCGCTGACCTCGATGACCAACCCGCCATTGCCCGTGTGCACCGCGGAAACCTGGACCTGCGACGTGGGTGGCGAGTAGCGCAGCGCGTTGTCGAGCAGTTCGGCCATGAGGTGCACCAGGTCACCTGCCACCACGCCCGAGACCTCGCTGTCGGGGACGGTCGCGGCGACCACACGCGTGTAGTCCTCGACCTCGGAGGCGGCCGCGTTGATCAGCGCCGCGACCGGAACGGGCTCGGCCTGCTCGCGGGGCACCCTCGATCCGGCCAGCACCAGAAGGTTCGCGCCATTTCGGCGCATGCGTGCGGCCAGGTGATCGAGGCGGAACAGGCTCTCCAGCCGTTCGGGGTCCTCTTCATTGCGTTCCAGCCGGTCGATCAGCGAGAGCTGCTGGTCGACGAGCGAGCGACTGCGACGGGACAGGGTCTCGAACATGTCGCCGACTTGAACTTGCAGGCGTGCCTGCTCCACCGCCAGGAGGACAGCCTGTTCATGCAGTTCGTCGACGGCGTGGGCCACCTGGCCGACTTCCTCGGTGCTGTGTACCGGGAGTAGCCGGACGGGGCCGGGGTCTGCGCCTGCCCGCACCTGGTCGAGTTCGCGGGTGAGTTCCTCGTGGGCAACCTTGAGTGCGCCGTCGCGCAGCCGTCGCAGCGGACGCACCAGCGTGCGCGCCACCAGCGTCACCACGAGGAGCGCGAGCAGCATTGCCGCCCCGACGATCACGGAGTCGCGGATCGCCTCTGCGCGCTTGGCCGACGCCTGGTCCGCCACCCCCGACGTGACGGCCGCGGTGGTCGAGTCGACGACCTGCCCGGCGATCTGGTCGGTGGCCTGTAGCGACGCCGTGAGTTCGGGATTGTTGACCAGCGGCACCGCGGGGTCCGACATCAGGGCCATCCGCTGCGCCATCTCGGCCTGCAGCTTCTGCGCATCGGGCGAGCCGACGCCCAGAACCTGGCTCATCCCGAACAACGTCGAGGGCTCGGTGCCTGCCAGCGTGATCATCGAGTTCCGCAATTCGGGCTCGGGAATCTCGGCACCGAGGTTCACCAGCAACTGTTGCATCGTCATCTGCCCGCGGGCGCCCATCGCCCGGGACAGGCCCAGCGTCTGGGCGCGGATCTGCTCGTCGTCCAGCCGTACCGATCCGTTGACCGCGTCCTCGGCCGTCAGCAGGATCGGCGCGTAGGTGGTGACCCGCTCCCGCAACCCGATGCCGTTGGCGGCGACCTGGTCCAGCAGTGCCTGACCGTCGTCGAGAATCGACGTGACGCCCGCGCCGACGTCCGGCGCGACGTCGGTGTCGGCCATCCTGCTTGCAAGGTTCTGCCTGCTGGCATCGAAGTCGGACAGCGCGGCCTGTGTGTCGGTACCGGTCGAGTTGGCCAGCAGCGCACCCTCGAGCGAGGCCATGTAATCGTTGATGGCGGGGACCATGTCGGCGCGCTCGGCGGCCAGTCGAAGATCCCCGACGTCGTGCCAGCCGGAGTAGATTCTCAGGCCGCCGAATGCGCCGGCCAACAGCAGGGGCACGATGACGATCGCAACGACCTTCCAGCGAACGGGCCAATTGCTGATCGACCATTTCGAGGGTCGCTTCGGGGGCGGCGCGGGATCGTCGTCGAATTCGGTGGCGGCAGTGACGCGGGGTTGCTGGGGAAAGGCCGTCATCGGGCCCCGGCCGTGGCACCTGCTGCTGCTCCGGCTTCGCTGAATCTCGCGTTCTTCATAAGACTTCCTGCAGCTCTTTGCCCATTCTGGACAGGCGTCACCCGCCCGGGAATTGGTCGAGTATGACAGCGATCAGCAGGCGTTTCCACAATTCTTACCGAAGCGACAGAGTTCGTGACCGAGGTGTTGCCAAGTCGTATGTCAGGAGGGCAAATCGCAGTCACGCAGGGCATTCCGGTCGCTACGCTCCTGCCCGCCGGACACATCCGGTCGCTACGCTCCTGCCCGCCGGACACATTCCCCGGTCGCTACGCTCCTGCCCGCCGGACACATTCCCCGGTCGCTACGCTCCTGCCCGCCGGACTGCGAGGATCGTCGGATGTTCCGGGTCATGTTCTACTCGCCACGCATCGCGCCCAACACCGGCAACGCGATCCGGATGGTCGCGGGCACGGGCTGCGAACTTCACCTCGTCGAACCGCTGGGATTCGATCTGTCGGAGCCGAAGCTGCGCCGGGCCGGGCTGGACTACCACGACCTGGCCTCGGTGACGGTGCACGAGGACCTCGACGCCGCGTGGAAGGCCGTGACGCCGGCGCGGGTATTCGCGTTCACCGCGCACGCCGAGACCTACTACGGCGACATCGCCTACCGGCCCGGCGACGTGCTGATGTTCGGCCCGGAACCGACCGGGCTGGACCCGGTCACCTTGGCCGATCCCCACGTCACGATGCAGGTGCGCATCCCCATGCTGGCCGGCCGGCGGTCGTTGAACCTGTCGAACGCCGCGGCCGTCGCGGTGTACGAGGCGTGGCGCCAGCACGGGTTCGCGGGCGCCGTCTGACGGGCTACCAGGTGTTCCAGTGGGCGAGCTGCTCGGCGGGCAGCCGCTTGGCGGGCTTGAAGTCAGTGCCCTTGGTGTAGGCGATCGGGAACAGCCCACCCTGGGCGTACTGGTCGAACGGGATGCCGATGATGTCGGCGGCCTGCTTCTCGCCGTCACCCAACAGGTGCAGCGTCGTCCACGCCGACCCGAGGCCGCGTGAGCGCAACGCCAGCATGAAGCTCCACGCCGCCGGGAGAAGCGAGCCCCAGTAAGACGCGCTCATGCCCGAGGGCGCACCGTCGGGCCTGCCCTCCAGGCACGGAATCATCATCACCGGCACCTCGTGGAGGTGCTCGTTGAGGTACTTCGCCGAACTCTTCACCGCGCCCATCCGCTCGTCGCGGATGTCGCCGCGCTCCGGATCCGGCATGTCCAGGTAGGGCGTCGCCGCGACACGGTAGATGTCGGCCAACGCCTTCTTCTTGTCGGGATCATCGACGAACACCCACTGCCAGCCCTGCGCATTCGAGCCCGTCGGCGCCTGAAGCGCCAGGTCGAGACACTCCATGATGACGTCGCGGGGTACTGGTTTCTCGAGGTCGAGGCGTTTGCGAACCGACCGGGTGGTGGTCAGGAGTTCATCGACGGTCAGGTCCAGGGGCTTCGAAGTCGTCATATCCGGAGACTACATTCGCGTCCATGACGGTCGAATTGACTCCTGACGTTGCCGAACGCTTGACCTCCGATCACTACGGGTGGTTGACCACGGTCACGAAGTCCGGCGTGCCGGTGCCCAAGCTGATCTGGTTCTTCTTCGACGGCACGGCGCTGTTCGTGTACTCGATGCCCACTGCCGCCAAGGTCGCCCACGTCAGGCGTCGTCCGCAGGTGAGCCTCAACCTGGACTCCGACGGCAACGGCAGCGGCGTCGTGGTGATCGGCGGCGAGGCGACCATCGACGCCGAGGGCGTGGACTGCCGCGACGACGGCCCGTACTGGGCGAAGTACGCGGAGATGTCGGACCGATTCGGGCTCACCGACTCGATGGCTGACTTCAGCACCCGGCTGCGCATCGCGATCGACAAGGTGTGGACGACGCCGACGGCATGACCACTCGCGCTCGCGAGTTCTGCACCAGGGTCGTGAATCGCGTGGCGGAGTAGCCCTCCTGCAGAAGTCGGCGAAACCCGGGGGCCCGCGACGTCACTGGAAGTCCCGCGACTTCGATACCACCCGCAAGTCGATGGGGCTCATCCCGTCGGCGACGACCGTGACCGCACCGGTGGCGTTCTGCACGATGCCGCGAATCACCAGCGCCGACGCCGTCTGGGCCAGCCTGCGGTGGCGCGCCCACACCCCCCGCGAGCACATGACGTTGACCATCCCGGTCTCGTCCTCGAGGTTCATGAACGTCACGCCCTGGGCGGTGGCGGGCCGCTGCCGGTGCGTCACCGCCCCCGCGACAAGCACCCGCGTCCCGTCGACCACCGATAGCAGTCGGTCGGCGGGCACGATGCCCATCTCGTCCAGCCGCTCGCGCAGGAACTGCACGGGGTGGCTGTCCGGTGAGACGCCGGTGGCCCACACGTCGGCGGCAGCCAATTCCAGATGCGTCATCCCGGGCAGGGAGGGCACGTGCGAGGACGACCCGACGCCCGGCAACCTGTCCGGCCGCGACGTGGCTGCCGCCCCCGCCGCCCACAGCGCCTCACGTCTCTCGGTCCCGAAGCAACTCAGCGCACCCGCGGTGGCCAGCGCCTCGGTCTGGGGTACCGACAGTTGCACCCGACCGGCCAGGTCGAGCAGCGATGTGAACGGCCCGTTCACCTTTCGTTCCCCGACGATCCGCTCGGCCAGCTCGTCGCCGACGTGCCGGACCGCACCCAGCCCCAGTCTGACCGCGTTCCCCGCGTCTTCCAGGGTGGCGTACGCCAGGCTGGCGTTGACGTCGGGACCGCGCACGGTGACGCCGTGCCGTCGGGCGTCGGCTACCAACGACTGCGGCGAGTAGAAGCCCATCGGCTGTGCCCGGAGCAGGGCCGCGCAGAACACCGCCGGGTGGTGCAGCTTGAACCATGACGAGTAGAACACCAGCGAGGCGAACGACAGCGAATGGCTCTCGGGGAAGCCGAAGTTCGCGAACGCCTCCAGTTTCTCGTAGATCCGGTCGGCCATCGCGCCGGTGATGCCGTGGCGGGTCCGCATGCCGTCGTAGAACCGGTCCCGCAACCGGCGCATCTTCTCGGTGGAGCGCTTGGAGCCCATCGCCCTGCGCAACTGGTCGGCCTCGGTCGCGGAGAACCCCGCGCAGTCCACGGCCAGTTGCATGAGCTGCTCCTGAAACAGCGGAACCCCCAACGTCTTGCGCAGCGCAGGCTCCATCGACGGGTGGTCGAAGGTGACGGGTTCCAGCCCGTTGCGCCGCCGGATGTAGGGGTGTACCGAACCGCCCTGGATCGGACCCGGCCGGATCAGGGCGACCTCGACCACCAGGTCGTAGAACACCCGCGGTTTGAGCCGGGGCAGCGTGGCCATCTGTGCGCGCGACTCCACCTGAAACACCCCGACCGAGTCGGCGCGCTGCAGCATCTCGTACACCGCGGGTTCGGACAGGTCCAGCTTCGACAGATCGACCTCGATGCCCTTGTGCTCGGCGATCAGATCGATGGCGTAGTGCAACGCCGAGAGCATGCCCAGGCCCAGCAGATCGAACTTCACCAGACCGATTGCCGCACAATCGTCCTTGTCCCACTGCAGCACACTGCGGTTCGCCATGCGCGCCCACTCCACCGGACACACGTCGGCGATGGGCCGGTCGCAGATGACCATGCCTCCGGAGTGGATGCCCATGTGTCGCGGCAGGTTCTTGACCTGCAACGCCAGGTCGATCACCGGCTCCGGGACGTCCTCGACGTCGGGCGAGTCGGCCAGCCCGTTCCACCGGCTGATCTGCTTGCTCCAGGCGTCCTGCTGGCCTTGCGAGAAGCCGAGCGCGCGGGCCATGTCGCGCACGGCGCTGCGCCCCCGGTAGGTGATGACGTTGGCGACCTGCGCGGCGTAGTCACGGCCGTAGCGGTCATAGACGTACTGGATCACCTTCTCCCGCAGGTCGGATTCGATGTCGATGTCGATGTCGGGCGGCCCGTCGCGCGCCGGGGACAGGAACCGTTCGAACAACAACTCGTTGGCGACCGGATCGACGTTGGTGACCCCGAGTGCATAACAGACCGCGGAGTTGGCCGCCGATCCCCTGCCCTGGGCGAGGATGCCGTTGTCGCGGCAGAACCGGGTGATGTCGTGGACCACCAGGAAGTACCCGGGGAAGTTCAACTGAGCGATGACCTTCAGCTCGTGTTCGATCTGCTGATAGGCACGTGCGGCACGTTCCGGCGGCCCGTACCGCCGTCGGGCTCCCGTGATCGTCAGGTGCCGCAGCCAACTGTCCTCGGTGTGGCCGTCGGGGACGTCGAACGGTGGCAGTTGGGGCGCGATGAGTGCCAGCCCGAACGCGCACTGCTCACCGAGATCCGCTGCGGCCGTCACTATCTCGGGGCAATGGGAGAACAGCCGCGCCATCTCCTCGCCCGAACGCAGATGCGCCCCACCCAGTGGTGCCAGCCAACCGGCCGCCTCGTCCATCGAGTTGCGCGCCCGGATCGCCCCCAAGGCCATGGCCAGCCTGCCGCGGGCCGGTTCGGCGAAGTGGGCCGCAGTGGTGGCGACGACGCTGCATCCGAAGCGCGGCGCCAGCCCGGCCAGCACGGCGTTGCGTTCGTCGTCGAGCGGGTGCCCGTGCCGGGTCAGCTCGATGCTCACCCCTTCCCGCCCGAACCGGTCCACCAGATCGGCAAGCGCGGCTTCGGCCGCTTCCGGTCCGCCGGCCGAGAGTGCCTGGCGGACATGGCCCTTGCGGCATCCGGTGAGGACGTGCCAGTGCCCGCCCGCCGCCTCGGTCAGCGAGTCGAAGTCATAACGCGGCCTACCCTTCTCCCCGCCGGCCAGATGCGCCTTGGCCAGTTCGCGCGACAGCCGCCGATACCCTTCCGGCCCGCGGGCCAGCACCAGCAGATGCGGACCTGGCGGATCGGGGTCCTCGGTGCGCGGCACGTTACCCAGTGAGAGTTCCGCCCCGAACACCGTCGAAACGTCCAGTTCCCTGGCCGCCTCGGCGAACCGCACCACCCCGTACAACCCGTCGTGATCGGTCAGTGCGATGGCCCGCAGATCGAGCCGGGCGGCCTCCTCGACGAGTTCCTCCGGCGTGCCGGCCCCGTCGAGGAAGCTGTACGCGGAGTGGGCGTGCAGTTCGGCGTACGGCACCGACGTGCGAGCCGGGGCACTCCGCCTCCCGTCGGGCGCCTCGTAGCTTCCCCGCTTGCGTGACCACGCCGGACTGTCCCCACCATCGGCGTTCGGCTCTTCGAGCGGCATACCGGCCCGGCGCGGCTTTCCGGTGAGCACGCGCTCCATCTCGGTCCAACTCGGCGGTCCATTGTGCCAACCCACGCCACCAGACTATCGAACACTTGTTCGATGAGCCAGGTCTCGTAGCCTCGCATCGTGGCACGACGAATGACCGAGGAGCAGCGGCGCGAGTTCCTGCTCACCGGCACGCGAACCGGCGTCCTGGCGACCGTACGTGCGGACGGCCGCCCTCACGCAGCTCCGATCTGGTTCACCCTGGACGGGGACGACGTCGTCTTCACCACCGCAGCGGACACGGTGAAGGGCCGCAACCTGCGCCGGACCGGCCACGCCGTGCTGGTCGTGGACGAGTCGACGCCGCCCTTCGACTTCGTCTCCGTCGAGGGCCGGGTCGAGCTCAGCGAGGATCTCGACGAGATGTTGCGTTGGGCCACCGTCCTCGGCGGTCGCTACATGGGCGACGAGAACGCCGAGTCGTTCGGTCGGCGCAACGCGGTGCCCGGCGAGCTGCTCGTCCGGCTCCGGCCGGACAAGGTCATCGCGCTGGCGGGTATCGCAGAGTAACGCTCTGCCCGATGACTTTCCCGCCGCAATCTGGTCAACACGTCAGAGACCCAAGCCATGGAGGACACCATGACCAACGAGAAGACCAACGAGAAGACCAACGAGACACCGACCACCACACCCCCCGTCGTCGATCAGGCCACCTGGCGTGCCGCGCTGGACGATCTGCGCAGACGTGAGAAGGCGGCCACCAGGGAACTGGACGCCATCGCCGCCCAGCGCCGTCGAATGCCGATGGTGGAGATGGCTGACTACACGCTGATCGGAGCGGACGGACCGGTGCGGCTGGCCGACGTGTTCGACGGCCGCTCCCAGCTGATCGTCTACAACCACATGTGGACCGACGGCGCACAGTGGCAGTGCGGCGGGTGCACGGGATTCACCTCACAATTCACCCGACTCGAGTTCCTCGAGAACTACGACGCCCGGTTCGTCATCGTCACGAACGGACCGATCGAGGAGGCCCTGGCCTACAAGGCCAAGGTCGGCAACCGGATGGACTGGTATTCGTCGTCGCAGAGTTCGTTCGGCGCCGACGTCGGCGCCCCGCCCGGGGCCGGCTTCGCCGTCAACGTCTTCCTGCGCGTTGCTGATTCGACGGGCGACACCGTCTACCGCACCTGGCACACCGACGGCCGCGGCACCGAACAGCTCAGCCACTCCTTCGCGCTCATCGATCTGCTGCCGTGGGGTCGACAGGAGCAGTGGCAGGACTCCCCCGCCGGCTGGCCCCAGTCGCCGACCTACTCCCGCTGGCTGGACTCCCCCGACATCGCCCGCGTCTACGGCCCGAACGGACGGTGATGGCAGGATGCAGCGATGACGCGCCGCATCGCCGCCCTCGTTCTGGCCATGACGACGATCGTCGCGGCGCTGCCCGTGACCCTGGCCCCAGCGTCGTCAGCGGCACCCGGCCACGTAATCACCCTGACCTTCATCCGCCACGCGCAATCGACGGGCAACACCTCGGGATTCGTGGATACCACCACCCCCGGGCCCAGCCTCACGAGCCTCGGCTGGGACCAGGCGCGCCGGGTCGCCGTCGACTTCGCCGATGCCGGCTTCGACGGTGTGTTCGCGTCATCGATGGTCCGTACCCAGGAGACCGCCCAGTTCCTCGCCGCGGAACTCGACGAACTCGTTGCGCTGGTTCCCGGACTGCAGGAGATCGAGGCGGGTAGCTATGAGGGACAACCCAACTCGTCTGCCGAGGGCTTCTTCGACGTCATCGAAAGGTGGACGCACGGCGACCTCGCTGCACGCATCCCCGGATCCATCGACGGAGCCGAGTTCGACGCTCGATTCGACGACGCGGTTTCCAAGATCGAAGCCACCGGCGATCAGCGACCCGTCGTGTTCTCCCACGGCGGTTCGATAGCACTGTGGACACTGCTGAACACCCGCAACGCCGACCCGGCGCTCCTGAAAGCCGAGCCACTGAACAACACCGGCTACGTCGTGGTTCGCGGGAGTACGCCCGACGGTTGGACGCTGGTCGACTGGAATGGCCACGGGCCCTCGACCTGAGATCAGTCGACGTACTCGGCGGTGCCGTCCTCCAAGACCAGCCGGGCGTCGGAGCCGTCGGCCCCTGCCGCCTCGGTGCGGAACACCGCGTGGCCGGGTTCGGTACGCCACACCGACGTCGTCAACGTCTCGCCCGGGAACACCGGTGAGGTGAACCGCGCGCCGACGGCCCGGATCTTCGTGGCGTCACCTCCCCCGAGTGCGGCCACCAGCACGCGACCGGCAACGCCGTAGGTGCACAGCCCGTGCAGGATCGGCTTCGGGAAGCCCGCCAGGTTCTGCGCGAACCACGGGTCGCTGTGCAGTGGGTTGCGGTCACCCGAGAGGCGGTAGATCAGCGGCTGATCCTCGGTGGTGGCCAGAGCGACCTTGGCGTCGGGTTCGCGGTCGGGGATTTCCGGGGCAACGGGTCGCTCGCCCGGCCTACCGCCGAATCCGCCCTCACCGCGGATCACCGCGGTGGACACCGACTCGGCGACCACGTTCCCGTCGTCGTCGGTGCCGGTGCCCTTGAAGACCAGGATGGCGTTCTTGCCCTCGCCCTTGTCCTGGATGTCGACGACCTCGGAGTGCACGTTGAGCCTTCCGGCGGGAGGCAGTGGCGCATGCAGTCGGATCTGCTGGCTGCCGTGCAGAAGCCTGCCGAAGTTGAAGGAACCGACCTCACCGACGGCACCCCACGCAGGACAGGCGATGACGGCGTAGGTGGGCAGCACCTGCTGCTCGATGTCATGGCTGTTCTCGGTGGTGAATGCCAGGTCCTTCGTGCCTGCGCCCACACCGAGCGCGTAGAGCAGCGTCTCGCGGTCGGTCCACTCGAACCGTTGCGGTGCGGTGGTGGCACCGATGGCGTCGGGGTTGATCGGCATTGGTCGCTCCCTCGGGGTTGGTCGAGCCGGCTTCGTCGGACGATAGCCGCCGTGACGTGTCCCCTTGCGGCCAGGTCACGCCTCTTCGACGACGCCGGCGAGTCGGAGGTTGACGTTTGCCGCGGACGGGGCGAGCATGGCTCTCGTGCGCTATGTCGTTACCGGCGGTACCGGGTTCATTGGCCGCCGCGTCGTATCCCGGCTCCTCTCCCGCGGCGGTGACACAGAGGTGTGGGTGGTGGTGCGCCGCGAATCGCTCGCCCGCTTCGAGCGGCTCGCGCAGGAGTGGGGCGAGGCCGCGAAGCCACTGGTCGGTGATCTGACGGCACCCGGCCTCGGCATCAACGACGAGACCGTCGCCGACCTGGGGCCTGTGGACCACGTCGTGCACTGCGGCGCGATCTACGACATCACCGCCGCCGAGGACGCCCAGCGCGCCGCGAACGTCGACGGGACGCGGGCCGTCATCGACCTCACCTTGGCACTGGACGCCACCTTGCACCACGTCTCGTCGATCGCGGTCGCCGGCAACTTCCACGGTGAGTACACCGAAGAGGACTTCGACGTCGGCCAGAAGTTGCCGACCCCCTACCACCGGACGAAGTTCGAAGCCGAGTCGCTGGTGCGGTCCGCGCCGGGACTGCGCCACCGGATCTACCGGCCCGCCGTCGTCGTCGGCGACTCGCGCACCGGCGAGATGGACAAGATCGACGGGCCGTACTACTTCTTTCCCGTCCTGGCCAAGCTCGCCAAGCTGCCCTCGCTGACGCCGATCGTGCTGCCCGACACCGGTCGCACCAACATCGTTCCCGTCGACTACGTGGTCGACGCACTGGTGGCGTTGATGCACGCCGAGAACCGTGACGGCCAGACCTTTCACCTGACGGCACCGAAGACGACGGGGCTGCGCGGCGTCTACCGCGGCGTGGCCAGGGAGGCAGGCCTGCCGCCACTGCGCGGAACACTGCCGGGCGCGGCCGCCACGCCGTTCGTCAAGGCCAGCGGCCGGGTGAAGATCCTGCGCAACATGGCGGCCACCCAACTGGGCATTCCGGCCGAGATCCTCGACGTCGTCGCCATGGCGCCGACGTTCACCTCGGACAATACCCGGGAGGCATTGCACGGCAGCGGAATCGAGGTTCCAGAGTTCTCCGCCTACGCGGCCAGGCTGTGGCGGTACTGGGCCGTGCACCTCGACCCCGACCGGGCCCGCCGCGACGACCCCGCCGGCGCACTGGTCGGCAGGCACGTCATCATCACCGGTGCGTCCAGCGGCATCGGGCGGGCATCGGCCGTCGCCGTTGCCGAGCGCGGCGGACGCGTCTTCGCCCTGGCCCGCAGTGCCGACGCCCTCGACGACCTGGTCGCCGAGATCCGCGACGCCGGCGGCGACGCTCACGCATTCACGTGCGACGTCACCGACTCGGCGTCGGTGGAGCACACCGTCAAGGACATTCTCGGCCGGTTCGGGCACGTCGACTATCTGGTCAACAACGCGGGACGGTCGATCCGGCGGTCCGTCACCGCGTCCACCGACCGTCTCCACGACTACGAACGCG
Source organism: uncultured Actinomycetota bacterium (assembly GCA_963798245.1). Lineage (GTDB taxonomy): Bacteria > Actinomycetota > Actinomycetes > Mycobacteriales > Mycobacteriaceae > Mycobacterium. The sequence goes on from CAWCSO010000002.1 coordinate 395,676, forward strand.
TGATGGCCGTCAACTACTTCGGTTCGGTGCGCATGGTGCTCGCGTTGCTGCCGCACTGGCGTGAGCGCCGCTTCGGCCACGTCGTCAACGTGTCCAGCGCGGGGGTTCAGGCCAACAGTCCCAAGTACAGCGCCTACATCCCCAGCAAGGCGGCACTCGATGCGTTCTCCGACGTCGTGGGGACCGAGACGCTGTCGGATCACATCACCTTCACCAGCATCCACATGCCGCTGGTCGCCACACCGATGATCGCGCCGTCCCGACGACTCAACCCGATGCCGCCGATCACCGCCGAGCATGCCGCCGCCATGGTGGTGCGCGGACTCGTCGAGAAGCCTGCCCGGATCGACACCCCGGTCGGCACGCTGGCCGACCTCGGCACCTATTTCACCCCGAAACTGTCCCGGCGACTGCTCCACCAGATCTACCTGGGCTATCCGGACTCGGCGGCGGCACGAGGCGTCACCAACGACGGATCATCCCGCTCGGAATCCGCGGATGCGCGGCGACCAAAGCCCCCGGCCCGCGGCGCCGTGGCGCCCGCGCGGGTCACCAGCGCCCTGAAATGGGCCATCCGCCGCGTCCCTGGCGTGCACTGGTAGGCGGTGCCGTCCTATCGTGAGCGTCGTGACACGCGCCGATGGGCCGGGCAGCGGGCCCACGACCGCGTTGCCGGTGTTCGCCGACGTCGACACCGGTGTCGACGACGCGATGGCACTGGCGTATCTGTTCGCCAGCACCGACGCCGAGTTGGTCGGCATCGCCTCGACGGCGGGCAACGTGCCCGTCGACCAGGTCTGCGTCAACAATCTCGGCCTGCTCGACCTGTGCGGCGTCGGCGGGATCCCGGTGTCCAGGGGCGCCGACCGGCCACTGACCGCGCCGCTGCGTACGGCGGAGGACACCCACGGCCCCGAGGGGCTGGGTTATGCCCGGTTGCCCGCGGGCACCGGTCAGTTGACCGAGTACGACGCCGCCGAGGCCTGGGTGCGGGCTGCCCATGAGCACCCCGGTGAGCTGATCGGTCTGGTGACGGGTCCCCTGACGAACTTCGCGCTGGCGCTGCGCTCCGAACCCGCCCTGCCCAGGCTGTTGCGGCGGTTGGTGATCATGGGCGGCTCCTTCGACTATCGCGGCAATACGACGCCGGTGTCCGAGTGGAACGTCAGCGTGGACCCCGAGGCCGCCGCCGAGGTGTTCAGCGTCTGGGGCGCGGCGTGGGGCCTGGAGATGCCTGCGCACCTGCCTATCGTGTTGGGGCTCAACCTCACCGAACATGCCGCGATGACGCCGTCGACACTGAGTCGACTGGCCGCCGCGGCGGGTTCGGCCACCACGCCCATGAGCGTGCTCGACGACCGCGGCACCCGGTCGGTGGCGGCCAACCCGTTGATCCGCGTGCTCGAGGACGCGATGCGGTTCTACTTCGAGTTCCACTTCGACCAGGGCGAGGGCTTTCTCGCTCACCTGCACGATCCGCTCGCCGCGGCGGTGGCACTCGACCCGGATCTGGTGCGTTACCGGCGGTCGACCATCGACGTGGAGCTGACCGGCACCTTGACCCGCGGCATGACGGTGGTCGATTGGAACGGGCGTTGGGGCCGCTACCCCAACGCGAACATCGGCGTGGAGGTCGACCCGGATGCCTTCTTCGACCGGTTCATCGCGCGCGTCGGGCCGTTTGCCGCCGAGCTGTCCTGAGCACTACTCGTACATCCCCTCCAGGTACCACCTCCTGTGCCGATAGCACAGCAGCATCGCGCATCCAGCCCCCTCCGACGCGGCGTCCTCGAGTAACACCTGCATCCGTGCGGTTCGCCCCGACCCCGCCTGCTTCGTGGCGGAATGTTCTGGATCCCACCATCTTTCGTCGACGGGCCAGGGCCCGGCCCACCAGCTCAACCGTCCGGCCCGGCCGTCGCCGGAACCCGCAGAAGTGATGCGCACCGGGTCAGCGGAGAGCAGTCCCCTACCGGTTATCCGCACCGGGGCGTCGTCGACGTCGAGCAGCTCCACCGGATCGTCGAGCAGCACGGTGGGCGACGGCTCGGGGAGCTGCCCGGGCCAGGGCTGCGTCGGATCGGCTCGCGGCACGGGCTCGTCTCCCAGCGGGGTGAAGGTGATGCGTTCGGCAGGTCCCCGGCCGCCGCTGAGCACCGGCACCCGAACCGCTTCCGGCCCGAGCAGCCCCTGAACCCGCACCAGGGCCCGCCGGGCACGCAGCCTGTCGTCGTCACCGGAGGAACCCCACAGCGGCAGCTGCAGCGCGGCGGCCGACACCACCTCCACAGGATGCAGCGTGAGCAGCGTGACCGGTGCGGTCGGCCGGTCCTGCAATCGCCGGTTCAGCCAACCGTCCAGCTGCCAGCGCACCCGGTCGGCGGTGGCCTCCTCGGTCAGTGGTTCGGCACACCGCCAAACACGTTGCAGCTCCTCGCCGTTGGCCGTCACGGCGTGAATCGCCAACCTGGTGCAACCGATCCCGGCCGCCTCCAGACTGCGATGCAGCTGGACCGCCAACGACCGCCCGGCGAAGGCCGCCGCGTCCACCCGGTCCACCGGCGGATCGCAGTTCAGCACGGCATCGAGATCCGGCGGCGGCTCCCGACCCGACGGGCCTCGAGTCGGCTCACCCCGGGCGAACCGATGGGCGGTGACCGCGTCCGCCCCGAACCGGGACGCCACGTCGGTGCGCGACAGCGCGGCGAACCGACCGATGGTCCGGATACCCATACGCCACAGCAGGTCCGCCAGATCATCCCGGCTGGGACCAGCCAGGCTTGGCTCGGTGGCCAGTTGCCGGATGGACAGTGGCGCCAGGAACTCCGCATCGCCGCCCGGTTCGACGATGCACCCGGCGCGGGCCGCGAACACCGCCGTGGGCAACTGGTCGGCGACACCGACCTGGCATTCCGCTCCGGCTGCGGCCACGGCATCGACGAGACGCTCTGCGGCGGCCTGCTCGGACCCGAAGTAGCGGGCAGCTCCACGCACCGACGACACCAGCAACCCCGGCCGAAGCACCTCGGCACGGGGCACCACGTCATCCACCGCGGCGGTCACGCCCTCGAAGTGGCGGGCGTCGCGGGCCGGGTCTGCGGCGACGACGTGCAGTTGCGGGCAGCGCGCCTGGGCTTCGCGGCGACGCAGTCCCCGCCGTACCCCGGCCGAACGGGCCGAGGCCGAACAGGCGATGACGCGGTTGGCCAACGTCACCACCACGGGGGCGGTCGCGGGCAGGCTCGCCGCTGCCGCCGCCGCCACCGCGGGCCAGTCCATGCACCAGATGGCCAGCACCCTGGCGGCCTTATCGTCAGGAAGGGAAGCGCCGGGAACGGAAGGTCGGGCCACGTCATCCGCCCACCGCACGCAGGGGATCGCCTGCCCTGGCCCGCCCGCGCATGTCCAACCGGACCCGGCTGATCCGCCCGCATCCGGGCATGGGCGGCCCCGTCCCCGCACCCGTCACCTCGTAGCCGCTGACCCTTGCCTCGAATCGCGCCGACGCTCCGGGCCAGTCACCCCCGACCACCAGCAGGGTGCAACGCTTCTGACGGGCGCGCGCCGTCACGGCCCGCGCCCGGGTCGGCGGCGACCGACCGACCGCCCAATCCCAGCACCACCAGGTCCAGACCGTCCATCAGGACGGCGGCGACCTCGACGGGATCGGTGCCGGGCTCGGGGATGACCGCGAGCCGGCTCAGGTCGGCACCCATCTCGACCGCCGCAAGCAGGCCGACGTCGGGTAGCCCGACGATGGCGGCGTGCCCGCCGGCCGCCGTTGCTGCCGCCACCATGCTCAGCAGCAGCGACCGGGCGCCCGACAGCACCGCCACGGCACCCTTCGGCAATGAGCCGGGCAGCAGATCCGCCAGCGAGTTCGGCATCGGCAGCAAAGATTCCGAGTCCGGCAGCAGCGTCCTCGACGGCGTCGTGGCGGCCTGCGCAGAGCCGACCGTGACGGAGCCCTTTCCCGACATCGACGCCATCTTGCGACGTAGCCGTTCTACCTGCTCAGCCCGGGTGAATTGGCGCTCATCCGTGGTCGCGGCACCCGTCACAGAAGCACCTCCCGCACCATCCGAACCAGCCGTCATATCGAACAAATGTTCGATATGACGAGTAAACACTCGCCCTCCGACACCGTCAAGCGGATCGAGGGTGCCCACGGACCTCCTACCGACCGTTGCCACCACGCCGACGAGACCTAACACCAGGCTCGCAACAGGGGCACAGCGGGCGCTCAGCTACCGGGTACCGGGCCCATCGACGAGCGGTTGTGCACGCAATTGACCATTCCGTTAGGATTCGCAGTATCAGAACCCACTTCGGAATGGGGCTGGGGCGCGGTGTTGCCGTGCGGAATCGCATTGGTGATTCCCCGAAGGTCATGTGTTCGCTACTCGGGGATAGTTAAGGACTACACAAATGAAGTCGAATCGTCTGGCCCGCCGTATCGCGGCAGCCGTCGGCGGTACCGCGATCGTCGCAATGGTCGGACTGACCGCAGCGTGTGGTGGCAGCGAGCCGGCACCCGAAACGTCGACCGAGACCACGACCACGACCTCGTCGTTGACCCCGACCGAGAAGTCGATCAACCCCACGGGCGGCAACCTGTTCACCCCCGACGTCAAGGCGCCACCCGCGCCGACGGCCATCCCCGGCGACAACTGACATCCCGCAGCCTCGGGAGGCTAGTGGCCTCGGTGACCCCATGACTGGGGACACCGTTGGCCGCGAAGGCTCCCGAGGCACCGCGAGACCGTAGGACGTCATGGCTTCGCAGTCGCCACCGACCACAGCAGCGCCGCTCGACCGACGTCCCAGACCCGGCCGATGGCTTCTGTTCGTGGTTGCAGCCGCGACCATGCTGGTCGCGTCGATGCTGGTCGCGTCGCATCTGCGTACACCGCCGAACCCGGGCGCGCCCGAGAACATCGGCGGCCCATTCAGTTTGCTGCTCGGCGCATCGACCGATCTCGGGCCGGCGCAGGTGCCCGACGTTCAGCTCACCGCCAGGCTCGGTGATGAATCGCGCCCGGTTGCCCTGATCGGCTGGGCCGAGGAGCACGAACTCTCCGTGCGCTGGCGCCCGGGAGATGACTGGGCGATCGTCGAAGGTACCCCCGAGGCCGTGGCCGATGCCTTCGGCGTCGAGGTGCACGACTACCGGGGCAAGCGCGGACAGGAGTTCTACGCATCCCCCCAGCAGCCCGAGGTACCGGCGACATTGCAGGGTGAGGTCAGTGAACTCGGCCGCATCCTCAGCTACACCCCGCACCACATCTCGCGGCCGGACTTCATACCGCTGGACGTGCCGGACCGCGGGTTGACCCCCAACGCGCTGCTCACCACCTACAACGTGGCCGACCTGGCCAGGGCCGGCTTCACCGGCAAGGGCCAGACCATCGTCATCTTCGCCTTCGACGGCTACGAACAGTCCGACCTCGACACGTTCGCGCAGACCTACGGACTCCCCGAGTTCACCCCCGTCCTGGTGGGCGGCCAGCCCGGACCGGCACGCGGCGAGACGACGATGGACCTGGAAGTCGCACATGCGATCGCACCCGACGCGACGAAGGTGGTCGTCAACGCCCGCCCCACGGTGGAGGAGAACGGCGGCTACGTGCGGGTCGGCCAGATGCTGGAGGAAACCGATCAGCAGTTCCCCGGCGCGGTGTGGAGCTTCTCGATCGGCTGGGGGTGCGACAAGCTGATCACCGCCGCGGACCTCGCGCCCGTGCGGTCCGCCCTTCGGGACGCACACGCGAACGGCACCTCTGCCTTCGACGCCAGTGGAGACCTGGCCGGGTTGGAGTGCAAGGGCGGCGACGATTGGGCCTCGCCACCGGGCCCCGCCGACATCGGGCTGGACTCGGTCGCCTCACTACCGGAGATGACGAACGTCGGAGGTACCACCCTGTCGACCGATGCCGACGGCGGCTGGTTGGCCGAGCAGGCCTGGTTCGACGTGCCGCTGTCGCAGGGCACCGGCGGCGGGGTATCGACCCTGTTCGAGCAACCGCAGTGGCAACGTCTTGCCGCCCTGGACGTCGCCGAGGACCGGGCCGCAGGAATGCGGATGACCCCCGACATCTCCGCCGTCGCCGACCCGTTCACCGGGGTGAAGATCGTGCTCAACGGGGACAACGTAGTGGGCGGCGGGACGTCGCAATCGGCACCCATCTGGGCCGGCATGGCCGCCGTGATGAACCAGTACCTGGTCGCCAACGGTGGTCGCCTGATCGGTGACCTCAATCCCCTGCTCTACCGCATGGCCGTGGGGGCCCAGTTGCCGGCATTCCGCGACGTGACGCTAGGCGGCAATGCCGTCGATACCGCCGGACCCGGCTACGACCTCGTCACCGGTCTGGGCACGCCGGACGTCGACAACCTGGTTCGCAACATCCTCGACCTGCAGGTGGCGAGACAATGAGTTCCGAGAGCACCGATTCCGAATCGACCCATCCCGATCCGACGAGGATGACGTGCTCGGTGTGCAACATGGACGTGCCCGCGGGGAACTTCTGCGGCTACTGCGGCGATCACCTCGGAGATCACGACGGCAAGGGTCCGGCGTGGCTGAGATTCAGGTCGTTCAGCGCAGCGCCCGGCGAAGGCCTGCTGAGCCCGAACCTCGCCAGCTCGCTGTTCCCCCAGCTGCCGGCCAGTTCCCGGAAGCCGTTCCTGATCGGGTTCGGACTGCTGCTGGTGGGGCTCGTCCTCGCCGTGATCTTCCGCATGCCCGCCATCATGATCACGGTGTCCGCGCTGGGCCTCCCGTTCCTGTTCCTGATCTACCTGCAGGAAGCCGACGTGCACCGCGACGTGCCGCCGGTCACCCTCGTACTCACCGCCGCGCTCGGCATCGGCCTGGGCGTGGGCTGGGTGCTGCTGACCGGCGCGGCGGTGGCAGACGACTACGACCTCCCCCTGGGCACGGCAATCGCCGCGGACCGCGTGCTACGCGAGGGGCTCGGCATACCGATCGGTGGCATGCTCCTCATGCTCGTCCCGGTGGTTCTGGTCCGGCTGGTGCGCCCGGGGACCCAGGAGTCGTTGGACGGCTTCGCGATCGGGGCGCTGGGTGCGCTGATGTTCTCCGGCTCGGCGACACTGACCAGATTGGCGCCGCAGTTCAGCGCGGGCGTGGTCGCCCGTGCGCGACCGATGGACGGTTTGGTGGTCGAAGCGGGCATCCGCGGCCTCGCGGTACCGCTTACCGCTGCCGCGGTCGGCGGCCTCGTCGGCACCGCGCTGTGGTTCACCCGACCGGAGAACAAGAAGCATCAGCATCCCAACTTCGTGTACGCGGCACTCGGCGGGTTCGCGCTCGCAGTGATGGCGATGTACGCCGCGGTAGGGATCGTCGACATCGCGCGATTGGACCAGAACTGGCAGCTCATCGTGCATCTGACGGTGGCCGCCCTGGCACTGCTCGCCCTGCGGGTCGGCGTGCACCTCGCGCTGCTCCACGAAGCGCACGACGAGATCCACGAGGATGAGCCGTTGTTGTGCGCGCAATGCGGCCACGTCGTCCCGGACATGGCGTTCTGTCCGGCCTGCGGGGCGGCCACGCGGGCGTCGTCGCGAACGTCACGGGAGGCCCGCCGGGGCAACCGGCCCGTCCGCGTCGAGGCGCCGTCGAGTCCCGAGGCGGGCGAACAGTGAGCACGGTGGCTCCCGGTTACTCACTGTACGAGGGCGAATACGTCGTGCCGGACCAACCCAAGACCTCGCGCCGCCGACTGGTGGTCGTGTGGGTCGCCGCCATCGCGGTCGTCGCGGCGGGGCTCGTCGGGCTGTCCGGGGCACTGGCCAAGCCGCCCGCGCGGTACGTCTGCCCGCCGGACTGCGGCAGCCCGCCCATGGGCGAACCCGTCTCGGTCAATCCGCGGTTCACCGCCCCCGACGGCACGTTCTCGGTCTCATACCCCGCGGAGGGCTCGGCGTATGAGATCACCACCGAAGCCGACGGCATCAACGCCGACCTGCTGGCCGGTGACGGCGGAACGCTGCAGTTGTTCAGTGAGCCGGCCAAGGGTCGTGAACCGCGGGACATCGCCTACGACCTGATCACCGAGAGCCTGCCCGACATCAAGACGGCCTACGAGATCCCCAATGCCATGGTCGGCTATCAGCCCGGTTACGGCGTGGCCGTCGACTGCTGGCCGCAGGGCGCCACGGCCAACTACACGCGGATGCGGGTCATCGTGATGGTCGCAGTGAAGAACGACCTCGCCCTCGTTGCGGCCGCCCTCGGGCCGTATCACGCGTTCGGCCCCGACTTCGGCTCCGGCAAGCCATCGGCGGCGGGCCTGCAGATCGCCCTCGACATGGGCAAGTACGTCAACAGCTTCAGCTGGCGCGGCGACCCGGTGCGCTGACCCTGCCGGGGCGCGTCCGCTCTGCGCTCATGGCGCGAAAGATCGAGTGGCAGAGACCGTGGACGCAGGATGGAGCCGCGCTCACTCCCATTCGATGGTGCCGGGCGGCTTGCTCGTCACGTCGAGTACCACCCGATTGACCGCGGCCACCTCGTTGGTGATGCGCGTCGAGATCCGTTCCAGCACTTCATAGGGAACCCGAGTCCAGTCCGCCGTCATGGCGTCCTCGCTGGACACCGGGCGCAGCACGATGGGATGGCCGTAGGTGCGCCCGTCGCCCTGCACGCCTACAGAGCGGATGTCGGCCAGCAGCACCACGGGGCACTGCCAGATCTGGTGGTCGAGGCCCGCCGCGGTCAGCTCTTCACGCGCGATGGCGTCGGCGCGCCGCAACGTGTCCAGGCGCTCGGCGGTCACCTCGCCGACGATCCGGATCCCCAGGCCGGGACCCGGGAACGGTTGTCGCGCAACGATTTCCTCGGGCAGGCCCAGTTCGCGACCCACGGCGCGGACCTCGTCCTTGAACAGTAGGCGCAGCGGTTCGACGAGTGTGAACTTCAGGTCGTCGGGTAGACCGCCCACGTTGTGATGGCTCTTGATGTTGGCCGTGCCCGCACCGCCGCCGGACTCGACGACGTCGGGATACAGCGTTCCCTGGACCAGGAACTCGATCTCGTGGTCGCCGCCGTCGCCGACGAGGTCGCGCACCGCCCCTTCGAAGGCGCGGATGAATTCGCGGCCGATGATCTTGCGCTTGCCCTCCGGGTTGGTGACACCTGACAGTGCCTCGAGGAACCGGCCCTCGGCGTCGACCGTGACCAGCCGTGCCCCCGTCGCGGCGACGAAGTCGCGCTGCACCTGGCCCCGCTCACCGGCCCGCAACAGGCCGTGGTCGACGAAGACGCACGTCAGCCTGTCACCGATGGCGCGCTGGACCAGTGCGCCGGCCACCGCCGAGTCGACACCACCGGACAGGCCGCAGATCGCGCGCCCGTCGCCGATCTGGCTGCGGACCTGCTCGACGAGCGCGTCGGCGATGTTGGCCGCCGTCCACGTCGCGCCGATCCCGGCGAACTCGTGAAGAAACCGGCTGAGGATCTGCTGCCCGTGGGGAGTGTGCAGCACCTCTGGGTGATACTGCACGCCGGCCAGCCGTCGGCCGCGGTTCTCGAACGCCGCCACCGGTGCCCCCGCGCTGACGGCGACGACGTCGAATCCGTCGGGCGCCTCGGTGACGGCGTCGCCGTGGCTCATCCAGACGGGTTGGGTGGCAGGGAGATCCGAGTGCAACTGCCCGCCAGTCACCGTCAACTCGGTGCGCCCGTACTCGCTGGTGCCGGTGTGCGCAACGGTGCCGCCCAGCGCCTGGGCCATCGCCTGGAAGCCGTAACAGATGCCGAACACCGGTACGTCGAGGTCGAAGATCGCAGGATCGAGCTGCGGTGCGCCTGCTGCGTACACGCTGGACGGCCCGCCAGACAGGACGATCGCCTGGGGATCGCGGGCCTTGATCTCCTCGACGGTCGCGCTGTGCGGGATCACCTCGGAGTACACCCGCGCCTCGCGGACCCGCCGAGCGATCAATTGCGCATATTGCGCGCCGAAGTCGACCACGAGAACAGGGCGCTGCGCTGCCGATTCCACCCGCTCAGTCTAGTGGCGGACCCGCGTCACACTCGCCGGGAGGCCCGACGCTCAACCGGGCGACGTGACCGGTTCGATGGGCAAGCTGCGCAACGCCGCGGGTGCGTCCGTTGGTACCACGGGATGCTCCGGAGCGATCGGCGCCAACCGACGATACGGCTCGCCCTGGGCGGGGCGTAGATCGTCCTGCCCCTTGTTCGGCCAGAGTGCTGCGGCCCGTTCGGCCTGCGCGGTGATCGACAGCGACGGGTTCACACCCAGGTTCGCCGAGATCGCAGCGCCATCCATGACGTGCAACGTCGGATAGTTGTAGACCCGCTGGTAGGGGTCGATCACGCCGTGCTCGGGACCGTCACCGATCGCGGCGCCACCGAGGAAGTGGGCGGTGAGGGGAATGTTGAACAACTCACCCCACGTGCCGCCCGCGACGCCGTCGATCTTCTTGGCGATCCGGCGGGTGACCTCGTTGCCCGCCGGGATCCACGTCGGATTCGGTTCACCGTGGCCCTGCTTGCTGGTCAGCCGTCGCAGGCCGAGCTTGCCACGCCGGGTATAGGTGGTGATCGAGTTGTCCAGATGCTGCATGACCAGCGCGATCATGGTCCGCTCGCTCCACCGCCGTGGGTTGAGCAGCCGCAGCGTGCCGCGCGGATCGTCACTCGCATTGGTGAACAACTGCTTCCAGCGGGGCACGTCGGTGCCCAGCGGGCCAGTGCCGTCGGTCATGAGTGTCTGGAGTAGACCCATGGCGTTGGAGCCCTTGCCGTAGCGACAGGGTTCGACGTGGGTGTCGGCCGTGGGGTGGATCGACGAGGTGATGGCCACACCGTGGGTGAGGTCGAGATCCGGCGCGACCTTGAGCCGCCCCGCACCGACGATGGACTCCGAATTGGTCCTGGTCAGCACGCCGAGCTTGTCGGACAACTTCGGCAGCTTGCCCGTGTCGCGCATCTTGAACAGCAGCTTCTGCGTGCCGTAGGTGCCCGCGGCGAGGATCAGGTACTTCGCGGTGAACGTGCGCTTGCGACGGCGCAGCAGCCGGCCGGTACCCGCGGTACGGATCTCCCAGAGGCCGTCGGCGCGCTGCGAGAAGCCCGTCACGGTGGTCATCGGATGCACTTGCGCCCCAGCCGATTCCGCAAGTCCAAGATAGTTCTTCACCAGGGTGTTCTTGGCGCCGTAGCGACAGCCGGTCATGCAGGCACCGCACTCGATGCACCCCGTGCGGGCAGGGCCCGCACCCCCGAAGTACGGGTCATCTACGCGCTTGCCGGGGGTCTTCTGGCCATCGGTGCCGAAGAACACGCCGACGGGCGTCGGGACGAACGTGTCGCCGACGCCCATGTCGTCGGCGACCTCCTTCATGATCCGGTCAGCGTCGGTGAACGTCGGGTTCTGGACCACGCCCAGCATGCGCTTGGCCTGGTCGTAGTGGGGCATGAGTTCGGCGCGCCAGTCCGTGATGTGCTTCCACTGCGGATCGGCGAAGAACGGTTCCGGCGGCACGTAGAGCGTGTTGGCATAGTTCAGCGAGCCTCCCCCGACCCCCGCGCCCGCCAGGATCATCACGTTGCGCAGCAGGTGGATGCGCTGGATGCCGTACATGCCCAGCTTCGGCATCCACAGGAACTTGCGCAGGTTCCATGACGTCTTCGCGAACTCGGCGTCGGCAAACCGCCTGCCCGCCTCGAGGACCCCCACGCGGTAGCCCTTCTCGGTGAGCCGCAGCGCGCTGACGCTGCCTCCAAAACCCGAACCGATGATCATGACGTCGTAGTCAGGCTCCATGAAAACAGTATGAACTTACCGGCCGGTAACAAGCTAGCGAGGCACACCTAACTTCCGGCCCACGCTCCACCCGTGAGCAGACGCAAAAGGCCCTCATTCGGGTGGCATGAGGGCCTTTTGCGTCTGCTCGCCGGGAGTTAGGACCCGACGGCCAGGCCGACCTTCTGGAATTCCTTGAGGTCGCAGTAGCCCGCCTTGGCCATGGCACGACGCAGCCCGCCGACCAGGTTCAGCGATCCGAAGGGGTCGTCGGACGGCCCCGACAGCACCTGTTCCAACCTGGGCCGCTCACCCACGGCGACCTGCAGGAGGGCGCCCCGCGGCAACGACGGGTGCGCAGCCGCCGCCGGCCAGAACCAGCCGTCGGCGAGTGCTTCGCAAGCCGAGGCGAGCGGTGTGCCCAGCAGCACTGCGTCGGCGCCGCACGCGATGGCCTTGGCCAGCTCGCCGGACGTGTGAATGTCACCGTCGGCCAGCACGTGCACGTAGCGGCCACCGGTCTCGTCGAGGTACTCACGCCGGGCGGCCGCGGCGTCCGCGATCGCCGTCGCCATCGGCACGCTGATGCCCAGCACCTCGTCACTCGTCGTAACCCCGGAGGTGGACCCGTAACCGACGATGACGCCCGCGGCACCCGTGCGCATGAGATGCAGCGCCGTGCGGTGATCCAGCACGCCGCCGGCAACCACCGGGACGTCGAGTTCGGAGATGAAGGTCTTGAGGTTCAACGGTTCGCCGGATCCATCTCGATCCTGGGACACGCGCTCGGCCGAGATGATGGTGCCCTGGATCACCAGCAGGTCGATGCCCGCGGCAACCAGCCCGGGTGTGAGCGCCTGCGCGTTCTGCGGGCTGACGCGCACCGCCGTGGTCACCCCGGCTTCGCGGATCCGCGAGACAGCGGCCGCCAGGAGGTCGGGATCGAGCGGCGCCGCATGCAACTGCTGCAGAAGGCGGATGGCGGCCGTCGGCTCGGGTTCCTTCTCCGCGGCCTCGATCACCTGCGCGACCTTCGCCTCGACATCGGCGTGCCTGCCGATCAGTCCCTCGCCGTTGAGCACGCCGAGCCCGCCGAGCCTGCCCATCTCGATGGCGAACTCCGGCGAGACCAGTGCGTCGGTCGGATGTGACACCACCGGGATCTCGAACCGGTAGGCGTCGAGCTGCCAGGCCGTCGACACGTCTTGTGACGACCGGGTCCGGCGCGACGGCACGATGTTGATGTCGGCGAGCTCGTAGGTGCGACGAGCGGTTCGGCCCATGCCGATCTCGACCATGTCAAGCATGCGTTTGACTCCCCCGGGCTCTCACTGGTGTCTACTCCTCGCGTCAGCGAGCGTAGTAATTCGGCGCTTCGGCGGTCATCGTGATGTCGTGCGGGTGACTCTCCTTCAAACCCGCCGCGGTGATCTGCACGAACTGCGCCTGTTGAAGGTGCTCGATGGTCGCCGAACCGGTATAGCCCATCGCGGCGCGAAGTCCACCGGTCAGCTGATGGATGACAGTCGACAGCGGCCCGCGGTAGGGCACCCGGCCTTCGATCCCCTCGGGCACCAGCTTGTCCTCCGAGAGAACGTCGTCCTGGAAGTATCGATCCTTGGAGTAGGACTTCCCGGCGGCGCCCCCGGCACCTCGGCCCTGCATGGCGCCCAGCGATCCCATCCCGCGGTAGCTCTTGAACTGCTTGCCGTTGACGAAGATCAGCTCACCCGGCGCCTCGGCCGTCCCGGCCAGCAGGGAACCGAGCATGGCGGTCGACGCCCCGGCAGCCAACGCCTTGGCGATGTCGCCGGAGTACTGCAGCCCACCGTCTGCGATCACCGGAACTCCATGGGGGGAACAGGCGGCGACGGCCTCCATGATCGCGGTGATCTGCGGTGCGCCCACGCCCGCGACCACCCGGGTGGTGCAGATCGAACCCGGACCGACGCCCACCTTGACCGCGTCGGCGCCCGCCTGCACCAGCGCCCCGGCTGCGGCGCGGGTGGCCACGTTTCCCCCCACCACCTCGACGCGGGCGCCGGCCATCGACTTGACCCACGCGACCATGTCGAGGACACCCCGGTTGTGGGCATGGGCGGTGTCCACGACCAGCACGTCGACACCCGCGTCCACCAGCGCCATCGCGCGGTCGCGGGCGTCGCTGCCGACACCGACCGCCGCGCCGACCAGCAACCGGCCGTCGCTGTCCTTGGTGGCAAGCGGGAACTGCTCGGTCTTGACGAAGTCCTTGACCGTGATGAGGCCGGTCAGCTTGCCGTGGCCGTCGACGATCGGAAGCTTCTCGATCTTGTTGCGACGCAGCAATCCCAGCGCGGCGTCCGCGGTGACACCTGCCTGCGCCGTGATCAAGGGGGCCTTGGTCATCACCTCGGAGACCGGCTTGCTCATGTCGACTTCGAAGCGCATGTCGCGGTTGGTGATGATGCCGACGAGGGAGCCGTCGGCGTCAACGACCGGGAGGCCGGAGATGCGGAACCGGGCGCACATGGCGTCGACCTCGGCAAGGGTGTTCTCCGGCGAGCACGTCACCGGGTCGGTGACCATGCCGGCCTCCGAACGCTTGACCGTTTCGACCTGCCCGGCCTGCTCGGCCATGGGCAGGTTGCGGTGCAGCACGCCCATGCCGCCGGCGCGCGCCATGGCGATCGCCATGCGGGACTCGGTGACGGTGTCCATGGCCGAGCTGACCAGCGGCACCCGTAATCGGATGTTCCTGGTGAGCTGGCTCGAGGTGTTGGCGTTGGCGGGGACGACGTCGGAGGCCGCGGGCAGCAGCAGGACGTCGTCGAAGGTGAGCCCGAGCATCGCGACCTTGGTCGGATCGTCACCGCCGGTCGGCACCGGAACGGCGAGGGGAAGGCTGCTTTCAGCGATCGACATGCGGGGGGCCTCCAGACGGCGCAGATCTAGGTGGCCATCTTATCGGGAGTCGCGGCGGTGATTCGTTTCACGCCCCGGTTCAGGGCAGTACGAAACTGCGGACCTGCACCGAATGGCGGCGTGGACGGCTGGCGCGACCCCCGCGCGTTTGCGTAGGGTGGAGCCGTGCGAGACCACCTGCCACCAGGTTTGCCGCCCGACCCGTTCGCCGAGGATCCATGCGATCCGTCGGCGGCTCTTGATGCGCTGGAACCCGGCCAGCCGCTGGACCCCCAGGAACGGATGGCGGTCGAGGCCGACCTCGCCGATCTTGCGGTGTACGAGGCACTGTTGGCGCACAAGGGAATCCGCGGCCTCGTCGTGTGCTGCGACGAATGCCAGCAGGACCACTACCACGACTGGGACATGTTGCGCGCCAACCTGCTGCAACTTCTGGTCGACGGCACCGTGCGACCCCACGAGCCGGCCTACGACCCGGAACCCGACGCATACGTCACCTGGGACTACTGCCGCGGCTACGCGGACGCATCACTCAACGAGGCCACCTCGTCGGACTCCGACGGCTATCGCTGACGGCGTAACCCGCCAGCGCCGCAGAACTCCTCAGCTCTAGCCACCCGGCAGCACCGTCGTCGTGACGGGGGCTGGCTGCGTGGGGGCTTCCGCACTCTGACTCTGGCCGCCATCATCGCCCGACGTTCCCGCACTCGCGGTGGACTCACTCACCGTCGACGTCGCGGTCGACTTTGCGGACTTCGTGGGCTGAGCCGTCTCTTCGACAGCTGACTCGGCGCCCCCGGCCGCCGACGACTCACTGGCAGGAGCCTCGGCAGCCGCGGCCGGCTGCCGCGATGTCGTGGTCGACGTCGTAGTGGCTGCCGACGTGGTGGTCGTGGTGGTGGGCGAACTCGACGGGACCGTGGAGCTGGACGTCGGCGTCGGTGACGGCGAGGACGTCGCGGACGTCGGCGACCCCGAAGTCTCGGTGGCCGAGTCCTCCGGCGGGGCCGCAGATTGGGTGGCACCGCTCGTCGCGGTCTCCGACGGCGCCGTCGACACGACCTCGGGCCCGGGCGTATCCGTCGCCGACGTCGTCTCCGTGGCGGATGTGGAGTCATCCGTGGAGGTATCCGTCGAGGTGGACGTGGCCGCTGTCGATGCCGTCTCGGTGGACGTCGGGGCCTCGGAGGGGACGGTGATCTCGGGGACCGGCAGCAGGCTCAGCGGCGAATCGGGAAGCGGCGGCAGCGGCTCACCCGAGGGCGGCAGCGCCGCGGCGGGGTCCTGTTCGACGACCTTGTAGGTCAGTGCGTTGAACTGCTGGATCAGGTCCTGCTTTTGTTCGGCCTGGTCGACACTCTGCACCGTCGTCGACAGCGCGACGAGTCTGTTCTGCGCCTCTTCCCACTGCCCCTGATCGACGAGCTGCTGCACCTGATTGAGTTCGGTCTGCGCGGCGAGCACCACCTGGTCGTCGCGAGTGGCCTGCTGCCCGCCGAACAGCATGGTCCGCACGCCGTAGAGGCTGTCTCCCGGACCGGCGCCGTAGACCGCGGTGCCGAACCCGCCGAGGAGCATCACGGCGGCGGCCGCCGACCCGACGACGGCCAGCGACAGTCGGTTGAATCGGCGCGGCGACTGCGCCGCCTCAAGCGCGAGCAGGGCGTCACGCTCGGTCACGACGGTCGACTCCGGCGTCTCGCGAACCTCATCACGCCAGTCGGCGAGCAGGAACGCCAGTTCGGCCTCAGCGGGGTCGGTCGAGTACGCGGGCTCATTGGAACTGAGCGCCTCGATGAAACGGTCGGCGCGGTTGATCTCGTTGAGAGACCCATCTCCACCGTTGGAGGTCCAGCGTCCGAAGTCAGGCATGGTCGTGTCCCGTCGCCACGATCTCCGACTTCAGGCGTGCCAGCGCACGGTGCTGCGCAACCCGGACCGCACCGGCGGTGCTTCCCACCGCTTCGGCCGTCTCCTCGGCGCTCATCCCGACGACCACGCGAAGGATGACGATCTCGCGCTGCTTCTCGGGTAGGACTGCCAGGAGTTCGTTCATCCGCGCTGCCGATTCGGAGTTGATCGCCAACTCCTCGGGACCGGCGTCGCGTGAGGGGCGGTCGGGCATCGAATCGGTGGCGTCGCTCTTGTTGCGCCCCGCGGCGCGGTGGGAGTCAGCGACCTTGTGTGCGGCGATGCCATAGACGAAGGCCAGGAACGGTCGTCCCTGATCCTTGTAGCGCGGCAGCGCCGTGATGGCGGCCAAGCACACCTCCTGAGCCACGTCGTCAGCTGAGACACCATTTCGTTCCGCGGATCCGATCCTCGCCCGGACGTACCGGACGATGATCGGGCGGATGGTCTCCAGCACCTTCCGGAGCGCATCTCGATCGCCGGCCACTGCCTGAGCAGCGACGGCATCGAGACCATCTCCCGAAAATGTCATCGTGCGCGATCTCTCCAGCGTTACGAATGGGGCTGCGGATGTGTCAGATAGAGACTAATGATCCGCTGGCGGAGGTCAGAATCAGCGGACCGACCACGCGCCGCCTCGGCGCGTCACCGTGGCGGCCGACACGTCGCGGATGCAAGCGATCGCATCAGGTGGATGCGAGTCGCTGCCTACATCGGCAAGTAGACATGCCAATGCCCAGCTCAGAGGCACCAGATCCAGTCTCTGGGCGAGCGCGAGTGCGGCGTCGGCCACCCGTCGTGACGCCGCCGATTCACCGCTGCAGCACAGCGCGGCGGCCAGCACGACCGAGGACTTCACGGCGTGTCGCGCCGATCCGGTGGCCTCGGCCAGGCTCACGGCGCGTTCTGCGTGGCCCACGGCAGTGGCCCCCTCCCCCATCGCCATGGCCAGTTCGGCCGACACCCACGCGAGTCGAACCGCCGGCCGCACCACGCTGCCCGAGGGCTCGCCGACCGCGATCACCGTGCGGGCCCGGTGCAGCAGCGCCGTGGACACCGCGAACCGGCCCACGCCCAGCGCGTCCGCCGCAAGACCGACGAGAGCGTCGGTGCCGGCCTCGGGATCATCGCCGGCGAGCGCCCACGCGCGGCCGTCCCACCTGGAGGCATCGCCATGCCCGCCGAGCTGACGCAAGAACGACGCGCGGGTGCTCAGCGCGAGGGAGGTCAGGGGGCCCGCGTCGGGGATGCGGCCAAGCGACTCCAGGTCGGCGAGAGCGTTGGCATACCGGCCCTGTCCGCCCGAGGCCACGGCCCGGTGCCACGTGTCGAGCGGCGTATGCGGAGCAGGTAGGGGCCACCCGCCCGGCTCGGAGCCGAACGCCGCGTCGGCCAACGTCGTCATCGGATCGGGACGCTATCAAGAACAGATGGCAGGCCAGCCAGGAACCCGGTACCGCGGGTTCGCACGAATTGGTGTTGCCAATTCAACAATGGTTAACAGTTGATGGTCGTGATGTTACGTCCACGTCAACTGCCTACTCGGCGCATGGATCGGGTGCTGCAACACCGTTTGCCGCGAGCAGCGGAAACGCGATTCGAGACCGCCACGTGGCCATTTCGTACCCACGGATCGCGTTGCGGGTAGATGGCAATGATGAACGTGATGTAAATTCTGGGCCTTTGGCATGAGGCCTGAGCACTCGCTCGCCCTATTGACCAGCGTTCACGAGCCCTTCTACGTTGTTTGCACGAGCAGTCATCGGCGACACGAGCTCGGAACGGTCTTATTGCTCACGCGACATCGCGACCGCGAAACCACCGCGTGGAGAGGGGTTACCCACATGCCACAGCCACAGCAGCTGCCCGGTCCCAACGCCGATATCTGGGACTGGCAGATGGAAGGACACTGCCGCGGTGTCGATTCGTCGATGTTCTTCCATCCCGACGGAGAACGCGGTCGGGCCCGCGCCCAGCGGGAGATGCGCGCGAAGGAGATGTGCCGGAGCTGCCCGGTGATCACCCAGTGCCGGACCCATGCACTCGCCGTCGGCGAGCCCTACGGAATCTGGGGCGGCCTGAGCGAGTCGGAACGCGAACTCTTGCTCAAGCGGGGCATTCGCCGCACTGCCTGATCCAGGAACTCACCGGGAGGACCCCGTCGCGCCCACGGCGCCACGGGGTCCTCTTCGTCATTGCACCCATCGAGGCCGAAGTACTAGACGAAATGCCAAGAGGCCCAACCGGTTTCCCGATCGGGCCTCTTGAATGATACGTGTCGGAATGCAGCGCGCTAGACGTGCGGCAGGCCGGAATCGCCCGGGTTGTGCAGCAGCCCTGCCGGATCCAGCGAGTCCCACAGGTTGCTGTACAGCTGTTCCTTCGCGGCGTAGGCGGCTTGCTCGATATTGAGAAGGTCGGCGATCTCGTCGTATCCGTAGTACAGAACCGACACCGGCCCCGTGGTGAGGAGCAGTTGGTTGACGGCGAGCTGCGCGCCCGCCTTGTCGCCGCCGAGGGCCTTGAGGAACGCAGGCAGGATCTCGGTGATGGGGATGACGGCGTTGACGAACGGAACCATCTGGCTCAACCGGTAGACGAGTTCGAAGCCTTCGCGGTAAACCGGCTTCAACTCAGCGGGAAGGAAGAGCACGACGAGGTCACGGGCCTGAACCAGCGACGCCGGCATGCCGATCGGATCAGGGTCCTCCGCGCGCAACGGACTTGACCCCGGATCGTCGGCGACCGCAGTGATGGCACTGCTCGCCGCGGCAAGTGTCACGGCCTGAGCACTCAGCGGTGCCGTGAGGGTGGATGACGGCGGGGTGTAGGACGTCGGGGTCGACGCCGACAAGGGCAGGCCGGACTCTCCTCTGTTGTGCAGGAGTGCGAATGGGTCGAGGATGTTCCAGGTCGTCGAATAGAACGCCTCCTTGAGCACCTGCGCCTGGTATTCGAGGTTGATGAGGTCACTGACTTCGTCGTAGCCGTAGTACAGGACGGACACCGGCTGCAGGGTCACGATGAGGTTGTTGATGATGTTCTGGGTCGCGTCCCGGAACACCACCGGGTCACCGGTGGCCAGGTCCGGGAACTGCCCGACGATGTTGACCACCGGGATCACCGCGTTGACGAACGGGATGAACTGGCTGACCCGGAACCCAGCCTCGAAGCCCTCCCGGACGAACGGCTGGGCGAACGGGATCGGCGCGAACGCGTTGACGACGGTCTGTTCGGCGTCCCAGATGAGGCCCGGCATGTCATTGGGGACCGGTTCGGGAGGCATCGGCCGGAAGGGATTCGGACTCCAGGGCACCGGACCTGCCGCAGCGTTGACCGCGGACGCCGCGGCGTTGGCAGTCGGCGCCGGCGCAACGTTGGATTCCGGCGCCGCCGCGACCTCGATGGCCTGGTCGACCTCGGCCACGAGCGCGAGTGGCTCGGCGGCCACGGCCGCGGACTCGGACGCCGCGGGGGTCTCCTCGACGGCCGCTTCGGTGGGCCCCTCGGCGCTCTTTGCCGGCTTGGTGCCGGCGAACTTCCTCTTGAGGGACTTGACCGCCTCTGCTTGATCGAACGTGGATTTGGCAGGTCGTGCGCCGACGGTGTTCGAGTCGTCGCCGGCGCCGTCCAGTTTGGCGGCCTGGCTCTTCTTGGCGGCCTTCTCGGCCTTCTTCTCGCTGGTCTTCGAGTCCGACGACGTCGACTTCGAATCCGAGGACGAACCGCCATCGGTCTCCGCGTGGGCGGTACCGGGCGCTGCCAACGCGATGGCAGCCCCCACACCGGCGGCGACGGCCGCCCCGCTGAGGTAGTTGATGTACTTTGCTGACGGCATTGTCGTCCCTTCGTAGGCCAAAGGGATAGTAGATGGTCACAGCGCGTTCGTCATACCGACCGTGTTTGCCGTAGGTCGCCAGACACAATCGCCGGCCGGCCACCACGGCACTTCACGCCGCATCTTCGCCACCGCGGCCTCGTCACCGACGGAAAACGCACCCCCGGTCCTGATGGGCCGGGGGTGCGTTACCGATCGGGATTACCGATCGGGATCGTTAGTGCGAGTGGCCGTGGGAATGGCCGTGGCCGTCGTCCTCGGACTCTGCCGGCTTGTCCACCACTGCGGTCTCGGTGGTGAGGATCATCCGGGCCACCGATGCCGCGTTGAGCACCGCCGAACGAGTGACCTTCACCGGGTCGACGACGCCGTCGGCGAGCAGATCGCCGTAGGACAGCGTCGCGGCGTTGAAGCCGTGGCCCGCGGGCAGCTCCGCCACCTTGTTCACCACCACGGAGCCGTCGAGGCCCGCATTGGTGGCGATCCAGAACAGCGGTGCCGACAGCGACTTGGCGAAGACGTCCACGCCGATCGCCTCGTCACCCTTGACCGTCTTCCGCAGCGCCTCGAGCACCGACCCTGCCTGGACGAGAGCTGCGCCGCCACCGGTGACGATGCCCTCCTCCACGGCGGCCTTCGCCGCGGACACGGCGTCCTCGACGGCCTCCTTGCGCTTCTTGAGGTCGGTCTCGGTGGCCGCGCCGACCTTGATCACCGCGACTCCGCCGGACAGCTTCGCCAGCCGCTCCTCGAGCTTCTCGCGATCCCAGTCGGAATCGGTCGCCTCGATCTCGGCGCGCAGCTGCGCCTTGCGGCCCTCGATGGCATCCGGGGTTCCTCCGCCATCGACGATCACGGTGCTGTCCTTGGTGACGACCACGCGCCGGGCAGTGCCCAGCACGTCGATGCCGACCTCGCGCAGCAACAGACCGACGTCGGGGTTGACGACCTGGCCACCCGTGACGACGGCGAGATCGTCGAGGAATGCCTTGCGGCGGTCCCCGAAGAACGGCGCCTTGACGGCCACGGCCTTCAGCGTCTTGCGAATGGCGTTGACGACCAGGGTGGACAGCGCCTCACCCTCGACGTCCTCGGCGATGATCAGCAGCGGCTTGCCCGCTTCGGCGACCTTCTCCAGCAGCGGCAGCAAGTCGGGCAGGGAGCTGATCTTCTCGCGGTTCAGCAACACCAGCGCGTCTTCCAGCACGGCTTCCTGGGCATCGAAGTCGGTGATGAAGTAGGCCGAGGTGAACCCCTTGTCGAAGCCGACGCCCTCGGTGACCTCGAGTTCGGTGTCCAACGTCGAGGACTCCTCGACGGTGACCACGCCGTCGGTGCCGACCTTGGTCATCGCCTCGCCGACCAGCGCACCGACCACCTCGTCACGCGACGACACGGTCGCCACCTGGGCGATGCCGTTCTCGTCGCTGACCGGGGTCGAGGCCGCGAGCAGCGCCTCGGACACCGCGTCGGCGGCCTTGGCGATGCCGAGCCCCAGCTCGATGGGGTTGGCACCCGCGGCCACGTTGCGCAGCCCGGCCTTGACCATCGCCTGGGCCAGCACGGTGGCGGTGGTGGTGCCGTCGCCAGCGACGTCGTTGGTCTTGGTGGCGACCGACTTGACCAGCTGGGCACCGAGGTTCTCGAAGGGGTCCTCGAGGTCGATCTCACGTGCGATGGTGACGCCGTCGTTGGTCACCACCGGTCCGCCGAACGCCTTGGCCAGCACCACGTGCCTGCCGCGGGGGCCGAGCGTGACGCGGACCGCGTCGGCGAGCTTGTCTACACCGGCCTCCATGGCGCGGCGCGCAGTCTCGTTGAACTCAATCTGCTTGCTCATGAATGTACTTTCTGACTTCGTAGTCGAGACGTCTAACGCATACCGCCCCGGACATCACCCGTGGTAACGGGGATCTCCGGGGCGGGACACGGGTACTTACTTGTTGACGACAGCCAGCACGTCGCGTGCCGAGAGGATCAGGTACTCCTCGCCGCCGTACTTGATCTCGGTGCCGCCGTACTTGCTGTAGATGACGGTGTCGCCCTCGGCGACGTCCAGGGGAATGCGCTTCTCGCCATCCTCGTCCCAGCGGCCGGGGCCTACTGCGACGACGGTGCCTTCCTGCGGCTTCTCCTTGGCCGTGTCAGGGATGACCAGACCGGACGCAGTCGTCGTCTCGGCCTCATTGGCCTGTACGAGGATCTTGTCCTCGAGTGGCTTGATGTTCACGCTCGCCACGATGGAGCCCTCCACTTTAGTTCGGGTGTAGGTCCGGGCATACCCCGGACCTTGGTTGTTACCAGGTGTTCGGCATGCGTCCGTGCCCGTTGCGCCGTCGTCGCGGGTGCCGGCGCAGGGGGTTGGCCGCCTGCCACCTAGCACTCTATACACGCGAGTGCTAGCACTCAAGGGTGGGGTTCTGCGCGGCCATCGAAGGGTGGGCGCGAGCGGCACCGGCACACTCACGCGACCTGTCCCACGAGCACCGGCAACCCCGGGTCGCTGGCCACCTCCAGCGGTGACGGCTCGGCACCGGCGGCGATCAGGTGTGCGGCGAACGACGCGATCATCGCCCCGTTGTCGGTGCACAGCCGCGGCCTGGGCACCCGCAGCGTCAGACCCGCTGCGGCGCAACGCTCTTCGGCGAGTTGACGCAGCCGCGAATTCGCGGCCACTCCCCCGGCGACAAGCAGCGTCGATACCCCCAGGTCCGTCGCGGCGCGCACCGACTTGCGGGTCAGTACGTCGGCCACCGCTTCCTGAAAACCCGCCGCGACGTCGGGCGTCGGCGCTTCCGGGTTCGCCTCGACGTACCGCGCCACCGCGGTCTTGAGGCCGCTGAAGCTGAACGCGTACGGGTCGTCGCGCGGCCCGGTCATGCCGCGCGGGAACGCGATCGCGTCACGGTCGCCGGTTCGGGCCAGGTCGTCGAGGACCCTGCCGCCCGGGTAGCCGAGGCCCAGCAGCCGGGCCACCTTGTCGTACGCCTCACCCGCAGCGTCGTCGACGGTGCTGCCGAGTTCGACGATCGGTTGGCCGAGCGAGCGCACGTGCAGCAGGTTGGTGTGTCCGCCGGAGACGAGAAGGCCGATGCACTCCGGCAACGGTCCGTGCTCGTAGACGTCGGCGGCGAGATGCCCGCCGAGGTGGTTGACCGCGTAGAACGGCACCTCCCACGCGGCGGCGTAGGCCTTCGCGGCGGCGACCCCGACCAGCAGCGCGCCGGCCAGGCCGGGTCCGATGGTGGCCGCGACGACGTCGGGCCTGCGCAGCCCCGCCGCGTCGAGCGCCCTGCGCATCGTCGGGCCGAGCGCCTCCAGATGTGCGCGCGACGCGATCTCGGGAACGACGCCGCCGAAGCGGGCGTGCTCGTCGACGCTGGAGGCCACCTCGTCTGCCAGTAGGGTCACGGTGCCGTCGTCCGCGAGGTCGCAGATGCCGACACCCGTTTCGTCGCAGGAACTCTCGATCGCCAGGATGATCATCGCGCCTCCCTTCGCATCGTGTAGGCGTCGGCGCCGCTGACGCGGTAGTACCGCTTGCGCAGGCCCACCCTGACGAATCCGACGCTCTCGTACAACCCGATTGCCGCGGCGTTGTCGGTGCGCACCTCGAGGAATACCGTTGCGCCGGCGGCCGGGCTCAACAGGTGGTCCAACAGCACGCGGCCGATACCCCGGCCCTGGAAACCCTTGTCGACACCGATGGTGTGAATCTCGAACTCGTACGGCGGCTTCCGGCCCAGCCGGGTGATGCCCGCGTAGCCCACCAGCTCGCCGTCCGCACGCGCGCCGACATAGCGGTTGTGCGCGGACTCCAGTTCGCGCAGGAAGGCCGAGGCCGGCCACGGGTCGTCCCCGGGGAACAGCTGCGTCTCCAGTTCGGCGCAACGGTCGGCGTCGCCGGGCAGCAGTGGGCCGTAGTCGACGCTCACGCCCGTACCGCCCCGGCGCTGGGCTTGGCATCCGGCCGGCGCAGGTAGAGCGGGATCAGGGGAACGGGACCGGCGTCCCAGTTCACGGCGCGCACCAGCCCCGACGCCGTCGGGTACACCGCAGCCAGGATCGGCAGCCCGAATAGCGCGACGTGGTCGGGTGATCCGGCCACGCCGTCGGCGTCGGTGGGAACGTCGGCCGGCGCGCTGACGGCGGGGCCGTCGATGCGGGCGCCGTCGCGGTAGCGCGCCCAGTACACCTCGCGGCGCCTGGCGTCGGTCACCACCAGGGCCGTCCCCTTGGTGTCCACGCCGATCCCGTCGAGGCTGCAGACGCCGTACACCGGCACGTCGAGTGCGTGTGCGTAGGCCGCCGCCGTCGCCATGCCGACCCGCAGCCCGGTGAAGGGACCGGGGCCACAACCGACCACGACGGCCTCCAGGTCGGCCATGCCGATGCCCGCATCGGCCATGGCGTCCAACACGTTCGGCGTGAGTCGTTCGGCGTGTGCGCGCGCATCGAGGGTGACCCGCTCGGCCAGCACCTCCACCCGTTCCCCGCCACGCCGCACCACCGCCGCCGTGACCGCAGGCGTGGCGGTGTCGATGGCCAACACCAGTCCGGTCACGGTCTGCTCCATCGCCACATCGCGGTGCGCACCTCGCCGTCACGTGCGCGCTCCAGCCGAATGTCGAGATGGCGCTCCGACAGCCGTTCGGCCAGGCCCTCTCCCCACTCGACGACCACCACGGCATCGTCGAGATCGGTGTCCAGGTCCAGGGAGTCGAGTTCGGCCAGAAGATCCGCGCCGCCGTGGTCGAGGAGCCGGTAGACGTCCACGTGGATCAGCGCCGGACGGCCATGCACGCGCGGCGGGTGCACCCGCGCCAGCACGTAGGTCGGTGACGTCACGGCGCCGTCGACGTCCATGGCCCGTGCGATGCCCTTCGCGAGCACGGTCTTCCCGGCCCCGAGGGGGCCGGAGAGCACGACGACGTCGCCTGCGTGCAGATCGGCTCCCAAACGTGAACCCAGCGCAACCGTGTCGGCGGCCGTCGGCAGTTCCGCGGTGCCCTCGAGCAGGGTGGAACCGGGGTCAGCCATCGGGTCGGCCATTGTTGCGGACCCGCTCCCGGAGGCGCCGGGTGATGGCGACCAGCTTGGACGGTGTGGCGCGCACGACCAACCGGACCAGTGCGTCGTTGACGATCTCGGGTTTCTCTAGCTGGACGAGATGCCCTGCATCGCAGATGATCACGAGTTCGGACTTGGGCAGGGCCGCAGCCATCGACTCGGAGTACTCCATGGGGGTGAGCAGGTCGTGGTCGCCGCACACGATGAGGGTCGGGACCTTGGCCAGTGTGATCAGCCCATCGGCCTCGTCGTGGACCTCCAGCGCGTGCAGGAAACCGACGAGGGTGGCGATAGGGGTGTCGTGCATCATCCGCTCGGAGAACTCGACGACGCTGGGGCTGATCTTTGCATCGCCGTAGGACGCCGCCCGCAGCACGGGACCGATGACCGAGCGTGCCGCACCACGAGTCCGGTGCACCGTCTTGGGCGCGTACCGCACGGCGAAGCGGGCCGCCTCCAACGCCGGGTTGCGCAGGATTTCACCGAGCGGCGACCGCGAAACACCCTCGGCCGCAGAGGAGATCAGCGCGACGCCGACGATCCGTGTGGGGTAGCGCTGCGGATAGAGCCTGGCGTGGGCGAGTACCGTCATGCCGCCCATCGAGTGGCCGACCAGAACCACGGGACCCCGCGGCGCCACCACGGCAAGGACCGCCTCGAGATCTTCGCCCAGTTGCGGCACGGTGAAGGTGTCGGGATCGGCGTCGCCGGACTGGCCGTGCCCGCGCTGGTCGTAGAACACCATCCGGACCTGATCACCCCACTGCTCGGTGAGTCGGGCACGCTGAAAGTAGAAGGCGCCCATGCGCAGACAGAAACCGTGCGCGAAGACGACCGTGAGCGGCGCATCCTCGGGGCCGACCTCGCGAACGGCCAACGGAACGCCGTCGGCGGTGGTCACGACCGAACTACGGTCGGCGTCGAGGAGTTCGAAGTCCTCGTCGCGGTGCGGGTCGTCGCCGGTGACTCGGCGGGTGAGGGACTTCGCCGCGGTCGTGCCCGCGAGACCCCCGACGGCGGTCATCCCCGCCAGACCTGCCATCCAGCGCGCGTTGCGGATTCGGCCGCGGCGACGGGCTTGCTGGGTGTTCAACGAGTCACCCCCTCAGCCGAGGTACCTCCGGTGTATAACCGCCTGACCCGCCCCCTCGGGCTGGTCACGATCTCGTAGTTGATGGTGCCCAGCAGGTCGGCCCACTCCTGGGCGGTCGGCTCACCGCCGCGGCCGGCGCCGAAGAGCACCGCCTCGTCGCCTTCGCGGACGTCGACCGGGCCGGGTCCGAGGTCGACGACGAGCTGGTCCATGCAGACCCGCCCCACGTTTCGCCGCCGCCGGCCGTTGATCAGCACGTCGATCCGTCCGCTCAGTGAGCGAAAGACGCCGTCGGCGTATCCGATCGGCAACAGGGCGACGGTGGTGTCGCGGTCGGCGATCCACGTGTGCCCATAGGAGACGCCGTCGCCCGCCCTGATCGAACGGACGAGTGCCACGGTGCACTTCAGCGTCATGGCCGGCATCAGCCCCATGTCGCCGCGCGCCGGGATCGGCGTCTGGCCGTAGACCGCGATACCGGGGCGGACCATGTCGAAGGCCAGGTCGTGGCGCGTCAGCACGGCGGGCGAGTTGGTCAGGTGGGCCACCTCGAAGTCCACGCCTGCCGCGGCGGCCTGGGCCCGCAGCTGCGTGAATCGTTGCACCTGTTGGTCGTTCACCGGGCTGTCCGGCTCGTCCCCGCAGGCGAGGTGGGACATGATGCCGCGCAGCCGGATCGCATCGGCAGCGCTCGCCCGGGCCAGGTCGGGCAGCATCTCGGCGAATTCCACTTGGCCGGCACCGTTGCGGTTCAGCCCGGTGTCCACCTTGACCGTCACGCTCGCGGTGCGCCCGGTGCGCTCGACGGCTTTGAGTAGCTCGCCGATCTGGTGTCGGGACGACACGCCCACCGCGACGTCGGCGACCAGCGCGGGCGCGAAGTCGGTCCCCGGCGGGTGCAGCCACGCGAGCACCGGCGCGGTCACGCCGTCGCCGCGCAGCGCCAGCGCCTCGTCCAGTGTCGCCACGCCGAGTTCGGCAGCGCCGGCCGCCAACGCGGCGCGGGCCACCTGGGTGGCGCCGTGCCCGTATCCGTTCGCCTTGACGACCGCCATCACCTGGGCGGATCCGGCGTGTTCGCAGAGTAGTCGCACGTTGTGGGCGATCGCGTCGAGGTCCACCACCGCCGTGGCGGGGTAGGACGCGGTGGCGACGTCGGATGGGTGAACGGTCATGACGTTCCGATTGTCCCAGACGCCGACTCCTCGAGCGTGACGCTGGCGTCCCGTTGGCCCGTGAACGCGACTCCAGCGTCACGTTCGAGGGTCCGCCGGGCGCCTGAAGTCCCCGAGCTAGTGCGAAAAGGGCTGTACCTCGTCGAAGTGCCCGCGCGGCTTGAGTTCGTCGAGCGTCTTCAGCGCGCTGGTGATGTCGTCGCAAAGCGCCCTGGCCAGGTCAGCGGAGAAGCCCTCGCGGACGACGATGCGCAGCATCGTGATGTTCGTCGCATCGTCGGGCATGGTGTAGGCCGGCACCTGCCAGCCGTACGACCGCAACGCGTGTGACACGTCGAACTCGGTGTATTCGTGCTCTCCCGTGAGCCTGAAGCTGACCACCGGGATCGCCGAACCGTCCGCGACCACCTCGAAATGCTCGCTGTCCCGCAGCTGGTCGCCCAGCCACATCGCGGTCTCCGACAGGCTCTGCATGACCTTCTTGTATCCGGCGCGGCCCAACCGCAGGAAGTTGTAGTACTGGCCGACGACCTGGTTGCCCGGGCGGGAGAAGTTCAGCGTGAACGTGGGCATGTCACCGCCGAGGTAGTTCACCCGGAACACCAACTCCTCTGGCAGGTCCTCGGGGCTGCGCCACACCACGAAACCGATGCCGGGGTAGGTCAGCCCGTACTTGTGGCCGCTGACGTTGATGGACACCACGCGGGGCAGCCGGAAGTCCCACATCAGTTTGGGGTGCAGGAAGGGGACGACGAAGCCGCCGCTGGCCGCGTCCACGTGCACCGGCACGTCGGGACCCCCACCCGCGGCGAGTTCGTCGAGCGCCGCGCAGATCTCGGCGATGGGCTCGAGTTCGCCGGTGAACGTGGTGCCCAGGATCGCGACTACGCCGATGGTGTCCTCGTCGACCGCGGCGATGACCTGCTCGGGGGTGATGACGTAGCGCCCCTCCGACACGGGCAGGTAGCGGGGTTCGATGTCGAAGTAGCGGCAGAACTTCTCCCACACCACCTGCACGTTGGACCCCAGCACCAGGTTGGGTTTGCGTTGCCGCCAGGCGTCCTCGTCGCCCTGCTTGGCCCGCCAGCGCCAGCTCATCGCCAAGCCCCCCAGCATCACGGCCTCGCTGGACCCGATGGTGGACACGCCGGTCGCGCTGCCGGGATCATCGTCGGCCAGGCCCTCGGCGTGGAAGAGGTCGGCGACCATCGACACGCAGCGGGCCTCGATGGCAGCGGTCGCCGGGTACTCGTCCTTGTCGATCATGTTCTTGTCGAACGTCTCGGCCATCAGCTTCTCGGCCTCGGGGTCCATCCACGTGGTCACGAACGTGGCGAGATTGAGCCGCGAGCTGCCGTCGAGCATCAGTTCGTCGTGGATGAACCGGTAGGCGGCCTGCGGGTCCATCGGTTCAGCGGGCAGGCGCAACGACGGCACCGGGTCAGCGGCGAGCCTCCCCGTGTAGGCAGGTTTGATGGACGCGGACCGGCTGTGCCTGCGTGACATGGGATGTCCCTTCTAGAGGTGTGCGATCGAGCTGCGGATGTGATGGAGGATGCGCGATGCGGACGTCGGTGCCGGCGCGGGACCCGGGTCGCCGGCCGCCAGCGCCGCCGCCCGGGCGTGGACGAACGCACCCATCGCCGCGGCCTCACCGCCGGGCAGGCCCGCGGCGAGCAGGGCGCCGATGACACCGGAGAGCACGTCACCCGAGCCCGCCGTAGCCGCCCACGACTGACCGGCCGAATTGAGGTACACCGACCCGTGACGTTCCCCGGTTGAGCCCGGTTCGGCGATCACCGTGACGTTGCCCTTCAGCAGGACGGTGGCGCCGAACGCGTCGGCCAGTGCGCGGGTCGCGGCGATGCGGTCGTCACCGGGCGGATGGCCGGCCAACCGGGCGAACTCGCCGGCGTGCGGGGTGAGCAAGGTCGGCGCCGTCCGGCCCGCCACCAGATCGGGGTGCGCGGCCAGGATGGTCAGCCCGTCGGCGTCGACGAGCACCGGCAGGTCGGTGTCGAGGGCGAACCACAGCGCTGCCGCGCCGGCCTCGTCGGTGCCGAGACCGGGCCCGACCACCCACGCCTGCACGCGGCCGGCGGCGTGGGGCGTCGGCGTCGCGATGACCTCGGGCCAGTGCGACACCACTTCCGACGCCGCGCTTCCCGCATAACGCACCATGCCCGACGTCGCGGCCACCGCGGCGCCGCTGCACAGAATGGCCGCGCCCGGGTAGGTGGCGGAACCGGCAAGCACGCCGGTGACGCCCTGCGTGTACTTGTCGTCGGTCGGGCGAGGCACCGGCCACCGCGCGGCGACGTCGGCGGCGTCAAGGGCGCACACGTCGGTGTCGGGGAGGTCGAGTCCGATGTCGATGAGTTCGATGCGGCCGCAGTCGGCGAGCGCGTGGATGGGCTTGAGCCCACCGAAGGTGACCGTGCACGCGGCGTGTACGTGTGGCCCGTCGGTGGCGCCGGTGTTGACGTCGATGCCGCTGGGCAGGTCGACGGCCACCACGGGGATGCCCCGCGCGTCGACGTCGGCGAACACCTCGGCCGCGCCGGGCCGCAGCGGACCGGACGCGGAGATGCCGACGACACCGTCGATTACCAGATCGGTTGTCGGCGGCACGCTTTCGACGACGCGGCCACCGACTCTGCGGAAGGCGTGCAGCCCGATCTCGTGCACCCGGCCGGGATTGAGCACGACCGCGGATGCCGCCACTCCCCGCCGACGCAGCAACGCCGCGGCCCACAGCGCGTCACCGCCGTTGTCGCCGGACCCGACGACAGCGCACACGTGCCGTCCGTTGACACCACCGGTGCGGTCGGTGAGCTCGCGGGCGATGGCCGTGGCGAGCCCGAAGGCGGCCCGTCGCATCAGCGCCCCGTCGGGCAGGCTGCGCAGCAGAGGCGCCTCGGCCGCGCGTATCGCGTCGGCGGTGTAGTAGTAGCGCATCAGAAGTCAGGATTCCACGTCGAGGGACGTTCTAGTTCCAGCACGCCGAAACTGCCTGGCACGCAGCGTCTCCTGCCCGTGGTCTGCGACCACCTCGGAATGGGTACACCTTGGTCATGACGGATACGACGAAGGCGGACGGGGAACTACTCGACGAACTCCTCGAACTCGAACACGACGGCTGGAAGTCGTTGTGCGGGGGTACGGCCACGCAGTTCTACGGCGACGTGATGGCCGCGGACGCGGTGATGGTGCTGGCGAACGGCGCGGTCATGGACAGGGCTGGGGTGACGACCGCGCTGGCGCAGGCACCTCCGTGGGCACGCTACGAGATCTCCGACGTCAGGTTGATCGAGATCGGCCCGGACAGCGCCGCGCTGGTGTACACGGGCAAGGGGTGGCGTGAGGGCGCCGATGAACCGTTCGTCGGCGCGATGTCATCGGTGTATCACCGCTCCCACACCGGATGGGTGCTGGCGCTTTACCAGCAGACCGTAGTCACCGGCTAGCCACGCGGCTCTATTCGACGGTGACGGACTTCGCCAGATTGCGGGGCTTGTCGACGTCGTAGCCGCGCGCCTGGGCTACGCCCGCAGCGAACACCTGCAGCGGGATCGTCGACAGCAGCGGTTGGAACAGCGTTGACACGGCCGGGATCTCGATGAGGTGATCCGCGTAGGGCGCCACCGTGTCGTCGCCCTCCTCGGCGATCACGATGGTGATCGCACCGCGGGCCTGGATCTCGCGGATGTTGCTCAACAGTTTGGCGTGCAGCACTGCCGCGTTCTTCGGTGATGGCATCACCACGATCACCGGAAGGTCGTCCTCGATCAGTGCGATCGGGCCGTGCTTGAGTTCGCCTGCGGCGAAGCCCTCGGCGTGCATGTACGCCAGTTCCTTGAGCTTGAGCGCCCCCTCCAGCGCAACCGGGTAGCCGACGTGGCGGCCCAGGAACAACACCGTCGGCGACGATGCATACCGGGTTGCCAGTGCCCGCACGGGCTCCATGCAGGTCAGCACGCGGCTGATGACCTCCGGCATCGCCTCGAGGGCGCGGTATTCACGTTCGACCTCGTCGGGATACTTGGTGCCGCGGGCCTGGGCCAGCGCCAGGCCGACGAGGTAGTTCGCGGCGATCTGGGCCAGGAACGTCTTGGTCGACGCGACGCCGATCTCGGGCCCGGCGCGGGTGTACAGCACGGCGTCGCACTCGCGGGGAATCTGGCTGCCGTTGGTGTTGCAGATGGCCAGGACCTTGGCCTTCTGCTCCTTGGCGTGCCGGACGGCCTCCAGCGTGTCGGCGGTTTCGCCGGACTGCGAGATGGCGACCACCAGCGTGCTTCGGTCCAGCACGGGGTCCCGGTAGCGGAACTCGCTGGCGAGTTCGACCTCGACGGGCAGCCGCGTCCAGTGCTCGATCGCGTACTTGGCCAGCAGGCCCGAGTGGTAGGCCGTGCCGCAGGCGACGACGAAGACCTTGTCGACCTCGCGGAGTTCCTGGTCGCTCATGCGCTGCTCGTCGAGCACGATCCGGCCGTCGACGAAGTGTCCCAGCAGGGTCTCGGCGACGGCGGTCGGTTGCTCGGCGATCTCCTTGAGCATGAAGTAGTCGTAGCCGCCCTTCTCGGCGGCCGACATGTCCCAGTCGATGTGGAAGGTGCGGGCACTGGCGGTCACGTCGTTGCCGTCGAAGTCGGTGATCCGGTAGCCGTCGGCGGTGATCGCGACGGCCTGATCCTGGCCGAGTTCGACGGCCTCGCGGGTGTGCTCGATGAACGCCGCGACATCGGAACCGACGAACATCTCGCCTTGTCCGACGCCGACGACCAGCGGTGTCGACCGTCGCGCGGCGATGATCGTGCCGGGCTCGTCGGCGTTGGCGAACACCAGGGTGAAGTGCCCTTCGAGCCGGCGCAGCACGGCGAGCACCGATGCCTCGAAGTCACCGGCGGTGTCGCCGTGGCGGTACTGCTCGGAGACCAGGTGGACGGCGACCTCGGTGTCGGTGTCGCTGGCGAACTCGACGCCGGACGCCTCGAGTTCGGCGCGCAGGGCCGTGAAGTTCTCGATGATGCCGTTGTGCACCACGGCGAACTTTCCCGGCGGCGTCGCGGTGCGGGTGGGCATTGCGGTCGGTCGGGCGGCCGTGGGTGGCCCACCGGGTGTGGCCCATGCCCGTGCTGCCGGCCAACACACCGTCGGGGGTGTCGTCGAGGGCTGCCTCGAGGTTCGCCAGGCGTCCGGCACGCCTGCGTACGGTCATCCCGCCCCGGCCGTCGAGCAGCGCCACACCCGACGAGTCGTAGCCCCGATACTCCATGCGGCGCAGGGCGTCGACGACGATGCCCTGGGCAGGACGCTGCCCGACATAGCCGACGATTCCGCACACGAGAGACCAGGATAGTGCAGCAGCGGCACCGGACCCGTCGTGCGGCGTCACCCGGTGGTCGCAAGCACACCCGTCATCGGAACGTAAGCCGCACGTCAGTGCGTTACGGTCATCGGGTGGCAAAGACGAAGAAGCTGTTCGCCGCCCTGACTCGGCGCGGCCCACACCGCGTCCTGCGCGGCGACATGGCCTTCGCCGGCCTACCCGGGGTCGTGTACACCCCCGAGTCGGGGATGAACCTGCCCGGTGTGGCGTTCGGTCACGACTGGCTCGCGGGAGCGGACCGCTACCACGGCCTGCTGGAACACCTGGCGTCGTGGGGCATCGTCGCGGCGGCGCCGGACACCGAGCGGGGTATCGCCCCGTCGGCGCTGAACCTGGCGTTCGACCTGGGCTCGACGCTGGACATCATCGCCGGCGTGCGACTCGGCACCGGCGAGATCAGCGTCCACCCGACCAAGCTGGGGGTCGTTGGCCACGGCTTCGGCGGTTCGACTGCGGTGTTCACCGCCGCCGGCATGCCCGACAAGCTGAAGGCGGCGGTCGCGCTGTTCCCGTCGGTGACCAGTCCCTCGGCACTAGAGCCGGCGATGGGACTGCAGCTGCCGGGGTTGATCCTCTCGGCCCCGAGCGACCCGCTGTCCATCCGCTCCAATGCGACCGACCTCGCGGCGGCGTGGCGAACGGCGACGCTGCGCACGGTGGCCAAGGCCGAGGCAGGTGGCCTGGTCGAGGGATTCCGCCTCACCCGGGTGGTCGGCCTGCCCGGTGCCGACAAGCGCACCCAGAAGGCGGTCCGCGCGCTGCTGACGGGCTTCCTGCTGCACGCGTTGGCCGGGGACAAGGCCTACCGGGACTTCGGCGATCCCGAGATCGTGCTGCCCAAGACCCTGGAACCCGAATTCGACGTCGTGCCGGTGACGCGCGAGGACAGGGTCGTCGCTCTTCTCAAGACGTAGCGCTTCTCAGGACGTAGTTGCTCACTCGGTCGCGGGATCCTCAGGGGCCTCGGGATCCCCGGGAGCCTCGACGAGCAGCGACATGCCGTGGTGCGCAGGCATGTCGACCGCGAAGCTGCACAGGTCGTCCACACGTCGCGAATGGCTTCCCGCTGAACATGTCCGACACCTGCCCACCGGGCGGGAGCTTCTTCGAGCGGACCGTGCCTGCGATGTGCTCGTTGGCGAAGTTGAGCACCGTGAGCTGGTACTGCCCCGGATCCGCCAGTTCGTGAACCAGCACGAGCATGCCGCGGTGCGAGACCTCGGGAATGTCGATCTGCCTGCTGGTGGCGATGCCGTAGTGGGAGCGGACGCGCAAGATGGCCTGCAACTGCCGCAGGAAGCTGGTCTCGTCGGCGAGCTGCTCGGGTACCGAGCCGTACAGACTCCGCCCCCTGGGCATTCCGGCCTGCGATTTCGTGGCGTCCGGGTTGACGCCCATGAGGTCGTGCGCGGCACGGTGGATCCACCGGGTGTCGCCGCCCTGCAACAGCTCACCGACCTGGCTGGACGGCAAGGTCAGCATGCCGCACAGGTCCCAGCCGGATAGCGCGAACACTCCCGGCTGCAGCGCGTTGAACATCGCCAGAAGCAGGTGCGCGCGGCGGATGGGGTCGATGTCGGTGATGTCGTCGAGGTCGGTGATGCCCATCGTCGCGGCGATCACGGTGGACGTGGTGCACGCGATTCCGTTGGTGGTGAACACCAGGTTGTACGGCGCGCTCTCGCCGGTGAGCCCGTTCGCCAGGTCGGTGCGGACCGCTTCACCGAGCGCTTCCCCGGTGATCTCCTCGCCCTTGTAGGTGAAGAGGTCGTCGCGGTGGCCGGTGGACCAGTGCACCAGTTCGTAGGTCAGCTCGTCGTGGTTCTGCAGGGCATGCACCAACGATGCGGGGTCGACCCCGAGTTCCAGGGTGGTGCGCAGGGTGAGGCGCAGGAACTCGGTGTCGCCGGTGACCAGCGCATGCTGATAGGCGGGCCGGTTGATGAAGTCGTAGGACAGGTCGGCGCCGGCCTCGCCGGTCTCGCGGATGTCGTCGATCGTGAGGTTGAGTTCCTGGAAGGTGAATCCGCCGACCTTGCGGACCATGCTCGCAATGAGGTGATTGGCGGCCTCCGACAGCGGGTGGCCCTCCGACCAGGCCGGGTTGTCCTCCGCGGCGGTCTTCTCGGCGCCCAGGAAGCCGTTGGCGTCCAAGCGCAACCCACCGGTACCGAGGTCGGCCAGCGAGTGCAGCGCGTCCCCCATCACCAGGCGCATGCCCGCGAAGGACGGGTCCAGCCAGTTGATCGACGGTTGACCGTCCTTGAAGTAGTGCAGGTAGACCCATCGACGCGTCACCCCGTCCACGCCGACGACCGGGCGGGTGGCGCTCCAGTTGGTTTCCTTGACACCCTCGGCGTAGAAGATCACCCGCTGCAGGCGCCCGATGATGTATCCGGCCTTGTCGAGCCAGTCCTCGGTGGCGGCGTCGATGTTGACCGAGTCGACTCCCGCCGGAACCTCGGGAAGCTCCTCCCAGTCCCTCGGGTCGATCTCGACCATGTGGTAGATGCCGGGATAGTCGGCGTACTTCATCTCGGCCAGCCGGAAGTCCGACCCCTTGCCGGTGTGGCCGGGCACGATGTCGTCGATGATGGTGCCGCCGTACCAGTTGGCGGTGCCGCACATCTGACGGAACTCGTCCTCGGTGCCGAAGGCCGGGTCGATCTGGGTGCTGATCCGGTCGAAGTGCCCGTCCACGCTCGGGGTGAGCTGCCAACCGGATATGCCACCGGCACGTTTCACCGGTCCGGTGTGGATTCCCTCGATGCCGATGTCCGCGAAGGCCCGCCACATCTCCTCATCGGCCATGGCCTTGAGGAACGACTCGTCGCCGCGGGTGATCACGGCGAGCGGGTATGCGGTGAACCACACCGAGGCCGTCTCGACCGCGCTGCGGGGGTTGGGCGTCGCGTAAGGGTTCTGCCACATGGACCCCTGCCCGGAGAACTGCTGGCTGATCTCATTGGCGTCGGCCAGCATCGACTGCGACAGCAACCACGACACGTACGCGGGGTTGTCGCCACCGGCCGGACCGTCCTGAGCCAGGGAGCGCCGCGTGAACGGTGTGCGGACCCGCGGCCGGAACCGCAGCGTCCGAGGGCGCGCGGGGTGGAGGTGCTCGTCGTATGTGATCTCCGTCGGCTCGTTGGACTGCTCGCTGACGTCGCTGCTCACGGTGTCCGACATCCGCCTCCTTCAACTATGTCCTGGTGACGGCCGACCCGGCATCAGTGTGCTCCGTCAGGTGTATTGCCGCCGCGGTGGGCAGCCGAAACCGCATCCGCGATGGCAACTGCCCGTCGTTCCCCTTCGTCGGTGGCCCGACTCACCCGACGCTACGCACCGCGGCGCCGTCACGAGATCGGCGCAGGGTCGCCGCACCACCCATGACCCACCCTTGACGATGACGGCCACCCTGTCGACCGCAGCCACGTCCCGCACGCCCCCGTCGTTGCCAACCAACCGGTTGGTGATATAACTCACCGATGCGCACCGGAATCTTCTTGAGTTACGCAGACGGCTTCCGAGAGGCCGCCGATCAGGTCGTCGAATTCGAGAAATGCGGTGTCGACATCGCCCTCGTGGCCGAGGCCTACTCCTTCGATGCGATCAGCCAGCTGGGCTACCTTGCCGCGAAGACCTCCACCATCGAACTGGGTTCCGGCGTGGTGCCGATCTACGTCCGAACGCCGTCGCTGTTGGCGATGACGGCGGCCGGGCTGGACTACGTCTCCGATGGCCGGTTCCGCCTCGGCATCGGCACCTCGGGTCCGCAGGTCATGGAGGGCTTCCACGGCGTGCCGTTCGACGCGCCGCTCGGTCGCACCCGCGAGGTGGTGGAGATCTGCCGCCAGGTGTGGCGCCGCGAAAACGTTTCCCACGACGGCAAGCACTACCAGATTCCGCTGCCGAGCGAGGGCCCGGGGGCCCGCGGCACCGGGCTGGGCAAACCGCTGCACTTGATCAATCACCCCGTGCGCGAACGTATTCCGATCACCATCGCCGCACTGGGACCGCAGAACGTCGCGCTCACCGCCGAGATCGCCGAGGGCTGGCAGCCGGTGTTCTACTACCCGGAGAAGGCCGACTCGGTGTGGGGCGACTCGCTGCGGGCGGGATTCGCCAAGCGCGACCCCGCACTGGGCCCACTGGACGTCATGGTGTCGGCCACCCTGGCCATCGGCGACGACGTGGAGGAACGCCTCGCGTGGGCCAAACCCCAACTCGCCCTGTACATCGGCGGCATGGGCGCACGGGGCAAGAACTTCTACCACAACCTTGCCACCCGCTACGGCTACGGCGAGGTCGCCGACCACATCCAGGACCTCTACCTGGCCGGCAAGAAGGCCGAGGCGATCGCCGCCGTACCCGACGACCTGGTCCGCAACGTGTCGCTGATCGGACCCCGCGGATTCGTCAAGGAACGCCTCGCCGCGTACGCCGAGGCCGGGGTCACCACGCTGCTCGTTCACCCGATGGGCGTCGACACGGCAGAGCAGGTCCGCTTCGTGCAGGAAATAGTGACGCTCGCCTCGTGATTCGAGTGCGCAGCGATCGTCGGCTAGACTGAGTCCCAGCGGCATCGTCTGTTCTGCCTTTTGTCGCTTCTCGATCGTCAAACCGAGCGCCGCGGGAACACCCGCGCCGGGCAGGACGACCACTCAATCTTTCGGAGTCATTCACCTTGTCTGTTTCGCCATCCAGTGGCACCACCGTGCCCACGTTCGCCGAGCTCGGCCTTCCCGAGGCCGTCGTCGGCGTGCTCGCCGCCGCAGGCGCCGAGCACCCCTTCCCCATCCAGGCCGCGACGCTGCCCGATTCGCTGGCCGGACGCGACGTCCTCGGCCGTGGCCGCACCGGCTCGGGCAAGACCTACGCGTTCCTGCTTCCGCTGGTCACCCGCCTGGCGAATACACCGGGCGACCGTCGCTCCGGTAAGCCGCGGGCGCTGATCCTGGCCCCGACCCGCGAGCTCGTCGCACAGATCGACGCCGCACTGGCCCCGCTGGCCGCGGCCATGAACCTGAATTCGGTCACCGTGTTCGGCGGCGTCGGCCCGCAGCCGCAGATCGACAAGCTGCGCAAGGGCGTGGACATCGTCATCGCCTGCCCCGGCCGGCTCGAAGATCACGTGCAGTCCCGGCACGCCGACCTGTCCGCGGTGGAGATCACCGTGCTCGACGAGGCAGACCACATGGCCGATCTCGGGTTCCTGCCGCCGGTCAAGCGGCTGTTGGACCGCACCCCCACCAAGGGCCAGCGCATGCTGTTCTCGGCCACCCTCGACGGCGGCGTCGACGTCCTGATCAAGCGTTACCTGCACGATCCGGTGACGCACAGCGTCGACTCCGAGCAGTCGCCCGTGACCGCGATGGTGCACCACGTGCTGCACGTCGACACCGCTGCGCGCTTCGAGGTCCTCACCGACCTGGCCGCCTCGCCCGGCCGGACCATCGTGTTCGCGCGCACCAAGCACGGCGCCAAGGGCCTTGCCCGCAAGCTGAATTCACGTGGCGTCGCCGCGGTCGAGCTGCACGGCAACCTGTCCCAGAACGCCCGCACCCGCAACCTGGCGGCGTTCTCCGACGGCTCCGCGTCGGTGATGGTCGCCACCGACATCGCCGCGCGTGGCATTCACGTCGACGACGTCAACCTCGTCGTGCACGCCGACCCGCCGGTCGAACACAAGGCCTACCTGCACCGGTCGGGCCGCACGGCCCGCGCCGGCGCCGAAGGCACCGTGGTGACCCTGATGCTCGACTCACAGGTGTCCGACGTGCGCACCCTCACCCGTAAGGCGGGGGTCAAGCCGACGATCACCCGATTCAACGGCTCATCGCATCCGGTGCTGCTGGAGATCGCGCCCGGCGACCGCACCTTCGGTGAGCCCCTGGTCCTCGACACCCCCGCGCCGCAGCGGCAGAACGCGCCGCGCAAGCGCAAGGGCGGCGACGGCCGTTCCGCGTCGAACCCGCACGCCGGCAACCGGGGCGGGCGTGGCAACCGGTCGCGCGGCGGCCAGGTCCGGTCGTACTCGACGTCCAGCCGTTCCGCCGGCTCGCGCACCCGCTAGTTCGAGGCAATGGGCCGTCGCCTGAGTCACTGACCGACCTGCGGTAGTTCCTCGGCGGCGATCTCGCACGGCGTAGCGCCCTCGGTCACCACGGGCGGCGGCATGGATACCGGCATGGGTGTCGACACCTTTTCCGGCTCAGGGGGTTCCGGCACCCGTGTCTCATCGGGTGGGAGTTCGGCCGCGCCGGATTCGCTCTCGTCGGGCTCGCTCTCGTCGGGCTCTTCGTCGGGTTCGGCCTCCTCGTCGGGCTCGCTCTCGTCGGGTTCGGCCTCCTCGTCGGCTCCTTCCGACTGATCAGTCTCCGACTCGTCGAGGTCGGTGGCGTCGGGATCGGGTCCGTCGAGGTCCGGCCCGTCGAGATCTGGCGTGTCGAGGCCGAGGGGCTCCGACGGCCCGGCGTCCGCCCCTGCCACCAGCGAGCCGATGAGGTCGGCAAGCTGCTGACCGAACCCAGACAGGCCCGAGCCGAACGACGGTATGCCACCGCCGAGTTCGCCCGGCGACGGTGCGGTCGGCATGGCGGGTGCCAGTGGATCGGCAGCGGTAGCCGCTCCGGGCAGCCCGGCCGCTGCCGTCGGCATCGCGGCCGCGGGGGCCACCGCCGCGGGAGAGACCAGCTCCGACGAGGCTGGCTGCCACGCCTGGGCCGCCCCGCCCGGCGGGTCGAACGTCGCCGACTGGCAGGCCTCGAGCCGGGCGATCGCCGAATCGAAGGCCGCGACGACGCGGTCGAACGCCGAGCGCACCTCACCCATCCAGTCTGCGCCGATGTCGTTGTCCACGAACGGCTTCACCTGCTGGTCGACCAGCTCGCTCGCGGTAGCGACGTCACCTGCGCCGGTAGTGACGGTGTGCGCCGCGGCCAGCCAAGCGCCACGTCGCCCCGACGGCCGCCCGTCGATGTCGATCACCGCGTTCACCTTGGCGTCGACGGCGCACCACAGCTCGTCACGCAGCGCCGTCAGCGTGGCGGCAGCCGTGTCCAGCGCCTCACCAACCGAAATCGCCGCCGAGTTCTGCCGGCTGGCGAACTCCAGCGCCGTCGACGCTGCGGCCCCGGTCCACCCACCCGCCAACACCGCGGAGAGGTTCACCTGGCGCCGCGCGGCGTCGGAGACTTCGGCAGCGGCCGCACCCAGCGCATCGGCATCCGCCTGCAATGCCGCCAGATCGAGCCCTTCCTCGGTGCCGTACCAGGCACGTACCGCATCGTCGGAGAGGATGTCCACGCCGAGCGCACGGCAGGCGTTGACGTACGCGCCGGTGTTCTCGACGGCCGGCAGGCCCTGGGCGAGGCGGGCGGCCACGTCAGCCACCGGTCAGCCCAGCCTTCGGCCGGCGCGCGCGTCGGATTCGGCGTAGCGGTCCGCCGTGACTCGGAGCGCGGCGGCGATCTCGTCGTTGACCGCGGACCACCGCCGCAACGCGACGTCGATCTGGTCGACCGATCGTCGCACCGCCTCTCCCCGCGCGGTGTGCGAGCGTCCCGCGACGGCGCCGTCGAACGTCAACCGGGCCAGGTGCTTCCGCGCGGCGGCGACGGTGTCGGCGACCGAGTCGTAGGCGCGGGCGACGTCGCGTAGCACTGCGGGGTCTACCCATGCGGCTTCGAGTTGTCCCATGTAGGGCTTGGACGCGCCGGCGGGCCGATCGGTTCCCACCGGGTTGCGGGTTCAGCGTTGAGCGCTGACCGATTCTGCGACGCGGGCGGCCAGCAGACGCGCGGTGTCCTCGTCGGCGGCCTCCACCATGACGCGGACCACCTGTTCGGTTCCCGACGGCCGCAACAGAATCCGGCCGGTTCCGCCCAGTTCCAACTCGGCCGCCTCGACCGCCTCGCGTACCGACGGCGCATCGGCGACGGTCGCCTTGTCGGCCACCGCCACGTTGATCAGCACCTGCGGCAGGGTCCGCATCGATGCCGCCAACGTGGCCAACGAGGACCCCGTCTGCGCCATCCGCGACATCAGCCGCAGGCCGGTGACGATGCCGTCGCCGGTGGTGCCCAGCGCGGGCATCACGATGTGACCAGACTGCTCACCGCCCAGCGAATAGTTGCCGGCGCGAAGCTCCTCGAGCACGTAGCGGTCACCGACGCCCGTCGTGCGGACCTCGATCCCCGCGGCCCGCATGGCCAGGTGCAGACCGAGATTGCTCATCACCGTCGCCACCAGGGTGTCCGACACGAGCTGGCCGGCATCGCGCATCGCCAGGGCGAGGACCACCATGATCGCGTCGCCATCGACCACCCGCCCGTCCGCATCCACCGCGAGGCAGCGGTCGGCATCCCCGTCGTGCGCAAGTCCGAGGTGGGCGCCATGCGCCAGCACCGCCTGTTGCAGCACCTCCATGTGGGTGGATCCGCAGCCGTCGTTGATGTTGAGGCCGGTGGGTTCGGCGTTGATGGCGATGACGTGGGCACCCGCGGCACGGTAGGCCAGCGGCGCGGCCACGGACGCGGCGCCGTGCGCGCAGTCGACGACGACCCTCAGCCCCGTCACCGGAGTCGTGATGGCCGTGGCCACATGGGCCAGGTAGCGGTCCAGGGCATCCCGGGCCTCGAGAACGCGGCCGATGCCCGCGCCGACGGGCCGGCTTCCAGGCCCCAAGCGGACCAGGTCCTCGATGCGGTCCTCGGTGGCGTCGTCGAGCTTCTGCCCGCCGCGCCCGAAGATCTTGATGCCGTTGTCCGGCATCGGGTTGTGCGATGCGGAGATCATCACGCCGAACTCGGCCCCGTACGCGCCGGTGAGATGGGCGATCGCCGGAGTCGGCAGGACGCCAACGCGCAGGACGTCGACGCCTTCGCTGGTCAGCCCGGCGATGACGGCGGCTTCGAGCATCTCGCCGCTGGCCCGCGGATCACGGCCGACCACGGCCACCCGTCGGGAGCGGTCG
This sequence comes from uncultured Actinomycetota bacterium, assembly GCA_963798245.1. Taxonomy (GTDB): domain Bacteria; phylum Actinomycetota; class Actinomycetes; order Mycobacteriales; family Mycobacteriaceae; genus Mycobacterium. Next base: position 437,834 of record CAWCSO010000002.1, read on the forward strand.
AACGTACCCAACCGGGCCGCCGCCGACCCGAGGGCCAGCGCCAGTTCGGCGGTGAGATCGAGATTGGCGACGCCGCGCACCCCGTCGGTGCCGAACAGTCGGCCCATGCGCACCCTCCTAGATACACCGAAAGCGTGCGCGCCAGGGAAACCGGCGCGCACGCTCGCGGCCACACAGTGCCGTGCGGATCAGCGCTTGCTGTACTGGGGCGCCTTGCGGGCCTTCTTCAGACCGTACTTCTTGCGCTCGATGGCACGCGGGTCACGCGTGAGGAAGCCGGCCTTCTTCAGTGCCGGACGGTCCTCGGGTTGCACGATGATCAGCGCGCGGGCGATGGCCAGGCGCAGCGCGCCGGCCTGTCCGGACGGGCCGCCACCGTCGAGGTGGGCGAAGATGTCGACCGTGTCCAGCCGGTCCACTGTCACCAGGGGTGCCTTGATGAGCTGCTGGTGGACCTTGTTCGGGAAGTACGCCTCCAGGCTGCGGCCGTCCAGTTCGAACTTGCCGGTGCCAGGTACCAGGCGCACCCGCACGACGGCCTCCTTGCGGCGGCCCACGGTCTGGACGGGGCGGTCGAGGATGAGGGGCTCGCGGGCCGGCGCCTCTTCGACGGCTGCCGTCTCGGTGGCCTCAACGACCTCGACGACCTCGGTCGGCTCGGCCGCTTCCGTCGGTTCCGTCACCTCGGTGGGCTCGGTCACGTCGGTCGTTTCTGTCTCGGTGCCCTGTGTCATTGCGCCACCTGCTTGATCTCGAACGGAACCGGCTGCTGGGCGGCGTGCGGATGATCGGGACCCGCGTATACCTTCAGCTTCTTCTGGACCTGCCGGCTGAGCTTGGTGTGGGGAAGCATGCCGATGATCGCGTTCTCGACGACCCGGGTCGGATGCTTTTGCATGATGTCGCCGATGGTGCGCTTGCGCAGACCGCCGGGATAACCCGAGTGGCGGTAGGCAAACTTCTTCTGCAGCTTGTCGCCGCTGATGGCGACCTTGTCGGCATTGATGACGATGACGAAGTCGCCACCGTCGACGTTGGGCGTGAACGTCGGCTTGTGCTTGCCGCGCAGCAGCTTGGCTGCTTCGACGGCGAGCCGGCCGAGCACCACGTCCGTGGCGTCGATGACGTACCACGAATGCGTGGTGTCACCCGCCTTCGGCGTGTACGTAGGCACAGCGTTTACCTCTATCTCTCTCGGGTTGAATCCCGGTATGACCCGGGGGCCGGTCTGGCGGTTGCGGCTGGGGCGGTCTCGGCGACCGACGTTGACCCGATTGCCCCGCGGAACCCGAGGGTGCCGCACGCCAACGAGGCAGCTTACCCGGGTGCGTCGTTGCAGGTCAAAACGCCCATCCGGAGCCCGGTCCAACCCCCAATCACCACCAACCCCGCGAGACCTGCACCAGCGTCGTGACCTCGGGGTGGGTCACTACCGTGGTGTAGCTCTCGCGGGGTGGGTGTGGCGTGCCTGTGTGGGTCGGCCTAGAAGAAGCCCTGAGCCTTGTCGCTATAGCTCACCAGCAGGTTTTTGGTCTGCTGGTAGTGGTCGAGCATCATCTTGTGGTTCTCGCGTCCGATCCCGGACTGCTTGTAGCCACCGAATGCGGCGTGCGCGGGGTACTGGTGGTAGCAGTTGGTCCACACCCGGCCGGCCTTGATGTCGCGCCCCGCCCGGTAGGCGGTGTTGCCGTCACGGCTCCACACGCCCGCACCCAGGCCATACAGCGTGTCGTTGGCGATGTCGATCGCCTCGTCGTAGTCCTTGAACGACGCGACCGAGACGACGGGTCCGAAGATCTCCTCCTGGAACACCCGCATCTTGTTGTGTCCGGTGAAGATCGTCGGCGCCACGTAGTACCCGCCGTTGAGGTCGCCGCCGAGTTCGGCCCGTTCGCCGCCGGTGACGACCTGCGCGCCCTCAGACTTGCCGATCTCGATGTAGGACAGGATCTTCTCCAACTGGTCGTTGGACGCCTGCGCACCGATCATCGTCTCGGTGTCCAGCGGGTCGCCCTGGCGCACCGCCTTGGTGCGGATCGCGGCCAGCGCCAGGAACTCGTCGTAGATGTCTGCCTGGATCAGGCTGCGCGACGGACACGTGCACACCTCGCCCTGGTTGAGGGCGAACATGGTGAAGCCCTCCAGCGCCTTGTCCTGGTAGTCGTCGGAGGCAGACATCACGTCGTTGAAGAAGATGTTCGGGCTCTTGCCGCCGAGTTCGAGGGTCACCGGGATCAGATTCTGCGACGCGTACTGCATGATCAGCCGGCCGGTCGTCGTCTCGCCGGTGAACGCGATCTTGGCGATCCGGTTCGACGATGCGAGCGGCTTTCCCGCCTCAACACCGAACCCGTTCACGATGTTGATCACGCCCGCGGGTAGCAGGTCGCCGATGAGCGAGAACATGTACAGGATCGACACCGGGGTCTGCTCGGCGGGCTTGAGCACGATCGCGTTGCCCGCCGCCAGTGCGGGGGCCAGCTTCCAGGTGGCCATCAGGATCGGGAAGTTCCACGGGATGATCTGGCCGACCACGCCGAGCGGCTCGTGGAAGTGGTAGGCGACGGTGTCCTCGTCGACCTGCGACAGCGAACCCTCCTGCGCGCGAATGCATCCCGCGAAATAGCGGAAGTGGTCGACGGCCAAGGGAATGTCGGCATTGAGGGTCTCGCGGATCGGCTTGCCGTTGTCCCACGACTCGGCGAGCGCGATCGACTCCAGGTTCTCCTCGATACGGTCGGCGATCTTGTTGAGGATCACCGCACGCTCAGCGGGCGGCGTCTTGCCCCACGCCGGAGCGGCGGCATGCGCGGCGTCGAGTGCCTTCTCGATGTCGGATTCGTCGGAGCGGGCGACCTCGCAGAACACCTCACCCGTCACCGGCGTGGGGTTGTCGAAGTACCGGCCGGCGGTGGGGGCGACCCACTCGCCGCCGATGTAGTTGTCGTAGCGGTCCGCAAAGGTCATCAGTGCGCCATCGGCGCCCGGACGGGCGTATACCGTCATGTGCTTCTCCTGCCGTGATTGAACGAAAGTGTGTCCGTCATCACTCACCGTAGGCCGGGCGGGGTTGCAGCACGGTTGCATCGTGGCAACCCACCCCCGAACCAGGCGCTCGGATCGTGGCGTCAGCCGATGTCGCGGTCGATGCCGGCGAGGTGTCCTCGCGCCGCGGCCCGTTCCACCGATCGTTCGGGTGCGCTCTCGGCCAGGATGCGCCACCCATCGCGGTCATCGCGCCCTTCGGGAAGTTCCAGCCACCGGTTCAGCAGCCCGATCTCGCCGGTGCCGAGCACCGCTCCGCGCAGGCTGGTGGACAGTTCGGTACGCAGCCGCGCGATCGCCGGCGACACCGACTGCGGCAGTAGCTCGCCGCGGTAGTGCGACATGGCGGACGCGACGTCGCCGCGCGCCAGAGCGTCGAATACGTCGCCGAGGTCGCTGTCGATGGGCGCGAGCAGGCGGTACGGCCGCGACGCCACGTAGTCGCCGCCGATGACACGCCGCAGCCGCGACATCTCGGCACGAATCGTCACGGCGTCGAGATCGTTGTCGTCCAACAACATTGCGAGGTGATCGGCGCTGCGGCCTTCTCGGTGCCGGGACAGCAGGACGAGGATGTCGGCGTGCCTGCCGGTCAGAGCGTGGACCTGCGGCCGGCCGTCGGCAGCTGCCGACGTCCAGCGGGGCCGTTCGGCGCCCAGCACCGACAGCCGCGCGCGGTGAAGCGCGGGGCCGCCGCCACGGGTGACCGCCAGTAGCGCGAGATGATTCTCGACGGCGACGGCGGTGGCCCGGACCAGCGCCAGCGTCTGCGGTGAGGCGACCTCGGTTCCGCCCGTGAGGTCGATGGCACCGAGCAGGATGCCCGTCGTGGGGTCGTGCACGGGGACCGCGGTGCAACTCCACGGCTGAACGATGCGGGAGAAGTGCTCGTTGCCGAGGATCTGCAGTTCGCGGTCGAGTGCGAGCGCGGTACCCGGTGCGTTGGTGCCCGCGCGCCGCTCACTCCAGTCAGCGCCGGGTACGAAGTTCATCGCCTCGGCCTTGCGGCAGGCGCTGGGGTCGCCCTCGACCCACAGCAGCGTGCCGTCGGCGGCGGTGACCGCAACGACGACACCGGCGTCTGAGGCGTCTTCGACGAGCAGCCTGCGGATCACGGGCAGCGCAGGCGCCAGCGGGTGGCTGGCGCGGAGTTCGTCGAGCGCCCGTGTCGCCGACATCTGGTGGGCCTCGACGTGGTCGGGATCCACGCCCGTGGCCAGGCTGCGCTGCCAACTCTCGGCGACGACGCGTCGCAGGGGCACCGAGTCGAGGTAGCTGGCGTCGACCTCACCGGCGACGAAGAGTTCGTGGACCGCGCGCACCGTCGATCCGGGCGACTGGGCCGCAACCCTGCCGCCCGCTGTCCTCGACCTACTCACCGGCGATCACGCTCCTCGCACGGGCCCATTTCCGCTGGCCACATGACGTGCTGCCACCCTATCCCACTCACCTGTGCGGACCCGACCCTTCGACAGGCGACTGCCGCCGAGGTTCTGGGCCGCACGCCCGCCGGCCGACATGCGCCAGGGCTGTACATCTTGCGCAGTCACGACCTTGCCGCAGAAGTCGGCGGGCGAGGCCGGGGCACGCGGGCAAGGGGGTTCGGCCAAGCCGACACGACTGTGCGGTCCCGGCGGGCCTCTCCCCCGCTCGGGACCGCACAGGGTCTCGTGGTGGCGGGCCTACGCCCCCCATGCCGTGGCGGCACGCCGGTCGGTGGCCGCCACGTCGTCTGCTCCCTCGCGCACGGCGGTGCCGAGGCGGAAGAGGATGTCGTTGAGCGCCGTGGCCGACTGATCCCACCGCGCCTGCTCGACCCGGTAGGCCTCGGCGGCGGCGCGGGTCCAGACCGCCGTCAGCGGGGCGATCTGGGCACGCAGGTCGTCCAGCGCCGCATTGAAGCGGGCCGACGTGGTGTGGATCTCTTGTCGCACGGTGTACTCGATCGCGTTGAAGTCGTAGGACAGCACCGGTTCCATGGTTTCTCCATTCGGGTCGGGACGGGTCAGAGTGACGCGGTGGTGGCGGTAATCCGTTGCGAGTGGGCCTCGCTCGCCTCGCGCAGCGCAATCTCGTTGTGGCGCATGGTCTCGGCGATCCGCGTGAGTGCGGTGTGCAGCTTCATCGATTCCGCGTTCCACCGCGCGACGACGTCGGTGAACCGCGCCGCCGCGACGCCACCCCAGACCGACGCGGGCACGCTGGTCATCTGACCGATGAACGACCTCAGCATCGCGCTCACCTCCTCGTTGCGCGCATCGATCTTCGCCGCGGTGGCCGTCATCAGATCGAAATCGGTGTTGAGTGCACCGCTGGCGACATCCGTCATGGTCATCCCTTCGTCTTGGTGATTCCTTCGTCTTGGTGATTCCCGTAGTTAGGACGCACCCCGTCCCCGATCGGTTCCCTTGCTCGTGAACGTTTTTCACTCCCAGACGTGTGCCGTGCGGATCGCGTGCTCGCAGACCTCGGTCGGCACCGGAAGATCGGGCGCCCCCTGACAGCCGACGGCGATCCGGACGCCATCGTCGAGCACGAGCGTCCACTCGACGCGGCGACCCCCACGCGTCTCGCTGTAGGTGATGGCGGGTTGGCCAGCCACCTGCGCCGAGGGGTGGAAGTCGCCGAACACGCCGTCGGGCTGCTCGTCGAGCGCGGCGCGCACCACGTCAGCGGCGGCCGCCAGCGACTGCCCCACCGGTATGCGTGACTGCGTGACGTGCACCACCGTGCGCGGGTCAAGCGGCGAAACCACCTGAACCCTCGCTGATCCCGGTCCCATGTCGACACGTTCGGTGCGCCAGTCCGCGGGTACCTCGACGGCGATCCGCCCTTCGACCAACCACGTCGAAGCGCGGTTGGCCGGCCCGTTCACCGCCCTGCCAGAGACCGGCGCTCGTGAGGGTCACCGACAACACGACGCCGGCAGCGGCGGCAACCCGCGATGGGCCGAACCGAGGTACCCGCCACGTGCGACGTCTCCGGCGTGTCATGGCGGTGCGCGCCGCGACCAGCACGGTGTCATCGTCGACGATGGTGACCGCGATGCCGCGAGTGCGCAGCCGTCCGGCCAACTCGTCGCCCAGTGCCTCGGCGCCGGTGACCCGCGCGGGGACGTCGATCGCGAGGGACGCGGCTCCCCCCACAGCTGCCAGCACTGCGTCGGGCACGCTGGACGTCGCCGAGTACCGTGCCACCACCGTGGCCGTCACACCTGGAGCGTGGCAGGCGACGAGGTCTGGGGCGATCTCGACCACGGTATGAAAGTCACTGCCGTGCAGAACATCCACGCGTCGCAGCACGGTGACGGACGTACGCAGGCGTTCGGCCGCGACCCGTACCCGCTCCACCCGGCGCTGCATCCACCAGGTGGGGCACACCAGTACGACGGACCCGGCGCCTTGTCCCGATGCCGACGCCAGCACGTCGGACCACAGCGCGTCGACGGACACCAACCGGTCCCCGACGAGTGCGAGTTCGTCGTCGATGCATGCCAGTGCCTCGGATGCGAGTTCGTCGGGCACGTCGTGCGGCCCTCGTACGCCGCCGGGACCCACCAGGATGACCTCGGCCGCGGTCACGCCGGATCCGTCCACGCGACCTGAACGAGTTGGTCGGTGTGGCCGCGGCGAACCAGGATTCCCCTGCCCGGCGGGCGCACCGACGGTCGAAGTGCTCCGAACAGCGGTCCCTCCTCCGGTCGGGTGCTCATCATCAGTGCCATGCAACCGAGATCGCGCAGCCGCGCCAGCACGGGATCGAACATCGCGCGTGCGGCGCCGCCAGAGCGGCGCGCCACCACCACGTGCAATCCCACGTCGCCCGCGTGGGGAAGCAGGTCGAGCAGGGCGGACATGGGGTTACCCGCCACCGCGTCGGCGACCAGGTCGTAGTCGTCGACGATCACGTAGACCTCCGGGCCCGTCCACCAGGACCGCTTGCGAAGCTGTGCCTGCGTGACGTCGGGTCCTGGCAGCCGCCCGCGCAGGTCGACGACGAGTTCACTCACGTGCGCTCGCGCTGCCTCCGCCGACGTCGAATAACCCACCACCAGGTCGCCTTCCACGACTCCGAGCAGGGTCCGGCGCGGGTCGACGAGCACCACCCGCACCGCGGCCGCATCGTTGCCGTCGGCGATCCCGCGACACAGCGTGCGCAGGGCTGCGGTCTTGCCGCACTCGGGCTCACCCAGGATCACCAGGTGTGGTTGGCAACCGAAATCGACGGCGACGGGCTCGAGTTCGTCGTCTCCCATGCCGAGCGGGATTCGGGTCGCGCCGGCACCGGACCCGACGACCGCGTCGCGAGGCACCATCGCGGGCAGCAGGTCCACCGGCGGTGCGCGGCGTCCGTCGCGACGAGTGAGGCGTTCGGCCGCATCACGGAAGGCGCCGTCCAGGCCGACGACGGTGGGAGTGCCGTCGAGTCGCGGCAGGGCGATCACCAACTCGAGTCCGTCACAGGTGATACCGCGACCCGGCGGTCGGTCGGCCAGCATCCGGGCGCGCCTGCGGTCCATCTCCGATTCGGCGGGGTCGCCAAGTCTCAGTTCCACGCGGGTGGCGATCTGGTCTCGCAGTGCGGGGCGAAGGTCAACCCAACGCGATGCCGACAGCACGACGTGTACACCGACGGCGAGGCCCTGGCCGGTGAGTGCCGTCACCGCCTCTTCCAGCCAGTCGAGTTCCTGCCGCGCGGCCGCCCAGCCGTCGACGACGAGGTAGACGTGCCCGTAGGGGTCGTCGAACCCGGCGTCCGGGCCGTCGCGACGCAGGCGCGCCTCGCGACGGGCCACCAGGGCCTGCAGTTGGGCGACGATGCGGCGGCACAGGTCGGCCTCGAACCGACCGGCCACCGCGCCGACGTGCGGTAGCGAGCCCGATCCGGTCAGCGCACCGCCGCCGAAGTCCAGCCCGTAGATCTGCACCGCCGCAGGCGAATGCCCGGCGGCCAGTGCCAGGATCAAGGTACGGAGCGCCGTCGACTTTCCCGATCGGGGGCCTCCGACGACGGCGACGTGGCCGCCGGCACCGCTGGTATCGGCGAACAACACGTCGCACCGTTGCTCGAACGGCCTGTCCACCAGGCCGATCGGAACGACGAGTGGTGACTGTCGAGGCGCCGCGGCAAGCACGGCGTCCAGGGCCGGTGGTTGGTCCAGCGGCGGCGACCACACTTGATGCGCGGGTGCGCCTTGACCGGCCAATCGGTCCAAGATGATCCCCAGCACGGTGCCAGACGCCCCACCCTCGCGCGCGGGTCCGTCATCCGGAACGGGACCGGCTGGAGCCGCGGTGAACAGCGTTGGCAGGCTGACCGATTGAGCGCTCCTGGCCCCCGGGTGCGCTGCGACGCGCCCCGACACCCAGGAAGTGTGGAACCGGATGAGTTGACCTGCCGCGGTCTTGAGGTATCCCATGCCGGGGGTGTTCGGCAGATCGTAGGCGTCTGCCGTACCGAGCACGGCCCGAGAATCCGACGCCGAGAACGTCTTGAGACACACCCGGTAGGACAGATGGGTCTCGAGCCCGCGCAGCCTTCCCTCGTCGAGCCGCTGGCTCGCAAGGAGAAGATGCATGCCCAATGAGCGACCGACGCGGCCGATCGCGACGAACAGTTCCGCCAGGTCTGGTTGCTGGGCAAGCAATTCGGAGAACTCGTCGACGATGATGAGCAGCACCGGCAGGGGTGCCAGCGCGACGCCTTCCGCCCGTGCCGCCTCGTACTCGCCGATGTTGGCGAAGTTGCCGAACGTGCGCAGCGTCTCCTGCCTGCGGGTGATCTCGCCGGCGAGGGCGTCGCGCATCCGGCTCACCAGATGTGCCTCGTCGGCGAGGTTGGTGATGACGGCGGCGACGTGTCTGAGTCGCTCGAAGCCGAGGAACGTGGCGCCGCCCTTGAAGTCGACGAGGGCAAGGTTCAGGGCATCGGGTGAGTGCGTGGCCACCAGCCCGAGCGCCAGCGTGCGAAGGAATTCGGACTTGCCCGAGCCGGTGGCGCCCACACACAGTCCGTGAGGTCCCATCCCGCCGTGCGCGGCCTCCTTGAGGTCCAACTCGACGGGCTCCCCGCCGTCGGACAGCCCCACCGGAACGCGAAGTCGCCGATCGCCCGAACGGGCCTGCCACGACCGCGCGGCGTCGAGTTCCATGGGGTGCTCGATACCCACCAGGTCCGTCCACCCGGGCCGAGCCGGTCGGCGACGTCCGGTGCCGAAACTGGTGTGCCCTGACGCGAGGCGCCGGGCACAGGTCGTCGCTTCGTGCACCGCCATGACGTCTGGTACCGCCACGGCGTCGTCGCCGTCGGCGTCCAGACGCAGCGTCGGTCGGCAACCTCCGAACACCGGCGTCGTCCCGACCGATACGACGGTCACGCCCTCGGTGGGGATCTCGCCCGTCAGCTCTCCTCCGTCGACGACGATCACGAGGTGCCCGGCCCGGGCGACGGTCGCCACGTCCATCCGACCCAGGTACGTCAACCGCATCGCACCGGCGCGGTCGAGCCGATGCGCGTGTTGATGGTGCGGAAGCCATTTCAACCAGTCCCAGTACGCGGCCGACGCGTCGTCGACGAGGGCCGCCACCACCACCTCCCCGGGGTCGTGGAAGGCGGCGAGTTGGCACACGATCGCCCTGGCCACACCGCGGGCCGCATCGGCAATGCCGTCGATGGTCACCTCGGCGTAGGCGCACAGGTCGACGGTGATCGGCAGGTCGGGCACGGTGGATCGATGTTCGAGCAATGCGCGCAACGCGCCTGCGGACACGGGATCGACGTCGCCGCGGGGTCCGGTCCCGGGGTCGACGAGAGGGGTGGACAGCGGGCCGACGCCGACCCCGACCCTGACGTGGCCGAAGTCCGCGTCGCCGTGCCGTCGCTCTCCGGTGCGTTCACCGCCGGCCAACGTCCAAAGTGCCGCCGGCTCGGGATGACTCCAGTGCATCGAACGATGTTGGGCAGCAGCTGTTCTCACCGTCGCATCGCCGAGCCCACGGAGGTAGCGCAGATACTCTCGCCTGCCCTCGTCGAGTTCGGCGTTACGCCGGTTGCCGCGCATCCCGTACACCGACGAGCCCAGCACGGACACCACCATCATGATGGGAAGGAAGGCCATCATGGGGCTGCGGGAGCCAACGCCCGAGGTGAGGTAGAGGGCGACCATGCCCGCGGCGGCGACCAGCATCGCCACCGGAAGCAACCGCGCCACCGGGTTTGCCGGGGTGGCCCGCGGCAGCTCCGGAGGTCGGTCCACCACGATGTCGCCGACGTCGACGGGCGGTGGGGTGACTCGTGGCGTTGACATGGATTCCATCAGTTGATGGACGCCATGGGAGTCGATTCGGTTCCCACGAACATCGAACGGATCCGCACCGAAATTGCCGCAATCCCCTCGTCCCGGACTCGACTACGGTCGATGCAGAGGCGTCAATGCTGCCGGGGGGTGAACCGATGCCGCTGTGCCGGTTGTCCATTCAGACCGACGACGAGGACACGTCGATGATCGTCGACGTCGCCCTCCCGACGACCACCGCCGTCGGGGTGCTGTTGCCGACGGTGGTCGGCCTGACGGGTCTCCCCGAATCCGGTGCCACCGAGGCCAGGCGCTGGCGCCTCCACCGGTCGTCTGGCACGGCGATCGACGAGTCGATGACGCTGACCGAGAACGGCGTCCGCGACGGTGACCTACTCCTGTTGACGTCGTCGGACGTGTCGCCACCGGTCCCCGCCGAATGGGACACCTGCCAGGCGGTGTCGAGACCCACACGGCGCGGCACCGTGCCGTTCCTCGGCGAGGCCGGATGCGCGTGGGCGGTCGCCGCCGCCGCCGCGGTGCTGGTCTGGACGGGAGTCACGGCCGACCGGCTCACCCATCTGATCGTGGCGCTCGCTGCCACCGCGGTGACGGCGGTCATGGCCCGGCGCCGTCCCGTGCTGGCAGTGGCGGCGGTGACGATGGGCGGGGCGAGCGGATTTCTCGTGGTCCCCGCCGGACCCGCGGCTCCGAACGTATTCCTTGCGGCGGTCTCGGCGGCATCGGTTGCCGTTCTGCAGATGTGGTGGGCGAACCGATCCTCGGTGAGCCTGACTGCAATGGCGACTTCTTCGCTCGTCGCCGCGATCTCGACCGCCGGGCCGACGGTCACATCGGTGCCGCTCGCCACCATCGGCGCGACGATGGTGACGACGTCGCTGGGGGTACTCGCGGTCTCAGCGCGGGGCGCGGTCGCGCTGGCCGGGGCGCGGCCGCGCTTCGGAGAGGACGTCACCATCGGCGCGGCCCGGGCGCACGACGTGCTGAGCGGTCTGGTCGCGGGTAGCGCGGGCGGCGTCGCGCTGGGGTCCGTTCTGGTGGCGGCTGCGTGTCAACGGGGCGACACGGATCCGGGGCGCGGCGCACTCTTCACCGCGGTCGTCGGACTGGTCCTTCTGCTTCGGGTGCGCACTCACGTGGACGTGGTGCGACGCGCGGCCCTGATGGCGTGCGGCCTGGCGGCCACCTCGGCGGGTGTCATGATCGCGGCAGATGCGTCGCCTGCGAACGCCACGTGGTGGGCGGGCGCGCTCGTCGCGGCTGCGCTGGCGTCGGTGCACGGTCGGGGGTTCGGCGTCGTCGTCACGCGGGCGGTCGACGTCGCCGAGTACGTGGCGCTGGCCCTGGTGATTCCGTTGGCCTGCTGGATGTGTGGCGTGTACGAGGTGGCCCGCGGATGGGCGTCGTGAGGGCACGCCGCGCGGCGGCGCTCTTCGCGGCGCTGCTGGTGGTCACCGGATACTCGTCGCCGTCGGCCGCCGCCGTGGGTCCGCCCGCCATCGACGACGCATCGCTGCCGCTCCCTGCCGCCCCCGCGCCGCCGGGTCCGACCGAGCAGAGCGCACCGTGCCGCTCCGGGGACGGGCGTACGGAAGCGATGGGGCGAGTGCAGATGGCCGCGGCGGACCGCGATGCGCTGTGGCAGTTGACGCGAGGGAGCGGTCAGGTGGTGGCCGTCGTCGATACCGGCGTGTCACGCCACCGCTTGCTGCCCCATCTCGTCCCAGGTGGGGACTACGTGTCGACTGGCGACGGTACCCAGGACTGCGACGGGCACGGCACCATCGTGGCGGGCATCATCGGCGGTGCCCCGTCCGGGCCCGCGGCTGCCGGCGACGGCTTCAGTGGCATCGCGCCGGATGCAGAAATCCTGTCGATCAGGCAGTCGAGCAACGTGTTCCGACGAGCCGGCGAATCATCGGGTCCCGGCGTCGGCGACGTCGAGACCCTCGCGCAGGCGGTGCGGACGGCTGCCGACGCGGGCGCCACGGTCATCAACGTCTCGTCGGTCGCCTGCGCACCTGCCGCGGAGCCGATCGACGACAGGGCGCTCGGCGCCGCCATCGCGTACGCGGTGGACGTCAAGAACGTCGTCATCGTCGCCGCTGCGGGAAACGTCGGCGCTCAGGGCCGATGCCGTGGACAGAACCCGCTGTCCGGCCCGGTGCGTCGCGGGTCGCCGGACTGGGATGGCGTGGACGTGGTGGTGAGTCCGTCGTGGTACGACGACTACGTGCTCACGGTCGGCTCGGTCGACGCCGAGGGGCGGCCGTCGACGTTCAGCCTGGCGGGCCCGTGGGTGGACGTGGCCGCACCTGGCGAGGCCGTGGTGTCACTGGACCCCGACGGCGAAGGCCTGATCACCATCTCGCCGGAATCAGCTGATGATCAACCGATTTCGGGCACCAGCTACGCGGCACCCATCGTCTCGGCCATCGCCGCCCTGATCCGATCACGATCACCCCGGCTGACCGCACGCCAGGTGATGCAGCGCATCGAGGACACCGCAATCCGGCCGACGGCGGGCTGGGATCCGCAGGTCGGCCACGGTGTGGTCGACGCCGTGGCGGCGGTCAGCGGTCACGGTGCGAACAGTGCGCCCGCACCGCCCCCCAACGCCCCGGCGGTGTCGCCCTCGCCGCTTGCAGCGCACGATCCCCGGCCCCGCAGCGTGGCATTCATCGGCGCCGCCGTCTGCATTGCGCTCGCCGCCGCGGCGTTGTTGGCAACGGGATCACGGCGGCGCGGCGAGGCCGTCGCGAACGACTGAGGCGGCGTCGATGCTCAGCTCCGCTCCGCGCGGCAATCGCGCCAGAATCGGCCAGGGCGCTGCGCCCGCCTGATCGGGCAGCCCGAGCGCAGCCGCCGCCTCGTCGTCGCGAACACCGTGCACCACTCCCGAATCGGTGATGAGGTAGCGCGGACCCGACGATCCGTCGTCACCGGCGACGCGCGACGCGTGGACGAATCCGGATCGACCCGCTGGGATGGCGATCCGGTCGACGTTCGGCCCGTCGCCGTCGGCTTGGGCGAGCTCCACCGTGTCGCCGCCCACCGTGTCATCGCCCACCGTGTCGCCGACGAGCAGCGCGCTGTTGGATCGGGACCCGTTCGGTCCGGACCGCCACCTCGCACACACCACCCCCGTCGCTCCGGCCCCGATGGGTGGCCGGGAACTCGTCGGAAGGTCGGCCAGCGGTAGCCGGTCGACGGTCCTTGCGGCCGCGATCGTCGCCGGCGACACGGTGGGCACGGCCGATCCGCCCGCGTAGGCGAATCTGATCAGATCGGCTGCGACCTCGCCGATGCGCTGCACACCGTCGCCGAGCACGACGTAGTGGTCGGCGCCGTCGGACCGTGCCACCCGCACGACGGCGCCGACCGGCGCGCCGTCAAGCCACGCCGGTCCGGCCGAACCCGCGCCGTCGATGGATGGCACGGTGATCGGGCTGACCTCCGGCACACTGTCGAGCAGCGCCCGCGAAATCGGCAGCGGCGCAACCCCGTCCAGCCGAAGTGCCGTTCGGATGATGGTGTTGCGCAGGTCTACGGCCGCGCGTCGCCCGTCGTAGAGCAGGTAGGTGATGGCCGCGCTCTCTCCCCGCGGCGTCACGAGCACGCTGCGGGTTGGGTCGAGTCCGTCGAGTCGCGACGGCCCCCGTTCCACCACGACGACGGTGTCCCTGCCGTCGCACACCGACCACGAATCCCATTCGGCGGGTTCACCGATCGACGAGGGCGCACCGGCAATCCCGACCGCAGGCCCCCGTTTCGCGTCGAGCAGCGCCCGCTGTGCCACCACCGCGGGGTCGGCGGCACTGCGCGCGACCAATCGTGCCGAGGCCAGATTCGGCGCCTGGTGCCACGTGTCGTCGACACGCACGTACAACGCACCCGACTCTCGGACCACGACGATCTGCGCCGAGCCCAGGGAGCCCTGCGGTCTGAGAAGACCGAACACGGCGCACCCGGCGACGGCGATCGAGGCGACGACGGCGCCCGCGACCAGAGCCATCGACTGTGCGCGCAGCGGGTCGTCGTGCATCGCCACGTCCCCGCGCACCAACGCATGTTCCATGCGTCGCCGCCAGAAGCGATGCGCACTGACCTGTAGCCAGGTAGATGGTTGCCGAGCCATTGATCCCCCGGCTTCGACCCTAACCGCGGCCGGAGCGGGGCTACCGCACTGATTTCCCCACTAGTCCTCCTTGGCGCGCCGCTCGCGGTAGGCCGCAACGTGCTGGCGGTTCCCGCAGTTGCCGGTATCGCAGAACATTCTCGAACGATTTCGGGACAGATCGATCAGCACGGCATCGCAGTCGGGGGCCTCGCACAGCTTGAGCCTGCGCAGTTCGCCCGCACGGATGAGGTCGGCCAGCGCCATCGCCATCTCCGCGCCCATTCGCTGCCAGAGCGGATCGTGGATGGAGGCCAGGTGCAGGTGCCACTCCGGCATTTCGGCATGCCGGGTCAGCCACGGCGCCGCACGGGTGTCACTCAGGAGCGCGTTGACCTGGCCGACCGAGCGTTCCTCGTCGTCGGAGACCTCCCAGATTCTGCCGAGGCGCTCGCGCAGTCGATGTACCGCCTCGATCTCGGCGCCGTCCCTGTCGCGTCGCCCGGTCCATCCGAACGTGTCCAGGTACGCGTCGAGTTCGGCCATGTCGCCGAGTTGCCGTCCCTCCACGCGCTCGGTGTTGATCAGCGCACAGGCAGCGCGCAGTGTGACTTCTGTGTCATGAGTAAAATTCATTTGACTCATGACCTCCTAGACCGATACCGTCATGACCAACATCGATTTTACTCCTTACACCCCCGGGAGGTGACGCGTGACCGCGACGCAACTGGAGCGGATGCCCGCCGCCGACCACTTTCGGCTCGGCCTCCTGTTCGCGCTGGCTTCGGCCTTCGCATTCGGCATGTCCGGCCCGCTGGCCAAATCGCTGATGGAAGCCGGCTGGACACCGACCGCCGCCGTGACCGCCAGGCTCGCCGGCGGAGCCATCGTGATGGCCGTCGTCGCCAGCATCACGAGGCCGGGCTGGATCCGCGAGTCGCTGCAGCACGCCAAGACCGTGGTCGCCTACGGCCTGATCCCGATCGCGGGCGCGCAACTCTTCTACTACAACGCCGTCGCGCACCTGTCGGTCGGCGTCGCCCTGCTTCTCGAATACACCGCCCCGTTGCTCGTCGTGGGCTGGCTGTGGATCACCACTCGGCGCAGGCCGGGCAACCTCGTCCTGGCCGGCGTGGCACTCGCGATCGTCGGGATCATTCTGGTCCTCGACGTCCTGTCCGGCGCACACGTCAACGTCGTCGGCGTCGGCTGGGGGCTGGCCGCCGCGATCTGCGCGGCGTGCTACTTCATCATGTCCGACCGGGTGGCTGCGGACGGCACCGGGCTGAGTTCCATCACGCTCGCCGCGAGCGGCCTCGTGGTCGGCACCGTCGCGGTCGCCCTGCTCGGGCTTACGGGCATCATGCCGCTGACCTTCACCGCGAACCCGACCGTCATCGCCGGGTGGACCACGTCCTGGCTGGTACCCGTCATCGCGCTGGGCATCGTCCCCACCGCGATCGCCTACACCCTGGGCATCATGGGTATCGCCCGGCTGCGGCCACGGTTCGCCTCACTCGTCGGTCTGTCGGAGGTGCTCTTCGCAGTCCTGACGGCGTGGGCACTGCTCGGCGAGGCCATCTCGATGATCCAGGCGATCGGTGGCGCCGTGGTGCTGGGCGGTCTCGCGCTGGCCCGCCTCGGCGACCGTTCCGACGCGTCCGACAAGGTGGCACAGGCGAGCTGGCCGGACACTCCCGCCACGTCCCCGCACGTCGAGCCGACGAATCGCCCTGGCTAACTGCGATATGTGAAGATCGTAGGCGTGACCATGCTCAGAGCGTCCATCCGGGCCGCTGCGATCGTCTCGGCCGTGGCGTCGGCGGCAGCCGTCTTCACCGCCGCCCTTCCCATGCCGACCGCCACTGCCGATCCGGCCTGCCCCGACGTCGAGGTGATCTTCGCCCGCGGCACGAGCGAGCCACCCGGAATCGGCCGTGTCGGCCAGGCGATGGTCGACGCACTTCGCCCGCAACTCGGTGGCCGCACGATCGCCACCTACGGGGTGAACTACCCGGCCACCTACGACTTCCTGAACGCCGCCGAAGGCGCGAACGACGCGACGGCCCGCATCTCCGCGCTGGCCAGCAGCTGTCCGGGTACGCAGATCGTCCTCGGCGGATACTCCCAGGGCGCTGCGGTCGTGGACATGCTGGCAGGCGTCCCGCCGCTCGGCAACAAGATCGGCGACATCGGCTCCGCCCCGCCGCTGCCGGCGGGACTCGACGGCAACGTGTCCGCAGTCGCGGTGTTCGGCAACCCCTCGACCAAGTTCGGAAACCCGGTGACGTCATCGGTCTTCGGCGGTCGGGCCATCGATCTGTGCACGGACGGCGACCCGATCTGTTCCGGTGGCCGCAACCCGTTCGCCCACAGTGACTACGTCAACGCCGGCCTGCCCGCCCAGGCGGCGAATTTCGTCGCCGGACTTGTCTAGCCGATTTACGCGTTACCCTTTGGGCGTGCCTTTTGATCTTGTTCGCCGCTCTCTGCAAGCCATCGCCGCCGCCACCCTGGGCGCTGCGGCGGTCGTCGCGCCGACCATCTCTGCGTCGCCAGTCGGCTCCATGGGGACGGCATCGGCCGAAGACTGCCCGGACATCCAGGTCGTATTCGCACGCGGTACCGATGAGGCACCCGGCCTTGGCGTCGTCGGCGGATCGTTCGTGGATGACCTGCGCAACAAGGTCGGCGGCCGCTCCGTCGGCGCCTATGCGGTGAACTACCCGGCCAGCTACGACTTCCTGGCCGCCGCCGGTGGCGCCAACGACGCCAGCGCCCACGTCCAGTACATGATGGGCGCCTGCCCCGGCACCCGATTGGTGCTGGGTGGCTACTCGCAGGGTGCCGCGGTCATCGACATCATCAGCGCGATACCCATCCCCGGCCTTGGATTCAACAATCCGCTACCGCCGAATGCGCCGGACTTCGTTGCGGCGATCGCCGTGTTCGGCAACCCGTCGGCAAAGCTCGGCCTCCCTCTCACGACCAGCCCGGTCTGGGGTGCACGGTCGATCGACCTGTGCAACGCCGGTGACCCGGTGTGCCAGAGCAACGGCGAGAACGTCGAGGCGCACCGCGCCTACGCCGGCGGCCCGACCAACCAGGCGGCGAACTTCGTCGCTGGCCTCCTGTAGGGCTTCATCCGGAGCTTTGGACGATGCCGTCGGATGCCGTCGATGATCGGGCGGGTTCGTCTAGCATCGGCCTGGTGATCCGTCGCCACGTCACCGCGTCCCTTGTCGTCACGCTCATCGCGGGCGCACTGCTCATTGCGCCTGCCGTCGTCGGTCGCGGCGCGCCGTCGGCCTCGGCCGCGTGCCCCGCGGTCGAGGTGATCTTCGCCCGCGGCCGGGTGGAGAGCCCGGGTGCCGGGCAGATCGGAAACGCCTTCGTCAGCGCACTTCGGTCGAAGACGGACAAGAACGTCAGCCTCTATGCGGTCGACTACCCCGCGGACAACGAGATCGACGTTGGCGCCAACGACATGAGCCAACGCGTGCAGAGCACGATGGCGAACTGTCCCGACACCCGGATCGTCCTCGGCGGGTACTCCCTGGGCGCCGGGGTCACCGACGTCGTGTTGGCCGTGCCCTTCTCCTTCTTCGGGTTCGACGAGCCGCTGCCTCCCGGCGCCGACCAGCACATCGCCGCGGTCGCCCTGTTCGGCAACGGCATTCAGTGGGTCGGGCCGATAACCAATTTCAGCCCGGTCTACCGGGACCGGACCATCGAGTTGTGTCACCGCGACGACCCGATCTGCAACCCAACCCAGCCCGACAACTGGGAGGCCAACTGGCCCGACCACCTGGCGCCCGCGTACATCCAGGCAGGCATGATCAACGAGGCCGCGGACTTCGTGGCGGCGCGGGTCTGAGCGAGGCCGCCCGCGCAGTCCCCGCGCACGACGGTCCGACCACCCAGCCAGCTGCCCGCCTTCCAGCGACAACGTGGCCGCGCAGCGCTGTCCCGGCAGGCGTGTCCACCCGATTGTCGCTGGGAGGCGGGCAATTCGACCCCAATCCCGGCCAGATACTGGTGCGACTGGTGTGAACCGGGACCAACCTAGCCCTAGCCACCCACCTCGTCGGTGCGACGAACGTCTTTGGTCACCGCGGTGCGCGCCACGAGTTCCTCGTCGGGCGGATAGTCGACGGCGACGAGCGTCAGTCCGCGGGCAGGAGCCACCGCGAACGCACTCGACCGACGGGTCGCCGAAAGTAGCCCGGCGCACCAGGCGGGTTCGACACGCCCCTCACCCACGGCCAGCAGCGCACCGACCAGTGACCGGACCATCGACCAGCAGAACGCGTCGGCCGTGACCCGTGCAATGACCAGGTCCCCATCCCGACACCAGTCGAAGCGTTGCAGTTCACGGATCGTCGTCGCACCCTCGCGGGGGCGGCAGAACGCCGCGAAATCGTTGAGGCCGAGCAGTTCCCGCGACGCGGCGTTCATTGCTTCGAGGTCGAGCGCCCGTGACCACGGGGTGACGAAGCGCGTCGCCTGTGGTGCGACCCCGAACGGCGCGGTCGACAGTCGGTACTCGTAGTGGCGTCTCAGCGCCGCGAACCGGGCATCGAAGCCCGTCGGCGCGCGAACGATGTCGCGCACGCGGACGTCTTCGGGCAGGAGCCGGGCCAACCGCCGCACCAGGGGTAGGAATTCGGGATCGCCGTCGCGCCGTGTCCGCGGGTAGGCATGACGCACGGCATCGGAGGGAACGTCCACGTGGGCGACCTGCCCGGTTGCATGCACACCGGTGTCGGTGCGCCCGGCCGCCCGGGTGACCAACGCGGTGCGGAACACCGTGGACAGTGCCTCGTCGAGCACCCCGGCGACGGTACGCTGGCCGGTCTGCGGCGCCCACCCCGCGAAATCCGTTCCGTCGTAGGCGATGTCGAGACGAAGCCGGACCGGGCGAGCGGACAACGAAACGTGCCCGCCATCGGTGTCGATGGCGGGCACGCTTACGTCAGGGTCAGGACTTGGCGTCGTCGGCCTCGGGCTCGACGGCGTCCTCCACGACGGCGTCCTCGACCAACTCGGGCTGATCCTCGACCACGGCATCCTCGACGACCACGTCGGTCTCGGGGCCGGCGGCGGCCTCGGGCTCGACGGCGGCCTGCGGGGCGGCCGCCGCGGCGACGGGCGCAGCGGCCTTGGTCGAACCCGACACACGACGCGCCCGGTCCGCTACCTTCGTCGCCTCGGAGGTCACCGTCTTCTCCCGGACCAGCTCGATGACGGCCATCGGGGCGTTGTCGCCCTTTCGTGCCTCCACCTTGATGATCCGGGTGTAGCCGCCATTGCGGTCGGCGAAGAACGGCCCGATCTCGGCGAACAGAACGTGGACGACGTCCTTGTCGCGGATCTTCTTCATCACTTCACGCCGGTTGTGCAGCGTGCCCTTCTTGGCGTGGGTGATGAGCTTCTCCGCGTAGGGCCGCAACGCCCGCGCCTTGGGTTCGGTCGTCTTGATGCGGCCGTGCTCGAAGAGCGACGTGGCCAGATTGGCCAGGAGCGCCTTTTGGTGCGAGGACGACCCGCCGAGGCGAGGTCCCTTTGTAGGCTTGGGCATTGCGACTATCTCCTAATTGGGGCCGATCCCCGTATCAGGTAGGACCGGGACGGTTCTCTTGAAGCTGGTGGGCTCAGAGCTGTTCGGTTTCGGCGAAGTCCTGGTCGGTGTCCAGGTCGTAGCTTGCTTCGCTGTTCCAGGTGCCGGTGGCGACGTCGTAGCCGGCGACCTCGGACGGGTCGAACGTGGCCGGGCTGTCCTTCAGCGACAGACCGAGCTGATGCAGCTTGATCTTCACCTCGTCGATGGACTTCTGGCCGAAGTTGCGGATGTCCAGCAGGTCGGACTCCGTGCGCGAGACCAGCTCGCCGACGGTGTGAACACCCTCGCGCTTGAGGCAGTTGTACGACCGGACGGTGAGTTCCAGGTCGTCGATCGGCAGCGCGAACGAGGCGATGTGGTCGGCCTCCGCCGGCGACGGCCCGATCTCGATGCCCTCGGCCTCGACGTTGAGTTCCCGTGCCAGACCGAACAGTTCGACCAGCGTCTTGCCGGCCGAGGCCAGGGCGTCACGCGGGGTGATCGAGTTCTTGGTCTCGACGTCGAGGATCAGCTTGTCGAAGTCGGTGCGCTGCTCGACACGGGTGGCCTCCACCTTGTAGGTCACCTTGAGCACCGGCGAGTAGATGGAATCGACCGGGATGCGGCCGATCTCGGCGCCGGACGCCTTGTTCTGCACGGCAGGCACGTAACCACGGCCGCGCTCGACGACGAGCTCGACCTCGAGCTTGCCCTTGTCGTTCAGCGTCGCGATGTGCATGTCGGGGTTGTGCACCGTCACACCGGCCGGCGGCACGATGTCACCGGCGGTGACCGCACCCGGACCCTGCTTGCGCAGGTACATGGTGACCGGCTCGTCCTCCTCGGAGGACACGACCAGACCCTTGAGGTTCAGGATGATGTCGGTGACGTCTTCCTTCACCCCGGGAACGGTGGTGAACTCGTGCAGCACGCCGTCGATGCGGATGCTGGTGACTGCCGCGCCCGGGATGGACGACAGCAGCGTGCGCCGAAGTGAGTTGCCAAGCGTGTAGCCGAATCCGGGCTCCAAGGGCTCGATGACGAACTTGGAGCGGTCTTCGGCGAGGCTCTCCTCCGCCAGTGTGGGTCGCTGAGAGATCAGCATGTGTTTCTTTTCTCCTTCTCGGCACCCGCTATTTGATGCCGGTCAATAGGCTTGGTCGCCGCTGGCGCGGCCCCAAGTGCCTGGACGCCGCTGGCGCGGCTCCAGAATCCTGCGGCCCGTCGTGGCGGCGCAGGAGTCCTGCTACTTCGAGTAGAACTCGACGATGAGCTGCTCGGTGAGCGGCACGTCGATCTGAGCCCGCTCGGGCAACTGGTGAATGAGGATGCGCTGACGCTCGCCGACGACCTGCAGCCAGCCCGGGATCGGACGGTCGCCTGCGGTCTGCCGCGACAACTCGAAGGGCAGCGTGTTCAGCGAGCCCTCCTTGATGTCGATGATGTCGTACTGCGACACCCGGTAGCTGGGGATGTCGACCTTCACACCGTTGACGGTGAAGTGGCCGTGGCTGACCAGCTGGCGGGACATGCGACGCGTGCGGGCGAGCCCGGCGCGGTACACGACGTTGTCCAGCCGGCTCTCCAGGATCTGGAGCAGGTTCTCGCCGGTCTTGCCGGAGTGCCGGTTGGCCTCTTCGTAGTAACGGCGGAACTGCTTCTCCATGACGCCGTAGGTGAAGCGGGCCTTCTGCTTCTCCTGCAGCTGCGTGCGGTATTCGCTCTCCTTGATCCGCGCCCGGCCGTGCTGTCCGGGCGGGTAGGGGCGCTTCTCGAAGGACTGATCTCCGCCGACGAGGTCGACGCCGAGGCGGCGCGACTTACGGGTGACGGGTCCGGTGTAACGAGCCATGAGTCTTCTTTATCCTTTTCCCGGGCCGACTAGACGCGACGACGCTTGGGCGGACGGCAGCCGTTGTGCGGCTGAGGGGTGACATCGGAAATGGCGCCGACCTCGAGGCCGGCTGCCTGCAGTGAACGGATCGCGGTCTCGCGGCCCGAACCCGGGCCCTTGACGAACACGTCGACCTTCTTGACGCCGTTCTCCTGCGCCTTGCGGGCAGCGTTCTCGGCGGCCAACTGGGCGGCGAACGGGGTCGACTTGCGCGAGCCCTTGAATCCGACGTGGCCCGACGACGCCCAGGCGATCACGTTGCCCTGCGGGTCGGTGATGGACACGATCGTGTTGTTGAACGTGCTCTTGATGTGCGCATGGCCGTGGGGGACGTTCTTCTTCTCCCGGCGGCGGGTCTTCTGGCCCTTCTTGGCGGTCGCTGCCGCGGCCTTCTTTGCTGGTGGCATGGGATCTACCTGGCCTTCTTCTTGCCGGCGATGGTGCGCTTCGGGCCCTTGCGGGTGCGCGCGTTGGTCTTGGTCCGTTGACCACGAACCGGCAGGCCACGGCGGTGCCGCAGGCCCTGGTAGCAGCCAATCTCGATCTTGCGGCGGATGTCGGCCTGCACCTCACGGCGCAGATCACCCTCCACCTTGAGGTTGCCCTCGATGTAGTCGCGAAGCTGGCTCACCTGGTCGTCGGTGAGGTCCTTGGTACGCAGATCGCGGTCGATGTCGGTCGCCGCCAGGATTTCCTGACTGCGGGTACGGCCAACGCCGTAGATGTAGGTCAGCGCGATCTCCATGCGCTTGTCGCGCGGGAGATCGACGCCCATGAGACGTGCCATCAGGCAATGTTTCCTTCTCTAATCGGAGGTCTGTTCCCAGTCCGTTCCCACAGAGTCCTCGGCTCCTCGGCCAAGGCCTCGTCAGTGGGGTCCGGCCTCCGTGCCGGACGTGTCGAGAGCCCCATGCCCTCGGTGGTACTGGGAGGTCATCATTCAGTTGTGGTGGTGCTTGCGGCCTGCGACGGGGGCTAGCCCTGACGCTGCTTGTGGCGAGGGTCGGAGCAGATCACCATGACCCGCCCGTGCCGGCGGATCACCCTGCACTTGTCGCAGATCGGCTTGACGCTCGGGTTCACCTTCACGGCTCTTCGATCCTTCTAGATGTCTCGCAGAGACTCGCGTGAACGCTCGTCTCTGTTCTCTTGGGTGTGGTTACGGTCGGGACGCGGTTACTTGTACCGGTACACGATGCGGCCCCGGGACAGGTCGTAGGGAGAAAGCTCCACCACGACACGGTCCTCGGGCAGGATGCGGATGTAGTGCTGCCGCATCTTGCCGCTGATGTGGGCGAGTACCTTGTGTCCGTTCTCCAGCTCAATGCGGAACATCGCATTGGGCAGAGGCTCGACAACGCGGCCCTCGACCTCGATGGCACCGTCTTTCTTGGCCATACTCTTTTGGCGATCCTTGCTTTTGGTTTCGTATTCACTTGCGCCCATGCCGGCGCAGCCCTCGATCCGACTTAAAAAACGTGAGCCGGACCGGGAAGATTCCCATCGGTATGACCGAGTTCCGAGACAATGCACGCAGAAAGCCGGCGCGGAAGCCGCACCGTTGGTCCATGGTACCCGCTTCGGGGTCCCGCCCAAAATCGCCGCCGGAGCCCAGGAGGCGGGCTGCCGGCCTCGGGCAGGCCTGGCAATTGGGAGCTGTCGAAAAGCTTACGGGCGCCTCCGGGCCAGCCGACGCCCCGGTCCACCCGAACGTCTTCGCCTTCGGCGAAATCAGATGATCACGGCCCCCTATGCACTGGTTGAGCAGCGCATAATCGATGGCGATGACCGAGCCCGCTCCCCAGCCCCGTAAACCCGTGATCCTGACGGTCGACGACGACCCCGCGGTGTCGCGCGCCGTCGCGCGCGACCTGCGCCGCCACTACGGCGAGCGGTACCGCATCCTGCGCGCCGAGTCCGGGCCGGACGCACTGGAGTCGATCCGTGAACTCAAGCTGCGCGGCGACACCGTGGCGGTGTTGGTCGCCGACTACCGCATGCCCCAGATGAGCGGCATCGAGTTCCTCGAGCAGGCGATGGACGTCTATCCCCTGGCCCGCCGGGTACTGCTGACGGCGTATGCCGACACCCACGCCGCGATCGACGCCATCAACGTCGTCGACCTCGACCACTACCTGCTCAAACCGTGGGATCCGCCCGAGGAGAAGCTGTACCCCGTCATCGATGGGCTGCTCGAGGAGTGGCGGGCGGTCGGCGACCGGGCGATGCCTTACACCAAGGTGATCGGCCACCGGTGGAACCAGAAGTCATGGGAGGTGCGCCAGTTCCTGGCGCGCAACCAGTTCCCCTTTCGTGCGTTCATGGCCGACGAGCCGAAGGGCAGACAACTGCTCGAGGCCGCCGGGCTCGACGGCATGCGACTGCCGGTGGTGATCACCGAGACGGGCGAGAAACTCGTCGAGCCGACGAATGGCGATCTCGCCACCATGCTCGGGCTGTCCACCGAGCCGTCGCTGCCGACCTATGACCTGGCGGTCATCGGTGGCGGTCCCGCCGGACTGGCGGCCGCGGTGTACGGCGCCTCCGAGGGGCTCGAGACCGTGCTCATCGAACGCACCACGACCGGCGGCCAGGCCGGACGCAGTTCCAGGATCGAGAACTATCTCGGCTTCGAGAACGGTATCTCCGGAGCGGTGCTGACCACGTCGGCCCGCAGGCAGGCCGAGCGGTTCGGCGCCGAGGTCATCACCACCCGCGACGTGGTCAAACTGCACGTCGGCGATTCGGCGCCCACCATCGAGTTCGAGGACGGCAGCAGCATCGTCGCCAGGTCGGTGATCCTCGCGACGGGAGTCGACTACCAGGAGCTGAAGGTCGGCGGGTGCTGGAGCGACCCCGAGGATCCCGACGGCTGCAATTACGTCGGCCGCGGGGTGTACTACGGCGCGTCGGTATCCGACGCCGAGGAGTGCCGGGGCGAGGACGTCTACATCGTCGGAGGCGCCAACTCGGCGGGCCAGGCCGCGATGTTCATGTCCAAGACCGCCAACTCGGTGACCATGCTCGTCAGGGGGCCGTCGCTGGAGGCGTCGATGTCTCACTATCTGATCGAGCAGATCGAGAAGAACGACAAGATTCAGGTCCGAACGTGCACCGAGGTGGTCGACACAGTCGGCGAGGACGACCACCTCGCGGGGCTGGTGCTGATCGACAGGCAGTCCGGCGAGCGCTCGACGGTGACCGCCGGGCGGTTGTGCTGCTTCATCGGCGCCACCCCCAGGACTGCTTGGCTCGACGGCGTGCTGGCCCTCGACGATCGCGGCTTCGTCCTGGCCGGCCCCGATCTGAAGGACGTCTGCGGTTGGAACCGGGACCGTCCACCGCACCACCTGGAAACAAGCGTGCCCGGTGTCTTCGTTGCAGGAGACGTGCGGTCGGACTCCGCCAAGCGGGTGGCGGCCGCCGTCGGCGAGGGGTCGATGGCCGTGATGTTGGTGCACCGCTATCTGGCCGAGGCCTAGTAAGGAGGACACATGGGTGAGATTTGCGTGGCTGACGAGCTTCGCACCCTGTTCCTGTTCGAGCACCTGTCCACCGAACAACTCGACGTGTTGTGCGAGGACGGGCACATCGAGACGTTCCCGGCCGGACCGCTCCTCGTGGAGGGCGATCCGGCGACGTGCTTCTACGTGATGCTCGAGGGCGACCTGATCATGTCGAAGCGCTCGGGGGGCGTCGACATTCAGACCAACCGCACCTCGCAGCGCGGGGTGTACTGCGGGGCCTGGTCGGCCTACGTTCCGGGCGAGGAGCACGTCTACGAGGCATCGGTCCGACTCGGTGCACCGTCGCGCTTCTTCGTGCTGGACGCCAATGCGTTCGCCCGGTTCATGCAGTCGCAGTTCCCGATGGCCGTGCACCTGCTCGAGGGGCACAGGGTCGGCGGTCGGCGGTCGGCGCAGATCATCGGCCAGCGCGAGAAGTTGCTGGCGTTGGGCACCATCACGGCGGGCCTCACCCATCAGCTGAACAATCCCGCCGCAGCCACCGCGCGCGCCGTGTCCGATCTGCGCGAGACGGTCGGCAAGATGCGGCACAAGCTCTCGATGCTGGCCGACGGGGAGTTCACCCCCGAGGCGCTACGCGTGTTGGTCAGCATCCAGGAGGAGGTCGCCGAGCAGGTGGCGAAATCCACGTCACTGGAACTGTCGGCCCTGGAGACCTCCGACCGCGAGGACACCATCGGCGAGTGGCTCGAGGACCATGGCATCGGCAGTGCCTGGGACTATGCGCCGACCTTCGTCGAGGCGGGGCTCGACACGGACTGGCTGGAGAAGATCCTGGCATCGGTCGACGAGGTCGACGCGACGGCGTCGCTGCAGGGCGCCATCGGCTGGCTGAAGTACACCATCGACACCGAGCTCCGCATGAACGAGATCGCCGAGGCCAGCAAGCGGACCTCCGCGCTGCTCGCCGGCGCCAAGCAGTACTCGCAGATGGACCGCGGCGCCTACCAGAGCGCGGACGTCCACGACCTGCTGCGCAGCACGATCATGATGTTCGGCGACAAGCTGGGCCACGACGGCAAGGTGAAGCCGATCACACTGGTCAAGGACATGGACAAGACGCTGCCCGAATTGCAGTGCTACCCAGGCGATCTCAACCAGGTATGGACCAACATCATCGACAATGCGATCCAGGCGATGGGTGGGCACGGCACCCTGACGCTGCGGACCGCCAAGGAGAGCGACGAGATGATCCGCGTCGAGATCTGTGACGACGGACCCGGGATCCCCGAGGAGATCGTCGACCGCATCTTCACACCGTTCTTCACTACCAAGCCGTTCGGTGAGGGCACCGGCCTCGGGCTCGATCTGGCCTGGCGGATCGTGGTGGAGAAGCACGGGGGCAATCTGTCGGTGCAGAGCAAGCCAGGCGACACCCGGTTCGTGGTATGCCTTCCGCTGGTGGCGCCCAGGCCCGTGGAATCCGCAGAGGGCGAGGAATAGCCACGGAACAGCCAAGGCCCCGGACAGGTTCGAGCCAGAGATGACGAAACCCGACCTCGGCAGCTACGGCGTCTTCGGCCGCGGCGCCACCCCGCAACAGGCCACGGAGATCGAGGCGCTGGGCTACGGCGCCATCTGGGTCGGCGGCTCTCCGCCCGCCGAACTCGAATTCGTCGAGCCGCTGCTCGAGGCGACGAACTCGCTGAAGGTCGCCACCGGCATCGTCAACATCTGGACGGCCCCTGCGGGTCCGGTCGCCGACTCCTTTCACCGCATCGACGCGGCATACCCGGGGCGGTTCCTCCTCGGCATCGGTGTCGGGCATCCGGAGGCGCACGCCGAGTACGAGAAGCCCTACGACGCGCTGACCGAGTACCTCGACGGACTCGACCGGTACGGCGTGCCCGAGGACCGCAGGGTGGTGGCCGCGCTGGGCCCACGGGTACTCAAGCTCTCGGCCCGGCGCAGCGCGGGGGCGCACCCGTACCTGACGACCCCCGAGCACACCGCACGGGCACGTGAGCTGATCGGTCCCGATGCGTTCCTCGCCCCCGAACACAAGGTCGTCATGACCGCCGATGCCACCAGGGCTCGCGAGGTCGGCCGCCGCGCGCTCGACATCTACCTGAACCTGGCGAACTACCTGAACAACTGGCGGCGGCTCGGGTTCACCGACGACGACCTCGCCAAGCCCGGCAGTGACGCCCTGGTCGACGCACTCGTCGCCTACGGCACCGCAGACGCGATCGCCACGCGGCTGCGCGCCCACGTCGACGCCGGCGCCGACCACGTGCCCGTGCAGGTGCTGACCCGAGCTGACAAGCTGGTACCCGCCCTGGCCGAATTGGCCGGGCCACTTGGCCTGCAGTAATCCGCGAATCAGATGGGACACGATGACCGACGCAGTTTCGATGAAGCCCGAACTCGGCCGCTTCGGCGTATGGACCTTCGGGGCGGTGACGCCCGAGCAGGCCACAGAGATCGAGAAGCTGGGCTACGGCGCGGTCTGGGCCGGCGGCTCCCCCGCCGGTGACCTCGACTTCGTCGAGCCGATCCTCGAGGCCACCGAGACCCTTCAGGTGGCCACCGGCATCGTGAACGTCTGGACGGCGCCGGCCGACCAGGTCGCCGAGTCCTATCACCGCATCGAGGACGCGCACCCGGGTCGGTTCCTGCTCGGCATCGGCATCGGGCATCCCGAGCACACCGAGGAGTACCGCAAGCCCTATGACGTGCTCGTCGAGTACCTCGATGCGCTGGATGCCGCCAAGGTGCCGACCAGTCGGCTGGTGCTCGCCGCGCTGGGTCCGAAGGTGCTGAAGCTGTCGGCCATGCGCAGCGCAGGTGCACACCCCTACCTGACCACGCCCGAGCACACCGGGATCGCACGCAACGTCATCGGGAACACGGTGTACCTGGCGCCCGAGCACAAGGTGGTGCTGACCACTGATGCCGACGAGGCCCGCAGGGTGGGGCGAGACACCGTCGACTTCTATCTGAGTCTCAGCAACTACCTCAACAATTGGAAGCGGCTGGGCTTCACCGACGAGGATCTCGTGAAGCCTGGCAGCGACAAACTCATCGACGCGGTGGTCGCGCACGGCACGCCCGACGCCATCGCGGCACGCCTCAATGAGCACATCGACGCCGGCGCCGATCACGTGGCCATCCAGGTTCTCGGCGGCGCCGACGAACTGCTTCCGTCGCTCATGGCGCTGGCGGGGCCGTTGGGCCTGAACCCGCCGGACTGAGTTCGGCCGACACGCCCTTGAATCCGCCCCGCGGGGGGCATAGCGTGGGTGTCAGAATGGCCGTTCTGACTCATGACGGGAGGCATGCCGGTGGATGAGGTGATGCGACTGTTCTGGGCCAGGGGCTACGCGGTGTCGATGGAGGAGATCGTGCAGGCGACCGGCCTCAACCGGTATGCGATCTACCAGAACTGGGGCGGCAAGCCCGACCTGTACCTGCAGGCGCTGCGCCAATACCGCGCGATGTTCCTCGAAACGGTGTTGGCACCGCTGGTGCACGGCTCCGCCGGGCTCGACGACGTCCGCACGACCTTCGACAACAGTCTCGCGCTGCTCGACACCGCCGAGGCGGGCTGGGGATGCATGATGTGCCGCACGCTGACCGAGCCAGTCGCCGACGATCCGGAGATCCGTCGCCTCGTCGAGGAACACTTTGCGTCGATCCACGACCTGTTCGAGCGGACGCTGAACCGCGCGAGGGCACGCGGTGAACTGACCGACGCTGCCGACCCGGGAGCGCTCGCCGACTTCCTGGTCGGCGTCATTCAGGGCGGGCAACTATTCGGCCGTCGTCACGCCGGGCGGGCGACGGTGAAGAACTACTTCGAGAGCGCCATGGCAGCACTGCGGTAGGCCGCAGTGCGCAGCCACTGCGCTCGAGTGGTCAGAACAACCGTTCTGACCACGGAACGATCGGGAGGAACACAGAGAATGACGAAGCCGGACCATCTGAATCTCGTCGACACGGCGGGCAGTTTCCCCCGGGTGCGACTCGTACCGCCGAATCCGTACGGCTATCTGCTGGCAGCGGCCGTCGTCGACCACAGACCCCCCTCCGGGTTCTTCCTCGAGGGCCGCCACAAGCGCAAGCTGCTGACGGCACTCAAGGACCTGGTCGCCGCACTTGCCGCCACGCCCGGCGTACGCAACGCCACGCTGCTCAAGACACTCGTCGCGCCGCCCGGTCGCGGCGCGTTCCTCAAGCAGCGGCCCCACGTGCACGTCGCCCACTATGACGTCGCGCTCTGGGTGGAGACCGACGATCCCCAGACCTGCGTGACCGTCTGCAACACCGCGGCGTGGCATGACATCGAGGCCGCCCTGCGGGGAGCCTCCGAAGACGTGCAGGTGATCTACGGCCGCAACCCACGGCGCATCGGCGACGTCGACCACGACCGCGACGGGGTGTTCCTGCTCAACTACTTCTACGCCGACGACGCCGAGCAGAACCTCGCCGTCTGGGAATACACGGCTGGCTGGTTCCAGGATCAGACCGGACTGGACAACTCGATCGTGTTGCTGCCGGAGGGCGGCACTCCCACCGACTACGTCATCGTCAACCACTGCCGGTGGGACCGGTTGCGCGACGTCGCGCCCTCCCTGGTGTTCAAGCGGTCGTTTCGCACGTACGTGCTCGCCCACTTCGAGGCGAACGCCACGGCGCCGATGCCGATCCTGTACCGGCTGGCCTGAGTCCTTCCCATGGGAGGGCCCGCACGTCGTTCTGGCTCAGGTGGGTTCCCATGCGGTTGCTGGCCACCGGCGGTGTGCTGCCAGATCGCTTCTTCACGCGATCCTGCGCTCTCACAGCACACTCTCGCGGCGCGGCGGCGCGGGACCCTTGCGCACCCCACCCCCCGTTACTAGGATATCCAAGTAATCAGCGATCGCCGGGCAGGGGACACCACATGACCACTCAGATTCCGCACTTCATCGACGGGCAGCGCACCGCGGGCACGTCGGGCCGCACGGCCGACGTCTTCAACCCGAGCACCGGCGAGGTCCAGGCCCAGGTCGCGATGGCATCGCAGGCTGACGTCGACGCCGCCGTCGCCGGGGCCGTCGAGGCCCAGAAGACTTGGGCGGCATTCAATCCGCAGAAACGCGCCCGGGTCATGATGAAGTTCGTCGACCTGGTCGCCAAGCACAACGACGAACTCGCCGAACTGCTCTCCATCGAGCACGGCAAGACCATCGAGGACGCCCGCGGCGACATCCAGCGCGGCATCGAGGTCATCGAGTTCGCGATCGGCATCCCCCACCTGCTCAAGGGCGAGTACACCGAGGGGGCCGGCCCGTCGATCGACGTCTACTCGCTGCGCCAGGCCCTCGGCGTGGTCGCGGGTATCACGCCGTTCAACTTCCCCGCGATGATCCCGCTGTGGAAGGCCGGCCCAGCCCTGGCCTGTGGCAACGCCTTCATCCTCAAGCCGTCCGAGCGCGACCCTTCGGTGCCCCTGCGGTTGGCGGAACTGTTCCTCGAAGCCGGATTGCCCGCGGGGGTGTTCCAGGTCGTCCATGGCGACAAGGAGGCCGTCGACGCCATTTTGCACCACCCCGACATCCAGGCCGTCGGGTTCGTCGGCAGCTCCGACATCGCGCAGTACATCTACTCGACAGCGGCGGCCAACGGTAAGCGCGCACAGTGCTTCGGCGGAGCCAAGAACCACATGATCGTGATGCCCGACGCCGATCTCGACCAGGCCGTCGACGCGCTGATCGGTGCCGGCTACGGCAGCGCCGGTGAGCGGTGTATGGCGATCAGTGTCGCGGTGCCGGTCGGCGAGCAGACCGCGGATCGTCTGCGCGCCAGGCTCGTCGAGCGGGTCAACGAACTCCGGGTGGGACACAGCCACGACCCCAAGGCCACCTACGGCCCGCTGGTCACCGAAGCCGCCCTCAATCGGGTGCGCGACTACATCGACGCAGGCGTCGAGGCGGGCGCCGACATCGTGGTCGACGGCCGCGAACGCGCCAGCGACGACCTGCAATTCGGCGACGCGAACCTCGAGGGCGGCTACTTCATCGGCCCCACGCTGTTCGATCACGTCACCACCGACATGTCGATCTACACCGACGAGATCTTCGGGCCGGTGCTGTGCATCGTGCGCGCGAAGGACTACGAAGAAGCGCTCGCGCTGCCGTCCGAGCACGAGTACGGCAACGGTGTCGCGATCTTCACCCGCGACGGCGACGCCGCCCGCGACTTCGTCTCGAGGGTCCAGGTCGGCATGGTCGGCGTCAACGTGCCGATCCCGGTTCCCGTGGCGTACCACACCTTTGGCGGCTGGAAGCGGTCCGGATTCGGCGACCTCAATCAGCACGGACCCGCCTCGATCCAGTTCTACACCAAGGTCAAGACGGTCACCTCGCGCTGGCCGTCCGGCATCAAGGACGGCGCCGAGTTCTCGATCCCGACCATGAAGTAGACCGGGACCACCATGGACTACCACGGTCTGGACGACGACGAGCGCGTGATCGCCGAGACGGCGGCTGCGTTCGCCGACAAGCGACTGGCCCCGTTCGCCCTGGAGTGGGATGCCGCCAAGCACTTCCCCGTCGACGTGTTGCGGGAGGCGGCCGAGATGGGAATGGCGGCGATCTACTGCAACGACGACGTCGGGGGCAGCGGACTGCGACGCCTCGACGGGGTGCGGATCTTCGAACAGCTCTCGGCGGCCGATCCGACCGTTGCGGCCTTTCTGTCGATCCACAACATGTGCACGTGGATGGTGGACACCTACGGCACCGCCGAGCAGCGCAAGAGCCTGGTCCCGCGACTGGCCTCGATGGAGCTGATCGCCAGCTACTGCCTGACCGAGCCGGGCGCTGGATCGGATGCGAGTGCGTTGCGCACCAGGGCGGTTCGTGACGGCGAGCACTACATCCTGGACGGCGTCAAGCAGTTCATCTCCGGGGCGGGCGTGTCCGACGTCTACATCGTGATGGCCCGGACCGGCGACCCCCAGACCAAGCCAGGACCCCGCGGGATCTCGGCGTTCGTCGTCGAGAAGGACACGCCGGGAGTGAGTTTCGGCGCCGACGAGTACAAGATGGGCTGGAACGCTCAGCCCACCGCGCAGGTGGTGTTCGAGGGGGCCCGGGTCCCCGTCGACGCGATACTCGGTGGCGCCGACGGTGAGGGCACCGGGTTCGGCATCGCGATGAACGGCCTCAACGGTGGGCGCATCAACATCGCGGCCTGCTCGCTGGGCGGCGCGCAGACCGCCTACGACAAGACCGTCGCCTACCTGGCCGATCGCGAGGCGTTCGGGATGGCGTTGCTCGACGAACCCACCATCCGGTTCACGCTCGCCGACATGGCCACCGCCCTGGAGACGTCCCGGAATCTACTGTGGCGGGCCGCTTCCGCCCTCGACGACGACCATCCCGACAAGGTCGAGTTGTGCGCGATGGCCAAGCGCTACGTGACCGACTCCTGCTTCACCGTGGCCGACCAGGCGCTGCAACTTCATGGCGGTTACGGCTACCTCGTGGAGTACGGTCTCGAGAAGATCGTCCGCGACCTACGGGTTCACCGCATCCTCGAGGGAACAAACGAAATCATGCGCGTGGTCATCGGGCGGGCGGAAGCCACCCGGGCCCGCGCGTCGTAACCGGGAGAAATCATGTCGACGATCGCATTCTTGGGGCTGGGGAACATGGGCGGCCCGATGGCGGGCAACCTCCTGACTGCAGGGCACGAGGTGCGTGGCTTCGACCCCGTCGCCGCAGCGAAGGCAGCGGCAAAGGACAGGGGCGCCAGTGTCTTCGACAGCGGAGCCGAAGCCGTCGCCGGTGCCGACGTCGTCATCACGATGCTGCCCAGCGGAGATCTGGTGCGCAGCTGCTATGCCGAGGTGCTGCCCGCGGCCACTGCGGGCGCGCTGTTCATCGACAGTTCGACGATCTCAGTCGACGACGCGCGCGCGGTGAACGCGCTGGCCGGCGAGTGGGGTTTCGCCCAGCTCGACGCCCCGGTGTCGGGCGGGGTGAAGGGTGCCGTCGCGGGCACGCTGGCCTTCATGGTCGGCGGCGAGGTAGACGCGGTCGAACGGGGCCGTGCGGTGTTGGAGCCGATGGCAGGCAAGGTCATTCACTGCGGCGCATCGGGTGCCGGACAGGCCGCCAAGATCTGCAACAACATGGTCCTCGCCGTGCAGCAGATCGCCGTCGGTGAGGCATTCGTCCTCGCCGAGAAGCTCGGCCTGTCGGCGCAGTCGCTGTTCGACGTCATCACCGGAGCGACCGGCAACTGCTGGGCCGTCCACACCAATTGTCCGGTCCCCGGGCCCGTTCCCACGTCACCGGCCAACAACGACTTCAAGCCTGGGTTCGCCACGGCCTTGATGAACAAGGACCTCGGCCTGGCGATGGCCGCGGTCGGTTCCACGGGCTCGGCCGCGCCGCTGGGCACGCATGCCGCAGAGATCTACGCCGAATTCGCCGCCTCCAACGCGGACAAGGACTTCAGCGCGGTCATCGAGGCGATCCGCAACGGATAGGCTCCGCGGTCACGCCGCCGCAAGGGGAGCGTGCGCGGCCAACCAGGCTTCCAGGAGACGCTGACAGTCCGAGACACGCAGGGGGTCGGCACCCGCATAGTCGGCACGTACCGCGGCTGCAGCGGGCAGGTCTGGTGTCCCGGCGCCCGTGACGACGACGGTGGCCAGACCCGTCGCGGTCGCCGCCCGCAGCCCCGCTGCGGAACCCACGATGGCCATGGCGCCGTCCGCGGTCACACCGAGATCGGACAGCGCATGTTCGAAGGCCTTGGGCATCGGCTGCGCGACGTCGTCGGCGGCGACCAGCGTCGCCACGTCGCCGACCAGGCGCTGCACCAGCGGCTCCACCCAGCTGCGCTGGCCCTTGGCCACGACGCCGACCTGCATCCCGGCGGCGACGGCCTCGGTGACGAATTCGACGAGTCCGGGCCGGCAGGCCAGCTCCGCCTCGGCCATCAACTCGTCGAAGATCATGGTCTTCGTCGCGTACACGTCATCGGCAAGCACCTGCATGAGCACGTCGCATTCCGTGGCGATCCCCCGCTTGCGCAGTTCGGCGTGGATGCGCTGCCGCTCATCGCTCAGCGTCAACAACTTGCGGTAGCGCCCATGCGACCACTGGAAATCGAGGTCGTGAGCGGCGAACGCCGCGTTGAACGCGACCCGATGGCCGTCGCACTCGATGTCGGTGAGCGCGTCGAGGTCGAAGACCACCGCACCGAGCCGACGATCGGTGACCGCCCCTGGCGCGCCGGGCTCACACCCGAAGCGACCCGCACGCCATGACTTCTCGTGTATAGCCGTCATGCCTCTAGAGTGGCGCATGTCACACCCTGTCCGCTTCCCCCAACCGGGGGACCCTGTGTAGCGATTGTGTTACCGGCCTGTCAATCGGCTGGTCAGAGGGACTCGCCGACCCGGTGCTGCCAGCGCCGGTGTACCTGCTCGCAGCCCGAGGCAAGCAATGCGTCGTAATGCGTGCGCACCTCGGCCGCGTCGGTGTAGTCGCCGCCGATCGTGTAGCCGGTGGTCACGACCAGGGTCGCGAGCTTGGCCGCGCGCGCCGCTCGCAGCCCCCGCGGGGTGCCTGCCACGGCGAGCGCTTCCTCCGGGGCCAACCCCAGTTCCCAGAGCGCCTGGCCGTGCAGGTCCGGCTCGCGACCCGGACACCGCAGATCGTCGGGCGTCACGATGGTCTCGGCGATGCCGTCGCCGATCAACTGCCGGACCAGCGGATCCACCCACTCCCGCGCCCCCAAGCTGACCACGGCCACGGGCACGGCCGCGAAGTACAGGCTGTTGACCAGATCCTCGAGACCGGCCCGGGGCGTGACGTCGCCGTTCAGCACGGACGCCTCGAACAGATCGTTCTTGGTGCGGTACACGTGCGCCGCGATCTCCGCGCTGACCCGGCCGAAGCCCCGCCTGCGCAGGGCGGAGGCGATACGGCGCAGCTCGTCACCGATGCACACCAGCCGGCCGTACTCCTGGACCGTCCACTCGATGTCGAGCCCGTGCGCGGCGAACGCGGCGTTGAATGCCGTGCGCTGGCCGTCGCGTTCGACGTCGGCGAGCGCGCCGTCGAGGTCGAAGATGACCGCGCGCAGCGGACTCGACCGCCGCACCGGCAGGTTGCCCGGCGTCCCACCAGTACGTCCGCTCCCCAGACTCGACCCGCATATCCCAAGTGTGTCCCGAGTCGCATGGCCCCGACCTCCCCCATCGGGGGGACCCGGCAGGCCATCTTCGGGTGCCCGTCTTGGACGCCGCACGCCACACCCGCACCTAAGGTGATGTCATGGCGGCCCCACCGGTCAGGCTGATGCTGGTCGACGACCACGAGATGGTCATCGAGGGGCTCAAGGCCATGCTCGACACGTTCGGCGACCGTGTGGAGG
This sequence comes from uncultured Actinomycetota bacterium, assembly GCA_963798245.1. GTDB lineage: Bacteria > Actinomycetota > Actinomycetes > Mycobacteriales > Mycobacteriaceae > Mycobacterium. The sequence continues at coordinate 473,711 of CAWCSO010000002.1, forward strand.
TCGTCGGCCAGGCCGTCGGCGCGGAGCGCGCGCTACGCGTCGTCGACGAACTCGACCCCGACATCGTGCTGTGCGACGTCCGCATGCAGGGGGCGAGCGGCCTGGACCTGTGCGCCGAACTGCGCGACCGCGACCCCGGGCCGCAAGGTCGTGATGCTGTCGGTCTACGACGACGAGCAGTACCTCTTCCAGGCGCTTCGGGTGGGTGCGGCCGGCTACCTGCTCAAGAGCATCAGCAGCGACGAGTTGGTCCGCCAGCTCGAGTTCGTGCACCGCGGCGAGACGGCGATCGATCCCAGCATGGCCGCCCGCGCCGTCGACACCGCGGCCCGCCTGCAGCGTGACGAGTACTGGCCGGGCGCGCGGCAGGGCCTGACCCAGCGGGAGAGCGAAATCCTGTCCTGCGTCGTCAACGGGCTGTCCAACAAGGGAATCGCCACGAAGCTGATGATCGGCGACGAGACCGTCAAGACGCACCTGCGCTCCATCTACCGCAAGCTCGGCGTCAGCGACCGCACCGGGGCCGCGGCGACCGCACTGCGTGAGGGCATCTTCCAGTGACGCCGGACGGCGGGAGCGAGGCGACCCGGGAGATGTCGCCGACGCGCCCCAACGCCGTCCGCGATCTGGTCGACGCCGATCGCGAGTTGGCTCTGCTGCGCGAGCTGATCCAGGCGGCATCCAGCGGCCCCGGCGTGGAGCCGTTGGCCGCCGCAGCTGCGCGGATGATCACGGCAGCCACCGCCACCGACGTCTGCTTCGTACACGTCCTCGACGACACCGAGCGCTCACTGACCCTCACCGGCGCGACTCCCCCGTTCGACAGCGAGGTCGGCAAGATACGGCTTCCCCTGGGCGACGGGGTGTCCGGCTGGGTGGCGAGCAACCGTGAGCCGGTGGTGATCATTCACGACAAGGAAACCGATCCTCGGTATCTGCCCTTCGAGTCCCTGCGCGGTTCGGACTTCACGTCGATGGTGTCGGTGCCGATGGAGACCGATCCCGGCGGCCTGGTCGGTGTGCTCAACGTCCACACCGTCAACCGCCGCGAGTTCACCTCCCGTGACGTCGAGCTGCTGCTGGTGATCGGACGGCTCATCGCGGGCGCCATGCACCAGGCGCGGCTGCACCGTCAGCTGGTCGTGCGCGAGCGCGCCCACGAGAACTTCGTCGAGCAGGTGATCGAAGCCCAGGAGATGGAACGCCGCAGGCTTGCCGGTGACATCCACGACGGCATCTCGCAGCGGCTGGTCACCCTGTCCTACCGCCTGGACGCCGCGAGCCGGGCGGTGGGCAACCCCGGCACCGGCAGCGCCGACGTGGCGATGGCGGCCGAACAGCTGGCCCTGGCGCGGGAACTGGTCGCGCTCACCCTTGGCGAGGCGCGCGCGGCGATCGGCGGTCTGCGCCCGCCGGTGCTCGACGACCTCGGGCTCGCCGGCGGGCTGGCCAGCCTGGCACGGTCCATCCCCCAGGTCGTCATCGAGGTGGACCTGGCCGAGGCCCGGCTACCCGACCACATCGAGATCGCGCTGTATCGCATCGCCCAGGAATGCCTGCAGAACGTCGTCAAGCACGCCCAGGCGAGCACCGCCCGGCTGGTGTTCGGCGTCGACGAGGACGCCGCACGTCTCGAGATCGTCGATGACGGCGTCGGGTTCGACATGCTCGAGAACCCGTTGGGGGGCGACGAGATGGGCGGCTACGGTCTGCTGTCGATGGCCGAGCGCGCCGAGATCGTCGGCGGGCGCCTCAACATCCGCTCCCGGCCAGGCTCGGGCACCGCGGTGACGGCCACGATCCCGCTGCCGTCGGGTGGCCCGAGCGGCTAGAAGTCCCCGGCGTGGCGGCGTAGCGACTCGACGGCGGTGGCCAGCGTGCGGGAGTCCGCGTCGGACATCCCGATGTCGGCGAAGACGTCCTCGTTCAGCGTCACCGTCGCGTCCTCCACGGTCGAGCGACCCAGATCGGTGAGCCGAACCAGGGTGGTGCGGCCGTCGGTGGGGTGTGGGGTGCGTTCGACCAGCCCGTCGGCCTCGAGTCGGCGGATGGCGTGGGTGACGCTGGTGACGTGCACCTGCAGCCTGTCGGACGCCTTGGTGATGGGCAGCGCGCCGGTGCTGCTGAACGCCAGCAGTCGGAGGAGTTCGAACCGCGAGAAGCTCAGATCGTAGGGGCGCAGCGCGGTCTCCACGCGCGCCAGCAGGATCTGGTGTGCCCGCATCACCGACGTCACGGCGACCATGCCGTCGGCCACGTCACCCCAGCCGGCACGTTCCCAGTTGGCACGCGCCAGCGCGATGGGGTCACGCTTGCCCGCGTCTGGGTATTCGGCGGAGGGCACGCCCATTCTTACCGCACCGGCCCCGCCTCGCGCGTGATGCCGGTCAGAGGGTGAGGATGCGCGGACCGTCCTCGGTCACGGCGACGGTGTGTTCCCAGTGCGCGGCGCGTGAGCCGTCGGTGGTGACGACCGTCCACTCGTCACCGAGGACCGCCGTCTTGATGGTTCCCAGGGTGAGCATGGGCTCGATGGCCAGCACCGAGCCGGGCGCCAGGTAGGGGCCACGGCCCGGTGCGCCCTCGTTGGGCAGGAACGGGTCCAGGTGCATCTCGCGGCCGATGCCGTGGCCGCCGTAGCCTGCGACGATCCCGTATCTGCGACCGTGGCGTTCCTCGGCGGCGTGGGTGCCCGTCTCGATGGCGTGGGACACGTCGGTCAACCGGTTGCCGGGCACCATCGCGGCGATGCCCGCCTCCATCGACTCGCGGGTGGCGTCGGACAGGGCCTGGTCGGCGGGGATCAGCGGGCCGACGCCGAACGTGAACGCCGAGTCGCCGTGCCAGCCGTCGAGGATCGCGCCACAGTCGATCGACACCAGGTCACCCGCGGCCAGGGTTTCGTCAGCGGACGGGATGCCGTGCACGACGCGATCGTTGACCGACGAGCAGATGCTCGCCGGAAAGCCGTGATACCCGAGGAAAGACGGAACCGCCCCCGCGTCGCGGATGACCGACTCGGCGACGCGGTCGAGGTCGAGGGTGGTCACGCCCGGGACGGCGGCCTCTCGGGTGGCGCGCAGCGCCGCGGCCACGATGGCCCCCGCGGCCGCCATCGCGTCGAGTTCGCCGTCGCTTCGCTGTGCGACGACCTTGCGGCCACGAAGGCTCGGCAGGCCGATCATCCGATTACTTTCCGAGTTACTTTCCAAGCGCCTTCAGGGCGCGGGCGAACACCTCGTCCATGGCGCCGACGGCGTCCACGGTCTTCAGCTCGTTGGTGTAGTAGTCCAGGAGCGGCGCGGTCTCGTCGCGGTAGACCTTCATCCGGTTGAGGATGACGTCCTCGGTGTCGTCGGCGCGGCCACGGCTCTTGAGCCGGTTCAGGAGCTCGTCTTCGGAGACCCGGAACTCGACGACCGCGTCCAGCTTCAGGTTGCGCTTGGCCAGCATGTCGCGCAGCGCCTCGGCCTGTTCGACCGAGCGCGGGAACCCGTCGAGGATGAACCCGCCTGCGACGTCGTCGTCGCCCAGCCGGTCGTCGACCAGGGCGTTGGTCAGGGTGGCCGGCACCAGGTCGCCGGCGTCCAGGTACTTCTTGGCCTGCAGGCCCAGCTCGGTCCCATTGCTGATGTTGTGGCGGAACAGGTCGCCGGTGGAGATCTGGGGGATCTCGAGCTTCTCGGCGAGCTTCTGCGCCTGCGTGCCCTTACCCGCTCCGGGCGGTCCCAGCAGAACCATTCTCACTTGAGGAACCCTTCGTAGTTGCGCTGCATCAGCTGGCTTTCGATCTGTTTCACGGTGTCCAGGCCGACGCCGACCATGATCAGCACGGCGGTGCCACCGAACGGCAGGTTCTGTACGGCTCCCGTGTTGCCCATCTCCAGGAAGAGGTTGGGCAGCACGGCGATGGTACCGAGGTAGATCGAACCCGGCAGCGTGATGCGGCTGAGCACGTAGCGCAGATAGTCGGCGGTCGGCCTACCGGGCCGGATGCCCGGGATGAATCCGCCGAACTTCTTCATCTCGTCGGCCCGCTCGTCGGGGTTGAACGTGATCGACACGTAGAAGTAGGTGAAGAACATGATCAGGCCGAAGTAGATCGCGATGTACACCGGGCTGGCGGGGTTGGTGAGGTAGTCGGCGACGAACTTGTCCCACCAGCTGGCCTCCGTGCTGCCGCTCCGGATCAGCTGTGTGATCAGCTGCGGCACGTAGATCAGCGACGACGCGAAGATGACCGGGATGACGCCCGCCTGGTTCACCTTGAGCGGCAGATAGGTCGACGTGCCGCCGTACATCTTCCGTCCGACCATGCGCTTGGCGTACTGCACGGGGATGCGTCGCTGGCCCTGCTCGACGAACACCACGCCGATGATGATGGTCAGCGCCGCGACGCAGACCAGGGTGAACACCATGCCGCCGCGGCCCTGGAGGATGGTCTGACCCTCGGACGGGATGCGGGCTGCGATGCCGGCGAAGATCAGTAGCGACATGCCGTTGCCGATGCCGCGCTCGGTGACCAGCTCGCCCATCCACATGACCAGGGCGGCGCCTGCGGTCAACACCAGCACGATGACGAACAGGGTGAAGATCCCGGAGTCCTCGATGATGTCCAGTGAGCAGCCCTGCAGCAGCCCGCCGTTGGCGGCCAGCGCCACGATGGAGGTGCCCTGCAGAAGTGCCAGCGCGACCGCCAGGTAACGCGTGTACTGCGTCATCTTGGCCTGGCCGGACTGGCCTTCCTTGCGCAGCTGTTCGAACCGCGGGATCACCACGGTCAGCAGCTGCACGATGATGCTCGCGGTGATGTAGGGCATGACGCCGACCGCGAACACCGACAACTGCAGCAGCGCCCCGCCCGAGAAGAGGTTGATCAGGGAGTAGATCTGGGCCGAGTCACCGCCACTGACCTGCTCGATGCACTTCTGCACGTTGGGGTAGTTGACGCCGGGCGACGGTAGTGAGGCACCAGCGCGGTACAGGATGACGATGCCCAGAGTGAAGAGGATCTTGCGTCTGAGGTCGGCCGTCCGCAGCGATGAGATGAAAGCCGAGAGCACTCTTCCTCCTGCGCAGCCGGCTTGGTGTCGCGGCATGCAAATGGGCTGGTTGGACCAGCGCTTTTGGGTTACGTCCTTCGCGATCCGGCCGCAAGCTCACAGCCTGCGAAGTCGCGTGTCAAACAGTCTACGAGAGTAACAGTTGCCGCCGCTGCGACCCTCATCCGATGGGGGTCCGTGAACTACGAGCGGGTTCCCAGCTTCGGCGCGTAGAGTCGAGACATCTCGTTATATGGACTAAGTAATGGGGACGGTATGGCACGCAGTGACGACGACAGCTGGGATTTGGCGTCCAGCGTGGGTGCGACCGCGACGATGGTGGCCGCAGCCCGAGCGCTGGCGTCGCGGGAGCCCGATCCCCTGATCAACGATCCCTACGCCGAGCCCCTGGTTCGCGCCGCAGGCATCGACTTCTTCACCAAACTGCTGGACGGGGAGATCTCGACGTCGGCGGCCGACGATGACGGCGCCGCCGGGCTGATGACCGACATCATGGCGGTGCGCACCCGCTTCTTCGACGACTTCTTCCTCGATTCGTCCCAGGACTCGGCCGGGGCAGGCGTCCGCCAGGCGGTCATCCTGGCGTCGGGCCTCGATTCCCGGGCATACCGCCTGCCGTGGCCCGATGGGACCGTCGTCTACGAGATCGACCAGCCGAAGGTGATCGCGGCGAAGACGGCGGCCATGTCGGCGATCGGCGCCACCCCATCGGCCACCCGTCGGGAGGTCGCCGTCGACCTACGCGATGACTGGCCGACGGCGTTGCAGGAGGTTGGCTTCGATCCCGGCGCACCGACGGCGTGGAGCGCCGAGGGGCTGCTGGTGTACCTGCCACCCGAGGCGCAGGACCGGTTGTTCGGCGACGTCACGTCGTTGAGTGCGCCGGGCAGTCGCCTTGCCACCGAGTACCACCCCGATGGTGGATCGAGCCTCGTCGAGCGTGCCAGCGCCGTCAACAAGGTGTGGCGCGATCAGGGGTTCGAGGTGAACATCGGCGACCTCTTCTACGCGGGTGAGCGCAAGCCCGTCGTCGATGCCCTGAGCGACCACGGCTGGCTCGTGAGCGCTCGCACCCGGGCAGAGGTGTTCGCCCACTACGGCCGGGCACTGGCCAACCTCGACGGCATCGCCCCGGTCAGCAGTTCACTGTCCGTCATCGCGACCAAGAGTTAGGAAGAAGCATGGCAAGAAGCGAAGGCGACACCTGGGATCTGGCCTCCAGCGTCGGGGCGACCGCGACGATGATCGCGGCGCAGCGGGCAATCGGACACCGAGAGAAACTCATCGACGACCCGTACGCCGAACCGCTGGTCCGGGCGGTCGGCGTGGACTTCTTCACCCGGATGCTCGATGGCGAGATCAGCTTCGAGTCGGTTGAACCGTCGTTCACGCCGCGGCGCGCGGCAGAGGGCATGGCGGTGCGGACGCGGTGGTTCGACCAGATGTTCCTCGACGCCGCGGCATCCGGGGTTCGGCAGGCCGTGATCCTGGCGGCCGGTCTCGACTCACGCGCCTACCGCCTGCCGTGGCCGGACGGCACCGTCGTCTATGAGGTGGACCAGCCCGAGGTCATCGAGTTCAAGACCCGCACCCTCGCCGGGCTCGGCGCGACGCCCACCGCCACGCACCGCACCGTTGCCGTCGACCTCCGTGATGACTGGCCACAGGCGCTGCGGGACAGTGGTTTCGACGCCGGCGCCCCGACGTCGTGGAGCGCCGAGGGGCTGCTGATCTACCTGCCGTCCGACGCGCAGGACAGGTTGTTCGACAACATCACCGGACTGTCGGCGCCCGGCAGCGCCTTGGCCACCGAGCGCGTCCCCGACACGTCGGCGTTCAACGACGAACGGTCCAGGAAGATCTCGGAGAAGATGAAGCAGTTCGGCTCCGACATCGAGATGCGTGACCTCGTCTATCAGGGTGAGCGCAGCAACGTCATCGACTACCTCGCCGGGCACGGCTGGACGGTCACGGCACAGACCATGCGTGAAGCGCACCAGGCCAATGGGTTCGACCTCCCGGATGACGACACGATTGTGCCGCTCATGGACCTGAGCTACGTCCGGGCCACGCTGGGCTGAGGGGTCAGAACCGGTAGTCGCCGAGCCACAGCGCGTTGACACCGGTCAGAGAACGCTCGGCCTGGGTCAGCGCACCCGCCAGCGTGCGCCCGAGCAGAGCTCCGAACGCATCGGGCAGCGATGCCGCCGCGGGCTGTGACGACGCCTTGGGCCGCAACATGTCCAGGAACGACGACCCCGGCAAGCTGACCAGCTTGACGTCGGCGTCGGCGTCGAAGCCGGCCAGCACCTTGGCCCGGTCGACGGCAGTGCGAAGGCCGCCCAGCTCGTCGACGAGACCGCGTTCCTTGGCATCGGCACCGGTCCACACGCGTCCACGCGCAATCGCGTCGACGTCCGCCACCGACATGCCGCGGCCCTCGGCGACCCTCTCGATGAAGTCGGTGTAGAACAGGTCGGCCTCCGCCTCGACGTGTGCCTGCTGCTCCTCGGTGAAGGGCGCATTGACCGACCAGGCGTCGGCATTGGCGTTGGTGCGCACCGCATCCGAACCCACCCCGAGACGCTCCTTGAGGTCGCGAGCCACCAACTTGCCGGTCACGACCCCGATCGACCCGGTGATGGTGCCCGGGTTGGCGACGATGGCGTCGGCGGCCATCGACACGTAGTAGCCACCGGAGGCGGCGACGGCGCCCATGGATGCGACGACCGGCTTGCCGATCTTGCGCAGCCGGGTCACCTCGCGCCACACGGTCTCCGATCCGGTGACCGAACCGCCGGGACTGTCCACCCGCAGCACGACCGCCGACACCGAGTCGTCGGCCGCCGCCTCGCGTAGTGCCGCCGCGATGGTGTCCCCACCGGCGCTCGAGGTGCCCAACGGCGACAGTTGCCGTCCCCCGCGGCCGCTGACGATGGGGCCCGCCAGGGTCACGACGGCGACGGTGGGCTTGGACGCGCGTCCCGGTAGCGACGGCGGCTTGGGCCGCTGCATCTTGGCGTAACGCGACAGGTAGAGCCGCGGCGGCGCATCGGGAGCGGTGTCGGCGTCCTCCTCCTCCGGCGAGACACCCGGCGCACCAACGAGTTCGGCGATTCTCGCGTATGCCTCGTCGCGGAAGCCGATCCGGTCCACCAGTCGGCCGTCGACGGCGTCGTCGCGCAGCAGGGGCGCCCTGTCGGCAAGGGCGTCGACGTCGGCGGGTTCGACGTGCCGCGACTCCGCCACCGCGGCCACGACCTGGGCGTTCAGGCTCTCGATGAGGCGGCTGTCGGCTTCGCGGTGCGGATCGGTGTACGCGTCCTCGGTGAAGAGGTTGGCCGCGGACTTGTACTCGCCGCGGGCGACGAACTGGGCCTGAATTCCCGCCTTCTCGAACGCGTCGCGCAGGAACAGCGCGTTGGTCGCGAAGCCAACCAGACCCACGGTCCCCGACGGCTGCATCCACACCTCGCGGAAGGCCGACGCCAGGTAGTACGACAGCGTCCCCGGGTAGGTCTCGGCCCACGCCAGCGACGGCTTGGCGTCGCTGAAGGCGGCGATCGCCTCGCGGAGTTCCTGCACCGGCCCGGCGGCGGCCGCCGGGATCTGCACGCGCGCGATCAGACCCGCGACCCGGTCGTCGGCGGCGGCACGGTGGATCGTCGCGATGGCCTCCCGCAGCACCAGCGGACGGCTTCCGGACAGCATGGCGATCGGATCGAATCCGCCGGTCTCGTTGGGCACGGACTGCAGGTCGAACTCGAGCACGCACCCGTTGGGCACGCCGTTGTGGCGCGCGGTGTCGACCTTGCGCGCGACGGACCGCAGGTCGTCGATCCCGGGAATGCCGGGCAGGAATGCGAACATCCCTTGAGGCTACCGATCGCACGGCGCCGAACCCTCAGACGCCAGGCGCAGGTGACCGGCCCATTCGTCAATGCCGTCGTTGGCTGGTGCCACCGCCGTGGCGATTCACGAACGCGTCGATCAGGCGCGGGGCGAACCCGGCGTCGATGGGGCGGCCGATGATCACACGTTGGAACAGCAACGGGCCGAGCAGTTCGGAGCACGCCTCGTCTATGTCGAGATCCCCAGGAAGGTCGCCGGCATCGATCGCGTCGGTCAATACGCGCGCCAGTGGCGCCTGCTGAAGGTGCACGAAGCGCTCGTGAACCTTGCGCAGTTCCGGGTCACGGGCGGCCTCGTTGAGCAGCGACGGCAGCAGGGCGACGTAGCGGTGTCCGCTCATCTCCTTGGCCCTCGGGAGCACCACGGCCCGTAGACGTTGGTGCAGGTTGCCGTGCTCAGGCGGCTCGTGCGGCGGTGGCATCAGGTGCGTAAAGGCTGCGGTCACGACATCGCCCCGGGTCGGCCAGTGTCGGTAGATCGTCGATCTAGCGACCCCGCTGCGCCGGACCACCGCCTCGATGGTCACCGCCGCAACGCCGCCGTCGATCAACAGATCGGCGGCGGTTTGCACGACCGCGGCCCGCGTGCGGATCACCCGGGGGTCGGGCGCTTGCTCGACGTGTGTCATGGACACATCCTCCCGCACTCAGTACAGTACAGAACTGTATCGTACTGAAAATAGGAGGAGACATGGACTCGGCCCAGATTCACCCCACACCGCAGGGCGACCGGAGTACCGATGTCCTGATCGTTGGCGCCGGTCCGGTCGGCTTGGCCGCTGCCGCTGCGCTGGTCGGATCGGGGGTTCGGGTCGAGGTGTGCGAACGCGATCCCGGTCCCATCTCGCAGTCGCGCGCCCTGTTGGTGCAGCCCCGAACGCTGGAGCACTTCGCCGCGCTGGGCATTGGCGAAAAGGCCGTGGCCGAGGGTCAATCGGTACGGCGGGTCGAGGTCTACGCGCAAGGGAAGCCCAGCGGGGCGTTGTGGTACGAGGGCGTCGGACGCTCCCCCTTTCCGCACGGCTTGGTGCTAGAGCAGTCCAAGACCCAGCGGCTGCTGCTCGGCGAGCTCGACCGCCTTGGGGTGCAACCGCACTGGGGTCACACCCTGGAATGTCTTACCCAGGGCCTCGACGAGGTGCGCGCCGAACTGCGCGACTCCGACGGCGCCTCGACGACCGTGCACGCGCGCTACGTGATCGGCGCGGACGGTGCCGCCAGCACCGTGCGTCACATCGTTGGCGGCTCGTTCGACGGGCGGACCTATGGGGCCAGCTTCTTTCTCGCCGACACCACCTTGGATACCTCCCTCGACCACGACCGGATCTACATCTCGGTCACGCGAACCGACTTCCATGCTTTCTTCCCGATGGCAGGGGAACGACGGTGGCGGGTGATCGGGACACTGCAACCCGACGAGGTAGAGCGCTACGTCGGGGGTGGCGACGCCCTCGGCGCCACCGGCGACATCGGTCGTGAAGATTTGGAACGGCTCGTCGCGGTCACCGGCTTGCCGGTGACCGTGCGGGACGTGAGCTGGGCCACCGGCTACCGCATCCACCAACGGATGGTCCAGCACTACCGCCACGGGCGGATCTTCCTCGCCGGCGATGCCGCTCACATCCACAGCCCAGCAGGCGGGCAGGGCATGAACACCGGGATCGGCGACGCGATCAACCTGGCCTGGAAACTTGCCGCCGTGGTGCACGGCCAGGCCGATCCGACGTTGCTGGACACCTATCACGCCGAGCGGGCGCCGGTGGCCCGCAAGGTCTTGCGCCAAGCCGACCAGCTCTTCCGACTCGAGGCCGGCCAGAGCCGGATCGCCGGCGCTGCCCGAATCAGGGTGCTACCGCTGCTGGCCGCCTCGCTGTCGAGTACCCCCGCCGCTCGCCGGGTGTTCTTCGATCGGCTGTCCCAGATCGCCACCAGCTACCGCACGCCAAACCCGGGGCTCAAGAGTTGTTGGCGCCGCCGCGATACCGGCGCGGTCGTCGGGGACCGGCTGCCGTATCAGCCCCTCGATGAGAGCGGCACCAGCCATGACCTGCTCGCCGCGCCGCACCATGCCCTGATCGTCGTCCCCGGTGACACCGACACCGACCAGCTCGCCACGGTAGGCGACCGGTGGCGCTCCATGCTCGACGGGTTCGCCCTACCCATCGACCTGCGGCTACTCGCCGGACCCCAGACCCAGTTCCGGCGAGCCGTGGCCCACCCCGGGCCGTTCGCGATCCTGGTCCGCCCTGACGGATACATCGCCCACATCGCCAACGTCGACGACACCCAGTCACTGGCCAGCCACCTGCGCGGGTACGCCCGCCCCGCAGGTGGCGCAGCGGATGACGAGGCGCCCCGCGCCGCTTCCGCACCACAGTCGCCGAAAGGGAACTCGTTGAACCGACCCGCCACCCACCCGCTGCCCGAGGCCGGGCGCTACCTCCTCGGGGCCGGGCCAGCCGCGGCCCGCCTGACCGTGTCCCACATGTTCGGCCTCGGCACCGTGGAGGCCACCGTCGACCTTGCCGGCGGCGCAATCCAGGTCACCGACCCGCCCGCATCCTCCCGCGTCAAAGCCCGCCTGGACGCCGCCAGCTTCACATCCGGCAACCACCGCCGCGACCGCAGCGTCCGGGGCCGCGGCCTACTCGACACCACTCGCTGGCCCGACATCACGTTCAGCGCCGGACAGCTCGACGCCACGGCCGACGCCGAGGACGGCATCTGGCGAGCCCGCGGAACACTCACCGTTCACGGCCGGAAACACCCCGTCGTCGTCGACGTCACACTCGACACGGTCGAGACCGACGGGTTCACCCTGCACGCCCGAGCCACGCTCGATCGCCGCGACCTCGGCGTCACCGGCAAACCGGGAATGATCGGAAACCAGATAAGCCTCGAAGTGAAGGCCCACGCGGTCGCAGACCCCTCCCACGCCGACCACAGTCCTAGCTCACCCCCTTTCGGCGAGCAGACGCAAAGGGCCCTCATTCGGTACGAATGAGGGCCCTTTGCGTCTGCTCGCGCGGTGGTTGGCGCGGTGGTTGGCGCGGTGGTTGGCGACCTAGAGTTCGGTCGCCGATCCGCCTGCGGCGGTGATCTTCTCGCGTGCGCTGCCGCTGAACTTGTGGGCGGTGACGTCGACCTTGACGGCCAGCTTGCCGTCGCCGAGAACCTTCACCAGCGTGTTCTTGCGGACCGCACCGGCGGCCACCAACTCGTCGACACCAACCGTGCCGCCCTTGGGGAACAGCCTGCTGATGTCGGCCACGTTGACGACCTCGTACTCGGTGCGGAAGCGGTTCTTGAAGCCCTTGAGCTTCGGCAGCCGCATGTGGATCGGCATCTGGCCGCCCTCGAACGTCACGGGGACGTTCTTGCGGGCCTTGGTGCCCTTGGTGCCACGGCCCGCGGTCTTACCCTTGGACGCTTCACCGCGACCCACGCGGGTCTTGGCGGTCTTCGACCCGGGCGCGGGGCGCAGGTCGTGCAGCTTGATGGTCACGATGATGCCTCCTCAACTGCTTCAACCTCGACGAGGTGGTGCACCACGGCCAGCAGGCCACGGGTCTGCGCGTTGTCCTCGCGGACCACGGACTGCCGAATCTTGCGCAGCCCCAGACTCCGCAGGCTCTCGCGCTGCTTCCAGCGCGCGCCGACGGTGCCACGCACCTGGGTGATCTTTACTTGGTTTTCTGAAGCCATGGTCTAAGCCGATCCCTCACGCGCGGCCGCTGCGGCCAGCGCATCGCTCTCGCGCCGGGCCTTGAGCATGCCTGCCGGCGCAACGTCCTCGATGGGCAGGCCGCGGCGGGCCGCGACCTCCTCCGGGCGCTGAATCATCTTGAGCGCGGCCACCGTGGCATGAACCACGTTGATCGCGTTGTCGCTACCGAGCGACTTGGCCAGGATGTCGTGCACGCCCGCGCATTCCAGCACCGCGCGCGCCGCACCGCCGGCGATGACGCCGGTACCGGGGCTGGCGGGGCGCAGCATGACCACACCCGCCGCGGCCTCACCCTGGACCGGGTGCACGATGGTGCCGCCGATCAGCGGCACGCGGAAGAATCCCTTGCGGGCCTCCTCGACGCCCTTGGCGATCGCCGCCGGAACTTCCTTGGCCTTGCCGTAGCCGACGCCGACCATGCCCTTGCCGTCGCCGACGATTACGAGGGCGGTGAAGCTGAATCGCCGACCACCCTTGACCACCTTGGAGACACGGTTGATCGCGACGACACGCTCGATGAAGTTGCTCTTGTCACCGCCGTCGCGGCCACCACGGCCACCGCGGTCGTCACGACGACCCCGGCCGTCGCGATCTCCCCGCGGGGGACGGTTGTCCGAGGAACTGGGGCCGCCGGCACCAGCAGTCGTTGGCTGCTCTGCCATCATGCAGTCCTTCCATTATTCTTCGCGAAAGTATTCATCTAGAACTTCAGCCCGCCTTCTCGCGCGGCGTCGGCCAGCGCGGCGATGCGTCCGCCGTAGGTGTACCCACCGCGGTCGAACACGACGGCCTCGATGCCTGCGGCCTTGGCGCGCTCGGCGATCAGCTGACCGACCCGCACGCTGTGGGCCTTCTTGTCACCGTCGACGGCACGAACGTCGGCCTCGATGGACGAGGCGGCGACCAGCGTGACGCCGTCGAGGTCGTCCACCAGCTGCACGTGGATGTGCCGCGACGAGCGGTTGACCACCAGGCGCGGCGTCTGCGCGGTGCCCGCGACCTTCTTGCGAAGGCGGGCATGCCGGCGCAGCCGGGCCACCCGACGGGTCTCGGAAACGTTCTGCCCCACGGGCTTACGCTTGGTGGCTTCGCCAGTCTTCGTGGCTGTCTTGGTAGCCATGTCTACTTACCTGTCTTTCCGACCTTGCGGCGGATCTGCTCACCCTCGTAGCGAACGCCCTTGCCCTTGTACGGGTCCGGGCGGCGCAGGCGGCGGATGTTGGCCGAGATCTGACCGACCTTCTGCTTGTCGATACCGGTGATGGAGAACTTGGTGGGCGTCTCCACGGCGAACGTGATGCCCTCGGGCGCCTCGATCACCACGGGGTGGCTGAACCCGAGCGCGAACTCGAGGGTGTTGCCCTTGAGCTGCACGCGGTAGCCGACACCGAAGATCTCCATCTTCGTGGTGTAACCGTCGGTGACACCCGTGATCAGGTTGGCGACCAGGGTGCGTGACAGCCCGTGCAACGAGCGGTTGCGACGCTCATCGTCGGGGCGGGTCACCACGATGGCGCCGTCGTCGTTGCGAGCGACCGAAATCGGCTCTGCGACGGCGAGACCCAGCGTGCCCTTGGGGCCCTTGACCGAGACGTTCTGCCCCTCGATCGTGACGTCGACCCCGGTGGGAACCAGGACCGGCTGCTTACCAATTCGCGACATGTCTAACTCTCCCTCACCACACGTAGGCGAGGACTTCGCCGCCCACGCCGCTTCGCGCTGCTTGACGGTCGGTGAGCAGACCCGAGGACGTGGAGATGATCGCCACGCCCAGGCCACCCAGCACCCGAGGCAGATTGGTGGACTTCGCGTACACCCGCAGGCCGGGCTTGGACACCCGACGCAGGCCCGCGATGCTGCGCTCGCGGCTGGGGCCGTACTTCAGCTGCACCACCAGCGACTTGCCCACCCGAGCATCCTCGGTGTGGAAGTCGGTGATGTAGCCCTCCGCCTTGAGGATCGTGGCGATGTTCGCCTTGATCTTGCTGTGCGGCAGCGTCACCTCGTCGTGATACGCCGAATTGGCGTTGCGCAGACGTGTCAAGAAGTCTGCAATCGGGTCAGTCATCGTCATGACAACCGGCTCACCTTCCTCGCGGCGGTTCCCCTCAGGAATCTGTGGGGGCCTGCCGCAATACGTTCTCTAAGTGGTCTGACTCTTAGTGTTCTAAAAGTATGGATGTTGGGTTACCAGCTGGACTTCTGCACACCGGGCAATTCGCCGGCATGCGCCATCTCCCGCAAGCAGATTCGGCACAGGCCGAACTTGCGGTACACGGCGTGCGGGCGACCGCACCTGTTGCAGCGGGTGTAGCCCCGTACCTTGAACTTCGGCTTCTTGTTGGCCTTGTTGACCAGCGCCTTCTTTGCCATCTGCTCAGTTCTCCTTGAACGGGAAGCCCAGCGCGCGCAGCAGCGCCCGGCCCTCGTCGTCATTCGTCGCCGAGGTGACGACGGTGATGTCCATTCCGCGCGAACGGTCGATGCTGTCCACGTCGATCTCGTGGAACACCGACTGCTCGGTCAGACCGAAGGTGTAGTTGCCGTTGCCGTCGAACTGCTTGGGCGACAGGCCGCGGAAGTCGCGGATACGCGGGAGGCTGATCGAGACCAGGCGGTCGAGGAACTCCCACATGCGGTCGCCGCGCAGCGTCACGCGGGCGCCGATGGGCATGCCCTCGCGAAGCTTGAACTGGGCGATCGACTTACGGGCCTTGCGGATCTCGGGCTTCTGGCCGGTGATCAGCGCGAGGTCGTTGACCGCGCCGTTGATCAGCTTGGCATCGCGGGCCGCGTCACCCACGCCCATGTTGACGATGACCTTGACGACGCCCGGGATCTGCATGACGTTGTCGTAGGCGAATTCCTTGTTGAGCGCGTCCTTGATCTCGTCGCGGTAGCGCTGCTTGAGCCGGGGCAGCGTCTTCTCTGCTTTCTGCTGTCTTCTCAGCCGTGGTCATTCTCAGATGTCCTTGCCATTGCGCTTGGAGACGCGCACCTTCTTGCCGCTCTCCTCATCGAAGCGGTAGCCGATGCGGGTCGGGTTGCCGTCGGAGTCGACCACCATCACGTTGCTCACGTGGATGGCAGCCTCCTGGGTGACGATGCCGCCGGACTTGGCACCGCGCTCGCTGCGCGACTCAGCCGTATGCTTCTTGATCCGGTTGACGCCCTCGACCAGCACCTTCTCGCGGTCCGGGTAAGCCACCAGAACCTTGCCCTTGGCGCCCTTGTCCTTGCCGGAGATGACCAGCACGGTGTCGCCCTTGTGCACCTTCATTTACAGCACCTCCGGGGCCAGCGAAACGATCTTCATGAAGCGCTTCTCGCGAAGCTCACGACCGACCGGCCCGAAGATGCGGGTACCGCGGGGGTCGTTGTCGGGCTTGATGATGACGGCGGCGTTCTCGTCGAACTTGATGTAGCTGCCATCGGCGCGGCGACGTTCCTTGACGGTGCGGACGATGACGGCCTTGACGACGTCGCCACGCTTCACGTTGCCGCCGGGGATCGCATCCTTCACGGTGGCCACGATGACATCGCCGATGCCGGCATAGCGTCGCGACGAACCGCCGAGCACGCGGATGCACAAGATCTCCTTGGCACCGGTGTTGTCGGCGACCTTCACTCGCGATTCCTGCTGAATCACTCGATCTCCTCGATTACTTACACGTTTACGCAAGGCGAGCAGCAAGAAGCTGCTCGACGTACGCGATCTTCGCCACCTAAAGGCACGCAGGGCTGGCCGGGAAGGTCAGCCGAGGTCTGCCCAGGGCAACCCCTACATAGTAGGGGAGCACGTCCGATGCTCCAAATCGCATCAACCAGCGACTCGTGCAAGCCCACCCGCGCTGAGCACGGGTTCCCACGTGCAAGTCACCCGGAAACGACGCAGCGGAAGCCGATGTGGGTCGTCGCGCTGTCCTGCGACTGCGGCGAGCGGGCCGCCGGTCGGTACCGGTGGCAGTACTCCGGCGCGCAGAGGTGCGAACCGCCCTTGAGGGTCTGGTTCACGGCCGGGTCGGGCGCCGTGGTGTCGCCGGATGGTGTGCAGCACCCTTTGGAGGCGCCGGCATGCTGCGGCGAGTACGGCGTCGTCGTCCACTCCCACACGTTGCCGATCATGTCGACGAGCCCCGAGGCGTTGGCGGGGAACGTGCCGACCGGTGACGTCCCGACCCATCCCCGTGCGCCGTCGTTGCGATACGGGAACCTGCCCTGCCAGGTGTTGGCCATCAGTTCGCCGACGGGACTGACCTCGTCGCCCCAGGCGTAGGTCGTCTCCGCCCCGCCGCCTGCGGCGTACTCCCACTCCGCCTCGGTCGGCAGTCGACGCCCCGCCCAGCGGGCATACGCCGCCGCGTCGGTGTAGGCGACCTGAACGACGGGGTGGTCGCCGCGATCGCCGATCCCGCTCCCGGGCCCGAACGGCTCCCGCCAGCAGGCCCCTGGCATCCAGTCCCACCACTGGCGCCAGTCCCTCAGATCGACGGGCCCGGCGGTCGGCCTGAAGACAAGCGCTCCCGGCGCGAGGTCCTGCGGAGCGACACCCGGGTAGAGCGCGGGATCGAGTGCGCGCTCTGCGACCGTCACATAGGAGGTGTCCTCGACGAACGCCGCGAACTGGGCGTTGGTGACGGGATGCCGTTCGATGGCGAAGTCGGCGACGGTCGCGGTATGCACCGGCGCCTCGTCGGGGTAGAAGCTCGTCGACCCCATCCGGAAACGGCCGCCGGGCATCGCGACCAGTTCGGTCAGCATGGCCCGAGGGTATGTCAGGGGATCCGGACCGGGAAGTCTGCGGTCAGCTGGCGGCCGGCGTCGTCGAGTTCGTCGACCCCGGTGGGCGCTTCGACGTGGATCGACACCAGATAGTTCGCCGTGTTCGTCCAGATGTGCACGATGCGGTCGCGGAACTCCACCGAGTTCTGCGGCGTGTCCGACCAGGCGCCCATCAACTCCTGTCCGCTGTACTCGCAGAGTTCGCCGGGCAGGATGCTCACGCTGCTGATCGCGGCCTGATCCATGATGCGGTCGGTGTAGTCACGGAACGCCTCGCCGGGGTCCAGGTCGGTTTGGGCGATGGTCACCGTCGCCGACACGCCGGCCGGTCCGGTCAGTTCGGCGGCGACGTCACCGGAACCGGCAATGGAGCTCCAACCGTCGGGCAGGCTCACGGTGATCTGGGGCGCCTGCGGGTCACTGACCATCAGGTCGGTGGCCTTACCCGGTTCGAGCGGCGGCGCGCAGGTCACCGTGCCTGCCGGGACGGGTACCTGCAAGGTGGGCAGCACCCCGTACTCCGTTGACGGGCTCCCGGTGGTGCTCGGCGCGGGCGTGGGGGCAGATGAGGTGCTGGGCGAGTTGGTCCACGTCGTCTCGGACGGAGATTCGGACTGGGATTCTGCCTGAGACTCGGCGATGGGCACGCCGTCGCTGCTCCGCACGCACCCCGAGACGACGACCGACGCCGCCACACACGCCGTCGCGACGGTCGTCACTCGCCAGACGTTCATCAATCCCTCGCGAACGCCTGGGCCAGTTCCCGCTCTGTGTCGAGATAGGGAGTGCCGGAGGTGTCGACGACGGCCTTGGCGATGGTGCCGCCGGTGAAGGTGAAGGGCGCCTCGTAGGTGGTCGACACGGGCTGGCCCGCGTTGCGACCGACCGAAGCCCCACCGCCCGCCAGGCCGAAGCTCCCGGGATGGCTACGTACGCCCGACCGCGTCGCCACCACCTCGCCATCGACGAACAGCGAGACATCGCCGAGCGGCGTGTGACTGTTCTCCACGGTGCCGGTGCGGTCATAGCGGACGCCAAGGACGTGGTCTCCCAACGGGACCGGGTCGGCCGTCGACACCGCCTGCTCGTCCTCGCCCATGAAGTTGTAGACGTAGTGCAGTCGACCGTCACGCATGAACAGCACGTGGCCGCCGTGTCCGGCGCCCTGCTTGTAGAGCACGCCCTCGGCATTCGCGTCGTCCATCGACACCTCGACGAGCACCGAGAAGGACTGGCCGCGCAGTTCCACCACCGCGCCGATGCCCACCTCGGCGCTGTTCGGGTAGTACGTGAAGCTCTTGCGGTCACCGGTCAGGTAGGGACGCCATGCTGCCAGCGTCTCGAGGATGTTGAGATCGGCCAGCGGCAGGCCGTTGTACTTCGCGGCCTCGTCGAACCACAATGCCTTGAGTTCTTCGAGTTCGTCCGGCCGTTCGGTCGCCAAGTCGTGGCACTGGCTGCGGTCGGACTCGATGTGGAACAACTCCCAACGGTCGGCGTCGAAGTGCGACCAGCCTGCGGGCGAGGCCGCGTGCACGGTGTTGGCGAACCAGCCGTCGTGCCAGATTCCCCGCGTGCCGAGCATGGTGTAGAACTGCGTGTGCTTGCCGGTGTCGGCGGCCGGATCATCCAGTGCGGCTTTGAAACTCACACCGTCGAGCGACTTCTGGTCGATACCCGCGACCTTGTCGGGCGGGGTGATGTCAAGCAGGTCGTAGACGGTCGGCGTGACGTCACAGACGTTGACGTAGTTGTCGCGAACCTCGCCGTGTGCGCGGATCCCGTTGGGCCAGGAGATGATCGCCGTGTCGGCGATGCCGCCCTCGTGCGAGGCGTAGCGCTTGAACAGCTTGTAGGGCGTGTTGAACGCCATCGCCCAGCCGATCGGATAATGGTTGTAGGTCTGCGGTCCGCCGAGCTCGTCGAAGAAGGCCATGCTCTCCTCGACGGTGTCGATGTAGCCGTTGAAGAACTTGACCTCGTTGACCGATCCGTTCGGCCCGCCCTCGCCGCTGGCGCCGTTGTCGGAGATCACCACGATGATGGTGTCGTCGAGCTGACCGGACTCCTCGAGGTAGTCCAGGATCCGGCCGATCTGCTCGTCGGTGTAGGACATGAATCCCGCGAACACCTCGGCCATGCGGCTGAACAGCCGCTTCTCCTCGTCGTTGAGACCGTCCCACGGCCGGACGGTGTCCTGCAGGGGCCACGCCTCGCCGCTGGGTCCCTTGACGTCGAGATACGGGTTCATCGGCGACAATTCGGTGTCCTGCGGCACGATGCCCAGCTTCTTCTGGTTCTCCAGCACGATCTCGCGGTACCGCTCGTACCCCATGTCGAACTTGCCGGCGTACTTGTCGGCGCACTCCTTGAAGACGTGGTGGGGCGCGTGCCCGGCGCCGGGGCAGACGTAGGAGAACCATGGCTTGTCCGGCGCGATCACCTTGGAGTCACGGATGAACTCGATCGTCTTGTCCGCGAGGTCCTTCGACAGGTGGTAGCCCTCCTCGGGCGTCGCGGGCGGGGCCACCGGGTGGTTGTCGTAGACCAGTTCGGGATACCACTGGTCGGTCTCGCCACCCATGAAGCCGTAGAACCGCTCGAAGCCGCGACTGAGCGGCCAATGCCGTTTCGTGGCAGCGAGATTGGACTCCTCGAGCGGTGTCAGGTGCCACTTTCCGACGCAGTAGGTGTTGTACCCCCGCTCGGCCAGCACCTCGGAGAGCAGCGCGGTGTCGTTTGGGATGCGCCCGTTGCAGTTCGGGAACCCGTTGGTGAACTCTTCGACGGTCGCCATGCCGACGGTGGTGGCGTTGCGGCCGGTCAGCAGGGAGGCCCGCGTCGGCGAGCACAGCGCAGTGGTGTGAAACTGCGACAGCCGCACGCCACGGTCGGCGATGCGACTCATGGCCGGCATCTCGACCAGGCCACCGAAGCAGTCCCACGTCGCGATCCCGGTGTCGTCCCAGACCAGGTACAGCACGTTGGGTGCTCCCGCCGGGGCGGTCGGCGCGGCGTAGGGCCCCCAGTCCGCCTCGGAGTCGCGAATGTCGAGTTCGATGCGGCCGTTGAATTCCTGGTCCTGCCCCGTCGCCATTGCGCCTCGTCCCGTTGGTCGACCGCGGGCGTCCCCCCACGGTGGTCCGGAGATTACCCTTCCGGCATGTGCTGTGGCTGAGGATTTGTCGACGCCGCACGGTCACGCCGGCCCGCCGGAATGCGAAAGCCCCGGCACGCTGAGCGTGCCGGGGCTTCCCTAGTACAAGGTCGGTCGAGACCTACTTGGCCCTCTCGAGGATCTCGACGAGGCGCCACCGCTTGGTCGCCGACAGGGGCCGGGTCTCCATCAACGAAACCCGGTCGCCGATACCGGCGATGCCGTTCTCGTCGTGCGCCTTCACCTTGGTGGTGGTGCGAATGATCTTGCCGTAGAGCGGGTGCTTGGTGCGCTGCTCGAGCTCGACCACGATGGTCTTCTGCATCTTGTCGCTCACCACGTAGCCGATGCGGGTCTTGCGACGGCCGCGCGGCCCTTCGGTGCGCGGCGTGTGCTTGGGACCCTTCTCGCCGCTCTTGGCCTCGGTAGCCTTCACGTTGTCTGCCATTTACGAATCCTCACCAACGGGTCCGGATGCCAGACCCAATTCTCGTTCGCGCAGCACGGTGTACACACGCGCTATTTCCTGACGCACCGTGCGGAGCCGACGGTTGTTGGCGAGCTGACCCGTGGCCATCTGGAAACGAAGGTTGAACAACTCTTCCTTCGCTTCCCGCACCTTGGTGGTCAGCTCCTCGTCGGTCATCTCGCGCAGTTCACCAGGCGAAGTTCCCACTGCCATCAGAACTGCTCCTCTCGGGTGACGATGCGTGCCTTGATCGGCAACTTGTGGATCGCGCGGGTCAATGCTTCCCGTGCGACCTTCTCATCGGGGTAACTCAGCTCGAACAACACGCGTCCGGGCTTGACGTTGGCGACCCACCACTCCGGCGAGCCCTTGCCGGAACCCATGCGGGTTTCGGCGGGCTTCTTGGTCAGCGGACGGTCGGGGAAGATGTTGATCCACACCTTGCCGCCACGCTTGATGTGCCGGTTGATGGCGATACGAGCGGACTCGATCTGCCGGTTGGTGACGTAGGCGTGCTCCAGTGCCTGGATGCCGTAGTCACCGAAGCTCACCGCGGTACCGCCACTGGCGATGCCGCGCTGTCGCGGGTGATGCTGCTTGCGGTGCTTGACCCTGCGGGGAATCAACATGACCTAGCTCCCTGATTCCTGCGTAGTGCTCTCAGCCGTCGGCGCAGCCTCTGCGGCAACAGCCTCAGTGGCCTCGGTGGCGACGGCCTCGGTGGCGGGCGCTTCCTCGGTGGCGGCGCGGCCCGCTTCGGTGCTCGTCGCCGTGGTGCCCGACGCGCCACTGCGGCGCGGACGGGTGCCCGACGGACGGTCCCGACGCGGGCGCTCGGCGCCTGCGGGAACGGCGGCGGTCAGCTCGCGCTTGCCACCGACGATGTCGCCCTTGTAGATCCAGACCTTGACGCCGATCCGACCGAACGTCGTCTTGGCCTCGTACAGGCCGTAGTCGATGTCGGCGCGCAGCGTGTGCAGCGGCACGCGGCCCTCGCGGTAGAACTCCGAGCGGCTCATCTCGGCACCGCCGAGGCGGCCAGAGCACTGCACGCGGATGCCCTTGACGTTGGGCTGCCGCATGGCCGACTGGATCGCCTTGCGCATGGCGCGACGGAACGCGACACGGTTGGACAACTGCTCGGCGACACCCTGGGCGACGAGCTGTGCCACCGACTCCGGGCTCTTGACCTCCAGGATGTTCAGCTGTACCTGCTTGCCGGTCAGCTTCTCCAGATCGGTGCGAATGCGATCGGCCTCGGTGCCGCGGCGGCCGATGACGATGCCCGGCCGGGCGGTGTGGATGTCGACTCGGACTCTGTCGCGAGTCCTTTCGATCTCCACGTCGGCGATGCCGGCGCGCTCGAGGCCCGTGGCCAGCAGCTTGCGGATGGCGACGTCTTCCTTGACGTAGTCCGCGTACTGCTTGTCGGCGTACCACCGGGACTTCCAGTCGGTCGTGATACCGAGCCGGAAGCCGTGGGGGTTGATCTTCTGGCCCACTACTCCGAGCCTCCCTTCGCGTCAGACGCTTCAGCAGTCGTTGTGTCGGCTTTTGCCGCAGCCTTCTTCGCGGGGGCCTTCTTGGCCGGCGCCTTCTGGGCGGCGGCCTTGCTGCCCTGGGCGCGGCGCGCACGGGCGGCACTTGCGGAGGCACCCTTGGCGGCACCTTCGCGCGGCGGGCGACTCTCGACTATCACCGTGATGTGGCTGGTGCGCTTGCGGATTCGGTACGCACGCCCCTGGGCGCGCGGCCGGATGCGCTTGGCCGTCGGGCCCTCGTCGGCGTAGACCGAGGCGACCACGAGGGTCGACGGGTCGAGGCCGTCGTTGTTCTGCGCGTTGGCTGCGGCGCTGGCGATCACCTTGGCGACCGGCTCGCTGGCGGCCTGCGGTGCCCACCGCAGGATGTCCAGTGCCTCGGACACCGACTTGCCGCGCACCAGGTCGATGACCCGACGCGCCTTGCTCGCCGAGACGCGCACGAAGCGCGCCGTCGCGGTCGCAGACGGATATTCGGTAACTGTGGTCATCGGCGCTTGCTCTTCCGGTCGTCCTTGATGTGACCCTTGAACGTCCGCGTCGGGGCGAACTCGCCCAGCTTGTGCCCGACCATCGACTCCGTGACGAACACCGGCACGTGCTTGCGACCGTCGTGGACGGCGAAGGTGTGACCGATGAAGTCAGGAATGATGGTCGATCGACGCGACCAGGTCTTGATGACCTGCTTGCTGTTCTTCTCGTTCTGTACGTCGACCTTCTTCAACAGATGGCCGTCGACGAACGGTCCCTTCTTCAGGCTGCGTGGCATCGCTACTTCTCCCTATCCCCGCCGACTAACGCTTGTTCTTGCCGGTGCGCCGGCGTCGGACGATGAGCTTGTCGCTCGGCTTGTTCGGCTTACGCGTACGGCCCTCTGGCTTGCCCCACGGGCTGACCGGGTGGCGGCCACCGGAGGTCTTGCCCTCGCCACCGCCGTGCGGGTGGTCGACGGGGTTCATGACGACACCACGGACGGTCGGGCGCTTGCCCTTCCACCGCATCCGGCCGGCCTTGCCCCAGTTGATGTTCGCCTGCTCGGCGTTGCCTACCTCGCCGACGGTGGCGCGGCAGCGCACGTCGACACGGCGGATCTCACCGGACGGCATGCGCAGCGTCGCGTACACGCCTTCCTTACCGAGCAACTGGATGCTGACGCCGGCCGAGCGGGCCAGCTTGGCACCGCCGCCGGGCCGCAGCTCCACGGCGTGAATGACGGTACCGGCGGGGATGTTGCGCATCGGCAGGTTGTTGCCCGGCTTGATGTCGGCGTTGGCACCCGACTCGATGACATCGCCCTGCGAAATTCCCTGCGGCGCGAGGATGTAACGCTTCTCGCCGTCCACGAAGTGCAGCAGCGCGATGTTCGCGGTGCGGTTGGGGTCGTACTCGATGTGCGCGACCTTGGCGTTGACGCCGTCCTTGTCGTGGCGACGGAAGTCGATCACGCGGTAGGCGCGCTTGTGCCCACCACCCTTGTGGCGGGTGGTGATGCGGCCGTGTGCGTTGCGGCCGCCGGTGCTGTGCAGCGGGCGCACCAGCGACTTCTCCGGCGTCGACCGAGTGATCTCGGCGAAGTCGGAGACGCTGGCACCGCGACGACCCGGTGTCGTCGGCTTGTACTTGCGAATAGCCATGTCTGTCTGTGTCCTCTAGTTCCTCATCGGCCCCGAAATCAGGCCGGTGCTCCGAACAGGTCGATTGGCTTGCTGCCCGCCGCCAGGGTGACGATCGCGCGCTTCGTGCTCTTGCGCTGGCCGTATCCGGACCGGGTGCGCTTGCGCTTGCCCTGCCGATTCGCGGTGTTCACCGAGTCGACCTTGACGTCGAAGATCTTCTCGACCGCGATCTTGATCTGGGTCTTGTTCGAGTCCGGATGCACGATGAACGTGTACACGTTGTCCTCGATCAGCCCGTAGCTCTTCTCCGAGATGACGGGAGCCAGGATGATGTCGCGGGGGTCAGTTACGGTCGCCATCTACGCCGATACCTCCTCGGTCGCTTTGGTGTTCGAGGTGATGTAGGCGTCGAGAGCCTCGACGCTGAACACCACGTCATCGGCATCGAGCACGTCGTAGGTGTTGAGCTGATCCGGCGAGATCACGCGCACCCCGGGAAGGTTGCGCGCGCTCTTGGCGCCGACCTCGTCGCTGCGACCGATGACCACGAGCACCTTCCGTCTTCCGGGCGTGCGGCCGGGAACAAGCGTCGACAGGAACGACTTCGCGCTCTTGGTCGACGGCGTCTGGCCGCTGACCAACTCGGTGATCGCGTGGATCCGCTCGTTGCGCGCCCGGTCGGACAGGGCCCCGCGCAGCGCGGCGGCGATCATCTTCTTGGGCGTGCGCTGGCTGTAGTCGCGCGGCTTGGGACCGTGCACCACACCACCGCCGGTGAACTGCGGCGCACGCGTCGAGCCCTGGCGGGCGCGGCCGGTGCCCTTCTGGCGATACGGCTTCTTGCCGCCGCCGGATACCTCACCGCGGGTCTTGGTCGAGTGCGTGCCCTGACGTGCGGCAGCCAACTGTGCGATGACCACCTGGTGCATCAGCGCAATGTTGGGCTCGACGTCGAACAGTGCGGCGGGCAGCTCCACGCTGCCGTCCTTCTTGCCCGCGGGCGTCTGAACATCAATCTTGAGAGCCATTACTACTTCTCACCTCGTTTGATCGCGCTGCGGACCACGACGAGCCCGCCGTTGCGCCCGGGGATGGCGCCCTTGATCAACAGCACGCCGTTCTCGGCATCGACCTTGTGCACCACCAGGTTCTGCGTGGTGATGCGGTCGCTGCCCATGCGGCCCGACATGCGAGTGCCCTTGAAGACACGACCCGGGGTGGAGCAGCCACCGATCGAGCCCGGCCGACGGTGCACGGCCTGGGCACCGTGGCTGGCGCCCTGACCCTTGAAGCCGTGACGCTTCATGGTGCCGGCGAAGCCCTTGCCCTTCGAGGTCCCCGTCACGTCGACGAATGCGCCGTCGGCGAAGATCTCGGCGGTCAGCTCCTGGCCGACCTCGTACTCGGAGGCGGCAGCCTCGTCCTCGAGCCGGAGCTCGGCGAGGTGGCGGCGCGGATTCACTCCGGCGGCGGCGTACTGACCGGTGACCGGCTTGTTCACCTTGCGCGGGCTGATCTCGCCGTACGCGAGCTGCACGGCGCTGTAGCCGTCACGCTCGGGCGTACGGATGCGGGTCACCACGTTGGGGCCGGCCTTCACGACCGTGACCGGGACGACCTTGTTGTTCTCGTCGAACACCTGCGTCATGCCCAGCTTGGTGCCCAGAATGCCTCGCCGCGGTGCGGCGGATTTGCTATTGCTAGCCATCTTTTCCTGGTCTCCTACTGGATGTTGACGTCGACGCTCGCCGGCAGGTCGATGCGCATGAGCGCGTCAACCGTCTTCGGCGTGGGGTCGAGGATGTCGATAAGGCGCTTGTGGGTGCGCATCTCGAAGTGCTCCCGCGAGTCCTTGTACTTGTGCGGGGACCGGATGACGCAATACACGTTCTTCTCAGTCGGCAGCGGCACCGGCCCGACCACACTCGCGCCCGTACGGGTGACCGTCTCAACGATCTTTCGCGCCGAGGCATCGATCGCCTCGTGGTCGTAGGCCTTCAGCCTGATGCGGATCTTCTGTCCCGCCACGCTTCTCCTACCTCACTACTCACGGGCCCGTAGTTCGGGCCTGGTTCGCTTGAGCCTGTTCCAGTGCGCGAACCCGTGGGTTTCCCCTGGGCGCACGCTGGCTGTTGCCGCCGCTGTTTACCTGTCTCTGGTTCACCGACCCCCGCGCTCGGGTGTGTCGCCCTAACGCACACTCGCCCGCGACGAAAATCCGTCACGCTCGAGGTTGGGACCGGACGCACCCGTTCGGGTGCTGGTCGGATGCCCGGCCAGTCGCGAAACCGGCTCAAGGCAACCCGAACAGTATGCCTCAGAACCGTGGCTCCGCCAAATCCCGCTCCAAGCGGGATACGCCATGGTCAGTGGCGTCGAGATCACCATAGGCGGCGACGTTGAGATTGCGTCCAGGGTCGTCATCCAGCGCGGATCGCGACCGTCGCTACATTCTCGCCGCCCGTGCGGTTAGACCTTGCGCAGCGGTGGCGGCGCCCACGTGCCGTCCAGGATGGCGGAGTCGGGGGCGTAGAGCCGCATGGTGATCCCCAGCGGCCCCCGCGGTGCCGGCAGCCAGTTCGCCACACGATCGGGGCCGGGGTTGTCGTGCTGGAGGTAGAGGTCCAGGGACCCGTCGGAGTGGTAGTTCAGCGGGTCGCGGTCACCGATGGCGAAACGGTCGAGTTCGTTGGCGGCCTGGAATCCCTCGGCGTCGTACATGGTGACCGACCAGAACGCCGACACCGGCGGCAGGCCGTCGGCGTCGAAGTGCAGGACGTAGTCGTCCTCGCCGGTGATGGGGGCACCGTCGGCGTCTGCGGTCAGCAGCGGGTACACCGCGTCCTCGGCAGGGTTGGCTCCCAACCCGATGAGGGTCACCGCCGCACGGCGGAAGTAGGCGTTGCCGTAGACACCCATGGTGTCGGTGAGGACGGTCCACCCGTTGACGTTCGTCCCGAGGGTCGGCAGCGACGCCGCCATGTCCACGAGGGCGTCGGTCCGACCGGCCTCGATGTCGGCGCGTTGTGCCGCGGTGAATCCGCTGGGGTCGAAGGCGCGTCCGGGCGCGATGCCCAGGCGTGTGATGCGGGCCAGGATCGAGAAGTCGGTGGAGTGGGGCGGATTGACCGCCAGCAGTTCGGACGCGTAGGCGAAGTAGTCCAGCGCCGCCATGCCGTTGACGATCTTGAGCGGTTCGGTGGTGGTGTCGTATCCAGGATCGATCACGTGGTCGGGCGCCGAACCAAGCACGGTGATGTCGTACCCGTCCTGCACGGCGTGCACGGCGGGATAGTCGGCGGGGCCGTTGGTCTGGGTTCGCCCGATGATCCAGACGTACGGCGTCGGGGAGGTGATCACCGGAACCCCGGCGGGCAGGTCACCGCCGTGGCCGGGGCCGGGACCGATGACGACGAACTCGGCGGCAGCGGTCCCGGTGGTGCGCTTGCCCGGGTTGGCGAATACATCCGTCCACATGTCGATCAGCGGGAGCATGTAGTACCGGTCGGCGGTGTCCGGAGCGCGCAGGACCACCGGGCCGGCGGTCAGGTCCAGCCACGCCGACGAGTAGAGCGTGTCGAAGTTCGGCCGGACGACGCCACGGAAGTCAGCCGGCGGAAAGGCGCGCAGATGATGGAACTCATTCGGTGGCCCGAACCCCGGCTTGGTTCCCGCCGGGGTGTTAAGTGCCTGCCGCCGCGTCACATCCATCGTCACCAACGGATAGAGGTAGACGTAGGCCTCGCGGCTCAGCGTGCGAAGGTCATCGGCCAGCGTGCTCACGGGGGGCTCCAGAGGCTCGGGGCTGGCCGCACTCAGCCAGACGATTGCGGGATCTCAGGCCAACCGTACTGCCGACACGGTCGACGAAACGTGCTTCGTCGACGTTGAGATTGCCGGCGGGTCACCTCGTCACGCTGGCCCAGAATGCGCATTGATGGATCTGGCCGTAGTCGTTCATCACCGTGACGTCCCCGGGCTTCAGTGACAACCGATTTTCGGCCGACGCATCCTCGCCGACTTCGGGCCACTCCGGCAGCCCGTCCCGGTTCGGCACACCGGTGCTGACGAAACCGCTCCAGTAGTCGATCATCTGGTCCGACAGAGACCGCTGCGCAGGACTCAGCCCGGGCGAGCCGCCGACGTCGAACAGGTAGCGGAGTTCCAGCGAGTGACTGGCACCGACCGGGAAGGGCAACGTGCGCAGCGGCTCGGGTGCGGGTGCGTTGCGGTCGTTGAACTCGTAGGCGTACACCGGTGCGGCTCTGGCGAGGTCCTCGGCGATGCGTGCGTCCACACACGAGAACATCGCGTCGGTCACCGCGGCCGAGTAGGCCAGCGGCGCGCTGCCGTCGTACCGATCCAGTGGGTAGCGCTCGGCGACCATGTCGGCGGTGGGGCCGAACGTGTCCGAGAGCGCCTTCGGGTAGCCGTCGGCGGGAAGCGTCTGACCGCGCAGATACTCCAGCGCCATGAAGAGGGTGAACTCGTCGTGGTTGCTGCCGATCAGCACGGGTACCCGTGCGACCTCGCCGTTGGCGATCGCCGCCATCGGGTCCACCGGCAGGACCGAACTCCCGGTCACGGGGCCGCTCAGCGCGTCGCCG
Source organism: uncultured Actinomycetota bacterium (assembly GCA_963798245.1). Lineage (GTDB taxonomy): Bacteria > Actinomycetota > Actinomycetes > Mycobacteriales > Mycobacteriaceae > Mycobacterium. The sequence goes on from CAWCSO010000002.1 coordinate 502,584, forward strand.
CCGATCCGGTAGTACCGCACGGGATCTCGCAACTCATCGGCGGGCAGCCCCCGCAGGCAGTCGGCCGCCGTCGCCGGATCACCACAGCCCACGTTGCGCGCGTAGTCGATGCTGATGCGCTCGGCCTCGGGCAGGGCAAGCTGGGCCTGGCACGGTCCGCTCTGGATGATCGCGCCCCGGAACAGGCCTGCGGATCCGGGGGCGGCGAGGTGATCGCACACCGACATGGCGCCCGCCGATTCGCCGGCGATGGTGACGTTCTCGGGGTCGCCGCCGAAGGACTCGATGTTGTCGCGGACCCAGCGCAGCGCCGCCTGCTGATCGGCGAGGCCGTAGTTGCCTACCGCGCCGGCGGGCCCGAGCGAGGGGTGGGCGAGAAAGCCCAGCGTCCCGAGCCGGTAGTTGATGGTGACGACGATGATGTCGCCACGCACCGCCAGCGACCGCGCGTCGTAGATTCCGGCGCTGCCGTTGATGAAGGCGCCGCCGTGGATCCACACCATCACGGGCCGTTTCCGGTTCGTCGCCGTGGGCGGCGTCCACACGTCGAGCGTCAGGCAGTCTTCGTCGGTCTGACGTCCGAACTCCGGGTCTGCGCGCACGTCCTGGATGCACCGGGGGCCGTGGCGGGTGGCGTCCCGCACGTCCGGCCACGGTCGGGCCGGCGCGGGAGGTTGCCATCGCAGCGGGCCGACGGGCGGCGCGGCGTAGGGCACCCCGGCGAACAGTCGGTGGTCGGCGGCGACGACGCCACGCACCGCACCCGCCGCCGTCTGCACCACGGCCGGATCGGCCGGTGTCGAGGCGGGCGAACTCGTCACCGTGCTTCCCGAGCTGCAGCCGATGGTCAGGGCGAGGACCGAGAGCATCGCCGCCACGGCCGTACGGATCCGCCGAACCGTTGGAGGCGCCACGACATCCGAGCCTACTGATGCCGATCCGCTCAATCCGACCCTCGTGGAACGCGAGCCACCCTAAGCTGCACTTGACACCCGTCAATTACACGGTGCCCTCCTTCGGAACGGGACGGCGCTGAGCAGCCCCCCAGTAAGGAGCCGCCATGAGCACGCCCACCCTTGCCGAGGCCACGAAGGCCCTGGCCGATCCGACGGCCTACGCCGACGACGCCCGGCTGCACGCGGCACTCACACATCTGCGAGCCAACAATCCCGTTGCATGGGTTGACAATCCGCCCTACCGGCCGTTCTGGGCCATCACCAGGCATGCCGACATCATGGCGGTCGAACGCGACAACGAACTCTTCATCAACGAGCCCCGCCCTCTGCTGGCCACGGCCGCAGCCGATGACATGGCCAAGGAGCAGCTCGCGGCAGGCACGGGCCTGCGCACCCTGATCCACATGGACGATCCGCACCACCGCAAGGTCCGCACGATCGGAGCGGACTGGTTCCGGCCCAAGGCCATGCGCGACCTCAAGGTGAGGGTCGACGAACTCGCGCGGCGCTACGTCGACAAGATGGCCGAGATCGGCCCGGAATGCGACTTCGTGACCGACATCGCCATCGACTTCCCGCTGTACGTGATCATGTCGCTGCTCGGCCTGCCCGAGGAGGACTTCGGCCGCATGCACATGCTGACCCAGGAGATGTTCGGCGGCGACGACGACGAGTACAAGCGGGACGCCGGCTCACTCGAGGACCAGCTCGCGGTGCTGCTCGACTTCTTCGCCTACTTCTCCAAGCTGACCGCATCGCGCCGCGAGCACCCGACCGACGACCTGGCATCGGCCATTGCCAACGGCCGCATCGACGGCGAGCCGCTGTCGGAGGTCGACACCGCCTCCTACTACGTCATCGTCGCCAGCGCGGGCCACGACACCACCAAGGACGCGATATCCGGCGGACTGCACGCTCTGATCGAGAATCCGGGCGAACTCCATAGGTTGCGCGAGGACCCCGGCCTGATGGGCACCGCGGTCGAGGAGATGATCCGTTGGTCCACACCCGTCAAGGAGTTCATGCGCACCGCGACGGCGGACACCACCATCCGCGGGGTCGACATCGCCAAGGGCGACGCGGTCTACCTCGCCTACGTATCGGGCAATCGCGACGAGGAGGTGTTCACCGACCCGTTCCGCTTCGACGTCGCGCGTGACCCGAACAAGCACGTCGCGTTCGGCTACGGAGTCCACTTCTGCCTCGGCGCGGCGCTGGCCCGGATGGAGATGAACAGCCTTTTCACCGAACTGCTCGGGCGGCTGGAGTCCATAGAGCTGGCCGGCGAGCCCGAATTGTCGGCCACCACGTTCGTCGGCGGCCTCAAGCATCATTCCGGATTCGCTACTACGTGCTGGCAAGCCGTACATTTGCTGCCGAGTCGCTAACCCAGAACGGGCTAGCCGACCACGAACTCCGCGGCCCGGTGTCCGATCATCACGACCGTCGCGTGGGGGCCGCGGCTGGTGATCGACGGCATGACGGATCCGTCCACCACCCAGAGTCCGTCGACGCCGCGCACCCGACACCTTCGTCGAGGGCGGATTCCCCGTCGACACCCATCGGCACCGAGCCGCTCAGGTGTTGTGACGTGGACCAGAATGACTCGCGCGCTTGATAACCGGCACCGGACAGCTCGTGAGCCAATTCGGCGCCGGCCCGAAGTGCTGTGACGTCGGCGGGCTCGCTGTCGTAGCGGTGGTCGATGACGGGCGGCACCATCGGATCCGGCGATGCCAGCGTGATCACGCCGCGCGCGCTCGGCCGCATCAGGGTCACTCCCAGGTGGGGCCGGTCCCCCGGGTCGTCACTCGGCCCGGCGATCATGGCGGCGAAACCCGTCGTATACGGCCTGATCTCGACGCCATCCGAGGTGGTGAGCACCGCCTCCAGGGGCGGGCGACCGGGCGCCGCGGGCCAGTCGACGGGCAATACCCACTCGGGGTGGTCGATGCACCGGGTGCCGACCGGAAGGTCCACGACCACGTCGACGCCCGCCCCGCGCAGCGAGTCGGCGGGACCCACCCCGGACAACAGGAGCAGGTGAGCGGATCCGATCGCCCCGGCGGACAACACGATTCGGTCCGATTCGAGGTAACGCCGGCCAGTCGGTCCGATGCACTCGACGCCGACCGCGCGGTTCTGCTCGATGCGTACCCGCGACACCCTGGTCCGGTCCAACACCGTGAGGTTCGGCCGGCCCGCCGCTCGGCCGAGGAAGGCGCCACCCGGGCCGAGCCGGGTTCCGCGGTCGATGTTCAGCGGAACGGCGCCTACGCCCGCCGGCAGTGGCGAGTCCGAGCCGGCGCCATTGAGATCCTCGATCCACGGATACCCCAGCGCACGTGCCGCGTTCACGAAGGCAGCTGCGCCCTGTTCGAGTTCAGCCACCCTGCGGATGACCATGGGGCCCGACGAGCCATGCAGCGGCCCGGCGAAGTCCAGGTCGGTCTCGACCGCAACGAAGTGAGGAAGGACGTCGTCCCAGGACCAACCCGGCAGTCGCCACGAGTCGAAGTCCGATGGTAGGCCACGGCAGAAGTAGCCGCCGTTGACCGCTCCCGAACCACCCACGACCGCGCCGCGCATGATGACGCTGGTACGAGTGGGGTTGGCTGTGAGCGTGGTGCGGTACCGCCGAACCACCGAACTCGCCTCCCCGATCGGCAGCCGCAGCCCGTCGCTGATCTGGGCGTGAACGCGCGAATCCGACGGCCCGGGCCCACCCTCGACGACGAGGACACTGCAGTCGGGATCTGATGAGAGTCGCTCGGCAAGAACGCAACCGGCGCTACCGGCACCGACGATCAGGACGTCACACCGCAAGGCGGCGCTTCACGTCCGGATCTGTGGTTTGAGTGCGCCCAGATTTCGCTCGCGCACCACACCGGTCCACAGTCCAAGGCCGTAGGCGATGTCGTCGATCCGCTTGAGCAGCAGATAGGCCAGTAGACCAACGCGCTGGGTGTCGTCGTCAGCGGAACCGTTGCGGGTCGCCCAGGCGACCACACCGTCCACGACCGCCGCCACCAGCACGACCTGTCGACACCGTTTGGACAGCGTCGCTGCGATCAGCGCGACAGGCCAGTAGTGCCGACAGATGGCCGAGGCCAGCTGCAGCGCTGCCGACCACAGCCCGTTCGCCGCGACCGCCACGATGTCCTTGGGTTCGGTGTCGACCGCGCTCAACGACTTGGCGATGCGGCGCCCGGTGAACAAGGCCACCAGTGTCGAGGCCAGATATCCGACGCCGGATCCCATCGACAGCAGGACCCACACCAGAAGAGTCCATCCAGAGATCACCACCGGAGCCGTCTTGCCAGGGTGACGTACCGACAGCGGGGCGGCCGAAGAGCCATAGAATGCCTTGCGCGCGAACCACTCTCGAGGTTGAGTACGGTGATCGTGGCCAACCAGGGCGACGGGCTCGTACCTCAGCCGGAAACCGGTCTCGATCAACCGCCAGCACAGGTCGACGTCCTCGCCCGACTCCATCGACTCGTCGAACCCGCCGAGGTCCATCAGGGCCTGCCGTCGGCAGATGATCGCCGCACTCGGCACGTAGGAGACCTGCCCGAACGGCACCACCGGGGCCTCGCGGTGTCCGAGGTCCAGTGACGAGCGCACCGCCTCATACCGGGCAACCAGGTTCTCGGGCTCGCGCAGGGAGACGATCCGCGGCGCCACGAGGGCGACGGCGGGGTCACAGAAGTGGCCGAGCAGCGCCTCCAGCCAACCCCGCCGGGGGACGACGTCGGAGTCCAGGAAGGCGACCAGGTCGGTGCGACATTCGGCAAGACCGGTGTTGCGGGCGGCTGCCGGCCCCTTGCCCGCGGCGTGCCGAACTATCCTTACGTCGCAGTGCAGGCCCTCGAAGTCGGTCGACACGATCGGGATGACCGATCCGTCGTCCACGACGACTGACGTTCATACCCCGCAGCGTACGGACCAGCCTCCTGAGTCCGAACACGTTGTCCCGCACGGGAATGACGAAGGTAACGTCGCGGTGAGACGGTCCGCTCGCGGGGCGGGGATGCGCGACGGTGGCATCGAGGAGTGTCCGGGCCAGTTGTGCGCTCTGCGCGTCATGGACCTCCAGCCGACCGCCGACGAGCATGGTCTGCGCCGTGGGCGCCAGACACAACAGGCGTGTGGGTGAGCCCCCGAGCAATGCCGCCCCCTCGCCGAGCACCTTCACCCGTCGGTCCACCTGCACGGCGAAGCCATCGGGGAGGCGGGGGCCGGTCACGTCAGCATCCCGCGGCCATCGGGTGTCCAGGCGACGATGCGGCCGACGGCGGAGGTCACCATCTCGGCCAGCAGTCGGGCGCCCTCGGCGGCGGTGGCGGTGGTCGGGTCGCCCAGGACGCCGACGGGGCTCACCGCACCGACTCCCCCCTCACGCATCCGGGGCATCAGCTCGGACAGCGCGGCCGAGTTGCCGGGCACGCATTCGTCGAGCCACACGTCCTCCGGCGAAATATGTAGCAATACAGAGGTTTCAGTGCGACCGGCATGGGCGTCACCGCCAACCACGCTGCACGGGCACCACCCGACGTCGCGCCCTTCCGTCCGCAGCAAAGCCACCGCTTCGGCAAGCGCTGCGACGTTGCCGCCGTGGCCGTTGACGAAGACCAGTCGCGACGCCCAATCGCATGCCGAACGGCCGTACTCGGTGAGCAGTATCCGCAGCGCAGTGGTGCCGATCGAGACCGTTCCGGGGAATCCCTCGTGCTCGCCGCTCGCGCCGTAGGCGATGGCGGGGGCGAGCGTCCAGTCCCCTTCGAGCCGCTCAGCAACCGAGCGGGCGACCGCAGCCGCGATCCGGGTGTCGGTGTCCAACGGCAGGTGTGGCCCATGCTGCTCGGTCGAGCCGATCGGAACGATCACTGCCGGCGACAGATTGCTGAGCTGCCTCGACGTCGAGTTCCCAAGCTCGTTGGGGAAAGCCACCCGCCGATGGTAGGCCGAATTCACCTGTCGTGCGCCGATTGTTGGCTTATGGATGTCGAAATATTTCTCGGATGCCTCTCGATCTTCCCGCCTGCCGACCGTCCGCCGACCACGCCAGCCACGGCAGCCACGTCTGCACCACGATGTGTCCATCGAGTGGGCACGCAGATGTCAGGCAGAGCCCGTCGCCGGGTACGCCGAGGGCGCGGGTGAAGCCCGGTGGCATCAGGACGTCGCCGGGAACGAGGTCGTGGACCGAGGCCTTGCCAAGCCCCCGCAGGGCCGAGTCGATGCCGCCGTACATGATGTCGAGCACGTTCTCGACGCCGGCCTGACCCTCGGCCGCGAGGCCCCAGAGGTAGGCCCTGCCGATCATGACCGCGCGAGCGCCGAGCGCCAAGGCCTTGACGACGTCACTGCCGCGCCGCACGCCGCCGTCCAGCAACACCTCGACCTGGTCGCCGACGGCAGCCACGATCGCGGGGAGCGCCCGGATCGATGCCGGCGTGCTGTCGAGGTTGTTTCCGCCATGGTTGGACACCGATATCGCAGAAACACCAACGTCGACAGCACGTTTCGCATCGTCGACCCGCATCACACCCTTGAGCATGAACGGTCCGCCCCACAACTCGCGCAGCCACTCGACGTCCTCCCAGGTCGGTGGGGGGGTGCCCATCCATTCCCCGTAGGCCTGGAAGAACGGGGGGCCGTCCTCGCCGCGGGCCGCCGCCTGGTTGGGCACCCGTAGGTTCGGTGGCCGCATGGTCTTGGCCCACTGGTACATCCACCGTGGCCTGGTCAAGCCCTCCGGCATCATCCGGACCGTGGTCCGAAGATCCATGTTCTCCGGAATCTTCGGACTCCCCCAGTCCCGGCCGTGCGCGAAGCTCCAGTCGGTGGTGACGATCAGACCTGCCGCTCCGGCGGCGCGCGCCCGCTCCACGCGGGCGGCGATCGACTCCCTGTCACCCAGCCAGTAGATCTGGAAGAACAGCTTGGGGTTGGCGGCGATCACATCTTCGATGGGCTTGCTCGCGAAGGAGGACAGTCCCATCGCGGTGCCACGCGCCGCGGCAGCGCGGGCGACGGCGACCTCGCCGTCAGGGTGCACTGCCTGCACACCGGTGGGTGAGATCACGACCGGCAATGAAATGTCCTGCCCCATAACAGTGGTGGACAGATCGCGCTTCTCGAGTGCACCGATCACGTGCGGCGCGAAGCCGAGTTCACCGAACGCCTCGACGTTGTCGGAGACGGTCAGGCCCTTCTCACTTGCGGAGATGAGGGAGCTGTAGACCGACTTGGGCAGACGCTTCTTCGCACGCTCTTGAGCGATGGAGACGGTCTCGAACCAGATGTCGCGGGCCATGGTCAGACGGGACTTTCGTTGCAGTACGCCTTGGGTGGCTTGGAAGGGGGAGCGAGTAGTTTCAGCGGCACCGGCCCCTTGCGGCCGCCGGCACGGGAGTGGTCGACACTCGAGCGCGGCTTGTCGCGCTCGAGTGCGAGGGCAGGCTCGCCGAACCCCCGGACGCATTCCGGGTCGGGTCCGTCCAGCGGCAGACCGGTGAAGAACTTGGCGGCCATGCAGCCGCCGCGGCACGCGTCGTAGTGGCCACAGCCGCTGCAGGCACCGGCGGACTGGGGCTCACGCAGCTCTTCGAACAGCGGGGCATGCTTCCACACCGCGTTGAAACCGCCGTCCGACAGGATGTTTCCGGCCAGGAACGTGTCGTGGATGGCGAACGGACACGCGTATACGTCTCCGACGGGATCGATCAGGCACACCACGCGGCCGGCGCCGCAGAGGTTGAGCCCGGCCAGCGCACCCGGCTCACCCAACCCCGACAGGTGGAAGAACGAATCACCGGTCAGCACCCGCTCACCATGGGACACCAGCCAGTCGTACAGCTCGCGCTGCTGGGCGGCCGTGGGGTGCAGCTCGTCCCATACGTCGGCACCACGCCCGGACGGACGCAGCCGCGTGATGCGCAGCGTCGCGCCGTAGCGGTCTGCCAGCGTCTTGAAGTCGTCGAGCTGGCTGACGTTGTGGCGAGTCACCACGACGGAGATCTTGGCGTCGGAGAATCCCGCCGCGGCGAGGTTCTCCAGCGCACGCACCGCCATCGCGAACGAGCCCGGGCCGCGCACCTCGTCGTTGACCTCGGCGGTGGCACCGTCCAGCGAGATCTGGACGTCGACGTAGTCACTGGCCGCGAGCTTGGCCGCCACCTCCGGCGTGATGCGCACCCCGTTGGTGGAGAACTTCACGCCGACGTGGTGCTCGGTCGCATAGTCGACCAACTCCCAGAAGTCCGGCCGCACAGTGGGTTCGCCGCCGCCGATGTTGACGTAGAACACCTGCATGCGCTCGAGTTCGTCGATCACGTCCTTGCACTGCTGCGTGGAGAGTTCACGCGGATCGCGCTTACCCGACGAGGACAGGCAGTGCACGCACGACAGATTGCAGGCGTAGGTGAGTTCCCAGGTCAGGCAGATCGGCGCGTCGAGACCGTGCTCGAACTGGTCGACCAGCCTGGGAACGGGCTGCATGATGGTCATTGGTTCTCCTCGCAGACCAGCATCGTGGACTGGGCCAACACGCCGAGCGCGTGCAGGTAGGGCGCGCGCTCCGCGTCGTCGACTCCGGCGGCGCGCAGGGCAGTGGTGGCGTCGGGATGATCGCCCAGCGAGTTGACCACCTCGACGATCTTCCGGTTCTTCAGAAACGAAAGCTTGCGTGTCCCAAAGTGATACAGCAGCGCCCCGAACGGCTCCGGCCGCACCGACACCTGGTGGTGCAGCCGCCAGCCGAGGTCGGGATCGAACGCCACGTGATCACCGGTCGGGCCCACTGAAGACTTCGTGGGCGCGGACACGATCAGTAGACCCCGCACATGCCGTCGATCGAAACCTCTTCGACCAAGGTCTCGGTGACGAGTTCGTCCTGTGTGTCAACGTTCTGATTCGGCTCCATGGTCTGCACCTTTCGGGTCGTGGGTCTCGACATTTGTGACCCAGATCGCAATAATATGGCATCGAGTGCCGAAATGGAAGGGCGGAGACGTGGCCGACGATCCGGATAGCCGACAGATGGCGGCCGGTGACGTCGCGCCGCGGCTGGGCCGGCGTCGATCGACCACGCAGGACCACATCACCAACGTCGCGCTCGACCTGTTCTCCGAACGGGGTTTCGACGAGGTGAGCGTCGACGACGTCGCGCACGCCGCAGGCATCGCCCGCCGGACCCTGTTCCGCTACTACCCGTCGAAGAACGCCATCCCGTGGGGCGACTTCGACGCCTACCTCGAGCACATGCGCGACCTGCTGGACGCGGTGCCGGCGGACGCCCCCGTGCGCGGGGCGCTACGCTCGGCGCTGTTGGCGTTCAACAGCTTCGACGACCAGGAGTACGCCAGGCACCGGCAACGCATGCGGATGATCCTCGAGACCGACGCGCTGCAGGCGTATTCGATGACGATGTATGGCGGCTGGCGCGCCGTGGTGGCCGCGTACGTCGCACGTCGCCTGGGTCAGCGGGCCGGCGACCTGGTCCCCCAGACCGTGGCGTGGACCATGCTCGGCGTCGCGCTGTCGGCGTACGGGCACTGGCTGAACGACGACGCGTCGTCGCTGCAGGACGCGCTGTGTGATGCCTTCGACACCGTCAGCGAGGGTCTCGGCACCCTCTAGCGGTCTGTGGAGTTTCACCGGCGCTGTGCGCCGTGTGGTGTCTCGGGACGTCGCTGACACTTATGTCTCGGGACATCGCTGACAGTCATGGTGCCGGTTTGGGTTCGCGGTTGCGGTAGGTTCGCGTGTTTTTGTCGCCGCGTTGATGTCGGCGGGTGGGGTCGGCGGTGAAGGCGCGGACGAGGCGGTTGCCGCTGAAGATGGCGATGTGGTCACCGTCGCGGACGCTGACGCATTCGTGGCCGGCCCATCGGAGTCCGACGTTGACGCGGTAGGGCGGTACGTACAGGTTGCCGCCCACCGCGTCGACGCTGTGGCGGGATACGAACACCGGCCCAGGGAGCGGAGCGCTGGCTGGGCGGGCCTTGAGGGTGGCGTGAAACGTCTCGGCCGGGGTCGCTGCGTGCAGCGCACGATGCGGCCGGTGGTGGTTGTAGAACGTGCGGAACTCCTCGAGCATGGCGTTGAGTTCGGTAAGGGTGGCCGCTGGGTCGCGGGCGTTGAGCCACTTCTTCAGCGTCTGCCAGAATCGTTCGATCTTGCCGCAGGTCTGCGGATGAAAGGGCGCCGAGTTGATGGTGCGCACACCCAGGGCGCGTAGGTTGATCTCGAACGCCGATTCATGCGCGTGAAATCTACCGGTGTACACAATTCCGTTGTCCGACAACGATATCGACGGTATTCCACACTCGTCGATGCCAGCCATCATGACCGACCAGACGAGTTCGCCGTCGGCGTCGCCGGCATCCGCGCGCAACCCGACCAGGTAGCGGGAGTGGTCATCGAGACTGCCCGCGATGGCCACCGCACTGCCATCGGCCAGCGACCATCCGGTCCAATCCGACTGCCAACATTCGTTGGGTCGACCGAACACGAACCGCTTGGTCGCTGACTTCGGGCGTTTCTGCGGCTGCGGCGTGATCGCCCCACGGCGAGTCAGGATCTGCCACACCGTCGACGGCGACGGCACTGCCCCCAGCCCTTCGCGTTGCAACGACCACACGATCGATTGGGCGCCGTGATCCAGCCCCTGCTCGATCAACTGTTTGCGCCGGCGTACCACGATGTCCTCGACCTCGACCGAGGTCTGCCCCGGCGAGGTCAATGGCCGCCGGGACCGATCCTGCAGGCCCTCGATCCCCTCGTCGCGGAAGCGCCGACGAAACTTGTAGAACGTCTGCCGACTGATCTGCTCGTCACGACAGAACGCCGCCACGTTGTCCACCTGCCCGGCCAACGCCGCAGCCATCCGAATATCCATCGCCGTCACCTTCTGGGCCATGAACCATCCTGCTCAAGGCCCTACTCAGGTGTCAGCGATGTCCCGAGACATATCAGTGTCAGCGATGTCCCCGAACAGAACACGGCGCTTTGCGCCGGTGAAACTCCACAAATCTTTGATTTGGGCGTCGGAGTTGGTGCTCCAACGGCGACGATGAGGGTGTGAGCGGCGAATCGGATCCTCGTGACGCCCCGCGGGCATTGTTGGCGCTGTACGACGAGGCACTGCCGTCGGTGTACGGCTACTTCGTCCGACGGTGCGGTGACCGCGCCACGGCCGAGGACTTGACGTCCGAGACCTTCCTGGCGGCGATGGACGCCGCCCGCAAGGACGTGGGTGGGCCGATCACCGTGCCGTGGCTGATCGGTGTGGCCCGGCACAAATTGGCCGATCACTACCGGCGCGGACACGGTCGGTTCAGCGTTCCGGTCGCCGACGTTCCGGAGCCCGTCGAACCGGCCGACGACTGGGACGCCGAACTCGACAGGATCGTCGCCGAGAGTGTGCTGTCCAGGTTGCCCGAACACCACCGGGCGGTGCTGTCACTGCGCTACATCGACGACCGCTCGGTGCCCGAGTGTGCGGAGTTGATCGGTCGCACGGTACACGCGACGGAGGCCCTCCTGGTGCGGGCCCGCCGCGCATTCAGAAAGCACTACCCGGACTCAGAAGGAGGGGCGTGATGAACGACGACCACGACCCGCTGACCGTCCTGTATGGCGGCGACCTTCCGGTCCAGCCAGATCCAGAGTTCGCCGCACACCTGCGTTCCCGACTGGAATCGGCTCTCTCACTACCACATCGAGCAGAAGGAGTAGCCATGAGCGGTACCGATACGGCCATCGCCGAACTGAACGCGACCAACGATGCCCCGCCGACCGTGCCTCGCTCGGCGGCGCTGCCCTACCTCACGGTCACCGACGCGCGGGCGGCAATCGACTGGTACGTCGACGCACTGGGAGCCACTCTGGTCGGCGATCCCATCGTGATGGACGACGGTCGCATCGGCCACGCCGAATTCGCGCTGGCCGGCGGGACCCTCTACCTGGCTGACGAATACCCGGAAATCGGCTTGAAAGCTCCCTCACCACAGGCCGTTTCGGTCAGCTTGATGCTGTCGGTCGCCGATACCGACGCCGACCTGGAGCGCACCCGCGAACGCGGCGCGACCGTGGTCCAGGAGGCCCGGGAGGCTCATGGCTCACGCAACGCCACCATCGTCGACCCCTTCGGCCACCGCTGGATGCTGAGCGGGCCGACGACGGGTGCCGCGACACCGATCCAGCACGGCGACGTGGGCTACGTATCCGTCGTGACGCCGGACGCCGAACGCGCCGCCGTGTTCTATGGCCACGTACTCGGATGGACCTACGACGCGGAGGACCGACGGGTCACCAACACCGGCCAGCGCATCGGGCTGTTCTCGGCACCAGGGGCTCCCACCCTGATCTGCTGCTACGCCGTCACCGATCTCGCGGGTGCACGCCAGGCGATCCTCGACGGTGGCGGTTCTGTCGGCCAGACCCGGGACATCGAGGTCGGCACCGTGCTGGACGCGACCGATCCCTTCGGTGCCCCATTCGCGGTGTACCGGCCGCGGCCGGGGCAACCACGACCCGAACTCAACGGCTCGGGGCCCGGCGATCTTTCGTACCTCACCTACGAAGCCCTCGATTCGTCGGTCTTCAAGGCCTTCTACAGTCGGATCCTGTTCTGGTCCTTCGAACCCGGCCGCATCGACGACGGCTGGCAGATCACGGCGACACACCCCATGGCCGGCATCGCGGGCGGAAGCCCCCGGGCCTTGACGGTGCCGATGTGGACCGTCGCGGACATCGACGCCGCGGTGACACGGGTGCGGGAGGCCGGCGGATCCGTCATCGAGGAGCCCTCACAGCAGTCCTACGGGAAATCCGCCCACTGCACCGATGACCAGGGCAGCCGCTTCTACCTCGGCGAACTCTAGTGATTATTGGTCACTTCGGCGCCAGGCTGGCCTGGTAGTACGTGATCCGCCAGTCCCCGTCGGTGCGTGTGGTGACAACGCCGATGCGCAGGTGCACGGCCGACCGGTCGGGATAGGTGAACACGGCATCGAGGTAGCCGAGCAGGATGTCAGCACCGAGCCGACGGGACTCCAGGATGGAGAAGTCCACCGTCATACCCGCCGGCTGACTGTCGTAGTACTCGAGAACTCCACCCTGCCCGACGCTGAACGGCCGCAGCCCTTGGAAGATCGCATCGGTGCTGAACGCGTCGGCCACCCGCTGCGGATCGTGCGCGTCGACACCGTCCTTCCATTGGTTCAGCACGTTGCGCAGGGTCTCGTCAACGGTTTCGGTGCCGGCAGGGCTCTCGACGATGTCAGCGCCCTCGGCGCCCTCAGTGCCCAGCACTTTGGCCTCCGTCGACGTGCAGGATCTCGCCGGTGACGAAGTCGGCCTGCTCGAGATACATTGCAGCGTCGACGGTGTCGTCGATGTCACCGAGCCGCCCCATGGGATTCAGCGTGGCCAGGGCCTCATGGGTGGATGGGTCGTGCATCGGTGTATCGATGACGCCCAAGGCGATGGCATTGACTCGGATTCCGCGAGCGGCGTACTCGACGGCCAAGGCCTTGGTCGCGGCGTTGAGGCCGCCCTTCGTCAGCGAAGCCAGCGCCGAGGGCGCCTGCGAGTTGGCCTGATCGACCAGACTGGTGGAGATGTTGACGATGTGGCCGCCAGCTCCCATGTTCGCCAGCGCCGCACGGGTGACCTCGAAGAAGCCCCGCAGGTTGACGCCGGTGATGGCGTCGTAGTCGGCATCGGTGTAGGAGGTGAACTGCTTGGCGATGAAGATCCCGGCGTTGTTCACCACGGTGTCGATGCGGCCGAACTGCTGCATCGCGGCATCTACGACGTGCTGGCCGACGCCGGGCTGTCCGATGTCTCCCGGCACCGTGTGGACCATGGGGTCCTCGCTCTCGCCGATGTTTCGGGAATTGGCGACGACCGCATAGCCGAGGTTGCGGTACCCCCGCACCAGACCGGCACCGATGCCCTGGGAGGCCCCGGTGATGACCACGACCCGTGTCGTGTCTGTCTCTGAGTTCATGTCCGTTCCTTCCTCGCTGTGTGTCTGGGTCAACGTGCCCGGCGGAGATGCGATGCCGAGCTGGCGCGACGAATCGACTACCTGCTGGGAGGCTGGGGCTATTAGGCTGTGCCGATGGAGTTGCGGCAGCTGCGCTACTTCGTCACGGTGGCCGAGGAACTGAACTTCGGTCGCGCCGCTCAGCGCCTCCACATCGCCGGGCCGTCGCTGTCCCAACAGATCAAGGCACTCGAACGGGACCTCAAGGTGACTCTGTTCGACAGGGACCGCCGGTCTGTTGGGCTGACGCCGGCAGGGGCGAAGTTGCTCCCCGACGCGCGGGCTTTGATCATCGCGGCTGACGAATTACGTAGACGGGCCGGTGGTCTCGCGGTATCACAGCCAGTCCGCGTGGGTTACGTGAATTGGTGCCCGACTGATTGGGCCGAGCGGGCCGCAGGGGTTGCCCAGTTGCGAGTGGATACCTGGGTGATGCCATCTCACGCGCAAGCTGCACGGGTCGCCGAGGGTAGCCTCGACCTCGCGATCTGCTGGGTCCAGAACCGCGATCTTGAGGCACTGTCGCTGCAGGCCCGGCTCCTCGGCGTAGACCGGCTCTATGCGCTCGCCGCCGGACCCGACGAATCACCGGTGGAGGCTGGTGACACCGTGGTCCTGGTTGATGCCGATGCCGCCAGCTGGTCGTCGTGGAACCGTTACGGTGAGCAGTTCGCCGCCGCCACCGGCGCCCGCATCATGCACACCGATGACGGCGGTGTGACCGGTCCGACGTTCTTCGAGCATGTGCGGGGCTTGCGGCGCCCGGTCCTGAACAACCCGAAGGGCCAGCACGACCCCTTGCCCAGGGGTCTGGTTCGCCGCGAAGTCGTCGACCCGTCACCGTTGTGGACGTGGTCGCTGGTGTGGCGGCGCGGTGAAGACGATCCCGCGGTCCACGCGCTGATCGACGAATTCACCCGCGGCGTTGGAGACTTCGGGCTTCGTGACGCGGCTGTCTGGCTGCCCGCCGACGATCCGCATCAGGCTCACGACGACCGCCGCGGCTAGCACCACCACCGCCGCCACCACCAGAGCTGGCCGGAACCCGTCGTGCAGCAGCGGGCTCACCAAGACCGGTCCGAGGATCTGACCCACCGAGTAGCCGACGGTCAGCAGCGCAACGGCCCGCGGATATTGCAGCAGACGCCCAGCCGCCAGGGACAGCGTGCTGATACCGATGAACGTGCCGCCGAAGAGCACCGCACCGACCAGTGCAGCAGTCACCCCTCCAAAGAGGCCTGCCGAGGCGATCCCGACCGCCTGCACGCACAGCGCCGACACCAGCAGTGCAGGGTGCGACCAGCGCGCGCTGAGCCCCGCCCACAGCGCCGCCGAGGGCACGGCGGCCAGACCGACCACCAGCCAGGTGCCTCCGCCAAGCCAGCGGGGTGCATTCTGAGCGACCGCCGCCACCAGGAACGTGGCGGCGATGATGTACCCGATGCCCTCGAGGGTGTAGCTAGTGGCGAGGAGTGTGAACGCCCGGCGAGTCGGTCGGGGCACGGCGCCACGCGGCGTCGTTCCCGACGACGTTCCATCCGGGGCCGGGCGCATCGCCCACGCGACCGCAGCCAACACAGCGGCCACACCTGCCGAAGTCCACCACGCCTGTCGCCACTGTCCGCCGGCCAGCACGACGACCGAGGACAGCGCAATGCCCGCGCCGACCCCGCCGAGCCCCCAGCCGGCCAGGTGGGCCGGTCGCCCGTGTAGATGCGCGAGCAAGGTGTTGACCGCGATCACGAAGACCAGCGCACTGCTGAGTCCGGCCGTCGCGCGTAGTGCAGTCCATTCGAATGGACTGGTGGCCAGCGGCATTCCCGCCAGGCTGGCGACGAGCACGGCCAACGACACGCGGCAGACGGGCACCGAGCGAGCGAGCCGCGGCCAGACGGATCCCGCCACGGCGCCGGCCAGATATCCGGCATAGTTGGCGGTAGCCAGCGTTGCGGCAGCGTGCGTCGTGAGACCCGCCTGCGCCGTCATCATCGGCAGGATCGGGGTGTACACGAACCGGCCAATCCCCATGGCTGCGGCCAGTGCGGCAGCGCTACGTGCGATGTGCCCGTGGTGGTGCATCCGCCCATCATGGGACGTTCCAGGGATCGCCGGCCATGATCGACCTGCTCACAGCTGGGAGGCGCGCTCTAGCAGGCGCCGGGACTAGTTCGGCTCACTCGTGTGTTGCTGCGATCGACCGATCGGCTGCGATCGGAACGCGAAGGGAGCACTTCGATGACACAGAGAATCACCGCTTTGGTGACAGGGGCCAATCGCGGCTTGGGCCGGCAACTGGCCGCCGAGTTGGTTGCGCGCGGCGCAAAGGTCTACGCCGCGGCCAGGCGACCGGAAACCGTCGATCTGCCGGGGGTGGTGCCAATCCAACTCGATATCACCGATCCGGATTCCGTGCGCCGAGCGGCGGCCGTTGCGGACGATGTCACGGTCCTCGTCAACAACGCCGGCATCTCGACGCGGGCCACACTACTCAGCGGCCCCGTCGAGGACATCCGCGCGGAGATGGAGACGCACTACTTCGGGACGTTGAACGTCAGCCGGGAGTTCGTGCCGATCATCGAGAAGAATGGCGGCGGCGCCGTCCTCAACGTCCTGTCGGTCCTGTCGTGGCTTCACCCCGCGAGTTCGGGTGCCTACTCGGCGGCCAAAGCCGCCGCCTGGGCCCTGACCGACGCGTTGCGAGCAGAACTCGCGCCCAAGGGTATTCACGTCGCGGCGTTGCACGTCGGCTATATGGACACCGACATGGTCAGCTACGTTCCGGCAGACCAGAAGAGCGACCCGGCGCAGGTTGCGGCTCAGGCGATCGCGGGTCTGCTAGCCGGTCAACCCGAAATCCTGGCCGATGACCTCTCGCGGGGCGTGAAGGCCGGGCTGTCCAACACGAACATCGCGGTCGCATAGCCCCAGGCCTACCTCGGCGAACTCTAGCGGCTTGTGCACGCGAACCCGCGCTGAGCGCGGGTTCCAACACGCAAATCGCTAGGAAGTGGGGAGGACGTCGGCGATCGGCGCGCCCTTGGCGATCTTGTTGCGTGCCTTCATCACCTTGCCCGGCATGCCACCACCGACCACGCCGACCACCACCCCGTCGCGTTCGTAGTACGCGAGGAACTTGCGGCCATCGTCCTCGACGACGTGCACGATGTCGTCGGCCTCGGGCTCACCGAGGCACTGGATCTTCACGTCGTACTGGTCGCTCCAGAAGTACGGCACGGTGGCCGCGGCCGCCGCCTCCCCGCCGAGCATCGCCGGCACCATCGCCCTGGCCTGCTCGGCGACGTTGCTCCAATGCTCAACCCGCACTTGGTGACCCGCGACATGACGCCACGACGCGACGTCACCGATCGCCCACACGTTGGGTGCCGACGCCCGGCCGACTTCGTCGCACACCACGCCGTTGTCGACCTCGATGCCGCTGCCTGCGAGCCAGTCCGTCGACGGGCGCGAACCGATGCCGACCACGACCAGGTCGGCATCGAGTTCCGTGCCGTCGGACAACTGCACCTTCTCGACGTGCTCGGTGCCGGTCACGCCCGCCACCCCGATGCCGCAGCGCACGTCGACCCCCTCGGCCCGATGCAGCCTGGCGACCAGCTCGCCGATCTGGGTGCCCAGCACCGAGGCCAGCGGTGTCGGCTGCGGCTCGACGATCGTCACGTCGACACCCAGCTTGCGCAGGCTGGCGGCCACCTCACACCCGATGAAACCGGCCCCGATGACGACGGCATGGGAAACCGAGTCGGCGTGCCGGCGCATGGCCAGGCTCTCGTCGAGAGTGCGAAGCACGCGCACGCCCTCGAGGTCGGGAAGAGACGGTATGCGCTTGGGTACCAGGCCCGTTGCGATGACGAGTTCGTCATAGCCGAGCACGTCACCGTTGGCCAGCGTCACCGTCTTCGCGGCGGTGTCGAGCGTGGTGACACCCGAGCCCAACAGGACGGTGATGTCCTTCTCGTCGTAGAACTCGGCCGGCTTCAGCAGGACGTCGTCGGTCTCCGCGCGCAGCACTTCCTTGGACAGTGGCGGCCGATCATACGGCAGGTGTTCCTCGTCGCTGACGATGGTGATCGGCCCGCCGTACTCCGCGCGGCGAAGCTGCTCGGCGGTACGCGACGCCGCCAGCCCGCCACCGACGATGACGACGCCTCCACTAGTAGTCACGTGGGCTTTCTTACACGATGGCAGGGAAGCGATGCGCGCCACCCTGCGTCATGACGGGCTTCGCTCGATGATGTTGGAGAGCACGACGATGCTCTCGCTGCGTTCGATGTCGGCAGTCGAGCGGATGCGCTCCAGCGCCTCCTCGAGGTGTCGCATGTCCCGGGCCAGCACGTGCAGCAGGGCATCGGAGGTACCCGTCACCGTGGCGGCACTGACGACTTCGGGAATGTCGACCCAGGCTCTGCCGCAGCTCGTCGGGAGCGATCGTGCCGTGGCAGTAGACCTGCACGTACGCCTCGGTGGTCCATCCGATGGCGTTGCGGTCGACGATCGTCGTGAAGCCGCGGATGACCCCGTTGTCGAGCATGCGGTCCACCCGGCGTTTGACGGCCGGCGCCGACAGGTTGACACGCTGACCGATCTCGGCGAACGTGGCGCGCGCGTGCTCGACGAGCTGGGCCAAGATCGCCTCATCGGTCTCATCCAGACGGTCCATCGAGCTTTCCTCACATTCCGCGCAACAAAGCGCCATAATCCTACCTTTGGAACAATGGATCGCTCGTAGACACGCAACAGGTGGCGATTGATTGCGCAGATCAGGGCCAATATCGTCTACATCATGACGATCTCGGATTTCGCTGCCCGGGCAGCGCCGGCACGTGAAGTGGCCACGGTGTCGAAGACGTTCAAGCGAGACCGAACCCCCCGTCTCCGCCGCTACGCCATGACGGTTCCGACACACTTCGCCGTCGAGTACGCGATCAACCCCTGGATGGACACCTCGACACCCGTGGATGCCGAACTCGCCGTGCGCCAGTGGGAGGTGCTGCGCGAGACGTACGAGTCGCTGGGACACGTCGTCGACCTCGTCGCACCCGTCGCCGGGCTTCCGGACATGGTGTACGCCGCCAACGGAGGCCTGATCGTCGACGGCAAGGCGGTCGTCGCCCGCTTCGCCTACCCGCAACGCGCCGGCGAGGCCGCCGCATACGCCGACTGGATGGCCCGGCACGGCTACCAGCCATTGCACACCGAGCACACCAACGAAGGCCAGGGCGACCTGCTGGTCGTCGGGTCGACCGTGTTGGCCGGCTACGGCTTTCGCACCGATCCCCGCGCACACGAAGAGATCGCCCGGCTCGTCGGCATGCCCGTCGTCAGCCTGGAACTGATCGACCCGCGCTTCTACCATCTCGACACCGCGCTCGCGGTGCTCGACGACACCACGATCGCCTACTACCCGCCGGCCTTCAGCGAGGAGTCCCGGGCCGTCCTGGTGGCGTTGTTCCCCGACGCCATCGAGGTGTCCACCGCCGACGCCTACGTCCTCGGCCTCAACGCGGTGTCCGACGGTCTGCACGTCGTTCTACCCGCGGCGGCCACCGGTTTCGCCAGACATCTCGCCGATGCGGGCTTCACGCCGATCGGCATCGACCTGTCCGAACTGCTCAAGGGCGGCGGATCCGTCAAATGCTGCACGTTGGAGGTACACCCATGACCATCCTGGAACACGTGATGACACGTACCGACGCCGCGATAGCCATGGACGACCGGTATGCGGCGCACAACTACTCGCCACTGCCGATCGTCGCCGCATCCGCCGAGGGCGCCTGGATCACCGACGTCGAGGGCCGCCGGTACCTGGACTGCCTGGCGGCCTACTCCGCGGTGAACTTCGGTCACCGCAACCCGGAGGTGACAGCCACCGCGCACGCCCAGCTCGATGCCGTCACCCTGGTGAGTCGCGCCTTCCACTCGGATCGACTGGGTCCCTTCTGCGCGGCGCTGGCGCAGCTGTGCGGCAAGGACATGGTGCTGCCGATGAACAGCGGCGCCGAGGCGGTCGAGAGCGCCATCAAGGTGGCCAGGAAGTGGGGTACCGACGTCAAGGGCGTCCCCGCGGGACAGGCCAACATCGTGGTGGCGCACAACAACTTCCACGGCCGCACCATCAGCATCGTGAGCTTCTCGTCCGACGAGACCGCGCGCGGCGGCTTCGGCCCGTTCACGCCAGGCTTTCGCGCGGCGCCCTTCGGTGACGCCGACGCTCTCGAGGCAGTGATCGACGAGAACACCGTCGCCGTCCTGCTGGAACCGATCCAGGGCGAGGCCGGCATCATCGTTCCGCCCGACGACTACCTGCCCCGGGTGCGCACGCTGTGCACGCGACGCAACGTCCTCATGATCGCCGACGAGATCCAGTCGGGCCTGGCCCGCACCGGGCGTACCTTCGCGTGCGACCACTGGGGCGTCGTCCCTGACGTCTATCTACTCGGCAAGGCACTCGGCGGCGGCGTCGTGCCACTGTCGGCCGTCGTGGCCGACAGCGAGGTGCTGGGCGTGCTGCATCCGGGCGAGCACGGGTCGACCTTCGGCGGTAACCCGCTGGCGACGGCGATCGGCAGCACCGTGGTCGCGATGCTGCAGCGCGGCGAATACCAAACCCGCTCAGCAGAACTCGGTGAGTGGCTGCACGACCGGCTACGCACCTTGATCGGCCACGGCGTGCTGGCCGTGCGCGGACTTGGCCTGTGGGCGGGTGTCGACCTCGACCCCGCGCTCGGCACGGGCAAGCAGATCAGCCTGCGCCTGGCCGAAGAGGGGGTTCTCGTCAAGGACACCCACGGGTCGACCCTGCGCTTTGCGCCACCCCTGGTGATCACCGGGGAGGAGATCGACTGGGCAGTGGATCGATTCGCTGCCGTATTGGCCGAACGGGGCTAGATTCGATTCACTCCGCCCCCCAGCCTGCTCAGGAGGCACGATGACAACGCCCACGGTAAGCCTCACCGAGCAGATGCTCAGGCGCCGACCCGTCCTCGGCGCCCCCGTGGCGCACGGTGCCTCCGAAGGGCTCAAGAGGACCATCGGCACCTTTCAGCTGACGCTGTTCGGCGTGGGCGCCACGGTGGGCACCGGCATCTTCTTCGTGCTCTCGGCGGCGGTGCCGGAAGCCGGCCCCGCCGTGATGGTCGCGTTCGTCATCGCCGGAATCGCAGCGGGACTGTCAGCCATCTGTTACGCAGAACTGGCTGCCGCGGTGCCGGTATCGGGATCCACCTACTCCTACGCCTACACCACGCTCGGCGAATTCGTCGCGATGGGAGTGGCGGCGTGCCTGCTTCTGGAGTACGGCGTCTCCATCTCGGCGGTGGCCGTGGGATGGAGCGGGTACGTGAACAAGCTGCTCGACAATCTGTTCGGTTTCCAGATCCCACAGGCGCTGTCGTCGGCTCCCTGGGACGTCAATCCCGGAGTGGTGAACCTGCCCGCGATCCTTCTGATCGCCATGTGTGCGCTACTTCTGATCCGTGGCGCCAGCGAGTCGGCTCTCGTCAACACGATCATG
This sequence comes from uncultured Actinomycetota bacterium, assembly GCA_963798245.1. Lineage (GTDB taxonomy): Bacteria > Actinomycetota > Actinomycetes > Mycobacteriales > Mycobacteriaceae > Mycobacterium. The sequence goes on from CAWCSO010000002.1 coordinate 524,134, forward strand.
GTGATCATCAAGCTGGGCGTGCTCGGCATGTTCATCGTCATCGCCATCACCGCCTTCAACGCCGACCACTTCGCCGGGTTCTGGGACGCGGGCGTCGCAGGAATCACCGCCGCGGCGAGCACCATCTTCTTCTCCTTCATCGGCCTGGACGCCGTGTCCACCGCCGGCGATGAGGTGAAGGATCCCCAGAAGACGATGCCGCGGGCGATCATCGGCGCGCTCGTCATCGTCATCAGCGTCTACCTTCTGGTCGCCTTCGCCGGGATCGGCGCCCAGCCTGCCGCAGACTTTGCCCTCCCCGAACAGGCCGAGGCCGGCCTCGCGGTCATCCTGGAGAACATCACGGGCGGCACCTGGGCGTCGACGATCCTGGCTGCCGGCGCGGTGATCTCGATCTTCTCGGTCACCCTCGTGGTGATGTACGGCCAGACCCGCATCCTGTTCGCGATGGGCCGCGACGGCCTGCTGCCGTCGATGTTCGCCAAGGTCAACCCGAAGACCATGACACCGGTGAACAACACCATCATCGTCGCCGTGATCACCGGCATCCTCGCCGGCTTCATCCCCCTGGACTACCTGCTGGACATGGTGTCCATCGGCACCCTGGTGGCCTTCATCGTGGTGTCCGCTGCGGTCATCATCCTGCGCAAGCGCGAACCCGATCTGCCGCGCGCGTTCAAGGTACCGCTGTACCCCGTGACACCGATCCTGTCGATTGCGGCGTGCATATTCGTTCTCACCGGGCTGCACTGGTACACCTGGTTCTGGTTCGGCCTCTGGGTCTCGGCAGCGCTGGTGTTCTACATGCTGTGGAGCCGGAAGCACAGCGCGCTGAACGACGGCGCCGAGACCGGTGCGGCACCGGGCACCGATGACATCGAGATGATCACGCCGCCCGAGGACCGAAAGTGACCTTCCAAGGAGCGAAGGCATGACAGTCGTCGTCGGATACCTCGCAGGCAAGGCCGGCCTCGCCGCGCTGCACCTCGCCGTGGAGGCGGCGCGGACGCTCAGGACGCCGCTGGCGGTCGTCACCGTCGTCCCCAAGCCGTGGGCCATGCCGTCCCCCGCCCGGGTCGACGCCGAATACGCCCAGTACGCCGATCTGCTGGCGGCCGACTCCGCCACCAAGGCCGGCGAATGCATCTCGTCGCTGGACCCCGATCTCGAGGTGAGCTTCCACAAGTACACCTACCGGTCCGCAGCCGCGGGCCTGCTTCAGGCCGCCGACGACCTGAAGGCCGATGTGCTGGTGCTGGGTTCGTCGGCCGACGGCCAGCTGGGCCAGGTGGTGGTGGGCTCGACCGCGGGTTACCTGCTTCACTCGGCGTTGGTGCCGCTGGCGATCAGCCCGCGCGGTTACCGAGGTTCCAAGACGCACGGCCTGACCCGGATCACCTGCGCCTATCCCGGCCTTCCCGAGGAACGCCCCGCGGTGCAACGGGTATCCGATCTCGCTGCTCAACTCGGTGTGCCGATGCGTGTGGTCACGTTCGCGGTGCGCGGTCGGACGATGTATCCCCCCGAGGTCGGGCTGCACGCCGAGGACTCGATCCTGGAGGCGTGGGCATCGCACGCACGGGAGTCGCTGGCCGCGCTGAAGACCGACGGTCTGGTCGCCGACGACGTCCCACTTCAGGTGGTCACCGGCAACGGCTGGGCTTCGGCGCTGGACGCCGTGGAGTGGCAAGACGGCGATCTGCTGGCTCTCGGCACCTCGCCGCGGGGTGCGATCTCGCGGGTGTTCCTCGGTTCGAAGGGCACCAAGATCGTGCGCCACAGCCCCGTGCCCGTGCTGGTGCTGCCGAGCTAGTCGGCGAAGGTTTCACCCAGCATGTCAAGCAGGCTTGCCCAAGCCCGCCGGGAAGCCGTCTCGCTGTAGGCAATTCCGCGTTCCGGTGCGTTGGCGAACGGTGCCATGAACGCGTGCAGCGTGTGCCCGAAGGCGTGCAGTTGCCAGTCCGCGCCGCGCTGGGTCAACTCGGTACCCAACGCGACGACGTCGGCTGGGGGCGCGTACGGGTCGTCCCAGCCGTGGTAGACGGCGATCCTGGTGGTGATGGGCACATCGGTTGTCAGCGCGGGCGGGGTGAGCAGACCGTGGAAGCTGCCGACCGCGCATAGTCCGGCGCCGTGGCGGGCCAGATCCAGTACGCACAGGCCGCCGAAGCAGAACCCGATCGCGGCCGTGGCGCCGCGGTCCACACCGGGTAGCGCCGTGAGGATGTCGATGACTCGAAAAAGCCTCTGGCGCAGCGCTTCCCGGTCCTCGACGAACCCGCTCATCGCGGCAGCCCCGGCATCGACACCACCACGGGTGACGTCACGCCCGAAGAGGTCGACGGCAACGGCGCGGTAGCCGGCGTCGGCGAGGCGGTGACAGATGTCGACCTGAGCGTCGCTGCGGCCCTCCATACCGTGGAACACCAGTACGGTCGGCGCCTTCTCGTCAGCGGTGGAGACGATCACGCCCTCGAAGTCGAGACCGTCGATGGTGTAGTCGAACGGGAGACTGCTCATGCCGCGAACGTACCCAGCGCAAGCCGCGTTGCGGAACGCCGTTCGCTCAGCGCGTATCCCCGAGGTCAGTACTTCGCGGTCCCGCGGTCGACGGCGATCTGCGAGCCGGAGATGGTCGCCGATCCGTCGCCGGCAAGCCAGGCCACCACGTCCGAAACCTCCTCGGGCGCCATGAATTCCTGCAGCCCCTTCTTGCCCTGGTGGTTGACGGGGTGGTACGGCATCGGGGAGAAGCTGTGGAGGAAGTTCGGATACTTGCCGAACACCTCCATCATCGCTTCGTGCTCGACCATCGGGGTGTCGATGGAATACGGGTGGATCGAATTGACCCTGATCCCGAACTCGCCCACCTCGATGGCCAACGCATTGGTGATGGCGACCAGGCCGTGCTTGGACGCCGAATAGTGCCCGTTGCCCGGTGTGGCCTTCGTGCCCGCCGACGAACTCACGATGATGATCGACCCGCCGTTGCCGGCCTCGATCATCGCGGGGACGGCCGCCCGCACGGTGCGCCACGTCCCGTTGAGGTTGACGTCGATGACGCTGTCCCACTGTTCCTCGGACATCTCGAACATTCGGCCCCAACTGAGGATGCCCGCGTTCGCCACCACGATGTCGAGCCGGCCGAACTGCTCGATGCCGTCGGCCACCACCTGTTGCTGGGCGGCGAGGTCGCGGATGTCGACCTCGCGGGCGAGCACCTTGCGTCCGGCGGCCTCCACCGCGCGCACGGTCTCGGCGAGTTCCTCCGACGTCGCCGCGGGGTAGGTGATGGTGTCGGACACCGGGCCGCAGATGTCGATGGCGATGACGTCAGCACCCTCCTGGGCGAGCCGTATCGCATGGGCGCGGCCCTGGCCGCGGGCGGCTCCGGTGACGAATGCCACCCGTCCTTCGAGGGTTCCGTTGCCTGCCGCCATTGCCAGTCCTTTCGTCGAGCCAGGGCAAGGCTAGCAGCCGAATTGGAACGTGTTCTAGTAAGGCCGGAACACCGCCGCGCGGCCGGCTCAGTAGTCGACGCCGTCGCGGATGATCGGGCAGGTCATGCAGTGTCCGCCGCCGCGACCACGGCCCAGCTCCGCACCCACGATGGTGATGACCTCGATGCCCGCCTTGCGTAGGAGCGAATTGGTGTGGGTGTTGCGGTCATAGGCGAACACCACGCCGGGCTCGACGGCCACCAGGTTGTTGCCGCTGTCCCACTGCTGGCGTTCGGAGTCGTACCTTGAGCCGCCGGTCTCGACCACCCGAAGCGCGGGCAGGCCCAGGGCGGCCGCGACCACCTCGACGAACGGCTTGGTTTCCTCGATCACGTCGACCCCGGGCGCCTTGTCGCTCGGCACGAGTGTCAACGGCGTTATCCCGTCGACGATCTCGGGATAGATGGTGACGACGTCGCGGTCGGCGAACGTGAACACCGTGTCCAGATGCATGGCGGCACGCAGCTTCGGCATCCCGGCGACGATGACCTTCTCGGCCACGTTCTGTGCGAACAACTCGGCGGCGACCTGGGTGATCGCCTGCCGCGAGGTGCGTTCACTCATCCCGATCAGGACCACGCCGTTGCCGGGCACCATGACGTCGCCGCCCTCGATGGTGGCCAGCCCCCACGGCTTCTCGGGGTCGCCCCACCACACCTTCGAGCCGACGTAGTCGGGGTGGAACTCGTAGACCGCCTTCATCAACAGCGTCTCGTCGTGGCGGGCCGGCCAGAACAGCGGATTCAACGTGAGGCCGCCGTAGATCCAGCACGTGGTATCCCGGGTGTAGAGCGTGTTGGGCAACGGGGGCATCAGATACTCGGTGACACCGGAGTTCTCCCGCGCCAGCGCACGGTAACCGGACGAGATGTCGGCGGGTAGATCGCGGGTGGCCATTCCGCCGATGAGCAGATCGGCCAGCGGTCGCGGCTGCAGCGAATCCAGGAAGCCGCGCGTGTCCTCGACCAGGCCGAGCCCGACCTCGTTCGGCACGATCTTGCGGTCCAGCAGCCACGCCTTGGCCTCGGGTATCGCCATCGTCTCGGTCAACACGTTGTGCAGTTCCACGACGTCGACGTCGTGGTCGCGCATCTTGTCCATGAAGTCGAAGTGGTCGCTTCGGGCGTTCTGGACCCACAGCACGTCGTCGAACAGCAGGTCGTCACAGTTGGTGGGTGTCAGCCGTTCGTGGGCCAGCCCCGGTGAACAGACCAGAACCTTGTGCAGCTTGCCGACCTCGGAGTGCACTCCGTAGGCCGCCGAGGCTGGTGATTCTCCCGTCATCAACGGTCCCTTCGTCGCTTGGATGTCGATCCGTGCTTGGGCGCTCGTCACCATTCCACCAGACTCCGTGGCGCGGCCACGACACAGCGCTAGAGTTCGGCGATGATCTGCTGCCGCTTCGCGCTGTACTCGGTCTCGGAGATCGTGCCCGTCGCGCGCAGCGTCTCGAGTTCCTGAAGCCGCGCGGAGACCGACGGCGCGGGTGCGGACATGTAGGACGGCGCAGCGTCGGTCACGGGCGCGGCATCGGTCACCGGTGGCGGTACCGAAGCGGGTACCTGGTTGGCCGCCGCACGCCGAACGACGCCGGCGACCTGCTGGCGCACGGCGGGATTCGACCTGATGTCGATGGTGCCGTCGAGCGGAACGTCGTGCGCCTTGAGAATCCGGAGGATCTCCATCAGTGGACCCATCTGGCCAGACAGGTCGTAGGTGCGGTTGTCCTCGGCAAGGGTGAACTGCGCGGGCACCATGCCGGCGACCAAAGCGCTTCGCTGCCAGTCGATCTCGTACTCGTTGGTGGCCGGGTCCACGAGTGCGACGACGTGGCCGCGGGACAGCACCGGCATTCGCGTCGCCTGTGCCAGAACCGAGTCCTCGGTATCGAAGGGGACGATTCCGGGACCCTCCACGTGGAGCCTCAACTTCACCAGCGGCACGTCGTTGATCCTCGTCCCCGTCTCGCCCATGCCGGTGATGCGGGCCAGCGCGAGGACGCCGCCGGCCTCGAGCATCTGCCGCTTTTCGGCGGACCTCGCGCCGTAGTTGGTCAGCGCCAACGCGATCAGCACGTCGGCGGCCGTGATCAGCAGCCCAACCCAGAACATCCACTTCAGAATGCTCATCTGACCCAGAGCGAAGTACACGACCAGGAAGATCGGCCCGACTAGGCCGCCGCACAGCAAGACCATGAGCTGTGCCTTCACATAGCGTCCCACCATCAGCCAACCTCCTCGGTCAGCCTGACCGCTTCACGGTCAGCTGTCGCGCCCAGATCCTAGTCGGTCGGCGGCCGGTGGGGAACGTGTCGACGCCCCTTCTAGGACGCGGGGCCGCCATAGCCGCCATCGCAGGCTTCGACGTCGACGATCACGAACGAGAAGTTGTCGTCGGCGCCGTTGGCCCGGACGGTCTCGATGATGTTGGCCGCGCACTGCCCGAGGTCTGGCGCCTGCACGGCCGCCTCGAACTCGTCGTCGGTCATCATTCCGCTCACGCCGTCCGAACACATCAGGTGGACACCCTCGACCAGCGGAAGGTGCAGGAGGTGCGGTCGCACCGGTTTCGCCTGGCCCATCGACTGGGTGATGACGTTGGTGGGCCTGCCGCGGGTGTCGAAGATCGAGTCGTCCACCGAGAGTTGTCGCACCTCGCCGCCGGTGATCGAGTAGATCCTGCTGTCGCCGACGTTGAACGCGATGATCTCATCGGACAGGAAGCACAGCCCGGCCACCGTCGTCCCGAGGCCCGCCAGTTCGGTCTCGAACCCGACGGCGCGGACCTGCTCGCTGACCTCGAGCAGCGACTCCGAGATGTCCTCCTCGGTGCGCCACTCCTGGGAAATGGTGGCGATCATGCTCAGCGCCACTCGGCTGGCGACGTCACCGCCCGCGTGCCCTCCCATCCCGTCGGCCACCGCGCACACGAACGGTGGGTCGGGACTGAAATCCATTGTGGCCAGCGAGCCGTCGTACATCTGACACTGCCAGCCCCCGACCAGAACGGCGTCCTCGTTGCGCTTGCGCCGCAACCCCACGTCGGTGAAGGCACGCACGGTGAACCGGGTCACGGAGTGAACACCGATCGCACGAACCGCACGCAGGTGGATGCGACGTCACCGGCGAACGGGACGGGCTCGTTTCCCGTAGGACATGTCGTCGTGGACGCCACCGCACCTCCTGTTCGGCGACTCCATCATGGCGCAGTACCGATTCGCAGCGCTACGCGACCTCGGGAACGCGAAAGCGGCGCCCACCCGAAGGTGAGCGCCGCCTCGGCGATCGGGTACTACTTGTTGATCTTGGTCACCCGGCCGGCGCCGACGGTACGGCCGCCCTCGCGAATCGCGAAGCGCAGGCCCTCGTCCATGGCGACGGGCTGGATCAGCTTGACGGAGATGTCGGTGTTGTCACCGGGCATCACCATCTCGGTGCCCTCCGGCAGCGTCACCACGCCGGTCACGTCCGTGGTCCGGAAGTAGAACTGCGGACGGTAGTTGTTGAAGAACGGCGTGTGCCTGCCGCCCTCGTCCTTGCTCAAGATGTAGACGCTGCCCTCGAACTCGGTGTGCGGCGTGGTGGTGCCGGGCTTCACGACGACCTGACCGCGCTCGACGTCCTCACGCTTGACGCCACGGACCAGCAGACCGACGTTGTCGCCCGCCTGGCCCTGGTCGAGCAGCTTGCGGAACATCTCGACACCGGTGACCGTGGTCTTGGTGGTGGTCGGACGGATGCCGACGATCTCGACGTCCTCGTTGACGTTGATCACGCCACGCTCGACGCGACCGGTCACGACCGTGCCACGACCGGTGATCGTGAAGACGTCCTCGACGGGCATGAGGAACGGCTTCTCGGTCTCGCGGACGGGATCCGGGATCGAGTCGTCGACGGCCTGCATCAGCTCCTCGACGGACTTGACCCACTTCTCGTCACCCTCGAGGGCCTTCAGCGCCGACACCTGGATGACCGGGGCGTCCTCGTCGAACTCCTGGGCGGCCAGCAGCTCGCGGACCTCCAGCTCGACGAGTTCGAGGAGTTCCTCGTCGTCGACCATGTCGGCCTTGTTCAGCGCGACCAGGATGTAGGGCACACCGACCTGACGGGCCAGCAGCACGTGCTCGCGGGTCTGCGGCATCGGGCCGTCCGTGGCGGCGACCACCAGGATCGCGCCGTCCATCTGGGCGGCACCGGTGATCATGTTCTTGATGTAGTCAGCGTGGCCAGGCGCGTCGACGTGCGCGTAGTGGCGCTTGTCGGTCTGGTACTCCACGTGGGAGATGTTGATCGTGATGCCGCGCTGACGCTCCTCGGGCGCATTGTCGATCTGGTCGAATGCGCGCGACTCGTTCAACTCGGGGAACTTGTCGTGCAACACCTTGGTGATTGCTGCGGTAAGCGTGGTCTTGCCGTGGTCAACGTGACCAATGGTCCCGATGTTGACGTGCGGCTTCGTCCGCTCGAACTTCGCCTTCGCCACTTCTGTGTCCTCCTGGACTTGTTGGTGCTTTGGTTAAAGCAGTGTGTTGATGTGTTCAGTTGTGTGGTCGGTGCAAACCGACGGGCCAGCCTACTGACTATTGCCCCGTCGCCTTCGCGATGATCTCCTTCGACACGTTCGCCGGCACTTCAGCGTACGAGTCGAACACCATGGAGTAGTTGGCCCGGCCCTGGGTCTTCGACCGCAGGTCGCCGACGTAGCCGAACATCTCCGACAGCGGCACCTGCGCCTTGACGACGCGCGCACCGCTGCGCTCCTCCATGGCCTGGATCTGACCACGGCGGGAGTTCAGGTCGCCGATCACTTCGCCCATGTAATCCTCGGGCGTGGTGACCTCGACGGCCATGACCGGTTCCAGGATGGTCGGCTGCGCCTGCGCGGCAGCCTTCTTCAGCACCTGTGAACCTGCGATCTTGAAGGCCATTTCCGACGAGTCGACGTCGTGGTAGGCGCCGTCGAGCAGCGTCAGCTTCAGATTGACCAACGGGTAACCGGCGAGCACGCCGTACTGCATGGCGTCCTGCGCACCGGCATCCACCGACGGGATGTACTCGCGCGGGATGCGGCCGCCGGTGACCTTGTTCTCGAACTCGTAGGTCGCGCCATCCTCGCCGCTGAACGGCTCGATGCTGACGAGCACCTTCGCGAACTGGCCGGAGCCACCGGTCTGCTTCTTGTGAGTGAACTCGACCTTGTCGACCGCACGCCTGATGGTCTCCTTGTAGGCCACCTGCGGCTTGCCGACGTTGGCCTCGACCTTGAACTCGCGGCGCATCCGGTCGACCAGGATGTCGAGGTGCAACTCGCCCATGCCGCCGATGACGGTCTGACCGGTCTCGTTGTCCTGATGGACCTTGAAGGTCGGGTCTTCCTCGGCGAGCTTCTGGATGGCCAGGGACAGCTTCTCCTGGTCGCTCTTGGTCTTCGGCTCGATGGCCACCTCGATGACCGGATCCGGGAAGGTCATGGACTCCAGAACGACCTGGTGGTTCGAGTCGCTCAGCGTGTCACCGGTGGTGGTGTCCTTGAGACCGATCACGGCGTAGATGTGCCCGGCACTCGCGGTTTCGACCGGATTCTCCTTGTTGGAGTGCATCTGGAACAGCTTGCCGAGGCGTTCCTTCTTGCCCTTGGTGGCGTTGATCACCTGTGAGCCGGAATCGACCTTGCCCGAGTACACCCGGACGTAGGTCAGCTTGCCGAAGAACGGGTGCGTGGCGACCTTGAAGGCCAGCGCCGAGAACGGTTCGTCGGTCGACGGCTTGCGCACGACCTCCTCGTCCTCCTTGCCGGGTGCGTGTCCGATCGCGGCGGCGACGTCCAGCGGCGTCGGCAGGTAGTCGATGACCGCGTCGAGCATGGGCTGCACGCCCTTGTTCTTGAACGCGCTACCGCACAGCACGGGGTAGGCCTCGGAGGTGACGGTCAGCTTGCGCAGCGCACCCTTGATCTCCTCGACGGTGAGTTGCTCGCCGCCGAAGTACTTCTCGAGCAGCGCCTCGTCGGTCTCCGCGACCGCCTCGAGCAGCTTGGTGCGGTACTCGTCGGCCTTCTCCTGGAGAGCCTCGGGGATGTCGATGGTCTCGTAGGTCTCGCCGAGCTTGGTCTCGCCCCGCCACACCTTGGCCTTCATCTCGACCAGGTCGACGATGCCCTCGAACTCGCTCTCGGAGCCGATCGGCAGCTGGATCGGGATGACGTTCGCGCCGAGGCGCTCCTCCATGGTGCGCACCGAGAAGTAGAAGTCGGCGCCCAGCTTGTCCATCTTGTTGACGAAGCAGATGCGCGGCACGTCGTACTTGTCGGCCTGACGCCAGACCTGCTCGGACTGCGGCTCGACGCCTTCCTTACCGTCGAAGACGGCGACGGCGCCATCGAGCACGCGCAGGCTGCGCTCCACCTCGACGGTGAAGTCGACGTGGCCTGGCGTGTCGATGATGTTGATCTGGTTGCCGTCCCAGAAACAGGTCGTAGCAGCCGAGGTGATGGTGATGCCTCGTTCCTGCTCCTGCTCCATCCAGTCCATCGTGGCGGCACCGTCGTGCACTTCACCGATCTTGTAGCTGATACCGGTGTAGTAGAGGATGCGCTCGGTCGTCGTCGTCTTACCGGCGTCGATGTGCGCCATGATGCCGATGTTGCGGACCTTCGTGAGGTCGGTCAGCACGTCCTGTGCCACGGCTAGATTCCCACTCTTTCGCTTGCTCGATTGCTGTTGTCGTTTCGCCCCGGGCCACGATGCCCAGTGTCGCCGCTAGCGGCTCCCGCGGGGCGGGGCATCACCAGCGGTAGTGCGCGAAGGCCCGGTTCGCCTCGGCCATCTTGTGGGTGTCCTCGCGTCGCTTGACGGCGGCACCCAGGCCATTGCTGGCGTCGAGGATCTCGTTCGCCAGGCGCTCGACCATGGTCTTCTCGCGGCGTTGCTTGGAGAATCCAACCAGCCAGCGCAGGGCCAACGTGACCGAACGCTCGGGCCGAACCTCGACCGGAACCTGGTAGGTGGCGCCACCGACGCGACGGCTGCGCACCTCGAGGGCGGGCTTCACGTTGTCGAGAGCGCGCTTGAGGGTGACGACCGGGTCGGTGCCGGTCTTGTCGCGGGCCTGCTCCATCGCACCATAGACAATGCGCTCGGCGAGCGATTTCTTCCCGTCCAGCAGCACCTTGTTGACGAGCTGCGTGACGAGCTGCGACCCGTAGACCGGGTCATTCACCAACGGACGCTTGGGCGCCGGTCCCTTGCGCGGCATTAGCTCTTCTCCTTCTTGGCGCCGTACTTGCTACGGGCCTGCTTGCGGGACTTGACACCCTGCGTGTCCAGCGAGCCGCGGATGATCTTGTAACGCACACCCGGGAGGTCCTTCACACGACCGCCGCGCACCAGCACCATGGAGTGCTCCTGCAGGTTGTGGCCCTCACCGGGGATGTAGGCGGTGACCTCAACCTGGGTCGTCAGCTTGACGCGCGCGACCTTGCGAAGTGCCGAGTTCGGCTTCTTCGGGGTGGTGGTGTACACGCGGGTGCACACGCCGCGACGCTGCGGGCTGCCCTTGAGGGCCGCAGTCTTCACCTTGGCGATCTTGTCGCGGCGGCCCTTGCGGACCAGCTGCTGAATGGTTGGCATCTACCGGCTTTCTGTGTTGCTTGTTGCTAACTTCGGTGTCTCGGCGCTTCTCAAGTCTGTGTACTGCGGTTTTCGCCCCATCGCTTACCCCGCGACCGGGTGTGTCGCACGCGCTCGCGCACCGAACTTCTCGATGCATCGTGGACATGCGAATTGGCCCGGCGTGCAGGCATGCCTGCGGGTAGTGGATCAGCCGCAAGCGCCTTGGCCAGGCACGAGCGACCACGATACCCGCCCGCGGTAGCGCAGGTCAAAGCGCGTGCAAGCGGCCCCGCGCGGGCGCCCCAGCAGCGGGGTTCTCGCTGTTCGGGCGGGGTCAGCGAGTGTCCATACCTGCCGCCAGCCGCAACACCATATCGGTGAACACCATGTCCGTGTCGATCTCGTCCATCACCCCGGTCATCTCCAGCATGACGAAGCCGTGCAGTGCCGACCAGAACTCCAACGCCAAGTAGAACGCGTTCTCGCCGTCCATTCCGTACGACGCCAGGACGTTGATCACCGGTCCCGCCGCCGCCCGCGTCGCCGCGGTGTACTCCGGGTCGTCGCCTCCCAGCGGAAGCCGGGTGAACGCCGAGTACCGGCCGGGATGGTGGTGGGCGTAGCTGCGGTAGGCGCCGGCCATCGCGACCACGGCGTCGTCGGGGGCGCGTCCCTGCCCGACCGTGTTCAGCATCCCGATGATGTCGTCGACCACCCGCATCCGCACGGTGCGCCGCAGGTCGTCGAGGCTGTGCACGTGGTTGTACAGCGATGGCCCCTTGGTGCCGAGGTGCGTTGCCAACGCGTTGATGGTCAGCGCGTCCCAGCCCTCGCGGTCGAGGAAGCCCAGTGCCGCGTTGACGATCGAGTCGCGGCTGAGCTTGGTGGTCCTCGCCGGCGGCTTCGTCCGGCCGCCCACGGAGTCGGACTCCGGACGAGCTGCCATGGGTGTCGTCACCTTCGGTCGAGTTCGAGTCGTTGCGGGCGGATCCGTACGTGCGCGGATTTGGACGTGACGAACGACTCTAACCGGTGTGCCACGGCGCCCGGCCAGTTCATGCGGACGCTCCAGCGTCCGTCCGGTGTCCAAGTCGCTGCCACCAACTCGGCGTGACCGATCGCATCGACGGGGCTCCCGCGTAATCTGAGGACGACGTCAATTGACGCCTCGGCCGACCCACGAAGTGAGGGACCATGCGTACGCACCCCCGGACACTGATCACGGCGATCGGTGTGGCCGCCGCCCTGGCGGGTTTGACGGGTTGCGGCTCGGAGAGCAGTGACACCAACTCTCCGACGGCGACGATCGGCACGTCCGGCGCGCAGGTCGAGATCGCGAACACCATCAACTACGGCTCGTTCGGAACCACCGCCGACATCGACTGCGCCGACGGCAAGTCGTTGAACATCGGCGGATCGAACAACACGCTGACCGTGAAGGGCACGTGCGCCAGCGTCAACATCGGCGGCGCCGACAACAAGGTCACCTTCGACAAGGTCGACAACAGCCTCACCGTGGTCGGCCTCAACAACACGGTCACCTACCGCGACGGCACGCCCAAGGTCGACGACCGCGGGTCGGGGAACTCCATCGACAAGTCCTGATCGCCCGCCCTGGACCGGCCGGCGATCGGGGCGCCATCCGATCTGCCCGCCTCGCAGCGACAATCCCATGCGAACGGCGCGGCCAGCCGTCGGAACGCTGCACCGAGGCACCGGGTTGTCGCTCGGAGGTGGGCAGCTCGACCACCACCTGGATTCTCCCAACGACCCATCACGCCCCTGCGCCGTGCCGCCCCGCACCGTCGGCGAACCTCTTTGCACCCGAAAGTGATTCGTCTGCCACCCGTGACAGGCTCGCGAACTCGGTGTCGATCGCCTCCCCCTCGGACATACCCCACTGCCCCATCATCGACAGCCGGTCCGAACGCATGCACTTCTGGGGCAGCGCGGCCAGCTCGGCGGCGAGTTCCTCCGCGGCGTTGCGCCCGTCACCCTTGGGTACGACGCGGTTGGCCAACCCGATCGAGAGCGCCTCCTGTGCTTCGACCGCACGGCCGGTGAGGATCAGGTCCATGGCCCGGCTGTGACCGATCAGGCGGGGCAGTCGCACGGTGCCCCCGTCGATGAGCGGCACACCCCAGCGACGGCAGAACACGCCGAACACCGCGTCCTCCTCGGCGACCCGCAGGTCACACCACAGCGCCAGTTCCAGCCCGCCTGCGACGGCGTAGCCGCTGACCGCCGCGATCACCGGCTTGGACAGCACCATTCGGGTCGGCCCCATCGGACCGGGCCCGGTGCGATGCGCGGGATTCATGTCGGGCGTGCCGAAGGCCTTGAGATCGGCTCCGGCGCAGAAGGTTCCGTTCGCACCCCACAACACCGCAACCGATGCCGAATCGTCGCGGTCGAACTCGTCGAACGCCGCGAACAGCTCGGCGGCAGCCGGTCCGTTGACGGCGTTGCGCGCCGCCGGCCGGTCCATGATCACGGTGGTCACCGCACCGTTGCGCTCGACGCGCACGCCGCCGGTCGATGCCTTCCCCCCGGCCGCCGGGCCACTACCCTCCGAAACGGTCATGTCGCCTCCATCAGTTCGGTGTCATCGCGTCGCGCCACCAGGTCGGCGGCGAAGTCGTGGTAGGCCGCCCGCAACGCCGCGCCGGGCCAGTCGTGGGGAAGCAGTTCGTCGGGAAGCACGGGATCGGTGAGCAGGTGACGCACGGTTGCTGCGGCGGCAGCGAACCGGGCGGGGACCTCGGCGGCACCGGCCATCTCCGCCAGCAGCCCGTGCCCGGTGCGCGCCCACGCGGCGAGGTCCCAGAGTCGTGCGACGAGGTCGGCGGAGTCGTCGTCGCGCGACGTCAACACCCTCACCCGGTCGCGCAGCGGAGCGGGCAGTTCGACATCGAGGTTCGCCGGCCTCAGCCACACACCTTCGCGGAGTTCGCCGAAGCGGCTGTCGCGCAGCGTCGTCCGCAGGGCAGCACGAGTGCGTGCGTCGGTTCCAACACTGGTGACCACCACCATGGTCCACGACCCGTCCCATGCACGCAGTCGCGGGTCGATCGCGTCGTCCTGCCGCCGCTGCCGGGCCAGAAGACGCTGCGAGAGCCGGTAGCCGCCGGCGGACCTGACGAGGTCTCCGGCACCCACCATGCGGGTCAGTGCAACGCGCAGGGTCGATTCGCGGATGTCGAAATCTGTTGTCAGTCTGATCAACTCGCTTGCCGACGCGTAGGCGGGATGGGCTCCGAGCAGGACGCTCAACACGACGGACCGCGCGGTCATCCGGCCGCGCCCGCCGGACCCATTCCCCGGGTCGCTCCGCTCCTGCCCGCCGGACCCATTCCCCGGGTCGCTCCGCTCCTGCCCGCCGGACCCATTCCCCGGGTCGCTCCGCTCCTGCCCGCCGGACATCGGGCTACACCCCGGACGTCGTGCGGCCCGCGTCGCCGTACGGCTCGTCGCGACTGCGCACCGCATCGCGGAAGCCGTCCTCGCGTGCCTGCGCGACGAAGGCGTGGCCCTCGGGGGTGTGCCGGGCGACGCCATCGAAGACGGTGCTGACCATGCGACTGGTCGCGACACCCTGGTTCAGCAGCGCCGTGTTGAGCGCCAACTTGGCCATGATGAGCTGGTTTACCGGCATGGCGGCGATGCGCGCGACCAGGCGCTCAGTGCGGTCGTCCAGATCGGCGGGATCGGGCGCCTCGACCGCCAGCCCCCACTCCGCGGCCTGCGCACCGGAGATGCAATCACCGGTGAAGAGAAGGCGTTTGGCGCGCTGGTCGCCCAGCCGGTGTGCCCACAGCCCGGCGGCAGGAACCCCCCACACCCGCATCGGGGGGTAGCCGATCTTGGCGTCCGACGCGGCGATCACCTGGTCGGCGTGCAGCGCGATGTCGGTGCCGCCGGCCACGCAGTAGCCGTGAATCTTGACCACGGTCGGCTTGTCGGCGTGCATCAGGCTGGCGAAGCCCCGGACGAAGCGGCTCATCATCTGGTAGTCGATCATCGGATCCCAGGGCTGATCGGGAAGATGGTTGACCGCCTGGGTCCGGCCCGACAGCACGGTGTCCCGGTAGGGGCGGCCACCGCCGGCCGACGAGGATCCCTCCGCGTAGGCCGAGAGGTCGAAACCGGAGCAGAAGCCCTCGCCCCGCCCAGAGACCAGGATGACGTGCACGTTGGGGTCGAGGTCGGCCCGTTCGACGAGCGCGGACAGTTCCAGTGGTGTGTCGGCGACGATCGCGTTGCCCTTGTCCGGCCGGTTGAACGTGATGCGCGCGACCCGGTCCGTCACCTCGTAGGTCATCGTCTTGAGGTCGTCGAAGTCGACGGGTCGGATGGCGTGCGTCACGCGCGCCCCCGCCCTTCCCGCGAGCAGACGCAAAAGGCCCCGACACGCCGATGATTCGGGGCCATTTGTGTCTGCTCGTGCGGGGAGATGGCGTGCGGGGAGATCGTGTGCGGAGAGATGGCGTGCGTCATCCCTTGACCAGCGCCCGCTCGATGATCGGCGCGAGATCCAGCCCGGTCGGCAGGGTTCCGAACGCACCACCCCACTGACCGCCGAGGCGGCTGGCCAGGAAGGCCTCGGCGACGGCGGGATGACCGTGCCGAACCAACAGTGAACCCTGCAGGGCGAGTGAGATGTCCTCGGCGATCTGACGGGCCCGGTACTGAATGGTCACGGGATCATCTGCATCACCGAGTGCGTGGCGCAACGCGGCGACGTGTGCGTCGAGCCGGGAATCCTGGCCGCCGGTGAGCGCGAGTTCGTCGAAAAGCACGTCGACGCATTCGGGCCGGGTTGCCATGGCGCGCAACGTATCCAGGGCGCTGACGTTGCCGGACCCCTCCCAGATGCCCATCAGCGGGGCCTCGCGGTACAGCCGCGGCATCCCGGACTCCTCGACGTAGCCGTTGCCGCCGAGGCATTCCATCGCCTCGGCCGCGTGCGGCGTGGCGCGCTTGCACACCCAGTACTTGCCTGCGGCCAGGCCGATCCGGCGAAGAAGTGTCTCGCGCTCGTCACCGCGCACCGCAGCGTCGGTGGCACCTGCCATCCGCATCGCCAGGATCGTGGCGGCCTCGGCCTCGACGGCCAGGTCGGCCAACACGTTGCGCATCAACGGCTGGTCGATCAGATACTCGCCGAACGCCATTCGGTGTTGGGCATGGTGGATCGCGCGGGCCAGTCCGTGGCGCATGCTGGTGGCGCTGCCGAGCGTGCAGTCCAGCCTGGTCAGGTTCACCATCTCGATGATGGTCGCTACCCCGCGCCCCTCCTCCCCCACCAGCCACGCGGTCGCCTCGTCGTACTCGACCTCGCTGGAGGCGTTGGCGTGGTTGCCGAGCTTGTCCTTCAAGCGCTGCAGGAACATCCGGTTGCGGGTGCCGTCCGGCAGCACGCGGGGCAGGAAGAAGCACGACAGGCCGCCCGGCGCCTGGGCCAGCACCAGGAACACGTCGCACATCGGCGCCGAGGTGAACCACTTGTGTCCGGTGAGCGAGTAGACGCCGTGGCCGGCGCGGATCGCCTCGGTCGTACCCGCCCGGACGTCGGAACCGCCCTGCTTCTCGGTCATCGACATGCCCGCCGTGATGCCGTACTTCGCGGTCGGGACGGTCAGCCGGGGGTCGTAGACGCGGCTGGTCAGCAGGGGCTCGTAGGTGGCAGCCAACTCGGGGTTGGACCGCAGCGCGGGGACGACGGCGTAGGTCATCGAGATCGGGCAGATGTGCCCGGGCTCGGGCGTCCACACCGATGTCTTGGCAGCGCGCACGACGTGGGCCCCCGGGCGGTCATCGGCCCATGGCGCGGCGTGCAGACCATGTCGCACCGCGACACTCATCAGTTCGTGGTAGGCGGGGTCGTACTCGACCTCGTCGATCCGGTGCCCCTGGGCGTCGTGGGTGTGAAGCACCGGGCGGTTGCGATCCGCGAGTTCACCCCAGCGCTGCGCCTGCCGGGTACCGGACAACGCGCCCAGTTCGGTGACCTCGTCGAGGCCCCAGTGGCCGCCCTCCCTGATCAGTGCTTCGGTGAGGACGGCCGAGGTGGCCGGGTTGTAATCCTCCAGTGGCGGAACCTGGTTGGTGACGGCATGGGTATCGACCATGGGTCCACTGTTACATTTTTCCGACAGTCGCACAAGAGTCGTAATGCAGCCGTCTCCGTGCGATGCCGCCCGCGGGCGGGCAAGGTGATCACGTGAATCCGAACACGTCTACGAATGCGGCCGCCCTCGACCTCGACCACGAGTCGGTGCCCGCCGATCAATCCCTCGCCGGCACGCCGACCACCGGTGCCGCAGCCGTCGGCACCTTCGAGGGTCTGGAGGTCGGCGTCTGGGAGATGACCCCGGGGGTGATGAGCGACGTCGAGGCCGACGAGGTCTTCGTCGTCCTCTCAGGCTTGGCGACCGTCGAGTTCGGCGATGGCAGCGCGCCGCTGACCCTCGCAGCCGGCGACGTCGTCCGACTGGCTGCGGGTGCCGAGACGGTGTGGACCGTCACCGAGGCACTGCGCAAGGTCTACCTCACCCACGGATGAGCGGCTTCGGTCGGTGACGGGGCCGTCGATGGTCGGACGATCATCAGGACGTCTCGACCGACGAGTCTCGAGACGAACGCGATCGCCACCTGTCGAACCGGTGCAGGCCGACCATCAGCACCACGGCGAACACCCAGCCGAGCAGGATGTCGATGACGTAGTGCTCGGCCGTGTACACCAGCGTGAAGGCCATGATCAGCACGTAGGCGACCAGGACGGGCTTCCACCCCCGGTGCACCCGGCGCCAAAGGAACGCCGCGATCGCCAACGACATTCCCGCGTGCAGCGAGGGGATGGCCGCGACCAGATTGACGCTGGCCTGCCCCTGGTCGAGTAGCGCGGTGGCGGAATGCAGATTGAGTTTTCCCCAGCCCCGGCCGACGGTCCGCTCGATCCAGTCGTGGGCACCGTCCTGGCTGGTCTGCATGGCGCCCAACAAGCCACCGTCGGGGTTCATCCGTGCCGACCGGAACATGCACCGGGGGCCGGATGGGCCTCCCGCGACGTCATCGGCGCTGCAGCGGGCAGCTGCCCACGGCGGGGCGGCGGGTACCAGCGCGTAGATCACCAGGGCGGCGAACGACAGGCCGACGAACAGTCGCACGAACGCCTTCCACTCGTCGCGGTTGCGCAGCCACAGCACGCCCGCCACGACGTACGGGAGGATGAAGAACGACATGTAGACGGTGCTGATGACGACTTCCCACCACGGCGGCTGGGGCAGCTTGAGATGCTCCTGCAGCCACACCGTCGGCATCGTGCCGAAGAACATCGACCGGTCCAGGTCGGCCTGCCAGTGCCATAGGGTGGGTCGCCCGATCAGCGTCGCCGCACCCCTGCTCAAGTCGTAGGCGATCAGCACCAGCGCAAACGGCAGCCAGTCGCGCAGCACGTAGAACATCCGGCGGCCCTGGCCGATGCTGGCCGCGAGCAGACCTGTGGCGATGTAGAGCAGCAGCAGCTCGCGATTGAAGGCGAAACCGTCGGTCGCGGTGCGGTAGACGACGATGCCCGCCCAGCTGGCGATCGCGAGCCACCGGACGACCTTCAGTCGCCGCGCCCGCAGAGCATCTCGATCGACGGCGTCAACCAGCCCAATTGACGTCTGGTCAATCGCGGCCATTCGAGCGAGCGTAGTTCATGATCGGGCTACCGCAAGTTCGTCGTCAGTTCACATAACGAACCGCTGGTCAGGCCACGTGCTCGCGCAGGAACGCGATGTCATCCTTTCGGCCCTCGTCGGACGTCTCGCAGATGACGGGCGCATCGGCGGCCTTCACCACCGCCACCAGCAGTTGCGGGTCGATCTGGCCGTCGCCGAAGTTGGCGTGCCGGTCCGCACCCGAGCCCGCGGCGTCGCGCGAATCGTTGCAGTGCACCAGGTCGATGCGGCCGGTGATCGACGTGATCCGCTCGACGGCGCCGATGAGCGCCTCGCCCGCCGCCCAGGCGTGGCAGGTGTCCAGGCAGAAGCCGATGCCCTTGTCGCCGATGCGATCCCACAGCCGCGCGATGGTGTCGAAGTGGCGCGCCATCGCGTGGTCGCCGCCCGCGGTGTTCTCCAGGTACACCGGAACGTCGGTCGTGAGGTAATCCAGGGCCTTGACCCACCGCTCGAAGCCGGCCTCCATGTCCTTGTCGTCGGCGTGGCCGCCGTGCACGATGACCGCGGTGGCGCCGACCTCGCTCGCGGCGTCGCAGGTGTCCTGCAGGATCTTGCGCGACGGGATGCGCACCCGGTTGTTAGCGGACGCGACGTTGATCAGATACGGCGCGTGGACGTACAGCGGAACCGTCGCCGCCTTCAGGGTCTGCGCGTCCTCGCGCGGCTTCGGCTTCTTCCAACTCTGCGGGTCACCGAGGAAGAACTGCACGACGTCGGCGTTGTCTGCCGCCGCGGCGGCCAGCGGGTCGTCACCGTGGACGTGGGAACCAATGAGCACCATCGCAGTCTAGGCGCGGGATCCGACGCCCCCCAAGGCGCGCGAGCCCCAT
Source organism: uncultured Actinomycetota bacterium (assembly GCA_963798245.1). Taxonomy (GTDB): domain Bacteria; phylum Actinomycetota; class Actinomycetes; order Mycobacteriales; family Mycobacteriaceae; genus Mycobacterium. Next base: position 543,803 of record CAWCSO010000002.1, read on the forward strand.
CGTCCCCCATCGCGCCCCATCGTCCCCATCGCGAGCAGACACGAAGGGCCCTCATTTCGGCTGATTGAGGGCCCTTTGTGTCTGCTCGCGGGGTGGAGCCGCGCCGGCGGGTAGAACGGAGGTAGCGCCGAATGGGTTTCCCAGAGCAGAAGGAGCGTGCCGTGAGTGTCATCGCAGCCGTCCACGGAGAGCTGCCTGCGCGCCGGTACGCCCAGGCCGAGGTGACCGAGGCGCTGCTCGCCCTTCCCGGATACGCCGAGCACGCGGACGCGATCCGAAGCCTGCACCGGAGCGCGAAGGTCGAGAGTCGCCACATGGTCCTGCCGCTCGAGGAATACGCCGGCCTGACCGACTTCGGCAGGGCCAACGACGTCTTCATCGAGCATGCGGTGGAACTGGGACGCGCGGCGTTGCTCGGCGCGCTGGACGAGGCAGGGTTGACACCGTCGGACGTCGACGCGATCTTCACGACCACGGTCACCGGTGTGGCGGTCCCGACGCTGGATGCGCGCATCGCGGGTCGGATCGGCCTACGCCCCGACGTCCGTCGGGTGCCGATGTTCGGGCTCGGCTGCGTCGCGGGCGCCGCGGGGGTGGCGCGGGTCAACGACTATCTCCTCGGCGCGCCCGACGGTGTCGCCGTGCTGCTCGCCGTCGAACTCTGTTCCCTCGGGCCGAAGACCGATCCAACGATCGCAACGGTGGTCGGCAGCAGCCTGTTCGGGGACGGGGCGGCAGCAGTCGTCGTGGTCGGTGATCGCCGCGCCGACGCGATCGGCGCATCCGGGCCAGAGGTCGTCGACTCCCGCAGCCACCTCTACCCGGACTCACTGCGCACCATGGGTTGGGACATCGACGCCAGCGGGTTCCGACTCGTCCTCTCTCCCGACGTGCCCAAGGTCGTCGAACGCTACCTCGGCGACGACGTCACCAACTTCCTTGGCGCCCACGGCCTGAACGTCGAGGACGTCGGCGCCTGGGTGAGCCATCCCGGCGGCCCCAAGGTCATCGACGCGATCACTGCAGCCCTCAACCTGCCCGAGGATGCACTCGAACTCACGTGGCGTTCCCTGGCCGAGGTCGGCAACATGTCGTCGGCCTCGGTGCTGCACGTCCTGCGCGACACGATCGCCAAGCGACCCGAGCCGGGGACCGCCGGGCTGATGATGGCCATGGGCCCGGGCTTCTGCTCCGAACTCGTGCTCCTTCGCTGGCGCTGAAACGGCGGGAGATCCCATGCTCTGGTACGTCCTCTTGATCATCGCGGTCGCCGGCGAGCGGCTCGCGGAACTGGTTGTCTCGAGACGTAACTCGGCGTGGTCGCGAGCCAGGGGCGGAACCGAGTTCGGTGCCGACCACTACCCCGTCATGGTCCTGCTGCACGCCGCTCTGCTCGCCGGGTGCCTGCTCGAGGTGGCGTTGTTGCACCGACCCTTCATCCCCGCGCTCGGCTGGCCGCTGCTCGTCGTGGTGCTGGCGGCACAAGGACTGCGGTGGTGGTGCATCATCACACTCGGGCACCAGTGGAACACCCGGGTCATCGTCGTCCCGGGCGCCCCACGGGTGACGGGCGGACCCTACCGTTGGCTGCGGCACCCGAACTATGCCGTGGTCGTCGTCGAGGGGATCGCGCTACCACTCGTTCACACGGCATGGATCACCGCGCTGGTGTTCACGGTGCTCAACGCCGCTCTGCTGCGGACCCGGTTGCGGGTGGAGAACACCGCGCTCGCGAGCCTGGCGTGATCGATCTCCTGGTTGCCGGCGGCGGTCCTGCGGGGTTGGCCACCGCACTGCATGCAGCCAGGGCGGGCCTGGAGGTCGTCGTCGTCGAGCGGCGGAACGGCTTGCTGGACAAGGCCTGCGGCGAAGGCATGATGCCTCACACCCTTGGTTACCTGGACCGCCTCGGTGTCGATCCCGCGGGCAAGGTGTTGCGCGGGATCAGCTATCTCGACGGTGACCACCGGGCCGACGCCACGTTTCGGGCGGGCGTCGGTCGCGGGGTTCGTAGGACGGTGCTTCACGCCGCGATGTGCGAGGCGGCCGAGGCAGCGGGGGTGCAGTTCGCGCAGGGCACCGTCGCCGAAGTCACCCAGGATGCGAAATCGGTTTGTGCGGGCGGGTTTCGGGCCCGATACCTCGCCGCTGCCGACGGGCTGCACTCCCCGATCCGCACGCACCTCGACCTGTCCCAACCGAACCGAGGGCCCCGAAGGTGGGGGATCCGCAGACACATCCAGGTGACTCCGTGGACGGACTCCGTCGAAGTGCACTGGGCGCCTGGCGCCGAGGCCTACGTGACACCGGTTGCAGACGACTGCGTCGGCATCGCGATCCTCAGCTCGGGCCGCGGCGGATTCGACAGCCAGTTCGCGAAATTCGTCGGGCTGCGCGAGCGCGTGGACGGCCACCCCCACGGTCCCGACCTTGCCGCTGGGCCATTGCGGCAGACGGCGCGTACGCGGACGGCCGGACGCGTACTCCTGGTCGGCGACGCCGCCGGCTACATCGACGCATTGACTGGCGAGGGGATGGGCCTGGCGTTCGCTGCCGCCGAGGCGCTGGTGGACTGCGTCAGCGCCGACCGTCCCGGCGACTACGACCTGCGGTGGCGCAGGCTCACCCGCCGGTACCGCGTGCTGACGGCGGCCCTGGTGTGGGCGGCGGCGCGCCCGCCGGTGCGTGACCGTATCGTGCCGGCGGCGACGGCCCTGCCGCGGGTGTTCGCGCGTGCGGTCAACCAGCTCGCCTACTAATTCCCAACCGCGAGCAGACGTAAGAGGCCCTCATTTCGCGCGATTGAGGGCCGTTTGCGTCTGCTCGCGGCATGTGGGTCGGCCAGACTCAGGTAAGCAACCGGTCGATGCGGTTGGCGAGATCATAGGGGTGCAACCGGACGTCGTCCACGACCATCGGCACCGTCGTCCACCCCCGGTCCTTGAGTCGCTCGACCTTCAACCGGTCGCGTTTCCAGATCGCCGGATTGGCATGCCATTCCATGCTGTCGTACTCCGCAACGACCTTGCCGCAGGCCAGGCGAAGTCGACCCGCCACAGGTCACCGCAATGGTCGACGATCTCGTACTGAAGTTCCGGCAGCGGCAAACCGTGGTCGATGAACACCAGGCGCGCCTCGCTCTCCATTGGCGACTCGGCACGACCATCGATGTGACCCAACAACTCTCGAACGCGCACGATGCCTCGTCGGCCCTTCTGCTCGTCCACTGCCGTCGCGAGTTCCCCGACGGTGCACGCGCCGACGTGCAACGCCGAGTCGAGGGTCGCCAGCGCGCGCGGCCGTCGCAACGTGCGCGCCACCTCCACCGCCGTCCATGCCGGTGCGGTGGCGAGGCGTCCGCCGACCCGCCGCAGCGGCGCTCCTACGCGTTGGTGCACCATGACGCCCGCCGTCGGCCGGACCCGTACCCCCGGGTCGAGTACGTGTACTCGTGGGTCACGCTCCGTGTCGAATCCGTGGATTCTGGCCGCGGTTCCCATGCAGGCCACCATCGTTGCGCCGGTCATCAGGTCCAACGCGGCCAACGTGCCCACGTCGTCAGGCTGTGACACGGCGTAGACGCCGTGGCACACCCGCACGATGTCGCCGGAGCGGACGTGGGTTCGCAGCATCTTCCGCGACATCACGGCCCGTAGTTGATCTGCCGACACCACGCCGCCCGCACCGGCGATCAGGTCCTGGATGTACACACGTCGAGGCTGCCGCCGACTGCGACCGGCCGCTAGACCCCTGCGACAATCTGTGGACAACTGCCGCATCCACCCTCGCGAGCAGACGCAAAAGGCCCTCAATCGCGTGGATTGAGGGCCCTTTACGTCTGCTCGCGCAGAGAGAGTGACTACCGGTAGTCGCTGAATCCGTAATCGTCCAGCGGCACCGCAGGACCGGAGGGCTGACCGAAGTCCGGCGTGTAGTACTGATCCTCGTAGGACGGGATCGTGTACGCCGCGGCCCGGGCTTCCTCGGTCGGCTGCACCGTGATGTTGCGGTAGCGGTTGATGCCCGTACCTGCCGGGATCAGCTTGCCGATGATCACGTTCTCCTTCAGACCCTTGAGCCTGTCGCTGCGGCAGTTGATCGCCGCATCGGTCAGGACTCGCGTGGTCTCCTGGAACGACGCCGCCGACAGCCACGAGTCCGTGGCCAGCGATGCCTTCGTGATACCCATCAGCACCGGGCGGCCTGCGGCGGGTTCGCCACCTTCCGCGACGACGCGACGGTTCTCGGACTCGAACTCCGCACGCTCGGTCAGCGAACCGGGCAGGAACTCCGTGCTGCCCGAGTCGATGATCGTGACGCGACGCAGCATCTGCCGGACGATCACCTCGATGTGCTTGTCGTGGATCGACACACCCTGGGCGCGGTAGACCTCCTGCACCTCGTTGACGAGGTGCAGCTGGACGTTGCGCTGGCCCTGCACGCGCAGAACCTCGTGCGGGTTGGCCGACCCCTCCATGAGCTGCTGGCCCACCTCGACGTGGTCGCCGTCGGTCAGAAGCCGCTCGGTACCGTCGTCGTGCTTGAACACCTTGAGCCGCTGACGCCGAGAGATCTTGTCGTAGACCACTTCCTCGCCACCGTCGTCCGGCACGATCGTGATCTTGTAGAACTTCTCGGTCTCCTCCAGGCGGATCCGTCCGGAGACGTCCGCGATCGGCGCGTTGTTGCGCGGCACGCGGGCCTCGAACAGTTCCTGCACACGCGGCAGACCACCGACGATGTCGGCACCACCGGTGACACCACCCTGGTGGAAGGTACGCATGGTCAGCTGCAGTGCCGGGCTCACCGATGGACTGCGCGGCGACGATGCCGACCGCCTCGCCGATGTCGACGAGCTTGCCCGTCGCCATCGAGCGGCCGTAACACATCGCGCAGACACCGTCGGCGCTGCCACAGGTCAGCACCGACCGCACCTTCACCTGCGAGATACCCGCTGCGAGCAGCGCGTCGATCGCCGGATCACCGAGGTCGTGGCCGCGCACGACGATGACGTTGCCGTTCTCGTCGACCGCGTCCGAGGCCAGGGTGCGGGCGAAGGCCGCCGTCTCGACGTGCGGATCCCGGATCAGCACGCCGTCGGGACCTGGCTCGGCCAGGATGACGGCGATGCCGCGCTCGGTGTCGCAGTCGTGCTCGCGGACGATGACGTCCTGGCTCACGTCCACCAGACGTCGGGTCAGGTAACCCGAGTCAGCGGTACGAAGTGCCGTGTCCGCCAGGCCCTTTCGGGCACCGTGCGTGTTGATGAAGTACTCCAGAACGGTCAGGCCCTCGCGGAACGAGGACTTGATCGGCCGCGGGATGAACTCACCCTTCGGGTTGGTCACCAGACCCTTCATGCCCGCCAACGTGCGGGTCTGGGTCAGGTTGCCCGTGGCGCCCGACTTCACGATCGTGATGATCGGGTTGTCCGCCGGGTAGTGGGCCTCCATCGCGTCACCGACCTCTTCGGTGGCGTTCTGCCAGATCTTGACCAGCTCGCCGTTGCGCTCCTCGCGGTTCAGCGCTCCACGCTGGTACTGCTTCTCGATCCGGTCGGCCTCCTGCTCGTGACGCTCCAGGATGCCTTCCTTCTCCGGCGGCACCAGCACGTCGGCCATCGACACGGTGACACCCGAACGGGTGGCCCAGAAGAAGCCGGCGTCCTTGAGCTTGTCCACGGTCTGCGCGACGACGATCATCGGGTAGCGCTCGGCCAGATCGTTGATGATCCGGGCCTGGACCTTCTTGTGCATCTGCTCGTCGACGAACGCGTAGCCGCGGGGCAGCAGCTCGTTGAAGAGCACCCGACCCAGCGTCGTGTGCGCCGTCCAGGCGTCGCCGGGCTTCCAGCCTTCGTCACCGAACAGGTCGCGCTCGATCTCGGCCGGCGGACGCAGCTGCTTCAGACGAATCTTGATCTTCGCCCGCGCCGACAGCGAACCGCGGTCGTAGGCCATGATGGCCTCCGCGGGCGAGCTGAACACACCCGACTCGGGGGTGTCCGTGGCGCCGGCCACGTACTCGCCGATGTCGCCGGGGACCTCGGTGGTCAGGAAGTACAGCCCGGTCACCATGTCCAGACGGGGCATGGCCAGCGGCTTGCCCGACGCCGGGGACAGGATGTTGTTGGACGACAGCATCAGGATGCGCGCCTCGGCCTGCGCCTCCGCCGACAGCGGCAGGTGGACTGCCATCTGGTCGCCGTCGAAGTCGGCGTTGAACGCCTCACAGACCAGCGGGTGCAGCTGGATGGCCTTGCCCTCGACCAGTTGCGGCTCGAAGGCCTGGATGCCCAGGCGGTGCAGCGTGGGTGCGCGGTTGAGCAGCACGGGGTGCTCGGAGATGACCTCTTCGAGCACGTCCCACACCTGCGGACGCTGACGTTCCACCATCCGCTTGGCGCTCTTGATGTTCTGCGCGTGGTTCAGGTCGACCAGACGCTTCATCACGAACGGCTTGAACAGCTCGAGCGCCATCAGCTTCGGCAGACCGCACTGGTGCAGCTTGAGCTGCGGGCCGACCACGATGACCGAACGGCCGGAGTAGTCGACGCGCTTGCCGAGCAGGTTCTGACGGAACCGGCCCTGCTTGCCCTTCAGCAGATCGGACAGCGACTTGAGCGGGCGGTTGCCCGGCCCGGTGACCGGACGGCCGCGGCGGCCGTTGTCGAACAGCGCGTCCACCGACTCCTGCAGCATCCGCTTCTCGTTGTTGACGATGATCTCGGGCGCGCCGAGGTCGATCAGCCTCTTGAGACGGTTGTTGCGGTTGATGACGCGGCGGTACAGGTCGTTGAGGTCGGAGGTCGCGAAGCGGCCACCGTCCAGCTGGACCATCGGACGCAGCTCCGGCGGGATCACCGGCACGGCGTCGAGCACCATGCCCATCGGCGAGTTGCCCGACATCTGGAATGCCGCGACGACCTTCAGCCGCTTCAGGGCACGAAGCTTCTTCTGGCCCTTGCCGTTCTTGATGGTGTCGCGCAGCGACTCGGCCTCGGCGTCGATGTCGAAGTTCTCGATGAGCTTCTTGATCGACTCGGCACCCATGGCGCCGTTGAAGTACTCGCCGTAGCGGTCGATGCAGCTCGCGGTAGAGCATCTCGTCGACGATCAGCTGCTTGGGCGCGAGCTTGGTGAAGGTGGTCCAGATCTCGTCGAGCCGGTCCAGTTCGCGCTGGGCCCGGTCGCGGAGCTGACGCATCTCGCGCTCGCCGCCGTCGCGCACCTTGCGGCGCACGTCGGACTTGGCGCCTTCCTTCTCGAGTTCGGCCAGGTCGTTCTCGAGCTTCTGGCTGCGCTCGGCGAGGTCCAGATCGCGCTGGTCCTCGACGGCCTTCTTCTCGACGACCATCTCGGCCTCGAGCGTCGACAGCTCGTTGTGCCGCATGTTCGGTGTCGACGGCGGTGATGACGTAGGCAGCGAAGTAGATGATCTTCTCGAGATCCTTCGGCGCCAGGTCGAGCAGGTAGCCCAGCCGGCTTGGCACGCCCTTGAAGTACCAGATGTGCGTGACGGGTGCGGCCAGTTCGATGTGGCCCATCCGCTCACGACGCACCTTGGCGCGAGTCACCTCGACGCCACAGCGCTCACAGACGATGCCCTTGAAGCGGACGCGCTTGTACTTGCCGCAGTAGCACTCCCAGTCGCGAGTAGGTCCGAAGATCTTCTCGCAGAACAGGCCATCCTTCTCCGGCTTGAGCGTGCGGTAGTTGATGGTCTCCGGCTTCTTGACCTCGCCGAAGGACCAGTTGCGGATGTCGTCCGCGGTGGCCAGGCCAATGCGGAGTTCATCGAAGAAGTTGACGTCGAGCACGTAACTTCCTTTCCCCTTGCGGGTTTAGTGACTATCTACTGCTTGACTATTTAGGCGAGATCTTCGACGGACGGAGACTCGTTGCGGGACAAGTTGATTCCCAGGTTCGCCGCAGCGCGCTCCAGGTCCTCGTCGTCGCTGTCGCGCATTTCGATGGCATGCCCCTCGCTGGAGAGCACCTCGACGTTGAGGCACAGCGACTGAAGCTCCTTGAGAAGCACCTTGAACGACTCGGGGATGCCCGGCTCGGGGATGTTCTCGCCCTTGACGATCGCCTCGTAGACCTTGACGCGACCGACGGTGTCGTCGGACTTGATGGTCAGAAGCTCCTGCAGCGTGTACGCCGCGCCGTAGGCCTGCATGGCCCAGCACTCCATCTCACCGAACCGCTGGCCACCGAACTGCGCCTTACCGCCCAGCGGCTGCTGGGTGATCATCGAGTACGGGCCGGTGGAGCGGGCGTGGATCTTGTCGTCGACCAAGTGGTGCAGCTTCAGGATGTACATGTAGCCGACCGTCACCGGGTAAGGGAACGGTTCACCACTGCGGCCGTCGTAGAGCACGGCCTTGCCTTCGGCGTTGACCATCACGTCGCCGTCGCGGTTGGGCAGCGTGGAGGCCAGCAGACCCTCCAACTCGCCCTCGCGCGCACCGTCGAAGACGGGCGTGGAGACGATGCTGCCGGGCTCCGACGAGAGCAGGTCCTCGGGCAGCTTGGAAGCCCACTCCGGTGTCCCACCGACGACGTCGATGTTCCAGCCGGCCTTGGCGACCCAGCCCAGGTGCGTCTCGAGGATCTGGCCGATGTTCATCCGTCGCGGCACACCGTGCGTGTTCAGGATGATGTCGACCGGGGTGCCGTCCGGAAGGAACGGCATGTCCTCCTGCGCCAGGATCTTGCCGATGACGCCCTTGTTGCCGTGGCGTCCGGCGAGCTTGTCGCCGTCGGAGATCTTGCGCTTCTGGGCCACGTAGACGCGGACCAGCTCGTTGACGCCGGCGGGCAGCTCGTCGTCGTCCTCGCGGGAGAACACCCGCACGCCGATGACCTTGCCGGACTCGCCGTGCGGGACCTTGAGAGACGTGTCGCGGACCTCGCGGGCCTTCTCACCGAAGATGGCACGCAGCAGGCGCTCCTCCGGGGTCAGCTCGGTCTCGCCCTTCGGGGTGACCTTGCCGACCAGGATGTCGCCGTCGCGGACCTCGGCGCCGATGCGGACGATGCCGCGCTCGTCGAGATCGGCGAGCACCTCGTCGGAGACGTTCGGGATGTCCCGGGTGATCTCCTCGGCGCCCAGCTTGGTGTCGCGGGCATCGATCTCGTGCTCTTCGATGTGGATCGAGGTGAGCACGTCCTCCTCCACGAGCCGCTGACTCAGGATGATCGCGTCCTCGTAGTTGTGCCCCTCCCACGGCATGATGGCGACGAGCAGGTTCTTGCCCAGTGCCATCTCACCGTTCTCGGTGCACGGACCGTCGGCGATGACCTGTCCGACCTCGACACGCTGCCCGGCGTCCACGATCGGGCGCTGGTTGGCGCACGTGCCGTGGTTGCTTCGGGCGAACTTGCGCATCCGGTAGGTGTGCCGGGTGCCGTCGTCGGCCATCACGGTCGCGTAGTCGGCCGAGACCTCTTCGATGATGCCGGCCTTGGCCGCCACGACGACGTCTCCGGCGTCGATGGCGGCACGCAGCTCCATACCGGTGCCGACCAGTGGGGCCTCGCTGCGCACCAGCGGAACCGCCTGGCGCTGCATGTTGGCACCCATGAGGGCACGGTTGGCGTCGTCGTGCTCGAGGAACGGGATCATCGCCGTCGCGACCGACACCATCTGGCGCGGCGAGACGTCCATGTAGTCGACCTCGGTCGACGTCACGTACTCGACCTCGCCGCCCTTACGGCGGACGAGGATGCGGGTCTCGGTGAAGTTGCCGTCATCGTCGATCGGCGAGTTGGCCTGCGCCACGACGTGGCGGTCCTCCTCGTCGGCGGTGAGGTGCTGGATCGCGTCGGTGACCTTGCCGTCGACGACCTTGCGGTACGGCGTCTCGATGAAGCCGAACGGGTTGACCCGCGCGTACACCGACAGCGACCCGATCAGACCGATGTTCGGGCCCTCGGGGGTCTCGATCGGGCACATGCGGCCGTAGTGGCTGGGGTGCACGTCGCGGACCTCGAGGCCGGCGCGCTCACGGGACAGACCACCGGGGCCCAGCGCCGACAGGCGACGCTTGTGGGTCAGACCCGACAGCGGGTTGTTCTGGTCCATGAACTGGCTCAGCTGGCTGGTGCCGAAGAACTCCTTGATCGCCGCCACGACGGGACGGATGTTGATCAGGGTCTGCGGCGTGATCGCCTCGACGTCCTGGGTGGTCATCCGCTCGCGGACGACGCGCTCCATGCGGGAGAGACCGACCCGGATCTGGTTCTGGATCAGCTCACCGACGGTGCGCAGGCGACGGTTGCCGAAGTGGTCGATGTCGTCGACCTCTACGGGCACCTCGACGCCGCCGGGGGCGGTCATCGTGGGGTGGTTGTCGTGCAGGCGCACCAGGTACTCGATGGTGGCCGCGATGTCCTCGGGCGTCAGCGTGGAGCTGGTGATCGGACCCTCGGGGTTCACACCCAGCTTCTTGTTGACCTTGTAGCGACCCACGCGGGCCAGGTCGTAGCGCTTGTCCTTGAAGAACAGGTTCTCCAGCAGGGTCTGCGCCGACTCCTTGGTCGGCGGCTCGCCCGGGCGCAGCTTGCGGTAGATGTCCAGCAGTGCCTCGTCGGGACCGGCGGTGCTGTCCTTCTCGAGGGTGCTCATCATGATCTCGGAGAAGCCGAAGCGCTCCGTGATCTGCTCGCTGGTCCAGCCGAGTGCCTTCAGCAGCACGGTGACGGGCTGACGACGCTTGCGGTCGATGCGCACGCCGACCGTGGAGCGCTTGTCGACGTCGAACTCCAGCCACGCACCGCGGCCGGGAATGACCTTGACGCTGGTGAGGTCGTTGTCGGTGGCCTTGTCCTTCGACTTGTCGAAGTAGACACCGGGCGAGCGGACCAGCTGGCTCACGACGACACGCTCGGTGCCGTTGATGATGAAGGTGCCCTTCTCGGTCATCATCGGGAAGTCACCCATGAACACCGTCTGGCTCTTGATCTCGCCGGTGGTGTTGTTGATGAACTCGGCCGTGACGAACAGCGGGGCCGCGTAGGTCTGGTCCTTCTCCTTGCAGTCGTCGACGGGCGCCTTCACCTCGTCGAACCGGGGGTCGGAGAAGCTCAGCGAGAGGGTGCCCGCGAAGTCCTCGATCGGAGAGAGTTCGGTGAGCACCTCCTCCAAACCACCAACGGGGTTGACCTCGCCGCGGGCGATGGCCTTCTCACGCCAGGCGTCCGAGCCGATCAGCCACTCGAACGAGTCGGTCTGCACGTCGAGAAGCCCCGGAACCTCGAGAGGTTCACGAAGCTTGGCGAAGGAGACTCGGTTTGGTGCTCCTGGAACGGAGTTATTGGTGATATCTACTGACTTGCTCTCGGGAGAGACTGTCAAGATGCATCCTTCCAGCACCTCGTGCGACTATCGGTGCCGGAATTCACCGGGCCTCGGCCGCGTATCTGCGTTAGGTTCGGCTGGCTTTCTCCAGTCCGAGCCTCCAGAACACACGGCACACCACTAGTTCACTGAGCAGGGCTCAGGCTAGGACCACGGTGTCGGTGCGAGTGAGGTGGGCAGGATGCAGCCAGCGCAACGTCCAACAGTAGCGCAGGACGGCGCATTCCTCAACTAACGCATGCGGCGGCGAACTAGGCGCTGGCTGGCGTCCTCGAAACGTTCATGCATCCTGCAGAACAGATTGGTCCGTTTGGCGCCGTCCGTCAAGAGATAGCGCCGTGTTTGGGGATGAGTTTTCCGCCGAGCTAGCGGTCAGCCGGTCGAACACGGCGCTCGGATCCTCCGCGCAGGGCGAAAATGCCTGGGTCAGATTCGCCGAGTTCAGCAGCATCGTGATGAACCGCTCGATCGGATCGAGCTCGGCGGGGGGCACGGGCAGCACGTTGGCGTGGGCGACGCCCGAACCTACCCTCGGCGTCGAAACGTCGATCACCGTGCCCAGCGGGCCGTAGCTACCGTCTTGCTCGGTGGGATCATCGGCGTAGACCGTGCCTGCGTACATGTCGGCGATCCAGCCTTTGGCGAGCACCTGCACGGCATCGACGTTCTCAGGGGTCGATGAGCCCGTGCCGAGGCTGACGATCAGCTGGGTGAACCCGCCCAGGGTGGAGCTGCGGAAGGCGTCCGAGTGGCTCCCGCCCACCAGCCGGACGCCGTTGAACTGGCCGGGCCGCTTGAGTTCGAGCATGTCGTTCGCATCGCCGTATGTGTTGAAGAAGCCCGGTTCCGACGAGATGTGCAGGACGGGGAGCGTGGCAGGCATCCTGTCGAGCGCCCGCTCGAGCGCCCCGCCCGCCGCCGTCGTATCGAACAGCAACACCCCGACCAGGTTGGCCTTCTCGGCTGCCGGTGCATATTCGTAGTAGTACCCGGCGGCGCCCGCCGCCAGCTGGCCGCCCGCCGAGTGTCCGGAGATGACGAACTGCTCTGGAAGCTCGTCGAAGTTCTCGACTCCGGCTTGCTCCGCAGCCGCCTGCGCGCTTGCCGTCAGCGCAGCGCGGTCGCCGATGAACAGAGCGGCCACCGCGGCGTGCATCTGATCCGCGCTGAGATTGCATGCGTCGCAGGCGAAGAAGTTGGACGTGATCGAGGGCGCGACCACGATGGCGTTGTTGCGCTCGGCCAGCTCCGCGGCGGTCACGTTGTAGAAGCCGGCCGTGGCGAGGATTCCGTGCTGGAAGTAGATGAGCTTGTCGGCCTCGCCGTCGGTCGGGAAGTACCAGTCCGCGTCCGCGGTGTAGCCGTCGCCGCAATCGATGCTCAGGTCTGACCGCCCCACCTTCACCGTGCTGCCGGCCGGCACGACGGGTGGGCCCAGCAAGATCTTGTTGACGAAGTCGAACATGCTCCACGCGATGCTCACGATGACGTTGATCAGCGTGGGCCCGCCGGTGTCGGCATTGGCGTCGCCTTGGCCTCGGACACTGCGACCCGCGTCGCAGCCATGGTTGACGAGTTGGCGTCGACCGAGGCCACGGCTGACCGCAACAGCGCTGAGGATTCGACCTCGCCCGAGACGGGTGGGACAGCGTCGACGGCCTCGGCGGGTTGCCCGTCGAGGGCGGCGAGGAATTGCGCGTGCTCGATCGTCGACTGCTCGGCGACCGGCGCGGACGAGACGGGATCAACGGGCGTGACGGGATCAACGGGCGTGACGGGATCAACGGGACCGATTGAGTCGGTCGCGACATCGTCGGAGTGGCGGTCGTCGCCAGGCTCGATCTCGACGTAGTCGGCGGACGCTTCCGGTGGCTCGGCATCCAGGGGGTCAGCCGCCGCGGGGCCGTCGTCGACTTCCGTCGCGGGCTCGGACTTCGGCTTCGCGCTCTTGGCAGCAACGAGACCTGGCCTGACGTTCGAGCCTTTCGAATCAGTGTCCTTTGCTCGGGAATTCGAAGCACCCTCAGTCGACGAGCGCGACGACCCCGCCGCGCTGCCTTTGGAGCCCGCGTTTTCGTCCGCGGTTGCGATGCCGGCCCCGACGAGCGTCACCGCCGTCATGCCGCCGAAGAGGAGCACTGCACTCAACCACAGCAACATCCGTGCAGCCATGCGGCCTCCTGTTCGACGGTTCGAGGCTATCGTCTGGCAAGTGCTGCCGTGGTGTTTACACAGCCCATCTGCGACCGATGCGCTACGTACGCTGGCACCGGGCTAGAGCGCGACCGCGGCCATTCCTGCAGCAGGCTGCCGGGTGATGGTGATCCGCCGGTTGACGCCCTTGGCCGACGCCCGGTCCAGCAGCTCCTGGTACAGCTGGTCGGAGACTGTGCGGGTGCGGCTGAGCAGGAAGCCGGTGCTGCCGGTCGAGTCGCTGACGATGGCCCAGCTGTAGTCGGGGGCGAGGTCGACGATCCAGTAGTTGCCCGGCGGGTTGGCGTTGGCGGGTCCCAGGAAGCTCACGTTGAGCTTGTTGTTGTCGGGGTCGACCGACACCGCGTTCCCGACGATGGTCGACTGCGGCCCGTTGTTGAAGAAGTAGTTGCCGGAGTTCTCGACCTTGATCGACCCGTCGGGGTTGAGGCTGTACACCGCGGTGGTGTTCACCAGGCCGATCGAGAAGAACTGCTTGACGCTGCCCACCTCGTACCAGGTGCCGAGGTAGGCGTTCACGTCGACGACAGGCGGAGGACCGAGCACGACGGCCGCGGTCGGCCCCAAGACGATGAACTGGTCCGGCTCGCCGTAGATGCCGTACAGCGGATCGGTGGGGCCCCTGCCCGCGTACAGGTCGTTGATCCAGCCGTTGGACAGCGTGTAGACGGCGTCGGTGTTGCCCTCTGGCGAGCGACTGGTCACGAGCTGGGCGAAGAAGTCGATGATCGGCACCCCGCCGATCATCGAGTCGACGTGCGAACCGTTGGCCAGCACGTCGCCGACGAACTGGTCCGGCCGCAGCGCGACGAGTTCGGCGGTGGTCTCGCCGTTGCTGTTCCAGCGCTGTGGCGGCGCCGCGATCTGATACACCGGGATGCCCAGCGTGTCCAGGCTGGCCAATGCGCCCGCGAAGGTGCCGTTCGACGAGACGCCGTCGTACATCACCACCCCGAGCAGGCTGTTGTCTTCCGGCGCCACCGCGTCGGTGTAGAAGCCACCCGCAGCGGCGGCCAGGCCCCCGCCGGCCGAGTGCCCGGTGAGCAGGAAGGCTTCCGGCAGGACGCCCTGGTAGCCGGCCTGGTTGGCGCTGATGTTCAACGACGCCCGGCTGGGGTCGGCAAAAAGCGCGGCGACGCCCTCCTGCATCGAGACACTCCGCAGAGTGCAACCGTCACACGTGCGGATCTGGAAGGACGGGATGTTGGGGACGACCACGATGCTGTTGGTCTGCTGCGCCTGCTGCATGGCCAACGCGCGAGTACCCGGCATTGGAGCCCAGGAAGCCGTGCTGGAGATAGCTCACGCCCTGCGCGGCCACCGTGCCGTCGGCCTGGGTCGGGAAGTACCAGTCGGCCGCGCCCGAGTAGATCTCGGAGCCGACCGGGATCTCCAGATCGGAATGACCGACCGTGACGCCGGTCACCC
Source organism: uncultured Actinomycetota bacterium (assembly GCA_963798245.1). GTDB lineage: Bacteria > Actinomycetota > Actinomycetes > Mycobacteriales > Mycobacteriaceae > Mycobacterium. The sequence continues at coordinate 558,809 of CAWCSO010000002.1, forward strand.
CGTTGGTGTTGGCCGGCGTCGGCACGGGCGACGGGGTCTGGCCCGCCTGGGGAGTTCCGAGGACGACCGCGCCGGCCTCGCCCATGATGATCGGCTGGCCTGCCGACCCGTAGAAGCCGTACAGCGGGTCGGTCGGCCCGCCGCCGGCGTAGAAGTCGTTGATCCAGCCGTTGGACAGGGTGTAGACGGCGTCGGTGTTGCCCGGAGGGGAGCGCCTGATCACGAGCTGGCTGACGACGTCGATGATCGGCACGCCACCGATCAACGAGTCGACGTGCGAGCCGTTCACGAGGACGTCGCCGACGAACTGGTCCGGCCGCAGCTCGACGAGATCAGCCGTGGTCTGGCCGTCGGCGTTCCACGGCTGCGGTGGTGCTGCGATCTGATACACCGGGATGTCGCCGAGCTTGTTCAACGAGTCATCAAGGTTGGTCGTCGCCGTGACGCCGTCGTACATGACCACGCCCTTGAGATGGCTTTCGCCGAAGATGGCCTCGGTGTAGTCGCCACCCGCCGTTACGGCCAGCCCACCGCCTGCCGAATGCCCGGTCAGCACGAAGTCCTCGGGCAGGGTGTCGCGCCCGTAGCCGGCCGCGTTGGCGCTGGCGGTCAGCCACGTCCGTTCGGGATCGGTGAACAGCCCCGCCACACCCTCCGCCATCGGCGCACCGCTGAGAAGGCAGCCCGAGCAGTTCCACGGGAACTGGAACCACGGGATGTTGGGGACGACCACGATGCTGTTGGTCTGCTGCGCCTGCTGCATCGCCAGCGCGCCGTACCAAGACTTGAAACCAAGGAAACCGTGCTGCAGATAGATGACGCCCTGGGCATCCACCGTGCCGTCCGCCTGCGTCGGGAAGTACCAATCCGCCCGCGCCGTGTAGCTGCTGGAGCCGACGGGGATGTAGAGGTCCGAGCTGCCCATCTGGACACCGGTCACCCCATTGGCGGATGGCGAGCCGGACGGCGCCTGAGCCGCGGCGCTCGTGCCCTCGGCGGCCGGTGGGGGCTTGAACCCGGCGGTGTCTGCGGCAGCGGTGGGCGGCTGCAAGCCGAGACCGGACAGCAGGCCGAGCACCAGCGTCGCCACCGGTCCCGGCGCGGGGGGTGCATTCGCGACGGGTGCGGCGAGGCTGCGGATCGCAGCGATGTTCTGGGCGACCTCGGTGGCGGGGGCGGGCTTGGCCTTTTCGGTGGAGTCGGTCGCCGCGGTCACGGAGGCGTCGGTTGCGGGCGTGGAGGTGGCGGCCGACGGAGACTTCGCCAGCGAGCCGGTGATGGTGTCGCGCTTGGTCGACGTGGTGGCCGTCGAGGAGCTGCGCTGCGGGGCATTGGACCCCGTTGACGTCGTCGCTGATGTCGTCGCCTCGCCGGACGTCGCCTGGCTGCCGTTGCGGACGGTGACGGTCGACGCGCTCACCGTGGACTCGGGTTTGGTGGAGCCGATCTTGGCCGCCCCGGTCGTCGACCCACCGCCCGAGGAATCACTGCCTGCCACAGCGGCTTTGGTGGACTGGCCGTGGGTCGACTTACCGCCGGCGGACTTGCCCGTGGACGTCGAACCTCCGGCGCTCGCCCCGTCCGTTTCCGCGGCGGCCACGCCCGCTCCGGTGCCGATGGACACGCAGGCGACCGCTGCCAACGTTCCCAGGAACAACAGCCACCGCGTCGTCATCTCGTGCCTTTCAGTGCGTCATGAAGGCGTGATCGACGTAGTACATCGGGGCGGCGCGCTCAGCTCTCCTGTTGAACCGGGATGGACGCCGTCGGCGCCTCCTCCTCGGTCCGGATCTGGCGGCCGTGGCCGGGCTCGTTGAGCGCGTACTTGTGGGTGCCCTCGAGATCGTCGCGGATGGCTTCCTGTGCCGCGGCCGGCAGCGTGTGCATGATCTCGCGCACCCGGGCCTGACGACGGCCGACGGCCTTGCGCTCAGGCATGCCGGGAGTGGCCTGGATCTGCGGCGGCACACCCTCGATCTCCTCGACGCCACCGTCGTGGTGACCGGCATCGGCGAGCGCCTGCTCCTCGGCCATCGTGCCTTCGTCCTTCTCCTCGGACATGCCGATGGGGCCGAGCCGACGGCCGTTGAGGAACTGCTTGACGACGGGCTCGTCGCTGGTCAGCAGCACCTCGCGAGGCCCGAACATCACCAGGTGCTTGCGGAAGAGCATGCCCATGTTGTCGGGCACCGTGCGGGCGATGTTGATGTTGTGCGTCACGATCAGGATCGTGCAGTCGATCTGGGCGTTGATGTCGATCAAGAGCTGCGACAGGTAGGCGGTACGGACGGGGTCCAGACCGGAGTCCGGCTCGTCGCACAGGATGATCTTCGGGTCGAGCACCAGGGAACGGGCCAGGCCTGCACGCTTGCGCATACCGCCGGAGATCTCGCCGGGGAACTTCGTCTCGTCGCCGGTCAGGCCGACCAGGTCGAGCTTCTCCATGACGATCTGGCGGATCTCGGATTCCTTCTTCTTCGTGTGCTCACGAAGCGGGAAGGCGGTGTTGTCGTAGAGGCTCATCGAGCCGAACAGGGCGCCGTCCTGGAACATCACGCCGAACAGCGTGCGGATCTCGTAGAGTTCCTTGGCCGTGCATTCGATGATGTTGGTGCCGTCGACGATGATCTTGCCGCGCTCGGGGCGAAGCAACCCGATCAGCGACTTCAGGAACACCGACTTACCCGTGCCGGACGGGCCGAGCAGCACGCTGACCTCACCGGCGGGAATCTCGAAGGTGACGTCCTCCCAGATTCGCTGAGACCCGAAGGACTTGGTCAACCCCTCGACCTCAATGCCGATTCCCATGCCCGTGCTCATACCCACGCGAGATCCTTCCACCAGTGTTCCGCACACCACGACGCCCGCCTGTGGTTTGAGTCACTGTAGCGCACGGCCCAGCGCGGCAACAGATTATGGGCAGCAGCGCTGACGCGCACCTGTGAAAAGGCTGTGGGGCCGATCCGTTTGCCAGATCGACCCCACAGGGCTGCATTTCGTGGTGCCGCAGAGTGTTTCAGAAGAGTTCCAGCGGCGCCGCCGACGTGCGGTGAACTACTTGACGGTGACCGATGCGCCGGCGGCCTCGAGCTTGGCCTTGGCGTCTTCGGCGGCGTCCTTGGTGACCTTCTCGAGCAGCGGCTTGGGGGCGCCGTCGACCAGATCCTTGGCCTCCTTGAGACCCAGGCCGGAGACGATCTCGCGGACGACCTTGATGACGCCGATCTTCTTCTCGCCGGCGCCTTCGAGGATGACGTCGAACTCCGACTGCTCCTCGGCGGCCTCGGCGGGCGCACCGCCGGCGGGGCCGGCAGCGGCGACGGCAACCGGAGCGGCCGCGGTGACGTCGAAGGTCTCCTCGAACTGCTTCACGAACTCGGAGAGCTCGAGCAGGGTCATTTCCTTGAAGGCGTCGAGCAGTTCGTCGGTGCTGAGCTTGGCCATGGTGATGGTCCTTCCTTGGTTCTTTGTCGTTCTTGTCTTGGTTGGTTGGTGGTGGGTCAGGCGGCGGTTTCTGCTGAACCCTCCGCAGCCTTCTTCTCTTGCAGAGCTGCGGCCAGGCGGGCGACCTGGGACGCGGGAGCCGCGAACAGTGCCGCAGCCTGGCTCGTCTTGCCCTTCATCGCGCCGGCCAGCTTGGCCAGCAGCACCTCGCGCGACTCCAGGTCTGCGATGCGCTCGACTTCGGCGACGGTCAGCGCGCGACCGTCCATGTAGCCGCCCTTGATGACCAGCGCCTTGTTGTCCTTGGCGAAGGTCTTGATCGCCTTGGCGGCGTCGACGGGCTCTCCGGTGATGAACGCGATGGCGGTCGGGCCGACGAACAACTCGTCGAGGCCCTCGATGCCCGCGTCCGATGCGGCACGCTTCACCAGCGTGTTCTTGGCGACCCGGTAGGTGGCGCCGTCGCCGAGCGACCTGCGCAGCTCGGCAAGGTTGCCGACCGTCAGGCCGCGGTACTCGGTGACGACGGCGGCGGTGGCCGCCTTGAAACGTTCGGCGATGTCGTCGACCGCGGTGGCCTTGTCAGCCTTGGCCATGCATGCCTCCTCGTGGATGGGGTGGACGTCCACCAACCGTCGGCGCGAGGGGTCAAAGACCCGAGAATGACGAACGCCCCGACGCAGACAGGTCGGGGCGCGCAAGAATGCAACTACCTCGTCCTCCTGCGTGGGCCGCCGGGCAATCCCGGACCTTCAACCGATTTCTCGGTGACCTACGGTCTTCGGTGGAACTGGCCAAGAGTAGCCGATCGCGCGCCGATCAGCCAAAACGCCCTCCCCCACCCCGCGATTTGTGGAGTCTCACCGGCGGTGAGCACCGCTGAGGCGCCACGAATCGCCAGGGTCATCGCGGATGCAGTAGCGGGCGAGGACCTGCGCATGGGGTGCAACGGCCACGAGATCGGCGTGGTCGCCGTAGGAGTAGATCTCGATCAAGTAGCCGCGCTGCCTGTCGAGGACCCCGATACCGAGGACGGCCGCGAAGCCCCTGCTTCGCAGGTAGTCCACCTCGACCGGATCCGAGCCCGCCAGGCCGATGCCGGCCACGAAGGCGCGGCCCTGAGCTATCGCGGTCGCGGTGGTTGGGTAGTCCGCGAGCGGAAACACGCTGGTGTCCGGCGTGATCGCCATCTTCAGGTCCGATCCGGGCGCGACCGTGCTCGACAGCCCCCGGACCACCTGGATGCCGGTCATGTCGTCGGTCGTCGCCGAGATGCACCACCCATCGGCGGCGGCGGCCTGGCTGAGCGCATAGCTCAACAACTCCAGGGCGGCGAGGGTGGTCGTCGGCTTCTCGGCGTCGAGCGCAGCGACGACGCGTTCGATCAGGTCGTCGGTTCCGCGGCGTCCGGGGAATTCCCGAGCGCGTGGGATGTCGGGGTCGAACCACGGGCCAGGGTTCCCCGGCACGTGCAGGCGCAGCGAGCCCCGTCCGAGGCGCTTGGCCTCCAGGAGCGCGCCGTCGGCCGCCGCTATCAGCTCGTGCCCTGAGCACATCTGGGCATCCCGGGACGCCACACCCCAGCACAGCGAGACGGCCGGCCCGAAGTCCGCCACCAGCTTGCTGGTGGCGGTGTGGGCGAACGCCTCTGCATCGCTCACCGTTCCGGAGGGAAGCAGGACGCAGAACTCGTCTCCGCCCAACCGTGCCACCGTCGGCGACGAGTGGCTCGAAGCGACAGAACTCAGCACGCGCGCGACGGCACACAGGAGTTCGTCGCCTGCGGCGTGGCCGTCTCGGTCGTTGACGGCCTTGAGTCCGTCGAGGTCGCAGACCAGCAGCGTCGGGCGGCCGTCGCCCTCGCCGATCTCGCTGAGGCGTTCGTCGAGGCCGCGCCGATTCGCCAACCGGGTCAGTGGATCTTCGTAGGCGTATCGCGCGACCTTGCTGAACAGCTCGGCACGGCCGATCGCCACCGACACCTGGGCGCCGATCGCCTGGAGCAGGCCCAGGTCGTCGGGACCGAATCGCCTGCCGGCGGTTCCGGTGGCCCACAGCTCTCCCCACATCTGCGACCCGTACATGACGGGCACGGCGAGTTCGCTTTCCTTCTCGAGTTCGTTCAACGTCGTTTCGACCATGGGGTCCAGGTCGTCGTCATCGACGGCGTGGATGTAGGGGCGTCCGTGCCGCAGTAGATCCCTGATGTACCGGTAGTCGGCGAGCGCATACTCCTCGCCCTTGGGCCAGCGTTCTTCACCCGGTCCGAGTTGGCCGACGTTGATCAACGTGCGCAGGACGCCGCGCTGCGCTTCCCAGCGGCTGATCGAGAAGGAGGCGGCGTCCAGGGCGACCAGTGTCTGCTCGGCGATCACTTCCAGAGCGTCCTCGAACCGATGGGCGCCAAGGACTGCGTTGGAGATGTGCACGACCGCGCGCAGGACGTCGACGTCGTGGCCTGGCGCGGACGCGAGCAGGTCACGCACCGGAGTGGCACTCGACTCGAGGTGAGTGGACTCGGCTATTGCGCGCGTGCTCTCGACACGAGCAACCATTTCGATTTCGATCCCCCGGCGTCGGTCTCGCATGAGGCGTGGATCGATGCTACCGCAACCTCTAGGTGCGGTTTGTGGAGTCTCACCGGTGGTGAACGCCGCTCAAGCTCCACGAATCGCCAGGGCGGCCGCGCCGACCAGCCCCGCGTCACCACCGAGTTCGGCGGGCACCACCCGCAGACCAGAAAGGAAGGTCAGTCCCGCGTAGGTGGTCAACGCTTCGCGGAGTGGGTCGAACAGCAAAGCACCCGACTTGGCCACACCCCCGCCGACGACGACGAGGTCCAGATCGCACACCGCGGCGACGGACGCGATGGTCGCGGCGACGGCAGTGGCGCCGCGACGGAACGCCTGCAGCGCCACCGGCTCCCCCTGCCGAGCCGCGACGGCGAGTTCCTTCGCGTCGGCGTCCGGCGGTGCCGACCAGCCGTGCTCGCGGGCCCACTGCGCCAGGTGCGGCCCGGACGCGACGGTCTCGACGCACCCCCGGCCACCGCACGTGCACGCCGCGCCGTCGGGGTCGACGACGACGTGCCCGACGTGTCCGGCATTGCCGGTACGCCCGTAGTACGGCGCACCGTCGAGGACCAGTCCCCCGCCGATACCCGTCGACACCACCATGCCGAGCATGAAGCCGGCGTCCCGGCCCGCGCCGCGCCACCGCTCGCCGAGCGCCATGCACAGCCCGTCACCGCCGAGGCGCACCGTCGCGCCCGTTAGGGCGGCGACCCGCTCCACGATCGGAAAGCGGTCCCACGCGTCGATGTTGATGGGGCTGACGGTGCCGGTCGGAACGTCGATCGGTCCGGCCGAGGAGATGCCCACCCCGCGCACCTCGCCACCGGCCTCGCGCACCGCGCCGGCGATCAGTGCCTCGGCGACGGCCCACACCGCTTCGGGGTCGTCGCCGTCGGGGGTGGGCTGCTGGGCTCGGTGGACCAGCGCACCGTCGTCGTCGACGAGGCCGACCGCGATCTTGGTGCCGCCGACGTCGAGCGCGAGTCGCGTCATCAGTGCCTGTGGGTGTTGTCGGGTTGGCGGGGGTCGCCGGGGTGTTCGTAGCCGGGTGCGAGTTCGACGAGCGCGGCGCGACGGGCGTCGAGCCAGATGCGGAACGCGCGGCGGCGGGCCGCGCCCAGCAGGTGCTCGACGATGGCGGGCCGGACGTCGGTGAGCGTGGCCGCCGCAGCGGGGCGGTGCCAGCAGCCGGCGACGGCGACGGGCGCGGCGAACCGGAGCGGGTTGCGGGCGTGGTAGTCGGAGACGTCGCGGTCGTCGACCTCGGTGTCGGCGGTCACGGCGACGCACACCGCACGTGCCAGCGGATCTTGGAGCGCCGACGCCGCGATGCTGCCGATCTCGAGGCGTGCGGTGTCGTCGGGCAGCAGGTCGGTCTCGGCCGGGGCGTCGACGGCGTCGACTCCGAGGGCAGCGGCCTCGAGCGCGATCACGCGTTCGGTGACGACCAGTTGGACCAGCCAGCGTCGCAGCTGTCGTCCCTCGCTGGTTCCCGGTCGGGGCAGCGCACTCGCGAGAACCGAGGCGCGAAGCCGACCCTCGCGTTCGTCGATCTCGTCGACGGACACGGGACGGCCGGCGACGGTCGCAGCCACTGCCGTGCTCACTTCAGAGGTCATCGGACCGTCACCTTCACCGCGGGCGTGTAGAGCAGGTGTCCCGCGCACGCGACGCGGATCAACGCCCACCACTCCCCCGGCTCGACCCAGGCGGGGGGCGCTACGTCGAAGCCGAGTTCGCAGGTGCCACCGGCGGGCAGTTCGGCGCCGACGACGCCGGGGCCCAACCAGTCCCACGTGCCCCACGGGCTGATGAGGTGCGCCTCCAGCGACAGGTCGGCGCGGGCATCGGTGCCGACCGTGACCGCCAGGCTCGCCACCTCGCCCGCGGCGACGTCGACGGAGCGGGGTTCGGCCACCAGTCGCAGCATCTGGTCGGCGGTGTCGCCGACCGTCACGGTGCAGACGTCCTCGACCACCTGCCGCCACGACGCCGGGATGTCCGAATTGCCGGTGACGGCGAGTTCGGCGCGCACCGGATACATGCCCGGTTCGGTTCCCGGCGGCATCGTCACCGTGACGGTCGTTTCCAGGTAGTCCCCCGGCGGAAGTAGGAACGGCAGTTCGGAGGGCTCGGCGGTCCAGCCGGGCGGGCAGGTCACGCGCACCCTGCCGTGCAGCGTGGCGTCGGTGCAGTCGCTGGCTGCCGTGAGCGTGACCTCGACCGGCGTGCCGGGTGCCGAGGCGACCCGGTGCGGGTGCAGGTATGCGACCGCGGGCAGCCCGCCGAGCGGTGCGGGTCCACGGTTGTGCAGCCAGTACCGCGCGTAGAGGGGTTGTGCCACTTCGGCTTCCGGCGCTAGCGGAGCGGGGCTGCCCGTGATGATCCGGGGCAGATTGAGTTGGGCGTGCACCGTGGCGATCTCGTAGCCGTGCAGCATCGCCAGCCCGTCGGCGCCGTCCAGCGGCTGCTCCAGCAGGTCGAGACGACGCGACGGCGTCACGTTGCGCAGCCCGGAGCGCAGCTCGACCTCGGTTGCGCGGCCTCGTGTTTCGACCAGTCGCAGGGTGATGCCGTCGACGGGTTCGACGTGGGTGGTGGCGCCGTTGGCGATCGGGTTGCCTGCCGCCTTGAGCGCACCGAGGGCGACCTCGCCCGCCGGGTCGATCTCGAGCAGCGACCCCCAGGTGGGTAGGCCGCCGGAGTCGGTGACGTGGTGCGACCTCACCCCGAGCAGCGGTTGGGAGTATTCGGCGCTGCGGGCGGGAAGTCGGCCGTCGCGCCAGTCGCCTTCGGCGGCGACCACCGCATAGTCGAACGAGTGGGTCCAGTGCTGCAGTTGGAAGTTCGACCCGTCGGGTGCGGTACGCCGCGGCGGGTCGATCCACGTGCCCGACGGCCATCCGGTGCACGACCGCATGAGCGACGTGTGCAGGGTGCCGTCGGAGTCCACGGCGAAGCCCGGCACGCCGCGGTTGAGGATGGCGACGGTGTGCGCGTCGAAGGGAGCCATCCCGTGCGGTGTGCGCTGTTCGACGGTGATCTCGGCGTCGGCCAGGTCCTCGACGACTCCGGCGACCGCCTGCGCGAGGTCGGTGGCGGCGATCACCAGGACGGGCAGGGCGGTCACGTCACGCAGATCGGCGCCGGGCACCCAGCGCCGGGACAGGGGTTCCGGTGCCGGAACCCATACTCGTGCAACGCCATCGGCGTCGAGCTGGCGACGAAGCTCGGCGCCGTAGGCCGGGTCGGCGGCGGACAGCACCGCCGCGGTGAAGGCGTTGACGTCCGGTCCCCCGACGGCGATGCGCGCGTCGGGCAGGTTGGAGTCGACGGCCAGGTCGCCGTACCGCGGCTTGTCGGCGGCGCTGCAGGTGGCGGTGACGCCCGCGCGGACCAGTGCGACGGTCAGGTCGCGGACGTGCGTGGAGGCCTGGTGTCCGTCCGGGGCCACCACCTCGGCGACCGACACCGCGTGGACGTCGTCACCGATCCTGATCCGGGCGGTCGACGACAGCCCGAACCAGCCGTAGGCGGGATTGTCGAGCGTGTAGGGGTGCGCGGCGGTGTCGACGGCGCGACCGGGATCGTGGTCGTGCATCAGGCCGAAGCCGCGTCCGATGACGGCGTCACCGACTTCGCTGACGGGCATGGCGCCGGGCACCGGGCACGGCCAGCGCAGGCGCAGCAGCTTGTCCTCGCCGGTGAACCCGTCGATGGCGGTGCGGCAATCGACCCTGTCCACGCCTCGCCACAGCGTCACGGTCTGGGTGTATTGCAACAGGCCGTCGATGCTGCCGGAGACGATGAGCCGCTCCCCCAGGTCACTCCGCTGCGCGCGCACCGTGGCCGGGTACGCCGACGAGCAGACCACCGGCCCCTTCGGCAGCAGGTGCCAGGGCCCCTCGCCGGCGTCGGGGTGCGCGGGGTACTCGTCGTAGACCGCGAGTTCGTTGCCGACGCGGCCGTTGGCGATCAGTTCGCGTCCCGCCGAGATCAGCGACGACACGCCGCCACCGCGGGCCGCGTCGACGCGCAGCCGGTAGTGCTCGTTGGCGATCCCGTCGGTGTCGAACGGTTCCCAGCCCGATGCTGCGGCTTCGATCAAGCCGTCGACCAGCCGGTAGGCGCGCCACCCCAGCGACGGCACGTCGCCGGCCAGCCAGCTGACCGTGTGGCCGCCGTGCTCGACGAGGGTCGGCGCCTCTGCGCCGTCGGCATCGCGGACCACCCCGGAGAACGGCTCGTCGAGGTGCACGGTCACCACATCGGTTCGGCTGTGTGCCAACGGGTTCCACACCACGACGTCGCCGTCGACCGCGCTGGACAGCAGCGACAGGGCGTTGTCGCGGGCGGTGCGGCCCAACTCCCAGGCGTCGCGCCAACCGGTCAGCAGGTCGAGGTAGACCTGGTCGGACTCCGATCCGGTGATCGCGTCGTGGTGCGCACCGTAGGCGAGTTGCACCCACGCCTTGGCCAGCGCCGCATGCGGGTAGGTCGCCCCGGCGAGCAGGCCGGCGAACACCGCGAACCGTTCGGCCTCCAGCACGGCGTGCTCGGCGGCGCGGTTGGCCTGCTTGGTGTCGATGTAGGAGACGTCCTTGCCGGTGTAGATAGGGTTCATGTCCCGGGTCTGGGGCGCGGGGGCGTCACCGCGTTCGTCGAGTTCGGCGCGCACGGCGGCGAAGAACTCCCGCGGCAGCGCGCACACGAATCGCGGCCAGGTGTAGCGCGCGTTCCAGTCGCGGTGAATCTCGGTGACCCACTTGTTCGGCGGGGTGTAGTCGGTGCCCACGGGCAGCAGCACGTTGCGGGTCAATGCGACCTTCTTCAGCCCGGTGAACAGGTCGTAGGTAGCGGCCTCGGCTTCGTCGAGGGTGGCGGCCGAGTCCATCCACCACCCGGCCGCGTAGTGGGCGGGCATGTAGTGGGTCAGCAGTCCCCGGCCCGACGGCGCCATCCACTCGAACTCGCTGGCGAACTGCATGCGCTCCGGGTCACCATCGCCCGCCATCGGCCCCCACTGGTGGTGGGGTCCGCGCGCCCACGAACTGGACGTCAGCCCGGCGTCGGCAGCCATGCCGGGGAACTGGGGGTCGTGGCCGAAGACGTCGAGCTGCCATGCCGTTGCGGGGTCGGCGCCCATCACGTCACGCTGAAAGCCGATGCCGTGCACGAAGTTTCGGATGGCCGTCTCGGGGCTGGTGAGGTTGGTGTTGGGCTCGTTGTAGGTGCCGCCCATCACCTCGACGCGGCCGTCGGCGATCAGCCGTCGCAGCTCGGCGCGGTCCTGCGGGCGGGCGTCCCAGTACGGTTTGAGGTAGTCGACCTCGGCGAGCACGAACCGGTATTCGGGTTCCCGGCGCGCCATGTCGAGGTGTGCGGCGACCAGATCGAAGGCGTTGGTCTGACGGCAGCGCCCGGGCGGATCCTCCGTCCAGAGGCTGGTGTAGGCGGCCTGGGTGTTCCACCAGACGGGGTCGTAGTGGAAGTGGCTGATCATGTGCATGGTCCAGCCGGGTTCGGCGTCGACGAAGGTGAACGGCGTCGCGTCACCCTGGACCACCGCGCGGGCGTCGCGCCGCCGGCCGGGTCGCGGATCCTCGACGGCGACCGGCACCTCGAGCACCCCTGCGCCCGGTGGGGCCGGCACGCCGTCGCTGCGCAGGCCCTCGCCGTCGACACTCACCCGCAGTCCGCCCGAGCCGCCGGGCAGATGGACCAGGACCACTTGGCGCAGCGCATCCTCGGGACCGACGAACAGTTCGGTCGACTCCGCTGCGACCTCCTCGACGGGCATGTCCGCACTGTACGTTCACCGACCGTTTTCCCGCGCCCCTCCCGCACTCCTCCCCGCACTCCTCCCGCACTCCTCCCGCGAGCAGACGCAAAAGGCCCTCAATCACCCGACATGAGGGCCTTTTGCGTCTGCTCGCGGGGATGGAGTGGGAGGAGTGGGAGGGGTGGGGCGCCGACACACACTGCTGTTGGGCAGCAATTCATTTCGGCGACGCGCGACATGCCCGGTCGCCGGCATGCCGCATCGACCGGAATCTGCCACAGTGGAGTCATCGTGAACGAACAGCACACGGCGCCAGAGCCTCTGTCGAACTGGCGCGACCCGCTCTCACTGGGTTTCGAGGCGCACCGCGGGCTGTTGCTGCTGCGCCTGCGTCTGCACAACACCCCGAGGGTCCGGCGCCGGACCCGCCGCTGACGTCCCGGCCGCCGCCGCTGAGGAGCCCCACTCACCCGATTCGAATCAGTCGATATCACCGGGTTCCGCACGCCGCGAGACCGCCCGCGCCAGCCGGTCGGCGACCACCCGCACCGCGTCGGCCACCTCCGCAGGCTCGAGCACCTCGAAGTCGACGCCGGGCATCGCGAGGTAGGGCACCATCGCCTCGGCGTCGTCGGCGCCGGTGGTGACGATGCACGCGTCAGGTCCGTCGGGTTCGACGTCGACCGACGCAGCGGAGAAGAATCCGGCCACGACGTCCGCCGGGGCGAGGTAGCGGACGCGGGCGACGTAGCGGTACGGCGACGACGTGATCGCCCGGCGGACATAACTCGCGGCGTCGGGGGCCTGTCGCGGGGTGAACGTGGAGCCGAGCGCGCTGACGTCGGCCATCCGGTCCAGACGCAGGCTGCGCCAGTCCTCGCGGTCGCGGTCGTAGGCCAGCAGGTACCAACGCCTGCCCGTCGTGACCAGCTGGTACGGCTCGAGCCGCCGCCGGGTGGCGTTGCCGCGGACGTCGACGTAGCCCGCCGTCACGTGTTCGTGGTCGCGGCTCGCGCGGGCCAGCGTCATCAGCACGTCGGGTTCGACGGGTGTGTCGTGCCGCCCGGAGGTCAGCGTGACGGTCGCTTCGTGGATCGCCGACACCTGGGACCGCAGCCGGGCGGGCATCACCTGATCCAGCTTGGACAGCGCCCGAAGCGCCGAGTCACCTACCCCGGCAACGCTGCCACCTGCGGCGACGCGCAGGCAGACGGCCATCGCCACGGCCTCCTCGGGATCGAGAAGCAGCGGCGGCAGCGCGGCGCCCGCCCCCAGTTGGTAGCCGCCGCCGTGCCCCGTGCTGGCGTGCACGGGATAGCCGAGTTCGCGCAGCCGCTCGACGTCGCGGCGGACGCTGCGGGTGGTGACGCTGAAGGCGGTCGGCCAGTTCCTCGCCGCTCCACACCCGGCGGGCCTGCAGCAGACCGAGGAGTTGGAGCACGCGGCCAGTCGTCTCGGACATGTCGACAGTCTTGCGCACTCTTAGGACAGAAGCTGTCCTAAATGGGTGCGAGGGTGTGTTCATGACCGATCACCTCGCTTCCCAGCTGGCCGAACAGCTGGACCTGCACTGGCGCACGGCGCTGCGTCCGCGGCTGGACGGCCTGACCGACGACGAGTACGTCTTCGAGCCCGTCCCCGGCTGCTGGACCGTGCATCGCGACGGCGGCATCGACTTCGCCTACCCGCCGCCCCAGCCCGAGCCGTTCACCACGATCGCCTGGCGGATGGCGCACGTCATCGTCGGCGTGCTCGGGGCGCGCACCCACGCCCACTTCGGCGGGCCGCCCGCCGACTACCAGACGTGGAACTACGCCACCGACGCCGCGACGGCGATCCGCCAGCTCGACGACGCCTACGCCGGATGGATGGCCGGGGTGCGTGGTCTCGACGACGCCGACCTCGCCACGCCGTGTGGTCCTGCCGAAGGACAGTGGGCCGACGCACCGATGTCGACCCTGATCCTGCACATCAACCGCGAAGTGATCCACCACGGCGCCGAGATCGCCTGCATCCGTGACCTTTACGTCCACACCACCCACGACACGAAGGAGAACTGACCATGCCCGCGATGCCCCCTCCCGTAGCCGACGAACGCCAAGGCCCTGCGCGACTACCTCTTTCAGCAGCAGTACGCCTTCCACGCGTTGGCGTACGGCCTGACCGACGAGCAGGCCCGCGCCACGCCGACGGTCAGCGCGCTGTCGATCGGCGCGTTGATCAAGCACGTGACCGACGTGCAGCGCGCGTGGATGCAGCGGGTCGCCGCGGCACCCGAGGCACCTCGAGCCGACGAACGCCCGGTCGAGGAGCGTGAGGCCGAGTACGAGAACGAGTTCGTGATGCGCCCCGACGAGACACTCGCCGACCTGCTGGCCAGGTTCGAGGAGCAGAACGCCGCCACCCTGGCCCTGGTCGAGACGGCCGACCTGAGCGCGGCCGTGCCCGTACCCCGGGACGCGCCGTGGTTCCCCGCCGACGTCGAGGCGTGGTCGGTGCGCTGGGTGCTGTTCCACATGATCGAGGAGTTGGCGCGGCATGCCGGGCAGGGCGACATCATCCGCGAAACGATCGACGGCGCAACGCTGTACGAGCTGCTGGCCGGCCTGGAGGATTGGGAGCCGACGTCGTGGCTCACCCCGTGGGGAAAGCAGCCGGACGGTCCGTCCCGGTAGAAAGGGGGGATGCACATCCGGAGCGGGACCGCGGCCTGCGGGGACCCGTCGCATCCCATCGAGCTGTTCTACGAGGATCTCGGCGACCCCGCCGGCGTACCCGTGCTGCTCATCATGGGCGTGGGGGCGCAGCTCCCGATGTGGCCGGACGGCTTCTGCGAACTGCTGGTCGAGCGGGGAATGCGGGTGATCCGGTTCGACCACCGCGACATCGGACTGTCCACCAAGTTGCACGGTGTCAAGGCCGACGGTTCGGTGTATGCGCGGGTGGCCCGCTACGCGCTCGGGCGCGGGAGTCCGGTGCCCTACACGCTGGTCGACATGGCCGAGGACACGCGCGGCCTGCTCGACCACCTCGGGATCGAGCGTGCGCACGTCGTCGGCGCCTCGATGGGCGGCATGATCGCGCAGATCCTGGCGGGCAGCCATCCGGACCGGGTGTCCTCGCTGGGCCTGCTGATGACCAGCCCGGGCACCGCGTTCTCGTCGCTGCCGCACTGGCGGGTGATCAGGCTGGCGTTCGATCCACCCGCACGCGACGCACCGACCGAGGACAAGATCGCCCACGAGGCGCGCAACGTCGCGGTGATCAACGGCCCCAACTTCCTGCCGACCGATGCGGAGTTGCGCGCGCGGGTTCGCGATCTGACCGCGCGCAGCGACTATCCGCAGGGCGGGCTGCGCCAGTTCGACGCCATCCTCGGGTACGGGCAGCCTGGCGTCGTTCACCAGGCGGATCACGTCGCCGACGGTGATCGTGCACGGGTCGAAGGATCCGATGGTGCGGATTCGCAACGGGCGCAACCTCGCCCGCATGATCGACGGGGCACGCTTCGTGGTGGTCGACGGGATGGGCCACGATCTGCCCGCGCCCGTGTGGCGGCCGATCGTGGCGGCGCTCGCGGAGAACGTCGACGCGGCCGCGCGCTGACTACTCTGCCAGCACCCGGCTGACCGCGTAGTCGACGACGGCGTCCAGGTCACCGCCCAGCTTGCCCGACAGCCACTGTCGCACCAGTTCGCTCATGGCGCCCGTGAAGAGCGCCGCCCCGACCTGGGCGGACACCTGATCGCGAGCCGCGATCGTGCCGGGCGTCCGCGGTGACGACCAGTTGGGTCAGTACCTCCTGAGTGGCCGCTCGCCGCCCGGCCAGGACGGGGTTGGTGGGCGCGTCGGTGAACAGGATTCGTCCGCGACGCGGGTCGAGCGGAGCTGAAGCCCAGCACCGCCGTGATGCCTGCGCAGATCTTGGCCCGGGGGCCTTGGGCGGCGCCGGTCGCCGCCCCGACGGCCTCCCCGAGTTCGAGTGCCACCTTGTCGTAGACCGCGCCGAGGAGTTCGTCGACGTCGGCGAAGCTCTCGTAGAAGTAGCGGGTGTTCAACCCGCACTGCCGGCACACCGAGCGCACCGACATCGCGGC
The DNA here is from genome assembly GCA_963798245.1 of uncultured Actinomycetota bacterium. Classification (GTDB taxonomy): domain Bacteria; phylum Actinomycetota; class Actinomycetes; order Mycobacteriales; family Mycobacteriaceae; genus Mycobacterium. The sequence continues at coordinate 574,705 of CAWCSO010000002.1, forward strand.
CTCGCCACCCTCGCCGAAGAGGATGAACGCCGCGCCGATCAACTGGCTGCGCCGTTCCACGCGCCGATCCTCCAGCGGCACGCCTGCCCATCGGGTCGCACTCGACATGCGCCCACAGTACGGCCCGGCGCCGATTCTGGTGACGGCCGTAGCCAGAATCGGTGTATTCTGACAACAGTCGTAGCCAGATGCCGTCAGGGGACCGTCGTGTTGATGCCGCACCAGATCGTCGAACAGTCACTTCAGCGCCACTTCGACCGCAACGTGCGGCGCCACTACTTCCGCGGCATGGAGTTCGACTGTCCTGCAGGCGATCCCGGCTGGTTCGGTCCCGGCAGCGCGGTATGGCACGTGCACTCGCACCTACAGACCCTGGTGTTCGGGCTGCAGTGCGCCGCGTACCTGGAACGCCTCGACCCGTCGATCTACTGGATGGGCATCCACCACTCGCGGCTCGTCGACCGCACGGACGGCGACGACACGGCCCCGCCGCGCGTCGACCCCAGGGGTGCCGCCGTCCGACTGGGCCACTCGATCGCCTTCTTCATCGGCACCGCCTACGGCTCGACCGACGACCGCCGAGCGGCTGGCGCAGAGCGTGCGCGCGATGCACCACACCATCAAGGGCGTGCGTCCCGACGGCGCCGTCTACGACGCCGACGACCCGGACTGGCTGCGCTGGAACTACGCGACCGTGGTGTGGGGGCTGGCCACGGCGCACGAGATGTATCACCCGCGTCCGCTGCGGGGCCGCAAGCTCGACGGCTACTACGGCGAGTTCGTCCGCGTCGGTCACGCGCTCGGCGGCACCGACCTACCGACCACCAAGGCCGAGACGCTGGACTGCCTGAAGTCCTATCTGCCGCGGCTCGCGCTGACCCACGGCGCGGCGATGGCCACCGGACACCACCTGAGCCTGCCGGAGAGCGCGATCGACTGGGCGATCCGCGACACCCTGCCGTCGTGGGCCGCCGACATGGTGGGGCACCGCTCCCCCAACGTCGTCGAGCGAACGGCGCGCCGGGCCGCCGTGTGGACCACCATCAACGCGCTGCACGCCGCGGCCGGCCCCATACCGGAGTTCACCCAGGCGCAGGCGAGGGTGGCCGGCGGCATCGACCCCGCGCTTGCGCCGCACACCGTGCCGTGCGTACGTGCCGGGCAGCGACCCGATGCGCAGCCGCGACGAGGTGGAGAGCACCTTCGCTTGAGCCACGGGCAGGAACGGTCACGATCGCCCATCGATGTGACCCGGTCCACACGCTTTTTCGCCTGACCACCACTCTTTGAGACACTGGGGCCATGACAACGACTAAGCACCGCGAGGTAGCCAAACTGGACCGGGTGCCACTGCCGGTCGAGGCCGCCCGCGTCGGCGCGACCGGGTGGCAGGTCACCCGGACCGGCGCGCGGGTCGTCGGCAACCTGTTCTCGCGCGGTTCACTGCAGCAGAAGGTCCTCAAGCAGATCCCCCAGGCGTTCTCCGATCTGGGCCCCACCTACGTGAAGATGGGGCAGATCATCGCGTCGAGCCCAGGGGCCTTCGGCGAGCCGTTGAGCCGCGAGTTCCGCAGCCTGCTCGACCGGGTGCCACCGGCCGACACCAAGCAGGTGCACGCGCTGCTCAAGGACGAACTCGGCGACGACCCGTCGAATCTCTTCAAGTCGTTCGACGAGCACCCGTTCGCCTCGGCGTCGATCGCCCAGGTGCACTACGCGACGCTGCACACCGGCGAAGAGGTCGTGGTCAAGATTCAGCGACCGGGCATTCGCCGGCGGGTGGCCGCGGATCTCCAGATCCTCAAGCGCGGAGCCCAACTCGTCGAGCTGGCGAAGATGGGTCGCCGACTCTCGGCGCAGGACGTCGTCGCCGACTTCGCCGACAACCTCGCCGAGGAACTCGACTTCCGGCTCGAGGCGCAGTCGATGGACGCCTGGGTGGCGCACATGCACGCCTCGCCACTGGGCGAGAACATCCGTGTGCCGCAGGTGTATTGGAATCTGACTAGCGAGCGCGTGCTGACCATGGAGCGCATCCAGGGCACCCGCATCGACGACGCGGCGGCCATCCGCAAGAAGGGCTTCGACGGCACCGAGCTGGTGAAGGCGTTGCTGTTCAGCGTGTTCGAGGGTGGGCTGCGCCATGGCCTGTTCCACGGCGACCTGCACGCCGGCAACCTCTACGTCGACGACGAAGGCAAGATCGTCTTCTTCGACTTCGGCATCATGGGCCGCATCGATCCCCGCACCCGTTGGCTGCTGCGCGAACTGGTCCATGCGCTACTGGTCAAGAAGGACCACGCCGCGGCGGGCAAGATCGTCGTCCTGATGGGCGCGGTGGGCACCATGAAGCCCGAGGCCGAGGCCGCCAAGGATCTCGAGAAGTTCGCCACCCCGCTCACGATGACCTCGCTGGGCGACCTGAGCTACGCCGATATCGGCAAGCAGCTCTCGACGCTTGCCGATGCCTATGACGTGAAGCTGCCGCGTGAGCTGGTGCTCATCGGCAAGCAGTTCCTCTACGTCGAGCGCTACATGAAGCTGCTGGCCCCCAACTGGCAGATGATGAGCGACCCGCAGCTGACCGGTTACTTCGCCAACTTCATGGTGGAGGTCAGCCGCGAACACAAGGAAACGGCGGAGCCGACCGTGAACGAACTCGAGGTCTGATGGACGTGCGCACCGGCACCGCGCGATCGGGCGAGCTGGACATCCACTACGAGGACATGGGTGACGAGAACGATCCCGCGGTCCTGCTGATCATGGGCCTGGGCGCGCAGCTGCTGCTGTGGCGGCCGGGTTTCTGCGAGCGACTGGTCAACCAGGGACTGCGCGTCATCCGCTACGACAACCGCGACGTGGGGCTGTCGAGCAAGGTCGAAGGCCGTCACACCGGGGCGCCGCTGGTGCCGCGCCTGGCCAAGTCGTACCTGGGCAGGCCGAGCGACGCCGTCTACACACTGGAACACATGGCCGACGATGCCTGCGCGCTGCTCGACCATCTGCGGATCGAGCGGGCGCACGTGGTCGGCGGGTCGATGGGCGGCATGATCGCCCAGGTCTTCGCCGCGCGCTATCAGCACCGCACCAAGACGCTGGGCGTGATCTTCTCCAGCAACAACCAGCCGCTGCTGCCACCGCCGGGGCCCAAACAATTGCGTGCGGTGACCACCCGGCCGAAGGACACCTCACGCGACGGCATCATCGCCAACGCGGTGAAGGTCGGCAGGACCATCGGCAGCCCCGCCTACCCGGTGCCCGAGGAGCAGATGATCGCCGACGCGATCGAGGGCTACGAGCGCTCCTACTACCCGGCTGGGGTGGCACGGCACTTCGGCGCCATCCTCGGCAGCGGCAGCCTGCTGGACTACGACAGGCAGATCACCGCCCCGACCGTGGTGATCCACGGCCGCGCCGACAAGTTGATGCGGCCGTCGGGCGGGCGGGCGGTGGCGAAGGCGATCCGGCGTTCGCGTCTGGTGCTTTTCGACGGCATGGGCCACGACCTTCCCGAACCGCTGTGGGACGACATCGTGGGCGAGTTGAAGACCACGTTCGCCGAGGTTCCCTGAGAAACACCGATACCTGACGTACAGCTCCGGCGCGTAGCATCGTTCCTCGAGTGCATCGGGGTTGGCGGGGTCGTCGTTGACTGCCGAGGCCGCTGACCAGCAAGAAAGGCACTTCCATCATGGCCAAGACGGTCCGCAAGAACAACTTGAAACCGCACTTCGCAGACGTCCAGGCGCACTACGACCTGTCCGACGACTTCTTCCGGCTGTTCCTCGATCCGAGTCAGACCTACAGCTGCGCGTACTTCGAGCGTGACGACATGTCGCTGGAGGAGGCGCAGCTGGCCAAGGTCGATCTGGCGCTGGGCAAGCTGGGTCTGCAGCCCGGGATGACGCTGCTGGACATCGGTTGCGGCTGGGGCTCGACGATGATGCGGGCGGTCGAGCGCTACGACGTCAACGTCATCGGCCTGACGCTGTCGGAGAACCAGAAGGCCTACGTCGAGAAGGTGTTCGACGCACTGGACGAGAAAGGCAGCCCGCGGAGCAAGCAGGTGCTGCTGCAGGGCTGGGAGCAGTTCGACAAGCCGGTGGACCGGATCGTGTCGATCGGCGCGTTCGAGCACTTCGGCCGTGACCGCTGGGACGACTTCTTCGCCATGGCCTACAAGGTGTTGCCGGACGACGGCGTCATGCTGCTGCACACCATCACCGCGCTGACGTTGCCGCAGATGACCGAGCGCGGCATGCCGCTGACCTTCTCGGTGGCACGGTTCGTCAAGTTCATCCTCACCGAGATCTTCCCCGGCGGGTACCTGCCGACCATCGAACTGGTGGGCGAGCACGCCACCGAGGCCGGGTTCGAGCTGACCCGCACGCAGTCGCTGCAGGCGCATTACGCCCGCACGCTCGACACCTGGGCCGCCGCACTCGAGGCCAACAAGGACAAGGCCATCGAGGTGCAGTCCGAAGAGGTCTACGACCGCTACATGCACTACCTGACGGGCTGCGCCCACGGCTTCAAGGTCGGCTACATCGACGTCAACCAGTTCACGCTGGCAAAGTAATCTCGCCGGGTCCGCTCGCTCAGGCCCCTGGCGGCGTGCGCACCCATGGGTCTGAGGTCTACGCGCGCTACATGACGTACCTGACCGGGTGCGCGACGATGTTCCGCGGCTCCTGCATCGACGTCGACCATTTCACCCTGCCAAGGCGCGGCAGGTGAATTTCGGTCGGCCTGCGGGTAACCGATAGGCTGAGCAACTTGAGGCGTGGGTTGCGACGTCAGCGGACGATCCGCGGGTAAGGTGCGGCGCAGCTAGACCGTGTCACGCGGTCGGGCGCGCCGGAAGTGTCACTAGAAAGGCTGACCAGCGAAACATGTCTGACAACTCCACCGGCACGAAGGACCTGGAGCCCCATTTCGAGGACATCCAGGCCCACTACGACCTGTCGGACGACTTCTTCGGCGTCTTCCAGGACCCGACACGCAAGTACAGCTGTGCCTACTTCACCGGCCCGAACGTCACCCTGTCGGAGGCGCAGGTCGCCAACGTCGACCAGCACCTCGACCGGCTGCAGCTCAAGCCGGGCATGACGCTGCTCGAGGTCGGCTGCGGCTGGGGCCTGACGCTGCAGCGGGCGATGGAGAAGTACGACGTCAACGTCATCGGGCTGACGCTGAGCAAGAACCAGCAGGCCTACTGCAGTCAGTTGCTCGCAGGTCTGAACAGTGAGCGCAGCTTCGACGTGCGACTGGAGGGCTGGGAGCAGTTCCACTCCCCCGTCGACCGGATCGTGTCGATCGAGGCGTTCGAACACTTCGGCAGGGATCGCTGGGACGACTTCTTCAAGTCCTGCTTCGACATCCTGCCCGACGACGGCCGGATGACGATCCAGAGCAGCGTCGGCTATCACCCCTACGACCTGGCGGAGCGCGGCAAGAAGCTCACCTTCGAGCTGGCCCGGTTCGTCAAGTTCATGATCACCGAGATCTTCCCCGGCGGCCGCGTGCCGACCACCCAGATGATGGTGGAGCACGGCGAGAAGGCCGGCTTCACGGTGCCCGAGACCATGTCGCTGCGCAACCACTACATCAAGACGCTGGGCATCTGGTCCAGCCGGCTGGAGCAGCACAAGGCCGAGGCGATCGCGGCCACCGACGAGGAGAACTACGACCGGTACATGAAGTACCTGACCGGTTGCCAGTACTACTTCATCGACGAGGCGATCGACGTCAGTTTGGTGACGTATCTGAAGTCGGCTGCGGCGGCGTAGGGCGGGGCGAGCAGACGCACAATCGCACTCGCCGTCGCCCGTTTGTGCGGTCTGCGTTGCTCCCGTCCTGCAAGGTCACGATGCACTACTTCTCAATGCTCCAGACGCCCCAGGCTGACTTGCAGGCCTGCGGCGACTCCCATGCCCGTGAGCATTCGGCCATCCGCGCCGGCGACACCCTGACCGCTGTCAGGGCGCAGGTGTCCGGATCACGGCAGCCCCGACGCGCCTGAGGTGACCGACGGCTATACGTCGAGGGCCTGCGACCTCGACGAGTCGTTTCGTTAGCCAGGCAGATACCGACGGTCCGGCTCGGCGAGGTGTGGCCGATGGCGCACAGGAATTTCGCCCGAGGAGCTGGTTCACAAGGCGAAAAGAGAGGGCTGGCTCGGCGAGATCGCCGGCGCGTACGCGCAATGTCCCTGTATCTCGAATCGGTAGCTGGACCATCCCGAGGAGCTGCCGTCGCTGCGGGAGAACGACGCTATTCATCAGCTGCCAGCAGGCGCTCTCCTGGGGTCGATCTACGACCCGTCTGGGGCACATGAGAAAGATGTGACTTGCTGGGCGGGCATGGCCACCGACGAAGAATTGTCCGAACTTCCACCACACGATTATTCTTTGCTAATGAACTTGGCCCTATGCGCGACGAGGACTTTTGTATTACCGGCGGCCGTTGGCCGCCGGGACGCCGGCAGCCGGGCGGGTGGTGGTGGGAACGTTTCACGGCGGTGACCTGCTGTTTCCCGTCGCGACGCCGGAGGCCTTCGGGGCCAGCGTCCGGGATATCAGTGGCTTCGCTTACTCGCTGGCATAACGGTCAAAATATGGTCACAAACGGAACTTGATTTCGTATGCAAGTATCGACTCGCAGTTTGCGCGTTCTGGTTGACAGGCCGGTCAGCGAGTGCGAAGCTTTACCCAATCGTTAGAAATATGGGGGTGGGGGACATGTCCGCTGTTGCAACCAAGGTTCCATTCGGAGTCAAGAAGTTTCAAGTGAGCACGGCAGCAATCGCGGTTGCCGCAGCGGCCACGCTCACACCGATTGTTGCTCACGCAACGCCCAACCTCGCGCCATTCGCGGAGGTCGTCGGCGCTGGCGCTGGGCTCGTCATCGATCCGAACCCAAGCATCACTCCCACGAACAGTGTTGGCGCGGCCGCGGCGGCGCCTTGCACTGGACCGTTAGCAGTGGGGTGTTACCTGGTCGAAGGAGCCATCGCCGGAACACAAGCCATCGTCCGAGGGGTGGTCATCTACTTCGGCACGATCGCCTACGTGGTCGTCGAGGGTACCGGTCAACTACTCAAGTTCGTAGGCGCCATTCTCCCCGGGCCGGTGGGCGACTTCTTCACGAATGTCGGTGACGGAGTCGACGCCTTGGCCAACAACATCGCCGCGATCCTCCGCGTCGGTCCGTACCTGACCGCATAGCTCTAGTTCACGGAAACAACTCGTCAGTTGATGCCACTGGGCAGCTGGCGAGTTGTTATCCATTGGTCAGCTAGTGTGGCTGCTCTGCTGGCGCAGACTGCAACCGGAGCGCGGGGAATTTACTGAGTGGGCCTTTTTTCACGGCATCCGTCTAGCGACGATTCGATCGACAACGATACGACTCTGACCGACGAAGACGATCACGACGAGCGGCACTGGCTCAGGCACCGCTATGTTGCTTGGGCGGGGCTTGCGGTGCTGGTTGTCGTCATCGCGTTCGGCTGCTGGCTCGGTCTCTCGGCGCTAGCGGCGAAGACCAATCTCGAGCAGGCACGTACCAGCGCGCAGCAGACCAAAGATGCCTTGCTGCAGGGAAATACCGCCGATGCATCGCGCTTTGCAGCCGATGGGCAATCTCATGCGCAGGCGGCTCATGACGCAACGCACAGCCTGCCTTGGAACATCGCTTCCGCCGTGCCGTGGTTGGGCAGCCCATTCAAAACCGGCCAACAGATATCAGACGTAGTGCTCGGCCTGACCGCCGACGTGTTGAAACCCACCGCAGATGCCGGCACGACTGTCGCGCCAGATCAGTTGTTCGCCAATGGCCGGCTGGACGTGGAGGCACTGCGCAACGAAGAACCAGCACTGAGCAAGATCGCAGCAGCCGCGGCCCGACTCAATGCTGACGCCCAAGCGATCCCGGATCCGCGGTATCTGTCCGTGCTCGGCGAAGCCCGATCACAACTACAAGCGCAGACATCCGATATCGCACAACTGATGGGTAACACGGCCCTCGCCGCGCGGCTGGCCCCGTCGATGATGGGCGCCGACGGCCCGCGCACCTATTTCATGGGTTTCCAGACCAACGCCGAGGCCCGAGGCACCGGCGGCCTGCTCGGCGGATTCGGGATTCTGCGATTCGACGACGGCAAAGCCACCGTGGACACCCTAGGGCCCAACACCGAACTCGACAAGCCCCTTCACCCCACTGGACCTGGGCCCAGAATTCAACCAGCAGTACGGGTTCACCAACCCCACGCACCGACTTCAGGAACAGCAATCAGAGTTCCCACTTCCCCTACGCGGCCCAAATCTGGAAGTCGATGTGGGCCCAACAGTCCGGAGAGAACGTCGACGGCGTCATCGCCATCGACCCGTCGCCCTGAGCTACATCCTCGGCGCGACCGGACCGGTCACCATGCCCGACGGCGAAGACGGTCACCGACGACAACGTCGTCGAACTGACCGAATCGACCGCCTACATCCGCTTCCCCGACGACCAAACCGCCCGCAAGCAATACCTGCAAGACATCGCCAGCGAGGTCGTCAAGAAGATCACCGGCGAGGTGAAATCCCCTCGCAATCTGCTCGATGCCCTCGGCAAAGCCGTCAGCGAACGCCGCATCGCAGTGTGGAGTTCGTCGCCGAACGACCAGAAGCTCCTGGAAGAGACGCCGCTGGCCCACGTGATTCCCGACGATCCGGCGCCATACGCCGAAGTCGTCATCAACAATCTCGGCGGCAACAAGATGGACTATTACCTGGACCGGCAGATCGAATATGTCGCCGACGGCTGTGATGGCGATACACGACTGTCGACCGTCACGGTTCGGTTGACCAACACACTCTCGGACCCGACGCCTCTGCCGGATTACGTCGCAGGGAAACTGGGGTTCTTTCCCGGTCTCGCGGACAACATCCCAAGGGGCGCGATGCTCACATCGGTCCGTCTTCTCGCAACCAAGGATGCGCAAATAATGAGTGTCCTCGCCAACGGCAAAAAGATCAGTGCCTATGGGGCGACGGAGCGCGGCCATCCAAGCTTTGAAGCTCAATTGGCTATATCGCCAGGCAAGACTGCTGAATTGACTTTTCGACTCCGCGAGCCGACGTCTCCAGGGGAAGCGCGGGTTCCGGTTCAGCCGTTGGCGGACAACGTCACTCCCGAAGGTATCGGTGCCGACGTGCACTCGGTAGGGCTTAGGCGTTCCACGCCAGGCGCGCACCATCAGTCGAGAAGAATCGTCCTTGCCTACTTACACATCCGACCACAACCAGAGGTCTCTGGCGACGCGACGTCGAAACCGCAAGACGTTCTCGACGAATCCGCGCCGCCTGTCGGATTCACCCGGCGCCCTTCGTCTAACGGGTAGAGAGTTGGGACACAGGGTCCTGCTCACTGACCGGAGGTCACCCGATGCACTACTTCGCACTGCTGCTGCACCCGAGAACCGACCGCCCCGCCGACGCGGCGGCGCAGGCCACCGAGATGGCGGCCTACCAGGACTTCCACGCGACCGCGGCGAAGGTCCATCCGCGGCGGCGACGCCCTGCTGCCCACCGCGACCGGCGCCCGCATCACCGGTGGGCCGGACGCACCGAGTGTCACCGACGGGCCGTTCGCCGAGTGCGGCCGAGGTCGCCGGCGGCTACTACGTGTTCGAGGCGGCCGACCTCGACGAGGCGCTCGAACTCGCCCGGCAGATCCCCGCCGCCAAGTACGGCGGCGTCGAGGTGTGGCCGATGGCCATGGAGCCCGAACCGGTGGCGCTCGGAGGGCACCAACTGGCTGGCGCTGCTGCTGGAACCGCCCGAGCGGTCCGTCACGCCCGGCACCCCCGAGTGGGAGGAAGGCATCGCGCGGCACAACGAGTTCGGCGCGGCCGCCGGGGAACACATCCGGGGCGGTGCGGCGCTTCATCCGCCGTCACCGCGACGACGGTGCGGGTGCGCGACGGCAAGGCGACGTTCACCGACGGACCGTACGTCGAGGGCGCCGAGGTCGCCAACGGCTTCTACGTCCTGTCGGCCGCCGACCGGGACGAGGCGGTGAAGATCGCGTCGATGATCCCGGCGACCTCGGTGGAGCTTCGCCAGCTGGCCGGCGTCTCCATGCTGTAGATCACCGCCGATGACCGACCTGGACGGCGTCTTCCGGCGCGAATGGGGTCCTGCCGTGGCGGCGATCGCCCGCTGGTGCGGTGACCTCGACCGTCGCCGAGGACGCCGTCCAGGAGGCCTTCGCCGAGGCACTGCGGGTGTGGCCGCGCGACGGCATGCCCGAGCAATCCCGGCGGCTGGCTCGTCACGGTCGCCCGCAACCGCGCTCTCGATCGGCTTCGCCGTGAGTCGGTGCGGCCGGGAAAGGAGCTCGCCGCAGTGACGGACGACGACGGTGCCCGCACCGACGCGGCAGCCGTGCATCCGGTGCGCGACGACGAACTGCGGATGATGTTCACGTGCGCGCATCCCGCGCTGGATCGCGCCTCCCAGCTGGCGCTGACGCTGCGGCTTGATCTCCGGGCTGACGGTGCCCGAGATCGCGCGGGCGATGCTGCAGTCCGAGGCGGCGGTCGGGCAGCGGATCACCCGGGCCAAGAACAAGATTCGCGGGGCGAACATCCCGCTGCGGGTGCCCCCGGCCGAGCTACTGCCCGAGCGGGCGCCGCACGTGCTGGCGTGCATCTACTCGGTGTTCACCGAGGGCTACTGGTCGACGGCCGGTCCGTCGGCGATCCGCGACGAACTGTGCGACGAGGGGGTGCGACTCGGCTGGCGAGCTGTGCGCGCTGATGCCCGACTCGAGCGCGACGCGCACGCCCTGGCGGCGCTGGTGCTGCTGCATGATTCACGCCGCGCGACGCGGGTGGACGCCTCCGGCGCATTGGTGCCGCTCGAGGAGCAGGACCGCACGCGCTGGGACCGGGGGCGCATCGCCCGGGGACTCGACCGGTTGCGCCTGGCCGAAGGGGCCGACCGGCCCCTATCTGCCGCAGGCGGTGATCGCCGCGGCGCACGCCACCGCACCCAGTTGGGACGCCACCGACTGGCCGTTGATCTGCGCGGCCTACGACCGGCTCATCGACGATCAGCGACTCACCGGTGGCGAGGGCGAACCGGGCGCTGGCAGTCGGGTTTCGGGACGGCTTCGACGCCGGGCTGCCTGCCCTGGACGAGGTCGCCGACGATCCGCGACTGGCGCGGTCGGGCACCGTGGCATCGATCCGCGCTGACCTGCTGCGGCGGTCGGGGCGGCGCGAGGAGGCCGCCGACTGGTATCGGAAGGCGCTGGCCCGCAACGGGTCCGAACCCGCGAAGGCGTTCCTCGGGGCGGCGGCTGGCCGAATGCGAACCACGCTAACGCACCTCAGTGGAACGGGAAGAAGATCGGCACCAGGAACGGCGTCGCAATCAGCAGCCACACCGTCAACGGCGCACCCAGCCGGGCGAAGTCGGTGTAGCGATAGCCGCCCATCGCCCACACGATGGTGTTGGTCTGATAACCGATGGGGGTCAGGAATGACTGCGTGGCCCCGAACATCACGATGACGGCGAAGGGCAGCGGATTGACGCCCGTCTGCGCGGCGATGGCGATGGCGATGGGAAACATGAGTGCGGCGGCGGCGGTATGCGATATCACCTCGGTGACGAGCATGGTGGCGACGAGCACGGCCGCCAGCAGTCCGTAGTCACCGAGCGGAGTCGCGGCACCGACCACCCCACGGGCCAGGGCGCCGGCGAGCCCGCTGCGATCGACGGCCATCCCGAGGCCGAAACTGGTCGCCATCAGCAACAGGACGTTGGCGTCGATGGACCGACGCGCGTCCTCGAACGTCACGATCTTGAAGACGACCAGCCCGAAGGCGACCAGCAGCGACGCCTGAAGCAGGTCCAGCAGGCCGGTTCCCGCCACCACGATGAGCGTGACGATGCAAAGTTCGACGACCCTGGCGTGCTCACGCCGGATCGGCCGCTCGGTGTTGAGCGGGGCCACCATCGCGAAGTCACGATGCTGGCGGTAGCTCTTGGTGAAGTCGGGCCCCGCCATCACCAGCAGGACGTCTCCGGCCCGGAGCCGGACCTCGCCGAGTTTCTCGGTGAGTTGCTCACTGGATCGGTGGATGGCCACGACCGCCGAGTCGTAGCGGGTACGAAACCCCGCGGCCTTCAGGCTGGACCCGACCAACGGTGAACCCGCGCTGACCACGGCTTCGACGAACTGACGCTGCGGATTTCGCGCCAGGTCGGCGAAGTGACGCGCTTCTGCCGAGACCAGTCCCGACATCCGCTGCAGATCGAGAACGCGAGCAAGGTTTCCCACGAAGACCAGTCGATCGCCGGCGGCCAGCGGTTCGTCGGGCCCGATCGCCGCGATCACCTTGCCCGCGCGCTCGACCTCGACGAGGAACACTCCATCGAGGTTGCGCAGGCCCGCATCGGCGACCGTGGCGCCGGCCATCGCACTGTTGGGGGGAATCGTCATCTCCACGGTGAACTCGCGTTCGGTTCCCGAGAGATTGTCTCCGGGCGTGGTCCGCTCGCGGAGCAGACGGGGCCCCAGCAGCACGATCAGACCGACGCCGCCGATGGCCAGGGGAAGTCCGATCCCGGTGATCGCGAACAGGCTCAGCCGGCCCAGGCCCGCGTCGTCGATCAGATCGTTGACGAACAGGTTGAGCGAGGTTCCGATCATCGTCATCGATCCGCCCAGAATGATCGCGTAGCTCAGCGGCATCAGATACCGCGACGGCGATCGCCCGGTCCGTCGGCACCAGCGGATCACCCGGGGTGCGAGCATCGCCACCAACGGCGTGTTGGCGATGAATGCGGACGCGGCGGCCGACGGGCCACATACCCGCAGGAGTTCGCCGTGGGTCTTGCCGCGCCCCGCTCCACCGAGCAGGCGCGAGGTCGCCCCCTCGAACGCCCCGGTGATGTCGGCGGCACCTGCCAGCACGTAGAGCGAGGCGACGACGGCCAACGATTCGTTGGCGAATCCCGAGAGCACCTCTTTCTGGTCGATCACGCCGGCCAGGTACAGGGCCAGCACCGAGCCGCCCATGACCACCGTGGCGTTGAACCGGTCGAGCACCAGGATCACGACGGCGACGACGACCACCGCGAGCGTCACCCAGGCGTCCACGGTCATTGTCCGCCGCCCCCTCGCCCGTGGAGCCCGCATGCCAGCGGGCGCAAGTCGCAATCCCCACCGCCCCGGGAATTCAGGTCGGTAATCCAGCCAACCTAGCCAACGAGGAGCGGATTGTCGCCGGCCCCGCCCCAAACGCCCGCGGTGTCGCACGCGCACGCGATCCCGTCGGTGTCGCGGCCCGGAGTCGGATTGACCGGCAACCACCCCATCGGCCACCATCAACGTCCAGGGACCGAAACCGACCCGGTCCTGGTGCTCGTGGCACGGGCCGCGACATCTCGCGGGTGACAGGAAGAGGCCTCGCTCTGCACGTGCTATTCGTCTGTACCGGAAACATCTGTCGCTCCCCCACGGCAGAACGACTGGCCGCCGCGTACGCCACCAGGTGCCAGATCCCCGACCTCACGGCATCCAGCGCGGGGACCCAGGCCGTCATTGCGCATCCGATGCACCACGAATCCGCGCGCGTCCTCGAGGAGCTGGGCGGCGACGCATCCGACTTCGCCGCACGACAGCTCACGCCGAAGATTGCGTTGAATGCCGACCTCGTCCTCACCATGACCCGGGCACACCGCGACCGCGTCCTCGAACTCGCCCCGCAGCGGCTCCACCGGACCTTCACCCTGACCGAGGCGTTCCGACTCGCCACGGAGTGCAACGCCCAAACCGTCGCGGACCTCACCGCGCAACGTCCGCGTCTTGCCGGCCACGAACCGTCGGACATCACCGACCCCATCGGTCAGGGCACGGAGATCTTCGACGCGATTGGTTCCCAGATCGCCGAACTACTGCCGCCCATACTCGAGCTGTGCCGGCCAGCCCAGGGGTCGCACTAGCCACGGCGGTCTGGATCACCCCAGGTGGTCACCCGGCCCTCACGTAACCCGCGAGGGTCTCGTCGGCGTCGACGGGTAGGTATCCGACGGATTCGATCTTGTTCAGGTCGAGAAGGCTGCTCCGCGGGCGCGGCGCCACCGGACCCGTCGCCGATGAGAAGTATTCGTCGGTGCTGACGCCGGTCACCCTGGCTGGGTCGTGACCGGCGAGGGTGAACACCTTCCTCGCGACATCCGCCCACGACGTGACCGGGCCGGCCCCGGTCACGTTGTAGGTCCCGTACGGCGCGGACGTCTCGATCAAGTGCCGGATCGCACGGGCAAGTTCCGAGGTGAACGTCAAGCGTCCACTCTGGTCATTCACCACGGACGGGTCGATGCCGCGGTCGGCGAGGGACAGCATGGTCCGCACGAAGTTGCGGCCGTCGCCGATCACCCACGAGGTGCGCACGATGTAGTGGTGCGGCACCGTGGCCACGATCTGGTCGCCCGCAGCCTTCGTCTGGCCATAGACACCGAGCGGCGCGATGGGATCGTCTTCGCGATAGGGCTGTGTCTTGGTGCCGTCGAACACATAGTCACTGGAGACGTGGACGAGGGTGATGCCGTGCGTGGTGGCCACAGCAGCCAGCGCCGCGACACCGGTGACGTTGGCGGCCCACGCCGCGGTGCGCCCCTCCGTGGTCTCTGCCGCATCCACGGCGGTGTAGGCGGCAGCGTTGATGACGGTCTCGTAGTCGCGCCACCGACGCGCGGAACCGAGGTCCGCGGCGGTGAGGTCGAGTTCAGGGAGGTCGACGAACTCGACGTGCGATGCGTCGGCGTACACCTCGCGCAGCGCGCGGCCCAGTTGCCCACCCGCAGCCAATGACCAGGATCTTGCGCGGCGCAACGGGCTTGACCTCCGACAGGCGACGGGTGGTCGCGGTCCTTGGCCGATAGTTCAGCGCTCGTCAACGGGATCGGCCACCGGATGGCGACGGTCTCGTCGGCAAGGTTCACCGAGGTGTACTCGGCGTCTGGTGAGTAGTGATCGTTCACGAGGTAGACGTAGGCGGTGTTCGGCTCGAGGGTCTGAAACGCGTTACCGACTCCGCGGGGCACGAACACCGCCCGCGACGGGTCGAGTTCGGCGGTGAACGTCGCGCCGAACGTGGCGCCGGCGCGCAGGTCCACCCACGCCCCGAAGATGCGTCCGGTCGCGACCGAGACGAACTTGTCCCAGGGCTCGGCGTGGATACCGCGCGTGGTACCCACTGCGTCGTTGAACGACACGTTGTTCTGCACGGGCCCGAAGTCGGGCAACCCGGCGGCGACCATCTTCTCGCGCTGCCAGTTCTCCTTGAACCAGCCGCGGTTGTCGCCGTGGACGGGTAGGTCCCACAGCGTCAGCCCGGGAATGGGAGTCGCGTTGGCGTGCAGTGCTTTTCCGTAGTTCACCACGCGCATGTGCCCTTCGGTCACTGGCCGAGTCGGGCGTAGAACGCCTCGGTCGCATCCTTCGCCGGCGCCCACCAGTCCTCGTTCTCGCGGTACCACTCGATCGTCGCGGACAGACCCTGCTCGAAGTCGCCGTACCGCGGTTGCCAGCCGAGTTCGTCGCGCAGTTTCGTGGAGTCGATGGCATACCGCAGGTCGTGGCCGGCCCGGTCGGTGACGTGGTCGTAGGCGTCGGCAGGCTGGCCCATGAGGGTCAGGATCAGTTCGACCACGGTCTTGTTGTCCTTCTCACCGTCGGCGCCGATGAGGTACGTCTCCCCGATGCGGCCCTTGTCCAGGATCGTCAGCACTGCCGACGAGTGGTCGTCGGCGTGAATCCAGTCGCGCACGTTGCGGCCCTCGCCGTACAGCTTGGGCCGGACACCCTGCAGGACGTTGGTGATCTGGCGGGGAATGAACTTCTCGACGTGCTGGTAAGGGCCGTAGTTGTTGGAGCAGTTGGAGATCGTCGCGGCGACCCCGAAGGACCGAACCCACGCGCGCACCAACAGGTCACTGCCCGCCTTCGTCGAGGAGTACGGCGAAGACGGGTTGTAGGGGGTCGTCTCGGTGAACCTGGTCGGATCATCGAGGGCCAGGTCGCCGTACACCTCGTCGGTGGAGATGTGGTGCAGCCGGGTGCCGTGCCTGCGCGCCGCTTCCAGGAGTGTGAACGTGCCCACCAGGTTGGTGTGCAGGAACGGGTGCGGGTCGTGCAGGGAGTTGTCGTTGTGCGATTCGGCCGCGTAGTGCACGACCGCATCGGCGGATGCCACCAGATCGTCGACGAGTGCGGCGTCGGCGACATCGCCTTGGATGAAGGTCACCCGTTGCTCCGGCAATCCGGACAGCGACGCGCGGTTACCGGCGTAGGTCAGCTTGTCCAACACCGTGACGTGATGGTCGGTGTGATCGACGACGTAGTGCACGAAGTTGGAGCCGATGAACCCGGCACCTCCCGTGACGAGCAGCCGCGCCACTAGCGTCCCCCGTCCAGCAGGTCCAGCAGGTATGTCCCGTAGCCCGACTTCACCAACGACGCGGCGCGCGTCGCCAACTCGTCGTCGGTGAGAAACCCTTGGCGCCAGGCGACTTCTTCGGGCGCTCCGATCTTCAAGCCGGTGCGCCGCTCCATCGTGCGCACGAATTCGGCAGCGTCGGTCATCTGATCGAACGTCCCCGTGTCCAGCCATGCCGTCCCGCGCGGCAGCACCTCCACCTTGAGCCGGCCCTGGTCCAGATAGCGTTCGGTTGACGTCGGTGATCTCGTACTCGCCGCGATGCGCTTGGCTTCAGATCCCGTGCGATCGCGACGACGTCGTTGTCGTAGAAGTAGAGGCCCGGTACCGCGTAGTTGCTCTTCGGCCGCGTGGGCTTCTCCTCCAGGGAAACCGCCAGTCCCACTCTGATCGAATTCGACGACCCCGTACGCGGCCGGCTCGGCCACCCAGTAGGCGAAGATCGCACCACCGTCGACATCCTTGAAGCGCTTGAGCTGGGTGCCCAACCCCGGCCCGTACAGCAGGTTGTCACCCAGTATCAGCGCGACCTCGTCGGTGCCGATGAATCCCGCGCCGATCGTGAACGCCTGGGCGAGCCCGTCCGGCGAAGGCTGCTGGGCGAATGTGATCGACACTCCGAACCGTGAGCCGTCACCGAGCAGCCGCTCGAAACCCTCCGCGTCGTGCGGCGTCGTGATCACCAGAATGTCCCGGATACCCGCCAGGATCAGCGTCGACAGCGGGTAGTACACCATCGGCTTGTCGTACACGGGGATCAGCTGCTTGGACACTCCGAGCGTGATCGGGTGCAAGCGCGTGCCAGAACCCCCCGCCAAGATGATTCCCCTCACGTCGCCATCGTGGCACACGCGACGAGACCGTACTGACCTTGGGCGCAGGCCTGGTGTGTGTCGACCGCCGTACGCCTAGGCCGGTCAGTTCACCGGCACGTCCAAGATCGGGCGCGGCTCCTTGGCGCCCGGCCCGTCGAAGTGCCACCACTCCCCCGAGTACGACGGCCAACCCGCCGGCACTCATCGCGTCGCGCAGCCGCGCCCTGTTGGCCTGCTGCGCGGCGCTCACACCGTCGGTCGCGTACGCCAGGCTGCGCGGGGTGAAGTCGTCGAAGCCGGTGCCCATGTCGACCAGCCAGCCGTAGTGCGCGTCGGCCAGCGTCACGTCGACCGACCGGCCGGATTCGTGGCTGCGCGCGTAGTCGCTGGGCCGCGCCACCCAATTCGGATTCGGCACCGCCTCGAACATCCGCACCTGGACCTCGTGCGGCCGGTAGCAGTCCCAGAACACCAGCCGCTCGCCCTGCGTCCCGCAGCTGGTCGGCCGCGACGGCCGAGGCCCTCGGCCAGCGACTCGTGCACCAGGCAGCGGGCGTCGGCCGGGTACAGCGCGACGCCGACGAAGTTGTCGGCCGTCGCGTAGCGCAGGTCGATGATCGCGTCGGGCACCACCGAACGCACGTCGATCAGGCCCGCGGCACGCGCCTGCGGCGACACCGGCGGCGGGTTCGGCGGCGGCCGAGCGGCACGTGTGATCATCGCGGCGCACATTACGCCCCGACGGCAACGATCCACCTCGCTGATTCCGCTCACCCGGAAAGTGTGCCGCACCCCTGCGGTCACAACGCAGGGATACTGGTTGTCAGCGCGCCGTCCCGGCTCGGGCCACCTGGCGCGCGCACACCCGAAGGAGTACACTCTGAGTACCGCACGCCGAGTGACCAGCATCGCGGTCGGCGGCGCCCTGCTCGCCGCCGCCGCGGCGGCCTGGCGCGGCCCGTTACGTGGAGATCCCCGGCCACCGGACGCTGTATGCGGTGATCGCCTCGCCCTACCTCATCCCCGCGGCGCCGGCGGCGACTGCTGGTGTTCCTCTGGGGGCGGCGCTGGCTGCTGTCGGGTTTGGCCGGCCGGTCTCGCGGTGGTCCTGCTGGTCGCCGCAGATGCCGTGGTACGTCAGCACCGATCCCGACCCGGCGAGGTTCCGATCCGCCTGATGACCAGCAACATGCTCTACGGAGGCGCCGACCCGCGGGCGACTGACCGACGTCGCGGACCGACAACGCCGACGTCGTCATGGTTCAGGAACTCACGCCCAAGGCGGTCGCGCAGCCTGACCGCGGCCGGCATGGACGAGGCCTTTCCCTACCGGGCGCTCGATGCGCGCCCGGGCGGCGCCGGGGTCGGCATCTACAGCCGGTACCCGCTCGCCGACGTCTCCCGCATCGCCGGCTACGAGTTGGCGATGGTCCAGGCGCGCATCCGCGTCGACGGCGTCGCCAAG
This sequence comes from uncultured Actinomycetota bacterium, assembly GCA_963798245.1. Taxonomy (GTDB): domain Bacteria; phylum Actinomycetota; class Actinomycetes; order Mycobacteriales; family Mycobacteriaceae; genus Mycobacterium. The sequence continues at coordinate 593,480 of CAWCSO010000002.1, forward strand.
GACACCACGGTGATGTCGGTGCACCTCGCCGCGCCCTGGCCGCAGCCGATCGACGGCTGGCACCGCGACTACGGCAGGTTCGCGCGGACGCTGGCGGACCTGGCGGCCAAGTCCGAGGGCGGGGCCATCCTCATCGGCGGCGACTTCAACTCCACCATCGACATGCGGCCGTACCGCGAGCTGCTCACCAACGGCTACCGGGACGCAGCCGAGCAGGCCGGCGCCGGTCGCGAACTCACCTACCCCGCCAACCGGCGGATCCCGCCCGTTCATGGGTCTGGACCACTTCCTGACCCGCGAGAGCACCGCCGTGTCGTCGCGAACGGTGCAGATCGCGGGCACCGACCACCGCGCCGTGCTCACCACCGTCATGCTGCCGCCCGGGTAGCCCCGCCAGACACAAACCACCCCCGGCACGATGTGTGCACGGGGGCGGCTGCGTTGGTGAGAGACGCTAGGCGCCCGGTACCTCGGCGAAGTTGCGCGTGACCGACGGGTCCACCGGGATGCCGGGGCCCGTGGTCGTCGAGACGACGATCTTCTTCAGGTAGCGGCCCTTCGACGACGACGGCTTGGCCCGCAGGATCTCGTCGAGCGCGGCGCCGTAGTTCTCGGCGAGCTTCTGTCTCGTCGAACGACGCCTTGCCGATCACGAAGTGCAGGTTGGCCTGCTTGTCGACGCGGAAGTTGATCTTGCCGCCCTTGATGTCGTTCACGGCCTTCGTGACGTCGGGGGTCACGGTGCCGGTCTTCGGGTTGGGCATCAGACCACGCGGGCCGAGCACGCGGGCGATGCGGCCGACCTTGGCCATCTGGTCGGGGGTGGCGATCGCGGCGTCGAAGTCCAGGAAGCCGCCCTGGATCTTCTCGATCAGGTCGTCGCTGCCCACCTCGTCGGCGCCGGCGGCCACCGCGGCCTCGGCCTTCTCACCGACGGCGAACACGATGACGCGGGCGGTCTTGCCCGTGCCGTGGGGCAGGTTGACGGTGCCGCGCACCATCTGGTCGGCCTTGCGGGGGTCGACGCCCAGCCGGATCGCGACCTCGACGGTGGAGTCCTGCTTCTTCGAGGACGTCTCCTTGGCCAGCTTCGCGGCCTCGAGCGGGGTGTAGAGATTGTCGCGGTCGACCTTCTCGGCGGCTTCGCGGTATGCCTTGCTTGTCTTGCTCATGTGATTCCAATCAGTTGCGTTGGTTGTGGTTCTTGTCGGGCCGAAGCTGGCCCTCCCACGGGGTGTCGCGGTGCTGCTAGACGGTGCTTCTAGACGACGGTGATGCCCATCGACCGGGCGGTGCCGGCGATGATCTTGGCGGCAGCGTCGATGTCGTTGGCGTTGAGGTCTTCCTTCTTGGTCTCGGCGATCTCGCGCACCTGATCCCAGGTCACCTTGGCGACCTTGGTGGTGTGCGGTGTGCCGGACCCCTTCTGCACGCCTGCGGCCTTGAGCAGCAGCTTGGCGGCGGGCGGGGTCTTCAACGCGAAGGTGAAGCTGCGGTCCTCGTAGACGGTGATCTCCACGGGGATGACGTTGCCGCGCTGCGACTCGGTCGCCGCGTTGTACGCCTTGCAGAACTCCATGATGTTGACGCCGTGCTGGCCGAGTGCAGGACCGACGGGCGGGGCGGGGTTGGCCTGCCCGGCCTGGATCTGCAGCTTGATCAGCCCGGAGACCTTCTTCTTCGGGGCCATGCTGGGTGTTCCTTTTCTTTCTGGGGCAAGAATCCCCGTGTGTACGGGGTGCCGGGTTAGATCTTGGCGACCTGGGTGAAGGTCAGTTCGACGGGTGTCTCGCGACCGAAGATGGACACCAGCACCTTGAGCTTCTGCTGCTCGGCGTTGACCTCGCTGATCGAGGCGGGCAGCGTCGCGAACGGGCCGTCCATGACCGTGACCGACTCGCCGACCTCGAAGTCCACCAGGATCTCGGGACGTTCCAGGGTGGCCTCGCTGGATGCGGCGGCGCCCGAGGCGGCCTTGCCCTGCTTCTTGGCCGTGGCGGGTGGCAGCAGGAACTTCACGACGTCGTCGAGCGTCAGTGGCGACGGCTTCGAGGTGGCGCCGACGAACCCGGTCACGCCGGGCGTGTTGCGCACCGCGCTCCAGGACTCGTCGGTCAGATCCATGCGCACCAGGATGTAGCCGGGCAGCACCTTGCGGTTGACCTGCTTGCGCTGGCCGTTCTTGATCTCGGTGACCTCTTCGGTGGGCACCTCGACCTGGAAGATGTAGTCGCCCACGTCGAGGTTCTGCACGCGGGTCTCGAGGTTGGCCTTCACCTTGTTCTCGTAGCCGGCGTAGGAGTGGATGACATACCAGTTGCCGGGACGCCTGCGCAGGTCCTTCTTCAGAGCCTCGGCGGGATCGATGTCCTCGTCCTCGGCCTCCTCGGCGGGAGCCTCCTCGGCGGGAGTCTCCTCGGCCACGGCCGGCGTCTTCCCCTGCATCCTCGGCCACCACCACTGCGGTGGGCTGTTCCAGCGACTCCGCAGCCTCGTCGGCGATCACGATCGCCGGATCGGCGGCTTCGGCGATCGCGTCGGACACACCCGAAGGCGTATCGCCATCGAAGCTCGTCACGGTTGTCTTTCCTCTCTAAGTTCTTCTGCTCGTGTCCGGCTAGCCGAACACCAGACTGATGAGCCTGGCGAAGCCAAAGTCCACGCCGCCGATGAGCGCCACCATGAAGGCCAGGAAGAAAAGCACCACGGTGGTGTAGCTGACCATCTGCTTGCGGTTGGGCCAGATCACCTTGCGCAGCTCGGCGACGACCTGCGTCAGGAAGGTGTACACGTAGGCGAACGGGTTCTGCCGCGGCTCGCCCTTCTTGGCGGCCTTCGGCTTCTTCTTGTCGTCGCCGTTCTTGCTGGTGCCGGCATCGGTGGCCGGGGCGTCGGTGACGCCCTCACGCCGCGTGCGCTTGCCCGTGGGCCGCTGGGGACGGGTCACCACGGCGGTCTGGCTGCCGGTCTCACCGTCTTCCGGGGTGTCGGTGCTGTCGACGGGGGAGCCGGCACTGTCGCGCTCGTCGCTCACCGCTTGCCTTCTTTCCGTTCTCGTCGGTCCATGTAGTCACCTTTCAGTGTCCACACGTCTATCCAGTTGAGCAGGGGCGACAGGACTTGAACCTGCAACCTGCGGTTTTGGAGACCGCTGCTCTGCCAGTTGAGCTACGCCCCTTCGAGAACGGCACTGCTGGCAGAACGTTCCCAGAGGCTCACACAACACGCGCGCTCCCCGACCGGTCGATCCGCAACCGACGGACAGCGCGCTAATTGGGCAGAACCCCGAGGACCGAGTGTAGCGCGGCCCTGGTCGGAGTTACTAATCCTCGGCGATCGCGGCCGTACGGACGACCTGCCCGGTCTCGGGATCCCACTTGACCGAGATCGAGTTGTCACCCTCGTGGCCCATCAGCGTGGTGAAGGACTCCATCACGACCGTTCCGTCCTCCTCGGCGCATACGTTGCGCGTGGTGACGATGTCCGCGCCGAACCGTTCGGTGACCGATTCGACGTGCATGGTCCCGCTCAACGCATCGCCGACCTTGATCGGCCGGTGGAAGAAGAACTTCTGGTCGACCTGGACGATCTGCATCGTCTCCAGGCCGACATCGACATTGGCGAAGAAGTGGTTCTGGATCATCACCGCGAAGATCGAGGCGAAGGTGAGCGGTGCGATGAGCGTGTCGTGGCCGAGTTCGGCGGCCGCGTCCTCGTCGATGCTTGCCGGATCTGACGCCTTCACCGCCTTGGCGTACTGGCGGACCTGTTCGCGCCCCACGACGAACGTGTCCGGGTACTTCCAGACCATCCCCCGGATGTCGGTCTTCAATGCCATCGACTACGCCAACTTCGCGATCGCGATGGCACGCCCAAAGATCTTCTTTCCACCCGCGGTCGCCGACAGCGCGATGGTCACCGACTTCGAATCGGCGTCGACCGACTTCACCCTGCCGTTGAAGACGATCTCGGCGCCGACGCCGTCGTTGGGGACCGGCACGACCGCGGTGAAGCGGACGTTGTACTCGGTCACCGCGGCCGGGTCTCCCACCCACGACGTCACGTAGCCGCCGCCGAGGCCCATGGTCAGCATGCCGTGGGCGATGGCGGTGTCGAGTCCCACCTGCTTGGCGATCTCGTCATCCCAGTGGATCGGGTTGAGGTCTCCCGAGACACCCGCGTAGTTCACCAGGTCTCCTCGGGTGAGAGGAATGACCTTCTCTGGGAGCTGGTCCCCCACCTTTACCGAACTGAACTCACGCAGGCCCATCAGAAAAGCCCCTTCCGCTGTCGTCCGAGCGACCCGCCAGGGTCGTATAGCTCTCCTGGACCACGTCGCCGGCCTCGTTGGAGATGATGTTCTTGGTCACGATGATGTCCGTGCCGTGCGCCTGCCGGATGGAGTGAACGGTGACGTCGCAGTACAGCCGGTCGCCGGCCTTGATCGGCCGTACGAACTTGAGTGCCTGATCGACCTGCACGATCTGGGCGTCCTGGATGCCGATGTTCGCGTTGGCGAAGAAGGCGGTCTGCGCCTGGTAGCCGAACACCGAGATGAACGTCAGCGGCGCCGGCAGGCGCGTGTGCCCGAGTTCGGCGGCGACGTCCTCGTCGAAGAACGCCGCGTCGTCGTTCTTGACCGCGATCGCATACTCACGGACCTTCTCGCGGCCTACCTCGTAGAAATCGGGATAGCGGTAGTGCATCCCGACGATGTTCGAAGACAGGGACACGGACTCAGTTCCTCCCGTCAGCCCAGGCGCGAGCCACGGATCGACCTGTTACCGCGATTCCTTGTGTGCCCGGTGCGTGCCGCAGTTGGGGCAGAACTTCTTCAGTTCCAACCGGTCGGGGTCGTTGCGGCGGTTCTTCTTCGTGATGTAGTTGCGGTGCTTGCACACCTCGCAGGCCAAGGTGATCTTGGGCCGTACGTCTGTACTCGAGGCCACTTTGCTGTCCTTCTCCGAAATTGCGTTGTCGTCTTGTAGCGGTGGGGGGGCTCGATCCCCCGACCTCACGATTATGAGTCGTGCGCTCTAACCAGCTGAGCTACACCGCCATGGCCGGCGCCACCGGCTCGGCCGATGCCCACCGAGCCCCCTAACGGAATCGAACCGTTGACCTTTTCCTTACCATGGAAACGCTCTACCGACTGAGCTAAGGGGGCCTGCCCCTCAGCGATGGACGAAGTCCATGCCGAGGGCCTTAAAGAGGGTACATTCTCGCCGATTGGCACGCCAAACCGCTGCTCGGCCGGACGAGTCCCCCGTCACAGCCGCACGCCGCCGAATGGCGCCCAATAGTCTGAGCACATGCCGAACCCCGGGGTTGACGACCGTCTGTACTTCCGACAGCTGCTATCGGGCCGCGACTTCGCGACCGGTGACGTGATCGCCCAGCAGATGCGCAACTTCTCCTATCTCATCGGAGACCGTGAAACGGGCGACTGCGTCGTCGTCGACCCGGCGTACGCCGCCAACGACCTGGCCGACATCGTCGAGTCCGACGACATGCGACTGTCGGGCGTGCTGGTCACCCATCACCACCCCGACCACGTCGGCGGCTCGATGATGGGCTTCGAACTCAAGGGGCTCGCCGAATTGCTCGAGCGGGTCAGCCTGCCGGTGCACGTCAATACCCATGAGGCGGAGTGGGTCTCGCGGATCACCGGCATCCCGCGCAGCGACCTCACTGCCCACGAACATGGCGACAAGGTCAAGATCGGCGACATCGAGATCGAACTGCTGCACACGCCGGGACACACCCCCGGCAGCCAGTGCTTCCTGCTCGACGGGCGCCTCGTCGCCGGTGACACCCTCTTCCTGGAGGGCTGCGGCCGCACCGACTTCCCCGGCGGCAGCGTCGACGACATGTTCCGCAGCCTGCAGGCGTTGGCCAAGTTGCCGGGCGACCCCACGGTGTTTCCGGGGCACTGGTATTCGGCGGAGCCCAGCGCCGCCCTGTCGGACGTGCGTCGCAACAACTACGTCTACCGGGCCAGCAGTCTGGACCAGTGGCGGACGGCGATGGGCGGCTGATCAGCCGTCGAGGCGTGGTCGGAAACAGCGCGCAGGTCGATGGCCTGCGCTATTGTCCGAATTCGCAGCGCCTCTCGGGCGCGTGACGGGGAGGACCCTGCCATGACGACACCATCGACGCCCGCCGGCTGGTATTCGGACCCCGACGGCAGTGGCGGACTGCGCTACTGGGACGGCAACATCTGGACCGAACATCGCTCCCCCGCAACGCCTCCGCCCGCACCGGCCGACAAAGCCACTGCGGCCGAGGATCTTCCGGCCAGCGAGCAGGCGACGTCGGTGGTGTCGCTTCCGGATCAGCCGACGACCGTCGTTCGCACGGAGGCCACCGAGCCCGCCCCGAACGCTGACCCGGACCCGTTCGAGCAGCCGTTCTTCGAGTCGTTCGAGACACCCTCCTTCGAGGAGATCGCGGGAGTGACCAGGCCGACCGCCGCGGAGCCCGAGCCTTCAGCGCCGTCGGCCGATCGCACGACCTACCTGCCGCCGAACTACGGGCCTCAGACCTACGGGCCGCCGAACCATGTGCCGCCCAACTACGGGCCGCCGACCTCCGAGGGTGCGCCCTACGGCGGACAGAACCATGGCGGACAGAACTATGGCGGGCCGCCCCCAGGCTTCACCGGGCCACCCTCATTCGACGGCGGTTCCGGCGGCGGCTCGAACAACCGCAAGTTGATCATCGGTGTCCTTGGTGCCGTCGCCGCCCTGATCCTGGTGCTGGTTCTCGTTCTGGTCTACTTCTTCGTCATTCGCGACAAGGACACGGTCGAACTTGCCACACCAGCCACGTCGACGTCGGAGTCCACCTCGAGCCCAGCGTCGGCGACGGAGTCCGAGACCACCTCCGAGACGACGTTCGAGGAACCACCGCCCGGCGGGGGCGAGGCGACCGAGGGTGACTACACGTTCTCGGTGACGGGCACCGAGGAGGGCGACACGGTGACGTCGCCGGTCAGCGAGTTCGTGGAGACGGTTGCCGAGGGCAAGTTCGTCGTGGTGTATCTCGACGTCGGGAACACCGGCGCCGAGCCGCTGGACTTCATCGCGGTCCTGCAGGTCCTGAACGCCGACGGCGTCACGTTCGAACCCAACGCCGAAGCCTCGTTCTACGCGGGCGGCGGTGTCGTGACGATCGACCCGGGTGCGGTGGTCGAGACGGCGGTCGTGTTCGACGTGCCGGTCGACACGGTGCCCCAGTCGATCGAGATCCACGGCATTCCGGGCGGAGTTGGAGTCGAGATCCCGCTGTGATCGGGCGCTGGGGCGACTGATTCCGCACCGGTAGAGCGGGCTGCGGTGCGAATCCGTCACCGTTGCGGCCGATCGAATGTGCGATTCGCCAGACAGGGCTGGCCGGGTTTGCCAGACTGATCAGGGACGCAATCGATTCGATGTCGTCGGGGGTTTGGCCATGAAGAACGTCGTGCTGTGCTTCGACCAGCTAGGCCCCGACGCGGACTCCGAGGGCGGCACCAATGCAACGCGGGTGTTCGAGTCGCTCGAACAGTCCGATGACCAGGTTGCCTGGTACCGGAGGAGTTCGCTCGCGCGGGTACGGCGGGCCACTGCCCGCGTCGACGCCTGCGAAGCCATCGACGATGCATACGACTTTCTGCGTGAGACCTGGGAGCCCGGCGACCGGATCTTCGTCTTCGGCGTCGGCCCGGGCGGCTACTGCGCCCAGGCGCTCACTCACCTGATCGGCACCGCGGGCGTCCTGCCTCGGTGTTGGAGTGATCTCGTCGACCACGTCGTGATGGCCTATGCGATACCGCGGACCCGACGCACGCACCGGGAGTGGCAGGTGGTTCGCGAGGTGATCGCCGAGCTGTCCGACGAGAGCGGGCAGGCCACCGTGGACTACCTGGGGTTGTGGGACGCGCTGCGCGACGTCCGGCTGCCGAAGCCGACAGATGAGCCCCTCGACGTAGAACGGGGAAGGCACGCGATCGCCGCCGACGGCGGACCGGTGGGCCAGCAACTCGTTCCGGCGACGGGTGAGCACGTCGAGCAGGCGTGGTTTCGTGGCGTCCACCGCGACGTTGCCGGCGGCCCCGGGGCGTGCGCGCCGCTCGCCGGTATCGCCATGGACTGGGTGCTCGACGGTGCCGCCTCGGCGGGGGTGCGGCTGCGCAGCGGGATCCCACCGGCCGCCCCCGGCCCGTCCGACGCGCTGGCGGGCAGCGCGCCGGCACTGCCGATGCTGTCGCAGCGGAAGGTGCCCGACGATGCCGTGGTTCACGCGAGCGTGGATCTCTACGTCAGGGCGCATCCCGAGTACCGGCGCCGGCTTCCCGACCACGTCGCGTGGACCGACGACGACTGGCCGGCGCGTGGTGAACGCCTCGCGGTCGTCGAGGCGGTGAGGGCTCCGGATCTGGTCCCCGTCACCTCCTGACGGGTCGCTGACCGCGAGTGGGGCAGCAGCGGGTCGGTGGCGCTCAGTAGCATCAGCGCCAACACCCGCACTCAAGGGAGAGTCGATGAGCAACCCCGTCACCTATGAACAGAACGAGTCCGTCGCGACGATCACGCTGGACGACGGCAAGGTCAACGTGCTGTCGCCGACGATGCAGGAGCACGTCAACGCCGCACTCGACCGCGCCGAAGAGGCGGCGGGCAGCGGTGAGGTCAAGGCAATCGTGTTGGCGGGCAACTCGCGCGTACTGAGCGCCGGCTTCGACCTGTCGGTGTTCAACTCCGGCGATGCGGCGGCCGCGCTCGGCATGCTCTCCGGTGGCTTCGAACTGTCCATCCGATTGTTGACGTTCCCGGTGCCCGTCATCATCGCAGCGACCGGCCCGGCCATCGCGATGGGATCGTTCATGCTGCTCAGCGGAGATCACCGGGTCGGCTCGCCGAAGTCGCGCTGCCAGGCCAACGAGGTGGCGATCGGGATGGTCCTGCCGATCTCCGCGATCGAGATCATGCGAATGCGGTTGACGCGTGCGGCATTTCAGCGGGGTGTTTCGATGGCGGCGACGTTCGCCGGAGACGACGCCGTGTCGGGTGGATGGCTCGATGAGATCGTCGAACCCGAGAACGTTCTGGCGCGGGCCCACGAGGTGGCGGCCGACGCCGCGGCGACGCTGCACCCCAAGGCCCACGTTGCGAGCAAGTTGAAGGCCCGCGGCGATGCGCTCAAGGCGATCCAGGCCGGAATCGACGGGCTGCCTGGCGAGTTCGGCGGCTAGGCGCAACGGTCGGTGACGGTCAGCCCGCTGAGCCGACCAGTTCCTCCAGCGTCGTCAGAACGCGCTCGAGTTCGGCGACCAGCCAGGTGTCGTTGCGCGTCCGGTAGGACTTCAGCAGCGACCGGTAGTACCAGAGATGTTCGCGCGGGTCGTGCTCACTGAATCGCTGCCACAGCGCCGACCCGTGCTCGCGGTAGTCGCGCAGGATGGCCCGCGCGTTGTCGAGCTTGTCGGCCAGCGACACCAGGATGGTCTCGTCGGAGGCACCGCCCAGATGGTCGATGTAGGCCTGCTTGCGGTTCTTCCACGGCGGCTTGGGCACCTGGTCGGTGTCACTGCACTCCTCGACGATCCGCGCGACGTCGTCACCGAACCGCTGGCGGATGTCGGCGAGTGTCTCCGCGCCACCCTGGTCCTCGACGGCGTCGTGCAGCAATCCGGCGATGGCCTGCGTCTCGGTGCCCCCGCCCTCGATCACCAGGCTCGCCACCGACAGCAGATGCCCGACGTAGGGGATGTCGCCGCCCTTGCGCGTCTGCGTCCGATGCAGATCCGAGGCGTACGCGAGCGCCTCGTCGAATCGTGTCGAAAGCCGCGGTGTCAACGTCTCCTGTGGCATGTCATCCCCTGTCTTGTCGGTCACCCTCACCATGGCACAGGGGTATGACACCGGCGAGTCACGTCGGCAGCGAGTCCAGCGAGTCGCGATCTGCGACCAGTGTCGGACCCACGCCCTATCGTGGTGGCCGATGTCCCTGCACCTGCACCGCGCCGAACGCACCGATCTGCTGGCCGACGGCCTCGGGGATCTCCTCGCCCGGCCGCTCGGCGATCCGTTCGCCACCGAACTGGTGCTGGTCCCCGCACGCGGTGTCGAACGCTGGCTCAGCCAACGCCTCTCGCACGTGCTGGGTCGGGGCGCCGGCGCGGACGGCGTCTGCGCGGGTGTCGAGTTCCGCAATCCACGCTCGCTCATCGCGGAGTTGCTCGGGCTGAACACCGGCAACCCCGGCGGCGACCCGTGGGCACCGGACGCCCTGGTGTGGCCGCTGCTGGAGGTCATCGACGACAGCCTCGACGAGCCGTGGTGCACCACGCTGGCCACCCATCTCGGCCGGTTCGAGGCTCGCGACGAGGAGCGCGAACTGCGGCTGGGCCGGCGCTACGCGGTCGCGCGTCGCATCGCGGGCCTGTTCGCCTCCTACGCCGGCCAACGGCCGCAACTCCTGGTCGACTGGCTCGATGGCGTCAGCACCGACCTCCCGGGCGACGTCGACTGGCAACCGCCGTTGTGGCGGGCAGTCGTCGCCCGCATGCCGACCGATCCTCCCCACGTCCGCCATCAGAAGACGCTGCTGCGACTTCGGGAATCCGCAATGGATCTGCCGTCGCGACTGTCCCTCTTCGGGCACACCCGCCTGCCGTGTACCGAGATCGAGTTGCTCGGCGCGCTGGCCACCCACCACGACGTGCACCTGTGGCTGCCGCATCCCAGCGACGAACTCTGGCACGCGTTGGCAGATCAGCGCGACATCGTGCCACGACGAGATGACACCAGCCACCGCGCGGTGCGCCACCCGCTGCTGGCCACCCTGGGCCGCGACCTGCGCGAGTTGCAGCGCAGCCTGCCTGTCGACGTGGCCACCGACGAACACCTCGGGTCGGTCGCGCACTCGGACTCGCTGCTGGGCTGGTTGCAGTCCGACGTCGCCGCGAACGACGTTCGGCCACAGGGTCGTTCCCTCGCGGAGATGGATCGCTCGGTCCAGATCCACGCGTGTCACGGCCCGGCCCGGCAGGTCGACGTGCTCCGCGAAGTTCTGCTCGGCCTACTCGCCGACGACCCGACGCTGGAACCGCGCGACATCCTGGTGATGTGCCCGGACATCGAGACCTTCGCGCCGTTGATCAACGCCGACTTCGGGCTTGGCGACGTCCTGACCGGCGCCCATCCCGCACACCGGCTTCGGATGCGACTGGCCGACCGCTCACTGGTGCAGACCAACCCACTGCTGGGCGTGGCCACCCAACTGCTGAGCCTCGCGGGTAGCCGGGTCACCGCCAGCCAGGTGCTGAACCTCGCACAGGCCGGGCCGGTGCGCGCCCGTTTCGGCTTCACCGACGACGACCTCGAGGACATCACCGCGTGGGTCCGCCAGGCGAACATCCGGTGGGGCTTCGACCAGGAGCACCGCAAGACCTACGGCGTCGACTTCGTCCACAACACATGGCGTTTCGGCATCGACAGGGTACTGGCCGGTGTCGCGATGTCCGACGACGCACACGCCTGGATCGACTCGACCCTGCCGCTCGACGACGTCAGCAGCAATCGTGTCGAGCTGGCCGGGCAGTTCGCCGAGTTCGTCGACCGGTTGCAGCACACGGTGGCTGCCCTGTCCGGCACACGACCGCTGCGGGACTGGCTGGCCGTGGTGGCCGACGGCATCACGAAGCTCACCCGCGTCGGCGATACCGACGCGTGGCAGCCGCGGCAGATGGAGCGTGAGTTCGGCGACGTCCTGACGGCGGCAGGCGCCCGCGCCGACACCCCGATGCGGCTGCCCGACGTCAATGCTCTGCTGCAACGGCATCTGTCCGGACGGCCGACCCGGGCCAACTTCCGCACCGGCACGCTGACGGTCTGCACGATGGTGCCGATGCGGTCGGTGCCGCACCGCGTGGTCTGCCTGGTGGGCCTGGACGACGGGGTGTTTCCGCGCCGGGGCATCGTCGACGGCGACGACGTCCTCGGCCGAGCGCCCATGACCGGCGAGCGTGACTTCCGTTCCGAGGACCGGCAACTGCTGCTCGACGCCATCGGGGCGGCCACCGAGACGCTGGTGGTCACCTATACCGGGGCCAACGCCTACTCCGGCCAGTCCCGCCCGCCCGCGGTACCGCTGGCCGAGCTGCTCGACGTCCTCGACGTCACCACGCCCGAACCCGTCCGGGAACGCATCGTCGTCCATCATCCGTTGCAGCCCTTCGACGTTCGCAACGTCATCCCCGGCGAGCTGGTGCCGCAGGTGCCGTTCACGTTCGACACGACGGTGCTGCGTGCGGCACAGGTGAGCACCGGCGAACGCTGCGAACAGACCAGCTTCGTCGACGGGCCGCTCCCGGCGCCGGCGGTCGAGGACGTCGCGCTGGCCGACCTCGTCGCGTTCTTCAAGGATCCGGTCAAGGGCTTCTTCCGCGCACTCGACTACACGTTGCCGTGGGACGTCGACGGCGTCGACGACGAGATGCCCGTCGACATCGACGCCCTGGAGGAGTGGACCGTCGGTGACCGGCTGCTGTCCGACATGCTGCGTGGGATGTCACCCGACGACGCGCGGGCGGCCGAGTGGCGCCGTGGCACACTGCCGCCCGGTCGGCTCGGCTGGCGCAAGGCCGGCGAGCTTCGCGACCGGTCGCGTCTGCTTGCCGAGGAGGCGATGCGATACCGCGGCGCCGCGCGGCAGGCGTTCGACGTCGACGTCGAGCTGGCGCCCGGGCGTCGGCTCACCGGCACGGTGGCACCGGTGTTCGGTGATCGGCTGGTGTCGGTGACCTACTCCAAGCTCGGCGGCAAGCACCTGCTGGCGTCGTGGATTCCGTTGTTGGCGTTGTACGCCCACGATCCGTCGCGGGAGTGGACCGCGATCTGCATCGGCCGGCCGCGGCGCGGCGACACACCGTTGCAGGAGTCACTGGGCCGACCGGAGCAGTCCGCGACCGACCTGCTGCGGGACCTGGTGGCGATCTACGATGCCGGGCGCCGGGAACCGCTGCCGTTGCCGGTCAAGACGTCGTACGCCTGGGCGTGCGCACGCCACGCCGGCGACGACCCGGAGAGCGCCGCCAAGCGGGCATGGAAGAGCGGCCGCTATCCCGGCGAAGGGGAGGACAAGGCGCAGGTGCGGGCGTGGGGGCGCGGCGCATGGCTGGCCGATCTGATGCAGCCGCTGCGTCCGGGCGAGGAGTACGCGGGCGAGGACAACCGCCTCGGCGCCTACGCCGCCCGACTGTGGCTGCCGATGCTGAAGGTCAAAGGGGGCGCGCAACGATGACGCCGTTCGACCTTCTGGGCCCGCTGCCGACCCCCCGGTCCACCACCGTGTTGGAGGCCAGCGCCGGTACCGGAAAGACGTTCGCCCTGGCCGGCCTCGTCACGAAGTACATCGCCGAGGGTGCGGCCACTCTCGACGAGATGCTGCTCATCACGTTCGGCAATACCGCCAGCCAGGAACTGCGCGACCGCGTACGCCGCCAGATCACCGAAGCTGCTGCGGCATTCGACGATCCGACGCTGATCGGCGACAACGCTCTGGTGGCGCAACTGGTGCAGGGCAGCGACGCCGAGCGGGAGAGCCGCCGCCGTCGACTGCGCGATGCGTTGGCCGGCTTCGACGCGGCGACCATCGCGACCATTCACCAGTTCTGCCACCTGGTACTGAAGTCCCTGGGCGTCGCCGGTGACTCCGATGCGGGGGTGACCCTGGTCGACAGCCTCACCGACCTGGTCACCGAAATCGTCGATGATCTCTACCTGGCGCGCTTCGGTCAGCAGCGGGACGATCCGGCGCTGACCTACCCGGACGCGCTGCGCCTGGCACGCGAGGTGGTGAACCATCCTGCAACGCAACTGCGTCCACTCGACCCACCCGCCGGCTCGCACGCCGAGGTGCGCATCCGGTTCGCGAACGACGTTCTCGCCGAACTGGAGATCCGCAAGCGACGGCTCGGCATCCTGGGCTACGACGACCTGCTGGATCGGCTCGCGCGTGCGCTCGAGGCCGAACACTCCCCCGCCCGCTTACGGATGCACGAGCGCTGGCCGATCGTCATGGTCGACGAGTTTCAGGACACCGACCCGGTGCAGTGGCAGGTGATCGACCGGGCGTTCAGCGACCGGTCCACCGTGATCCTGATCGGTGACCCCAAACAGGCCATCTACGCGTTCCGCGGCGGGGACATCGTCACCTACCTGCAGGCGGCCGAGACCGCCGGGGACAAGAAGACCCTGAACACCAACTGGCGCAGCGACGGCGCGTTGGTGCAGCGACTGCAGGCCGTCCTGCGCGGCGCCGAACTCGGCGACCCACGCATCGTCGTGCACGATGTCACCGCGGCACACCCGGGTACGCGACTGGTCGGCGCCCCGCACCCCGATCCGTTCCGGCTGCGGGTGGTGCAGCGGCCAACGCTGGGCCGCAGCGGTATTCAGAATCCGGTCATCGCAGAGGTGCGCGAGCACATCGGTGAGGACCTTGCCAACGACATCGGTGCACTGCTCTCCAGCGGCGCGACCTTCGATGGCAGGCCGGTGCAGGCGCGCGACGTCGCCGTAATCGTGGAGACGCACCGGGACGCGCGGACATGCCACCGGGCACTGGCCGCCGCGGGCATCCCGTCGGTGTACACCGGCGACTCCGACATCTTCGATTCCGAGGCGGCCGCCGACTGGCTGGCGCTGCTGGAGGCCTTCGACCAGCCTCACCGGTCGGGAATCGTTCGGGCCGCCGCGGCGACGATGTTCTTCGGCGAGACCGCCGCCACCCTGGTGGCCGGCGGCGAGGAGCTGACCGACCGGATCGCGGAGACGTTGCGGGAGTGGGCAGGTCACGCCCGGGAACGGGGCATCGCGGCGATCTTCGAGGCCGCCCAGCTCGGCGGGATGGGTGACCGCGTGCTGTCGTGGCGCGACGGCGAGCGGCCACATGACCGACCTCGCACACCTGGCGCAGCTGCTGCAGGACGTCGCACACCGCGAGCACTACACGTTGCCTGCGCTGCGCGACTGGCTGCGCGCCGAGTGCGACGACCGCGGCGACGGGACCAGCGAACGCAACCGCCGACTCGACAGCGACGCGGCCGCCGTGCAGATCATGACGGTGTGGGTGAGCAAGGGCCTGCAGTATCCGATCGTCTACCTGCCGTTCGCCTTCAACCGCAACGTGCGGGAATCCGACATCATCCTGTGCCACGAGGGTGACACCCGCTGCCTGCACGTCGGCGGACCGGACAGCCCTGACCACCACGCCGTCGCCACGCAGGGCCGCGCCGAGGCCGCCGGCGACGACAGCCGGTTGACCTACGTCGCGATGACCCGCGCGCAGTCGCAGGTGGTGGCGTGGTGGTCACCGGCTCACGACGAACCCAACGGCGGGCTGTCCCGGCTGCTGCGCGGGCGGGCACCCGGCGAGTCCGTGGTACCCGACCGGTGCCTGCCGCCGAAGATCCGCGACGAGGACGCCCTGGCGCGGCTTCAGCAGTGGGAGGCGGCAGGCGGCCCGGTCCTCGAGAAGTCAGTGGTCGCGCCGCCACCGTCGCTGCCGGCCGCACCGGTCCCCACCGACCTGGACGCCCGGCACTTCCACCGCAGCATCGACCTGACCTGGCGCCGCACGTCCTACTCGGGACTGATCCGCGGCTCTGGAAGCTCGAAACCTCCGGCGTGAGTAGCGAACCCGAGGTCGTCGAACTCGACGACGAGGTCGGTGACATCCCGTTGGTCGGGCCGTCCACCGGGCCGGACGTCCCCTCACCGATGGCCGAGTTGCCGACCGGCGCGACGTTCGGGACGCTGGTGCACTCCGTGCTGGAGGCCGCGGACCCGTTCGCGGAAGACCTGACCGCCGAACTGGAGACGCTCGTCCGCGACCACCTGACGTGGTGGCCGGTCGACGTACCCCCGGCCGACCTGGCTGCGGCGCTGGTACCGATGCACGACACCTCGCTGGGCCCGTTGGCCGACGGGCTGACGCTGCGCCAGATCGGTATGCGCGACCGGTTGTGCGAGCTGGACTTCGAGTTTCCGCTTGCCGGAGGCGATCTCGACGTCGCGTCGCCCACGGTCAGGCTCGCCGACGTCGGCGCCGTGCTGAGGCGGTGGCTGCCGGCGTCGGATCCGTTGGCCCACTACGCCGACCGGTTGGCGGGCGACGCCCTGGGCAACCAGTCACTGCGCGGCTACCTGACCGGGTCCATCGACGTCGTGCTCAGGATTCCCAATGGTCACGGTCACCGGTACGTCGTGGTGGATTACAAGACCAACTGGCTCGGTGACGGCACCGAGTCGCTCACCGCCGCGCACTACGACCGGGCGCGCCTTGCCGAGGCCATGTTGCATTCGGACTATCCACTGCAGGCGCTGCTGTACAGCGTGGTGCTGCACCGGTTCCTGCGCTGGCGGCAACCGGGCTACGACCCGGAACGTCACCTCGGCGGGGTGCTGTACCTGTTCATCCGCGGCATGTGCGGACCGGACACACCCGTCGTCGACGGCCACACCGCCGGGGTGTTCGACTGGCGGCCGCCCGCCGCAATGATCGTGGAGCTCTCGGATCTGCTCGATGCGCGAAGGGTGGCGGCATGACGGTGGAGGTCGATCCCGCCGACTGGCGGCGCGCACTCGGCGCCGCGGGTCTGCTCAAGGTGTTCAACGACGCCGACGTGCTGCAGTCCTCGGACGTGCTCGTGGCGCAACGACTCACGGCTATGGTTGGGGAAACCGACGAGCGGGTCGCCCTTGCCGTCGCGTTCCTGGTGCGCGGACTGCGCGGCGGCTCGGTGTGCCTCGATCTGACGTCTCTGGCCGGCCAGGTCGACCTGCCCGAGCTGCCGTGGCCGATGCCAGACGACTGGCGTGCCGCGGTGACGGCGAGTCCGCTGCTGGGGCCACCCCACGTGCTGCGGTTGGAACACGGCCTGCTCTACCTGGACCGGTACTGGCGCGAGGAGCAGCAGGTGGCCGACGACCTGCTCGCGATGGTGGCGTCGTCCGGCGGCGGCTCGTCGGGTGACGTCGGTCGGTTGTTCCCGGCCGGCTACGAGGAGCAGCGGTCGGCCGCCGAGGTCGCTCTGACGCAACGGCTCACCGTGTTGACCGGCGGGCCGGGCACCGGCAAGACGACCACCGTCGCGCGGCTGCTGGCACTGCTCGCCGGGCAGGTCGGGCCGTCGGAGCAAGTCCGCGCTGCGGATCGCACTCGCCGCGCCGACGGGCAAGGCCGCCGCGCGTCTGCAGGAAGCCGTGCAGGCCGAGGTCGACCAGTTGGAACCCGTTGACCGCGAACGACTCTCGGGACTTCGCGCGACGACGCTGCACCGGCTGCTGGGGAGCCGGCCGGACAACTCGTCGCGGTTCCGGCATCACCGGGGCAACCGGTTGCCGCACGACGTCGTCGTGGTGGACGAGACGTCGATGGTGTCGCTGACCATGATGGCCCGGCTCCTGGAGGCGGTGCGTCCGGAGGCCCGGCTCCTGCTGGTCGGCGATCCCGATCAGCTCGCGTCGATCGATGCGGGTGCCGTGCTCGCCGATCTGGTCGAGGGCCTCGGCGCGCGGGGGGACGTGCGGGTCGCCGCGCTGGTGACGTCGCACAGGTTCGGCGCGTCGATCGGCGCGCTGGCCGCGGCCATCCGCGACGGTGACGGCGATGCGGCCGTCGACGTGCTGGCCGCGGGCGGCGATCACATCGAATGGCACCCGGTCGATGATCCGACCGCCGAGCTTCGCAAAGTGCTGCTGCCGCAGGCCCTTCGACTGCGAGAGGCGGGTGTGCTCTCGGACGCCGTAGCCGGACTCGCGGAACTCGAAGGACATCGGCTGCTCTGCGCACACCGGCGCGGACCGCACGGCGTGGCCCACTGGAACCGCCAGGTCGAGCGGTGGCTGGCCGAGGCGACCGGCGAGCCGATCTGGTCGGCGTGGTACGCCGGTCGGCCCATCCTCGTCACGGCCAACGACTACGGGCTCGGCCTGTACAACGGCGACACCGGCATCACCGTCGCCGGCGAGGGCGGATTGCGGGCGGCCGTCGGCCGCAGCGACACACCGTTGACGTTCGCGACCAGTCGGCTGGCCGACGTCGAGACCATGCACGCGATGACGATCCACAAGAGCCAGGGTTCGCAGGCCGCCGAGGTGACGGTGCTGCTGCCGCCGGTCGATTCACGGTTGCTGACGCGGGAGCTGTTCTACACCGCGGTGACCCGGGCCAAGGAGAAGGTGCGGGTGGTCGGATCGGCCGACGAGGTGCGGGCGGCGATCGAGCGGCGGGCGGTGCGCGCGACGGGCCTGGCGCGTCGGCTAGGCGAATGAGGCTTGGCCAATGACCAGCTCAGACAGTGACATCCCGCGCGGTATTCTGACGCAAGCGTCACGAACTCGTCATCCGTGCGAGGTGTGTTTCAGACCAGATCAGCGACACACTGGAGAACGACCACGAGGAGGTACGACGTGTTGGGCCGTGTTGGTGAAGTGGCGGGGCAGATCGCCGAGTCCGTCCTGTCCATCGTTGGGATACGCGTGGGCACCGAGGAGCCGTCACACACCAGCGAGAAGCTCGGTGACAACGTCGAGTTTCGCCGCTACGGTCCCCGCATCGCCGCCGAGACGACGGTCGCGGCCAACGAGGACGCCGCGCGCAACGAGGGCTTCCGCCGACTCGCCCGCTACATCTTCGGCGGCAACCACGGTTCCGACGGCATCGCGATGACCGCGCCGGTCGCGCAGTCGAAGGCAGGCCAGAAGATCGCGATGACGGCTCCGGTCGCGCAGGCCGCGGAGCCCGCCGAGGTCGGTGAAGGCTGGGTGATCCGCTTCTTCATGCCGTCGAAGTGGACGATGGAGACGCTGCCCGCGCCCGACGACGCGCGGGTGCGGTTGATCGAGGTGCCCGCCGAGACGTTCGTCGTGCTGACGTTCAGCGGCGATCGCGGCCCGGACGCGGTCGCGACGCGAACGGCCGAACTCGAAGAAGCGCTGCGCGCCTACGGTTTCGAGGCGATCGGCGATCCCTGCGCATGGTTCTACGACCCGCCGTGGACGCTGCCGTTCCGGCGGCGAAACGAGATCGCGATACCCGTCTCGGCGTAGTTCGAGCGTCCGGAAAGAGTCGACCGTGGTGACGCAACCCAATTCAAGCCGGTCCGTCGTGGCATGGCGGTGGGCGGTGCTGGTTCTCGCTCTCATCCAGCTGATTGCGCCGGTGGCGGCCAGAACGTTCGCCAGCGACTTCCTGGACACGGGGTCGACGAGCGCTCAGGCCCTGATCACGCCCGCCGGGTACGCGTTCAGCGTGTGGCTTCTGATCTGCGTGCTGAGTGCGGTCACCGCCGGTGCCGTGGTGCGGTACGGCCTGGGGAGCTGGTGGGAGTCGAGCGTCCTGATCGACGCGTGCATCGTGTTCGTCGGATTCAGCGCCTGGTTGGTGGTCGCCGGCCAGGACTGGCAGTGGGTCAGCGTCGTCGTCCTGGCGACGATGGTCGGTGCGTTGGTGCAGATCGTGCGCAGGCTGGTGCGCCACCGCTCGGAACCCACCTGCCCGGCCTGGGTGGCCACGTTGGCAACCGTCACCTTCGGGCTCTACCTGGGCTGGAGCAGCATCGCCTTCTTTGCGAACGTGAGCGCGGCGCTGATCTACAGCGGCTGGTCGGCCACCGCTGTGGCATGGCAGTTCGTGATCGTGGTGCTGGCGGCGTTGGCGTCGGTGGGGTTGACCATCATGCTGCGCGCGACGCCCGGCTATGTGGGCGGCGTGCTGTGGGCGTTCGTGGCGATCGCGATCGGATCGGCGCAACGCGGCAGCACGGTGCTGTCCGTGACCGCGATGATCGGCACCGCGGTGGTGATCGCGACCGCCGTGGCGACATGGGGGCGGCTCAACCGCAGGGGCGCCGTCAGGGCTTGACGGTGTGGCGGCTGAGGATCGACACCCGGTTGAACGCGCCGATGGCCGTTGCCACCCAGATCACCGCCGAGAGTTCGTCGTCGTTGAGAACCTTTCGTGCGCGGCCATATTCGCGTTCGGCGGTGTCGTGATCGGGCAGCGTGGTGGTGATCTCGGCCAGCCGTAGCGCCGCCTGCTCGCGGTCGTCGAAGAGTTCGGTGTCGCGCCACACCGACAGAGTGGACAGTTGCTTGTCGGTGACGCCCGCCGACTCGGCGCGGCGGCAGTGGCTCTCCAGGCAGGACGGGCAGCCGTTGAGCTGCGAGACGCGGACGTTGACGAGTTCGACGAGGCGGCGCGACAACCCGGCTTCCCGCGCAGCCTTGGCGACCGCGGTCGAGACACCGATCAGGGACTTGTAGGCCTCGGGCGTCTGCTTGTCGATGTGTACGTGCTCGGTGTCCATCACGCGCCTTTGGTGGATTGCGGTCGGTCATAGGTGGGTACTTTCGGCTCGATGGTACGCAGCGAAGGAGAACGGCATGACGCTGACCGACAACACGGGTGAACCGGTCACCGTGACTCGTCACGACGATCATTTCAGCATCGCGGCGGAAGGAAAGCCTCTGGGGCTCAGCGCCTTTGCCGAGAGGGACGGACAGCGGATGTTCCACCACACCGAGGTCGACGAGGCCTACCGCGGACGCGGCCTGGCGACGATCGTGATCGGCGAGGCACTGGCCGCGACCAGGGCCGACGGGCTGCGCATCGTGCCCATCTGCCCGACCGTTGCGGCATACGTCAAGAAGAACGGCGAGTTCGACGACGTGGTGGACCAGCCGACACCCGAGGTCTTGGCGTGGGTGCGTTCGGTGGCGCAGTAGGTCAGGGTCGCGCGGTAGGTCGGCGGCGGGAGGTGCCACGCGCGCGTCGTCGAGTCACAGCCGTCACTCCAGCCACTGGACGGAGAGACATCCGAGTTGCCCACCTCTGAGCGACAACGCGCCCGGTCGGCACGCTTGAGGCGTCCTGATTGCTCGCATCGGTTGCGTACCGACTCCGCGAACCGAATGGTCGCATGGCCGCGCACCGTCTGGGTTGTCGCTCAGAGGCGGGCAGTTCGACACCCGCCCTCAGCGAGCGGCGGTGTGGTGTCGGATCCGGGCACTCCAGGCACTGCACCACCGTGGCAGAACGATCGTTGCGGCGATGGGCACGCCCGGGGTAGGTCAGGGTCGCGGCTCTCGCAGCCGTCAGGCGTGCAGGTTCGGCCGGCGCCGGTGTTCCGGGTGTTCCGGATGTTCGGCCAGCCAAAGCTCCTCGACCCGCTTGACGCGACGATGCTCGAGCGCGATGAGGATGGCTCCGGCAGTGACCAACGCGCCGGCGATCAGCCCCAGTCCGAGCTGCACATCGGTGCGGCCGTAGGCCGTCGCCGCCACGAAGCCCGCGATCAAGACGATCCCGACGAAGATGAGTCCGAGCCCCGGCAGCCACAGTGTGTCGATGAACGATTCGCCGGCATGCGGCTGCGTCGTTCTGGAGTGATCCGTTGGATCCCGATGGGCACCCTTCATCTGCATCTCCCTTCCTGCTAGAGGCCCATCCTACGCCGATTGTGAACTGCGTCACATAACCGATGTGTGACCAGGCGGATCGCGATGATGCGGGTGGCACGGCGACCGATGGACCACACTGAAGCCATGACGGAACCCGGTGCCCCCCGCGTCGCGGTCTATCTCGACTTCGACAACATCGTGATCTCGCGGTACGACCAGGTGAATGGCCGTAGCTCGTTCCAGAAGGACAAGACCGGAGGCCTGGAGCCGGAGAAGCTGGGCCGGGCGACCGTCGACGTCGGCGCGATCATCGACTTCGCCTCGTCGTTCGGCACGCTGGTGCTGACCCGGGCGTATGCGGACTGGTCCGCCGACGTGAACGCCGACTACCGCGGACAGCTGGTCGCCCGCGCCGTCGATCTCGTGCAGCTGTTCCCGGCCGCCGCCTACGGCAAGAACGGCGCGGACATCCGGTTGGCTGTCGACGCCGTCGAGGACATGTTCCGCCTGCCCGACCTGACCCACGTGGTCATCGTCGCCGGCGACTCCGATTACATCGCGCTGGCGCAGCGGTGCAAGCGGCTGGGCCGATACGTCGTCGGCATCGGCGTGGCGGGGGCGTCGAGCCGCGCGCTCGCATCGGCGTGCGACGACTTCGTCATCTACGACTCGCTGCCCGGCATCCCGGTGTTCGAACCCGACCCGGTGCCGGCGAAGAAGGGCCCGGCCAAGCGGGTGGCCCGCCGCAGCACCAAGGCCGCCGGACCGCCCGAAGAGCCGGAGGCACCCGATCCGCAGGCCTCGGCCACCGCGCTGCTCAAGCGGGCACTGCAGATCGGCCTGGAGAAGGACGACGTCGAGTGGCTGCACAACTCCGTCGTCAAGGCTCAGATGAAGCGGATGGATCCCTCGTTCAGTGAAAAGGCGTTGGGGTTCAAGTCGTTCAGCGACTTCCTGCGTTCGAGATCCGACGTCGTCGAGCTGGACGAGAGTTCGACGACGCGGCTGGTGCAGCTGAAGTAGCGGCTGGGCCGAGGGATACCGCTACCGCCGCGCCCGCACCACGTCGCGCACCCGCGTGGCCGCCTCGACCGGGTCCTCGTGTTCCCAGATCCGCACGCTGACCCAACCGGCATCGGCGAGCCGCCGGTCGGTGTCGCGGTCGCGGGCGCGGTTGCCCTCGACCTTGTCGGCCCAGAACGTCGCGTTCGCGGCGGCGACGGTGTGGTGCTGCGGGCAGCCGTGCCAGAAGCAGCCGTCGAGGAACACCGCCACCCGCGCCCGCGGAAAGACCAGGTCGGCGGTGCGCCGCAGTCCGGCGAGCGGGCGCGCCGACACCCGGTAGCGCAGCCCGAGGCCGTGCACGGCGGAACGCAGCGCGAGTTCGGGCCTGGTGTCACGGCCCTTGTTCGACTGCATCCGCGTCCGCGCCTCCGGTGAGGACGCCCACGACTCGGCCACCCGTCCAGAGTATTGACGGCGCGCCGCCCCACCTGCCCGAATTGGCTCGACCTGCTGAATACGATCGCCGTGATGCTTGAACACTCCCGTGTCGCCGGTGGGCAACGGCTCGGCGCCGAGCCGGGGTTCGAGCGTTTCCGCACCCGCAACGGGGCCTACGAACGCCTGCTCACCCGCCGCGACGGCAGGCGCACGGCCACCCGCCTGTCGGACTACACCGGCAGCGATACGCGGCCCACCTGCGCCGACGAGGCCGAACGCGCCTGGTTGCAGAGCAAGGTCGCCCCCCCGTTCATTGCGACGAGATCGTCGGTGCGTGCCGTCGACCTGTTCTCGGGCTGCGGCGGCCTGTCGATCGGGCTCGCCGAGGCGGCCCGGGCGCTGAACCGACCGTTCGAACCGCTGCTCGCGGTAGACCTCGACGCCGTGGCCGTGGCGACCTACGCCGCCAACTTCCCCGGCGCCACCGCGGCATGCACGGACGTCGCCGAGCTGCTTCCCGGACGGGTCGGTGCCCGGCTGACCGCGGCCGAACGGGTGCTGGCCAAGGACCATCGCGACGTCGA
This sequence comes from uncultured Actinomycetota bacterium, assembly GCA_963798245.1. GTDB lineage: Bacteria > Actinomycetota > Actinomycetes > Mycobacteriales > Mycobacteriaceae > Mycobacterium. The sequence goes on from CAWCSO010000002.1 coordinate 616,959, forward strand.
CGTCCTGGTGGGCGGCCCGCCGTGCCAGGGCCACAGCGACTTCAACAACCGCACCCGCCACACCGACGACAAGAACGAGCTGTACCGGACGATGGTGCGCGCCGCCGAAGTGCTTGCGCCGCAACATGTCCTGATCGAGAACGTGCCCGGTGCGCTCAACGACCGGCGGGCCGTCGTGCAGCGCACCGCAGACGCCCTCGACGGCCTGGGCTACCGGGTGGCGGTCGGCGTCGTCGACCTCAGCGAGATCGGTGTGCCGCAGCGTCGCCGCCGCCTGGTGCTGATGGCCAGCCTCACGCATTCCGTCACACCCGCCGAGGTCGTCGACCGGCACCGCCGAAGCCCGCGCACGGTGGGGTGGGCGTTTCAGGACCTGGAGTCGATGCCCGAGGCCGGCCGCACCGGTCTGGTCGACGCCGTCGCGCAGTCCGCACCGGCCACGCGGGCGCGCATCGACTACCTCTTCGAACACGGCGAATTCGACCTGCCCGACAGTCAGCGCCCCGCCTGCCACGCGGGCGGCGGCCACAGCTACAAGGCGATCTACGGCAGGCTTGCGTGGGACAAGCCGTCGCAGACCATCACCACCGGCTTCTACAGCATGTGCATGGGCCGCTACGTGCATCCGGGTCAGCGTCGCACCATCACCGCGCACGAGGCCGCGCGCCTGCAGTACGTGCCCGACTGGTTCTCGTTCGAAGGCGTGCGGCAACGGACCGCCCTGGCGCGGATGATCGGCAATGCGGTCCCGTCGCGGCTGAGCTATGCCGTTTCGCTGGAATGGCTTCGGTGAGCCTGACCGTCGCCGGGCTGTTCGCGGGCATCGGCGGCCTGGAACTCGGGATGGCCGAGGCCAGCCACCATGCCGGACTGCTCGTCGAGAACGCCGCCCCCGCCATGCACGTGCTGCGGCGCCGATTCCCCGACACCAAGCTCGAGGCCGACGTCCGTGGCCTGGTCGGCCTTCCGACCGGCACGGACGTCGTCGTCGCGGGCTTTCCCTGTCAGGACCTCAGCAGCGTGGGTCGCAAGGCCGGGATCGACGGCGCCCGAAGCAGTCTCGTCGGCGAGGTGCTGCGACTGCTGCGCACCGCGGACGTGCCGTGGTTGGTACTGGAGAACGTGCCGTTCCTGATGTCGCTGAATCACGGTGCGGCGCTGGGCCTGGTGACACGATCGCTGACCGAGCTGGGCTTCAGGTGGGCCTACCGCGTCGTCGACACCAACGCGTTCGGGCTGCCGCAGCGGCGCAACCGGTGGTATCTGGTGGCCGGCAGGGATGGCGATCCCCGCGACGTGCTGCTGGCCGACGACTGCGAGAAACCGCCACCTGCGGCCGACTACCCCGACGTGGCATGCGGCTTCTACTGGACGGAGGGCATGCGATCGTTCGGTTGGGCGGTCGACGCCGTGCCGCCGATAAAGTGCGGTTCATCGGTGGGTGTCGCCTCTCCCCCGGCGATCCGGCTGCCGGGCGGTGAGTTCATCACGCCCGACGTTCGAGATACCGAGCGGCTGCAAGGTTTTCCCGACGACTGGACCGCACCCGCCGACGAGGTCGCCCGGCGCGGTGAGCGCTGGCGCATGGTCGGCAACTCGGTCAGCGTTCCGGTCGCCGCGTGGATCGGTGCCCGGCTCGCCGAGCCCGGTGACTACGACGAAACGGGCGATCAGCCGTGGCAGGACACCAGGTGGCCGCGACGGGCCGCGTGGGCCGATACCGACGGCATCGTGCACGCCGCGGCGGTCGGACCGTGGCCGCAGTGGGCGCCGCCGCGGCCGCTGGCCGACTTCCTCCGGTATCCGGGCAAGCCGTTGTCGGCGCGCGCCGCTTCGGGGTTCCTGCACCGAACCCGCAAGGGCACGTTGCGGTTTCCGCCAGGGTTCATCGGCGAGTTGACGGCCCATGCGGACCGGGCGCTGACTACCTAATCTTCTCGGGAATCGTGTTCAGCGCGTGCAGCACGTGAACCGCCAGTGTGCGCGCCACATCGTCGTCGAGCTTCGAGTGGGCCAAGATCGTGTCCTTCACGAGCTCGACACGTTGGCCGTAGGGGGTGTGGGCAAGTTCCAATACAGGCATCAGAATTCCTTAGGTCGAGCATGTTGGCTCGCAATCCCGAGCTACCCGATAACCCGACTGTACGCTCTTTTCCGTTGCGCGGATGGGGGTTACACAGCCGTCGGGAGATGGTGGCGGCCGGTTCTGGAATGCCGAGATGTCGGGGTTGACGATCTGCCCGTCGAGAATCTCGATGGCCCGCTTCACCGTCTGGTCGGCACGCCACGCGTCGCGCCCGGACAGCACCGTGCGCAGGTAGGGCAATAGCGCCTCGCTGATCTCCCAGCTGGCCGCATTCCACAGGTAGGACGGACTGTGGTCGACGGCGTAGTAGGTGACGTTCGGGCCGACCGTGAAGGCCGGATCATCGAACGACGTGGGGCGTGCCCAGCTGAAACCCATTGCCTCATCGCATGATACGTCGACGATCAGGCTTCCTGGCCGAAACGCCGACAGGTCGGCGGTCTCCAGGAACGTCAGTGGCGCGTTGGGGTCCTGCAGCACGCAGTTGACGACGATGTCATGTTCGGCCAGGTACCCGGCGAGCGGCACCTTGCCCCTTCGGGTCGTCACGAAGTTCGTGGACTCCCCGCCGGTCGCCGCCTCGTCACGCCCGAATTGCATGATCCGGGCCGAGTGGATCGGTGAGGCCACTTCGGTCACGCTGCGGTTGGTCAGGACGTCCACGTCGTGAACTCCGTGCGCGGACAACGCCGTCACGGCACCGCGCGCAGTGGCTCCGAAGCCGATGACGGCGGCACTCATGCGGGGTCCATAGGTGCCGGTCGACCCGATGAGCTGCAGGCCATGCAGCACCGAGCAGTACCCGGCCATCTCGTTGTTCTTGTGGAAGACGTGCAGTTTGAACGCGCCGTCGGAACCCCACACGTTCATCGCCTCGAAGGCGATCAAGGTCAGTCGCCGGTCGAGCGCCTGGTCGGTGAGTTCGCGGTCCTGCACGCAGTGCGGCCAACCCCACAGCACCTGGCCGACGCGCAACTCGGCGAGGTCGGCGGCGGTTGGTTTGATCAGCAGGATCACGTCGCATTCGGCGATCAGCCGCTCGCGGGTGCGTACTCCTGCCACCAGACTCGAGAGGTGTTCGTCGGAGACGCCGAAGTCAGCGCCGTAGTTGGTCTCCAGGTAGATGTTGGCGCGCAGGTCGGCATCGATGCGATCCACGTGGCGGGGGTGGATCGGTAGTCGGCGCTCGTTCTCCTTGGTGGTCCGACCGATGACGCCGAGGCTCAGTCGAGGTGGCGCGCCCGGATCAGGGGCGGCGGTCACGTCAGCGCACGCCGCTCGGACATCAGGCGGTTCGCCATGACCAGGTACGCCTCGGCCACGGCCGGCCATGCCAACGTCGGAGCCAGCCGGCGGCCCTCGGCGGCCATGGAGCCCGACAGCCGGGGGTCGGACAACACCTGGCGCAGCGCGGCCGTCAACGCCTCGGGATCGTCGTGGGCGACCACGGTGCCCGCACCACACCCGAGGAGATCCACGGCGTGCGGGAACGCGGTCGCCACGACGGGCCGACCGCAGGCGACCGCGTCGGTGAGCACTCCGGAGGTCACCTGGTCGGTGGAGTCATAGGGCAACACGACCACGGCACAGGACTGGATCAGCGCGGACAGCGACCCGGGGCCGCGGTAGTTGTGGTCGAAGAGCACCGAGCCGGTCAGGCCGTTCTGCCGCACCTGCTCCTCGAGCCCCTCGCGGTAGGACTCGCCGTTGCTGGCGAGTTCTGCGGGGTGCGTCACGCCGGCGATGACATACCGGGGCTGACCGCGGAGTTCCTGCAGCGAACCCATGGCATCGATGACCCGTTCGACGCCCTTACCCGGACGAAGCAGCCCCCAGGTGAGAATGGTCGGCCTGCCGCCCCGCTTCGCGGATGCGGCCGTCGGGATCGTCGCGCCGTGGGCGATGGTCGCGAGCTTGGCGCGGTGCAGCGGGTATCCGGTGGTCAGGTGCTCGCCGACCGCATCGGACATGACGACCACCTTGTCGGCCAGATCCAGGACTGCCTCGAAGACCGCCCGGCGGCCCGCGGCGGCATGGCTCGGCACGGCGTGCGCGACCACGACCGCCGGGACGCGCAGCGCCCGCATCACCTCGAGGACGTCGGACCCGTCAGTACCGCCGTAGGCGTCGACGTCGTACTGGATGACCGCGATGTCGCACCTGCTCAGCAGGTCGGCGGACACGGCCACCGACGCGCTGGATCCGGCGGCGAGTTCGCCGACCACCCGGGGGTCGACCGGCGGGTCGCCGTCGGCGATCCGCACGACGTCGACTGCGGCTCCGTGGGATTCCAGGCCGTTGCACAGCGACGCGCTGAAGCTTGCCAGCCCGCACCGGGTGGGCGCATACGTGCTGAGCACACCGACGCGCAGAGGGGCGGAATCTGCATGCCGCGCAACGTGGTTGAGCGGTGATCTGCCAAAGGATATCGCTGTCAAAATGGTTCCCGACCGCTGTCGATTGCGAAATGCCCGGCTCGAGCTGATGCTCATGGAGGTCGGCAACGCGACGCTGGTTCATTCCGGGCTGGTCGGTTTCCCAACGCAACTAAACATACACCCAGCCCTGACCTGGGACGATACCGCCCCGCAGCTCGCGGACAGCCACCCAAGGCGCCTGAAACCTCGCGAAACAATCTGAAAACGAACGCTTCTCGATGCGACCATGTCGTGACACCACGCGTCGATGCGGCAGAGCGTAGAGTCCGAGGATCGGGACCAATCAGGCCCCCAATCAAAGGGTCGCCATCATGGCTGACAAGTCCCCCCGCCAGGGAATGGCCAAGAAGTCGGGAAAGTCGCTCAAGGAGAAACGCGCCGACAAGCGCGCCAAGTCCGGCACAGCGTCGCAGACCGATGATCTGCTGCACGGCAAGAAGCGCTGACGCGGAAGTCCGCGCCGGTCACGGCGCGCCGAACACGAGCGCCACGTTGAGCCCGCCGAACCCGAGACAGTCGGTGAGGGCATGGCGGTAGTCGCCGCGGCGGGGCTGCCCGGCCACCACGTCTAGGTGAATGTCGGGGTCGAGGCTCTTGAGGTTGCGTGTGGCCGGCACCACCTGATCGCGCAGCGCCTGCACCGCCAGCACCGCGTCGATGGCCCCGTTGGCCCCCCACGAGTGACCGAGCGCCGCCTTCGGCGCGTAGACCACAGGCCTGTGACCTTCCAGGCCGATGCAGAGCGCCGTGGCCTCGGCGAGATCGCCGGGGCCGGTTCCGGCAGCGGACGCGGTGACCAGATCGATGTCGCCCGGGGTGAGGCCGGCCATGTCGACCGCGCGGGCGATGCCATGGCCCGCGGACTCGCCGTCGGGGTTCGCCGCGATCGGATCGTAGCCATCGGAGGTGACCGCGGCGCTCATCAGCCGCGCCAGGATCGTCGCTCCGCGGGCCTTGGCGTGTTCCTCGGTCTCGATGAGGATCAGCGCGCCGCCTTCGCTGAACACCATGCCGTCACGGTCGGCGTCGAAGGGCCGGCATGCACCCGCAGGGTCGTCGTTGTTGGTCGACATCAGACCCAGCTGCACGAACGCCGCGATGGGCACGGCCGACATGCGCGTGTCGATGCCGCCGCAGATGGCGATGTCGGCGTCGCCCATGGCAATGCTGCGCCACGCCTCGGCGATCGCCGAGGCACCCGACGCGTCGGCCATCTGGGGGCAGATGATCCCCGCCTTGGCGTGCAGTTCCAGGCCGACGGCCGCCGCGGGCGAGTTCGGCATGAACATCTGCACCGCCAGCGGGGAGACCGCGCGCATACCCTTTTCCACGAATCCGCCGTATGCGGCGACGGCCTCCTCGAGAGTGCCCACCGCCGACCCGATCGAGATCATCAGCCGCCGGGTGTCGACGTCGGAGGCTCCGGCCTGGCTCCACAGCCTGCGGCTCAGGACCAGCGACATCTTCTGCGGAAAGGACAGCCGCCGCAGTTCGACGCGATTGAGATGGTGGTCGAAGTCCTCCCGCAGTGGCCCGCCGATGTGCACCGGCAGGTCGAACTCCTTGACGAAGGGTTGCTCGAGAGTGCGGATACCACTCTCGCCGTCCAGAAGGAGCCGCCAGGTGTCCTCGGCGTCGGGGGCGATCGACGTGGTCGACGCCACCGCCGTGACGACGACGCTGCCAACTCCATCCCCGGTCCTCAAAGAAGACATGTCATGTCCTTTTCCCCGCTCGAACAAGATCAATCGTCGAGAGCCCAGAATCTTCATCGTAGTCAGGCACCGAGGCCGACAGGGTGAGGTGGGACAAGTAACGGCCCAGCTTCCGGGCCGTACTCCGCTGACAGCAGGCTAGGTATGTTCACCCGACGGGTCGGCCATCAGCGTCCGGGCCTCGGCGTCGTCGGTGCCGGGCGGGACGACCCGCAGCACGGTGCTGGCGCCATCGAGGCCGTAGAGGTACAGCTTGTGGAGCGACTCGTAGGGGTACGCGTCGAGCGTGACGGTCTGATCGCCTGCGACGACCTGCCCTGGCGCTGCCGCCCAGCCCGCCGGGTCGTAGACGACGCGTTCGACGCTGCCGAGACGCTCGGTGAGTGCGGTCAACAGCGCTGGAAGCTCGGCGACGAGGTCGTTCGAGCGCGGCCACCAGGCGCCGCCGAGGTTACCGACGCATTGATCGTCCGGTGTCAACGTCAACCGCGACGCGTCGTCGGCGCCGATGTGCCGGTCCCCGGAGTGCGGGGGTGTGTGGTCCAGCGTCATGACGACGCTCCCGTCTCGGCCGCGAACCAACTCGAAGGTGACGCGACCGCGTGGCCAGCGCCTCAAGCACACTCGATCCTACCTCCGGCGACCGTGACACAGCGCACGACGTGCGGGTCAACCGGAGCCCGAATCAAACCTCGCGTCAGGGCATTTGGCGGCGCCGGAATCACCGGTCACGTAGGAACCTGTCGGGCAGCGCCAGTCTGTGGATGGTGCGCAGCACCGAGACGTACTGGCCGGCGAGCGAGCCGGAGGTGTAGGGCAGGTCGTACTTGTCGCACAACTGCCGCACGCGCACGGCGATCTCCGGGTAGTGGTTGCTCGGAAGGTCGGGGAAGAGGTGGTGCTCGATCTGGTAGCAGAGACTGCCGGTGGAGAAAGCCAGCACCGGGCCCGCGGTGAAGTTCGCCGCGCCCAGCATCTGCCGCAGATACCACTCGCCGCGAGTCTCCTCTTCCAGCACGTCGGGAGTGAACTTCTGCGTGCCGTCGGGGAAGTGGCCGCACAGGATCACCACGTTGGTCCATACGTTGCGCAGCAGGTTCGCCGTCACGTTGGCGCCCAGGGTGCGACGCCAACGGCGTCCGCTCAGCGCTGGAAGCAGCACGTAGTCCTTGACGGTCTGCCGGGCGATCTTGCGCAGAAACAACCTGCCCTCGGCCGACTTCTTGGCAGGCGTCTCGACGCGTTCGCGCTCCGAGTAGTAGTCGTGCAGCGCGATACCCCATTCGAAGGTGGCTGCCAGCAACACGTTTCGCAGCGGCTGGAACAGATGCTCTGGCTTCCACGCCTGGTCGCGGGTGACCCGCATGACGCCGAAGCCGAGGTCGTCGTCCACCCCGATGACGTTGCTGAACACGTGGTGGCGGTAGTTGTGGGAGTAGCGCCATTGCGACGAGGGACCCACCTGGTCCCACTCCCAGGTGGTGGAGTGGATCTCCGGATCGTTCATCCAGTCCCACTGGCCGTGACCGATGTTGTGCCCGAGTTCCATGTTCTCGATGGACTTGGCGTAGGCCAGTGACAACGTGCCCGCGGCCCAACCGGCCCTGGACCTGCTGCCGGCGATCAGCAGTCTCGAGGCGACGTCGAGCATCCTCTGGAACCCGATGGCACGCCGGATGTAGGTCGCGTCGCGTTCGCCGAGCGAGTCCTCGACGTCGCGGCGGATCGCGTCGAGTTCATCTCCCAGTGAATCGATGTCCACTGCACTCAGATGCGCATACTCAGCGATGTCGGCGATTGCCATGCTGCTTCCTCGGTCGAGCCAGTTATGGCAGGCGAGAATCTGGGCCCTGGAACCGAAGTGAATACCGACGGGACTGCAACGATCTGGCGGTAGGCGCATCGGCGCGTGATTTCAGCCTAGTGCCGTCCCAGTCGGGCGGCAACATCGGCGCATCCCGGCGGGCCGGGGCCGTGTTACTCGGCGAAGGCGTCCATCAGCGCGGGAAGGGGCACGGTGGCCATGCCGATCGCGCCGTCGCCGATGCCGTAGGGGATCACGAGGGTGTCGGCGTGTACCAGCGCGCCGCAGGAGTAGACGACGTTGGGCACGTAGCCGTTCTGCTCGTCGGGCGCCGGGCTGAGCAGCGGCCGCTTCAGGTGTCCGAGAATCCTTGTCGGATCCTCGATGTCGAGCAGGATCGCACCGATGCTGTAGGTACGCATGGGACCGACACCGTGGGTCAGGACCAGCCAACCGGCGTCGGTCTCGATCGGCGGACCGCAGTTCCCGAGCTGCAATACCTCCCAGGGCTCGGTCGGCGACTGGCACGGCGAGGCGCTCGGCCACACCGACGGATGATCGGCGAAGGCGACCGTGTTGGTCTCGCGATCGGATCTCGACATGGCGGCGTAGCGACCGTTGATCTTGCGGGGGAACAATGCCAACCCCTTGTTGGCGGCTGCCCGCCCGACGAGGGGGCCCGACGCGAAGGACTGGAAGTCCGTCGTGGTGAGCAGTTGCTGGCTGATGTGGGATCCGCTGTAGGCGGTGTAGGTGGCGTGGAAGGTGACCGTGCCGTCGTCGTCGACGAAGCGGACGAAGCGCGCGTCCTCGATCCCGGCCTGCTCGGCCTCCATCGCAGGCCACAGCACGCGTTCGGACAGTGGGATGTCGTCACCGAACTCGACGGCGTAGAAGCGGTCGGCGATGCCACGGATGCGGGCGATCGTCTCCCCGGCGTTGCCGCGGGTACGCAGAACCCTGCCCAGCTTGGCGAGTTGATGGTCGAGCGCCTCTCGGCTGAACTCATCGTCGAGTACGTCGAGCACGTAGTCCGAGACCTCACCGACGTCGTCGAGTCGAGCGAGTTCGGCGCGGAACACGGCCAAGTCGAGTCGGGTGTCCACGGTCGGTGTGACCGTGGCGAAGGGCCCCGGGCAGTCGATGGTGGCGTAACCCACCTCGTCGACGATGCCGGTGCGAAACCCGAGGGAGGAGTGATGCCCCTCCCCGATCCCTCGCACGCTCATGACGAACCGCAGGCTGCCCGGTGCCGTTCCGGTCTGATCGGGGTGGGTGACGATGCTCGGATTGCACAGCGCCGCGCCCTCGATGGCGTACTCGCTGGTGAACGCGGCACCGAGCAACGACATTCGCGTATCGGACAGTTCCCGATCGGGATCGAGACGGTCGGCGAGTTCGTGGGCGTGGCGGCAGAACGTGCCGGCCAGGTCGCGGTGCCGTCCGTCGAAGCGGGTCGTGACGTCGTCCAGGGCGGACTGAACGTCGTCATCGCTGAGAGCCAGGATGCGCTGCAGCACCGCGCCCGTGCGCGACTGATGATGCTCGAAACCCTCCTGTCCCGGGACGAAGAGCCGCGTGATCACGCGCGACTGGTCGGCCGCGACTCGGTGCGGACTGCGCGCGACCAGACCGGTCGTCGCGGACATCGCGGACATTATTGCGGGACGGGTGCGAAACGCCGCGCCTGCTGCAGGGTGGACAGCACGGCAAGGGTCGATTCGGCACCCTGGTTCAGGTTGACGCCGTCGACGTGCAGACCGTCGAAGCCCCCGCCGGTCTCCGGATCCCACATGAGCACTCCGGCGTCGTTGGCGCCCTGGAACCAGGCCTCGGCGGCCCGGATCCCCGCGGCCCACATCGGCCGGGGGTCGGTGGCCGCGGCACGTGCGCACGCATCGGCGATCGTGGCGGCCTCGATGGGCTGCTGGTCGAATCCGGGCCGGGCGTCCTGCGGTCCACGGCCCCCCGCCGGAGTCGGCGAGAGGTGACCCTCGGCCGTCTCGTAGTCGAGCAGCCACTCCAGCAGGTCAAGGCCCCGGGCGCGCAACGTCGCGTCCTCGAGTGCGATGCCCGTCGCGATCATCGCCTCGGGGATGATCGCGTTGGCGTAGGCGAGGCGGGCCTCGGGCCACGGCCAGGCCGGGTCGCCGTTCGGTGCGGGCACGCCGGCGGCGTAGTCGACGAGGAGTTTGCGCGCGGCGGGATGCTCGGGCTCGACGGCGAGGAGTTCGGCAGCACCGATCGCCGCGAATGCCATTGCGCGTGGCGACTTCGACCGTGCGATGGCGGCACGCTCGAACTGAATCACCGCGAGCCTGCGTACCAGGCTGACGTCACTGTGGGCCGCGGCCGTTCCAAGCGCCCAGACGCACCGGCCCCAATGGTCATCGGTGGTCGGCTTGTCGGTCCAGTGCCCGCCGGTGTCCATCCGGTTGCGGCAGGCGCCGTTGAAGGCCTGTGCGTCGTTGAGGAACTGCAGGGCCTTGCCGGCCAGGCCGTTCACCTGACCGGACGTGTCGGGCTCGCGGGTCGTGACGATCAGCACCCGGGCCATGTCGTCGGTGCAGTAGCCGTGGTCGCGGCGGGACTCGGTCAGCACGGCGTGCTCGTAGGTGCCACGGTGGTCGGTCAGGTGCAGCAGATGGGCGAACATCGGGTTGGTCGCGTCGGATGTCATACCAGTGCGCTCCGTTCGGTGATGATTCGTTGCGCCAGAGAGACATACGCTCCTGCGACAACGGGCCACGCCATCGCCGGGGCTATCTGGCGGGCTTCCGCGGCCATGGTGCCGGAGACGCGTGGATCGGTGAGCAACCGGCGTAGGGCGTTGACCAATCCTTCGGGATCGTCGTGATCGACCACCGTGCCCGCGCCGCTGCCTAGCAGTTCGACCGCGTGGGGGAAGGCGGTCGCCACGACCGGCCGTCCACTGGCCAGCGAGTCGACCAACACGCCCGAGCTGACCTGCTCCTTGGAGTCATAGGGCAGGACGACCGCCGCGGCCGTCTGGATGAGCGCGGTCACCGCCCTGGGGCTGCGGTAGACGCCGTCGAAGGACACCGAACCGGCCACCCCGAGTCGGCGGGCCAGCTCGATGCAGGATTCGCGGTACGCCTCGCCATCGGCGGCGAAGACCTTGGGGTGAGTCTTACCGGCGATGAGGTAGCGCGGCTGGCCGGGAAGGTCTTTGAGCGACACCATCGCCTCGATGACCCGCTCGATGCCCTTTCCAGGGCCCAGCAGGCCCCAGGTCAGAAGGGTCGGCCTGCCGGAACGCTTCAACGCCGCGGTGGTGGGCAGTGCCGCGCCGTGCGGGATGGTGACGACCTTGCGGCGGTCGACGTCGAAGCCGTCCACCAGGCGCTCCAGGGCCGCGTCGGACATCACGACGACCTGATCGGCGCGCTCCACGACGTCCGCGAGAACCGAACGTTGGTGCGGTGTCGGATCTTTGAGGACGGTGTGGGCGATCACGATGGACGGCACGCGCAACCCGGCCATGACGTCGACCACCTCGTCACCGTCGGGGCCACCGTAGATGCCGTACTCGTGTTGGATGATCGCCACGTCGCTCTGGTTCAGCAGCTCGGCGGTTGCCGCCACGGACGCGGCCGAGCCGTTGACGAGCTCCCCGACGACCCGCGGGCTCGACGACGACGATCCGTCTGCCACCCGCACCACGCTGACCTCGGCACCCTCGTCGGACAAGGCGTCGGCCAGCGCAACGCTGAACGTCGCCAATCCACACAGCGTCGGCGGGTGGGTGCTCAGGATGCCGAAGCTTGGCGTGCGGATATACCGCTTCGGTGTAAGGGAATACGGCAACGGGAGAAGAAACGACGGAGCATTCAAGATAGATCCCGACTTGGGTTGCCACCGGCGAGAGCGCTTGCTCGGGAGTCAGAGGTGAACGCTGACCCATTCCGGACTGGCAGAAATCCCAACGGTTCTCAGGCTACACCCTTCCAGGGCTGACGCCGTGGTCGCGGTCGCTACGAACATGCAGGCCAGGATGGGTCACGTCAGCTCGGCTCGGTACTGATGAGGCGTCTTGCCGAACCATCGTCGGCACGACCGGTTGAGCGTGCTCTGCTCGGTGTAGCCGAGCAGCCCCGTGACCTGGTTGAGTTCCAAACCGGATTCGGCCAGGTATCTGGCGGCTTGAAGGCGGCGTTCCCGGTCGATGACGTCCTGACACCGGGTGCCCTCTGCCGCCAGGCGTCGCTGCAGCGTGCGTGGATGCATCGCGAACTCGCCCGCGATCACGTCGACGGTGCAGTGCCCGGTGGGCAGCAACCGGCGGGTCAGCTCGGCAGCGCGTTCGGCCAGCGTGGTCGCCGGCGGAAGATAATTCGAATCAAGGTATTTCGCGGCGATGCGTGCGGCCTCGGGGTCCGCGGCCTCGATGCGCCTATCGGCCAGGCCGGCGGACAGCTCGAAACCGCACCATGATTGTTTGAAACGCACGGGGCATCCCAGAGCATCGCGGTACGCCGCGTCCGGGCCGTGTTGGTCGTGCAGGAACGAGACCGCGCTGAGGCGCGCGTGCGGCCCGCCCAGTAGGCGAACGATGCGCCGGGCGACGGCCATGGTGATCTCGTAGCTCTGGATGTTCTCGGGTAGTCCGCGGTCGGTCATCTGGAACGTGAACCTGACGGTGGGATCCGCCGTCCGCGGCACGAGTGTCAGCGTCAACGCGGGTGAATGGACGTACAGGAACTGCGCGATCGACTCCAAACCGCCGAGCACGGTTTGCGCGTTGCGCGCGATCACTGCGACGGGTCCCAGGACGTCCAGGCCCTGCCAGTGCGACAGGCGAAGTCCGAAGTCCGGGCAATTCAGTTCGTCGGCGCTCGCCTCCAAGAGGCGGAGGTATGCCTCGAAACCGATGAACGCGTCTTCGCGGCGTTCGATGTCGCGTGGGATGCCGAAACGTGACAGGTAGGCGTCTGGGTCACCACCAAGTTCACGCATCAGGTCGCGGTAGCCCCACAGGGCGGTCGCGCGGATCACAGTGCCCAGTGGATCACCCCCCGACCAACTTTGTCGGGAAATGACAAAGACTTGTCGCAGAATGTCAATACTCTTGGGCCCCCGATACGTCATCGTGAACGTAGAAGCCCTGCTCGTGCGAGCCTGGGCCACCAGAGACGGCAACGGAAGGCAATGAACACTTCACGACGGCCATTGCGGCTGCACACCCTGGGCGATTGGACTGCCAGTCAAGCCGCTGCGCTGCGACAGATCGTCGCCGCGGCGGAACGGGTGGATGCCGTCAAGACGCCGGACACCCTGAGCGACCTGCACGATGCGGTCGACTCTGCCCGGGAGGTCGGCGTCGGATGGACGAAGATCGGCGACACACTGGGTATCGCTTCCGGAAACGCCTACCAGCGGTACCGCAAGCGTCCATCCCCCTTCGGCCGCGCCGCACGACTAGCCAAACTGCCGGCTCCCGAGGCGCACGACGCGCGCAGATAGCGGCCGCGATCGGATTCCCGGGACCAGTCGACCTGCCCACCTCTGAGCGACAAGGGGGGTTTCACGTGTCGCTCAGAGGTGGGCACCTCGGGGGACACGCCACTACCTCCCGCCGAGCAGACGCAGAGGGCCCTCAATTCGTGCAACTGAGGGCCCTCTGCGTCTGCTCGCGGGACTCTTGGGAGCAACCGAGCCGTCGTGGCGATCTGTCCGCCGAGCACCGCGCGATGGGTGACACTGGCCTGACCAACACAGGAGTAGGCCATGACGACTCGAACCCTCGTGATTGCATTCGCCGGCGTGGCCATGGTGACCGCGGCGGGTTGCGGTACGTCGGGCACACCCAACGCGACCACGTCGCAGCCCACGACCGCGACGTCGTCACCGACGCCCGCGGCCACGTCGTCCATCCCACCTTCACCGGTGGCCGCTGCGTCGCCGGCCTGCGACGACCTCGGAGGAGCCGTCGGTCCCGATCAGTTCTGCACGGTGCACGCCGATACGTCTGACCACACCATCGACATGCGCTTCCCCGTCGACTACCCCGACCAGCAGGCCGTGGTCGACGCGCTGACTCGGCTGCGTGACGGCTTCGTGGACCAAATCGGCGACCAACCCCCGCGTAACGCCCCGTATGCACTCGACATCAGCGGCACGGAGTACCGGTCGGGGCCGCCGGACGCGCGCACCGCCAGCCTGGTGTTCGAGGAATACATCAACACCGGCGGAGCCCATCCGGAGACCTACTACGACGCGCTGAACTACGACATGGCCACGCAGGCCCCGATCACCTTCGACACGCTGTTCGCACCCGACACCAACCCGGTCGAGGTACTGGACCCGATCGTGCAGGCCGAGTTGGCGAAGCGAGTCGGCGGCGACGCCGAGCCGAACACCCTTGGCGCTCGGGCATACCAGAATTTTGCCATCACCGACGATGCGGTGATCTTCTTCATCGGACAGGGCACGTGGCTCGTCGAAGCCGCAGGGCCACAGGAGGTCTCGGTGCCTCGGAGCGACATCGCGTCGATACTGGCCTGACCCGCACACCCCCGCACACCCCCGCACACCCCCGCCGAGCAGACGCAAAGGGCCCTCAATCCCGTGGATTGAGGGCCCTTTGCGTCTGCTCGCGGGATGCTGATTCCATGGCTCGGATGACCGCGTCCCGGTCGACACGGGCCGCTTCGGCCACGTCCGCCTTTCCCGGGGCGCCCATGTTGGCGCTACCCCATACGAGCAAGTCCACCAGCACGGGGATGAGTCCGATCGCGCGCTCCGTGGGCAGGTAGGTGCGCCGGCGTCGGTCGGCCGAGTCGACGTGGCGCTCGAGGAGCCCAGCGGCCACCAGGCGGTCGAGTCGGTCCATCAGGATGTTCGTCGCGATCCCCTCCTCCGCCGCGATCTGCGAGAACCCGTAGCGATGGGCGAGCACGATGTCCCGCAAGACGACGAGTGTCCACCTGTCGCCGATGAGGTCCAGGGTTGCCGCCAGCGGGCAGTCGGATCGCCTCATGACGTCGAGTATCGAATAATCCCTTGCACGTAGCAAGCGACCTTGGTAACTTGCAAATAGCAAGTGATCATCGGGCACGGGGCAATCTAGAAAAGGAATCGGTTTGACGGGCAAGAAGAAGATGCAGTTCCGCGGCCAACGGGTCGTGATCACCGGCGGTAGTTCTGGCATCGGCCTCGCGATGGCACGTGCCTTCGCCGACGCTGGTGCCACCGTCATCATCACGGGGAGAACCGAAGCAAAACTCAAAGAAGCCGCATCGTCGCATCCGTCGATATCGGGTGTCGTGTGCGACGTCGCCAATGACGAGCAAGTCGTAGCGCTGCGTGACGCCGTTGAATCCCAAGGCGGCGTTGACATCCTGATCAACAACGCGGGCGTCATGCTTGCCTTCGACGTGACCAAGGGTTTCGCACTAGATAAGCAGCTCCACGAGATCGAGGTCGACGCTGCCGGACCGGTCCGTGTGGTGCACCACTTCCTGCCCGACATGCTCACGCGGCCTTCGGTACTCGTGAACGTCAGCTCGGGGCTGGCGTACGTGCCCTATGCCGCCGCCCCGGTCTACAGCGCCAGCAAGGCGTTCCTTCACTCATACACGCAATCCCTCCGCGCCCAACTTGCCGACACCTCGGTGCGGGTCGTCGAACTCCTTCCCCCGGTGGTGGATACACCGTTGGCAAGCTCACTCGACGCGTCATTCTCCAAGATGCCGCCCGACAAACTCGTTTCCGCCTTTCTCGACGACTTGAGTCGCGGCAAGGATGAAATCGCACCGGGTCAGTCGACCCAGCTCAAGTGGTTGAGCCGCTTCGCGCCACCGGTGATCTTCGGCCAACTCAACAAGAAGCCGCGCGGGTAGACGCCATGACCAACCTCCTGCTCCTGAGTGTCCAGATGGTCATGGCGCTCATGGCCTTCATAATCATCTTCCGCGTCTACCTGCAACGGTGGTTCACGGCTGCGCCGTTCGCGCTCGCCGTTCTCCCCCTGCTGTTGCTGCACGTGTTTCGCTACCTCGGCCTGACCCTCATTGCCCCCGGCCAGGTCGAGGCATCCGTGTCGCGAACGGCATTGCAGGTCATGGCATACGGCGACCTGGCGGCAGGTGTCGCTGCCCTACTCGCGGTGCTGGCGGTCGTCTCTCGCTCCTCGCTGGCCACGGCATCGATCGTGCTGTTCACCATCGTTGGCTTCGGCGATTTCATCTCGGTTGGCTACACCGCCGCGCAAGCCGGGATCGTCGACGCCGAAATCGGCACCATGCGATTCTTCCTGGTGACCTTCGCACCGGCTCTAATACTCAGTCAGATCTACGTGGCCTACCGACTCTTCGGCCATGTATTCGGAAGCAAGCGAGATCAGATGGTGAGCGCGCAACGATGACCAACGACACCTACCGCCGCAGTGTCAACGCACTCGCGATCGTCGCGGGGGCCGCGTTCGCAGGCGGGAACCTGTTCATCGGACTATCCATGGGTTCCTACTGGATGAGCCAGGATCCCATCGTCTTCATGCAGGGGTTCTGGCCGCAGTTCACGGCCTTCCTCTACACGATCATGCCGCTCTTCCTGTTGACCCTGGTCGGTCTGGTTCTCTCGGCACGCCTGGACTGGAAGGACCCGCGGCTGAAACGCCTGTGGCTGATCGCGATCGGCTTGTATGTCGCCGTTTCGCTCATCACGCTGGGGTTCCACATGCCTGAGAACCTGCGTCTTCGGGATGCGCTCTACACCTCCGGTGAGGCCGCGGCCGCCCGGTCGTACTGGCTGCTCGGCCATATCCCGCGCGTCATCCTGGCGTTCGGCATTCCGCTCGTCGCGCTACATGCGGTGTTCGAACGGAAGGCCCGAGTCGGCGCGATCAAGGGCGCGATCCGATGACCCAGGCGAACGGTCTCGTCGTGGTGTGTGGCGCCAGCGGCATGGTCGGCCGCGAACTGATCGGCACCTTGAAGGAGCGCGGAACCGCCTTCGCCGTCGTCGGCCGCGATTCCGCACGGCTTGCCGGCCAATTCCCGACCGCGGAACGCTGCATGTCCTGGGAGGACTTCAGCCGGGGCGACTCCAGCGATATCGGCGTCATCGTCAATCTCGCCGGCGCCGGTGTAAACGACGAGCGCTGGAGTCCTGCCTACAAGAAGACGATGACGGACAGTCGACTCACGAGCACCGCGATCTGCGCGAACGTCTGCGCGGAGAATCCGCACATCCATCTGATCAGCGCCTCGTCGGTTCACGCGTACGGCATTTACCCCGATGACCACCCGGCTTTCACCGAGTCCGACCGCGACCGACGAGTGGGAACGTGCTATCTCCAAGAACTGATCGACGCCTGGGAGGCAGCGACGGTGCCCGCAAGCGATGCAGGCAGCGCTGTTTCACTGCTACGGATCGGCGTTGTCCTGTCAACGAAGGGCGGAGCGCTGCCCCCGCTCGCCACACCGTTCAAGTACTTCATCGGCGGTCGGTACGGCACCGGTAAGCAAGTCATGCCCTGGATCAGCCTGCGCGACTTGGTCGGCGCGATCGTCTTCCTGATCGACCACCCAGACATCGTCGGGCCCGTCAACGTCGCTGCCCCGGGCGCCTGCACGAACGCGGAGTTCGCGCGGGAGTTGGGCCGTGCGATGAAACGCCCTGCCGTCGTACCACTCCCCGCGACCGCCGTCCGGCTGATCCTCGGTGAATGCGGCGATGAACTCGTGCTGGCCGGCCAACGCGTCACACCTACGAAGCTTCTCGATGCGGGTTTTGAGTTCGCCGATCGCGACATCGCGGGATGCCTCGAACGCCTCATGGACTGAGTGGCCCGTACGGCGGCGGCGATCCCATCGTTCACTACGTTCGCGTCAATTTACGCCGAGCGTGAGACACGGCTGAGGGGTTTCCCATACTGTGCGGGCGTGGACATCGTCATCATGGCTCTGCTGCTGGCCGTTGCCCTGCTCGTGTGGCGGGGCGCGAATCGCGGTGTGGTCATCGGGCTGTGGTTCGTCGGCGTCGTCGCGATGCTTGGGCTGTTCGACTACCACGTCACTTCTGCCCTGGATCTGAGCTTCTGATGGTCGACGGCGCCGAAACCGTCGCCACCAAAGCGCCGGAACCCGACGAATCCTCGATGCCGGGCCACGGCATCTGGGGCCTCATCGCGTACTGGGGCCTGCACGCGTGGATTCTCGGCTACACCGTCGTCGTGCTGAGTGCGTTCTACATTCAGTTCGCTCAGGGCGAGTTCCCCTGCCCGCTGTGCATGCTCCAGCGATACGGGATGTTCCTCTCCTCCCTCGGTGCGCTGTTCGTCATCATGCAGGCCCGCCGCAACACCCTCACGGCGTCGCGGTACGCCCAGGGCCTCGGCATGGGCCTCATCGGAGCCCTGGCCGGCGCCTCGGTATCGGTGCGCCAGATCGCACTGCACATCAAGCCGGGCGACCCAGGCTACGGCGACCCGGTGCTGGGTCTGCACCTCTACACATGGGCGTTCATCACGTTCGTCATCGTGATGATCTACTGCGGCGCCATGCTCGTGCTGATGCCCAGGAGCATCCCCGCTGCGCCTGCCGCGAAGAGCTCGCCGCTGCTCGTCTCGACGGTCATCGTGTGGATCTTCATCGCGGTGATCGTCGCCAACGTCGTAGCGATCGTCTTCCTGGAAGGTTTCGCCTGGGTGCTGCCCGACGACCCGACCGGCTATCACCTCATCGAACAGCTCGGGGGCAGTTAGCACTCGAGGCAAGACACGGCCGCCCCGCGCACTAGCCCGGATACGTCGCGGCCGCCAGCGCGACGATCTCCTTGCGGTCCTCGGCGAGCAGGAATCCCGCGTCGATCGCCGCGTCGAGTGCGCGTGTGAATCGGTCGACGTACTCGGCGGCGCCGCCGGGATAGAGCCGCTTGAGCGCGTCGGCATCGAACACCTCGCCGGAGCCGAACAACATGGCCAGCAACGGTTCTGCGCTGCCAACGCCCGACGTCCTGGCGATCGGCACGTCCACCCACGGGGTGCGCACGCCACCCGTCGCGAGCCCGTGCTCGTCGAGCACCAGCTGCGGCGGCTCGGCGTCGGTCAGGTCGATGCGCGCGGCGCTCGGCGGCGCCTCGCCGTTTCTGGCCCAGCTGACGAGATGGGCGAGGGCGGCCTGCAGGACGTAGTGGTGCTGCGGGGCGAAGTTGATGCAGTGCGGAAGTTCTTGTCCCATCAGGGTCGTGGTCGGTTTGTAGGCGGCGACGAGGTCGGCCAGTGGCGCCGCGCCGGAGTCGATGAAACCGACTCCGATGGTGTAGTTGTCGGCGTGGGCGGTGCCCGGAATCTCCCAGGCGCGCAGTCGATCCGTATCGGGTTGGCGGGCCAGGTGATAGCCCGCCCGAACCCCGCCGACGAGGTCGGTTTCGGTGATGACGGTCAGGACGGGGACGCGCAGCTCGTCGATGAACGGCACGACTTCCGGCTGTTCCGAGGGGGATTCGTCGAAGATGGAGGAGCCGTCCAACGGTGCCGCGGGTCCGAACCGCGAATGGACCAGGAACCCGTCGTACACCTTGGCCACCGGATCGACGGCGTTGACATAGGTGGTGAGGAACAACGCTGACTGCGACTCCCCCACCGCGACGACGGTTTCGGGATGCAGCTCACCGAGTAGATCGGCCGTATGGTCGCCGACCAGCCGGCCGACCTGGGAGTAGACGTCGTAGGAGTACGCGTCACCGGGGTGTTGCAGCGCCGAGTAGCGCTGCGGATCCTGGGTTTTCAACGACATGTCCATGCCGAGGCTGGCGCCGCCCTCGATGCCCACGCGTTGCGCCGAGACCGCGACGTACGCGTGGCCGGCGCGAATGATCTCGCGGTGAGCCATGAACCACACGGCGGGAGCGTCGATGCCACCGCTGACGTTGAGCCACTCGACGACCACGGTTCCGCTGAACAGGGCCGCGTCGGTCGGGGTGAGGACGACGATGCGTGTCGTGTAGTCGGCCGGTTCCCGACCGGCGTAGCTGGTCGCGGTCCCAGACACGAAGAACTCCTGTGCGGTGTAGCCGACGTCGGCGACGTCGTATGCGCCGAGAAGCAGGTTCGGTCGGCCGGGGATGGGGGTGACTGTGGGGTCGCTCACGACGCCAGTGTCGCAGCCCGGGGCTCGCTGCCGCGACGCCTACCCCTGCAGCGCCGAGTCGGCCGGCCCGAGGTCGAGGAACACCGTCTCGCCGTTCGCGTCCTCGACCGCGTCGTTGTCGGTCACGACGTAGAGGTTGCCGTTGCCGGCGATCGCGAAGCCCTCCACCTTCTCCTGGACGAAGCCGTTCGTGGCCTGCAGGTCGGGAAGTAGATTGCGCGCCAACGTCTTCGGTAACACCTTGGGCCCGTCGTTGGCCGAGAAGGCTTCCCCGCCACTGGGGATCGCCACGCGGTAGATGGACTTCACGCGGGCGTCGGGCCCGTTGAGCTTGTCGCGCTCGAGCACCAGCAGGTTGCCGTCGTGTACGGCGATCTCCGAGAGGCCGACCCAGTCGCCGTCGGCGTCGGTGCTCTCCAGTTGGTAGCCGAACCACTCCCACTTGTCGTCGGCGGGCGTGTAGCGGCCGAGGCGTACGACGCCCTTGGGGTCGGTCTTGACTTCGCGCTGCACCGCCACCCACACGTTGTCGTTGTCGACGGCGACGCCCTCCAGGCCCTGGCCGCCGAGCCCCGCAGCGACGTCGGCGGGCAGCGAGACGCGGTTCTCGATCGTGCCGTCGGCGGCGACGAAGACCAGCTGGTTGTCGGGGCCTTCCTCGCCCTCGACGGCAAGTACCCAGCCGCCGTCGGGCCGGGCCGCGACGCCTTCGGTGTCGAGGTTGACGGGCTCGCCGTTCTCGGTGATCGGCAGCGCCGTGTCGATAAGCGCGGGGGTCTGGGACACGTCGACACCGAGGATGCGGGCCGGCCCGTAGGCGGAGTCGGTGGCGGTGTAGAGCCGGTTCTCGTCCGCGGGGTCTGCGGACAGCGTGCTGAGCGCACCCCAGCCGATGGGCGCGCCGTCGACGTCGCCGGACACGATCGACGGGAAGGGCGGCTTGTCACCCATCTCGGCGAATTCGTCGCCGTAGCCGTAGAGGTTGACCGAGGCGCGGACGCGGGCTTCGGCGTCGTCGGCCTCCGAGGAGATGGCCAGCAGGTTGCGCGACGGGATGGGCAGGATGCCCTCCGGGCCGGGGGTGGTCGGCAGGATCTGCCGGAACTGGGGCGCCGTGGGGTCGCTGACGTCGTAGACGGCGACGAAGTTGCTGCGTTCCGACGAGATCAGCGCGGTCGGCGTGCCGCCGATGTCGGTGATCGCCAGGCCTTCGGCTTCGGTCCCCTTCTTCTCGGCACGGCTCTCGATGTGCATTCCGGTGCGCACTGCGAGCTGTTCGAAGGAGTTGCCCGCATCCCATACGACGTCGCCGGTGTTGGCGTCGAACACCGTCCAGCCGCGGGTGCCGCCCTTCCAGTCGCCCTCGTTGGCGGTGGCGAGGTGGTCGTCGCCGATCCAGCCGATCGAGTCGGGTTCGCGCGGGAGGTCGGAGATCGACCCGGTCTGGTCGATCGTGCCGTCCTCCTTGGTGTCGATGCCCTGCACCGATTGCGTTCCGGCACTGAAGATCTTCTGCACCTGACCGGTGGCGCCGTCGATGATGGCGATGCCGTTGTTCTCCTGCATCGACACGGCAACCTGGCCGCGGGAGTTGATGCTGACGTACTCGGGTTCGAGGTCTTCGGGGGTGTCGAGACCGGCCTGCCGGGCGGCTTCGACGTCGAAGTCGACCTTGCGGGGCGTCCACGTGGTGGGCGCGCCCTCGAGGTCGATCAGCTGGACGAATCCCGTTGGCGGCTGGGGAAGATCGCCCTCTTCCCCACCGGGTGGGGTGAACTCCTCGTCGCGCTGATTCTCCATCGCGATGGCGGCGAAGGCGCCGTCCTTGCTGATGGCGATGGAGTCCGGCTGACCGCCGAGGTCGATGCTGTGCACGCGGGTACGGTCGGCGACCCGCACGACGTCGACGCGGCCCGACGGGTTCGGGAAGTCGCCGCCGGTGGTGTCGATGACGACGAGGACGAACTCACCGATGGCCGCCACCGAGGTCGGCTGGTCGTCGGCGTCGCCGAGTTCCTCGAGCGAAAGGGTACCGAGGCCAACGGGTTTGGCGGGGTCTTCGATGTCGAGGAATCCGACGCGCTTGCCGGCCGCGTCGGTGTAGATGAGCGTGTTGCCCTCGGGGGTGACGGTCGAGATCTCGGCGACGGTCTCGGCCGCTGGATCTTCTGCGGGGTCCTGGCCTTGCTTGTTGAGGTACACCGGGAAGGTGGCCGTGCGGTGGTAGCGCTGCGCGGCCGGCAGGTTGAAGTCGATGGGTGAGGTTGCCCTGGGGGTGTCTGGCTGCTGCGTCTGATCGGGTGTGTCGCTCTGGTCGTCAGTCGAGCACGCCGCCAGCAGCAGCGCGGCGATCGTGCCCGTCGCCGCCAGCTTGGCCAGATTCGCCGTGGTCATGCGTCACCCTCTTCAGTTGTCACCTGTGAGTCGACTGACTGTTTCGTAGACAGGTGAGGGCGCGGCGACGACGACGTGAACGGCGGGCGACGGATCGGTGGACCGCGGGTGCCCGGTCAGCGGGGCAGCACGGTGACGATGCAGCGCGGCCCATTGGCGCCCGCCAACCTGGCGTCCGCCGTCACCAGGGCGCATCCGAGATTCTCTGCCAATGCCACGTACACGGCGTCGTAGGCGCTCACCGTGTCTCGCAGTTCCCAGACCCGGTGCAGTAGAGGTGTGGATGCATAGCGGATGAGCCCCAACCGTTTCCAGACGGTCAGTGCGCGGCGCGCGTCTGCCTCGGCGAGCACACCGACGGCAACGTGACGGCGTAGCGCGCTGACCACCTCGACATCCGCCAGATGCGGGACGTGCAACGCCTCGTCGGCAAGGAGGCGCCGAGCCTCACCGCCGTTCAGTAGCGCAGACACCGCGGCCGAGGCATCGAGAACGATCACCTGCGTGCGGCGTCGACGTGCTCCACGATCGTCTCCGCCGGGATCTCGAGATCGGGCAGGGTGGCCACCAACGACGCGTTGTCCACCCGGCGGGTCGCGGCGTCGAGTTCACGAATCGCCACCGCGGTGACCGACGTACTCGATGCGCGAGCCAACCGTTCGAGACGGTCCATCACGTCGTCGGGCACGTTCCGTAGGTGCAGGGTCCGCATGGTGCGAGCTTATGCGACAAGCTAGCACTGCGCTAGCATCTAGCTAGCATATTCACTCTTCCGCGGCCCTGACTGGCCCGACTGTGACGTAGCAATCTGCTACAGGTGTAGCATCATGCTACGAGGAGGTCGTGAGATGACGAATGTCGCGGATCGCGTCACGCGGGTGGCTGCGGACCTGATGGAGAGTGCAAGCATCGAGGGGGCGCGCCAGAGCCGCTCGGCCAAGCAGCAACTCGACCACTGGGCCCGCGTCGGACGGGCGGTGTCCAGCCACCAGACCGCGTCGCGGCGTCGCGTCGAGGCAGCCCTCGCCGGGGACACGGACGTGAGCGACCTGACCGACGAAGAGGGCACGGTGTTCAATGCGGAGATCTCCGCAGCCATCGAAGAGAACCTCGCCCACACCAACTACGGCGACGTCCTCGCCGCGCAGGGGATCACGATGGTCGCCCTCGACGACGACGGCCGGATCGTCGAGTACCGCCCGGACGGGACCTCGTCGGAGGTGAACGTCGACCGGTGAGCGGTGACCCCGACCATCCGATGGGCGGGCGGTTGCGGTGAAGCGCCTCGATCTGGTCATCGGTCCGAACGGGGCCGGCAAGTCCACGTTCGTCGCGCTGACCCTGGGGCCACTGTTGGCGCGCAGCGTGTTCGTCAACGCCGACGAGATCGCCAAGCAGCGCTGGCCCGACGATCCGGCCACGCACGCCTACGACGCGGCGCGCATCGCCGCCGACACCCGGGCCCGACTCCTCGAACTCGGCACGTCGTTCATCGCCGAGACGGTGTTCTCCCACCCGTCGAAGTTGGAGCTGATCCGTTCCGCCCACGCCGGCGGGTACACCGTCGTGCTGCACGTCATGCTCATCCCGGAGGACCTCGCGGTCGAGCGCGTCAAACGACGAGTGCGCCACGGTGGTCACGACGTGCCCGAGGGCAAGATTCGCGAACGGTACCGCCGACTGTGGAGCCTGGTCGCAGCGGCGATCGCACTGGCCGACACCGCGACGGTCTACGACAACTCCGCGCGCCAAGGCCCGCGGATCGTCGCACAGCTGAACCAGGGAGTGATCGTCGGCGCGCCAACGTGGCCAGAGTGGAGCCCCGCGCCGCTGCGGGCACGCTGGCCGGCCTGAACCCGTCTACTTCTTGCCGCGTTTCGTGGATACGCCGCCCTTGGCCTGGCGCCGTTCCTCTTCGGTGAAGCCCATCGCCCCGCCAAAGCGGCCGCGGGACATCGCCTCCCCGGTCGAGGCCCAGGTGGCCTCCACCGCGACGGCGTCGGCACTGTAGGTCATCGACGTGGCCTGCGGCACCCCGATCCGGCCTCCGACTTCGACGGCGTCGATGTTGGCTCCCAGGAAGATGAACTTCCAGCTGTACTGCTCGCGCTGCCGGGTAATGAGCGACTCGACGGCGTCGTAAGTCCATTCCTTGCTGGCGTTTTCGTAGCCGTCGGTCATGATCAGGCAGATCACCGTGCCCGGCCGATCGGACTCCGCCAGGCCGGCCAAGTGCTCGCCGATCTCGGTGATGAACCGCCCGATGGCGTCGAGCATGGCCGTCATGTTGCGCGGCACCAAGCTCAGCGGACCCACATCGGCGATTGGCACATTCGCGTAGACGTTTTCGTAGACGTCGTCGAACATCGACAGCGTCACCATGGCCTCGCCTGGTTCGCAGCGTTGCTTGGCGATCAGCTCATCGAAGCCGGACTCGGTGGCCTTCTTGCATTCATGCATCGAGCCGGAGCGGTCCAGCAGAGCAGCGATCAGGGTGAGATCGGGATTGGTCATTTGGTGTCCTTCCGCCAGCGGGGACGCGCGATAGCCCCCAGTGTCATGTTTCGCCGGATCACCTGTTGGGTCACCCGTCGGGGAAGTGGGGCAACGCGAACCCCCTGTGACACTCGGCCATCTCCCCCGCAACACCCATTGTCGTTGAAGGGTCCGACAAGAATGCCGTCCAGATGTCGAATGAATCCCGGTCTGGGCCCACTCGATCGCCGCTGGCCGCCAGGCATGTGCACGTGCCAGCGCATCGGCTAAGCACGGTTTATACCGAGGGGTTCCTCGTGCCATCTCCGGAAGATGTTCGGACGTGCAGACTCCGAAGAGACGACGGCACGTGGACTACTGGTTCAGGAATTCGCCCCAGACCCAACCTTGCTTGACGTGGCACCAGCCATCACGGCAGGGCTCCGTCAACTCGACCGAGGTTCCCTTGCGCAGGAGGCCGATGATGTTGCCGACGCCGTCGGGCACGTCGTACAGATCGACGTCGCCGTTGACCGTCACGCCCGATGCGACATTCGCGGCGATGCAGCGCAGTGGAGTGCTGCTGGTGAAGGTGCCGTTGCCCGAGCCCGGGCCGCCGTTGCCCGACACGCTGCCCGCTACCAAACCGTTGCCGCTGATGTTGCCCGAATAGTTCCAGACCTTGTCGCCGCCGGGCATGAACCACGTGGTGCTGATGTTGACGGCCTGGCCGTTGATGCCTCCGGACTCGTCGCCGTTCCAACTAGTCTTGCCGTCGAACATCAGCGCAATGCCGGTGAGGCCCTTGTTCTGGTCGGTGTCCCACCGGGTCGTGACTCCGTTGCTCAGTGTGATCTTGAACGGCCCGTTGAACTGCCATTCACAAGGGGCGGCGTCAGCCGGCCCAGCCGCAATGGCAAGCACACCCCCCGCTGCAATCATCGATGCAGCCAGGAGTTTCCAACAACCCATCAGTGTCTTCATCGCCACCGGACGTCACCCTTTTCATGTTGAATCTGCCCTACGCCATGCCGAACTCCTGGGCGCTGCGCGCTGCGTCAAACGTTACGGTCGAGGCAGCTGGGATAAATCGGGTGTTTCCCTACATCTCATCCCGCCAGGCGAGATGGGAAACGATGATGCCGCGCCACGGCGGCGCTGTGTCGACCAGCGGGTCCTACAGTGTTCGGGTAACCAGACACGGGAGCGCCGCATGACCGCGGCGACAGCAGCCACGCCATCGAACTCGACATGGGCGCCGCTGAGGTCGCCGATCTTCCGTGCGCTGTGGATCGCGCAGTTCGTCTCCAACCTGGGCACCTGGATGCAGACCGTCGGTGCGCAGTGGATGCTGGTCGGCGATCCCCGTGCGGACGTGCTGGTCCCGCTGGTGCAGACCGCGACGACGCTGCCGGTGATGCTGCTGGCGCTGCCGTCGGGGGTGTTGGCCGATCTGATCGACCGGCGCCGGCTGCTGATCGCGACGCAGGGGGCGATGGCCGCCGGGGTCGGGTTGCTCGCCTCGCTCACCGGCGCCGGATTGACGACGCCGGCGGTGCTGCTGACGTTGTTGTTCCTGATCGGGTGCGGTCAGGCGCTCACCGCGCCGGCGTGGCAGGCGATCCAGCCCGATCTCGTTCCGCCGGAGCAGATTGCGTCGGCTGCCGCGCTGGGCAGCATGAGCATGAACGGAGCGCGGGCGATCGGGCCGGCGATCGCCGGCGCGCTGGTGTCGGTGGCCGGGCCCACGTCGGTGTTCGCGCTCAACGCGGTGTCCTTCGTGGGGATCGTCGTGGTGCTGGTCGTGTGGCGCCGCCCCGCGGTCGAACAGAACTTCCCGAGCGAGCGGGCACTGGCGGCGCTCAGCGCGGGCGGCAGGTACATCCGCAGCGTCGCCGATCGTGCGGCGGATCCTGCTGCGCACGGCGCTGTTCATCGCGCCGGCCAGCGCGCTGTGGGGGCTGCTGCCGGTGATCGCGAAAGACCAACTGGGCGCGACGTCGTCGGGCTACGGGCTGCTGCTGGGCGCGCTCGGGGTGGGCGCGGTGTGCGGTGCGTTCGTGTTGTCGCGGCTGCGGTCACGGTTCGGCCAGAACACCCTGCTGACGCTCGGCGCCGCCGGTTTCGCGGTGGCCACCGCGGTGCTGGCCCTGGTGCGACAGCTTCGTCATCGTGCTGCTCGCCCTGGTGATCGGCGGCGCGGCGTGGCTGCTGTCGCTGTCGACGTTGAACGCCTCGATGCAGCTGAGCCTGCCGGCGTGGGTACGGGCGCGCGGGCTATCGGTGTATCAGTTGATCTTCATGGGCGGCCAGGCGCTGGGGTCACTGGCATGGGGGTTGCTCGCCGGCGCCACGAACAGTGTGACCAGCCTGCTGGTCAGTGCGGGCCTGCTGGTGGTGTGCGGGCTGTCGTCGCTCTGGTGGCCGCTGCACGCCAAGACCGGCGACCTCGATCTGACACCGTCGTCGCACTGGCCCGAGCCGACGCTGCTCTTCGAGCCCGAGCCGCTCGACGGGCCGGTGCTGGTGCTGAGTTCCTACCGGGTGGCCCCGGAGAACGAGGTGGCGTTCCTGGCGGCGATGGCGGTGTTGGGCCGCTCGAGGCAGCGCACCGGCGCGGCGCAGTGGCGGCTCTTCCGCAGCGTGGAAAAGGAGTCGACGTTCGTAGAGACCTTCATCGTGCGGTCCTGGGGCGAGCACATGCATCAGCACTACACCCGACTGACGGGTCAGGATCTGCTCATCGAGCAGGCCGTGGAGCAGTTCACCGACGGGACGCCGGTGTCGCAGCACTTCCTGGCGGTCCACGAGCTCGGGTGAGCCGTCACTTGTTGAGTGCACTGCCCTGACGCCACTGCTCCCAGGGCACGCTCCAGTCGCCGTTGTGCTGCAACTGCAGCGGTGGCCCGCCCGTATTGCGCACCTCGACGACGTCTCCGGGAACCGCGAAGTCGAAGAACCACGAGGCGTTGTCGCTGCTGAGGTTCAGGCAGCCGTGAGAGACGTTGGTGTTGCCTTGGGCCCAGATGGTCGCGTTGAGCTGGTGCAGGTAGATGCCGTCGTTGCTGATCCGCGTCGCATACGGAATGGTCTCGCGGTAGCCGAGGCTCGATCCCGTCGGCAGCCCGAACGTCGAGGAATCCATGATCACCGGGTTGGCCTTGTCCAGCACGGTGTACACGCCGCTGGGGGTCCAGAACGACAAGGTGGTCCCGCCGATGGTCTGGGTACCGCCCATGCCCATCGACGTCGGCATCGTGCGTACCAGCTTGCCGTTGTCGTACACGCTGACCTGCTTGGTCTTGTCGTCGGCGATGGAGACGTGCGCATCCCCGATCCGGAACGACACGTGCTCGTCTTCGTCGCCGTACAGACCGTCGCCGAGCCGCGCGCCGTAGAGCTTCGCCGACACGTTCACCGAAGTCCCCGGTGCGTAGTACTTCTCGGGCCGCCAGTGGGCGGTGTAGTCGTCGATCCAGTTCCAGGACCCGGTTACGGGCGGGTTGGTGGTGACCTGCAGTCGACGCTCGGCCGCGACCTTCTCGGTGATCGGCGAGTCGAAGTGCGCGACGACGACGACGCCGACGCCGTAGGTGCCGCCGTCCTGGATCGGGCTGCCCGAGGTGGTGTTCAGATACACCGCGGCCTGCGCGTCGGGCGACACGGTAGAGAAGACGGAGGTCTGGCGCGACGGCATCCCGCTCGGGCCGCGGGCGGCGATCGACAAGGTGTAGGTGCGGCCGTAGCCGAGCTGCTCGTCGGGCCGCCACGACTTGCCGTCCGGGGTCAGCGTGCCGGCGATCGTCGTGCCCGACTCGTTCTCCATCGCGACGTCGTCCAGCACGCCGGTGCGGGCGACGACGAACACCGGACCCGCGGGATCGACGTCCTCGGCGAATGCGCCCGGCAGCACCTGCACGGCAGCGGGCTGGGGTGCCGGTGCGGGGAGGGTCTGGGTCTGCGCCGCCGTGGCGACCGGGCAGCCATCCCGGCACGGGGCGGTCGTGCTGCGAACGTCGCCACCGAGCAGCACGACCGCGGCCAGGGTGGCCGTAGCGCAGGCTGCGAAGGCACGGCGGGACCAGGACAAGAGCACTCCACTATGGTTCGGCAGGGCCGGGATCGTTGGTCCACCAGTCGGTCGGACGCAGCAATACTAAGCGCCCGCGGCGACAGCCGCCGACACGGCCGGGTGCGCAGTACGAATTCGTGATGAACTCGTTTCGGCGTGGTGTCCGGGCGTGATTCGTCGGGGTGTCACCTTGCGGGGACCCGCTCTTGGCAGATCACCGCAGTGAGGGCGGCTCGATGATCGCGGAACGTCTTCACCAAGCGGTTCGAGACGGCGACGTGCCGGCATCCGTCGAGCCCGACGACCTCGCGCTTCGGGCGTCGTCGACGGCGTGAGGGCTGCCGCGTCGCCGCAGGTCGCCAGCATCCGGGTATACAATGAGAAACATTATGCCGGCCAGCTCTCCTCCCGTGGATGGGGCCGCGCTCGCCCTCCTGGCGAAGCTGGGCAAAGAGATCCGGGCGCGCCGCGAAGAGCTGGGACTCACCATGAACCAGACCGCCGACGCTGCCGGGCTATCGCGGGTCACCGTTCATCGCATCGAACGCGGCAGACCCTCGGTCACGATGGGCGCGTACGTGAACGTGATCACGGCGCTGGGCCTGACCGTCGACCTGAACCCGAATCCGGCGGCAGCAACCGTCCGCATCGGCGACTACCCGCAACTGCGTCTACTCGCTTGGCAGCTCGGTGGCGACACCGAGATCTCCGAGGCCGATGCACTCCAACTTTACGAACGCAATTGGCGGCACATCGACCACACGGCGCTGCAACCACGGGAGCGAGCGTTCATGCAGCATCTCACCGACACCTGGGGCCACGGGCGACTCCTTGTTTGAGCGACCGCAACATCGTCGGGTGGCCATCGTGCTGCAGGCACTCAACGCTGACCTGCTTCGCACCCACCGCTGTTTTTTCGGCGGTGACACCGCCATCGTGCTGCGCAACGGTGAGTACCGCGAATCCGCGGACATCGACTTCCTGGTTTCCGACCTCGACGGCTACCGCGAACTCCGTGAAGCCCTCACCGGCGTGGACGGAATCAACGCTCTCACCCACCTTCCTCTGAAACCATTGCGTGAAATTCGCGCCGATCAGTACGGAATTCGCACCTACCTCGATGTCGAGGGCTCGCCGATCAAACTTGAGATCATCCACGAAGGGCGCTTCGCACTCGACATCCCTGATTCACGGGAAACGATTTGCGGCATGACAACATTGAGCCCATTGGACGCGGCCGCAAGCAAACTGCCGGCCAACGCCGACCGTTGGGCCGATCGGTCAACGTTCAGCCGCGACCTGTTCGATCTGGCAATGCTCGCTCCCCCACGAACATTGCTCGGCTCCGCTGTCGACAAGGCCGCGACCGCGTACGGACACAGCGTCGAGCGCTGTCTGACCGCAGCCATCGATTACCTTGCCGACAACCCGAAAAGGCTCGGCGAATGCATGAGTGCACTGCAGATGTTTGCCCCTCCGGAAAGCATTCTGTGGCAGAAGATCACGAGGCTCAAATCGTGAGAACTGCGGTTTCCATGTCTGATGAAGCCGTATCGGCCCGGTGCCCGACCGGACCGTCAGCCGTCCTTGGCGCGCTCCGCGGTGAACGACACCGCCACCTCGTCGGCCACCTTCATGGCGCCCATCATCAGCGAATAGGGCTTCAGGCCGAACTCGGAATGACGCACCATAGCGTCGCATGACATCCGCCACGC
The DNA here is from genome assembly GCA_963798245.1 of uncultured Actinomycetota bacterium. GTDB lineage: Bacteria > Actinomycetota > Actinomycetes > Mycobacteriales > Mycobacteriaceae > Mycobacterium. Next base: position 647,771 of record CAWCSO010000002.1, read on the forward strand.
CTGCCCGAGATCGTCGACCCGCAGGTCGATCACGCGGTCGTGTGATATTCCGTGCATGTCCAGGGTGCCCGTGAGGCGGTAGCCGCTCTTCGCCTGCTCGATGTCGTCGGCGCGGAAGTTGATCTGCGGAAATCGTTTGGCTTCCAGGCTTTTCAGGGCGTTGGAGCGGGCCAGCGACTTCTCGACCGACGACAGGGCCTTGACGCCGCCTTCACCGCTGCGCACTTCGAGGGAGTCGACGTCGACGGTCAGCTCGACGGCGCCGGGTTCGCCGTCCGCCCATGTCACCGTCGCCTGCCACGCCGTCATCGCGATGGTCAACCGGTGGCCCATCGCCGCGGCCGGGCCGGCGACGCCGGTGGTGAGCAGCAGCTGCCCGTCCGAGGGACCGAGCGTCCACTGCGTAGTTACCACCACCGCACTGTACGGCCCGGCGAGCCCCACTGTGTTCGGGTAGCCAGACACGGGAGCGCCGCATGACCGCGGCCCGCGCAGCCACGCGATCGGCCTCGACGCGGGTGAGGTGCAGACCCGATCTCACAGTCCCTTCGCGTCCAGCGCCTTCATCAGCGAGGGCCGCCTTCGGTAGTCCTGCCGGATCTGCGCGATCAAGGACGCGAAATCGGCACTGCAACCGCCTCGTTCATAGAGTCCGGCCATCGTCGCCAGCATCTCGGCGATGCCGGGGTAGAGCTTGTGGGTGTCGGCGTGTCGCAGGTCGTCGTCGAGCTGGGTCCGGTACAGGTTGGCGGCATCGACTGGTCGGGCCTCGGCGCCGCGGTCTGCCAGCTCCCGCCATGCCCACCCGGGGCCGTACTGGTCGGCGGCCTGCCACGCGCCGTCGAGGTCGCCCTCGCTCAGGAAGAGCTGCACCAAGACTGCACCGGCGGCGAATCGGTCAGAGGCGAGTTCACGCGCATACCTGAACGCCCAGGCGCGTTCGGTGTCCGCACGGTCGATGCCTGTCGCGAAATCAACCAGCACACGGTAGGTTTGGACAGCCGGACGCCGGGTGAAGTCATCACGCAACACCCCCACCGCGTCGTCGTCGCGGCCCATACCTTTGTAGGTCCTCGCCACCTCATCGGGGCTCAGCCAGTAGTCGTTGCCACCACCGTGGCTGGAAACCCGGCCCTCGGCAACTGCGCGATCGATCCAAGCCACCGCATCCTCGGAGCGGCCCGCTGCGCGCAACCGGTCGATGATCGCCCCGTATTTGGGTTGCTCCCGCTGACTCAGTAGGTGGACGGCTCGGTCGACGTCACCGTCGTGGTCGGCGAGTTCCAGCAGCATCGCGTCGACCTCGAACCGTTTCCAATGGTCGGCGTCGTCGAGCTTCTGGTCGAGCGCCGCCACCGCACGGCGGTAGGACGAGAGCGCCTTCTCGTCGAACGCGTCGACGAAGTCCGCCAAGGCCAGCCTCGGCCACCCCGGCGACTCGCCACGGAACTTCACCAGCCACGTCGCGAGTTTCATCGGGTCGGGCTCCCCCAGGCGACAGGCTCGCGCATATAGGTCCGCCGCACGCTGACACTCATCCCCGATCGATCCCGAGGAGTCGTCAGCCTGCTCGATGATCTTGCGCAGGCGTGTCACGACGCGCAGCAACGCCGGTCGCACCACCTCCGCGGCGCCACCGTCGAGGTAGCTCTCGAGTTCGTCGAAGAACCCCTCCGGTAGCGGGCCGGACCAGTCGAGTTCGACGGTGTAGACACGCTTTCCTTGGATCGACGCGTAGGCGTTGTCGTCGGTGATGCGGAGTCCTCGGACGTAACGGACGTAGTCCTCGCCCCGGCCGTAGATCAGTTCTCCGGCCGCATCGAGCAGCGTGTTCTCGGAGAGAGGCATGCCGCCATGGTGCCTGATTGCGTCGAGCCGGTCTCGCCTCGAGGACTCACACGTGGATGATGGTCAACCCCGCGACACCGTCGAGTGCGTCGAAGTCGCCGTGCCGGGTGACGACCGGCAGCCTGCGCGATGCGGCAATGGCGGCAATCCAGAGGTCGTTGATCCGGACCCGGCGGCCGGTCTCGGCGAGATGAATCCGCATGCGCGCCCACATGAGCGCCGCATCCTCATCGACCGGCAGCGCCACGAGGTCGGCGACGGCGTCCAGCGTGGCCATTCGCTGCGCTCGGATATCCGCTGATACCGCTGCCAGTACGCCAGTATTGAGTTCTGCCAACGTGATTACGGTGGTGGCAACCTCCTCCGGGATCAGCTGCTCGGCCAGCTGTCGACCGCTCTCCTGGGCGATGAAGACCGACGTGTCGAGCACCCCAGCGGCAGTCACCGTATCGGCCCCAGATCGTCAGTGGTGTCCCCGGCTAGTTCAGCAAGGTCGTTGCGCAGTCCGGGGTCGGCCTGGGCACGACCCATGCGGGAGATCAACTGGCTCTTGGTCAGCCACCGTCGGCGTGGAGGTTCATACGCCGTGAGCCGGGCGACCGGCCTGCCGTTGACCGTCACGGTGATGTCTTCACCAGCCTGCACACGCCGAAGCAGTTTTCCGGTTTCGTTCCGTAGCTCGCGTGACGCCACTTCCGACATGCGACGAATGTAGCATCGTCGTAGCACATTGGTCGCCCACGTGGAACGCCCCCTTGACGGCGGCTCAGCATCAGCACTACGGCCGGGCTGACCGGGCAGGATCTACCCATCGAGCAGGCCGTGGAGCAGTAGACCGGTGGTGCCCTTGCCGCAGCATTTCCTGGCGGTACACAAGGCGGGGATGGCGTCAGCGCGGCCCCCCCAAACTCAGCCATGACAGCTGATGCCGTCAGCGATGTGCGAGGTTGCTCAGGCGGCCCGGCCGGGGCGCTCATTCCCTGAGATTGCGGGCCGGTCATCGTCGACCTCACTCAGCTCCGCCGCCGAACCCAGCACCAAACGTTTTTAGCCGCGGGCCATCTCGTCGATTAGGGGCCAAGCTTCGATCCACCGAACTGGCCGGGTGCCGTCCGGGTGTTGGAATGAGGAAAGTGCGCTCCCGGGTCGGAAAGGCGGATCACGTCCGGGTCGGCGAACCCGGCACAGAAGCTGGCCACCGTGGTCGCGGCCATGGTGGCCGGGGCGGGCTGCATCGATGACATCGACGTTCTGCGCAGCGGCGGGATGAAGACGCTGTTCGACGGTGTGTACGCACCCTCGACGGCGGGCACGTTGTTGCGGGAGTTCACCTTCGGTCACGAGGCCTGGACCCCGGTGTCCTACCCCCTGCTGACGATGGATGAGATGCGAGCTTCCTCCGCATGACCTTTCCGGTTGAGGTCTGCGGCAGAGCGTCTACGAACTCAACGGAGCGTGGCACCTTATAGGCGGCGAGGTGCAAGCGCGCGTACGCGAGGATGGACTCCTCGGACACCTCAAGGCCAGCGCGAGGTACCACATACGCGCGCGCCAACTCTCCCTTGACTTCGTCGGGGACTGGACCAACGGCAACCATCGCGACGCCCGGGTGGCCGGCTATTACTCGTTCGATCTCCGCGGGGTACACGTTGTAGCCCGCAGTGATGATCATGTCTTTGCGCCGGTCGACGATGAAGTAGTAGCCATCCTGGTTCACCGTCGCTACGTCGCCGGTGTGCATCCAACCATCGTGTTCGATGGTTTCGCGGGTGGCGTCGTCCCTGTTGAAGTAGCCAAGCATGACGTGGGGCCCGCGCGCCATTAGTTCTCCTGGCTCGCCTGGGGCGGCGTTCTTGCTGGGATCTTCGAATTCGCTCACGCGCAGTTGGAGACCCGGGAGAGGGACTCCTATCGAGCCAGGAACCCGTGGCCGGTCGTGCCAGTGGGTGGTGCCAAGCCCAGCAAGCTCGGTCATCCCCCACAACTCAAGCAGCGGAGCGCCGGTCTTGTCCTCCCATGCCTGAACCGTGGAGCGAGCGATGGTCTGTCCTCCTACGGTGCAGCGCGTCATGGCACTGAGGTCAGCGTCGGCCAGGTCTGGGTGGGAAAGCAACATCGAGTACATTGCCGGGACACCCTCGAACAGGGTGACCCCATGCTCGACCATGAGCGATATGGACCGGGCGGCGTCGAACCGCTCCATCAGCACGACGGTACCCCCGCTCAGAAGCGTTGAGTTGATAGCCACATTTCCGTACACGTGAGGTGCTGGGAGAGACGTAAGCATCACGTCGGTCTCCGTGCGACCATGCATCGCTGCGGTTGCCTCACAGTTGAGGATGACGGCTCGGTGGGACTGCACTGCTCCCTTGGGATGCCCGGTGGTGCCGCTCGTGTAGCCGATGGTGGACGGGCTGTTGCCATCGACGGCATCCGCGCGAAAACCATGGGGCAGCGGCTCGGTGACAAGATCTGAGAAGGACTCCGTCGCGTTATCGTGGCTGTCGAAATTGATCACATGGTGAAGCCCGGGAGGGTCGTTCAGCGATCCGGCCAAGTGCGCAAGCCCGTCACCACCTGCGAACAGGAGCGACTGCGCCGCAGTCGCTGAGGACGAAGTTCACCTCGCTGGGGGTGAGCATTGCGTTGATTGGGTTCACTACGGCGCGAGCCTTCAATGTGCCGTGATACGCAACAATCCACTCCCACCGGTTGGCCGAATATATCGACACGCGATCGCCTGGCTTCACACCGCGATCCATCAGGCAACCCGCGACCCGGTCCGAGAGGTCGTCGAGCTCGGCATACGTCAATGTTCTGGTGGCCGTGACGAGGGCAATGCTCCCGGCAAACGCATCGGCGCTCGCCTTCAGGATCTCGCCTGGACCACACAAGCTGCGCCGAGAGGACTTGGGCAGGTCCGTTCGCTGTGGCGGTGTCACATTCCTCCCTAAACGTGGGTAGAGCCGACGATGGTGGTCAGACAGCGTCATGCTTCTTGTTGAGGGTCACCGACTGCCAGTTGGTGTACTCCATCAACCCGTGAAGCGAGTTCTCGCAACCGACACCGGACTGCTTGTGTCCACCGAACGCCTGGTGGGGTGAGTACTGATGCACCTCGTTGAGCCAAACGGTGCCTGCCTCGATGCGTCGACCGATTCGCTCGATGGTTTCCAGATTGCGACCCCACACGCTCGCACCAAGTCCCCAGATCGTGTTGTTTGCGCGCGCCACCACGTCGTCTTCCTCCGACCACTTCAGAAGGGGCAGGATGGGGCCGAACGGCTCCTCGGCAACGATGCGGGAGTCCTCCGGCGGGTTATCCACGAGTGTCACGGGTACAAACCAGCCGGAGAGGGTTTCGTCGATGTGACCGCCAAGCGCGAATCGGTATCCATTGACCGCGCAGTCGTCGAAGTACTCCTTCACCTTTGCAAGTTGTGGCCGGTTCTGAATCGGACCAAGCCCGGTGTCACTGTCGGCGCCGTTGCCGACCTTGACGGTGCGCGCGTATGCAACGAGCGCGTCCCGCACGTCGTCATAGACGTCCTCGTGGATGTACAAGCGTTTGGTTGCGTTGCAGAACTGGGCGTTGTTCTGAAAGGCAGCCCAAAACAACTGCGGTGCGATCTTCTCTGCGTCCACATCAGGGGTGACGATGGCCGGGTCGTTTCCGCCAAGTTCCAGGGTCAGACGCTTTAGTGTGCCCGAAGCCGACGCCATCACGTGCCTGCCGGTTTCCGTCGAACCGGTGAACGCGACCTTTGCAATGCCAGGATGAGCAGTCATCAGTCTGCCGAGGTCGTCGTCGCCGGTCACAACGCTCAGGACTCCTGGCGGGAGGAGGTCCTGGACCATCTCGGCCAGCTTGAGAGTGCACAGCGGCGTGAACGGCGAGGGCTTGACGACGATGGTGTTGCCGGCGACCAGCGCTGGGGCGATCTTCCAAATCGCAAGCAGGATGGGGAAGTTCCACGGCGTAATGGCACCTACGACCCCGACCGGGGTGAATCGGGTGATGACCCGTCGGTCGACGTCCTCAAATACAACTTCGTCCTCAAGGGTCTGGGTGGCGATCTCGCGACACCAGGTTGCCGAGCCGTACACCTCCCACTCAGCGCCTGCCCGAGGCTTACCCTGCTCGCGGGTGAGGAGTGCCATCAGCTCCTCGGCATGGGCATCGATACGGTCACCCAAAGCAGCGACGGCGGCCTGCCTTTCGGCCAAGGGCGTCGCGGCCCAGCCGGCGAAAGCCGAAGCGGCCGCAGCGACGGCCTCGTCGAGCTGGCCGCTGGATGCTAGGGGAACCCGCGCGATCACCTCACCGGTCGCTGGGTTGTATGCAGGAAGGGTCTCAACCGACGTGACCGCCTTCCCGTCGATGGTCATGACGTATGCATCGTCGAAGTCCAGTTGCTCCGAACCAGTTTGACTGCTCGCCGTGACTGTCACGTCAACCTCCCTGATACCCGGCACGAATTTCATGCTGGTTGAGGGTCACACTAAAGCTGAAACCCATGGCTCAACTGTTCACGTTCTGGACACTGTGGGCGAGGCCATTCGGGACTGATCCGACATGTCATGGCTCAGCTCGTGATTCCCAGGTCCTTTAGCCGCCGATAGAGCGTCGTTCGGCTGATACCGAGGTCGGACGCGGTATGGAGCTTGTTGCCGCCATGGTCTTCGAGACTGCTAACGATGGTGTCGCGTTCAGCCTGTTCCAGCTTGCCAAGGACGCGGCGTGAGCACATCCGCACGTGCGGCGGCAGGTCTGAGGATGTTACGAGCAGACGCTTTGTTGGACCACCGCTTTCGTCCATGAAAGCTGAGGACAACAACCTGTGCAACTCCGTAAGGTTTCCGGGCCAGTCGTAGCGGATCAGTGCGTCGAGCGCTTCGGCTGTGACACGCACTAGCCCAGCAGAACGTGCCTCGCTCGCGACGATGGTGCGGATCTCGTCCCGACGATCACGGAGAGGGCGGAGCGCGACTCGCTCAGGGCAGAGCGAGACGAGGCTCCGCTGCGCCGCTGTCAGCGTTGCCAATGGAGACGACGTGAGAGCAAACCACAAGCCAGGAACAGAGAGAAGCCGCGAAACTCGACGCGCAGTTGCGTCGTCCAGCAGTGAGACATCCTCCACCACCACCAGGTGAGCGTCGGAAACGCCGAGCGTCTCGGAAACCCTCCTATTCAGTTGGCACAGCAAGTCATCTGGAGTGAGACGGGCGGCGTCTACCACTGCCATCGACTTGACACCAGCCAGAAGCCCAGCTGCGGTGGTCCGTCCGGTACCTGGCTCCCCATGAAAGAGCACGGCGGTCCGCGAGCGAGCGAGCGTAGCCAAGCGAGCCGTCAAGACCTCGACCGGATTGGTTTCAGCGCCCGCCCCGCGCGGAACACGGCGCCGCTCGCCATCATCGGGTGCAACCTCACACAGCGTCGCGCCGGGCGCACCGTCGACAGGCGTACACACCACACGAACCGGTTGGCCCGACGGGTGGGAAAGTAGCAGTTGAAGGCACCGAGAGCCTTGCGCGTCGAGGACTCGCTGCCGGATTTGGTGCCGCATCGCATCGCCAACCAGCCCGTCGGCGGCGGAGTTGGACAGGGTCAGGTCGTCGGTAAGGACGAGCACCGCCCCTTTGGTGCGCCCCGCTCGCGCCCGCAGGGCAGCCAACATCCGTTGATGGATGATTGTTGATCCCGTCAGGAGTCGTTCCTCGATGTCGCGCACCGCCCGAGCGACCAACGGGGGCATGAGCGTTGCAGATTCTCTCGTCACACCGGTGACATCCAGAACCCCAACCAGACTCTTCGTTACCGGGTGTGTGATTGGGTGGGCAAAGCAGGCGAATCCCCTGAGCAACTCCAGAAAATGCTCCTCGCCGCGCACCGTGATGGGGTGGCCGACCTCGAACGCAGTCGAAAGTGCGTTGGTGCCGGCCACCTCTTCGAGGTATGTGTTGCCCGGAACCGCAAGGACCTGGTCGAGCGCTACGCCGATTGCGCTGAGGCCGACACGCCTGGCAACGATGAGTGATTCGTGATCCGCAAGCAGAACACTCATGCGGCTGTCGGCCAAGTAATCGCCCAGTTCGTCAATCACGGGCGTCGCAGCGCGCATCAGTCTGGAGTCGAGGTCGACCTGGACCATGGGCCGCTCCCTGACCCGGGAACCGTGATCGAGGCCGCTCAACTGCGACCGACGCCACGAAAGGGGGATGAGCTCTCCCGCCTGCGCTTCGCCGGGACGGTTGGCGGCGGTCTTGTCTAGCACCGGACACCAATCCTCAGCTGCTGACCCAGTCACTCGCTAGGGGCGGCCGTCATCGTCCTGGCTGTATCAGCCGACGAGTCGCCGCTGCGGCGCAGCACGATCGCCACCAATGAAATCAGAGCGCGCACTTGCGTCCGCGTCGCCTTCAGCGATCAGCGATCCAGTTGGGGAGATGAAGTCGCGTGTCGATCACGAGAAGCGCAGTGCTCTCGGGTTCAAAGACGAATTCTCGCCGTCCGCGAGCCGCTACGTTGATCGTCGCAGATGCGTTCATGGGGTGCCTGCGGGGTTGGCGGAGTCGACACTTACCGTACGCGTGTCCACCCTGCTGTCGTCGGTCGGCGGTCGCGGAATCGCATTGTGCGGGAACGCCTTTTCGCCGACCAAGTAGACGAACAGAGCGATGACGAAGGAGCCCAGGAAGCTGGTGTCGACGCCGCCAGCGATGTCGGCCAATGGACCTGTGTAGAGCGGGGTTGCATTGAGTGCCAGCACCCCGTAGACCGACCCCGCCAGCCAGCCAGCGACGGCTCGGTAGTTGAAACCATCTCTATACCAGTAGATTCCACCGGTTTCACGGCGGTTGAAGACCTGCAAGTCGTCGAGTTGATAGTGCCCGCGGCAGCGAAGATGGCCAGCTGCGGTGATAGCAGCCCAAGGCGTGCCAATGGCGACCAGGATGTAGGAGATCGCGGTAATGGAGTCTCGCGCGTCCCATACCAGCGAGCCGAGGAATACCAGGCCCGTCGAGACTACGGTCGCGACCAGCGTGGCCTGCGCGCGCGACATGCGCGGGACGATGGCGTCCAGATCGAGTCCTGCGCTGTACATTGCCGTCGCGACGTAACCCACGGTCCCTACCGTGGCCAAGGGCACGAGCGCGACGGCCATCCACAGGGGTGACTCGATGGCAAGACTGGAGAAGAAGTCCGCCAGCGGGTCCTCGAATGCCAAGGCAAGGAAGATGCCGAGAGCACTAGGCACCATGAGGACGAGGAACATGGCAAGAGATGCAACCGGCGCGAGTTTGCGCGCGGGAAAGCGACCGGGCGAAATGTAACGCGACCAATCGCCCATGTACGTAATGGCCGACATCGGGCCGGAGATGCCGAGCACCACCGCGGACAAGATCCAGGTTGGCCAGAAGGAGCCGAGAAGGTAGGACTCGCTCTGGTAGGTAAAGTTGACCTGCCCGGCGAAGGCGACGACGAGCAGAACGAATGTGATGACTGCGAGGGGAAACAGCAGGAACTCCACGCGCATCATGAGGTGATAGCCGTACACGGCGATGACCAACACCCCGGCAGCGAGAACGGCGTAGGCGATGGCGAGCGCCGCGTTCGAGTCAGGTACGCCGACGAGCCTGTTGAGGATCGCTATCGTCACCTGACCACCCGCCCAGATTCCGAGGGCCGTATACACGACCATGATCGCCAAACCCACGATCGATCCGACCAGTCGTCCGCGCACGCCGAAATGCGCGCCGCTGGCCGTGGAGTTGTTGGTCGCCGCCGCCGACCCGATCACCATCAGTGGAATCACCAGCACGGTCCCGAGCACCGTGCCGGCGAGCAGTGAACTCAGTGCGCCCCACAGGCCGAGCCCGAAGGTGATGGCCAGCCATCCGAAGACCAGCGTGGACAGTGTGAGGCTGCTTCCCATGAAGAGCCCGAAGAACGTCCACGGCGTGCTGGTGCGCTCCTCCTCGGGAATGCGATCGACGCCGATGGCTTCGAACCGCGGCGCTTCACGCAGCCGCTCGCCGACGATGGACGACGCGATGTCGTTGGTACCCAACGCTGGACTGTCTGTTTCCATCACGATCTCCTGACTCGACATGAATATCAACTGCGGCCCGATTGCTACCAATGTCAATCGGTCGAGGATGCGGTTCCTTGGGGCGGACAAGATCCCGGGTCGGATCGGCAAGACCAAACATTGCCTCCGAGCGCGCCGTCGTAAGGTAGCGCCAAGCGAAGCGGATGGCCGGGCAATACCTCTGCCGCGCAGACGATGCTGAGGTTCGATACTCGTACCGCGACCCTATGGTGTGCCATCGTCGCGTCGGATCGACGTTGAGGCTCACCGCGGAGTGCCTCCCCGCTGCCTTCTCGTTCCCACCCTTGTTTCATGCCGAATCGATGGTGCAGCCGGTCACCGAAGGTCTTCACCACATCGATCAGCTCGACAGATCCATCTAGGGCTGCGCCAGGGTCTACGGACACTCGCGAATAGCCTCCTCAGCGTGCGGCACCCATTGGTGGAGTCGGCGCTGTGAACCCCGACGCGTCCTACGGGTCTCCGAATTCGTATCTGCATACGAATTTTTTCGAGTATGCAGGAACGCCATGGCAGACGTCAAGAGGTTCAGTCCCAGTGGTGTGTCGTCCCCAGCGAACGACCAGGGTCCGATCAGTTCATGAGAAGGCGGCGAGCGGCCATCTCGGCGATGGCAATCGCGTCGAGTGCCTCCGACTGGGTGTGCTCGCGGGAGAACCGGATCCCCAACCCATCGAGCAGCGCGTGAAGCTCGTAAGCAGCCTCTGCGGGCGTCCGATCCGTGCGGAATGTTCCCGTCGCAATGCCCTCTGCGATGGCACCCTCTGCGACCTTGAGCCATAGGGACTGGATCTCGCGGCAGTCGCGCGCCAACTCTGCATCGCGCGCTGCAAGTCGCCAATACTCAACCCACATAAGCCATCCCCCAGTTCGTCTTTCAGGGTCCAGCGAGATGACGGTGCGAATCAGTTCGCGTACGCGGGCCCAGGGTTCCACGATCCCGGCCAAGTGGTCACGCAAGCTTTGAAGGTCGGTGCGGACCCCGAAGCGCAACGCCTCCCGAAGCAACTCCTCGTGAGTCGGGAAGTGATACTGCAGGCTGGCGACCGGAACACCACTCGCTTCCGCGACATCGCGGTAGCGGGTCGCGTCGTATCCGCGTCGGACAACGACCTCAGCCGCGACGGCCAGCAAGTCCTGACGACTATGACGGAGTCGGGTGCGACCTGGAGTCTGCTCAGATGCTGTCACCCCGCAAGTCTAGTCAACGCGGTCCGCGTGCCTTGTTGAAGCTCACTATCGGTAGTATCGTATCGCGGTATGGTTATGGGCGGCGCCGAACATTCCGAATCCTGGTGGTGGCGCGACCTCGACTGCGCCGCGCAGGGACCATGTCGGGCCCCACTGCCAGGCGACCGCGAATACGATGTCGCGATCGTCGGCGGCGGTTACACCGGACTCTGGACCGCCTACTACCTAGCGGAGCGCGACCCCAGCCTGCGCGTTGCAGTTGTTGAGCAATGGGTCGCCGGGGCAGGCGCCAGTAGTCGCAATGGCGGGTGGTGCTCATCCCTTCTGCCAGTGGACTGGCACTCGGCGGCTCGGCAGTACGGGCGTAGCGCTGTCCTCGATTGGCAGGCCGCGGCGGACAGAACTGTCGATGAGATAAAACGCGTCACCGACAACGAGCACATCGATGCGGATTTCGCGAAGGCGGGCTACCTTCGAACGGCGTCCAACTCCGCGCAGCTAGAACTTCTAGACCGTGAACTTGGCCATGCTCGCGAATGGGGCCGGACCGACGGCGACCTTCGAAGACTCAACTCCCACGAGGCCCGTGCGGTAATCAATGCCCCCAAAGTTCTTGGCGGGCTCTTCAATCCGCATTGCGCTTCGATCCAGCCGGCCAAACTGGTGCGGGGGCTGGCTCGCGCCGTGGAGCAACGTGGCGTAACAATCCACGAGAAGACACTGGCAACGGAAATCTCACCCCACCGCATCACCACCGATCGTGGAAGCGTACGTGCGGACGTCATTGTGCAAGCAACCGAGGGCTACTCGGCCGCTCTGCGGGGCGGGAGGCGCTCGCTGTTGCCCATGTACACGACAATCATCGCGACTGAACCCTTGCCTGAAACCTTCTGGAGCGACGTAGGCTGGCGTCATCGCGAGACATTCAATGACGCGCGTCGACATCTCTTCTACGCCCAGCGCAGCCGAGACGACCGAATAGTCATTGGCTCTCTGGAGCCTCAGCCCTATCGCTATGGCAGCAAGATCGCCGAGATACGCGGGCTCGACCGCGTCGAAGGTCGCTTGCGAAAGATCCTCTGCGACCAGTTCCCGGCACTCGCTCCGGCACGAGTTGAGCACCGGTGGGGAGGTGTCTTCGGCGTTCCGCGCGACTGGATGCCGAGTGTGAACTTCGATCGCGAAAGTGGGCTCGCAACAGTCGGCGGGTACAGCGGCGACGGCGTGGCATTGACCAATCTGGCGGGGCGCACTCTGGCGGACCTCATCACCGAACGCGATTCGGAGTTGGTCCACCTCCCATGGGTTCACCACCATTCACCTCGCTGGGAGCCCGAGCCGCTGCGCTGGATCGGAGCCTCGCTCAGCTCATGGCTCGCGAGGTCCGCCGATGCCCAAGAGACAAAGCGACTGCGAGCCTCGCGGATCTACGGATCACTGTTCAGCCGTTTCACCGGTCACTAACCCGAACCATCAACCAAAGGAGCACCGAGATGTCCGGAATCGTACCGCTCGACCCACGAGCAGCACTCGACCCTGACCCAGAACACTCGGGTCACTACTTCTCGGTGCACTTCACAGGCGCCGACACCAGATTCAAGGCGGGAATCTGGAGAGCCGATGAAGGCACGCTCGAAGAAGATGCGTACCCGATGGACGAAGTATGTGTGGTGCTCGATGGAAGCATCACGATCAATACAGACGACGGACTAGAGCACGAGTTCAACGCGGGAGACGCCTTCGGCATTAGGCGTGGTACAGCGCTTCGCTGGAGACAGACCGATGGGGCACGCAAAGTGTTCGTTTCACTTGACACCCGCTGACCGTCGGCGGCGAGATCCAGAAACTGCGAGCCAAGGATGTGATTGTGCCACTTATCAATGCGAGTGAGAGCCTGCTACTTGTCATCGACGCCCAGAACGGGTTCTACCCCGAGTCCAGGATGGACGTCGACCGCGAAGCGATGGATGCAAGGCTACGCGTCGCCTCCTGGCTGTGCGGTGTCGCCCAAGCGGTTGGGGTGGCGGCCATCGTGACCGAGGAGGACGCAACCACCAACGGGCCAACTCTCGCATCCATCGGTGAACGACTCCATGCCGACGTGCAAGTCCTTGACAAGCAGGTATTCGGCGCTGCGGACAATCCCAAGATCTGGGACACGATCCAGTCGGCGCTGCGCTCGACGGTAGTGCTCGTAGGCATGGAAACCGATGTGTGCGTTGCACACTCCGCACTCGGGCTGAGGCAGCGCGGGCTGCGCCCAGTCGTGGTTCACGATGCGGTCTTCTCAGCGGGACGTGCCCACGAGTATGGACTGGGCCGCCTCCGACAGGAAGGAATCGAGTTGCTGTCGGCGAAGGAAGTCTTCTACGACTGGTTGAGAGACCTGCCCTCCGTTGAAGCGTTTGGCGAGAAGCATCCAGAGCTTTCTGAGCCGCCGGGCTTCTCGCTGTAGGCAGCGCAAGGGACTGCCCAGAGTTCAGTTGACTCGCGGGGTGTCAATATCAGGCCGCGGCTGCGACGGGGGTGGCACTGACGACCGTGTCGGACTAGTCCGAGCCCGCCCGTCAGCGATGGGGCTTCCCGCCTTCACGGCTCCAACAACCCGAAGTTGGATCCGGGCTAGCCTCGCGCTGCGGGGACTCGTGTACCGGTAAGCGCCGCGCGTGCTCGGTGAGCTACGTCGGTACCGGACGTGACTGCGCCGTCCATCCAGCCAGCCCACCGGCGCGAGATGTCGCTGCCGGCGAACAACACTGGACCCGATTCATTCGCAAGCTCGTGCAGCACCGACAGTTGCCCTACTCGGGCGCTGCACCATGTTCCTAGTGCGTACGGATCGGCTACCCAGTCATGTCGTAGACGCTCGAACACCTCGGCTCCAGGGAACCGCTGCGTGATTGCATCCGCGTAATCACGTTCACACTCCTCGGCTGATTCACCTCGCATGGCGAATCCCGCCACGGCGACGTCCGCGCCTTCTCCCACTGCATAGGTCTCGGTCATACCTGGCCAGCTCACTGAGCGGGTATCCGCGGGCACTCCGTGTGCCCGGGACCATATCTTGGACACCCTGCCAGCATGACCGGGTGCGAGGCGATCGGCGGGGTCGATAGCGGGCGTGAAAACGATCGAACCAAGGGTATTGATTGGTACGGCGACGATGACGAGCCTGCAGCGCACATGCCCGGAGGCCGTGAAAACGCTCACGCCATCGTCGACCCGTACCTCGGTAGCAGGGGTCTCGAAGACGATCTGGTCGCGAAGTCCGGCAGCAATAGCGCGTGGAAGCATGGCCATGCCGCCGTGCATCCGGGCCAGAGTGCTTCCATAGAGTTCGTCGAATGAGCCGAACCCGGCAACTTCGTGGAGCATTGCGAGCATGCTGCACTCGGCGGGATCAGCGCCCATGAGCGCGAACATGCTGGAGTAGAAGACCTTGGTTGGATTCGGTGGGACGGCTCGCTTGGTGACGTACTCGGCAATGCTGACGTCCAGATCTGAGGCCTTCGACTGCCAGCCGGGATCGTCGAAGTCGATGCGGGAGGCGTCTGCGTCGATGTCGGTGACCAGCCGACGGAAGGCATCCTGCTCTGCGCCCGTGAACGGCGGCTCGGCCGAAACAACGAGATCGTCTAGCAGCCAGTGGTATAGCCGAGGAGGTGTGCCGTCCACCAACTGCATTCCGTACCGTGCCGCCTCTGCAGTCATCGCCATGTGGCGACTAGGGGACAGCCACTCGGCCCCAAGATCGAGGTCCAATCCAACAGGATCGAATCGTTCGGTGTGAACCCGACCGCCGACCCGATCACGTGCTTCCAGGACGAGCACGTCGTGGCCCGCGCCCACTAGGTCGCGGGCGGCAACAAGGCCGGCAAGGCCGGCACCCACGACAACAACCTCGACATCCCTGACTTCCATGCTTCCAGATCCCTGCATCATTTCGACTCACTTGCCAGCGGGCCTCGTTCGACTGCCCCATCCTTTCCCCGCACGGCGATGACGCTGGTACCAGCGACCTCCCGGGAGATGTAGTCGCCTGCGGCATCTACTTCTTCAGTGCGGCCGACGCAGAACCAACTGTTGCGGAACACCGTCGCGCATTCCTGTCGCCAGACGGTCTCGCCGTAGTAGTCGCGTCCCATGAGCCCCGGGAATGTCCGGGGTCCCTCAGTGCCGGTCCGGACGTCGTCAATCATGGCCTCTCCCTCGGCTCGCCGTCCTGGCATTCCGTATCCAGATACGAACCAAGTCGAGTATGGCCGAGCGCGCTGGGTGTCGTCAAGAGACCAGGGGTACTGAATCTCGCACCCCTGAATGATAGTTGAGTGCGAGGGTCTAGCTTGGCGCATCTCTGTCAGATCATATTCAGATACGAATCGCTAGCGGCATCGATGTGAGCGCGGGACTGACCAGTCGAGTTCGACGGTGTAGACACGATGCGGCCACCGGTCTCGGCGAGATGAACGCGCAGGCGTGCCCATCTTGAGCGCCGCATCCTCATCGACAGGCCGTCAGCGATGTGCGAGGTTGCTCACGAGGCCCGGCCGGGGCGCTCCTTCCCTGAGATTGCGGGCCAGTCATCGTCGAACTCACTCAGCTCTACCGCCGAACTCAGCACCAAACGTTTGTAGCCGCGGGCCATCTCGTCGATTACGGCTAGGACGTCGTTGGTGTGCACGTCGCGGATCCCGCCGCGCGCATGGGCGAATGGGATGTAGGCACGCAGCAGGGCCGGAGCGTCGAGCGCGACCTCGAGCGGAATGTACGAGTCAACGTCCGGCGAGCAGAGGATGGATTCGACACGGGCCGGACTCCACCGCAACGGATCTCCGGTGCCGGAGTCCATGAGTTCTTCCAGGAGAAGCCGATAGTCCACACCGCTAAACGGTGCCGCAGCCGGGGAGCTGAGGAACTTCTCGCGCAGTTGATTCACCTGATCCTCGTCCCGATTGGGCTGCTGATAGCCTCTTCCGCCCGCCGGCATGCTGCTGGTCAGCCAGTTGATCAACGGCAGGACGTCGATCCACCAATCTTGCTGCCGCAGCCGAAACGCACGCTCGACCCCCTGCTCGACCCATACCCGGGCGTCGGCGAGATCCATGTCGATGAAGCAGGTGTCGAGACCGACGCGTCCTGCTCCGGCGAGGGCACGATCGATGGGATCGGCTAAGAGCGCAACGTCCGTGATGCCAGAAAACAGGAGGTGGTCAACGAATACGCTGAAGGTGCACTCGCTGCCGTCGGGCAGGCGCGCGCCGATCACAACCTCATCGCCGTCACCGAAGACGTTCGTCCGCCGTACCGCCCGATACACCTGGACATTGTGCAGCCCGACGATCCATTTCGGCAGGCGATCACCACGTGCGGCGACCTCTTGACGGCATCGATCCCGCATCGCCTCGTCATCAACGAGTAACTCGGCGAGAACCGCCAGCAGTGCCGTCGTCTCTCGACACCGCCTCTCGGAGAGATTGGTGATCGTGTTTCCCAGCCCTACAGATTCCCAATCACCGGACTCCACCGAACCGTATCGACTCGGCGTGAGCCCACGAAGCGCGTAACTCACCAGGTTCAGCAGATGCAATGGATGCTTGGGCAACGCCTTTCGGATCATCGTGTAGAAGTCAAAGTCGTCGGACCGCTTCACCTCGCTGGGCTCCGCGCGCCACGTCCCCCTTCGCGCCTGCTTGGCCTTGCGACGCCTGCGTTCGTCCGTCATGGTGCGGACGCTACGCCGGGGCGGGGACAAGTCCCGGCCACGGCCGCCGGAGATCACGACGGAACGCGCACCACCATCTCGATCTCGATCTGCAGGTCCGGACCGGCCAGAGCCTGCACCCCGATGCCGGTGAGACTGGGGTAGGCGTCACCGAAGAACTCGAGCAGCGCGGGAAACGCCTCGTTCAGCCGTTCCGGCGTCAGGTCGACGACGTAGACGCGCGCCATTGCGATGTCGTCGCGGGCGGCGTCGACCGAGTCAAGGCAGACTTGGAGGTTGGCGGTGACCATCTGCGTCTGCTCAGCCAGCGACGCCGGCGGCTCGGGGCGGTGCGGGCTCCACCCGACCTGACCAGAGAACAACCGACGGTGCCGCATCGACGTGGTCTGCATGCCGCGTAGGGTCCGAGAAATGCACGTCGACGTGATGACGACTCCCCAGCCGCTACGCGAGATCGGAGCTCTCGCCCAACGCACGCAGGCCGCGCACTTCTCGGGAATGTTGTTCACCGAGACGGGCCGCACCGCCTATCTGAATGCGGCGGTGGCCGCGCAGGCGGCACCGGGCCTGGAGTTGTGCACCGGGGTGGCGGTCGCGTTTCCGCGCAGCCCGTTCGTGACGGCAGCGTCGGCGTGGGAGTTGCAGGAGGCGACCGGAGGCAACTTTCGGCTCGGCCTGGGCACGCAGGTCCGCACCCACGTGGTGCGCCGCTACGGCGTCGAGTTCGCTCACCCCGGTCCGCGACTCCGCGACTACGTGCTGGCGGTCAAGGCCTGCTTCGAGGCCTTCCGGACCGGGACGCTCGACCACCACGGCGACTTCTACGACCTGGACTTCATCACGCCGCAGTGGAGTGCTGGACCGATCGACGCACCGGACCCGAAGGTCGACGTTGCCGCGGTCAACCCGTGGATGCTGCGGATGGCCGGCGAGGTGGCCGACGGAATCCATGTGCATCCGCTCGGCGAGCCGGGGTACATCGCGCGGCACGTGCTCCCGAAACGCGCTGAGGGAGCAGCGAAGTCGGGGCGGTAATCCCGAGGACATCGCGGTGATCGTGCCGGTGATGACGATCGTCGGCGACACCGACGAGGAGCGGCATCGCGAGCGCGAGCTGGTGCGCGCCAGCATGAGCTTCTACGGCAGCACGCCGAACTATGCGTTCATCTGGGACGAGGCCGGGTTCGAGGGCACGACGGCGCGGATCCGGGAGAAGCAGAAGGCCGGCGACTACGCGGGCATGGCCGCGCAGATCACCGACGAGCACATCGCCACGTTCGCGACCGAGTCGACGTGGGACGGGCTGGCCGATGCGTTGACCGCCAGATACGGCGACAGTGCGACGCGGATCGTGCTGTACAACGCCCTGGCGGATCCGGAGCGGATTGAGCGTTACGGCGCGGTGGCGCAACGGATCACGGCTGGTTGAACGATCCAGCGGGCAAGGTTCGGCGAGTCATCGATTCCGGATATGCCGAGATCAGGTGATACCGAGCCGGCGCGCCAAGTCCGGTCCGCCGACGTCGCGGAGGAAGTCGGGATCCCCGCAGACGACGAGTTGATCGCGAGCGCGCGAGAGTCCGACGTAGAGCCGTTCGCGGGAGCGTTCGAACTTGCTCTCCTCGTTGACGACGAGGACGACGGCGCGGCGCTCGAGGCCCTTGAAGCCCAGCACGTGACCGAAGAACACCTGGTCGGTGTCCCAGAAGGTGTCCCAGTAGGCGCGGTGGCCGCCCTTCTGCCGTTCGGTCTGCTCGGGGTGACGGCTGCCGGTGGTGAGCAACGCGAGATCCTCTGGCCGCCAGCCCCCTTCGAGCAGGGACTCGATCTGATCGTCGCCGGCGTCCATGGCATCCTCGCGACTACATGGCACGAACCTCACTGCCGGTCCCTCGCCGCCGAGGAACCGCATCGGGTGATCGACCAGTGGCTGGAACGCGTTGGCGATCTGACGGGTATTGCGCAGGTTGTGGTCCAGGATCAGCGGGACCAACGCCACCGGCGGGGACCCGTGCCGGTTGAAGACGCGTTGCCCCTCGTCGGAGAAGACGTACAGCCCGCCCTCGTCGGGATCCTTGAGCGCGGCCAGCAGCGGATCCCACCAGGCGTCGGCGAAGTCCTGCGCCTCGTCGACCACGATGGCGTCGAACCGCTGGCCCGGTGCGAGTTGGGCGGCGAGGTCGGCCATCTGCAGCGGCAGGTCGTGCTCCCAGAACTGGACGGTCTCGTCGTTGCGCAGCGCTTCGTCGGGGCCGGCGGGAGCACCCCACTTCTTGCCGAGGTCGTGGAACTCGCCGACGTAGGCGGGTTGGTGGTTTCGCGGCCAGGTGGCGGCGATGCGCTCGAGGTAGGAGGCCAAGCCGTGGGAGTAGCAGACCAGGGCGACGCGCTGACCCCGCTGGGCGAGGCGGCGGGCCTGCTCCATGGCCAGGAAGGTCTTGCCGCTGCCCGCGCCGCCGCGCACCTCGACACGGTTGAGCAGCCGGATCGCGTCGAGGATGACGGCCTGGTGCTCGGTGAGCGTGTCGGCGGCGTCCTCGTTGGCCAACGCGCGGGCGACGACCTCGCGTTGGGGCAGTCCCCTCCCGCTGAGCGCGGTGGCGAACTGGCCGATGCCCTCCTGGCTCAGCAGCGGCCGCTCGAGTTCCTGTTGGACGAGGACGGCGCGCAGCTTGTCGACGAGGTGCGCCATGTCGGTGCGGTCGATGACCTTCCAGCGGGGGCAGTCGGGCAGGTCGAAGCCATCCGGCAGCTCGGTGTGGGGCAGCACGATGACGTGGTCCCAGCGCAGCCGGCCCTGCGTCCAGCGGGGGTCCTTCTCGATGAAGTCCCGCAGCGCGTAACAGGCCTCGCGGGCCTGGCGCACGGGTTCGATGTCGTGCTGCTTGGTGCCGCGAATCTGACGCCAGCCCTCGCCGTCGTGCCACACCTGGCCGCCCTTGACCTCCAGGCAGACGATGCCCGCACCCTCGATCGCGACGACGAAGTCGACCTCGTGGTCCTTGAGGTGATCGGTCACGCGCTGCCCGGGCACGATGAGGTCGTTGGGTTCGAGCTGGTCGACCAGCGCCTGCCAGGTGCCGCGCTCGGAGCTGTTGAGGCGCGGGGTTTCGGTGACGGTGATGCTCATGAGCGACCGGTGATCATCAGCGTCGTTCCTCCCTACGAGTGCTTCGGAAAGCAGGTTAGCGCGGACGACCGACGTGCCGGTCCAGGTTCGGAGGCCACGGGGGGTCATCCTGCGCGAGGTCTCGTGACCGATGGCAAGGAGTCGAGCCATGAGATCGTCCCGCAGATGTCGACCGCTTGGGGGAAACCTCGGCGAAGATGAGCGGCGTGAGTTCCGCAGAACGAGAACGCCTCGATGAGGTCAAGGCCGGGAGTTCGGATTGGCGTCGCTGGGGAACGTATGTGAGCGAACGTGCCTGGGGAACGGTCCGGGAGGACTACAGCGCCGACGGGGACGCCTGGTCGTACTTCCCCTTCGAGCAGGCTCGCAGCCGGGCCTACCGGTGGAACGAGGACGGGATGGCGGGCTGGTGCGATCGCGAGCAGACCATCTGTATCGGGCTCGCCCTGTGGAATGGCCAGGACGACATTCTCAAGGAACGGCCGTACGGTTTGTCCAACGCCGAGGGCAATCACGGCGAGGACGTCAAGGATTACTGGTTCTACACCGACAATCTGCCCACTCATGCCTACGCGTCGATGATCTACAAGTATCCGCACGCGGCCTTTCCGTACGAGGACTTGCGAACCACCAACCAAGACCGCGGCCAGGATCTAGGCGAATACGAACTCTTCGACGCATTGCGCGAGCAGTGGCTGCAGCAACGCTACTTCGACGTCGGCGTGGAATACGCCAAAGCCACGTCGGAAGACGCCTTCTGCCGGATCACGGTGACCAACCGCGGACCCGACGCGGCGCCCATCCATGTGCTGCCGCAGCTGTGGTATCGCAACACCTGGTCCTGGCCAGTTGGTCGGGACAGGCCGCGAATCACGAAGTCCGGCAACGGAGTCGCGACGACGGTGCATCCCGACCTGGGTGCTCGATGGTTCTACGTGACGTCCTCGACCGCCGAGTCACCTCGGCTGATGTTCTGCGAGAACGAAAGCAACAACGTGTTGTTGTTCGGATCGCCGAACGCTTCGCCCACGTGTAAGGACGGCATCAACGACTACGTCATCCACGGTGACGCCCACAGCGTGGACATGGCCGAAGGCAGCAAGGTCGCCGCGCATGTGATGACGACCCTGCAGCCCGGCGCGTCCGTCACGGTCACGGTGCGTTTCGCCCCCGCTGATCTGGCGATGCCGTTCGCAGAAGCCGATGAGGTTCTGGCCGTGCGCAAGTCAGAAGCCGACGAGTTCTACGACGACCTTGCGGCTGCAGACCTCACGACCGACGAACGGCTGGTTCAGCGTCAGGCCCTCGCCGGGCTGCTGTGGTGCAAACAGTTCTACGACTACCGCGTGCGGCGTTGGCTGAAAGGCGATCCAGCTGGGCCGGGCCCTCCCGAACCGCGGTGGGCCGGCCGCAACACCGACTGGCAGCATTTCGCACTCAGCGAGGTCATACTCATGCCCGATGCCTGGGAGTACCCCTGGTTTGCCGCGTGGGACTTGGCGTTTCACTGCGTGTCGATGGCGTTGATCGACCCGGAGTTCGCCAAGGAACAGGTCCTGGTGTTACTGCAGGCAACGACGCAGCACCCCCA
Organism: uncultured Actinomycetota bacterium; assembly: GCA_963798245.1. Classification (GTDB taxonomy): domain Bacteria; phylum Actinomycetota; class Actinomycetes; order Mycobacteriales; family Mycobacteriaceae; genus Mycobacterium. The sequence continues at coordinate 669,370 of CAWCSO010000002.1, forward strand.
CGGTCAGATCCCCGCCTACGAGTGGTCCTTCGGCGACACGAACCCGCCGGTTCACGCCTGGGCGGCCTGGCAGGTCTATCAACTCGATCGAATGCAGACCGGCGTCGGGGACCGGGCCTTCCTGGCTACCGCGTACCGCGGGGTGACCCTGTCCGTCATGTGGTGGCTGAACCAGAAGGATGCGTCGGACCGGGGCGTGTTCGGCGGCGGATTCCTGGGCATGGACAACATCGGCGTCTTCAATCGGGACGAACCGCTTCCCACCGGCGGCAGTCTGGCTCAGGTGGACGGCACCGCCTGGATGGCGGCGATGGCATTCCACATGCTGGAGATCACCATCGAGCTCTCCACCGAGGAGCCTGACTACCTGCGAATGTTCAGTAGGTGGCTATGGGACGCCTGGCTCATCGCCAACGCCCTGGAGAAGGGAACCGGTCACGTCAGCTTCTGGAATGACGACACGTGCTTCTACCACGATGTGATCGAGTTGCCCGACGGCACAGCGCAATCACTGGAAGTGTTCTCGATGCAGGCCATCGTTCCACTGTTCGCGGGCATCGCGATCCCGGCGGCTGCCACCGAAGCGGTGGACACCGTGCGCCGGATGTTGAACGAACTTTCGCGCGCCTACGATCACACCGATCAGGACGTCCGGCTGGAGCTTCCCGGCGGCGACGGGACGCACCACATGTACGCGGTGGTCGACCGAGACCGCCTCGCAGCCATCCTGAAACGCGTTCTCGATCCTGAACAGTTCCTGGCGCCCAATGGGATTCGCTCCCTATCGAAGCATCACCTGCGAAATCCCTACGTGTATCACGTCAACGGCCGCGACTACGCGGTCAGCTACGCGCCGGCTGAATCGCGCGACCGAATGTTCGGCGGCAACTCCAACTGGCGCGGCCCCATCTGGATGCCGATGAATTTCCTCTTCGTGCAGGCACTCGACAGTTACGGCCGTTTCCTCGGCGACACGTTCACCGTTGCCGATACGGCCGATCCAGCCGATCCGGCCGCGCACGTGTCAATCGGCACCCTGGCCGACCGGATGTCCCGACGTCTGACCGGGCTTGTCGTTCGCGACCAATCGGAGCGACGTGCCGTGTTCGGCGACAACGATTACTTCCAGAACGATCCGCACTGGAAGGACTTGATCCCGTTTCACGAGTACTTCGACGGTGACAACAGTCGCGGCCTGGGGGCAAGTCATCAAACGGGCTGGACCGCGACCATCGCGCTGCTCCTGCAGTTCCGCGGCAAGCTGCGCTTCGATCGAAGCGGTCAGGAGTCGAGTTGATTCACCGCGGGAAAAGCTCGCCGAGTTGAGAACGCCGCGTTGGGTCGAGGTCCTGCCGCGCCTACGATTCACGACGTGACCGAACTCAGGTACCAGTTCATCGGCGCATGAGCCCAGCGCTGAGGGACAGCCTCGACCAACGCCGCACGCTTGTCGTTCTCGTGGGCGCGCAGATTCTCAGCGGTGCCGGGTTGGCCGCCGGTGTCACCGTGGGTGCGTTGTTGGCTCAGGACATGCTCGAGACCACGACCTGGGCCGGCCTGCCGAGTGCGCTGTTCACCATCGGCTCGGCCGCAGCTGCCGCCGCGATCGGAGGCATCTCGCAGCGGGCCGGCCGGCGTGCCGGTCTGGCCCTCGGGTACGCGGCTGGAGGCCTGGGAAGTCTCGGAGTCGTCGTCGCCGCCGTCCTGGACAACGTCGCATTGCTGTTCGGCTGTCTGTTCATTTACGGCGCCGGTACCGCGGCCAACCTTCAGGCCCGCTACGCCGGAGCCGACCTGGCCAGCCCGCACCGCCGGGGGCGCGCCATCAGCACGGTCCTCGTCGCCACCACGGTGGGCGCGGTGGCGGGCCCCAACCTGGTCACGATCATGGGCGGTCTGGCGACCGGCTGGGGAATCCCCCGGCTCGCGGGGCCGTTTCTCCTGTCAGCGGTGGCCTATACCCTTGCTGCAGTCATACTTTGGGTGATGCTCCGCCCGGATCCACTGCTACTGGCGCGCGCTCTGGCCGCCGCGATCTCGACCGATGAAGCCGATTCCGACTTGATCGAAGGGCCGCGGCTCGGCTCCGACACCATCGCGCTCGGGGCAGCGATCATGATCGTCACCCAGCTCGTCATGGTGGCGATCATGACGATGACACCCGTGCACATGCAGCAGCACGGTCACACCCTCGGTGCGGCCGGCGCGGTCATCGCGGTCCATATCGCCGCCATGTACCTGCCCTCCCCACTTTCAGGTCTGCTCGTCGACAAGATCGGTGCCCGCACCGTGGGAGCCGCAGCAGCGCTCACCCTGCTCGCGGCCGGCCTGACCGCCGCACTCGTACCCGACGCGTCGATCATCGGTCTCACGGCAGCCCTGGCGCTGCTCGGGCTCGGCTGGAACCTCGGCCTGATCAGCGGCACCGCGATAGTCGCCGACGCCACGCCGCTGGCCAGTCGGGCACGCACCCAAGGCATCATCGATCTGTTCGTGGCCGGCGCCGGGGCAGTGGGCGGCTTGGCATCCGGGGTCATCGTCGCCGCCGCGGGCTTCGCCTTCCTGGCCGCCGCAGGAAGCGTCACCGCCCTGAGCATCTTCGCGGGCCTACTTCTCGGACGAAGAGCCGGACATCGCGTATGACCGGCCGAGCGGTGTGCAGGGGAAGCCGCACCGGGCGTACTCTGATATCAACGATATCAGGAGGTAACCGTGCCAGATGTGCTCATTAGGGGACTCTCCGACGCCACTGTTGCCCGCATCGACGCAGAAGCGGCATCGCTAGGGTTGTCGCGCAATGAGTATCTTCGGCGCAGGTTCGAGTCCGAACGATCCACTTCGGTCAGCAAGCTCAGTGTCGAAGATCTTCGACGGGCAGCCGCTGCGGCGCAGGATCTCGATGACCCGCAGGTGATGGGCGCGGCGTGGCAGTGACGTCCTGGCTGATCGACAAGTCGGCGTACACGCGTCTCGGGGCATCCCCGGATGCGGAATTGTGGGTGGACCGAATTGACCGTGGCCTGGTTCGGATCAGCACCATCACACGGTTGGAGATCGGCTACTCATTTCGGAGCGCGGAGCAGGCGCGAGGAGAGTCAACCTCGCCACCTCTTGCGCTGATGCCGACGGAGTATCTGACGCCGTCCGTCGAGGATCGCGCAACCGAAGTTCAACTGCTGCTCGCCGATCGTGGGCAGCACCGTGCACCGTCGATTCCCGATCTGCTGGTTGCGGCTGCCGGGGAGATCTCCCATTTGACAGTCCTGGCTCTGGACAAGGACTTTAAGCTGATCGCCGAGATCACCGGGCAGCCGGTCGAACGCCTGCGAATCTGAGGGATCGGCTTTCGCGGGAGCGCGCGCTCCAGCCTAAGGTGAGCACCGTGGCAGATGCGATCGACCCGACCCAGACCCTGGCGGACATCCTCGCCGAGCACGGCCCACTACCCGAGGCCGACGTCGTCCAGCGGCTCGAGGCGGCCGGCCTGCCGGATGCCGAGGACGAATTCGACGAGCTGATCGACGAAACCGGCTGCGCGGCAGAACAGCTGATCGACGACCGGTGGGTGTGGCTGCCGAAGCTCCTCGCCGGGCGGGTGTTCACCCACCGGCTCAGCGCGACCGAGCTGGCCCACGACATGCTCACGGTCTTCCCGGACCTGGACCCGGTCACCACCCTGTGCGAGAACGAAGAGTTTGCGCGATTCGTCGACGGATCGCCCGCGCGCGTGGTGCTGCCGATGTTCGACCTCGAGGTGCTCGCCGAGCGGGCGATTCCGCTGGATCTGGTCCATCCGGAGGGGGCGTTGCTGCTCGCGTCGGGCACGTTGGCGGCGATGAGCGTGGCCGAGGGCGACCTTGTCGGGCTGCGTTTGACGCCGCAGGGGATGGCGATCGAACGTGTCACCTCGATTGCCGATGCCCCGGTGGGCGCGCGCTTCGCCGCGCTGCTCGACGCCGATACGCCGGCGTTCTTCGACGCGGTGGTGTGGACGGTATGCGCCGAGGACCCGGCGTTGTTCACCCAACCGCTGGAACCGCTGAGCGAGATCGCCGACGATGCCGGTCTGCCGTACGACGACGAGTGGATTGCACCCGCCGGATTCGATTTCGACGTCTGGCGATTCGAGCGTGGCTCCGCGCTGCTGGCGCGGCGATACGAGCTCGACCCCGACGACGCGTTCGCGCTGTACACCCTGCTGCAAGTGTGCGATCAGATGTCGCTGCTGCTCGAGCACGCCGATCCCGATGAACCGCTGGATGATTCGTCGAGCATCGCCGACGAGGTGTCGGACGTCGGCCCGGGGTCCAGCCTGGTGGAGGTCTGACCGGTGAGCTCGGTGCCGTTCTCGCCGACCCGATGTTGGCCGAGGTCCTGAAGATCGAGACGCTCGACAGGGGCCGCGTCGGAGCGGCCGCGCTGGGTCTGTTCGCCGAGACGCTGGAGCCCTCGGTACCACGCCCCGCCCGGGTGGCGTGTCGCTGGCTGCGCGCGGTCGCACTGGAACGCACCGGCGCGGTCGAGGCGGCCGAACAGGCACTGCTGGCGGCCGAATCCATGGACACCGATTGGGCGCCGACGTTGTTCGATCTGGCGCGTTTTGCCGCCGACCGCGGTGACGCCGAGCGCGGGCTGTCGCTGCTGCGCCGCGCCGGTGCCGCACCCGACGACCCGATGATCGAGCTTCTGGAGCAGCACCGGGCGACGCCACGCCCGGACGTCGGCCGCAACGATGCGTGTTGGTGCGGTTCGGGACGCAAGTACAAGAAATGCCACCTCGGGCGCGAACAGTTGCCGCTGGCCGAGCGGGTCGGCTGGCTGTACACCAAGGCCGCCCAGCACACTCTGCTCGAGCGGCTGGAATGACCTGCTCGCCGAGGTCGGGCTTCGAACGCACCCGCTACGCCGTCGACGAGGATGACGATTTTGCCGGGATGGCCGACCCGCTGGTGATGGACGCGGTGCTGTTCGAGGGCGGCGCATTCGAGGATTTTCTGGTCGTGCGCGGTGCGCTGCTGCCCGACGACGAGCGGGCGCTGGCCGAGCAATGGCTGCTCACCGACCGCTCGGTGTTCGAGGTCGAAGAGGTGCACCGCGGTGAGGGCCTCACCGTGCGCGACGTGCGCACCGGAGACAGGCACGCAGGTGCGTGAACGCATGGGTAGCCGCGGGATGCAGCCCGGGCAGCTGCTCTGTGCGCGGGTGGTGCCGGCCGGGGACACGATGCAGTTCTTTGGCGGCGTCGAGCCGGTGGCGTTGCACGAGCGCGACGGACTGATCGCCCTGCTCGATGCCGAACCCGACCCGGTCGAACTGGTCGCCGAGCTGAGTCGACGATTCGCTCCGCCGACGCTGGTGAACACCGAGGGCGATCCGCTGGCGATGTGCGAGGCCACCGTGCGGGTCGGCGATCCGGCCGGGATCGAAGCCGCGCTCGACGACACCTACGAGCGGGTCGAGGCGAGCAGCCGCCACGCTGGCTCGAACACGTGACTACCCATGGCATGCAACGCATCCGGGCCACACTGATGCTCGACGGTGACACCCTGCGGGTGGAAACCAACAGCGAGAAGCGGATGGACCGGGTGCTGGCCACCGTGAAGCGCGTGGATCCCGCGATGACGGTGCTCGACGACACCCGCCAACCGATACGCGACACCCGCGAGGCCGCCGAGATGGCCAAACAGCTGCCCGGCGGTGGCGGAGCGGCGCTCGACCCGGACGACCCCGAGGTGGCCGCATTCCTCGAGGGGGTGATCCTCGACTTCGAGACCAACTGGCTCGACGAGTCGATCCCCGCACTCGACGGGTACACGCCGCGTCAGGCCGCCGACGACCCCACCCGACGGGCCGACCTGATCAAACTGCTCGACACCTTCCCCGCCGGCGAGGCGGCGCGCGGCGGCATGGACGCCGACCGACTCCGCGCAGCGCTCGGGCTCCACTAGACCCGGAGCGTGAGGCACGAGCCGTCGGACTGCGCCGGTGCAGTCCGGTCTGTCCGGAGATGACCCTGCGCAACGATGAGGCCCGATAGGTTGATCCCAAGCATTCCTTGATCCCGATCTGCTCTAGGGGCGACGACATGTCCGAGATCCACGGCAAGCCGGCCAGCATCGGAGTGCTGACCAGCGGCGGCGACTCCCCGGGGATGAACGCGGCGGTCCGCGCGGTCATCTGCACCGCGGTGCACCACGGCATCGACGCGTATGCGATCCACGAGGGATACCACGGCCTGGTCCACGGTGGCGACCTGATCAAACGGATGGAGCCCGAGGATGCCGACGGCATCCTGCATCGCGGCGGTACCTCGATAGGTACCGCCCGATCCAAGGAATTCCGCACGCGTGACGGCCGCAGACAAGCGGCCCGGCACATGGTCGAGAGCGGCATCGACGCACTCGTCGTGATCGGTGGCGACGGAAGTCTGACCGGTGCCGACATCTTTCGCCGGGAGTGGCCCGACCTGCTCGCCGAACTGGTCGAGGCCGGCGAGATCTCCCCGGAAACCGCCGAGGGACACCCGTTTCTGCGTCTGGTCGGTCTGGCCGGCTCCATCGACAACGACATGTCGGGCACCGACATGACGATCGGCGCCGACACGGCGCTGCATCGGATCGTCGAGGCGATGGACGCCCTGCGCAGCACCGCCTCCAGCCATCAGCGCACCTTCGTCGTCGAGGTGATGGGAAGGCAGTGCGGCTACCTCGCACTCATGGCCTCCCTGGCCACCGCGGCGAACTGGCTTCTGATCCCCGAGCAACCCCCTGCCGAGGACTGGGCGATGCAGATGTGCAGGGACATCAAGGCGGGCCGAGACATCGGCCGCCGCCAGAGCGTGGTTCTCGTCGCCGAGGGCGCCCAAGACACCAACGGCAACCCGATCACCGCCGACCACATCAAATCGATGCTGGAGCAGGAACTCGGCGAGGACACCAGGATCACGATCCTCGGCCACGTGCAACGCGGCGGGGCGCCAAGCGCATTCGACCGCTACCTCGCCACCCTGCTTGGCCATGCCGCCGTCGAACGCCTGCTGACCGACGACGCGGATGCGGGTCCGCAGCTGATCGGGCTGCGGGGCAACCGGGTGGTCACCACACCGTTGATGGACTGCATCGCGCAAACCCAGGCCGTCGCCGAGCGGATCAAGGCAAAGGACTTCGACGGGGCAATGATGTCGCGCGGCGGCAGCTTCCGGCAGTCCTACAAGATCCTGCAGACCATCCAGCAGGCCGCGGCACGGCCGACACCGGCGGGCAGGAAACGCTTCCGGCTCGCGATCGTGCACGCCGGCGGTCCGGCGCCGGGGATGAACAACGCGGTGCGCGCCTTCGTCCGACTCGGTCGGGACCGCGGCTACACGGTGCTGGCCGTTCAGAACGGATTCCGCGGGCTTCGCGACGGCGACGTCCACGAGATGGGCTGGATGGACGTCAGCGGCTGGGTGTCCGACGGCGGCGCCGAGATCGGCACGAACCGGTATGTGCCCAGCGGCGCCGCGATCGCGCAGATCGCCGAACAGGTTGCCGCTCACCGGATCGACGGCCTGGTGATGGCAGGCGGGTGGGCCGGCTACCAGGCCGCCTACGAACTGCACCGCCACCGGCACCAGTACGGCGCCCTCGACATCCCGATCGTGTGCATGCCGATGACGATCAACAACGACGTCCCGGGAACCGAACTGAGCGTCGGCAGCGACACCGCACTCAACAGCATCGTGGCCGACGTCGACAAGATCAGACAGTCCGCGGTGGCCACCCGACGGGTCTTCGTCGTCGAGGTGATGGGCCGCGACTGCGGCTACCTGGCCTTGCTCAGCGGGTTGGCTTCCGGCGCCGAACGGATCTACCTGCCCGAGGAGGGCATCACGCTGGACTCGCTGACCGCCGACATCCGCATCCTCTCGACGGGTTTCCGCTCCGGGAAGCGACTCGGACTGATCATCCGCAGCGAGCACGCCGACCCCGTCTACACCACGGGATTCATGACGTCACTGTTCGAGAAGGAAGGCGGGAACCTCTTCGACGCCCGGCAGGCGATCCTCGGCCACATCCAGGAGGGTGGTGACCCCTCGCCGTTCGATCGGATCCACGCCACCAGCCTCACCTCCCGCTGCATCGAGTTCCTCTCCGAGCAACTCGAATCGGGCAGTCGCGCCAGTGCAATGCTCGGATTCCAATCCGGGCGGCTGCAATTCACCGACCTGACCTCCTATCCGACACTCATCGATCCGGAGGCTCAGCGCCCGCTGGAACAGCGTTGGATGGACCGCCGCGGTCTCATGGAGATCATGCGGGGGTAGGTCGGTGTTGGGCAGGGCTAGCTGTGGTCCCACGCTTAGCCGACCTGACGCCGACAGGAACACGGAAAACGTTGGACCACGCGGGGGTAAGCACCCGAATAAACACAACGTCACAGCTCAGATGCAGTTTCGAAGGCGTGCGTATTCCGTTTCACGAGCATGAGGGATCGCTCCAGCAACACCCTTCGGAACGCTCGAGAGCTTGCTCGCCACCTCACCGCCATCGAATCAGTTGCACCATCGGTCACTTGCGCCCCGCTGAGGCGAACCAGACACCGTGAAACCGCCATTTGCGCAGGTGCAGCAGTTTTCTGGGAATTGCCTAAGTCCTCTTCACCAGCAACGAAATCCGCAGTACGGTGTCTTCACTCGGGTCTCACAGCTGTATCGGAGGTGCCATGACCGGTATGCGGACAACGCGATGCTATCGCCCGGATCCGTCCAGGATTGGGCAGCCGGAGGCATGGGCGAGAGCACGAGCCCGCGCGGCGCTGACGGCGGATTCGATCGTCATCACCGTCGCAGGCGAGATCGACGCAAGCAATGCCTGCGAGCTGGTCCAATACGTCGATCGACACAGTGCCGTGGCCAGGCGCCTATACCTCGACCTCAGCGAGGTGACGTTCTTCGCGACGGCGGGCATAGCCGTCCTTCGGCGCATCGAGTGTGACTTCGCGGAGCGCAGCGCCGACTGGCGGCTGATCGCCGGGCCTGCGGTTCGCAAGGTAATGCGCATCTGTGGTGCTGACGATCTACCGCAGCTGGGCACTCTCGACGGGGCACCGGGCACGCCCATGCACGCGACGAGGGTGCTCGCGGACGCGGGCTGATAGCACCTCACCGCGCCGCCTACTGGTAGCTCCACGCGCGTAGCTGCGTGGCAATCTGATCGAGTTCCGGCTCCTCGCCGGTGGCTACCCGGATCACGAAGTCAAAGCGTTCGTCCTCCGACGCGCTGATCCACTGACCGTTGATCGCCAGGAATGTTCGACAAGCCGTCCACGCAAGCCGCTTGTTCCCATCCACCAGTGCATGATTGCGCGCCAGAGAGTGCATCAGAGCGGCGGCCTTGAAGTGCAGGTCTGGATAGGCATCCTCGCCGAACACCGAAGCGCGCGGTCTCGCCAGCGCCGACTCGAGCAGCCCGTAATCGCGCACCGAGACGTCATCTCCCACGGCGTGCCGGGCCACCAACAGAAGGTCGTCGAGATCGAGATACTCGGTCATGCGTCCTTGAGTCGCTCCAGAACCCCGGCCTCCTCGGCCACCACGCGTGTCAGCGCCGAGTCGACCTTGGCCTTGTGCGCGCGCCGGGCGATGTACTCGTCGATCGCCGACAGCGCGACAGCCTGCATCGACCGGCCCTCGGCAGCTGCCTGCCGGCGCAACGCCTCCGTCTGCTCGTCATTCGTGCGCAACGTCATACCCATGGGCGAATGATACCTAATTGATACCACTACCGGACCTACTTGCTCGCTTGCTCGTCGGGTGGCGTTCAGGGCATCGAACTGCGAGGGGTGCCCCCGTCAGCGACATCTCGTACCGGTGAGCGCCAACGCATCACCGGATCAGCGCCTGCACCCATTCCCTAAGGTCGCGACGTCACGCCGTGAGGGTGAGAGTGAGGTTGGTGAGGGGTTGGGAGTTGTTGAGGATCAGTACCGAGCTTTGACTGTTGACGTCGTCGTAGGGGAAACCGTAGGCGAAGCCCTCAATGCTGTTGGCGTGGAAGAACTGTGACCAGTTGTCCCATCGTCCGCCTGCCGGATAATAGGCCGCGCTGTTGTCCCAGTCGTTGGGTGAGGTGGCCACTCCGCGGTGGAACGAGGCGTCGAGGTGAGCCAGGAACGCGCCCTGCAACGCAGTGCCCACGAACGGGCCATCGGCGCGGAAGACCTCGGCGGTCGTCGGCCTGGCCATGGTGTAGGACGTGGACGCACCACCCGGGTCGGTGACGGTGTAGGCGAACCGGTCGTTGGCGTCGACATTGCCGGTGACCGTGAAGCCCGGGCCGTTGTAGACGAACTGCTCGTTGCCGTACTTGGTCCAGAAGTCGTCGACGGGTTGGTCGAACCAGGTGGCCAGCTCTCCGGGCTGCTGGCTGCGAGGAGCCAGGATCCGTAGCGGGTTACCGTCGGCGTCCTTGATGATCAGCGCCTGGAACGCAGCAGGGACGGTGGCCTCGAAGCGTCGGAACACCTCGTCGCGGGACACCGTGATGCCGCGGGTGCCCGAAAAGCCGGTGGAGTCCTGGGCGAGGGTGAAGGTGAACGGGAACCCGAACTGGTCGACCTGGGTGGTGTTGCCGCCGAAGGGAACTGAGCCGTTCTTGAAGCTCAGCTCATACCAGTCATAGATCGTGCCGAAGTTCGGGTCAGCGGGATTGGCCGGATCCGGTGACGCCCAACCGGTGTCGTCAGCACTGATCGCGACGTACAGCGGTTCTCCCAGCGACACGTAGATCCGCCCGCCCAACAGTTCGGGTGGAATCCGGAGGTCGCCCGCCTCGGCGACGGTGAACGACATGTCGGCGTAGTTCACCCCGTCCTTCTCCAGATGCCCCGGCGCGTCGGCGGCGGTGTGGTCGATCCTGTGCGCGACGCCGTTGCGATCGACCCAGGACCACTGCCCGGGTGTCACCTGGCCCAGGACCAGCACGTGAACCTGGTCGTCGCTGTAGGCGCCGGTGTTGTTGGCGAACACCACCGGGAACGACCCCACCGCCCCCGGCGGCACAGATGGTGGAGGTGGTGCGGGCGGTTGCGACGCAGCGCCGACGTTGACGGTCACCGTGCTGGTGGCGTCGTGACCAGCCTCGCCGAGCAGCCCGAAGGTCAGCATGTTGAGCAGGCCGACGATCCCGTGGACGTGGAAGCCTGCGCCGTCGTCGGAAGCGGTGACGGTGAAGGTGTCGACGTAACCCGTGGCGCCGTCCCAGCCAGTCGGCGGAGTGTAGGTGGCCGACTCGCCGGTGATGCTCAACGTGCCTGCGGCGGTTCCGGTCCCGTTACCGGCGATGGTGTAGGTCAGGGTGTCGGTGTCGGCGTCCTGGGCGCCCAACTCGAACGGCTGACTGCTCGCACCGGGCCCGATGCTCACCGACACCGCCTGCGGCGAGAAGGTCGGTGAGGCCGCGAAGAACGTGCCCTGGAACCGTTGCTGGATGGACGGTTGGCTCGCCGCACTTGCCGACGCGACCGGACCCGGGGTCAGCGGAGCAGCGGCTGCGATGCCGACCTGCGCAGCGCCGGCGACGACGTTGCGGTCGATGAACTGTTCAACCTCACGCCGCAGCCCTGCGAAGAGCACCAACGGCGCCAGCGAGGGCGTTGGATCGCCCGGGGCACCCGGCAGCAGAAATGGGTTGAATGCCGCCGCGATCCGAAGGACGACGCTGGGATCTACCTCCGGCATCTGGACCACGTCGGCCTGCGCGGGTCGAGATTCAATGGCTGTCGCCGCCAGCGAAAACGATTTGACCGCAGGCTCATCGGCAATGTCGAGCGTGGCGGGGCTCTTGACCACCGCGACTGGACGCGCCGAGCCGTTGCGCTGATCGGAAGCTGACATCACCCGCGCGTCGTCATCGACGTCCTTCTGATCAGCCACGACGCTGACCGGCTCGGTCCCGGTGCCCTGGCCGTGTGCTGGGCGCTTGTCCCGTTTCGCTTTTGGATCACCGGTGGCTGCGGCCTCGCGGGAATCGACCTCAGCGGAGGTGCGAGGCTCGCGTCGACTGCCTCGTCCTCGGTGGACGTGTCGAGTTTGGAACTGCCCGACACCGCCATCGGCGCATCGTCGTCACTGATGGCCGAACCCGAGGACGGCTCCTCCGACCGCTCCGATGTCGAGGAATCTTTCGTTGCGTCCGCGCCACGAACCAAGGGTGTGTCGTTCCTAGAGCTAGGTGTTCCCGAATCAGAGGACTTGGACGCACTAGTGCCGGACGACGACGTATCGCCGGAGTCGGAACTCTTCGGTGCAGCCCAGCTGGTCGCGGGAGAACTCAGCGCAGCGGCCACCGCCAGTGCCGCCACCACGCCGCCGGCACGACCGAAATACCTCGACGCTTCTGTCGAGGAATGCTCGATCCCACCGTGGGCTGTTTGCTGACTCACCTGCTAGGCCTAGCACGGACTGGCCCCTAACTGGGAGGATTCGACCAGATCGGACTCCGTTGACCGTCGAGGTCGTAGCGGTCGGGCATCCATGCCGGCATCCCGACGCACAGCATGTTCTCGATCGACTCCTGCTCGTTGTGATTCATCGGGTTAGGCCCAACGTCAGTTCACCTGCGTGCCGTATCACTACGCCGATAATCCGACGAATGACCCGGAGCGCATCATCTTCGCCGTGTGTGAAGCGGCGCACCTTTCCGCATAGTTTCGGTTGATCGCCCTCCACGGGCCAGTGACATCCGCGGCAGGGCAGTGGATCGGCGGCAGATTCTCGGTTTCGCCTCGATCGTGATGATCGAGCAATTCCACGTTAGCCCAGGCTCTTTCAAACCCATCGCGGGAAATGCCAAGCTCTTGTCACCCACCGATTCGGGTCTTAACTACGCGCCGCCGGAATACGCTCACTCGGCCGCAACGTGACCGCGAACTACATCAGCGGCAGCTCGCGCCCGAGCAGCCGCGAGAAGGCCTCCAGTGAAGCGCTTCTGCCAGGCGCCCAGTGCTGTTGCCACACCCTCAGCGGGATGTCGGCGAGCGGGTCGAATGCGCTCGCCAGCCGCGCGTACTCCTCGCGCCGCCACGTCCGCAGCCGATCGTCGCCCCTGGCGAACTCCGCCAGCCTGGCGATCTGCTCTTGGGTGACCTCCGTCGGTGCGCCGCCACGCACGCCGATGCCGTTCATCAGACTGTGCCTGCCCAGTGCAAACGGCCTTACACGCCAGGCTCTTTCGAGTTCCGAGTTGACCTTGCGGCACTCCTCGCACGCCAGCCACGACCAGCGGGACATGCCGCCGGCAGTCGCCCGGAAGCAGATGATGCACAGGTCGTGGGCCCGCGAGACGTCGCAGTCCCACTTCTCCGGGGAGTCCTCGTCCCGGCACGACTGCCAGCGGACCGGTAGTACCGAGGCCGGGTTGCGGCGATCCAGTGGTCCCCGCACTCCCCCGCACGGGATGTGCACGCACAACTCGGTGAGGCGTTCACGAATCGCCGCATCGGTCGCGCTGAGTTCGCGTTCTGTCATGGTTCGCCGTTCTGGCGACGCAGCCCTCGTGCGCCCACCACTTGCACGCGTCGCGTGCCCGCTCTTCCCCTGGGGCACCGTGCGGTGGTCGCGCGGTTGCCGGGACGGCGGGCCAGGTACCCGAACAGCCGTCCGCTCGTGAGCTGAAATCACGATATCCGAGACCTCCGACATTTCCAGCTGATGCGATCGGTCCTGGATCCGCTCGGGTGCTTAAACCCCGCAGCTGCCCGAGGGTTCGCATGAGCCGAGTGTGCGCGTTCCGTTGCTGCGCGACGGCGAAGTCGATTGGTAGTCCTTGATGTCATCGACGACGCGCCGCCCGGGCCCGCCGAGGTCGTCGGGTCCGAGCTTGCCGACCAGCGCCAGACGAAGCCGTTCGACGCAGTTCGGCCCGTGATGTCACCCCTGACGAACTCGACAAGGTCATCACCAGGATGCTGCGCATCGACCAGATCGAGCACGCACGCGCGTAACGGCGAGGGGTCTGGCTCGGTCGAGCCAGGCCCCTGTTCGCCAGTCCACGTCACCGGGCATGACCGATCCCCGCCTACTGTGAGGTCATGCCCGCCATCGACGTGTCCCATCCGCCTGAGGTGCTGCTGCGCACCATGAACCCCGTCCTGCGGGTCGCCCTCGGCCTACCCGTACTCGGCTCCGCGCTGAAGGACTTCATGGTGGTCGACTTCACCGGCCGAAAGTCCGGTCGGCACTTCTCCGTGCCCGTCAGCGCGCACCACTTGGACGGCGATCTCTACGTCATCCTCGAGGCCGGCTGGAAGCACAACTTCACCGGCGGAGCGCCCGCCGACGTCCTGCACGCCGGCACGACCACGGCCATGCAGGGCGAACTCATCAAGGACCCCGCGACCGTCGCCGGCATCGCTCACCGCATCGCCACCGGCTATGGACCGAAGAAGGCGCAGCGGTCGATGGGCCTGAAGTTCACCACCGCCTCGGTGCCGTCGCTGCAGGAGTTCACCGAGGCGGCCACCCGCCTGAACATGGCGGCGATCCGGCTGACCCCGCTCTCGTAGGCACTCGCACCGCTCCGCGCCGCGGGCCAACGCCCCCGGTGACCCACACATGAACAATGGCCATTAGACCCTGCACGCCCCGCCCGATGAGCGGTTGGATGGAGATGTCCCCCACCACGCAGGAGTTATGTTGTCATGACCGAAACCGAGAGCTGGCTTTCGACCGAACCGACCCCGCTGAGCGACGAGACGCTGTCCCAGCTGGACCGCTGGTGGCGGGCCGCGAACTACCTGTCGGTCGGCCAGATCTACCTTCTCGACAACCCGCTGCTGCGCACCCCGCTGTCGCGCGACGACGTCAAACCCCGCCTGCTCGGCCACTGGGGCACCACCCCCGGCCTCAACTTCCTCTACGCCCACCTCAACCGGGCCATCACGGAACGCCGGCAGTCCACCATCTACGTCACCGGTCCCGGCCACGGCGGCCCCGGCCTGGTCGCCAACGCCTACCTCGACGGCACCTACTCGGAGGTCTACTCCGACATCACCGAGGACGCCGAGGGCCTGCGCCGGCTGTTCCGCCAGTTCTCGTTCCCCGGCGGCATCCCGTCGCACGTCGCCCCCGAGACGCCCGGCTCGATCCACGAGGGCGGTGAACTCGGCTACGCCCTCTCCCACGCCTACGGCGCCGCCTTCGACAACCCCGACCTGCTGGTCGCCGCGGTGGTCGGCGACGGCGAGGCCGAGACCGGGGCGCTGGCGACCAGCTGGCACTCCAACAAGTTCGTCAACCGCGCCCACGACGGCGTCGTCCTGCCGATCCTGCACCTCAACGGCTACAAGATCGCCAATCCGACCGTGCTGGACCGCATTCCGACCGACGACCTGGCCAGCCTGATGATCGGCTACGGCCACAAACCGTACTTCTTCGAGGCCACCGAGGAGGACGACCACGCCGACGCGCACCGCAGGTTCGCGCTGCTGCTCGACGAGGTCCTCAACGAGATCGCCGAGATCAAGGCCCGCCCGGCCGACGAGAACGAGGAGACGCCGCGCTGGCCGATGATCGTCTTCCGCACCCCGAAGGGCTGGACCGGTCCCGCCTACATCGACGGCAAGAAGACCACCGGCTCCTGGCGCGCCCACCAGGTGCCGCTCGCCAACGCCCGCGACACCCCCGAACACCTGCAGGTGCTGTCCGACTGGCTGGCCTCCTACCGCGCCGACGAACTGTTCGACGAGGACGGCAGGCTCGACCCCGACGATCGCCGGCCTGGCGCCCAGGGGGCACCTGCGGATGAGCGACAACCCGCACACCAACGGCGGGCTGCTGCTCAAGGATCTGCGGATGCCCGACTTCCGCAGCTTCGCCGTCGACGTCCCCATCCCGGGCTCGACCATCGCCGAATCCACCCGGGTGCTCGGCAGCTGGCTCACCGAGGTGGTGCGGCTCAACCCGCACAACTTCCGCATCTTCGGCCCCGACGAGACCGCGTCCAACCGGCTGCAGGGCGTCTTCGACGTGACCGACAAGCAGTGGACCGCCGAGTTCGTCGGCCCCGAGGTCGACGAACACCTCGCCCGCGCCGGCCGCGTCATGGAGATGCTGTCGGAGCACCAGTGCCAGGGCTGGCTGGAGGGCTACCTGCTCACCGGGCGCCACGGCCTGTTCAACTGCTACGAGGCGTTCATCCACATCATCGACTCGATGTTCAACCAGCACGCCAAGTGGATGAAGGTCACCAACCACATCCCGTGGCGACGGCCCGTCGCGAGCCTGAACTACCTTCTGTCCAGCCATGTTTGGCGCCAGGACCACAACGGCTTCAGCCACCAGGACCCCGGCTTCATCGACCACGTGGTGAACAAGCGCGCCGAGGTGGTGCGGGTGTACCTGCCGCCGGACGCCAACACGCTGCTGTCCACCTACGACCACTGCCTGCGCTCACGCCAGTACGTCAACGTGGTGGTGGCCGGCAAGCAGCCCAGCCCCAACTTCCTGACCATGGAGCAGGCCATCGCGCACTGCACCCGCGGGCTGGGCATCTGGGAGTGGGCGGGCACCGAGGTGCTCGGCGAGGACCCCGACGTCGTCGTCGCCACGTGCGGTGACGTGCCCACCCTGGAGGGCCTGGCGGCGGTCGACCTGCTCAAGCAGAACCTGCCGGAGTTGAAGATCCGCTTCGTCAACGTCGTGGACCTGATGCGCCTGCAGGACGAGAAGGAGCATCCGCACGGCCTGTCCGACCGCGACTTCGACACGATCTTCACCAAGGACAAGCCGGTCATCTTCGCCTACCACGGCTACCCGTGGCTGATCCACCGCCTCACCTACCGCCGCACCGGCAACGAGAACCTGCACGTGCGCGGCTACAAGGAGGAGGGCACCACCACGACGCCGTTCGACATGGTGATGCTCAACGACCTCGACCGCTACCACCTGGTGATCGACGTGATCGACCGCGTGCCGAACCTGCGGATCGACGTGCGCCACGCTGCGCCAGGAGATGGTGGACAAGCGGATCGCCGCCCGCGAGTACACCCGCACCCACGGCGACGACATCCCCGAGGTGAAGGACTGGATGTGGCCGGCCGCCCACGGTGCGGGGTTCGCCACGCAGATCAATGCGACCGCGGCGACGGCGGGCGACAACGAGTAGCGCCGACTCCCGCAGCGCGCATCGCGTGTGCTGTCAGATCGACGATTCGACTCGGATCGCGATCTGGCAGCACACCGCGATGTCAGGCGCTTGCGCGACCCAGCGGGGTCAGTACTTGCTGCAGCTACCCGCAACCGAGTTGATCAGCCCGGTGTACTGCACGATCGCCGGCACGCTCTGCGCCTGGGCGATCATGTTGCGACGCTCCTGCGGGGGCGATCCGACGAACCGCTGCAGGTATCCCACGGCCACCGGGTTGCCGGTGATCTGACCCGCCACGACGGGATCCTGGTCCTGGAGCGCACCGATGATCTGCGGATAGGTGCAATTCGAGTTCACGATCGCATCGGTGGCGGGGGCCGCCGAGGCGATTCCGCCACCCGCGATCAACGACATCAACACACCCGTGGAGCCGATCATCACCTTCGTAGCCAAGCGCATTCTCATTACCTTCCGACCTGCCAATTGACGTCACAAATGACGCACCCGCACTCATTCAATGCAACCAGTGCATCACACTGCCTGAGAATCGTCGAGCGAACCCTTTGCGTTACAGGGCCAACGACCGCACCCGGCGCTCGGTTCCCGCTGAGCAGCGAGGATCCCGGTCCAGCCACGCCACGACCAGCATGTGCGGCACCGTGAGGGCCAACAGCAGGCGCAGGACCTCCGCCACCACCGCGGTCGGATCCGGCGCCGCGACCGTGAACCAGCCGAGAGCGACCACCGTCGTCAGGGCCGCGACCGACGGCACCGCCGCGAGCCGGATCAGCCGCGACACGGCAGCCCGTGGTCGAGCGGTGGCCAGCAGTGCGGCGCAGCCCGGCTCCACGGCCAGCATCCGCGCGCTGTGGCGCAGCGCGTGCCAGCCCCCGAACCACACCGCGAACGCGACCAACGGTGGCGCAAGCAGGCCCAGCGCGCCGACCAGCACGATGTCCAGCGCGACCGTCGGATGCCCCCACCACAGCGATGCACCCACCGCGATCAGCGCCGCCACCAGCCAGATCGCCACCAGCGCGAACTGCACCGACGCCGAGCCGATCATCGTCTGCGAGCGCCGGCGAGACCGCCGACGCCACCGCCGTCAGCTGATCGCCCGAGCGCGCCAGGGGCAGCAGCAGCGCGCCGGTGCCCGCGATCGACGATCCCCGCGGCCACCACCGGTGGAGGTCGCCACCCGGTGAGCTGGCGAGACACCTCGAGTTCGCCGAGGCCGAAGTGCAGCGCGCTGAGCGAAACGACCAGGACCAGGGCGATGGGACCGGCCCACTGCAGCAGCGCCCACGCCGCGACGGCCACCCCGGCGTAGGCCCCTACGACCAGCGGCATCGGCCTGCCACCGGCCAATCGCGTGGCCATCACATGGTCGGCCGCGCCGTGCGGGACGCCGGCCACCAGCCCGACCACGGCGACGACCAAGGCGATCGGCGCGGTCATCGCGGGCAGACCGACGACGTGCCCGCCAGCCACGACCACCGTGCCCACGACCAGCCACCGTGACCAGGTCGCGGCGACCGCGAGGGGGTCGCGGGTGCCGGCGCCACGACCAACGTCCCCCGGGATCACTCCCGGGGGACGTCCGTGGCCGTGCCGCCTGCCGCGGCGGATTCCGTGCACGTGGACCACGACGGTCGTGGCCTACGCCGTTGCCCCAGGCGTGTCCTTCTGACCGCGACCGGCGCCGACCTTGGGCTTGCCGTTGGCCGGGAGGATGACCTCCGGCTCGACCTCAGCCGCACCGTGCCCGCCCTCCTGCTCGGCGAACGCAGCGTCATCGGCGTGCGACTTGAGACGGGCGATCTTGTAGATCAACAGGCCGTAGAGGCACTTGGCCAGGATGTCGGCAATCGAGTAGCCGCCCTGCTTGGCCACCCACGCGACCGCTCCCGCATCGAAGTAGATCGGGATGAGGTACGCGATCGGGTAGACGCCCCAGGTAGCCAGCAACAGGATCCTCATCCGGCT
This sequence comes from uncultured Actinomycetota bacterium, assembly GCA_963798245.1. Lineage (GTDB taxonomy): Bacteria > Actinomycetota > Actinomycetes > Mycobacteriales > Mycobacteriaceae > Mycobacterium. The sequence goes on from CAWCSO010000002.1 coordinate 688,482, forward strand.
GACCGTCTTCCGCACGGCCTCGGGCTGCCGATCCAGCGAGCGGGTGAGCTCGACGAACAGCACGTAGAGGATGTAGAGGAACGGGATCGTCGACAGCAGTCCGAAGACGTTGCGAATGACGTTGTCACCGCTGACCTCTCCGGGATAGCCGAGGACGATCATCAGCGCCGACGCGGGGATCAGCCGGTACAGCAGCGAGGTCTGCAGCTTGCGCGCCAGCGCCAGGACGATGATGAGTTCGGTCAGCAGCAGCGGAACCGTGAGCAACCAGTCGACGTAGCGGTAACCCTCGTTGAAGGATTCTCCGGCCGCCTGCACATACGTCCCGCGGCCGCCCTGCGCGTCGTTGACGAACGCCGCCTTGAACGACTCGAAGATGCGGAAGTAGTGGTAGGCGGCGATACCGCAGACGATTGCGGAGATCACCACCGCTTGTCGGTAGCGGGCCAGCACCCGCGGTTGGACCGCGAGCAGGAAGATCGCGGTGAACAACTGCGCCGCAATCGACAGCGACAGGATGTTGTACACCGTGTCGAACTCATATTGGGTCAGTACCTCAGGAATCATCTCTCACCTTTGAGCCGTGATACGCGGAGTGGGACAGATCGAACAGTACAGTAATGGACTACTAGTTCAGTAGTACACAATTATTACGATTCTGGCCATGCCGTTCATCAGCTAACTTGGTCAGGTCCGCCCGGCGAGGGCGGACAACTGACGTGAGGACGCTCAACATGACGACGGGCCCAGCCCAAGAGACCGTCGCCCAAGACTCCCGGGTGACACGGACCCGGGCCGACGTCGCGCGCACGGCACTACGCGTGCTGACCGAGGAAGGCCTCGACGCCCTCACCCACGCCCGCGTCGCCGAGATCGCCGGCTACTCCAAGACGACCCTGTACACCCACTGGCCGTCGCGGCTCGACCTGTTCACGGTCGCGCTCGACGCCCTCGGCGAGATGCCGCACCACGAACGCAGCGGCGATCTGCGCGCCGACCTGATCGGCGAACTGCAGATGTTCCGGCAGGCGGTGCTCGACCTGCGGCTCGACCGGGTGCTGTTCGCGATGGCCCAGTGGGCGACCGTCGACTCGATGACACAGATCAGGGACAGCCTCAACACCGACGCGCAGCGACCGATCCGCACCATCCTCGAGGAGCGCTTCGCCGGCGCTGAACTCGAAGCGGCGATCTCCATGCTCGCCGGTGTAGTCGCATGCCCCTCATTGATGTTCGGCACACTCCCCGACGACGACGTCATCGCCGCAGCGGTCGACGTCGTCCTCAAGACCACCGGGCGCGCCTAGAGCGACCGCAGCACCGGCTCCCGGTCCTCGATGACGAACGAGGCGCCCGTGGTCACCGGCGCACCCGGGCGCGACACGTAGGACACCACCTGAAAGTCGGCGCGCACCTCCTCGGCGGTGACGCGGGCGCGCACATAGCCGCGCCGGTCACTGAAGTACCGCACGTGCGGGTTCTCCGGCAGTACCGCCTCGACAACGCCGCGCGAATCGGAGCCGTCCCCGCCCGAGGTGATCGACGAGGTCACCAACTCTGCTGCCACCACCGGCGTGTTCGGGTCGCCCGGACGCGCGTGAACGTCTGCGGCCCAATGGGAATGGACGTCGCCGGTCAGTACCACCGCGTTGCGCACCGGCGAGTCGACCAGCCCGTCGACGATCCGCTGCCGGTTGGCGACGTACCCGTCCCACCCGTCGGGATTGACGCCACGGCCCGGCCCCGGCGCCAGCTCCACCCCGCCGAAGAACACCTGCTGGCCCAGCACGTCCCACCGCGCCGACGACCGCGCGAACCCGTCGAGCAGCCAGCGTTCCTGCGCGGCGCCGGTCAGGGTGGCGGCCGGATCGAAGCGGTCGGCACAGTCGGACCCGAACTCGTCGCCGCAGGGCTGGTCGGTGCGGTACTGCCGGGTGTCGAGCATGTGGAACGTTGCCAGCGCACCCCACGGCACCCGGCGGTAGAGCTGCATGTCGACGCCGCGCGGCATCGCCGAACGGCGTAGCGGCATGTTCTCGTAATACGCCCGAAGCGCCGCGGCCCGACGCTGCAGGAATCCCGGATCCGGTGTGGCAGGAACCTCGTCGGCCCAGTTGTCGGCCACCTCGTGATCGTCGAACACCGCCAGCCAGGGCGCGGCGGCGTGGGCGGCCTGCAGGTCGGGGTCGGTCTTGTACTGCGCATGCCGCTGCCGGTAGTTCGCCAACGTCACCGTCTCCGGACCGACGTGGTCACGCACCCGGTCCCTACTCCGCCGTGCGGGATGCTCGTACTGATAGTCACCAAGGTGCACGACGAGATCCGGTTGCTCCTCGGCGAGGCGCCGGTACGCGGTGAACCACCCCTGCTCGAAGTGCGCGCACGATGCGACGCACATCGTCAGCGGGTCCAGCGAGCCCGGCGCGGGTGCGGTGCGGGTGCGACCCGCCGGGGACAGGTGCCCGCCTGCACGGAACCGGTAGAAGTACTCCGCGCCGGGGCGCAGTCCACTGAGTTCGACGTGCACGCTGTGCGCCGACTCGGGCGCCGCCCTGGCCACCCCGCGCTGCTCGATGCGGGTGAACGACTCGTCGGCCGCCACCTCCCAGCCGACGTCGACCGACCGGGCGGGCATGCCACCACGGCCGTCGCCGGCGAGCGGGTCGGGCGCCAGCCGGGTCCATATCACCACCCCGTCCGGGGACGGTTCGCCAGAGGCCACGCCGAGCGTGAACGGATCCAGGGCCACGGGACCGCGGCGCGCACTGAAGCCCACCACGGGGGCGGCGGCCAGGAGCGCCGCGCCCTTGAGCAGCGTGCGACGGGTGGGGCGCCGGCCGGCACCGGCACTCTGCAGGGACACGGCCGAGTGTCTGCGGGCCAGCTTTCCGGCCGGTGACGCGCAGCCGTCCGGTGTCCCCCTGCAGCCCGGCCACCAGCCGAACAGGTTGTGTACGTGGAGCACCCGGGAGATGGCCGCCGCGAGCCATTCACCGCGACCCGAACCCCGCCCTCAACACTCCGGGACGTTCACCGCCAACCCGCCCAGCGACGTCTCCTTGTACTTGCTGTGCATGTCCAGCCCGGTCTGGCGCATGGTCTCGATGGCCTGATCCAGCGAAACCCGATGCACGCCATCGCCGTACAGCGCCATCTTGGCGGCGTTGACCGCCTTGACCGCCGCGATCGCGTTGCGCTCGATGCACGGGATCTGCACCAGCCCGCCGATCGGGTCGCACGTCAAACCGAGGTTGTGCTCGATGCCGATCTCCGCCGCGTTCTCCACCTGGCGCGGTGAGCCGCCCAGAAGTTCGGCCAGCCCGGCCGCCGCCATCGAGCACGCCGATCCGACCTCGCCCTGACAGCCCACCTCGGCACCCGAGATCGACGCTCTTTCCTTGTACAACACGGCGATCGCCGCCGCGGTCAGCAGATACCGGACGACCGCGTCGTCCCGCCGCGCCGGGTCATCGAGGCCGGGCAGGTACCGCAGCGCCCAGAACATCACGGCGGGAACGATTCCCGCCGCCCCGTTGGTGGGTGCGGTGACGACCCGTCCGCCGCCGGCGTTCTCCTCGTTGACCGCCATCGCCGCCACGTTCAGCCAGTCCATCGAGTCCGCGTGAGCGTCGCCGCCCTCGTGCAGGGCCAACTGCCGGTGCAACCCCGGCGCCCGCCGGCGCACGTCCAGCCCGCCGGGTAGCACACCGTCGGCGTGGAAACCCGCGTCGATGCACTCTGCCATCGCCGCCCAGATCCGCAACAGGCCGGCCCGCACGTCGGCCTCGGGGCGCAGCGCACACTCGTTGCGCCACATGATCTCCCCCATCGTGGCGTCGTGCTGCTCACACAGCTGCAGCAACTCGTCGCCGGTGGTGAACGGCAGCGGGACCGCGCCGGGCGCCCGGGCCGGCCGGCCGTCGCGTTCGACGAAGCCACCGCCGACCGAGTAGTACATCGCCTCGTGCGCGCCGCCGCCGGTGAACTCGGCGATGAACCGGATTGCATTGGTGTGCCGGTTCTTGATCTCGGCGGGGTGCATCCCGATGTCGGCGGTGCGGAACGAGACCGGCTGAATACCACCCAACGGCAGCCGATCTCCGGAGTCGAACGCGGCAACCCGTTCCCGTCCCTGGACGGGATCCACGTCCTCGGGAGTGTCGCCCGCCAGTCCGAGCAGCACCGCACCCAGCGTGCCGTGCCCGCGTCCGGTGGCGGCCAACGACCCGTACAGATCGACCCGCACAGCGACCACGGACGGCAGCCGGTCGGCGATCTCGTCGACGAACGCCTTGGCGGCGCGCATCGGTCCGACGGTGTGCGAACTCGACGGGCCCACGCCGATCGAGAAGAGGTCGAAGACGCTGACTGCCATGTGAATTCGCTACCTCGCCGCCGGCGTCAATACATCCGGTCGAGCAGACTTCGCACGCACATCGTCACCAACGACCGGTCGTGGGTGATCGCGACGTCGAAGAGGCGGGCCTCGTCGGCCACGTCGTCCCCGGCGTGCTGCTCGCGGGCCACCAACGCCGCGGCCGTGTACGGGCCGAGCATCAATACCGTCCAATCACGGCAGAGCGGGTCCGAAGGCTCCAACTCCACACCGCGCACCCGCTCGCCCAGATCGTCGGGCAGGTCCTCCCCGAAGATCGCGATGAGGGGCGACGTGGCCGCCAACTCCTGATAGCGGTGACTGGTGGCCGGGGTGAAGAACTCCCCGCGCTGCATGGTTGCCATCACCATAGGCGGCTCGACGGCGAATCTGGCCTGGCTCTCGATGTGCCGCGAGAACCCGATCAGGGTGTTCTTTCGCGCCGTGCGCACTGCACACTCCCGGGCCACCAGGTCGAACGGCAAAACCGCGTCGACCTGTGCGACGCCACGCGCCGACGGCATCGGCCACCGCGCCACATCGAAGCCGTCGGGCAGGCCAACGGCATGGCCGAACATGAACCCCTGGCCCAATACGGCACCCATGGCCAGCGCCAGTTCGAGCTGATCCTCGTTCTCGATGCCTTCGGCCAGAATCACCGAGTTGGTGCGTTCGTGGTGAGCCATGACGGCCGAACAGCGTGCGGGCCTGCGCGCGAGAGGGAGCGGAATGCAGCAGCGACATGTCGAGCTTGACGATGTCCGGACTGATCACGTCCATCAATGACAGCGATTCCGGATACACACCAACGTCGTCGAGGGCGACGCTGAATCCGTCGGCGCGGATCTGGGCGATCTTTCGCAGCAGTGCGCGCGGGTGAGCAAAGATACCGCGCTCGGTGATCTCGAACACCAACGTCAAGGCGTCGCGCCCGCGGGCGAGGATCTCATCATCATCGGGACCGACGTAGGCGCTACTCGGTTCACTGTTGACCAGCAACATGCTGCCGGGCGTCAGGTTGGCCCGCAGCGCACGGTCCACCGCCGCGCCGATGCACATCCGGTCGAATCGGTCCACGTCGCCAATGCCCTTGGCGTAGGCCACGACTTCCTCGGGTTCGATACCGTCGAGTGCGGGCCACCGGGCCAGCGCTTCGAAACCGACGACGACACCGTGGGGCAACGAGACGATCGGCTGAAATGCCGGGGCGATCCCGACTCCGTCGACGGCAGCACGAAGGAGTTCCGGAGTATTCATCGGCGGGGCAGCCACCAATGGATCGCCCACTGCGAACTCCTTGCCCCCGGGCGGGAGTACGGCCCGAGAGACGGCCATCCCCCCGCGGACACTGGGGGACATGTTAACAGCGTGCTCAGCCCAAGATCAGCTATCGCGGCAATTGGTCGTCGGTTGATCTCACGCCATTCCGATACAGCGCAATCAGCCGATTCACAGGCTGTAATCAGCTGAGCTTCAACGCATCCGGTCGAGCAGACTCCGCGCGCACATCGTCACCAACGACCGGTCATGGGTGATAGCCACGTCGAAGCGGCGCTGCGCCTCGGGAACCTCGCCGAAGCCGTCCTGCTCGCGGGCCACCAGCACCGCGGCGAGATGCGGACCAAGGATCAGCACGGTCCACTCCGAGCAGAGCGGATCGCACGATTCCAACGGCACGGCACGCACGTCGCGGCCGAGGTCGTCGGGCAGACAACGCCCGAAGATCGCAACCAGCGGCGAGGTCGTGGCCAGCCCCTGATATCGGGCACGGGTCGCCGGCGTGAAGTAGTCCGCCCGCTGCAGCGTCGCCATCACCATCGGTGGGTCAGCGGCATGTCGGGCCTGGCTCTCGATGTGCCGGAGAACGCCAGCAGCGTGTTCTTACGCGCCGTGCGCACCGGACACTTCGCGGCCACCAGATCGAAGGGCGACCCCCCGTGCCCTTGCACGACGTCGCGCCTTGGCGGCATCGTCCACGGCAGCACGTCGACACCGTCTGACAACGCACCGGCGTGGCCGAACATGAATCCCTGACCCAGGCTTGCGCCCACGGCCAGCGCCATATCCAGGTGGTCTTCGGCCTCGATGCCCTCGGCCAGGATCGCCGCGCCGGTGCGCCCGTGATGGGCCAAAACCGCCGACAGCGTCTTGGCCTGGTCGTGGGAGGGATCGGACTGCACCAGCGCCAGGTCCAGCTTGATGACGTCGGGCAGACCACGTCGAGCAATGCCAGCGAATCCGGATGTGCACCAACGTCATCGAGCGCGATCGCGAAGCCGTCACGGCGGATGTCGGCCAGCTTGCGCAACAATGCGCCCGGGTGCGCCAGCAAGCTGCGTTCGGTGAGTTCGAACACCAGTTGCAGTGCGTCACGGCCACGGGAAAGGACCTCGTCCTGGTCCGGCCCGACGTAGGCGCTGGCGGGTTCGCAATTGACCAGCAGCATGGTGCCGGGACTCAGCTCGTGGCGAAGGGCAAGATCAATCGCGGCGTTGATGCACTTTCGGTCCAGCCCGTCCAGGCCCCCATCGTCGGTGGCGTGCACGAAGACCGATTCGGGGTCGAGATCATCGAGGTCGGTCCACCGCGTCAGCGCCTCGAAGCCGACCAGCTCGCGACCGGGCAGGGCGACGATCGGCTGGAACACCGGCACGATGCCGGCCCCGGTCACGGCGGCACGCAGGCGGTTCGTCGTGGACGCCGGCGGGGCGCCCGACAACGGATTCGTCACCAAGACTCCTTCATTGACCGGTGGCTGACCGGCCTCGTGACAGCTAACTGTCCTGGTACAACGAAAGTAGATGCTACCAGCATTATTCGCGCAACTATCTTACCGCGGCGACTATTCTTGACGTGACACGAGCCACCTGACGGCTAACGGGTGACGGTCGACGCTCCGG
>CAWCSO010000003.1:0-170862 GCA_963798245.1 uncultured Actinomycetota bacterium
CCCCCGTCAACAAGGTGATGCCTGCGGCGAACGCGCCGGGATTGACGTCCTCGACAACACCGCAGAGGAGTCGCCGCCCAGGATGCCGGAGATCACGACCAGGCTGTTCAACAGCAGCGCGACCAGACCCGACGCCAGCATCCGCGGCGTTCACCAGGCGTTGCACCGGGTTGATGCACAGCACCTCCATCGCGTCGATCTCCTCGCGGATGGTGCGCGACCCCAGGTCTGCACACATCGCCGTCGCACCGGCACCGGCAACGATCGAGGACCGTGACGAGCGGACCGACCTGCGTCACCGCACCGAACGCCGCACCCGCACCGGACAGATCGGCAGCGCCCAGCTCACGCAACAGGATGTTGAGGATGAAGCTCACTGGGACCGTGAACGGGATCGCCACCAACAGCGTCGGTGCCAACGACGCCCGCGCCACGAACCACGACTGCTCCAGGAACTCGCGCCATTGGAACGGCCGCACGAAGATGAACTTGACCGCGTCGACGCCCATCGAGAACAAACCGCCGACCGCGCTCGCCGGCCCGGAAAGTCCCTGGGCAGCGAGATGCCCGGCGACCACCGCTGGGGTCCCTAGGGCCATTCACCCGGGTCCTCCAGAAGAGTTAGGGCCTACGCCGCCGTCGGCCCGCCAATGTTGAATGCCAGATGGATTCGCGGGCGCCGTCAACTGGGTTCACGGCCTCTTCCTGGCAACTGTTGAAACAACTTGACGCACTGTGCCACACCAGTGGACCTGGCGGGCAACCTTTGGCCTTTAAACCGCCACTCGGATTTTCTGGCAAACTAACCCCGACCGTCGTGGTGTCCGCCTCGGCGAGCTGGCACGCACCGACCCGCTCCGCGAAACCCAGATTCCGTCGCCGGTTGACTGGATTCCCGGGAGAAATCGCGCGCCTCGGCGACGCCGGCGTCGGACGGTGTCAGCCCGGCCACGGCAAACGCCGGCTTCGCCGCGCGGATGGTCGCGGGGAAGGTCGTCATGACCTGTTTGTGTTGGTGGACAACGGCGTCCAAACACACCGTCAACTGGCTGTCCCTGTCACGTGACTGCCGCTGTCGCCGAGGCCGCATCAAACACAGCGGAGACGAGCCCGGCGACCCATCATTGAACAGGAGCCCCAACAGGGCAGGTACGTACCGATCGCGGCGATGAACGGCATGTGAATCTCCGGCGACCTAGGTAACCGCGCCAGAGGTTTTGAGCTCGATGATGCGATCCCAGTCCAGGCCGAGTTCCACCAGCACGTCATCGGTCTGCTCGGCGAACGCCGGCGCCGGCCGGCGTGCGGAGCCGAGACGTCGAACTGCACGGGATTGGCAACAAGGTCCAGGTCGCCTGCGCGCACGATGTATTCGTTGGCGAGGACCTGAGCGTCCTCGGCCGCCTGCAGCGTGTCCTGCACGGGAGCCCACGGCCCCGCCAGAGTCGCGAACCGCTCACTCCACTCGGGAAGAGTACGGGTCGCAATCACCTCCCGGAGGATTTCCACCGCCTCCGGGGTGTGCTCGGCGATCGACTCGGCGGTCGCAAATCGCGGGTCATCGATCAGGTCGTCGCGGTCGATGTGGCGGCACACATCCGCCCAGAATTTGGTCGGCTGCATCATCACCAGCGAGATGTAGCGGTCGTCCTTCGTCGCGTACACGCCGACCAGCGGGTTGATCGGCGAACCGTGTACACCCGGGGGCTGCCACCAACCGCTGGTTCAGGTGTGATGTCAAAGCGATCGTGTGGCCCATCGCCCACAGGCCGCTTCCGAGCAGTGACACGTCGACGGTGGAGGGCTCGCCGGTGCGCTCACGCTTGAGCAGAGCTGCGGCGATCCCGCCGGCGAGGTTGGTGCCGGAGATGGTGTCGCCGTAGGCCGGTCCGGGCGGGCCGATCATGCCCTCGACTCCGGGCGGGGTGATGGTGGCGGCCGTGCCGGCCCGGCACCAGAAGGCGGTCATGTCGTAGCCACCTTTTTCCGCCTCGAAACCGCGGGGGCCGAGCGCGCTGCCTCTGGCGTAGATGATGTTCGGGTTGACAGCGCGGATGTCGTCGACATCGATGCCGAACTTCGTGCGGTGTCCCGGCAGGAAGCTGGTCAGGAACACGTCGGCGCGCTTCGCGAGTTCGAGGAGCACCTCGAGGCCCTCGGGTACCGACATGTCGAGTCCGATGGCTGCGCTTGCCGCGGTTGGCGTGCTCGATGTTCGGGTTGGGGTCGCCCTCGACGCGCAGTGGCCCGGTCTGGCGCAGGCCGCGCTGCGGGTCCCCGGTGACGGCGTGCTCGACCTTGATGACGTCGGCACCCCATTCGGCGAGCACGGCACCCGCAGAGGGGACGAAGCCGTACATCGCGACTTCGAGGACGCGGATGCCGTCCAAAGGCAGGCTCATGCTCGCTCGACAACCGTCGCGAAAGTCTTGCGTTCCTGGAATTCCTCGAGCCCGGCTTCGCCCATCTCCCGGCCGATGCCGGACTGCTTGTATCCGCCGAACGGCGCGTCCGCGCCGAAGTAGTTGCCGCCGTTGATACTGAAGGATCCGGTTCGGATCCGCCGGGCCAGCGCCAGCGCCCGGTCTTCGTCACCGAAGATCGCACCGGACAGGCCGTAGATCGAGTTGTTCGCGATGCGGACGGCGTCATCGTCGTCCTCGTAGTCGATGACGACGAGCACCGGCCCGAAGACCTCGTCCTGCGCGATCTCGCTGTCGGGATCGACATCGGCCAGCAAGGTCGGTGTATAGAAGAACCCGGGTCGATTCTTCTCGCCGCCGGTGACCAGGGTGGCGCCGGCCTCGACCGCACGCTGGACCATGCCGTCGACCTTGTCGCGCTGCTTCTCGCTGATCAGCGGACCCATGTAGGTCTTGGGATCGTTGGGGTCGCCGTAGCGCACGTGGGCGAAGTTGGCCTTGACCAACTCGACGATCTCGTCGCTGCCGACGGCGGGCACCAGCAGTCGCGACGTCAGCGCGCAGCCCTGTCCGGCATGCGTCACGATCGTGAATGCCGCGATCATCGCGCATGGAAAAGTCCGCGTCGTCGAGCATGATGGCGGCCGACTTGCCGCCCAGTTCGAGGAAGACCCGCTTGAGCGTCTCACTGCCCGCGGCCATGATGCGCGGCCCGTCGGCGTCGAACCGGTGAACGTCACCATGTCGACGTCCGGGCTCGCGTGAGCACAGCACCGACCGCAGGGTCGGCGCCGCTGAGCACGTTGACGACACCGGCCGGGATGTCGGTGTGCTTGGCGATCAGCTCGCCGAGCGCGAGGGTGACCAGTGGGGTGTCCGGCGCGGCCTTGAGGACCACCGTGCAACCCGCGGCGAGCGCAGGCGCGAGCTTGGCCAGTGCGAGCTGATTGGGGTAGTTGTAGGCGATGATCGCGGCGACGACACCCGCCGCCTCTTTTTCCACCCAGCGGTGATGGAGCTGGCCGCGGCTCTCGATGTTGCCGAGGTCTTCGGTCATCGGATAGGTCTTCAGCAGGTCCGCGTAGTAGCGGACGATCTGGATCGGGCTGGTCGAGTTGCGCGCCGGCCAGCAGCGCCGGCGTGGCGCCGACTTCATCGGTGGTCAGCTGACCGAACTCATCGCGGTGCTCGACCAGGGCGGCGTGCAGCTGCTCCAGACAGTGCACCCGGAACTCGACGTCGGTGGCCCAGGTGGTGGTGTCGAACGCGCGCCGGGCGGCGGCGACGCGTTCTCCGCGTCGGCGGTCGCCGTCGGGGGCGTATCCGAGGACTCTCGCCGGTCGCCGGGTTGAGGGAGGCGAAGGTGCTGGGTGCACCGATGAGTTCCCCGTCGATCAGCATCAGCCGATCAGCGCTGCGGCTCGGCACCGCCGGGGCGCCTGCGCGTTCGCCAGTGGTGATGGTCGGGGTGATGACATCCAGGCTCCTCGCTGATGTATCACTGTGATGGAAACTTCATTCTCATCAACGGCGAATCTTACATTCGTATGGCGAGAACTCAAGAAAGGCTAGAACCAGTCAGGTTGGGCGATGTGGCCGGATGAGGCCGTGATGGGCCTCGCCCATTAAGATGTTCGTATCTTGCGATGCCACGTCTGTCCGAGAGTACGGTTCTCACAATCGAAAGGGAGATTCTTGATGCCTGCCAGATCGTTTCTTTCCGAGGCGCGGACGTGAAGAACGCCGTCGTCACCGGAGGCGGTTCGGGCATCGGCCAGGCCATCGCCAGCAGGCTCCGGGCCGACGGGTACCGCGTCGCGACGCTCGACCTGAAGCCCGGTGATGAGGAGTTCGGCTTCGCCGCCGACGTCACCGACCGTGATCAGATGGACGCGGCGTTTGCGGGCATCCACGACCAGCTCGGGCTCGTCTCGATTCTCGTCAACGCGGCGGGCCTCGACAGCTTCAAGAAGTTCCAGGACGTCTCGTTCGAGCGCTGGCAGCGCGTGATCGACGTCAACCTCAACGGGGTCTTTCACTGCATTCAGGCGGTACTGCCCGACATGATCGACGCAGGGTGGGGGCGCATCGTCAACATCTCGTCATCGAGCACGCACTCGGGAGCGCCCTACATGGCGCCATACGTCGCCGCCAAGTCCGCGGTCAACGGGCTGACCAAGACACTGGCACTGGAATACGGGCCGAACGGCATCACCGTCAACGCGGTGCCGCCGGGCTTCATCGACACCCCCATGCTGAGCGCCGCGGCCGACAAGGGCTTCCTCGGCGACATCGAGCAGACCATCAAGGCCACCCCGGTCCGACGGATCGGGCCGCCCAGAGGACATCGCGGCAGCATGCGCCTTCCTCATCTCCGAGGAGGCCGGTTACATCACGGGCCAGATCCTGGGCGTCAACGGCGGCCGCAACACCTAACGACCGACCACTACGAAAGGACAACCAGTGGGACGCGTTCAAGGCAAGGTCGCCTTCATCACCGGGGCCGCCCGCGGCCAGGGCCGCAGTCATGCGGTCCGGCTCGCCGAGGAGGGCGCCGACATCATCGCCGTCGACATCTGCGCGAACGTCGACACCATCGGCTACCCGATGGCAACACTGGAAGATCTCGAGGAGACCGCGGCGTTCGTCGAGAAGACGGGCCGCGGGTCGTCATCGCCAAGGCCGACGTCCGCGAGGCTCGCAGCTGAAGAAGGCGCTCGAGAACGGCATCGCCCAACTCGGCGAGCTCGACATCGTCGTCGCCCAGGCGGGGATGGCCGGGATGAAGGGCGAGCCGCCGATGCAGGCGTGGACCGACGTGCATCAACACCAACCTGATCGGCACCATCAACGCCATCCAGGTCGCGTTGCCCCACCTCCACGAGGGCGCGACGATCATCGCCACCGGATCCGCCGCCGCATTGATGGACGCGCACAACAAGCCCAATCCCGGCGGCGATCCGGGCGGCATGGGCTACATGGCGTCCAAGCGGATGCTCTCGGAGTACGTGCACGACCTGGCCACCGAACTGGCCGTGCGTGGCATCCGCGCCAACGTCATCCACCCGACCAACTGCAACACCGACATGTTGCAGAGCGCGCCGATGTACAGGTCCTTCCGGCCGGATCTGGCGAACCCCACCAGGGCCGACGCCGAGCCGGTCTTCGGCGTCCAGCAGGCGATGAAGGTCAACTTCATCGAGCCCGAGGACATCAGCAACGCGGTCCTGTGGCTGGTCTCCGACGAGTCCCGCTACGTCACCGGCACGCAGCTGCGCGTGGACGCCGGCGGCTACCTCAAGTGGTACGACTACCACGTCTGATTCGATTGACATATCCGACAAACTGATCCCATGATGCGGAAGGGGTTGCGATTGTGAAGGCTTCGGTCGACAAGGAGCGCTGCCAGGGCCATACGCTCTGCTCGATGATCGCCCCCGACTCGTTCGAACTCGACGACGTCGACGGTCATGCGTCGGCCGTCAACGAGGTCGTCCCCGCCGACCAGGAGGACCTGGTCGCCGAGGCCGCCCACTCATGTCCCGAACAGGCCATCGTCATCGAATGACGCCGGCACCACACGCCGCTACGCCCTGTAGATCACTAGGAGACACGCCGTGAGCATCGACGATGTCGAGACCGACGACGACCGCAAGAGCAACAGGTACCACTTCGACCGCCACACCCCGGAATACCGCGAGCAGTTCGGCAAGATCACCGAGGAAATGCAGTCGAAGTGCCCGATGGCGTGGACCGAAGTCTACGACGGGCACTGGGTCGCCGCGGACAGCAAGCACGTCTTCGAGTTGGCCCGCTGCCCGGTGATCTCGAACGACCACGACATCAACGGTGAGCGGAAGGGCTACCAGGGCATCACCATCCCCAGGGCGCAGCGGGCCACCGTCGTGCGCGGCGGCATCCTGGAGATGGACGAACCCGAGCACAGCACCTACCGCGGCGCCCTGAACCCGTACCTCTCCCCCGCCGCGATCAAGCGTTGGATGCCATTCGTCGACGAGATCACCCGCGCAGCGATCGACGAGAAGATCGAGTCCGGCCAGCATCGACTTCGTCGACGATCTGGCCAACATCGTGCCCGCGGTGCTCACCCTGGCCATGATGGGCATCGAGCTGAAGAAGTGGATGATCTACAGCGAACCGGCTCACGCCGGCGTGTCCACTCCGGAACACTCGCCCGATGCCCCACGGGTCGCCGAGATGAATCGGCAGATGGGCATCGACCTGATCAACACCATGATGGAGGTCAGGGAGAACCCGCGACCCGGACTGGTCAACGCACTCCTGCAGCTGCGCATCGATGGCGAACCCGCCCCCGACCTGGAGATCCTGGGGAATCTCGGCTTGATCATCGGCGGCGGCTTCGACACCACGACCGCACTCACCGCGCACGCGCTGGAGTGGCTGTCGGAGAACCCGGACAAGCGTGAGCTGCTCAGCCGCGAGCGCGACACCCTGCTGGACCCCGCGACCGAGGAGTTCCTGCGCTTCTACACCCCTGCCCCCGGTGACGGCCGCACCTTCGCCGAGGACGTCGAGGTCGAGGGCACGAAGTTCAAGGAGGGCGAGCGGGTCTGGATCTCCTGGGCGATGGCCAATCGCGACCCATCGGTGTTCGACGAACCCAACGAGCTGATTCTGGACCGGAAGGGCAACCGGCACTTCAGCTTCGGCATCGGAGTACACCGCTGCGTCGGCTCCAACGTGGCGCGGACGGTGTTCAAGTCGATGCTGACCGCCGTACTCGACCGGATGCCTGACTTCGCCTGCGACCCAGAAGGCGCCGAACACTACGAGAGCATCGGCGTCATCCAGGGCATGAAGCATCTGCCGGCCACGTTCACGCCGGGCAAGCGCCTGGGCCCCGGCCTGGACGAGACGCTGGACAAACTGCAGCGGATCTGCGACGAACAGCTGCCCGCGAGGCCCATCACCGAACACAAGGAAGCCGTCGTCATCGACTGACACCCCTCCCTCGCGGCGATTTATGGGGCTCTCGATCGGCGGATTGAGCCCGCGCGCTGGCGGGGATTCGCTGCACGTCGCTAGCGGCGGGGTAGTCCGAGCACCTGCTGGGCGATGATGTTGCGCTGAATCTCCGAGGTTCCGCCGGCGATGGTGCCGGAGAAGCTCCTGGAGTACCGCTCGAACCAGCTGGCGAAGTAGTGGTCCAGGTTCATGTGCGCATACGGCCCACTGGTGGTCGGGTGGATCAAGCCGCCCGGTCCTGCCGCCGACAGTGCGTGGTCGGCCGCCCGCATCTCGGCCTCCGCGCCGAACAGCTTGGGTATCGACACCGAGGCGACGTCGACCTCGCCACGTGCCGCCTTGGCCAGCCCGACCGAACCGAGCAGCCGCAGCGCCTGGTAGTCCATGATCGTGCCGGCGTACTGGTCGCGCTCGAGCGCGTTTGACGGCCGAAAGTCGCTGATCACGTTGGCGATTCGGTCCGCGAAACCCAGCCACATCATGGTCCGCTCGTGCCCCAGCGACCCGTGCGCCACGCCCCAGCCGCCATTTAGCGGGCCGACGAGGTTATCGGCGGGCACCCGGACGTCGGTGAAGAACACCTCGTTGAAGTCCAAGTTCTCCTGCCCGCAGAGGTCTGCGAAGGGTCGGCACACCACCCCTGGGAGATCGGTCGGGATGATCAGTACGCTGATGCCCTGGTGCTTTGGCGCGTCGGGATCTGTGCGGACGAAGGTCAGCAGGAAGTCGGCATCGTGGGCCCCGGACGTCCACACCTTCTGGCCGTTGACCACGAAGTCTGCGTCCGGTTCCAAACCATCGCGGACTGCCCTGGTGCGTAGCGACGCCAGGTCGGAACCGGCGCTCGGCTCACTCATCCCCAGGGATGCGGTTCGCTCACCGCGCAGCACGGGCACCGCCCAGCGTTGCTTCTGGTCGTCGCTGCCGAACGAGATCAGCGAGGCGGCAACGATGTTGACGCCCTGCGGGTTGAAGCTGTGGTAGATCCTGCGGTTGCAGAGTTCTTCGAGATGAACGTACTGCTGCAGCACGGTCGCGTTGCGTCCACCGAACTCGGGTGGCTGACCGGGCAGCAGCCAGCCGTTCTCGAACAGCAGCAGTTGCCAGTCCCTGGCCCACTGCGGCATGTGTGACACCGAGCGCGGCCGCTCCAGCGTCTCGGCCGCCGACGGCAGGTTCGCGTCGAGGAACGCGGCGAACTCGGCGCGGAACTCTTCTACGTCTGAATCGAATGTGAGCTGCATCAGTTGTCCCTGTACTCCTCGGCGATGATCGCGCGATGCTCGGCCGCGCCACCCAGCATCAGTTCCCCTGCCTTCGCCCGCTTCAACGCGAACTGGAGGTCGTTCTCCCAGGTGAATCCCATCGCGCCGAACATCTGCAGCCCATGACGGAACACCAGCGCCTGGCACTCACCGGCCGACGCCTTTGCCATCGCCGCGGCCAGGCGGCGCCGGGAATCGTCCGCGGCGATCGTCAGCGCACAGAAATAGGTCAGGGCGCGGGCACGCTCGATGGCCACGTGCATGTCGACGGCCTTGTGCTGGATCGCCTGGAAGGAACCGATCGGCACGCCGAACTGATGTCTGCTCTTCGCGTGGTCGAGCGCGAGGTCGAGGATGCGTTGGCACGCGCCGACCATCGTCACCGCCATGCCCATGAGCGCAAGGTGTCGCGCCCGTTCCGCGTCGACCTGCAGTCGGTCCGCATCGGGGACGTGCACTCCGGAGAACGACACCTCGGCCACGTGCAGCACGGGATCGAAGACGTCAGCGCGCCGCGTCGTGACCGCGTCGGCCCCGACGATGAAGACGCCCGCATCGGTGACCACCGCGAACCGCTCCGCCCGGTCGCCGTCGAGGACGAAGCGGTCGGTGCCGTTCAGGATCCAACCGGTGGCGTCCCGGTTGGCGCCGACACCGGAGTAGACCGCCGAGCCCGTGCCCTGCGGATCGAAACGGTCCCCCGCGAGCGGTGCGAACTGAGTCAGCGTTGCGAGGAACGGTGTGGGGTCGGTAGCGCGACCGAGTTCCTCCAGAACGATCGCCAACTCGACGGCGTTCTCGGGGTCGGTCAATTCGGTCCAGCCGGCATCGACGTAGACCTTCCACAGCGGCATGGGGTCTGCGCCGTTCTCGGCGATGTCCCGGACGAGTGTGGCCGGGCACTGTTTGCCCACGGCGTCGCGGACGGTCTCCTGCCACAACCGCTGATCAGCGTCGAACTCCAAAAGCATGCCGCGGCCTCCTGATGACTGGTGCTTTCCAGGCGAGAATAGCATTCTCGCCTACTGGAGCACATGTTCTCGTTTTCCAGTCATGTGGTTCCCGATACTGCACGCTACGCGACTGACCAGCAGACACGATGAGCAGCGCGGATGTCCGGACATCAACTGAGAACAATATTCTTGCGAATGAAGAACAACGATCTACACTGAGGAAATGAGCGACCTCGGCCGTGTCTGCGCAGAGGCCACCCCGGCACCGGATCACGAACGCCACGTCACACCATCGGAGGACCGATCTCGTTGAAGGACATCACCGACGGAGACGGCAACGTCTCGACGACACCGGTCATCGATGCCAGCGTCCACATCTTCTGTCAGTCCAACAACGACCTGCGTCAGACGTTCATGCGCGAACCATTCCGCAGTCGCGGGTTCCCGGACTACGAGATGGACTGGTACGGCGCGCCAGGTGGCGAGTACGTCAAGGGCAGCACGGGACCCGACCGCCAATATCCCGGTTCGGACCCCGCACTGGTCGCCGAGGAACTCTTCGACCGACGCGGGGTCGACGTCGCGATCCTGCACCCCATGACCCGCGGCATCATGCCCGACCGGCACCTGGGCACCGCGATCGCCTCGGCGCACAACGACATGATGGTGACGCGCTGGCTCCAGCACGACGAATTCGGCGACCGGTTCCGCGGCACCATCCGGGTCAACCCCGATGACGTCGCCGGCGCACTGCGCGAGATCGAGAAGTACGAGAACCACCCGAGGGTGGTGCAGATCGGCATTCCCCTGCAGTCGCGCGAGTTGTACGGCAAGCCACAGTTCTGGCCGCTGTGGGACGCCGCCGCCGCCGCCAATCTCCCCGTCGCCGTACACATCGAGGTCGGCGCTGGAATCGCGTTCCCGCCCACCCCGAACGGCAAGACCCGCACATACGAGCAGTACCTGTCGTTCATGTCGCTGAACTACCTGTACCACCTGATGAACATGATCGCCGAGGGCGTGTTCGAGCGGACACCGACGCTCAAGTTCGTCTGGGCCGACGGCGCAGCCGACATGCTGACGCCGCTCATGTGGCGAATGGACTGCTTCGGCCGCCCCCACCTCGAGCAGACTCCGTGGGCGCCGAAGATGCCCAGCGACTACCTGCCCGGCCACGTCTACTTCGTGCAGGGCAGCCTCGACGGGCCCGGTGACACCGACTTCGCCGGTGAGTGGTTCGGCTTCACCGGCAAGGACGACATGACCATGTTCGGCTCCAGCTACCCGCACTGGGACAGCGGCCTGCTGTCGGTGCCGGGCAGCTACACCGCCGAGCAGCGCGACAAGCTCTGCTGGCGCAACGCAGCCGAGCTGTACGGCATCACGAGTTCAGCCATTCCGTCCGCAGTTGTTGCACAGTAGAGGGATCGCGAGGGAGGACAGAGTGACGACAATGAATACGTCAGCGAACACGTCAGCCAATCCGAGGGTGCCTGCCGCCGAACGCATCGCCGTTCGTTGCGTCGACTCCGACGTACATCCCATGCCGCGCCGCGGCGAGCTGGTGGAGTACATCCCCGAACCATGGCGGAGCAAATACTTCACCAATCACGTGGTCGGCGAACAGATCTACTACGACGCTCCGGACTACGCACACTCCTATGCGATGCGCGTCGACAGCTTCCCGCCCGACGGCGAGTTCGCCTGCAGCGACCCCGACATGGCATTGCGGCAGCTGATCATGGAGGCGGGCTCCGACATCGCCATCCTGGAGCCCACCCACGGCGAGTCCCGGCTGGCCGGGGCCACCGCGGCCTACTGCACCGCCACGAACTCCTGGCTCGCCGACAACTGGTTGGACAGCCACAACAACTGGCATCAGCGCTGGCGCGGCTCGATCTGCCTGGCCATCGAGGATCCTGTCAGCTCGGTCGCCGAGATCGAGAAGTGGGCCGAACATCCCTACATGTCACAGCTTCTGATCAAGGCCGAGCCGCGTCCGTCATGGGGGGACCCCGGCTACGATCCGATCTGGGCGGCCGCCACCAAGTACGACATGCCGGTGAGCTGCCACCTGTCCCGCGGCGTCTACGAGACGCTGCCGATCCCGCCGGTCGGGTTGCCCAGTTACAACCACGACTTCATGGTCACCTACTCGCTGTTGGCGGCCAATCAGGTGATGAGCCTGATCTTCGACGGAGTGTTCGACCGCTTCCCGACCATGAAGGTCGTCTTCATCGAGCATGCGTTCACCTGGATCCTGCCGCTGATGTGGCGGATGGATGCGATCTACGCCAAGCGCAAGTCGTCGATGGACATCAAGCGCAAGCCCAGCGAATACGTCAAGGACCACATCAAGTTCAGCACCCAGCCACTGGACTACCCCGAGGACAAGACCGAACTCTCACGGGCCTTCGAATGGATGGAGTGCGAGAAGATCCTGCTCTACTCCAGCGATTACCCGCACTGGACGTTCGACGACCCGCGCTGGCTGGTCAAGCACCTGCCCGAGCACGCCCGCGAGGCCATCATGTTCCGCAACGGCATCGAGACCTACAAGCTCCCCGAGACGGTTCCCGTCCTCGAGGGCCAGGTCCGGGTGTTCTGATGCGGTGCGCAGAGGCGAAGCGACCGGGGAATTCGAGCTAGTGGCAACGGAACCCACGACGCCCCGGTTGGCGCAGGGGCGTGAGCACGTGGTTGCCCAGGTCGACGAGATCCCCCCTGGCACACACAAGGTGGTGCCCATCGGACGGCACGGCGTCGGCGTGTACAACGTCAACGGAACCTTCTACGCGATCGCCAATTACTGTCCCCACGAGGGCGGTCCGCTGTGTTCGGGACGTGCGCGTGGCCGCAACATCGTGGATGACAGCGTGCCGGGGGACGCGGTGATGGTCCGCGACATGGAGTACATCTTCTGCCCCTGGCACCAATGGGGTTTCGAACTCGCAACCGGCACCACCGCGGTCAAGCCCGAGTGGAGCATCCGCACCTACCCCGTCCGGGTCGTCGGCACCGACGTCCTCGTGCAGGCATAGATCGAACTGGAGCAGCGTTGCCCGACAAGAAGATCGAGATCAACGGCGGCAACGTCGTCTATGAGATCCTTGGCGCCAAGAACACGGCGAGCCAATTCATCGCCCTGACCCCGGGCGGAAGGTTCAGCAAGGACATTCCCGGGCTGAAGCCGTTGGCGCGCGCGCTGGTGAAGGGCGGCTACCGGGTGCTGCTATGGGACCGGCCGAACTGCGGCAAGTCCGACGTGCAGTTCTATGGGCCGAGCGAATCCCACATGCGTGCAGAGACGTTGATGCAGCTGATCACCAAGCTGGACATCGGGCCGTGCATCATCGCGGGCGGATCCGGCGGGGCCCGCGACTCGATGATCACCACCATGCTGTACCCGGAACTGGTCACGAAGCTGGTGGTGTGGAACATCGTCGGCGGCGTGTACGGCTCGTTCGTGCTGGGCGGGCACTACATCACGCCGAGCATTCTCGCGGTCCGCGGGATGGGGATCGAAGGCCTGCTGCACGTCGACGAGTGGAAGCAACGCATCGAAGAGAATCCGGCGAACCTGGACCGCTTCCGCGCACTCGACGCCGACGAGTTCCTCAAGGTGATGTTGCGCTGGCTCAACGCCTTCGTCTCCAAGCCCGGCCAGACCATCCCGGGGGTTCCCGACGACATGTTCGACGAGATCAAGGTTCCCACGCTGATCATTCGGGGCGGCGAGAACGACTGGGATCATCCGAAGCGGACCTCGCTGGAGGTGAGCTGTCTGATCAAGGGCAGCAAGCTCATCGACCCGCCGTGGCCGGAGGACGCCTGGGAGCGTGCGGGCGAGAAGTTCGCGGCCAGTGGCGGCAAGAAGTTCTGCCTGTTCGACACGTGGGTTCAGGCTGCGCCCGCGATCCTGGACTTCCTGGACGACTGATGGCGGCGATCGCGTCAGACGGTGACGATGAGGACCTCGCAATTCAGCGACGCCTCCAACGCGGTGTGCACCCGACTTTCGGGCACCCGCTCGAGGTCGTCCTTGCGCAGGGTCACCGTCACCGTGTCCCATCCCGGACCATCGACACCACCGCGCCGCCGTTCGATCTCGCCGCGCAGTCCGAGTCCGGCCAGCACGCCCTCCGCGTCTTCATCGGTGCCTCTGCTGACGAACGTGACCACACCCGCGATGGGCTCCGCCCCAAAGCCGCCGAAAGCCCTGGCGCACAGGTCGACCGCCGTTCGCTTGAGTTCGTCAACATCGTCGCCGGTGACCAGCACCTCGACCTGCCTGCGACTCGGCGGCATGGCGGCGAGGTCGACATCGAGCACGTCCGCCCCCATCTCGGCGGCCAACCCGGAGAGCGCTGCCATGCCGTCGGATAGTTGGGACGCCGCCAGTAGCGCCGACGGGTCGACCTCGACCCTGACCACCGCAGTTCTCATGCCCGCCAGCCTATCCGCGGGCAGGAAGGCAGGGCAGCAATGACCGCCGGCGTCACCCCGACCGCTCCCCCGCTCCCCGTCGCGTCCTGGCCCGACATGGTCCCCCGCCTGCTGCGGATCGCGTCCGGCGTCGAGGACCTTGACGAGTACGTGCGCGGCGGCGGCTATCAGGAACTCGACGATCCCGAACACCTGCTCACCGAGGTGGAACGCAGCGGCCTGTTGGGCCGTGGCGGGGCGGCGTTCCCATTGGCCGTCAAGTTGTCGACGGTGCGAGCCGCAGCCAGACGCGGACACGACACCGTCGTGCTGGCCAATGGCGAAGAGGGCGAACCGGCTTCGGTGAAGGACAGGTGGCTGCTTCGGAACCGACCATACCTGGTGCTCGACGGCGTGCGGCTGGCCGCCCGCATCGCGAGCGCCGGCCGCGCCTACGTGTACGTGTCGGACGCACGGTCCGCAGAAGCCCTGCGGTTGGCGGTGGACACCGCACCGCTCGGGAAACTCGTCGTCACCGTGACCACCGTGGACCCCGGCTACGTCGCCGGCGAGGAGACGGCCGCGGTCCGCGCGGTCAACGGCGGGCCCGCCAAACCCACCGACAAACCGCCGCGTCCGTTCGAGGAGGGCGTCGGCGGTCACCCGACCCTGGTCTCCAACGTCGAAACCTTGGCCAACCTGCCCTTCATCCTGCGCAACGGCAGCGACGCGTACCGCTCGGTGGGCACGTCCGCTTCCCCCGGCACCTTCCTGGCGACCGTGACGGGGGCCGGCCGGCCGGCTGCATTGTACGAGTTGCCGCACGGCCTGCCGGTGACCGAACTGCTTGCGCTGCACGGAGTCTCCGCCGACGACGTCACCGGCGTTCTGATGGGCGGCTACTTCGCCGGGCTGCTCAACCGCGAGGTGCTGGACACGACGCTCGATCACGAGTCGATGAGACGCATCGGCAGCGGTCTGGGGTGCGGCGCGCTGTCGCTCCTCACCGACGACTGCCCCGTTGCGGTCGCGGCGTCGGTGATGGCGTACTTCGATCGTGAGAACGCCGACCAGTGCGGCTCGTGCTTCAACGGAACTGCGGCGATGTCGGCCGTCACGGAGGCGCTGCGTGATGGCGCGGCCACCACCGAGGACCTGACCCGGCTGGAACGATGGTCCGTGGTGCTTCGCGGCCGGGGCGCGTGTGCGACGCTGGATGCGGCCACCAACATTGCCGCCAGCCTGGTCGGGCAGTTCGCCGAGGACGTCGCACGGCACATCGCAGATGACTGCGAAAGGTGCAGCAGCGGTACCTACCGCGAGCTGCGGCCCTATGAGGTGGAGGCGCTCCGATGAAGATCAAGCTCGACCGCACGATGTGTGACGGCTTCGGGATCTGCGCCAAGTACGCACCGGAGTACTTCTCCCTCGACGACTGGGGATACGCGTCGCTGATCGGCGACGGCGTCGTGCCCGAGAAGGACCACGGCTCGGTCATGCGCGCGTTGATGGACTGCCCCGTACACGCGATCATGGAACTGGGTGAACGGCGGCCCGACGACGCTCCGGCGCCGGCCGCCGGACCGGTCGACGAGGATCCCGCCGCGCATCTGAAGATCGAAGGCAGCGAAGCACAGTGGGGGTTGCGCGGGTGACCGGCGAGAGTCGGATGCCACTGCCCCAACTCACACCCGACAACGAGTTCTTCTGGACCTCCGGCGCCGACGGCACGCTGCGCATTCAAGAATGCGGCGACTGCCGGTCGCTGATCCACCCGCCGCAGCCGATCTGCCGCTACTGCCGCAGCCACGACATGTTGGTGCGTGCCGTATCCGGCCGGGCGATCCTGTCGGCATTCACCGTGAATCACCGCTTCAGCATTCCCGGACTGGCCGCTCCCTACGTCGTGGCCCAGGTGGCGATCGAGGAGGACCCGCGCGTCCGGCTGACCACCAACATCATCGACGCCGAACCAGACGAACTGGAACTGGGACAGGTCGTCGAGGTGGTGTTCGAGCAGAACTCCGACGTATATCTGCCGCTGTTCCGGCCAGTGACACCAAGGGAATTCGGCCCGCAACCGATCGACGAGATCGCGCCGGAAGACTTCGGCAAGCACGTCCGGCCGATGGTCACCACGCACAAGTTCGAGGAGCACTCGGCGATAACCGGTATCGGCGCCTCCCGGCTCGGCAGGCGGCTGATGGTGCCACCGCTGTCCCTGACGATCGAGGCGTGCGAGGCCGCCGTCGCCGACGCGGGTCTGACGTTCGACGACATCGACGGGTTGTCCACCTACCCGGGACTCGACGTGGCGGGCATGGGCGAAGGCGGTGTGAGTGCCCTGGAAGGTGCACTCGGGCTGAAGCCGACCTGGATCAACGGCGGCATGGACACGTTCGGGCCTGGCGGCTCGGTGATCGCCGCGATGACGGCGGTCGCGACCGGCATGGCGCGGCACGTGTTGTGCTTCCGCACCCTCTGGGAGTCGACCTTCGGCCAGCTGATGAAGGAGGGCAAGATGTCCCCGCCCGGGGGCACCCGAACCACCAGCTGGCAGATGCCGTTCGGCGCGACGTCGGCGGCACACACGTTGGCGCTCAACGCACAACGGCACTTCGACCGCTACGGCACCACCCGCGAGACACTGGGCTGGATCGCGCTGAACCAACGCGCGAATGCGGCACTCAACCCGACGGCGATCTACCGCGATCCGATGACGATGGCCGACTACCTGGATGCGCGGTTGATCACCACCCCGTTCGGACTGTACGACTGCGACGTGCCGTGCGACGGGGCCGTCGCCGTGATCGTCTCGGCCGTGGACGTGGCCAGGGACATGCCCAGGACGCCGGTGCTGTTCGAGGCGGTCGGTACCCAGATCATCGAACGCACCGACTGGGATCAGACGACGATGACCCACGAGCCCCAGGTTCTGGGCCAGGCCGCCCACCTGTGGACCCGTACCTCGTTGCGCCCCGGTGACGTCGACGTCGCCGAGTTGTACGACGGTTTCAGCTTCAACTGCCTGTCCTGGTTGGAGGCACTGGGTTTCTGCGGCATCGGCGAGGCGAAGGACTTCCTCGACGGCGGCAAGGCGATCGCCCGCGACGGCGTGATCCCCCTCAACACCCACGGCGGTCAGCTCTCGCACGGCCGCACCCACGGCATGGGCCTGATTCACGAGGCCGTCAGCCAGCTGCGCGGCGAGGCTGGTGAACGCCAGGTGGCGGGTGCCGGCGTCGCCGTGGTCAGCAGCGGGGGCCTGACGCCCAGCGGGGTCCTGCTCCTACGGACGGATACATGACACCGCGCCCCGCGCGTCGTCATGGTCGACGGCGTGCCGATGTCCGGGCTCGTCGCCGAGGCAGCCGTTCCGCGTGCGGTGATCGTCGCCGTGCACGGTGGTGCGACGTCGTCGGCCTACTTCGATTGCCCGGGCCACCCGCGGTTGTCGTTGTTGCGTGCGGCCGCGTCGGCTGGGTTCACCGCGATCGGCCTGGACCGGCCGGGCTACGGCGCATCGGCGCTCTACCAGGAGGAGATGGCCGACCCGGGCCGGCGCGTGGCACTGACCTACGGCGCGGTGGACAAGATCGTCGCGCCCGGTAGTCACGGTGCGGGGCTGTTCCTGCTCGCGCACTCGGCCGGATGCGAACTGGCGCTGCGCATGGCCGTCGATGGTCGCGACGACGTACTCGGGCTCGAGCTGGCCGGCACCGGCCTGCGCTACCACGCCGAGGCGTTGGCCGTCATCGGCGAGGCCACCGCGACCTCGCGACCCGCCGGTCTGCGGGATCTGCTCTGGCAGCCCACCGACCTCTACCCGCCCGAGGTCCTGACGGGGGCGCTATCGGCGCCGGGTGCGGCATACGAAGCAGACGTGACCGCGAACTGGCCGCGGCGCGACTTCCCCGAGGTTGCTGCACGGGTGAAGGTGCCGGTGCAGTTCAGTGCCGCCGATCACGAGAGCGTGTGGGAGTCCGGCGCGGAGTCCCTTGCCGCCATCGCCGCGTTGTTCACGTCGTCTCCGGCAGTGGTGATCAATGAAATGCCGGACAGCGGACACAATCTCAGCGTCGGCCTGAGCGCCGACGTGTACCACCAGCGAGTGTTGTCATTCATCGACCAATGCATCGCTGGGGTCGATGGCAGTGATGTCGAAGAGGAGGCGGGTTGATGCGGGTCGGGTTCATCGGACTGGGCAGCCAGGGGGCGCCGATGGCGCGCCGAATCGTCGAGGGGGGCTACGAGCTGACGCTGTGGGCACGCCGACCCGCGTCGGTCGAGCCCTACGCCGACACCGCGGCGAAGGTGGCGCGAACGCCTGCCGAACTCGGTGCGGCGAGCGATCTCGTCTGCCTGTGCGTGGTCGGCGACGACGACGTGCGGCAGGTGCTTGGTGGCGAGAGCGGTGTGCTGGCAGGGATGAAGCCGGGCGGGATCATCGCGATCCACAGCACCGTGCACCCCGATACCTGCCGCGAGATCGCCGAAACCGCTGCCGAGAAGGGTGTTTCGGTCATCGATGCACCGGTGAGCGGCGGCTCGCCCGCGGCATCCGAAGGCACGCTTCTGGTCATGGTCGGCGGCGAGGACGCCGATGTCGAGAAGTGCCGGCCGGTGTTCGCGACCTTCGCCGACCCGATCGTGCACCTCGGCGGGCTGGGCGCGGGGCAGGTCACCAAGATCCTGAACAACCTGCTCTTCAGCGCAAACCTGGGCAGCGCCATGAGCACCCTGGAACTGGGCGAGTCACTCGGTGTCCCCAGGGACCGGCTCTGTGAGGTGCTCGCCCGCGGATCGGCCACCAGCAAGGCCATCAACAGCATCGTCATGTTCGGCGGCACGCTCGAAGCCCTGGCGCCGATCGCCGGTGCGCTATTGCAGAAGGACGTCCGTCACGCCGCGAACCTGGCCGACGCCGCCTCCGCGCCACAGGGCACGGTGTTCACCGTCGCCGACACCGCACTGGAATGCATGGAGCACCCGCGGTGATGAGCGCCTGCGCGAAGAACAGAGCGGCCTGATGAGCGCCTGCGCGAAGAACAGAGCGGCCTGATGCGCGCCTGCGCGAAGAACAGAGCGGCCTGATGCGCGTCGGATTCGTGGGCGCAGGCCGGATGGGGGCACCCATGGTGCGCCGCCTCGTCGCTGCGGGCCACGACGTGACGGTGTTGGGCCGCTCCGACGAGAAGTACGCTTCGGCGACCGAGCTGGGCGCAACCCCCGTCCGTGATACCGCCGCGACAGCGGAGAACGCCGATGCCGTCGTCGTCTGCGTGTTCACCGACGACCAGGTGAAGCAACTCTGTCTCGACGGTGACCTGGTCGAGAAGATGCGGCCGGGCGCCACGCTCGTCGTGCACACCACGGGCAGTCCTCGCACCGCGCAGGCCATCGCCCAACGATTCGGTCACGTCGACGTCGTCGACGCGCCCGTCAGTGGTGGTCCGCACGACATCGCCGCCGGTAACGTCACCCTCTTCGTCGGCGGCGGCGGCGACGCGGTGGCCCGGGTCCAGCCGGTGCTCGGCGCATACGGCGACCCGATCCTGCATGCGGGCGCCACGGGCGCGGGCCAACTCGTCAAGCTCGTCAACAACACGTTGTTCGCCGCACAGATAGGCCTCGTCGCGGAGGCCACCCGGCTGGGCACCCAGTTCGGTATCGACGAGCGCCCGCTATTGGACGCGCTGACCCATGGCAGTTCCCAGAGCCGGGTGCTCAACATGATCGCGTCGGCGGGGTCCGCGGAGGCGTTCATCTCCGCCGTCGGCGAGTTCATCGGCAAGGACGTCGCGGTCGTCCGCGAGACGGTCGCCGAGCTGGGTGGCGATCTCGGTGTGATCGACGCGGTGGTGGACGCGGGGCTCAAACCATGACCCGCCCGCACGGTAGGCGCGATCACATCTCAGTCGGCGATTCAGCTGACTTTCACAGCAACGTGCCCCATACTGGAAGCGTTACAGTCTATTCGCCTTCCGTAACGTTCCCGGCCCTGATCTCAGAGCCCAGGAGGATGCAGTGACCAAGCCAAAACTCGTATTCCATCCCTTCGCGCAGGAGTACTTCGACGATCCGTACGAGATCTACGCTCGGATGCGCGACGAAGCTCCGCTGTACTACGACGAGGCCGAGGACTTCTACGCCCTCACCCGACACGAGGACGTAGCGGCGGCGTTCAAGGACTACGAGTCGTTCTCGTCGGCGCGTGGCTGCGACCTTGGCATGGTGCGTAGCGGCGAGGTGCCGCAGAAGTCGATCATCTTCATGGACCCGCCGGATCACCGGCACATGCGCAGCCTGCTCAACAAGGCCTTCACGCCGCGGGCGATCCAGTCGCAGAAGGACACCGTGATCGAGCTGATCCGGCACTATCTCGGCAAGGCAGATCCTGACGACTTCGACGTCGTTCAGGACTTCTCCGGGCCGTTCCCGGTCGAGGTCATCACCCGGATGGCCGGGGTGCCCGAGGACTTCCGCCAGCAGGTCCGGCACTGGATCGACACCAGCTTGCATCGCAAGCCGGGTCAGATCGAGCTCGACGATGAGAACATGCAGGCCAACATCGACTCGGGCATGTACTACTACGGCCTGGTTCAGGAGCGTCGCAAGAACCCGCAGGACGACATGATCAGCCGCCTGATCGCCGCGGAGATACCGTGCGAGAACGGGGAAATGCGCCAGCTGGACGACATCGAGATCACCGGTTTCACCACCCTGCTCGGCGGTGCCGGCGCCGAGACCGTCACCAAGCTCGTCGGCAGTGCCATGGTGGTGTTCGCCGAGAACCCCGACCAGTGGCAGAAGCTACTCGATGACCGCAGCAAGATCCCGGCCGCGGTCGAAGAGCTGCTGCGTTACGTCGGCCCGGTGCAGTACAACGTCCGCTACAGCCTCAAGGACGTCGAAGTGCCCAGCGGCACCATCCCGGCGAACAAGCCGGTCTTCGTGATGGGCGCGGCGGCCAACCGCGATCCGCGCGCGTTCACCGACGCCGAGACGTTCGACATCGACCGGGACCGCGCCGAGGCCCAGAATCTCGGCCTCGGCTACGGAATCCACAGCTGCCTGGGCGCTGCACTGGCCCGGATGGAGAGCGCGATCGCCTTGGAGCACCTGCTGGACTTCATGCCGCGCTACGAGGTCGACTTCGACCGGCTGGAGAAAGTGCACATGCAGAACGTCGCGGGCTACCACCACGTGCCGGTGCGGGTATTGAAGTGAGCCAGAAGATCGAGGTCGACTTCGGGCTGTGCGAGAGCAACGGGGTGTGCATGGGCATCATCCCCGAGGTGTTCGACCTCGACGAGCAGGACTACCTGCACGTGCTGACCGACGACGTGACGCCGGAGAACGAACAGCAGATCAAGGAAGCCGTGCGCCAGTGCCCACGGCAGGCCATCGCCATCGTCGACAAGTGATCCGCGCATAGTGCGCTTCGTCTTCGTTCACGGTTTTCACGCTGCGTGGTGCTGGGATCGGACCATCGCCGAGCTGTCCGAGCGCTGAGAGGCGCGAGCAGACGCAAAAGGCCCTGCGCCAGGCGAATTCAGGGCCTTCTGCGTCTGCTCGCGGAAGAGTCAGATGCCGGAGATGATGACCCCGTTGCACTCCGCGGCGCCCTGTCGCACCTTGGCCGCCTCCTGATAGGCGTCGGAGTAGTACCACTCCTTGGCCGCATCGACGGATTCGAACTCCAGCATCACGGTCTGCGTGCCGTGCCACTGCCCCTCGATCACCGTGGGGTTCTGCTCGAAGGACAGGATCGTGGCGCCGGCCATCGCCTTCATCGCCAGCTTGCCGTACTCAGCCATGGCGGCCGGATCCTTGATGTCCTCGGTGATGATCACATACCCTTTGGGTGTTTGAGCCACAGCCGATTCTCCTTGTTGGATGGTTGGTTTCGCGGATCTTCAGATCTCGCTGATCGCCTGCTCGGGGCAGTTCTCGATGGCCTCCCGGGCCGCGTTCTCGAGTCCCTCTGGCACGTCCTCGGGATCGGCGACCGCCCACCCGTCATCGGACAGCTCGAATACCTCGGGGCACAACGTCAGACACATGCCGTGCCCGGCGCAACGGTCCTCGTCGACAGTGACCTTCATCAGGCGCCACGTGCCTCGACGACGTCGAACTCCAGATGCAGCTCCGTCAGTCCGCGCAGGATGAAGGTCGGGATGTACTTGTAGTCGCGATTACCCGGCCGACCGTGATTTGCTTCCGAGATCCTGATGTCAGAGGTGCGATCGAGCAGCCGCTCCAGGCCCACCCGGGTCTCGGCACGCGCCAGTGGGGCACCTGGACAGCTGTGAATGCCGCGACCGAAAGCCAGGTGCTGACGGGCATTCTTGCGCGTCGGGTCAAAATCGTTTGGGTCGTCGAAGCGGCGGGGATCACGGTTGGCCGCCCCGTTGACCACCATGACGGTGGTCCCGGCGCCCAGGTCGTGACCACCGACGTTGACCGGGGTGCGCGACAGCCGGAAGTCACCCTTGACGGGGCTCTCGTGGCGAAGGGCTTCCTCGATGAAGTTCGGTAGCAGGCTGCGGTCTTCACGCACCATCTTCTGGATGTCTGGGCGGTCGCCGAGCACCTTCAGCGCGGTGCCGAGCAGTCGGACGGTGGTCTCCTGGCCCGCCGAGAAGACATTGGTGGCCACGCGTGCAACGTCTCCGGGAGTGGGCGTGCTGCCGTCGGGAAAGTTCGCGGTCGCCAACCCGGTCAAGATGTCCTCACGGGGATTCTGCCTGCGGTCGACGACGTATTCCTCGAACTGGCCGTAGAGGAACTCCAGCGGGGAATGAGACAGCGACTCCTTGCTGGTACTGCCGACCCCGCCGCCGGAGTGTTGAGAGATGCCGTCCACGAACGCGTTTCGATCCTCAGGAGGTATGCCCAGCAGGTCTGCGATCACCAACAGCGTGAAGGGGCTCGCGAAGCCCTTGATGAACTCGCCTTCGCCCGGTGCGAGGAAATCGTCGAGCACCTCGTCGGCCAACTGCCACATCGCGTCCTCGTTCTCCTTGAGGCGCTTGGGGGTGATGAGCCGCATCATCAGCGAGCGATGGTTGGTGTGCACCGGTGGGTCCAGCGTCGGGAGCTGATCGCTGAACGGCAGTTCGTCGCGGTGCTTCTCGATCAACTCCGTGACGTCGTCACCCTCCAAGGGCACGGGGAACCCGGGGAACGGTCCGGTCACCGACGTACACGAGGAGAACGTCTTCTCGTCGTTGTAGACCGCGACCGCTTCCTCCCAGCCGGTCACCATGGTGACGCCGTAGTGGTCCTCGGGTTCGACCGGGCACTTGTCACGCAGTGCGTTGAAATACGGATAGGGGTCGTCCACCAGCCGCGGGTCCCTGAACCAGTCGATACCGGCGGGGTCGATCGCCATGACGCACTCCTCGGTTGGGCCCTTGAGCTTGAGAACGGGATTCTCACATATGGGTATCACATTTCCACATGGCCGGAGCGTCGTCAACGACGGCGGGGGCGAAGCCGGGCGCCGCGGCGCGGCGGCCCCGTTTCGGAAGACCGACCGGAAGTTGAGCGATTGCTCAGCATTTCCGGCCGGTCGGGGTTAAGGTTCCTAGCTGACACCGCCACGGACACAGGAGTTCGACAGTGACATCTGAGGTCACCCTGCAGGCTCCATCGGACCGAACGCCGAACCTGGCTCGGCCGTGGGCGCCACATCGGCGTCGGGCCTACCTGGCACTCACGGCCGTCACCGGCTTCGCGTTCACACTGGCGGTCATTGGCGTCGGCACACGGGTGCTGCCGCCCACCTTCACCGTCGACGTCGTCGCCAACCTGGCCTTCGGGCTGCCGGTGATCGTGCTGCCGCTGGTGTACTTCTGGACGGGCCGGGGTGAGCAGCGCCATCCGATGGAGAGGGCGTCGGAACTGACTCTGATCTATCTGCCGTACACGGCCGGTAGCCAACTCGGCTACGAGACCATCTTCCTGATCGGCCACCCCCTCGACCTCTGGACGCCGACGGTCGATCCCGGATGGAAGTGGCTGTGGTGGCAGTACGGCCTGGCAGACACCCGCTACACCAGCGGAAACGATTGGATCTTCGGCCTCGAACTCGTCGGCGTCCTCACCGGCCTGATGTTGTTCGTCGTCTGGACCAGACTCCTGCGGACCGATCTAGGAGATGAATCGCGGATCCGTTGCCTGTGGCTGGCATTCGCGGGCTGCGCGATGCTGATCAGCAGTACCGGGGTCTACTTCTTGTCCGAGGTGCGCGCGGGATTCGGCGACATCGGACAGGGCGCGTTCGGCCTGTGGTTCAAGTTCATCGCGGAGAACGTTCCCTTCATGATCTTGCCGTTCTTCGTGCTCATCGCGATCTACCGCCAGATCGACTATCTGACACGGCTGGTCGGCCCCGTCGCGCATGGCGGGTCCTGACCCGACGGTCACTCGTGACGTCGGCTCTCCGCCACCACGGCAGCGATGACGCAGCCGCCGACGGCAACGGCGAACACGCCGAGGATCAGGTGTCGCGGCCCGTCGGTGGCGTGGTACGCCCAGAGTTGCAACCCTCCAGCGGTCAGCGCCAAGAGCCCGAACGCCAGCGCGGCGGCCCGGAGTGCCGTGGTCATCGGTCCAGTGTGCCTCCAGTGTGGCGTGGTGATCGCGGATGGTCGATAGTTAGAGGCTAGTCAGCTTGGAGATTGCCCGGTATGGTGCGCCAATGGCGGGAATCTCGGGCGGTGCTCAAGCTGACCGTGGTCAGCGTAGAGCGACGTTGCAACGCGCCAGGTCCCGCGAGACGAAGCGAGAGCTGGTCCAGGCCGCCATGGCGCTATGGCGAACCAAGGGCTACGCCCACACCACGGTCGCGGAAATCTGTACGGCGGCCGGTGTCTCCAAGGCGCTCTTCTACTTCTACTTTCCTCGCAAGGAGGACGTGCTTTTCGAGGTCGGCGTCATGTCGACACAGGCGGCACACCACACCATCCACGCCCTACTCGGCAAGGACTACGAGGTCCCCGCGGTGATTGCGGCCGCTCTGAAGACCTTCGAACAGTCGATGGCGCGCAACCCGCGCGAACTGGTCATCGAGACGATCCTGGAGGGCTACCGGCACGAGCATCGGCTCCTCGCCGAGGACGTCCGATTGGATCAGGACACCGACATGTTCACCGAGTTGCTCACCCGCGCGCGAGCCGACGGCAAGCTGGAGGGCCGGTTGGACGACGCCGACGTCGCACACCTCGCATCGCTGTCGCAGACGCTGGTCAGCGAGGGCGCACGACACTGGGCGGCCGGGGCCTTCGGTGCCCGATCCTTCGCCGAGGTCGTCACGGCCGACATCACCGCACTGATCGACGGATACACACACCGACGGGATCGATCCTGACCTCGTCTTCGCCGGCAAGGAGGCCATATGTGGGACTTCGAGACTGACCCCGACTACCAGGCGCTGCTGGACTGGGCGGACGGCTTCGTGCGCGACGAGGTCGAGCCGCTCGACCTGATCTGGCCGCATCTGCAATTCACCCCGCTCACCGACACCCGGCGCAAGGTCGTCGACCCGCTCAAGGAGCAGGTCCGCCAGAAGGGTTTGTGGGCGACCCATCTCGGACCGGACCTCGGCGGACAGGGCTATGGGCAGCTCAAGCTTGCGTTGCTGAACGAGATCCTCGGCCGATCGTCGTGGGCTCCCGTCATCTTCGGATGCCAGGCCCCTGACACCGGCAATGCCGAGATCATCGCCCACTACGGCACACCGGACCAGAAGGAGCGCTACCTTCGGCCCCTGCTCGACGGCGAACTGTTCTCCAGCTATTCGATGACGGAACCACAGGGTGGCGCCGACCCCACCCAGTTCACCACCAGCGCGGTCCGCGACGGTGACGACTGGGTCATCAACGGCTGGAAGTACTTCAGCTCGAATGCGAATACCGCCGCGTTCCTCATCGTGATGGTGGTGACCAACCCCGACGTCAGCCCGTACCAGGGAATGTCGATGTTCCTCCTGCCCACCGACACGCCGGGCGTGAACATCGTGCGCAACGTCGGCCTGCACGGCGAACGGGAGAATGAGGGCAGCCACGCACTGATCCACTACGACAACGTGCGCGTGCCGAACGCCGCACTGCTGGGTGGCGAAGGGCAGGCGTTCGTCATCGCCCAGACCCGCCTTGGCGGTGGCCGGATCCACCACGCGATGCGGACGATCGGATTGGCCCAGAAGGCCATCGACATGATGTGCGAGCGCGTCCTGAGCCGCACCACCGCGGGCAGCCTGCTCGCCGACAAACAGACCGTCCAGGGCTACATCGCCGACTCCTATGCCCAGCTCAAGCAGTTCCGGTTGATGGTGCTCTACACCGCGTGGGAGATCGACAAGTTCAACGACTACAAGAAGGTGCGCAAGGACATCGCCGCCGTCAAGGTCGTCATGCCGACGGTGTTGCACGACATCGCCTGGCGTGCCATGCAAGTCCACGGCGCGCTCGGTGTCACCAACGAAATGCCGTTCCTCGGCATGGTCACGGGTGCGGCCGTGATGGGACTGGCCGATGGCCCCACCGAGGTGCACAAGACGACGGTGGCCCGTCAAGTCCTGCGCGACTACGAGGCCACCGACGACGTGTGGCCGTCGGAGTGGATTCCCCGCAAGCGGGATGCAGCGCGTGAGCGTTTCGCCGAGTACCTCGAACTGGAGGTGGGCAACCGATGAGCGAGTCCACCACGACCGAACCGCATCTCGATGTCGAGCGGCTCGCCGCCTGGATGGACGACGCGGCACTCCCCGGCAAGGGCGAGTCACTGCAGGCGCGCTTCCTGTCCGGCGGCACCCAGAACGTCATCTACGAACTCACCAGGGGTGAGGAGAGTTGCGTCATCCGGATGCCACCGCCGGGCGCCCCTCCGGACCGGGACAAGGGCATCTTGCGCGAGTGGCGGATCATCGAGGCACTCGACGGAACCGATGTGCCACACACCAAGGCAGTCGGCGTCTGCGACGATCCTTCCGTGCTCGGGCGGACGTTCTATCTGATGGGCTTCGTCGACGGCTGGTCCCCGATGGACACCCACGGTCGCTGGCCTGAACCGTTCGACGGTGACCTCGACCTCCGTGCCGGGCTGAGTTATCAACTGGCCGAGGGCATCGCACTACTCTCCAAGGTCGACTGGCAGGCCAGGGGGCTCCAGGATCTCGGCCGCCCGGACGGGTTCCACGAACGCCAGGTGGCGCGCTGGACCGGCTTCCTCGAGCGGATCAAGGCCCGTGAGATCCCCGGGCTCGATGTCGCCACCGAATGGCTCAGGGCGCACGAGCCGCTCGACTTCGTTCCCGGTCTCATGCACGGCGACTACCAGTTCGCCAACGTCATGTACCGCCACGGTGCGCCCGCCGAGTTGGCCGCCATCGTCGACTGGGAGATGGGCACCGTCGGCGACCCCAAGCTCGACCTCGGCTGGATGGTGCAGTCGTGGCCGGTTGATGGCGAAGTCGGTGACATGACGTACGTCGACATGCGCGGCATGCCATCCCGCGACCAGGTGGTCGCGCACTATGCAGAGGTGTCGGGGCGGCAGGTCGACGACCTGGATTACTACCTGGTGCTGGCGAAGTGGAAGCTGGCGATCGTGCTGGAGCAGGGCTTTCAACGCGCGGGCAACGACGAGAAGCTGCTGGCATTCGGACCGGTGGTCACCGATCTGATGTCCTCGGCCGCCGACCTCGCCGAGTCCACGTCCTACGCCGGCTGAGCACCGTGCGCGCCGCAGTGTGTCCAGGGTACGGGCCCCCCGAGGTCGTCGTCGTCGAGAAACGGGCGACGCCGAATCTCGAGCCCGGACAGGTTCTGGTGCGCGTCGAGGCGGCGGCGGTCAACTACCCGGACGTCCTCCTGATCGCCGACGAGTACCAGATCAGCGTTCCCCCGCCATTCGTTCCCGGCAGCGAGTTCGCCGGCGTCGTCATCGAGACATCCATCGGCTCGGGCGATTTCACCGTCGGAGACCGGGTCACTGGCACCGGGATGTACGGCGCCTTCGCCGAAGAGGTGGCCGCTGCACCCCAGAGCCTGACAGGCATTCCCGACGGCATCGACGCTCGCACGGCCGCCGCGTTCGGCGTGGCGCATCGCACCGCCCATCACGCACTGCGCTCGGTGGCGCTCGTTCGGCCCGGCGACGAGCTGGTGGTACTCGGCGCTGGGGGCGGCGTGGGTCTTGCTGCCGTCCAACTCGGCGTTGCACTTGGCGCGCGAGTCACCGCGGTTGCGTCATCGGCCGAGAAGCTGGATGTGGCAACCAGTTACGGCGCCACCAACGTGATCGACCACCGAAGAGGTGAGCTGAGGGCGGCGTTGCGCGAGGCACTGCCCGATGGCAGCGACGCCGTGGTCGATCCGGTCGGCGGCGCCCTGTCCGAGCCGGCGCTGCGGTCCCTACGCCGTGGTGGCCGCTTCGTCACGATCGGCTACGCCTCGGGCATCATCCCGCGGATTCCCCTTAACCTGGTGCTGATCAAGGGAATCCAGATTCTCGGCTTCCAGTTCCAGGACGTGCCCGCAGCTGAGTTCGAGCGAAACGAGACCGAACTGGGCCACCTTCTCCAATCCGGAAAGGTGGCGCCGCACGTCGGTGCGGTCTACCCGCTTGCACAGACCGCGGCGGCGCTACGCCATGTCGCCGACGGGCGCGCCGTGGGCAAGGTTCTCATCGACATGAACTGAGGGCGCCCGCAGAACGCGCCGGGCTCAGCTGGCCGGGATGAGGTCGGATGCCACGGTCAGCCTGGCGCTGACGCCGCAGCGGAAGGTCTCCGCACAGCCGACGGCCGCAGCCTCGACCGGCCCGATCGCTGCGAGCGCGTGAACCTTGAACGCGCGCGCGGCCGCACTCAGTTGATGGTGGACCGTCCCGACGGTGGAGTCGAGTTCCTCGGGACAATGGTCACCCCAGAGGGTCACCTCGGTCATGCCCTGATCGAGCGCGGTCAGCACGCCCTCCCGCACTCGGGCGTCGGAGGCGAACAGGTCGGCGGCGACGGCAACGGTCTGCGGGTGCGGGCGATCGGCCCACAGCTCGAGGGCCGACTCGAGATCGTAGATCTCGACGCCGAGGATCTCGAGGGGACGCAGATCGTCGGCCGTATCGATCAGGACCGTGACGTCCCACCCGGCCATCGACCGGTCGACGAGCCAACCACCCGCGTACTGCACCACCTCCGGCACACTGGCGGCAACGACGTCCAGGCGGTACCTCACGTCGCGCTCCGATCGAGTTCCCTGTTCGCCGCGGGTTTCGCCTGCGGCGCGAAGTCGCGGGCCAGTGCCTCGCCGTATCCCTTGAACACGTCGTTCAGGGCTATCGAAGGATCGAGCAGCCATGCGGTCTCCATTCCGTTGACGAATGCCAGGATCTCGATGGCCTTGAGGGCCGGGTCGAAGTCAGCTCTGTAGCGCCCCTCGGCCTGCCCGCGGCGGATCAGGTCGGCCACGATCTCGACGGCAGCTTGCTGGCGCTTGACCAGCCGATCGTGCAGGGGCGCGTCCGGTGCGATGTTCTCGATGAGAAGCACCGTGAACGTCCCCACCAGCTCGGGCGCGCGGTAGAACCGTTCGGCCACCCGGGCGATCTCGGTGATCAGGTCACCCGACCGGTCGGCATGGCTGTCGTCATCGGCGTCGCGGGCGTCGAGAACCGCGTTGAGCAGCTGCTCCTTCGACTCGAAGTGGTGCAGCAGGCCCGCGGGGCTGACCCCGGCTTCCTTCGCGATCTGGGCCAGCGACGTGTTGCGCCAGCCGTTGCGCGCCAACAGCCGCTCGGCGATGGCCAAGATGCGCTGCTTGCGGTCCTCACCCTTGGCCAGCAGTGACGCGTACGGCCGCGGAGCTTCTAGTGCGGACACCGAACCCCTTCGTTCAACCAACCTAGTGAACACACAGTAGGTAGGTTTGCCGCGTGTGACAAGGGTCTCAGCCAAACTGGTTCTCCCAAGCCGTCGGCAGCCCAGGTCAAGTAGGGCGGTGCGCTGAGCGCTGTCTCGCCAACCCCGAATCGACGGGATTCGCGTCAGAGGCCGAGGGACTTCGCGATGATCACCTTCATCACCTCGCTGGTCCCGGCGTAGATGCGGGCCACCCGGGCGTCGGTGTAGAGCCGGGCGATCGGGTACTCCATCATGTAGCCGTACCCGCCGAACAACTGCAGGCAGCGGTCGATCACTCGCTGCTGCATCTCGGTGCAGAACAGCTTTACCCGCGCCGCGTCCGCAGCCGACAACTCACCCTCGACGTGCAGCGCAACCGCGCGGTCCAGCATCGCCTGGCCGGCCTCGACCTCCGTCGAACACGCCGCCAACTCGAACTTGGTGTTCTGAAACGACGCCACCGGCGTGCCGAAGGCCTTGCGCGTCTGCGTGTAGTCGATCGCCGCGGCGATGGCCGACCGCGCCTGCGCCACCGAACCGACGGCCACCGTCAGCCGCTCCTGCGGCAGATTGTGCCCCAGATACCCGAATGCCTCGTCCACCTCGCCGAGGACGTTCGCCGCGGGCACCCGCACGTCGACGAAGGACAGCTCCGCGGTGTCCTGGACCTTGCAGCCCATCTTCTCCAGCTCGCGACCACGGGTGAAGCCGGGCATGCCGTCCTCGACGACCAGCAGGGTGAGGCCCCTGCGCCGGTTGTCCGGGTCGGTCGAGGTACGGGCGACGACGACGACCAGGTCGGCCTGTATACCGCCGGTGATGAACGTCTTCGCGCCGTTGACAACGAAGTCGTCCCCGTCACGGACGGCCGTGGTCTTCATCCCGGCAAGGTCTGATCCGGTGCCCGGTTCGGTCATCGCGACCGCGCTCAGCAGGGTGCCCGCCGCAAGTCCCGGGAACCAGCGGCCGCGCTGCTCCTCGTTCGCGTAGCGCAGGAAGTACGGCAGGATCACCTCGAGCTGAGTGCGCACCGTCGAGAGCGTGACGAGGGCGCGTGCCGC
Organism: uncultured Actinomycetota bacterium; assembly: GCA_963798245.1. Taxonomy (GTDB): domain Bacteria; phylum Actinomycetota; class Actinomycetes; order Mycobacteriales; family Mycobacteriaceae; genus Mycobacterium. The sequence goes on from CAWCSO010000003.1 coordinate 31,045, forward strand.
TTCCTCCTGCAGCACGACGTTGTAGCGGTAGTCGGGCATTCCACCACCGCCGTACTCCTCCGGGATCTCCATCCCGAGCATCCCGAGGGACCCCATGTGCTTGAACACGTCGCGCGGCATGCGGCCGCCCTTTTCCCACTCCGGGTAGTTGGGGACGACCTCCTTCTCGATGAAGTCCCGCGCGAGCCCACGGAAAGCCTCGTGGTCCTCGGTGAAGAGATCTCGGCGCACGGCGCCTCCTTTCGGGTCAGGGAAGCAGTTCCACCAGCGTGGCGTTGGCGGTGCCGCCGCCTTCGCACATGGTTTGCAGCCCGTAACGGATTCCGTTGTCCCGCATGTGGTGAATCATGCGCGTCATGAGCACGGCACCGGATGCGCCGAGCGGGTGGCCGAGCGCGATCGCGCCGCCGAGCGGGTTCAGTTTGCCCTCGTCGGCGCCGGTCTCGGCCAGCCACGCCAGCGGCACAGGCGCGAATGCCTCGTTGACCTCGAACACGCCCACCTCTGAGAGTTCGACCCCGGCCTTGTGCAACACCTTCTCGGTCGCGGGGATCGGACCGGTGAGCATCAGCTTCGGATCGGCACCGATGACCGCACCCGCCCGGTAGCGCACGAGTGGGGGGATGCCGAGTTGCACGGCGTTCTCCGCGGTCATGACGAGCAGTGCCGCCGCGCCGTCGGAGATCTGCGACGAGTTCCCGGCGTGGATGACACCGCCCTCGGCGAAGGCAGGCTTGAGACCGGCGAGCTTCTCGGCCGTCGTGCCGCGACGAATGCCCTCGTCGTTCGGTGATCACGGATCCTTCGGTGAACACCGGCGAGATCTGATCGGTGAATGCCCCCGCGTCCTGAGCCGCTGCGGCACGCTCGTGCGATCGGGCCGAGTACTCGTCCAGCTGGGCGCGGGACAGGTGCCATTTCTTCGCGATCATCTCCGCGGAGATGCCCTGGTTGAACGAGAAGTCGTCATAGCGGGCAAGGACCTTCGGGCCGTACGGCATCCCGGTTGCGCGCGCCGAGCCCAGCGGCACCCTGCTCATGACCTCGACGCCGCCGGCGACGACGACGTCCTGCTGGCCCGACATCACGGCCTGGACGGCGAAGTCGAGCGCCTGCTGGCTCGACCCGCAGGCACGGTTCACCGTGGTGCCGGGAATGTGCTCGGGCCAGCCCGCCGCGAGCACTGCGTACCGGCCGATGTTGCTCGACTGGTCGCCGACCTGGGACACGCACCCCCAGACGACGTCGTCCACCACGTCGGGATCGACGCCGGTGCGCTCGGCGAGTTCGCCAAGCACCAGCGCCGAGAGATCGGCCGCGTGCTGTTCCGAAAGGCCGCCGTTGCGCTTGCCTACGGGCGTGCGCACGGCGCCGACGATGACGGTCTCCCGCATTACCTCTGCTCCGATCCGGGCGCCGTGTGATCCCCCGGGTGGCCGCGGTCCAGCCCCGGGTCAGCGCCCACTGTCCAGTGAATACCGCGTCCCGCTTCGCGGCGAATGCGGCGTAGGCCTCGGTCGAGTCCGATGTCGCGAAGTTACCGGGTTGCGCCCGGGCCTCGTTCGCCAGCGCCTCACGCAACGTGGCGTCCGCGCCGTCGTTGAGAAGCGCCTTGCTCTGCGCCAGGGCGAACGGCGGGCCCGAAGCCAGCCGTGCCGCGAGGTCGTCGACGAACGTGTCGATCTCGTCGGCCGGCGCCACCCAGGTGACCAGTCCGAGGGCGTGTGCCTCCGCCGCGTCGATCATGTCGGCGAGCAGCACCAGCCGCTTGGCCTGCTGCAGCCCGACCAGCTTCGGCAGCAGCCACGACCCACCGAGGTCGACGGAAAGCCCGCGCTTGCTGAAGATCTGGCAGAACCTCGACTCGGGGGTCGCCACCACCAGGTCACACCCGAGCGCCAGATTCCAACCGGCGCCGACCGCGATTCCGGTGACCTTCGCGATGGTCGGCACGGCCAGCTCGTGCAGCGCGAGCGCCACGTCGGTGAGACGGTCCAGCTTGTATCGGGGATGGATGTCCTCGGGCACCGAGATGTCGGCGCCCGAACAGAACGCGCCGCCCGCGCCGGTGAGGACCAGCGCCCGCAGACCGCGCTCGCGTTTGGCATCGCGCAGAGCATCTGCCAGTTCGACCCACAACCGGGCGTCGAGCGCGTTCTTGCGCTCGGGCCGGTTCAGCACCAGCGTACGCACGCCGTCGCGATCAGACGTCAGCAGTACCTGGTCGGTCATCGGTACTCCGGCCCGATGGCGCCCTCGGCCCGCAATCGGACCAGTTCGGCTGTGGTGACGCCGAATTCGCGCAGGACGGCGTCGGTGTGCTCGCCGAGACCCGGCACCGCCCGCATCGGCTGTTCGAATCCACTGATCACGGGTGGCGGCCGGAGCGCCTGGATGTCGCCGCTGGACGTACCCAGCGTGCGCCAGCGGTCGCGGGCCGTGAGCTGCGGGTGCACCACCACCTCGCTGGGGAGGTTGTAACGGGAGTTGCCGATGCCTGCGGCGTCGGCAACCCTTTGGATCTGCGCGAGATCACGGCGGGCACACCATGATCCGATGGCCTCGTTGAGTTCCTCGCGGTGCGCGCAGCGGTCGGAGTTGGTGGCGAACCGCGGGTCGTCGGCCAGGTCGGGTCGATCGATGATCTCCCGGGCGACACGCTGCCACTCCCGGTCGTTGGTGGTACCGAGCACCACGGTCTGCCCGTCACGGGTGGGGAACGCACCGTACGGCGCAACCGCCGGCGAGCTGACGCCGAGCGGTTGCTGGTCGATGCCGGTGTGCTGGGTGTAGGTCAGTGCGTAGCCCATCACGTCGGTCATCACGTCGAACAGACTCAACTCGACGTGCGGCGCGGGGCCCGGGTCGGCCTGGCCCTTGCGCCCGTACAACAGCGCCAGGATCGAGATGGCCGAATACAGCCCGGTGCTGAAGTCGGCCATCGCCGGCCCGGGCTTGGCCGGCATGTCGGGATACCCCGTGACCGCGCACGAGCCGGCCTCCGCCTGCGACCAGCAGGTCGTAGGCGCGCTTGTGCGAAATCGGCCCGCCGGGTCCGTAGCCGTCGATCTCGACCGGGATGACGTTGGGATGCCGCACTGCGAGGTCGGCGGGCGAGATGCCCATCCGCGCGGTCGATCCGGGCGCCAGGTTCGACACGAACGCGTCGGCGCGGTCGAGCAGACGGTGCAGCAGGTCCATGCCCGCCGGCGACTTCGTGTTGAGCGTGACCGACTCCTTGCCGCGGTTGCACCAAACGAAGTGCGCAGCTAGGCCGCCGGGACCGTTCACCACGTCGTCGTAGTCGCGGGCGAAGTCGCCGCCCCTGGGGTTCTCCACCTTGATCACGCGTGCGCCGAAATCGGCGAGCACACGTGTGCACATCGGTGCGGCCACGGCCTGTTCCATGGCGACGACGGTGATGCCCGCGAGCGGCGGGGTACTCATCGCGCTCCACGCGTTCGCGGCGTCACATCACCATTCCGCCGTCGACCGGAAGCACCTGTCCGGTGATGTAGGAGGCGGCGTTGGAGGCCAGGAAGACGAACGCACCCGCGATCTCGTCGGGATCAGCCCAGCGCTGCAACGGTATTCGCCTCATCATGTTGGCGGAGAACTTCTCGTTGGTCCGGATCGTCTCGGTCATCGGGGTCGCAGCCAGCGGCGCCAGCGCGTTGACCAGGATGTTCTTTCGCGCCAGCTCACGTGCCAGCGACTTGGTGAAGCCGATGATGCCCGCCTTGGCCATCGAGTAGTTGACCTGGCCGAGCGTGCCAGTGATACCCGCCGCCGACGTCACGTTGATGACGCGGCCCGTGCCATCGGTCGCCAGGAACGGCAACGCGGCCTGCGTGACACGGAAGGCGCCCATCACGTGGATGTCGATCAGGCGGTTGACGTTGTCCTCGCTGATGTCGGCGAACATCGCGGGCGCGGTCACGCCCGCGTTGTTGACGACGATGTGCAGCACACCGTCGGTCATCGCGGCGGCCTGGGCTGCCGCGGCGTCCGCCGACGAACGGTCGGCCACGTCCAACGCCGCGCTCTGCGCGATGCCGCCTGCGGCCACGATGCCTTCGGCCACGGCGGCCGCCGCATCCTTGTCGAGGTCGGTCACCAGCACGGCAGCGCCTGCGACGGCAAGCGCGCGGGCCACACCGGAGCCGATGCCTCCCGCGGCGCCCGTGACCAGTGCGGAACGTCCGGTGAGGTCGAACAGCGGGTTCCTGCCGGCGGGCAGGGGTGATTCCATCAGTAGCTCCTCGGCATTCCAAGTACGTGGGATCCCAGGAAGTTCAGGATCATTTCCTGACTCACCGGGGCGATCTTCATCAACCGCGACTCGCGGAAGAACCGCGAGATGTTGTACTCCTCCGAGTAGCCCATCCCGCCGTGCGTCTGCAGTGCGCGGTCGGCGGCGTCGAATCCCGCATCGGCACACAGGTACTTGGCCATGTTGGCCTCACGGCCGCACGGTTTGCCGTTGTCGTACAGCCAGGTCGCCTTGCGCAGGATCAGCTCGGCGGCATCGAGGCGGGCCAGCGAGTCGGCCAGCGGGAACTGGATGCCCTGGTTCATCCCGATCGGCCGGTCGAATACCACCCGCTCGTTGGCGTACTTCACCGCACGGTCCAATGCCACCCGCCCGATGCCGAGCGCCTCGGCGGCGATCAGCATCCGCTCCGGGTTGAGGCCGTGCAGGATGTAGCTGAAGCCCTTGCCCTCGTCGCCGATGCGGTCTTCGACGGGGATTCGCAGGTCGTCGATGAACAGCTCGTTGGACGAGACGGCGTTTCGGCCCATCTTCTTGATCGGCCGGATGTCGACGTGGTCGCGATCGAGGTCGGTGAGGAACAGCGACAGGCCGTCGGTCTTCTTGGTCACCTCGTCGTAGGAAGTGGTTCGAGTCAGCAGCAGGATCTTCTCCGACTCGAGCGCCTTCGAGATCCACACCTTCTTGCCGTTCACCACATACTGATCGCCGTCCCGCTTGGCGAACGTGGTGATACGCGAAGTGTCCAGGCCCGCACCGGGTTCGGTGACGCCGAAACAGACGTGCAGATCACCGTCGACGATACGCGGCAGGGTCGCCTGCTTCATCTCATCCGACCCGAACACGACCACGGGCTGCATGCCGAAGATCGACATGTGAATGGCGCTGGCGGCGTTCATCCCGCCGCCCGAGCGCGCGACCTCTTCAGCGAGGATGGTGGCCTCGGTGATACCGAGGCCGTGGCCGCCGTACTCCTCCGGGATGGTCATGCCGAGCCAACCGCCAGAAGCGATGGCGTCGTAGAACTCCCGGGGGAACTCGTGGTTCTGGTCCTTGTCCATCCAATAGTGGTCGTCGAACTTCGCCGAGAGTTCGGCGACGGATTTACGGATGAGCGCCTGATCCTCGGTCAGTTCGAAGTTCATTCCGTCCGACATGGCGTTCTCCTCGCCCTAGAAACATCGAATAACTATGTATACCGGCATGTGGACAGGGCCCCCGCGGTGGTCTTGCCCGGCCGCACTCAGCTCTTCGCGCCTGAAACCGCCTTCGCGTTGGCCTGGAAATCGGCGAAGCTGGTCTTCTCGCCAGTGCGCTCGTGGCTCAGCGCCTGGATGGACACGTCATGCCCCTCGGCGGCCTTGCGTAGGGCGCCGACGGTGGCCTGGTCCTTGGGAATGTGGGCGAACGGTTCGAAGTGGTACAGCCGCATCGCGTTCTCGTGGGTCATCTTGTTGATCTCGTCATCGGGGACCTCGTAGGTGTCGAACACCGCGGCGAGTTCCTCAGGGGCACCGGGCCACATCGAATCCGAGTGGGGGTAGTCCATCTCCCAGCAGATGTTGTCGATCCCGATCTCGTGACGGTTCTTCACACCGATGGGATCGGAGATGAAGCACGTCATGAAGTGCTCCCGGAACACCTCGGAGGGCAACTTGTCCCCGAAGTCCTGGCCCGTCCACGTCGAATGCATCTCGTAGGTGCGATCCACGCGATCGAGGAAGTAGGGAATCCAGCCGGTCCCGCCCTCGGACAATGCGATCTTGAGGTCTGGGTACTTCTTGATCGGCGCCGACCACAGCAGATCGGCCGCGGCCTGCACGATGTTCATCGGCTGCAACGTGATCATCACGTCCATAGGCGCATCGGGAGCGGTGATCGCCAACCGGCCAGAGGATCCGATGTGGACGTTCATCACCGTCTCGGTGTCCACCAACGCCTCCCACAGCGGCGCCCAGTAGTCGGCGTCATGGAACGACGGATAGCCCAACGCCGACGGGTTCTCGGTGAACGTCAACGAATGCACGCCCTTCTTCGACACCCGCCGCACCTCATCGGCGCACAACCGAGGATCCCAGATCGCCGGGATGGCCATCGGGATGAACCGCCCCGGATGCGAACCACACCACTCGTCGATGTGCCAGTCGTTGTAGGCCTGCACCAGCGCCAACGAGAACTCCGCATCCTCGGTGGCGAACAGCCGGGCTGCAAATCCCGGGAACGACGGAAAGTTCATGGTCGCCAGTACCCCACCGGCGTTCATGTCCTTGACCCGCTCGGCTGCGTCGTAGCACCCCTTGCGGATCTCGTCGAGGCCCTGCGGCTCCAGGCCGTACTCCTCCTTGGGTCGGCCGGCCACCGCGTTGAGCGCCACGTTCGGAATCACCGTGTCCCGGAACTGCCAGGTGTCAGAACCATCGGGGTTGTGCACCAACCGCGGCGCTTCGTCGGCGTACTTCGCCGGAAGATGGTTCTTGAACATGTCCGGCGGCTCGATGATGTGGTCATCCACGCTGATCAAGATCATGTCGTTCTTGTTCACGAGCAGTCCCTTCGGATCACGGTTCCGGCACCGGGTTCAATCACGTTCTCTACTATAGGAAACTATCCTCTCGCAAGACGAGAATCAACCCGCCACACCCCCTCGGATACGGCAGACGCTGCGGTTATGGGTTCGAGAACATCGGCTCGGAGACCCTCGACACCGACACTGCCATTGACGTTTCGGGCAAGAGGTGGAAATCTGTTAGTCAAATATGAGAATATGATTCTCGCGAGTGAGAGTCGGATGAACCGGCCGAGAGGAGAACCCCGTGCGGGTGGCCCCGTTACCAGCTGCGGAGTGGGATGACGCCGTCCTGGGCGCGCTCAGGATGATGCCCGAGGACCGCCGAACCCCCGCGGCGGCGGGCAATGCCATCTCGACCTTCGTCAACCACCCCGACCTGACGCGGGCCTACCTCACCTTCAGCTTCTATCTGCTGACGCGATCGACCTTGTCGCCGCGGCTTCGTGAGCTCGCCGTCCTTCGGGTGGCCCACCTCGCCGGCTGCGAGTACGAGTGGACCGAACACGTCGTCATCGGCCAGCAGCACGGGCTGTCGGTAGACGACATCGCCGCTCTCCAACGCGGCGAGGCCACCGACGGGTTCGACCAGACGGTGCTCACCGCCGTCGACGAACTCGTCGAGAAGACCCGCATGTCCGACGAGTCCTGGGCCGCGCTCGGCGAACGCATGGACACACGACAGCTGATGGACTTCGTCTTCACCATCGGCGGCTATCACATGCTCGCGATGGCCCTCAACACCTTCGGCGTCGAACCCGCAACCGCCGATTCCAACAAGGAGAACTGACAATGCCCTTCTTCCCCAAGCCCGATGCGGGTAGCTGGACCGAGAACTGGCCGGAACTCGGCACCTCGCCGGTCAACTACGAGGACTCGATCGATCCCGAACAGTGGAAGCTCGAGCAGGAGGCGATCTTCAAGAAGACCTGGCTCCAGATCGGTCGAGTCGAACGCCTCCCCAAGAAGGGCAGCTACTTCACGCGCGAGATGCCCTCGGTGGGACCGGGCACGTCGGTGATCATCGTCAAGGACACCAAGGACGGGCCCGACGGAAAGACCGAGACCATCCACGCCTTCCACAACATGTGCCGGCACCGCGGCAACAAGCTGGTGTGGAACGACTATCCGGGCGAGGAGGTGTCGGGCACCTGCCGGCAGTTCACCTGCAAGTACCACGCCTGGCGCTACGCCCTCAACGGCGACCTGACCTTCGTGCAGCAGGAAGGTGAGTTCTTCGACCTCGACAAGAGCAACTACGGGCTGGTGCCGGTGCGTTGCGAGGTGTGGGAGGGCTTCATCTTCATCAACTTCGACGACGACGCCGAGCCGCTGGCCGAATACCTGGGCGACTTCGCCAAGGGCCTCGAAGGCTATCCCTTCCACGAGATGACCGAGCACTACAGCTACCGCTCCGAGGTCAACGCCAACTGGAAGCTGTTCATCGACGCGTTCACCGAGTTCTACCACGCGCCGATCCTGCACATGAAGCAGGCGGAGAAGGAGGAGGCCGAGAAGCTGGCCAAGTTCGGCTTCGAGGCGCTGCACTACGACATCAAGGATCAGCACTCCATGATCTCGTCCTGGGGCGGGATGAGCCCGCCGAAGGACCTGAACATGGTCAAGCCGATCGAGCGGATCCTGCACAGCGGACTGTTCGGCCCGTGGGACCGCCCGAAGATCAAGGGCATCCTGCCCGACGAGCTGCCGCCTGCCATCAACCCGGGCCGTCACAAGACCTGGGGCCAAGACTCATTCGAGTTCTTCCCCAACTTCACGCTGCTGTTCTGGGCGCCGGGCTGGTACCTCACCTACAACTACTGGCCGACCGCGGTCGACAAGCACATCTTCGAGGCCGACCTGTACTTCGTGCCGCCGAAGAACCTCCGCGAACGGCTCTCCCAGGAGCTGGCCGCCGTGACGTTCAAGGAGTACGCATTCCAGGACGCCAACACGCTGGAAGCCACGCAGCGCATGATCAATACCAGGGTCGTCACCGACTTCCCACTGTGCGACCAGGAGATCCTGCTGCGACATCTCCACCACACCGCACACCAGTACGTCGACAGGTACAAGGCAGAAGAGAACGGGTCCGCCAACGGCAAGCACACGGCGGCCAGCACCGACGAGAAGGATGCCGCACATGTCTAGGTTGCCCGAAGAGTTCGCCGATCTCGAACGGTTCACCGACTGGTGCCTGCCGACCGAGGAGGAGCGCTACTCCAAGCGTCTCAACTCCACGATGGCCGAGATGCAGGACCTCTACGACGCCGGCCTGGCGCGACTCGAAGACATCATGGTCTACGTCGACGAGCGCTTCCCGCTCGAAGGCATGCCCGAGGACGCCAAGGCGCTGGTGCATCTGGGGCAGTCGATCGTCATGGTGAGCTTCCCCGTCGAGGTGTGGAAGCAGCCCCGCGTACTCGACAGTGGAGCGGCCTACATCCAACTCATCAAGGAGCCGGTGGTCTAGCCGTGCCTCTGACCCTCAAAGCCGCGGGTCTGCTCGACGTCGACGCAGGCGAGATCGTCAGGCCGGGCATTCATGCAAGATCGAGGACGACCGCATCGTCGGCGTGGGCGGTGAGTCGACGAAGAACTCCGAAGTCATAGACCTTGGGGACTCCATCCTGCTACCCGGCCTCATGGACATGGAGGTCAACCTGCTCATGGGTGGGCGCGGGGAGAATCCCGGCCTGTCCCAGGTGCAGGACGATCCCCCGACCCGGGTGCTCCGCGCGGTGGGCAATGCCCGCCGAACGTTGCGCGCGGGGTTCACCACGGTCCGCAATCTCGGCCTGTTCGTCAAGACCGGCGGCTACCTGCTCGACGTGGCGTTGGGCAGGGCAATCGACGCCGGCCTGATCGAAGGGCCGCGGATCGTCCCCGCGGGGCATGCCATCACACCGACCGGCGGCCATCTCGATCCGACGATGTTCGCGGCATTCATGCCCGGCGTGCTGGAGTTGACCGTCGAGGAGGGCATCGCAAACGGGGTCGACGAGATCCGCAAGGCGGTGCGCTACCAGATCAAGCACGGCGCGCAGTTGATCAAGGTCTGCTGCTCGGGTGGTGTGATGTCGCTGACCGGTGAGGCTGGCGCACAGCACTATTCGGATGAGGAGTTGCGGGTCATCGTCGACGAGGCGCACCGGCGCGGGCTGCGCGTCGCCGCGCACACTCACGGCGCGGAAGCGGTCAAGCACGCCGTGGCCTGCGGGATCGATTGCATCGAGCACGGGTTCCTCATGGATGACGAAGCGATTCAGATGCTCGTCGACAACGACCGGTTTCTGGTCAGCACCCGTCGACTGGCCCAGGCAATGGACGTGTCCAAGGCCCCGAAGGTGCTGCAGGACAAGGCCGCCGTAATGTTTCCGATGGCGCGCACGTCGATCAAGGCCGCCTACGAGGCAGGTGTGAAGATCGCCGTCGGCACCGATGCGCCGGCCATCCCCCACGGCAAGAACGCCGACGAACTCGTCACCCTGGTCGAGTGGGGCATGCCGCCCGCGGCGGTGCTGCGTGCGGCCACCGTGGTCGCGGCCGATCTGATCAACGTCACCGATCGTGGTCGGCTGGCCGTCGGTCAGGTCGCCGATGTCATCGCGGTCCCTGGCGACCCCCTGTCGGACATCGGCGTTACAAAAGCCGTATCATTTGTAATGAAAGGGGGCAAGGTCTTCCGAAATGACTGAGTCAACGGGCAAGCCAACCAGAACCGACGACCTCGTCGAGATCCAGCAGGTCCTGGCGAAATACGCCGTCACGATCACCCAGGGTGACATCGAAGGTCTCGTCGAGGTGTTCACCCCCGACGGCACCTACAGCGCGTTCGGCGACACCTACACCTTGGACCGGTTCCCGGTTCTGGTGGACGCCGCGCCCAAGGGCCTGTTCATGACGGGTACCGCGCTGATCGATCTCGACCCCGCCGATCCGGACAGCGCCACGGGTACCCAGCCGCTGTGTTTCATCGAGCACTCCAAGCACGACATGCGCATCGGGTACTACCGCGACACGTACGTCCGCACCGAGCACGGGTGGCGGCTTCGGACCAGGGCCATGACGTTCATCCGACGCAGCGGCGATCACGACCACGGACGGCCGCACGCCATCGGCAGGCCCGCAGCGGGATGACCGTACCCACGGAGGCGTCCACCGACGTCCCGAGCACCGCCGAGTTCAGATCGAATCTCATCGCGTGGCTCGAGGACAACGATCTGACGCCGCCTCCGGATCACTCGCTGGAGGGACACCACCGCCAGCACGCCCGCGTGCTCGGCGCACTCTACGACGCCGGTTGGATGCGCTACGGCTGGCCGACCGAGGCAGGCGGGCTCGGCGGACCGGCGGTGCTGCGCGCCGTCGTCGGCGAGGAGATCGTCGGTCGTGGCCTCGACGAGCCGGGGCCCTACTCGATGCTCGAGGTGCTCACCCCGACCATGATCGACTATGCGCGGCCGGACCTTTCGGCCGAGATGGTCCCCCGGCTGCTATCCGGTCAGGAGTCCTGGTGCCAGGGCTTCTCGGAGCCCGGTTCCGGTAGTGACCTCGCCTCGCTGAGCACGCGCGCCGAGAAGCGGGGTGACGACTGGGTGGTCAACGGCCAGAAGGTGTGGACGAGCTTCGCCCAGTTCGCGACGCGGTGCATCCTGCTCACCCGCACGGGCGCACCGGGAACCCCGAACCACGAGGCCATCACCGCCTTCTTCGTCGACATCGACACCCCGGGCATCACCGTGAGACCGCTGCGCACGATGCACGGTGTCGACGAGTTCTGCGAGGTGTACTTCGACGACGTGGCGGTGCCCGCGAACCGCATGCTCGGCAACCCGGGTGACGGGTGGCGCCTCGCGATGGACCTCTTGCCGTTCGAACGCTCGACGTGCTTCTGGCAGCGGATCGCCTACCTGTATTCCCGATTCGACGCCCTACTCCGGGAGGTCGACGCGTCCGATGACTCCGAGGACGCCGCACTGGGAGCCGCCTATCTCGGGCTTCACACGTTGCGGTGCACCTCGCGCGAGACCCAGGACCGATTGGCCGCCGGCGCGCGACTCGGCGCGGACACCTCGATCGACAAGATCCTCTTGGCCACCGCCGAGCAACTCCTCTATGACACCGCCCGCGACCTGCTGGGCGGCTCGCTGGAAATCGACCAAACCCGCTGGCGCACCGAGTATCTCTACTCGCGCGCCTCGTCGATCTACGGCGGCACGGCTGAGATTCAACGCAACATCGTCGCGCGCCGGCTGCTCGAACTGGGCAAGGAGTGAACGTGACGGCACCCGACGCCCCGATGGATGCCCCGATCGACACCGAGTCACTCGAGCTTCTCGACGACGCGCTGCGCAAGACGATGGGTTCGGGTTCCGGTACAGCCCTTGACGCTGCGCTGACCGACCTGGGCTGGCCCGAGATGCTGGCCGAGATGCCGGAGTCCGCGATTCCCCTGGTGTTTCGCGCTCTCGGCGAAACGGGTGCGCACGCCCCGATCATCAACGACGTCATGCTCAATGCTGCCGGCCGCGAGATCGGCGGGACCATCGCGCTGCCCTACAAGGGCGGCAACTGGGTGATGTGGGAACGGCGTGAGGTGAACGACGCCGACGGCGCGGTGGATGCCGAGGTGCCGGTCCACCGCACGGACGCGGGCGCCGAGGTGCCGCTCGCCCGAGGCCGGGCCGCGCTCGGTTGGTGGCTGGTGGGGACGTCGCGGGCCATGCTCGATCTCGCGCGCACGCATGCCCTCGACCGAGTTCAATTCGGGCGCCCGATCGCATCGTTTCAGGCGATACGTCACCGCCTCGCCGAAACGCTGGTCGCCATCGAAGGCGCAGAGGCAACACTGAGTTTCGCGACCGACGATCTCGGCGCCGTCCTGGCCAAGGCTGCGGCCGGACACGCCGCACTCACGGCGGCACGGCACTGCCAGCAGGTGCTCGGTGGCATCGGCTTCACCGCCGAGCACGACCTGCACCGACACATCAAACGTGCGCTGCTGCTCGATGGACTGCTCGGCAGCTCGCGCGAACTCACCAGTGAAGCCGGGCGCATTGTGCGCACGACGGGTATGGCGCCCCGCGTCGCAGAACTGTAGCGCCCACCTTTGGCGCATACCCATCCCCCGCGACCGATCTCCCGCGAGAACCGCGTTTTGTAGAGGAAGTGCGACTGGGCGCCTACAGAACGCGCCTTTCGGCGTGTGACACGGAACAAGAAGACCGGAACGTGCCTTTACCCGTAAGTCTTCATTATCCGCGGAAATGAGAATAGTATTCTCGTCATGAGGAAGTTGCAATCTCAGACACGTCGGTTACCGGGGGGTATAGGACCACAATGCCCAAGCATTCTCCGGTACAGTCCATCCATGCTCTCCCCAATCAGCCTGCGTCCGAGCAGCTGGTGACCACCGCCAGCGAAGAGCCGGCCTGGAAGCAGCGGGCCGTCGAGCGCTCGATCAAGACGGCGAAGCTGCGAGCCGCGCAGCGCGTACAACGGTTCCTCGACGCCGCTCAGGCGATCATCATCGAGAAGGGCAGCACGGACTTCACCGTGCAAGAGGTCGTCGACCGCTCGCGGCAGTCGCTCCGAAGCTTCTACCTGCAGTTCGATGGCAAACACGAGCTTCTGCTGGCACTGTTCGAGGATGCCCTCAGCCGGTCGGCCGACCAGATCCGCGCTGCGACCGCGAGCCAGTCCGACCCCCTCGAGCGGCTGAAGGTCGCGATCGAGCTGCTGTTCGAGTCGTCGCGGCCTGATCCGACTGCCAAACGGCCACTGTTCACCGACTTCGCCCCTCGCCTTCTGGTCTCCCATCCCGCCGAGGTCAAGGTGGCTCACGCACCTTTGATCGTGCTGCTCACCGAGCTGATGGAGGATGCCTCCGAAGCCGGGGTGCTGCGGCCCGAGATCAACCCGAAGCGCATGGCCGCCATGACGATGCAGACGGTGATGTTCGTGGCGCAGTCAAGCGGCTCGGATGACATCAGCGTCAAGCCCATCTCGGCGGCGGAAGTATGGGACTTCTGCGCACACGGATTCGCCGTCAGCTAGCTGAGAACTACGTTCTCATTTGGGTAGAAGTTCACTTACACTCAGCGGGTGACTGATCCCTGGTCGGACCTGCTGGAGTGCCTGACGCTCGACGCCGGACCGTCCGAGACGGCCTTCTCCGTCAAGTCGATGCACACGATGTCCTCGCGAAGGACTGGCCGACGAGCCAGTCTCCTGCGACGTGACGCGGCGTCACGAGGGCCGATCGTTCGCGACCTCGTCCGTGACGGCGAGGCAGAGCAAGGGCCCGATCGGCACCGCCTTGATAGCGATGCACAACCCGGAGGACGGTCCCGATGGCCAGACGGCCGATCCGGTCGGGCCGGTGCCCGGATCCGAGCACCAGGCCAATCTCGGCTGATCCCCTGGGAGACACGGGCAGAGGTCGACTTGAACGACCCAAGCGCCGGACCGCCGCTCATCGAGATGTGGATGCGTGCGCCGCAGCGGCTCGCGTGACTTCTAAGCGGAAAGTACAAACGGTCCGCACCACCTGGGCCGTTGACACAATGGGAGCCGCGATGACAGAGTGCTGAGCAAGTGCACAGCAATACTTGGTGCCGAACAGGGAGCAGGGGTCTCACATGGCAGGGCGGTTAGAGGGCAAGGTCGCGTTCATCACCGGCGCAGCACGCGGTCAGGGCCGTGCGCACGCGGTACGAATGGCCCAGGAGGGCGCCGACATCATCGCCGTCGACATCTGTAAGCAGATCGACAGTGTGCAGATCCCGCTGTCCTCGGCAGAAGACCTGGCCACGACGGCGGACCTGGTCAAGGGGCTGGACCGCCGGGTCTACACCGCCGAGGTCGACGTGCGTGACTACGACGCGCTCAAGACCGCGGTCGATGCCGGCGTCGAGCAGTTCGGCAGACTCGACATCATCGTCGCCAACGCCGGTATCGGCAATGGCGGGCAGACGCTGGACAAGACGGGCGAGCCCGACTGGGACGACATGATCGCCGTCAACCTGTCCGGCGTTTGGAAGACCGTCAAGGCGGGCGTACCGCACATCCTCGCGGGCGGCCGAGGTGGTTCGATCATCCTCACCAGTTCGGTCGGCGGGCTGAAGGCCTATCCCCATACCGGGCACTACGTCGCGGCCAAGCACGGTGTCGTCGGCCTGATGCGCACGTTCGCCGTCGAACTCGGCGCGCAGAACATTCGGGTGAACTCGGTGCACCCCACGAACGTCAACACGCCCTTGTTCATGAACGAGGGCACGATGAAGTTGTTCCGCCCCGACCTGGAGGACCCGGGGCCAGACGACATGCTGGTCGTCGGTCAGATGATGCACACCTTGCCGATCGGGTGGGTGGAGCCCGAGGACATTGCGAACGCCGTGCTGTTCCTGGCGTCCGACGAAGCCCGCTTCATCACGGGCGTGACGCTCCCCGTGGACGGCGGAAGCTGCTTGAAGTAGGCCCGTTCCGCTGCGCGAGCCGACACCCTACGGCTGGTCGACCCATCCGTCGGCGTAGGGCACCATGGCCAAGGGGCCGCGCGACCGCACCGCGGTATCGAATCAACTCCGTCAGCCGCCCCACGAGGGAGGCCGGCCGTGCTGTATCGCCTCACGATGCTGGCGATTGCGGCGCCGCGGCGTGTCCTGGCCATGACGGGCTTGCTGATGGTGGCTGCGACGGTTTTCGGCGTCCCCGTGGCGAACAGCCTGTCCGCGGGCGGATTTCAGGATCCGGCTGCGGAGTCATCCCGCGCCATAGCGCTGCTCACGGAGAAGTTCGGGCAGGGCGACGTGCAGTTGCTGTTCCTGGTGACGGCGCCCGACGGCGTCGACGGGCCCGCGGCCAGGGACGCCGGCCTGGACATCGTCCGCCAGATCGAGGATGAGCCCTACGTGGTCGACGTGGTGTCAGCGTGGACGGCGCCACCGGGCGCCGCCGACCTGGTCAGTACGGACGGCCAATCGGGTCTCGTCGTGGCCGGAATCTCCGGCGGTGAGAAGGAGGCACCGCAGCGCGGGCAGGCCATCGCAGATGCGGTAGCGGAGTCCGTGCTGCCGAGACATGACGACGTGACGGTGTTGTCAGGCGGCTCCGCGATGGTGTATTCGCAGATCAACTCGCAGACCCAAAGTGACCTCATGCTGATGGAGTCGATCGCCGTACCGGTAAGTTTCGCGGTGCTGGTGTGGGTGTTCGGGGGCCTGATAGCGGCCGCGTTGCCGTTGGCCGTGGGGGGGCTGGCCATCGTCGGATCGATGGCGGTGCTGCGACTGATCGCGATGTTCACCGACGTATCGATCTTCGCCTTGAGCCTGTCCACCGCCCTGGGGCTGGCGTTGGCCATCGACTACACCCTGCTGATCGTCAGCCGGTACCGCGACGAGCTGGCCGAGGGCGCCGAACCCGAGCAGGCGCTGATCCAGTCGATGCTCACCGCCGGCCGCACCGTGCTGTTCTCCGCGACGACGGTGGCGCTGTCGACGACGGCCATGCTGCTGTTCCCGATGACCTTCCTCAAGTCGTTCGCCTACGCAGGCATCACCGCGGTGACGCTGTGCGTGCTGGCTGCGCTCGTCGTCACGCCGGCGGTGATCATCCTGCTCGGACCCCGCCTCGATGCATTCGACGTTCGCCGCCCGACGCGTCGACTGCTGCGCCGGGCCGAACCACGGCATACAACGGTGCAGGAGTCTTTCTGGTACCGGTGGACGAAGGCCGTGATGCGACGGGCGGTGGTGATCGGCCTCGCGGGGTCGGCGGTGTTGGTCGTGCTCGGCCTGCCCTTTCTCGGAGTCGCATGGGGTTTCCCCGATGATCGGGTGTTGCCGCAATCGGTCTCGGCGCGCCAGGTCGGTGACCAGCTGCGCGAGGGGTTCGCCGAGAACTCCGACGCCGCGGTGACCATCGTGCTGCCCGACGCGGACGGACTGACACCGGCAGAGATCGAGCGGTACGCCGCCGGGCTGTCGCGGGTCGTCGACGTCTCTGAGGTCAGCGCACCGACGGGCACCTTCGCCGACGGCGAGAAGGTCGGCCCACCGGTCGCTGCCACCGGGATCGCCGACGGGAGCGCCTATGTGACGGTCGGCAGCACGGCACCGCTGTTCTCAGCGGAATCCGACAGCCAACTCGAAGGCCTGCGCAACGTCGCCACCCCCGGCGGTCGAGCCGTCGAGTTCACCGGTTTGGCCCAGATCAACCGGGACAGTGTCGACGCCATCACCTCGCGACTACCGTTGGTGTTGAGCATCATCGCCGCCATCACGCTGGCGCTGCTGTTCCTGCTGACCGGCAGCGTGCTTCTACCCTTCAAGGCCGTTGTTCTGAACGTGCTGTCGTTGACGGCGTCCTTTGGCGCGCTGGTGTGGATCTTCCAGGACGGTCATCTCGGTGCTTTCGGAACCACTCCGACCGGCGTGCTGGTGGCCAACATCCCGGTACTGCTGTTCTTCATCGCGTTCGGACTGTCCATGGACTACGAGGTGTTCCTGATCTCACGAATACGCGAATTCTGGTTGGCGAGTGGACGCACCCGGGCAGACAACGACGAAAGCGTGGCGCTGGGCTTGGCCCACACCGGGCGCGTCGTCACGGCCGCAGCCATGGTCATGTCGATCTCGTTCGCCGGGTTGATCGCCGCTCAGGTGTCCTTCATGAGGATGTTCGGGGTGGGGCTGACGCTGGCCGTGGTGATGGATGCCACGCTGGTCCGGATGGTGCTGGTGCCCGCGTTCATGCGCCTCCTCGGGCCGTGGAACTGGTGGGCACCAGCGCCGTTGAAGCGCCTCCACGACCGCATCGGCTTGCGCGAGACCGCGTCACCACGCCCAAGAAGCTCGGCTCGACACCGAAAGAGTCCAGCGCGACACTAGAGAACACTGAAAAATGCTGGTCAGCGCCACGGAAAAATAACCCTCACCGTCAACCCACCCGGGGGCAACCCGGCTACGAATCACTTACGCAGACCGGCTCGCGACGTGAGCGGTCCGGGATGACCATGGGAACGAGCCGGAACTACAGAGTGTCGGAAATCGAGGAGCGCTAAGTTGCGTTACGTGCGAGGTCGAGGGTTCGAGTCGTGTTCGGTGGCAGCGACGCAGGGGGACCGCAGTTGAGCGGCACGGACCGCGGGACGCGCGCCCTCGGGCCGCCGCGGCCGCTGGTACAAGAGCACCCTGGTCGCTCCCGCAACGGAGTCGTTTCCACCGACTGGCGTGCCGAGGTGAGCGGCGCCGTGAGGGCACACCTGTCGGAGTTCGTCGCGACCCAGTGCCTGGACCAACTCGGCAGCGCCAAGGTCGACATCGCCGGCGACGTCCTCTGCGGGTTCGTGGACGGCGGCAAGTACGTGCGGTCGACGTTCATGTATCTCGGCTGGTTGTGCGGTGCGCAGGAGAGTGACGCGGCGCTGCGTGCCGCTGCCAGCCTCGAACTCCTCCACGCCTTCGCGCTCATGCAGGACGACGTCATGGACGAATCGCAACTGCGGCGCGGGCGGCCATCCGCGCACGTCAGGTTCGCACAGTGGCACGGCGAGAGTGGGTTGACGGGCTCGTCGGACCGATTCGGTGAATCGGCGGCGGTCCTGCTCGGTGACCTCTGCCTGGTGTGGGCCGCGAAACTGCTACGCAAGAGCGGCATCGACGCTGATGCGCTGGCGCGGGTGTGGCCGCATTACGACGACATGCGCATCGAGTTGGCCGTCGGTCAATTCGCGGATCTGGTGAACGACTCACGGTCATTTCCGACGTTCGACGAGGTGCTCGACGTCCTGAGGCGAAAGTCGGGCAATTACACCGTGCGGCGACCGTTGGAGATCGGGGCGACGATGGCGGGCTGCGCACCAGACGTCGTCGACGCGCTGGGCGGTTACGGCGCCTCGATCGGCGAGGCGTTCCAACTTCGTGATGACCTCCTGGGCGTATCCGGGTCAGCGACGGTGACCGGCAAATCCGCCGGCATCGATCTGACGTCACAGAAGGCCACCAGCGTGGTGGTCGCCGCCCATCAGCTGGCCGACGCCGGGCTGCGGTGCCAACTGACCGAGCTGATGAGCACCCCGCAGCTGACCCATGCCGACGCAGAACGCTGGCAAGCCCTGATCATCGCCAGCGGCGCCACGCAGTGGATCGAGCAGCTCATCGGTGAGCGCCTCGCTCGGGCGCTAGGTTGCCTTGACAGCGTCGATATTCCGCCACACACCCGCGCGGCACTGGAAGACATGGCCGTCGTATGCACCGAAAGGGCCGCATGATGCGCACCGTTGGAGGAAGAACCGATCGGGTCGTCGTCGTCGGCGCCGGCCTGTCCGGGTTGTCGGCAGCGATGCAGCTGGCCGGCCGCGGCCACAGTGTGACCGTGGTCGAGCGGGGCGAGCACCCGGGCGGCAGGGTCGGGCGTGCCGACATCTCCGGCTACAAGCTCGACACGGGGCCGACGGTGCTGACCATGCCCGACATCATCGACGACGCCTTTGCGGCCCTCGGTGAGAAGCTCACCGATCGCGTCGAACTCCAGTCGGTGCATCCGGCATACAACGCGATGTTCGCCGACGGCAGCGCGCTGGCCGTCCACACCGAGCCGGCGGCGATGTTCGCCGAGATCGAACGCTTCTCCGGTATCCAACAGGCCGACGCCTACCTGCAAATGCGTGAATGGCTGACCAAGCTCTACGAAACGGAGTTCGACGGGTTCATCGGCGCGAACTTCGACTCGCCACTGTCGCTTCTGACCCCACAGCTGGCTCGCCTCGTCGCGCTGGGCGGATTTCGTCGCTGGGAGAACGTGATTCGTCGATTCTTGAAAGACGAACGGCTTCTTCGAGTGTTCACCTTCCAAGCCCTCTACGCGGGGGTGCCGCCGCAAAGTGCCCTAGCGGTGTACGCGGTGATCGCCTACATGGACACCATCGCGGGGGTGTACTTTCCCCGCGGCGGAATGCGGGCACTGCCCGATGCCATGGCGGCGGCAGCGGCCGATGCGGGAGTCGAATTCGTCTACGGTTCACCGGTATCCACGCTGGAGTGGAGCGGTTCACGGGCAACCGCAGTGCGCACTGCGGATGGCCACCGGGTTCCCGCGGACGCCGTCGTACTCACCACCGAACTGCCGGACACGTATCGACTCCTGGGGCGCACGCCGCGCCGGTTGCTGCGGCTCCGTCCGGCACCGTCCGCCGTCGTCGCACAGGTCGGGTGCCCCGCGGTCGGCGACGGCATCGGACACCACAGCATCGTGTTCGGCGATGCCTGGAAGCAGACCTTCCGCGACATCATCGAAGACGGGCACGTCATGGGCGACCCGTCACTGCTGGTGACGCGGCCGACCGCTACCGACCCGAGCCTTGCGCCACCCGGCCGAGATCTGCTCTACGTGCTGGCGCCGGCACCGAATACCGACATCGGCAAGGTGAACTGGGATGCCACCTCCCCGGCTTACGTCGAGCACATGCTGGGTACCGTAGGGGCCCGGTTGCCTGCGCTGAGCGACGACATGGAGGTGCTGTCCGTGGTGACACCCGCAGACTGGGGCCGCCAGGGCATGGCGGCAGGCACCCCGTTCGCATTGGCGCACACCTTCGGCCAGACCGGTCCGTTCCGGCCGGCCAATACCGTTCGGGGCGTGGACAACGTGGTGCTGGCAGGCTCATCGACGGTGCCGGGGGTGGGCGTGCCCACCGCGGTCATGTCCGGTCGACTGGCCGCCGACCGGATTACCGGAGTGCCTGCACGGGCGCCGAAGCGTGAGGCCTACCAACGATGATCGGGTCGGAACTGGACGCGGCGGGCGTGCGTGAACCGTCGCTTCGTGAGGCGTACCGGCGGTGCCGCGAGATCAACGCCCGGAACGGCAAGACGTTCTACGCGGCCACCAGGTTGTTGGCGCCAGGTCAGCGTCCCGCCGTCCACGCGCTGTACGGGTTCGCCCGGCGCGCCGACGACATCCTCGACGACTTCGATGAATCGCGCGGTCACGAGCAGCGCGCCCGGCAACTGCAGGAGTTCTCCACCCACCTGTTCAACAGCCTGGTGGAGAACCAGCCGTGCGACGACGACCCTACGTTGACGGCGGTGGTGGACACCGCTCGCAGGTACGACATCGGATGGGATCTGTTCGACGACTTCCTGGCATCGATGCGGATGGACCTGACCGTCACCGACTACCCGGACCGTGCCGCGCTGGAACGCTACATGTACGGCTCGGCCGAGGTGATCGGACTTCAGGTGCTGCCCATTCTCGGCACCGTGGGTCCGCGCGAGGAAGCCGCGCCCCATGCCGCTGCGCTGGGAAAGGCCTTCCAGCTGACCAACTTCCTCAGGGACGTCGACGAAGACCTGAGCCGGGGGCGGATCTATCTGCCCGCCGACGAACTCGCCGCCCAGGGCGTCGATCGCCAGTTGCTCACCTGGTGTCAGACCAGCAAGCGGACCGACCCCCGCGTACGTCGTGCCCTGGCCGAACAACACGCGATCGCGCGTCAGGTGTACGCCGATGCCCGGCCGGGCATCGAGATGCTGAGCCCGGCGTCGCGTCCGTGTGTCGAGGTGGCGCTGACGCTGTATTCGGAGATCCTGAACCGGATCGAGGAGATGGACTTCGAGATCTTCGGCCAACGCGCCACGGTCGGAAAGGCCCGGAGACTTGCCGTCGCCGGCGCGGGTGTCGCCCGGGCGTGGAACGCGCGGCGCAAGTACGGGAGTTAACGCAGCGTGGACCGCTGGCAGTATCTCATCGTGTTGGGCGCGTGCCTGTTGATCACCGCACCGCTGGAGTTCTTCGGCAACGGGGTCTACCGTCAGCCCCGGCGCTTGGCGGCAGCCGTGCTGCCCGTCGCCGTGGTGTTCGTGATCTGGGATGTCATCGCCGTCGCCGCGGGGGTGTGGTGGTACAACCCGCGCTACATCCTCGGGTTGATCGTGCCCGGTGAGCTACCGCTGGAGGAATTGTTGTTCTTCTTGGTGATCCCGGTGTGCGGGTTACTCACCTACTCGGCCGTCAGCACGATGCTGGCGATGTTTCGCCGCAGGTTCTCGGAGGTGAAGAAGCGGTGAATGGGCTCGGTTACACACTTCCGGCCGCACTCGCGGTGATCGCCGTCTGCGCATGGGAACTGATGGTGCTGCGCACCGGGCTGTTCCGCCGCCCGGCATACTGGATTTCGATGGTCATCGTCACCGGCTTCCAGATTCCCGTCGACGGCTGGCTGACCAAGCTCAGCAGCCCCATCGTGGCATACGACGACCGCCACACGACCGGGATCCGCTTCCCGTTCGACATCCCGATAGAGGACTTCCTGTTTGGCTTTGCAATGGTGACCGCCGTACTACTGCTATGGGTACGGCGCGAGCCACACCCCCAGTCGGTCGAACAGTCATGAGCGAAACCGATCGGTTGCGTGAGACGCTGCCGGCGGCCCCGGGCCGCAGCGATGCCAGCGCTCTGCCACAGGTGCCACGCGTGGTAGTCATCGGTGCCGGAATCGCAGGCTTGGCTGCCGCCACGGGGCTCAGCGAACGGGGTGTCAGCGTCGACGTCGTGGAGGCCCGCGACTATCTCGGCGGGCGCGTCGGCGGATGGTCCGACACGCTGTCCGACGGTTCCGCCACGTCGATGAATCGGGGGTTCCACGCGTTCTTCCGTCAGTACTACAACCTGCGCAACCTGCTGCGCCGCGCGGATCCGCACCTGTCGGCGCTGACGCCCGTCGACGACTACCCGTTGATCGACGGGCTCGGACGGCATGACACGTTCCGCGGCCTCCCCCGCACACCACCGCTGAACGCGCTGGCCTTTGCGCTGCGCAGTCCGACGTTCCGGCTGCGCGACCTCGTGCGACTCGATGCCAAGGCCGCTGCGCCACTGGCCACGGCGTCGGTACCTGGTACGTACTTCGAGCTCGACGACAAGGACGCCGAAACCTTTCTGCGGGACATCAACTTTCCCGAGGCTGCGCGGCATCTGGCGTTCGAGGTGTTCGCCCGCAGCTTCTTCGCCAAACCCGAGTATCTGTCGGCTGCCGAACTCGTGACGATGTTCCACATCTACTTCCTGGGATCCAGCGAAGGGTTGATCTTCGACGTCGCGAATACGAACTTCGACGTCGCACTCTGGAACCCGCTCGGCAAGTACCTCGAGGGCAACGGCGTGCGCTTTCATCACGGGCTCGACGTCGAGCGGGTGACCATGGACTCCGAGGTGCGGGTGTCGTGCGGCGGTGATGTGGAGTTCACCGCCGACGCGGCGGTACTGGCCACCGACGTCGCCGGCCTGCAGAGCATCGTCGCAGGGTCACCGGACCTTGGCGATGTGCAATGGCGCCGCGGCGTCGCCGATCTGAATACCGCTCCACCGTTCGTCGTCCTACGACTGTGGCTCGACCGGCCGGTGCGCCCCGATCGCGCGGCATTCGTCGGGACGGGCGGACGTCCACCGCTGGACAATGTCAGCGTGCTGGAGCGGTACGAGCGGGAAGCGGCTCAATGGGCTGCTCGCACAGGGGGTTCAGTGGTGGAACTGCACGCGTACTCGGTAAAGGACACCGATGGCGACGTGCGCGATGCGCTGATCGCACGCATGCACGAACTCTATCCGGAGACCGTCGGCGCAACGATCGTCGACGAAAGACTGCTCCGCCGCGGGGACTGTCCCCGGTTTGCACCCGGCGACTTCGCGGGACGGCCCACCGTGCAGACACCCGATCCGCGGCTGGTGCTGGCCGGTGACGGAATTCGCATCGACCTGCCCGTGGCGCTGATGGAGCGCGCCGCGACCACCGGGTGGGTTGCGGCCAACCGCTTACTCGCCCACTTCGGGTTGGCTGGGCACGCGGTGCACACGGTCCCCAATCACGGCCGATCGGCGATACTTCGGCGGCTGGCGAACCGCGCGGAGGGTGCACGTCGATGAGCATGCTGTCGGAGCTACGCGTCAAAGCGGCCAAGGCCTGGCCGTTTCAGATGCTTCCGCACGACGTATGGTCGGCCCAGGAACCCAGCTACCGCGACGCCAACCCCGCGGTGATCCGATCCGCCATCGCGCGCGCGCAGCGCCGCCCCACAGGCAACTGGTACGCGTTCGCCGCGAGTTCGCAGATCGCGGGCAAGGCCTTCGGGACCGTGGTTTCGGGGGTGCAGCTCGTCGCATGGCGCGGGACCGACGGGGAGCTGCTCGTGGCTCCGCGTGCCTGTCCCCATCTGGGTGCAGACCTTGCCACCGCACCCGTCGAGTGTGGGGCGCTGGTGTGCCCCTGGCACGGACTGCGTCTGACGGATCGACGCCACGGCGCGTGGCGGCCCTTCCCGAGTCACGACGACGGCGTGCTGTGCTGGGTGCGCCTCGACGCTGCCGGAGGCGAGACCCCGACCGACACTCCGATCGTGCCGCTTCGCCCGCCGGAACCGCGAATAGCCGCGGTGACCCGGCTGGAAGGCACCTGCGAGCCGTGCGATGTGGTCGCCAACAGGCTGGATCCCTGGCATGGCGCCTGGTTCCACCCTTACGCGTTCACCCGACTCGAGGTCCTCAGCGCGCCCGCGGCCAATGACGACCTTCCCGAGGGGCTCGACCGCTTCCTCGTCGCCGTGACCTTCCGGATCGGCCGCCTGGGCGTACCCGTCATCGCCGAGTTCACGACTCCCAGCCCGCGCACCGTCGTCATGCGCATCATCGACGGGGAAGGGCAGGGCAGCGTCGTCGAGACACACGCCACTCCGCTGGGGCCCGGCCGCGACGGACGGCCCAGGACCGCCGTCGTGGAGGCCACCATCGCGCACTCCGACCGACCGCATTTCGGCAAGGGGCTGATCGCGGCACCGTTGATCAGACCTCTGATGAGGCGATCGGCAACCCAGCTGTGGCGCGACGACCTGGCCTATGCCGAGCGCCTTTTCGAGCTGAGGTCCTAATTAGGCCGCCCGACACCCGCTGCCTCGAGCAGCGGTACCTGTTCGACAGCCCATGGGCTGATCGCCCAGCCCGACTGCGCCACCGCGCGCAACTGAGCCCACGGCACCCACGCGTGGTCCATGATCTCCGATGGGTCGGCGTTCACCGTTCCCACGGCGCGGCCTCGGAACACCGGGCAGACCTCGTTCTCGACCACCCCGTCGGAAGCCACAGCGTGGTAGCGGAAGTTCGGGAGTACGCAGCGCAAGTCCGCAATGTCGACGCCCAATTCCTGGCGTGCCCGGCGAACCACCGCGTCGGGCAACGACTCGTCGGGGGTCGGATGTCCGCAAAAGGAGTTGGTCCACACGCCCGGGAACGTGCGCTTGTCCAGGGCCCGCCTGGTCACCAGCACCCGACCGGCCTCATCGAACAGGTAGCACGAAAAGGCCAGGTGCAGCGGGGTCGACCGATGATGCACGGTCGACTTGGGCGCGGACCCCACGCTACGACCCGTGTCGTCGAGAAGGACGACCAACTCTTGACTGCCTACCGGACTCATCGGCACCACCGTGTTATCTCTCATTCGGACAGGACAACGCCCACTCAAAGCTGTGATTCGTTGCCGACGCCGGTCCGGATGGTTTGGTTGGGCGATTCTCTTCGAGGTGGGTAATGGCGGTTGTGCTGGCGTATACGTCACCGGCCATCGGTCACCTCTTCCCGTTCTGCGCACTCCTCACCGAGCTGGCCGGACGCGGACACCGGGTGCACGTCCGCACGCTCCACGCCGGGGTTGAGATGTGCCGCCAAATGGGTTTCGATGCCGAGCCCGTCGACCCCCGGATAGAGGGCTTGCAGAGTCAGGATTGGACTACCGGTAGCGCGCTGCGGGTGGTCGGACAGACCATCGACGTGCTGGTGCGTCGAGCCGCGATCGAGGTGGCCGACATCGAGAGCGCGATCCACACCGTCGCACCCGATGTGGTGCTCGTCGATGCCAACTGCTGGGGCGCAATTTCGGCCTTGGAGGCCAACATGGAGACCATGCCGACTCCGTGGCTCGTCTTCAGCCCCTTCATCCCGTATCTCGACAGCCCGGGATCACCGCCGTTCGGGCCAGGGTATGCACCCCGCCCAGGATGGGTCGGCAAGGTGCGAGACACCGGAATCCGGGCGGTGACCATGGCGGTATTCGACCGTCCGTTCCGTCACGGCATCAACCCCATCCGAGCCGGCCTGGGGCTCGCGCCGGTCCGCTCCGCCGACGAACTGCTGCGCCGCGCTCCGGGCGTCCTGGTCGCCACCGGCAAACCGTTCGAGTACACCCACACCGAGTGGGGCGAGTCGGTCCACCTGATCGGCGCGGCGGCGTTCGACCCGCCTTCGCGGCGTCGACCCGACTGGCTCGACGACATCGAGCTACCGGTCGTCCTGGTCACGACGTCGTCGGTACGACAAGCCGATGCCGCCCTCGTTCGCACTGCCGTGCGCGCCCTCGCCGACGAGCCGGTGCACGTCGTCGCAACGCATCCGGCCGCAACCGTCGACATCGATCCGGCGGCCTATCGTCACGCGACTCTGACCGGGTTCGTGCCGCACTCCGAGGTCCTGGAGCGCGCTGTCTGTGTGGTGACACACGGCGGAATGGGAATCACCCAGAAGGCTCTGAGCCGTCGAATTCCGGTGTGCGCGGTGCCCTTCGGTCGTGACCAGTTCGAGGTGGCCCGCAGGGTCGAGATCGCCCGGGCGGGCACCCGGCTACCGGCTCGCCGCCTCTCCGTGGCCGGCTTGCGCGACGCGGTACTGTCCGCCGTGACGATGACGGACGGCGTCGATGCCGTCGCGTCCGGATTCGACGCCACCGGCGGTATGCGTCACGGTGCAGTGGTCGTCGAATCGCATGTGGGCCTGCCGTCGCGGCTTCACCGCCCCGGCGGGTCGACGGGTTGAGGCGGGCCGTCAGCGCTTGGACCTGCGACCGCGAGTGGCCGGGGCGGTGCCGATCACGCCGTCGTCCTGCAGTGCGGCGATGTCCTCCTCGGTGAGGCCTAGTTCACGCAGGAGTTCGTGATTGTGCTCGCCCAGCAGCGGCGCGGGACGGCGATGAAACGTCTGCGGTCCGTTCGCCAGCCTGACCGGCAGCGTGCTGTGCGCCGCAGAAGGGTTCACCGGATGCGCCACCTCTTCGAAGAAGCCGCGCTGACCCAGCTGGATCAGCTCCGTCTGCCGGTGCGGCTGCATCACCTTTGCCACGGGAACACCCGCCGCCCAGAGTGTTTCGACGACTTCGTCGCCGGACCGCGATCGACACCAGGTCGCCAGCTGCTCGTCGATCAGGTCGTGACGTCGTCGGCGTCCCGTCTCGCGCTCGAACTCCGGGTCCATGGCCCACCCGGGTCGCCCGAGCGCGTCACGCAGGGCGACCCACTGCGCGTCGGCGCTCACCGCGACCGCCACCCAGTTGTCCTCCCGCCCGAATTCGTCGATCCCGGCGACCTGGTAGACGTTCTGGGGTGCGGCCGCAGGACCGCGGTTTCCGGCGCGTTGCAGCAGCGCGCCGTATGCGGAGTGTTCGATGACCTGCTCGGCGGCGATGTTGAGCGCCGCGTCCACCATCGCTGCCTCGACCAGGACGCCCTCACCGGTGCGGCGCCGGTGTTCGAGTGCCAGCTGCAGGGCGTTGAGCGCGTGCACACCCGCGTTGGGATCACCGATCGAATAGGGCTCGTACGGATTGCGATCGGGATATCCAGTGAGCCAACTCAATCCGGACGCATCCTCGATGATGTAGGCGAACGCCGGATTGTCTCGCCACGGACCGTCGAGGCCGAAGCCGGGCATTCGTAGCATCACGATGTCGCCGCGAAGTTCGCGCACCGACGTGAAGTCCAGCCCGATCTGTTCGATGACCCTGGGGGTGAAGTTCTCCACGATCACGTCGCAGGTGGGGATCAGGCGGCGCAGCAGTTCGCGCCCCCGTTCACTCTGGAAGTCGAGAGTCAGGCTCTTCTTGTTGGTGTTGAGTGCGGAGAAGATCGGCGAGCGCTCCCACCACTGGTCCTCGGTCGCCGGAATACCCGCGATCAACCGGGTGCCATCCGGCCGCTGCGTCGACTCGAGGTGGATGAGTTCGGCGCCCAGCAGGGCCAGCGTGTGCGTACAGGACGGGCCGGCCCAGAACGTCGTCATGTCCAACACGCGAAGTCCGTTGAACGGCAGCCTATCCGGGATCGGGTTTCCGACCGGCGCGGGTCGCGGTGTGCCGATGTTCGCGCGACGGGCTTCGGTGTGTTCGCCGAGTCGCGGTGCGGGTTCGGGCGCGCGCAGGCTGACCCCGCTGAGGCGATAGGGATGGCTCGGCTGCGTGAAACCATCGCGCGGGTTGGTGGTGAACGCACCGCGCTCGACGAAGTGGTCCATCGACGCGACGTTCTCACCGTCACCGACCGGCGAGTTGGGTATCCGGAACGCGGACGCGAGATCCCTCACCTCGTCTACCTTCTGGACCCGTAGCCAGTCGTAGAGTTCATCGGCGTGCATGTTGGCCTGCTCGGTGATGGTCAGCTGCGAGGCCTCGTCGATCCACTCGTCGTGACCCGACATCGCGCACAGGTCGTGCCACTGCTGCGCCGTTCCGCAGCCCAGTGCGACAAGACCGTCGGCGGCCTGCGCCACGCCGGGCACCGTGGGTTTGCGCTCGGTGCGCCAGGGACGGCCGAGCATCTCGTGGTACGTCACGGGGTAGTAGGTAAGGCAGAGGATCTGGGTCTCGAGCATGGAGAGATCGATGAGTTCACCGTGACCGTCGGCGAGCGCTCTGGCGCGGAAGGCCAGCGTCATCGCGGCGCCGTAGGCACCCGCCAGCCAGTCCCCCACCCGACCCCCCACGTGCACCGGCGCCCGGTCCTGCGTGCCCCTGCCGATGCCGATCGCGCCGCCGGACCAGGCTTGAAGCGTGAACTCGGTGGCCGGCCGATCCCGCCACGGGCCGTCCAGCCCAAATGGTGTGATCGCGGTGACCACGAGGTGGGGGTGGCGGTCGTGAATGCGGCCCGGATGCAGGGAGTCCAGCTCCGCAACCCGCGATCCGGTCGACCAGACCACGGCATCGGCGGCCGCGATGAGACCGTCGACGAGGGCGCGGTCGGCCGCAACGTCGGGGTCGACCACGACACTCTGCTTCGAACCGGCCAGGAAACCGAACAGTGCGCCGTCGGTGCCCGCGGGAATCGCGAAGCCGGAGGCCGACCACCGGCGAAGCGGATCACCCTCGGGCGCTTCGACCTTCACGATGTCGGCGCCGCCGTCGGCGAGCATCTTGGTGCAGTAGGAGCCCGCGATCCCGCTGGACAGATCGACGACCGTGTAGCCACTCAGCGGCGATGGCATGGCTTACTCGGGCTTGCTGCGGTTCGACTTACTGAGACGGAAGTCGGGCGGGAACTTGCTGTCGTTGTCGTTGACGGCATCGGCCAGACCGGTGTCGATGGCATCGCCCATGTCCAGATCGTCGGACCCGTCGGCGGTGACGCCGCTGCCCATCGACTCGAAGAACGCACTCAGCAGGCTGCCCATGTACTCACCCTGATGCTGCTTGTAGATCTCGAAGAACATCTTCTGCATGAAGACGGTGTCCACCGGTCGGTTCCTGGCACACGCGAGCGCGTACTTGTGGGTCTCGGCCTCGAGCTCGTCCCGCGAGGTGACCTTGTTGAGGAAGTTGCACTTCTCCATGTCCGCGGCGGTGAACGGCCGCCCGGTGAACACCATCTCCTGGAACTTCCGCAGCCCCATCATCTGCACCCAGGTCCACATCCGTGGACCCCAGCCGTAGTACCGGAACGACGGATGCCCGAAGAGGGCGTCGTCCGAAGAGATCACCAGGTCCGCGTCGGCGCACTGGTAGAAGTGCCAGCCGTAGCAGTAGCCCTTGGCCTCGACGATGCTGATCTTCTTGAATTCCTGCAGGGGCCGGTTGCCCGCCTGCACGTTGGCGTACCAGGCACTGATCGTGGCCCCGTTGCGAAACGACCCCTTCGGCGGATAGGTGACGTCCATACCGTCGACCTTCAGCTCGCGAAGGCGCTTCTCGGGCTCGTCGACGCCCTCCATGAACTCGGGCAGATCGGCACCGCTGCCGAGGTCGTCGCCGACCCCTCGGATGACGACGACCTTGACGTCGTTGTCGACCGACGCCGCACGGAGCACATCGGCGTACCGCAACCGGGCATCCGAGGTAGGGGCGTTCAGGAACTCCGGGCGGCAGAAGGTGATGGTCGCGATCTTGGTCTTGGGATCCTTTTCATAGCGGATGATCTCCTCGGCCGACGGGCGCTTCTTGGTCGACATCGACTCTCCTCAGCTGGATCCGACACGGGCATGACTGCTCCATGCCGGGCTCTCCGTCAGCACCTCGGCGCCATCGTCGGTGATCAACACGGCGTCACGGCGGAACACTGCACCGGTGCCCTTCTCCCAGACGTAAGCGGTAACGGCGAGCACCAGTCCGGGGTCGAGCTTCTCCTCGACGCAGGTCTGCGGCAAGCTTGGCGAGACCACCGGGGTGTCGAAGCCAAGTCCCAGGCCGTGTGCGACCGGCATCGGTGGCAGCGGCTCTCCCGCGGCCTCGTAGGCTGAGATCAGTTCGGCCGCAGCCGCGCCCGGCCGGCATGCCGCGACGAGCCTGGCCCACAGCTCATCCGAGCGCAAGTACAGTCCGTCGGCTCCGGCGACGTCGCCGACCGGCCAGGTGCGACCTACCTCTCCGACGTAGCCGTCGGTCAACGACCCCGCGGAAATCGCCACCAGATCGCCGTCGGCGATCCGACCGTCGCCGCTGCCACGACGCCATGGGTGCTCCCGTGACGTGATCCACGCGCCGTCCTGCGTCGCCGAGGTGCTCACGCCGCCGGCGGCCATGGCCTCCAGCATGGCGCCGGTCAGTGCAGTCTCGGTCATGCCTTGCGCGAGTTCGGAAACCGCAGCCGCCAGGCCGGTTTCGGCAATCCGAAGGGCCCCGCGCAGGGTCTCGACCTCATCGGCCGTCTTTATTCGGCGGGCAGCCCGCATCGCGAGTTCACCGTCGACGAGTTCGGCGTTCGGGAATGCCATCGGCAACAGCTGGCTGAACGTCGGTGACAGGGCGTCGGTTCCGACTCGCTGTGCCGTTGCGGCACCGTCGATGTTCTTCAGAACCTCGATCAGCGTCATGGGATTCCATGCCAGGCCGTAGAGATGATCGTGGTCGATCTCCTCGGGCATGCCCTCGTCCCAGCTACTGTTCAGATGAATCTCACCGGTGCCGCGCACCACGACGCAGATCGGCGCGAACGGCCGCGTGCCCGCCACCCATAGTTGGGGTGCACCGGTGATGTATCGGATGTTGGCCTGGCGCCCCAACACCATGATGTCGATGTCGTGAGCCGCCATCTGAGCAAGCGCTCGCTCACGCCTGCCGAAACGCAACGCTTCGTGGTCCGGCAATATCTCGTCGGCCATCAGCGTTGCCCGTACGGGGTGTAGGGATAGTCGGTGATCGGCGTGTAGCCGTCCTCGGTGATGACCACGATCTCCTCGCTTCGATAGCCCCCGGTGCCGTCTTCCCAGATGACGGGTTCCAGCACCAATACCATCCCGGCCGGGAAGACGAAGTTGTCGTCGAACTCCTGGCCGAGATCGGTCCCGATCATGGGGGTTTCGGCGGCATTGGTACCGATTCCATGTCCCAGGTAGAAGTGCGGCAGCCATGGCTTGCGGCCACCGTTGGCGGCGATGGCCGCCCGCGCCAGGTCACCGGAGGTGGCGCCCGCCTTCGTCACCCCCAGCACGGCGTCCAGGATGGTGCGCCACTGGTCGAACTGGTTATGCTGGCGCGCCGTCGGCTCCTCGCCGACCAGCCAG
The DNA here is from genome assembly GCA_963798245.1 of uncultured Actinomycetota bacterium. GTDB lineage: Bacteria > Actinomycetota > Actinomycetes > Mycobacteriales > Mycobacteriaceae > Mycobacterium. The sequence goes on from CAWCSO010000003.1 coordinate 62,694, forward strand.
GTGCGGCCCATGTCGGAGCAGTAGCCGGCGTACGTGATGCTGACGTCGGTCCACAGCACATCGCCCTTGGCCAGCGCCCGTTCGGTGGTGAGCAGAGGTAGGGCCAGATCACCGGTGGTGGTCCAGACGCCCTCGGCCAACGAGTTCGGCATCACCTGCCAGATGGCCTCGAGCATGTTGGCGGTAGCACCGAGTTCGAAGGCCCGCTTGACGAACGACGCCGAGAGGTCGATCTGGCGCACCCCGGGGGCCAACGCCTTCTGCACGTCGACCATGGCCTCCTCGGTGATCCGGCAGGCCTTGCGGATACACGAGATCTGATCGAGTGTCTTGACGAGCTTGGCCGGGCTGATCACCAATGCGGCATCCGACGGCGGCCCCGAGGGGAACAGCGTGCTCCCCGCACGGCTCATGGCGCCGGTCATCTCGTCGACCGCGACCCTTGCACCGGGCGGCACCAGTTCGGCCAACGCAGCGGCGAGATGTTGTACGCCCTCGTCGAACTCGAGGTACAGCGGACCGTGGACGTGGTCGGCGGGCACCTCCGTCTCGGAGGCACTGCCCTCTCGGAACGGCATGTAGAGATGGGGATGCTCGTCGTCGGCGAGGACGACGGCGATCGGACGTTCGACGTGCGACAGCCCCGCGTCGAGCAGCGGCCAGCTGGCGCCCGTGGCATAGACGACGTTTCCGTTGCCAAGCAGGACCAGGGCGTCGACGCCCTTCTCCTTCATCGCCACCCGGATGCGTACCCCACATTCGCGATACATCCGCGCACGGTCGGGTAGGTCCGGGATGTCCAGTGCCGCAGGCGATGCGAACGTCGTCACGAGATCCCCAGGAAGTTCTTCACGTTGCCGCTCACGATCTTGGCCGCGTCGTCGGGCCCGACCGCTTCGACCACGCTGGCCAGCGACTTCTCGGAGTATCCGAACGTCGACTCGTTGTGCGGGTAGTCGCTGGACCACATCACCCGATCGACGCCGATCTGGTCGATCAGCCGCAGGCCGAGCGGATCGACCATGAACGACGCGCTCATGTGGTTGTCCCAGTAGTGGCGGACGTCGTGCTCGAGCTGGTGGTTGAACATGTGCCGATAGGAGGCCAGCATGTGTTCGGCATCCTGCAGAGCCGTTGGCACCCAGGCGATTCCGCCCTCGAACCACCCGATCTTCAGATTGGGGTGCCGGTCCAGGATGCCGGAGAAGACATACTTGGCGAACTGCTCGCGGAACGAGTCGACGTTGACCATCATGCCGACCACGACGCTGTTGTTCTCGCACGGCGTCTTGGGCGGGGTCTCCCCGATGTGGTGGGTGACCGGGAGGCCCGCCTCCTCGATTTCGTCCCACACGGCATCCAGCGCGGCGCCGCCGTAATCGTAGATGTTGCCGTCGTCGTCCTTGCCCGGGTTCAGCGGCAATAGGAACGTCTTGAGCCCCAGGGACTTCAGCTCCGCGATCGTGCTGCCGTGTGCCCTTGGGATCCCACCAGTTGATCAGGCCGACGCCGTAGAAGTGTCCGTCGGAGCGTTCCTGCAATTCGGCCATGTACTCGTTGTAGATCCGGAACACCCGCTCGCGCAGCGCCTTGTCCGGATAGTGGAACAGCGCAAGCACGGCGTTCGGGAAGGCCAGTTCCTTGTCGATCCCGTCCTCGGCGAGTTCGCGAATGCGCGCCCCGATGTCATTGGACGAGGCGCCGGCGAGATCGTCGTACTGCATCAGGACCCGGCCGAAGTCACCACCGGTCCAGGCCTTGCCCTTCATGCCCACCATGTAGGCGCCGTCCTCGTACCAGATGCGCGGCGCCGCGCCCTTGAGATCCTCGGGGAAGCGTTCGTAGAAGATGTCGTCGGCGACCGAGATGTGGTTGTCGGCCGAGAAGATCTCGGTGCCCACGGGGAGCCCGACAACGGTACCGTCGGAGTGTCCGTGCCGATCCTTGGGCGCCCCCCAACCTTGCGGCGGATACAGCGTGGCGGCTGAGGGCGGGGTTGCTTTCGTCGGGGTAGACATCGTTGGTACTCCAATCGGGCTGCGGGAAGTGAATGACAGAGCCGGTGCCGGCTACCAGGCCACCGGAAGTTCGTAGACGCCATAGGCGAGCCGGTCGTGCTTGAACGGCACCTCGCCGAACGGAATGGCCAGGCGCAGCGTCGGGATACGCCGCAGCAGTGTCTGGAACACGATTTGAAGCTCCGCGCGGGCGAGCTGCTGCCCGACGCACTGGTGGCGGCCATAGCCGAAGCCGAGTTCCTGGCTGGCGTCACGCGTGAAGTCCAGCTTGTCGGGATTCGGGTAGGCGGCTGCGTCCCAGTTGGCGGGTGCCAGGTCGATGATGATGCCGTCGCCGGCGCGGATCGTTTCGCCGCCGATCTCGATGTCCTCGATGGCCACGCGACGTTGGCCGTTCTGGATGATCGACAGGTAACGCATCAACTCTTCGGCGGCGTTCGCGACGAACTTCGGATCGTCGGAGTCGCGCAGCAGCGCGGCCTGTTCCGGATTCTCCAAGAGGGCCAGGATGCCGATGCCGATCATGTTCGCCGTCGTTTCGTGGCCCGCGATCAACAGTCCGGTGCCCAGCTGTGCGGCTTCCTTGACGCTGATCTCGCCGGCCGTGACGCGCTCGGCAAGGTCGGACACCGCGTCCTCGGCCGGATTGGCCTGCTTCTCCTCGACGAGGTTGATCAGGTACTGGTGCAGGCTCATCGCACCCTTCTGCATGGCGTCCGCCGCGGCATAACGCGCCAAGCCGGCGTTGGCGTGCTCCTGGAAGAACTCGTGGTCCTCGTAGGGCACGCCGAGCATGTCGCTGATCACCCGCGTCGGAACCGGGAGCGCGAGCTTGGCAACGATGTCGGCGGGTTGCGGGCCGGCCAGGATCGCGGCGATGCACTCGTCGGTCACGTCCTGGATCACCGAGCGAAGCCCCTGGACGCGCTTGAAGGTGAAGGGCTTGGACAGCATCCGCCGGAACCGGGTGTGCTCCTCGGCGTCCGAGGTGAACACCGACCGCGGTCGCTTGTTCACGGTGGACAGCATGTGCTCGTTCCAGTGCGGAAAGCCTTCGCGTCGATCGTCGACGCTGACCCGCGAATCGGCGAACAGGGCGCGGGCCACCTCGTGACCGGTGATCAGCCACGGTGTGCTGCCATTCCAAATGCGTACTCGCGACAGGGGTTTGGCCTCGTTCATCTCGAGCATCTGCGATGGTGGAGCGAACGGGCAGCGGGCGGAACGCTCCATCGGATACTCGGGAACGTCGGCCGTGACCGTGGTGGCGGCGAGCGTCTCTGACATGCCTCTCACTCCTCGATGTGGATGGCCAGGGCTGGACACGCCGCCGCAGCCTTGCGGGTGCCATCGGCCTGTTCGGGACCGGGGTCATCGTTGAGAAGGACGACGACGCCATCGTCGTCGCGCTGGTCGAACACGTCGGCGGCGTTGAGCACGCACTGTCCCGACGAGACGCACTTGTCGTGGTCGACGGTCACCTTCACGAGACTCCGCGTTCGTCGTGTGGGGTGACTGGCGCCAACCACAGGCCGACGATCGCGTCGATCAGTCCACTGCCGGCAGCCTGCCATGACGTGCGAGTCGCGACGGCCGATCCCTTGGCGAGAGCGCGTTCACGGTCGGCGCAGCTGTGCATCAACAGGTTTCGGGCCATGACGTTTCGGTCGAACCTGATGTCGAGCGGGAGGTTGGGCAGGCACCGGTTGATCCCATCGACCACCTGAACCAGCGAGGGCGACGTGAGGGCGTCCTTGACGACGAACCCGTGATAGGCCGGGTCCGTCATCGCCTGAGCGGCGAAGCGGGCGTACCAGGTCGGGTTCCCGAGATCTGCGAGGTGGTCGGTCAGCGGCCGCGCCAGGCACGACACCCAGCCCCGCAGGTCGGTGTCCCCGTTCGTCTGGTTCACCATGCCTTCACGATGTGCTTCGATGGGGGTGCGGTGGCGCTGCTCGATGGCTCGGACGAGGTCGGTCTTGGTGCCGAAGTGGTACCCGACCGCAGCGTTGTTCCCCTGCCCGGCGGCCTCACTCACCTGCCGGTTGGACACGGCGAAGACACCGTGCTCGGCGTACAGCCGTTCGGCTGCCGTCGAGGATGGCGTCGCGCGTCGTGCTGGCACGTTCGGTGCGCAAGGTCCGGGCCGCGGTCACGTGTCCAGTGAACGCCGCGCCTTCAGTTAAGTCAAGCGATTGATTTAACTCGCACTCCCCCCGCGACGTGCACGCTCACCCGCGGTCAAGCGCGGGTACTGACACACAGGTCACCGCTGCGGCTTGCGTGGCGGCATGACCTTGCCGGCCACGGTGCCGCCGTCGACCGGCAGCACGGTGCCCGTCACGTACCGCGAACGGTCGGTCGCGAAGTAGAGCACCGCCTCGGCAACGTCGCCCGCCGTGCCCTCGCGTTTGAGCGGACGGTCGTCGCGCATCTGCTGTCGGATCCTGGCTTCGAACTTCTCCAGGCCGGCCCGATCCTCGTCAGTGGCGGCGGACTGCAGCAGCGGGGTGGGAATGTTGCCCGGCGCAATGCAGTTCACCCGGACCTCGTAGGCCGCTAGTTCGATGGCGGCGGACTTGGTGAAGTGGATGACCGCGGCCTTGGACGCGCGGTAGGCCGGCACCCCACCACCGGCCAGCACTCCGCCGATGGAGGCCATGTTGACGATCGACCCGCCGCCGTGCTCGGCCATGTGACGCGCGGCGTCGCGGGTGCCCGCCATGACGCCGAGCAGGTTGACCCGCATGACGTTGTCGAACTCGGCGAAGTCCTCGTCGAACAACCCCTTTCGCAACGGGCTGGACCTTCCCGCGTTGTTGACCATGACGTGCAGGCCGCCGAATGTCTCGATCGCTGCCGCGACCACGTGGCCGACCTGCTCCTGATCGCCGACATCGGTCTGTCGAAAGATCGCGTCCTCGCCGGCATTCGCGGCCAGGTCCGTGCCGAGTTCGGTCTGCACGTCGGCGATCACCACCCTCGCGCCCTCGTCGAGGAAACGCTCGACGATGCCTCGGCCGATCCCCGAGGCACCGCCGGTGACGATCGCGACCTTGCCGGCCAACTCATTGGTCATCTCGCAGTACCCCCATCGAAAAACGTCGCGCAACAGGTCGTTGACGACCTCGGGTCGTTCAATTTGTGGGCAGTGCCCGGCACCGTCGACGACGGCCGATTGCGCCCCCGCGATGCGACCGGCGATGTCGGCGGCCCAGCCGGGCGGAAGCAGCTTGTCGCCGGCCCCCTCGATCAAGAGAGTGGGCACGGTGATGCGTTCGTAGGCACGTGTGATCGACGGGCTGGCGGGCGGCACCAGGCCCGGTCGACGAAACCTGGCCGACGCGATGGCTTCCCACGCACCGGGCATGATGCTGGACTCGTGCCGACGACGCAGGTAGTCGTCGTCGGCCGGATAGGCGGGGTCGAAGAAGAGGGCAGTCACGACGCGGCGCATCCCCTCGAGACTGCCGTCGTATTCGTACAGCGCGTCGGCGTGCTCGTTGCGCTGGATTGCACCGCCGCCACAGATCAGCGCCAGACTGCGGACCGGAAGCACCGGCGACTCCGAGGTGGTGTCGGTGAGAAGGTTGATGGCGCCCATCGAGTTCCCGACGAAGTGCGCCGAATCGACACCCATGACGTCGCAGAACCTGCGGACATGCCGGATTCGCAGGGCTCGTCCGTCCACGAAGTCGACCACCTTCGCAGAAAGCCCATATCCCAGCATGTCTGGCGCCAGCACCCGGTGATTCACGGCGAGAGCGTCGATCGTACGCTCCCACCCAAGGTCTGCGCTGGCACCGAACTCGCCGCCGTGCAACAGGACGACGGGGTCGCCGTCACCGGCCTCGAGGTAGCCGGTGGCGAGTCCGTCGACGATGACGGACCTTCGCTCGAACTCCACGCCTTCCGACGATACTGCGAGTTGCATGGCTGGAGAGCTCCCTTCGCGTGATCTCCAAATATCCGTAGCGCTTGACATCTTGCATGCCGAAAATCCCTCGTCGCGTGACGATCTCGACTGGTGGACGGGCCACTAGCCGCCTATGGCGCGCGCAACGCCCCGGCCAGCAGCTGGGTCGCCAGCATCTCGAGTTGGCCGCTGACAGTGGTGTCGACGAGTTCGCCCGACTCGTCCCAGACTCGGTCCGCCGAGTTGATCGCCACACCAAGCGGAGTCGGCCACGCGCGTAGCGCGTGTCCGATCACGCGCAGCTGCCCGAGCGTGCCAACCGCGGCCTGCCAGCCGTAGGCACAGCTGATGCAGCCCCACGGGTTGTTGTCGAGATAGACCCTCGAATCCGGGCGGAGATCCTCGATATAGTCCAACGCGTTCTTCACCAGACCCGACACTCCCCCGTGATAGCCGGGAGACGCAACCACCACCGCATCGGCGTCGCGCAACGCCGCGATCAACGACGTCGCCTTCTCGGTTCGTGCCTCGTCGTGCGGGTTGTACATCGGCAGGTCGATGTCGGCACCACAGAACAGCATGGTTCGGCCGCCTTGCCGCTCCACGGCCGACAGACACTGCCTCAGAGCGCGTTCGGTGGACGAGTTCGCCCGCAGCGTGCCACCGAGGCCGACGACCAACGGCTGAGCCTTGGTCGGGGTGGCCGAAGGCAACGTCGGGCTCGTGGCTGATGTCATGTGGCACTCACTTGATCGCGATGGGGTTGACTGGGGATCCGACGGCGCCGACCACCTTCAGCGGTGGGGCGATCAGTTGAAACTCGTATACGCCGTCCGCGGCGCAGTCCGCAGCGAGCCCGGTGAGATCCCAGTACTCGCCCAGCATCAAGCCCATGTCTCGAAGACACAACATGTGCATCGGCAGGAAGGTGCCCTCGACGCCATTGGCGGGGTCGGGGTCTTCGACCATCAGGTTGTCGGCGGCCACCGCGGCCACCTCGTGGTCGTGCAGCCACGACGCGCATGTCCAGTCCAGGCCCGAGCCGGCCTCCGCGCCGTCGCCGGTCGACAGGAACCGAGTCCACCACCCGGTGTGCACCACGACGATGTCACCGCGGCCGATGGTCACGCCCTGCTTGGCCGCGACGTCGTCGAGTTCGGCTGGCGTGATGGGGTTTCCGGGCTGACAGAAAATTTCCTCACCGCGGTGGGCGACGACATCGAGTAGCACGCCGCGCGATGTGATGCCCCTGACGTCCACCTTGTCGATGCCGCAGTGGAACGCTCCGAAACTGGTCACCGAGTCGGCCGGAAAACCGTTGTAGAGCTTGTCCTCGTAGTAGACGTGGGACAGCGCGTCCCATTGGGTCGCGGCCTGTAGCGGCATGACGATCATGTCGTCGTTGAAGCGGAACGGATTGTCGACGAAGAACCCACTGAGCTCCTTCGCGACGGAGTTGCGAAGCCAGTTGGGGGCGTACTTGACCAACGTGTTCGCGTCGCCGCCGTCAACGGTCATGACGTGGACCGGGTTCTGCCGGAACTTAAACGCCCCCTGCGGTCCGGCCGAACCGAAGTCGCCGCCCAGCGAGATGACCCGCCCCTTCCTCACCGACGCGGCAGCCTCGGCGACCTTCTCGTCGGTGATGAAGTTCAGCGTTCCGATCTCGTCGTCGTCGCCCCACCGACCCCAGTTGCGAACGTCGTCGGCGACGCGTCGAAAGTCCCTCAGGTTGGCCATGATGCGGATCCTTCCAAGCTGGCTGCCGTTCGGGCGGCAAGATTTCCACCGTCGACCCACAGCACCTGACCGGTGAGATAGCCGGCTGCCCGGCTGTTGAGGAAGACCAGCACGGCCGCCTGTTCGACGGGATCGGACACGCGACCGAGTGGTTTGGGGATGTCGTCGAGGAAGGCCTGACCGTACTTCGCGCGCACCTGATCCAGGATCGGCGTCTCGGTGACACCCGGCCCGGTGCAGTTGATCCGAATCCCCCGCGACCCGAGCGCGACGGCATTCCGGATGCCGTAGAGCACGATCGCCTCCTTGGCCACTCGGTAGCCACCGTCGGCAAGCGCTTCCGGATGTCCGTCGCACCACGCCACGCCTTCGTCGAAAGTGCGGGTATCGAGCAGCCCGACCACCTCGGCGGCGTGCTCGAGATACCCGGATGCCGCGAGCGAGGACACGCTGACGATCGACGATCCCGATGGCATCGACGCCGCGAGCGCCTCCGTCAGCTGTCTCGTGCCGAGGAAGTTGATCTTGACCGCCAGCAACGGATTACCGATACCCGAGGACACCCCGGCCACGTTGAACAACGCGTCGACTGGTCCGCCGACGGCTTCGGAGGCAGCGTCGATCGAATCCGGATCGGACAGGTCGACCGGATGAAACTCGTCGACCTCGCAACTCGGCGGTCGCATGTCGAGGCCCATGACCTGCGCGCCGAGTTCGGTCAGTTGACCCACCAACGCGGCGCCGATGCCCGACGCGCACCCGGTCACCACGACCCTGCGCCCGGTATAGCTCAGCAGCTCCCCGAAGGTGCCCACGGTCGGTGCCGCGCCGCTCAGCTGGCCGCCTCGCGTGCTGCTTCCTGCTCCTTGGCCAACTGCGCGGCTTGTACCCGGCCCTCGTTGATCTCTGCCATGGCCTCGGGAATCTCACCCGCGGTGAACTTTCCACCCTTACCGGTGGGCAGCCCTCCGAACGCATAGGTCTCGTCGAACATGGGGGCGTCGGAGCGCTCGCGGCGTGCCTCCACCTTCTCGATCACCGGCTCGAGGCGCTTGGCCTTGTCGGCCACCGACTTCGCATCGCGCTCGATGAACTCGGGCAGGATCTCCTTGCCCATCAGCTCTATGGACTCCATGGTGCCCTCGTGGCTGCGCGGGTTGAGCAGCAGGATGATCTCGTCCACGCCGCTGGCCTCGTAGCCGAGAAGGAATTCGCGGACCGTCTCGGGCGATCCGATGGCGCCACGTCCCGGACCGTAGGCCAGCGTCGGGTCCTCCTTGACGGCTTCCTCATAGCGCTCCCACACCTTGGTCCGGCCGGGCGTGTGCATGCCGGTCAGGTAGTAGTGCATGATGCCGAATGAGAAGAAGCCGCCACCGATCCCGATCCGCTTGAGGGCCTCCTCATCGGATTTGGCCACCATCATCGAGAGATCGCCGCCGATTGCAAGCAGGTTCGGGTTGATGGCCGGTGTGATTGGCACGCCCTTCTCCTCGAACTCCTGGTAGTAGCCGTCGACACGGGTTTTGAGTGCCTCAGGCCCGGTGTAGGCAAAGCTCAACGCGCCGATGGCCTTCTGCGCTGCCATCTGCACGGACGACGGCCGCGTACATGCCACCCAGACCGGCGGGTGCGGCTTCTGCAGCGGCTTGGGGATCACGTTTCGGGCGGGCATTTCGACGTGCTCGCCCTTGAACCCACTGAACGGTTCTTCGACCATGCAACGGACCGCGACCTCCAACGCCTCTTCCCACTGGCTGCGCTTGTCGGCGGGGTCGATGTTGAAACCGCCGAGTTCGGCGACCGACGAACCCTCGCCGGTGCCGAACTCCACCCGACCGTTGGACAGGTGGTCGAGCGTGGCGACCCGCTCGGCGATTCGGGCCGGATGGTTGATCGGCGGCGGCAGGTGCATCACGCCGAAGCCCAGCCGGATGTCCTTGGTGCGCTGGCTCGCCGCGGCAAGGAACATCTCCGGTGCCGTCGAGTGGCAGTACTCCTCGAGGAAGTGGTGCTCGGTGAGCCACACGGTCGAGAAGCCGGCCTTGTCGGCGGCCTCCACTTCGTCCAGGCCATGCTGGAACAGCTGGTGTTCGTCACCCTCGGACCACGGCCGCGGAAGCGGGAACTCGTAGAACAGTGAGATCTTCATCGGTACCTCCGTTAGGTGTTCAGCGTCGAATTGGTTGTCGGAGCGGGTGCTTCATTCGTTGGCTCTGCGTCCATCGAAGCGACGTTCGTCGCAGCGATGTGCTTCGCGGCCACGTATCCGAACGTCATGGCGGGGCCGATCGTCGCGCCGGCTCCCGCATAGCTGCGGCCCATGACCGCTGCGGTCGCGTTTCCAGTCGCGTACAGCCCGGCGATCGCCGTGTCGTCGTCGCGGATAACGCGCGCATGCTCATCGGTGCGCAGTCCGCCCGAGGTGCCCAGGTCACCGAGGATGATCTGGAACGCGTAGTACGGCGGCTTGCCCAACGGGTGGAGATTGGGGTTGGGCAGCGTCGGGTCGCCGTAGTAGTTGTCGTATGCGCTGTCGCCACGCCCGAAGTCGTCATCGCTGGCCCTTGCGAGCCAACTGGTTGAACCGGTCGGCTGTCGCACGCAGTTGCGCAGCCGGAACCCCGATCTGGACCGCGAGTGCCTCGAAACTACTGCCTTCCTTGACGATCCCCGACTCCAGCCACGCCTTGGGCACCTTCCAGCCCGTGGGTACCGGCGCAAAAGGGATCTTCGGTATCGGCAGGTGACCGCCGACCACGTAGCGGTGAAAGGAGTCGATGTCGGTGACGAGCCAGCACGGAATGTGGGCGACGCCGGTGCGTTGCCCCTCGATCATCGCGTGGGCGAAGTCCATGTACGGCGCTGCCTCGTTGATGAACCGCTTACCCTCACCGTTGACGACGAACTGCGAGGGCATCATCCGCTCGTTGAGCATGAACTGAAGTCGACCGTCGGGCCAGCACATCGCGGGGAACCACCACGCCTCGTCGAGCAGTTCGGTCGATGCACCAACCTTCTCCGCCGCGCGGATTCCGTCCCCCATCGCAGCGGGGTTGCCGAAGCTCCAGTCCTTCTCGAGTTCGGGTAGGTGCTCCCGGCGCCACGCCATGTCGTGATCGAAGCCGCCCGACGCGATGATCGACCCCGCCCCGCGCGCGGATGCGCAGGCTCGTTCCGGCGCGCTCGACGACTGCACCAACGACGGCCCCGTCGACGTCGGTGATGAGTTCGGTCATCGGTGCACTGAGCCACAGCGGGATGCCGTGTTCCTTGAGGGCCAGCCGCATACGGGCCATCAACGATTGACCGATCGCGGCCATCCGCTCACCGAACACCCTCGCGCGGAACATCCGCCAGATCAGCTTCAGCAGCACAGCCTTCCCGCGCCAATTCTGTCTCACCTGGTAGAACAGCCGTAGATCCTTGGGAGCGAACCAGATTCCCCTGGGCGCCAGCGCCAACGGCGTGAGGAGGTTGCGCTCCTCCTCGCCGAGCGTGCGCAGGTCGATCTCGGGGACGTTGATGGTGCTGCCGCGTTCGGACCCACCCGGCAATTCCGGGTAGTAGTCGGCGTAGCCCGGCTTCCAGACGAATTCGCACCACCGGCTGGATCGCTCCAGGAACTCCATCATCTCGGGCGCGGCGTCGACGTACTGCCGCAGACGCGCGTCGCTGACGAGTCCTCCGGTGATCTGCTTGAGGTAGTCGAACACGCCGTCCGGCGAGGGGCTGTAGCCCGCACGCTTCTGCGATGGCGCGCCAGGCACCCAAATACCGCCACCCGACAGCGCCGTGGAACCGCCGAACTGAGCAGACTTCTCGACGATCAGGGTGTCGAGTCCATCGGCGTCGGCCTTCAGGGCCGCGGTCATGCCCCCGCCGCCCGATCCGACGACCAGCACGTCGACCTCGTGGTCGAACCCCACGGCGCCCGTCACGCGGCCACCGCCGTACGAACCGCGAAGCCGGCGATCAGTTCGGGCGCGGCCCGGTAGTAGCGCAGCCTCGTCTCATAGGCGACCCTGGGTTGCCATGGCCGCGAACGCGGCGACCCACGTGCGCACCTCGTGGGCGGAATTGCCCGCCTCGGCGGCGATCCACGCGTTCGACCAACCATCGACGTCGGCGATCCGATTCGTGTCGAGCAGTTCGAGCAGAGCGTGGTCCCAGTCCGGGTTCAGCGGCTGCAACGGGCTCTCACCGTTGGCGAAGTCGTGCGCGGCAGCCATCACGGCGGTCTGGCGCGCGGCACGCTGTTCGACCGACATCGGCTCACCGTGCACGATGCGGCCGAGCGCCGCAGCGGGTGCGGTCGCCAGCGTGGGAACCGGCGGATCGTGCGACAGTCCACCGGATCCCATGACGAGCACACGCCTGTCCAATGTCGACAGATAGTTCGCCCACCGCCGTCACCTAGCGCCCTGGCGCGCTTGATCGGCCCCAAGCGGAGTGGCGACGGAGTTGATGAAGATCGGGATGACGGGAATCGCATTGGCCGCCCCGAACATCGTCTCCAGCGGTTGCACCGTGCCATGGTCGACGTCCATGCTCGACGAGATCGCGACGTCGACACCGGCATTCCACGTGGCCTCCGCGCATGCCATCGCGATGTCGGCCGGTACGTCGAGCGGACCGGTATAGGTGCCGTAGTCGCCTACCCCGGTGGCCGCGGTACCAATGCAGAACGGTGGCATCAGCCGGTAGAAGAACCCGTTGTAGTGATCGGGCGAGAAGATCACCACCAGCTCGGGATCGAAGTCTGCTACGAAGTCCCGTGCGCATCCAGCGCGCAGTCGATGTCCTCAAGGAGATCGGGTGACGGTCCCGGCAGATTCAGCAGCGGGCTGTGCGACATGCAGCACAGAGCTATCGAACTCATGGGAATCATTACCTCCCTTCGTCGTACAGAGGACGTCGAAGAGCGAGGTGCTCAACTCCGCCGCGAGTTGAGCGATACACGAACCTGCGATGCACCGGTCGGGCCGCAGGAACACCACGGACTCGGCATGCGCATCGAAGAACGTCTTCAACGCGCCCGTGCGGTCCCCGACGACGGTGACCTCCGGGTCGTCATGTCCGGTCCAGTGCAACTGTGTCAGCGGCCGCAGCGGACACGAACGTGGCACCCAATGCCTGCCACCTGGCAAAGGCCACGTCGCCGAGCAACTTGCGCGGATCGTTGTTCCAGGCCAGAACGGCAAACCCGGGCCCGAGCACGTCGTCGAACAGAAGGTTCTGCGCCGCACGGGTGTCGACCCGGGGCTGGATGAACAGCGTGCCCGTGGGCGAGGTCGTCGACCGCGGCTCGACGTGTGCAATCGCGCCCTGCTCATACCGGGGCATCGGCTTGAAACGCATCTCCAGGATGTAGCGCTTCAGGGTCGGCACGACGGACGCGGCCCGGATCACGCGATCCCGCAACGCCGCAACCCGCCGGTTGGTGGGCGAGATGACCCGCCCCACCATCGTCGACAGATCGATCATCGCGCGCGCGTGCTTGCGGCGCTCGGCATCGTAGGTGTCGAGCAAGCCGTCGCCTGCCTGACCGTTGACCACCGCGGCCAACTTCCACCCGAGGTTGAACGCGTCGCGGATACCGCTGTTGTAGCCCTGGCCCTGCCACACGGGCATCAGGTGCGCGGCGTCACCGGCCAGGAACATCCGGCCCTTGCGGAACGCACCCGCGATCCGCGAGTGGTGGGTGTAGACGCGGTGCCGGATCACGTCGACACGCTCGGGGTACGGCACGAACGGCTTGAGCATCTGGGCGATGAACTCCGGCTGTTCGACCTGTTCGTCGGTCTCGTCGGCGTGAATCATGAACTCGAAACGCCGAATTCCGTGTGCGATGGAGATCGAGGCGTATGGGCGGGCCGGGTCGGCACCGACCTCGCTGTTGGGATGGCCGAGAGGATCGGTCGCGAGGTCGACGACCAGCCATCGCGTGGCCGAAGTGGTGCCCTCGAACGACACTCCCATCAGCCGTCGGGTCGTGCTGCGTCCGCCGTCACAGCCCACCACGTACTTCGCGGCGATCGTCGGCGCGCCATCCGCCTCGACGGTCACGCCGTCGGCGGCCTCCGACGCACGACACCATTCGGGCGCCCCACGTCACGTCGATGCAGTCGAAGCGGTCCAAGCCACGCAGGAGTTCGGCGTCGACCATCGGCTGTACGAATCCGTTGCGCTTGGGCCAGCCGAATCGTGCATCGGGCGGTGCCATCTCGGCCAGAAGCCGTCGGTTGCCGTCATAGAAGCGCAGGATCTGGTTGGGCACGGTATGCGGCAGGACCGTCGTCCACCAGGCCGATCGACTGGAAGGCCCGAAGCGCCTCGTCGTCGAGTCCGACACCGCGAGGGTAGTCGATCAGGGAGTCGCGCTCATCGACCACCGACTGTCCGGACCCCCTGCAGGCCAAGAATGTTCGCCAGAGTCAGGCCGACGGGGCCGGCTCCGACGATCAGCACGTCCACGTTCACGGCTGTATTCACCGCCATCGATCAGCGCCCCAGCAGGAAGTCGACGTGCAGGCGGTTGAATGTCTTGGGGTCCTCGTACTGCGGCCAGTGCCCGCAATCTGGCATCACCTCGAAACGCGCGCCAGGGATCATCGACGCGATGCGCTGCCCCTCGCTGACATCGGCGGTGGGGTCGTCGCTGGTCCACAGGACGAGTCGTCGGCGCCTTGATCGCGCCATACTCCCTGGGGCCGAGCAGGTTCCGCGTCTCGGATCTCGGGGTCCTGCAGCGCCATGATGTCACTCATGGCCCCGACGAACCCCGGCTGGCGGTACACGCGCTGGCGACTGGCCACGATGTCGTCGTAACCCTTGGTCTTGTCGGCCATCAGCCACTTGATCCGTGCCTGCACCGTCTCCCAGGACGGATTCTCCGCTGCGGCCATCGACAAGCTGATGATGCGCTTCATCACCTCGGGGTCGGCCTGCGAGCCGCCGGCGGTGTTGAGCACCAGGCGGTCGATGCGGTCCGGGGTGGTCGGAGGCGGCGCGCGCAGCGACCCAGCCCCCGAGTGACTCCCCGGACAGGTGCACGCGGTCGGCGCCGATGGCGTCGAACACGGCCAGAAGGTGGTCGACGTAGTGCGCGACCTCCAACGGGTGGCCGGGCTTGTCCGTATATCCGTGGCCGAGCATGTCGATCGACCATGTCGAGAAGTGCTCGGCGTGGCTTTCCAGGTTGCGGACGTAGGCCTCTGCGTGGCCGCCGGATCCGTGCAGCAGCACCAGCGTCGGCTTGTCGCGGTCGCCTGCGTGCAGGTAGCGGGTACGAACCCCGCCGGCCTCGAGAAAGCCCTGCGAGAACGGGACGCCCTGGAGGTCACTCCAGACGCTCTCGAACGCTGGGTACTCGGCCATTCAGCCCCTCTCCCGACTCGGTGGCGCAAATCCCATTCTCGCAGAATGCTAAATCATATGTGCTAATATCGCACACTGATGTGCACTATCTATAGAGCATCGCTCTCCCGATGACGTCTGTCAAGCACGACGGTCACGTGCCACCGGCCGAGCGGCCGCTCGCGGGTTCGCAGACTCTGGCCCGGGGCCTGTCGGCACTGCAGGCGGTGTCCTCCTCGGCCTCAGGCGTGACCGCGCAGCAGGTCGCCGACCAGATCGGCGTGCACCGAACCATCGCCTACCGCTTGTTGAGCACGCTGAGCCAACACCGGTTCGTGGTGAAGGGCGAGGACGGCAAGTACCGCCCCGCGGCCGCGCTGGCGGTGCTCGGCGCATCGTTCGACAACAACCTGCGACAACTCTGCGTGCCGACACTCCGTCTACTCGCCGACGACCTCGGCGCGACGGTGTCACTGCTCGTGGCAGAAGGCGATCAGCAGGTGGCGATCGCGGTGATGGTGCCGACGCTGGTGTTCTATCAACTGTCTTTCCACGAAGGCAGCCGCTATCCCCTCGAGCGTGGGTCCGCGGGCATTGCGCTGTTGGCCAGCATGCCGCCTCGCCCAGGCGAGAGGGACCTCGTACCACTGACCCGCGAGCAGGGTTGGGTCATCACCCACGGCGAGGTCGAACCGGACACCTACGGGCTGGCCGTCTCGGTACGGCGGAGACCGCCGTCCCCGCCCACGTGCATCAACCTCATCTCACACCGCAAGGACGTCCTGCTCGACGGACGCGACGCGGTGATCAACGCAGCAAGGCAGCTCTCGGAGATCCTGGGCTGACCTTGGACACCACGGCTGGAGGGGATGTGAAGTGACCACCGATTGGGACCACGACGTCGACGTCGTCGTACTCGGCACCGGAGGCGCGGGGCTGACCGCAGCGCTCACCGCCGCGGCGGGCGGAGCCTCCGTGGCGATATACGAGAAGGCCGGCACGGTCGGCGGGACGACGGCCGTCTCGGGCGGGATCGTGTGGATTCCGGCGCACCACCGCTCCCCCGACGGCGAACTCACCGTCGACGACGCGATGCGCTACCTCGAGGCGCAGTCGCTGGGGGCGATGGACGCCGACCTCGTCGAGACCTTCGTACGAACCGGCCCGGAGATGCTCGACTTCGTCGAGGCCCACAGCGAGCTGCAGTTCGAGGTCGCCGACGGATTCCCCGACTACAAGCCCGAACTGCCCGGTGGTCGCCCATCCGGTGGACGCTCGCACAACGCCAAGCCCTTCGACCTGGCGCGCCTCGGGGACTGGAGCGAACGGATCACGTCGTTCCCGCCCGACTGGAGCAACGTCGGCATCGACGCCGAGACCCGCGCGCGCATCCACGCATCCGTCGACGACATCGAGGGCGACTATTGCGTGGCGGGCACGGCGCTGGTCGCGGGGCTCCTCAAGGGCCTGCTCGACCTCGGCGTCACACCGACCACCGATGCCAGGGCGCTCGAACTCATCGCCGCCGACGGGCGTGTGGCCGGCGTCCGAATCAGTCACGGCGGCAAGGATCTTCACGTTCGCGCCCGAAGAGGCGTGGTGCTCGGCACCGGTGGCTTCGAATGGGATCCGTCGCTGGTCGAGGCCTTCCTGCGCGGACCCATGCACGGACCGGTGTCCCCGCCGAACAACACCGGCGACGGGCTTCGGATGGCAATGGCCCTCGGCGCCGATCTGGCCAACATGGGCGAAGCCTGGTGGGTGCCCATCGTGCAGATACCCGGCGACACCGTCGACGGACACCAACGCAGCCGAAGCGTGCGACTGGAACGCACCCGCCCGCGCAGCATCATCGTGAACCGGGCGGGCAAGCGCTTCCTCAACGAGGCGGGCGAATACAACTCGATGGCCGGCCCGTTCCACCACCTCGACCCACGACTCGGCTACCTCAACGACCCGGCGTGGATCGTGTTCGATTCGCTGCACCTCAAGAAGTACGGCTTCCTCGGCGTGGAACCCGACGGTGCGGTGCCGGACTGGTACTGCAAGTCGGCGGACGTCACGGAGCTGGGCAAGAAGACCGGGATCGACGCCGAGGGCCTGGCCCGCACGCTCGACGAGTGGAACGACAACGTCGCCGACGAGACGGACCCGAACTTCGGCCGTGGCTCCAGCGCCTACGACGGATACTGGGGTGACAACGCCGCCGCTACTCCCGCGCAGCAGACACTCGGACCCATCGACACCGCGCCGTACTTCGCCGTGCCGGTGACCGTCGGCACGATGGGCACGAAGGGCGGGCCCCGCACCGACGGCGATGGCCAGGTCCTCCACGTCACCGGAATTCCCATCGCCGGCCTCTACGCGGCGGGCAACACGATGGCCGGTGTCACGGGCAAGGCCTACGGCGGCGCGGGCGGAACGCTGGGCCCGGCCATGGTGTTCGGCTATCGCGCCGGACGCGCCCTCACGCGCTGACGGCCCCGCCGAAGGTGAAGATATGCGCGCCGAGACGCCGATTCCTCGCGAATATCTTCACGCTCGGCGGAGCGCGGGAAGGCTAGTCTCTGACCTTGTCCTTTACTGCGGGGACCACTGGCGGGGCCTCGCGCCAGTTCGGCAGGCCGTCGGTCTCGTTGGCCACTGGGAAGCCGCCCTCGTGCACCCACGCCCAGTGGCTGTGGTTGAGCTGGTGCATCGTGAAACACGCGTTCAGCGAGTTGTAGAAGCCTTGGTTGTCCTGTGTCTGGTTGACCGATTCCTTGATGAGCATTGCGGCCATGGTCGGCACCTTGGCGATGCGCCGCAGCGAACTCCAGTGTCTTCTCGGCGAGTTCGTCGGCCGGAAAGACCTTGGAGACCATGCCGAGGGCGTGCGCCTCGTCCACCGACAGCGAGTCACCGGTGAGCATGAGTTCCTTGGTCTTGCGCGCGCCGAATTCCCACGGGTGGGCGAAGTATTCGACACCGCACATGCCCAGCCGGGTTCCCACGACGTCGGCGAAGGTGGTGTTGTCGGCGGCGACGATCAGGTCGCACGACCACATCAGCATCAGCGCCGCGGCGTAGACGTCGCCGTGTACCTGCGCGACGGTGATCTTGCGTAGGTTGCGCCACCGGCGGGTGTTCTCGAAGAAGTAGTGCCACTCCTGCAACATCAGCTTCTCGGCGCCCTCGCGCGTCGCGCCGTTCTGCGTGAAGCTCGGATGCTGGTTCGGACCCGGCTTGTACTCCTCCATCATCACCTTGGAGCCCAGGTCGTGACCGGAGGAGAACATCGGGCCGTTGCCGCCGAGAATGACGACGCGGACGTCGTCGTCGGCCTCCGCTTGCAGGAACGCCTCGTTGAGTTCGACGAGCATGCCCCGCTGCTGCGCATTGCGGGACTCGGGCCGGTTCAGCATGATCCGGGCGATGGTGCCCTCGTCCAGGGTCTCGTACGTCACGTAGCGGTAGTCAGCCATGAATCGCACTCTATTCCTCTGAGAATGGCGTTACCGCGGCGGGTCGCACGCACCCGGTCCCACCCCGCACACCTGGCGCGAGCAGACGCAAATGGCCCTCATTTCGGTCTTGTCAGGGCCATTCATGTCTGCTCGCGGAGGTGCAACGGTCCTACAGCGACAGGATGGTCGCCGAGGCAGTTCCGGGAGCGCCGTAGACCTGGGCCAGACCGACCCGTGGCCCACCCGGCACCTGCCGGTCGCCTGCCTCGCCGCGCAACTGACGGACCAGCTCGTGCATCTGGCGCAGACCCGATGCGCCGATCGGCTCGCCGTTGGCGATGAGCCCACCGTCGGTGTTGACCGGCATCGATCCGCCGATCTCGGTGGCGCCGTCAGCCAGTAGCTTCTCCTGGTCGCCGTCTGCGCACAGGCCGGTCTCGGCCATGTGGATGACTTCGGCGCCCGCGTCGGTGTCCTGGAGCTGGGCGACGTCGACGTCCTCGGGTCCGATGCCCGCCGCCTCGTAGGCAGCCCTGGCCGCGTAGACCGTCGGCGAGGAGTCCTCATCCATCGGTGCCGACGTCGCGTGCACCTCATACGCGCCGAAGCGTCGGGTCCGGATCTCACTGGCCCGCACGTAGACCGGCTTGTCGGTGAAGCGGTGCGCGATGTCCCCGCGACACATGATCACCGCGGCGGCGCCCTCGTCGGGTGCGCAGAACATGAATTGTCGCAGCGGGTAGTTCAGCACCGGCGACGCCATGATGTCCTCTTCGGAGATCGGCTTGCGACGGAAGGCATTCGGGTTCAGCGCGCCGTTGCGGAAGTTCTTGGCCGCCACCTTGGCCAGCGTCTCCTCCGAGATGCCGTGCTTCTGGATGTAGTGGTTGGCCTTCATCCCGAAGAACTTGGTGGTGACGAACTGGCCGTTCTCGGCGTACCACTGCGGAAGGGCCAGCTTGGCCGGATCGTCGGTGAACGCACCGCGCGGGTGCTTGTCCAGGCCGATCGCGATGCCGATGTCGTACTTGCCCAGCCGGATGGTGTCGGCGGTCTGCTGAATGGCGCTGGCCGAGGTAGCGCAGGCGTTGAACACGTTGGTGAACGTGATTCCGGTGAGGCCGACGAGTCGGGTCACCGAGTCAGGGTTGGACACCTCGTAGCTGCCGCCGAAGCCGAATTGGACGTCACCCCACTCGATTCCGGCGTCGGTGAGCGCGCTCTGAATGGCCTCGGCGCCCATCTCGACCGCCGTCTTCTCGAAGCGGCCGAAGGGGTGAATGCCGACGCCGATGATCGCTACATCGTTGGACACCAGACTGTTCCTCTCTCACACCGGCTGGAAGGCGAAGGTGATGATCTCGTTGCCCTCGGCGTCGGTGGCGAACGGAATCATCGTCAGTTCGACCTCCATGCCGGTCTTCAGCTTCGCCGGATCGTTCTCGGTCAGGCGGCCCTCGACCCGAACCACCGCGTCCTCACCCAAGCCCAGCTGCACCAGACCCACGCCGAACGGCACGAAGTCCTTGCCCGTCGGGCCCGCATACGGCGCGCCCGGCGGAAAACCCTGGGTCGTCCACGCGACCACCGTGCCCTGCCTCGGCAGCAACACGTCCCTCATCTCGGCCTTGCTGCACTTGGGGCAGTGCGACTGGCGCGGAAAGACCGTCGCCCCGCACGCGCCACAGCCACTACCGATCAGCTGAGGGCTGTCCTCCGGCCACGTCGAAATCGTCGGATCGATCGCCTTCTGCACGAGGCCTCCTGAGATGGACCGAAGAATACGTTCACGAAATCGTACAACATGATTACTCTAAATCGGAAAGCACATTCTCATCCTGGCTTCCGTCCCGCTCGGGGTCGGTCTCGCCACCGCCCAGTCCCGCTGCATCGAGAAGCGCCGCAGTAGCCGAGTAGACGTCCAGCCGCCCGCTGGCCACCCCGTCGGCGAGCCCGTCGAGTACCGCCTGAGTGCGTAGCGCACTCTGGGCCAGAGACAGGATCTGGGCGCGGGCGCGGGCTGCGCGGCGGGTGGGACTGTCGGCACGGTGGTGCGCGTCGATCGCCTCGACCAACTCGTCGATGCCTTCGTTGCGGGCCGCGACGATCTTGAGGATCGGCGCGTCAGTCTCGCCCCTGAGGTCACGCACGGTCTGGTCGGCACCGTCACGGTCTGCCTTGTTGATCGCGACGATGTCGGCGACCTCCAGCAGGCCCGCCTTCGCCGCCTGTACGGCATCGCCCGCACCAGGGTTGAGGATGACGATGGCGGGGTCGGCAACCGCGGAGATCTCGATCTCGGACTGGCCGACGCCGACTGTCTCGAGCAGGACCACGTCAAAGGACAATTCGGCGAGCAGCCGGATCGCGGCGGGCACGGCCGCGGCAAGACCGCCGAGGTGACCGCGCGTGGCCACCGACCGGATCATCACGTCGTCGTCGTCGATGTGGGCGGCCATGCGAATCCGGTCGCCGAGCAGCGCGCCCCCGCTGTACGGCGACGAAGGATCCACCGCGAGCACGGCGACGCGGCAGCCACGGCTCCGGTAGGCCGTCACCAGCACCGCGATGGTCGTCGACTTGCCCGCACCGGGTGGCCCCGTGACGCCGATGACGCGGGCGGTGCCGTGGCCGATGGCGGCCAGCACCTCGCCGCGGCGGTCGCCCTCGACCAGGCTCAGCAGCTTGCCTGCCGCCCTGGTCGAACCGTTGCGCGCCCTCTCGACGAGGTCATCGATGGTGTTCATCGTGTGCTTGAGCCTATAGATGAGACCCTCAACCCGACGTCGCCGCTGGCGTAGTTCGGTCGACGTCGGCGATCGACAGCCGCATCGGTGCACTCCTCTTCCACGCGGTATGAGAATGTTATTCTCGCAGCTTGAGAGTGTCAGTTGCAAGAAGGGGAACAACATGCAAATCGCCGGCAACTCAGCGATCGTCGTCGGAGGCACCGGCGGACTTGGCGAGGCCACCGTCAGGCGCCTGCACGCCGCCGGCGCCAAGGTGGTCGTCGCCGACGTCGCCGACGAGAAGGGCAAGGAACTCGAGGCCGAACTCGGCATCAGCTACGTACACACCGACGCCACATCCGAGGAATCCGTCCTCGCGGCCATCGCGGTTGCGCAAGAGCTAGGGCCGCTGCGTATGTCGGTGGACACCCACGGCGGTCCGGCCAGCGGTGGCCGGCTGGTGGGCAAGGACGGTTCACCGCTCGACCTCGACGGCTTCAAGAAGACCATCGAGTTCTACCTGACCGCGGTGTTCAACGTGATGCGCCTGTCTGCCGCCGCGATCGCGAAGTCGGAACCTCTCGAGGAGGGCGGCCGTGGCGTGATCGTCAACACCGCATCGATCGCCGGCTACGAAGGCCAGATCGGTCAGGTGCCCTACTCCGCCGCCAAGGGTGGCGTGCTCGGCATGACGCTCGTCGCCGCGCGCGACCTCTCACCGCTGGGCATCCGCGTCGTCACCATCGCACCGGGAACGATCAACACACCCGCCTACGGCCAGGCCGCCGATCAACTCGAGCAGTACTGGGGTCCACAGGTGCCCTTCCCCAAGCGCATGGGCCGCTCCACCGAATACGCCCAACTCGCCCAGAGCATCATCGAGAACGACTACCTCAACGGCGAGGTCATCCGCCTCGACGGCGGACTGAGGTTCCCACCCAAGTGAGTCGTCCGCTCGATGGGAAGGTCGCGTTCGTCGCCGGCGCCAGCAGGGGCATCGGTGCGACCGTGGCGAAGTCCCTCGCCGCAGCAGGTGCGGCCGTGGCTGTCGCGGCCCGCTCTGAACAACAGGGCAAGCTGCCCGGCACCATCGGATCGGTTGCCGAGGGGATCGTCGCCGATGGCGGGCGGGCGTTACCGGTGCCGTGTGACGTCACCAGCGAGGAGTCGGTCAATGCCGCCGTCGCAGCAACGGTCGCGGAGTTCGGCGGCATCGACATCCTCGTCGCCAACGCCGGCGTATTATGGCTCGGCCCAGTGGAATCCACGCCACTGAAGCGCTGGCAGCTGTGCCTCGACGTCAACCTGACGGGCGTCTTTCTGGTGACCAAGGCCGTCATCCCCCACGTCCGGGCGCGTAGTGGCGGCTCGCTGATCGCGGTGACCACCACCGGCGTGACCATGATCGATCAGGGCGCCAACGCCTACTGGGTGTCCAAGGCCGCCGCAGAGCGGCTCTACCTTGGCCTTGCGGCCGACCTCAAGCCCGACAACATCGCCGTCAACTGCCTGAGCCCATCGCGGGTGGTGCTCACCGAGGGGTGGCAGGCCGGAGGCGGTGGCTTCGGAGTGCCGGCCGAGATGGTCGAGCCGCCCGAGGCGATGGCTGACGCCGCAGTAATGCTTGCCGGTCAGGATGCCAGTGGTATCACCGGAACCATCCAGCGCTCCGAGGAACTGCCGGCCTAGCCCCACTACGCCGAGCAGACGGAAAGGGCCCTCAATCGCTTGCGATGAGGGCCCTTTCCGTCTGCTCGCGGCAAGAGGGGGCGGCTCAGTTCTTCGCGATCAGCCCGTCCACGATCTTGTTGAAGTCGGCGGTCCCGAAGGACACGTACTCCGCAAGGTTGGCGTAGTCCAACGACGCCATGACGGAACGCTCCAGTTGGATGTTCATCAGCCGCTTGGTGCTCTCCACGGCCTGCTGCGGGAAGCTCCATGATCTTCTTGGCGCAGGCGATCGCCTCGGCGAGCGGGTCGGCGACGACGTGGTTGGCCAAACCGAGTTCGACGGCCCGCTGTGCTTTGATGCGCACACCCGTCAGCGCGAACTCCTTGGCCTGCAGCAGGCTGATCTGCGACGGCCAGACCAGCGGCCCGCCGTCCGCGGCCACCAATCCGATCTGGACGTGCGGGTCCGCGAAATGCGCCGTCTCGGCGATGTAGACGATGTCCGACAACGCTGCCAGACTGCAGCCCAGCCCGACCGCCGGCCCGTTGACCGCCGCGATCACCGGAATGCGGCACCGCACCATGCCGATGACGAGGTCACGGCCATGCTTGATCGTCTTCTGGCGCAGGGCTTCGTCGCGGCGCAGCTCGTCGAGGTAGTTGAAGTCACCGCCGGCCGAGAATGCCCGACCCGCACCTGTGATCACGGCAGCTCGCGCGTCGGCGTCCTCGTTGAGTTCGCCCCATATCTTCGCCAGCCCCACGTGCAGGGAGTCGTTGACGGCATTGAGCGCTTCGGGGCGGTTCAGCGTGATGATGCGCAGACCGCCATCCGCGGTGACGTCGATTTCATCGGGCATGTCGTACATGTCAGTTCCCTTCGTTCTTCGCGCGAGCGCTCACAAGCCGAGAATCCGCTGCGCGATGATGTTCTTCTGAATCTGTGACGTGCCACCCATCACGCTTTGAGCGCGGCTGTACATGTACGCGCCGAACAACTCCTCGTCGCTACTGCCGACGGTCGCCAGCGTTGCGTGACCCACCGACTGCTCGACCCACGTCATGAGGAGCTTGTCCAGCGATCCCTGCGGCCCGTGCGTGAGGCCGTCCAACTGTTCGGAGAGTCGGCGTCGTACGTGCAGGCGCAACATCTCGGTCTGCACCCACGCCCAGGACAGCTCGTCGGGCACCTTCCCGTCGGCACTGTCTACGCGACCGGACAACTGGCGCACCAGCTTTCCGTAGCGGGCCGAGAAGCCCAGCGTCGACGGTTCACGTTCGTGGCTGACCACGGTCATCGCGAGCTTCCAGCCGTCGCCCGGCGCACCGACCATGTTGTCGGCGGACACCCTGGCGCCGTCGAACTCGACCTGGCCGAACTCCTTGGTGACGCCGCTGATCATCTTCAACGGGCGCTGCTCGATACCATCCTGACGCATGGGCACGATGAATGCCGAGATGCCGCGATGTTTCAAGTGCTTCGGCACCGCCTTGTCGGTGCGTGCCAGCACCAGACACCAGTCGGCGACATCGGAGTAGCTGGTCCAGATCTTGTGCCCGCTGATGACGTACTCGTCACCGTCGGGGACCGCGGTCGTCGTCAGCGACGCTAGATCGGATCCGGCGCCGGGCTCGCTGAAGCCCTGGCACCAGCGCTCGGTGCCATTGATCATCCCCGGCAGAAAGCGTTGGCGCAGTTCCTCGTCGCCGTGGTGGCTCAGGCCGACGACCAGGTAGCCAAGACCGGGACGCGCCGGAGCGCCGGCCTTTGCGATCTCCTCGTCGACGATCACGTCGTACACCGGCGGAAGATCCTGGCCACCATAGGCCTTGGGCCACGACGTGCCGAAGAAACCCGCCGCATACAGCGCCTGGTGCCACTCGCCCGCCTTGGCCCAGTACTCATCGCCGGACGTGGGGAACTTGCCGTTCTGTTCGGCTCAGCCAGCCCGCGAGCCTCTGCCGAAATGCCGCCTCATCGGGCGAGTCACGAAAGTCCAATGGTCAACTCCTCCAACTTCACCGGCCACAGTTCCGTGGCACTCAGCACGCGGCGTAGGTACACGTGGGCAAGGCACTCCCAGGTGTTGCCGATGCCGCCGTGCACCTGAATGGACGTCTCGCACACCGTCAGACCGGCTCGGGCGCAGTAGATCTTGGCGACCCGACCCGCCTCCACGGCCTCAGCGGCGGGCAATTCGTCGACGGCCCAGGCGGCGTGGCGCAGCACGCTGACCGCCCCCTCGATCAGCGCCTGGCCTTCGGCGAGCATGTGCCGGACGGCCTGGTAGGAGCCGATGGTGGCGCCATACTGCTCGCGCACCTTTGCGTACTCGGTCGCCAGCGCGTTCGCCCCGCGGGAGGCACCGACCAGGTCGGCACACGTGGCGACAAGGGCGAGCGCGTACCACCGCTGCGCGGCGTCGTCGGACAGCTCGCCGAGTTCGGTCGTCGTTCCAACCAGACCCGCCACGGGCCTGGTCAGATCGGTGCCGATGCGCACGTCGCCAATGGGAGTGCGCAACACCCGCCGGCCGTCGAGCACCAGCGCTGCGGCGAACCCGCGGGTATCGACCGCCTCGTCACCGTGGGCGATGGTGGCCGGCTGCGGATCGCCGTCGAGATGCCGCTGGGCATCGTCGGCCAGAACCGGTCCGAGGAACGGCACGTCGACGAGCCCGCGCGCGAACTCCTCTGCGACTATGGCGACTTCGACGCCTGAGGCCTCGTCGGAGCGCAGGGTGCGCCAGCCGGTGGAATCGACGGTCTTCTCCAGGCGCGCGAGTCGACCGTCGTCGTCGAGGTCGGCGACCGACCCGGGTCCCAGATCGTCGGCCAGCTTGGCGGCCGCATCACGTAGCTGTCGTTGTTCGGCCGTCAGACGGACGTCCACTAGAGTTCTCCGCTCTTCGCGCAGGCGCTCATCACACGCTCCCGTAACACTCGGCGTAACACCTTTCCGGAGGGGAGTCGAGGAATCTCCTCGACGAAGAAGACCCGACTGGGTTTCTTGTATGACGCGAGGCGATCGGCGACGAGCGTGACCAGCTCATCGGATTCGACGGCGCGAGAACACGATACGGCGGCCACGACGGCTTCGCCGTTGGCGGCATCGGGAACGCCGAACACGGCGCAGTCGGCGACGGCGGGATGACCGTGCAGCACGGCTTCGACCTCGGCGGGCGCCACTTGGAAGCCGCGCAC
The DNA here is from genome assembly GCA_963798245.1 of uncultured Actinomycetota bacterium. Classification (GTDB taxonomy): domain Bacteria; phylum Actinomycetota; class Actinomycetes; order Mycobacteriales; family Mycobacteriaceae; genus Mycobacterium. Next base: position 88,777 of record CAWCSO010000003.1, read on the forward strand.
CTTGATCATCTCCTTGGACCGGTCGGTGATCCGCAACCAGCCGTCGGCATCGAGGTAGCCAACGTCACCGGTGCGATACCAACCGTCGGCGAACGCGTCGGCCGTCGCATCGTCGGGCAGGTAGCCGGCCATCACCGACGGGGCGTCCACCTGGATCTCGCCGACCTCGCCGATCTCGACCGGACAGCCCGACTCCAGATGACGCCACCCGGACCCGCACTCCGGGAACGGGTTTGCCGACGGTGTCGAGTCGGCCGCCCTCGAGCGTGTTGCACGAGATGACCGGCAGCTCACTCGCGCCGTAGGCGGTCAGCCAGTTCACTCCTACCCGGTCGGTGATGTCATCGGCGACGCTCGTGGTCACCGGCGTCGCGCACCACATGACGTACCGCAGCGACGAGAAGTCGTAGCACTCGAGCCGGGGGTGCGCCGCGAGCGCCAGCGCGATGGGCGCCACGGCCATCTCCACGGTGATGCGGTCGGACTGAATGTGCTCGAGCATCACCTCGACGTCGAAGCGGGGATGCAGCCGGATCCAGGCCCCGGCATCGAGGGCGGTCGCAATGTTCAACAGCCCGAGGATGTGCGAGGGCGGCGTCATGATCTGCATCCGGTCGCTGCCCGACAGCCCGAGCGCGCCGCGCCAGTGGGCGACGGCCGACGCGAAGGCAGCGTGGGTGTGTCGCACGGCCTTCGGCATGCCGGTCGTGCCGGAGCTGAACACGAACAGGGCGTCCGATTGCGGATCGGGCGGATCGAACACGCGCCTGCCCGGGGCGACGGGCTCGTCGAGATCGAGCATCGGCATCGCGTCGGCGAGCACCGGGTTGTCCCCCACCGCGTCCGACGGTTTCGCCAGCGCCAACGCGTGGTCGACCTCGGCACGCTTCCAGGACGTGCTCATCAGCACGACGGCAGCGCCAAGGCGCCAGATGGCCTGCATCGCGACGATGAACTCGGGACGGTTCGACGACATCAAAGCGACCCGTTCACCGGCGCGCACGCCACGCTCCTCGAGGAGGGTGGCCATGCCACTGGTGAGGGCGTCCAGGTCCGACCGGGTGTACTGCCGGTCCCCGTAGGCGAGCAGGACGGGCTCGGTCACGTGTCAACGCCTCCCAGCTGTCACCCGCCGCTACGATTGCGGTTGAGAATATCCTATCGATTATGGAGAATAGTATTCTCGCAGAGACAGAATCTCAATACCAGGAGTGAGTGCGATGAGTGCAGACCCCGTGCCGACCGCCGAGGCCGGTGGCGAGGTGACGATCGTCCTCGATCGCAAGACCGCGTCGGTGACCATGATGGCCGGTGAGACGATCCTCGAGGCTGCCCGGCGCGCGGGGATGGGGCCGCCCTTCTCCTGCGAGGCGGGCAACTGTGGCACCTGCATGGCCAAGCTCACCGAGGGCAGTGCCACCATGCGGGTCAACGACGCGCTCGACGAGGACGAGGTCGACGAGGGCTACGTGCTGACGTGTCAGGCCGTGCCGGACACACCGAACATCAGGGTCACCTACGACGACTGAGGCCGCACTGCTCGTCGAATACTCGTCGAGTAACGGAGCGGGCCGGTAACGGGGCTCGTAGCCCGCGACCTTGATCGATCCGCCGACCAGGCGCATGTCGCCGGCGGTGATGATCGCCTCCGGGGTCGCCTCCAACGCATCCGGCAGAGACCTGACGGCGGCCGCAGGGATGCCGAGCGGACGCAACCGTGCCTCCCAGCCCGTGGCCGTGTCGGTCGCCAACATCGCAGTGACGACGGCGAGCACTTCCTCGCGGCGCTCGGCACGCTCGGCCATGGTCTCGAACCCCCCGATACCCGCCTCACCCGCGAACGACCGCCAGAACCCGTCGTGGGTGATGAACAGCGCGAGATACCCCTCGGCGGTCGGAAACAACTGCGCCGGAACGTAGTAGGAGTGCGCACCGAACGGGTACCGACGCGGCTCGGCGCCGTCGTTCAGGTATGCCGACGCCCGGTAGTTGAGCTGCGAGAGCATCACGTCGCGCAGCGACACGTCCACCTGACCGCCACGCCCGGAGACGATCTTCGCGAGCAGACCCAGTGCCGCCGTCAAACCGGTCGAGTTGTCGGCCGAGGAGTAGCCGGGCAGCGTCGGCGGACCCGAGGGGTCGCCCGTCATCGCCGCGACGCCGGTAGCGGCCTGCACGACGTAGTCGAAGGCGGGGTCGTCGCCACCATCGAGTCCGTAGCCGGTCAGGGCGACGCAGACGATCCGCTCGTTGTGGCTGCGCAACGCCTCGTAGGTCAGACCGAGCTTGCGGATCACCGACGGCTTCATGTTGACCAGCAGCGCGTGTGAATCCGCGACCAGTTCGCCGAGCCTTCGGCGACCGTCGTCGGAGGTGAGGTCGAGGCAGATGCTGCGCTTGTTTCGATTGAGGCTCGCGAAGTAGCTGTCGCCGACCTGCCGGGATATCTCGCCGGCCGGCGGCTCGATCTTGATCACCTCGGCGCCGAGATCCGCCAGCAGCATCGTCGCGTACGGGCCCGCGAGCATGACGCCGACCTCGAGGACGCGGATGCCGGCCAGCGGGCCGGCACCGGACGCGGGCTGCGTCACCTCACTGCCTTGGCCAACTCCGCGATCACCTCGCGTGTGCGGTGCTTCGACGCGACGAGTTCTTCCCGACTGTCCCCGATCGGCAAGAGTCGCACCGACAAGTCGGTCACGCCGGCGTCGGCGAACTGCTTGAACCGCGCCAAGATCGCCTCTTCGTCACCTGCTGCGCACAGGTCCCCCACGGTGCGGGCGTCGCCGCGGTCCAGCAGCCGCTGGTAGTTCGGCGACGTCTCGGCCTCCGCGAGGATCCGGTTGGCCCGGTCCTTGGCGGCGTCGATCTCGGAGTTCGCACACAGGCATACCGGGATGCCCGCGACGATTCGCGGGGCCGGACGTCCGGCATCGGCCGCCGCCTTGGTGATTCGGGGGGCGATGTGGTCGCCGATCGCGCGTTCGTCGGCCATCCACAACACGGTGCCGTCGGCGTGCTCGCCGGCGATCCTCAGCATTACCGGACCCAGCGCGGCCACCAGCACGGGCAGCGGCGCCACCGGCGGCAGGTCGAGCGGATTGTGCACGGTGAAGGAGTCGTTCTCGACGTCGATCATGATTCCCTGAGTCCTGCCCCCCGCGCCCACCGGGTTCGCGAATGCGGCGTCGAGCACCTGCAGGTAGTCGCGGGTATAGGCGGCCGGCTTTTCGTACGGGATGCCGAGCATGTCCTTGACGATCCAGTGGTGCGACGGGCCCACACCGAGTGCCAGCCTGCCACCGGCGACGGCGTGCACCGACAGTGCTTGGCGCGCAAGGGCAATCGGGTGTTGCGCCTGAAGCGGTACGACGGCGGTGCCCAGTTCGATCGTGGTGGTGTGCGCGGCCATCAGCGAAACCATGGTCAATGCGTCGAAGTCGTTGGGCACCTGCGGCATCCATGCGGTGTCCATACCCGCGGACTCAGCCCATTCGATGTCGGAGACAAGTTTGGCCACCTTGCGGGCCGAATCGCCTCGCTCAGCCCCGATCATGACGCCCAGGCGCATCAGTCCACCACCTCCGACTCCGACTCCGACTCCGACTCCGTCAACGCCCGCACACCGGTCACCAGGTCCTCCAGCGGGGTCCCCGTCGGAAACACCGCTGCGGCACCGGCATCCAACAGTTTCTGCACATCGGACTCTGGAATCGTCCCGCCCACGACGACGGCGATGTCGCCGGCGTCAGCGGCGCGCAACGCGTCGACGACCCTGCCGGTCAGGGCGACGTGGGCACCGGACAGGATCGAGAGTCCGACCAGCGCGACGTCTTCCTGCAGCGCGATCGACACGATGTCCTCGATACGCTGGCGGATGCCGGTGTAGATGACCTCGAACCCCGCGTCGCGCAACGTGCGCGCGACGATCTTTGCGCCGCGGTCGTGACCATCGAGGCCGGGCTTGGCTACCAGTACACGCGTCGCCATCAGAACACCACCGGCTGCTGGAACTCGCCCCACACGACCTTGAGCGTCGACACCATCTCACCGACGGTGCAGTAGGCGTTGGCGCAGTCGATCAGCCGGTGCATCAGATTGTCGGTGCCCTCCGCGGAGCGTGCAAGCGCGGCGAGCGCGGCGGCAACGTCGGTGTCGCTGCGTTCGGCCTTGACCCTGGCCAGCCGCTTGAGTTGCAGTTCGCGACCCTCGGCATCGAGTTCGTAGGTGGAGATGTCGGGCGCGGGTTCCTCGGAGACGAACTTGTTGACGCCGACCACGGGGCGCTCTCCCGATTCGACCTCCTGGTGGATCTTGTACGCCTCGTCGGCGATCAGACCCTGCAGGTAGCCGTCCTCGATACAGCGCACCATGCCGCCGTGCTGCTCGAGATCGTCCATGATCTCGATGATCTTTTCCTCGGTGGCATCGGTCAGGGCCTCGACGAAGTAGGAACCGCCGAGCGGATCGGCCACCTTCGTCACACCGGTCTCATAGGCCAGGATCTGCTGGGTGCGAAGGGCGAGCGTGGCCGACTCCTCGCTGGGCAGCGCGAAGGGCTCGTCCCACGCCGCGGTGAACATCGACTGCACGCCGCCGAGCACCGCGGCCATCGACTCGTAGGCGACACGCACCAGGTTGTTCTGCGCCTGCGGGGCGTACAGCGACGCGCCGCCGGCGACACAGCCGAAGCGGAACATCGACGCCTTGTCACTGGTCGATCCATAGCGTTCACGAACGATGGTGGCCCATCGCCGCCTGCCGGCGCGGTACTTGGCGATCTCCTCGAAGAAGTCACCGTGCGTGTAGAAGAAGAACGAGATCTGCGGCGCGAACTTGTCGATCGTCATGCGGCCGCGCGCTACGACGGTGTCGCAGTACGTGACGCCGTCGGCCAGCGTGAAGGCCATCTCCTGGATGGCGTTGGCACCGGCGTCGCGGAAGTGTGCTCCGGCCACCGAGATCGCGTTGAACCGCGGCACCTCGGCCGCGCAGAACTCGATGGTGTCGGCGATCAGGCGCAGCGAGGGCTCCGGCGGCCAGATCCAGGTACCGCGGGAGGCGTACTCCTTGAGGATGTCGTTCTGAATGGTGCCGGTGAGCTTGTCGCGCGGTACACCGGACTTCTCGGCGGCGGCGACGTAGAACGCCAGCAGGATGGCGGCAGTGCCGTTGATCGTGAAGCTGGTGCTGATCCTGTCGAGTGGAATGCCATCGAACAGCACCTCGGCGTCCGCCAGCGTGTCGACGGCGACGCCGACGCGGCCCACCTCCTCGCCGTACTCGGCGTCGTCGGAGTCGTAGCCGCACTGGGTGGGCAGATCGAGGGCCACCGACAGCCCGGTACCGCCCTCCTTGAGGAGGTAGCGGTACCGCCGGTTCGACTCCTCGGCGGTGCCGAATCCCGAATACTGGCGGAACGTCCAGGTCTTGCCCCGGTAGCCGGACGCGAAGTTGCCCCGCGTGAAGGGGTACTCGCCAGGCGCGGGAAGGTCCCCTGCACGGTCGTCTGGGCCGTACACGGGTTCCAGCGGGATGCCCGACGGGGTCTGCACTACGTCACTCATCGGTTGATAACGTACTTGCAAAAAATGAGAATGCCAATACCGCAGAGTGGAAACGCGGTCGCAGCAGGGCACTACATGGCACGTCAGCGAGCGTACCGGCGACCGACCCGTTCCCCCTAGCCAGGCGGTGCGAGCGGTATGCGAGCATGGGACTTGCAGAAAATGAGAATGCCACTGCCATTCGGTTACCATCGTGAGCACGGATCTCAAGGAGGCGCATGAACGACCAGAGGCACGCGCTAGCCGACCGGACGCTGGTCGTCTCGGGGGGCAGTCGCGGCATCGGCCTGGCGATCGCCCTCGGCGCGGCCGAACTCGGCGCCAACGTCGTCCTGCTGGCCAAGACCAGCGATCCGCATCCGAAGTTGCCGGGCACGGTCCACACCGCGGTGGCAGAGGTCGATGCGGCGGGCGGCAAGGGCCTTGCCATCGTCGGAGACGTCCGCAAGGAGGAGGACGTGCAGCGCGCCGTGGACGCCGCAGTGGAACGTTTCGGCGGCGTCGACGTCGTCGTGAACAATGCCAGCGCGATCGCCACCGAACCGACCGAACACCTGTCGGCCAAGAAGTTCGACCTGATGATGGACATCAACGTCCGCGGCACGTTCCTACTCACCAAGGCGGCTCTGCCGCACCTGCGCCAGTCCACCAATGCGCACGTGATGACCCTCGCACCACCGATGAACATGAACCCGTACTGGCTGGGCGCACACCCGGCCTACACACTGTCCAAGTACGGCATGACACTGCTGTCGCTGGGGTGGGCCGCCGAGTACGGTGCCGACGAGGATGCGGCGATCGGATTCAGCTGCCTGTGGCCGCAGACCTACATTGCGACGTCGGCTGTGACGAACCTGGCCGCGGGCGACACCCTGGTGAAGGCCTCGCGCAGCCCCGACATCATGGCCGACGCCGCGGTGGCGATCCTGACCCGGCCCGCCGCCGAGGTGAACGGCCAGTGCTTCGTCGACGCCGACGTGCTGACCGCCGACGGCGTCACCGACCTGTCGCGCTACGGCGGTGGCGACGACCCCATGTGGGATATCTTCCTGGAGAAGTCATGAGTATTTCGCTTCTGCTGGAAATGGCTCGGGACGCCGCGGAGTCGGCGGGCCCGTACCGGACGGCGGTGGTGTCCGACGACGTCCGCCTCACCACCGATGGACTCAGCGTGCTCGCCGACGGCGGAGCCGGTGTGGTCGCCGCCAGTGGCGCGAGGCACGTCGCCTACGTAGGCACCGGCGGCGCGATGCTGCCGTTGCTGCTGTTCTCCGCGGCGCGCGCTGCGGTACCGATGACGCCGTTGAACTATCGGTTGTCGACTGACGGCCTGCGCGCCCTGCTCGACCGCCTTCCCGATCCGCTCGTCGTGGTCGACGAGGAGTACCGCGACGCAGTGGGCGAGGGTTACCGGATGATGGGCTCGCGGGAGTTCGTCGACGCGGCGGGCTCGGCCGAACCGGCCGCCGAGTTCGCCGATCCCGACTCGGTCGCAGTGGTGCTGTTCACCTCCGGCACCACCTCGCAGCCGAAGGCCGTCGAACTCACGCACAACAACCTGACCAGCTACGTCACCGGGACCGTCGAATTCGCCTCCGCCGACCCCGGCGACGCCGCGCTGATCTGCGTGCCGCCCTATCACATCGCCGGTGTGGGCGCGGCCCTGTCCAACCTCTATGCGGGGCGAAAGATGGTGTACCTGCGCCACTTCGACGCGGCAGAGTGGGTGCGCCTGGTCGTCGCCGAGGGCGTCACCTCGGCCACGGTCGTGCCGACGATGCTGGACCGCATCGTGGCCGTCCTCGAGGCGCAGAACGTGTCGCTACCGACACTGCGCACCCTCGCCTACGGCGGGTCCAAGGTGGCGTTACCCCTGGTGCGCAGGGCGCTCGCCCTGCTGCCCGGGGTCGGATTCGTCAACGCCTACGGGCTCACCGAGACCAGTTCGACAATCGCGGTACTGACCCCCGACGACCACCGCAGCGCACTGGGTTCCCCCGACGACGCCCTGGCCCGCAGGCTCGGGTCGGTCGGACAGCCGGTCCCCGGCATCGAGGTTCAGATCCGCGCCGATGACGGCACGGTGCTGGCCGCCGGAGAGCCTGGCGAACTGTTCGTCCGCGGTGAGCAGGTCTCGGGCAGGTACACCGACATCGGCTCGGTGCTCGACGGGCAGGGCTGGTTCCCCACCAGGGACGTCGCCTACCTCGACGACGAGGGCTACCTCTTCATCGGCGGACGTTCCGACGACACCATCATCAGGGGCGGGGAGAACATCGCGCCCGCCGAGATCGAGGACGTCCTGGTCGAACATCCCCACGTGCGCGACTGCGCGGTGGTCGGCGCCGACGATCCCGAGTGGGGCCAGATCATCGTCGCGGTCGTCGTGCCCCACCAGGGTGCCGAGCCCGACCCTGAAGCCCTTCGCGGGCACGTCCGCACCCAACTGCGCGGGTCCCGCACCCCCGACCGCGTGGTGTTCCGGGACGAACTTCCCACCAACGCGACCGGCAAGGTGCTGCGCCGCGAACTCGTCAGCGAGCTGAACGCCGAGAGTACGAAGGAGCCAGCATGATCAAGAACGGCACCCGCCTGCAGAGCCAGGTGTGCGACACCCAGGTGATCGTGGTGCGCAGCGCGGACAGTCTCGACGACCTGCGGGCCGGCGGTGCGCCGATGGTGCCGATCGCTGACGGGGTCGATTCGAGCCTGTCGATCGATGCGTCGCTGTCAGACGGAAACCTGATGGGCAAGCGTTATGTCGACGACGGCGGCGCCGAGGTGCTGGTCACCAAGGCCGGCGCAGGCACGTTGAGCGTCGGCCCCACACCCCTGACGATCAAGGAAGCCAAACCGCTGCCCGCCAGCGACTGATCCCAGCGGTCCACGACCGATGACCACGGCGACGCGGCGAAGTCACGTGTCACGCCTTCCATGGGGCATTCTTACGGCGTGAACGTGGAATCCCTGCTGCAGACCATCCCACCGGCCGCGGTGTACATCGTGGTCGGCGTCGTGATCGGGCTGGAGAGCCTCGGCATTCCGCTACCCGGTGAGATCGCCCTCGTCAGCGCGGCGCTGCTGGCCTCGCGCCACACCCTCGACATCAGCCCCGTTGCCGTCGGCGCCGCGGCCACCGTCGGCGCCATCGTCGGCGACACCATCGGGTACAGCATCGGTCACCGCTATGGCATGAGCCTGTTCGAACGCCTCGGCAGGCGCTTCCCGAAACACTTCGGCCCGGGCCATGTCGCCTTGGCCAAACAGATCTTCACCCGATGGGGCGTGTGGGCGGTCTTCTTCGGTCGATTCATCGCGCTGCTTCGCATCTTCGCCGGACCGCTCGCGGGCGCACTCAAGATGCCCTATAGACGATTTCTGGTCGCCAACGCGTCTGGCGCGTTGCTGTGGGCCGGCGGCACCACCGCCGTCGTCTACTACCTCGGTCTGGCCGCCGAGAAGTGGTTGTCCCGGTTCTCCTGGGTCGCACTCGTCGCCGCCGTGTTGATCGGCGTGGCCTTCACGCTGTTGATGAGAGACCGCACCGCCCGGGCGATCGCCACACTGGGGGACGAACACGACTGGGACACGCTTCGCCACCACTAGCGAGCGCGCGCCCGCGACGTCCGGACGGGGGTGGCGTTGACGACGTCGCCGGTGAAGCGTTCGAGCAGCAACGCCTGAGTCGCAGCCAGATGGCGGCGTGCGGTGCGCGCCACCTCGTCGGCACGTCCGGCGGCGATCTCGTCGACCATCCGGCGATGCGTGCGCACGGCGGCGCGCGCCTGCGCCGCCGACGGATACTCGCCGAGCTTCGTCACCGCCGCCGCCCACTGCTGCTCCTGGGCCGACCACAGCGCGACCAGGCTGCGCACCACGTAGCGGATGGTGTCGTTGGGCGTGGCCGCCACGACCAGGTCGTGGAACTCGCGCGCAATCCCGGTGAAGGCCACGCCGTCGGATACCGCCGCGGCTGACGCGTCCACGTTGGCGGTCAGCTCCGGGACGACCGTCGTCATGCGGTCGGGACGCCGCGCGACGTCGGCAGCACACATCGGTTCAAGCACGAGCAGTGCCTCGGCGAGATCTCCGAGTGTGACTCGCGCGCCCTGCAGAACCAGTCCGAGGTGGTAGGCGGCCGACATCTGGTCGGGCCGGTGCACCTCGGCGCCGCCGATGCTGCCCCGCCGCACGGTGACCAGCCCTTCGGTCTCCAGAATCCGTAGTGCCTCGCGGACCGACGGGTAGCTGACGCCGAACTCCCGGACCAGCTGATCCTGGGTGGGCAACCGATCTGCCGCGGAGCCGACCAGGATGCGTTCCCGCAGTTCGGCGGCGACCGTCTCCGCGATGCGGTGCTGCGGGGTCCGCCCAGCCGACGTCACGACCAAATACTAGCAATCCTTATAAGGATTGTCCTAGAATCGCACGCGTGGACTTCGAGATGAGCGGCGACGCCACGGCCCTGCGCCACGAGCTGCGCGATCTGGTGCACACGCACGTACCCGACGACTTCCTGGGCGCCTTCACCAGTGACCCGGCGGATCTGGCGGTGGCACAGGCGTTCTGCCGCCTGCTCGCCGACCGCGGGCTGCTGTGCATGTCGTGGCCGGAGGAGTTCGGCGGCAAGGCGTCGTCGGCATGGGAGCAGACCGTGGTGCGCGAGGAGATGTGGGCGCATCACGAGCCGCGAGGCGCCCAGTACATGGGCGTGAACTGGGTCGGTCCCACGTTGATGCGGCACGGAACACCCGAACAGCAACGCAGACACCTGCCCCCGATCGCCCGCGGCGAGGTCATCTGGTGTCAGGGCTTCAGCGAGCCCGAGGCCGGCTCCGACCTCGCGTCGCTGCGGACCACGGCGACCCGCGACGGCGACGGCTGGCGGATCAACGGCCAGAAGATCTGGACGTCGTACGCGACGATGGCCCAGTGGTGCTTCCTGCTGGCCCGGACGACCAAGGTAGGAGAGGGCACAGCCAGCAAGAAGCAGCAGGGCCTGACGATCTTCCTGGTGCCGATGTCGGATCCGGCCATCACGGTGCGCCCGATCGGCACCATGTTGGGCCCGCACCACCTCAACGAGGTGTTCTTCGACGATCTTCGGGTCACCGAGTCCGACGTGCTCGGCACCGTCGACGACGGCTGGTCGATCGTGCAGAACGTGCTCGCCTTCGAACGTGTCGGCATCGCCCGCTACGCACGGTGCGAGCGCCTGCTGCACCTGGCACCGGACGCACTCGGTGGACACTGGGAGGATCTGCCTGCCGAACTGCGGGGCCGGTGGGCACGCATGCTGACCCACTGCCGCCGGGCCCGGCTGCTGGCCTACCGCGTCGTTGCGCTGCAGGCCACCGGGCAGGTCAAGCCCACCGACTCCGCCGCCTACCGGATCGCCGTCACCAAGCTCGACCAGGACAGCGCGGAGGTGCTGATGGAGATCGTCGCCGACATTCCCCCGCAGGCGTCCGACGACGCCGAGGTGTTCCGGCTCGAGGTCGAGGACCACTGGCGCTACTCGCAGGCTTCCACCGTGTCGTCGGGAAGCATCGAGATGCAGCGGATCCTGCTGTCGCGCACCCTGTTGGCGGCGACGATGAACATCGACCTCAGCGACGAGGCCCAAGAGTTCGGCCGGCAGGCGCTGACGGGCGTTCGAGGCCGCAGGTGGCGATGAGTTGGTGCAGCGGGCGCGAGGCCGACCCCGGCTCGCGCCAGTCGCTCGTCGGCTCGCGTTCTCACCGAACTCGGCGCCTGGGATCTCGAACCCCGCGACGACACAGACTCGCTCGAGGCCGCCGCCGCGCTGTGCCGTAGCGCCGGGTACTGGGCGCTGCCCTACCCCGTCGCCGAACGGCTCGCCCGGCCGACCGACCTCGACGTCGACGGCCTGGTGGTGGTCGCGGCATCACGGCCGTCGGCGGCCATCACGGGTGTCGAGACCCGCTGGGCGGCAGTCACGTTGGACGGTCAGCGCCACCGGGTCACGGGTACCTCCTGCCCCGGACCCGCCTTCGACGAGCTCCTGGACCTGGACCCGCTGGACTGCCGCGGGCGGGTCGGACCTCGCCGCTGGCGCTCGCGCTGCCCTGCTGGACGCTGCTCGGAATGCTGGACCGGGCAATGGAACTCACCATCGCCCACGTCCAGATGCGGCAGCAGTTCGGCCAGCCGCTGTCGCGCGTTTCAGAGCGTCCAGTTCCAGCTGACCGACGGCGAGGTCGAACGGGCCGGGCTGGAAATGCTCGCCAAGTACACGCTGTGGAGCGCGGGCGCGGCGCGCGAAGAGGCCATCGACGACGCACTCGCGCTGCGGATGGCAGCACTCGAGGCGGCCGAGGTCGTCTTCCGGGTCACCCATCAGCTTGCACGGAGCCGCCGGCTTCTGCGACGAGACCACGCTGTCCTGGCTGTCCCGCTACAGCCAGCCGCTGCGACGGCTGCCGTTGGGCCTGTCCGCGACCCGTGACCTGCTGACCACCCGTGTCGACGGTCAGGGCTCGACCGGGTTGTTCAGCGCCGAACGCGAAGTCGCACAGTGACGGCCGAACTCGACGAGTTCCGCGCGACGCGTGCGGCAGTGGTGCGCCGAACACGTCCCCACCGACTGGCGAGCCACGCAGACCGGGGGCAAGCGACGCCGAGTTCGTCGCGTTCCAGAAGGCGTGGTTCGCCGAGCTGCACGAGGCCGGCTTCGCCGTGCCGCACTGGCCGCCGAGTGGGGCGGCGGCATGTCGGTCGGCGAGCAGATCGTGCTCTATCAGGAACTGGCCGCCCACGATGCGCCGCGACTCGTACTGGCGTTCGTGGGGATTCACCACGCCGCATCCACGCTTCTGGCCGCGGGCACCGACGCACAGCGGCAACGGCACCTACCCGCCATCCTCGACGGCGAGATCTGGGTGCAGGGCTTCTCCGAGCCCGAGGCGGGCTCCGACCTGGCCAGCCTGCGCACGTCGGCCACGACGCGACGGCGACACCTTCGTCGTCAACGGTCAAAAGCTCTGGGCCAGTGGCGGAATGCACGCCGACTGGTGCCTGCTGCTGGCTCGCACCGATCCCGACGCGCTCCAAGCGCAAGGGCATCTCGTACTTCTTGATGGACATGCCGCCCCGGGCATCGACGTCCGCCCCATCCGCAACGCCGTCGGCGACTCGCACTTCTGCGAGGTCTTCCTCAACGACGTCGTGATCCCCGCGGAGAATCTGATCGGAGCCGAGAACGCGGGATGGCAAGTCGCGCAGGCGACGCTTGGGCGCCGAGCGCGGAATGACGATGCTGGAGCTGGCCGAGCGCCTCGGCAATGCGGGTTTCGCGCGGCTGGTGATGGAGTGCGCAAGACCCGGCCGGACGGCACGCGGCCGCTCGACGACGACGTGGTGCGCGATGCGGCTCGCGGGATTCGAGACCGAGATCAGCGGGCTGCGCGGGTTGTGCCGCAAGGTGGTGGAGGGCCACGACGCGTGGCGGTGTGGGACCGGCGGACCCGTCGATCGTGAAGCTGTTCTACAGCGAACTGCTGCAGCGCCTCACGGACTTCGGCGCGGAAATCGGCGGCCTGCGCGGCACACACCGTGCTGAAGAAGCCGATGTCGAGCGGCTGGGAATCCGGCGCGTGGGTGCTCGACTTCATCGGGTCGTGGGAGTGGACGATCCCCGGCGGTGCAAGCGAGATCCAGCGCACCATCATCGGCGAGCGTGGCCTCGGCCTACCGAGAGAGCCGGTCGAGCTCGTGACGTCGGACTTCGGCGAGATCCACGACGAACTGCGTTCCGTCGCGCGCGATCTGCTCGGCAAGGGGGCGCCGATTGGCAGCAGATCGTCGGAGGCGGGGTGGCCGGGACTCGAGGTCCCCGACGACCTCGGTGGCGCAGGAGCATCCTTCGTCGAGACGGCCATCCTGCTCGAGGAGATGGGCCGCGCGGCCGCCACGAACCGCTTCCTCGGCACGACCCTCGCCGTCGGCGCGTTGACGGCCGTGCGCGCCCAGTGAATCTCGCGACGCGCTGCTGGGGCGGATCGCCGAGGGTGCGACCGCCGCACTGGCGCACGGCTTCACCGTGTCCGGCGGCACGGTCTCCGGCCGTGCGGAGTTCGTGCCCGACGCCGAGGGTGCCGAGGTCGTCCTGCTGCTCGCGGACGACGATGGCACTCCCGTCATCGTCACCTCGCCCGACGTGGGCGTCGACCGCGCAGCCGGTACTCGACGAGACCCGCGCGCTGTCCGTGGTGTCGGCGACCGGGGCGCAGGTGTCCGAATCATGGTCGTTGACAAGCGATCCCGCAGCGCTATGCGACCGTGCGGCCGTCGCGGTCGCATGCGACAGCCTCGGGTTGGCCGAGGCGATGCTCGCCGAGACGGTCGACTACGCGAAGGTGCGCCAGCAGTTCGACCGGCCGATCGGCTCGTTCCAGGCGGTCAAGCATGCCTGCGCAGACATGCTGGTGCGGATCGCCGTGGCGCGGCAATTGGTCGAGTCGGCGGTCGCCGACGTTGCCGCGGTCGCGGACGTGGCCGGGGATGCCTCCGTCTCTGCCGCAATGGCGAAGTCGTACGCGTGCGGCGTGGCGGTGGACGTCGTCGGCAAGGCGATGCAGCTGCACGGCGGCATCGGATACACGTGGGAGAGCGGCGTTCACGTCTATCTCAAGCGCGCGGCATTGAATCGCTCGCTGTTCGGATCACCGTCATCGCACCGCCGGACCCTGGCGAACCGCTACACGTAGCAGTTGCACCTAGCGCCGCGGGGACGCGCCGCGACACAATCCTCATTGCCCGCCTTCGCGCGACAAGTCACCAATCGCTTGGCGGTTGTCGCTAGGAGGCGGGCAAGTCGGCAACCACTTCGAGCCTGATGCACGCCGCAGTTGGGTGGCCGAGCCTGGATCACGACGGGGCCCGAACGCCCCGACATCCCTAACACTGCCTCATACTGTATGCCTTTCGATAAAGTGGGTACGCGTTCCGCACCGGCCGAGGGAGGACCCCACATGGCGACCGTCGACGACAGTAACTTCGACGCCGTGATCATCGGCGCCGGATTCTCCGGGCTGTACATGCTGCACGAACTCCGTCGCCGCGGACTGCACACGTGCGTGCTGGAACTCGCCGACGCCATCGGCGGCACCTGGCTGTTCAACCGCTACCCCGGCGCGCGCTGCGACATCGAGAGCATCGAGTACTCGTACAGCTTCTCCGACGAGATCCAGCAGGAGTGGGTCTGGACCGAGTCGATGCCCGCGCAGCCCGAGATCCAGCGGTACCTGAACTTCGTCGCCGACCGCCTCGATCTGCGGCGCGACATCCGGCTCAACACGATGGTCGTCGCGATGACGTTCGACGAGGACGCCGCCCACTGGCTCCTCGACACCGACGGAGGCGAGCGCATCGTGGCGCCGTTCGTCGTCGCCGCGTCGGGCATCCTTTCGGTCCCGCTGGAACCGGACATCGACGGGATGGACACGTTCGAGGGCGCCTCGCTGTACACCAGTCGCTGGCCCGAGCCGGGCTACGACTTCACCGGCAAACGCGTCGGGGTCATCGGAACAGGCTCCACCGGGGTGCAACTCATCCCCGTCGTCGCCAAGGAGGCCGCCCATCTCACCGTGTTCCAGCGCTCCCCTGCCTACACGCTCCCCTGGTCGGTTCGCCGATTCGATCCGGGCGAACTCGACGAGATGAAGGCCAACTACGCCGAGATTCGCCGGGCGCAGCGCGAACACCCCGTCGGGGCCGCCCGACTGTCGGCGTTCTCGGTCCTGATCGACATGCTGAGCCAACCCCCCATCAAGTCGGCCTCGCGTGAGGAGCAGCTGCGCGCCATCGAGGAGCACGGCGTGATGGGCGCGCTCAACTGGGGCGACATCTTCTTCGACATCGAGGCCAACCGCATGGCCACCACGCTGTACGGCGAGGCGATCGCGCGCATCGTGCACGACCCGCAGACCGCGGCCGCACTCGTTCCCACACACCCGTTCGGGTGCAAGCGGCCCATCATCGACCAGGGCTATTTCGAGACCTACAACCGGGACAACGTCACTCTCGCCGACCTGCGTGACGGCCCGATCACGGCGGTTACCCCGACGGGAATCCAGACCACTCGGCGAACGTACGAACTCGACGCGATCGTCTACGCCACGGGGTTCGACGCGATGACCGGCGCGTTGACGCGTATCGACGTCCGCGGTCGGGACGGCATGTCGCTCAAGGACTTCTGGGCAGCAGAGGGGCCGATGTCCTACCTCGGCCTCGCCGTCGCGGGCTTCCCGAACCTGTTCATCGTGCAGGGGCCGGGCAGCCCATCGGCGGCCACCAACTTCGTCGCCGCACTCGAGCAACACGTGGAGTGGATCGCCGGATGTCTGGCGTACCTATGCGCCAACGGTCACCGCGAGATCGAGGCACTGCCGCGATGCGCAGAACGACTGGATGGAGCACGCCACGTCGCTCGTCGCCGCAACGGTGCTCATGGATCCGTCGTGCAACTCCTGGTACAACGGCGCCAACGTTCCCGGCAAGAAGCGCATGTACATGGGCTACACCGCGGGCATCCCGGAATACCGTCGGCGCTGTGACGAGATCGCGGAAGCAGGCTATTCGGGCTTCAAGCTGGGTTGAGTCGCACCGGCGTAACGTCGGTTGGGTGCCATTGCCCGGTGTGACCAGCGTGCGTGACGGCTTGGGTGTGCGACTGTTCGGGATGGTCGCCGGTCCCGACGGCCCTGCCAACCGCGCCAGAATCCATGACACTGCCGGCCCGCGCTGGTTCGATGAGGACCGTTCGATCAGGCGGGTGCACGGTGATGCGTCGATGTTCGTCGGCGGACTTCGTGCGCTGCTGCTGCAGTCGCTGCATCCTCTGGCCATGGCCGGAGTCGCCGAACACTCCGACTATCGGGGTGATCCGTGGGGACGACTGCAGCGCACCAGCACCTTCCTGGCGGTCACCACCTTCGGCG
Organism: uncultured Actinomycetota bacterium; assembly: GCA_963798245.1. Classification (GTDB taxonomy): domain Bacteria; phylum Actinomycetota; class Actinomycetes; order Mycobacteriales; family Mycobacteriaceae; genus Mycobacterium. Next base: position 105,305 of record CAWCSO010000003.1, read on the forward strand.
TCGCAGAAGACGCCCAGCGGGCGGTCGACAAGGTCCGGGGGATCCACCGCAGGGTGCACGGCATCGCGCCGGACGGTCGGCCGTATGAGGCATCCGATCCGCACCTGCTGGAGTGGGTGCACATCGCCGAGGTGGAGAGTTTCCTCGTGGCGCATCAGCATTACGGTGCCAATCCCCTCGACCAGCGAGGCCGCGACGACTACGTCTCCGACACCGCCCGCGTCGCCGAGGCACTCGGGGTCGTCGACCCACCGCGCAGCGAACGCGAGTTGGCACAGCGGTTGTCGGCCTACCGACCCGAGATGCAGGGCACCCCGGCCGCCAGGGAGGCGGCCCGGTTCCTGCTGCTGACTCCCCCGCTGCCGCTGCTGGCGCGGCCGCCGTACGGAGTGCTGGCAGCCTCGGCGGTCGCCATGTTGCCTGCCTGGGCGCGGTCGCCATTGCGCCTGCCGTACCTACCGCCGGTAGAGACCACCGCGGTGCGACTGGCCGGCCGCACGCTGGTCGGCGGCATCAGATGGGCAATGGCACGGGACTGAGGGCCGGTCCGGACCCGTGCGGAATCGTTGACATCGCCGAGTCCGGCTGGTTGTGTACCGACAAATGACGGCAATTCCGGTCTGCTCTACCAACTTCGCATCGACGCGACAGGGCATGTGGCATACGTCGTTGGCCGAATACATGTTTCACCAAGGGGCGCCGACCCGATGAGTGACAGCGCTCGCGAGATCGAGAACCTGGTGTATGAGTACGCCGAGCGCATCGACGCAGGCGACCTGGACGGGGTCGCGGCCCTCTTCGCACACGGCCGAATCCAGGGCATGGAGGACGGACCACCAGAGACGGTGTTCACCGGAACGGCCGGCGTGCGGGCGATGTACGAGATGGCGACCAGGCTGTACGACGATGGCACGCCCAAGACCAAGCACCTGACCAGCAACGTACGAATTCACGTCGACGACGTGGCAGGGACGGCGCACGGGGGTGCCTACTACTGCGTCACCCAGGCAACACCCGAGCTGCCGTTGCAGATCATCGTGACCGGCCACTACCGGGATACCTTTCACCGCATCGACGGCGCGTGGTGGTTCGACACCCGGATCATGTTCATCGACCAGGTTGGCGACACCAGCCACCACCTGAAGTTCTGAGCGTCGTGGCGCACGGGTCCGACTTCGATGCGGCGGGTCTCATGGGCAGCGCGCAGCAGAAGGAGCGGCTGGACGACTGGGGCCCGACGGCGTTCGAAGCTCCGCTGTCGGTGCTCGCTGACAGCTATGCCGCAGCCGAACTGAACGACGTCGGCGGGCACATCCTGCGGTCGGGACTGGTGCACAGCCTGCGGATGCGACTGCGCGCCCAGGAGTGGATCCGCAGACATCCCGAAATCACCCAGGAGGTGATCGAAGCGCCCATCGTGGTCGTGGGGATGATGCGCAGCGGAACCACACTCCTGCAACGATTGCTGGCCGCCGACCACCGTTTTCACTGCGCCTACGGCTGGGAAGTGGTGGAGGTCGCGCCCAAACTGGACAACCGGTGGCCGCCGAACGGTGACGCCGAAGACCCTCGCATCGCGATCAGCGAGAAGCGTGAGGCCACGTCGCGCGAGTTGGCTCCCGAACTGTTCGCCATTCACCCCATGTACGCCCGCGAACCCGAAGAGGAGATCGTCTTCCTGTCCGACGCCTTCCTCTCGCACGTGCCGGAGTCGGGCGCGCACGTACCGGCCTACCGGGCCTGGATCGACGAGCAGGACTTCGCTCCGGCGTATGCCTACCTGCATCGGATGCTGCAGTTCCTGCAGTGGCAGAAACGGCGGCGGGCAGGCGAGGCCGGACGGGAGAGACCCAACCTTCGGTGGGTGCTCAAGTCCCCGGCACACCTTGGCTACCTGGATACACTGCGCGCCCAGTTCCCCGATCTGCACGTCGTCCACATGCACCGCGACCCGCGCCAGACGATCCCCTCAGGAGCCAGCCTCAACGCAACCCTGCACGCCATGCATTCGGACACCGTCGATCGCCACCGCGTCGGCGCCGAGTGGCTGATGCGGATGGGGTGGACGAACGACCGCGCCATGGCGACCCGGGACTCGTGGGCCGACGAACGTGCACGGTGCACCGACATCGAGTTCGCCGACGCCGTCGCAGATCCGATCGGCCAGGCGGCGCGCGTGTACGAGGCGATCGGCGTGCCGCTCACCGTCGATGCGGAGTCGGCGATGCGGCGCTGGCTCGCCGTGCGCCCACGCGAAGCGACGCGCCCGCCTTACGCAGCCGCCGACTTCGGCCTGAGCGACGCCCTGATCGACGAGCGGTTCGCCGAGTACAACTCGCGGTTTCGTTCTGCTGCAGAACCATCGAGGAGGTCCTGATGTCCCCGCACGGCCACCCAGTGGCGACGACGTCGCAACACGAGCAGGAACTGGCGGCGCTCGAACTCACCGAACATCCGACGGTGAAGGAGGCCCACCGGCGCGTCGCCGAGACCTGGCTCGGGCGGGCAAAGGCGTCCGACGCGATGCGGGCGTGCTTCGACGCCGCGTTCGAAGAGGTGATGTTCTCCGCGGCGATGTGGTCGTCCAACCAGGACAAGCTCCGACCGAAGGTCAGTTGCATCACGCGTGTGGGCCATCCCGTCGACGGCCGCCTGATCCCCGGATCGCGTTGGGGCATAGACAATCCCGACAGTGTCTACCGGGTGATACCGATCTCGAGCGACGAGCGCTACGAGATCCGGGGCCGGGTTGGCGAGCACCGGATGACCGAGAACTACTTCACGCTGTGGGACGCCAACATGGGCACGGTCGCGGTGCTCAACGGGCGGACGATGGACGTCGAGGCCGACGGGTCGTTCACCATCACCGTCGACGCCGATCCGGCTGGAGGGCGGCCCAACCACGTCCAAACCACACCGGAAGCGCACGAGTTCTACATCCGCGACGTGCTGCTCGACTGGGAACACGACGATCCCAATCACCTGACCGTCCAGCGACTCGGGCCGGCGCCGACGACCAGGGCCAGGACCCGCGACGAGCAGGCCGACGCAACTGCAGACATGATGGCGCACTTCGCCAACTTCACCGGCAAGCTGAGCCACGGCGTCTACAAGATGGCACCCAACGAATTCAACCTCGCGTGGTCGGCCGACAAGGTCGGCGCCATGCGCAATCAGGTGTACGTGATGGGTCGCTTCGACGTGGATGCAGGCGAGGCGTTCGTCGTCGACGTCAGCGACGGCGGAGCCGAGTACTTCACCGTCCCGCTGAGCAACATCTGGGGTACGACGCTCGACATCGTCGACCGCACCGGCAGCCTCAACAAGGCGCAGTCGGTTCCCAACGACGACGGCACGTACACCTATGTCATCTCTCCCACGGATCCCGGTGTGGCGAATTGGATCGACTCCGACGGCCTCCGCGAGGGCATCCTGACGCTCCGGATGGCCGAGTTCGGTGAAGACGGACCGAAGGAGGATCTTGCGGCGAAGGGCCGGGTGGTGAAACTCGACGACCTGGACTCCGAGGTGCCGGCCCTGCGACGGGTGACCCCGGCGGAGCGGGCGACCGAACTCGCCCACCGCCGTCACTCGTACCTACGCCGACTGCCCGAAGGGACGAACTGACATGGCCCGCTGGTTCATCACGGGGTGCTCGACGGGAATCGGTCGCGAGATCGCCCGCGCTGCACTGGAAGCGGGACACGACGTCGTCGTGACCGCGCGCAAGCGGGAAGCCGTCGCCGACTTCGCCGACGAATTCGGCGCCCGCGCCCTGGCATTGCCGCTCGACGTGACGGACCGCGACCAGATCTCCGCCGCGGTCAACGCCGCCGAAGCGGCGTTCGGTGGCATCGACGTCCTGGTGAACAACGCCGGCTACGGATACATGTCGGCCGTCGAAGAGGGCGACGACGTCGAGGTGCGACGACTGTTCGACACCAACTACTTCGGCGTGGTCGACACGCTGAAGGCGGTGCTCCCTGCGATGCGCGCACGCAGGTCCGGCCACATCGTCAACATCTCGTCGATGACCGGCCTGGTGGCGAACCCGCCGAACGCCTACTACTCGTCGACGAAGTTCGCCCTCGAGGCGCTGACCGAAGCGCTGGCCAAGGAGGTCGGCCCGCTGGGCATCAAGGTGACCGCAATCGAGCCCGGCGCGTTCCGCACCGACTGGGCCGCCCGGTCGATGCAGGAGTCGTCCACGCCCATCGAGGACTACGAGGAGAACGTGGGCACCCGCAAGACCATGATCAAGCAGTTCGCCAATCATCTGCCCGGCGATCCACGCAAGGTCGCCGAGGCCGTGCTCATGGTGACCTCGCTCGACGAACCGCCGCTGCGGCTCCTCCTTGGGCGCGACGTGCTCAAGGCGGTGCGCGACAAGCTCAGCGAGATGAGCGCGTCGATCGATCAGTGGGAGGCGACCACCAAGAACGTCGACCTCCCGAAGGCATGACCGCGACCATGAAGGGCAAAACGCTGGACGGCAAGGTCGCCTTCATCACCGGCGCGGCCCGCGGGATGGGGCGGGCGCACGCGGTCAAGCTCGCCGGCGAGGGCGCCGACGTCATCGCGCTCGACGCCTGCGCGGAGTTCGACTCGACCGACTACCCCGGCGCGACGGCCGATGACCTGGCTGAAACGGTGAAACTGGTCGAGCGTCAGGGCCGCCGGATCGTGGCGCGCCAGGCCGATGTGCGCGACGCCGGCGCGGTCGACGCCGTCGTGGCCGATGGGTTGGCAGAGTTCGGCCGCCTCGACATCGTCCTCGCCAACGCCGGCATCATCCGGGTCACCGACGGCGACGATCGACGTCGCATCTTCAGAGACATCGTCGACGTCAACCTGATCGGCGCATGGAATTCCGTCGACGCCGCCATCCCCGCCCTCATCCAGGGTGGGCGCGGCGGATCGATCGTGCTGATGAGTTCCACTCAGGGCATCAAGTCGTCGAACCTGCCGCGGGCGGGACTGCAGGCCTATGCCGCGTCCAAGCGGGGCCTGGTGGCGCTCATGCAGGGCTGGGCGAACGAATTCGCGCCGCATTCGATCCGGGTCAACACGATCCACCCCAGCGGCGTGGCCACCGACATGATCCTCAACGAGTCGACCATGGCGCTGGCCGCCGCCAAGGATCCCTGGCTGGCCACCCAGCAGAACGCCCTGCCCATCGCACTGATGCAGCCCGAGGAGATCGCAGCCGCGGTGGCCTGGCTGGTCTCCGACGCGGCCAGGTTCATCACCGGCACGTCATGGCCGCTGGACGCCGGTTTGACGGTGCGGTGATGGCTCGCGGCAGGATTGTCGCGGCGTTGCGCCTAGGAGTGGTACACCACCCCTAAGATGCTTGGGAAATGCGCGTCGACGGCCGGGACATCACCGTTTCGGGCAACTTGCTGCAGCCGCTACACCGTCGGACCAATGACATCCTGCGGCTGACGTTGGCCACGGTGTTCCTGGCGGTGGTCATCACCAGTTCGCTCGTCACCCGCAACGACTGGGTCGCACTGGAGCGGTCCATCTCCGACATCGTCGGCGTGCTGACGCCCACCCAGTCCAACCTGGTGTATCTGGTGTACGGCTTCGCGATTCTCACGTTGCCGTTCGTCATCCTGGTGGGCCTGATCGTGACCCGGCAGTTCAAGTTGCTCGGCGCGTATGCGGCCGCCGGCCTGATCTCCATCGTTGCGCTGTCCATCACCAGTAGCGGAATCGCCGCGCCACAGTGGCACTTCGACCTGTTCGACCGGCTGAACACGACGCTGTCGCAGTTCCTCGACGACCCGCGCTGGATCGCGATGCTGGCGGCCGTGCTTACCGTTTCCGGCCCGTGGGTGCCCGCCCGCTGGCGCCGGTGGTGGTGGGCGCTGCTACTCGCGTTCGTGCCGATCCATCTGGTGGTCAGCGCCGTGGTGCCCGCCCGCTCGCTGCTGGGACTGTCGGTCGGGTGGTTCGTCGGCGCGCTCACCGTGCTGGTCGTGGGCACACCGGCACTGGAGGTCCCGCTGATCGGCGCGGTCCAGGCCCTCGATAGACGACGGTTCGTGGTGTCCGGCCTGACGGTGCTGCGCCCCGCCGGGCCGGGGCCGCTGCTGTTGTCGGCGGCCTCGCCCGACTGCGAGGCTCCGGCGATCGTCGAGATGTACGGGCCCAACCAGCGCGTCGGCGGCGCACTACGACAGCTGTGGCGCTACGTCACCCTCCGCAACGACGAGACCGGGCCGTTGCAGACTTCGATGCGCCGCGCGGTAGAGCATCGGGCGCTGATGGCGATCGCCGTCGGCGACCTCGGGCTTTCCAACACCGCGACGATCGCGGTGGCCGCGCTGGAACGCGGCTGGACGCTCTATGCGCACAGCGATGCCCTCGGCGATCCGCTTGATGCCGACCGGCCCGTCGACGTCGCCTGGAAATCCTTGCGCGACTTGCACGACCATCAGGTTGCCCACGGTGACCTGCGCGCCAAGGAGATCACCGTCGCGGACGGCAGGGCACTCTTCGGCGGCTTCGGCGCTTCCGAGTACGGCGCATCCGAGGTACAACTTCAGTCCGACGTCGCCCAGTTGCTGGTGACGACGACGGCGCTGCACGGCGCGGAGTCGGCGGTCACGTCGGCGATCGACTCGTTCGGCAAGGATGCGGTACTCACCGCATCGGGCAGGCTGACGCGATCCGCGATGCCGCAGCGACTCCGCACGTCCGTCGACGACGTCAAGACGGTGATGTCCAGCGCTCGCGACGAGATCAAGCGGCAGACCGGGGCGGACAAGATCCAGGCCGAGACGATCACCAGGTTCAGCCGTAGCCAGCTCATCCAGACGGTGCTGCTGGTCGCGCTCGTCTATGTCGCGTACCCGTTCATCAGCACTCTGCCCGCGTTCTTCGCAGAACTCCGGACGGCGAACTGGTGGTGGGCGCTCCTGGGGCTCGCGGTGTCGGCGCTGACCTACCTGGGCGCAGCGACGGCATTGTGGGCGTGCGCCTCCGAGAAGGTCAACTTCCGGAATCTGACGATCATGCAGGTGGCCAACACCTTCGCTGCCACCACGACGCCGGCCGGTGTCGGTGGCCTGGCGCTGAGCACGCGTTTCCTGCAGAAGTCGGGGCTGGGTGCGCTGCGTGCGACCGCCGCGGTGGCATTGCAGCAGTCCGTGCAGGTGATCACCCACGTCGCACTGCTGATCTTCTTCACCGCGGCGGCGGGCGCCTCGGCCGACCTGTCGCGCTTCGTGCCATCGACGACCGTGCTGTACCTGATCGGCGGCGCCGCTCTCGGCGTGGTCGGGACGTTCCTGTTCCTGCCCAGGGCCCGTCGCTGGCTGGACACGGCCGTCCGCCCCCGCGTGAGCGAGGTAGCCCGCGACCTGGTGGAGCTGGCGCGGGAGCCAAAGCGGCTTGCCCTGATCGTACTGGGTTGCGCCGCAACCACTCTGGGCGCCGCCCTGGCGCTGTGGGCCAGCGTCGAGGCGTTCGGCGGCGACACGTCCTTCGTCACCGTCACCGTCGTCACGATGATCGGCGGCACGCTTGCCTCGGCGGCGCCGACACCCGGCGGCGTGGGTGCGGTGGAGGCCGCCCTGATCGGTGGCCTGGCCGCATTCGGGGTGCCCGCGGCGATCGCGGTGCCGTCGGTGCTGCTCTACCGGGTGCTGACGTGCTGGCTGCCGGTGTTCGTGGGTTGGCCCGTGATGCGCTGGCTGACGAAGAACGACATGATCTAGGCGGATTTCGGGTTTCGCACCCGCCCCGAATATCATCGACGGGGTAATGATCGATAACGCTCCGGTCGTGCCGGCGGCCGCGGAGGGTCGCGCCGCAGACCGCATCTCCGCCGAGGCGCGACGCCGCAGAACCTTCGCCGTGATCAGCCACCCCGACGCAGGCAAGTCGACGCTCACCGAGGCGCTGGTGCTGCACGCCAACGCCATCACCGAGGCCGGTGCCATCCACGGCAAGGCGGGCCGTCGTGCCACCGTGTCGGACTGGATGGACATGGAGAAGGCCAGGGGCATCTCCATCACGTCGACCGCGCTGCAGTTCCCCTACGAATCCGGCGGACGAGACTGCGTCATCAACCTGCTCGACACCCCCGGGCACGCCGACTTCTCCGAGGACACCTACCGCGTGCTCACCGCGGTCGACTGCGCGGTGATGCTCATCGATGCCGCCAAAGGCCTTGAGCCGCAGACTCTCAAGCTCTTCCAGGTGTGCCGGCATCGGCGTATCCCGATCATCACCGTGATCAACAAGTGGGACCGGCCGGGCCGCGACCCGCTCGAACTCATGGACGAGATCGCCGCGCGAATCAACCTGCAGCCCACCCCACTCACCTGGCCGGTCGGCATCGCCGGCGACTTCAAGGGTGTCTTGGATCGCCGCACGGGAAACTACATCCGGTTCACCCGCACGGCGGGCGGTGCGAAGGCAGCGCCCGAGGAGCACATCGCCCCCGACGCCGCCCACGACGCTGCGGGCATCGACTGGGACCGCGCCGTGGAGGAGTCCGACCTCCTCGAGGCCGACGGCGCCGACTACGACCGCGAGACGTTCCTGGGCTGTGAATCGACGCCGGTGCTGTTCACCTCGGCGGCGTTGAACTTCGGCGTCAACCAGCTCCTCGACGTCCTGGTTGCAGCTCGCACCGCCGCCCGACGGGCAGCTCGACGTCGACGGCAACCGACGGGCGACGGAGTCACCGTTCAGTGCGTTCGTGTTCAAGGTCCAGGCCGGCATGGACTCCGCGCACCGCGACCGCATCGCCTACGCACGGGTGTGTTCGGGCACCTTCGAACGCGGCGAGGTCCTCACCCATGCCACGACGGGCAAGCCGTTCGTCACCAAGTACGCGCAATCGGTGTTCGGCCAGCAACGGTCCACCCTGGACACCGCGTGGCCGGGCGACGTGATCGGGCTGGCCAACGCCGCAGCGCTGCGGCCCGGTGACACGCTCTTCCGGGACGTCCCGGTGCAGTACCCGCCGATCCCGAGCTTCTCGCCCGAACACTTCGCCGTGGCGCGCGGCACCGACCCCAGCAAGCACAAGCAGTTTCGGCGCGGCATCGAACAGTTGGAGCAGGAAGGTGTCGTGCAGGTCCTGCGCTCCGACCGTCGCGGCGACCAGGCGCCGGTGTTCGCCGCCGTCGGGCCCATGCAGTTCGAGGTGGCCGCCCACCGGATGGCCGGCGAACTGAGCGCGCCGATCACGTTGGAGTCGCTGCCGTACACGGTGGCGCGGATCGTCGACCCCGAGGACGCCGACTTCGTGCAGAGGCAGCCGTCGGCGGAGGTTCTGACGCGAACCGACGGGGTGATGCTCGCCCTGTTCTCCACCAAGTGGCGCCTCGAGGGGTTCCAACGCGACAATCCCGACGTGCACCTGCGTTCGCTGGTCGCCGCGGCAGACGATTAGCAGGCGATACTGGGCACATGCCCGAACGCTCGCCCGAATTGAACGTCCTCGGCGGACCGCTGGAACCGTGTGGCACCGAGCCGCTCACCGGCTTCTACCGCGACGGCTGCTGTTCGACGGGACCAGACGACCTCGGCAGGCACACCATCTGCGCGGTCGTCACGACTGAGTTCCTGGAGCACCAGCGCTCCATCGGCAACGACCTGTCGACGCCGATGCCTGCCTACCGGTTCCCCGGCCTGACGCCCGGTGATCGCTGGTGCGTCACCGCGGGCAACTGGTTGCGGGCGCAGCGTGACGGCAAGGCCGCGCCCGTGGTCCTGGCGGCCACCCACGAACGCACGCTCGAGGTGGTGAGGTTGGAGGAACTCCGCGAGCACGCCGTCGACGTGCCGGACGACCTGGGCAGCCTCGAACAGGACTAGTGCGGGCGGTGGGACTCGAACCCACACGTTCTTTCGAACACGGGCACCTAAAGCCCGCGCGTATTGCCAGTTTCATCACGCCCGCCGCGTGACAAGCGTACCGCCGCACAACGGCGGATCTGTCGGTGCGCCTTCGTAGCGTAGAGCGGGCGAGGAGGCGCCCACTTGAGGTCCGCAGACGAGTTCGACGAGGTACGTCGCCTCATCGCGAGCGGCATGAACGACTGCGCGATCGCGAGGCAGACGGGCATACCGCGGCCAACGGTCCGCGATTGGAGGCGACGACCACAAGTCCGCCCTCGAATCCGCGCAGGCTCTTCCGAGTGCGGAACCCGGCACGATTTCGCCGCACTCCCTGCCCCGGCCTATAGCTATCTGTTGGGCCTCTATCTGGGAGACGGGTGTATCTCGCGGATGCCCCGGACCTGGATCCTTCGCATTACGTGCGACACGCAGTACCCAGCCATCATCGCCCGCTGCCGCGAGGCCATCGACGCGCTGATGACCGGACAGCGCGCCGGCCTCGTGCATCGCGCCGAGCGATGTCTCGACGTCTATCTCTGCTCCAAACACTGGCCATGCCTCTTCCCCCAGCACGGGACCAGGCCGCAAGCACACCAGACGCATCGCGCTCGAACCATGGCAGCAAGCCCTCGTCGACCGGGAGACCGAGGAGTTCGTGTGCGGTCTCATCCACAGCGACGGCTGCCGCGTCGTCGCCAACGACCGCGGCGTGAAGAGCATTCGCTATCACTTCTCGAACCGATCGGAGGACATCATCGGCCTGTTCACCGCAGCGCTCGATCATCTCGGCATTCCGTGGACGCGGTCGAGTAAGTACATCGTGTCGATCTATCGGAAGGCCGCCACGGCCCGCTTGGACGAGTTCATCGGCCCCAAGGACAGCGCGGTACCGTTGCAGAATGCCCACTACACGGCGTAGGAGACCAGCGCTCATCGCACTGGTCTTCCTCGGCGCAGCCGGGTGCCTGGCGCTGGCGTGGTGGCAGTGGACCCGATACGAGTCGACGACGGGCAGCTTCCAGAACCTGGGCTACGCGCTGCAGTGGCCGATGTTCGCCGGTTTCTGCTTCTACGCCTACTACAAGTTCGTCCGCTACGAGGAAGCCCCGCCGCCCGCCCCGCATCACGGCGAGCTGACGGCGATCCCTGACGGGCTGCTACCCGAAAGGGCCAAGCCCGAAAGCGCGCCCGACGACGACCCGACGCTCGCCGAGTACAACGCCTATCTGGCCGAACTCGCCAAGTCCGACACCACGGATAACGACAGGACGAACCGATGAGCAGCCCCGACCCCGAAGCACCGAGCGACGCCCCGCAGGCCGCAGATCCGGTGCCGGCGGCGCCGAACGACACCGTTTCCAAGGCATTGACCGGCTACCGCGTGATGGCCTGGGCGACCGGCATCTGGCTGATCGCCCTCTGCTACGAGATGGTGATGAAGTACGGCTTCGGCAATGAGTCGCTGAGCTGGATCGCCGTCGTCCACGGCTGGGTGTACTTCGTCTACCTGCTCTTCGCCGCCAACCTCGCGGTCAAGGTGCGCTGGCCGATCGGCAAGACCGTCGGCGTCCTGCTGGCAGGCACCATTCCCCTGCTCGGCATCATCGTCGAGCACTTCCAGACCAAGCAGATCAAGGCTCGGTTCGGCCTGGTGTGACGCTGCGGCGAGTGTGCCCGCACCTAGCCGACCTGGTCGTGCGCGTCGATGCTGATCGCCAGCCGGTCGGCGTAGCGCGCCATCGCCGCGACGTCGGCCGCCGACCACCCGTCGGCTGCCCGCCGCGGTAGGTGAGGCTCGCCCGCCCGCTGCCGATACAGCAGTTCGCAGCCGCGCGGGGTCAGATAGAACACCGGCGATCGCCCGCGCTCGACGCGGCCCGTTCCCGATGCCAGGCCGTCGCGCAGCAGCTCGGTCATGTGGCGACTGGCGGTCGGCAGGTCGAGCCCAACCGCTTCGGCCACCGCTGACAGCGACGACGAGCCTGCTTCGTCGATGTGGCTCATCACCAACTGCGTTCGATCGTCCAGTCGCGCGTTACCCACCGCACGAAGGCCCGTCGCCGAGTGCCTGCCGAGCAGCGAGAGCGACGACTCCAATCGGGGCACCGGATCGTCCCAGGGCGCGGGAGCTGCGACCGCGTCACCGGGCGCCGGAGCCACAGGGATCAGCGACGCGAGTACCGCGGCCAGGAGCGCAACGACCGCGGCGACCACCAGCGCCGTACGAAAGCCCGCCATCGTCGGCAGCTCGTTGCCGGCGAACGACACCGTCATACCCGCCAGAATCGCACCGATGACCGCGCTCGAGATCGACGTCCCCAACGATCGGGACAGCGCGTTGATGCCGTTGGCCGCCGCGGTCTCCGACACCGGCACGGCGGCGTTGATGAGTGCAGGCATGGACGCGTACGCGAACCCCACACCGACGGCCACCGTGATGTTGAGCAGCATGATCTGCCAGGGTGCGCCCAGCAGGCCCACCCCCGCGCCGTAGGACGCCGAAATGATCAGCGCGCCGACCACCAGCGTGAAGCGCGGGCCCCGAACCGCGGCGATCCGGGCGGCGATCGGCGACGCAACCATCATCCCCAGGCCACCCGGCGCCATCCAGAGGCCGGTGGCGAGCATCGACTGGCCCAGTCCATACCCCGTCTCCTTCGGCATCTCGAGAATCTGCGGTGCGACCAGCGACAGACCAAACATGCCGAAGGCCACCGCGATCGAGGCCACGTTCGTGGCCAGCACGGGCCGCTTCACGGTCGTACGCAGGTCGACGGTGGGCGACGGCACCCGAAGCTCCCACCACGCGAACACCGCCAAGAACACCAGCGCCGAACCGAACATCGCCCCCGTGGTCGCACTCGTCCACCCCCAGCTCTGTCCCTTCGAGATGCCGAGCAGCAGGGTCACCAAGCCGCCGGCCAGCAGTAGTGCGCCCAGTGGATCGAGCCGATCCGACGAGCGCGACGGGACGTGCGGCACCAGGACGGCGAACATCACCAGTGCTGCCACGCCGAGACAGGTGGCGAACCAGAAGAGCATGTGCCAGTCGTAGTGCTGGGCGATCACCGCCGACAGCGGCAGGCCCAGGGCACCGCCGACGCCCAAGGATGCACTCATCAAACCCATTGCGCTTCCGACCTTCTCGGCCGGCACGGTGGCGCGCAGCACACTGATGCCGAGCGGAATGATCGGGATACCGAAGCCCTGCAGCCCGCGACCGACGATGAGCGGCAGCAGCGAAGTCGTCAATGCCGCAATCAACGATCCGGCGATCAGGATGACGGCACAGGCGATGAGCATCGGTTTCGGTCCGTACATGTCACCGAGTCGGCCGAACACCGGTGTGGCGACGGCCGCGGTCAGCAGCGTGACGGTGACGGCCCAGGACGTGTCGGCGGGACTGCTGTCCAACAGCTTCGGCAGTTCGGGGACCAGTGGGATGATCAGCGTCTGCATCAGGGACACGCCGATACCGGCCGCACACAGAACCGCGATGAGGACGCTGGGATGCCGAGAGACGGTCGGTGAGTCACCCCGGATGACAGCGCGACGTCCCACCTCGCGAACACTACACGTTAGATGCACTAGGCAAATGTGGGGCTCGAGCGGATGCGTGCGGGCATCACCGTGTGGCACGCCGGCTCGTCAGTCCACTCGCCTATGGTGGCGGGAGAATCGGCGTCGACCCGGCGAGGAGACCCATGCAGATCGACTTCACACCCGATGCCGGGCTGTATCCGTTCACCTCGCGATGGTTCGACGGCTCGCGGGGCCGGATGCACTACGTCGACGAAGGCTCGGGGCCACCGCTCCTGCTGTGCCACGGCAACCCGACGTGGAGCTTTCTGTACCGCGACATCATCGTGGCGCTGCGGGACCGGTTCCGGTGCATCGCGCCGGACTATCTCGGATTCGGGCTCTCGGAGCGCCCGGCCGGGTTCGGATACACGATCGAAGAACACGCGAGCGCCGTCGGTGAGTTCGTCGACCACCTCGGACTCGACGGGTACCTGTCGATGGGACAGGACTGGGGCGGCCCGATCAGCATGGCCGTCGCCACCGCCCGCGCCGACCGGGTGGCCGGCATCGTGCTCGGCAATACCTGGTTCTGGCCGTCGGACGGTTTGGGGATGAAGCTGTTCAGCAAGACGCTCTCGACCGGCTTCATGCAGCGGCAGATCCTCGAGAAGAACTTCTTCGTCGAGCGCCTCATGCCATTCGCCACCTCGAAGGACCTCGACGACCGGGTGCTGGCCCACTACCTCGGCGTACAGCCGAACCCGGCCGCGCGGGCAGGCGTCGCGATGATGCCGCGACAGATCCTCGACGCCCGGCCGCTGCTGGAGCGTCTCGCCCGTGAGGTCCCGGCGAAGCTCGGCGCCAAGCCGACGCTACTGGTCTGGGGCATGAAGGACGTTGGCTTCAAGTCCATGCTCCCCCGCATGCGCACCATGTTCTCCGACTACGTTCTGGTCGAGATGCCCGACGCGAATCACTTCATCCAAGAGGACGCACCCGAGCAGATCGCCCGGGCGATCGTGGCACGATTCGGCTAGGCCGACGTGAGCGGTCAGACCAGCTCACGAAGCGCGGGCACCAACAACGCCAACGCCCGGCCGCGGTGTGACGCCGCATCCTTTTCCGCCGGGCTCAACTCCGCCGCCGAACGCGACGAGCCCTCCGGCACGAACACCGGGTCGTAGCCGAAACCGCCGTCACCTCGTGGCTGCTGCGCCACCACACCCGGCCATTCCCCGCGCACGACCGTCTCGCCGCGGTCCGACACCAGCGCGCACGCCGACACGAACGCGGCTCCGCGCCGTTCGGTGGGTACGTCGCGCAGCTGCCCCAGGAGCAACCGAAGGTTGGCCCCGTCGTCACCATGGCTTCCGGCCCATCGCGCCGAAAGCACACCGGGCATCCCGTTCAGCGCATCGACGGTGATCCCCGAGTCGTCGGCCACCGTAGCCACGCCGACGGCGCGGAAGGCGTCGCGCGCCTTGGCAAGAGCGTTGTCCTCGAACGTCGCGCCGGTCTCCGGCGCCTCCTCGAACGGCGCGACGTCGTCAAGCGACAGCAGGCGAAGACCCGACACCCCGGCGGCGTCGAGCACTCGGCGAAGTTCGGCCAGCTTCTTCGGATTACGGCTGGCAACCAGCAGATCGGTCAGCTTCCGAAGGCCTTCTTCGGCGGGCCGGAGGGTTCCGGCAGCACGCCCGGATACGGCAGCTCCAGCGCCGCGTTCTGAACCGCGAACAGTTGCTCGCAAGCGGTCATCGCGGCATCGAGCATCTTGTCCAGCGTGGAGCGTGGGAACGTCGCGCCCTCACCGGTTCCCTGAATCTCGACGAATGTCCCGGTGTCGGTCGCGACGACGTTCATGTCGACCTCGGCGCGCGAGTCCTCCGAATACGGCAGATCCACCCTGACGCGTCCGTCGACCACGCCCACCGACACCGCTGCGATCGCGCAGGACAACGGCCGCGGGTCGGACAGCTTCTCGGCGGCGGCCAGGTACGTGATGGCGTCGGCGAGGGCCACGTAGGCACCCGTGATGGCCGCGGTCCGGGTGCCGCCGTCGGCCTGCAGCACGTCGCAGTCCAGCGCGATGGTGTTCTCCCCCAGCGCCCCGAGGTCGATGCACGCCCGCAGCGACCGCCCGACCAGCCGGCTGATCTCCTGCGTCCGTCCCCCGACGCGTCCCTTCACCGATTCGCGGTCCGACCGGTCGTGGGTGGCCGCGGGCAGCATCGCGTACTCGGCGGTCAGCCAGCCCTGGCCCGACCCCTTGCGCCACCGAGGCACACCCTCGGTAACGCTTGCCGTGCACATGACCCGGGTCTGACCGAACTCCACGAGTACGGAACCTGCCGGGTGGGAGGTGAAGCCGCGGGTGATGGTTACCGGACGCAACTCGTCATCGAGGCGACCGTCTTCTCGTCTGGACACCAGCCAACCCTAACGGGCCTGGGTGACTCAGGAATGTGTGACGTCGAACGACTCGTCCGACACCACCGCGTGGACGGGGCCGTCGAACTCGGACTTGGCCTCGCTGATCACGTCCTCGCGCGAGGTCCAGGGTGGAATGTGGGTCAACATCAGTTCGCGCACACCGGCTTTGGCGGCCGCGCGGCCCGCCTCGGCGCCCGACAGGTGCAGTTTCGGCGGCCGGTCGGGCGAATCCGTCCACGACGCCTCGCACAGGAACACATCTGCGCCGCGCGCCAGGTCGATCAGCGCGTCGCAGTAACCGGTGTCTCCGCTGTACACGAATGTCGCCCCCGACGGGTCGGTGAAGCGCATGCCGTAGGACTCCGTGGGGTGACACACCAGACGGGGCAGCACCGTCAGCGAGCCGATCTCGACGGCCTCACCATCGGTCCAGTTCCGGAGGTCGAAGATGTCGGTGAAGTCGTCGATCTCGCGGCCCTCGGGCGACGACGCGGCACCAAGTCGCGCCCACGTGGCCTCCGGCCCGTACATCAGCGCGCGCCCCTTGGGTGGGCTGGGGTGATACCGGCGCCAGACGAACAGCCCTGGAAGGTCGAGGCAGTGGTCGGCGTGGAGGTGCGACAGCAGGACACCCACGGTGCCGGGGTCGGCGTGGCGCTGTAGCGCGCCCAGCACACCGCCGCCGAAATCGATCACCAGCGGTGGTGTATCGGGTGCAGTTACCAAATAACCTGAAGCTGGCGAATCGGGCCCGACCACGCTGCCGGAGCATCCTAGTACGGTGATTCGCACAGCCACTAGCTTGCCATGCCCCATCCACGTGTGACGAAAACATCACCGCTTTGGGCGTCGAGTTTCACGAATTCGACACAATGTGACAGGTGCCTGGCTAATTCATCGGGTGAGATGGTCGTGCCGGATCGTCAAGAATGTGGCGTACACCTCGGTAGAACCGGGGCGAACTCAGCCGCCGAGCTGGGGGGTCACCTTGCCCGAGTGCAGTTCGCGCGCCTTGCGCTCCGGGCCCGACAGCAGATAGGCCGCCAGGACGCCGGCGGCAGCCCCGCAGAGGTGCCCCTGCCACGACACCCCGAACGTGCCGGGAAGCACGCCGAGCAGCACGCTGCCGTAGAAGATCAGCACGACGATGCCGACGACGATCTCCCATATCGTGCGGGTGAAGAAGCCGAATACGATCAGGAACGTCAGCCAGCCGAAGATCAGGCCCGAGGCCCCGATGTGATTGGTCTCGACACCGGCGGGCGAGCCGGTGTTGCCGATGAGCCACGTACCGAATCCGCCCAGGATCCAGATGATGGCGGTGGCGTAGATGAACCGAGCGAGCCCGGCCAGCGTCATCAGGAACCCCAGCACCAGCGCGGGGCCCGTGTTGGCGATCAGGTGCTGCCAGTTCGAGTGCAGCAGTGGCGCGAAGACGATGCCCCAGAGCCCATCGGTTTCGAGCGGCCGAATGCCGTTGGAGTCCAAGCGGTGCCCGGTCAGGTTGTCCCAGATCTCGATGACGTAGAGCAGTGCCACGAAGCTGACGATCGTGGCCCCGCCGACAACCCACGGAGGGCGCTTCTTCGGCTCGGGTGTGGTTGCGGCCGGATATCCCGGAATGGTCATGGGCGACCCGCCTCCGCTCCTCGCTGACTCAAGCCCACAGCTGCCCTTCAAGCGCGTCCTCGGCATCATCAAGGCTACCTGCGTACGCACCCGTCGACAGATACTTCCATCCGGCGTCACACACGATGAACGCGATGTCGGCCCTCTCGCCGGCCTTGCGCGCCTTGGCCGCCATACCCAGCGCGGCATGCAGGATGGCCCCGGTGGAGATCCCCGCAAAGATGCCCTCGACCTGCACCAGCTCCCTGGTGCGCCTCACGGCGTCGAAGGAGCCGACCGAGAAGCGGGTGGTGAGCACGTCGGGGTCGTACAGCTCCGGCACGAACCCCTCGTCGATGTTGCGCAGCGCGTAGACGCCCTCGCCGTAGCGCGGTTCGGCGGCAACGATCTGGACGCCGGGCACCTGTTCGCGCAGATACCGCCCGGCGCCCATCAAGGTGCCGGTGGTGCCGAGCCCGGCCACGAAGTGGGTGATCTCGGGCAGGTCGGCAAGAATCTCCGGCCCCGTACCGTAGTAGTGCGCGTCGGAGTTGGCGGTGTTGCCGTACTGGTAGAGCATCACCCACTCGGGATTCTCGTGAGCCAGCTGCTTGGCCATCGCCACGGCGGTGTTCGACCCACCCTCGGCGGGCGAGTAGATGATCTTCGCGCCGTAGAGTTCGAGCAGCTGACGCCGTTCGATCGACGTGTTCTCCGGCATCACGCAGGTCATCCGGTAGCCCTTGATGAGCGCGGCCATCGCCATGGAGATGCCGGTGTTGCCGCTCGTCGGCTCGAGGATCGTGGCGCCGGGGGCGAGCAGCCCGTCGCGCTCGGCCTGCTCGATCATCCGCAGCGCCGGCCGGTCCTTGATGGAGCCGGTTGGATTGCGGTCCTCGAGCTTCGCCCACAGCCGGACGTGCGGCGGGCCACCGGGCTCGTCCTCCCACTGCGGCGAGAGCGTACGCAACCCGACCAGCGGCGTATTGCCGAGTGCCTCGAGAAGCGAGTCGTAGCGTGTCAACGGACGCCCACTCAGCCACCTGCCACGGCGGGCAGGATCGTCACCGAATCGCCGTCGGCGATCTCGGTCTGTAGTCCGCCGGAGAACCGCACGTCCTCGTCGTTGACGTAGATGTTGACGAAGCGTTGCAACTTTCCTGGATTCTCGGAGTCGACGAGGCGCTCGGAGATGCCTGAGTAGTTGGCCTCGAGATCGCTGAGCACCGCCTGCAGGGTGGCACCGGAGGCGTTGACGCGCTTCTCGCCGCCGGTGTGGGTGCGCAAGATGGTGGGGATGGAGACGCTGATGGGCATGGGCTGACCTTTCTGTTAACGCTCGACGTACTGGTCGACGATCTTGACGGGCTCTTCTGTGACGACGCCGTCCACGATGCGGTAGCTGCGCAGTTCGTGATCCTCTGGGTCGCGGGTGGAGATCAGGACGTAGTGGGCGTCGGGTTCCGACGCGAACGAGACATCGGTGCGGCTGGGGTACGCCTCGGTCGCAGTGTGCGAGTGGTAGATGACGACCGGGACCTCGTCGGCGTCGTCCATCGCGCGCCACACCTTCAACTGCTCGGCAGAGTCGAACCGATAGAACGTCGGCGACCTCTCCGCATTGACCATCTCGATGAATCGCTCGGGCCGGTCGGAGCCGTCGGGCCCCGCAACGACGCCGCACGCCTCGTCGGGGTGGTCGGCGCGCGCATGAGCGACCATGGCGTCGACGAGGTCGGTGCGAATCACCAGCAAGGATCGGCCTCCATTTCAGCTCGGGAACGCTCCGGGCAACATGTCACGGTAGGTCGGTATTCCAGCGACGGCCTCGGCGGCCAACACTCCAACCAGCACGGCACGCGCCAAACAGTCCGCTGCCGCGGCGCCGACCGCCGTGGTCAGCGCGGTTTCCGGCGACATCGCCGCCGGGGTATCGCTGGCGGGCTCGACCTCGATCGCACCCGTGGCCAGCGCGAACACCGAATCGCCATCGAGCGGGGTGTGCGCAGGGCGGATGGTGCGCGCCAGCCCGTCGTGGGCCGCCACGGCCATCCGCCGACAGGCGGCGGGACTCATGAGGGCGTCGGTCGCCACGACCGCGATGGTGGTGTTGAGCGGCGACAGTTCGGCATCGCGAGCGGCGAACGCCGCGATCTGATCGCTGGGCGGCGGCGTCATATTCAGCTCCGCGATGTGCTCGGCCATCCACGGCAGGCCGGTCCGCGGGTCGGCGACGTTGCCCGCTGAGTTCACCGCGACGATCGCGCCGACCGTGACGCCGATGTCGTCGAGCCGGATCGACGCCGTGCCGATGCCCCCTTTGAGCACCCCGGCCCGCGCCCCGACACCGGCCCCGACCGTGCCCGTCGCCACGTCGACGCCCGCAGCGTTGGCTGCTGCCACGCCGAAGTCCGCCGTCGGACGACACTGCCAACCGCCGACCGGCAGGTCGAAGATCACGGCAGCCGGAACGATGGGCACCAGCCCACCCTCCATGGCGACGCCGCGTCCGTTGCGCTCCAGCCAACCCATGACGCCGTCGGCGGAGGCAAGGCCATAGGCGCTGCCGCCGCTGAGCACGACGGCGTCGACGAACCGCACGCTGTTCGACGGGTCCAGAAGGTCGGTCTCACGGGTGCCGGGGGCTCCGCCGCGTACGTCCACCGCACCAACGGTGCCCGGCGGTGTGAGGACGACGGTGGTGCCGCACGCCCATCCGGTACCGAGAGTCGCGTCGTCGTCGAGTCGATGATGGTGACCGACGAGGATGCCCGCGACGTCGGTGATCGCGCCGCTCACTGGCCCGGCTTGCCCATGAGCCCGAGCACCAGATACTCCTGCAACACCGTCAACCACTGATACACGTCGAGGTGTCCCGCCATGGGATGCTCCGGCGACAGCCGGTCGGGCCCGTCGGAACCGATCTCGAGCATCGTGCCCAGTGCCAGCCGGACGTCGTTGACCGATGCGACCCAGCAATGAGCATCGTCCTCGTTCAGTTCGAACTTTCCGCCCTCGGACGGCAGGGTCGCCAGTAGGCGTTGAGCCGCTTGCCTTTTCGCCTCTATGATCTCCGGTTCGTGCAGGCTGCGAAGCGCGCTGTTCAGGCTTTCGGCGGTAGCGGACCCCGCGGGGTGATCGGTCGACGCCCGGTAGAAGTCTGGGAGCAGCCGCCGCATGGTCTCGTCCTCGGGCGGCTGCGAACTCCCGGTCCGCATCCCCGTGAGTTCCTCGAGTTCGTCGGTTGGCGAATCGGATTCACGGTCATCGAGCATCTCGACCATCGAGGTGACCAGGCTCTGCAACAGGGCCGCCTCGTGGGCGGCCAACGCCGAGCGATACCGAGCGCCGTCAGCCGTGTCGACCCGTTTCCATCTACGCACCCGTTACCTCAGCGGTCCTGTTGCATCGAGGCCCAAAGGCCGGCGGCATGCAGCTTGGATACGTCGACTTCCATCGACTCGCGGTTGCCCGCGGAGACCACGGCCTTGCCCTCTTCGTGCACCTGCATCATGAGTTTGGTGGCGTGCGGCTCGCTGTAGCCGAAGAGCTTCTGGAAGACGTAGGTCACGTAGGACATCAGGTTGACCGGATCGTCCCAGACGATCGTCACCCATGGGCTGTCCGCGGCGGCTTCCTCGTCAGAGACGGGGTCGACGGCGCGTTGCTCGCGGGTCCCCGGACGGGTCCTCGCCGGCGTAACCATGTCGACAAGGATAGCGAGTCACCCGAACGGCTACGGTTGGGCGTGTGACCGTGGCGTTGCTCACCGACAAGTACGAATTGACGATGCTCGCAGCGGCGCTGCGCAACGGCACGGGGCATCGCCACGCCACCTTCGAGGTCTTCGCCCGCCGGCTGCCGGACGGGCGACGCTATGGGGTCGTCGCGGGCACTGCACGGCTCATGGAAGCGTTGCCGCAGTTCAGATTCGACGATGACGCACTGGCACTGCTCGCCGACTTCCTCGACCCCGCCACGTTGGCCTACCTTGCCGACTACCGGTTCGCCGGCGACGTCGACGGCTATCCGGAGGGCGAGCTGTACTTCCCCGGCTCACCCGTGCTGAGCGTGCGAGGGAGTTTCGCAGAGTGCGTCATCCTCGAGACCCTGGCACTGTCGATCCTCAACCACGACTCCGCCATCGCCTCGGCCGCGGCCCGGATGGTCAGCGCCGCCAAGGGCAAGCCGCTGATCGAGATGGGCTCGCGGCGCACGCACGAGCAGGCTGCCGTCGCCGCGGCACGGGCGGCCTACCTCGCCGGGTTCGCCGGGTCTTCGAACCTCGCCGCCGAGCAGCGCCACGGGGTACCCGCGCTGGGCACCAGCGCGCATGCCTTCACCCTGCTGCACGCATCCGCCGACGGACCGGACGAGTTGGCCGCGTTCAACGCACAGGTCACCGCGCTGGGCGCGGGTACGACGCTGCTCGTCGACACCTATGACATCACCCAGGGCGTGGCCAATGCGGTCGCAGCCGCGGGCCCCGAACTCGGCGCGGTCCGCATCGACTCGGGAGAGCTGGACGTGCTGGTGCGCCAGGTCCGCGCGCAGCTCGACGGGCTCGGCAACACGAAGACCCAGATCGTCGTGTCGAGTGACCTCGACGAGTTCTCGATCGCCGCCCTGCGCGCCGAGCCCGTCGACACCTTCGGCGTCGGCACGTCCGTCGTCACCGGCTCGGGCGCGCCCACCGCGGGCATGGTCTACAAGCTCGTCGAGGTCGACGGCATCCCCGTCGCCAAGCGAAGCAGCCACAAGGAGTCTCACGGAGGCCGCAAACAGGCCCATCGCGTCGCCAAACGATCGGGCACCGTCGTCGAGGAGATCGTGCACCCTGCGGGCCACCCGCCGGTGACGCCGCCCGAACTCGTCGCTCGCGAACTGTCGGCTCCGCTGGTCCGCGGTGGGGACACCGTCGCCGATCTATCACTGGCCGCCGCGCGCGAACGGGTCGCCACCGGGCTACTGAGCCTGCCGTGGGACGGCCTCAAGCTCTCGCACGGGGAACCGGCCATCCCGACGAACATGATCGAGCCCGCACCGGGGCCATAGTCCTCGACCGCCTCCCCCACCATCGTCCGGAGTCATCATGCGAACTGCCCGCCTCGTAGCGACAGACCGTCGCCGTTACGCACGTGAGGCCGTGTTGTCGCTCGGAGGTGGGCAACTCGACTACCGCCCCCGCCATCGCACACCCAATCTCACTCCCGAAGTGACCCGGGGGCAGCGGTGACGGCCACTCCGGGAGACACCCGCGTCACGAAGCTGCTTGCCGCCGCGATCGCTGCGCTCGGCGGTGCCGAACGCAGCGGACAGGTCGAGATGGCCGAGGCCGTCGAGCTGGCATTCGCCTCCGGCGAGCACCTGGCCGTGCAGGCCGGCACCGGCACGGGCAAGTCGTTGGCCTACCTCGTGCCCGCCATCGCGCATGCCGTCGAGTCCAATCACCCCGTCGTGGTGTCCACTGCGACGATCGCCCTGCAGCGCCAACTCGTCGACCGCGATCTGCCGCGACTCGTCGACGCGCTCGCCGGCGAGTTCGTGCGCACACCGGAGTTCGCACTTCTCAAAGGGCGTGGAAACTACCTGTGTCTCAACAAGATTCACGGTGGTTCCACACGCGATCCGGCCGATGACGGACCGCAGGAGGAACTCTTCGACGCGGTCGCAGCCACTGCACTGGGCCGGGACGTCAAGCGGCTGGCGGAATGGTCGTCGAATACCGAGACCGGTGACCGCGACGAACTGGCCCCCGGCGTCCCCGACCGGTCGTGGGGTCAGGTCAGCGTGTCGGCGCGCGAGTGCATCGGTGCCACGCGGTGCACGTATGGCACGGACTGCTTCGCGGAGAAGGCGCGCGAGAAGGCAGGCCAGGCAGACGTGGTGGTCACCAATCACGCACTGCTGGCCATCGATGCGATCGCCGAGGCCAATGTGCTGCCCGAACACGACATGCTGGTCATCGACGAGGCCCACGAACTCGTCGACCGGGTGACCGGCGTGGCCACCGCCGAGCTGTCCGCCACGATGCTCGGAATCGCCCACCGCCGCGCTGCCCGACTCGTCGAACCCGACGTCGCACAACGCCTCGAGGCCGCGATCGCGACGCTCACGTCGGCGATCCACGACGCGCAGCCCGGTCGGATGGACGCGGTCGACGAGGAGCTGGCCACCTATCTGACCGTCTTGCGCGACTCGGCCGACAAGGTGCGAACGGCGATAGACACCTCGCCAAGCGATCCGAAGGCCGCGGCCGCCCGGAACGAAGCAGTCACCGCGCTCAACGACGTCAGCGACACCGCGTCACGCATCCTCGCGTCGTTCGTGCCGGCCATCCCGGATCGCACCGACGTGGTGTGGCTCGACCACGAGGACGCCAAGGGTCCGGGACCGGCGGGCAGGAGCGCAGCGACCGGGGGTTTGGGACGGCGCGCGGTGCTGAGGGTGGCGCCGCTGTCGGTGGCGGGCCTGCTACGGGCCCGGATCTTCGACCAGGCGACCGTGGTGCTGACGTCCGCAACGCTCACCATCGGCGGCACGTTCGGGGCGATGGCCAGGTCGTGGGGCCTGGCTGGCGACGACGACAGGGACGACACCGGGGCCGACGACAAGCCGGGCTGGCGGGGCATCGACGTCGGGTCGCCCTTCACCCACGACCGGAGCGGCATCCTCTACGTCGCCGCCCACCTGCCCCCACCGGGCCGCGACGGCACGGGATCAGGTGAGCAGCTCGACGAGATAGAAGGCCTCATCACCGCAGCGGGGGGCAGGACGCTGGGACTGTTCTCGTCGATGCGGGCCGCGAAGGCCACCGCCGAGGAGATGCGCAGCCGTCTCGACACCCCGGTCCTGTGCCAGGGCGAGGACACCACGTCGGCACTGGTGCGCCGCTTCGCCGAGGACGACGAGACGTCACTCTTCGGCACGCTGTCGCTGTGGCAGGGCGTCGACGTGCCCGGCGCCTCGCTGTCGCTGGTGCTCATCGACCGCATCCCCTTTCCGCGACCCGACGACCCGCTCATCACGGCGCGGCAACGCGCGATCGCGGCTCATGGCGGAAACGGGTTCATGGCGGTGGCGGCCAGTCACGCCGCGCTGCTCCTGGCTCAGGGGGCCGGACGGCTGCTACGTCACGTCGACGACCGCGGGGTCGTCGCGGTGCTCGACTCTCGGATGGCGACGGCGGGCTATGCGGGCTATCTGCGTGCCTCGCTGCCGCCGTTCTGGTCGACGACGGACGGCGAACGGGTCAGGGCCGCGCTGCAACGGCTCCGCACGCCCTGAGCGCGCCTATGACCGCGAGCACTCGCGGCATTGAGGAGGCGTTCACTATCCTGACGGGCACGTCCTCGACCGCGCGCCGGCCGGACCGAAGGCGACGTGACGAAAGGCGGCGAGCATGAGTCGTCGGTGCCTGCTGTCCATGACCTCGGCCTTGACCGCGTGCGCTTTGCTCCTGGTGACCTCGTGCGCCATCACCGTGAACGGCGCCGCCGTGTCCGTGTTCAGCGATCCGTTCAGCGTGGCGGGCATGCCCGCCACCGACGGGCCCACCGGCTTGCGCGACGATGCGGCCGAACCGACGCGCACGGTGACCGGAAGCGACGGCGGCATGGTCGACGAACTCGGCGGGCAGGCCATCAGTGACATCGAGCAGTTCTGGGATTCGGCGTACGGCTCCGCGTTCGACGGCGAGTTCACGCCTACCCGGGGGGTCTACTCCTGGGACAGCGAATCCTTCGGCGGCGTGTTCTGTGGCATGGACACCTCCGGCTTGATCAACGCGGGCTTCTGCCTCGACGACAAGACCATCGGATGGGACCGTGGCGTGCTTCTGCCGGCGCTGCGCCGCGCCAATGGCGACATGGCCGTGACGATGGTGCTCGCCCACGAGTACGGGCACGCGATCGCGCACCAGGCCGGACTGGACGACGACGACACCCCGACGCTGGTAGGGGAACAGCAGGCCGACTGTCTGGCCGGGGTCTACATGCGCTGGGTCGCCGAAGGCAACTCGCCCCGGTTCACGCTGAGCACCGGCGATGGGCTCAACAACCTGTTGGCGGCGATGATCGCGTTCCGAGATCCCGTGCTCAACGAGAGCGACCCCGGAGTCGGTGCGAACGAGCACGGTTCGGCATTCGAGCGGGTCTCGGCGTTCCAGTTCGGCTTCACCGACGATGCGGCGTCCTGCGCGGCCATCAACTCCGAGGAGATCGAGCAGCGTCGCGGCGATCTTCCGGTGCTGCTGCCCGACGACCAAACCGGCGAACTGACCGTCACCGAGGACTCGGTGCGCTCGATCGTCGACGCCATGGACATCCTGTTCGCACCTTCCAACCCGCCGGCGTTGGCGTTCGAGGCGCAGGACTGCCCGGGGGTGCGGATGCATCCACCTGCGGCCTACTGTCCGTCGAGCAACACGATCGTCGTCGACGTGCCGGAACTGGAGTCGATCGGCACGCCGACGCAGGACGGTGACGGCGGCGGACTGGTGACCGGGGACAACACCGCCTATTCGATCCTGGTGTCGCGCTACATGCAGGCCATTCAGAACGAGCGCAGCGGCTACGAGCTCGACACCGCCGAGGCGGCGCTGCGGACGGCCTGTCTGACCGGCGTCGCGACGGTCAAGATGACGAACGAGGTCACCACCCCGGACGGCAACACCATCGCGCTGACTGCCGGCGACGTCGACGAGGCGGTGTCGGGGATCCTGCTCAACGGACTCGTCGCCAGCGACGTCAACGGGGACTCGGTGCCCTCGGGCTTCTCGCGAATCGACGCGTTCCGGGTCGGGGTACTCGGCGACGTCGACCGGTGCTTCAAACGCTTCGACTAGCCGGCGTTCTGCACCGACCGATCGAATCAGACGACCTTCGTATCGCCGTAGTAGGCCAGGACCGCGTCGGACATCGCGGTCGAACGGGTGAGGAACGCATACGAGCGGATGAACGACTGCCCGACACAGCCGTCGATCTTCACGCGGAAGTTGCTGATCATCACCCACGGCTCAGTGCCCTCGAACTCCTTCTTCGTCACCGGGACGACGTTGATGAGTCCGGGTTTGAGTGCGACCGCGACGCCGCCCGTGACCGGCACCGACACCACCGGCAACAGGCCATCGGGCAGCGGCGAGATGAAGTCCACGCCGCCGACCCCCAGCGACGACGTGACGCCCGCGCTTCCACTCAACGTCACGCCGTTGGTCGTGCTCATGTCGATGCCGCACCCGATCTGATAGCCGACCTCGAGCACACCCCCGGTGGCCTCGCCGTCGTCCGGCCCCTCGAGCGACCCACTGAAGGTGCCCCCGACGATGTACTCGCGCGACGACACCGCGGTGGTCAGCGGCGCGCTGGCGAGCTGGGTCTCGTCCTCCGCGCCGAGGGTCAGAGTCCAGCCGTCGGGTGACGTCGACGTCTGCGGCGGCGGTGACACCACGCTGCCGTCGTCAACAGGTGGCGGGAGCGGCGCGCCCTCCGGCGGAGCTTGCATGGCCACGGAGTCGGTGACCGGCGACTCATCGGGATCGGCCACGGCGGACGGCGCGGCAATGGTCGCGAGAGTGGCCGCGCACGCCACCAGGACGGCGAGCCCCCCGATGAACCGGCCGCTGAACGGGCCAATGAACCGAATGAACAACGTGATTCCCCTCGTGGGCAGCCTTCGGAACCTACCTCGACTAAACACCAGTGCCGGACGAGTTGCGAAACCAGGTCAGTTGGTCGGTAGCCGCAGGACGTAGCCAGCCTCGAGCGCCAACCAGAGTGCGCCGTCGCGACCGATCGCCATGCCACGGGGTTCACTGCCGGCCGGCAGGTCGATCGTCGAGACGTCGCCGTCGGCGCCTACTCGGGCAACCTGATCGGCACCCGACAGGCTCACCCACACCCCGCCCGTCGGGTCGGCGACGATGTCCTGCGGTTTCCCGGGCAGGTCGAGTTCCTGGATCGCCTCGCCCATCGGGATGCGGCCGATCTTGTCGGCGAGGATGGCCGTGAACCACACCGCGTCGTCGTGGGTCGCCGTGATGCCCATCGGGCCGGCGCCGCGCGTCGGCAGCTCGCGCGTGGTCAGCTCGCCCGACGGCTCGAGTCTGCCGATGCAGTTCGCTTGGTTCATGGTGAACCACAGCGCCCCGTCGGGGCCGGCGGTGATCATCGACGGCATCCCGCCCACAGCCCACTCGACGACCTCACCGCGCTCACCGATCCTTCCGACGACACCCGACGCCATCGTGGTGAACCAAAGGGCATGGTCCGGTCCGACGGTGATGCCGAACGGTGCGCTGCCCTTGGCCAACTCGATCGCCGACAGCTCGCCGTCCGTGGTCATCCGGCCGATCCGGTCATCGCCGGCGCGGGTGAACCACAGCGCACCATCCGGGCCGGCAGTGATGTTCGACGGCCTGGAGTCAGTGGCCACGAGACGCACGTCGACGGACCCTGCCTCCGTTACGCGCGCGACTGCACCCGTGTGCACCAGCGTCACCCACATCGCTCCGTCGGCGCCCGCGGCCAGTGCGTAGGGGCCGCCTTCCAGGGAAACCTCGAGGATGCGGCTCATGCGGGCCTGACGCCATCAAGCAACGCCACCGAGTCGCGCCCGACCCGCTCCCCCGGCTCGGAATCGATTGTGGCAAACAGTTCCTGAGTCGGGGTGTGCCACGAACGACGGGGATTGACCGACAGCCGTTCGAGTCCCGCGAGACGCCCCGACAGACGGACATGCACCGCGAACCGGCGAAGGGATTTCACGTGTCTTCACCTTACTGACGAAACACCGCCGTAGACCACGGCCTAGTTGCGCGAACGTGCGCGATTGGTTCAGCCGGACACTACGGTGGGTATAGAGGTCCACGAGGCGAGAAACGGAACAGACGACACCGCGCGGCCGGCCCGGTCGCGCCGAGTGAGGAGTTGTTGGTGGTCGGACGTATCGGAATCGATGACGTCGCGCCGGTGGTCTCTGGTGGGCAGTACCCCGCCAAGGCCGTGGTCGGTGAGGTGGTGCCGGTTTGCGCCACCGTGTGGCGAGAGGGCCACGACGCAGTCTCGGCGACGTTGGTCGTTCGATATCACGGCTCGGCCTATCCGCGGCTGGCCGAGCCGCCTGCGGGCGTCAAGACCTCCGACGTCGAGCCGGTACCCATCGAGGCGCTCGTCGGCGGCTCACCGAAGTTGAAGAGGCAGCACCTTCCGATGGCGGAGGGCCGCGAACCCGATGTGTTCCACGGCCAGTTCACGCCCGAAGCCGTCGGGTTGTGGACCTTCCGGGTGGACGGCTGGGGTGACCCGCTGAGCACGTGGCGCAAGGCCGTCACCGCCAAACTCGACGCCGGTCAGAGTGAGGGCGAACTGAACAACGACCTGTTGGTCGGCGCGCAACTCCTGGAGCGCGCGGCGACCGGCGTGCCCAGACAGGACCGGTTCCCGCTGATCGACGCGGCCGACCGACTGCGTGAACCCGGCGACCCGTTCACCCGGGCGGGCGCGGCACTCGCACCGATGGTCGATGAGCTGTTGCGGCAATACCCGCTTCGTGAATTGATCACGCGCGGTGAGCAGTACGGCGTTTGGGTGGACCGTCCGCTGGCACGGTTCAGCTCCTGGTACGAGTTGTTCCCACGTTCCACCGGCGGCTGGGACGAGAGTGGCTTGGCCGTGCACGGAAACTTCTCCACGGCCGCGAAGGCGTTGCCCCGGGTGGCGAAGATGGGCTTCGACATCGTCTACCTGCCCCCGATCCATCCGATCGGCAAGGTCCACCGGAAGGGCCGCAACAACAGCGTCACGGCCGCGCCCACCGATGTCGGGTCGCCGTGGGCGATCGGCAGCGACGAGGGCGGTCACGACGCGATCCACCCGCAACTCGGTACCTTCGACGACTTCGACGAGTTCGTCGCCGCCGCCCGCGACAACGGCCTCGAGGTCGCCCTCGACCTGGCACTTCAATGTGCACCCGATCATCCCTGGGCCAAGGAGCATCCGGAGTGGTTCACCGTGCTTCCCGACGGCACCATCGCCTACGCGGAGAACCCTCCCAAGAAGTACCAGGACATCTACCCGATCAACTTCGACAACGATCCGGCCGGCCTGTACGCCGAGATCCTCAGGGTGGTCCGGTTCTGGGTCTCCCACGGCGTCAAGGTCTTTCGCGTAGACAATCCTCACACCAAACCACCCGACTTCTGGGCGTGGTTGATCGGTGAGGTGAAGAACACCGATCCCGACGTGTTGTTCCTCGCCGAGGCATTCACTCGGCCGGCACGACTGTTCGGACTCGCCAAGCTCGGCTACACCCAGTCGTATACGTACTTCACCTGGCGCACCGCCAAGTGGGAGTTGACCGAGTTCGCCGAGCAGATCGCCGAACACGCCGACTACGCGCGGCAGAGCCTCTGGGTCAACACGCCGGACATCCTGCACGAGAGCCTGCAGTACGGCGGGCCGGGGATGTTCGCCATCCGTGCCGCGATGGCCGCGACGATGAGTCCGACGTGGGGCGTTTACTCCGGATACGAGCTGTTCGAGCACCGGGCGGTTCGCGAAGGTAGTGAGGAGTACCTCGACTCGGAGAAGTACGAACTTCGCCCACGGGACTTCGAGGGTGCCCTCGCACGGAGTGAGTCGCTTGAGCCGTTCCTTCTCCGGCTCAACGAGATTCGTCGTCTACACCCCGCCCTGAGCCAGTCGCGCACCATCAAGTTCCACACGGTCGACAACGATGCGCTCCTGGCCTACAGCAAGTTCGATCCCGTCACCGGCGACTGTGTGCTCGTCGTCGTCACGCTCAACCCGTTCGGCCTGGAGGAATCCACGGTGTGGCTGGACATGGACGCGCTCGGGATGGAGTCCTACGACCGGTTCTGGGTCAGGGACGAGGTCACGGGCGAGGAATACCAATGGGGGCAGGCCAACTACGTCCGCCTCGATCCAGCCAGGGCAGTCGCCCATGTGCTGAACATGCCGCTCATCCCCAACGAGAAGCGGCTCGAGCTCTTACGGAGGGAGTGAGTACCGATGACCAGCACCAACCCCGTCACCAGCCAACATCTGCGGCCCGACGCCGCGGGCCTCGGCCGGTTGCTCGCAGGAGAACACCACGACCCGCACTCGATCCTGGGTGCACACGAACACGGCGACCACACCGTCATCCGGGCGCTGCGCCCGTGGGCGACCGAGGTCGTGGCGATCGTCGGTGATGACCGCTATCCGCTCAGTCACGTCGAGTCGGGCCTGTTCGCGGTCGCCGTGCCGTTCACGAACCTGATCGACTACCGACTCGAGGTCACCTACCCGGGCGACGAACCAGTGGTGCACACCCTCGCCGATCCGTACCGGTTCCTGCCCACCCTTGGCGAGATCGATCTGCACCTGTTCGCCGAAGGGCGGCACGAACGGCTGTGGGAGGTCCTCGGCGCTCATCCGCGCAGCTTCACCACCGCCGACGGCACCGTCGAGGGCGTCTCGTTTGCCGTCTGGGCTCCAAATGCCAAGGGCATCAGCCTGGTCGGCGACTTCAACCACTGGGACGGCAACGAGGCACCCATGCGCGTGCTGGGCTCCACCGGTGTGTGGGAGCTGTTCTGGCCGGACTTCCCGACCGACGGCCTCTACAAGTTCCGCGTGCACGGCGCCGACGGGTCGGTGGTCGATCGTGCCGACCCGGTGGCGTTCGCGACCGAGGTACCACCCCAGACAGCCTCACGGGTGCACGTCAGCGACTACACCTGGGACGACGAGGACTGGATGGCGAAGCGGGCCATCAAGAATCCGGTGTTCGAACCGATGAGCACCTACGAGGTGCACCTCATGTCGTGGCGACCGGGCCTCGGCTACCGGGAACTCGCGACCGAACTCACCCAGTACGTGGTCGAGCAGGGATTCACCCACGTCGAACTGCTACCGGTCGCCGAGCATCCCTTCGGTCCGTCGTGGGGCTACCAGGTCACGTCCTACTACGCGCCGACGTCGCGCCTCGGCAGTCCCGACGACTTTCGCCACCTGGTCGACGCGTTGCACCAGGCTGGCATCGGCGTGATCGTCGACTGGGTACCCGCGCACTTCCCCAAGGACGCGTGGGCGCTGGGTCGCTTCGACGGCACGCCGCTCTATGAGCACTCCGACCCGCGCCGCGGCGAGCAACTCGACTGGGGCACTTACATATTCGACTTCGGTCGCGCCGAGGTACGCAACTTCCTGGTCGCCAATGCGCTGTACTGGTTGCAGGAGTACCACATCGACGGCCTGCGTGTGGACGCCGTCGCGTCAATGCTGTACCTCGACTATTCACGACCGGCCGACGGCTGGTCGCCCAACATCCACGGTGGCCGCGAGAATCTCGAGGCGGTGCAGTTCCTGCAGGAGATGAACGCCACCGTGCACAAGGTAACCCCCGGCATCGTCACCATCGCCGAGGAGTCGACGTCGTGGCCCGGCGTCACGCGGCCGACCAACCTTGGCGGCCTGGGTTTCTCGATGAAGTGGAACATGGGCTGGATGAACGACACGCTGGCGTTCATCAGCCGCGATCCCATCCACCGCAGCTACCACCATCACGAGATGACGTTCTCGATGCTGTACGCCTTCAGCGAGAACTACGTGCTTCCGATCAGTCATGACGAGGTGGTTCACGGCAAGGGAACCCTGTGGGGCCGGATGCCGGGCAACGACCACATGAAGGCGGCGGGGCTGCGCGGTCTGCTGGCCTACCAGTGGGCCCACCCCGGCAAGCAGTTGCTGTTCATGGGCCAGGAGTTCGGCCAACGGTCCGAGTGGTCCGAGGAACGCGGCCTGGACTGGTTCCAACTCGACGAACAGTCCTTCTCGACCGGCATCCAGCAGATGATCCGCGACATGAACGGCGTCTACCGGGACCATCGCGCGCTGTGGTCGCGCGATACCAGCTACGAGGGCTACTCGTGGATCGACGCCAACGACTCGGCGAGCAACGTGCTGAGCTTCCTGCGCTTCGGTGACGACGGCTCGACCATGGCCTGCGTGTTCAACTTCTCCGGATCCGAGCACAGCAACTACCGTCTGGGGCTGCCGCACGTGGGCCCGTGGCGCGAGGTGCTCAACACCGATGCCACGGCCTACAACGGCACCGGCATCGGCAACTACGGCGCCGTCGAGGCCACGGCCGAGCCGTGGCACGGCCGCCCGGCGTCGGCCGCGATGGTGCTGCCGCCGTTGGCCGCGCTGTGGTTCGAGCCCGCCTGACGCCGGGTCACCACCCCGGCCCAGCAGACGCAAATGGCCCTCAATCGGTCCGATTTGAGGGCCATTTGCGTCTGCTGGGCCGGGTCTGTCAGTAGAGCGCGTTGGCGAGGTTGCGCCTACCGGCGATGACGTCGGGATCGGCGGGATCGAAGAGTTCGAACAGTTCGATCAGCCGTGTGCGGACGGTGGTCCGGTCATCACCGGCGGTGCGTTTTACCAAGTGCGATCAGGCGGTCGAAGGCCTCGGCCAAATGCCACTGCTGCACGTCGACGTCAGCGGCCGCGAACGCCGCCTCGATGTCGTCGGGCGCGGCGTCGGCCTTCGCGACGGCGTCGGCCGGGCGCGAGCTGGCGCGTTGCTCGAACAGAAGCCGGCGCACGGCGCCCTTGGCCTCGGGATCGTTCGGCGTCGCATCGAGGATCGCCTGATAGGCGGCCAGTGCCGCATCCAAGTCGCCGGCATCGAGGTGAGCACGCGCCGCTGCGACCGCCGGGTCGACGGTCTCGGCCTCCTCGGACTCCCCGGAGCCTCCGGCGAGCTTGCCTGCGGTCGCCTGGAGCAGCGAGTCGATCCAGCGACGCAGCTGCTCGGGCGGCTGTGAGCCCTGAAAACTCGCCAGCGGCTGGCCCGCGGCCAAGGCGACCACGGTGGGCACGCCCTCCACACCGAACGCCTGTGCCACCTGGGGCACGACGTCGACGTTCGCGGTGGCCAACGACCACTTGCCGCCGTCGGCGTCCGCCAACGCGGCGAGCGCCTCGCCCAGCTGAACGCTCGATTCACTTCGTGGTGTCCACAGCAGCACGACGACGGGGACCTGGTCCGATCGGACCAGCACCTCGGCTTCGAAGTTCGCCTCGCTGATCTCGACGCCGCCGGGGGCGTCGGAGCGGGGTGCCGCACCGTCCGTGGACGGGGGTTTCTTGAGGGCAGACAGGTCAACCGCTCCGGCCAGTGCCGGGCCGATGGAAGGTCGTGGACGCGTCACGCCTTCAAGTTTGTCACGTCGATTCGGCGAGGCTCCGAGTGGCCGCGGCGGCGCCCGGTGCACCCATGCGGCCCGTCCGGTCCGCCCATATGAGGAAGATCACACTGCCCAGCGGCACGATGCTACCCAGCAACGCCGACAACCACGTGCCCATGCCCCACTTGGACCCGATTCCGACCAACACGGCAGCGACGACGAAGGCGACGAAGATGCCGCCGTGGATCGGTCCGAAGATCTTCACGCCGACCTCGGTCTGGGAATTGGCGAGATACTTGAAGTACATCCCGACCAGCAGACCCATCCAACTGACCGCCTCGGCGAATGCGATCAACCGGAACCAGGCCGCGACCGTTCGTTGTCTGCGCTGGACGTCGGAAGTGCTTGCCATGACCGCCATTCTGCCCGACGGCGCACCCAGCTACTACGCAGTGTCGTTTATGGCGGAGTCACGAGCGACGGCGCCTGTCAGGGACGCCGCAGGATGAGCGCGTCGCCTTGGCCGCCGGCACCGCACAGTGCGGCGACACCGTAGCCGGAGCCACGTCGCGCCAGCTCCAGGGCGGCATGCAGCGTGATCCGGGCCCCGGACATCCCGATAGGGTGCCCGACCGCGATCGCGCCGCCGTTGATGTTCACCTTCTCCGCGTCGACGCCGAGTTCCCTCGTCGACGCCAGCGAGACCGCGGAGAACGCCTCGTTGATCTCGATGACGTCGAGTTGGTCGATGGAGATGCCCTCCTTGGCGATGGCCTTCTTGATCGCGTTGGCGGGCTGGCTCTGCAGCGTCGAGTCTGGTCCTGCGACCACGCCGTGGGCGCCGATCTCGACCAGCCACTCGAGGCCGAGTTCCTCGGCCTTGGCCTTGTTCATCACGACCACCGCGCAGGCCCCGTCGGAGATCTGCGACGCGGAGCCGGCCGTAATGGTGCCGTCCTTGCGGAAGGCAGGCTTGAGCCCGCCCAGCGACTCCGCGGTGGTGTTGGCGCGAATACCCTCGTCCTCGGCGAACTCGATGGGATCGCCCTTGCGCTGCGGGATCGTCACCGGTACGACCTCGTCGGCGAACACGCCGTCCTTCCACGCCGCCGCCGCCAACTGATGCGACCGCGCAGCGAACTCGTCCTGCTCGGCGCGGGTGAATTGGTCGGCGTCGTTGCGCTGCTCGGTGAGGGCACCCATCGGCTGGTCGGTGAACACGTCGTGAAGGCCGTCGTAGGCCATGTGGTCGAGCACGGTGACGTCGCCGTACTTGTACCCCGAACGGCTGTCCATCAGTAGGTGCGGGGCCTTGGTCATCGACTCCTGGCCACCGGCGACGACGACGTCGAACTCCCCTGCGCGAATCAGCTGATCGGCCAGGGCGATGGCATCGATGCCGGACAGGCACATCTTGTTGATGGTCAGCGACGGCACGTCCCACCCGATGCCCGCGGCGACTGCGGCCTGTCGGGCGGGCATCTGCCCGGTGCCCGCGGTCAACACCTGACCCATGATCACGTACTCGACGGCCGACGCCGGAACCCCGGCCTTCTCGAGGGCTCCCGCGATGGCGACGGCGCCCAGGTCGCTGCCCGAGAAGTCCTTCAGCGAACCCATGAGCTTACCTATCGGAGTACGTGCTCCAGCAACGATCACCGACGTCGTCATCTACTACCTCCAAGAGTTCGGCTGCGCATTGTGTGGTCGATCACACATTCCGCAAACATCACGCTAAAGGTTACCGTGACCTCATGACCACCGAGCAGGTTGATGCACGTCCGGTGCTCGCCAGTGCCCTGGTAACCGCGATCGACCACGTCGGGATAGCCGTCCCCGACCTGGACGCCGCCATCAGGTGGTACCACGACCATCTGGGGATGATCGTCCTTCACGAAGAAGTGAACGATGACCAGGGTATTCGCGAGGCGATGCTGTCGGTACGCGGCGCGCCCAGCGGCAGCGCGCAAGTGCAGTTGATGGCACCGCTCGACGAGACCTCCACCATCGCCAAGTTCCTGGACAAGCGCGGCCCCGGCCTGCAGCAGTTCGCCTACCGCGTCAGTGACCTCGACGCGCTGTCCGTCAAGCTTCGTGCCGACGGCATCCGGTTGGTCTACGACGCCCCGCGCCGGGGCACGGCCAACTCGCGGATCAACTTCATCCACCCCAAGGACGCAGGCGGGGTGCTGATCGAACTCGTCGAGCCCGCTGCCGAAGCGGAGCACTGAGCCCCCTCAGGACGCCCCTCAAGACCATGTCCTGGTAGGACCCCTGTTCGCCCGATTGGCCCAACACGGGGTATGCCAGTGGCGCCTGTCCGCCACGGCCGACTCCCCCGACTCCGCCTGCCAGACCACCACGTGGGCCGTCCCCGGCGCGATCTGGTGATCGCAGCCCGGGCACCGGTACGTCTTGCCCGCCCGCGCTCCCGGGACCGGGCGCACCTCGTAGTCGTAGCCGTCTGGACCGAGTTCGATGCGACGTGGTGTCGGCGGTGGCAGCGGCCGCTGCCGCCGCGATGGGGTTCGGCGCTTCGCCATGTCGTCAGCCTCAGGCTCAGAACAGCCGGAACTCGTTGCTGTCCAGGCCGCGCATCTGGTCATAGTCCAAGGTCACGCAACGTATCCCGCGATCAGTGGCCAACGTTCGCGCCTGTGGCTTGATCTGCTGCGCGGCGAACACCCCACTCACCGGCGCCAGGACGGTGTCGCGGTTCAGCAGGTCGAGATACCGGGTGAGTTGCTCGACGCCGTCGATCTCGCCCCTGCGCTTGATCTCCACCGCCACCGAGCGTCCAAGCTCGTCGCGGCACATCAGGTCGACGGGCCCGATCGCGGTCATGTATTCGCGGCGCACCAGGGTGTAGCCGATGCCGAGGAGTTCGACGTGTTCGGCGAGCAGTTCCTGCAGGTGCGCCTCCACGCCGTCCTTGATCAGTCCGGGGTCGACACCCAGCGCGTGGTGCGAGTCGTGCTCGACGTCCTCCACCGTGATGCGCAACTGCTCGCCCGCCTTGTTCTCCACGACCCACACCGGCGCCGGGCCGTCGTGCTCCTCGATCACCCAGCACGGCGGGCTCATCCAGTTCAACGGCTTGTACGCACGGTCGTCGGCGTGCACGCTGACAGAACCGTCGGCCTTGAACAGCAGGAGCCTGCGGGCGGACGGGAGGTGGGCGGTGAGGCGTCCGACGTAGTCGACGGTGCACTGGGCAATCACGAGGCGCACCGGACCACCATAGTTCGCGGGCACGCCGTCACTAGGCTGACGCCACGATGACTGAGCAGAAGAACGCGGCGCAACGCCTCGGCCGCGTCCTGGAAAGGGTGACGAGCCAGAGCAGCCGCCTGTCCGCGACTCCCGAATACGGTTCGTGGATCCTCGGGCGTGTCTCCGAGAGCCAGCAGCGTCGCCGGATCCGCATCCAGACCATCCTCACGACCTTCGTGGTGACCGCGAACCTGATCGGCATCGGCGTGGCCATCCTCGTGATCCTGGTGGCGTTTCCCACACCGAGCGTGTTTCACCCGCAGGTGCGTTGGATCACGTTCGCCGTTTCCCCCGCCTACATCGGCACCGCCCTCGTGGTCGGGGTGTTCTGGGCGACCTCGCGCGTGATCAACAACGTCCGCTGGGCCATCGAGGAGCGCACACCGACCGACGAAGACCAACGCAACACGTTCTTCGCGCCCTGGCGGCTCACACGGGTACTGCTCGTCCTATGGGGCGTCGGAACGGCGCTGCTCACCACGTTGTACGGGCTGGCGAACGCGGCCCTCATCCCGAAAGTCCTACTCGGCGTGAGCTTCAGCGGCATCGTCGTGTCGGCGAGTTGCTACCTGTTCACCGAGTTCGCCCTGCGTCCATTCGCCGCCCAGGCCCTGGAGGTCGGCCCCCCGCCACATCGCCTCGCGCCGGGAATCATGGGCCGCACCATGCTGGTGTGGGCTCTGGGTTCCGGAGTTCCGGTGCTGGGCATCCTGCTGGCCGCGATCATCACGCTCTCACTGCGGAACGTCACGCCCACGGAGTTCACGATCGCGATCATGATCCTCTCGCTGTTCGCGCTGACCTTCGGCGCTCTCCTGATGTGGATCCTGTCCTGGCTCACCGCGACACCCGTGCGATCGGTCAAGGCGGCACTCAACCGAGTGGAACAGGGCGACTTCGAGACCAATCTGGTGGTGTTCGACGGCACCGAACTCGGGCAGCTGCAGCGGGGATTCAACTCCATGGTGCAC
The DNA here is from genome assembly GCA_963798245.1 of uncultured Actinomycetota bacterium. Lineage (GTDB taxonomy): Bacteria > Actinomycetota > Actinomycetes > Mycobacteriales > Mycobacteriaceae > Mycobacterium. Next base: position 143,171 of record CAWCSO010000003.1, read on the forward strand.
GGGCTTCGCGAGCGGGAGCGGGTACGCGACCTGTTCGGTCGCCACGTGGGTCGCGACGTCGCCGCGCTGGCCGAACAGGAGCGCCCCGAGCTCGGCGGCGAGGAACGCCATGCCGCAGTCGTCTTCGTCGACATCATCGGGTCGACGCAACTGGTGACGAGCCGGCCGGCCGTCGAGGTCGTCGAGCTTCTCAATCGCTTCTTCGCCGTCGTGGTGGACGAGGTGGACCGCCACCATGGCTTGGTCAACAAGTTCGAGGGCGACGCAGTGCTCGCCGTCTTCGGCGCACCGGTGTCACTGGACGATCCCGAGGATCAGGCGCTGGCGGCCGCCCGTGGAATGGCAGAACGGTTGCGTGCGGAGGTGCCGGAGTGTGCCGCGGGCATCGGCGTGGCGGCCGGCCAGGTGGTGGCGGGCAACGTGGGTGCCAAGGAACGGTTCGAGTACACCGTGATTGGCGAACCGGTCAACGAAGCGGCCCGGCTGTGTGAACTGTCAAAGCAGGTACCGGGCCACCTCGTCGCGTCGGCGACCGCCGTCGCCGACGCCGGTGAATCGGAAAGGGCTCGTTGGAGTCTGGGCGACACCGTGACGCTGCGCGGCCACGACGAGCCGACACGACTCGCCACGCCGGTGTAGAAGCGGGGCGCGACGCCTTCCGGGCGTTACCCTCTGGTCACACTCACAGGTACGACTCGGCTTCCTCGGGTCCCACGAACAGAGGGCCGTCTTCATGCTGCGTGAACCGCGACGCGTCGCACTCCTTCTGGCCACCGCCGGCATCGCGGTGGCCACCACCCTGGCCTCCCCGGTCACGGCGGACCCCGACATCGACACCGAGTCAGCGGCCGAAGTCATCGATGAACTCACCGAGCAGGGCTACCAGGTTCAGGTGAATGGTGTCCCGAGCGGCGACACCTCACTCCTCACCACGTGCAAGGTGACGGACATCCACAATCCCGGTGACCCGCCGACGGATCCCACCTCGACGACCGTGGTCTCGGTCGACATCGCCTGCCCCATAACGCGCGGCTGACGCTCGAGTTCAGGTGGGGTTTTCCCGCAGGGCCGCCTCAGCGGCCGCGACCGCATCCTCGACGGTGCGGTAGCGCACCGCCTCGAATTCGGGCTTGGTGCGAACGACGATGCGATCGGGGTCGACGAGGTAGCCGGCCTTGCCTTGCGCACGCAGTGTCGTGCTCATGCCGGACAGGAGTTCACGCGCCGCGTCGTCGATGTCGTCGATGCGGGATACGTCGAGGATCGCGACGTCGAAGTCGTCCTTGTCGCGATCGACCGTCCGCAACACCTGCTCTGCCCCGCAGAACAGCAGGTCACCGTGGGTCTCGTAGACGCGGACGTCGCGGCGCGGTTCGTAGACCGCGCGCAGCGTCGCCCGTGAGTCCCGCGCCACGGTGAGGAAGTGCAGTCCGAGGCGTTCGGACAGGCTTCGACAGACGCGCACTCCACGCACGCTGTTGCCCTTGGGGTCCAGGAGCGGCGAGTACACGCCGATCCCGAGTTGGCCGGGCAGCACCGCGACGATGCCACCGCCGACTCCGCTCTTGGCAGGCATGCCGACGGCGCTCACCCAGTCACCGGCCGCGTCGTACATTCCGCACGTGACCATCACCGACAGCGTCCGCCTGACCACCGCGGCGGTGGTCACCCTGCGCCCTGTCCCGGGATTCACTCCACCGCGCGCGAGCGTGGCAGCCATCCGGGCCAGGTCCGTCGAGGTGACGTTCAGTGAGCACTGGCGGAAGTAGACGTCGAGCACCTCGTCGGGGTCGTCGTCCAGCACGCCGAAGCTGGCCAGCATGTACGCGATGGCTCGGTTGCGGTCACCGGACGCCTTCTCTGAGGCGTACACCTGGGCGTCGAGGTGCAACTGTCTGCCCGCACACGCCGAGTAGAACTCGCGGATGAGGGTGAATCGTTCGTCGGGTGAGCCGACGGGCACGAGTGACACCGCGGCGATCGCTCCGGCGTTGATCATCGGGTTCTTCGGCATCTTGGTGGTCTTGTCGACGCTGATCTCGTTGAAGGCCTCCCCGGACGGTTCGACACCGATCTTCGCGTCCACGGCATCCTGGCCGATCAGGTCGAGCGCCAGCGCATAGGTGAACGGCTTGGAGATGGATTGGATCGTGAATTCCAGTTCGGCGTCGCCGGATTCGTACACATAGCCGTCCGACGACGACAGCGAGAGCGCGAGACCGGCCGGGTCGACACGGGCGAGTTCGGGAATGTAGTCGGCGAGCGCACCGTCGGCGACATCGGCGTGTTCGGACAGGATCCGGTCCAGGTACTGCTGCACCAGTTCGGCCACGAGTGCCGAGTCTAGATACCCCGGGGTTCAGTGCGTCGCGCTATGGCTGGGGGTATGGCGCGAACCGGTTGTCGAAGCCCGCCTTGCGGATCGCCAGCTGCTCTGCGCGTTGCGCCTGGTCGTAGTACACCGTGCCCGCGGGAAGGACCGAGGCCAGGTCGTCGAGTTTGACCACCTGCGAGCTGACCGTGGGCAGGTCGTCGGGCGCGTCGGGGTCGAGATCCTGGAACCGCATCGAGATCGTGCCCTGATTCAGCCCTCCGGTGGACACCCAGTTCGCCACGCCGGGATCGGATTTCGAGATCACCAGGGTGTAGGTGGTTGCGCCATCGTCGATGATCGCCTGGGCGCTGTTGAGACTGGTCTGCTCATTCCAATAGTCGTCGGTGATGGTCCAGTCATCGGTGATCGGCAGGACGAAGTAGCCGGCGTTGCCCTTGTCGATCGTGACGACCAGCGCCTCGTCATCCGCCAGCTGGAAGTAGCCAGCGCTCTGAAGTTGTGTCGCAAGGAATTCTGCGTTGCGAGCCGGATCCTTGAGCACGTTCGGCTGGAGTTGCTCGCCGGTCTGCGGGTCGGTCGTCGCCACGGCGATGTACGTCGCCTCCCGCCGGATCCCGAGCAACATGATGATCGCCGACACCGAGCCCCGCAGCAGCGCCGGCGGACGGGCCATCGGCGGAACAACCGAGACCAGGGTCGTCAGTAGCGGATTACCCACCACCAGCGGCCCGATGACGGGAATGGCGAATCCTCCAAGTTGGCTGAACAGGCTGTTCGGCGGTCCACCGACGCGTATCACGTCGAGGCTCATCGGCACCTCCGTGTTCCAGTCCGCCAAGGTGTTCCGCGTCGCGATCAGGGTCGCGTCGTTGGGGAGCTGGAGATGGTTGGTCCGGCCGTCCGCGGGAGTGGAGTCGGCGGTGATCGTGAAGGTGCCGTCGTCGTTGACGACGAGTTCATCCTTGGTCAGCACCGACGCGGTGATGCCGGTGAACCCGGTCAGCACACTGAAGGTGGTGTCCGTGGGAACCTCGTCGGTGAAGCGGCCGGTGATCACGTACGAGGACGCACCGTTGACACCCATGAAGCGGTAGATCGTGTCCGGGTTGTCGTAGAGGATTCGCGAGCCGGGCACCATCTGCCCGTACCAGGTGTGGGGCGGAGCGACCTGCGCCACCAGAGTCGGGGTGTTCGAGTTGAGGATCTGCTGCTGGAACGCCGTCGCCATGGCGTACTCGTCGACGGCGGCGCTGAGCCGATCCAGATTCGCCTGGTCGGGCCCACCCACGAGTGAGAACTGCTGCTGGGCCGCCAACTGGAACCCGAGACGCAGCACCAGTTTCGCCAACGCGACCGGCAGAGTGCGCACGGTGCGCGCGGCGGTGCTCTCCGCCTCGAGCTGTACTGATGTGCCCAACGGGCTGACCGTCGGGAGCACGGGCGCACTCGTGGGCGTCGGCGAGACCGTCAGCGATGTCGTTGCCGCGGCCGTGGCCATCGAGGCACTCGCGGGGCTGAGCGCATGGCCGATCTCGCGTCTCACCCAGCCCAGCAGTGCCCACAGCGTAGGAGGCTCGGCGGGTGCCACGGGACCATCTGTGGCCTGCGGGTGCAACCCCACCGCGGTCAGCAGGCCGGAGACCAGACCCGACACGAGTCCGATCCTGGGCGGTGCCGGTGCTGTTGCCGCGGCCGGCGCCACGGTGTCGGCCGCGGCCAGCTGGGCGGGCGGCGGGGCTTTGTCGACGACGGCGAGCGTGTCATCCGCAACGACGTCGCGCGGCTGGTCGGCGACGGTTTCCGCCGTGACGGTCACGGTCTCGGCCCGGGCCGATGGTTCGACTACTGCGCCGGCGATCGGATCGCGGTCCGCGGGTGGGGCGACGACCGCCCGCGATTCGCTCGTCGACCGATTCTTCGACACAGTGCTCTTCACATCGACGGGCGCATCGCCCGCGTCGGTGACATCGGTCGACGTGTCATCGTCGGTGCCGGATGAACCGCGTTCGCTTCGCTTGGAGGAGGCGGCAGAGGAAAAGGTCGACGCCGACACCGTGGAGGTCGGGCCGCCGCCAGACCGCGAGCCGCTCGTCCCGGTCGAATCCGTCGAACCCCCCGAGGACGCCGGGCTGGATGCAGACGAGTCGGACGACGCCGAGCCCGAAGACGACGACGAACCGGAGCCTTTCCCATCGGCCCATGCGATGCCCGGGCTGCCCGCGATTGCCGCACCGAGGCCCAACGCGACTGCGAGAGCACCGACGCGGCCAATGAACCTGGCGCAGCCTGCAGACGTAGGCGCCTTGCGCATCGGACGGACGTATTGGTCATCGCGCGTCGTCGTCGACGGTGAAGGCATTCGGGCCACGCTTCCTGTGACGGAACTAACATCCCCGTCTGGTTATAGCAAAGGAGGCAGCGCGACGACGCAGATGCGCAATGTCAGTCTCAGACGGCGGCCCATGCCCCGCTCTCGGCGAGCCAGCCGCGACCCTGCTTGGACGCGCGCACCAGGGCGCCGTACTCGCCGAGGTAGTCCGCGACCACACCCGCTGCGGGCAGCATCCCGAGATATCGGAAGATGCGTCGCGGACGTGGCCGCTTGAGGAGTTCGTCGCCAACCGCCCGCATGACTCCTGCGAGATGCCACACCGCCGCCGCCGGCGCGAAACCGGTCGACGAGGTGTCCTCGGCATTCGACGCCGCGGCATCCTGCTGGTCCGTGTGAGACCCAAGGTCACGATCGCAGAGCACGGCAGCCAGCATGCGCACCTGCTGCGCAGTGTCATCGACCCCGTGCTCGCGCGCCACGGCACACAATACGATCGACTGGCTGGAGAACCCGAGGAGGTCCTGGACGGGCAACGTGTCGGCGACCACGCCGAACACTCCTGGGAAGGCGACGACGAGCGTGTCCAACGCGCCGACCCGCCGTACCCACCAGTTGATTCGTGCGTCAACGTCCATGTCGTCCCAGGCCGCAGTCCCGGGAACATCGGCTGTGTTGGCCATCCAGGCCAGCGCGTCGAGCACCCCGTCGGTCACGCCGTTCGACTCGCCGGCATCCCGGGTCCGGCTCTTGATCCCGAGCGGATCAGCGCCCGAGAGCACGTCGAGCAAGGGGTTGATCACCCCGACCGCGCGCCGCAGGGCACACGCCACTTCGGAGTCATCGATCGTGGCGGTCGGCAGGGGAATGACGTTCATGCATGAAGAATGCCCGTTTCCCGCGTCGCGACACATCGGCGCCGCCCGCATCGGGCGACGCGACTGGTGCCGAGTGTGCTTTCGTGGTTGCTTACCGCAGTGAGGTCAGTAGGGCCGTGAGCGCCTGCTCCTCGGTTGCAGGGTTAGGGTGACGATCGTCGACGGGAACTACGTGCTGCAATGAGTCTTTACGACACCGAAGTGCTGGTGATCGGCGCGGGAATCGCCGGTTTGCGCTGCGCGAGCCTGCTTGCCAGGGCAGGGCGGGATATCAGGGTGTGGGAGGCTTCCGACGTCGTCGGTGGCCGGGTACGCACCGACGTCATCGACGGTTTTCGGTGCGACCGCGGCTTCCAGGTGCTCAATCCCGCCTACCCGGAACTTGCGCGCGCAGTCGAGGTGCCGGATCTCGACCTACAGCGGTTCGGCGCGGGCGTCGCGGTCCGTCGCGCACACGACGTCAATGTGTGGGTACATCCGCTTCGGGCTCCGACGAAGGTACCGGCCATGCTGACCCGCGGCGGTCTCGGATTGCGCTCCGTCGCATCCGCGCTGCGCTGGATTGCACCCGCTGTACGGCCGAGAAAGCTGATTTCGGGCGGCCGGCTGGACGTTCCCTTGCGAGAGGCGTTGGACGAAGCGGGAGTCGATGGTGAGTTGCGGCGGGTGATCGACAGGTTTCTCGCCGGAGTGCTCCTGGAGGACGCAGGCACTACCTCCAACGCGTTCGCGCTGCTGCTGGCCCGCATGTTCGTACTCGGTGTGCCCGCGCTTCCGGCCGACGGCATGCACGCGCTGCCGCGCCAGCTCGCCGCCGATATCACCGATCGAATCACACTGCACCGCAAGGTTGTCGAACTGACCAGGGATGGCAGCGGTTGGCGCGTATCGGACGGGGCTGCATCGGTGCGCGCAGCACAGGTGGTGATCGCCGCCGATCCGGTCGCCGCGGCCGGACTGACCGGACTACGCACGCCCCGCATGAACGGCGTGGTGACCGACTGGTGGGCCGCCGACGACGTGCCGGAGCCGCTACCCATGCTGTGGGTCGACGGCCGGATCGACGCTGTGGGACCGGTTCTGAACGCCGCGGTCGTCAGCGCGGTCGCGCCCACCTACGCGCCGCCGGGGCGGCATCTCATCGAAGCGTCGGCGCTGCTGGCCGCAGACGGAACACCGCCCGACGAGTCGGTGACGCGGCGGCACGCGGCCGGCATTCTCGGTCTCGACGCTACCGGGTGGACCCTGTTGACCAGGAACGTCATTCACGATGCGCTACCCGCCCAGCCGCCACCGCTGTCGGTGCGCCGCCCGGTCCGCGTCTCGGACGGACTCTTGGTATGCGGGGACCACCGCGACACCGCCTCGATCCAAGGTGCTCTCGTCAGCGGCCGCCGCGCAGCCGAAGCGCTGCTCAAGGACAAGACGGCGCTCGAAGCCGACGGATGAATTGGCTGGACCAGGAGGAGACATCGGTGCCAGCAGGTTGCACGGGTGCAGCTAGCTTTGGGCGCCAACGGGATCCGGTGCCGATCGCTTCGCCGGCACGAGCTGTTCCTCCAACTTCAGCACCTGGCCGGTGGTCTTGACCACCGTGTCGGGAGTCACGCTCATCGAGTCGATACCCAGCCGAACCAGGAACTCGGCCATGTCCGGGTAATCTGACGGCGCCTGTCCGCACAACCCCGAGTGGATCCCGTTGCGGCGGCACCCTTCTACCGCCATGCGGATCATTGCCTTGACTCCGTCGTCGCGCTCGTCGTAGTCGAAGGCCACGACCTCGCTATCGCGATCGACGCCCAACGTCAGCTGCGTCAGGTCGTTGGAGCCGATCGAGAACCCGTCGAATCGCTTTGCGAACTCATCGATCAGGATCACGTTGTTCGGAATCTCGCACATCGCGTATACCTTTAGCCCGTTCTCGCCGCGCCGCAGACCAAGGTCGGCCATGGTCTGAAGGACCAGGTCCGCCTCGGCGACTCGGCGCACGAACGGCAGCATGAGTATGACGTTCGTCAGGCCCATCTCCTCGCGGACCCGGCGCATCGCGCGGCATTCCAGCGCGAAGCCCTCCGCGTACGCGGGATGCGCGTAGCGCGAGGCGCCGCGAAAGCCCAGCATCGGGTTGGCTTCCTGGGGCTCGAAGGCCGTTCCGCCGATCAGGCTGGCGTATTCGTTGGTCTTGAAGTCCGACATGCGCACCACCACTGGCTTCGGCCAGAAGGCCGCCGCGATGGTGCCGACGCCTTCGGAGAGCCGCTCCACGAAGTACGTGCCTCCGTCGGGGTAGGCCTTTATCAGCCGATGGATCGTCTGGCGAGCCTCGGGATCCTCGACCTTCTCGGGATGGAGGAGGGCGAGGGGATGGACCCTGATGTATTCGTTGACGATGAACTCCATCCGGGCCAGCCCCACGCCGTCGTTCGGGAGGAACGACGTCTTGAAGGCGAGATCGGGGTTTCCGAGGTTGAGCATGATCTCGGTTCGTGGCCGTGGCATGTCCCCGACCTCGGTGCGATCCACGTGGAAGGGCAGCGCGCCGCGGTACACACGTCCCGAATCACCCTCGGCGCACGACACCGTCACGACCGTGCCATCGGGTACGGACGTGGTCGCGTCGCCGGCACCCACGACCGCGGGGATGCCGAGTTCGCGGGCGATGATCGCCGCGTGGCAGGTGCGCCCGCCGCGGTTCGTGACGATCGCCGCCGCGGTCTTCATGACCGGCTCCCAGTCCGGCGTGGTGATGTCGGAGACCAGTACCTCGCCGGGCTTGAATTCGGACAGCTCGGCGAGATGTTCGACCCGTCTCGCGACGCCTGATGCGATCTTCTCGCCGACCGAGCGTCCCTCGGTGAGTATCTCGCCGCTGGCCTCGAGCGCATACCTCTCCAGCGCGGTCACGCTGTGCTGGGAGGCCACCGTCTCGGGGCGGGCCTGCACGATGTAGAGCTTCCCGTCGAGACCATCCTTGGCCCACTCCATGTCCATCGGGTGGCCGTAGTGTTCCTCGATCGTGCACGCGTAGCCGGCGAGCTCCAGGACGTCGTCGTCGTTGAGGCAGTAGCGGGCGCGGTCGGCCTTCGGCGTCGGGACGTTGCGCGTCGTGTACTTCGTCTCACCCTCGACGAAGATCATCTTGACCGCCTTGTCGCCGATGAGGCGGCGCAGGACGGCTCGGTGACCGGTCAGGTAGGTCGGCTTGTGGACGTAGAACTCGTCGGGGTCGACGGCGCCCTGAACGACGTTCTCGCCGAGGCCGTAGGCGCCCGTGATGAACACGGCGTCGCGAAAGCCCGACTCTGTGTCGAGGGAGAACATCACACCCGACGAGGCGAGGTCGGAGCGCACCATCTTCATCACGCCGATCGACAGCGAGACCTTGAAGTGGTCGAAGCCCTGATCGATGCGGTAATGGATGGCGCGATCGGTGAACAGACTGGCGAAACAGCGGCGGCACGCGTCGAGCAGACTCTCGGCACCCTTGATGTTGAGATAGGTGTCCTGCTGGCCGGCGAAGCTCGCCGTCGGTAGGTCTTCGGCCGTCGCCGAGCTTCGTACTGCGAGACTGACCTCCTCGCCGTACTCGTCCTGAAGCTTGCGATAGGCGTCGAGAATCTGCGCGGCGAGGTCGTCCGGGAGCCCGGCGCCGTACACGATTTCCCGGGCCCGCTTGGCCTTGCGTGCCAGCGCGGCGACGTCGGTCGGGTCGATGTCGTCGAGTGCGGCGTGCAGCGGTTCCCAGGCGCCCGCGCTTTCCAACATGTACCGGTAGGCCTCGGCGGTGGTGGCGAACCCGTTGGGAATGCGGACGCCGCGATCCGACAGCTTCTGGAACATCTCGCCGAGCGAGGCGTTCTTACCGCCGACGAGCGGCACGTCGGCTATGCCGATCTCTTCGAAGAAGCGGACGTACGCGGGCATGGTCATGGTCGAATCCTCCAGTGGCGGTCTACGTGGTTGCGCGTGCAGATCAGCCCGTCCCGGTCAGCAGCGGTCGAGGTAGGAACGTCGCTGAAACGGCGGCCAGCGCTGCCTCGACGGTGTCGGCGGCGGGCAGCGAGCAGTGCGGGTCACAGATTCGCAGCACCCGCCGGGCAGCCGCACCAGGCACCAGGGCCCAGCCCATTCCTGATCGCGCGCAGGACACGGAGATTCTGTGAAGCGCCGAGAAGCCCTCGGTCCCAATGAAATCGAGCGAACTCAGATCAAGGACAAGCCCGCGGGCAACCGTGATCTGAGCGCACGCGTACTCGGTCAGGTTGTCAGCGTTGAAAGCGTCGATGTCGCCGCGAACCCTGACGATGGCTACCGACGGCGTCGGCCAGTCGCAGGCGAAACGCGCGGTATGAGCGGAACGAACTTGCGAAGTGGTCATGGTGATCCCGGCCTGGACACGAGCATCGATGGACGGGCTCGGAGCCAACGCTCCCTAGTTCAGCAGCGGACGGCTGAACTCTTATCCCGGACGGGCTGACTTCTCAGCCGGTACCGACGCTACACCGGTTCGCATGCTTTGACCGGCGTGTTGGGTAGCCAGATCTCTCACCTCCGTTCGCGGTTGTCCGATGATGGCGACACTGCCGGGAAGCGGACGGAGGGTGCAGAGGACAAGGCCCTCTGCCGGAGAGAACAAGGTCCTCGGCATGCCATCTGAGGGGCCGGTCATTCAGTCCTCTTCCTCATGCAGTTTGCTGAGCGCCCGGTCCGCACTCCGCACGACGCTGCGCAAGAACTCGTATTGCGTCGCGACGAGTTGGTCTGCCAGTTCGAGGGCGCTGTCGACGACGGTCTTGCGCAGCGGGTGCACGGCCGCGGGAAGGGCCTCATCGACGGTGTCGACGAACTTGCGGACGGCCTCGATCGCAGCCTGCTGCCCCGATTTGACCGATTCGAGTACCTCGTCCGACAGTTCCGCCGCCCGCGGAAGCACATCCAGGGCACCATCGCCGGTTTCGCTCGTCGTGCCGTTCTTGGTTGTATGGGTCTCGTTCGTCATACGGTCGCGCTCCTAAGAGTTGAATCCAAATGGCCGCTCGGTCAGCGGTTTCGCTGCGACCGGCGCCGGATCAGGCATCTGCAAGGTTTTGATCCGAGAGGTCCATTTTCTCCTCGTATGTTCTTTCCCAACAGAGTCTTTCGACCCGGATGCGCCTCTCGATGCCAGAAGGATCACCGACGTCCGTTCGGTCTGTCACGAGGTGGTGACGACGAGCCTGCTGTGGGCAGCGATCACCGGCACGCATGCCAGCCGACGTTCGGAGTACCCTGGTCGCAACACGTCACGGACCTCGGTCGTGGATGCCAGGCCTCGGACTGGACCGACGTGAGTGCAGGTGGTAGCGGTGCCGCAGTTCGATGAGGGTGTCCCCCGGACCCCGATAGGACATTTGACCCTGGAACAGGCCACCGCCGATGCTTCCGATGTACAGGCCGCCATAGCCGATCTGGCGGGCTTGGTCGCCGGTAGTCGCGGTCTACCCGAACTGCTCGCAGAGGTGGCTTCATTCGCGGTGCATGCGATTCCGGGCGCCGACGGCGCAGGTGTGACCCTGTTGCGGACCGACCGCAGGGACAACATGGTCGAGGAGTTGGCCGCGAGCGCGCCGTTCGTCGCGGAGATCGACGAAATTCAGTACGTCACCCTGAATGAGGGCCCCTGCATCACCGCGGCGCTGGAGGGCCGCACGGTGCGGACGGGGTCATTGGGCGGGGAGAAGATGTGGCCGCGGTTCGGCCCGCGGGTAGGCAGGCTGGGTGTGCACAGTGCGTTGTCGCTGCCGCTGCTGCTGTCAGATCAGGTGATCGGGGCGATCAACGTGTACGCCTACGACAAGGATGTCTTCGACGCGCATGCTGCCGAACTGGGAGAACTGTTCGCCAAACCCGCGGCGGTCGCCGTCCACAACGCTGCGGTGCTGGCCCAGGCGATGGCGCTGAGCGTCCAGTTGCAGACCGCACTGTCGACACGACCGGTGATCGATCAGGCCATCGGCCTGCTGCGGGGACGTACCGGTCGCAGTGCCGAGGAGGCGTTCGCACAGCTGCGCGCGATGAGCCAGGCCGAGCATCGCAAGTTGGCCGAGGTGGCTGCGCGCCTCGTCGACGAGGCCGTCCGCCGCGCCCGTGCCCGCCACAGCCAGAGCTGAGTCCGTTCACACCGTGGCGCTGCCGCTACGTGGCCCGTTGCGCGTACGGTGAGCAGCGGGGGACGGCCTCGGCAGCGGTCCTGACCCGCATCGCCGGATCCCCCTTCGTGCAGGGCGTCGCCCTGTTCGGTTTTGGCAGGCTTGATCGGCGCTCGGGAGCGCCCCGTGGAGCACTCACCCCGTGACGATCATCGCGGCCCTTGCCGCAGGTCTGCGCCTTCTCACCGAGACGCTGGATGACCCGGGCGCCGACGTGGCAGACGGCCTTCGACAATTGACCCTCGATGCCGCAGCAGCGGTATCCAGCTATCTCGGTCTGAGCTTGGTCCTACCTGTTCGCGATCCCCCGTTCACCATCTCGGTTCTCGCCGACGGGGCCGTTGCCGGTGACATCCGAACATCGCTGCACGTGCCGCTACCGGGTCTCGACTCCGGCCCACACCCTGCGATGGCTCTCATCCTCTATGCGGAGGCGCCGGGAGCATTCGTCGATCTCGCTGCGGATCTGGCGTGGCTGACCAAACGGGCGCCGACCGAGTTCACCCTCGACGCTCACCTTGCCGTCCCCGCCGGTACCGACATCGCCGGACGGCTGCAGGCGGCGTCGGACATCGATCAGGCCATCGGCGTCCTGATCTCCCGCGGCTACACTCCCGAGCAAGCCGACTCACGACTCGACGCCTCGGCCGGGGCCGGGGCCGGGGAAACCGACCGGCACGCTGCCGCAAGAGCGATCCTGGACACGGTGCCCGACGCCGCCGACGGCCAGAAGTCAAGCGGCCCCGGCGAAGCTCGCGAGGTGTAGCGTCGAAGGTGTTGGGAAGCTCAACCAGACCGGTATGAGAGTCGCTGTCCGCCGCTGCTCTCAAGGAGCATGTGCTCATGACCGGACAGTAAGGTGACTACCACACGCCCGGGGACCGCAATGTTGACATCGACCACTTCTGTGACGCCGAAAATCTCTTCCGCACAGTACTTTCCGTTGGCCGTGTGAGTCGCTGAGGACCACACACGATGACCATTGACACCCCGAATGCCACCTCGAACCCTGCGGACGGCAAACCCGAACCGGGCGACGACCTCAAGTCGATGCCGATGGCGCAGGTCGAGGAGCAGCTAGGAACCTCACCACAGGGCTTGAGCGCTTCCGAGGCCGCCGCTCGATTGACGCGGTACGGGCCCAACGAGATCGCCGAGCACCAGACCAATCCGCTGCTGAAGTTCCTGAGCTACTTCTGGGGTCCGATCCCCTGGATGATCGAGATTGCGGTCATTCTCTCGGGCGTGGTGGGGCACTGGCCGGACTTCTTCATCATCCTGCTGCTGTTGGTCGCCAACGGAGTGGTGGGCTACACCGAGGAACGCCAGGCAGGCAACGCCATCGAGGCCCTCAAGGCCAAACTGGCGATCAACGCGCGCGTCACCCGCGGCGGCCAGTGGATCACCGCGCCGGCGCGGGAGTTGGTGCCAGGGGACGTCATTCGGCTGCGCCTGGGGGACATCGTGCCCGCCGACGCCCGACTTCTCGACGGCGACGACGTCGAGGTCGATCAGTCTGCGCTGACCGGGGAGTCCCTGCCCGCCACCTGCGCCGCCGGTGACGCCGTGTTCTCCGGAGCGATCATCCGCCGGGGCGAGATCTGCGCCGTGGTGTACGCGACCGGCACACACACTTACTTCGGGAAGACGGCCGAACTCGTCGCCGACGCGCAGACCGTCAGCCACTTCCAGAAGGCCGTGCTCAAGATCGGCAACTACCTGATCATCCTCGCCGTCGCGCTGGTGACACTCATCGTCGTCACGTCGTGGGTGCGTGGTGACGCGATGCTGACGACCCTGCAGTTCGCGCTGGTCCTGACCGTCGCGGCGATCCCGGTGGCGATGCCGACCGTGTTGTCGGTGACGATGGCCGTCGGCGCACGACTGCTCGCCAAGAAGCAGGCCATCGTCAGCCGGCTCGTTGCCATCGAGGAACTCGCCGGCGTGGACGTGCTGTGCGCGGACAAGACAGGCACCCTGACGCAGAACTCGCTGACGTTGGGCGCGCCGTTCGCCATCGATGGCGCCACCCCCGAAGCCGTCATCCTCAACGGTGCGCTGGCCTCCCGCACGGACAACGACGACCCCATCGACCGGGCCGTGCTCGGCGGCCTCGCCGATGAAGAGGCGCTGCGCGCCTACACGATCACGCACTACGCACCCTTCGACCCCGTGCACAAACGCACCGAAGCCTCCGTCACCGCGGCTGACGGGACCACGTTCCGGGTCACCAAGGGCGCACCCCAGGTGATCCTGGCGCTGGCCGCCGACAGCGCGGAGATCACGGCCACCGTCGACGCCGCCGTCAACGAGTTCGCCGCAAGAGGATTCCGGTCCCTGGGCGTCGCCCGCGCCGATGGGGACGGCGACTGGCAGTTCGTCGGCGTGCTACCACTGTTCGACCCGCCCCGCGACGACGCCGCCACCACCATCACCACCGCGCGGGCGATGGGTGTCAGCGTCAAGATGGTGACCGGTGACGCGCTGGCCATCGCGAAGGAAACCGCCACCAAGGTTGGTTTGGGCGCCGACATCGTCGATGCCTCCTCCCTCGGCGATACGAAGAAGGACGAATCCGCGGCAGTTGTCGAGTCCATCGAGACCGCCGACGGTTTCGCCGAGGTGTTCCCCGAGCACAAATACCACATCATCGACGTGCTGCAGAAGCGCGGCCACATCGTCGGCATGACCGGCGACGGCGTGAACGATGCCCCCGCGCTGAAGAAGGCCGACTGCGGCATCGCCGTATCCGGGGCCACCGACGCCGCGCGCGCGGCCGCCGACATCGTGCTGCTGACCCCGGGGCTGTCGGTCATCATCGACGCGATCAAGGAGAGCCGCAAGATCTTTCAGCGGATGAACAGCTATGCGATCTACCGCATCGCCGAAACCCTCCGGGTGCTGCTGTTCATGACCGTCGCCATCCTGGTCTTCAACTTCTACCCGCTGACCGCGATCATGATCGTGATGCTCGCGCTGCTCAACGACGGCGCGATCCTGTCCATCGCCTACGACAACGTGCGCTACCCAACAAGCCCGAAGCCTGGAACATGCGCGATGGTGCTGGGGATCGCCACCGTGCTGGGTCTCATCGGACCGATCGCCGCATTCGGCTTGTTCTACCTCGGAGACCGCGTCTTCGACCTCGGCCACCCACGGGTGCAGACGCTGATGTACCTCATGCTGTCGGTCGCCGGGCACCTGACGATCTTCCTGACGCGGACCCGCGGACCGTTCTGGTCGATCCGCCCGGCCCGCATCCTGTTGATCGCCGTCGTCGGCACCCAGGCCATCGCCACGCTGATCGCCGTCTACGGCGTGTTCATGGCCCCACTGGGTTGGACGTGGGCCGCTGCGGTCTGGGCCTACGCCCTGGCGTGGTTCCTGATCAGCGACCGCATCAAACTCCTCGCCTACCGCATCCTCGACCCGACGAACGAGAAGCCCGATAGAACACCGCACCCCGACGCCCGCCGTGACATGAAATCAGCAGGGACTTGAATGACCAAGTGGGACAACAAGAAAGGACCGAGCCCATGGACTACCACGTGACCAGTCACCATCGAACGACGATCCAGAAGATCTTCCAGCACCCGGCTGGCGGCAACGTCGAGTGGCGTCAAGGTCCTCGCCGTGCTCGAGGACCTCGGACCGTAACCCAGGAACACAACGGCAAGTTCACCGTGGCCCTGCGGACCCGAAACGGAAGTCTTCGAGGCTCCCCGCAACAAGGACATCGACGAGCAGATGACCGTCGACCTGCGCCGGATGCTCAAGCAAGCCGGATTCGCGCCCGGCGGCGAAGCACCGGTCACTGACGAACGACAACGCGACCACGGCGATGGCGCGGGGACACCCGCTAGACAGCCCTCGGCAGCTTCCGTCCCATCGACCCGAAGGTATTCGACCATGACAACGTGACAGCCCAACGGCACCCGGGATCCCTGCTCAAGGAACTGGACCTGACCAAGGACGAGTTCCTCGCCCTCCTGGCGACCGCGGCACGAGCTCAAACGCGCCAAGCACGAGGGCTCGGAGACCCAGCAACTCACAGGCAGGAACTTCGCGCTGATCTTCGAGAAGGCGTCCACTCGGACGCTGTGCGCGTTCGAGGTCGCCGCCCACGATCAAGGGCGCTCACATCACCTACCTCGGACCGCAGGGTTCCCACATCGGCGAAGGAGGAGTCCATCGCCGACACCGCCCGGGTGCTGGGCCGGATGTTCGACGGCATCGAGTTCCGCGGTTTCGACGCAGGCCTCCGTCGAGGAACTCGCCGACCACGCCGGAGTGCCGGTGTGGAACGGGCTCACCAACGAGTGGCATCCCACCCAGATGCTCGCCGACATCCTGACGATGACCGAACATCACGACGGCCCGGTGGAGCAGATCGCGTACTGCTTCCTGGGCGACGGCCGCAACAACGTCGCCCGCTCGTTGCTGGTCACCGGCGCACTGCTGGGCATGGACGTCCGGATCGCGGCGCCACGCGAGCTGTGGCCACCCGATGACGTGGTCGATGCCGCGCACGGGCTGGCCGCAGACAGCGGGCGCAAGGTGCTCGTCACCGACGACGTCGAAACGGGGTCGGCGGAGTCGATTTCGTCTATACCGACGTCTGGGTGAGCATGGGCGAGTCCGACGAGGAGTGGGCCACTCGGGTGCCGCTGTTGCTGCCCTACCGCGTCACCGAACAACTGATGCGCGGCTACGGGCCGATCCGACGCGAAGTTCATGCACTGCCTGCCTCGGTGCACAATGCGGCGACCGACCTCGGGCGCCGGGTGCGGGACCAGTTCCAGCTCGACGGCGCCGAAGTCACCGATGAGGTCTTCGAGTCACCCGCCTCGATCGTGTTCGACCAGGCCGAGAATCGGCTGCACACCATCAAGGCCATGATGACCCGGGCGTTCGGTGCGTGAGCGGTGGCGTCGATGAGGATAGTCATCGCGCTGGGCGGCAATGCGCTGCTCGCGCGCGGGGAGAAGCCCGATGCCGGCCGTCCAGCTGAGCGCACCTGCGGAGCGCCGCCGAGGCGATCGCGCCGTTGGCGGCCAGCCATGACTGCTGATCTGCCACGGCAACGGCCCGCAGGTGGGCTGCTGGCGCTGGAGAGCGAAACCGACCAGCCCTGACCCGGCCCTACCCGCTCGATGACCTGGTGGCCAGACCCAGGGCATGATCGGCTACTGGCTGGCTCAGGCGCTGCGCAACGCCGGGGTGCGAAAGCCTGTGTTGGCGCTGGTCACGCAGACGCTGGTGGACACCACCGACCCCGCGTTCGCCGCCCGACCAAGTTCATCGGACCCGGCTATCCGCAGGACCGGGCGGAGGAGCTCGCCGAGCGAACACGGCTGGACATGTCGCCGCCGACGACGGTCGGTGGCGGCGCGTGGTGGCCTCCCCCGAACCCGTGCAGCATCATCGAGCAGGACTCCATCACCGCGCTGCTGGCCGCCGGGCTCCGTGGTGATCTGCGGCGGGGGTGGCGGCGCGCCGGTCACCGAAGACGGCGCCGGCCGTCTCGCCGGTGTCGAAGCGGTGGTGGACAAGGACTACGTCGCCTCACTGCTGGGCATCGCAGTCGGGGCTCAGCGACTGCTGGTGCTCACCGACGTGGCCGCGGTGATGGTGGACTATGGCACGCCGGAAGCGGCACCGCTGACGACTCTGGATCGCAGATGATCTGGGCGGCATGGCTTTTCCAGCCGGTTCGATGGGGCCCAAGATCGAGGCCTGCCGCCGATTCGTCACCGCGACCGGACACCCGGCCACCATCGGGGCACTCGTCGATGCGCAGGCACTGCTCGAGGGCACCGCCGGGACCACCATCGCCCCGACGGCGCGTGCTCTTGCTACGCCCCGTCGCGGGTGATCGGACACGTCATACAGCGTGGTCCGCCGCGGCCACGGCCCAGTTCACTGCCGGAGATTGTCACGACCTCGATCCCATGTTTGCGCAGCATGGTGTTGGTGGCCACATTGCGTTCGTAGCCCATCACCACCCCGGGCGAGACGGCCAGATAGTTCGTGCCATCGTCCCACTGCTCGCGCTCGGCGGCCCGGATGTCTTCATCGGTGGTGAGCACCGCGATCTCGTCGACCTCCAGGATCTCGGCAAGCGATTCCCAGAGACTGTGGTTGCGGGTGACGGTGAGCCGGTCAGGTTCTTCACCGGCGGTGATGGTCCAACTTCGCAGGTGGCGATCGAAGTACGGGTAGAGCACGAAGGTGTCCGCGTCGACCATCGACATGACCGTGTCGAGGTGCATGAAGGCATGGCTGTGCGGCAGTTCGATGGCCACCACGGTGGTCGCCTGTCCGGCATCGAATAGAGCGTGTGCGATGGCCTCGATCGCCATCGGGCGTGGTCCGTTCACCCATGCCGATCAGGACCGCTCCGTGACCGATGACGTGGACGTCCCCACCCTCGATGGTTGCCGGTTGGTAGCTGCGGTCTTCGTCGCCGTAGTACGTCACGTAGTCGGCATCGGCGAACAGCGGGTGGAAGCCGTAGATGGCCCTGGTGTGCAGCGACTCTCGTTGACGGGCGGGCATGGCCATCGGATTGATGCTCACTCCGCCGTAGATCCAACAGGAGTTATCGCGTTGAAACAGGTGGTTCGGTAGCGGCGGTAGCACGAAGTCGTCGGACTTCAGCATGTCCCAGGTCAGGCTCTGGGGACGCTGTGGATGCAGGTCGGCCTTCAGCACCCCACCTATCAGGAACTCCGCCAGCGTGGCCCCGTCGAGATCGGCGAAGAGCCGGCGCACCGGCCCCGCCAGCGACGGTCCGAGGATCTCCGGAGTGCACACGCGGTCCAGGACGAAGTCGCGGCCGTCTCCTAATTCCAGCGTCTGGGAGAGCAGTTCGCCGAAGTAGTGGACCTCGACTCCCTTGTCACGCAGGGCCTGGGCGAACGCGTCGTGTTCTTCCTTGGCCTTGGAAGCCCAGACGATGTCGTCGAATAGCAACGACTCGATGTTGTCGGGAGTGAGCCTGGCCATCTCGAGGCCGGGACGGTGGATGATGGCCCGGCGGAGCTGGCCAACCTCGGAATTCGACGGAGAGCGTCACGGTGTGTCCTTTTCATCGATGGAACTGCCGGCAACGTGGTCGGGGCGCGACGAAACGTCGTGACCGGCCTCGTAGGCATTGGGAGTCGTCGGGCAGTCGTCGCCACCCGGCCGGGTATCGGACCGACGGCGTGGGCAGAGGCCGCCGCTACGTCCGGAAATCAAAACGGTATCCGTTGCATGTGGGCCCGACCTGAATACGGCTACCTGTGCCGCCCGGACCACGGAGCGAGAACTCCTCGACGTCGGCGGCGGACAGCCGACTTCTTCCCGGGCCGGCTGAGGATCCCAGCCGCCCCCTCATGGTACCCACCTACCGCTCGAGCCGACGACCGTTTGCCGCCCCACTGGCAGCGACATGGCCTGCCTCTCGCGGGGCGACCCCATACCGTTCACCGACCACCGCGATGTCGGTTTTCCGCTAGTGTTGCCGGACTCCGCGTGTCATCGTCGAAGAGTGCACGACGACTTCGACCGCTGCTACCGGGCCGTCCAATCGAAGGACGCCAGGTTCGACGGTTGGTTCGTCACTGCCGTTCTGACCACGGGCGTCTACTGCCGCCCCAGTTGCCCGGTGCGGCCGCCATTCGCCCGCAACGTGCGGTTCTACGAGACCGCGGCGGCTGCCCAGGGTGCAGGATTCCGCGCCTGCAAGCGCTGCAGGCCCGATGCCTCGCCCGGGTCGCCGGAGTGGAACGTCCGGGGTGACGTCGTGGCCAGGGCGATGCGCCTCATCGCTGACGGGATCGTGGATCGCGAAGGGGTGCAGGGCCTTGCCGCACGTGTTGGCTACACCACCCGGCAATTGGAGCGGCTGCTGCAGGCCGAAGTAGGCGCCAACCCCCTAGCCCTGGCCCGCGCACAGCGCACGCAGACCGCACGGGTGCTCATCGAGACGACGGCGCTCCCCTTCGGCGACGTCGCATTCGCGGCCGGTTTCTCCAGCATCCGCCAGTTCAACGACACCGTGCGCTCGGTGTGCGCCCTGACGCCAACGGCGCTTCGGGAGCGGGCGCGGACCACGTTCGGGCGCGGCGAGCCTGGCGGATCCGGCGGTGTGCTGGTGCTGCGACTGCCGGTGCGCACCCCGTTCGCCTACGAGGGGCTGTTCGGGCACCTCGCCGCCGGCGCGGTGCCCGGAGTCGAGGAAGTTGTTGACGGCGCCTACCGCCGGACCCTGCGGTTGCCGTCAGGCAACGGCATCGTCAGCCTGCGTCCGTACCCCGACCACGTCCGGTGCGAGTTGGTGCTGGATGAGTTCCGCGACCTGGCGACGGCGATCGCGAGATGCCGTCGACTGCTCGACCTCGACGCCGATCCCGAAGCGGTCCTCGACGTGCTTGGCGCAGACGAACATCTCGGTGCCGTGGTCGCAAAGGCGCCCGGGCAACGCATCCCGCGCACCGTCGACGAGACCGAACTCGCCATCCGCGTGGTGATCGGCCAACAGGTTTCGATGAAGGCCGCGCGAACACACGCGCGCCGACTGGTCGAGGCGTACGGCTCTCCCGTTTCGGACGCCAATGGTGGCCTCACGCATACCTTCCCCGACGTATCGCAGCTCGCCGACATCGACCCCGTACACATGGCCTTCCCGACGTCGCGGCAACGGACTCTCGTCACCCTCATCGGTGGGCTTTCCGACGGCGACCTCACGCTCGGACCGGGATGTGACTGGAACCGGGTCCGGCAGCAACTTCTCGCGCTGCCGGGCATCGGGCCCTGGACCGCCGAGATGATCGCCATGCGCGGGCTCGGTGATCCGGACGCCTTCCCCGGAGGCGACCTCGGCATTCAGGCCGCCGCCAAGGAGCTGGGCCTTCCGGCGGACACCCGGGCACTCACCGAGCACAGCGCGCGATGGCGACCATGGCGGGCGTATGCAGCGCAGCACCTGTGGACCGCACTGGATCACGAAGTCAACGACTGGCCGCCGACAGGCACTGCACAGCAAGGAAACACGTGATGGAAGCACTCAAGAGCCGCACCGTCGACAGTCCCATCGGGCCGCTCACGCTGGCCGGTCGCTGCGGGCGGCTGCGCCACCTTCGCATGGTCGACCAGACCTACGAACCGAGCCGCGATGGCTGGGAGCCCGACGACGACTCCTTCACCGACGCAGTCGCACAGCTGGACTCCTACTTCGCCGGCGAGCTGGTGCAATTCGACCTCGACCTCGACCTGGTCGGGACCGACTTCCAGCGCCGGGTGTGGGCCGCATTGCTGACCATCCCGTACGGCGAGACCCGGTCCTACGGCGAGATAGCACAGCAGATCAGTTCGCCGAGTGCGTCGCGGGCCGTCGGTCTTGCCAACGGCCACAACCCGATCGGCATCATCGTGCCGTGTCATCGCGTGATCGGGGCGAACGGCAGCCTCACCGGCTATGGCGGGGGACTGGCACGGAAGCGGGCACTGCTCGACATGGAGAAGAGCCGCACGGTCACGACACTCTTCGACTGACGGCTGGCTGTTTGGCCAGTCGATCACGTCGGCAACGTACTGTGTCAGGCCAGTTGGCCAGCGGAACCAGCCGAGGGCCATCCGATGAGTTTCGAGCGGACACACGGTCTGCACTGTCGACTCGGCAACACAGGAGGAGACGCAAGTGAACGAACTCGACGGAAGGGTCGCGCTGATCACGGGCGGCGCACGTGGCCAGGGACGGGCGCACGCCACCACCCTCGCCCGGTATGGCGCCGACATCATCGTGTGCGACGTCGTAGGCCCGGTCGAGGAAGTCGACTACCCGCTGGCGACGCCGTCGGACCTCGAGCAGACCGTCCAGGCGGTGGAGTCGCTCGGGAGACGCTGCCTCGCGATCACCGCTGACGTGCGTGACATCGTGGCGATGAACCGTGTTGTCGACGACGCGATCGCGGCGTTCGACCGCATCGACGTGGTCGTCGCCAACGCCGGTATCGCCAGCAGCGGCGCGATCGCCACGATGTCCGCGCGACGGTGGCAGACCATGATCGACGTCAATCTCACCGGGGTGTTCAATACGTTCCGCGCCGTCGTCCCCCACATGATCGGCCGGGGCGCGGGACGCCTGGTGGCAACCAGTTCCATCGTTGCAACCACCGGAGCACGGGACTCTGGCCATTACGCCGCCGCCAAGGCCGGCGTCGTCGCACTCGTCAAGTCGCTGGCCCACGAAGTCGCCGAGTACGGGATAACCGTTAATGCCGTCCTGCCCGCAGGCGTGAACACGGCGATGATCCACAACCCGTCGACATATCGGGCCATCCGGCCCGATCTGGAGAACCCGACACTCGCCGACGTCGAGGAGATGTTCGCGCAGGGACGCCCTCGGCCCGGACTTCTGGAACCCGAGGACGTCGCGAATGCGGTGCTTTATCTCGTGTCCGATCAGGGACGATGCCAGTCGGGTGAATCGATCACGCTGTCCAATGGCATGCAATAGTGCAATTTCGACGCCAAACCATTCGTACGTGAAATGCGATTGCCAGTCGACGAGAATGCCAAAATAATGGACCGAATAGAAATGACTGTGGCCCCCAATTGAAATTGGGGGCCACAGTACTAAAGGGTGTTCGGCGGTGTCCTACTTTTCCACCCGTGTGGGTAGTATCATCGGCGCTGGTAGGCTTAGCTTCCGGGTTCGGGATGGGTCCGGGCGTTTCCCTGCCGCTATTGCCGCCGTAACTCTATTTTCTTTTTCGGCCCTGGTGTGCCCCTGTTGTGGTGGGGGTGTTTTTGGTGGTGGGGTGTGGGTTTGTTGTTCGTGGGTGTGGTTGCGTCAGCGTTGTGGTGTGTTCTTACACGATTGTTTTGGTTCCCCCCTTTGGGGTTGTGTGTGTAAGTTTTCGGCCGGTTAGTGCCAGTTCCCTGAACCCATTGCTGGGCGTGTAGGTCTGGTCTATCGATCCCGTGGTCTGCGGGGGGCCTTATCCCACTGAATGGGTGAGAAGCCTGGTCTTGGAGGGGGTTTCCCGCTTAGATGCTTTCAGCGGTTATCCTGTCCGAACGTGGCTATCCAGCGGTGCCCCTGGTGGGACAACTGGTGTACCAGAGGTTCGTCCGTCCCGGTCCTCTCGTACTAGGGACAGGTTTCCTCAAGCTTCTGACGCGCGCGGCGGATAGAGACCGAACTGTCTCACGACGTTCTAAACCCAGCTCGCGTGCCGCTTTAATGGGCGAACAGCCCAACCCTTGGGACCTGCTCCAGCCCCAGGATGCGACGAGCCGACATCGAGGTGCCAAACCATCCCGTCGATATGGACTCTTGGGGAAGATCAGCCTGTTATCCCCGGGGTACCTTTTATCCGTTGAGCGACACCCCTTCCACTCGGGGGTGCCGGATCACTAGTCCCGACTTTCGTCCCTGCTCGACATGTATGTCTCGCAGTCAAGCTCCCTTGTGCACTTACACTCAACACCTGATTGCCGTCCAGGTTGAGGGAACCTTTGGGCGCCTCCGTTACTTTTTTGGAGGCAACCGCCCCAGTTAAACTACCCACCAGGCACTGTTCCTGAACCGGATATACGGTTCGAGGTTAGAAGCCCAATACGATCAGAGTGGTATTTCAACGATGACTCCACACACACTGGCGTGTGTGCTTCACAGTCTCCCACCTATCCTACACAAACCGTATCGAGCGCCAATACCAAGTTGTAGTGAAGGTCCCGGGGTCTTTTCGTCCTGCCGCGCGTAACGAGCATCTTTACTCGTAGTGCAATTTCGCCGAGTCTATGGTTGAGACAGTTGAGAAGTCGTTACGCCATTCGTGCAGGTCGGAACTTACCCGACAAGGAATTTCGCTACCTTAGGATGGTTATAGTTACCACCGCCGTTTACTGGGGCTTAAATTCTCAGCTTCACCCCCCGAAGGGGGTTGACCGGTCCTCTTAACCTTCCAGCACCGGGCAGGCGTCAGTCCGTATACATCGTCTTGCGACTTCGCACGGACCTGTGTTTTTAGTAAACAGTCGCTTCTCACTGGTTTCTGCGACCCCCTCCCGCTGCCGGCCGCTAGGGCCATGACGGTGTGGGGGTCCCCCTTCTCCCGAAGTTACGGGGGTATTTTGCCGAGTTCCTTAACCATAGTTCACTCGTACGCCTTGGTATTCTCTACCTGACCACCTGTGTTGGTTTGGGGTACGGGCCGTGTGTGAACTCGCTAGAGGCTTTTCTTGGCAGCATAGGATCACCGAATTCGCCTCACTCGGCTATGCATCACCTCTCGGACTACGTGACATCCGGATTTACCTGGACGTCGTCCTACGGGCTTGCCCCAGTATTACCACTGACTGGTACGGCTACCTTCCTGCGTCACCCCATCGCTTGACTACTACCCATCCGGGTCCCGTGCAGCCCCAGAAACCCTCACCCCGAAGGGATCGGTGATCCCGGTTTTGGACGGTTAGCAGAATGGATTCATCACGGGCGCGCACACACGGGTACGGGAATATCAACCCGTTGTCCATCGACTACGCCTGTCGGCCTCGCCTTAGGTCCCGACTCACCCTGGGCGGACTGGCCTGGCCCAGGAACCCTTGGTCTTTCGGCGGGCAAGGTTCTCACTTGCCTTATCGCTACTCATGCCTGCATTCTCACTCCCACACCCTCCACCACACCATCACTAGGTGGCTTCACCGGTGTGCAGGACGCTCCCCTACCCAACGTCACACCCGAAGGTGTGCTCGTTGCCGCGGCTTCGGCGGTGTGCTTGAGCCCCGCTACATTATCGGCGCACAATCACTTGACCAGTGAGCTATTACGCACTCTTTCAAGGGTGGCTGCTTCTAAGCCAACCTCCTGGTTGTCTTCGCGACTGCACATCCTTTTCCACTTAGCACACGCTTAGGGGCCTTAGCCGGCGATCTGGGCTGTTTCCCTCTCGACGCACGGAGCTTATCCCCCGCCGTCTCACTGCCACACTGTTGACTTACCGGCATTCGGAGTTTGGCTGACGTCAGTAACCTTGTGAGGCCCATTGGCCATCCAGTAGCTCTACCTCCAGTAAGAACCATGCAACGCTGCACCTAAATGCATTTCGGGGAGAACCAGCTATCACGGAGTTTGATTGGCCTTTCACCCCTACCCACAACTCATCCCCTCAGTCTTCAACCTAAGTGGGTTCGGGCCTCCACAACATCTTACTGCTGCTTCACCCTGGCCATGGGTAGATCACTCCGCTTCGGGTCCAGAACACGCCACTACACCAAACCCTCTGGATTGGATACGCCCTATTCAGACTCGCTTTCGCTGCGGCTACCCCACACGGGTTAACCTCGCGACATGTCCCTGACTCGCAGGCTCATTCTTCAAAAGGCACGCCATCACCCCACTCTAGGAGAGGGCTCTGACGGCTTGTAGGCACACGGTTTCAGGTACTATTTCACTCCCCTCCCGGGGTACTTTTCACCATTCCCTCACGGTACTAATCCGCTATCGGTCATCAGAAGGTATTCAGGCTTACCGGGTGGTCCCGGCAGATTCACAGCAGATTCCACGGGCCCGCTGCTACTCGGGAAATCGATACAAGACAGGCGGCGGGTTTTCGCGTACCGGGCTCTCACCGTCTACGGCAGGCCATCCCAAGACCACTTCCGCTAACCACACCACTTTCTCACTGTCCTCCAGCCAGGTAGGGCTGGACACATCGCTCCCACAACCCCGCACACACAACCCCTACCCGGTATCACATGCATGCGGTTTAGCCATCCTCCGCTTTCGCTCGCCACTACTCACGGAATCACAATTGTTTTCTCTTCCTACGGGTACTGAGATGTTTCACTTCCCCGCGTTACCCCCTGCACCCTATGTATTCAGATACAGGTAACACGACATCACTCGTGCTGGGTTTCCCCATTCGGACATCCTCGGATCACAGCTCGGTTGACAGCTCCCCGAGGCATAACGCAGCCTCCCACGTCCTTCATCGGCCTCTGATGCCAAGGCATCCACCATGCGCCCTTAAACACTTACAACAAAAACAAAAACCAAAAAATCGAAGAAAAATTACACCACAACAAACCAACACGAAACCCGCACCCCCAAAATGAAGGAACGAACCCCATGCCAGCTTGATGCTCGCAACCACTATCCACGAATCAAACACCACACCCCACCACCAAGCAGGGCAACAACACGCCTCTCACCCCGCAAGGTGAGAACAACGGGCTTGTTGTCTCAAAGCCCAATAGTGTGTCTGGCAGTCTCTCGTCCCCCGATGTCTTCTCGCACCGGGAAACCGTTTGTCATGTGCACCAGAACCGAAACCCACTACAGGTCGCGGCCCATCCAACGAATCGCTCAGCTCACCGAACTCCCACACGATGCGGGCGGGACCGAGTCTCGTGGTGCTCCTTAGAAAGGAGGTGATCCAGCCGCACCTTCCGGTACGGCTACCTTGTTACGACTTCGTCCCAATCGCCGATCCCACCTTCGACGGCTCCCTCCCACGAGGGGTTAGGCCACCGGCTTCGGGTGTTACCGACTTTCATGACGTGACGGGCGGTGTGTACAAGGCCCGGGAACGTATTCACCGCAGCGTTGCTGATCTGCGATTACTAGCGACTCCGACTTCACGGGGTCGAGTTGCAGACCCCGATCCGAACTGAGACCGGCTTTGAAGGGATTCGCTCCACCTTACGGATTCGCAGCCCTCTGTACCGGCCATTGTAGCATGTGTGAAGCCCTGGACATAAGGGGCATGATGACTTGACGTCATCCCCACCTTCCTCCGAGTTGACCCCGGCAGTCTCTTACGAGTCCCCGCCATGACGCGCTGGCAACATAAGATAGGGGTTGCGCTCGTTGCGGGACTTAACCCAACATCTCACGACACGAGCTGACGACAGCCATGCACCACCTGCACACAGGCCACAAGGGAACCGACATCTCTGCCGGCGTCCTGTGCATGTCAAACCCAGGTAAGGTTCTTCGCGTTGCATCGAATTAATCCACATGCTCCGCCGCTTGTGCGGGCCCCCGTCAATTTCTTTGAGTTTTAGCCTTGCGGCCGTACTCCCCAGGCGGGGTACTTAATGCGTTAGCTACGGCACGGATCCCAAGGAAGGAAACCCACACCTAGTACCCACCGTTTACGGCGTGGACTACCAGGGTATCTAATCCTGTTCGCTCCCCACGCTTTCGCTCCTCAGCGTCAGTTACTGCCCAGAGACCCGCCTTCGCCACCGGTGTTCCTCCTGATATCTGCGCATTCCACCGCTACACCAGGAATTCCAGTCTCCCCGCAGTATTCCAGTCTGCCCGTATCGCCCGCACGCCCACAGTTGAGCTGTGAGTTTTCACGAACAACGCGACAAACCACCTACGAGCTCTTTACGCCCATAATTCCGGACAACGCTCGGACCCTACGTATTACCGCGGCTGCTGGCACGTAGTTGGCCGGTCCTTCTTCTGCACATGCGTCACTTCGCTTCGTCTGTGCTGAAAGGGGTTTACAACCCGAAGGCCGTCATCCCCCACGCGGCGTCGCTGCATCAGGCTTGCGCCCATTGTGCAATATTCCCCACTGCTGCCTCCCGTAGGAGTCTGGGCCGTATCTCAGTCCCAGTGTGGCCGGACACCCTCTAGGCCGGCTACCCGTCGTCGCCTTGGTAGGCCATAACCTCACCAACAAGCTGATAGGCCGCGGGCCCATCCCACACCGCAAAAGCTTTCCCCCACAAGACATGCAGCCTGAGGTATATTCGGTATTAGACCCAGTTTCCCAGGCTTATCCCAAAGTGCAGGGCAGATCACCCACGTGTTACTCACCCGTTCGCCACTCGAGTACCCCGAAGGGCCTTTCCGTTCGACTTGCATGTGTTAAGCACGCCGCCAGCGTTCGTCCTGAGCCAGAATCAAACTCTCCAAACAAAAACAACCCACCACACAGCCAGGTGAATCC
>CAWCSO010000004.1:0-515650 GCA_963798245.1 uncultured Actinomycetota bacterium
GCGTCAATCGCGCGGATCATCCGTGGGCGGATATTCGACGGTGTCTATGCCGCGGGGTCCTACGTGCGTCTGGATCAACTGGCCGCGGAGTTGGGGATCAGTGTCACTCCGGTCCGTGAGGCGCTGTTCGCGTTGCGCGCGGAAGGGCTGATCGCCCAGCAGCCCCGGCGCGGCTTCGTGGTGTTGCCGGTCACCGGGCGAGACGTCACCGACGTCGCGAACGTGCAGGCGCATGTCGGCGGGGAGCTGGCCGCGCGGGCCGCGGTCAACATCACCCACGATCAGTTGCATGAGCTCAAGGAGCTGCAGGCCCAGCTGGAGCGGGCCTATGCCGGTGATGACCACGAGCGGACGATCCGGCTGAACCACGAGTTTCACCGGGCCATCAATGTCGCCGCGGACTCGCCGAAACTGGCTCAGCTGATGTCGCAGATCACCCGTTACGCTCCCGAGTCGGTGTTTCCCACGATCGAGGGCTGGCCGAGCCAGTCGATAAAGGACCATCGGGAGATCTTGACCGCGCTCGAGATACACGACGACAAGCTTGCCCGTGCGGCGATGTCGGAACATCTTGCCGCCGGGGCGGTTCCGCTGATTGATCACCTCGTCGCGCGTGGTGTGGTGGCAGACGACGGCGGTCCGCCGGCTCAGCACGATCGCAGCGACACGGCCGGCTGAGGGTTCGTCGCCAAGATTTCTGTTGTTGCTGGGGCGTGGCTGGGCATACGCTGCAGTTGGGGTGGCGACAGTTTGGAGAACAACATGCGCCGACTACGTCCCGCAGCGGTGATCGTTGCGACCGTGACGGCGATCGCGTTCGCACCACCGGCCGTCGCCGACCTCCTCGACCCGATCCCCGGTAATGGTGTCTTTGTCGTCGGGCCTGACATTGCCCCGGGGCTTTACCGAACGGCCGGTTCGGCGTCGACCTTTGGGGTCTGGATCAACAACGTGCCGACCCAGGACTCGATGTGCGCGTGGTTTACCTACAGCACGCCCGATGCGAACAAGGAGCACGTACTCCAGACGAATATCTCTGTCGGTCCGATGTTCGCGAACATCAACACGTCGGTCAAGGCCTTCGAGTCGCAGAACTGTCAGCCCTGGACGCGGGTCCCCTAGGGATTCCTTGAGTTTGGTTGGCTTTGCTTTGCGCCGAACGTGCTCTGAGGGCGAGGTTTCCGCCATTTTTTTTCGCCCTCACGGCACGTTCGGCGCGGGTATCGGGTCCCCTAGGGCTGGTCCGCGTCGACCAGCATCTCGCGCAGGCGATGGAGGTCGACCTTGCCGGTGCCGCCGCGCGGGACGCCGTCGTCGGAGTCCAGCAACAGCCACACCGTCGGAACTTTGAAGGCGCTCAGCACAGTCCGCGCGATGCCGCGCAACTGCTCGGCCGTCAGCGCACCGTCGCCGCATACCACCGCCGCGCCCACCTGTTCACCCGCGGCGCCTGGCACATTGGTGACGAACGCGTTGTCGATGCCGTCGATAGTGCGCAGCGCGCGCTCGACCTCGCTGGGGTAGACCGTCGCGCCGCTGACTTTGAACATGTCGTCGGATCGTCCGTGGTAGAACAGGAATCCGTCTTCGTCGAGATGGCCGAGGTCGCCGGTCGGATAGAAGCCGTCGACGGTGAACAGCTCTTCGCGGCTGCGGCCGCAAATGCCGCGCAAGGTGTGGGGTCCGCGGATCTGGATCATGCCGGCGGTTCCCGCCGCGACCGGCTCGCCGCTATCGGTGTCGACGATGCGGACTTCCATGCCGCCAAACGGCTTTCCGCAGCTGCCCCATGCCGTCGCGGGCATGTCCGTGTCGGCGGGGTAGCCGCAGTACGGCCCGAATGCCTCGGTCATGCCGAACAGCGTGGCCCGTGCCCCGGGCGCAGACCGTTGCTGGGGCGGCAGCAGGGCTTCCAGGCTGCCCGGTCGCAGTGCGGAGAGCGAGACGCCGACCGAGCTCGCGTGCCGCGCCAGGGTCTCGGCCTGATCGGGCCAGCCACGAAACAGGGTGACCCGTTCGCGCTGCAGCAGTCGCAACGTGGTTTCCGGCCGGGGGATCTCTTCGGTCACCAGGGTGGCACCCGCCAGCAGGGCGGACAGTATCCCGCTGCCGAAACCGCCAACCCAGAAGAACGGCATCGGTAGGTACAGACGGGTTTCGGAGGTGATGCAACGGGCCTCAAGCCCCGACCGCACGGCGCCCAACGCGTTGCCGTGGGAGTGCACGACTCCCTTCGGTGTTCCGCTGCTGCCGGAGGTGAACATGATGACCAGCGGGTCGGCGGCGGCGACCGTTGCGGTCATGGCGTCGATGATCTGCCGGGCCTCATCACTCGCCGTGGCGTTGTCCAGCTGCCCGATCGACCAAACCCGGCGTAAGGCAGGAAGTTCGGATTGCGGCACCGCCTTCAGGTCGTCGAGGTAGCGATGACCGCGGAACTCCTCGACGCTTACCAGGAACTGCACGGCCGCCACTCGCAGCTGCGCGACGAGCTCGCGGGGTTGCAGTAGGGTGCTCAGCGGTACCAGCACGGCGCCGATGCGGGTCAGCGCGACGGCGACCTGCACCCAGCGGGTGCTGTTGGGCATGATCAGCCCCACCCGGGTGCCCTTACCCACGCCGGCCTCGATGAATACCGCAGCTAAATCGCTTGTGGCCGAGTCGAGTTCGCGGTAGGTGACCCGGGACGTGGGATCGATCACCATCGGCGTGTCCCCGTCGTGGTCGGCGCGAAACCGCACCAGCTCGTCGATGGTGTCCGCGCCCGGGTCAGCCATCGAAGAGCTTCCGCAGTTGTCGTGTGTCGACCTTGCCGCTGGACAACAGCGGTACGTCGGCGCTGGGCAGGGAGATGAACCGCTTGGGAATTTTGTACGCGGACAGTTCGGTTTTGAGTCGTTCGCTCAATGCGGCGTCATCGAGCGCCGCAGCGCCGTCCGGCCGGACAACGACCGCGGCGACGAGTTGCCCCCGCTTGGTGTCGGGAATGCCGACGACGTAGGCCGGCGCTCCGCCGGTGACCTTGGTGATGGCTTTCTCCACTTCGACCGCCGAGACGTTGGCGCCGGCCGTTTTGATCATCGCGCCCAGCCGTCCGACGAAATAGACGAATCCGTCGGCATCGGTGCGCACCAAATCACCACTGTGGAACCAGCCGTCGGCATCGAAGCACTCTTCGCGGGCGCGTTTGTAATAGCCCTGCATCACATAAGGCCCGCGGATGCACAGTTCGCCGACCTCGCCGACGGCAACGCTTTCCTTGGTGTCGGGGTTGATGAGCATCGTCTGGAATCCGGGGGCGGGCTTGCCGAACGATCCCCGCCGCGCTTCGGGTTGGTCGGATTCGTCGTCGCCGATCAGCACGACGCTGCCGGCCTCGGTCATACCGAGCATGTTGTGCCGCAGTTCCGGGTCGGCCGGCCTGGTGTCGGGGGCCATGATCGGGTAGAGGTTGCCGCGACGCATCGACGACAGATCACGCTCAGCGTAGCTCGGGTGGTCGGCCAGGTGAGCGATCCCGGCGGCGAACCCGTTTGTCATGGTTGGCTTTTCGGCTTCCAGCAGGTCGAGTGTCGCCCCGGCGTCGGTGGCGTTGGAGCACACCAACGTTGACCCGGCCACCAGGGTGGCGAGCAGGCCGAACGCGAATCCGCCGATCCAGAAGAACGGCGAATTGCAGAACAGTTTGTCGGCTGTGGTCAAGCCGCGGATCTGGTTGAGGTTCTGTTGATGTCCGAGCAGCGCGGCGTGCGTGTGCACGACTCCTTTGGGAGTGCTGGTGGATCCCGACGTGTAGATGATCGCCAGCGGATCGCAGCCGTAGACGTCGTCTTCCATCGCTGCCAAGAGCGCGGGGTCGACGGTGCCGGCTCGTCGGTACATCGTCTCGTGGGTGACCGCAACATGGCGCAGTTGCGGTGCTGCGGCGCAAAACAACCGGGAACCGAGATCGGCGCCGGAAAGGACCTCGGCCAGTCGCTGCACGTAGTCGTGGGAGCGAAAAGACGCTGCGGTCAGCAGGATTTCGACGTCGCTGTCGACCAGCTGCTCACGCATCTCGCGGGCGGTGACGAAGGTGGAGAACGGGATCACCACAGCGCCGATTCGCGCGGCCGCCAGCATTGCGACGACGAACTCGGCGCCGTTGGGGTAGAGCAGACCGACATGGGTGCCCTTGCCGGCGCCGAGGGCGATCAGGCCGCGGGCGAGCTCTGCTGACCGGAAGTCGGCTTCCGCGTAGCTGATGCGCTCGGCATCGCAGCCGAGCAAAGGATGGTTCGCACGCGTGCGGGCTTGACGTCGCAGCAGCTCGGCGACGGTGGATTCACCGGACATGGTCGCGCTGCGCCGCGGACTCTTCGAAAATGCGCCGGATCTCGCTCAGGTCGGCTTTACCCGACGGGGTGCGCGGGATCGTGTCGACGATCGCGATCTCGGTGGGAATCTCGTAGCGGGCCAATCGCGTTCGCAGGTACTCCACCAACGTGTCGGTATCGGTGCCGGCGGTCTCGCGCAACTCCACGACCGCGACCGGTGTCTCGCCGAGTCGCGCGTCAGGTCGCCCGATCACAGCCGCGCCCGCCACCGCGGGGTGGCCCTCCAGCGCGACACGGACGTCGTCGGGCATCACTTTGAACCCGCCGCGGATGATCGCCTGATCGGCCCGCCCGACGATCCAGAGAAAACCATCCGCGTCGATGCGTGCCAAATCGGTGGTCCGCATCCACTGTGCCGAGCGCCCCAGCTGCCCCGGCTTGACCTCGAGCAGCCCAACCTGGTCCGTTCCGAGCTGCGTGCCGGCGTCGTCGACCACCCGCAACTGCGCGCCCGGGTTGGCCCGTCCGACGCTGCCGCGCTTGGCGGTCCAGTAGCTCTGGTAGTCGGCCAGGGTCCAGCCGGCCACCCCACCACCGAATTCTGTTGCAGCATAAGAGGTTAAAACGGGTATGCCGAATTTCTCGGTGAAAGCATCGGCATCGTCAGCCGACAGCGGGGCGGTGCCACAGGTGACGGCGCGGATGCTGTCCAGATCGGCACGAGACAGGTCGGAGTGCAACACCGTCCGCAATGCGGCCGGCACCAGTGATACCGCGCGGGGCCGGTGCGTGTGCACCGCCTGAGCCCACGCGTTGAGCTCGAAGCGTTCCAGCAGCACAAAAGATCTCGCCTCGGCGACACACTGCAGCACCCGGAAGACGCCGCCGATGTGCACCAGCGGTGAGTTCATGATCGCGACACCGCGTCGCAGCTCTTGAGGAGCCGGTGCGTGGTCTGGATCTCGGCCCATCACGCTGCGTGCCAGCATGTCGTAGCTGAGGTCAATTCGCTTGGGCGGACCGGTCGTTCCGCTGGTCAGCATTCGCACGGCGACTTCGGGGGCGGCAATGGGCCGGTAGCCGCGCCGCACCGACTCGCCAGGCTCGTCCAGTCGGCCCGCAATCGCCAGCGTCGGCGTAGCGGGGGCGACCAGCGTGGCCAGGTCGTCGGGTTCGCCGACCACCAGGGGTAGCTGCAGTGCGGCGATATCGGCCCGGGTACGTTGGTCGCCGCGCGACGGGTTGATGGTGACCACCGTCCCACCGGCCAGCAGCACACCGAGAAACGCCGCCACTTGCCCCGGCCGGTTGCGCAGCAGCATTCCGATCTGCGGGTTGTCGGCGTGCTCGGCGGTCAATGACGCCATCTGCCTTGCCGCCGCGGCGATTTGCGCCCAGGACAGCCATCGACCGTCGTACTCGATCGCCGGTGCGCTGGGCTGCAGATCCAGTACGTCGGCGATGCGTTGACTCAGCGGATGATCGACCATCAGCGGATCTTTGGTTCGCTCCTGGCACCCTTGCCGTCGGCGTCCTGCTGTGCCGCCAGTTCCGCGGTGCCCAGCGGGTTGCCCAGCCGGGTGTAGATCAGGCCCTGCTCCAAGGCGGCGCGATACGGCTTGTCCAGCGACTCCCAGATCGCTTTCACGGTGCCCTGAGTCGCCGACGGCGGTTTGGCCGCAATCGCCGCGGCAATCTCGTGCGCGCGGCTCCACAGCTGATCCGTTGCGACCACCTCGGACACCAATCCGATCCGCAGCGCGGTGTCGGCGCTGACCCGTTCGTCGTTGCCCATCAGTGCGATGCGCAGCGTTTCGCCCAGGCCGATGCGGCGCATCAGCCCGATCGGCTCCAGGGCGCAGACCAGTCCGGCCGAGACGTGTGAATCGAAAAAGGTTGCGTCTGCGGCGCAAATGACCACATCGGACTCATTGAGGAAGTAGAACGCGCCCGCGGTACACATGCCCTGAACGGCACACACCACCGGCTTCCACATCTTCTGCCACTTGGGGCTGAGCAACTCACCGGGATCGTCGTGATTCCACACGTTTTCGGGTTGCCCGTATGGCGTCTTGATGTCCAGCCCGGCGCTGAAGGCCCGGCTGCCGGCTGCCCGCAACACCACCGCATGCACCGACTCGTCGAGTTTGACGATGCGCCAGGCTTGCGCCACCTCCTCACACATCGTGCGGTTGAACGCATTCAGCTGATCAGGACGATTCAGCGTGATGGTGGCGACGTATGCGGCTGCATCGACGTCGAGCAGAATGGTTTCGAAACGCGGGGTACTCAACGGCACTGCCAATTTGGTTTGCGCTTTTCCACAAAGGCTTTGGGGCCTTCGGCCGCGTCCTCGGTGCGCAGCACCCGCTCGCGGAAGGTTTCGGCCATTATCTCGGCCTCGTGCAGCGGCACATTCAGGCCCTTGAGAATAGCCAGCCGGGTTCCCCGGACCGCCAGTGGCGCATTCGAGTTGACGATGTCGGCGATCTCATGGGCCCGGTCCAGCAGGCGGTCGTGCTCGACGACCTCGCTGATCAACCCGAGTTCGTAGGCGCGCGGTGCGCTCATCCGCTCGTGCTTGCCCATCAACGCCATCCGCAGGGCGATCGAGCGGGGCAACACCCTGGATATCCGGACCAGTTCGCGTCCAGCCACCAGCCCGATGCTGACGTGCGGATCGAAAAAGGTCGCCTGATCGGAAGCGATGACAATGTCGGTCGTCGTGACCCAATCCATGCCGGCGCCGCAGCAGATTCCGTTCACCGCGGTCAGCACCGGCTTCGCCATGGTGCGAAACGGCGGGGTGCCCTCCTGCGGCGCCTCCCACTGGTCGTAGGTCGACAGATACGGCCGCTCGTAGATCACCTTGCCGTCTTCGGGAATCTCTTTGACATCGGCGCCGGTGCAGAACGCGCGGCCGGTGCCGGTGACGATGGTCAGCCAGACGTTGTCGTCAATTTCGGCCTCGTCGTAGGCGGCTCGAAGCTCGGTGATCATGTGCGGGCTCAGCGCGTTGAGGGCATCGGGCCGGTTCAGTGTGATGGTGGCCGTGTGCCCGGCGACCTCGTAGTTGATGGTGTCGAACGAGTCAGCAGGCATCCGTGTTCCCTTCGTCCAGCGCCCGGTGCGACGGAAAGCCTATCTGGTCAGCGTCCATCGAACTTCGGCGTACGTCGTTGCCGGAAAGCTTCCAGGCCTTCTTTGAAGTCCGTTGTCCGACAGGACAGTTCCAGGTTGAACAGTTCCTGCGTCATGGACTGGCTCAGCGACGCGTACTGGCCGTAGCTCAGGGCCTGCTTGGCCAGCCCGATCGCGACCGTTGGTCCGCCGGCCAGTCGCGCCAGCAGCAGCTCGACGGCGTCGTCGAGTTCGGAAGGGCCGGTGGCTTGGTGGATCAGCCCCCAGTCGGCCGCGTCCGCACCGCTGACCTTCTCGCTGAGCAACAGCATGCGCCGGGCTCTCGCCACCCCGACCAGTCGGGGGAGCAGCCAGGTGGCACCGGAATCCGGGCTGAATCCACGTTCGATGAACGGCTCCCAGAACACGGCGTCGGCGGCCGCCACCGCGAAATCGGCGGCCAGGGCAAGATTGCAACCCATCCCTACTGCCCAACCCCGCACCGTGCAGACCACCGGGAGCTGGATGGTGTGCACGAGCTCGATCAGCCGGTGGGCGGCGTGCGGAATCCTGCGCACCAGATCACCGGTGCGCGGACGCTGCCCGGTGCCGCTGTTGGTGGCGACCCAGTCGGCGCCTGAGCAGAAGTCCCCGCCGGTGCTGTTCAGGTGGATCGCGCGCAACGAGTCGTCGGCGGCGGCCTCGGTCAGAACTCGAACCAGCGTCTCGATCATCAAGTGGGTCAACGAATTACGCCGCTGTGGGCGATCAAGTGTGAGTCGCAGGATCGCGCCATCGCGGCGTGCTGTCACCGACCCCTCGGCGTCGGCCGCATCGGCGTCGTGACTCACCGTCGGATCCGGCCTTTCTCAGCGATACGGGAACCCATACAGTAGGCAATACGATTGATACGCTGTATAAGTTATCAAGGAAACGCTGCCGACGGAACAACCGGGTGAAACCCGGCGGAAGAGGGTCGCATGCCCGAGGGGACACCGGTACGCGCCGATGACGCGAAATTCGGCGAGGCGCCCCTGGCTCAGACCGTCGCGGCCGCCGGCGCGATGAGGCGCCTGAGCTCGCTACTGCTGTCGCTCGAACATCCGCACCCGACGGTGGACGTCATGCTGGCGAAGTTCGGCGAATGGGAGAGCGAGCTGGCGTCCGCGGCCCCGCCGGACAACGCGCCCCGGATCGGTGACGTCGACAACGATCCCCGGCGGGTCTATCTCAATCACGCCACCGACATCGGTGCCTACAACCCGTCCTTCCCCGAGTACTCCTTCGATCATCTCGACGTCGAGGCGGCCGACGGTCGGGTCGTCTTCCCGCTGGCCTACGAGGGACCACCCGGACTGGTACATGGTGGCTTTCTGGCCGTCTTCTTCGATTGCGTCATCCAGCATCACAGTTGCGTCATGGGGCTATCCGGCAAGACGCGATCGCTGCACGTGACCTTCCGTCGGCCCACGCCGCTGCTGACCGAACTGGGCTTCGACATTGTCCGGCGCCACGTTGAGCGGGGCATCGAGTCGACGGCGCGGCTGCTGCTCGGCGACGAAGTGCTGTGCACGGGCGAGGTAAACACCCTGGCGTCGCAGCCGGACAAGCTGACCGGATACAGATTCGGCAGGCGGCGAAAGGAATCCGCTACATGACTGCCTCGAACGACGATCGCGTGCTTTTCGAGGTCGATCCCGCCCATCGAATCGCGACGATCACCCTGAATAATCCCAAGCAGCGCAATTCCTATGACGCTGCCATGCGTGAGGCCGTCGGACGCTGCCTGGATCAGGTGGCCGACGACGACGATCTGACCGTGGTGTTGCTGCGCGGAGCCGGGGGAGTCTTTTCCACCGGGGCCGACATGAACAACGCATACGG
This sequence comes from uncultured Actinomycetota bacterium, assembly GCA_963798245.1. Lineage (GTDB taxonomy): Bacteria > Actinomycetota > Actinomycetes > Mycobacteriales > Mycobacteriaceae > Mycobacterium. Next base: position 9,321 of record CAWCSO010000004.1, read on the forward strand.
TTGGTACGGCGACAAGACCAAGGCGCCCGACGATGCCGCGGCCAAGCGCCGGCCCAGTCAACGCAGACGACTTACGGTGGACCGCAAGTCATTCAGCTTCTACCACAACTTCATGGGCTTCCCGAAGGTGACGGTGGGGGAGATCTCCGGCTACGCCCTGGGCGGTGGCTTCGAGATGGCGCTGATGACTGACATCTCGGTGATCGCGCGCGACACGAAGATCGGCATGCCGGCGACGCGCTTCCTGGGCCCCGCGCTCGGCAGCCTGCACATGTTCTTCCATCGGCTGGGCCCGGTTCAGGCTCGACGACTGCTGCTGACCGGCGATGTCATCGAGGCCGGCGAGCTCGAACATCTTGGAATCTTCACCGACACATGTGATCCCGGCGCCGTGACCGCGCGCGCCCGGTATTGGGCCGAGAAGGCGGCGAAGATGCCCGCCGACGGCGTCGTCATCGCCAAGGAAGCCTTCCGCCTCGTCGAGCAGACCCAGGCGTACCACGGTGAGGAAGTCGCGAGCTATCTCTTTCACGCCTACGGCACCAACCTGCAATTCGGGCCGGATGAGTTCAATTTCGTCAAGACCCGGGCGCAGCACGGCACCAAGGAGGCGTTCCGGCTACGCGACGAACACTTCCACGTGCCGGAACCCGAAGCTTAGTAACCAGTTTCGAGGTCAGGCGACCGGCCTACCGGTCTGCGGTCGCCTTGATCCGGCCGCGCGGAGCCGACGATTTCGTGGCCTTGCGCGGCCGGGATGTCGATTTGGCCGGTGTTGATCCCTCGTCGATCAACCGGCTGGCGTGGTCGAGGATGCAGGTGAGGCCGTACTCGAAATTGGTTTCGTCCGGCGCCCCGATCCGGTGACCTATCCGGCTCACCTGGGAGAGCAGCGGAGTTTTTTCGGGATCGATGGAGACGGCGTCCTCGATCGCGCGCGGACCGACGTCGGAGGACTGGTTCTTTTCGTAGAGCCGCTGCAGCACCACCGAGCCGCGGACGTGGACCGAAACCGCTGAATACGTGTCGAAGGCGTCTTCGGGCGAGAGGCCGGCCTCGACCAGATTGGAGATCGCCTTCTCCATCTCCAAGGCGCCCAATCGCGCGGCTTTCGGACTCAGTGCGGCGCGAATCAAAATCAGGTCGCACAGAATTGGGTTGCCCATGAACGTCTTACGCATCAAGCGCGCGTGGTTCCGCAGGGTTTCCCGCCAATCGCTGGCTTCGACATAGGGCGTGGCGAACACATACTTGCTCAACGCCCGGTCGGTCATCGCGTTGAGCAGATCGTCCTTCTTGCGGAAATACCAGTAAATGCTGGTAACGCCGACGCCAAGGTGTTTGCCGAGCAGCGGCATGCTCAGGTTGTCAATCGAAACTTGCTCCGCGAGTTCGAATGCGCCGCTGATGATGTCATCGGGGTTGATGGACCCGCGTTCGCGTCGTTGACGCTTATCAGCGGTTGCCTGCTTTGCCACTACGGGCACCTCCATCAAAATGTATCCTGTGCGTACGGTCTGCAACCGTGCCACCGGCTGACTCAAATCTACCGGTAGATGTGCTCCCACCTGCGTATATGTGGGCGTGTCGCCATTCGGATATGACCGTCGACCGGGCTCTCGTACGCTTTTCCATCTGCTACTGTAATACCTATCGTAGGCTTTTTGGTATATGAGGCTGGACGGGCGAAGATGACCGGACGCAAGCCAATGGCTGCCCCGCCGGATGAGCCGCGGACATCGCGATGGATTTAGGGCTGGCGAATGCGACAGCAGTAGTTGTCGGTGGTAGCCGCGGCATGGGTTTGGCCGCGGCCCGTTGCCTCGCCGACGACGGCGCCCGGGTGGCGCTGGTTGGCCGAACTCGCGGCTCTCTCGATAGCGCCGTGGCAGATTTGACGGACCGCGGGAGTCCGGATGTCGTCGGATTCGCCGCTGACATCGGCGATGCCGCCGACGTCGACAAGGTGTTCGGCGAGATCGCCGCCCGATGGAATGGCGAGCTCAACGTGCTGATCAATACGGTCGGACCGGGAGCGCCGGGCAGCTTCGAAGATCTGACCGACGAACAGTGGCGTGAGTCCGTCGAAGACGGAGTGATGGGGATGGTGCGCTGTGTGCGTTCGGCACTTCCGTTGCTGCGCAAGGCCCAGTGGGCACGGATCGTCAACTTCTCGGCGCATTCCACACAGCGGCAAAGTGTCATGCTGCCCGCCTACACCGCGGCCAAATCGATGCTGACGAGCGTCTCGAAGAACCTGTCCCTGTTACTCGCCAAAGACGAGATCCTGGTCAACGTGGTGTCACCGGGCAGCATTGCGTCCGAGTCGCTGGTCGGGTGGGCCGACTCGGTCGGTGTCGACGGCAACGACCCCTATCGCCTGATGGAGGCCATTGCCAAGCACTTTGGGCATCCGGCGCACATGCCGCGGGCCGGCCTGCCGGAAGAGATCGGACCCGTCGTCGCGTTCCTCGCATCGCGGCGCAACTCCTACATGACCGGTGCGAACATCAACGTCGACGGTGGCTCAGACTTCACCTGACCTCAAATCGCTTGGCCGACAGAAGGAGTGTGGACTGTGGCGACAGCTGCTGAGGCGCGCGCGTGGGCGCGCGGCGCGTTGCGGGGTATCGGCGACTCCTTATACACGCCGTTCTGCGGCACCGACGGCGACGACATCGACTGGGACGCCTACCGGGCGTTGGTGCGCTACTGCGTCGGTGATCTCGGACACCCGATGTTGTGGTGTACCAGCGGAATCGCCGAGTTCTGGTCGCTGACCCTTGATGAGCGTAAACGCTTGCTGGAAGTGGCGATGGAGGAAGCGCGCCGTATCAATCCCGACGTCGTGGTGCAGGCCTGCACGGCGGCCATGGCGCCGAAGGATTGTTTGGATCTGACGCTGCACGCCCAGCAGGCGGGTGCTGACATCGCCTACATCCAGACACCGATGATGGAGGCCCATGGCGGCGAAGGCGTGTTGCGGTTTTTCAAATACGTCGCCGCGCGCACGGATATCGCGCTGGGCATGTTCAATTCCCCGTCTTCGGGCTATGTGTTGACCCCGGCCGAAAGCGCCCGGATTTATCACGAAGTGCCCGCGGTGTGCGCCACCAAAGAGGGCGCGTTCCGGCCGGCGAGCAGCCGGATGCTGCATGAACTGGCGCCTGGCCTGGCGGTATGGGAATGCGACAAGACGGTGTACCGCGCCGGATGGTTGCGCGACGGGATCGTCTGCCCGGCGCAGTTGGGTACCGCGGGCTACCTGTTCGAAACCCCGAAGCGGCGACTGTTTTCCGAGTACTGGGACCTGGTGCTGTCCGACAAGTTGCTCGAGGCAATGGATTACGGCCGCGAGTCCGGTCTGGACCAATTCGATCTCGACCTCGGACCGTGGTGGACCTGCTACCCGGGACGATCGGACTACTTCACGCACTGGGGAGGAGCGTTCAAATACGCGGCCTCGGTACTGGGCTTGCCGATAGGGGCCTATCCGCATTCGCGGCCTCCGCAAGCGGAGCTGCCGGCCGAGGCCAAGGCCCAAATCGAGACGGCGTATCACCGGCTCGGGCTCATCGATTCTTAACCAAATCCCCTGTGCCGCAAGCCCTATGTAAAGACCCGGCCGCCGGGGGAGCGACCGGGCCTTGCGCACGCACGTTGATTACTGTTGCTCGGCGCGCTCACGTGACTCGTGAATTCTCGCTTCGGCACGAGCCTTGTCGGCTTGAACCTCTTTCTTCGCGGCGTTACGCAGCGCCTCGGCCTTGTCCTGCTGAGCCTGACCTTCGCTGATCCAGTCGTTTCGACCCGCGACCGTACCGACTACTTCCTTGGCCTTGCCCACAACGTCATCCACGACGCCCTTGATGATGTCAACCATTGGCGTTTCCCTCCTCCTGCCTAGTGGGTGCCATTGGTACCGCTTCCCGATCACCCGATGGGGAAAACACGATCGGAAAGTGGCGCTCGCCACAGCATCAGTTGACCAGCCCATTCGCGGCTGCTTTTGCCGAAGTAGCGGCCACCGGCGCGGGCGCTTGCGCCTCCGCATCCGGCGCTGTGGCCGTATCCACCCGCGCAGGTTCGTCGCGGGTTCGACGCCCTTGTGCCCAAAGAACGAGGCCCACGAGGACGCCTATGGATCCCAACGCGAGCAGAAACTGAAAGCCCGCCCACGTCGCCTCGATTTTCACCACCGCTGAGCGCGCTTGTCTGGCACGATGCACAAACGCTTTTGCTGTCGACTTCACCACCGGTCCCGTCAGTTGCCGGTTATCCAAGTACTTGTGTCGGTAACCCGGCGAGTCGCCATCCCAAATAATGCGATGCGCATTCAGTGCCGCAGATTTTCCGGCACCCAGCACCGCCGTGGCTCCGGTTATCCACGAGCTCCGCCGACCGCGCCCCGATCGCGGTTCGGTGCGTGGAAATTCGCTGTTTGGCGTGGGTTAGCGAGGCCGCGGGGACAGTTGTGGAATGCGGTACCGATAGGTATACAGTATGGGTACAAAGCTCAGTGAATCCCGTAGTCAAAGCAATAAGGAGGTGCCGCGGAAGATGTCCGGCAGCGACGGTGCCCCCGATGCCGGCGACGCGGTGCTCTACGAGGCCACGGAAACCGGCGTCGCCATCCTGACGTTCAATCGTCCGGACCGGCTCAACGCCTGGGGCCCCGACATTGCGGCCGCGTTCTATGCCGCCATCGACCGCGCCGAAACCGATCCCGCCATCCGGGTGATCGTGCTGACCGGCCGAGGCAGAGGGTTCTGCGCGGGTGCCTACTTGGGCGCGCCGAGCGCAGCGGCCAAGGTCGGCGAATCGATGGAGAAGGCCGGCCAGACGAACCTGGCCGACTTGGTCGGCGAGCGGCCGCCCCACTTCGTGACGACGCTGCGCAAGCCCGTCATCGCGGCCGTCAACGGAGCGTGCGTCGGCATCGGTCTGACCCAGGCGCTGATGTGCGATGTCCGGTTCGCCGCCGCAGGCGCCAAATTCGGCGCGGTGTTCGCGCGCCGCGGGCTGATCGCCGAATTCGGCATCTCCTGGATACTCCCGCGTCTGACCAGTATGGGCGTCGCCCTCGATCTGTTGCTGAGCGCTCGCACGTTCCTCGCCGAGGAGGCCGCCGAGCTGGGTCTGGTCAAAGAAGTCGTTGCGGCCGACGACTTGATGAAGCGCGCCCTGGAATACGCGGAGGACATGGCCGCCAACTGTTCGCCCGCATCGATGGCGGTGATCAAGCGTCAGGTCTATGGCGACACCACCCGCGATGTCGTGGACGCCACTTCGCGGGCCGAGGTTCTGTTGCACGAGGCGATGCCGCGGCCGGACGTCATCGAAGGGATCACCAGCTTCCTCGAGAAGCGGCCTCCTCAGTTTCCATCGCTGCGCCCAACAGACGCTTAGTACCAGGGAAGGAAGAAGATGAAAAGCTTGAGCTACAAGGCGATTGACGTCGACAACCACTACTACGAGCCCCTGGACTCGTTTACCCGCCACCTGGACAAGGAGTTCAAGCGCCGCGGCGTGCAGATGGTTACCCAAGGCAAGCGCACCTGGGCCGTGATCGGCGACCGGGTCAACCACTTCATCCCCAACCCGACCTTCGACCCGATCATCGTGCCCGGCTGCCTCGACTTGTTGTTCCGCGGTGAGATACCCGAAGGTGTCGACCCGGCGTCGCTGATGAAGGTCGAGCGGCTGGCCGAACACCCGGAGTACCAGAACCGCGACGCCCGCATCACGGTGATGGACACCCAGGACATCGAAACCGTCTTCATGCTGCCGACATTCGGGTGCGGGGTCGAGGAGGCGCTCAAGCACGACATCGACGCGACGATGGCGTCGGTGCACGCGTTCAACCTATGGCTCGACGAGGACTGGGGCTTCGGTCGGCCCGATCACCGAATCATCGCCGCTCCGATCATCTCGCTGGCCGATCCGGCCAAGGCGCTCGAAGAGGTTGACTTCGTGTTGGCGCGCGGCGCCAAACTGGTGCTGGTGCGGCCGGCGCCCGTGCCCGGCTTGGTCAAGCCGCGGTCGCTGGGTCACCCCAGCCACGACCCGGTGTGGGCCCGGCTGGCCGAGGCGGGGGTGCCGGTCGGATTCCACCTCAGCGACAGCGGCTATCTGCACATCGCGGCGGCGTGGGGCGGCAAGGCGACGTTCGAGGGCTTCGGCGCCAAGGACCCGTTGGAGAACGTTCTCCTCGACGACCGCGCCATTCACGACACGATGGCCTCGATGATCGTGCACGGTGTGTTCACCCGCCACCCGAAACTCAAGGCGGTCAGCATCGAAAACGGCTCTTATTTCGTCCACCGGCTCGTCAAGCGGCTGAAGAAGGCCGCCAACACCCAGCCCGGTAGCTTCCCCGTGGACCCGGTGGAGCAGTTGCGCAACAACGTGTGGATCGCCCCTTACTACGAGGACGACCTGCCGGAGCTGGCCGAGGTCATCGGCGTCGACAAGATCTTGTTCGGTTCCGACTGGCCGCACGGCGAAGGCCTCGAGTCGCCCGCGTCGTTCATCGAGGAGCTCACCGCCTTCAGCGAATCGGACATCCGAAAGATCATGCGTGACAACGCGTTAGGTCTTCTGGGCGTCAAAGCCACAGTGGCGGCCTAGGCGGCCCGGCCTGTGAGTGAATGGACCGTCGGGTCGGTTCTGGACGCTATCGCGGACGTCATCCCCGACCGCTTGATGACAGTATGCGGAACTCGGCGCAGCACCTTCGCCGAGTCGGCGAGCCGAACCAGCCGATTGGCGAACTTCTTGAGCGCCAATGGCTTCGGGGCGCATCAAGAGCGAGACGCGCTGAACCGCTGGGAGTGTGGTCAGGACCGCGTCGCGCTGCTGATGTACAACGACCTGTACCCCGACGCGGTGATCGCGTGTCTGAAAGCTCGCGTGGTTCCGGTCAACGTGAACTACAGCTATTCGCCGCGGGAGATCGCCGACCTGCTCTCTTACATCCGGCCCCGCGGCATCATCTATCACCGGTCGCTCGGTGCGCGGTGCGCCGAGGTGCTGCCGTCGGACGGTGCTGAGCTGCTGATCTCGATCGACGATGGCAGCGACGCCGCCGAACTGCCAGGCGCGATATCGCTGGATGATGCGCTGGCACAGGGTGGTTCGGGCGATCCGGCGCCGGGATCGCCCGACGACTTGATCATGATGTGCACCGGCGGGACGACCGGCCGTCCCAAGGGAGTCCTGTGGCGTCAAAGCGACATGTACGTGGCGTCGATGGTCGGGGCCGACCACGCAAGCGTCGACGAGATCCACGCGAAGGTACGCGGCGGCGGCCGGCCGTGGTTCGCGGTCTCTCCGCTGATGCATGCCGCCGGCATGTGGACCGCCTTCGCGGCGATCATGAGTGGGTTCACGGCGGTGCTCTATGACGGCCGGGGCAAACTGGACGTGCGCTCGGTATGGCAGACGGCCGAGCGTGAAGGGGTCGGCATGATGACCATGGTGGGCGATGCTTATGCCGGCCCGTTGGTCGCCGAGTTGCAACTCGGTTCCTACGATCTGTCGTCGCTGAACGGGATCGGGACCGGCGGGGCCGCAACGAATCCGAAGTTCAAGCGCGCGCTGATGGAAAAGCTGCCGCAGGTCACCATCATCGACGGGTACGGCTCGTCGGAATCCGGGAACATGGGGTTCGGGCACAGTCAACGCGGAACGCAGAGTGAGACCTTCCAACTCCGCGAGGGCGGCGCGGTGGTGTCGGAGGATCGCAGCAGGTTCCTGCAGCCGGGTGATCCCGAGATCGGCTGGGTGGCCCGCAGCGGCCGGATTCCGCTGGGCTACTTCAACGACGCTGAGGCCACCGAGCGCACCTTTCCCGAGATCGATGGCAAGCGGGTGGTGATCCCCGGCGACCGCGCGAGTATCGAATCCGACGGCACCCTGCGCCTGTACGGACGCGATTCGTTGGTGGTGAACACCGGCGGTGAAAAGGTATTCGTCGAAGAGGTCGAAGAGGTGCTGCGCACCCACCCCGGGGTCGCCGACGCGTTGGTGGTCGGGCGGCCCAGTGAGCGGTGGGGCCAGGAAGTCGTCGCACTGGTCGCGCTGCAGCCGGGAGAGGGTGTCGTCGAAGATGCCGAACTCGCCGCACTGTGCAAGTCGCAGCTGGCCCATTTCAAAGCGCCCAAGGCAATCCTGTTCGTCGAGCAGGTTCAACGACTCGGGAACGGCAAGCCGAACTACCGGTGGGCTACACAGGCTGCTGCAGAACAGCTTTCGGATACCGCACTGGCCGGCGTCGATGCAGAAGGGTCCGCATGAACGACAAAGCGATTGACTGTCTGATCAACGTGCACTTCGGCGAGGCCGACTCTCAGCCCACCTGGATGCTCAAGGTCCGCGACGACTACTTCAAGGGCCCGCAGTCGATGTTCGCGCCCGTCGACCTGGCCGAACTGCTTGACGAGATGGACGAGCAGGGTGTGCACAAAGCGGTCCTGATGGACAACCTCGCCAGCCCGTCGACCACCGCACGCAAGTTCGTCGAAGCCAAGCCGGACCGCTTCGCGCTGGCGATGGGCGGAGTCAATCTGCTGCGCCCGGTGGGGCCGCTGCGCGAACTGACCGCCATCGTGCGCGACCTTCCGGTCGCGTATGCCGTAGTGGGACCGAGCTTTTGGGGCGACGGGCAGTACGCCCCCAGCGACGCCGTCTACTACCCGCTCTATGCCAAGTGCGCGGAGCTCAACCTGCCGCTGTGCGTCAACACCGGTATCCCCGGGCCGCCGATCCCCGGAGAGGTGCAGAACCCCATCCATCTCGACCGTGTGTGCGTGCGGTTTCCGGAGCTGAAGCTGTGCATGATCCACGGCGCCGACCCGTGGTGGGACATCGCGATCCGGCTGATGCTCAAGTACGCCAACCTTCGGCTGATGACTTCGGCCTGGTCGCCCAAGCGACTGCCGGAAAGCCTGCTGCACTATATGCGCACGCGCGGTCCGAACAAGGTCATCTACGCGTCGGACTGGCCGGTATTGCGGATGCGTCGAGTGCTGCCCGAAGCCCGCGCGCTGGACCTGCCCGCCGAGGTGCTGGACAACTACCTGTACAACAACGCACAGGAGTTTTTCTTCGGCGACCGAGCCTGAGATACGACAGGAGCACAGAGATGGACCGCTTCGAGCTGCGCAGACTGGACTACAGCCTGTCCGACCACCATGTGGATCTGCAGAATGCGTACAAGCAATTCTTCAAGACCCACTGCTCTATCGAAACAGTCCGCGCCGCAGAGCCTTCCGGATTCGACAAGAACTTGTGGGAGCGCTTGTGCGCGATGGGTGCGACCACGATGGCGCTGCCCGAGTCGTGTGGCGGCGACGGGGCGACGCTCGTCGACCTCACCCTGGTGGCCGAAGAGGTGGGCCGCTCGCTCGCGCCGGTTCCGTGGGTCGACCATGTGTGCGCGGCACGGCTGCTGGGCCGGCTGGGAGCGCTGGGTGCCGACACCGCCGGCATCGCCGACGGTGAACAGCTCGCCGGCATCGATGCGAGTCTTGACAGCGCGCCGGGCCTTCGGCTGATCCCGACCGGATCGATCGCCGACCACGTCATCGTCCGCGACGGCGACCAGGTGGTGCGCCTGACGTTCGGGACCCGGCCCGCCAAGGTCGACAACCTCGGCCGGTTGCCGATGGCCTGGGTGGATCCGGTCGCCGCCGACACCCGCACGGTCGTGGCGCAAGGGCCCGAAGCCCTGGCGAACTACGAACTGGCGTTGGACGAGTGGCGATTGCTGACCGCCGCGGCGCTGGTGGGCCTGGTCGAGGAGACGATGACGATCGCGGCCGAATTCGCCAAGAGCCGTTACACATTGGGTGTCCCGATCTCGACGCTGCAGGCAATTTCGCATCCGCTGGCCAACATGGCCATTACCGTCCAGGGCGGACGTAACCTCGCCCGGCGGGCCGCCTGGTTCCTGGACAACGAACCCGGCGAGCGAGCCGAGTTGGCGCCGTCGGCCTTTGTGTTCATGGCCGAGGAGGCCGCCAAGGCGGCCACGATGGCCGTCCACATCCAAGGCGGACTTGGTGTTTCGGCCGAAGCCGCGGCGACGGCGTACTTGGTACGCGCCCGGGGATGGCCCCTGGCCGCCGGTGATCCGGGTGCCACCGCCAAGCGGGTCGCCGAGATCGTGGCAGCCCGCGAGAGCGCGCCAGCGGCCGTCTAGGACAGGAGCAAATAGATGGACTTTTCCCGGGTGGAGCTATCCGATGAGGACAACGCGTTCCGTGCTGAAGTACGCGACTTCCTGAAAACCTATGTGACCGAGGAGGTCCTGCGCCGTGACCGGGAGACCGGTGACAACTTCGACGAGGGCGTTCATCTGGCGATCGGTGCTGCGGGCTATCTGGCCCTGGAATGGAAGCCGGAATCCGAAGGCGGATTCACCCGGGTGCGCCGGCGCATCTGGGAACTGGAGAAGCGCCGTGCCCACGTGCCGTGGGTGACGTGGGGGACGACCGCCATGGTGGCGCGGTCGGTCGCGAGGTTCGGTTCCTCCGAGCTGTGTGACGAGGTGATGCCGAAAGTCTTCAGCGGCGAGGCCAGGCTCTGCCTCGGATATACCGAACCCGAAGGCGGTTCCGATATCGCCACCTGCAAGACCCGCGCGGTGCGCGACGGCGACGGCTGGGTGGTCAACGGCTCGAAGATGTTTACCACCGGTGCGCACAATTGCCAATACGTTTTCCTGATCACCAACACCGCCCCGGATGCGCCGAAGCACAAGAGCCTGACCATGTTCCTGGTTCCGCTGGATTCGCCGGGCATTGAGATCCAGGGCATCCGCACCGTGGACGGCGACCGGACCAACATCGTCTACTACAGCGAAGTCCGCGTCGACGACAAGTACCGGCTGGGCGATGTGAACGCGGGCTGGACGGTGCTGCGCGAACCACTCAACACCGAGCACGGCGCGGTCGCGGCCGCCCCCGACGGCTTGCAGGACACCTCCATCATGATGCACCAGGCCGGTTCGATGGCCACGGCGGTCGACCACGCCGTCGCGGCCGTGATACGGCCGGATCCCAATGGGCGCAAGCTGGCCGACGATCAGTCGGTCGCGTATCGGCTGGGCCGCAGCGTCGCCCGGTTGGAGGCGGCCTTGTCATCCCCGAGCATCTACGGGCGGGTGGCCATTGCCCAAACGATGCGCGACATCTCCCCGGACCTGATGGACATACACGGAGCGGCATCCACCCTGCCGTTCGGAACCGACGGGGCCGCCGATGACGGCAGCGCCGAATACGTTTACCGATTCGCTCCGTTGGTCGGAATCTACGGCGGCACCCTCGAGGTGTTCCGCAACATGATCGGCCAGTACACGCTCGGGCTGGGCAAGCCCAACTACTCACCGCCGGTGAAGAAGGTTTCCTGATCTCTCGCCGAGTCTGAACTGACGTCGATGTTGTCCGGCGATGTCGGCGCCGCCACCGCACATTCGCTGAGCTGCGCGACCGCCCGCAGCCGCGTCATGATGCTGCGGGAATACCCCCCGGGGGATAATGGCTTATATTGGGCTGTAACAAGCAAGGAGAACGTGATGGTTGGTGACGAAGACAGCATTGCCGCCGTACTGAATCGGCTGCGCCGTGCGCAAGGCCAGCTGGCCGGCGTGATCTCGATGATCGAGCAGGGCCGCGACTGCAAGGACGTGGTCACGCAGCTCGCCGCCGTTTCACGTGCACTAGATCGTGCCGGCTTCAAGATCGTCGCCACCGGCATGCGCGAATGCACGACCGGAAAAGCGGCGAAGGGCAAGAAGCCGCTGACGGAAGACGAGCTGGAGAAGCTCTTCCTCGCGCTGGCCTGACAGCACGTCACGCGGCTTCCTGTAGCCCGCCAGCCTGCGCAAAGTCCATCCATTGATGCGTTGACGGCGCACCCTCGACACTGTCCTATGCTATACCCGGTAGGGTATATAGAAAAGCAGCGATCTGCGCCCAGGGGCAAGCAAGGAGGTTGAGGTGCAACCGGCCGGGAGTCTCAAATTCCTCACTTCTCGCGCGCGTGTGCGGCGATGTCGCCTCCCTGTCATGGCAAATGCCGAGGCAGTCGCGCTCGCGGGGCCCGAAAGGCCGTCCAAATCGGGGTCGAACGACCCTGTTTGGTCCGTTAGCCCGGCGCGAAACTGACAACACGAGGCAACGAAAGGGAAATCACCGATGTTGACCTTTCTCAAACGAGCCTGGGTGCCGATCGTGGTCGTGGTGGCAGTTGCCCTCGGCGGTGTCGCCGTCACCCGGCTGCGTGGGGTTTTCGGCTCCGACGCGATCTTTTCCGCGACCGGCAGCAGTGCCGAACCCCTCGAGCCTTCGCATGTCAAGCGGGTGACGTACGAGGTTTACGGGCCCGGCGACACGGCGGGCAGCGTGAGCTACTTGGACACCAAAGCTCAGCCTGAACAGGTGAACTTCACCAGCTTGCCGTGGACCTTCACGATAACGACGACGGTGCCGGCCGTGCTCGCCAGCGTGGTGGCACAGGGCAATAGCAACAACATCGGGTGCCGCATCACTGTCAACGGGGAGGTCAAGGACGAAAGATCCACGGCTGGACGCCACGCGCAAACTTCCTGTCTGGTGAAGGCCGCATGAACACCGAAAACGACGCCCGACCGAGATTCATGCGGTTCGTCCGCAGGTTCGCGTGGCCCATCATCATCGGATGGCTACTACTGACCGTCGCCCTGAATGTGCTTGTGCCGCCGATCGAGTCAGTCGCACGCAACCACGCGGTCACCATGTCTCCTCAGGACGCGCCCGCGATGATCGCGGCCAAGCGCATCGGCGCAACATTCCACGAATCGGATTCCGACAGCATCGCGATGATCGTCCTCGAGAGCGATCAACAACTCGGCGACGGGGTGCACCGCTATTACGACGGCTTGGTGAAAAAGCTGCAGGCCGACGCCAAGCACGTGCAGCATGTGCAGAACGTGTGGGGAGACCCGCTCACGGCCGCCGGCGTCCAGAGCCGCGACGGCAAAGCGGCTTACGTCCAACTCAACCTGGCCGGCAACCAGGGCAGCACCCAGGGGAACCAGTCCGTCGACGCGGTGCGGAAGATCGTCGACAAGTCAGAACCTCCCAAGGGGCTCAAGGTCTACGTCACCGGCCCGGCACCGCTGACAACGGATATGAACGAGGCCGCTGATAAAAGCATGTTCAAGATGATGGGCGTGACGGGCGTGGTCATCATGATCATGCTCTTCATCGCCTACCGTTCCATCAGCACGGTGCTGTTGGTACTCGTGATGGTCGGTTTCGAGATGGGCACGGCCAGAGGGCTCGTCGCGCTACTCGGAAACAGCGAGCTGTTGGGATTTTCGACGTTCGTCGTTGCCATGCTGTCGTCTTTGGCCATTGCCGCGGGAACCGACTACGCGATCTTCCTCATCGGTCGGTACCAGGAGGCGCGCCAGGCCGGTCAGGATCGAGAAACGGCCTGGTACACGATGTTCCGCGGGACCTCTCACATCATCCTGGGCTCGGGGTTGACCATCGCCGGAGCCACCCTCTGCCTCCACTTGGCGCGGCTGTCGTATTTCAAGGCGCTGGGCATCCCGTCCGCTCTGGGATTGCTCGTCGTCGTCGCGGGAGCGATGACCGCAGCGCCGGCGGTGGTCGCCGTGGCTACCCGGTTCGGTTTGCTCGACCCGAGACGGATGATCAAGACGCGCGGGTGGCGGCGCATCGGCACCGCCACGGTGCGCTGGCCCGGGCCGGTGTTCGCGGCCTCGCTGGCCATCGCAATCGTCGGCATCCTTGTCATGCCGAGCATGAAGATCAGCTACAACGACCGCTACTACATACCCGCCAACCTGCCGTCGAATGTCGGATACGCGGCCGCGGAGCGCCATTTTAGCGCCGCGACAATGAATCCCGACATCCTCATGATCGAGAGTGATCATGACATGCGGAACAGCGGCGACATGATCATTCTGGACCGGATCGCCAAAGATGTCTTTCGGTCGCCGGGAATCGCGATGGTGCAAAGCATCACCCGGCCGTTGGGCGGCCCCATCGAGCACACGTCGATACCGTTTCAGATCAGCGCCCAATCGATTCCTATCCAGCAGAACCTTCAATTCATGAAGGACCGGACGGCCGACATGCTCACGATGAGCGACGATCTGGGCGCCATGATCGGCTCGATGGAGCGGATGCAGGGCCTGCTGAATCAGATGAGCAGCACGACTCATCACATGGTCGGCGACATGGGCGACATGCAAGCCACGCTGAACGAGATGCGAGACCACCTGGCGGACTTCGACGATTTCGCGCGACCGTTCCGCAGCTACTTGTATTGGGAACCACATTGTTTCAACATCCCGGCCTGCTGGGCTTCGAGGTCGGTGTTCGAGGCGATCGACGGTGTGGACAAGTTCAGCGAGAACATGCGCACGCTGATTAAGGACGTGAGCAATCTGGACGCGATCATGCCCCAGATGCTCGCCGAGTTCCCGCCGATCATCGCCGTCGCAAAGTCCATGCAGGGCACCCTGCTCACGATGCACAGCAGCTTCTCTGGTCTGGTCACGCAAATGGCGCAGATGACCGATACGGCGAGTGCGATGGGTCAAGCCTTCGACGCCTCGCGCGGTGGCGACTACTTCTACCTGCCGCCGGAAGCATTCCAGAATGCGGACTTCCAGCGGGGTCTGAAGCTTTTCCTGTCGCCGGACGGGAAGGCCGCGCGCTTCATCATCACCCACGACGCGGACCCGGCAACCCCGGCAGGCATTTCCGCGGTCAAGCCCGAACTGGACGCCGCACATCAGGCGGTGAAGGGAACGACGCTCACCGGCGCCAAGTTCTACCTCGCCGGGACTGCCGCGATATACCGCGACATCCAGTCCGGCTCCAACTACGACCTGCTGATCGTCGGACTCGCGGCGCTGACATTGATCTTCGCCGTCATGGTAATCATCACTCGCGCTCTGGTTGCGTCCCTGGTGATCGTCGGCACGGTGCTGTTGTCGCTGGGCGCCGCATTCGGGCTTTCCGTGCTGGTCTGGCAACACATTTTGGGCCTGGACTTGAACTGGATCGCGCCGGTGTTCGGATTGATCATCCTGCTGGCCGTGGGATCCGACTACAACCTGCTGCTCGTGTCAAGGTTCCAGGAGGAGATCGGGGCGGGGCTGAGGACCGGCATCATCCGCTCGATGGGGGAGACCGGCGGTGTCGTCACGGCGGCGGGCCTGGTGTTCGCCTTCACCATGATGTCGATGGCCGCCAGCGATCTGCGCTCGATCGGCCAGGCCGGCACCACGATTGGGCTCGGCCTGCTGTTCGACACCCTGGTCGTGCGTTCCTTGATGACGCCGTCCATCGCCGCGCTGCTCGGGCGCTGGTTCTGGTGGCCGATACGCGTGCGACCGCGCCCGGCCAGTGAGATGCTGCGACCTTTCGGACCGCGTCGCCTAGTTCGCTCCCTCCTGCTGGGTGAGGATGCCGATGCGGCGACGCTCAATCGCTCAACGCCCAATGGGCAGACGTCCAGTCACGCTCATGCGAATCCGTAGGCCACCACAGCAAGACCGACGACGACGACCGTGATCGCCGACAGTGCCCGATGCCGGTCGTGAATCCATCGTCTGATCCGGTGTAGGTGCGGTTCGATCCGTGGTCCCACAACCAGGTAGGCCACGACGGGCGCCATGACGGTCGAATTCGCCAGGACGGCATAGAAAGCGACGGCTGCCACCGCGCCGGTCACTGTCAAAGGGACGGTGGCGATCTCCGTGCCCGCGGCTGCGCTGGCGGCGAGTACTTTCGGGTTGGCCAGCAGTGGAAACATCCCTATCACGGCGGCCATCGTCGGGGTGATCCTGTCGACCCGAGGTTCCCATCCGGAATTCTTGGTGGCTCTGGTGTGCCGCCACCATAGCCACACGCCGAGCATGACGAGCACCACACCGACGGCGATGACCGCCCAGTCGGTCCACGCTGGTGCGGGCTTCGTAAGGCCGTCGAGGAACCGCGGAACCTGAACGAAGGCAGTGGTCAGCGCCGTCAGAGAGATCAATCTTCCGCCCAAGTAGGCGATGCTCGATGAGTAGGGCTGGTCATTGTGAACGAGGAGCAGCACGGCCAACACAATCGGTAAGGGCGAAAGCGCCATCACGAGGGCCGGTGCAGCCAGCTTGGCTAGCACCAACCCCGAAAGACCAAACACATCAATACCTTCCAGATCGGCGAGCTCGCCGTCCGGTAGCCAGTTCTAGCGGTTTCGAAGCAGCCCGTCACCGGCATTCATCAAGCACTTCGCTCCTCCGACCATACCCCCGGGGCTATGAGCGGTTAGGCAGCAGCAGCTTCGCGGACACGACCCCGGCATACCCAGGTGCCGTCTTGCATCAGCCGTGCCCGTAGATAATCCGCAGCATCTTGAGGTTGATACGGATGAAGCGCCCGAACTGGACGAGGACGTTCTGACGCATCCGCAGCCTCGCAGGGGTGGGCAGCGGTGCGTCGGCAATGCGCTCGGCGGTCTGCGCATTCACGTCCGTATAGATGTTTTCGTCGTCCATCGCAGTGCCTTTCACTCAGGGATCAGCCACCAGAATGGGCGGGCCTTGGCCTTGTAAATGAAGAGGTAATGCAGCAGCAGCTTGATCCAGTGGCCGGCCAAACCGAGCTCACCGGAAGTGCCAGCGATGTCACGACCCGTCTGCGGGTACTTCACCGGGTCGGGAACCACTGGGAACATTGTCATCGCGGCGGCCGAGCCCTCACGCAAACCGGTACCTGCCGACGCAACGCACGCGGCGCCCATGCTCGACATCGAGGCGCGGTGCGCAACAACGGCGTTTCCCTTAGTGATTCGATCGCGGATGGTCTCGGCAACCGTCTTGGCCATGATGCCCGACGGCATGCCGGTGCGCGGCGGGCTGGGCGTGATGACCGTCCCGCTAGAACTCGTGCGCGGCCGGGAGATGGGATGCGGGGGCGCGAATGCGATGCCCGGCGCGAAGATGTTCGGGTAGGCAGGGGACTCGTAGGTGTCCGGCCAGTCCTCGGCAGACCACTCGTCGTAGGGCTTGCCCGAGTAGTCGGCGTCCACCTTCAGGAAACCGGACGGTGCGAACAGAACGGAGGTAATGTCATTGCCCCCCTTGTCGTATGCCGCGAGGGCGGCTCCCCTGAAAGGCGGCAACAGCATGGCGAAGTCGAATTCCAAGTCGTGCTCTTTGCCGTCGAGCTGCTCGTAGCGCAGCTTGCCATCCATCACCTCGTGGACGGCTGCCTGCGTGATGGCCTTGACACCGCGCTCACGGAATAGCGACTCGGTCCACAACCGGCTGGACTGCACAAAGCCCTTATCGACGAAACTCATGCCGCCGACGCCGAAGTCACCCAATTCGTACTCGTTGGTGAGATAGACGATATCGGCGAGGTCTCGCACGCCGGCGGTCCGCAGCGTGTGCTCAACGTTGAAGGCGTACTCGAACGCCGCACCCTCGCAGGTGCAGGTGCCGTGTCCGACACCAATAACGAGGCGCTGCTTCTCGCCGGCCTCTAGTTTGGCAACGACCCGGTCGAGTGCCTTTGCCGCCTCGACGGCATGGGATGCGGTGCACACCGAGTATGAGTGGCCCGCAGGGCCGAGCCCGGGTGTGGCCGCGAAATTCAGTTGCGGCCCGGTGGCGTTGATGAGGTAGTCATACGTGATGGTGCCGGTCTGGCCACCGTGCTCCTCATCGGTGTAGGTGAAGTCCACCGACGGCGCCGACTGGTCTGCAGTGCCCTCGGGACGGAGCGCCGTGGCTAGCGCTTGATGAAAGATGATGCCCTTGCGTTCGTAGATCGGCCTGAGTGGAATGAGTACCTTGGCCGGGTCCATCCGGCCGACACCGACCCAGATGTTCGACGGGATCCAGTTCCAGTCGGCGTTGGGAGAAATCACGACGACCTCGTGTCTGCGGGCTAGCCATCGGCGCAGGTGCAGCGCGGCGGTATGCCCGGCTATGCCGGCACCGAGGATGACGACTCGTGCCATTGATACTCCTCCGTCAAATCTGGCGACTCGATCGATCGGTCGCACCCCCGGGATGTACCCCCGCGGGTACACCAGCGGCGCCGCAGAAGTCGCCCTCCGAGTCCAGAATGCGCTCCACGAGGAGCCACGTTCTAGGGTCGATGGACTCTACCGGCGGGGGTATATGTGCTGCATCGTTCATCCATGGCTGATGCATCTGCATCCAAAACCGAACTGGGTCACAAACCTTGGTCGCTGCCCAGCGCCTCTATTGCGGCCCGCAATTTGGTGGTCGCCTCATCGGCGATTGGCTGAAGTGCTGGCTGGCCGGCGACCTTGGTCATGATCTGCGGGTCCATTGCCTCAACCAGCACGGTGCCGTCTTGACTGCCCGGATCGGCTCGTACCACGACGTTGCAGGGCAGCAACTGACCGATCTGCCGGTCCACATCCAGGGCTTTGTGTGCCAGTGTCGGATTGCAGGCACCCAGGATTACGTATTCCTCCATATCCTTGTCGAGCTTTTGCTTGAGGGTGGACTTGACATCGATCCTGGTGAGCACGCCGAAACCCTGATCCGCCAGAGCCCGCGTCGCCCGTTCGACCGCGTCCTCGAATGTGGTGTTCAGCTTGGTACTCAGACCCATGGTCATGGCGATCCCTTTCTATGGTGTTGCGCTCGATCACTTGCAGGCGGATACCGGGAATACCCCCACCCGTATATGTATTGTAGTGGGTATGACTGAAAACAACCACTATCACCAGGTACTCGACGACCTCAACCCGCAGCATCGCGCTCTACGCAAGATGATTCCGGAGGTGTACCGGGGTTTTGCAGAGATGAGCAATGGCGCACTGACCTCGGGGGCGTTGGATAAGAAGGTCAAGGAGCTGATCGCGATGGCGATCGGCGTCGTCGCCGGGTGCGATGGCTGCATCGCCTCCCACGCCCAGGGGGCAGCTCGTGCCGGTGCATCCAAAGAGGAGGCCGCCGAGGCGATTGGCGTCAGCATTCTCATGCACGGTGGGCCGGCCACGATCTATGGTGCTCGCGCCTATGACGCGTTCTGCGAATTCGCCGACAGGACCTCGGAAGCCGGTACCTAGACCTAATCAGAACCTAGTTTTGGTCATAATCCCCTCAACGCCGAAAGGAACAACGATGACCGTCAAGACGCTGACCGCCGCAGATTTCGAGGCGACGATTCTTGAAAGTCCGATTGTGCTGGTTGACTTCTGGGCCCCTTGGTGCGGGCCATGCCGGGCTTTCGCGCCGGTCTTCGAACGGTCAGCGCAAACGCACCCGGACATTGTTTACGCCAAGGTGGACACCGATACCGAGCGCGAACTAGCAGCGACCGTCGGCATCCGCTCGGTTCCGACGATCATGGCATTCCGCGAGGGGATCCTCGTGTACAGCCAGCCGGGAGCGATGTCACCAGCGGTGCTGGACAACTTGATCGACCAAGTCAATGGTCTCGACATGACGAGAGTCCGGGCCAAGATCGCCGAGCGCAAAGCTGCCGTAAATGCGTAGTGGCCCAACCACTTCGCCTTGGCAATAGCGAGCAACCGTGTGCTATCCCGTACGCTGCCGCCACTGCGGCAAGATCACCTGGGCGGGCTGTGGCCAGCACGCCGAGAGCGTGATGAAACGTGTGCCCGCTAACCAACGATGCACCTGCAATTCGAGCGTCGCCAGATAGCGCGTCCCCGCCGCACGCGGCGGCGGGCGTCGGATGCGCCGAGTGTGAGCTGACGGCAGCGTCGACTGGCGTGTTGCCGCCGCCACGTCACATCCGGCCGCCGAGGTCAGGTCGTCAGGATCGTCGCCGCGGCGGTGCCGGGGGCGCCGTACAGCTGGGTGAACCCCACCTTCGGGCTGCCGGGTACCTGGCGATCGCCGGCTTCACCGCGCAGTTGGCGAACGATTTCGTGGATCTGCCGCAACCCGGACGCGCCGATGGGCTCACCGTTGGCGATCAGCCCGCCGTCGGTGTTGACGGGCATCGGGCCGCTGATCTCTGTGGCGCCGTCGGCGAGTAATTTCTCCTGGTCGCCATCCGCGCAGAATCCGCACTCGGCCATGTGAATGACCTCGGCACCGGCGTCGGTGTCCTGCAACTGGATCACGTCGACATCGCCGGGGGTCACACCGGCCTTCTCGAACGCGGTACGGGCGGCGTAAACCGTTGGCGCCACATCCTCTTCGACCGGCGCGCAGGTGGTGTTGACCTCGTACGCACCGTAGCGCCGGGTCCGAACCTCCACCGCCCGCAGATAGACGGGTTTGGAGGTGTAGCGGTGCGCGATGTCGGCACGGCACATCACCGCCGCCGCGGCGCCTTCGTCCGGCGCGCAGAACATGTACTGGGTCAGCGGGTAGTTGAGCATCGCCGAGTTGAGAATGTCTTCTTCGGAGATCGGCTTGCGGCGAAAGGCGTTGGGGTTCAAGGCTCCATTGCGGAAGTTCTTGGCGGCGACCTTGGCCAGCGTCTCCTGGGAGATGTTGTGGTCGTGCAGGTAGCGGTTGGCCTTCATGCCGAAGAACTGGGTGGTCAGATACTGCCCGTTCTCCGCGTACCAGCTCGGCATGCCCACCAACGCCGGGTCTTCGGTGAACGCTCCGCGCGGATGTTTGTCCAAACCGATCGCGATGCCGATGTCGTAGTCGCCCAGCCGGATTCCGTCGGCACAGACCTTGACGGCACTGGCCGCCGTGGCGCACGCATTGAACACGTTGGTGAACGGGATGCCGGTCAGTCCTACCATACCGACGATGGCGTCCGGGTTGGCGACCGTCCAGCTGCCGCCGGTCGCGAACTCGACGTCCTGCCAGGCGATACCGGCGTCGGCGACCGCGGCGAGGATGGCGTCGACGCCCATCTGCATCGCTGACTTGCCCTCGAACCGGCCGAAGGGGTGCAAACCCACTCCGATGATCGCGACGTCATTCATGCAATGGCTCCTGCGTTCTTGAGTTCTTCGATGCGGTCCCAATCCATGCCGATCTCCATCAAGACGATCTCGGTGTGCTCGGACGCCTGCGGCGCCCGCGTGGTCACCAGCGGCTCGTGGTTGAACTGGACCGGACCACGGACGACTTTGAACGGTGCACCACCCGCAGCAACCTCGACTTCGACGATCATGTCGTTGGCGATGGCCTGCTCGTCGTTCGCCAGGTCGATCAGGCTCTGGAACGGCGCCCACTGACCCTTCATCGACTTCAGGTGCTGACGCCAGTACTCAAAGGGCTTGGCGGCGAAGGCTTTCGCGATCAACTCGGCGGCCGCATTGGCATTTTGGATCAGTGGGAGCACCTCGGAGAAGCGGGGATCGTCTGCGGCCTCGGGGATGCCGAGGTGCTCGAAGGTGTCGCGGATCAGGCCCGTCGGGCTGATGATGCACAGGTTGATCGTGCCGCCATCCGAGGTTTCGTAGTTGCCCATGAACGGATTCACCGACATCGCGGTTGCGGAACCCGGCATCGGGGTGCGCATCACCTCGCCGGTCTCCATGCCCTGCGTCATGCTGGCGCCCGCGGCCCACCAGGCGGTGCTCAACAGCGACACGTCGAGTTCGACTGCCTCCCCGGTGCGCTCGCGATGCAATAACGCGGCCGAGATGCCGCCGGCAATGAACATGCCACCGATGGAATCGCCGAACGCGGGAATTCCTTGTCCCAGTGCGCCACCCAGCTCCTCCGGGGTCAGTGCGTACCCGATGCCACTGCGTGTCCAGAACGCTGTGCCGTCGTAGCCGCCGACGTTGCGCTCGGCGCCTTTGTCGCCGTAGGCCGAGCCGCGGGCGTAGACGATGTTCGGGTTCACCGCACGAATGTGCTCCACGTCGAACTTGTGCTTTTGTCGCTGGGCGGGCTTGTAGTTGGTCAGAAAGACATCCGAAGTCTTAGCGAGTTCGTAGATCACTTCCTGGCCGCCGGGCGTCGATACGTCGATCCCCACGCTGCGCTTGCCCCGGTTGGGATGCTCCATCAGCGGGTGCCGTTCCGGATTGACCTGGATACCACCCATGTTGAGGAAGCCGCGTTGTGTGTCGCCGCGCAGCGGGTGTTCGACCTTGATGACGTCCGCACCCCAGTCGGCGAGGATCGCGCCGGCCGCCGGGACGAACGTGAACTGCGCAAGCTCGAGGACTCGAAAGCCCTGCATTACCTTGACCATTTCTCCCACCAACTCCGTCTTTTTCCGGCCGCATGTTTGAAGAGCTACCGCGGACGCTACTTGGCGTCGAACGTCACGGGAAGCGCGGTCGGCGATCGGAAGGGCTGACCGTGGATGTGCGGGTCGTCATCGGTGAGCAGGTTGAAGTTGGTCAATCGGCTCAGCAGGCTTTCGACCGCGACGCGAGTCTCCAGTCGCGCCAGGTGCAGACCCAGGCAGGTGTGCTCACCGGCGGCGAAAGAAATGTGCGGAGTGGACTTGCGGAAGATGTCGAATTCTTCCGACCGCTCCCAGCGCGCCTCGTCGCGATTGGCGGAACCGATGCACACGCCGACCACGGAGCGCGCCGGAATCGTCACGCCTTCCAGCTCGGTGTCCTCGGTGGTGAATCGCTGCACGGTGGTCAGCGGCGTCTCGAAGCGCAGGCCCTCCTCGATCGCCTGGCCGATCAGCTGGTGGTCGGCTTGTACCGCGGCGAACTGTTCGGGATGAGTGAGCAACAGATACAGCAGATTCCCCGAGGACCGGTAGGTGGTTTCCAGTCCGGCGGGCAGCAGCAGCCGCAGGAACGAGTAGATGGCTTCGTCGCTGAGCTTTTCGCCGTCGATCTCGGCCGTGACCAGATCGCCGATGATGTCCTCGGTGGGCTTGGACTTGCGCTGCTCGATCTGCTCGACGAAGTAATCCTTCAGCGCCGCCGACGCCTCGAAGGCCTTCTCGTAGTTGACGTGGTAGCTGATCAGCTGCACGGCCCGCTTGTGGAACATCGGCAGGTCTTCGTCCGGCAGCCCCAATAGCCGGGCGATGACCCGAGTGGGGAATTCGAAGGTGAAGTTCCGGACCAGGTCCGCTCGGCCGGTCTCGATGAACTCGTCGATCAACGCGTTGCAGATCGGCCGGACGATGGTCGGCTCCCACTGCGCCAGCGCCCTGGATTTGAACGCCGCCGACACCAGGTTGCGGTGCTCGCGGTGCTTCTTGCCCTCCATCGCCAGGATGGTCGGACCCATGAACAGGCCGATGGTCTTGTCGTACGGCTTGGAGCTGAATACCCGGCCGTCGCGGAACACCGAGTTGACCGCGTTGAACGACACCGCGGAGTACTCGTTCTTGGGCAGCATGGACTCGGGCGTCTTGGTGTAATCCATCACCGTCCCGCGGAAGACGCCCGACTGGCGACGCTTGTGCGCGAAGTACGGGTACGGGTCACGCAGATCGACGGTTTGGTCGCCGGTGCCGGCGGTGTGAACGTTGGTCGTCACCTAAATCTCCAGCATCTTCCGCATCTGAGCACGAACGGGCGGTCTTTGCGTAAGATCGTACTGTAATTATTACAGTAGGCAATATGGGCTTACGATCAGCACCGTCGTGAGAAGCAGCGGGCGCCTAGCGAGGTCACAATGAGCACACTCGATGAACGCACGGTCGAACAGCAGCGGGTGGACTTGGGCGCGATCCTGGCCGCGCAGCGCGAGGCCTTCATCGCCGACGGACGACCGTCCCTGGCGCTGCGGCGCAACCGCATCGACCGGCTGATGGCACTCGTTCTCGACAACACCGACGCGTTCGTCGACGCCATGGCCACCGATTTCGGCACCCGGTCCAAGGCGGCAACGTTGTTCACCGAGGTCATCGGCATGATCTCGGTGATTGAGCACACGAGATCTCATGTTGCTCAATGGATGCGGGCGACCAAGCTGATGCGCGCGGCCGGGCTGTTCGGGCTGCGTGCCGAGGTCCAGCCGTCGCCGCTCGGCGTGGTCGGAATCATCGGCCCGTGGAACTTCCCGCTCAATCTGGTGATCCTGCCGGCCGCGACCGCGTTCGCCGCGGGCAACCGGGTGATGATCAAGATGTCGGAGATCACCTCCCACACCGCCGAGTTGATGAAGGCGACCGCGCCGAACTACTTCGATTCCGACGAACTCGCCATCGTCACCGGCGGCCCGGACGTCGCCGCGGTCTTCTCGACGCTGCCGTTCGATCATCTGTTCTTCACCGGATCGCCCTCGGTCGGAGCCTTGGTGCAACGGGCGGCCGCGCAGAACCTGGTTCCGGTGACGCTGGAGCTCGGCGGCAAGAACCCCGTCGTCGTCGCACCAGCTGCCAACATCCGCCGATCCGCCGCCCGGATCGCGCAGGGCCGCATGGTCAACGGGGGACAGGTGTGCGTGTGCCCCGACTACGTCTTCGTGCCCGACGACCAGATCGACACGTTCGTCGGCGTCGCGCGCGAGACGCTGCGCGACATGTTCCCCAACATCGTTGCCAACAACGACTACTGCTCGAGTGTCAATCAGGCCAATTTCGACCGGGTCGTGGGTCTGATCGAAGACGCGCGGGTCAACGGCGCCACCGTGGAAACCGTTGCGCCGGAAGGTGAGCTATTGCCCGACCGCGGTACCCGCAAGATCGCGCCCACCATCGTCCGCGACATCGACGACCGGATGAGGATCGCCAGCGAAGAAATCTTCGGTCCGGTCCTCGTCGTCAAGGGATATTCCCGCCTGGGCGAGGCCATCGACTACATCAATCAGCGGCCGGCACCGCTGGTGGCCTACTGGTATGGACCCGACGACGCCGACTTCCGCAACTTCATCAGCAACACCCGCAGCGGTGGCGTTGCCCGCAACGACTTTGCCGCGCAAATGATTCCGTCGGCCGCGCCGTTTGGGGGTGTGGGTCGAAGCGGGATGGGCGCCTATCACGGCAAGGCCGGCTTCGACGCGTTCAGCCATCACCGGTCGGTGGTGGGAAGCGACCTGCCGTTCAGCGTCACCGGCAGCGCTGCCCCACCGTTCGGGAAGTCGATGCGGATGTACGCCGACGCGATGATGCGTATTACGCGGGCTCGTACCCGTCGCCGGCTCAAGGGCGGGCCGGGCGCCTAGCGGGCGTTGGGATTCAGCCTCGCCGCGTACGCCATCATGTC
This sequence comes from uncultured Actinomycetota bacterium, assembly GCA_963798245.1. GTDB lineage: Bacteria > Actinomycetota > Actinomycetes > Mycobacteriales > Mycobacteriaceae > Mycobacterium. The sequence goes on from CAWCSO010000004.1 coordinate 34,458, forward strand.
GGCGTATCGGACACCCAGGAGACGGGGCATCGCCGCCATCGCACGCCCGTCGGGCCCGATGAGGATTCTGGGGCGGTTTCTCTCGGCTCCCCGCAGGATGGCCCGAGCGGCTTTTTCGGGCGACGTGAGTGCCATCCGTCCAAAGTATTTCGCCGCGACTTCGGGATCCTCGGTGTCCGCGGTGCGCATGTTCGTCCCGAAGTTGGTGCGCACGACCCCCGGGTGCACGCAATGCACGGTCACCGGATGCCGCTCCATGATCATCTCCTGGCGCAGTGCCTCGGTGAAGCCTCGCACCGCGAATTTCGAAGTGCTGTAAGCGCCTTGGTAGGGGACCGCGATCAGACCGAACGCGCTGGAAAGATTGACCAACCGCGCGGGCCGCTCGCGAGAGCCGGACTCGATCAGCTGGGGCAGGAAGGCCTTGGTCCCGCTGACCACGCCTCCGATGTTGATGCCGACGAGCCAGTCAAAGTCTTTCCAGGACATGTCTGCCACACTGGCGAACAGGTCGACCCCGGCGTTGTTGAACAGCATCGAGGCGGGCCCAAGGTCGCGGCGTACGTCGTCGGCGTATCCGCACACCGCGTCGCGGTCGGCGACATCGACTTGATAGGTGGTCACGTGGCCGGACCGGCACATTGCTTGGGTTTCGGCCAGACTCGTCTTGTCGATGTCGGATGCCGCGACGTGCGCCCCGTCCTGAGTCAGGGCGTGAGTCAGGGCGCGACCGATTCCGGACCCGGCACCGGTGACGACGGCGATACGATCCTGGTACTTCATGCTCTTACTCCCGCTTCGACGATGCTGCGGATCCGGTCGACTGAGATTTCAAGGTTGCGTTGCAGGTCTGTCCGGCGGTCCCAGACGAACAGGGCGAGACGTTCGAAAAGCGCGACGGAGGAAGGCAATGCGACGCACATCTCGAACATCTCGGTCAGCCGCGTGGTCCCGGCGGTCGAACCCGGTTCGATGAGGTAGGTCCACTGTGTCCAATCCCCGCCCATAACCTGGACGACAAACGAAAACCTCTGCCCCGGAACCGCGTCGACGACGTTGGCGTCGGTACGCCAGCGGCCAAGCCGGCGACGGTTCCACGCCCGAAAACTGTCCGGCCCCAACCACTGGGCGCGGCTGGTCTCCGGGCTCCACTCGGGGATGCGCGTGACGTTCGAGATGACCGCATAGACCTCCTCGGCCGAGGCTCGCAACTCGACCGACGCGCTCAGCGTCTCGCCCTTCCGCAGCAATGTCATGTCAGCCGCCGACGGCCTGTTCGCGCGCCCAGCGATAGTCGGCCTTGCCCGACGGACTGCGCTCGATGACGGGGCGGAAGACGATCGCCTTCGGAAGTTTGTAGCGTGCCAGCGATTGCGCGGCGTGGGCAACCAGGTCATCGGTGTCGGCGTGCGCCCCTTCGGCGAGCGCGACGACGGCGACGACCTCCTGGCCCCAACGTTCGCTGGGCCGTCCCGTGACCACCACGTCGGCCACCGCGGGATGCGACGCGATCGCGGTTTCGACCTCCTCGACGAAGATCTTCTCACCGCCGGAATTGATCGTCACCGAATCGCGGCCCAGCAACTCGATGCTGCCGTCCTCACGATGCCGGGCCCGATCGCCCGGAACCGCGTACCGCACCCCGTCGATGACCGGGAAGGTCGCCGCGGTCTTGGCCGCGTCGCCCTTGTACCCGAGCGGAATGTAACCGCGTTGGGCCAGCCAGCCGATCCCGTCGTGTCCCGGCGGCAGGATCGACGACAGATCCTCGGCCGCCACGAACGCGTCCGGGCCGGCGTTGAAGGTGCCGGTGGACACCGCCCCGGATGCCGACAGGTGATGCATCTGCGCCCCGGTCTCCGAGGATCCGACACCGTCGACGACGACGGCATTCGGCAGGGCTTCGATCAGGCGCTGTTTGACATACGGGGTCAGCAAGGCGCCGCCGTTGGCGATCACGGCCAGCGAAGACACGTCGGCGATGCCCTTCTCGACGGCCGCGAGCAGCGGACGCGCCATCGCGTCGCCGACCACGGTCACCACCGATACCCGCTCCCGCTCGATCGTGCGGACGACTTCGTCGGCGTCCAAATGGTCGACGACCGAAGGGAAGACGACGGTTTGACCAGTGGTCAGCGCGGTCATCACACTCCACTGCGCCGCACCGTGGATCAGCGGCGGCAAGATCATCAACTTGGTGCCGGTGCTGTCGGCGCCCCGCGCCACGATCTCGTCGACCGAGCTGGAGGGCTCGCCGGTCATCAGATTGCGGCCGCCGAAGGATGTCATGAAGATGTCGTGCTGGCGCCACAGCACACCCTTCGGCATTCCCGTGGTGCCGCCGGTGTACAGGACGTACAGGTCGTCGGGGGAGTGCTGCACCGATGGCGGCTTCGATGGACTGGAACCGATGATGCGGTCGTAATCGACTGCGCCGTGGACTAAGTCGTTGCCGGAGTCGTCGGCGATCTGGATCAGCACGCGCAGCCGCGGAAGGTCGGGCAGGACTTCGGCCACCCGCGGTGCGAACGCGGCGTGGTAGACCAGCGCGGTCGCACCCGAATCCGCGAGCAGATACTGCAGCTCGCTTTTCACGTAGCGGAAGTTGACGTTGAAGGGGGCCACTCGCGCCTGGAAGGCGCCGAGCAACGACTCGACGAATTCGTTTCCGTTGTAGGCGTACAGGCCGAGCAGGTCCTGGCCCACCTCGTGACCGGCGAGGGCGGAGCGCTCGGTGTGGCAGCCGAGTCCCCGGGAGTGCAGATACGCGGCGAGACGGTTGGACCGCTCGACGATCTGCGCATAGCTGAATCGCTGATCACCCTGGACCAGCAGGTCCCGGTCGCCGATCGTGGCCGCGACGGCCTGGGCGACGGCGGGAACCGTGAATTGTGTTGCGGTGTCTGACATTGCGCCTCTCACGGCTGGTGGGGTAGCAGACGGACCATCAGGCCGTTGGCTTCGCTGAGCAGCGATCCGTTGGCTGCGGTCATCGTCGAGGAGATGAAGACTTTCCTGCCGTCGGTATTGCTGATGCGGCCTTTCGCGATCAAAGGTTCGTCGATCGGGGTGATCTTGCGGTAGTCGACGTGCAGGTATGCGGTGCGGGTCGGGCGGATGCCCGCGGTGGAAACCACCATGCCGAACAGCCAGTCATAGAACAGCGGGATCATGCCGCCGTGCACGGCGTTGTTGCCGCCCACGTGGGATCGGGTGAAGTGCCCTTGCATCGTGACGCCGTCCGGTCCGGCCTCGGTGAGGGTCCAGGGCGGCAGCAGGGGATGGCCCAGCCCGGGCAGTTCGAGGACGCGGCCCGCGGGCGCCACGTGCTCCGGAGCCTGATGGCCGTCGAGCAAGGCGCAGGCGTTTTCGACGTGCTGTGCGGCCGTGGCCCAAATCGAGCTGTCCGGGTTGGTGGACACCGTCAGATCCTGCAGACGGCGCATCGCGGCGGCGAAACGGCCCAGTTCGGGAGGCGCGTGGTCGACCGGAGAGACTTGCGGGAACCCGCCGCGGGTTCCGGGCGCCGTGTCGGCGGTGTCGGTCATGGGGATCCTTTGGCCTGGTGCTCCCATGCCTGGAGCAGATCGTCCGTCGTGGTGATCGTTGCCAGCAGCGAAAGCGTGTTGGCGATCATCGCTGCACCGTACTCGGTGGGGATGCCCGCCACGGCGTCGGAGGGGATGACAACGCGATAGGCGGCGTTGACCGCGTCCATCACGATATTGGGTATCGCGATGTTCAGCGACACCCCGACCACGACGACCGTGGACACCCCGAGGTTGCGCAGCACCGCGTCCAGGTCGGTGCCGCCCATCGGTCCCACGCCGTGCCATCTGCTCAGTACCAGATCGGTTGGCGCAGGCCCTAACTCGGGCAGCAGGGCGGCTCCGGGCGTGCCGGGAAGGATGTCGACCTCACCGCGTCCGAGCGCGAAGATCTTGGCGTTGTGGTTGGAGCCGAGCCCGTCGGGGCGCCGCTGCACCAGGCAGTGCACCACGTGCACGCCCGCCGCTCGCGCCGGCGGCAACAGCCGCACGATGTTGGGTAGCGCCTCCCGGCGGGCTTCCTCGGCGAGCGCCGCCAATCCCGCGTGCGGGCCGATAACCGCGCCCTGGCATTCCTGGGTGATGATCGCGGTGTGCTCGGGCGCCACGATGCCGGCAAGTTTGGAATTCATGCAGACGCGGTGGCTTCGGGTGGGACGTCGTAGAACTGCGTCGCCCATTTCCGCAGTGCCATATAGCCTTTCGCATCGACCTTGGACAGTGCGGGATGTTCCACGTACTTCTGGTAGCGCCAGATTTCCAGGTCGTCGAAGACGGTGGACAGGAACTGCTTTTCGATCAATTCGCGCAGCTTGCCCTCCGGCACGTCGGAGTCATCGCCCGGGATCCGCGGCCACCAAATCGAATAGAACAGGTCCGAGCACTCGTCGTCGACAGGTGTGCAGGTGAAGATCAGGCGGTGGTTCTGCGCGCCCTCGAAGACGCTGATCGCCCCGCCGAGTCCGAACAGGTGGCTGTGGAACCGCAGCGCGAGGTCTTCTGGATCGTTGCTGCGCGCATCCGGCCAGCCGGCGATGAATTGCCATTCTTGGTCGACGATCTTCCAGTCCAGCACCCTGGGCGTCACCGTCGCGTGGTGCACGTACTCGAAATGGGCGCTGTCGGGGGCGTTTTCCGCCACGATCTGGGGATGCACGGGTTCGCGTTCCGCGCGCCGGGAGAACTCCGGATACGCCCGGTAGTAGCTCGCCGGATCGGTCTCGAACTGCGGGAACTTTCTGAAGATGTCCGGCATCTCCCACTGCGGCTCCTTGCCGTCCGGGTGATGCCAGATGAACACGCAGTCGTATTGCTCCTGGACGGGATACGACCTCAGCCGTAGCGCCCGGTTGGGGCGGTCCGGCTGATAGGGGATGTACCGGTTGGTGCCGTCCGGGCCCCAGCGCCAGCCGTGGAAGGGGCACTCGACGCAGTCGCCAACCACCCTGCCGCCGTGGCCGATGTGGGCGCCGAGGTGTTTGCAGTGTGCTTCCAGAACGTGCAGCTCGCCGGACTCGTCGCGATAGGCGACGAGATCCTCACCGAAATACTGCAGGGGCCGGACCTCGCCCATAGGGAATTCGGGCGACCACCCGACCATGAACCATCCGGTGACTTTCCAGGTGAAAGGGACCCTCATGCCTGCCCTCCCGTAGTAGTTTCGCTCATACTAAGTCCGTTACAGTATAGATTTCAGCAGGTCCTCTGAAGTTCGTCCAGGGCGCGGCAAGGAGCGTGATGGCACAAGCGGTTGTCTCGGTGGCGGATGAGCTGGAAGAGCTTCGGAAACTGAAGGCGCGATACTGCCGATTTCTGGACACCAAAGACGTCGAATCCTGGCGCGGCGTGTTCACCGCCGACCTGGTGGTCACGCTGGACATGGCGGTTTCTGTGGGCGGTGCCGACCCGATGACGGCACCGCCGATCGAGGGCGTCGACAACTTCGTCCCCACCGTGCTCGGTGGCCTGGTGGGGGTCGCGACGATGCACCATTGCCACACCCCGGAGCTGACCCTCACCTCAGCCACCACCGCCACCGGCATCTGGGCGATGGAGGACCTGCTCATCTTCGGTGACGGCCGCGAGATGCACGGTGCGGGTCACTACCACGAGACCTACGCAAAGGCAGACGGCTGCTGGCGGATCAAGAGCCTGCACCTGACACGAACGATCCTGAGGATAAGCGGTAGCAATGGCGATTGACGTGGATGAAGCAACACATTTCGATGCGTTGGTGATCGGTGCCGGGTTCTCCGGCCTCTACATGCTGCATCGGCTGCGCGGGCTGGGAATACGGACCCGAGTGCTGGAGATGGCCGAAAACGTCGGGGGCACCTGGCTGTTCAACCGTTACCCCGGTGCGCGATGTGACATCGAAAGTATCGAGTACTCCTACAGCTTCTCCGAAGAGATTCAGCAGGAATGGGTCTGGACGGAGTCGATGCCCGCCCAACCCGAGATCGAGGCGTACCTGAATTTCGTTGCCGACCGGTTGGACCTGCGTCGCGATATCGCGTTCCACACCAAGGTTGTCGCGATGGAGTTCGACGATGAGGCCGCGGTGTGGCTGGTGCGCACCGAATCCGGCGAGTCGTTCGTCGCCCCGTTCGTCGTCGCCGCCTCCGGCATCCTGTCCGTGCCGCTGGAGCCGGACATCCCGGGCATGGCGACGTTCGCCGGAACGTCGCTGTTCACCAGCCGCTGGCCGAAGGAGGGCTTCGACGTCACCGGAAAGCGGGTCGGCGTCATCGGCACCGGCTCCACCGGAGTTCAGCTGATCCCGGTTGTGGCCCAGGAAGCCTTGCAGCTCTCTGTGTTTCAGCGCTCACCGACGTACACTCTGCCGTGGCGGGTGCACCAATTCGAGCCCGGCGAGCTCGACGAGATGAAAGCCCGTTACGGCGAGATCCGAGCAGCCCAGCGCGAACACCCGATCGGGGCGGCGCGACTGAGCGCGTTCTCGGTACTGCTGGAGATGCTCGGTAGGCCGCCCCTGAAGTCGGCCTCGCGCGAAGAACAACTGCGCGCTATCGAGGAGAACGGCATATTGGGCGCATTGAGCTGGAGCGATATCTTCTTCGACATCGAAGCCAATCGGATGGCCGCCAAGCTGTACGGCGAAGCGGTGGCCCGGATTGTCAAAGATCCGGAAACAGCGGCTTCGCTGGTACCCGTTCATCCGTTTGCCTGTAAGCGACCGATCATCGACCAGGGTTACTACGAGACGTTCAACCGGGACAACGTCACTCTCGTCGACCTGCGCAAGTCGCCGATCCGCGAGGTGACACCGACCGGCATCCGCACCGAAAGCGACGAGTACGAACTCGACGTGATCGTCTACGCAACCGGGTTCGATGCGATGACCGGCGCGCTCAGCCGCATCGATGTCCGCGGTCGCAACGCCATGTCGCTTGCCGAGTTCTGGGCCAGCGAGGGGCCGCTGTCCTATCTGGGGTTGGCTGTTGCCGGCTTCCCGAACTTGTTCACCATCCAGGGACCGGGCGGCCCGAGCCCCGCCAGCAACTTCGTCGCCGCGCTGGAGCAGCATGTGGAGTGGATCAGCGATTGCATCACATATCTGCGCGACAACGGATTCCGCACCATCGAGGCGCAGGCCACCGCGCAACAGGAGTGGATCGATCACGCCACGTCGCTCGTCGCAGCGACCGTGCTGGTTCACTCGTCTTGCAACTCTTGGTACAACGGCGGCAACGTGCCCGGCAAGAAGCGGATGTACATGGGCTATACCGGTGGAATCCCCGAATATCGGCGCCGCTGCGACGAAATCGCCGCCGGCGGATACACCGGCTTCAAGCTGGCCTAACTGGTTTAAGGTGAGCGGCATGGCGGGATTTTCGCTGGCGATACGGTCCTTCGACATCGGCCGCGAACTGGGCATGGTGCTGCCGCGCACGGTGGCCGGCCTCAACGAGTCGACGGGCTGGGTCCCGGCGTCGCCACGGGGAGTGCGCCAGTTCGGCGAGGTCATGCTCGACGAACTTGTCCTGAGCGGCTTTTCGCTGCTGAGCGGTAACCTGACCAAAGATGTGCGGCCGCTGGACGCATGCGCGCCGGCCGCCGAGCAGTTGTCGGCGCTGGGCATCGACGGCGCGCACGCCGCGCCAAAGCCCTTGCAGGCGACGTCGATACGACGCCACCGTATCGGCCGACTGGCCTACGAGCGGATGACGTTCGAGCATGACCCGCAGCTGCCGGAGACGCTGGCGGCCGCAGGCCTGAGCGGCCCGGCCAGGGCCGTGGTGCACCTCTGCCGCCATCGCGACGGTCCCCGGCCATGGCTGATCTGGGTGCACGGAGCCGGCCAGGGTGGCACCGAAGATCTGTTGCTGTCTCGCATCGGGCATATCCACCACACGCTGGGCTTCAACGTCGCGATGCCGGTGCAGCCGGGCCACGGGTGCCGGCGCCGCGAGTGGCCGGCCTATCCGGACATGGATCCACTGGGCAACGTCGCGGGCATGATGCGGTCGGTGTCGGAGGTGCGCGCCGTGGTGCGCTGGGCACAGCCACAAGCCAGTGCCGTTGTGGTGTCGGGCATTTCGATGGGCACTCCGGTCGCTGCGCTGGTTTCGCACCTGGAGCGGCAAATCGACGCGGTTGCCCTGTACACCCCGATTCTGGGTCTCAACGCGATGATCGCTCGGCACCTGTCGCGCTGGGGGTCGGCGCGCGACGCCTTCCGGGAACTGCTGGGATCCCCGGTGGTCGCACAGCTGACGTCGGTGATCGATCCGCTGAAGGCCGACCCGGCGCCGCCGCCGCAGCGCCGGCTCATCGTCGGAGCGTGGCACGATCGCATGGCCATGCGCGAGCCCACCGACGCGTTGCAGGAGCGCTGGGGCGGCCAACTGTACTGGTACGACGGCAGCCACGTGGGCCACATCTTCTCCCGCCGCGTACAGAAAGTATCCGAGCGATTCCTGCGCGAGGTGGCCTCGCAATGACGGCCACCCGGACGGCGCGCGAAGTCGTCGAACTGTACAACCTCGTGGTCTGGAACGAATGCAACATCGAACTGGCCGAGGAGTTGTTGGGGGACAAGGTCATCCGGCACGAGGTCGGTGAGGCGCGGACGCTGACCCACGCCCAGGCCGTTGCCCGGGTTTCGGACATGTGGCAGCAAGTACAGTCACTGCACTTCGATCTGAACGTCGTCATCGCGAACGAGGACGGCGAGCACGTCGCCATCGTCTACGACTCGACCATCACTACCGGCGAGGGCAGCGAAACCCACATCGCCAGCATCGAAGTGTTCCGCGTCGTTGCCGGCCGGATCACCGAGGTCTGGAACTGCGGCTACCACCAAGGAGTTTGGAATTGACTGATCGCGTGCTCGACGAGTTGGGCTACTACCTGCTGGCCGGGGCCGGAGGCGAGGGACCGGCCAGCTTGATGGACGAAGCCCGCCGCGGCGAGGAGCTGGGCTTCGGCACCGCGTTCATCTCCGAGCGCTGGAACGTCAAGGAAGCGTCGTCTCTCGTTGGCGCGGCCTGCGCGGTGACCAATCGGATACAGATCGCCACCGCCGCAACCAATCACAACACCCGGCATCCGCTGATCACCGGATCGTGGGCGACCACGATGCACCGGCTTTCCCGCGGCCGGTTCACGTTGGGCATCGGTCGGGGCATCGCCGCGATCTACGGCGCCTTCGGCATACCGGCCGTCACGACCGCGCAGATGGAGGACTGGGCCCACGTCATGCGCCGGCTGTGGCACGGCGAGCTGATCTTCAACCACGAGGGCCCGATGGGCAAGTACCCCATCCTGTTTCTCGACCCTGACTTCAACGAAGACATTCGATTGGCGCTGGTGGCGTTCGGTCCCAACACCCTGGAGCTCGGCGGCCGGGCCTTCGACGACGTCATCCTGCACACCTACTTCACGCCGGAGACGTTGCAGCGCTGCGTCAAAACCGTCAAATCCGCGGCGGAGAAAGCGGGCCGCGACCCCGACAGCGTGCGGGTGTGGTCGTGCTTCGCCACGGTCGGCGACCACCTTCCCGAAGAGCTGCGCCTGAAGAAGACCGTCGCCCGGCTGGCCACCTATCTGCAGGGGTACGGCGACCTGATGGTGAAGACCAATAACTGGGATCCCGCTGTGCTGGAACGCTTCCGGGCAGACTCGGTGGTGACCTCGATCGCCGGCGGCATCGATCACAAGGCCACGCCCGCGCAGATCGAGCACATCGCGACGCTGATTCCCGACCAGTGGCTGGAGCCGTCGGCCACCGGCTCGTCTCAGCAGTGTGCGGATCGCATCCGCAAGGAATTCGAGTACGGGGCCGACGCGGTGATCATGCACGGCGCGACCCCCGACGAGCTGGAGCCGGTCGTCGCGGCCTACCGGGCGGGGGATTAGCCCCTAACGCGCGAGAGTGCAACTACCGACGTATTTCCGAGAAGCGCCGTCGCTAGTTACACTTTCGCGGCAAGAATCACGGCAAAATCAACGTCCGGCTTACCGGCTCGGCGACGGCCTGCCGTGCCGATACACTCCGAAGCAGCGAAGCCAGCAAGGCGTCGCGCGTCTCGCGCGGATCGATGAGTTCGTCGAATCCCATGTGTTCGGCCGAGCGATAGGACGCCTGCAACTCGGCGTCACGCAACTTCGCGGTGACGTCCTCGCCGGCGTGCGTCGCCCGGCCCAGCGCGGCCGCGCTCATGGCAAGCAATACGGGGGGGGGGGGGGGGGGGCGCCGACGTACGTATTGCTCTCGTCGAATCGGTATATCGCCTTGTCGGGTCGCGCGGCAGCCACGGACGCCGCGCTGCGCGCTTGTTCGACGGCCGTGGAAAGTTGGCTCGGAACGGCGGGCCGGCTGATCCCCGCCCGCACCTCCAGCGCAGTCAGCCGTTCGACCACCTGCGATTCGTTTTCAGACTTGCTGCGCGAAAGGCCCACGATGGCCAGGGTGTGCTCCCCGAGGTCGGCAACCACGGCAGGCACGTGCAGAGCACGGCACAGCGCCTCGATCGGCTTCTTCGCTGGTGTTCCGGCCGGGGTTTCCCGGCACACGAACACCGCGAAGAGCACGCGATCTCGAAGATCGCACCCGATCCGCAGGGCCCTGCTCACGAACGCGTCCCCGGACATGTCGCCGAGAAGAAGCCTGCTGACGAGTGCGTTTTGCCGCTGGGCGGACTTCGCGCCACTCTCGCGGGCGCCCAGCAGCGCGATGGCGATGCCGTCGGTCGCACGGTCCAGGGCATAGCTGGCGGTGCCGACGACCGGGGTGCCGCCGTGCAAGACGTGCAACCATCCCCACCGCTCGCCACGCAACACCACGGCGCGACGCGTGCACCTCCCGGCCTCGTTGGCGTTGCCGTCGGCAGTCGCTGAATCATGATCGATACGGGAGTGGTGCTCCCACTCGGTCAGCACCTCATCGCCAAGGGCCGACCTACCCGAGTAGGCGACCACCTGGCGCGTGGCGTCCTCGAGAACCACTGGGTGTCCGACTTCAGCGGCCAAGGCGTCCGTGAACAGCACTGGATCACGTCCGGCCAGGAGCAGCCGCATGAAGGTTGCATTGAGCCGCTCATAGGCACTTAGGTCGTGCACCCGTTGATCGATGATCGACTCGTGGACCTGGGCCGACACTTCGACGAACGGGAGTTCACCGTCGAGTCCCACCAACGGGAACCCACGGTCGTTGGCCGCTTCGATCAACGCCTCGGGCATGACGTCGAAGGCTCTGCCGCTAAGTTCGACGATGAGGACCGCGGCCCGGGCCGCGGCAATCTGGGTCAGGTATTCGCGTTGCTGCTCGGCTGTAGGGCCGATACCCAACCCGGCAGTGAGTAACATCTCGCCCCCACTGAGAAACGTCGCGATGTCGGGAATCTCGGTGGGATGTACCCATCGGATCATGCGGTCGAGGCTCTCCACGCCGGCATACACCTTCAACGGAACGCGGTTGAAGACTTCGAGGCCGAGGGCGGCCCGGACTGTCATCGCCAAGATCTACTCCGCCCATCCCATGCACAATGTGCAGGAAATTTTCCCCGTTCTGCTCAGTTTGAGTCTAACGAGATTTGTGTCACGTTGGGCAGACTTGTCCGCAAGGACGACGTCTCTGCCTAGCGACTGTCGACCGGTGCCTGATTCGGCCGCCGCGACGCAGCCGCCTCCGGACCAAGACTGAAAGGACCGTTCATGCCCAGGCTCAACGGCGGGCAGGTAATAGCCCGCATCCTCAGGGAATACAACGTCCCGTACGCCGCCGGCATACCCGGACACGGGATCTGGGGACTGATGGACGCGTTCAACGAGGATGAGTCCAGGATTCCCTTCATCCAGACCTACCACGAACAGAGCGCCGTCCACCTGGCCGACGGCTACTACCGCGTGTCCGGCAAGCCAATGTGCGCGGTCACCTCGATCGGCGCAGGCGCTTCCAATACCGTGCTGGGCCTGGCCACCGCCTACAGCGACTCGACCAGCGTGCTGGTGATCACGGGGGCTTCACCGCGGCACATGCGGGGCCGTGGAGTTCTCCAGGAGCTGGAACGCCAGAAGGACAACGGCTTTCCCCAGGTGGCAGAGGCCGTTTCGAAGCGCAGCTGGGTTCGCCAACAGCATCGAAGACCTGCCCTTCATCATGCACCGCGCGTTCTCCACGATGCTGACCGGACGTCGCGGCCCTGCCCACATCGAAGTCCCGTGGGATCTGCACGCCGAAACGGCGGAGGTCAACTTCCCCGACCTGGCCCGGCGCCTTCCGGTGGGCCTGCAATATCCCGACCCCGTGGCGATCACGCGCGCCGTTGACCTGCTGGCCACCGCCAAGCGTCCGGTGATCGTGGTGGGCGGGGGTGCCATCAGCGCCAATGCCACCGACGAGGTCCGAGCCTTGGCCGAAGGACTCGGCATCCCTGTCGTAACGACCTGGAATGGCAAGAGCGCCTTCCCCGAGGACCACGAGCTGTTCGTAGGCAGCGTCGGACAGACCGGAACCATTCACGGCAACTACCTGGCCGCCAACGCCGACGTCGTCGTCTCGATCGGATGCCGTTTCACAGACTGGTCTGCGTCCAGTTACTCAAGGGGCCAATCCTTTTCGTTCCCACCGGCCAAGCTGATCCATATCGATATCGACCCACACGAGATCGGCAAGATCTACCCTGCCGAGGTCGGCATCCTCGCCGATGCCAAGCCCGCCGTCGCCGCGATCGTGGACTCGTTGCCCGCGAAGCCGGACCGCACCGAGTACCTCGCCGAGGTGGCCGACCGCAAGGAGGAGTGGGAAAACGAACTCGCCACCCGGCGCGACACCGACCGTTTCCCGTTCACGTTGCAGCGTCCGCTTGCGGCATTGCGCCGCGTGATGGACCGCGACGGCATCGTCGTGGTGGGCTCGGGCAACACCCAGGGCACGGTCAAGCAGACGTTCCCGGTGTATGAACCGCGCACGCACCTGACGACGGGTGGCTTCTCTTCGATGGGGTGGCCAGTGCCGGCGGCCCTGGGCGCCAAACTCGCCGCGCCCGAGCGTCAGGTGGCCACGATTACCGGCGACGGCGACTTTCTGATGACGGCCCAGGAGATAGGGGTGGCGATTCAACACGATATTCCCGTCGTGTTCATCGTGCAGGACAACTCGGGCTACATCTCCATCCGAGGCGGTCAACGAAACGCCACTGATCGCATAATCGGCACCGAGTTCAACCGTCCGGACGGCACGCCGTACAGCCCGAGCTTCAAGGATCTCGGCGAGGCGTTCGGGCTGGAGTCGTTCCGAGTCGATTCCGCGTCCGATCTGGAGCCGACGTTCAAGCGGGCCTTCGACGCGAATGCGCCGGTACTGGTTGAACTCCCCACCGACCGCGAACTGGCCAGTCCGTTCACACCGGGTTGGCTCGATTTTCCGCCACTGCCCCACATCACGGATGGGCGCGCCGACGAATACCGAGAGATGCGCGCCGCCGAGCAACACCAGTAGACCGGCGGTGGTGGGCGTGTCGCCGGCGATGTCGAGCGCGGCGGCCGACCTTCCGGTCCCGTTCGGGGAAGAAGACTTCGCGAAATGCGATGGTTTGTGGCCTGAATCGTGCCGCGGGCGCCGGCCGGACGGTTACGCTGGCATCATCGCGCGGAACCGGGTGGCGACGTTCGAGTTCGGTCGCGCGGAGTGAGGAGTCGCGTGGTGACCATTCATCATCGAGCCCGTCTACGGGCCGTCGCCCGACATGCGCGACCGCTCCTGTGGTATGTCGTTGGCGTCATCGTTGCGGCAGTGACATTCCTTTGTGCCACTTTTGGTCTCGCTACGTACTTCGATGCGCGTGACTATCCGGTCACACCGTCGAGCAGCTACATGGCGCCCCGGTCGTGACTCCGTCGGCACGCTCGGAAGCCGCTGGGCCTGGACGGGGCGTACACGCACCCTAGAACCAACAGCGGATTACCCGGCTGGTGTCGGCGCATCGTCGCGAATCAGGCCCTCGCTTCGGAGATCATCCCACAGCTCTTGCGGCACAGAGGATTCGAATAATTCTGAGTTGCGCTGCTGCTGAACGGAATTGCGCGCTCCGATGCATACACTCGTCACGACGGGATGGGCATACGCGAACTGCAGAGCGGCCGCAGGCAGCGCGATACCGTGTCGACGGCAGATCTCCTCGATGCGACCGGTCCGTTGCAGCACCTCCTTCGGCGCCAGACCATAGTTGAAGCGAGCACCCTTTACTGGACCCGTCGCCAGAACTCCGCTGTTGTAGACACCGCCAAGCACTATTCCGATCCCACGTTCCTGACAGGTCGGTAGAAGCGCATCCAGCGGCTCCTGTTCCAGCAGCGTGTAGCGACCGGCGAGCAGACACAGATCCGAATCGGTGGCCTTGACCGCGTCGGTCATCACGTCGGTTTCGTTGACGCCGAACCCGATCGCCTTGACTACGCCCTGATCACGCAGAGACTCCAGCGCCGGAAAGGCGCTCACGATGGCCTGACGAAGATAGTCTGGCTGGTCCACTCCATGCGTGAAGCGATCGCAGTCGTGAATGAAGAGCACATCGAACCGGTCGGTGAGCATACGCTGCATACTCTGCTCGACGGCGCGCATCACGCCGTCGTAGGTGTAGTCGAACTCTGCGACAAAGGGTGGAATGTCGCGGTACTGGCCGTCAGCGCCGGGGGCGTCCAGGGTCGGTGTCAACACCCGTCCGACCTTGGTGGACAACACCAAACTCGAACTGTCGTAGCCGCGCAGTGCATGTCCCAGTCGATACTCACTGAGCCCGTTTCCGTAGCCTGGTGCGGTATCGAAGTACCGGACTCCCTGGTCCCAAGACTGGTCCACCATCGCGCGAGCATCTGCCTCGGAGAACGTCCCGTTGAAGTTTCCGATCGGGGCACCGCCATAGCCAACGGCAGTGAACGACAACCCTGACCGCCGGTGAACCTTGATCTCGGATACCTTCATGTTCGCTACCTCGTTCGTCACGGTGCTCGCCGCTGCATCCAACGTTCTTCTCAGCTCAAGCAGCGGTGTCGTGCCAAATACTGTCGAGCGGCCTCCGGTTCGAGCGTAATCACCACGGCGCCAATTGAACCGACACAGATCGCGCAGTAGGTTTGCCACGGAGTTCACGGTTTGCGCATCCCCTGATCGGAGAACGGCCGCACCTGCTGTCGCTACGATTCTCGGGCGTGGTCCGGCGACGTCAGACGGTATCGAACCCGGCCACTCTGCTCTACCACGTGGGCAGATGGCCGATCGATTGTCAGTCGATCGCAGTCAAGATGCACATGCTGACATCAGGTGGATCACCGTGTCTGGGTGGGTAGCGCCTCAGTCCTGCTTCATCCAGATGTCGCCGGGCGTGTAGCCGTGCGGGAACGGATCAGAGGGGTCGAGCACGAGCTGATTGAAGGAGGTGATCCAGGCGCGGCCCGAGACGCTCGGAACGATCGCCGCGTAGTCGCCCACCGTAGTCGTCGCCTCTACTCGGGCCTCGAACCACGACCCGATCAGCGATTCGTGGCGAAACAGTTCGCCGGCAGCGATGTCTCCCCCGGCGTGCATTACGGCCAACCGTGCCGAGGTGCCGGTTCCGCAGGGCGACCTGTCGACGCGTCCCGGCGAGACGATCACGGCGTTCTTGGATCGGATGTATTCGTTGCCATCGGCGTCTTCATCCCGCACGAGCGGCCCAGTGAAGGCGGTTTGGGTAATGCCGGGGATGCTGCGGTTGACGGGGTGTTCGACGTGAAGCTGTTGGGCGGCTGCCTTCTTCACTCGCTGACCGACCTCGCACAGCGAGCGGGCTTCATCGGGGTGCAGTGCGAACCCGACGGCTGCCGCGTCGACGAGAACGTAGGTCATGCCGCCGTAGGCCACGTCGACCACGAGCCGTCCAATACCAGGGACGTCGATGTCGATACGACGGTGATAGACGAACGCCGGTTGGTTGAACAGCTTTGCGCGCAGCACCTTTCCATCACGACATTCACAGAGCACGCGGATGAGGCCTGCGGGCGACTCCAGCACCAGCTCGGTGACGGGCTCGATCATCGGCAGCATGCCCGTCTCGAGCAGGACAGTGGCAACGCACATGGTGTTTGAGCCCGACATCGCCGGATATTCCGTGGCCTCCAAGATGACATAGCCCAGCGAGGCGTTGGGGTTGTTGGACGGAAGAACGATGTTGGCGTTGTGCCACACGGCGCCGCGCGGCTCGAACAACAGCAGTTCACGTAGTTGATCGAGGTTCCGTTGCAGATAGCGGCGCTTGTCGAACATGGTCGCACCGGGCACGTTGCCGACGCCCCCGACCACGACCTTGCCGGACTCTCCCTCAGCGTGGCAGTCGACGACGTCGAGCATTCGGCTGAACTTCACGGGCACTCCGAGTGTTTCGTTGACGGGCGGGTACGGCGGCAGCTGTGGCAGGTCTGTCCAACCTATCGAAAGGCAATCTTGTCTGTCCATTTCAAGCTTCAACCGCGCACCACGTCGGTCCACGCCCTCAGTAAACGTAGTGATTGCCGCATACCTTTCTTAATTGGACCGCTCAGATTACCATTAAAGGCAGATTGATTACCGAAAGGATTTGGCATGGCTGACGGCCTGAGGGGTGTGTACTCCGCGGTGGCGACACCGTTCACCGCCCACGAAGAGTTGAACGAAGAGGGCTTACGGGCACTGATCGATCGAACCGTCGCGGCCGGCGTACACGGATTGGTTCCATGTGGTTCAACAGGCGAGTTCTCGACGTTGACCCGAGGTGAGCGCGAACGTGTGGTCGAAGTGGTGATCGAGCAGAACGCAGGACGGGTCCCTGTAGTGCCGCAGACCGGTGCCACCAGCACCCGGGAGGCGATTGCCCTTTCGCGGCACGCGGAGAAGCACGGCGCCGAGGCGATCATGGTGGTAGCGCCCTACTACGAACCGTTCTCCATCGCAGAAGTGAAGCACTACTACGCTGCCGTGGCGGACTCCGTGTCCATCCCGCTGATGGCGTACAACCTGCCGGCGGCAACGGGAGTGAATCTGACGCCACAGATTCTCGGAGAGCTGATCGACGAGGTCCCGAACATCAAGTACGTCAAGGACACCAGCGGTGACTTCACGGCCGCGGCCCAACTGATCCACGAATACGGCGAGCGTGTGTCGGTATTCGTCGGCTGGGACACGCTCTTCCTGGCCGCTCTGCTCGAAGGGGCTGCCGGGTCCGTCATTGGTGCGGCGAATGTTGTTCCTGGCGAACTCGTCTCGGTGTACGACGCCGTTCAGGCCGGGGATCTTGCTAGTGCCAGTAGGCAGTGGAAGTCCCTGTTCCCGATGATGAGCACCTTCGTCAGCGGCGGCTATACCGCCGCCATCAAGGGCGGACTCGATCTCATGGGGCAATCGGCAGGCCCGCAGCGCAGACCCGGCGAGGACCTCGGCGGTTTTCGACTCGCTGCGCTGGAAATGCACATGCAGGCCTTTACGGGCTGCCGGTAGCGGTCCCCCGGCGCGTCAGCGATTGTCGATCATGACGTGCTTGACTCGGGTGAATTCGAGAAACCCCGCTTCGGCATTCTCGGTGCCGATCCCGGAGTGCCCGAAACCGCTCACGGGCAGGTCGGCACCGAAGACCAGATGGTTGTTGACCCACACCGTTCCGAAATTCAGTGCGTTTTGCACTCGCGTCGCAATCCCTACATCGGCGGTGAACACCGATGACGCCAATCCATAGCGTGTCCCGTTCGCCTTGGCCAGCGCGTCGTCTTCGCCGGAGAAGGTCTGGACCGTGAAGACGGGTCCAAAGACCTCTTCGGCGACGATTTCGTCCTGCTGGTCGGCGTCGACGACGATCGTGGGTGGGAAGTAGTAGCCACCCCCTTCGGCGTCGGGTACGCCGCCGAGGATCACGGTCGCCGATCCCGGCAGTTCGTCGATCTTCGCTCTCACACGACCCAGCTGGGCAAGGGAATTCAGCGGCCCAACGGTAGTACTCGGATCCAGGGCATCGCCGACGACACTGGCTTCGCAACGTACCGTGAGGCCGGCGACGACATCGGCGAAGATCGCTTCTTCGACGATCAGCCTCGTTGCCGACATGCATTCCTGCCCGGCGTTGTAAAGGCCGCCCGCAGCTATGGCGTCCAGCGCGGCGGGGAGATCGGCATCGGCGAACACCAGCACGGGCGAGTTCCCGCCGAGTTCCATGATCGCCTTCTTGACGCCGTCGGCGGCGGCCATCCCGACTTTGCGCCCAGTGTCGATGGAGCCGGTGAATGACACGACGTCAACGTCGGGATGGCGCGAGAGCGCATCGCCTGCGACCGCACCTGTGCCGAACACCACGTTGAGCACGCCGGGCGGCAGAACCTCGGCGGCGAGTTCTACCAGCCGGGCTGTCGAGTACGGCGTGGTTTCCGCAGGCTTGATCACCACGGTGTTGCCAACCGCCAGCGCCGGGAAGATCTTCGCCACCGCCTGAAGCAGCGGGTAGTTCCACGGGGTGATAGCCACGACGACACCCAATGGTTCGCGGCGCATTATCGAGGTAATGCCGTTCAGGTAGTCGCCGCCTGCAGGCGCGGAGAGGGTTCGGCCGCCTCCGGCGAAGTATCGCATCGCGTCCAGCACGCCGGGGAGTTCATCGTCACGCACCGCCGTGACCGGCTTCCCAGCATCGACGCACTCCAGCGCCACCATCTGCTCGGCGTGCGCTTCGACCGCTACCGCGACGTCGAGTAGGGCCTTCGAACGCACCGATGGAGGCAGGCGTGCCCAACCTTGTTGAGCAGCCCGCGCCGCCGACACCGCCAGGGCTGCATCCTGCTCCGAGGAAGCCACCACCTCACCGATCCGGTTGCCGGTGGACGGGTCGAACACCTCGATCATGTCCGCCGAGGCAGCGCTGGTCCAGCTGCCATTGATGAAGTTGCCGGTGATGCCCGCGGCGAATCCGACGGTGTACGAACGCTGCTCGTCGGCAGTGGGGGTGTGGTTCGTCATCGGGATCCTCCTGATGGAAAGCGGTCGGGGAACGGGATTGGGAGCTTCGCTAGGCAGGAGCGGTGCGAAATGTGCCGGCGTAATTCATGGCGCCTTCGAAGATCTCGTCCGATAGTTCATCGCTGGCCAGTTCGAGCGGCGCCGGATTGCGCACCTGGCCGGGGTAGCCGAGCAACATGCGGACTTCGGGAACCATGTAGTAGGCACCGGCGACCACGCTGGCAACTACATCGAAGGCAGGTCGCGCGTCGGTGTGAAGTTCACGCAACGCCGAGGCCAGGTCATGGCGATCGGCCAGTCCGTCGACGGCCTCCACGACCTCGGCGAAGACATCGGCACGTGCCCGGCACGCCCGATCGAGCCATTCACCGGTGGGGTCTACCACGCGCAGCGCGGGCATCGTCGCGCTGGGCGGAATCAACACATCGGCAACCTGCAAGAGCAGCTCACGCCGAGGATCGGTCAGGTCGCTCACCGTGCTGTCAACTGCCATCGAGCATTGGTGATCAGATGTACGGCGGTGCGCAGGGCCATCGCTGTGACGGTCGCGGTCGGGTTGACGGCACCAGAAGTGGGCATGATGCTGCCATCGACAATGGCTAGGTTCGGGACGTCGTGCGCGATGGCCCACTCATCGACCACGGAGGTCGCCGGGTCAGTGCCCATCTTCGCGGTGCCGAGAAGGTGCCCGGGCTGAGACGGCCACAGGTCAGTGCGGAATGTCTTGACCGCGCCCGCCGCGAGGTGGGCTTCTTCGATCCGATCGAGGTTGAAACTCATCAGGCGGAGGGTGTTCGCGGAGATCCGATAGTGGATCCGCGGCGCCGGTATGCCATGCGAGTCGGTCAAAGTGTCATCGAGGTCGACGGCGTTGGATTCTTCAGGCATGTCCTGAGCGTTGACCGCCCATTGCAAGCTGCAACCGAGGGTTTCGCGCACGCGGTCATGGACTGCCGTCCCCCACTGCTCCTCGAAGGGCAACCGGTCGTAGAGCGACAGCGCCCGCAGCGGTCCACCCGTCGGCATTACCTGCCATTTCCCGCCACCGACGAAACCGCGAGATGCATTGGTCTCGTAGAACTCGAGCGAGTGGATCGCCTGCCCGGCGGGTCCGAGCCAGCTGTCCATCGGCTCGTCGTAGATGCCTGTGACCTCCCCGTTGGGATGCAGCATGAGCCGCTTGCCCACCAGTCCGGATGAATTCGCCAGTCCATCGGGTGCACCCGGGTGCGAGGACAGCAGAAGCAGCCGCGGCGTCCCGATCCCGTTCGCGGCGAGCACGACGAAGCGTGCCTTCTGCTCGCGTTCGACACCCTCGGCGTCGAAGTACACCGCGCCATCGGCCAGACCCCGTGAGTCAGTCGTGATCATCCGAACTCGACAGTGGGTCTTCAGCTGCGCACCCTGCTTGATCGCCGCCGGCCAATGGGTGATGTCGAATGACGCCTTGGCGCCTTCAGGGCAGCCTGTCTCGCAGGTTCCGAACCGCGCACAGCGGGCCAGCTCCCCCCACCGCTGTGAAGCGAGGGCGTTCGGTGCCGGCCACCAGTGCCACCCCAGCTTGTTCATGCCGCGAGCCGCACGGCGGCCCACCTTGCCGATCGGATGCGGCGGTAGCGGTGGGTTTGTGCCCGGTGGGTACATTGGGTCACCGCCGACACCGGCCACGCCGACGGCGACGTCCATCTTGTCGTAGAACGGTGCCAGGTCGTAGTAAGTCAGCGGCCAGTCATCGGCCACCCCGTCGAGGCTGTGCATGCGGAAGTCGGACGGCAGCAGGCGCATCCAGTGACCACCGTAGAACAGCGAGCTGCCGCCCACCCCACCTATCATCACGGGGTTCAGATCGCTCTCGTCGACCGCGAGCGGGTAATCCTCAGCGCAGCCGCGGACGTTCGGATCGTGATTCCAACGCTGCTGCGACAGCAACTCCCACTCGGGTTTGTCACCCGGAAACTCGCCGGCGTTGAACCACCGGCCCTGCTCAAGGCAGATCACCGAAAACCCCTGCCGCGACATCTCGTTCGCCACCACAGCGCCCGAGGGCCCACTACCGACGATCAGGACATCCACCCTGTCGGACTCGGACCGCTGGCTCATCTCGGCAACTCCTCCGGCCACGTGCGCCTGCACCCAACCCGTGCCGTCGCAGGCGTGGTCACCACGCACCTGGCTAGTATGAACGCACCAGTAAAGGATATATCAACTTACCATTTCAGCCAAGCATGCTATGTCGAGTGCGTGCCGGCAAGCAGGAATTCGGGCATCTTGCGGTGCGGGGTGCGCTCGAGGACGTCGGCGACGATCGCTTCGAAATGGCCGAGATGACGGTACATCTCCGCCTCGATCTCGGCGGGGTCGCCTCGCTTCAGAGCGGCCAACGTCGACATGTGCAATTCGATGCCGGCCATGTAATCCTCGGGGGTGCGCAGCATCATGTCGTGAATGGGCGTGAGTTCCCTCTCCAGCCCGATCATCATCGCTTGCAGCGAGCCGTTACGCGCTGCGCGCCACATCGTGCGATGGAACAGCCGCTCCGCCTGGGCGGCCCGAGTGACATCGCCGGCGTGGGCAGTCAGAAGGTCGATGGACTCCTGCAACTGGGCATAGTCGTCATCCGTAGCTCGAAATGCGGCCAGCTGGGCAATCCGCGGTTCCAACGTCTTGCGCGCCTCGAGTATCCGAAAGATCTCGTCGGCGTCCAGGTCGCCGACACGGCCGGTCGTCTCCAGCAGTCCGTCAGGGATCCAGATCGACATGATCTTGGCGTTGCCCTGGCGTCCGGGACGGCGCTTGAGCACGCCCGCCTCGGCCAACCGCCTCATCGCCACGCTCACCGTCGGCCGCGAGACATCCATCTGCGCTGCCAGCACACGCTCCCCTGGCAGCACATCACCCACCTTGATTTCACCCGACTTGATTCGATCGACGATCTGGCCAACCACATCAGCGGCCACGCTTCGCGTCCGAACCGGCTGAAAATCCCGCAACCTCGCCCCCTGCCGTCGTGCCTCGGATACAAAAGATAGTTGACCTTACCGCTAGCGGTGACATTGCCGCCTAAAGCGCTCCGCAGCCGGCCCCAACCGTCATCTGGTCCGTCGCCTCGACGAACGGGGCCAATGTGCAAGACCGAGCAAAGATCAACGGGCTGCCTTCTCCTGCAGGTGACATATCGACCTCCGTGATCGGCGTGCGGACGTCTCAAACTCACCAGCGAACATGCCGCGGGGTGGCACGTTCAGGTGACCTTCTGTGATGCACAGACTGCGCAGCCCTTGGGCGGAAAGCTGCTCACCGAGGGCATTATCCGGCTGCCTCGCCATTCCTACGGTTAGTAGATGCAGGTTCAAGGTTCTCAGAACTACGACTACATCGTCATCGGAGCCGGGTCTGCGGGCTGCGCCGTTGCCGGTCGTTTGTCCGAGGATCCCGATGTGCGGGTGGCGGTGATCGAAGCGGGACCGCCGGCCACCGGTCGGCTGTTCGAGATTCCCACGCTGTTCTCGCAGCAACTCAAGACGACCTTCGACTGGGACTTCGAGAGCGAACCCGAAGAACAGCTCGGCGGCCGCCGCGCATATCTCCCACGTGGCCGTGTCGTGGGTGGAACCAGCAGCATGAACACCCAGCTGTACGTCCGCGGGCATCGACACGACTACGACACCTGGGAGCAGCTGGGAAACCACGGCTGGGGGTACGACGACGTCCTGCCGTTCTTCAAGAGGTCGGAACATAATTCGCGGGGAGCCGACGAGTTCCACGGCGTCGACGGACCGCTGGCCGTCAGCGATCCCCGTTCGGTCCATCCCCTGCTGGATGCCTGGCTCGATGCGGCGCAGGAAGCGGGTCACAAGCCGAACGTGGATTTCAACGGCGCCGAGCAGGAAGGTGTCGGTCGCCATCAGATGACCCAGCGGGATGGACTGCGGTGCAGCAGCGCGAACGCGTTCTTGGACAACAGTCTGGGGCGCCCCAACCTGACGCTGCTGACGTCTACTCTGGCGCTGCGCCTCTTGATTGACCGGGATCGTGCCTCGGGCGTCGAAGTCGACCACCTCGGCGAGGTCCGGACGATCCGCGCTGAACGCGAAATCATCGCGTCACTCGGCGCTTACAACACGCCGCATCTGCTCATGCAATCAGGTGTGGGCGACGCGGACGACCTCACCGCGGGCGGCATAGCGCCGCTGTTGAATCTGCCCGATGTCGGACGCCACCTGCAGGACCACGCCGGGTGCTTCCTCAGCTTCTACAGCTCGGTTCCCCCGTTGCTCGGGCCCGATACCTCCAGCGAGGAGGCGCAGCTCCGTCGTGACGGAACCGGTCCCATGGCGTGGACCGAGGTTGGCGGGTTCCTGAACTCCTCTGACGACGTGCCTGCGCCGGATCTCCAGTTCCACGCCACTCTCGGAATCGTCCGCGACGAGGGGCTGTCCGCACCCACGGAACCTGGAATGGCGTTCGGCCCGTACGTCGCACGACCTGCGAGCCGTGGCTCGGTGCGGCTTCGCCATCCTCATCCGTATGCGAAGCCCCGCATCGTGCACAACTATCTGTCCGTCGAGGACGACCGGCTACGGCTACGTGCCGGCATCCGGATCGGAATGGAGATCGCCCGCCAGTCCGCACTCACGTCAGTCCTCGACACCGACCTGCGGTCGGCGGCAGACGCGGGACTCGCACCCGTATCCGACCGAGACGACGACATCGACACATTCATTCGCACGCAATCCTTTTCGTTCTACCACCCATCCGGGACCTGCATGATGGGCAAGGTCGTGGACGATCAGTTGAGAGTGCACGGCATCACCAATGTCCGGGTCGCCGATACGTCCGTCATGCCGACACTGGTCACCGGAAACACGAACGCACCCGCGATCATGATCGGTGAACGGGCAGCCGACTTCATCCGCCAAGGCCTCTGACTCGCGCTGCACGCGCCATGTTGGCAGAATCCGGCAACGACCCAGCGGTGCCGGGTCCCGCGATCGATCGGTTCGACATGGAGATCGTCGAGTTCGTGCTTTCGTGGGCACCCTACGGTGGGCCGCCATCAGAGGAGTGCCTGCCGCTGTTCGGCATGAGGGTCGATCACCTCGAAGCGCGATTTCGGGCGATCGTCCGCACGGGTCAACGTCATCACCTCGGTGAGGATGAGCGGGTGTTGCTCGAGCGCGCGACCACGCTTCTCGACGCCATCACCTGCGAGGCGAACGAACCGCAGGAGTATCAACACTCACCACCACACGGCCGGTGGCTGATGCGGCAGGGTGTCTGGCGATGGCAGTGAATACTGCCGTTACTCGCAATGACTCTGCCTGACAATGGATCTCGGCGGCAGCGTGTCAGCCCTCCGTGGAAGGGAGGTCGGCAAGCAGACGCTGAGTGTACTCGTGCGCCGGACGGTCCAGCACGTCGTCAACGGGCCCGTGTTCGACGATCACGCCATCCGAGAGCACCACGACTTCCTGTGCGATGCTTCGCACCACTGCCAGATTGTGGGTGATGAAGACCATCGACAGCCCCTGCTCGACTTGAAGTCGGCGTAGCTGTTCGACCAGCAATGCCTGGACCGACACGTCGAGAGCCGACGTGATCTCGTCGCACACCAGCACCTCGGGATCGACGATCAACGCCCGGCCGACCGCAACGCGTTGTCGCTCTCCACCCGAAAGTTGGTGCGGCATCCGTCCAGCGTATTCCGATGACAGTGCCACCTTCTCGAGTATCCCGTGAACCTTGTCGAGGCGCTCGCGCCGTGGTGCCCCGGAGAAATAGCGCAGCGGTTCTTCGAGATTCTCCGCCACCGTCATTCGTGGATTCAACGAGCTGAACGGGTTCTGGAACACGTACTGGAGTACACGCCGCTGCTCCTTGGTCCTGCGTTTGGGTGAGGCGTCCAACCGCTCTCCACCGAACTTGACGTCGCCCGTCCAGTTGCTGTGCAGCCCAACCAAAGAGCGGGCCAGTGTGGTCTTACCCGATCCCGACTGTCCTACCACCGCCGTGCACCGGCCGGCCGACACGTCAAAGGAGATGTCCCGCAGAATCTCGAGGTGGCCGTAGCAGGCGGCCAGATTGGTCACCGTCAGCACCGCGTCGGGGTGGCCGGACATACCGGGCACGGGGACCTTGGAGTCAGTGGCCGACACCGGTGGCTCGGGGTGGTAACAGCGCACCACATGGGTCTCGTTACCGCCGAGGTCATCAAGTGACGGGAGGTTCTCGCGGCAGATGTCGGTAACCGACCCGCATCGGTCGGCGAAGGGGCAGCCGACCGGCCACCGGCCCGGCCGTGGTGGCGTGCCCTCGATGCCCACCAGCAACTCGCTGCGAGCAGAACTCGGGACCGCCTTGAGCAAGCCAACGGTGTAGGGGTGGCGGGCGGCCCTGAACATCGCCTCAGCAGAGGCGTTCTCGACGATGCGTCCGGCGTACAACACCGCGGCCTGGTGCGCCAGCATGGCCACGACGGTCAGATCGTGGCTGACATACACCGATGTCACCTGATGCTCGGCGGTGAGTGTCCTCACCGTGTCGAGAACGTGACGCTGTGTCGTCACGTCGAGACCGGTCGTAGGCTCATCGAGAACGATCACCCGAGGTCGGCAACTGAACGCCATCGCGATACCGACACGTTGCTGCTGGCCACCGGACATCTGATGGGGGTAGCTGCCCAGGAACGCGTCGGTGGAGGGCAACCCGACCTCATCCATCAGCTCGCGAACGCGACCGTCGAGCGTCTGTCCGGGCGTCAGCACATCACGATGGATGCCGACCGCTTCACGCAACTGCCGCCCCACCGTCAATGCGGGATTCAAACCGCTCGTGGGATCCTGCGGCACATAGGCCACCAACCGGCCGCGCGCGTGTTGCAGGCTGCTGCCCTGCAGACCCAGCACGTCGACACCGTCGATCCACACATGGCCACTCTCGATGCGCAGGCCCGGTCGCGCCAAGCCCAGTAGCGCCACCCCTACCGTGCTCTTCCCCGAGCCCGACTCGCCGACCAAACCGAGGACTTGCCCCGGCGCCACTTGAAAGCTGACGTCCTGCACGACGGGTGCACCGCCGGCAGTGACGACGGTCAGGCCCTCGACCACCAGACCGGACTGGTTCGGTGATGGCTTGGCTCGTTCCTCGGACGTCGTCGCTTCGCTGGCCGCCATCGATACCTCTCCTGCGCTGGTCATGATTCCGCCTGTTCGATGGCGGCAGCCGCGGGTGTGTCCTCTTCGCGCCCCTCGCCGAAGGCGACCCGGGCGAGCGCGTCGGCGAAGACGTTGGTGCCGACCGCCAAGATGGCCAGAAGGATGGCGGGAGCGAATACCCCCCAGTAGTTGGTCGCCAGACCGAGACGGTTCTCGTTGACCATCACGCCCCAGGACGGGTTCGGCGGCTGGGTACCAAAGCCGAGAAAGTTCAGGCCGGAGATGAGAATGATCGAGAAGCTCAGCCGCAGGCCGGATTCGACGGCCAGCGGGGTCGTCAAGCTCGGCATGACGTGGCGACGGATCACCTGGCGGGGCGCCACCCCCCAGAGCGCGACCGCTTTGACGAAGTCGCGTTCGCAGATGTCCTGTGCCGCCGCGTACATCACACGGGCCACCTGTGGCGCCTGAGACAGCGTCACGGCGAGGACGAGCAGCCAGAGCTTCGCGCCCGCAACGCTGACGATGAGGAGCACGAACACCAGCTGCGGGATCGCCAGCAAGACGTCCACCGAGCGCATGATCACGATCTCGGTCTTGCGACCGCGGTAGGCAGCCACGACACCGGCGACCGCGCCGAGGAGCACCGCGGCTGCCGTCGCTATCGCTGCCAGTAGCAGCAAGGCCCAACCTCCGTCGAGCAATCGCGCCAGCACGTCACGCCCCAGCGCGTCAGTGCCCAGCACGCCGGAACCGTTGCCAGGCATCGCGTATGGCGCACCTGAGAACTCCACCGGCGAACGCGAGGGAACGAAGGGACCGACGAACGCGAACGCGACGACCAGGAGGGTGAGCGTCAGACCAACCTTGCCGCGTCGGGTGCCAAGAGCGCCGCGCAGTATCCGACGTACTGATCCCCGGCGTGGGGGCGGCGGGTCCGGCGGCGTGTCGGCGCTGCGGGATTCGGGGCTCAACGTAGAAGTCATGGTGAATTCACCTCGGGTGGCGTCGGCGCGGAGTGACGAGAAGTACGGCTACATCGGTCGCGATGTTGAGCAGGACGTAAGCCACCGATAGCAGCACGACCAGAAACTGGATCATCGGTACGTCGCGGTCGGTGATCGCGGCGACGAGCGTCAAGCCGATGCCTGGGTAGACGAACACCGTTTCGACGAGCGCGATGCCGCCGGCCAGGTAGAGCAGGTTCAGGCCGACCACCTGGATGGTGGGAGCGAGCGCGTTCGGTAGCGCGTGACCGAAGAGTTGGCGGGCGTGACTGGCCCCCTTGAGTGTCGCCACCTCCACGTAGTCGGAGTTGAGAGCCTCGATCAACGAGGCGCGGAACATTCGGAAGACGTAGGGGGTAACGACGATCACCAAGGTGAGCACCGGTAGCACCAATTTCGCCGGTTCGTTCCAGATCTGTTCCCCCTGCGGCAAGAAGCTCACCGCCGGGAACAGGGCGAACACCGTGACGGCGAAAACCATGACCACGAAGACCGCCACGACGAATTCCGGTAGGGCACTGGCTACCAGCGCACTCACTGAAAGTGAATGATCGATCCACGTGTCGCGCCGCGAGGCTGCCCACATGCCGAGCAGGACGCCGAGGACCGTGGAGATGATCGACGCGAGGGCGATCAGCACCAATGAGTTGGCCAAGCGAGGACCGGCGATGTCCCAGATGGGCAGACCCTGAGTCAACGACGTTCCGAAGTCGCCACGAAAGGCGGACGTCACCCAGTCCAGATAGCCGGCGACCGGAGACCGGTCGAGGTTGAGATCGGCACGGAGTGCGGCCAGGCGCTCCGGGGTCGCTTGTTGGCCAAGAATGGCCGTTGCTGCGTCACCCGGCAGGATGAGTGTTGCGAAGTACACGATGACCGAGATGACGAACACTGATATCACGCCCATCCCGATGCGAGACAGGAGCATGTCACGGATCGGGTGCAGGGCGCAAGAGGCGCCGATTTTGCAGCGGCCCCGGCGACCTGAGGGGTTTCAGTCATTGTGACCTCTCTTTCCCATGGCGTCGTGCCCGCTAGGCCAGCCAGAAGTGGGCGAAGTCGTTTCCGCTGGGGCTGAAGCCGCTGGCCCACTCCTTGACGCCGCCCATGTTCTGGGTGGTGGCGTCGATCGTCGGAAAGAAATACGGGATGATGTTGGCGCCGCGGTCGTAGTCCAAGTGGACCATTTCGCTGATGAGTTCAGCACGCTTGCCGGCATCGATCTCGGCGATCGCCTGAGCGTAGAGCGAGTTGTACTCGGGATCATCGAACTTGCACGCGTTGAACGGCGCGTCGGGTCCGGCCAATGCCTGTCCCGCGGCGACTAGGTACGGCTGCGTTGGCCAGTAGTCCTGGCTGAAGGTGGTCTTCAGATAGGAGTTGGCGAAGTAGTCTGTCGTGGTCTGCTGCACGATGTTGACGGTGACGCCCGCGTTCTTGGCCTGCGTGGCGAACACCTGGGCGGCCGGGATCATCCCCGGAGCATTCGGCGTCGTGACCAGTTCGATCACCAGGTTCTCCTGGCCGGCCGCCTTCAGTAGCGACTTGGCTTGGTCGATGTCCTGTTCACGCTGAGGCAGATCGGTGGGGAAGTCCTTGTCGAAGATGCCGAAGACATCGTTGCCGATCTTGCCCTTCCCGCCGAACACCTGGTCCAGCATCTCCTGGCGATTCACCACCAGCCGCAGCGCTTGCCGCACCCGGACGTCGTCATAGGGCTTGCGATCCACCCGCATGGTGAACGGGCCCCAGCCGCCGGAGTCAGAAACCACCACGTGCATGCCGCCCTGCTGCAGAGCAGCGACCGAGCCCTCGGAGAGATAGTTGATGGCGTCGACCTGGCCCGACTGAAGGGCGTTGACCTGACTGGTCTCGTCGGCAATGTTCGTCGTGACGACCGCGTCCAGATAGGGAAGACCTTCCTGCCAGTAGTTCTCGTTTCGCACGAACTTGCTTGCGACGCCGGGAGTGAAGCTCTCGTACTTGAACGGCCCGGTGCCATCGGGCTTCTTGGGGTCGTAGTCCCGAGGCACCATGTTCATGAACACGGTGGTCAGCCCCTCGACGAGGATGGCGTACGGCTTGGAGTACGCCACCGTCAGCGTCGTCGGGCTCTCCACCTTGCTGTTGGCGATGTCGATCGGACCGAGGCTGTATAGACCCGGGAGGTTGTTGTCGACCATTCGCTTGAAGCTGTAGAGCACGTCATCCGCGGTGAACGGCTTGCCTTGGTGTGTAGTCACGCCCGCGGGAATCACGATCGTCCAGGCGGTGCCGTCCTTGTTCGGCGTGATCTCCTGCGCCAGGACGAGCTGAGGCTGCGCCTTGTCGTCGAGCCAGACCAGCGGGTCATAGAGTTGAGCGTTACGTGTGTAATCGGTGTTGGTGAGCCCATTCTGCGCGTCCAGGGTGTCTGTGCTGGCCCCACCTTGGGCACCGACCCGCAACGTACCGCCGCGTTTGGGTTCGCCAGTGGGTCCGCCGGCTTGCGCGGACTGGCCGTCACCGCCCGCACACCCGACCAGGCTGGCACCGGCCCCGACCACGACGAGGCCAGCCGCTGTCGACCACAGGAACTGCCGGCGACCCATTGAGGTCCCCATGATCGAGGACACGTTCTTCGCACTCATGTTGATCTCTTTCCTGGAGGGGTTGACGGATGACCGACCAATCGAAAATCTCGCACAGAAGGACGAACTGCAGCCCCTGGATCGTCCAGGTTGCGGACTGAACCTCGGAAAGTGGTCGTGCGATACATCATCGGGAACCGTGCCAGTCGACTCGGCTTCACGGGGTGGCCGTATTGGCCATTGGCGGCACCGCGAAGATCGGGAAGAGCGATACGTCTTCATGGACGACACCGGACCTCTCGAGGCGGGAGCACCAACCGACATAGTCGTCATCTCCCTGCCTCGTTGGCAATGAATTCTTGACGCACGGCCGCGCTCCCTTACTGACATTTCGCCTTGCAAGCAAATTCTCAGGGAATTGGAGACATGATGGCAGACACACAATGCGCAAGAAATGCGCCAATCACTTCTCACATTCGATATGGAGGCCGTTGGCCTGCACGTTCTACTTCCCGAGAACCGCATGGCAGGGCCGTCCAACGACGAGACGATCGTCCGGCCTGCCGAATGCCGACGGTTCGACGTCGCCGAAATCCTGTATGCGCGGTTGTCAGCTCTCGCGCATTCCCCAGCAGTGCGCGCTTGGGTCTCCTAGCCTCAATCCGGTTGGCGCCGTTTCCGAAGCGAGTAGCACTTAGTCCTCGTCTGGACCTAGTCCTCGTCGGCCGCCAACTGGAACTCGACCATCGCGGCGACGGTCTCGACGGCTTCGCGCAGCGCGTCCAACCGCGCGCCCGCTGAGGGCGCGGCGAGCACCGAGTAGCGATCGGCCTGCCCCATGGGCACGCGGGAAGCCAACGCGTACAACCGCTTACCGGCATCGTCACCCGGCTCGGCCTCGCCGAGCAGCTCACGCCGTGGCGGGAGCTGCGCGTGCTTGGCGTCTGCGATCCGCTCGAACAGCCCCATCAACCGGTCCTCGACGTCGATGATCTCGTCGGCGCTGACCGCCCGACCCGGCTCGTCGGGCCAGGGCTCGACCCGCGCCCGCGGATAGGGGGCGTCGTCGTGCCATTCCGCCACCCGGATCCGCTGTGTCATCTCGCATGCGATCAGGTAGCGACCGGCCTCGTGCTCCTCGGCGGCCACGATGTGCGCCAGCGTCCCGACGTCACAGCGC
Organism: uncultured Actinomycetota bacterium; assembly: GCA_963798245.1. GTDB lineage: Bacteria > Actinomycetota > Actinomycetes > Mycobacteriales > Mycobacteriaceae > Mycobacterium. The sequence continues at coordinate 65,392 of CAWCSO010000004.1, forward strand.
GCGTCGCCGCCGCCGACCTCACGACCCGCCGCGATCAGGACCACGCCGAACTCACGCGTACCCGCGAGACAGTCGCGGACCAACGCCCCGTAGCGCGGCTCGAAGATGTTCAGCGGCAGATCCTCGCCCGGCAGCCTGACGGACTCCAGGGGAAACATCGGTGAGACGGTCACGGCATCTCCTTCACAGCACCAATTCGGCCATCAAGGCATCGACCACGGCACCCAGGTCGCCGTCGTGCTCCTCGGCGACCCGGCGCTGACGCTGATACGACGCCCCGGTCTGATAGATCGTCGCCACCCCGGCAAGTTCGTCGGCACATCCCAGCGACGCCGCGACGGGCTCCAGCCTGTTCAAGAGTTCGTCGAGGTCCTCGGTGACGAGTCGCTCGTTGCTGTCGGCGTCCAGGATGATCTCAGCGTCCAGACCGTACCGGGCCGCGCGCCACTTGTTCTCCTGAACGTGCCACGGCGGCATGGTCGGCAGCTGCTCCCCTGCATCCAGACGCCGGTCGAGGTCGACGACGAGGCAGTGCGTCAGCGCGACCAGCGCGGCGAGCTCGGCGATGGTGGACACCCCATCGAAGACCCGCACCTCGACCGTGCCGAGATGCGGGGAAGGACGGATGTCCCAACGCACTTCGTTGATGTGGTCGATGATGCCCGTCTTCTTCTGGTCGTGCACGAAGCGTTCGAAGTGCGACCACTTCTGGAACTGGAACGGCAGACCGGCGGTGGGCAACTGCTGGAACATCATCGCGCGGTTGCTGGCGTACCCGGTGTCCTCGCCGTCCCAGTACGGCGACGACGCCGAGAGCGCGAGCAGGTGTGGGTAGTGGTTCAGCAGCGAGGTGATGATCGGCATCACCTTGTGCGCCGACGAGACACCGACGTGTACGTGCACACCCCAGATGAGCATCTGCCTACCCCACCACTGGGTGCGCTTGATCAACTCGGCATAGCGCGGGGCGTCGGTCAGTTCCGCCGCGGACCACTTGGCGAACGGATGGGTGCCCGCGCAGAACAGCTCCATGCCACGGTCGCGGACGATTCGGCGCGCCGTGCCGAGCGTGCCGCGCAGGTCGTCCATGGCCGCACCTGCGTTCTCGCAGATGCCGGTCACCACCTCGACGGTGTTGCGCAGCAGTTCCTTGTGGACGCGCGGGTTCTCGCCGATCTCGGCGATCACGGCGGCGGCCTGGTTGCTCAGGTCTCGGGTATCGGGATCGACGAGAGCGAACTCCCATTCGACACCGACGGTCGGTCTGGGTGACCCTGCGAAGTCGATCCGTTGCGGGCGTGCACTGCCCGTAGACCTAGGAGCCGGTGATGACACCGCACGCCACCCGCTTACCGGCATCGCCGGTCTTCATGGTGGTCTCGTCCGGGCCGGGCGTTCCGTTCACCTGCTGATAGCGCTCGGGTGGGATGTTGGCGAAGTTGTCCGACGAGTCGTGGATCATGATCGACGTCTTGCTACCCGAGAGCAGGTCGTCGGCCGTGAACGCATCTGTGGTGGTGACCAGCAGCGCCGAACCGTCCTCGCGCACCTGAAGCGATGTCAGGTCACCGCTGGCGGGAAAGCCGCTGTGGCCGGCGACCTGCAGATGTCCACCGGCGGAGAGGAAGTCGCCCGGCGCCCCGCCGGTCGGTGCGACCGAACCTGCCTCGCACTTGCCGACCGAGTGGATGTGGAGCCCGTGGAAGCCCGGGGTCAGCTGGCCGGGTGCGGTGGTACGCACGGTGACGGTGGCGTAGCCGTCGGCGAAGGCGATCTCGGCCCGGGCGACCGTGGTGCCGTCCGGCGACTTCATGTCGGCGGTGAGCGTCTCGGTTGGGGCGGATGCCGCCTGCCCCTCCTCGCCTCCGGCGCTTGCCGACGGCGGCGGCGAGCCGGTCCACACCGGCGGCGTGGTGCCCGGCTCGGTGGCGATCGGTTCGTTGGGGGTGCAGGCGACCGCGATCGGGACGATGAGCGCCGCGGCGGCGAGGAGGCGAAGCGGGGCTGAGATCATGCCAGAGAGCCTAATGGGAAGCGATCAGCGTGTCCGTGACGGGGATCTTTTTCCTCGAGTGGTCAGGTCTGGTCCTTCGCGGCGGTGTAGCCGCGCCATCCCCCGAACTTCGTGATCTCCGCCCGACCTTCGACGACGTACGGTTCACCGAGCACGCCCAGCACCTCGGTGCCGTCGACGAGCATCACCTTTCCGACCGTCAGGCCGGGTGGTTCGGCCACCCACGCCGGCGAACACGGGGATGCCTAACCGGTGACCGCGACGATGACCCCCGGTGGCTGCTCGGCAACCTCGGGCGTTCGCGGTTCGACCGGCGCATCGAGCAGCCTGCCGACCTCCTCGGCGGCCCCCTGCTCGCCCGGGGTGTCACCGAAGTACACGGTGGTGGCGGTGACGCCGTCGAGGACCAGGTTGCCGGTCTCGGTGACGTTCCAGTCGGCGTCACGCAGCCGCGTGGCCACGGTTTCGGCCGCGCCCGGCACCTCGGAGACGTTGAAGACGCGTACCTCGGGCCGGGCGGGCTCCGGCTCGCTGGACGTCCGCGTTGCGGTAGGGGTGGCGGTGATGGTGCTCACGACGGTCGTCGCCGAGCTGCTGTCGGTGTCGTCGTCGGATCTCATGGATTGAAAGCCGACCAGCAGAAAGACGACACCGAGGAAGAGCAGCACCATGACCATGGCGCGTAGTGGCAACCCGGAGGACTCTCGCTGATTCATCGGCCCCACTGTATTTCACCGCAGCGACGGGGAGAAAAGCTCAGGTGACGTCGAACCCCAGCCGACGCGCAGCACGCGCCTTCTGACGGCTGGCACGCAGCCGCCGCAGCCGCTTGACCAGCATCGGATCGGCGGCGAGCGCCTCAGGACGCTCGACGAGGGCGTTGAGCACCTGGTAATAGCGGGTGGCCGACATAGAGAACAGTTCCTTGATGGCGTCCTCCTTGGAACCCGCGTACTTCCACCACTGCCGCTCGAAGGCCAGGATGTCGTGTTCGCGGCGGGTCAACCCGTCGGTGAGCGCAGAGTCGTCCCCGGATTGGCCAGTCCGCGCAATGGCGCCGTCCATTCGCTGTAGGACCCTTCCAACACTTGAAGACACTCAGATCGTTCGGCGATATTCAACCACGGCGCACGGGGTTGAGCCGTGATCGTTACCCGCGAGTCGGCTGACTTAAGCTTGCTCACCGTGGCCGTAGTACCCATCCGCATCGTCGGAGATCCCGTCCTGCACAGCGCGACGAGTCCCGTGCCCGTAGGCGAGGACGGTTCGCTGCCCGAAGACCTGGCCGAACTCATCGCCGATCTCTACGAGACCATGGACGCCGCATACGGGGTTGGCTTGGCGGCCAACCAGATCGGCGTGTCCAAACGCGTGTTCGTCTACGACTGCGCCGACGAACGCGGTCGCTCCGCCCGCCGGCGGGGGGTCGTGGTGAACCCCGTGCTGGAGACCTCCGAGGTTCCCGAGACCATGCCGGACCCCGACGACGACGACGAAGGTTGCCTGTCGGTGCCGGGCGAGTCGTTCCCGACCGGCCGGGCCAGCTGGGCCAGGGTCACGGGCCTGGACGCAGACGGCACTGCGATCACGCTCGAGGGCACCGGCCTGTTCGCCCGCATGCTGCAGCACGAGACCGGCCACCTGGACGGGTTCACCTACCTCGACCGCCTGATCGGCAGGCACGCCCGGGCGGCGAAGCGCAGCCTCAAGTCCCACGGTTGGGGCGTACCCGGGCTGACCTGGATGCCCGGCGAGGACCCCGACCCGTTCGGCCACTGATCCCGTGCTGCGATTTCCATCGGTCGGGAGCCGGGTGTCGCTGCGCTATCGCCTGCCCCGGGGAGCGGGCCCGGCAATGACCGACGTGATCGGCCACCTGGAAGCCGTCGAGCCGCAGGTGTTGTTGTGCACCAAGTCCGGTGAGCGTGTCGCGGTCGACCCCGGCGATGTGGTCAGCGTGCGGGAGATCTCGCATGCCCCGGTGCGAATGTCGCAGATCCGGGCGCTCGAGCACGCCGCAGCGCTGGCCTGGCCGGGCACCGAGCAGCAGTGGCACGACGGCTGGTTGTCACGCGCGGCCGCCGGTCACACCAGTCGGGCGAATTCCTCGGTTCCGCTTGCTACTTCAGCGACCGTGCAATCGCTTCCCGCAATCATCGACTGGTACCGACGGCGCGGATTGCCGGCATGGCTGGCACTGCCGGAGCGGCTGTTGCCGATTCGAGCGGCCGGAGTCAAGCCCACCCGGGTGATGGCTGCCGAGCTCGCGGGCCCGTCAGGGGCGGCTGTCGAGCTGGCTCCGATTCCCACGGCGGCCTGGCTGGCCGTCTACGAGCGCGAGGTGCCCGTCGACGTGCTGACCGCCGTCGTCGACGGCGAGGTGACATTCGCGTCCGCCGCGGATGCCGCTGTCGGCCGCGGCGCGGTCACCGCCGCCCCCGACGGCACTCGTTGGCTGGGGATTTCGTCAGTGCGGGTCGCCGCCGAACGGCGCCGGCAAGGTCATGCCCGCACGGTGTGCGCGGCGCTGATGCACTGGGGGCGCCAACACGACGCGCAGGCCGCCTACGTCGAAGTGCTGGCCGACAACAGGGCCGCGATCGGACTGTATGAGTCCCTGGGCTTCCGACTGCACCACACACATCGGTACGTCGATGCTGCGGCACTGCTGGGTCGCAGCTGACCCTAGGATCTAGCCTCATGCGACTGGCGACGTGGAACGTCAACTCGATCCGCTCCCGCATCGACCGGGTCACCGACTGGTTGGCACGCGCCGACGTCGACGTGCTGGCGATGCAGGAGACCAAGTGCAAGGACGACCAGTTCCCGACGATGCCGTTCGCGGCCTTGGGCTACGAGGTCGTCCATACGGGGTTCAGCCAGTGGAACGGCGTGGCGATCGCATCGCGGGTGGGCATCGACGACGTCGCGGTCGGGTTCGAGGGCCAACCCATGTGGGAGGGCGCGTCGGAGGCCAGGGCCCTTGGGGCGACGTGCGACGGGGTGCGGGTGTGGAGCCTGTATGTGCCCAATGGCCGCACCCTGGAGGACCCGCATCTGAACTACAAGCTGGATTGGCTTGCCACCCTGCGCGATACCGCTGCGGGCTGGCTCAACGACGACCCGTCGGCACCGATCGCCATCGTCGGCGACTGGAATGTCGCACCTACCGACGAAGACGTCTGGGACATCGCGGACTTCACCGGGTCCACGCACGTCTCCGAGCGCGAGCGGGCCGCCTTCAGCGCCATGGTCGATGCCGGATTCACCGACGTGGTAAGGCCTTTCACGCCGGGTCCGGGTATCTACACCTATTGGGACTACACGCAGCTGGCCTTCCAGAAGCGGCGCGGCATGCGGATCGACTTCATCCTCGGCTCTCCGGGTTTGGCTACGCGCGTCACACACGCCGAGATCGTCAAAGATGAACGCCGCCCCGGAAAGAAGGGCACCCCCGCACCCAGCGATCACGCACCGGTACTAGTCGAGCTGAGCTGAGCCTCCGCTACGGCTTGACGCCGATCGTGATCAGATCCGACACCAGTCGCGTCCATACCGGTCTGCGGATTCGATGCTGATCACCGACCGTGAACCCGGCACCCTCGAAGAGAGCCTTCAGCTCGGCCGGTGACGGGTTGTGTGCGGGAACCCACCGGTTGACGCCGAAGCGCGCAACCGGCAGGACGTTGCGGCCGCCGATCGTGGCGACCGCCACCAGCCCGCCCGGGACCAGAACGCGGTGAAACTCACGCAGTGCCGCCGGCTGATCGAAGAAGTGGAACGCCGACGTGGTCACGACGGCATCCAGGAAGTCGTCGTCGAAGGGCAGCTGCTCGGCCGGGCCCTTCTTCCAGAACACCGACGACGACCGGCGCCGCGCGGAGGCGAGCATGCCGTCGGACATGTCGACCCCGTAGACCTCCTCGGGAAGCAGCTCGGCCGCGATCCGAGACGCAAGAATGCCTGTCCCGCAGGCTACGTCGACCACACGGCGGGACTGGTGTTCGCGCAGCGCGGCGATGACTTCATCCTGTGCAGGCTGATAGACGAAGCGCTGAAGGCACGGCTGATCGTAAGCGGGCGCGGCGAAACTCCAGAACCGCGTGACCGACTCGTTCATCGTCCTGCGCTGCGCCGTCGTCATGACATCCACAGTAGCGACGGCTGGGGATCAGGATTCGTTGTCGGCACCCGGTGCGGTGGCATACCGGCCGTCGCTGAACAGCGACGCGACGGCGCCGATCAGCATCATCACCGCAGCGGCGATGAACACCACGCTCAGGCCCGAATGGAACGGCTGCGTGATCAGGTCGGGGAAGAACGTCTTTCCGGTCAGCAGGTCTGCGTTGACCCCCGGATCGTTCAGCGCCCCCGATGGCGCCAGCAGTTCGCCGATGGGGTTGTAGCCGAGGAACGCCGCGAACAGGCTCCCGACCGGAGGCAGGTTGGCGACGTCGTTCGCGACGCCGGCGGACACGCCCTGGGCCTGCAGTCCATTGCTCAATGCCGCGGGAAGGGTGTTGGCGAGGCCGACGATCATGAGCGAGAAGAACACGCCGATCGACAGCGACGAGCCGGCGTTGAAGAACGTCGCCCGCACGCCGGACGCGGCACCGCGCTGGGCGGCGGGCACGCTCGACATGATGGCCGCGGTGTTGGGTGCGGTGAAGATGCCGCCGCCGAGACCGTTGAGGAACACCAGGATTGCGAACACGGCGTAGTTGAAGTTGACCGGGATCATCACCAGCGCCACGAACGACGCCGCCATCAGTAGCATGCCGCCGACCGTGAACGGGCGCGCACCGAACCGGTCGGACAGCGAGCCGGCAAGAGGGGCGGCCACCAGGAAGCCTGCCGTCATCGGCAGCATGTAGATACCCGCCCACAACGGGGTGGATTCGAAGCTGAAGCCGTGCAACGGAAGCCAGATGCCCTGCAGCCAGATGATCAGCATGAACTGCAGGCCGCCGCGCCCCACCGAGGACATCAGCCCGGCCAGGTTGCCCATGCCGAACGATGCGGAACGGAAGAGCCGGATGTCGACCATCGGCGAGTCGACGTTCAGTTCGATGAAGCAGAACCCCACCAGCGCAAGCAGCCCGAAGGCGATCGACCCGAGCACCCACGGGTTGGTCCAACCCGTGGTCGAGTCACCGTAGGGCTGGATCCCGTAGGTGATGCCGACGAGCAGGACGGTGAGGCCGATGCCGAACGACAGCGTGCCCGCCCAGTCGAGCCGTCCCGGCGTCCGGACGCCGAGTTCGCGCAGCGACCGGATGCTCCAGATGGTGCCGACGATGCCGATGGGCACCCCGACCCAGAAGATCGCCTGCCAGTGCCACTCGGACAGGAAGCCACCGATCAGCAAGCCGAGGAACGATCCCGCCACGGCGGCGACCATGTTGACCCCCAGTGCCATGCCGCGCTGGTTGGCCGGGAACGCGTCGGTGAGGATCGCCGACGACGACGCCATCAGCATCGCGCCACCGACGCCCTGGACCACGCGCCAGGCGATCAGCCACAGCGCTCCGCCACCGAGATGGAACGGGTCGAAGGACAGGGCCACCGCCGCGACGGTGAACACCACGAACCCGAGGTTGTAGATGCGGACCCTGCCGAACATGTCGCCGAGGCGGCCGAAGGGGACTACCAGCACCGCGGTCACCACCAGGTAACCCATCAGCATCCAGAGCAGGTAGCTGACGTTGCCCGTGGCAAGCGGGTTGAGGCCGATGCCGCGGAAGATCGCGGGCAGCGAGATGAGCACGATCGATGCGTTGATGGTGGCCAGCAGGGTGCCGAGCGTGGTGTTGGACAGCACCACCCACTTGTAGGAGGGGTGGTCATGCGGGTGGTCTTGGTCCATCCGCGTGCGTCGACCCGCCGTCTCGGCCGCGGGAGTCGTCGTCATCTCAGTTTCAGTCGTCATCAGCTTCGCTCTACGTATCGAACAAATCGAAATCGTGAATCGCGGGCGGCGGTGCCCAAAACACATATGTTAGCTATACAAAACATATCAGGGCAACTCGTATTCCCGCCCCTTCCCCATCGATCAACGATGTGCAGCCCCTGAGGTACGTTGGATCGCGTCCGCGCGGGAGCGCACACCGAGTGCGCTGAGAGGACGGCTGGAGCCGTCGACCGTATGAACCTGACCGGGTAATGCCGGCGTAGGGAGTGATTGACATGCGTTACCTCCCGCTGGCCCCGCCGGGGCAGACCCCCACCAGGGTGATGACGATCGCGGGCACCGACTCCGGTGGTGGCGCCGGCATCCAGGCCGACCTTCGCACCTTCGCGATGCTCGGCGTGCACGGTTGTGTCGCAGTCGCCGCAGTGACCGTGCAGAACTCGGTCGGGGTCAAGGGCTTTCACGAGATTCCCCTCGACGTCATCACCGGTCAGATCGAGGCGGTGGTCGACGACATCGGCATTCAGGCCGCCAAGACCGGCATGCTGGCGTCATCGGAGATCATCAGCGCGGTCGCGCAGACGTGGCGTGGCCTCGACACCGGCCCCACGGCGACACCCCTGGTCGTCGACCCCGTGTGCGCGTCGATGCACGGCGATCCGCTGCTGCATCCGTCGGCACTCGATGCGCTGCGCACCGAACTCTTCCCGATCGCCACCCTGGTCACACCGAACCTCGACGAGGTCAGGCTCATCACCGACATCGACGTGGTCGACGCCGAGTCGCAGCGCGACGCCGCCAGGGCGCTGCACGCGCTCGGCCCCACGTGGGCGCTGGTGAAGGGCGGGCACCTGCGCTCGTCGTCGCACAGCCGCGATCTCCTGTTCGACGGCACCGAGTTCCACGAGTTCGACGCCGACCGCATCGACACCGGACATGACCACGGTGCCGGGGACACCTTGGCCGCCGCCGCGGCGTGTGCGCTCGCGCACGGTTACCCGGTGCCCGAGGCCGTGGGATTCGCCAAGCGGTGGGTCACCGAATGTCTGCGCGCCGCCTACCCGTTGGGCCACGGCCACGGCCCGGTCTCCCCACTCTTCCGGTTGACCGATGGACCTTGACGCCATCGAGGGGGTCGCGCACGAGCCTTCGGGCCCGCCGCGGGGCGCGGTCGTTCTCACGCACGGCGCCGGGGGCAGCCGCGAATCACCGCTGCTGATCAGGATCTGCGATGAATGGGCCGGTCGCGGATGGCTGGCGGTCCGCTTCAACCTGCCCTACCGACGGCGCAGGCCGAAGGGGCCACCATCGGGCTCGGCGAAGGCCGACCAGGCCGGTGTCGTCGAGGCCGTCGAGTTCGTACGCGCCCGCGTCGACGGTCCCGTTCTCGCCGGGGGACACTCCTACGGCGGCCGGATGACGTCGATGGCGGTCGCAGACGGCCTGCCCGTCGACGTGCTCACCCTCTTTTCGTATCCGCTCCACCCGCCGGGCAAGCCCGAACGCGCCCGCACCGAGCACCTGCCCCGCATCGCCGCGCCGACGGTGTTCACGCACGGCACCTCCGATTCCTTCGGCACCATCGACGAGGTCCGCGCGGCCGCCGCACTGGTGGGCGCCCCCACAGTCGTGGTCGAGGTCACCGGCGCCCGGCACGACCTCGGCTCCAAGACCCTCGACGTACCCGCACTGGCGGTGGCTGCGGCACTGCGGCTGACGACCTGAATCCTGCTATCTTCCGGTGGTGACCTGGCCGTCCGGAGACCCGAATCAGCCCTACGGCGCACCGCCGCCGTACCAGGGGCCCGGCTATCCCCCGCCTCCCCCGCCGCTGCCCTACCAGCAGGGTCCCTACGGCCAGCCGGGGCAATACGGGCAGCCTCCGGCCGGTCTTCCGTACCCCCCGCCGAAGAAGAAGTCCCGAACGGGCCTGATCATCGGACTGTCCGCCCTTGCCGTGGTCCTTGTCGGTGGGCTGATCTCCGTGGTGGTGCTGCTGATCTTGGCCAAGGACCGTGTCGTTGCGACGGACATCGAGGCGGGCAGCTGCATCGCCGACGTGCCGACGAGCGCGCGAATTGCGACACTGCCCACGGTCGACTGCGCGCAACCGCACGGCGGCGAGGTCTATGCGGTGCTCACCATGCCTGACGGCGACTACCCCGGCCCGTCGGTGATCGACACATGGCAGAACAAGTGCCCCTCGACGTTGGCGGGGTACTCCCCGGAGGCGATGCTCGACGACTCGATCGGCGTGTTCGTGCTGTACCCCACGCAGGAGACGTGGGACGCGGGTGACCGCGCCATCACGTGCATCGCAACGTTCGATCCAAAGCGGGTCGGCACGCTCAAGTAGCCTGCGGCGCCAACTGGGTACTGCCGATACCACTGGTACCGTCTGCTCATGACTTCGGAGCAACTGGACGCGGTCATCGTCGGAGCCGGATTCGCGGGAATCGGCGCAGCGATCCAGCTCAAGCGGCTGGGCATCGACGAGTTCGTCATACTCGAGCGCGAGGACGATCTCGGTGGCACCTGGTACGTCAACCACTACCCGGGCCTGGCCGTCGACGTCCCCACCACCACGTACTCGTACTTCTTCGAGCCCAACCCCAACTGGTCGCGACTCTTCACACCGGGGCCGGAGATCAAGCAGTACGCCGACGACGTCGCCGACAAGTACGGGGTTCGCAAGCACATCCGGTTCAACGTCACGGTGGAGGGCGCCCGCTGGGACGAGGACGCGGAACTGTGGCGGGTAGCCCTGGCTGGTGGCGAGACGATCACCGCGCGCTATCTGCTGACCGCCACGGGCTTCCTGTCCCAGCCGAAGGTGCCTGACATCGCCGGCATCGCGGCCTTCGAAGGCACGGTCATCCACACCACCGACTGGCAAGACGGTTTCGACCCCACCGGGCGCCGGATCGCCGTCATCGGTACCGGTGCGACCGCGGTGCAGCTCATTCCAGAACTGGCCCGCAGCGCTGCCGACGTCACCGTCTATCAGCGCACCCCGATCTGGGTGGTCCCCAAGATCGATCTGCGTTTCGGTCAGCGGGCCAAGCGGCTCTTTGCACGAGTTCCGTTGACGCAGCGTGCCATACGGTGGCTGACCGACTCGATCTACGAGGTCATGATCAACACGGCGGTGCTGCACCATCGGCACTTCCGTCGGCTCAACATCGCGGCGGCCGACCTGTCGAAGATGCACCGGTTCGCGTCCATCCGCGACAAGGAACTACGCCGGCGGCTCACCCCGGACTACGACTTCGGTTGCAAGCGACCAACCTTCAGCAACGGCTATTACCGCGCCTTCACCAGGCCGAACGTGCATCTGCAGGATGCCGGCATCGATCACGTCGAGTCCGACGGCATCGTCGGCAAGGACGGCAGCAAGAACGTCATCGACACCCTGGTGCTCGCCACCGGTTTCGACCTGTGGGAGGCGAACTTCCCCGCCATCGAGGTCATCGGCCGCGAGGGCCGCAACCTCGGAAAGTGGTGGCGCGACACCAGATTCCAGGCCTATCAGGGCGTCTCGATGCCGCACTTCCCGAACTACCTCAGCCTGGCCAGCCCGTATGCGTTCCTCGGACTGAACTTCTTCAACACGATGGAGTATCAGATGCGGCTGATGGACCGCCTCTTCAGCGAGGTGAAACGCCGCAGCGCCAAGACGTTCGAGGTCACCGAGGATGCCAACACCCGCTATCTGGACCGGATGACCGAACTGCTCGGCGATTCACTGTTCACCCTCGGGAACTGCGCCAGCGCACGGTCGTACTATTTCAACCCCGCCGGTGAACCGACGCTGCTGCGGCCGATGTCCACGGAGGCCGCCATCAGGGAGGCCTCCGAATTCCCACTGAGCGACTACCGGATCGCCTGAGCAAGAACCGAAGAGAGGATCAACACGTGCCAGAAGAGAAGTCCAAGGTGGCTCCCATCGCGGGGTTGGCGCTGACGGCCGCGGGTCTGGCGCACTTCGTGCGCCCGCAACTGTTCGAGGGCATCACCGCATCGGCGTTCCCGACCGACACCAGCAGGCACCTGCAGACCAACGGCGGCATCGAGACCGCCATCGGCCTGGGCCTGCTCGTGCCGCAGACCCGCCGGCTGGCCGTGCTGGGTTCCGTGGGCTACGTCGTGTACCTCGCCGCGAACGTCATCAAGAACAGCTGAGCCGCCGCCCGCCCCGGTGCTGAGGCGCAGTCTCGGGACCGTCGACGCGGTCGTCGTCGGTCTCGGCTCGATGCTGGGCGCGGGGATCTTCGTCTCACTGGCGCCCGCCGCGGCCGCCGCGGGCTCCGGTCTGCTGGTGGGACTCGCCATCGCGGCCGTCATCGCCTACTGCAATGCCACGTCGTCGGCGCGTCTGGCTGCGCTGTACCCGCAGTCCGGCGGGACATACGTGTACGGGCGCGAACGCCTCGGCCCGTTCTGGGGGTACGCGGCGGGATGGAGCTTCGTCGTCGGCAAGACGGCGTCGTGCGCCGCGATGGCGCTGACCGTCGGGTTCTACGCCTGGCCGCAGCAAGCCCACGGCGTCGCGGTCGCGGTGGTCCTGACGCTGACGGCGGTCAACGTGCTCGGCGTGCAGAAGTCGGCACTGCTCACCCGGGTGATCGTTGCGGTGGTGCTGGCCGTGTTGGCCGTGGTGGTGGCGGCGATCCTCGGCTCGGGCGGTGTCGAATTCGGGCGGCTTGCACTCGGCGAGGACGCCACCGCCGGTGGCGTCCTTCAGGCGGCGGGCCTGTTGTTCTTCGCGTTCGCCGGATACGCCAGGATCGCCACCCTCGGCGAGGAGGTCCGTGACCCGGCACGCACCATCCCGCGGGCGATCTCCATCGCGCTCGGGCTGACGCTCCTGGTTTACGTCGCCGTGGCCGTGACCGTGCTCGCCGAATTGGGCAGCGCCACACTGGCAGCCGCGACCGCACCGCTTGCCGACGCCGTGGTGGCGGCGGGGCAGCCCGGTCTGGAGCCGGTCGTGCGGATCGGCGCGGTGGTGGCCGCGGCCGGCGCGCTGCTGGCGCTGATCCTCGGGGTGTCGCGTACGACCCTGGCGATGTCACGCGACCGGCACCTGCCCGGCGCGCTCACCGCGGTGCATCCGCGATTCGACAGTCCCTACCGCGCGGAGGTGGCGGTCGGGATGGTGGTGGCAGCGATCGCCGCGGTCGCCGACGTACGCGCCGCGATCGGCTTCTCGTCGTTCGCCGTGTTGGTGTACTACGCGATCGCCAACGCCTCGGCGTTCACGTTGGGTGCCAGGCTGATCCCCGTGTTCGGCCTGGTCGGCTGCCTGGTGCTGGCGTTCTCGCTGCCCCTGACGTCCATACTGACGGGCACCGCGGTGGTGGCGATCGGCGCCGTGGCCTACCTGGTCCGGCTGGCGAGTTAGCCGGAGATGGTGTTCAGTTCGAATCTGTGATCCCGCTGACCTGGAAGCCCGTGGCACCCGACGCGCCGGTGGTCGCGCCCCACGAACGCCTGAGCTGGCCACGCACCCTGGGCATCGGAGCCCAGCACGTGGTGGCCATGTTCGGCGCGACGTTCCTGGTGCCGGTGCTGACCGGGTTCCCCCCGGCGACCACTCTCCTGTTCTCCGGCGTCGGCACCATTCTGTTTCTGCTCATCACGGGCAACCGGCTGCCGAGTTATCTGGGCTCGAGTTTCTCGGTCATCGCACCGGTGGTCGCCGCCGTGGCCTCGAACGGCACCGGAAGCGCGCTCGGCGGCCTGGTGGCGGTGGGTCTGGTCCTGATCGTCATCGGCGCGGTGGTGCACCTGGTGGGCACCCACTGGCTCGACGTCGCGCTGCCGCCGGTGGTGACGGGGGCCATCGTCGCGCTGATCGGTTTCAACCTGGCCCCCGCCGCCAAGCAGAACTTCGAGAAGGGACCGCTCGTCGGCATCGTCACCCTGGTGCTGTTGGTGGCGACGTTGGCGTTCTTTCGCGGCATCATCGGTCGCCTCGCGATATTCGTCGCCGTCGTGCTGGGCTATCTGCTCGCGCTCGTGCTCGGCGACGTGGATACCGCTGCGATCGCCTCGGCGCCCTGGATCGGCCTGCCGGAGTTCCAGAGCCCCACCTTCAATCCTTCGGTACTGCCCCTCTTCCTGCCGGCCGTCATCGCGCTCATCGCCGAGAACATCGGCCATGTGAAGTCAGTCGGACAGATGACGGGTACCGACACCGATCCGCTGCTGGGTCGTGCCATCGCAGCCGACGGGGTCGCGACGACGCTCGCCGGCTTCGGCGGCGGTTCGGCCACCACCACCTACGCGGAGAACATCGGTGTCATGGCCGCCACGCGGGTGTATTCGACTGCGGCGTACTGGATCGCCGCCGTCGTGGCCATCACGCTGGCCATGTGTCCAAAGGTCGGTGCGGCGATCTCGGCGATTCCGCCCGGCGTGCTCGGCGGCGCGACCATCGTGCTGTACGGGCTCGTGGGCGTGCTCGGCATCCGTATCTGGCTGACCAACCACGTCGACTTCAGCCTGCCCGTCAACCAGATGACGGCCGCCATCCCCCTCATCATCGGTATCGCCGACTTCACCTGGCAGGCAGGGTCTTTGATCTTCACCGGCATTGCACTCGGCTCCATCGCGGCACTGGTGGTGTACCACGGCATGCGGCTGCTCGGGATGCGCCCGACTAGAACGGTGGCGGAATCGGTTCCTGAGTGAAGGTGTCGTCGTATTCCCACTCTTCGTCGTAGCGATGTTTGGGTGGTGGGTTGGTGCGCATCTGGTGGTTGTGGTGGCGTTCGGCGGTGATGTCGGCGGCGCGTTGCTGTGCGCGGGTACGCGCCCGGCGCGGCATCATCGCGGTCCTGTCGCCGGGTGTGGCGGTGTCGGGGGGTGCGGGGGTGAGCGGGCCGGTAGGGCTGCACAGGGTGGGAAACAGCACCGCGCTACCCGGGGTGCTGACATAGCGCTGCCCGGCCGGGCTGGTCCAGATGACGGTGGCGTCGGGCAGTTGCTCATCGGCCCAGCCCCAGAACGTCTTGGCCAAATGATGTGCACGGCATAGCAGTTTCAGATTGGACGCCGCAGTCAGACCACCCGCACCGTAGGCGATGGTGTGGTCGACATCGCAGCGGTACGCGGGCTGATCGCAGCCCGGGAACCGGCACGTCAGATCCCGGCACCGCACGTAGTCGGCCAACCCCCGACTCGGGGTGTAGCCCGGCTCGGGTGCGGCGTCCTGGGGGTGGATCAGCGGCCGCTTCTTCGCCTCGGGGGCCAGCTCGGTGATCACCTCGGCCGGGATCAACCCCTCATAGCCGCCCATCGCCCCCGGCGCCGCACCACCACCGTCGACGGTGGCCTGCTCGGCGACGACATGGATCACCACCGCGCTCGCGGCTGTCCCGCCGGCGGGGCAGTCCGGGGACCCGCAGCGACACCCCATCCGGTCAGCACCGACGGCCATCGCCCGGAACGCATCGGCACGACGCTGGGCCACACTGCGCGGATCAGCCTCGCACACCGTGGCGGCCAACGCGCTCAACCGGGCACTGACGGCGAACGCATCCGGGGCGTACAGCGTCGCGGTGATCTCGGCCAACCCGTTGTCGACATCACCCACGGTCACCTCCCGAGCGGCCAACCGGTCCCGGCGGCGGCGCACCGCATCCAGATCCACGTCGGCCACGACCTTGTCGATCCGGGCCGCCAGCTGCGAGCGCCCCAGCACCCCCCACCGCGGGGCACGATCGGCCAGCCGGGCATCCACACCGGCCATCACCTCGTCATCGACGATCAACCCGGTGCGAAACACCGCCGCCCGAAACAGACCCTCATCCACGTCACCGGCCAGAAACCGTGCACCCAGGCGCGGCAACTGATGACGCAACGCATGGGCATAGCGGACCCGGCTGGCCGCCAACTCCCGCCCCACACCCAACGCCGCCGAGACCTCCAGCGTCGCCGCCTCGGTGGCATCGAGTGCCCAGTCATCACGGGCCCCACCGTCCTGAGCCAGGCGCAGCTCCACGAACGCCCCGATTGCATCCAACCCCGCGGCCGCCGCGCACGCCTGCGCCCGCGCCGCCGAACACGCACGCTGCAACAACGACACCGCCGGATCGGACTCTTCGAACATACTTTCGATACTAGCTCGGCCCACCGACACACTGGTTCGGTTCTAGCGGCCCACGCCCGTGGACGACATCGTCGACTTGATCGACGTACTCACGCACCGCCGAAGTCGATGTCCGAGAACTCGCGCAGCTTGGACAGGCTGTGGGTCGCATCGATTATCCGGACCGTTCCCGATTTCGCGCGCATCACGATCGACTGGGTTTGGGCACCACCACTGGTGTAACGAACCCCGCGCAACAGGTCGCCGTCCGTGACGCCGGTCGCGGTGAAGAACACGTTCTCACCGGACACGAGATCTTCGGTCAGCAGCACACGGTCAAGATCGTGACCGGCGTCGATTGCGCGCTGACGCTCGTCGTCGTCGGTCGGCGCGAGCCGGCCCTGCAGCACACCACCCAAACAACGCATCGCGGCAGCGGCGATGATCCCCTCCGGGGTGCCGCCGGTACCGAGCAGGATGTCGGTACCCGCCTCTGGACGCGCGGTTGCGATCGCACCGGCCACGTCGCCGTCGGAGATCAGCCGAATCCTCGCACCGGTGTCGCGAACCTGCTGGATCAGCTCGTCGTGTCGAGGTCTGTCGAGAATGCACACGGTGATGTCTGACACCGACGCCTTCTTGGCCTTGGCGACACGGCGGATGTTCTCCGACACCGGCGCGGTGATGTCGACGACGTCCGCCGCGTCCGGGCCGACGGCGAGCTTCTCCATGTAGAAGACGGCGGACGGGTCGAACATGCTTCCCCGCTCGGAAACGGCGAGTACCGATATCGCGTTGGGCATGCCCTTGGCCATCACGGTGGTGCCATCGACCGGGTCGACGGCGAAGTCGCATTCGGGCCCGTTGCCGTTTCCGACCTCTTCGCCGTTGAACAGCATTGGGGCCTTGTCCTTCTCGCCCTCACCGATGACGACGACGCCGCGCATGTCTACGGTGCTGACGAGCTGGCGCATGGCATTGACGGCTGCGCCGTCGCCACCCTCCTTGTCGCCGCGGCCAACCCAGCGCCCCGCCGCCATTGCGCCGGACTCGGTCACACGGACCAATTCAAGCGCGAGGTTGCGGTCGGGACGCATGTACAGCGTGGTGTTCTCGCTCGTCTGCGTCACGACACACCGCCTGAATGCGCACCCAGCCGGACGTCGGGGGCCCCGAGTCGAGAAGCGTCGGCGGTGAGGTCGTCTGCCTGATGCTGCGAATCGACCTCCGCGGCGACGCGTGCGTCGTAATGCTCGAGTTCACGCGCGATGTCGGCCTCATCCCAGCCCAGCACCGGCGCGATCAACTCGGCGACTGCTCGTGCCGCAGCTGTCCCGCGGTCGGGCACCTCGATCGAGATTCGGGTGCGACGGGTGAGCACGTCTTCGAGATGCCGGGCCCCCTCGTGACTCGCGGCGTAGTAAGCCTCGACCCTCAAGTACTCTTCTGCGCCGGCGAGCGGCTGACCCAGGTCCGGGTCCTTCTCGATCAAGCTCAGCAGTTCCGACATCAAGGTGCCGTACCGACCCAGCAGGTGTTCGATCGTGGACACCCGCAACCCGGTCCGTTCGGCGGTCAGATGGCGCGAATTCCATGCGGCGAGATACCCTTCGGCACCGACCAGCGGGACTCGTTCGGTGCACGACTCGGGGACCGTGCGTTCCATCCCGTGTACAGCGGAATCCACTGCATCCTTGGCCATTACGCGGTAGGTGGTGTACTTGCCTCCCGCAATGACGGTGAGACCACGGACCGGACTGGCGACGGCGTGTTCGCGGGACAGCTTGCTGGTCGAGTCGGACTCGCCGGCAAGCAGCGGCCGCAGGCCGGCATAGACCCCGACGACGTCGTCACGGGTGAGCGGATCTTCCAGCAGTCCGTTGACCTGTTCGAGAACGTAGTCGATGTCGGTCTGGCTCGCTGCGGGGTGGGCGAGGTCAAGCGCCCAGTCGGTGTCGGTGGTTCCGATGATCCAGTGGCTGCCCCACGGAATGACGAACAGCAGACTCTTCGCCGTCCGGGTGATGATTCCGGTCGAGGAGTTGATCCGGTTTCTCGGAACGACGATGTGTATGCCCTTCGACGCTCGCACCTGGAACTGGCCGCGGCCGCCCACCATTTCCTGAATTTCGTCGGTCCAGACGCCCGCTGCGTTGATCACCTGGCTGGCGCGGATCTCGAACTCGTTTCCGCTCTCCAGATCCTTGGCGGTGACGCCGACGACCCGGTCGCCTTCGCGAAGGAACCCGACGACACGGGTGCTGTTGGCGACTGCCGCGCCGAACTCGGCCGCGGTTCGACTGATCATCATCGTGTGCCGGGCGTCGTCGACCTGCCCCTCGTAGAACGAGATCGAGCCCCTGATGGCTGATCTCTTTCCGGACGGGAACGATTCCAGTGTCTTGCGTCGGCTGAGATGTTTGTGGTGACCGGGAACGCCGCGGCCGGCACCGAATGCGTCATAGACACCGATGCCCAGCCCGGCATAGCCGCGATCGATCACCTTCTCCAGCGGATAGATGAACGGCACGGGCCGAGCCAGGTGCGGACACAGGGTGTTCAGTACCAGGCTGCGTTCCCGCAACGCCTCGAAGACCAGTGCGAAGTTGAACTGTTCCAAGTATCTCAGCCCGCCGTGGAACAGCTTGCTGGAACGACTCGACGTCCCGGACGCATAGTCGCGGGCCTCGACAAGCCCCACCTTCAATCCGCGGGTGGCCGCGTCGAGCGCCGCTCCGGCGCCGACGACGCCGCCGCCGATGACGAGGACGTCGAATTCCTCGTTGCCCAGTCTGCGAAGGGCGTCGGCTCGTTCTGATGGGCTCAATGGCTGTGCTGTGCTCATGTCAATGATTCCTCAACTAGCGAGTGGAAAGGACGTGGCGGCGTTGATCGATCAATCGACATCCACCCAATCGAGTGAACGGTCTACCGCCTTCTTCCAACCGGCATAGCCTTCGGCTCGCTGCTCCTCGGTCCAATTCGGTGTCCAGCGGTGAGACTCGTTCCAGTTCGCGCGGAGTTCGTCGGTGTCCTGCCAGAAACCCACGGCCAGACCCGCGGCGTAGGCGGCGCCCAGAGCCGTGGTTTCGGCGACGACCGGGCGGCTGACCGGTACACCGAGAATGTCGGCCTGCATCTGCATGCACAGGTTGTTGGCCGTCACTCCGCCGTCGACCTTCAACACCTCGAGGTGTACACCCGAATCTGCTTCCATGGCCTCGGAGACGTCACGACTCTGGTAGCAGATCGCTTCGAGGGTGGCGCGCGCGAGATGGGCGTTGGTGTTGAACCGGCTCAGGCCGACGATGGCACCGCGTGCATCACTTCGCCAGTAGGGCGCGAACAGGCCCGAAAACGCTGGCACGAAGTAGATTCCGCCGTTGTCCTCGACCTGGCGGGCGAGTGTCTCCACCTCGCTCGCACCTCCGATGATCCCCAGTTGGTCGCGCAGCCACTGGACCGCCGACCCCGTCACCGCGATCGATCCCTCCAGCGCATACACGGGGGCATCGCTGCCGAACTGATAACACACCGTCGTGAGCAGGCCGTTCTTGCTGCGGACCAGTTCGGTGCCGGTGTTGAGAAGCAGGAAGTTTCCGGTGCCATAGGTGTTCTTGGCTTCACCCGGAGCAAAGCAGACCTGGCCGAACATCGCCGCCTGCTGGTCGCCGAGGGCACCGCTGAGCGGGATTCCGCCGTACGGCAGCGTGTTGCACGTATGCCCGTACAGCGTCGGGTCGGATGATGGCCGGATCTCGGGCAGCATCACCCGTGGAATGTTGAAGAAGCCGAGAAGTTCGTCGTCCCAGTCGAGCGTTTCGAGATTCATCAGCATCGTGCGGCTGGCGTTGGTCACGTCGGTGACGTGGATGCCGCCGGCCGGGCCGCCGGTGAGGTTCCACAGCAGCCACGAGTCGGTGTTGCCGAAAAGGGCATCACCGTTCTCGGCGTCCGCCCGGGCCGCGGGAACATTGTCCAGAATCCAGGCGATCTTGCCGCCGGAGAAGTAGGTCGCCGGCGGCAGGCCGGCCTTCTGACGGATCACGTCACCCTTGCCCTCTCTCTCGAGAGCGCTGGCGATCTTGTCGGTCCTGGTGTCCTGCCACACGATCGCGTTGTAGTACGGACGTCCGGTCTTCTTGTTCCACACCACGGTGGTCTCGCGCTGGTTGGTGATGCCAAACGCCGCAAGGTCGCTCGGCTGCAGCTTTGCGCCGTTGATCGCGGTCTGTACCACCGAGCTGGATCTCTCCCAGATCTCGACCGGGTTGTGCTCGACCCAGCCGGGGCGGGGCATGATCTGCTCGTGCTCGAGCTGATGCTTGCTGACTTCGTTTCCGGCGTGGTCGAAGATCATGAACCTGGTGCTGGTCGTGCCTTGGTCTATCGCACCTACGAAATCGGGCATTGCCACTCCTTGTAGTTGGTTGGTATCTGGTTGTCGACTGTTAGTTGGTCGGTTCGTAGGCGGGTTGGGGCAGGAAGCGGGCGACGCAGTACTTGTAGAGGGCACCTCCGATGACCGCGCCGATCAGCGGACCGACGATCGGCACCCAGAAGTACAGCTCCCCGTATTGATCGCGCCACGCGCCGGAGTAGCCGGTCAGGTACGACGCCAGCCGGGGGCCGAAGTCGCGGGCCGGGTTGATCGCGTACCCCGCGTTGGTACCCCACGCCATGCCGATCGCCACCACCAGCAGGCCAACGATGAACGGGGTCATGTTGGCCAGCGGCGCCGAGTTGCGGGCGTCGGTGATGGCAATTACCAGCATGACCAGGATCGCGGTACCGATGATCTGGTCCCGAAGTGCTCCCAGATCACTGACCGGGAGTGTCCCGTTTCCGGGGAGCGTCGAGAACACACCCTGGCTCTTGATGGTGTGGCCGGGGTCGAACTTGGCGAGGACCTCGCTGTAGTTCCACCGCACCAGCAGGGCGGCGACGAACGCACCTGCCACCTGCGCGCTGACATACGGAGCCACCTTGCGCCATGGGAAGCCCTGGAACAGCGCTAGCGCGAGGGTCACGGCGGGGTTGATGTGCGCGCCACTGATCCGTCCCGCGACGTAGATTCCCAGCATCACGCCCAAGCCCCACGCCCAGGCGATGCTGTCGTGATCGCCAATCTCGGCGGCAACGACCTGCGCCACCACGCCCACCCCGAACAAGATCAGGATCATCGTGCCGAAGAACTCGGCCACCATTTCGCCGGCCAGGGAGGGAACCCGTTCCACCGCGGAGGGCAGATCGAAGTTCTCCTGAGGTTTCGATTGCGTCGCCATCCTTGCTCCTACCCTTCCATGTGACCTGAGCCGCGATTCACCCGAAATGTGATCTTGGTCTCAACACCTGTGGACGATAACGACGACTTCTAAACCGGCCAACGGACTTCGTTCGGCATTGCCGAACCAACGTAGTTCGGCAATGCCGAACGGGGCCGCCGTGCCGGATATACGCTGAGATGGTGGTGGTGCAGTCGGTTGAGCGAGCCGCCGCGATCATTCACTTTCTCGCAACCGAACCGGAGCCCGCGGCGCTCGCGCGAATCGCCGACGCCATCGGCCTGGCGAAGGGAACGACGCACGGCCTGTTGAAGACGTTGGTGGACGTGGGGTTCGCGGAGCAGGAACCCGAATCCGCGCGCTACCGGATCGCGCCCCTGTTGTTTCGTCTCGGGACGGCTCGAATCGACCTCAACCTGCTTCGGTCCCAGGCGATCAACTGGACCGACGCACTCGCGGCGCGATCGGGCGACGCGACCCAGGTGGCGGCGTTCCGCGACGGTCACGTCGTGACGGTTCACCAGATCATTCCGCCGAATGCCACCAAGAAGGGCCTCGGTGGCGGCCCCAAGACACCGCTGTACGCATCCGCCGTGGGCAAGATCCTGCTGGCGCACGACGTCGGGGCGTATCGCAGCATCGACGGTATCGCGCTCGACGGCTTGACCTTTCACACGATTACCGACAGGGCGCGGCTCGACATGGAGCTGGCACGCGTCCGTGACGAAGGCTGGGCCACCGAGGTCGAAGAATGCCAACCCGAGATCGCCGCGCTGGCCGCCCCGATCCGGGATCGGCATGGCTCCGTCGTCGCCGCCGTGGGCGTCGGTGGCCACCGCGACCGGTTGTGTGACCCGCAGGGCCGACCCCGCCGTACCCTCATCGCCTTGGTCGTCAGGACGGGTCGGTCGATCTCCCGTGCGCTCGGCCACGGGAAGAGTCAGTGACCGAGTTCTACGTCGCCGCTCTGGATCAGGGGACGACGTCGAGCAGGTGCATGGTGTTCGACCGGCACGGCTACATGGTTTCCATCGCACAGCGCACGCACCAGCAGTTCTTTCCTAGACCGGGTCATGTCGAACACGACGCCGAACAAATTTGGCAGACGGTCTGCACGATCCTGCCCGAGGCGCTCGCCGACGCCGGCGTGGATGCCCGCCAAATCATCGGGCTCGGGCTCACCAACCAGCGTGAAACCACCGTGGTCTGGGACCGCCACACCGGACGGCCAGTGCATCGCGCCATCGTCTGGCAGGACATTCGCACCGCGGACATCATCACGAAGGTGGCCGGCGAAGCCGACCCGGCCGAGATCACCGCCCGGACCGGCCTACCACTGTCGACCTATTTCTCGGGACCTCGGCTGCGCTGGCTGTTCGAACGCGACCCCGGGCTTCGCCCGCGGGCACAGCGTGGCGACATCCTCTTCGGGACGATCGACAGCTGGCTGCTGTGGAACCTGACAGGCGGAGTGAACGGCGGCGTGCATGCCACCGACGTCACCAATGCCAGTCGTACGCTGTTGATGAACCTGGAGACCCTCGACTGGGACGACGAACTGTTGGCGGTCTTCGACGTCCCGCGGGCGATGTTGCCGCAGATCAGGCCCACCCTGGCCCGATACGGCACCACCCGGGAGCCCATCGAGGGCATCGAGGTGACCGCTCTGATCGGCGACCAGCAGGCGGCACTGTTCGGACAGACCGCCTTCGACCCAGGCGCCGCGAAGTGCACGTTCGGCACCGGTAGCTTCCTGCTGCTGAACACCGGCGGCGACATCGTGAAGTCGAGCCACGGCCTGATCAGCACCGTCGCATACGCGATCGACGGTGAGCCCCCGGTCTATGCGCTCGAAGGGTCGATAGCGATGGCAGGTGCTCTCGTCGACTGGTGCCGCACGACGCTGGGTTTCATCGAGACCTCTCCCGAGATCGAGACCGTCGCGGCCACCGTCACGGACAACGGCGGCTGCTACGTCGTGCCCGCGTTCTCCGGACTTCTCGCGCCGTACTGGGACCACGCGGCGCAGGGGATCGTCGTCGGCCTCACCGGCTACACGAGCCGGGGCCATCTGGCCAGGGCGATCCTGGAGGCCGTCGCCTTCCAGGTGTGCGACGTCGTCGAGGCGATGGATTCCGATGCGGGGCTGGCTACCCGCTCGCTCGCGGTCGACGGTGGCATGACCTCCAACAACCTGCTCATGCAGACCGTGGCGAACCTTCTCGGGGTGCCGGTGGTTCGGCCGATGATGACCGAGACGGTGGCACTCGGCGCCGCCTACGCCGCCGGACTCAGCGCCGGATACTGGCCGGACAAGGCGGTGCTCCGGCACAACTGGCAGCGCGCCGACGAGTGGCTGCCGGCGATGGACGATTCACGTCGCATGGTCGAACTTGCACACTGGCGTGACGCGGTCCGCCTCACGTCCGAATGGGGTCGTGCGAGAACGTGAACTCAGGTGCCCTCCAGCACCGCACTCGGTCCGCGATTCAGCAGCTGGCGGCTCACGATCAGGCGTTGGATCTCACTGGCACCTTCCCAGATCCGCTCGACGCGCAACTCGCGGTACATGCGTTCGGCGACGTTCTCCCTCATGTACCCGCGGCCACCGAAGATCTGTACGGCACGGTCGGCGACGCGGCCCGCCATCTCGGAGCAGAACAACTTCGCCATGGATGCCTGGGCGTGCAGCGTCTTGCGATCCGTGCCCACATCGATGGACCTCGCCACCTCGTAGAGCATGGTCCGGGCCGCGAACAGTTCGGTGGCACTGTCGGCGAGCATGCCCGCCACCAGCTGGTGCTCGCCCAGCGGCCTGCCGTCCACCACTCGATCCTTCGCGAACGCGGTCACCTCGTCGATCAGGCGCTGTGCGGCGCCGACGCACCTGGCAGCCACCATCAACCGCTCGAACCGGAACCAGTCCTGCGTGAAGGTCATGCCCTCGCCCTCGGCGCCAACCAGGTTCGCCACCGGTACCCGTACGTCCGTGAAGGACACGATCGGATGCTCGTCGGCGATGTGGTGCGAGTAGTGCGGTGTGCGAACGACTTCCACACCCGGCCACGGCAGATCCAGCACCAGCAGCACGTGCTCGCCGTCGTACTCGCCGCCGTCCAGGCGTGCCTGCACGAACAGATAGTCAGCCAGGTTGTAGGACGTGACGTGCCACTTCACCCCGTCGACGACGTACGCGTCGCCATCGCGGCGGGCGGTCGTCTGCAACGCCGACACGTCCGAGCCGGCGAACTCCTCCGTGATCGCGTACGCCTCGTGCTTCTCACCGCGCACGGCGGGCAACAGCCATCGCTGCCGCTGGTGGTCGGTCGCGACGTCGGCCCACCACTGCGGGGGCGTGTGCATCACCCATGCGAGCCCGTTGGTGGCCCGGCCGCACTGCTCCTGCACCAGCACCTGCTGAAGCGCGGTGCATCCGGGACCGCCTACGGACTTCGGCATGTTGGTGCCGTACAGGCCCAATTCGACTGCTCGGGAATGGTGTTCGGCCGCAACCTCCTTGGCGAGCACACCCCCGGCCAGTTCGGCCTCGACCTCGAGCGGGATCACCGAGTCGACGAATCCGCGGGCCACCTCCTGGATCCGGCGATCCTCCGCCGACAGTCCGTACATCCGGGTACCTCGATCCTCGCGGCCTCTTGACTGAGCGTTCAGTCTATGTCACCGTCTCGTACTATGACCAGTTCCGGCAGCGCCGACGTGGTGGTGGTCGGCGGGGGCACGGTCGGCGCATGGACGGCGGTCCTGCTCGCCGAAAGCGGCCTCGGGAGCGTCGTTCTGATCGAGGCGGCGACGCTCGGCGACGGTGCCAGCAGCCGCGCCGCAGGCATGGTGCGTGCACAGGGCGGCACCGAGACGGCGATCCGCCTTGGCATCCGCAGCCAGGAGTTCTACACCGCCAGCGGCGAGCGCTTTCCGCTGGACTGCGGCTTCGTCGCCCAGGGTTATCTCATGCCGTGCTTCTCGCCCGCCGAGGTGGCCCAGGCCCATGACCGCATCGCGCTGCAGCACCGTCTCGGCCTCGACGTCCAGTGGTGGAGCCCCGACGACATCGACGGGCGTGACACCGGCATGGCGCCGGGCGTCACGATGGGCGCGTCCTACGCACCGGGTGACGGCTACATCGATGCGCCCCGAAACGTCCTGGCCTACACCGCCGCACTGACCGCCCACGCTGTCGACGTCCGCGAGCACTGCGCCTTCACCGGACTGCGCACCAGCGGCGGCCGGGTCACCGGGGTCGACACCTCGAGCGGACCCATCGATACCGGCCGCGTCGTGCTGACCGGTGGCCCCAAGCTCGCCAGGGTGGGCGCCGCCGCCGGCGCCCGCATCCCCGCGGGCGGCGCCCGCCACCAGGTCGTGGTGACCGCCGGCCTGCCCGATCTGAACGTCGATGACCTCCCGATGGTGTTCGACGTGACGTCCGGAATCTACTGGCGACCGGGCGAAGCCGGCGGACTGCTCTGGGGCATGAGCAATCCCGATGAACCACCGGGTACCGCCGTGGACTTCGACACGACGTACTACCTGACGGCGCGGAAGAGGATCGAGCATCTGTTCCCCTCGGTCGCAGGCCTCGGGCTGCGCCGGTCGTGGGCCGCGACCATCGACTACACCCCCGACCATCTACCGATCCTCGGCCCCCTGCTCACCGACGACGGGCCGGTCGAGGGCACCGTGGTCGCCAGCGCCGCCGGACACGGGATGATGTGGGGCCCGGCCGTTGCACAGGTCGCTGCCGACCTGACCGCCACGGGTGCCTGCGACTGGCTCGACCTGACCGATCTCGGGTTGGACCGCTTCGACGCCGAAGGCAACAGCCGGCTTGCACCCGACCCGATCTCACTCCCATTCCCCGAGAAGGCGACCCGATGATCACCAGCATTCTGTCCCAGGCGGCCGATACCGAATTGGAGGACTGGGGCCCGCTGCCCGAGGCGACGGCACACCCCATGGCGACTCACGGGGTCGAACTGTGGGTGGACGGCGACACCTCCGCGGGCATCTGGCAGTGCGCACCCGGGCCCTCGCGCTGGACGTTGGAGACCAATGAGGTCATCTACCTCGTTGCCGGCCGGATGACCGTAACGCCTGATGGCGGCGAGCCGTCCGAGATCGGGCCGGGCGACATGGCGGTCTTCCCCAAGGGGTGGACTGGAACCTGGGAACTGCACGACACCGTCCGAAAGGCCTACTCGATCTTCTGATCTCGCGGCACGACCAGGACGTCGACGGCGGTGACGCCGGATACCCGGGCAATCAACGGATTCGCCTCGACGGCATCGACCGCGTCACCTAGTTCGGCTGCCATGGTGGAGAACGCGACGACGACGTCGACGAGTGCGCCGACGTCGGCAGACGGCGCGCCCCGCCACCCATGCAGCAGCGCGGCGATGCGCAACGAATCCAGCAGTGCGGCCGCGCGCGCCGGAGACAGGGGCGGCACGGCCACCGCACGGTCGGCGATCAACTCGACCAGCGTGCCACCCGCCGCCACCACCACCAGCGGCCCGAACGCGGGATCCCGGACCAGCCCGATCGACACCTCCACGCCCTCGCCCGCCATCGACTGCACCGCGACGGCGGGCCCCAGGCGCACGGCCATCTCCCGGTACGCCGCGGACAGCGCATCCGCGTCGGCAATCCCCAGCACGACGCCCCCAACCTCGGTCTTGTGCTCCGCTGCGAGCGTCTTGAGCGCAACGGGGTAACCGAGATCCGTTGCGGCCGCCACCACCTCGTCCACGGTCTGCGCGGCCCGTGTCCCGACGACGTCGATGCCATAATCCGACAGCAATTTAAACGCCAGCGGTGCATCCCAGTCGGCCAACCTGGCGCGCCAGCGTCGGGCACGGTCGGGGTCGGTAGCGGGAGCGGCGCGGTCGGTCGGAAGCGGCCACCGCGCAAGGTGGCCGAGGGCGGAGAGCCCGCTGCGATAGCCCTCGAGAACCGCGATACCGCGGTCGCGCAGCATGTTCGCCGAGATGTGGTCGACCGCGGCGGGCACCGACGTCAGCACGGCCAGCGGTGCGTGCGAGGCGGATGCGACGTCGAGTACCGCCTCGGTGTAGTCGGTGTCGCCGTCGTACTCGGTCACCAGGTCCACCGCCAAGGCCGTCACCGCAACCGCGGGGTCCTCGGACATGGTCCGCAGACACGTCCGAAACAGCGCACGGGTATCCGAGCCGGTTCCCCAGAGGTCGAGCGGGTTGTCGGGCGCCAGTCCGTCGTCGAGCACATCGGCGAGCGACTCCCTGGTCTGCTCGGCCAGCGGCGCGAACCGGAGACCCAACTCGTGGGCGACGTCGGTCGCCAGCGCCCGTTCGGCACCCGAGTCATGCACGGTCGCGATCCCGCCACCCCCGTTCGACGCGCGCCGGCCCATGGCGAAAACCTCGATGGTGTCGGTGAACTCGGCGAGATCGCGCACCCGGATGGCACCGACCGCATCACAGAACGCCTGCCACGCCGCATCGTCGCCTGCCAGCGCGCCGGAGTGCGCCGCCACCATCGCACGGCCCTTCGGAGAACTCCCGACAGGCAGCAGCACCACGGGGACGTTCTGCTCGGCGGCCCTGCGCAGCGCCCGCCGGAGTCTCGGCAACCCTCTCGGCGTCTCGATCACCAACGCGATCAGCGTGGTCTTCGGATCGTCGAGGGCGTAGTCGACGTAGTCCGCGGTATCGGTGACCAGTTCCTGACCCGACGACACGGCGAGTCGGTAGCCGAAGCCGCGTCCGGTCCGGAGCAGCGTCGAGAAGGCCGACCCCGAGTGGGTGACCAGGCTGACCCCACCGACGGGTAGCGGGTGAGGCTCCAGATAGCCGAGGGCGCGTATGCCGTTTGCGTTGTTGACGAACCCCATGCACCCCGCGCCGCAGATCGCCATGCCCGCCCTCTCGGCGATGTTGACCACCTTGTCGCGTAGCCCGAGAGCTGAGGAGAACACCACGGCCGACTTCGCCCCCACTGCAGCAGCCGACTCCAACTGGTCGATCAGAGTGGCATCCGGAACACCCATCAGGACCAGGTCGACCGGTTCGTCGAGATCGGCCAGCGACCCGACACACGCCTGTTCGCCGATCCGGTCGTAGCGGGGATTCACCAGGTGCACGCGCGCCGAACTGCGTTGCGCCTCGATGACCATCCGTGCGCCGAAGCTGTCGGGCTTCGAACTGGCCCCCACCACCGCCACGGACCGAGCGTCGAGCATCGCAGCCACCGCGGCCCCCCGGCGGTTCATCAGGCTCGGCGGTTCAGCGCGGCCAGCACCCTGCGGCCGGCCTTCTTCTGGTCGGCCAGCGCGGCCCGTGCCGCCTGCCAGCCTGGGATGCCGCAGACCCCGCCCCCGGCGTGTGTTGCCGAGCTACCGTTGTAGAGGCCCTTGATCGGCGTGCGGTAGTCGGCGAATCCCGGTGCCGGCCGCATGTGGAACAGCTGCTCCAACGACAGCTCACCGTGGAAGATGTTGCCACCGACGAGCCCGTACTCCTGCTCCATCTGGTGTGGTCCGACCACGTCGCGGTGCGTGATCGACGCCTTGAAGCCGGGCGCCACCTGGTCGTAGAGCTCGATCAGCCGATCGGTGTAGGCGTCGAGTTCTTCGGTGTGCGGTTCCGCCGCCCACTCCGCGGGCACCCACTGGGTGAACAGCGACATGATATGCGTGCCATCGGGGTTCAGTGTCTTGTCCAGCGTCGTGGGGATGACACCGTCGCTGAACGGCAGCAGTGCGGGTCGGCCGGCCCTGGCGTCCTGGAACGCCGCCTCGATGTACTCCATGGTCGGCGCCATCTCGACCGAGCCGGTGTGGTGCTCGGCCATCCCCGAGCTGGGATCTGCGGTGAAGTTCGGCAGCTCCGAGAGCGCGAGGTTGATCTTCACCACACCGCTGCGGGTCTTCCAGTGTTCGATGTCGCCGACGAAGTCGTCGGGCAGCTCGGACGGTGAAAGGTGTTCGAGGAAGGCGATCTTCGGGTGCAGGGTGGTCACCACCAACGG
Source organism: uncultured Actinomycetota bacterium (assembly GCA_963798245.1). Lineage (GTDB taxonomy): Bacteria > Actinomycetota > Actinomycetes > Mycobacteriales > Mycobacteriaceae > Mycobacterium. Next base: position 94,719 of record CAWCSO010000004.1, read on the forward strand.
TGCGGTGAACTCTTCGCCGTCCGCGAGCACCACACCGCGGACCTGCCCTGCCCGGGTCAGCACGCGCGAGACCCCGGCATTGGTGCGGATCTCGGCGCCGAAGCTGCGGGCCGAGCGCGCGATCGCCTCGGATACCCCGCCCATGCCTCCCTCGGGGTAACCCCAGCTGCCGAGCTGACCGTCGCCGACGTCACCGATGGAGTGATGGGCCATCACGTACGCGGTGCCGGGTTCGTACGGACCCGCCCACGTGCCGATCACGCCGTTGACGGCCAGCGCACCCTTGATCTGCGGTGATTCGAACCAGTCGTCAAGAAGGTCGGCGATGCTCATGGTGAGCAGTCGGGTCACGTCGGCCGTCATCCGGGTGGTGATGCCCTTCTGGCTCCACGCCAGTCTGGCCAGGTCGAGCAGGTCCGACGGTTTGTGGGAGCCGATGTTGGGCGGCACCTGGGTGAGCAGCGGGCCCATCACGTCGGCGACACCCTCCAGCCACTCGTTCCATCGGGGCCAGGCGTCGGCGTCACGCTTGGAGAACTTGGCAATCTGCTCGTGGGTGCGGGCCGGATCGTCCTCGTAGATCGTGAGCGAACCGCCCTCGGGGAACGCCTGGTAATAGGGGCCCATGGGATGGACCTTGTAGCCGTGGCGCGCCAGGTCGAGGTCGGCCACGATGGTCGGCGGCATCAGGCTCATCACGTACGACAGCCGCGTGACCCGAAGATGCGGTGCGTCCTCCCACGGCGACTCGGTGGTCGCGGCACCGCCGAGACTGGCCCGCGACTCCAGCACCAGGGTCCTGGCACCCGAACGCGCCAGGTAGGCCGCCGAGACCAACCCGTTGTGTCCGCCGCCGATCACGATCGCGTCGTACGAATTCGACATGCGGAACCTCTTTCACGGGCGGCAATCCTGACTGACTGTTCAATCTAATCAAGTGTTAGGCTGGAGACAAGTAGCAGCGCCGCCACTTTCAGGGAGGGGAAGTCTCAACACCATGGCCGACCCAGCGCCAGCCACGGAGAACAACGAGGCCCGTCGCATCGAGATGCTTCGCGCTGCTGCAGAGCTGATCTGCGAGCGCGGTTTCGGCGACACCCGGATCGCCGACGTGGCCAAGCGCGCCGGGGTGAGTTCGGCCCTGGTCATCTACTACTTCGGCACCCGCGACCGACTACTGGTCGATGCGTTGCGCCACTCGGAGGAGTCGTTCTACGAGGCTGCCGAGAAGATGCTCGCGGAGGTCACCTCGCTCCGAGAACGGCTGTCGCTGCTGATCAAGTGGACCTGTGTTCCCGAGGCGGACAACGAGATACCCGGTGCTTGGGGCCTGTGGTTCGACCTGTGGGCGCAGGCCTTCCGGCACGACGAGGTCAAGGCGGGCAGGGTCGAACTCGACGCCAGGTGGCGGCGGATGATCGTCGATGCGATCAGGTCCGCCGAGGCGTCGGAACTCGACTCTGCCGTCGATGCGCGACTGTTCGCCCTCGAGTTCGGCGCCCTGCTCGACGGCCTGTCGATTCAAGTCGCCCTCGACGATCCCGAGGTCGACTCGGACGTGGCCTACGACATCGCGATTCGGTTCGCCGAGCGGGAACTCAACCTGCCGCCGGTCAGGAAGGGGAGAACTGCGAGGAAAGCGACCCGTCGGCGACCGGGTCGCTGACCGGCGCGGCCGCACTGCGGTGCAGCACACGCACGGCGTCGTGCTCGCAGACGCAGGTCACCGCGGCGCCGGGGCGATGTGACACAGATCCGGGGCCCGACGAGTTCGGCACCTCCACGACCAAGGGCGTGGGAGTTCCGACGTCGACGTGAACCTGGGTACACGCACCGAGATAGACGATTTCGGCCACGGTGCCCCCAATGGCGTTGTGTCCATGGCTCACCACAGCGTCGCGGTCCTGCAGCCGGATCCGCTCGGGCCGGATCACGATGGCGGCCGGGCCGGGCCGGACGACGCCCTCGACCGTGGCCGCCAGGCGGGTATCCATCGCCGCACAGATCGCCGACGATTCGGACACCTCGAGTACGTCGGCGTCGAAGATGTTGGCGGCCCCCAGGAATCCCGCCACGAACGTCGTAGCGGGCGAGGAATAGATCTCCTGCGGCGGACCGACCTGCTCGACCCGCCCGTCGGCGAGCACGGCGATCTGATCGCTCATCGTGAGTGCTTCCTCCTGGTCATGGGTGACATAGACGAACGTGATGCCCACCTCGCGCTGAACGGCACGCAACTCGAGTTGCAACCGCTTGCGCAGCTTGGCATCCAAGGCGCCCAGGGGTTCGTCGAGCAGGAGCACCCGGGGCCGGAGGATGAGCGCGCGGGCGAGCGCGACGCGTTGCTGCTGGCCACCCGACAGCTGGCCAGGTTTCCGTTTGGCGAAGGCACCCATCTGGACCAGATCCAGTGCCTCGCCGACCCGCTGTTTGATCTCCGTGCGTGACGACTTGTGATACTTCAGGCCGAACGCGACGTTGTCCGACACCGTCATGAAGGGGAACAGGGCATAGGTCTGGAACACCGTGTTCACCGGCCGCCGGTGCGGCGGATCAGCCACGACGTCGCGACCGTCGAGTTCGATCCGGCCGGAATCCGGCTTCTCGAACCCGGCGATCATGCGCAGGGTGGTGGTCTTGCCGCATCCGGAAGCACCGAGCAGGGAGTAGAACTGACCGGCTGGAATGTCGAGGTCGATTCCGGTCACGGCAGGGAATCCGGCGAACGACTTCGCCAGCTCCACCAACCGGATCGCGCCGCCGGTCATCGGCCGCTCAGTTCGCCACCGCCACCGCGGGCAGCGGCGACAACGTCTGCGCCAGCCTGGCGAAGTTGGCGGCGAACCGGTCGACGTCGTCGCGGTCGTGCTGGACGGACAGAAGCCATTGCTCCACCTTGCCCCATGGGGGCAGGAACACGCCGCCGTTGTGCTGCATCAGCCAGTGCAGGTGACCCAGTCGGTCATCGATGCCGAGGAAGTCGCGGAATTCGCGAACCCGGTCCCGCCGGAACGTGACACACCCCTTGGCGCCGAGGGACACCACGTGCCACCCGAAGCCGTGGGCGGCGATCGTCGCCTCCAGTGCGGACCGAAGGCGAGCCCCGTTGGCAGCGAGGCGTCGGTAGGCGTCCTCGGTGAGCACGTCGGACAGGGTCGCGCGGGTTGCGGCCATCGCCAGCGGGTTGCCGTTGAAAGTCCCCACCTGCTCATAGCGACCGTCCGCGATCGCCGACATCACCTCGGTGGTGCCGCCGATCGCCGCCACCGAAATCCCACCGCCCAATGCCTTTGCCAAACACACGATGTCGGGTACCACGCCAGTCAGAGCGGTGATGCCTCCCGGCCCCGTGGTGAATCCAGTCTTCACCTCGTCGAAGATCAGCAGCGCGCCAGCGCCGTGGACCAGGTCCCGAATGGCCGCGAGGTAGCCGTCGTCCGGTGGGATGATTCCGGCATTCATCATCACGGGCTCGAGGATCATCGCAGCCACCTTGCCGCGATTCTCCGACAGCGCCCGGGCCACCGCCTCGGGGTCGTTGAACGGCACGACGACGACGAGATCCCGGATCGCCGCGGGGATGCCGGTGTTGGCAGGCACACCGACCGGGTGATCACGCGGGCCCACCTCGTCGGCATCCGGCAACACGGAAACCTGTACCGAGTCGTGGTGACCGTGATAGCAGCCCTCGACCTTGATGATCAGGTCGCGCCCGGTCAGGGCGCGCGCCAAATGCACGGCGTCCATGGTGGCCTCGGTGCCCGAGTTGGCGAAGCGCCACAGCGGCAGATCGAACCGGCGGGCGAGTTCACCCGCGATCCAGATGGCATCCTCGGTGGGCTGGGCGAAGTGCGTACCCCGGCGAACCTGGTTGCTGACGGCAGCGACGATGGCCGGATGGCCGTGTCCGGCAATGGAAGCACCGTAGCCACCGTGCATGTCGACGTACTCGTTGCCGTCGACGTCGTACACCTTGGAGCCCTGGCCGTGACTCATCCAGACCGCCTGGGGTGCCGCGATCTGCCAATTGGAGGTCGCACCGCCCGCCAGGTGTGCGCCGGCCTGGCCGATCAGTTCGGTGCTTCGCGGCTGCCGTCGCAGGAAGGTGAGTTCCTGCTGTGCGATCAGCTGATCGACGTCGTCGGACACCGGACTCTCGACCACCGTCGTAGCCACGGTGAACCTCCACTCTTCAGCGGTTGACTGAGCATTCAGTCTATGCGAGAGTCCTCATAGCGACAAGCTGCCACGACCTCCGGGGAGGCCCAGATGCCAGTGCCGAACGGACCCGGCCCAAGCCGTCGACAATTCCTGCAGCGCGCCGCGCTGCTGGCCGCAGGAGCGCCCGCGGTCGGGGCGTTCCTTGCCGCGTGCTCGAAGTCCGGACCATCGTCCTCGGATCCGACCCTGACGCTCGCCGCCCCCGACAATCCGGTCACATGGGACATCGCCGACGGCAACGAGCCGATCGCAGACGGACTGTCTCCGGAGAAGGGCGCGACGCTCAAGATCTACAACTACGCCGACTATCTCAGCCCTCAGGCCGTGAAGGCCTTCGAGGATCAGTACGACTGCAAGATCGAGATCTCGACGTTCAACGACGGCGACGAGGCGATCACCAAGCTGCGCAGCGGGGTCGACTTCGACATCTACAACGCCAACTACACCGAGATCAGCCGCCTCGTGACCGGCGGCCTGCTGCGCCCGCTCAACCACAGCTACATCCCGAACATCTCGAACGTGTGGCCTACCTTCACCAACCCCTGGTACGACCAGGGGTGGCGATACACCGTGCCCTACACGATCTACACCACCGGAATGGGTTGGCGCTCCGACCAGGTACCCGCCGACATCGGCGCGCTGAGCAATCCGTATGCCTCGCTGTGGGATCCGGCGTACAAGGACAAGACAGCCATCCTCGACGACTGGCACAGCGCGATGGCGCTGGTGTTGTTGAAGGAAGGCATCACCGACGTCAACACCTCATCGGAAGCCGACCTGAAGATGGTGGGCGAACAGCTCAACGCGTTGGTGAAGGCCACCTCACCGAAGGTCACCATCACCCAGTACAGCGACCTGCCCGGTGGGCAGATCGGGCTTTCCCAGATGTGGTCGGGCGACATCATCAACGCGCAGTACTACCTACCCGACGGCGTGGGAACCGAGATCCTGCAGTACTGGTTCCCCGCGGACGGCAAGGGGCTGGTGGACAACGACATGTTGGTGACGCTGCGCGGGGGCAAGAACCCTGTGCTGGCGCACCTGTTCCTGAACCACATGCTCGAACCCGAGGTCGCCAAGGAGAACTTCTCGGCGATCGGATACCAGCCTCCGCAGAATTCGATAACCGCCGATTCGCTCGTCGAAGAGGAGTTCATCCCCGAGCAGCTGCGGACGGCGATCGTGCGGCCGGAGTACTTCGACGCCGGCTACCGCCTGCTGGAACTCGACGCCGCCAACGACGCCGCGTGGCACAACGTCTGGAACGCGTTCAACGCCGGCGGCTCCTGACCCGCGCACGCGAGAAACCGAAGTGCCACCCGTGTTGCGCTCGCGCCAATCACCCAACCGGCTGTGGACCGCGCTCGCGGCCCCGGGCATCGGCTGGCTGCTGCTGTTCTTCGTGGCGCCGCTCTATGTGGTGCTGGCCATCGTGTTCGGTCAGCGCGACCCGATCTTCCGCACGGCGGTACCGGTATGGAATCCGCTGCAGTGGGACTCGACCCAGTTCAACTACGTGTTGTCGCGCATCGCCGGACCCGATGGGATCTACGGCCCTGCCCTGCTGCGCACGGTGGTCTACGTCGGGACGGCGAGCATCCTGTGCCTGTCGATCGCGTTCCCCGTCGCCTACTACGTGTCCCGGCTGTCCGGCAGATACAAGGGGGTGCTGATCGCCCTGCTCATCGCGCCGTTCTGGATCAGCTACATGATGCGAATGCTGGCCTGGGTCAACCTCCTTCAGAACGACGGACTGGTGAACCGGCTACTGAGCCTCGGCGGGCTGTTCGACGTAGGAGTGGATTGGCTGACCGGCCAGCCGATCGTGGTGATCCTCGGCTTGGCGTACGGCTACGTCCCGTACATGATCCTGCCGTTGTATGCGGGCCTGGATCGACTCTCGCCGTCGATGCTGGAGGCATCGCGGGATCTCGGCGCCAACCGGGTGTCCTCGTTCATCCGGGTGACGCTGCCGATGTGCCGGCCGACGATCCTGGCGGCGGTGCTGCTCACCTGCCTGCCGATGCTCGGTGACTACTTCACCAACGATCTGTTGTCCGCGTCGCCCAAGACGGCCATGGTCGGCAACCTCATCAACGACAGCGTGCAGGCACCGGGCCAGACCGGTCAGGCCGGTGCCTTCGTCATGCTGGTGCTGGTCGCCACGGTGCTGCCGATGCTCTACTACGTCCGCGTCACCCTGCGCGGTGACGAGGTGCGGACATGACGCTTCGATTGCCGTCCCGAGGGCCCATCGCGTGGTGGCGCGACCCGTGGCGTCGACCCCGGGTACTTGCCGGAATCACCGGTCTGTACCTGGTGTGGTCGTTGTTGCCGGTGCTCATCGCGGTGATGTTCTCGTTCAACGCCGGTCGGTCCCGGACCAACTGGCAGGGCTTCTCGTTCCGGTGGTACTGGGGGGATGCGACGCGATCGGTGTGGCACGACGCCTCGCTGCACACCGCGCTACTGCAGACCTTGAAGCTCGGACTGATCGCCACGTTGATCACGGTGCCGCTAGGGGTGATGTTCGCGATCGGCATCGACCGGTGGCGGGGTCGCCTTCCATCCGGGGCGAACGTGCTCATGTTGATCTCGTTCGTCATCCCCGAGGTGCTGCTCGCCGTCGCACTGCTGTTCGTGGTGACCTCGCTGACGCTGCCCGTGGGGTTGGGCACGCCGGCTCAGGTGGTCGGCCTGGTGACCTATCAGGTCGCCTATCCCGCGGTGCTGGTGCGCGCGCGGCTGGCCACCATCGGGCGGCAATACGAGGAAGCTGCAATGGATCTGGGCGCCTCGCAGGTGGATGCGCTGCGCCGGGTCACGCTTCCGATGCTGATGCCGGCGATATTCGCCAGTACCGTACTCGTGTTCGCCGACGTCATCGACGACTTCGTCCTGGTGCGGTACCTCTCGAGCGGGTCAGCGACCGAACCGGTGTCGGTGAAGATCTACAACACCGCGAGGGCCGCGCCGACACCCGCACTCAACGCGCTGGCGACCCTGCTGCTGCTCGCGGCGTTGGCTGCGGTCGTGATCGGTTACCTGGCCTACCGACGGATGACCAGGAACGACGCCACCGCCGGCAGGGGCATCGGCGCCTTCGCCGGAGAGGCGTGATCCGATGGACCGCGCGCCCTCTCGGGACTATCCTGACTGTATGTTCAAACAGCTCGGCCCGGCGCCCGTCCCCGCCGACGACCTCGCCGCGGCACTCGCCCCGTTCGGCCGGTCCCGCATGCTTCCCCGGGCCGCCTACACCGACCAGGCGGTGTTCGACTGGGAGCAGGCCAACATCTTCTCCGGCTGGACGTGTGTCGGCCACGCCTGCGACCTCGACGCAGCCGGCACGCAACGCGCCGTGGGGTCAGGGCCCAACGGCATGCTCCTGGTGCACGGCGACGACGGCGTGATTCGGGCATTCGCCAACACCTGCCGTCACCGCGGTCACGAGCTGCTGCCCTGCGGTTCGACGACCAAGCGGCGCACCATCGTCTGCCCCTACCACTCCTGGTCATACCGGCTCGACGGGCGCCTGCGGAATGCGCCGGACTTCACCGACGGCGAAGGGTTCGCATACGAGGAGTTCGGCCTCGCCGAACTGCGACTCGTCAACTGGCACGGCTGGTTGTTCATCGACCCGAGTGGCGCGGACGGCGACTTCGCCACCCACGTCGCAGGGTTGGAGGAGGTGGTGAGCCGTTACCGTCCCGAGGATCTGACGATCGTGGCCAAGCACACCTACGAACTCGCGACCAACTGGAAGGTGATCGCCGAGAACTACCAGGAGTGCTACCACTGCTCGACCATTCACCCCGAACTGTCCAGGATCAGTCCACCGAACAGTGGCGAGAACCTGGATCTCGAGGGTTCGTGGATGGGCGGCTGGATGTCGATCGTCGACGAAGCGGACACCATGTCGCTGACCGGGCGCAGTGGCGGCGTGGCGATCGACGGGCTTTCCGAACGCGAACTCCGCACGGTTATGTACCTGGTCGGCTACCCCAATCTGCTGGTGAGCCTGCACCCCGACTACGTGATGACACACCTGATGACACCACTGGGTCCCGACCGGACGCACGTCGAGTGCGCCTGGGCATTCCCGAAGGACGTTGCCGCCCAACCAGACTTCGACCCCTCCTACGCGGTGGACTTCTGGGACCTGACCAATCGGCAGGACTGGTCGGCCTGCGAGTCCGTGCAGCGGGGGCTCAGTTCGCCGCACGCGCGCCCCGGCCCGCTCGCGCCCGACGAGGACGGCGTCTACCAGTTCGTCACGCGGGTCGCGCGGGCCTATCTCGGCGGCACCCCGTTGGGTCCCTCCCTCGACTGCGCGTAGGTCCCGACGGCGAACGCCACCGCAGGCCCGGTGATGCCGAGCGTGCGACGGTCGACGTTGGTGATCGTGTCGCGCGGGGTGCGGTAGTTCGGGTCGAACGGCCTGCCCGCCTGCCCTCCCCACAGCCGCGCCTGCACCGGGGTCTTGCGACCCGACGACCCCGTCGTGATCCCACCGATGGGAACGCCGGCCGACAGGAAGGGACCGTCGTCACCCGAGCGGCCAAGCGGCATGTCGGCGGGTCGGACGCCGGCGAGGTTGAGGTATCCGGCCAGTGTGCGCTCGATACCGGCCGAACCCTCCGGGACGCTGGCGGCAGGCAGGTCGGGGTTCGGCTGACCGGACTGGTCGCCGTCGTAGGTGAAGAAACCCGCGTTCGGCGACCCCAGCATGTCGAAGTCGAGGTACATCGCAATATCCGCCAGGCCCTCTCCCCCCAGTCCCGCAACGTATTTGGTCGAACCTTCCCCGCCGGCCGCCCCGGCACCCCAGAACGCGAAGCGAACGGCGTTCTCGACCGAGGGTGAGCCGCCGAGTTGCGCTGCGGTCTCCAGCAGCGCGGCCACGCCCGAACCGGCGTCGTTCATGCCCGGACTGTTCGGTGCCGAATCCAGGCGTGTGCCCACCATGATGACATCGCGCGAATCACCGGTCTTGGTCTGCGCCAGAACGTTTCGCGACGTCACGGTGCTGGTCTCGGCATCGAGCACCAGCTCCACCGGCGAAGAGGTCCGGCGCAGTTGCGCGTCGACGTCGCTGCCAATGACCGCCACCGGGCTCTTGAGTTCCTGGTAGTAGCCCGGCGTGAACAGACCGGGCGTGCCCGAGTCGCTGACGACGAGGAGCCCCACCGCGCCCTGCCGCGCCGCTGCAGCCTGCTTCTCCACGACCGAACAGCCGTCGTCGTCGACGATGACGATCGCCCGCCGCACGTTCGCATCACCGTAGTCCGCGGCGGTGCATCCCGACGGCTTGCGCGGCCGCAGCGTGACGGCACGCAGGCCGCCGGGCGGGGTGGTGACGAGCGTTGACGCCTGGCTGACGGGGAAGCTGCGGCCCGACACCGTCAGGGTCGGCTTGCCCGGATCGGAAAGTACCATCCGCTCGAACTCGGGCGTCTCGACGTCGAAGCCCTTCTCCCGCAACAGTCCAGCCACATAGTCGACGCTGGCGTCGTAGCCCGGGGTGCCATCGGCACGGCTGCCGGAGTTGGCATCTGCGATCTCGGCGAGCCGTTGCAGGTGGGTGTACATGCCGTCGACGGTGACCTTGGCAGGCAGGTCGCGGGCCAGGTCGCCGGCGGGCTTGGAAGCCGACTGCGACGATCCGCACGCCGCGACCACGAGCACTGCCGTGGCGAGCACGGCAGCGACCGCCCGGGTCATTGCTCCTTCACCACGTGGCGGGTGCGGTCGTCGCGGGTCGGCACACCGTTGCGTCCACTCTCGTCCTGCGCGTACAGCCCGATCGCGTAGGCCACGCCGCGGCCCTGGATGTCTAGTGCCTCCCGGTCGATGTTCTCGACCGTGTCACCCGGCTCGTGATAGTTGGGGTCGAACGGCTTGTCGGCGGTCCCGCCCCAGAGTTGCGCCTGCGCGGCGGTCTTGTCCTCCTCCGCACCTGCGAACAGTCCACCCGCGGGGATACCCGCCTGGGTGAACGCGTCATAATCCGACCGCCCGTTGAAGTCGGTGTCCTGCGGCGTCTTCCCGGCGCCCCGTAGGTATGCGGCAAGGGTGCGCTCGATACCCGCCGAGCCCTCGGGCACGCGGGGTGTACCGGACGGCGACGGCGGGGCCGACTGATCGCCGTCATAGGTGAAGTAGCCGGGGTTGGGCGAGGCCAGCATGTCGAAGTTCAGATACAGGGCGATGTCCTTGAGGTCGTCGACACCCAGGCTCTGGATGTACGTCGAGGACCCGACTAGGCCGAGTTCCTCGGCTCCCCAGAAACCGAACCTGACGGCGTTGCGCACTGGCGGCGAACTGCCCAGTTGGACCGCGGTTTCCAGCACCGCGGCCACGCCCGAACCGTTGTCGTTGATTCCCGGGCCCTTTGGAACCGAATCCAGGTGCGCGCCCGCCATGATCACGCTGCTGGTCGAACCGGTCTTGGTCTGGGCGATCACGTTGCGGGTGCGTTCCATCCGCACGCCCGCGTCGAGCTTGATGGTGGTGGCCCCCGGGTTGGCGCGAAGCCGCACACCCTCGTCCATCGTGACGCTGACGACCGGGATCCTCACGTCCGTCGTCTTGCCCAGCGTGCCGCCCATCTCGTCGCCCTCGACGTTGTTCGCGACGATCATGGCGACCGCACCCCGCTCTGCCGCCGCCGTCTGCTTGGCTCCGAAGGGACATGACCCCCGGTTGACCAGCACCACGGCACCCTGCACCGGCAGCCCGTCATAGTCAGATGGCGTACAGCCCGGCGTCTCGTCCTCGGGTGCCGCCACCAACGGACCGCTCACCCCCTCGCCCGGGGTGCCGATCGTGTAGTTCAGCGGTGACGCCTTGACGTCGGCCCCGTCGACCGTCACCGACGGCTTGTTCGCGAACGGCAGGCGCACGTCGAACTCATCGGTCGTGACGTCGAAACCGTTGTCCCGCAGTACACCGGCGACGTAGTCGACGCTGGCAGCGTACCCGGGCGAGCCCAACGCCCGGTTGCCGCCGTTGGCATCGGCGATCTCCTGCAGCTTGTCGAGGTGGGCCATCATCGCGTCGACGGTGACCTTGCCCTGCTGTTCGGTGGCGAACTGCAACACCGCCGCCGACGGGCCTTCGGGGGCGGGCGCCCCTTCGCGGGCGGGCCCGGAACCGCATCCGGTGAGCAGCAGGACTGTGACCGCCACGAGGGCGGCCATTCTGGACGGGGTGGAGTGCGTCATCGCACACCACGTTAGCCTCGCGCGGTCAGGCGTCACGACGGTTCACCTCCAAGGTCGCTGCGGCGAACACCACGGCGGCGACGGCGGCGAAGTAGACCAGTGACCCGACCGGTCCCCACGGCATCGGGTAGGTCGGGAACAGCCACCGCACGTCGGCGAACACGAAGGCGTTGCCGAACGGTAGAAAGGGTCCCGCCGTGGGGCCGATGTTCGGCAGGTTTGCCAGGATCGGCTCGGCGACCAGCGGCCACATCAGCAGCACCGCCACGGCGGCCGCGGCGTGCCGGAGCAATGCGCCCACGGCGACCCCGAGCACGGCGGCGACCGCCGCGAACGACGCCAGCGCGGCTGCTACCCGCCACACCCCGGCACTGGCGAACGACAACCGGGCACCGAGCAGGGGGTCGGCCGCCAGGCGCGCGACCGCCACCGCGCCCAGCACCATGGCGGCGGTGTACAGCGCCGAGAAGACCGCGGCAACCAACGCCTTGGCCGCGAGCACCAGCGTTCGGTTGGGGACGGCGGCGAACGTGGTACGGATCGTGCCGCTGCGGTACTCACCAGTCACCGTCATCGCAGACAGCACCATCAGCAGCGGCACGCCGAAGACGGCGACCCCCATCGCGGCCTGTTGCGGCGACACACCCGCGGAGCCGTACGCCGAGGCTCCCTGCAGGGCGGCGACGCCGATCCCGAGCGCGGCAGCAGCCAGCGAAGACCACAGCGGCGAGGGAATGGTCGACGACTTGATCCGTTCGGCGTTGAGCGCGGCGAGCGCGGTCACGTCTGGGCCGTCCGGTACTCGACGTCGTCTTCGGTGAGCTTGAGGTAGGCCTCCTCCAACGAGGCACGCTGGGTGCTCAGTTCATGCAGTGGAATGCCGCCGCGAGCGGCGAGTTCGCCGACCACCTCGATGGCCGCGCCACGCACGGACAGCGCCGCGCCGTCCGGCTCGGTGTGCGCCTCGATCCCCGCGTCGTCCAGGAGCGCGGCAAGCGAGTCCAGTCGGGGGCTGCGGACCCGCACGACGTCCGAGCTCGCGCCGCCGACGAACTCGGCGACGGTCGTCGACGAGATCAGCCTGCCCCGGCCGATCACCACCAGCCGGTCTGCCGTGTTCGCCATTTCGGCAAGCAAGTGGCTGGACACGAACACCGTGCGTCCCTGGGCGGCCAGGCTGCGCATCAACGTGCGGACCCATCGAATGCCTTCGGGGTCCAGTCCATTGACCGGCTCATCGAACAGAAGCACGGGTGGATCGCCGAGCAATGCTGCCGCGATGCCCAGGCGCTGCCCCATGCCGAGCGACAGCGTGCCCGCGTTCCGTCCGGCGGCCGATGCGATGCCGACCACGTCGAGCACCTCGTCGACCCGGGTGGCCGCGATCCGATTGGTGGCCGCGATCCAGCGCAGGTGATCGCGCGCCGACCGGTTGGGGTGGACCTGCCTGGCGTCGAGCAGTGCTCCCACCGTCCGCAGCGGGTCCTTCAGCTCGCGGTAGCGCTTGCCGCCGATGGTCGCGGTGCCCGACGTGGGCCGGTCGAGTCCCAGGATCATCCGCATCGTCGTCGTCTTCCCCGCGCCGTTGGGGCCCAGGAAGCCCGTCACCACCCCCGGCTCCACGGAACACGTCAGGCCGTCCACCGCGCGCGTGCCCCCGAACGCCTTGGTGAGACCGGACAACTCGATCACGTGGTTCATGTCGTCACCGTGATCCCCCGCTGGCGACGATCAGCTCCGCGACGGCGCCCATCCCCGCGGCATTGGGATGAAGCGGTGCAGGCCTGCCGGGCACGGGCAGCCCGAAGCCGCGCGCCCACGGCACCTCCGACCAGGGGTGATGGTCGACGCTCGCATCGGCTGCCCGCACCAGCTCGCAGCCGGTGTCGGCGGCGGCGTTCTCGGTGAGCCGCTTGAGGGTGTCGGCGATCCGTCTGCCCACTGCCGCGTCCTCGTCCGACAGCGGCGGCGCCGCAGTGCCGGCTGGTGGCAGCAGCGTGAGGTAGTCGACGAAGACGACCCGGGCGTCCGGCGCGCTGCGGCGCAGTTCACGACCGACGGAAACCAGTGCCGCGCCTGCGTCGACCAGCGCTGCTTCGCGAGCCGAAGGGTCGAGCATTTCGCGGAGCCGGCGCCCGAGCAGCGGCAGCGAGCGCGCCATACGGGGCAGCCCCGCTGCGAGCAGAAAGCCCATGTAGCCGGCGTCGTTGCCGCCGATCGTCACCGTCACCAACGCCTCCGACCCATCGATCGCGTCGATCTGAGGGGGCACGCCACGCTGGGAATCGTGCAGGACGTGAGCGGTGGTCGCTCCCGAGAACGTCACGTCGACGAGGTCATGACCGAGCCGCTGGGCGACGAGATGCGGGTAGTTCCCCGCCGACCGTCCCGAACCCAGCGGTGCGCCCGGCGCCTTCGGTCTGATGCCCGGCCCGGCCGCCATCGACGACCCCAGCGCGACGTAGCGACCCGCCACGGAATCGGTCACGGCCCGGTCGGACTCGAGGCCTGCGCCCAGAATCGCTTGGGGATACGGCCCGCCTGGCGCGCCAGCAGGCCCGCTCGGACGGCGGCTGCCATCGCCGCCGCCATCACCTGCGGGTTGGACGCGCGCGTGACCGCGGTGGCCAGCAGGACCCCGTCGCAGCCCAGTTCCATCGCCAGCGCCGCGTCGCTGGCCGTGCCGATGCCGGCGTCCAGGATCACCGGCACCCCGGCCCTGTCGACGATCATCTCGATGTGGTGCGGATTGGCGATGCCGAGGCCGGTGCCGATCGGCGAACCCAGCGGCATCACCGCCGCGCAGCCGACGTCCTCGAGCCGGCGCGCCAGGACCGGGTCGTCGTTGGTGTAGGGCAGCACGACGAACCCATCGTCGACCAGTTGCTCTGCGGCTCTGAGCAGTTCGACGGCATCGGGCAGCAGCGTGCGGTCGTCGCCGATGACCTCGAGTTTCACCCAGTCGGTGTGCAGCGCCTCGCGGGCCAACCGAGCCGTGAGAACGGCTTCGGCCGCGCCGCGGCAGCCCGCCGTGTTCGGCAGCGGGATGATGCCGAGATCGTTCAGCAGGTCCACCACGCCGGTGCCGCCTTCGGCGTCGATGCGACGCATCGCCACCGTGGTCAACTCGGTGCCGGATGCGACCAGCGCCTCCTTCAGGACGGCGAGGTTCGCAGCACCCCCGGTGCCCATGATGAGTCGCGACCCGAAGCTGCGACCCGCGATGGTCAGTTTCGATTCCCCGGTCGCTTCGCTCCTGCCCTCCGGAACCCTCGATTCCCCGGTCGCTTCGCTCCTGCCCTCCGGAACCCTCGATTCCCCGGTCGCTTCGCTCCTGCCCTCCGGAACCATCTCAGCCACCCTGCACCGCCGTCACCACTTCCACCTTCGCCCCGTCGGACAGCGCCCGGTCCCACTCGGAGCGTGGCAACACCGCCCAGTCCACCGCCACCGCGACACCCTTGTCCGGAAAGCCCATCGTCTCCATCAGCGTTGACACCGTGGCATTCTCGTCCAGCTGGACGGCCTCGCCGTTCACGGTCACGAACATGGCACTACCCCCAACTTCAGCTCTGCTGCGATCCGGTCCGCCGTCCAGGGTGCCAGCAGAAAACCCGAGCGACCGTGGCCGGCTGCCACCAGGGTGCGCTCGTCCAGCCTGCCGACGAGCGGCACGTTGTCGGGTGTCACGGGGCGCAGACCGGCGGCGCATTCCGCGAGTTCGTATTCGCCGAGCGCGGGAACGACCTCGCACGCATCGTCGAGGAGGTCCCGCACACCCGACACAGCGGGTGCGGTGTCGCGGCCGTGTTCGTACTGCGTCGCTCCCACCACCAGGCCGTCGGGGCGCGGCACCAGATACACCTGCCTACCGTGAACGCGCGCACGAATCACACGCTGCGGCAGCGGCATACAACCCCGGCGCCAACGCAAGCGCAGCACCTCGCCCTTCACGGGGCGGATCGCCAGGCCCGGCCACAGCGTGGGTGCGTCGACACCGTTGGCGATCACCGTGGTGTCGGCGTAGCGGGTCTGCTCGAGCGAGGTCACGGGCGGCGCCCACCGAACGCCCAGGCCTTCGCAGGCCTGTGCCAGCGCGTCGACGACGGCCCGGTTGTCCACGGCAAGTTCGGTTTCCGCGATGAACCCGTGCCGAATGCTCTGGGACAGCAGTGGCTCGACGTCCCTGGCGGCCTTCGTCGGCGTCACCGGCTGGCCCTGTGCGGCCAACCACTCGCATACCGTCCTGATGTCGTCGACGTCGGCCCGGTCTACGGCCACCACCAGCGACTCTCGTGCGGTGACGACCTCGGCGGGCAGGCTCGCCAAGAAGTCCTGGTGCCACATCCGCAAGGAGTCGAGGCCGATGCGGAGCAGCGATTCCTCACCCGGCCAGCCTTCGCTGTGCGGGGCGATCATGCCGCCCGCGACCCAGGAGGCACCGCGGTCGGCCGTCCGGTGCACGGACACCAACCATCCGTCCAGAGCGGCACGTCGGGCCACCGACAGGCCGATGACGCCACCACCGACGACGGCCAATGTTCCCAGCGTTTCGGCGGGCATTCTCCTGCTCCCTTCGCCGGCATGACCCGGATCAGGTGTGACGGTAAGGGTTGGACACGTCCCCGGACGTTCGTTCCCACTCTCAGCCCCCGGTCCCGGGACTCCCGTGTCGACCGCTCCACCCTACTCGCGCGCCCCGTACGGTCGCTAACGTCGCAGTGTGCGTCAACCCCGCGAGCGTCTCGAGACCGCCCTGCTGTATCTGTGCACCGACGCGCGCCGGGAGCGCGGCGACCTCGCGGAGTTCGCCGACGCTGCCTGTCGCGGCGGCGTGGACATGATCCAGTTGCGCGACAAGGGCTCGATCGGAGAGCAACGGAACGGGGCGCTCGAAGCGCGTACCGAACTCGCCGCGCTCGAGGTGCTCGCCGACGCCGCGCGACGACACGGCGCCCTCCTCGCGGTGAACGACCGTGCCGACATCGCGCGCGCCGCCGGTGCGGACGTGCTGCACCTCGGCCAGGACGACCTACCCCTTCTGATGGCACGCGACGTCATCGGTCCCGGGCCGCTGATCGGGCGATCGGCGCATGACCGAGAGCAGGTCGCGACGGCCCTCACCGAGGAGGTCGACTACTTCTGCGTCGGCCCTTGCTGGCCGACGCCGACCAAACCCGGCCGCGCCGCCCCCGGGCTCGATCTGGTTCGGTTCGCCGCCGGAACCGATTACCGGAAGCCGTGGTTCGCGATCGGCGGCGTCGACGAGGAACGCCTGCCTGCGGTCCTCGACGCCGGGGCACGACGAATCGTGGTGGTACGCGCGATCACCGCCGCAGAGGACCCCGAAGCTGCCGCCAGGGCGCTGAAGTCGGTGCTGCTCGCTACCCGGTGACCAGCAACGGAATCGACGCCGCCACGGTGCGCACGAGGTCCCAGCTCGCCGCGAAGCCGGGATGCAGCGGCAGCTCGACGACGTCGTCGGTGGCCACCCAGCGCAGTTCGGCGCTCTCCCGGTTCGGCGTGGTGGCCAGGAGTTCGGCCGCGTCGGCGATCACGGTGGTGTACGTCCATGCCGGCCCGCCGGGGCCGGGGACCTCGGCCGTGACCACCGAGGTTCGCACCGTCATGACGTCGGCCCTCAACCCGGCCTCCTCGTGCGCCTCGCGGACGGCGGCCTCCTCCACGGTTTCGTGGCTGTCCCTGGCACCGCCGGGGAGGCCCCATGTTCCGCCCTGGTGGCTCCACGCCGCGCGGTGCTGCAGCAGGACGACGGCAATTCCGTCGGGCCGTGGGGCGCGCAGCAAGAGGCCGGCCGCGCCGTGCCTGCCCCAGAAATGGGCACCGTTCTCCGACAACACCCAGCCGTCCCCGTCTCCGCGCACGGTTTCAGGATAGGGAAATCCACGGGATACGGCCGATGGTGGCTGCACCCATTGCACCCAATTGCCTCCGAGATTGCTTGCCTCCGAGTCGTGCCGACAATTCTTAGAATTCTTTTATAGAATCGGATCGTTCACGACAGCCAGCCGGAAAGTTGAGGTCCGCCCGCAGGTGACGGTGGAGTTGGCGCACCCTTCGACTGAGCCTCCGGCGTCGCGATCCGTGGCGGCCCCGGCGCACCCACGGTGGTGGTTCCTTTCGACCACGCCGGGCAGAATCCTGACCATCGGCATGGTGCTCGCCACTCTCGTCATCGCCTGCGCCTTCGCCACGTCGACCACGATCGACGATCGCCAGCTGGCCCTTACCAGGGTGCTCGACCACACCGAGCCGCTGGCCTTCGCCGCCGGCGAGTTGTACACCACGCTGTCGGTGGCCGATGCCGCAGCCGCCACCGCCTTCATCGCCGGCACCGAACCACGCCCCGTCCGGCTGCGCTACGAGCAGGCGATCACCGACGCCGCGGTCGCACTGACCCGGGCGTCGAGCGGTCTGACCGACGAACCCATGGTTCAGCTGCTGGGCAGGATCAACGCTCAGTTGGCCGTGTACACCGGACTCGTGGAGACCGCGAGGACCAACAACCGGGCCGGCTACCCCGTCGGCTCGTCGTACCTTTCCGAGGCGTCCTCGCTGATGCAGAACCAGATCCTGCCGGACGCCCAGAGGTTGTACGAGGAGACCTCGAAGCGGGTCGACACCGAGACGACCGCGTCCACCCGGATTCCGGCACCCGTGATCCTCGTGGTGGTCGTCACCCTGGCGTTCGGCGCGTTCGCGAACCGCTGGATGGCCCGCCGTACCCGGCGGCGGGTCAACGTCGGGTTCGTCGCAGGCGGGTTGGCAGTGCTCGTCATGATCGCCTGGGTGGGTACCGCGTTGATCATCTCCACCCTGGACAGTCGCAGCGCCAAGAGCACGGCCGCGGAATCGCTGAAGACCGTCACGACCATGGCGATCACCGGTCAGCAGGCCCGTGCCGACGAGACCCTTTCGCTGATCCGCCGAGGCGACGAAGGCGTGCGCAAGCAGTCCTACTATCAGCGCATCGACACCATGGAACAGCAGCTTGCCGCCTACCTCAATCGCGAAGACGCGATCGACAAGACCGACCTCGCCGACGCCGAGCAGCTGTTGCGGCGGTGGCGGGCGGCCGACGACAGGATCAACGCCTACATCGCGGTCGGCAATTATCAGGCCGCCACCCAGGTGGCACTCGGCACCGGCGAGAACGACTCCACGCCGGCCTTCGACAAACTGGACGCAGCGCTGAACAAGGGCATCGCGGAGAGCCGCCAGCAGCTGCGCAGCGACATCGTCAACGCCAGGCGCGTGCTGAACGGCGCGACCGCCGGAGGGGCCGGCCTGAGCGTGGTGGCGGCGATCGCGGTGGCGCTGGGCCTCTGGCCCCGACTGAGTGAGTACCGGTGATGAGCGCTCGCGCGAAGAACAGACCAGTCCTGATGAGCGCCAAGAAGCTGCTCGTCGCCGTGGCTGCCGTGGCGACGCTGGTGGGCTGCAGCGAGGCCGCCCCGGTGATCCCGACACCCGGCGTGACCCTGATCCCGCCGACCCCCGCGGGCATGCAGGAGGTGGCGCCGGTACCCGCCGCGGCGCCCCCGGCCGACAGCGACGAAGACTGCACGGCCAGCCTGCGGCCGTTCCCGACCAAGGCCCAGGCCGACCAGGCGGTGGAGAACATCCGCAACCGGGGCCGCCTCATCGTGGGTCTCGACATCGGAAGCAACCTTTTCAGCTTCCGCGATCCGATCACCGGCCAGATCACGGGTTTCGACGTCGACATCGCGGGGGAGGTGGCGCGCGACATCTTCGGGACGCCGTCGCAGGTCGAATACCGCATCCTCTCGTCGGCCGACCGGATCGCCGCGCTGGAGAACAATCAGGTCGACATCGTCGTCAAGACCATGAGCATCACCTGCGAGCGCAAGAAGCTGGTCAACTTCTCCACCGAGTACCTGTCGGCCAATCAGCGCATCCTCGCCCCGCGGGATTCGCCCATCACCGATGCGTCCGACCTGTCCGGCAAGCGGGTGTGCGCGGTGAAGGGAACCACCTCGCTCGACAGGATCGAGCAGATCGATCCACCGCCGATCATCGTCGAAGTGGTGACGTGGGCCGACTGCCTCGTAGCACTCCAGCAGCGCCAGGTCGACGCGGTCAGCACCGACGACACGATCCTGGCCGGGCTGGTCGCCCAGGACCCCTACCTGCACATCGTCGGGTCCAGCATGGGCGAAGATCCGTACGGTATCGGTATCAACAAGGAGAACGACGGCCTGGTGCGGTTCGTCAACGGAACGCTGCAACGCATCCGTCGGGACGGTACCTGGAGCACCTTGTATCGCAAGTGGTTGACGGTGCTCGGCCCGACGCCGGCGCCGCCGGTCCCGAGGTATTCGGACTGATGACCGACGACGTGAAGCGCGACGAGACCGGGGCCCCGGACGAGGCCACCGATACCGACGAGGCCGACTCCTACCTGGGCACGCAGCCCGCGGAGGCAATGTCTGACGACTCACTGGCCACCATGCGTCCGAATGCGACCCAGGCCGTATTCCGGCCCCAGTTCGACGACACGGTGGGTACCTCGGCGGGGACCGCGCCGACCGAACCGCGGGACCAGACGATGCAGTTGACCAAGCGGTGGTCGCCGATCCGCCGTCTCGGCGGCGGTCTGGTGGAGGTCCCGCGGGTGATCGAGCGCGACCCACTCGCCGCACTCATGCAGGACCCCGTGGTCGCCGAGGCCAAACGGTTCTGCTGGAACTGCGGCAAGCCGGTCGGCCGCTCGACATCCGACGGCGAGGCCCTGTCGGAGGGCTGGTGCCCGCACTGTGGCAGCGCGTACTCGTTTCTGCCGCAGTTGGTTCCCGGAAACATGGTCGCCGACCAGTACGAGATCAAGGGCTGCATTGCGCACGGCGGACTCGGCTGGATCTATCTGGCGTTCGACACCAACGTGAACGCGCGGCCGGTGGTACTCAAGGGTCTGGTCCACGCCGGTGACGCCGAGGCGCAGGCGATCGCGATGGCCGAGCGCCAGTTCCTCGCCGAGGTCACCCACCCGGCGATCGTGAAGATCTTCAACTTCGTCGAGCACGACGACAAGCACGGTGATCCCGTCGGCTACATCGTGATGGAGTACGTCGGCGGCACCTCCCTGAAGCCGGACAGGGGCGACAAGCTCCCGGTCGCGGCGGCCATTGCCTACATGCTCGAGATCCTGCCCGCGCTGGGCTACCTGCACGCCAGCGGGCTGGTCTACAACGATCTCAAGCCCGAGAACATCATGGTCACCGAGAACCAGCTCAAGCTGATCGACCTCGGTGCGGTCTCACGGATCAACTCCTACGGATTCCTCTACGGCACACCGGGTTACCAGGCGCCCGAGATCGTGCGCACGGGCCCGACGGTGGCCACCGACATCTACACGGTCGGCCGCACGCTGGCCGCGCTCACGCTGAAGCTGCGCACCCGCAACGGCCGTTTCGACGACGGGCTGCCACAAGACGATCCGGTTCTGGCACAGTACGACTCGTTCGGCCGGCTGCTGCGCCGGGCCATCGACCCCGATCCGGGAAGGCGATTCGTCAGCGCCGAGGAGATGTCGGGTCAGCTGCTCGGCGTGCTGCGCGAGGTGGTGGCCAGGGATTCCGGCATACCGCGGCCCGGCCTGTCGACCGTGTTCAGCCCGTCCCGCTCGACGTTCGGAATCGACCTGTTGGTCGCGCACACCGACGTGTACCTCGACGGCCAGGTGCATGCCGAGAAGCTGACGGCCCAGGAGATCGTGAAGGCCCTGCCGGTGCCGATGGTCGACCCGGCCGACGTCGGCGCCACCGTGTTGTCGGCGACCGTGCTGAGCCAGCCGGTGGAGACGCTGGACTCGCTGCGCGCGGCACGGCACGGCACGCTCGAGTCCGAGGGCGTCGACCTGTCCGAATCCGTCGAGCTACCCCTGATGGAGGTGCGGGCACTGCTCGATCTCGGCGACGTCGCCAAGGCCAACCGCAAGCTCGACGACCTGGCCGACCGTGTCGGCTGGCGGTGGCGGCTGGTGTGGTTCCGCGGCGTCGCGCAGCTGCTGTCCGCCGACTACGACACGGCGACCAAGCACTTCACCGAGGTACTCGACACGCTGCCCGGCGAACTCGCCCCCAAGCTCGCCCTGGCCGCGACCGCCGAGCTCGCCGGGGACGAGGACGACCGCGTCTTCTACAAGACGGTGTGGAGCACCGACAACGGGGTGATCTCGGCCGGGTTCGGACTGGCCCGGGCGCAGTCGTCCGACGACGAGCGCGACGCCGCGGTCAAGACCCTCGACCAGGTCCCCGCCACCTCGAGACACTTCACGACCGCGCGCCTGACCAGTGCGGTCGCCCTCCTTTCCGGGAGGTCAGGCAGCGAGATCAGCGAGAGCCAGATCCGTGATGCCGCAAGGCGGGTCGAGGCGCTGCCCGACACCGAACCGCGCGTGTTGCAGATCCGCGCGCTCGTCCTCGGGACGGCGATGGACTGGCTGGCCGACAACACCGCGAGTACCAACCACATCCTGGGCTTCCCGTTCACCGAGCACGGGCTGCAACTGGGGGTCGAGGCGTCGCTGCGAGGGCTGGCCAGGCTGGCACCCTCTCAGGCACACCGCTACGCGCTGGTGGACCTGGCCAACAGCGTGCGGCCCACGAGCACCTTCTAGACTTGGCAATCCGCGCAGCGCACAGTATCTTTGCCCGCGGCCCGACCCTTGATCCAGGAAGCATTCTTCATGCGCGCGAACGTCGCTCACCGCACCCGTTCCATCAGGCAACGCACCCTGCGTCCGACGGTGGGCCAGCTGTTCGAGATCACGGTGACCCGCGACGGGTCACTATGGGCGGTAGCCGTTCCCGAGATCGACGCGGTCGTGCACGTCATCCGCAGGTCCGAGGCGGAGATGGCCGCCCGCGAGTGCATCGCGGCCCGCACCGGTATTCCGATCAACTTCGTCGTCGTCCTGGTTCGCGACTGACGGGCGCCGGCTAGTCGACCGCACTCGCGCACGCCCTGGCGATCGCGAGTTCCTCGTCGGTTGGGATGACGAGAACCGTCGTCGGAGCCGTCTCGAACGAGATTCGGCGCGGGCCACGGGCGGGGCTGTCATTGAGGTGCTCGTCGAGTTCGATGCCCAGTGGCGCAAGGCCACTCAGCACGTCGCGCCGCACGGTGGCGTCGTTCTCTCCCACGCCGGCGGTGAACGTGATGACGTCGGTGTTTCCCAGCAGCGCCATGTACGCGCCGATGTACTTTCGCAGCCTGTGGATGTAGACGTCGTAGGCCAGTCGGGCGTCCTCGTCACCGGCCTCGATGTTGGCGTGCAGCACGCGGAAGTCGATTGCCCCACCGAGACCCAGCAGGCCGGATCGTCGGTTGAGCATCGACTCGATGTCCTCCATGCTCATCCCCGCGTTGCGCCAGAGGTATACCAGGATACCGGGATCGACGTCGCCAGAACGTGTTCCCATCACCAAGCCCTCCATGGGTGTCAGCCCCATCGAGGTGTCCAGGGGGCGGCCGCCCACGATCGCCGACGCCGATGCCCCATTTCCGAGGTGCAGCACGATCTGATTGAGTGACGCAAGCGGGGCGTCGAGGAACTCGGCAGCCTGTTCGCTGACGTACTGGTGAGACGTGCCGTGAAACCCGTAGCGGCGAATGTGCCACTGCTCGGCGACGTCCCGGTCGATCGCGTAGGTCGCAGCCGCCTGCGGCAGATCGTGGAAGAACGCGGTGTCGAACACCGCCACGTGGGGCAGGTCCGGCAGCACCCGGCGCGCCACCTCGATGCCCAGCATCGCGGGGGGGTTGTGCAGCGGGGCCAACGGTGAGACCTTCGTCAGGGTCTCCATCAACCCGTCGTCGACCACTGCGGGTTGATAGAGGTCAGGCCCACCGTGGACGACGCGGTGCCCGACGGCCATCAGCCCTAACCCGGCGAGATCGTGGCCGGCCCGCGAGAACTCGTCGAAGGCGGCCCGTAGCGCCGCCTCGTGATCCGGAACGGGGCCTTCGCCGATGCGCTCGACGATGCCGTCGATCACGAGACGGCCCGAATCAGGTTCGATCACCGCATATTTCAGTGACGACGAGCCACAGTTGAGGACCAGCACGGTGGGTTTCGGATCCATGGGATGTGCTCCTCGCCTCGCTGTCACGTGCCCTGAGCTTGGATCGCGGTGATGGCCACGGTGTTGACGATGTCCTCGACGAGCGCGCCACGAGACAGATCGTTGACCGGTTTGTTGAGCCCCTGAAGCACGGGGCCGATGGCGATCGCGCCCGCGCTGCGCTGGACCGCCTTGTAGGTGTTGTTGCCGGTGTTCAGATCCGGGAAGATCAGCACCGTCGCCCGTCCGGCGACGGCTGAATCCGGCATCTTGGTGGCCGCGACCGACGGCTCGATCGGCGGCGTCGTACTGGATCGGCCCCTCGACCAACAGGGACGGTTCTCGCGTGCGGACCAGTTCGGTCGCCGCCCTGACCTTTTCGACGTCGGCACCCGTTCCCGACGTGCCTGTGGAGTAGGAGAGCATCGCAACCCGCGGCTCGATGCCGAACTGAGCCGCGGTACGCGCGGAGCTGATGGCGATGTCGGCGAGCTGTTCGGAGGTCGGGTCCGGCACGATGGCGCAGTCACCGTAGGCGAGCACCTTGTCGGCAAGACACATCAGGAAGATGCTCGACACCGTCGACACGTCCGGCATGGTCTTGATGATCTCGAACGACGGTCGAACGGTGTGCGCGGTGGTGTGTCGGGCACCCGACACCATGCCGTCGACCATGTCGTTGTGCACCAGCATCGTGCCGAAGTACGAGACGTCGCGGATGGTCTCGTGGGCCCGCTCGACGCTGATGCCCTTGTGCTTGCGGAGTTCGGCGTACTGGTCGGCGAACTGATCGCACAGGTCGCTGGTCTGCGGGTTCAACACCACCGCAGCTGACAGGTCGACACCCAGTTCAGCCGCCCTGGCTCGCACTGCAGTCTCGTCACCGAGAATGGTCAGCTCAGCGACCGACCGCGCGAGTAGCCGTCCCGCGGCGCGCAGGATGCGGTCGTCGTCGCCCTCGGGCAGCACGATCCGCTTGAGGTCCGAGCGGGCGCGGTCCAGAAGCTGGTAGGTGAACATCTGGGGAGTCACCACTGCCGGCATGGTAATCGACAGCTGCGCAATGAGATCGGCGGTGTCGACGTGGGCGTCCATCAGCTCCAGCGCGGTGTCGATCTTGCGCTGCGACGTCGCCGTCACCCGACCGCGCACTTGGGCGACGGCGCGTGCGGTTTCGTAGGTACCGAGGTCGGTGGCCACGATGGGCAGCCTCAGGCCGAGGCCCTCCACGAGCGCCACGATCGAACGGTGCAGCGGCAACCCGCCGTTGAGGATGATGCACGACAGCGACGGAAAACCCACTGCAGCATGCGCACTCGCCACGGCGAGCACCACGTCGGAGCGATCACCGGGCGTGATGACGGCCATGCCCTCGCGGAGGCGCTCCAATACGTGCTCGGCCGTCATGCCTGCGGCGAGCACCTCGAGCACCTCGCGACTCATCAGATCCTCGTCGCCGCTGACCAGCGTGCCGTCCACTGCGGCAAGGAGTTCGCCGACGGACGGTGCGACCAGCAATGGTTCCTCGGGCAGTACGTAGCACTTGAGGCCGTCGGCCTCGATGCCCCGGAGCGCCTCGGCAACCGCGTCGAGGTCGGCGGGCGCACAACGATTGGCCACCACCGCGGCAGTGTGGGCGTGCTTGGCGGTGATCTCGGCCAGACACAGTTGCACGACCTGCACCACCTCGTCGGGAGTGCGGTCCGCGGCCCGGACCGCGAGCACCACGGGCGCGCCGAGGTTCGCGGCGATGCGCGCATTCATCGACAGTTCACTCGGCGACGCCACGTCGGTGTAGTCGCTGCCCACGATCAGGACGGCGTCACATCGTCGGGCGACGTGCTGGTAGCGGTCGACGATGTCGGCGATCGCCGAGGCGGGGTCCTCGTGCAGCTGTTGATAGCTGACGCCGACACACTCCTCGTAGCTCAATCCCGCCGTCGTCTGCGCAAGCAGGAGTTCCAGGATGTAGTCACGGCCCTCGCCCGAGCCGTCCCCAGTCTGCGCTGCCGCCCCGCCGGACGCCGCGTGATCGGCCGGAACACGCCGACCCGGGCAACCGTGGCGGCCAGCCGGTGCAGTATTCCGAGCGCAACGGTCGATTTGCCGGTGTCGCCCTCGGGGGACGCCACGTAGATCGCAGACGGGGGAGAATCGGGCACGACTGCCAGCCTGCCACGGAATCCATCGTCGGACTCCGCAGCGCGACTCGTTCCTCGCCGCTTGATCGTCGTCCGACTACCCCAGCTTGCGCAGGCGGGGCTCCAAATCCTTCTTGAAGAGTTCGAGGAACCGACGCTGATCGTGCCCCGGCGCATGGAAGACCAGGTGGTTCAGGCCCCAGCCGACGTACTCGCCGACCTTCTCGACGGCCTCATCGGGGTCGGACGTCACGATCCACCGCTTGGCCACCTGCTCGATGGGGAGCTCGTTGGCAGCCTTCTCCATCTCCAGCGGATCGTGAATGCTGGTCTTCTGTTCGGCAGTCAGCGAGAGCGGCGCCCAGAAGCGGGTGTTCTCCAGCGCCAATTCCGGGTCGGTGTCGTAGGAGATCTTGATCTCGATCATCCGGTCGACGTCGTCGGGGTTCTTACCGGCGGCCTCCGCGCCTTCCCTCATGGCAGGGATGAGCTTGTCCTTGTAGAGCTCCTCACCCTTGCCCGAGGTGCAGATGAACCCGTCACCGGCCCGGCCGGCGTACTTGGCCACCTGCGGCCCACCCGCGGCGATGTAGATCGGGATACCGCCCTCGGGCACGTCATAGATGGAGGCGCCCTTCGTGTGGTAGTAGTCGCCCTCGAAGTCGACACGGTCGCCCAGCCACAGCTCGCGCATCAACCGCACCGACTCACGAAGGCGCGCGTAGCGCTCCTTGAACTCGGGCCACTCGCCGGTGAAACCCGTCGCGATCTCGTTGAGCGACTCCCCTGTGCCCACCCCGAGGAAGATGCGATCGGGATACAGACAACCCATCGTGGCGAACGCCTGGGCGATGACGGCGGGGTTGTAGCGGAAGGTCGGCGTCAGCACCGACGTCCCGAGGAAGAGGTTCCTGGTGCGCTCACCCACCGCGGTCATCCACGCCAGGGAGAACGGCGCGTGTCCGCCCTCGTGCCGCCAGGGCTGGAAGTGGTCACTGACCGTCGCGCTGTCCATGCCGTGCGCTTCGGCCTCGACTGCCAACTCGACCAGTTCGCGCGGCGCGAACTGCTCTGCCGACGCCTTGTATCCCAGTCTCAGTTCAGCCACTTCTGCTCATCTCCTCCGCGGGTACGTCCGCGACCCATTCTGCTTCTCGCGTTCGCAACCTCTTTTCTACTCCTCACGTCCCCGGGTTGTTCCGCTCGTACCCTTACACTCGTCGCATGGCGGCTCTTTCGGCCATCTCCGAGCGCGTCCACTTCGCGCACACCGATTTGGTCAACTGGACGTTGGTCACCGACGGTAGCGGCGTGCTGATGATCGACGCGGGCTTTCCCGGCCAGCGCGACGAGGTACTCGAGTCAGTGCACGAGCTCGGGTTCGGCGTAGACGACATCCACGCGATCCTGCTGACCCACGCCCACATCGACCACTTCGGTTCGGCGATCTGGTTCGCGAAAACGCATGGCACACCTGTCTTCTGCCATGCCGCAGAGGTGGGGCACGCCAAACGCGAGTATCTGGAACAGGTATCGATGGTGGATCTGGCCATGAAGCTGTGGCAGCCGCGGTACCTCAAGTGGTCGGCGACGATCGGACTCAAGGGTGCATTGGTCCGTGAGGGCATTCCCACGGCTCATGCCCTGACCGAGGAGGTCGCGGCCGCACTGCCGGGCACGCCCATGGCGATCCCCACCCCCGGTCACACCGGCGGACACTGCTCCTACGTGGTGGACGGCGTGCTGATCAGCGGTGACGCACTGGTGACCGGGCACCCCGCCGCCGCCCGCAGCGGACCCCAGCTGCTGCCCAGCCTTTTCAACCACGATCAGGAAGCGTGCATGCGCAGCCTGTCCGCGCTGGGGCTGCTGGACACCGACGTCGTGCTACCCGGCCACGGGCCGGTGTGGCGCGGTCCGATTCGGGACGCAGCCGAGCTGGCCGCCGGCTGACACGAATTCACCTGTACGCCAGCACATATGTCGATTAGGTGAGCACCTCGTAGCCGAGCAGGAAGACCGATGTCAGGCACAGCCCGCACGACACCGTGATGGCGGGCATCAGGATCATCTGATCGAGTTCCTCATCGTCGAGCACGTCCTCGGCGACGGGGCCGAACAACGCCCGACCGACCACGTTGTCGCGCAGCGCGCGCACCACGCGCCGCACCGATCTGACGTCGCGCCGGTACCCCACGACCACGCGCAGCGCGAAACCCCCCACGAAGGTCAGGACGGCCATGAGCAGCAACAGCCATCCGACGGCGAGTTGCGACAGCATGTTTTGAAAGTTTAGGGGCCGAGATGTTCGCACAGGGCGAACTGGTCGTATTGGGTGAGCGGCCGGGAGTCAGCGAAACTCCTTGACGAAGGCCACCGGGTACACCTCCCCCTCGGCAGGAAGTGGGTCGTCGAGCCTGCGGTACCCGGTGGCAAGGTACAGCGCCTCGGCTTCGGGCTGGCGGTCTCCGGTGGTGAGGTACACGCGACGGTAGCCCCGCGCGGCGATGTCGGCCTCGAGCACGCTCAGCAGCGCCCGGGCATGACCCCTGCGGCGATGTCGGCCGTCGGTCCAGATCCGTTTGAGTTCGGCGGTATCGGGGTCGAACCGGCGAAAGGCCCCGCCGGTCACCGGGAGGTCGCCAAGCAGGCCGATGACCA
The DNA here is from genome assembly GCA_963798245.1 of uncultured Actinomycetota bacterium. Taxonomy (GTDB): domain Bacteria; phylum Actinomycetota; class Actinomycetes; order Mycobacteriales; family Mycobacteriaceae; genus Mycobacterium. The sequence continues at coordinate 123,075 of CAWCSO010000004.1, forward strand.
TGCCGCCTCCGGGTGCCGCGAATTCATCGGCCGGATAGCCGCGCAGCCACCGCGAGACGCGTTCGGTGGCGCCGCCGTAGCGGGTGGCGTATTCGGTTGCCAGTTCGGCGAGCAACGGTTCGGCCAGCGGATCGTCCTGGCTCACCGGGACGAACGTCAAACCGCTGCGTGGGATCTCAGACATCAACCCAGACTTCACCACGCTCTCCAACGCGCCCACCCGCCGCCGGTCCTTGGCGTAGGTTGCAAGGACGTTGGCGTGATCTGCGAGGGCGCCGGTGCGGGGTTGACCGTAGGGTCGTAGCGAGGCAGCCGAGCCGACTCCACCGCTCGGTGACCACCCAACGACAGCGAGGAACACCATGGCTTGGTCCATCAAGAACATCCCCGACCTGCACGGCATGGTCGCCGTGATCACCGGAGCGAACGGCGGGCTCGGACTGGCTTCGGCGAAGGCGCTGGCCGGCAAGGGCGCCCACGTCGTGATGGCGGCCCGCAACCAGGCGAAGGCCGCCGACGCGCACGCCGAGATCCTGACGGCCCACCCGGGAGCGTCCCTGGAGATCGTGGAACTCGACCTCGGCTCGCTTGCCTCGGTCGCCGCCGCCGCCCAGGCGATCGCCGCCCAACACGACCGCATCGACGTACTCATGTGCAACGCCGGGGTGATGGCGATGCCGCAGGGCACCACCGAGGACGGTTTCGACACTCAGATGGGCATCAACGTGCTCGGCCACTGGGCGCTGATCTCCGGCCTGCTTCCCGTTGTCGTCGCCTCCCCGGGGGCACGGGTGGTGACCCTCTCGAGCACCGCCCAGCACACCGGCCGGGCCATCGACCCCGCAGACCCGCACCTGCGCGAGAACTTCGGCGAGTGGCGGATGTACGGCCAGACGAAGCTGGCCATGCGCCACCTCGCCGTCGGCCTCCAGACGCAGTTCGACGCGGCCGGCGTCGACGCCAAGGCACTGTCCGCCCAGCCCGGACTGACCAACTCCGATCTGCAGACCACCACCCAGGCCCACGGAAGCGCCGGGCTGCTCGGCACGATCTCCGAGAAGTTGGTCAAGGCGACGGGCATGTCGACCGATCATGGTGCGCTCAGCCAGCTTCGGGCGGCCACCGATCCGAACGCTCCCGGTGGCGGGTTCTACGGGCCCTTGTTCGCGACCAACGGCCCGCCGGTGCGCAAGCCGCTGATCCGGCCCGGCAGCGACGCCGCCATCGCGATCCTGTGGCAGGTCGCCGAACGCGAGACCGGCCTGCAGGTCGACGTGGACGCCGCTATCGAAGAGTCAGCCAGGCGTTGACTACGCCGGTCGCGCCGTTCCGGCTCTCACTGCCGTTCGTGAGAGTTCTGCTCGTCGACCTCGGCGTGCGCCCGGCCGACCTGCTGCGGGCGGCCGGGCTGCCGGGTGATCTGATCAACCGCGACGAGGCGGTGCTGCCGGTATCCCAGTACTACGCGTTGTTCGATGCGTTGGACCGGCTCGTCGGCGACCGGGATCTGGCCACTTCGATCGCCGACAAGCTGAGCCCCGAGGTCTTCGACCCGCCGATCTTCGCCGCGTTGTGCAGCCCCAACCTGTTTGTCGCGGCCGATCGGATCGCCACCCACAAGCGGTTGCTCGGGCCGCTTCGCCTACACGTCGAACTCGACGCCGAGGGCCTCGACCTCGCAGTCACGTGGCCGCCCGGAGATCCGCCGCCCCCGGTCCTGCCTGGCGTCGAAGCCGCGTTCTGGGTCGCTCTGGCCCGACTCGGGACCCGCACCCGCGTCGTCCCCCAGCGGGTCGTCGTCCCCTCCCCACCGAAGGACGTCGCCGCGGTGGAGGACTGGCTACGCACCCGCGTCGAACGTGGCGACACGACCCTGGTCCGGTTCTCCCGTCTCGACGCCACCCGGCCATTCCTGACCGCGAACGCCGGGATGTGGGACTTCTTCGAACCCGAGCTACGCCGCCGGCTCAACGACCTCTCCGGCGACGCCACACTCAGTTCAAAGGTCCGTGCCGCTCTCGTCGAACTCCTCCCCGCCGGGTCCGGCTCCACCCAGGGCGTCGCCCGCCATCTCGGCATCAGCACCCGAACGCTCCAACGGCGCCTCGGCGAGGACGGCATCACGTTCCAGGAACTATTGGCTGGCGTCCGCGAACGACTGGCGCGCCACTACCTGACGCAATCCACGCTGTCCCTGACCGAGATCGCCTTCCTCCTGGGCTACGACGACCCGAATTCCTTCCACCGTGCGTTCAACAAGTGGACCGGCCGCACCCCACTCGGCGTCCGCGAGGCCGCTACCGGCTGACGAATCCCACGTTGCGTCCGACCCTCAACGCAAACTTGACACGTGTAAAGTTTTGCCGCATGGACAACATCAGAGGCAAGACCATCGTGATCACCGGCGCCGCCCGCGGCATCGGGCATGCCACCGCCAAGGCGCGGCGGTGGCTGTCCAAACAGATGGGCAACGACCGGGTCTTCCTCGACGTCGACGCGCTGGCGCGCCAGACCTATGAAGACCGCGCGCAGAGCGCCACCGGGGTGGTCGACTAGTAGGACTCAGGCGGCGGGTCGCCCGCGCGGTAGGCCTCGATCTCCTCGAGGCTCCCCTCGAGATCCTCGAGCGCGAATTCGTAGTCCACACCGGTGGCCTCGGTGGAGCCGACGAGAATGACGTGAGGCGTCTCCGGATCCGTCAGCCACACCCTGGTCACCGGCTCGACGGACTCATCGTCGACCTCGATGCCCGACGGTGGGTAGTACCAGCTGAGAAACTCGGCGGAGGAGAACTCCTCGTCGTACTCCCAGCCGCGCCGGGTCAGGATCTCGTCCAACCCGGTGACGCCGGCGAGTTCGGCGTGCACCTCGGGCGGCAGCCACCGGTCGTTGCGCGTCGCGAGCCGCTTCTTGCGGCGTGCCTGCTTGGCCGCATTCGACTTGGACATCTAGCCGAGCGCCCGGTCCAGATCTGCGATGAGGTCCTCGGTACCCTCGAGACCCACCGACACGCGCACGACGGCGTCCCCGAGTCCGATCGCCGCCCGGCCCTCCGGCCCCATCGCGCGATGTGTGGTGGTGGCGGGGTGGGTGATCAACGACTTCGCGTCACCGAGGTTGTTGGAGATGTCGATGATGTTCAGCTTGTCGAGCACCTCGAACGCGCGCTGCTTGCCCGACCCCTCGGGTGCGGCCAATGCAAAGGTCACCACGGTGCCGCCGCCGCGCATCTGGCGTTTGGCGAGGTCGAACTGCGGATGTGACTCCAGGAACGGGTACTTCACCCACTCCACGGCGGGATTCTCCTGCAGGAACTCGGCGATCCGGTGCGCGGAAGCGTTCGCATAGTCGACCCGAACGGCAAGCGTCTCAAGGCCCTTCAGCAGTGTCCAGGCGTTGAATGCGCTCATCGCAGGGCCGGTGTGGCGCATCAGCTTTTGCACCGGACCGTCGATGTATTCCTTGTCGCCAAGGATCGCGCCACCGAGGACGCGGCCCTGGCCGTCGATGTGCTTGGTGCCCGAGTACACCACCACGTCGGCTCCGAGCGGCATCCCCTGCTGCAACAGCGGCGTTGCGAAGACGTTGTCCAGCACCACCTTTGCCCCCGCGGCATGCGCCAGATCGCAGACCGCAGAGATGTCGACCAGCGACTGCATCGGGTTGGACGGCGTCTCGAAGAACACTGCCTGAGTAGGTACCGACAGTGCCTCCTCCCACTGGTCGAGGTCCTCGCCGTCGACGAACACGGTCTCCACGCCCCAGCGCGGCAGGATCTCGCTGCACACCACGAAGCAGGAACCGAAGAGGCTGCGCGCGGCCACCAGACGGTCACCCGCACCAAGCAGTGCACCCAAAGACGTGAAGACTGCTGCCATTCCGCTCGCGGTGGCAAACGCAGCGGGTGCACCCTCGATCAGGCGCAGCCGCTCCTCGAACATCGAGATCGTGGGGTTGCCGTAGCGCGAGTAGACATACCGGTCGACCTCCCCGGTGAACGCCTTCTCCGCCTCCGACGCCGAGTCGTAGACGTATCCGGACGTCAGGTAGAGAGCCTCGGCGGTCTCGGAGAACCCGGACCGCAACAGGCCGCCGCGCACGCCGATGGTGGCCTGGCTGACACCATCGGGAAGCTCGGCGGGAATGCGTACCGACGGCACGGGTGGCTCGGCGCCCGGGTCGGGCGGGGTCATGACTGCGTCCAGGGCAGGCCGACGGCACGCCAACCCGTCGTACCGCGGTGACGGTTCTCGTCGAGGTCGCCCTCGAAACCGTCGAGCACGTTGTACGACGGCGCGATACCGGCTCCGGTCGCCGCCTCGGCGGCGACGATCGAGCGGTTGCCCGAGCGGCACAGGAAGACCACCGGACGTTCGCCGGGCGTCACACCCGCCGCAATCAAGTCATCGACGAAGCCGTCGTTGCGTGATCCGTCGGTGCGATTCCATTCGACGTAGACGACGTCGCGTTGCAGCGACGAGATATCGGCGACGCCGACGAAGCGCCATTCTGCCTCGGTGCGAACGTCGACGAGCACGGCCTCGGGATGGTCGACAAGAACCTTCCACGCCTCTTCAGGCGTGATGTCACCCGCGTAGCTCACGTTCGCGAGTCTTCCATACCTAGCGGGGGCCGGGCGAACACACCTTCCAGGCGCCGTCGGTCCGCACGAACGTCGACTCCGTGGACACCGCGTCATCCGGGGCATTGTCGAAGTGGTAGACCACGGTCGCCGTGGCGCGGTCGCCGTCGATTCGAACGTTCGTCACACCGTCGATGTAGCGCTCCCCGTGCTTCTCCACCGAATCACGCTGTTGGACAAGCAGATCGGCCTCCTTGACCTGCTGCTGCGGACAAGTGTAGAGCCGGAAGTCCTGATAGTCGGCCCGCTGTAACGCGTCGTTCTGGGCGACTGCGGCACGAGCGACCTCCTGATCGGGGGTGGGACCGTCCTCACCGAGTCCGTTCACCACCAAGATTCCGATCACGACCAGGATGATGATCGCCAGAGCGCCGAGGAATGGCGCGATCGTGGGCCGGTCGGGCTCGAGTTCGGGATCGGGATCGGTCATGGCGTGGTCAGCGCGCTGGAGACCAGGTGTGCGCGGTCGCGCGCGCGAACCACGTCGGGTGCGGTGGCCAGGGCGACCGACGCACCGTCGAGGATCCGCACGTCGCTCTCCGGCACCGCGAGCGCCCGGCGCAGCTCGTCGGCGCCAGGCCGCGCGCCGTCAAGCAGTTCCGCCGCGGCCGGCGAGATCAAGATCGTGTCGATCGACAGCCCCAGGATCGCCCTGGCATGCAGCTCGTACTGCGAAAGCCGTTGCGAGCGCAGCGTTACCAGCCCACCTTCCCCGGGGCGGGGGTGTACCTGGGCGAAGTAGACCTCGTCCCCGCGCACCAGCAACTCCACGGCGAACACCCCTCGGCCCCCGAGGGAGTTGACGATGCGCGCCGCGATGGAGCGGGCGGCATCGAGCGCCGCGGGCGACATCTGCTGCGGCTGCCAGGTCTGGAGCGGGCCGCCCGCGGACCGACGATGGCCGATGGGCTCGCAGAAGTGCACTGCCGGGCCGGACGGCCCGACGCTCCGCGCGGTGAGCAGCGTGACCTCGTCGTCGATCTCCACGACCGTTTCGGCGATCACCCGCTTGGGCGATGGCGCCGCGCCGGTGGCGCGCTGCCAGGCGGCCTCGACGTCGTCGGGTCGGGTGAGCACCGAACGTCCGTCGGCGGTGTCGCCGGAAACGGACGACACGACGAGCGGAAAGCCGGCATGCTGCGCGACGGCGTCGAGTTCGTCGGCCGAGCTGGCGAACCAGAACGGCACGGTCGGCAGCCCGAGTTCGTCGGCGGCGAGCTTGCGCAGACCTTCCCGATCGAGGCTGAGCCGAGCACTTCGCGGCGTCGGGAACACCTCGACCGAATCGAGTTCCGCAGCGGCGATGAGGATGTCAGGCGACACGTCCGTGCACTCCGCGACGACGAAGGCCGGGCCGATCTCGGCGATCCGTGCAGTGAGCACACCGGCATCGTCCCCGTCGAGATGACTCACGGTGACACCCAGCCGCTCGAATGCCAGCGCCAGCTCACCAGGGCGCGAGGATTCTTCTACGGCCGGGCCACGCACCATCACCACACGCGCCTGCGAGGTCGATTGACTCATTGCCTGTCCACCCTGTTGCTTGACCACCCTGCCAGACCCTCAACCCAGCCGGATGTCGACGTAGCACCACCGCCAGCTCTCACCCGGCTCCACCGACCGCATCACCGGATGATCGGTCTGGTGAAAGTGGGCGCTGGCGTGCCGGTGAGGACTGGAGTCGCAGCATCCGACGTGCCCGCACGTGAGACACATCCGCAGGTGCGCCCAGGTATTCTCGCCGAGTTCCTCGCATTCCTGGCATCGTCCCGGGGTGACGGGCTCTGGCTCGGTGACGTCGTCCGCGGCGGCCGCGAGGTGCTCGCACGTTCGGGGCGGGGAATTCGTATCTCGCCGCCGCGTTGTCCTCCGCATGGTGATCAGGATAGGGCGGGTCTGACCTAGGAGGGTGCACGTGGGTGTTTCACTGCTCGCGGTGCTGGTGGTGTCGGTCCTGCTGGCCGCGGTAGCGCGCCGGTACGACGTGTCGTCGCCGTTGGCGCTCGTGGTTGCCGGGCTGGCAGTCGGGCTGATTCCCGGCGTACACGGCATCGAACTCGAGCCGGAACTGGTGCTGTTCGTCATCCTTCCGCCGCTGTTGTGGACGGCCGGGCTGGAGAGCAGCTACGTCGCGCTGCGCCGCAACATGCGGCCGATCGGGCTGCTGGCGGTCGGGCTCCCGCTGGCCACGACGTTCGCGGTCGGCATCGTGGCGTTCCACACGGTGCCTGAACTGACGATCGCGGCGGCGCTGACGCTCGGCGCGATCGTGGCACCACCCGACGCGGTGTCCGCGACGGCGATCGGCCGAAGGCTCGGCCTTCCCCGGCAGGTCATGACGCTGCTTGGCGGCGAGAGTCTGCTCAACGACGCGACCGCGCTCACCGCCTACAAGGTGGCGCTCGCCGCCGCGATCGGCACCGCCGCCACGTGGAGCAGCGGTCTGGGCACGTTTGCACTCGCCGCAGCGGGTGGGGTGGTGATCGGCGGCGCGATGGGCTGGCTGATCGACTTCATCCGATCGTGGCTGGACGATCCACTGGTCGAAAGCGCGATCGGTCTGGTGGCGCCGTTCTTCATCTACTACGTCGCCGAACGGGTGGAAGGCTCCGGGGTGATCGCGGTGGTCGTCGCGGCGCTCATTCTGGGCCAGCGGGCGTCACGGGCGAGCTACGCCACCCGACTGCAGGACACAGCGGTGTGGAAGGCCGTGCAGCTGGTTCTGGAGTCGTTCGCGTTCCTGCTGATCGGGCTCCAGCTACCGACTGTGATCGGCGAACTCGTCGGCATCCGGGCATCGACGTTGGCCATCGCCTCGGCCGCGGTACTCGCCACCGTCATCGCGGTGCGCATCGTCTGGGTGTTCACGTTCGCCTACCTGCCTCGAAGGTTCTCAACCCGGATCCGCGCCAACGAACCCCGGCCCACCCCCGCGCAGGTGTTCATCGTGGCGTGGGCAGGAATGCGCGGGGTGGTGTCACTGGCGGCCGCCTTCGGAGTGCCCCTCACGACGTTGTCCGGTGACCCGTTCCCCGGTCGGCCGCAACTGGTTTTCCTCACGTTCGTCGTCGTGGTCGGGACCCTGCTGCTCCACGGGCTCACCCTGCCGTGGCTGATCAGGGTGCTCGACGTGCAGAGCGACGACACTGCGCGCGACGCGCTCGAGGCCGCGGCCGCGCAGACCAAGGGGGCTCAGGCGGCATCCGAGCGCCTGGACGAACTGCTCGCCGAGAACAAGTCCGGTGTGGTGATCCACGAGTACACCCCGAAGGTGCTGCGGGCCTGGAACGAACGCCGCAGCCAGGCCGCGTGGGAGCAGTTGGGCCGCAGTGACGAGGAGATCGGAGGTGAGAGCCCCACCGCCACCTTCCGCCGTTTGCGACTCGAAATGCTCAAGGCCGAGCGCGAATCGTTCATCGTGCAGCGTGATTCCGGGGCGATCGACGACGAGGTGCTGCGCTCCCTGCTGCGCGCTCTGGATCTCGAGGAGGCGGCGCTCAACCGCGACTGACGGAACCGCGCGCGACCGTGGCGGGCAGCTCGGCGCGGTAGTCGCGCATGCCGGCCACCAGTGCGGTGAAGGTGCGGTGCGCGGCCTCCAGATCCTCGTCCGGGAGGGCGGCGAGCGCGTCGTGGGTGTGATCGGCCAGCCCCGTGAAGAACTGGCGGGCAAGTTCCATGCCGTGGTCTCCGTACCGGAGTATGACCTTGCGCCTGTCGTTGGGATCGACCTCGCGACGCAGATGCCCGGTCTCGGCCATCCGCTCCACGAGGTACGTGATCGCCGCGCCGGACAGACCCATCTGCTTGCGAAGGTCGCCCGCCGTCATCCTGATGCCTGCGGTCTCGGAGATCATGACGAACAACAGTGCCCGAAACTCGTTGGCCGACACATTGTTCTGTTCAGCGAACGTCCGCGCCATCCAGTTGGACTCGGACGTCATGTCGCGCAGGTCGGCACCGAGACTCTTCTCGAGACCCTGACGCTTGGTAGCGGTCGGCTTGGGCTCGGTAGGCGTTCCATCGGCCATTCTTTGCCGTTCCTCTTGGCGGAGTTGATGGTTGCAGCATATGCGGCGGCCAGGGTCCGCAGCGCGCGTCGGTACCGTCGACACCATGACACAGGCTCCACCCCTGCCCCCGGTATACATGCGCCGTGACGGCTTCGACCCCACACCCGAACTGGCCGAGATCCGGACCGGGGTCGGCGTCAGCACCGTCGTGAACGCCTTCGGCATGCGGGTCTACCTCGTGACGAGGCACGACGACGTCAAGGCGGTACTCGCCGATCACCAACACTTCTCCAACGCACGCCCGCCGGGTTTCGTCATGCCAGGTGCACCCGAGGTCGCGGCCGACGAGCAGAGTTCCGCGCGGGCCGGGAACCTCCTCGGGCTGGACCCACCCGAACATCAGCGGCTGCGCAGGATGCTCACCCCCGAGTTCACCATCCGACGGATCAAGCGGCTGGAACCGCGCATCACCGCGATCGTCGACGAGCACCTGGACATGATGCAGGCCCAAGGCGCACCCGCCGATCTGGTCGCATCCTTCGCGCTGCCGATCCCGTCCCTGGTGATCTGCGAACTCCTCGGCGTGCCCTACGCCGATCGAGACGACTTCCAGAAGCGTTCGGCCCGCCAGCTCGACCTCTCGATCCCGATGCCCGAGCGGCTCGACCTGCAGCGCCAAGGCCGCGAATACATGCATTCCCTGGTCGGGCGGGCGCGGCGAGCCCCGGGCGCGGACATCCTCGGCATGCTGATCCGCGAGCACGGCGACAACCTCACCGATGACGAGCTCGTCGGCATCGCCGGGCTGCTGCTGCTCGCCGGGCACGAGACCACCTCGAACATGCTCGGCCTGGGCACGCTCGCGCTGCTGCGTCACCCCGAACAGCTCGCCGCCGTTCGGGACGACCCGGCTGCCGTCGGCCCGGCCGTCGAGGAACTGCTGCGCTGGCTGTCGATCGTCCAGACCGCGATTCCCCGGATCACCACCACCGACGTGGAGGTGGCAGGGGTGAACATCCCGGCGGGCCAACTCGTGTTCGCGTCCCTGCCCGCGGGCAATCGCGATCCAGCATTAGTCGACTCTCCCGAAGTTCTCGACGTCCGCCGCGGAGCACTCGGCCACCTGGCGTTCGGGCATGGCGTGCACCACTGCCTCGGCGCATCTCTGGCACGCATGGAGATGCGCCTGGCGTTTCCGGCCCTGCTGCGCAGGTTTCCCGCCCTGGCGCTCGCCGAGGACTACGAGAACGTCGCGTTCCGATCGTTTCACTTCATCTACGGATTACGTTCGTTGCAGGTTGGGTGGTAGCCAGGAAGGTAGTGAAGAAGATGAAACTGCATGCCGACCGGGACGACTGCATCGCCTCGGGCAACTGCGTGATGATCGCGGATGCGCTTTTCGATCAGGACGACGACGGCGTGGTGGTGCTGTTGACCGAGGACGTTCCGGAGTCCGAGGAGGAGCGCGCCCGGGACGCCGTCAGGAACTGCCCGGCGTCGGTCCTGCACCTGAGTTGACGTCGCGCTCGTCATCGCGGTCGTCGTGGTGCACGTCGATCACGCCGGCGCGCACCAGGACCAGCAGGCTGACCACCAGGACCCATACCGGGAACGCCACGGTCACCCACTTGCTGAGGTCACTGACCACCAGGATCGTCACCGCCATCACATAGGTGACGACGACCAACCAGGTCGGCATCAGATGCGTCTTGAGCCAGATGGTGGCCAGCGAGATCATGAACACCCCTGCCATCCGCAGCGCGTAGGTGTTGCTCAGCGCGGTGAGCATGGTCTGCCCGAACGCCGCGACCTGGTCGTGGACCACGTCGTCTCCGGCGATCTTCCTGCTGGCGACCAGGCCGGCCCCGACCGCGGACGACGCGAACATCATCGCCAGGAACAACAGGCCGCTGCCCACGAAGACCGAGCTGAAGAACTTGTCCTCGAGCTTGCCGAAGCCGTCGCGGACCACACCGATGAACCAGAGGAACGTGATGCCCGCGAAGGGCATCAGGAGCGACGACACCTTCAGCTTGCCCGCCGCGCCATCCACCCACTGCGACCCGGGCTCACCGCCGTCGGGCAGCGCGAGCCGGATCAGCACCAGAGAGGTGCCGAACAAAACTGCGAACAGCACGCCCGCAAACGCTGCGGCCCGCGGTGTCGACAGTTTCCGAAGGTGTTGGCTGGCCGGATGCGTCACGGGGACATCGTGTCACGGTCGCGGCGCCGACGGCCCACGTTGAGTGTGCCGGCCACGCTCAGGGCTGCCCGGGCAGCAGGCGGATCATCAACCCGTTCGCCTCGGCGAGCAGGGCGCCGTCGGGGTCGCGCAATTCGGCGTTGACGAACGCCTTGCGCCCCTCCGTCGATCGGATCCAGCCGTTGGCCGTCAGCGGAGTGTCGATGGGCGTCACCTTGCGATAGTCGACGTGCAGGAATCCCGTCCGACTGATCGGCCGGCCGGCCGCGTGGATGACCATGCCGAACACCGAATCGAAGAGCAGTGGCAGCACTCCCCCGTGCACGGCGTGGTTGCCTCCGACGTGGAACCTGGTGAACGTCACCTTGAGTTCGACACCGTCGGCGGCCATTCTGCTCACCGTGAAGGGCGGCATGAGCAGGTTGCCCGCGCCGGGCATCTTGGGCATACGCCCGGCCGGTCCGGCGCCTTCGGGCCCCTGGGAGGGCTCCAGCAGGGCGACCAGTTCGGCCACCCGCGCGGCCGCCTCCACCCAGGTGTCACTGTCGGGGTCGGCCGAGACCGCCATATCCTGCAATCGGCGCATCGACGTCACGAAGGGCTCGAATCCCGGACCCGGCTGGGCGGGGGTGAAGAGCGGAAAGCCGCCGTGCCGGTCGTAGTCGGGGTCGTCCGTCGATGGATCGGTTCCCGGCTCGTCGCTCACCGAGCCGGGCCCGCCAGGACGTCACGACGAACGATGGTCTGTTCGCGGCCGGGCCCCACGCCGATGCACGAAACATGCGCTCCGGCAAGCTCTTCGAGTCGGAGTACGTAGTCGCGGGCCTTGGCGGGAAGGTCACCGAACTCACGGGCGCCCGAGATGTCCTCCCACCAACCGGGGAGTTCCTCGTACACCGGCTGGGCGCGCGCGATGTCGCTCTGCGTCATCGGCATCTCGTCGGTGCGCTTGCCGGCCACGGTGTAACCGACGCAGACCGGCACCGTATGCAGACTGGACAGCACGTCCAGCTTGGTCAGGAAGTAGTCGGTGATGCCGTTCACGCGGGTCGCGTAGCGGGCGATGACGGCGTCGAACCACCCGCAGCGCCGTGCGCGCCCCGTGGTGACACCGACCTCGCCGCCGGTCTTGGCCAGGTACTCACCATTGGCGTCGAACAGTTCGGTCGGGAACGGTCCGGACCCGACGCGAGTGGTGTACGCCTTGAGGATCCCCAGCACCGTGGTGATGCGTGTCGGCCCGATACCCGATCCGACGGCGGCACCACCTGCGGTCGGATTCGACGAGGTGACGAACGGATACGTGCCGTGGTCGACGTCGAGCAGGGTGCCCTGACTGCCCTCCAGGAGGACCGTTTCACCGTTCTCGAGCGCTTCACCCAGCAACAGCCGGGCGTCGGCGATGCGATGCTTGAACCCTTCGGCCTGCTCGAGCAGGGCGGACACCACCTCGTCCGGTTCCAGCGCCTTGCGGTTGTAGATCTTGACGAGCACCTGGTTCTTGAACTCCAGTGCCGCCTCGATCTTCTGGACCAGGGTCTCCGGGTCCAGCACGTCGGCGACGCGAATGCCGATGCGGGCGATCTTGTCCTGGTAGCACGGCCCGATACCGCGGCCGGTGGTGCCGATCTTCTTGTTGCCCAGGTAGCGCTCGGTGACCTTGTCGATGGCGACGTGATAGGGCATCAGCAGATGCGCATCGGCGGATATCAGCAACCGCGAGGTGTCGACGTTGCGATCCTCGAGGCCCCTGAGTTCGGTGAGCAGGACGCCGGGATCGACGACGACCCCGTTGCCGATCACGTTGGTGACGCCGGGCGTCAGGATGCCCGATGGAATGAGGTGGAGCGCGAAGTTCTCACCGCTGGGCAGCACGACGGTGTGACCGGCGTTGTTCCCGCCCTGGTAACGCACGACCCACTGAACACGGCCACCGAGGAGGTCGGTGGCCTTTCCCTTGCCCTCGTCGCCCCACTGGGCGCCGATGAGCACGATTGCCGGCATGGCATTTCTCCCGCTTAAAGTGATGCAGCCGGTGAGCTACCCTATCCGACCTGATCCCCGCCCGTTTACGAGGAGCCGCTGTGACCCTACGGACGTGCGGTGACGCAGACGTCGTGGTGTTGACCTTCGGCGGCCTGCCGGTGCCTCGAGCGCTGCGGGCGCTGCCCCACACCCCGGTGGCGAACCGCGAGGACGTCGACGCCACCGGGCCGGCTCGGCGTCTCATCGTGGTGGGCTCCGACGCCGACCTGGCGTCGGTGCTGACCCGCCTGCTGCGCACCGAGCGGCTCGACGTCGAATTGGCCTACGTCCCGCGACGGCGGTCGGCTGCGACGCGCGCGTACGGCCTGCCTGCCGGACGACGGGCCGCTGGGCGGGCCCACACCGGCGAGGCACGACGGGTGCCCCTCATCCGCGACGACGGCGGACACGCGCTCGTCGGCGCCGCGCTATGGGTCGGCGAGACCGGGCTGGAGAAGGGTGACCCGCCGGCCCGTTTGACCGGCGAAGCAGTGGTCGATGACACCGTCCTCTTCGACGGCGCGGTGACCGGAGTGCGCATCGAACCCACCCGGATGATGCCCGGATTGCGTGCGGCGGTGGTGGGTCGCCGCATGGGCCCGCGACGATGGGTGACCGGGCGGGCCGCGCAGCTCGGCACCACGGGCGCCGTCGTGGTCCGCGACGGCGAAAGGCCCACTCGCGCGCTGCGCCGATCCACGTTCTACCGCAATACGAAGGGCTGGCTGCTGGTCGGGTGACGCGCTTCGGTTCGGGTGATGCGGCGTGCCGGTAGCGTCGAGACGTGAGCATCCGCCCGCTGCGCCAATCGGTGCGGCCCAGCCCCGTGTTCCTGGCCGTCGTGGCACTCACCGCGGCCGGCGGGGTGCTGGCATGGCTGGCCGCCGACACCGTCGAGCCGGTCGCCTATGTCGGGGTGTTCGTCTTCGTCATCGCGGGATGGCTGGTGTCGCTGTCGCTGCACGAGTTCGGCCACGCATTCACCGCGTGGCGGTTCGGCGACCGGGACGTCGAGATCCGCGGTTACCTCACGCTGAACCCGCTCAAGTACTCCCACCCGCTGCTGTCACTGGGCCTGCCCGTGCTGTTCATCGCGCTCGGCGGGATCGGCCTGCCCGGTGGTGCGGTCTACCTGCGCACGTCGTGGATGACGCCGCGACAGCGAACGATGGTCAGCCTCGCGGGCCCCAGCGCGAACCTCCTGCTGGCGGTGGTCCTGCTGACAATGACGCGACTGCTCTTCGACCCCGATCACTCGGTGTTCTGGGCGGGTGTGGCGTTCCTGGGCTTCCTGCAGGTGACCGCCCTGATACTCAACCTGCTACCCATCCCCGGTCTGGACGGCTACGCAGCACTCGAGCCCCATCTGAGCCCCGACAACCAGCGCAAGCTGGAGCCCGTCAAGCAGTGGGGCTTCCTGATCCTGATTCTGCTGCTCATCGCTCCGCGGCTCAATCGGTGGTTCTTCGAGGTGGTGTTCTGGTTCTTCGACCTCTCCGGCGTGCCCAGCGCGCTCGTGTCGATCGGTAGTCAGTTGACGCGGTTCTGGTCGGCCTGGTCCTGACGGGCCGTTTGCAATACATGCGTCTTTACGCATAGATTGCTGGTATGGGTGCGGGGCACGATCACAGTCACGGCAATGCGGACGTCCGGGTGAGCCGGATGGTCATCGCGGCGGCCGTGCTCGCCACGTTCTTCGCCGTCGAACTCACCACGGCACTGCTCATCGGGTCGATCGCGCTGCTCGCCGACGCCGGCCACATGCTGACCGATCTGGTCGCGATGTTCATGGGCCTGACGGCAGTGTTGCTGGCCCGGCACGGTCCGCCGTCCGCGGCGCGGACCTACGGCTGGCACCGCGCGGAGGTGTTCACCGCCGTCGCAAACGCAGTTCTCCTGCTGGGGGTCGCGGGGTTCATCCTCTTCGAGGCGTTCCAGCGACTTGGCGACGCACCCCACGTGCCCGGCGTACCGATGATCGTGGTGGCGCTGGTCGGCCTGCTGGCCAACCTCGTCGTCGTACTCCTGCTGCGTTCGCAATCCCAGCACAGCCTGGCGATCAAGGGCGCCTACATGGAGGTGATGGCGGACACCGTCGGCAGCGTCGGCGTTCTCATCGCGGGTGTGGTCACCGTCACGACGTCATGGCCGTACGCCGACGTCGTCGTTGCCGTCCTCGTCGCGCTGTGGGTGCTGCCCAGGGCGATTTCACTGGCCAGATCGGCACTGCACATCCTGTCCGAATCGTCACCCGACCACATCGACGTCGACGAACTCCGGGCGGCGCTCTCGTCGGTCGACGGCGTCACCGGTGTCCACGACCTGCACGTCTGGACACTGGTGCCCGGTCGCGACATGGCGACCGCGCACGTCACCTGCAGTGGCGACTCGACGCAGGTCCTCGAGGACACCCGCGCCGTGCTGGCCGCCCGCGGGCTCGAGCACGCCACCGTTCAGGTCGAGCCACCCGAGAACGCCGGCGGCTGCGACGAGCAGACGCACTGCTGACCGGTCGGTCTAGCCGACTCCCAGCTCGGAGCGCGCCGACGGGTCGCAGTCGTCGAGGAGATCGAGGCACCGGGCGAACTCGTCGGTCTCGCCGATCGCGTCGGCGGCGCGCGCCAGTGCGCCCACGCAGCGCAGGAAGCCGCGGTTGGGTTCGTGCGCGTAGGGCACGGGTCCGAACCCCTTCCACCCGTTGCGGCGAAGCTGGTCGAGCCCTCGGTGGTATCCGGTCCTGGCGTAGGCGTATGCCGTGACGGCACGGTCCTCGTCCAGGGCTTCCTCCGCCAACGTCGCCCAGGCCACCGAGGCCGAGGGGTGCGCGGCGGCGACGATCGCCGGACTCTCACCGGCGGCAAGCGCGTCCTCCGCCTCGATGTCGCCCGGCAGCAGCACCGGTTCCGGCCCCAAGAGGTCACCCATCCGTGTCATGGGCCCATTGTGCCGTGCGAGCCGTGGCGTGCGAACTCCGCCGGGGGCCACGGCACGGCCAGGCTGGGATGGATAAGCTCTCGGGGACCGCCCCGAGGAGGATTGAGACCGAAGATGTCGAACCCATCAGGGCCCGACGAGGAAAAGCCCGAACCCGAGTCCGATGCGATGACCGAGGCCTTTCCGTCCGCAGACGCACCTGCCGACGACACGGCGACCGACGGCGACACGGCAGATGCCCCCGAACGCCGTTTCACCGCCCCGTCCCCGTCCGACGCGGGCGCGACCCAGATCATCGACACGGTGCCCGAACCCGCGACCGAGATCATGGCCGTGTCGGCGCCTCCGCCCGACGTCGCCGCGGCGGGTGACTTCACCGAACCGATCGCTGCATCGAACGTCGCTGCGCCACAAATGATTCCGGGCCGGGACGACGCGCCCAAGCCGCCGGGCAGCCGTCGCAGTTGGGGCTGGGTGATCGCGGTCGTTCTGGTGATCGCGGCGATCGTCGCGATCGCGATCCTGGGCACCATCGTGCTCACCCGCGACAACACACCTGCGGTATCGCAGGAGGACCAGGTCCGCACCGCCATCCAGGACTTCGACACCGCCATCCAGAAGGGCGACCTGGCCGCCCTGCGAAGCATCACGTGCGGCGAGACGGCGGTCAGCTACATCGAGTACAACGACGCGCAGTGGCGCGACATCCACGCCAAGGTCGCCGCCGCCAGGCAGTACCCGGTGGTCGCGAGCATCGACGAAGTGGTGGTCAACGGCAACCACGCCGAGGCCAACGTCACCTCGTTCATGGCGTTCGACCCGTCGACCAGGTCCACGCGTAGCTTCGACCTCGAGTTCCGCGACGACCAGTGGAAGGTCTGCCAGTCGCCGCAGTAGTCGACATTCTCGACGCTCCCCACGCGCCGCGAGTAGCAGCCCGGCCGTCAGGACGTCCGCAGGCACTCGTAGGTAAGCGGCACTTCGGGGCCGAGCGCGACGACCTCGAACTCATCAACGGTCACGTCACTGAAGGACTGCGCGTCGATCCCGAGGGTGGCCCACTTGGCGGTGCTGGTCCGATCGTCGGCGAAGGTAAGCGGAATCTGGCCGCCGTCGGAGAGCAGCATGCCGTACGTCTTGAGCGCCCTGAGGATCACCTTCTGCGGGTCGCTGTAGCCCGACTCGTCGAAGTCCGCCCTCAGCCGGAACCGGACACCGTAGGGCGGGGCGTTCGGATCGGTGCTTGTCGGGCCACCCGCGTGGGTTGCGGGCGACACGTAGACCGATTCCCTCATGCGCTCATTGGGCAGAATGAATCTGAGGGCGTGATTCACCGCGCCGGAGGCGACCTCGTCGGCGGTCGGTGTCAGAGCGGCAATCGGGAATCCCGCGGCGTCGGCACTCGTGCATTGATCGCCGCGCAGCGCGGGAGGGTACTGCCTGTCGAGTTCCCACACGAACAAGCCTTGGGCCGTGAGGCTTTCACCGTCAGAGGTTCCTTGATACACCTCGTACAGCCTCTGGTCGTCGCGGTCGACCACGAGCAGGTGACAATCGCCCTGCCCCTCGGTGGCGCCGGAGGGGTCACAGCTGAGATCGGGGGAACCTTCGATGTTTGCGCTCGCCGGCACAGGCATGCGGGCTGGCACGGGGTCACAGTCTGGACCGCCGGAGCAGTAGTCGTCGGTGCCGATGACCTCGACCTCTGGAGTATTGGCGTCGGCGAAGAAGATCGGGATCGAGAAGTCGATCTGCAATGCGTTGCCGTTGCCCCAACCACCCATGTCGGTCAAGGCTTGGATGATCGCGTCACTGCGGTCGGACCTGGCGGCTGCGGAGACGTCGGTGGTCCACGGCACGGTGCCGCTGAACAGGCCGACGCTGGGGTTCGTCATCCCGACACCTGCAACGGTTTCGGTGTCGGTGTCTGTGGCGCAGGCGAAGCACGCGACGGCCACCACGCACACCGACGCAACGGCCATCGTGCGAAGCCGCATCACCTGACGCATCACTCGGGGATCTGGGGCGCGACCTTTCGCGCCAGTTCAACCGCGGCATCATCGGCCTCGTCGCCGGAGAGCGCGAGCACGGCAACCTGCACGGTATTGGACCGGCCACCGGCCGCGAACTCCACCAACCCACTGCCCAGGAACCGCATCCCGTCCGGGCCCGGCGTGCCAACGTCGGGGAAGCCGGGTTCCGGAGGCGGCAACGTATTGTTCACCGCCGTGCGTGAATTACCGATCTCCAACGAGACGGACTCGTAGTTCTCCGGGTTCTCCCACAGACACCCGGGAAGTCGGGGGTCGGTGGTGGTCGACTTTCCCTCGACCATGACACCGAGCAACGCCGAGACGTCCTCGGCGGACAGCAACGAGCACGCGTCGATCGCCGTGGCTGTGGGGTTGCCCGCGGGCACTGCTTGAGACGCGTCTTCGCCGGCGGCGCCGCTGTCGCCCGAATGGACTTGGGACCCGCAACCCGCGAAGGCGATGCACCAGGCAGTCAGCACGATGAAGCGTGCCGGGGTCGTGAGGTCGGTCATCGGGCAGTCCTCTCGGTCGACTCGTAGTCGGGTGGGTCCCCATCTTCTGGTGTTTGACAGCTGCGGAGCCTTTGGCGGGGATGACCACTCACTGTCGTCCCCAATGGAGAAACGCTAGGCCGATACGGCACGAGAGAAATCAGTCGTTTCCCTACATTTCGCGGGCTACGACGGCCCCGCGAGAGGGTTGCAGCGAGGGAACTTGGTCTTTGGTCGGCGAAACCCGGGATTTGCTGCGATCATTCGGTCATGGCCGTGGGCATTGTCGGTCGCGAGGTGGAGTCCGCAGCCCTCGACGAGTTCCTGCGCTCCGCGGCAGCCGCGCCTGTTTCCCTGGTGCTTGAAGGCGAACGTGGCATCGGCAAGACCACCGTGTGGCTGGACGGTGTCGAGCGTGCCCGCGTGCAGGGCTGGCGGGTGTTGGCGACCCGGCCGGTCGAAGCGGAGTCCGTGCTGTCCTACGGCTCTCTGGCTGACCTGCTCGGCGGGCTCGACCCCGACGTGTTCGCCGGACTGCCCGAACCACAACGTTTCGCGGTCGACCGGGTGATGCTGCGTGGGGGGGAATCGTCGGCCCCGACCGATCCGCGGGCGGTCGCCGCGGCGTTTCTGTCGGTCATCGACACCCTTTCCTCGATCGGGCCGGTCCTACTCGCCGTCGACGACCTCCAATGGCTGGACCGCTCGAGTGTGGCGGCACTCGCGTTCGCCGCACGGCGACTCTCGGGTCCGGTCGGCCTGTTGGCGACCCTGCGCACCGAAACCGGCTACCCCTCTGATTCTTCGTGGCTGCTCATGCCGCGCCCCGACTCGATCACGCGGATCACCGTCGGGCCAGTGAGTCCGGGTGCACTGCACGCGATCGTCATGCAGCGTCTCCGACGTTCCCTATCCCGCCCAACCGTCGTGCGCATTCACGAGATATCCCGCGGCAATCCCTTTTACGCCATCGAGTTGGCGCGCGCGAAGGCGGATGCCCTGAACGGCGATGACACCGCCTTTCCGCCAACACTTTCCCAGCTGCTGAGTACCCGTCTCAACGGGCTCGGCCCGGAAGTCGACGACATCGTGCTGGCCGCGGCATGTGCGGCCGCCCCTACGATCGAGCTGGTCGCTCACGCCACCGACAACGACCACACCCGAGTCACCGCGCTGCTCGCAGACGCCGAAGCCAACGGCATCATCGGTTACGACGGTCAACGCCTTCGCTTCGGCCATCCGGTGCTGGCGGCCGCGATCTACGCCGGCGCCTCGCCGGCGCGCCGCCGCGCCATGCATCGCAGGCTCGCAGGCATCGTCACCGAACCCGAACTGCAAGCCCGACACCTCGCACTGGCGGTGACCGTTGGCGACGCCGCCACCCTCAACTCGCTCGACGCTGCCGCGCGATCGGCGGGTCTGCGAGGTGCGCCGGCGGCGGCCGCAGAACTCCTCGAACTCGCCATCGGACTCGGTGGTGACACGCCGGAACGCCGTGTCGAGTTGGCACGGAACTTCTTCCACGCCGGAGACGCCCACAAGGCTAGCGAACTGCTGGAAACGACGGTCAGGGGTCAGGAGGCCGGCATCCAGCGAGCACGCGCACTGGCTCTGCTCGGTCTGGTACGGCTGTTCGACGAAAGCTTCGTCGACGCCGCGGCAGTACTCGAACGTTCCCTGGGCGACGTGCGTTCCGACTCCGAGCTGGGGGTCGAGATCTTGGTCACGCTCGCGTTCGCCCTGGTCAACTCGGGCGCATTGGATGAAGCGGTCAGCCGTGCCGACGCCGCGGTGTCGGCCGCCGTCGGCCTCGGCGAGGGCCACGTGCTCGCTCCAGCGCTCAGCATGCGTGCGGTGCTCCGCTTCATGCGCGGCGACGGGCTCGACGACCATCTCCAGCGCGCGCTCGAACTCGAGGACCCGGCTGCCGATACGCCGGTGGCGTTCCGCCCATCAGCGCAGCACGCGTTGTTGCTTGCGTGGACCGGCCGGCTCGACCAAGGCAGCGAGGCGTTGCTCGCCGTCCTGAAGCGATGCCGGGAACGTGGTCAGGAAAGCGAACTGATCTTCATGTCCTTCCACGCGGTGCTGGCCGAGGTGTGGCGGGGCAACTTCGGCGACGCGGGTCTGATCGCCGAAGACTTCATGGTGCGCGCCGTCCAATTGGGCGGCGACCTTCCGCTGTCGGCGGCGCTGACGTGCCGGGCGGTATCGGCCAGCTACCACGGACGTGTCGATGACGCACGCCGCGACGCGGCCGAAGCCCTGGCCGCGTCCCGGCGGTGCGGTTCGGCCAGGCTCGGCGAGTGGCCCCTGACGACATTGGGCTTCGTGGCGGTTTCACGACGCGAGTACTCCTCGGCGGTAACCACCCTGGAGCCGCTGCTCGAGCAACTCCTCGCAACGCCCGCGAACACGGAGATCATCAGCGCATCGTTCGTCCCGGATCTCGTCGAGGCCCTGATCGGCGTGGGCCGGCCCGACGACGCGGAGCCGCTCATCACACTGATGGAGAGGAACGGACGTCGGCTAGACCGGGCATGGATGCTGGCCTGCGGCGCCCGCTGTCGCGCCATGCTCCTGGCCGCCCGCGGCGACCTCGACGCTGCGGTCGAGGCTGCTTCGGATGCGATGACCGAACACCGCCGCCTGCCCATGCCGTTCGAACGGGCACGCACCCAGCTGCTGTTCGGCCAGCTCGAACGACGGCAACGCCGCAACCATACCGCTGCGAAGAACCTGCTGGAGGCGCTGGCGACCTTTGAGCAGCTCGACACCCCGCTGTGGGCCGACCGCGCGCGCACTGAACTGGGCCGAGCCAACGTCGGCCCCCGCCAGTCGGCCAAACTGACCCCATCGGAACGAAGGGTCGCCGAGCTAGCCGCGTCAGGTATGACCAACCGCGACGTCGCCGCTGTCCTCTTCGTCAGCCCAAAGACCGTCGAGGCCAATCTCGCCCGGGTCTACCGCAAGCTCGGGATCCGCAGCCGCGCCGAACTCGGCCGACTGATGGCTGAGGATTAGGAAAGCACCCGTCCGCCCGGTGGCCCAGGCCCTCAGCTGGCGCTGACCGAACGGCCGGCGCTGTGCAGGTCGTTGCACGCCTCGACGACGCGAACGCTCATCGCCGCCTCGGCCTTCTTGAGGTAGCTGCGTGGGTCGTAGGCCTTCTTGTTGCCGACCTCACCGTCGATCTTGAGCACGCCGTCGTAGTTGGTGAACATGTGCGCGGCGAGCGGGCGGGTGAAGGCGTACTGCATGTCGGTGTCGACGTTCATCTTCACGACACCGTAGTTCAGCGAGTCCTCGATCTCCGACTTCAGCGATCCGGAACCGCCGTGGAACACGAAGTCGAACGGCTGGGATCCGTCGGCGAGACCCAGTTTGGCCGCGGCCACCTTCTGTCCCTCTGCGAGCACCTCCGGCTTGAGCACCACGTTGCCGGGCTTGTAGACGCCGTGCACGTTGCCGAACGTCGCGGCCAGCAGGTACTTGCCGTGCTCACCGGCGCCGAGCGCATCGATGGTCTTCTCGAAGTCCTCTGCCGTGGTGTAGAGCTTGTCGTTGATCTCGGCTTCGACGCCGTCCTCCTCGCCACCGACCACGCCGATCTCGATCTCCAGGATGATCTTCGCAGCGGCCGCGATCTTCAGTAGTTCTTGCGCGATGGTGAGGTTCTCGTCGATCGGCACCGCCGACCCGTCCCACATGTGCGACTGGAACAGCGGGTTCTTGCCTGCCGCGACTCGCTCACCGGAGATGGCGAGCAGGGGGCGCACGTAGGTGTCCAGCTTGTCCTTCGGGCAGTGGTCGGTGTGCAGCGCCACGGTGATCGGGTACTTGTCGGCGACGATGTGGGCGAACTCGGCGAGACCGACAGCACCGGTCACCATCTCCTTGATGCCCAGGCCGGAGCCGAATTCGGCACCACCGGTGGAGAATTGGATGATGCCGTCACTGCCGGCGTCGGCGAAGCCCTTCAGCGCGGCGTTGATGGTCTCCGATGACGTGCAGTTCACGGCGGGGAATGCGAACGAGTGCTCCTTGGCGCGGCCCAGCATCTCGGCGTAGACCTCGGGCGTGGCGATGGGCATGGCGTTGGCTCCTCCTGGCGATGCTGCTTCGGCGGTTGTCCCCTCCAGTATCGCAAGAAGCGTGGACAACTGCTCCAATCGCTGAGATTCTTCGTTAATGCCCGGTTCGGCGCCCCGTCCTGCCGCGGCTGTGATCGAGTTCGCCTCGTCGACGCAACCAGGCATGTGCCGGTGCGGTGAGCCGTAGCCCTGAGGCCCGTGCCGTAGGCGACTTCTTGACGGCAGCGACTGCTGAGCCCGCGGCCCTGTTGCTACAGGGCGAGGCGGGGATCGGCAAGACCGCGGCGTGGCTCGACACGCTGGATCGGGCGACCGAGCGCGGATTCCAGGTGCTCTCGGCGCGCGCGGCAGAAGCGGAGTCGGTGCTCGCGTATGCGTCGCTCACCGACCTCATCGACGGCATGGACTACCAAGCGTTCACCGGACTGCCAGAGCCACAGCGCCTGGCCTTGGATCGAATTCTGCTGCGGGCCATCCCAGATGACCGTCCGACGGATCAACGCACGGTGGCTGCGGGCTTCTTGTCCCTGATTCGGAACCTCGCCGACAGGGCGCCCCTGTTGATCGCGATCGACGATGTGCAATGGCTGGATCCCTCGACCGCGGATGTCATCGCGTTCGCGGCGCGGCGCCTCTCAGGTCCGGTGGGGCTCCTCGGCACGGAGCGCACCGAGCCGAACAAGGCAAGCGGTGCGCGACAGTGGAAGTTGCTCCGAGAAGGCCGCACGAGCCGAATCCAGTTGCAGCCAATGAACCTGGGTGCGCTGCACACGATGATCGTCACCCGGCTGGGCCGCTCGATGTCGCGACCGGCGATGGTGCGGATACACGACAGCTCTGGCGGAAACCCGCTGTACGCGCTTGAACTGGCGCGCGCCCTCGAAGAAGACTCGAACATGGCGGAGGCAGCGCTCCCCGGCACCCTCGCCGAGCTGGTACGGGCCAGAATCGGCAGCGTCGAGGTCGGCGCCGGAGACGCGTTGCTGGCCGCGGCGTCGCTCGCAGCACCCACGGTGGAACTGCTCGCCGCCGCGACCCACGGCGATACCGAGCAAGTAGTGCAGTTGCTGGCAGCCGCCGAAGACAAGGGCATCGTCGAGATAACCGGCCACCGGGTGCGATTCACCCATCCGCTACTGGCACAAGGCGTGTACACCGACGCGGGTCCGGTGCGGCGACGGGCAATGCACCGCCGACTCGCGCAGATCGTCGACCAACCCGAACTTCGAGCCCGCCACCTGGCCCTGGCCGCAACGAGGGGCGACGCGAGAACTCTCGAGACTCTGGACACCGGCGCCGAGCGGGCCCGGCTGCGAGGCGCACCCGCGGCTGCGGCCGAGTTACTCGAACTCGCCGTCGGGCTCGGCGGAGACACCCCCGAGCGACGGATCCGGATGGCCGGAAACCACTTCGCGGCGGGCGATCTCGGCCGGGCCCGGCCCCTGCTCGAGGCGACCATCGAGACCCTCGAGCCAGGTTCCCAGCGCGCGGAAGCGCTCAACCTGTTGGCCAGTATGCAGATCTTCGAGAACAGTTTCGTCGCGGCCGCCCTCTCGTCGAAGCGCGCCATCGACGAGTCCGGTGACAACCTCGCGTTGCGCACGGAGGCAACCCTCACCCATGCCCTCACGTTGCTCAACGACAACCAAGCCGGCGCGGCGGCGCAGTGCTTCGCCGACGCCGCGGCCGCCGCCGAACGACTGGATCGTCCGCAACTGCTCAGTCAAGCGCTGGGGATGTGCGTCATCGTGGATTTCACCCAGGGCAACGGCGTCGACGAACTCACCCTGCGGCGAGCGGTGGCCTTGGAGGATCCAGACGCCGTGGTTCCCGTGGCCTTCCGGGCCAGCACCCAGAAGGCCCTGATGCTGAACTGGACCGGCGAACTCGCGCAGGCGCACGCCGAGATGTCGGCCATCCGGCAGCGTTGCGCCGGGCACGGCGACGAGAGCGACGTCATCTTCATCTCCTACTACACCGTGATGAACGAGGTCTATCAGGGGAACTTCACCGATGCAGCCGTGCTGTGCGAGGACACCATGGAGCGGGCGCTGCAGCTAGGTGGTGACGTCACGCTGTGCGCAGCACTGACCATGCGGGCCGCGGTCGCCGCGTTTACCGGCGACGTCGAAGCCGCACGACGTGATGCCGGCGAGGCGCTGGCGGCCAGCTACCGCTGTAGTTCCACCAACCTGCGGCAGTGGCCGACCAACATCGCAGGCTTTCTCGAGGTGTCGGTCGGCAACCATCCCGCCGCGTTGAGTGCGCTGGAGCCGACGTTGTCGCAGCTCCCCGCGACACCCAATGCGATGGAGATGGTTCCATTTGGCTGTCTACCCGACGCCATCGAAGCCATGGTGGCACTTGGTCGCCTGACCGAGGCAGAGCGGGTGATTGAAGCGCTGGAGATCAACGGCGCACGACTGGATCGGGCGTGGACACTTGCCATGGGTGCCCGCGGCCGCTCGATGCTGTTGGCGGCCAGGGGCGACGTCGAGGCCGCCATTGTGTTTGCGAAACGAGCCATGGCAGAACACGACCGCCTGCCGATGCCGTTCGAGCGTTCCCGCACTCAGCTGCTGCTGGGTCAACTCCAACGCCGACTCCGCCGCAAGGATCTCGCCGCGAAGACCCTTGGCGCAGCCTTGGATACCTTTCAGAGGGTCGGCACCCCACTGTGGGCTGAGCGCGCCCGTAACGAGTTGGACCGCACGAATACCGGCCAACACCGATCGACCGTATTGACCCCGTCGGAACAACGGGTCGCCGAACTGGCCGCCACGGGCATGACCAACCGTGACGTCGCCGCCGCACTGTTCATCAGCCCCAAGACCGTCGAAGCCAACCTCTCCCGCATCTATCGCAAGCTCGAGATCCGCTCCCGCGCCGAACTCGGTCGCCGCATGAGCCGCAACCCGTAGGGAAACACCCGATTTCTTTCGGCATGCGACGTCCTAGCGTCGGGTCGATGGGGTCGTGCTATCTCGCCGAGTGGTACCGCCCGCAACTGGGCGAGAAATCTCTCGAGGACACTGCCGCGAGACTCCGCGACTGCGCGGCGTCGCTGTCAGCCCAGGGCACTCCCGTGCGACTGCTGACCCTCGTCGCCGTCCCGACCGATGACTTTGCCTTCGGCGTCTTCACCGCCGCATCCGCCAATACCGTGGCCACGGCGTGCCAAGAAGCCGGCATGCCGGCCCAACGACTCACCGCTGCCCTCGATGCCCCGCATCGCGCACCACCGTCGTAGGCATCGACGCACGGCGTTCGATCTAGACCGTCAGCACCATGCGGTAGCGCGCCTTGCCCGTGTCCATCGCCTCGTAGGCCGCCGCCGCCTCGGCGAGAGGTCGCTCCTGCACCATTGCGCGCACGCCGGTCTGCACCGCGAAGCGCATGGTCTCCTCGACGTCGCGGGACGTGCCCGACGGATGACCGGTGACCGACAGACCGGAGTTGATCAGCTGAAGCGGGCTGATCGGGAGGTTCTCGGGGGTGACGCCGATGATGACGAGTTCGCCTTCGGGGCCGAGCCCACCCACGGTGGCGGCCATCGCCGCGGAATTCGCCGCCGTGGCCAACACCACGGCCGCCCCGCCGAGATCCTGCAATGCCGCCGCGACGTCGCCCGCCGTCGAATCGACGTAGTGGTGGGCGCCCAGTTCACGGGCATCGTCGGCCTTGTTCGCGCCGCGCGCGATGGCGACGGTCTCGAAGCCCATCGCGCGGGCGAACTGGACACCCAGGTGCCCGAGGCCGCCGACGCCCAGCACCGCGACCAGGTCGCCGGCGACCGCCCTGGTCTTGCGCAGTCCGTTGAACGTCGTCACGCCGGCGCAGCCCATCGGCGCCGCCTCGACGAACGACAGACCGTCGGGAATGCGCGCGAGCGCGGTGGCGGGCGCGGTGACCGACTCCGCGTAACCGCCTGGATAGTGCCAGCTCGGCACCTGCATCCGCTCGCACTGCATGAAGTGCCCGCTACGGCACGGCACGCAGCGGTTGCAGTTGCCGCCGAACCAGCCCACTGCGACGCGATCACCGACCACGAAGTCCTCGACACCGTCGCCGACCTCGGCGACCGTGCCCGCGATCTCGTGTCCTGGGGTGATGGGCCACGACAGGCCGGGGAACCCGCCGTTGACGAAGGCATGATCGGTTCCGCACACACCGGACGCCTTGACGGCGATGCGGACGTGGTCACGGGGCGGCGAGGAGGTTTCGACGTCGGCGAGCGTCAATGGCTGACCGGCGGAGGCGACGTGGACTGCTCGATGGGTGCTCATGACCCGACGATAGCCACGAACGGCGCGAGACGGATTCCTGCTGGCGGTAAGAATTCGCCCACGGGTGGTCTGCCCGGGCTCACCGGTACCCTTGAGCCCTGTGACCACCACCCACCTGGCGCTGATGCCGGACTTCCTTGACCCGCTGACGCTGCTGGGATACTTCGGTACCTGGGCGCTCGTGGGGCTGCTCGTGGTCGTCTTCGTCGAGTCGGGCGTGCTGTTCCCGGTGCTGCCCGGCGATACCCTGCTCTTCGTCGCAGGCATGCTCGCGGCGGGAACGGCAGCACGGGGCGACGCGGTCGCGGCGAACTTCCAGCTGTGGCAACTGGTCGTGTTCATCCCCATCGCGGCGATCCTCGGCGGCCAGGTGGGGTACTGGATCGGTCGCAGCATCGGTACGTCCATGTTCAAGCCCGACGCGCGCATCCTCAAGCAGCGCTACCTGGACGAAGCGCACAGCTTCTTCGAGCAGCGTGGTCCCTTCGCCATCGTGCTCGCCCGGTTCGTACCGATCGTGCGCACCCTGGCGCCGATCACTGCGGGTGCCGCGCGGATGAGCTACGGGGTGTTCACGCTCTTCAACGTCATCGGCGCCATCGTGTGGGGTGTCGGTCTGACGTTGCTCGGCTATGGACTCGGCCAGTTCGAGGTCGTACAGAAGCTGCTGGAACCGATATTCATCCTGATCGCCGTGGCGTCGATCAGCCCGATGATCTGGGAGTGGCGCAAACGCCGCAAGGCGGCCAAGCTCGCCGCCGACGTCTCCGGCGACCCCGGCCCTGCGCAGCCCTAGAGTTCGAGTGCCACGGCCAGTTCGCGCAGCGCCGGTCGCGGATCGATCATCGGGTGGTCCCCCAGCACCTGCAGCACGACGTGGTCGGCACCCGCATCGAGGTGCGCCCGAACCGAGGCCGCGGCATCGTCGACCGATCCCATGCCCACGATGGCCCGGGCGAGCCGGTCGGAGCCGCCAGGCACCAGGTCGGACTCGTCGAAGCCCTGTCGCAGCCACGAGTTCCGGTAGTTGGGCAGCGCGCTGTATCCGGTGAGGTGAGCGTGCGCCCAACGCAGTTGATCCTCGGCATCGCCGCCGACCGCGACGGCCTGCTCGGAGACGATCCACTTGTCGGTCCCGAGGATGTCGCGGGTGGCGCGGGTCTGCTCGGGTAGCACGAGGTAGGGGTGCGCGCCGTCGGCGTGGGTGCCGGACAGCTCGATCATCTTCGGGCCGAGCGCGGCAAGCAGTCGTACCGGCCGCCCCGCGCCCGGCTCGAAGACCTCGGGTACGGCGGTCATCGTGTCCAGGTACTTGCGCATCGTCGCCAACGGTTTCGAGTAGCTCCCACCCATGTTGCCTTCGACAAGGGGGGCGTGGCTGACCCCGAGCCCGAGCATGAAGCGGCGCGGGAAGAGTGCATTGATCGTCCGGGCACCCGTCTCCGCGGCCGACGGGATGCGCACGTGGATGTTGGCGATCCCCGTCCCGACCACCAGTCGCTCAGTGGCAGCGAGGAAGGCCATCGACTCCACGAGCGCATCCTTGAAACCGATCTCGGGGATGAAAAGCGATCCGTAGCCGAGGCTTTCGATCTCCCGCGCCACGTCCTGCGCGTCGGGCATGGCCCAGGTCTCACTGGCCCACCAGACACCGATGCGGCTGGGGAAGTCGATGGCAGGTTTGTCGGACTCTGTATCGGTCACCACCCGATGCTATGCCGTGTCATTTCTGAGAGCGCTTGAACCGTCCGGCGAACCCCCGCAGCGGCAGATCGGCACTGGTGAGTAGCCCCGGCGGAGCAGCGACCACGGACCTGATGGCGTTGAGCGCGGGCAGGCCGGTCACGGTCATGCCGATGGAGGCGAAGTTCTCCGGGTTGGACAGGTCCACGCCCGGCTTCGGGAAGATCATGTGCTTGTTGTAGATGCACGGGTCGCCCTTGATCTGGGTGATGTAGCACCCCTTGATGTCCCAGCTCGGGTCGGTGTGCGGCGTCATCTGCCACTCCAGGTGCGTCTCCACCCTCGGCACCCCGTCGACCATGCCCTGGTAGCGGAGGTAGTTGCCGCCGAGTGAACCCTTGGGTAGCACGTACCACCCGAGGTCGACGTCCTTGGTGCAGGCACCGAGTTCATAGCTGAACTTCACCTCGTCGAGTCGAACGTCGAAGCAGTCCGCCATCATCAGCACGCTGTCGGCGAACACCCGGGTGTAGCGCTCCAGTCTCGCCGGGATCGACGGATCGTCGACGGGAAGTCCGTAGCCGACCTCGATCCAGGTGTCCTTGCTGTGGTGACACGACACGTCGACGGATTCGATGGTGGTGACGTTCTCGATCTCGGCGACGTCAGCCGAACACACCACCCCGAGGATCTGGTTCACGCCGGGGTTCATGCCGGTGCCGTAGAAGCTGACCTGACCTTTCTCGCAGGCCTCGGCCAGTAGTCGGGTCACCGGTTTACCCGACGGGTGCGGATGATTGGTGTCGCGGTGCCAGCCGGTGATCCAGTCGGCGGTGGTGACGATATTGATGCCGGCCTCAAGCACTTTGACGTAGAGGTCCTCGTCGGGGAACACGCCGTGGAAGGTCAGCACATCGGGTTTGGCGGCGATGATCTCCTCGACGGATCCGCTGGCACGTATCCCGATCGGGTCGATGCCTACGATCTCGCCAGCATCGCGGCCGATCTTGTCCGTTGTGTAGCAGTGCAATCCGATGAGTTCGAGGTCCGGATGGGCGGCGATGCGCTTGATCATCTCGGAGCCGACGTTGCCGGTCGCCACCTGGAATACGCGGATCGGTGAATTCATCTCAACCTCAACCCTTCTCGTTGGTCGAAACAGCCTGCAGGTCAGCGGCACTACCACCGCGACCATCGGGGTAGAACTGCATGGCCCACGCGCGGATCGCGGTGAAGCCCTCGTACTCGGTCGTCGACAGCGCGGGGGGATCCGAATAGCGCTGGTGGCTCCAGATGTGGACGTCCTGGGCGAACTGGCGTATGACCTCGTCGCCGAACTCCCTGGCCTTCTGCTCGGCCCGCGGCGAGTCCTTGCCGGGCACGCGGCCGATGTAGACCATGAACCGGACGTCGGAGACGAACTCGTCGACGGGGGTGATGGCGGAGATCGTCCGGTTGTCGATCATCCCCCAGCTCTTGGTCACCGCGATGCCCAAACCACCGTTGATGGCCTCCACGCCACTGTTGACGTCTTCGATCTTCTGGCCGTCGTCGCCCTCGAACGTGATGGTGAAGTCGACATGGGACACCGGCCCGGCGAAATCGTGCCGGGTGAACACGGGCACGATGGGGGTCTGGTGCACGAACTTGAAATGGGCGAAGTCCACGCCGTTCTCCAGCACGTACTGCGGGTGAAGTTCGAGCGCTTCGCGGTACAGCCGCTGCTGGGGGTAGTAGTCGACGGCGCTACTGCCGTCGGAGAAGCCGGCGAACACGTCCGGCGCGTCGAAGAACGGTCCCCGGCCCGCTGCGTCGTGCCACATGTAGATCGAGGAGTTGAGTTCGGCGACCGGATAGGTGCGCATCCGCCTGCCGCGATTGGGGCGAGGCTCATAGGGAATGCAGACGTTGCGGCCCTCTGAGTTCCACTGCCAACCGTGGAACGGGCACTCGATGACCTCGCCCTCGACGTGGCCGCCGAACCCGAGGTGCGCACCGAGGTGCTCGCAGTAAGCGTTCATCACGGTCACCCGGCCGGACTCCGCTCGCCAGGCGACGAGTTCCTGACCGAAGTACTTCATGGTGTGCACCGCACCGACGGCGACCTCGTCCGACCACGCGACCTGAAACCAGCCCGTCGGCGTCATGGACAGGGGCGGCTTGGCCATGTCGACAACAATCACAGAGGGTTCTATGATTCGTCAAGTGGCCGAGGAGACCGTGCAGTCGCCGCGGCGGACCAACCGTCGCGGCCAGGCGACCCGCGACGCCATGCTCGATGCGGCGCTTCGTGCGCTCGCCACCGGCGACGCCGCGGCAGCGTCGGGCAACCGCATCGCCAAGGACGCGGGCGCCACGTGGGGCGCGGTGAAGTACCAGTTCGGCGACATCGACGGGCTGTGGGCCGCCGTCCTGCGCCGCACCGCCGAGCGTCGAGGTCGACTGCCATCACTGGCCGATCCGGACGCGCCGCTGCACGAGCGGGTGGCCGGCATCATCGACCTGCTGTTCGACGGTTTGACCGCGCCGGATTCCCGCGCCATCGAGACGCTGCGCATGTCGCTGCCCCGCGACGGCGCCGAACTCGAGCGGCTCTACCCGCAGACCGCCGCCGAACTCCAGTCCTGGGGAAGCAGCTGGATCGAGGCCTGTCAGCTGGCCTTCGCCGACGTCGACGTCGACCCGGAACGGGTCCGCGAGGTCGCCTCGTTCATCCCCGGTGCGATGCGTGGCCTCGCCTCCGAACGTCAGCTGGGGTCGTACTACGACCTCGACGTGGCCCGCCACGGGTTGACGAACGCAGTCGTCACCTACCTGCAGCGCTCACGGCTGGACTGAGACTCCCGGCACTACACGAGCGCAACGAACAACTCGCGCAGACCGGTCAACGAGTGCGCAGGCAGGAAGACATCGCAGTACGGCAGCGCGGCGGCCATCGACCCTGCCAGCGGTTCGAAGTCGGGCGCCGCGGCGCGAGGATTGAGCCAGACGATGCGCTCGGCGCGCCGGCGGACCCGCGCCAGCGCGCGCTCGAGCACCTCGGGCGGGTCGGCGTCCCAGCCGTCGGAGGCGATGATCACCACCGCGCCGCGCAGGGCACTGCCCCGCGGCTGGCGTAGCAACTCCGCGACCGAACTGCCCAGATGCGTACCGCCGAACCGGTCACCGACCTTTGCGTTGGCTCGCGCAAGTGCCACCTCGGCGGAGCGGTGTGACAACGCCGGTGTCAACCGGGTCAGCGAGGTCGCAAACGCGAACACCTCCGGTCGGATGCGGGCCTGGCGTAACGCTGCCGCCCGCATCAAGTGCAGGTACATCGTCGCGTACGGCTGCATCGACCGGCTCACATCGCAGGCCAGTACGACGGGCCGGGGACGCCGTCGGCGACGGGTACGGACCAGTTCGATGGACTCCCAGCTGGTCGAGCGCGACGACGACATCGTCTTTCGCACGTCGATTCGGGTACCGTGCCGGCTGGCCTCGCTTCGCATGCTGCGCCGGCTTGGCCAACGCCCGCTGGCCCGTTCCAGCCAGGTCCCCAGCAGACGCAGATCACCGGCGTCGAAATCCTCGAACGGTTCGTCGGCCCGCCCGACCAGTCGGCTGGGCAGCGCGTCGGGGATCGTCACACCGGTGTCGTCAGCCGGTTCGGCCGGCGCCACCACGGCGGGCCGGGTCGCCCATGGCAACCCCGCGCCGTCGATCGCCGCACCACCTGCCCCGCGGCCACCCGGAACCCAGGCCGACGACCCGGCTGCGCCGTGCCGCAGCCCGACCGGATCCAATCCCTGCACGGCGTCGGCGAAGACCGCATCGAAGACGGTATCGAATGCGTCGAGATCCTCCACCCTGTTGACCAACGTCAGTCGCGCCGCCCAGTACAGCTCGGCACTTGAGCCCGTGTCGATCTGGTCGAGGGCGGCCACGAAACCAGTTGGTCCGCTTGCAGACACGACGACCCCACCGGCCCGCAACCGCGCCACCAGTGCTACCGCGAATGCCGCGCGATCCACGCCGCGCAGCACCAGCGGCCGATTCATTGGCAGTCGCGCGACCTGCAGGCGCGTCGCCGCCCGAGAACGAAGGCCAACGCAACCACCACGACGGCGCCGAGGACGATGGGCCCGTACTTCTTCAGCGCACCGCCGCCGGCGAGCTCGAGCAGGTCGATCGGTACCGGTTCGGACGCCTTCGGGGTCGATGCGGCGGTCAGAGTCGGCACGGCGCTCGCGGTCTCCTCGGGCTCGGCGTCGCTTGCCAATCTAGTCTCGAGCGAAGCCACGAACTGGCCGAGCAACTTCTCCGAAACCTGTTGCAGCATACCGCTTCCGAACTGCGCAAGCTTGCCGACGACCTTCAGGTCCGTATCGACGGTGACACGGGTCTGATCACCCGCTTCGTACAGCTGCACGGTGACGGTGGCGGTTGCGTTTCCGGTGCCGCGGGACTCCTTGCCCTTGCCGTCGATCACCGCTCGGTGCTCGTCGCGGTCCTGCTCGACGAAGTGCACCTTGCCGCTGAACTCACTGGAGACCGGCCCCACCTTCACCTTCACCTTGCCCTGGACGTCATCGCCGTCGCGGCCGGTCATCTGTGCGCCCGGCATCAGCGGGATGACCTGCTCGAGGTCGATGAGCACGTCCCAGGCCTCCTCGATCGGGGCACTCACGGTGAACTCGTTGGCGATCTTCATCCAGGGCTTCCTCTCATTTCCACCAGGGCTTCGCTCAGCGCTTCGCTGTCGTCGGGTGTCTTGGCCAAGGCGCCGAGGCTGGACAGGGCGGCCGGCTCGACCAGTTCGGACACGCCGAGGGCGACCAGCGCAGCCACCCAGTCGATGGTCTCGGCGACCCCCGGCGGCTTGTCCAGATCGAGATCGCGGGCAGCACCGACGAATTGGGTGGCACGTTCGATCAGTGCCGTCGTTGCGCCGGGCACGGTGCGCCGCACGATCGCCGCCGCCCGAGCGGGCTCCGGATACTCGATCCAGTGGTACAGGCACCTGCGGCGCAGCGCGTCGTGCAGGTCGCGGCTGCGGTTCGAGGTCAGTACGGCCAGCGGCGGGTGCTGTGCGGCGAAGGTACCCAACTCGGGAACGGTGACCGCAGCTTCGCCGAGGAACTCGAGCAGGAGCGCCTCGAACTCGTCGTCGGCACGGTCGATCTCGTCGATGAGCAGGACCGGGGGAGTTGGCCCCGAGTGCCGAACGCACTGCAGGATGGGCCGTTCCACCAGGTACGCCTCGGCGTACAGGTCGGATTCCTCGATGCCTTCGGCTCGCGCCTCGGCCAGCCGGATGTTCAGAAGTTGACGCTGGTAGTTCCAGTCGTAGAGCGCCTCGGCCGCCGTCAAACCCTCATAGCACTGCAGCCGGATGAGCGGCGTGTCCAGCACGGCCGCCAGCGTCTTCGCGGCGGCGGTCTTGCCGACACCTGGTTCTCCCTCGAGGAGAAGCGGACGGCCGAGAGCAGTCGCCAGATAGACCGCGGAGGCGGTGCCGACATCCAGAAGGTAGCCGTTGGCGTCGAACCTTCGAATCACGTCATCGACATTGGAGAACCGGTCAGTGACCATGCGCCGCGCAATGGGATGGGGCCGCCGCGGTGGTGGTCGAGGCCGGGCTGGACGTGACGTTCAGACCGCCCACCCGAATGGCTTGGATCACCTCGGCGACGATCGACACGGCGACCTCCGCCGGCGTCCGGGCACCAATCGGCAGTCCTACCGGGCTGTATACCCTGCTGCGCTCCGCCCCGGACAGGTCGAGCGAATCAAGTATCGCGGCGGCGCGCACCTTGCTGGCCACCAGTCCGATGTAGCCGACGCCGGCGTCGAGCGCATTCCGGATCTGCTCGCGTTCGGGACCGCCGTGGCTGGCGATCACCACGGCGGTCGTCCCGACGGCACCGTCGGAGTCGTCATCGCGTATCACCTCATAGCCCGATACGACGCACAGGCGGGCAAGTGCGTCGGCGATCGGGGTTGCGCCGCAGACCCTCAGCACGGGCACCGGCACCCGGGGCGTGAGGAAGATCTCCAGCGCCCCGCCGGAAAGGCAGGGGTTGACCACCACGCACGCACCGGGCGCCTCGGGGAAGTGGACTTCGCCGTCGGGCAGCACGCGCAACAGCACGCTCTCGCCGGCCTGGAGCGCGCCGAGTGCCGCCGTGCGCACGGAGTTCTGCGCGCACTCTCCCCCGACGAAGCCCTCGATCGTCCCGTCCGCCAACAGGATTGCCTCATCACCGGCCCGGGCCGACGTGGGGGGCTGGGCGCGTACCACTGTCGCATGCACGAATGGCGTCCGCGCCACCATCAGCTGCTGCGCACGATCGGTCATGGTCACGGGGGCTCCTCGAACGGTGTGCTAGATCGGCGGTGTGGCTCGGCCCTGCATGGCCTCCCACACCCGCGACGGGGTCAGCGGCATGTCGGCATGCCGAACTCCGAACGGTGCCAACGCATCCACCACCGCATTGACGACCGCCGGCGGCGAACCGACGGTGGCCGACTCGCCCACACCCTTGGCGCCGATGGGGTGGTGCGGCGACGGTGTCACGGTGTGACCGGTCTCGAGGTGCGGAACCTCCATCGCCGTCGGGATGAGATAGTCCATCAGCGACCCACCCAGGCAGTTGCCCTCCTCGTCGAACGCGATCATCTCCATGAGCGCCATCCCGATGCCGTCGGTGATGCCGCCGTGCACCTGACCCTCGATGATCATCGGGTTGATCCGGGTACCGCAGTCGTCGACCGCCAGGAAGCGACGCACCGTGACCACCGCCGTGCCGGGATCGACGTCCACGACGCAGAAGTAGGCACCGTACGGGTACGTGAGGCTCTCCGGGTTGTAACAGATCTGAGCGTCCAGACCACCCTCGAGTCCCTCGGGCAGATCGCCCGCACCGTGGGCCTTCATGGCGATGTCGGCGATGGTCACCGACGCCGACGGGTCACCGTTGACGTGGAAGGACCCCTTCTCCCAACTCAGATCGGCCACCGATACCTCGAGCATTCCCGCGGCGATGATCTTCGCCTTGTCGCGCACCTTGCGAGCCACCAGCGCGGCGGCCGCGCCGGACACCGGGGTGGACCGGCTACCGTAGGTGCCCAGGCCGAACGGGGTCTGGTCGGTGTCGCCGTGGACGACGTCGATGTCGTCGGGCGGAATACCCAGTTCCTCGGCGACGATCTGCGCGAACGTCGTCTCGTGGCCCTGGCCCTGGCTCTGGACCGACAGCCGCACGACGGCCTTCCCGGTGGGGTGTACCCGCAGCTCGCAGCCATCGGCCATGCCGAGGCCCAGGATGTCCATGTCCTTGCGCGGGCCGGCGCCGACCGCCTCGGTGAAGAAGGACATGCCGATGCCCATCAGCTCGCCGCGGGTGCGCTTGTCGGCCTGTTCCCTGCGCAGGTCCTCGTAGCCGATCATGTCCATCGCCAGCCGCATGGTGGTTTCGTAGTCACCCGAGTCGTAGACCCATCCGGTCTTCGAGGTGTACGGGAACTGCTCTGGTTTCAACAGATTCCGCAGCCTCAGCTCGGCCGGGTCGATCTTCATCTCGTGGGCCAGGCAGTCCACCAGCCGCTCGACGAAGTACACCGCCTCGGTGATCCGGAAGGAGCAGGCGTACGCCACCCCGCCGGGTGCCTTGTTGGTGTACACCGCCGTCATGTGACAGTACGCGGCCTCGATGTCGTAGCTGCCGGTGAACACCCCGAAGAAGCCGGCCGGGTACTTCACGGGCGACGCGACGCCGTTGAACGCACCGTGGTCGGCCAGCACGTTGGACCGTATCGCAAGGATCTTGCCGTCGTTCGTCGCCGCGATCTCGCCGACCATGATGTAGTCGCGGGCGAAGCCAGTACTGGTCAGGTTCTCGCTGCGGTCCTCCATCCACTTGACCGGCTTGCCCAGCAGGAGAGACCCGACGATCGCACAAACGTAGCCCGGGTAGATCGGCACCTTGTTGCCGAACCCGCCGCCGATGTCTGGGGAGATGACCCGGATCTTGTGCTCTGGCAGACCGGCGACCAACGCATACAGCGTGCGGTGGGCATGCGGCGCCTGCGTCGTCGACCACAGCGTGAGCTTGCCGGACACCGGGTCCAGATCGGCGACGGCGCCGCAGGTCTCCATCGGCGCGGGGTGCACCCGCGGGTAGACGATCTCCTGCCTGACCACCACATCGGCCTTGTCGAACACGGCGTCGGTGGCCGCGGCATCGCCTGTCTCCCAGTCGAAGCAGTGGTTGTCGGTCTTGCCCTCCAGGTCGGTGCGAATCACCGCGGCGTCGGGGTCGAGCGCCCTACGGGCGTCCACGACGGGATCGAGCGCGTCGTACTCGACGTCGATGAGTTCCAACGCATCCCGCGCGGAGTAACGGTCCTCGGCGACGACGAAGGCCACTTCCTGCCCCTGGAAACGCACCTTGTCGGTGGCCAGCACGGCCTGCACGTCGTTGGACAGCGTCGGCATCCAGGCCAGCCCCTTCTCGGCGAGATCGGCGCCGGTGACGACCGCCTTGACCTTCGGGTGTGCCTGCGCGGCAGACACATCGATGCCGACGATGCGGGCGTGGGCGTAGGGGGACCGCAGGATCGCCAGATGCAGCATGCCGGGCAGCTGCACGTCGTCGACGTAGTTGCCGCGGCCACGAATGAACCGCGGGTCCTCCTTGCGCAGCATCCGTCCGTGCCCGCACGGCTTCTTGTCGTTGTCGGCGAGGTCGTCCGGCGAGGGTGGGCGGTCGTGGACGGTCGTCATGGCGTAGCCACCTCTGCATCCGCATGCTTGGCGGCCCATTGAACTGAGCGCACGATGGTGGTGTAGCCGGTGCACCGGCAGATCTGGCCCGAGATCGCCTCGCGGATCTCCGCTTCGCTCGGGTCCGGGTTGCGGTCCAGCAGAGCGCGTGCGGTGATCATCATGCCCGGCGTGCAGAAACCGCACTGCAGGCCGTGGCACTGCATGAAGCCTTCCTGGACGGGGTCGAGCCTGCCGTCGACCTCCATTCCCTCGACGGTGCGCACGGCGTGCCCGGCGGCCATCGCCGCAAGCATCGTGCAGGACTTCACCGGATCACCGTCCACGTCGACGACACAGGTGCCGCAGTTGGAGGTGTCGCAACCCCAGTGGGTGCCGGTGAGCCCGAGCTGATCGCGCAGGAAGTGCACCAGCAGGGTGCGCGGCTCGACCTCGGCGGTCACGGGTTCGCCGTTGACCGTCATGTTGACCTGCATGGGTGATTCCTCAATTCCCTTGGGGTGCTTCGGCGTTTCGGATGCGTTGGACCGAGGTGCGCAGCGTTCGCAACGTCAGTTCGGAGGCCAGGTGGCGCTTGTAGTCGGCACTGCCACGCATGTCGGACACCGGCTCGCACGCCCCGGCAGCCGCCGCGCCGGCGTCGGCGAACGTGTCCTCGGTGGCGGGCCTGCCGACCAGCGTCTCCGCAAGAGCCGCCAGACCCTGGGCATCCGCTTCGACGGCGGTGAGACCGACCCGCGCGGAGACGATGGTGTCGCCGTCCAGGGTCACCTGGGCGCCCGCTGCGGCCACGGCCCAGTCCCCGACCCTTCGCTCCACCTTCGCATAGGCGCTGGACGTATTGGGCCGCAGGGGAATCCTGACCTCGATGAGCATCTCGTGATGCGCAAGCGAGGTTTCATACGGACCTTCCAGGAAATCGTCTATCGAGACCTCCCGTTCTCCCGAAGGCCCCCGCGCCACACACACCGCGGACAGCACCGTGCACACCGTGGTCAGATCTTCGGCCGGGTCGGCCTGGCACAACGATCCGCCGACGGTGCCCCGGTTGCGGACCACCGGATCGGCGATCACCTTCTCGGCATCGCGGAATATGGGGCACACCGCGAACAGCGGTTCCGACTCGAGGACCTCACGGTGCCGGGTCATCGCTCCCAGCCGGGCGAGTGTCGGGTCCGTGGCACCTTCGATGACGACGTAACCCAGTTGAGCGGCCAGGTCGTTGATGTCGATCAGGTACTCCGGATTGGCGATGCGCAGTTTCATCATGGGCAGCAGGCTGTGGCCGCCCGCGACGATCATGGCGTCCTCGCCGAGGCGGTCCAGCAGGCCGATGGCGTGGTCGACGCTGGTGGCGCGTTCGTACTCGAATGGTCCGGGAACCTGCATGTGACCGACCTCACA
Organism: uncultured Actinomycetota bacterium; assembly: GCA_963798245.1. Lineage (GTDB taxonomy): Bacteria > Actinomycetota > Actinomycetes > Mycobacteriales > Mycobacteriaceae > Mycobacterium. Next base: position 161,650 of record CAWCSO010000004.1, read on the forward strand.
GAGTGGGATGAAAGCCCAGTGTCGGCCGGTACGTCGGACTCGTCAAGGGCGAGTTAAGGAATCGCTTAACTCGCTCTGTTTCTGCTGCTCGTGGTGGATGCGGCCATCGATGTGCGCCAGCGGGCGGCCCCCTCCACCCCACCGGCGCGCGATGATCTCGGCGGCGATCGACACCGCCGTCTCCTCGGGTGTGCGGGCTCCGAGGTCCAGTCCGATCGGGCTCGACAGCCTGTTGAGCTCGGTGTCGGTCAGGCCGGCGTCGCGCAATCGGATCAGTCGGTCGTCGTGCGTGCGGCGCGATCCCATCGCCCCGACATAGGCCACCGCCGGCAGCCGCAGTGCCACCTCGAGCAACGGCACGTCGAACTTCGGGTCGTGAGTCAGTACACAGATCACGGTGCGTTCGTCGATCGCGCCGGCGGCGGACTGCGCCGCCAGGTACCGGTGCGGCCAGTCGACGACCACCTCGTCGGCGGTGGGCATGCGGGAGCGGGTGGCGAACACCGGGCGGGCGTCGCACACGGTCACCCGATAGCCGAGGAACGAGCCCTGCTGAGCAACGGCCGCGGCGAAGTCGATGGCCCCGAACACCAGCAGCCGCGGTCGCGGGGCATAGCTGGCGACGAAGATCTCCGTGCCCGCGCCCCGGCGCTGCCCGTCCGGCCCGTAGGTGAGCACCTCGCTACGGCCCGCAGCGAGCAGACCGCGGGCGTCGTCGGTGACCGCGGCGTCGGCCCGGGCCGACCCGACCGACCCCGTGACCTCATCGAGGCGAATCACCAGCCGACGGCCGACGTGCTCGGCGTCCGGATGGGCGATGACGGTGGCGACCGCGGCGGGTCGCTGCGCGGCGACATCCTCGACGAGAGTCTCGAATTCGGGAAAGGTTCTCTGCGACAGGGGCTCGACGAAGACGTCGATGATGCCGCCACAGGTCAGACCCGCCGCAAAGGCGTCGTCGTCGCTCACCCCGTACCGCTGCAGCACCGGCTGCCCGGACTCGGCGACCGTGGTGGCCAGCTCGTACACCGCGCCCTCGACGCAACCGCCGGACACCGATCCGCTCACCGTGCCGTCCGGTGCGACAGCCATTGCGGCTCCCGGGTCGCGGGGCGATGACGAGAAGGTCCGCACCACCGTGCCGACTCCCGCCGTGCCACCGCTCCGCCAGATTGCGAGCAAGTCGTCGAGCACGTCCCTCATGACGCCCAACGTAGGCTCGGAGCGTGACTCCCGCTCAACTTCGCGCCTACTCCGCCGTCGTGCGGTTGGGCTCGGTGCGCGCCGCGGCGGAGGAATTGAAGATGTCGGATGCCGGCATCTCCATGCACATCGCGCAGCTGCGAAAGGAACTCGACGACCAGCTGTACTCCCGTACCGTGGCCGGGTTGGCGTTCACGCCGGGGGGCCTTCGGTTGGCAAGCCGAGCCGTCGAGATCCTCGGCCTGCAGCGGCAGACCGCGATCGAGGTGACGGAGGCGGCGCACGGCCGCCGACTGCTGCGGATCGCGGCGTCCAGCGCGTTCGCCGAGCACGCCGCCCCCGGCCTGATCGAGTTGTTCTCGTCGCGGGCCGACGATCTGTCGGTCGAACTCAGCGTCCAGCCGACCAGCCAGTTCAGCCACCTCATCGCATCCCGCGCCGTCGACGTCGCACTCGGACCCAGCGGCGGCGGCACGGATGACGCGATCTCCGTGCGGCCGTTCCTGAGGTACCAGGCCATCATGGTGGCCCCCCCGGACAGTCCGCTTGCCGCCGGTACCCCGACGCCTGCGTCGTTGCGCGAACAGCAGTGGATGCTTGGCCCGTCGGCGGGCAGCGCGGACGGTGAAATCGCCTCGATGCTTTGCAAACTCGCGATTCCCGAGTCTCGGCAACGGATCTTTCAGAGCGACGCCGCAGCGCTGGAGGAGGTGCACAGGGTCGGCGGCGTGACGCTGACGATCGGCTTCGCCGTGGCCAAGGATCTGGAAGCCGGACGACTCGCCCACGTCAAGGGTCCTGGTCTGCAGACCTCGGGCGAATGGTGCGCGTCGACCCTGGGTCCGGCGGCACGTCAACCCGCGGTGTCGGAGCTGTTGCGGTTCATCACCACACCGCGTTGCACACAGGCGATGATTCGCGGGACCGGTGTGGGCGTCACCCGATTCCGCCCCAAAGTCCATGTGACACTGTGGAGTTAGACCCGATCCTGAAGGCGACCGGACAGCAGGTGGGCCTGCTCGAGCAGCAGCCTGCCCAACTCGTGGTGACGCTCCGGCTTGAAACGGGTTTCGACCCCGGTCAGGCTCAACGCCCACGCCGGACGGCCACCCCGGTCGAACACCGCCGCGCCGATACCCCAGCTGCCTTCGACGATCAACGCGGGGTTCACCGCGTAACCGTCGCGGCGGGTCGCGGCGATCCTGCCGCGGATCGCCGCCTCGGAATGGCCAGGTCCCCAGGCCGCCTCGGGCTGGACCCGGCCGAAGAAGGCGTCGACCTCGCCGGGGGGCAGATGGCTCAGGATCGCCAGACCCGCGCTGGCCACCCCGAGCGGGAACCGGATGCCGACATGCAGGACGTGGGACCGAAGCGGAAAGCTGCCCTCTTCGCTGAGCACACAGACCGTCTCATCGCCCCGACGTGCCGAGAAGAACGCGCTTTCCCCCGTGGTGTGGGCAAGCCGACCGACCACCTCGCGAGCCCGATCGGTGACGTCGAAGCGGAACGCGGCGCCCACGCCGAGTAGATACAGTTCAGGGCCCAGCGACCACCGGCCGGTCTTGGAGTCGCGGCTCACCAGGTCCTCGGCGGCGAGCGAGACCAGCAGGCGGTGCGCCGTCGGCCGGGCCAGCCCGGCGCGCTTACCCAGTTCGGTGGTCGACGCGCCTTCGGGTTCGACGGCGGCGACGGCGCGCAGCACCGCACCCACCCGCGCAACCACGTTCGAGCGTTGCGCCTCGCCTGTCACCGGCCCCATACTATGCGTTCAGCTAGTGAACACCGCGGCCACCCGTGGTCACCAGGCGAACATTCTGCGTGCTTGAGGCCGATGTCGCTTGATTCGCCTTGCCGGTTCGTTGTTCAGTCGTAGTCGATGAATGCGTGCGTTTGCAGAATGGACGCACGAGCTGGTCGCACGAGAGGGGAGAACCATGTCATCGAAGGTGTACGCATCGGCGGCCGAGGCGGTCGCCGACATTTCGGACGGTGCCACCCTGGCCGTCGGCGGGTTCGGTCTGTGTGGCATCCCGGACTCACTGATCGACGCCGTCGCAGGATCGTCGGCCACCGATCTCGAGGTCTACTCCAACAACTGTGGGGTCGACGGCGTCGGGCTCGGCGTGCTGCTGGGCCTCGGGCGGATCCGCCGCGTGACCGCGTCCTACGTGGGTGAGAACAAGGAGTTCGCCCGGCAGTACCTGGCAGGTGAACTCGAGGTCGAACTGACCCCGCAGGGCACCCTCGCCGAGCGCATGCGCGCCGGCGGCGCCGGCATCCCGGCGTTCTTCACCCCGGCGGGTGTCGGCAGTCCGGTGTCCGACGGCGGCCTGCCATGGCGTTACGCCGCCGACGGTTCGGTCGCCCTCGCGTCGCCACCCAAGGAGATCCGGGTATTCGATGGCAAGCGCTATGTACTGGAGAGGTCGATCAACGCCGACTTCGCACTCGTCCATGCCAAGCTCGGCGACACGATGGGCAACCTCGTCTTCAACAAGACGGCCATGAACTTCAACCCGCTCGCCGCGATGGCGGGCCGCATCACCATCGCGCAGGTCGAGGAGCTGGTCGAGCCGGGTGAAATCGACCCAGCTGCAGTACATCTCGCGGGTGTCTTCGTGCAACGGATCGTCCATACCGGGGTGCAGGACAAGCGGATAGAGAAACGTACCGTGCGCGAATCGGAAGGAGTGACTCGATGAGCGATGCAAGCGCAGGGTGGAATCGGAACGACATGGCCGCGCGGGCCGCGTCGGAGATGGTCGACGGTGAGTACGTCAATCTCGGTATCGGCCTCCCGACACTGATTCCCGGCTACCTCACCGACGACGTGAACGTCACCCTGCACTCGGAGAACGGCATCCTCGGGACGGGCCCGTACCCCACCGACGACGACGTCGACCCTGATCTGATCAATGCGGGCAAGGAGACCGTGACGGTCAATGCCGGTGCGGCGTACTTCGATTCGGCCCTGTCCTTCGGGATGATCCGCGGTGGGCACATCGACACGGCCGTACTCGGGGGCATGGAGGTGTCCAAGACCGGCGACCTGGCCAACTGGATGGTGCCCGGAAAGATGGTCAAGGGCATGGGCGGCGCCATGGACCTCGTCCACGGCGCGGCCCGCGTCATCGTGCTGATGGAACACACGGATCGCGCGGGAAACCCCAAGATCGTCGCCACGTGCACCCTGCCGCTTACAGGTCAGGGCGTCGTCGACCGCGTGATCACCAACCTGTGCGTCATCGACGTTCCCGGGGACGGAACCCTGGTGCTGCGCGAACTCGCTCCCGGGGTCACCGTGGAAGACGTCGTCGCCGCAACCGGCGCCGAGCTGACGGTCGACCTGGCCTGAGCACCACCGTCAATCGCCGGCGGGACCGCCCGGGTCGGCTGCGTCGGCGGCCGGTTCCGCCCCGAGCGTGTGGGCGGCCTCCATCAGCATCCAGCCCGAAAGCTGCACCGACAGATCGCGTTCCGGGATCGCCGAGGCATTGACGGCACCCTCGACCATCTGCGCCTCCTCGCCGGCCGCCCTCGGCAACTCGGCGCTGCGGTCCCAGAACGGCCCGAACAGCGGAAGCCCGTCGACCGGCTGACGGTGGTCCCAGGCCGACTGCGCCGACTTCAGCACCACCTCCTCGGCGGTCTTACGCGCGGCAACGTCTTCCGGCATGTCGCCCGGCAGCGTCGTCGCGGCAAGCGCCAGATAGCGCGCGGTGATGCCGTTGAACAGTCCCCCGTCGCCGCCCCCGGCGCCCTTGATCACGCCGTCGGGCGCCATGTGCGCCGAGATGGCGGCCACCAGCCGGCGGACGCGCTCGACGTGGCGCACGTCGGAGGTGCGCGCAGCGAGTTCGACCTCCAACCCCAACACCGCACCCTGGCAGTACGTGTACTGCGCGCGCACCAGCGACCCGCCCTTGATGCCGTCGAACACCAGGTGGGTCTCGGGGTCGATGAGCGTCTCATCGATCCAGTCCGCCATCTGCTGCGCGCGGCGTAGCCGATCGTCGTACCGGGCCAGGAAGATTCCCGCCGGACCGTTGGCCGGGGCGTTGAAGAACTGGTCCTGCTTGCGCCACGGGATGCCACCGCCGTCCTCGGGCACCCAGGCGTTGACCAATTGTTCGGCGAGCGTGTCCAGCGCCTTGGGCCGCTCGACGCCTGCCAGCCTGCCCGCGCGCTCCAGCGCCAACGCCAACCAGGCCATGTCGTCGTAGTAGTCGTTGGTCCAGGACAGGGTGTTGCGCAGCCGGTGGGAGCGAATCTGCCGCTCGATCTGCTTGAGTCGATCCGGCTGCGCGTCGCGCACCTGCGCGTCGACCAGACAGTCGAGAAGGTGCGCCTGCCACCAGTAGTGCCAGGTACCGAACAGCAGTGACTTGCGAGCGGGCGGCCATGCCACGACGGCGAGCTGGGTGCCGGGCAGTTGCCACAGCCGCCGCAGGTGCCGCTTCGTGACGGCGGCCTCGGCGCTGGCCGCACGGTTGGCCCAGAGCTGATCCATGACGCCAATCCTGCCCTACCAGGCGTCGCCGAGGTCGGCGTGTTGGGTGATCCACGCGTGCATCGCCACACCCGCGGCGACCGCGGCGTTGACGCTGCGCGTCGAGCCGAACTGCGCGATCGACACCGTCAGCTCGGCGCCGGCCCTGGCGTCGTCGGTGATACCCGGTCCCTCCTGGCCGAACACCAGGAGGGCGTCGCGGGGCAGGCTGGTGCGCTCGAGGCGGACGGCGCCTGGCACGTTGTCGACCGCGACCACCGCCAGACCGGCGTCGGCAGCGAATGCCAGCAGCTCGGCCGTGGTCTCGTGGTGGCGTAACCGCTGGTAGCGGTCGGTCACCATCGCACCGCGCCGGTTCCAGCGCCGCCGCCCGACGATGTGAACCGTATCCACGGCGAACGCGTTCGCCGTCCGCACCACCGCACCGATGTTGGCATCGTTGCCGAAGTTCTCGATCGCTATGTGGAGCGGGTGTCTCCGATTGTCTATGTCGGCGACGATGGCCTCGCGGGTCCAGTACCGGTAGGCATCCACGACATTGCGCGAGTCGCCGTCCCGCAGCAGGTCGGGGTCGAAACGGGAATCCGTCGGCAGCGGCCCCGGCCGTTCGGCCACCCACGGTCCGACGCCCGGCCCGGTACCCCATTCGGTCGGACCCGGCTCGGGTTCAGAACTCACCCGAGGTCCCGAATCCCGCGTTGTTCACCAGGATTCGCACACCGTCGGCAAGCCGGTCGGCAACCCTGGCTCGGTCGGCTTCGACGGCGAGATCGGCGGGCAGCACCTCGACGTTCGCGCCGGCATCGTCGTGCAGTTCGGCGGCGAGAAGCTCCAGCTTGTCCACGTCGCGCGCCACGAGGACCAGGTCATGGCCGTCGATCGCGTAACGGCGGGCGAATCCGGCACCAAGTCCCGACGTCGGTCCGGTGATCAGGGCGACGGGGCGCGACATGCCGACAGGGTACGTGGGCGCCGCAGCACCAGGGTCTGGTGTCAGCTAGCGCTGGTAATGCGGCGACTGATGGCCGTTTCGGGCGCCCGGTGGACGCTGCTGGGTATAGCGGCCGACATCTCCGCGGCTCGGCGGCATGTCCGCGCGTCCGGCGGGCAGTTCGGCGGGCCGGGCGTTGGCCGCGGCCGCAGGCGTTGCCGCGAGTGGTCGGCCGGGGGAAGCCCCGCGCCGGTTGAGGGCGGGTCCCGCCATGCCCGGCTGGCTGGGCTGCGAGACCGGCGGCAGCACCCGAAGCAGGTCGTTGAACTGCCGGACGGTCAGCAGGCCCTCGTCCCACTGCGCCCTGGTGCTGGTGATCGGCATGCTGACCAGCGTCCAGTTCTGCTCGTTCCACATGATCTCGGCACAGTCGGGGGCGGCATGCGCGAACGTCACCATGCGGCGGTCGCAGGCGCGGCGGGCGGCGTCGAGGTTGGTGGAGTAGACCATGCGCGGCCCGATGGCGCCGAGCAGCCATACGTCGCTCTCACGCGGTTCCTTGATGTCCTTGAGCCGCACGTCGACGACCACGTTGGTGCCCACCTTGCGATGCAGGGCGATCACGGTGGCCACGTCCTCGAGATCGAAGATGAAGACCGCCTCGCCACGGATCTGGCCGAGGACGACGTTCTTGGCGGTGACGTCGCCGACGGTGGACATGACGCCGCGCTTCCAACGCTTGACGATGTCAGACGATTCGTGCTCGTAGTCGAAGCCGTGCGACTTGCCCACGACTTGCGGCGACGGCCCAACCCACGTCGACGGTCGATGTCGACGTACAACAACACCGCCGCACCCACGAAACAGAGTGCGGACAGCGTGAACCAGAGAGGAACCATTGCTCACAGACTACTTGCTCGGGGCTCCGATGAGGGACTGAACGGGTCACAACCCGGTTACCAGGTGACACGACAGCCCGCGTGAAGAATACGCAGATGGTGTACGGATTGCGCACCTCAGTTCAGCGCGATCAGGCCAAAACCAGGCCTTCGCCGTCGGCGGCGAGGTTCACCGTCACCACGTCGCCGTCGTGCACCTCGCCGGAGAGCAGCAGCTTCGCCAACTGGTCGCCGATGGCCTGCTGCACCAGCCGGCGCAGCGGACGGGCGCCATAGAGCGGGTCGAAGCCCCGCTCTGCCAGCCACTTCTTCGCGTCCAGCGAGACCTCGAGGGTGAGACGGCGCTGCGCCAGCCGCCGCTGCAACTGCTCGAGCTGGATGTCGACGATGGACACCAGTTCGTCGGGGTTCAGGGCGTCGAAGATCAGCACGTCGTCGAGACGGTTGATGAACTCCGGCTTGAACGCCGCCCGCACCGCAGCCATCACCTGCTCCTCGGTGCCGCCCGAACCCAGGTTGGACGTCAGGATGAGGATGGTGTTGCGGAAGTCGACCGTACGGCCTTGACCGTCGGTCAGCCTGCCCTCGTCGAGCACAGCCAGCAGCACGTCGAACACGTCGGGGTGAGCCTTCTCGACCTCGTCGAACAGCACGACGGTGTACGGCCGCCGGCGCACCGCCTCGGTGAGCTGGCCGCCCTGGTCGTAGCCGATGTAGCCGGGGGGCGCTCCGACCAGGCGGGCGACGGAGTGCTTCTCGCCGTACTCGCTCATGTCGATGCGGACCATCGCCCGCTCGTCGTCGAACAGGAACTCCGCCAGCGCCTTGGCCAGCTCGGTCTTGCCGACGCCGGTCGGGCCGAGGAACAGGAACGAGCCGGTGGGGCGGTTCGGGTCGGCGACACCGGCGCGGCTGCGACGCACCGCATCCGAGACGGCCTGCACGGCCTTGCGCTGGCCGATGACGCGCTTGCCCAGCTCGTCCTCCATGCGCAGCAGCTTCGCCGTCTCGCCCTCGAGCATCCGCCCGGCCGGAATGCCGGTCCACGCGGACACCACCTCGGCGATGTCGTCGGGTCCGACCTCCTCCTTGAGCATCACGTTGTCCCGGGCCTCGGCGACGGGCACCGCCGCGTCGAGCTTCTTCTCCACCTCGGGGATCCGGCCATAGCGCAGTTCGGCGGCCTTGGCCAGATCGCCGTCGCGTTCGGCACGGTCGGCCTCACCGCGAAGCGCGTCGAGCTGCCCCTTCAGGTCGCGGACGACGTCGATGGCGCCCTTCTCGTTCTGCCACCGGGTGGTGAGTTCGGAGAGCTGCTCCTTCTTGTCGGCCAGTTCGGCGCGCAGCTTCTCCAATCGGTCGACGGACGCTTCATCCGTTTCCTTGGCAAGCGCCATCTCCTCGATCTCCAGTCGGCGGACCAGGCGCTCGACCTCGTCGACCTCGACGGGCCGGGAGTCGATCTCCATGCGCAGCCGGGACGCGGCCTCGTCGACGAGGTCGATGGCCTTGTCCGGCAGGAACCGGCTGGTGATGTAGCGGTCGGACAGCGTCGCCGCCGACACCAGCGCGGAGTCGGTGATGCGCACGCCGTGGTGCACCTCGTAGCGGTCCTTGAGGCCGCGCAGGATGCCGACGGTGTCTTCGACCGACGGTTCTCCGACCAGCACCTGCTGGAAGCGCCGCTCCAGGGCGGCGTCCTTCTCGATGTACTTGCGGTACTCGTCGAGCGTGGTGGCGCCGACCAGTCGGAGTTCGCCGCGGGCCAGCATCGGCTTGATCATGTTGCCCGCGTCCATCGCCGATTCACCGGTGGCGCCCGCACCGACGATGGTGTGCAACTCGTCGATGAACGTGATGATCTGTCCGGCCGAGTTCTTGATGTCGTCCAGGACGGCCTTCAGGCGCTCCTCGAACTCGCCTCGGTACTTGGCTCCGGCCACCATCGATCCGAGGTCGAGGGAGACGACGGTCTTGTCGCGCAGACTCTCCGGCACGTCGCCCTCGATGATGCGCTGGGCCAGGCCCTCGACGATCGCGGTCTTGCCGACGCCGGGCTCACCGATGAGCACCGGGTTGTTCTTGGTACGGCGGCTCAACACCTGCACCACGCGACGAATCTCGTTGTCGCGTCCGATGACCGGGTCGAGTTCACCCTCGCGGGCGCGCGCAGTCAGATCGGTGGAGTACTTCTCCAGCGCCTGGTAGGTGCCCTCGGGGTCGGGGCTGGTGACGCGGGCGCTGCCGCGAACCTTCGTGAACGCCTCGCGGAGCGCCTGCGGCGAGGCTCCCGCCCCGGTCAGCAGCTTGGCGACGTCGCTGTCACCGGTGGCCAGGCCAACCAGCAGATGCTCGGTGGAGACGTATTCGTCGTCCATCTCGGTGGCGAGCTGCTGGGCCGACGGTGATCGCGGCGAGCGACTCGCGCGACAACTGTGGCGTCGAGTTGGCGCCGCTGGCAGCTGGGTAGCCGCTCGACGAGCCGCTGGCCCTCCGCCCGGATCGTCGCGGGATCGGTTCCGACCGCTTCCAGCAGCGGTGCGGCGATGCCGTCGTTCTGCGTCAGCAGCGCCATCAACAGGTGGGCGGGACGGATCTCCGGGTTGCCCGCGGCGGTGGCCGCCTGCAACGCCGAGGTCAGCGCCGCCTGGGTCTTCGTGGTCGGATTGAACGAGTCCACGACACCTCCATTCATTCAGATCTTGGCCGCGCGCAGCGGTCAGGGAAAATCGTTGTCGCCTTCTACAACGCAGTCAAGGTTGAGTCTGTTCCGCTCAACTTTGACCAATTTTGGGCGGGTCGCCGCTGCAGAACCAGCGTTCACGGGGCAGAGCACCAGCTGATGGACCAAGGTGGGCGCATGCGTTTCAACCCGCCCCCCGGCTGGCCGCCCGTGCCGCCCGGGTGGACACCTCCGCCGGGCTGGCAGCCGGACCCGTCCTGGCCGCCGGTTCCGGCCGGCTGGCAGCTGTGGTTGACCGACGCGCCCGCGCCGCGACGCATCGGTCTCGTCGTGGGGCTCGTCATCGCCGGCGCCGTCGTGGCCATCGCGGCCGTGGTCGCCGTGGTGCTGATCGTGGCCAAGCCCGACGGCGGCATCGCCGGTCCCACCACCCTGACCAACGACGCCCCGCCGAGCCGCGTCCCGCAGACCGACGAGGAGCAGATCCGGGGCGTCATCGAGGACTTCGAACAGGCCTGGAACGACGCGGATTTCCAAGCCTTCGAGCCCATCATCTGCGCCGAGACGCAGTCGGAGGACGACTTCACCGAGCCGGACTTCCTGGACATCAGGGAGGCCGCGGGACGCCTGTCGCTGGACGTCGAATCCATTGACGTGATGGGCGACTCGGCGACCGCGACCGTGTCGAACGACGGCGACGACATCAACGAGGTCGAAATGCAACGCGAGGCCGACGGGTGGAAGGTGTGCCAGTTCTGAGGGAAACCGGCAGCTGCCGGCCCTGCACGTACACCTTCGTGATCGACGACTCACGGATCCCCGTCAACACCGCGAAGAGTGTTTGATCCCTCGACATGACCGCGTCGGGCGAACGTACCGCCATGGTCAGCCTGGACTTCAGATCGCTCGTACGCGACGGGTCGATGACCACGAAGTCCGCCTCCTTGCCCTTGTCGAAGTTGCCGAACCGATCCTCCATGTCCAGTGCGCGAGCCCCACCGAGGGTGCCGATGAACAGCATCTGCGCGGGATGCAACGACACACCGTCGGCCCCGGGCTCGCTGATGTGAACCTTGAAGGCGTCGCCGAGCACGCGCGGGATCAGCCATTCGTCGCCGCCGCCGACATCCGTGCCCGCCGAGATGTTCACCCCCGACGCGACGGTCCGGTTCCAGGGCATCGTGCCCGATCCGAGGAAGAGCTGGGCGATCGGGCAGTGCGATATCGACGTGCCCGTCTCCGCCATCCGCTCCAACTCGACGTCCTCGCAGTGCACGCAGTGCGCCAGGATGGTGCGCCTGCCGAGCAGGCTCTTGCCCCCGACCTCCGAGCCCGGCAGGAACCTGCCGTCGTAGGTGTCCAGGTAGGTGTCGACCTGATAGACCTGCTTGGTCGAGTCGATCTCGCCGGTGCCGGGACTGTTGTTCTCGTTGAGATGCGAGTGCACGTAGACCCCACGGTCGCGCACCGAGTCGTACAGTTCGCCGAGGTTCCTGAGCGTCTCGGTGGTCACGGACAGCGAAAAGCGCGGCACGATCGCGACGTGAAGCAGCGCGGTGCCGACGTCGCCGGTATCCGCGGCGTGCCACTTGTCGATCTCCTCGCGGGTCAGGCGGATCGCATCCTCCTCGGAGGTGAGCAGGGGCGCCGCGGTGTCCGGACCGACGGTCTGGATTCCGCGACCGCTGACGAGGCGTAGGCCGCGCCTGGCCGTCTCCGAGAACAGGGCGTCCTGGGCGTGGGGAAAGGCGGAGCCGAAGACCATCGCGGCCGTCGTTCCCGCTGCGATCCGGCGGTCGCAGAACTCGACCGCGGCGCGTCGGGCGAAGTCGGGATCGGCGAACCTCGACTCGGACGGGAAGATGCACAGGTTGAGCCAATCGAGTAGCTGTCCGCCGCCGTAGGAGTCACCGGCGTAGGTCTGCGGGAAGTGGATGTGGGTGTCGACGAATCCAGGAAGGAGGTAGCCGGGCCGATGGTCCTGCACCACCGAGTCGGCGAACTCACCTGGTAGTGAATCCCTTTCGCCGCAGTAGGCGATTCTGCCCTGATCGTCGACGACCAGTGCACCGTCCTCGATCGACACCAGGGCCTCCGGCGCGCCCCTCACCGTCGGGCGACCCGAGATGTGAAAGATCCGGCCCAGGTGAACGTCTGTCATCCCACCATCGTCGGGGGACGCCGAAGATCCCGCACACCAGCGACACACGCCCTGGCGAAACCGGGCGAAACAACGGACCATTCGCTACGTTGATCCCGTGAGTTCCGTCTGGGGTTCCGTGTTGGCCGAACTCATCCCACTTGCACTGGTCGTGACCCTGTCACCGTTGTCGATCATCCCCGCTGTACTCGTACTGCAGACCGAACGACCCCGACCGACCTCGTTGACGTTCCTGGTGGGCTGGCTGGGCGGTCTGTTGGTGCTTACTGCGATCTTCGTCGCGGTCTCCGGTCTGGTCGGCGGGCTCGGCACCGAGGCGCCGACGTGGTCGGCCTGGCTGCGGGTCGCCATCGGGGCGGCGCTCATCGTGTTCGGCGGCTACCGGTGGGTCACCCGGCACAGCAATCCGCACCAGATGCCGGGAATGAAGCATGTCACCGAGGCGGGCCCCGCCAAGGCGTTCGTCGTCGGGGTGGTGCTCACCGTCGCCAACGTGAAGGTGCTGTTCATGTGCGCGGCGGCGGGGCTGGCGATCGGCACCTCCGGCCTGGGGCTGGGGAGCGGCCTGGTCGCCGCCGTCGTGCTCTTCGTCGTGCTCGCCGGCTCGAGTGTCGCGCTGCCGATCCTGGCCGTCGCCATCACCGGAGACCGGCTCGAGCCGACGATGGAGCGCATCAAGGTGTGGATGGAGGAGCACAACGGCGCACTCGTCGCCGCCATCCTCGTCGTCATCGGCCTGATGGTGCTCTACAAGGGAATCAAGGGCCTCTAGAGGCCGGGGGCGTCCAGTCCGAGTTTCTCGCGCCTGACTTAGACTCGAACGACGTGGGACTCGACGATCGCGACGCGCTGGCGGCACTGCGCGCCGCGATCGACCCGCAGAGGGGCTCAGAGCGGCTTATCGCCGACTTCTACACCCGCTGGTTCGCCACCGAACTCACCGCTCGCGATCTGTTCCCCCCGGACCTGACACACCAGCGCCAAGCCTTCGCGCAGGCACTGACCTGGCTGTTCGGCGAATTGATCGCGCAACGTGCCGAGGAGCCGGTGGCGTTCCTGGCCCAGCTCGGCCGCGACCACCGCAAGTACGGCGTCACGCAGGCGCACTACGCCGCCATGCGGTCGGCGTTGCTGACCACGTTGGCGCATCATCTTGGCGATCGTTGGGACGCCCGGTTGGCCGGTACGGCGCACGACGCGGTCGACCTGATCGTCGGCGTGATGAGCGGCGCCGCCGACGCCGAGCAGGGCCCGCCCTATCGCGACGCGGAAGTCATCGAACACATCCGAGCGACCAGGGACGTGTCGATCGTCCGACTTCAACTGGACCGCGCGCTCTTCTACCACCCCGGGCAGTACGTCACGGTCGAGGTGCCCCAATGGCCGCGACGATGGCGCTACCTCAGCCCGTCGATTCCCGCCGACCGCGACGGAGCCATCGAGTTCCACATCCGTTCGGTGACCGGTGGGATGGTCAGTACGGCCATCATCGGCGAAACCCGGCCAGGTGACCGGTGGCGCCTGTCGAATCCGCACGGTGGCCTGCACGTCGACCGAGACGCGGGTGACGTGCTGATGGTGGCGGGCAGCAGCGGACTGGCGCCGCTGCGGACGCTCATCATGGATCTCAGCCGCTTCGCCGTGAACCCGCGGGTGCACCTGTTCTTCGGCGGTCGGTATCCGTGTGATCTCTACGATCTGCGCACGCTCTGGCAGATCGCCTCCGGCAATCCGTGGCTCTCGGTCACGCCGGTGTCGGAGTTCTCGACGAACCCGCCGTGGGCGGCCGACTACCCGGTGGTCGAACCGCCGCGCGGCCTACACGTCCGCCAGACGGGACTGCTGCCCGACGTCGTGACCAGGTACGGCAGCTGGGGGGACCGCCAGATTCTCATCAGCGGCGGGCCGCGCATGATCGAAGCCACGCGCGCGGCGTTGACCGCCAAGGGCGCGGAGCCACACCGCATCCAACACGATCCCCTGCTCACCTGACCGTGACAGAATCCGACGATGCCTGAGTTCGACACCGTCACGCTGAAGGATCCGTCATCAGCGATGACCGCAACCTTCGTCCCGGTTGCGGGCATGATCGGCACCTCGCTGGCCGACGACGGCCTCGAGTTCCTCGGTCAGCGGCGCGGCCTCGACGCCTACGTGACCAAGGGCAAGACGATGGGCATTCCCATCCTGTATCCGTGGGCAAATCGGTTGAGCGCCGGCAAGTACGGGATCGACGGCGGTGTCGTCACCCTGACCGCGGGCATCGGCGGGGTGCGCACGGACCCGCACGGCGCGCCGATCCACGGCGTGCTGGCGGCATACCCCGGCTGGCTGGTCACGGCGCAATCGGAGAACAGCCTCACCGCGGTCCTGGACTACGGCGGTAACCCCTGGCTGCTGACCTCGTTCCCGTTCCCGCACGTCCTCACCCAGGCCGTCACCCTGGCCGATCGCACGCTGACGATCGAGACGACGGTGACGCCCACCACCGCGGCGTCGGTGCCACTGTGCTTCGGCTACCACCCATACCTCACGATTCCCGATGTGCCACGGCAGGAATGGCGGCTCACCACGCCCACCATGCGCCACCTTCCGGTGGACGACCGGGGCATTCCCAACGGGGAGCACAGGGAATGGAACGCTGGCACCGAGCCGCTCGGGAACGTCGAGTACGACGACGGTTTCGACGAGGTTCGCGACGGCTCCGTGTTCTCGCTGTCCGGCGGCGACCGCCGCGTCGACGTCACGTACCAGACGGGCTACCCGGCCGCGCAGATATTCGCACCACGCAGCGACGACGTCGTCGGCATCGAGCCCATGGCCGCACCCACCGACGCGCTAAGTCGCGGCGACTACCGGTCCGCGATCCCCGGCAAGCCGGAGACCGCGCGGTTCTCGATCACGGTCGGCTGAGGCGTCCAGGAGGGTAGATCGTTCGAGTGGCCGGTTCCCGTGTTCACTCAGCATGGCGAAACACCGCAGGTATGGTCAGCAGCAGGATCTTCAGGTCGAGTCCCAGTGACCAGTTCTCGATGTAGTAGTTGTCCCATTCCGCACGGTCGGCGATCGAGGTCTGGCCGCGAAGTCCATTGACCTGCGCCCACCCGGTCATACCGGACTTGACCCGGTGCCGCTCGCCGTAGCGACGAATCTGGGCATCGAACAGTTCGACGAACTCCGGGCGCTCGGGTCGCGGACCCACCAGGCTCATCTCGCCCTTGAGCACGTTGAGCAGCTGCGGCAGTTCGTCCATCGACGTCGCACGCATGATCCTGCCGATCCTGGTTCGGCGGTCCACACCCTCCACCCCACCGGGCGCGTGGCCAACCGTCGGCTCGAAGTCGGCGTCGGAGTCTCGCGAGGGGCGCATCGACCGGAACTTGAGACAGTCGAAGACCCGCCCGTCACGTCCTACGCGCGCTTGGCGAAAGAAGATCGAACCCGGCGAACTCAGCCGCACCAACAACATCAACGCCAGGAATACGGGCGAGATGACCAGGAGTCCGATACCGGCCAAGACCCGGTCGCCCGCATGCTTGACCGCCTCGAACTGCCAACCCCGGGGATTCGTGAGCGGCATTGCGAGCAGGGGCAGGCCCCCGACGTGATCGATCCGGGCGCGTTCACCGACCATGTCGAACATCCGCGGAACCACCCACACGCGCAGCCCCCGGCGGTGTGCGATGCGAACCACCTCGGTCAGTAGTTCGTCGTGGGTGCGCGAGAAGGCGATCACGATTCCCTCAGCGCCCGTCTGAAGGATCGTCTCGTCCATGTCGGCGGGCGTACCGAGATAGGGAACGTCGGGTTCGGGGCCCAGCTCGAACCCAGCCGAGGGTGGGTCGTGATCGATCAGGCCGATCGGCCAGAGCCCGGTCTCGGGTGCGGACTTCAGGCGTTCGACGATCCGACTGGCAACCCGGCCGTTGCCGACGACCAGGATGGGCGCCACCAGGTGGTGGCGTCGCCGCAGCCCTCGCTGGATGGTCGCCCGGATCAGTCGACCGGTCGGCAACAGCACCGCGGCGCACACCCAGACCTTCGCCATGGTCGGCCCCAGCCGCCCGGGCACGTCTGCCAGCACCATCGTGCTCAGCAGAAACATCGACGCGAACGCCACGGCCGTCACGATCGGTCCGATGTCGTCGAGTGACTTGCGGTTGAGCCGGCGACGGTACCCGGGCCGCACTGCGATGAGTGCGACCACGATGGGTACGTAAAGCACGATCCACCATGCCGAAGGGGTGCCGTCCTCGGTACTCCTCGCCCACCAGGTGCCAACCACGACCGCGATCGCGGCCGACAACACGTCGACGGAAACCGTGATGATCGTGCTCAGGGGATCCGTTCGCACCAGATCACCGAAGGTCCTTCGAGCCGTGGGCAGGCGCAGGGTCGGCTCCCGACCGGCCGATGCCTCGACCGACAGCGTCCTATTCGCCAAGATGCTTGCTCAATTCACATGCAGAGAAACGGTCCTCGACTACCAATGCGCGGTACGGACGCTACCTGATCCCCGGGCAGACCAGACGGTCTTAGCGGTTGCCCCTGCGGGGCTGCCACACGACCAGCGCCGTACTCTTCGGCACGACCGCGAGGTCGCGGCGCTGGGTGACACGCAAGCGTTCGATTTCGCCTGCCATCTCGGACAGTCGAGACTGCAGCGCCTCGACCTGATTGGTCAGCTCGATGATGCGCTTTATGCCGGCCAGGTTCACGCCCTCGTCCTGGGACAACCGCTGCACCTCACGGAGCAGATCGACGTCGTGCTGCGAGTAGCGCCTGCCACCGCCGGACGTGCGTTCCGGACTCACGAGGCCGAGCCGATCATAGGTGCGCAGCGTCTGTGCATGCATCCCCGCCAGTTCGGCAGCAACCGAAATCAGGAACGTCCTGGCGTCGTCACCACTTCGCTTGGCGGGCATCAGTTCCCGGCCCATCCAGCCCGCGGGTCGAACCCACTTGCCCGCTCTGCGTTCGCGTAGGCCTCGAGCGCCTCGG
Organism: uncultured Actinomycetota bacterium; assembly: GCA_963798245.1. Taxonomy (GTDB): domain Bacteria; phylum Actinomycetota; class Actinomycetes; order Mycobacteriales; family Mycobacteriaceae; genus Mycobacterium. The sequence continues at coordinate 179,038 of CAWCSO010000004.1, forward strand.
CCGCTTCGCCTTCGACGTCGGGCGGGACGGCGACCTTCACGGTCACCAGCAGGTCACCGTGTCCGCCGTTGCGCTTGGGCACGCCCCGGCCACGCACGCGCAGGATACGGCCGTCGGAGGTGCCCTTCGGCACCCGAACTCCGACCTTGCCCTCCAGCGTTGGGACGGAAAGCGTTGTGCCCAAGGCCAGTTCGTGGAAGCTGACCGGAACGCTGACCGTCAGGTCGTCGCCGACGCGGCCGAAGACCTTGTCTGCCCGCACGTGCACGGTGACGTACAGGTCACCGGACGGCGCACCCCGTAGGCCCGCCTCACCCTGGCCGGCAAGCCGAATGCGCTGCCCGTCCTCGACACCGGGAGGGATCCGGACGTTGATGGTGCGGGTGCGGGTGATCTTGCCCTCGCCGTGGCACTCGTCGCACGGCTCGTCGATGATCGACCCGGTGCCACGGCACTCGGTGCATGGTTCGGAGAACCCGAACGCACCCTGGTTGCGGCTGATGACACCCGCGCCGTTGCAGCTCGGGCACACTCGCGGACTGGTGCCCGGTCGGGCCCCGCTGCCATGGCAGTTCGTGCATGGAGCCGGGCTGGTGAGCCGAAGTGGCATCGCCACACCCTTGGTGGCCTCGAGAAACGACAGCTCGGTCTCGGTTTCGAGGTCGTTGCCTCGTCGCGGTCTGCTCGGCCGAGGTTGTTGGGCACCACGGCCGAACAACCCACCGAACAGGTCACCGATGTTGGCGCCGCCGGTCTGACCCGCCGCTCCGAACAGATCGCCGAGATTGACCTCGCCGTCAGCGCCGTAGCCGCTGAATCCGCCGCTGTCACCGGGGTTGAACCGGCGGTTGAAACCGCCGCCCGCGAAGAGTCGACGGGTCTCGTCGTACTCCTTCTTCTTCTTCTCGTCGGTCAGAACCTCTTTGGCCTCCGAGGCAGCCTTGTACCGGTCCTCGGCGGCCGAATTCCCGGGATTACGGTCGGGATGGTTCTCGGCAAGCGACTTGCGCGCGGCCTTCTTGATCTCGTCGGGGCCGGCATCGGAGGAGACGCCGAGCACCTTGTAGAAGTCCTTCTCGACCCATTCACGCTGAGCCACGCGGCGTCACCTCCTTACCTGTCGTCATGTCGGTGTGAGCTATCCGTTTGATTCTGAAGCGTCTTCGCCCACCATGCCCGCATTCTCGACCGTGTCGGATTCACCGACGGAGTCGACGACCGCCACCATGGCGTGCCGCAGGACGTAGTCGCCGAGTTTGTAGCCCTGGCGCATGACCGTGCCGAGCACCGGGTTGGAGCCGTCACCCTCGTGTTGCACGGCCTCGTGCAGCGATGGGTCGAACGCATCTCCTTCGGCACCGAACGCGACCAGACCGATGGACTCCAGTGCGGCGGCGAGCTTGCCCGCCACCGACTTCAGCGGGCCGGACTCGAGATCACCATGGCTGCGGGCACGTTCGAGGTCGTCGAGCACCGGTAGCAACTGCATGGCCGCGGTGGCCTTACCTCGATCCGAGGCTGCCTGCTTCTCGCGCTCGGTCCGCTTGCGGTAGTTGTCGTACTCGGCCTTGACCCGCTGAAGCGTCGCCTTCAGTTCGGCGGCCTCATCGGTCTCGACCGGCGGAGCCGCCGCCCCCGGAGCCGACCCACTTGGGGCCGGTCCCGCAGTGCCGAATCCCCTGTCGCTACGCTCCTGCCCGCCGGGAGCCTCGCGTACCTCGCCGGTGACGGGATCGATTCGCCGCTTGTCGGTGACGGTCACCGGCTCGTCGTGCGGATCTTCCTGTCTCACTTGCTCTCCTGCTCGTCGTCGTCGACGACCTCCGCGTCCACCACGTTGTCGTCACCCTGGGTTGCGCTTGCGCCAGATCCGTCGGCGTCCTGCTCGGCCTGGGTGGCCTCGTAGATGGCCTGACCCAGCGCCTGCGACTCGACACCCAGCTTCTCCATGGCGCTCTTGATGGCCCCGATGTCGGTGCCCTCGAGCGCCTGCTTGGCCTCGGCCACCGCGGCGTCGACCTTGCCCAGTGTGTCGTCGTCGACCTTCGAGCCGCCTTCGGCTTCCCGCTGTTCCTTGACGAACTTCTCGGTTTGGTACACCAGCGACTCGGCCTGGTTGCGGACGTCGGCCTCTTCACGGCGCTTGCGGTCCTCGTCGGCGTGAGCCTCGGCGTCCTTGATCATCCGATCGATGTCCTCCTGGGAAAGGCCGGAGCCCTCCTGGATCTTGATCGTGTTCTCCTTGCCGGTGCCCTTGTCCTTGGCCGTGACGTGCACGATGCCGTTGACGTCGATGTCGAAGGTGACCTCGATCTGCGGGACACCGCGCGGGGCCGGCGGGATGCCGGTCAGCTCGAAGCTGCCGAGCAGCTTGTTGGCCGACGCGATCTCACGCTCACCTTGGAAGACCTGGATCTGCACCGACGGCTGGTTGTCGTCGGCGGTGGTGAAGGTCTCGCTGCGCTTGGTCGGGATGGTGGTGTTGCGCTCGATGAGCTTGGTCATCACGCCACCCTTGGTCTCGATGCCCAGCGACAGTGGGGTCACGTCGAGCAGCAGAACGTCCTTGACCTCACCGGCCAGCACGCCTGCCTGCAGGGCGGCGCCGACGGCGACGACCTCATCGGGGTTGACGCCCTTGTTGGGCTCCTGACCACCGGTCAGTTCCTTGACCAGCTCGGTGACCGCGGGCATGCGGGTGGAACCACCCACCAGGACCACGTGGTCGATCTGGCTCACCGAGATACCGGCGTCGGCGATGACCGACTGGAACGGCTTGCGGGTGCGGTCCAGCAGATCCTGCGTGATCTTCTGGAACTCGGCCCGGCTCAGCTGCTCGTCGAGGAACAGCGGGTTCTTGTCCGCGTCCACGGTGATGTAGGGCAGGTTTATCGACGTGCTCTGGCTCGAGGACAGTTCGATCTTGGCCTTCTCGGCAGCTTCGCGAAGCCGCTGCATGGCCATCTTGTCCTTGGTCAGGTCGATGCCCGCGCTGGCCTTGAACTTGTCGACCAGCCATTCGACGATGCGGTCGTCCCAGTCGTCACCACCGAGGTGGTTGTCACCGGAGGTGGCACGCACCTCGACCACGCCGCCGCCGATGTCGAGCAGCGAGACGTCGAACGTACCGCCACCGAGGTCGAACACCAGGATGGTCTGATCCTTGTCGCCCTTGTCCAGGCCGTAGGCCAGGGCCGCGGCGGTGGGTTCGTTGACGATGCGCTGGACCTCGAGGCCGGCGATCTGGCCCGCCTCCTTGGTGGCCTGGCGCTGGGCGTCGTTGAAGTACGCGGGGACCGTGATGACCGCGTCGGTGATGTCTTCGCCCAGGTAGGCCTCGGCGTCGCGCTTGAGCTTCATCAAGATGCGAGCGCTGATCTCCTGCGCGGTGTAGTCCTTGCCGTCGATCTCGACGGACCAGTCGGTGCCCATGTGACGTTTGACCGAACGGATCGTCCGGTCGACGTTGGTGACCGCCTGGTTCTTGGCGGGTTGCCCGACGAGCACCTCGCCGTTGCGTGCGAACGCGACGACCGAAGGGGTGGTACGAGAGCCTTCCGAGTTCGCGACGACCACCGGGTCGCCACCCTCGAGGACCGAGACGACGGAGTTGGTGGTCCCGAGGTCGATGCCGACCGCACGAGCCATGGTTGCTGCCTCCTGAATAGACGTATGTGGGTCTGAGTGGACCGCGCTCAAGCCTGCCTGTCGGGCCGCACCCGTGTCAAGTCAGAGTTGAGTCTGATTCACTCAAGTTATCAAGAGGGTCAACGGGGCGGGTCTGGGATTTGTTCCCAGCCGTGGCAGGGAAGGAAGGTGATCACTTGTCGTTTTCTCACGAACGTGTCACCCCAGTGGCCGTCGAGACCCGAACGGCCAGGTTGCGTAGGCACGTTCATATCCGAACCTGCCTACAATGAATCGCCCATAGGCGGGTTTGTTCTCAATTTCGGCGGACCGAGGCAGGTGCAGTGCAGCGACCAAGGGCCGACGCTTCCACCGCGCCCGTCGACTCCCGCGCCTCGCGCCGCCGCGCCCGCACCCGGGAGCAGATTCTGGATGCAGCCGAACTGACAGTCGCCGGTGGCGCTTCCTACCGCGATGTCCGCATGGAGGACTTGTCCGAGGCGGCCGATGTTTCCGTTGGATCGATCTACGGACACTTCGGAAGCAAGGACGGGCTATACCTCGCGCTGGCCGAGCGTGCGTTGGAACAGTTCGCACAGGCCTTGAATCAAGCATTTCGTGTCGAGTACTCCCCGTTGGAACAGGTGCTCGCCGCTGGTGATGTCTATCTGCGCTTCCACCTCGAACACCCGGGGTCATTCCGCTTGTTGGCGTTCGACGGAGCGGAAGCCAACCCGCCGGTAACGGAGGGGCTGCGCGAGCGGGTGGGTGCGCAGCTGGCCGAGGTCATCGGCGGTTTCCAAGAACGCATTCAGGCGGCGCTGAGCGCCGGAGAGATGAACCCTGCTTACGACGCCAAACTGACCGCGCGGTTCCTGTGGGGAGCATGGAACGGGGTGGTGTTCCTCGGCCTTCGCAACGATCAGATGGTGCTCACCGAAGACGAGATCGCTGCGTGCCTACACCTGGGCCGACGTCTGGTTCGTGACGGACTGACTGCACCGGAATTCCGTGACGCCGACGGCCGGTCCCGAGCGCGCCTGGTCGACACCCGGGCGCCCCACCGCCAACCGGACGCCTGACCAGTACTTCGGCCGCCCACCGCTAAATTGAAGTTCGGTTCGGATATGAATTTGATTGTAAGTGTGAATCCCGTTCGGTAGTGTGCGTGCTGCAGATCACACCAAGAGGAGAGTTCATGACAGATCACTGCGATGTGATCATCATCGGCAGCCGCCTCGCCGGCGCGTGCGCTGCTGCGCATTTCGCGCGCGCTGGCCGCAACGTGGTAGCGCTTGACCGGTCGCGCTTCCCTTCCGATCAGCTCTCCACCCATCTGCTCTTCCCGAGCGGTATCCACGAGCTACAGCGGATGGGGGCGTTGGAGGGCATCATGGCGAAGGACCCGATGCGCTCGCCGTGGCTGTCGCTGCAGGCCGGGGACGGCGTCCGAGTCCACGAGCGCTGGCGCGCAAGCGGTCCGATCGACTACTGCCTGTGTGTCCCGCGACCCATTCAAGACCTCGAACTGGTGCTTGCCGCGCGAGCTGCGGGGGCCGACGTCCGCGAGAAGCACCGGATGCTCGATGTGCTCTGGCGCGGCGGGCGGGCCTGCGGAGTCCGTTACCTCGACGCCGACGGCGTCGAGCACGAACTGCACGCGAGCCTGGTGATCGGGGCAGACGGACGACGCTCGTCGGTGGCCGCCGCAGTTGGCTCCTACCGGCCCTACCGCGCCTCGCGCAATGGCCGCGGACTGGTATTCCGTTATGGCACTGACCCGATGGCCGGTACCCAGGCCGGCGAGACGGTCTACCAATGGCGCGACGGCGACTCATTGGGCTTCGCGTTCCCTTCGGCGCCGCGCGGCAAGATCCTGATGCTGTTCATGGGCCGCGCCGAGGAAGTCGCCCGCGCCCGCAGCGACCCGGAGGCCTATTGGGCAGGCAAGCTCGCCGAACACCCCGACATGGCCCGCCGCCTCGCGAACGTCACCGATCTGACCAAACTGCGTTCCACCGACGACACCAGCGCCTTCTTCCGCGCGTCCAGCGGGCCGGGTTGGGCGCTGATCGGAGATGCCGGCCATTTCAAGGACCCGGTGATCGGACAGGGCCAACGCGACGCACTATGGACCGGCCGCGCGATCGCTGAAGCCGTCGCTGACAAGCTCGACGATCCAGCTGCGGTCGACCTCGCGCTGCGACGCTTTGAGCGGGCGCGCGATGTCGAATGCCTGCCTTCCTACCACTTCGGCAACATCGAAACCCGCGTCCAACCCGTCTCCCCGGTGCTCGTCGAAATCCTCCGACGCTCCTCACGCTCCGAATCGCCCGATGTCGGCGACCTGTTTGGCCGCGCACGCACCCTCCCTCAGGTCATCACTCTGCCGCGAATGTTCAGCGGTCTCGGTGCCGCGCTACGCAGGGAAAGAATCACATCTTGGGCGAGGCTCTCCCGAGATGCCTTCGCAGAGCTGGGGGTTCACGTCCGGGTACGCCAGGAACTGCTCGGGCAGCGGTTCCGCTCCAGCCGGCTGCTGCCCGGTGTGGAACACCCGGACCCGCAAGCGCCTGTCCATCGTCCGACACCACACCGCGAGCGAACGACCGTCCTGACCACGTCCATCCCGACGATCACGACCGAGAAGGCGATGCAGGGATGAGTCAAACGGTGAAGATCGCCGCGGTCCAGCCTGCCCTGCGACTAGGCGCGGTCGAGGACAACCTGATCCGCCTCGAAGACCTGATCCGCGACGCGGTCCGGGAGCACGATCCCGCGATCGTCACGGTTCCCGAAGCGGGGTCTTCGCCCAACGTCTACTCGCGTGCCATGCGAACCGTCGCGCGACCGGTCGACGGCGCCCCGATGCAGCTCTACCGCCGCCTGGCCCGGGAATTGGGCGTGGTGGTGGGCGGCGGTTTCCTGGCGCGGCGCGGCAGCGACGTCTACGGCACCTACGTGCTGGCCGAACCGGATGGGAAATCGCATCTGCACGACAAGGACATCCCGACCATGTGGGAGAACAACTACTACACCGGCGGAAACGACCCGGGGCGGACCACGGTGTGTGGCGTGCCGGTAGGGATGGCATGCGGCTGGGAGTGGGCCCGGATGGGTACCGCCGCCCGGCTACGGGGCGAAGTGCAGCTGCTACTCGGCGGCATGTGCTGGCCGTCCTACCCGTCGAACTGGCAGGGGCTGGCTGGGCGGTGGGCCCGCCGGGAGCACCAGCTGCAACTCCAGCACGCCCGCGAGCTACCCCGTCAGATGGCGCGCCTAATCGGCGCCCCGGTGGTCATGCCGTCGCACGTAGGAGCCATCGACTTCGATACTCCGATGGCTCCAGGCTTGGCATGGAAGACCATGATGGTCGGGGAAACCCAGATCGTGGAGCGCGACGGCACGATCCTGGCTCGACTGACCGCCGACGATGGCGAGGGCCATGTCGCGGCCGAGGTCACCCTCGAGGCACCTGAGCCGGTCGACCCGCTCGGTCGGATGTATTGGATTCCACCATTGAGTGTGTCCACCCGCGCAGCGTGGACGGCGATGAACACGCATGGGGCGGTGAAGTATCGCGCAATGCGCGCGTTGCGCCGCCACCCGTGGCAGCGCTGGCCCGGTGGTGACCTTCCCGACGAGATCGAGGCGAGCGATCCCGAAGTGCAACTGCCTGCCACCACCGAGTAGTCGACCACACGCAGTTCACTCATGCTGACACCGGAGTATCAAAATCATGAAACGATGAGTGGACCAACTCAATTCGCGATTCCAGTGCTCCGCGGGGTTGGCAGTGCCGCCGACCGCCCCGAGTTCGTCCGGCGTCGCCGGGTCAGTTGAACCGGGTGCTGCCCGTCACCATGGTCGCCCGCACCGTCGTGCCCCCCATGTCGGCCTCCATGGTGCTCATGTTCATCGCCGGCGCCTGCTCGAGCTGACGGTCCAGCCGCATTTGGCGCACCTTGCCCTGGAAGTCCTGCTGCTGTTCGAAGGCCTGGCGCAGCGCCTGATCGTCGTTGTCGAAGTGCCGATTCTGCACACCCATCACGTTGCCGTCGGGCATCACGATCCACGTCGCGCGCTCTCCGTTCTCCGCCGCGGTGTAGAGGCCCGCGGGCTCGGTGGCCAACTTCGCGCCGAAGGAGTGCGGCTGATCGTTCATGGTCAGCGTCCCGGCGAGTTCGGTGCCGTTGTACGTCGCGGTCATCGTGTCGCCGAACTTCGACGTCAAATTCATCACGCCGCCCTCCTGCGTGCCGAAGAACCACGCCTCGTCGTCGGTGCCGTTGCAGGCGTAGGCGGCGACCTGGTCACCTTCAACAGTGATCGCCATGCCCATGGCGTGGCCATCCTGCTCGGGCATCTCGGCAATGAAGGTTGCCTTCTGCGGCATCGCCTCGTCGGCACTGCCGCTCGCCTCTGCACTCGTCGTCGGGGCGGCTGTGGCCGTCGGGGCGGCAGTGGTCGTCCCCGCTTCATCGGTGCTGCTGCTTGAGCACGCAGTGAAAACGCCGAGCGTCAACAACGCGACGACGCCGACAAGCAGGGCGCGGATGCACATCTTCATGTTGGCGAGCCTCCTCGTATTGACCGGCCGTCACGTTGGCGTCCGGTGGCTTGCCGATCAATCCTGCCCCTGATACCCACAGCGAATCCACAGTTTTCGCACATTTTCACCAAGTTTTCACACCGTGGGCCTGCGCGAGGCGGGCAGTTGGGCGTCCGCTGATGCGGTTTAGCCTCGAAAGGTCGGGCAGGGATCGGCACCGTAGAGCACGCCTTCCCGAAACGCCCGCACCCGTTCGAAACCCGAGCCCTGCCGCTCGACGTCACCCTCGCCACGGAACAGCAGCAACGCTTTGATGGCCTCGTCGAGGTCACCGGGTGAGATCTGGAACGTGCTGGTCTCAGGGCGGTCGTTGAGGATGACGCTCGAGGCGTAGGAACCGGCGAGGCAATCGCTGCGCAGCGTCGACGTCATCTCGTCGGATTCATCGCCCAAGCGGGTCAGCGCGGCCAAGCCGTACTGGGTCGCCAGCATCGTCGCGACCGCGAAGTCGCCGGCCTGCCGGTAAACCCCCGGCATCGCGTTCACGTTGTCCCAGCCGATGTAATCATCGGGTTCGCAGTAGAACAGCGCGAAGCCCCCGGTTGACCGGCCGCCGCACGGCGGTGGAGCAGACGGGTCGAACGGTTCCAGCCCAACCGGCTGCCACGGCTGGCCGCTCGTCAGCTCGGGATAGGCCAGTCTCCAGTAATCGTCGAGATCACGGGGAGCACCGTTGACGACGGCTTCGTAGGAGGTGTTGCCTCGCCGCTCGAGATCGTCGGCGGTGCCGAACGGCAACTGGAACACGATCGGATCGTCATCCCGGTAGCTCTCGCACCGCTGCAGTCCCTCACCGTAGCCGTCCCAGAAGGCGCTGACCCGATCGAAGCCGCTACCGTGCGCGTTGGGGTCGAGCTGGGAAACGCCGGGCGCATCACGCAGGTCCAGGATGCCGGCGAGAGCGCGGTCCAGGTCGGCATCGGAGATGTCGAACACGCCGTCCTGTTGGGCATGCTTGGTCCATGCCCCGGCAAAACAGTCGGCTTGTAGTTCCCTGGTGACGGTGCGCGCGGTGAAGCCGGATCGCGCCTGAATCGCGTGCCCCCATTCGTGGGCCATCACCACGGGGATGACCAGGTCGCCGAACCTGGATTGCAGATCTGGGAAGAGATTCTCGGCGTCCCACGCGACCACGTCTGCGCTGACACAGTAATACGCGTTGTCAACTGCGTCGCCGGCCGCGGACAGGCACGGCGGCACCTCCCCCGCCGACGGGCGGACGGCGAAGAAGCCGCCGGAGACCGGCCTGTACTCCTCGCCATAGAGGTCGGGATACTGCCGGCCCCACCACTGCTCGAGATCGGTTATGGCCCCGATTGCCAGTTGATTGACCGGCGCGGACGCGTCCCCGTTGACCTCGACGGCGCTGGCGGTCGACGGTGCGGGTACCGATTCCGAGGGTGTCGCCTCGGGACGCTGTTCGGGTGCCCCGCAAGCCATCAACAAGAACATCAGCGTCGCACCCACCGACGAGCACGGCACGAGGCGCATGAACGAATCTTAGTCCGGCAACCTTTTGCTGTTCGGTTACCCCGTCAATCTCAAGATGACGCCATTCCGAAGATCTTCCATCGAAAATGGCGCCTTCGCGCTGCCGATTTCGACGACGTATTCGCCTTCTCCCGGATCAACCACCGGGGCGTTGAACGTGTAGAGGCACGAGGAGTATTGCGGTTCGCCGTCACCGCGCGTAAGGGTTTCGCGTTCGAACTGCCCAACGGACAGATCGCCACCACCGACGGCCCTGCCGTTCAGGCTGACTACGACAGGACTGCCTTGCCGAATCGTGCCACCCTGAGCGGAATTGGTGATGCAGCGCCGCACCTGGGGTGAATCTGCCTCGATGCCGGCAACTACGACCAAGACCTGGCCGTGAGCCAGGAATCCCTCGAGATGGGGCGAACCGCCCTGTTTCAGCCCGAGAGACGTGCCGCACGCGCCAGCCACCGCAGCCAGCAAGAGTCCAACCGCCAGCTTGGCAATCCAACCTGCCGGCCGCTCACGTGGACGGTCGTGAGGCTCGTCGGCGGCTGTTGTGGCTGCCGCGGTCACCGGGTCGATATTCGTCGCGCTACCTCGCCATGTCGATCGAAGCGCTCACCACTGCCGAACCAATTGTAACCGGGACGAGACCGCCACGGTCTGCAGTCTTGCGGCCATGGCGTCGTCGGTGCCGATCACGTATGCCTGCCGCCGCCCCCACCGCCGATGCCAGCGGCGTGATCAACCGATTCGGATAGGTCCCATTCGGGAGAAATGCCACCGAGCACGACATCCCGAGATAGGCAACTCCCGCCAGCCGCAAATCCCCGATCATCGCGCCGCACAGCGCAACTGCTGCTGCCGCGACCAGAGCGCGCAACGCAGCGGCGGTCGCAAGCGGCTCGGGCCCCGGCTGCAGCGACGCCGCGGCGCTGCGAACGAGATCCCCGAGCCACGTCACCGGTCGATGATGGCGCATGCCCGGGCGCCGCACCGGACATCAGTTCAGCTTCGCACGGATCTGCCGGGTACCGGCCTGGCCAATTCGATGCCCGCCAGACCGCAACCACGGCATAGTGAGAGTCCGGGGCGCACGCCAGTCCCAGACCGAGTAGCACATTCCGGTAACAGGCAGGACGTAGATGAAGAGACTCAACGGTGTCGATGCGTTCATGCTGGGCTTTGAGACGCCGAAGGCCTATATGCACACCTTCAAGGTGGCCATCATCGATCCGTCCACCGACCCGGACGGCTGGTCATTCGACAGGTACCTCGCGGAGTCGGCGCGCCGCATCCACTTGGTGCCGATGCTCCGATGGAAATACCTCGACTCACCCCTCGGCCTGAATCACCCCTACTGGGTAGATGACCCCGACTTCAATCTGGACTACCACATCCGCCGGGTGGCCTGCCCGCCACCGGCAGACCACAAGGCGTTGTGCGAGTTCATGGCGTCGGTGTATGCCTATCAACTCGACCGCGATCGGCCGCTGTGGATGCAGTGGGTGGTCGAGGGGCTCGCCGACGGCAAGGTCGCGATCGTCCTGCTGGTGCACCACGCATACGTCGACGGTGTCGGTGCGGCGTTTCTGATGCAGCAGTTCTATCTGCCGGACGTGGGCGTCAAGGCGGGGGACGCACCGCCGTACGAGCCTGCGCCGCTGCCCTCCTGGGGCACCCGGCTGGGCCGCGCCCTGCGGGACTGGCCCGAAGTCACCATCGGCAACCTGCCCAAGGTCGCGACCGGACTGCGGCGCAAGTTCATGCTGGACCGGGAGCGGAAGAAAGCCGGGTTACCGGCGCACCCCTCGGCCGGACAGATGCACCAGACGCCGCTGAACGTGACGCTCAGCGCCGGCCGCACCTTCGTCTGTGACAGCATCCCGCTCGAGCGCTTCAAGACCGTCAGCAAGGCGCTCGGTGTCACCATCAACGACATATTCTCCAGCTGCGTAGCCGGCGCGGTGCGCAACCTGCTCACCGATCTGAACTACGACCCGGACGCGCACCCGCTGATTGGCGCAACGCCGTTCGCCGGCAAGCGACCCGAGGGGGCGGAAGGGGTCGGCAACTACGCCACCCAGGACTTCTCCTGGTTGCGCAGCGACATCGCCGACCCGCGTGAACGCCTGATGGCCAGCCACGAGGCCAACGTCGAGATGAAAGCGCACCTCAAGGAGATCCAGGAGGCCGGCGCCGACATCAATGCGTTGATGCAGGTGATCCCACCGTTTGGCGTCAAACTCCTGCGCAGGGCGATCCACCGCCAGGGCGGACGTTTCGGCATGTTCGGCAATCTCGTGCTCTCCAATGTGCCCGGACCGAAAGAGGCGCTCTACCTGGACCGTTGGAAAGTGGCCAACTGGTTCTCCACGGGGCAGATCATCGACGGCAGCGCGCTCAACATCACCATGTGGAGCTATTGCGGCCAGGCCAACGTCTCCATGCTGATCGACCGGAAGGTTCTCCAAGACGGCTGGGGACTGTTCAACTATTTCGTCGAAGAACTGAACGCCCTGGTAGCGCTGGCCGAGAGCAAGGAGCCGGTGGCATGACGCGGATAGCCCCGATGGATCTGACCTTCCTGCTGCTGGAGAAATCCAACCGCCCCTTTCACATGGCTGCCTTCACGACTTTCCAGAAACCCAAGGGACAGCAGACGTCTTTCGGACCGCGACTGTTGGAGGCTTACCGGCACAGCCAGGCCGTCGAACCATGGAACTACAAGCTCAAATGGCTGGGCAAGGACGTCGCCGCGTGGGAAACAGTCGAGCCCGACATGGCCTACCACGTCCACCACATCGCGCTACCGGCGCCGGGTTCAACGCAGCAGTTCCACGAGACGGTCTCGTTCCTGAACACCAGTCTGCTCGACCGGGGACACCCGCTGTGGGAGTGCTACATCATCGACGGCATCGAGAACGGCCGTATCGCAGTCATGATCAAGGTGCACCACTCATTGATCGACGGTGAGGGAGGGCTGCGAGCGATGCGCAACTTCATGAGCGATTCTCCCCGCAGCAAGAGGCTGGCCGGTCCCTGGATGGCCCCCGAGCGCGCCGACAAACCGCGAAGGTCACGACCCAGCGTCTCGCAGGTAGAGCGATTGCAGGGAATGCTAAAGGGACTGACCAAGATACCGGGAGATGTCATCGGCGTGGGTCGTGACGTCGTCGACCTCGGTGCGCAATCACTGAATCTGAAGTCGCGCATGGCATCGCTACCCTTCACCGCGAAGAAGACGATCTTCAACAACACCGCGAAATCGGCGGCGCGCGCCTATGCGAACATCGAATTGCCGCTCGACGGGGTAAAGGCCGTCGCCAAGAAGACGAACACGTCCGTCAACGATGTGGTCATGACCATCATCGACGACGGCCTCCATCACTACCTCGACGAACACCAGGCCGCCACCGACAAGCCTCTGGTGGCCTTCATGCCCATTTCGCTGCGCGACGAATCCGGTGGCGGAGGCGGTAATCAGGTGGCCGCCGAACTGATCCAGATGGGTGCGCCCGAGGCCAGCCTCACCGAGCGTCTGCGGCAGATCAACGCTTCGACCAAGAAGGCGAAGGAGAAGGGGCGGGGCATGCAGACGACATCCCGCCAGGCCTACACGCTGATGTTGGCCAGTAGCCTCACGCTGTCGGATACCCTGCCCGGGTTCGGAAAGGCGCCGAGCGCGAACCTCGTGATATCGAACATGAAGGGGCCGACCGAGCAGCTCTATCTGGCGGGCGCGCCGATGGTCGCATTCCACGGTCTGCCCATCCTGCCGCCCGGCGCCGGGCTCAACGTCACCTTCGCGAGCGTCAACACCGACATCTGCCTCGCCGTCGGCGCCGCGCCGGAAGCGGTACACAACCCCTCGCGCCTTGCCGAACTGATTGAAGGCGCCCTGCACCAGCTCCAAGTCGACACTGGCGCAACTCAAACCGTACCGGCCGCGGAGAAATCATGAAGAACATTGGCACCATGCTCAGAGAACGCGCGGTCGTTTCTCCGCACCTCGAGGCATACGTGGAACCCGCCACGAACATTCGCATGGACTACACCCAGATGAACGCACTGGCGAACCAATGCGCCCACGTGCTGACCTCGCTCGGGATCGGCGCGGGTGACCGCGTGGCGTTGTTGATGTCCAATAGCGTGGAGTTCTGCTGCCTCTTCTACGGCGCTGCGAAGATCGGGGCCGTGGCGGTACCCCTGAACACCCGCCTCGCGGCCCCGGAACTGGAATTCATCCTGTCCGACAGCGGCAGCAGGGCATTGATCTACGGCGAGGAATTCGCGCAGACCGCTGATGCGGTGAAGGCCGGAACCGAGCACCCCTGCACCGTCGAAGCCTGGATACCGACCACGGGCAGCAAGGACGCTCTCGCCGAGCGCCTCGAGACCGCGGACGCCGCCGAAACCGCCGGTGAATACGGTGGCTCCGACAACCTCTTCATCATGTACACCTCCGGCACCACCGGACTCCCCAAGGGAGTAGTGCACACCCACGACTCGGTGCACACCGCGGCGACGGCATGGGCAATGACGGTCGATGGGCACTACAAGGACCGAATCCTGCTGCCCCTGCCCATGTTCCACGTCGCGGCCCTGACGACCGTCATCTTCTGCGCCATGCGCGGTGTCAGCCTGATCTCGATGCCACAGTTCGATCCGGTGAAGATTTGGTCGCTGATCGTCGACGAACGGGTCACCATCGGTGGTGCCGTTCCGGCGATCCTGAACTTCATGCGCCTGGTGCCCCAGTTCGAGGAACTCGACGCACCAGACTTCCGCTACTTCATCACCGGTGGCGCGCCGATGCCCGAATCACTGATCAAGATGTACGCCGCCAAGAACATGGAGGTCGTGCAGGGCTATGCGCTCACCGAGTCCTGCGGTGGCGGCACCATGCTGCTCGGCGACGACGCACTGCGCAAGGTCGGCTCGGCCGGACGCGCCTGCATGTTCGCCGACGTTCGCATCCGCAGTGACGACGGCGTGATCAGTGAACGCGGCGAAGGCGAAGTCGTCATCAGATCCGACTTCCTGCTCAAGGAATACTGGAATCGCCCGGACGCCACCCGCGCCGCGTTCGACAACGACTGGTTCCGTACCGGCGACATCGGCGAGATCGATGACGAGGGCTACCTCTTCATCAAGGACCGTATGAAGGACATGATCATCTCCGGGGGTGAGAACATCTACCCGGCGGAGATCGAGAGCGTCGTCATCGGCATTCCCGGCGTCAGCGCGGTGGCGGTGATCGGCCTGGCCGACGAGAAGTGGGGCGAGATCGCTTGCGCCATCGTCGTCGCCGACCAGAGCGAGATCAGCGAGCAACAGATCGTTGACTACTGCGGCGCTCGGCTGGCGCGTTTCAAGCTGCCGAAGAAGGTGATCTTCACCGAGGAGATCCCCCACAGTCCAGCGGGCAAGGTCCTCAAGCGCGTGCTCCGCGAAAGGTACGTCTAACCGCCGAGTAGGCCGTAGCTGGGGCACACCTTCTCGCAGCACCGGCACACGGGCATGACGTGCGGCGATCTCCGCTCAGTCGGCTGCACCCGGTATTGGCAACGCATGCCCTGGCGTCTTGCGCTCAAAGCTATATCACTGCTATAACAGTGATATAGCCGAAGGACGGAGTGCGAAGATGAAGCAGGCGACCGAACAAGAAGTCGAGAACATCTACCTCGGTGGTGACTTCGCACCGGTGGACTCGGAGGTGCTCGCCACCGATCTCGAGGTGATCGGCGTCGTCCCGCCCGAGCTTGAGGGCCGCTATATTCGCAACGGCCCCAACCCGATCGGCGATGTCGACCCGGCCACGAGCCATTGGTTCTCCGGACCCGGGATGGTGCACGGCGTCCGGCTGCGCGGCGGTCGGGCTGAGTGGTATCGCAACCGCTGGGTTGCGGGCAGGATGGTCACCGACGCCCTGGGCAGACCTGCGGTCCCGGGGCCGCCACGGCATGCAGACAGCTCACCCAACACCAATGTCGCCGGGTTCGCAGGCACCACCTGGGCTCTGGTCGAGGGCGGCAGCCCGCCTGTCGAACTCGACTACGACCTCGCCACGATCCGTCGCAATGACTTCTTCGGCACGCTGCCAAACGGTTTCAGCGCCCACCCCAAGGTCGATCCGGCAACGGGCGACATGCACGCGATGTGCCACTCCTGGGGGAACCTGACCGACCACATCGAATACGTAGTCATCGGACCGGATGGCCGGGTGAAGCACAGTGCCGAGGTACCACTGCCGGGAATGTCCATGGTTCACGACATGTCGATCACCGAGACCTACGCCATCGTCTACGACCTCCCGGTCACGGTTGATCTGGCCCTCGCACAGTCCGGAACCAGTTTCCCGTTTCGATGGAACCCCGCCTACGGCGCCAGGATCGGGCTGATGCCACTGGGCGGCACGGCTGAGTCGATCATCTGGTGTGACGTCGGCCTGTGCTACGTCTACCACGTCCTCAACGCCTACGATGCGCCCGACGGCACGGTGGTCATCGACGTGTGCCGGTACGACAAGATGTTCGACAGAGACGTCTACGGGCCGGCCGGCGACTGCCTGCCCACCTTGGACCGCTGGACCGTGGACCCCAGGCGTCGTACGGTGCGCGAGGAACGCATCGACCATCGCTTCCACGAATTCCCGCGGGTCCGCGACGACCGCACCGGACGGTTTCACCGATTCGGCTACACCGCTGCGGTGGGCGAGCGCTTCGCTCCCGGCGCGACGTACAAGCACGACCTCGTTGCCGGAACGGTCGCCGCGCACGACCACGGAACGGGTCGCGGGACTGCCGAGCCCGCCTTCGTGGCCAGACCGGGCGGCACCGACGAAGACGATGGCTGGCTGCTGTCCTACGTCAGCGACCGGGTGGCCGGGCGCAGCGAGCTGGTCATCCTCGATGCCCGCGACATCACCGAGCCGCCGGTGGCGCGAGTGCTGCTCCCGGCGCGAGTACCCGCGGGGTTCCACGGCAACTGGATTGCCGACATCGACGCAACCAGGAAATAGAAAGCAATGACCATGGATAGCGAACGAACTGAAGTACACGACGACCTGGTCCTGGTCACGGGCGCCACCGGACGCCAAGGCGGTGCGGTGGCCCGCCACCTGCTCAAGGGCGGGCGGCCGGTTCGGGCGCTTACCCGGTCCGCCGGCTCGGAGTCAGCCCGGCAGCTCGCCGCGGCGGGGGCCCAGATCGTCATCGGGGACATGGGTGTCGCGGGCACCCTGGACGCCGCGCTGGACGGTGTCACCACGGTGTTCTCGGTTCAGGACTTCTACGCCAAGGGTGTCGGGTACGACGGCGAAGTCGCTCAGGGCACCAACCTTGCCCGCGCCGCCAAACGCGCAGGGGTCGCCCACTACGTGCAGTCGACGATGGCGGCGACGCCAGATCCGGGCGACGTCGAGCACTTCCGTTCGAAGTTCGCCATCGAGCAGGTCGTTGAATCGCTGGGCCTGCCGTACACGTTCATCGGCACGGTCTGGTTCATGGACAACGTCATCGACCCCAAGAAGGGCGGGACGATGACGTTCCCAGCCCTGCGCGGCACCCTCAAACAGGCAACCAAGTTCCACATGTTGGCCATCGACGACCTCGGCGCCGCGGTGTCGCGGATCATCCTCGAACCAGACGGACACCTGGGCCGCAGAATCGATCTGGCTGGTGACGTCCTGACCCTGCCCGAACTCAAGGCCAGCTACACCGAAGCCTCCGGTAGGCGTCCGAAGCGCTGGGCAATGCCCAACCTGATGTTGCGGATGTTCGCCAGCGACTTCGCCGCCCAACTCCGTTGGCACAACCGGGTGGGCTGGTCGTTCGGCACCGAAGGCTTGCGCACCCTGGTCCCCGATGCGACCGACTTCGGGCAGTACGTCGCCCGCCACGGGGTCACGAACCTCTAGGGCATCAGCGCAGCGTCCTCCCGGGCCTCGCCGATCAATCCCCCGACCTGGGCGCGTATTGCGTTGTCGAACGCGAAATCGTAGTCCTGCGGCCGCTTTTGGGCGCCCATACCCGACAGTTGCAGATTCACCAGGCCATGACACAGCGCCCACAGTGAGTAAGCACCTGCCCTTGCGGCCGCGTCGGTGACATCCGTGCCCATCACCCGCGCCGTCGCACGCACCAACACCTCGAAGGTCCGAGACGCATCGGTCGCAGACTCAGGGCTTGGACGGAACTCGGCAATGACGCGCTCGAACATCAAGGCGTACAGCGCCGGATGCTCGAGGGCAAACGCCCGGTATGCACCGCAGACCCGGACCAGATCGCGAGTCGCCGACTTGGTTGCTCGAACCGTGGCGAGGTGCTCGGCCAGGCCGTCGAAACCGGCCGCGAACACGGCGGCGACCAATCCCTCCTTGCCGCCGAACCGGCTGTAGATCGTCATCGTGGTCACCGAGGACTCGTCGGCGATGCGCCGCGTCGTCAAGGCGGCCGGGCCTTCCTCGGCCAGAAGACGCTGGGCGACCGCGATGATGGCCCGTCGCTGGTCGTCGTATCGCGCGGCCTCGGTGACGGTCGCTGCGGCGTCCTTCTTCACCCACCGAGAATATCAACGTTATAGGCGCTGAGGTCAGGCGACTCGGGCTGCCGCCGTATCGAGGTGGTTCACGATCTCCTCGCAGAGTTCGACCGCGTCGAGACCGACACCGTCGAGGAAACTCGACTTGCGGCGCCGGGTGAACGGCAGCCCCAGCACGTAGACGCCGGGCTGAGTGAGTACACCGCCGGTGATGCCGTATCGCGCCCTTGCGGTCGGGGAGGTGATCCTCCAGCCAGGGGTAACGGGGTCGGAATCCGGTCGCCCAGATCACCGTGTCGAAGGTGCCGGAGTTCACGACGGTCGGCGGCGTGCCGATCGGGGTCGGCCCGGGCCGATCGGGTGGCCCGACGCCGTCGAGCCCCGTGAGCGCGACGAATTCGTCGATCCGGTCCAGCTGACGCCCCAGCTTCAGGTCGGCGGCGGCAATCTGGTGTGCGCAGCGAGCCGGAGAACTGCAGGGCGCCGGCGGTGACACCGACCAGTCGTCCCACCAGGTCGACGCCCGCCCGGGCCAGCGTGCCCAGGTCGAGCGTGCGACGTTCGGGGAGACCCGACCAGCTGCAACGACGGGCAGACGACGTGCGCGGTTGATGTCCTCGACCTCGTCGTACCGTTCGTCGAGCTGACCGATGGCGTCGAGCCACCAGTGAATGTCCCTGCCGCGGTAGGTGCGGGGCAACCGGACATGGTCGCCGACTGCGAGGGTGACCCGGCGGCCGCTACGGGCGAGTTCGTCGGCGATCTGCACACCTGATGCCGAAGCCCCGACGACCAGCACACAGTCGCCCACCTGGTGTGGGTTGCGGTAGTGAATCGGCGCGAGCTGGGTAATGGAACAAGGCAGCTCCCGGCCGATGGCCGGGATCCTCGGGTCGCTGGCCGCACCCGATGCGACGACCACGGCATCGCTGCGCCACAGTCCGCGATCGGTGGTGACGGTAAACCCGTCGAGGTGGGACCGCACGTACTGCACCGTCGTACGGGTGTGCACCGGCGCGCCGATGTGGTCGCGGTAGCCGTCCAGGTGGGCGACCACCTCGTCGGCAGGCATGAAGCCGTCGGGGTCACTGCCCCGATATGACCAGCCGGGCAACCGGGACAACCAGTTGGGAGTGAGTAGCCGAAGCGAGTCCCAGCGCTCGGTGCGCCATGAGTTCGCCACCTCGCCGCGTTCGAGCAGCCCGTGGTCGATCGACCGCTGCGGAAAGGCAATGGCTCATCGCCAGACCGGCCTGGCCTGCGCCGACGATGGTGACCGTGGTGGTGTGCATGGGACTAGCTCCGGCGTGCTCGGGCCGAGGCCGGGTCAGACGACCTCGACGACGACGGTGGTCGGGTTGGTGAGCGCGTCGAATACGGCGGACCGTTTCTGGGACTGCGCGACGACGGCCTCCACCTGATCCCTTGGCGCATCGGCGTCGATCTCGTAGCTGACGTGGATGCCGCTGAACCCGTTGCGGACATCGGAGTCGATGCCCAGCACGCCCTGCAGGTCCATCTCGCCGGTCACCGTCGCGGTCACCGACCGCAGCTGGATTCCTCGGTTGGCGGCCACTGACGCGATGCCGCCGGTCAGGCAGCCTGCCAAACCGGCCAGCACCATCTCCACCGGCGCGGCACCGTTGTCCTCGGCGGCGAACAACTCGGGATGGTCGGTGTGGACGGTGAATTTTTGGCGGTGGGACTGTTCACCGCCCGCGCCGAAGTAGTCCTCGATCGTCGTGCGGCTGTGGATGCCATTGATCCACTCGCAGCGGGCTCGCCACTGGAACTGGGCCGCGGCAGGCTGGCCGGTCATGGCAGCCCGGGCCTCCTGGATGGCCTCGACGTTCACGCCGTTGTGGGTGGCGGGTTGGCTGGTGATGGTCATGGCATGACTCCTCGTGTCTCGCTTCCGGCGGAGACCCGACGTCGCCGCTTCGAGATTCACGGTGCACGGCTCGACCCGCAGTTGCGTGGAGGTCGGCTGTAGATCAGGTGGAGATCGATCTCCACCTGATCTACACCTGACATCCAAGACAGCGCCGACCATGCGGCGCATCGTGTCAGCATGACCACCACCACGGATACCGCGGCCACCCACGACTGGCGTGACGCGGGTGAGGCCTGGGGCCACGCCCCGAACGACTGGGCATGCCTGTACGAGCACTACGCCTACGAGGTGATCACCGCGATCTTCGACCGCGTCGGCATCGGTCCGGGTGTCGAACTGCTCGACGTCGCCTGCGGTTCCGGGCTCGCGCTGCGCCATGCCGGAGCGATGGGTGCCGTGACTTCGGGAATCGACGCCGCGCAGGCACTGGTGGAGATTGCGCACGACCGCAACCCGGACGCTGATCTCCGGGTGGGTTCGATGTACGACCTGCCGTGGCCGGCTGACCGATTCGATGTGGTCACGTCCATCAACGGCATCTGGGGCGGCTGCGATGCCGCCCTGGTGCAGGCGCATCGGGTGTTGCGTCCCGGGGGAATGATCGGCATCAGCTTCTGGGGCGCAGGTGCGCCGAACGACCTGCGGGGCACCTTCAAGGCGTTCGCCCGACATGCACCCGAGGGGAACGTGCGAGGTATGAGACGGACCAACGACATCGCCACCCCGGGGGTGGCCGAACGGATGCTCACCAACGCCGGGTTCGAGGTCGTCGAGCGCGGCGCGCGGATATCGACCATCGAGTGGCCTGACGCCGATACCGCCTGGCGCGCGCTGTCATCCACCGGCCCCGCGGTGCCTGCCCTACGACACAGCGGACCTGACGTCGTACGCGCTGCCGTGCTGGAGGCCGTCGAGCACTGCCGAGACCGCCACGGCGGCTACCGGTTCCGCGGCGACCATCAGTTCGTGATCGCCCGAAGGATCGACGCCTGACGTTCTCGATCACGCGCCGACAGACGCGCGCTGGTCTGCCGGCGGGGCGAGTCGAATTGCCGCGACCGCCGCCACGAGGTTCAACGCCAGCACCACGAGGAGCGGCCCGATGATCGCGGCGTTCTGCGCAAGCGCGCCGAGCGCCACACCCAACAGCGATGATTCGACCGCGATCACCAACGCCCCGAACCCCAATAGGGTCGATCGATGGTGGTCGTCGGCGTTGGAGCTGATCCAGATCAGGCCGGCGCTGAAGATGGCCTGGTTGGCGACGGTTGCGAGAATGAAGACGATCGCGTAGATCCACACGTGGTTCCACTCCTGGCGGTATTCGATCACCACACAGATCAGCGCGGCCGCTGAGCCCAGCAGAGCGCTGATGAGGAACATTGCCCGCACACCCATCCGCTGGCTGACCCAACGCCAGAACAGAGCACCCAGCACCAGCCCGGTACTCGACGAAATCACCAGCACGTGAAGGCTTCCGGCCGAGCCGGCGTGATTGACCGAGGCGTGCACGCTGTAGAACGGGGTGCCCAGACTGACCGGCACGAACAACAACATCGTCGCGGCGTAACGACGGAACCAGGGCTGCGCACGCGCGGCTGCCCAGCCCTGCCGGTAGGTATCCCCGAAAGTGACCCGGTCATGGCGAACACCGCTTGTCACGGGCCCGATGAACAATGCCAGCACCGCTGCGCCGGCGAAGCACGCCGCGCCCACCCACAGCAGATCCAACTGGCTGTTCTGCGGATCGCGTCGCGCCAGGTAGGGCACCAATAACAGCGTGGTCAGGATGGCCGCTACCGCACCCAACGCGCCCTGCGTCAACACCAGGTCTCGCCGTCTGGCGCCTGAGAGCTTACTCGAGATCAATTCGGAGAACACGACTTTGGAAAGCCCCGAGACCAGACCTATGGCGAGCGAGGCAGTCAGGAAGACGGCCGCGACGAGGAGGCCGGTTCGCGCGGAGATCCCGCTGACCAGGACAAGGGCGGCAATCGTTGCCGTCGATCCGGCAACGAGGAAGTGCTTCTCGTGTTTCGCGCGCTGCAGCGCATACGGCGACACGGAGTTTCCGACCACGATGCCCACGCTGTACGCCGCGAACAGCAAGCCTGCGACCCATAGCAGATCGTATTCTGCGGCGATGAACGGCAACACCACCGACACGTTGGCGAGTTGCAGACCCGTGATGTACAGCGTTCCTTGGGCGAGGAGCACCCGGTAGGCGCCGGTCTCGCCCGATGGGTCCTCCGCTGTCCCGGTCACCCGTCTCAGCCCGCGTCGGCGGGCACCGTGATCGTCGCCCGGGTCCCGCCGCCAGGTGGTGAATCGAAGGACAGCGAGCCGCCGATCGCATCGATCCGCACGAGCAGTGACGCCAGCCCGATGTGTCCACCCGCCACGCTGCGGTCGAGAATCTGCGGATCGAAACCGGTGCCGTCGTCGGTGACGGTCAAGGTGATCACGCCACGGTCCTGCGCTAGCCGCACGTACACCGCGGAGGCGCGGGCGTGCTTACGGACGTTGATCAACAGTTCGCGTGTGGCGCGGTACAGCAGCGACTGCGATGGCGGGCGCCCCACCTCGGCCAACTCCGATTCGACCGTGAATCGATCCGGAGATTGAAACTGCCGCAACAATTCTCGCAGCCCCGCAGTGAGACCCAACTCGGCCAGCACCTGCGGATGTAGGGCGGTGACCGTGCCGCGCAACTGGGTGGCGGTGTCGTGGAGCGCCGATTGGATCCCATCGAGCGCGATGTCGGGATGCTGCTCTCCGATCTCCTCGATGTCGAGCCGTACCGCGAGAAGGTTCTGGAGTGGACCGTCATGGAGCTGTTCGGCCAACTGCCGGCTCTGCCGCTCGTCGGCGCGCCTGGACTCCGAGACCAAGTCGGCGTCGCACCTCCGACAATGCCGCCACCCGTGCGGAGCGCCGGGCGAGGACTGCGCAGAGCAACGTGGTGGCCGCTGCCAGCCACAGCAGGAAACCGAACTGGAGGTAGACCACGTCGGGCATCTGGACCGAACTCTCGCGGGCGGAGTAGACGATCCACCCGAGGAGGTATCCGACCGCACCGGCCAACCCGATCGCCGCCGTGATGCGCGGTGACTCCTGAAAGGCCAACGAGACCGGCAGCAGGAAGAACACCGGCAGCAGCCACGAGGTCGCCCCGCCCGACACCAGACACAGCGCCACCAGGACGAGCACGTCGACGGTCACCGAGGCGGCCGCCGCCCACGGCGGGACCGAGCGGCGCCAGACGATCCACAGCCATACGGCGGCCGCAACGGCATAGCAGCCCACGAGGGTGCCGTAGGCCGCGGGCAACCAGTGGTCGACCCGGCCCACGTAGACCAGAACGACGATCAGGGCGATCATCGGCAACCGCAGGAACGCCGACGCGCGGGCAGGCTCTGCGGCGAAGAAGTCGACCGTGCGGTCCAACGAGCGGCCCACGCTACTCCAGGATCCTGCGGCGCATCGCCTCGGCGACGGCCGCGGCTCGGTCGCTGACGCCGAGTTTCTCGTAGAGCCGCTGCACGTGCGTCTTGACCGTCGACGGCGCCAGGAAGAGTTCGGCGGCGATCTCGGGAATGGTGTTGCCGGCCGCGATGTGCTGCAGCACTTCACGTTCCCGGGGGCTCAGCACGGGGCCGG
Source organism: uncultured Actinomycetota bacterium (assembly GCA_963798245.1). Taxonomy (GTDB): domain Bacteria; phylum Actinomycetota; class Actinomycetes; order Mycobacteriales; family Mycobacteriaceae; genus Mycobacterium. Next base: position 202,854 of record CAWCSO010000004.1, read on the forward strand.
ACCGATCTGCGTGCAACCGGATCTCCGTCGCCAGCCCCGCGGCGAGATGAGCGGGAACGACGTTGCGACCCTTGGCGACATCCAGCACTGCTTTGACGATCTCGGATCGGGTGGACTCCTTGGGCAGAAACCCCGCCGCCCCCTGCTCGAGAGCGTGATAGACGATCGCGGATTCGTCGTGGGCGGATACCAGCAGCACCCTGGTCGGCAATCCGTCCCGGCACACGGCCGCCGCGACCTGGCCGCCGTCCATCACCGGCATGCGGTAGTCCAGCAGGGCAACGTCGGGCTGATGCTCCCGGATCAATTCCATGGCAGCGGCGCCGTCCTCGGCCTCGGCCACGACATCCACCTCGCCACTGGACGTCAACGCGCGAACGACGCCGTCGCGAAACAGCGGGTGGTCGTCGGCGACCACCACGCGCACCTTCACCGTCATCGTCTCGCTGAACCGGACATGGGGTCAGCTTCGCACAGCGACGCCACCCATGGTCCTCGTCCTCCATTAAGGGGACAGCGGATTCATCCATCAGGACACCCGTTCGCCCGACAGACTCCGCGTCATCGCCGCGGCACAGTAGTGGTGTCGCCGGAAATCACCGGCCACGGATTCGAGAAAGCCACGCACACCGGAGGTATCCCATGAACCGCACAGTCACCCATCGCGTCAGCCGCCTCGTCGCCGTTCCGCTGGTCAGCTTCGGCGTCCTCGCCGGGGGCACCCTCGCCGCCGCGGGGCTTGCGAACGCCGCACCTCCGCCATACCAGCCGCACGGAGTGGTCGGCCCACTGACGCCGGGCCCACCACCGCTGCCGACTCACCCATCCGCACCACTGCCACCGCCAGCGCCACTCTGGCGCTAGGCCGCATCATCTGCAGTGGGACCGGAAAAGCCCCCGCGCGCACGAGCGTGTGGGGGCTTTTCCGTCTGAGCGCCGCCATCTGCACGGCAGCCAAACGTTGCCGTTCCCGACCGAACCGTGCGTCACGACACACGTGCGCACCGTTACTCCGCGTGAATACACCTGTGCATCACAGTGTTACGATGTGTCGTAGCGAATGGCGGAACTGGTCGACAATGCCCACTACTTCTTGCTGAGATCGCGTCCGTGCGCCAAGTTAGCCACCAGACCCGGCGCCTCACAGGACATCAGTTCGACTTTGCGGCAGACGATCTCGCAGACTCGACGGTGAATGTGAAGCGGTCGCGGTCGGCCGATCGTCCCATTTCCAATGCGTACCGCTGGAGTTCTTGACATCATCGGACCGCGCGCCGGGTCATAGACCCACCTGCGACGACCCACCTGCGACGCGGGCGACCGGCGCCCGGGCCGCCACCAACGGAAGTGAGATCTGCCATGACGAGTCGTCTTCGACGCGCCACCGCCATCGCTGCGCGGGGAATCGCGGTGGTATCCCTTCCACTGGTGGGACTGGCCGCTCCCGCAGTGGGCCGGGCCGACGTAGTCTGCCCAGCCGGCCTGTACTGGGACATCTACACCGACCAATGCATCTACTACGACTACACCGCCTACGTCGATCCAAGGCCGCTCGTCGGCCCGAATCCGATCGTCGGTCCCGTCGGACCCGTCGGCGTCGGCGGGGTCGTGGGTCCTGTCGGTCCCGGCCCCGTCGGACCCGGGCCGATCGGTCCCGGGCCCATCGGTCCCGGCCGACGCTGACCACCGTCCCCGACACCGCGCCTGACGCGGAAGACGCCGCGATGACTACGGCTTCGTAAACATCACTCGTCACGTGTTTCACACCCGTCACAGTCTGGGTACCGTGAAGGACACGGCCGAGGGAGAACCTGTGCAGACATCGAAACGCGCGTTACGGACGCGCGCGGTACGGACGTTGGCGTGCACGGCACTGGTCGTCGGCGCACTCGTCGGCTGTACCCACACCACCGCGGGCGAAGCGAGGTTCAACGGCGCCGAACCCACCGAGCCCACCTTCCCGACATCTCGGCCGCCGCGGTCCACCCCGCCGCCGACGTTGCCGCCACCGAGCGCCCCACCGTCGACCGCCACGCCCCCGGCGGGTATCCAGTCGCTACCGCCCGAGAACGGCTGGGTGTTCGTCCAGACCAAGTCCGGCAAGACGCGCTGCCAGGTCAATGCCGACGAGGTCGACTGTGAGTCGGAATTCAGTGACGCTCCGACGATCGAGGGTGTGCAGGCACACGGCGTGCGGCTGACCGCCGGCGGAGAGCGGGAGTGGGTGGTCGGAAACCTCGGCAACATCCCCGCCGTCACACTGGACTACCGCAGGTATTCCGCCGAGGGGTGGACGATCGACGCCGGCGAAGACGGCACACGATTCACCAATGACGGCACGGGGCACGGCATGTTCATCAGCACCGACGGTGTCCAGGTCTTCTGAGTCCTCTGATTCCGCGGATCGGTTTAGGCGACCGGGCGACCGGGAATGGTGCCGAGGGCGGCTCGCAGCTCGACGCCGGCGTACTGCTCATGCCGATGGTGAAGTTCCTCTCCCCCGCCGACCCGAAGTTCCTGTCCACGCTGAAGGCGGTCGAGGAGGGCACCTTCTCGCTCTGCTCGTTCTGGTACGTCGAGGCACTCACGCCGCCGGGCGCCTCGACGACGCGCAACTGGCATTGGAGAAGATGTTCACCTATGCCAACCACGTCGGTCTTTATGCCGAACAGGTGAGCGCAACGGGCGATCAGGTTGGACACTTTCCACAGGCGTTCACGCACTTTGCACTCATCAGCGCGGCGATCAACCTCGACCGGGCACTAGACAGGGGAAGACATTCATGAGTTCCACGATGAGCACGGCCCAGTCCGAACGAGCCGGGCTCGTCACGGCGATGCGCGCGGTGGGCCCCGACCACCCCACGTTGTGCGGCGACTGGACCACGCGCGATCTCGCCGCGCACCTGGTGGTCCGCGAGCGCAGGCTCGATGCCGCGCCGGGCATCCTCGTGCCGAAGCTCGCCGGCTACACCGAGCGCGTGCAGCAGCAGGTGGCCGCCGAGAACGACTGGGACGCCCTGCTCGAACTCGTGGCCTCCGGACCGCCGACACTCTCCCCGTTCAAGCTGCTCGATTCACTCATCAACGTCGCCGAGATGTTCATCCACCATGAAGACGTTCGTCGCGCCGTAAGCGGCTGGGAGCCAAGGAAACTGAGTGACGAGAACACCAAGGCGGTGGCGCGGCAGGTGCCGCTCATGGCACGCATGGCGATGTCGAAGACACCGGCCCACGTGTCGCTGCGCACCCCCGAGGGCAAGACGCTCGCCAACGTCGGCAAGGGACGGACCGTCGTCGTGACGGGCGACCCCGGCGAACTGCTGCTGTTCGTCTCCGGGCGCGACGAGGCGCGCCTCACGTTCTCCGGCGACGACGACGCCGTGCGGGAGGTACTCGACGGACGCGGCGGGCTCTAGGCTGTTTGACATGGACTTCCGCGTATTCGTCGAACCACAGCAGGGCGCGACGTACGGCGACCAACTGGCCGTCGCGCAGGCCGCCGAGGCGCTCGGCTACTCGGCCTTCTTCCGCTCCGATCACTATCTGGCGATGAGCGGCGACGGGTTGCCGGGCCCGACGGACTCCTGGGTGACGCTTGCCGGCATCGCGCGAGAGACATCGACCATCCGACTGGGCACGATGGTGACCTCGGCGACGTTCCGCCATCCCGGAGTGCTTGCCATCTCAGTCGCCGAGGTCGACGAAATGAGCGGTGGCCGTGTAGAACTCGGCCTGGGCGCCGGCTGGTTCGAAGCCGAGCACGACGCGTACGCCATCCCGTTCCCGGCTCTCGGCGAGCGGTTCGACCGCCTCGGCGAGCAACTCGACATCCTCACCGGGATGTGGACCACGCCGGTCGGCGAGACGTTCGACTACGCCGGCACGCACTACACGGTCAGGGACTCGCCTGGACTGCCCAAGCCCGCGCAGACCCCACATCCGCCGATCATCATCGGTGGCGGCGGCCCCAAGCGCACGCCGGCCTTGACCGCAAGGTACGCGGCCGAGTTCAACATTCCGTTCGTGCCGCTGGGCACCCTCGAGATGCAGTACGCGCGGGTCGCCGCGGCGGTCGCCGACGCGGGCCGGGCGCCGGATTCGCTCGTCTACTCCGCGGCGTTCGTGCTGTGTGCGGGCCGCGATGACGCCGACGTGTCCCGCCGCGCCGCCGCGATCGGCCGTGAGCCGGGCGAGTTGCGCGGCAATTCTCCGTTGGCGGGTACTCCAGCCGAGATCGTCGATCACCTGGGTCCGTTCGCCGAGGCCGGTGTGCAACGCGTCTATCTGCAGACACTCGACATGTCCGACCTCGACCACCTCGAATACTTCGCCACCGAGGTAATCCGCCAGCTCGGCTGACCCAGCAGCCGTCCCGTAGCCGGGGCTACTATCGGTGCCCGTGACCGGCGACAGTGAGGACGAGCCGCACGAACCCCAGTGGCACGAACGCACGTCGACCCTCGTTGGCGCCAGTGCCGCTGCGCTCGTCGGGATCGGCCTGGTGTTCCTGCTGGTGTCGACTCTCGTCCGCTGGTCCAGCGACCCTGAACCGGCAACTCAGTACTTCGTGGGTCCCGGCACGGGTTCGGGCAGCGCAAGCTCGACGGCGACCACGACCACGCAGACGATCACCAGCACCGTTCCCCCGGTGACCACCGACATCAACCCCGGTGATCCCACCACCTCGGGTTCGGAGACCACATCCGGTTCGGAAACCACATCCGGTTCGACGACCTCGACCACCGAGTCCAGCACGTCGACCCAGCCGCCGCGGACCACCGAGGACGGTGGAGACGGAACGAGCACCACGCGCAAACGCCCGCGACTCAACGAGACACGGACCCTGTATCCGCGGCCGTAGCCAACTCGTCAGCTCCTCTGCGACCTACGATCGGACGTCATGGCGCGCTACGGATCCTCAGACGGACCTCCCGAAGACCCCTATTACTCAGGGGACGAACCGACGGCGATCATCCCGGGTGGACCGCCACCAGAGCCGCCCTGGTATCGCAAGCCGCCCGCGCTGGTCGCGCTGGGCGCACTGGGGGTCCTCGTCCTGGCGCTGATCGTCTGGGCGCTCATCAGCCTGACGTCCTCGAACTCGTCGCCGTCGGACGCAACCACATCGACGAGTTCGACAGAGACGTCGGCCGCCATCGTGCCCGAACCGCCCGGCACCGTGACGGTGACCGCGACGCCGACGACAACGACCGAGACCACGACTGCTCCGACGACGGCACGACGACCACCACGACGCCGTCCACGACCACCACCACGACGACGGTGCCCCCCAGCACGAGCACCAGCACCGTCACGGAGACTCGCACGGAGACGGAAACGGTCACCCCAACGGAGACTGCTCCCGCCCAACCCTGATCCGTCAGGGCGAAGGAACCGTCGTCGTCGCGGTGGGTGTTTCGACCACCGAGGCAGGAGCCGACGGAGTGTCGATCGCCGAACTGGTCGGCGGCGATGTGCTTGGCGGCGGTTCCACGCTCGGCGGCGGCTCGGCAGCTGGGTCGTAGTGGTCGGTGGCGTGGTCGTTGGCGTGGTCGTTGGCGTGGTCGTGTGGCGTGGGTCGTTGGCGTGGTCGTTGGCGTGGTCGTGGTGGTCGTGGTCGTGGCTGGCGGCGTGGTCGAGGGTGGGGCCGCGGGACGCGGCGCCGCCACGACAGGGGCTGGTTGCTGCACCGGGGCGGGCGCCTGCGGGCGCTGATCCGCGGCCTGGCCGTAACGAACGGCCGTCGACGGGCGTGGTACAACCGCGGTTTCGGCGACCGACTGTGGCGCGGCGGGGCCCGCATCGACGGGTTGGCCGAGTTGGCCGGGTTGGCCGACCTGCGCAGTGTCGGGTGCGGCCGTCACCGTCGATACCACCGAGGACGCATTGGCCGCCTCGGTGTCGGTGGTGGCGATCAACCCCACCGCCGCGATGACGACTGCAGATGCCGCACCGGCGAACAGCAGTCTGGGTCGCTGATACCAGGCGGGTAGCGCCGCTGCGTCCGGCAGTGCCGGCTGGCAGTCCTCGAACCTCATCTCCGGCCGGGCCCACTCCGGTTCGTCGACGTTCGCGCCGGCGTCGATGTGCTCGCCCTCCTGGGACCACGCCAGGGACTCCACCATCGGCACAGCAGCGGCCACCGTCGGTGAGGCTGCGGTACGCGCGGCGCCAGGCGCGTGGAGGGCTCCGCGTCGCGCCCGGCGAGCAGCGCCGCTCCCATCGCCGCGACGGTCTGCGCCTGCGGCGTCGTCGTGACCGGCATCCGCAACGCTTCCGAAAGCCGTTGCGTCACCAGGGGGATTCGGGCTCCACCACCGACGGTGGCGACAGCGACGAGATCGGCCCGGCGCAAACCTGCGCGAAGCAGTGCATCCTCGAACGCTGCGATGAACCCGTCGAGCGGTTCGGCCAGGAGCGCCTCCACCTCGAGGCGCGTGAGCCGGAGGGTCATGTCCGGGCGCGGGCCGGGCAGAGCGGTGGCCGCCTGCAACGACAGTCGTTCCTTGGCGATCCGGCAGCTCGTCCCGGAATCGACCCAGCGACGCGACCGCCGACGTGACCGCCGGATCCACCTCGGCCGTGGCGAGAAGCGCGGTCAGCACCGCCCGGTCGATCAGGTCGCCGGAGAAGTCGTCGTAGCGCACGGCGTCACAGATCGGGGCGAACCCGGCGGCGGCGTCGGCAAAGCTGATCGTGCTGCCCGTGGCGCCGAAGTCGCACAGCGCGACGACGCCGCGCGCGGGCAGGCCGGGGTGTGATCGCAATGCCGTGAGTGCCGCGACGGCGTCGGAGGTCACCACGTGGTGGGGAAGAAGAGCCCGCATCCGGTCGACCACGTCGGCACGCCAGTGTGCGGGAAGCGCCACGCAGGTCTGCCCTGCATCGGGCCACCCCGCCGTGCGAGACAGATCCGCCAGCGCTTCGTAGACCAATCGATCGGCGTCGTGCGCCGAGCCGTCGGGGGCGATGACCGGCACAGGGTCGCCGATGCGCTCGACGAAGTTGCCCAGCTCCATCCCGCGCCAGGTCACCGCGGCGCGCCGGACCGTCATGAATCCGTCGGGGCGCGCGGCGGCCAGATTCGTCGCTCCGACCGACATTCCCAGGAAATCACGCACGTCAGATAAGTCGTTGTGCGGGTCCGAATCGTTAGCCAGGATCGCCTACCGGCGATGCGGGTTATTCACGGCAGCGTGCAGCAAAGCCGCAGAAGGTGACTGAATGTCACCGTTCGTTGGACGCCGGCAGGACGAACTCCTACGATATGCAAAGAGCCGCATGCTGCCAACGGATATCTCGGCTGGGGGGAGCGTACAGGTGTTCTACAAGTTCATTGGAGCGAGTGGGACAGCCATGATTGGCCGCTGCGAGCCGTCAAGGCCGCGACGATGACGTTGCAGAATACGCCGAATCACATTGCCTTCATCGTCGACGGAAACCGTCGGTGGGCCAAGGGGCTACGGCTCCCGGACCGCGACGGTCATGACGCTGGCATCGCAAATGTCAGGTTGGTCGATGATGCCTGCCGGGCAGCCGGGATCAAATGGCAGATCGTATTATCTTTTCTCCCGTGAGAATGAGCGTCGAGATCCCGAGGAAGTCCGTCATCTGCTCGAGGGATTCACGGTTTTCTTCACGACGTGGCAGAAGCGTCCAGGTGAGGGTGTCCACATAGTTGGTGACCTGACTGCACCTACGATTCCGGACACGCTCCGGGCAGCCGGCGACCAACTGCTTCGGACGTCCCACGCGGTCGACAACGGCGGGAGCAATGTCGTCTTCTTCCTCAACTACTCCGGAGCCTCGGTGTGGAGCAAGGCGAGCAGTACGGATTGCCTTGACCACATACCGGACATCGACCTGGTGGTCAGGACCGGAGGCGACCAGCGGTTGAGCGGTTTCATTCCGCCGCAGGTGGCATTCAGTGAATTGGCATTCCCCGAATGCTACTGGCCGGATTTGAGCGCCAAGGCGCTTGCGGACATCATCGAGGACTTCGGAACGCGGGACCGCCGCTTCGGAACGGACGGAATCACCGCGGACAGATCCGATGTCATTGGTCCAGCATAGATCTGGGGAGGACGCCCACGTCTCCGCCGAGATTGCCGTCGACGTTCTCGTCATAGGCGCTGGACCCACGGGCCTTTCGGCAGCCGACTCTTGTGTGACCTCCGGAGCGTCGGTAGCCGTGGTCGAGTGCACTGGCCAGGTCGGTGGATTGGCTCGTTCGGCGAGGGTGGCCGGGAACGAAGTCGACCTGGGCGGCCACCGACTGCTCTCCGGAGTGGAAGACCAACGCCGGCTCTGGTCGGATTTCGCGGATCGGCTCGGGGGCATCGACCTGTGTGACCTCGGACGTCGAAGCGGAATACTCCGTGACGGATTCGTGGTGACCTATCCCGTTGACTGGAGGCAGTTTCGCTATTCCGCGCCCTGGCAGGTGCGCGCGCGGGCGGCCGGATCGCTGGTGATGCAGAAGCTCCGATCCTCCGGCGATCGCAAGGATGGATCACTGGATGACTGGGTCAAGAACAGGTACGGCCCGTATCTCACGGGGATGTTCATCGATCCCCATGTGCGGAAGGTCTTCGGAATCGACCCGGGCAAGATACCGGGCACGTGGGCGGCGCAGCGGATAGCGTCACCCCGAGTTGGATCGATCCTGGCTAGCGCGCTCCCTCGACGGCGCGGGCCGACCGAGGCCGTCGACGAGATCGACAGGTTCTTCTATCCAGTCGGCGGAGTGGGCGTGTTGTGGACGCGCCTCGCCGAAGTGATTGGCAACCAAGCTCATTGGTTCTTCAACTCACATGTCGAGTCGATAGCCAAACCGGTCGACGGAAGGTTCTCGGTCGTGGTGTCGGGACCAAGCGGGAACATCGCCGTATCGTGTGGGCGGATCATCTCCACGGGACGGCCAGAGGACCTCGCCACGAGTATCGGTCTAGAGGATCTCGGAGCCACGATCTCGAAGTTGGCCAGTAGGCGCAAGCTCGTCATCGGCGTCGTGCGAGTCGACAAGTTACCGACGGCATGGGAGGGCGGCTACCAATGGCTGTACACCCATGACGTGGGCGTACGCGCCAACAGGTTTCACAACTACGGAGAGTGGCGGGGACTCGGCTGCCCCAAGGGCATCATCGGGCTGGAATACACGGTCTCCGCGGACGACGTATTCGACGTGCGCGCAAACGTCCTGAACGACATGCCAATACTCGCTGGAAAAGAGCCATTCGAGTTCTTGGGGTCGGAGGTTTCCGTCGATGCATACTCCAATTTCGATGCCTCCTCCGATGAATTGGATTTATTCGACAGCGCGCTGCAGCAATTTGGTGAAGGGCTGATAAGTACGGGACGCCAAGGAGCCGGAGCGTACATCAACCTGCATCAAGCCCTGCGGCTCGGGACTCGGGCGGCCGATATGCGAAGCACCTTCTCGGGGGTATTGGGCCGGAGCGAGTATTCGAGTTATCAGGAAAGAGTCCGGCAAAAACGCGCCAGCGATGCCGCAGTCCTCGCCGCTCAGCGCTCGGGCGATGTCACCGGTGACCGCCCTGCCTCATAGGACGGCCCGGTCTCATCGGCCCTGGGCGGTGTAGTCGGCGATCATCGCCTCCGCGCTGCGCACTGCGGCTCGGCACGCTCTGGTGGTGAAGGGGTCGTTCAATGGGTGATCGGCTCGGCGCCGCCACCGCTGGGCCGCGGCGAACGCCGCCCGCGGTCCGTCGTAGGCGGCCTGGGGACCCAGCCCCAGTCTGCTCGCCGAGTCGGTGCCGGACTCCCCGATGATTCGGCGCAACGATGCCATTTCGTCGGGGTTCAACGTGGTCTCGCGTGAACGCAGCTGGCTGAGCAGGCGAAGCTCCTCGAACGCGTGCGTATCGGCGAGCAGCGGGTCGATGTCGGCGAGGATGTAAGGAGTGGCGTAGAGCGGGTTCGCTTCCACGAAGGCCCGCAGCGACACCAGCGCCGTATGCGCCTTGAGCAGGTCGGAGCGTTGCGCGAACTGCTGGTCGATCACGTCGCGCAACGCGATGAGGCCGCTGCGTTCGAGCAGTTCGTCGGCCAGCGCCATGGAGTCGCTGATGCCTGCCCGCAACACCGCGATGGAGATCCGGATCCCGAACATCCCGAACCGGTCCAGTAGAGCGGCCCGGGTCGCGGCGCCGACGGGCAGCAGGCTGTCCTCGCGGACGAAGCGGTCGACCGACAGCATCGCCTTGGCCAGTTCCGCCGCATCGACCCCGGCAAGTTTCTCCAACGCGACGAACTCGCTTTGACGCAGCGTGCGGGCGGTCAGGGCGAGGAGTCCCGAGACGGGGACGACGGCCTGGCAGATGCCGGTCCTGTCCATCTCGGTGGTGAATCGGGAGGCGACGTCCTTGGCCGACAGCATGGCGTCGATCCGACCGGCACCGATCTCGTCGGCCCGGGACGCCACCCCGATCACACCCAGCGCGCCAGATGCGCCCCCAACGAGCGTCCCGATCTGTTTGAGCAGAGCGATGTCGGCCGCGTTGAGGGTGCGCAGCAGGAACACGACCGCGTCCACGCGAGGTACGCCGTCGTCGGGGACGAGCAGGCGAAGGGTGCGTTCGGACACGTCGCTGTGCAGTGACGATGTGCCCGGGGTGTCGATGATCGTCGTGTCGATGAGTTCGGCTGCTGGCCACTCCACGTCGAGGTCGACGACGTCGGCCGGATCGAGGCTGGCGAAGTCGAAGGTCAGCCCTCGCTGACCGGACGAACCTCCCGCCTCCCGCGCGATGGGCACGTTGGTGCGCCTCCCGCCGCGGTGGTTGGCGGTCACCTTGGGGGTGGGGCCGTTGTGGAACCAGGTGACGATGCGGGTGGCCTCGGTCGCATCGGTTGGGGCGATGTCCTCACCGACCAGCGCGTTGACCAGTGTCGACTTGCCCGCCTTGAGAGTGCCCGCCAGCGCGATCCGGATCGGCTGGTTGAGGCGACGACCGATCCAGTCGAGTTCGTTGAGGAGATCTGGGCGGTCCCGGTAGGCGGGGTCCGACCGGTACGCCGCGACGGTGCCGCCCAGAATCGCGCGCACCCGATCACTCGTACTCATGGAACGATCAGCTTAGTTACCCGGTCCGGATGCGAGGCCGACGGCGTGGTCGGTCACCTGCCGCAGGATGTTGAGCTGGCGCTCCAGCTCCTTGATCCGGCCGCTGCGCTCAGCCTCCTCCATCTTGGCCGCGGCGAGGCTGGCCTGCAGTGACTCGTTCAGGGAGCGGGTGGTCTGGTTGGCGATGTCGCGGTAGTGGTCACGCAGCTGGCGCTGCACACCCTTGAGCCGGTCGCGGGACTCCTTGCTGACGGTGAAGGACACGTCGTCCACGAAGCGGCGCATGTTCGTCTTCGCCTCGTTGCGCACGCGCATCATGCGGTTCTCCATGTCCTCCTTGTAGGCCTTGCGGCCAAGCACCAGACCCGCGCCAAGAGACAGGGGGTTGAACATGCCGAGGCCGGCGAAGGACGTCAGCATGCCGAACATGAGGACGCCCCCGTAGGAGCCGCGCATGCCGGTGACCACCTTGTGGCCCGGTTTGATGGGCTTGGCCTCCAGGTTCGACAGTGACTTGAACTCACCAAGACCCGCGCCCATCTCGCGGGCGTCGATCTGCGGCATCTCGACGGCGTCGAGTCCCGCCTCCTCGAAGGTCCTCGCGACCTCCCGGGCCAGCGCGTCCGCGCGTTGGTAGGCCCACACGAAGTTGTCGCCCACCGCGGTCGCGATGGCGTTCTCGAGTTCGCCACCGATCTCGGCCCAGTGATGGGTGGGGTCGCAGCCGTCGATCACGTGCTCGGTGTGCTGGGTGATGGCCCGGAAGCGTGCCCGCAGGTCGTGGTCCACGTCGGCGGTCAGGTCGGAGATTCCGTCGTTGAGCACCTGCTGCCACAGTGCAGTCTGCACGAGCGCGTCCTGGGCCTCCTGCTTGCGCCGCTCGAGGTCGGCGGTCAGCCTCTCGCGCTCGCCCGGGTCGTTGATCGCCGACAGCTCGGACTCCACGGCGAGCGTCAGATGTTCTGCTGCCGAACGAACTTCGGCGAGCACCTGGTCGCGAACCCGATCGTTCTCCCGGGAGAGCACTCGCTCGCTGAGGAACTTCACGATCGCGGGAAAGTTGGATTCCTCGTTGAGTTCCTTGTCGTTCATCGTGATCGCATGGCTGCGCAGCATCGCAGAGACCGGGGTGACGGGCACCGAGATCCCGGCTCGCGCAAGGTGCGTGACGTTGGCCGCGACGATGTCACGCCAGTGCGGATAGAGGTCGATCTTGGTGGCCAGAATCGTTGCCAGCGGACAGATCTCGAGAGCCTGACGCATGAAGGTCATCTCCGGCGCGGTGAACTCCTGGCTGGTGTCGCTGACCATCAGAATCGCGTCCGCATCAGGCAGCAGGCCGAGCGTCGCCGACAGGTGCGGCTGGCCGTGTCCGCCGACGCCCGGGGTGTCGACGAAGGCGAGCCCGTTGCGCAGCAGCGGGCTGGGTGCGGTCACCTCGACACGGAGCACCTCCCGCCCGCCGGCCTGCGGCGCGCGCCTGAGGTCGGTCTGCACCTCCGACGGCGGGATCTCGACGACGTCGGGTTCCTCGCCCTCGCCCCTGGCCACGATCAGGCGGGCCGACGCCTGCTCGCCGTAGGACACCACCGTGGCCAACGCGGTGGTCTCGTCGTCGCCGACCCGCGCCACTGGCACGTTCAGCAGTGAGTTGAGCAGTTGACTCTTGCCCTGCTTGAGCTGCCCGGCGATGACCACCCGGATCTGCGGATCGGAGATGCGCTCCTTGGCCTTGGCCAGCCTGGCCACCAGGTCGTCGCGGTCGTTCGCCTCGGCGATCCTGCTGCTGTGGTCGATGAGTTCGACGATGACCTTGACCTTGCGCGGGTCGTTCGGTTGCGTCATGAAGTCTCCCTCGTGGTCCGCCCTCGGATGATCAACCGTAGGCGTGCGAACTGGCGGGGACCCTCCGCCATCGGTGAAGGTCCCCGCCAGCCGCGCTACGTCTGGTCAGTCCGATCAGAACGCGTCGAGTTCGGTCGCGTTGTTCGACGCCAGATCGGTGTCGTTGTGCGAGGCAATGTCGGTGGAGTTACCCGACGCTACGTTGCTGGTGAAGCCGTGGTCGTCCACGGTGGTCTCGGTGTCGTTATCCACCGAGGTCTCCACCTGTGAGCTCACCGATTCGTCGACGGTGTTGTCGCTGCCCATGTCGCCTTCGACGGTGGTCTGGTCGCCGGCGACGTCGGTGGACGTAGCGGAGTTGTCGACGATGACGATGCCGCCGCCGCCCGCCGAACCGCCGGACGCATTGCCGCCGCCGATGCCGAGCAGGCTGCCGCCACCGTCGGCCGCGCCACCGTTTCCGCCGCTCGCATCGACATCGGCGAGGACCGTGCCCTCGTTGTCCTGGATGACGGTGCTGTCGCCGGTGGCAGTGGTGCCGTTGTCCTCGATGTCGCCCTCGCCGATGTTGACGTTCGAGCCGGTTCCTGCGAGGACGTCACCGTTGTTGACGTCGTTGTCGTTGCCGAGCACCGCACCGTCGCCACTGACGATGTCGCCGTCGTTCTCGCCGTCGACGACCACGCCGCCGTTGGTGGCGGTGTTCGTGGACTTGTCACCGAGGGTGATGTCGCCGAAGCCCAGATTGAAGGCGCCGTTCTGGGCGTTGGAGCCGGCCGACTGGTCGGGGCTGGCGAAGTCGTTGTTGCTCGCGAGGTCGGTATTGTTCCGGCTCGCGAACTCGGTCTGCGTCTGCGGCGCGAAGCTGGTCTGCGGCGAGAACGGCGACGCGAAGCTGTGGTAGTCGGCGACCGCGCGCTGCAGGCCGACGACGGGGTTTCCGCCGCCGAGGGCCAGTCCCGCCGGAGCGGCGCTGGCGGCCACCGATGCGAGCTGCGCGGCGCTGACGTTCGGCAGGCCGACGTCCCGGAGCGCGCCTTCGGGGTCCGCGATGAATGACGCGGCTACCTGGGGGCTGCGGAACAGGTCGAGGATGTAGTCGATCAGGTTCATCTCAGTGCCTTTCGGTTGGTGTCTCTGGGTCTGGTCGCCGGGTGTTCCGGCGAACTGATGACCAATTTATGGACTGCCGCGTCGACCGGGAACGGGGCCGAAACCCGTACCTCGTGCGGACCATGCCGGGGTTCCACTAGGGCCCCGATTAGGGGGTTAGGGGATGGCCGGGGTTTCTCGCTAAAAACGACGTGACGTGCATGAATACGACGACAGCGCGGCCGATTCCGGCCGCGCTGTCGTCGTTGGGTGCAGAGATTCAGTCGAAGATGTCGAGCCCGGAGGGATCCTGATGGGGTTCGGGATGGGGTTCGAGATGAGGGATCTGGTCGTCGGCGATGGCGTGGTCCCAGGCGTCCTCGCCGACCGCGTCGACGGCCGGCACGCCGTCGAACTGCAAGCCAGGCTCCTCCAGATCGGCGTCGACGACGGCCGACGCGACGCCCTCGAATGGGGTGAGGTCGTCGTGCTGGGCGATCAGGTCGGTCGCGATGACCGGCGCGTCCTCAAGGCCCTGCACCGGAAGGTGATCACCGACGGCATCAAAGGCATCGAACGCCGCCGTCGCCGCTCCGCTGGCCCAGACGTTGTCCGCGCCACGAGACCCCACCGAAACCACCAACGTGGGAATCGAGTCCTTCGACGACGACGGCGCCGCCGCCGAGAACGACTCCGCGACGACCGGAATCAGGTTGTTGACGTCCGCGGCCGTCACATCTGTGAGGTGGGCGTCGGCGATGGCCTGGGCCGGGTTCGCCGCATACTGCGCGGCGATGCCAGGGTCGCGCACCACCGACATCACGAAGTCGAGGAGCGAGTTCGCCACGGCGTGCCTCCCTTGATCGTCGGCGCTGCATCTGCGTCAGGCCGGTTACGTGAAATGTTATCGGCGGACGACCGGCTCCGGATCGGTGTCGATCCCAGCCCTTCCGGCGGCCCATTAGGGGTCGGCCCGTTAGGGGAAACACGCCGTTAGGGGGATCGAGGCCATCACCCATCCCGGCCGCTAAGGTTGAACCTTGGACTTCTTTGGACTACTTCGCTTCGCAACGATCGTCCCCGATCCGACAGAGGTTTGACACAGATGAGCGACTCCCTCGGGTTGTCAGTAGGGACCACGAATCTCGTCGCGGCGGCCGTCGGCCGTCCGCCGGTGGTGCGTCGCAGTGCGCTGGCCCTGTTCAACGATCGCGCGCCCGAGGTCGGTGACGGCTTCGGGCCCAACCAGCCAGCGCTGGTGCTTACCGGGTTCGTCGAACGCGTCGGCGACCCCATCCCCCTCGTTGCGTCCGACGGCTCCTCTCACCGCGGCGAGATCGTGCTCGTCGAGGCCCTCGACGCGATGGCCCGCACCGTCGATGGCGGGGAACCGATCACCATCGCCGTTCCGGCGCACTGGGGCCCGGGCACCGTCGGAGCGCTGCGCAACGCACTGCGCATCAAGGCCGCGCTGGCGCCGGGTGGCGTGCCGGTGACGCTGATCCCGGATTCGGAGGCTGCGTTGGCGGCCCTGCGGGTGGCACCCGGACTTCCATCCGAAGGCGTGGTGGTGCTGTGCGACTTCGGCGGCAGCGGAACCAGCATCACGCTGGCCGACGCCCGTACGGGCGCCCCCATCGGCGACACCGTCCGCTACCCGGAGTTCTCCGGGGACCTCATCGATCAGGCGCTGCTCAACCACGTCATCGCGGGTATCGCCGACGCGGGGGGCTCCGATCCGGCGGGTACCGCGGCCGTCAGTTCGCTCGCACGGTTGCGCGACGAGTGCAGGCAGGCCAAGGAGCGTCTGTCCGCCGAGACCACGGCCGTGATCCCGGCGACCCTACCCGGGTATTCGTCCGACATCCGGGTCACTCGTCCGGAATTGGAGCGGCTCATCGATCAACCGCTCGCGAACCTCATGGCAGTCGCCGAGGAGACGCTGCAGCGCAACCGCATTCCGCTGGCGGCCGTCTCGGCGGTGGCGACGGTCGGTGGAGGCGCCCCGATACCGATGATTACCCAGCGGTTGTCGGAGCGGCTGCGGGCAGAGGTCGTGACGACGCCGCAGCCCCAGGTGGTCAGCGCAGCCGGTGCGGCAGTGGCAGGCGCGGGCGGGCTGCCCGACGCACCGACCGGGATGGGTCCGGCCGCCGACATGCCGACCGGTCTCGCCCCGACGATGGGCTGGGCTGCCGGCACGCCTCCCACCCAAGCCGCGCCCATCGCGGGTGCCGCCGCGCAGCCGGGCGCGGCAGGGGCGGATTCGCTGGCCTGGTCCCAGGATGATGCCCAGAGCGGCGAGCCCGTGCCCTACGGCGGCGCAGACTACGAGTCCGACTACGTCGGCGCGACGGGTGCCCGGCCGCAGATGGACTTCGCGCACGAGGACGACGGCGGAGATCCACCGGATGTCGTGCCGCTGCCCTGGTACAAGCGCCCGCCGATCCTTTTCGGTGCCGCAGCGGCGGCTGCGCTGTTGGCCGTGGGTGGCCTTGCGGTGACGCTGACGAGCACGTCGAGCCCCTCCACTCCGGTGACCGAGAACGTGACGATCACCAGTACCGGTGAGGACGGTCTCATCACGACGACCGTGGTGCCCGTCACGAAGACCTCGGCACCCGACGGCGCGTCGACGACGACGGCCACCGCGTCGTCCTCCTCGACCGGCACGACGTCGTCGACCACCACGACCACCACGTCGCCGACCACCACCACGACGACGACGACCACCACGACGACCACCACCACGACCACGCCGACGACGACCACGACCACCACCGACCACCACGACGCAGCCGCCCACCACCACTGAGCCGCCCACCACCACGGAGCCAGACCCCACGACGACCGAGCCCGTCATCACCACGACGTTGGAACCCGTGACCCCCGACCCGCCGACCTCGGCCGCGGCCGCCCCGACGACGGCGCCCATCGATTCCCCGGCGGCAACCGTGTCCGCCCAATCCGTTCCGGAGGTCGCAACCGCGCCACCGCCGACAGCCGAGATCCCGTTGTCAACGATCGTTCCGTGACCGTCCACGACGTCGTCGCGGCGCTGACGGCGTCACCCAACGAGCCGGCGAAGGTGCTGGTGTCGGGCGGCATCGGCACCGGCAAGACATCGCTTGTGAGTGCGGTTCGCGCCGCGTTGCGAGACGCCGCGGTCGCTGTGATCGCCCGGTCTCCCCGAGAGGGCGATCCAGCGGGGGCGGCGGTCGTGATCGACGACGCACACCTGCTCGACGATGCCGAACTGGGACGGCTGCTCGCCGTCGTCGACGACCCGACCAGGACCATGGTCGTCACGGCCGAACCATTGACCCAGCCTGAGGCCCTCACGGCGCTGTTCACGGCCATGGCCCGGCAGGCACCGGTGGTCTCGCTGGGCGCGCTTCGTCCCGCCGAGATCGCCCGCGCTGCCGCCGACGCACTGGGTTCGGCGCCGCCTGCCGAGGTAGTCCGGTCGGTGGCGAGGGCGACGGCGGGTCTGCCATTCCTCGTCGACGCCGGCCTCACGGTCCTGCGCTCCCCCGACTCAGACTCCGCGACCGACGCGATCCCCCGGGCCACCAGCAACGCGCTGATCGAACGGCTGCGGCGTGTCGACGATGCCGTGCTGGATGCCCTGCTGATCTCGTCGCTGAGCCAGGAGTTGGGGGCGGACGACGTGGCCGGGGCGCTCGGCTGCGACGGTGTGGCGGCGCATCGGCTGGTCGACCGCGCCCGCGCCAGCGGCCTGATCTCACCGTCACACGACGCGGCCTTCATGAAGCTGCTCCACGGCTGCCTTGCGCAGCTCAGCGGCACCACCCGGCACCACGAGATCGAGCGCGAACTCCTGCACACCCAGATCGAGAAGGCCTCGCTGTCCATGGATGTGGCGCTTCGACTGGCCGACCACGGGATGCGTGACGAGCGGCTCGCCGACGCGCTGACCGAACTCGCCGAGGCGCAGTCATGGCGGACCGGTTCTGGCGGCAAGGCTGTACCGGGCGGCTGAAGAGGTGGGCACGCGGAGGCCGGACGCCCGACTGGCCGATGCCCTGGCCGCTGCGGGCGACTGCAGCGCCGCCGGCCGAATGGCCGACCGGCTGCTGGCATCCGATGTGCCCGACCAGCGGGCGGCGGCGGTCCGGATCGCAGCCAGCGTGGCGGTGCACGACGGTGCCACCGCGCAGGCGGCCGAGCTGTTCGGCTGGCTCGGCCCCTACCCCGACGCCGTCGTCGGAGCCGCCAACGTGATGGTGGCCATCGGCGTCGGCGACGCCGCGGCCGCGCGGGCGGCGGCGGGAAGCGATGGGGTGGGGCCTCCGACGGCGACGGCGCGGGCCGCCCGCAACCTCGCCGACGGATTGCTGCTCACGCTCGACTCGGAGTACCCGCCGGCGATGTCCCGGTTGTCGCAGGCGCTGCCGTCCGAGCCGTTCTCCGCCGGCGTGGCACCCGACACGGCTGCCGCGCTGGTCACCCTGACCGCACTGCACGGCGGCGATCCGGTGCGTGCCCGCAGCGTCATCGGTAGGGCCGTGCGTGCGGCGGACGACGACTCCGCCTCCGTGTCCGCCTTCGTGTCCAACCGGCACCGACTGCTACTCGGCTGGATCAGGATGCTGGACGGGCAACTGGCGGCAGCAGCCGCCGACGTGGCCGCTGTCGACGCGCACGGACTGCACCGCAGGGATGAGTTGTGGTGTAGCGCCCTGCAGACCGCGATCGCCCGCCGAAGCGGCGACAGTGGCGCCGTGCAGAAGCACTGGTACTCGGCGATCGAAGTTCTCACCGAGTACTCGCTGGATCTGTATTCGCTGCTGCCGCTGGGCGAGCTGTGGGTCGCCGCGGCCCGGCTGCGGCAGGTGGACCGTCTCTCCCACGTCATCGACGAGGCATTCGGTCTGCTTGGGGCGCTGGGAGATCCGACACTGTGGTCCTTGCCGTTGCGTTGGGCGGGCGTGCACGCCGGCATCCTGGCGAACTCGCCGGAGTTGGTGGCACCGCATGGTCAGGCGTTGACGGCGGCCGCGAGCAGGAGCCCGTTCGCCAAGTCGCTCGCCACCGCGGGTCGCACCTGGTTGCGGGTGCTGGCCAACCACGTCGACGTCGACGAGGTGACCGTCGCGGCGCGTTCGCTGGCCCAGTTCGGGCTGTCCTGGGACGCGACCCGGCTGGCGAGCCAGGCCGCGCTGCAGACACCCGATGGACGCATCTCCGCCGCGATGCTCCAGTTGGCCCGCGACCTCAAGGTCACAGTGGCTGCGCAGGACGCCGGGGACGCCACGGTGTCGACGCCGGCCGCCAGGGCGCCGCCACCGTCGTCGATGCCGACGTGGTCACGGCTGTCCGACCGGGAGCGCGAGGTGGCCGAACTGGTGTTGCAGGGGATGCCCTACCGCGACATCGGCAGCCAGCTGCTCATCTCGGCCAAGACCGTCGAGCATCACGTTGCGCGAATTCGCCGCAGGCTCGGCGCCGAGTCCCGCTCGGAACTGATGTCGATGTTGCGGGCGATCCTCGGCACCCCGACGGCTGCACCGGGCGGTCAGCCGAGTGACAAGCGCCACACCGTCGCCCGCGGCTCGCGGCGCCCCCGACCCGTAACGCCACGTCGTCGGATCCGGCAACCACCCCACCACCAGGCTCACCCCGCTCGAAGTTAGGGCAACCTTCGTGGCGATCTCGAGCACGTGGATGCCACTATGAGCTGGCATTCAAGGTAAGTTACCGAGCAGTAACTATGCCTTCTCACTGACCGGGATTTGGGAATCGGGAGGCCGTGCGTGGAGACGCAGACTCTGATCAGGCTGGTTGTCGGGCTGCTGATGACGGCGATCGTCGTGGTCTTCGCCGTCAAGCGCGTGCTGTGGCTGTTCTCGCTGATCCGCGCCGGACAGCCCACGCTCGACGAGGGTGGCCGCACCAACGACCTCGGCACCCGCATCGGTACCCAGTTCAAAGAGGTCTTCGGGCAAACCCGCCTGCTGAAGTGGTCGATCCCGGGTCTGGCGCACTTCTTCACGATGTGGGGCTTCTTCATCCTCATCACCGTGTACATCGAGGCCTTCGGGGTGCTGTTCGATCCCAAGTTCGCGATCCCGGTCGTCGGCCACTGGGAGGTACTGGGTTTCCTGCAGGACTTCATCGCGCTGGCCGTGCTGCTCGGAATCATCACGTTCGCGATCATCCGACTGCGCTCCGAACCCAAGGAATACGGCCGTGACTCGCGCTTCTACGGATCACACACCGGCGGCGCCTGGCTGATCCTCTTCATGATCTTCCTGGTCATCTTCACCTACGCGTTCTTCCGCGGAGCCGCGGTGGTCAACGGCAATCTGCCCTACGGATGGGGCGCGTTCTTCTCGCACGGCATGGGGTCGTGGCTGCAGGTGTTCGGCGAGCCGGCCAACGAGTGGATCGAGACGGTCGCGCTGCTGGGCCATATCGCGGTCGCACTGATCTTCCTGCTGATCGTGCTGCACTCCAAGCACCTTCACATCTTCCTGGCGCCCATCAACGTGACCGTCAAGCGGCTGCCGGACGCGCTGGGCCCCCTGCTGCCGATGGAGTCCGGCGGCAAGTACATCGACTTCGAGGATCCCGACGAGGATGCGGTGTTCGGCCGCGGCAAGATCGAGGACTTCACCTGGAAGGGTTACCTCGACTTCACCACCTGCACCGAGTGCGGCCGCTGCCAGTCGCAGTGCCCGGCATGGAACACGGGAAAGCCGCTGTCTCCCAAGCTCGTCATCATGAACCTGCGCGACCACATGTTCGCCAAGGCGCCATACATCCTCGGCGACAAGGAAACCCCGCTGGAGAACACCCCCGAAGGGGGCGTCGGCGAGGAGTTGCGCGGCGAGAAGCACGCCGAGACGCACGCGGTGCCCGAGTCCGGCTTCGAACGCATCCTGGGCTCCGGACCCGATCAAGCCATGCGCCCGCTCGTCGGCACCCTCGAGCAGGGTGGTGTCATCGACCCTGACGTGCTGTGGTCGTGCACCACCTGCGGCGCCTGCGTCGAGCAGTGTCCCGTCGACATCGAACACATCGACCACATCGTCGACATGCGCCGCTACCAGGTGATGGTGGCCTCGGAGTTCCCCAGCGAACTCAGCGGTCTGTTCAAGAACCTCGAGACCAAGGGAAACCCCTGGGGCCAGAGCGCTCGCGAGCGCACCGCCTGGATCGACGAAGTCGACTTCGACGTGCCCGTATACGGCGAGGACGTCGACTCGTTCGACGGTTTCGAGTATCTGTTCTACGTCGGCTGCGCGGGCGCCTTCGAGGACCGCGCCAAGAAGACCACCAAGGCCGTCGCCGAGCTGCTCGCCACGGCGGGCGTGAAGTTCCTCGTGCTCGGTTCGGCCGAGAGCTGCAACGGTGACTCGGCTCGCCGGTCGGGCAACGAATTCCTGTTCCAGCAGCTCGCCACGCAGAACAAGGAGACCATCGACGAGCTGTTCGAGGGCACCGAGACCATCGACCGCAAGATCGTGGTCACCTGCCCGCACTGCTTCAACACCATCGGCCGCGAGTACAAGCAGTTGGGCGCCAACTACACGGTGGTGCACCACACGCAGCTGCTGAACCGCCTGGTCCGGGACAAGAAACTGGTGCCGGTCAGCCCGGTCAGCCAGGACGTCACCTACCACGACCCGTGCTACCTGGGCCGCCACAACAAGGAGTACGCGGCACCCCGTGAGCTGATCGGTGCGTCCGGGGCCACGCTCACCGAGATGCCACGCCACGCCGACCGCGGGCTGTGCTGCGGCGCCGGTGGTGCGCGGATGTGGATGGAAGAGCACATCGGCAAGCGCGTGAACCACGAGCGCGTCGAGGAGGCACTCAATACCGACGCCTCCAAGATCGCGACCGGCTGCCCGTTCTGCCGCGTGATGATGACCGACGGTGTCGGCGACCGCGCCGAGGCCATCGGCAAGCAGGAGGTCGAGGTGCTCGACGTGGCGCAGCTGCTGCTGGGTGCGCTCGACAAGGGCGCGGTCACGTTGCCCGCCAAGGGCGCCGCTGCCGAGGCGGCGGCCGCCAGGGCCCCGGCAGCACCCGCGCAGACCAAGCCCGCGAAGGTCGAGGAAGGCGCGCCGCCGCGCCCGAGCCGGCCGCCAAGACCGAAACCGCGACGGCACCCAAGCCCGCCAAGGGACTGGGCATGGCCGGTGGCATCAAGAAGCCAGGCGCCAAGAAGCCGGCCGAGGATGCCACGGCCGAGGCGCCCGCGCCCGCAACCGAAGCCCCCGCGCAACCCGCCAAGGGCGGCCTCGGGCTCGCCGGAGGCATCAAGAAGCCCGGCGCCAAGACGCTGCAACTGCACCGGCACCGGCAGAGACACCCGTCGAGGCACCTGCAACGAGGCCCCCGCAGCCGAGACACCGGCGAAACCACCGGCCAAGGGCGGTCTCGGGCTGGCTGGCGGAATCAAGAAGCCCGGCGCCAAGAAGCCGGCCGCTCCCCTGCGCCTGCACCGAGCCCACTGCCGAGCCCGAAGCCCAAGCGCCCCAACCGGAACCGGAGGCTTCGTCCTCCAACGGTGACTCAGGTGCAGCCGATGAACCGGCCGCGCCGCAGGTCCCGGTAAAGGGCCTCGGAATCGCACCGGGTGTCCGACGCCCCGGCAAGAAGTAACGGAGCCAGTCGAATTCGCTGGACGGCGATGAGACGATGAGGACGTGAACACTCAACAGCTGCCGTGGAAACCGGTCAGCAGCCGCGACAGCGTACGTTCACGCAGTCGACCAAGCTGCAGGACGTCCTCTACGAGATCCGTGGACCGGTACACGACCACGCGGCCCGGCTGGAGGCCGAGGGCCACCGCATCCTCAAGCTGAACATCGGCAATCCTGCGCCGTTCGGCTTCGAGGCGCCCGACGTGATCATGCGCGACATGATCCAGGCGCTGCCGTACGCGCAGGGCTACTCCGACTCGAAGGGTATCCAGGCGGCGCGTCGCGCGGTGTTCACCCGCTACGAGCTGGTGGACGGGTTCCCGCGCTTCGACGTCGACGACGTCTACCTCGGCAACGGCGTCTCCGAACTCATCACGATGACGCTGCAGGCGCTGCTCGACAACGGTGATCAGGTCCTGATACCCGCACCCGACTATCCCCTGTGGACGGCTTCGACGTCGCTGGCCGGTGGTACCCCGGTGCACTACCTGTGCGACGAGACCCAGGGCTGGCAACCCGACATCGCCGACATCGAGTCGAAGATCACCGAGCGCACCAAGGCGCTCGTCGTGATCAACCCGAACAATCCGACCGGCGCGGTGTACGGCCGCGAGATCCTCGAGCAGATGGTCGAGTTGGCGCGCAAGAACCAGCTGCTGCTTCTCGCCGACGAGATCTACGACAAGATCCTCTACGACGACGCCGAGCACATCTGCCTGGCATCCGTCGCCCCCGACCTGCTGACGCTGACCTTCAACGGACTGTCGAAGGCCTACCGTGTGGCGGGCTACCGGTCGGGCTGGCTGGTGATCACCGGCCCCAAGGAGCACGCCGGAAGTTTCATCGAGGGCATCAGCCTGCTGGCCAACATGCGGCTGTGCCCGAACGTGCCTGCACAACACGCGATTCAGGTTGCACTCGGCGGCCACCAGAGCATCGACGATCTGGTGCTGCCCGGGGGACGTCTGCTCGAGCAGCGCGACGTGGCGTGGAACGACTTGAACGCCATCCCCGGGGTGTCGTGCGTCAAGCCCAAGGGCGCGCTCTATGCATTTCCGCGTTTGGACCCCGAGGTGCACGACATCCACGACGACGAGCAACTCGTCCTCGATCTGCTACTGCAGGAGAAGATCCTCGTCACTCAGGGCACCGGGTTCAATTGGCCTGCACCGGATCACCTGCGCATCGTGACGCTGCCGTGGTCGCGTGATCTGTCCAACGCCATCGAGCGGCTCGGCAACTTCCTGGCGAGTTATCGCCAGTAGGGCCGTCGCTCCCTCTCCCGCCGAGCTAGCACGGCCCTGTGACATCCGTGTGCCGAAAAGCCTTGTCACGGCAAGGTTGTCCACAGTCTGGGATTCATCCATAGATCGGTGACGACGTGCTGGCGGGCAGCCTCCGCGCCAACAATGATCGAAAGTATGTTCGACGAACTCTCCGATCTCGGCAACGCGGCACTGCTCGCGGCGATGAGTGAAGCGCAACGCGTCGAACGTGCAGCCGCGGCCCGCCGCCTTGTCGCCGCGGGCCTTCTGACCGCCCGTCGCGAGGCCGGCCCCGGCCAGGAAACTCAGATGTGGTGCGTGGAGGACTTCGACGTCGCCGCCGCAGAAGTGGGCGCCGAGCTCGGCATCAGCCGCCACCGTGCGGCCGCCGACATGTCGATCGGGCTGACCCTGACCCGCCGCCTGCCCCAGTTGGCCCACCGCTGCCTGGCCGGCGACGTCGACGTTCGGGTCATCGCCGCGATCGACACCCGCACGCTGCTAGTCCAGGATCCCGACATCCTGGCTCGCCTCGACGCACTGCTTGCCGAAGCCGCACCGACCTGGAACGCACTGTCCCGCAAGAAGCTCTATAGCGTCATCGACTGGTTGGTCGTCGAACTCGATCCCGATGCCCGCCGCATGACCCGCGAAAATCAGGCCGACCGTTGGGTGGACGTCAGCCTGAGCCAAGACGGCACGGCCGAACTCTCCGGCCGACTGCCCGGCCTGGACGGCGCGACGCTGGACAAGCGTTTGGATGCGATGGCCACCAGCGTGTGCCGCGAGGACCCCCGCACGAAGGCGCAGCGTCGCGCCGACGCACTGCTCGCGCTGGCCGATGGCACGGCGCTGGCCTGCGCATGTGGCCTCGAGAGCTGCACCACCCCGTCGGACCCGGCTGCTCCAGCGAGCCAGGTGATCGTGCACGTGATCGCCGAGCAGTCCACCGTCGACGGGGACGGCGACAAACCCGCCTACGCAATCAATCAGGGCGTGGTCCCCGCGCAGCACCTGCGAGATCTCATCCAGACCGGGCGGGCCAAGACGCGCCCGTTGGCTCCGCCTGAGGATCTCACCGCCGAGCGTGGCTACCGTCCCTCGCGCGCGCTGGCCGACTTCCTGCTCTGCCGAGATATGACCTGCCGCTTCCCCGGATGCGGGCAGCCCGCAGAATCCTGCGACAATGACCACACCACCCCCTGGCCCTACGGGGCCACCCATCCGGGCAACCTCAAAAAATACTGTCGCCACCATCACCTAATGAAGACGTTCTGGACCGGGCCCGGCGGCTGGCAGGACGTTCAGCACCCCGACGGCACCATCACGTTCACGTCACCGAGCGGTCGCACCTTCGCGACCACGCCGCCAGGTGCGCTGCTCTTCCCGCAACTGCTCAGCCCGACGCCACAGCCATCTGACCAGAGACCATTGTCGCCGCCACGCGGCAACACCCTGAGAATGCCACTGCGCCAACGCAGCCGCGCCGCAGAAAAGGCGGCCCGCATCGCCTGGGAACGTGGTGTGAACCGGGCGCGCATCGCGGCGTATCCGGCCGCACCGTTCTGACCCCTACCCTGGCCGGGTGGCGCACTCACATTCGCACTCCATGGCCGGCCCGGCACCGCTGGGCCCCCTGGCCGCCAGGATCGTGGTCGGCCTGCTTGCCGCCATCGGCCTCGCCGTCGTCGTCGGTGCAGTGCTGCTGTGGCCCAGCCAGGCGAAGGTCGACATCCCGTTGCCGTTTCAGAACGCGGCGGGCGGCGCGGTGACCACGGAGGCGGGCCACGTCTTGTCCAGCGGCATCGCAGACTGCGGCAGCCCGTCGGCGGGCGGAGTGTTGACCACGGCACCGACGGCGGCTCGGCGGGCGGCGGTTCGTGCGTACAGTCCCTCGTCGCGATCGACTCGGGACCCAACAAGGGAGCGAACACCCTTCTCGAGTTCGGCGGCGGTCCCGGTCAGCCCCATCTCGCCGTGGGTGACGACATCCGGATCAGCAGAGCGGTCGACGCGAACGGTACGACCAGTTACGCGTTCTACGACTTCGAGCGGACCTGGCCGCTGATCGCCCTCGCGGCGGTGTTCGCGGTGGTGATCATCGCGGTGGCACGGTGGCGCGGGCTGCGCGCGATGGTCGGAATCGTGGTCGCGTTCGCGGTGTTGGTGGTGTTCCTGCTGCCCGCCATGCGTGACGGCGCACCGGCGATCCCCGTTGCGCTCGTCGCGTCCGCGGCCATCCTCTATGCGGTCATCTACCTTGCGCACGGCGTGAGCCTGCGCACCAGCGCGGCACTGCTCGGAACCCTGGCTTCGCTCCTCCTTGCCGCCGTACTATCCTGGGCAGCAATTGAATTGGCGCATCTGACCGGACTGTCCCAGGATCAGAACAACGAGGTTGCCGCGTATCTGGGCAACGTATCGATCACCGGTCTTCTGCTGGCCGGTTTCATCATCGGCTCACTCGGTGTGCTCAACGACGTCACGGTGACCCAAGCGTCGACGGCATTCGAACTCGCCGAGCACGGGGCGTCGCGCGCGGCGGTCTTCCTCGGCGCAATGCGGGTGGGCCGTGACCACATCGCCAGCACCGTTTACACGCTGGTACTCGCCTATGCCGCCGACGCGCTGCCGCTACTGTTGTTGTTCAGCGTGGCGGAGAGGTCCCTGGGCGACGTGTTGACGAGTGAGAACGTGGCC
Organism: uncultured Actinomycetota bacterium; assembly: GCA_963798245.1. GTDB lineage: Bacteria > Actinomycetota > Actinomycetes > Mycobacteriales > Mycobacteriaceae > Mycobacterium. The sequence continues at coordinate 229,522 of CAWCSO010000004.1, forward strand.
ATCGAGATAGCCCGCTCGGCGGTCGGCGGCATCGCGCTGGCGTGTCGGTGCCGCTGACGACGGGATCGCCGCCGTGCTGGCCACGCCCGCCAGAATGATTCCCCGCATAGGGGAGCCTAGAGCGGCGTGCGGGCCAGCCAGGTCTCCCACACCTCCGCGTCGCCGAAGACGTCGACGCCCGCCTCGGCGGCGGTGCGGCGGCGCGTCAGGACCAGCAGCAGATCGACCGCCCTGCCGCGCACCGCCGCCTCACCCTTCGTGTGGTCATGCGACCAGTTCAAGCCGTCCTCGTCGTGGACGACGGTCCACTCTCCGGTGGGGCCCAGCCCCCGTCGGTGGCATGAAGATGCAGGGTCATCCCACGCTCGACGGCGGTAGTGGCGGTCGGCCTGCACGATCGACATCTCGAGTCTCTCGCCGACGCCGTCGGCCGCCAAGCTCGGCGGACAAGATCGAAGCTCTGCACCGAGGGCCAACGCGACGTCGGCGCGGTGTATCACCTGCTCGTGTACGCGCCGGCGGACCCACCACCCTGCGGGCTTGGATCCGACGAACGTCCAGACCCGCGCGTCGGAACCGACGCGGTCGATGGCGTCGATGACCAGCTGCGCGCTGTCGTTGAGCCAGGCGATCGCGGCCTCGGGATCCTCCGGCGGCTTGCCATCGCGCACATCGCGAGGGTCCAGCGGTTGGTCGCGCCGTTCGGCGATGATCTGCGCGCACCAGCGGTTGCCCCGGCCGACGTGTTTGAACACCTGGTTCAGGGTCCACCCGGGGCATGTCGGCACCGGTGTCGTCGGGTCGGCCCCGCGGAAAGAGGTCGCCGAGGGCCCTGGTCTCCTCGATGAGAGTGGCGCGGAAGTCCATCCTAGGAACGTACCGCTGTGCGGGCGCTCCCAAGGCTGATCGGCAGCGTCGCCCATCCCCGCAGCACGCGGGTATCGCGCCGGCTGCCCGCCCCCGCCAGTCGGCATTCGGGAAGCGCTCGAAGAAGGTCCGCAGTCCGACCTCGCCCTCGGCGCTCGCCAACGCCGCACCGAGGCAGAAGTGCCTGCCACCGGAGAACGACAGGTGCCTGCCCGCGTTCTCGCGGGTCATGTCGAAGCGATGCGGGTCGGCGAAGACCTCCGGATCCCGGTTGGCTCCCGCGAGATAGAGGATGACCAGTTCCCCTGCTTCACCGTCCGGCCCGCCACCTCGGTGTCGACCCGCGCCACCCGAGCGCTCAGCTGCACGGGCGATTCCAGCCGCAGGATCTCCTCGACCGCGCCCGGCCAGAGATCGGGCTGTCGGCAGCAGGGCGAGTTGGTCGGGATGCTCGAGCAGGATCCGGATGCCGCTGCCGAGCAGATTGACCGTGGTCTCGAAGCCCGCGGCGAGCACCAGGCCCGCGATGGCCCGCAACTCCTCGTCGTCGAGTCGGGTGCCACCTTCGCTGGCATCGATGAGCTGGCTCATCAGGTCGTCGCCGGTGAACGTCGCAGCCGCCCTATGTGGTCGGTGAGCCAGGCGTTGAACCCGTCGAGACCATGTTCGACCCTCTGGTACTGCGCCCACGACAACCCGATGTCCAGGCGGGCGCCGCGAGTTCCCCAAACTCGAGGATTCGCGGCCGGTCTGATCGGGCACGCCGAGGATGTCGCCGATCACGGTGACCGGCAGCTGCGAGCAGTAGCGCTCGACGACATCGACGGGGCCGCACGGTTCCTCGTCGAGCTCGTCGATCAGCGCCTCCGCGGCTGCCTGCACCCTTCCCGCAGTGCGGCAACGGCTCTCGTGGTGAACACCGACGAGACCGTCTTGCGGTAGCGGGTGTGTTCGGGCGGCTCGACCGACAGCAGCGACGGCGGAAGCAGCGGGTGAGCCGGCCTTCACCGACGTCTTGCGCTCCAGCCACCGAGTGGACGTGGCAGGGTGGACCGATCGACGTGACGGCGAAGTCGTCGGAGCGAAGCAGCTCGTGGGCCACCGCATGATCCGCCGTCAGCCATGCCGCACGACCCCGGACCAGCCGCCCGCGCGCGCGGAGTTCGTCGGCGAAGTCCCCGGGATCGGCCCGAACGGCGGGATCGGCGATGAGCCTGCCCTGCAGTTCGCCGCGTCGCGCCCCGAACGACGCAAGTCCGCGTATCACCCCGTGCAGGGCGAACCAGTGCGCGCGTTCGCGCAGCGTCATGTCTCGAGCTTAAGCACCGGACATAGATCGTCCAAGCGATCGAACAGCTGCCAGACGTACGCCGACGATCCGTTTCACGGTGGGCGTGCAGGTCGGCGAGCGTCGGGTCGTCGCAGTACCCGTCGAAGGCGTCCTTGGAGTCCCATTCGACGAGGATCAGAACCTGACGCGGGGCACGTCGTCACCGAGCACGCCTCACGAACTTTCCCAGCGCGACGACGCGGCCGCCGTGCCGGGCGACCTCGGCCACCGACCGCTTGGAGTACGCCAGGTACTCGCCGCTGTCGGCGACGTCGAAGAGATTCAACGCATAGACCGTCATACCGGCTACGTTACGACGCGCCCGGGAACCGGGATTCGTCGCCCCAACGCATGGACCCGCCAGCCGGACCGTTGCCACCTGTCGACGTCAAGGCAGGTGCGGCCGTCCACAACGACTTTGGCGCGCACGGTGGCGGCCAGGCTCATCGGGGTCCAGCTCGACGAACTCCTGCCATTCGGTCAGCACCAGAACGGCGTCGGCGCGCTCGCAGGCCTCGACCACCGAGGTCGCGTAGTTCAGCGTCGGGAAGAGCGCTGCGAATTCTCCATCGCCTTCGGGTCGTACACGGTCACCGCCGCGCCGTGGAGCTGGAGCTGCCTGCCACGTTCAGCGCAGGCGAGTCGCGCACATCGTCGGAATCCGGCTTGAACGCCGCGCCCAGGACCGCGACCCTGGCTCCCAGCAGTGAGCCACCGCACGCGTGGTGCCATGTCGACCATCCGTGTCCTGCGCCGCATGTTGATGCTGTCGACCTCGCGCAGGAAGGTCAGCGCCTGGTTGCGCCGAGTTCTCCGGCACGAGCCATGAACGCGCGGATATCCTTCGGGCAGGCAGCCGCCACCAAAACCCAGCCCGGCGTTGAGGAATCGCCGGCCGATACGGGCGTCGTAGCCGAGCGCGTCGGCGAGCATGTGACGTCAGCGTCGGCGGCCTCGCAGACCTCCGAGATCGCGTTGATGAACGAGATCTTGGTCGCCAGAAAGGCGTTCGCCGACACCTTCACCAGTTCGGCGGTCTGCAGATCGGTGACCATAAACGGAGGTCCTCAGCCGAGCATGTGCGCATAAATCTCGCGGATCTCCGCCTCGGCACGCTGCCGAATCCCGTTGCACACCAAGCACCATGCCGGTCGGGATGCAGAGTGTCGTGGATGGCGTAGCCCTCGCGGAGGAACTCCGGGTTCCAAGCGATCTCGACTTCGACGTCCTCGGGCGCGAGAGCTCTGGCACGTCTGCCCAGCTCCGCGCAGTGCCGACCGGCACAGTGGACTTGCCGACGATGACCGCAGACCGCAAGCAGCGGGACCAGAGCGTCGATCACAGCGTGAACATGGCTAAGGTCAGCGCCGTATTCGCCCTTCTTCTGGGGCGTTCCGACGCCGAGGAAGTGCACGTCGGCGAACTCCACCGCAGCCTCGTAGTCGGTGGTGAAGTGCAACCGGCCGGCTTCGAGGTTGTCCCGCAGCACCTTTCGCAGGCCAGGTTCGTAGAACGGAATGTCGCCGGAGGCCAGTGTCGCGATCTTTCGGGGTCGACGTCCACACCCACGACCTCGTGGCCAAGTTCGGCCATGCCCGCCGCGTGGGTCGCGCCTAGATAGCCGGTGCCGAACACAGTGCATCGCACACGCCCGGCATAGGCTCCCGCGATGAGCTAGCCGCTACGCGACACCGAGCGCAGACCAACGGCAGCTGACGAGTGGTAGTCGAGCAGCGACCACACGGTTTACAGCAGAAGATCAGGAAGCAAGGTGCGGGCCGCCGCTCCGATCGACGACTCGACCGCCGCCACCCGACCGCCACCTAGCCGCCACCGGAGCCACCGTCAGCCGGAACCCGGCCCGACTGCGGTTGTTGTGTCTGCTGGGGGTCTCAGGTCCAAGACTGCTGCGTCTGCTGGGGGTACTGCGGGTACGAGGCTGCTGGGTCTGCTGCGGATACTGCGGGTACTGCGGTACTCCCGGCGGGGTCTGCGGCAGTTCGTCGTCACTGCTACTTGAAGGGCCCTCAGTCCAGCGCTGCCATGGCGGCGTCCACTTCGGCGGCTGCCAGATCGGCGGCAGGACCACCCGCGGCGGCACGACGACCGGCGGGACGACCGGCGCGGGAACCACCTCGGGCGGCGGCGCGGGCGCGGGCGGCGGCAGGAGCTGGCGGCGGTGCCGCAGGGCGGGCGGCGACTCGACGTACACGGTGCGCGGTGGGGCTGCCGGGGCCTGCTGCACCACCGGAACCGGGGCCTTGATGGTTTCGGGCGGCGGCGCTGGTGCAGGCGGCGGTGCCGGCCTCCTCAACCGGCGCGGGCATGGCAGGCACGGCGGCGACACTGGGGACGATCGCGGCCTGACCCGGGTCGGGACGCTGATCTGCGGTCGGGCCGGATGCTGACGGCGAGTGAGATCACCAGGGCCACCACACCGAGGACGAAGATCGACGTCAGTGCGCTACCTACCAGCAGGAACGGCTTGCGGCCCTCATCGGCGGGCGTCGAGGCCTCTGCGTCGAAGTCGTCGGCGTCGAGTTCATCGACGTCGTCATCGCGGCGCTGTACGCAGCGACCACGGGAGCCGACGTGCCGACGGGCGCCAACTGGGTTCGGCAGTGGCCAGGCCGACGTTCTCGTTGCCCGCCGTGGCGCCGTCGGGATCTGAGAGGCGTACGCAAGGCCGGCGGTGGTCGCGTCGAAGGCAGGCGCGTTGGCCGCCGCCAGCGCGGCACCGCGGGCCAGCGCCAGCCCGGATTCGTCCGGAGCGTTGACCGGGATGAGACCAAGTCGGACAGGTGGGCCTTGACCGAGGCGATGTCGACCCCCGCGCCGACGACGAACATGCCCTGCGGCGGGGAGTCCTGCGCCTCGACGGCGTCGACCATCTCGGTGAGGACGGCCATGGCGTCGGTGCTGTGCAGGCTGCGGCTCAGGACCTTGACGACGGAGCCGTCGTCGCTCCGAACGACCGACAGGGTGGCGGTGTCGCGATCGATGAACAGCAGGCCGTGCTGTCGTAGCCGACGGCGCTGCCTGCGGCCTGAGCCAGCGCGCCGGCGGCGTGCAACTCGGAGACCAGCATCACGTCGGTGATGCCGCGGGCGGCCAGAGCGTCACGAAGTGCGGCGGCCTCGGCGCGGTCGCTCCACGTCACGCCGATCGGCCTTGAGGACGTGCCCGCCCTCGGCGGCGCTCTCCTGCGTGCCAAGCACGGCGGAGACCAACTGATCGGCGCAGTGAGGTTGCCGAACCGTCGCGGCCGACACGTCGAAAGTGTCGTGATCGACGATGGCGCCGTCGGCTTTTTCGCCTTCGACCAGCACCATACGCACCGTCTTAGGTGTCAACGACACACCCAATACGATGTCCACTGACCCCTCCAAAATGTTTGCTACGTTATTCAGGTCACGTCCGAACCTGGCCGCTCCAGTCGACGACTAGTTGGTTCATCGCCCCTACCAGCGGCAGTCGTTACAGTCGACGCTGTTAGCTGACACGCTGACACCCTCACCCTAAACGCGGCGGAATCCACCGTACCCGCGGACTCAGTTTCTTCCCGGCCTTAGCGCTCAGCTGGACTTGATGAAGTTCTGATACGACCGCGACGGCGTCGGACCGCGCTGGCCCTGATACTTCGAGCCGGCCTGCGAGCTGCCGTACGGGGTGCTCGGCCGGGCTGGTCAGCCGCAGCAGGCACAGCTGGCCGATCTTCATGCCCGGCCACAGCGTGATCGGAAGGTTGGCGACGTTGGACAGCTCGAGGGTGATGTGGCCGGTGAAGCCGGGGTCGATGAAGCCGGCCGTCGAGTGGGTCAGCAGCCCGAGCCGGCCGAGCGAGGACTTGCCCTCCAGCCGGCCGGCCAGGTCGTCGGGCAGGGTGCAGCGCTCCAGCGTCGAACCCGAGCACGAACTCGCCGGGATGCAGGACGAACGGCTCGCCCTCCTTCGGTTCGACCAGAGTGGTCAGCTCGTCCTGGCGCTCGGCAGGGTCGATGTGGGTGTAGCGGGTGTTGTTGAAGACCCGGAACAGGTTGTCGAGGCGGACGTCGACGCTGGAGGGCTGGACCAGGCCGTCGTCGAAGGGGTCGATGCCCAGCCGGCCGGCGGCGATTTCGGCCCGGATGTCGCGATCGGAGAGCAGCACCCGACGAGCCTAACGAGTCAGTACGCGCCCCTACTCAGCACCACGACCCGAATCGTCCGTCCGATGACGTGAGGTCTTGGGCCATCGACGCATCCTCGGCGGACAGGTCGGACCTGCCGCTCGGTCGACTCGCGCCGACTCGATTGCGAGACACTTTTCAGAAATAGCCATCGTGACCACGCGATACTAAAACCCAGGCCCAAGTCAGCGACGCGGCCGGCCCGGTGTTTGCCGAATCGGGTGGTGTACGTTTCGCGAACCACTGGTGCTAGCCTTCCTGATCACCAGCGTTGCTGGTCAGGCCGATGTAGTTCAATGGCAGAACATCAGCTTCCCAAGCTGAATACGCGGGTTCGATTCCCGTCATCGGCTCCACACTCACCACGGCTTTCGCCTATTTGCCCGAGCGGCGAGCGGCGCGCGGTCCCGTAGCAGCTTGGAAGCCGCCCGGCCGCTCCGTGAACAGCAGCAAACCCCCTCACGGGCGGTCGCAATTCCGAACCCTGTACCGTAACGACATCAGTTCGCTAGGCGATACTGCTGTCAGACTGTGTTTTTCTATCGGGAGCGGGGCCCCTCATGATCCTTGTCCGTCTTTTCGCCGCTGGTGCTCTCATCGCCGGCGCCTTGCTCACTGCGCAGCCTGCGTCCGCGACGCCACAAGACGATGCATTGCTGGCAGCCCTAAGCGCGGCGGGCATTCAGGTCCCGTCGCCCGATGTCGCGATCTTTGCAGCGAACCTTGCGCTGTAACCCGATGACCCGCGGCTTCACCCGAAAGCTCATCGCTCAGCAGGTCAATAGCCAGACTCCGCTAGACAGCGGCCAGTCGAAGACATTAGTGGCGATCGCCTTCAAGGTGTACTGCCCTTGGCGGAGCTAGTGATCGACTGACGGCACGCAGCAAGGTAGGCCAGCGTCACCCATTCCGGCCGCCAGTGCCCCGTTGCCGACATTCGGTCGACGCGTTCAGGTGGCCCATGATGGTGCCGTCGCGTCTTGGAGCGCAGGCCACCTCGCTCGCAGGCAATCTAAGTAGTGTCCACGCCAGAAACGGTGGAATTGCAGTAGCGCAATACCGAGGTCGCGCCATCGGTCCGGGCGAAGAATCTCCCAGGGTAAGCAGCACCCGGGGAGGTCGTCGTGAAGGCAGGACGTTTCGTGGGCCACGTCGGAGGACTGGCCGTGGCGCTGGGCATCGGCGCGGCAGTCTCTCGGGCGCCCCGGCGGCGTGGGCAGATGAAGGGGCCGGGGGTGGATCGTCAGAATCGTCTTCGCCGAAGGTCACTCGCCATCGGCCGGCCCGCGGTCATCGGGTCTACGTTCACGCTCGGCGGCGCGGGTCGGCACCGAGCGCACGTCAGGGCGCCAGTCGCCGGGCAGTACTTCATCTGGCGTGGATTCGGTGACGGGCCGCGTTGCTGCTGCCTCCACCAAGTCCCGGCTCGTTGCCAACTCGGGAGCCGCCGCGCGGTCTGCGACGGGGCGAACCGTCGCGTCGAATTCAGTGCGCATGTCGCCCGTGGCGGCGTCCGCGTCTCCGGGGTTGACGGGCACCGGCTTCGGCGGTTCGGTGGGGTCGCCGACGACGTGGGTGATGGCTGCAGGGGCCCGTCGTGAACTTGGCGGCACCAATGTCAATGTCGTCAATACCGCCGCCCGAACGCAGGCCACCGGTCAAACCGCGGTCGTGCGCACCGTGGCGAACTTGGCGAATCAGGCGCCGGTGATCGCGACGATTACGGCAGGTGCACCCAATACTTCCACTGGGACCGTGGCAGGCGCGGTGACGGCGACCGATGCCAACGGGGACCGCCTCCGATACGCCGCAACGTCGACCAAGGGCAAGGTCTCGATCAATTCCTCCTCGGGGTCCTTCACGTACACGCCCACCGCTGCGGCGCGTCATGCCGCCTCGGCCGTCACTGCGGACGCGGCCGACAAACAAGACACGGTGACGTCGACGGTCACCGACGGTCACGGTGGTGTCGCGGCCAGCCAGGTCGTGGTGGCAATCGCCCCGAAGAACACCGCTCCCACCGTGAGCGTCAGTGTGGGAACCCCAAACGCCTCTACCGGCGTGGTGACCGGCAAGGTCACCGGCACCGACAAGGATAGGGATGCACTCCAATTCGCCGCGCCGGCAAGTACGTCCAACGGCGCGGTCACACTCAACGCCGCTCTGGGCGCGTTCACCTACACGCCGACGGCTGCAGCGCGTCATGCCGCGGCCGCAACCGGGGCGCCAGCGGCGGCGAAGGCCGACACGTTCGCCGTGACCGTGACCGACGGTCACGGCGGCGTCGTCACCAAGACCATCACGGTGTCCATCGCCGCCAAGAACAGCGCGCCGACTGTCGCCGGGACGCCGACGGTGGGTGCCGCCGATGCCGTCACAGGCACCGTCGATGGCAGCCTGGGTGCAGCCGGATGCCGACGGAGATCCATTGTCCTACACAGCAGCTCCGGCAAAGGGAACCGTAACCTTCGGCAGCGGGGCAATTTCACCTATACCCCGACAGCGGCAGCGCGCGACGCCGCCGCCACGCCGAATGCGCCGAACTCCGCCAAGCAGGACACGTTCACCGTGACTGTGTCAGATGGACACGGGGGAACCGCTAGCAAGTCCATCACGGTACCCATTGCGGCGGCAGCCACAGGCACTGGGACGGGCACTCCCCCTGCTACAGCGGTGAACGTCGTCGGCAATGTCACCCTGACCGGCTACCGCCACGGGGGTCAGCCAGCATCGAACGCGGACGGTACCCGCGGCATAGTCACCACCTACGTGGCCGGCGCCGTGGGTACCACTACGCGGTTCGCGGTGATAGACACGACGACGGGCAGCCAAGTGGGAACCACGTTGCCCGTCTCGGGCTCCCCTTGGGGCGTGCCGGTAGTGAGCGCGGACGGCAGCCGTGCCTTGGTCACCACGTATGTCACCGACTACAGCGGGGCGACGACCACCCGAGTTGCGGCGATCGACACCGCGACCGGAGATCAGGTCGGTAGCACCCGACCCTTGCCGGCTCTTCATCCCCGGCGCAGTTGCTCGGTGCGGATGGCCGCCGTGCGCTGATCACCACCTACGACACCACCGGCAGCGCCAGTCTCGTGATCGACACGACGAGCGGCGCCCAGATCGGGACCGCCGTCACACTTTCGGGCTCACCGTCAGGCTCGCCGGTAGCGACCGCCGAAGGCAGCCGCGTGTACGTCACCACCTACGTCCAAGACCCGACCACGGGATTCACCACCCGGGTGGCCGTCATCGACACCGACAACGGAAACCAGGTCGGCACACAGTCACCGTGAGTGGCTACGGCACACCGATATTGAGCGCTGATGGCAGCCGCGCGGTGATCTCCACGAGCGCCTACGACTCGGCCACCGGTACCGACGTAACCTTGGTCACGGTGATCGACACCGCAACGGGTACGCAGTCGGGAATCGCCTCGACATTGCCTGGCTCGTCACCCGACCAAGTTCAGTTGAACGCCAATGGAAGTCGCGTCCTGATCGCGGCCGTCGGAGGCGACTGGTCCACCGGCTTCACTACCCGGATCGAGGTGTTCGACACGACCACCGGTACTCAAACCGGTGCCACCGTGGACCTCGACGGCGCCGCAACCTCCACGCAACTGAGCGCGGATGGTACGCGGGTTCTCATCACCACTAGCGCATACGACTCGACCGTGGGCTTCACAGCGCGCGTGGCGGTGATCAACGCCGCCACCGGCACACAGGTCGGTTCACGCTCATGCTGGCAGGAGACCCGGTCGAACACTGGTCAGCGCCGACGGTAGCCGCGCTGTGATCACGACCGCCGTCTACGACGGGCGTACCAGCACGTTCACCACTCGGGTGACGGTGATCAACACGGTTACCGGCGGTCAAACCGGCACGCCGGTCACGCTCGCCGGCAACCCAGACGGGCCGCCGCTCTTGACCGCCGACGGTGGCCGCGCCGTGGTCACCACGATTGCCTCCGATTCGTCGAGGGGGCGAATCCGGGTGGTGGTGATCAACACCGCCACGGGCGCTCAGGTTGGAAGCACGGTGACGTTCGCCGGTTCCAGTCCCGGCACGTTGTTGAGCGTCGATGGCAGTCGGACGCTGATCACTGCCGGCACACGGGCGGTGGTGGTGAACACCGCGACGGTCCACAGTCCGCCGTCACCCTCCCCGGCGCCGTATGGAGCGCACTGTTCAGCGCCGACGGCACCCGGGCCATGATCATCACAGGTTAGCCCGCCGGGACACGACGCTTCGAATCACCTAGCGTGCACACGGGCTAGTGTTCGGCGGCGTTCCACTCGTAGGAGAGAACTTCCCGTCCAACGTCACCATCACCCCCGATCGCGACCAGGATGCGGCAACGAGCATCGCTTGAGATGCGACCGGAGCAAGGCATTCCGGGAAACGTCATCGTCAGGAATTCACGGCCGTTGGACAGCGCCACACTGCGGCAGATCTGCGATATGGGCGGTTTTCGCGCCGGCATCGCATATATTTTGGCCATGCCAGAAATGGATCGTCGAAACCTGATGTTCATGATCGGTCTGGGTGCGGCCGCTGCCGCGCTACCGTCGGTACGGCCCACGCCGAGCCACTTCCGGGTGACTTCCACCTGTTCCGGCGCCGCCCGGGGCCCCGGTACCCGCCGAAGTCGATGCCGGTCCCGTGATGTTGTTCCAGGATGAGTTCAACGGCCCCGCCGGAGCACCGCCAGACCCGGCGTGGTGGTTCATCGTCCCAGCGCGGGAGACCATCAAAAACCCAATCGAGTGGGACAAGCCCTACAACATGGGCCGCTACGTCACCGACCAGGAGCACGTGTTTCAGGACGGCAACGGCAACCTGGTCATTCGGGCCACCCGCGGTCCCGGGACCACCATCCAGGAGAAGTACGCCAGCGCCAAGGTGATCGGCAACTGGCGCGGCGGCATGGGCACCACCTGGGAGGCACGGGTCAAGCTCGACTGTCTGACCGACGGCGCCTGGCCCGCCTTCTGGCTGATCAACGACAACCCGGTCCGCGGCGGTGAAATCGACCTGATCGAGTGGTACGGCAACAACGACTGGCCATCCGGGACCACCGTGCACGCCAGACTGGACGGGACGTCGTTCGCCACCGACCGCCACCCGATCGACAACGCCTGGCACACCTGGCGCATGACCTGGCTTCCCAGCGGCATGTACTTCTGGAAGGACTACGCGCCGGGCATGGAACCGTTCTTCACCGTGCCCGCGAACTCCATCGACGACTGGCCGTTCAACGACCCCGGTTACACGCTGGCGCCGGTGTTCAACATCGCCGTGGGTGGTCCGGTGGTCGCGAGCCCGCGGCGGGCACCTATCCCGCCGAGATGCTCATCGACTGGATCAGGGTCTTCTGAAGCTCCTGGAGTCGACGCTAGTTGCCAACCCGCCGAGGAACCTCGATGCTGTTCTCCTGCACGATCACTGGGTCGCCGACCTTGACCGTGTTGAAGTACCACTCGGCGTCCTCGGGGCTCAGGCTGATGCAGCCATGGCTGACGTTGTCGTAGCCGAGTGAGTTGACGGCCCACGGGGCCGCGTGCACGAAAAGTCCACGGCTGGTGATCCGGACGGCGTCCTTCACGTGAGCTGGTAACCGTCGGGCGCGTCGACGGGGATGCCGACACTGCTCGAATCCATCATCACCGAGGGATCCTTGTCCAGAACGGTGTACATCCCGACCGGCGTCGGGTACTCCGGACGACCCATCGAGGCCGGGAACACGCCCTGTTCGCCCCAGTGGGGTCGGTGATGGGGCGCAGGCAGGGCAGACGGCGGTCCCGCCGCCGCGCCGTCGATGCTCACGGTGAACGTGTGATCCGAGATGTTGGCGACACCGACGACGGCGGCACCCGTGTCGAAGGCCGTCGACTAAGCCGGCCACGAACAGCGTCACCGTGCTGTGGGCCGGCCAGAATCGGTCGGGAACCCATTGCACGGTGGTGCTGTCCGAGCCATTCGAACCTGCCCGACATGGCGGGAACCGACGTGAAGTCGATGGCGCGTTCGGCCGCGCGCCGGTCGGCGACGGGCGTGCGGAACGTCATCTCGACGGGATGGGCAACACCGACCACCTCGCCGTGCGCTCGGCGAAACCGATGCGATGGCGGGCACATGCGACTGGTTCACCCGCCATGCTTACGCCGGCAGACCCCGCAGGCACACCGCATTGATCCCGATCGCTGCAAGAGACAGCACACAACCCCGCGCATGGCTTCCGTTCCGTATCGAATGACAGTGTTGTCATTTCGATCATAACGGCGTCGCGAGAGGTGAAAGCACAAGTGTACGTAAGCAATTGGATCACTTCCCTGTCACGTCTTGGCCACGGGAGCTGCTGCGGAAACCTTGCCTTCTATGCGCGCACGTCGCTACCGCTGGGTCGGGTCTCGACCCAGCAACTTGCGGTCACCTTGCCACCGCCCCAACCGACTGGCTGGCGACCCAGCGGTCACACCCGCAGGAGGACAGCCTCAGCCGGCAGCCGATGGACCGGGCAGAATCGGCTGACCGGGCATCGGAGCGCCAGGCGGCGGCGGACCAGTGGGCGCACCCTTACCTCCATAGCTCCCGGCCATTTCAGTCAATGGAGCACCCACGGGGATTGGAGCGCCCACGGGCAGCGGAGCACCCACCGGAGCAACCACCGGCACAGGGGCGCCCACGGGTACCGGCGCGCCCACGGGCACCGGCGCACCCACCGGCACCGGCGCACCCACCGGCACCGGCGCACCCACCGGCACCGGAGCAACCACCGGCACCGGACCAGGCAAGGCCATGGGAACTCCGGCCATGTCAGTGACCGGGGCACCGCACTCTGCCGCGGTCCCCCCGCCGCACCGGCGGCTCCCGCACCACCGGCGGCGCCCGGACCACCGGCCGCTGCCGGGCCGGCAGCGTCGCCGGCCGACGACTCGAGGCAGGCATAGCCGCCGCCCGTCATGTACGGGGCGGCTACCGCCAGCGGGCTCAGTGCCATGGCGGCTGCGCACAACCCGGCGCTGGCAACTACTTCGATGTTGAACCGACCGAAGATCGTCATCACCGTCAACTCCCCTATCCGGACCCAGATGTTTCCGTAAGCCTTGGTTCAGCCGAACTGCATGACTGGACCGAAGTCGTCTTTACCGCCTCAATTGACGGCCGACGCAATTGGACAGCGCAACCGTGCGACATGAGAAGCGCCGCGCCGCATCGTTTCCAAACGGTGACTTGGCCTCGCGTGAGCGGGTCGATGCGACACGCTGGGCCTTCACGGGACTGCCCTCCCAGGGACTGGGCTAGAACAAGAGGGCCAACCCGCCCTTCTGCGGCGGACCGGATTCGCCGAGCCACGGAGCCCGCCCGTCAGGGTTGACGGCGCCGCCGAACGCGGCGCAATGTGATACACGTCATATGACCACTAGTCACACCGGGCAGAGAGGCGGCAGCTCATGACCACGAAGGACAAGTACACGGACGTGCCCGACGCCGTATTCGTGGGAGGTGCCCAGCGCCGGCGACGCGCGCTTCACCTGGGAGTACGACGACGGGCGCGCCCGGCTCCTTTCCCTGTACCAAAAGGGAAAGGACAAGCAGTGGGATGCCCAGTCGCGCATCGACTGGGCGCAAGACGTCGACCCGATGAACCCGGTCGGGCTGCCCGACGAGTTCCATCCGCTGTTCGGCAGCCCGATGTGGGACGCCGCAGACGAATCACGTCGCGCCGAGATGCGCCAGCACTTCCAAGCCTGGCAGTTCTCGCAGTTCCTGCACGGCGAGCAGGGGGCGATGGTGTGCGCGGCCAAGATCGTCGAGGTCGTCCCGGACATGGACGCGAAGTTCTACGCGGCCACCCAGACCATGGACGAGGCCCGGCACGTCGAGGCGTTCTCGCGGTTCCTGCAGGAGAAGGTCGGCCTGGTCTACCCGATCAACAAGAACCTGACCGCACTGCTGGAGGACACCCTGCGCGACTCGCGCTGGGACATGCCCTATCTCGGCATGCAGGTCCTCATCGAAGGGCTCGCACTCGCCGCCTTCGGGGTGCTGCGTGACATGGCGCCGCCGGAGTCGCTGGCCAAGCAGTTGCTGGCCTACGTCATGCAGGACGAGGCCCGGCACGTCGCCTTCGGCCGAATCTCGTTGAAGGACTACTACTCCGCGCTGACCGACGCCGAGCGCGACGAGCGTGAAGAGTTCGTCGTGGACGCCTGCTACCTGATGCGCGACCGGTTCCGCGGCGAGGAGGTTTTCGAGACCCTCGGCCTGGACGTCAAAGAGTGCGCCGAATGGGTCGACACGTCGCCGCTGATGATCCAGTTCCGCTCGCACCTGTTCAGCCGCATCGTGCCGATCGTCAAGGACATCGGGTTGTGGGGCGACAAGGTGCAGAAGGCCTTCACGGACATGGGTGTCCTCGACATGGCCGGCTTCGACATCGAGGCGCTGATGAAGGCCGATGAGGATCAGGCCGACGCACTGGACAAGGCACACGCCGAGATGGCCGGCCGGGCCCTCGAGGTGGACCAGGTGATCGCGGCGGGCGCGAACTAACACGATGTCCGGGCGAACGGTGGTCTCGATCGTGCCGCTGTCACGGTGAGCGGTCCGGTGGCCGACGGCCATTGAACAAGGTCGAGGATCATCGGCTCAGACAGCGCGGTGCCGCGGCTCCACAAGACCCGTTCGCAGTTCGTTTTGGTGTGGCACAGCAGGTTCGACAGCCAATTGAGCCGCAGTAGTCCATCGTGACGTTGGCGCGGCCCGGGCTCATCCCACCGAGTGCTCCCGCTCCGAACCGAACTCGCGCCATTTCAGCGGTTCGCGGGCGATCCTCGCGCATTCCCCGCACAGGATGCGCTCATCAAGGAACAATGGTGTCTACGAGTACGAGGCACACGTTCGAACCGTGGCGAGGACGGAATCTTGATGGGGACGTCGACGAAACGCGCGGGCGGGCCGACGCTTGCAGCACTTCGTCGTGAGACCGCCGCCGATCACGAATCGGTTGATCGGCTGATCGATCCGGACCGCTGGTCGAGGTCGGGTACTACGCCGCCGTCGTCAGCGGGCTGATCGAAGCTGCCGAGATCGTCGAGCGACGTTGCCCCAGATACCGCCGGAGATGTGTTGCGAGGGGCTGTCGCCCGCCGACGTTTCCAAGCGGTTGGCCATCGACGCCGAGTCAGCGTTCTTGGCCGATCTATTGGGCCGGACCCGGTCGCGACATTCCCCGGGCGGAGACGAGCAACTGTCGTGCGGGTCCGTCTAGCGGAACGATGTTGGGGCTGCTGTACGTCTACGTCGGCTCGGCACTGGGCGGACTGCACCTGCTGCGCGTTGCCCGGACCGCGCCGTGGTGGCAGCCCGAACGCGAGCACGTGCTGCTCCGGCCGTACGGCGACCATTTCAACGATCGTTGGCGGGCGGTGCTGGGCGCCCTGGAGCGTCTGGATCCGGACGAGACGAACGCTGCCGTGGTGGCTGCGCGTGCCGGTTTCGACGTGCACCGGCGGTACCTCATCGACCATCTGTCGGTCGGGGACCCGATGAGCGACGACTCCGAGGCCTGTGGAAGGTCGTCGGCCACGAGGGGTGCGACACCTTGCCGATCCACACGCCTGACGCCATCCAGGCCCACGGATGGCTCCTCGCATTCGACCGTCGCGGGGCGGTGCGTCTCACACCTCTCGTCGAATCTGGCTGAGCCGCTCGCCGGGATCCTTCCGACACTCCACGGTGACGGGAGCGACGGTCGAGGAGGTCGCGCGCTGCTCGAACTCCCCGACGCCGTCACGCGATTCGAGCCCATCGACGGGTGGCGAGCCGAGATGCCCTGGCTAACATCGGATCCGGTGGTGGTCACCGCGCACTCGACGAGCGACCACTACGTCCTCGAGATCGAGTGCGACGTTCCAGCCGTTGCCCCTGATCCGACCGCGATGATCGCCGAGCTGCTGGCGGCTCCGAGCTGGCAGGAGTTCGCCGAGAAGACGGTGCGGCACTCGGGCAGATGTTCGGCTACTCGCGCACCATGGCCTACACGTTCCATCCCGACCATCACGGTGAGGTGACCGCCGAGTACCTCAATCAGCCCACCTGGAGCCGTTCCTCGGGCTGCACTACCCCGCCGCGGACATCCCACCGCAGGCCCGCGGTTGTACGTCCTGCAACTCGTCCGCGTCATCGAGGACGTCGACGGACCGACGGTCCACCTGCTCGGCTCGACTTCGGGCGACGAGCGACGTCCCCACGCTCGACCTCACCTTCGCGCGCCGTCGCGCGGTCTCACCGGTGCACCTTCAGTACCTGCGCAACATGGGCGTGGTCGCCACGGCAACGGTGTCGGTAGTCCAAACGGACAGTTGACGGGAATGTTCGTCATGCACCACACCGAGCCCCGAACCCTCAGCCTGAGTGATCGTCAGACGCTCACCACTTTGAGTCGCATTGCATCGTTCGTCGCCACGACCATGGACGAGAAGTCCTTCGCCACCCGGAGTTCACAGGTGACGGCGCTCGCCGAGGACCTCCGACGAAAGCTCACGGAGGGTGACGACGCGATCCGATGCATCGAAGCGATCGGCGACGACGCCCTGAAGGCGGTGGATGCCGACGGGCTGGTGGTCCGCCTGTAGGTCGCGATGTTCTCCGTCTCGGCGATGTGCCGGACAGGACGCGATCGATCGGCGGGTGCGCAAATTGAGTTCGGCCGGAACGGATCTCGTGCAGGCGACCGAATGTCTCGCAGCCGACATGCCCGAGCTCGCTACGTCCGACACGTGTGCGGGAGCCTCGTCGCCCGGCTGCCCGGCACCCCGGAGACATACCTGGCCTGGTTCCGTAGACCGTTCCTCAGCCACCGTCCGCTGGGGCGGCGAGTTGACCGCGGTGGTTCGAAAGGACGAGTCGGAACCTGCAACCACGTGGCTCATTCCACGAGTTCGTCGAGAACGTCACCGACCGCAGCCGCATGTGGTCCGATCACGACCAGATTGCGGCAGCGAAGCTACACCACGCGGTGCAGTCCGGCCTGCTCGAATGGTTCGTACCGACAGCTCGCGTCCAAGCGGCGATCGATCCGCTCACCGGTCTCGGCAACCGTCGCTCGCTCGCGAGGCGATCGGCAGCGAGACCAGCCCGCGCGGCATGCCTCACATCGAGCCTGCTGTTCCTCGACCTCGATCGCTTCAAGCAAATCAACGACGCGTTGGGACACCACAAGGGCGACCTGGTGCTGCAGGCCACCGCCGACCGGCTCGAGCGAGTGACGTTCGATCTGGTCGGTCGGTCCGGCAGCGTGTTCCGCCTCGGCGGCGACGAGTTCGTCGTACTCCTTCGCGATGCCACGGCCTGATCTGGTTTCGCGGCTCGCCGAGGGATCGTGGCGACGTTCCGAGATCCGATGATCGTGGACGGCGACATGAACGTGGTGAACGTCAGCGTCGGGGCGGTCGTCGATAGCGATGGCGTCGTCGATGCCGTCGAACTGCTCCGGCGCGGAGATCTGGCCATGTACTCGGCCAAGCGTGCCGGCGGGTCTCGTGTCGCGTTCTACCAGGCAGACTTTTCGCAGCAGGCGGTCCATCGGTCGATGCTCGAACAGCAGCTCTACCGGGCGCTCGAGCGGCGATGAGCTGATTCCGGCATTCCAACCCATCGTCTCGCTGCGAACCGGCCAGATCGTCGGCGCGGAGGCGCTGGCCCGCTGGCGCCACCCATCCGGTGGCATCCTCCTGCCTGCCGAGTTCATCCCGATCGCCGAGGAGACGGGTCAGATCCAGCAGCTCGATCGGCGGATCGCCGAGCGCGCCGTCCTCGGGTGCCTCGAGCTGTTGCGCGATGGTCGCGCGAGTTCCACCTGGCGATCAACGCCAGCGCGAAGACGGTCGACGCGGAGTACGTCGACTTCATCGCCGAGCTGATCGGCCATTACGCAATCCCGCCCGAACGATTGACCATCGAGCTGACGGAGTCTGCGATGGTCCAGGAATCGGGCCGTCTGCGGCAGGTGCTGGGCGCAATTCGGGCGTTCGGTGTGAAGGTGGCCATCGACGACTTCGGGACCGGCTACTCATCGCTCGCCTATCTACAGAACCTGCCGGCCGACGTGGTCAAGCTGGATCGCACGTTCATCGAGATGCTGCGCAGCGACGGCGGCGGGGACGTCGTCGCCCGCTGGGCGATCCAACTGGTATCGGATCTCGGGATGCGAATCATCGCCGAGGGTGTCGAGACCCGCGAGCAGGAAGAGGCACTGCTCTCTCAGGGTTACGACTGGGTGCAGGGCTACCGATACGGCAAGCCGATGCTGTCGCCACCGCTGAGCGGTGACTACAAGGACTTGGGCGTCACGCCGACGGGGGTATAGCCGGTACACGAAAAGGGCAGTAGGGCAACCCGGCTGTCGGTTACATTTCGACGGTGACCACTACCGGGACGGTCGTTGGATACGCGCGCTGCTCGACGGACTCGCAGGACCTCAACGCGCAGCGACAACGACTTCGCGAACTCGGCGTCGCCGATGACCGGATCTATCTCGACCAGGGATTCACCGGTACGGAAACGGAACGGCCGGGTTTGGATCAGGCGCTCGCCGCAGTGCAGACGGGCGACACGCTGGTCGTGCCGAAGCTGGACCGACTCGCCCGATCGGTACCCGACGCGTGCGCCATCGGCGACGATCTCGCCAAGCGCGGCGTGACGTTGTCGCTGGACGGGAAGCCGTACGACCCGACCCACCCGGTGGGCAAGATGTTCTTCGAGATCCTCGCCACCTTCGCCCAATTCGAGGTGGACCTGCTCAGAATGCGCTCCCGGGAAGGCCTGAGCGGACTGACGACCATTCCCGAGACGCTCGCACGCCTCGAGTTCTCGCTCGACAGTCCCCGAGTCCACGGGCCTCACCTTGGCGTCCTCCTATGCGAAATAGACGATTTCTTCACGATCACCGAAAGGTGGGGAGAAGCATTCGGCAACGTCGTGCTCGCCACATTGGCCGTGAGGATCCGGCAATCGGTACGCCAGGGAGACACCGTTGGACGCTTCGGTTGGGACCAGGCGCTGGTGCTTCTCCCGGGGGTCCACAGCCTCGACAACGTCGCCCAGATCGCGGAGAAGATTCGCTGCCGTGCCGAAGAACAGATCCACCACTCGGGCGTGACGATCGACGCCACACTGAGCATCGGCGCCACCCTGGCCGTTCCCGGTGAGTCCGTGGAAACGTTGAAGAGCCGGCTGGAGGCAGCGGTGAGCACCGCCAAAGAAGCTGGCAGGAACAGCTTTACCTGCGTCTGAACGATCAGCCGGCGCGGTGCTGGGTCACGGGCCGCCGGAGGACAACGGCTTCGGCGACGACGAAGACCAGCAGCGACACGACCACCGCCACGATGACGCCGGGGTACCGGCCGGCCAGGGCATCCGCGGACGTCTGCCGGATCAGAATGCCGGTGAATGCCCAGATGAGCACCAGCCCGTAGGCGACGTCGCGGTTGCGCAGCGTCGTGACCGTACCGATGACCATCGCAACGACGACGATGATCGCGGCCCATGCCGCGTCCGGCAGACCGAAGCCGTCCCAGTTCAGGCTGACCAACAGCACGGTGATGTTCGCGACGGTCGCCACCGTCGTCCAGCCGAAGTAGACGCTGAACGGCACTTGGACGAACCACCGTTCGCGCACGGTGAGATTCGCCGTCCGCAGCACGTTGGCGATCAGAATCAGGCACACCAGGATCACCGTGATGAGGACGGCCGACAGCGGGATCATCTCGTAGTGCCAGGCGAACACCCAAGCGGTGTTGGCGACCGAGGAGATCGAGAACAGCACGCCGACCCGATTCAGCAGGGCGGTGCGCTCACCCTCGGCTCGAGCGCCGCGAAACAACCCGAGCTGGTAGAGCACGTGCAGGCCCAGCAGCAGGTAGATCACACCCCAGATCGAAAACGTCAGCCCAGCGGGGGTGAACAGGTTCTCGTATTCGTCCGACACCTCACCGGTGCGTCGGCCGTTCAGCGGCAGGGCGTTGGCCAGGAAGTTCACCGCCACCATTGCCAGATAGGTGACGGCGACCAACGCCTTGATCGGTCCTCGCCCGTCATTGCGCTCATGTCATCTCCCGTGGTCTTATCACTGATGTCGTCGTCAATCATTCACCAGCGGCGGCACACTTCTGGCTTCCCGCCGCACCGGTTCCGGGACCAACGGCGCCCGATGATGTGACCTTGGACCCCAGACGTGCGCACGCAACTTCACGAGCATCTAGTGCAAGAGGTGTTTGACCCAGGGGCGGAGCGCCGTGCCGCGGCAGGCACCGGGACGCCCACAGAGGTGGCGAGATGACGGCAAGAACGGACACTTCAGGAATCCTGGTCGGAGTCGACGGTTCGGAGTACTCCGATGCCGCGGTGCGGTGGGCGGTGCGGGAGGCCGCGATGCGTGACGAGGCGCTGACAGTGATGACGGTCGCCGAGCACCAGGATTCCAACACCTACGACACGGACGTCATCCACCAGCACCGGAGCGCGCAGCGAAGCGAGGGCGACCGGATCCTCGCCGCCGCCCAGCAGGTCGTCGACGAAGTGCTCGGAGACCGGACGTTGCGCCAGTTGCGGATGGAATTCGTGTTCGCCCATCCGTTGTCCAGCCTCATCGACATGTCGAAGGGCATGCGGATGGTGGTGGTGGGCTGCCGCGGCAGAGGAGCATTGGAACGCCTGCCCCTGGGCTCGGTGAGCAGCGGACTCGTCCGCCACGCCCACTGCCCGGTCGCGGTGATCCACGAGGGGCACGCCGAAAACGACGTGAAGGCGCCCATCCTGCTCGGTGTCGATGGCTCACCGGCGTCGGAGTTCGCCACCGCGATCGCGTTCGACGAGGCGTCGTTTCGTCGCGCGCCGCTGATCGCCATGCACGCCTGGGCGGACCGCCTCAGTTCGGGCGCTCACCTCAATTGGACGATCGATGAGCGCAGGGGTGGCGAGGTGCTGAGCGAGCGCCTTGCCGGCTGGCAGGAGACGTATCCGGACGTCCACGTGACGCCCACCCTGATCCGCGACGACGCGAGCCGCTGGCTGGTCAACCACTCCGATTCGGCGCAACTCGTCGTCGTGGGAAGCCATGGCCGCGGCGGCTTCGCCGGAATGATGCTCGGTTCGGTCAGCGCGAACGTGGTACAGGCCGCACGAGTCCCGGTAATCGTGGCGCGCAAGTCGTGAGCTGCATGTCCGGGCTACGGCCGCGGCCAGGTCTCGGGCATGTTGTGCCCGCCGTCGGCGACCAGCACCGCGCCCGTGACGAATGACGCGCTCTCGTGACACAGGAACACGACGCAGGCGGCGATCTCATCCGGAGTTGCGCTTCGCCCGATCGGCCCGGCCGCGGCGGCCGCCGCCTCGAAGGGCAACTGTGATCCGGTCGCGACGTAGCCGGGTGCCACCACGTTGACGGTCACCCCAGTCGCGATGACTTCCAACGCCAGTGCTCGTGTCAGTCCCACCAATCCGGCCTTGGCCGCGGTGTACGTGGACTGTCCCGGCATCGCATTCACCGTGCCGGTGGTCGACCCCACCGAAACGATGCGCCCATAGCCGGCCGCGTTCATCACCGGCACCGCCGCCCTTGACATCAGGAACGCCGTCGTCAGATTCCGCGCGATGGCCGTGTTCCACTCCTGCAGGGACAGCGCGGCAACATCGGCATCCGCATCCCACCCCGACGACACAGACGTCATGCCAGCGTTGTTCACCAACACATCGAGCCGGCCCCAGCGCTCGAGTGCAGTGTTGACCAACGTGTCCGCCGAGCCGTCGACGGTCAGGTCGGCGACCACACCGACGGCAGCGTCACCGAACTCGGCCGCACGCTGATGGACCCGCTCAGAGGTGGCGCCCAGCACCACCCGGGCGCCTTCACCCACCAATTGTCTGACCACGGCCACACCGATGCCGTCCGGAGCGCCGGCACCCGTCACGATCGCCACCCGATCCTCGAACCGTGCCATGACGGGAACCCTACAAGGCGGCCAGGACAGCAGGGCGCCCCGCCAGCGGGCCATAGGACTCTCGATCCCGGGACGTCCGCCCCTTCCGCCAACCCGCGCCGACGTGAATCGTCGAACACATGGAGCAGTGCTGCATCCGCAACGGGATCGGAGGTCATCGACCGTGGACCATCTGACGACGCTCGATGCGGGCTTCCTCGAAGCCGAGGACTCCGACCGGCACGTGAGTCTGGCGATCGGAAGTCTCGCCGTCATCGACGGCCCAGTGCCCGACTTCGAAACACTCGTCGCCACGCTGGGCGAACGGATGCCGTCGGTCCCCCGCTTCACGCAGGTGTTGCACATGCACCGACTGGATCTGGGCGCGCCGGAATGGGTTCAGGACGACCGTTTCGACATCACGCACCACCTGCATCACACCGCTCTTCCCGCACCGGGCGATGACGCCGCGTTGTTCGCCGTGGTCGCCGATGTCATGGAGCGGCGGCTCGATCGCGACCGACCGTTGTGGGAATGCTGGATCATCGAAGGTCTGGCCGAAGGTCGCTGGGCGATGTTGACCAAGCTGCACCACTGCATCGCCGACGGGATATCCGCCGTGCAGGTCCTCACCGGAATGTGCGACGAACCCGACGGCGAGACGTTCGCCAGCCGGATACGCGCGTCCAAGGAATCGACGCAGTCGGCGCCAGAGCCATCGGGTCTGAGCCTCAATCCGCTGAACTGGCTCGGGAGCATGTGGGAGCTGTCGACCGCCGTGACTGGCGCGGCCGCGAAGGTGACCATGGGTGCCGTCGAGATCGTGTCCGCCCTGATGAGTCCAACGGACTCATCACTGTCCGGCCCGGTCAGCAGTCTGCGGCGCTACAGCTCGGTTCGAGTCTCCCTGGTCGACGTCGCCGCGGTCTGCCAGAAGTTCGATGCAACGATCAACGACGTTGCGCTCGCAGCGATCACCGAGAGTTTCCGGGCCATTCTGACGACGCGTGGCGAGGAGCCCCGACGGCATTCACTGCGAACCCTGGTGCCGGTGTCCGTGCGGTCCGCCGACGCCTTCCACCAACCGGACAATCGCGTCTCGGTGATGCTGCCCTATCTTCCCGTCGAACTGGACGATCCGGTCGAGAGGCTGCAGGCGGTTCACTCTCGATTGGCGCGGGCAAAGTCAAGTGGGCAGCGACAGGCAGGCAACGCGGTCTTCTCGGCCGCCAACTACATCCCGTTCGCGATGACGGCGTGGGCCGTTCGGCTGCTGACCAGGCTGCCTCAGCTCGGAATCGTCACGCTCGCGACCAACGTGCCCGGTCCACGTCGTCGGTTGTCGATCATGGGCCGCGATGTCGTTCGGCTGATGCCCATCCCGCCGATCGCACTGGCGCTCCGGACGGGCGTGGCGATGCTCAGCTATGGCGACGATCTGGTGTTCGGCATCACCGCCGACTACGACGCCGTCCCCGACATCGAGGCGCTTGCCAGCGGCATCGAGCACGCGGTGGCGCGCCTGGTGGAGATCAGCGAAGGCACCACCTCCGTTACGGACCCACCCGAGAATCACCAATAGGGCGACGAATGGGCAAGCACTGGTTGGTGATGGAGGGTGATGGCCCCGTCGCGCCGTACCGCACCCGACTGGCCGGAGCCGGTCGCCACCTACCGGCGACCACCTCACCACCGACGACCTCATGTCGACCACGCGCCACGACACGCACATCGACCTGGAACGGCTCACCGGCATACGCGAACGGCGCGTGTCGGTCGGCGACGACGACTCCCACAGCCTCGCCACGGCCGCCGCGCTGGACTGCCTTGATAGGGCCCAACAGGACGCCGCCGACCTCGACGTGATCATCAGCTGCAGCATCACGAAGTTCCGCGGCGGCCTGGTGCAGTGGATGGAGCCGACCACCAGCAGCGGGGTGGCCCGAGCGCTGGGAGCAGAGAAGGCGATGACCTTCGACCTCTCCAACGCCTGCGCTGGAATGCTCACGGGTGTAACGGTTCTCAACAATTGGATTCGGCAGGGAGCCTTCCAGCGCGGCCTGGTGGTCAGTGGTGAGTACATTTCGCAACTGGGTCGGAATGCCGCCCGACACGTCAGGAACATCATGAGCCGGGAACTCGCCTGCCTCACGCTGGGTGACGCCGGCGCGGCACTTCTGCTCGAACGTGCCCCCGCCGATTCTGCCGGGATAAGCCTGGCCGGCTTCACCACGATCGCTGACTACAGCCGACTCTGCCTGGCCTACCCATCGGGCGACGATCCCGGGGCAAGGATGTTCACGAGGTCGCGGGCCATCCAACGGGCCGCCATCGCCGACACCCCCCTGCTGGTGCACGAAGTCCTGGAAGCAGCGGGCATTTCGATGCGGGACATCGATCACGTCATCACTCATCAGACCTCCGCGCGTGCGATACGCAAGGGGATGGCAGCGGTGACGGCATCACTCGGCGAGAGCCCACGGCACGACGCCGTGATCACCGTCGACCGGTACGGGAACACCGCATCCACTACTCACACGGTGGCCCTGGTCGAAGAACTCGAGGCCGGGCGGATCCGGCCGGGCGAGACCGTCGCACTCATAGCGTTGGCATCCGGTCTGGAGATCGGCGTCATTCTCCTCACGGTCGACGACGAGTTGGTGAAGGGGTATGGGCACGGTCATCGATAGCCTCGACGTCACCCGCGGTGGGTGGCGCAACCGGCACAGCGCACTTCACCTCGCCGTCGCGTCGGCGCGGCCTGTCTCAAGCGGGCCGATCGAGCACCCAAAGACGTTGACCTTCTTGTCAACGCCGGTATCTATCGTGACCGGAACCTGGCGGAGCCCGCGCTGGCGGCGCTCATCCAGGACGATCTCGGGGCCAACCCCGAGGATCCGCATCCCGAAGGTCACGGCACCTTCTCATTCGACGTCGCGAACGGAACGTGTGGCGTCCTCACCGCACTGCAGATCGTGGACGGATTCCTGCGATCCGGCACGGTGCACTGCGGACTCGTCGTCGCCAGCGACGCCGATCCGGGACACGGTATGAGCGAGCACTTTCCATTCGCTCCCGTTGGCGCTGCGCTGCTGTGCGACTGGAGCGACGACGATTACGGACTCGGCCGGGTGCACTGGCGCAACGTCCTCGACGACGGTGAAGGCTTCAGCGCCACCGTCGCGACTGGAGGCATCGGGCAACATGCTGCGGTTTCGCGAGTCGGCGGAGATGGACGAGCGTTTCGCCGCGGCGGGCGCGGACGTCGCCAATCGCTGCCTGAAGGATGCGGCGCTCCGCACCAGCGACGTCGACGTGATCATCGCGGCACCAGCCCATCACGCCTTCCGCGCCACACTGGCCGAACGGCTTGGCGTGCCCATCGAGAAGATCGTCGTCGCCGACGACGAACGGACGCACACCGCCGCCCTGGCGGCTGGAATCGAACGTGCCGCAACTGATCTAACGCCCGGCGGGCGCGCTCTTCTCGTCGTCGTCGGCGCGGGAGTCACCGCCGGCGCCGCCCTGTACCACAAGCCGCCCCACCGGGCGATGAGGAGGAACACGAAATGACCAAGCGCAGCACCCCCAAGGGAATCGTCGTCGGCGTCGACGGCTCGTCAGGCTCCATGTCGGCGGTCCGCTGGGCCGCCCGTGACGCCGAGCTACGCAACGTCCCATTGACGTTGGTGCACGTCGTTCCGGTGACGTCAGGCCACTGGCGGGAGGCGTCACTGCTGCCCGACTTCGTCGGCAGTCACCGCGAGCATGGCCGCCGGGTGCTCGACGACGCGCTCGCGGTCGTCGACGAAGGCACCCATCGGCCGACTCAGGTCGATTGCGCGATGCCCTCGTCGCTTACCGTGCCAGCCCTCGTCGAACTCTCCAAGGCTGCCGATCTGGTCGTGGCGGGTTGTCTCGGCTCCGGCACATTGCGGGGCCGCCACCTGGGCTCGGTGAGCGCCGGGTTGGTCCACGAGGCGCACTGTCCGGTGGCGGTCGTCCACGACGGTTTCGCCATGGACACCGATACCGCCCAGTTGCCGGTGCTTGTCGGGATCGACGGTTCGCCCGAGTCCGAACTGGCGACGGCGGTCGCGTTCGAGGAGGCCTCGCGACGCAAGGTGGAACTGGTCGCCCTGCACGCCTGGAAAGGCGTGAACTGGTTCGATACCGCCGTCAGTTTCGGCGGTAAAGGATGGCCTGCGCTGCATTCGGTCGAGGAGGAAGCGCTGGCCGAACGTCTCGCCGGCTGGGGTGAGCGCTACCCCGACGTCCAGGTGCGGCGGCTTGTGGTGCGCGACGGGCCCGCACGCCAACTGATCGACCAGTCCGAAGGGGCCCAGCTGGTGGTGGTCGGCGGCCACGGCAGCGGCGGCTTCGCCGGAATGGTGTTGGGGTCGGTCAGCGCGGCCGTCGTGCTGCTGTCCCGGGTGCCGGTCATCGTCGCGAACACCAAACGCTAGCGGAGGCGGCGCACATCCGTATCACAACACCGTCGTATTGGTGGTGTCGGCTGGGCTCGCGAGGACCCGCAGCTGCGACCACGGGATGTTCTGCATGTCGTAGTAGTCCCAGGCGAAGCCGGCGTCCTCCCACACTGCTGCCGGGTTGTCGGAGATCGCACCGGGAACCGCCTCGAATATGAATGCCATGCGCGCTCCACCCTGATCGCCTACGTAGGCGCCGTAGGTCTGCAGCGTCTTGGCAATGACCTTCTCGCCCGGAGTGATACCGGGAATGGCATCGACGTCGATGGACGGGTCGAGTTGGATTCGGTAGCCCTCGGGTATCGGAACCGCGAACGCCGGCGATGTTGGTGCCGTCCGATTTGGTGGCCGGACCGACATAGCCGGGCTCCTGCTATGTCGCTGGAGAAGAACAACGCATGGTCGATGCCGGTGTTGGCGGCAATGGCAGCGCTGAACTCCTCGGCGGTGACGACTCCGGCGTATCGCGCGAGCTTCGTCGCCGGTCGTCGACCCGGACTGGTCGACGCCGTTGCCATCGAGGTCGGTCATCCCGCCCCACGAACCCGACCAGGTGTTGGTGGTGCTGTCGTACTGGGCTTGCCAGATGACCGAATGCCTTGCCCGTGGTGGGATCCAGTACGGCGAGCTGACCGTCGGAGCCGGCGGGTACCGTGGTGCCCGACGGGAATGGGCACCGTGTAGGTACCCGAACGGATCGCTACCCCAAGGTTTGGTGAACACAACGTCGTATCGAGGTGTGCTACTCGTGATCGCCGACGCTGGGATCAGGGTCACCCCGTAGTCGTAAAGGTCCGCTGCCCGATGCGCGCTGGGCGCCGAGAGATAGCTCACCCATATCGCGCTGTTGTCGGCCAGTGCCGGGTTCGAAGCGATCGGCTTCCACAGCCAGTCGGCCGCTCTGGAAGATAGTCAGCGGTTGGTGCCGGAGGTCCGCAAGTTGGCCGTGCAACGAACGGTGATCGTGTCGAGCC
This sequence comes from uncultured Actinomycetota bacterium, assembly GCA_963798245.1. Lineage (GTDB taxonomy): Bacteria > Actinomycetota > Actinomycetes > Mycobacteriales > Mycobacteriaceae > Mycobacterium. Next base: position 257,337 of record CAWCSO010000004.1, read on the forward strand.
GGAGGTCTTCGCTTCCGGTAGTCGTTGGTGAACGCGATGCTGATCGTATGGGTACCGGCTGGTACGTCGATCGGGATGCTGTAGTCGGTCCATGACGTCGACGACACCTGCGTCGTGGAGACCACATTGTCCATCGATGGAGACGCGTCATGCATTGGAGCACCCTTGTACTGGTCACCTCGGGCGCGAATCACCAGCCTCGTCGAGGCTGGTAGCGAAACGGTCTGTGTTGCAGTCGCATTCGCGGATAGTCGCAGAGCCTTTCGGCCGGAGGCGGACGAATCCTTGAAAATTTTTCCGGCACTTGTCGGAGAGACGGTCATGGACTCCGCTTCGATGACGACATCGAACGTCCCTGCGACAGCGGCGGTACTGGCCAACGTGGCTACGGCGCCGCAGTGGGGGCGGCGGCAGCGGCGGCGTTGGCTAGGTGGCGTCGTGATGTTCGAGCGTTGGTTCGAACTCCGACGGGTCGCCGCCAAAAGCGGCCAGCGCAAGTCGCGGTCCTCAGCGGGCACCGTCAGGCGCTTCATCCGTCTGTCCAAGACTTTCTTGGGCCGGTAACAGCTGTGCAACCATGCTGGTCACGGCTGCAACTGGGCTGGCGACGCCGATTGCCACCGGGGCGGTCCCTGCGCCGGCAGCATTAACGTGAATGGGTGAGGCGGCCGGGGCAGCATCGGTAGAGATGACAACGACACGCTGGGGCGAGTTCGCCTGGATTATCGGCAGTTTTCGGGGCCGCCGATGCCGATCGCGCTGGAGCCTCCGAGAGCTGCGACGTCGGCGCTTGGGAACTCGTCGCTGACACGTTACGCGCCAACGAATTCTGCGGGTTGGAATCGTGCGGGATCGCTGGCTTCGGCGAACCTGCTTCTGAGCCAGGCTTCTTGAGCGAATTCCGTTCCGCGGAGACTGCATCAGCGCGTGCGGTACCGACGGAGGTTCGGGGCTTCGGCGAATCCGATTCGGAGTCGCGCGTTGAACGCGACTTCCGGTCACTGGCGGGTCTTGAATCCGACGAGGTTCCCGGGGACGATTTAGCGGACCCTGCGTCGCCGGTATCGGCGTGTGCAGTGCCGCCGGTCAACACTGCCGTACCGATCCCCAACGCAACTGCCAACGCACCGATGCGGCCGATGTGGCAAGCGCAGGAGGTCGGAACGGTGATCGCGCGCCGGGAAGCCCGGGGCCGCGGTGGCCTCGACGACAACTCTTCTGATGACATATCCCATCCCCCAAATGATTGACGGTCGGACTCGAAATTCAATTTGCCATGCGAAGGTTTCACCGCTGCGACCTAGCAGGCGCAGCCGAAAGCTACCAAACACCTGATGCCGAATGTTGCTGTTCCATAACATTATTTAGGTATGTTTTGGCCGCTGACCGCTCTGTGTCTAGACGGAACATTTCTAGCGACCTCTTCCAAGCCGTATGAAAACACCCGATGCCGAATGTTGCTGTTAAATACCATTGTTTAGGTATGTTTTGGCCGCTGACCGCCCTGTGCTAGACGAGAAATATCTGGCGACGTCTTCAGGGGTTGACGGCCGATTTGCTGGGTTGGCTTGAATTGCCACAGACTCAGCAAACTACGTAGTGGTCACCGTCGGGAACGCGAACTGCCTGGCTCAGAGCCCGAATCGTTCTGCCAGAGCCGCGCCTCTTGGAGAAGTCGCGCTCCCAGCCTCGCAATGTCGGATGCCATGGTCTCCGCGCAACCGACCAGCGGCATCCACGGGGCTGCGGAATTCGGACTGGGAGTTTGAGTGTGTGCTAGGAGGGGGTTTTGAGCGCGACGGCGTAGAGTTGAGCTGGGGTAGCGTGTTGTGCGGCGGTTAGCCGCGGGTTTGCGGCCCGCAGACGCACTGACACGCTGAGGATTCCTCTGTACGCAGGTAATCGATACCGGAGGCCTCACGCGGGCGCTACCGACCAAGCCATGATGCGGCCGCGAAGGCGACCGTCGAGAGTGGCGGTGACGGCGATGGCGACGTGCTCGAACAGAGCGCCCGTCACGATGCCCGGTGGTAGGAGCGGGACGACGATCGAACTCCACGCGACGAATGAGGATGGTGAAACCGAGCACGGTTTTGGCGATCAGTTCGGGCGCGCCTCCCACTGGGTAAGCGCCGCCGCGCCAGCGCGAGGCCGATCACCGCGATCAGAGCCGCCACGGTGATCGAGAGATTGAGCCACACCCCGCCGGCATCCCGACGTGTCGCACGGCACGCGTGCGCCAGCGCCCGCTCGGTATCGCTCGACGTCCAGCGCTTGCTGAATTGCAGGGCGAGCACGATCGCCGGGCCAAGAAGCGACGTGACGACGAGAACGAGATTCCTTCGCTGAATCGAAGATGTGTTGTTGCTGCCTAGGCGCAAGGACGGCGCGCAGACCGAACAGCAACAACAGCACGGAGAGGCCGAACGCCGCACCGTTGATCATCTGCTCGTGCGCGGCGATTCCGTCCGGAGGTGCCTCCGCCGGTTCGGGCCGCCAGGATCGCATAGGTGACCGAGAGGATGAGGAGGGAGAAGAACGCACAGACGAAGACGACGACGGCATGCCCTGTCTCGCGCTCGCCTTGAGCGTCGCTGTCGTGGTCAGCGGGAACAGGACAGCGACGAAGGCGAAGCCCGCGAGGAGGCCGGCGATGGCGGAGTACCAGCCCGCCGATGAGGCAACATCGAAGGGGACATCATTCAGGCGACACAGCTCCAAGTTGCCGGCTCCCGGATCCTCAGGCCTCGAGTGTGGGGGCGTGGGAGCGAGCCACGCACTGCTCGGAACTCCGAGCTACGCGCGTCCGGAACGCTGCTAGGCTACGGCGGTCAGCCGGGTTTGGGCAAAACCGTGCCTGCGGCGCCGCGACCGTCCACCATTCGGGAATGACTTCGAGCCGGCGACCCCGGATGGCAGATGTCGCCGCCCGCGCCGGCGTATCGGTCTCGACGGTGTCCCACGTTCTCAACCGGACGCGAGCCGTCGCTCCCGATACGCAGGACCGCGTCCGCGCCGCCCTCGCCGACCTCGGATACGAGGCGGCCGGCGGCGCGCAACGCGCTCCCGAAGCGATCGGCTTCGTGGTGGCCAACGCCTCCTACGCATATTTCGCCGAGGTGGTGCAAGGTGTCGAGGCCGAGGCGCGCAATCGCGGGTATGCATTGTTCCTCTGCGACAGCCACGACGACCCGGACCTTGAGGCACAGGCGATTTCGACGCTCCTGTCGCACCGGGCGGACGGTGTCATACTGTCCCCGACGGCCCAGTGGCGTCGTACGGCGCTACCGGACCTGCGGCGCAAGTCGATCCCGTTCGTTCTCGTCGACCGCCTCACGGATGTCGACTGCGATCAGGTCACCACGGAGAACGTCGCGCCGTCGGAAGCACTGGTGGGCCACCTCGCCGAACTCGGTCACACCCGGATCGCGATCCTGACCGGACTACCCGACCTGTCGACCACCGCCGAGCGGCTACTGGGCTACCAGCGCGCGCTGCACCACTGGAAGCTCGACATGGATCCACGGCTGGTCGTGCCCGGCCAGTCCACGTCCCGCGGCGGCAAGGCGGCGGCACGCGAGCTGCTGAATCTGGCGGATCCGCCGACCGCGATCTTCTGCTCCAACGACGCGATGACCGTCGGCGCCCTGCAAGCGCTGCGCGACGCGGGGCGACGCGTTCCCGACGACATCGCCGTCGTCGCCTTCGACGACTTCGAGTGGGCCGACGTGTTCACACCGAGCATGACGGTCGCAGCGCAGCCCGCGTACACCGTGGGCGTGGAAGCCGTCAAGCTGCTGGACCGCAGGCTGCGCGACGATCATGGTCCCGCCCGGACCGTTCGGCTGCCCGCCGAGGTCGTGCACCGCACCAGCTGCGGATGTGCGCGTGCACCCGCCATTCGTCGGCGAGCCGGCACCTAGCGCATCAGCGGTCCAACGCTGTGGTCACGATGTCGCGGGCCTCGGCCTGGATACGGGCGACGTGTTCGGCGCCACGCGAACTCTCGGCATGAATGGTCACCCCAGTTCCGTTCTCGGACGGTCGGGCGACGAACCAACCTCCGGCGGTCACCACCTTCATACCGCCGATGAGTTTCCCGTTGCCCGCCGCGACGGTGATCTTGTGGTCAATGGGATCGCCCGCGAGTTCGGTTGCGGTGACATCGTCGCCAGACAACCGAGCAGCCCTCGCCATCACATCCGGTGTTGCCGGGAGGACCGTCTGCGCATCGGTCAGTGAACCGTGCCTGGATGCGAGCTCCGCGTACCGCTGCGATGGGGTCTGGCTCGTGACCGCCATGATCTCGGCAGCGAGCAGCGCCATGGCGATTCCATCCCCGTCGGTGGTCCACGGGGAGCCGTCGGACCGCAGGCAGGTGGCGCCTGCGCCGTGATCTCCGGCGAACATCAGGCGGCCCGCGATCAGTCCAGGCGCGAACCATCCGAAGCCAATGGGAACCTCCACCACCGTCCGTCCCAGACCCGCGGCGATGCGGTCGATCATCGAGGTGCTGACCACCGTCTTACCGACCGCGACATAGGGCGACCACGCGGCTCGGTGCCCAACCAGGTGGTCTACGGCGATGGCCAGGTAGTGGTTCGGATTCATTGGTCCGTGCTCGGTCATGATCGTGTGCCGAACCGCCTCGGCGTCGGTCCCCACCCCGATGTCGACCCCGGGCCCGTGGGTGCTCGACAGCGTGACGTCCAGGCCATGGCGCTCGGCGATGGTCTGCCAGTACTGCGACGACCCGCCGAGCGGCTCCACGCAGAGCCGCATGCCTGCCCGCCGAATGGCTTCCAGGTCAACCACACTGCCCAACTCGTCGACGTAGCCGCCCAACACGTCGCAGGACTGAGTCATGGCGCGCGAGAAGGAAACACGCTTGACGCGTCTGAGTTTGCCCGCCAGGAGTTCCCCGGCCCGTCGGTTGATCCAGGTGGTGGCCGCCGCCGACGCCGGACCACCGTCGACCCCGCGGTAGGTGAAACCACGGTCGTAGGGGGGACCGGGTGACGGTTTGATCACCAGGCCGTCCGCCATGCCAGTGGCCAGTCCATTGTGATTGTGGCGCACGATGGCCCGGGAGAGGGCGGGCGTCGGGGTGATGTGATCCCGGCTGTCGGTGAAGACGGCGACGTCGTTGGCGGCGAACACCTCGACGGCTGTCTGCCACACCGGCTCGTAGAGCACATCGGTATCCCGCCCGATGAACAGCGGGCCGGTGATGTGCTCGTCGCGGCGATAGTCGCAGATCGCCTGACTGACCGCGGCAACGTGCTGATCGCACAACGACGCGTCGATGAGCGCGGTCCCGTGTCGCGACGTACCAAACATCACCAGTTGGCCGTCATGCGGCTGAGTTGGGCCACTTCCGGGATCGTTGGTCAGGATGGCATCGGCCTCGGCGAGGTCGCCGGTACCCACCGGTGATCCGGGGCGGGGATGATCGTCCATGGTGTGTGGCATTCACTTTCCGCGGTGGCAATGATCTGGCGATCAGACGGCCCTGGGTGCGGTTCGATGAACCCGGTGCGTTCGAGGGAATCGTGGCGAAGCGGCGGGACCTCGTGGGCGCCTTCACGGTGCGAGCCTCGCCGCGGACCCACTGTTCTTCGCGTGCGCCTACCTTCGTTCTCGATGGGACGGGACACCCGACCATCGTCACAGCCAATCCGCGATCGCTGCAACGGTTTGCGCAAACGGCGTCTGGCGGCGGGCCCTTACTGAGCCGGCACCTCCTGGCCCTTGGAGAGCACGGTGAGGCCGTCCTGGACGATGAAGCCCCGCGCCTCGTCGGCCTTGGGGTCGACGCCGATCTCGGCGCCGGGTGGCACCTCGACGTTCTTGTCGATGATCGCGTTGCGGATGACGGCCCCGGCGCCGATCTTTACGCCGTTGAGCAGCACGGAGTCCGAGACCACCGCTCCAGACTCGACGCGGCACGACGGGGAGAGCACCGACTGGTTGACATTGCCGCCGGTGATGACCACACCGGGCGAGAGGATCGAGTTGTAGGTCTTGATCGCCTTGCCGAGTTCGCCCTCGACCAGCTTCGCCGGAGGCAGGGCACCGTAGCTGGTGAAGATCGGCCAAGCGGAGTTGTACAGGTTGAACTCCGGCAGCGGCGCCACCAGATCCATGTGGGCGTCGAAGTAGGACCGCATCGTCCCGACGTCACGCCAGTAGTCGCGATCACGCTCGTAGGACCCCGGCACGTCGTTGTTCTTGAAGTCGTACACGGCGGACTCCGAGCGGTCGACGAACCATGGCACGATGTCGCCGCCCATGTCGTGCTTGGAGTCATCGCCGGCCGCCGCGTCACGGGTGACGGCGTCGCGGAGCGCATCGGCACTGAAGACGTAGTTGCCCATCGAAGCGAGTACTTCGTGGGGCGCGTCCGGCAGCCCCTCCGGATCGGTCGGCTTCTCCAGGAAGGCACGGATGTTCTGCGGCGACCCGGGGTCGACGTCGATGACGCCGAACTGGTCGGCTAGCGCTATCGGCTGCCGGATTGCGGCCACCGTGCAGCCGGCCCCGCTCTCGACGTGCTGCTGCACCATCTGGGAGAAGTCCATCCGGTAGACGTGGTCGGCGCCGACCACCACGACGATGTCCGGATCCTCGTCGTTGAGGAGGTTCAACGACTGGTAGATCGCGTCGGCGCTGCCGAGGTACCACCGCTTGCCCACCCGCTGCTGGGCGGGCACCGGCGTCACGTAGTTGCCCAGCAGCGTCGACATGCGCCACGTCGTGGTGACGTGGCGGTCGAGACTGTGGCTCTTGTACTGCGTCAGCACGACCACTTTGAGATAGCCGGAATTGACCACGTTGCTGAGCGCGAAGTCGACGAGACGGTAGATGCCGCCGAAGGGCACGGCGGGCTTCGCCCGGTCGGCAGTCAGCGGCATCAGCCGCTTGCCCTCACCTCCCGCGAGCACGATCGCGATGACTTTCTTGCGGGTCGGTGTCACAGTCATGCCCCTAACCTAGTGTGACTGGCATCACAACGCGAGTGGTTACACTGACAACGCTCATCGAACTGACGGAATGCGTTGCACCAGCGAAGGATCAGGTCTACTTCCCGTCGAGCAGACGCAGGTTCGATGGCTCGCGGAGGAGGTCTTCGAGGATCTTGTTGCCCTCGGTGTTGTACGGCTGACGCATGTGTTCGTCCCACGCAGCGCGTGAGCGGAACATCTCGAGCATCACCCAAACGTCCGGGTCGTCCTGGGGCTGTACCAGATGCATGAACACGCAGCCCGGCTCGTGAAGCGTGTTCTCCCGCATCGACTGCAGCTGCGCCTCGGCTTCGGCAAGCCGGTCGGCCCGAGGCTTGATGGTCACCACCAGGAACAGCGGCTTGTCCTGTTCGTCCTGATCGCTCACGAGCAATTCCTTTCCACGGACCGCGATCGAGTCCTGCAGGGTACGGATGACGGCGCGACGTCGTGACCTCGGTCAGGTTCCCGTGATACACCCGATCCGTTCGTCGCGTGTGTCGATGGCGCGAAAAACATTCCCTGGTCGCCGCGCGTGGTCCGTTCGGGCGCATACCGACACAGCCGGGCGAATTCCCATGCCCGGTCGGGCGCCGCGATTCATCGAATCAGCGCGGCGCCAGGCAACATTCAGTCCGGCGTCTGGTCGCTCGTCGGTGTGCGCGAGTCGAGCGAGACGACCCAGTACCGCAGGCCGACGGTCCATCCGACGAACGCAACGAGCCCGATCAGGTCACCGACGATCAACCGCGGATCCTGGAATAGGTTCACGAGGAGCCCGATCGGGCTGATCAGTGCGAGAAGGATCCAACACCAGAAGACGATGCGGGCAATTCTGGCGGCTGGCCGCTTGAGCCCGTACAGCAGCAACGCGCGCCGCAGTGTCATCCGCCGCTGCATTCCCGCGGCGGGCTCCGACTTCTCCATGTGCAGCGCCGAGAAGCGGAAGGCCATCGCGACGACCATCCAGGCAAAGATCGCGGCCAGGTCGACGAAGATGAGCCCCTGCGAGAAATAGTTCGGGATGCCCAGCGTGTCAGGTCTACCGAGGGCGGAGTCGAGCGCGCCGGCAATCTGTATCGCAGCCACCCCCAGGAAGAAGTAGTAGAAGCCCCGAAGAATCCTGGCGGCGCGGCGGCGCATGGGGAAGACGAGAAGGAGTCGACGAAGCGAGACGGCCGCCTTCTCGTCGTCGACCGGCGGTGTGGTTTCGGCGACCAGCACCGTGGCTTCCTCCAGCCACGCCTGCGCTCGCGTCGCGGCACGCTCCTGTTCCTCGGGGGAACGCGCCACGAGCTTGGTCGCATTCCACCATTCGGTGGCGAACGCCACTTGTCTACTGGCGTCGTCGAAGGCGAGCTTCCGTTGTCCGGCTTGGGTTCTGCGCTCACGCCAGTCCCCGATCACCAGCGCGGCGATCCCGATCCCCGCGGTAAGGATCGGTGTGACCACGGTCAGGGCTATACGGATGACCTGTTCGGAATCCACCGGCCGCCACCATCCCGTCCTCAAGGGCGTTGTCCCCGCATGATGCCATCCTGGACGCTCAGCCACGGTGGTTCGCCACGCCCGTCACGGCAGCAAGGCCATCGGCACGCGTCCGACGGGGCCACGGCGCTACCCTGACGCGATGCGCCCCACCGACGTGCCGGTCGCCGGCGTCATACGACTGGGTCAGTTCCTCAAGCTCGCGGGGCTCATCGACTCGGGGGCCGACGCCAAGACGGTCGTCGCCGACGGCCTGGTTTCAGTCAACGGCGAGGTGGAGCTTCGCCGTGGCCGCCAGCTATGCAGCGGCGACATCGTGACGCTCGGCGACCGGGCGGCGGTGGTGGCCGTTGACTGAGTTCGGGGGTGGGTGACATCGACGTCGTGATGACGGCCGCGGTGCTGGTCTCGTTCCCCGTCCTGGCAGGCGTCATCGGCAGCGTCGTCGCAGTCCTGCGCAGTCCTTCACCACCGGTCGTGAGCGGCGTCCAACACTTCGCCGCAGGTGTCGTCATGGCCGCCGTGGCAGGCGAGGTACTTCCGCAGCTGCGTGAACGGGGGCCACTGTGGCTGATCGTCGTGGGCTTCTGCGCCGGCGTCGCGGTGATGCTGGCCATGCGTCGCTTCGCACCCGACGAGGCCGACGGCGGCGTCGGCGTGCTGCCGATCGGCCTGTTGCTGGCCGTCGGGGTCGATCTGTTCATCGACGGCCTGCTCGTGGGCTCCGGCGCCGCGGTGTCGACCCGGACTGCGGTCGTCATCGCCATCGCGCTCACCATCGAGGTGCTGTTCCTCGGGGTGTCGGTGGCATTACAGCTCACCAACTCGGGGGTGTCGCGTCCATTGGCCGCGACGCTCACGTCGGGACTGAGCCTGCTGGTCGCCGTGGGAGCCGTGTTGGGCGCAGCCGTACTGGGCGAGGCCCCGGACGCCGTCCTGGGCCTGGTGCTCGCGTTCGCGGCGGCCGCGCTGTTGTGGCTGGTCGTCGAGGAACTGCTCGTTGAGGCACACGAGACTCCGGAGCGACCATGGATGGCCGCCATGTTCTTCGTCGGGTTCCTCGCGCTGTTCTGTCTGGAGTCACTCACGTGACCGCGGTCCACACCGGCGAGACGATCTGCGCCGACGGAACCGTCATCCGCCATCGCGAAGCCGGTGCTGGTCAGCCGCTCGTGCTGCTGCCGGGCTGGTCGCAGACCTCGCATACGTTCGCCGGCCAGTTGCGCACGCTGTCCCAGTCGTGGCGTGTGGTTGCGGTCGACCATCGCGGCCATGGCGAATCGTCGACTCCCGAAGTCGGGTATCACCTCCACCGCCTCGCCGCGGATCTGCGCGAGGTCCTGATCGCCCACGACCTCGATCGCGTCCACCTGCTCGGACACTCGATGGGATGCGCGGTGATCTGGTCCTATCTCGAGCTGTTCGGTGCCGACCGGCTCGCCTCACTGGTGCTCGTCGACCAGATGCCCTGTGCGTTGCGCAATCCCACGTGGACCGATGCCGAGGCGCTCGACGCCGGCGCCACGATGACCTCCGACGGCCTGTTTGCGTTCACCGACCTCCTGCGCGGTGACGGCCCGGATCCGCGCACCGGGTTCCTCACCGACGTGACCTCGGCAACGTTCGAGCCCGGGGCGCCATGCGCGATCACCGACGTCGCCCCAGAGGCGCACGATGATGCACATCGACCGCCGACGCCGTGATCGCCGGCGATTCGTCCGTCCACGGTCGCAGCGGTGGTGACGGTTCGCCCGCGTCACCGCACCGGGTGGCGGCACGCACTTCCCGTTCCTGGAGAACGCCGGGGTGTTCGACGCCGCGGTGTCGGAGTTCCTCTCAGCCGAGCGAGGGCGTCAGAACCCGTAGTCAGGCAGCTCGAATTCATCACGAAATTCCCTGGCCACCAACAGGTTTGCGACCGCGGGAAGCTGCGCGGCGCGCATTCCGAGGTTCCGCAGCCAGAGTCCCCAGCGGGTCTCGGCGGCGAAGAAGCCGAGCATCCGCAACGCACCGTCCTGCTTTCCTTCGACGAACGAGCGCAGCCGCCGCTCGTAGGCGGCGAAGGCGCGCAAGTGGTCTCCGTCGGCGGCGTGAAGTTCACCGGCCAGCACGTAGGCCTCGAGCATCGAGAGTCCCGTCCCCTCCCCGGCGAGCAGCGATGCACAGGCGGCGGCATCACCGACCAGCGCCACCCGGCCCTGCGACCACCGGTCGAGGCGAATCTGGCTGACGACGTCGAAGTAGACGTCCCGGGCGGAGTCGACGGCAGCGAGGATCTGCGGGCTCTCCCAGCCCACGTCGCCGAAGCGGTCCTGCAGCCATGCCTTGCAGGCATCCACGTCGCCGACGTCCCCGGGACGGTCGGCGCGCCCCACGAAGAGGAACAGGGTTCGATCGTCGCGGAGCGTGAACCTGCCGATCTGTCGCCCCGGCACGTTGTAGGTCACGTAGGTCAGCTCGTCGCGCGGCAGGTACCCGTCCACGACGCAGGCCGCCACCATGGCGCCCAGGTACCGCTCATGGGCACCCGAGTCTCCGAATGCCAACCGGCGCACCGTCGAGTGAAGGCCGTCGGCACCGACCACCAGGTCGACCTCCCGCTCCGGCGCGTGGGCGAAGGTCAGGCCGACGCCGTCGGGTCGGTCGTGGATGGCGGTGATGGTGTCACCGAACAGGGTCTCGACATCGTCGGCGACGGTCGCGTATATCTCGGCGGCGAGGTCGGACCTGGCGATGCTGGTGTAGCGCCCGTCGGTGGCACGGCGGAACGCGTCGACCGACACCTGGGCCAGCTGGCGACCTGCCCCGTCGACCGCGCGCAGCGATTGCACCTCATATCCGGCGTGGCGTACCGCGGCCTCGATGCCCATCCGCTGGGCGACGTCATAGCCCAACCCCCAGAAGTCGATGACGTAACCGCCGGTGCGTAGCCGGGGTGCATGCTCGACGAGGGTCGGAACATGACCGGCCCTGCGAAGCCAGTAGGCCAGGGTGGGCCCTGCGATGCCCGCGCCGCTGATGACGATTCTCATGGCATCCTCCGATCAGAAGACAAGATCGTGCATTTCGCACGACTTTCATTCTGCACCGTGCGCGGCGAGCCTCGCGCGGACGGGATCGGGGGGTGCCCTACCGGGCGTAGATCTCCCCGCCGGTGGGGTAGCCGCCGCCGGTGGTGGTGATGTGCACGTGATCGAAGTGCCCCATGCCAGATCCCGACGGACCGCGGGGGGTGTAGTAGACGCCACGCCAGATCGCATCCTGCAGGCCGAACCGGTCGGCATTCTTCAAGGCGAAGGCCACGATCTGGTTTCCGAGCGCGATGCCCTCGGCACTGCCGGGGTTCGGGATCATCACGTCGAGCGCCAAGCCGTTGGGATGCCATCGCAAGCCGTCCGGCCGCACGCCACCGATGTTTTGTATCTCGGGGAACAGCGCGCTGATGCTCCTCGCGGCGAGGATGGTCCTGACCTGAAGCCCCCGCTCCGGAGCCACCCCCGCGGGGAGGATGCGCACGACAGGTTTCTCGACCATGCGCCACCGCGACGCCGCGAGGAACCGACCGGGGGACGAACTCACGGCCGATTGCACACCCGACGGATCCAACGAAGCGTCGGGCGCCGCCGCCACGAGTTCAAGGCAGCACGGGGCGGAGTCATCGACGACTGGCCGGGCTTCCTCGCGTACCGCAACCGCATGTGCGTCGCTACTGGAGTCAGCTCCCACGGCGAGAAACACCGCGGCCGGGGCGACGAGAGCGGCCATGAAGACGGACGGTCTCCGTCGCTGGCCAGCCAGTGAATGACGCCCCACATACAGCACCATACGAGGAAAATCGCAGGTTGCAAGCTACCTTTGGCTGATCCGACGATTTCTCTGCGTACCGTTTCGAGTCGATACCGTTACCAAAAAGAGATATTTCCGCAGGTCACGCGCCACCTCGGAGTGTCGGCAACCAAGTCTTTCCGACCCCGGCGCCCGTTCTCCGAAATTGGGTCGATGACGGGCATACCGTCATTGTCACGGGGGCCGAAGGCTCGGGGCGGTGCATCATCCGCCAGCCGAGAAGGAGAAGGAGTCGATCGACATGCCACGACGCGACCGTCCACACCGCGACCACGACCGCGACGTCTACATCTCACAGCCGAAACCCGGACCACCGCCCAAGGCAGTCGTGTCCTGCGGGTGCCGCTGCGGCGCCTGCGGGACGGGTTCGCACTGCCACGGGGGCGACTGCCACATCAGGTGAGCCTGCGGTAGGGGCGGGTGGCGCGATGTTCGGGTCGCGAATCATCGCACCACCTGCCCACTACCCACGCCCAAAGGTCAGCGGACGATGCACTGGCTCATCGAGATCCTGCCGCCACCCGCGCGCTGCAGGGCACCGTTCTGAGCTTCTGCATAGGTCCCACCGTGCCAGCCGTAGTAGCTCTCGCCGTTCACGGCCAGCGCCGCGCAGCCATCCTTGGACCAGGCGACCAGTTGGCAGAAGCCGGCCTCCTCCCCGCAGCGAGCCAGCGCAGCGGTCACCGCGGTGTCCAGGTTCGCGTTGATCGCCAGCCCCGCATGCTTGTCCACCGGCGAGTAGGCAATGGCCACGTACTGGGCCGGCGGGGCGGCGTTCGCGGTGGCCTGCGGACCCACCATCCCGGCGACACCGGCGCTGGCAGTGACGAACAGCGCCGCAGCCATGAGCCGTCGGCGGGTGGTGGTCTGTGTGCTGGTCATGTCTAACTCCTCGGGTGGTCGCCGCCCCTCGTGGGCCGCGTTCACCAGCTAGGAGCAATGAGCCGCTCCCACTCGCACAACTTTTTCGAAGCTTCTTTTCAGGTCGTGTCTAGTCGACCGGATCGCTGGTCGTGGTGGTGGTCGTTGGCGTCGACGTCCGGGTCGACGTCGACGTCGACGTCGTCGTGCTCGTGGTGGTGGTGCTCGTTGGCGTGGTCGTCCTCGTCGAGGACGACCTGCTGGTGCGCGTGCTCGTGGTCGACGAACTGCCGGGCGCGAAGGAGCTCTTCACCGTGGTCGGCGACGCTGGAATACGCGTCCGCGGCAGGGTCGGCTCCGTGCTGTCGGGCGGCGCGGTCCGACTGAGCGTCGGCACGTTGGTCGCGGTGGGCAGCGGGACCTGGGTGACCGACTCCGCCGTCGACGGCTGCGGCGAGACGCGCCTCGGTGCTCCCCCGATACCGTTGACTGCCGACGGCTCAGTGGGACCCTGCGTCTCGTTGACCGGCTCCACGCGGTACCTCACGGTGGAGTCCAACTGCGCCACACCGGCGATTCCGAGCAGCACGAACACGGCAGCCATCACCAGGCGCAGGTACTGCGTCCTGGAGGCCCGTGTCCGCGAAGCAGACTCGGGCATGCCGAGATCGCTGATGTCGAAGTCATCCGATGGCCACCACGACGCTCCCGGTGACCGGCCACCGGGAGCCGGCAGGGCCGCTGTCGCATCGGCGATGGTGCGCTCCCGAAGCCAGGCGGGAGCGGGTAGTACCACCGGCGCGCCACCGAGCAGCGCGACGGGGTTGACCTGTCGGCGACGCTCGTCCTCGCACGCCACGCAACCGTCGATATGGCGCGCGACGCGCTTGCGCATCAGCACCGTGAACTTGCCGTCCCACTCCTCGAGGAGGACGGCGAGTTCAGGACACGCCCGTGGGTTGGCCTTCACGCGCCGACACACCAGCAACGCACCGAGCGAACGCTCGATACCGTCCCGCAACCGCCCCACGAGGGTATTCGCGTTGGTATGGCTGACACCGAGCGCGGCTGCGAGTTCCGGTCCGTCGAGGCCCTGTCGGTAGGCCAGCTCGTAGACCGTTCGGTCTCGGTCGGAGAGGCCGTCGAATGCCTCGGCGATCAGGTCGGCAAGTTCGGTCCGGGCGGCCAGGGTCGGCAGGTCCGGCTCGCCGCTGACCGTCTCGGGAAGCTCATCGCTCGGCATTTCACGGCGCCGGTCCCGGATCCGGGCCAGTGCCTCGTTCCTGGCGATCGCGTACAGCCAAGGTCGTAGCCGGCTGGGATCCTGAAGCTGCCCGAGTTTGGTCGCGGCGATGACGAAGGCGTCCTGCACGCAGTCTGCGGCGGCATCACGGTCGCGCAGCATGGCGGCGCAGAAGTCGAAGAGGCGATCGGCGTACCGGTCGTAGATCGCGGCGAATGCGGCCCGGTCGCCATCGGCGGCGCCCCGCGCCAACTCGGCGTCGTCGATGGGGTCGACCGGCTCCAGGGGGGCAGTGGTCACAGTTCACTCTCCGGCCTCGTGGCAGCACGATCGAGCAGCGAGCCCGCCGGCTCACCACACATACCTACAACGGACGGCCGCAATTTATTCACGCACGCCGTTATGGCTGGTCACTTCCTCGGAGTGCCGGGCGAGATCGATTCGCACACTTTTTTCCGGACAGCTCTGCTTCTGGCAGGCTCCAACCATGCCGGTCGAGCAGTGGCTTCGGGAGCAGTGCGCAGACTACGGCTGGGGCCTCGGCGGGGTCTTCCGCAGCCGGGGCGACCACGACTGGCCACTGGTCGCCCACAGCGCCGAGGATCTCGAAGCCCAACTGACCGCGGGCGGACACATCCTGCCGTTGCCCAAGGAGCCGGCGGCGCTGGCCAACGTGCTCGAGGTCGGCATCGTCAGCTTCCTCATCGACCGGATGGCAACACTGGACGGCGCGACCGTGGCCCGCGGGACCGAGCGCGGCTATCCCGATGTCGAGTTCAGCGGCGAGGCTTTCGGCGGCGGGTTCCACGCCGTGGACATCAAGGTGGCCAGGCGCGCGGTGGGTACCCGCGGCAACCCGCTGGGCAGGACGCAGAGTCGTATCACGCTCTACACCGGCAACACATATTTCCGCCATCCCAAGATCTCGTTCCCCGGCGTCATGCGGCCGTTCGCCGAGTACGCCTCACACCTGGACGTGCTCGGGATCTACACCCTCGACGAGCATCGACCGGGACGGGTGGCCGACCTCGAGTTGATCGTCGCGCAGCCCTGGCGGATCGCGAGCAGGCACCGGTCGTCGACGACGCGGGAGTACATCGGCGCCGTGGACCGGATCGACGACCTCCGCGCCGGTCGCGGCGAGTTCGATTCCGAGGCCGATTTCTATGCGTTCTGGCGCAAGTTCCCGTTCAAGACGGCCAGGGCGGTTGAACTGCTCCTCGCCAAGGAACTCGACAAGTAGGCCCCGCCGATCCGGGGTTGGTAGCCCGGATTTGTGGGTGGCCCGTGGGATGCTCTTGCCATGGCGAGCAGCAAGGGAGTGGCGATCTCGTTGTTCTCTGGTGCCGGCGGACTCGACCACGGCGCAGAGGCTGCCGGATTCGACGTCAGAGCGGCGGTCGAGCGCAACCGGGACGCGGCGCTCACCATGGAGAAGAACTTCGGCAGACTCGCTTCGCCGGTCATCCAGCAGGACATCCTGGCCACCAGTACCGCCGAGATACTGCGCGCGGCAGGACTGCGCAAGGGGCAGCGACCCGATCTGCTGCTCGGCGGACCCCCCTGCACACCGTTCAGCAAGAGCGGCTTCTGGCTCGAGTGGAAGCGTTCCGGACTCGATCCGGACGCGTCGTTGCTGCAGGAGTACACCAGGGTGCTTCGCGAGGCCAGACCCCGAGCGTTCGTCCTGGAGAACGTCTACGCCCTGACCTACGACAACCGCGCCAGCCGCCCAGCCCTGCAACGGTTGCTCCGCGAGATCGACGAGGCGGGTTACGCATACCACCTCGACGTGCTTCATGCCGCGAACTACGGTGTGCCGCAGGCCCGGCCGCGCCTGTTCATCGTCGGCTCCCCGAAGGGCGCGCCGACGCCGACACTTCCGGTACCGACGCACGGCGGAAGTTGGGAACGTCGCACCACGGGTAACGGGCAGCGTCCGTTCGTCACCGCGGGCGACGCGCTCGAGGGGCTGGTCTGCGATCCGGAGCCCGAAGAAGTGCACCGTGGCCAGTACGCACCGCTGCTCGCCGAGATCCCGCCGGGCGGAAACTATCTGCACTACACCGCCGAGCGCGGCCATCCCCGCCCCAGGTTCGAGTGGCGCAGCCGGTACTGGTCGTTCCTGCTCAAGCTCGACCCTGACAAGCCGTCGCCCACCATCCAGGCCCAACCCGGCCCCAACGTCGGGCCCTTCCACTGGACCAATCGGCGGCTGCGCGTCGCAGAGGTGAAGCGGCTCTTCACCTTTCCCGACGACTTCGAACTCGTCGGTAGCCGCGCCAGCGTGCAGGCCCAGCTCGGCAACTCCGTGCCACCGCTGCTCGCCCGCCAGGTGTTCGCATCCGTCAAGGCGGCACTGCGATAAGCCACTGATAACCCACTCGGCCGCAAAATGCGCTTTCGACTTGCCGCCAGACGGATTTGGGTAAAGATGCATACGGCCGCCTCGGGTGGCGTACAGCTTATGAACATCGGCCGGACGGATGAGAGGTCTTTCGATGGGCACGCTTGGAAAGTTCACGACCATTGCCTGCGTCACGGCACTGACCTTCGGGATCGGGGCGTGTGGCGGCGACTCCGGTGACGGGTCCGGCAGCGGCGGTGACATCAACATCTCGATGACGTCGTTCCCCGACTACATCGACCCGCAGCTCTCCTACACGCTCGAGGGCTGGGAGGTGCTGTACAACACCTACGTCCCGCTCCTCACCTACAAGCACGTCAGGGGCGCGGACGGCACTCAGGTCGTGCCCGGGCTGGCCGAGGACATGCCGGAGGTCTCCCCGGACGGCAAGACCTACAAACTCAAACTCCGACAGAACATGAAGTACTCGGACGGCACCCCGATCAAGGCATCCGACTTCACCTACGCCATCCAGCGGTTGTTCAAGGCCGACTCCGGGGGGTCCGTGTTCTACGAGCCGATCGTCGGCGCCGGCGACTACGCCGACGGCAAGGCCGACACGATCTCGGGCATCGTCACCGACGACGACACGGGCGACATCACCATCACGCTCACCGCGCCCAACGGTACGTTCGAGAACGTCCTCGGCCTGCCGTTCGCCGCACCCGTGCCGCCCAGCACTCCGCTGGACAAGGACGCCACGAACGACCCGCCGCCGACCAGCGGGCCGTTCATGATCACCAAAGTCGAAGCACCACAGACGATGACGATGGAACGCAACCCCAACTTCCAGACCGTCAAGGACGCGGGCGCCACCGAGGTGGCCGACGCCGCCGTCGACAAGATCACCATCACACAGAACAAGAGCAACTCCGCTCAGGTCACCGGGGTCGAGCAGAACACCATCGACTTCATGGTCGACCCGCCCGACGCGGACCGCCTCGCCGAGGTGAAGGCCAAGTTCAGCGACCGCTTCCGGCTCGAGGAGTCGATCAACACCTACTACTTCTGGATGAACACCCAGGCGGCGCCGTTCGACGACGTCCGCGTGCGTCAGGCCGTCAACTACGCGATCGACCCGGAGGCGCTGAACCGCGTGTTCGGCGGTCGACTGCATGCCACGCAGCAGATCCTGCCGCCGGGCATGCCAGGATACGAGGAGTACAAGCTCTACCCCGGCCCCGACATGGCGAAGGCGAAGGCGCTGATCGCCGAGGCCAATCCGGCCGACATGGACATCACCGTCTGGACGGACGACGAACCCGACCGCAAGCGCATCGGCGAGTACTACCACGACCTGCTCACCCAACTCGGCTTCAATGCCACGCTGAAGGTGCTCGCCGGTGACGTGTACTTCACCACCATCGGCAACGAGTCCACTCCGGACCTCGACACCGGCTTCTCCGACTGGTTCCAGGACTTTCCGCACCCGGATGACTTCTTCCGCCCACTGCTCAACGGAGCCAGCATCCTGCCCACCAACGGGAACAACTTCTCGCGGGTGAACAACCCCGAGCTGGACGCGAAGATGAACGAGCTTCTGACCAAACAGCTCACCGACGAGGGCGTGGTGAAGCAGTACGCCGATCTCGACAAGCAGTACATGGAACAAGCGGTGTGGGCTCCGTACGGCAACGAGGAGTTCACCACGTTCGTGTCCGACCGGATCGACTTCGACAAGGCCTACAACCATCTGCTGTTCAGTCAGGACTACTCGGCACTGGCGCTGAAGTAGATGGGCGCCCCAATCGGGGACCTCGAGGAGCGTGGTGGGCCGGCGCCGGCCTCCGACGTCGCCGACGAGGTACGGGGCAGTAGCCCGTGGTACCTGGCCTGGACTCGGCTGCGCCGCAACCGGGTCGGCCTCGCCTTCGGGGTGCTGTTCGTGCTGATCGTGCTGTCGTGTCTGGCGGCCCCGCTGTGGGCGGAGCACGTCGCGCACACCGGTCCCAACGAGAATCACATCACCGACACCGTGCTGATCGACGGCCAGGAGACCGACGTGGTCACCCCCGACGGCAAACCGCTGGGCCCGGGCCTGCACGGCAGGTACCTGCTCGGCGCCGACCAGAACGGCCGCGACGTCATGGTGCGGTTGCTCTACGGTGGCCGGACCTCGATCTACATCGGCGTCACCGCCGCGGCCGTCACCACCGTGTTCGCGGTGTTGGTCGGCCTGCTGTGCGGGTACTTCCGTGGCTGGATCGACGCGATCCTGTCTCGGGCGATGGACGTGGTGTGGGCGTTCCCGGTGCTGCTGCTCGGCATCGCACTGGGCACCGCGCTCGCGCTCGGCGGGCTCAAGATCGGCCCGCTGGTGGTGGCCGGCGACTCGCTGTGGATCCCCATCATGATCATCGGCCTGGTCTACGTGCCGTACATGGCCAGACCGATCCGCGGTGAGATCCTGGCGTTGCGCGAGAAGGAGTTCGTCGAAGCCGCCGTCGCGGCGGGCAAGGGCCCGCTGCGCATCATGGTCTCCGAGCTGCTGCCGAATGTGATCTCCACGATCATCGTGTTCTTCACCCTCAACATCGCCAACAACATGCTGCTGGAATCGTCGCTGTCGTTCCTCGGCGCCGGGGTGCGGCCACCCAACGCGTCGTGGGGCACGATGATCGCCGACGGCTACCAGACCATCTACACCGCACCCCACCTGACCATCGTGCCGGGTCTGATGATCGTGCTGACCGTGTTGTCGCTCAACGTATTCGGCGACGGCCTGCGCGACGCGCTCGACCCACGGGCGAAGATCAGGCTGTCGCACTGATGGGGCGCTTCATCGCCCGGCGGGTGGTCGGCATGGTTGCGGTGCTGTTCGCCATCTCGGTCGTCGTCTTCCTCATCTTCAACGTGATCCCCAACTCCGATCCAGCCGCGAGGATCGCAGGCAAGAACGCCAACCCGGCGTTGATCGCGCGCGTCACCGCCGATCTCGGCCTCGACCAGCCACTGCCCGTGCAATACCTGACCATGATGAAGCAGATCCTCACCGGCCAGCTCACCTCGTATGCAAGCTCGCAGAACGTGACCGAGCAGATATGGAAGGGACTGCCCGCGACGCTGTCGCTCTGCATCGGCGCCGCCGTCCTGTGGATGGTGCTCGCCGTCGTGTTCGGCTACCTATCGGCCGTGCACGCGGGCAAGTTCACCGACCGGGCGCTGACCATCCTCGCGCTGGCCGGGATATCGGTGCCGGTGTTCTGGCTCGCGGCGATCCTGTTGTACTACCTGAGCTTCAAGGCGCAGTTGTTCCCGACCGGCAGCTACGTGCCACTGTCGAAGGACCCGGTGCAGTGGGGCTATCACCTGATCCTGCCGTGGATCACCCTGGCCGTCCTGTTCGTCGGGTTCTACAGCCGGGTACTGCGGTCCAACATGCTCGACGTGATGAACGAGGACTACGTCCGGACCGCGCGGGCCAAGGGCATCAGCGAACGTCAGGTGCGCCTGCGCCACGTGCTGCGAAACTCGATGATCCCGATCGTGACGCTCTTCGGCCTGGACTTCGGCGCGGTGGTGGGCGGCGGAGCCATCCTGACCGAGACGGTGTTCAACCTCAACGGGGTGGGCTTGTACGCCGGCCAGGCCATCGGCAGCCTGGACCTGCCCCCGCTGATGGGCGTGACCCTCTTCGGCGCCTTCTTCATCGTCCTGTTCAACACCATCGTGGACGTGCTCTACGCCTTCCTCGATCCACGGATCAGACTCGGAGAGGCGGCGCCGGTATGATTCTGGAAGTCGAGGACCTGACCGTCAGCTTCGCCACGGACGGGGGCGTGGTACGCGCGGTCGACGGTGTTTCCTTCAGCCTCGCCGCGGGCGAGATCCTGGCAATAGTAGGCGAATCCGGCTCGGGCAAGAGCGTCACCGCACAGACCCTGATCGGGCTGACCCGCTCACCCAACACGACGGTCGGCGGCGCCGTCCGGTTCGACGGGCTCGAACTCACCGAACTCGACGACAAGGGGCTGCAGTCGGTGCGCGGTGAGCGCATCGCGATGATCTTCCAAGATCCGATGACCTCGCTGAACCCCGTCTACCGGGTCGGCGACCAGTTGATCGAGATGCTCCGGGCGCATCGCGACGTGTCCAAGCGTGAAGCACGGGAACGCGCCGTCGAGCTGCTTCGATCGGTCGGTATCCCGAATCCGGAACGGCGCGTTCATGATTACCCCCACGAGTTCTCCGGGGGGATGCGGCAGCGGGTGATGATCGCCATGGCACTCTCGCTCGATCCCGACGTCCTGATCGCCGACGAACCGACCACGGCGCTCGACGTCACGGTTCAGGCGCAGATTCTGCGACTCCTCGAGGATCTCAACGCCGAGCGCGGCCTTGCGGTGGTGCTGATCACCCACGACCTCGGCGTGGTGGCAGAGATCGCCGACCGCGTGGCGGTGATGTATGCGGGGCAGATCGTCGAGGAGGCCACTCTCGACGAGTTGTTCTACGACCCCCGCCATCCGTACACCTGGGGGCTGCTGGGGTCGCTGGCCCGGTTGGACCGGCCGAATCCTGAACGGCTCGATCAGATTGCGGGACAGCCACCCTCGCTGCTGCACCCACCTTCGGGCTGCCGGTTCGCCCCGCGCTGCCCGCACGAGTTCGCCGCGTGCGCCGAACCACCGCCACTGCACCGTGACCGCTGCTGGCTGGAACTGGAGCAGAAGCGCGTGCTGCGCGACGTCGACGGCCGCATCGGCTTGCGCGGGCCGGTGTCCACGTGACGGGTGAGGACCTGCTCGAGGTCACCGATCTGGTCAAGTACTTCCCAATCAAGTCGGGCGTGCTCGTCGACCGAGAGGTCGGTCAGGTGCGCGCGGTCGACGGGGTGAGCCTGACCGTGCGTGAGGGCGAAACCCTGGGCCTGGTAGGGGAATCGGGCTGCGGGAAGTCGACGCTGTGTCGGGCGATCCTGCAGCTGACCACCCCGACGTCGGGATCGGTGCGATTTGCCGGCGAGGAACTCGTCGGGCGCAACCGCCGCCAGCTGCGGCCGATCCGCCGACAGATCCAGATGATCTTCCAGGATCCCTACGCCTCGCTCAATCCTCGTAAGCGGATCGCCCAGATCATCGGCCAACCGATGGAACTGCACGGACTGGCGAGCGGCCGTGACGTGACGGCCAAGGTGGCCGACCTGCTCGACCGGGTGGGGCTACGACCCGAGCATGCGGACCGGTTTCCGCACGAGTTCTCCGGCGGGCAGCGGCAGCGGATCGGCATCGCCAGGGCGCTGGCGCTGCGCCCCAAGTTGATCATTGCCGACGAACCGGTCTCGGCACTCGACGTATCCGTTCAGGCGCAGATCGTCAATTTGCTCAAGGACCTTCAGGACGAGTACGGGTTGTCCTACCTGTTCGTGGCGCACGACCTCGGGGTGGTCCGACACGTCTCGGATCGCGTCGCGGTGATGTACCTCGGCAGGATCGTCGAAAGCGCCGATGCGTCAGCCCTTTACCGACATCCACTGCACCCCTATTCGAACGCCCTGCTGTCGGCCGTTCCCATCCCGGATCCGCGGCTCAACTCCCAGCGAACACGCCTGGTGCTCGAGGGCGACGTGCCCAGCCCCTCGAACCCGCCGCCGGGCTGCCACTTCCACACCCGATGCCCGTGGACCACCGACCAGTGCCGCACCGACGATCCGCACCTGCGCGAACTCGCGCCGGATCACGTCGCGGCCTGCCACCATCCGCTATTCGCCACCGATCGGGTCTGAGTTGGCTGCGGTCGTCTTGCGCATGACCGCAGAACCCGCCGCGCCGACCACGATCAGCCCAATCCCAACGGCCGCGGGCACGGCGTCGGACACCCAGCCGATGATGCCGGTCACCAAGACGAACGGCGGCAGCCAGTCGAGGAGTCGAACCGGTGACTGGGGCGCTTCAGTGGGCTCACCGATGGACTGCGAGAACTTCGCGCTCGCGTAATCAGGATAGAACTCCGTGAACTCGACGGCGAACAGGATGCCCGCGATCGGCAGGATCCACCCGGTCCAGAACTCGCCTCCTTGCAGCACCGTGTCGCCGAGGGCGCCCAGGATGGCCGAGAACGTGAACGCACCCGCCCATGCACCGGTGATCGCGTAATTGATCTGCCGGAAGAGCGGGGTATCCCAGTACTCCTCGGGCGTGGTGTCCTTGGCATAGGCCAGCGTGAACGGGCGCCGGATCAGAAGGGTGACCACCGCGAAGGCGGCCAGCGCAAGGCTACTGAGTTCGCCGGCCCATACCTCCAGCCACGAGATGACGCCATCGGAGGCGACCAGGCCGAGGATCGAAAGCACCAGGAAGAACATCGCGCCGAACACTTCGATCATGTGGACGGGCACGCCGCGCCGCCAGCCGACCCACAGCGTGAAGAGGGTCAACCCCAGTGCCGCAGATGCGGCCTCCTCGAAGCGTCCCGGACCGGACAGAACCGACAGCAGCACCCACGGCGCGATACCCGCAATCGGAGATTTGACGTACCCGTCGACGACTCCCACGCCGGAATGGTATGCCTGCGCCGACTGGTGTGTTGCAATGTCGCCATGGGTGACATCGACGACATCAAGCAAGTGAAGTACCGCTATCTGCGCGCGCTCGACACCAAGCACTGGGACGACTTCGCCGACACGCTCACCGAGGACATCGTCGGCGACTACGGTAGCTCGCTGGGCGAGGAGCACCGCTTCACCGACCGCGATTCCCTGGTCGAGTTCATGCGCACGTCGATGCCCGCCAACGTGATCACCGAACACCGCGTCACCCATCCCGAGATCACCGTCGACGGCGACGAGGCGTCCGCCACCTGGTATCTGCAGGACCGGGTGATCGTCGCGGACTACAACTTCATGCTGCACGGCGCCGCGTTCTACGAGGACCGCTACCGACGCACGCCCGACGGCTGGCGGATCAGCAAGACCGGGTACAAGCGAACCTACGAGGTCACGATGTCGACCGAGTCCATCACCGGTTTCAAGGTGGCGCCCGGCAAGGCCCTCGCCCTCTGACTACTTGGACACCGCGATCAGGGCACCGGGCCGCAACCACTGAATGATCTTGACCATCATGGCGTCGTCGATCGCGACGCAACCGGCCGTCGGTCCGCCGTCGGTGGTGTGCACGAAGAACGCGCCGCCCTTGCCCGGGATGCGTTCCTTGTTGACGCCCATGACGACCGCATGCGCGTACTGGGGTATGTCGAGGTTCTCGGTGCCATCGGACAACGACGTGCTGAAGGGGCAGTCGGACTTCTTGCATACCTGCATGGTGTTGTAGGTCGGACTCTTCATGTCGCCGTCCCACCAGTGGTTGGGACCCACCTGCACGTACTGCAGCCCACCGCCCGGGCTGGGCTCGGTGCCGAAGGCGAAGTCCAAGGTGTAGATACCCATCGGTGTGATCATCGATCCGTCGTAGTGCTCGGGCGACATGCCCTTGGAGCCGATCTTGGCCGGGACGCCCACGGCGACTGCCTGCCAGCCGGCGGCGGTGCGCTCGTAGGCGTCGAGCTTGGCATCCGAACCGCCCACGCCGACAACGGAAATCACCTGCGTCGCGTTACCGACGCTGTTGGCGAACCATGGGATGAGTTCGGCCCGGGCGACGGGCGCGACGGACAGGCTCACGGCAGCGGCGAACAGCAGGCACAGCAGTCGACGCATAGCCTCCATCGTCGACAGCGCAGGCCCACCGGGTCAAGCAAGGTTTGGACACGGTCCGGTCACGCCGGGCGCCCGGCTACGTTGGAGCCATGAGAACGTGGCGCCGAAGACGGGGCATCCAGCAGATCGGGCAGGGCCTCGGATCGTTGGACAGGGAGGTCTTCGAGGCAGTCGCCGAATCCCCCAGCCCGCTCTTGGATGCCACGATGCCGCGGCTCACCATGGCTGCCGACCACTCCAAGTTGTGGTTGGTCATCGCCGCCCTTCTCGGGATCACCGGAACCTCGTCGGTCAAGCGGGGTGCGGCGCGCGGCGTCGCGACGCTCGCGGTGACGAGCCTGGTGACCAATCAGGCCGCCAAGCGCGTGTGGAAGCGCCCGCGGCCCAACTGGGCGGACGTTCCGGTCGTTCGGCGCGCGCTGCGGATGCCCACCTCGAACTCGCTTCCGTCGGGGCACTCCGCCAGCGCCGCGGCGTTCGCAGTCGGAGTCGGGCTGGAGAGCCCGCCCGTCGGGTTCGGGCTCGCGCTGCTGGCGGGGCTGGTCGGACTGTCGCGGGTGGCGACGGGCGCCCACTACCCGGGCGACGTGCTGGCCGGGTTCGGAATCGGCGCCGCCATCGCGGTCGTGGGTGGCCGGATCGTGCCTCCAATCGTCGAGGCCGACCTGCCGACCGCCGACCCGTTGCGCGTCGAGACTCCTCCCCGACCCGATGGCGCCGGGGTCGTGCTCGTCATCAATCCCGCGTCCGGAAGTGGCACGGGCGCGCGGGTGATCGACGAGGTGCGCGAGGCGCTGCCGCGGACGGAGATCATCGAGCTGGACGGCGACGTCGATGTCGAGGCGGTGATGCGGGAGGCTGCCGAGCGCGCGGAGGTGCTGGCCGTCGGCGGCGGGGATGGCACCGTGTCCTGTGCGGCCGGGGTCGCGGTCGACGCGGGTGTACCGCTCGCGGTGTTCCCCGGCGGGACGTTCAACCACTTCGCCAAGGACATCGGCTGCGAGACCGTCGCGAAGACCGTGACCGCGATCCGCGAGGGCACCGTCAGCTGTGTCGACGTTCTGCGGCTCAACGACTCCGGGACCGTGATCAACACCGCAAGCATCGGCGCCTATCCGGCGTTCGTGCGCACCAGGGAGAAGCTCGAGCACAAGATCGGCAAGCCGTTGGCAGGCGCGTACGCGCTGTGGCGCACGATGCGTCGCGAGGCGCCCGTGCGGATCGCCTTCGACAACAAGGTCGTGTCGACGTCGCTGTTCTTCCTCGGCAACTCGACCTACCTCCCGTCGGGGTTCGCGCCGTCGCGGCGCGGTCGTATGGACGACGGTCTGATCGACGTGCGCATCCTGGAGTCCGGACGTCGGTTCTCGAGGATGCGCATCGTCGTCTCGCTTGCGCTCGGACGGCTGGTACGCAGCCCGCTCTATCACGAGATGCGCGTACCGGAGTTCCGGTTCACCGCGGTGGACGGTCCAACCGCCGTGGCCCACGACGGCGAGGTGGAGATGCGGCTGGACGAGGCCAGGTTCAGCGTGCGCTACCGGGCGCTGCCGGTGTTTGGTCCGCTTCCCTGACTCGTCCCGCTAGCACGGGTAGGCACACGACGAACCAGATGTAGCCGAGCGCCCAGCCCGCGACCACGTCCGAGGGGTGGTGCACGTTGAGCGCGACGCGTCCCACGCCCACCCCGATCACGACCAGTGCGCCCGCCGCGATGACCCACGGGCGCGACCGGGGACCGAGGCGCGGCACGAACACCACGGACAGGGCGAGCACGGCGACCATCACCCCGAGTGCGTGGCCGGAGGGGAACGACGTGTAGGAGGCGTACACCATCGCGGTCGCGGGCCGGGGCCGGTCCGCTGCCCACTTGGCCAACTCCGTCAGCGGGCCGGACAGTTCGACGGACAAAACGAGGAACACCGCCACTCGGCGCTGTCTGCGCACGGCGGCGTACACGATGAGCCCGAAGGTCACCACGCGGAACATCAGGGGCGAGAACAGGGTGCACACCCCGTTCCAGAAGGTGACCCACGCGTGGTGATCCATGCCGATGTCGTGGGTCCAGGCGAGCGCCGAGTCGTCGGCGTCGACGACCCACCCCCAGGGCACCGTCCAACCAAGCCACATGGCCGCGTAGACCACGACGGCTGCGGCGGCGAGGCCGACCAGCCCGACCAGCCGCGGCTTGCTCGACGTCACCCGTACACAGGTACCACCAAGCCAGCCGGCTCCCCGTGGGAACACGCACGCAACGGTCAGGAAACAAACTCGACCTAACTTCCCACCCATGACGCAAGAGGTGAGCAACGAGCCCGTTGACGAGGCCGATCTGGACACCATGACGGCCACCAAGGAGACCTTGGAGGACTACACGCTGCGGTTCGCGCCGCGCAGCTACCGCAAGTGGTCGACGCGGGTGGTCGGCACGGCCTGGTGCATCCCTATCGGACTGGGCCTGGTGTTGCCACCGATCTTCGCCATCGCGACGAAGGGTAGGTACTACCTGCGCCGCACCGATGACGGCATCGAGTTGCCGATGCTGGACGAACACGGCAACCCGGCCGACGACCATCTCAAATGCCATGTCTGCCATCATGATTACGAGCGCCCCGACATGATGAAGTCCGCGGTCCACGAAGGCTTCATCTGCTCGCTGTGCCTAGCCACGGACAAGACCGGAGAACACGTGTTGCCTGCGCAAACCTGACGGCAGCGGGGCCACGACGACTATCCTCGTGCCATGGCCGTCCTGCTGCGCAAGATGCTCGGCATCGGGAGACTGCCCGACGACATGCGGGCGCGGATCGAGGCCGAGGGTCTCATCCACCTCGCCGAGTTCGTGCCGGTGACCTTCCGGTTCTCGGGGAAGGTGCCGGGCAAGACCGCCAAGGGAAGCATTCGCAGTCTGGTCGGCGCGCTGGCCCTCACCCACAAGGGTGTGCTGGCCACCTTGTCCGCCGCCCCGAACAAGGCCAGGCGCTCGGTCGATCATCCATGGGAGGCCGCACCGGGTGCCATGGTGACGGCGACCCTCGACGAGGGCGGCATGCTCCTCGACGTGCCCGACATCTCTGTGGTGGGCGCGAGCATGGCCGGTTCGGTGTCGCTGCACTACAAGTCGCCATTGGCCGATGAGGTGCTGCGGGCGCTGCCGCAGCGGTCGTTCACCTTCGACGTGCCGCCCAGGTTCGTCTACTCCGCCTGCGGCGTGACGACGCCGTCGACGTAGAGCCACCGGCCGGCGCGACGTTGAAAGCGACTGCGCTCGCGCATCGTCACCTCACGACCCGCGACCTCGTATCGCACGGCGAACTCGACCTCGCCGTGATCGTCGTCGATGCCGCCCGCGGCGGTGTCGGTCACGTCCAGGCCCAGCCACGTGACTTCGGCGTCGACCGCGACGTCAGTCGGCCGGGTGCGGGGGTGCCACGTGCGGAACACGTAGTCCGCGTCGCCGCACGAGTAGGCCGCGTACCGTGACCGCATCAATTCCTCGGCCGTGGCGGCGGTGCGGTCACCGTCATGTAACGGTCCACAGCAGGCGTGGTATTGGTCGCCACTACCGCAGGGACAGTCGACACCGAACCCGGCGGTCACGGCTCACTCCTGCGTGAAGGCATGGGAGACATGGATCTTCCAGCTTCCATCGGCTTGTCGCCGGAACACGTCCACGCCGTTCTCCTTGACGGTCTCCAGCACCCGGCCCGATGCGTCGCGGACCGTCAGCGTCCAGATCAGCCGCACCGTTGCCAGGTCGCCGTCGACGAGCACCTCCTGGATGTCGGGCGCGGCGTAGGTGAACTTCTTCGCCGGGTCGTGGAACACCTCGCGCATCTGATCGCAGAACTGCTGGTGTCCGCGGTCGGGGCTATCCGGATACACCAGAACCACGTCGTCGGCGAAGAGGCCGCAGACCGCGTCCAGGTTCTTCGCGTCGAAGTCCTCGGGCCACTGCAGCAGCGCGGCCTCGATGGCCGCCCTGTCCGCGGCCGGATCCGACGAGCCGCTGTCGTGACCGCAGCCTGCGAGCGTCGCCATCACGAGCAGACATGCGAAGACCCGGCGCATAGCCGAATTGTGCACTACGAGGCCGACGGTTGATCCGCCTTCGGCCGCCGAGGACGACTAGGATGCGCCACGGTAGGCAACCACCACACGGGAGGGGATTACTCATGGTCGAGGTTCGCGTAGAGCGGACGATCGCAGCGCCGCCCGAACGTGTCTTCAGCTGGTTGGCCGATCCCGCCAACCTGACCGCCGCGCCGCTGCTTCTCAGGGCTGGCTGGGCGAAGAGTTCATCGGGCCCCGGCCTCGGCGCGATGCGGGAGGCGATAGCAGTCGGATTTTGGTTTCGCGAGGAGATCACCGCGTACGAACCACCGCACAGCTACTCCTACCGGATCGTTCGATCCCTGCCTGCCTTCGACCACGAGGGCGGGACCCTCACCTTCACCCCGCAAGACAACGGCACACACGTCAGCTGGGTGAGCCGATATTCCCATCCCATACGCGGGGGTGGGAAGGCGATGGAAGCTCTCACCTCCCGCATTCTTCCGTCGAACTTCCGAGCGGTCCTCGAGCGCTGCGCGAGTGTGCTGGAGCGCTGACATAGATCGATCGATGCGGCGGCGGAATCGGCCGTTGGATTCCGCTCTACCAGACGAACCGCTCGTTACCGTCGTGAATGATCCGAGCGCCTTCAGCGACCGGTGGCTTCTGGATGCCATCCCGCGGTTGTGAACTCGAAAACTTCCTGGCCGGTCCTCACAGATGACAACTCCGGCGTCGGGCTACGCACTTGAGTGTTGACCGGAGCGATGAGATTGGCCGGAAGGTCGTGCTGCACGCGTCGGCACCGGAACCGAAAGCGCGCGAGACGCACTCAACGAGTTGTACAGGGTGCTCGGCAGTGTGCAGTCCGATGTCGCGTCGAGCCCGGTAAGCCAGAAACTCTCGACAACGGACGACGTTGGCATCGGAACGCACTCGGCGAATACCCGGCTCGTTCTGGACTGCGTTTCGGCGGTGTCGTGCTGCTGGGGCTCGGCGGCTTCCCGAGCCTGGGCTCGTGAAACGCCTTGTCATTGATCCACACGTTCTGTGCGACATCGAACTGCCGCAACAGGTTCGCGCAGATGATCAAAGCGGCGATGCCACGGTCCACCCCGTACGTCGCGCCCCGCCGGATCATCCGCCGACGATTCAGGTAGTGCGCGGTGTCACGCGGATTCAGCCGGCGCGCGTGCGAGCCGAGTGGACACGCGTAGCCGAAAGGATCCATTTCCTCGTGGTTGAAGCCGTTGTTGCGCAGGGGGTCTGCGCCGAGCGCGGGATCGTCCCTATCCGGCGCCAGCACGAGTGGCGCTCCGCTTCGCCACCGCCCCATGAACTTCGGTGACAGGCGGAGTCCTACGGGACAGTAGGCCATACCGCCCCGTTCGAGTTCGAAGTACCCCTCTTTCGGGATCGTTACTGCCGCCGGCTTGGTCCAGTCACGCTCGTCCTCAGCCATGTCGCCCCCGTGTCGAACCCAGATGATTCAGACAGTACAACGGTGTCGAATTGTCGCATTCACGGAACTACCAAGACTCTAAATCGTTCAGCACGTCCGGTGAACGGGGACTACGCTGCGACTACCGGTTTCGCCGCCGCGGCAGGTGTCGACGGTGACGGCCACTCAATTCAGGAGGGAGCAGCCATGCGATTGAGACATAGCTGCCTAGGTTTGGGTCTCGCGCTGACGTTCGTGCCATTCGGAGTGATCGCCGCGTCGCCGGCGTCGGCGGACTGCACCAACGCCGGGACAGCGACCGTTTGCGCCCAGGGGACGGTGCGAGGTGGTGGTCCAACCGCACCGGTCGCCGGGCCGGTATACCCCTCTTATTGCGCCGACCCCTGGTACTGCGACGACGGCTGGGGTATCGATATAAGCCTGCCCCCGATACGTCCTGGCGGCCCCGGCGGCCCTGGCGGACCTGGCCGACCCGGCGGCGGAGGTGGTATCGGTCCCCGCTGAGTTTGTCTCGATGTCCTGCCACCACTTCAATGAAGGAGCCTCAGATGTTCTTCCGTAGCCTGATTGGCGCTGGCGTGATCGCCGGCGCGACGCTTGTCGGTACCGCGTCACCCGCGGTCGCCGATCCGCCGAACTGCACGGCAGCCGACCTCGCCGGTGTCATGTCCGGCGTGAACGCGGGGACGTCGGCGTACCTGTTTACTCATCCGGATGTGAACGCCTTCTTCACCGGCCTCAAGGGCAAGTCCAGGGACGAGATGAAGACCGCAATCGAGGCGTACGCGCAGGCAAACCCGCAGGTGCAGAGCGAGTTGCAGGCTGTCAGGCAGCCGGCGGCCGACTTCCGTGACCGCTGCGATGCGCCCATTCCCGACGGGCCCATGGGCTAGGGGAAGTCAGCCACCCACCTGCGCCACCACGAACACCCGCCGGAAGTCGAAGAACGTCGTGCCGTCGGGGCGCGCGGGATACGACTGCGCGAGGATCGGGCTGATCGCCTCGCGGTATTCCTGCCAGGCTTTCTCGGACAGTCGGCTCCTCACCTGCGTGAGCGCGGTGCCGGTGAGCCAGTCCAAGACAGGTGTCGGCCCGGTCAACCGGTGGACGTACGTCGTCTCCCACGCGTCGACGGCGCAGCCCGCTTCGGTGAGCAGGCCCGCGTAGCCGACGGGGGTTTCCACCACGTCCTCCTCACGGAAGGGCATGTCTCGCAACGCATCCGCGAACGGTATCCGTCGGGCGACCTCCCGCACCGCTTGGTGGGATGGAGCGTCGAAGTTACCCGGCACCTGCATGGCGATCCAGGAGCCCGGGGCCAGGTCCCGAGCCCACCGCACCATGACGTCGGCGTGGCCGGGCACCCACTGCAGCGCGGCGTTGGAGAGCACCACGTCGGTATCTGATTTCGGCACCCACTCGTCGATCCCGCCGACGACGGCCTCGACGCCGCGTTCGCGCGCGGCGGCAACCATCTCCGGCGAGGAGTCGACCGCCTCGACGACGGCGTCGGGCCAACGGTGCGACAGAGTCGCCGTGAGGTTCCCCGGTCCACAGCCCAGGTCGACCACGCGCCGCGGGTTCGTCGCCCCGACCCGCGCCAACAGGTCGTAGAACGGCCTGCCCCGATGGTCTGCGAAGGCCAGGTACACGTCGGGATTCCACATGCTGACATCCTGACTGACGATGAACGAGACGGATTCCGTACGCGCGACGTGGCAGTCGCTGGGTCTGCCCGGCCTGGTCGACGTCCACACCCACTTCATGCCCAAGCGCGTGATGGACAAGGTCTGGCAGTACTTCGACGCCGCCGGTCCGCTGGTCGGCCGCACCTGGCCCATCGCGTACCGCACCGACGAGGCCCACCGTCTCGACACCCTGCGCGGCTTCGGGGTGCGTGCCTTCACCTCACTGGTCTATCCACACAAGCCGGACATGGCGGCGTGGCTCAATCAATGGTCCAGGGGGTTCGCGGCGGACACCCCGGACTGCCTGTTCACGGCGACGTTCTATCCCGAACCCGGCGTGACGGAATACGTCACCACGGCGATCGAGCACGGCGCCCGCGTGTTCAAGGCACACGTGCAGGTCGGCGGCTACGACCCGACCGATCCACTGCTCGACCATGCGTGGGGTGTGATCGAGGACGCGCGCACGCCGGTGGTGATCCACTGTGGCTCCGGCCCGCAACCCGGCGAGCACACCGGGCCGGAACCGATCCGTTCACTGCTGTCGCGTCACCCCCGACTGCGACTGATCTTGGCGCACATGGGGATGCCCGAATACGCCGACTTCCTCGACGTCTGTGACCGGTTCCACGACGTGTACCTCGACACCACCATGGCGTTCACACCGTTCATCGAGGAGACCATGCCATTCCCGGTGAATGCCTACCCTCGACTACGCGATCTGGGCGGCCGCATCCTGTTCGGCAGCGACTTCCCCAACATCCCTCACGGCTACGCCGAGGCGATCGACTCGGTGATGTCGCTGGACGGGTTCGACGACGACTGGCGTCGCGGCGTGCTTCACGACAACGCCGCCCGACTGTTCGCACTCGACCCGCCGCGGGTCAGGTCTTGCGGGCAGTAACCAGCGTGATCGAGTCGGCCATCGGGCCCGCCTCCGGGGCGTCGACCGGGATGGACCTACCGAGTTCGTCGAGATAGGCGGACAGCGCCGTCGGCTCCGCGATCCATCCACGCGCGCCGAACCACTCTGCGGCCGGCGCGTGCTGCTCGTTGTAGATCAGCGTGTAGAACGGGTCGGCCGCGCCCGCGTCACGCTCCTCCGTCTGCCGTGCCGCAAACGCGTCGTCGGGCATCGGCCTGCCCTCTTCCACGCCGACCCAGCTTCCGGAATGGGCCAGCGCGTCGATACCCGAGAACAGTTGCGCCTGCGCGCTGCCGGGGAGATAGATGAGCAGACCCTCGGCGAGCCACGCCGACGGCAACGCCGGGTCGAACCCGGCCGCGCGCAGCGCACCCGGCCAGTCGTCGCGCAGATCGACGGGTACCTCGCGACGGTCGGCGGTCGGGGCGTCGCCGTGCTCCGACAGCACCTCACGCTTGAACGCGAGCACGCGTGGCTGGTCGAGTTCGTAGACCACGGTGCCGTCGGACCACGGCAGCCGGTAGGCGCGCGAGTCGAGTCCCGCTGCGAGCAGCACGATCTGGCGCACGCCGGCGGCACCGGCTGCGGCGAAGTATCGGTCGAAGTATCTGGTCCGCGCGCCCTGGAACGACACGAAGTGATTGCCGAAGGACTCCGAGAGCAGCCGGTGATCGGGGGCGTTGCCGTCGAGGAGGTCGGCCCACTCGCCGCCGACCGCTCGGCAGAACAGCTCCGCGTAGGGGTCGAGTGCCAGCGGCTCGGCCTTCTGCGCCTCCAGTGCCCGGGCGGCAGCGACGAACAGGGCCGTCGACCCGACGCTTGTGGTGATGTCCCAGTTGTCGTCGTCAGTGCGCACGTGGGCGAGGTTACGCCGCGAATCTGGTAGCCCCTTGACCTGCAAGATGTGAAGATGTCGAGGTGGGCGACGGCCGGGTGCACTACGCGCGCAACGGCGACGTGCGACTGGCATACCGGGTGTTCGGAGATTCGGGTCCGGTCGCCGTGTGGATACCGGGCTGGGTGGTCGGCAACGTCGACACCATCGACGAGCCGGACAGTCCGTATGCGAGTCTGATCGACGCCGTCGCGGCGCAGATCCAGTTCGTCATGTGGGACCGGCGAGGAACCGGGCTCTCGGATCCGTCGACCCGCCCTCTCTCGCTTGACGAAAGCGTGGACGACCTCCGAGCCGTCATCGACGCCATCGGAGCCGAGCAGCCTACCTTGATCGGAACCGGCGAGGGCGGTGCGGTCAGCATCCTGTACACGGCGACGTATCCCGATCGCGTGAATTCCCTGGCGCTCTATGCATCTGCGGCGCGGTACTCGCAGGATCTGCCCGACTTCCCCTGGGGATTCACAACCGCCGAAGTCGCCGCACAACTCGAGGACATCGAAACCCACTGGGGCGAGGGCGCCTTGGCCGAGCTGTTCCACGGGCCCGGTGGCGAACTGCCCGGCGTCCGCGACATGTTCGGCAAGCTTCAGCGCTCGATCATGAGCCCCACCACGGCGACACGTTGGTGGCGCGCTCTCATGGAGGTCGACGTTCGCCCCATTCTGGCCGCGGTACGCGTGCCCACCCTGGTCATCGCCAGGCCCGGCGATCGACTGGTACCGATCGAATCGGCAACCGCGCTGGCCGCCGGCATTCCGAACGCGCAGTTTCATCCATTGCCCGGCGGCGCTCACAATGCGTTCGACGTGCTCCAGGAGATTGCCGACCTCTTGTTGCGGTTCCTCGTCGACAAACCGGGGGCTCGGGCCGACGAACGGATCCTCAAGACGGTGATGTTCACCGACATCGTCGGCTCTACGGAACGCCTCGGTGCCCACGGCGACGCGCATTGGCGCCACCAGCTCGACAGCCACGACAGCCTCGTCACCCACTTGCTGGCGCAATACGGCGGGATGACCGCGAACCACACGGGGGATGGCATCTTCGCGATGTTCGACGCACCGACGCGGGCCGCCCGCTGCGCACTGGAGCTCGTGCCCGCACTCGCGACACGCGGGATCCCGATTCGGGTAGGCATCCACACCGGGGAGTGCGAGCGCCGTGGCGAGGAATGGAGCGGGATGGCCGTTCACACCGGCGCGCGCATCGGGGCGTTGGCGGATGCCGGCGAAGTGCTGACCAGCCGCACCGTGCGGGACCTGGCGGCAGGCTCCGGGCTGCGCTTCGAAAGCCTTGGTCCACGAAGGCTGAAGGGTCTGCCAGAAGACGTCGAGGTCTTCAGGGCGACTTCGTCCTAGACCAGGCTCAGACCAGCGGAATCCCCTTGCGGACGCGCCGGTCGAGGTCCTTGAGCAGTACGTTGAACGGCAACTGGCGGACGAAGCCCGGGAGAGCGTCGTTGGCAGTGCGGACGTGCCTCATCAGCCGGTCGAACCTGCGCTGCCGCTCCTCGTCCCAGGGCAGTCGCATCTCGTCCCGGAACCGTTGCGGCAGAAAGCCGGTGGTGATGAGCAGGTTGAACGCGTCAAGTCGGCGCTGAACGGCCGCAGGCAGTCTGACGCCACGAACCCGAGCCGCGGCGATCGGATACAGGTACTCGCGGACGGTGTCGTCGATGTGCACTTCTTCCAGCGACGCCTGCCAGTACTCGTCGAAGGCGGCTCGGTCGGCAGGCCACATGTCGGGTGGCACCTGCAGCGTGGTCGCCAGCGACGCGAGGTCACGGTAGTGCTGGTCGGCCGCGGCCTCGTCATCGAACTCGCCCACCAGCACGCGGGTCACGTCGACGGCGCCCTTGTAAAGGCACGCAGCGACCCACATCTGCAGATCCTTGTCGAATGCGTTGTAGCGCACCGGACTGTCGTCGGTCGAGTACACCTGTGCGTGAGCCCCGTCCACCGCGTGCCGGAACACCGCCTTCTGTGCGTCGCTGCCACGATTGGCCACCGCCAGGTAGGTGAAGGTGGTCCGCGCGCGTTTGATCGGGTGAAGGTCGGCCCGCCCGCTGTGCACCCTGCTCTCCACGACGCCGTAGCCCACACCTGGACGCGCGAGTTGCATGATGACGTTCGCCGCGCCGGCGAGCAGCAACACACCCATGGGGCCGTCGTCGACGGTGGCACCACGACGCCGCCGCGGCGCCGACGAGCGTGCGCGATCGCTGACGCCACGCTCGACGTGGCTGTCGCTGATCGGCATTGGACGACCCCTTGTCGGCAAATCTGGAAACCTGGGTTTCCTGACATTGCCGTCCCGCATGACAGGTGTCAATCCAAGGGGCAACCAAGGCGCGGCACGTCCCGCGGCCAGCACTCAGCCGGATACGATCGCGGAGTGGATCGCCAAACGGTGGCGCTGAGAGTCCTTGCCCACTTCGTTCCGGGCGACAAGGTGCTGAACTTCCTTGCCCCTCAGGCTGACTGGCTGGACGTCCGGTACTGCGCCGAGGACGACGACGACACGTTCTACCGCGAGCTGCCGCATGCCGACGTCATCTGGCACGTACTCAGACCGTTGTCGGGCGCCGACGTGGACCGCGCCGAACGCCTCCGGCTGATCCACAAGCTCGGGGCGGGGGTGAACACCATCGATGTCGCCGCGGCCGCGAGACGCGGTGTCGCCGTGGCCAACATGCCTGGCGCGAACGCCCCCTCGGTCGCCGAGGGCACGGTGCTCCTGATGCTGGCGGCACTGCGCAGGTTGCCCACGCTGGACCGCCTCACCCGGGCAGGCCGCGGCTGGCCGTCGGATCCCACGCTGGGCGAAACGGTCCGCGACATCGGCGGCTGCACGGTCGGACTCGTCGGCTACGGCAACATCGCCAAGCATGTCGAGCGCATCGTCGCGGCGATGGGCGCCGACGTGCTGCACACCAGCACCGGCGATGACGGTCACCCCGGGTGGCGACCGCTGGAAGAACTACTCGCCGGCAGCGACATCGTCTCGCTGCACCTGCCGCTGACCGATCGCACCGGTGGCCTCATCGGACCGGAGGCGCTGGCCACCATGCGGGCCGACGCCGTGCTGGTCAACACGTCCCGCGGGGGAATCGTCGATCAGCCGGCACTGGTGGAGACGCTGCGCGGCGGGCGGTTGGCGGCGGCGGGCCTGGATGTCTTCGCGATCGAGCCCATAGCCGCCGACGATCCGCTGCTCGCCCTGGAGAACGTCGTCGTCACCCCCCACGTCACCTGGTACACGGCCGACACCATGCGCCGATACCTCGCGGTTGCCGTGGACAACTGCCAGCGGCTAAGGGACGGGCTCGACCTGGTGAACCTGGTGAACGAGGTGCCCTTCGCGCCGGCATAGCTGCCGGGTAGCCTGGTTCCCAACCGACCGTTTGATTGAGGAAGGCTTCAAAGGAGCAAGCATGCCCATCGCGATCCAGTCCGAGCACACCGATCTTGCAGAATCCGTCCGGTCATTCATCCAGCGAGCCACCCCCTCAGAGGTCCTCCACGAGGCGCTGGAGACCCCTATCTCCAACCCACCTTCCTATTGGAAGGGCGCCGCAGAGCAGGGTCTGCACGGCCTACACCTGTCGGAGACGGTGGGTGGGCAGGGCTTCGGCATCCTCGAACTCGCGATCGTCCTCGCGGAGTTCGGTTACGGCGCCGTCCCCGGGCCCTTCGTGCCATCGGCCATAGCCAGCGCGCTGATCTCGGCCAATGATCCGGAGGACAAGCGGCTGGAGGGGTTGGCGTCGGGTGACGTCATCGCCGCATACGCCATCGACTCGGGCCTGACCGCCACGCGCCAGGGTGACGGCCTGGTCATTCGCGGCGAGGTCCGCGCGGTGCCCGCCGCTGCGCAGGCGTCGGTCCTGGTGCTTCCCGTCGCCATCGACAGCGGCGAGGAGTGGGTCGTCATCGACGCCGACCAGGTCGAGATCGAATCCGTCAAGAGCGTCGATCCGCTCCGGCCCATCGCGCACGTCCGAGCCAATGCCGTCGAGGTCGGCGATGACCGGGTGCTGTCCAACCTGAGCCGGGCGCGGGCCCGAGCGCTGATGTCGACGCTGCTGTCCGCCGAGTGCATCGGCGTGGCCCGCTGGGCGACCGACACCGCCGCCGAATACGCCAAGATCCGCGAGCAGTTCGGTCGCCCGATCGGCCAGTTCCAGGCGATCAAGCACAAGTGCGCCGGAATGATCGCCGAAACCGAACGTGCCACCGCGGCCGTCTGGGATGCCGCGCGCGCGATCGACGAAGGCGAGGATTCGGCATACGAGTTCGCGGCCGCCGTGGCCGCCACCCTCGCCCCCGTCGCCGCACAGCACTGCGCGCAGGATTGCATCCAGGTGCACGGCGGCATCGGGTTCACCTGGGAGCACGACACCAACGTCTACTACCGACGCGCCATCGTGCTGGCCGCCTGTTTCGGGCGTGCCGCCGACCATCCCCAACGGGTCGTCGACATCGCCACGAGCACCGGAATGCGTTCCATCGACCTCGATCTCGACCCCGACACCGAGAAGCTCCGCGAGGAGATCCGAGCGGAGGTCGCCGGGCTCAAGGCCATTCCGAGCGATGAGCGCAACACCGCCATCGCCGAGGGCGGCTGGGTGCAGCCGCACCTGCCCAAGCCGTGGGGCCGGGCGTCCAGCCCCATCGAGCAGATCATCATCGCCCAGGAGTTCTCGACCGGACGGGTCAAGCGGCCGGCGATGGGCATCGCCGCATGGATCATCCCGTCGATCGTGGCGTTCGGCACCGACGACCAGAAGCAGCGCTTCCTGCCGCCGACGTTCCGCGGCGAGATGATCTGGTGCCAGCTGTTCTCCGAGCCGGGCGCCGGGTCGGACCTGGCCAGCCTCACCACCAAGGCCACCAAGGTCGACGGCGGCTGGCGCATCACCGGCCAGAAGATCTGGACCACCGGCGCGCAGTACTCCGCGTGGGGCGCGCTGCTGGCCAGGACGGACCCAGCCGCGCCGAAGCATCAGGGCATCACCTACTTCATGCTCGACATGGAGGCCGAGGGTGTCGAGGTCAAGCCGTTGCGCGAACTGACCGGAAACGCGATGTTCAACACCGTCTTCATCGACGACGTGTTCGTGCCGGATGAGATGGTGCTGGGCGAGGTCAACCGTGGCTGGGAGGTCAGCCGCAACACGCTGACCAACGAGCGCGTGTCGATCGGCAGCAGCGAGCCACCGTTCCTCGCCAGCCTCGAGCAGTTCGTCGAGTTCCTCCGCGACGGGCAGTTCGACCAGATCGAGCAGAATGAGGCGGGCCGGCTCATCGCCGAGGGACACGCGGCCAAGCTGCTGAACATGCGGTCCACGCTGCTCACGCTGGCCGGCGGTGACCCGATGCCCGCGGCGGCGATCTCCAAGCTCTTGGCGATGAAGACCGGCCAGGGTTACGCCGAGTTCGGGGTGTCGTCGTTCGGCACCGACGCCGCGATCGGCGATCTCGACCAGTTGTCCGGAAAGTGGGACGAGTACCTGCTGGCGGGCCGAGCGACGACGATCTACGGCGGCACCTCCGAGGTGCAGCTCAACATCATCGCCGAGCGGCTGCTGGGCCTGCCCCGCGATCCCTAAGTCGGCGGGAGACCGCAACTACTCCCCGTTGACTTCTTGCGAGGCCAGTTCCCGCTTGAGGATCTTGCCCGTCGGGTTACGCGGCAACTCGTCGAGGAAGACGACCTCGCGCGGCACCTTGTAGCGGGCCAGGTTGTCCTTCACGTACGCCTTGATGGTGTCCTCGTCGACGTCGGCGCCCTCGGCCTTGACCACGAAGGCCTTCAGGCGATGGCCCCACTCCTTGTCCTCGACGCCGAGGGCGGTGGCCTCGATGACGTCGGGGTGGCCGCTGATGAGGTCCTCGACCTCTGCGGGGAACACGTTCTCCCCACCGCAGACGATCATCTCGTCGTCGCGACCGCTGACGTAGAGCAGGTCGTGTTCGTCGAAGTAGCCGACGTCACCCGAGGACATGAGGCCGTCGATGATCTGCTTGTGGCCGCCGCCCGTGTAGCCCTCGAACGGAAAGGTGTTTCCGACGAAGATGCGGCCCACCTCGCCCTTGGGGACCTCGTTGCCGTTGTCGTCGAACAACCTCACCTTGACACCCTTGACCACCGGCCCGACGGTCGAGGGATTGATCGAGAGGTCCTTGGGGCGGGCGATCGTGGCGAACGCGATCTCCGTCGATCCGTAGAGGTTGTAGATCACCGGCCCGAGATCCTTGAGCGCCCGGGTCGCGAGTTCCCCGCCGAGCTGTGAGCCGGAGACGAAGACGATCCGCAGGCTCGACAGGTTGGGTTTCGGGCTGGTCTTCTCCAGTTCGTCGAGGATCCGGGACAGCATCACCGGTACCACGACCATGGCGGTCACGCGGTGCTTCTCGATGTCGGCGAGCACCGTGGCCGGCTTGAAGCGGCGGCGCAGCACCAGCGTCGAGCCGAGCATCATCGCGATCGTGCAATGGAGTAGACCCAGCGCATGGAACATCGGCGCGGGCAGCGACGTGACCTCGCCGGACCTGAACGGTACGTGGGACAGCACGCCGCCGATGGGCGCCAGCGACGGCGGGGTGCTGCGGTTGGCGCCCTTGGGTGTGCCGGTGGTGCCGCTGGTGAGAATGATGATCTTGGCGTGCTTGGCAGATTTCGGCGGAGGGTCGCTCTTGCTGCGCGCGATCAGGTCGGCGAGAGTCTCGTCGGCGCTCTCCGACGGTGCGTCGCCGGAGTCCGACGAATCGATCTTGTCCGGGTTGGTCGGTAGCGCGCGCAGCTTGCCCAGCGGCGGATCCGCAGCGGAGGCAGCCTTCGTGTACTCGTCGTCGTGGATGATCAGTTTGGCACCCTCGCGCTCGGAAACCTCCTTGATCTGCGGACCGGAGAACTCACTGTTGAGCAGGATCAGGCGGGCACCGACCTTGGCAGCGCCGTAGAACGCGGTCAGGAACCACCGGTGGTTGCGCGCCAGGATCGCCACCCCGTCGCCGCCGCGGACACCCATCGCGAGCAGTCCGTTCGCGACGGCGTTGGCCGCGTCGTCGAGTTCGGCGAACGTCATCTCACCGTCGTCGTCGATGACGGCGATCCGGTTCGGGGTTCGGCGCGCGTTGACTGCGGGGATCATGCCGAACTCACCCCACTTGCGAATGTCGGCCGCCATCGCGGCGATGTTCTGCGGGGCCTCGAGCTTCAGCGCGCCGGCCTCGAACATCTTGCGGGCATAGTGCAGTTCTGCGGCACCACGCTCGACGTACTGTTCGGCGGACTCCAGCAGCTTTGCCGGCAGATCGGAGAGATTCACCATGCCGTCAGCCTATGTGACGTAGGTCGCACCGAGGTCGAGAACCCCGGTGCCCCCGCAACTAGCATGGCGACATGGCGAGTCCGCTGGTTCTCGAGGTGGGCGGGCGCGCGCTGAAGGTCACCAACCCGGACAGGATGGTCTTCCCCGGCGGGGACGGTCACGCGGGCGTAACCAAGCTCGACCTGATCGATTACTACCTCGCCGTTGCCGATGGCGCGCTGCGCGGCGTTGCGGGACGCCCCATGATCCTCAAACGCTTCGTCAAGGGCATCGCCGAGGAAGCGATCTTCCAGAAGCGGGCGCCCGAGAAGCGGCCCGACTGGATCGACGTCGCCGAACTCACGTACGCGTCGGGTACCTCGGCGAAGGAGGCGGTGATCCGGGAGGCCGCCGGGCTGGTCTGGGCGGTCAACCTGG
The DNA here is from genome assembly GCA_963798245.1 of uncultured Actinomycetota bacterium. GTDB lineage: Bacteria > Actinomycetota > Actinomycetes > Mycobacteriales > Mycobacteriaceae > Mycobacterium. Next base: position 298,619 of record CAWCSO010000004.1, read on the forward strand.
GCTGCGTCGACCTCAATCCCCATCCGGTGCTGGCCGAGGACCTCGAGCGACCCGACGAACTACGCGTCGACCTCGACCCGATGCCCGGCGTCGGGTGGACTCAGATCGTCGAGGTCGCGCTTGTCGTACGCGACGTGCTCGCCGACTTCGGGCTGACGGCGTGGCCGAAGACATCGGGGTCACGCGGCTTTCACGTCTACGCGCGCATCGAACCGCGGTGGCCGTACAGGCAGGTCCGGCTCGCGGCGGAGACGATCGCCCGCGAGGTGGAGCTTCGAGCGCCCGATCTGGCGACCAGCCGCTGGTGGAAGGAGGAGCGCGAGGGCGTGTTCGTCGACTTCAACCAGAACGCGAAGGACCGGACCGTCGCTTCGGCCTACTCGGTGCGTTCACTGCCCGATGCCAGGGTGTCGACTCCGTTGCGCTGGGACGAAGTGCCCGACTGCCGTCCCGAGTCCTTCACCATCGCGACCGTTCCGGCCCGGTTTGCAGAGCTGGGTGATCCGTGGGAGGGCATGGACGACGCCCGCGGCGGGCTGGACGCTCTGCTGGAGCGGGCGAAGGAACTCGGGCCGGCCGAGAAGGCGCCCAAGGGTGCAAGGCGGTCCGACGGGCCGACGGGCAAGCGCATCTCGGCGATGCCGCTGATCGAGGTCGCCCGAACCAGGACCAGGGACGAGGCGATGGCCGCGCTCGCGGTATGGAAGGCCAAACACCCCACCGCCGCCGAGCGCTTGGAGCCCGCGGACGTGCTCGTCGACGGAATGCGGGGGCCGAGTTCCATCTGGTACCGAATCCGGATCAACCTGCAGCACGTCCCCGAGTCGGTGAGGCCGCCCCAGGAGGATCTGATCGCCGACTACTCACCGTGGGAGAACTACTCGGGACGGCAACAGCGCAACTGACTGGCGCCTTTGACTGCTTTGCTGTGCGAGCGCCTCATCGCGACCGACCAGTTCTTACCAACTGTTTAGGGCTAACTCCCCAGTACCTTAACTTCGCTCAATACCTTCAGGGTTACGTCGAAGACACGGGGTCGCACATTGCTGTGGGACCACCTTCGACGAAGCATCGAAGGGAGACTGATCATGGGTGTCACCGCTCGCGCCTCGGCTTCGAAATCTTCTTTCCGGTACGGCAATCCAACCATCGCATGCGAAGGTGCAGAGGTTCACGCCCTGTGCAGGCAGATGGCGTCGATCATGTCGGTCACCGGACGCATCGATGAAACCAACGTGGAATTCCTCGGCGAACGTGCCAGGCACTGCGTCATTCCAGAAAAGGCCTTCGTCCTGGACCTCAGCGAGGTCCGGTCGTTCGCCAGGCCCGGGGTCGCACTCCTCGACGCCATCGACGAGGCCTGCTACGACGCCGGCGTCGAGTGGGCGATCGTGGCGGGCCCGGCCATCGCCCAGGCATTGCGCGGCGCCGCCGACGATCCCGACCTTCCCATCGCCGGATCGGTTCCCGAGGCGCTGCACCACTTCTCGGAGGTCGTCGGTGAACGACGACGTCTCCTACCCCTTCTGACCAAGTCCGCATAGTCGAGAGGATCGAACACATGCTGCTCGACATCCGGTGGCTGGTACACCTGCTGCGCACCACCCGCAGGCACCACGCGACACCGAGCCACGTTCACGCCGCCTGACGGGCAGGCGCTTCTCCCTGACCTCTAGTCGATCAGGGCGGCGACGGCCGCCCCCACCTCGGTATCGCCGCCGATCAGTTCGAATGTGTGTCCGGCGGTGGCTGGGCTGTCGAGCACCTCGACGACAACGGCAGCGACATCTTGGCGTGGGACACTTCCCCGCCCGGTCGTCTCGGCTACGGTCACCCGTCCGGTGCCTGCATCGTCGGTGAGCAAGCCCGGTCGAACGATCGTGGTGTCCAGCTCGCGACGGCCACGCACCGCGTCGTCGGCGGCCTTCTTGGCACGCAGGTAGGCAGCGAAGACGGGATCGCCGGAGTCGTCCGCGCGCGAGTCCGCTCCCATTGCCGAGATCATCACGTACCGCCCCACGCCGGCCGCGACCGCGGCATCAGCCAGCAGGATCGCGGCGTCACGGTCGACGGTCTCCTTGCGGGCGACCCCGCTCCCCGGTCCCGCGCCCGCGGCGAAGACCACGGCGTCGGCACCGCGCAGATGCTCGGCCAGTTCGGCGACCGACGCGCTCTCGAGGTCGACCACGACGGCCTCGGCCCCTGCCGCGGTGAGGTCGGGCGCCTGATCCGGGTTGCGAATCAGCCCAGCGACCGAATCGCCACGATCGGCCAGGAGTCGCTCCAGGAGGAGCGCGATCTTGCCGTGCCCGCCGGCGATCACGATCCGTCCGCTCATGCCGCGAACACCTGTGAGTCGTCGGTGAACGCCTTGAACTCCAGCGCGTTGTGGATCGCACCGTAGAAACGGCGGGCGGCGTAGAGGTCGTCCACGGGCATGGCCAGGTGGAACCTCGGGATGGGCGACTCGAACTCCGTCATGAACCCACGATAGGCGCGCGGGCCGCGGGCGCGGCGACGGTCGGCCATTCGGGCGCCCACCGCAGGTAGGCTCGGTTCCGCGTCGTCGCGATCTGCGATGGCCTGCCGACATCGGCTCGCCCACACAGCGGAGACGCCTTGAACGTGCTCATCGACGACGAGTACCACCTGACGCCCGGCCGGGCCGGTCCGGCGACGACGGTGGCGGCGCGGGCGGCATCGGACGGTGCCGTGGCTCCCGTCATCGACGACCTGCCGCAGGGACTCGCGGAAACGGTCGCCGACCTGATCGGGAGGCCACGCGCGCGCGGGTGGATTCATCTCTGCTCGGCTGTCATCGCCACCGTCGGCGGGGCGGCACTGGTATCGGCCGCATGGCTCTTCTCTTCGCCGAGGGCCGTTCTGGCAACGCTCATCTACACCGTGACCATCGTGGCGATGTTCAGCGTCAGCGCCGTCTACCACCGCAGGGACTGGCACTCCCGGGTGGCTCTGAAGTGGATGAAGAGGCTCGATCACTCGGCGATCTTCGTCTTCATCGCCGGCAGCTACACGCCCTTTGCGCTCCTGGCGATGCCGCACCGCACGGGGGCCCAGGTACTCACCATCGTCTGGATCGGCGCCGCCGCGGGCGTCGCACTCAAGATGCTGTGGCCTTCGGCGCCGCGCTGGGTAGGGGTACCTCTATACCTTCTACTCGGCTGGATCGCGATCTGGTTCGCCGGAACCCTGCTCGACGGCGGGGGTCCGGTCGTGGTCGGGCTCCTGGTCACCGGCGGCGTGCTCTACAACGTGGGTGCCATTCTCTATGGCTTCCGCTGGCCCAATCCGTGGCCAAGCACCTTCGGATACCACGAGTTCTTCCACGCGTTCACCGCGGCGGCGGCGATCAGCCACTATGCCGCGGTCTGGTTCGTCGTGCTCTGACCCGGCGGTCGACGGCCCGACCCGTCCGCGCCCGGGACTGCTCCGAATACTCACTGTGACGAATTTGGGCAGCAATCCGGTCGGGCGGCCCCCGGACACGAACAGCGCGGAGACCCGACTGCGGATCATCGACTCGGCCCGCGACGCGTTCCGGACGCTGGGTTACGCGGGCGCGACGAACATGACCGTCGCCACGGGGGCCGGCCTCACACGGCCGTCGGTCGGCTATCACTTCGCCAACAAGCATGACCTCTTCTACGCCGTCGTCGCGCACGACGTGGCCGTCGTCGACGCCGCACTCGACCGGGCGGCCGCGGAGCCCACCCTGGTCTGCCGGGTCCGCGCACTCGTCACGGCCATGGACGCGGACACCGGGGTTCGGGCTGCCACGGAGTTTCTGTTGTTCGCCGCGATGGAGCGGCAGCGTCACCCGGAGCTACGGCACGACGGCCACGGCGACGTGTGCGCCGGCATGCGAAACTTCCTCGCCACGTCGGTCGCTGCCGCGATGGAGCGCGGTGAACTTCGTCACAATGTCGCACCGTCATCGGTCGTCGCCACCCTGTACGCCTTTGTCAGCGGCATGGCGCTCTATTCGGGCGAAGCTGCCGACGGCCCAGACCGTCACGGGAGATCGGACGCCGTGATGTTGCTGCTCACCGGCGACCTGCTCAACGGATCGCGGCGTCGGGCCGACGAGGAGGCACCGTGCGTGGCATGACATTCGCGGGGACCCGGGTACCCCATTCCGACGGTTCGAAACGCAAAATTCAGCACCGGACAGCACGTTTGGCGACTGCTATCGTTCACCATATGAACTTTCCGGTGGTTCCCACGAGACGACGGGTCAACACCCGTCGCTCCGGGCGCAACCTATGACGGCGGGTTGGCTGAACGCGCTGCGCACACCGGATCACTACTACTGGTTGACGGCGTATCTGGCAGCCCATGATTTGCAGCGCGCGATATGCCGGGCCGTGGCAGGCAGCATTCTTGCACTGGGCCTCATGCCACTCCTTCTGATGGCGAGCCCGGTCGGCCCGCAGGGCACACGCAACCAGATCCTGGCAGTGATCGTTGCGCTGTGTTGTGCGGCGATGAGCGTGCCGTGGTTGCGGCACTCCTGGCCGTCGAAGACCGTCTCCATCGCGTGCGTCGTCCTCGGTACGGCCTGCATCGCCACTGCGTGCCTGATCGCGACACGCCCCGGCATCGGAGTGTTGGGCGCGATGAGCTTCGCGATGGTTGCCGCGTTCACCGCGCTATTCCATTCGCGCGGACTGCTGCTGGTGCCGTGGACGGTCGGGGCGGTGACGCTGGGCATCGTGGCGTACCGGTTGGCGTCCATCGACATCGCTCTCGCTGTCTGCAGTGCACTCTTGATCGCGCTGATCATCGTCTTCGTGTCCCTCGCCGGCGACGTCGCCATCCGCCTCACCGATGCCCGTAACCCGCGCCACGCCGACATCGAGCCACTCACCGGCTTGCTGAACCACGACGCGTTCCACGAACGCGTCGCGGGACTGATCGGCGCCCGCAACCGTACCGATGACCGCTATCTGGTGGTCATGGTGATCAACGTGGACAGCTTCTCGCTCCTGACTGCGGTCAAGGGTCAGGCCGGCGGCAAACGGTCACGCATCGCCATCAGTCAGCGGCTACGTGAGGCCATCCGCCGAGACACCGTCGTCGCGCACGTCAGCGAGGCGGAGTTCCTGGTGGGCGACCTTTTCACCTCGGCGGATGCCTCCCCGCTCGCCGACCGTCTGCACGGCGCGGTTCGTGCGGCGCCCGGTCGGCTGACTCCGAGCATCGGCGTGGTCAGCACACCGCTGGATCCCCTGGTCGGCCACCCGGCCCCCGACGTTCTCGAGGAACTGCTCGCCATCGCCACCGAGGCGATGCAGGAAGCGCGTCGCGCGGGCGGCAACCAGACCCGCCTCGTCGTGTCACCCGAGCTGGCGGTCCTGAACCGGGGCCACCCGGACGAGTGGCGCGACGACCTCGCATCCTGATCCACGCAGCCGGCTGTCCCAGCTTGCAACCGACACACTTCGGGTACTCACCGAGGTCATGGTCGTCGACCCGTGAGGAACCCTTGCCATGAGTCAGGCGAACCAGCGCGACCTGGGAGATTCCAACAGTCCCATCGAGGACGAACTCGAGGACGCCTTCAGGCGCATGGTCGACGAGGGCACCCAGCGGCTGCACCGCTCCTGGCGCGACGTCCTCGTGACCGGATTCTTCGGTGGCACCGAGGTCGCGATGGGCGTGCTCGCATACCTGTCCGTCCTGGCGGCGACCGGCAACCAGCTTCTCGCGGGACTGGCGTTCTCGATCGGATTCCTTGCCCTGCTGCTCGGGCGAAGCGAACTCTTCACGGAGGGCTTCCTGGTTCCCGTGACGACGGTGGTCGCCAAGCGGGCCAGCGTCGGACAGCTGCTGAAGCTGTGGAGCGGTACCCTGATCGCCAACCTGGCCGGCGGCTGGCTGATCATGTGGCTGATCATGACGGGCTTCCCGAAACTGCACGACCAGACGGTGGAGTCGGCAAGCCACTTCGCGGAGGCTCCGATGTCCGCGGAGACCGTGGCGCTCGCGGTGTTGGGCGGCATGGCGATCACGCTGATGACCCGGATGCAGCACGGCACCGACTCCACGTTCGGCAAGGTCGCCGCAGCCGTGGCCGGGGCATTCCTGCTCGCGGGCCTGCAATTGTTCCACTCCATCCTGGACTCGCTGCTGATCTTCGGCGCGATCTTCACCGGGAACGCGCCGTTCGGCTACCTGGACTGGCTGGGCTGGTTCGGCTACACCCTCGTGGGCAACATCGTCGGCGGGCTGGTCCTGGTCACGCTGCTGCGCCTGGTGCGCAGCAAGGACAGGCTCGAAGAGGAGCGCAGCGACGCCGAGGCGTCGGGAGCCGACTAGCCTCGGCCCGGTGACCAGTGAATCGGGCTGACTTCCAGGGCATACCTGCGGGTGAGTGAAAGTATTCACGATGGACGCCGTTGCGGCAGGCCCGTGGGGGGAGATCGCGTATGTATGTCGGCGCTGCGTCGATGCTCCTGACGGCGCTCGCCGGAATACTGGGCCTGTACCTGGTGCATCGACTGACCGCGGTGAGCGCCGTCCCCGTGATCTCGCTGCCCTTTCAGTCCGGTTGGCTGCCCGAACAACACGCGATGTCGCGATTCCACGTCCGGTGGTACCCGGCGACCGTGCTGTTCCTCGCGTTCGACGTCGAGATGCTGTTCATGTATCCATGGGCCGTCGTCGTCGCCGACCTGGGCGGCTCCTCGATCGTCGAGATGTTCACATTCCTGGCGGCGCTGCTGGTGGCCGTCGTATGGGCGTGGCGTGAGGGGGCGCTGCGATGGGTCTGACGACGAGGTTGGCCCGTTACGCCGCGCGCCGGCCACACGTCCTGGTCGTGGAGGTACCAGGCAACTGGCGGCAGCGTGCCGCACTGGAACGCCGCGCACTTCGGCGCGGTTGGCGCCTGGCCGACAGCCCCGCCGACGCCGACGTGCTCGCAATCTGTGGGCGGCCCGGTCCCGAACTCACCGAGGTGATCGGCAAGGTCTGGGATCAGCTCCCCGGCCCCCGGGCGGGCCTCGGTCTGGCCGGGTCCGACATCGACGCAGCGGAGGTCGACGCCGCTCTGAGCCGCGCCGGCGACTATCTGGCCGACACCGCGCTGCAGCGCGCGGATGCGGCAGAGCGCAGCTCGCCCGAGGTCGGCTCGAGTGAGACGGACACACACGACGACATGGACATGGACGACGGCGACATGGACATGGAGATGGCCCCGTCCGGCATTCCCCTGGCCGGCGGTGGGGAGGATCGCGACGGACTCGAAATGGACGTGCTGCAACTGCGACTGGGGCCTGTACTGCGACACTGGCCCGCCGGCCTGGTGGTGCAGTGCTCGCTGCAGGGCGACCTGATCGTCGACGCCCGGGCGTGGACGCTGGACGCCGATCAGGCCCCATCCCCGCCGCCGCTTGGAAGACGAGCCGAGGCGGCACGAGAGTGCGACCGGCTGTCATCGCTGCTGGCTCTCGCCGGCTGGCCGCACGGCGCGACGCGGGCTCGGCGCGTGCGCGATCTGCTGCTCGCCAGCGATGAACCGGCGCTCGATGAACTCGACGCCCTGCGCCGGACGGTGACGCGCTCCCCCGTCTTCCGGTGGTCGATGCGCGGCGTCACCGACGGCCACACCCGGATGCTGGCGAGCGCCATGGCACTGCTGACCGAGTCCACACCACCTGCTCGCCCCGCCGCGGTGACGCCGGCAGACCTCCCCGGTCGCATCATCGGTCTCGAACTGGCCACCGCCCGACTGGTCATCGCGGGCCTCACCGTTCTCGAAACTGCCTCCGCCGCAGCGCAACCCGGAGTCGATCATGACTGACGGCGTGCTCACAACAGTCTCGGGAGTCTGGGCGATCGGGGCCGCGGCACTGCTCGGTGTGCTGGTGCTGTTCGCCGCCAGCCTCGACGGCGCCCTCACCGCGCGCGCCGAGGGTCAGGTCGCCACGGGGTTCGGCGACCCCCTCTTGGAGACGGCCAGGCTGATGCGGCAGCGGCGCCGCACCACGCTGGAGGCCGACCGGCCACTGTGGCGAATCGGCGGGGCCGGCCTGCTGGTGGCGGCGCTGATGATGGTCGCGGTAGTCCCGCTGGGCAGGTGGACATTGCTCGATCTCGACGTCGGCGTCGTGTGGTTCAACGCGATGGACGTGATGATCTGGTCGTTCGTGTGGCTCGCCGGGTGGGGGCCCAACTCGGTGCATTCGATGATCGGGGGCTACCGCTTCCTTGCGCACGGCCTCGGCTACGAACTTCCGCTGATGTTCGCGTTGGTGGCACCCGCGATCGCCGCCGGGAGCCTGCGCGTGGGTGACATCGGTGCCGCGCAGCACGGGCTGTGGTTCGCGGTGTGGATGCCGGTCGCGTTCGCCGTGTACTGCCTCGGCGTCATCGCCTTCTCGGTGTGGGGCCCGTTCTCCCCCGCGCTGGGCACCGACATCGCGGGGGGCGTCGCCGCCGAACTGTCCGGAGTCGACCGGTTGCTGTTCGCGGCCGGACGGTACGCCTTGCTCGCTGCGGGTGCGGCGTTCGCGGTGCCGATGTTCCTCGGCGGTGGCAGCGGGCCACTGCTGCCCGACTGGGCCTGGGTCCTGCTCAAGACCCTGGCGCTGCTGGCGGTGTTCGTCTGGATACGGCGCCGGGTGCCCGCCCTGCGTCCGGACAAGGTCATGGAGGTGGGCTGGCTGGTGCTACTGCCCGCGGTGGTGCTGCAGGACTTCATCGTCGCCGTCGTCGCGGTCTGGAGGAACTGACACGTGCTTCTCGACATGCTTCTCGACGTTGCGTTCTGGACCGTCGCCGTCGTCGCGGTGCTGTCCGGGGCGGCCGTCTTCTGGGTCGATTCGATGGCCCGCGCCACCTATGCGCTCGCCTGCTCCTTCGTCGCGGTCGGCGTGAACGTGCTTCTGCTGCATCAGAACTACGTCGGCATCGTCACCATCCTGATGATGGTCATGGAGATGGCCGTGATGGTCGTGTACATGATCATGTTCATGGGCATGAACCCCGCACTGATGCCGATGAGCATGGTGCACGACAACCGCCGGGCGCTGGGTGCCGCGGTGGTCACGTTCGTGGTGCTCGCCGCCGGCATCCTGCTGATCGACTGGCCGACGCGGCGTCCCGGGCCGGCCGGCGACGTCACCCGCACCCTCGGCGAAGCACTGATGGGCTCCAAGATGCTGGTGATGACCGTGATCAGCCCGGTCATGGTGGCCACCATCGTGGCGGGCATCGTGTTGGCCGCCCGTCGGACCCGCTACGACCGCTTCGGTGACGATCTCGAGCGCCGCAGACCCGACGATCCCCAGCCCGGAGGGGTGGGCCGGTGACGCTCCAGGCGGTACTGCTGGTCGCGGCCGCGCTGTTCAGCATCGGCCTCTACGGCGCACTGTCTCAGCAGGTCGTGGTGATGGTGATGATGGGCCTCGAACTGATGATCAACGGGGTGATCCTCGCCGCGGCCGCGTTCTGGTGGTTCCTGGCGCCCAACCCGACGGGCCAGGTCCTGCTGCTGGTCGTCATCGCCGCGATGACGGTGGAGATGGCGATGGGGTTCGCGGTGGCCACGCTGTTGCACCGAGATCATCAGGCAGACATGACCGACATGGCCGGCGACCTTTCCGGATGAGCGCCTGGTGACCGCTCTCGGACAAGCCACGCTGGTGGCGATGGTGCTGGTGCCCGCCGTGGTCGGCGCCGTGCTGACGCTGGGATCGCGCGCCGACCGGCTGGCGGCGCCGATCTCGGTGGCGACGGCGGCCATCACCTGCGCGCTGTCCGTCGTCGCGGCGATGGCCCACCCGAGCGTCACCACACCGTTCATGGCCGGTGCCGACTTCGCGCTCAGCGTCGACGGCCTCTCGGCCGTCGTGTTGCCCGCCGTCACCGCGGTGACGCTGTTGGTCCTGGTGTTCGCGGCGGGCGACATCACCGACGCACGACGACGCTTTCACGGGTTGATGCTGTTGTTCGCCGCCGCCGTCGTCATCACGGTCACGGCCGACACACTGCCCACGCTACTGCTCGGCTGGGAGACGATGGGCGCTACGTCTTACGCGCTCATCGGATTTCGGTGGCGGGACCCGGCACGAGTGTCCGGCGGGCTCACCGCGTTCATCACCACGCGGACCGCCGACATCGGGCTCTACGTCGCATCGGGCGCGGCGGTGGCCGGTGGCGCGGGTCTGGCACTCGACGATCTTGCCGACGCCTCCCCGGGGTGGCGGCACGTCATCGCCGCCGGGGTGCTGATCGCGTCACTCGGCAAGGCTGCGCAGCTGCCGTTCTCCTTCTGGCTGTCCCGCGCGATGGAGGGTCCCAGCCCGGTGAGTGCGCTGCTGCACTCCGCGGCGATGGTGGCCATGGGCGGATACCTGCTGCTGCGCACCGAGCCGCTGCTCGCATCGACCGGCTGGGCCGCGTCGGCGGCGGCATGGGTCGGCGCGCTGACGGCCATCGCGCTCGGCCTGGTCGCCGTCGCCCAGCGCGATCTCAAGCAACTGTTGGCCGCGTCGACGGCCTCCCAACTCGGATTCGTGGTGATGGGCGCCGGGCTCGGTGCGGTCGGCGCCGGCGCAGCGCAGCTGGTGGCGCACGCGGCGACCAAGGCCCTGCTGTTCCTTGCGGCCGGAGCGTGGCTGAGCGCGTTGGGCACCAAACACCTGGACGGGCTGCGGGGCGTTGCCGGACGGTGGCCGGTGGTGGGCTGGACGGCCATGATCGGCGCACTCACTCTCGCTGGTATCCCCCCGCTGTCGCTCTGGGCCACGAAGGATGCCGTCCTGACGTCGGCACTCGAAAGGTCACCGTGGCTCTATGCGGTCGGACTGCTCGGTGCGGCGATCTCGGCCGCCTACGCGGGCAAGATCGTCGTCGCCATCTGGCGGCGCCCGGACCGGGCAGCCGTCCGTCGGCACTTCGACGAGGAGGAACGGGGCACCCGCGGGGTCGGAACGCTCCAATGGGCCCCGCTGGTGGTGCTCGCGGTCGGCGCGGCGTTGCTCGGTCTTCTCGCGCCGGCCGCTCCCACCGTCGAACTCGCGGTCACAGCCGCCCTCGCGATCGGGGTGGTGCTCGCGGTCGGCAACCTGGTGCCCCGCGGACGGCTTCCCGAACCGGGCTGGGCGCGTGCGTGGTTGGGCCTCGAGGTCGCGGCGCGCGCAGTGATCGTGGCACCCACCGTGCGCCTGGCCCGCGCCTTGGCCGTGTTCGACGATCGCGCGGTCGATCGGGCAGTGGAGAAGCTGGCTGCCGGCACCACGAATGTGGCGCGGCGGGCGGCCCGCGTCGACGACCGTGACGTGGACGGCGTCGTGACCGCCGCCGCTTCCGCGACCCGCGCACTCGGACGCCTGGCCCGCAGACCGCAGACCGGCCAGCTGCACGACTACTACTTCCAGGCCGCCGCGATGCTCGCGATCGGCGTCGTCCTGCTCTACGTCACATCGAGGTGAATGTGCTCAGCCTGATCGTGTTCCTGCCCCTGGCGGCCGCTCTGGTCCTGATCGCGGTCCCGCGCATCGGCGACTCGGCGGCACGCTGGTTCTGGGTGGCGACGGCCGCGGTCGAGTTGGTTCTGGTGTTCGTCTGTTGGGTCCGCTATCGGACGCCGGAGCCGGGGGCGTTCGCGTTCGAGGAACGGGCCCCATGGATTCCGGGGGTCAACAGCAGCTACCACCTCGGCGTCGACGGGTTGTCGCTGCCATTGGTCGCGATGACGGTGGTGATCTTTCTCGCCTGCGCCGTGTACGGGCTGCGGGAGCAGAAGCGGCCCCGCGCACACGCGGCCCTGATGCTGTTCATGCAGAGCGTGGGCCTCGGGGTCTTCGCATCCCTGGACCTGATCCTGTTCTTCGTGTTCTTCGACCTGTCGATCGTGGGCATGTACTTCGCGATCGCGGGGTGGGGTCACGGCCGGGAGGCGGCGCGGTCGGCGCTGAAGTTCTTCCTCTACACGTTCCTGGGTTCCCTGGCGCTGCTGGCCGGCTTCATCGGCCTCTACGTCGCGGCCGATCCGCACACCTTCGACATGCCCGAACTGATCGACGCGATGCCACTGGCAGGCCGACCGGTCGCCGGCGGGTTGGTGCTCGGGGCGATCCTGCTCGGGCTGGCCGTGAAGACACCGACCGTCCCGTTCCACACCTGGCTGCCTCCCGCGCACACCGACGCCTCGGCGATCGGTTCGGCGGTGTTGGCCGCCGTCCTGCTCAAGCTCGGGACGTACGGCTTCGTCAGGGTCGCGATGCCGATGTTGCCGCAGGCGTGGCAATCGTGGGCCTGGGTGATCGTGGCCGTCGGTGTGGTGTCGGTGCTCTACGGCGCGCTGGTGGCGCTGGCGCAGAACAACCTCAAGCGCATGATCGCGTATACGTCGGTCAACCACATGGGCTACGTGGTGCTGGCGGTCGGGGTCGCGGGCCTGCTGGCACCCGATTCCGAATCGGCTCGCAGCATCGCGGTGACCGGCGCGGTCACCCAGATGGTCAGCCACGGGCTGATCACCGGAGCGTTGTTCCTGCTGGCGGGCGTCCTGGCCGACCGTGCCGACACCTACGAGATGGATTCCTTCGGCGGACTCGCCGGGCCCGCGCCACGATTCGCCGCGCTGTTCGCGGTCGGCGCCTTCGCCTCGCTGGGCCTGCCCGCCTTCTCCGGCTTCATCGCCGAGTTCCAGATCTTCACCGGCAGCATCGCCGTCGCCCCGGTGACCGCCGTCGCGCTATTCGGCATTCTGACTCACCTCGGCGCTGTTCCTGCGTGCGTTGCAGCGCGTGTTCACCGGCGAGACCCGCGGGCAATCAACTGGTTTCGTCGATCTGCGACGCCACGAGATGTGGTCGATCACGCCACTGTTGGCGCTGTCGCTGGCGATCGGTATCTTTCCGCGCCCGTTGCTGTCCGTGATAGAGCCATCGGCGCGGGCGCTGATCGATCTGATCGGACGCTAGCGTGGACATGCGTCCGCTGCTGCTTGCACCGGAGATCGTGCTCTTCGTCGGCGGCCTGGGCGTGCTGATCGGCGGATCGTTCCTGCCCCGCCGACGACTGTGGCTCACCCGGGTTGCGGCCGCGCTGGTACTGGCGGCGGCTATCGCCGTCGCGGCGGTAATGCTCGCCGGTCCCGGCGGTGAGGCGTTCGACGGCACGTTCCGCGTCGACACCGCCACGGGCGTCGCCCGCATCGTCGCCGCGTTCGCAACGCTGTTGGTGCTCGCGCTGGCCTCCGACGAGATCGCCGGATCGCCGCGCGAGAGCGAAACCTATGCGCTGGCGCTGTTCGCGACGACCGGGACACTGCTGCTGGCGGGTGCCCAGGACCTGCTGGTCCTCGCCCCGGCGTTCCTGTTGGCCAGTATTCCGATCTACGGGCTGATCGGTCTGACCCGCAGCGCAACGGGCGCCGAGGCCACCATGAAGACCTACCTGCTGGGCGCGCTGTTCGGTATCGTCCTGCTGCTGGGCATCACCCTGGTCTACGGCGTGGCGGGCGCCACCCGCTACGTCGACTTCGCCGCCGGGTTGGCCGACGTGGCGCCCGCCGCGATCGCCGCGGGCGTGTTCGCCATCGTGTGCGGGCTGATGTTCGAGGCCGGCGGCGTCCCCGCGCACTTCTGGGTGCCCGACGCGGCTCAGGGCTCCAGCGGAACCGTCGCGGCCTTCCTGACGACGGTCCCGAAGATCGGCGCGCTGCTCGCCGTCTACCGGTTGATGCTCTCGCTCCCGGAAACCGTCAACTGGCCCGTGGCGATCGCCGTCCTTGCCGCGGCGAGCATGACGCTGGGCAACCTGGCCGCGTACTGGCAGCAGGATCCGCGCCGACTGCTCGGCTGGTCGACGGTGGCACAGGTGGGCTTCCTGCTGGTGCCCGTCGTCGCCGCGGGTCGCTCGGATCTGGCGCTTCCGTCGCTGCTGTTCTACCTGGCCGGCTACACCGTGACGAACCTCGCGGCCTTCGCCGTCACCACCGCGTTGCCCGGCCTGCGGGACCTGAAGTCCTACCGCGGAATGGGATTCACCCATCCCTGGCTGACGACGGCGCTGGCCGTGGCACTGCTCGGTTTGGTCGGCACCCCGCCGACGGCGGTCTTCATCGGCAAGGTCACCACCGCGTCCGCCGCCTGGGACGGCGACTACGCATGGCTGGCGATCGTCGTCTTCGTCAACTCCCTGCTCAGCCTCTTCTACTACCTGCGGTGGATCATCCCCACCGTGTCCCGCAGCGACGGCGACGCCTTCGACGTGCGTCCCAGCCGTTGGGCGGCGGGAACCGCGGTCTCGGCGGCGGTACTCAGCGTCGTGCTGGGGGTCGCCGCTGGGGCGGTGTGGACGGTGATCGGCGGGACGTAGCGGCGACTGCTACGTCCGGGGTGAGCGCAGGCTCGTTGCGGCAGTCGACACCGTGCTGGTGACGGTCTTGATCATCGGGCTTTCCAGCTTCCAGCACTGCCAGAACAGCGGCACGTCGAGATGACCGTCGGCGATCAGCACGAACGATCCATCAGCCAGTTGGGGGGCCGCCAGAGCCGTCCGGGTACATGCCCCAGCCCAGACCGGCCGCCACGGCTGCGCCGAAGCCTTCGGCCGTGGGTACGTAGTGCACCGGCCCACCAGAAGAACCTCGGAACATCTTGCGCAACAACATGTCCTGCAGCGCATCATCGCGATTCCACGCTATCGACGGCGCCTCTGCAACGGCGTCGGCGGTGAACCCACTTGACAGGTAGCGTTCGACGTAGCCGGGCGCGGCCACCGGCACGTAGCGCATCACCCCCAGTGGCAGCACCCGACACCCCGGGACCGCGGTGCGCTCGGTGGTGACCGCTCCCATCACCGCGCCCTCGCGCAGCAATCGAGCCGAGTGATCCTGGTCCTCGATCCGGATGTCGAACAGCACCTCCGAGAGCCGCCCAAGGACTGCCGGGAACCACGTGGACATGGAATCGGCGTTCACCGCAATGGCGATGCGTGGACGCTCGGCCGACCCACCACCCGCCTCGGCCAACGCCTCGGCTTCCAGCATCGCCGTCTGCGCGGCCAACCGCAACAGCGGGACACCGGCCGACGTTGTCCGACAGGGCTTTTCGCGGAGCACCAGAACTTGGCCGACGCGTTGCTCTAACGCCTTGATGCGCTGGCTGACCGCCGACGGTGTGACGTGCAGGCGGGCGGCGGCCGCATCGAACGAGCCGCATTCGACGACGGCGGCGAAGGCCGCCAACTGCTCACCATCCAGCGCCACACTGGTGAGCCTAATGTCCTACATCAGGTGGTCGCCGAGGACTCGGCAGCACCCTTCAAAGGGTCCCCGTGGGGCCGATCTGGTGAAATTCGAGTAGCGGTATACCCGTGCGCTTGGTATTCACCTGTGAAACCGTTGCCTGAGCGAAGGCCCGATCGGGGTTGCGGGAGGCCACGATGACTCATACCGATGGTGGGGCAGACTCGGTGACGCGCGGTCGGGACCTGACCCGCCTTTCCTCGCCCCTGACCGAGATGTCCGGTCACGCCGAGGTGGTGGTGGTCGGGTCCGGCTACGGCGGCGCCATTACGGCCTCGAGGCTGGCCAGGGCGGGCCGAGAGGTGTGGGTCCTCGAACGCGGGCGAGAGCTGCACCCCGGGGAGTTCCCCGACACCCCGCCGGAGGCGCTCACCAACGGCAAGCTCTTGTCGGGCTGGGGTGAACTGGGCAATCGGACCGGGTTGTTCGACATCCGCACGAACGGGGACATCAACGTGCTGCTCGGCTGCGGGCTGGGTGGGACGTCACTGATCAACGCCAACGTCGCCCTGCCGGCCGATCCGTGGGTCTTCACGCAGGACTGCTGGCCGCGGGGCCTGCGCGACGATGGCCCAAAGATGGAGCACTGGTACTCACTGGCCCAGAAGATGCTGTCATCACGAGAAGTCCCCGCAACCGATCACGACCTGCTCAAGCTGGACGCCCTGTCCGCCTCGGCCCGGCGACTCGGAACCGACATCACGTTGTTACCGATCAACGTCACCTTCACCGACGGGCCCAACGCCGCCGGAATTCACCAACGGGCGTGCACACGGTGCGGTGACTGCGTATCTGGATGCAACTACGGGGCGAAGAACAGTCTCCTGATGAACTATCTGCCCGACGCCGTGGGCAACGGGGCAAAGGTATTCACCAAGGTTTCGCTGCACCACCTCAGTCGAGCCGACGACAAGTGGTTGCTGCACTGCGAGCTACTCGGCACCGGCCAAGAGCTGTTCGACGCACCATACGTCGAGATCACCGCCGACACCGTCGTACTTTCGGCGGGTTCACTTGGATCCACCGAGATACTGAAACGCAGTCAGATTCATGGGCTTTCGCTGTCCCGCTCCCTGGGTAAGAGATTCACCGGAAACGGCGACGTCCTTGGTTTCTCGTTCAACGGTCACCGCCGCGTCGACGGGCTCGGATGGGGCCAGCGGCCGCCGACCGACCGCGGCCGGCCACGCGTCGGCCCGTGTATCACGGCGGCGATCGACCTGCGGGGAGGCCAGCAGGAACGAGGGATCATCATCGAAGACGGCTCCCTACCCGGCGCGTTGGCACCCGCTTTGCTGACCGCCTTCGAGTTGGCGGACGAACTCGGTGGCACCGATACCAAACCGGGTCTCGTCGACGAGGTCGGCGAGTCGGCCAGAAAGCTCGAAACCCTGCTCCGGGGGCCCCATACCGGGGCGCTCCGCAATACCCTGACCTACCTGGTCATGGCCCATGACGGCGCAGACGGCGAACTGGTGCTCGACGGCGACCGCATCCGGGTCGCCTGGCCCGGTGTCAGTGACAGGCCGATCTTCATAGACATCAAGCAACGGCTCGAACATGCCTCAGGCGCGCACGAGTCGACCTACGTGGAGAACCCGCTGCGGCGGTTCATGGGCGATCGACTCACCACCGTGCACCCGCTCGGCGGGTGCCCGATGGGCGAGGACGCCACGTCCGGCGTCGTCAACCACAAAGGCCAGGTGTTCGCAGGCGCTTCAGGCATCGACGTCTACGGTTCACTGTACGTATCCGACGGCGCAGTGATCCCCACTTCGCTGGGCGTCAATCCGCTACTGACGATCTCGGCGCTGGCCGAGCGAACCGTGCACTACCTTGCGGCGGAACGCAACTGGCAGATCGACTACGACAAGCCCACTCCCCCGTTGCCGCCCGAGGCGCGACGGACCGTGGGGATCCAGTTCAGCGAGCGGATGATCGGCTCGCTGACGGGCCGTGACGGCTCGAAGGCAGCGGCGACCGCCGTACTGACCATTTCCGCCGACGACCTGCAGGCATTTCTCGCCGATCCCGCCCGGCTGGCTGCGGTGGTCGGCACCATCGAGGCGCCAGGAATCTCGCCACTGCCGATGACGGTCGTCGACGGGACCTTCAACTTCTGCGTTCCCGACCCGGACCGGGTGGACGTGAAGAACATGATCTATCGGGCGAAGCTGACCGACGCCGAGGGAAGGGTCCTCTTCCTCAACGGCCGCAAGGATCTTCACGACGACAAGGGTTTCGACCTGTGGTCTGACACCACCACGCTCTTCACCGACATACATGACGGCACCGACGCGAGCGGACCGATCGTGGCCTCCGGGGTGCTGCGGATCTCGGTGTCTGACTTCGCCCGCGAGCTGCGGTCGATCCGCGTTACCGGAACACATTCCGTCAGCGAGGTCTTGGCCGCCCAGGCCGCCTTCGGCGAGGCCTTCGCAAAGGAGCTCTTCTCGGTCTACGGCGGTGTCGGGGTTTCGCTCCTGCCGAACCGCGACGCGCCCCCCCGCCAGAAACGCACGCTTCGGGCGCCAACGCCGACGGTGCACTGGTTCGACACCGCCGACGGAGTCACGCTGCGGCTCAGCCGGTATCAGGGTGGAGCCAAGGGCCCGGTGATGTTGACCCACGGGCTGGGTGTTTCCAGCCTGATCTTCACGACCGACACCATCGAGACGAACCTCGTCGAGTACCTGTGCACGTGCGGTTATGACGTCTGGGTCCTCGACTACCGGGTCAGCACCGCGCTTCCGACGGCACGGGACCAATACACCGCCGACGATGTCGCCGTGCTCGACTACCCGGCAGCGGTCGACGAGATGCGGCGGATCACCGGGGCATCGACGATCCAGGTCGTCGCGCATTGTTATGGCTCGACGACGTTCACCATGGCGATGCTTGCCGGACTTCAGGGCGTACGCGCAGCCGTGTGCTCGCAGATATCGACGCACATCGAGTCGACGACGTGGAACCGACTCAAGGGCCTGCTACACGTCCCGACGCTGCTCGGCGCCGTCGGCATAGACACGCTGTCCACCGACGCCCATCGGGGTGAACCGCTCCACCTCAAGATGCTGGACCAGGCACTCAAGTTCTGGCCCCTGCCGGCTGAGGAGAAGTGCAAGAGCGCGGTATGTCACCGGATCAGTTTCCTGTACGGGCTGCTCTATGAACACGACCAGCTCGACGCTGCCACGCACGATCTGGCGTTGCCGGAGATGTTCGGCCAGGCCAGTGAAACCGCCTTCAAGCATCTCACGATGATGATTCGGAAGGGGACGGTCGTCGCCGCCGACGGAACTGACCGGTACATGCCTCATTTGGACCGGCTGGCATTGCCGTTGACCATCATTCACGGCGCCGAGAACAACTGCTTTCTGCCTGCCAGTACCCAGAAGACCATCGCCGCGCTCGCCGCGGCCAACGGTGCGCACTTCTACCGCCGACACGTCATCCCCGACTACGGGCACATCGACTGCATCTACGGCAAGAATGCGGCACGCGACGTATACGGCAAGATCGTCGGCGGACTCGAGCCGACCGCCACGGCGTCATGACCGCTGTCTCAGCGCCGGGCGCCGCGGACGCGGTGGTGATCGGATCCGGATTTGGCGGCTCGATAGCGGCTTGCCGCCTGGCGCAGGCGGGCCAATCCGTTGTCGTGCTCGAGCGCGGACGACGTTACCGGCCCGGCGATTTCCCTCGCGATGTGACCGACGTCGATGCACTTCTGTGGCGCCGCCGCCGGCGCGGGCAGTCTGCAGGACTCTACGACCTCCGGTTCTTCGCCGGTCTCGGCACGCTGGTGGCCGCCGGCGTCGGTGGCGGCTCCCTGGTGTACGCCAATGTCCACGTCCGGCCTGATGCAGTCGTCTTCGACGACGATCGCTGGCCCGCCGGCACTGACCGCACCACCTTGGCGCCCTACTACGACCGTGTCGAAGACGTGCTGCAGCCACATCCGGTACCGGTGGGACTGCCGCTGCCGAAACGCGATGCGTTCCACACCGCCGCGGTCCGGCTGGGTCATCCATCGTTCGACCCGGACCTTGCCGTGCGCTGGGGCGGTGACACCGGCGGCTGCCAACTCAGAGGTGAGTGCGAATTCGGCTGCCAGGTCGGTGCGAAACGGAGCGCCGATCTCACCTACCTGGCCGAAGCCGAGCGCCATGGCGCCTCGGTCCACCCCGGCAGGGTGGTGATCGGGGTGCGCCGATCCGCGGGTGGATACGACGTCGTGCACCGCGACGTCGACACCGGCGTCGAGGAAGTCACGACCGGCCGGCGCGTGGTCTTGGCGGCCGGCACCTTGGGCACCAACGAGATCCTGTTGCGCAGCCGGGACCGGCTCGGCTGGTTGCCCGATCTCAGCGAGACGTTGGGGCAAGGCTTTTCGGCCAATGGAGACTTTCTCGGTTCGATCCACCAGGCGGATTCCGACCTCGCCCCCGACCACGGCCCTGACGTGACATCGGTGATGAAGTTCGTCAGCGAGCCGCCCGAATTCACCATCGCAGCACCGACTTTCAACGAGAACGTGATGCGTGTTCTGGAGTCGATGGGACAGCCGTCGGGCCGTTTCCTACGGCCGCTGGCCCCGTTGTTGTGGCGCATGCTGCCGGCGGCGATCCCCTGGGCATTCGGCCACGGGTTGTTGTCGGGGCAGCCACCGAACGCGCACGCGAACGACGACTGGCGGCGGTGCACCACGCTGATCGGCATCGGACGCGACAATGCCAACGGTCGAATACGGCTTTGCCGCAACGGTATCGGAGTGCAATGGGACTTCCATGCCGAGAACGCCGTGTTGATCGACCGAATCTCCGCGGCGATGGCCGAGATCGCGGCGTGCTATGACGGCACGTACGCACCACTGGTGACCTGGAGCATCTTTCGGCGGATCATCACGGTTCATCCGCTTGGCGGCTGCCGCATGTCCGAAGGCCCTGGCGCCGGTGTGGTTTCACCGCTGGGCGAGGTGCACAACTACCCCGGTCTGTTCATCAGCGACGGGTCGGTCATACCGACATCGATCGGGTTCCATCCCGCGATGACCATCTCTGCACTCGCCGAACGCACCGCAGAATCCCTGGCCGCCTGATTCCCACGCGGCTCGATCCCTCGCCAGTAGACACCCGGAAGCCTTAGTCTTGGACAAGCCGGTGTGCGGGGATCGAATGGCGGGGTGAAAGATGGCGACAGCCACGTCCTGCGTGGTGTGCGGAGTGGAGTTGGGTCCGAGCGCCAAGTTTTGCCATACCTGCGGCGCTGCGGTTCGCAACGAGTCGGATCACGCCGAGTACAAGCAGGTCACGGTTCTTTTCGCCGACGTGGTCCAGTCGATGCACATCGCCGCTCAGCTCGGGCCGGAGCGGCTACGCGAGGTGCTGACCGAGTTGGTCGACCGGTCGATGGCGGTGATCAATCGCTACGGCGGCACACTGGACAAGTTCACCGGAGACGGCATCATGGCAGTGTTCGGCGCGCCGCGATCTCTCGAAGATCATGCCCTGCGGGCCTGCCTATCGGCAATGGAGATTCACGACCAGACACGTCGACTGGCCGCAGAAGTGGAACGTCACGACGGCGTCGGCCTGCAACTGAGGATCGGGTTGAACTCCGGCGTGGTGATCGCCGGCGACATCGGCTCCGCGCCCCGCGCCTATACGGCGGTCGGAGAGCAGGTGGGGATGGCCCAGCGCATGGAGTCCGGCGCCGAACCCGGCGATGTGCTGCTCAGCGAGTCCACCGCCAGACTCGTCGAACACGCCGTCCTCCTTGGGCCACCGGAATCGGTGCACATCAAGAATGCCGACGACCCGGTGCCCGCACGTCGACTCCTCGGCATCTCAGGCAGGCAGGCCATCGCGGTGCGGCCCGAATCGCCCATGGTGGGTCGGGCCTGGGAGGTTGCCGCGGCCGAGGGCGTGCTCGACCGCTCGCTGGCCGGTCACGGCGGCGTGGTCGGCGTGGTCGGGGATGCGGGCATCGGCAAGAGCCGACTGGTCCGTGAGGTCGTTGCGATGGCTGATGCCCGCGGCGTCGGCGTGCACTGGGCGTTCTGTGAATCGCACGCCGGTGACGTTCCCTTCCATCTGATCAAGCAGCTGATGCGCGAGGCATTCGGTGTCGGTGAACTCGACGACGCCGATGCCCGGCAACGGTTGCGCGAACAGGTACTCGCCGACGAGCATGACCTGATACTGCTCGACGACGTGCTCGGCATCCGCGATACCAGTGTCGAGCTGCCGAAGATCGATCCCGACGCACGCCGGCGCCGGTTGACCGCGCTGGTCAACTCCGTCTCCCTGGCCAGGACGAATCCAGTGGTCTACATCATCGAGGACGCGCACTGGATCGACGAGGCGAGCGAATCGCTGGTCCAGGCCTTCATGAGGGTCATCCCGCAGACGGCTTCCATGCTGCTGGTCACCTACCGACCGGAATATCAAGGGGCCCTCAGGAATCTCACCGGAGCGCAGACCATCAATCTGACACCGCTGCGGGAGTCGGAGATGACGACGCTGATCGCCGACATCCTCGGCCCTGACCCGGCACTGACGACCACGGCCGCCACCATCCTGGCCCGGGCCGCCGGAAACCCGTACTTCGCCAAGGAAATCGTGCGCGACCTCGCCGAGCGCGGTGTCCTGCTCGGCAAGAGAGGTGCGTACTCCCGCGGTGTCGACATCGACGACGTGAGCGTCCCGCCGACCTTGCAGACAACCATCGCAGCGCGCATCGACCGGCTGCGCCCCGAGGCCAAACGCACGATCAGCGCCGCCGCCGTGATTGGCCTGCGGTTCGATGCCGATCTGCTCGGCAACTTGGGGATCGACGCCGTCACCGAGGATCTACTCACCGCTGACTTGATCGACCAGGTGAAGTTCACCCCCAAGGCCGAATACGCATTCCGCCATCCCCTGATCAGGACGGTTGCCTACGAGTCGTTGCTACGGGCCGACCGCGTGGAGTTGCACCGCCGACTGGCGGCCGCCGTGGTGAGCGGTGAACCCGATTCGGCGGAAGCCAATTCGGCGTTGATCGCCGAGCACCTGGAGGCTGCCGGGGACCTGCATGACGCCTACGGTTGGCACCTGAGAGCGGGCGCGTGGTCGATGAACCGGGATATCGCCGCAGCGCGCCGAACCTGGGAGCGCGCCAAGCAGGTGGCCGACGCATTGCCCTCCGAAGATCCCACGAGGCCGGCGATGCGACTCACGCCGCGCACATTGCTGTGCGGGAGTGCCTGGCGGGTGCACGACAGCGTGTCCGGACCGGCATTCGAGGAGACCCGCCTGTTGTCCGAACAGTTGGACGACAAGGCGTCGATGGCGATTGCGATAGCCGGCCTGGTCATGGAGTACACGAACGCCGGCCGGTTGCGTGAGTCATCGCAACTCGCCACCGAATGCATGAAGCTGATTGATTCCGTGGGCGATCCGACGCTGACCATCGCGCTGTCATATGCGGCCATCCAGACCAAGGTCGAAACCGATGAGCTTTCCGACGTAGTGCGGTGGTCGGACACGGTCATCGACCTGGCTGACGGCGATCCCACCAAGGGCAACGTGATCATCGGCTCGCCTTTGGCCGTGGCATACGCGTCGCGCGCCCTGGGCCGGTGGGCGGCCGGCCATCCCGGCTGGCAGCAGGACTTCGAGACCGGTGCCGCGATCGCTCGCCAGACCGACCGGATGTCACTGGCCCTCGTCACGGGCTACAGGTACATCCCGGGCATCCCAACCGGTGTGATGCTTTCCGATGACACGGCGATGCGCGATATCACCGAGGCCGTCCACATCGTCGAACAGACCGGTGACGACTGGGTGGTGGCGATGGCACGGTTCGCCCTGGGTCTGGCATTGGTGCACCGACCCGAGCCGGATCGCACGCGGGGCCGCGAGGAATTGGCGCAGTTGCGCGAGATGTGTGAGCGGGGTCAATACACGATGACCGAGTTACCGGTCACCGATGTGTTCGCCGCGCGCGAGTTCGCGCGTGACGGCGACTACGACACGGCGATACCGATGATGCGGGCGGCGGTCGAGCAACTGTTCAGCGCGGGCCAACTCGGATGGTGCAATTCGACCACCCGGGTGATGGTCGACACCCTGCTCGCACGCGGTGAGGAGGCCGATATCCGGGAAGCCGAGGCCGCGACCGAGCGGCTGGCCGCGAACACTCGCGAAGACGGCGGCGTGGTGATGCGAGAGGTCACGCTGCTGCGCATGCGGGCGCTGCTCGCCCGTGCCCGCGGGGACACTGCCGGCTTCCAAGACGGCTGGTCGAGATACCGAGCGAAGGCGCAGGCCCACGGGTACCTCGGGCACGTGGCCATGGCCGACGCAGATCTGTAGAGCCCGATGAGCCTCGTCGGCGCCGCGCAGCGACCGCACCCTGCCCGCCTCACCCGCGCGACGTACCCGATCCTCGACACCATCGATGCGCGCTACGGCGACATGGACTCCAACGGCCATCTGAACAACCTCGCGTTGGAGTCGTTGCACGAGAACGCCCGCGCGACGATGAACACCCGGATCTTCCCCGGCGTCTACCAACGGACCGATCGGCGTGTCCGCATCGTCACGGCATCGAACGTCGTGCACTTTCTGCGGGAAGCGCACTGGCCCGCCAAGATTCAGACCGGGATCGGCATCGGCCGGATCGGTCGTACCTCGTACGTCGCCGCTACCGCCCTCTTCGTCGCCGACGAGTGCGTCAGCACCTGTGACACGGTACTGGTCATCCTCGACGACGACGGCCCCACGCCGATACCGGAGGATGCCCGTGAGCACCTCGCCGGGCTACTCCTCGTGACATGACCGCAACCCGGAAAATATCGGCCCGACGACTTTAGGGTCGAGGAATGAACCGTCTCGATCGCTTCTTCGAGATCTCCGCCCGGCAGTCGACGCTCCCGGCCGAGATTCGTGGCGGCGTCGTCACGTTCATCGCGATGGCCTACATCATCGTGCTGAACCCGATCATCCTGTCCAGCGCGCCCGACGTCGACGGAAACCAACTGGACTTCGCGCAGGTGTCGGCGACCACCTCGCTGACCGCGGGTGTCATGACCATCCTTTTCGGCATCGTCGCGAGACTCCCGTTCGCGTTCGCCGCGGGGCTGGGCATCAACTCCTTCCTGGCGACGACGGTGGTCGGCTCGGTCACCTGGCCCGAGGCGATGGGCCTGGTCGTCATCAATGGCCTGATCATCGTGCTGCTCGCCGCCACGGGGCTGCGCAGGCTCGTGTTCGACGCCGTCCCGATGCAACTCAAGCTCGCCATCACTGCCGGAATCGGGCTGTTCATCCTCTTCATCGGCCTCGTCGACGCCGGTTTCATCGGCTCCACGGGACTGCCGTCGCCGCCCGTCGGGTTGGGTTCCGGCGGCACGGGGACGATCAACACCGTCCCCACGCTGGTGTTCGTGTTCACCCTGCTGGTAACCGGCATCCTGGTGGTGCGCAAGGTGCGTGGCGGCATCCTCATCGGCCTGGTCGCCGGCACCGTCGTCGCCGTCATCGTCGAGGCCATCTGGCACCTCGGCTCGGCAGCCGAACGGCCCGGCGGCTGGAGCCTGTCGGTTCCGACACTGTCCGGGTCGCCGTTCGCGCTGCCCGACCTCTCTCTCGTCGGCGACTTCAGCCTGTCCAGCTTCGGCCGCATCGGCATCCTGGCCGCCGTCATGCTGGTGTTCACGCTGGTCTTCGCCAACTTCTTCGATGCCATGGGAACGCTGACCGGGCTCTCCCGCGAGGCGGGACTGTCCGACGCGCAGGGCAACTTTCCCCGGCTGAAGGGCTCGCTCATCGTGGAGGGCGCCGGCGCCGTCGTCGGTGGCGCGACGTCGTCCTCGTCCAACACCGTGTTCATCGAGTCGGGTGCGGGCATCGAGGAGGGCGCCCGCACCGGGCTGGCGAACCTGGTGACGGGCGCGCTGTTCCTCGCCGCCATGTTCGTGTCGCCGTTGGCGTCCATCGTGCCGACCGAGGTCGCGGCGTCAGCGCTGGTCATCGTCGGCGCCATGATGGCGTCGCAATTGCGCCACATCGACATCGCCGAGTTCTCGGTGGCGCTGCCCGTCGTGCTCACCGTCGCGACCATGCCGTTCAGCTACTCGATCGCCAACGGCATCGGCGTCGGCTTCATCGCCTGGGTGGTCACGCGGTCCGCCGCGGGTAAGGCCCGCGAGATCAGCCCGCTGCTCTGGATCGTCGCGGCCGGCTTCGTGGTCTACTTCGCGCGTGACGGGATCGATTCGCTGCTCGGCGTGTGAGAGTCATTCCTCGGCAACCACGCCCAGCTCCCGCAACCGGGCACGATAGGCCTCGACACTGGCGAGTTTGACGTCCTCGTAGCCCCGCACCATGTCCGGCAAACCGGCCACCTCGACCGCCCGGTCGTAGTTCGTTCGGTTCAGCTCGTCGGCCAGTCGGGTGACGACACGTGTGTACTCGGCGAGGAGGCCACGCTCGATCCTGCGCACATGTGAGTACCCGAATGGGTCGAACATGCTGCCGCGCAGGCGTTTCCCCCTGGCTAGGACGCGCAGCGCGACATGGCTGCGCGGTCCGAGGCCGATCTTCTTCCGCCACCCCATCGCGCGAAGCGCGGGCGGATGAAGTCTGTAGGTCAGCTTCCCGCCTGCGGGGAACTCCGAGGTCACCTGCTCGATGAACTGCGGTTCGGTCAGCAGTCGCGCTACCTCGTACTCATCCTTGTAGGCAGTGAACTTGTAGAGCCCATTGGCGACGGCCTCACTGAACTCGGTGCGGTCACCGCCCGCCCGCTCGGCAGCCCAAACCGACTGCAGCACATCCACATAGCGGCGCGCGACCTTCTCGCTCTGGAAGTCGACGAGGTTGGCCGCCCGCCGCCCGATCAGGTCACCGACCCGCCCGGTGAAGGTGGTGCCTGCAAGCACGCGCTCCGGTGGTCGCGCAGGCTGCCGCTCGCGTGCGGGCGTGACCATCTCGTGGAAGTAGGCCGGGTCGGCGACCGCCAACCTTCCCCATCCGAAGGCGGCGACATTCGTACTAACGGCGACACCGTTGATCTCGATGGCCTCTTCGATCGCGCTGGCCGGAAGTCTCAGCGCACCAGTCTGATACGCCGCGCCGATCAGAAGGAAGTTGGCAGCGGCGGTACTGCCGAAGAGTGCCTGGGCGGCTGCCAGCGCGTCGAAGGAGTGCACACCGGCCGATACCTGGTTCAGCCGGTTGAGCAGGTAGGGCGTCTCGGGGTACGAGATCGACCTGTCGTACACCATCTCACCGGTCGGTGTCCTACTGGTCGACGCGACGGTGATCGTCTTGGCGGGGTCGGCGAAGCCGAGGTTCTTGGCATCCGCGGCGGTCAGTAGATCGAAGGCCACGATGCAGTCCGCGCTGCCGGGGGTGAGTCGGTTGGCCGGCGCGAGCTTGCCTGCGGCGAACCGCAGGTGTGACACCACGGGCCCGGCCTTCTGGCTCAGTCCGATCTGATCGAGGCTCTCGACGTCGTAACCGGCGCGCAGCGCCGCGGTGGCGAGCACCTGGTTCACCGTGACGATGCCGGTACCGCCGATGCCGGCCAGGAAGACGTTGTGCGTGGACCTGATGGGGCCGATGTCTAGGTCGGGCAGGGCCGGCGGGACGGGGGTCGAGTGGGCGCGCCGTCTGCCGGTCGGCTGCACCTCGACGGTGACGAAGGATGGACAGTCGCCGTCGAGGCAGCTGTAGTCGGTGTTGCATGATGTCTGGTCGATCCGCGTCTTGCTGCCGAACTCGGTGTCCACCGGTTGCACCGACAGGCAGTTGGACTTGGTGCCGCAGTCTCCACAGCCCTCGCAGACCGCTTCGTTGATCATCACCCTGGTGGTACGGGTGGGAAGTGTGCCGCGCTTGCGTTGCCGCCGCGCGTCGGCCGCGCAGTGCTGGTCGTAGATCAGCACCGTCACGCCCGTGACGTCGCGCAGTCTCCGCTGGGCCTCGTCGAGGCGGTCGCGTGGCCAGACGAGGGTGCCCTTGGCCATGGCGCGCTTGTCGTGCCGACCGGGTTCGTCGGCGCAGACGATGATCTGCTTGACGCCTTCCGCGGTCAGTTTGTGCGTCAGCCTCGCGACGGTGATCGCGCCCTCGGCGGCCTGGGCGCCGGTCATCGCCACCACGTCGTTGTAGAGCAGCTTGTAGGTGATGTTCACACCGGCGGCGACGCAGGCCTGCACCGCGAGTTGCCCGGAGTGGAAGAACGTTCCGTCACCGATGTTCTGGAACAGATGGGGCACGTCGGTGAACGGCGCCTGGCCGATCCACTGGCTGCCCTCCCCGCCCATCTGCGTGAGGCCGGTGACCGCGCTGTCGGTGCGGCTCGACATCGTCACCATGGTGTGACAGCCGATCCCACCACCTGCCAGCGAACCCTCGGGGATCGCGGTCGACCGATTGTGCGGGCATCCGCTGCAGAAGTAGGCCGCGCGTTTCGCGCGGAAGCACCTCCAGCGCCAACGCCGGTGGCGGCGGCTTCTTGAGGTCCATCCGCCCGCCGAGCACCCGCCGCAACGGCTCGAGCAGGCGTCCGGCGGTGAGTTCACCACCGGCGGGGATCAGCAGTGCGCCGGTGGCGTCCTTCTTGCCGACGACGTGCGGTGCAGCGGTTGCGCCGTAGAGGATTTCGCGCACCTGGGTCTCGATGAACGCGGTCTTCTCCTCCACGACGAGGAGTTCGTCGAGCCCCTCGGCGAAGGACATCACCGCGTCCGGACCCAGTGGGGTGGGCATGCCGATGCGCAACAGCCGCACGCCCGCCCGGTACAGCGCGACGTCGTCGGCCCCCAGGTCGGCCAGCGCCTGGCGGACGGAGTCGAACGTCGGTCCCGCGGCGGCGATGCCGATCGTCGCCCCCGGTGGATCGAGTTCGACGACGTCGAGTGCGTTGGCGGCGCCGTAGGCGCGCACGACCTCGGCGCGAGGACCGTAGAGGTCCGCCTCGGCGTCCAGGCTGGTGGCGGGTGCGGCCATCGGACGCTGCCGGTAGACGAAGGGACGCCCCGCCCACAGCACCTCGGGTACGACCACGTCGACACTGTCGACGCCGACGTCGCTGCCATCCACCGACCACGCGCCGTCGGCCACGTCGGCAACGATCTTGAGCGCGACAACGCATCCCGATGCCCGCGACAGCGCCACGCCGTGCATGGCCATCGTGACGACCTCGCCGGCGTTGCGGGGGAACAGCACCGGTATGCCGAGGGCCGCCAGCGAACGTTCGCTGACCGCAGGCACGGTGGACGACTTCGCCGCCGGGTCGTCGCCGACCAGAAGCAGCATCCCGCCGCGCGGGTTGGCGCCGTACATGTTCGCGTGCCGGATGGCATCGGTCGCGCGATCCAGGCCGGGTCCCTTGCCGTACCAGACGCCCACCACCCCGTCGTAGGCTGACGTGCCCTCGGAGAACGTGGTCAGTTGGGCTTGGCTCCCCCACACCGAGGTGGCCGCAAGCTCTTCGTTGAGGCCAGGAACGAAGACGATGTCGTGCGCCGCCAGAACGTCCGGCATTCCGGCCAGCATTCGGTCCACTCCCCCGAGCGGGCTGCCCTGGTAGCCGGAGACGAACGTCGCCACCCGCATGCCCGCGCGCTCGTCGCGCGCGTGCTGCTCGACCAATGCGCGGGCAATGGCCTGCACGCCGGTCAGCAGCACCGGGCCCGATCCCGTGCGGTACCGGTCGCTCAGTTCGTAGGAAGGCAGGCGCTCCGGCCTGCGGATGTCGAGGTCCGTCATGGGGGCTCACCACCTCACACGTCATGGTCGTACTGCTGCTTCAAGGGAAGCACTGATACGCATAGTGAGCAAGTAGCTCGTCATATGCTGAGCGAGTTGCCCAATCCGTGTCGAATGTGACGTGCGATACTGAGCGACATGTCGAAGCTGGACCGCACCGACGCCCGCATGCTCCTTGCGCTCTGTGACGTACCGAGGGCCACCGGCGTGCAGTTGGCGACCAAGCTGGGCCTGGCGCGCAACACCGTGCAGGCGCGGCTGTCCCGGTGGGAGCGCGACAGGGTCCTCGCGCCGATCGACCGATGCGTGTCACCCCGGGATCTGGGCTATCCGCTGAAGGCGTTCATCACCGCCATGGTCGATCAGCACCGGCTGGACGACGTCCTCGCGGCGCTGGAGACCATCGCACAGGTCACCCAGGTCACCGGACTCTCCGGCGCGGCCGATCTGCTGATCGCGGTGGTCGCCACCGACGCCGACGACCTGTACCGCCTAGCCGGACTGGTCCTCGCGGTACCGGGGGTGGAACGCACGACGATGTCGGTGGCAATGCACGAGGTCGTCGCCTACCGCACCCGGCCGCTGTTGGAACAACTCGCACGCGGGCAGTGAACCTAGGCCGTGGCCCCGATGTCGGGCAGGGGCAGCCGGCACATGTCGTGTGCCTCCTCGGCCGACATCCCCAGCAGCCTCAGCACGTGCTCGGTGACCGCGTCCGTCGTTTCGGCGTCGTCGCGATCGGGCTCATCGTGAAGTAGTTGCCCGAGGCCAAGCAGTGCGCCACCGACGACCGCCATGGCAATGCCGAGGTCGGTCACGTGAAACCGGCCGACGTCGATGCCGGCTCTGACGTCGCGCCGTGCCCTTGGGGCAACGCCCCGGTCGGACGACAGCAGCGCCAGCCCGCTCGACAACAGCACCTTGCTCTCCTGGGGACGCCGGCGGAACAGCCGCCCGGTGAGGCGGAAGCTGCAGGCGAACGCCTCGGCGGGGTCGTCCAGCGACGCGGTGAGTTCGTCGAGCAGGGCGCCGTGCACGTCGAGGACTTCGGTCAGCGCGGCCTCGAACAGCTCATCCTTGCTATCGAAGTGGTTGTAGAAGGATCCCATTCCGACGTCGGCCGCCTGGGTGATCTCCAGGACGGGAACGTTGAGCCTGCCGGCGGCGATGAACGACTGAGCCGCTGCGATCAACGCGGCGCGCGTCCGCTGCTTGCGCCGTGTCAGGCGGCTGGGGACCGCAGGGGGCTCATCGACCGATGGCGTCGTCATCGCCACTCCTTCCACGAGTCGGCCGATTCTAGCGCCCGTCATAACTGATGGTTTCGTCAGAACCTATTGACTGACGATAGCAGCGTATGTGACGATTTCGTCAGTATGTTTGGAGAGAGGACATCGTGAGCAGCACCGTCGGCGCGCATCAGGACCTACACAGTGAGCAGGGGGGCCGCGGGGGCGAACACCCGGGGCGGTCACGGAACCCGCTGATCAAGGTGCGTGACATCGCGTGGCTGGAGTTCGAGAAACCCGACCTCCTGCGTGCCGAGGCGTTCGCGCAGGCGTTCGGGTTCGCCACCGAGATGCGGACCGACGACGAACTGCATCTGCGGGGCACCGACGCGGGCGCGCCCTGTCTGATCGTGCGCCAAGGCTCGCGGTCGCGATTCGTCGGCATGGCCTTCACCGCACAGGACGACGCCGACGTACTGCGGCTGGCCGACGCGCTGAACGCACCGACCCGGGTGCTACCCGACAGCATCGGCGGGCTCACGGTCGATCTCGTCGACCCGAGCGGCGTCCCGGTACACGTCGTCGCGGGCACCCACGCCACGGTGGCCCTGCCGCCACAGACCCCGCTCGTACTCAACCTCGGCCATGATGTGCCGCGCACCAACGCACCCCAACGACCCCCGCGGATTCCCGCCAGGGTGCAGCGGCTGGGACACGTGGTACTGCAGAGCACCAGGTACATCGAGTCGCTGAACTGGTACCTGGACAACCTCGGGATGATCGTCAGCGACTTCCTGTACTTCCCCGGCCAGCGCGACCGCGGTCCGACCATGAGCTTCATTCGCTGCGATGGCGGGTCCACCCCCACCGACCACCACACCCTGGCGATGGCGCTTGGCCCACGCAATCGTTACGTGCACTCCGCCTACCAGGTCGCAGACCTCGACGCGCTGGCCGCCGGCGGCGAGTACCTGCGCGAGCACGGCTACCAGCGCTCCTGGGGAATCGGACGCCACATCCAAGGCAGCCAGATCTTCGACTACTGGCGCGATCCCGACGGCTTCCTCGTCGAGCACTTCACCGACGGCGACATGTTCGACGACACCGTGGAGCCGGGGTGGGCGGCGTTCACCGCGACCGGTCTGGCGCAGTGGGGACCGCCCGCGACGAAGGACTTCCTCGGGATCGCACCCGGCCGCGAGTCCATCGACGAGTTGCGCTCGATGCTCACGGCGATCAGAGACCACGACAACGAATTCACCCTGACCCGCCTGCGCGGCCTACTGAAAGTAGTGAACTCATGACGACGACCGTCCTTCGCACACCGGACGCCTGGTACGTCGCGACCGACACCGGCGCCGCGAGGATCCACACCTCGGCCACCACCACCGCCGAACTGCTCGGTGACCGCGCGGCCGTCGACGCCGCAGCAGCGAGCACGGACACCGTTGCCGTCGACACCCTCCAGCTCGTGTCACCGGTCTCCGCGCCATGCCGAGTCGTCGCGCAGATGACGAACTTCGCTTCACATGTCTTGGATTCGGGAATGGATCCGGCGACGGTCCCACTGACGTTCTTCCGCAAGACATCCGGATCGATCAATGGACCCTTCGACGACATCGTGAAGCCGTCGCACGTCCGGTTCATGGACTACGAGGTGGAGATCGGCCTGGTGTTCGGTCGCGATCTCGCCGTCGGCACCACCGTGACCGAGTCGGACCTGTCCACCTACATCGCCGGCCTGGTCGTCACCAACGACGTCTCGGCCCGCGACATCCAGCTGCCGAAAACCCAGTTCTACGAGGCGAAGTCGTACCCCACATTCACCCCCGTCGGGCCGGCTCTGGTACTGCTGGAAGCCGGCGAGCTGAAACGCTTCCGCGATCTGCGGCTGCAACTGCGCGTCAACGGCGAGATCCGCCAGGACGCGGTCGTCGGGGGTGACATGATCTACCCCCCGCTGCGCGCACTCCAGGAACTGAGCAGATTCCAGCACATGGCAGCCGGCGACCTGCTCCTGACCGGCACCCCCGCCGGCACGGCGCTGAGCGCACCGCCCAAACCCATCGAGATCATCGGCTCGCTGCTGCCGCCCGCGGTGAAGTGGAAGACGTTCTTCAAGAATCAAGCCAAGAACACCAGGTACCTGCGCGACGGCGACGTGGTCGAGGCCAGTGTGTCGACCGACGACAAGGCAATCGACCTGGGCACTCAGCGCGCGGTGGTCAGATACGCGTGAGATCCCACCAAGACGTCCCGCACGTTCCCGTGATCGTCATCGGCGCGGGGCCGACCGGTGCCACAGTGGCCACCCTGCTCGCGCAGTACGGCGTCGAATGCCTGATTCTCGACCGTTGGTCGCAGGTGTATCCACAGCCCCGCGCAGTGCACCTGGACGACGAGGTCTTCCGCACGGTCGCCCGCCTGGGCATCGCCGACGAGTTCGCGGCGATCTCACGTCCCGCCCTCGGCCTGCGACTACTCAACCGCAGCATGACCGTCCTCGCAGAGTTCACCCGCGACACCAATCTGAGCCGCAACGGATTTCCCCAGGCAAACATGTTCGACCAACCCGAATTCGAGGCACTCCTGCGGACCAATCTCAAGCGGTACCCATGCGCCGAGCTCCGGGGGGACGTCGTGGCCACCGACGTCGCAGAGAATGGCAGTGGACGGGTCCGGGTCACCTACTCCGACCGAACCGATGACAGCCAGCATGTCGTCGAGGCTGACTACGTCCTCGGATGTGACGGCGCCAACAGCATGGTGCGATCCCGAATCGGCTGCAGCATGGAGGATCTCGGATTCAGGCAGCGCTGGCTGGTGGTCGACGTCGCGACGTGTGCCGACCTCGACCAGTGGGAGGGCGTGCATCAGGTGTGTGACCCGGCCCGTGCGGGCACCTACATGCGGATCGGCAAGACGCGCTACCGGTGGGAATTCCGACTGCTCGGGGACGAGACCGCCGACGAGTTCGCCACCCTGGACGCACTCGGCCCGTTGATCCGGCCATGGGTCGCCGACGTAGCGCCAGAAGACCTGGAACTCGTGCGTGTCACGGAGTACACCTTCAGGGCACAGTTGGCCGACCGTTGGCGTCGGAGCCGCATCTTCCTGCTGGGCGACGCCGCACACCTCACCCCACCGTTCATCGGGCAGGGGATGGGCGCCGGTATGCGCGACGCGATGAACCTGGCCTGGAAACTGGCTGGCGTGCTCGAGGGCACGTTGACGTCCGACGTCCTGGACACCTATGAGCGAGAGCGAAAGCCACACGCCCGTCACATGATCCGCTTCGCCCGAGGTATAGGACGCGCCATGACGGCCGGCGGGGAGTTCGGGAATCTGATCCGGCGGGTCATCGTGCCACGGCTGCGCCGGCTGCCGGGGGTCGGTGCCAGGATTCTCGACAGCGAAACCCCTGCCCTGCGGCGCTCGGCGCTCGTCCTCACGTCCCCCGCGCCGTGGGGTCTGGCAGGCAGGTTGTGCCCCAATCCGATCGTGACCGGCGATCAGCGGCTCGACGCCGAGCTCGGCAATGCGTTCGCAGTGATCACCGCCGAGGTCCCCGGTCACGTGGAACGCGCCCGGATCCAGCAGTGCGGCGCAATTCTGCACGTCGTAGCGCCGGATTCCGAACTCGCCCGATGGTTGCGCCGCGGACGTGCCAGCGCCGCCGTCGTGCGGCCCGACCGGACCGTGATGCAAGCGGGGCGCGACGTTGGCGCGCTCTGCGCCGCTCTGCCCGGGTGACCGACAGCGACCCGAGTGCCGCCGCCGATCGGGAGGGAGTAGAAAACAACCATGTTGAGAACCGTGTACGGCGACGACCACGAAGCCTTCCGGAAGACGCTCCGCGATTTCATCGAGGCCGAGGTCGTACCGGTATTCGACGACTGGTACGCCACCGGAATGGTGCCTCGCGACTTCTACTACAAGTTGGGGGATCTCGGCGTCTTCGGGATCGAGGTCGCAGAGGAGTACGGCGGCGCGGGCATCGAGTCCTTCAAGTTCCAGGCCGTCCTCTCCGAGGAGACCAACCGGGCCGCCGTGTCGTTCGGCGCCTCCGGTGCACACGTCACGCTGTGTCTGCCCTACCTGCAGGCCTACGCGACCGATGACCAGAAGAGTCGCTGGCTGCCCGGCTTCGTGTCGGGCGAGGTGATGTTCGCGATCGCCATGACCGAACCGGGCACGGGGTCGGATCTGGCCGGCATGCGCACGACCGCCAAACGGACGGAGGACGGCAAACACTTCGTGCTCAACGGCGCGAAGACGTTCATCACCGGCGGCGTGCAGGCCGACCGGATGATCGTCGCCGCACGCACCGCACCGCCCCGCGACGACGACCGCCGCTACGGCCTGTCGCTTCTGGTCGTCGACACCACGCTGCCCGGCTACTCGGTGGGCCGAAAGCTCGACAAGCTGGGTTTGAAGGTCTCCGATACCGCGGAACTGAACTTCACCGACGTGATGGTGCCCGCCGACGATCTCCTCGGCGAGGAACACCGGGGGTTCTCCTACCTGGGCAACAACCTGCCACGGGAGCGGCTCGGCATCGCCGTCAACGCCTACGCGCAGGCCAAGGCCGCCGTGCGGTTCGCCAAGCAGTACACCCGGGACCGAACGGTCTTCAATCAACCGGTGTCGAACTTCCAGAACACCAAATTCGAGCTGGCCGCCTGTCAAGCCGAGGTCGATGCCGGCGAGGCCGTGATCGACAGGGCGCTGGAGGCCATCGACCGCGACGAACTGACTGCCGCGGACGCCGCGTCGGCCAAGCTCTTCTGCACCGAGGTGGCGTCCCGAGTCATCGACCGCTGCCTGCAACTGCATGGCGGCTACGGCTACATCACCGAGTATCCGGTGGCACGGCTGTATGCCGACAGCAGGGTCAACCGCATCTACGGCGGAACCAGCGAGGTGATGAAGTTGATCATCGCCAAGAACATGGGGCTGTGACATGGATTTGATGAACATGTTTCGCCTCGATGGCAAGGTCGCCGTCGTCACCGGCGCGTCATCCGGCCTTGGGGTGGCATTCGCGCAGGCGTGCGCGCTGGCGGGCGCCGATGTGGTCCTCGCCGCCCGGCGCATCGAAAAGCTCAGCGACACTGCCGAGTTGGTGACAGCCGCGGGCGGGAGGGCGCTGCCGGTCCGCACCGACGTGACCGATCCCG
The DNA here is from genome assembly GCA_963798245.1 of uncultured Actinomycetota bacterium. Classification (GTDB taxonomy): domain Bacteria; phylum Actinomycetota; class Actinomycetes; order Mycobacteriales; family Mycobacteriaceae; genus Mycobacterium. The sequence continues at coordinate 334,080 of CAWCSO010000004.1, forward strand.
ACCAGTGCCTGGCGATGGTCGACGCCGCAATGGCCGAGTTCGGCCGAGTCGACGTCCTGGTCAACAACGCCGGGGTCGGGACGGCGGTGCCTGCGACCCGCGAGGCGCCCGACGAGTTCCGCGCCGTCGTCGACATCAACCTGCACGGCTCCTACTGGGCGGCTCAGGCATGCGCGCGGGTCATGACACCCGGCAGTTCGATCGTCAACCTCTCGAGCGTTCTCGGGCTGACGACCGCTGGTCTGCCGCAGGCCGCCTACAGTGCGAGCAAGGCCGCGATCGTGGGACTCACGCGAGATCTGGCCCAGCAGTGGGGAACTCGCAAGGGTATCCGTGTGAACGCCATCGCGCCGGGCTTCTTCAAGTCCGAGATGACCGACCAGTACAAACCCGACTATCTGGAGTCGCTTCGGTCCCGGTTCATCCTGCCCAGGATGGGCGATCCCGCCGAACTCGCCGCGACGTTGGTCTGGCTGGCATCCCCGGCCGCCGGCTACGTCACTGGTCAGACCATCGTGGTGGACGGCGGCGTCACCATCACCTAGGAAACACCCGAATCACGGCGGCGCGGATTCGACAGTGGTCAGATCGGTGAGGCCGCTGATGCTGAGGACGGGCATCAGCAGCGGTTTGACGATGAGGCGGATGTGTTCGGCGCAGGTGAACAGCACGTTGATGCCACCGCTGTCCATGTAGTCCACGGCACTGAGGTCGACCGTCACCGTGTGGCCACTGCTGCTAGCGATCACGTCGTCGAGAACGCGCGCAAACGTGCGGGCGTTGCTCAGATCGATCTCCCCCGCTGCCACGAGCGCCGGCGCGCCGTCGTCGCCTCGGTCGACGTTGATGGTGAGCGGTGTGGTCATCGGCTGATCCTCGAATACATGTCGACGGTGGTGCCTGCCGGGTCCGAATCAATCGTCACATCCTGCATGAGAGCCCGCATGAGCATCAAGCCGCGCCCCCGTGTGATGTCGACGTCGGGTCGCGGAGTCTTCCACGCACCCGTGTCGACGACGGACACGTGCACGCGGTCGGCCAGCGCGGTCACACGAAGACTCACCGTCCCGTCCGGGAGGTCGCGGTGGCCATGCTCGATGGCGTTGGCGACCGCTTCGCCGACGGCGACCAGGACGTCCTGAGTCTGGTCCGGGTCCACCTCCGCCCGCTGCAACCAACCACGCAACGCGTTGCGAGCACTCGCCAGTTCGCTGGCTCGGGCCGGGAAGTCCAACCGCAGCGGCGCGGGCTGGCGGTACAGCAGCAGGGCAACGTCATCCTGATAGCCGCCATCGGGCTCCAGCCGGAGCATGATCTCGCTCGCCAAATCATCTAGGGCAGAGGCATTTCCGTCCCGGACGAGGTCGGTGGCGCGGGCGATGCCGACGTCCAGCGACTGGCGGCGACGCTCGATCAGCCCGTCGGTGTAGAGCAGCAGGGTGGCGCGCGCAGGGATGGTGATGTGGGCCTCGGGGCGCGTCCGGCCTGGCCGCAATCCCAGCGGGATGGCACGGCCGTCCTCGAGTATCCGGGCGGTACGGTCGGCGGTTACCAGAATCGGCGGTGGATGACCGGCGCTGGAGTAGGTCAGTTCGCCGGTTCCGGTGTCGAGCACCGCACAGAACGCGGTCGTGCACGAGGCGCCAGGCAACCTCGCGGCGAACCGGTCGAGGCCCGTGAGCGCTGCTCGGGGACTTGGGTTCTCCAGAAGCAGCGCCCGACAGGCACTGCGCAACTGGCCCATGACGGCCGCGGCCGCGAGGCCGTGTCCCACGCAGTCGCCGACGATCAACGCGATGCGCCCGTCGTTCAGATCGACCACGTCGTACCAGTCTCCGCCGACCTCGAGTGGGCGGGTGGCCGGCTGGTAACGCACCGCAAAACCGCCGGGGAGGTCGACGGGTCCGAGGATCGCATGCTGCAGCGCCAGAGCGGTTTCGCGCTGCTGGTTCACCTGATGCACCCGCTGCAGTCCCTGCCCCAGGCGGCCCGCGAACACCGTCAGCAAGGTCTGGTCTTCGGGGGTGAATCGCCTCCGCTCGGCCAACTCGAGCCAGATGACCAATACCCCCCGAGGGTGCTGCAGCGCGATCCCCGCCGAGCCGAGATCCTCCGTCTCGGCAGTGAGCAGGTCGCCGTCGAGAAGGGCTCCGATGAGTTCACGTGTTCGATCAGACAGGTCGTCCCATTGCGCGGGTTCGCCGACGCTCATCACCTCCGGCGCATCGGGCCTGGTGCCACCTGTGGCGCCCTGGCCGGCAAAGGTGACGGCAAGGACGCGACGCGCGGCCCACAGCCTGCGGAGTTCCTCGGCGGAGGACCGGAGCGCCTCGTCGACGGTGTCTGCCTGGGCGAGTAGTTGATTCAGATCCGCCAATGCGGTCTGCCGCTGCACCGCGTAATGCTCGGCAGTGACGTCGCGGAAGGTTCCGACCATGACGCGACGCCCCGTTTCGGGATCCTCGGCGCTGTTGAAGCTGGAGGTGACCCACATCCGGTGCCCGTCCCGGTGGGTCACCGGAATGGTGCTCGAGCCCCGACTGTCGCCCAACAAGTCGGCGAACGCATCCGCGAACATGTCGTGGCCCTCGGGGTCGGCGTCTGCAGAAGGCCACCAGGGCTGCATCGGTTCGTACGGCAGCCCGTTCTTTCCGTAACCGAGAGTCTCAGTGAACGCATCGTTGATCTCGATGACCGCGCCGTGCTCGTCGCAGACGAAGAACGCTTCCTGCAGCGACTCGACCAGCGCCGTCCGCCAGCGCGCGTGGTGATTACGAAGCCGCGCCAGTTCGACGTTGGCCCGCACGCGGGCGAGGAGTTCGGCAGCTGCGAACGGTTTGACGAGGTAGTCGTCCGCCCCCGCGTGGAGGCCTTCGATGGAGGCTTCCTGCCCGGCGCGCGCCGACAGCAGAAGAACCGGGACGGCTGCCGTCCGCGGGTCCGAACGCAACGCGGTGACCAGCGCCAAGCCGTCCATGCGCGGCATCATGACGTCACTGACGACGAGATCGGGCAGGATGGCGCGGATTCCATCCAACGCCTGCCGGCCATCGGCGACCACGTCGACGTCGTATCCGGCAGAACGCAACAGCCGAGCGAGGTAGTCGCGCATGTCGGCATTGTCGTCGGCGACCAGCACCCGGGCGGGCGGGCCGGGAATCGGCGGCGAGCCGGCCTTGGCGACGAGTTCCGCTGTCGCAAGCGATGACTCAGCGCCAGAAGATTCATCGGCGGGCAGCCAACGCAGGGCATCCTGCACATACGGATCGGCCGTCGAGGTGGCCACACTGGTAGGTCCAGTCGCGACGACGGCATCGGCGGGCAGGTGAGCGGCACCGAAGGGCAGCGCAATGGTGAAGGTGGTGCCCGCGCCCTCGACGCTTTCGGCGCTGATGCCGCCGCCCTGTAGTGCCACCAATTCCTTCACCAACGCCAGGCCGATTCCGCTGCCCTCGTGGGACCGCGCCCTGCTGTTCTCGATGCGGTGGAACCTCTCGAACAACCGGGGCATCTCGTCGGCGGACACCCCAATCCCGGTATCCGCAATGATGACCACCGCCTGACCGTCCTGTCGGAGCACCCGAACGGTCACGGCCCCGTCGAAGGTGAACTTCAAGGCATTCGAGAGCAGATTGAGGACGACCTTCTCCCACATGTCGCGGTCGACGTAGACGGGTTCGTCCAGCGGCGGACACTCCACCACCAGGTCGAGGCCGGCCCTGTCGATGGCCGACCGGAAGACGCTGGCCAACTCAGCGGTGACGGCGGCAAGGTCCACGGGCTCGTAGGTGGCCTGCATCCGACCCGCCTCGATGCGGGAGAAGTCGAGCAAGGTGTTCACCAGCTTCGTGAGCCGTAATCCGTTGCGGTGAATCACGTCCAACTCGTGGTGAGCCGCCTCGTCGACCCCGGTGGTTCTGCCAAGCAGATCTTTGACCGGTCCGAGAATCAACGTCAATGGGGTTCGGAACTCGTGGCTGATGTTCGAGAAGAAGGTGGTCTTGGCCCGATCGAGACGGGCCAGATCCTCGGCCCTTCGCTGCTCGGCCCGGTAGCTTCGCGCACTGCCCACGTCTGCAGCGAGGTGGCCCGCCACCAAGCCGACGAACCCGCGATAGTGGTCGTCGAGCGGGCGGTAGCGATTCAGTGCGGCCACCAGGAATCCGATCGGCGACCCACCCTGTTGCGCCAGCGGCACCACCAGCGCGTACGTCGGCGGATCGTCCCAGTCACCGGTGGGCAACCCGGCGTAGGCGGGACCGTCGAGTTCGACGAGGACGGTCTCGCCGCCGACCGGCGCCTCGACCGGCCACGCTCCTGAACCGTCTGCCGGGAGGACCTCAGGCGCCACCGGATGCCCCGCGACCACTCCGCTCGACGCCGCGAGGTACGCCTCGCCACCTTCGTCGAGCAGGTACGTCAGGGTGAACGGCAGATCGCGAAGGTTGCGGCCGAGTTGGCCGGAAGCGGCGGCCAACATCCGGGATTCCGACGGCACGATGCCAGGGTTTGACCCCAGATCCCGCAATGTCGCCATGCGGCGCTCGCTGATCACCCGCTCGGTGTCCTCGCTCACCACGCAGAGCAGCCCGACTATGTGTCCGGCGTCGTCTTGAAGCGGGCTGTAGGAGAACGTGTGGTAGGACTCCTCCGGATACCCGGACCTCTCCACGAACAGCAGCAGCGCCTCGTCCCACGTCGCCTGCCCCGTCGTGAGCACGGCCTGGACCCTCGGTCCGACGTCGTCCCAGATCTCGGCCCACACCTCGTGGGCCGGCCTGCCCAGCGCCCACGGGTACTTGCCGCCGAGAGTGTCGCGCCGGTAGGCCGCATTGCAGAAGAAGGTTAGTTCCGGGCCCCATGCCATCCACATGGAGAACCGCGTCGACAGCAGGATGCTGACTGCCGTCTGAAGACTCTGAGGCCACTCCGTCGGCGGTCCGAGGGGGGTGGCCGCCCAGTCCACCTTGGCGAGGTCGCGACCCAATTCGGGGTCGGCGCTGAAGACGGCGGCAACGGATGCCTCGGGCATTCCATGCTCAGCGTCCCCGCCTACCACCCGTTACTTACCTCTCGCGATACCATTCGACGCGGCACCCGTTCCGAAAGGGGTTGCCCGTCGCCCATCGAAGTGACGATACCCAGGGCGGCGCGCCACGACACCAATCCAGGCAAGGCCGTGCTCACGGCGTGAACACCTCGATCGGTCGCACGGGCTTCAACATCACCACCGGGATGTGCCTCGTCGTCGACGACTGATAGCCGAGGTAGGGCGGGAACAGGTGCGTCATGTAGGCCCACACCCGGTGCCGTTCCTCGGCTGCCGGCTCGCGCCAGGTGGCGTCGAACGCCTGGGTGGCGATCTGGACGCCGACCGTTTCACTCTTCAGGATGTTCAGGTACCACTGCGGGTTGGTGTCGGCACCGCCCTTGGAGGCGACGATCACGATCTCACCGCCGACGTTGCCGTAGATCAACGGCCTGACGTACGCATTGCCGGAGTTGCGGCCGACGACCTTGATCAAACAGTGCGTCGTCACGACATGACCGCCGACCGAGGTGAGGTCCAGAATGTGTCCTCGCGTGCCGCCCGAGCCGAGATAGGTCGCAAGATGCTCCCTTGCCCAATCGCCTCGGGCTTCTCGAATCGATGCGGCGTCTGCGTCGCCCATGGATCACTCCCTCCCCGCTTGGTGCTCTGACCCTAAACTCCTCGCGTGCCGGCAATACCCGTGATCGCGTTGACCGGGTACCTCGGCGCAGGCAAGACGAGCCTGCTCAACCACGTTCTTCGTGCCCCCGGAGCGCGGATCGGCGTCGTCATCAATGACTTCGGTGAACTCAACGTCGACGCCGCCCTCGTCACCGGGCAGGTCGACGAACCCGCGTCGATCACGGGTGGGTGCATCTGCTGCCTGCCCGACGACGGCGGTTTGGACGACGCGTTGGGCAAGCTTGCCGACCCACGGCTGGGTCTGGACGCCATCATCGTGGAGGCCAGCGGCCTGGCCGACCCCGTCACGATCTCCCGGATGATCCGGTTCAGCGGGGTCGAACGGGTGCGCCCGGGTGGCGTGATCGACGTCATCGACGCCGCCACCCACTTCGACACCGTGGACCGCGACGGCACACCGCCCGCGCGTTACGGCGCGGCATCACTGATCGTGGTGAACAAGCTCGACCAGATCCCAGAGACCCGCCGCGCCGCCGAACTCCAACGCATCGATGCGCGCGTGCGCGAACGCAATCCGGACGTCCACGTCGTCGGTGCGGTCGGCGCGAGGATCGACCCCACTCTTCTCTACGACGTCTCCGGCGCGGACGGCGGTGTCGACTGCGATGGGCAGCTGTCGTTCCGCGAACTGCTCATCGACGCCGAGCAGGATCCGCTGCCCGAAGCACACGAACACGTCTCCGCCGTCTCAGTCACGGCGACGAGCGACGGCTGCATCGACCCCGGCCGCCTGCTCGACCTGCTCGAGCAACCGCCAGCCGGGGTGTACCGCATGAAGGGGACCGTCGCCGTCCGCAACCGGTCCCGCGTACGGACCCATGTCGTCAACGTGGTCGGCACGACCATTCACGTCGCGGCCGCGCCGCCGGCCGCCCACGCCAACTGCCTCGTCGCCATCGGGACGGGTTTCGACGTCGACGAGGTGCGCGCCCGCGTCGAATTGGCCCTCGTTCCTCACGACGGCACCGCGCCATCGGCAGGCATGCGTCGGCTGCAGCGATATCGACGGCTCAGCATCTAAAGGCCGGCCAGCTCATTGAGAACGCAATCGATTGGCTGTTGACTGGAGAGCGACCGCCGCCGCACTTCGATCGGGAGATCACGATGTCGCCTCCAGCGCGCATTCCGGCCACCGAACGCATCGCCGTGCGCTGCGTCGATGCCGACGTCCATCCGGTGCCCCGCAGCGGGGAGCTGATCGAGTACATCCCCGAGCCGTGGCGCAGCAAGTACTTCCTCACCCACCCCATCGGCGACCTGATCTACTACGACGCCCCGGACTACGCCCACGCCAGGGCCATGCGACTGGACACGTTCCCTGCCGATGGCGAGTTCCCGGGCAGCGACCCGGATCTGGCGTTCAAGCAGCTGATCATGGAGGCGGGTTCTGACATCGGGATCCTCGAGCCCGGCGCCTACCCCGCGCGCCTGCCCGAGGCGGACCACGCGATGAGTCAGGCGCTGAACGACTGGCAGGCCAACCACTGGCTGGACGGCCACAACAACTGGCACGAGCGCTGGCGCGGTTCGATCTGCGCCTCGATCGAAGTACCCGACGCGGCGGCTGCAGAGATCGAGAAGTGGGCCGGGCACCCCTACATGGCACAGGTGCTGATCAAGGCGGAGCGCCGTCCGTCGTGGGGTGACCCGATGTACGACCCGGTGTGGGCGGCGGCCACCAGGCACGACATCACCGTGAGCTGCCACCTGTCGCGCAGCCACTACGAGGAACTTCCGGCGCCGCCGGTGGGATTTCCCAGCTACAACCACGACTTCATGGTCACGTACTCGCTTCTTGCGGCAAACCAGGTGATGAGCCTGATCTTCGACGGCGTGTTCGACCGGTTCCCCACCCTGCGCGTCGTGCTCGTCGAGCATGCCTTCACCTGGATCCTGCCGCTGATGTGGCGGATGGACGCCATCTACGCCAAGCGCAAGTCGTCGGCTGGACATCAAGCGCAAGCCCAGCGACTACGTCAAGGACCACATCAAGTTCACCACCCAGCCGCTGGACTACCCCGAGGACAAGACCGAACTCTCGCGCGCCTTCGAGTGGATGGAGTGCGACAAGATCCTGCTCTTCAGCAGCGACTACCCGCACTGGACGTTCGACGACCCGCGCTGGCTGGTCAAGCACCTGCCCGAGCACGCCCGCGAGGCCATCATGTTCCGCAACGGCATCGCCACCTACCACCTTCCGGAGACCGTCCCGCCCTGGAAGGCCAGGTCAGGGTCTTCTGACGGGAGGCCGATAGGCTTGGACACCATGACGGAGACGCGATGAGTGCGGGTCTGTTCGGCCTCCTCGACGACGTCGCGGCTCTGGCCAGGCTCGCCGCGGCGTCGATCGACGACGTCGGCGCCGCTGCCGGGCGGGCGACCGCCAAGGCTGCCGGGGTCGTCATCGACGACACCGCGGTGACACCGCAGTACGTGCACGGCATCACCGCCGAGCGCGAACTTCCGATGATCAAGCGCATCGCGATCGGCTCGGTGCGCAACAAGCTGCTGATCATCCTTCCCATCGTGCTGCTGCTCAGTCAGTTCGTGCCGATGGCGCTTCCGGTGATCCTGATGATCGGCGCGACGTATCTGTGCTTCGAGGGCGCCGAGAAGGTGTGGGGCTGGTTCCACGAGAAGGACGGCCACGAGGGTCTCGCCGCACCCAAGACGGTGGTCGGCGCGGACGCCGAGAAGCAGATGACGGCGGGCGCCATCCGCACCGACCTCATCCTGTCCGCCGAGATCATGGTGATCGCGCTCGACGAAGTGTCCGAGCAGCCGTTCTGGTCCCGGCTCGTCATCCTGATCATCGTCGCCCTGGTCATCACCGCGGTCGTGTACGGGGTGGTCGCCCTGATCGTCAAGATGGATGACGTCGGTCTGGCGCTGGCTCAGCGGTCGTCGACGTTCGCGCAGAAGTTCGGTCGCGGTCTGGTCGCCGCGATGCCCAAGGTGTTGTCCACGTTGTCGACGGTCGGCACCGTCGCGATGCTCTGGGTTGGCGGCCACATCCTCCTGCTGCAGTCCGACAAGGTCGGATGGCATCCGCCCTACGGTGTGGTGCACCACCTCGAGGAGGGCGTCCGGCACGCGATGGAGGGCTCCCTCGGCGCGCTACTCGCCTGGCTGGTCAACACCGCTGTATCCGCAGTCATCGGCCTGGTGGTCGGCGCCGTGGTCGTGGCGATCGTGCACGTGCTGCCGTTCGGCAAGAAGGGCGCCAAGCACTAGCCTCCGCCGCCCTCCTCGGCGGGCAGCGGTGGCGGTGGCGGCGTGCTGGGGGTGGCCGTCTTCGGCGAGCTGGACGAACTAGACGACCCTCCCCCGTTGTGGAAGTCGACCCATGGTTCCTCGCGAATCACCTCGCGGCCCTCGCTGATGATGAGCGACTTCGCCGCCACCATGTACTCGATGCCGTCGTTCTCGGCGACGAACGCGCCGTCTTCGTTGCGTGTGGCGGGAAGGATCAGTCGCGCCCCGTCACGCACCCGTACGCCGCGGTACTGGTACTGGCCGTCGGCCGTGCAGATCGCCACGCGGGAGTCCCCGGTGCTGCCGAACTCTACGACCGTGGAGGGCGGGGCGCATCGCGCGGTCGAGTCGACGTAGCCGCGGGAGTCGGCCTCTGGCGCGGCCGCGGCCGTGGGCGAGCAGACCGCGAGCAGCACGGAGGACGCCGCCGCGGCGACGCCGAGACGGGGAGCCCACTTTCCGATGAAGGTCATCGACATCCAGCACAGCACGGTAGGCGAGTTTGCGCGAGCATCGTCGCCGCATGTCGATGGATTCGTTAGTACATCGACACACGAGGTTGCTCGGTAAGGTGGGCGCCGACCTAGAGACTGACGTAGAGACCGGCGTCGAGGAGGTACGAGATGCGGTGGGCCGTGCCCATGGCGACGGCTGTGGCCGTGATGTTCGTCGGGCTCGGCGGGGCGCCGACCGCGGCGGCCAACCCGCCGGCCGACTCCGGCGGCGCGAAGCCCACCCCGTTCGACGTCGGCGATCCGTCGGTGGGCAGGCTCGATCCGCTTCTCTTGACCGCGATCCAGAACGCTGCCACCGCCGCGGCGGCCGAGGGCGTCACGATGACCATCACCTCGGGCTGGCGGTCACCGCAATTCCAGCAACAGCTGCTCAACGACGCCGTGCAGACCTACGGCAGCTATCAGGCAGCGCGGGAGTACGTGCAGACCCCCGAGGGCTCCAAACACGTCGTCGGCGAGGCCGTCGACGTCGGCGGGGTCGGCGCCGACCAGTGGCTCATCACCAACGGACCTCGGTTCGGGCTGTGCCGGATCTACGCCAACGAGCTGTGGCACTTCGAATTGGCCACGGATGCTGCCGGAAACTGCCCGCCGCTGCTGGCGGATGCTGCGGGATGAGATGACGCTGCGTTCGTTGCGGCTCAACCGGTTTCAGAAGCCATTTCGGAAGCCACCCTGGCTCGCTCCCTCATCGAGGCGATCACTCCGCCATCGTTGAGGATGTCGGTGCCGGTGAGATACCCGGCCTTGTCACTGACACAGAAGGCAAACAGCTCTGCCATCTCCTCCGCCGTGCCCCACCGCGGGACCGCGGCGTTGGTGATCATCGCTGCCGCGCCGGCTTTCTCCTCGAACCGGCCCATCTCGGTGTCGACGGATCCCGGGGAGACCGAGACGATGCGCAACCCCCGTCCGTTGAACCGTTCGGCCTGCGAGGAGCTGTACCACCGGACGAAGTTCTTGCTCACCGTGTACGCGATACCGGATCGCCCCTCCTCGGGAACGATGCTGCACGCCGACATCATGTCGGTCATGAAGGCGACGTCGTCGTGCAGGGCCAACGGGAATCGACCGGTCGGAACCATCTCGTCGGGCAGCATGTAGGACGCCATCGATGCCACGTTGACGATCGCAGCGCCCTCGCCTGCCGTCGCGTAGAAGGCCTCGTTGACGTTGACCGTGCCGAGCGCATTGGTCCTCATGACGTAGTCGGCGTCCCCCATGCTGGGGCTCACCCCGGCAGCGTGGATCACCGAGGCCACCGCCCCCAGGCCGGACGCGGTCTCGAACAGTCGGGCGACCGCATCCTGGTCGAGAACGTCACAGTTGACGAGCGTGGGCGTCACGCCGTCGTCCTTCAGCGTGGCAGCTGCGGCGTCGAGCCGGTCCTGCCTGACGTCGCAGAGGACGACGGCGTGGTCCTGGCCGACGATCCTTGCCGTGGCCAGACCCATGCCACCCGCGCCACCCGTGATTACCGCCACTTGACTCATACCCGGACCGTATACGGACGGTGCCGCCTGGCGGGTCAGGGGTCGGCACCCCAAGTCTGCTGATCGACCCCGGGTGGCGCAGCCGGGATGCTGGGCCCAGGCTTTTCAGGCGCTATGCGTCGGTTACGACAGCGGGCCGTCCGCGCTCCCGTTTCATTAGACTCTCTAACGCATATGAATAATCATTAGCTGTACTGCAGCGGTGAGTGACCCTAGCGTCATCACCATGACCTCGCCCCTGCTCATCGGCTTCGTCACGTCCTTCACCCTGATCGCTGCCATTGGCGCCCAGAACGCGTTCGTCCTGCGCCAGGGCATTCGCCGCGAGCACGTGCTACCCGTGGTGGCCATGTGCACGGTGTCCGACATCGTCCTCATCTCGGCAGGCATCGCCGGCGTGGGTGCCCTGGTCAGCGCCCATCCGGGAGCCTTGGACGTCGCCAAGTTCGGCGGCGCGGCGTTCCTGATCGGCTACGGACTGCTCGCGGCCCGACGCGCGGTGCGCCCGTCGTCACTGACACCGTCGGACGCCGCGCCCGCGCGACTCGGCGCCGTGCTGCTGACGTGTGCGGCGCTGACCTTCCTCAACCCGCACGTCTACCTCGACACCGTGGTCCTGCTCGGCGCGCTCGCCAACGAACACCGGGACGAGCGTTGGCTTTTCGGCGTCGGGGCCGTGACGGCAAGTGCGGTCTGGTTCGTCACCCTCGGCCTCGGGGCACGACGGCTGGCGGGGCTGTTCGCCAACCCCCGGACCTGGCGCATCCTGGACGGCCTGATCGCCGCGATGATGCTCACCCTCGGAGCCTCCCTCGCGCTGTCATGACGGTCAGTTGCGGTTGAAGATGCCGCCGCACCTGCGTGAACCAACCTCCTCGCTCGCAACGAACTCCGTTCATCACGGTTGCAACGAGAGCGGGGCGCCGGGCAGTTGGGGCCATCCGATTCCCGAATGCGGTATCGCCGGCGATACTGCATTCGAGCGGAGACAGAGGTTCCGCGGGTCGCCAGCGAGCGGCTGATCGTTCGAATCGACACCCGCTGTTATCCATGCGGACGCCCAATGTTCGCCTTCCCCAACCGCTTCCGCACCGGAGCTTGCGAAAGGATGACGATGTGGCCGATCCGGACTTCTCCATCCTCGACGTGCCCCGACCATCCCCGCCCGCCGACGGCGACGCCTACCTGCGCGCGGCGATCGCCTGGCACTTCGGGGCCGATACCGGTTCGCCCTTCTGGCTGCGGGCCGCGCCAACCCTCGGCTTCGACCCTCGGTCCGACGTACGCACCTTTTCCGATCTGCGCATGTTCCCGCGCATGCTCGACGAACTGCGCAGTGTCCCAGTCGAAGACCTGATTCCACGCGGATACGGCACGCCCCCACCCGTGCCGAGGATCTACGAGTCCGGCGGGACCACCGGTGCCCCCAAACGCACCGCGCAACTGCCCGACTGGGTCGAACAGGTCACCCAGTGGCAGGTCGAGGACTTCACGGCCGGCGGCTTCGTACCGGGTGCCGGCCTGGTGTGCGTGATGCCGGGCGGCCCGCACGGCGTCGGACACTTCGACTTCGAGGTCGCGCGGCGGCTGGGGTCGACCTTCCATCAGGTCGACCTGGATCCGCGCTGGGTCAAGAAGCTCGCTGCACGGGAGGCAGCCAAGGAAGTGGCGGCCTACGTCGAACACGTCGTCGAGCAGGCCCGGTTCATCCTCGAGACACAGTCCGTGGCGAACCTGCACACCACCCCTCCCCTGCTCGAGGCCATCGCCCGGGACGACGACCTGGTCGACCTGGTGCAGGCCAAGATTCGGTACATCCTCCTCAGCGGTGCGCACGTCGACATGGATACCCTCGACGTGCTGCGCGACGTGTTCCCCGATACGACGGTGGCGACGGTGTTCGGGAGCACGATGATCCGGTCGCAGGCCGCGACCCGGATCATCGAAGACGGCACCGCGGTCTTCGACCCCCGGTCGCCGTACGTCGTCTTCTGGGTGGTGGATCCCGATACGGGCGAACGGGTTCCGTACGGTGAACGTGGACAGGTGGTGATGAACCACGTCAGCAAGGACATGTTCATGCCGAACAATCTGGAGCGCGACAGCGCCATTCGCCGTCGCGGGCCCCAGGGGCAGGTCGGAGACTCCATCAGCGAGGTCGAGCCCGTCGCGGTGTTCGACGGCGCGCCCGTCATCGAGGGCGTGTACTGAGCGTGAGCCTCGTCGCTCTCGACGCGCTCGGTCCCGATGGCCGATACCGCACGCGCAATCCGGAGGTCATCTGCGACACCAGCGGCGATCCCGTAGCCGAATTGAGCATGGTGCCAAGCCTGTTCGTGACTCGGGCCGTCGCCGCGGCACGGCGGTCTCAACCGCTACCGCTCGAAGAGCGGCAGGCGGCACTGCGGCACGCCGGCAATATCTTCGCGACCTCGACGGTGGCGGGTCTGACCTTCGACGAGTACGTCGACCTCACCCGTCGCGTGGCCGGGTTGCCCGCGACGGTGGCCCGCGCAGGCGCGGACGTGGTCGCCGAATCGTTGGCCACCACCTTCGACGCGGTCCACCCCGCCCGACCCGTCGGGAGCCAGGATCGACTGGCGCGAGCAGGCCGGCGGCGCGGTATGGGCCCGGCGCGGTGACGTGCTCGCCGTTCACGCCCCCGGAAACGCTCCGGGTGTGCACGGGCTGTGGCCACAGGCGTTGGCACTGGGCTATCGCGTGGTGGTGCGACCGTCGCGCAGGGAGCCGTTCACCGCGCACCGGCTGATCCTTGCGTTGCGCGAGGCGGGTTTCCACGACACGGACGCCCTCTTCTTGCCCACCGACCACGCGGCCGCCGAGGAGATCGTGCGCGCCGCGGACCTGGCACTGGTCTACGGCGGCCAGGAGGTGGTGGATCGCTACGCCGCCGACCCGACGGTGCTGGTGAACGGGCCGGGCCGCACCAAGATCCTGCTCACCGCCGACCGGGACTGGCGCGATCACGTCGACGTCATCGTCGACTCGATCGGCGGACTCGGCGGGATGGCGTGCGTCAACGCCACCGCCGTCCTCGTCGAGGGCGACCCGGAACCGTTGGCTCGTGCCATCGCCGCGGGCCTCGACGCGCTACCGGCCTCGTCATTGCCGACGGCGCCGCTCGCGCAGGCCGAGGCGCTCACCGCACAGCTGTCCCGGAAGGCGCTGGGAGCGACGGCCTTACTCGGCCCCCGCCATGTCGACCTCGGGGACGGTCACGCCATGCTGCGCCCCGCTGTTCACCTGTTGCCGGGCCCGCACGTGGAGGCGATCAACGTCGAACTGCCGTTCCCGTGCGTGTGGGTAGCGAGTTGGGCGCGCGCCGACGGCGTCGCCCCGCTGCGGAACTCGCTGGTGGTCACCGCGATCACCGGCGACGACGTCCTCATCGACGCACTCCTGGCAGAGCCCACCATCGCCAACGTCTACCGGGGCCCGGTTCCGACGCACTACGCCGCGGCAAATGTGCCCCACGATGGCTACCTCGCGGACTTCCTGATGCGCACCAAGGGTTTCGTCGGACGGTGAGCGGCCGAGCCGGAGCTGCCGTCAGTTCTTGGTCACACGCTTGCCGGTGATGCCCAGGTAGCCGCCGATCAGGAGTATTGCGACGATGATGCCGACCAGGAACGGAATGATCTCGAACCCTCCGTTCGAATTGGAGTAGCCGAGTGAGTAGGTCACCCAGGTACCCACGAATGATCCGGCCGCGCCCAGCAGGACGGTCATGATGACGCCGATGTTCTGTTTCCCGGGCATGATCAACCTGGCCAATGCACCCACGATGAGGCCGACCACGAGGGCGCCGATGATGGTTCCGATCATTGCACTGTCCTTCTTCCGGTTGCGTTCTTCGCAGAACGACGTTGCGCGTTGTCTACCCCGCGGCGGACGCCCTGAATCCCGCGGCGGACGCCCTCACCGCACGCCTGCCCCTGGAATCCATCCGAGTGCGGTGACCACACTCCAGCTGATGAGCGTGCCCAGCGCGATCGAGAACACCGCAGCGACGGCGCCGACCGCCGCAGTGAAGGCGCCCGATCCACCACCTGCGATGGCTGCCGAGAGTGATTCGAAGCTCAGCGCGCCCGGTACCAGTGCCCAGAACGCGGCCAGCACCATGACCAGAGCCGGCGGCGCCGTCTTGAGCTGCGACGCGAACAGGGCGAACGGCAACACCAGCGCGGCGCCCAAAGCGCCGGCGTGGGCCGACGTCACGAACTGCTCCCCGAACTTCTGACCCAGCAACGCGACGGCAACCGCCAGTGTCAGCCATGGCAGGGATCCACGCGGCGCGGAAAGGTAGATGTAGAGGCCTACCCCGACGACCAGGATGGCGGCATAGAACGACCACGCGCCGAGTGGGGGGTCGGCGGGCCGGGGCGCCACCTGGCCGGCGATCGCCATTCCGATCGCGACACCGAAGACCATCAGCATCAGTTGCACCACGCTGTAGATCAGCCGGCTTGATCCGGCAATGATCGACGCGTCCGCCAGTTCCATCCCGGCCACGGTCAGCGCGAGGCCGGGAAGCACCGCGACCAGCGCCGGGGCGATCACCCGCACCACGCCGACGTTGGCGGCATCGGCGACGAACCAGGTCGCCAGGATCGTGACCGTAGCCGCGGCCAAGGTGGGCAGCACCGCGGTCAGCGACGGGAAACGCCGCGGCACCAACACGATCAGACCGACCACCAACCCCAGGAACGTGTGACCGGCCAACGACCCCCAGGTCGGATTGATGATCATGCCGAAGCCGAGTGTGGTGATCACGTACCCGAGCACTGTCAGCGCGGGGTGGAAGCGGTGCGGCATGGCGCGGGCCGCCTTGAGTTCGCGGGCGGCGTCCACCGGAGTGATGGCCCCGGCCTCGGCCAGTTTGCCGATGCGGTTGACCCGGCCGGCAAGGTCGAGTTGCGTCGTGGCGCGGGTGGTCGCGTCGACCTCATAGCCCACCGTGCCGATCTGGATCATCAAAACGGTGGGCAACACCACCACCCGCACATCCTCGGTGGTGTACCGCCTGGCCACCCGAAGGAGCTTCGCCCGGACCAACTGCGTGGGTTGCACGATTTCGACCAGGGCCAGCCCGAGGAGCCGCAGCATCGCCGCGACCTCGGCCTCGTCGTAGGTGTCCGGTGGCGCGAGCGCAGGCGGAATCTCCTCACGCATGCCCGACCACGCCCGCCGTGCCTGATCCAGGAGTCCCATAGCGCCTTGATTGTGTCTCACCAGCGAGGTCCGCACGGCCGATACTGACTACGCTCGCACCGTGCCATCAACATGGTCCCGGCGTAGTTTTCTGGCGATGACCGCGGGCCTCGCCGTGACGACTGCGGCCTGTGGTTCGGACAAACCCGGCGACGTCGCCGAGGACGGGTCGGTCACCGTGACCCACGTCTTCGGTGAAACCAGGATTCCCGGGCCACCGAAAAGGGTCGTCAGCGCGGGGTTCACCGAACAGGACGACCTGCTCGCGGTGGGCGTCGTGCCCGTCGCGATCACCGACTGGTTCGGCGGGGAGCCGTTCGGCACCTGGCCCTGGGCGCTACCGAGGCTCGGAGGTGCGCGGCCGGTCGTGCTGAGCATCGCCGACGGCATTCAGGTCGACCGGATCGCGTCGTTGAAGCCCGACCTCATCGTCGCGGTCAACGCCGGACTGGACGCCGACACCTACTCGAAGCTGTCGGCGATAGCCCCGACCGTCGCGCAGTCCGGAGAGGACGCGTTCTTCGAACCGTGGAAGGACCAGGCCGCCACCATCGGCCAGGCGGTGTTCAAGAACGACGAGATGAACGCCCTCGTCACCGCCGTCGACGACCGGTTCACCAAGGCGGGCACCGAAAACCCCTCGTTCGACGGCAAGAAGGTCTACGTCGTCGGCGGCACGTTCTTCCGCGATCGCGCCGTCGTCACGGCGGCCGGCTGGCGCACCGATTACCTGACCCAGATGGGGTTTTCGATCCCCGACGGTATCGGTGCCTACACCGACGACGACGGTGAGGGACTCGTCCCCCGCGACAAGATGGTGTCGGTGCTCGACGAGGCCGACGTCCTGATCTGGACCACCGAGAGCGACGAGGAACGGGCCGCGCTGCTCGCCGACCCCACGTTCGCCCAGCTGAAGGCGACGCGGACGAACCGCAACGTGATCGCGGGACGAGAACTTTCGGGCGCCATCGCGTTCGGCACCGTGCTGTCCTATCCCGTCGTCGCCGACCAACTGCCTCCGATGTTGGCGAAGGTGCTTTCCTGACAAGATGACCGGGTGACCAGCGAGACACCCGACCGCACCCGAGAATCGGTGGCGTTCGCCCAGGTCGGATCCGCCTACTATCCGATGCTCGTCGCGGTGTTCACGGCGCTGGTGATCATCTCGAACGTCACGGCCACCAAGGGGGTCGCGTTCGGCCCCATCATCACCGACGGCGGCTTCATCGTCTTTCCGCTCACCTACGTGATCGGCGACGTGCTGTCCGAGGTGTACGGCTTCAAGGCGGCCAGACGCGCAGTGTTCCTGGGGTTCTCGATGAACGCTCTGGCGGCGCTGGCGTTCTGGGTGACCATCTACCTTCCCGCCGCCGACTTCTACGAGAACCAGGCCGCGCTCGAGAACGTCGTCGGTGCCTACACCCAGCTGATCGTCGCAGGCCTGGCGGGCTTCCTCGTCGGACAGACGATCAACGCGTGGGTCGTGGTGAAGATCAAGGAGCGAACGAAGGAGAAGCACCTGTGGGCACGCCTGGTCGGCTCGACGTTCGCCGGTCAACTCGGTGACACCCTCGTCTTCTGCAGCATCGCGGCCCATGCGATCGGCATCACCAGCTTCCGTGACTTCGCCGTCTACACCGCGCTCGGATGGCTGTACAAGACCGGCATCGAGGTGGTCCTGCTGCCCGTGACCTACCGCGTCATCGCGGCGATCAAGCGTCGCGAACCCACGTATCAGCCCGTCTTATGAGCCTTCACTAAGGCTCCTCTGGCGGGGTCCTAAAGCTTGCGGCGAAGGTTGCTACTCGTCGGTAGCTTGGGTGAATGACAGTGACGGCGGAGATGGTCAAGATGGGTACCGTCCACGACTACGGCGATCAGGCGTTGCTCCTGGAGTTCGACGGCACCACCGAGGTGTTGGCGTGGACCGAGGTGGTGCGCGCCGCCGACCTACTCGGCGTGCTCGACGTCGTACCCGCCTCCCGAACGGTGCTCGTGAAGCTCGCAGGACCGAGCTACCGGGAACCGACACGGCAGCGTCTGGCGAAGTTGCGCGCCGACCCCGCGGCAATGGCCGACATCGACCCCGCCGACCGGCACGCGGACGTGGTGATCGACGTCGTCTACGACGGCGAGGACCTCGACGAGGTGGCGCGGCTCACGGGGCTGAGCCGCGACGAGGTCGTCGCCGCGCACACGGCTGCTCCCGTCCGCGTCGGATTCGGCGGCTTCGCACCGGGTTTCGGCTATCTCGTCGGCGGTGACCCGCGACTCCACGTGCCACGGCGGGCCGAACCCAGGAGGAAGGTGCCCGCCGGCTCGGTGGCCCTGGCAGGCGAGTTCGGTGGCGTGTACCCACGCGAGTCGCCCGGGGGCTGGCAGCTGATCGGACGCACCGACGCGGTGCTGTGGGATATCGAGCGCCCGGAGCCCGCGCTACTGCGCCCGGGCAAGTGGGTTCAGTTCAGGGCGATCGGGTAGGGGGTCACCGTGGCCATCACCACTTCGGAGTTGACGTTGGAGATACTGCGGACCGGGCCGTTGGCCCTGCTCGAGGACCTCGGCAGACCAGGTCTTGCGCACATGGGCGTCACGCACTCCGGCGCGGCCGACAGGCGCTCCCACACCCTGGCCAACCGCCTGGTCGCCAACCCGAACGACCGGGCCACCATCGAGGTGACCTTCGGGGGACTCTCCGCCCGGATCCATGGCGGCGACGTCGCCATCGCGGTCACCGGGGCCGACACCGACCCGTCGGGCAACGGAGTTCCATTCGGTACCAACAGTATTCACTACGCGCACGACGGCGAAGTCATCTCGCTGGGCGCCCCGCACACCGGACTGCGGAGCTACCTCGCAGTGCGCGGCGGCTTCGAGGTCGACACGGTGCTGGGTTCACGCAGCTATGACGTGATGTCGGCCATCGGACCGCGCCCGCTGCAACCCGGCGACGTTCTGCACGTGGGCGAACACGCCACGGAATTCCCCGAGGTGGACCAGGCCCCGGTGGCGGCGATCCCCGACGACCTGCTGGAGCTGAAGGTGGTGCCCGGCCCGCGCGACGACTGGCTCGCCGATCCCGACGCGCTCGTTCACACCGACTGGGTGGCATCCGACCACAGCGACCGCGTCGGGATGCGCCTCACCGGGACGCCACTGCAGCACCGCTGGCCCGACAGGCAACTCCCCAGCGAAGGGGCGACACGGGGTGCGATCCAGGTGCCGCCCAACGGGTTACCGGTAATCCTCGGCCCCGATCACCCCGTGACCGGCGGATATCCGGTGGTTGGCGTGGTGGCCGAGGTCGACATCGACAAGGTCGCGCAGATCCGGCCTGGGCAGCACGTGCGGTTGCACTGGTCACGCCCGCGTCGTCCGGTCCTGACCTGATTGCCTGACGCGGGGGTGCCGCCGGCTGGTAGAACGAGGATGTGCAGGAACCTGCTCACGTCGGCGGTGACTCGGCTGTCCGTAGCGTGCACACCGCACGCCTGGTCCACACTGCCGACCTCGACGCCGACACTCGGGAAGACGCCCGCCAGATGGTCATCGAGGCGTTCGGTAACGTCGAATTCGCCGACGACGACTGGGAGCACGCCCTTGGGGGGATGCACGCGCTGATCTCCCACCGCGGCATGGTGATCGCGCACGGGGCCGTCGTCTCCCGCCGCATGATCCACCGCGATCGGGCGCTGCGCTGCGGCTACCTCGAGGCCGTGGCGGTACGGGAGGACTGGCGCGGCAGCGGGCTCGCGACTGCCGTGATGGACGCCCTGGAGCAGGTGCTGCGGGGCGCCTACCAACTGGGGGCGTTGAGTACGACGGAGGCGGCCAGACACCTGTACACCGGCCGCGGCTGGCTACCCTGGCGTGGCACCGCGTCCGTACTTGCCCCGGCTGGCGTCACCCGGACTCCCAATGCCGATGGGTCCCTGTTCGTGATGCCGATCGGGGCAGAACTCGATACCAGCGGCGACATCACCTGCGACTGGCGCGACGGGGAGGTCTGGTGACCTCGGCGGGTCTAGACGGTCAGTCCACGATCGCGTCGAACGTCACCGGAAGATGCCTCGGCCCACGGAAGACCTGGCTCTGCCGGTACGGCGGGGGGTCGACGATGAGGCCCGGATTCCTGACGCGGCGCAAGAAGACCTCAAGCGCCAGGTTGACCTCCAGCCGCGCCAACGGGCCACCAAGACAGGTGTGGATACCGCTGCCCCAGCCGAAGTGTTCGTTGTCCTCGCGTCCCGGGTCGAAGCGGTTGGGGTGTTCGAACCGCTTCGGGTCACGGTTGGCGGCGGCGTAGACCAGGTGCACGGCAGCACCTTCGGGGATCACCGTGCCCGCGATGGCAATATCGGCGGTGGCGCTGCGGCTCGGGAAGAACTGGACGGCTGCCTGCAGCCGTTGGACCTCCTCGATGGTGCGGGGGATCAGTTCGGGACTGCGGCGCAGCAGTTCGTAGGAACCGGGATTCCGCAGCAGCGTCATGATGCAGTTGGTGATGGTGTTGACCGTCGAGTCGTGGCCGGCGATCAGCAGCAGCGACGCATTCGACACGACGTCCGCCGGCTCCATCGGCCCGTCCGGGCCGGTGGCGTCATTGATCAACTTGGACAGCAGCCCGTCGCCCGGCTGAGTGCGGAACCGTTCGACGAGATCGAACAGATACCTCTGCAGTTCCTGGGTGGCCACCTGGCCACGCTGCACCCGGTCGCGCCCCTCCTCGGTCTGGGTGTCCGGCCCCAGGTCCAGGCCTGCCAGCATGTCGAAGATCCAGGCATGGAACATCGGCTCGTCCGCGGCGGGGATACCGAGAATCACGCAGATGGCCATCACGGGTACCGGGTAGGCGTACTCGTCGACGACGTCCAGGCGCTGCGCCCCGCTCGCCGCCACCTTGTCGAGCAGGCTGTTGCACAACTCGAGAATCGACGACTCCATCGCCGGGATGACCCCCGGTGAATGGGGCGGCCCGAAGTGGCGCATCACCTGGCGCCGCGCCCTGTCGTGGTACGGCGGGTCGGAGGTCAGGATCGTCCTGCCCGAGCCGTAGGCCTCGACCTGTTCGGCGCCGGCGGAGGCCCCCGTCAGCGATGTCGGTTCCGTCGAGATCGGGCTTCGGCTGATGTCGGAACTGATCCGCGGATCGTGCGCGAGCGCCTGCAGTTCCCGGTAACCGGTGACCACGTAGGTGTTCTCGGCGACCCTGGCCACCGGGGTGGCGCGCAACTCGTCGAAGAACGGGTAGGGATTGGCCCGGTTGGCGAACTTCATCGCTTCAGCCCAGGATGCTGCTGCCGTCATCGGATCTCCTTGTCGGCGCGAGACGCGATCTGCGATGGGCTCACGATGTCCTCGGTCGGAACTCGGCGCCGCGCGAAGTGGGATCGTGGCCGGTGAGTACGACGTCGGGGTTGCCCGTCGGAACCCGGGGGTCCGGGAACCTGGCAGGCATGGGCGTCGTGTCGGCCGGAGCGTCGTAGCCGGGCGGTGGCGGCGGGAACGGCGCCGAGCGTTCGATCATCGCGCCGTAGTACTCCAGCCACTTGCCGTGGTCGAACGTCACGGCGCCGACGATTCGGCCGCGCCTGCCGTATGCGGCGGCGAACCTGCGCTCGGAAACCGAACCCTGGGTGATGACGATCTCGTCGCCGTAGGAGCACACCCCGACTCCCTTGATGTTCACGCCGAACTGTCCCGACCAGAACGACGGCAGCGGCAGATGGGGAATCCGGGACGTCTCCAGCCGGAGCATGTTGTGCGCGGCGACCTCGGCGCCCAGGACGGCGTTGTCCCAGTGCTCGAGTGAGAGGAACTCGTAGTCGTAGAGCACGTGGGGTGCGCGGGCCACGTCACCCGCCACGAAGATGCTGTCGGTCACCACCCCGTTGATGTCGAAGGCCCGACAACCCGCATCGCATGCCAGTCCCCACATGCCGGTGGCCAGGCCGGCACCTTCGAGCCATTCGACGTTGCGGATCGACCCCAGTGAGGCCACCACCACGTCGACGTCCAGCACGGTGCCGTCCGACAGCCGGGCTCGGCGCACGTGCCCCGTGGCATCGCCGTCGAGCCCCTCGACGGCGACCCGGGTGCGCAGGTCCACCCCGGCGTCCCGCTGCATCTGCGCCGCGACGTCGCCGATGACCCCGCCGAGTGCTCCGACCAGCGGTGCGTCGGCGCGTTCGGCCACGGTCACCGGCAAACCGAGTTCACGGCACACCGAAGCCATCTCGGAGCCGATGAAACCCGAGCCCACGATCAGGACCCGGTTGGGGCCCGCCGCCAGGGCCGCCTGCAACCTGGCCGCGTCGTCGGCGGTACGCAGGGTGAAGACGCCGTCGAGCATGGCCTCCTGCGGATTGAACCACGGCCTCGCCCTGGTCCCGGTCGCGATCAACAACCGGTCGTACGGCAGCTTCTCGCCGGTGGCCAGCAGGACGTGGCGGTTCTCCCGGTCGAGTCCGGTGGCGGCCACGCCCAGCCGCCACTCCGCGTCGATGGCCCGCATCCGTGGCAACTTGGTGTGGTGGGCCGGAACCCACCCCTTGAGCACCTGCTTGGACAGCGGCGGACGGTCATAGGGCTCGTGTGGTTCGTCCCCGACGATGGTGATTTGACCCCGAAAACCGCACTCCCGCAGAGCTTCTGCTCCACGCAGGCCCGCCAGCGACGCGCCGACGATGACGATCCGGCCACCGTCCTTGAACGACGTGACGAGGTCTGAAAGCAGCGATTCCGTGGTCACGGGACCGGTCCTGGTTCCGGCGGATCCAACTCCAGCAGGATGGCCTGAACCGGACATGACGCTGCGGCCCGGGCGACCCGCTGGCGCTGCGATTCATCGGGGTTGGGGTCGTAGGCAAGGGCCTCGTCCCCCATGAGCTTGAACACCTGCGGCGCCAACGGCACGCACTGGGCGTATCCCTGGCACCGGTTCAAATCGACGACGAGGCGCATGGCGTGCCGTTCCCCTATCCGGATGGGTGGTCGAGCTGAAGTGCCTCCCACCAAATCCCACCAACTCCGAAGCTTGCCCCAACTGCGCCGGACGCGTCGACGAATCGGTGGATGTGGCGGCGGTCATCGGGCGATCATCCGGTGACTGCGGACACGCCGATCGCCGTCAGCGCCAGCGGCCGAGAATCTCCTTGGCACGCACCGCCAGGGCGAACTGCAAGAACGGGCCAAAGCTGATCCGGCCCACGCCGAGCGGGCCGAACGACGCCGGATCGTCCTGCTCGGGTATCGCGATCACATTGACCGGCAGGGGCAGCTCCGAGACCAGCAGCCGGGTCACGTCCGCGTCGTGTCGGCCCACCGGATACAGGCTGTCGGCACCCGCTTCGGCGCACAGCGTCAACCTGGATACCGCGCGCTCGACGCGGTCCGCCTCGTCCCCGTCGTTGCGGAGGAACAGGTCGGTGCGGGCGTTGATCACCACGTGCACCCCCGCCGCGTCGGCGGCCGCGCGCAGGTCGCCCACCAATGCCGCGTGCTCCTCGGCGGTGCGTAGTCGTTTACCTTCGGAGTGCACCGTGTCCTCGATGTTCAGCCCGACCGCGCCCACCGCCAGCAGTCCGTCGATGATTCGCTGCGGCGCCTGGCCATAGCCGGACTCGACGTCGACCGACACCGGCACGTCGACGGCCCCGGTGATCTGTGCGACGCGGGCGGTCAGGTCCTCGAACGACATACCCTCGCCATCCGGCTTTCCCACCGAGTCGGCGACGGGATGGCTCCCGACGGTCAGCGCGCCGAACCCGGCACCGACGGCGAGGGTGGCCGACCAGGCATCCCATACCGTCGGAAGGACCGCTGGATCGCCGGGCACGTGCAGCGCGAGCAGCGCCGCCGCCCGCTCCTGAAGAACCTGCTTGGACACTGCGCAACCTCCAACGTCGGACGTGACTCGTGTCACGTTGAACTGGGTAATGTGGCCAGTACTGCTTGTCGTAATGTGCTTGAGGACACCCTTCAGCCCAGGAGGTCACCCGTTGTCCACTACTACCGAACTCGCCCAACTACACGAACTGATCGGCGGCATGCGACGCTGCGCAACCTCGCTGGCTTCACGCTACGGGGATACCCCGGCAATGCGCCGCATCATCAACGACGCGGAACGCCTCCTCAACGACATCGACCGGCTCGACATCGACGCCGAGGAGCTCGAGATCACGGGTGGCACCACCCAGCACCACCCCGTCGGCGAGAAGATCGGGATCCCGGATACGCAGTACGCGAGCGATTTCTGGCAGGACGTGGACGACGAAGGCCCGAGAAGTCCCTCGCCGTTCGATTGACGCACGCCAATTGCCCCGACAGATCACGACCGAAGTGAGGCACACCCCTTGAGCGCACCCACCGCCGACCGCCCCGGCACAGGTGTCTTCTCGCCGACGCGAGCTCAGATCCCCCAGCGCACGCTGCGCACCGACCGGTGGTGGCAGTCGCCCCTGATCGTGGACCTCGGCTTCGCCGCATTCGTGATCTACGCCACGGTGCGGGCGTTCCTGCAGAACAACTACTACGTCGCCGAATATCACTACCTGACGCCGTTCTACTCGCCGTGCGTCAGCACCGGCTGCGTCCCGGAGGCCAGTCACTTCGGCCAGTTCCTGCCCGACGTGTGGTGGCTGCCCTACGCCGCGCTCACCCTGCCGTTCCTGCTGCTGTTCCGGTTGACCTGCTACTACTACCGCGGCGCCTACTACCGGTCGGTGTGGCAGTCACCGACTGCCTGCGCGGTGGCCGAACCGCACGCCAAGTACACCGGCGAGACCCGCCTGCCGCTGATCATCCAGAACACGCACCGGTACTTCTTCTACATCGCCGGAATCATCTCGGTGATCAACACCTACGACGCGATCATCGCGTTCCAGTCCCCCAGCGGGTTCGGCTTCGGCCTCGGCAACGTGATCCTGCTGATCAACGTCGTGATGCTGTGGGTCTACACGCTGTCCTGCCACTCCTGCCGGCACGTCGTCGGCGGCCGGCTCAAGCACTTCTCCAAGCATCCCGTCCGGTATTGGTTCTGGTCACAGGTCAGCAGGCTGAACACTCGTCACAAGACCTACGCGTGGATCACGCTGGGCACCCTGATGCTCACCGACTTCTACATCATGCTGGTGGCCAGCAACACCATTTCAGACTTGAGGTTCGTCGGCTGATCTTGCTGGCTGACAACACATCTCACGAACTAGCGAGGAAAATAGATGGCTGAACTCGAGCGGCACGAATACGACGTGGTCGTGATCGGTGCCGGCGGCGCGGGACTACGCGCAGTGATCGAGGCACGTGAGCGGGGCCTCCGGGTCGCCGTCGTGACCAAGTCGCTGTTCGGCAAGGCGCACACCGTGATGGCCGAGGGTGGCTGCGCTGCCGCCATGCGCAACGTCAACACCAAGGACTCGTGGCAGATCCACTTCGGCGACACCATGCGTGGCGGCAAGTTCCTCAACAACTGGCGCATGGCCGAACTGCACGCGCAGGAGGCCCCGGACCGGGTGTGGGAACTCGAGACCTACGGCGCGCTGTTCGACCGCACCAAGGACGGCAAGATCAGCCAGCGCAACTTCGGCGGCCACACCTACCCGCGGCTGGCCCACGTCGGCGACCGCACCGGCCTCGAGATCATTCGCACCCTGCAGCAGAAGATCGTCTCGCTGCAGCAGGAGGACAAGGCAGAACTCGGCGACTACGAGGCCAGGATCAAGGTCTTCCACGAGTGCTCCATCACCGACCTGGTCAAGGACGGCGAGAAGATTGCCGGCGCCTTCGGCTACTGGCGCGAGACCGGCAACTTCATCCTGTTCGAAGCGCCCGCCGTCGTGCTGGCCACCGGTGGCATCGGCAAGTCGTTCAAGGTGTCGTCCAACTCCTGGGAGTACACCGGCGACGGGCACGCACTGGCGCTACGGGCCGGCTCGAACCTGATCAACATGGAGTTCATCCAGTTCCACCCGACGGGCATGGTCTGGCCGCTGTCGGTCAAGGGCATCCTCGTCACCGAGGGTGTCCGCGGCGACGGCGGAGTGCTGAAGAACTCCGAGGGCAAGCGGTTCATGTTCGACTACATCCCCCCGGTGTTCAAGGGGCAGTACGCCGAGACCGCGGAAGAGGCCGACCAGTGGCTCAAGGACAACGACTCCGCGCGACGCACCCCTGACCTGCTGCCCCGCGACGAGGTCGCCAGGGCCATCGTCGCCGAGGTCAAGGCAGGCCGCGGCACGCCGCACGGCGGGGTCTACCTCGACATCGCCTCGCGCATGCCCACCGAGGAGATCAAGCGTCGGCTGCCCTCGATGTACCACCAGTTCATCGAACTAGCCGAGGTCGACATCACCAAGGACGAGATGGAGGTCGGCCCGACCTGTCACTACGTGATGGGCGGTATCGAGGTCGACCCAGACACCGGCGCGGCGAAGACGCCGGGGTTGTTCGCCGCCGGCGAGTGCGCGGGCGGCATGCACGGCTCCAACCGGCTGGGGGGCAACTCGTTGTCCGACCTGCTGGTGTTCGGCCGGCGCGCCGGTCTCGGTGCATCCGACTACGTGCGGGCGCTGTCCGACCGGCCGACGCCGCCGCAGGACGCCGTCGACGAGGCCACCAAGATGGCGTTGGCACCCTACGACGCACACGCGAATCCGGAGAACCCGTACACGCTGCACGCCGAGCTTCAGCAGTCGATGAACGACCTCGTCGGCATCATCCGTAAGGAAGCCGAGATCGAGGAGGCGCTGACGAAGCTCGACGAGCTGCGGGGCCGCCTGCAGAACGTCGCCGTCGAGGGTGGGCGGGTCTACAACCCGGGCTGGCACCTGGCGATCGACATGCGCAACATGCTGCTGGTCAGCGAGTGCGTGGCCAAGGCTGCGCTGCAGCGCACCGAGAGCCGCGGCGGGCACACCCGCGACGACCATCCTTCGATGGACGCCAACTGGCGCAACACGCTGCTGGTGTGCCGGACCACCGAGGCCGCGACCAGCGAGGCGATGGTCCCCCGCGTCACCGTCGTCCCCGAGGAGCAGGCCCCGATGCGACCGGACCTTCTCGAGGTCTTCGAACTCTCCGAGCTCGAGAAGTACTACACCGACGGCGAACTGACCGAGCACCCCGAACGGAAGGGCTGAAACATGGCTGCCTACGACGCGAGTCTGCGGGTCTGGCGGGGCGACGAGACCGGCGGCGGGCTGCAGGACTACACGGTCGAGGTGAACGACGGCGAAGTGGTGCTCGACATCATCCACCGGCTGCAGGCCACCCAGGCCAACGACCTCGCCGTGCGGTGGAACTGCAAGGCGGGCAAGTGCGGGTCGTGCTCGGCAGAGGTCAACGGCCGGCCACGGCTGATGTGCATGACCCGGATGTCGACGTTCGACGAGAACGAGACGGTGACGGTGACCCCGCTGCGGACGTTCCCCGTGATGCGCGACCTGGTGACCGATGTGTCCTTCAACTACGAGAAGGCGCGCGAGGTCCCGTCGTTCACCCCTCCGAAGGATCTCCAGCCCGGTGACTACCGGATGCAGCAGGTGGATGTGGAGCGGAGCCAGGAGTTCCGCAAGTGCATCGAATGCTTCCTCTGTCAGAACACCTGCCACGTGGTGCGCGACCACGAGGAGAACAAGGAAGCGTTCTCCGGACCCCGCTACCTGATGCGCGTCGCAGAACTCGACATGCATCCGCTCGACACCGTCGACCGCAAGGACATGGCCCAGGAGGACTTCGGGCTGGGCTACTGCAACATCACCAAGTGCTGCACCGAGGTGTGCCCCGAACACATCAAGATCACCGACAACGCGCTGATCCCGATGAAGGAACGCGTCGCCGACCGCAAGTACGACCCGGTCGTGTGGCTGGGGAACAAGCTGTTCAGGCGCTGAGCTTCACCCCCGGCCCCGAGCGTGAAGCCAGGGTCACGTTGAGCAATGGGCGTGACGCTGGCTTCAC
Organism: uncultured Actinomycetota bacterium; assembly: GCA_963798245.1. Lineage (GTDB taxonomy): Bacteria > Actinomycetota > Actinomycetes > Mycobacteriales > Mycobacteriaceae > Mycobacterium. The sequence continues at coordinate 362,264 of CAWCSO010000004.1, forward strand.
GCTCGAGGTTCGTGGGGCCCGTGGGGCCTGGTCGACGAGATTCTCGCCGCCATATCTCCTCGGACAGGTGTCCGAAGCGCCGAACGCGGGTAGCCTTTTCAGTGCAGCCGGTCAACGACGAAAGGCGGCCACATGAGCACTGGAGAAACCCAGAGCGTCAACGACATTCGCACCGCGATCCGCGAACTCTCGGCACGCGCCGACCTCGCCCGCAAGGAGGGCAGGCCCGACGACGCGACGGAGATCGAGCAGCGGATCAGCGGCTACCGCGAGGAACTCGGCGCCCGCCCGTAGCACGCGTCCGCAGCATCGCGAGATGCACGAATTGCAGGGGACTGCTCGCACTTCTTCTACGGAACGTGGATCTCACGGCGGTGGCCGGGCGGAGGCTAACCGCCGAGTCGGCGGAACATGCTCCTGTGGAACACGATCGGCGCAACCTCGTCGTGCACGGTGATGTCATGCACCCGCAGCAAGACGATGGTGTGATCCCCCGCCGGAACCTGCTGCTCGATGGCGCTCTCCAGCCACACGCTGGTCCCGTGAATGAACACCGCACCACCGTCGGTGGACGTGGTCTCCAGGCCGGCGAAACGGTCCCCCGTCTTGGCCGCGAGCGAGCGTGCAGCCGCATCATGCGACTCGCCGAGCACGCTGATACCCAGCAGCGGAAGGCCCACGAGCTTTGGCCACGTGGTCGATGAGTTCCGTACGCAGAACGACACCAGCGGCGGATCCAGCGACACCGGCACGAACGTGCTGGCCGCCAGTCCCACCAGGGTGCCGTCGACCTCGGCGGCTATCGCGATCACCCCCGACGGGAAATGACCGAACGCCTCTCGAAGGGAAGCAGGGCTCAGATCAGTGCTGCTCATGGCGACTCCATCTTCACACGTGGCCGTGCGGGATGGCCATCACACCTGCCCGGGCCGGGCGGTAGCCTGACGCCCATGCCCGCGCCGTCCCTGCTCGCACCCCTTGATCACGACCGGCAGCATCGGTTCACCCGACTGGACGGCTAGGCGGACTCCTCGGCAACCGACTCGTCATGTGGATCACACTCCTGGTGATGGCCCTTGCGGTCAGCCTGGAGCCGTTCCGGATCGGCATGACGGTCCTGATGATCAACAGGTCTCGGCCGCTGCTACACCTTCTCGTCTTCCTCACCGGCGGATTCGTGATGGGCACGACGGTGGGCGTGATCGTCCTGTTCGTGCTGCGGCCGGCCCTTGGGTCAACCCACGTCACCCTGCCCAGGGTCCAGCTCGTGGTCGGCGCGGTGGTGCTGGTCAACGCCGCCCTGGTCGCCGCGGGTGTGGTGGGTGGTAAGCGTGGCGACGGTCCCGCGGGCCGCGCCGAACGACGGTTCGGGCCGCTCGTCATGCGCGCCCGCCAACTGCTCGACGACCGTTCGCTGTGGGCGGCGGGTGTCGCGGGCCTGGGCATCGCGCTGCCGTCGGTCGACTACGTCGCCGCACTAGCGCTCATCGTCGCGTCCGGCGCGGCGGCCGCCATCCAGGTCGGCGCCTTGTTGCTGTTCAACGTCGTGGCGTTCTGGCTGGTGGAAATCCCGCTGCTCTGCTACCTGGTGGCGCCGGACCGCACCCGCGCGACGCTCTCGGCGCTGTATGGCTGGCTACGGTCGCGGGGCCGCCTCGGGGTCTCCGCGGTGTTGGCCGTGGTTGGCTGCGTGCTGCTCGCCGTCGGGTTTGCCGGGCTTTGAAGCGGCGTGAGGCCTGCTACGGCTGTGGCTGATTGTTCAACACGTACTGCAGGCCGGCGAGGAGCTGCGAGACGGGGTCCGCGGCGCCGCCGAAGGCCGCCTGCGTCGCCGGTGCGGTGACCGCCGCGGGGTCATAGCCATTCACCGGATCCACTTCGATCGGCGCGGTCAGCGGATCGTCGTTTCGTGAGTAGCCCGCGTCCACCATGGGCTTCAGCACTCCGTCGAGTTCGGTCAGCGTGTTCTCCGGCACCCCGAGGTACTTGAACGGCAGGACCAGCGGCAGATGCTGTTCGGGGATCAGGTAGGTCGTGGTCTTCGCGCCCCTGGAATTGACGGTCGTCCTGATGTTCTGCGGCGGCACCATGCTCGGGTCGGTGAAGGCGACGGCGGTGTGACCGGTCGCGAGGCCCACGATCGCGTTCGCGACGGACATCCAGTTGTCGTCCGGCCGATCCGGCCAGTCGGCGATGCTGTCATAGGCGGAGACGAACTGGTAGGTGTCGTACTGGCTCTCCACCGGGGGAGGTATCCGATAGTCGAGTGAGGGAACGACGCTGCCCACGGGAAACATCTGGGTCAGGAAGCTCTCGCCGAAGGCGTGCCGTGCGACGGGGTTGCCGTACGTCGCGAAGCTCAATTGATCGGGCGGCGGAGCGGCGGGGTCATAGGCGAGGCGTTCCTGCACGGAATCGAGCACCATCGCACCCTCGGAAAGGCCGATCGCGGTGCCGGGCCCACCCTCCTGGATCGCCCTGATGACGTCGGGCGTGCCGATGTCGACCGACTCGCCGACGCTGGGCCCGTCGACACCTAGACCTGGGAACGAGCCGTCGAGTTCGCCGATGCCCGGAAACAGCCGTTCCAGGGTGTGCCCCTGGACCTGTCCGGCGGGGTAGTCGACGATCTGCCGGTCCAGTCCCGGGAACCACTCCGCGCCGGTGCGCATGATGTATTCGTCGTAGGGGATGCCCAGGACGTGGGCGCCGCCGAGCGCGTACGCCCTGCCCGGGGTGCCCAACGGTTGCGGGCCGTCATTCGGGGTGATGACCGGGGTTGGCGGGACGCCGGGCGTGTCGTCGGCCGCCGAGACCCCGAGTCCGAGACAGCCTGCGGCGCCGACGATCGTCAGCGCAGTACCGAATGCGAGTAGTCGCCTCATATCCTCTCTCGCACCCCTCTCTCGCACCCACTCCCCGGCCTGCCCGACTGCGTCGAACCAGACCTTACTCCGACCAGCCGGTTGGGCTCAGGCGTCCAACCGGACGAATTGGTCCTGCCGGTACTGCTCGGCGCAGGCGGCGCGCCGGATCTTGCCGCTCGTCGTGGTGGGAATCGATCCTGGCTGCACCAGAACGAGATCCCCGACGTTCAGGCCGTGGGCGTTCGATATCGCGGAGGTGACATCGCTCTTGACCTCGGTGAGCCAGCGCACCGCATCCTCATCCAAAGCGTTGAGGTCCGTGCGCTTGAGTTCGATTACGGTGACCAGACTCTCGGTGCTGTGCACCGGAACCGATATCGCCGCCACCCGGCCGCGGGTGATCTCCTTGACCGTCGCCTCGATGTCCTCGGGATGGTGATTGCGACCGCGGATGATGAGCAGGTCCTTGATTCGGCCGACGATGAACAGCTCGTCATCGGAGACGAAGCCCAAGTCGCCGGTTCGCAGCCACGGCCCGTCAGGAGTACCAGGCGACGCGTCGACGAGCGTGGCGCCGAAGCACCGCTGCTCCTCGGGTGGCCTGCTCCAGTAGCCGGCCGCGACGTTGTCGCCATGCACCCAGATCTCGCCGACCACGTCCTGCGGGCACTCGCGGTGGGTGTCGCCGTCGACGATGCGCACGGCGGGCGACTGCGGGACGTCATATTTGACGAGCGCCGTGGTCTTCCCGGCTGCCGCGCCCTTCCCGGCTGCGCATGGCTGAACACGGCCCTCACCCAGTTCTGCGACGTCGAAGTGCGCCGCCGGCGACGATTCACTCCAGGTGCCGGCCGCCACCAATACGGTTGCCTCGGCCAGACCGTATGACGGTCGCAGCATCTCGTCCCGAAGATTGAAGTGCGCAAACCGATCTGCGAAGCGTTCCAGCGTGGCCGGCTCGACGCGTTCGGCACCGTTTGCGATGCCCCGCACCCCGCCGAGGTCGAGCCCGGCAAGATCACCGTCGGTGGTCTTCCGGGCGGCCAGGTCGAAGGCGAAGTTGGGCGCCGCCGAGAAGGCCCGCGGATTCTGCGCCAGCGCTCGTATCCATCTGGCCGGCCTCTCCAAGAAGGCCGTTGGGCTCATCAGCGCAGCGGGATGGCCGCTCAGGATGGGTGCGCAGATGCCCAGCATCAAACCCATGTCGTGGTGGAAGGGCAACCACGACACGAATGTCAGATCGGTCGGGGACTTCACGTCCGCACCCGCGAAGAAGGTGCGCATCACCTGCTCGAAATTCACCTGGAGGTTGCGGTGCGAGATCGTCACCCCGGTGGGCAGGCGCGTCGAACCAGAGCTGTACTGCAAATACCCCGTGCCGGGAAGATCAGCTGTCGAAAGCCTGTTTGGGCCTTGGACTTCGGCGACGTCCAGGTTCATCGAGTCCATCTCGACGAGCTTCGGAGCCGCACGCAGGCGCGCTCGATCGAGGTACTCGGCGACGTCGCCCGCAACCGCGGACGTGGTGAGAACGACCGACGGCGACGTGTCGTCGAAGACTGCACTCACACGATCATGACTCGAACCGCGGTGCGGCAGCGGGAGCGGCACCGCGATCAGCCCAGCCTGCATGGCTCCCAGGAAGGCGGCCACGTAGTCAAGGCTCTGCGGCGCCAAGATCACCGCCCGGTCCCCGACCGAGGCATGCAGGCTGAGTTCGTCTGCCGCAGTAATGGTTCGGCGGGACAGTTGCGACCACGTGAGACTCTCGGACACACCCGCTGGGTCGTCGACGTAATCGGTGAACGTGAATGCCACGTCATGCGGGCGCACACTGGCACGTCCATGCAGCATCGACAGAACAGACGACTGGGGAGATGTCACGTCACGTCCAATGGCCATGCCGAGTGGACGGCAACCGAGAATCCTGCGAGGAACTCCAACAAGGCCTACTCCTGACCGCTCCGCTTCGTAGTTGCACGCTGCTAGGTGATTTCGGCTGTCGAACGCGACCCTGGCCGCCGGGGCTCCAGCCGTGACGGCCACCAGTTCGCCCGCCCGACCAACGCAGCGATGGCGGGCACCGTGATGGTGCGTACGACGAAGGTATCCAGCAGGATCCCCACCCCGATCACGAAACCGCCCTGGACCACGATGCCGATGCTGGAGAACAACAGCCCACCCATCGAGGCAGCGAAGATCAGACCCGCAGCGGTGATCACGCCACCCGTCGAACCCAGGGTGCGAATGACGCCGTAACGCACGCTGTGCGGAGATTCATCCCGCAGTCGCGACACGAACAGCATGTTGTAGTCGGCGCCCACTGCGACCAGCACCACGAAGGCCAATGGGGGCACGCTCCAATGCAATTGCTCACCGAGTAGCAGTTGGAACGTGAGGACGCCGATACCGATTGCCGCGAAGTACGAGATCACCACCGAACCGACGAGATAAAGAGGTGCGACGATCGAACGCAGCAGCACGATCAACGTCAACAGGACGACGACGAGGGCCGCGACGATGATGAATCGGATGTCGCGCTCGTAGTAATCGCGCGTGTCCCGCAGCGCGGCCGGGAACCCACCCATCGATATCGTCGCGTCGGCGAGTGCGGTGTTGGGCTGGGCGCCCCTGGCGACGTCGGTGATCGCATTGACCTGATCCATCGCCTCGGAACTGAATGGGTTGAGTTTGGTTTGAACCAGATACCGCACCGAGTGGCCGTCCGGCGCGATGAATGCCTCGGCGGCCTTCTGGAATTCCACTGCATTCAGCACTTCGGCCGGAATGTTGAAACCCGCCATCGACGAGCCCACCGCGTCGTGTCGCATCGTCAGCAGAAACTCCGACGCCTGATTGAGCCCGGCAGCCATGACCTTGACCTGCTCGACCAGTTCGTCGACTCCGCCGGCCACCTTCCTGCTGCCGCCGGCCAGGCGGTCGGCGCCCTGCTGCAGGTCGGTCAGGCCCGCCTGTGCGCCCCCCGGTTCGTCCAGCCCCGCGGCCTGCGCCGCCTTGGCGATGCTGGAGAGCGCGCCGTTGAGCTTGTTCACGGTGGCGGCCAGCGACTCCTTGTCGCTGGACTCCTGCAGTTGGCGCGCGGCCTCGTTGAAGTCGTTGAGCGCTCCGGCGTCGCGTGCTGCAGCGAGTTTCTCGAACTGATTGCGGGTGTCGGTGCACGACGGATCGGCGTTGCAGACGGGATTGCCCTGAAGCGCCGTCAGCACCGGGCCGATCCAGGCGAACATGTCCCTGACGTTGGCGACGTTGATACCCATGGCGTTGCCGAGCCGGTTGGCGGCCTGGACGAGCTTGGCGGCGGCCGCCACGTCCTTGACCAGTGCGTCGCCGCCCTCTCTGCTCTTCACCGAGGAGAACGCGTCGAGCAGGCCCTGAATACTGGGCGCCATCTTGTCGACCTGCGCCCGCACGTCGCCGATGCTGTCGGCCAGGGTGTCGGCCCCGGCTGCCAATTCGTTGAGGTCGCCGGTGCGCTCACCGATCATGGCGGATCCGGCGGCCAGCCGGTCACCGACGATCCCCGCCTGAAACGTGGCCCGGAACTCCGGCGGCACCTCTCCCAACGGTCTGGTGACGCCACTGACCAGGGAAACGTCCGGTAATTGGGCGATGCGCGACGCCATCTGCTCCAAGTCCGCGAGGGCCTGCGGTGTGCGCAGGTCACTCGCGGACTGGACCAGGAGGTACTGCGGGATGGACTGGCTGATGGGGAAATGGCGTTCCAGCGCGGCGTAGCCGACGGAACTCGGCGCCGACGCCGCGACGGCCTTGCGATCGTCGTAGTTGAAGTGTGCAAAGGCGGCACAGCTGGCCAGGAGGACCAACACCAGCACACTGGCCACCAGGTGCGGCACGGGCCGCCGCACGATGCGTATGCCGGAACGCCTCCAGAACCGGGCAGTCAGTTCACGCTTCGGCTTGACCCAGCCACGCGGCCCGGCGAGCACCAGGATTGCCGGCAGCAGAGTCACGCCGGCCAGGAATGCCACGCCGATGCCGATCGCCGCCGACACCCCGATCGTTCTGAACACTCCCATCTCGGCGAAGCTCATGACCAGAAAGGTGATGCCCACGGTGGCCGCAGATGCGGTGATGACCTTTCCGATCGAGACCATTGCCGCCGTGACCGCCTGATCGAACTCAACGCCCGACCGCAGATAGTCGTGATAGCGGCTGATGAGAAACACCGCGTAGTCCGTTCCGGCACCGGCCATGATCGCGCTCAGGAAGACGATGGACTGGTTGGACACGCCCGAGCCGGTCAGTTGCGAGTAGCCGGCCACCACCGCCTGCGCGATCACCAGCGACGATCCGATGGTCACCAGCGGTAGCAGCATCGTTACCGGGCTGCGGTACACGAGCAACAGCACGCCGAGGACCAGGACGGCGATCGCGATCTCGATGGGTAGTCGATCCTGTTGGCCGGCGACGGTGAGGTCCGCGACGGTGGCCGCGGGACCGGTGACGTACACGGCAAGCGAACCGGCGGAGGGGCCGCCGTCGGGTACGTGATGTTTGATCACGTCGGCAACCCGGTTGAAGGCCTCGTAGGCGCGCGGTGTGCCCAGCTCACCCTCGAGGCTGACCGGCAATACCCAGGTCGTCTTGTCGTCGCTGGTCAGGAACTGGCGCAGTTGTGGCGTGCTGACGAAATCCTGCACCGAAACGACATCGGTGACGTCGTCGCGCAGCGCGTCCACCACCTCGCGGTAGGTGGCCTCGTCGGCGGGCTGGAGCCCGGTTTCGTTGATGAAGGCAACGACGAGGAGGTTGTCCGCGCCCGATTCTCCAAACGCCTCGGCCATCTTTCTGGCGGTGACACTGGACGGCGCATCGCTCGGCAGGATGACGAGCGGATGCTTCTCGGCCATCTCGCCGAGAGACGGGAACGTCAATGGCAGGGCGACGGCCAGGACGACCCAAACACCGATCACCGCCCACGGCCACCGCACCACCAGACCGGCTAGCCGTCGCATGTCAACCTCACCCTCGCCGGGCCTGCGAGTTGCTCCACGCTACGCGACGCGTCCCCAGTGCCCGATGTCAGCAACCAGTGTGCACACGGACTTCATCGCCTTCATGTATCGCACAACCGACTTCTTGGCTACCGGATCGTCCGGATGCATGATTGCCATCACCGTGCCCTCGCCATACCGGAATATGTACATGGTCAGCTGATACGAATACCGGCCGTCCGGGTAGATTCCTATGTTGTTCGCAAGGCCCAGCTCAGCGGCTGCCAGAACTGCATTGAGCGGAGCGGCGCCGCCGTGCAGGAAATTCGAGACTGGAAAATTCGGCCGTGGCCAACTCAACCATGGCGCCAACTCCAGCACGCGGTAATACGGCACCTTCGCCATGTTCAGACCTGAGTCGAACGAAGACTGCGCCGCCCACGCGGCATCGCCGAATGAGGCCGCGCCTATCGGAACGGTGATCGGAATCAAGCCCGTGAACCATCCCTGCGTCATGAAATTGTCCGAGGCGGTGCGCGAATCCCTGGGAGTCAGCCCGTAATACGTGAGAGCACCCGTCAATTCGTGCTCCACCTGGGCGAGGCAGGCAAACAGGCCGCCGACAAAGCGCGCGCCGGCTGCCGTGCAGGCCGACTCGAAGCGCTCCGTCTGCGCGGTGTCCATCAGGATTTCAGAGGTCATGTCACTGGCGGTCGACTTCCGCGGATTACCGAGCGGAAGCGGAAATTCGGGAAAGCCACCACCGTTTTCCTCCGCGAAGTCGATCCACGCCCTCACTCCGGGCGAATCCACTGTCAACGTGTGCGTGTACTCGCGCTCACGCACACAGAATTCGTCGAAGCTACCGGCATCGGGAAGCACCAGGGCCTGACCGCCACCGCTCAACGCGGAATACATTCCGTTGGCTTCCAACATCGTCGTGCCGATCAATGTCGCGTCCCCGTGGACATGGTCGATGGCGGCGAAGAACGTGAAGTGGTTTTCGCTCTGGATTACTCCGAAGGTGAAGCAACCCCACTCCAATGGATTCGGTAAGGCCACGACATGGGCATGTATCTCGTCGGCCGACATGGTGCCGTGATCGATCGGCACGAATTCGATGTCAGCCGGATCGTCAATGGCATGCCGGACGAACTCTCCCTCACCGGTCTGTTCGAACCAACTGCGGAAAGTATCGTGCCGACGTAGGTATGCATTGACGGCATGATCCATGGCCGAAACGTCACACTCGCCGGGCACTTCACAGCTGGCGATGATTTGCCGGGAGAAGGTCAGTCCCGCCGCCGTCCGCTCGCAATAGTTGCGAAGATGTTGGTGCTGCATATAGCTGACCGGCACCGAACTGACCGGTGCCCGCCGAGCCTTTTCGGCCGCCGCGGCCGTCGGCTGCCAGGAGGTGACGGATCCCGGTTTCAGCGACCATTCATCGAGTGCGCCGACTGTGATCTTCCCGATGCGCACTACTTGGTATCCCCCGTCCTCCAGCTTCTGCCGGCCCCAGTCCGCCAGCACCACCCATCGCGGGATCAACATACCCAACATTGCGCCGCCGTCGCCCCCAAGCCGCCTAACCCCTGAGCACCCCGTCGCGAGACGTGGCACGCGACAAGGGTCTACGTGCAATAGTGTCCGTCGGGGGAGTTGATTCGCGGGTTTCAGTTATGCGGCGGAGTCACGTCGTGACCGCCGATGCAAGGAGGACAGCGGCATGGAATCCGCCGAACGTTCGTTCGATTCTGCGTCGCGTTACGCCATCGTCGGCTACGCCGCCCGGTTTCCGGGTGCCGCGGATGCGGACGAGTTCTGGGACCTGCTGCGCGAGGGCCGCGACGCGATATCGGACGTGCCCGGGGACCGCTGGAATGCCGACGACTTCTTCGATCCAGAACCCGGTGTGCCCGGCAAGGTCGTGACCCGTCGTGCGGGTTTCGTCGACGACGTCACCGGTTTCGACGCGCCGTTCTTCGGTATGTCGACACGCGAGGTCAGGTTGCTGGATCCGCAGCATCGGCTCTTACTGGAGACGGCGTGGCGGGCGGTGGAGCACTCGGGCACCGCACCCTCGGCCCTGGCCGGCACCAACACCGGGGTGTTCGTCGGTCTGGCCACCCACGACTACCTGGGAATGGCATCCGACGAGCTGAGCTATGACGAGATCGAGGCCTACATGGCCATCGGGACGTCGAATGCCGCAGCGGCGGGACGGATCAGCTATCGGTTGGGGCTGCAGGGTCCCGCGGTCGCCGTCGACACGGCGTGCAGCTCATCGCTGGTGGCCATCCATCAGGCGTGCCAGGCGCTGCGCTTGGGCGAATGCGACCTGGTGCTGGCCGGCGGGGCGAACGTGCTGCTCACCCCGGCGACCATGATCACGTTCTCCAGTGCACACATGCTCGCGCCCGACGGCCGGTGCAAGACGTTCGATGCGGCCGCGGACGGTTACGTGCGCGGCGAGGGTTGTGGCGTCGTCGTCATCAAGCGGCTCGATGACGCGGTTCGCGACGGAGACCGGATCCGTGCCGTGATCCGCGGCAGCGCGATCAATCAGGACGGCGCATCGGGTGGTTTGACGGTGCCGAACGGCGTGGCCCAGCAACGGGTCATCACCGCCGCACTGAACCGCGCCGATCTCGAACCCAGCGACGTCGGATACCTGGAGGCACACGGCACGGGAACTTCGCTGGGCGACCCGATCGAAGTTCAGTCCGCAGGTGCGGTGCTCGGCGTAGGACGCGACCCGGCGAAGCCGCTGTTGATGGGTTCGGCCAAGACCAACATCGGTCATCTGGAGGCAGCCGCGGGTATCGCAGGTGTCATCAAGGTCATCCTGTCGCTCGAGAACGGATTGCTGCCGCAGCACCTGAACTTTCACAACCCGTCACCGCACATCCCCTGGGACCGGCTTTCGGTGCGGGTCGTCAGGGAGGCGACCGTCTGGGAACGCAACAGCCGGCCACGCATCGCGGGAATCAGCTCGTTCGGGTTCGCCGGGACGAACGCTCACGTCATCCTCGAGGAAGCTCCAGCGGCTCCGCAGCAGGATGTCGCCGCCGGGGCGGCTCCGCAGCAGGATGTCGCCGCCGGGGCGGCTCCGCAGCAGGATGTCGCCGCCGGGGCGGCTCCGCGGCTCAGCGTCCTTCCCCTCTCCGCTCGGACACCCACCGCGTTGACAGAGCTCGCGGGCCGATACCGCAGTTGGTTGAGCGCCCACCCGGAGGCCACCCTGGCGGACGTGTGCTTCACCGCCGGCGTCGGGCGGGCGCACTTGGAGCACCGGGCCGCGTTGGTGGTCGATTCGAGGGAATCGGCCATCGAGCTACTCGGCGCACTCGCCGACGACCGCCCGGCGTCCGGCGTTTATCGCGGCGAATCCCACGACACTCCGAAGACGGCTTGGCTCTTCACCGGTCAAGGCAGCCAGTACCCCGGCATGGCCAGGGAGTTGTTCGACACCGAGCAGGTGTTCGCCGAGACCCTGAATCGTTGCGCGGCGGCGGTGGCCGACGTTCTCGAAAAACCGCTGCTCGACGTCATCTTCGACATGGAGAGCCCGGATCACGAAGAGACGCTGCGCCAGACCTCGTACGCACAGCCCGCCTTGTTCGCGGTGGAGATGGGCCTGGCTCGCCTCTGGCTGTCGTGGGGTCTCGAGCCAGACGTGGTGCTGGGGCACAGCGTCGGCCAGTATTCGGCGGCCTGCGTCGCGGGCGTCTTCGGTATCGAGGACGGCGCCCTGCTGATGGCCGAACGCGGCCGACTCTTCGGCAGTTTGCCCGCAGGCGGTCGGATGGCCGCGGTGTTCACCGCGGCCGAGCGTGTCGAGAGCCTGAGCGACGAGTTCCCCAGCCTCTCTGTCGCCGCCTACAACGGTGCTAATACCGTATTATCAGGTCCCGCAAAGGATCTCGAGAACGCGGTGGCTGCGCTGGCGGCCGACGGCGTCCGGTGCGACTGGCTGGACACCAGCCACGCGTTCCACTCCGCGCTGCTGGACCCGATCCTCGACGAGTTCGAGTCGTATGCGGATCGGTTCGACTTCAAGACGCCACAGCGGATTCTGATCGACAATCGCACCGGCGCCGCGGTCGGAAGGAGCGCGACGATCGATGGCGCATTCTGGCGCCGTCACGCGCGCAAACCGGTGGACTTCGCCAAGAGCGTGCGCACACTCGCCGACCTCAACTGCAAGCTGTTGCTGGAGATCGGGCCACGCCCCGTGCTCACCGCAGCAGCCCTGGTGGCATGGCCTGATCCGGCCGCGGCACCGCGGGTGATCACCTCGCTGCGCCGAAACACCTCGGACAACCGGCAGATCTCCGAAGCCGTCGCGGACGCCTATGTCTTGGGCCACCTGCCCGAATTCGCCGCGTTCTGGCCGCCGCACGCCGCAAAGCTCGATCTGCCCACCTATCCGTTCGAGCACCGCCAGTACTGGTTTCGAGACAACCGAGATCCGGACGGGCATCAGCCGGGCCAACAACAGCCCGGCCAGCATTCGTTGGCGTCGCGTACCCAGGCCGTCGGCCTTCTCGAGGACGGCCGGATCGAGGAACTCGCGGCCCTGCTCGACGTTTCCAGCGGCGACCATCAGACCCTGAATGTGCTGACCAAGCTCGCCGCACGACACAACCAGCAACGGGCAACCCAGTCCATCGCCGATGACCGCTATGAGATCCGCTGGGAGACGTCTCCTGCTGCACCCCTTGGCGCGGCGGCCGGCGACGGAACCAGCTGGATCGTCGTCGGCGACGAAACCGATGCGGCCGGGCCTCTGGTCGACGTGCTGACGGCACGCGGCCATCGGCATAGGTTCCTCGGATTGCCGACGTCCGACGCGGAAGAGGAGACGCTCCAAGAGGCGTTGCGCGCTGCGGCAGTCGATGATTCAACGTCGGGAATCATCCATATCGGGGCGCTCGACTCCGACCTGGAGCCCGGGACCGCACCCTCGATGCGGTCGTTGCTGCGGATGCAACACCGAATCCTGGGCGGAACACGACGCCTCTTCCGCGCGGCGACGGCCGCCGAACTTCGCCGACCCATCTGGGTGGTCACCCGTGGCGCACAGCGGGTCACCGACGCCGACACCGTCGCACCAGATCAGAGTTGCCTGTGGGGATTCGGTCGTGCTGCAGCGCTGGAGCTTCCGCGTATCTGGGGCGGACTGGCAGATCTGGCGGATGGCACCGTCGACGAATGGTCGCTGTTCCTCAACCGGATCACGAACTCGAACGATGCCGCCATCATGGAAGATCAACTCGCGCTGCGTGATCAGGCGATCTACGTTCCGCGACTGGTTCGGCGAACGGGACAGCCGACCGTCAAGCCGCCGGAAATACGGCCTGAAGCAACGTATTTGGTGACAGGAGGGTTGGGTTCGATAGGACTCGAGATCGCCGGATACCTCGCCGCACACGGTGCTCGACATCTGGTGCTCACCGGCCGCCGCGCACCCAGCGATACCGCGCAACAGCTCATCGACGCACTGGGCGAACAGCACGGCTGCGAAATTAGGACCATCGGTGCCGACGTCGCGGATGCGTACGACGTCGAACGCCTGTTGTCGACCGTGCAGGCCGAGCTGCCGCCGTTGGCCGGCATCGTCCATGCTGCGGGCGAGATCGGCACCACTGCGCTCATCGGCCTGGACGACGCCGAAGTAGATCGCGTCTTCGCTGGGAAGGTCTGGGGTGCCTGGCATCTGAGTGAAGCGGCATCGGGCCTGCAGCTCGACTTCTTCATCAGCACGTCCTCGATCGCCTCCGTATGGGGCGGATACGGTCAGGCCGCTTACGGCGCGGCGAACGCCTTCCTCGACGGGCTGGCTTGGCGTCAGCGCGAGCAAGGCATCCCCGGAATCAGCGTCAACTTCGGTCCCTGGTCCGCGGGCATGGCCGACGCGGAGTCTCGTGCGCGACTGGATCAGCGTGGGGTCCGCGCGCTGTCACCTGCCGACGCGCTGGCGGGTATGGCCGACGTCGTCGCGGCCTCTTCGGCCCACGGTGCCGTACAGGGAGTCGTGGCACGGATCGACTGGACCCGCTTCCTGCCGCTCTACCAGCAAGCGGGCAGGCGAGCATTCCTGACGGAGCTGGAACGCGAGGTGCCCGCCCAGCCGACGACCGTCGCACCACCTGCAACTCCCTCCGGGAAGACCCAGTTGGTCGAGCGGCTCGTAGGTGCTCCGGTGCAGCAGCGCAGGAGACTTCTGGCCGACTACCTGCGCGACGCGGTCGCAGAGGTGACACGCGTGGACGCCGCGGAGATCCGCGAGGACGCGGGGTTCTTCGATCTCGGCATGGATTCGTTGATGGCCGTCGAGCTGCGCCGACGCATCGAACAGGGAGTCGGTAGGGAAGTACCGGTCACCCTCGTGATGGATCACCCCCGGCTGTCCGACGCGACCGACTACCTGCTCGGCGAGGTGCTCGGGCTCGCCGAGCAGGTATCACCCACGTCAGGGCGGCCGGCGTCGATGGTGTCGGCGCGAACGAACGAGCCGATCGCGATCATCGCGGTGTCGTGCCGTTTTCCCGGCGCTCCCGATCCGGAGGCGTTCTGGGACGTGCTATCCGGTGGTGTCGACACCATCGGGGAGGTCCCGGAAGACCGCTTCGACATCGACGAGTTCTACGACCCGGATCCCGATGCTCCGGGCAAGACATACTCGCGCTTCGGCGGATTCCTCGATGGAATCGACGGATTCGATCCCGAATTCTTCGGCATCTCCCCGCGCGAGGCGGTGTGGATCGACCCCCAGCAGCGCCTGATGCTCGAAACGGTATGGGAGGGTTTGGAGCGGGCCGGACTCTCGCCGGCGGCGCTGCGCGGCAGCCGAACCGGGATCTTCACGGGCGTGGCCGCCAATGAGTACGCGCATCTGCTGTCCGCAGAGTCGATCGACAAGATCGAACCCCACTTCATCACCGGCAATGCGCTGAATGCCATTTCCGGTCGGGTCGCCTTCGCGCTGGGATTGGAAGGACCGGCCGTTGCGGTCGACACCGCATGCAGTTCGGCGTTGGTGGCCGTGCACCAGGCCTGTCAAGCATTGCACTCCGGTGACTGCGACCTGGCGTTGGCCGGCGGCGTGAACGTCTTGCTGAGTCCGGTGACGGTCGTCGCCGCCTCACGCGCCCGGATGCTTTCCCCCGTCGGGCGCTGCAAGACCTTCGACGCCTCCGCCGACGGGTATGTGCGCAGCGAAGGCTGCGGGATCCTCGTGCTCAAGAGGCTGAGCGACGCGGAGCGCGATGGTGATCGGGTCTGCGCGGTCATTCCCAGTAGCGCCGTGAACCAGGACGGCGCGTCCAGCGGTTTGACGGTGCCCAATGGTGGTGCGCAGCAACGGCTGATCGGGTCGGCGCTGGCTCGCGCCGGCCTGACCGGCGGCGACGTCGACTACCTCGAGGCGCACGGAACGGGCACCCCGCTGGGGGATCCGATCGAGGTGCAGGCGGCCGCGGCCGCCTACGGCGTCTCGCGTGACGCGGACCGCCCATTGCTGATGGGATCGGTGAAGTCCAACATCGGTCACCTCGAGTCGGCCTCTGGGGCAGCAGGTCTGATCAAGGTCGTGCTGTCACTACAGCACGCACTGCTGCCGCAAAGCTTGCACTTCGAGACGCCGTCGCCGCACATCCCGTGGGATTCGCTCCCCGTGCGGGTCGTGGACAGGGCGACGCCGTGGCACGGCAACGGCAGGCCACGGCGCGCCGGCGTGAGTTCGTTCGGGTTCACCGGCACGAACGCCCACGTGCTGATCGAGGAGGCGCCCTCGGCGCTGAGCAACGAAGCGGAGCCGGGAACCCGAGACGAAACGTTCTCCGTGCTGCCACTGTCTGCGCGTTCCCCGGAGGCCCTGCTCGCGCTGGCACGGCGTCACGCAACCTGGCTGGAGAGCCACCCCGAGGTGGACATCGCCGATGTCTGCTTCACCGCCGGGGCGGGACGGTCACATTTCGAGCACCGTGCCGCGATGGTCGTCGACTCGGTCCAGGGTGCCCGCGAGGGCCTGGCCGAATTGGCCGAGAACCGGCTGCGGCCAGGCGCGGTACGTGGCGAGTGCGCCGACCGGCCGACGACGGCGTGGTTCTTCACCGGGCAGGGCAGCCAGTACGCAGGGATGGCACGCGAACTGTTCGACGCCGAGCCCGTCTTCGCCGAAACCGTCCGGCAATGTGCGGACGCAATCGACGGCGTGCTGCCGCTGCCGTTGCTGGAGGTGCTCTTCGCCACCGGTAGGGAAGCGGGCGCCGAGGCTGGAAAAGGACTGCGGCACACGTCATTTGCCCAACCGGCACTCTTCGCCGTGGAGATGGGCCTGGCCCGGTTGTGGCAGTCGTGGGGCGTCGAACCCGATGTGGTGCTAGGCCACAGCGTGGGCCAGTATGCAGCGGCATGTGTGGCCGGAGTCTTCAGCCTCTCCGACGGCGCGCGACTGATGGCCCAGCGCGGCCGGATGTTCGGCGGCCTGCCCGAAGGTGGGCGGATGGTGGCGGTGTTCACCGACGCCACACACGTCGAGGAGGTCGCGGGTGAGTTTCCGCGCGTGTCGGTCGGCGCTTACAACGGGCCCAACACCGTGCTCTCGGGTCCTGGCGAGGACCTGGAACGGATAGTCGACGGATTCAGCGACGGAGGGGTCCGCTGCACGTGGCTGCAGACCAGCCACGCCTTCCACTCCGAATTGTTGGATCCGGTGCTCGATGAGTTCGAGTCGTACGCGGCGCTGGTGCCGTTCGCCGCCCCGACACTGCCGCTGGTCTGCAACCGCACCGGCAGCGTACTCACGGCGCAGACGACGCTCGACGCGCCGTACTGGCGGCGGCATTCCCGTCAGCCGGTGCAATTCGCCGAAAGTGTGCGCACCGTTGCGGCACTGGGATGCTCGGTATTGATGGAAATCGGTCCGCAGCCGGTGTTGACCGGGGCAGCGGTCCAGGTCTGGCCGGAGCATCTAGCCGCGCCGCGGGCGATCGTCTCGATGCGCAAGGGTGTCGGCGACCGGCGGCAGATCGCCGACGCGCTGGCCGCGGCCTACGTGGGCGGCCACCGACCCGACTTCGCCGCGTTGCATCGCGAGCCCAGTCAGCGACTCGAGTTGCCCACCTATCCGTTTCAGCGGCGCCGCTTCTGGCCGAAGACATCCGGAATCGCCATCGAGGGGGCGGGCGGGCCTACCTCCGGAATCCTTGGCAGCGCGAAGGACCTTGCCTCCGGTGACTCCGTCTACACCAGCAGGTTGTCCGTCAAATCTCAGCCGTGGCTTTCCGACCACGTCATATACGGCACCGTCGTGGTCCCCGGGGCGACGTATGCCGCCATGGCGTTGGCCGCAGTCGGTCCACCGGCACGGGTGAAGGACGTCTTCTTCTACGAGCCGATCATCCTGCCCGAGAAGAGTTCCCGCGAGGTGCAGCTGTCGCTGCATCCGGGCGACGGCAGCGGGCAGTGGAGCTTCCGGGTCCACAGTCGCCCGTACGGTGAACGCGGGGCCGAATGGTCGTTGAACGCCGACGGCACCGTGGTGTCCGGCGCCGCCGATGACAACGACATCGTCGACGGGCCGGAAGCCGTGAATACCGATCCGATCGACGAAGCAATCGAACGGTGCAACCGCATGCGCCCGCAGGAGTTGTTCGAGACGTTCGCCGACATGGAACTGGCATGGGGGCCGACCTGGTCGGGTTCCTTGAAGTCGCTGTGGCTCGGTGATGGCGAGGCGATCGGCGACATCTTGGTCGGACAAGAACTCGCCGAACAACTCGGAACCGAGCCGATGCATCCGGTGCTGATGGACCTGTGCACCGGGGTTGCCTTCCCGGCGTTCCCGGCACTTCTCGCCGCCGAACAGGGCGTGAACGATCTGTTCCTGCCGTTGCGGTACGGGCAAGTGACGCTGCGGGAGCGTATGCCTCGCCGGTTCTACTGTCACGCGAGGTGGCACAGCAGCGGACTCGACAGCGAGACTCAGGTCTTCGACCTCGACTTCGTCGACCGGGATGGCCGCCAGCTGGGCGGGATTCGCGAGTTCACGGTCAAGCGCGCCCCACGCGAGGCGCTGCTGCGTGGCCTCGGCGGCGACGCCACCCGGCTGCTGTACACCCTCGGCTGGCACGAGGTGCCGCCGAGACCGAGCGGTGATGATGGCGCGAACGACACCTGGCTGGTCGCCGGATTCGACGAGCTGGCCGCCATGGTGCCGGGCTGCATCCCGTTCGACCGAGCCGCCGACCAACAGCCGCTGGGTCAGCTGTTGGCGGATGCCCACGACCGCGGTCTGCCATTCTCCGGCGTCGTGTGGCGCAGCAGCGCACCGAGCCCGGGAGAGAGAGTTGCCGGCTGCTCGGGCGCCGACGTTTCCGCACGGGTCGAGACCGAGATCGCCAATCTGCTCAGCGCTGTGCACGCCGTGCAACGGGGCGAGGCTAAACTGGCTGGTGGACTGTGGATCATCACCGAGCGGGCGGTGGCCACCGAGTCCGGCGAGCGGGTCGATCCGGTGCAGGCAGCACTCTGGGGATTCGGGCGCACCGCCATCAACGAGGAACCAGCGCTGCGCTGCAAACTGGTCGACTGCGACGGATCAGCCGAAGCCGTAGACATATTGGCCGACCTGTTGGCAACACCAATCGACGAACCGGAAATCGCTCTGCGGCAAGGGAAGCTGCTGGCCTCGCGGCTACTGCCATGGGCGCGAAGTGGACATCTCGCGGTGCCGCGCGGCGGTGACTACGTCCTGGCGCCCACCGAACGCGGCGCGATCGACAACCTGCGTCTGACCGAGACGGACGTCCCGTCGCCCGACGAGGGCTACGTGCAGGTCCGGGTGGAGGCCGCCGGCCTCAACTTCCGGGACGTGCTCAACGTCCTCGGTCTCTACCCGGGTGACCCTGGACCGATCGGCGGGGACTTCGCCGGCATCGTCACACAGTTGGGCAGCGGCGTCACCGGACTCGAGGTGGGCCAACGCGTCTACGGATTCATGCAGGGCGCGTTCTCCAGCCGGTTCAACGTGCCGGTCCAGTTGGTGGCGCCGGTACCCGACCAGCTGAGCCCCGTAGCGGCGGCCACCATTCCCGCTGCGGCGCTCACGGCCCGGCTCGCATTCGACTGGGCCCGGTTACAGCCTGGTGATCGCGTGCTCATTCACGCCGCCAGCGGCGGCGTCGGGCTGGCCGCGATCCAGCTGGCACAGCAGCACGGCGCCATCGTCTTCGCGACCGCCAGCACCTACAAACGCGCAACACTGCGCCGAATGGGCGTGAAGTACGTCTACGACTCGCGTACCACGGATTTCGCTGACCAGATACTCGCGGACACCAACGGTGCCGGGGTCGACGTCGTGCTCAACAGCCTGACCAACGAGGGATTCGTCGAGGCGACCGTGCGGGCGACCGCCCAGAACGGCCGCTTCGCCGAGATCGCCAAGCGCGACATCTGGACGCCCGAGCAGATGACGGCGGCACGCCCCGACATCGCCTACGAGATCGTCGCGCTGGACGTCACCACGTTGGAAGATCCCGGCCAAATCAAGCGTCTGCTGACCGAGGTGTCGGACGGGATGGCGAGTGGCAAGTGGGCGCCGTTGCCCGCAGAGATCTACCCGCTCACCGAGGCGAGGGCCGCATTCCGCCGTATGCAGCAGGCGCGGCACATCGGAAAGATCGTGCTGCAGATCCCGAACCCGCTGCAGGCGCGCGGCGATCGGACCTATCTGATCACCGGCGGACTCGGTGCCATCGGCCTGCACACGGCGTCGTATATGGCCCAGCTCGGGGCCGGTGACATCGTGTTGACCAGCAGGCGCGCGCCCGATGCTGACACGCAACGCCGAATCGACGCGATCACCGAACGCTACAAGTCCCGCATCCACGTCTTCACGGCCGATGTCGGTGTGGAGTCCGAGGTCGGGGAGCTGCTAGGGAGAATCCGCGCGGAACTGCCGCCGCTGGCCGGAGTGGCGCACCTGGCAGGCGTGCTCGACGACGCGTTGCTGTCCGAGCAGAACCTGGAGCGATTCCGAAAGACATTGGCACCCAAGGCGATCGGCGCCTGCCACCTGGACCGTTTGACCAAGGACGACGATCTGGACTTCTTCATCGTGTCCTCCTCGGTGTCCAGCGTGATCGGTTCACCCGGTCAGTCCAACTACTCGACAGCCAATGCGCTGCTCGATGGCCTGGTCGCGCAGCGGAGGGCGCACGGCCTGCCGGCGACGGGGGTCAACTTCGGCCCCTGGGCCGAGGGGGGCATGGCCTCCTCGGCGGCCGCGCGCGCCAATCTCAATGCCCAGGGCCTGATGCCTCTCGAACCCTCGGCCGCACTTGGCGCCCTCGCCGAGGTGGTCGCGAACGGCACCGGGCAGGCAACCGTCATCAAGGCCAACTGGCAGCGTGCCGCGAAGTCGTTGGGCGCTTCCCGTCCGCCGATTCTCGACCTCGTGTTGCCGAGTGCCGTCGGGGAGGTGACCGGTGACAGCGAAATGCTTCGGCAGCTACACGAGATACCGGTGGCGCAGCGCGCCGGTTTCGTGACCGAGTTCCTTGCGCGCGAGGTGCAGAACTTCCTGCGACTGGCACAACCGCCCGCCTCGACCAGTCGGTTCCTGGACCTCGGTACGGATTCCCTGATGGCGATCGAACTCCGCAACAGGTTGCACAGTCAGTTCGGTGGCGCGTTCACCATCAACGCGACCGCGGTGTTCGACTATCCGACCATCGGGGGACTGGCCGAGTATCTCGTCGGCCAGCTCGCGGATTCGGAAGCGGACTCGGAGCAGAAGGACGCGCAACCCGCCACGGAGTCCGAGCCGGCAGACCAAGACTGAATCCTGACCAACCGCGCTAGTCGCGTGCCCACCGCGTCGCCGCTGTCTGCGGAGCCAACGGGGTGTGCATCGGGACGTCGAGCCCGTCGTAGATCCCCGGCTTCTGGGTGGCAAGCCACTCGATGGCACCAAGCAGGCGGTTGGCCGCGGTGGTGTTGCCCCCGTCGGCGCGGGTGCCGCCGGGGACGTCGGCCCGGGTGACGATGGTCAATTGCGGGTCCCCGTCGACGACGACGCGGTGATCGCCGACTCCCTCGTCGGGCTGGGGCCAGTCGGGCGCGCAGGACGAATGAATGCGGGTGATGTGGTCGACGACGATGCGCTCCCTGCCTTCGGCCCAGCCGATCACCTTGAGCCAGAACGCCCCCTGGGTGCCCGCCTCGAAGCGGCCCATGACGGTGTCGACGGACTCCTCGAGCGGACGGCGCTGCACGTCCTCGGTGATCTCGTCGATCTCGAGCCCGAGACCGCGGCCGATGAGCCGGATGTTGCCGCCCCACACCATGGTCGGGACGGACGGCAGCAGCATCATCGGCACCGGGTCGTCTCCGCCCATGGCTGCCCCGAATCCGCACAGCACCTTTACGGCGTGAGGTTGGTCGTAGGTGGAGTAGTCGAAGATCTCCTGACAGTGGATCGACCGGATGCGCGTGCAAAGGCCCGCCGCCATCACGGCCAGCGCGTCATTGGCCCAGCCCGGGTCGACGCCGCTGACCAACAGTGTGGCCCCGCCCTCCTCTGCGGCGGCGGTGAGCCGGTCCACCCATTCCCTGGGCGCCGAGCGCGGGTCGTACATCGAGTACAGCGACGGCGTCACGACCAGCACACCCGCACGCAGGCAACGCTCGATGTCGTCGACCGCCTCTTCGGGACGGACGTCGCCGGACGCCATGTAGGCCATGGCGTCGCAGTCCGCCAGCACGACAGCAATATCAGTGTCATCCCTAATGGCGGGACACCGACCGGGGAGGGGAGGCCGGCGAACGTGGCCGCGTCCCGGCCCGCCTTGTCGGGCGACGACGTGATGACACCCGTCAACTCCAGGCCGGGAAACGCCAATGCCGACCGGATCGCGGTCGACCCCATGTTGCCCGTTCCCCACACCGCTACACGCCTCATCCGGCCACCATATCGGTCGTGCAGAGCACACTCGTGGCGCACATCACAAAATGATGAATGCGCCAGTTCAAAGGGCGTGATCGGGGGTCGTTGAGCGGCCCCATCAACCGCTTGGTTGCTTAGCTGGCAAAAATTTGCTCGGAACCACTTTGCGTTCAAGTTACCCAGCGGTATAGTTTTCCTCAGTTACTGGTGGGTAACTTATGCCAAGTACCCAACCGCACGTGGCATTCTCAGCGAGGAGGAAATGTGAGCCACTACAAGAGCAACGTCCGTGACCAGGTATTCAACCTGTTCGAGGTCTTCGGCATCGACAAGGCGTTCGGCGAGGGCCCCTACAGCGACCTCGACGTCGACACCGCCCGCGAGATGCTTTCGGAGATCAGCCGCCTGGCCGAGGGGCCCATCGCAGAGTCGTTCGCCGAAAGCGACCGCACTCCCCCGGTCTTCGACCCCGAAGCACACACGGTCACGCTTCCCGCTTCCTTCAAGAAGTCGGTCCACGCCCTCATCGACGGTGGTTGGGACAAGATCGGCATCTCCGAGGAACTGGGCGGAATGCCGATGCCCCGCGCGCTCCAGTGGGCGCTCATCGAGCACATCCTCGGCGCCAACCCGGCCGTGTACATGTACGCGATGGGTGCGGGCTTCGCCCAGATCATGTACGACCTGGGCACCGAAGAGCAGAAGAAGTGGGCCGTCATCGCAGCCGAGCGCGGCTGGACCTCCACCATGGTGCTCACCGAGCCCGACGCCGGCTCCGACGTCGGCGCCGGTCGCACCAAGGCGATCAAGCAGGACGACGGCACCTGGCACATCGAGGGCGTGAAGCGGTTCATCACCTCCGGTGACGCCGACGACCTCGGCGAGAACATCCTGCACCTGGTGCTGGCCCGCCCCGAGGGCGGCAAACCGGGCACCAAGGGGCTCTCGCTGTTCTTCGTGCCGAAGTTCCACTTCGACCCCGAGACCGGCGAACCCGGCGAGCGCAACGGCGCATTCGTCACCAACGTCGAGCACAAGATGGGCCTCAAGGTCTCCGCGACGTGCGAGCTCTCGCTCGGCCAGCACGGCACCCCCGCCGTGGGCTGGCTCGTCGGCGAGGTGCACGACGGCATCGCGCAGATGTTCGACGTGATCGAGCAGGCCCGCATGATGGTGGGCACCAAGGCCATCGCGACGCTGTCGACCGGTTACCTGAACGCACTCGAGTACGCCAAGTCACGCGTGCAGGGTGCCGACCTGACCCAGATGACCGACAAGACGGCCCCCCGCGTGACCATCACGCACCACCCCGACGTGCGTCGCAGCCTCCTGACGCAGAAGTCCTACGCCGAGGGCCTGCGCGCGCTGTACCTGTACACCGCGACGTTCCAGGACGCGGCGGTCGCCAAGGCCGTTCACGACGTGGAGCCCGAGTTGGCCACCAAGGTCAACGACCTGCTGCTGCCAATCGTCAAGGGTGTCGGCTCCGAGCAGGCCTACGCCAAGCTCACCGAGAGCCTGCAGACCTTCGGCGGTTCGGGCTTCCTGCAGGACTACCCGATCGAGCAGTACATCCGCGACGCCAAGATCGACTCCCTCTACGAGGGCACCACGGCCATCCAGGCGCAGGACTTCTTCTTCCGCAAGATCGTGCGGGACAAGGGCGTTGCGCTGGCCTACGTCGCCGGCCAGGTCGAGACGTTCGTCAAGAACGAGTCCGGCAACGGCCGGCTCAAGGCGGAGCGCGAACTGCTGGCCACCGCACTGGCTGACGTCCAGGGCATGGCCGCGACTCTGACCGGCTACCTGATGGCCGCGCAGGAGGATTCCGCGAGCATCTACAAGGTGGGCCTCGGTTCGGTGCGCTTCCTGATGAGCGTCGGCGACCTGGTGCTCGGCTGGCTGCTACAGGAGCAGGCCGCCGTCGCCATCGCGGCACTCGACGGCGGTGCCACCGGAGACGACCGGAGCTTCTACGAGGGCAAGATCGCCAGCGCGTCGTTCTTCGCGAAGAACTTCCTGCCCCTGCTGACGAGCACCCGCGCGGTGATCGACGGCATCGACAACGAGGTGATGGAACTCGACGAGGCTTCGTTCTAGGTCCCGCGAGCCAGCGCCACCAACAGACGTAAAGGGCCCCCAAACTAAGGGTTTGGGGGCCCTTTACGTCTGCTCGCCGACCCTGGGGTGGCGCTAGGAGTCGAGTTCCCGTAGTAGCGCCCGGGTACGCGCCCGACCTTCCGGGGAGGCATCGAAGGTCGCACCCACGTACTCGTCGACACCCGCATCGGCCAGCTCGGCGATGCGGCCCCGCACCGTGGCCTCGTCGCCGATGATCGCCGCATCCTCGGGTCCCGCGTATCCCTCGCGGTCGAGCATGGCGCGATAGGACGGTAGGAAGCCGTACATCGCGAACTGCTCGGCCGCCTGCTTGCGCGCGGCGTCGACGTCGTCGGTGACGCTCACCGGCAGCGCCGCCACCACGCGCACGTCGCTCTCGGAGCGTCCGGCGTCGGCCGCGGCCTGCCGTAACGATGGAACGACGTGGCCTGCCAACGTCGCGGGCCCGGTCATCCAGGTCGCCGTCCCCGCCGTGCGGCGGCCGGCGATCTTCAGCAGCTGCGGGCCCAGCGCCGCGATGTAGACATCGGGGCGCGGGGCTCCGGAGATCATCAGCGCTCCACGGGTCGTCACGATCTGGCCCGTCGCGTCCGCCGCCTCACCCGCCAGCAGCGGCAACAGGCCGTCGAGGAACTCGTTGAGCCTTCGGACCGGCTTGTCCCACGGGATGCCCCACATGCCCTCGGTCACCGCCTGATGCGTCATGCCCAGGCCGAGGATGAACCTGCCGCCCGAAACCAGGCTGACGGTCAGCGCCCGCTGCGCCATCTGCATGGGGTGCTGGTTCTGGATCGGCACCACGCCGGTGGCGACCTCGATCGTGTCGACCTCCCGCAGCGCCACGGCGAGGACCGTGAGCAGGTCGGGCTCGTAGGGCAGCTGGCTCATCCACAGCCGCCGGAAGCCCTCGTCGCGCAGCATCGAGAGGTTTTCGACCGTCGAATCGACCGCGGATTCCACGCCGACACCACTCATCTGTCCGAACATGCTGACCTGCATTGCTCACCGCTCCTTTGCGATCGCTGACCCCCACTGTTGAATATCGAACCATGACGACCGAACTGACCCGGCTGCGCAATTTCGGACCGAACTGGTTCGCCTCGGTGATGGGCACCGGAATCGTCGCGACGGCCGGGGCGACGTTGCCCGTGCACGTGCCCGGGCTGCACGTGTTCACCCGCATCGTGTGGGTGGCCGCGGCCGTTCTGCTGCTGGTCCTGATCGTCGCCGTCTCGGTGCAGTGGATGAGGCATCCCACCGTGGCGCGCAGCCATGCGCGCAACCCCCAGATGGCGCATTTCTACGGCGCTGCCCCGATGGCGCTCCTCACCGTCGGGGCAGGCGCCGTCCTGGTGGGGCGGGACCTCATCGGCGTGCGCGTCGCGGTCGACCTGGCCTGGGTGCTGTGGACGGCCGGCACCATCGGCGGTCTCTTCACCGCCATGTCGATCCCGTACCTGATGTTCACCCAGCTCAACGTCGGACCCGATGCCGCGTTCGGCGGATGGCTGATGCCCGTCGTGCCACCGATGGTGTCGGCGGCTGCAGGGGCGCTGCTGATACCGCACATGGCACCCGGAACCGGCCGCACCACGATGCTGTACGGCTGCTACGCCATGTTCGGGCTGTCGCTGATAGCGGGGCTGATCATCATCTCGATGATCTGGAGCAGGCTCGCCCACTACGGGACGTCTGGAACCGCGCGCGTGCCCACGCTGTGGATCGTGCTGGGGCCGCTGGGTCAGGGTATGACTGCCGCCGGTCTGCTGGGTACCCAGGCGGCTCTGGCGGTGTCGCCGGAGCTGGCGTCGGGCATGGCGATCTTCGCGGTCCTGTTCGGCGTGCCGGTGTGGGGCTTCAGCGTGCTGTGGATCTCGCTGGCCACCGCGCTGACGGTCAGAACGTTGCGCCGCGGCATGCCGTTCGCCCTGACCTGGTGGAGCCTGACCTTCCCGGTGGGCACGTTCGTCACCGGTACGACCCAGCTGGCCGTGCACACCGGATTGCCTGCGTTCCGCGTCGCCGCGGTGATCGCCTACGTGTGCCTGCTGTGCACCTGGGGTCTGGTCGCCGTGCGCACCACCCGCGGCAGCGTCGGCGGCAGCCTGTTCCAGCCGCCGCCGGCGAGCGGTCCCATCACCGCGATGAAGGATCAGCCGGCCGGATCGTGACGAGCGGCCCGAAACGATAATGGCCCCGTGTTGCCGTCGGGTCGGGGGGTCAGACGGCAACACGGAGCTAACGGGTACATCGACGGGCCTCGGAGGAGCGTTACACGCTCGCCGAAGGTTTTTTCCGAAGGTTTTTCGCTACGCCTCCAGAATCGCGGCCACGCCCTGGCCGCCCGCCGCACAGATCGAGATCAGACCCCTGACGGGCTGGCCGGTCTGCGCCTTCTTCTCGGCCAACTGCTTGGCCAGCGAGGCGACGATCCGCCCGCCTGTCGCGGCGAACGGGTGGCCCGCGGCCAGTGATGACCCGTTCACGTTGAGCTTCGAGCGGTCGATCGAACCCAACGCAGCGTCCAGCCCCAGCCGCTCCTTGCAGTATTCCTCGGAATCCCACGCGGACAACGTCGCCAGCACCACCGAGGCGAAGGCCTCGTGGATCTCGTAGAAGTCGAAGTCCTGCAGGCGCAGGCCGTTGCGGGCAAGCAGACGCGGCACCGCGTACGTCGGCGCCATCAACAGGCCGTCGTCACCGTTGACGTAGTCCACCGCGGCGGTCTCGCCGTCGACGAAGTACGCCAGCACGGGCAGGTTGCGCTCCGCCGCCCACTCGTCGGTCGACAGCAGCGACACCGAAGCACCGTCTGTCAGCGGCGTGGAGTTGCCCGCCGTCATGGTGGCGTCGCCGTTGCGGACACCGAACACCGGCTTCAGCTTGGCGAGCTTCTCCGCCGAGGAATCGGCCCGCAGATTGTTGTCACGGTAGAGCCCGAGGAACGGCGTGACCAGGTCGTCGAAGAAGCCTCGATCGTAGGCGGCGGCCATGTTGCGGTGGCTGGCGGCGGCCAGTTCGTCCTGGTCGACGCGCTTGACGCCCATGTCCTTGGCCGTGATGGCAGCATGGTCGCCCATCGACAGACCCGTTCGGGGCTCGCCGTTGGTCGGGATCTCGACCCCGAGCGCTGCGGGCAGCTTGCCGACGAGCTTGAGCCGGTCGACGTTGGACCTGGCGCGGCGCAGCCCGAGCAGCACGCGGCGCAGGTCGTCGCCCAGTGCGATGGGCGCGTCGGACGTGGTGTCGACGCCGCCCGCGGCAGCGGATTCATACTGGCCGAGCGCGATGGCGTTGGCGACGGCGATGGTCGACTGCAGCCCCGTGCCGCAGGCCTGCTGCAGGTCATATGCGGGCGTGTACGGCGACAGCGCGCTGCCGAGCACGCACTCGCGCATCAGGTTGAAGTCGCGGCTGTGCTTGAGCACCGCGCCACCGACGACCGCGCCGAGTCGCTCGCCGCCGAGGTGGAAGCGGTCGACGAGGCCGCCCAGCGCGGCGGTGAACATGTCCTGGTTAGACGCGTTGGCGTAGGCGCCGTCCGAGCGAGCGAAGGGGATCCGGTTACCGCCGAGGATCGCGACCCGGCGGGTCGTGTTGTTGTCAGCCACATCTACCTCTTTGTGTTCGTGTCTTCGAAATCGGTGTTCATGCCGGTGCAACCCGGGTAGTCAGGGTGTCGAGGGTCATACTACCCACGCTTATTACTCTCGAGTAAGTTCGTGATCGACCAGACCGTCGACGATCCCCATCGTCCACCCGAAAGGAACGAAGTGGCTACCGACCTGTTCTCCCAAGTGGTCAACTCCGGCCCCGGATCGTTCCTGGCCAAGCAACTCGGCGTCCCGCAACCCCAGGAGCTGCGCCGGTACCGGGCGGGCGACCCGCCCCTTGCGGGGGCACTCCTGGTGGGCGGCGAGGGTCGCGTCGCCGAGCCGTTGCGCAGCGCGCTTGCCGACGACTACGAGCTGGTCCGCAACAACATCGGCGGCCGGTGGGCCGACTCGTTCGGCGGGTTGGTCTTCGACGCCACCGGCATCACCACGCCCGAGGGCCTCAAGGCCCTGCACGAGTTCTTCACCCCCGTGCTGCGCAACCTGGGCCCCTGCGGTCGCGTCGTCGTGATCGGCACCACGCCCGATGAGGCAGACGGAGTCGACGAACGCATCGCGCAGCGCGCCCTCGAGGGCTTCACCCGATCCCTCGGCAAGGAACTGCAGCGTGGCTCGACCATCGGCCTGGTGTACGTGTCCGCCGACGCCAAGACCGCGGCCACCGGACTGGAGTCCACGGTGCGCTTCCTGCTGTCGGCCAAGTCCGCCTACGTCGATGGCCAGGTGTTCTACGTGGGCGCAGCCGACGCCTCACCGCCCGCCGACTGGGACAAGCCGCTCGACGGCAAGGTCGCTCTGGTCACCGGGGCCGCCCGCGGTATCGGCGCTGAGATCGCGAAGGTATTCGCCCGCGACGGCGCCCGCGTAGTGGCCATCGACATGGAGGGCGCAGCGCAGGCCCTGGCCGAGACGGCGGTCAAGGTCGGCGGCACCGCACTGACGCTGGACGTCACCGCCGCCGACGCCGTGGACCGAATCACCGAACACCTGCGCGAGCACTATGACGGCCGGGCCGACATCCTGGTCAACAATGCCGGAATCACCAGGGACAAGCTGCTGGCCAACATGGACGACGCACGCTGGGACTCCGTGGTCGCGGTGAACCTGCTTGCCCCCCAACGCCTTGCGCAGGGGCTCGTCGACAACGGGTCGATCGGAGCCGGAGGCCGCATTGTCGGGTTGTCCTCCATGGCGGGCATCGCCGGCAACCGGGGCCAGACCAACTACGCCGCCACCAAGGCGGGCATGATCGGCATGACGCAGGCACTGGCACCGGTATTCGACGAGAAGGACATCACCATCAACGCCGTCGCGCCCGGATTCATCGAAACCAAGATGACCGAGGCGATCCCGCTCGCCACCCGTGAGGCGGGTCGCCGGCTCAACTCCCTGTTCCAGGGCGGGCAGCCCGTCGACGTCGCCGAGGCCATTGCCTACTTCGCGAGCCCGGCGTCGAATGCCGTCACCGGCAACACCATTCGGGTCTGCGGCCAGGCTCTGCTGGGCGCATGACGTGACCGCGGGCAAGAGCGAAACGACCAAGGGAGACACCATGGCCGAACAGCCCAGCGGGCTGCTCAACCTCGTCCGCGCAGCCGCGGGCGCGTTGCCGTTCATCCCGCGCGGCGACCTCGCGCCCAACCGTACGGTCACCGCCGAGAGGCTGGCCATCGACCCGGCCAACGTCGCGGCTTACGCCTCGGTCACCGGACTCCGGTTCGGCGACACCGTGCCGCTGACCTACCCGTTCGCCCTGACGTTCCCCTCGGTCATGTCACTGGTGAGCGGATTCGACTTCCCCTTCCCCGCAATGGGTTCAGTGCACGTCGAGAACCAGATCACCCAGTACAAGCCCATCGCCGTCACCGACGTGGTCGACGTGTCGGTGCGTGCGGAGAACCTGCGCGAGCACCGCAAGGGCATGCTCATCGATCTGGTCACCGACGTCAACGTCGGAAACGACACGGCCTGGCATCAGGTCACCACCTTCCTGCACCAGCAGCGCACCAGCCTGTCCGACGAGCCCAAGCCAGAGCCCAAGAAGCAGCCGAAGCTGCCGCCCCCCAACGCGATTCTGAAGATCACTCCGAGCCAGATCCGGCACTACGCCGCCGTCGGCGGCGACCACAACCCGATCCACACCAGCTCGATCGGGGCCAAGCTGTTCGGCTTCCCCGCCGCCATCGCCCACGGCATGTTCAGCGCCGCGGCGGTACTGGCCAACATCGAGGGTCGACTCCCCGGCGCAGTCGAATACTCGGTGCGGTTCGGCAAGCCGGTCGTGCTGCCTGCGCGTGCAGGGTTGTACGTCGACCAGACCGGCGGTGGCTGGCAGTTGGCGCTGCGCAACCTCAGCAAGGGCTATCCGCACCTGACCGGGACGATCACGGCGCTGTAGCTCGCAGCCCGCGTCGCGTGTGCTGGGAGATCGCGAACACGCCCGACATCGCGATCTCCCAGCACACTCGTGGCGAAGGAGGTCGCGGTGGAGTCAGGTCGCGGCCGCCGATGCCGGGTCGGCGGGATCGTGCGCATGCAGATCGGCGGGCCGACCCTTCAGCCCGCGCCAGAACAGGTTGATCATCAACTCGGCGGCGTCGTGTACGTCGGTGTCGCCCGCGCTGACCCGGTTGGCCACCGCTTCGCCGGCACCCACCAGCGCCACGGCCATCAGGTCGAAGTCGGTGTCCGGCTCGGGGTGCCGCGTCCCGGACAGCAGCAGCCCGCCAACCAGCTCGATGATGCGCTCACGGCCCTCGCGCACGGTGTAGGCGAACGCCTGCGAGCTGGTGGCCTGCGTGTACAGCACGATCCACGACGCCCGGTTCTCGTCGATGTAACTCAGGAACGCGACGACCGCGTTGCGTAGCAGGTCCTTCGGGGGCGAAGTGAAGTCGATGTCGGCGCGCACCGAGTCGACGAACCTGGCGAGTTCACGGTCCAGGCAGGCGCCGAACAGTTCTTCCTTGGAGCCGTAGTAGAGGTACAGCATCGGCTTGGAGATCTGGGCCTGCGCGGCGATCGCGTCCATCGACGTCTCGTGGTACCCGTTCACGGAGAACATCTGGACCGCGGCGTCGAGCATCTGTTGTTCGCGGACGGCGCGAGGCAACCGCTTGGTACCACCTGCCATGCTCGGCCCTTTCCGCCCTCCCCGACCTCTCTCAGTCCAGGGTAAGCAATGCCGGGCCGATCAGCCGCCGCACTGCGGGCTGCGGCCCTTGATCGTGGCGACACGCAACACCGAACCGTCCACCCGCCCCATGTCCAGTTCGCCACCGTTCACCGCGCTCTCCAGTCGGTCGAGCACGGCTGGTACCTCGTCGGTGGTGACCCACAGTGCAACGTCGGCGCCCGCCTGAAGGGCACGCAGGACGGCGTCGGCGACCCCGAAGCGCTGGTTGATCGCACCCATGCTGGAGAGGTCATCGGTGAACACGACGCCGCCGAACGGTGGTCCGCCGTAGCCGCCCGACCGCAGCAGGTCGTAGGCGGCGGGGCTCAGGCTCGCCGGGGTGGTGCCGGTCAGTCCCGGTACCTGCATGTGGCCAACCATGACCGCGACCGGTGACGCCCTGGTGAGCGCGTGGTAGGGCACCAGGTCGTTGCTCTGCAGTTCGGCGAGAGGCGGCGTCGTCACACCACCCTCGTGCGAGTCGCCCGACGCGTTGCCGTGTCCTGGGAAGTGCTTGAGCACGGGCAACAGGCCCGCATCCCGCAGACCCTTCGCATAGGCGCCCGCGTACTCGACGACCGTCGCGGGATCGGAGCCGAACGACCGGTCGCCGATGACCTCGTCGTCAGACTCGGTCGTGACGTCGACCACGGGTGCGAAGTCGACGGTGATGCCGAGGTTGCGCATCGCCGATCCGCGTTCGAAGGCGATGTCGCGCACCTCCTGGGGGGTCCGGGTCTCGGCCAGCACGCGCGGCGATGGCTGCGAGCCGATGATGTCCGACAGCCGCTGCACGCGGCCGCCCTCCTCGTCCACGCTGACCGCCGGCGGCAGCGGCGACGACGTGTCGGCCAGGGCCGGCAACGTGCCGTCGGACAGCATCGACAGGTCGGTCCAACTGCCGATGAAGATGCCGCCCACGTGGTGGGTGTCGACCACGGCGCGCGCATCGGTTGACCCGGTCACGCCGACCATCAGAAGTTGCGCCAGCTTGTCCCGGGTGGACATCGCGGCGAGCAGTTCCTGCCCGTCACCGCAAGCGGGTGCGGGTAGCCCCTGTGGCGCCACGGTAGACAGCGGATTGGCCGCAGTCGCACTCGTCGACGCCGCGGTTTCCGGCGCCGCCTGGTTCTGCTGGGTCGACGAACACGCCAAGGTCAGCGCCGACGCGGCCACCACCGCGCACAAGGTTCGGGTCACTCGCAGGGTTGCAGCCATGAACATCGAGGTTAACGGGCGCCGTGCTACTTTGGCCGAGTGGATCGGTTCGTCTTGCCAGCTGCGGCCAGCATCGTGGTCGGGCTGCTGCTGGGAGCTGCCGCCGTCTTCGGGGTGACACTGATGGTTCAGCAGGACACCAAGCCGCCGGTGCAGGCGGGGGATCCGGCATCGTCGGTACTCAACAGGGTCGAGTACGGCGACCGCACATAGCCCCCGGGGCCCCCGGGCTCTTCCCGCCGATCGAAGCGCTCCCCCGGTGTCGCGCCGCTGGCTGTGGCTGGCCGGCACCGTAGCTCTGGTCCTGAGTTTCGCCCAATCCCCGGGACTGATCGCCCCCGACACCAAACTCGATCTCACCGCAAACCCGCTGCGCTTCCTCTCGCGGGCCGCCAACCTCTGGAACAGCGACCTGCCGTTCGGTCAGGCGCAGAACCAGGCCTACGGCTATCTGTTCCCGCATGGCGCGTTCTTCCTCGCCGGCGACGTCCTGGGGCTCCCGGGCTGGGTGACGCAGCGGCTGTGGTGGGCGCTGCTGCTGGTCGTGGGGTTCTGGGGGGTGCTGCGGGTCGCCGAGGCACTGAACGACGGGCGGGGCATCGGCAGCCCGAGTTCACGTGTCATCGCCGCGGCGGCGTTCGCGCTGTCACCCCGGGTGCTGACCACGCTGGGCGCGATCTCCTCCGAGACGCTGCCGATGATGCTTGCGCCCTGGGTGCTGTTGCCCGTGATCATCGCCCTGCGAGGTATGGGGGGAGAAGGGGCTGGAGAATCCCCAGCGGCGCTGCGCGTGCTGGCGGCACGGTCGGCGCTCGCCGTCGCGCTGATGGGCGCGGTCAACGCCGTGGCCACCGTGACCGCCTGCCTGGCCGCGGTGATCTGGTGGGCCACTCACCGCCCCAACAGGCTGTGGTGGCGCTTCACCGCATGGTGGGCGTTCTGCACCGTGCTGGCCGTCACGTGGTGGGTCGTCGCGCTGTTCATGCTCGGACGGATCAGTCCGCCGTTCCTGGACTTCATCGAATCGTCCGGTGTCACGACGCAGTGGTTGTCACTGACCGAGGTGCTTCGCGGTACCTACAGTTGGACGCCGTTCGTCGCTCCCAACGCCACCGCAGGCGCCTCGCTGGTGACGGGGTCGGTCGCCGTGCTGGCGACGACGCTGGTCGCCGCAGCGGGCATGGCCGGCTTGGCGTTGCGTTCGATGCCCTCGCGGGGTCGGCTCATCACGATGCTGGTCGTCGGACTGGCGTTGTTGACGGCCGGGTACTCGGGTGGACTGGGATCACCCGTAGCGGCCCAGGTGCAGGCATTCCTCGACGCGTCCGGGACACCGCTGCGCAACGTCCACAAGCTGGAACCGCTGCTGCGACTGCCGCTGGCACTCGGTCTCGCGCACCTGCTCGGGCGGATCCCGTTGCCGGGCAGCGCACCTCGACCGCAGTGGGTCGGCGCGTTCACCCATCCCGAGCGGGACAAACGAGTGGCCGTCGGCATCGTGGTCCTGACCGCCCTGATGGCGGGCACCTCGCTGGCGTGGACGGGCAGGCTCGCGCCCCCGGGAACCTTCACGGCGATTCCCGACCATTGGCACGAGGCGGCAGAATGGCTCGACGCCAACAACTTCCCCGATCCCGGCCGGGTGCTGGTGGTCCCCGGCGCGCCCTTCGCCACGCAGGTGTGGGGCAACAGTCACGACGAGCCGCTTCAGGTGCTCGGCTCAAGCCCGTGGGGCGTGCGGGACTCGATCCCGCTGACGCCGCCGCAGACGATCCGCGCGCTCGATTCGGTGCAACGCCTCTTCGCCGCCGGCCGCCCGTCCGATGGACTAGCCGAAACACTTGTGCGTCAGGGTATTTCCTACGTCGTCGTCCGCAATGATCTCGATCCTGACACGTCACGCTCGGCACGCCCATTGCTCGTGCATCGCACCATCGACGGGTCGAGGGGCCTGACGAAGGTCGCCGAGTTCGGCGATCCAGTGGGACCGGGGACGTTGCAAGGGTTCATCACCGACAGCGGCCTACGGCCGCCCTACCCCGCCGTGGAGATATACCGCGTGACGGGCGCTACACCCCTGGGGCCCTACCTCACCGACGTCGATGACATGGCGCGGGTCGACGGGGCCCCGGAGGCGTTGCTGCGCATCGACGAACGCCGGAGCCTGCAGGGCTTCCCGCCGCTTGGCCCGATGCTGCTGACGGGTGACGCGGAGCGCGCGGGGCTTCTCGACACCGGTCGTCACGGTGACCGATACGCCGGCCGCCCGGGAGACCGACTACGGGCGCGTGGACGACCACTCGTCGGCGATTCGGGCCCCGGATGATCCACGACGCACCTTCAACCGGGTGATGGACTATCCGGCACCGGGTTCGGACACCGTGTATGGCAACTGGCCTGGCGGCAGAATCACGGTATCGAGTTCGGCCGCGGACTCCACTGCACTGCCCAACGTGGCACCGGCCACGGGACCGGCGGCCGCGATCGACGGTGACACGTCGACGAGTTGGGTCTCCAACTCACTGCAGACGGCGCTGGGCCAGTGGCTTCAGGTCGACTTCGATCGGCCCATCGCGAACGCGACCGTCACCATCACGCCCAGCGCCACTGCCGTCGGCGCGCAGGTGCGTCGCATCGAGGTGGCGACGGCCAACGGAACGAGCACGCTGCGGTTCGACGAGCCCGGCAAGCCGTTGGTGGCGGCACTGCCCTACGGCGAGACCTCGTGGCTGCGGTTCACCGCGGTCGGCACCGATGACGGTTCGCCCGGAGTGCAGTTCGGCATCACCGACTTCACGGTCACCCAGTACGACGCCTCGGGATTCGCACGGCCCGTGAGCCTGCGACACACCGTCGTGGTCCCGGGCCCACCGCCAGGATCGGCGGTCGCGCAATGGGATCTGGGGCAGGGCCTGCTCGGAAGGGCTGGCTGCGCCGACGGTCCAGACAGCGTCCTGTGCGCGGCCGCGATGGCCCTGTCCCCCGAGGAGCCGGTGAACCTCAGCCGCACACTGACGGTGCCCGCCGCAACGGAAGTGGCTCCGACGGTGTGGGTTCGGGCCAGGCAGGGACCGAGCCTTGCCGACCTGATCTGGCAACCGGGCACCGCCCGGGCGCTCGGCGACGCCGATCCGATCGACGTGCTGGGTTCGGCGTACGCCGCGGCCGACGGTGATCCGCGCACCTCGTGGACCGCGCCGCAGGGCGTCGTACAGCACCGCAACGGCGCCAACCTGGAACTTCGCCTGCCCGGTCCCACGGAGGTATCCGCGCTGCGACTGACGCCGAGTTCCTCGACGCTGCCCGCACACCCGACGTTGGTCGCCGTCGATCTGGGCGACGGACCGCAGATCCGGCGTCTGGACGCCGACGGCGGAATGCAGACGGTGCCGTTACATCCCCGTACGACTGACGTGGTGAAGCTGTCGATCCTGGACTGGAGCGACGTGATCGACCGCACTGCACTGGGATTCGACCAGGTGAAGCCCCCAGGTCTGGCAGAGGTGACCGCCATCGACGGACGCGGTGCGCCGATCGCGCCAGCCGACGCTGCCCGCAACCGCCACCGCACCATCACGCTGCCGTGCGGTAGGGGCCCGATCATCGCAGTGGCAGGCCAGTTCGTGCAGACGACCGTCGACACCACCGTCGGTGACCTGATCGATGGCAGGCCCATCACCGCCCGGCCGTGTCAGGACTTACCCATCAACCTGCCCGCCGGTCAGCAGGAGCTTCTTGTCAGTCCGGGACCCACCTTCGTGGTCGACGGCGTCCAACTGGCGGCACCGCTCGCGTCGCGGCTTCCCACTGCCGCAACGACTCCCGCGGCGGTTCGACACTGGAACAACGACCATCGTCAGGTCGACGTCGCAGCCTCCGACGCCCAACGCGTGCTGGTCGTACCCGAGAGCATCAACCCGGGCTGGACCGCGCGGGGACCAGGCGGTGCATCCCTGAGCCCGGTGACCGTCAACGGATGGCAGCAGGGCTGGGTGCTGCCTGCAGGTCCATCCGGCTCGGTGACAATGGAATTCGCATCCAACACGACGTACCGCATCGGGTTGTTCGGCGGGTTGGCGCTGCTGCCGCTGCTGGCATTGCTGGCACTGCTACCCGCCCGGCGAAGCGGGCCGACCGACGACACCGGCGTGCCGTGGCGAGTCTCACCGTTGCTCGCGACCGTCGCGGCACTCACGCTCGGGTTCGTCATCTCGGGGGTGACCGGCTCGATCGTGGTCGGCGCATGCCTCGTGGTCCGCCACCTGCTGCGCGGGCGGCGGACGGCGCTCGACCGGACGACGGTCTTCGTCGCCGCCGGCGGATTGATCCTCGCGGGCGCCGCGCTGAGCCAGAACCCGTGGCGTTCGGTGGACGGCTACGTCGGACACTCCTGGGGCGTGCAGTTGCTGGCGCTCGTCTCGGTGGGCATGCTCGTCGCATCGGCAGTCCCCCCGTGGGGGCCGGGCCAGATCCAGGACGTCCGACCAGAACCGTCCCGGGACAGCCTGATCCGCCCGTAGCATCGGCCACGTCGACGACGACGGGAGCATGGATGAACGGGTTGACGCTGAACACCGCAGCAGCCGCGATCGACACCTCCGACCTGGGTGTCACGCTGATGCACGAGCACGTGTTCATCATGACCACCGAGATCATGGAGAACTATCCCGAAGGCTGGGGCGACGGCGCCAGACGTGAGGCCGACGCGATCGTCCGCCTCAACGAACTCAAGGCACGCGGCGTCGACACCATCGTCGACCTCACCGTCATCGGCCTCGGCCGTTACATCCCCCGCATCGCGCGGATCGCCGCGCAGACCGACCTCAACATCCTCGTCGCCACGGGGCTCTACACCTTCAACGACGTGCCGATGTACTTCCACTATCTGGGCCCCGGCGCAGCGCTCGGCGGCCCGGAGATCATGACGGAGATGTTCGTCCGCGACATCGAGCAGGGCATCGCCGACACCGGTGTCAAGGCCTCGATCCTCAAGTGCGCCACCGACGAACCCGGCGTCACACCGGGTGTCGAGCGGGTGCTGCGTGCCGTCGCGCAGGCCCACCGTCAGACCGGCGTGCCGATCTCCACCCACACCCACGCGGCAACCAGACGCGGTCTTGAGCAGCAGGCCATATTCGCCGAGGAGGGTGTCGACCTGTCGCGCGTGGTGATCGGGCACTCCGGGGACACC
The DNA here is from genome assembly GCA_963798245.1 of uncultured Actinomycetota bacterium. Classification (GTDB taxonomy): domain Bacteria; phylum Actinomycetota; class Actinomycetes; order Mycobacteriales; family Mycobacteriaceae; genus Mycobacterium. The sequence goes on from CAWCSO010000004.1 coordinate 399,383, forward strand.
ACCGACATCGCCTACCTCGAGGAACTCATCGCGGCGGGCTCTTACATCGGCATGGACCGGTTCGGCGTCGACGCGTTCCTGTCCACCGAGGACCGCGTGAAGACCGTCGCGACCATGTGCGAACGCGGTCACGCCGACAAGATGGTGCTGTCCCACGACGCCTCGTGCTACTTCGACGCGCTGCCCGAGGCGACATTGCCGGTCGCACTTCCGAACTGGCACTACCTGCACATCCACAGCGACGTCATCCCGGCCCTTAGGCAGCGCGGGGTCACCGACGAACAGCTCACCACCATGCTCGTCGACAACCCCCGCAGGATCTTCTCCGCGCAGGGCGGTTATTGAGACCCGATTCACGAACGGATTTGTGGAGTCTCAGCGGCGGTCGGCGCCGTGTTCTGTTCGGGGACATCGCTGACACTGATATGTCTCGGGACATCGCTGACACCTGAGTAGGGCCTTGAGCAGGATGGTTCATGGCCCAGAAGGTGACGGCGATGGATATTCGGATGGCTGCGGCGTTGGCCGGGCAGGTGGACAACGTGGCGGCGTTCTGTCGTGACGAGCAGATCAGTCGGCAGACGTTCTACAAGTTTCGTCGGCGCTTCCGCGACGAGGGGATCGAGGGCCTGCAGGATCGGTCCCGGCGGCCATTGACCTCGCCGGGGCAGACCTCGGTCGAGGTCGAGGACATCGTGGTACGCCGGCGCAAACAGTTGATCGAGCAGGGGCTGGATCACGGCGCCCAATCGATCGTGTGGTCGTTGCAACGCGAAGGGCTGGGGGCAGTGCCGTCGCCGTCGACGGTGTGGCAGATCCTGACTCGCCGTGGGGCGATCACGCCGCAGCCGCAGAAACGCCCGAAGTCAGCGACCAAGCGGTTCGTGTTCGGTCGACCCAACGAATGTTGGCAGTCGGATTGGACCGGATGGTCGCTGGCCGATGGCAGTGCGGTGGCCATCGCGGGCAGTCTCGATGACCACTCCCGCTACCTGGTCGGGTTGCGCGCGGATGCCGGCGACGCCGACGGCGAACTCGTCTGGTCGGTCATGATGGCTGGCATCGACGAGTGTGGAATACCGTCGATATCGTTGTCGGACAACGGAATTGTGTACACCGGTAGATTTCACGCGCATGAATCGGCGTTCGAGATCAACCTACGCGCCCTGGGTGTGCGCACCATCAACTCGGCGCCCTTTCATCCGCAGACCTGCGGCAAGATCGAACGGTTCTGGCAGACGCTGAAGAAGTGGCTCAACGCCCGCGACCCAGCGGCCACCCTTACCGAACTCAACGCCATGCTCGAGGAGTTCCGCACGTTCTACAACCACCACCGGCCGCATCGTGCGCTGCACGCAGCGACCCCGGCCGAGACGTTTCACGCCACCCTCAAGGCCCGCCCAGCCAGCGCTCCGCTCCCTGGGCCGGTGTTCGTATCCCGCCACAGCGTCGACGCGGTGGGCGGCAACCTGTACGTACCGCCCTACCGCGTCAACGTCGGACTCCGATGGGCCGGCCACGAATGCGTCAGCGTCCGCGACGGTGACCACATCGCCATCTTCAGCGGCAACCGCCTCGTCCGCGCCTTCACCGCCGACCCCACCCGCCGCCATCAACGCGGCGACAAAAACACGCGAACCTACCGCAACCGCGAACCCAAACCGGCACCATGACTGTCAGCGATGTCCCGAGACATAAGTGTCAGCGATGTCCCGAGACACCACACGGCGGTCGGCGCCGGTGAGGCTCCACAAATCACTCTGAGGCGGCTCGGTTTGGTCCGTGACGGAGCTGTCCAGCGGTGACGGATCCCGCCGTCTCTCCCAGCGCCGCAGGGCCTGTCGACACGGCGACTCGATCAACGCGTAGCTGACGGCGGCGATCGCAAAGCCGAACACCAGGGTCAATGCCAGTACGACCGGCATGTGGCCGTTGAAGGCAAACTCGCCGATCACCGGGAACACCATGGCCAACGCGGCGAGATGCCATACGAACAGGCCGTAGGACCACCGGCCCAGCATCACCATCGTCGCGCTGCCCAGCAGGCGATGCGGGGTGTCGGCTCGGTCCAGCGCCAAGGGTGCCAGCAAGGCGGTCGCCACGACCGCGCCCATCGCGGCCTTGACCACGAATTGGCCGACGGTGCCGGGCGTCAACCCCTCCGGGCCGGCCAGTGGCGACGCGGCGACCGAGAAGGCGGCAACGGCGATGACCGCCATGACTCCCCGCCGCCGGGCCAGGCGGTGCGCCCAACCGTCAGGGCTGACGGTCCATTCGGCGATCAACATTCCCGCGGCGAACCACGAGAAGAATGCGGGTGGCCAGTTCAACGGATTCACTCCGAACGGCGCATCGAATGGGATGAGGCCCCAGGCGAGACTCGCGACGGCGAACGCGGCGATCGTCGGGATGCGGGCCCGCACCGGGAGTCTTCGGGCGAGCAGCGCCAGGAGAGGCAGCGCCAGGTAGAAGGTCACCTCGACCGACAGGCTCCACATCTGGGTGAGGCCCGCGGTCAGGGTCAGCGGCACATAGATCTGGGTGAGGGTCAGGTTGGCCAGCCATACCGTCAGGTCGGCGTTCGCCTCGGGCAGCAACGTCAGGATCACTACGACGGCCACCAGGTACCCCGGCATGATGCGCACGATCCGCGAGCGCAGGTAGTGCCCGGTCGGCGGGGCGTGGCGCATGCCGCGCGCCGCGGCAGCATGCCCGCGCCACAACAGGAAACCCGACAGCGCGAAGAACACCGCGACCGCGAGGTCGAACCGCCCGAGCACCCGGCCGGCGAATCCCTCGGTGTGCCCGGTCTGGAAGGCCACGTGAGTGATCACGACGCCGACGGCGGCGCAGGCGCGCATACCCTCGACGGCAGGCAGGAAGCTGCGCTGCCCGCCGGTGCTGATCCCCCCGTCGCTGCGCTCCTGCCCGCCGGTGCTGATCCCCCCGTCGCTGCGCTCCTGCCCGCCGGTGACCACGGCAACCAGTCTGCACGAAGCCGTTCCAGTAATGACCTTCTGGTAAGGAGAACCCTTAGTGGTGACTGTTAGGGTCGAACGGGTTTGCCTTGACGACACCGAGCGGATGGCCGCCAGGAGGAGAAGGAGCACGGCTTGAACCGCGCTGTGGCGCTGCGTATCGCGGCGTGCGGGCTCATGGGACTGGGCGCGGCCCTCCTCATCGCCGCATTGTTGTTGACCACCTACACGAAGGGCAAGATCGCCAAGATCCCGCTCGACATCGACACCACCCTGATAGGCGAGGGCACCGGGACGGCGTTCGACCCCGGCTCGCTGCTGACCGGGACCAAGTTCGTCGTCGACACCAACGTCCCCATCGTCCGTCAGCAGGAGATCAGCGTCGAGGCCCCGGCCAATGCCGACGTGGTCACCCTGCAGGTCGGCGACACCGTGCGGCGCACCGACAAACAGCAGGACAATGGCCTGCTACTCGCGATGGTCGACACCGTCACGCTCGATCGAAAGACCGCGATGGCCGTGTCGAGTGACACCAATCCGGGCGGCGCGGTGCAAAAGCCCCGCAGCATCGAGGACGAGAGCCCCCCTACCAACGTCGCGCTGCCCCACGAAGGCCTTGCCTATCGGTTCCCGTTCGACACGGAGAAGAAGACCTACCCGTACTTCGACCCGATCGCGCAGAAGCCATATGACGCGAACTACGAGGGCGAAGAAGACGTCAACGGGATGACCACCTACCGGTTCACTCAGAACGTCGGCTTCGACTCCGACGGCAAGCTCGACGAACCGATCAAGTACGCCTCGCTCTACGACAACGACGAGGACAGCCAGGTCACCGCCAGAGCCGAACTGTGGGGGCTGCCCGCCGACGACCCCTTCGAACCCATCACGATGACCCGCTACTACGCAGCGCAGCGCAACTTCTGGGTGGATCCGGTGTCGGGCACCATCGTCAAATCCGAGGAACACGGCTTCCACTACTACGCCCGCGATGCCCTGAAGCCCGAGGTCACGTTTGCCGACTACACCGTCACCTCCAACGAGGAGACGGTCGAGTCACAGGTGGCCAGCGCGCGTAGCGAAGGAAACACCGTTGCGCTGTGGGGCCGGATCCTGCCGATCACGTTCGTGGCACTGGGCCTGGTCATGCTGGTGGGCGGTGCTCTGCTGGGATGGTTCACGCTTCGGGCCGAAGCTGCGCTGATCGATCCGGGGCTCGACGATGCCGACCACGGCTTCTTCGGCAGGCGTTCGACCGAGGATTCCGGTCCGATGCCCGCAGCCGAGGCCCAAACCGAGAAACTGCCGACCCAGCGGCCGTCAGACCCTGCGCCGGACCGACCGGTCTGATTCAGCGCCCCGGCACCGGTTGGCTGGTGCCCGCCTACGCACTGGCACTGTCGCTGCTGGTGACGGCGCCGCTGCTGGCGCCGGGCTACCTCCTGCTCCGCGACGCCGTCTCGACGCCGCGGTCCTATCTCTCCGACGCCGCGCTGGGCTTGTCGGAGGCTGCGCCGCGGGCGCTGCCGCAGGACTTCGCGATCGCCCTGGCCTCCCATGTCGTCGACGGTGGCATCGTGGTCAAGGCACTGCTGATCACCGGCCTCTGGCTGGCAGGATGGGGCGCCGCCAGACTGGCGGCCGTAGTGCTGCCGGACGCGGGCATGGCCGGTCAGTTCGTCGCCGCAACGCTGGCGGTGTGGAATCCCTACGTCGCCGAACGCCTCCTGCAGGGCCACTGGAGTCTGTTGGTGGGGTACGGCTGTCTGCCGTGGGTGGCGGCGGCGGTGCTGCGACTACGTGCCGGCGACGGCGGTTGGTGGCCCGCCGTGCTATGGCCGGCGGTCGCGGGACTCACACCGACCGGCCTGATGCTGGCCGCGACGGTGGCTCTGGTGTGCTGTGCGGCGCCGGGTGCGGGCCGTCCCCGGTGGGCGTGCGCGGCGGTGAGCATGATCGCGGCGACGTTGTCGGCACTGCCATGGCTGGTCGCAGCAGTCGCCGCGGATTCGCTGGTCTCGTCGCAGGCTGCCGGTGTCACCGCATTCGCGGCCAGGGCGGAGCCCGGGCTCGGCACGCTGACCAGCCTGGCAGGCCTTGGCGGCATCTGGAATGGCGCGGCCGTACCCGCTTCTCGGACGGGTGTCTTCGCGTTGGTGGCGACGGCGGTGCTCCTCGTCGTCGTGGCGGCCGGTCTGCCCACGGTGGTGCGCCGGCCGGCTGCCGTGCCGCTGCTGCTCCTCTCGGCCGTCGCCGTCACGGCGCCCGCACTCGTGGCGACGGGTCCGGGCCTGGCGGCACTCGAGGCGACGGTGCGCGCCCTTCCCGGCCTCGGCGTGCTGAGGGACACACAGAAGTGGGTGGCGCTGGCAGTCCCCGGATACGCGCTGGCCGGGGCGGGTGCGGTCGTGACGCTGCGCCGACACGTTCCCGCCGGTGCCGTCGCCGCGGTCTGCTGCGCCGCGCTGCTGGCCGTGTTGCCCGATCTGGCCTGGGGGGTGGGCGGCAAGCTGGCCCCGGTTCGGTATCCGCCCGCGTGGGCGGCGACGGCCGCGATCATCAACGCCGATCCTCGACCCGTGGCCGTCCTGCCCGCGGACAGCATGCGCACCTTCGAGTGGGCCGGACGCGCGCCGGTGCTGGATCCGCTGCCGCGGTGGGTATCGGCCGACGTGCTCACGTCGGGCGATCTGCTGATCGGCGGTGCGACGGTGCCGGGCGAAGGTGAGCGGGCCCGCCGGGTCCAGCGTCTGCTGGCCGGCGGTGCGGGGGTCGACGAACTTGCCGCGGCCGGTGTCGGGTGGGTCGTCGTCGAGTCACCCGGTTCCTCGGACGGCGCGGAAGAGGTCGTGAACCTTTCGGTGGCCTACGCCGACGAGGACCTCGTGCTCTACCGGGTGGGCGGCGACCAGCCGTCCGCGCCGCACCGCGCGCTGCTGGTGGCGGCGCATCTGGTCTGGCTGGCGACGCTGGTGGTCGCGGCGGTGGGGTCGGTCGTGTCGTGGATCAGAGGACGCCGCTGATCGTGCGGCCCGCGACCACGGCGTCCAGGACGGTCACGAGGGCGTCGGCGCTCTGGCGCCAGGAGAACTCCGCACTGCGCAACTGCGCCTTCACACCCAGCTGCTCGCGCTGAACGTCATCGGACAGCAACCGCTCCACGCCGGACACCAGGCCGTCGTGATCGTCCACCAGAAGTCCGGTCACGCCGTCGACGATCGAGTCGGTCAGCCCGCCCGACGACCGGTAGCCGATGGTCGGCACCCCGTGCTGAGCGGCCTCGATCACGGCAAGCCCCCAGCCCTCCTTGCGCGACGGCAACACGTGAACCCAACAACGCTGCAGCACACTGTGTTTGGTCCACTCGTCAACGTGCCCGTGGAACGTGACCGAGTCGGTGATACCCAGCCCCCGCGCATGCGCGACGAGCTTGTCGTGCCACCATCCGCCACCCAGGATCTCCAGGTGCAGGTCGGGGATGCGCGGCAGTAGGCCTGCGACTGCGTCCAGCACGTCCTCGATCTGCTTGTGCGGCACGAGGCGCGACAGCACGGCCACCGTCGGCCGGTGATCCCTCGGCGAGACCAGGGTGTCGACGGGAGCCTCGTCCAGCCCGTTGCGGACCACCGCCACGTGGTCGGGATTCACCCCCAGATCGGCCAGATCACGAGCCGACGGGAGCGACACCGTCACGTACTGATTGCGACGGTGCGCGCGGGGCGAGAGCTTCGACTCGACAAACCAGCCGAGCCGGCCCATCAGGGGGCCCGCGACGGGCCACTGCTCGCGATGACAGTGGTGGACGAGCACGACGGCGCGCCGACCGAACGCCGCCCGGGCGAGGAACGGCACGCCGTTCTGAGTGTCGATCACCACGTCGGGCCGGACCCGACGAAGCGGGCCGAGCCCGATCCGGGACGCAAGCATGGCCAGGCCTGCCAGTACGTAGACGGTGTACGCGCCGCCGCCACGGCTGACGGTCATCCCGTCGATCAGCTCGCGGCGCGGCGCTCCGCGGTAGCGGGCCGTGCGCAGCGTCACCTCGACACCGGAGGCCGCCAACTGTGCACCCACGCGCTGCAGATACGTCTCACTGCCACCCCCCTGCGGGTGGCCGGTGTCCCGCCAGCACAGCAGCAGCACGGAGCGAACGGGACGGTGTGACATCGAGTGTCAGGGTAGCCGCCGCCTACTCTCGACCCGTGGCAGCTCGAGAATTCCCCGGTCGCTTCGCCACGCTGAGGCGCTCCCTGCGACTGCTCGGCGAGTTCCGTTTCGAACAGCGCGATCCCGACCGGTTCTACGGGGCGCTGGCCGACGACACGGTCGCGCTGGTCATGTCGTTGTGGACGTCGCTTCAGGGTTCGCCGCCGGTCGGGCACACACTGCTCGACGTCGGGGGCGGGCCCGGCTACTTCGCGACGGCGTTCTCGGCCGCGGGATTCCACTACGTCGGCGTCGAACCCAACCCCGACGAGGCGCATGCAGGAGCCGCCCTGGCCTCGACATCCTGTCCAGGCGCGGGAGCGTTCGTCAGGGCCTCCGGGATGGCACTGCCCTTCGCCGACCGCAGCGTCGACATCTGCCTGTCGTCCAACGTCGCCGAGCACGTCGCGCAGCCATGGCGGCTGGGCGCCGAGATGCTGCGGGTGACCCGGCCGGGCGGACTAGTGATCCTGTCCTACACGGTGTGGCTCGGTCCCTTCGGTGGCCACGAGATGGGCATGACGCACTATCTGGGCGGGGCGCGTGCCGCCGACCGGTACGCCCGCAAACACGGCCGGCGACCCAAGAACGACTACGGTTCGTCGTTGTTCGCGGTGTCCGCCGCCGACGGGCTGCAGTGGGCAGCCAGCACGGGCGCGTTGCTGACCGCATTCCCCCGCTACCACCCGCGATGGGCCTGGTGGCTACTCCGGGTTCCCGGCGTCAGGGAGTTCACCGTGAGCAACCTGGTGTTGGTGTTGCGGCCATCCTGAACCAGGGAACTGCAACAGGTTCTCGTTTGACGTTTCGATGGGTAATGTGACGCTCATGACACAGAGCACGGCGTTCAAGACCGAGTGGGACAAGTTGTTCATCGGCGGCAAGTGGGTGGAGCCGGCAGCAGGGCCCGCGTCCGAGGTCATCGAGGTGCACTCGCCCGCGACGGGTGAACTGGTCGGCAAGGTTCCGCTGGCGTCCGAGGCCGACGTGAACGCGGCGTGCGCCGCGGCCCGCAAGGCGTTCGACGAGGGGCCGTGGCCGCACATGTCCCCCCAGGAGCGTGCCGCCGTCCTCACTGCGGCCGTCAAGATCATGGAGGAGCGCGCCGACGAGCTGAAGTTCCTGCTCGCCGCGGAGACCGGTCAGCCGCCGACGATCGTCGACATGATGCAGTACGGCGCGGCGATGGCGTCGTTCAACTACTACGCGGGTGCGGCCGACAAGTTCACCTGGCGCGACTTCCGCGACGGTATCTACGGCCAGACCATGGTGTTGAGCGAACCGATCGGCGTCGTCGGCGCCGTCACGGCGTGGAACGTGCCGTTCTTCCTGGCGGCCAACAAACTGGGCCCCGCTCTGCTCGCCGGCTGCACGGTCGTGCTCAAGCCGGCCTCCGAGACGCCGCTCTCGGTGTTCGCGATGGCCGAGATGTTCGCCGAGGCGGGGCTGCCCGAGGGTGTGCTGTCGATCGTGCCGGGCGGACCGGAGACCGGACGGGCGCTGACCGCCAATCCGGAACTCGACAAGTTCACGTTCACCGGAAGCAGCGCCGTGGGCAAGGAGATCGCGAAGATCGCGGCCGAGAATCTGAAGGCGTGCACGCTGGAACTCGGCGGCAAGTCCGCGGCCATCATCCTCGAGGATGCCGATCTGGATTCGACCATGCCGATGCTGGTGTTCTCCGGCCTGATGAACTGCGGGCAGGCGTGTGTGGGTCAGACCCGCATCCTGGCGCCGCGCTCGCGCTACGACGAGGTCGTAGAAAAACTTGCGGAAGCTGTCTCGAATATGCCGATTGGGCTGCCCGACGATGCCGGCGCCATGATCGGTCCGCTGATCTCGGAGAGGCAGCGTGAGCGGGTCGAGGGTTACATCCGCAAGGGTGTCGAGGAGGGTGCGCGGATCGTCACGGGCGGTGGCCGCCCCGAGGGTCTCGACGACGGCTGGTTCGTGCAGCCGACGGTGTTCGCCGACGTCGACAACTCGATGACCATCGCCCAGGAGGAGATCTTCGGCCCGGTGCTGGCGGTCATTCCCTACGACACCGAGGACGACGCCGTTCGGATCGCCAACGACTCGGTGTACGGGCTCGCGGGATCGGTGTGGACCACCGACAACGACAAGGCCATGAAGATCGCCTCGAAGATCCGTACCGGTACCTATGCGGTCAACATGTATGCCTTCGACCCGGGTGCTCCGTTCGGCGGCTACAAGAACTCCGGCGTCGGCCGCGAGAACGGACCGGAGGGCATCGAACAGTACTGCGAGAAGAAGAGCGTGCTGCTGCCGTTCGGCTACACCCCGGAGTAGGCGCCGACCCGTTTACGGGTGTGCTGTGAGATCGCGGTTCGCGACGGAATCGCGACCTCACAGCACACTCGACTGCTCAGAAGGCGGCTTCGGCGAGGTCCATCGGCTCCAGCACGACCGCGTCGACCCGGTGGCGGTCGACGCTGAGCCTGGGCAGCACGGTCCTGGCGAAGAACTTGGCCGCACCGACCTTGCCGTCGTAGAAGTCGCGGTCGCGCTCCGAGGGCCCGTCGTCGAGTGCATCCAGCGCCGTCTCGGCACCGTTGAGCAGCAGCCAGCCGATCAAGAGGTCGCCGACCGCGAATAGGAAGGTCACCGACTCCAGACCTATCCGGTACATCTCGCGGGGATTCTGCTGCGACTCCATCAGGTATCCGGTCATGGTCGCCACCATGCCCTGGACGTCCGCCAACCCCGTCGCCAGCAACTCCCGACAATCAGCGAGTTCGGGGTGTGCCGATTCCCTGTCCAGGAAGGCCTGGATCCGTCCGGCGATGTGGCCGAGCGCCGCTCCCCGGTCGCGAGCGATCTTGCGGAAGAAGAAGTCCTGCGCCTGGATGGCCGTGGTGCCCTCGTAGAGCGAGTCGATCTTGGCGTCGCGGATGTACTGCTCGATCGGGTAGTCCTGCAGGAAGCCCGAACCGCCGAAGGTCTGCAGCGACTCCGTCAACGTCTGGTAGGCCCGTTCGGATCCAACGCCCTTGACGATCGGCAGCAGCAGGTCGTTGACGCGTTCGGCCATGCCGGCGTCCGCGCCGGAGACGATCGCCGCGACGGAGGAGTCCTGGTGGGCCGCGGTGTACAGATACAACGCGCGCAGCCCCTCCGCGTAGGCCTTCTGGGTGAGCAGTGCCCGGCGGACGTCGGGGTGATGCAGGATCGTCACGCGCGGCGCCGTCTTGTCCGTCATCTGGGTCATGTCGGCACCCTGGATCCGGGTCTTCGCGTAGTCCAGCGCATTGAGGTACCCGGTCGACAGCGTGGAGATGGCCTTGGTGCCCACCATCATTCGGGCATATTCGATGATCTTGAACATCTGTGCGATGCCGTTGTGAACGTCGCCGACCAGCCAGCCGACCGCGGGTTCGTCGTTCTGCCCGAAGGTCAATTCGCAGGTGGCGGAGACCTTCAGACCCATCTTGTGTTCCACGTTGGTCACGTACACGCCGTTGCGCTCACCGGGCTCACCCGATTCGGGGTCGGGCATGAACTTCGGCACGAGGAAGAGCGACAACCCCTTCGTTCCCGGGCCCGCACCCTCGGGCCTGGCGAGCACCAGATGCAGGATGTTCTCGAAGAGATCGTCGGAGTCGGCCGACGTGATGAACCGCTTGACTCCGTCGAGATGCCATGTCCCGTCCGGCTGTTCGACGGCCTTGGTGCGCCCGGATCCGACGTCCGAACCGGCATCCGGTTCGGTCAGGACCATCGTCGCGCCCCAGTTCCGATCGATGGCCAGGGCTGACCAGTGTTTCTGCTGTTCGTTGCCGACGTCGTACAGGATGTCCGCCATGATGGGACCGGCCAAGTACATGAACGCGGCGGGCTGAGCGCCCAGCGCGAACTCGTTGATCGCCCACGTCAGCATCGACGGCGCCGGCACACCCCCCACGGCCTCGGACAGTCCGATGCGGAACCACTCCCCCTGCTGCCACGCCCGCAGCGACTTCTTGAAGGGCTCCGGCAGCGTGACGACGTGAGTCTGCGGATCGAACGTCGGCGGATGGCGGTCCGACTCGGCGAACGACTCGGCCAGCGCACCCTCGGCCTGTCGCGCCGCTTCGGCGAGCATCTCCTTCACCGACCCGGCGTCGAGATCACCGAACTCGCCGTTGGCCAGCACCTTCTCGAGGTTGAGGACTTCGAAGAGGTTGAACTCGAGATCGCGCACATTGCTCTTGTAGTGGCCCATGTTCCGCGCCTTTCGCCATCGAATCGCGGGTTCCAGACTAGCCGCGCCTACCCGTCGGTAACCAGGGAATCGTCCCTGAGCGGCGAGCAGCGCGAATATGGTTTAGCCCATAATCAGCCGAGCACGCCGCAACAGCGACTGGGGCCCGCACACTGGGCTCCACCTGGCATTTACCCATCTAATACTGTGATGTGCAATACATCCGTTGCGCGCATGTGTTCCCAGTTCTATGCTCAAAAACATAGAAGCGGAGGCAGGACATGTGGATCGTTGAGCTCAACATCCTGGGTCGTCGTTACACGCGCGAGATAGGGCACCGCCGTGCGCGCGATCTGACACAGCGCAGCGTCCACTCCCGAATCACCCGATTCCTGAACCCGCGGACCGCCGCCTGATGGGTGCCCGCGCCGCCTCGCATCCCGTCAAGCGCGGTGCGACCCGGCATCGGATGCTGGTGAGCGCTGCCGAGGTGCTTCGCGAACGGGGCGCCGCGGGGTTGACGGTCGATGAGGTGCTCGCGCGAAGTGGCGCACCCCGCGGATCGGTGTACTACCACTTCCCAAACGGCCGCGATCAGATACTGGCCGAGGCGCTCGAGTTCGCGGGCACCGAAATCACCAAATTCATCGACGATGCCGCCGCCGAGGGCAGTGGCCCCCTGCTGCGCGAGTTCGTGGACTTCTGGGAGCGCACGCTCATCGACAGCGACTTCGCCGCGGGATGTCCCGTCGTCGCCGCAGCGATCGGGTCGGCCGAAGACGGTCCGCAGCTGACCGCCGTCGCCGGCGACATCTTCAACCGCTGGCGCGACGCGCTCACCATCGCCTTCGCCGCCGATGGCTTCGACGAATCAGACGCCGCGTCACTGTCGGTCACCTGTATCGCCGCGCTCGAAGGCGCTGTGGTGCTCTGCCGTGCGACGCGTAGCAGCGAACCCCTGCACGAGGTCACGCGGCAGGTTGACTTCCTGATCAAGTCGCGGGAGTTCCTGCGCCGCTTCGGCGTTCCTTCAACCGACCGTTAGGCCCGGCGCCAGTGCGCGCAGACGAAGTCGCCGTTGACACCCGATTCGATGAGCGTCCATTCCGACCGCACCGGCAGCAACCGGGCACCAGCACCCAACGAGCACGGCGCGTAGCTGACGACCATCTGGTCGACCAGCCCGGCCGCGACGAACTGCGCGGCGCTCTCTCCGCCACCCATCAGCCAGACGTCACGGCCCCCGGCGGCATCGACCAGTCGCGGGTAGAGATCGGCGACGTCACCGTCGAACACCTGCACCGGGTGCCCGTCGGCGACGATTCCGGGCCTGCTCGTGAGCACCCAGGTCGGCTGGTCATACATCCAGCCTCCGGGTTGATTCTGCAGGAGCCATTCGTAGGTCGACGAACCCATCACCAGCGCGCCGACGGAACGCTCGAACGCCTGGTAGCCGAACGGGCCCGCGCCGTCGACCGCACGCGACGTCAACCAGTCCAGGCCGTCGGCCTCGTCGACCACGAAACCGTCGAGGCTGGATGCCGTGTAGTACACGAGTGCCATGTCAACGTCCTCTCGACGTCCTCTTCCTGTTCTTCAAGGTCTGCTCGTCCACGGGCGAGGACTGTACCGAACCCCACGGACATGACTTTCCTGCCGCGTCCGGGCCGGTCCTGCACCGCACTAGACTTGGTGTTCCAGTGACTGAATTCGACGCGCTGTGCGCCAATGACGACGACCTCGCCGAACTCCGCTCCGCCCTCAGGGCGTTCCTCGAGAGCGATCGCGACCGGTTCGGGTGGCGGCCGGCGGTCGACTGTTGGCTGTCGCGGTGGGACGCCGACTTCAGCATCCGGCTGGCCGACGCCGGCTTCGTCGGGCTCACCATCCCCATCGAGTACGGCGGACGCGGGCTTGGGCATCTCCACCGCTACGTGGTGACCGAGGAGTTGCTCGCCCACGGTGCGCCGGTCGCGGCACACTGGATCGCCGACCGGCAGGTGGCGCCGGCACTGCTGACCCATGGTTCTGCCGAGCAACGCCGACAGCTGTTGCCCCGTATCGCATCGGGGCGCCTCTACTCGTCGATCGGCATGAGCGAACACGGCGCCGGCTCCGACCTGGCCGCCGTCGCCACCCGTGCCACGCGCGCCGACGACGGTTGGATTCTCAACGGATCCAAGGTGTGGACCAGCGGCGCACACCTGGCCGACCAGATCGTCGTGTTGGCACGGACCAGCCCACTCGACCCCGAGCACAGGCACGCCGGCTTCAGCCAGTTCATCGTGCCGACGACGGCACCGGGGGTGAGGATCGAACCCATCGTGCTGATGAACGGTGAACACCACTTCAACGAGGTGCTGTTCTCCGACGTCGAACTGTCCGACGAACACGTCCTCGGCGAGATCGGCGCCGGTTGGCATCAGGTGACCTCGGAACTGGCCTTCGAACGCAGTGGTCCGGAACGTTTCCTGTCCACGGCCACGATGGTGTTCGCCATCATCACGGCGCTCGGCGGACGTCCGGTCGAGGATCGCATGGCCACCGAGGTGGGCGACCTCGTCGCCCGGATGGTCTCGCTACGCCAGATGTCGGTATCGGTGGCCAGGTCCCTCACCGCAGGTAACGACGCCAACGTCCTGGCGGCACTGGTGAAGGACGTGGGGACCCGATTCGAGCAGGATTCGGTCGAGATCGCCGCCGACCTCCTCGAGGGCGTCGACGGATCCGACGCCGGGCCGCTTCGCGCCATGCTCGCCACCGCTCGCGTGCACTCTCCGCTGTTCACTTTGCGTGGCGGTACCAACGAGGTGCTGCGCGGGGTCGTCGCCAAGGCATGGACGTGACCGAAGAACTCCGCCAACTCGTCGAGGACATCGGTCGCCGCTCGTCGGACGCGCGCCTTGGCCGGCACGGTCTGCCCGAGACCTTCGACGCCGAACTCTGGCGCACCCTCGACGAGTCGGGACTGACCCGCCTCACCACCTCCGAGGGTGCCGGGCCCGCCGAGGTGGCCGCCGTTCTCGGTGGCCTCGCTCGCCACGCCGCCGCGGTGCCGATCGCCGAAACCGACCTTCTCGCAGCGTGGTTGGCGTCCGAGGCAGGCCTGGTGGTCCCCGGCGACGGCCCCATGACCGTGGCGATCGGTAGCGCGGACGTTGCTGACGGACGAGTGGTCGGCACTGCCGCCGATGTCCCGTGGCCGGATTCGCCGACGGTCCTGCTCGCCGCCGCGGCACCCGACGCGTTGTTCGTCGCCGTGCTGCCGCCGGCCGAGTTCGAACGTTTCCACAACCTGGCCGGGGAACCGCGCGGCTCGGTCCCGTTCGCCCTCTCGGTCGCCGAGGCGGTGCGGTTGACCCCCACCGTGTACGACGAACTGATCCGGCGCGGCGCGTGGGCCCGCTGCGTGCAGATCGTGGGCGCCTTGGACGCGGCCGCGCAACTGACCGCGGCGCACGCCCGTGAGCGAATTCAGTTCGGTCGGCCACTGAAGGGTTTCCAAGCCGTGCAGCACTCCCTGGCCGAGATGCTCGGAGCGATCGAACATGCCAGGGCTGCAATCGCATTGGCGGTCGCCGCGGCCGCTGATCATGGGTTCGACAGTCCGCAGGCCGACTACGCGGTCGCCGTCGCGAAGGTCACGGTCGGCCGTGCGGTTGGGCCCGTCACCAGGATCGCGCACCAGTTGCACGGCGCAATCGGCGTGACCATCGAGCACCCACTGTGGCTGGCGACGATGCGTGCGCGAAGCTGGGCCGACGAGTTCGGCACGACGGCGCACCACGCCAGGCGTCTCGGCAGGATGGCCATGGCATCGGCGAACCCGTGGGATCTGGTGATCGCAGGACCTGAGTCAGCCGGCGAGCACCTGGCCGGTGGGACGACGGCAATCTGATCTTGACTGGTGCGCAACGAGCCGAAAAGGAGCACTATGTACTCAAATGAACAAATTGACGCACGCGGTAGTAGTCGCCATCGGCATGTCGCTGATGGCCATCAACCCGGCGACCGCGTCGGCAGCACCCGATCAGCTCAGTGCCGCCCAGATGCCACTGCTGAGCAGATGGCGGGCATGTGACTTCACCCTCCTCAAGTGGCCTGACGCAGTCGGCTACGCGCGTGCCATCGCCGATGTGAGTTCTTCGTCGGGCAGCGTCTCCGCCACGATCACCATGAATACCGCCGTGCCGAACACCCACTACGACGTCCGCGTGATCCAGACGCCGCGACCGTCCAGCGGCTGCGGGACCGGTGCGCCGGGGGTGATCACCGGCGGCCTCCAGACCGACGGTGTGGGTTTCGGCGCCACCACGTTCCAAGGCCCCATAGAGTCCGGTGCGACGGGTGCATGGGTGATCGTCGAGCGCCCTTCTGCCTTCTCGCAGACACCTGCCGAGTTCTACACCTCGACGTTCATCGCAGCGATCTAGCAACGCTCCGGGGTCGCCGCGGTGCCGTGATGCGGCCTCACCTGGCTAAACCGGCACGCCCTTCACGGGGCGTAGCGTCGTCACGAGGCTGCCGCCCGGACCGGGTCGTCTCTCCGTCGGCCAGCTACCGGTAGCATCGAAACTAGAACACGTTGCAATTCTGTGAGGGGGACCGGTGAGCGCATCCGATACCGAGCCGTCGGAGGTGACGAAATGGGATCCCGGGCTCACCGAACGCGTGATGGGGTTTCTCCGCCCGCTGATCAAGGGGTACCACCGGGCCGAGGTCCGCGGCCTCGAAGGCTTCCCGGCAGGTGGGGCCCTGGTGGTGTCGAACCACTCCGGCGGGATGTTCGCGATGGACGTACCGGTGTTCGCGACGGACTTCTACGAGAAGTTCGGCTACGACCGGCCCGTCTACACGCTGAGCCACGCCATGCTGATGGTGGGCCCCAGCGGCGATTTCCTGCGCAGGACGGGCTTCATCCTGGCCAGCCGCGAGAACGCCGACGAGGCGCTACGTTCCGGCGGGGTCGTCGTGGTCTTCCCCGGCGGTGACTACGACGTCTACCGACCGACCCTGTCGGCGAACAAGATCGACTTCGACGGCCGCACCGGTTACGTGCGGGCGGCGATGAACGCCGGCGTGCCCATCGTTCCCGTCGTCGGGATCGGCGGGCAGGAGAGCCAGCTCTACCTCACCCGCGGAACTTGGCTGGCCAAACGGCTCGGCCCGATCGCGCGGTTGGCGCGAACCAAGATCATGCCGTTGTCATTCGGCTTCCCGTTCGGCCTGTCCGCAGTGGTTCCAGTAAACCTGCCGTTGCCGACCAAGATCGTCATGCAGGCTCTGCCAGCGGTCGACATCGCCGCCGAGTTCGGCGATGACCCCGACATCGACGAGGTCGACGCCCACGTTCGGCATGTCATGCAGAAGGCACTCGACAGTCTCGCCGACGAACGCACGCTCCCGGTGCTCGGCTGACCGGTCGCGAGAAGGACTGAATCATGGGCGTCACCGATCGACTCACGGGTGCACTCGGCCTGCTGAGCACCCTGGTGCGGGCCGGCGTCATCGCACCACTTCGGCCTGACCGCTACGTCCGCATGGCGGCCGCGATGGCCCGGGAGAACATGGCCGTCACGTCCGGTTTCGCCGCCGCCGCCCAGCGGTGCCCGGACCGGGCCGGCCTCATCGACGAGATCGGGACGCTGACCTGGCAGGAAATCGACCAGCGGGCCGACGCGTTTGCCGCAGCCCTGCAGAAGCTGGCCCCGTCCGCGGAATTGGAATCCGCACCGATGGTCGTCGCGATCATGGCGCGCAACCACCGCGGCTTCGTCGACGCGCTGATCGCCGCCAACCGTATCGGCGTCGACGTGCTCCTGCTCAACACGTCCTTCGCCGGTCCTGCGCTGGCGGAGGTGGTGACGCGGGAGGGCGCGGGCAAGTCGGTCGTGGTGATCTACGACGAAGAGTTCGGCCCGACCGTCGAGCGAGCGCTGGCCGAGCGTCCCGATGCCACCCGCATCGTCGCGTGGACCGACGACGGCGCCGCCGAGATGACCGTCGAGAAGATGATCGCCGCGCATGCCGGCGAGCGACCCGAACCGACCGCCACCAAGAGCAGAACAATTCTGCTGACGTCGGGGACCACCGGAACCCCCAAGGGTGCCGCACGCTCCGGCGGCGGACCAGACACACTCAAGGCGATCCTCGACCGCACGCCATGGCACGCCGAGGAGGTCACCGTCGTGGTGGCGCCGATGTTCCACGCCTGGGGCTTCTCGCAGCTGGTCTTCGCCGCGTCCATGTCGTGCACGATCGTCACCCGGCGCAGGTTCGACCCCGAGGCCACACTCGCCCTCGTCGACACCCACCGCGCCACGGGCCTCTGCGTCGTACCAGTCATGTTCGACCGGATCATGGACCTGCCGCAGGACGTCCTCGACCGTTACTCCGGCCGGTCCCTGCGCTTCGCCGCCGCATCCGGGTCGCGGATGAACCCGAACGTCGTGACCTCGTTCATGGACCGGTTCGGCGACATCATCTACAACAACTACAACGCGACGGAAGCCGGCATGATCGCCACCGCCACCCCCGCCGACCTTCGCGCAGCACCCGATACCGCGGGCCGACCAGCTGACGGCACCGACATCGCGATCCTCGACGCGGAACTGCACGAACTGCCCGCCGGCGAGGTCGGCACCATCTACGTGCGCAATTCAACGCAGTTCGACGGGTACACCTCCGGGGCGACCAGCACCTTCCACGGGGACTACCTGTCCTCCGGTGACGTCGGCTACGTCGATGCCGGCGGCCGACTCTTCGTCGTGGGCCGAGACGACGAGATGATCGTCTCCGGCGGCGAGAACGTCTACCCGATCGAGGTGGAGAAGACACTGTCGGCGCACCCCGGGGTGACCGATGCCACGGTGCTCGGCGTGGACGACGACCAGTACGGCCAGAGATTGGTGGCCTTCGTGGTGCTCGGCGGGGGCGCGACGGCCTCGCCCGACACCCTCAAGGCCCACGTGCGCGAGAATCTGGCCAACTACAAGGTGCCGCGCCAGATCACCGTGCTCGACCAACTGCCCCGCGGCAGCACTGGCAAGATCCTTCGCCGTGAGCTTCTTTCGATTCTCGAGCCGGGCGCCGATGGCCCCGATACGTAAGCGCAGGCGCTACCCGCTGCTGCGGGCGATCGCAGAGGTGGTGAACGCCTCCAACGCGATCCGACCACTCGGACGCGACGGCTACGTCACGCTGCCGGTGTTCGCGTTCGGGTGGCCGACCGGCGAGGCTGCGCCCGTCGTGGTGGGCGCCTCGGTGATCGACGCCGCGCGGCGGGCGCTGCGCGGCGACTTCAAGGGTCGGCGCGGCCGGATCGCCCTCGCGCTCACGATGGTTTCCTGGGCGATGCTCGGCTTCGTGTACCGGCGCAACGCTCGGTCGCAGCCCTACTTCGAGGAGCCACTCGCCGAGGCGCTCGGCGAGGATTACGGCACCGTCGCCGAGGACGAACGGCGCCGGCGACGCGGCGGAGTCCTGCGCACGTCATGGACAAGGCGGCGGTACGTGAAGAAGGCCGACGACATCATCCGGTACGGCCCCCACCGCGTCAACGTCGCCGACATCTGGCACCGCTCCGACCTGCCACGCGACGGACGTGCACCCGTCCTGCTTCAGGTACCCGGCGGGGGGTGGGCGATCGGGAATCGCCGTCCGCAGGCCTACCCCCTGATGAGCCAGATGGCCGAACGCGGCTGGGTCTGCGTGTCGATCGCCTATCGAGTGAGCCCGCGCAACACGTGGCCCGCACACATCGTCGACGTGAAGCGGGCGCTCGCCTGGATCAAGGAGAACATCGCCGAATACGGCGGCGACCCGGACTTC
The DNA here is from genome assembly GCA_963798245.1 of uncultured Actinomycetota bacterium. GTDB lineage: Bacteria > Actinomycetota > Actinomycetes > Mycobacteriales > Mycobacteriaceae > Mycobacterium. The sequence continues at coordinate 418,598 of CAWCSO010000004.1, forward strand.
GTCGCGATCACCGGCGGTTCGGCTGGCGGCCACCTGACCGCTCTGGCAGCCCTGACGCCGAACGATCCCGAGTGGCAACCGGGCTTCGAGGACGCCGACACCTCGGTGGTCGCCGCGGTGCCGATCTACGGCCGCTACGACTGGTTCTCTCGCGAGGGATCAGGACGTCCCGAGTTCATCGCGATCCTGCAACGCCTAATCGTCAAGAAGCGTTTCAGGGAGAACCGTCAGGTCTTCCTGGACGCCTCACCCATCACCAGGGTCCGATCCGACGCCCCACCGTTCTTCGTGCTGCACGGCGAGGACGACTCCATCATCCCGGTGGGTGAGGGGCGGGAGTTCGTCGAGGCACTCGAGCAGAAGTCCGACAACCCGGTCATCTACGCGGAGATCCCGCACGCGCAGCACGCCTTCGACTTCTTCGGTTCACCGCACGGGCACTACACCGCGACGGCGGTGGCGCACTTTCTCGACTGGGTGCGGGCGAGCCACCAGAGCCGCTCCGGCGGCGAGGAACCCGACTGACCGCTACTGGTCCATCGCTCCTTCGACGACCGTCAGCTCCTCGGAAAGTCCTGCTGCGCGCCTGATCTCGATGAAGGCATCGATGATGGCGTCGGTGAGTTCATGCGCGTCTTCCAGGGTGGCGCCGTCGGACAGCACGGAGACGTTGAGCTGGTCGACATAACTCCACACCGTGATGTTGAGACCACTACCGGTGGTCAGCGGTCCGACCGAATAGATCTCGGTGACCAGAGCACCTCCGACCCGGCCGTGCTCGCGGGGGCCTGGCACGTTGGAGATCGGCAGGTTGAGCACCTTGTTCTGTCCGTCCTTGTTGGCCAACCAGCGGAACAGCGCCTCTACCGGAGCCGGGGGGAAGTAGGCCGACCACCTGCTGACGAGTTCGGGCCCCATCAGGTGGTTGGTCTCCTTTGCCGTTGCCGCGGCATCGTGGACCGCCGTCACCCGTTCCAGCGGATCCTCGAGTTCGACGGGCAGCACCATCATCACGCCGGTGAAGTAGTTACCCGAGATGCGTTCGGGCGAGAAATCGAAACTCACTGGGACGGAGGCTAATAGCGGGTGGTCGGCGTGGCCGTCGTAGCGGAGGAGGAGGTTGCGCAGGGCTCCGGTCGAGATGGCGAGCACCATGTCGTTGATGGTGGCGCCGAGGTGCTTGCCGGTCTGCTTGACGTCGGCGAGTGACAGCGTGGCGGTGGCGAACTTCCTCGTGCCGTCGACCATGTGGTTCATGAAGCTCGGGGGTGGCGTGAAGGGGCGGGTGAGTTCCGGAGACAGCGTATGCGCGCTCTTGCGCACCCTGCTCATGCCCTGCGCGGTATAGCGCACCACGCTGGGCAGCCTGCCGATTTGGCGGAGGTGGTCGCCGAAAGCCGTGCGCATCAATTCGGAGCGCGACGGTGTCGGATCCGTTGCGTACGAGTCCCGGTCACGCGGTGGGCTGGCCCGCGGATCCATCCCCCTCGCGAGAAGGTTCGCCGACGCCACGCCGTCGGCCAGGGCGTGATGGATCTTGCCGAGGACCGCGATTCTTCCGTTGGCAAGCCCCTCGATGAAGTACATCTCCCAGAGGGGCCTACTGCGGTCCAGTGGCGTGCTGGCGATGCGTCCCACCGCGTCGTCGAGTTCACGCCGGCCGCCTGGGCTCTGCACCCGGTACGGGCGTACGTGGTATTCGAGGTCGACCTCACAGTTCTCCCGCCACATCGGGTGGTGGAACTTGAACGGGATGTCGATCAGCTCGTAGCGGAAGGGGTCGAGCTTGTAGAGCCTGCCGTGGATCACCTGGCGGAACTCGTCGATCCCGAACGTTGCGCCCTTCAGCTCCGAGATGTCGATCACGGCGAGCTTGAGGGTGTGCATGTGCACCGATGGGGTCTCGGTGTACAGCAGTACCGCGTCCCACCCGCTGAGCCTCTTCACCACACACCTCCTCGCCGGAGGCTATATAACCTGCTTGCGCCCCGTCACCGTCTGGTTTCGGTGAATCTGGTTGAGGAACAAGCCGATTGCCGTTGCGGCAGCCCCGGTGCGGGCTCCGTCGGTCACGTCGAAGCCGTGCCCGGCGCCCGGTAGTTCGACGTAGCCGACCGGGGCACGGGACCCCTTGCGCAGCGTCTCGACGAAGTCGCGGGCCTGCGCGACCGGGATGACGCTGTCGCCGGACCCATGAATCACCAGGAACGGCGGCGCGTCGGGGTGCACTCGGGCGATCGGCGATGCCTTTCGGAATATCTCCGGGTGCCTCGCGATCTTGCGCTTGACCACGACGCCCTCGAGGAAGTCGACGAAGCGGGCTCGTTCGACGGTGGACCGGTCTTCCCAGTCGTAGCGGCCGTAGATGCCGACGACGGCATCCACCGAGGTGTCCGATCCGTCCGGTAGTTCTGCGTCGAAATCGGGGTCGCCTGCCGTCAGACCCGCCAGCGCGGCAAGGTGGCCGCCCGCCGAAGCGCCCGCCACCGCGACGAAGTTGCGGTCTCCGCCGAACTTGTCCACGTTGGCGCGGGCCCACGCGATCGCGGTCTTGACGTCCGTGATGTGCTGCGGCCAGGGATGATTCGGCGCGACGCGGTAGTCGATGGACAGGCACACCCAGCCGAGATCGGCCAGGTGGGACATCAGCGCGTAGCCCTGCAGCATGCGGCGACCGTGCACCCAGGCGCCGCCCGGCAGGAAGATCATCACCGGGGCGGGAAGCGCGGGCAGTTCCTTGCGGCGCCAGACGTCCAACAGCTGAGATGGGCTCTCGCCGTAGCGCACCGACGTGCGGTGGACGTTGCGTCGGTGTTCGCGAACCTTCCAGATCGGAGCCGTGCCATCGGCCGCCGGCCACTCGATGTCGAGCGCATCTGCGTTCACGACCCCGCGCAACGCGGCAGAGGCCACCTCGCTGGTGGTATCACGGTCCCGTTTGCGAACCTCGGCGGGCGTGAACCGCGACTTCACGGCGGAGGTGAGGAAGTCCGGTATGTGACGGACACCCCAGACGCTCATGGCAGTCACGGTGCCCAACGGATGGAGATGTCGGCCGATGACGGGCAGGGACGTCGCCCCGACACTCATGGCAAGTAGGTAGTCCGAGGGGCCTGCCTCCACGAGCCAGCGGGCTCGGCTCGTCCACGAGGGTCCGGGATACCGGGTGTCCGGTCGAGCCGTCATTGATCGACCGTACCCTCGCTACCCGTCGGTAGACGACAACACTGGCAACTTGTCTACCAATCCGATGCAGAGGTCGTGATTGTGATCTGCATCACATGCATTGCGGTCTCTTCGGTGGTTAGCTCGACTACGTGGGCATCTCTGCACTAGCGATCACCGACGATCACCGCGACCTCGCCGAATCTGCGATCGGCCAGCTGACCAGGCTCGACTGCCGTGCTGCAGCCCGGGCGACGTTGAGCGAGCAGACGAACCATCCGTCGCAGCTGTGGACCGCGGCGGCCGAACTCGGTTGGCAGGGCCTCGCGTTACCCGAGGAGTACGGCGGTTCTGGCGTCGGCCTGCCCGAATTAGCGGTGGTTCTGGAGGCGCAGGGCCGTGAACTCTGCCCGTGCCCGTTCCTGCCGACGGTGGCCGCAGCCGTGGTCATCGACCGCAGCGGAGCCGACCCACTACGCACTCGGCTGCTCCCCGGTCTCGCCGACGGCAGCGCCGTCGGCGCCCTTGGTCTCTCCAGCACCATCGACGTCGGTCAAGACCTCGTCCTGAACGGCGAGAGCACCGCGGTGCTTGGCGCCCCGGAGGCCGATCTGCTCGTCATCGTCGCCGGTGACGACGTCGTGGTCGTGGACGCCGCGGCTGCGGGCGTGACGGTCACGCGGTTGGAGTCCGTGGACACCACCCGCAGCATCGGGTCGGTGACGCTGCGCGCCGTCGCCCTCGAGCCGGAGCGGATCCTTCGCGGGGCCGCCAGGCGCGCGCGGACGGTGTTCCGCATCCTCGCGTCCGCCGAGGCGGTCGGGGTCAGCTGGGCAACCCTGGACATGGCCGTCGAGTACGCCAAGGTCCGCGAGCAGTTCGGCCGCACCATCGGCACCTTCCAGGCGGTCAAGCATCACGCGGCGAACATGCTCGTCAACGCCGAGCAGACCACCGCGGCCACCTGGGACGCGGCCCGCGCCGACGACCTGGACAGTGCCTGGTTCGCGGGAGCGGTCGCGGCATCGCACGCGATCCGCACCCAGATCTTCAACGCGCAGTGCAACATTCAACTGCACGGCGGCATAGGATTCACCTGGGAGCATGACGCCCACATGTACCTGCGCCGCGCCCGCACCCTCGCGGCGATCATGAACGATGGTGCCGACCCACTCGTCGACGTCGTCGACGGTCAACGCAGCGGTCAGGCGCGTGGCGCATCCTTCGCGCTACCCGATGAGGCCGAGGTGCACCGGGCGGCCGCCCGCGACGCCGTCGCCACGCTCGGCGCGCTCCCCGCCGAAGAGCGGCGCGACTACCTGGTGGACTCGGGTTACCTGGTGCCGCACTGGCCGAAGCCGTGGGGCCGCGCCGCCGACGTCCTGGAACAACTGGTCGTCGAGGAGGAGTTCGCCGGCGTCGACCGGCCCGACATGGGCATCACGGGATGGGTGACACTCACCATCGCTCAGGCGGGCAACGACGACCAGCGGGAACGCTGGGTGGAACCGGTGCTGCGAGGCAAGGTGATGTGGTGTCAGCTGTTCTCCGAGCCCGGGGCGGGCTCGGACGCGGCAGCCGTCCGGACGTCGGCCAAACGGGTCGACGGTGGCTGGCGGGTCACCGGCCAGAAGGTGTGGACCAGCCTCGCGCACGAGTGTCAGTGGGGACTGGCGACGGTACGCACCGATCCGGACGCACCCAAGCACGCCGGGGTCTCGATGATGGCGATCGACATGAGAGTGCCCGGCGTGACCGTCAACCCCTTGCGCGGCCTGACGGGCCACGCGCACTTCAACGAGGTCTTCTTCGACGACGTATTCGTACCCGACGCCGACGTGGTTGGCGATGTCAACCGCGGCTGGCTCGTCGCGCGCGCGACGCTGGGAAACGAGCGCGTCTCGATCGGGGGCGGCTCGTCGGCTCCCACCGGATTCGTCATTGACGATCTGATCAAGCTGCTCGACGCGGCGGCGCCCGAAACGGCTGCGGCGTACGTGCGACGGGCCGGCGAGGTGATCGCCGAGGCGCACAGCCTGCGGTTGCTCAACCTGCGGCGCGTCACCAGGGCAATCGCGGGCGCCGAGCCCGGGCCGGAGGGCAACGTCACCAAGCTGCTGCTCGCGGAGCATTCCCAGCATCTCACCGAACTGGGAATGGACCTCGCCGGGACGGCCGCGGTCGTCGGCGAGACCCCTCAGCTGACCAGCGGGTACCTGGGCAACCGGGCCATGACCATCGCCGGGGGTACCTCCGAGATCACCCGAAACACGATTGCCGAGCGGATCCTGTGTCTTCCGAGGGATCCATTGCTCAGGTAACGATTGCGACCCGGGCTGCATACGATGCGGTGCGCACACATGGCATCCTGCAGCCACCTGTGCAAGGCTCTAACATCGTGGCTAGCAAACTCCGCTGCCTTGCCGCCGCCCATGGTGACCCTGGGCGACGTCGGCTGCGACCGTGACGGGGTCGGACCTCGATTCCGCCGTCGCGGCGCTCGAAGACCGGCGGGCAGGCGGTGACGCGACGGGATGCCCTGGCGCGCGAAGTCCGCGCTCGAATCGGCGGGCGACGCTGGGTCTAATTCTCGTCGGCCTGCTCGTGGCCGGCGTACTCAACGTGACGACGTCGACGACGTCGATGGTGCGTGGAGACGCCGATGAGCAGAGCCGTGCCGCCACGGTGTTCGGCAATGCCGAGAGCGGCGCCTGCCTGACCTGGCCGCCCGATGAGCCCGACAAGCCGTCCTTCGTACAGTGCAGCGGCGACCACATGTTCGAGGTGGCGAAGTCGGTGCTGATGGACAACTTCGCCGAACCGTGCCAGCTGGCGGTCCGGGAGTATCTGGGACCACGCTACGACCCGGACAGCAGGTTCACGATCGGCGTGCTGTGGGCGGGCGACGCGGATGCGACGGCGTCGGCCGACCGGCGCCTGCTCTGCGGGCTGCAGCTGATCGGCATGGGCGGCAAGCCGACCCCCTTCACGGGTCAGGTCGCCGAGATCGACCAGTCCAGGGTCTGGCCGACGGGGACCTGCCTGGGCGTCGACACCGCCATGCAGCGTCCGACCGACATCCCCGTCGACTGCTCGGCCCCACACGCGGCCGAGGTCACCGGCATGGTCGCCCTGGCGCAACGGTTCCCCGGCGAACCGCCTACGGACACCGAGCAGGAGGCGTTCGTACGCGAGGAGTGCACGAAGCTGACCGACACCTACCTGGCTCCTGCCGGACTGAGCGGTTCGGACGTAGCGCTCGACTTCGGCCGGCTGGGACGGGCGAGCTGGGCTGCGGGCAGCCGACAGGTGTCGTGCAGTGTGGTTCCCCCCGCCGGCGCGGACTGGAAGCCTCTGGTGGGCAGCGTGAGACAGCAGCAGAGCGACGTTGCAGCGCCTGCTGCGCCGCCACCGCCACCACCACCCGTTGCGACACCGTCACCCGTTGCACCGGCCCCAGCGGCACCTGAGATTGCGCCACCGCCACCCGTTGCACCGGCCCCAGCGGCACCTGAGGCTGCGCCACCGCCGCCCGATGCCCCGGCCCCAACGGCACCTGAGGCTGCGCCCCCCGCCCCTGCGGCGCCCCCGGAGCCGGCGCCAGACATCCCGGGGCCGCCGCCCGAGCCAGTGGCAGACGTCCCCGCGCCGGCAGCCGACCCGCAATCCCCCACTTTCGGCCCGCCACCCGGCCCGCCGCCGGCGGAAGTGCCGCCCCAGAGCGATCCCATCCCCGGGGTCGACCCCATCTTGCCGGGCCCGGCGCCCGTACCTCCGGCCTGACCCGGGGCGACACCCCGTCGACCAGACCGTGGTCGACCAGCCAGGCTCGATGGCGGCGAGAGCGAGGTGGCTGGTCGGATCGTCGAGAACGGTTCGTTCGTGTTGGAGCCAGGCGACAAAGGACGTCCGCTTCCGTTGATCGGCTCGCACCACCTCCCGACCCTCACCGCCGCGGAGATCGCCGTTGCTCCGCTTGAGCGCCCGTGTGCGCGCTTAGAGCGCCTGCAGCGGCTCCGCATGATGTACGCAATGTATGCTTGAATTGTATCTCACCAACATCGGAGGCGAATGTGTCGGTAACTCAGATCGACCTCGACGACGCTGCGTTGACCGAGGTCATGCGGATCGCCGGAGTGCACACGAAGAAGGAAGCCGTGAACCTCGCGATGCGCGATTACGTCGAGCGGTTCCGTCGCATCGAAGCGCTTGCCCAGTCCCGCGAACAAGCGAAACACTGGGACTACGAGGGTTGGCTCGACGCCCGGGCCGACGAGAAGGCCGTCGGGAATTGATCCACTTCCTCGTGGATTCCTCCGCAGTATGGCGACTCCAACGCCAACCGGAACTCACCGAGGCCTGGACCTCCCCACTTCTCAGCGGGTCCATCGGATCATGCGAGCCACAACGAGCCGAGTTCCGTCGATCGGCGCGCAATGCCGCCGAGATCGACGAGATGAACTGGACGTTTTGCAACGTCTACCCTGACGTGACCGTGCCGAAGTCCGTCTGGCGGTGGATCGATTCCGCTCAGCACAAACTCGCGGCCGTGGGCGCGGTGCGCGCTTTGTCGGTCGTCGATCTGCTGATCTGCGCCACCGCGGCGGCCAAGGGCCTCGTGGTCCTGCACGACGACGCCGACTTCGAAGTCGCAGCGCGCCACCTACCCGACGTCAAGGCGCGACGAGTCATCGCCTAGTGGCTGCGCTGCTGCGGCGGTCAGCGCAGCGCCGCCCGCCCCCGGATGCGGCCCAGCAGAACCAACGCCAACAGCGTGACCAGAAGCAGCGCGGTCGTGCAGGCCGCCGCCTGGAACGCCTGACCGCGGTCGGTGAGCGCGAAGATGGTGACCGGCAACGTCTTCCACGTCGCCGGATACACCATCACCGTGGCGCCGAGTTCACCCATCGACAGCGCCACCGCCAATCCCGCCGCCGCGCCGAGTGCAGGCATCAGCAGGGGCAGCGTGATCCTGGTCAGCACCCGGGATGGGCTCGCACCGAGCGATTCAGCCGCCTGGCGGTACCCCGGATCGAGCCGGTCCAGGGCCGCCGACACCGCGCTGAACGCAAAGGCGAGCACCAGCACCGTGTGGGCCAGGATCACGATCCACCGGGTGCCACCCAGCAGCAGCGGACGCGAATTGAACGCGATCAGCAGACCGAGGCCGATCGCCACCGAAGGCACCGCGATGGGGAGGTGAAACGCGGCATCGACGATTCGGCCGAGCCAGGTGGGAGCCTCCCTCGCGGCTAGCGCCGCCCAGGTCCCGAGGATCAACGCCAGCCCGCCCGCAATGAACGCGGTCTGCAGGCTCACCGACAGGCTGGCCAGGTTGTCGCCGGACAGCGCATCGCCGAAGTGGCCTGGGCCCAGATCCGACGGCAGCGGACCCGTCCACGACCCGGCGAGACCCGCGAGCACCACCGTGGCCAGTGGTGCGACGAACACGACGAGGACGACGAGACAGAAGACGATGAGCAGGACGACCCTACTTCGCCGGCTCCACAGAAGCATCCGCTCAAGCCCTTCCGTGGTCGGTCGTCATGCGCGCGAAGATCACGCGGTAGAGCGTGTAGAGGGCGAGCGACAACGCGATCTGGACGGTCGCGATGACGGCCGCGCCGGGGAGGTCGAACGTGACGATTCCCCGCGTATAGATCAGGACCGGCAAGGTCATGACGCCCTTGGCGCCGGTGAAGAGCACGATGCCGAACTCGTTGAGCGTCAACAGTAGAACGAGGCTGCCGCCCGCCATCAGCGCCGGCCACGCCTCGGGCATCACGACCGAGCGCAGCACGCGCAGCGGCGACGCACCGAGGCTGGCGGCCACGTCGAGCTGGGCCCGCGGCAGCACGGCGAACGACGCCAGCAACGGCCGGACCACGAACGGGGTGAAGAACGTGATCTCGGCGGCGATCACGCCGGCGGGCGTGTAGAGGAAGTTCAGTGCGGGCGAGTCACCGCCGGTCACGGCGGTGATCGCGGCGTTCACCGCCCCGGCGGTCCCGTAGAGGAACGTAAACGCGAGCGTGATGAGGAAGGACGGCAGCGCAAGGATGGTGTCGATCAGACGGCCGACCAGGCGGGACCCCGAGAACGGCACGAATGCCAACACGATGGCGAGGAACGTGCCGAGTACCAGGCAGCCGAGCGTGGAGGTCGCGGCGATCGCCACCGTGCGCCACAGCGCATCCAGGAACACCTGCTCGGTGAGCACCCCGCTCCAGGTCGACGGACGTGGGCCGGTGCCGTCCGTCTTCAGCGATTCCAGGCACACCCGGATCAACGGGTACACCACGAAGGCAAGGACCAGGAGCAGCGGCGGCAGTACCCACCACACCGCGAACGACCTGGGAGCCTTTCGAGTCGGGGCCGCCTGCGCGGCGCCCGGCTCCGCCAAGATCGCCGTCACGGGCCCGCCGCGACGAGGACACCGGCCGGCTCGGGAAAGCGCACCCCCACCTCGGCGCCGACGTCGTAGCCGACGTTGCCGGGCACGTCGACGTCGAGTAGCTGATCGGGCATCCCGCCGACGGACAGCACCAGACGTGTGGTCGCGCCGCGCCATACCGCGGCGTTGACGTTGGCGCGCAGGGCATCACGGTCGCCCAGCGACACGATCCGCAACGCATGAGGACGGATGCACAGCAGCGCCTTGGAACCCGGTGCCCAGTCCATTCGCCCCACCTCGGGCTGCGGCGCCTCGGTGCTGACCGTCTTGTGCGCAAAGGTGACCAGGGCAGTGGTGCCGATGACACGACCGACCGTGCACGGAATGAGGTTGGCACCGCCGAGGAACGCCGCGGTGAAGCTGGTGGGTGGACGCTTCCAGAGGTTGTCCGCCGTGTCGACGTCCACCAGCCGTGCGTCGTTCATCACGACGATCCGGTCGGCCAGGGCCAGCGCCTCAGCCTGATCGTGCGTGACGTAGAGCATCGCGGTATCCGGCAGCGCCTCCTTGAGCCGTTGCAACTCTGCCAGCATCGACTGGCGCAACTGCGCGTCCAGGGCGGCCAGCGGCTCGTCGAGCAGGAGCACGCTCGGCCGGATGGCGAGCGCCCTGGCGATCGCGACCCGTTGCTGCTGCCCGCCGGAGAGTTCGCGCGGAAGTCGCTTCGCGTAGCCGGACATACCCACCATGTCCAGCGCTTCGGCGGCCCTGGAGCCGATCTCACCACGCGGCACCCGGTGCGACTTCAGCCCGAATGCCACGTTGTCGATGACCCGCATGTGCGGAAACAATGCATAAGACTGCAGCACGACGCCGATACCGCGTTTCGCAGGTGGTAGATCAGTGACGTCGCGGCCCCCGAGCCGGACCGTGCCCGTGGTCGGTCGGACGAATCCCGCGAGCGCGTTGAGCGCCGTGGACTTACCCGAGCCGCTGGGTCCCAGCAGCGCCACCGTCTCCCCTCGCGCGACACGGAGATTGAAGTCGACCAGGGCGTTGGTGATCTTCTTGCCGCGGCCGTAGGCGACTCCGACCCTGTCGAACAATATTGCTGGCGAACCGGTTTCGGTGGTCTTGTCGTCGGTGTCCGCGTCACCGTGTTTCCGGGGGGTCGCCGCCGTCGTCCGGCCGAAGCCGATCTCCGTCACGGTCAGCTACCGGTCGACTTCTGGTACGCGGCCAGGTCGGCGTCGAGGTCGGCGAGCACGTTGTCCCAGTTCGGCACCCACACGGTGACATCCTTCAGCACGGCGGCGGGGGTATTGGGCTCCGCCGAATCGCCGGATGACTGGACGAGGGACTCGATCACGGGGATGCCGAGCGCCTCGGGTTCGACGGTCTTCTGCACGTCCTCGGACACCAGGAAGGCCAGCAGCTTCTTCGCGCCGTCGGCGTGCGGCGCGCCCTTGGTGACACCCGCGACGTAGGGCAGCGAGACCGTGGTCTTCTTGCCGTCCGAGGTGGCGGGGATGAAGATGTCGAACGTCGAGCCATCGTCCTTTATCGACCCCAGATTCATCTGCACGTCGCCGTTGGCCACCAGCAGTTCTCCGTTGCTGACCTTGGGCTGCAGCTTGCCGGTCGACGAGGACGGCCCAACATTGTTCGCCTGGAGCTTGGCCAGGTAGTCCATCGCGGCGGGCTTGCCCATCAACTGCTGCAACAGGACCAGCACGGCGGTACCGTCGCCGGCCTGACCGGGCGTCGAGTACTGCAGCTTGCCCTTGAACTCGGGTTTGAGCAGGTCGTCCCACGTCGTCGGCTTCGGGTCGGCCCCCGGGTTGACGATGAAGCTCAGCGCGTTGTTCACGATCGGTATGTAGCTCGCGTCCGGCCCTACCTGATCATCGGGAATCCCCGTCGTATCAACGCCACTGGGCTGCAGCAGACCTGAAGCATGGGCCTTCTGAATGAACGGCGGCAGCGTGACGAGGAGGTCGGCCTGCGGATTGGACTGCTCCTTTTCGACCCGGGAGACCACCTCACCGGAACCCGCCTCGACGAGGTTGACGTTGATGCCGGTGTCCTCGGTGAACTTCTTGAACTGGCTCTCGTACCAGGTGGCCAGGCCGTCGGCGCTGTACACGGTCAGCGTCTCGCCACTACCGGAGCCCGACGAGCCGGTGCCTCCGCAGGCCGTCATGGTCATGGCAAGTGCGGTTACGGACGCTGCGGCGAGGATGTTGCGTAGTCTCATGATTGGTGCCTTTCGGTCAGTTGATGGTCAGGATGAGGTCGGCGAACTCGGTGACGTTCGCGACGACGTGGGTGGCACCGGCTGCGCGCAGTTGGGATTCTGTGTGGGCACCGGTGAGAGTGCCTGCGGCGATACGACATCCGGCCCGCAGGGCGCTGTCGACGTCGCTCGAGGTGTCGCCGAGGGCGGCGACGTCGCCGACCGCGTCGGCGCCCAGGCGCATCAGGGCGGTCAGGATCAGGTCCGGGTAGGGCCGGCCCCGCACCCCGGTTCCCGGCGCGAGCACCAGGTCGGCCAGCGTCTGCCAGCCCAGGGCGGCGAGCAGCTTCTCCTGGGTCGCTCCGCTGAATCCCGTTGTCAGCGCCACCTTCACACCGGCATCGCGCAGTCTCGTGACGGACTCTGCCGCCCCGTCGATGGCGCGGGCCTTGCCGTCGTCGATGGCAGCCTCGTAGGCGGTCTCGAATGCGGCGTTGGCGCGTTGCGCGAGTTCCTCGGCCCCGAACAGTGCACGGAACACCGTGATCTTCGATTGGCCCATGGTGTCGAGGACGTACTGCCGAGCGCGGTCACGCTCCGGTCCCGCCTCGGGCAGACCCGCGGCGGTCGCCGCGGCCTCGAACGAACTGACGACCAACCCGTCGTCGGCAACGGTGGTGCCGGCCATGTCGACCACGGCGAGTTGAATGACGTTGTTCATCAATGCATTCCCTTCAGAGATCGATCAGGTCGGCGGTCTGCTCACCGATGACCGGGCCAAGCGTCATCCCTCGGCCGCCCGGTCCGGTGATCACCCACACCCCGTCGCCGACCATTTCGCGGTAGACGAGTTGCCCCGGGTCCACGCACTGGCTGTAGACACCCGCCCAGCGTTGCCGGATGGGCGGCAACCGACGACCGAGGAACTCCTCGACGACGCCGACGAGGTGTGCGTACGGCGCCTCCTCGACGTCGAAGGCGAAGGGTTCGTCATACGCGTGGGTATCGCCGATCGTCAGGCCACCGTGCAGACGTTGGACGCACAGCAGTTGCATCCGGTGCTCGTCGGCGACCGCGTCCTGAAACTCGTTTCGGTTCAGGGCGTCGAGCGCAGTTCCTGCGAAGCCTGGGTAGTACCGGAAACTGTCGCCGTCGGCGATGGCGGTGGTGAGCGGTTCGCCCAGAGGCTCTGTCTGCATCATCTGCAGGCGGACCCGTCGCACCGGCAGTTCGCCGGCGATCTCGCGGGTGAGACCACCGTGGCTTGCCCCGGGACAGACCAGGATCAGATCGCTCTCGTATCGGCTCCCCCGGTCGTCGCGGACCACCGTTGCGTCGACCGACCGCGCTTCGGTGCCCGGCAGGAACCGGTACCTCCCGGTGGTGCCGAGGTGAGCGCGAATCGCAGGTAGGGCCTGTCGGGACTCGACGGCGGCGTCGCGCGAACAGTGCAGCCCCGCAACGAACTTGCCACGCAGGGCGGGATTGAGTTCACGGACCCGCTCCGGTTCGAGCAGTTCGAAGCCGCGCGCCTCGGCATCGGAGCGCGCGGCGACCTCCTCGGCTACGGCGACCTCACGTGGCGTGCGCAACAATGTCAGCGATCCGGCGGGCCGGAACCCGACGCCGGGAATGTCGGCGCCGATGCGCTCCCAGAGTTCGCGCGAGCGAAGCGTCGCGTCCAGTTCGAAGCCGGCCCGTCCGGACACCCAGACCAGTCCGAAGTTGCGGACCGTGGCGCCCCGGGCCTCGACTTCACGTTCGAGATGGGTGACGTGGTGGCCCCGCCTGACCGCCTCCATGGCGTGAGCGGTCCCCAGGATCCCACCGCCGATGACCGTCACGCGCATGCTGAAGGACTTTTCAGAGTCAGTGCTACGGCGGTACGACCGCACGATGTGCGAGGTCGGAACAGCAGGTTAACAATTGGTATAGACCAATTCCGGTACACTGTCTCGCGTGAACGTGCTCGACGAGACGGCGGATCTGTTGCGCTCACTGCGAGGGGTGTGGGACGAGGACGCGGTCGACGAACTCGACCACGCACTGCAGTCTGCGGCCCGCGCGATGAACGACGGCGCGGATGACGAGCTGATCCTCGCAGCCGCCCTGCACGACCTGGGACACAGCCCGCTCCTCGACGAAAGTGCCTACCAGCGGCATGATTCCGCGGCCCACGAGTGGTTGACTCCACGGTTCGGTGCGCGGGTCGGCTGGCTGGCTGGCGCGCACGTCGCCGCCAAGCGATATCTCGCGGCCACCGACCCGGACTATGCGGTGTCGTCCGCCTCGATGCTGTCGCTGCAGGCTCAGGGGGGCGCCGATGTCGACGGAGAGTTGATCACACACCCGTGGTGGCCCGACGCGGTGCGTCTTCGCCGGTACGACGATGCCGCCAAGGACCCGTACGGATCCGGTGCGACAGTCGAGGACGTGCTGGGCATCGCGAAACGGCTGGCCCTGCATCGGGAAGCGCCGTGAGCAAGCCGCATGCCATCCGGACCGCCCTCGACGACGTGCTCGACGGTCTGGGCGAGGGTGATCGCTTCCCTCCGGAGAGGGAACTCGCGACACACTTCGGGGTGGCGCGGGAGACCGTCCGACAGGCCCTGCACGAACTTCTGGTCGAAGGCCGGATCGCGCGGCGTGGCCGCGGCACCGTGGTGGCGAAGTCAAAACTGGTTCAACCGCTTTCGTTGAAGTCATATACCGAGGGCGCGCTGCGGATGGGGCGCAAGCCCGGCCGCCTGCTGGTCGCCTGGGAGGACGTCGCCGCGTCCGCCGACCTCGCCGAATCACTCGACGTCACCGAGGGTGAGCCCGTCATGCACCTGGAGCGGGTGCTGCTCGCCGACGGCCAGCGCATCGGGTTGGAGAGCACCTACCTGCCCACCGACCGGTTCGGAACCTTCCGCGAGACATTCGACCCGTCCACCTCGCTCTACGCCGCGATCCGCGCCAGGGGAGTCGCGTTCGGCTCGGCGGTCGAGCGCATCGAGACGGTGCTCGCAAGCCCGCGCGAGGCAGGCCTGCTCGAGTCCACGACGGCGATGCCGATGCTGCGCCTGCACCGTCGTTCGGTCGACACCGACGATCGGCCCATCGAGATGGTGCGCTCGCTCTACCGGGGTGACCGGGTGGCGTTCGAGGCCGTGCTGACCGATCGCGACTGACCGGTCAGTAGTCAGTAGGGTCGGAAGAATGGACGACTTTCACCCCGACGTGCATCGCGCCGCCCGCATCGTCCCCCGCTCGCTCCGCGCCCAGTATTCGCTACCGGTGGTTCGTGCCATGACGCGTCTTCTCCTGGGTCGCAAGACCCCACCCGACGTCGAGGTACTCACCCTGAGTTCCGGTGTCGGCGTGCGTCTGCACCGACCTCCGGGCGCGACGACGCCCGGACCCGCCCTGCTATGGATCCACGGCGGCGGGTACCTGATCGGCAACGCGGCCCAGGACGACGTGCTGTGTCGTCGGTTCGCCAACGCGGCCGGAATCACGGTGGCCTCCGTCGATTACCGGCTTGCGCCCGAGTTTCCCTTCCCGGCGCCGGTCGAGGACTGTCACGCCGCGCTCGCCTGGCTGGCCGGTCTGCCCGCCGTCGATCCGGCGCGGGTGGCCATCGGCGGCGCGAGCGCCGGCGGCGGGCTGGCGGCCTCGCTCGGCCTGATGGCCAGGGATCGCGGCGAGGTGGAAGTCGCGTCCCAACTGCTGGTCTACCCCATGCTCGACGACCGCTCGGCGACCCGACCCGCGATCGACGTGACGGGGCACAGGCTGTGGTCGCAGGACGACAACGCCTACGGGTGGCAGTGCTTCCTCGGTGACGCCGACCCCCAGGTCGCCGTCCCCGCGCGCCGCGGCGACCTGGCGGGACTTCCTCCGGCGTGGATCGGGGTCGGCACGCTCGACCTGTTCCACGACGAGGACATCGCCTATGCCGAGCGCCTCCGGGAAGCCGGGGTGCCATGCGACGTCGAAGTGGTCAGGGGCGTGTTCCACGGGTTCGACGGTATCGTCTCGAAGACGGGGGTGGCACAGGACTTCTTCACCAAACAGCTTGATTTCCTGCGCCGGACCCTTACAGAGAGGGAGCCGGCGCCGGCCTGATCCTCACCCCCGCTCGAACACCACGGCCCCGTCGACGAGCGTCACCTCGACCATGTCCGCGTCGAGCGCACCGAGAAGTTCCTCCGGCGGCGCGGCCAGCAGGCACAGGTCCGCCGGCTGTCCGCTGGCGACCGAGCGCGGGGACGCAGGGTGGTCGGGTGTGCCGAGGAACATCGTCAACGCACTGAGCGCGGGCACCGCCTCGCCCTTTCCGACCACTGCTCCCGACGCCGTCGTGCGGCGGACCGCCGCCCGCATCGCCGCCCAGGGATCGGCATCGCCGAAGGGCATGTCGGTCGACAACGCCACCGGGACGCCTGCGGACAGCAGGGACGCCAGTCGCCAGAGCTGGTCGTGCTCGTCGACGGGCACGTCGGTGAGGTACTGGTCGCCGCGCTCGCAGACGAAGTTGGGCTGGGTGGCGACGGTGACACCGAGGTCGACGAGATCGTGCAGACAGTCCTCGGGCACGACCGCGGCGTGTTCGATGCGGTCACCGGGAACGCTGCCCGCCGAGCGCAGCGCCGCGATCGTGACGACCAATTGGGCGGCCGTCACACAGTGCACGGCCACCGTCCCGTCGGCGTCGTGACGCGACGCGATCCATGCTGTCAGATCGGCGAGGTCGAGATCGTCGTCGTGCAGGATGCGCTTGCCGGGCGCCAGGCAGTGCACCCGTTGCAGCAGTTCGCCGTGGCGATGGGACTCGGCGAACTTGACGACGTCGTCGATGCCGAGATCCGGGGTGGCGTCGGTGACCCCGGTGACGCCGTAGGACGCCAACCGGCGGCTCACCGCGGCCAGGCCGCTCTCCCGGCGCTGCAACGCACCCGACCAGATCGGATCGGCGCTTCGGAGCCTGCCGTCGGGATGGTCGGCGAGGCCGATCCTCGCCAGACCCGCGGAGTTCAGCGTCCAGAGCACCCCACTGCGGTGCTGTACTCGGACCGGCACGGCGGGTGACACGGCGTCCAGCTCCACCCGGTCGAGCGGACCCGCGGCGGCCTCGTGGTAGCCGACCGCCCGAATCCAACCGTCCTCACCCACCGGGGCCGCGAACAGCAGTGCCCTCAGGTCGTCGGTGCCGTGCACCTCGCGGGGACCGACGGCGACCGACGACAGCGCCGCGGCGGCCGACCGCAGGTGAACGTGGTGATCGTGCAGGCCGGGTATCAACGTGTGGTGCGCTGCGTCCAACACGGCCTCCCCCGGATCGGGTGCCAACCGCCCATCGACGTCGATGACGTGGTGGTGCACCCGGACGTCGACGACGCTGCCGTCGAGCAGTCGCGCACGTTGAATCAGCATGCAGCCAACCTTCTTTCGTCGATCATGCGGTCCACGGCAGCCCGGTCGCCGTCGAGTTCCGACGCGGGCGTCGAGGGCGGCGGCGCGACGGGCGGGGCTGCGTGGTGGCCGGCAGAACCTGGTACTCGAGGCAGGGCGGCATAGGACGCGGCGACCGCCGCCATGGCCACCTCCACGACGACGCCGCCGCCGTGTTCCAGGGCCTCGACCACCGCCAGTGCCGCGTGAAGGCCCGTCAGCGGGTCGGCGATGGCGTCGCCGCAGAACACCGGGCCCCGGTCACTGGTTGCCACCAGTCCGCCCGCCACCGCCGCGTCGTCGCCGAAGGCCACCTGGTCGGCCCTGTCCCCGTCCGCACCGTATCCGGTGATCGTCAACCACACGCTTCCCTCGCGCGCCATGGCAGCCGGCCCGAGGCCACGCCTGCGCAGGCCGGCCGGCCGCGACGACTCGATCACGACGTCGGCCATGGCAAGCAGCTCGCGTAGCGGACCGGGATCGTCGAAATCAGCTGCGTAGCAGAGCTTCCCACCGTTGACCCAGTCGAAGAACGACCGCGGACCCGACCGCGTACCGTCGGGCCTGCGCCGGCTCTCCACCTTCACCACGGTGGCCCCCGAGCGGGCGAGCAGTTGGGCGCAGGACGGCCCGGCCCACATCGACGACAGATCGACGACGAGCAACCCTGCCGGGCCGCGCGACCGCGTCGGCGGCCCGATCCGGCGCACGACGGGATCCTCCGCCCGAACCTCGCCGACGAGCGCAGCAGGCAGGTCCAGCAGTCGGGCCCGCTCGACCACCTCGGTGCCCGACCTCGTCGCGGCCCACCGCCTGAGCACCGGCCAGGCCTCCTCGGCCGACGTGGGCCAGGTGTCGGTCTCCACCATCGCGGGCACGGCGTCGACGTCGTCGGGTCGTGCCAGCGTCACGGCGCACCATCCGTCCCGGGTGGGCAGCAGTCGGGTTGCGCCGCCCGCGGAGGCCTGTCCGCGCCGGGTCAGACCCAGCAGTGCCGCGCGCCCCGACAGCAGCACCGCCGCGTCGACGGCGGTTGCCGTGCGGGCCTGGAAGTCCGCGGCGATCTCCCGGGCACGCGCCATGACGGGCGCGCGGGAGAAGTCCGGTGGGCCGTCGGGGAGGCCCGTCAGGTACGCCAGACCGCTGGCACCCCAGTCGCCGGCCCGCGTGTCCATCCGGCCCGTGTCCATCCGGCCATTGTCCCCGGGACTAGTACTGCAGGACGCGCAATCTCCAGTCCAGCACCTGACGGTCCGGATCCCCCGCCGCGTACACCAACGACCGCAACGCCAGGATCCCGCCGCGGTCGCCGGGTAGCGCGGTGGTCTTCTCGACGTGGATCTCGCTGTAGAGGGTGTCTCCCTCGTACACCGGGCCGGTGTGGTCACAGGACTCCCAGCCGAGCACCGTGACGAGGTTCGGCATCGCGCGGGTCGCCTGTGCCAGCGCCAGCCCGATGGTGTGCCCGCCGTACACCAGACGTCTTCCACTGACCCGCGAATCATGATGGATCGCCGCGATGTTCAGGCTCAGCCGGGCCAGTTCGGGCGCGCTCGAGACCACGTCACCGGTGCCGTGTAGGACCGTGCCCGCGATCGCCGGGTCGAAGTGCGGGCCGGGCACCCGTCGCCGGTAGACGTCGGCATCCCAGTCCGTCGTCGGATCGACGTCCGGCACGGTATCCGATCCGATCGCCGAGAGATCGTCGGCGTGCCCGGTGTCGGGGCCGTCGGGACTCAGCGGCAGCATCGCGCAGCGGTAGAAGTCGAGGACCAACCGGTCGGCCTGATCGATGGTCGTCATCCGCAGTGCCGCAAGACCCGTTCGCGCGCGACCGGGCTTCGCCGAGTTCTGTCTGAGCCCGACCACCTCCGTTCGCGTGTACAGCGTGTCGCCGAGGATCGGGAACCTGAAGAAGTCCAGGCCGCGGTAGAACAGGTTGGCCTTGACCCGCTGGGTGGCCAGCGTGCTCTGACCGATCGCCACGTCGGTGACCAGGCCCGGGTGCACCAGCGCGCCCGATGCGCCGGTGACCGCGCTGGTGAGGGCGGAGTCCAGAGGCAGCCGCATCCGGTCGCCGAGGATCGACTGGTGCACTGCCGCCGTCCCCGGGGTCAGGGTCATCGACGGTCGCCCCGTCGAACACCTGACCCACGGTCAGATCGTCGAAGAACGGTCCACCGAACCTTTGGCCGTACAAAGTCACAGCGTCACATGCTGGCAGTCTGGCGACAGGCGTGTCAATATGGCCGCACATATGCATACCTGGGATCTCGACGACGACGAAGCAATGCTGGTGGACACCGTCAGGGCGTTCATCGACAGGGACGTGAAGCCGACCGTGCGCGAGGTCGAGCACGCCAACGCCTATCCCGAGGCGTGGATCGACCAGATGAAACGCTTGGGCATCTACGGCCTCGCGGTCCCCGAGGCCTACGGCGGGTCACCGGTGTCGACCAGGTGCTACGCGCTGGTCACCCAGGAGTTGGCCCGCGGTTGGATGAGCCTGGCCGGGGCAATGGGTGGCCACACCGTCGTCGCCAAGCTACTCGACCTGTTCGGCACCGACGAGCAGAAGCAGCGTTACCTGCCGCCCATGGCGACCGGGGCGCTGCGGGCGACGATGGCGCTCACCGAACCCGGCGGCGGCTCGGATCTGCAGGCCATGACGACCACCGCACGCCGGGACGGCGACGAGTTCGTGGTCACCGGCGCCAAGACCTGGATCTCCAACGCCCGCCGCTCGGGACTCATCGCCCTGCTGTGCAAGACCGACCCCGACGCGATGCCCAGGCACTCGGGCATCTCGATCGTGCTGGCCGAACGTGGCGAGGCCGCCCCCGGGCTCGACCTTCGAGCCGGCGACGGTCTGACGGTGTCACGCGATCTACCCAAACTGGGCTACAAGGGCGTCGAGTCGTGCGAGCTGTCCTTCGACGGCTACCGGGTGCCCGCCTCGGCGATCCTCGGCGGCCAACCGGGCCGGGGCTTCGGCCAGATGATGAAGGGCCTCGAAATCGGCCGCATTCAGGTGGCGTCCCGCGCCCTCGGCGTCGCCACGGCGGCACTGGAAGACGCGTTGGCCTACGCACAGCAGCGGGAGAGCTTCGGACAACCCATCTGGAAGCACCAGGCGATCGGGCACTACCTGGCCGACATGGCGACCAAGCTGACCGCCGCCCGCCAACTGACCTTCCACGCCGCCGACCGCTACGACAGCGGCGAGCGCGCCGACATGGAGGCGGGAATGGCCAAGCTGTTCGCCTCGGAGACCGCGATGGAGATCGCCCTGTCCGCCGTCCGCATCCACGGTGGTTACGGCTATTCCACCGAGTACGACGTCGAGCGCTACTTCCGCGACGCCCCGCTGATGATCGTCGGCGAGGGCACCAACGAGATCCAGCGCAACGTCATCGCCGGCCAGCTGGTGGCCCGCGGCGGCATCTGATGGCGAGCACGCGGACCACGACGCGGCCGGCACCGGCGTATCAAGCGCTGCGGCAACGTCTTCGCGACGAGATCGCGGCGGGCCTGTACCGGGACGGTGCCCGGCTGCCGACCGAGTCAGAACTGGTCGTTCGGCTTGGTCTGTCGCGGCAGACCGTTCGGCGGGCCTTTCAGGATCTGGTGGCCGAGGGGATCGTCTATCGGGTACCCGGCCGCGGCACCTACGCCAACGAGCCCGAGCGCTATCTGCGCCAGCTCGGCTCGATCGAGGATCTGATGAGCCTCTCCGAGGACACCACCATGGAGGTGTTGTCCGGCTTGAGCCGACGGGTGGACGTAGAGGTGGCCAGCCGGCTGCGCCTCGACGACGACGTCGTCTGGAGCGTCGCCTTCCGGCGCCTGCACGACGGCATTCCGTTCGTCATGACCCGGGTGTCCCTGCCGGATTCGGTCGCACGCCCGGTGCTGGGTTCGCCCGAGATCGCCGACGGGGCCGTGAGCACCACGACCGTGATAGGCCTGATCGAACCCCACCTGACCGAAGCGATCGCCGAAGCGGCGCAGTCGATCACCGTCGGTACCGCCGATGCGGACGTGGCCGAGGCCGTCGGATGCCGGCCAGGGCACCCCATGCTGCGCGTCGACCGGCTGTACTCCGATGCGTCCGGCACGCCCGTCGAGCTGGCCGTCAGCCACTTCCTGCCCGAGCAATACACCTACCGGGTCACGCTGCGCCGGTCCGGTTAGCCCCTACCCCGCCCCCGCGATCACCGCGTGAACGTGACGCTGGAGTCACGCTCAGCCGTGAAGGTGACTCCGGCGTCACGCTCACGGCGCGTGACGGCGAGTCACTCGGTGAGGGCGTCGACCAGACCCCAGTCCAGCGCCGTGGCCGGGTCGATGGTCGCACCCGACAGCACCAGATACGCCGTGCGCCAGCGGCCGATCCGACGCGTGATGCTCACCGTTCCGCCGGCGCCAGGGATCAGTCCGAGCGCCAGCTCCGGCAGTCCGAGGGTCGCGCCGCGCCGGCACGCCACGTGCCCACAGAACGCGGCCATCTCGAGTCCGCTGCCGAGCACCTGACCGTGCACCTCGGCCCGGCATGCCGCACCGAGACGCGTCGTGATCTCGTCGAGCACCAGGGCGGGGCTGTGGCGCGTACGGGCGTGGTGCGCGCTCGCGGGATCGGTGAAGGTGCCGAACTCCGCGAGATCGCCACCGCTGCAGAAGGATGGACCGTTGCCGCCCAGCACCAACTCGGTGACCGACGGATCGACGCGGGCCACCTCCAGGGCCTCCAGCAGCGCGGCGCGAGCGGGGGTCGAGAACGCGTTGTGCCGCCCCGGCCGGTTGAACCTGACGTGCAGGACGTCGCCGTCGCGTTCGGCGAGGACGGGATCGGGTTCGACAGGTGACGTCGCGGGGCCGCGCTCGGATAGCCAGCGGGCGAACTCCGGCCCGGACTGCAACGTCGAGTAGGCCAACGACTCGGTGATCACCCCTGGAAACGCGGGAGCATGAACGTCGACGGAACGCAGCACGTCGTCGCACACCGAAGCTGCCTGGGGCCAGCGGCCGATACGTTCGGTGAGACCGTCGAGGGCCGCACTCACCGACGGCACGGCGACGGTGCGGCGGTCGGAGCACGGGTGCTGGACGAGCGTGAACGTCGCACGCTGCAACCAGTATCCGGCTTCGGGTGCCTCTAGGTCACCAACTGCGACGACCACACCCAACGGCAGCGCGTCAGGCGGCTCGGCGAGATCGACGACACGCAGACCCACGGGTTCAGCCGACCGGGGTCGAGTACTTCTCGATCAGACTCTGCTTGTAGAGCTTGCCGGTATCGGTGCGCGGCAACTCCGTCTGGAATGAGATGGATCGCGGACACTTGTAGTGCGCCAACCGCTCTCGCAGCCACGCGAGCAATTCATCGGCGAAGGCGTCGGTGGCATCGGCCGGGTCCACGGTCTGCACGACGCCCTTGACGCTCTGGCCCATCTCGTCGTCGGGGATGCCGAACACCGCGGCGTCCATCACCTTGGGATGCGTGACGAGCATGTTCTCGGCTTCCTGCGGGTAAATGTTCACCCCGCCCGAGATGATCATGTGGTGACGCCGGTCGGTGAGGTACAGGTAGCCGTCCTCGTCGAGGTAGCCGATGTCGCCGACCGTCATCCAGCCGTGGCCCTGCTTGTCACGCGCTGACGCGGTCTTCTCGGGGTCGTTGAGGTACTCGAAGGCGAGCCCGCCCTCGAAGTAGATCTCCCCCGACTGGCCCGCCGGCAGTTCGTTTCCGTCCTCATCGACGATGTGCAGCCCACCCGACATCGGCCGACCGACCGAACCCGGATGCGTCAACCACTCCTCGGCCGTGATGAGGGTCGATCCGTGAGCTTCCGACGAAGCGTAGTACTCGTCGACGATCGTGCCCCACCAGTCGATCATCTGCTTCTTGATTTCGACCGGGCACGGCGCCGCGGCGTGCATGACCCGCTCCAGACTCGACACGTCATACGAATTGCGCACCGAATCAGGCAGTTTCAACATCCGCGTGAACATCACGGGGACGAATTGGCCGTGCGTCACCCGGTGCTTGGCGATGGCGTCCAGCGCCCCCTCGGCAGTGAACTTCTCCAGCACCACGGTGGTGATGCCGCCGGCCTGCGTCTGCATCGACCACACCGACGGTGCGGTGTGATAAAGCGGCGCGGGGCTCAGGTAGACCGCCTCGGGATGCATCCAGAAACCGACCAGCGCCGACATGAGGCCGGGTGATTCGTCCGGGGACACGTGCGGCAGTGTGCGTTTGATGCCCTTTGGCCGTCCGGTGGTGCCCGACGAGTACTGCAGCAGATCACCCTCGATCTCGTCGTCGATCGGCGTATCGGGTTGATCCGCAACGCATTCGGGGTAGCGCAGCCAGCCGTCCAAATCGTCGTCGGCAATGATCAGGAGGTCGGGCAGTCCGTTCGGCAGTTCGGATCCCAGACCGGCCAGGGTCTGCCGCAGTTTGGCGGAGCCGACGATTGCCTTGGCACCGCTGTTGTCGATGATGTAGGCGGCTTCTGCTGACGTCAGGTGGGTATTGATGGGCACGTAGTACAGCCCGCTGCGGCGAGCAGCCCACATGACGGCGTGCATGTGCTCGTTGTTCTCCATCAGAATCGCGACGGCGTCACCTTCGACCAGTCCCCGTGCCCGGAAGAGGTGGGCCAGACGGTTCGCCCTTGCCTCGAGGTCGCCGAAGGTCACTACCGTTCCGGACGGATACATGATGATGGCGGGCTTGTCAGGGGTGGCAACGGCGGCGTCGCGGATCTGCATGCACCGACTTTACGACGCCGGAAATTGACGGGTGTCAAGTGGGCGCCGGTCGCATCCCGCGGACATACGATCACGGTGCCGAGGTGATCGAGGGTGGGGTGCTCCGATGCGACTGACGAATGGCAGCACAGCCGCACGTGCCGCACCTTCGGGAATCGTCACGTTTCTGTTCACCGACATCGAGGGGTCGACGCGGCGGTGGGAAGCCGACCCCGAGGAGATGCGCGCCGCGCTGGCCCGGCACGACGAGGTGCTACGTCAGGTGATAACAGATTGCGGCGGTGCAGTCTTCAAACACACTGGCGACGGCGTCTGCGCGGCCTTTGCCTCGCCGGCGTCGGCGGTCGAATCGGCGATCGCGGCGCAACGTGCGCTTGAGTTGCCGGTCCGGATGGGGATGGCCACCGGTGAAGCGGAGTTGCGTGACGGCGACTACTTCGGGGCGGTGCTCAACAGGGCCGCGCGGGTGATGTCGGCGGGGCACGGCGGCCAGATACTGATCGATGGTGCGACCGCCGGCCTCCTCGGTGGAGTCGACCTCCTCGCGCTCGGTAAGCGACGGCTGCGGGACATCGCCAGTTCCGTCGAGATCCTTCAGGTGAAAGCGCCCGGCCTTCGTGAGGACTTCCCCCCGTTGGCGACGCTCGATCCCACGCCAGGCAACCTACGGCCTGCCCCCACGAGCTTCGTCGGCCGCGAATCGGAACTCGCCGAGTTGGTGGCAACCCTTGGCGACCACCGACTGGTCACGTTGACCGGAGTGGGAGGGGTGGGTAAGACGCGACTGGCGATGGAGGTGGCGCGCACGGATTGCGCCGACTTCCCCGACGGGGTGTGGATGATCGAACTTGCAGCGGTCGGCGATCCCGGTCGCGGTGCCCGACGCCGTGGCGGCCGTATTCGGGATCGTCCCGCAGCCAGGGATGAGCCTGACGACAAGCGTGGCAGCGGCACTCGGAGGGACGTCACGACTGCTGATATTCGACAACTGTGAACACGTGCTCGATGCCGCAGCCGACATGATCGACGCGATCCTGGCCGAACTCCGCGACGGTGCGGATCCTGGCCACTAGCCGGGAGGGGCTGCAGTGCCGCCGAAGAACAACTCTGGCCTGTGCCCTCACTCGACACGTCGAGTCGGCAGCTGCGAGTCTGTTCATCGAACGTGCCCACGCGGTGGCGCCCGCAATCTCGTTTATCGCAGGAACAGCGACGAGTGCGCAGTCGTCGAGATCTGTCGTCGCCTCGACGGGATCCCACTGGCAATCGAACTGGCCGCCTCGCGGATGCAGTCGATGGCGGTCACCGAGTTGCGTGATCGCCTCGACGACCGGTTCCGGCTACTCGTCGGATCGCGGCGGGGCCTGGAACGACACCAAACCCTGCGCCACGCGGTGCAGTGGTCCTTCGACCTGCTCGACGATGGTGAAAAGGCCCTGCTCGCAGGGTGTTCGGTGTTCGCCGGAGGTTTCGACCTCGTCTGGCGCGTGCGCGGTGGCGGTTCCGATCGACGAATTCGCAGTCCTCGAGCTACTCGACGCGCTGGTGCGCAAATCACTTCTCGTGGCAGACAGCCGCACCGGAAACGGACGCGTTCACGATGCTGGAGACGATTCGACAGTTTGCCGAAGAGCAACTTGCGGCCGGTGGGCGGCCGACGCAGGCCCGCGCCGCGCACGCCCGCTACTTCGCGGGGCGCGAGGCCGACTTGCTCGCCCTGTGGGACGGTCCGCGACAACGCGAGGCGTACACTGGTTGGGCCCGAGTTGGCGAATCTGCGGGCAACGCGTTTCGTTGGGCGGCGGACCACGGCGACCTCGACGACGCCGCCACGATCGCCGTCGATGCGACGTTCATCGGCTCCTGGGTTGAGCAGTACGAGTCCGCCGCCTGGGCCGAAGAACTCATCGCACCCGCCGAGCCGTCGCGCACAGGAGGCTGGCACAGCTCTATGTGATGGCGGCGCAGTGCTACTGTAGCGGGCGCATCGAGGAGGCAGTCGGCTACGCCGACAAGGGTCGGTTGGCAATCGGCCAGCGGTCAGTTCGACGAGATCCCGTGTGAATTCGAAACCTGGGTCGGGGGTGTCTACACGACATTGGGTCAGCCCGAGATGTGGGCCGAGCTGTGCCGCGAGATCATCTGGCGCGAGACCCTGGCACCCATCCCCTCACCAGAGCCTGCCTGGCGGTGGCGCTTCTTCTCGCCGGCGCCACCGACGACGCACGCGAGGCATCGGAAGATCTGGTCGCCGCCGACCTCGACCGCCAACCCCCGGGTGCGCTGCGTCGCCAACCTCGCCTACGGAACGGCTCGCATCGACACCGATCCCGACCTGGCCCACGACGTCCTCCACCAAGGTCTGATCATCGCGCAGAGAGCGGGAATCGAGCGTTCGAGTCACACCTTGCGCTGGCCATGTCTCGAGTCGTTGCCAGCCAAGTCGGGCCCTCGGCCGCACTTGAATACTTGGCATTGACGACGCGCAACTACCACGACTCTGGCAGCTTCTCCATCATGCCGCAGGCACTGGGCGTCCTCACCGCCTTCCTCGATCACCTCGAACGCCATGAACCGGCAGCCGTCATCAGCGGATTCGCCGCCTCGCCCCTCACGCTGACGGGCGTCCCCGAGTTCAGCAGCGCCGTCACTCACCTGCGGGACGTACTCGGCGACGAAGCCTATGAATCCTTGGCCCGCGCAGGGCAAGACCATGACCAACGGTGCGATGGCAGCATACGCACTGGACCAGATCGACCAGGCACGTGCGGAAGCTCGGATGAACGCGCCGTCGGGGGTGGTGACGTTCCTGTTCACCGACATCGAGGGGTCGACGCGGCGGTGGGAGGCCGACCCCGACGCGATGCGCGCCGCGCTGCCGGCCACGACGAGGTACTGCGTCAGGCCATAACCGATTGCGGCGGTGCGGTGTTCAAACACACCGGTGACGGGGTGTGTGCGGCGTTCTCGTCACCGCAGGCTGCGGTCGACGCGGCCATCGCCGCGCAACGGGTCCTGGAATTGCCAGTGCGGATGGGCATCGCCACCGGCGAGGCCGAACAACGCGAGCGGCGACTACTTCGGCGCCGGTGCTCAACCGCGCCGCCCGGGTCATGTCGGCCGGGCACGGCGGTCAGATCCTGCTCGACGGTCTGACCGCTGGACCTCCTGACGGCAGTACCGACCTCAAAGCCCTGGGACACCGACGGTTGCGCGACATCTCCAGACCGGTGGAATGTTTCAGGTCCAGGCGTCCGGGCTGCGCGATGAGTTTCCACCACTGCAAGACCGTCGATCCCGCGCCAGGGGAACTTACGGCCAACCGTCGACCAGCTTCGTCGGCCGCGAGTCCGAACTCGCCGCAGTCGGAAGCAGCGCTCAAGACACATCGGTTGGTGACGTTGACCGGTGTCGGCGGGGTCGGCAAGACCCGCCTCGCCCTCGAGGTGGCTGCCCGAGTACTGCGACGACTTCCCCGACGGCGCCTGGGTGATCGAACTGGCGCCGGTCGCCGACACAGGCGCAGTGCCCGACGCCGTCGCGGCAGTGCTCGGCATCACCCAACAGCCGGGCATAGTCGGTGGCAGACAGCGTAGCCGCCGCACTGGAGGGCCGGTACGCGGCTGCTCGATCTTCGACAACTGCGAGCACGTGCTCGACGCTGCCGCCGACATGATCGAGGCGATCCTGGCAACAGTCAGCGACCGTCAAGATCCTCGCCACCAGCCGAGAAGGCTCTGCGGGTCACCGACGAACAACTCTGGCCTGTGCCCTCACTCGACGTCGAGTCGGCCGCTGCGAGTCTGTTCGTCGACCGCGCCCGGGCAGTGGCACCCGCAATCTCATTCGTCACCGACGGCGGACGCCGTCGCCGAGATCTGCCGTCGCCTCGACGGCATCCCGCTCGCGATCGAGCTGGCCGCCTCGCGTGTGCAGTCGATGACCGTCACCGAGTTACGCGATCGGCTGGACGACCGCTTCCGGCTGCTGGTCGGGCTCGCGACGGGGGTTGGCCCGCCACCAGACCCTACGTCACGCGGTGCAATGGTCCTACGACCTCCTCGACGACCCCGAAAAGTCCCTACTGAGCACGGTGTTCGGTGTTTGCCGGGGGCTTCGACCTCGCGGCTGCGTGCGTCGTGGCCGGCAGCGAAGACGAGTTCGCCACCCTGGACCTGCTGGACGCGCATGGTGCGCAAATCGCTTGATCGTGGCAGATCAGTCGATCCGGCCGGACGAGGTTTTCGATGTTGGAGACGATCCGCCAGTTCGCCGAGGAACGACTCATCGGCTCTGGCGAGGCCGACGAGACCCGCACCGCGCATGCCCGCCACTTCGCCAGTCGCGAGGCCGATGTCATGACACTGTGGGACAGTCCGCGCCAACGCGACGCCTACGATTGGTTCAACGTCGAGTTGGCCAACCTGCGCGCCGCCTTTCGATGGTCGGCCGACCACGACGACCTGGACAGCTGCCGCCGCCATTGCCATCTATGGCGCCGTTCCTCGGATTCTGGATTGGGCAGCACGAGGCCAATCGCATGGGCCGAGGAACTCATCGCCCCCGCGAAGGCAGTCGGGTATCGGCGGCTGGCGCATTTATACACGATGGCGGCTCAGTGCCAGATGACCGGACAGTCTGGAAGATTTCCTTGGGTATAGCGAGGCCGCGCATGCAGCGATCGAAAGCGGCTGTTTCGACGAACTAGAGGAGTCGTTCGAAGCCTCGCTCGGCAGTGGGTACCTCACGGCGGGCCAGCCTGAACGTGCCATCCAGTTGTGCCACGAAGTGATTTCCCGAGGTCCGGGAACCCACACCTACGCGCAGATATGTTTGGTTCTGGCGTTGATCATGGCGGGCGCCAGGGTCGAAGCGCTCGCGGGGTCGCACGGCCTCCTTGCCGCCCCCGAGATCACCAAGAATCCTAGTGTCGCCGCGTTTGCGCTCCAGGCATACGGGTGGGCGCACCTTGACGCTGACCCCACTGCGGCGAGCGAAGCTCTCCGCCGAGGCCTGAAGGTCGCCCACGACAGCGGAAGCCGAGAGATGGAATCGGGCCTTGCAGTCGATGCTTTCGAGACTGGCGGCCGCGCGCGGCGAGACCTTGGACGCATTCGACTTCCTAAGCCTGGCGATTCGTCACTACTACGACTCCGGCAGCTTCTCGTACATGTCCGGCCCGCTTGCAGTACTCGCCGCCCACTTCGACCGGCTCGGGTGGTACGAGGCCGCCGCCACCATCAGCGGGTCTGCCACCACCCCCCTCACCCACGCAGCGCTTCCCGAAATCACCGGTGCGATCGCCCACCTTCGCGACGTACTTGGCCTTGAGAACTATGAATCCTTGGCCCGCGCAGGGCAAGCCATGACCAACGGTGCCATGGCAGCCTACGCACTGGACCAGATCGACCTGGCACGTGCAGAACTCGGATGAACGCGCCGTCAGGGGTAGTGACGTTTCTGTTCACCGACATCGAGGGTTCGACGCGGCGGTGGGAGGCCGATGCCGACGCGATGCGGATCGCGCTGGAGCAACACGACGAGGTGTTACGTCAAGCGATAACCGGTTGCGGCGGTGGGGTGTTCAAGCATACAGGCGACGGAGTGTGTGCGGCGTTCTCGTCACCGAAGGCGGCGGTCGCCGCAGCCATCGCCGCGCAACGCGCCCTGGAATTGCCGGTGCGGATGGGTATTGCGACGGGTGAAGCCGAACAGCGGGGTGGCGACTACTTCGGCACCGCGCTCAACCGCGCGGCCCGGGTGATGGCGGCTGGGCACGGCGGTCAGCTCCTGATCGACGGGCTCACCGCGGACCTCTTGACCGGAGTCGACGTCACCGACCTGGGCTCCCACCGGCTCCGCGATATCACCAACCCGGTTCGATTGTTTCAGGTCCGCGCCGAGGGCCTGCGCGACGAGTTTCCACCGCTAAGACCGCCGATCCCACACTCGGGAATCTCCGCCCTCCGCCAACTAGCATCGTCGGTCGCGAACAGGACGTCGCCGACGTCGCCGAGGCGCTCCGTACGCACCGCTTGGTCACGTTGACCGGGGTGGGCGGCGTGGGTAAGACGCGGCTGGCCTTCGAGGTGGCCAACCGGGTGCGCGCCGAATTCCCCGACGGCGTGTGGGTCGTCGAGCTCGCCTCGGTCGCCGATCCCGCCGCCGTCCCCGAAGCGGTGGCCGCCGTCCTGGGCATCACCCAACAGCCTGGGATGAGCACTGCCGACAGCATTTCCGGAGCGCTCGCGGGCCGCACCCGGCTCCTGGTGTTCGACAACTGCGAGCACGTGCTCGACGCCGCAGCCGAATTGGTCGAATCCATCATCGCCGAATCGAGCACGATGCGGATCCTCGCCACCAGCCGCGAGGGACTCCGCGTGTCCGGAGGAGCAACTTCAGCAGGTGCCCTCACTCGAGACGGGCGTCGGACTCGGCCGCCGTCGCACTGTTCATCGAACGTGCCCAGGCCGTTGCGCCGACGCTCTCGAGCCGCACCGAGGACGCCGAGGCGGTCGTCGAAATCTGTCGGCGCCTCGACGGAATCCCGCTGGCAATCGAACTGGCGGCATCGCGGATGCAGTCGATGACCGTTACCGAGCTGCGTGATCGTCTCGACGATCGGTTCCGGCTGTTGATCGGGTCCCGCAGAGGGCTGGAACGCCACCAAACCCTGCGCCATGCCGTCCAGTGGTCATACGACCTCCTGTCCGAACTCGAGACATCCTTCTTGACGATGTGTTCGGTGTTCGCCGGCGGCTTCGATCTAGCGGGGGCAGCCGCAGTCGGTACGGCCGGTGACGAATTGGCGACGCTGGACGTGCTCGACGCCCTCGTCCGCAAGTCACTGCTCGTCGCCGAGCGATCGTCTGGGCGAACCCGCTACTCGATGCTGGAGACGATCCGTCAGTTCGCCGAAGGCCAACTCGCCGAACGCGGCACCACGGACGAGGTACGCGCCGCCCACGCGCGGTACTTTGGCGGGCTCGAAGCCGAGGTCCTGTCGACGTGGGACAGTGCGCGACAGCGTTGAGGCGTACTCGTGGTTCAACAAGGAACTCGCGAATCTGCGTGCCGCTTTCCGGTGGGCGGCCGACCGAGGCGAGCTGGACGTTGCGGCCGCCATTGCCATCTATTCGACGACGATCGGGTCCTGGGAGGAGCAGTACGAGCCCGTCGCGTGGGTCGAGGAACTCATCGCCACGGTTGGCACCTCGTATCGGCGCCTCGCGCAGCTCTATGTGATGGCTGCCTTCTGCTACGCAACCGGCCGCGTCGAAGAGGCCGTCGACTACGCCGAATCGGCCAAGGTGGCGATCGCGAGCGAGAGCTTCGATCCGGTGCCGTACGAGGCCGAGGCCTGGATAGGGGGTGCCTACATCACGATCGGTCAACCCGAACGATGGGCTGATCTGTGCCGCAGCCATGATCGGGCGTCATGGAGGTTCCCACGTCGTCGCCCGTGCAAGCTTGGCCTTGGCATTGACCCTCGATGGGTCGCGAGGACGAGGCGATCGCCGCGTCCGACGGACTGCTCGCCGCCGCAGACGCCATCGACAACCCATATGCCGCCTGCTTGGCGCTCCTTGCGTTCGGCTTTGCGCGGCGCGACGCCGACCCCGCCACGGCGTACGACGTCGAGCGCAGGGGGCTGCAGATCGCGCAAGACAGCGGTAACCGACAGGTCGAGTCACATCTCGCGGTCAGCCTGTCGAGGCTCGCGGCCACCCACGGCGATCCTGCCGTCGCACTCGACTACTTCACCCTTGCGATAGGAAACTTCTACGATTCGGGCAACTTCGCCCTGATGCACAGCCCACTGTCGATCCTCGCCACCTTCTTCGATCGTCGCGGCGACTACGAGCCGGCCGCAATCCTGAGCGGCTACGCCGCCGACGTACTTACCCGCACCGCATTTCCAGAGATCAATACGGCCATCGATCATCTACGCGAGATTCTGGGCGACGAGGCATACGACGCCCTGGCCGGCACCGGCATGACCATGACCAACACGGGCGTGGCCACCTACGCGTTCGAGCAGATCGACGGGTCCGCGCCGAATTCGAGTAGAGGACCACTCTATGCCGCTCCCCTTCCCGGCACGACGCTGGTCATAGCCGATTTCGAGGAGCCAAGATGACCGTCACACTCGACCGGACCCCCACGCCGAACGTGTTCGACGCCGGACTGCCATCCATCGACTACACACTCGTCCAAGATCCCGAAGAAGCTCATGAGATCTTTCGGCAGGCCCGCGGCCGGGCCCCGATTGCGCTCGGACCGTTCGGTCCCGAAGTGCTCACCTACGAACTGGTGCACGCGGTGCTCCGCGATCCGCGGTTCCACACCCCACCGGGGTTCGTCCTCGCCGCACAGGGGGTTGTGTCCGGCCCGCTGTGGGATCGCGTGGTCACGAACCTGCTGAGCTTGGACGGCCCCGAACACCACCGGCTCCGCAGACTCGTGTCCAAGGCCTTCGCCCCCCGCGCGGCCGCCCGCCTGCGACCGACCATCGCGTGCGTCATCGAACAACTGGTGGACCCGCTCACGGCGGCGGGGACATGCGACATCGTCACCGACGTCGCACAGCAGTACCCGATTCCCATCATCTGCGCGCTGCTCGGCACGGATCGCCGGGATTGGAAGCTGTTCTCGGACTGGACCGACGACATCATGAAGGCGTTCAGCTGGGCAGCCGCCGAGGAGCAGGCCAACATCCTTCGCTCATGGCAGGCGCTCGACGACTACATCGACCACGAGATCGCGGTTCGGAGAACCGACCTGACCGATGACCTACTGTCTGACCTGATCCGTGCCGAAGACGACGGCGACCGCTTGTCGCATGCGGAGCTGCTGATGCTTGCCTCCGGTCTGCTGATGGCCGGCACGGACACCACCCGAAATCAGGTCGCCGCAGCCGTCTACACGCTGTGTGACTACCCGGACCAGTGGGCGCTGCTGGCGGAACGTCCTGAACTCGCCGCCAACGCGGTCGAGGAGGTATTGCGTCATTCGCCGATAGCCACCGCGACGTTCCGCACCGCGGACGTCGACGTCGAACTCGCGGGGGTGACCATCCCCGCCGGCACACTCGTCGTCGTCAACGCCGCGAGCGCCAACCGTGACGCCGCCGCCTTCACCGATCCCGATCGGCTCGACATCACTCGCGAATCCCCAGCGGCGACATTGACTTTCGGTGGCGGCGTGCACTACTGCCTCGGTTCACACCTCGCCAGAGCCGAACTCGTGGAGGCGTTGACCGTGATCACGCGGCGCATGCCAAACGCACGGCGCACCGGACCCGCCCCGTGGAAGCCAATGATGGGGTTGAGCGGGCCGATCACCCTGCCGATCGAATTCGACCCCGGACACTGACCCGTTGCGCCGACTTCACGATGACATCTCGGGACAGGTCGGCGTCGACACGAATCATGTTGTCCAACAGGTCACCTGGGAGCTGCTCGGCAACAGGCACGGCGGGGGTGATCGCCTCTATCAGCACGGCGATGTCATCGTCGGGTGTGTCGGCAGAAGGGCCGTTGCTCGGCCGACACCCCGAGCCGATGTTCGGTGCTCCTGGCCGGATGCTGCATCTGCGCGTCGACGAACCGCCGATTGCCCGCGAGGAGCTTGTCGAGCGCCACCTTCGGATCGGTGATCAGCGGGCGGGCCGTCTCGGTGGGAATGGAGTCGCCGGCGGACACCGTGACAGAGGCGTCGCCGTGGTCGTCGACGACTATCCACAACCGGCTAGCGTGGCGACCGTACCGATTCCCGCGATCCCGAAACATTCGCGACGGGACAACAGACCCGGCACCTGGTACCGCCTCCTCCGAACCCCTGTGAGGAAAACTTAGCAGTCGGTCAATACTTCCCGTAGCGGTTTGCGGAGTTTGCTGCGGGCAGTTTCGACCGCGTCAGTCCGATTCGGCCAGTCGGGTCTTCAGCGCATCGAACTCATCCTTGACGCCGGTCGGCAGTTTCTCGCCAACGAACTCGAACCACTCCTCGATCAGCGGCAGCTCCTTGCGCCACTCGTCGACGTTGACCGCCAAGGCCTCGTCGACGTCGGCGGCATCGACGTCCAGACCGGAGAGATCGAGGTCGGCCGCAGTGGGAACGATGCCGATGGGTGTTGACTTGCCTTCGGCCCGGTGCTCGATGCGCTCGATCGCCCACTTCAGCACGCGGCTGTTCTCGCCGAAGCCCGGCCACAGGAAGCGACCGTTGTCGCCACGCCGGAACCAGTTCACGAAGAAGACGGCGGGCATCTTGGACTCATCGGCGTTCTTGCCGACGTTGATCCAGTGCTGCATGTAGTCACCGACGTTGTAGCCCATGAACGGAAGCATCGCCATCGGGTCGCGACGCACGGTGCCGACCTTGCCCTCGGCCGCGGCCGTCTGCTCGGAGCCCAGGGTGGCGCCGATGAACACGCCGTGTTGCCAGTCGCGGGCCTGCGTGATCAGCGGCACGGTGGTCTTGCGACGTCCGCCGAACAGAATGGCCGAGATCGGCACGCCCTGCGGATCGTCCCACTCCGGAGCCAACGTCGGGCATTGCGAGATCGGAGTGCAGTAGCGCGAATTCGGATGCGCCGCCTTGGTCTCCGTTTCGCGCAGGATCCAGTCGTTACCCTTCCAGTCGATCAGATGGTCGGGATCGCCTTCCAGGCCCTCCCACCAGATGTCGCCGTCGTCGGTCTTGGCGACGTTGGTGAAGACGGTGTTGCCCGCGGCGATGGTCTTCATCGCGTTCGGGTTGGAGTCCCAGTTGGTGCCGGGAGCGACGCCGAAGAAGCCGAACTCCGGGTTGACGGCGTAGAGCCTGCCGTCCTTGCCGAACCGCATCCAGGCGATGTCGTCACCGACGGTCTCGGCCCGCCAGCCGGGGATGGTGGGCTGCAGCATCGCGAGGTTGGTCTTGCCGCACGCCGACGGGAACGCCGCAGCGATGTAATAGGCCTTGTTCTCCGGCGAGATCAGCTTGAGGATCAGCATGTGCTCGGCGAGCCAGCCCTCGTCGCGGGCCATGGCCGAGGCGATGCGCAGCGAGTAGCACTTCTTGCCGAGCAGCGCATTGCCGCCGTATCCGGACCCGTAACTCCAGATCTCGCGGGTCTCCGGGAAGTGGGTGATGTACTTCGTGTCGTTGCAGGGCCACGGCACGTCCTTCTCGCCGGGCTCGAGAGGCGCGCCGATCGAATGCAACGCCTTCACGAAGAACCCGTCGTCGCCCATCTTGTCCAGCGCCGCCTGACCCATCCGGGTCATGGTGCGCATCGAGACGACGACGTACTCCGAGTCGGTGATCTCGACACCGAGCTTGGGATCCTCGGCGCCGAGCGGGCCCATGCAGAACGGCACCACGTACATGGTCCGGCCGCGCATCGAACCCCGGTAGAGGTCGGTCATCAGCCCGCGCATCTCGGCGGGGTCCATCCAGTTGTTGGTCGGACCCGCATCGATCTCGCGCTCCGAACAGATGAAGGTGCGCGATTCGACGCGCGCCACGTCCGAAGGGTCCGACAGCGCGAGGAATGAGTTCGGCTGCTTCTTGTCGTTCAGTTTCTGGAAGGTGCCCGCCTCGACGAGTTGAGCGGTCAACCGCTCGTACTCCTCGTCGGAGCCGTCGGCGAACACCACACGGTCGGGCTGCGTCAGCTCGGCGACCTCGCGGACCCAGGCGAGCAGCCCCTCGTGCTTCGTCGGTGCGCTGTCCAGTCCCGGAATGGTCGCTGAGGTCATCTAGATTCTCCTGCTTGCCGTCACGGTGATCGCTATCCATTGAGGTTAACGTGGGTGACATATCCGCGGGGAATCGGGAGCATGTCCGATCGCTCACAAGAACGATTCAGAAGGGTTCCGACGGCCACCGACGACTGACGCCTGCCGCGCAGGGGCGCTCACCGCCTCATCGCGCGGAGATCGGCATCGATCGCCGCGATCCTCCGCGCGGTCCGCGCCTCCGCCGCAACGTCGCGTTCGGCCGCCACCGCGGTCAGCGCCGCGTCGAGGGCAAGCATCCGGGTGGCCACACGCGCCTCACCGCCGAACCGGACCGCAGCGGCGACCTCGGAGAGCCATCTGTCATAGATCGCGCGGGTGTGCAGCAGGGCGCGCGTCCCCACCACCCACACCGTGACGGCGATTCCCAGCAGCGCCCCCACCGACCATCCGGCCAGTTCCAGCCCGTCGGCGATCCCGCCGAGGAGGCGACCCGACGCCAGCGCGACCCCGAGACCGAAGCCGCCGCCCAGCACCGCCGCGAGCTGGTTCTCCACTCGCCGCGACGGCAGCGCCGGGGCGGTGAACCCGGGTTCGGCCCACTCGGTCCGCCCGACAACGACCCCCGCGGCGAGTTCGGCCATCTCGCGCTCGATCCGCTCCTCCAGCGCCCGCGCGAACGCCTTGGCGGCATCGTGCACCCTGACCTCGAACGCCTCGGTATCCGACCGCCGCAGCGTCGCCGCCTCGGAACGGAGTTCGGCGAGCATCGCTGCGCTTCGTCGGCGCACCCAGTGCGTCAAGGCCACCCGCGCCTGTTGGACCCCGGTCCGGGCGGCGACGGCGTCGGCCGATCTGGCCCGGCGGTGCTCCAGCAGGACCCGCCGCCGCCGCTCCGCAAGCTCCGACCGCCGCCGATGCCGGCGGCGGCATCGGCATCGGCATCGGCATCGGCATCGGCGAGCCTGGCGCGCACCTCAGCGACGAGGTCGACGAGGTCACGGCACACCCAGGTCGGGGGCGGCCGCCACACCCAGCCACCGAGCCCCGCGGAACCGAGGTGCCCGGGCTGCCAATGCGGCGCGGTCGGCCGCGAGCACCTGACGCCATCGTCGATGCGCGTCGATCTTGGTCACGACCGCGACCAAAGGTTGGGCTGCGGCGGCGCGTTCGACCATCTCTTCTAGCAACGCGCAGTCGGAGTCCACCATCGGCGCGGCTGCCGACACCGCGAACACGACGACCCCGGCAACGGGCTGCAAGCCCTCGCCCGCGTCGCGCGCCTCGACCACGTCGGCCTCGGGCATCCGTTCCGCGAGCGCGCGCGCCAGGCAGGTGACCCCCGCCATCGTGGGACCGACGATCCGCACGACGGGTCTGGGCGAGGTCATCTTGGCGCCGTGTCAGCGAGCAGCCACAGTGATCCGCGCACGATGTCGGCGGCACACTCGCGGTGCAGCGGGTTGATCGGGCCCCTGCCGTACCGCCGCCATTGCACGGCCCGACGCATGTGGGCCTCGCGAGCGTGACCCCCATCGACACGCAGCCCCGCGGCCTGGACGACCTCGACCGCCGCGGCCATCGCGGCCATCACCGAGGCCTCGCCGCACAGCCAACCGGCCAGGTCGTCGTCCCCCGACCGGATCGCCAGCACACGCAGCTCGGCGACCGCACGCCGCAGTTCCCGGTATCTGAACGCGGCGACCCCGGACCGGACGCCCGCGACCACCGCATCGACCTGGCTCAGACCACGCCACAGCTGCGGCAGGACCGCCGGGTCGGCACCGCGGG
The DNA here is from genome assembly GCA_963798245.1 of uncultured Actinomycetota bacterium. Lineage (GTDB taxonomy): Bacteria > Actinomycetota > Actinomycetes > Mycobacteriales > Mycobacteriaceae > Mycobacterium. The sequence continues at coordinate 456,123 of CAWCSO010000004.1, forward strand.
CCAGGGCCACCACGGCATGGGCCACGCCGAACCGGTCGAACCGATCGAGCAGTCGTGAGCGCAGCTCCCGGGCCACCGGATGCGCGCCGCTGGTGAACCCGTCGACGCTGCTGAGTTCGGGTGGGGTATCCACCATCGCTCGAAGAGCCGTGACGAGTTCGTCGTCGAGCGGCCGGTCCGCCCCTGCCGCAAGTAGGCCCGCCATCGCGAACGTGGGGACGCCGGTGTCAGCCTCGAGGGTGGCGGCGCGGCGGTTGGCCTCGCTCATCGGACCCGCCATCGTCCGGCCCGGCCCCGACGCCGTGAGGTCGGCCTTGTTGAGCACGATGAGCGTGGCGGGGTCGACCACCAGGCTCGCTCGCTCCTCGGGCTTCAGTGTCTCCGCGATCACCAGGACCACGACGTCGCCGTGCCCGCCGGGAGTCACCGCCATGCCGCGGGCGGCCAGCGCCGAGGCGACGGTCCTGACGCCGACGCCTGACCGGCCCCGCGTCGCAACCCGGGTGGGCCGCCGCAGACGCTCGACGATCGGGCCCACCCGCGCGACCGGTGAGCGCTGCGCGAAACGGGCCAGATCGTCTGCGAACACCACACCGGCATCGGGTCCATTGGCCGACCGAACGCCGGGAATCCCCGGGGAACCCACGCGTCCATCGTCGCATCGCCGGAGCACCCTCACGAGCGTCGATTTCGGCGGGTTCGCCCTGCTAGCAGCCAAAGGCAACTGTTGGGTATCAATCTGTACCACGATGCGGGTACGGGAGGGATCATGCGCGACGATGTACCGATGCAAGCGCAGCGCGAGGAGGCCGACCACGGCGCACCCGCCCCCGCGCACCCCTTTCCACGCGTCACCAGCTTCCGGTCCCGCCACTCGACCCTGTCCAGCGCCCAGCAGGAGACTTGGGAACGGCGTTGGCCCGAACTCGGCATCGCGGCGCGGGACTCGGACGGCAGGCCCGGGGGCCGGGTGGACACCGACGCCTGGTTCGGCAGGGCGGCGCCCCTGGTCTGCGAGATCGGCTGTGGTGCCGGCGTCTCCACGCTGGCGATGGCCGCCGCTGAACCGGATCTGGACGTCATCGCCGTCGAGGTCTACAAGCGCGGACTCGGCCAGTTGCTCAGTGCCGTCGACCGCGACGGCCTCACCAACGTGCGGTTCGTCCGGGGCGACGGAGTCGACGTGCTCGAACATCTGCTGCCTACCGCGTCCTTGACGGGGGTCCGGGTCTTCTTTCCCGATCCGTGGCCCAAGAAGCGTCATCACAAGCGTCGGCTGCTGCAATCGGCGACGGTGGCACTCATCGCCGACCGGCTGCTGCCCGGCGGGGTGCTGCATGCGGCCACCGATCACGCCGGCTACGCCGAGCAGATCGCCGACGTGGGTGACGGCGAGGAATCACTCCGTCGCATCAGCGCCGACCGGGCAGAACGCGGCGACCTACCGATCTCCATCCGCAGGCCCGAGACCAAGTACGAGGCCAAGGCCCGTCACGCCGGCAGCGCCGTCACCGAACTGCTCTGGGAGAGAAAACCATGAGCGTCACCGACGAAGCCACCGCGGACGCGGGTCCCGCCAGCGGCGACGATCAGCAGCTGGACGAGCCGCACGACGCGGTAGCTGCGCCGCAGCGGGTTCTGCTGGTGTGGGACGCCCCGAACCTGGACATGGGCCTGGGCTCGATTCTTGGCGGGAGGCCAACGGCGGCTCACCGGCCGCGGTTCGACGCGCTCGGGCGCTGGCTACTCGCCTGCACCGCTGACCTGTCGACCGCGCTTTCCGGCCAGGGCCGCCAGGCCCCCCTGGAGGCCGAGGCGACCGTGTTCACCAACATCGCGCCGGGCAGCGCAGACGTCGTGCGGCCCTGGGTGGAGGCGCTGCGAAACGTCGGGTACGCAGTGTTCGCCAAGCCCAAGATCGAGGACGACAGCGACGTCGACTCCGACATGCTCGAGCACATCGCGCTGCGCCGCAGCGAGGGCCTCGCCGCCGTCTACGTGGCGTCGGCGGACGGTCAGGCGTTCCGAGGGCCGCTCGAGGACATCGCCCGTGACGGCATAGGCGTCTACGTGCTCGGATTTCGCGAACATGCCAGTTGGGCGCTAGCGTCGGATACCTTGGAGTTCGTCGACCTCGAGGACATCCCCGGTGTCTTCAGGGAGCCGCTACCGCGAATCGGCCTTGATTCGCTGCCCGAGCAGGGAGCGTGGCTACAGCCGTTCCGGCCGTTGTCCGCGCTACTAACCTCGCGCGTGTGACAACTGAAGCAGCGCAGGCCGAGACTGACATGACGACAGACGTGAAGAACGACGCCTTGATCATCGTAAGGAGCTGAACGTGTTCGCCTGGTGGGGTCGAACGGTGTACCAGTACCGATACATCGTCATCGGTGTCATGGTCGCACTGTGCCTTGGTGGCGGCGTGTACGGGATCAGTCTCGGCTCTCACGTCACACAGAGTGGTTTCTACGACGAGGGCAGCGAGTCGGTGCATGCATCGCTGCTCGCCGACGACGCGTACGGCCGGGACACCTCCGGTCACATCGTCGCCATCTACACCGCGCCCGACGGCAAGACCGTCGACGACCCGGCCTTCAGCAAGAAGGTACTGGACAATCTGGCGGAACTCGAGCGGAATCATCCCGATCAGATACTGCGGTCGATCGGCTACTTCAAGAGCCCCGAGCTGCTGGCCAACATGGCGGATGCGGACAAGAAGCAAGCGTTCATGTCGGTCCAGCTCAAGGGCGACAACGACGACGCGATCCTGAACAACTACAACAAGAACGTCGGCGAGGACGGCAAGACCGTCAAGGAAGCCCTGGCCATCGACGGCGTCAACGTCCAGCAGGCCGGCCTGCAACCGCTCGCCAGTGAGCTGACCGGCACCATCGGCGAGGATCAGAAGCGCGCCGAGGTGGCGGCCATCCCGCTGGTCGCGGTGGTGCTGTTCTTCGTGTTCGGCGGTGTGATCGCCGCCAGCCTGCCCGCGATCATCGGTGGCCTGACCATCGCCGGCGCGCTCGGCATCATGCGGTTGATCGCCGAGTTCATCCCCGTGCACTTCTTCGCCCAGCCGGTGGTCACGTTGATGGGCCTGGGCATCGCCGTCGACTACGGACTCTTCATCGTCAGCCGGTTCCGAGAAGAGCTGGCGGAGGGTTACGACACGGAGGCCGCCGTCCGACGAACCGTGATGACGTCGGGCCGCACGGTCATGTTCTCCGCGGTGATCCTCGTCGCGTCGTCGGTACCGCTGCTGCTGTTCCCCCAGGGCTTCCTCAAGTCGATCACCTACGCGATCATCGCCTCGGTGATGTTGGCGGCCATCCTGTCGATCACCGTCCTGGCGGCTGCACTGGCCATCCTCGGCCCCAACGTCGACGCGCTCGGCGTGCGGACGCTGCTTCGGATTCCGTTCTTCCGCAACTGGAAGCCGACGAACTGGTGGCTGAACTGGTTGGGCGACCGCCTCCAGAAGACCAAGACCCGCGCCGAGGTCGAGCAGGGCTTCTGGGGCAAGCTGGTCAACCGCGTGATGAAGCGGCCGGCCGCGTTCGCCATCCCGATCGTGATCGTGATGATCGTCCTGATCATTCCAGTGGGCCAGCTGGCGCTGGGCGGCATAAGCGAGAAGTACCTGCCGCCGGACAACGCCGTGCGCGTGGCGCAGGAGGAGTTCGACAAGACCTTCCCCACCTTCCGCACCGAGCCCCTCACGCTCGTGATCGAGAGCGACAACGGTGACCCGGTCACCGACCAGCAGGTCGCCGAGGTCCGCAACGAGGCCATGGGAATCCCCGGGTTCATCCAACCCGAGAACGACCCGTCGAAGATGTGGCAGGAACGTTCATACCTCGACGGCGCCTCCAAGGATCCGAGCGTTCGGGTAATCCAGAACGGCTTGGTGACGCGCAACGACGCGCCTCAGAAGATCGCTGCACTGCGGGAACTGTCGACACCACGGGGTCTCACGGTGTCCGTGGGTGGTACCCCCGCGCTGGAACAGGACAGCATTCACAGCCTGTTCGACAAGCTGCCACTGATGCTCGTGCTGCTGATCACCACCACCACCATCCTGATGTTCCTGGCATTCGGCTCGGTGGTGCTGCCGATCAAGGCCGCGCTGATGAGCGCGCTCACCCTCGGATCCACGATGGGCATCCTGACCTGGATGTTCGTCGACGGCCACGGATCCGGTCTGATGAACTACACGCCGCAGCCGCTGATGGCACCGATGATCGGCCTGATCATCGCAGTGATCTGGGGTCTGTCCACCGACTACGAGGTCTTCCTGGTCTCCCGCATGGTGGAGGCCCGCGCGCGCGGGATGTCCACCGCCGAGGCCATCCGCATCGGCACCGCCACCACGGGCCGACTGATCACCGGCGCCGCCCTGGTGTTGGCCGTCGTCGCGGGCGCGTTCGTCTTCTCCGACCTGGTGATGATGAAGTATCTGGCGTTCGGCCTGTTGATCGCGCTCCTGCTGGATGCCACCGTCGTCCGAATGTTCCTGGTACCCGCCATCATGAAGATGCTTGGCGACGACTGCTGGTGGGCGCCGCGCTGGATGAAGCGGCTTCAGGAACGCCTCGGCCTCGGTGAGACCGAATTGCCCGACGAGCGTAAGCGGCCCACCGTGCGCGAGCCCGAGGAGGCACTTGTCGGAGTGGGCGCCGTGGCACCCGCGCTGCAGGCGCACGATCCCGGCCATCCCGAGGGCACACCGCGACCCGGCCTGCCCGGCGCCGGTGCGCGAGCAATTCCGGCACCACCCCGGAACAGCCCACCCTCGGCGGTTGGTACCACCCGGATTCCCACCGGCCACGCCGCACCGGTCGAGGAGGCGCCGACGACGCGCTTCACCGCACCCAAGGAGCTGTCCGGCAACGCAACGGCACCGACCACGCGCACGCCTCGAGTCGATCCGAACCGGCCCGTTGCACCTCGCGGCGGAACGGTGTCCCCCGCACCGCCCCACGTACCCGGACCGACTCCTTCACCCCGTGGCGAAGGCCGCAGGGCCGAGTCGCCGCGCGGCGCGAGCCGTGAGATCGAGTCCTGGCTCGGCGAGCTTCGCGGTGGGGCACCCGGCGCGGCGGGCAACGAGCCGACGACTGCCATCCCCACCCAGCGGCCGGACACCCCTGCGGATCCAGCGGGCAACGAGCCGACGACTGCCATCCCCGCGCAGCGGCCATCTGACCCGGAATCCACCGAGAAGATCGACACCCGCGACACCAAGGACCAGCCCAAGCGGCGCGGTGGCGGGGTCAGCGCTGCGGATCTGCTGCGCCGGGAGGGCCGGCTGTAGCGTCCGGCGGCTGCGCCTCGCGTGACACGCCCGCGACCTCCGGTTCCAGATCGTCGGGCTCGCTCCTCACCGGTGGACCCACCTGTGCTTCGAGCTTGGCTTCCTCGGCGGCTGGGTCGGCCGCCAGCAGCACACGCACCGCACTGTTCATGACCGCCATGATCGGCACGGCCAGCAGGGCCCCGATGATGCCGGCCAGCACAGCTCCGGTCGTGAGCGCCAGCACGATCGCCAGCGGGTGGATGGACACCGCGCGGCCCATCACCAGCGGCTGCAGCACGTGTGCCTCGAGCTGCTGAACGGCGATGATCAGCCCCAGCGTGATCAATGCGTACACCCAGCCCTTGGCGATGAGGGCCACGATCACGGCCAAGCCCCCGGTGAGCACCGCGCCGATGAGGGGGATGAACGCACCGAGGAACACCAGCGAAGCCAACGGCAACGCCAGCGGAATGGCCATGATCGCCAAGCCCACTCCGATGCCGATGGCGTCGACGAGCGCCACCAGGAACGTGGCGCGCACATACCCGATCAGCGAGTGGAACCCCGCCCGTCCCGCGTCGCGCACCCGGCTCCGAACGTGCGTGGGGAAGATCAGCGTGACGAACGCGTAGATGTTCCGGCCGCCTTGCAGCAGGAAGATGAGCGTGAACAGCATGAGCAGTGCGCCGGTGACGATCTCGGCGATGGTGCCCGCGGTCGAGAACGCACCGCTGGTGAGTTTTTCCTGGTTGTTCTTCAGCGCCTCGATGGCCGCGTCGGTCGCGCTGTTGATCTGGTCGTTGCTGAAGTGTGAGAACACGCCGCTGGACAGCCGCTCCCGTAACCCGGTCATGCTCTGCGTGACCTGGTCGACGAGAGCGGGCGCACCCTCGATGAACGCACTCACGACGAACGTGAGGAGACCGCCGACCACGATGACGCCGCTGAGTAGGACCACGGCGACCGCCGCCCCGCGGTTCATGCCCCGGCGGTCGAGGTAGTCGACGACGGGTAGCAGCATCGCCGTCAGGATCGTGGCCAGCAGGACGGGCACCACGATCACTTCGAGTCGCTTGACCACCCACAGCAGGGCGATCAACGCCGCAAGGATCACGATCAGCCGCCAGGACCACGCGGCACACTTCTGGACCATCGGGTGCACCGACGCATCGGCCGTCCCTTCCGAACCGAGATCGGACCGCGAATCCACCGGGGAGGCCGCTGACATGCCGGTAGCGTAACGACCCGACGCGCCCCGACGAGGGACGCTCTCGAGAGGGATACCCGCCGTTACCCTGTAGTGCGTGTCGCACGACGCGCCGGCCGGCGACTCCCGCCGCCAGATGGGCCGCCAGCGCGGCAAGTACTGGTGGTTGCGCTGGGTGCTCATCGTCGTAGCCCTCGTCGTGCTGGCCGTCGAGGTCGGCCTGGTCTGGGACCAGCTGGCCAAGGCCTGGAAGAGTCTGCTGTCGGCCAACCTGTGGTGGGTGTACGCGGCGGTCATCGCGGCGATGGCGTCGATGCACAGCTTCGCCCAGATCCAGCGCACGCTGCTGAGATCGGCAGGGGTGCATGTGCGCCAGTGGCGCTCCGAAGCCGCTTACTACGCGGGCAACGCGCTGTCGACCACCATGCCGGGCGGCCCGGTGCTGTCGGCTACCTTCGTCTACCGTCAGCAGCGCATCTGGGGTGCCTCACCGGTCGTGGCGTCGTGGCAGTTGGTGATGTCCGGGGTGCTCCAAGTGGTCGGCCTCGCCCTGCTCGGCCTCGGCGGCGCGTTCATGGTCGGCGCCAGCAAGAACCCCCTGTCGCTGTTCTTCACCCTCGGCGGCTTCCTCGCGCTGCTGGTCCTGGCGCAGTCGGTGGCATCCAACCCGCAGCAGATCGACGGTATCGGCGTGCGCGTGCTGTCATGGGTCAACTCGCTGCGGGGCAAGCCCACCGATACCGGATTGGAGAAGTGGCGCGAGACATTGGCGCAGCTGGAGTCCGTCAGCCTCGGCAGGCGCGCGCTGACCGTGGCCTTCAGCTGGTCCCTGTTCAACTGGATCGCGGACGTGGCCTGCCTGGCCTTCGCCGCCTACGCCGCGGGAGGCAAGCCGTCGCTTGCCGGGCTGACGGTGGCCTATGCCGCGGCACGCGCAGTGGGGGCGATACCGCTCATGCCGGGCGGCCTGCTCGTCGTCGAGGCGGTGCTGGTTCCCGGTCTGGTGACCAGCGGCATGACGCTGGCCTCGGCCATCTCGGCGATGCTGATCTATCGACTGGTCAGCTGGATCTTCATTTCGTCCATAGGGTGGGTGGTGTTCTTCTTCATGTTCCGCACCGAGAAGGACGTCGACCCCGACGCAACCCTTCGGACCGAGGAACAGGCCATTGGTCCGGCTCAGTTCAGCCCCGATCCGGACGCCCTGCACGAACCAGAAGCCCGCCGAAACCGCGACCCCTAGGAGCATCGAAGTGCACCGACCCGTGCGTGGCTTCGTCGCCACCCTCACCGTGCTCGCATTACTCACGGCCTGCTCGAACTCAACCGAATCATCAACGCAGACAACGAACTCCACGTCTGCGTCGTCGGCGGCACCCGCCGACGACGAACCGGTGGCGGCCACCCCCATGCTCGCGAGCACGGTCTCACAACCGATTCCCGTGACTGCCACCGACGGCAAGGTGCACCTGGCCTACGAGCTGTACCTGACCAATGCGATGGGGCAGCAGGTCGACCTCGAGTCGGTGGCCGTCAAGGCCGGCGACCGGACTCTGCTGTCGCTCTCGGGTGACGAGCTGAAGTCCCGGACGCGAATCCTCGGCGCCAACGACACTCCGACCACGACGTTCGGTCCCGCTCAAGGCGGCGCGGTGTGGCTCGACGTCGTCGTTGACGGTGCCGTGCCGAAGGACCTCGCACACGAGATCACCGTGAAACTGACCAAACCGATGCCGCCGTTGCTCCCGGAGATGACGACCGAGGACGTCGCCCACGTCGCCGTCTCCGACCGCACGCCGATCGTCATCTCGCCACCCCTGGACGGGCCGAACTGGTTGGACGGCGACAGTTGCTGTGCCATGACCGCACACCGGATGGCGCTGAACCCGATCAACGGCCGACTGTGGGCCGCCGAGCGGTTCGCCATCGACTACCTACAACTCTCCGATGACGGCACCGCGTTCAGCGGGGACGTAACCAAACTGGAGAGCTTCGGTTACTTCGGCGCCGACATCCACGCCGTGGCCGACGGACCGGTCGTCGCGGTGCTGGACGGCCTGCCCGAGCAGGTGCCCGGTAAGGGTCCGACCGGACTGAAGCTCGAGGAGTACGGCGGCAACCACGTCGTGCAGGACATCGGCAACGGCAACTACGCGTTCTACGCGCACCTGAAGACCGGATCGGTGGCGGTGAAGCCGGGGGATCAACTGACCCGCGGCCAGGTGCTCGGCAACCTCGGCAACAGCGGCAACACCGACGCGCCACACCTGCACTTCCATGTGATGAGTACCCCGGACCCCCTCATGGCCGACGGGCTGCCGTTCGTGTTCGACTCGTTCACCCTCGACGGCCAGATGGCCTCGATCGACGCGCTCGACCCACTACTGAACGGCGCCCCCGCGGCCCTGGCAGGCGGCTTCGCCCCGCGGGAGGAGACCGACGTCAGCCCCTTGGTCCTCGACGTGATGTCGTATGCGCTCGGCTAGCCGGACGACCGCGCTGGCACTGATCGCCGACGTCTCCTGCGTGCTGGTATTCGCCGCGGTCGGGCGGCGCAGTCACGCCGAGGGCCTGACGGTGACGGGCGTGGCCGAGACGGCGTGGCCGTTCCTCACCGGAACCGCCCTGGGCTGGTTGCTCATTCGCGGCTGGCGTCGGCCGTCGGCCGTGGCGCCCACCGGCGTCGGGGTGTGGGTGGCGACCGTCGTCGTCGGAATGGCGCTGCGCAGGGCGACCTCTGCGGGCACCGCGGTCAGCTTCGTGGTGGTCGCTTCGCTCGTGACCGCCATCCTGCTACTCGGCTGGCGCGGCGTCGCAGCGATCCTTGCCCGTCGCTGATCTGGCCCTCCCGCTCACTCGCCTCATCCGGTTCGGCCGATGTCGACACAGTCAACTTCGCGCGCAGTCCGCCCAACGGACCGTCGGACAGCGCGATGCCTCCCCCATGCAGGGCTGCCTGCTGCGCGACCAGCGCCAGACCCAGGCCCGACCCGCCCGGCGCCGCCGTGCTGCCCCGCGCGAAGCGTTCCAACACGACCTCGTGCTCCTCGACCGGCAGGCCGCGTCCGTTGTCGTCGACGACGATGGTCAGAACGTCATCCGCCGACGAGTCCACACCGGAACTCCCCGACCGGCTTGCCGCCAGCACGATGCGGGTGGCCCCTCCGTGCGCAATGGCATTGCGCACCAGGTTGTCCACCGCCAACCGCAACCCACCCGGCCAGCCGCGGACCGCGCCGATGTCGTCGCACGCCTCCACGACCACGTCGACGGACCCGGGCCTGGCATTCTCGCGGGCCACGCGGTCGAGCATGTCGGTGACATCGATGGTTTCGCGATCCTCGACCTGGGCCAACTGGCCCGATGCGAGCTGACCCAGCGCGGTGATGGTCGCCTCGACGCGCCGCTGCGCCCGGGACAGATCGGCCACCACCTCCGCGCGCTCGTCGGCGGGAAGGTCGTGGATACGCAAGGTGTCCAAGTCGGCGCGCATCGCCGTCAACGGCGTCCGCAGTTCGTGTGCCGCGTTGGCGGCGAAGTCCTGGGCGGCCTGCAGCGAGTTGGTCGTGACCGCCTGCGCGGCGGCCAATCTGCTGAGCATGTCGATCATCGCCTCGGACAGGTCCTCGGCCTCCCGGACACCCGTCACCGCCTCGATGCGCTCGATTCCCTTGCCCAGGCGCATGGTCTGCGCCGTCAGTCGGCGCAGCGGCCGGATCGCCGGTCCCGCCAGAAGCCAACCCAGCCCGCCCGCGATCAGAACGGTGGCCACACCGACGGCGGTGTAGAGCGGAATCCTGGCCCGGCTCAACAGGATGCTGTCGGCGCGGATACCCACCGACATGAGGACACCACCCTGCTGGTCCATCGGTACGGTCCGGACGCGGTACTCCAGGCCATTCACCTCGACCGTTTCGGTGCCGGTAGACAATTCCGGCAGCTGGAATCCGCGCTGGAACACCACCTGCCCCGAGGACCGGGACCGACCCGTGGTCAGCACACCACGCGTCGGATCGCTGAGCTGTTCGGGGTACATGCTGGCCTCGACGATGGAGTCCAACCGCCGATCCAGTTGCGCCGCATCGTTGTTGGCCAAGACCACGGACGTCAAGACGGTGAATACCGCGACCACGGCTGCCGCAGCCGCCGCCGACGCCAGCGCGACGCGCGTACGCAGCGACGCAGATGCGAGAAACCGTGGAACCGGCACCTACGGATCGTCGCGTAAGACGTAGCCGATTCCGCGCACGGTGTGGATCACCCGGGGACGGCCGTCCCGTTCGAGCTTGCGCCGCAGGTAGCTGATGAAGACGTCGGCCACGTTGGTGTCGACGTCGAAGTCGTAACCCCAGACCAGTTCCAGCAGCCGCTGCCGGGAAAGTACGACGCCCGCGTTGTCGGCCAGCGCCGCCAGGAGGTCGAACTCGCGCTTGGTCAGATCAGCGCGCTCACCATCGACGAACACCAGACGCCGGGCGGCGTCGATAGTCAACGGACCGACCGTGATGGTGTCCGACTCCGGGTCCGAGTGTGCCGCCCGGCGCAGCAGCGCGTGCAGCCGCGCGACGAGTTCGCCGAGATCGAAGGGTTTGGTCAGATAGTCGTCCGCGCCGGCCTCCAGGCCCGCAATACGGTCGTTGACCGTGTCACGCGCCGACAGCACGCAGATCGGAATGTCGTTGCCCAACGCCCGCAGCGCAGTGACGACGGCGACACCGTCGAGTTCTGGCATCTGGACATCGAGCACGAGCGCGTCGTGCGACTCGGTCGAGAGCAGCCTCAGGGCTTCCTTGCCGTTCGATGCGACCCGGACGTCGAAACCCGAGTGCCGCAGCCCTCGCGACACCGACGTCCGGACGTCCGGATCGTCATCGACCATCAACACCATCCGATGCGCGCCGTCCTGCGAGGGCGGCTGCGACTCGGCGTCTTCCCCGTGGTCAGGCGGTGCCCCCTGCCGAACCGGCACGGAGACTACGGAAGTTCAGGCGCCGGCGCCGAGCCGCAGCGGTTCTTCAGGTCGACCAGCGGCTGGCGGACTCCCGTCAGCTCAGCCTTGACGGTCGGGTTGGCGGCGAGGTAGTCGGCCACCGCGACCCGAATCTCGTCGCGGTTCATGCCCTCGAGGCTCGTGAAGAAGTAGTTCACGTCCGGGTGGGTGAACAGGTACGCCGACGTCGAAGCGGACACGCCTGCGGCGACACCCGCCAGGTCGGCTGCAGTGCAGTTGGGTGGATTGAGTGCCGGATCATCGGCCATGGCCGACGGGATCGCACCGAACAGTGTCGCGCCGGCGATGGCACCGGCGCCAATAGCGCCAGCAACCGCACGTCGCCGACCAACGGTCGAGAGCAACATGGTCAAGCTCCTTCTTCGAATACGGAGAGGCCGTAACCACGGACGGTTATCGACACGGGAAAGCTAAGCAGAATCCGAGACGACTTTCTTGCCTTGCGGTGAACCCATCGTGAGAAACCCCGAATTCGCAGCTCATGAACCCCCCTGCCGTGGGTTCGGTGCCGGTCGCGGTCATCCGGTCGTGGTGGCGGTGGGCCCGGGGAGCCGCCCAACACCCGGGGTGACCGCCGATACGGGCGAGGATCCGGCCGGTGCGGTGGCCCCTGGCACGCCCTTGGATCGTGCGGTAGGCATCTGCGCCGGCAAACTCTCCAGCGCTGCGCCCTGCGCCGCGTCGCCTGTGGTTGCGCGGCCTGCATCAACCCCATCAGCTGCGGAAGCGTGAGCGGAAGCTTGCAATGACAGCCGCGTGGCCCGCACGGATCGTCGGGCGTAGCGAGCACCTGACGGTGTCCCGCAATCACATCCGCTGGGGCGGGATGCGCCGCTCGCGGACGTCGCGCGCCCGTTCCGGGCCCGCCGCGCGGGCGCGTGACCCTACCCGACGCTGCGGTACGCTCCTGCTACGAAACGCCGGGGAGAAGGCCGAGGTTCGTCATCCAGCAGTTCATGATGCGCTTGAGCAGCAACCTGCGCAGATATCGCTGGGCAGTGTTCGCAGCGTGGCTGCTCCTTCTGGTGCCTTCGGTGTACCTGGCGCTCAACCAGTCGAGCAACCTGACCGGCGGCGGGTTCGAGGTCGCCGGATCGCAGTCGCTAGAGGTGCAGTACGCGGTCGAGGACCACTACCCCGATCAGGGGGCGACACCGCTGGCCCTGGTGGCCGCCCCGCGCGCGGACGCGTCGTACGAAGACATGAACACCGCCGTCGCGAAGCTGGAGGGCATCGCGGGCGAGGTCGGAAGCCTGCAAATCGTGCCCAACCCGCAGCAGCCCCCGCCGCGGCCGGACCGCCCCTACGTCGTCACCCTGAAACTCGACTTCGACAACACGGGCGCGGTGGACATCGCCAAGCAGCTGCGCCAGAAGGTCGGCATCGACGGCGACCAGCCCGGCCAGATCGAGAACGGCAAGGTCAGGCTGTACGTCATCGGGCAGGGTGCGCTGGGCGCCGCGGCAGGCGAAGCCACCAAACACGACATCGCCCAGGCCGAGAAGTGGAACCTGCCCATCGTCCTGATCGTGTTGCTGGCCGTGTTCGGCTCGCTGTCCGCCGCAGCGATGCCGTTACTCCTCGGCGTCTGCACCGTCGTGGTGACGATGGGTTTGGTCTACCTGTTGTCGATGTTCACCACGATGTCGGTGTTCGTCACCTCGACGGTCTCGATGTTCGGCATCGCGCTGGCCGTGGACTACTCACTCTTCATCCTGATGCGGTTTCGTGAGGAGTTGCGTGCTGGACGTGACCCCGACCAGGCCGCCGACGCCGCGATGGCCACGTCCGGGCTCGCCGTGCTGCTGTCGGGCCTGACGGTGATCGCATCGGTCACGGGTATCTACCTGATCAGCACCCCGGTGCTGGCGTCCATGGCCACCGGCGCAATCCTGGCCGTCGCGGTGGCGGTGCTGACCTCCACCACGCTGACGCCCGCGATCCTGGCCACGTTCGGCAAGAGGGCCGCCAAGCGGTCGTCGTGGCTGCACTTCTCCCGCCGCCCCGACACCACGCAGTCCCGATTCTGGGCCCGGTGGGTCGGCGGCGTGATGCGCAGGCCGTGGATATCCGCGATCTCCGCCGCGGCGTTCCTGCTCGTGCTGGCCGCCCCTGCGTTCACCATGACGCTGGGCAACAGCCTGCAGCGGCAGTTCGAGCCGACCCACGAGATCCGCGGCGGCATCAACGCCGCGGCCCAAGCGCTCGGGCCCGGCGCGCTGGGGCCGATCCGGGTCATGGTGACGTTCGACGACCGCACGGCCAACCAGGCCCAGAACGCCGCGACGCTCACCGCGGTCGAACAGAGGATCACCGAGGCGCCGTACGTGGCGAACGTGACGCCACCGGTGTTCGGCAACGACAACCGCAGCGCGCTGTTCTCCGCGGTCCTATCCGTGGACCCCGAGGACTCGGGCGGCCGGGAGAGCATCGACTGGATGCGCGACAACATCCCGCCGGTGGTCGGGGACTCGGCCCAGATCGACGTCGGCGGACCGACCGCGCTGATCAAGGACTTCGACGACAGGGTCTCGGCCACCCAGCCGCTGGTGTTCGGGTTCGTCGCCCTGATCGCGTTCGTGATGCTGTTGATCTCGATCCGGTCGGTTTTCCTGGCCTTCAAGGGCGTGCTGATGACCGTGCTCTCCGTAGCCGCCGCGTACGGCAGCCTGGTGGTCGTCTTCGAGTGGGGCTGGTTCGAGTCACTCGGGTTCGAGTCGCTCGCGTCGCTGGACAGCACCATCCCGCCGCTCGTCCTGGCGATGACCTTCGGGCTGTCGATGGACTACGAGATCTTCCTGCTGACCCGCATCCGCGAGCGCTACGTGCAGACCCAGAACACCCGTGATGCCGTCGCGTACGGCGTCAGCACCAGCGCACGCACCATCACCAGCGCCGCCCTGATCATGATCGCGGTGTTCATCGGGTTCGCCTTCGCCGGCATGCCGCTGGTGGCCCAGCTCGGGGTGGCGTGCGCGGTCGCGATCGCCGTGGACGCCACCGTGGTGCGCCTCATCCTGGTGCCGGCCCTGATGGCGATGTTCGCCGAATGGAACTGGTGGCTGCCTGGCTGGCTCGACCGCATCCTGCCATCGGTGGACTTCGAGAAGCCGCTGCCCAAGATCGACATCGGCGACCTCGTCATCATCCCCGACGACATCTCCGAACTCGGCCCGTCGGGCTCCGACATCCGCACCGTGGTCAAGTCCGCGGCCAAGCTCAAGAGCCTTGCGCCCCAGAGCATCACCGTCGCCGACCCCCTCGCGTTCAGCGGCTGCGGACCGTCGCCGTCGCGGGTCGAGGGCGGCTTCAAGGGCGGCCAAGAGTCGCTGGCCCTCGTTGGTGCGGGCGGGCCGACCCACGCGGGCCCGGCCTCGGACGTGACCGTGCGAATAGCGGTCCGCGGTCGCCACGGCAGCCGCAGCGGGCCCAGAGGCGGCGCCGGAAGCGGCAAGACCGCGTCCTACAAGACCATTCACCCGGTCACGATGTGGCGTGGCCGGTTGGCCGTCGCGCTCGACGCGCTGCAGACCGCCGCCGACACTGCCGATGCTGCGGCACCCGTCATCGAGCGGCGCAGGCCGATGGAGACCACGACCGTGCTGCTGCCGACCGGAGACCGGCTGCAGATCCCCACCGGCGCCGAGACGCTGCGGCTCAAGACCTACCTCGTCATGTGCCGGAATTCGACCAGCGACTTCACCGAGTTCGCCGACATGGTGGACTGCATGGAAACCCAGACGGCCGCGGAGGTGCTGGCCCGAATGGACCGGTACTACTCTGGACACCGGTCAGGAAGGCAGTGGGTGGCCACGCAGCTGGTGCGGCGTCTGGCCGACCCGCACCCGGCGGACGTGGATGACGCCGCGGCGTCGGACCCCGCTGCGGAGGCGGACTGGAACCGGGTCAGGCAGCGTTGCCTGTCGGTGGCAGTGGCGATGTTGGAGGAGGCGAGGTGACGTTGTCTTCAGAGTTGCGGGACACGCGCAGCGACTCTGCGTCCGGACATTCCCGTCCGGCGGCGGCTCCGCCACGCCGTCAACACGCCGACGCCCGCCCAGTCGAGTTCTGGCCCACGTCCTCGATCCGCGCCGCGCTGGAGACCGACGATCTCACGGTGTGGCAGCGCATCGTGACCGCGATCAAACGCGATCCCTACGGCAGGACGGCCCGGCAGGTCGAGGAGGTCCTCGAGACCGCCGCGCCCTACGGCGTCTCGAAGGCGCTGGCCGAGGTGCTCACCCGCACCCGAGCGCACCTCGAGGCCAACGAATGCGCCGAGGTCTCCCGTCACGTGCGGCTCCTGCTCGAACGTTCCGGCCTCGGTGCTCAGGAATTCGCGTCACGGATCGGTTTGACCACCGACGTGCTCGCCGGCTACCTCGCCGGCGAGGAAAGCCCGGCGGCGTCGCTCATGATTCGCATGCGCCGGCTGTCGGACCGATTCGCCAAGATCCACGACGAGCGCAGCGGCACGTCCTGAGTCGTCGGCACGGGCGCTATCGCGTGTTGATCGGCGTCACGTCGACCACGAGCCAGTTCCCGTGGTCCTTGGTCAGCGTGACCCGCAGCGCGAGCACCGCGACGTCAGGCGGCTTGCCAGGCGCGTTCTGCGTGCCGCGCATCACGACCGCCACGCTGGCCACCTGAGGTCCGATCGCCTCCACGCCGGCTGAGATGGTCTCCGCCCGGCCCGAGACGTTCTTGGCAGCCAGTTCCCGTCCCACCTCTGCGAACTGGTTGCGGTAGACCTCGGCGCGCGCCGGCGTCATCAGGCCGGTAGCCCTGTCGATGGCGGCATTGGGATCCTGCGGCGTGAAGGTTGCCGACGCCTCGGCAACGGTGCTGGCGATGCCGACGACCTCGGAGGCGTCTGCCTGCATCGCCTGATCGGGCACCGTCCACCAGGTGTAGCCGACCGCCACGGCGGCCACCAGTGCCACCGCGGCGAGCCCGGCGACCGCGAACCGCAGACCCGGCCCGTCGTCATCGGTGCCGACGGTCACGCCGTCGCGCCGGAAGAGCACGTAGTCCACCACCATGCCCTGCACGATCAGCAGGCACAGTACCGAGCACACCGATACCCACCACACCGGCCATGCCAGCGCGGCGCCCACATAGACCAGCGCGAAGATGGCGGCCAAGGGCGCCAGGACGTCGAAGGCGACGACGCGCAACGCATTCCTCACCGCAGCGTCTCCAGCCGGGAGATCAGCAGCTTGCCGTTGACGTCGGAGACGCCCAGGCGCAGATTCCAGCGCACCGGTTGTGACTGATCGGTTCCGGCATTCTGGCTCACCGAGGTGGCGACGACGAGCACGGTGTCGGTGCGGGAGGCGACCGAGGACAGCTCGGGTGGCGGTTCGGGCGCGGGGCCCGTTCGGCCTGGGACGTCGTGGTGCAGCGCCTCGATGGAAACGGATTCGACCTGCCCGACCGTCTGCGACTGCAGTTTCCGCACGACTTGGGTGAACGGTGCGACGGTCGACTCGAAGTCGGCGTTGAGTTGACCGACCGTGCCGTCGTGCAGTGTGCGCAGGCTCTGGTCGACGGAGTCGGAGTTCATGTTGACCAGCACGGCCGTCCATTCGGCGGCCGTCTGCAGGACTCGGCTCTCGTAGCTGCGTTCATCGACCTCGGCGCGGTGACCCGACCAGATCAGGAGCGCCAGCACAGCGGCGGCGACGGACAGGACTCCCAGCACCGCCGAGCCGATACCGAAGCCGGTGAGGGCTCCGCCCCCATCGGAGGCCTGCTCATCGTCGAGCTCGTCGGGCATGGCGTGAGGCTACCTGGCGCGCCACGGCCCGATCGTCACCATCACTGACTGCGGCGACGGCGAGAACCGGCGTCGCGGTGGCAGGATGGCGGCGTGACGCTTGAAGCCATCAGATCCGGAATCGACCTCAGCTACGTGGACGACGACGCGCGCCCCCAGGACGACCTGTTCGGCTACGTCAACGGCCGCTGGCTCGCCGACCACGATATTCCCGCCGATCGCGCGACCGACGGCGCGTTCCGACTGCTTGCCGACCGCGCCGAGGAACAGGTGCACGAACTCATCGGCGAGGCCAGCCAGAAGGCATCGGCCGCCGACGCGAAGGCCGGCACCGACGAACAGCGGGTCGGGGACCTCTACGCCAGCTTCATGGACGAGGCCGCCGTCGCGCGGATCGGGGTGACGCCTCTGCTCGAGGAGTTGGCCACGGTCGACGCCGCCGCCGACCGTGATGCCCTCGCGGCGGTACTAGGCGGCCTGCAGCGCACCGGCGTCGGCGGGGGTACGGGGGCATACGTCGACACCGACTCGAAGGACTCCACCCGCTACCTGCTGCACTTCTCGCAGTCCGGCCTCGGGCTTCCCGACGAGTCCTACTACCGCGAGCCGCAGCACGCCGAGATCCTCGCCGCCTACCCCGGCCACATCGCGCGGATGTTCGCGCTGGTCTGCGGTGAGGAATACGCCGGGGAGTGGGAGTCCACGGCCGCCCGAATCGTCGCGCTGGAGACCAAGATCGCGGCCGCACACTGGGACGTCGTCAAGCGTCGCGACGCCGACCTGACCTACAACCTGCGCGCATTCACCGACCTGACCGACGAGGCACCCGGGTTCGACTGGGCAGGCTGGATCGCCGCGATCGGCACCAGCCCGGAAGCCGCCGCCGAGGTCGTCGTCCGCCAGCCCGATGCCCTGACGGCCTTCGCCGCACTGTGGGCGAGCGAGACCCTCGACGACTGGAAGTGGTGGTTGCGCTGGCGGTTGATCAGCTCGCGCGCGTCGATGCTGAACGATGAACTGGTGGCCGAGAACTTCGACTTCTACGGTCGCACCCTCAGTGGCACCGAGGAGATCCGCGACCGCTGGAAGCGTGGAGTCGCTCTGGTCGAGAACCTGATGGGCGATGCCGTCGGCAAGCTCTACGTCGAGCGCCACTTTCCGCCAGGGGCCAAGGCCCGGATGGACGAGTTGGTGGCCAACCTGCGCGAGGCCTACCGGGTCAGCATCGGCGACCTGGAGTGGATGACCCCCGAGACGCGTGAGCGGGCGCTGGCCAAGCTGGACAAGTTCACCCCCAAGATCGGCTACCCCGTGCGGTGGCGGGACTACCCGGGCCTGGTGATCGACCGCGCCGACCTCTACGGAAACTACAAGCGCGGCAACGCCGTCGGCTACGACCGCGAGCTGGGGAAGTTGGGTGGGCCGGTAGACCGCGACGAGTGGTTCATGACGCCGCAGACGGTAAACGCCTACTACAACCCCGGCATGAACGAAATCGTCTTCCCCGCAGCCATTCTCCAACCACCGTTCTTCGACGCCGAGGCCGACGACGCAGCCAACTACGGTGGCATCGGCGCGGTGATCGGCCACGAGATCGGCCACGGCTTCGACGATCAGGGCGCCAAGTACGACGGCGACGGCAACCTCGTCGACTGGTGGACCGAAAGCGACCGCACCGAGTTCGGCTCTCGGACGGACGCATTGATCGCGCAATACCAAGACTTCGTCCCGCGGCAGCTCAACGGTGGTCAGCACGTGAACGGGGCCTTCACGGTCGGCGAGAACATCGGCGACCTCGGCGGGCTCTCGATCGCCCTGCTGGCCTACGAGTTGTCGCTGGGCGGCGAGCCCGCCCCGGTGATCGACGGACTGACCGGCGTGCAGCGGGTCTTCTTCGGCTGGGCGCAGGTGTGGCGCACCAAATCTCGCGATGCCGAGACCATCCGCCGGCTGGCCATCGACCCGCACTCGCCGCCGGAGTTCCGGTGCAACGGTGTCATCCGCAACATCGACGCCTACTACGATGCGTTCGGGGTCGATGAGTCCGACGACCTATACTTGGAACCCACTGCGCGGGTGCGCATCTGGAGTTGACACCGGACCCTGTCGGTGGAAACCGCGTCGGCGGAAGCAGCGGATGCCTGGCCGCCCGTCAGCCGGCGAGGCAGGTCGCCGCGTTGGTGCGTTCGGGTAGTTCATCCTTGAGCAATCCGTTGACGATCACGTCGTCGACCCGGTGCGAGATGGCCGCCATGGTGTCGGCGTCTTCGACGAACCCCGAGTACATTCCCACCCCCCACATGATCGACGAGAGCAGGCCGACCGTCATGCGCACGTCGGTGTTGCGGGGAAGCTCGCCGCGCTCGACTGCCGAGCGGACGACTGCGAAGAAGAGCTGCTCGCTGCACTTCATCATCGATCCCCGCTCGCCGAAGAGCCCCGGGCTGCGCACCGCGTCGAGTTGGGCACGGATCACGAACGCCATCACGGAGCGGTCCTCGTAGTCCAGCCGGTGCATGGCGAAGATGTAGGCGCGAAGCTGCGAGCGCAGCGTCGGCTGGGCGAAGACCTCGCGCTTGCAGCTCTCGAGGGCCCTCACTGTTTCGGCTACGACCGCGTGGTGGAGATCCTCGATGCTGCGGAAGTAGTAGTAGATGGCCGTCACCGACAATCCGGCCTGCTCGGCGATCATCTTCAACGTGGCTGCCGAGTAGCCCCGCTCGCCGAACACCACGCGAGCCGCTCGGACGAT
The DNA here is from genome assembly GCA_963798245.1 of uncultured Actinomycetota bacterium. Lineage (GTDB taxonomy): Bacteria > Actinomycetota > Actinomycetes > Mycobacteriales > Mycobacteriaceae > Mycobacterium. The sequence continues at coordinate 476,168 of CAWCSO010000004.1, forward strand.
CCCGGCACGTGTCACCTCTGAAGCTCTGCCCGGGGGCCTCCCGCGCTGGGGCTTCGCGGCCGTCTTCCGGCGTCGCGATTCGCCCCGAGATGCATTTTTAGCCACGTTGACTCCCACTTAGAGCATGAGCATAACCCGCATAAAGCACCCCACGCCACACGTACAGCAAATTTTTAATCCTTCGACTGGGACAACGAGTCGGGCCCGTCTAGGTCGAAGAGATACCCCGGCGATTCAGTTATCAATCAGGTACGCGAAAAAAGGGCCCCCGGAGTCATCGACTCCGGGGGCCAACTCGGTGGATCGGGTTAGAACAACTGCCAGTCCTGTGCGCCGTCGTTCTTCGTGTACGTACCGACGGAGTTCTTCACGACGATCGGGTCGCCGCTGCCGAAGTTGTCGTAGAACCACTGCGCATTGGCCGGGCTCAGGTTGATGCAACCGTGGCTGACGTTGCGCTTGCCCTGGTCGCCGACCGACCACGGGGCGCTGTGCACGAAGATGCCGCTGTTGTCGATGCGGACGGCATCCTGCACCTTGAGCTTGTAACCCTCGGCGGAGTCGACCGGCACACCGTAGGTGGAGGAGTCCATCACGATGGTCGCGAACTTCTCCAGCACGTAGTAGGTGCCGTTGGGCGTCTCGTGCTTGCCGTCGGGCTTGCCCATCGACACCGGGAAGGTCTTCTCGAGCTTCCCGTTGCGCATGACCTCCATCTCGTGGGTCGCGTCGTTGATCGTGGCCACCAGGTAGTCACCGGTGCGGAAGCTGGACTTGGTGCCCGATGCGTCGATGCTCACGGTGGTGTGGGCCGGCCAGAAGTCCTGCGGCCGCCAGCGGACCTGGGAGTCACTCGTCCAATAGAACCGACCCGGCACGGGCGGGCTGGACGAGATGTGGATGGCTTGCTCGGCCATGGCGCGATCTGCGATGGGCCGCTGGAAGTTGATGATGATCGGCTTCGCGACGCCCACCATGGAGCCGTTGACCGGGTTGAACGTCGGCGGCGCGAACACCGGCTCACCGGTGTAGGGCGTCGGATCCTGCCCGGCGGGCGTGCCCTCGGGAATCACCGCCGGAGCACCGTACTGGGATACGGGCGGCGCCACCGGTGCGGCCGGTGGTGGCGGCGGGTCCCACGGCATCCGCGGCATCTCGAACGGTGCTGGCCCCGGTTGCGCCACCGGCGCCGCGTTGATGGCGCCCGGTTGGGGGTTCACCTCCGGATCGGCCCACGCAGACGGGGCACCGACGGCCATTCCGCCGAACAATCCGACCGCGAAGGTCGCGGTGATCAGTCTCTTCATCGTTTCCTGCGGCATGTGCCACCTCTCCTACCAAAGCTCGCTTCAAGTGTCGCACAGCGAAGTGACCACCCCCGTGCCGCGACGTCTGCCCGGCTGCGGCCGACGGCCCTGCACACGGGCAGCAAGAACCTGCTGAACTGCGATGATCATCGTCGCCCCGGGCCGTTTCGTTACATGCACCACCATCTGGCCGACAGCAGGCGTGACTCGCACGTAGCGGCGGTCAGGAGCGCACCAGCCGCGCGATGGCCGCGGACGCCTCGGCGAGCTTCCTGTCGCCCTCCTCGCCACCCTCGGCGACGGCGTGGCTGACGCAGTGCCCGAGGTGTTCCTCGAGCAGACCGAGGGCCACCGACTGCAGGGCGCTGTTCACCGCGCTGATCTGGGTGAGGACGTCGATGCAGTACTTGTCCTCGTCGATCATCTTGGCGATGCCGCGGACCTGGCCCTCGACGCGTCGCAGCCGCTTCGCATAGTCGTCCTTGTTGTGCGAATACCCGTGTTCGCCCGAGTGTTCGGTCATGTCAGCCTCCCAGCATTTGCTTCATCTGATCGATCTCGGCCCGCTGGGTCGTCACGATGTCCTGCGCGAGCGTCTTCGCATCGGTGTTGGCGCCTTCGGCGATCTCGGTGTCGGCCATGTCGATGGCGCCTTCGTGGTGACCGATCATCGAGGTCAGCCACAAGGTGTCGAACTCGGTGCCGGTCAGGGTCTGCAGTCTGTTCATGGTGGCCCCGTCGACCATTCCCGGCATGGTCATGCCGCCCATGTCGTGCCCGTCGTGCCCGTCACCACCGCCGTCACCCCCGTCGTTCCACTGGACCAGGAACACCTTCATCGTCTCGATCTCGGGTTGCTGCGCGGCGGAGATCGCCGCTGCCAGTTCGACTACCGCGGGGTCGGAGGACCGGCCGGGCACCATCGCCGACAGCTCGACCGCCTGCTGGTGATGCGGGATCATGTCGGTGGCGAAGGCGACGTCGGCATCGTTGAAGTCCGCGTTGAAGTCCGCGGCCTGCCCTGAGGCCTCCTGTACTTGCGAGGCCTCGCCGTGGTCGTGGTCGGTGTGCCCGTCCGATGCCGGCGTGCTGGAGCACGCCGATACGAACAGGGCGGTGGCGAGCGCGGCGAACAGGGCCGCGCCGCGGGCGGTGGGAGACGTCATGAATCCCACCGTACCGGATACCCCTGCGGGGTATATGAAAGGGTTTTGTTGCCTCGCTGGTCAGCGGCATACTTGAGCCCATGCCCTCAGCGACCCCCGGACAGACTCCCGACATCAAGCCACGCAGCCGCGACGTCACCGACGGCCTCGAGAAGGCCGCGGCCCGGGGGATGCTCCGGGCAATCGGGATGGAGGACGCCGACTTCGCCAAGCCGCAGATCGGCGTCGCATCGTCGTGGAACGAGATCACACCGTGCAACCTGTCGCTCGACCGGCTGGCCAAGGCCGTCAAGGACGGCGTGCACGCGGCGGGCGGCTTCCCGATGGAGTTCGGCACCATCTCGGTCTCCGACGGCATCTCGATGGGACACGAGGGCATGCACTTCTCCCTCGTCTCCCGCGAGGTCATCGCCGACAGCGTCGAGACGGTCATGATGGCCGAACGCCTCGACGGATCGGTGCTGCTGGCCGGTTGTGACAAATCGCTGCCCGGCATGCTGATGGCGGCCGCCCGTCTCGACCTGGCCAGCGTCTTCCTGTATGCCGGCTCGATCCTGCCCGGCAAGGCCAAGCTGTCCGACGGCACCGAGATGGACGTCACGATCATCGACGCCTTCGAGGCGGTCGGGGCGTGCGCGCGCGGGCTGATGCCACGCGAGGACGTCGACGCCATCGAACGCGCCATCTGCCCCGGCGAGGGCGCCTGCGGCGGCATGTACACCGCCAACACGATGGCAAGTGCCGCCGAGGCGATGGGGATGTCCCTGCCGGGCAGCGCCGCACCGCCGGCCACCGACCGTCGCCGCGACGGATTCGCCCGCCGCAGCGGGCAGGCCGTCGTGGAACTGCTCCGCCGTGGCATCACCGCGCGCGACATCCTGACCAAGGAGGCGTTCGAGAACGCCATCGCGGTGGTGATGGCGTTCGGCGGGTCCACCAACGCGGTGCTGCACCTACTGGCGATCGCCTTCGAGGCGAACGTCGAGCTGACACTGGAGGACTTCACCCGGATCGGGAAGCGGGTGCCCCACCTGGCCGACGTGAAGCCGTTCGGCAAGCACGTAATGTTCGACGTGGACCGCATCGGCGGTGTGCCGGTCGTGATGAAGGCCCTGCTCGACGCCGGCTTGATGGACGGCGACTGCCTGACGGTCACGGGTCAGACAATGGCCGAGAACCTCGCCCACATCGCACCGCCCGATCTGGACGGCAAGGTGTTGCGCGCGCTCGCCAACCCGATCCACCCGACCGGCGGCATCACGATCCTGCACGGCTCGCTCGCCCCGGAGGGGGCGGTGGTGAAGTCCGCAGGCTTCGACTCGGACGTATTCGAGGGCACCGCGCGGGTCTTCGAACGCGAACGGGCCGCGCTCGATGCGCTCGAGGACGGCACCATCACTCACGGCGACGTCGTCGTCATCCGCTACGAGGGCCCCAAGGGCGGTCCAGGGATGCGCGAGATGCTCGCCATCACCGGCGCCATCAAGGGCGCCGGGCTGGGCAAGGACGTGCTACTGATGACCGACGGCCGGTTCTCCGGCGGCACCACCGGCCTTTGCGTCGGACACGTGGCACCCGAGGCCGTCGACGGCGGACCCATCGCCTTCCTTCGTGACGGCGACCGGATCCGACTCGACGTCGGCAAGGGCACCCTCGACGTGCTGGTCGACGCGGCTGAGTTCGATTCCCGGAGGGCGGGTTTCGAACCCCTGCCACCCCGCTACACCACCGGGGTGCTGGCGAAGTACACGAAGTTGGTCGGCTCGGCCGCGACCGGCGCGGTGTGTACCTGACCCGTTGAAGCCGTACGGTTCAGCCCTGCGCCATGCGCTGGATCCGCCGAAGCGCGATGCCCAGTACGACCAGGTAGGCGGGCGCCCACGGCGGTGCACTCATCCACACCCGGGTGCCGTCACCGACGGGATCCACTCCGTGCCGAGTCGCCGGTACGCCCGCCACCTGCCATGCCCACGAACGGCCCGGCACGAACTCGGTGATCGTGAAGGGAAGGGAGACGCCCACCGGCGTCCAGACCCGACCGCGCACACCAAGCGTCAGCACACTGCCCTCGTCCAGTTCGGCACGCTTCACCGACGGGCCCCACCGGGGCCACGCCTCGAGGTCGGTCAGGATTCGCCACACCACCTCGGGCGGCGCGGCGACCACCCGGTCGATCGCTGGCGACGAACCACGCAGCCCGACGCTCACGTCTGCGCCGTCATTCGGTGTCCGTCACCAAGGCCACCGCGAAGCCGTCCCACCCCTTGGTGCCGACGGTCTGGATCGCCGCGGTGTCCAGTCGCGGATGCTCGCCCATCATCACGAACATGTCCCGCACGGCGAGGGCCTGCTGATCCTCGGGCGCCGGATCCAACACCCGACCCATCCGGGCGATGTTGTCGACCACGATGACGGCGCCCGGCATCGCGAGCCGCACGGCCCAGTCCACGTAGGCCGAGTTGTTCTCCTTGTCGGCGTCGATGAAGAAGAAGTCGAACCGATCGCCGCGGTCGGCCAACCGGGGCAGGGTGTCGAGTGCGGCGCCGACGATCACCTCCACCCGGTCGGCGACGTCGGCGAAGTCGAAGTTCGCGCGGGCAACCTCGGCGTGGGCGGGGTCGTACTCCAAGGTCACCACCCGCCCGTCGGGGCCAACGCCACGCGCCAACGCGATCGTGCTGTAGCCGGCAAGTGTGCCGACCTCGAGCACGCGCCCGGCTCTCGACATGGTCGCGAGCAGGGACAGCAGCTTGGCGTGCTGGGCGGACACCTCGATCGGCGGCATGCGCGCCCTGTCGGCTGCCTCCCGTGCGGCCACCAGGGCGGCGTCCTCGGTGTGCAGCAGCTGGGAGAACATCGCGTCCAGGTCGCGCGGATCCGGTGCGGTCACTCCAGTCACGCTAGTCGGTAGCCGTTACCGCACACCCTCCTTGGCGTACACCACGCGCAGCACGTGGGCGACCTCCGGGCCCATCACGGCGTCGGCCAGTTCACACAGTGTGCTGACGAACTCCGGCCCGTGAGGCGGCTCGGCGGGACACAGGTGGTGGGCGACCTCGTGCAGGACGACGAGTTCGCGAAGTGCCCACGTGCCGTCGCGGTCGGGGACGGCGATGGCGGCGACGGCACCATCGCGTTCGTAGTGCGCGGCCGCACGGCCTCGTCGGGCGCGCACGGTCAGCGGTTGCGCACCCGGCCACCGCTCGCGCACGCGGGGATGGGTGAGCACGTCGTCGACGTAGCGCCGTACCGATTCCACCGACCCGAACCGCGCCTCGGGCGGCAGGGTGATGCTCGCTCCGAAGAAGTCGAGCGTCGAGCTGCCACGCGTGCGGGCACGGTCGAACAGCGTGCGCACGAACTCCTCCGCGGCGTAGACCTTCGAGCGTTGCGCGTCCCGTGGCACGGCGACGGTCAACCGTCCAGCGCCGCGCGAGATCCGGCGATCTCGGGGCTGGGACCCAGGCGGGCGCGCTGCCCGGCCCGGTCGCCGGCCCGCCGCGCGGCCGACGAGTACCCGGCCGACGCGGTGGTGGCTCGCCAGGTGCCGCGGGCCTTCGACGCTTGCCGGTAGAAGGACGTGAGTTCGATGTCCTTGTTGCGCAACGCGATCGTGGTGCCGGGCCGCCGGTCACCGTGAGCGGTGGCCTCGCGCCTGGCCTCTTCGCGGGCCTCGGAGAGCCTGCGGCCGATCCGTGCCCCGAACGCCAGGTGAAAGTTCAACCGGGCGGTGATCGTGGGCGTGGGGCGGTGCGCACCGGTGGCGATGTAGGTGTCGGACGCCTTCACCATCTGCACCACCAGACCGGCGTACAGCGCATGGGTGGCGTCGATGTCCTCGGCGAACCCGTATGCGTAGACGAAGGTGGAGTTCGACGCCACGTCGCACTTCACGTCATTGGCGACGGCGATCGCCACGAACAGTTGGACGTAGGTGCGCAACCCCCTGCTGCCCGCCGTGCCGATCGTCACCGTGCGCTGCACGGGTTGCTCGGCGGCGGTCCGGGTCGCCGCGTGGGAGCGTGCCACGGCGAGGTCGATGGACGTCGTGGTCGCGAGCCGTTGCGCGGCCGCCATGAACGCCTCGGCCTCGTGTTCGTTCTCGGTGTTCTCCGCCTGGCGGAGCAGCGCGGCGATGCGCGCCAGCATCTTGTCGTCGGTCATGGGCGGACCCACTCCGCTACTCGTGTCGATGTCATGGTGCGAACGCTAGGGAACCAGTACGACTTTTCCGCGCGCGTGGCCGGCCTGCAGATAGCGGTGCGCCTGCGCCGCCTCGACGAGCGGGAAGACCTTGTCCACCGACACGTCCAGGCGGCCCAGCGCGGCCAACTTGATCAACTCGCCACGCGCGGCGTCCCGGATTTCCTGTCCCCCGTCGGCGCCGGTCAGAGCCGCGATGCCCAACTCGCCGGCACGGGCGAAGCCGGCGATGGTGGCGATGCGGCTACGGTCGGCGACGAGTGCGACCGAGGTGTCGAGCGCCTCGTCGGTGCCGACCAGGTCGAGCGCGGCGTCGACCGGACCCATGGCTGCCACCCTGTCGGCCAGGCCTGGGCCGTACGCGACGGGTTCGGCACCGTATTTGCGCAGCTGACCGTGCCTCGACGGGCTGGCCGTGGCGATCACGTTCGCACCCCGTGCCACCGCAAGTTGCACGGCCATCAGCCCGACGCCGCCGCTGCCGCCGTGGATGACCACGGTGTCGCCCGTCCCCACAGCGGTCTTCGTCAACAGGTGCCAGGCTGTGCCGCCCACCAGCAGGAGTCCTGCGGATTGCTCGAAGCTGAGCGCCGCCGGCTTGTGCCCCAGGTCGGCGGCCTTTGCGAGCACCTGGTCGGCGTAGCCGCCGTTGATGCCGGTGACGATCACCTCGTCGCCGACCGTCAGTGCACCGGTGTATCCGGCCGCACCCGGTGCGACGGCGGCCACGACGCCCGCCACTTCCAGTCCGACCGGCAGCGGCAGGTTCGCGGGGTCATCACCCATCGCGCCGCTGTACAGCTTGAAGTCGATCGGATTCGTGCCCGCGGCGCGCACGTCGACCAACACCTCGCCCTGACCCGGATGCGGTAGCTCGATGTCCTGCAGCGCAAGGACTTCCGGCCCGCCGTAGGCGGTAGCGACCACGGTTCGCGTCATGATCGAGAGTCTAGCCACCGTGTCCGGGGAGCTTCGCGATGAAGCCGTCGAGCGCGCCTACCAGCTGGGGTGACAGCGGGTCCTGCTTGGCGTAGTTCGCGACGTTGTCCGTCGGGTCGTCACGGAGCACGTGGTTGACGCCCTTGAGTTCGACGACGGTGAGAGCGGTGTGGCGCAGCGCATCGAAGAGCGGTTTCTCGGCGGTGCAGTCGGCCTGCGTGTCGGAGTCCGAGCACGTCGCCAGCACGGGCGTGTTCGGACGGATCTCGGCGGCCAGAGCCAGCGGGTCGATGGCGTCGGCCTCGACCACCGCCTTGACGTTGCCAGGGTTGAGGATGGCGTTCAATCCGTCGGGCAGGTCCGTGGGCGTGGTTCCCGCGGTACGCGCCTGGTCGACGGCTGCGGTCCACGCGGCAATGGTGGCGTCCGCCTGTTCGGGGGTCTTGGCACCCGAGGCCACCGCCGCGTCGACGTCTGCGCGGACCCGTCCGGTGATGATGTCGAGGTATCGGCCGGCCAGCGGTTGGAAGAGTCCCAGCGCGGCGATGGCCGGCGCGTCCGCAGCGGTGTCGACTGCCAGCGCCATGGCGTGCACCGTGCCTTCGCCCAGCGCGTAGACCTGGATCTGAGACGCCTCGGTCCCTGGTCGAGCGGCCAGGTACCTGACCGCGGCCTTGGCCCCGGCGGTGTAGACCGCGCTGCCGACCTCGGCGGGCCTGGCCGCGTACGGGCCGAGGCCGGTCTCACCGGTGCCGACCTTGTCGTAGCGAAGGCTAGCCACGCCGTGTCCGGACAGGTACTCGGCGAGTTGGCGCATGTTGCCCACGGGCCCGGCAACGGAGTTGTCGCCGTTGCGGTCGGTGTTGCCGCTCTCGGAGATGAGCAGGGCGGCGGGTCCGGGTGCGCCATCCTGGAGGTGCCGGTAGGTGCCGTGGATGGTCAGGCCGTCGGCGACGAAGGTCACGGACTCCTCGACCCAGTCGGGGCCTCCCGCCGCGCGGTCGGTGTCACCGCCCGACGAACATCCCGCCACCGCGACGGTGAGGGCCAGCGCCCAGAACAACCGGCGGACGACGGTTCTCACAGATGCACTTCGATCCACGAGACCACGTCGTCGAGAACCAGCGCGCGCTCCGGCTCGTTGAACACCTCGTGGTACAGCTCCGGGTAGACCTTGAGGTTCGCGTCGATCGGGCCGACGCACTCCAGCAGGTGCCTGCTGCCCTCGACGGGAATCAGCTTGTCCTGCCCACCGTGCACGATCAGCAGCGGCGCGGTGAGTGCGGCGGCGCGTTGGGGCATCGATGCTCCCACGGCCAGAAGCGCCTTCGCGATGCCCGCGGGCAGCTTGCCGTGGTGCACCATCGGGTCGGCCATGTAGGCGGCGACCACGTCGGGGTCGCGGGACACCGCATCGGTGGGCAGTTGCTCGACGGGCAGGCCGGGCAGGATGCTGCCGACCACCTTGGCCACGGTGATCATCACCGACGACACGGAGTCCTGGGCGTAGACCGCCGGCCCGGACAGCACCATCGCGGCGTAGTCGCCGGGATGGTCGACGCCGTAGGCGAACACCACACCGCCGCCCATGCTGTGCCCGATGACCACGCGGTTGAGATCGGGATGCTCGGCGGTCGCGATGCCGACGAGCGTGCGGAAGTCGCCGGTGTACTCGGACATGTCCTTCAGGTACACCCGCTTGCCGCCGGAGCGACCATGCCCGCGCAGGTCCAGTGCGTAGGTGAGGAGGCCGGCCTCCCCGAAGCGCTGCGCCACGTGGTCGTAACGGCGGGCGTGCTCGGCGTATCCGTGACACAGCACGACCACGCCGCTCGGCGTGCGGTCGGGCGTCCAGACGTCGTAGACGATGCGGACTCCGCCGGCACCGTCGAAGCTGCGTTCCTCGCGGGTTGTGGCCACCCAGGGAGACTATCGGGCGCATCCCGGGCACTGGTCCCAAGCACCGCAGCCACCCGCTTGTCGGTGCCGTGAGTACGCTCGGGTCCGTGAGCGTCCTCACGGATATGCCCGAGTTTCCCGAGTCCTCCGACTCCAAAGACGCGTTCCTTGCCGATGCGCAGCGCTACCGGCGCGAATTGCTGGCGCACTGCTACCGCATGACGGGATCGCTGCACGACGCAGAGGATCTGGTCCAGGAGACCTACCTTCGCGCCTGGAAGTCCTACGAGGGCTTCCAGGGCAGGTCGTCGGTGCGCACGTGGCTCTACCGGATCGCCACCAACACCAGCCTGACCTCGATCGACGCCCGCAAGCGACGGCCGCTGCCCTCCGGCCTCGGCGCACCGGCATCCGATCCGACGGCAGACATCACCGAACATCACGAGATCCACTGGCTGCAGCCGCTGCCGGACGCGCCCACCGAGGATCCGTCGGATCCCGCGGTGATCGCGGAGTCGCGCGAATCGGTCCGGCTGGCCTTCGTCGCGGCGCTGCAGCTCCTGCCGCCCCGCCAGCGCGCGGTACTGGTGCTCCGCGAGGTGCTCCAATGGAAGGCCGCCGAGGTGGGCGAGGCGATCGGGGTGTCCACCGCGGCGGTCAACAGCCTGCTGCAACGGGCGCGGGCACAACTCGACGCCGCCGGCCCCAGTCAGGATGGCGGGAGCGCTGCCCCGGAGTCGCCCGAGGCGCGGGAACTGCTGTCGGAGTACGTCGCCGCCTTCGAGACCTACGACATGGAACGGCTCGTCGAACTGTTCACCGCCGACGCGATCTTCGAGATGCCACCATTCGACGGCTGGTACCAGGGCCCGGCCAACATCGTCGCGCTGTCCAAGACGCACTGCCCCGCAGAGGGGCCCGGCGACATGCGCTTCCTGCCGACCATTGCCAACGGTCAGCCCGCCGCGGCGATGTACATGCGCAACCCCGCGACCGGCGTGCACGAGGAGTTCCAGCTGCACGTGCTGGACATCCGACCGGGCGGCATCGCCCACGTGGTGGCGTTTCACGTCGGGGAAGGGCTGTTCGCGCAGTTCGGTCTGCCCACCGTTCTGTAACCGCGGGCCGTCAGTCCCCCGTGGCCCGCAGTCGGTCCAGCACCGTCGACGTCCAGCGCCGGACGGCGCGCAGATCGGCCGGCGAGAGCCCGTCGAAGACCATCGCGCGCACCAACTCGGCATGACCGGGTGCCGCCGCGGCCAACGCCTCGTGTCCGGCTTCGGTGAGGTCGACGATCGCGCCCCGGCGATCCTCCCCGGCGCCCGCGCGTGCGATCAGGCCCCGCGCGCGCATCCTGCCGAGCTGATGCGACAGCCGACTCTGCTCCCAGCCCAACAGCTCGCCGAGTGCCTTGACCCGGCAGCCGTCGACCTCCCCCAGAGCGACCAGGACGTCGTATTCGGCGAGCGATAACCCGGTGTCGCGCTGCAACTGCCGGTTCATCTCGGCCTGCAGCCGTCCCGTCATGGACAGGTAGTCGCGCCACACCCGCTGCTCGGTATCCGACAACCACACGAAATGAATGACACATCATCCATGCGGTCGTGTCCAGCGTCCACCATCACCGCCGACGGTCGAGCTACGGCGAGTAGGCGGTCCAGGACAGGTCGTAGCCCTGACTGTCGCGCCAGGTGGTGAACGCGGGCGAGTCGGCGGGCAGCATCAGCGGGGCGACCAGATCGGTACGGCGGCCGGCGATCAGCCGTTGCTGATCCAGCCACCATTCCGGATGCCCGCCCGTCGTAATGCCCAGACTCACCGACCCGGCGTCGTCGACCGACGCGACCGTCGGCGCTTCGGCGTCCACGGGGTTGACGGTGAAGACTCCACTGGACCCCTGGTTTCCGGTACTCACCCCATTGGCGACCACGGTGTAGGCCTGGGTGGTCTTGGCCACGGCGTACCACAGGCACATGGTGTTGGCAGGAAATCCGTGGGCGAACAGCCCTTCCGATTCCTGCAGCGGTCCACCGTAGCTGCCGTCCCAGCTCGTCGGGATCGCGATCAGATCGGCCCGGCGCACCGCCAGCACGCCACTGGCTTCGGGGAAGCGCACGTCCTCACAGAGCAGCATTCCGATCCGGCCGATCGCCGTGTCGAACACCGGCAGGTCAGCGCCGGGGGTGGCCCACGAAAGGGCGGGGTCGAGATGACACTGCCGATACGTTCCGACGAGCTTCCCGTCCGGCGCCACGAGAACCGCGCTGTGGAACAGCCCGCCGTCAGCGCGCTCCACGTGACTTCCCACGACGAACCGCCGCAGCCTGGCGGCGAAGTCGGACAGCACCTGAACCGTGCGCCCCGGGCCGGTTTCGGCGACGTCTGCTGCAGCGTCGGTGTCACGCGGGAATCCGCTGCACGTGAAAGCGGGAAACACGACCAGACCGTCGCCGGCATCGGTCGCCTCCAGCGCGATGACCTGGTCGTTCGCCCGCCCGATGTTTCCGTCGGCGTCGCCGGCCACGACGTCGTACTGCACGGCGGTGACGGTGATGGCGTGCGACTGCCGGGACGCCTGCGTGTCCGTGGGTACCCGGTAGAACGCGAGGTCGCCGTACAGTTCCGGACGCCGGCGCGCCAGGGTGTCCTTCTGATCGTTGGTGTACAGCGCCGGGTCGATCTCGCCGTAGAGGATGGCGGGCGGGTTCGCGGCAGTCATGTTCTGATTGGTCGCAGGCAGGTGGCCGGTGCGCCGGCCGTCGGCCTGCCAGATCGATGCCGAGCCGCCATAGACCACGGATATGCCGGTCGTCGGATTGCTTTCGACGTTGTTGCGATCGGCGGCCACCATGGCCAGGCCGTTCCATGCGACGAGTTGCTGTACCGCCGCGATGGTCGAGTGGTTTCCCGCGGATTCGGGACCGAGTTGGGTCAGCACGCGATCACTGGAGCAGATGTAGGCGATCAGGTCGGCGCCCTTGACGGCAGGCAGCCGGGCAGGCTCCCAGTAGGTGTCGTCGTAGCAGATGATCATGCAGATCCTGCCGAGTTCGGTGTCGAACACCGGGTAGCCGGTGTTGCCCGGGGTGAACCACAGGATGTCGCTCGGGTTCAGGCCGTTCTTGCGGTACTTCCCCACGAAGCCGCCCGGTCCGATGAGGGCGCCGGTGTTGTACGTCAGCGTGGTGGCGGGGTCGATCTCGGCGATGCCGATGGCGATGTAGCAACCGTGCCGGGCGCAGACCGCCGCGAGCGCATCCGTGCCCCTTCCGGGAACGGTGTCCATGTAGGGCAGGAACTGTTCGAGGTCGCGGTAGACGTATCCGGACAATGCAGCTTCCGGTAGCACGATGAGCTTCGCACCGTTGACAGCGGCTTCTTCGGCAATGGCGCAGGCACGCTTGAGGTTTCGATCGAATTCGAACAGCTCGGGATTGAATTCCACCGCGGCGACCTGGAACGGTGCTGGCATCGCCCGCGCCCTTTCGTCTCGCACGTGCGGGGGTCACGACCGTCGGCCCGGCCGGATCCGCATCGGCGAGTGTAGTCCTGCCGGCGGCAGAGCCTCGGCCGACCGTCAGGAATACATGACGCGTCATCTATGTTGTCCCGTCCAGCGCCCGCACCTAGGCTGGCGAAGACCTCCGAGGAGTGATCCCATGACCAGCAGCGAAATCGTCGACATCCGACGCGCTTCCGACCGTGCCACGACGAAGATCTCCTGGCTGGACTCCAAGCACTCGTTCTCGTTCGGCGGCAACTACGACCCCGCCAACACCCATCACGGACTGCTGTTGGTGAACAACGACGACGTCGTCACGCCGGGCCAGGGTTTCGACACCCACCCCCACCGGGACATGGAGATCGTCACCTGGGTGCTCCGCGGTTCACTGGTCCACCAGGACTCGACCGGCCATTCGGGCGTCATCTATCCCGGCCTGGCACAGCGCATGTCCGCAGGCAAGGGCATTCTGCACTCCGAGAAGAACGACTCCTGGACCCTGACCGGTGAGGCGTCGCATCGTGAGCCCGTGCACTTCGTGCAGATGTGGGTCGTCCCCGACGAGTCCGGCACAACACCCGGCTACCAGCAGCTCGAGATCGACGACGAACTGCTGCGCGGGGGCCTGGTGACGATCGCTTCGGGCATGCCCGAGCACGCCGACGAGGCGGCGATCACCATCCGCAACCGGTACGCGGCGCTGCGGGGTGCGCGTCTACAGCCCGGCCAGGCCGTCGAATTGCCCCACGCGCCGTACCTGCATCTGTTCGTTCCACGCGGTGAGGTCACCCTGGAGGGCGCCGGCCAGCTGCACGAAGGTGATGCGGTCCGCTTCACCGCATCGGGCGGCCAACGGGTAACCGCCGTCGAGCCATCCGAAATACTCGTCTGGGAGATGCATGCGGGCCTTGCAGCGGCGTAGGACACTGGGCGGTATCGGGGCGGTGGGGCTGCTGCTCGTGGCGGGCTGTTCGTCGGGCGCCCCCAACCGCCACGGACACCTCGGACGCGACGACATCCGCCCCGGCGACCGCAGCCGGTCTGACCGAGGTGACCGTTGCGGTGCCCGACGAACTCACCGCGGCACCCTTCGACGTGCCGCGCACCGCGCTGGTTCCCGAGGGTTGGACGATGTCGGTGTGGGAGAGGTTGCCCAAGCCGAGGCTGGAGGAGTGGGCGCCGGACGGCAGCCTTCTGGTTTCCGTGCCCAGCACCGGGCAGGTGGTACGCCTGGTGCCGACCGGTGCCGGGCCCATGCCCGAGGTACTGCTCTCCGGGCTGGATCAGCCCCACGGGCTGGCGTTCGACGGCTCGACGCTCTACGTCGCCGAAAGCGACCAGCTCGACGCCTACGACTACGCCGAGGGTGCCGCCACCCGCCCCCGGACCGTCGCCGCAGGTCTACCCGACGCACGCAGTCCCGATCTCGGCGGCGCCTATTCGCATGCGCTGAAGAGCGTCGCAGTGGGACCCGATGGCGCCGTGTACTTCTCGATCGGATCGACCGGCAACATCTCGGCCCTCGACCGCACTGCCGAGCCACCGCGCGCCACGATCATGCGGATTCCTCCCGGTGGCGGGCCTGCCGAACCGTTCGCCACCGGCGTCCGCAACGGCACGGGTCTGGCGGTCGCACCCGACGGTTCGGTGTGGACCGCGGTCAACAACCGGGACAACGTCGCCGTTCCCGAACAGGGTCCCGACTACGGCCGGGTGATCCCCGACTACGTCGACGACCATCCACCGGAGTCGTTGGCCAGGCTGACCCCCGGCCGCGAATTGGGTTGGCCGTACTGCAATCCCGACGGCGGACCTGCGAACCTACCGCTGATCCGCGACGTCCAGACCAATCCCGACGGGAACGAACTCGATTGCGCGGCACTCCCGCCGATCGAGCAGAGCCTGGGTGCACACTCCGCCCCGCTGGGGTTGAGCTTCGTCGACGGCACCCTGCCGGCCCCCTACGACCGCGGCGCACTGGTCGGCGTCCACGGGTCGTGGAACCGGCAGTCACCCCGCGCCCCGGAGGTCTCGTTCTTCTCTTGGCGGGACGGCGGTCTGGGCAACCAGGAGACCCTCGTCGGGGGGTTCCAGGCAGAGGACGGATCGCGGTGGGGTCGCCCGGTCGACGCGGTCGTCGGGCCCGATGGAGCCGTCTACATCAGCGACGACTACGCCGGCGCCATCTACCGACTCGCGCCGCCGGGGCGCTGACCGCTTGCCTCAGAGGGCGTCGATCACGCCCGTCATCTGCTTCTCGGTGTCGTTGGCCACCTTCTCGAAGATGATCTTCATCGCTGGACTCAACAGCTTGGCCGCACCCTTCATCTCGAGGTCGGCACGATAGGTGATGACCGACCCAGAACCGGACGCGTCCACGGTGATGGTGTCGGTAGACGTCGACGCTGCGTTGGTGCCGACGAAGACCAGGGTCCGATCGGTCAGCGTGTCGAGGGTGTAGGTCAACTCGGCCTTGACGCCGACGATCTTCGACACGTTGTGCCACGTCGAGCCCTCCTGGATCGGGCCGGCGTCGGTGCGGGAGCACGACTGCGTGCCCGGATCCCATTCCCGTGCGTTGCTGAAGTCCTTCAGGTAGTCGATCACCTGGCTGGGCGGGGTCTGGACGGAGAACGTTCGTGACACGGTGGGCATGGACTGCGTGTACCCACTCCCGGCGACTTCACCCCCCACCCCGCCCCCCACCCGCGAGCAGACACATAAGGCCCTGCAATGGCCACATTGAGGGCCTTATGTGTCTGCTCGCGGGTGGGAGTGGCAAACAATTCGCACCTCGACGCGACCGCCGCGATACCGAACCGGGATACAGCTGTGACCAAAGTTGACAGTGTGTCGCCTGTGAATATTGTTGTCTTGTCTCTAGGGCCGATCCGAAGGGGCCGACAGTGCCGAACCCAGCCGCAAACTTCCGGCGCCTCGTCGCATGCGCGACGACGCTGGTGATGTGCGCCGCGCTGGCAACGACGGCCGGCGTCCCCACCGCGCGGGCGGCCGATGGTCGCGAACTGCTGGCCGGTGCCATCGCGGGTACCCGCGGGTCCTATCTGGTCTACAACTTCGGCAGTGGCAACCCCGCCCCGATGCTCGACGCGGGCGGAAGCTGGTACGAGATGACCAACGGTGGGCACCTCATGATCATCAAGGGCGCGTCGCAACGCCTGACACCGCGACTCCTGGCGGATTCGCACCGCGGCTATCAGGCCCGCTGTGAGCGAACCCCGGCCGCCCGCACCGGCGAGGGTCTCCTGCAGGCAGCCGAGATCTATACACCGATCGCCGCATGGCAGGCGCTCGGCCAGCCGACGATCGCCGTCAACGCCAACTTCTTCGACGTCCGCGGTCAGCAGGGCGGTTCCTGGAAGACGACCGGTTGCAGTTCGCCACTCGGCGCCTACGTCGACAACACCCGCGGCCTCGGCCAGGCCAACGCGGCGGTCACCGGGACCATCGCCTATGCAGGCAAGCAGGGGCTGTCGAACGGCGACGAGACCTGGTCGGCGCTGACGACGATGATCCTTCCGGTCGGCGGGGCCCCCTTCGTCGTGCCCCCGAAGTCCGACAAGGACTTCGACGCCGCGTCGCCGGTGATCGGAGGCCTGATGGACAAGGGCACGCGTTTCGTCGCCGTCAGCGGACTGGGCCTGTTGGCGCCCGGTGACACCGGACAGATGAACGACGGCGGCCCCAGCGCCGCACGCACCGCGCTGGCGTACTCCCGGGACCGCGACGAGATGTACGTCTTCCAAGGGGGAAGCTACACCCCGGACCAGATCCAGGATCTGTTCCGCGGACTCGGAAGCGACACCGCCATTCTGCTCGACGGCGGCGGGTCATCGGCCATCGTGCTTCGACGCGACACGGGCGGCATGTGGGCGGGCGCCGGCGTGCCCAAGGGATCGTGCGACACCTACCAGGTGCTCTGCGATGCCCATGAACGTGCGTTGCCCAGCTGGCTCGCGTTCAACTGAGGAGCTCGACCGCACTGCGAGCCGCCGTCGCGACACTCGCCGCGTACGAGTCTCCGAACAGCACCACGTGCATCAGCAACGGATACAGCTGGTGCAGGCCCCGACGCGGGTCGAGCCCCGCCCGCAGCGGGTGTCGGCTTCGGTACCCGTCGAGCACCGTGTCGAGCAGCGGACAGCCGAACAGTGCCAGCATCGCGAGGTCCGTCTCGCGGTGGCCGCCGTGCGCAGCGGGATCGATGAGCACGACCCCGCCGGGTGTCCACATGACGTTGCCGCTCCATAGGTCCCCGTGTACCCGGGCGGGCGGGTCTGCGTCATCGAAATCGCCTGCGCGGCAGCGCTTCACCACCTCGGACAGGTCACCCAACGCGTCGTCGCCGAGGGCGTCGCGCGCCATGTCCACGGCCGGCTCGAGCCGCTCCGCGGCGTAGAAGCTCCCCCACGACCGATGCGCCGCATACGACATGGGCAGCGGGGCGTGCGAGGGGCCGAAGAATCCCGGACCCGACCAACCCTCGGGTGGCGACCCAAACGCATCCGCGCCGGCATCGTGCGTGGTGGCGAGTCGGGCACCGAATTCGTAGGCCGTCGCCGTGCTGGGACGGACGGCGTCGAGGCGCTCGAGAGTCAGCGTCGTGGCGTCATGGTCGACCACCCTCGCGCACGGCACTCCTCCGTCGGCCGCCGACAGCCAGCGCAGGCCGCTGACCTCGCAATCGATCAGTCCGGCGGGCGCACCCAGAATCTGCTTGCGATGGACGTCCACCCGCTACGGCTGCCCCGCCACCTTCCGGAGCACCCGATCACGTAGCGCGATCGGCAGGTTGGTCAAGAGCGCCACCTGGATCTTGGGACCGGTACCGACGACGTAGCGGGCGCGG
The DNA here is from genome assembly GCA_963798245.1 of uncultured Actinomycetota bacterium. Lineage (GTDB taxonomy): Bacteria > Actinomycetota > Actinomycetes > Mycobacteriales > Mycobacteriaceae > Mycobacterium. The sequence goes on from CAWCSO010000004.1 coordinate 494,054, forward strand.
GGCCTGCGTGAGGTTAGGGCGTGCTCGACGACCACGGAAACCTTCTCCGGCGCCACCGCCATGCGCTGTCGAGACCGGCACGAACTTCTTCATGCCTTCGATGTGCGGCGCGTACATGGCGCGTTGGTCGGCAGTGAGCGCCGCCTCAGACCGTTCGACCTCGGCATCGGCCTGACGCCAGATGTCGGTGTCGGTTTGTGCGGGTTCGACGACCGAGACCGGGATGCGCCATGGCCGCAATTCCATCCGCATCGCCTCGGCCGCCGCCTCGAGTGCGAACTTCGACGCGCAGTAGGCGCCGAACATCGGCATGGCCAGCTGACCGTTGATGCTCGAGATGAACACGATGCGGCCGCGTGACGCACGGAGCCGGGGAAGTACGGCGCGGGTGACGGCCAGCTGGCCGATCACGTTGACCTCCAGCTGGTTTCGCCACTCCTCGGTGGACACGGTCTCCATGGGGCCGGTCACCGCGATTCCGGCGTTGTTGACGATTCCATCGAGCCGCTCCGGCAACGCGTCGTCGAGTCCCCCGATGTGCTCTGCGTCGGTGACGTCGAGGAGTACGGGAGTGATCCGGCGCGGGTTGGCCGCCGCGACGGCCGCTCCGTCGGCGTTGGTGCGAACGCCGGCGATCACGTCGAAGTCCAACCCCGCGAGATGCTCCGTGATCGATCTTCCGATGCCTCGGGCGGCTCCGGTGACGAGTACTGATGGCATGATCGCCAGGCTAGTCGCCGAACGTCAGAGCCTGGGCGTCAAGTCCAGCGACGTGACCGCCTCCATCCGGGTGATCAGCCATTTGCCGTCCCGACGCTCCATGCTCACCCGATAGGACAGGTAACGCAGCGAGGGGATGCCCTTGGTGACCGGGCTGGTGGCAACCGAATTCGTGAACACCAGCGCGGTCGCCTCCGTCGGCGTGATCGACTCGACCGCAGCGCCGAGCACCTGGGTGCTGTTGCTCACCTGCGCCTGCTTGTTGGATTCCACGATGGCGTCGATGTACTTGCGATAGCTGTCGGCGAAGTCGCCGCCGAGGTACTTCTCGGCGCGGTCGGGCAGGGTGTCCATGTCGTCGGGCGTGTAGGTCCACAGCGTGGTGATCGCGTTGGCCGCAACCTCGGCGACCTCGATCTTGGTCTGCACGGCGGCCCTTGCGACGACGTAGGGCTGCAGCGTGGCAGCCGCGAACGCCGCTGCCGCCACGAAGAGCACGGCTGCTGCGGCGGCCGCCACCTTCAGTCGGCGGCCCGCGGTGCGGTGCGGTACCAGAACCGGTTCGGGCTCGACGTCGACCGGTTCGGTTTCGGCGGCGGGTTCCCCTGCTGGCGCGGTCGCCGCGACCTCGTCTTCGGCGTCCGCTTCGCCGTCGCCTTCGGCCGCCGCTTCACTCGCCTCGACGGGCTCGGACTCTGGCTCGGCCTCGGCCTCGGGCTCGGAGCTCGGGCTCGGGCTCGACTTCAAGGGTTGGTGAATCCGAAACGAGTTCGGTGGCAACGACCGCGGATACCTCTTCCGGAACCGCTGCCGGTACCGACTTCTTCCGTCGCCACGGGAAGCGCGTGGATCGGGCCGGCGGCGACACAGCGGTGGTCACGGCCGGGGCGTCGGCCTCCGGTTCTGGCGCTTCCTCAGCCTGAGGACCAGACGGGTCTGCGATTTCAGGCTCCACCGTCGAGTCGGCGACCGTGCTCTCGGCCTCGTCGGAGGACTCGGTCACGAGTTCCGCGGCCTCAACCTCCTCGGCGTGCCGCAGCTTCTGCCTCGGCATGCGGTGTCGACGTGCAGCCTTGCCTTGAGGACTGGCGCCCGCGGTCAGATCACCTGAATCAGTTGGCTGATCTTCCACTGATCTCCCTCCTCGATCGTCGTGACCACCCAGCGGCTTCCGCTCTCGAGCGTGGTCTTGCCGTCCGGCGTGGTGGTGCTGATCTTGGCGGCCACCAGAACGTCGGCACTACCGTTGTCGTTCCAGCGCTGCACGCCGGCGTCTAGCACGGTCCCCGTGGTGGGTTCCGCACGAGCCACCTGGACCAGGATCTCGTTCATCCGCTCCTTGAAGGACTTCTCGAACTCCCCGGTTCCCTGCGCCGCGATCCGAGTGGCGTAGGCGTTGGCGTTGAACGGATCGAGAGTCGTGTAGGCGGTCATGAAACTCCGCACGTAGCCGAGCGCCGCGACGTCCCTGACCTCGGTTCGACGTTGACTCTCGTGTTCCACCACCATGAAGATGCTGCCCGCGATGGCCAGCGCCACGATCAGGCCCGCGATCATCGCGGTAACCGGAAGTCCCCACCGCAGTGGTGCCTTCGGTTCGACGCTGTAGGTGAAGTAGTCCCGGTCGGCAACGTCGACCCTGCGGCGGGGGCTCATCCGATCGCCGCATTCATCACAGGCTTCTTCAGCACGGTGAGGTTGGCGACCCGCCACTGGTCGTCGCCGGTCTTGTCGAAGTCGACCCGCACGGTGGCGGTGATGAACCGGAGTTCCTTCGGATCCGCGCCGCGCTGGCCCTGCAACGCGAGCAGCATCGTGGCCTGCGTCGCGGTGTTGTTCAGCACGGCACTGCTGACGGCCCAGTACTCGTTGCTGACGATGCCCTCCTGCTGGACCGCCGCCTGCTGGGTCACCAATTGGGGCCGGTAGCCGTCGGTCGCCAATCCCTGGGCCCGCTCGAAGTCGTCCTTGGTGGTGTCCTGACCGTAACTGAGAATCTGCTCGACGAGACGCGGTCCCTGCTCGGCGATCTGGGTACGCGCCTGCTCGACCGCGCGCTCCTTGCGGTAGATCTCCTGATAGGCCAGTCCGCTGCCGGCCACGCAGAGCACCGCGGCGATCACCAGGGCGCACCCGACGCGCTGCCGGACATCGCGCCTTGGTGGATCCTCGACCCGGACCTCGGTGCGAACCACCAGATCCGCGAAGGTGCGGTGTCTCGCGTCCCAGAGCGGCCACAACCAGCCGATGAGCAGCGCCGCGGTATCCAGCAGATGCACTAGGTCGCGCAGCAGCAGGCGTGCCATGCCCGCGGGTGCGCCCGAGGTCCGAACCACACGGATGCCGTACACGGCACGGCCCAGCGTCCATCCCGTGAGCGTCGGCAACACCGTCCGGTTCACCAGCGTCGCCAGGAAGGCCAACACCGCGGTCACCGTGAACACCCACCACAGCCAACCGCGCATGGGCGCCGTCACGGCCAGCAATGCCATGGTCGCGATCACCGCGATGCCCGGAACGACGTCCACCAGCAGCGCGCCGGCGCGGGCCGGCCAGGACGCGTACCGGATCGGCTCCTCGTCATTCGACGGCGAGTCGGTAGATTTCCTCGAGGACTGCCGTCACGACGTGACCTGGTCCAACTCGGCTATCTTGTAGGTCCCCTCGGCCGGCGCCATCCTCACCCGCAGCCGGTAGCCCTGTTCCTGATTCGCCACCTCCGAGTTGGTCACCTTGGTCCGCAGCGCCACCAGGACGTCGACCGATCCGTCGTCGTTGTGCCGTTCGACGGCGGCCCGCATATCCGATACCTGCACGGTCACGTTGGCTGCCTGATAGGCCTCCACCAGCACGCTGCTGAACAGGTTCGCCTGCACGGCGAAGGCGCCCGTGCCGCACTCGATGATCTTCGACTGGCTCGCCGTGATCGCCGCGGTGTCGGGTGCCTGGGTGGCCGTGACGCATTCCTTGGCGCGCTCCATCGCAGCCTCGTCGGCACGCGCGATGGCGTCAGTCTCGGCATTGGCCCGCAGCGCCAGATAGCCGCCGACGCCGACCCCTGCGGTCAACAGCACCAGCACGGCGATCACCGCCGCGAACCAGCCGCGACCCAATCGTTCGTCGCGGCGCGCGAGGGACTGCTCCGCAGCCTGCTGCCCTGCGGATTCATCTGGTGCTGGTGACACGCTCGCCTCGTCCGCCGTCTCGATGGCGGCGTCAGGCTCCGTATCAGTGTGGGTTCGGTCTCGGTGTCGCTGTCGGTGGGGTTCAGCCGGCTGGCGCCAGCATCTCCTTCCATCCGTCATCTCCTGGGTTGCTCGAGTTGTTGACGGAGTACGTGACCCCGTCGGGGCCCACGACCTCACCGCTCGATGGGTTGTAGATCGCACTTGGTCCCGATGCCGGAGTGTAGATGCACGGGTTGGGCTGCTGGCCACTGCAGCTGACGGAGCCCCGGCCGGGGGTGGTGAGCGGGTCGCTCATCGGCGACGGCGGCGGCGGCAGTTGGTCGGCCGGCAGCGGGTTGAGGCCGTTGTTGATCGTCGGCGCCGGTATCACGTAACCAGGCTTTACAGGCTGATCGCAGCGCGCGGCAGGCGCCGGGCAGGTGAGGATCTGGTTGGGATCGCCGTACCAGGGGTTGGTGCCCAGCGGCTCGTAGGGCTCGTCGCTGCGGCACTCCCGTGGCGTCGCGGCCCGCTTGCCAGGCACGTCGGCGCACGGATAGTTGCGCGCGCCACGCACGACATTGCCCTGGTAGTCCTTCGGGATCTTGCAGTACAGGCCGTCGGGCAGCGGCGCCGTCGTGGTGTCGGCGGGTGAGCGCCATTCCGACGCCGGCAGGAACCCGGTCAAACACGGCGGCGGCTGGTTGATCGAAATACCGAAGTGCAGCAGCCCCTCGCCCGGGAAGATCGTGCCGGCCTGGGCGACGGACGCGCCCTGCGGGAAGATCACCAGCGCCTGCTCGAGGCTCTTGTTGTACCGCTTGAGCAGGTCGGCGACGATGGCCAGATTGGCCAGGGTCTGCGGCAGGGACTCCCGTACGTCGCCGAACACCGCGTTGAGCTGATCGGCCGTCGGGGCCGCCTGCTGCAGGCCGTTGCGCAGTGCCTGGTCCTGCTGGGCAGTCTGCGCGGTGATGGTGTTCAGGTTGGCCGACCATCGCGCGATCGCGTCACCCGAGTCGACCTGGCTGTTCAGGATCGGCGTCGAATTGTTGATGATGTCGGTGACGGGCTCGAGGTTGTCCTTGAAGTCACTCGCGATCGCCGTCGTCGACTCCACCAGGCGTTGCAGCGCGGGGCCAATGCCGCCGATCGCCTCCGAGGTCTCCGTCAGCAGTGAATCGATCTTCTCTCTCGGTAGGACCGCCAGCCCCTTGTTCGCAGCGTCCAGGGCGGGACCGATCTCGCTCGGTACCGTGCTGCTCTCCATGGCTTGCGGGCACACCGACCGATTGTTTCGGACGAGTTCGGTCGCTTGCGATCCGGGAACGTCGGGGCAGCCGATCATCTGCCCGTTGGAGAGGTGCTGCGGCGGGTCGTCATTGGACACCAGGTCCAGGTACTGCTCGCCGATCGCCGACACGGAGTGCACGTTCGCCGTGGCGTCGGCGGGGACCTTGAAGTCGCTGTCGACGCGCATCGTGGCGCGGGCACCGTTCTCGGTGGGCACCACCTCGGTCACCTTGCCGATGGTGGTGCCGCGGTACGTCACGTTCGCCGTCGCGTAGAGACCGCCCGAGCGGGGCAGCTCCGCGAAAAGCTTGTACTGCCCGATGCCGGCCACGCTGGGCAGTCGCAGGTAGTACACCCCCAAGACGACGAGGGCGATGACCGTCAGGATCGCGAACACGAGCAGCTGGATCCTGATGAAACGAGTCAGCACGGTTCACTCACCCCTTTCCACGAGCGGCCCACCCGGAACGCTGTGCGCGTTCGGCGTGTATCGGACATCGGGGATCATCGTGTTCGGATCCCGGCCCCAGGCCTGCTCGAGCGCCCGCAGCATGCCGGAAACGCCCGTACCGGAGAGGATCCCGTTGTCGATCGCCGACAGTGTCAGGTCGACGTTGAGCGAAACGTTGATGTAGTCGCCGCGGATGGCCTTCGGCACGTTGGTGATGCTGTAGGGCGCCGTACCGATCAGCTTGAGCGAACCGAGCAGGTACGGCGAGGCCTTGCCAAGCTCACGGAGCGGACGTTGCAGGTTCTCCAGGTTCCGCTTGATGTCAGGATTCGCCTGCGACAGCGCGTCATCGGTGGCCTTGCTGATCCTGCCGAGCGCGACCACCGCGTCGCCGAACAGATCGCGGGTGTCGGCGAAGTGCTGGATCAGCGGCGGGAACTCGGTCAGCACCCGGTCGAGCGTGTCGTTGCGCTGACTGACGATCGCCAGCAGTCGGTTGGTCGACTCGATCGCGCGGGTGATGTCCTCGCGTTGCGCGTTCAGCTCGGCGGTGAAGGTGTCGAGTCGGTTGAGGAACTCGCGGATCTGATCGCCACGTCCGCCGATGATGTTGTAGATCTCGGTTTGGACGACCTCGAGGTTCGGGATGCCACCACCGCTCAGGATGGTGCCGATGCTGGCCAGCGTCCGCTCGGTGGTGGGAAACGCCGACGCCCGGTCGAGCGGAATGGTGTCGCCGCTGCGCAGCTGACCCGTCGGATCCTCGGGCAGGTCGAGCTGCACGTGCTGGCTGCCCAGCAGGGACGTCTGGCCGATCGCGGCAAGCGTGTTCTCGGGCAGGCCGAGATTGGGCTCCACGTCCAACGTCAGCGTGGCGACCCAGTTCTTCAGCTCGATGCTGCGCACCGTGCCGACGAACACATCGGCCACCCGCACCCGGCTGTTGACGTTGAGCGCCAACGTATCCGGCATCTGGACGTAAACCGTCATCTTGTCCGCACCCGAACCCGGGCCGCCGGGCAGCGGCACGTTGGCGATTCCCTGCCAGCCACACGAGGTCAGCACGGTGGCGGCGACCGCCAGCGCCGTGGCGCGCTTGGCCAGCCGTCGGGGTGTCAACGTCCTCACCCTCTTCGATACCTTCATCGATACCTTCATCCGCCTGCTCCTGCCTCAGCGGGGAGCAGCGGTCCCGCGGACGCGGGCGCTGCGGGTGCCGGTCCAGCGGGCGCGGCAGCCGCCGGTGCGGGCCCGGCGGCCGGCGGCGCGATGGCCGCCAACGGATTGCCTGGGGTGACGCCCGGTGCGGGAGCCGGCGGCGGGGCGGGCTGCGGGTACCACGGCGGCGGCAGCGGACTGTTCTGGCCGTACGCATTGGGCGGGCCGGGCAGCTTGCCATTGGCCTGCACGCCGAACGCCGGCGGCGCGGGGGGGATCGGCACGTCGGGTCCGCCCAGCAGCGCGGCCAACGAGTCGGGAGTCAGCATGTTGGCCGTGAGCGGCTGCACTTCGGTGCCCTGCATCCCAGGCGCGGCCACCCAGCCCGGCTCGTGGTTGCCGTGCGAGAAGAGGGTGTCACGGCTGAAGATGCCCGGCACGGTCGTGTCCTTGTAACCGGGCGGCGGCTGCAACCGGGGCTCGGAGTAGGCGATCTGTTTGGGCAGCGTCATCGCCGAGCTGAACTGGTTCAGGCCGAACGGCAGGTAGTTGAACTTGATCGCGTCGAGGATAGGCGCGAGGTACTGCGCGCACAGTTCCGCGGACTCCTGGTAGCCCAGCCGACTGCCCGCCTGGATCGAGCTGCACAGGAACTGCATGGGGTTGGCGAAGTTGTTGATCACCGGCAGGCTGACGATGCCACCCGCGTTGGGCGACGAGATGTTCATGAGGTTGGCGGCCAGGTTGGGGTATGCGTGCAGGCCGGTCTCGAGGCCGTTGAGCGGCTCGGGCTGCAGGATCGCGCTGGTGACCTCGGCGAGGTTGTTCACGTCGTTGGTCAGCACGCCGGCGTTCTCGTCGAGGAAACTCCGCGTGGTGGTCAGGAGCTGGTCGAGGTCCCGGACCGCCGTGGCCACCTCGTTGTCGGTGTTGGTGAAGGCGTCGGTGAACTGCGCCAGGTCGTTGTTCAGTGCGACGAACTGTTGATCGCTGCGATACAGCGCGTTGACGAACAGCGCCAGGCTCTTCACGACGCTGAAGAAGTCGCCGCGGCCCTGATTCAGCGTGCTCAACGCGTCGGACAGGCTGTTCAGCGTTCTGTTGATCTCCTGGCCCTTACCGGCAAGACCGTCGGAGAACGATTCGATGACGTCGCCGAACGGCCCCTTGGGCTGTTCGGGGGTCGGACCGAGGTCGGTCAGGATCCGGTCGATCGAGTTACGCAACTCGTCGAACTCGACGGGCACCTGAGTGCGGTCCTCGGGGATGAGGGCGTTGTCCTTGAGCACGGGGCCGCCGGTGTAGGGCGGCGCCAGCTGGATCGTGCGCGACGAGACCAGGCTCGGGTTGAGGATGGACGCGGTCACGTCGGCGGGCACCTTGTACTTCGAGGCGTAGGTGAAGGTGACCCTCATATTGTCCCCGTTCGGTTCGATCTTGTCGATCGAGCCGACCCGCACGCCCATGATCTGCACCGCGTCGCCCGGATAGAGCGCGAGCGTCTGGCTGAACTCGGCCACGACGGTGTTGGTGGTCACCTTCTTGTATAGCTGCCACCCCACGATCCCGGCCACGATCGCCAGGATCACCACGATCGACCCGATGACCGTCGACGTGCGGCTCAGGGCCGGGAGCTTCATGTTTCGAACGTTGAAGACCGTTGACATCGCAGCGGCCCCCTATCCCTGTGATCCGGGTGGAAGGAACGGCGGATTGCCCGGCAGCGGCGCGCCTCCGCCGCCGACCTGCGGTCCGGGGCCGGGAGGCGGGATCGGGCCGACCAGCGCGGGCGGTAGCGGCGCGGTGCCGTCACCCTGGAGTGATCCCGGGGCGATGTAGGGATCGGACGGACCGGGCGTGACCGGAACCGTGCGGGCCCCGGGCGGGCCGGGCGCGAACGGCGCCGCGGGCACGCCCTGCACGGGTGGCGCGTATTCGCCGGGGAACGCGGACGCGGGCACACCGGGTGCCGGTGGCGGCGCATCCGGATTCGGGGGCGCCCCCAGCACGGCCGGCGGACCGTAGTTGGCACCGTAAGGGTTGTCGCCGAACGGGCCAACGCTGGTGTTCGCGCACGGCAACGGGTTGCCGGGGGTCGGGTAGTTACCCGGACCGGGGGTGTAGGAGCACGGCGTGCCGGCCAGCACGGCGGGTCCGGGGTGCTCGGCGGTGCCCTCGAGCGGTGTCGGCGCCGCGGGCGGAGCCCCGTTGGGGAACCGTTGACCGTTGGGGTCGGGGTAACGGAACGACGGCAGACCGGCATTGCCCCAGAACTCCTCGGGGTCGATCCCACGCTTCTTGAAGGCGGCGTCGACCCACGGCTGAATGATCTGGTACGGCAGGATGTTGACGAGGAGCACCTTGAAGTAGGGGCCCGACGCAATCGCCTCGGCGAGCGCGCCGGTGAACTTGCTGAGCGCAACCAGCGTGTCGACCAGGTCGTACTTCCGCTCGACCAGCACGTCACTGATGGTGTTCAGCTGCGTCAGAACCTTGTTGAGATTCGGGTTGTCGTCGATGAAGCCCGTGACCTGTTCGGAGAACCTGCCGACACGCTCGAGCAGCATGCTGACCGCGTAGCTGCGCTCGTTGATCGCGCCCAGCAGGGTCTGCGCGTTGACCAGCAGCTCGTTGATCTGCTCGCTGCGACTGCCCAGGACGCCCGCGATCTTGTTGGCGTTCGCCAGCAGCTTCCTGATGTCCTCGTCACGCTTGCCGATCGTGTCGGAGAACCGGGCGACGCCGTCCAGCGCAGCCGACAGGTTCGGGTAGGTCTGGTCGATGGTCTCCGACAGGACGTTCAGCGACCGCTTCACCGACTCGGTATCCCAGCCGGACGCGGCCTTGGTGACGTCGAAGAAGGCGTCGTAGATCTGGTACGGCGTGGTGGTCTGGCCGAGCGGAAGGACACCGTTCGCCTTCAACGCCGTCGAACCCTTCGGCACGATCGCCATGTTCTTGCGGCCCAGGATGGTGTCGGTGCGGATGGCCGCGAGGCTGTCGGTGCCCACCTTCGTACCGCCCAGGGAGTAACCGATGACCACCTTGTCGCCGTCGATGTCCATCGAGCGGACCTGCCCGACGGTGACGCCGGCGATTTGCACCTTGTCGCCAGGGCTGAGCCCGCCGGTATCGCTGAACTGCGCGTAGTAGGTCGGAGTGGCAAAGAGCATCGGCACGCTGGCGAAGCTCTGCCCCACACCGATGACCAGCGCCAGGATGATGATGCCCACCAATCCGTTGCGGATCCGGTTGTCACCCTCGAGTGTTCTCATTGCGGCGTGCACCTACCGGTCGGCTGAGAGGTGAGCTTGACTGTGCGGACGGGTCCGCCGGGCTGCAGCCCGTTCAGCCGCAGCGAGATGTCGCAGGCATAGAAGTTGAAGAAGTCGCCGTAGACACCGCCCGCGCGCCCGATGATCTTGAGCGCGTTCGGAATCTGGATGAGCAGCTCGTTCAACTGTTCCTTCTGGTCGACGAGGGGCTGCTGGAGGATCTCCAGGCTGGTGACGGTCTTCTGAAGATTCGGCCGGTTCTCGCCGAGCAGTTCGCTCACCGATCCCGCCGCGTCACTGATCTCGGCGACCGAGGAGGCGATGGGGTCGGCGCGGTTCTTCAGGCTGGTGACCAGGACCTCGAAGTTCTGCAGCGTCTCGTCCAACTGCTGCTGGTGTTTGACGGTGGTCTCCAGCACGGTGTTGAGGTTGGTCACCACCTCGCCGATCGCCTGGTCGCGGTCGGCCAGCGCGGACGTCAGCGAGGCGGTCTGGTTGAGGATGTCGTTGATGGTGCCGCCCTGGCCCTGGAAGATCGTGACGATCGACTGGGCGATGCCGTTGACCTTTTCCGGGTCCAGTGCCCGGAACAGCGGGCGGAAGCCACCGATCAGTGCGTCCAGGTCGAGTGCGGGCTCGGTGCGCTCGACCGGGATGGTGCCACCCGGCGGCAGGCGCTGCTCGTCGTCGCCGCGCTTGAGTTCGAGGTAGCGGTCACCGATGAGGTTGAGGTATCGGATCGAGGCCGTGGTGCCCTGGAACAGCGGCAGCGACCGGTCCACGTTGAAGTCGACCTCGACCCGGTTGCCCCCCTCGAGCAACCGCACCTCGTCGACCTTGCCGACCTCGACACCCGACGCGCGGACGAACTCGCCGGCCCGAAGCCCGCTGGCGTTGGAGAAGACCGCGGTGTAACCGGTGGTGCGGTCGAACCGCATCTGACCGAACACCACGATGATGATGGCGGTGAACATCAACAGCACCAACGACATGGCGCCGAGCTTGATCGCTGTACCGGTGATTTTCATGGGTTGATCGTGTTCTCCCCGATCTGGCGTCCCCAGACGTATTCGATGGCGATCGGCTGACCGAGTTCGAAATGGTTGTAGGGGGCGATGCTCACGCCCGTGTCCATCACCAGGTAGGGGGCGGGCCACAGGTCACGGGTGACGGGCTGCCAACATCCGGGCTTGCCCTCGGGGCCGCCCTTCGCGTTCACTCGCGGCAGGTTGTCGGGGTAGACGTAGGGGTTGCCGGGGCCGAGGACCTCGGAGCGGGTGCGTAGCGAGTAGCCGTTGCCACCGAGCGCGGACGCGACCTTCGGCTCGACGTCGTGGTAGTTGCGGATCATGCAGAACAGCTCGGGGCTGTACTCGTCGAGCAGTGCGGTGGTGGGGACCAGGTCGGCCGAGCCGCGAACCAGATACGGCGCGCCCTTCTCGAAGACCTCGCCACCGGTGTTGCCGAAACCGACCGACGCCATCAGCGCCTGATCGAGGTTGCCCCGCTGCTCGTAGAGTGTGCGAGCCGTGGTGACCCCGTTCTCCAGACCGTCCCAGAAGTCGGGGGAGGCTTCGGTGTAGATGTCGGCGAGGTCGGCGAAGCGCTGGAAGTCCTCGCGCAGGCGGGGCAGTTGCGGGTTGACCTCGGCCAGGATCACGTTGCCGTCGTCGAGCGACTTGCCGAAGCGTTCACCGAGTCCGTCCAGCGCCTGAGCCGCCGCGGTCAATGTCTGGTTGAGCTTGATCGGGTCCACCTTCTGGGTGACGGACACGAGGGTCTCGAACAGGGTGTTGAACTCCGTGGTCACCGACGACACGGTGATCGGGGTCGAACTGCTGACGCGGTCGGGGCTCGGGTTCTTGGGCGAGGAGAACGAGATGTACTTGTTGCCGAACACGGTGCTCGCCTTGATCTCGGCGTCGACGTTGGCCGGGATCAGGTTCACGAACTGGCGGTCGACGTCGAGGGTCACCTTCGCCTTGGGCGTTCCGCCGATGTCGACGGCGCTGATGCCGGCGACACGGCCGATCTCGACACCGTTGTAGGTGACCTTCGACCCCGTGTCCATCGAGAGGCCGGAACGTTGCGAGATCAGCGTGAGCTTCTCGGGATTGCTGAAGCCGCCACGGAACTGCACCCACACCAGGGCGACCACGATTGCGAATACGACGAGCAGCACCAGGCCCGCGACCTTGTACGGCGGTGTCTTCGGGGCGTTCACCGGTGATCGAACCTGATTGGCAGCGGTCATTGCGTCACACCGTCAGGTTGAAGTTGGGGTTGGTGCCGTAGAGCGCCATCGAAGCGAACAGGACGACCAGGACGATCGCGATCAGCGAGGCGCGCATCGAGCGGCCCACGGCCTCGCCGACGCCGACGGGGCCGCCGCTGGCATAGAAGCCGTAGTAGCAGTGGTTGATCATCACGATGATCGAGATGATGATCGCCTGCACGAACGACCACGCCACGTCGTCCGGGCGCAGGAACGTCCGGAAGTAGTGCTCGTAAGTGCCGGTCGACTGGCCGTAGAACAGCGTCGTGGTCGCCTGTGCCGACAGGAAGGACATGATGATCGCCATCGCGTAGAGCGGGATGATGACGACGAGTCCGGCCATGATTCGGGTGGACACCAGGTACGAGATGGACTTGATGCCCATCACCTCGAGCGCGTCGATCTCCTCGCTGATGCGCATGGCGCCCAGTTCGGCGGTCGCGCCCGCGCCGACGGTGGCCGCCAGCGCCTGACCCGACACCACCGGCGCGGCGATGCGGACGTTGACCAGTGCGGCGAAGAACCCGGTGAACGCCTCGACGCCGATGTTGCCGAGCGATGCGAAGCCCTGAATCGCGATCAGCGAGCCACCCGACAGCGTGACGAAGCCGACGATCGCGACGGTCCCGCCGATGACGGCCATGGCGCCGGTGCCCATGCCGATCTCGGCGATCAGTCGCAGCATCTCCTTGCGGTAGTAGCGCAGCGCATGCCCGATGGACCCGACCGCGGTGACGATGAACCAGGCGATGTGCCCGACACTGTCGAGGAACCGTGCCGGTGAGCTGGCCAGCCGCTCGCCACGGGCAGAAGCCCGGGGGAAGCGGGCCCGAACGACCGATGTCGTGGCCATGTCAGCGCCCCGTTCCGAATCGGACGCCGATGGTGGTCAGCACCACGTTGACGGCGAACAGCGCGACGATACACAGCACGAGGGTCTCGTTCACCGCGGTGCCGACGCCCTTGGCGCCGCCGGAGACCGTCAGGCCGCGGTAGCAGCCGACGAGGCCGGCGATGAGGCCGAACGTCAGGGCCTTGACCACCGAGATGAGCACCTCGGGAAGGCCGGTGACCAACGTGAGCGTCGAGACGTAGGCACCTGCGGAGATGTTCTGCACGTAGACCCCGAAGATGAAGCCGCCCACCAGGCCGATGGTGATGACCGCGCCGTTGAGCAGGAACGCCACGAACGTCGAGGCGATCACCCGGGGCACGACCAGGCGGTGGATCGGGTCGATGCCGAGCACCTCCAGGGCGTCGATCTCCTCGCGGATCGTACGGGCCCCGATGTCGGCGCAGATGGCCGTCGAACCGGCACCGGCGACGACGAGCACGGTGACCAACGGGCCGAGCTGGGTCACCGCGCCCAGCGCGGCGCCTGCGCCCGAGATGTCGGCGGCGCCGAACTCGGCCAGCAGGATGTTGAGGGTGAAGATGATGAGCACGGTCAGCGGGATCGCCACCGCGATGGTCGGCAGGAACGCCACCCTCATCAGGAACCAGCCCTGCAGAATGAGCTCCCGCGTCTGGAAGGGCGTTCGGAACAGCGCCTTCGCGGTCAGCACGCACATCTTGACGAAGCCGCCCACCGCTTGCAGACCAGGTCTTACCTGGTTGCGAGCGGAGTCGAAGAGTCCGGGAGCCTGCGCCGTCACGGGGACTACCTTCGGGGCGCCGTCAAACTCACCGCGGCGGAGCGGAAATACCCGTCGCACTAGCCCTCCTCGCGTCTGCCCCGCTGGCGTGATCACCATCTCCTACCAACGGGTAGTGAGACGGACCACAGGAAAGTACCAGATCCGAACTGAGCGGGGCACCGCATCGGCAGGATTGGCGAATCCCCCATCGGCAAACTCCCCGGCACGGGTCAGCCCTCCCCATGCGGTCGCAGAAACGGTTGACCGAGAAGAACTTTCGCCGGTGTCGAATCGAATCGGCCACGCCGAGGCGCACTCTCAGTTCCGTCTTGAGAACCTTGCCCGCGGGGTTCCGCGGCAGCGCATCGACGATCTCGAGCGCTTTGGGGTGCTTGTACCGGGCCAGCCGGGTCGAGAGGAACTCGTCGAGATCGGCGAGCGTGAGCCCGGTGTGCGCCGTCGCGCCGAGCGCCACGACCGCCACCGGCACCTCGCCCCACCTCTCGTCGGGCCTGCCGATGACCGCCACCTCGGCGATCGCCGGGTGCGCGGCCAACGAATTCTCGACCTCAGCGCAGTAGATGTTCTCGCCGCCGGAGATGATCATGTCCTTCTTGCGGTCGACTACGTATATATAGCCCTCCTCGTCCTGACGGACGAGGTCACCGGAGTGGAACCAACCGCCGCGGAACGCCTCCGCGGTGGCCTCCGGGTTGTTCCAGTACCCGGCCATCAACGTCGGTGCGCGGTAGACGATCTCGCCGACCTGGCCTACCGGGACGTCGTTCATGTCGTCGTCGACCACGCGGGCGGCCACGGTCGGGATGACCTTGCCGACGGACCCGAGCTTGCGGATCGCGTCGTCTCCCAGCAGCACGCAGGTCACCGGGGACATCTCCGTCTGCCCGAATGCCGCGAGAATCTTGGTGTCGGCGAAGGTCTCGGACATCTGGCGCAACAACGTGTCGGAAGCGGGCGCCGCCCCCCACGACATCACCCGCAACCGCAACCGACGGGGGTTGGCCCGCTGCTCGGCGCACACCGCCTGCCACTGTGCGGGCACCAGGAAGACGCCGGTGACCTTCTCGGACTCCAGGACGTCGAGCAGATGGCCCGGGTCGAACGCCCCGAGCGGATGGATCACCGTCGGAATTCCCAGCGTCAGACCGGTGAGCATGTTGCCGATACCGGCGATGTGGAACAGGGGCACCCCGACGAAGCCGACGTCGTTGTTCACGTCGGCGCCGTTGGTGTAGAAGCCGGTCATCGCCTGCCCGGCGAGGTTCGCATGGGTCAGCACCGCGCCCTTGGGATTTCCGGTGGTGCCCGACGTGTACATGATGAGTGCGGGCGAATCGTTGGGTACGTCCACGGGTTCAGGCGCCCCACCGGCGTCCGCCACCACCTCCTCGTATCCCAGGACGCCCGACTCGGTGGCGCCGCCGGCCACGATGACCGTCGCGAGCGTCGGGTCCTGGTCGCGAACCGCCGTCGCCACGCCCGCCAGCACCGCCTCGGTGACGACCACCCGGGCCTGGCAATCGTTGACCAGGAAGGCGATCTCGGGTGGTGTCATCCGGAAGTTGACCGGCACGGCGACGGCACCCAGCAGGTTGGCCGCCAGGAACGACTCGACGAACTCGGTGCGGTTGAGCATGAGGATCAGGACGCGGTCACCGAACCCGACGCCGAGACCGCTCAGAGCCGCTGCCAGCGCCGTGACCCGCCGGTCGAGTTCGCTCCACGTGGTCGTGCGGCCAAGGAAGCGCAGGGCCACCGCCCCAGGTTGCATCAGGGCGTGCCGCGTGAGCTGGTTGGTCCAGTTCTGCCTGCGAGCCAGATAGGGCTGCTCGCAGGACTGCGCGGTTACGGCTGGCGAGGCGGTCAACGGCTGGTGCTCCCTGGTGCTACTCCACCGCGCGGGTTGCGCGATGGTGATATTTGATCAAACATGGTGTGGCCTCGGTCACACTATGGCCTCGGCGGTCCGGGGACAACCTGCTGACCGCACGGCTCGACGAACTCGGGTTGTGGACCTGACGGGCCGCTGACCGGGTGGGTCGGCCCAACACCTCGCGGCTAGTCGGCGAGCTGCTCGGCACGCGCCTTCAGGTTGCCTGCCAGGTGATCCAGCGCGTCGTTGACGACCTTGCGCACCATCGGCTGGGGCACGGGCATCGTGGTCTCGATGTCCAGGTCGACGGTCAGCAGCGCCGTGGGTCCCATCGCGACGACCGAGAACACCTGCTCCTGCTTGGAGAACAGGTCGCCCTGCTGCATCACGGTCTGAATCTGATGCGGCCCCGGGTAGTAGACGGCTTGGATGTAGACACCGTCGAAGCCCTGCACGCTGGCGTCGAGCCGCAACTGACTGGGCCGGCCGTCGGGGTAGCGGGCCAGGATCCAGCAGCCCTTGATCTCGTCGTTCCACTGTGGGTACGACTCGAAGTCCGCGACGATCGCCATGATCGATTCGGCTGAGGCTTCTACCTCGAGGGTCTTGCTGACGATCGGCACGCGCAGAGCATATCGGCCGCCGCGTATCGGCGCTATTCGACGGCGCTATTCGACGGCAATGGGCTCGAGCAGGGTGCGGATGGCCGCCGGGATCGGGCACCGGTCTGTTCGTGGCCCGGTCGACGTAGACGTGCACCCAGTGTCCGACCGCCGCGACCGGTGCCGGTGCGCCGTCCGGGCCCGGTGGCGCGAACACCGCCGTCCGGTAGGTGACGCTGCTGTTGCCGAGCCGGGTCACGGCCAGGCCGACGACCAACGCGGCGGGGAAACTCAGCTCGGTAAAGTAGCGACAGCCCGACTCGGCGACCACGCCCAGCCACGGTGCAGTGACGGGGTCGACGTCGGCGGTGGTGTTGATCCACGCGTTGATGGCGGTGTCGAAGAGTTCGTAGTACACGGCGTTGTTGAGGTGGCCGAACATGTCGTTGTCGGTCCAGCGTGTGAGCACCGGCCAGTGCACCGGGAAGTCGCGGCTGGTCAGCGATCGCTCGTCCATCACGTTTCTAGAACCAGTCGTCGCGCATCTCGAGCGTGGTGCGGTCCATGCTTTGCAGAAGGTCGAGTTGCGGGGCGGTCCTGGGAAGTTCGTAACGGAAGAAGAACCGCGCCGCCTGACGCTTGCCGTCGTAGAAGTCGCCGGTGCGGCCGTCGGTGGCGAGGAACTGCTCGAGCCACATCCATGCCACCACCACGTGACCGAACACCTCGAGGTAGACCGCGCTGTTGGCCAGCGCCGCCTCGGCATCGCCGGAGGCGAACATGCCGGCCGTGACCTCCACCAGTCGCTCCCACGACGCGCGCAGGGCGCCGGCCAGTTCGGCGGCCTCACTTCCTGCCGCCTCGGCCTCGGCCAGCGTCGCGGACAGCGCCAGCCCCAGCTCGGCGAGACTGGCGCCACCACGCTGGGTGACCTTGCGCCCCAACAGGTCCAGGCTCTGGATGCCGTTGGTGCCCTCGTGGATCGGGTTGAGCCGGTTGTCACGGTAGTGCTGTTCGACGTCGTACTCGCGGGTGTAGCCGTACCCGCCGTGGACCTGGATCGCCAGGTCGTTGGCCGCGAGACACCACTGCGACGGCCAGCTCTTGGCCACCGGGGTCAGGATGTCGAGCAGCAGGGTCGCGCGCTCGGACTCCGCTGCCGACTCGGGACAGTGCCGCACGTCGATGAGCCGCGCACAGTACAGCGCCAGCGCCAGGCCCCCCTCGACGTAAGCCTTCTGCGCCAACAGCATTCGTTTGACGTCGGCGTGCTCGATGATCGGCACCTGCGGCGCGGCCGGATCCTTCGCGGTCACCGGCCTGCCCTGCGGCCGTTCCCGCGCGTACTGCAGCGACTTCAGGTAGCCGGTGTAGCCCAGCGCGACGGCGCCCATCCCGACACCGAGACGCGCTTCGTTCATCATGTGGAACATGTGGGACAGGCCGCGGTGCTCCTCGCCGACCAGATATCCCACCGCACCGGGTTCACCGCCCGGGGTGAAGCTGCCGTCGCCCAGACTGAGCACGGTGTTGGTGATGCCGCGTTGACCCATCTTGTGATTCAGCCCGGCGAGCGCCACGTCGTTGCGCTCGCCGATCTCGCCGTCGGGCCCGGCGAGGAACTTGGGCACCAGGAACAGCGAGATGCCCTTGGTGCCCGCCGGCCCGCCGGGGATCTTCGCCAGGACCAGGTTGACGATGTTCTCGGACATGTCGTGCTCGGCGCCGGAGATCCACATCTTCGACCCGAACAACCGGTAGCTGCCGTCGGCCCGCGGTTCGGCACGCGTGAGGATGTCGGCCAGCGACGACCCGGCCTGCGTCTCCGACAGCGCCATCGTGCCGAGGAACCGGCCGGCGAGCATCGGGCGCACGTAGGCCTCGATCTGCTCCTCGGTGCCGAACTCGGCCACCAGGTTGGCGTTGGCGATCGTCAGCATCAGGTAACCCGACGTACTGACGTTGGCGGCGGCGATCCAGGCGAACCCGGCCTGGGCCACGCTCACCGGAAGCTGTGCGCCGCCGAGACGCTCGTCGGCGCTCATGCCGATCAGATCGGCCTGCGCGAACGCCTCCAACGCCTCCTTGACCTCATCGATGATGGTGACCCGGGTGCCGTCGAAGGTCGGCTCGTTCGCGTCGCTGAGCTTGTTGTGCGGGGCGAAGTAGCGCGTGGCCAACTGCTCGCACAGATCCAGCACGCCGTCGAACGTCTCGCGGGAGTGCTCGGCGAAGCGTTCCCGCTTCGTCAGGTCGTCGACCCGCAGCCACTCGTAGAGAAGGAAGTCCAGGTCGCGCCGAGACAGGATGGTCGACTTCATCGGATGACGCTCACGCCGCCGTCGACCGGGATGACCGTGCCGGTGATGTAGGCGCTGGCGCGGCTGGCCAGGAACACCGCGATGCCCGCCATGTCGTCGGGTGCTCCGATCCGGCCCAGCGGCAGCGCCGAACCGACCGCGTCGGCGCCCGCGGCGAGCAGCTCCTTGGTCATCCTGGACTGGAACAGGCCCGGCGCGATCGCGTTGACGAGGATCTGGGGCGCCAGTTCGCCGGCGAGGTGGCGGGTCAGCATGTGCACGGCGGCCTTGCTGGCGCTGTAGGAGAAGTTGTCGCGGCCGCTTTCGGGGGCGACGATGCCGTCGATGCTTCCCGTGTTGATCACCCGCGCCGGATCGCCGTCGGTGGCCCCCGCCGCGAGCATCGGCACGAGCGCCCGCGTCAGCAGGAAGACGCCCTTGACGTTGATGTCGAAGACCTTGTCGAACCCCGACTCCGGGAACTCCCCGAAGGATGCACCCCACGCCGCGCCGGCATTGTTGAACAGGGCATGGATCGCGTCCTCGCGTGCGGCAAGCGCACCGGCGAGTGTGTCCACACCGCCGGCGGTGCCGAGGTCGGCGGGGATGGCGTCCACCCGGCCGAATTCGGAGAGTCCGGTGACGGCGGCGTCGAGTTCGGCTTCCTTGCGGCTCGACAGGTAGACCCGAGCACCCGCCTGCAGCAGGCCGCGGGCGATCATCACGCCGATGCCCCGACCGCCACCGGTGACGACGGCGACCTTGCCGTCCAGCCGGAACAGGTCAGTCATGGCCGGGGCCGGAAGCCGGGGCGACGCCCGCGCCGGGCAGGCCGAGCGGTTGGGCCGTACGTACCGACTCGTCCTTGATCAGGCCGCGCAACAGCGCGGTGCTGAACTCGACGGCGATCTCCTGCGCGCTGCGCCGGCCGTGGGGTCGCAGCCAGCGGTAGGCCCCGAGCGTCATCCCGATGTAGCCCAGCGCCAGGACGTGCGAGTCGCAGTCGTAGAACTCGCCACTGGCGATGCCGCGGTCGATGACGTCGCGAACGTGCTCGTACACCGTGGTTTCGGACGTGCGGATGTAGGCCACCTGCTCTTCGGTGAACCACTCCGTGATGTAGGGGCCTTCCTGGAAGTACACGGCCGCGCGTTCGATGTCGCTGGCGATGCCGACGAGCAGCCGGCGGGTGAAGTGGTAGATGGTCTCGCGGGCCGTCGCCGTCGGGTCGTCGTGCAGGGCGCCGACGGTGAAGTCGGCCGCACTCTTGTAGATGTCGTAGAGGATCAACGCCTTGCTGGCGTAGTAGTGGTACACCGTCGCCTTGTTCAGGCCGACGGCGTCGGCGACGTCGTCCATCCGGGTGCCGTGGTAGCCCCGCGCGGCGAAGAGCTTGGTGGCTACCGCGAGGAGTTCTTCGCGCCTGGTCAACCCGTTGGCGGGCGCTTCCCTGGACGATTCGGACATGGCGACTCACTATATGCAGGCCGGGGCGACGCCCGGGAATCAATCAACTGGTTGGTCCAGTTTAGGCGTCCGCACCCATCCACTACCGCGGGCAGGTACCCCGGGCTAGACTTCGGTCACACTCGAGCGCTTGGAGGCACCTTATGGATCCGAATCCGGATTACGACATAAGTGACGAGGGCGAGTACTTCTTCAACTGGTTGCCGTGGGCACTGCGCGGCGTGTACCCGCCGCCCGCCTACCCCCCGGTATAGCCATCGAGTTGCGGCGACCGCCTGGTTTCGGTCAGCCGCACCGGGGTAACGCACGTAGATGACTCTTGCGCACTCCCTTAGAGAGCCATCGCTTCCCAATCCGCGGGGTCCGTTGTCGATGACGGTGGTCGACCTCTTGGCCGAGCGGGCACCCCACGACCATCTGAACCGGATCGAGTCGCCACTGGGTGACGCCGACCCGTATGGTATGGATCTTCAACTGGCGCTGTGCATCTGCTATGAGCTGCACTACCGGGGCTTCTCGGGAACCGACCCACACTGGGAGTGGAACGCAGGTCTGCTTCATCTGCGCGGACGCCTGGAGCACGCGTTCCTGACCGCGCTGCGACGTGATGTCGACGAACCCGGTGCGGGTGACACGGCCGAGGCGGAGATGTCCCGGCTGTCGGCCGAGCCGGTGAACGGCAACGGGCTCACACATCATCTGCGCGACAAGGGAACCCTGGAGCAGCTGGCCGAGTACTTCGTTCACCGATCGCTGTATCACCTCAAGGAGGGCGACCCGCACGCCTGGGCGATCCCCCGGTTGACCGGTCGCGCCAAGGCGGCGATTCGTGGCCGTCGAGTTCGACGAGTACGGCGGTGGACGGGCCGAGCGGAGTCACCAACAGCTGTTCGCAGAACTGCTCGCCGACCTTCGGCTGGACGCGTCATATCTCGGCTATCTCGACTACGCCGTCGCCGAGTCCCTGGTAGCAGTGAACCTGATGTCGCTGTTCGGGCTGCACCGCGCGCGGCGCGGCGCGGCGGTCGGCCACTTCGCGGCTACCGAGATCACCTCGTCGCCGGGGTCGCGCAGGATGGTGCAGGCGCTCGAGCGGCTGGGCGCACCGGACTCCGCGGTCAGGTTCTATTCCGAACACGTCGAGGCGGATGCGGTGCACGAACAGGTCGTGCGGTCCGACGTCGTCGGTGACCTGGTGGAACGCGAGCCCCGGCTCGAACCCGACGTGGTGTTCGGCATGCGGGCGTTCGAGTTCGTCGAGGACCGCCTGGCCGACCACGTGGCGGCCTGCTGGGCGGATGGCCGGACGTCGTTACGCCGGGCCCTGCCCTGATGGCTGGGCGCGCTGTCTTCGTCGA
>CAWCSO010000005.1:0-131904 GCA_963798245.1 uncultured Actinomycetota bacterium
ACCCGCCCCGCGATGGCGCTCGCAGGCGCCATACAAGGCTTACGCTGGCCTGGTGACAGACCTGCCCAAACTGCGCGATCCGATCGTCGTCGCGGCCTTCGAGGGCTGGAACGACGCAGGTGACGCGGCCAGTGACGCGCTCGAGCACCTCGATGCGATCTGGGAGGCCGAGACGATCGTCGAGATCGACGACGAGGCGTACTACGACTACCAGGTGAACCGCCCGGTCATTCGGCAGATCGACGGCGTCACCCGCGAGCTGGTATGGCCGTCGATGCGGATATCGCACTGCAGGCCACCTGGCAGCGACCGCGACATCGTGCTGATGCACGGTGTCGAGCCCAACATGAGGTGGCGCACGTTTTGCGCCGAACTGCTGGCGATCGCCGACAAGCTGCACGTCGACACGGTGGTCATCCTCGGTGCGCTCCTGGCCGACACGCCGCACACCCGGCCCGTGCCGGTGTCCGGGGCCGCCTATTCGCCGAGTCGGCCAAGTTCTTCGGTCTCGAGGAAACCCGCTACGAAGGGCCCACGGGCATCGCCGGGGTGTTCCAGGACGCCTGCGTCGCTGCGGGCATCCCCGCGGTCACCCTGGGCGGCGGTCCCCACTACGTGTCCCAACCACCGAATCCGAAGGCCACCGTCGCATTGCTACGCCGGGTCGAAGACGTCCTCGACATCGAGGTTCCGCTGGCCGATCTCCCCACCGAGGCCGAGGAGTGGGAACAGGCCGTCACCGAGATGACCTCCGAGGACGAGGAGATCGCCGAATACGTGCAGTCGTTGGAGGAACGTGGCGACGCCGAGGTCGACATGAGCGAGGCGGTGGGGAAGATCGACGGTGACGCGCTCGCCGCCGAGTTCGAGCGCTATCTTCGCCGCCGCGGGCCCGGTTTCCGCGGCTGAAGCCCCCCCCCCACCCGCGGGGTGAACCTCAGCGCGGTATTCCAGCCAGCGGGCGGCATCGGTCATCCAACGTGACGCCACTGCGCGGTTTCGCGCAGATCGTCGCAGCCGGTCACGCTCGACGAACTGGCCGCCCTTTCCGCCGGCGCCGGATCAGTGCCGTCCCAACTCCTCGGTGTGCACGCTGGTGGACCGTCCCAATGCGGCGACCTCTGCGTCCATCCGCGGCAGGATCTCGGGGGCGAACGACCGCACCGGCGCCTCACCGAGTCGGGTGGAGAGGAACGGCTTCAGCCAGCGGACCAGACCGACCCACCCGGGGCAGTTGACCCGGGTGCTGCGCGCCTCGATGCCCTTGACGAACGCCTCGCCGCACTTCCCGACGGACGTGTGGTCTTGAGCGGTCCGGGCAGCCTCGACATCATCTCGGTGAAGCTCGACAGGTCGGCCTTGCTGTCGCGGACCATGGCGGTGTCGATCCACGACATGTGGGCCGAGCCGACGTCCACGCCGCGGTGCGCCACCTCGAGACGCAACGCGTTGGCGAAATGTTCAACGGCGGCCTTGGACGCGTTGTAGGGCGCCAGCCCGGGAACGGCGGCGTAGGCGGCAAGCGAGGACACGATGAGCACGTAGCCACGCCGGTCGATCACCGACGGTAACGTTGCCCGCACGGTGTGGAACACGCCGAGCACGTTGATGTCGAGAACTCGCTTGAACGCCTCGGGGTCGACCTGCAGCACAGAGCCGTAGCTCGCGATCCCGGCGTTCGCAACGACGACGTCGATCCCGCCGAACCGCTGCACCGCGGCATCGGCGGCCGCCTGCATGGCGGTCAGGTCGCGAACGTCGGCGACCGACGTGAGCACGCGGTCGGTGCCGAGTTCGGCCGCCTGACGGGCCAACTGCTCGCCGTCGACGTCGGTGAGCACCAAGTTGGCACCCGCGGCGTGCAGCCGGCGAGCTACCTCGGCCCCGACTCCTGCCGCGCCACCGGTGATGAATACGACCTTCCCGCGTACGGATCCCATGCGCCGAAACGTACTCCCACCCACCATGGTGCTAGAGCGCGATGCCGAGCAACGCGTCGACGGCGGCAGCGACTGCCCGCGGGGCGTCGACGTCGTGGCCGCCGTACTCGAGGGCGTCGGTCGACCAGCCATCAAGGGCAGCAATCGCTTTCGGCGTATCGAGGTCATCGGCGAGATACCGTCGCACTCGAGCGATCACGTCCGCCGCGTTGGGACCGCTTTCCAGACCGGTCGCGGCGCGCCAGCGGCTCAGCCTGGTGAGCGCGTCCGCGAGCACCTGGTCGGTCCACGACCTGTCCTCGCGGTAGTGCCCGGCCAGCAGCCCCAGTCGGATCGCCGAGGGCTCGACGCCGTCGGCACGCAGCCGCGACACCAGTACCAGGTTGCCACGGCTCTTGCTCATCTTGTGGCCGTCGAGTGCGATCATTCCGGCGTGCACGTAGTGCCGGGCGAATCGCCTTTCCCCCGTTGCAGACTCGGCGTGCGCCGCGGAGAACTCGTGGTGGGGGAAGATGAGGTCGCTGCCGCCGCCCTGGATGTCGAGGCCGGTGCCGATGCGATCGAGTGCGATCGCCGCGCACTCGATGTGCCAACCGGGCCTGCCGGCACCGAACGGTGACGGCCAGCTCGGTTCTCCGGGACGCGCCGCACGCCACAGCAGCGCGTCGAGTTCGTCGCCCTTGCCCACCCGGTCGGGATCGCCACCGCGCTCGCCGAACAGCCGCAGCATGGTGTCGCGGTCGTAACCCGACTCGTAGCCGAACTGGGTGGTGGCGTCGGCGCGGAAGTACACGTCCGGATACGTCGCGTCGTCCACCACGTAGGCGGCATCCGAGGCCAGCAGCTTCTCGACCAGTTCGACCACCTCGGTGATCGCCTCGGTGGCGGCCACGTAGTCATGCGGCGGCAGCACCCGCAGTGCCGCCATGTCCTCACGGAACAGCTGGGTCTCACGCTCACCGAGTTCGCGCCAGTCCAACCCATCGCGGTTGGCACGCTCGAACAGCGGATCGTCGACGTCGGTGACGTTCTGCACGTAGTGCACGCGATGCCCCGCGTCCAGCCACACCCGATGCACGAGATCGAAGGTCAGGTAGGTGGCGGCGTGCCCGAGGTGGGTGGCGTCGTAGGGCGTGATCCCGCAGACGTACATCGTCGCGGTCTCGCCGGCAGACACCGGTCGCACCTGCCGGTCGGCACTGTCGTAGAGCCTCAGCGCTGGGCCCCGTCCCGGAAGGTCCGGCACTGCGGGCGCGGGCCACGATTGCATGGTCACGACTCTAGGTTGTTCGCTCAGTTCGTCGTCCTGATGGTTGGTCATTGCTCGGTCAGCAGCCCGTTCAGTGGTTGCCCGTGCAGTCACTGCTTCCTGGTGCGACGCCGCGGGACGGCAGAACATTCCCGGCCGACGGTCAGAAGATCGACCGCATGGCTCCGAGCAGGGTGTCGGCCAAATCCATCCGGCACATCACGAAGTCCGGTAGGTAGGGGTCGTGGCGGTTGTAGATCAGGGGTGAGCCATCCAGTCGGGTGGCGTGTAGACCCGCCGCTCGCACCACCCCGGACGGCGCTGCAGAGTCCCACTCCCACTGGCCTCCCGCGTGGATGTAGGCGTCGACGTCCCCGCGCACGAGCGCCATCGCCTTGGCTCCCGCGGACCCCATTCCGATCAGCTCGATGTCGAGGATGTCCCGTAGCCACCAGAGCACGGTCGGCGGGCGGCTACGACTGGTCGCGATGCGGATCGGGCCGCGGTCGCGCGGCCCGGGCGCGGCCACGGTGTCGGTGCGGTAAACCTCGCCGCGGGCAGGCAGACCGACGACGGCGTCGGTGATTGCCCCCGCTGGACCGCCGCTGCGCTGCCACAGCGCGATGTGCACCGCCCAATCATCCCGGCCCGGCATCGAGAACTCCCGCGTCCCGTCCACCGGGTCGACGATCCACACCCGGTCAGCGGACACCCTGGACAGGTCGTCGGCGGCCTCTTCGGACAGCACGGCGTCCCCAGGCCTGGCGTCGTGCAGGCGGTCGAGGATGAGGGAGTTGGCGCGCCGGTCACCGATGTCGCCGAGGTCGTACGGATCGTAGAAACCGACCTCCTCGCGGATCGCCAGCAGCAGTTCGCCGGCTTCCTGCGCTATCCGTGCGGCCAGCGCCGCGTCGCTCACTTCGGTGCTACACCAGGCGCCCGGACCACCATGGGTACGGCCGGGAAGCATGCGGCCATCTCAGAACGGCACCGACGCAGCGCAGCGGTGCCGTAGCCGCGGTGCCGATGGTCGGGATGTATCCAGATCCGCACGTTGACCTCTCCTCCGAGAAGTTCGCCGAACACCATGCCGACCTTCTGCGACTCCTCCTCGGCGACGAACCAGACCGCCTCCTCCGCCGAGACCCGACCCAGGGCGGCGACGATCTCGTCGTCCAGGTCTCCCGCGGGCCCGCCCGAGCCGTCGCCGGAGGCTCCGACGTCGGCGGTCCGTGCCGAGAAGATGTCGCGGTCGGTGGCGCCGGAGAACGGGCGCAGCGTCAGGCCCTCGCCCGAGCTGGCCGGCCGATCGGCGAAGGTGAAGGTGAGCTGTCGGTTGAGGTCCTCGAGTTCCTGGGCGATGCGCCGGCGGGAGTCCCGCGTCAACCGGTCGAACGCCATCGCCATGACGGCCTCTCCGCCCAGGTGCGACGTGTCGAGAAGGGTGGCGATCGCATCCACCGCAGCGGCCTTGTCAGCGGATTCCACGATCACGTCGAGCACTTCGTGCCTGCGGTCGAGCGCCTTCTGGAGCGCATCGGTGATCTCGCGGCGGGCTGCGGCCCTGTCATGATCGGTCATGGCTTGAGCCTAGAACACGCCGACATCGCGAGAGCGGCGTTGGCGTCGCATCGTGACGCTCAGAACGCGGGCCACGGGATCGGACGATGCCGATCCGGTGTCGGCATCACGGGATCAGCAAGCAAACCAACGGTTCTGGCGTGCAGCGCATCGATCTCCCGGCTGGTGATGTGGGCGCTCAGGACCTCGCCCAGATCGCCACGCAGGTCATCACGGAGCGCGGCGACCCGCGTCAGGGTGTCCTCGTCGACGGGTTTTCCCGCCCATCCCCAGAGCACGGTGCGCAGCTTGTCCTCGCTGTGCAGGCTGACGCCATGGTCGACGCCGTGGACGCTCCCCGCCATTCCGGTCAGGATGTGGCCGCCCTTCCGGTCGGCGTTGTTGATCAGCACGTCGAATACCGCCATCCGGCGCAGCCGGTCATCGTCGGAGTGCACCAGCGTGACCTCGTCACCGGCGTAGTCGTAGGCCTGCAGGATCGCCATGAACCCCGGCGGTACGTCACCGGCGGGCACCAGGTCAACCAGGTCGGGACCCGCTTCCGGGTCCTCGTCGAGGCCGTCCCCGGGCTGGTCCACCCACTGCTGGAGCATGCCCGGACCGGCGGGCCCGTCGCGAATGATCGTGTAGGGCACGATGTCCCATCCCAGGGCGGCTGAAATCAGGTACGCACCGTACTCGCGGCCGGCAAGCGTGCCGTCGGGAAAGTCCCACAGCGGCGCCTCACCGGCGACGGGCTTGTAGACGCAATGCGCCTGGCGGCCGCGCAGCGTGGCCTCGCAGAGGAACGTCGCGTTGCTCGCCGAGCGGATGCGTCCGAGGACCGTCAGTTCGCCGCGGCGCAGGACCTCGCCATCGGCTCCGCCATCAGATGTCGGCGTCATCGTCGGACCCGCCGAGTGCGCCGCGTAGATAGCCGTTGGTGCGGACGCAGATGTGGCCCGCCGGATCGAGAGGTTCATCACACAGCGGGCACGGGGGTCGGCCCGCCGATATCACCCGGTTGGAACGGGTCGCGAATTCGCGCGCCGACTCCGGGCTCAGGAACACGCGCACGGCGTCAGGACCGTCTTCGGCGTCGTCCAGAACCACCGACGCGTCGAACTCCGTTTCCGACACCGCAAGTAGTTCCACGACGATCGTCTGCGCCTCGGAGTCCCATCCGAGACCCATCGTGCCGACGCGGAACTCTGCGTCCACGGGCATGATCAGTGGACTCAGGTCCCCGACCTCGCCGGTCTCGGGCGGGACCGGCGTGCCGAAGCGGCGGTTGATCTCGAGCAGCAGCGCGGCGATCCGCTCGGCCAGCACGGCGACCTGCTGCTTCTCCAACATCACCGAGATCACGCGCGTGTCGTGGACGGCCTGCAGGTAAAAGGTGCGGTTTCCCGGTTGACCGACGGTCCCGGCCACGAAGCGGTCGGGTGAGCGAAAGACGTGAATCGAGCGGGTCATGACCCTTCCAAAATACCGGTATGGACGGTGCGGACGTAGATCCAACGGCTAGTCGGTCAGTCCGTGGAACCACCAACGACCGCATCCGAGCCCGAAGCCCCGGTCTGATCGGGCTTCGGCACGAGCCCAGCCGTCAGGGCAGCACCGGTGTGATTGACGTGCAGGACGAACGGCCGCACGGCGGTATATCGGATCACGCTCATCGACGCCGGGTCCGCCGTGATGCGCTGAAATCCGTCCAGGTGGATTCCCAGCGCATCGGCCAGGACCGACTTGATCACGTCGCCGTGGGTGCACGCCACCCAGAGCACGTCGCCGTCATTGGCCTCGGCCAGCAGCCGATCGTGTTCGCGAACGGCCGCCACCGCGCGCGACTGCACCTGTGCCAGCCCTTCGCCCCCGGGGAACACCGCGGCGCTGGGTTGCTGCTGCACCACGGCCCACATGGGCTCCTTGACCAGGTCGCCAATGGTGCGACCGGTCCAATCGCCGTAGTCGACTTCGACGAGGCGAGCGTCGACAACCGGTTCGAGCCCGAGCGCGGCCGCGAGCGGTTCCACGGTACGGGCGCACCGAAGCAACGGCGACCGCACGATCGCCTTCACCGGCAGCGTGCCGATCCGTTCCACGACCGCCCTGGCCTGATCGCTGCCCTTGTCGTCGAGATCGACGCCCTCGGAGCGGCCGGCAAGCGTGTGCGCGGTGTTGGAGGTGGAGCGCCCGTGTCTGAGGAGGATGACCGTCACTGCGCCGCCAGAACTCCGGTACCGAGCAGAACCAACACCACCGAGCCGACGATGACCCGGTATCCGACGAACCAGTACATGCCGTGGCGCACCAGGAACGTCAGGAACCAGGCCACGGCGGCGAACCCCACGACGAAGGCGATCAGGATCGACACCACCAGCTGTGGGCCGGTCGCACTCATGCCGGCGGTGACCGGCGCGAAGGCGTCCGGCAGGGAGAACAACCCCGACGCGAAGACCGCGGGAATGGCCAGTAGAAAACCGAACCTGGCGGCGAGTTCGCGATTCTGGCCGAGGAACAGCCCGGCGCTGATGGTCGCACCCGAACGCGACACCCCGGGGACCAGGGCCAGGCACTGAGCCAGTCCGACGATCACACCGTCCTTCCACGTCAGCTGCTCGACGGTGCGCGTCTGCCTGCCGTAGTACTCGGCGGCGGCGATGACGGCGGAGAACACGATCAGGGCGACGGCGACGATCCACAGGTTGCGGACCCCGCCGCGGATCTGGTCCTTGAACAGCAGGCCAAGCACGCCGATCGGAATCGAGCCGATGATCACCCACCAGCCCAACCAGTAGTCGGGCGTGCGACGCGCAGCGTCTCGCAGACCGCCGAACCAGGCCACCACGATGCGGCCGATGTCACGGGCGAAGTAGAGCAGTACTGCCAGTTCGGTGCCGAGCTGCGTCACCGCGGTGAACGAGGCGCCCGCGTCGTCGGCGAAGAACAGCCGCGACACGATGGCGAGATGCGCCGACGACGAAACCGGCAGGAATTCCGTCAGGCCCTGGACGACGGCAAGCACGATCACTTGTAGCCAGGACATGGCCGCAACATCCGTCACGCCGAAGACCGTACCGTGGTATCCGGGCAGTGAGCTGAGCGGAGTTCGGGTCAGCGTCCGGAGCGCGGTATGGGTTGTGCGTCGGCCACCGTGTCGCGCACCGCGGCCGCGAGGCTGCGCTCGTCGGCGACGTCGACGTGCACGAGACTGCGCACGGCCATGGCTACCACGTCCTCCTGTTGCGGCACCGGACCGGTCAGACGGGGCCGGTAGATCTCCACCACCAGGGTGTGATGCTCCACGCGAAAGGAGAAGGAGCGCCCATCGCCGACCCGGCCGAAGCCGCTTGCGAACAAGCCGGTGGACATGTCGTCGATGGCGAACTCGTCACCGGCTACGTCGCTGTCCCTGGCGAGGGTCATGAGCCGACGATAACGCCGGGACGTCCGCCCGTGGGGCGTACACGCCCACATGCTGTGCCTACACTTGCCATTCAACCGACTTCCCGTACCCACCCAGCGAGAGCTACCCTTTGCCACAGTACAGAGACCACGCATTCTTCGCAGTTGAAGGCGTACGGAGGACCCTTGTTGCGGTAGCCGTGGCCGCAGCGTGCTGTTCCGCATCGGCCTGCTCGGGCAACCCTGCCGAGGCTCCGCCACCGACCATCTCCCCGGCGGCCGCGGCGGACTCTCCCGCGGTGACGGCGGCCCCGCCCGGACGGGTCCAGCCGCTGGCCGGACCGGGTACGGCGACGGTGTTCGACACCGGCAGTCGCACGCTGGTGGTGCTCTGCAGCGACCCGGCGGGTCGGTCGGTCCTGACCCTGATCGGGCCGTCGGGGTCCGGCCGGACGGTGCCACTGCCCGCACCGGTCACGGCCCTGGCCGGGGACGGACGTGGCGCGGTGTTCGCCTCGACGCGCGGCGGCTACCTGCGCATCGAGGCGGCCGACGGCACGGTGGTCCCGGTCGCGGTCGACGGCGCCGCCGACGTCGAATTCACCGCGATCGCACAGCGCGCCGACGGCAAGATCGTTCTCGGCAGCGCCGATGGCGCGGTGTACACCCTCGGCCCGGACGCCGCGGTGACGGCCCGGCTTGCCATCTTCGCCCGTGTGGACGCCCTCGCCGCCCAGGGGGACACGGTGGTGGTGCTGGATCGCGGTCAGACATCGGTGACCGCCGTCGATCCCTCGGGCACCAAGGCGCAACAGGCGTTGCGGGCAGGTGAGGGCGCCACGACGATCGCCGCCGACCCCGCCGGCCGGATACTGGTGGCCGACACCCGCGGCGACGAGCTGTTGGTGTTCGGCATCGACCCACTCATGCTGCGGCAGCGGTACCCCGTGCGCGGCGCGCCGTACGGACTGGCCGGATCGACGGAGATCAGCTGGGTGTCGGAGACTGCGACGAACACCGTCGTTGGTTACGATCTGGCCACCGGAATACCCGTTGAGAAGGTGCGTTATCGAACCGTGCGGCAACCCAACTCCCTGGCCTTCGATAGCGTCGGCAATACCCTCTACGTGGTATCAGGCTCGGGAGCGGGCGTTCAGGTGATCGAGGATGCAGCGAGATGACGGCGACTCAGCGGGGCCGGATGCCCGCGGCCTGGGAATCCGACCTCTCCGACGACTACGAGTGGATACCGCTACGGCTACCGCCGGACGTCACCCGGGTCTCGGCGTCCACCCGATTGTCCATCGAGGCCACCTACCGCGGCTGGGAACTTACCCGGGTCAGACTGTACACCGACGGTAGCCGACGAGTTCTGCTGCGCCGCAAGAAGACTGCTGCCGATCGACTCGTCGTCGGCGACCAACCGAGCACGTGATCTACCGCCTGCTGCGCCGGATCCTGTTTCTGGTCGCCCCTGAGCGCATCCACACCTGGGTGTTCGCCGCGCTGCGCGCCGGCACCACGCCACGTCCGCTTCGCAGTGGCCTGACCCAGTGGCTGGCACCCCACGACCCGATCCTGGGTACCACGGTATTCGGCGTGCGCTTCCCGGGACCGCTCGGCCTGGCTGCCGGATTCGACAAGGACGGCGCAGGGTTGAACACCTGGGGCGCCCTGGGGTTCGGTTACGCCGAGATCGGCACGGTCACTGCTCGCGCACAGCCCGGCAACCCGAAGCCGAGGATGTTCCGGCTGCCCGACGATCGCGCCCTGCTGAACCGCATGGGGTTCAACAATCACGGCGCCGGCGCCCTGGCCGCGCGGCTGTCCCGGCACACCGGGGGCGTGCCGATCGGCGTCAACATCGGCAAGACGAAGCTCACCCCGCCGGAGAACGCCGCAGCCGACTACGCAGAGAGCGCCCGGCTGGTGGGGCCGCTGGCCGCCTTCCTCGTGGTGAACGTGAGCTCGCCGAACACACCAGGATTGCGCGACCTGCAGGCGGTCGAGTCGCTACGACCGATCCTGGCGGCCGTGCGCGCTGCGACCACCACACCGGTACTGGTCAAGATCGCTCCCGACCTGTCGGATGACGACGTCGACGAGATCGCCGATCTGGCAGTCGAACTCGGACTGGCCGGCATCGTTGCGACCAACACCACGATCTCCCGCGCCGGCCTGCTCAGTCCTGGCGTGACCGAACTCGGGGCGGGTGGAGTGTCGGGACCGCCCGTCGCCAGCCGATCACTCGACGTGCTACGAAGGCTGTACCGCCGCGTCGGCGACCAGCTGGTGCTGATCAGCGTGGGCGGCATCGAGACCGCCGACGACGCGTGGGAGCGCATCACCGCGGGGGCATCGCTGGTGCAGGGCTACACCGGGTTCGTATACGGCGGCGGCCTGTGGGCCAGGGACGTTCACGAGGGTCTCGCCCAGCGCCTGCGGGCCGGCGGTTTCGCGACACTCGCCGATGCAGTCGGGTCCGCCACCCCCCGCGAGCAGACGTAAACGGCCCTCGTTCGCCGCGTGTCAGGGCCCTTTACGTCTGCTCGCGGGCTTCGTAGGTGCCGTGGATGACCGCACGGGCGATGGCGTGGCTGAACAGGTTGAACCCCAGGTAAGCCGGTGTGGCGCCCTCGGGCAAATCCAGCTTCTCCACGTCGACGGCGTGCACCGCGACGAAGTAGCGGTGCGGCCCGTGCCCGGCGGGAGGAGCGGCACCGATGAAGCGCTTCAGGCCGGCGTCGTTCGACAACGTCATGGCGTCACCGGGAAAGCCGCTGCTGCTGCCGTCACCCACGCCCGCGGGGAGGTGTGTGACGGTGGCCGGGAGGTTCGCCACCGCCCAGTGCCAGAACCCCGAACCCGTCGGTGCATCCGGGTCGTACACGGTGACGGCGAAGCTGCGGGTCTCCTCGGGGAAGCCCGACCAGCTGAGGTCCGGGGACACATCGGACCCGCCGGCGCCCATGATGCCGCTGACCTGCTCGTGGGAGAGCGGTTGGCCGTCGGTCACCACGTCGCTGGTCAAGGTGAAGGTGGGCAGCTGGGGCAGATCGTCGTAGGGCGTGCTCATGAGTGTCCTCTCGGTGATGGTTCGCGTGTCAGCAATGCAGCAGGAAGTGCTCCAGCACCCGGGTGCCGAACTCCAACGCGTCGACGGGTACCCGCTCATCGACTCCGTGGAACAACGACGCGAAGTCGAGGTCGGGTGGGAGACGCAACGGAGCAAAGCCGAAGCAACGAATACCCAGGCGTACGAACGCCTTTGCATCCGTGGCGCCCGACAGCATGTAGGGCACGGTGCGCGCATCCGGGTCGATGGCGAGCAGCGCAGCGTTCATGGCGTCGACGAGGTCGCCGTCGAACGTGGTTTCGACCGACGGCAGGTCGCGTTCCCAGGTCCTGGTGACATTGGGTCCGATCAACTCGTCGACCTCGCGCTCAAACGCCTCCCTGCGGCCGGGCAGCACGCGACAGTCAACCATGGCCTCCGCCGTCGCCGGAATGACGTTGGCCTTGTAGCCGGCCTTGAGCATGGTCGGATTTGCGGTGTCGCGCAGCGTCGCGCTGACGATCCGTGCGACGCCGCCGAGTTTCGCGATGGCACCGTCGATGTCGGGCGAGTTGACGTCGAACTCGTAGCCCGTCTCCTCCCCCACCGCGGTGAGGAACTGTTCGACCGGCTCGGTGAGCACGAGGGGGAACCGGTGGCGGCCGAGTCGGGCGACCGCCTCGGCCACGGCAGTGACCGCGTTGTCGTCGTGCACCATCGAGCCGTGGCCGGCGCGCCCACGTGCGGCCAACCGCATCCAGGCGATGCCCTTCTCCGCGGTCTCGATGAGGTAGAGCCTGCGCTCGCCGCCGTCGCGGGTGGGCACCGTCAGCGAGAACCCGCCGACCTCGCCGATCGCCTCCGTGACGCCATCGAAGAGGTCCGGCCGGTTGTCGACGAGCCACTGCGCGCCGTACGTCCCGCCGTGCTCCTCGTCGGACAGGAACGCGAACACCAGGTCGCGCGGCGGTGTGGTTCCCATGCGTTTGAAGTGCCGGGCGACCGCAATGGTCATCCCGACCATGTCCTTCATGTCGACCGCACCACGACCCCAGACGTAGCCGTCCTCGACGGCACCCGCGAACGGGTGCACACTCCAGTCCTCGGGTTCGGCGGGGACGACGTCGAGGTGGCCGTGGATCAGCAGGGCACCACGGCCGGGGTCTGCGCCCGGCAGCCGCGCGAACACGTTGCCGCGGCCCGGGGCGCCGGCCTCGACGTACTCGGTCTCATAGCCCACCTCTTCGAGGCGCGCGGCCACCCAGCGCGCGCACTCGGCCTCACCCTTCGTGGTCGCGAGGTCACCGGTGTTGGACGTGTCGAACCGGATCAACTCGCAGACGAGGTCGACAACCTCGGCTTGCGCACTGCTGGAATCCGGAAG
Organism: uncultured Actinomycetota bacterium; assembly: GCA_963798245.1. GTDB lineage: Bacteria > Actinomycetota > Actinomycetes > Mycobacteriales > Mycobacteriaceae > Mycobacterium. The sequence goes on from CAWCSO010000005.1 coordinate 12,597, forward strand.
TTCTGTCACAGTCACCATTCGTACCATTGACGCCGCCGGCTGGTTTGGGTCCGGGGTATGCGATCCGTTAGCCTTAGTCGCTCGCTTGTCCGAGTGGCGGAATGGCAGACGCGCTAGCTTGAGGTGCTAGTGCCCTATTAACGGGCGTGGGGGTTCAAGTCCCCCCTCGGACACTCATCGAACGGTCACCGCCGGGTTGGACCCAGGCTCATCGCGAAATCGGCGACGTCCAGTGACGCGCGCCAACCCGACGCCGATTCGTCAGTGGCCTTGAGGATCGCCATGCCGCCGCCGTGCAGGTGCAGTAGCCCGGGCAGCGGGCAGGTCACCCCCGCAGGGCGGTCGACGTACAGGGTGATCGCGTTGCCGTCCATCCCGGTGATGGTCTCGACGCGCGACTCCACTCCTTCCGGGGTGGGCATGCCGGCGAGCAGCGCAGCGAACACGCTGTCGAAGCCCTGCTCGGTGGCAGCGGCGACGGCCAGCAGTTCCTCGATTGGCGACTGCCTGTCCACCGGAAGCGGCGGGGCGGTCACGGCCAGCCCTAACGGCGCGAACGCCGCCACCATCCTGGGATCCGAGCGTGGATCGGTTCGCAGTTCCAGGGACGGATCACCGAGGCGGCCCGGCAGTTTCACGTTCGCGGGGGGTGCGGCCATGTCGTGAAGCTACCCCGCGGCCAACCACAGGGGACCTCGTTTCTCCTGGTCGACGAGGTCGGTCTCGGGACGGTGGTGTTCGCTGACACGAGCGTGGCCGTCCCCACTGGCGAATAGCGCCCCCGCCCAGCCGCACCGGTCATGCGGCGCTAGATCGGCAACGCCTGGGGCCACCACGGCGGAATGTTGTCGACGCAAACCGGGGCGGGATAGTCACCGCCAGGATCGTGTTGTACCGCCACCGCGATCCAGACGATGACCAACGTCGCGCACGCCGCACCGACGCACGCCGCTGCAACCGACCACCGCTTGCGGGTACGAACGATTGACCAGAACGCAACTCCCGCGCAGACACCGCCGGCCACCGTCACGAGGGGTGCGGTGAACAGCAGAAGGCCCAGTGCATTCGCAGACGCGTTGACCCCTACGTCGCAGGCAGCCCACATGCGCGATAGCAGCAACACGGCGGCGATTGCCGCGAGGATTCCCGACGCCGTTGCGACCACTCCGGTGCTGGCTGCGTTGCCGGTGGGTGCGGCCATGTCGGACTTGTACTCCGCGCCGCGGCACTACGTCTCGGACACCACGACCTCGTCGTCGCCCCTCACGCATGTCATGACGATCGGGTAGACGTCATACTGGGCGCTGTAGCAGGTGAAGTCGGCAATGTCTTGATACTTGTCGCCCTCCCACTTGTAATTGGACGTCACCGCGGCACCCTCCTCACAAGTGACCGCACCCCTGACGTCGATTTGGTAGACGTTGCCCGCCGGACATGACGTGAAGCCCGGAATCGCCGAGGCGCAGGGACTGGCGGCGATTCCCGCGGTAAAGAGCAGCGCGGTAAGCATTGCGCGCAAGGTCCTCATCGAGCAATTCTGACAGCTGCACCGACGGTGTGGTGCGAAACCGCATCACCGCGCTCAGTACACATCGCGAACTGACGTTGGGCCGGTTGCATGACGGGTCGCTGCGGGCGCTCGGCGCGATTTGCCGGACCGCGGTGGAATGCTGGCCGACGGGCTTGGTTAGGATTTGCGCACCGGCGCGGAAGTGGTTGGCGGGCAAGGCCGTCTGCACGCACGCGACCACCACTGACGCCGACGGGGCGATCCGCCTGGCTCTCGAATGCGGTTGAGAGCCAAGCCCGCCTACATCTTTGCGTGGCGGCTGCGCACGAAACCGTACACGCCGTACGCGGCGATGCCTGCCGCCGCGACGATCAGCAGGAACTTGCCGAACGGCGCCGCCCCCAACGTCTTGACCGCGGCGTCGACTCCGCTGGCCTTCGCCGGGTCCGAGGTCAACGTCGCGACGACCACCAGAATCCCGGCGCCGACGAACACCAATCCCTTGGCCACGTAGCCCACGATCCCGACCGGCGTGATGAACCGGCCACCGGAGACGTCAAGTTCCTTCAGGAACCGCTTGGTGACACCCTTGTACACGTGGTAGCCGCCAACGCCCATCACCACCAACGCGACGACGATGAGAACCGCCTTACCCCAACCGGATTGCATCATCTGCGCACTCATGCCCGCGTTCTGCCGACTGCTGGACTGGCCGCCGCCCATCGCGAACTTGGCCGCCGAGAACGCCAACGCGAAGTTCACCACCCCGATGACCCCGGCCTGGACCCGGTCCTTGGTGTCACGCTCGATCACCGCCTCGACGACCTTCCAGAAACCCAGTGCAGCGAGGCCGATCGCCGCTGCCCACAGCGTGAGGTCGCCGCCGGGCTGCGCCGCAAGCGTGGCCAAGGCACCGGACTTGTCGGCGTTGCCGCCGTCACCGAGCGCAAGGTGAAGGATGATCCAGCCGACCAGTAGGTGCAGCAGACCGCTGGCGGCGAAGCCCCCGCGAGCGACGTATTCGAACCACGTGCTGTCCTGAGCGTTGCGAGCCGCCGCGCGCGTGTCGACCATGCGTCGGGTGGTACCCCACGAGGGGTGGCAGCCAAACCCGCGCCCGCCGGAACACGGTCTGCCAAGATCGGCGAATGCCATTCCGCCGACGCTCGCTCGCGGCGCTGTGCGCCGTCGTCCTCGTCTCCGCCTGCGGCCCGAGGACGGGCACGGCAACGTCGACCGCACCGGTCGACGACACCTCGAGGGCCGATGCGGTCATGCGCATCGTCGACGACGAGATGAAGAAGTCCCACCTGCGAGCGGTCGTCGTCCGCGTGACGGAGAACGGCCAAGAGGTGGTCACCCGCGCGGCCGGCGAGTCGATGACCGGCATGCCCGCCACCCCCGCCATGCACTTCCGCAACGGCGCCGTGGCGATCTCCTACGTGTCGACGCTGCTTCTACGGCTCGTCGACGACGGCAAGGTGAAGCTCGACGACAAGCTGTCGACCTGGCTGCCCGACGTACCTCACTCCGACCGCGTCACGCTCGGCCAACTCGCCCACATGACTTCCGGGTACGTCGACTACGTGATCGGCAACACCGAGTTCGAAAAGGCCCTGTACGAGGACCCGTTCCGCCAGTGGGAACCCGACGAACTCCTCGCCTTCGCCACGGCACGTCCGTTGCTCTACGAACCCGGAACCAACTGGAACTACGCCCACACCAACTACGTTCTGCTCGGCAAGGCACTGGAAGCCGCGACCGGAAAGGACATGCCCACGCTGCTCTCCGACGAAGTGCTCTCGCCGCTGGGACTGACCAACACCGCGAACTCCTTCACCCCGGCGATTCCGGCGCCCGTCCTGCACGCGTTCACCAGCGAACGCCGTGCCACGCTCGACATCCCCCGCGGCACACCGTTCTACGAGGAATCGACGTTCTGGAATCCGTCTTGGACCATCACCCATGGCGCCATCCAGACGACGAACATCTACGACATGGAAGCCACGGCGGTGGGCGTCGGGTCGGGCAGGCTGCTATCCAAGGAGTCCTACGAAGCGATGGTGTCCACCGACCTGCGCGGCAGAACCCGCGCCCAGGACGGGTGCGCCACGTGCGCGGAGATGACCGACTTCTACACCTACGGCTTGGGCATCGTGATCTCCGGTGACTGGCTGTTGCAGAACCCGATGTTCGCCGGCCAGGCGGGAGTGGAGGCGTTCCTGCCGTCGAAGGGGATCGCCATCGCCGTCGCCGTCACGTTCGCACCGGAGGCGTTCGCCGACAACGGCGACTACGTGAACTCCGCGGATACGCTGTTTCGCAGGATCGGCGCCGAACTTGCTCCCGACGACGCACCGCCAACTCCGCCCAAGTGACGACCATGCGCAAGAAAGGTTGACCGTGGCACCACGCGTCCTCTTCATCCGCAACGAACACGCCGCCCCCGAGGCGATGCTGGGCGAGGCGTTCACCGACTGTGGCTACGACGTGGCGACGTTCGACGTCGTTCCGGCGCAACGCTTCGACGATCCGGACGTGGAGGTGACCTTCCCCGACCCGCTCGGCTACGACGTGATCGTGCCGCTCGGAGCGAGCTGGCCGGTTTACGGCGGATCACTGCGCTGGGTCGATGCCGAGATGCAGATGGTTCGCAACGCCGACGCGGCGGGCGTCGCGACGCTGGGTGTCTGCTTCGGCGGGCAGCTGATCGCGCAGGCGTTCGGCGGATCCGTGGCACGTTCCGACTCTCCCGAGATCGGCTGGTACGACGTCGGGACCGACGACGAGGACCTGGTGCCGGGCGGTCGATGGTTCCAGTGGCACTTCGACCGGTGGACGCTGCCTCCCGGCGCGACGGAGATCGCGCGAACGCCCAATGCGTCGCAGGCCTTCCTCGTCGGCAAGGCCCTGGCCCTGCAGTTCCACCCGGAACTCGACGGCGACGTGTTGGAGCAGTGGCTGGCCGCTGACCGCGACGGCGACGTCGTCCGGCTGGGCCGCACCGCAGACGAATTGCGCGCCACCACAACCGAACTGCAGACCAGCGCCGCCGACAGGATCCGCCGGCTGGTCCGCGGCTTCACCCGGCGGGTGGTCGGTCAGGCGTGTCCAAGCTGATGTGCCAGGGCGTCCTCGACGATCGGCGCGCGGAAGCGGTGGTTCGCCGCGGACAGCTTGACGGGTAGCACCCGTTGATTCGCCTCTGCCAGCTCACGGGCACCCTGATCGCCCAGCAGAAGTCGTGGACCGAACGACGGAACGGGCAGAATCGCCGGTCGGTGCATCACACCGGCCAATGCCTTCGTGTATTCGAGGTTGCGCACCGGGTTGGGCGCCACCGCGTTGACCGGACCGGTCAGCCGGCCGTCGTAGAGCGCGCGGTAGTACACGTCGAGCAGGTCGTCGAGCCCGATCCAGGACAGCCACTGCCGACCACTGCCCAAGCGGCCACCCAACCCGGCGGCGAACAGCGGCCTCATCAACTTCAACGTGCCGCCCTCGGCGGCCTGCACGATGCCGGTGCGCACGGTCACGACCCGCAGCCCACCCTCGGCAGCCGGAGCGGTGGCGGCCTCCCAGTCGGCGACCACGTCGGCCAGGAACCCGTCGCCCCGCGTGCTGTCCTCGGTCAGGACTTCGTCGCCGCGGTCGTAGCCGTAGAAGCCGATGGCCGATGCGCAGACGAACGTCCGCGGGCCCCCGGCGCCCCGGGCCGCGCACTCCGCCAGCTTGCGGGTCGGTTCGATGCGGCTGTCACGGATCGCTGCGCGATGGGCGTCGGTGAACCGGCCCGCGATCGACTCTCCGGCCAGGTGCACGACGGCGTCCGCCCCGTCGAGCAGATCGTGTGCCGGGCGCAACGGGTCCCAGTGTCGCTCGTCCTCACCGCGCGGCATGCCCCGGACCAGCCGGATCACCCGATGGCCGCCGGTGCTCAGCACTGCCGTCAGTGCGGTTCCGACCAGTCCCGACGATCCGGTCACGGCCACCGTCATCTGGCCAGCTCCCAGCTCCGCTGCGTCGCGATGGGCGGCGAGGTCGTCGGCCAGCTGCCGGTGCCGGTAGACGAACGTCGAGCGAAGGCCCGCCGCCGGCACCGGCGCCTCGACGCGGTCGTGCACCAGGGTGGCTCCCGGGCCCGCGGCGCTGAAGTCGTGGGTATGGCGCCACATGCCGATGATCCTCGGCGGCCACGACCTCACGCCGTCGGAGGACAATTCGTCGACGAACCGGCGCGGCGGGTCGTATCCGGCGGGATCGTGCTGGGCAACCCAGCGCAACCCGCCCGGAAGGCCGAGCACCGCCCGTCCGTCGGCCAGGGAGTCGGTTTCGGCGACGACCTTCATCGGCTGCCACGGAGGTACCAGGCGTCGCATGGCGCCGGCTCGCGTGTGCCACGCGAATACTTCGTCCAACGGATGGTCGACGACACTCTCGTACTCGATGCCCACCCCGTTCATTCGGAGCCGACGCCGGATCGGATGGGCCGAACGCCCAGCCGGCACCAGGGCTGCTCCGAATCACCGGCATGACGTCCCCACCGAAGGCCGGTGTCCTCGTGCTGCCCGGCGGCATGCCCCGCAGCGACGCCCCGACCCACCTGTGGCAGCTCGCCCACGTCCGGATGGCCCTGCTCACCGGTTCCCTGCGCCGCCGTCTCGGCGATGACGTCGAGGTGCGTCGCGTTCGCTACCGGGTCCGCGGCTGGAACCCTGATCGGCTCGATGCGCTCACCGACGCCAAGACCGCGCTCGACAGGCTGGCCGAATTCGTGGGTTCGGGCCCCATCGTGCTGGTCGGACACTCGATGGGTGGCCGAGTCGCCGCTCACCTCGCAGCGCGTGACGACGTCGCGGCGGTCGCGGCGTTGGCCCCGTGGTGGCCTGAGGACGACGCCGACCTGATTCCGCCCGGGCGTCGACTCATCACCATGCACGGCTCGGCCGACACGTGGACCGATCCGGTGGCCACGCATACCCAGACGGTGCGCGCGGCAGCACGCGGGGTCGATGCGCGGTGGGTCGAGTTTCCCCGCGCCGGCCACTATCTGCTGCGCGACTATGGGCGTTGGCACCGGCTCACCGCCGATTTCGCGGTGGCGCAGTTCGAGGGTCGGTCCCCGGCTTAGGCTGCTGACATTCCGCGAGCAACTGCCGGCCGCATGTTCCGGGACCGCCGGGAAGCCGGCCGGGTCCTGGCTCGGTCGCTCACGGCCTACCAGGGACGGCCCGACGTCGTCGTGCTGGCCCTGGCGCGCGGTGGGGTCCCCGTCGGTTGGGAGGTAGCGGCGCATCTGGGGGCTCCGCTCGACGTCTTCATGGTGCGCAAGCTGGGCGTTCCGCGGTGGCCCGAACTGGCCATGGGTGCGATCGCCAGCGGTGGCGTAGTCGTCGTCAACGACGAAGTGGTCGATCGCCTGCACGTTTCGCCCGCGGAGATGGATGCGGCCGTCGACCGCGAGACCGCGGAACTGCACCGGCGTGAGGCGACCTACCGTGCCGACGGTGAGCGCGTTGACCCCGGCGGCAAGGTGGCGATCCTGGTCGACGACGGCATCGCGACGGGAGCGAGCATGAAGGTGGCCGTCCAGGCGCTGCGTGCGAGGGGGCCGGCGCGGGTGGTGGTCGCCGTCCCGGTGGGCTCGCGGTCCGCCTGCCGTGAACTCGCCGCCGAGACCGACGATCTGTGGTGCTTGTTGATGCCCGATCGATTCGACGCCGTCGGTCAGGTCTACGACGACTTTCACCAGGTGGACGACGGCGAGGTGATGCACGCTCTGTCAGTCCCGACGACACCTGGCTGACGCCCGGCGCAGAGTCGAACCGTACGGTGTCGGACCGTTAGTCGCGCCTGACCGGTTCGGATTGCTCTGGCTGCCCGTCGGCTTCCTCGGTGGTATCGGTGTCGGCAGCGGTGTCGGCCTCCGCGGACGTGCTGGCCTCCGCGGACGTGTCGGCTTCCGCTGACGACTCGTTCAGCTCGGTGGCCTCTTCGGTGACCTCATCGGGCTCGAAGGTACCCGCGACGTCGGCCTCGCCACCGGGGATGTCGGTCGTCGGGATCTCCTCGGCGAACTCGGTGGTGGGTTCTTCCGGATAGTCCTCGGCAGGTGCCTGTTCCGGCAGGATGACCGTCTGTTCGTCGCTGACGGAACCCTGGCCGCCGTCGCCCCGAGAGCGTTCCCGTAGGGCATCGACGATCAGGAGCAGCACACCGATCACGCTTGCTCCGATGCAGACCCATGCGATCAGCTCATTGCTGGTGACCACGGCGGTGACCAGCGCTGCCAGGCCGATGACGGCAAGGATGAGCGCTATGACGAGCACGTGTCAGCCGCTCAGTTGTTCCCTCGGTTGAACTGGTTGAACCCGGCACCGCTGTCGTTGTTGGCCGCCGAATCCACCGGTGCGGCCGATCCACGCTGACCGAGCTCCTCGAGCTGGGACTCCAGATACGTCTTGAGCCGGGTGCGGTATTCGCGCTCGAACGTTCGCAGCTGTTCCAGACGCCCCTCCAGCACGGTCCGCTGCTGGTTGATGGTGCCCATGATCTCGGAGTGCTTCCGCTCGGCATCGGCCTGCAGCGCGTCCGCCTTCTCCTGTGCCTGGCGGAGCTGCGCCTCGGACCGCGTCTGCGCATCGCTCAGCATCGCATCGGCGCGCTGCTTGGCGTCGGCCACGGTGGTCTCGGCGGTCTGCCGGGCTTCGCTCACCATGGCGTCGGCCTGCGCCCGGGCGTCCGAGAGCATCTTGTCCGACTCCGCCTTGGCGGTGTTGGTCAGACGGTCTGCGGTGTCCTGCGCCAGGCCGAGCACCTTGGCCGCCCTGATGTGCGACTCCTCGCTTGCCGGGGCAGAGGCGGGGGCAGGCGGCGCCTCGTAGACCGGCTGCGACGGTTCGTCCTGCTCCGGCTCGGGTTCGGCCTCGTAAACCGGCATCGGCTGCGCGGGCTGCGAGCCTCCCCCGGCGTGGCCGGCCGAGACTTCCTGATCCAGCTCGCTGACCCGCTGACGGAGGTCGGCATTCTCCTCGATGAGCCGGCTCAGCTCGTTCTCGACAAGGTCGAGGAAGGCATCGACTTCGTCCTCGTTGTAGCCGCGCTTGCCAATGGGTGGCTTGCTGAACGCGACATTGTGGACGTCGGCGGGTGTAAGCGGCATTGTCTGCCCCCTTGGAGTCTGGACCGTCAACCGGTCTCAAAGAGTAGAGCCATAGTGGTAGTAACTGGCGCCCATCCTGTCACAGTGGACCCGTCGGTTGCATCAGAGGTCGAGAATTAAGAGCGAAACTCAAATTACGCCCACCGGTAATCGACCTCGGCAAACCCAAATCCCGACGCTCAGGCGGCGGCACCGAACGCCAACTGCATACCGATGAATGCCACCAGAAGCAGCACCATTATCGACAGATCGAACCGCACCGCACCTATCGTGAGCTGCGGAATGAGCCGCCGGAGCAGCTTCACGGGCGGATCTGTCAAGGTCAGGATGACCTCGAGGACGACCACGGTGAAGCCCTTGGGTTGCCAGTCGCGGCTGAACGACCGGATGAACTCGACGACGATCCTGGCGATGAGCAGAAGCCAGAAGACGAACAGCGCGAAGCCCAAGATCTCAAAGAACAGCGCCAACTGGGCGACCTCACTCCAGGCAGATGTGACTCGAGAATCACGTGGGATACGGGCGGTACGGCGGGATTTGACGCCAGCCTACCCGCCTCCTGGAGTGCCGCCCGGAGGTACCGCTCGGCGCCCTACTGGTGGGCGTAGAAGCCGGCCTCGGCGATCCGTCTGCGCTCCTCGGCGCTGACGTCCGTCCCCGACGGGGACAGCAGGAACACCTTGGTGGCCACCTTGTCGAACGATCCACGCAGCGCGAACGCGAGACCCGCGGCGAAGTCGACCAGACGCTTGGCATCGGCGTTGTCCATGGAGACCAGGTCCATGATGACCGGCGTGCCATCGCGGAAGTGCTCGCCGATGGTCCGCGCCTCGCTGTAGTCCTTCGGCCGCAGCGTCTTGATCTTGGAGAGCGGGCTGCCCTCGTCGAAGAGCATCGCCATACGGCGCGGCTCCATCGCGACCGCGCCGCGGGTAGCGCCGTGAAGTGTGTTGAATCGCGGCCGATCGAACTCGCGCCGCGCGCGGAAGGGTTCGTCGTCGTATCCCCCCCGGTAACCGGCGGGGGCGGCGTCCAGGTCGCGTCCGAACTCACGCTCGAATTCCCGGCCGCCCATGCGATCGTCGTAGCCTCGGCCTTCTCCACGGCCCTCGCCACGGCCGTAGGAGTCATCGTCGAATCGCTCCTCGCGCGGCCGGCGCGCGTAGGGCCGCGACCCGCGATCGTCGTCCTCGTAGTACTCGTCGTCGTAGTCGTCCATCGGCGCCATACCGAAGTAGGCCTTGACCTTATGCAGTGTGCTCATCTCAGGACCCTTCTGATGACCGTGGCTTCTGGTGTTCGTGATGAAGTTGTGACTGGTGTGACTGCTCAGGGTGACGTTAGCGGCCGTTGACCCATGAGCGCGGTTCCGACACGCACACACGTCGACCCGTGTTTCACTGCCGTCTCGAGATCGCCGGACATGCCCGCCGACAGACCGAGCCGTTGCTGGTAGGACGCCTGTACCCGCTCGCGCTCGGCGGCCAAACGCGCGAACGCCTCCGAGGCGTCGGAGCCCAGCGGCGGGATCGCCATCAACCCGACGAACGTCAGCCCGTCGGTGGCGTCGGCGGCGGCGCACACCTCGTCGACCAGATCGGCACGGCCGACGTCCACGCCACCGCGGTCGGGATCCCCATCGAGACTCAGTTGGATGTAGACCCGCAGCGGTTCGTCGCGGCGGCCATCGGCGATCGCGCCTGCGACGCCCCGGCCCAGTGCGCCGAGCAGAGCGGTACCGTCCACCGAGTGCGCGGCATAAGCCCAGCCCGCCAATGCCTTTGCCTTGTTGCGCTGAATCCGACCAACCATGTGCCAGCGAATTGGCGATGCGGGTACTTCACCGGACTGACCGGCCTCTGCCTCGCAGACTTCGGCGACCTTATTCGACGCTTCGGGAACGCGCGATTCACCGAATGCAGCGCAACCGAGCCGTCGAAGAACAATGACATCCGATGCCGGAAAGAATTTGGTTACGGGCAGCAATTCAATGTCACCTGGATCGCGGCCGGCGGCGTCGGCCGCGCGCTCGAGCCGCTGCCGCAGTGCACTCAGTGACTCGCTCAGTTCGGCCTCGCGGGAAGTGCTCATGGAATCCACATCGTCATTCCATCCACACCAAGGATGCGAATCGCCCCGTGGGCGCCCCACGGCGATGGCTGAAGAGGTTCCGGTCCTCGACTGTGCACCTCGGGTCGACGTCGAGTGCCGTGACGCCCAATCCCGTTAGCTGCCTTGCAATTCCGGCCCGCAGATCGAGCCCGGCGGTACCGCTGCCGGTAGTGGTCCTGCTTCCCGGCAGCGCAGCCTCGACCTCGGCGGCCATGGCCTCGGGCACTTCGTAGTTGCGGCCACTCACGGCCGGCCCAAGCAGCACCGACATGCCCTCGGGCCGCGCGCCGTGACGCACCATCTCTTCCACCGCACGGACCACCACGCCGTTCTGGGCACCGACGCGACCGGCGTGCACCGCGGCGATGACGCCGGCCCTCGCGTCTCCGATCAGCAGTGGAACGCAATCGGCGGTCACCACGGCCAAGGCGACACGCGGTGTCGTGGTCACCAGCGCATCGACGCCGTCCACCGCATCGCACGGGCCGTCCACGAACGCAACCCGATCGGAATGGATCTGGTTCATCCACACCACGTTCCGCTCGCCCAATCCGATCGCCTCAGCCAGTCGGCGACGGTTGGCCGCGACGGCGGCTGCATCGTCGCCGACGTGGTCGCCGAGGTTGAAACCGTCGAAGGGAGGCGCCGACACCCCACCCGCACGGGTGGTGGTGACTCGCCGGATGCGAACACTCACCGTCCCAGTATCCCGGCGGAGCGCCCCGGCCCGGTCAGTGCCGCATGAACGGCGGCACGTCGACGTCGTCATCGTCATCGCCGCCGCCACCGATGCTGACCGTGGCACCGTTGGTGCGCACGGGAACGCTTGCCGGATCAGCGTGTTCGACGAACGGTGAGGAGGTCACCTTGCCGGCGCGGCCGGGCGTGATCCCCTGGCCGCCCTGCCCGCTGGCGCCGACCACCGGTTTGCGGCTGGGGCCCGCGGCGTCGAATCCGGCCGCGATCACGGTGACCCGGACCTCGTCGCCAAGCGAATCGTCGATGACCGTGCCGAAGATGATGTTCGCCTCCGGGTGGGCCGCGTCCTGTACCAGCGAGGCTGCCTCGTTGATCTCGAACAGTCCGAGGTCACTGCCGCCCGCGACGGACATCAGCACGCCCTGCGCACCCTCCATCGACGCTTCGAGCAGCGGCGAGTTGATCGCGATCTCGGCCGCCTTCAGTGCCCGACCGTCGCCGCGTGCGGCGCCGATGCCCATCAACGCAGTACCCGCCCCGGACATGATGCCCTTGACGTCGGCGAAGTCGACATTGATCAGGCCCGGCGTGGTGATCAGGTCGGTGATGCCCTGGACGCCGTTGAGCAGCACCTCGTCGGCGCTGCGGAATGCGTCCATCAGCGAGACGGCGGCGTCGCCCATCTGGAGCAGCCTGTCGTTCGGGATCACGATCAGGGTGTCGCAGCTCTCCCGGAGCGCGGCGATACCCGTTTCGGCCTGGTTCGACCGGCGTTTGCCCTCGAAGGAGAACGGGCGCGTCACGACGCCGACGGTCAGGGCGCCGAGCTTGCGCGCGATGGTGGCGACGACGGGGGCACCACCGGTGCCGGTGCCACCACCCTCACCCGCGGTGACGAATACCATGTCGGCGCCACGAAGCAGCTCCTCGATGTCGTCCTTGGCGTCCTCGGCGGCCTTGCGGCCGACCTCGGGGTCGGCACCTGCACCCAGGCCACGGGTGGAGTCGCGTCCGACATCGAGCTTGACGTCGGCATCGCTCATCAACAACGCCTGCGCGTCGGTGTTGATGGCGATGAACTCCACGCCCTTGAGCCCTTGTTCGATCATTCGGTTGACGGCATTCACGCCGCCGCCACCGATGCCGACCACCTTGATGACGGCGAGATAGTTGTGCGGGGGCGTCATCGGTCGCCTTCCTCCCTGGGTTACCTAACGTGGATGCCGAACCTCCTGGACAAACCCTCAACCTCAACCACAGGCTTAGAGTTATGTCAAGTAGTTCCGTGCAAACAGAACGGTAGGGCGCGTCCGGTGGGTATCGATGCAGGCGCGCCGAAGGATTTCGGCATTTCGGGTATTTTCGGGCCGGACGTGCTCCCGGCGTGTCACTTGACCGTCGGCAGATCAGGGCTGGACACGTCGTAGGTTCGGCCCGGCTGGGTCAACAGGGCCCCCAGCTTCAACGCCTTCTCCTCCGTCCGGTCGGTGGTTCCCCAGATGACCTCTCGACCGTCGATCAGGGTCAACGTGATCGCCGCGACGGACGGCGCCGCGATTCGGCTCACCTGACCAGCCACCTCGGGACGCAGCGACAACAGCACCTGCAACGCCGCCCTGGTCGGCTCGTCGTTGGGTCCCGGGTTCTCGACGTCCAGGTACGGCAGGAACGGGGGCGGCGGTGCCGTGGCGAAGTCGACTCCGTCGCGGTCGAACAGGTGTGGACCGTCGGGATAGTCCTTGACCACCACGGGCACCCGCTCGACGACGGTGATGCGCAGCGTCGACGGGTACTCGCGCTGGACCCGGGCACTTGCCACCCGCCGGATGGTCGCAACGCGTTCGGCGACCGTGTCGGTGTCGATCTGCAACAGCGGAGTGCCGGGCGCCACCGCAGCGGCCCGGGCGACCTCCTCCTGACTGATGGTGGTCAGGCCGACGACGACGGTGGACCTGGCGGCCATGATCGGTGTGAAGTAGAGCAGCAGCCCCAAACCCACCGCAAGGACGCTGACGAGCGCCGATACCAGCAGCGCCTTCAGCCCTCGAATCAGGCCGCGCGCAGGAGGTTTCGTCTCGGCGACCGGCCTGCCGACCGCCTGACGCCTCGCCTCCCTGCGGGCGTTCTCGATCGCCGTCGCCCTGGCCTCGGCGGCGCGGCGTTCTTCGCGCTCGCGGCGGGCGCGTCGACGCGGACCCTCGAAGTCCTCGGCCTCCTCGCCGGCCTCCTCGCCGGCCTCCTCTGCGGCCCCGTCTTCGGTGTCGCCGGCCGGCTCCTGGTCCGGGGTGAGTTCGGGGTCGCGTTCCGGTGTCACCTCGGCACCGCCGTCGGCCGCCTGGTCCTCGGGCAGGTCCGCGTCGGTCATCGGTCCCGCACCCGCCGGTTCAATGCCGCCAGGATCTCCGGTCCGAGCAGGGTGACGTCGCCCGCACCCATGGTCGCGACGACGTCACCGGGTGCGGCCGACGCCGCAACGCGTTCGGCCACCGCCGAGAAGTCGGGTACGTAGTGACAGCTCACCGTCGTGTGCTCGGCGACGCTGGCACCGCTGACGCCGACCAGCGGCTGTTCGCGTGCGGCATAGACATCGAGCACGAAGACCTCGTCGGCGAGGTCGAGCGCAGACCCGAACTCACGCGCAAAGGTCTGCGTCCGGGAGTACAGGTGGGGCTGAAAGACGACGATCGACCTGCCGTCGCCGGCGACGGCGCGCAAGGCCTCCAACGTCGCACGCACCTCGGTCGGATGGTGGGCATAGTCGTCGAAGACGCGCACGCCCCCCGCGGTACCCACCGCCTCGAACCGGCGACGCACACCTTCGAAACCCGCCAGCCCGTCGAGAACCGTTCCTGCGTCGGCGCCCGCCTCGCGGGCGGCCAACAGTGCGCCCAGGGCGTTCAACGCCATGTGTCGTCCAGGAATCGCGAGCCGCATGGCCCGGGGCTGGGACTCACCGGCCAATCTGATGGTCGCGACGCTGCCGGTGCCCTGCTGGTTCCAGTCCAGCAGCGCGCCGGCGAGTTCCGGGCGATCGCCACTTCCATACGCCAACACCCGCACCCCCGAGGCGTCCGACCGTTCGGCCAGCCCGGCAGCACCCTGGTCGTCGGTGCAGACCACGAGGGCCCCATGCGGGCGCAACCGGTCCACGAACTGGTCGAAAACCGCACAGTAGGCCTCAGCACTGCCGAAGAAGTCGAGGTGATCGGCCTCGATGTTCGTCACGACCGCCACGTCCGGGGTGTACTCGAGCAGTGAGCCGTCGCTCTCGTCGGCCTCGGCGACGAAGCGGTCGCCGCTCCCGTGATGCGCGTTGGTTCCGGCCTCACCGAGATCGCCCCCGACGGCAAACGACGGGTCGAACCCGCAGCGTTGCAGGGCGACGATGATCATCGACGTCGTCGTCGTCTTACCGTGCGTACCCGTCACCATGACCGTCGTATATCCGTCCATGAGACGTGCGAGCACCGCGGGCCGCAGGATCACCGGGATGCGCCGGCGGTGCGCCTCGACCAGCTCCGGGTTGGTCTTGGGAATGGCGGCATGAGTGCTGACCACGGCCGTCGGCCCACCTGGCAGCATGTCGAGCGCCGATGCGTCGTGGCCCACGCGGATCGACGCGCCCCTGGCCGTGAGGGCGGCCAGGCCACGAGAATCCTTGGCGTCCGACCCCGACACCTGGCCACCGCGATCGAGCAGTATCCGCGCGATGCCGGACATCCCCGCACCCCCGATGCCCACCATGTGCACCCGGCGCAACTCGTCGGGCAGCTCGGGCGGGCTCACCGTGCCGGCTCCCTGCGCTCGGCCGCGACGGCGAGGGCTACCTCGGCAACCCGGCGCGCGGCGTCGGGGTGGCCTGCCATGGCCGCGGCCGACGTCATCTGGCCCAACCTCGTCGGGTCGGACAGCAGCCGGCCCACGGTGTCGGCGATGAACGTGGGCGTCAGGTCGGCGTCGGCGACCAGCAGGCCGCCTCCGGCCTGAACCACGGGCAGCGCATTGAGCCGCTGCTCGCCGTTGCCGATCGGCAACGGCACGTAGACGGCAGGCAGACCGACGGCGCTCACCTCGGCCACGGTGATCGCGCCCGACCGGCAGATCGCGAGGTCGGCGGCAGCATAGGCGAGATCCATCCGGCCCAGATACGGCACGGCGACGTATGGCGGATCGCCGGGCTCAGGCGCTCGCAGCTCGAGCACGTTCTTCGGACCGTGGGCGTGCAGCACCGACACCCCGGCTACGGCCAGGTCCCCGGCGGCCGCCGCGACGGCACGATTGATCGACTGGGCGCCCTGGCTACCGCCGAACACCAGCAGCACGGTGGCGTCCTCGGCGAATCCGAAGTGCGCACGGGCCTGCGCCCGCAGGCCGGCCCGGTCCAGCCCGGTGATGGACTCGCGTACGGGCACCCCGACCACCTCGGCGTTGCGCAGACCAGGCTCGGGCACGGCGGACAGGATCCTGCGCGCCGACCGGGCACCCACCCGGTTCGCCCACCCGGCGCTGGCATTGGCCTCGTGGATGACTACCGGCACGGACCGTCGACCAAACGGTCCACCGCGCGCCGCCAGATACGCCGGGAGCGCTACGTAACCACCGAACCCGATGACCACGTCGGCGCCCACACGATCGAGCACGTCGCGAGTCTGCCGCACCGCCGTACGCACCCGGAACGGCAGGCGAGCCAGGTCAGTGGAAGCCTTGCGAGGCAACGGCACGGGGTCGATCAGTTCGAGGGCGTAGCCGCGTTCGGGCACCAGCCGTGTCTCGAGTCCGCGTTCCGTGCCAAGTGCCGTGATTCGGATTCCGGGGACCAGGGAGACCAGCGCGTCGGCGACGGCCATCGCGGGCTCGACGTGCCCCGCGGTGCCACCACCGGCAAGGACGACGGATACCGATATCCCCGGGGCGCTTCGCTCCTGCCCCCGAGGACCGGAAATGGCGGGGTCGTTCACCCGTAACGTTGGCCTTCCAATGAGCGGGCTCGACGGCCCTGTTGGCGTTGACGGCCTCCATGATGCACTGCTGCTCCTCCGGCGCGGTCGCCCGCACGGCCGGATCGCCTGCGGTCGTCCCCGGTCGCCTTGGTCTTGGCGCTGGATTGGGGCTTGGCCTTGGCAGGGGGCTTGGCCTTGGCTGGGGGCTTGGGCTTGCCCTTCGACCCCGCGCGCGATGTGGCGCCCGACCTGTCCGTGGCCCGAGCCTTGGGCCGGGTTCGCAGTCGGTCCCTGGCGGCCTCGAGACGGCTCGGAACATAGGGTTCGGGCAACGGCAACCGAAGCAGTCGGTTCATCCGGTCGTCGCGCCCCGCCCGCAGCGCAGCCACCGCCTCGGGTTCGTGGCGTGCCGCGTTGGTGATGACGCCCAGCATCAAAAGGGTTGTCGCCGTTGATGTCCCGCCCGCCGAGATCAAGGGCAGCTGCAGCCCGGTGACGGGCAGGAGCCCGACGACGTAGCCGACGTTGATGAACACCTGGCCCAGGACCCACAGCGTCGTGGTCGCCGTCAGCAGGCGGAGGAACGGATCCACCGAACGTCGTGCAATCCGCATCCCGGTGTAGGCGAAGAGGCCGAACAGCAGGAGCAGCCCGATGGCGCCCACGAACCCAAGCTCCTCGCCGATGATCGCGAAGATGAAGTCGTTGTGCGCGTTGGGCAGATAGTTCCACTTGGCCGTGCCCTGTCCCAGACCGTCGCCGAAGACCCCGCCGTTGGCCAGGGCATAGCGGGCCTGCCTGGCCTGATAGCCGGACCCCTGCGCGTCGGCGCCAGGGTTCAACCACGACTGCACGCGAGCGGAGCGGTAGCCCTCCGACACCGCCAGTGCGGCCGCCGCGGCCATCACGGCCACCAGGGAGCTGACGAACACCCGCAGCGGCAGACCCGCGTACCAGAGCAGGCCGAGCAGGATGATGCCCATCGACACGGTCTGGCCCAGGTCGGGCTGCAGGACGATGAGGAACAGCGCCAGCACTGCGCCCGGCACCAATGGAAAGAGCATCTCCTTGAGCGATGCCCGTTCCAACCGGCGGGCCGCCAGGAGGTGGGCTCCCCAGATGGCGAACGCGATCTTGGCCAGTTCGGAGGGCTGCATCGAGAATCCGGCCACCACGAACCAGCCGCGAGAACCGTTGGCTTCCTTGCCGATCCCGGGGATCAGCACCAGAACGAGCAGGATGATGGTGAAGATGAAGCCGGGGAAGGCGATGCGGCGCATGAGGCTGACGGGCATCCGGAGCGCGACGTAGAAGGCGAACAGCCCGACGCACGTCCAGAGCACCTGCTTGGCGAAGATCACCCACGGTGAGCCGTCCTCGTCATAGGAGTGCACACCGGATGCGGAGAGCACCATGATCAGCCCAAGCGTCGTGAGCAACGCCGCGACCGCGATGATCAGGTGAAACGACGTCATGGGGCGGCTGAGCCACGCACCGAAGCGGGTACGTGGTCCGGTGGCGGCGGCGCCTCCCTTGGTGGTGGCTGCCTCGTCGGCATCGGGCTTTCGGCGCAATCGCAGCCGGTCCAGTAACGCGCTCACCGTTGACTACCGGCCCACGATCACATAGGTCACAGCAGCAACATAAGACTCAACTGTCCCTCGCACCCCAAAATCCTCCCCCGTCACACGCTCGATGGGCCGGACATCCGGCGCGTGTCGCGAAACGGGACCGACTAAGCCCCTACCGCGGCCAGCCATTCGCTGTAGAAGAGTGCCACGCCGAGCCCGCACGCGATCGCCGTCAACAACCAGAACCGGATGATGACCGTGGTCTCGGCCCATCCGACCAGCTCGAAGTGATGATGGAACGGAGCCATCCGGAAGACGCGGCGACCAGTGGTGCGGAAGGCCAGGATCTGCACGACGACCGACGTCACCTCCGCGACGAACAGCGCACCGAGCACGATCGCCAGCGTCTCGGTGCGACTGGTCACCGAAAGACCGGCGATGATGCCACCCAAGGCCAGCGATCCCGTGTCGCCCATGAAGATCTTCGCCGGCGCGGCGTTCCACCAGAGAAACCCGATGCATGCACCCGCCGTCGCCGCCGCCACCAGCGCGAGATCCAAGGGGTCCCGCACGTTGTAGCAGCCCAGCCCAGGGCTGCTCGCGCAGGCGTTGCGGTACTGCCAGAAGGTGATCAGAACGTACGCGGCAGTGACCATCGCCATCGCCCCTGCCGCGAGACCGTCGAGGCCGTCGGTGAGATTCACCGCGTTCGACCACGCACTCACCAAGACGACGACGAACAGTACGAACACGACGGGCCCAAGCGTGACGGTCGCGATCTCCCGCACGTAGGACAGCTCCGCGCTGCCCGGCGTCAGGCCGTCCGCGTTGCCGAACTGAAGCGCCAGCACTCCGAACAGCACCGCGGCCGTAAGCTGACCAATCGTCTTGGCCGTCTTGTTGAGGCCCAGATTGC
This sequence comes from uncultured Actinomycetota bacterium, assembly GCA_963798245.1. GTDB lineage: Bacteria > Actinomycetota > Actinomycetes > Mycobacteriales > Mycobacteriaceae > Mycobacterium. The sequence goes on from CAWCSO010000005.1 coordinate 31,507, forward strand.
GAGATCGCCGGATCTTGATCATGTCGTCGACGAACCCGACCACACCCAGCGCGGTCGCCAGGCCAAGAACCAGCAGGCCCGAGGCCGACGGTCCGTTGCCATCCAAGGCGAGCCCGACCAGGTGCGTGCCCAGGTAACCAGCCCAGATTCCCGCCAGGATCGCGACTCCGCCCATCGACGGCGTCCCGCGCTTCTTCTGGTGGCTCGGCGGCCCGTCCTCCCGGATCTCGTGCCCGAACCCCTGGCGTGTGAACATCCGGATGAGCACCGGGGTCAGCAGGATCGAGACCGCCAGCGCAATGCCGACGGCGATGAGTATCTGCCTCATGCGCTACCGATCCCCCGGTCGCTGCGCTCCTGCCCGCCGCCACCGTCGTCGACAAGCGCCTCCGCTAGTGCGCCGAGGCCTGCCGAATGGGAAGCCTTCACCAGCACCACGTCGCCGTCGCGCAGTTCGGCCCGCAACAGGGCCAACGCGGCGTCCGCGTCGGGAACCATGGTGGACTCGCTGCCCCACGATCCCTCCATGACGGCCCCGTGATGCATGGCGCTCATCGACCTCCCAGTCCCAACGACGACGAGTTTGGACACATCTAAGCGCACCGCCAGTCGACCGATGCTGTCATGCTCGGCGATCGCGTCGTCACCGAGTTCGGCCATCTCACCGAGAACCGCCCAGCTTCTTCGGCGGGCCTCCGCCGATCCGGCCATCCATGCCAGCGCCTTCAAGCCGGCGCGCATGGAGTCCGGGTTGGCGTTGTAGGCGTCGTTGACGATGGTGACGCCGTCGGGTCGCGTGCTCACCTGCATGCGATGTTGCGACACGGGACCCGCGCCCGACAACGCCGTGGCGACCTGGTCGAGGGTGGCCCCGCACTCCAGCGCCACCGCAGCGGCACACAGCGCATTGGACACCTGGTGGTCGCCGTGCACGGCAAGCACGACCGGCACCGCACCCGCCGCACCGTGCAGGGTGAACCGGGGCCTGGCCAGTTCGTCGAGAGTGACGTCCTCCGCCCAGACGTCGGCTCCGCCCGCTCGTGATACCCGCACCACCCGGGCGGCGGTCGCGTTCGCCATCGCCGCGACTGCGGCGTCATCGGCGTTGAGGACCACCACGCCCGACGCCGGAACAGCCTGCGGTAGTTCGGATTTCGTGGCGGCGATGGCCTCGCGGGAGCCGAATTCGCCCAGGTGGGCCGTGCCGACGTTGAGCACCACCGCGATCGCCGGCGGCGCGATGGCCGCCAACGCCGCGATGTTGCCCGGATGGCGCGCCGACATCTCCAGAATCAGATAGTCGGTGTCGGTCGTCGCGCGCAACACCGTCCACGGGTGACCCAGTTCGTTGTTGAACGATCCTGGCGGTGCGATCACCTCACCGAGCGGGTCGAGCACCGCCGCCAGCAGGTCCTTCGTGGAGGTCTTGCCCGACGACCCCGTCACCCCGACGATCGTCAGACCACCCGCCACGAGTTTGGCCGCCACGGCCGCGGCAAGGCGGGCCAGCGCGGCAAGCACCGCCGCGCCCGAACCGTCGGTGTCGTATTCGAGGACACCGGCATTCGTGTCCGCCACCGACGCGGCCGGCGGCACGACGACCGCGGGCACCCCGACCGGGCGCGCGGCCAACACGGCCACCGCGCCCGCGGCCACCGCGGTGGCGGCGAAGTCGTGACCGTCCGATCGCGCACCGGGCAGTGCCAGGAAGAGACCGCCGGGAGCCACCTTGCGGGAGTCGAACTCCACCGTTCCCGTCACCCGGGTCACTGCGGCGTCGCCCTGCGACACATCGGACAATTCGCCGCCCACGATCTCGGCGATGTCGGCCAGGGTCAGTGCGATCACGAGAGCGCTCCCAGAGACGCGGCGAGTTCTTCGCGGTCGTCGAACGGGCGGGTCGAGCCTGCGGCAGTCTGGCCTGCCTCGTGGCCCTTGCCCGCCACCAGCACGACGTCGCCGTCTCGGGCCCACCGCACCGCGAAGTCGATCGCCGTCCGCCGGTCACCGATCTCCACCACCTCGGTCGACTCTGCCGACGCGGCCCTCGCCCCCGCCACGATGGTGGCCCTGATCGCGGCGGGATCCTCGTCGCGCGGGTTGTCGTCGGTCACGACCACGAGGTCGGCCAATTCGGCGGCCACCCTGCCCATCGGCGCCCGTTTGCCATGGTCACGGTTCCCGCCGGCACCGAACACCACCGCGACGCGACCGTCGTTGCCGTGCCTGAGGGTCTCCAGCACCGCCTGCAGCGCACCGGGCTTGTGCGCGTAGTCGACGACGGCGAGGAAGTGCTGGCCCCTGTCGATCGTCTCCAACCGACCGGGAACGTAGGCGGCCCGGAGCCCGGGCGCAGCCTGCTCGGGTGACACCCCGACCGCGTCGAGCAGTGCGGCCGCCAACAGGCAGTTGGCCACGTTGAACCGTCCCGGCAGTGCGACGTGCATCCGATGGTGGACACCGACCGGGTCGACGGCGACGAAGTCCTGCGCGCCGCGGCCCGCGGGGCGGATCTCCTCGGCCCGCCAACCGCCGCCATGCCCGTCGATGCTGACCGTCACCGGGTCGTGCGCGAGCGCCGCGATGGTCCGACCGGCATCGTCGTCGACGCAGATCACGGACACCCGGGCCGCGGTCGCCGACTCGGGGTCGAAGAGCCGCGCCTTGGCGTTGAGGTAGGCGGTCATGTCCGGGTGAAAGTCGAGATGATCCCTCGACAGATTCGTGAAACCGCCAGCCGCAAAGTCGACGGCGTCGACACGGCCGAGGGTCAGAGCGTGGCTGGAAACCTCCATGACCACGGTGTCGACGTCCCGCTCGACCATCACCGCCAGCAGTGCCTGCAGATCGGGAGCCTCCGGTGTGGTCAGCGCACTGGGTTCGTCGCGGCCGTCGATGCGCATGCCGACCGTCCCGATCAGGCCTGCCACCCGACCCGCGGCCCGCAACCCCGCCTCCACCAGGTAGGTCGTGGTGGTCTTGCCCGACGTGCCGGTGACGCCCACGACGCGAAGCTTCCGGGACGGGTGGCCGTAGACCTCGGCTGCCACCTTCCCGAGCACCGAACGCGGCACGGACGTGACGAGCACCGGAACCGCGATGTCGGCATCGATCTGCGCGGCACCATCCGGATCGGTCAAGACCGCGACGGCACCCTGACCGACGGCGTCAGCCACGTAGCGGGCGCCGTGCGCGGCCCTTCCGGGAAGCGCGGCGAACAGGTCGCCTTGACCCGCGTCCTGACTTCGCAACGTCACGCCGGTGACCGTGACGCCGGACCCGGACGCGCCGTGCACGAACGCGGCCCGCGCACCGTCTGCCAGGTGTGACAGGTCTGCACCGACTGGGTGCGAGGGACGCAACTTCATGGCGATGACACAGTACCGGCCGGCAGCCGGGAGTCTCCGTCCGTCAGCTCTGCAGGATCAGCGGCGGACCAGGATCGGGCGACAGCGGCACGTTCTCGCGCTGTAGCAGCCAGGACGCGAGATTGTGGATCAGCGGTGCCGCCGTCGTGCCGGGTGAGCCGTCCGCCGTGCGGTGCGGGTTGTCCATCATCACGCCGACGACGTATCGCGGATCGTTCGCAGGCACCATGGCCGCGAACGTGATCCAGTACACGTCGTCGTAGTAGCAACCACACCCCGGATTGATCTGCTGAGCGGTGCCCGTCTTGCCCGCGATCTGGTAGCCGTCCACCGCAGCGCCGGAGCCGGTGCCTTGCTGAACGCCGGTCGGATCCCGTTGGATGGTGGCCCGCAACATGTTCCGGACCGTCTTCGCGGTTGCCGCCGACACCACGCGGACCCCTTCCGGTCGCGGCTCGTCGGTGCGCGTACCGTCGGCGTCGATGGTCGACGCGATGATCCGCGGCGGGATCCGGACGCCGTCGTTGGCGATGGCCTGGTACATGCCCGTCATCTGCAGCAGGGTCATCGAAAGACCCTGACCGATGGGTAGATTGGAGAAAGTGCTGCCCGACCACTGGTCAATGGGCGGGACCAGACCCGAACTCTCGCCAGGCAATCCGACTCCGGTGCGTTGCCCGAGCCCGAACTTCTTGAGCATCTCTGCATAGCGCTCCGGACCGACCCGCTGCGCGAGCATCAGCGTTCCGACGTTGGACGACTTCCCGAATATCCCCGTTGTGGTGTAGGGCATCACGCCATGCCCCCAGGCGTCGCGCACGGTGACGCCACCCATGTCGATCGAGCCGGGCACCTGCAGCACCTCGTCGGGATTGGTCAGCCCGAACTCGATGGCCGATGACGCCGTGATGATCTTGTTGACCGAACCCGGCTCGAACGGCGACGTGACCGAGAGGTTGCCCAGTTCGCGATCTTGCTGCCTTCCTACGTCCTGACTCGGATCGAAGGTGTTGTCGTTCGACATGGCCAGGACCTCACCGGTCTTCGCGTCGAGCACCACCGCCGACACGTTCTTGGCGCCGGAGAGGTCCTTGGCCTGCTGAACCTGCTGCTGGACGTAGAACTGGATGTCGTCGTCGATGGTGAGCTGGATCGTCGAGCCGTCGACCGCATCATGTCGGTTGCGGTAGCTGCCGGGAATGACGACCCCGTCGGAGCCTCGGTCGTAGGTGACCGAACCGTCCGTGCCCGCCAACTTGGCGTCGAGCGAATCCTCGAGACCGAGAAGTCCGTGTCCGTCCCAGTCGATGCCGCCCACGATGTTGGCGGCGAGCGATCCGCCCGGGTACTGCCGGATGTCCTGACGTTCCGCACCCACCTCGGGGTACTTCGTCGTGATTGCGTCGGCGACCGCTGGATCGACCGCGCGGGCCAGGTAGACGAATGTGTCCTTCCCCGAGAGCTTCTTCAGCAGGGTCGGTGCGTCGGGCTTGTTGTTGAGTAGGCCAGACACCCCCTTTGCGATCTCGGCCAGCCGTTTGGCCGGATCGGGAGCGGTCTCCTCGGCGGCCTTGGCATCGGCCAGCTGTTTCTGAATCCTCAGCGGCTGGAACGTGAGAGCACGGGCTTCGATGGTGAAGGCCAGCTTGTCGTCATTGCGATCGACGATGGACCCGCGCACCGCCTTGTCGATGTCGGTCACCTTCAGCTGGCCGGCCGCTTCCGCGCGCAGCCCTTCCGCGCGCGGCACCTGCAGGTTGAACAACTGCGTTCCGGCGATCACGAGGAGCAGTGCGATGACCGCATTGCCCGCCCGGTGCCGGAAGACGAACGAGGAGGTGCGTACACCGTTGTCGCCGAACACCTCCCGGGTGCGTCTGGCCTTGGCGGAATGCGCCTGATCAGTCCGCGTGGTCGGTTCCGGCGGCGTGCGCCGCTGCCTGCCGCGGCTCATTCCGGTCCTCCCGGAACGGGTGGAAGGGCCGGAGCGAGCGGACTCACCGTTTCTGCGGACGGGCCGGGCAATGTGGGCGTCTGCGGCGACGCGAGGTGCTCGGCGCCGGTGGGCGGGCCAACTGCCGGGTCGGCCGGAAGGTCGGGGACGACGGGGGTGGCGGGACCGGCCGGCGCCGGTAGGGCAGGCGGATGGGCAGCGTCAGGCGGCACCCCGGGCGCGGTCCCGACGGTCGGGATCTGCTGTGCGGGCGACGCAGGTACGCCGGGTGCCGCCGGAGCGGCAGCGGCGACGGCGGGGGCTCCCGGCGCGCCAAGGACCGGAATCTGTGGGTTGGCCGCCGGTGTGGGGGCAGGGAGCCGCACGACCTGTTCACGCGGTTCGACGACGCGCGGAGCGGGTGGTGGCGGCGGCGCGGGCGGGCCCTCTTCGGGCAGCGGCTTGTTCAGCGGCGGCGGGGGCACGCCCTCGGCGGGTTTGGGGGTGCCGACCACGAGCCAACCACCCGCGGGATCCTGCACCAGATGGGCGGTGTCCTTCGACGGGATCATGCCGAGTTCGCGCGCCGACTCCGCCAACGCGGGCGCGGCCTGCGCCTCGAGGACGTCGCGCTCGAGCGCTTCCTTCTGTTGCATCAGTGCCTGGTTCGTCTGGCGTGCGTGGCCGAGTTGGTAGGAACGCTCGGCGGCGTCGGTGGACAGCCACAGCGTGACGCCCAGACCGAGGCCGAGAGCGCCAATGACCAGGACCACGAACGGTACCCGGCTGACGAGTGCGCGTGGGTTCACTTCGATCGCGGCAAGCCTGAGCAGCAGCCGCTCGCGCAGCGGCGGGCGAACGACCTTGGGCGCCTTGGCCTTGCGCGCCTTGGCCCGGGCCTTCGCCTGTGCGGCGTTCCTGGGTCGGCCGGGACCCTTGACCGGCCGTGAGATCGGGGTGGTCTGCGGCCCCGAACCCTTTGCGCGTTGCGGCCGCTGCTCCCGCGTCGACCGGCGCGGCCGCGGTGGCGCATCACCCGCACGGCGTGCGACCCCCTTGTCGCGGCTCTGCCGTCGCCGCTCCTCATCGGGCCGTGCCGGTTCTCGTCGCTTCGCCATCACGAACCTTCCCTTCCGACAACCTTCTCCAGGGCCCGCAACCGAACCGATGCGCTTCGCGGGTTCAGGTCGATCTCGGTGTCACTCGCCTTCTCGGCACCACGGGTCAGCGACCGGTACTCGGGCTCGTGGCCGGGAAGCTCGACCGGTAGGCCCGACGGCGTGCGCGACGCCGTGGCCGCGGCGAACAATGCCTTCACGATCTTGTCCTCGAGCGACTGATAGGCCATCACGACGATCCGGCCACCCATCGGCAACGCGCGCATCGCCGCGGGCAGGGCGTCGCGGATCGAGTCCAGTTCACCGTTGACTGCGGTGCGCAGCGCCTGGAACGTCCGCTTGGCCGGGTGCCCGCCCGTCCGGCGGGCGGGCGCGGGGATCGCGGCGTAGAGCACCTCAACGAGTTCGCTGGTGGTGGTGAGCGGCTTGCGGGCACGTCGGCGACCGATCTCAGCGGCGATCTTGGCTGCAAAGCGCTCGTCGCCGAACTCGCGAAGAACCCGTGCCAGCGACTTCTGGTCGTAGGTGTTGACGACGTCGGCGGCTGTCAACGGGGCGTCCGGATCCATCCGCATGTCCAGTGGGGCGTCGTGGGAGTAGGAGAAGCCGCGCTCGGCGCGGTCCAACTGCATGGACGACACCCCCAGATCGAAGAGCACGCCATCGACCGTCGGTTCGGCACGCTCACCCCAGTAACCGTCGAACCGCGAGCGGACCAACCGGACGCGGTCTCCAAACGGTGCCAACCGGTCGGCGGCGATCGACAATGCGGTGGGGTCACGGTCGAGCCCGATGAGGCGCAGGCCCGGCAACTCGGTCAGGAACCGCTCCGCGTGGCCGCCCGCACCGAGGGTGGCGTCCACCAGGAGTGCACCGCCACCGTCGGGACTGCGCCGGGTCAGTGCGGGCACGAGCAGTTCGACGCAGCGGTCGGCGAGGACGGGAACGTGCGGCACTCCGGGCTCGGGCAACTCTTGGTCGGGCAACTCTTGGTCGGGCATCGCAGTACCCCTCGCATCGGTCCACCGCAGGAGATGAAGTGCCCCTGCATCGTGGTCCCTGTCCGAGGTGTCGAACCTGGCGTCGGGGAAGTACGCCAGGGTCGGTTCGGGCAGAGGCCACGATGCACGGGCCGCGGCTGGGCCGGCCTCCTGATCAAATGAGGTCGCGCAGGGTTTCATCGCTGGCCGAGGAGAAGTTCTCTTCGTGGGTGTCCTGGTACTCCTGCCAGGCCTGCGCGTCCCAGATCTCCAGATACTTGATCGATCCGGTGACGACGCATTCCTTGGTCAGGTTGGCGTAGCGGCGGTGGTCGACGGTCAGCGTGATCCGGCCCTGCGCGTCCGGGTGCTGCTCGTCGGTCGCCGCCGCAAGGTTGCGGAGGTAGGCGCGGGCGTCGGGATTGCTCCGCGATGCCAGCGTCAAGCGTTCCGCGAGGGCTTCGAACTCGGCGCGGGGATATACCGCCAGGCTGTGATCTTGACTCTTGGTGACCATCAACCCCCCTGCCAGCAGATCGCGGAACTTGGCGGGCAGCGTGAGCCGCCCCTTGTCGTCGAGCTTCGGCGTGTAGGTGCCGAGAAACATCTCGCCACCTCCCACCACCTGCCCTGCAACGGAGCCCCGGTTGCTCCGTTGTCCGCCACTTTACCCCACATCCCCCCACTTTGGTCCACTCAGAGGTAAATGTTCGGCTACGTCCCCCACCAACAACCACCGACGTGGGTCTTCGAGCGGAACGAGACCCGCACTCCGACCGGCCTGGGGACCAAAACTGCAGCTAGACGGCTTTCACGGTCGATGTGGGGCACAGTGGGGCGCCGCAGCGGGCATCCGCCCCACCGCCGAGTAACGGCGTGTCGTACGCCACGGGAGACACAGACGAGCCGAAGACAAGAAGAAAGGGGCAGCCCCCTTGGGAGCTACCCCTGCTTCGAAGAAAGAGCTATTCGTCGAACCGGCGTCGGAAACGATCTTCCATCCGGCTGGTGAAGCCCCCTGAGCCCTTGGGCTTCTTCGGTCGCGGCCCGCCTTCTTCCGGGGCCGACTTGTCCCCGCCCGCGGCCTTGCGAGGACCCGTGATGGCAAAGACCACGCCGCCGAACATGATCACGAAGCCGACCACCGACAGAATCGGCAGGCTGGCAATCCACGTTGCCTTCAACGCGATGCCCGCCACCAGCATGGCGAGGCCGAGAACGAAGAGCACCCCGCCCTGCAATCGGCGCCGTGCCGAAGGGGCACGGAGGTTGCCGCCGCGGACGCTGGACGCGAATTTCGGGTCCTCGGCATAGAGCGCGCTCTCGATCTGGTCGAGCATGCGCTGCTCATGATCGGAGAGTGGCATCCGAGCCTCCCAAATTCCCGCGGCCGAAGCAATCGTCCGAAGTCGTCTAACGTCGTACGTGCCCGCGGTAAGCGGGCACCCAACAATCATGATACGAGGTCAATCTCGGCCGTACCACCTAGTTCGATGCCCGATTGTAAGGCCTGCGCCACAACACCGAGGTCGGGCGTCGGTGTACGCACCGCCCGCCGGATAATGGCGACGGCTCGGCACGGCTCTCAGGGGCCGCGCAAGCGCAGGGAATCACTGCTCACAGACCGCGAAGGACACGCACCGTTGGCGACGTTTCTCATTGATCTGTCGCCCAGCGACATGCAACGGCGCCTCGGGGACGTGCTCGCCGTCTACGTCGATGCCATGCGGTACCCGCGCGGCACGGAGGAACAACGAGCGTCGATGTGGTTGGAACACACTCGGCGCAACGGGTGGAAGGCGGTGGCGGCCGTCGAGGCGGCCGCCGAGCATGGCGAGAGTGCTGGACGGGGAGACGGCCTGGCCACAGCACCGATCCTCGGTGTGGCCTACGGCTACTGCGGGGCCCCCGACCAGTGGTGGCAGCAGCAGGTCGTGTCGGGCCTACAGCGTGGCGGGGCCGACGACGCGCGCGTCGCCGAGCTGACCGGCAATTACTTCGAACTCACCGAGCTGCACATCCGACCCAGCGCCCAGGGCAACGGGTTGGGCGAGGCGCTGGCTCGGCGACTGCTCGACGGCCGGCGCGAGTCGCAGGTGCTGCTGTCCACCCCGGAGATCAACGGCGAGGCAAACCGCGCCTGGCGGCTGTACCGCCGCCTCGGCTTCACAGACGTCATCCGCGGATACCACTTCGCCGGGGATCCCCGACCGTTTGCCATCCTGGGTCGCCGCCTTCCCCTATGAGTGCACCGCGACAGGCCTGATCTGGCACGATGACCGGGTGTCCGAGCTACCACGTCGAAGCGCAGGCAGCAACCGGAGCCGACTCCGCAGGCGTCAGAGGCTGCTGGCTCTGCTGCTGCTGTTCGTGATCGTGCCTGCCGCCGCAGGCTGCGTACGGGTGCGAGCCTCCATGACCGTCTCCCCCGACGACCGGGTGTCCGGCCAGATCATCGCGGCGGCCAAGGCGACCGGTTCCGACGACAAGGGGCCGCAACTGCTGAACACGCTGCCGTTCAGCAACAAGGTCTCGGTGTCGTCCTACGAGCGTGACGACTACGTGGGCTCGCAGGCCGTCTTCTCCGACCTCACGTTCGCCGAGCTGCCACAGTTGGCGGGGATGAACCGGGACGCCGCGGGGGTGGACATCTCGTTTCGGCGCGCGGGTGACCTGGTGATCCTCGAGGGGCGTGCCGACCTGACGTCGCTCAACGATCCCGACGCCGACGTGTCGCTGTCCGTGGCGTTTCCGGGCGAGGTGACCTCGACCAACGGAGACCAGGTGTCCTCGGAGATCGTCGAGTGGAAGCTGCGGCCGGGCGTGGTCAGCACGATGAGCGCCCAGGCCCGCTACACCGATCCCAGCGCCCGATCCTTCACCGGCGCGGCGATCTGGCTCTCCGTCGGCGCATTCCTGGTGGCGGGGATCATCGGCTCGATCGCGTGGGTCAGCCGCGACCGCAGCCCCGTCCTGGCGAACCCGCACGATCCGCCACGCTGACGTTCGCCGAGGCACACCTGAATTGCCCCGGGCGCGCCTGCAGGCTCTACTGTTGAGAAGCACCGTGGAGGTGCGGGGGTTGATGAAAGGGGCGTCCGCTGAGCGTGGATGCAGCGGCACCGTCGGCCGTCGAGTTGGCAGATGCGGTGGCCGATCAACTGCGGGACCATCTCCGCGGCCGTCGAGCCGACGCCGCGTACATCGGCAGCGACTACGCCGAACTGACTGCAGCTCTTGAGGAGTTCGTCCTCCGTGGCGGCAAGCGGTTGCGCCCAGCATTCGCCTACTGGGGGTGGCGGGCGGTGTCTGGTGCCGATGCGTCGGAACCCGTCGATCCCGAACTGCTGCGGTTGTTCGCCGCACTCGAACTCCTGCATGCCTGCGCACTGGTCCACGACGACGTCATCGACGCATCGGCGACGCGCCGCGGCCTGGCCACGGTGCATCGCCTGTTCGCCGAACGACACCGCGAACGTGACTGGCACGGCTCCCCCGAGCAGTTCGGATTGTCCGCGGCGATCCTGCTCGGCGACCTCTCGCTGGTCTGGGCCGACGACATCGTCGCCTCCGCCGACCTGCCACCCGACGCCCATCGCCGGGTACGTCGGGTCTGGGCCGACATCCGAACCGAAGTCCTAGGCGGGCAGTACCTCGACATCGCCGCAGAGGCCAGCAGGGCGGAGTCCGTGGCGTCGGCCATGAACGTCAACACCTACAAGACCGCCTCGTACACGGTGACCCGGCCCCTGCAACTCGGCGCCGCGGCCGCAGGAGACCGGCCCGACGTGCAGGCGATCTTCGGCGAACTCGGCACCGCACTCGGGGTGGCATTCCAGCTCCGTGACGACGTGCTCGGCGTGTTCGGCGACCCGGTCGTCACCGGAAAACCGTCCGGTGACGATCTACGGTCGGGAAAGCGCACCGTGCTGTTGGCGGAGGCGGTCGAGCGCGCCGACCGCAGCGACCCCGCGGCCGCCAAGCTGCTGCGCACGTCGATCGGCTCGGATCTGTCCGAAGACCAGGTCGGCGAGCTGTGTGCGGTGATCGAATCGGTCGGAGCACTCGCCGCCGTCGAGGACCGCATCGCCGAACTCACCCGCCACGGGCTCGACATGCTGACCACCGCGCCGATCGACGAACACGCCAAGGTCGGCCTGTCCGAACTCGCCAGATTGGCCTCGAACCGGTCCGCCTGACACGCATGACTACCTCGACGTCGACGCACTCCCTGCTGCCCGGTCTGCGTGCCGCCGTGACGCGGCTGATCTCCTTCACGGGCTCGGCCGAGGCTCGTCCGGCCCTCTCCGGATTCCTCGGTGCCGCACTCATCACACTCGGTGGTCTCGGCGCGGGCAGCACCCGACTGCACGACCCACTGCTGGAGTCGCTTCATCTGTCGTGGCTGCGGTTCGGGCACGGGCTCGTCGTGTCGTCGGTACTGCTGTGGGCCGGCGTCGCGGTGATGCTGGTGTCCTGGCTCTGGCTCGGCAGGCGGGTGGTCGATCGCACCGCGACCGAATACACGATGGTGGCGACTACCGGTTTCTGGCTGGCGCCACTGCTTCTCAGCGTGCCGGTATTCAGCCGCGACACGTACTCCTACCTCGCACAGGGCGCATTGCTGAGGGACGGCCTCGACCCGTACGTGGTCGGTCCGATCGACAACCCGAACCCGCTGCTGGACAACGTCAGCCCGATCTGGACCACGACGACCGCCCCCTACGGTCCGGTGTTCATCCTGATCGCCAAGTTCGTGACGATGGTCGTCGGCGACAACGTCATCGCCGGGACGATGCTGCTCCGACTCTGCATGCTGCCCGGGTTGGTGCTGCTGATCTGGGCGGCGCCCAGGATCGCCCGCCGCGTCGGCGCCAACGGAGCCGCGGCGCTGTGGATCTGCGCGCTCAATCCCCTGGTGATCATTCACCTCATGGGTGGAGTCCACAACGAGATGCTGATGGTCGGACTGATGATGGCCGCCATCGCGCTCACGCTCGGCAACCGCCCGGTCGTCGGTGTGGGCGTCGTCGCCATCGCCGTCGCCGTGAAGGCCACCGCGGGCATCGCGCTCCCGTTCATGGTCTGGATGTGGGTACACCGCCTACGGGAACGCCGTGACCTTGGTGCCGTGTCCGCATTTGCCGTTGCCACGGCCGCGTCGGCAGCGATCTTCGTCATCGTGTTCGCCGTCATGTCGTGGTTGGCGGGCGTCGGACTCGGGTGGCTCACCGCGCTGGCGGGCTCTGTGAAGATCATCAACTGGCTGACCCTGCCGACCGCCACGGCCAACGTCATCAACGCCGTGGGGGGACTGTTCCTGCCGGTGAACTTCTACGCAGTCCTCGAGGTCACGCGGATCATCGGTATCGCGATCATCGCGATCTCCCTTCCGCTTCTGTGGTGGCGATTCCGCCACGACGACCGCGAGGCCCTGACCGGTATCGCACTGGCGATGCTGGTGGTGGTGCTGTTCGTGCCCGCCGCGCTGCCCTGGTACTACACCTGGCCACTGGCGGTGGTGTCCGCGCTCGTGCAGAGTCGGGCCGGGATCGCCGCCATCGCAGGGTTCTCCACCTGGATCATGGTGATATTCAAGCCGGACGGCTCCCACGGCATGTACTCCTGGCTGCACGTGCTGCTGGCGACGGCCTGCGCCGTAGCGGCCTGGTACTCACTCAGCAGGGCACCCGAGACGCCGGCCATCGACCCGCGACGAGCCGACGAACCCAGCCCTCGGTAGGCCTTCAGTACGCCATCGCCTGTGCCCGGCGCACCACCTCACGGGCCTGATGCGAGTGCAGGGCATCGATCGGCCGCGCATTGGGGTGCGCCGCCGAGCTGCCGTCCCGGGTGATGGTCAGCGAGGAATCCGGCGTGAAGAGCCAGCGCACGATCTCCGTCTCCCGGTAGCCGCCGTCGGTCAGCACCACGAGGAGGCCCGCCAAGTTCTTCACCACCTGACCCGAGTCGTCGAAGAACGCCTCGGGGATGACCACGGCGCCGTTTCTTCGTACGCCGAGGAGGTGCCGTTCACGGAGGTGCTGGTGCACCTTGGTAATGGGGACGCGGAGTAACGACGCCACCGCGGCGAGGTCGTAGACCGCTTCGTCGGGGTCAAGCACGTCATCGGCGGCTGGAATGCTGCTCACCGCACCGAGTCTAAGATGCACGCGTGGAGACCACCCAGCGATCGGACCCGCTCGTGGGTGCCGTCCTGGACGGCCGGTACCGCGTCGACACCCCGATCGCCACGGGCGGCATGTCCACGGTGTACCGCGGGCTCGACACGAGGCTGGACCGTCCGGTCGCGCTGAAGGTGATGGATTCCCGCTACTCGGGCGACCAGCAGTTCCTGACCCGGTTCCAGCGCGAGGCCCGTGCCGTGGCCAGACTGAGCGATCACGGCGTCGTCGCCGTCTTCGACCAGGGCTTGGACGGCGGACATCCCTTCCTGGTGATGGAACTCGTCGAAGGCGGCACGCTGCGGGAACTTCTTATCGAGCGCGGCCCGATGCCGCCCCACGCGGTGGCTGCCGTCCTGGCGCCGGTTCTCAGTGGGCTCGCCACCGCACATCGAGCCGGCCTGGTGCATCGCGACGTCAAACCCGAGAACGTGTTGATATCCGACGACGGCGCCGTCAAGATCGCCGACTTCGGCTTGGTGCGGGCCGTCGCGGAGGCCAAGATCACCTCGACCAGCGTCATCCTGGGCACCGCCGCGTACCTCTCACCCGAGCAGGTCGGCACGGGGGACGCCGGCCCGCGCAGCGACGTCTACGGCGTCGGGATCCTCGCCTACGAACTACTCACGGGCGTCACACCGTTCACCGGCGACAACGCCCTGGCCGTGGCACACCAGCGGATGGAGCAGGACGTGCCGCCCCCCAGCGCCGCCATCGCGGGCGTCCCGGCGCAGTTCGACGACCTCGTGCGGTGCGCCACGGCACGAGACCCTGCCGAACGGTTCGCCGATGCGCAGGACATGGGTGACGAGCTGGACGCCATCGTCGAAGAACTGGGACTACCCGACTTCCGCGTGCCCGCGCCCCGCAACTCCGCGCAACACGCCGCGCTGGCCCGGCCCACCGGACCGGCTCGTCAACACACCAGGGCATTCACCCGCGGACCCGACGACTGGCAGGCCGAGCCGTCGGGGCCCGACGACGAAGCGCCGGCGTCCACACCGGAACGGTTCGCCGGCATCGAGATCGACGAGTTCGAATGGGCGCGCCAGCGCAGCAGGCGGGTGACGATGTTCTGGTTGGTCGCCATCCTCACCCTGACCGGCCTGGTCGCCGGCGGCGCGTGGACGCTTGGCAGCAACCTCTCGGGGCTGCTGTCGTAGTCCAGGGCGAGGGTCAGTCCCGCAGCATCTCGGCGACCAGGAACGCCAACTCCAGCGACTGCTGGGTATTCAACCGAGGATCGCACGCGGTCTCGTAACGGCCCGCAAGGTCGCTGTCCGAGATGTCCTGCGCGCCACCAAGACACTCGGTGACGTTCTCGCCGGTGATCTCGACGTGGATGCCGCCCGGGTGGGTCCCCAGGGCGCGGTGGACCTCGAAGAAACCCTGCACCTCGTCGACGATCCGGTCGAAGTGCCGTGTCTTGTAGCCCGTGGACGACTCGTGGGTGTTGCCGTGCATCGGGTCGCACTGCCAGATCACCTGGTGCCCCGATGCCTGCACCTTCTCGATGATCGCCGGCAGCACGTCGCGGACCTTCCCGTTGCCCATCCGACTGACCAGTGTGAGCCGGCCCGGCTGGTTGTGGGGGTCCAGGCGCTCCACGTACTCGACGGCCGCCTCGGGCGAGGTGGTCGGACCGATCTTGACACCGATGGGGTTGGCGATGACTTCGGCGAAGGCGATGTGCGCGCCCTCGAGTTGGCGCGTCCGCTCGCCGATCCAGAGGTAGTGGGCCGACAGGTCGTACAGCTTGGGACTGGACGCCTCGGCGGCTGGGTCGCCGTAGTCCATCCGGAGCATCGCCCGCTCGTAGTCGAGCACGAGCGCTTCGTGGCTGGCATAGATCTCGGCGGTCTGGAGGTTGCGGTCGTTGACCCCGCAGGCGCTCATGAACCGCAAGCCGCGGTCGATCTCACCGGCCAGCGCCTCGTATCGCGCGCCTGCCGGCGAGGTCCGCACGAATTCCCGGTTCCAGTCGTGCACCTGATGCAGCGACGCCAGCCCCGATGACGTCAGCGCCCGCACCAGGTTCATCGCGGCACTGGCGTTGGCGTATGCGCGGACCAGCCGGGACGCGTCGTGTTGCCGCACCGACGCGTCCGGCGCGAAGCCGTTGACCATGTCGCCGCGGTAGGACGTCAAGCCAAGCGCGTCGATGTCGGACGACCGAGGCTTGGCGTACTGGCCCGCGATGCGCGCGACCTTGACCACGGGCATGCTGGCGCCGTATGTCAGCACCACCGCCATCTGCAGCAGGGTGCGGATGTTGGCGCGGATGTGGGGTTCGGTGTTGTCGACGAACGTCTCGGCGCAATCGCCGCCCTGCAGCAGGAAGGCCTCACCTCGTGCGACGTCGGCGAGGTGGCTCTTGAGCCGCTCGATCTCGGATGGCACCGTGACCGGCGGGACGCTCTCCAGCACGGTTCGCATCGCCTTGGCCTGATCGGCATCCCAGCTCGGCTGCTGCAGTGCAGGCCTGGCCAGGGCGGCATCCAGCCGGTGGCGCAGGTCCCCGGGCAGCGGCGGAAGGTCCGGCAGCTGATCGATGGGTACGTCGACGGTCCAGTTCACCCGTCCATGGTAACTGCGCGACGAAACGTCTTTTACCAGCCATACCCGCAGCTCAGGCGCGTGCGGCCCAAGCGCCTTCGCTCGCGTCCTCGGTCATCAGCCGGAACCGCCGTAGGTTGTGCGTGGCGTCCACCAGGGCGTCGTGGGCATCGCGCGGTCGCGGTGGCATCCTCGGTGAGCCGCGTTCCTCCCAGAACTGCCGCAACTCCCGGGTGAACCGCGGGATGGCAGGCGGCAGGTCGGTCATCGGACCCCACAGCTGGCAGAGCACCACGTGGTCGTATGCCCCCACCCATGCCCACAATTCGATCGGCTCGTCGCCGTCGATGTCGAAGAAGTCCTCGAGGTCCGACCGGATCTGACGGCGCGAGCGCCACAGCCGCGACGACGGCGACGGCAGCTTGGGCAGGACATTCTTGCGTACCCACATGCCCGCCCGCTCGGGGTCGAATTCCGTTGATATGGCGTAGTATTCGCGCCCGTCCTCAGCGGCGACGCCGATCGAGATCAGCTCGATGGTGCGGCCGTTGTCGATGAACTCGGTGTCATAGAAGTAACGCATGCGGTGACCTACACACTCGCCTTCTCTTCGACTGCCCCAGGTTCCGACGGCGCGGGTGCGGCATGGATCTCGCGGTCGAGCTGCTGATCGACCTCGTTGTCATCGGGAAAGTGCGGTTCTCCGGCGATGACGTGCTGCAGCCACAGCTTTGCCTGTACCACCGGCCTGCGCAATATGCGCTCCCGAACCAGTGCCTCGTGCATCTTGCCAGGTCGCGTGGTGTACCGCCAACGCGCCCAGGGCGCGTGCGGGCGTGACAGCCGGATCGCGCCGACCAGGAGCAGTGGGGTGATGAACATGCCCACCAGACCCGTCCAGACCTTGCCCTTCAGCAGCACCACCACCGCAAGCAGCAGGGTCACGAGCGCCAGGGCCACCACCGATAGCCGGGCGGTCACCGAGTGGTCGTCGCGCCAGATGCCGACGTCGAAGAAGGACAGCGGGTTGAATCCGAGGATCAGTAGGCCGGCGACGGCCACCGCGGCGAACACGGCATCCACTGACGTCCTCCCGTCCTCCGACCAGTACACGTCGGAGAGGTGCAGGATCAACGCGAACTCGTCGAGGACCAGCGCCGCACCGACTCCGAAGAGTATTGCTGCCGCGGTGAACTCACTCACTCCGCCGCTGACGGCAAGAGTCACCATGGTCACTCCCGAAACCAGCACCAGAACCACGCCGATCACCACGTGGTGGATGTGCAGTCCGCCTTCGCCACCGGAAACCGAGATGTTGCGCGGCTGCCACCACTTGCGGGGGGCGTCGCTGTTCGGCGTGCGCGCGGATGTACCGGACGATGGTGCGAGTCACGAAGAACGTGAGGATGAACGCGACCAGGCAACACAGCAGCGGTAGACGATCACGCGTGACGAAGTCCAGCTGGACCTGAAGGTGCACGATCGAAAACTTACGCCGACCTGCGCCCGCCCCGGACCGGATACCCGCCGACGCGCCGCCGCGGCCCCGATACTCTGGTGCCCGAGATGAGTAATCGGCGAACGCCCGGCGGGGCTGCGAGGTGGCCAACGGTGGCGTGGCGGTTGTTCCAGCTGGTCACCGTGGCCGTGCTGGCGTGGGCGGGTTGGCGCCTGCTGGGCCACACGCCGTACCGGATAGACATCGACGTCTACCGGATGGGTGGCCGTGCCTGGCTCGATGGCACGTCGCTGTACAGCGACGACACCATCTTCCGCACCCTCGGGGGCCTTGACCTGCCGTTCACCTATCCCCCACTGGCAGCCATCCTGTTCGCGCCGTTCGCGTGGCTGTCGCTGCCCGCCGCGAGCGTCGCCATCACCGTGGTCACCCTGCTGCTCCTGATCACCTCGACGTGGATCGTGCTGACCAGATTGGGGGTCGCCGAGCGTGCTACGGCCATCCCGGACCCAGCCTGGGCGCGACGCGGCTGGCTCGCGGTGGCGATCGTCGCACCCGCGGTGATCTACCTGGAGCCGTTGCGGTCCAACATCGACTTCGGCCAGATCAACGTGGTGCTGATGACGCTGGTGATCGCCGACTGCGTGCCGCGCAGGACGCCGTGGCCCCGTGGGCTGCTGCTCGGCGTGGGTATCGCACTGAAGCTGACGCCCGCGGTGTTCCTGCTGTATCTGCTACTGCGGCGCGACACCAGGGCGATCCTGGTCACTGCGGCGTCGACGGTGTGCGCGACACTGCTGGGCTTCGCCCTGGCCGGGCGCGACTCCTACCAGTACTGGACGCACACGGTGCACGACACCGACCGGATCGGCACCGCCACGTTGAACACCAACCAGAACATCGCCGGAACCCTGGCCCGCCTGGGTGTGGCCGAGCCGCCGCGATTCGTGCTGTGGACGGTCGCCTGCTTCGCGGTCCTCGGGCTGACGGTATGGGCGGCCCGTCGGGTGCTGCGCCCGGGTCGCGTCGACGAGGCCCCCGTGCTGGCGCTGGTGTGCGTGGCCATGTTCGGGCTGGTGGTGTCACCGGTGTCCTGGTCACACCACTGGGTCTGGGTGCTGCCCACCGTGCTGGTGACGGCGGTGTTGGGCTACCGGTACCGCAGCAT
The DNA here is from genome assembly GCA_963798245.1 of uncultured Actinomycetota bacterium. GTDB lineage: Bacteria > Actinomycetota > Actinomycetes > Mycobacteriales > Mycobacteriaceae > Mycobacterium. The sequence continues at coordinate 50,274 of CAWCSO010000005.1, forward strand.
CGCGTTGGCGCTCGTCGAGCGCAGGCGGGGTCGCGCTGATGGTCTGGACGCCGATCACGCTGATGACACCGCATGAAGAGACTGCCGCAACGTTGTGGCGGCAACTGGCCGGCAGCTCCTACCTGTGGTGGGCACTGGCGGTCATCGCCGTGGCCGGTGCCACCGCGGGACGGCTCGTCTCGACCGCGAGCCGGGCACCGTCGGCAGGACCCGCCGTCGGCACCGCGCCCGTTCCTGCCGCGAACTAGCCCGCGGCGGACTCCGGAAATCGGGCTGCCGGCTGTGCCGGCGACCTCGCCAGTCGCATCCTTGACGTCGGCGGCATACAGGTCGACGTATTCCTGACCCGACAGTTGCATCAGCTCGTAGATGACCTCGTCGATGACGGCGCGCTCGATGAAGCGGTTGCCCGCGAGCCCCTCGAACCGGGAGAAGTCCATCGGCTTGCCGAACCTGACCTCGACCCGGCCGAAGCGCCACATCTTGCTTCCCGGTGGGTTGACGACGTCGGTGCCCACCATCGCGACCGGAATCACGGGCACCCCGGTCTCCAGGGCCAGCCGGGCCAGTCCGGTCTTGCCCTTGTACAGCCGCCCGTCGGGCGATCTGGTGCCCTCGGGGTACATGCCGAGTAGTTTGCCCTGGTCGAGGATGCGCCCGGCAGTGCTCAACGCGGAATGCGCGGAGTCGGCGTCGGTGCGGTCGATCGGCACCTGGCCGGCGACGGTGTAGAACCACCGCATGAACCAGCCCTTCATGCCGGGGCCGGTGAAGTACTCGGCCTTCGCCAGGAAGGTGATCCTCCGCTTCACCACCAGGGGCAGATAGAAGCTGTCGGCGACGGCGAGGTGGTTACTGGCCAGTATGACCGCACCGGAATCCGGAACATGCTCGAGCCCTTGCACTTTCGGGCGACCCAGCAATGACAGCAGCGGTCCCATGAAGATGTACTTGAACAGCCAATACCACATCGAACCTCCCGCGGGGGGCGCCCGGGACGGTGCCCCCCGACAACCTTACCCACGCCACGAGTCGGGGACCACAGTGCCGTGATCGATGCGTGGGCGCTCACTCGTCGATGGTGACCGGTATCTGCTCGTACCGGCCGGGGCCGGATGGCGGCGGCTCGTCTTCGGGAGGTGTCGGTGGTTCGGGCGGCCCCGAGGGCGACTCGGGTGGGTCGGGGTGACCGGCACCGTCAGGACCCTTGCCATCACCCTTGTCATCGAGGTTCTCGGCCATGGCGCGGATCACGGCGAGCAGTGCGACGCTGTGCTCTGCGACGACCGTGAGCAGCGGGTGCTGTTCACCTGTCACCAGCGCCGCCAGCGCGCACACCGGACACCACACCTGCTCGCACTTGCCCGCCCCACCCCCGGTGACTCTTGCCGCGGCCAGCCGTACGGCGGGGTCGAGCCGTTCCAGCAGCGTTTGCGCCAACTGGCGCAGCTCGGGGGTTATGTCCGAATGTCGCCGGCCGGCGGCTCCGGCGTCGGTGCGGAACTCACTCACGCCGGCCACACCTCCGGATCTGGTCGAAAACGCACCGTCAGCTCGCTGCCACGTAGCTGCGCGTCCGTCACGACGCATCTGCGGAGGACGGACGCCAATCGAACGCGACGCCGCATGCCGCCCGCACCGATGATCAGCTCGTCGTCGACCCGGCCCAGCGTCAAACTGCCAGGATCGACCTGAGGCAACTCTAGCCGCATTCGGTACACGGCATCGAGACCGGATCCGGATTCCCGGTCGACGACCGGGTGCAGCGGACGTGGCGGCTCCGTGCCGTCCCGCCGGCGCGCAGCCTCGAGCAGTTCGGCCAGTGCCTTGGGTCCGATCGGCTCGCCTGCGACGTGTGGCACCAGGACCAGCTTGACCTCGCCGATGGCCAAATCGAGTTCGTCCAGAACGGCCCGCTGTTCGGCGATCCGCTCGGTGTACCAGTCGAACGCAGGATGCGCGGGCAGGTTGTGGTATTCGAATGAATCATCCTGCAGCAAGATTTGATTCACGATCAACTCATCGACTGATACACCCATCAGGGACAGTGCGCCAAGGGTCCGCGAAGCCTCTGCGGCGACCACGCGCTCCGGGGTGAGCACCAGGTGCGCGCCGACCCGCGTGCCGTCGACCAGCAGCGCCCCCAGCCGCTGGATGCCGGCGCTGATGCGCTCGAGCACCGCGATCACGCCGGCCGACCGTGCCTCGTCGGCGGCCAGCGACAGCCTGCGGTGTCGGGGCCAGGCCCGCTCCAGATACAGCCCGAACGTCGCGGGCAAGGTGAGCATGCGCATGGCGTCCGCCGTGGACGCGCAATCCACGACGACGTGATCCCACTCACCCGAGGCGGCCAATTCGCCCACCTCGTGAAGACCCAACACCTCCTGGATGCCGGGTAGCGCCGAAAGCTCCTCGGGTGCAACATCGCCCAGGTCCGATTCTCGAAAGCGTTCTGCCAGCACACCGGCCACCTCCCGCCACCGCACCTCGAGCAGTGCCAGGGTGTCGAGCGCCAGCGCGTCGAGGAACCCGCCACCGCTGGCGGGCCCGCCCGTCTCCAGATCAGCCAGGATCCTGGTCGGACGGCGCTCGCCGGTCGGCGGGACGGAAACCCCGAGAACGTCGCCCGTGGAGTGCGCCTGATCGGTCGACACGATCAGCACCCGCAGCCCACGCCCCGCATCGCGCACGGCAGTGGCCGTGGCCAGCGTGGACTTGCCTACCCCGCCCTTGCCGACGAAGAGGCTGATTCGAGTGGCGGCAGGAGCCTCAGGGCCACTGTCGGTCACTCAGCCTCGACTCGCTTCTTGAGGTCTTTCAGGGCGGTATCGGTCAGTCTGCGCTCGGCCTTGCGCTTGAGCAGGCCGATCATCGGGATGACGAGATCCACGGCGAGTTCGTAGGTGACATCGGTGCCGGAACCGCTGGGCACCAAACGGTATGCGCCGTCCAGCGACTTGAGGAGCGAACTGGACACCAGTGACCACGTCAGGGACATCCGATCCGCGGGCCACACGTAGGCCAGCACCATGGTGTCCTTGAGGACGGCGGCGTCCAGCACCAGCCGTGCGGTCGTCGGGTAGCCCTCGTCGTCGGCCTCGAGGACCTCGGTCTCCTTGTATTCGGCGACCCAGTCGGGGTAGGTCCCGATGTCGGCGATGACGTCCATGACCGTCGCCGGCTCGGCGTCGATGTAGATCGTCTGTGCAGTCTTGTCTGCCACGTATTCTCTTCCCGGGTCGCTGGTGCCTCGCGTCGGACGCCTCAGGTACGGAGGCCTCAGGTTCGGACACGGTGCCCTTCAGCACAGAAATGTACCCGCATCGCTGCCTGGCGGGGACGCTGCGGCCCCAACGGCTACTTCCGGCCGGAGCGCCCGTCATGCCAACCGGGACACCCCGACCGGTCGCGAATCCTCCAGTGCGCGCTTCAGCTCGAATGCCATGTTCTTGCCTGCCACCCTGCGGCGGTGGTTGAGCTTCGGCAGGTCCATCCGGGCAAGTTCCCTGGCCGAGGCGCCCGAGGGTTCCGCGTGCAGGAAGTAATGCAGGACGACGCCGTCGAGGGCGGCCTCCAGCCACACCTCCATCGTCCCGGTCAGCGCACCTGCCACCGTCCACCTGTGGCCTAGCGCGCCCCGATCCTCCACCACGACCAGGTGCAGGTCCGGCCACCAACGCCGCCAGGCACCACGATCGGCGATGGCCGCCGCGACCTCCGCCGGATCGGCACACACGAACGTCTCGTCCGCGATCTGGATGCTGTTCATCGCACCCAGCTTCACACATACCCCGTCACACATACCCGGGGTTCTCGACATGCGGGCCCGGGACCTGCGACGGGCCGACTACGCTTGCTCCAGGAAATGCCAAGGGCGGTGCCGTCCTCACGCCCGTCCCGTACCCGGAAGGCCCCGATCGTGCGCGAGTTCACTGTCCCCGCATCGTTCGACGTCGGTGAGCACGACAGCGTCGTCAGCGCCGTCTTCTCCCATGAACGCGATGATCCCGACCACGTCATCATCCAGCGTCTGATCGACGGTTCGTGGTCGGACGTCACCTGCGCGAGCGTGGCGGCGCAGGTCCGGGCAACCGCGCTCGGTCTGATCGCCGAGGGCGTCGTGCCCGGCGACCGCGTCGCCGTACTCTCGGCCACGCGATACGAATGGCCGATCATCGACTTCGCGATCCTGGCCGTCGGCGCGGTCACGGTGCCGATCTACGAGACCTCCGCGGCCGAACAGGTCCGTTTCGTGCTGGCCGACTCCGGTGCCGTGGTGGCCTTCGCCGAGACCGACGGCCACGCCGACACGATCGAAGCGCTCACGGGCGAGCTGCCCGAGCTGCGCAAGGTGCTTCGTATCGACGGGGCCCGGCGCTCCGCACTCGACGAGCTGGCCGAGATGGGCGCGGGCGTCGACGTCGGCGTCCTGGACAGCAGGCTGGCCGCCATCAAGTCCACCGACGCCGCCACCCTCATCTACACGTCGGGGACGACGGGCCGCCCCAAGGGCTGCCAACTCACCCACTCCAACCTCCTCTACGAGATGCGGGGCGCCAAGGCCTGCTTCCCCGACCAGCTCGACAAAGGCCAGAAACTCCTGGTGTTCCTTCCGCTGGCGCACGTCCTGGCCAGAGCGATCACCATCTCCGCGTTCACGAACAAGGTCACGCTGGGCTTCACCAGCGACATCAAGAACCTGGTGCCCACGTTGGGGGTGTTCAAGCCGACGCTGGTCGTATCGGTTCCCCGGGTGTTCGAGAAGGTCTACAACACCGCTGAACAGAACGCCCGCGACGATGGCAAGGGCAAGATCTTCGCGATCGCGGCGGACACGGCCATCGAATGGAGCAAGGCTCAGGAAACCGGCGGGCAGGAGCGGAGCGACCCGGGGAATGGGTCCGGCGGGCCGGGCCTGTTGCTGACGCTCAAGCACGCCCTGTTCGACCGGCTGGTCTACGGCAAGCTGCGCGCGGCACTCGGCGGCAACTGTCGTTCGGCCATCTCGGGTGGTGCACCGCTGGGCGCACGGCTCGGGCACTTCTACCGCGGAGTTGGGCTGACCATCTACGAGGGCTACGGACTGACCGAGACCAGTGCCGCAATCACCGTGGGCAAGGTCGGCGACCTCAAGGTCGGATCGGTGGGAAAGTTGTTGCCGGGCAACAGCATGCGCATCGCGGACGACAGCGAGCTGTTGGTCAGGGGCGGCGTCGTGTTCAGCGGATACTGGAAGAACCCCGACGAGACCGACGCCGTGCTGCGCGACGGCTGGTTTCACACCGGCGATCTCGGCACAATCGACGACCAGGGCTTCCTGACGATCGTCGGCCGCAAGAAGGAGATCATCGTCACCGCAGGCGGCAAGAACGTCGCCCCCGCACTACTCGAGGATCGGTTGCGCGCCCATCCCCTGATCAGCCAGGCGATGTGCGTGGGCGACGCGCAGCCGTTCATCGCGGCGTTGGTCACCATCGATCCCGAGGCGTTCCCCGGTTGGAAGGAGCGCAACGGTAAGGACGCCGGGGCGTCGGTCGCCGACCTGGCCGACGACCCCGATCTGATGGCCGAGATCGAGCTGGCCGTCAAGGACGCGAACCAGGCGGTGTCCAAGGCGGAGGCCATCCGCAAGTTCCGCATCCTTCCGGTCGACTTCACCGAGGACACGGGTGAGCTGACCCCGACGCTGAAGGTCAAGCGCAAGGTCGTGGCGGAGAAGTTCGCGGGCGACATCGACGCCCTCTACGCCAAGGCCGGCGGCTGACGCTCGGCTCTCCAGCAGGGCCGTCGGCGTCACCCGCCAAGCAGCTCGCTGAGACGCTGCGCCTTGGTGCGCCACTGCCAGTTGTCGACCACCCACCGGCGGCCGGCCGCGCCCATCGCGGCCGCCCGGTCGGGGTCGGCGAGCAGATCTGACACGGAGGCCGCGATGGCCCCGACGTCCCAGCCGTCGACCACCACGCCCGTCTCGCCGTCGAGCACCGACTCGGGTGCGCCACCCGATCGCCCGGCCACCACGGGCACCCCGACGGCGGATGCCTCCAGGTAGACGATGCCAAGTCCCTCGACGTCCAGCCCCGCGCCCCGGGTGCGGCACGGCATGGCGAACACGTCGGCCATCGCGTGATGGGCGGGCAACTCGTCACCCGGCACCCCGTCGGTGAACACCACGTGCTCGGCGACCCCGAAACCTTGGGCCAGCTGGTGCAATGCGCTCCGGTGCGGACCGCCACCGACGATGACCAGGACGGCACCGTCGACACGCTGCCGAATCGAGGGCAGGGCGCGGATCAGCATGTCCTGGCCCTTGCGCGGCACCAGACGCGACACGCACACCACCACCGGGCGGTCACCGAGCCGGTAGCGCGCGCGCATCTCCGCGCGGGCGACCGAGTTCGGTTCGAAGCGGTCGGTGTCGACACCGGGTGATAGGTGTTCCAGCGCCGCCCTGGGCCCGAAGGCCGAGGCGAACCTGGCCCGTGTGTACTGGCTGATGAACGTCACCACGTCGGTGTCGTCGCCGATGCGCCGCAGTGCGTTTCGCGCCAAGGGCAGCATCGACCAACCCACCTCGTGGCCGTGCGTGCTGGCGATCACGCGCCGGACGCCCGCACTGCGGGCCAGGGGCGAGAGCAACGCCAACGGAGCTGCGGCGCCGAACCAGACGGTGTCGATGTCGTGATCGCCGATGAGCCGACGCATCCGTAGCGCCACCGAGGGCTCGGGCACCATCAGTGTGGTCGGATGCCGGACGATCTCGTAACCGACCGCACGCGCGGCATCGTCGTAAGCGGCCGCGCCCTTCCACTTCGGAGCGTAGACGGTCAGCTCGTGCACCCCGCGTGCAACCAGCTCCCCCACCAGGTTCTCCAGGTAGGACTGGATACCGCCGCGGCGCGGCGGAAAGTCGTTGGTGACCAGCAGTACCCGTGCCATCGGAGTCAGGCTAGTTGGCGAGCCATCGGCGCCACGCGGCGAGCACGTCGATCTCGTCGAAACCCAGAGTCGCGCGGATGGCCGTCCTGACGTCGGTGTGCCCCTTTCCGCATGCGGCCAGGTACAGCCGGCGGAGCCCATCGGTGCCATAGCGGTCGGCGACGAAACGGCTGAACCACCACGCGCGGTCGTAGGCCAGTGACCGCGTCGGTCCCGCCGTGTCCAGGTCGGCATCGGTGGGCAGCTGCGCGAGGACGGCGGCGGCAGCACGCCCGGGACGGGGGGTGTAGGACCGTCCCACGAAGTCGGCGACACCCTCGGTCAGCCAGCGTGGCGCGTCGGCGGCGGTGTCCCGTCGTGCCGCGTAGTGGAACAGTTCGTGACGCAGCACGACACGCAGCGCGGACTGGCTCATCGCCGCCGCGCCCGGTGCGAACACGATCCGCTCCGGAGTGGTCGCTGCCGCAATGTCGGAGCCGCCACCGCCGAAAACCGTGAACTCTTCGTCGGTGCCGGCGACGAGGATGACGATGTCACGTCGCCAGTCGTCACCCCAGAAGGCCGTCACGGCGTCGGCGGCGTCGTCGAGTTCACCGACGATGCGGCGTGCCAGTTCGGCGGTCCTCACCGCACCCAGCGTCGTCACCTCGGCGGTGCGGCCGTCGCGGAGCGTGACCCGTTCCGGCTTCGCGGGGGGCGAGCTGGCGGCGACGCTCGCGGACGTCTCGTCCCGCGGGTGCGACTCGGAAGGGACGGCCTTCGGCCATGCGAGCAGGGCGACCGCGACGACCAGCTCGACGAGGAGGACTACGGCCAGGAACGGGCGCTCAGTACCGGCGAACGTTGTGGATCGGCGCATTGTTCACCGGCGCGACTCTGACCGGTGTTCCGTACGTGGAGGCATGCACCATCATGCCGTCGCCGATGTAGATCCCGACGTGCGACGCATCGGAGTAGTAGGTGACGAGGTCTCCGGGTTGCATCTGATCCATCGACACAGGTTGACCGCCCTGGGCGAGTGCCTGACTGGAGTGCGGCAGATTGACGCCCGCCTGCTGGAAGGCCCACATCACCAGTCCCGAGCAGTCGAAGGCGTTGGGGCCGGAGCCGCCCCAGGAGTAGGGCGAGCCGATGCGCGTGAGCGCGGCCTGGACGACGGTCATGCCCTCCCCGCCGGGTGGGGGCGGCACGACGGCTGCCTCGGGCGGTGGGGCGAATACTCCACCCGGGGCGGCTGCCAGCACCTCGGGGCCACCATCGCCCGGTGGCATGGCAGGGGCAGGCACGGCGCCGGGCAGAGGTGGTGCGTTGGACAGGGGCGGCGCGGGCGGAATGGCGGCGAGCGCAACACGCTGGGCCGGGGTAAGCGCGGTGTATTGCGACTTGACGATCGCGATCTGCACCTGCAGCTTGCTCTGCTTGGACTGCAGGTCGGCGCGCACGGCGGCGGCCTGCTCGGCGGCCGTCTTGGCTTCGGCGGCCGACGTGGCGGATATCTCCTGGGTGCGGGCGGCCTGCGCGCTGACCTCGCGGAAGCTCTTCATCTGTGCCGACATCTCGGTCGCCATGACCCGCTGCACCGCGAGTTGGTCGATGAGCCGCTGCGGCGAGTCGGCCGTCAGCATGGCGTCCAAGCCGGCCGTCCGGCCACCCATGTACTGGGCCGCAGCAACCCTGTCGACATTGGACTGGAACGTTGCCAGCTGCGCCTGTGCGGTGTCAGCGGCGGCGAGGTCCGCGGCGTGCTGGGCGTCGGCAATCTGCTGTGCAGCGACCTTTTCGTCTAGGTCGAGCTGTGCGGCGTGCATCGCCTCGGTCGTCTGCTCGGCCTGACGCGATAACTCGGTGAGCTTTGCCAGCGCATCGTCGGCAGGATCAGCCTGCACACTCCCCGCGATGACGCCGGAGAAAAGGGCTATTCCGGCTATCACTCCCAGGAGGGGTCGACGAAAACCACGTGCGGTCCAGTGCGTGCGGTCGAGCCTCAAGATGTATGCGTCCTTCAAGTGCCGTTACGAGCCGCCTCGAACTACTTTTAGGTCTCAGATAGGTTACGAAACGGCATCGGGCTTGTCCAACGGAAGACGCCAACTTAACAGGCTCAGCTGATTTTTTGTGGTGTGGGTTTCGCCCCGTCACATCAGGCAACTCCCGATCGACCCCCTCGATGAATGGGGACCAACCGGAGGCGCGGGGCCAAACCTACGTCAGCCAGCACCTCCAGCGCGCGCCGCTCGTCGTCGTGCAGGGTCTCGGGTACGCCCAGCAAAACGCTGACGACACAGTCCGCACAGCCGTGTCCACGAACCGCGCAGTCGTCACAGTCGATCGTCACGTCGCCGGTGTCCCCGCCGGTGTCCGACGTCTCGTCCAGTGCCATCGCAGCACTCCTCTCGGTTGTCGATTCGCACGCTAACCGGCACCCCCGACAAGCACCGGCGCGTGAACTACACGTTTGTCAGTCGGCGCGCCTACGGTCAGCGGCATGGGCCGACCCACACTCGCCGGCGCCGAGCAGCAGATGTCGCTCGACATGGACCTCGAGATGGATCACGTGTCCCTGCGCGACACGACGTTCGTCGTGGTCGACCTCGAGACCACCGGTGGGCGCTCCACGGAGAGTGCGCCCGGCCGCAACGACCATGACCAGATCACCGAGATCGGTGCGGTCAAGGTGCGGGGCGGCCGGATCCTCGGAGAACTCGCCACGCTCGTCGACCCCGGTCGGTCCATACCGCCGCAGATCGTCGCGCTGACGGGCATCACGACGGCGATGGTCTGCGACGCCCCCCGGATCGAGTCCGTTCTGCCTGCCTTCCTGGAGTTCGCCCGCGGCGCCGTCCTGGTGGCGCACAACGCCGGCTTCGACGTCGGCTTCCTGAAGGCGGCGGCCAAGCGCAACCACGTGACCTGGCCGCAGCCGCCGGTGCTGTGCACGGTCAAGCTGGCGCGAAGAGTCCTCACCAGGGACGAGGCGCCCAGCGTGCGACTGTCGGCGCTGGCCCAGTTGTTCGGTGCCGCGACCACGCCCACCCACCGCGCGCTGGACGACGCCCGCGCCACCGTCGACGTCCTGCACGGGTTGATCGAACGGGTGGGCAATCAGGGTGTGCATACCTACCCGGACCTGCGCGCCTACCTACCCGACGTCTCGGCCGCCCAGCGCGGCAAGCGCCACCTGTCGGCCGGCCTGCCGCGTCGCCCAGGGGTGTATCTGTTCCGCGGGCCCGCCGAAGAGGTGCTGTACGTCGGCACCGCGGTCGACCTGCGCCGCCGTGTCCGCCAGTACTTCACCGGCTCGGAACCTCGCACCCGCATCAAGGAGATGGTGGCCCTGGCCACCCGCGTGGACCACGTCGAGTGCGCACACGAACTCGAAGCGGGAGTCCGCGAGCTGCGCCTGCTCGCCGCGCACGCGCCGCCCTACAACCGACGCTCGAAATTCCCGCAGCGGTGGTGGTGGGTGGCGCTCACCGTCGAGCCCTTCCCTCGGTTCTCGGTGGTGCGTGCACCCACCCACGACGCCATCGTGGGCCCCTTTCGCGCCCGCGCCGACGCCGTCGACACCGCGGCCCTGCTGGCCCGCTACACGGGCGTCCGCACCTGCACCAAGCGGCTGTCCCGCTCGGCACGCCACGGACCGTCCTGCCCCGAGCGCGAACTCTCACCCTGCCCGGCCGCGCGCGACGCGACGGCCGTCGACTACGCCGAGGCCACACGGCGGGCCAGGGATCTGATTTCGGGCGTCGAACACACCGCGCTGTCCAACGCCCTGGCAGACGTGGCGGACCTCGCCGCCCGGGCCCGCTACGAGACCGCCGCCCGGTTGCGCGACCACACCGCGACGGCGATCGACGCCCTGTGGAAGGCACAGCGACTCCACGCGCTGGTGGCTGTGGACGAGTTGGTCACCGCACGCCCCGACGGCGCCGGCGGATGGCACCTCGCCGTGATCCGGCGCGGGCAGCTGAGCGCAGCCGGCAACGCCAGGCGTGGCGTGTCACCCATGCCCGTCATCGACGCGATCTGCGCCGGGGCGCAGACCATCCTCACCGCCCAGGCACCGCTGGGCGGCGCGTTGGTCGAAGAATCCGCCCTCATCGCCCGCTGGCTGGCTGCGCCTGGGGTGCGGATCGTTCGCGCGGACCCCGGGTACGCCACCCCGGTGGGCGCCGCGGGCCGCCTTGCCGGATGGGCGGCAATCGCCCGGTCGGCGCGGCTGGCTGCCACTCAACTGGCCGACGACGAGTTCGACGATCGCTACGGATCCCACCCCACGGTTCGACCGTCGGCAGCCCTCAGACCTTCTGGGTGAACTGCGCCCAGCGGCCGAGCAGTCTTTCGGCGGCACCGGAGTCGATCGCCTCCGTCGCGCGCGCCAGACCCGCCTCCCAGGCAGGCACCCACTTGGCGTCGCTGGACAGCCCGGCATGGGCCACCATCGCACCAGCCGCGTTGAGCACCACCGCGTCCCGCACCGGCCCCTTGGCGCCGCCGAGCACCGCCCGCGCCGATGCTGCGTTGGCCTCCGCGTCGCCGCCGGTGAGTTCGCTGAGATGAGCACGCTGGAAGCCGAACGCGGCAGGGTCGAACGTCAACCGCTCCACGGTGCCTGCCTGCACGCGCCAGATGGTGCTCGTCGTCGTGGTGGTCAGCTCGTCCAGCCCGTCGTCGCCGTGCACCACGAGCACACTCGAACCCCTAGCGGCGAAGACGCCTGCCATCACCTCGGCCAGATCACCCCATGCGCAGCCGATCAGGCCGGCCCGGGGAGAAGCTGGATTCGCAAGCGGCCCAAGCAGATTGAATACCGTCGGCACGCCGATCTCGCGCCGGACCACCGAGGCGTGCCGATACGAGGGATGGAACTGCGGGGCGAAGGCGAAGCCGATGCCGATATCGGCGACGCTGCGCGCGACCTCGTCCGGTCCCAGGTCGATGCGCACGCCGAGCGCCTCGAGCGTGTCCGCGCCTCCCGAGAGAGACGACGCCGCTCGATTGCCGTGCTTGACCACGGGGACGCCGCTTGCCGCGACCACGATCGCGGCCATCGTCGACAGGTTCACGGTGTTGGCGCCGTCACCCCCCGTACCGACGACGTCCACCAAGTCATTGCCGATCGCGGCCGTCGGCACCCGCCTGGCGTGGCGCAGCATGGTGTCGGCGAGTTCGGTCACCTCGGCAGAGGTGGGTCGCTTCATCTTCATGGCCACGGCGAACCCCGCAATCTGGGCGGGTGTCGCGGCTCCGGTCATGATCTGATTCATCGCCCAGGCGGCTTGCCCGGCGAGCAGGGCTTGACCGGTGGTCAGCCTGCCGAGAATCTGGGGCCAGGTGGGGGAATCGTCGGATGCCACGCCGGTGAGCCTAACGGCAGCGGCCACCCGGTCGGACCGCTGGCGCACACCGCAGATTGCGACACGAATGTGACAATCTCTCGACCCGGGTGGAGTTCGACAACTACAAAGCGTCATACTTCTTAATGTGACGAGCGCCGTAGGTACTTCGGGAACCGCGATCACGTCGCGAGTTCATTCGCTGAACCGCCCGAACATGGTCAGTGTTGGCACCATAGTGTGGCTTTCCAGCGAGCTAATGTTCTTTGCTGGGCTATTCGCCATGTACTTCACCGCGCGCTCGCAGGCCGGCGGAAACTGGCCCCCTGCGCCCACCGAGTTGAACCTCACGCTGGCCGTGCCCGTCACATTGGTGCTCATCGCGTCGTCGTTCACCTGCCAGATGGGCGTCTTCGCCGCCGAGCGCGGCGACGTCTACGGCCTGCGCCGCTGGTATCTCCTGACCTTCGCGATGGGTCTGTTCTTCGTCCTCGGCCAGGGCTACGAGTACATCCACCTCGTCGCGCACGGAACGACGATCCCGGGCAGCGCCTACGGCACCGTGTTCTACCTCGCCACCGGCTTCCACGGCCTGCACGTCATCGGTGGCTTGATTGCATTCATCCTGCTGCTGCTGCGCACCCGGATGAGCAAGTTCACCCCTGCCCAGGCCACCGCTGCGATCGTCGTGTCCTACTACTGGCACTTCGTCGACATCGTGTGGATCGCCTTGTTCGCCGTCATCTACTTCGTGCGTTGATCCGATGACGAGTTCTCCCGAGAAGCAGCCGATGAGAAGGGGTTCGATGTCAAGCAAGTCCCGCCGTCGACTGCGCCGACGCCTGTCGGCAGCCGTGCTACTGCTGACAGGGCTCGCCGTCGCCGGTGGCCTCGCTGCCATCCTCACGCCGCAGCCTCAGGTCGCGGTGGCCGACCAGTCCCAGATGGCACTCCTGCGCACCGGCGAGCAGCTCTACGAGACGGCATGCATCACCTGCCATGGCGCGAACCTGCAGGGCGTACCCGACCGCGGCCCCAGCCTGATCGGCACCGGCGAGGCGTCCGTGTACTTCCAGGTCTCCACCGGGCGCATGCCCGCGATGAGCCTCGGCGCCCAGGCGCCGCAGAAGCCGCCGCAGTTCGATGAGGCGCAGATCGACGCGCTCGGCGCCTACGTGCAGGCCAACGGTGGCGGACCGGTGGTCCCGCGCGATGACAACGGCGCCATCGCCCAGAGTTCGCTGATCGGCTCGGACGTCGCCCGCGGCGGCGACCTGTTCAGGTTGAACTGCGCCTCGTGCCACAACTTCACCGGCAAGGGCGGGGCACTGTCTTCGGGCAAGTACGCCCCCGACCTCGGGAACGCGGAGCCCGCACAGATCTACACCGCGATGCTGAGCGGTCCGCAGAACATGCCGAAGTTCTCAGACCGACAGCTCTCGCCGGAGGAGAAGCGCGACATCGTCGCCTACGTTCGCGAATCGGCAGAGACACCCAGTCCCGGCGGATACGGTCTCGGCGGCTTCGGGCCGACGTCTGAGGGCATGGCCATCTGGATCATCGGGATGGTTTCCGTGATCGGCGTCGCGATGTGGATCGGAGCCAGGGCATGACATCAGAACACTCCGAGTTCAAGCGGCCTACGGACGCCGAATTGGCGGAGATGTCGCAAGAGGAGCTCGTCGAACTCGCGGGCCGGATCGACGGCGTCGAGACCATCTTCAAGGAGCCCCGCTGGCCGATAGAGGGCACCAAGGCCGAGAAGCGGGCCGAACGGGTCGTCGCGTACTGGATGATCCTGGGCGGGGTCGCGGGCCTTGCCCTGCTGCTGGTGTTCCTGTTCTGGCCGTGGGAGTACAAGCCCTACGGCGCGGAAGGTGAGTTCCTCTACACCCTTGCCACGCCGCTCTACGGCCTGACCTTCGGTCTGTCGATCCTGGCGATCGGCGTCGGGGCCGTGCTGTATCAGAAGAGGTTCATCCCGGAGGAGATCTCGATCCAGGAACGCCATGACGGTGCCTCCCCCGAGATCGACCGCAAGACCATCGCCGCCCAGCTCACCGACGCACTCGACGGCTCGACGATCAAGCGCCGCAAGGTGATCAGCCTGTCCCTGGGAGTCGGCCTCGGAGTCTTCGGACTCGGCACTGCCGTCGCCTTCATCGGCGGCCTGATCAAGAACCCGTGGAAGCCCGTCGTACCGACCGCCGAGGGCAAGAAGGCCGTGCTGTGGACATCGGGGTGGACCCCCCGTTTCACCGGCGAGACCATCTTCCTGGCACGGGCGACCGGCTACGCCGGCGAGTCGCCGTTCGTCAAGATGCGCCCCGAGGATCTCGACGCGGGCGGCATGGAGACGGTGTTCCCCTGGCGCGAGTCCGACGGCGACGGCGTCACGGTGGAATCGGCGCACAAGCTCACCGAGATCGCGATGGGCGTGCGGAATCCGGTGATGTTGATCCGCATCCGGCCCGAGGACATGCCGCGCGTGGTTAAGCGGCAGAACCAGCAGAGTTTCAACTTCGGCGAGCTGTTCGCGTTCACCAAGGTGTGCTCGCACCTTGGCTGCCCATCGTCGCTCTACGAGCAGCAGACATACCGCATTCTGTGCCCGTGTCACCAGTCGCAGTTCGACGCACTGCATTTCGCCAGACCCATCTTCGGCCCGGCGGCACGCGCCCTCGCACAACTTCCCATTACCATCAACAAGGACGGGTATCTGGTCGCCAACGGTGACTACATAGAGGCCGTCGGACCCGCATTTTGGGAGCGGAGCTCATGAGTACAGAGAGTGGATCGACAAAGCTGGCTGACAGAGCAGCAGCGCAGGGCAACGCGATCGATTCGCGCTATCACCCGTCCGCTGCGGTGCGACGACAGCTCAACAAGGTGTTCCCGACCCACTGGTCGTTCCTGCTCGGCGAGATCGCGCTGTACAGCTTCATCGTGCTGTTGCTCACCGGCATCTACCTGACGCTGTTCTTCGATCCGTCGATGGCCGAGGTCACCTATAACGGGGTGTACCAGCCGCTCAACGGCATCCAGATGTCCAAGGCGTACGAGTCGGCCCTCGACATCTCGTTCGAGGTCCGCGGCGGCTTGTTCGTCCGCCAGGTCCATCACTGGGCGGCACTGCTCTTCGCGGCGTCCATCATGGTCCACCTGGCCCGCATCTTCTTCACCGGCGCGTTCCGTAGACCCCGCGAGGCCAACTGGGTAATCGGCTCGCTGTTGCTGATCCTCGCGATGTTCGAGGGATTCTTCGGCTACTCCCTGCCCGACGATCTGCTCTCGGGCACCGGACTTCGCGCCGCACTGTCGGGCATCACGATGTCTATCCCGGTGATCGGAACCTGGATGCACTGGGCGCTGTTCGGCGGCGACTTCCCCGGCACGATCATCATTCCGCGCCTCTACGCCCTGCACATCCTGACTATTCCGGGCATCATGCTGGCACTCATTGGCGCGCACCTCGCGTTGGTCTGGTTCCAGAAGCACACCCAGTTCCCCGGCCCGGGCCGGACGGAGAAGAACGTGGTCGGCGTGCGCGTCATGCCGGTCTTCGCCGTCAAGTCCGGTGCATTCTTCGCCCTGACCGTCGGCATCCTCGGCCTGATGGGCGGGCTGCTTCAGATCAATCCGGTCTGGGTGCTCGGGCCGTACAAACCGTCGCAGGTCTCGGCCGGTAGCCAGCCCGACTTCTACATGATGTGGACCGACGGCCTGATCCGCCTGTGGCCGGATTGGGACATCTACATCGGCGGTCACACCATCCCGGCGGCCTTCGCCATCGTGGTCATCATGGGGTTGGTGTTCGGCCTGCTGATGGCCTGGCCGTTCATGGAGAAGAAGTTCTCCGGCGACGTCGCCCACCACAATCTGCTGCAGCGCCCGCGCGACGCACCGGTGCGGACTGCGATCGGCGCCATGGCGATCTCGTTCTACATCGTGCTGACCTACGCCTGTATGAACGACATCGTCGCGCTGAAGTTCGACATCTCCCTCAACGCGACCACGTGGATCGGTCGAATCGGCGCAGTCGTACTGCCGGCGATCGTCTACTACATCACCTACCGGTGGTGTGTCGGTCTGCAGCGCAGTGACCGCGCAGTGCTCGAGCACGGCATCGAGACGGGCATCCTCAAGCGCCTGCCGCACGGTGCCTACATCGAGCTGCACCAGCCTCTCGGCCCGGTCGATGATCATGGCCACCCGATTCCGCTGGAGTACCAGGGCGCAGCGCTGCCCAAGCGGATGAACAAGCTGGGTTCGGGCGGTTCCACCGGCAGCGGAAGTTTCCTGATCGCCGACCCGGCGACCGAGAGCGAGGCCTTGGCGGAGACGGCGCACGCGTCCGAGCGCAAGGCGCTCACCGCGCTCAAGGAGTACCAGGACGATGAGCACGCCACCAGCGGCAACGGCGTGACCACCAACGGCCACGGCTCGAATGGCTCCTCGAACGGGAACGGCAACGGCTCGGCGAATGGCAACGGCCACCACTGAGCATCCCGAATCTCGTTGAGATTGCATTGAGGGCTGCTGCGCCGAGTTCGCAACCCTGAGCGCAGTCTCAGCGCCACCGCCGACCGTAGGTGGTCAGGTCGGTTAGGCCTCGAGGAGTGCGCGCAACTGGCGCAGGAAGAGCACTGGCGCCGCGGGCATCGCGACCACGATGAGGCCCGCAATGCCGTAGGCGACCCATGCCGAGGCATCGTGTTCGGTCGCCGAAAGATAGGTCGCGACGCCAACCGCGGCAGTCGCCGCTCCGACTGCTCCCACGATCACCGTTGGGCACCGCAGCCAGATCTGCTCCACCGCGGCGGTCGGGAACCCGACCCGACTGCGAGCGGGCGGTGCCGGGGGTTCCCGCCGAATGACCGGGCGGTCCGATGCCCGCACGTTCGCCGTCTCGACGGGGTCTCCGAACGCCTTACCGGAGTCCTCGGACCGCTCCTCGACCGGCGGTGCGACCTCGCCGCTCTGCGCCTCCCGCCTCGCGCGGATCAGCAGCGGCACGGCACCCACGATCACGAGCGCGGATACGCCGATGACCGTGTAGAGCAACCACGGTGTCTCGGCTTCCGCGGAAGTCCCGACATCACTGGTGACGAGGTCGACCAGTGCGACGATGGCGGCCACGGCGGCACCGAGCGCGACCAGCCACGCGGCAGCACACGCCGCGAGCAGGATGCGATCGGTCTGATCGAGGGCGCCGGGGTTGCGCGACGAGCGCGCTACGGCTTCAGTGTCATTCGACATCAGCAGCTGGTCTGCCAATCGTTGTTGTTCTGCGATGCGATCGTCTGACCGTCGCTGGTGGTGATCGAGCAGTTCAGCTTGCTCAGCCGCAGCAGGCTCGACGCCTGAACGGAGCCGTACTCCGACATCGAGATCGGCGTCACCGTCAACGACCACGGAATGTACACGTTCTGCTGGGTGCGCTGCCGTCCCGAGGCATCGGTATAGGTGACCGAGATCCGGTCCAGCGGCGCCTTGGTACCGGTGATGCTGTAGGTGATGAACCTCGGCCCCGCCGGGGCCGTGCTCGGTGGCGGCGGCGGTGGCGGCGGGGGTGGCGGGGGTGGTTCCTCGCTGGGGGGCGGCGCCTCCTGGGTCGGCGGCGGGGGCGGTGGCGGTCGGGGGCTAGTCGGGGCGGCGGTGGTGGTGGCGGGGGCTCGCTGGACGGCGGCGGCGGGGTGGTCGTCGTGGTCCTCGTCGTCGTGATCGCGTCCTGGACGGGCGGTTTCGACGATGTCGTGCTGGTTCCCGGATTGGCCAGATCGGTACTGTCGGTACGGGCGACCAGCAGCGTCACCGACACGACGAGCGCTATCGCGGCCACGATCGCAACCACTCCAACGACCCACGGCCAACGGGGCGGGTCCTGGTCGACGTCGACGACGGCGGGTTCGTAGGTGTCGTAGTCGTACAGCGCAGGGTCGGGTGGGACGTATGGGCCACTGATGAACTGCTCGGATTCGGGGGCGGAGTATGCCTGCGAATAACTGTCCGGTTCATCTGCGCCGGGTGCCTCGTGTGCGGGTTCGTCCGGTTTCGGAGAATCCGGCCCGGGGGGATTCGGCCCGCTCATCTACGCCTGTCCTTCTCGACTGCTCGATCGGCGCGACGCCACGGTCCGCACCGTGACTGGTCGTGCCCCGGCAACACTACCCAACCTGAAGCGGGAGCGGCCCGCGCGACGCGGCGGTGACTCAACTGGCGCCCGTATCGTGACCGGCTGAGCTACGGGTCAGTGCTTCTCGGGGCCGGTGTAGTACTCGAAGACCAGCCCGGCGACCGTCGCCAACACGAATGAGACGCCTGCGACGATCAACCACGGCAGCCACATGGCGACGCCGACGGCGGTGACCGAGGCAGACAGGGCGATCATGAGCGGCCACCAACTGTGCGGGCTGTAGAAACCCAGCTCTCCAGCGCCGTCAGCGATCTCGGCGTCCTCGTAGTCCTCAGGCCGGGTGTCGAGTCGGCGGGCGACGAACCGGAAGAACGTGCCCGTGATCAACGCCAGCCCCATGGAGAGGACGAGCGCCGTGGTTCCCGCCCACTCGATGCCTCCCCTCGCGTACAGCGCGGTGAGCACGCCGTATACGACTGCACACAACGCGAAGAACCCGGTCAGGAACTCGAACAGCCTGGCTTCGATATGCATGGGTGTCCCTACTTGCTCGCCTGTGGGGCCAGTTCACCGCGGCGGGTGTCGAACGGGTGTGTGGTGACCGCCGTCGGGGGCAGTCCGATGGCCTTCAGGGCATCGGAGTTGGTGGCCTTCGGATTGTCCTCGCGGTACTGCAGATATGCCTTGAAGTCGTTCGGCTCGACGACCCGGACCTCGAAGTTCATCATCGAGTGGTAGGTGCCGCACATCTCGGTGCAGCGGCCGACGAACGCGCCGGTCTCCTCGATCTTGCTGAGCTGGAAGACGTTGTCGGAGTTGTTCGCCTCGGGGTTGGGCATGACGTCGCGCTTGAACAGGAATTCCGGCACCCAGAACCCGTGGATGACGTCGGCCGAGGCGATCTGGAACTCGATGCGCTTGTCCTTCGGCAACACCAGGATTGGAATCTCGGTGCTACTGCCGAGGGTCTCGATCTTGTCGAAGTGCAGGTAGCTGCGGTCCTCGGGGTTCAGCCCGTTGATCGGACCGACGATCTCCTCGCCCTCTTCGTCGACGCCCTCCGGCTTGGACTCCATCGCGGCCCTGCGCGCTTCGTCGGCACCCTCGTATTCGAACGTGCCGTCGGTGAACGCGACCTTCTGGTAACCGAACTTCCAATTCCACTGGAATGCGGTGACGTCGATGACGACCTCGGGGTTGGGCTCCTTGTGCAGCATCTTCTCCTGCACCACCACGGTGAAGTAGAAGAGTACCGAGATGATCAGGAACGGCACGACGGTGAGCACCAGCTCCAACGGCATGTTGTAGCCGAACTGGCGGGGCAGCTCGGTGTCCGTCTTCTTCTTGCGGTGGAAGGCGCTGGCCCAGAAGATCAGGGCCCACACGATCACGCCGACCACCAACGACGCGATCACGGAACTTACCCACAGTTCCCTGTTGAGCCTGGCCTCAGGAGTGATGCCATCGGGCCAGCCGAGGCCGATGGCCTCCGACCAGCTGCATCCACTGAGAAGGAGCGTCGACCCACCCAGAACGGCGGACAACGCCACCAACCGGAGCCCGCGAGCGGTCACGTTGGCGCCTCCTAGAAGTCGGTCACATCGACCGCGGTGCGGTCGGGTGTCGATTCGAATACTACAAAGCGTAGACCACACCGGTGGGCAGGAGCGACGCGACTGGGAGATGTGTCTGGCGGGCAGGAGCGACGCGACTGGGAGATGTGTCTGGCGGGCAGGAGCGAAGCGACCGGGGGATGTGTCCGGGTGTTGGTCTCGACCCACCTCGCCATTGGGCATACTGGCGCGGTGTGCGGACTCCTGGCCTACCTGACCGATCCGTCCGCTGACCCCCGCGCGGGGCTGGTCGACGCCGTTTCGGGGGCGTCAAATCTGATGCGTCACCGCGGTCCGGACGAGCCGGGGACGTGGACGGACGACGCGTCGTCCCCAGGTGTCGTGCTGGGCTTCAACCGGCTGTCGATCATCGACATCGCGCACAGCCACCAGCCGTTGCGCTGGGGCCCGCCCGATGCGCCGGCACGCTACGTGCTGGTGTTCAACGGGGAGATCTACAACTACCTCGAGCTTCGCGACGAACTGGCGGCCGAGCACGGCACCGAGTTCACCACCGACGGCGACGGTGAAGCCATCGTCGCGGCCTACCACCACTGGGGCGCGGCCGCGCTGACCCGGCTCAGGGGCATGTTCGCATTCGCGCTCTGGGACTCCCACGAACGCGAGCTCTTCTGCGCCCGCGACCCGTTCGGCATCAAGCCGCTGTTCATGGCAACGGGACCGGGCGGCACGATCGTCGGGAGCGAGAAGAAGAGCCTGCTCGACCTGGCGCCACTCGCAGGCATCGACCTGGGCATCGACGCGCGCGCCGTACAGCACTACACCGTTCTGCAGTACGTCCCCGAGCCCGAGACGCTGCACCGAGGCGTCCGGCGGCTGGAGTCGGGCAGCTACGCCGTGATCCGGCCCGGCGCCACGCCGGAGGTGACCCGCTACTTCACCCCGCGGTTCGCCGCGGTGCCGTTCGTCGCGGGTAACGAGCAGGCCCGCTACGACGAGGTGACCGCGGTGCTCGAAGACTCCGTCGCCAAGCACATGCGCGCCGACGTCACCGTGGGCGCGTTCCTGTCCGGTGGCATCGACTCAACCGCGATCGCGGCGCTCGCGATGCGGCACAACCCGCGGCTGATCACGTTCACCACCGGTTTCGAGCGGGAGGGCTTCTCCGAGGTCGACGTCGCGGTGGCCTCGGCCGAGGCGATCGGCGCCCGCCACGTGACGAAGGTGGTCAGCCAGGCCGAGTTCGTGGCGGCCCTGCCCGAGATCGTCTGGTATCTCGACGAACCGGTCGCCGATCCCGCGCTGGTGCCGCTGTTCTTCATCGCCAGGGAGGCCCGCAAGCACGTCAAGGTCGTACTGTCGGGCGAGGGCGCCGACGAACTGTTCGGCGGTTACACGATCTATCGGGAACCGTTGTCGCTGAAGGCGTTCGACTTCCTCCCCCGGCCGGTCCGCCGCACCCTTGGCAGGGCCTCGCGACCGTTGCCCGAGGGCATGCGCGGCAAGAGCCTGCTCCATCGGGGCTCGCTGACCCTGCAGGAGCGCTATTACGGCAACGCCCGTAGCTTCTCCGACGAGCAGTTGCGCGCGACGCTGCCCGGGTTCCGCCAGGAGTGGACCCACACCGACGTCACCGCGCCGCTCTACGCCGAATCCGAGGGGTGGGATCCCGTCGCACGCATGCAGCACATCGATCTGTTCACCTGGCTGCGTGGCGACATCCTGGTCAAGGCGGACAAGATGACGATGGCGAACTCGCTGGAACTCCGCGTGCCGTTCCTCGATCCCGAGGTGTTCGCGGTGGCATCGCGGCTGCCGTTCGACCAGAAGATCACCAGGGCGACCACCAAGTACGCGTTGCGCCGCGCGTTGGAACCGATCGTGCCCGCCCACGTGCTCAACCGTCCGAAGCTCGGCTTTCCCGTGCCCATCCGGCACTGGTTGCGCGCGGGCGAACTGCTGGACTGGGCCTACGCCACGGTGGCGTCGTCACAGGCGGGCCACCTGGTCGACATCGCTGCGGTCCGTCGCATGCTGGACGAACACCGCAGCGGTGTGAGCGATCACAGCCGCCGCCTGTGGACGGTGCTGATCTTCATGCTGTGGCACGCGATCTTCGTGGAACGCAGCGTTACCCCGGCGATCAAAGAGCCGCACTACCCCGTGCAGCTCTAGGTTCAGGCCACGACGGCGGAGCCGTCACGGCCACCGGCGGAGCCGTCAATCAGGCCAGGGCCTGCGCGATCTCGGTACCCGCCTCGGGTCCGTAGGCGTCGGTGATGCGCTCGATCGCGCCGTCGCGGTCCCACGTCCACTCCTGCGGTCCGGGCGCCTCGAACACCAAGACGGCGACCATCGACGCCAACTGCGCCGCGCGCTCCAGGTTCAGGCCGGCACTACGACCGGTGAGGAACCCGGCACGGAACGCATCGCCGATGCCGGTGGGGTCGGCCTGATGCTTCTCCGGCACCACGCCGACGTGGACGAAGGTGCCGTCCGATGACACGAGGTCGACGCCCTTGGGACCCAGCGTGGTGACGCGCAGGCCGACCTGGTTCATCACCTGCGCCTCGGACAGGCCCGACTTCTGCAGAAGCAGATCCCACTCGTAGTCGTTGGTGAAGAGGTAGGTCGCGCCGCCGATGAGCTTCCGGATCTCGTCACCCGACAGCCTCGCCAACTGCTGCGACGGGTCGGCGGCGAACGGTAGCCCGAGTTCGCGGCACTCCTGCGTGTGGCCGAACATGGCGTCGGGGTCGTTGGCGCCGACGATGACCAGTTCCGGTGCGCCGAACGCGTGATACGACGTCGGCGAGTTTGATGTCGCGTGCCTCGGACATGGCACCCGGATAGAACGAGGCGATCTGCGCCATGTCCTCATCGGTGGTGCACACGAAGCGCGCGGTATAGGCCGAATCCGAGATCAGCACGTTCGAGCAGTCGACCCCGTGCGAGGTGAGCCACTGCCGGTAGTCGTCGAAGTCCCGTCCTGCCGCCCCGACCAGCGCGACCTCACCGCCGAGGACGCCGATCGCGAACGCCATGTTGCCCGCGACGCCGCCGCGGTGTACCACCAGGTCATCCACCAGGAAGCTCAACGACACCTTCTGCAGATGGTCGGCCAGCAACTGCTCGGAGAACTTCCCGGGGAATCTCATCAGATGGTCGGACGCGATCGATCCCGTCACCGCAATGGTCACGAAAAGCCATCCCTTCAGATTGATTGAACCGACCGCGCAAAGACTACGTCCGCACTCCCGTGCCGTGAATCGTGGTCGTCGCAGGTCGGTGCGCTAGCCTAACAACGACATGGCTGGCCCTTACCCTCCCCCCGATTCGTCCCCGCAAGGGCCCAGTGGGTCCCCCGACCCTCGATACGGGCCGCCAGGGTATTTTCCCGGTCCGGTGCCGTCACCGTATCCGGGTGCGCTGCCGCCTCCGATCCCCTACCCGCAGCGGAGCAAGCGCCGTTTCCTGGTTGCCGGACTCGCCATCGCCATTCTCGTCGCGGTCGCCGCGGTCGCGACGCTGGTCGTGTTCGTGACGCGCGGCGAGCACTCCACGGACACCGCTTTGACACCGGAACGTGCGAAGACGGCCATACAGGCCTACATGGACGCGCTGAGCCAGGGCGACGACGAGACCGTCGCGCGCAACGCATCGTGCGGGCTGTACGACGAGATCGAGGACCGCAAGGCCGACATGTCGCTGGCCAATCTCGCCAGCGATGCGTTCCGTCGGCAGTTCAAGAGTGCGGAGGTGACCTCGATCGACAAGATCGTGACGTGGTCGCCGAACCAGGCTCAGGTGCTCTTCACCTTGCGCGTGCAGGCTGCCCGAACGCAGGGCGAGGCACAGCGACAGGCCGTCGCTCAGGTGCTCACCCAGGGCGACCAGGTGCTGGTGTGCTCCTACCTGCCGCGAACCGGTCTGTACTGACTCAGTTGAACGAGTCGCCGCAGGCGCAGGAGCCCGTCGCGTTGGGGTTGTCGATGGTGAAACCCTGCTTCTCGATGGTGTCGACGAAGTCGATGACGGCACCCTGGATGTACGGTGCGCTCATCCGGTCGACGGTCAGGCCCACGCCACCGAACTCGGTGGTCAGGTCGCCGTCGAGCGTCCTGTCGTCGAAGAACAAGTTGTAGCGCAGGCCGGCGCAGCCGCCCGGTTGCACGGCGATGCGCAGCGCGAGATCGTCACGCCCCTCCTGGTCGAGCAGCGCCTTCGCCTTGGTGGCCGCGGCTTCTGTCAGGGTCGCTCCGTGGGTGGCGGTGGTGGTCGCCGATTCGTCCTGGACAGTCATTGCTTCTCCCTGTGCATAGTCATGCGTCAGTCTTCTTCAACGGTACCTTGTCTGGCCGCTATTCCCCGACTCCGAGGCCCAGGCGGCGGCTGTTCGCCGGGCCAGGCCCGTCAGCTGATTCGCAGCGTCGTCCATGGCCAGCTGCACCGAGCCGGCGAATTCGGTGATGGAGTGGGCGGCCGTGATTCCGGCAGCCCGCAGCGCGTCGGCGTCGAGCGTGACCTGCCCGGCCAGGACGAGTACCGGGGCTGCGCCCGCACCCTCGGCCAGTGCACTGACGACTTTGCCGTGGAGCGACTGGTCGTCGAACCGACCTTCGCCGGTGATGATCAGATCCGCGGCGGCGAGGTCGGCGGCCAGCCCGGTGAACTCGCCGATCACCGCCGCTCCCGATTCCCGCCGGGCACCGATCGCGAGCAACGCCGCCCCCATGCCACCGGCCGCGCCCGCACCAGGCTCCGCCGCGACGTCTCGCCCGGCGACGGCGCCCAGTTCGACGCTCCACTCGGTGAGCCTGCGCTCGAGCACCGCCACCGTGCCTGGATCAGCACCCTTCTGAGGACCGAAGACCGCGGCGGCGCCCATCGTCCCGAGGAGCGGATGCTCGACATCGGTCGCCGCAATCAACTCGACTCCTGCCACCCGGGCCCTGGCGGCCGCCAGCCCACCGAGCGCCTCGACGAGGGCACGGCCACCGTCGGTGCACCCGCTGCCACCGAGCCCCACGACGATCCGCCGCGCACCGGCGGCGACGGCGGCGTCGATGAGTTCACCCACGCCTCGGCTGTGCGCGTCGAGCGCGGTCCGCACCGTCGGCGGGCCTCCGAGCAGCGCGAGTCCACACGCCTGCGCGCACTCGATGTACGCCGTTCCCGATTCGCCGTCGAACACCCACTCCGCGGTGACTCCGTCGCCCAGCGGACCGCTCACCTGGTTCGACCGTAGCCCGCCAAGTCGGCTGGCCAGCACGCCGACGAAGCCCGGGCCGCCGTCGGACTGCGGGGCAAGCGTGACCTGGTCGCCGCTGCGCGCGGACCCCCAGCCAGACGCGATCGCCTCCGCGGCCTCGACCGCGGTGAGGCTGTCGCCGAAACAGTCCGGGGCGATCAGCACGCGAAGTCCGGGTTCGGTCATCACAGCAGGGTAAGGCGGCACTCGGCCCGGTGCATTCCGGGCCGTGGCGGCACCCGGATCGGCCGCAGACGGCCTGAAGTAATCTGGCAGGTGTGAAGCTGCTGGGCCGCAAGAAGGACAACCCCCCACCGGAGGAGTCT
Source organism: uncultured Actinomycetota bacterium (assembly GCA_963798245.1). Lineage (GTDB taxonomy): Bacteria > Actinomycetota > Actinomycetes > Mycobacteriales > Mycobacteriaceae > Mycobacterium. The sequence continues at coordinate 75,833 of CAWCSO010000005.1, forward strand.
GATTCTGCGGACCCGTCCGACGGTCTGGAGACCGGACCGGACAACAAGTCCACCGCCCCGAAGGGCAGGCCGACCCCGAAACGCAGCGAGGCCGCCCGTCGCCGCGGTCCGGTGGCTCCCGCTCCGATGACGACGGCGGAGGCCCGCAAGCGCCGCAAGGAATTGGGCGGGCGCAAGCTCAGTAAGGACGAGCGCAAGGCCGACAAGCTGGCCCGTCGCGCCTCGGCGACCGAGCGTCGCGAGAAGATGATGTCCGGCGAGGACGCCTACCTCCTGCCCCGCGACAAGGGTCCGGTCCGCCGACTCGCTCGCGACGTGGTGGACTCCCGGCGAAACGTGCTCGGCCTGTTCATGCCCGCGGCACTCGGCCTGGTCTTCGTGATGCTGTCGGTGCCATCGGTGGCGGTTCAGCAGCTGTTGTCCCCGGCCATGCTGGTGCTGGTCGTGGTGATGGTGATCGACGGCTTCGTGGTCGGCCGCCGGGTGAACAAGATCGTCAACGCGAAGTTCCCCGACAACATCGAAAGTGGTTGGAAGCTCGGCTTCTACTCCGCCAGTCGGGCCTCGCAGCTGCGCCGCATGAGGGCGCCTCGCCCGCAGGTCAATCGCGGCGACGAGATCTCCTGACCCCGGTGCGGGTTCTGGTGCTCGGCGGTATCCGTTCGGGCAAGTCGGCATGGGCCGAGTCGGCGATCACCCGTGCCGCAGGTCCTTCGGGGCCGGTGCGCTACGTCGCAACCGGCGATATCGCGCCCGACGATCCGGACTGGTCTGCACGGGTATCCGGTCATCGACAGCGCCGCCCGGAACACTGGGCAACGGTCGAGAGCCAGGACGTAGCAACACGGCTTCGTGATGACCCCGATACCGCCACCCTCGTCGACGATCTGGGGGGATGGCTGGTGGCGGCACTGGATCGCCGCGGCGCATGGGAGGGCTGCCACGCCGACGCGATGACCGTCGAGGTCGACGACCTCGTCCACGCCGTCGGTGAGTTCCGTGCCCCGCTGGCGCTGGTCAGTCCCGAGGTGGGGCTCACCGTGGTGCCCGCGACCCAGTCCGGCCGCAGATTCGCCGACGAGCTCGGCACGCTGAACCAGCGGCTCGCCGAATGCTGCGAGCAGGTGGTTCTGGTGGTCGCCGGGCAACCGGTCACGGTGAAGGAGCCTTCGTGACCGACCCCGTGACCGACCTCGTGATCGACTTTCCCGCCGTCGATGCGCCCGACGCCGCCGCGGCTGCCGCTGCGCGCGCCCGGCAGGACCTGCTCACCAAGCCGCGGGGTGCGCTCGGCCGGCTCGAGGACCTGTCGGTCTGGGTGGCGGCGTGCCAGGGCACGTGTCCACCGCGGCAATTCACCAGGGCCAGGGTCGTCGTGTTCGCCGGGGACCACGGCGTCGCGAAGGCCGGTGTCTCGGCATTCCCGCCGGAGGTCACCGCACAGATGATGGCGAACTTCGAGGCGGGCGGGGCCGCCATCAACGTCCTGGCCGACGTAGCCGGGGCGAGCGTGCGGGTGGTAGACGTCGCGGTGGACGCCCCGGTGGACCCCGACGCACCGCAGTCGTCGGCCATCGGAGCCCACAAGGTTCGGCGCGGCAGCGGCAACATCGCCGTCGAGGATGCCCTGTCGGCCGAGGAGACGCTGGCCGCGGTTCGGGCCGGCCGCAGCATCGCCGACGAGGAGGTCGATGCCGGTGCCGATCTGCTGATCGCCGGCGACATGGGGATCGGAAACACCACCGCCGCAACGACGTTGATCGCCGCGCTGACCGACTCCGAACCGGTCGCAGTGGTGGGTCGCGGCACGGGCGTGGACGATGCCGGCTGGGGCCGCAAGACGGCGGCCATCCGCGATGCCCTGTACCGAGCCCGGGCATCCACCTCCGACCCCGTTGCGCTGCTTCGCATCTGCGGTGGCGCCGACCTCGCTGCCATCGCGGGGTTCTGCGCTCAGGCCGCGGTCCGGCGCACCCCGGTACTCCTCGACGGCGTCGTGGTGACCGCCGCTGCGCTGCTGGCCGAACGCATGGCGCCCGGGGCGGACCGCTGGTGGCAGGCGGGGCACCGGTCCACCGAACCCGCGCACACGCTGGCACTGCAACGCCTGGGGCTGGTGCCCATCGTCGACCTCGGTATGCGACTGGGTGAGGGCACCGGCGCGGCGGTGGCACTGTCGGTGCTACGTGCCGCCGTGGCAATCCTGATTTCGATGGCCACCTTCGACGAGGCCAACGTGAGTGGCGGCGACCGAATCACCGACTCCTCGCCGTGATCGGTTCGCTCGCCTCGGCCGCCGCATTCGCCACGGTGCTGCCGGTGCGCGCGCGCCAGGAATTCGGACGGGGCGCGCTGACGGCGCTGCCGGTGGTAGGCGTGGCACTGGGCGCGCTTGCGGCAGGTGTCGCGTGGGCCGCGACGGCCGGATTTGGTGAAGGCAACCCACTTGTCGGCATGCTGGCGGTCACGGTGCTGCTGCTGGCCACCAGGGGTCTGCACGTCGACGGTCTGGCGGACACTGCCGACGGACTCGGCTGCTACGGACCTTCCGAGCGCGCGCTGGCGGTGATGCGGGACGGTACGGCGGGGCCCTTCGGCGTCGCCGCGGTGGTGGTGACGATCGTCCTGCAGGGCCTGGCCTTCTCGGTGTCGGGCCCCGTGGCGATCGTGGTGGCCGTGGCCGCGGGCCGGGTGGCCGTCGTGGTGGCATGTCGACGCGGGATTCGGGCCGCGGCGGGCAGCGCGCTCGGGGCCACGGTGGCCGGCAGCCAGCCGCGATGGGTCGTCGGCGCGTGGGTGGTCGCGGTGACAGCGGTCGCCGCAGTCGCGACACCGCGCGGCTGGCAGGGGCCCGTCGCGGTCATGTTCGCGCTGGTCTTGGCGACGCTGCTGGTAGCGCACTGTGTCCGCCGCTTCGGCGGGATCACCGGCGACGTGCTGGGCGCCGCGCTGGAGGTGACGACCACCGTCGCCGCGCTTGGCATGGCGATCGGCTGAGCCGTCACGCGACCGCCCGGCAGGCTAGCCGAGTCGGGTCATCCAGCCGTGGGTGTCGGCGAACGTCCCGCGCTGGATACCGGTCAGCGTGTCGCGCAATGCCATCGTGACCTCGCCGGGTTCGCCGTCGGCGATGGTGAACTCACCGTCTGTGAACTTCACGTGTGAGACCGGGGTGATCACCGCGGCGGTACCGCACGCGAACACCTCGGTGATCTCGTTGGCCGCGGCCTTCTTCTGCCACTCGTCGACGTCGATCTTGCGTTCCTCGACGGTGAACCCGGCATCCGTCGCCAGCTGCAACAGCGAATTCCTGGTGATACCGGGCAGCAGCGAGCCACTGAGTTCCGGGGTCACCAACCGGGCCGAACCGCCGCTGCCGAAGACGAAGAAGAGGTTCATGCCGCCCATCTCCTCGACGTAGCGGCGTTCGATGGCGTCGAGCCAGACCACCTGGTCGCAGCCGTGGTCGGCGGCCTCGGCCTGCGCCAGCAGCGAGGCCGCGTAGTTGCCGCCGAACTTGGCCGCCCCGGTACCGCCCGGGCTGGCGCGCACGTACTCGGTCGACAGCCACACCGACACCGGCCTGATGCCGCCCTTGAAGTAGGCACCGGCGGGTGAGCCGATCACGAGGTAGCGGTACTGGTCGGCGGGACGCACGCCCAGTCCCGGTTCGGTGGCGAAGACGAAGGGCCGCAGGTAGAGCGACTCTTCGCCGCCCGCGGCGGGCACCCAGTCGCCGTCGACGGCGATGAGCTGGCGCAGCGACTCGATGAAGACGTCTTCGGGCAGCTCGGGGATGGCCAACCGACGCGCCGAGCTGCGCAACCGCGCCGCGTTGGCCTCGGGCCGGAACGACACGATGGATCCGTCCGCCCACCGGTAGGCCTTGAGCCCTTCGAAGATCTCCTGCGCGTAGTGCAGGACGATCGCCGACGGGTCGAGTTCGATGGGACCGTAGGGAATGACGCGTGCGTCGTGCCAACCGCGTCCCGTGGTGTAGTCGACGGACACCATGTGGTCGGTGTGGAAGCGTCCGAAACCAGGGTCGGCGAGGATGCCGGCACGTACCTCGTCACGCGCCGGATCGGGGTTCAGGGCACGTGAGAACTCGAGGCGGCCATCGGTCATGTGGCGATTGTATAACCCGCGACTAGCGAGTTTTCGCCTCCACGAACGGCGGTTTGACGACCTCGCACTCGAGCGGCTTGCCGCGCACGTCCACGGCCACGCCGTTGACCGTCCTCGACGCCGGCGTCGGTGTCGACGAGCGCCAGCGCAATGCCGAGTTTCAGTGTCGGAGAGAACGTTCCCGACGTCGTCACCCCGACAGGTGTCTGTCCGTCGAGAACCGTCATGTCTGCGCGCAGCACGCCGCGCCCGACGGCGCGCAACCCGCGTAGTGACCGCCGCGGCCCGGTCTGCTTCTCCGCCAGCAGCGCGTCGCGCCCCCAGAAGTCGTCCTTGCGCCAGCCGACCGCCCAACCGCACCGGGCCTGGACCGGCGAGATCACCGGCGACAGTTCGTGACCGTGCAGCGGATAGCCCATCTCGGTGCGCAGGGTGTCGCGGGCGCCGAGGCCCGCAGGTTCGCCGCCCGCGGCGCGCACCGCCTCGACGAGCGCGTCGAATACCACCGCCGCCCGATCCCACGGCGGCAGCAGTTCGTACCCGTGCTCGCCGGTGTAGCCGGTGCGGCAGACCCGGACCGGCACCCCGTCGAACTCCGCGTCGGCGTACTCCATGTAGTCCATGCCCTTCGGCAGGCCCAGCGTGCCGAGCACCTCGGCCGACCTGGGCCCCTGCACCGCCAGGACGGCGTGGGACCGGTGTTCGTCGGTGATGGTCACCCCCGACGGTGCCCGTTCCTGCAGGGCCGCGACCACCGCGGCGGTGTTCGCGGCGTTGGGCACCAGGAAGATTTCTTCGTCGGACACGTAGTAGGCGATCAGGTCATCGATCACGCCACCGGAGTCGTTGCAGCACAACGTGTATTGCGCCTTACCCGGGCCGATGCGGCGCAGGTCGTTGGTGAAGGCGGAGTTGACGTACTCGGCGGCGCCGGGCCCCACGACCAACGCCTTGCCCAGGTGACTGACGTCGAACAGCCCGACCGCGTTTCTGGTGGCGTTGTGTTCGCTGACCGTGCCGGCGTACGACACCGGCATGGTCCAGCCACCGAACTCCGCGAAGCTCGCTCCGAGTTCGCGGTGGCGCTCGTCGAGGGGGCCGGCCAGCAGGTTGTCACTCACGACGCTCCACACTAGCTAGGGTTGGTCCCCGTGAGCACCTCACCCGGCTACCAGTCCCCCACCGTCTCCGTGTCCGCCACCCTGCCCGAGAAGGGCCTCGGCTCGGCGGTGCTGATCGTTCCCGTCGTCGCCGCCGACGATGATGGAGCAGGCGATGCAGCACCCGGCCCCAAGGTCGTTCCCAACCCGTTCCTCGATCCCGAGGCGGTCGGGGAGATCGAGGGCGCCCTCGCCGCGCTCGGCGCCAAGGGCGGTACCGACCAGGTGACCCGCGTGGTGGCGCCCTCGCTTCCGGTGGCAAGCGTGCTGGCCGTCGGACTTGGCAAGGATCGCGCCGAATGGCCGGCGGACACGATCCGGCGTGCCGCAGGCGTGGCCGCCCGGTCGCTTTCGGGCACCGACGCAGTGGTGACCACACTTTCGGAGATCGACATGGCGGCCGCGGTCGAGGGCCTGATCCTCGGCGCATACCGGTTCACCGAGTTCCGCAGCAGCAAGACCGCACCGAAGGAACCGGCGCTGGCCGGCATCACCGCACTGTCCACCGGCAAGGACGCCGACGCCGCCTCGGCGCGGGCCACCGACATCGCGACCGCCGTGGCGACCGCACGCGACTTCGTCAACACGCCGCCCAGCCACCTGTTCCCCGCCGAATTCGCGGATCGGGCACGGGCTCTGGGCGAGTCGGTCGGCCTCGAGGTCGAGGTGCTCGACGAATCAGCGCTCGAAGCGGGCGGATACGGCGGCATCGTCGGCGTCGGCAAGGGATCGTCGCGCCCACCGCGACTGGTGCGTCTGGTCCACCGCGGCAGCACGCTCGCCGCCGAGCCCGAGACGGCCAAGAAGGTGGCGCTCGTCGGCAAGGGCATCACCTTCGACACCGGCGGCATCTCGATCAAGCCCGCGGCGAACATGCACCACATGACCTCAGACATGGGCGGTGCGGCGGCCGTCATCGCCACCGTGGTGCTCGCCGCCAAGCAGCAGGTGCCGGTCGACGTGTTCGCCTACGTGCCACTCGCCGAGAACATGCCGTCGTCGACCGCCCAGCGCCCCGGCGACGTGTTGACCCAGTACGGCGGCATCACGGTGGAGGTGCTCAACACCGACGCCGAGGGCCGCCTGGTGCTGGCCGACGCGATCGTGCGGGCCTGCGAGGACGAGCCGGACTACCTCATCGAGACATCGACGCTGACCGGGGCGCAGACCGTTGCGCTCGGGTCGCGCACGCCGGGCGTCATGGGTAGCGACGACTTCCGTGATCGCGTCGCCACGCTGTCGCAGGGCGTCGGCGAGAACGCGTGGCCGATGCCGCTGCCCGAGGAACTCTCCGACGACCTGAAGTCCACGGTGGCCGACCTGGCCAACGTGAGTGCCTCGCGGTACGCGGGCATGCTCGTCGCGGGCGTCTACCTTCGCGAGTTCGTCGCCGATGGCGTGCAGTGGGCGCATCTCGACGTCGCAGCCCCGGCGTACAACACCGGCAGCCCGTGGGGCTACACCGGCAAGGGCGGCACGGGCGTGCCGACGAGGACCATGTTCGCCGTGCTCACCGACGTCGCCGAGAACGGCTAGCTTCCCGCTACATGACGCTGCCGCGCGCCGTGCTGCGCAGTGCCTGCGGCGCGACCCTGGACATGCCGTACAGCAGATGCGCCTCGGGAGCGACGGGGCGGATGGGCTTGTTCTTCTTGACGGCCGACACGATCGCCTTGGCCACCTTGTCCGGTCCGTAGCGGCGGGCGGCGAAGAGCGCCTCGAGTTGTTTGCGGCGTCCGGCCACCCGGGCGGCCTTGCCGGGCGGCGGGTCGAACCGCGTGGTCGCGACGATGTTCGTGGCGATGACGCCGGGGCACACGGTGGTCAATCCAATTCCTGCGGCGTCGAGTTCGGCGCGCAGACAGTCGGAGAACATGTAGACCGCGGCCTTGGAGGTGCAGTAGGCGTTCATCGCCTGCAGTGGCGCGTAGGCAGCCATCGACGACACGTTGACGACGTGGCCACCGGTTCCCCGCTCGACGAGGCGGCCGGCGAATGACCGGCAACCGTTGACGACGCCTCCGAGGTTGACGTCGAGCACGCGGTCCCACTGGTCGGCGGGTGTGTCGAGGAAGGCTCCGGCCTGGCCGATGCCTGCGTTGTTCACGACGATGTCGGGCACCCCGTGCTCCTTGCACACCCGGTCGGCGAAGGCCTCCACGGCGTCGGCGTCCGATACGTCCAGCACATAGGCGTGTGCGAGTCCACCGCGTGCGACGATCTGCGCGGCGGTCTCCTCGACGCCCGCCTGGTCGACATCGCTGACGACCAGTTCGGCACCCTCCGCCGCGAAGGCCAACGCGGTCTCCCTGCCGATGCCGCTTCCGGCGCCGGTCACCGAAACCATTGTGTCGCCGAAGTATTGGCGCGGACGTCCAACCTCCGCACGCAGGAGTGCACGCGCGGGCGGCCCGCCCTCGAGGAAGTCGACGAGTTCGGTCACGGACTGCGCCATCACCTGCGGGTGGGAGAAAACCGACCAGTGCCCGGCCTTGACGTCCCGGCGCCACAGCCGCGACACCCACGTGCGGGTCTCGTCGTAGAGGTGGTGTCGGATGAACGGATCGGTGGTGTTGACGATGATCTGAACCGGCACCTCGACGTGGTGATCGGTCCGCGCCCGGGCCAGTGACCGGAAGTAGTTCGCCGGGTACACCTTCATGCCGCGCACGGCGTCCGTGACGACGTCATCGGACTGATGAATCCGGTCAGCGGCTATGCCGTCCCGGCCCTGCAGGGTGCGTCGCATCGCACGCGTGAAGAACAGTCTCGTGAACGCTGGCGCCACGACCGGTATCGAGAACGCGGCCATGTACGTCAGTCGCATCAACGTCGACACCGAACGCAGGAATCGCCTGGGCCGGTAGGGGCTGCGCAGACCCGACATGACGTAGCGGTTCAGGTGGTCGGCACTCGGGCCCGAGCTGGACGTGAACGAGGCCACGCGGTCGGCGGCAACTGGTCGGGCCAGGTACTCCCACACGCCGACCGATCCCCAGTCGTGCGCCAGCACGTGCACCGGTCCATCGGGGGCCACCGCGGCGAGGACGGCGGCGAAGTCGTCCGCGTACCGGGCCATCGTGTAGGCCGAAAGCGGTTTGGGCGCTGATGATCTCCCCATGCCGCGGTTGTCGTAACGGATGATCCGGAAACGGTCGGCGAGCATCGGAGCCACCCCGTCCCAGAGCACGTGCGAGTCGGGCCAGCCGTGCACCAGGACGACCGTGGGCCCGTCCGGGTTTCCTTCCTCGTAGACGGCGATCCGCACCCCGTCGGCACTGTCCACCATCTGCTCGACCATCACCACGAGACCCCGTCCGCCGCTGTAGACGTTACTGACGGTAACCAGTACCGCCGGTATCGATCGATCGAGCCTGCCCGCGGGCCGCCCCGATGTCAAGATCAGCGATCGTCGAGTTCCCGGCGCATCGCACGTTGTCGTTCGATGCGCCGTCGTGCGTCGTAGTCGCGCATCCGCTGCGGATATCCGATCTTCTGGACGTCGTAGACGGGTATTCCCAGCCGGTCGTTGAGCCGACGCGCACCGGCGTCACCACCCGTCCTGCGCCTGGTCCACTCTCCGTCTGCGGCGACGAGGACGACCGTCAGATCGGTGACCGTGGTCCGCGGCTCGACGAAGGCCTCGACACCCACGTGGCTGGCGACCCACTCCCGCAGGTAGTTCAGGTCGGCGGCCGGATCGCTGCCGGGCGCGCCCTTGGAGCCACGGCGTCGAAATCTGTTGAAGAGGCCCAACGCGACCCGACTCCTTCCAAACCTGGGGGCCAATACCTCTTTCGATAGTGCCAGAGCCGGGAGTCCGCAGGTCTACGGCGACCGAAGCGCACGAACGTGACAGGATGGACAGCGCGACATTTCGACCTGGCACGCGCGACCGTTCGAGGGAGTCAACAGACATGGCCATCTCCGTCCAGATGCCCGCACTCGGTGAGAGCGTCACAGAGGGGACCGTCACGCGGTGGCTCAAGCAGGAGGGTGACACCGTCGAAGTCGACGAGCCCCTGCTGGAGGTGTCGACCGACAAGGTGGACACCGAGATCCCGTCGCCGGCTGCCGGTGTCCTGACCAAGATCATCGCCAACGAGGACGACACGGTCGAGGTCGGCGGAGACCTCGCGCTCATCGGCGAGGAGGGTGAGGGCGGCGGTGATGACGCGCCCGCGGCGGAGGAGTCCGAGCCGGAACCCGAGCCCGAGCCCGAGCCCGAGCCCGAACCGGAGCCGGAGCCGGAACCAGCCGCCGAGGAGCCCGAGGCCAAGCCCTCGGCACCAGCGGCTTCCGGCGGCGAGTCGACCTCGGTCACGATGCCCGAACTCGGGGAGTCGGTCACCGAAGGCACGGTGACCCGCTGGCTCAAGAACGTGGGCGACAGCGTGGAGGTCGACGACCCCCTCGTCGAGGTGTCCACCGACAAGGTCGACACCGAGATCCCCTCCCCCGTCGCGGGAACGCTGCTGTCCATCAGCGCCGAGGAGGACGACGTCGTCGCCGTCGGGGGGGAACTGGCCAAGATCGGTGCGGAGGGCTCGTCCCCCGCAGCGGAGCCAGAGCCAGAGCCAGAGCCCGAACCGGAGCCGGAGCCGGAACCGAAACCCGAGCCCAAGGCTGAACCGAAACCGGAGCCCAAGCCGGAACCGAAACCCGAGCCAAAGCCCGAACCAAAGTCGGCACCCGCCCCCGCCGCGCAGGACTCCGCGCCGTCGGACGGAAGCCCCTACGTGACGCCGCTGGTCCGCAAGCTCGCCGGCGAGAACGGCATCGACCTGGCGTCGGTCAAGGGCACCGGCGTCGGCGGACGGATCCGCAAGCAGGACGTGCTGGCCGCGGCGGAAGCCAAGAAGAAGCCCGCGGAGAGCCCGGCACCCGCGCCGTCGGCTCCCGCCGCATCGTCGGCTCCGGCACCGGCGGCGGCTTCGGGAATGGCTCATCTGCGTGGCACCAAGCAGAAGGCCAACCGCATCCGTCAGATCACTGCCAAGAAGACCCGTGAATCCCTGCAGACCACCGCACAACTGACGCAGACCCACGAAGTGGACCTGACCAAGATCGTGGCGCTGCGGGCGCAGGCCAAGGCGAGCTTCGCCGAGCGCGAGGGCGTGAACCTGACGTACCTGCCGTTCTTCGCGGTCGCGGTGATCGATGCACTCAAGGCGCATCCGAACGTGAACGCGAGCTACGACGAGGACACCAAGGAGATCACCTACTACGACGCCGAGCATCTCGGCTTCGCGGTCGACACCGAACAGGGCCTGCTCTCCCCCGTCGTACACAACGCGGGCGATCTCTCCCTCGGCGGACTGGCCCGCGCCATCGCCGACATCGCGGGACGTGCGAGGTCCGGGGGACTCAAGCCCGACGAGCTGTCCGGTGGCACCTTCACGATCACCAACATCGGCAGCCAGGGCGCCCTGTTCGACACGCCGATACTGGTGCCACCGCAGGCGGCGATGCTGGGGACCGGTGCGATCGTCAAGCGACCACGGGTGGTCGTGGACGGCACGGGCAACGAGTCGATCGGCGTGCGGTCGATCTGCTACCTGCCGCTGACCTACGACCACAGGCTGATCGACGGCGCTGACGCCGGCCGATTCCTGACCACCATCAAGCGACGCCTCGAAGAGGGAGCGTTCGAGGCCGATCTCGGCCTGTGACGAAGCGCTGACACGACGTGTCGAATCCGCGCATGCCAGGTTCCGTCATCGCGATCGCAGGCTCCTCGGGGCTGATCGGCTCTGCGCTGGTGTCGGCGCTACGAGCAGCCGATCACCGCGTGCTGCGCATCGTCCGGCGCGCCCCGACGCACACCGACGACGTGTTTTGGAATCCCGACGCCGGCGAGTTCGATCCCGACACGCTGCGCGACGTCGACGCCGTCGTGAACCTGTGCGGGGTGGGCGTCGGCGACAAACGATGGTCGGGGGCGTTCAAGCAGAGCTTGCGCGACAGCCGCATCGGTCCCACCGAAGTGTTGTCGCACGCCGTGGCGGAGGCGGGTGTACCGGTGCTGGTCAACGCCAGCGCGGTCGGCTACTACGGCGACACCCGGGACCGCACGGTCGATGCGACCTCACCGCCCGGCAGCGGCTTCCTCGCGACGCTGTGCGTGGACTGGGAGGCAGCCACCGCGCCGGCCCAGGCCGCCGGCGTGCGGGTGGTGCTGGCGCGCACCGGTCTGGTGCTGGCTCCCTCGGGCGGCGTGCTCGGCCGGCTCAGGCCGCTCTTCTGGCTTGGCCTGGGGGCACGTTTGGGCGGCGGGCGGCAGTACATGCCGTGGATCAGCCTCGAGGACGAGGTCCGGGCGCTGCTGTTCGCCATCGGGCATGACGAGCTGTCGGGCCCGGTCAACCTGACGGGGCCTGCGCCGGTGACCAACGCCGAGTTCACCGCGGCTCTCGGCCGTGCCCTGAATCGCCCCACGGCGTTGATGGTGCCCGGTTTCGCGCTGCGCATCGCGGCAGGCGAGTTCGCCGACGAGGGCCTCCTCGGTGGGCAGCGCGCCATCCCCGCCGCGCTGGAGCGGGCCGGTTTCGAGTTCCACCACAAGACCATCGGTGAGGCGCTGGCATACGCGACGGCACCCAGCGAGGGGTAAATTCAACAGCGTGCCCCAGGCCTCGATCCGGTCCGCGACTGCTCCTGTCGAGGTGCGGCGGAGTGGACGCATCGACTACCTCGACGCGTGGCAGACGCAGCGCGACCTGGCCCAGGCCCGAATCGCGGGCGGCCCCGACACCCTGCTGCTGCTCGAACACCCACCGGTCTACACGGCGGGCAAGCGCACCGAACCGGCCGAGCGACCCGTGGACGGCACGCCGGTGATCGACACCGACCGCGGCGGAAAGATCACCTGGCACGGCCCGGGCCAGCTGGTCGGCTATCCCATCATCGGCCTGACCGAGCCGATGGACGTCGTGAAATACGTTCGCAGGCTTGAGGAAGCACTCATTTCGGTATGTGCATCCCTCGGTCTGCCCACCGGAAGGGTGGACGGTCGGTCGGGGGTCTGGGTGCCCGGTGACGGGGCCCGCCCGGCCCGCAAGATCGCCGCGATCGGCATCCGGGTCGCCCGCGCGACGACGCTGCACGGGTTCGCATTGAACTGCGACTGCTCGCTCGAGGCCTTCACGACCATCGTGCCGTGCGGTATCTCCGACGCCGGTGTGACGTCGTTGACCGCCGAACTTGGGCGGCGGATCGCCGTCGACGACGTCGCCGAACGGGTCGGTGACGCGGTGTGTGATGCCCTCGACGGACGAATCTCGGTAACATCGAGGTCGTGACCGTAGATCCCGGCAACCGCAAGCTGCTGCGCTTGGAGGTCCGCAATGCCGAGACCCCGATCGAGCGCAAGCCCCCGTGGATCAAGACCACGATGCGCACCGGCCCCGAATACAAGGAACTCAAGTCGCTGGTGCGCCGCGAGGGCCTGCACACGGTGTGCGAGGAGGCCGGCTGCCCCAACATCTACGAATGCTGGGAGGACCGCGAGGCCACGTTCCTGATCGGCGGCGAGCAGTGCACCAGACGGTGCGACTTCTGTCAGATAGATACGGGCAAGCCGGCCGAACTGGATCGCGACGAGCCGCGGCGTGTCGCGGAGAGCGTGCAGGCGATGGGGCTGCGGTATTCGACGGTCACCGGCGTCGCCCGTGACGATCTGCCCGACGGCGGCGCGTGGCTGTATGCCGAGACGGTGCGCCAGATCAAGTCGCTGAACCCCAACACAGGCGTCGAACTGCTCATCCCCGACTTCAACGGCGTCGCCGAACAACTCGAGACGGTGTTCGAATCGCGGCCGGAGGTGATGGCGCACAACCTCGAAACGGTGCCCCGGATCTTCAAGCGGATCCGTCCCGCCTTCCGCTACCAGCGCAGTCTGGACGTTCTGACGGCCGCCCGCGACTACGGCCTGGTCACCAAGAGCAACCTCATCCTCGGCATGGGCGAGACACCCGATGAAGTCGAGACCGCTCTGGTCGATCTGCACGAGGCCGGCTGCGACATCGTGACGATCACGCAGTACCTACGCCCGTCGGCCCGCCACCATCCGGTGGACCGGTGGGTACGCCCAGAGGAGTTCGTCGAGCACTCCCGGTTTGCGGAGGCGCTCGGTTTCGCAGGTGTTCTGGCTGGTCCGCTGGTGCGGTCGTCGTACCGCGCGGGCAAGCTGTACGCAGAAGCCGCGCGCATGAGAACGGACTCGGCCCAGTCCTGATTCGCCCACCCGTATCCTGAACCAATGGCGAAGACTCGCGACAAGGCCGCGATCAAGGCAGCGAAGGCCGAGGCGAAGGCCACACGCAAGGCGGCCTCCAAGGAGCGGCGCGGACAGCTGTGGCAGGCATTCCAGATTCAGCGCAAGGAAGACAAGCGGCTGCTGCCGTACATGATCACTGCGTTCGTCGTGATCGTGGCCGCGGCGGTGACTGCCGGCGTACTGAGCGGCAGCACGTTCACCCTGGCGACGCTGATCCCGCTCGGCATCGTCCTCGGTGCGCTCGTCGCCTTCATCATCTTCGGCAGGCGCGCACAGAAGTCGGTGTACAGCAAGGCCGAGGGGCAGACCGGCGCAGCTGCCTGGGCGCTGGACAACCTGCGCGGTAAGTGGCGAGTCACCCCCGGTGTCGCCGCCAACGGTCACTTCGACGCCGTGCACCGCGTGATCGGACGGCCGGGGGTGATCTTCGTCGGCGAGGGATCGGCGGCGCGCGTCAAGCCGCTGCTCGCCCAGGAGAAGAAGCGCACCGCCCGCCTCGTCGGCGACGTCCCCATCTACGACATCGTCGTCGGAAACGGCGAGGGCGAGGTGGCGCTGTCGAAGCTGGAGAAGCACCTCAACAAGCTGCCCGCCAACATCACGGTCAAGCAGATGGACTCGCTGGAGTCACGTCTGACCGCGCTCGGTACCAGGCTCGGTCCCGCGGCGATGCCGAAGGGTCCGATGCCCGCCAACGCAAAGATGCGCGGCGTGTCGCGCACCGTGCGCCGCAAGTAGCCCGACAACCTTCGATCGGATTCGCCCGAACACCGTCGGGAGGTGGGCATGTGTACTGCGTGTGAGTGGGCGCCGCATTTCACGGCGTTCGGAGTCAATCGGGCGTCCCGACGGCCGGTGACGAAGTCGGCCTCGCCGAGCAGCACACCGGGCGCGGGCCCGAACGTCGTCGGTGACCGTGCCGACTTCGTCTTCCACAACGGGCCGATCTACACCGTTGCCGGTGCCGACCCGTGGGCACAGGCCCTCGCGGTGACGGGCAAGACCATCACCCACGTCGGCGACGAGGCCGGCGCAATGGCGATGGTCGGCGACCGTACACGAGTGGTCGATCTCGACGGCCGGTTGCTGATGCCCGGTTTCGTCGAAGCCCACATCCATCCGTTCATGGGGGCATTCCTGACCTCTGGGGTCGACCTACAGGTCCCCACCGGCACTGATGCGCTGGCCGCGGTCGCCGAGTACGCCGCGGAGAATCCGGACGGACCGGTGCGCGGGTTCGGCTGGCGGGTGGACATGTTCGGCCCCGAAGGGCCCAACCGCGCGGACCTGGACCGCGTGCTGCCGGATCGGCCCGCATTCTTCTTCGCCATCGACGGCCACAGCCTCTGGGTCAACACCAAGGCCCTGGAGATGGCTGGGATCGATCGCGACACCCCCGATCCGCTACCCGGATTCAGCTACTACGTGCGCGACGCGCACGGTGATCCCACCGGCTACGTCCTCGAAGTCGTCGCCGAGCTGACCGTCGTCAATGCCATCGAACCGATCTCCGCCGACACGATGGCCACCCTGCTGGCGTCCTGGACGCCGAAGGCGGCAGCTGCCGGCATCACGTCGGTCTTCGATGCCGGCGTGCCACCCGTCGGTGAGGATCAGGCCGCAATCCTGAGCCTGTACACCGATGCGGAGCGACGAGGCGAGCTGCCGTTCCGCGTCGTCGCCTCCTACAGCATCACGGGACCGCCGGTCGACGACGCGGTGGCCACGATGACCGAACTCCGCGACCGGATCTGCACCGAACTGGTGCAGGCCACGGTGGTGAAGATCGTCGGCGATGGCAGTCAGGGTGGCTACACCGCCTGGCTGCTGGAGCCCTATGCCGACAACCCCGACTCCACCGGCAGTTCGCCGTTCACCGTGGAGCAGTGGCATCGCGTCGTCCGCGAAGTCGACGCGGCGGGCTTCGATCTGCACATGCACGCCTGCGGTGAACACACGGCCCGCGTGGCACTCGACGCCGTCGAAGCGGCGATCGCCGCCAACCCCGTGCGCGACCGCCGACACACCGTCGCCCACCTGGTCTACGTCGAGGATCCCGACAGCCGGCGGTTCGGCGAGCTAGGCGTCATCGCGCAGTTCTCTGCCAACTGGATGTCGGCCGATCCGGACACCGTGACGAACATGGGCGCGCGCTACGGGGCGCCCCGCAAGGACCTGCTCTACCGGCCCCAGGAAGTGCTCACATCGGGCGGCCGCATCTCGCTGGGCACCGATTGGCCTGCGGCGGGCTATTTCTCCACGTACAAGCCGCTGGACTCGATCCAGATCGGCGTCACCCGTCAGCTCATCGGGCAGCCGGATGGCGAGGTGCTGGCGCCGGCCGACCAACGGCTGTCGGTGACCGAGGCCGTGCATGCGAACACCCTCGGCGCGGCCTACCAGATCCGTCTCGACGCCTTGGTGGGTTCGCTGGAGGTCGGCAAGCTCGCCGACATGATCGTGCTAGACCGCAACATCCTCGAGATCGATCCGCACGACATTCACCAGGCGAAGGTGACGATGACCATGATGAACGGCCAGATCCGACACGTTTGCTAACGACGTACGACCGCGGTGCCCGTCAACCTGTCCTGCAGTCCTCGGCCGTCGCTGTCGGCGAAGAGCGGCGGGACGACGATGGCGACCAGCAACCCGCGGAGCAGCGCGCGCCCGAGGCCCACGTACATGCGGTGGTCGACCGACGCGACCCGCAGGCCCATGACCAGCTGGCCGGGGGTGAACGTGAACAACCGCACCGAGAAAGCCCCGAGGACGATCCAGATCACGAAGATGGAGCCACGGCCGGACCAGCCGTAGAGGAACTCCTCCTGGGTGACCAGACCGAAACCGACGAGCAGGCCGGCGAGCCCGTAGCTGATGAACCAGTCGATGATCAGAGCGACCATTCGTCGGCCGGTGCCGACCAGCGACCCACTGCCCGATGCGGGCAGATCGAGTCGCTGACCGGGATAGTCGTTGGGCCCCTGTGAGGGGTCCCCCGCCTCTGGTGGCGGCGGACCGGACAACCAGGAACCGAAGGTGCGGGCCATGCCTTCAGCATATGGTCGACCCGTATTGCGTAACGTCGGCGCAACATGCGGTTGATTGCGCTGCAACATCTCATACCTAGCGTCAACCGGCGGGTTACCAGTCAAAGGAGATTACTCAGTGGCAGAAAAGACGGCCGACGACATCATCAAGCAGATCAAGGACGAGAAGGTCGAGTACGTCGACATTCGATTCTGCGACCTGCCCGGTGTCGTCCAGCACTTCTCGATCCCGGCCTCGGCGTTCGACGAAAGCGTCTTCGAGGACGGCCTCGCGTTCGACGGTTCCTCGGTCCGCGGCTTCCAGTCCATCCACGAATCCGACATGATGCTGCTGCCGGATCCCGAGACGGCGCGCATCGACCCGTTCCGCAAGGCCACGACGCTGAACCTCAGCTTCTTCGTCCACGATCCGTTCACGCGCGAGGCCTACTCACGCGACCCGCGGAACGTCGCGCGCAAGGCCGAGAACTACCTCACCAGTACCGGCATCGCCGACACCTGCTTCTTCGGCGCCGAGGCGGAGTTCTACATCTTCGACTCGGTGACGTTCGACTCGAAGATCAACGGCACCTCCTATGAGGTCGACTCCGAATCCGGCTGGTGGAACACCGGTGAGCCGTTCGAGGCCGACGGGAGCCCGAACCTCGGCTACAAGGTTCGACAGAAGGGCGGCTACTTCCCCGTCGCCCCGTACGACCACTACGTCGACCTGCGCGACGACATGGCGACCAACCTGCAGAACGCCGGCTTCATCCTCGAGCGCGGTCACCACGAGGTGGGTACCGCCGGTCAGGCCGAGATCAACTACAAGTTCAACACCCTGCTGCACGCGGCCGATGACGTACTGCTGTTCAAGTACATCATCAAGAACACCGCGTGGCAGGCGGGCAAGACCGTCACGTTCATGCCGAAGCCCCTGTTCGGTGACAACGGGTCCGGCATGCACGCCCACCAGTCGCTGTGGAAGGACGGCAAGCCGCTGTTCCACGACGAGTCCGGCTACGCGGGCCTTTCCGACCTCGCACGCCACTACATCGGCGGCATCCTGCACCACGCGCCGTCTCTGCTGGCGTTCACCAACCCGACGGTGAACTCCTACAAGCGCCTGGTGCCCGGCTACGAGGCCCCGATCAATCTGGTGTACAGCCAGCGCAACCGGTCGGCCTGTGTCCGAATCCCGATCACCGGCAACAACCCGAAGGCCAAGCGCCTCGAGTTCCGTTGCCCGGACAGCTCGGGCAACCCGTACCTCGCGTTCGCCGCCATGCTCATGGCCGGCATCGACGGCATCAAGAAGAAGATCGAGCCGCTGACGCCGGTGGACAAGGACCTCTACGAGCTGCCCCCCGAGGAGGCCGCGAACATTCCGCAGGCGCCGACGTCTCTTTCCGCGGTCATCGACAGGCTCGAGGAGGATCACGACTACCTCACCGAGGGTGGGGTGTTCACCGACGACCTGATCGAGACGTGGATCTCCTACAAGCGGGAGAACGAGATCATGCCGATCCAGATCCGTCCTCACCCGTACGAGTTCGCCCTGTACTACGACGTGTAAGTCCGCGTCTCGTCAACGCACAGCCATTCGGGCCGGGCGACCACCAGGTCGCCCGGCCCGAGTGTGTCAATGGAAGAAGCACATGACCGATCTGGATTCCCGACTGACCGACTTCTCGCCCAAGGTGGTGAGCCTGTTCCGTATCGTCCTCGGATCTTTGTTCACCATCCACGCGACCCAGAAGTTGTTCGCTTGGCCGGTGGGGATCCAGGGTGGCGCGGCGATACCGGTGGGCAGCTGGCCGTTCTGGTACGCCGGTGTGATCGAACTCGTCGTCGGGTTGTTGCTGCTGATCGGCTTGGTGACCCGACTGGCCGCGTTGGTCGGGGCCGGTGAGATGGCGTTCGCCTACGTCACCGTGCACCAACCGATCGCGCCGTGGCCGATCGAGAACGGCGGTGAACTCGCGGTGCTGTTCTGTTTCGGCTTCGTGCTACTGGTCTTCACCGGCGGCGGCCCGTATGCGCTCGACGCCGCGCGGGGCTAGAGCCGCATCCTGGCGAACGTGGCGCGAGCCGGCACCACTCGGTACCGTCGCATCATGACCCAACACGTTGAGAAGCGTCTGGATTCGGTCTCACCGGCCGTGCTGAGTCTGTTCCGTGCGGTATTCGGATTCCTGTTCGCGATGTTCGGCACGTCGCACGTGTTCGACTGGCCGATCACCTTCGGCATTCCGGCCGGTAGCTGGCCGGTATGGTGGGCGGGGGTGATCGAGGTGATCACCGGATTACTGATCCTGGTCGGGTTGTTCACGCGCGCTGCGGCATTGGTGGCCTCGGGCGCCATGGCGGTCGCCTACTTCTGGCAGCACCAGCCGAATGCGTTGTGGCCGATAGTCGGTCCAGAACTCGGCGGCAATGGCGGGCTCTCTGCGATCCTGTTCTGCTTCGGCTTCCTGCTGATCGTCTTCATGGGGCCCGGCAGCGTGGCGCTGGACAACGTGATCGGTCGCGGGCGGCGCTAGGCGTCGAGCCCGAGGTCCTTGCGGAACCGCTTCATGCCGTCGATCTTCTGTGCGGTGGTCGATTCGGGTCCGCCGTAGAACATCCATGGCATCGTGATGATCCCGGTGATGCCACCGGCCTCGGCGTGCGAGAAGTGCTCCGGAGTGAAGGCGTCGGTCAGCGGGGTAATGACCTCGAAACCGTCCATCGTCAAACCTTTTTCGGCGCGCAGCTCCCGCAGCCGCTCGATCCTTTCCAGCGCATGCTCGGTGGTGATCAGGTCCCCGATCCAGCCGTCATGGCGGGCCGCGCGGCGCAGCGCGATGTTCGACAAGCCGCCGACGTAGATCGGGATGTGGGGCGGCGTCGGCTCCATTTCCAGTCTCGGCGTCTGGTAGAACTCGCCGTCGAACTCCGTCCACCCCGGCTGCCACAGCGCCCGCAGCAGGTCGAGCATCTCATCGGTGCGCTTGCCGCGGCGGTCGAACCGCTGCCCCATGAGGGTGAACTCCTCCTCGCACCAGCCGACGCCGACGCCGAGTTCCACGCGGCCGTCGGCCAGGCAGGCGGCGGTGCCCACGGACTTGGCGACGGAGTACGGGTCGCGCATCCCCGGGATGTACACCGTCGTTACGAACCGCAGCCGCGTCGTCACCTGGGACAGCGCGCCTACCAGCACCCACGGGTCGGGCCAATCGGTGAACGGTGGCCAACGCCTCTCCCCGTCCTTGGTGTAAGGGTACGGTGTCGCCAGCGTCTCGAGGTTGACGACGTGATCCGGAATGCCAAACCCGTCATAGCCGAGATCGTCTGCGGCTCTGGCCAACTCCACGACCTCCCGAATGTCCAGGAAGGCCGGGCTGATGTAGAACCTCATTCCGCGTCCCGCGCCCACGTGGGCCGGATGAACACCCCGTCGGCCTCGACGGTGCGGCCCTGGGCATCCGCGATGAACCCCCGGGCGAACGTCTTCACACCCTCCACCCGGTCGATGAAGGCCTCGGCTCGTAGCGGCCCCAGCGGCGTGGCGCGCAGGTAGCGGCAGGTGATGGTGCCGGTGAAGTTGGGCTTGGTCAACCCCTCGCTCGCGGATTCACCGAGGATGTGGTCGAGCACCATCGCAGACACCCCACCGTGCACGTGCCCGGGCGGGCCCTCGTATGCGGCCCCGAGATCGAAGTCGCTCCAGCAGTTTCCCGCATCATCCCGATGGATCGTCAGTGGGGGTGCGATGGCATTGCGCAGTCCGATGACCGGGTTCCCCCAGGAGCGACTGCGCCCGTCGGGTGCGACTCGCACCCCGTACGGGCCGTCCATCTGCCTGGCCCGCAGCACGGCAGTCACCTCCTCGATCGCCCGCTGAGCCTCGCCGATGACATCGGCGTCGTCGACCTCGGTCCGGATGGTGGCGTCGAGTAAATCCCGCACTGCCCGAGTAAACGGCTCGTAGACGGCCTGCTGTTCTGAGGCGTCGGCGCGGGTAATGGGCTCGTTGATGAACTGCACACAGCTTTCATATCATTACGGCAGCTAAGAAACCGACATGCCCCAGCGTCCGGTCAGTTCGCGGCACCGGCGGCGGCCATCTGACGTTCGGTTCAGCCCCCGAACACCTTGCGCACCACGGCCTTCGCCCGCCGCGTCACCCGCAGGTAGTTGTCTAGGAACTCGCCACCGTCGCCGTTGGGCCAACCCGCAGCCGATGCCACGGCGTTGAGCTGCCGGCCAGGACCGGGCAGCTGATCAGTGGGCTTGCCGCGCACCAACACCAGCGCATTGCGGGCGCGCGTCGCGGTCAACCACGCCTGGCGCAACAGGTCGATGTCCCCCTCGGCGATCAACTCGGCGGCACCGATCGCGTCGAGGGTCTCCAACGTCGAGGTACCCCGCAGCGAGGGCACCCGATGAGCGTGGCGCAGTTGAAGCAACTGCACCGTCCACTCGACATCGGCGAGACCGCCGCGACCAAGTTTGGTGTGGGTGTTGCGATCTGCGCCGCGGGGCAGGCGCTCGGCATCGACACGCGCCTTGATGCGCCGAATCTCCTGCACGGTCTCGGCCGATGCGCCGCCGGCCGGGTACCGCGTCTTGTCGACCATCAACAGGAAGCGCTCCCCGAGTTCGAGGTCACCGGCCACGCAGTGCGCCCGCAGCAGCGCCTGAACCTCCCAGGAGTGCGCCCACTGCGCGTAGTACGCCCCATACGACGAAAGCGTTCGCACCAGCGGGCCGCTGCGGCCCTCGGGCCGAAGATTGGCGTCGACCTCCAGCGGCGGATCCGAACTCGGCGTACCCAGAAGCGAACGAATCTGCTCGGCCACCGTCACCGACCACCGCACCGCCACCGAATCCTCGGCGCCACCCACCGGTTCGCACACGAACATCACGTCGGCGTCGGAGCCGTAGCCCAACTCACCGCCGCCGAGCCTTCCCATGCCGATCACCGCGATCCGCGCCGGAGCCCCACCTTCCGGTGTGTTCGCCCGCATGGTGACGCGCAATGCAGCCTGTAGCACCGCCACCCACACCGACGTCAACGCCCGACATACGTCGGTGACCTCCATCATTCCCAGAAGATCGGCCGACGCTATCCGGGCCAGCTCACGCCGGCGCAGCGTCCTCGCCGCGGCGATCGCGCCCTTGGGATCCTCGTGGCGGCAGGCCGACGCGATCAGCGAGCGCGCGAAGCCTTCCGGTTCCACCTCGAGCAGCTTCGGGCCGTTCGGGCCGTCGGCGTAGTTGCGGATCACCTCGGGTGCGTGCATCAGCAGGTCGGGCACGAACGCCGATGTGCCGAGCACCCGCATGAGACGCTTGGCCACCGCGCCCTCGTCCCGCAGGGTCGCAAGGAACCAGCGGTGGTCGTCGAACTCCTCGCTGATCCTGCGGTAGGCGAGCAGCCCGGCGTCCGGGTCGGCGGTGTCCGAGAGCCAGTCGAGCAGAGTGGGCAACAGGACCCGTTGCACCCGACCGCGCCTGCCACCCTCACCAGCGAGCGCCGCGAGGTGTGACAACGCGCTCTGCGGTCCCTCGTAGCCGAGCGCGGCGAGCTGGCGCTCAGCGGCCCCTGCCGTCATGTTTGCGGCGAGTTCGGTAGCCGGGCGACCCACCGATTCGAGCAGGGGCTGGTAGAACAGCTTGGCGTGCAGGCGGGACACCCGCATGCTCTGGCGCTTCAACTCTTCCCGGAGCACGCCCAGTGCGTCGTGTTGGCCGTCGGGCCGGATGTGAGCGGCACGCGCCAGCCAACGCAGCGCTTCGTCGTCGTCGGTCTCCGGCAGCATGTGGGTGCGCTTGAGCCGTTGCAGCTGCAAGCGGTGTTCGAGCAGACGCAGGAACTCATAGGACGCCGCGAGGTTGGCGGCGTCGTCGCGGCCGACGTAGCCGCCCGCGCCCAGGGCGGCAATCGCGGCGACCGTGGAGGCGACGTGCAGCGACTCGTCGTTGCGGCCGTGCACCAGCTGAAGAAGCTGAACCGCGAACTCGACGTCGCGCAGTCCCCCGGTACCGAGTTTGAGTTCACGCGCCCGCACGCCCGCGGGCACCAATTCTTCGACGCGGCGACGCATCGCCTGCACCTCGGGGACGAAGTCCTCCCGGTCGCACGCCGTCCACACCATCGGCATCAGCGCCGCCGCGTACTGCTCGCCGAGGGTGGCGTCACCCGCGGCGGGCCGCGCCTTGAGCAACGCCTGGAACTCCCAGGTCTTGGCCCACCGCTCGTAGTAGGCGATGTGCGACTCCATCGTCCGCACCAGCGGCCCCTGCTTGCCCTCGGGCCGGAGCCCGGCGTCGACCTCGAAGAACGCGTCGGCCGCGAACCGCATCATCTCCCCCGCGACCCGGGTGGCGATGGAGTCGGCCTTCTCGGCGACGAAGATGACGTCGACGTCGCTGACGTAGTTCAGTTCGCGCGCACCGCTCTTGCCCATCGCGATCACGGCGAGTCGGGGCGGCGGGATCTCGTCGCCGCACACGCTCCGGATGGCCACGATCAGCGCTGCACCGAGCGCTGCGTCGGCCATGTCGGCGAGGTGCTCACCGACCGTGGGAAAGTCCAGCACTGGTTCGTTCTCGACCGTCGGCGCGAGGTCAAGGGCGGCCAGCATCAGCAACCGGTCCCGGTACATCAGCCGTAGTGACTGCACGGCGGTCGTGTCGGTGGTGTTCTGAGCGACGGCGGCGAACTCGCGCGCGAGTTCCCTCGCGGGCGGCAACGTCACGCCACCTGAAAGCAGGTGCCAGGAAGGGGTATTCGCGACGAGGTGATCACCCAGCGCGAACGACGATCCGAGCACGCCGAAGAGTCTCCCGCGCAGCGGCTTGTCCTTCAGTAGTGCCCGGCTCAGCTCATCCCAGCCGCCGCCGAGTTCGTCGGCGAGGCGAACCATTGCGCGTAGTGCCATGTCGGCATCCGGGGCGCGCGAGAGTGCCCACAGCAGCTCGACATGGGTATCGGTGTTCCAGCCGAGTCGATCGAGGTCCTCACGCGCCGTCGATGCGACCAGACCGAGGCGCCCGACGCTGGGCAGCGTCGGGCGCTGCGTCGCGGGTTTGGCCACGCCCAAGACGGTATCGCACCGGACTACTCCCCCCGGTGGCGCCGCTCCCAGCCGCCGCGCGCTACAGCGAGAGGTAGGCCTTGAGCTCGAAGGGCGTGACGTGGCTGCGGTAGTCCTCCCACTCCGCGCGCTTGTTTCGCAGGAAGAAGTCGAAGACGTGCTCACCCAGCGCCTCCGCAACCAGTTCGGAGCCCTCCATCTCTCCCAGCGCGACGCCGAGGCTGCCCGGCAGCATCTTGTAGCCCATGGCGCGCCGCTCCTCGGGGGTCAGCGTCCATACGTTGTCCTCGGCCTGCGGGCCGAGGACGTAGTTCTTCTCGACGCCCCGTAGCCCGGCGGCCAGCAGCACGGCGAACGACAGGTACGGGTTGCACGCGGAGTCGGGGCTGCGTACCTCGACGCGCCGTGACGACGCCTTGCGCGGCGTGTACATCGGTACCCGCACCAGCGCGGAGCGGTTGGCCGCGCCCCACGATGCTGCGGTAGGCGCCTCGCCGCCGTGCACCAACCGCTTGTAGGAGTTCACCCACTGGTTGGTGACGGCGCTGATCTCGGGTGCGTGCTCGAGGATGCCCGCAATGAACGACTTGCCGACGTCGGAAAGCTGGAGCGGGTCGTTGGGATCGTGGAAGGCGTTGTTCTCGCCTTCGAAGAGACTCATGTGGGTGTGCATCGCCGAGCCCGCGTATTCGGCGAACGGCTTGGGCATGAACGAGGCGCGGACACCCTCGTTCAGCGCCACCTCCTTGACCACGTAGCGGAACGTCATCACGTTGTCGGCCATGGACAGCGCGTCGGCGTAGCGCAGGTCGATCTCCTGCTGCCCGGGCGCGCCCTCGTGGTGGCTGAATTCGACCGAGATGCCCACCTGCTCGAGCGCGTCGATCGCGTGGCGGCGGAAGTTGGGGGCCGAATCGTGCACGGCCTGGTCGAAGTAGCCGCCGTTGTCGGCGGGGACTGGTTTGGATCCGTCGTACTCGCCCGGCTTCAGCAGGAAGAACTCGATCTCCGGGTGCACGTAGCAGGAGAAGCCGAGGTCGCTGGCCTTCGCAAGCTGGCGGCGAAGCACGTGGCGTGAGTCCGCCCAGGACGGCGATCCGTCGGGCATGGTGATGTCGCAGAACATGCGCGCCGAGTGGTGCTTGCCTGCGCTGGTGGTCCATGGCAGGACCTGAAAGGTCGACGGGTCCGGCCGCGCGACGGTGTCCGACTCGGATATCCGCGCGAAGCCCTCGATGGAGGAGCCGTCGAAGCCGATGCCCTCCTCGAATGCACCCTCCAGTTCGGCGGGCGCGATGGCTACCGACTTCAGGTATCCGAGCACGTCGGTGAACCACAGCCGCACGAAACGGATGTCGCGCTCCTCCAGCGTGCGCAGGACGAATTCCTTCTGCCGATCCATGTGCGCAGCGTAGGCACCAGCTGTTAAATCCGTGTTACGCGGCGGCTGCCGACACGTTCGCAGTGCCCCATGGTCCGGTCCCCGCCGCCGCTAGCAGCGCAGGTCCGGGGACGGTAGTCGGAGATCGACCAGGAACGACAACACCGCGGTGTCGACACACGCATCGCCGTTGAAGACGACGGTGTGTTGGGTGCCGTCGAAGGTGATCAGTGACGCGTCGAGTTCCCGGGCCAGTTCCACACCGGCCTGGTACGGCGTCGCGGGGTCGTGCGTGGTCGATACGACGACGACCTTCCCGGGGCCGGGCGAGACCGCATCGTGTGGCGCCGACGTCGACGCCACGGGCCACATGGCGCAAACGTCGCGCGGCGCGAAGCCGGTGAACGCGCCGTATGCCATGAACGGCGCCGCCTCCCGCGCCTTGCGGTCGGCCTCGGCCCACACCGCGGGGTCGGTCGGGTACGGCGCGTCGACGCACCGGATCGCGGTGAACGCATCCTGCTGATTGGAGTAGTGCCCGGCCTTGTCCCGCTGCTGATAGTCGTCGGCCAGCAGCAGGAGATCGCCGGGATCGGTCCCGCGGGCGAGGCCGAGCAGACCGCTGGTCAGGTACGGCCAGTAACGCTGGGTGTAGAGCGCGTCGACCGTGCCGGTGATCGCGTCCTGATAGCTCAGCCCGCGGGGGTCCGCGGTGCGGGCGGGCTTGACCGCCAACGGGTCGACCAGCTGGTGGTAGCGCGCCACGAACTGGGTGGGATCCTGCCCCAGGGGACAGTCGGCGGATCGTGCGCAGTCGGCGGCGTAGTCATCGAAGGCGGTCTGGAACGCCGCGAGTTGGCGGATGCTCTCGGCGACCGGGTCCGAACGGGGGTCGACCGCACCGTCGAGCACCATGGCCCGGACGCGGTCGGGGTAGCGCTCGGCATAGCGGGCGCCCAGTTCGGTGCCGTAGGAGTACCCCAGGTAGTTGATCTGGTCCTCCCCCAGCGCGTTTCGCACCGCATCCATGTCCAGTGCGGTCGACGCCGTTCCGACGTTCGCCAGGAATCGAGCCCCCGAGCGTTCCACGCAAGCCTGCGCCAGGCCTTGGAACAGCTTCTCGATCGCCGCCACGCCGGCAGGGCTGTAGTCGACCATCGGTTCGCGGCGGTATGCGTCGAACTCGGCGTCGGTGCGGCAGCGGATCTGCGGGGTCGAGTAACCGACGCCGCGCGGGTCGAAGCCGACCAGATCGAAGCGACGGGTGATCTCGGTGTTGGCCAGCCCCGCCGCCATTCCGGCGACGGTGTCGACCGCGGAGGCTCCCGGACCACCCGGGTTCACCATCAGCACACCGAGGCGGTCGCCGGTGGCCGGCACCCGGATCACGGCCAACTGGGCCTGCGGCCCGGCCGGGTCGGCGTAGTCCACGGGAACGGTCACCACGCCGCACTGAGCGGTCGGGATGGCACTCATGTCGTGGACGGCACCGAGCATCGGAGCACACCCACCCCAGACCGGCGCCTGGCCGTACACCTGGACCGAATCGGCATCCGGCGAAGCCCCGGCCGACGGACAGACCGGACCGATCACGCCGCCCAGCATCAGTAGTGCGAGCGGTGCCGAGAACGACCTGCCCACCCGCCACATGGCGATCATGTTTGCACGCAGGGACGTTGGCGGCCGACTCCGAATGGGAGCAGAGACTGTCCGGCAATCAGACGGTGATACGACGGTGACCTGGCGCCTCAGCACCTGGTGCCCGGCGGGGGCACGACCACGTCGATCAGGTACTTGGCAGCGATGTCGTCGACGCAGGCGTTGCCCTGGAACACCACGGTGTGCTGTGTGCCCTCATAGGTCAGCAGAGTGCCGCCCAGTTGCTTCGCGAGGTCGACGCCGGCCTCATAGGGCGTGGCAGGGTCGTTGGTCGTCGAGACGACCAGCAGGGGCGGCAACCCCTCCACCTCGATCTGGTGTGGGGTCGACGTCGCGGGTACCGGCCAGAACGCGCAGGTGCCAAGTGGTGCGTCACCGGTGAAGTCGCCATAGCTCATGAACGGCGCCACCTCGCGGGCGCGCCGGTCCAACTCGATGATCTTGTCCCGGTCCGTGATCGCTGGTTCGTCGACGCAGTTGACGGCCACCCGGACGTCGGTGGAGTTGTTGTAATGGCCGTCGGGATCGCGACCCATGTAGAGGTCGGCGAGCGCGAGCATCGTGTCTCCTCGGCCCGCCTGCAGTTCGGACAGCGCCTGGGTGAGATGGCGCCACAGGTTGGGCGAGTACAGCGGCAGGATCGTCCCGATGATCGCGTCGCCGTAGCTCAGCCCGCGCGGATCGTCGGTCTCCGCAGGCTGTTCGACGAGTGGGTCGACAAGGGTCTTGTACACCTCGACCGCCTTGGCGGGATCGTCGCCCAGCGGACAGTCCGGGCTCTTCGCGCAGTCTGCGGCATAGTCGTCGAAGGCGGTCTGAAACGCGGCGGCCTGACGGATGTCGGCCTCGATCGGATCGGCGTTGGGGTCGACGGCGCCGTCGAGGATCATCGCGCGCACCTTGTCCGGATAGGCCTCGGCGTACGCCGAGCCGATCCGGGTGCCGTAGGAGTAGCCCAGGTAGGTCAGCTTCTCGTCCCCCAAGGCCTGGCGCATTGAATCGAGATCCTTTGCCACGCTTACGGTTCCGACGTTGGCGAGGAAGTCCTTGCCCATCTTGTCGACGCACCGCGCGACGAAGTCCTTGGTCTCGGACTCGATACGGGCCACGCCCTCCGGGGAATAGTCGACCTGCGGATCGGCGCGCAGCCGGTCATTGTCCTCGTCGGAGTTGCACCACACCGCGGGTGTCGAGCGGCCGACGCCGCGGGGGTCGAACCCGACGAGGTCGAAACGCTCCCGCACGGACTGCGGGATGACGTCCACCAGGGATGCCGCCGCGTCGACCCCGGACTCGCCGGGCCCGCCGGGGTTCACGATGAGCGATCCGATCTTGTCCCCCGTGGCGGGGAACCGGATCATGGCGATCTGGGCGACGTCACCGTCGGGCTTCGCATAGTCCACGGGCACCGAGAGTGTGCCGCACTCCGCGCCTTCGGGGATCGCAGTGTCGCCGGAGGAGTCCGACTCGCAGTCCGGCGACCACATGATGGGACTTCCGGGCGGCGGGGCACCGATTACGGCCTGGCCGTCCACCATCTTGCTGCACCCGGCCACCACGAAGACCACCACGGCGGCCGCGAGGACCCCGCTCCTGAGGCTCATGGCTGACCATGCTGCCATGAGTGGCCATCGCCCCTGATCGGGGCGTCAGTGCGTGGCGGCAAGCAGCTCGTCCAGGGCGACGGCGAAGTCGTCGGCCATCTCCCACAGATCGGGCAGAAGTTCGGGGCAGGAGATCAGGCCGACGTCGAGCGTGCCGGACAGCGACATCACCGTGATGTTCAGCCCCGACCCATGGAAGATCGGACCCAACGGGTACATCGCCTTCACTTCGGCTCCCAGGAAGTACAGCGGAATCTGCGGACCGGGGACGTTCGAGAGGACGAGGTTGTGTACCGGCATGGCACTGGTGAGGTTGCTCGACGCGTACACACGCATGGCGACGCCGAACACCGCGGGCGCGGCGAACTGCGACCAGTCCTGCAGAAGGGTCGCGCCAATGGCGGAACTGTGTTGCTTGGCAACGGAGTTTGCACTGGCGATGGCCCTCAGCCGCTCGGCGGGATCCTCGATGTTGGTCTCGAGCCGGGAGAACATGCCCGACACCTGATTGCGACCCGGCCGGTCCGACCTTTCGTGGACCGACACCGGCACCATGGCGACGAGGGTGCTGTCCGGCAGTTCGTCGCGGTCGAGCAGAAAGCGCCGCAGCACGCCCGACACCAGCGCCATCACCACGTCGTTGACCTTGACGCCGAAGTGGTTCTTCACGGTCTTGATGTCTTCGAGGTCGAGCTGCGCGAACGCGATGTTGCGATTCCCCGTGATGGTGTCGTTGAACGCCGTCTTGGGCGCGGCGAACGGCGCCGCCATCGTCAGTCCGTTCCGGGAGCGTTTGATGGTGTCCACGACGGTCGACAGCGTCGCGGGAACCATGTTCACCAGCTTGAGGGGACGCGTCGCGAACTTGAACGCGCCGTTGACCGCGATCTCCAGGTCCGATGCGTGCCGCGAGCCGGCGACCGGTTCGGGAGGTGGCGCGTCGGCTTCGGTGGTGCACAGCTGCGACATCAGGTTCGCGCCCGTGACGCCGTCGACTCCCGCGTGGTGCACCTTGGTCATGACCGCCAGGCGGTCGCCACCGTCGGCGTCGGTGCCCGCAACATTCTCGATGATCCACATCTCCCACAGGGGGCGGCTGCGGTCCAGCGGCAGCGATGCGATGTGCGCGCAGATCTCGGCAAGTTCGGTACGTCCACCCGGTGCGGGTAGGCCGATGCGGTGGAGATGCCGGTTGACGTCGAAGTCCTTGTCCTCCACCCACACTGGATGGTCGAGGTTGAGTCGGTTGTCGGCCAGCTTCTCCCGGAACGGGGGCATGGCCTTGATCCGCAGCCCGAGCGCGTCACGCAACAGGTCGAACGTGTACCCACCCGGCATGGTCGACGTGTCGATCTCGAGGATCGAGCACACGTGCAACGGCTGGGCCGCGGTTTCTAGATAGAGGAAACTGGCGTCGAGTCCGCTGAGCCGCTGCATGACGCAGATCGTAGGCGCGCGCGGTGTCACGGTGTGAGCAAATCCACTTCACCTGGTGTTCATCTGGGACGCCGACAGTGGCACACTGGATTCGTCAGACGAACCCGGGGACCCGGCAATGGGCCACGAGGATCGACCCGACCACACGAGAGACAACGATGTCTGAGCAACCCGTTTATGGTGCAGCCACGTCCGAGCAGGTCAAGCCCCGCACGAAGGTCCGCACGCACCACCTGTTGAAGTGGAAGTCAGAGGGCCACAAGTGGGCCATGCTGACCGCCTACGATTACTCCACCGCACGCGTCTTCGACGACGCCGAGATTCCCGTCCTTCTGGTCGGTGACTCGGCCGCGAACGTCGTCTACGGCTACGACACCACCGTCCCGGTCGGCGTCGACGAACTGATCCCTCTGGTGCGCGGTGTGGTGCGCGGAGCCCCGCACGCACTGGTGGTCGCCGACCTACCGTTCGGCAGCTACGAGTCCGGCCCGCAGCAGGCTCTGGCAACCGCGACGCGGTTCATGAAGGAGACCGGCGCCGCCGCCGTGAAGTTGGAGGGCGGCGAGAGGGTAGCCGGGCAGATCGCGATCCTGACCCAGGCGGGCATTCCTGTGGTGGCGCACATCGGTTTCACACCGCAGAGTGTCAACGGCCTCGGCGGCTTCCGCGTTCAGGGCCGTGGCGACGCCGCCGAGCAGACCGTCCACGATGCGATCGCCGTGGCCGAGGCAGGCGCCATCGCCGTCGTCCTCGAGATGGTTCCCGCCGAACTCGCGACCCAGATCACCGGCAAGCTGACGATTCCCACGGTCGGCATCGGGGCGGGACCCAATTGCGACGCACAGGTGCTGGTATGGCAGGACATGGCAGGAATGACGTCAGGCAGGACCGCGAAGTTCGTCAAGCGGTTCGGTGATGTCGGGGCCGAGTTGCGCCGCGCCGCAGTGGAGTACGCCGGTGAGGTGGCGACCGGGGCGTTCCCGGCCGAGGAGCACTCCTTCTAGCCGAACTCGGGTGCCCGCTTGCCGACGAACGCCGCGATGCCCTCCTGCCCGTCGGCCGAGCGCGCGCAGTCGGCGATGTGACGGCCCTCGAGTTCCATCTGCTCTTCGAGTCCGGCGGCGAACGTGCCGAGCAACAGTCGCTTGACCGCGGAGTTCGACGTCCGCGACGTGGCGGCCATGTCCTTTGCGAGCGCGTCGGCCCTCGCGGAGAGTTCGGCGTCCGGCACGACCTCGGTCAACAGTCCCCAGTCCAGTGCCTCGGCCGCCGACAACGTCCGGTTGGTCAGCATCAACTGCTGGGTGCGGCGAATCCCGATCAGTCGAGGCAGGTAGTAGGACGAACTTCCGTCGGGGCTCAACCCGGCCTTCGTGTAGGCCATCGTGAACTTGGCCGACTCGGCGGCCAGGACCAGGTCCCCGGTGACCGCGAGGCTGAACCCGGCACCGGCGGCGGCGCCATTGACGACGGTGATCACGACGGCGTCCATGCGCGCGAACGTCGACAGTGCACGGTGCAGGTCGTCGGCGATGCCCTTGACGAATACGGCGGCACTCGGCGCCGCGGCCATCGCCTTCAGATCGCCTCCCGCACAGAAGAACCGCCCGGCCCCGGTGATGGTGACCACCTTCGTCATGTCGCTGTCGCACAGGGCTGCCGCGGCGGCGAGTTCGCGGGTCAACGTGTCGTTCATGCCGTTGGCCGCGTCCGGCCGGTTCAGAACGATGTTGGCGACGGGTCCGTCCTGAGCGAACGAGAGCGTGTCGAATTCGGGCATGGCGCAAACGGTATCGCACGCCGACTGGGGCCACCCGTCTTGATCTGCCGGGCGACCGGGATGGTCGGGATCGATTCGCCGACGCCGTTCGTTCATCTGGGTGTGGCACCCTGTTCACGAATTTCAGCGGCATGTGCCCGCCCGAACCGAAGGTGAAGATGGCAGCCGACAAACCCAAGGCGTCCCGCCACACCGAGATCGAACGCAAGTTCGCGGTGACCGAGGACACCGTGTCTCCGTCCTTTCAAGGGCTCTCCGCCGTCGCCCGGATCGACCGCTCGCCAGTCGAACACCTCGACGCGGTGTACTACGACACGCCGGGCCAGCACCTTGCGACGCATCGCGTCACGCTGCGCCGCCGCACCGGTGGTCCTGACGCGGGCTGGCACCTCAAGCTGCCGGGCGGCGCCGATGCCAGGACCGAGGTCCGCCTTCCACTCGATGCGTCGGACGGTACGACCGTGCCCGACGAACTGCGGGACGTCGTGCTGGCGATCGTGCGCACGGATCCGCTCGCCCCTGTCGCGCGCATAAGCACGACACGGACCATCGACGTGCTGTACGGCCACTCCGGGGCCCCGCTGGCCGAGTTCTGCGATGACGAGGTGACGGCGTCAGCCGGTGACGGCCCGGAGCAGACGTGGCGGGAGTGGGAACTCGAACTCGCCGAGGGTGCTGACGTCGCAGCCGATCTGCTGGATCGGCTGGCGAACCGACTGTTCGACGCCGGCGCCGAACCGGCGGGCCACGGGTCGAAGCTGGCCCGCGTGTTGGCCGCGTCCGCCCCGGAGCCGAGGCCGCATCCCGACGATCCCCTGCACCGCGCCGTCACCGAGCAGATCGAGGAGCTGCTGGTGTGGGACCGGGCCGTCCGGGAGGACGCCTGGGACTCCGTACACCAGATGCGGGTGGTGACCCGAAAGATTCGAAGCCTGGTCAAGGGCTCCGAGCAGTCCTTCGGCCTGCCGGAGGCCCCGTGGCTGCTCGACGAGTTGAAGCTTCTGGCGGGCAGTCTTGGGGTGGCGCGCGACGCCGAGGTGCTCGAGGAGCGCTACCAGCGTGCCCTCGACGCACTGCCCAGCTGACCTCGTCCGTGGGTCCGTCCGGGAACGACTCGTCGCCGGCGCGCAGCGGCGGTATCAGGCCGGCTTGAAGCGATCCTTGACCGCGATGCGATCGCAACGCTACTTCCGATTGCTCGACGCGCTCGACGATCTCAAGTACGCCGAGCCGGCACCGACCGCCAACGGCGAGGCGCCCGAGCAGATCACAGTCGAGTCGGCATATCGCAAGGTGCGCAAGGCGACGAAGGCGGCACGCGCCGCCCAGGCGTCACCCGACCTAACCGCCGAGGAGAAGGACCAGGCTCTGCACGCCATCCGCAAGCGGACCAAGCGACTTCGCTACACCGCTGCGGCCACCGGAGCCGACGACGTCGCCGAGAAGGCCAAGGCGATCCAGACGCTGCTCGGCGACCACCAGGACAGTGTGGTGAGCCGCAAGCACCTGGAGCACGAGTCCGCTGCCGCCCACTCCGACGGCGAGGACACGTTCACCTACGGCTTGCTCTTTGCGCAGGAGGACGAGTTGGCACGGCGCTCCGAGGATCAGCTCGACGCCGCACTGAAGGCGCTTCGCAAGGCGGTACGCCGCGCAGGATGATTGCAGAGGGGGCGGACGAGTTGGCCTGTAAGCCGGATTCTGTTCCCCGCCGCCGTTTCTGGCGGCGAAGCGGCGACCATCCATCTGGACACACCGTCACCGGGTGCCTCGAGCGGCCTACCCGCAGGCTCGGGCGAGCAGCCCTCGGACGCCTGCGCGACCGCAACCAGGTTGCGGCCTTCTTGGCCTTGCTTCGGGTGGGGTTTGCCTAGCCATTCCGGTCACCCGGGATGCTGGTGCGCTCTTACCGCACCGTTTCACCCTTACCTCCCTTGCCCTAAGGCTCAGGTGGCGGTCTGTTCTCTGTGGCACTTTCCCGCGAGTCACCTCGGATTGCCGTTGGCAATCACCCTGCTCTGTGAAGTCCGGACTTTCCTCGAACCCCGAAGGGGCCCGCGGCCGCCCGGCCAACTCGTCCGCGCTGATCACCGTACTCTGATCGGCCACGCTCGGGCGCCACCGGATCTCAGGCGGCGTCGGCCTCCAGCCCTGTTTCTTCGGCGTGCTCGCCGGTTTCGTCGGTGCGTCCGGGTAGTGGTGGTGCCTTGGATTGGTATCTGGTGCCGGTGGGGGTGGTGTATTCGGCGGTGTGGGTGCCGTCGTCGGCCAGGGTGGTGTTTACCTGCCAGCCGGGGGCTTGTTTGGCGTAGTTGCAGGCCTCGCAGAGTCCCAGGCCGTTGACGGCGGTGGTGGGCCCGCCGCGTGCGGCGGGGGTGGCGTGATCGGTATGGCGGATCGGTGCGTCGCAGTAGGGGGTGCGGCAGGTGGCATCGCGCAGCGCGATGAACCTGGCCAGGCCCTTCGGGAACCGGCGGGAGCGTGACTCCATCGCGACCAGCGCCCCCGAGCGGGGATGGCGGTAGAGCCGGCGCAGCGTGGCCCGTGAGCGGGCGTCGCTCACCGACTCCGCGACCAGGCGTCGGGCCAGCGCCCCCGGGATCGGCCCATGCCCGGCGACCCGCGCCGGTTCGCTGTCCCCACCGAGCAGGGTGTCGTCGGTGATGACCAGGTTCACCGCCACCGGCACCGGGACCTCGGCGGGGCGCCCGGTGACCCGCTCGACGAGCGTGTCGGCCATCACCTGCCCGCGCCCACGGCCGTCGCCGCAGCTGTCGGCGGAACGCTTGAGCGCCGCGTACACCGCCACCCCCTGGGGCATCGGCAGCAGGGCGGTCACGTAGGTCATGGCGTCAGGGGCGGGGCGGATGCCCACGTTGCGTTCCCGCTCGGCGCGCACCGCGCGATCCACCACGGCCTGGGGGTCCAGGCGGTAGGCGATCGCCTTGGCCTCGGCGACGATGCACTTGTCGCCCTTGCCCGCCAGGTCGGCGGCATCGCCGCACAGCTCGGCATCCAGCACCCGGCGGTCCTGCACGGTCAGGCATGCCGATTCCCGCACGATGAGGGTGGCCCGCCACTCCGAGAGCACCCCGGTCTGCAGCGCGGCCAGCGTGTGGGGCATCTCGTGCACCAGCGCGCGGGCGAACCCCAGATGGCGACCACCCTGGTTCGGCGGAATCGTGGCGCGCCAGCCCGATCTCACCGGCCAACCCCTTACCCCGCCTCGACGCCGGCACCCCCGCGGCGGCCTCGGCCGCCCGACGCCGCTCATCCAGGGCTGCGGTCGACACGCGCCTGACCCGCCGCCGCGGCCGACTTGAGCCGCTCAAGCCACGCCAGCCGTTCCACCAGCGCCGCTTCGTCGGCCTCCGGCGGAACCGACATCACGTCATCGAACACATGTTCGATGCTACGGGGTGGGTATGACAAAGATTCCGATGAGCGGGTCGCTCGGACCAGCTGCCGCCGATGGGTATGCGACGTTGCACGGGTCCATCTGAGGGACAACAGGGAGCGCACCATGATCATCGTGGCTGGACACATCACGGTCGAACCCAAGGACCGCGACGAGTACCTCGCGGGCTGTGTAGGCGTCGTCGAGCAGGCCCGCCACACCGACGGCTGCCTGGACTTCGCCATCACAGCCGACCTGGTCGACTCGGGCCGGATCAATGTGTTCGAGCGCTGGGCGTCGCAAGCGGCCGTCGACGCGTTTCGCGCCAGGGGGCCCAGCGACGAGCAAGGCGCCGCTATGGTCTCGGCTTCGGTTGCCGAGTACGACATCGCCGACGTGCGCTCCTTGCTCGACTAGAAGCCCTCAGACCGCACGGCGAAGCACCATCACATTGTCCCGCCATGTGAAGGGGCGACCGTCAGGGTCGGCACCGTCCCGGTCGACGACCTCGACGCGCACCCTCTCCCATTCGTCGTCGGGCAGTGCGAGTTCGCCGAGCACCTCTTCGGTGCTGGGGAACGGGTGGTCGTGCGGAATCTTCTGAGACCAGGGCGGGCCCGCCGCATGATCGACGATGACGAGCAGGCCGCCCGGCACGACCGCGTCAGCCGCCCTGCGCAGGATCTGGGGCCGCTCCAGACGCACGGTGGAGTGCAAGAACTGTGCGGACACCACATCGAAACTGCCCACCGGGAAGCTGTCGGAGAGGTCGTGATGCTGGAAGTCGATGCGGTCGAGCACACCGCGAACGCGGGCCTCCGCCGCCGCCCGGGCCAGCGCGGTCTCGGAGACGTCGACGGCCGTGACGTGCCATCCCTTCTCGGCGAGCCATATGGCGTCACCGCCCTCCCCGCAGCCGAGGTCGAGCGCACGCCCCGGGTTGAGATCCCCCACCACCGCAGCGAGCTGGACGTTGACCCGACCGCTCCAGATCCGTTCGCGTTCCCCGTAGTGCGCCTCCCAGTAGTCCTTGGCGGTGCCGGAATGCTCAGGTGTGTCCATGGGTTGATTCTCCTTCGTAGGCCAGGGCGGCATGGGGAGCCCGACGTCGTCGGCGAGCAGGGTCTGAACGACGGCCGCAGCGGCCAGCGAGCCTGCTGCGACCGCGGCCGCGACCTGCGGCATCTGCGGGCTGAGATCGCCCGCGGCGAACACCCCCGGCACGGATGTGCGGTGAAACGGGTCGACGGCGACGGCATCGACGGCGACCGGACCGGGCGGTGCGATCTCCACCCCCAGTTGGGCGGCCAGGCCCGAGCGTTGCCGCAGTGTGGTCGCCACCAGTACTCCACTCCGCGGCAGCGCAGCGCCGTCGGTGAACTCGACGGCAGCCAGTTCAGAGTGCTCGGCGACGAATTCGCGCACCACGCGTTCGTCGACGGCGACTCCTGCCGCACCCAGGGCCGCGCGCTGGTGGGCGTCCAGGTCGTGGTCCCCGTTGGTCAGCAGGACGACGTCGTCGGTCCAGCCCCTCAGCAGCAGCGCGGCGCTCAGGCCGGCGGCACCACCTCCGACGACGATGCAGTCCCATTCGCTGTCCATGGAACCGAGCTTGCCGCGACCGCTCGCCATCTGCCAAGCTGATTTGCCATGCAGGCAAATACAGAGAAGGTCGACGACGTCGATCTTCGGGTGCGCCGCCGCCTACGTGAGCTGCGCACGCTGCGCGGTCTCACCCTCGAGGAGGTCGCGACACGGGCCGACATCGACGTATCGACGTTGAGCCGGCTGGAATCCGGCAAGCGCCGCCTTGCCCTCGACCACCTGCCCCGGTTGGCCTCGGCGCTGTCGGTCACCACCGACGAACTCCTTCGAACGCCAGACGCCGACGACCCGCGGGTGCGGGGCAGCTCACACACCGCCAACGGCGTCACCTACTGGCCGCTGACCCGGGGCGGTCCGGCAGGTGGGCTGCACGCCTTCAAGATCCGCGTCAGCACACGGCGCAGGACACCGCCCGACCACCTTCCCGTACACGATGGCCAGGACTGGTTCTACGTGCTGTCGGGACGCCTGCGACTTCTGCTCGGCGACCGCGACTTCGTCATCAAACCCGGTGAGGCGGTGGAGTTCTCGACGTGGACACCGCACTGGTTCGGCACGGTCGACGGCCCGGTCGAGGCCATCGCGCTGTTCGGGCCGCACGGCGAACGCCTGCACGTCCACGCCACCTGAGCTAGAGGTACTCCGTCTGGTTCACCAGGCGCACGGATGACACACCGTCGGGATAGAACTCGGCGATGGACAACGACGCCAGGTCCAGGTGCAGTCGGTACAGGATGGACTGTCCGGCGTCGAGGGCGATGCGCAGGATGGTCTTGATGGGCGTCACGTGCGACACCGCCAGGACCGTCGCGCCGCCGTACTCGGAGATGATCCGGTTGCGCGCCCGCCGGATTCGATGCGCGACCGCGTCGAAGCTCTCGCCGTCGGGCGGCGCGAGGCTGGTGTCTCGCAGCCACCGCGCATGAAGGTCTGGATCGCGTTCGGCCGCTTCCGCGAAGGTCAAGCCCTCCCAGGCGCCGAAGTCGGTCTCGATCAGGTCCTCGTCGATCAGTACATCGAGGCCCAGCCCACCAGCCGCTGCTTCGGCAGTCGCCCGGGCCCGTTGCAGCGGTG
Source organism: uncultured Actinomycetota bacterium (assembly GCA_963798245.1). Taxonomy (GTDB): domain Bacteria; phylum Actinomycetota; class Actinomycetes; order Mycobacteriales; family Mycobacteriaceae; genus Mycobacterium. Next base: position 113,450 of record CAWCSO010000005.1, read on the forward strand.
AGCTGATCACCGCGTCGATGCCGCCCCGCTTGGTCAGGTACTGGGCGGCGGCATCGGCCTGACTCTGACCGATGTCGGTCAGCGGCGGATTTCCGTGACCGGAGTAGCGACGCGCAACGGACAGTTCCGTCTGCCCGTGACGCAGCAGCAGGAACCGCGTCGGAGCCCCGCGTGCGCCGGTCCACCCGGCCGGAGAGTTCTCCCGCGCAACGAATCTCGTAGAGTCGGCGGTGTCGGTTTCGGCCGCCTCGGACGCCGCCGGCTCAGACGCCGCCGCCTCCGAAGCGGCATCCATGGCCTCGTTGGCCAGCCGGTCGGCGTGTGAGTTCTCTTCGCGGGGTATCCACGAGTAGGTGACGTGGTCGAACCCCGCGGCTATCTCCCTGGCCCGCTGGTGTAGCGGAATCATGTCCGCGTGCTTGACCCGCCACCGTCCCGTCATCTGCTCGACCACCAGTTTGGAGTCCATCGACACGGCGACCTCACCGGCGCCCGCCTCCGCCGCGGCCTCCAGACCGGCGATCAGACCGCGGTACTCGGCGACGTTGTTGGTCGCGTGGCCGATCGCCTCCTTGCGCTCTGCGAGCACGCTCTGGCGGTCGGCTGAGAACACGACTGCGCCGTACCCTGCCGCCCCGGGGTTGCCACGAGATCCTCCATCGGCCTCGACGAGCACCTTCACGTGCCGGCCTCTTGCCGGCGCAACAGGATCGCGCCGCACTCCGGGCAACGGAGGACCTCGTCGTCCGCGGCAGCGGCGATCCTCGACATGTCGGACCGGTCGATCTCGATTCGGCAGGCACCGCACCGCCGGCCCTGTAACACGCCGGCGCCTGGTCCGCCATGACCGCGCTGCCGCTCGTAGAGCGCGGCCAGCTCGGCGTCCAGAGCGCCCGCCAACTCGGCGCGGCGCAGCGCCATCGTCTGCCTGTTGGCGTCGATCTCGACCAGCGCCTGGTCGCGGGCGACCTGAGCCGCCGTCAGTTCACCCTGCAACTCCTCGAGCGCGCGCAGTCGGGCGGTCCGATCGTTTTCCAGCTCCTCACGCCGCTGCATGACCTCGAGTTGATCGTCCTCCAGGCTGGACTGACGTCGTTGCAGGGTCTCCAGCTCGTGCTGGAGTTCGGTGAGCTGTTTGGGGTTGACGGTTCCGGCGTCGAGCATCGCCCGGTCACGGTCCTCGCGCTGGCGCACCGAATCGATCTCCGATTCGTACTTGGCCACCTCGGTGTCGAGGTCCTCCAGCGCGAGGCCCAGCGCCGCCAGCTTGTCGCTGGCCTCCCGGTGCGCCACGGTGATCTCGTCGAAGCGTTGCTGTTCTGCGAGGTGCTTGACACGGTGGTCGAGACGACCGATGTCGGCGTCGAGTTCGGCCAACTCCACGAGTGAACGCTGTTGTGCGACTGGTGCCTTCATACTTCTCTCTCGATGTTCCAGGGATCCGTGCGGACGGAACTGACCCGCACGGATAGCGCGGCGCCGAAGTGGCGCTCGATGATGCCTGCCGCCTGACGGCACCAGGGCTGCTCACTGGCCCAGTGCGCGACGTCGATCAGCGCGACATCGGAGCGGCGACGGTGCTCGTCTGCGGGGTGATGGCGGAGGTCTGCGGTCACGTAGGCCTGCACGCCTGCCGCGGTGACGGCGTCCAGCAGGGAGTCTCCGGCGCCACCGCAGACCGCCACCCTCGAGACGACGGCGCGTGGATCACCCGCCGCCCTGATACCCCACGAGGTGGCGGGCAGCGCCGCCGCGACCCGGGACACGAACACCGACAGCGGTTGCCGTTCGCGCAAAGAACAGATCCGTCCGATGCCGACCTCGGCCGGTAACGGCGCGAGCGTGAACACGTCGAACGCGGGCTCTTCGTACGGGTGCGCGGCGCGCATCGCCGCGAGGACCTCGGCACGCAGCCCTGACCGCGCGATCACCTCGATCCGCTCCTCGGGCACCCGCTCGATCTCCCCCCGCCTGCCTATCGCAGGGACGGCGCCGTGCCCGGGCAGGAACTCGCCCGTGCCCGCGACGGTCCAACTCCAGCGCGAGTAGTCACCGATCTGACCGGCTCCAGCGGCGAAGACCGCGTCACGCACCTTGGCTGCGTACTCGGTAGGCACGAAGAACACCCACTTGTCCAGACGCCTCCCGTCGGACGCCGGCGACAGCACGCCCTGGACCTCGAGCCCGAGCGTCTCGGCCAGCGCATCGGATACCCCCGGCGCTGCCGAGTCGGCGTTCGTGTGGGCCGTGAAGAGCGCGCTGCCCGAACGGATGAGGCGATGCAGCAGCGCACCCTTCGGCGTGTCGGCCGACACCGTGTCGACACCGCGCAGCAGCAGCGGGTGGTGGGCAAGCAGCAGGCTGCGGTCGGGCAGACCGGCGATGACCTCGGCCGTCGCGTCCACGGAGACCGTGACCGAATCCACGGTCTCGGCCGGGTCGCCGCACACCAGACCCACCGAATCCCAGTCGTGCGCAAGTGCCGGCGGATACGCCCCGTCGAGTACGTCGATGACGTCTGCGAGCCGGGCGCTCACGGCACCTCCTCGAAGATCGCGTCGGTCTGCCTTGCCACATCACGACCCTAGTGCGCGGGCTGACGGGCCAAGCATGGGGACGATCACCGACATCGGCGACAATGGAGGGGTGAGCGCCCAGTTGGTGATATTCGACCTCGACGGCACCCTGACCGATTCGGCAGGCGGCATCGTGTCGAGCTTTCGCCACGCGCTCGAGACGATCGGCGCCGACATCCCCGACGGTGACCTTGCCGCGCTGGTGGTCGGCCCACCCATGCACGTCACACTGGCCGGAATGGGGCTCGGCGACCGGGCCGACGAGGCGATTGCGACCTATCGCGCCCACTACACCGCGGGCGGGTGGTCGATGAACGCCGTCTTCGAGGGCATACCGGCGCTGCTGGCCGATCTGCATTCTGCGGGCGTCCGGTTGGCGGTGGCCACCTCGAAGGCCGAACCCACGGCGCGACGCGTCCTGGACCACTTCGGGCTCGGCGGGCACTTCGAGGTGATCGCGGGCGCGAGCGTCGACGGCGTCCGCTCGTCGAAGGCCGACGTGTTGGCGCATGCACTGGCACAGCTGGAACCGCTGCCGGAACGCGTCCTGATGGTCGGCGACCGTGGACACGACGTCGAAGGGGCCGACGCGCACGGCATCGACACCGTCGTCGTCGGCTGGGGTTACGGTGCGGGTGACTTCGACGACCCCGATGCGGTGCGGCCCGCCGCGCGCGTGGCTACCGTCGCCGAACTGCGGGAGGTGCTCGGTGTCTGAACCCGCACTACACGTGACCTTCGTGTGTTCGGGCAATATCTGCCGCTCGCCGATGGCCGAGAAGATGTTCGCCCACCAGATCGACGAGCGCGGTCTATCGGGCGCGGTCCGCGTCACCAGCGCGGGAACCGGCGGCTGGCACGCCGGCGATGCCGCAGACCAGAGGGCCCGCCACGTGCTCGCCGACCGCGGCTACCCGACCGCGCACAGCGCGGCCCAGGTGGACGACGACCACCTGGCCGCCGACCTCGTCGTCGCGCTGGGACGAAACCACGTACGGATCCTGCGCGACCTGGGGGTTCCAGAGGATCGGCTGCGGATGCTGCGGTCGTTCGACCCCCGCTCGGCGGCTCACGCCCTCGACGTCGAGGACCCCTACTACGGCACCCGGGTCGACTTCGAGGACGTGTTCACCGTAATCGAGGCGTCGCTGCCGGGTCTGCATGACTGGGTCGACGAACAGCTGGCGGAGCGGGGGGTTGCCTGATGAGGATGGGGAGGTGGGCGTTCCTGTTCCGACCGCAGTGGCTGGCCCTGTACGTCGTCGTCCTCGGATTCGCCTACCTGTGCTTCACCGTGCTCGCGCCTTGGCAGCTGGGCAAGAACACCACGACCTCGCGCGAGAACGCCCAGATCTCGGCCTCCCTGACCGCCGACCCGGTCCCGGTGACGTCGCTGCTCCCCCGCCAGGACTCCGTCGCTCCCGACGCAGCATGGACGCGGGTGACGGCAACCGGCACGTACCTGCCCGAGGGACAGGTGCTGGCACGGCTGCGGTCGGTCGAGGGCGAAGCGGCTTTCGAGGTGCTGGTCCCCTTCGCGGTGGACGGCGGGCCCACCGTGCTGGTCAACCGTGGCTACGTGCGCCCCGAGGGGGGCTCGAAGGTCCCGGAGATCGCGGCCCCACCCACGGGCACCGTGACGATCACCGCCCGCCTGCGGGATTCCGAGATGCTGGCGACCGGCAAGGAGCCGTTCCGCCAGGATGGAGTGCAGCAGGTGTACTCCATCAACACCGAACAGATCTCGAAGATCACCGGCGTTCCGCTCACCGGGTCCTACCTTCTGCTCGTCGCGGACCAACCCGGCGGACTAGGTGTCATCGGACTGCCGCACCTGGACTCCGGACCGTTCCTGTCGTACGGCATCCAGTGGATCGCGTTCGGCATCGTCGCACCGATCGGGGTGGGCTACTTCGTGGTCGCGGAGTACAAGCAACGCCGTCGCGAGAGGGCCGACACCGAGCCCGACACCGATCTCGACCCCAACACCGATCCCGACGCCGCAGCGCCGGTGGAACTCAGCACCGACGAGAAGCTCGCCGACCGCTACGGCAGACGCCGCTGAGCGCCGCGAGCGACACCGCGGCACCCACTGCGGCGGCCTGCACCGCGCGGGAAAGGCGCACCGATCGACGCAGGTCGCTGACATCGGGCTGACGGCCGTCGCCAAGCGTCGGACGGATCTCCAGCCGGTGCGCGTACTGGGTCGGCCCGCCCAGGCTGACGCCGAGCGCGCCCGCGAACGACGCCTCGGCGACACCCGCGTTCGGACTCGGATGCCGTGCCGCATCACGGCGCCAGGCCCGCACGGCGCCGTCTGCAGAACCCCCCGTGGCGCGCGCACACACCGCGACGAGGATGCCGCAGAGCCGGGCGGGCAGGTAATTCAGTGTGTCATCGAATCGCGCTGCGGCCCAACCGAATCTGAGATACCGCGGCGAGCGGTAACCGATCATCGCGTCAAGCGTGTTCGCGCCGCGGTAGACCAGCAGCGCGGGCGTCCCACCGATCGCCCCCCAGAACAACGGCGCCACCGTGGCGTCCGAGGTGTTCTCCGCCACCGATTCCAGGGCTGCCCGGGTCAACCCGGCGAGGTCGAGCGAAGCCGGATCGCGCCCGCACAGCGACGGGAGCAGCGCCCGGGCACCCACGACATCGGCGTCGGCCACACGCTGCGCCATGTCGTCCCCGGTGCGCGCCAGCGACGTGCCGCCAAGCACGGTGAACGTTGCCACCGCAGTGGTGGCCACCGTCGAGGCCGGACCGCGCCGACCCGCCGCACGGTCGACGACGACCCCCGCGGCGAGCAAGGCGCCCAGCAGGGCACCCGTGTGCCCGATGCCCGCCCCGCGGCGATCGGCGTACGTCACCCGTTCCAGCGCCGACGCGGCCCGCCCGAACAGTGCGACCGGATGGCCGCGGCGCGGGTCGGCGAACAGCACGTCGGCTAGGTAGCCCAGGGCGAGGCCCGCCGCGCGGGCACGCCATGTCGGCACGAACACCTCGGCAGCGTCTCACGAGCGCGCGGGCCACCTGGCATCGGCAGCAAAGCACGTGAGCCGGCCCCATTTACAGATGTCCGCAATTTCGACAGTTCGACCAAGGGACAGCAAACATCGCGGTTACCATTGGTCAGCTGTCACGGCTGGGGCGCGACTACCAAGTCAGCCGCCAAACGGGACGGCGTCGCTGCCAGCATTGCCCATCGGGGGTAAGCGAATTCGTTGGCACCGAAGCCTCAGCCGTGGCGGTCCCCGGTACCGTCCACGCCGCAGGTCACTATTAGGAGTGGGCGTGGACGGTATCGAACCGCCGACCGCTGGTGTGTAAAACCAGAGCTCTACCACTGAGCTACACGCCCGTGCCCCCGGGCACGCTACACGGCAACGACGCGTGCCCGGAAATCCACCTCAGCCGCTCCGCAGGGCCGCCAGGGCGTCGGCCCAGAGCGCCTGATCGCGAGGTTCGCCGGGGGCCTTGGCTTCGGCGAACCTGATGACGCCCGCTGCATCGATGACGAACGTGCCGCGGTTGGCGTAGCCGGCGATCTCGTTGAAGACGTCGTAGGCCTGCGCCACCGCACCGTGGGGCCAGAAGTCCGAGAGCAGCGGAACCGTGAAGCCACGCTGAGCGGCCCACACCTTGTGCGTTGGTGGCGGCCCCACCGAGATGGCCAGGGTTTGCGTCGTGGCGTTCTCGTAGGTCGCAGGGTTGTCGCGGATCTCGTCGAGTTCGCGTTCGCATATCGCCGTGAAGGCCAGCGGGAAGAACACCAGAAGCACGTTCTTGGAGCCGCGAAAGGACCCCAGGGTGACCGGCTGCCCGGCCTGATCCTTGAGCGTGAAGTCCGGCGCCTGCGCCCCTACTTCCAGCACTAGCGGCGTCCAGCAGCCTTCGACTTCGGTTGCACCAGCCTACTGGCGATCCAGTCGCCAAGGTTGGCCGAAGAGGTCTGCACGAGACCGGCCGTCGGCGCCGATTCGGCGATATCCGCAGGTTGGACGTGACCAGGCTGACCGGTCTTGGGCGTGATCACCCAGATGACCCCGTCCTCGGCCAGCGGCGTGATCGCGTCCATCAGGCGGTCGACCAGGTCGCCGTCGTCGTCGCGCCACCACAGCAGCACCACGTCGACGACCTCGTCGGAGCCCTCGTCGAGCAACTCGCTGCCGCAGGCGTCTTCGACGTCGGCCCGGATGTCATCATCGGTGTCCTCGTCCCAGCCGAGTTCCTGGACGATCTGATTCTTCTCGATGCCCAGCCTATGGGCGTAGTTCGGCGAGTCCGCCGCAACCACCGTTGTCCTCCTTCAGCCAGCGGGTACGCCGCGTGAGTTCGTTGGGCCCTATAGTCGCACGCCTCTACCGCACATCAGTTCCCGGGCGCGCGGTTGGCTCGATATGCCGCATCGCACAGCGCCAATGCAGCGTCCTGCGAGTCGTTCAGTCGCTGGCCGGCATCGTTGAACGCGGCCATCCCGGCGTCGTCGGCCACCGCGGCCGCCACGGCCCGCGACGCCTGCACCCAGTCGCCGAGCGCGCTCTTCAGCTCTGGCGAGAGCAGCTCGGAAATCGTGCTCTCGACCAGGTCAGCGCTGCGGTTGAGCATGTCGATCGCCGGGCCCGCCTGGGCCACCACGTCCGGCGCGTTGTCGTTGTAGGCGCGCACGTAGACGTTCACCGCGGCGATCGCGTCGACACTGCTGGAACTCAGCGCCTCGCACGCCGTGCGGATCGCTTCGGACGTCAACTCCTGCCGGCGTTCGGCTTCCTGGCGTCGCGAGCTGGACACCGACGCCACGCTCGACGACGACACCGACGCCCGGTAGAGCGGCGCATCGGCGGCGTCGATCTGGGAGGTGCCCCGAGTAACGCTCTGGCAGCCGACCACGATCATGGCCAGAGCGGCCACTCCCCCTACCGCGAGGCAGACCGCACGCAGGCGCTCCGCACGCAGCAGTCGCCCGATCACGGTCTTCAGACGTTACCGGTTGACGACCTTGATCGCCGGTCATCGCAGTACCCCAACCCTGGCCGCGCTTCTGGGGCACGATTGAGGCACGATGAACGCATCCCCCAACGAGGGCCTTCACCGTCACGAGCACCGATCCGCCAACCGAGGAGTAGTGCGTTGACTACCGAGTTCGCGCGCCAAGACCTGGCCCAAAACTCCGGCTCAGCAGCCGAACCCGACCGGGTCCGGGTGATCCGCGAAGGCGTTGCCTCCTACCTGCCCGACATCGACTCGGATGAGACCGCCGAGTGGCTGGAGTCGTTCGACGCCCTGCTCGAGCAATCCGGCCCCGCCCGCGCGCGCTACCTGATGCTCCGGTTGCTCGAGCGCGCCGGCGAACAGCGGGTCGCCATCCCGGCGCTCACGTCGACGGACTACGTCAACACCATCCCCACCGAACTGGAGCCGTGGTTTCCGGGCGACGAGGACGTCGAGCGCCGCTACCGGGCGTGGATCCGGTGGAACGCGGCGATCATGGTGCACCGCGCGCAGCGGCCCGGAGTCGGTGTGGGCGGCCATATCTCGACGTACGCCTCGTCGGCGGCGCTCTATGAGGTCGGTTTCAACCATTTCTTCCGCGGCAAGTCCCATACCGGCGGCGGCGACCAGGTGTTCATTCAGGGTCACGCCTCGCCCGGCATCTACGCCCGCGCCTTCTTGGAAGGACGGCTCACCGCCGACCAGCTCGACGGATTCCGCCAGGAACACAGTCACCCCGGTGGCGGGTTGCCGTCCTACCCGCACCCGCGCCTCATGCCCGAGTTCTGGGAGTTCCCCACCGTGTCGATGGGGTTGGGCCCGATGAACGCCATCTACCAGGCCCGCTTCAACCACTACCTGCAGGATCGCGGGCTCAAGGACACCTCCGACCAGCACGTATGGGCGTTCCTGGGCGACGGCGAGATGGACGAGGCGGAGAGCCGCGGCCTGACGCACATGGCTTCACTAGAGGGCCTGGACAACCTGACCTTCGTCATCAACTGCAACCTGCAGCGTCTCGACGGACCCGTCCGTGGCAACGGCAAGATCATCCAGGAGCTGGAGTCGTTCTTCCGCGGCGCGGGCTGGAACGTCATCAAGGTGGTGTGGGGCCGCGAGTGGGACGCGCTGCTGCACGCCGACCGTGACGGCGCCCTGGTCAACCTGATGAACACGACACCCGACGGCGACTTCCAGACCTACAAGGCCAACGACGGTGGCTACGTGCGTGACCACTTCTTCGGCCGCGACCCACGGACCAAGGCGCTCGTCGAGCCCATGAGCGACGCCGAGATCTGGAACCTCAAGCGCGGCGGGCACGACTACCGCAAGGTCTATGCCGCCTACCGCGCAGCGGTGGAGCACAAGGGTCAGCCGACGGTGATCCTGGCTCACACCATCAAGGGCTACACCCTGGGCAAGCACTTCGAGGGCCGCAACGCCACCCATCAGATGAAGAAGCTGGCACTGCAGGACCTGAAGGACTTCCGCGATACGCAGCGGATTCCGATCAGCGATGAGCAGCTCGAGGAGAACCCCTACCTGCCGCCGTACTTCCACCCGGGGCCGGAGTCACCCGAGATCCGCTATCTGCTGGACCGGCGCCGGACGCTGGGCGGCTTCCTGCCCTCACGGCGCAACAAGGCCAAGCCGCTGCCGCTGCCGTCGCGGGATGCCTACAAGCCGTTGAAGAAGGGCTCCGGCAACCAGGAGGTCGCCACCACCATGGCGACGGTGCGCACCTTCAAGGAGCTGCTGCGCGACAAGAAGATCGGACCACGCCTGGTCCCGATCATCCCGGACGAGGCGCGCACGTTCGGCATGGACTCGTGGTTTCCGAGCCTGAAGATCTACAACCGCAACGGTCAGCTGTACACGGCCGTGGACGCCGAACTGATGCTCGCCTACAAGGAGAGCGAAGTCGGCCAGATCTTGCACGAGGGCATCAACGAGGCCGGCTCGACGGCGTCCTTCACGGCGGTGGGCACGTCGTACTCAACCCACAACGAGCCGATGATCCCGATCTACATCTTCTACTCGATGTTCGGGTTCCAGCGCACCGGTGACGGGTTCTGGGCGGCCGCCGACCAGATGGCGAGAGGTTTCGTCCTCGGCGCCACCGCGGGCCGGACCACGCTCACCGGCGAGGGACTGCAGCACGCCGACGGGCACTCGCTGCTCCTCGCGTCGACCAATCCGGCCGTGGTGACCTACGACCCTGCGTTCGCGTACGAGATCGCCTACATCATCGAGAGCGGGCTCGAGCGGATGTTCGGTCCCGAGCCGGAGAACGTGTTCTTCTACATGACGATCTACAACGAGCCCTACGTGCAGCCAGCCGAACCGGAGAACTTCGACCCCGAGGGCGTGCTGCGCGGCATCTACCGGTACCGCGTGGCCAAGGAGAAGCGCGCCAACACGGCTCAGATCCTGACGTCGGGGGTCGCGATGCCCGAGGCCCTGCGGGCCGCCGACATGCTCGCCGCCGAATGGGACGTCGCCGCCGACGTCTGGTCGGTGACGAGCTGGGGTGAACTCAACCGCGACGGCGTCGCGGTCGACCGGGAGGCCATGCGGCACCCGGACAAGCCGGCGGGCACCGCCTATGTGACAGAGGTGCTGGGGTCTACGACGGGCCCCGTCGTGGCGGTCTCGGACTGGATGCGTGCGGTACCCGAGCAGATACGGCCGTGGGTACCCAACACCTACGTCACGCTGGGCACCGATGGTTTCGGGTTCTCCGACACCAGGCCTGCCGCGCGCCGCTACTTCAACACCGACGCCGAGTCAGTGGTGGTGGCCGTGCTCGAGGCGCTCGCGCGGGACGGCGAGATCGATCCGTCGGTAGCGGTGGCGGCCGCCAAGCAGTACCGGATCGACGACGTCATGGCGGCCGGGGTGTCGTTCAAGGACACCGGCAGCGCTTAGAAACCGGTAGAAACCTCGGCTTAGAGGATTCCTCCAGAATCACGGCGTATCTTTTAGGTGTGACCGACAAGGACGACACGGATCCTGCAGCACGCACGTCGCTCGAGCTGCTCGATTCCGTCCCGGAGTCGCTCCTGCGCCGCGTCAAGCAGTACTCGGGTCGGTTGGCGACGGAGGCCGTCCACGTCATGGGCGAGCGACTGCCGTTCTTCGCCGAACTCGAGGCCTCCCAGCGCTCCAGCGTCCAGCTCGTCGTGCAGACGGCGTTGGTGAACTTCGCCGAGTGGATGCGCGACCCGCGTGGCGACGTCGGGTACACCGCCGAGGCGTTCGCCCTGGTACCGCAGGAGCTCACCCGGCGGATCGCGCTGCGACAGACCGTCGACATGGTGCGGGTCACGATGGAGCACTTCGAGGAAGCGGTGCCGATGCTGGCCCGCAACGACGACCAGGTGGCGGCACTCACCGTCGGCATCCTGCGTTACAGCCGCAACCTTGCGTTCGCGGCGGCGTCCGGATACGCCGACGCCGCCGAGGCGCGCGGCGCCTGGGACACCAGGATGGAGGCCAACGTCGTCGACGCCGTGGTCCGTGGTGACATCGGGCCGCAGCTGCAGTCTCAGGCCGCAGCGCTGAACTGGGACGCCACCGCTCCCGCGACGGTATTCGTCGGGTTCCCCCATCCCGGCCGCGCAGACTTCGCCGGCGAGGACGTCCACGAGATCGTGGGCCGACATGGACGTCGGGCGCTTTCCGACATCCACGGCACCTGGCTGGTGGCAATCGTGTCAGGGCACCTGCCGCCCACCGACAAGATCCTCGGCGAACTACTCGAGGTGTTCGCAGACGGACCCGTGGTGATGGGGCCGTACGCGGTGTCGCTGGTGGCGGCGCACTACAGCGCCGCCGAAGCCATCGCGGGGATGAATGCCGTGGCCGGCTGGAGCGGAGCGCCGCGACCCGTGTCCGCCCGCGAACTCCTGCCCGAACGGGCACTGATGGGCGATCCGACGGCGATGTCCGCACTAGAGATGGAGGTGATGCGGCCCCTCGCCGACGCGGGCCCGGCGCTCACCGAGACGCTGGACGCCTACCTCGATTCTGGCGGTGCGATCGAGGCGTGTGCCCGCAAATTGTTCGTTCATCCAAACACCGTGCGCTACCGGCTCAAACGCATCACGGACTTCACCGGCCGCGATCCGACGGTCCCGCGCGATGCGTACGTCCTACGGGTCGCGACGACAGTCGGCCGGCTCCACCGTGAGGCCCCGCGCGCCAGCACGGTAAACGCCCCTGAAGCGCGGTCGACACCCGCAGCGGCGGATTCTTGAGCTGCGCTTTTCGGACGAGAAGTCGGACGAGAAGGTCGCGGCGAGATATCGATGCAGTCGCATCACATGCGGTTTTAGAGGTTCTCCACAAAAACATAAGACCAGGTTCATAATCTCTTACACCACGCAAAACCGGTTTCACAGTGTTCTCTTAATCCGTGCCCCAAACACCCGTGCTTGCGCTGCTCGCTCCCGGACAGGGCTCGCAGTCCCCCGGCATGCTCGCGCCGTGGCTCGAGTTGCCCGGTGCTGCGCAGCGACTGTCGACCTGGTCGGAGATCAGCGGTCTCGACCTGGCCACGCTGGGAACGACCGCGACGGCCGAAGAGATCACCGACACCGCGGTCACCCAGCCACTCGTGGTCGCCGCGACACTGCTGGCCCACGAAGAGCTGACCAGGCGCGGAACGCTGTCGGGCACACAGACCGTCATCGCTGGACACTCGGTCGGCGAGATCGCCGCCTACGCCATCGCCGGTGTCATCTCCGCTGACGATGCCGTTTCTCTGGCCGCCACGCGCGGCGCCGAGATGGCCAAGGCCTGCGCGACGGAGCCCACGGGCATGGCAGCCGTGCTCGGCGGCGACGAGGCCGAGGTGCTCGCACGACTGGAGGCACTCGACCTGGTGCCCGCCAACCGCAACGCTGCCGGCCAGATCGTCGCGGCAGGAGCCCTGTCGGCCCTCGACAAGCTGGTCGAGGATCCGCCCGCCAAGGCGCGGGTACGCAAACTGGCCACCGCGGGCGCGTTCCACACCCGCTACATGGCGTCGGCCCTCGACGGCTACGCAGCCGCCGCCGGCGCCGTCGCCACGGGTGAGCCCACCAGCACGCTGCTGTCCAACGCCGACGGCCGCCCCGTGGCATCGGCCGCCGACGCGATGACCAAGCTGGTGTCGCAGCTGACCAGGCCGGTCCGCTGGGACCTGTGCACCGAAACGATGCGTCAGCGCTTCGCCGGTTCGGACATCACCGCGATCATCGAGTTCCCGCCTGCCGGGGCGCTGGCTGGAATCGCCAAACGAGAACTTCGGGGAGTGCCGACGCATGCCGTCAAGACCCCCGCAGATCTGGACGAACTCGCCGAGTTCTAGCCAGTACCAAAGGCACGACCACATACTGGCGCTCCACTCCGGAGCGCCGGACCACCGAAAGATAGAAGGAGCCACCATGGGCGCCAGCCAGGAAGAAATCATCACCGGTCTCGCCGAGATCATCGAAGAGGTCACCGGCATCGAGCCCTCCGAGGTCACCCCGGAGAAGTCGTTCGTCGACGACCTCGACATCGACTCGCTGTCGATGGTCGAGATCGCCGTGCAGACCGAGGACAAGTACGGCGTGAAGATCCCCGACGAGGACCTCGCGGGCCTGCGCACCGTCGGTGACGTCGTCGCCTACATCCAAAAGCTCGAGGAAGAGAACCCCGAGGCCGCCGCGGCGCTGCGCGAGAAGTTCGCACAGTGACCAGGCCTTCCACTGCTAACGGCGGTTTCCCCAGCGTCGTGGTGACTGCCATTGAGGCGACTACTTCCATCGCGGCGGACATCGAGAGCACGTGGAAGGGTCTGCTGGCAGGCGAAAGCGGCATCCACGCACTCGAGGACGAGTTCGTCACCAAATGGGATCTTCCCGTGCGGATTGGCGGACACCTCAAGGAACCTCTCGATCCACAGATGACCAGGCTGGAACTGCGACGGATGTCGTATGTCCAGCGTATGGCCAAGTTCGTGGGCAATCGACTCTGGGAGTCTGCGGGTAGCCCCGAGGTCGACCCAGATCGCTTCGCGGTCGTCCTCGGCACCGGACTCGGTGGCGGCGAGAAGATCATCGAGATGTATGACGCGATGAACGAGGGTGGCATCCGCAAGATTTCGCCCCTCGCCGTTCAGATGGTCATGCCCAACGGTGCGGCCGCCGTGGTCGGCCTCGAGCTCGGCGCCCGGGCCGGGGTCACCACCCCGGTGTCGGCCTGCGCGTCGGGCTCCGAGGCGATCGCGCATGCATGGCGTTCGATCGTCATGGGCGATGCCGATTTCGCGGTGTGCGGCGGCGTGGAGGGCGGCATCGAGGCACTGCCGATCGCAGCGTTCTCGATGATGCGCGCCATGTCGACCAACAACGACAACCCCGAGGGTGCGTCGCGGCCGTTCGACAAGGACCGTGACGGGTTCGTGTTCGGCGAGGCCGGCGCGTTGATGATCGTCGAGACCGAAGAGCACGCCAAGGCGCGTGGCGCCAAGCCGCTCGCACGGTTGCTGGGAGCAGGCATCTCGTCGGACGCCTTCCACATGGTGGCCCCGGCGTCCGATGGCCTTCGGGCCGGCGCAGCGATGAAGCGTGCGATGGAGACCGCGGGTTTGTCGCCCAAGGACATTTCCCACGTCAATGCGCACGCCACGGCCACCTCGATCGGCGACGTCGCGGAGGCCAACGCCATCCGTGCCGCCGGCGTCGAGCATGCCGCGGTGTACGCGCCGAAGTCGGCGCTCGGACACTCCATCGGTGCGGTCGGTGCGCTTGAATCGGCGCTGACCATCCTTGCGCTGCGCGATGGCGTCATTCCACCGACGCTCAACTACGAGACACCAGATCCCGATGTTGATCTCGATGTCGTCGCGGGTGAGCCTCGATATGGCGAATACCAGTACGCCATCAACAATTCCTTCGGCTTCGGTGGACACAATGTCGCCCTAGCCTTCGGGCGCTACTGACCGTGGTCAGGCGCAGAAGGGAACGTTCGGAGCCGTCGTGAACACGAAGTCCACGAAGTCAGGGTTGACCCGACTGTCGACAGGCAGCGGCTTCCCCAACGTGGTCGTCACGGGTTACGCCATGACGACCGCGTTGGCGACCGATGCGGACGGCACCTGGAAGCGACTGCTGGACGGCGAGAGCGGTATCCGAACCCTGGATGATCCCTTCGTCGAGATGTACGACCTACCGGTTCGCATTGGTGGGCATCTCCTGGAGGACTTCGACGGCGAGTTGACGCAGGTGGAACAGCGTCGGCTCTCCTACCTGCAGAAGATGTCCACCATCGTCGGCAGGCGGGCCTGGCAGGACGCGGGTTCGCCCGAAGTGGACACACGGCGTCTGATGGTGTCGATCGGCACGGGCATGGGCAGCAGCGAAGAACTGCTCTACGCCTACGACGGCATGCGGGCCAAGGGGTGCAACGGCGTGTCCCCCCTGGCAGTTCAGAAGTACATGCCCAATTCCCCCGCGGCAGCCGTGGGCCTGGAACGGCACGCCAAGGCCGGGGTCGTGACGCCGGTGTCGGCGTGCGCCTCGGGCTCGGAGGCCATCGCGAACGCCTGGCGGACCATCGTGCTCGGCGAAGCCGACATGGCGATCTGCGGCGGCGTCGAGACCAGGATCGAAGCGGTGCCCATCGCCGGGTTCGCCCAGATGCGCATCGTGCTGTCGACCACGAACGACGATCCAGCGGGCGCCTGCCGCCCGTTCGACAGGGACCGCAACGGCTTCGTGTTCGGCGAGGCGGGCGCACTTTTGATCATCGAGACCGAAGAGCACGCCAGGGCACGCGGCGCGAACATCATTGCGCGGCTGATGGGAGCCGCGATCACCTCGGACGGGTACCACATCGTGGCGCCCGACCCCAGCGGTACCCAGGCCGGCCAAGCGATGTCACGGGCGATCCAACTCGCCGGCCTCGACGCCGGCCGACATCGACCACGTGAATGCCCATGCGACCGGAACCTCCGTCGGCGACGTCGCCGAGGGCAAGGCCATCAACAACGCGCTGGGCGCCAACAACCCGGCGGTCTACGCGCCGAAGTCGGCGCTCGGACACTCGGTCGGCGCCGTCGGCGCGGTGGAGTCCATCCTGACGGTACTGGCGTTGCGGGACGGAGTCGTCCCGCCGACGTTGAATCTGCGCAACCTCGATCCGGAGATCGATCTGGACGTCGTCGCCGGAGAGCCACGGCCGGGCAACTACGAGTACGCGATCAACAATTCGTTCGGATTCGGCGGGCACAACGTTGCGCTCGCCTTCGGGAAGTACTGATCTTCCCGAAGGCACACGCCGAGTTCGACGGCTACAGGAGGTTTCGATGACGATCATGGCCCCAGAGACGGCTGCCGAGTCGCTCGACCCGCGAGATCCACTGCTGCGTCTCTCCACGTTCTTCGACGACGGCAGCGTGGAGCTGCTGCACGCGCGTGACACGTCCGGCATCTTGTCCGCGGCGGGCACGGTCAACGGGGTGCGCACCGTCGCGTTCTGCACCGACGGGACCGTCATGGGCGGTGCGATGGGCGTAGACGGGTGCAAGCACATCGTCGACGCCTACGACACCGCGATCGCCGACCAGTGCCCGATCGTCGGCATCTGGCACTCCGGTGGCGCGCGCCTCGCCGAGGGCGTCAAGGCGCTGCACGCCGTCGGCTTGGTGTTCGAGGCGATGATCCGCGCATCGGGCTACGTTCCGCAGATCTCGGTGGTCGTCGGCTTCGCGGCCGGCGGTGCGGCCTACGGCCCCGCCCTGACCGACGTCGTCATCATGGCGCCGGAGGGCCGGGTGTTCGTCACGGGTCCCGACGTGGTGCGCAGTGTCACCGGCGAGGACGTCGACATGGCGTCGCTCGGCGGCCCCGACACCCATCACAAGAAGTCCGGTGTCTGCCACATCGTCGCCGATGACGAACTCGACGCCTACGAGCGCGGCCGCAGGCTGGTCGGGCTGTTCAGCCAGCAGGGTCACTTCGACCGCAGTAAGGCCGAGGCGCAGGACAGCGACCTTGCCGCGCTGCTGCCCGAATCGGCGCGACGCGCCTACGACGTGCACCCGCTGGTGACGGCGCTCCTCGATGACGGCGTGCCGTTCGAGGAATTCCAGGCCAAGTGGGCGCCGTCGATGGTGGTCGGCCTGGGCCGGCTGGCCGGTCGGTCGGTGGGCGTGCTCGCCAACAACCCGCTGCGGCTCGGCGGCTGCCTGAACTCGGAGAGTGCCGAGAAGGCAGCGCGTTTCGTGCGACTCTGCGATGCATTCGGCATTCCGCTGGTAGTCATCGTCGACGTCCCCGGCTACCTGCCCGGGGTGGATCAGGAGTGGGGCGGCGTGGTGCGCCGCGGCGCGAAGTTGCTGCACGCGTTCGGCGAATCGAGCGTTCCGCGCGTCACCCTGGTGACCCGAAAGATCTACGGCGGGGCCTACATCGCGATGAACTCGCGGTCACTCAATGCGACGAAGGTGTTCGCCTGGCCTGACGCCGAGGTCGCCGTGATGGGCGCCAAGGCCGCCGTCGGCATCCTTCACAAGCGCACGTTGGCCGCGGCTGCCCCCGAGGACCGCGAAGCGTTGCACGAAGAGTTGGCCGCCGAGCACGAGCGGATCGCCGGTGGTGTGGACAGCGCGATCGACATCGGCGTCGTCGACGCCAAGATCGACCCCGCACACACCCGCAGCGTGCTGACGCAGGCCCTGGCCGAGGCTCCGGCACGCCGGGGTCGGCACAAGAACATCCCGCTGTAGGTCGCCTTCCCCCGCACTTTCCCCCGCGCGAGCAATAGCTCCTATGTCAAGCGGCGGCTGGTGGGGGGCTTGGTGGTGGGTGTGTTGGTCGGCCAGTAGTGCTCGGTAGACGCTGCGGGATATGCGTCGTTTGACGCAGCGTCGGGCTGCGGCTTTGGTCTTGCCTTCGGTGATGAGTCGTTGGTGGTAGGTGTGGCTGGGGCTGTTGGGCATGCGGATCTGGGTGAGCGCGATGCGGTGGATTGCGGCGTTGAGTTGTCGGTTGCCCGAGCGGCTCAATCGCATCTGTCCGGCGGTGTTGCCCGACCATACGGGGATGGGGGCGACTCCGGCGTGGCAGGCGAAGGCGGACTCGCTTTTGAACCGGTCGACGCCGGCCGCTTCGCCGACGAGCTTGGCCGCGGTCAATTCCGCGCAGCCCGCGATGGCCAGCAATCGAGGGGCGACCTCGCGGGCCCGTTCGGCGATGCGCTTGGTCAGGGCGTTGATCTCGGTGGTAAGCCGGATGACGTCGCCCAGTTCGGCGCGGGCCAGTTCGGCGATCAGCCCGGCCATGGTGTCCAGCCATGCCAGCAGTGCCTGCTGATGGACGGCAGCTTTCAACGCGCGGGGCGCCGGTCCGCGTTCGGGGTCGAGTTCGTGGATGTTCCACCGCAGCCGGTTGATCGCCGACGTGCGTTGCGTGACAAGCACATCACGACGATCGGTCAACAGCTTCAACTCCCGTGACACCTCGTCATGGGAGGCGACCGGCAGATCGGGTTCCCGCAACACCGCCCGTGCCACCGCCTCGGCGTCGATGGGATCGGACTTGCCCCGGGTGCGCGCGGACTTGCGGGTCTGGGCCATCAGCTTGGTGGTAAACCGCACCAGCGGCTGCCCGGCGGTCAGCAGGTCACGCTCCAGCCGTGCAGACATATTGCGGCAGTCTTCGATGCCCCAGGTCAGCTCGGCGCCGAAACGATCAACAGCCCACATCAAGGCCGTGCGATGCCCTTCGGTGGTGGCTGCTACGGTCTTCTCCCCGAGCTTGCGGCCCACCTCGTCGACTGCGACGAACGTGTGACTGCGCTTGTGTACATCGGCTCCAACAACAACCATGGTGGTTGCCTCCTTCACTCCGTGGATAA
>CAWCSO010000006.1:0-399791 GCA_963798245.1 uncultured Actinomycetota bacterium
AGGTGCTCTACGGCTCGGACTACCCGCACCCCGAGGGCCTGGCACATCCGACCCACTACGTGCACGCGCTCGAGCATCTCTCCGTCGACGACCAGGCGAAGATCATGGGCGGCAACCTCAGTCGCCTCGTCACGGTGTGACGTACCAGCAACGCTGGCGGACCATCCCCGAGATGGTCTTGAGTGCAGCGGATCGGTTCGGTGACGCCGAGGCAGTCGTCGACGGTGCGCTGCGACTGTCCTACGTCGAACTCGCCGAACGTATCCGGAAGGCCTCGGGTGCGTTCACCGAGTTGGGCGTCGGCAAGGGCGACCGGGTCGCGGTGTGGGCGCCCAACTCCGCCGAGTGGATCGTCGCCGCGTTCGGGATCATGACCGCGGGCGGTGTGCTGGTCCCGGTCAACACGCGGTTCAAGGGCGAGGAGGCCGCCGACGTGGTGGCGCGCAGCGGCGCGAAGGCGGTCATGGTCCAGACGGGTTTCCTGGGCGAGGACTTCGGCGTCCCGATGGACGTCCCGACCATCGACCTCAAATCGGACTTCCTGGCCAATGGTGCGCCGTTCGAGTGCGCCATCGACGGGAACGAGGTCTCCGATGTCATCTACACGTCGGGCACCACCGGCAGGCCCAAGGGCGCGATGATGAACCACCGGCAGACGCTGAGGATGTACGAAGAGTGGGCGACGCTCGCGGATCTGCGCGAGGGCGACCGCTACCTGATGATCAACCCGTACTTCCACACCTTCGGGTTGAAGGCCGGCCTCGTCGCGTCGTTCCTGCGCGGTGCGACCATGCTGCCGGTGGCCGTCTTCGACGCCGACGCAGTCGTCGAACTCATTGCCGCCGAACGGATCACGATCTTGCCCGGACCGCCGACGCTGTATCACTCGCTGTTGGCAGTCAAGGACAAGGACAGCCTGTCGACCCTGCGGGCGGGGGTCACCGGCGCGGCGGACATCCCCGTCGAGTTGATCCGTCGCGTACACGACGAGCTTCCGTTCCAGACGCTGATGACGGGCTATGGGCTGACCGAGGCCGGCAACGTGACGCTGTCCCGCCCCGGGGACTCGTTCGAGGACATCGCCACCACCGCCGGGCTCCCGTGTGCCGACGTCGAGGTCCGTGTCGCCGACGACGGCGAGGTGCTGGTCCGCGGCTACAGCGTGATGCAGGGCTATCTCGACGACGCGGCGGCCACGGCGGAGGCGATCGACTCCGATGGCTGGCTGCACACTGGCGACCTCGGCGAGTTCACCCAGACGGGCAGGCTGCGCATCGTCGGACGCAAGAAGGACATGTTCATCGTGGGTGGGTTCAACGCCTATCCCGCCGAGATCGAAGGCTTCCTCCTCGAGCACCGTTCGATCGCCCAGGCTGCGGTGATCGGCGTGGAGGATGAGCGGATGGGTCAGGTGGGCAAGGCCTTCGTCGTCCTGCGCGACGACGTCGACGAACTCGGCACGGACGAGTTGATCGAGTGGTGTCGGCAGCGAATGGCCGGTTTCAAGGTGCCGAAGTATGTACAGTTCCTCGACGAATTGCCAACCAACGCGACGGGAAAGGTCACCAAGGACCGGTTGGCCTGAGCGTCCACACCGCGGGAAAACAGTATTTCCGCAGGAAGAGTGGGTAAAACAGGCCCACCTTCGGATCGGGTATCGTCGTGGCGACGTCAGAGTCGAAAACGCCATTCTCTTTGGCTGCAGTGCTTTACGGATAGAAGAAGGAGGTCGCATGCCCCCCCGCAAGCGCACCTCGTCGGTGGCCAACGATGAGACCACAGGCGTCAGCAGGGACGTCGACGGTCCGACCACGCCCGACGACGCGCTCGCCATGGCCGAGGAGGCCGATGCGGAGGCCGCGGAGGCGGAGGCCGTCGCTGCCGCGGCACGGGCCCGGGCGCGCGCCATCCGACTCCGCAGAGAAGCCGCGGCCGCGAGCGTCGCCCCGTCGAAGGGAACCGTCGCTGCCAAGGAGGACTCGCAAGAGGGCGTGGAAGAGGGCGTGGAAGAGGGCGTGGAAGAGGGCGTAGAAGAGGACGTGGAGGCCGAACCGGCCGACACCCTCGAAACCGAAACTGCGGCGGACCCCGAGGATGCCGACGAGCCGGTACGCGGCAGACGCCTGAGGTTGCCCGGCGTTCCGCTGAAGATCGTTGCCGGCACGCTGGCGATCATCGTCACCCTTGGTTTCCTCGCCGCCGGCGGCTTCATGCTGTGGCACCACGGCCAGGTCGTCGCAGAGGAACAGCGCGCCGCGGAGTTCGCCGCTGCCGGCCGGCAGGGTGTCGTGACATTGATGTCGCTGGACTTCAACCGTGCCGAGGAAGACGTCAAACGAATTCTCGACAACACCACGGGTGAGTTCAGGCAGGACTTCGAGAGCCAAGTCGAGGACTTCACCGGTCTGGCGAAGGAATCCAAGGTCGTCACCGAGGCGACGGTCAACGCCGTTGCGGTGCAGTCGATGACGGATGACAGCGCCAACCTTCTGGTTGCGGTGACCACCAGGGTGTCCAACGCGGCCAGCAAGGAACAACAGCCCCGATCCTGGCGACTGAGCGTCGACGTCGCCCGCGACGGTGGACAGATCAAACTGGCGAAAGTCGAGTTCGTGCCGTGACCAAGGACCACATCGACGCCGATGATGCCGGGCAGGACGCCGCGCGTGACACCGGGGACGACACCCCGCAGGACACCGCGGACGATCAGGTGGTCATGGCGGTCGCCGACGCGGAGATGGCTGACGACACTCCCGAGCCCAAGCCCCGACGTCGTGCCTCGGCTCGCGGTAGGAAGATCCTGGTCCCCGCCGCGCTCGTGGCACTGCTCGTCGCCTCTGCCGCCTTCGCCGCACTGGTCTACTTCACCCAGTTCCGGACCGACCGTGCGACCAACGCTGCAGTGGCCGAATCCGCGCTGAAGGCGGCCACCGATGGCACGGTCTCGCTGCTGTCGTACTCGCCCGACAGCCTGGACGCCGACTTCGCGTCTGCCAAGACGCACCTCACCGGCGAGTTCCTGACGTACTACACGCAGTTCACGCAGGACATCGTGACACCGGCGGCCAAGGAGAAGAACGTCAACACCTCCGCGCAGGTAGCCCGATCTGCGGTGGTCGATGTCACGCCCGATTCGGCCGAAGTTCTCGTCTTCATCAACCAGACCACCACCAGCAAGGAGAACCCGGACGGGGCGTTCACCGTGAGCAGCGTCAAGGTGGGTCTGACCAAGGTCGACGGCAACTGGCTGATCTCGTCGTTCGACCCGGTGTAGTGCCCGACGCCCGGGCGTCGACGCGCTGGTCCACAATCGCCACGTGACACGAAACAAACCGGTCGACCTCGTCCTGTCGGGCGGTGGCGTCAAGGGCATCGGCCTGGTGGGTGCGGTCGTCGCCCTCATGGATGCCGGCTATGCGCCCCACCGGGTGTCGGGTACGTCGGCGGGTTCCATCGTCGGCGCCGTGGTCGCGGCCGTGGCCCAGCACGGCTCGATGACGGGCGCGCAGGTGAAAGACCTTGCGCTGCAACTGGACTACCGCAAGTTCCTCGACCCCGGACCGGTGGAACGCCTCCCCATCGTCGGGCCGTCGCTGGCGCTGCTGCGCGGCTCCGGCATCTACCAGGGGGACTACGCGCACGACTGGATTCGCGGTCAACTCGCCGATCTCGGGGTTCACACCTTCGGCGATCTCGCCATCGACGACGACGACCTTCCCGTCGACCAGCGCTACCGGCTGGCCGTGACCGTCGCGGACGTCACGACCGGGCAACTGGTACGACTGCCCTGGGACTACCGACGCGTCTACGGACTCGACCCCGACGAACAGCAGGTGGCCGACGCGGTACGTGCGTCCATGTCGATCCCCTTCGTCTTCCGCCCCGTGACGCTGACCGCCGCGAGCGGGCTGACGTCGACACTCGTCGACGGTGGCCTGCTGTCGAACTTCCCGATCGATTCGCTCGATCGCACCGACGGCAGGGAGCCACGGTGGCCCAGCTTCGGCGTGACCGTGCTGCCGAATCTGCCCGACGGCAACGACAGGGTGATTCCCGCGTTGTCGGCGCTGCGCATCCTGGGCCCCCCGCACCTGCTCGAAGACGTGATCACCACCGTGCTGGTGGGCCGTGACCAGGCCTATCTCAACCAACCGTGGGTCAGCGCCCGTGCCATCCGTGTCGACTCGACCGCCGTCGGATTCCTCGACTTCGACATCGGCGACGATGAGGTCGAGGCGCTGTTCCGTAACGGGTACGTCGCGGCCGAGGACTTCCTGGCCACCTGGGACTGGGCGGCATACCGCCGTCGCTTCCGCTGATGGCCGCCCCAATCGGATGGCGTGCGGGCCGATGAAGCCCACGGTGGACCTTCACGGCCCTCCCGGCGCGATCGTGCCCCTGGATGCGACGGTCCGAGCCCAGTCGGCCCTCGCCACCGTGGCGGGCGACCCGGCCGTGGTCCGGGTGGTGCGCTCGCTTCTCGGCCCCGGCCGGATACCCGCCGACCGGATCGTCGTCGCCGCAGTCGGGACTCTCGCCGGCGAGGTGCGCTCCGTGTTGAACGCCGCGGGGCTGTCGGCCGTGTTCATGGCGACCTGCGAGGCGCCTGCCGGGCGGAGTGACTGCCTGGCGGCAGGGCTGGAATACCTCGGCAGGCAATCGCCTCCGTCGTCGCGGGTACTCGTCGCAGACCACAGGTGCCCGCTCGCCGGCCCGGAGGTGACCGACCGGGTGCTCTCGGGTCTGGACGCGGGACATTCCGTCGTGGTGCCGGTCCTGCCGATGACGGACACGGTGAAGGAGACCGACGGCGCAGGGTCCGTCGTGGGCACCATCGACCGCGCCACGTTGCGGTCGGTCCAGTACCCCCGCGGCTACGAGCTGGCGGCACTGTCCCAGCTGCTAGGAGACGGCGACGAGTTCCTCGCCGCGCTGAGTAGCCTCACACCGGTCCTGACCGTCGACGGTGACGCCCACGGGCTACTCGTCGACCTGCCCACCGACGGCCCGCTGCTGGAGGCGATCATCGCCGCGCAGCGGCTCGACTGACCCCCCGTCCAGCAGGTGGGCGGCGACCCGTACGTCGTGCGCAAACGTCACCTTGAGGTTGGTCGCCGCGCCGGGGAACACGTGGACGTCAACGTCGGTGAAACGCTGCACGCAGGCAGAGGTGTCGGTGCCGTCGAAACCTTCGAGTTCGGCGTCCCGGTACGCCGCGAGAAGCGGTAGCGCGCGAAACGCCTGGGGCGTCTGCACGCGGACCATGATCCCCGCGGCATGCGTCAGCGACCCGTCGTCGGCGGCTGCGACGACGTCACCGGCGGGCACACCGGGAATGGCGCCGCCGAACTCGCGGGCGGTCGAGAGTGCCCTGCGCATCAGTTCCTGCCCCGCGAGCGGGCGGGCGGCATCGTGAATGAGCACGACGTCGACGCCGCCCGACTCGATGTCGGCCGACAGGTGACGAAGGACGTTGAACTCCGAGGCGTGCCGCGTGTCGCCACCCTCGACGAGTTCGACGGCGTGCGATCGGACTTCGGTCTCGAGCATGCGCTCGGCGATGGTGCGCTCGCCGCGCCGGAACACCAGGACCGTCCGGTCGATCTCGGGGGTGGCGGCCACGGCGCGTACCGACCAGGACACCATGCTCCGACCCGCCAGCGGTAGATAGGCCTTGTTGCCGTCGGCACCGACGCGAGTGCCCATTCCCGCGGCCAACACGATCCCCACCGCCGCGGGCCCGCCGGATGCGCGCATGCCGCTCACGCTAGCGCGCCGCGCCCGCCGCGGGTCTGCGAGGCGTGTAGCGGGGCGAAGCCCGGCCCGGTACGGTCACCGCCTGAATCGTCATGTCGGGAAGGCGGGCATTGGATGAGTGAGTATGAGTGACGCCGAGTATGAGTGACGCCAAGTATGAGTGACTTAGTGCCGGGAACGAAGGGCATGGTGCGCGCACATCGCCTCACCCGGATGGTCGGCCGCGATCCCCATGAAGTGCACCGGTCGGCGACGCCACTGGAACTGCTCTTCGACCTGACGTTCGTGATCGCGTTCGGCATCGCCGCATCCGAGCTGTCACATCTGATGGCTGCCGGTCACGTCGGCGTCGGCCTGACCGGGTTCCTGTTCGCCACCTTCGCCGTCTGCTGGGCGTGGATCAACTTCACCTGGTTCGCCTCGGCCTACGACACCGACGACTGGATCTACCGCATTCTGACGATGGTTCAGATGGTCGGCGTGCTTGTCCTGGCACTGGGCATCCCGCAGTTCTTCGCGTCCATCGAGCACGGTGAGCACCTCGACAACTCCGTATTGGTCGCAGGCTACGTCGTGATGCGCGTGGCGATGGTGGCCCAGTGGCTGCGGGCCGCCCGGCAGGATCCACCCCACAGATCGGCCTGCCTGACATATGCGGG
Source organism: uncultured Actinomycetota bacterium (assembly GCA_963798245.1). Lineage (GTDB taxonomy): Bacteria > Actinomycetota > Actinomycetes > Mycobacteriales > Mycobacteriaceae > Mycobacterium. The sequence continues at coordinate 6,417 of CAWCSO010000006.1, forward strand.
TGTGATCACCGTCGTGCAGATCGGCTGGATCGCAGCGATCTTCCTGCCGGTTACCGTGCCCGTCGGCTTGGCCGTCTTCGTCGTGTTGGGGCTGGCCGAGGCTACCGGGCCGTGGCTGGCCGAGAACCGCAGGGGCGGCACGCCGTGGCATTCGCACCACATCGCGGAGCGCTACGGTCTGCTGGCCATCATCGCCCTCGGCGAGGGCGTCGTCGGCACCGTCGCCTCGCTGACCGCAGTCGTCGGGGAACACGGCTGGACGGCCGACGCCATCCTGCTCGCCGTTGCGGGCACCGGGCTGACGTTCGGCATGTGGTGGATCTACTTCGCGGTGCCTGCCGCCGACCTGCTGCACGCCCGCCGTGAGAGTTCGTTCTCGTTCGGATATCTGCACATCGCGGTCTTCGGGGCGATCGTCGCGACCGGCGCGGGACTGCACACGGCGGCGTACTACGTCGAGCACCACTCCGAACTCGGTGCGGTGGGCACGGTGCTGACGGTCGTCGTCCCCGTCGGAATCTACGTCGCACTCGTCTTCGTGCTCTACGGGCTGATGGCGAAGATGTGGGATGCATTCCACGTGCTGCTGGCCGGGTTGACGGGCTGCGTACTGGCGGCGGCGGTGGCTGCCGCTGCCGCGGGTGTGCCGGTGACCGTGTGTCTACTGATCGCCACGCTGGCCCCGGTGGTGACGGTGGTCGGCTTCGAAATCGTCGGGCACCGGCACGCAGCCGCGGTGATGGCCACCAAGGTCGACGAAGGTCACTGACCGCCGCCGCGGAAATCGAAGGACTCCAGCAGCTCGCGTTGGCGTTGCTCCTCTTCGGTCCGCAGCAGCCGGCGTGCCTTGCCCCGGGTGATCAGGATGCCGACCACGGCGAGCACCCAGACCGCGTACTGCACCGTCCACGCCAGCCGGAACGAGTCGAACGAGTAGCCCCCGGCGGCACCGAGGATCACGCCCATCGCCTGCATCACCAGCAGAGATGCCGTGAATCCGCCCATGTTGACCATGCCCTGGGCGGTGCCCAACGTGGCGCTCGGGTTGAAGGTGCGCGCGAAGTCGAAGCCGACCATCGATCCGGGGCCTCCTACGGAGATCACCACGATCAGCACCACGAGCAGCCACGGCGGTGCGCGTTGAGGAAGTGCGAGCACCACGGTCCAGACGATCACATTGCTGGCGATGATCGCCAACACCAGCCTGGAACGGAGTCGCGGAAACCGGCCCGTGAAGATGCCGATCGCGATTCCCGACGCGATGGCGGCCGCCACCGAGACCGTCAGCATGGCGCCAGCGGCCGCCGTGGACATTCCCTGCGCCACGGTCAGGTATGGAACGCCCCACATCAGGGCGAACACCGTGACGGAGAACTGCGTGCCCGTGTGGGTGAAGAACCCCAACCTGGTGCCCGGTCTCAGCCAGACCGTCTTGACGCTCTTCAACGTGGCCCGCGCCGTCATGGTCTCCGTTGCGATGACCCGACCGTGCGGCGTGTCCTTGACCATCGCGAACGCCAGCACCATCACGAGAGCGCCCAGCGCCGCGACCGACCCGTAGGCGGTCGCCCAGCCCGCTCCGGTCAGCACGGCGAGGAACGGCACCGCGGACAGCACCTGCCCCAGTTGCCCGCAGATACCCGTCAGCTGGGTCAGCAGTGGCACCTGCCGCGGCGCGAACCAGTGCGGTACCAGGCGTAGCACCGAGATGAACGTGAGGGCGTCGCCGAGGCCGACGACCGCCGCGCGCGCCGATCGCCAACGGCAGCGACGAGGACAGTGCCAGCGTCAGTTGCCCGGTTGCCATCAGCGCCGCACCCGCGACGATCAGGACCCGCGAGCCGTAACGGTCGAGGAGCACACCGGCAGGTACCTGAGCGCAGGCGTAGACCACGACCTGCAGCACGACGAACGCGGACAACACGCCGGGGCTGGCGGAGAAGCGGTCCGCCGCGCTCAGACCGGATACCCCAAGCGTCGTGCGATTCAGGACGGCGACGATGTAGGCGAGCAGTCCCGCTGACCAGATGATCCATGCACGCACTCGATACATCGTCGCGCACCGCGGCCTCTCAGACCCAATCACGACCAGCGGTGCCATCTTCGACGGTCAGAAAATTTGTTTGCTGGTCAACGGCTTGTGGCGTACAGTGGAGGAAGGTTCGTCTGTTCAACGGCCTTCCAGGGTGCCACGGCGTTGAAGGAAATGATTGCGGGCCTGCCGCGCCCAGATGTCTGATCTGAGCATGGAGCAGTGGCGGATTGGCTGACTATCGGCTGGAGGAACTGGCGGCGCGCTCGGGTGTCAGCGCGCGCAACATCCGTGCCTACCGCGAGCGTGGGTTGCTTGACCCGCCGCGCCGGCAGGGGCGCGCGGCGTACTTCGCCGATCATCACCTGGCTCAGCTGGAGACGATCACCGGGCTGCTGGGCAGGGGGTTCAGCACCGCCCACATCGCCGAGTTCATCGACAGGCATCCGCGACGGAAAGGACCCCGGCGAGATCCTCGGTCTGAACGACGCGATCTTCGGCAGTCCCCGTTCCGCCGCTACCGCCGCGGTCCCCCTCAACGTCGACGGCGACGAGGCGCGCCGACTGGTCGTCGTGTGGACTCGCGGAGTTCGTCGACGGCGAGGTGGCGCTGCTGGACCCGCGCCTTGCGGAGGTCGTGGACAACGCCGCCGACCCCCTTGACTACGTCCGGGTGATGTTGCGGGTGTCCGACGGTATCGCCGACGTACTCGATGGCATCGCCGACGCGGTGGTCACGGCCTTGAAGGACAGTGTGGTCGCCCGCTATGGCGCCACCTACGTGCCGCGCCAGGAGGAAGTCGCCGAGCTGCGGAGGATTCTCACCGATTACCGTGTTCTTGGCAGCCGCGTCGTCGGTGACCTGCTCCGCACGGCGCTGCAGCGGCATCTTGTCGACGCGGTGGCCGAGTACCCCGCGCGCGACGTTCTCGAGGGAAACTGGGAGCCAGTCGGCGTGCCGCGTGGGTCACACTCGGCTGGCCGCGGGGTCGCCGCCGAACCGTTGGGTGACCCACACGGGGACGATCGCCAGCACCGTCAACGCGGCCGCGACCACGTTGATGACCGGAGCCTGGTTGGGCCGGAACAGGTTTCCGAAGATCCAGATCGGTAGGGTCTGCACCGCCGGCCCCGCCGTGAACGTCGTCACCACGATCTCGTCGAAGCTCAGCGCGAAGGCCAGGATCGCGCCGGCCGCCAGGCCGCCCCGCATCATCGGGAAGGTCACGAGGCGAAACGTCTGCCAGGTCGAGGCGCCAAGGTCGGCCGACGCATCCTCCAGGCTGGTGCCCATTCTGCGAAGCCTGGCCTGCGCGTTGTTGAAGACCACCACGATGCAGAACGTCGCGTGCCCGATGATCACCGTCGCGAGGCCGAGCGTGAGGCCTAGCACCGAGGTGAACGTGGCGTTCAACGCGATGCCGGTCACGATGCCGGGCAGGGTGATCGGCAGTACCACCAGGAAGTTCACCGTGTGGCGACCGAAGAAGTCGAAGCGCTGCACGGCGAATGCGGCCATCGTGCCCAGTACCAGCGCGATCGCGGTGGCGCCCACCCCGACCACCGCCGAGTTCACGAGGGACTTCCACATGCCGGTGCTGTTCGCGGCGGCCTGCCACCACTCGAGGGTGAAGCCGCTGGGCGGGAACGCGAAGGTTCGCGAGGAGTTGAATGCGTTGATGACGACCAGAAGCATTGGTGCGTAGAGGAACACCATGACCATGGCACTCCACGCGAGGAGACCGCGGCGGGCGTTGGCGGACAACATCAGACGTTCTCCAGTGCACCGGTGCGGCGCATCGCGAGCATGTAAAGGACCACCGCACACAGCGGGATGATCGAGAGTGCCGCCGCCAACGGCTGATTGTTGGCGGTCACCAACTGGCCGTAGATGACGTTGCCGAGCAGCTGAACCTTGCCGCCCACGATCGTCACGGCGATGTAGTCGCCCAGCGACAGTGAGAACGTGAAGATGGAGCCTGCGGCGATACCGGGAAACACCATCGGCGCCATCACCATTCGCATGGTCGAGAAATCCGAGGCGCCGAGGTCCGAGCTGGCGTCGATCAGCGAGTCCGGCACCCGTTCGAACGCGGCGAACACCGGGATGATCATGTAGGGCAGCCACAGGTAGGTCAGTGTGATGACGGTGGCCGTCAGGCCGTACCCCGGCGAATACCCGGTGGCCCAGGCCAACGGCCCCTCCGGGGAGAGCAGCATCCGCCACGCGTAGGCCTTGACCAGATAGCTGGCCCATAGCGGCGTCGTCACTGCCACGACCAGCAGGAGTCGCATCCGCGGCGTCGCGACCTTGGCCATGAACAGGGCCAGGGGTACCGCGAGCACCGCGCAGATCACGGTGACCAAGAGCGCGACGCCGACCGTCCGCACGGTGACCACACGGAACAGGTCATCGGTCATGACGCGGATCAGGTTGTCGGCCGTGAATGTCCGTACCACGGCGCCGGTGAACGAACTGGTGGTCCAGAACGCCGAAACCAGCAGCACGGCAAGCGAACCCAGATATGCGACGACGAGCCAGCCCAGGGGCGGAACCAGCAGGAGGGCCAGACCCAGGCGGCGGCCGAGCCCCCTTGTCCCGGCGGGTACCTGATCGCGCGTTGCAGCGGGTGCGCCCGGGGCGCCTGCCGTCACCCCTTGATCTGCTGCCACTTGTCGACCCACTCGTCGTAGGCCGTGCAGTCGTCACCACTCCCGTCAACGCACGTCTTCTGCGGAGTGGACCAGTAGTGGATCTGGGCGGCGTAGTCCTGGTCGGTCGCGTGATAGATGTCGCAGAAGTCCTTTTCGGAGGTGAACTCACAGGCCTTCGTCTGCGCGGGCGCCTCACCGAAGTATTCGGCCACCTGGGCGTTGACCTCGGGTGAGGTGACCCAGTTCATCCACTCGTACATGCAGTTGGGATGGGCCGCCTTCGCCGAGACCATCCAGGTGTCCGACCAACCGGTGGCACCCTCCTTGGGCAGCACCGTGTTGACCTGCACCTTGTTGTCCGCGCCGATGGTGTTGGCGATCACCTGCCACGTCGTGCCGATCACCGACGTGCCCGATTCGAAGGCCTGGACTTCCTTGGTGTAGTCCGACCAGTACTCGCTGATGTTCTCCCGCTGGGACTTGAGCAGTTCGACTGCGGCGTCGAGTTGCTCGGCGTTCAGCGAGTACGGGTCCTCGATTCCCAACTCGGGCTTGGTCTTCGACAGGTACAGCGCCGCGTCGGCGATGTAGATGGGGGAGTCGTAGGCGGTCACCTTGCCCTTGTACTTGTCCGCCTGGTCGAACACCGCACCCCACGAGTCGGGAGCGTCGCGGACGACGTCGACGTTGTACATCAGCAGGTTGGCGCCCCAGCCGTGGGGGATGCCGTACATCTGGCCGTCGACCGCGTTCCACGACTTGTCCTTGAGGAACGATGAGATGGTCTCGTAGTTGGGCACCAGTGCCGTGTTGACGGGTGCGACGTCGCCGGCATAGATCAGCCGCAGTGTGGCGTCTCCGGACGCCGACACGCCGTCGTACTGACCGGTGCGCATCAGCTGAACCATCTCATCGGACGTGTTGCCGATCTTGACGTTGACCTTGCAGCCCGTCTTCTCCTCGAACGGGGTGACCCAGTCGACCTCCGGATCGTTGGAGCCGTTCTCGGCGTAGCCGGCCCAGGCGATCAGGTTGAGTTCGCCCTCGCCGTTGCCGAGTTCGCCCAGCGGTTCGATCTTGGGCGGTTCCTCGCCACTGCCGGCGTTCTGCGAGCCGGAGCAGCCCGCCACCAGGGCCGCGCAGGCGGTGAGGGCGAGGCCGAGCCGAATGGCATGGGATTTCATGGGGAACTCCTCGGATTCATGTGGATCGGATTCATGTGGATAGGTCGTGAACGGCGTCGACGGGCCAGGCGAGGGTCACCGAGGCGCCGCGATCGAGGTCGTCGGGCAGCGTGCCGGCGGCGTTGAGGACCGTGGCGGTCATCGTGACGCCGGGGGCGGCGACGGCGGCGACGCGCGTCGTGGAGCCCGCGTAGATGACCTCGGACACGGTGGCCGAGACGGTCTGCGTGCCCGCGGCGGCCGCGCCGCCGGACGGGAGGACGGAAATCTTCTCCGGGCGGACCGCAAACGACCCGGATCGGCCGAGCAGGGTGTGGGCCGCCTCGCCGTCGAGCACGTTGGAGGTTCCGACGAAGTCGGCGACGAACCGGTTCGCGGGGTGCTCGTAGACCTCGTGGGCGTCGCCGATCTGCTCGATCCGTCCCTCGTTGAACACCGCCAGCCGGTCGGAGAGGGTCAGCGCCTCGTCCTGGTCATGTGTGACGATCACGAACGTGATGCCCACCTCGCGCTGAATCGCCTTGAGTTCCACCTGCATCTGCTCGCGCAGCTTGAGGTCGAGCGCGCCGAGCGGTTCGTCGAGGAGGAGCACCCGCGGCCTGCCCACCAGGGCCCTGGCCAACGCCACCCGTTGGCGCTGACCGCCCGACAGGTGCGCGGGATTGCGGGTAGCGAAGTCCGACAGCCGGACCATGTCGAGCGCGTCGGCGGCGCGTCGGCGTCGCTCCGCCTTGGCGACGCCGGTCACCCTCATGCCGTACTCGACGTTCTGCGCGACGCTCATGTGCGGGAAGAGCGCGTACTCCTGGAACACCGTGTTGACGTCGCGGCGACGTGCCGCGACGTCGGTCACGTCCATTCCGCCCAGCCGGATCCGGCCCGCCGTAGGCTGTTCGAAACCGGCGATCATCCGCAGCACGGTGGTCTTGCCCGAGCCCGAAGGGCCGAGCAGCGCGAACAATTCGCCGTCTCCGACGGTCAGGTCGGCACCCTGGACCGCGACCACCTCTGCGCCACGCCGGTTGCCCTTGTCCCGGAATACCTTGCGTACGCCGACGAGTTCGATCTGCGGGCTGGACGCCGCGCCCGCCGAGACGTCGGCCGATGCGGCAGGCGTTCGGAGGGGCATGGCTGCTGATCCTATGAATTCCTCGGCGATGTTGCAGCCTCATCGCGGATTCCTTGCTCGCGGCGCCAGACGGCGACGCGTTTCGTAGGTGCCGCAGGCCTGGCAGGCGCATGCCCCGACTGTGCTGTGCAGTCGCACAACTTAGGCTGTCGCGGTCGGAAGGAGAGGTGAAGTCATCGGATCGCGCTGCCCCTGCCGCTTCTGTACGCCGCCGCGTTCGTCGACGACGCCGCCGCCAAGATCCTGCGGCGGGACCTCGTGTTCGCCACGCCCGGCGTCAAGATGGCCGAACCGATGTCGCTGCTGGATCACCGCAAAGCCCGTCGCGAACTGGAGTGGACGCCCGACCGGTCGAGGAGTCGATCGCTGCGGCCCCGAAGTTCTTCGCCAACCGGGACTCGACGCCGCCGGGCGGGTGATGACGTTCGGGGGTGTCGCCGTAGCATCGGCAGCCCCGTCGAGCTGCGACACCTGGGAATCTTGATGTAGATGTGACCAGTGGCGCTAGTGAGAATCTTGGTGCCTTTGTCATACTCTGGGGCTCATGGCAGTTTCTCGGCGCGAGGTGCTGAAGTACGCGGCTGCCGCGCCGGCCGTGCTGGGCCTGGCCGGCTCGTTGTCGGCCGCGGCCTCGACGTTCGGGGTGCCGACCGCGTCCGCGGCGCCGTTGGGCATCCTCCTCGACTATGCGGCGGGCGTGATCCCCGCCGCCGAGATCAAAGCGGCCGGAGCGCACGGCGCCATCAGATACGTGTCCGATCGGCGACCCGGTGGCGCATGGATGCTCGGCAAGCCGATTCAACTCCCTGAAGCCCGTGACCTGTATCAGAGCGGCTTGAAGATCGTCTCCTGCTACCAGTACGGCAAGCAGGGCACCGCCGACTGGCTGGGCGGCCAGAAGGCGGGCGTGACCCACGCCAAGCGGGGCTGGGCGCTCCACGTGGCCGCCGGGGGCTCCTACGGCGCGCCGATCTATGCCTCGATCGACGACGATCCGTCCTACGAGCAGTACAAGCAGCAGGTAGCGCCGTATCTGCGAGCCTGGGAATCGGTGCTGGGCCATCAGCGCACCGGTGTGTACGCCAATTCCAAGACCATCGAATGGGCGGTGCAGGACGGTCTCGGCTCATACTTCTGGCAACACAACTGGGGTTCTCCCAAGGGGCTGGCCCATCCCGCGGCGCACCTTCACCAGGTCGAGATCGACGAGCGCACCGTCGGCGGTGTCGGTGTCGACATCAACCAGGTCCTCAAGCCGCGGTTCGGTCAATGGGACTAAACGTTACTGATCAGTAAGTAACGTCAGCAAACAAAACTTCGTAGCAACCATCGGCGACTAGACAGATTTGTCGAAGTTGTCGGGTTTTGCCGTCGATCGAGGACGCGGTTCGGTGGTCGGAAAATGAACATAACGATTCGATAACAGTACTGCTTTGATCTGCGCTGTTATGGCTACTGGACCGTAACCATCCGCATGCAGGACGTTTGTCCTGGAAGTTCGAGGAAGGCCTGGGCGGCCGCGTTATCCAATTCGTGGTTACCCGTGCGTAGAACTCGCCAGTAACCATTTAGGGCCGCAAGATGGCACTGGCTCTTATGACACTCTTAGTGGGGCTGACCCGTACGACGGGACCCCCGGGAGGTCGGGTCCGGCCGACACGACGGACGGCCGACGACGACAGCCAGTCGCGATTCGATGCCGAATCGCCACCTCGCAGGGTAGCGAGGTTCACAGCCGAGATGACATGCCGCAAGACGGGCGATACGCGCACCAGCGCAAGAGGAGATGGCAAGACGTGACGATCAACGAGCACGACAGGGTTACCACTGCACGCCACGGCGACGCGGGCGACAGGTCCACCGCTGCGCACGGCGCACATGCTCTGGTCGACCTCCTCAATGCCGGTGAGCCCTACGCGGTCGCATTCGGTGGACAGGGCGCAAACTGGCTGGAGAACCTCGAGGAGTTGATCAGCTCGGCGGGTATCGAGTCCGAGCTGAGCGAGATCGTCGGCGAGGCGGCACTGCTGCTCGAGCCCGTCGCCCGGGAACTCGTGGTGGTCCGCCCGATCGGCTTCGAGCCGATGCAGTGGGTGCGTGCGCTCGCCGCCGACGAATCGCTGCCCACTCCCAAGCAGTTGATGACCGCGGCGATCTCGGGTCCGGGCATCCTGCTGACCCAGATGGCGGCGATGCGCGCCGTGAAACGCCAGGGGCTTGATCTGGCGGGCACACCCCCGGTCGCCATGGCCGGCCACTCGCAGGGTGTCGTCGCAATGGAGGCGCTGACGGCCGACGGCACGCGCGACGCCGAGTTGCTCGCGCTGCTGCAGCTGATCGGCGCCGCGGGCTCACTGGTCTCGCGCCGCCGCGGCATGGTCGGGCGCGGCGACAAGTCGCCCATGGTGTCGGTGACGAACGCCGACCCCGATCGCATCGTGGAACTCCTGGAGGATTTCTCCACCGACGTCCGCACCGTGCTGCCGCCCGTCCTGTCGATCCGCAACGGCAGGCGGTCCGTGGTGATCACCGGAACACCCGAGCAGCTGGCGCGCTTCGAGCTCTACTGCAGCAAGGTGACCGAGAAGGAAGAGGCCGAGCGCAAGGGCAAGTTGCGCGGCGGCGCGGTATTCGCGCCGGTGTTCAACGGCGTCCAGGTCGAGGTGGGCTTTCACACGCCCCGACTCGCCGACGGCGTGGAAATGGTCGACCGATGGGCGGCGCGGACGGGCATCGACCAGGAACTCGCCCACGCGATGACCGAGTCGATCTTCGTCCACCCGATCGACTGGGTCGGCGAAGTCGACCGCATGTATGACTCCGGAGCCAAGTGGATCGTCGACCTCGGGCCGAGCGATACCCTCACCCGCCTCACGGTTCCGGTCATTCGCGGTCTCGGCATGGGCATCGTGCCTGCGGCCACCCGTGCCGGACAGCGCAGCCTGTTCACCATCGGGGCGGCACCCGACGTCGCGCCGGCCTGGTCGACCTACGCACCGTCGGCGGTTACCCTGCCCGACGGTTCGGTCAAGCTGTCCACCAAGTTCACCCGTCTCACGGGTCGTTCACCCATCCTGCTCGCGGGCATGACACCGACCACCGTGGACGCGAAGATCGTGGCAGCGGCCGCGAACGCCGGGCACTGGGCGGAGCTGGCCGGCGGTGGCCAGGTCACCGAACCGATCTTCGACGCCCGTATCGCCGAACTCACTTCGCTGCTTGAGCCGGGTCGCGCCGTGCAGTTCAACTCCCTCTTCCTGGACCCCTACCTGTGGAAGCTGCAGGTCGGCGGAAAGCGGCTGGTGCAGAAGGCGCGTCAGTCCGGCGCTCCCATCGACGGCGTCGTGGTCACCGCGGGGATCCCCGAACTGCAGGAGGCCGTCGACCTCATCGAGGAACTCAACGGCATCGGCATCAGCCTCGTCACGTTCAAGCCGGGCACCGTCGACCAGATCAAGTCGGTCATCAAGATCGCCTCCGAGGTGCCCGACCGTGAGGTCATCATGCACATCGAGGGTGGCCGGGCCGGGGGACACCACTCCTGGGAGGATCTCGACGACCTCCTGGTCTCCACCTACGGCGAAGTGCGCAAGTGCTCCAACATCACGGTGTGCGTCGGCGGTGGCATCGGCACCCCCGAGCGTGCCGCGGAGTACCTGTCCGGAAAGTGGGCCGAGAAGTACGGCTTCCCGCTGATGCCGGTGGACGGCATCCTCGTCGGCACCGCCGCCATGGCCGCGCTGGAGGCGACCACGTCACCGGCCGTGAAGCAGCTGCTGGTAGAGACCACGGGAACCGAGCGCTGGGTCGGTGCCGGAAAGGCGCAGGGCGGCATGGCATCCGGGCGCAGCCAGCTTGGCGCCGACATCCACGAGATCGACAACGCGGCCTCGCGCTGCGGCCGCCTGCTCGACGACGTCGCCGGTGACGCGGACGCCGTCGCGCAGCGGCGTGACGAGATCATCGCCGCGATGGGGGTCACGGCCAAGCCGTACTTCGGCGACGTCGCCGACATGACCTTCCTGCAGTGGCTCGAGCGCTATGTCGAGTTGGCCATCGGTGACGGCGACAGCACGGCCGACACCGCCTCGCCGGGATCGCCGTGGCTGGACGTCAGCTGGCGGGACCGCTTCGAGGAGATGCTCAAGCGTGCCGAGGCGCGCCTGGACCCCGCCGACTCGGGACCGATACCGACTCTTTTCGGAGCGGACACCGAAGGCGAAGCGCTCCTGGAGGATCCGCAGTCGGCCATCGCCGCGCTGCTGTCCCGCTACCCCGACGCCGAAACCGTCAAGCTGCACCCGGCCGACGTGCCGTTCTTCGTGACGCTGTGCAAGACGCTGGGCAAGCCGGTCAACTTCGTACCCGTGATCGACAAGGACGTCCGGCGATGGTGGCGTAGCGACTCGCTGTGGCAGGCCCACGACGCCCGTTACTCCGCCGACCAGGTGTGCATCATCCCCGGCACGCAGGCCGTCGAAGGAATCACGCGCGTCGACGAGCCCATCGGCGAGTTGCTCGATCGGTTCGAGAAGGCGTCGATCGACGACGTGCTCGCCGCGGGCGCCACGCCCGTGGCGGTGGTGTCGCGCCGCCAGGCCCGTGCCGACGTGACCGGCCCGCTGGCCGTCGTGCTCGACTCGCCCGACGTGCTCTGGGCGGGCCGCACCGCGATCAACCCCGTGCACCGCATCGGTGACCCGTCCGAGTGGCAGGTCAACCAGAATCGTTCGGCGACACACCCTTCCACCGGCGCGCGCATCGAGCTGGCGGGTGAGCAGGTCGCCCTGAGCGTGCCGCTGTCCGGCACGTGGATCACCATCACGTTCACGCTGCCCTCGGCCACCGTCGACGGTGGTATGCCGGTCGTCACCACCGAGGACGCATCCGCGGCGATGCGCGCCGTGCTGGCGATCGCTGCGAACGTCGATGGGCCCGCCGCCCTCCCGCCCGTCGTGGACGACAGCACCACCGTGAACGTTTCGTGGGATCCCGAGGAGGTCGCCGACCACACCGGCGTGACGGCCACGTTCGGCGCTCCGCTGGCGCCCGGCCTGACATTGGTTCCGGACGCCCTCGTCGGCCGGTGCTGGCCCGCCGTCTTCTCCGTGATCGGGTCGGCCGTCACCGATGCCGGGTTCCCGGTGGTGGAGGGGCTGCTCAGCCTGGTGCATCTCGACCACGCGGCGCACCTGCTCGCGCCGATGCCGAAGGCGAAGGCCGAATTGTCCGTGACCGCAACGGCGTCACCCGCCGTCGATACCGAGGTCGGACGCGTCATTCCGGTGTCGGTGACGATCAAGACCGATGATGGCACCGAGGTCGCCGTCCTTCAGGAGCGGTTCGCGATCCGCGGCCGCACCGGTGCCGTCGAACTCTCCGACCCGGCACGTGCGGGCGGGGCCATCACCGACAACGCCACCGACACGCCCCGCCGGCGCCGTCGTGACGTCACCGTCAGCGCACCGACCGACATGAGTGCGTTCGCGGTGGTCTCCGGTGACCACAACCCGATCCACACCGACCGGGCGGCCGCGCTGCTCGCCGGGCTGAAATCGCCCATCGTGCACGGCATGTGGCTGTCGGCCGCAGCGCAGCACGTCGTCACCGCCACCGATGGCCGGGCGACGCCGCCCGCGCGCCTGGTCGGCTGGACCTCGCGCTTCCTCGGCATGGTCATGCCCGGCGACGAGATCGACTTCCGCGTAGACCGCGTCGGCATCGATCGCGGCGCCGAGATCATCGAGGTCACTGCGAAGGTCGGTAGCGACCTGGTGATGTCGGCGACGGCCCAGTTGGCCGCGCCGAAGACGGTGTACGCGTTCCCCGGCCAGGGCATCCAGTCCAAGGGAATGGGCATGGAGGTCCGGGCCCGGTCGAAGGCCGCCCGCAAGGTATGGGACACCGCGGACAGGTTCACCCGCGACACCCTGGGCTTCTCGGTGCTGCACGTGGTGCGCGACAACCCGACGACCCTGATCGCCAGCGGTGTGCACTACCACCACCCGGAGGGCGTGCTGTACCTGACGCAGTTCACCCAGGTGGCGATGGCAACGGTCGCGGCCGCCCAGGTCGCCGAGATGCGTGAACAGGGTGCCTTCGTCGAGGGCGCGATCGCCTGTGGTCACTCCGTCGGCGAGTACACGGCGCTGGCCTGCGTGTCCGGCGTATACCCGCTGGAGGCGCTGCTCGAGGTGGTGTTCCACCGCGGCAGCAAGATGCACGACATCGTGCCGCGCGACGAGCACGGCCGGTCGAACTTCCGGCTGGCCGCCATCCGCCCGTCGCAGATCGACCTGCCGGATGACGACGTCACCGACTGGGTTGCCGAGATCGCCGAGCGCACCGGCGAATTCCTGCAGATCGTGAACTACAACCTGCGTGGCTCGCAGTACGCGATCGCGGGTACGGTGCGCGGCCTCGAGGCTCTCGAGGAAGAGGTGGAGCGGCGTCGCGAGATCTCCGGTGGCAAGCGGTCGTTCATCCTGGTGCCCGGCATCGACGTGCCCTTCCACTCCGAGGTACTGCGGGTCGGTGTCGCCGACTTCCGCCGGTCGCTGGAGCGGGTCATGCCGCGCGACGCGGATCCGGAACTCCTGGTCGGCCGCTACATCCCCAACCTGGTGCCCAAGCCGTTCACCCTGGACCGCGAATTCGTCCAGGAGATCCGGGATCTGGTGCCCGCCGAACCTCTCGACGAGATCCTCGCCGATTACGACACGTGGCGTAACGAGAAGCCGATGGAACTGTGCCGCAAGATCGTGATCGAGCTGCTGGCCTGGCAGTTCGCCAGCCCGGTGCGCTGGATCGAGACGCAGGACCTGCTCTTCATCGAGGAGGCCGCGGGCGGTCTGGGCATCGAGCGGTTCGTCGAGGTGGGCGTGAAGTCCGCGCCGACGGTCGCCGGACTGGCCACCAACACGCTCAAGTTGCCGGAGTACTCGCATAGCACCACCGAGGTGCTCAATACCGAGCGTGACGCCGCGGTCCTGTTCGCGACGGACACCGATCCGGAGCCGGATCTCGCCGACGACGTCGCCGAGGCTCCCGGGGCGGCCCCGGCTTCCGCACCGGAAGCCACGTCCTCCGCGGCACCCGCGGCTCCGGCCGCTCCGGCCGCCCCTAGCGGTGGTCCCCGCCCCGATGACCTCGTGTTCGACGCCGCCGACGCCACCGTGGCGCTCATCGCGCTGTCGGCGAAGATGCGCCTCGATCAGATCGAGGCGCTGGACTCCATCGAGTCGATCACCGACGGTGCGTCCTCGCGGCGCAACCAGCTTCTGGTCGATCTCGGCTCCGAGCTGAACCTCGGTGCCATCGACGGTGCCGCGGAGGCCGACCTCAGCGCGCTGAAGGGCCAGGTCTCCAAGCTGGCACGCACCTACAAGCCGTTCGGCCCGGTGCTCTCCGATGCGATCAACGACCAGCTGCGCACGATCTTCGGGCCGTCCGGAAAGCGGCCCGCCTACCTCGCCGAGCGGGTCGCCAAGACCTGGGAGCTGGGACCGAACTGGGCCAAGCACGTCACGGTCGAGGTGGCGCTGGGCACCCGGGAGGGCTCCAGCGTCCGCGGTGGTGGCCTCGGTGGGCTGCACGACGGCGCGTTGGCAGACGCGGCAGCGGTCGACAAGGCCATCGACGCGGCCGTCGCCGCGGTCGCCGCACGCAAGGGCGTCGCGGTGTCGATGCCGTCCGCGGCCGGCGCGGCGGGCGGCGTGGTGGACTCGGCCGCGCTGGGTGAGTTCGCCGAGCAGGTGACTGGCCGCGACGGTGTGCTCGCGTCAACCGCCCGCATGATCCTGAGCCAGCTGGGGCTCGACAACCCAGTCAGTGCCGGCGACACCGTCCACGACACCGACCTGATCGACCTCGTCACGGCCGAACTCGGTTCGGACTGGCCGCGTCTGGTTGCGCCGACGTTCGACGGCCGCAAGGCCGTGTTGTTCGACGACCGATGGGCGAGTGCCCGCGAGGATCTCGCCCGGATCTGGCTGATGGACTCCGACGAGATCGACGCCGACTGGCCGACGCTCTCGGAGCGGTTCGAGGGTGCCGGCAACACGGTGGCCACTCAGGCCGGCTGGTGGCAGGGCAAGGCGTTGGCGGCCGGCCGTGCCGTCCACGGCGCGCTCTACGGCCGTGCCGCGGCGGGTGCCGAGAACCCGTCCACCGGTCGCTACGCCAACGAGATCGCCGTGATCACCGGCGCGTCGAAGGGTTCGATCGCGGCGTCGGTCATCGCGCAACTGCTCGACGGCGGAGCGATCGTCATCGCGACCACGTCCAAGCTCGACGACGACCGGTTGGCGTTCTACCGCAACCTGTATCGCGATCACGCACGCTTCGGTTCGAAGTTGTGGGTGTTGCCCGCCAACATGGCGTCGTACTCCGACATCGACGCACTCGTCGAATGGGTCGGCAACGAGCAGTCCGAGAACATCGGGCCGAAATCCATCCACCTCAAGGATGCGCTGACGCCCACGTTGCTGTTCCCGTTCGCCGCGCCGCGGGTGTCCGGCGACCTCTCCGACGCAGGCTCGCGCTCGGAGATGGAGATGAAGGTGCTGCTGTGGGCCGTGCAGCGGCTCATCGGCGGCCTGTCACACATCGGCGCCGACCGCGACATCGCGGCGCGACTCCACGTCGTGCTGCCTGGTTCACCCAACCGCGGAATGTTCGGCGGCGACGGTGCCTACGGTGAGGCCAAGTCCGCGCTGGACGCGGTGGTGTCCCGGTGGAAGGCCGAGACGTCATGGGCGCAGCGGGTCTCGCTGGCGCATGCGCTCATCGGCTGGACCAAGGGCACCGGTCTGATGGGCCACAACGACGCCATCGTCGGTGCGGTCGAAGAGGCGGGCGTGACCACCTACACGACCGAGCAGATGGCGGCGATGTTGCTCGACCTGTGCGACGTCGAGTCCAAGGTCGCCGCGGCCCACGAGCCGCTGAAGGCCGATCTGACCGGTGGTCTCGGCGAGATCGACATCGACATGGGGGCGCTGGCCGCCAAGGCACGTGACGAGATGGTGTCCGACGCCGGCGCCGACGGCACCGCACCAGAGGACGACGTGACGGGGACCATCCGCGCACTGCCCTCGCCGCCGCGCGGCTATACGTCTGCCCCGCCGCCCGACTGGGACGACCTCGACGTCGACCCGGCCGATCTGGTGGTGATCGTCGGCGGCGCCGAACTGGGCCCCTACGGATCGTCGCGTACCCGCTTCGAGGTCGAGACGTCCGGGGAGCTGTCGGCCGCGGGCGTGCTGGAACTGGCGTGGACCACGGGCCTCGTCAAGTGGGAGGACGACCCGAAGCCTGGTTGGTACGACACCCAGAGCGGCGACATGGTCGACGAGGGCGAGCTGGTGGAGCGCTACCACGACGCCGTCATCGAACGGGTCGGTATCCGCGAGTTCGTCGACGACGGCGCGATCGACTCCGATCACGCTTCACCGCTTCTGGTCTCGGTGTTCCTCGAGAAGGACTTCACCTTCGTGGTGTCATCGGAGGCCGACGCCCGCGGGTTCGCGCAGTTCGACCCCGAGCACACCGTCATCGCGCCCGTGCCCGACAGCGCCGATTGGCAGGTGACCCGCAAGGCGGGCACCGAGATCAGGGTGCCCCGCAAGGTGAAGCTGTCCCGCACCGTCGGCGCCCAGATCCCGACCGGGTTCGACCCGAAGGTGTACGGCGTCACGCAGGACATGGAGAGTTCGATCGACAGGGTGGCGCTGTGGAACCTCGTCACCACGGTGGACGCGTTCCTGTCCTCCGGCTTCACCCCGACCGAGTTGATGCGCTGGGTGCATCCCAGCCTGGTGGCCAGCACGCAGGGCACCGGCATGGGCGGCATGACGTCGATGCAGACGATGTATCACGGCAACCTGCTCGGCCAGAGCAAGCCGAACGACATCCTGCAGGAGGTCCTGCCGAACGTCATGGCCGGCCACGTCGTTCAGTCCTACGTCGGGAGCTACGGCGCGATGATCCACCCGGTGGGTGCGTGCGCCACGGCGGCGGTGTCGGTCGAGGAGGGTGTGGACAAGATCCGTCTCGGCAAGGCCGAGTTCGTGGTCACCGGTGGGTACGACGACCTGACGCTGGAGGCCGTGATCGGCTTCGGCGACATGTCGGCGACCGCGGACACCGAGGCGATGCGCGCCAAGGGCATCAGTGACGCGAGGTTCTCCCGCGGCAATGACCGCCGCCGGCTCGGCTTCGTCGAGGGGCAGGGCGGTGGCACCGTGCTGCTGGCCCGCGGTGACCTGGCATTGGAGATGGGTCTGCCGGTGCTCGCGGTCGTGGGCTACGTGTCGACGTTCGGCGACGGCGTGCATACGTCCATTCCGGCTCCCGGGCTGGGTGCCCTGGGCGCCGGCCGCGGCGGCAGGGAGTCGCAGCTGGCCCGTTCGCTGGCCAAGCTGGGCGTCGGCGCGGACGACATCGCCGTGATCTCCAAGCACGACACGTCCACTCTGGCCAACGATCCCAACGAGACCGAGCTGCACGAGCGGCTCGCGTCCGCGATGGGACGCTCGCCCGGCGCCCCGCTGTTCATCGTCAGTCAGAAGAGCCTGACGGGCCACAGCAAGGGCGGTGCGGCGGCGTTCCAGATGATGGGCATGTGCCAGATGCTGCGGGACGGCGTCATTCCGCCGAACCGGAGCCTGGACTGCGTCGACGACGAGATGGCGCACGCCTCACACTTCGTGTGGCTGCGGGAGACCCTGCACATGGGGGACCAGTTCCCCCTCAAGGCGGGCCTCATCACCAGCCTGGGCTTCGGACACGTTTCGGGACTCGTCGCCCTGGTGCATCCGCAGGCGTTCCTGGCGGCCCTCGACGAGCAGCAACGCGAGGACTATCTGCGCCGTTCGGGCGACCGGGTGCTCGAAGGCCAGCGCAGGCTCGCCTCGGCCATCGCCGGTGGGCCCGCGCTGTACGAGAAGCCGGCCGACCGTCGCTTCAACCACGACACACCCGAGAAGCGGCAGGAGGCCGACATGCTGCTCGATCCTTCGTCGCGGTTGGGCGGAGACGGTTGGTATGTGCGATGAGCTAGCTTTCCTCCTATGAGCATCGTCGGGGTCGGCATCGACCTGGTATCCATTCCGGACTTCGCAGAGCAGGTCGATCAGCCGGGCACGGTGTTCGCGGAGACCTTCACGCCGGGTGAGCGCCGCGACGCCGCCGACAAGAGTTCGTCGGCGGCGCGGCACCTGGCGGCCAGGTGGGCGGCCAAGGAGGCCGTCATCAAGGCCTGGTCGGGTTCGCGGTTCTCGAAGCGGCCGATGCTGCCCGAGGGCATCCACCGCGACATCGAGATCGTCACCGACATGTGGGGTCGGCCACGGGTGCGGCTCACAGGGGCGATCTCCGAGCACCTGAAGGACATCACGATCCACCTCTCGCTGACTCACGAGAAGGACACGGCCGCCGCGGTCGCCGTGCTCGAGACCAACAGCTAGCCGCCGCCAACCCTCGCGAGCAGACGCAAAAGGCCCTCAAATGACGTCATTGAGGGCCTTTTGCGTCTGCTCGCGCGAGAAGTGTGACCGGCTAACCTGGCCGGATGAGCGATCTCGTCGACCGCGTCCGTGACGTCCTGCCGTCGGTACGTGCCGACCTCGAGGATCTGGTCCGCATCGAATCGGTGTGGGCCGATCCCGCCCGCCGGGGAGAGGTGCGACGCAGCGCCGAGGCAGTGTCGAAGCTGTTGTCCGAAGCCGGCTTCGACGATGTCAGGATAGTCAGCGAGGGTGGCGCGCCCGCGGTGATCGCCCGCCATCCGGCGCCACCGGGCGCGCCGACCGTACTGCTCTACGCCCACCACGACGTCCAGCCCGAGGGCGACCGGTCACTGTGGCAGTCGCCGCCGTTCGAGCCCACCGAGCGCGACGGTCGGCTGTACGGCCGTGGTAGTGCCGACGACAAGGCGGGCATCGCCACGCATCTGGCCGCCATGCGGGCCTTCGGTGGCAAGCCGCCGGTTGGCGTGACGGTGTTCGTAGAGGGCGAGGAGGAATCCGGCTCGCCGTCGCTGGGAGCGCTACTGGCAGCGCATCGAGATCTGCTCGCCGCGGACGTGATCGTGATCGCCGACTCGGACAATTGGAGTTCGGAGATCCCGGCGCTCACGGTGTCGCTGCGGGGGCTCGCCGACTGCGTCGTCGAGGTCGCCACGCTGGACCACGGTTTGCACTCCGGATTGTGGGGAGGCGTGGTGCCCGACGCGCTCAGCGCACTGGTGCGACTGCTGGCCAGCCTGCACGACGACGCCGGCAACGTCGCGGTCCAGGGACTGCATACGGGGACAGCCGCCGAGGTGGACTACCCGCCCGATCGGGTCCGCGAGGAGGCCGGACTGCTCGACGGGGTCACCGAGATCGGCTCGGGCCCCGTGGTGCAGCGGCTGTGGGCGAAGCCGGCGATCACGGTCATCGGCATCGACACCACGCCCATCGCCTCGTCGTCGAACACGTTGATTCCGCGCGCACGCGCCAAGGTCAGCATGCGGGTGGCCCCCGGCGGCGACGCCCACGAGCACCTCGCAGCGTTGACCCGACACCTGGAGTCGCATGCGCCATGGGGCGCTCAGGTGACCGTCACGCCCGGAGACGTCGGCCAGCCGTACGCGATCGACGCCGCCGGCCCGGTCTACGACGCGGCCCGGTCATCGTTTCGGCAGGCGTGGGGTCGCGATCCGGTCGACATGGGTATGGGCGGTTCGATCCCGTTCATCGCCGAGTTCGCCGATGGGTTCCCCGACGCCAGGATCCTGGTGACGGGCGTCGAGGATCCGGGGACCCAAGCCCACAGCATCAACGAAAGCCTGCATCTCGGCGTGCTCGAACGCGCCGCCACCTCGGAGGCGCTGCTGCTCGAGGCGTTGGGCGGCGGCGCCTGACGGCCGCTGGGCAACCGGACGAATAGATCCGACGACGACCCGCACGGTCCGGCGAGGCCGGGTCAGACGGAGATGTCGCGACGCAGCTTTGCGACGTGACCGGTCGCTTGACGTTGTACTGGGCGACCTCGCACGGCTAGTGGATAGTGGATAGTGGTAGAGGGCGCTGGCTAAGGATGCATGAGTGTGGTTAGCGGGGGGGCATGACTTGTGAACTTGTGCTTGATAAACGCGAGGGGGAATTCAAAGCCTTCCGGACGTGGCGTGCTTGTCGCGACGGAGTAGCGGAACATTCTTCAATTCCTGCCGGTGTGTTGATCATCAGTGTTGCCGTCTTTGACGTGATGCGATAGGCGTGTGGAATGTTCTTGGGCAGGACACAATCCGCCCTCCGCCAACTCCGTTTCTGGTGTCTCCAGACCAGTGCGGTTCCTTTGATCAAAATGAACACTTCATCTTCGCGCGTGTGTTTGTGGTACGGCGGGGCTTCGCCTTCGCTCACATCGAAGCGTCCGATCATCAACTGGCCATCTGTGGCCTTGCCGTCGAGCAGGATCGCCAGTGTGCCACCGTCGAGCCATTCCAGTTGTTGTTGCTGCTCCGGTTGCGCCAGGTACGCCATACTCATGAGTCACCCCTCTTCGTCGTCGGCGGGAGCACCAACTTCCTCCGGAGTGGGTCAGTTGGGTGACTTCAATGTCGGATGTCGAGAATAACGCACCTTTGCGTATCGGCACGCCAGTGGTGAAAACGGTCAGCCGTAGCCATTGGATTCAGTCGGTAGCGTTGCTACCTGAGCAATGATCCGGATGTGCGAGCGCCTTGACGTTGTACTGGGCGACCTCGATCTTGCCCGACTCGTCGACGACGAACGTCGACCGAATGACACCCTGAACGGTCTTGCCGTACATGGTCTTCTCGCCGAACGCGCCCCACGAGGTCAGCACCTCACGGTCGGGATCGGAGAGCAACGGAAACGTCAGCCCCTCCTTGTCGCGGAACTTGGCGAGCTTCGCCGGCTTGTCGGGGGAGATGCCCACGACGTCGAGGCCCGCCTCGTTGAGCTCGGTGAGGCTGTCCCGGAAATCGCACGCCTGCTTGGTGCAACCCGGAGTGGATGCGGCGGGGTAGAAGTACACGATCACCTTGCGGCCCTTGAAGTCGCTCAGCTTGACGGTGTTGCCGTCGGCGTCGGACAACGTGAACGCGGGGGCTACGTCGCCCACTTCTAAGCGCGGGGTAACTGGCATTCTTGGTCCCTTCGTGTCGGCCGTGCGTGGGCTCGTCGGCTGGCTGTTCTAGGGTAGTGCGACATGGGCACGGCGAGGTTGGAGGGCTGACGTGGCGGATCGGGATCCCGACGACATCAAGCAGGAGATCGACCAGGCCCGCAATCAGCTGGCGTCGACCGTGGATGCACTTGCTGAGCGGGCCAATCCGCGCCGGATCGCCGACAACGCCAAGGCGGGCGTCGTCGAGTTCATCAAGAAGCCCGCCGTTGCGGTGTCGATTGCCGGGGTGGGCACGGTCGTGATCGTGCTGATCATTCGTCGGATCAGGGACCGCTGAACGATCCCTGCACGCGGTTTCAGCGTCGGAGTCCGAACCGGAACCAGTCGGTGGCGGAAAATCGCGGCGGATTCGCCGTTCGGCCGAGGCGGTTGCAGTTGTGGACCGCGATGACCCGTTGTGGGTGGGCGTCGTGCTCGCTGACCGCGTCGGGTGGCAGGGGAGCGGTAAGGTCAGCCGTCGTAGTCATCTAGCTAATACCTCGCTTCCCTCTCGTTACAGGTCCAGTGCGTTGGCCCCACGTAGTCCAGTTAATCTTGACCGTACCAGATGTAGTCGGCATCGCAGCTGTCGAACCCCGTTGAATGGCCTGTTCAACAGCATTCAATACTCATGTGCGGCTCGCCTTGGGAACTGAAAAGCGATGCCTCCGGGAAATCTAGCGCACTGTGAGGGCCCTCGTTGGCGGCGCGCACGGCAAATTCACCAACGCGTCAACCGCAATGTTCTGGTCGCCACGTTCGAGCGCAGGGGGATGTCGCGGCGGGGGACCCGGTAGGTCAGCTCGGCATCGGTCGACGACGTCGGCGGATCCGATTCGGTCGCCACCGGCGGTGTCGCCCGCGCTGGCCGGTTTCCCGTGGCCGAGCGTGCTTTCAACGAGCGTGCGTTCACGTGCGTTCAGTGGGAGAAACCGGGTGGTTTCCCGCCGTCACCGAACGAAGCATCCTCGTTGTGGGCGTCTTGTCCGTGGTCGATGGAACGGTGCCCGTCAACTGCCGGGAGCTGCGTTGCTACCCGGCAGACCCGTACCCCGGAGCCCGCTTGCAACGAGCAGACGAAGAACCAAATCCGTTGCCGAAAATTAATCGCGTTGGTACCTAATCCCGCCATTTGCCCATGTAATGGCGACACCCGGGGATATATTTTGCCGCGTCGTCTGGCCCAAGGGGAAACCATGAGTGCTGCAAGTTATGTCGGTCGTGTCGGTGGACTCGCATTGGCATTGGGGGTCGGTACCGCCGTCCTGACCGGCTACGGCGTCGCATCGGCGGAACCGACATCCTCTGGGGGCGAATCGAATTCCTCCTCGCAGGGATCCGACGGCTCGAGCGGGTCGTCGGGCTCGCCTAGTTCGACGAAGAGCACCAAGACCTCGGCAGGTGGGAGGTCGTCATCCTCCTCGTCATCGTCGTCGGTGTCGTCCTCGGGCCCTGCCGGGTCGACGAAGAGCAAGCGGGCCTCGATAGGTGCGGGGTCGTCGTCATCGGTCTCGGCCGAGACCGGCGACCCGGACACCGCCGTGACGGCCGACTCCCAGGCGTCCCGAAAGCAGTCCGACACCGCATCTCAGGTCAGCAAGGTGACCTCTACCGAGGCGGTCGCAGAGAACCAGACCCAGGCTGTGGCATCGTCGGCCAGCACAGGGGCGACGGCGGGCGGCGCACCGGCCGATTCGGCGCCGAGCACCCAGACGGCGGCCCCCGCGCCCGCGATCATGTCGGCCGCGGTCGAGCCGGCCTCCGCGGCCGCGCCGGCGCCCGTCGCTGCAGCCCCGGTCGCGAGCGCGATTCTCTCCCTCGTCAACGGGGTGTTCAGCCCCTTCGCCGGTGACCGGCCGGCCGCACCACCTTTGACGTCGCCACTCGATTGGGCGGCGGCGGCGGTCGCACGGCGCGAGGAGCTGACCGCCGCCGCGATCGTCAGCGGCCCGATCTCGGTCGACCCGACGTTGATCTTCGGCAATGGCGTCATCTACGGCGACGTCGGAGCCACGTCCTCCGGCGGCAGCGCGTTGATCTACACCGTGGTCGATGGCCCGACCCAAGGCGGGAAGGTGACCCTCAATCAAACCGGAACGTTCTCATTCCTGCCCGACTTGTCCGTGGTGAACTCTCGCGGAACTGAGCAGTTCACCGTCATGGTCAGCGAAACGAGCGCGCTGGTGGCGCTGCTGGAGCAGGTGCCGCTGCTCGGCGGCTTCGTTCAGCCCGTCGTCCTCCAACTGCAGCAGGTGCCGATCCTCGGCGACATCCTGCAGCCGATCATCGGCTACCGGGTGTTCGCGCCCATCGACGTCAACATCGGCTCACTGGTGCCGGTGGGCGACCCGGTTGCATTCACCACGATGATTACCTCTTTCGACGGCGTCCAGATCAGCACCAACTTCTTCCCGGCGATTGATCTCGCGGCAGGTGACACCGCGCCGACCGTGCTCAACGGACCGGGTCTGGGGTCCAACGGCAACATCGACCCGACGTCGATCGTGGGCACCTTGGCCTTCGTTCCGGGCATCGCGCCGCTGCGCGCCGCCGGCTACAACTACGTGAGCTGGGATCCGCGCGGCGAGGGCGACTCCGGCGGGGTGTTGCAGCTGGACAACCCGTTCTTCGAGGGCCGGGACGTCCAGGCCATCATCGACTGGGTCGCCACCCGGCCGGAAACCCAGCTCGACGCCCCCGGTGATCCGACGCTGGGGATGGTCGGCGGTTCCTACGGCGGAGGTATCCAGTTCGTCGTGGCGGGTATCGACCCCCGGGTGGAAGCGATCGTCCCGGCCGCCGCCTGGAACTCGCTCAACCAGTCCCTCTATCCGGACGCGGCATTCAAGTCTTCGTGGGGGACCCTGCTGGGCATCGATCTGCTTCAGGCCGGTGCCCGCATCAATTCGCAGATCTATCCGGCCATCATTCTCGGCGACCTCCTGGGTTTCATCACCGAGACTCAGCAAGCCATCCTGTCCAGCAGTGGTCCTACCGTTCTGGTGAGCGGTATCACGGCGGCGACGCTCATCATCCAGGGCACCGCCGACGGGCTGTTCCCCTTGGTGCAAGCAACCATCAACGCGGAGTTGCTGAACGCCAATGGCACCCCGGTGGACGTGATCTGGGCCTGCGGCGGGCACGGGGTGTGCCTGGATCCGCCATATCCGAACCAGTTCGCCTGGCTTACCGAGTCCACGCTGGCGTGGCTGGACAGGTACGTCAACGGAAACGAATTGGTCCCCACCGGCCCGCGTTTCCAGTGGATCGACCAGAACGGCGACCTCTACACCTCCGATCTCCTGCCGTCCGATCCGGCCTTCAACGGCGAGCCGCTCGTCTTCTCGGGCGCAGGCGGGTTCCTGCCCATCGTCCCGCTGGTGGGCGGGTCCGGGCCCCAGACCACGGCGCCCGATGGCATAACTGCGCCGCCGCTGCTGGTGTCGGTGGCGCTCGCCTCCGAGGCCGGGTTGGCCATCAACACGGACATTCCGTCACCGGAGAGCACCGTCGAGATCGTCGGTTCTCCCGAACTATCCATGACGTACTCCGGCAGGGGCACCAGTAGCCACATCTATGCCCAGCTTGTCGACGAGACCACCGGACTCGTCCTCGGCAACATCATCACGCCGATACCGGTGACTCTCGACGGCCGCACCCACACCGTGACCGTTCCGCTGGATCAGATCGCGTACACCATGACACCGACCGACAGCCTCAAACTGCAACTGGTCGGTTTCACCACCGTGTATGCGAACTTCACCCAGTGGGGCTTCATCAATGTGGACGGCGTCGAACTCGCACTGCCGACCGTCGCAGCCGGGGAGTTCGCACCGGCCGCAGTGGGTCAGGCGGTCGTGGCGGCGTAGGCCCTACGCCCTCCCCGTCGCGCTCGGCAGGCGCTGCCCACCGATGCGGGGCCTGGTCGCTCGCTGGCCCAACGACGACTACCGGTGACGTCGGGTCGATCAACGACGGATGGCGGTTCTGACCCGAGCGTCAGCTAGGCTGGCGGGCAACCGTACGAAACTGTTCTCGTATGAGCCAGGGGCGGCTGCGGCCGAGGTCCGCCGGTCGGATGCACCGGCTCGGTGATCGACCCAACTGGGATACATCTGAACACGAAGGACCTCTCTGTGGCTGAACCCATGGTCACGCCGGTCGCGGTGATCGGAATGGCCTGTCGTCTGCCTGGCGGCATCGACTCTCCCGAGCAGTTGTGGGAGGCGTTGCTCCGGGGTGACGATCTCGTCACCGAGGTTCCGGCGGACCGCTGGGACGCCGACGAGTACTACGACGCCGAGCGTGGTGTTCCTGGCCGTTCCGTGTCCCGCTGGGGCGCGTTCCTGGAGGATGTCGGCGGTTTCGACGCCGCGTTCTTCGGCCTGGACGACGACACGGCCGCAGCGATCGATCCGCAACACCGACTGCTGCTGGAGACGTCGTGGGAGGCCGTCGAGCAGGCCGGGATCGCGCCGTCGTCGCTATCGGGGTCGATGACGGGTGTGTACCTCGGGCTGTCTCACGACGACTACATGCGGATCACCCTGGAGGCCGACGAATACGGGTTCACCGGCCTGGCGTCGGCGATGGCCTCGGGTCGGGTGGCCTACGCCCTGAACCTGCACGGTCCCGCGGTGACGCTCGACACGGCGTGCTCATCGGGCCTGTTGGCGGTGCACACGGCGTGCCGCAGTCTGGACGGCGGCGAGAGCGACCTCGCCCTGGCCGGGGGATGCATGGTGGTCTTGCAGCCGGAGACCACGGTGTGGGCCTCGGCGCAGGGCATGATGTCGCCGACCGGGCGGTGCCGGGCGTTCGACGAGGCGGCCGATGGGTTCGTCCGCTCCGAGGGTTGCGCCGTGGTGCTGCTCAAGCGGTTGCCGGACGCGCTGCGGGACGGCGACCGAATTCTTGCCGTCGTTCGCGGCACGGCGGCGAATTCAGACGGCCGGACCAGGAACATCGCCACCCCGTCAGCGGATGCCCAGGCGGCGGCCTGCCGGGCCGCGCTGGCCGCGGCCGGCGTCGACCCCGACACGATCGGCGCGGTGGAAGCGCACGGCACCGGTACTCCGGTCGGTGACCCGATCGAGTTCGCCAGTCTGGCCCAGACCTACGGTCGCACGGGCAAGGTCCTGCTCGGCTCCGCGAAGTCCAACTTCGGCCACACCGAGTCCGCGGCGGGAACCCTGGGGTTGGTCAAGACGATCCTCCAGCTTCAGCACGGTGTCGTTCCGCCGATGGTGCACTTCAACCGCCTGCCCGATGCTCTTGCCCAGATCGAGACGGGCTTGTTCGTGCCGCGCGAGACCACGCCCTTTCCCACCCCGTTTCCCGCCCCCGGCCACACCGGACCGCGCCGGATGGCGGTGTCGTCCTACGGCATTTCGGGCACCAACGTGCACGCCATCGTCGAACAGGCGCCCGAGCCCGAATTCCCGGAACACGACGCCAACGTCCCGCCACGCGTGGCGGCCGATCGCTCCATGCTGATCCCGTTGTCCTCGAGCTCCGCCGACGAACTGCGGCGCACCTGCGGCCGGCTGGCCGACTGGCTGGACCGCCGTTCGGAAAGCCACGACGCGGATCCTGTCCAGCTGACCGACCTGGGCTACACCCTGGCTCGCCGGCGAGGGCACCGTCCGGTCCGCACGTCGGTGATCGCGAGTGACGTCAAGGAGCTGGGCGCCGCCCTGCAGTACATCGCTGCCGCCGCCGATAAGCCGTACCCGACGGCGGTCGGCCACGATGACCGCGGCCCGGTATGGGTGTTCTCCGGGCAGGGTTCGCAGTGGGCCCGGATGGGTGCGGACCTGCTGGAGACCGAACCGGTGTTCGCCGACACCGTCGCGAGCATCGAGCCGCTGGTCGCGGCGGAGTCCGAGTTCTCCGTGACCGAGGCGATGTCGGCATTCGAAACCGTGACCGGCATCGACCGGATTCAGCCAACCCTGTTCGCCATGCAGGTCGCCCTGGCCGCGACGATGTCGTCCCACGGGGTTCGGCCGGGCGCGGTCATCGGGCACTCCATGGGCGAGGTCGCCGCAGCAGTCGTCGCAGGATCGCTTTCGCTACAGGATGGCGTGCGGGTGATCTGCCGTCGCTCCACGCTGTTGGGTCGTCTGTCCGGGTCGGGCGCGATGGCCTCGGTGGACCTTCCCGAGCAACGCGTCCGTGACGAACTGACGAGTCGCGGTATCGACGACGTCGTCGTCGCCGTGGTGGCGTCCCCGCAGACGACCGTGATCGGCGGGGAAACCCGGACGATCCGCGAACTCGTCGCCGCCTGGGAGCAGCGCGAGGTGATGGCGCGCGAGGTGGCCGTCGACGTGGCCTCCCACTCGCCGCAGGTGGACCCGATACTGGTGGACCTGGCCGACTCGCTGGCCGGTCTCACACCGGGGAAACCGGCGATTCCGTTCTACTCATCGACCCAGTCCGACCCGCGAGCGGTGCCACCGTGCGATCCGGCCTACTGGGTGGACAACCTCCGTCGGATGGTCCGCTTCTCCGCGGCGGTTCAGGCAGCCCTCGAGGACGGCCATCGGGTCTTCGCGGAATTGTCGCCACACCCGCTGCTGACCCGCGCCGTCGAACAGACCGCCCAGGCCCTCGACACCCCGGTGGCTGCGCTGGCCAGTCTGCGGCGCGACCAGCCGTCGCCACACGGGCTGCTCGACGTCGTCGCCGATCTTCACGGCGTCGGTGCCGCGGTGGACTTCTCCGTGCTGTATCCCGGCGGGCGACTGCTGGACGCGCCGCTTCCCGCGTGGGACCACCGCCGGCTACTCCTCGCCCGACCCGGCAGCCTCGGCGTCCAGGGGCAGGCAAAGGGCCACCTGGTTGCCGTTCATCCCCTGTTGGGGGCACATGTTCGGCTGTTGGAGGAGCCAGAACGGCACGCCTGGCAGGCTGACGTCGGTACTGCCGCACTGCCATGGTTGGCCGACCATCTGGTCCACGACGTAGCAGCCTTTCCGGGAGCTGCGTACTGCGAGATGGCTCTGGCTGCCGCGGAAAGGCTGTTCCCCGAAGGCGCCGAGGTGCGCGACGTCGACTTCGAAGACCTGCTCCTGCTCGACGCCCGCACCGAACTCGCCGCCGTCGCATCGATCGAGGCGCCCGGCGTTGCGGCGTTCGCCGTGCAAACCGACTCAGGAGAAGGAGCCGGAGAACGGGTCCGCCGCGCGGCCGCGGCGCTCCACGCGGTCAGCGACGGATCCCAGCCGGGCGGCCCACCGCGCCACGATCTCGCCGGTCTCCTGGCCGCGAACCCCGGCACGGTCAGTGGCGAGGAGATCCGGCTGTCGCTGGCCGTGCGAGGCATCGGGTTCGGTCCCGCCTTTGTCGGTCTGACGCGTGTGCACACCGCGGCCGACGGCGCCACGCTGCTGGCCGAGATCGGGGTGCCCGCCGGCATCAGGGCCCAACAGTCCGGCTACGGGATCCACCCCGCCCTGCTGGATGCCTGCTTCCAATCCGTCGGCGCACACCTGCTGGTCAACGGCCGGCGCAGTGGGGGTCTGCTGCTGCCGTTGAGTGTCGGTCGACTGCGCCGCTTCGGGGCGGGCCGCGACGCGCGCTACTGCCATGTCACGGTCACCAAGGCCGACGCCACGTCGATCGAGGCCGACCTCGCCGTTCTGGACGAAGACGGTGAGGTGATCCTCGAGGTCGGCCGACTCCGGATGGGCAGCGGCGCCAGCAAGAGCGGCGAACGTGAACGCCTGCTTGCCGACAGGCTGCTGACCGTCGCGTGGGAGCAGCGAGAGCTGCCGACTTCGGCTGCCGCTGCGGCCGGGGTATGGCTGTTGATCAGCTCGGGTGACGCCGACTCCTCGTCTCGGGACGACCTCCCGGCGGGCCTGGCGGATGCGTTGGTGGCCGGTGGCGCCCAGTGCCGGACGGCGCACTTCGGGGCCGATACCGACGTGCTCGCCAGCGATCTGGCTGCCGACGACCTGACCGGCGTGGTGATCGTGACGGCACAGGCCGACGGCGACCCGGACGTGGAGTGCCTGTCGCGCGGCCGTGAACTCGTCGGCCACGTCGTCCACATCGCCCGCGAACTGTCGGACGCCTGGTCAGAGGCTGGGGGAGAGCCACCGCGCCTCTACGTCATCACCCGCAACGCGCAGACCGTCACGCGGCACGATCGGGTCAACCTGGAGCACGGTGGTGTGCGCGGGCTGGTACGGGTGATCGGTGCCGAGCAGCCGACGCTGCGACCGACCCAGATCGACGTCGACCCCGCCACCGCCGCCGATCAGCTGGCTCGGGAACTACTGAGCGGCTCCGACGAGGACGAAACGGCGTGGCGGGCGGGATCGTGGTACGCGGCGCGACTGCAGCAGACCCCGTTGCGGCCCGAGGAGCGACGGACCACCCTCGTCGACCCCGAATCCGACGGCATGCGGCTGCAGATCCGCAGCCCTGGTGATCTGCAAACCCTGGAGTTGGCCGCCGCCGAGCGGCGGGAACCCGAAGCCGGGCAGGTCGAGGTCGCGGTCGGCTTCTCTAGCATCAACTTCGCCGACGTGCTCGCCGCCTTCGGCCGCTACCCCACGTTCGATGGACGACAGCCGCAGCTCGGTCTGGACTTCGCCGGTGTGGTCACCGCCGTCGGGCCCGGGGTCACCGAGCACCGGGTCGGCGACAACGTCGGCGGTTTCGGCGCCGGCGGATGCTGGGGCACGTACGTCACCTGTGACGCGCGACTGGTGGCGCCACTGCCCGCAGGCCTGACCGGCGAGGAGGCCGCCGCGGTGTCCACCGGGTACGGCACCGCGTGGTACGGCTTGTGCGACCTCGCCCGGATCGAGACCGGTGACCGGGTGCTCATCCACTCGGCGACCGGCGGCGTCGGCCAGGCGGCGATCGCGATCGCCCGCCACGCCGGAGCCGAGATCTTCGCCACGGCTGGCAGCCCGGGTCGTCGACAGCTGCTCCGCGACATGGGTATCGACCACGTCTACGATTCGCGCTCCACGGACTTCGCCGACGAGATCCGACGCGACACCGACGGCTATGGCGTCGACGTGGTGCTCAACTCGTTGATCGGCCCGGCTCAGCGCGCCGGGCTCGAGTTGCTGGCCTTCGGCGGGCGTTTCGTGGAGATCGGCAAGCGGGACGTATACGAGCACACCCGCGTCGACCTCTACCCGTTCCGCCGCAACCTGGCGTTCTACTACGCGGATCTGGCGTTGATGACCGTCAGCGCTCCGAAGCGGATCGGGGCGCTGCTGCGCAAGGTCTACGACCTGGTTGGCGACGGCGTGCTCCCGGTGCCCGAGCACACGGTCTACCCGCTGGCCGACGCTGCCACCGCAATCCGGACGATCAGCGCCGCCGAACACACGGGCAAACTCGTCCTGTCGGTGCCGAGGAGTGGACACACCCGCGTGGTCGTGCCGCCGACGCGGGCGCAGGTCTTCCGCCGCGACGGCTCCTACATCGTCACGGGCGGTGTCGGCGGGCTGGGTCTCTTCCTCGCCGCGGTGATGGCCTCCGGAGGATGCGGACGGATCGTGCTCACGTCGCGATCTCAACCGAATCCCCAGGTGCAGAAGATGATTGCGCGGCTGCGGAGCAACGGAGCCGACATCGTGGTGGAGTGCGGCAACATCTCCGACCCGGCCACCGCGCCGCGACTCGTGGGCGCCGCCACCGCCAGCGGGCTGCCGCTGCGCGGCGTCCTGCATGCCGCGGCCGTCGTCGACGACGCGACCCTGGCCAACATCACCGCCGAACTCATCGAGCGCGACTGGGCACCGAAGGTCTACGGCGCGTGGTATCTGCACGCGGCGGCCGCAGGCCAGCCCTTGGACTGGTTCTGCAACTTCTCATCGGCTGCGGTGTTGTTGGGCTCGCCGGGACAGGGCGCGTATGCGGCCGCCAACAGCTGGCTGGATGCCTTCACGTCGTGGCAACGCAACCAGGGCGTGGCAGCCAGCGCGATCGCCTGGGGTGCGTGGGAAGAGATCGGCGCGGGGACCGGTATGGCGCAGCGCGGTGACGTGACGATGATCAGTCCCGAAGACGGCGGCTACGCGTTCCGGGCGCTGCTGCGTCACGACCGCGGATACACCGGCTACCTGCCGCTGACCGGAATGCCGTTGCTGACGGCGCTGGCTGCGCGCAGCCCATTCGCCGAGGCGTTCCGCATCGCCGGCGGCCACCACCGCCCACCGCCGGCGTGCCCTCCGTGCTGGCCGAACTCGCCGGGCTCGCCCAGGACGAGTGGCCAAACCGGTTGCGCCGTATGGTTACCGACCAGGCGAGCCTGATTCTGCGGCGGGCGGTTGATCCCGATCGTTCGTTCGCCGATCACGGTTTGGATTCCCTGGGCACCCTGGAGTTGCGTACCCACATCGAAACGCAGACGGGTGTGCGCGTCACTCCCAAGACCATCGTCACCTACAACACGCCGCGCACGTTGGCCGGTCACCTGACCGAGACCCTCGAGGCCGGCGACCGGCTAGCCGGCGATGCTGCGGAACTCAGCCCACCAAGCGCCCGGACACCGCCATCGCCATCCGCCTGGACAGCACCCGGGTGAGCCCGCGCGCGACCAAGGCATTGGCCCGGCCATCGACGAAGCTGGGTTTGCGGCCGGACAGTTCACGCATCGTGTGGTCGACGACCTGCTGCGGAGTGCGGGTTAGCCCGAAGGCCGCCGAACGTGACGCGGAACGGACCGCGGCGTCGCCTGCCACCTCGAAGAACGGGGTATCCGTCACCCCGGGGCACACCGCCAGGACGCGCACCCCGTGCTTGCGCTCCTCGGTCCAGAGCGCCTCGGTGAAGGACAGCACGAAGGCCTTCGTCGCGCCGTAGACCGCCATCTTCGGCAATGGCTGAAACGCGGCGGTCGACGCCACGTTGATGATCGTTCCCGCACCCCTGGACCGCATCTGGGGCAGGTAGCGGGCGGTCGTGCCGACCAGCGTCCGGCAATTGAGTTCGATCGCGTCCTCGAGGCGTTGCGGGTCGGCGTCGGCGATGTCACCGTGAGTGCCGAAGCCGGCGTTGTTGACCAGCACGGCGATCTCGAGACCCAGGGCATTCGTCCGCTCCCACAGCTCGGCGGCGGCGGTGGGAAGCGACAGGTCCATCGCCAGCACGGTGACCTGTACGCCGTGCGCCCCGCGCAGTTGGGCGGCCAGATCTTCGAGCCTGTCCGCACTGCGAGCGACCACGACGAGGTCGTCGCCCCGTGCGGCGAACTGCCGGGCGAATTCCGCGCCGATCCCGGACGACGCCCCGGTGATCAAGGTTGCCTTCGACGTCGCCACTGCCAGCTCCCATCATGATGAATTGCCGACCGGTGAAAGATTCACGCGGCGCTGATCATCCGGCAGCCATGGTAGATGCCCTCAGCACGGCGGATCGCGTTGCGTAGGCGAGGACGCAAGGTCGGCAATGACGGCAATGACGTAGTGTCGTGGCGTGCGACGTTCGCAGCGGCTCAGCGGACTCGACGCCAGCATGCTCTACCTCGAGTCCGCAACGCAGCCCCTGCAAGTGTTTTCGGTGCTGGAACTGGACCCCGGGACGATTCCCGGCGGTTACCGCTTCGACCGTTTCCGTAGTGAGATGTCGGTGCGGGTCGCAGCGATACCGGCGTTGCGGGAGAAGCTGTCCGGCGCAGTCCTGAACCTCGATCATCCCGTCTGGGTGGAGGACGCCGACTTCGACATCGACCGCCATGTGCATCGGATCAGCCTTCGCGCACCGGGCGGCTGGGCCGAACTCGCCGAGATCTCCGGATATCTGGGTGGTTTGCCGCTCGATCGTCACCGGCCGCTGTGGGAGATGTGGGTCATCGAGGGCTTCGGCGGCTCGCATGGCGGCGGACGGCTGGCCGTCCTACTCAAGGTCCACCACGCCGCGGCCGACGGTGTGACCTTCGCCAACCTGCTTTCGCAGCTGTGCA
The DNA here is from genome assembly GCA_963798245.1 of uncultured Actinomycetota bacterium. Taxonomy (GTDB): domain Bacteria; phylum Actinomycetota; class Actinomycetes; order Mycobacteriales; family Mycobacteriaceae; genus Mycobacterium. Next base: position 39,533 of record CAWCSO010000006.1, read on the forward strand.
GCACCGAGCCGGACCCGCCGGCACCGGTCGCGGTCGAGGCTACGGCGGCCACCACCCCGTGGCGGATCGCGATCGGCGGTCTGGCACGGTTCGCCGGCCGACCGCTGCTGCTGGTCGTCGACGTGCTGCCCGCGATGATGAGGGCAGCGGTCGACGCCGCGCGGCGCGCGGTGCGTGGCCGCGCGATGGCTGCCCCGTTCACCGCCCCGCGAACCCGACTCAACGCCCGTCTCACCGCGCAGCGCAACGTCGCCTTCGCCCAACTGGCGCTCGATGACGTCAAGAAGGTCAAGAACCACTTCGGGGTCACGGTCAATGACGTGGCGATGGCGCTGGCCAGCGGGGTGGTACGCCAGTTCCTGCTCGACCGCGGTGAGTTGCCGGAGTCCTCCCTGGTCGCGTTGGTGCCGGTGTCGGTGCACGCACCCTCGGAAAGTCTTGGTCGAAACCAGGTTTCGGGTATGTTCGCTCGACTGCAGACGCAGATCGCGGACCCGGTGGAAAGGCTGAGGTCGCTCGCCGAGGCGACCACCGATGCCAAGGAACACGCTTCGGCGATCGATGCGACGCTGCTGCAAGACTTCACCCAGCTCGCCGGCCGGTTGGCGCTCGGTCTGGCGAAGCGGATCTACGCGCGTCTCACCCGGATTCGCCCGATGTACAACCTCGTGGTGTCCAACGTGCCGGGTCCGCAGACCCCTTACTTCCTGGGTGCCAAGGTCTTGGCGATCTACCCGTTCGGGCCGGTCATGCACGGTTCCGGGCTCAACATCACGATGTGGTCGGTCAACGGGAAACTCCACGTCAGCCTGATCTCGTGCCCGGAGCTGCTGCCCGACCTGGGTGACATGGCCGACGGCTTCGCCGCGGGCTTGAAGGAGCTGTTGGCCAAGATCGACTGAACGTGCCGCCACGTTCTTCTCTACTCCGTCACCCAGCCGTATCGGGACGGGATCGCAGCCAAGAGTTCGTGGATCTCGCCGACGTAGCGGTCGGGCCCGGGTCCGTGGCTGTGATAACTGATCACCAAACGACCGTCATACGTTGCGGCGGAATACATGTCGACGCCTGCCGATGTCGACGCGAACAGCACTTCGACGTCATATTGCTCGACCGTCAGATCGGGTGGCGTGCGCAGCGGTGGCATTTCGCCGCCATCCGTGGTCATCACGACGTCCGGCAGCCCTGGCGGGTTTCCCTGGTATTGCTGGCCGAAGTGCAGGAACGACTGTTGGATCACGCCTTCGGCGAGATCGGCGCGGAACGCCTCGACGATGTCACGGGCCAGGTCCATGATGTCGGTGTTCGGGTTGATTTCGGCCAGGTACATCGCCATCCCCACCGGGTTGGTCGCCTGGGTCGCGCCGACCGGCGGGGTCAGGAAGAAGCGCAGATCGACCGGGTACATGTAGGGGATCGGCAGGTGTGGGGTGTCCCGTATCTTCCACTCGGCCAACAGGATCGCGGCGGCGACCAGGGCGTTGAGACTGACCCGGCGGGCCGCGCAGATGTCGACCAGATCCTGGCTTTCCTGGCGGGAGAGCCGGCAGGTCGCCGACGGCACGCGAACCGACAGCGGGTCACCACGTCCCGCGTTCCGATTCGAGGGCGGCAGTTCATAGGCGAACATGGCAGGCAGGTAGCGCTCCAGACCGAACCGCTTGAGTTTCCCGATGCCACGCTCGGACAGCACCGCCTCCAACGACTCCGGAATGGGCTCGGCCCTGACCGGCCCGATACCGGCACCGGTGACGATGTCGGTGTACCAGCCGAACAACTTCTCCAGCAGGGCGAACTGATGGTGCGCGTCGGCCAGCGCATGGTGGGTGTAGAGAGTGAGTTCGGATTCCTCCTCGCCCAGCCTCAATCTCAGGTTGATCAGCGCCTCGGACTGATCCGGCAGGCGCTGCGCAGACGTATCGCCGATCTTCTCGAGCCAGATCCCCGGATGCTCGTAGTCGTCGACCATGATCTGGTGCCTGCCGTCGGCGCCCGGACGATCCAGGTGGCCGGCATGGGCGGGGTGCACCTGCAACAGCGTCTCGAATGCCTCCGACACCGCGCTCGCGACCACCGGTCCGCGCAGGGTCAGGGTGATGCCGATGAAGTTCTCGGCTTGCGCGTAGAACTCCTCGCTGGGGGTCAGATAGCGGATCGGCGATGAGCCAAACACCGTGAACCCTTCCCTTCCATATTGCTCTCTGGGTTGCCCTCTGGATTTCTGCGCCGGGTCACCGGCTCGTGCTCGCCCTGCGGTAGCCCACCATGATCGGCCACAGGCACGCCAGGACGATCCCGGCACACCACGTCAGCGTGGTGATCATCGGCCACAGCACCGGCCCGCCCACCGACAGTCCCCGCATCGCATCGACGGCCGGCGACATCGGCTGGTACTGAACCGCGGGCTGGACCCAGTCCGGGTACTTCTCCAACGGTACGAACCCCGTGCAGAAGCATGCGCCCAAGATGATCACGGGTTGTATCGCCTCTACCAGAACGGCTTTGGGCCAGTACAGCACGGCCGTGGTGACCAGCACCGAAAAGGCCATTCCGAAGATCACCGGAACCGCCACCCACAGCAGTGCGCCGGCCACCCCCTGATGGAAGCGGAACCCCAGGATGATTCCCGTGCCCAGGATGACCAGCGTCGTGCCGAGCAGCCTCACCATTTCGGCGGCCAGTCGCGCCAGCAGTCCGGCGGCGCGATGGAGCGGCAGCGCCCACATCCGGGCAAGGAACCCGTCAAGACGCTCGGCGGTGATGCCGACGATCCCCGTCGTCGATCCTGTCATCGTCGCCAACAGTGCCACCAGCGGAACGCTGCGGTACAGCGCGTTCTCACCCGTGAGCGCGGTGATCGAGTCACCGAAGACGACCTTGAGCGTGAGCAGGAATGCCACGGGCAGCAGCAGCGCGTGGACGAGCGTCATGGGGTTTCGGGCGGACCGGATGAGCTGTCGGCGGGTGAGCACCAGGGTCTGCGACACCAGATGGGAAAGCGAGTTCTCCGAGTGTGTTTCGGCGTCGACGGCCGGGTCGGCGAGCACCGTCATCAGGTTCTCCGTCGGTAGACCGCGATGGCCCACGGCAGGGTCAGCGCGATCACGCCGACCGCCCAGGCCACGGCCGGCCCGATGACCGACCAGGTGACGGGTGCCGCTCCCGCGGCAGTGTCCGCGGTGTCGCCCGCCAGTGCGTGCATGGCGTAGACGATCTGTGAGATGGGTTGATCGCGGACGATCGGCTGAATCCACTCGGGAAAACGCTGCAGCGGTTGAACTCCCACCGACAGGAATCCGAAGATCAGCTGTGGCAGCAGTAGCCACTGCGCGGTCGCCGCAGGATTGCGCGAGTTGGTGCCGATGGCGTCGCCCAGGAAGGCAAGTGCAAGGCCGGTCAGAAGCACCAGCAGACAGAACGCCGCGATGTAGAGCGGCCCGCGGTGGAATCGGAAGCCGATGGCGTAGCCACACGCCAGCGCGACGGCGAGCCCGATCAGGCAGCGGTAGACGCTGGCCGAGATCCGGGCCGCCAACGGGGTCAGCGACGCGATCGGCAGCGCCTGAAAGCGGCGGTTGATTCCCTTCACCGCGTCGGTCGCCGCGCGAAACGCGGTGGAGATCGATGCGAACGCGATGGCCTGCAACACGATCAGCGGCATCAGGTACTGCGCGTAGCTGCTCGCGTTGAGGTCGGGGCCATCCATGAGCCGGTTCAGCGGGATGTACAAACTCGCGGTCGCCGCCACCGAAACGGCCACACCTACCGCCACCTCGCCGTTGCGCAACGTGGGCGCGATCAGCCGAGTCGTCAGCACCCACCACTGCTGCACCCCATAGGGGGCCGGCCGTACCTCGGTCAAGACGGTCACGAGAACACCTCACCGGCCAGGCGTTCTTCTGCGCGGTCGCCGGCCGCGTCATCTCCGGTCAGCGCGAGGAATACATCGTCCAGCGACGGTCTGCGCAACACGATGTCGGCCAACTCGATGTTCGCCGAGTTCAAGCGCGACAGGGCCGCGGTCAACGTGCTCGGTCCGTCGGGGGCGGGCAGGCTGACGCGATCGGACGCCGGGGTGATCGCGGACCGACTGGTGGTTGGTAACAGCGGTCCCAGCGCCTGGGCCATGGCGTAGACGTCGGCCGGGTTGCGGGGCACGATCTCGCAGTACGTACCCCCCGTGCGCTCCTTGAGTTCGTCGGCCGTTCCCTGCGCGACGATGGTGCCGTGGTCGATCACGATGATCCGGTCGCTCAGCGCGTCCGCCTCCTCGAGGTACTGGGTGGTCAGCAGCGTCGCGATGCCCGCATTCTTGAAGGTGTTCACCAACTCCCAGATGGCTTGCCGACTGCGCGGATCCAGTCCCGTGGTCGGCTCGTCGAGGAACACCACCTCGGGGCGGACCACCAGCCCGCAGGCGATGTCGACGCGTCGGCGCATACCGCCGGAATAGGTGCTGACGCGGCGGCCGGCGGCGTCCTCCAGATCGAACTCGCGCAGGAGATCGCGGGCCCTCGTCCGGGCCGCGGACTTCTGCAACCCCTGCAACCGGCCGAACATCACCAGGTTCTCGTATCCGGTCAACATGTCATCGAGAGCGACGTGCTGCCCGGTGAGCATGATCGACCGCCGCACCAGCGCCGGGTCGCGAACGACATCGTGACCCGCCACGCTGGCGCGTCCGCGATCGGGCGTGGACAGTGTCGACAGGATCTCGACAGTGGTCGTCTTGCCGGCTCCGTTCGGGCCGAGCAGCGCGACGACCTCACCGCGACCCACGTCGAAGGAGATGTCCCGCAGGGCGGCAACCGAACCGAACGATTTGCCGATGCCCTCTACGAGGACACCCTTTTCGGAATCGTTGGCGGACTGCGCCACCGCGTGCCTACTCATCGTCGTCGAGAATGGCTGCCGACAGGTCGACCAGGGCGAGCGCCTCGTCCTCGGCTTCGCTACCGGCACCGTCCTCGTCACCGGAAACCGCGTCATCGATCAGCGCGATCAGCGTGGCCGGGAACTGCTCCGCGAGCGCTTCGGCGGTGCCGCTGCGCACCCGCCGACGGTCATACCACCAGTCCACGTGGAGCACGCCACCGTGGCGAAACGCCCGCAGTTCGAGCGGATGGCCCAGCCCCGAAGGGGTCTCACGGACGGTGAGTTCGGTGTCACCGTCGAACTGCACCGGAGCGTCACTCTTCTGCCATTCGGGGATCATGCCGAGATAGGAGACGAAGATCTCCGGTGCGGCGGTGGCCCCCAGTAGAGCTGCGGTCGGTGCGTGAAGGTAGCGGAGAAGTCCGTACCCGATCCCATGGTGAGGCACGGCCTCGACGGTCCGGCTGACTTCGGAGAGCAGCTGAACCGCGCTGGCACCCGATAGGTCCATGCAGGGCAGCGCGATCGGGTAGATCGTGGAGAACCAGCCAACCGTTCGGCGTAGGTCGACCTCCGGCCGCAGCACCGACCGTCCGCCACCGGCGAGGTCGACTGCCGCGACGCCGTCGCCGACTGTCATCGCGAGGCTGCGCGCCAGCGCGGCCAACAGGATCTCCTCGGTCGACGCTTGCAGGATTCGTCGGGCGTTGTCGACCTGTGAGGTCTGCCCGGGGGTCAGTGCGATGGCCAGTCTGGTCAAATCCGCGGTCCCCGGCGCACCGGCGTGCTCGGCGTCTGTCGCGATGTCGGCCACCCGCAACGTCGCCTTGGCGGCATTGTCGATCCAGTAGCTTCGTCGGTCGAGCACCGCGGGGTGGGCGGCAAGCGCCGCGCATCGCTGTGACCACTCCCGCCAGCCCGTGGTGGCTGGCTCCAACACGATGTCGCTGCCGGCCAGTCGCTGCCCGAATGCGGTCAACAAGTCAGTCACCAGTACCTCGCGTGACGTGGCGTCATCGACCGTCTGATGCACCGTGAGCACCAGGAACCGCGGGTCTCCGTTCGCGGCGGTGACATAGGTGGCCGTCAACGGCCAGCTGCCCAAGTCCTGTGCTGCAATGGTTTCGGAGACGACGGCCGAGAGCGCTTCGCGCTCCCGGGGGCTGTCCGCAACGGCATCGGCGGGCAGTGGGCGCTCGGCCAGCTCAGCGAAGTCACCGGGCTCGCTGACCTGCTGCTCCCACATCCCGGCACGCATCGTGACCCGCATCCGCAAGGCGTCATGGTGGTTGACCACCGCGGTCATGACCGACCGAACGTCGTCCGCGCTCACGCTCGAGTCAAGACGCAGAACCAGCGGCGCCCGCCATCGGCCCGGCTCGGCCAAACCGCCGTCGAGGAAACGGAGAATGTTCGGTGGCACCGGTGGACTCAGGTCGCCGGTGTCCTGGCTCGACAGTCCGCCAGAGGCGTAGCGCGCGACGAGTGCGTCGGCCAGGGCGGCAATGCTGCCGTGGTCGTAGAGGTCCTGTGGAGTGAGTTCAACACCCTCGTGTGACGCGGTCATCGCGACCCCGATGGCCAAGAGCGAGTCGCCACCCAGTTCGAAGAAGTTGTCGCCCGGCGCAATCGACTCGACTCCCAGACACTGTGACCAGATCCGCTGCAGCGTTGCCTGCATCTGCGAGCGGGCGTCGGTGACAGTTGCCGCGCTGCTAGCCGCCGGCTGCGTGTCGGCCACCACCGTGCCGAACGGGGTGGAAGCATCGGCCGACCGTACGACGACGGCGGGCTCGATCCAGTGGCGCTGCCGTGCAAAGGCATAGCCTGGGAGGGTCACTCGACGGGCCTGATCGCCGTGGCGGGCCGTCCAGTCCACGTCGACTCCGGCCGACCACAGCTGCCCGAGTCCAAGCAGCAGGGCGTCGCGATCGTCCCTGCTCTGCAACGGGTGTCGCATCAGGCGGACCGCGCGGTGGGTTTCCGACCACTCGGGCAGGCGCGCGGCAGATCCGGTCAGACTGCCGCCGGGCCCCACCTCCACGAGCACCCGGTGGGTGTCGCCGAGCAGTGTCTGAACTTCATCGGCGAACCGCACGGTGGAGCGGATGTGCTGGGCCCAGCGGTTGGGATCGGTGGCCTCGTCGTCGGTCATCCACGTGCCGGTCACGTTGGACAGCATCGGGATTCGTGGCGCATGCAGCGTCAGGGTGGACAGGTACTCGGCAAACGGGGCGAGCACCGCATCCATCGACTGCGAATGAAACCCGTGCGAGGTTCGGACGCGCCGGGCCAGGATGCCCGCAGCGGCGCAGCGATCGGTGAACTGACGGATCGCTTCCTCGGGACCGGCCACCACACAGCTGCCGGGTTCGTTGATGGCGGCGAGGTCGACGTCGGCGGTCATGTGGACCGCGATGTCATCGGGGTTGGACGCCACGGCGACCATGGCGCCCGCCGGTGCGGCGTGCATCAGACGTGCGCGCATCGACACCACCTTGATCGCCACCGCGAGGTCGAAGACCCCCGCGAGGGTGGCGGCCACCAGTTCGCCGATGCTGTGTCCGGCCAGCGCGGCCGGTTTGACGCCGTAGGACATGGCCAACTGCGCCAGAGCGTATTCCACCGCGAATAGAGCCGGCTGGGCGAGGTCGGTGGCTTCCAGGCTCGCGGTGCCTGGGCTCCCCGGGTCGCTACGCTCTTGCCCGCCGGTGCCGAACACCTCGTTGCCCAGGTCGATGCCGAGTTCCTCGGAGAATCCCGCGGCGCACCGGTCGAAGTTCTCCCGGAACACGGGTTCGGTGTCATAGAGGCCACGGGCCATGCCGACGTGCTGTGCGCCCTGCCCGGGAAACAGGAACGCCACCCGCGTGGAGCCTGGCGAAACGCCCTGTGGGCATTGCCCGACCGAGACGTTGTCGTGCTCTTGGCCGTCGGGTAGGGCGGTCAGTACGGCGGCGGCGTCGGCACGGTCGCCGACGACGGCTGCCATCCGGACCTCGTGGGCCCGCCGACTCGCGAGTGTGAACGCCACGTCGGGCAGCGACACGTGCTCGTCGCGCGAGAGTTCGGCTCCGAGCGCAGCCCTCGCATCCTGCAGGGACTCCGCGGTACGGGCGGACAGCAGCAGCACCTGCGGACCGCCCGGGGCCGCGACGGCGGGAGAGGTCTGCGGCGCCTCTTCGAGGACGACGTGCGCGTTGGTGCCACCGACGCCGAATGAACTCACGCCGGCCCGGCGCGGTGTGTCCGATTCCCATGGTGCGTAGGTGTTCGCAACCACGAACGGCGTGTTCTCCAGATGCAGTTCGGGGTTGGGCGCGGTGTAGTGCACGGTCGGGGGAATCGCCTTGTTCTTCAGACACAGGATGGTCTTGATCAGGCCGGTGACTCCGGACGCCGCATCCAGATGTCCGATGTTCGACTTCACCGAGCCGATGACACATGGGTTCGACCGGTCCAGGTTGGAGACCTCGAAAGCCTGACGCAGGGCTTCGATTTCGATGGGGTCACCCAGCGGGGTACCGGTTCCGTGAGTCTCCACGAATCCGATGGTGGAGGAGTCGACATCGGCGACGGCATGTGCTTCGGCGACGACCTCGGCCTGACCGGCGAGGGCGGGTGCCGCATAGGTCATCTTCACCGCGCCGTCGTTGTTGATCGCCGAGCCGCGGATGACTGCGTGGATGCGGTCACCGTCGTCGAGCGCCGCCTGCAACGGCTTGAGGAGGACCGCCGCGACCCCGCTGCCGAAGATCGTGCCGTCGGATGTGACGTCGAACGGTCGGCAGTGCCCCGACTGCGACACCATCGCACCTGGCTCGTATCCGTAGCCGACGTGATGCGGCACCCGGATCGACGCGGCTCCGGCGAGCACCATGTCGCATTCCCCGGACAGCAGGCTCTGGCATGCCAGGTGTACCGCGACCAGCGACGACGAGCAGGCCGTCTGCACCGAAATGCTCGGTCCGCGCAGATTGAACTGGTGCGACGCCCGAGTCGCCGGGTAGTCCTTGTCGTTCAGCAGCACCAGGTTGAACATCTCGACCGTGATGCCCTCGCCGACGAGCTTCTGCGGGTCGCGGTGCGACATCAGGTTGTGCATCAGGTAGCCGCTGGCGGTACTGCTCGCGAACACGCCGATCGCTCCGTCGAACGTGGCGGGGTCGTACCCGGAATCCTCGAACGCATGCCAGGCCGTTTGCAGGAACAGCCGCTGCTGAGGATCCATCATCCGAGCGGTGTACGGGGTCATCCCGAAGTATTCCGCGTCGAACTCCTCGATTCCGTCGAGCAGGGCCGCCCGCCGGACGTATGCGGGATCTGCCAGGGTCGTCGCACTCACTCCGGCGGCGGTGAGTGCCTCCTCGGAGAGTGTGGTGATGGACTCCTCACCGCGACGAAGGTTGTCCCAGAAGGTCGTCACCGAATTCGCACCCGGGAAACGGCCGGCCATTCCGATGACCGCAATCGCGTTGGGCGGCAGATCATTCGGCGATGCCGCGTAGTCGTTGTCCGTACTTGAACTGTCCGTACTCAAACTCTATGTCCTTTTCGTCTGCTCGCCTGTGCGCCCTGGCGCGCCCTGGCGCGTTGCTGGGCTCGTTCACCCAGGCCGGATCGAGCTGTCGTGGGGGTTTCGGCGGCCGTCACGTAGCCCATGCGCTCGCACAGGGCATCGGTCAGACTCGCGATGTTGGGGTACTCGTAGATGGCCGCGGCAGGCAGTGTGATGCCGAGGCTTGCGCTGAGTTGGCGCTGAAGCGTGACACTCATCAGCGAATCCATACCGAGTTGGAAGAATCCCGCTGCCGGGTCCAGGGTCTCGGTGGCCGCCAGTCCCATCACGGCCGACGCCAGCGAACCGATGTGGTCGGCCAGCAGCTCCCGACGACGTTCGGCCGGGGATTCGTGCAGCGCCCTGCGGAATTCGCTCTCGGGCATCGGCTGGTCCGCGTCGGTCTCGCCCGCGACGTCACGTGCCAATACGTCGTCGACGATGCGCAGCGCTCCGCGGGTGCGATAGGCCGCGGCCAGCAGCGGCCAGTCCGCGTCGACGATGGTGGACCGCACCGGCGCATCGGGACCCATCACCATCGGCAAGGCGCGGATGGCCGCCTCGTCGGGCATCGGCCTGAGCCCTGCGTCGGACATCACCTGGCCCGCGCCGGACTGCTGCTCGGCCAGCGACTTCCACAAGCCCCAGTTCACGACGCTGGCCGGAAGGCCCATGTTGCGTCGCGCGTAGGCGAAGGTGTCGAGGAAGGTGCTGGTCGCCGTGTAGTGGGCGAGCCAGCGCGAACCGAGCAGACCGGAGATCGACGAGAACAGTACGAAGTGGCGAACTGCGGTTCGCAGTGACAGGGCGTGTAGCACCCCGAGCGCGTCCAGCTTCGGACGGAACATGGTGTCGACGTCGTCGTCGGTCATGTCGCTCAACGTGACCGGCCCACCGGCGAACGCGGCGAGGTAGATGCCTTCGAGCGAGGGGAGTTCGGTGCCGAACCGGTCGAACAGTGCCGCCATGGCAGTTTCGTCGGTGACGTCGGCGGCCACCTGAATCAGCGTCGTCCCGCCCGACGCGAGTCGTGCGCCTAAGTCGTCCAGCAGTGCCCCGGGGTTTCGCGATACCGCAACGATGGTGCCGGCGCCCATGTCGGCGAGCTGCTGAATCAGATGCGGACCGATGTGGCCGGTCGCCCCGATGACGAGGTGGCTGGTGTCGCTGCCGAGGACCACCGGTCCCCGCGCGGAGGTTGCTGCCAGACGCGGCACGTGCCGGGCACCCGCCCGGTAGACGACCTGGTCCTCGCGTTGGTCACCGGTGCGGCCGGCGTGGGCTTCGGCGCGCACGAGGCGGGCGGTCAACACCGCCGGCATGGACGCGTCGACATCGATGAGGCCGCCCCAGATTTCTGGCTGTTCCAGGGCGAGCGTGCGGCCCAGGCCCCACAGGACGGCATGTGTCGGGTGGGCACGATCGCCTTCCGCGATTGGCTGGGCGTTGCGGGTGACGATGAACAGTCGCGGCGGTGAGGGCATCGACGTCAGTTCTTGGACGAGCGCTCTCGCCTCGTTGAACAAGTCATAGGACGATGCGACGTCGATGGGGGAGCCGGCGGACGGGGGCGCGTACAGCACGTTGTCCACGTCGGTGAGAGCGGTGCGCAGCGCGGCCCGGTCGGTGCGCAAGTCCGTGGCAAGCCCCGGACCACGACCGAGCTCTGCACCCAGTTCGGCGTCCCCGAGCACCAGCCAGGGGCCGGCGCCGTCGGGGGGGTCGGCCGTCGGTAGCGGGTGGACGGGCCAGGTTGGTTCGTACAGCCAGTCCACCGGGATTGGGCAGTCCGCTGCGGCCAGCGCCGGTGGCCCACTGCGCACCCCGAACCCATTGGGGGACAACGTAGGTGCGATGTCGATCCAGTGCCGGGAGTGGCGCCAGGGAGTGGTCGGGATGATGGGGTGCGGTTCCGGCGGGTGGTCGCCGAGTGGTGGCCGGACGGTATGTGTCGCGTTGAGGCTGGTGTGGAATGCGACGGTGTCGTGAGCATCACGCTCCAGCGTGCCGAGGCTGTGGTGATGTGCGTTGCCCGCAGCCGGGTCATCGAGGGTGTCGGAAATCGCCTTGGTGAGCACCGGGTGCGGGCTGATCTCGACGAAGATGCAGTTGGTGGCGCCGGCGGCGGCGACTGCCTCTCTGAACCGGACCGGATTGCGCAAATTGGCCACCCAGTGGTCGGCATCGAACAGCGGTGCGGCACCGGCATTCTCGACCGTGCTGATCACTGGAATGAGCGGAGGCTGCGGCGCCAGACCAGCCAGCGCCTCCCTCAACTCCGGCAGGATGGGATCCATCATCGAGTGGTGGGACGCCACATCCACGTTCACCCTGCGGGCGAACGTGTTCTGCAGAATTGCCTCGGCGATGACGGCGTCAACGGCCTCGGTCGGCCCGGCGACCACGGTCTGGCGCGGCGAGGCGTACACCGCAACCGTCACCCCTGGAAAATCTGCGATCAGCGACTCGGCGGCGTGCGCGTTGAGTTCCAGCAGAGCTATTGCGCCCTTGTCGGCGCGCCGGGACATCAGCTGCGACCGCTTGGCGATCACCCGAAACCCTTCGGCCGGACTCAATGCCCCGGCGACCACCGCCGCGGTCGCCTCGCCCATCGAATGCCCGATCACCGCGTCGGGTTCCACCCCGTACGAGCGCCACAACGCAGTCAACGCCAACTGAACACCCACCAGCACCGGCTGAATTCGCTCGATGCCAGTCAGGTCCTGCCCGCCGGCCAGCACGTCGAGTAGGGAAAAGCCGACCTCCGTCACGAAGTCCGGCTCCAAGATCGCCACGGCGGCCGCAAATGCCGGCTCGTCGGTGAGCAGCTTCCGGCCCATCCCCGCCCACTGGGAGCCCTGACCCGAATACACGAACACGGTCCCCGAACCGCACGGACCCTGGTGGGGGCCGACCACCCCGGTCGCGAACTGCCCGGCCGCCAGCGCGCGCAGCCCGACCACGGCCTCGGCCCGGTCGGCCGCGCAGACGGTGCCGAACGTCGCTTGATGTGTCCGGTGGTGGTTGAGCGCGTGCGCGACGTCGACAAGCGGCACCTGCGCCCCAGCATCGGTCATCCAATCGGCGAGCGTCGTGGCCATTGCGGTCATGCGCTCAGGGCTCTTACCGGTTACCACCAGGGTGGTGACCGCCGGTGTCTGGGGAGACTCCAGCACGCCCGGCTGCGGGCCCTGCTCCAGCACCAGGTGCGCGTTCGTACCGCCGAAACCGAACGCGGACACGCCGGCACGACGGGGCCGTCCGGTGGTCGGCCACGCGGTGGCTTCGTCGACCACCTTGAGTCGTAGTTCATCGAACGGGATGTGTGAATTGGGGGTGTCGAAGTGCAGGTTGGCTGGAATGGCGCCTCGTTGCACCGCCAAGGTCGCCTTGATCAGCCCGACGATGCCCGCCGCTGCCTCCAAGTGCCCGAGGTTGGTCTTCACCGAGCCGGCCAGCAGCGGCGCGTCGGGTTGCCGTCCGCGTCCGTATACCGCGCCGAGTGCCCGGGCCTCGATGGGGTCACCGAGCAACGTTCCGGTTCCGTGCGCCTCGACGTAGTCGACCTGGGAGGGCTCGACGCCCGCATCGGCGCAGGCGGCGCGCAACACCGCGGCCTGCGCAGCCGGGTTCGGTGCCATCAGTCCATTGGATCGACCGTCCTGATTGACGGCTGAGCCGCGGATGACCGCGAGTACCCGGTCTTCGTCGCGCAGCGCGTCGGAGAGTCGCTTGAGCACCGCAACGCCGCAACCCTCGCCGCGAACGAATCCGTCGGCGGCCGCGTCGAAGGCGCGGCAGGCTCCAGTTGGCGACATCGCTTCGGCTGCATCGAAGCTGCGTGTTACGGCGGGCGAGAGCACCAGGTTCACCCCTGCGGCGATCGCCAACTCGGATTGGCCGGTCCGCAGGCTCTGGCAAGCCAGGTGCACCGCGACCAGCGAAGACGAGCAGGCGGTGTCCACGGCGAGTGACGGGCCACGCAGGTCCAGGAAGTAGGAGAGCCGGTTGGCGATGATGCTCAGCGCGCCGCCAGTGCCCGTCCAGGCATCGATCTGGCCGAGATCACGCGACGCCATGTACCCGTATTCGCTGACGCACGCGCCGGCGAAAACCCCGGTCTGGCTGCGCTGGAGCGTTTCGGCCGGGATGCCGGCATGCTCTAGCGCCTCCACGGCGACTTCGAGCAGCAGGCGCTGCTGTGGATCGATGCGGTCGGCCTCCCGCGGCGTGATGCCGAAGAACTCGGCGTCGAAACCGGCGACGTCGCCGAGGAACGAGCCCCATCGCGTGGTGTTCGCCAAGGCCGCCGCGGTGGCCGGTGAGCCGTCGTCGAACGCCTGCCACCGGTCGTCGGGCACGGTTCCCACCGCGGAGCGCCCGGCGGCCAGGAAGTCCCACAGCGCGTCGGGGCCGTGGATGTCGCCGGGCAGGCGGCAGCCCAGCCCGATGATCGCGATCGGCTCGTTCAGTGAGGTGCCCGCGGTACCCGGCACGCCGACCGCGGGCTCGGCATCAGGGTTGACCAGCGCATGGGCCAGGGCGTTGAGGGTCGGGTTCTGCCAGAAGTCCACCGGCGAGACCGGGCGGCGCAGCAACTCGGAGAGTTCACCGGACAACACGACCGCGTCGCGCGATCCCACGCCCAGTTCGTTCAACGGCGCGTCGGGGTCGATCTGGTCGGGGCTGCATCCGATGTTGGTGACCAGATAGTCGACCAACCAGTGACGAAGTTCGGCTTCCTGATCGCCGAACGAGGTCATACCGTGATGTCCAGCCGCTGAAACTCGCCGTGACGGTACAGCTCCACACAAGACGACCGGCGGATCTTCCCACTGGTGGTGATCGGGATCGCGCCCGGTGAGACGAGTACGAGGTCACCGACGCGGAGGCTGTGCGACTTCCAGATCGCGGTCGACACGTTGTGCTTGACCGTCGTGAGCCGCAGGGCGTGCTCGTCGTCGGACCCATGCTGTTTCAGCTCGATGATCGCCACCAGGTTCTCGGTGACATCGTCTTCGACGGCGATCGCGGCAACGCGACCGCCGGTGATCTCCCCGATGGTCGACTCGATGTCGTCGGGGTAGTGGTTGCGCCCGTCGACGATGAGAAGGTCCTTGAGACGACCCATGATGTACAGCTCACCGTCGGACATGACGCCAAGGTCGCCGGTACGTAGCCACGGGGCAGCCGGTGCGCCTGCCGATGGAGCCGAGATCCGGCCGCCGAAGATGCGCGCGGTCGGCTCGGGCTTGCGCCAGTAACCATGAGCGACGTTGTCGCCGTGCACCCAGATCTCACCGATCGCACCCTCGGGCTGTTCGGCTCCGGTCTCCGGATCGACGATGCGGACCAGGCAGGCCCTTGGCGCGCCGTAGCTCACCAACTCGGTCGTGCCCTCGCGGCCGGTGATGCACGGACGGGCAAGCCCGGCCGAGAGTTTCTCGAGGTCGAAACGGGCCGTCTTGACGGGCTTGCCCGGTGCCGGGGTGGCGACGTACAGGGTTGCCTCTGCCAGGCCGTAGGACGGGCGGATCACGGCCTCGTTGAGGCCGAACCGAGAAAACCGCTCGGTGAACCGCTTGATCGTGGCGCTGTGGACGCGCTCGGCGCCGCTGAGGATGGCTTGCACTCCGCCGAGGTCCAACCCCGCCATGTCCGCGTCGGAGGTCCTGCGTGTGGCCAGGTCGAACGCGAAGTTGGGAGCCGCGGAAACCGAGTGGGGATGCTTGGCCAGCAGCTGGATCCAGCTCGCCGGCTTTCGTAGGAAGGCCATCGGACTCATCAGCACCGCGGGGCGCCCGGTGACCAGCGGCGCGCAGACTCCCATGATCAGGCCCATGTCGTGATAGAAGGGCAGCCAGGACACGATCACGGTGCCTTCGGGCGTCTCGCCGTCGTAGTCGAAGTAGTCGTACACCGCCTGGCCCAGGTTGGCCATGACGTTGTGGTGCGAGACGACCACACCCGCCGGTGTGCGGGTCGACCCTGACGTGTACTGCAGATACGCCGGACCGGGCCGGGACTGATCGGCGATGTCGAGCGGGCGGGTGGAATCCGAGTCGAGCAGGTCGACCTCGATCACCGCGGGCGCCGGGCGACCGCGCTTACCGCTGGCGTACTTGTTGACGTCGGCGACAGCCGACGAGGTGGTGAGCATCGCGACCGGGGCACTGTCCTCCAGCGTCGACGCGACCCTCAGGTCGTGGGCACCGAACTGCGGCACGGACAGCGGCACTGCGATGAAGCCTGCGTGTAGCGCACCCAGGAAGGCGACGATGTAGTCCAGTCCCTGCGGCGCCAGGATTGCTGCCCGATCACCGGGCGATCCGTGCCTGCCCAACTCCTCAGCCACCACGAGGGCTCGCCGGTAGACCTGCTGCCAGGTCAGGCTTTCGGGATAGCCCGAGCCGTCGAGTTCACCGTCCATGAACGTGTACGCCGCGACGTCGGGCTGTTCGGTGGCCCGCTTGCTGAGCAATGCAGGAATCGACATGTCGGCGTTGGGCATGGTGGCTTACCTCTTCATGTTTCTCGATATGTGCAACTGGGTTCGAGCCCGGTTGCATGTCCCTTCGACCAGCGGACGCGGGTGTCCTGACCTTCGCTGGTCGCGAATAAACGATGCCGGCGCGGAGTCCCCTCGGCGCGAGCGTATGCGGGACTTGTGGCTAATTTATCAGCTGTGTCAGCCTCTTCCGGACCTGCAGCGGCTTCTGCGGGCTAGTCCGCTCGATCCGAACACATGGTGAAAGTTGCTAGCACAGTGGCCCACGGGGTATTGGAAGTAGTTGAGAATGCCGTTGCGCTGCCTCTACGGGCCGAATAGAGCTTATTAAGCAGTCTGTAAACATTTGCCAGGCATTCACATGTTAACTTGCTGAGCAAATCCACACAGCCGCCCGCCAACTGTCCGGAGGGCTCTTCGCCGTCAATCTCAGCGTAGCGGCGTGGCGTACCGCGGGCACTCCGCGACGATTCCGGCTACTCCGCGGTGCACCGGGCCAGGACGCGTTCTTCGACCCACTGCGCGAGTTGCGGCAAATTACCGTTGATGTAGAAGTGCCCACCGGGAAAGGCCGTCAGGTCGAAGTCGGACGTCGTTCGGTCACGCCAGGGTGTCATGAGGTCGGCAGTGCCCAACTCGTCATCGTCGGCCATCAGCGCGTGTACCGGGCACGACACCTTCGCCTCGGGTGGGCTGTCGTAGGACGCGATCGCCTTCAGGCCCCGCAAGGTCGGCAGCAGGTTGGCGGCGAACTGGTCATCGTTGAGGAACTCCGGGTTCGCGCCGGTGACGTCGCTGACCATGCTCAGCAGTTCGAGGTCGGACCCCTGCAGATCGGCGCGTTGGCGCATGCCTCCGGGTGCGGCGCTAGCAGACACGAACAGCGCGGCAATGGGATTGCCGGCCTGCTCGAAGCGCAGCGCGACCTCGAAGGCCAGCAGGGCCCCCATGCTGTGCCCGAAGAACGCCACCTGACCCGCCGGTGCGTCGGCAGGCTTGAGCATGGCGCAGAGGCGGTCGGCCAGATCGGGGATGCTGGTGTACTGGGACAGGTCCTTGCCGGCGCGCTTGCCGGGGTACTGGACTGCCACGCATTTGGTGCCGCCCGTGAACGCTTTGGCGAACGGCACGTAGAAGGTCGCCGACCCGCCGGTGTGGGGGAAGATGTAGAGCCGCGGCTCGATCTTCGTCCCGTCGTGCTCTGTAGTCACGGTGCTCACGGTAGTGGACGCGTTGGGTGGCGCTGCGTCGGTGGCACTGGCGCTTCGGCCCCGCAGGGGTTCTTGGTGAGCGAGTGCTGCGCGATTTGAAGGCCACGTCACAGTGCCACCGGCGGTGATCATTTCCCGCCGCAGCGGCCCCGAGCGGGTTCCTCCGATGCCCGGGGACCGACACCTGACCGGTGTCACCACGCCATGTTCTCGCGGCGCGTCTGCGGCCCCCGCGAGCGGAGTATGACTACTATTCTCCGGCGATCAAAATGTGGAGCAGGCGGCACATTTTGGGAGCTGCCGCCCCCGCTGGCGGTAGTTCGGTAACGGTTTGCCCAAAGATCGTCACTGTCATCGCAACCGACATCCAATGACAGAATCAGCAACCAGGCCGTCGGCGTCCGCGGTCTACATTGGTCGGGCAGCGCGTCGGCTGGTAAGCATCTTCATCGTTGCCCTGTGTGTGTTGACGTTGTCGGCCCTACCGGCAGCCGTTGCCGACGATCCCGGTGTGATAGCGCTCAAGAAGACCTTCTCGGTCCGGTCAAACGAGACGCAGCAGGAAATCCGTATACCCATCTCGCGGGGCCTCGTCCCGATCTCGGTCAGCGGTTTGCTCGTATTCGACGCCCAGAACATGACCGGTATCGACGCCGGCGGGCGGGTCGACATTCTCCGGAACAGACGTGTGACCGCCACGTTTCCGAAGGTCCCTGGCGAGGATGCTGCCCCGATCACGTTCGAGGTTTCGCCCGATGACGTCGTCGATGGATTTCTGACATTCAATTGGCGCTATGTCACCGTCGACGAAGACACAGGTGTGTGCCAACCACCCAACGACGGCAATGTCTCGTTTCAAGATGTGCCGGCACAGGTGGTGGGACCCGACGATTCGCCAAACACCGTCGCCGAGATTTTCAGTCCGTCAGTCCGGGCGATCTCCATCGAGATAGCGGACAACGCGGCACCAGGTGTGCAAGAAGCCGCCCTCGACGCGGCCATGGCGATGACCAAGCGAGACCAATCCGATGCTCAACTCTCGGTGACCACCGATAGCTCTCCGCAGAGGAGGGTCGATTCTCGGTCAGATCGGCGGTCGGCGCGTCCGGATCGTCGAGGGGAAAAGGAGGACCGGCCGCCGAGGTCTCGGTAGCCGACGGAGTGCGGACCCTGACACTGAGCGGTGACCCCGATCAGCTACCCGCGGCAGCCCGAGCGCTCGGCTCGGATCTGCTGCCGCTGGCCGACAGCACCGCCGTCGACAAGCTGGTGCTTACGGGTGACAAGTCAGCCGAACTGGTCCAGACCTTCACGACCCTAGGTGAGACGGTTCCGACGCTGAAAGGCATCGGACAGTCCCAACTTGACATCCCAGTCCTGCAGTCGGATTTCGGAACGGCGATCTCCTCGCTCAACATCCATCTCGTCGGCGCCTACACGCCGATCCCGCCAGAGCTTTCGGCAATGCTCACCTACTACTGGAACAACAATCTGGTCAAATCCCGGACCCTCGACGGCAATTTCGTGCAAAACCAGCGCCGCCAAGTAGACACCATTATTGATGACGTCATCCCGATTCCTGCGGCACAGCTGCTCACCACGAATACATTCACTGTCAGGCTGAACGCGGTTCCGAGCGGCGAAGGTGGTAACGCGGCGGCCGGGCCCAACGGATTGCCCGTTGGTTGCACTCGTGAACTGGGTTTTCTGCCGCTCGAGGTGGGATTCGATGCAAATAGCTCGACGTTCGCGGCCACCCCGGGACAATCTGTGTCGCCCGGGTTCCGGCGCTTTCCCCAATCGCTGAACGACGTGGCAACCGTCGCATTCGGGGACAAGGACGACAACATTCTCACGGACGCCGCTATCATCCTGAGTGAATTACAGAAACTCAACCGCAACCAACTCGACGTCAAACTGGTCGATGTCGATGATTTCGTGGCCTCGAAATCGCCCGGGCTCGCGGTCGGGTTGACTCCAAGTCAGGTAGAGGCGCTGGGAGCGCCACTTCCGATGGCGGAATACCGCGTCGTAAAAGGGCAAGACACCACCTTCGGTGCTGGGGTGAAGGCTCCTTTCGCAGCGTTGCAGGCGTTCGAACAGAACGGCCGGAACGTGTTGCTGCTGAGTTCCTATGGCGGCGACAATCCGAGCCGCGATGTCGGCCGCGTCCTGCAAAACCAAGTGGCTGATTCACTCACCGCCATCAAGGGCGGGTGGTACGGCGTCACCGGCGAGCCCAACGATCTGTACGTCCTTCAGGCCGATCAGGGTGAGCCCGTCTTCCTGAACAGCGAGGATGTGCAGTCGCAACGCCCTTCCCCGCTCGCCACTACGGCGACCGGTGCACCAGTGATGGAGACGTACCAAGAGTTTCTCCGGTATGGCTTGGTGATCGCCCTGCTAATCCTGAACTTGGCCGCGGTTTTCGTCGGAGTCCGGCATCTGAGGCGGCGCCGAACCGACTCACGAGAATCAAAGTGATGTCGGTGCCGGGGCCAGGACACTTGGACGCGACGTGGTCCTGCGACTGGATACGGGGCCGAGGCGATGCGTCGGCGCCACCAAGACGCTGGACGTGCGCGGTCAAGCGTCTGCGGTCCAAGATCGAGTCCGATTCGGCCAATCCCGTGCATTTGGTGGTGGGGCGGGGCGGGGTTTTCGGTGCTTGTCGGGGACGCTCGACTGCTATCCCGGCAATCTGGACACCGACGAAGTCGAGGTGCTGCTGACTCTGGAAGGAACGCTCGGCGATGGCGACGGTCGCGAAATGCGTTCGGGGATAGCACATATGACCCGACTTGGCTCAAATTAGTGCGCACCGTCGGCGCGGATTTTGATGAGCGCGTCGCGGAGGTCGTCGGGTAGCGGGTCGGCGGCGGTGAGTGTCTGGTTGCCGGCTTTGATCTGACGGTGCGGTAGCGGCGTGCGGTGCGGACGAATTTCTTGATGCTCCAGCCGGTTTGGATCTCGATCCAGTGGCTGACGGCCATCGCGGCGAACACGATGCTCAGGTGGGCCTCGATCGATTCGCGGATGTGGTGGTAGATCGGGCGGGCCTGCAGGTCGTGCTTGGACATCCGGAAGGCCTTCTCGATGCGCCACAGCTGGTGGTAGGCGTCGATGACGAAGTCGGCGGACTGGCCGGTGAGGTTGGTGGTGTAGCCCTTCCAGCCGGCCAGGGCGCGGGTCTTGGCCTCCAGTCGCGGTTGACGGTCTTGGTCGCCCCGGTGAGCTTGATGAACCGGTTGCGTTTGACCGGGGCGTGCCCGTCGACGGCCTTCTGGGCTTTGGCGACCTGCTCGTCGATCCGCGCAGCGTGCGCCGGGCCCGGTCGTGGCGGTACTGGTAGTGGATGACCCGGTCGGGATCCCGCGGGCCTTCTCCTGCTGGTGGCCGGCCACGGCTGGGTCAGCACCAGCTCATCGGGAATCGCCTCGTCGGGGTGCGTTGTCGCGCCATTCGCGCACCACGTCGGGCAGGAACGGGATCCGGGCGCCCAGGATGAAGGACAACCCGGCGGCCTGCAGCGCGACCTGGTTGGCTTCGGAGATCATCCCGGCGTCGGCGACCACGGTGACATCGGTGAGCTGGTGGGCGGCCTTGAACGCGTTGATCACCGGCAGCATGGTGGCGGTCTCGGCCTTGTTGCCCTCGAAGGCCTCCACCGTCAGCGGGAACCCGCTGGCGTCGGTGAGCAGCCCGAGGGTGATCTGCGGTTCCAGGCGGCGTTCCTTGGAGAACCCGGGCTCGCGGAACCCGTCACCGGCGTCGGTCTCGAAGTACAGCGTCGACACGTCGTAGAGCACCAGCGAGCCGGCCCCAGCCGCGGCATGCCGCGCTGCAGCCGCCGCCAGCGCTTGCCGCCACGACGGCTTGGCGTAGTCCGGCAGGCGGCGCTTGAGCGTGGGATAGGAGGCCGCCGCGACGCCGACCTCGCTCAGCACCCGCGGCGTCGACCTTGCTGGTCGGCTCGATGATCCGCGCCAGCACCAGATCCCGAAACACCTCGTCGCCCTCGGTGGCCGATCGAACCCGAGCAATCCGTAGGCCGCGCACAGCGCGTCCCACAGATGGGCCATCTGCGAGGACGTGATCGGCAACGGCTCCGAGCCGGGCGGACGCTGCCAGACCGAGATCCAGCACCGCTTGCCCGGCGGCCAGCCGCTGCGCGGCGGCAGCCTTCAACGCCGCCAGCTCGGCCTCGTCATGGGCCGAGCCGAGGTGCTCGATCGGCGCGACCCGCGCCGCGAGGACCACACGATCTGCACCGCCGTCGCCCCCGACGCGGTCTTCACCGTGCGCACATAGGCCACCGACCGCACCCTACGAACCCCGATTAGTGCACAAATCTCGACCGCTCCGACAACAAACCACAGGTCAAGCAGCTGCGCTCACGCCCAGCCCGAAACGTGAGCCAAGTCAGGTCTGGAAGGAACGCTCGGCGATGGCGACGGTCGCGAAATGCGTTCGGGGATAGCACATATGAGACGGTGTGGTGGAAGCCGTGGTCGGTGATTCGGATCTGATCATCGACTTTCTGCGCGGCACGGGTGCCGGGGTTTCGGTGGTTCGTGAGTTGATTGCCAGCCGTCGTCTCCTCGTAACGGTTTTCACTGCCTTCGATTCGCGGCGGAACGGATCTCCTCGGACGTCGCGCCGATACTCTCCGGCCGGCTCGTCGCCGGAACTACCACTTGGATCTGACCAGTGCCCCTGCATGCCGGTGACGCGATGCTGCCACGGTCCAGAAACCGTAACGCCCCCATCCCAAAATGGCATTAGGTCATCACAGACCCTAACCGTCCGGAATCCCGAGGAGCCCCAGCGCCGCATGCGGCCAGAACCCGTTGGGGCTGCCCCGGCATTCCCCGTCACTTTCGCCCGGATTCTTGATCCACAGCAGACCATCGAGTGCGCCGCCCTGGTATAGCCGGGGCGCTTGTCCTATCCGGGCACCCGGCGGATTGCAGACATCATCCTGCGGGCCCGTGCCGTTTCGCGAAACGTCAATCACGAAGTGCGCGTTGCTGACACCAAGTTCCTTGAGTGCTGATCGAACGCGCTCGGCATAGCGGATCTCGCCTCGTGTTGTATAGAAGTTGGACACGTTGACCTGAACCCCGCAGCCCTGTCGACGCCCACTTTGCGCAATCGGTCGGCCATCTCCGTCGCACTCACCCAATGCTCATTGCCGGCGTTCAATGTAGACTCGCGCGCCCGTGGCCGACAGTGCGTCGACCGCGAACCTCAGCATGCCCAGCCGGTCGCCCTACTCCATTCGCCCAGAAACGGAAGGGCGTCGGGTTCGAGGATGACCATGGCCTCGTCATGGCCGTCCAATGCTGTGGCAACGCGGCGTATCCAGTCTTTGTATTCCTGCTCGCTGCCGGCACCTTCGGGTGTCCATTGGCACAACCCGGTTGCTGAGGAATCCGGTAGAGCACGAGCACTGGGACGGCATGTGCTGCCGACGCGCCGGCGAGGTAGCGGCCGATGTCGTCCTGCACCCTCTCCGCGGTGGACCAATCGCCGAACCACTTGGCTTGCGGTGTTTGTGCGATCGGGGCAAGACGCGGGTCCACTTGTGCCGCCTTGGCCGACCACATGTCGGGATCCGGCGTACAACGGGGTCCCGACCGGAATGCTACCCGCGAGTACTGCGGAATGGAATCGACGCTGCCTGGATCCAGGAGCGAATGGACAACCGCCACCGCGACAGCGAGTACGGCTACGGTGACTATTCCGGCGGCGGCGACGATTAAGCGCTTCTTATGGCGCCAGGGTCGACGGCGTTGTGCCGAATCTTCGATTTGCGACGCGCCGCCCACCGCCCACCGCCTTCATGCCCGATGTCGTTGTGCCGTGCAAAGAACAGTACCGCAAGTCGGGAATATCGAGACGGTCCACACCAAGGAGTTGTCGATGAATCCATACGTTGTCTCAAAGGAAGCCACCCACGGCGATCGCCGTGACCAGCATGGCAGCGGTCACGAGGTAGCGACTCTCGGATGCGGTGACGGCATACGCCTGCACGAGGAACGACCCGAACAGCGAAGAATGCGAGCACGACACCACCCGTGGCGAGAAATTGCACGAACAGATTGTGCCCTTCGTATGCTGCGGGGTTCAGCGTGGACGTGTCGCTCTCCGCTGCTCGTAGGTACCAGTCATGTCCGAGGCCGAACAGAAATTCGTGACGACCACTGCGCCAGCGAGCCGGACCAGATTTCGCCGCGCGCGCTGAACGCCTCGGCATCCCATCCCATCAACGGCAATACGCACATCACAGTGATCGCGATTCCGGCTACGGTGCGTGCCACCATTGATGCCGCACGGCGCCACCCGAACTCGGTAAGTGCCCAGACCGCGACGCCCGTGAGCAACGAGCACGCCATTGCCAGCATTGCGCCACGGCCCGACGACCAGATGGTGGCAAACGCAATGATCACGAGTCCGGGGAACCTCAACGATGCTCTCGGCAGCGCAGCTACCGCTGCCGCACCGCTGGCAAGGTAGACAGCCATCGTCATCTGCCGGGAACATGCCCACCAGGAGGCCGAGCGACGGGAACGTAGCCTTGTCGGGGCGGTCGCGGATCGTCCCATCTGCTTCACGCAGGATGCCGGCATCCGGAAAAAAGACACCGAGAGAATCGCGCCCACGGCCGTGAGCACCACGAGCGCGCCCACTACGACAAGAACACGACGAGGCTCAGGTCGCAACGCTGCCAGAGCCAGCATGACCATGAGGTAGAGAACACTGTCGGGGGTTATGAAGCGCCGGCATAAAAGTTACGAGTCAGAGCGACGAGCCACGGTGCCAGCACCACGGCGATGCGCCACAAACCCGGTTTGGTGACGTCGTTGATGCGAATAGGATAACGACGCCGCTGAAGGCCACCGCCAGACAGAAAACAACTTTGAGGTCAAGGTGGGAGGCGGCTGATTGGATCATTCCGCCGCCGACCGGAACGTACATCTTCTCCGCAGTGAGCGATAACACGGTCATTGCCCCGACCATCCGGCCGAATACTAGGCAAATTAGCAACGCGGCTGCGTTTTCACGCGTGATGAACAGGCGGTATCCGTGTGGCATAGGCCCTCATCCGCTATTGTCCGGCAACACTGTTCGAGAGCACGACGCATGGATATAGTGCGGACAGCCCATCTGGTCCAGCGGAGCCCGTCTGTGTAGCAAGATCGGGGTGTGTCTGAATCATATCTGGTCGCGGTTGCGACCTACCGCCGCCCGGCAGGTTTGCGGCGGTTGCTCCATAGTCTGGAGTCGGCCGGCGCATCGGGGAGCGCGGATATTGTCGTCGTCGCCAATGATCCCGGAGGCTCGGCGCGGTCCCTGGCTGACAGCCATTCACTGTCTTTTCATCCGTTGTTGGGCCTGAGGTCGGGATCGCGGCTGTGCGGAACCGTCCACTCGAGCACTTCAGTAATCAATACCGGTACGCTCATCTTCGCAGGTGACGACGAGTGGGTGTCTCCGCACTGGGTAGGACACCGTTTTTCCCCTGGATTCGGAAGTCGGGCGCCGTCATACTCTTTTGCGGGAACGCGGTGGTGTATGAAGAGGTTCCGGTCGGCAGGATGTCGTTACGCTGGGCGCGCCGCCGGGCGATCAGCAACGGCATTGTTGGGCCCTGGGTGGCGCTCAAGCACCAGAGCTTCTTTGGCTGGTGGGCTTGATGAAGGGCGTCAGGACCGTCGCATACGGAATCGTGATAATGATGCTTGGAATTGGGCTGGCTAGGGGCCGTGGATTGCAGGCGAGGTCTTGCGTCACCGTTTTTTTTACGAACGGGCGTTTTGCGGGGCTTTTCAAGCGCCGAATTGAACCCAATGCGCGAACCGGCGAGTGAGGGAATAACGGTGTCCAACCTCGGGTGGCCGCTCCGCAAGCGGAAACGCATTGCTTCTGCTGGGCGGCCAATGGGGCCGCTACATTCTTCAGTCGCTCGCTCTGGTCGTGTTCGCGCGGATGCTCAGCCCCGAAGACTTCGGGCTTGTCGCGATGGTGACCGGCGTGGTGGGGAATTGCCTATGTAATCGGTGATTTCGGGTTGTCGCTGGCTGCATTGCAGGCAGCCGAATTGACCGCAACAGCCAGCGCACCAACCTGTTCTGGTGCAGCAGCCGCATCGGTTCGGCTGTGGCCGCTGCGATATGCGTGGCATCCGGCCCGCTGGCCGCGTTCTACGGCGACTCGCGGGTCGCGCCGGTCACGGTCGCACTCGCCTCGGTGTTTCTCATCAAATGGAATCTGCGGTGCAATTCCGCACTGAACTGAATCACCAACTGCGCTTCGGTGCGATAGCAGCGGCTGTACGCGTCTCGGGTAGGCGTGCGGGTTCGTGGTGGCGGTGATCGGGGCGCTCTCGGGATGGACTTACTGGGCGCTGGTGGCTTTTCAGATTGTGGGGGCGGCCGTCACGAACGCGATCCTCATCGCCAGGGCCGGGTGGTGGCCAGGGTGGTACCACCGCGGTACGCCGATGCGATCATCGCTGTATCGGAGCGAGCACCTTCTCACTCAGGTGGTCACTATTGTCTACCAACATTGACCAAGTTCTCATCGGCAGGGTATGGGGTGCCAGCGTGCTCGGCTTCTACAGCCGGGCATCAAGTTGCGCGTCTCCCGGAGCAACAGATCGCGGCCCCACTCACTCGCCTCGCCCTTCGGCTGTCTCGAGGAAACAAGACGACCGCGCGTCGTTCCTCGACGCGCTGGAGAAGACACAACTGGCCCTGACCATGCTGCTGCTGTCGTTGGTGTCATTCGTGGCGGGCACTGCTGAATGGCTGGTACCGGTGGTTCTCGGCGCTGGCTGGGAGCCGGTCGTCCCATTGATTCGCGTCATGTGCGTGGCGGGCGTGTTCCATGCGATCGCAAACATCATTTACTGGGTGATGCTTGCACAAGGTAAGACGGGTCTGTTGTTCGGCAGCGAGCTGGGAGTCCGCCTGGTCATGATTGCACTGATCACCGCCGCTGTCGCCAAGGGACCACTGTGGGTGGCCCTGGCCTCTGCCGTCGGCCAGGGCCTGCTCCTTGTTTCCTTTGTACTCATCGCGCTGCCACGCACGGCCGTTCCGCCGGGCACAGTACTGCTCCCGGCGCTGCGGCCTCTCGTCTTGTTCACGTTCGCGGCCGGCGCCGCGTTTGGTGCCGGCCACCTCGCCGGCTCCCTGCCTCATGTGGTCGTATTGCTGATCGCCACGACCGCGTTCGCCGGAACTTGTGCGGTCGTCCTGGCTCTCCCGGGATACCGGCGCGATGTTGGTGTTCTCTGGGATCTCGTCCGTAGCGTGCGGGGCGGACGTCGTATCGCCGGCCGTTAGCTGAAGAACACCTGTCGGATCAGCTCACTCGGCGTGTGCGATTCGCCGATATCATCGCGGCGACCTGGTGGGCTCGGCCGCATCTCTCATCGCCACGAGCGCGGCTCGGTCGAGCGGCTCGGTGCCCCAAGTTGTTCACCCGCAGCCTGCCGTCCCGCCACAAAGCCGCCTCCGTGGCCACCCGCTGACAGTAAACCCCATAGAGGGTGTACTCGGAGAACCTCCACAGGCGCGCGATCGCGACCTGCCACGGCTTCCCCGTCGCCGCCTCGACGCGAGCGAGCATGCTCAGCATGAGGTCGCGCCGCATCGGTACGAGCTGGTCAACGTAATTGTCGTCATCCTCGTCGAGCCTCGGCAACCCGAGCAGATCGGCGGAGAGGTTCTGCCACAGCATGTTGTCGGGGATCAGCCCGGACTGCCCGGTCTCGTCAAACAACGGCGTCGCGCCGTCGCGCTGTGCCCGGCAGGGTCGAAGGGCTTGACGAAGAACATATCGGAGTCGGCGTAGTACAGCACGTCCTCGGTCACCACTGCAGGCACGGCGAACTTGACGATCTGCTGCACAATCCAGTTCTTGACCGGGCGTGTACGCAAGCTCAGCCAGATGGGCGATTTGACATGCAGCCGGATCAGCCACCACGGCAGGATGTCTTCGACCACGATGATTTTCCGTCGGCTGCCGGCCATCGGCTCGAATAATGGTCGGTCGGCGCGCGTCACGACGAGGTAGTGCGGTACGGACTCCGGCACCCAGCGGTCCACCGACTCCACCAGCAGGCGGCATTGCTCCAAGTCGCGCCAGTAGCTCGGCGTAACGAGTGCGAACGTTTCAGCCACTATTGTCTCCGATCCGCTGCGCAACTCCGTACCTTGCCCGGGTCACGAGCTTATTTACCAATTTTCTGTATGATGCCCTGGTATCGCATATTCAACATTTTCACGTTGCCCTTGTAATATTTGAGAAATGCGCCAATCGCCCGCAGCCGGGTTATCCTGCCTACGTGGATAGAATTTCCACGCGAGATCATCGAAAATGATGATTCCCCCGGGCTTCAGCAGGCGCCAGCCATAAATTCCATCAATCAGGACGTCGTCGGCGAGATGCGATCCGTCTACGTAGACGATATCGAATTGCTCTTTACCGGGGAGCAGTGTCGGGAGAACTTGTTGCGAACTACCCTTCAGTTTCGTCAGCCTTGGATCGAATGCGGATAGGTTCCGGTCGAACCTGCTCTCCGTGGACTCCACTTCGAAGCCATCTTGTACCTTGTGCTCGTCACTTCCCTCCCAGGTGTCTATGGCCGTCAACCGACTATTGCGGAAGTACGTCAAGAAGAACAAGGCCGATCGCCCCTCCCAGGACCCGATTTCGAGGATCGAAATGGGGTCGTCCCTGGAAAAGACCTTGGGAAAGGCGATGATCCATTCTCCGGTATTAAGGTCGGTCCAGTCTGTAGTGAAATTTCTTTCATTTGCGACTGCCTCAAACTCGGCGTTGAATTTGGCCACACTCTGGGCCGCCCTTTGGATCTTCCCCTCCTGAGTCAGCCGTCCCCGAGCGGTATCGTACACACGTTTCGCCAGTGCCCGAGCGTCGAGGCCACTGCGGGACAAATGCGTGAAAGTAGAGATAGCTTCCGCTATCCTTTCATGTAGGGGCTTCACTCTTCCCTTTCTCTGCTGTCGTGAATCATTAATCGCTGGCTTCCCGTTGATAAAGGCACGACTTTCGTCGCGGCCATCCAAGAGCAGCTCGGCAAAGTCGGTTTGGATGTTCGCTGAGCCGCTGTTACGTGTGCGATCGATATGACTTGTGTTGTCGGTGGGGCGGAGGGCCGGTCGTGACGATCGAGTTTCCACACAGGCTCGACACGGAAGTCCCTCCGCCACGATGTCATCATCCCTTACGCCCGCGCTGTCGCGCCGCCTATTGCTGGACGTGTTCGCCGATGTTCCCGATCCCGGTGACCCGCGCGGGATCCGGCACCCGATGCCGGCAGTGCTGGCGCTGGCATAGACCCGGTCCTTGCCGGGATCCGCCATCGGCACGGGCGGAAAAACCACACGCGGCAAGCTCATTTAACGCCGCTTTGGGCTCATCGTCGTCGACGGCAATGACGGTCACGGAAAAACAATTGCCGCGAATCGTGGCACCATGACGAATACCGCGTCACCTTGAGGACCAACCACCTGGAACCGCAGTCAAAACCAGTGACGCCATCATCGGCATTCTCAGCGACGGACAGCAAGCGCACTACGCCATCACGGCCGCAACACCAACCGCCCTCTCGACCCGCTACTCGCCTCATAACCGACTTTTCCGACCCCTGACCTTTCCGGGACTCTGGCACTGGGGGCCACTCCAATTGGCGGGGGTCGAGTTGAGTACCGCAAATTGACTCGTCCGCGCTGCTATGATCGTATTTCGTGGTGACCTTCAGCGAGGTGCCTAGTGTTCGTTGATTTCGGTAATTCCGTGTTGGCGGAATGAGCCTGCCACGGACCGTCATTATTGGTTCGGGCCCGGTGGGTCTGGCCGTCGCGACCGGGCTGCGCAGACGAGGTGTAGCCGCCACCGTGATCGAAGGTGGCCCAGCATTGGCAACCGCTGAATGCGACCTCAACGACGGCGATATCGCCGGCCTGCCATTCGCTGGCACCATAACGCGTGGGCGGGGCCTTGGCGGCGGCACATCGCAATGGGCTGGGCAGTGTTTGAGGTTCCACGCGGCAGATTTTGAGCGGCGTGAGTGGGTCGACGATAGTGGATGGCCTATTGGATATGACGACCTCGTGCAGTTCTATGCAGAGGCAGAACAGTACTTCGATGTAACTGCTGACGGTTATTTCGGCCGTGTTTGGCGTGACTTTGGCTTAGAGCCTGGGACATTGATGGACACGGATATCCTGACGCGATTCAGTTGCTTTGCGCGGCAACCTCGCGTATTCGACCGTGATCGGCGTACGTGGGCTCGGGATCCGGATTGTTGGTTTATTTTTAACGCGGTGGTGACCGAGTTCGGTCGCAGCGGCTCGCGAATTGATCGACTGACTCTTCGTAACCGCAATGGAAAGTCGCTGATAATACCGTGCGATACAGTCATACTATGTACTGGCGGTATTGATATCCCGCGTACGCTTCTTAGCCGATGTCGGATTTCCCGGCTGGAATTGGTGACGGGAATTCTCACGTCGGCAGGCACTTCCAAGACCATCCAAATCTGACTATCGGGACGATGGTGGAATATGAGCGCGGTCAGGGTGTTGAACAAGCAACCAGATATTTGTCGACCTTCCATCGGAGAGGCCGCCGCTATTTACCCCGTTTGGTTCGAGTGCCGCGCGTCAGCGCGAATTTCGTGTCCTGAACGCGGGTGCATTCGCTGTGTTTGAGTTCCCTGAGGAGTCGCTAACGCAAAACCTTCGTGAACTGCAAGCGGCGGTTGGAGGACGGAGATTCGATCTGAGTACGAGTTCGCGGGTGATTCGCGCGATCAAGAATCCTGGTGGGATGGCGCGGACGGTGAGAGCACGGATACAGGGGGCTGCGTTTGGTGAGACGCCATCCGCAATCAACATCGATGGATTTGTCGAGCAGAACCCGTCGACATCAAGCAAGGTGTCACTCAGTTCGAGATTAGATGTCTTTGGCCGACCCCTCGCAACTGTCGACTGGCAAGTAGGGGAGCGCGAGCGTGAGAGCCTGCACAGTCTCGCCACGGGGATCGACGGTTTTCTTCGTTGGAACCGCATCGGTGGGTTGGTGCCGAACGCGTCGCTGAAAGTGCCTGGTGACGCGTGGCTGACCGGCTTGCGCGATCAATACCACCACATGGGGACTGCGCGGATGGCGGCGTCACCACAGGCAGGAGTGGTTGATGTCAATTGCAAATTCTTTAATTTGGCAAATCTCTATTTGTGCGGCGGTGCGGTAATGCCGACGGGATCGCATGCGAATCCTACTCTGACAATGACCGCCCTCGGTTTTCGACTCGCAGCTCATCTCGCAAAGGAGATGAAGGTGGCGGGCGGTCCCGGATAGCAGGCCGGGCGCATTCTGCACGCCTGGTAGCCGTGCATTGCCCGGGCTGCAAGCGGTACTCTCGTTTCGAAAGGTGGGTGCGGCTGTGCCGTGCGATGCCTGACATGTGAAGAGGGAGCGGACCGCATGTCGACTGGTCTCAGCGTCTGCATTGCAACGTATCGTCGCGCGGATCGGCTGCGTGCGTTGTTGGAGGACTTGGCACGGCAGACGGTAATGCCGGACGAGGTGGTGATTGCCGACAACGATGCGTCGGGCAGCGCGAAGCCCGTAGTTGATGCAATCGAGGCCGCAGGCGCCCCCTATCGCGTGGTCTATGTGATCGAGCCGGAGCGTGGTATTGCCTTGGCGCGCAACGTGACTGTACATCGCTCCAGCGGTCAGTGGCTCGCTTTCGTGGACGACGATGAGCGGGCTCCGGCTGAATGGCTGGAACGTTTGACGCAGGCCGCGCAGGTCCATGGCGCAGACGGGGTTGTGGGGCCGGTGGAGCCGCAGGTCCCCGAGACGGCACCGGCTTGGCTCCAGCGTGGCCGGTTTTTTGACTGGCCCCACCTCGTTACCGGCGAGATTGTGCCGGACAGTTATCTGCGTTTTGGCAACGTGTTGCTCGCCGGCGGGCCCGTGCGCGCATTGCCTGGTCCTTTTGATCGGGCTTTCGGCCTTTCTTCAGGCGAGGATGGTGACATGCTGATGCGCCTGATCGCGCAAGGCGCAAAGGTGATTTGGTGCGACGAGGCACAGGTGTTCGAGCCCGTGGAGCCCGGTCGACTGTCACTCCGCTGGTTGCTGCAACGTGCATACAGTGGCGGTCAGCACTTCGGTCGGCTCGTGATCACGGGTCGCTTCGATCATCGTGATCCGGTGCGTGTGCTACTGGAGGGCGTGCGCTGGGGTCTGCAGCTCGTAGCTGCTCTGGTGCTGGCCTTGTTGAGCTTGCCTTTGGGGCGCCATCATTCGGTGGCATGGTTGATCAAGGCTTGGGCCAATGGCGGCAAGATCTCGGCCTTTTTCGGTGCGCAGTATCGCGAGTACGCCTAACGATGGAGGGCATCGCTGCTGCATCGGGGAGGATTGTCGTTCTTGGCGCCGGTGGTTTTATTGGTCGCCGTGTGGTGGAGGCGCTAGCTGTATCAGGCTGGGCCTGTCCCGTGGGTGTGGGGCGCAGGATTGATCAGGCAGTTTTGCCTCCGGCTGTGCGTCGGCTGGCGGTTGACGCCTGCGATGAGCGGGCGTTGCGCCCAGCGCTCGAGGGCGCGGCAGGAGTCGTCAATTGCATCGCAGGCTCGCCTGCGAGCATCGTGCAAAGTGGTCGGGCACTGCTCAACGTGACCGCCGCGATGACGGATGCCCCGCGCGTGGTCTATCTCAGCAGTTCGGCGGCCTACGGTGATGTGTCTGCCACCGTGGACGAAAACAGCCCGTTGCGTGAAGACTATAGCGACTACGGCGCAGCCAAGGCCCAGGTCGACAGGTTGACCGGTGCGCAGCCTTCCGCCGTGCGTTTGAGGCCGGGCATCGTCTACGGCCCGGGCAGCCCGTGGTGGACCGACCGCATCGCGCGTTTGCTGGTTGCGCGCCGGCTTGGCTACTTGGGTGACGTTGGCCAGGGCTCCTGCAATCTCGTTCATGTCGATGACGTGGTGTCCGCCGTCCTGGCCTCGCTGCGGACGCCTGCTGCCGCAGGTCAAGCCTTCAATCTCGGCAGTCCGGTGCCGCCGACCTGGAACGAATACTTTGTCCGGTTTGCGCAGTTACTCAAGGCACAGCCGGTTCGGCATATCGGCCACAGACGCTTGTGGTTTGAGCTCAACCTGCTCGGCCCCCTATTGAAAATTCGCGAACTCATGGTTGGCGACGATACGATCCCCGCCCTTCGGCCGTGGCTGACGGATCTGTGCCGGTTGGGTGTGCGGATGCGCGTCGAACGTGCCGAGCGGATACTGGGCCTACAGTGGAAACCGCTTGAGCAGGGACTCGATGAATGCGCGCGCTGGTTTCTTGCCGGTAATCGGACGTGACCGCCCGGAGGCAGTTCACGGGGAATGGGCGCCATGTGCGATCGCCAGGGCGTTGGCGACACGTTTTGGTCAGGTGTGTTTGATGGGCTTTGGGACGGAGGACGTGGGTGGCTGACACATTCTCACTGGTGACGCCGCGCCCCTAGCGGGACTTTCAGCAGTGCGGTCTACTGGTGGAGTCGGTGGACCACCCATTGGATATATGAACACCTGATTGCAATTTGGGCGCGTCGAGGTGGCGGTCGGCGAACCGTGGAAGGTTCAGACCTTGTATGCCTCACGCCAGAAGGCCACCGGATTGCGGACCGCCCGAGCGAGCTTTGCGCGCTGGGTTGCGCGATAGGCCCGTTTCATCTCAGGTGCCTGCGGGCCAGCACCCGCGCGGAGATAGCCCCACAGCATCGCTACCGAACCGACTACGTACGGCGGCCGAACCAGATAGCGTGCGCAGTGGAGAGGAAAACGGGGGCCAGGAGCCGATCCACCGGGACAGCCTCCCGTTGCGGTATCGGCCGGAGATCCCTGCCTTCGCCAGCCAGTAAGCCGCGCCAACGTGAAGTGCACGGTGGAATCCACGTATGTTTCGAGGCCCGCCGGTTGCGCTGCGACTTCGTCCAATACATCCAAGCCGATGCGCCATCGGCATCGGCTCGGTCAACCGATACGCCTCAAGGGTGTACAACTTGACTTGGCCGCCCACATGAAACTTCTGCTCTTGGTTCCCTTCGTGGCGGGACGCCCCCTGCGATGCCGACTTTGCCGCTCGCACGTGGCACGATCCGTTCGAGGTAATCCGGAGCCAGTCGCACATCGGCGTCGAGTTTCATGACGTGTGAATACGGCTTGTGTGGTAGCGCGCTTTCAACGCCGAAACGCCACGCCCTGAATTCCGATCCGCCCATCAGCCCGCCAGTGTTGGACTTCGACAACACAGTCGCCATGTCCTCGGTGTCGGCTTCGGCGAAACGCTCGGCGGTGCCATCGGTGCTGCCGTCATCGACCACCACCCAGTCGAAATCCTGGAAGTGCTGGGCACGAAGCAGTCAAGGAGACCCTGCACATTGTCGGCCTCATTGTGCATCGGCGTGACGATGAGCAAAGTCATGTGTCTTCTCCCTACTTTCCCGAATCAGTGTGTGACTGCCGGACAACTTGCAAAAATGGAACCACGTCACCGATGTAGCGTTTCAGAAGCCGGCCGGGATCGGTGAGAATGCGGTGCAGCCATTCGATGCCCAGACGCTGCATCCATTGTGGCGCGCGGGACGTTTGTCCAGCAACGAAGTCGATGGATGCACCGACGCCGAGGAGCACCGCCGTCACAGCCGTCAGCATCCATCAGGGATACCGCGACCCGTTCCTGTAGTGGCGAACCGACACCGATCAGCACGAGGTCGGTATCGAATGCGGCGATGCGCTGCGCGAGTTCGCGGATGTTATCCGCCGAACCGAGCCATCCGATCGGGGCCTGTTCGGACGCGACGAGCCAGCCATTGGTCGCGGAAGAACGTTATCGCGGCTTCGAGGGTTGCCGGCGTCGAACCACCGACGAGGAAAATGCGGCGTCCTTCACCGGGCATGTGTGCCAGCGTGTAGGTGATGCCACTGCCGGTGGACCGGCCCGAAATCCCGGCGCCGAGGCTGTTGGCCAGCCTCACAACTGGCCAGCCGTCGGCGAGAATGAGGTCGGCACGTTCGTAGATCGACGCGAATTCTGCTGAATCCTGAAGTCTCGCAACATGATTCATGTTCGGTGTGACGACCAGGTGTGGCGCTCCCGCAGCAATGGCGCGGTTCGGGTAAAGATCGCTTCGATTACCTGCTGCTCGGTCAAATGCGAGATGGTGAAGCGGGCGTAGCGTGTGACAATCGGTTTCGGCATTTGCGTCTACCCTGGTCGTCCGGACATCGATGGCCATCGGCCGAATGTCTCCTGATCGCAACGGGCTCCTCCATGGAGTCAACTCATTCCTCCTCTATCGGCGGGAGCGGACGGCTCATCTTCGAGGACTCGCGACAGCACGACACCGAGGATATTAGCGCCGGCGTGCCGCAGTGAGCTGGTGATCTGACGAGCTCGGCACGCCGTGTGGATACCGCCTCCGCAACAACGACGACGTTGAAGATGTTCTGAGTGAAGCGTGATGCTTCACTCAAGTCCGTGATCGGCGGGGCGTCGACGATGATGACATCGAATCGGCCAGCCAGTTCCTCCATGAACTGGCGGAAGGCCTCGCCGGCGAGCATCTCGCCAATGTCGATGGCGCTGGCGCCACACGGCACGACGGTGAATCCGCCCCACTTCGTACTGGAACAGTGCGTCGTCGGCCTGGATACGGCCGGCAATCACATCGGTGACGCCCAGCGTCGGGACAATACCGACCTGAGGGGCCAGGCGCGTGCCCCGGATATCGGCGTCGATGTAGACCACTTGACTCCCGGTCGCGGCGACTGCGCCGGCGATGTTTGCGGCGACCGTCGTCTTGGCGGTGCCCGCACGGGGGGAGGTGAAGACCACGAACGGTCGGATCCCGTCGACGGCGTACAACACGTCGAGTGCGATTCGGTGAAACATCTCTTGCAGTTCGGAGCTTCTGGTCGGTGAACTGGAGCACTGGGCTGCCGGGCGTCAGGTGCGGGTGGGAATCCCGCCGAGGTACGGCACGCCCAGTGCGGTGACGTCGCGGCGGCGACGTACGCGATTGTCGAAATTGTCGACCATCACCGCAGCGAGCACGGCTGCGACCAATGCCAGCCCTACGAAAACGACGAGGTTCAATTTATAGTTTGGCGACGTCGGAACTCGGGCACCTCCGCGGGCTGCAGTACTGACACGTCGATCGGCGAATCACCGACTGACGATGAGTCTTCGAGGCCGGCGACCGCCCACGGCACCTGTTCGGCGATGACGTTGGCGATGGCTCCGGCCTGCTCAGCGCTCGACGCCTCCGCGGACACGGCGATGACCGACGTGCCCGAAGGGATTGTGATCTCGAGTTGTTTCACCAGCTCGGGAACTGTGACACTCAGTTGGAGCGAGTCGATGACCGGTTGCAGAACTTGATCAGAGGTGACCAGCTGCGCGTAGGTTTTCATCCGGTCCATGAGATATTGCTGGGCGGCAAGGCGGGCTTCTACACTCGCGTTCGCTGGGATTCTGGCCGACAACACCATCCGGGTGTCTGCCGTATAGACCGTCGGCAAGAGGAATCCCAAGACAACGGCATTCGCAAGGACCAGCAAGAACACGGACGCGAGCACGGACCGGCGCCGCATCAGCAGACGGCCGTAACTGCGAAGGTCCATCTTCCACCAAACTCGTCCGGAAAGTTGCGAAGATCAGGCCCTAGGTGACGGGCCGCCTGCGGTTGACAATAGCGTGGTGATTAGTGCGACGGCCGTGTGACACGCGTGCAGAGATAGACCGGAGAGGGGACGTCATGCCAGTGGAGTTGCTGGGGTCGCAGCTGACAGTCAGTGCGGTCGGTTTCGGATGCGGTGGCTTGATGCAGTCACCGTCGCGCAAGGAGCGGATGGCCGTCCTCGGCAGCGCGGTCGACAACGGGATGACTCACTTCGACACCGCGCGGATGTACGGGCTGGGAATGGCGGAGGCCGAGTTGGGTGCGTTCTTGCGCACCGTCGACCGCAGTAGCGTGACCATCGCCACCAAGTTCGGCATCGAGGTCGGGGGCGATGGCCCGGCGGCTGGCCCGGTTTCAGGCCCCGGCGCGGGCGTTGTTCGAAAGGTGCCGGCCGTGCGAGCCGCCGTCAAGAGCGGCGCCAGGCGCCGGCCGCGACCGCTCGGTGTATGACGCCACCATCGCGGCACGCAGTCTCGACGCAAAGTCTCACTGCGCTAGGGGTCGATTACGTCGACATCCTGTTCGTGCACGGCCCCGAGCCGTCCGACACCGTGGCAACCGATGAGCTCCGCGAATTCTTCGAGCGCGCCCGCCAGCAGGGCAAAATCCGAGCCTGGGGGGTGTCTCAGGACGAGGGCCTTGAAGTGGATCTTTGCCGGCCATTCGCGTCCGGAGGGAGTGGATCAGCTTCGCGGTGACGTGCTCCATCCGCCGCCGCGCTCGGCGGACATCACGTTCGGCGTGCTGAATCGGCCGTATGGGATGCTCTCCGCCGCATTGCGGGCCGATGCCGCGGCTGGCCGGCCGCTGGCGCGACGCTCTCCAGCTCGACCCGCTGGCTCCCGGTGTGCTGGCGAAGCTGATTCTCGGATCGGCTGCCAGGGCAACGGATTCCCGCGCGATTCTGTACAGCACCACCAAGCCGGAGCGTGTCGCCGAAGCGGCCAGCGCTGTCTCGTCGCCGCTCGATGCGGAGACATTGGCACGATTCCTCGAACTCGCCGAGGAGTTTCGACAGGGTGCCGCATGATCCGGAGTCCCGAGGAATTCACCACGGGCATGACGATCACGACGGATGTCGTGGTCGTCGGCGCCGGTCCGATCGGTATCTCCACGGCGCTGGAGCTCGCGAAGTCGGGCGTCCAGGTGGCGCTCATCGAAAGTGGTCTGGAAGCGGACCGGATGACACGGCGCAGGAGCTGGCGGCGTTCGACTCGCGGCAGGACGATTACTTCCACACCCGCAGTGACCTGGCGCTCCGTCGCGCGGTGGGAGGTGCGTCGGCACTCTGGGGTGGGCGTTGCGTCGCCTACGACCCGATCGACTTCGAGGACCGGCCGCTCACCGCGCAGGCGCCGTGGCCGATCCGGCTACGAGGATGTTCAGCCCTACCTCCAACGAGCCTGCGATTGGGCGCAGTGCGGCCAAGCGGCATTCAACGCGCGGGATGTTCCGGAGCTGGCGCAACGCGATATGGTCGCCGGGCTTGCCCGATGGTGACGTGCGCACGACCGACCTCGAGCGCTGGGCGTTGCCAACGCGTTTCGGGCGCGAGTACCAGGCCGACTTGCATGACGCCCCGTCCCTTTCGCTGTGGACCGGCCTGACGTGCACAGAGATCGTGACCGACGAGGGCGGCGACTCCGTTGACCACCTCGTCGTCAAGACACTTGACGGCCGGGAAGGAAAAGTCGTCGCAACCGATTACATCATCGCGACGGGCGGCATCGAGGCAACCCGGCTGCTGCTGGCCTCAGACCGGCATCATCCGGCGGGGCTGGGAAACGCCGGCGGACACCTCGGACGCTGGTACATGACCCACGTCGAGGGCCGGTTCGCGCGCGTGAAATTCAACACCGACAAGGTGATCCACGAACACGAACGCGACAACGACGGAGTCTATGTTCGTCGACGGTTCACCCTCAGCCCCCAGCTGCAGCGCGAGCTGAACATGCCGAATGTCGCGGTCTGGTTGGTCAATCCGCCGATCAGCGATCCCGCGACACGGAAGTGGGATTCTGTCGGCGGTATACCTGACGTTGATTTCCCCGGTCGGTCGTTTCCTGCTCGCGGAGGCGATTCGTGAGGCGCACACCAAGACGGATGGCCCGCCACAGATCACGGCGCATCTCCGCAACGTCGTGCGCGACCTTTTTCCGTCGATCCGGTTCGCGGTCACGTTCTCCTATGCCCGTCTCATCCGCAAGGGCCGCAAAGCGCCGGGCTTCTTCGTCAAGAGCGCCGATAACCGATACCTGCTCCACTACCACGGCGAGCAACTTCCGCACTGGGAGAGTCGGATCGAACTCACCGATGAGCGCGACGCGCTGGGGATGCGGAAAGATCCGGACTCATTTGCACTTCTCGGACGCCGACTACGAGAGTGCCCACAAGGCAATCGATCTCATCGACGCCTACTTGCGCGACAACGGCGTCGGCAATGTGGAGTGGTTGACCGACGATGCCGAGGCTTCGGTACGAGACATTCATGCGCGGGTGTGCCGGTTTCCACCAGAGCCGGAACCACTCGAATGTCCGAGACTGCGGACGGCGGCGTCGTGGACCGGGACCTTCAGGTCCACGGGGTGCGCGGACTGTACGTCGCGAGCACCTCCGTGCTTCCCACCTCGAGTCAGGCCAACCCGACGCTCGTCGGGATCGCGCTGGGAGTCCGGTTGGCTGAGCATCTCAGCGACCTCCGGGCTCACTCGTCCCGCGGATTCGGGGTCGTGAACTGGTGATTGAAAGGCGATTCATGACGACAGCAGGTCGGGTTGGTGCCGTGATGACCGTCAACGATGCGGTGTTGGTCACGGGTAGTGCGGGTTTCATCGGCGGTGCTCTGGTGTCACACCTTCGCGAAATCGGCCGCCCGGTCGTGGGCCTCGACCGTGCCGCGGAGCCGGCCGCCGACTCGTTGCGCCTCGACTTGACCGCCCTCACGGCGGATGACTTGCCTGGACCCTGCCCGCCGACCATCATCCATCTCGCCGCCCTTTCCAAGGAACCGGGCTTTCCGTGGCGGGACTATTTCGCCAACAACGCCGAGGCCACCCGCCGTCTGTGTCGAGGCCGCCGACCAGGCGGGCGTGCAGAACATCGTCTTCACCAGTTCGATGATGGCCTTCGCCGCTGGTCCCTGGCGACGCGCGGAGAGCGACTTCGGCGATGCCGACACGGCATACGGATGCCAGCAAGCTGCAGGCCGAGGAGATCCTGCGGGCGTGGCAGGCCGACAAACCAGGGCGCCGCCTGCGCATCGTCCGCCCCGGCGTGGTCTTCGGCCCCGGCGATCAAGGCAATATGCGGCGCCTGATCCATGGCCTGAGCCGGGGGCGCTTCGCCTACATCGGCCGCCAGGACACGGTGAAAAGCTGCATCTACATCAAGGATATGGTGCGGCTGCTGGTCCGGCTCATCGATGACGACGGGCCGCACGACACCTACCACGCCGTCTACCCGCAGCCGACCACGATCCGCGACCACGTCGATGCCATCAACGCGGCCTGGGGCTGGGACCGCCGACCGCCGACCGTTCCCTATCGCCTCGCGCTGGCAGCGGCGACGCCCATTGGGTTGATCGATCCGGCGGGCACACGTTTCGGCCGTTCATCCGAGGCGCATCCAGAAACTGCATCTCGACACCAATATCAGCTCCGCCCGACTTGCCGACATCGGTTTCACCGCGCAGTACTCGCTTTCGCGAGGCTTTTGCTGATTGGCGACAGGAATGCGGTGGTGGGACTGCCGCCGTGAGCGGGCACTTGGATGGACGCTCCGGCATTTCCAGGGCGAATCAGTTCCCGAACCCAATTCTCAGGTGGCTGCCAGCCCGCTTGCAGATGGCTGCATAGACTAAACAGTGCGATCACTTCCGATTTGCCTTCCAGGGCATGCCAATTGGTGAGCGTATACGGCGTGACCCGTTGAGGGCGAGTGGTGCGCAAGTGGCTTGTTCCGAGAGCGGTAGGCCACCCGTCTCCAACCGTTTGATCGCGCCGCGTCGCGGGCCCGCGGTCAGCTCCCGGGTGCGCTGTCGAGCCAGGAGGAGATCGTGAACATCAGCAGGCATGTAAGGCTCACCGTCCGGCGGGTCGCAACGGCCGCCGCGGTTGCCGCATCGGTCGTCGCGTGTGGGTCGAATTCGACTGCAGCGCCGTCCTCGAATTCACCCGCCACGTCGTCGGGAACCTCGGTGTCCCCGATCAGTGTTCCGCTCGGGTCTGAACCGACGGGAACGGTCACGCTCAGCTGGGATCCGAAAACCCAAGACGTCACTGCCGAGCTGAACATGATCGGCTTCACCCCCGGCAGTGCCCACGCAATGCACATCCACTCGGGCAGTTGTGCCCAGCAGGGTGCCGTGGTCGTCCCGTTCCCCGATGTGGTTGCCGACGACGTCGGGGCGATCAACACCAGCGTCACCAGCTCGCAGCCTTCGGCCGACGGGCTTGCGGCCGGCATGCTGCTGAACATCCACCTGGCGCCGTCCGACCAAATCAGCGGCACCGAATCGCTGGGCTACACGCCCATTTCGTGCGGTGACATCACCTCTGCCGCACCGGCGACGCTGACCATGACGCGGCCACCGCCGTCACCGCCGGCCGCGGTGCGCGAGGGCTCGGGCACCGTGAATTACGACGCCGGCAACAAGACTTTGACCGTTACGACGACGGCGAGCGGGCTCGCCGCCGGTAGCAGCCACGCCGAACACATCCATGTCGGCTCGTGCTCGGCGCAGGGCGAGGTCAAGTATCCGCTCAATGATCTGGTGGCCTCGCCCGACGGCATCGCCGAGGCGACCACGGTCATCCAGAACGTCGAGCAGGCTCCGCCAGCGACGGGCTGGTATCTCAACGTCCATCTCGGATCGGCCGACCAAATCGAACAGAATGGCAAGCCCACCCTTTACTTCCAGCCCATCCTGTGTGGTGACATCAACGCATAGCGGTCAACGTTCTTGAGTGGTGCGCCGTCGAGATTTCGCACCCCGGCCCGCTGATCCGGTAGGGCAGCTTGGTCAATGGCTGACCTGCTGCGGTCGACCTCTGACGGGCTGCAGCCATCCGTAACCGCGTCGCACGACGGCGGCAAACCCCCACCGACCCACCGAAACGGCGCCTCCGCAGCGGCTCTCACGGCATAGTGAGAAGCCGCAAGTGTTGAGTACAACGCCGACAGTCCGATCTCCGCCCAAGCGACGCGGGCGTGACTCACCGGGTAGTACGGGCCTTCGAACGTGTCTGTCCCAAGGAAGTGGTGATCCGTGGAAACGCATCCACTCGCAAGTGCTGAGCCCGCCCGTCGCCGTGGCGCGTCCGGCCATGCCCGCTACGTGGGGCGGGTGGGTGCGTTGGCGGTGGCGTTGGGGATCGGTGCGGCGGTGGCCTGGATGCCTGCGGTGGCGTTCGCCGATGCGACGGGCTCGAACAGCTCGAAGGGTTCAGACAGCTCGGGTAGCTCAGCGGGTTCGAACGCACGGGATTCGTCCTCGGCCAAGTCGTCCACGGCTAGGGCGGCGCGGTCGCGAACCGTGTCGGGGTCTTCGGACACCAACACGTCGGCCGTTGGTTCGCCGTCTCGCGGTTCTGCGACCGATTCCGCCACCGGCGATGCATCGCTGCCGGTTACCGGCCAGACCTCTTCGAGCGGTTCGGGGACGCAGCTGCACAGCGCGAGGACCTCTGAACCCTCGTACCCGGGCGGCACCACTGCACTCACTGATTCCGGCAGTGAGGCGATGACGGCGCCGTCGATGGCTGCTGCCGCCTCCGCGCCTGTGACTGCCGTCCGGTCGGAGCCGGCGGCGCCGGTGAAGACCGCGGCGCCGGCCAGTCAAACCGTTCACGAGGCCGCTTCGCCAGCGCTACCCCCGGTCGGAGTCGCGACCGGATTGTTCCCCGCAGCGGCCACAGTCCCTACCGCGACCACGCTTCTGCCGTCCGCGCCGGTCGTCGCCACGGCGACGGCCACGCAGATCGGCGGTTTGACCTTGCCGATCGGCCCGGTGAGGGCGGCGATCCTCGCCGTGCAGGCCTACATATACGGCTATCCGCTGCTGGCCACACAGCGCGTCCAGGCACTGCTGGGCCCGATGAACACCCTCAACCTGAACACCAGCTTCGCCAGCCCGGATGCGGCCCCGTTCTGGAAGGCGATCGGCGGGGGATCGCACCCGAACGTCAACGTGCTCTACTCGTTGGCCGCTCTCGACCTCAGCAACGGACCGGTCGTCTTGACCATCCCCGACATGGGGGACCGCTACTACAGCTTCCAGCTGACCGATCCGTACATCAATGTCGACAACTACATCTCGTCCAACCCGACCGAGGCGAATCCGATAGGGGGTCAGGGGCCGGGTACATATGCGATCACATGGATCGGCAACCAGGTCGATGTCCCGGGCGCACAGACCGTACTCGTCGACTACTCCAACGAACTGCTGCTCGGGCGGGTCGAGGCGACCCCGGCCGACCAGCAGGAGGTGGTCGATCTGATGAATCAGTGGACGCTGACGCCGACCGGGACGACGTCGGCGAACGATGCCGTCATCCCGTCGGCCTACCTCTCGCCGATCTCCGTGCTCAACGCCATCAGCACCGCAATCACCCAGAACCCGCCGTATCCGCCCGAGCAGGATGCCGCAGAGCTGGCCAGGCTGGCCCTCATCGGTGTCGGGCCGGACCCGACCAACCCGACGACGGCCCTCCAGGTCGCCGACCGTCTCGGACCCGTTTCGCAGTTGGCCGCGGCGGTGGCGGTCCAGGTGACCGCGATCCTGCTTCCCCCGCTGACCGACGTGATCCAGACGCTGTCGGCGATCCAGCATCACGGCTGGGCCGTCACCCAACCCGACATCGGCGACTTCGGCACCAATTACCTCTACCGAGCCGGGGTCGCTTACGTCGGCCTGGTCGCGAACACCCCGGATCAGGCGCTCTACTACCCGGGAATGCTGGACGCGAACTACCTACCGCTGAACGGCAATAGGTCCTACGTCCTGCACTTCGCACCCGGGCAGGCGCCGCCCACAGATGCGGGCGGATTCTGGTCGCTCACGGTCTACAACAGCGCCGGGCAACTGGTGAATTCGACGACCCCGAACGTCTACAGCAACGGCAATTTGGTCACGCGGCCGGACGGCTCGATCGACGTCATCCTCGCCCAGCAGAACCCGGACGATGCCGGGGCGAACTGGCTGCAGGTACCGGCAGAAGGATTCAGCGTCTATCTTCGCATCTACGCCCCGGAGTCGGCGGCATCTGTTGGTAGCTGGCTCCCGCCGGCAATCGAGCGCACGTCAGGTTTCTTAGGCTGAACAGGGTTGGCTAGAGCGTCGCGCTAGCCGGTGCCTAGCTCAACCAACAGCTCTTCCGCGAGTCCGCCCGGCCCTGTCCTGATCCCTAGTTGATCTGGGCGCTGTGAGAGTCGACTTCCGGAAGCTTGGGTGAAGGCTGGAGTCGCCCTGCGACTGTCCGGTTTCGCCCTGTCTTCTTGGCCTCGAACAAGAGTGCGTCACAGCGGTCGAGGGACATAACTGCGGACTCCGGCGCTGTTTTTGCTATTTCCAGTGCTCCGATACTCACCGTAACGATCGGAGCCACGGGCGAACTTGAGTGCTCGATGTTCAAGGCGTGAATTTCTTCGTGTAATTGTTCAGCGATTCTCGTAGCGTCGTCGAGTTTCGCGTCAGGGAGCACTATCAGGAACTCCTCGCCGCCGTAGCGGACGACGAGGTCGGTCTTTCTGCGGGCGGCACCCTGGATGACCGGCCCCATTCGTCTGAGCACCGAATCACCGGCTACGTGCCCGTATGTGGCGTTGTACTGGTGAAAGAAATCGATGTCCACCATCAGCATCGCGACGGGTTTCGATTCCCTTGCGGACCAGGCCCATAGGAGATCGAGATTCTCAGATAGAACGCGCCGGTTCGACATGCCGGTCAGTTCGTCGGTGCGGGATAGAAGCGAGAGGTCGTTCCTGACGCGTGATAGCTGTCTCATTGCTCGGTCTGCTGATTCTGTTGTTGCGGCGATGGCGTAGATAGCCGCGAAGATCACGAAGAGCAGGGTTTGGTCTCTCGCGACCGAAGCGAGGCCTTCTTCCCGAGCTAGACCGGTCAGGGTCACAGCTGTCATCAACACCGCCGCGGTGGGGGCCCCCACCGCGCCGAAGGTCAGGGCCAGGAGCACAGCGGTCGCCAGCGCGGTTTGCTGTGCCCCCCAGGTATTGTCGGTAACAGCGAGGACGCCAGACAGCACGCACAGCAGCGCTGCTCCCACGCCCCCGACGAGTGCTTGTAGGGCTGAGCGGCGCCGAGCGACCGATCGGCGAGCGTCTCGGAGCAGCAACCCGATCGGGATCCCTGCCAGCAATCCGAGGCTGTCGCCGAACCACCAGGTCTGCCAGGCGGTGAAGTAGACGGCGTCGAATGTCCAGACAGAGCCGATGGCTCCGATCGCGCCGGTCAACGCCGGGACCGTGATCGAGGCGAGGACTATGGCTGAGGCGCCGCGCACCGATAGGAGCCCAATGTTGCGCGGGCCGCCCGCGATGTATGCGGCGCAGATCACGACGATGGTGGCTTCGATGGCATTGACCACACCGAAGTAGAGACC
Organism: uncultured Actinomycetota bacterium; assembly: GCA_963798245.1. Lineage (GTDB taxonomy): Bacteria > Actinomycetota > Actinomycetes > Mycobacteriales > Mycobacteriaceae > Mycobacterium. The sequence continues at coordinate 84,087 of CAWCSO010000006.1, forward strand.
CTGGTGTGGGGCAACGTCGAACCTTAGGTCGCCGATCACTTCGGCGAGTAGCCCCGCCGCATACACGTAGGGCCAATCGCGTGGCCGGAACTTGAGCAGCGCGGTGACGAGCACGGCGTTGGGTAGCCACAGCAACGCGACGCCGTCTGACGCCAGGACCATGGAAAGGAGGACAACGGCCGAATAGGCGCAGAAAATGACGAGAAGCCACATGACGCCGCGCCAATGCGCGCCGAGGGGCCAGAAAACAGCCTGCCCCCACCCGCCGTCGCCATGAGAGGCCGGCAGCTCAGGTGCCGGAACTTCCTGCCAAGAGGAAAGAGGCGGAGGGCGATTGACGCTCGCGGTCACTTCCTACCCCCAGCAGCATCGATCTAGCCATGGAAGCGACATCCGCCATCGAACGGTATTCGGTTCCGGGTCACGCAGATACCCAAAAGTTACGCTAAACGCTGCCGTTCATATTGATTATGCGGCGGTATGGAACATTCAGTTCATACTGATTACTTATGACCTGATGTGGACTGCCGAAAGTCCTTTTTGCCGCGCAAGGGGATCACACCCGCACGGCCGTGGTGGTGGGCCAAAAATACCAGTGAATGACTCGCACTCCCGACTTACTTCTGGGTGTCAAGCCAGCCGCTGCGAGTTTGCTGTGGCGGGGTGGTTCCCGCGAGTGGAGACCTTGTAGAGACTGAGAGTTGACTTCTGTCACATCTGCAACAGCCAGCTAGCTCTCTAGCGCGGCTAGATACACTGTCTGAGCTGCATTTCCGTGTGGTGCGCCGTCAGGGTTTCGAACCCCGGACCCGCTGATTAAGAGTCAGCTGCTCTACCAACTGAGCTAACGGCGCGCGTGAGAGACGATAACAGGCAGCAGGGCGCAGGTGAAATCCACGTGCAGTGCGAATTCGACGACGTGTAACGATCGCGCTGCAAGCCACGGTTTCCCTTAGACTACTGACAGGAAGCGCAACGAGCATTCGGCTCGTTCGATCGTGGTGGTGAGGTGGAGTTGAACATGTGGCGAACCGGGCCGGTGGCCCGCGCAAGGCGAAGGTCGACCCTGGTGGCATCACTGCTGGTGGTTCCCGCCGTGGTACTCGGGTTGAGCGCCTGCAACTCCGCTCCCTCCGAGCCGCCGCAACCGCAGACCATTGCCGACAAGGGCACCCCGTACGGTGATCTCCTGGTACCCAAGCTCACTGCGTCGGTAGCCGACGGGGCCGTCGGAGTCACCGTGGATGCGCCGGTCACCGTGGGTTCCGAAGATGGCGTCCTCGGTTCGGTCGTGATGACCGACTCGGACGGCGTGGCGGTCGCGGGCAAACTGAGCAAGGACGGGCTGCGGTGGACGACCACCGATCCGCTCGACTACAACGCCCGCTACACGCTCAACGCGCGGTCGCTCGGCCTGGGCGGGGTCACCAATCGCTCGATGACGTTCCAGACGCATTCGCCGGACAACCTCACGATGCCGTATCTGCTGCCAGGTGACGGTGAGGTCGTGGGTATCGGGCAGCCGGTCGCGATTCGCTTCGACGAGAACATCCCGAACCGGTTGGCCGCGGAGAAGGCGATCAAGGTCGTCACCGACCCGCCCGTCGAGGGTGCGTTCTACTGGCTGAGCAACCGTGAAGTCCGTTGGCGCCCCGAGGCTTACTGGAAGCCCGGCACCAACGTCGACGTCGCGGTCAACACCTACGGTGTCGATCTGGGAGACGGGCTCTTCGGCCAGGAGAACGTCAGCACGCACTTCACCATCGGCGACGAGGTCATTGCCACCGCCGACGACGACTCGAAGACGCTGACGGTGCGCCGCAACGGCGAGGTCGTCAAGACCATGCCGATCTCGATGGGCAAGAACAGCACGCCCACCAACAACGGCACGTACATCATTGGGGACCGGTACAGCCACCTGGTGATGGACTCGTCGACCTACGGGGTGCCGGCGAACTCGCCCAACGGCTACCGCACGGAGGTGGACTGGGCAACGCAGATGTCCTACAGCGGCATCTACGTTCACGGCGCTCCGTGGTCTGTCGGTAGCCAGGGCTACAGCAACGTCAGCCATGGCTGCCTCAACGTCAGTACGTCCAATGCGCAATGGTTCTACGAGAACACCAAGCGCGGCGACATCGTCGAGGTGATCAATACGGTGGGGTCCGTGTTGCCGGGCACCGACGGACTCGGTGACTGGAACGTGCCATGGGATCAGTGGAAGGCCGGCAACGCCAACGTCTAGCCGCGTACAAGCACAAACGACAACGCCCCACCTGCGCTTCCGCAGATGGGGCGTTGTCGTTCACTCCGGGTGGCTGACGGGACTCGAACCCGCGACAGCCAGGATCACAACCTGGTGCTCTACCAACTGAACTACAGCCACCATCGCCGCCCACCCGAAAGGGCACTGCGGCGTCGTCGATACTAGCCGCTCGCGGGCTCCGAGGCCGAATCCGTTTCCACTTCGTCGTCATCGGGCGGCCCGAGTTCTGCGGCAACCGCCGCGATGTCGCTGGTCGAGGGGCCTGGCGGGGCGACGAACGCAGTCTGGCGGTAGTACTTGAGTTCGCGGATCGACTCGTGGATGTCGGCCAGCGCGCGGTGGGCCAGGCCCTTCTCCGGCTGGCCGAAGTAAATTCGTGGATACCAGCGTCTGCACAGCTCCTTGATGGAGCTGACGTCGATCATCCGGTAGTGCAGGTAGGAGTCCAGGGCCGGCATGTCGCGCGCGATGAAGCCACGGTCGGTGCCGATCGAGTTGCCGCACAGCGGGGCGGTGTTGGCTTGTTTGACGTAGGCGCGGATGTAGTCGAGGACCATCTCCTCGGCGGACGCGAGGTCCACGCTCGACGCGCGTACCTCCTCGGTGAGGCCCGACTTGCGGTGCATGGTCGCGACGACGTCGACCATGCCTTCCAACGCTGCGTCGTCAGCGTGGATCACCACGTCCACGCCGTCGCCCAGCACGTTCAACTCGGCATCGGTCACCAGTACCGCAATCTCGATGAGCCGGTCGGACCCGAGGTCCAGGCCGGTCATCTCGCAGTCGATCCAGACCAGTTCGTCACGCACAACGATCTACAGTATTGGAACGGCCGATCGCCGGTTAACCCACACCCACTGGGATGCCAGTGTGGCAAGTAGGGTTCTCGTGCATGACCGAAGAACCGACAGCAACCCCCGCGCAGCAGATCGCCGCAGGTTATGCCGTCGAAGGACCCGCTCTGGAACTTGGCACGGTGCTGGTCGATGGCGTCGTCGACCCCACCGCGCAGGTGAGGATCCCGCTGGCGATGGTGAACAGGCACGGCCTGGTCGCGGGGGCGACCGGTACGGGCAAGACGAAGTCACTGCAGGTCATCGCCGAGCAGCTGTCGGCAGCCGGCGTGCCCGTGCTGATGGCCGACGTCAAGGGCGATCTGTCCGGGCTGTCGCGGCCGGGTCAGGCAGGCGACAAGATCGCCGAACGGAACACCGACACCGGCGACACCTGGACCCCGACTGCATACCCCGTCGAGTTCCTGTCGCTGGGGACCAGCGGCATCGGGGTACCGGTGCGCGCGACGATCACCAGCTTCGGGCCCATTCTGATGTCGAAGGTGCTGGGCCTCAACACCACCCAGGAATCCACTCTCGGGCTGATCTTCCACTGGGCCGATCAGAAGGGGCTGTTGCTGCTCGACATCAAGGACCTGCGCTCGGTCATCCAGTACCTGATCAGCGATGAGGGCAAGCCGGAACTCAAGAACCTCGGGGCGGTATCGACCACCACCGCGGGAGTCATTTTGCGTGCACTGGTGAACCTCGAGGCCGAGGGTGCCGACACGTTCTTCGGTGAGCCCGAACTCGAACCGAAGGACCTGATCCGGGTCGATGCGCAGGGCCGCGGTGTGATCACGCTTCTGGAACTCGGCACCCAGGCGGCGCGGCCGGTCATGTTCTCGACGTTCCTGATGTGGGTGCTCGCCGACCTCTTCACCGCGCTGCCCGAGGTCGGCGACGTAGAGAAGCCGAACCTGGTCTTCTTCTTCGACGAGGCGCACCTGCTGTTCGCCGACGCGTCGAAGGCGTTCCTCGCGCAGGTCGAGCAGACCGTCAAGCTGATCCGCTCCAAGGGTGTCGGCGTGTTCTTCTGCACCCAGCTGCCGACGGATGTGCCCAACGACGTGCTGTCGCAGCTCGGCTCCCGAATCCAGCACGCTCTGCGTGCGTTCACGCCCGACGATCAGAAGGCGCTGCGCAAGACGGTGCGCACCTACCCGAAGACCGACGTCTACGACCTCGAGGAGGCGTTGACGTCGCTGGGCATCGGTGAGGCGATCGTCACCGTGCTGTCGGAGAAGGGCGCCCCAACGCCGGTGGCGTGGACCATGATGCGGGCGCCCCGGTCACTGATGGACACGATCGGCAACGAGGCTATCGCCGCGGCGGCCAAGGCATCGCCCCTGCAGGCCGAGTACGGACAGACCATCGACCGCGAGTCCGCCTACGAGCGCCTCAATGCACGGGTCGCCGAACCCGATGACGATCAGCTGCCACCGCCCGTCCCGATCCCCGACCCGGATGGGTTGATCGTCTCAGGGCAGGTCAAGGTCAACCGTGCGACCGAGCCGGGCATGGTGGAGAAGATGATGAGCAGCCCTGCATTCAAGAGCGCGATGCGTTCGGCGGGCACCGTCATCGGCCGCGAGATCACCCGCAGCATCTTCGGCACCGGCCGACGCCGCAAGCGATGAGTCTGCCGGCTCAGCCGCCGCCGAGCCGCTTGTAGACGGCCCCGACGATGGGTGTGACGATCGCGCGCGGGGCATACCCGCTCGCCACCGACATCGCCTTTGACGTGACACCCGGGACGACGCGCATCTTGTTGCGCTCCAGGGCATCCAACGAGATCGTGGCGGTGTATTCGGTCGAGATCCACAGGAAGTCGGGGATCAACCTCTCGACCAGCGACTGCTCCGTCTCGTCGGGGAGATCGGTGCGCACGGGGCCGGGAGCCAGCAGCGTGACGTGGATGCCCAGGCGCTTCACCTCGCCGCGCAGTGACTCGCTGAACGTGTTGGCGAAGGCCTTGGATGCCGCGTAGGTCGCGTTGTTGGGGATCGGCGAGTTGCCCGCCGCCGACCCCGAAATGAGGATTCCGCCCGCTCGGCGCGCCACCATGCCCGGGAGCACGGCCAAGACGAGGTCGTGCACGCCCAGGACGTTGAGCTGCACCTGCGCCTTCTCGGCGTCGACGTCGAGGTCGGGGATCGGTCCGAAGGTAGCGGTACCGGCGTTTGCGCAGAGGATCGACACGTCGCGCTGCGCCAGTTCGTCGCAGAACGCCGCCCGCGCGGCCGGATCGGTGAGATCGACGGCGCGCACCTCGACGGTCACTCCGTAGCGATCGGTGAGCCGCGCCGCCAGTTCCGTCAGTACGTCCTCACGGCGGGCCGTGATGATCAGGTGGTGCCCGCGAGCGGCGAGTTCGGTGGCCAGAGCTTCGCCGATGTTCTGCGAGGCACCGGTGACGACCGCGCGGGCGTCGGGGTGGGGAGCGGGTACTGGCATGGCGCCAATCGTAGGGACCAATAGAGTGCAGGCATGAACAGCCCCGGCTCGGCTTCGCCGATCGCGGGACGGTCGAGGGTGGTGGCGTGGGCGCTCTGGGACTGCGGTGCCACGGGTGTGAATGCCATCGTGGTCACGTTCGTCTTCTCGGTGTATCTGACCGGGCAGGTCGGCGCGGGGCTCGCGGGGTCGACGACACCGGCGGAATGGCTCGGGCGGGTGCTGACGATCTCTGGTCTGGTCGTCGCGGTGCTTGCCCCTGCGACGGGAATCTGGGTAAACGCAACTCACCGTAGGCGACCCGTGTTGGCGGTGCTGACCGGGCTGGCGATCGTCTTGACGGCGTCGATGAGCCTGATCCGGGACGACGTCTCCTACCTGTGGCCGGGTCTGGTGCTGCTGGCCTGCACGGCGGCCACCACCGACCTGGCGGGTGTGCCCTACAACGCCATGCTGAGCGAGGTGTCCACCCCGGCGACCTCAGGGCGGCTCTCGGGATTCGGTTCGGCGGCAGGCTATTTCGGCACTGTCGCGCTGCTGATGATGGTCTACCTCGGTTTGATCGCGGGCGATGGCGAGACCCGCGGGCTGCTGGCGGTCCCCGCCGCCGACGGCTGGCCCGTGCGGTGCGCGATGCTGCTGACCGCCGCCTGGTTCATGCTGTTCGCCCTCCCGCTACTGCTTACCCGTGGCACGGAGGCACCGGTCGATGCCGCGCCGCAGGTCGGCTTTCTGGGCGCTTACCGCAGGCTGTGGGCCGAGCTGACGGATCAGTGGCGGCGCGATCACAACATCGTGTACTACCTGATCGCGAGTGCGATCTTCCGTGATGGGCTGACGGGCGTGTTCACGTTCGGCGCGGTGCTCGGTGTGACGGTGTGGGGCATGTCGCCTGCCAACGTCCTGCTGTTCGGGGTCGGTGCCTGCGTGGCGGCGGCCGCGGGAGCGATTCTGGGCGGGATCGTCGACGACCGCGTCGGGTCCAAACCGGTCATCGTGGCGTCGCTGGCATCCATGATCGTCGTCGCCCTCGTCCTGATCACCCTCGATGGACCCACCGCGTTCTGGATCTGCGGCCTGCTGCTGTGCCTGTTCATCGGGCCCACACAGGCGTCGGCCCGCACACAGATGTTGCGGCTGGCCATCGAAGGCAGCGAAGGCGTCGCGTTCGGGCTCTACGCCACGACCGGGCGGGCGGCTTCACCGCTGGCGCCATGGTTCTTCGCGACCTTCATCGCCATCTTCGGCACCGACCGCGCCGGCATGGGCGGACTCATCGCGGTGCTGACGCTCGGACTGTGCGCGATGCTGGCCGTGCGTACGACGCAGAGCGCATCAGACCGGGCTGCAGATCGTCAGGCCTGAGCCTGAACGCTGCTGAATCTGGGCGCCGTCCACCGAGATCGAGCAGCTGATCTCACGGCCGACGTTGATGATGCTGATGCTTGCCGACTGGCTCGCCGGCGCGGCGAGTTGGACTTCCTTGCTCCAGGGAAGCATGACGTTGAACTCCGTCTGGAACATGCTGCCGCTGTCGATGTAGGTGATGTTGATGGCACGCCCGGTTCCGCTGACGTTGTACACCACCGTCTCCGTCGCGCCGGGGGTGGCCGTCCCACCAGGTGGGGTCGGGGGGGCCTGCGTCGGAATCGGAATCGGAATCGGAAGGGGCAGGCGGGGGGTGGTCGGTGTGCGCGACGTGGTCGAGGGAGCGGTGCGCGCGCTCGGCTCGGGCGGCGATACCGGCGGTGCGACCACGGTCTGCTGTTCCGCGCTGTTGACGACGACCAGTGCGACGACGAGACCGATGACGATGACCACCGACACCGCGGCCAGCGCCCACAGCCACAGCCGGCCGTTGGGCTCTTCGGGTTCGGGTGGATCGGGGGGCGGACCGCCGGGCGGGTAGTACCCGCCGAACTGGTCGGTCGGAGGTGGCTGGTACGCATACGGCGAATAGGGCGGCAGTTGCTGGGTCTGATCAGTCGGTGGCGCCGGTTGATAGGACGGGCCGTACGACGCCTGATTGGCGTACGCGGGATCGTTGTAGCCGCCGTAGCCGTATGGAACTTGTCGCGTCGGATCAGGCTCATCGCGCCGTGGTGAATCCGTCATGACCACCTCATGTGCTGAAGGGTACCCGCGCGACCGCGGGGTGCACCGGGCCCCAAACCCTGCACGCCGATGCGTTTAGGCAATTTGCGCCTGGGTAAAACAAGATCAACGCGCCACCGCGGCGCACGAAGAATGGAGGCCCATCATGCGAGGTGGCGGAATTCTCGGCGTCATAGTGCTCATCTGGCTGCTCATCGGCATCGTCGCCGCATATCAGCGCGATTACTTCAAGACCGCGGAAAACAACTGCGGCACGGCCGGGACGATCGCCCTGACCGTTGTTGCGGGCCCGCTCAACTACGCGGGTGTCAACCCGAAGGTGGCCGAATGCAACATCCCGGAGCCAAGTCAGTGACCGACCGGTCCTGAATTTCACGTGAGCCAAGAAGGAAGGCGAACATGATTGCCATCGGAGTGATTCTCGTAATCCTGGGGCTGATCTTCAGCGTGCCGATTCTGACCTACATCGGTGTGGTCGCCCTGGTGATCGGCGCCGTGTTCTGGGTGCTGGGCGCGGCCGGACATGCCGTGGGCGGCCGAAAGGTCTGGTACTAGCCCAGCGGAGCGGACGTGAGCGCCGCCACCGTCATCGCACGCAACACCGCGCGTGACGACGGTGGCGGCGTTCCCGCTCCAAGGCTGTGTGGTGTGGAGTTGAGCAGGCCGAAACATGCGTGGGCCATCAGTCGGGCATCGTCGTCGCTCAACGCGTCGTCGAGGCGACGCAAGACGTCCACCCAGATCTCAACGTACTGCCGTTGCGCCTTGCGGACTTGACGCTTTGCCGACGCCGGCAGATGGCCGAGGTCGCGGTCCTGAATCCGGATCAGCTCGGACTCGCCGAGAGCGAAGTCCAGGTGGAAGTCGATGAGTCCGTCGAGTGCCGTGGCGGGATCGTCGTGGTGGTCGACGACCTCGGAGGCGCCCGCCAGTAGTCGGGTGCTGATTCCCACGAGTATCTCGACCAGCAGCGCCTCCTTGTTCGGGAAGTGCCGATAGATCGCCGGGCCGCTGACGCCGGCGGCCGAACCGATGTCCTCGAGTCGCACGGACAGGTAGCCACGGTCGGCGATCAGGTGCTCGGCTGCCGCGATCAACTGGCTGCGACGGTCGGACTTTGCTCTACTGCGGCGGGTTTCGGTCTGCGTATCGCCGGGCGGCCGGGGCGGCGGCTTGGAGGGGCCAGACGTTGCCAATCGAGTCTCCCTGCCCGCAGTGGTGGACATTCCGGTTAATCGTCACTAACATACTACGAGTTAGTGGTCATTAACTCAACTGAACGGGTCCACCGATGGCAACGCGACTGTCTCATCGCGAGCAACATCTGGCTCTGGTCGGCGAACTGCGCGCGAAGCTGGCCACCGCTGCGCTTGGTGGTTCGCAGCGCGCCCGGGAGCGACACGTCAGCCGCGGCAAGCTGTTGCCCCGAGACCGCGTCGACGGATTACTCGACCCGGGCTCCCCGTTCCTCGAACTCACGCCCCTGGCAGCCGACGGCATGTACGACGACGAGTGTCCCGGCGCAGGTCTCATCGCCGGCATCGGCCGGGTGTCGGGTCGCGAGTGTGTGATCGTGGCCAACGATGCCACGGTCAAAGGTGGCACCTACTACCCGATTACGGTCAAGAAGCATCTACGGGCGCAGGAAGTCGCCGCACAGAACCGGCTGCCCTGTATCTATCTCGTCGACTCCGGTGGGGCCTTCCTTCCGCGTCAGGACGAGGTGTTCCCCGACCGTGAGCACTTCGGCCGGATCTTCTTCAATCAGGCAAACCTCAGTGCCGCGGGCATTCCACAGATCGCAGCGGTCCTCGGATCCTGCACTGCCGGTGGTGCATACGTTCCGGCGATGAGCGACGAGGCGGTGATCGTCCGCAATCAGGGCACCATCTTCCTTGGCGGTCCACCGTTGGTGAAGGCCGCCACCGGTGAGGTGGTGTCGGCCGAGGACCTCGGGGGCGGCGACCTGCATTCCAAGGTCTCGGGCGTCACCGACCATCTCGCCCACGACGACCGTGACGCGCTGCGTATCGTGCGGCGCATCGTCGAGACCCTGGGCCCGCGATCGGCCACGCCGTGGGACGTCGTTGCGACCGAGGACCCCGTCGCCGACCAGTCCGAGCTGTACGACGTGGTACCCATCGATTCGCGGGTGCCCTACGACGTCCACGAGGTGATCACGCGCATCGTCGACGGCGGGGACTTCTCGGAGTTCAAGGCCGAGTACGGCACGACGCTCGTCACGGGCTTCGCGCGCGTACACGGCCATCCGGTCGGCATCGTGGCGAACAACGGCGTGCTGTTCGGTGAATCTGCGCTCAAGGGAGCGCACTTCATCGAGTTGTGCGACAAGCGCTCCACGCCTCTGCTGTTCCTACAGAACATCGCCGGCTTCATGGTGGGCCGCGACTACGAGGCTGGTGGAATCGCCAAGCACGGGGCCAAGATGGTGACCGCGGTTGCCTGCGCCAGGGTGCCGAAGTTGACCGTCGTGATCGGCGGTTCCTACGGGGCGGGCAACTACTCGATGTGCGGGCGGGCGTATTCGCCTCGCTTCCTGTGGATGTGGCCCAATGCCCGGATCTCGGTGATGGGCGGCGAGCAGGCGGCGTCGGTGTTGGCGACGGTCCGCGGTGACATGAGCGCGGACGAGGAGGAGGCGTTCAAGGCGCCCATCCGCGAGCAGTACGAACGGCAGGGCAATCCCTACTATTCCACCGCGCGGCTGTGGGATGACGGCGTGATCGATCCCGCGGACACCAGAACGGTTGTGGGGCTCGCACTGTCGGTCGTCGGGCAGTCGCCCCTGGAGCCGGTCTCCTATGGCGTCTTCAGGATGTGAGACGGACATGACCTCAACTCTTGGGCCACGCTTCGAAACCGTCCTCGTCGCCAACCGCGGCGAGATCGCCGTACGCGTCATCCGCACGCTGAAATCCATGGGCATTCGGTCGGTGGCGGTGTTCAGCGACGCCGACACCGGTGCCCGACACGTCGCCGAGGCGGACGTCGCCGTGCGCCTCGGCCCGGCACCCGCGCGGCAGAGCTACCTCGACGTCGCGGCGGTCGTCGATGCCGCCCGACGCACGGGCGCCCGGGCGGTGCATCCGGGGTACGGATTCCTCTCGGAGAACGCCGATTTCGCCGCCGCACTGAAGGACGCCGGCATCACGTTCATCGGCCCGCCGGTAGCGGCGATCCAGACGATGGGGGACAAGATCGCCGCCAAGGCCGCCGTGTCGGCCTTCGGGGTTCCGGTGGTCCCCGGGATCTCGCGTCCCGGGCTCACCGATGACGACCTGATCGCGGGCGCACCCGACGTCGGCTTCCCGGTACTGGTCAAGCCATCTGCTGGTGGCGGCGGCAAGGGTATGCGGTTGGTGCACCAGGCCGCCGACCTGCCCGCCGCGCTGGTCAGTGCGCGCCGCGAGGCAACCGCGGCCTTCGGCGACGACACCCTCTTCCTCGAGCGATTCGTGCTGAATCCCAGGCACATCGAGGTCCAGGTGCTGGCCGACGGGCACGGCAACGTGATCCATCTCGGCGAACGCGAGTGCAGCCTGCAGCGTCGGCACCAGAAGGTCATCGAGGAGGCACCCTCGCCGTTACTTGACGCGCAGACCCGCGCGCGCATCGGGGTCGCTGCCTGCGATACCGCGCGCAGCGTGAACTACACGGGCGCCGGGACGGTGGAGTTCATCGTGTCCGCCGACCGCCCCGATGAGTTCTTCTTCATGGAGATGAACACGCGGTTGCAGGTCGAGCACCCCGTGACCGAGATGGTGACCGGTGTGGATCTGGTCGAGCAGCAGGTGCGCGTCGCTGCGGGTGAGTCGCTGACGATGGGTCAGGACGACGTCGTGACGACCGGCCATGCCATCGAGGCGCGGATCTACGCCGAAGATCCCGCACGGGACTTCCTGCCCACCGGCGGCGACGTGATCGACGTCGTCGAACCCTCGGGGCCGGGCATCCGCGTCGACTCGGGGGTCTTCGCCGGCACGGTCGTCGGCAGTGACTACGACCCGATGCTGGCCAAGGTCATTGCGCACGCCGAGGACCGGCCCGCAGCACTGCGCGCGCTGGACCGCGCACTGGCGGGCACGGCCATGCTCGGTGTGACGACCAACGTGGACTTCCTGCGATTCCTCCTGACCGACCCGGACGTCGCGGCGGGTCGTCTCGACACCGGTCTGCTGGATCGCCGCACACCTGACTACGAGGCGGTGCAGGCAACCGACGACGAACTGATCGCCGCCGCCGCAACGAGATGGCTACTTCGGTGGGCCGACGGCGGCACCGACCCGTGGGACGTGCCGAGCGGCTGGCGTATGGGGGCGCGTGCCCCGAGCACCGTGCGATTGCGCTCCGGCGAACGTACCGATCACGTCCATCTCACCGGCGTACCGCTGGATGCGACCGCACGGATCGAGGACGGCCGGTCTCGTTCGCTGCGTGCCACTCTCGACGGTCGCGACCTCGCCGTCACGCTGGACGGACTGCGCGCCCACTACGTGGTGGCGGAATCGGGCGGGAGCGTCTGGCTCGCAGGTGACCGATGCGTTGCCGTCGACGAGGTCCGCGAGGCACCGGTACGCCCAGACGACGAGCACGACGGCGACGCGGAACTCGTCAGCCCGATGCCCGGTTCGGTGGTGGCGATCGGCGTCGAGGACGGAGATAGGGCGGCGGCCGGCGCCGTCGTGGTGACCGTCGAAGCCATGAAGATGGAACACGCGTTGGCTGCGCCGGTCGACGGCGTGGTCGAACTACTCGTCGCCGTCGGCGACCAGGTGAAGGTGGGCCAGCCGCTGGCCCGGATCATCGCAGAGGAGACCAAGACATGACCGACTTCCTTTCCACGGGCACGCTGCCGGACCACTACGAGCAATTGGCCAAGACGGTCCGCGACTTCGCCCGCGGCGTGGTCGCGCCCGTGGCTGCCAAACATGACGCCGAGCACTCGTTCCCCTATGAGGTGGTCGAGGGCATGGCGGACATGGGCCTGTTCGGGCTGCCCTTCCCCGAGGAGTACGGCGGCATGGGCGGCGACTACTTCGCGCTGTGCCTGGCACTGGAGGAGCTTGGCAAGGTCGACCAGAGCGTTGCCATCACGCTGGAGGCCGGCGTGTCGCTGGGCGCAATGCCGGTGTACCGCTTCGGGAACGACGCGCAGAAGCAGGAGTGGCTGCCACTGCTCGCCAGTGGTAAGGCTCTCGGTGCCTTTGGTCTCACCGAAGCGGGCGGCGGCAGCGACGCCGGTGCCACCAAGACCACGGCCAAACTGGACGACGGCCACTGGATCATCAACGGCTCCAAGCAGTTCATCACCAACTCGGGCACCGACATCACCAAGCTGGTCACGGTCACTGCGGTGACCGGCGAGGTCGGTTCCAGGGGGCAGGAGCGAAGCGACTCGGGGGATGGGCACGGCCGCAAGCAGATCTCGTCGATCCTGGTGCCGGTCCCGACGCCTGGATTCACCGCAGAACCCGCCTACGACAAGGTCGGCTGGAACGCGTCGGACACCCACCCGCTGTCCTTCGACGACGTGCGGGTCCCCGAGGAGAACCTGCTCGGCGAGCAGGGCCGCGGCTACGCCAACTTCCTGCGGATCCTCGACGAGGGCAGGATCGCCATCGCCGCATTGTCGGTGGGCGCGGCGCAGGGGTGTGTGGACGAGTGCGTCAAGTACGCCAAGGAGCGCGAGGCGTTCGGCGCCGCCATCGGCACCTACCAGGCCATCGCCTTCAAGATTGCCCGGATGGAGGCGAGGGCACACACGGCCCGCGCCGCGTACTACGATGCTGCGGCACTGATGTTGTCCGGCAAGCCATTCAAGAAGGCCGCCGCGGTCGCCAAACTGGTCGCCAGCGAGGCGGCCATGGACAATGCGCGCGATGCCACGCAGGTCTTCGGGGGCTACGGATTCATGAACGAGTATCCAGTGGCACGCCACTACCGGGACAGCAAGATCCTCGAGATCGGGGAAGGCACCACGGAGGTGCAGTTGATGCTGATCGCGCGGGAGGTCGGCCTGTGAGCGGAGGCGGAAACGCTGCCAAGAAGGTGGTCGTCCAACGGGGCCTCTGGTTCGAGGAGTTCGAGCCCGGCGTGCTCTACCAGCACCGGCCCGGGCGCACCATCACCGAGGCCGACAACGTGCTGTTCACCACGCTGACCATGAACACCCAGGCGTTGCACCTCGACGCAGCCTTCTCCGATGCACTGCCGCCGTTCCATCAGCGGTTGGTCAACTCGATGTTCACGCTCTCCACACTCGTCGGCCTGTCAGTGGCGCAGCTGACCCAGGGCACGATCGTGGGCAATCTCGGCTTCGGTGAGGTGGCGTTCCCCAAGCCGCTGTTCCACGGCGATACCCTCTATGCCGAAACCGAGGTGACCGAGAAGCGCGAATCCAAGAGCCGCCCGGGGGAGGGGATCGTGACCCTCTCACACGTCGGACGCAACCAGCACGGCGACGTCGTTGCGACGGCATCGCGAAAGACCATGGTGCGCAATCGACCCACGGACGACACGGTGGGAGCGGGCTGATGACGCTGAGTCAAGCCGGGCCGGGCTGGCTGTTCTGCCCAGCCGACCGTCCCGAGCGGTTCGAGAAGGCTGCCGCGGCGGCCGACGTGGTGATTCTCGACCTCGAGGACGGTGTCGCGGCCAAGGATCGGGAGGTCGCACGCGCCGCCTTGATCGACACGCCGCTGGACCCCAGCCGGACGGTGGTGCGGGTCAACCCGGTCACGACGCCCGACCACGCACTGGACCTGAAGGCGTTGGCGCGCACCGACTACGCGACCGTGATGTTGGCCAAGACCGAAACCGCCGAACAGGTGACATCGCTGGCACCACTGGACGTCGTGGTCCTCGTCGAGACTCCCCTGGGCGCACTGGCGGTCGCCGAGACCGCCCGGGCGGTCAACGCGTACGCCGTGATGTGGGGCGCCGAGGATCTGTTCGCCGCCACCGGTGGCACGGCCAACCGCTGGCCCGACGGCAGCTATCGGAATGTCGCCAAACACGTTCGTTCGCAGTCACTTCTGGCCGCCAAGGCGTATGGACGCATGGCACTCGACTCGGTCTACCTCGATATCTTGGATCTCGATGGGCTGCGGGCCGAGACCGACGACGCCGTGGCGGTCGGGTTCGACGCGAAGGTGGCCATCCACCCGACCCAGGTGGCCGTCATCCGGGCCGGCTACGCGCCGACCGAAGAGCAGATCGATTGGGCACGTGCCGTTCTCGCCAGGGCACGAGACGAGCGAGGCGTGTTTCAGCACGAGGGTTTGATGGTGGACATGCCGGTGCTCCGCCGCGCCGAGCGGATCGTCGCACTCACACTCGGGCAGTAGCCAGGTGGGCGCCGGGCCTAGCGGCGCTGAGCCGCCGCCAACCGTGCGGCGAACTCGGGGGACTCGATGGAGACTGCCTGTGGGCCGATCTCGACGTCGACTGCCATGCGGTGCTGGTCGACGTCGACGGTTCCCGGGTTCGCAGTAGCCCGCATCGACGCCTTCGTCGCGACGACGACCTCACGGGGGGCTGCCGCGGGTCCGGCGGCGAGGGCACGCGCGGCGGCGACCGGATCGTCGGCGACTTCGAGCGCCAAGCCGTACCGGACCGCGGCATGCGCGTCGAATCGCATGCCGAACAGCAGTGCCGCCCGCGCCACCTGCGGGCCGACGGCGCGCTGCAGCATCCAGGTCGCGCCGCCGCCAGGATGGATGCCGAGCTTCTGGAACCGGGGGTCGAAGAGAGCGGTTGGGCCTGCGATGCGAACGTCGGCGGCCAACGCAAGGTTCAGTCCTGCGCCCACTGCGGGTCCGTTCACGGCGGCGATCGTGGGAAGCGAGCAATCGGCCAGTGCCAGGAAGCCGTCGTAGATCACTCTCAGGCCGTCTTCGGTCGCCGCGCCGAGGGCGGTGAGATCTGCCCCGGCACAGAAGGCCTTACCTGCGCCGGTGACGATCAGTGCGTGGACGCGGGGATCGTCTTCCATCGTCTCGATCGCCGAGCGCAGGGCCGCGGAGATCTCTGCGGTGACGGCGTTTCGACGGTCGGGATCGCTGACCGTGATGAGGGCGACGCGGTCCTCGACCTGCGTCTGAACGAGATCGGACACGTTCTCAGCGTAGTGACAGCCCGAGTCGGACCACCACCAGACTCTGAAGAGAGTGCCCTTCGTCCGAGTGGTCTGGACGTACTCCCGGGACAGCGCGATGGAGCAGAATGTCGATGTGGACATATCTACTTGCACTGCGCTGGTCACCGGAGCCAACCGCGGACTTGGCCGCCACTTCGCTTCCGAACTGCTCCGGCGCGGAGCGCGCGTGTACGCCGGTGCTCGCGACCCCTCCTCGGTGGACCTCGACGGCGCCATCCCGGTCGCCATCGACATCAGCGATCCCGAATCCGTGGCCGCGGCGGCAGAGGCGGCCACCGACGTCACGCTGCTGGTGAACAACGCGGGTATCACGGCGGGCGCCAACCTCTTGAGGGGTGAATTAGACGACATCCGGCGCGAGATGGAGACGAACTACTTCGGCACATTGTCGGTCGTCCGCTCCTTCGTGCCGGTGATCGAAGGCAATGGCGGCGGCGCGCTTCTGAACGTGCTGTCGGTGCTGTCCTGGCTGAGCCTTCCGATCACCGGCGGGTACTGCGCGTCCAAGGCGGCTGCGTGGTCGATGACGAACGCCCTGCGAGCAGAACTCGCCGACCGTGGAATCGGGGTCACGGCGCTGCACATCGGAATGATGGACACCGACATGGGTGCCGGGGCGCCCGGAGAGAAGGCGGACCCCGCACAGGTTGCCGCCCTCGGCATCGATGGCATCGCCGAAGGGGCCCATGAAGTCCTCGCCGACGAGATCAGCCGGCAGGTGCAGGCCGGGCTGTCAGCAGGCGTGCCGGGGCTATATCCGCAATTCGCCACGTGAGGGTTCTCGTCAATTCGATCAAAGTCGTGTTCTCGGTTGGATGTGCCCCGGACTTCCGCAATAATTGACCGATACTGCCAATGAATACGCATTCGCGGATTAGGTGAAACAGAGGGGGTGGGCCGTGTCTGCCATACGCATCAAGGATGCGGCGGTGTTGCTCGGGGTCAGCGACGACACGGTGCGCCGCTGGATCGACGGCGGCGCCTTGGTTTCCCACAAGGACGAGTCGGGGCGCAAGGTCATCGCGGGCGAGGTTCTGGCGAAGTTCGCCCGCGAGAACGCGGCGCCACCTCCAGACCCTGGCGGAGTGGCGAGTTCTGCCCGAAACCGCTTCGTCGGGCTGGTCACCAAGGTGACAGCCGATCAGGTGATGGCCGAAGTGCAAATGCAGTGCGGACCGTTCACCGTCGTCTCGCTGATGAGCAGTGAATCGGCACGAGAACTCGGTCTGGAGCCCGGCGTGGTGGCCGTGGCGGTCGTCAAGGCGACGACCGTCATCGTCGAAGCTCCCGGGGGAGCGTGATGCGATCCCCGATCCCCGTCACCATGGCCGTGTTGATCGTGACCACCCTGCTTGCGGGCTGTAAGTCGTCGACGGGGATCACCGGCGAGGTGACGGTTTTCGCGGCCGCATCCCTCACGTCGACGTTCACCGAGTTGGGCAACCAGATGGCGAAGGACGAACCGGGGATCAAGGTCGTCTTCAGCTTCGCCGGTTCCTCCGATCTGGTCACCCAGATCACCCAGGGCGCACCCGCCGACGTCTTCGCCTCGGCCGACACCCGGAACATGACCAAGGTCGTCGACGCCGGTTTGGTAGCAGGAGTTCCGGTCGACTTCGCCACCAACACCCTGACCATCATCACCCCGCCGGGGAACCCACGACGCATCGCCTCGTTCTCCGACCTCGCGCGGCCGGGGACCCAGGTCGTCGTGTGCGCACCCCAGGTTCCATGCGGGTCCGCGACCGAGAAGGTGGAGGCAGCCACCGGTGTCACCCTGACCCCGGTCAGTGAGGAATCCTCGGTCACCGACGTGCTCGGCAAGATCACATCCGGCCAGGCAGACGCCGGCCTGGTGTACGTCACCGACGCAGTGGGTGCGGGAGACAGGGTCACGTCCATCCCGTTTCCCGAGTCCAGCGCAGCGGTGAACACCTACCCGATAGCCGCACTCAAGGCCTCGAACGATCACGCGGCCGCTCAGAGGTTCGTCGACCTCGTCACCGGTCCATACGGTCAGAAGATCTTGGCGGCGGCAGGCTTTTCCGCGCCATGACCACTACGCGTCGCGCCGGCGGACCGACCCAGGTCGGGCTACCGAACTGGGTCTACCTGCCTGCCGCGGTCGGCGCGCTGTTCGTGCTGGTGCCGCTGGCTGCGATCCTGCTCAAGATCGACTGGCCGCACTTCATCCCGCTGGTCACCTCGGAGTCCTCGCGTGCGGCGCTGGCGTTGAGTGTGAAGACCGCGACGGCGAGCACGGTGGTGTGCGCGCTGATCGGCGTGCCGATGGCGCTCGTCCTCGCGCGCGGTAGCTTCCCAGGTCGATCGGTCCTGCGGGCCCTGGTGTTGCTGCCTCTGGTTCTGCCGCCCGTCGTGGGTGGGATCGCGCTGCTCTACACCTTCGGCAGGCAGGGAATCCTGGGGCAGCAGCTCGACGTCGTGGGAATCCGGATCGCGTTCTCCACTACCGCGGTGGTGATGGCCCAGGCCTTCGTGTCGCTGCCCTTCCTCGTGGTCAGCCTCGAAGGCGCGCTGCGGACCGCGGGCACCGGTTACGAGGCGATCGCCGCCACGCTCGGGGCCAGGCCCACCACCGTGCTGCGGACGGTGACGTTGCCGATCGTGCTTCCCGGGCTGATGTCGGGAGCCGTCCTCGCGTTCGCTCGCGCGCTCGGCGAGTTCGGTGCGACCCTGACCTTCGCCGGCTCGCTGGAGGGTGTCACACGGACGCTGCCGCTGGAGATCTATCTGCAGCGTGAGACCGATCCGGATGCTGCCATTGCGCTTTCGCTGCTGCTGATCGTCGTCGCTTCGCTCATCGTCGTCGCCTCCGCGTCCCGACGTCTAGCGGGCCCGGCATGAGCGAGGTCCACGTGCAGGCCCGCCTCGAACAGCGCGGAGTGGAGTTCGACCTCGCCGTCTCGGACGGCGAGGTGGTAGCCGTACTCGGACCCAACGGTGTCGGCAAGTCCACGCTGCTGCAGATGATCGCTGGGCTGGTACGGCCCGACGAAGGCCGGATCGAACTCGGGGGAGCGCTCGTCACCGACACCGCCTCGGGGGTATTCATACCTCCCTACGCGCGGGGTGTCGCCATGATGTCCCAGCGGGCGATGCTGTTTCCGCACATGACTGCCGCGGCCAACGTCGCCTACGCGCCGCGCTGCAAGCGCCGCGGTCGGTCGGCCGCGCGGGCCATCTCGCGGACCTGGCTGGCGGCCGTCGGTGCCGAAGACCTCGCGGATCGGCGTCCCGCGCAGCTGTCCGGGGGTCAGGCTCAACGTGTCGCCCTCGCCCGTGCCCTTGCCGCCGAGCCTCGCGTGCTGCTGCTCGACGAACCCATGTCCGCGCTCGACGTGACCGCGACGCCGGCGCTGCGCGGTCTCCTCCGAGACGTCCTGCGTGCGAACGGGCGCACTGCGCTGATCGTCACACACGACCTTCTCGATGCCCTAGCCATCGCCGACAAGGTGATCGTCGTCGAGGGTGGGCGCGTCGTGGAGCACGGCTCGGTGCGACGCGTCCTGGCCGCGCCGCGCAGCGAGTTCGGCGCCCGAATCGCCGGTGTCAACCTGATCGCCGGAACCGTAGTGGAACCCGGCGTCCTGAGAACGGCTTGGGGCACGACGATATCCGGCACGGGCGCCCTCGAGACGGGTGCTGCCGCGGTCGCCCTGTTTCGTCCGGCTGCGGTGGCCGTCCATCTCGACCCGCCCCACGCCAGCCCGCGCAACGTGCTCCCCGTGACCATCGCCGAATTGGACGTGCACGGGACCGTCGTCCGCGTTCGCGGCGCCGAACAACCCGACGGAAGCGCGGGCCTCAGCGCAGACGTCACCGCGGCGTCGGCCGCCGATCTCGATCTCACGCCCGGTCGCGGCGTGTACTTCGCGGTGAAGGCACAGGAGGTCGAACTCCATCCGGCGCTGCCCCGATCGGTGTGACGACGAGCGCGGTGCTCGACACAATCATACCCCCTGGGGTACCCTTCAGTTGGGTGGCAACGTACCCCGTGGAGTATGACCGGCGATGAAGGAGGCCAACGTGGTTGGCGACGAAGACAGCATTGCGCTGGTGCTGAACCGGCTGCGCCGCGCGCACGGACAGCTCGCCGGCGTCATCGCGATGATCGAGCAGGGGCGCGACTGCAAGGATGTCGTGACCCAACTCGCGGCCGTCTCGCGTGCCCTGGACAAGGCGGGTTTCAAGATCGTCGCCACCGGGCTCCGCGAATGCCTCACCGGCGACGCGGCAGAGGGCAAGGAACCGATGACCGAGGGCGAACTGGAGAAGCTCTTCCTCGCATTGGCATGACTGCCGGTGGGGTGCACCGACGACACCGACGAGGAGATGAACCATGAGTTACGCACTGTCGACGACCATGCGCACGTCGTTCCACGATGCCGTCGAGAGAACCCGAAAGGCGCTGGCGGACCAGGGATTTGGCATCCTCACCGAGATCGACATGAAGGCCACGCTGAAGGCCAAGCTCGACGAGGACATGGAGGACTACATGATCCTCGGGGCGTGCAACCCCCCGTTGGCCCACCGTGCGGTCGGCGCCGACCGCCAGATCGGTTTGCTCCTGCCCTGCAACGTCGTCGTACGTGCCGACACCACCGCTTCCGGAGTCGTGATCGTCGACGCCATGGACCCGCAGGTGATGGTCCAGGTGTCCGACGAGCCTGGTCTGGTCTCCGTTGCCGACGAGGCAGCCAGCAGGTTGCAGGCCGCGATCGACTCACTCAGCCCGACTGCCGACGCGCGATAGACGGTCGCGGCGCGTCCGCGCCGATGACTGACCAAACATGATCATCACGCTCGCGCTCGTCTTCGGCCTGGTCATCGGGATCCTTCTCGGCCTCCTCGGTGGGGGTGGATCGATCCTGGCGGTGCCCGTCCTGGTCTACGTACTGGGACTCGACGTCGGGCAGGCCATCCCGATGTCGCTGATCGTGGTCGGTGTTGCCTCGGCGTTCGGCGCGATTGCCAAGGTGCGAGCCCGCCAGGTGCAGTGGCGGTTGGCCGCCATCTTCGCCGCCGCCGGGATTCCCGCCACCTTCGTCGGTTCGGCGATCGGGCGCCACCTTCCCCAGGCTGCCGTCCTGATCGGTTTCGCGGTGGTGATGGTCGCCGCCGGGTGGCGGATGCTGAAGGACACCGGCGACACCGGCACCGCCTGCAAGGTCGGCAACGAGGGCATCAACTGGCGGCGGTGTGCGCCGCGGTCCATCCCCGCAGGCTTGGGGGTGGGCCTGCTCACTGGCCTGTTCGGCGTGGGCGGAGGCTTCCTCATCATTCCCGCGCTGGTGCTGATGCTCGGCGTGGAGATGCCGATCGCCATCGGTACCTCGCTGGTGATCATCGTCGCAAACTCGGTCGGCGGAGTGGTAGCGCACCTTCAGGACGGCCAGATCGACTGGACCATCACCGCGGCCTTCCTCGGCAGCGCGATCTTCGGATCCCTCGTTGCGGGGCAACTGGGAACGAAGGTCGACACGGCACGTCTCCGGACGTGGTTCGCATACCTGGTCTTCGCCGTGGCCGCCTACGTCCTCGTCGACACCGTGTTTCTGCACTGATTGACCATCACCAGGGCCGGAAAAGCCCGCGGCGCAGTCGAACACGCGACTGCTCGTCGAACTCGAAGGAGAAGGCATGCACGTATCCATCATCGAAACCTCCGGCCTCGGCGATCGCAGCTACATGATCGACGAAGGCGGCGTCGCGGTCGTCGTCGACCCACAGCGTGACATCGACCGAGTGCTCGACCTGGCCCGCGACCGAGGAGTCCGGATCACGCACGTCCTGGAGACCCACATCCACAACGACTACGTCACCGGTGGGCTGGAACTCGCGAGGGTCACCGGAGCCGAGTACGTGGTGCCCGCCGGTGACGACGTCGACTACCCGCGCCGCGCCATCACCGACGGTGACACCATCGACGCCGGAGCCATCCAGTTGAGGGCCGTGCGCACCCCTGGCCACACACATCACCACGTGAGCTATGTACTGCAGGACGGCACGGGCTCGACGCTGGGTGCCTTCACCGGCGGATCGATGCTGCACGGCACCACGGGACGCACCGATCTCCTCGGTGCCGAACACACCCGGGAACTCACCCACGCGCAGTTTCATTCGGTCCGCCGTCTCGCCGACGAGCTGCCCGGCGACGCCCAGGTCTATCCGACGCACGGCTTCGGGAGTTTCTGTTCGGCGACACCGGGCAGCGGCGATGAGTCCACGATCGCCGACGAACGCCGGAACAACCCCGCTCTCACCGAGAGTGAACAGACCTATGTCGACGAACTGATCGCCGGCCTGTCCGCCTACCCCGCCTACTACGCGCACATGGGCGTGATCAACGCGCGGGGACCTGCTCCCGTCGACCTCTCGCTGCCCGAACCCGTCGACCCGACCGAGTTGCGGCGCCGCATCGACGCCGGGGAGTGGGTCGTCGACCTGCGCAACCGGACGGCGTTCGCCGCCGGGCACCTCGACGGCACACTGGCGTTCGAACTGTCCACCTCGTTCGTCACCTACCTCGGGTGGCTCCACACCTGGGGTGCCCCGCTGACGCTGATCGGTGACGATGAGAAGCAGATCGCCGACGCGCGGCGCGAACTCGTCCGCATCGGTGTCGACGATCTCGCCGGATCGGCCGTCGGTGACGTCCAGCAGCTGAGCGGCGGCGCGCCCTTGCGGTCCTACCGGGTTGCCGACTTCGGCGAGCTGGCCGCCACCATCGAACGAGACGACATCGCGGTGCTCGACGTACGCCAGGACGGCGAGTGGAGTGCCGGCCACCTCCCCGGCGCGCTCAACGTCCCGCTGCACGAACTCGCCGACCGGATCGACGAGGTCCCCACGGGGGAGGTCTGGGTGCACTGCGGTTCGGGGTACCGGGCGGCCATCGCGGCATCGATGCTGGACGGACCCCACCGCACCGTCGTCCTGGTCGACGACTCGTTCGACAGCGCGCAGGACCTCGACCTGACCACCTGACGACCGCCACGCCCGGATGCCGGTAGGGAACTGGTAAGCGAAGCAACCGGTTTCGCAGGAACTCGACAGTGACGACTCCGCTGACCGTCAGCCTCGGCCCATACCGTTCGGGACAAGGCACCAGCGAGGTTGCACCGTTGCCAGAACTGCTTCCAGTGAGGGGTCGTCCGTGCCCACGTTCCGCATTCTCTCCATCGCCGCCCTCGGCGCCGTCGCTACTCTCGGCCTTCACGGCGCCGGGATCGCCTCCGCCGACGACTACGCCGGCCAGACCTACGCCGACGCATCCTCGGCCATCGCCAATGCTGGGGACAAGGCGGTGATCGCGAGCAGGTTCGGCGACGAACTCGGCGACGACAACGATTGCGTCGTCACGCACTCCCAGATGGCAGCGTGGCGCAAGGGCGACGACTTCGCCCCGGTCACCGACACCGTCCTGGTCGACCTCAACTGCGATGCCGCAGTGGCGACCGCCACCACGGCCGGCAACTCCGCTGCCAGTCCCGAGGGACGCGCCGCGCTTGAGGCCGCCAAGGAGAAGGCCGCCAAGGAGAACGCCGCCGCCTCCTCCTCCTGATGATGGTCGGGCTATCGGGTGACCGGGACCCCGAGGTCGGCCAGGAGGCGGCGAACGCGTTCTTCGATGTCGTCCCGGATCGGACGGACGGCTTCGACGTCCTGGCCGGCAGGGTCGGCCAGGTCCCAGTTGTCGTATCGCTTGCCGGGGAAGAACGGGCAGGCGTCCCCGCAGCCCATGGTCACCACGACGTCGGCGGCGCGGACGATTTCGTCGGTCCACGGTTTCGGGAATTCGCCGGTGATGTCGATGCCGACCTCGGCCATCGCGGCCACGGCGGACGGGTTGATCTGTGTCCCTGGCTCGGATCCGCCGGACCAGGCGACGGCGTGGTCTCCTGCGAGGTGGGTGAAGTAACCCAGCGCCATCTGGGATCGGCCCGCGTTGTGAGTGCACAGGAACAGCACGGTGGGCTTGGCGTCGGTGATCTTGCCCTCGATGCGCGCGAGGGCGGTGAGACGTTGACGTGCCCAGCGTTCGGCTAGTAGGGGCAAGAAGTTGGGAATGGTGGCCTGCCCGGCGAATTGGTCATACGACGAGTGGAGGAACCGCTCGATGGTTTCGACGCCGAAGTGGTCGCCGAACTCGCCATGCAGTCGGGTGGCCGCCGTCCTCAATGCAAGCCGCTGGTCGATGGAGAGGTCGTGTCGCCTGTGGGCGGAGAAGACAGGGCTCTCGGTCATGGTGTGCTCCGATCGGTCGTGGGTGTGGTAGCGGCGTCGTGTGAAACGTCGGGCGGGAAGCGACGCCGCAGGGCCAGGGAGACGTAGACCAGGGCGACGAGAACCGGGACCTCGATGAGCGGTCCGACGACGCCGGCGAGCGCCTGCCCGGAGGTCGCGCCGTAGGTGGCGATGGCGACGGCGATGGCGAGTTCGAAGTTGTTGCCCGCAGCGGTGAAGGCGAGGGTGGTGGTGCGTCGGTAGCCGAGGCCGAGTGCGGCGCCGAGCGCATAGCCACCGCTCCACATGATCGCGAAGTAGGCCAGCAACGGAAGCGCTATGCGGGCGACGTCCACGGGGCTGCTGGTGATCCGGTCGCCCTGCAGGGCGAAGAGGATGACGATGGTGAACAGCAGGCCGTAGAGCGCCCATGGCCCCACCGTCGGCAAGAACGTGGACTCGTACCACTGGCGGCCCTTGGCCTTCTCGCCGAACCGTCGCGACAGGTAACCGGCCAGCAGGGGAATGCCCAGGAAGATGAGCACGGACTTTGCGATCTGCCACGGCGACGTGCTGATCGTGGCCTGTTCCAGACCGAGCCACCCCGGCAACACCGACAGGTAGAACCATCCCAGCACGGCGAACATGACGACCTGGAACATCGAGTTCAGGGCGACGAGGACGGCTGCGGCTTCGCGGTCCCCGCAGGCCAGGTCGTTCCAGATGATCACCATGGCGATGCAGCGGGCCAGGCCCACGATGATCAGGCCGGTGCGGTAGTCGGGCAGGTCCGGCAGCAGCAGCCAGGCCAGCGTGAACATCAGCGCGGGGCCGAGGACCCAGTTCAGTAGCAGTGAGCTGACGAGGAGCCTGCGGTCGCCGGTAACCGTGTCCAGTCGGTCGTAGCGGACCTTCGCCAGGACGGGGTACATCATGATCAACAGGCCCAAGGCGATCGGCAGCGAGATGCCGTCGATCTGCACCCGTTGCAACGCGGTGTTCAGCCCGGGAACGAGGCGACCGAGTAACAGCCCGACGGCCATCGCGATGCCGATCCACACCGGCAGGAATCGGTCCAGCCGCGACAGTTTCTCGGTGATGGCGCCGCCGTCAACGACATTCGTCATGCCGGAACTCCCGTCGCGCCGTCATCAACCACTCCGAGCACCGTCGACAGGGTCCGCAACGTCTCCGGGACTACGGAGTAATACACCCAGGAGGCGCGGCGTTGCGAGGTCAGCAGTCCGGCGTCCTTGAGCACCCGCAGGTGGTGACTGATGGTCGGTTGGGTGACGTCGAAGTCTGTAGAGATGTCGCAGACACATGCTTCACCGCCCATTCGACTGGCCACCGTGCTGAACAGTCGGAGCCGGACCGGGTCGGCCAGGGCCTTGAGCTTGATGGCAATACCGGCGGCGGCCTCGACCGTCAGGGGTTCGCGCAACATCGGGGCGAAGTCGCACGACGCCCCGTCACCCAACGGCAGCGATGATTTAGACACTCATCGATATTGACAGGTATCGAATCAATGGGCAAGGGCGGCGGGTCTTGCGGCCGGGATCGAGGTCAGCCGGGCGTGGGTCAGCAGCAGGCGTGTGACGCATCCGTTCGGTCGGCCCCGCCGAAGGTGTCCGAGTCGGCGAGCACCGTGTAGACCTCCCACTTCTCGCCGGCGGGCCCGGTGACCCAGACCTTGTCCTGAGTGGCGAAACAGCAGGTGGTGCCGATCTCTTCGTCGGTGAACAGGCCCTCGTCGGTGAGGCGGGCGATCTCCGCGTGCACGGTGTCGCTGGAACCGACCTCGACGCCGAGGTGGTTGATGGTGCCGCCCTGTCCGGGATTCTCGAGCAGGACCAGTTTCAGCGGTGGCTCGACGATCGCGAAGTTCGCGTAGCCGTCCTTGACCTTGGCGGGCTGGGTGTTGAACAGCTTCGAATAGAACGTGATCGCTTGGTCGAGGTCGTCGACGTTGAGGGCGAGTTGCATCCGGGACATGGCGTGCCTTCCTGGGGTGTGAGACATATGTCGAACTCCTGGTTCGAGGATGCACACCTCTTTGACATAAGTCAATCCAATGGCGAGAATTGGCGCCATGCCCAAGGCGCTGCCCGTGATCGACATGTCCGCTCCGGTCTGCTGCGCGCCGGTAGCCGCCGGGCCGATGAACGACGAGGATGCGCTTCAGGTGGCGCTACGTCTCAAGGCTCTCGCCGACCCTGCGCGGGTGAAGATCATGTCCTACCTCTTCAGTTCCTCGGCGGGCGAAGAGAACAGCGGTGTGCTCGCAGCGGCGCTGGCGCTGACCGAATCCACCGTCAGTCACCACCTGGCCCAGCTCCGTCGTGCTGGTCTCGTCGAGTCCGACCGGCGAGGGATGAACGTCTACCACCGACCGCACCGCGACGCGGTCGGTGCGCTGTGCGCGGTGTTGGACCCGGACTGCTGCCGGTAGATCTCCCTGCGCGACCCGATCGGTCACCGTGGTCGGTGGTCAGCTCGGCAGGATGACGGCGGAGGCGTAGAGGTCGACCATGGGCCGGAACAGATCGACGTCCTCGACCTCGTCGGCCACCATGATGGCGTCACTGGTGGTGATGAGGACCTGGGCGAAGGTCGACGCGGGCATGGTCAGGGTGGCGTCGAGCCCGGCGATCACCGACGTCACGAAGTCGGCCAGGGACTCGACGAGGAGTCGACGCATTTCTGCGACCCGGGATCGGGCCTCCGGGTTGCGCATCAGGTAGAGGGAGAACTCGTAGCCGAGTGCCGCGTGCTGGGCACCGCCGTTGCGGCACGCCTGACGCCAACGGTCCGCCAGGCGGTCGAGTTCGGTGTCGCCGACCTGGCCGATCGAGGCGAGCACCTCGGCGAAACTGTCGAGGATTCGTCGGTAGTAGCGATCGGTGAGCGCGAGGAACAGGTCTTCCTTCGACGCGAAGTGAACGTAGAACGCGCCCCGCGTGTAGCCGGCGGTGGAAGCGATGTCCTCGAGCGTCGCGGCCGCGAACCCCTTGCGCGCAAAGACGTCTTCGGCGGCGTCGATCAGTAGGTTCCGCGTGTGCTCAAGGCGCCGCTCCTTGGTCCAGCGCTCGACCATGCAGAGCATCTTGCCAGACCTGCCACATACTTACCGACATTTCACATACGATCACGTATGTCGGCGTTGAATTCACGTTCCCAGGAGGTTGGCCAACCGTGACCGGCAGTACATCGAACGAGGTGTTCTACGACCCATATGACGTCGACCTCATGGCCGACCCCTACCCGATGCTGGCCCGGCTCCGCGAGGAGTCGCCGGTGTATTACAACGACAGGTTGGGATTCTGGGCTCTGAGCCGATACACCGATGTCGAGCAGGGTTTCGTCGATCGGGAGACCTTCAGTTCGGCGCACGGAAACGTCCTGGAATTCGTCAAGGCCGACCTGCCGGTCCCGTCGGGACTGTTCATCATGGAGGACCGACCTCGCCACGACATCCATCGAAAACTGGTGTCGCGGATGTTCACCCCGCGCAAGATCAGCCAACTCGAACAGGCGGCCCGTGACTTCTGCGCCCGCAGCCTCGATCCCCTCATCGGGGCAGCCGAATTCGACTTCGTCGCCGACCTCGGCATGCAGATGCCGATGCGGGTGATCTGCTCGCTTCTCGGCATTCCCGAGGAGATGCACGAGGAGGTGCGCGACTTCGCCAACACCCAGGTGGCCACCGAACCCGGCAAGCCCATGGCGACTGCGTCGAACGGGTTCGACGAGTCGGCGTTCTTCGCCGAGTACGTCGAGTGGCGTGCCAAGAACCCGTCGGACGACATCGTCACCGAACTCCTCAACGCGGAGTTCGAAGACGAGGCGGGCGCCATCCGGCGGCTGACCCGCGACGAACTCCTGATGTACATCGCCGTGGTGTCGGCGGCGGGTAATGAAACAACGACCAGGCTCATCGGATGGGCAGGCAAGATCCTGTCAGAACATCCCGATCAACGTCGCGAACTTCATGCCGACCGTGGCCTCATCCCGAACGCGGTCGAAGAGCTGGTGCGCCTGGAATCGCCGGCGGCACATCTGGCCCGCTACGTCACCCGAGACGTCGAGTACTACGGTCAGCATGTCCCGGCCGGCAGCGTGATGTTGCTCCTCGTCGGCTCCGCCAACCGCGATCAGCGCCAGTTCGGCTCGGACGCAGATGAATTCGACATCCATCGACAAATCAGATTCCATCTCGGTTTCGGCGTGGGCGTCCACTTCTGCCTCGGTGCGGCGTTGGCGCGGTTGGAGGGCCGTGTCGCAATCGACGAGGTCCTGAATCGGTTTCCCGAATGGGACGTCGACATGAGCCGAGCCCAGATGTCGAGTACTTCGGTCATACGTGGGTGGAATTCGATGCCTGCCGTGGTTGCCTGACGAGACGGGACGGCAGTGCGCGGGGTGTGACCAGAAAGCCACGCAAACCGACTCCGCGCCCATCTGGGTCGGCGCTGAACCCACGGCCCGCCAGGATCAGCGGACCTGCCCATCCGCGCGCGCCGCGCGGACCGGGAGGCGCGACCGGGGGGCTCGACACCGTCCCGAAATCCCTAGAGCGCGGTGCCAACCTTTCGTGCACTCATAGTGCGTTATAGTGCACTGATGGATGCAGGGGCCAGCGCTCTGGCCACGGCGATCGGCGTGCGGGTCAAACACGAGCGCCATTCCAGAGGGTGGACTCTGGACAAACTCGCCGAGATGGCCCGGGTGAGTCGCCGGATGGTGATCAACGTCGAACAGGGTGCGGTGAACCCGAGTGTTGGGACGCTGCTCCGGCTCAGTGATGCACTCGGCGTAGGCCTTCCAGCGCTGGTCGAACCTCCTGAACCCGCATCGGTGAAAGTCACCCGTCACGGCGAGGCCGCCACGCTGTGGACCGGTGACTCCGGTGGGCAGGGGATTCTGGTTGCCGGCACCACGCCACCAGACGTCGTCGAGCTATGGGATTGGACCCTCGGCCCTGGCGATCTACACAGCAGCGAGGCCCACGCTGGCGGCACCCAAGAACTCGTCCACCTTCTGGCGGGGTCGATCGTCATCACGACTGCAGATCAATCGGTAACGCTCGAGTCCGGTGATGCAGCAACGTTTCCCGGTGATGCCGCTCATTCCTACGCCAATCCGAACGCATTGCCCGCGAGGTTCTCGCTGGCGGTCTACGAACCTGGCGTCGGGGTGGCATCGATCCGATCGGAGGCGAGCCATGACTGAGGTCGACGTTCTCGAAGGTCTACTGGCCCGGGCTCACGTTGACGACGCCGTGTCTGCGCTGCGGCCTGACTACCGCGCCTTGCTGCTGGCGGTCGACGGCCTGGTGGCCGGCCCCAGCGACGCGGGCAGCGACGGTCTGTTGCTGACCGCTGAAGCCGCGGCCCGTCAGGTGCTCGCCGAGCAGCCACTGGAGCAGATTCCGCACGTGGCTGCCTGGCGCGAGGCCTACCGGGCGTTCGGGGCGAAGCCGCAACGCACCCGCAACAGCGTGGAGGCCCTGCTGCGACGGGCCGAGTCCGGCCTGCCTCGCGTCAACCGGCTCACCGACCTCTACAACGCGGTGTCGGTGCGATACCAAATACCAATCGGCGGTGAAGATCTGTCCCTGTACACGGGCTCTCCACGTCTCGTCCGGGCCAGCGGCGCCGAGCCGTTCCACACCAGCACCGACGGCATCGCCGTCGTCGAGCATCCCGAGCCCGGGGAGGTGGTCTGGTGTGACGATGCCGGGATCACCTGCCGACGCTGGAACTGGCGTCAGTCTCGACGCACACAACTCCGTGACGACACCACCACGGCCCTGTTCATCCTCGATGCGCTCGACCCGATGACCGATGGGCGCCTACAGGCCGCAGCCGATGACCTGAGCGCCGGATTGGGTCGGCTGGGGTCGGACGTAAAGATCGTCAGCCGACTGCTCCGCAGCGGCCCGACACGTGAGCAAGGAGAGTGACATGCTGATCCATCCGTGGGATTCCGCAGTCGACACCGCCGAGTGGCAGACCTGGTTGGCATCGACTGACCGATTTGGAATGCTCGTGGTCAACAACCTCGACCCGGCCCAAGCCCCGCTCGTGCTCCCCACTCATTTCACGTTCGCCGGTGATGAACTTCTCGTTCACCTGGCCCGACCGAACCCGGTCTGGGCGCATTTGGAAGCCTCCGCTCAGGTTCGGCTTGCGGTGATCGGTGACTATGCCTACATCCCGACGTACTGGCGTGCCAAGGCCGGCGGGCCCGATGAGGACGGTGTGCCGACGAGCTATTACTCGGCGGTGCAATTCGTCTGCCGCCCAACGGTAGTCGACGACCAAGAGGGAAAGGTGCAGATCCTCACTGCCCAGCTCGATGACTTTCAGCCGGAGGGGCGCCACGCCCCCGTCGCCGTCGGCGAAGATCCATACGGGCGGATGCTGGCTGGCATCCGCGGGGTGCGGTTGACGGTCTTGCGCGTGGAAGCCAAGTTCAAGTACGACGACTCCAACCCCGTCGAACACCGCCGGCGTGTCATCGAAAACCTTGAACAGCGTGGTCACGGGTCGGACGTTGGTGCGGCGGCCCAGCAGCGACGCCGGCTGGCCGAGGTTGGTGACTGGAAGACCCGCCGGGACAAGCGGTGACCGTCAGTGGGCGAACGTTACGGGCTGCGGCCAGAGACATGCTCTGACCTGTCCGCCGTGTCTCACTCGAGAAGTACTAGCAGGGAGACGAACACGCCGACGACCGCGAACGCGAGTGCCGAGCCGAACACGAATCGCCCGTCTCGGGTGCCGAGTACGGCGAACCCGAGGTGGGTCTCCTGGACGTATCGGTGCCGCGACGACGCGGCGAGCGCCGACACGGCGCCCCCGCAGATGAGCGAGATACCGAGCACACCGGTGACGTCGGCGTGGACGAGAAGGATGACGGCGACGGCGAAGACGCCGCACAGCCCGGTCAGCGTCATCGCGCGCTGCAGGTGGTTGCGCTCGAACGGGTGCTGGTCGCCCCACAGCCTTCCGGGCTTGGCCTTCATCAACGCTCAGCCCCGTGGCGTGATGACGAGGAGGATGACGCCGGCTCCCACGAGGAGGACGGCCGCGGTAGCGAGCAACGGTGCGCCGAAGCCGGGCAACGGATGGCGCCGCCGAAGGGCGCGCTCGGTTGCACACCAGCGCCGCACGCCGATGCCGCAGGTGGCGAAGGCGATCGCCACGAGCATCAGCGCGAGGATCTGGCTCCCGTACCAGGGTCGCTCGAGGAAGAGCCGGTCGATGGCGACGGCGCCCGCGAGCAGGGTCACTGCGAGCCGCAGCCACGACAGGTAGGTGCGTTCGTTGGCCAGGGTGTAGAGCGGATCGGGCTCCCGGCCCTCGTCGTAGACCCCGCGCGGGGAGCGCGACCCGCGCTCCGCGTTGCCGTCGAAGTCCATCACCTCGTTGTCGGCCACCCCGACACGGTAGCGCCCAAACCCGTGAACCTACGGCATGGCCAAGGCAACCCGGTGAGTTCCCGCTGACGTTCCGCAACCGGTGCCAGCCTTGGCAGCGCCTAAGGGCTCGGCGCCACCGTCTCGTTGCCATCCCCGAAGGTGGATGACGGAGTCATCGAACCCGCCTGTCCCGCGTCGCTTTGCTCCAGGCCGATGCATTGACCCGAGTTCGCGCCGGTGCACGGTATGCCGTCGACGGTGGGAATGTCGGGATTGCCACCAATGGCACCGGATTCACCCGGAGCCGCATTCGGCGTTCCAACGCACTGGCCCGTGTTGGGTTCCATTGTCTGGCCCTCCAGGCAGCTGGCGAGCTGAGCGGGCGGGCCGGCCGACGGGGCGGCACTCAGCACGATCGCCGGCGCCGCGATCGCGACCGCAAATGCACCGGTGATAATCAGCCGTCGACTGGGGATTTCAGTTAGCGCCATTGTGCTACCTTCGCTTGTTTTTTTGCGTGTTGGTAAATATCACGGTACGGAGTTCGCATCCGTTGTGCATCGATTCCGCAAATTCGCTGTACGTCTCCCGAGTTGTCGCGTAATGCCGGAGGCCCGCACAACCGAGTCTTTCGCGTCGTAACCGCAGGTCAGCGCGAACGGAGTCCGCTTGGCAATTCTTCTATCGGACCGGTTCCTCGCCTCGGTTGGACGCGACGGGATCGCGCGGCTCGACCCGGTTGGATCGCGCGGACCAGGGGGTGTGAATGGCGTAAAGCGCCACCACGCAGATGGCCGGTGGTCGGCCGCGGAATGCGAGGCGGCGTCGCCGGGGGATGCGGCAGACGTGTGCGGGGGCTACCGCGCGCTCACCTGCTGGGCCGCTTGGCTCTCGTGCAGTCGTGGTGGCTGCCACTGCCCGTCGAGGGCCTCGTCCTTGGGCCAGTAAAGTCGGGCGACCACGCGGAACGCCCCCTCTGGTGCGGGCAGCCAGTTGGCCTCCTTCTCGGGGCCGGGTGACTGGTTTTGGACGTAGATGGTGAGTCCGCCGTCAGCGTCTTTGGTGAGCGCGTCCAGCATGGGTGAATTGATCAGGTAGCGGTTGATCGGATTGTTCACCAGCAGGCTGGATGGTAGTTCGTACATCGTCAGTGACCAGAAGGCGTTGACAGGTGGGAACTCTCCGGGTGGGAAGCGGCAGGTGTAGTCGTGCGCCCCATTGAGCGGTGCGCCGGAGGAGTCGCTGTTGAAGACGGGGTAGATCGCCTCGGCGGCGGTGTTGCCGTAGATGCCCAGGAACGCCCCGGCCATCCGGTAGAGGTAGTTGTCCTTCATCGCGGCGCGGGTGCCGAACACGTCAGCCGACGTCACCTGACCGTTGCTGACCTTCTCCGTCACGAAGGTGTCGAGTTCAGCCCACGCGTCGGCCACTCCGCCCTCGAACGCGGTGCGCATCTCCGGGGTCAGGGTTTCGGCGTCGAAGCTGCCGTCGGGTCCGATGCCGATGGACGCGAACCGTGCGCGCAGGTCTTGCTCGGAGGGGAGCGTGGGGGCGTAGCGCAGTGCCGCGTTGAGCATGGTGAAGAAAAGCAAATCGGTCTTCTGCTGATCGGGTGTGAGCGGCGCGGGGAAGTCCAGGGGGGCAGGGCCGCAGGCGCAAGTTCGCCCAGGAACGCCGATAGCGGTTGGACCTGATATCCGGCCTGGATGTTCTTCACGTCGTCGATGTCGTCGGGTCCGAACAGCTGGGTGCGGTAGATGGCGAGCACCACGTCGGTTTCAGCGTGGATGACGCCGTCGATTCCGGCGGGCGTATCGGAGTGCCACCTCGGCCCGGCCAACAGATACGTGCCGCCGCCGTTGCCGGTGGCACGGCTGCCGAGGTAGTCGAAGTCATAGGTGTAACCGTCGATGAACTGGACCGAGTAATAGCGGCCCGGCTCGATGGGCGGAATGGTCAGGACCAGCGGCTCGGCCCTCAGATCGGCACCAAGCATTGAATACGGGGTGTCGGAGTTCGGTGTCTGGATGGCGGTATCGGCGGGCGTGTACACGCGTGCCGTGCTGTGGATGTGGTTCCACGGTCCTTTGTATTCGGAATCCTGCTCATCAACGAAGTACGCGTGTTCGATACGGCAGCTGTCCACCATGGGAAAGCCGTAGATATAGGCCTCCTTGGCGAGCTCGCGGACTTGGGCACCCGTGACACTGCTCTCAGGCGTGGGCGTGCGTGAACTCGATGTCAACGTGGGACTCCTGACCGTTTGGCCACCTGCGACAGCTGACATCGACTGCCCCCACGCTACGCACGATCACGCGGTTCGGCGTCAGTACGCGCTGCGTTTCGGCTGGGGTTGGCAAGCCGCGCAACCTACCCGCACGCGGTGGCGGGTGGCAGCTTGTACGTTCCGTCGAGCACGCTGGGACCCGGTCGGTAGATCCGCATGAGGAAGTTCCAGCCATCGGTGATGTCAACGCGATTCGGGCCGTTCCCGCACGTTTCCGTTGAGCCGAAATTCACCGTGACCGTGCCGTCGGTGTTGTAGACCGCGCCCGAGGAACCGACGTGGTTGGTCTCCGACTTCATGTAGCCGTCGGCGCCGTAGACCGTGATCGACCAGAACGCATCGTTCTCGGGCACGTCGTAGGTGGCCGAGTAGCCCTCGGCCATGTCGGGGCCGCCGGTATAGCCGATGTAGGTGGCGTCGCGGTTCGGGAACAGTCCCCACGCTCCGGCGGCCGCCAGGTGGCGGGTCTCTTCGTTCAGTTCGCCGCGCTTGCCCTGCCAGTCATCGGGGTAGCTGCCGAATGCCTGAAACTCGGTCTCGTACTCGGCCCGCAGGGCATCCAGCGATGCCTGATCCCATTGGGGTGCAGCAAAATCCGTGGCTCCGGCGGCGTCGATGATGAACTGATCCTGCAGGTCGTTGACCAGCGCGACCTCGTCGGGGTCACTGGGGTCGAACAACTGAATCCTGACGCCGACACCGAGGTAGCGGGTGTCCTGGGGTAACTGATGCGTTCCGGGTTCGTAGATCACGAACGGGACATAGTGGTCGTTGTCGACCAGGTAGATCGAGGCGTAGCGGCCCGCCGGAATGTCGGGCATGGTGATCGTCGCGCCCTGAGCGGTGTCCACGACGCCCATCGAGTAGAGCGTGTCCTTGTTCATTCGTACGACGGTCTGTTGATCGAGTGGCGTGACCGTTCGGAAGTGCAACAACCGGTTGATTCCGCCGGCTGCGCGAGACATGTTGTCGAAGTAGCGGTCCGTCTCGGCTCGGATGAACGTGTCCTTCGTAACTACTTCCATTCCGTTGCCTCACGCCTTTCGTCGACGAAGGCGATCCAGCCGCTGTGAGCCGCCCTACCGCTGCCGTCTGTTCGCCTTCGGGCGTAACGATAGTCCCGTCGCTGGTCATGTCTCCGGCGCTCGGGGCCATAGTGGCTGACGGGAGGGGGGTCCCTTCCCGCACGACGTCCCGGCACGAAGACGTCAGGCATCACCCGACGAAATACACATGGGTGGCGCCCCCGGCAGGGATCGAACCTGCGACCAACCGCTTAGAAGGCGGCTGCTCTATCCGCTGAGCTACGGGGGCAGCTCGAATACCTTAGCCGAATTGACGCCAACCGATGGACGGGTCATCCCTTACTCTGGTATCGATGGCGATGCACCCCACGAGGGACAAAGGTGACCTAGGCGTGGCCAAGGTGCATGCCGACTTGGTCGGCAAGGGCTTCACGGTTCTGTTTCCGGTAACGGAGCACGCGCCGTTCGATCTCGTCGCCTATGCGGGCGGCGAGTTCAATCGTCTTCAGGTGAGGTACCGGTCGGCGCGCGCGGGTGCGGTCACGGTCAAGTTCCGCTCGGTATGGGCGGACCGCCACGGGACGCACACCACGCCGATGGACAAGGATGCAATCGACGTCGTGTGCATCTACTGCCCAGAGTCCGATCAGTGTTACTACGTCCGGCCTGGTACGCACGGCGCATCAGTCACGCTCCGGATCACACCCAGCCGAAATGGCCAGCAAGCAGGAGTGTTGCATGCCGATGCATTCCGTGAGATGCCGCCCGAAGTCGTCGGCTGATCCCGACGAAAACTCCTTGCACCATCCGACTGAGCCATGGAGGCAAGGCGGGAAATGGGCGGATCTCCTGGCTCGGCTGAGTAGGTCCGCACAACACTGGCAATGACGCCCGCGCCAAGTTGGCGCCGACTAGCGTGGTCTCCGCACAGCCAACCAGGTGAGGGAGATCAACAGGCGATGAGCGACGCGCCGGAGTTGGACGCGGCAGGGCTGCCCGAGGAGCTGAACGCCCTCGATCAGCTATTGCACCGCGGCGAGGCCAACCCCCGTACCCGGTCGGGAATAATGGGTTTGGAACTGCTCGACACCACACCTGACTGGGAACGCTTCCGCGCCCGTTTGGAACATGCCTCACGCAAGGTTCTGCGGCTGCGCCAGAAGGTGGTCATGCCGACACTGCCCACGGCTTCACCTCGCTGGATCGTCGACCCAGACTTCAACCTCGACTTCCACGTCCGCCGAATGCGGGTTCCCGAACCGGGCACGCTGCGTGAGCTGATCGATCTCGCCGAGGTCGCCATGCAGTCCCCACTGGACATCTCCCGCCCGCTGTGGACGGCCACCCTCGTCGAGGGTCTCGCCGACGGGCGCGCGGCCACGATGCTGCACCTCAGTCACGCGGTCACCGACGGTGTCGGCGGCGTCGCGATGTTCGCCAACATCTACGACCTGGAACGCGATCCGACGCCTGAGGACGAGGTGCCGCTGCCGATCCCGCAGGACCTGTCACCGAATGACCTGATGCGGGCGGGCATCAATCGGCTGCCAGGATCGATCGCCGGCGGCATCCGGGACGCCATCGGTGGGACGTTCCACGCGGTGGGCCGGGCCGTCCGCGATCCGGTCTCCGCGGTGGGCGGCGTCGTCAACTACGCCCGGTCCGGCGTGAGAGTCATGGGCCCGGTGTCAGAGCCGTCGCCGCTACTGCGGCGGCGCAGCCTGTCCACCCGCACCGATGCCATCGACATCGAGTTCGGTGATCTACACAGGGCAGCCAAGGCGGCGGGCGGATCCATCAATGACGCCTACCTCGCCGGGCTGTGCGGCGCGCTGCGGCTCTATCACGAAGCCAAGGGCATCCCGGTCGACACGGTGCCGATGGCGGTACCGGTCAACCTGCGCTCGGACGACGACCCCGCCGGGGGTAACCGCTTCGCCGGAGTGAACCTGGCGGCGCCTGTCGGCGTGGTCGACGCGGCCAAACGCATCAAGAGGGTCCGCTCCCAAATGACGAGCAAGCGCGAGGAGCGCGCGATCGACATGGTTGGCGCCATCGCTCCGGTGCTCAGCCTGCTGCCCGACGCCATCCTCGAAACGGTGGCTGGATCAGTCGTGGGGTCCGACGTCCAGGCCAGCAATGTGCCGGTATACCAAGGTGATACGTTCATCGCGGGTGCGAAGATCCTGCGCCACTACGGGCTGGGGCCGCTTCCCGGCGTCGCGATGATGGTGGTCCTGGTGTCTCGCGCCGGGTACGTCACCATCACCACCCGGTATGACCGAGCCTCGATCACCGATCCAGGGCTGTGGGCGCGAAGCTTGCTGGCCGGCTTCGACGAGGTGCTCGCGCTCGGCGGCGACGGGCGCGCCACGCCCGCCTCGTTCGTGATCGAAGCAGCAGAATCCGTTCCATCGTCCAATGGGGGTGCCGCACAATGAGTTCGCAGAACGGAAAGCCCAACCGCACCCTGCGCCTGCCGGGGTCGGTCGCCGAGATCGAGGCCAGCCCGCACGGACCCAAGGTCGGCGCGTTCTTCGACCTGGATGGCACCCTGGTGGCAGGTTTCACCGGGGTGCTCATGACCCAGGATCGCCTGCGACGTGGCCAGATGAGCGTCGGCGAGTTCATCGGCATGGTCCAGGCCGGCCTCAACCACCAGCTGGGCCGGTCGGAGTTCGAGGACCTCATCGGCAAGGGCGCGCGAATGCTGCACGGCAACTCCCTGAGCGATCTCGATGAACTCGGCGAGCGACTCTTCAAACAGCACGTGCAGAAACGCATCTATCCCGAGATGCGCGCACTCGTGCGCGCACACATGGCGCGTGGCCATACCGTCGTCCTCAGTTCGTCTGCTCTCACCGTGCAGGTCGAACCGGTGGCCCGTTTTCTCGGCATCACCAACGTGCTGAGCAACAAGTTCGAGACCGACGAGGTCGGCCTGATCACCGGGGAGGTGCAGCGCCCGGTCATCTGGGGTCCGGGCAAGGCGCGCGCGGTGCAGACCTTTGCCGCCAACAATGGCATCGATCTCGCGGAGAGTTACTTCTACGCCGACGGCGACGAGGACGTCGCGTTGATGTACCTGGTGGGCAATCCGCGCCCCACCAACCCCGCCGGCAAGATGGAAGCCGTTGCGGACAAGCGTGGTTGGCCCGTGCTGAAGTTCTCCAGCCGTAGTGGCAGCAGCCCAGTTTCGCAAATCCGCACCGCCGCGGGCGTCGCATCCCTGTTTCCGACCGCCGCCGGCGCGATCGGCCTCGGCCTGTTGACGCGCAATCGACGGGTTGGGGTCAACTTCTTCCAGTCGACGTGGAGTCGGCTGTTGATGGCCGCGATCGGAATCGAACTCAACGTGGTAGGCGAGGAGAACCTCAAGGCGCAACGACCGGCCGTCTTCATCTTCAACCACCGCAACCAGGCGGACCCGCTCATCGCGGGGAGGCTGATCGGTGACAACTTCACCTCGGTGGGCAAGAAGGAACTCGAGAAGGACCCGCTGATGGGCACCATCGGCAAGATGATGGACGCGGCGTTCATCGACCGCGACGACCCGAAAGCCGCGGTCGAGAGCCTGCGCAAGATCGAAGAGCTGGCCCGCAAGGGGCTGTCCGTCCTCATCGCACCCGAGGGCACCCGGCTAGACACCACCGAGGTCGGCCCGTTCAAGAAGGGCCCGTTCCGCATCGCGATGTCGGCTGGCATCCCGATCGTCCCGATCGTCATCCGCAACGCGGAGGTGATCGCCGACCGCAACTCGAGCACGTTCAATCCAGGTTCCGTTGACGTCGCGGTATTCCCACCGATCCCGGTTGACGACTGGACGTCGGAGAACCTCACCGAGCGCATCGCCGAAGTCCGGCAGCTCTACCTCGACACGCTGAAGGACTGGCCGCGGGACACCCTTCCCGATCCGCCCCTCTACGCACGCGTGAAGCCGGCGCGGACGGCGCGGAAGACAAGGAAGGCGGCTGCGAAGTCGGTCAAGAGGGCTACCCCGGCGAAGGCCACCGGCGCCCCCGCGGCCGCGAAGAAGGCGGCGCCCAAGAAGGCGGCGCCCAAGAAGGCTGTGGCGAACAAGACCGCCGCGAAGGTTGATCCGGCCAAGCCGACCCGCACGGTGAAGGGCCGGCCGTGAAGGTCCCCTCTGACGAGTTCGCCAGCTTCAGCCCCACCGGCGACGCGTTGGTCCTCGCCTCGGTGGGGTCGCACGCGGAACGGGAATTGCTCGACGACTGGCTGCGTCTGCAGCGGAGCAAGCACCCCGAGTCGCGTATCGAGGTGTTGGAGCTGCCAAGCGACGACGATCCACCGGCAGCCACATTGGCTCGCTTCGTCGAGTTGCTCGGAGCCGACGAGGACCGCTCCGTCGTCCCGGTGCGCGTGTTCTGGGTTCCGGGCGGGCTACCCACCCGATCCAAGGTCGTCGCATTCCTGTCCGGCCGCGACGTCTACCGTCCGCCGACGATTCTGCAGCACCGCATCCTGAAGAAGGACCCGTCGCGGGCCCGCGTGGTGGCCGGTGAGCCGGCCAGGGTATTCGAACTGCGCGAGCAGTGGAGCGAGACCACCGTCGCCGAGAATCCCAGGGAATTCGCACATTTCGTGCTGCGGCGAGCCAGTCTGGCCATCGAGCGCGTCGAACTTCGACTTCTTGGCCCGGAGTACAAGTCACCGCGTCTGGTCAAACCCGAGATGCTGGCCTCGGCGCGGTTCCGGGAGGGGCTCGACCAGATCCCCGATGCCACCGTCGACAAGGCGGGAGAGATGCTCGACGAACTGTCGACGGGCTGGAGCCGGTTCTCGGTCGATCTCCTGCCGACGCTCGGCCGGGCGGTGTTCAGCCGAGGATTCGACCCCAACATCGACTACGACCGCGCCGAGGTCGAATCGATGCGGACGGCCCTGGAGACGCACCCCGCAGTGCTGCTGTTCTCGCACCGTTCCTACCTCGACGGTGTGATCGTGCCGGTGGCCATGCAGGAGAACCGATTACCGCCGGTCCATACCTTCGCGGGCATCAACCTGTCCTTCGGGGCGATGGGTCCGCTGATGCGCCGCTCCGGTGTCATCTTCATCCGTCGCAAGCTCGACGACCCGCTGTACAAGTACGTGCTCAGACAGTTCGTCGGCTACGTCGTCGAGAAGCGCTTCAACCTCACCTGGTCGATCGAGGGCACCCGGTCCCGAACCGGAAAGATGCTGCCGCCCAAGCTCGGTCTGCTCGCCTACGTCGCCGACGCCTACCTCGATGGTCGTAGCGACGACATCCTGCTTCAGCCGGTGTCGATCAGCTTCGACCAGCTGCACGAGACGGCCGAATACGCGGCATATGCGCGGGGCGGTGAGAAGACGCCCGAGGGCCTGTCATGGCTGTACAACTTCATCAAGGCGCAGGGCGACCGCAACTACGGCAAGATCTACGTTCGCTTTCCGAAGGCAGTGTCGATGCGGGAATACCTGGGTGAGCCGCACGGCCCCATGGCCACCGACGACGCCGCCAAACGACTCGCGCTGCAGAAGATGGCGTTCGAGGTGGCCTGGCGGATCCTGCGTGCGACTCCCGTGAACGCGACCGCGCTGGTATCGGCGCTGCTGCTGACCACCCGCGGTGTCGCGCTGACGCTCGACCAGTTGCACCACACCATGCAGGACGCGCTGGACTATCTGGTGCGCAAGAACACCCCGGTCACCAACAGCGTGCTGCGCCTGCGTACCCCCGAAGGCGTGCGCGCCGCCGTGGACGCACTGTCCAACGGCCATCCGGTCACGCGTGTGGACGGGGGGCGGGAACCGGTCTGGCTCATTGCCCCCCAGGACGAGCACCAGGCCGCCTTCTACCGAAACACACTCATCGCCGCATTCCTGGAGACGTCCATCGTCGACCTGTCGCTCGCTCACGCCGCCAAGGCCGACGCCGACCGGCTCGAGGCGTTCTGGGCTCAGGTGATGCGCCTGCGCGACCTGTTGAAGTTCGACTTCTACTTCGCCGACTCGGAGGCGTTCCGCGAGCACGTCGCCGAAGAGATGTCGTGGCACCAGGACTGGGAGGACGACGTCTGCGCGGGCGGCGATCGAATCGCAGCGCTGCTCCGTGCCAAACGCCCGATGATTGCGGGCGCAATGCTGCGTCCGTTCTTCGAGGCCTACGAGATCGTCGCGGACGTGCTGCGTGATGCGCCCGCCGATGTCAGCGAGGCGGATCTGACGAAGCTGGCGATGGGAGTGGGCGGGCAGTACGTGGCCCAGGACCGGGTGCGCAGCAACGAGTCGGTGTCCGCGCTGCTGTTCGGGCCCGCGCGCCAGGTGGCCGCCGACCAACATCTGCTGGAGCCCGCGGCCGACCTCGCCGAACGACGGAAGGCCTTCTTGACCGAACTCCGCAGCATCCTGAACGACATGGACACCGTCGAGGCGATCTCACGGGAGCACTTCGTCGAACGCGAGATGGCCCGGCGACACTGACCGCGATCTAGGGCCTGCGCCTCCTCGCAATACCCTGGTGCCATGACGACCACCGTGCCGCGCAGTACTCGCCACGGTGACGTGTGGCCGGTCCTGGTCGGAGTCGGCCTCCTAGCAGGCGCCACCGCGGCAGGCATCGCCGCGCTTGCGCTGGCTGACGCGTTGACCGCGACGGGGCTACCGAATCCCGGACCCGTGACGAACTACGGGCTGCCCTTCGTGCGCGCTGCCGGCGAGATCGCGGCCGTCGTCGCGGTTGGGTCCTTCCTGATGGCCGCGTTCCTGGTGCCGCCGCAGAAGTCGGGTGTTCTCGACGTGTCGGGCTACCGGGCACTTCGAGTCGGCACCGCAGCCTCCGGGGTCTGGGCGGTGTGCGCGACCCTGCTCATTCCGCTCACCGCATCCGACGTGACGGGACAGCCGCTGCTCTCGGGCCTCAGCCTGGCGGACATCTGGTCGGTGGCGACCCTGGTCGATGCAGCAGGCATGTGGCGGTGGAGCGCGGCGCTGGCGGCGATCGTCATGGTGGCCAGCATCCCGGTGCTGCGCTGGTCCTGGACGCCGCTACTGTTCGCGGGTTCGCTCGCCACCCTGCTGCCCCTCGGGCTGTCGGGGCACTCGTCGGCGGGCGGATCCCACGATCTCGCCACCAACAGTCTGATCATCCATCTGATGGCGGGCGCGGTGTGGGCCGGAGGCCTGCTCGCGCTGCTGGCGCTGGCGATTCGCGCCGGCGAGCATGCCGACCTCGCCGCGCGGCGATTCTCGATGATCGCCCTGTGGTGCTTCGCTGCCATGGCGATGTCCGGGATCGTCAACGCGCTGGTCCGTATCCGACCCAGCGACCTGGTGCACAGCAGCTACGGCTGGCTGGTGCTCGGCAAGGTGGCGGCGCTGTGCACCCTGGGTGTCATCGGCTGGCAGCAACGGCGTCGCGGCGTGGCGGCGCTGGTGGCCGACCCCACCGACCGTCTGCCGCTGATGCGGCTGGCGCTGGTCGAGGCGGTCGTGTTCGGTCTGACCTTCGGCATCGCGGTGGCGCTCGGCCGCACCCCACCGCCACCGCCGCCGAACGTGAATCCGTCGATCCCCGAGATCGAGGTCGGCTACGACTT
The DNA here is from genome assembly GCA_963798245.1 of uncultured Actinomycetota bacterium. Classification (GTDB taxonomy): domain Bacteria; phylum Actinomycetota; class Actinomycetes; order Mycobacteriales; family Mycobacteriaceae; genus Mycobacterium. The sequence continues at coordinate 126,499 of CAWCSO010000006.1, forward strand.
CGCCGGTCCGCCCACGCTGGCGCGTCTGGCGTTCGACTGGCGCTTCGACCTGATCTTCGGCACTGCCGCGATCCTCCTCGCCGCGGTGTACGTCGCGGGTGTGGTGCGACTGCGCCGGCGTGGCGACCCATGGCCGACGGGCCGGATCGTTGCTTGGTCGTGCGGGTGTCTGACCCTGCTCATCGCGACGTCGTCGGGCATCGGCCGGTACATGCCCGCGATGTTCAGCATGCACATGGCAGGCCACATGCTTCTGTCGATGCTGGCACCGGTGCTGCTCGTGCTCGGCGCTCCGGTGACGCTGGCGCTGAGGTCGCTTCCCGCCGCCGGCCGCGACGATCCACCCGGGATGCGCGAATGGCTGCTGGCCGCCCTCCACAGTCGGGTGTCGCGGTTTCTGACGAATCCGATCGTCGCGACGGTGCTGTTCGTCGCGGGCTTCTACGGCCTGTACTTCGGCGGCATCTTCGATGCCACTGCGGGCAGCCACGCCGGCCACGTCGCGATGAACGTGCACTTCCTGCTCAGCGGCTACCTGTTCTACTGGGTCGTGATCGGGGTTGATCCAACCCCGAGGCCGATACCCCCGCTTGGCAGGCTGGCGACGTTGTTCGCCTCGCTCCCGCTGCACGCATTCTTCGGCGTGGTGCTGATGGGCAGCAGCACCGTGCTCGCGGGCAGCTTCTACCAGTCGTTGAAACTCGACTGGCACACCGACCTCCTGGGTGACCAGAAGCTGGGCGGTGGGATCGCCTGGGCGACTGGGGAAGTACCGCTCGTGCTGGTGCTGATCGCGCTTCTGATCCAGTGGCGCCGCAGCGATCAGCGCACCGCCACACGCCTGGACCGCGCTGCCGACCGCGACGACGACGCCGACCTCGCGGCGTACAACGCGATGCTGGCCGAGTTGGCCAGGCGTGAAGCTGGTTCGCGATAGCCGGCGTCTCGGGTCCTTCGTCGGCGGTTGTCCACAGTGCGATGTCCATCCACACCTCGGCCACGGGTTGCGGCCCTGGCAGAGGGCCGGTCGGAGGGCCACTGGTGAATGGAGACACCGGCGACGCGGACGCGTCAGCGGTCAGAAAGGAATCAACCATGTTCGAGACATCCGTCACCATCGTCGGCAACATCGTCACCGATCCGATACACAAGAGCGTCGGCGAGCAGGAGCTCGTAAAGTTCCGGGTCGCGAGCAACTCGCGCCGTAAGACGTCAGACGGCACCTGGGATACGGGCGACTCGTTGTACGTCACGGTGAACTGCTGGGGCAGGCTCGTTGCGGGTACCAGTGCTGCGCTGGTGAAGGGCGATCCGGTGGTCGTGGTCGGCCATCTGTACACGAGTGAGTACGACGACCGTGAAGGTAACCGGCGCTCGTCTACCGAGGTGCGCGCGACGTCGGTGGGTCCGGACCTGGCGCGGTCCATCGTCCGCATCGACAGGACGAGACAGCAGCCGCAGCAGCCGCCGGCCGACGTCGGCGACGAGCCCGGCGACGTCACCGGGGACCTCGATGCCCTCGACGACGCCGACGACGCCGACGACGCGGACGGTCTATCGCTGACGGCGTAGCGCTGAGGCAGCCTCGTCGTTCGGCCCCCGTGGTCACGCCTAGGATGGTCCGGGGCGACAGCGCAACCACCCCGTCGCTGCGCTCACCCCACCAAGTCCACGAAAGGCATTCACCGGCATGGCCGAATTCATCTACACGATGCGGAAGGTCCGCAAGGCGCACGGCGACAAGGTGATCCTTGAAGACGTCACCCTGAACTTCCTTCCGGGCGCGAAGATCGGCGTCGTCGGCCCCAACGGGGCGGGCAAGTCGAGCGTCTTGCGGATCATGGCCGGCCTCGACCAGGCGAACAACGGCGACGCCTACATCGCACCCGGCGCAACGGTCGGCATCCTGCAGCAGGAGCCGCAACTCGACGAGACCAAGACGGTCCGCCAGAACGTCGAGGACGGCGTGCCGATCAAGGACAAGCTCAACCGGTACAACGAGGTCGCCGAGCTGATGGCGACCGACTACACCGACGAACTGATGGAGGAGATGGGCCGCCTCCAGGAGGAACTGGACGCGGCCGACGCGTGGGACATCGACTCCCAGCTCGAGCAGGCGATGGACGCGTTGCGCTGCCCACCGGCGGACGATCCCGTGACCCACCTGTCCGGTGGTGAGCGGCGCCGTGTCGCGCTGTGTAAGTTGCTGCTGTCCAAGCCGGACCTCCTGCTGCTCGACGAGCCGACCAACCACCTCGACGCCGAGAGTGTGCTGTGGCTCGAGCAGCATCTGGCCGACTACAAGGGCGCCATCCTCGCCGTCACCCACGACCGGTACTTCCTCGACAACGTCGCCGAGTGGATCCTCGAACTCGACCGTGGCCGCGCCTACCCCTACGAGGGTAACTACTCGACCTATCTGGAGAAGAAGGCCGATCGCATCGCGGTCCAGGGCCGCAAGGACGTCAAGCTGCAGAAGCGGTTGCAGGAAGAACTGGCCTGGGTTCGCTCCGGGGCCAAGGCCCGGCAGGCCAAGAACAAGGCCCGCCTGCAGCGCTACGAGGAGATGGCCACCGAGGCGGAGAAGACCCGCAAGCTCGACTTCGAGGAGATCCAGATCCCGGTCGGTCCACGTCTGGGCACCGTCGTCGTCGAGGTCGACCACCTCGACAAGGGCTTCGATGGTCGCACCCTGATCAAGGACCTCTCCTTCACGCTGCCGCGTAACGGCATCGTCGGCGTGATCGGCCCCAACGGCGTCGGCAAGACGACGCTCTTCAAGACCATCGTCGGACTCGAGTCGCCAGACAGCGGAATCGTGAAGGTCGGTGAAACGGTCAAGCTGAGCTACGTCGACCAGAGCCGGGCGGGTATCGATCCGAAGAAGAACGTCTGGCAGGTCGTCTCCGATGGACTCGACTACATCGAGGTCGGTCAGAACGAGATCCCGTCGCGTGCGTACGTGTCGGCGTTCGGGTTCAAGGGACCCGACCAGCAGAAACCCGCAGGCGTACTGTCTGGCGGCGAACGTAACCGGCTCAACCTGGCCCTCACTCTCAAGGAGGGTGGCAACCTCATCCTTCTCGACGAGCCCACCAACGACCTCGACGTCGAGACACTGAGTTCGCTGGAGAACGCGCTGGAGAACTTCCCCGGTTGCGCCGTGGTGATCTCACACGACCGCTGGTTCCTCGACAGGACGTGCACGCACATCCTCGCGTGGGAGGGCGACGACGACCACGAGGCCAAGTGGTTCTGGTTCGAGGGCAACTTCGGTGCCTACGAAGAAAACAAGGTGGAACGCCTCGGTGCCGACGCGGCGCGTCCGCACCGGGTGACACACCGTCGGCTGACACGCGACTGATCTGGCCGGGTGGACGCGCAGCGACCCACTTGACTACTAATGTCGCTGCTGCGTGCCAGCGTCGGCGCGCAAGTGAGGCGGGAGCGATCTGATGACGGTGAATCCTGGCGGCGGCCAAGGCGTTGACGGATCGGCTGAGCCGACGACCGTCTTGCAGCAGGAGCCCAATGCCCAGCTCGCGCGGGCCTACCTGCAGACCCATCGGGGTCCGCACGGCGATGCACCCGCCGCCGACACGGCGGTAACCGCTCCGATCGGGCTGGAGTCAGCGGGTCGGTTGGTGACGTCGGCGCTCCTGGCGGCGCACGATCGGTTGGGCCGGACGCGCTCGATCGGCGAGACCAAGGTGGCCGTCTACGGAACCGATGAGGAGTCCGGCGTCGGCCCGGCCCTGCAGGTCGTCACCGATCAGACCCCGATGCTGATGGACTCGCTCACCGTGCTGCTGCACCGGCTCGGCGTCGCCTACGTCGCGATCATGAGCCCGTCGTTCCGGGTGCGTCGTAACCCGAGCGGCGAGCTGCTCGAGCTTTGGCCCACGGCCGATCCCGCTGCCCCACGCGATGGCATCGAGGAGTCCTGGATCCACGTTCAGCTTTCGTCCTCGGCCGACACCGCGGCAGTTGCCGAGGCAGCGGCACTCCTGCCCGACGTGCTCGCCGACGCGCGGCAGGTGACCGCCGACGGAGCCGGGCTGAACGCCACTCTGGTCGGTTTGGCGCACTCGATGGACGCCGACCGGTCGGGCCGCCAATTTCCGAGCCATGACCGCCGAGACGTGGCGGCGCTGCTGCGGTGGTTGGCGGCGGGCCACTTCGTTCTCCTGGGCTATCAGCGGTGCACGGTCCACGACGGTCAGGCGTCGGTGGACCCCGCCAGCCGCCTCGGCGTCCTGCGCCTGCACTCCGACGTGCTGCCCCAGCTGACCTCGGACGACGACGTCCTGGTGCTCGCGCAGGCCACCATGCCGAGCTATCTGCGCTACGGGGCCTACCCCTACATCGTGGTGGTCCGCGAGAAGAGTGGCGGCGGGCAGGAGCCAAGCGCCTCGGGCGAAACCATCGAGCACCGGTTCGTCGGTCTGTTCACCGTCGCGGCGATGAACGCCAACGTGCTCGAAATTCCGCTCATCGAGCGGCGCGTCAACGAGGCGATGGCGCTGTCGCACGGCGACCCCGGCCACCCCGACCAGTTGATGCTCGACATCATCCAGACCATCCCGCGCTCGGAACTGTTCGCCCTCGGCGCCGCCGACCTGCTGGAGATGGCGAAGGCGGTGGTGGACCTCGGTTCACGACGCCGCGCGCTGCTGTTCCTGCGCGCCGACAAGCTCGCACAGTACGTGTCGTGCCTGGTGTACCTGCCGCGCGATCGCTACACCACCGCGGTCCGCCTCGCGATGCAGGACATCCTGGTCCGCGAACTCGGTGGCTTGTCTCTCGATTACACCGCCCGCGTCAGCGAATCGCCCTGGGCCCTCGTGCACTTCACGGTGAAGCTGCCGGACGGAACCGACCCGTCCAGTGTCGACACGTCGCTGACCAACGAGACCCGGATTCAGGGCCTGCTGACCGAGGCCGCCCGGACGTGGGGCGACAGGCTCATCGGCGCGGTCAAGGACGATTCGCTGACCCGCAGCGACGCCGAGCACTACGCGGTCGCATTCCCGGAGGTCTACAAGCAGGCGTTCACGCCGACGGATGCCATCGGTGACATCGCCATCATCGAGGAATTGCAGAACGACACGGTCAAGCTCGTCTTCGCCGAGGGCGACGAGGGCCATACCGCGAAGCTCACCTGGTATCTCGGGGGCAGGTCGGCTTCGCTGAGCGAGCTACTCCCGATGCTGCAGTCGATGGGCGTCGTGGTGCTCGAGGAGCAGCCGTTCACGGTCACCCGCGCCGACGGCATGCCGGTGTGGATCTACCAGTTCAAGATCGTGACGCATCCGTCGATCCGCGAGGCCAGCGACGCGGGGGAGCGCGACGCGACCGCCACCCGGTTCGCCGACACCGTCACCGCGATCTGGCACGGCCGTGTCGAGATCGACCGTTTCAACGAACTGGTGATGCGCGCGTCGCTGACGTGGCAGCAGGTCACCGTCCTGCGCACCTATGCGAAGTACCTGCGGCAGGCGGGATTCCCCTACAGTCAGGCGCACATCGAGTCTGTCCTCAACGAGAACGCGGGTACCGCCCGCTCCCTGGTGGAGCTGTTCGAGGCGCTGTTCGAGCCGACCGACCCGACGGGGGCCGGGCCCGAATCGGCCAAGCAACGCGCGCTCGCCGCCGCCGCGGCGGTCGCCGCCGACATCGACGCAATGGTCAGCCTGGACACCGACCGCGTCCTGCGTGCGTTCGCCTCGATGATGCAGGCCACCCTGCGCACCAACTACTTCGTCACCGCTGCAGGTTCGGCGCGCGAACAGAACGTGTTGTCCCTGAAGTTGAACCCGGGCCTCATCGACGAACTACCGCTGCCGCGACCGAAGTACGAGATCTTCGTGTACTCGTCGCGGGTCGAGGGGGTGCACCTGCGGTTCGGCGACGTCGCGCGTGGCGGCCTGCGATGGTCGGACCGCCGCGAGGACTTCCGCACCGAGATCCTGGGCCTGGTCAAGGCGCAGGCCGTCAAGAACGCCGTCATCGTTCCGGTCGGAGCCAAGGGCGGATTCGTCGTCAAGAACCCGCCCGCCCCGACGGGCGACGCGGCATCAGACCGTGACGCGCAGCGAGACGAGGGAGTGGCCTGCTACCGCCTGTTCATCTCGGGGCTGCTCGACGTGACCGACAACGTCGACACCGCGACCGGCGACATCGTGCCGCCGACGGGTGTGGTGCGCCGCGACGGCGACGACGCGTACCTCGTGGTGGCCGCCGACAAGGGCACGGCGACGTTCTCCGACATCGCCAACGACGTGGCGAAGTCGTACGGCTTCTGGCTGGGCGACGCCTTCGCCTCGGGCGGCTCGATCGGCTACGACCACAAGGCGATGGGCATCACCGCCAAGGGCGCCTGGGAGTCGGTCAAGCGACACTTCCGCGAAATGGGCGTTGACACCCAAACCGAGGACTTCACCGTCGTCGGGGTCGGCGACATGAGCGGCGACGTCTTCGGCAACGGCATGTTGCTGTCCAAGCACATTCGCCTGGTCGCCGCGTTCGACCACCGCCACGTATTCCTCGATCCCAACCCGGATGCGGCGAGTTCGTGGGAGGAGCGCAGGCGGATGTTCGACCTGCCCAGGTCCAGCTGGGACGACTACGACCGCAGCCTGATCAGTGAGGGCGGCGGCATCTACAGCCGCCAGCAGAAGTCGATTCCGATCAGCCAGCAGGTCTCTGCTGCGCTCGGCCTGCCCGGCGGGGTGGAGGAGATGACACCACCCGCCCTGATGAAGGCGATCCTGCAGGCGCCGGTCGACCTGTTCTGGAATGGCGGCATCGGGACCTACGTCAAGTCGGAGGCCGAGTCGGACGCCGACGTCGGTGATCGCGCCAACGACCCGATTCGGGTGAACGGGAACCAGTTGCGCGTCAAGGTGATCGGTGAGGGCGGGAACCTGGGCGTGACGCAGCGTGGCCGAATCGAGTTCGACCTCAACGGCGGTCGGGTCAACACCGACGCCATGGACAACTCGGCCGGCGTCGACTGCTCCGACCACGAGGTCAACATCAAGATCCTCGTCGACTCACTCGTCACGGCCGGAAAGGTCAGCGCCGACGAGCGCACCGATCTGCTCATGTCGATGACCGACGAGGTGGGCAGGCTCGTGCTGCTCGACAACTCCGATCAGAACGACCTGATGGGCACCAGCCGGGCCAACGCGGCCAGCCTGCTGAACGTGCACGCCCGTCAGATCAAGGACTTCGCCGACCTCCACGGTCTCAACCGCGAGCTGGAGGCCCTGCCTTCGGAGAAGGAGGTCGCACGGCGCGCCGAACTCGGGCTTGGCCTGACGTCACCCGAACTCGCCACGCTGATGGCACACGTCAAGTTGCGGCTGAAGGACGAACTGCTCGCCAGCGAACTGCCGGACCAGGAGGTCTTCGCGGGGCGACTCCCCGAATACTTCCCGGAGCAGTTGCGCGACCGGTTCGGCACCGAGATCCGCGGCCACCAGCTGCGCCGGGAGATCGTGGTCACGATGCTGATCAACGACCTGGTCGATACGGCGGGCATCAGCTACGCGTACCGGATCAGCGAGGACGCCGGCGTCGGACCCATCGACGCGGTGCGCAGCTTCGTCGCCGTCGACGAGATCTTCCGAGTCGGCGAGGTATGGCGCGCGATCAGGGCCGCCGGCGACGCCGGTGTCACGGCGTCCGTGACCGACCGGATGGTGCTCGACCTGCGACGGCTCATCGACCGTGCCGGCCGTTGGCTACTCAACTTCCGCCCCCAACCACTCGCCGTCGGCGCGGAGGTCAACCGCTTCGCCGCCAAGGTGGCCGCCCTGACCCCGAGGATGTCGGAGTGGCTGCGCGGCGACGACCGCGACATCGTGGCCAAGCAGACCGAGGACTTCGCCGCCAGGGGAGCGCCCGAGGAACTGGCCTACATGGTGGCGAGCGGGCTGTACCAGTTCAGCCTGCTCGACATCATCGACATCGCCGACATCCAGGAACTCGATCCCGTCGAGGTGGCCGACACGTACTTCGCGTTGATGGATCACCTCGGCACCGACGGGCTGTTGACTGCCGTATCGGGCCTGGAGCGCGACGACCGTTGGCATGCGTTGGCGCGACTGGCGATTCGTGACGACATCTACGGATCGCTGCGTGCCCTGTGCTTCGACGTGCTGGCCGCCGGAGAGCCGGACGAGACGGGCGAGCAGAAGATCGAAGAGTGGGAACTGACCAACAGCTCTCGGGTGTCGCGTGCACGACGCACCCTCGCCGAGATCTACTCCGACGGTGAGCGGGATCTCGCAACCCTGTCCGTCGCGGCCCGCCAGATCCGTTCCATGACCAGGACGAGCGGGACGGGCAGTACCGCGTGACCGAACCGCCTCCGCGGCCGGACAGATTCACCACACCGATCCCCGTGCGCTGGTCCGACATCGACATGTACCAGCACGTCAACCACGCGACCATGGTGACGATCCTGGAGGAGGCGCGCGTCCCGTTCCTGTCGAAGCCGTTCGCCGACGACTTCGCGACCACCGGGCTGCTCATCGCCGAAGTGCGGGTGGCCTACAAGGGTCAGCTGCGGCTGGCGGATTCGCCTCTGCAGGTGACGATCTGGGTCAACCGCCTGCGTGCCGTCGACTTCACTCTCGGCTATGAGGTGCGCTCTGTGCTGGCCGACCACGATTCCAAGCCGGCCGTCATCGCAGAGACACAACTCGCGGCGTTCGACATCGAGGAGCAGAAGTTGGTGCGGCTGGCACCGCACCATCGTGAGTACCTGCAGCGCTACCAGCGATGAGTTCCGGTGGGCAGGAGCGAAGCGACTCGGGGGATGGGTCCGGTGGGCAGGAGCGAAGCGACTCGGGGATCGATCCCGGCGAACGCGGTCTCTGGCTGGACGATGCCACGCACCGCGAGGACCTGTCGACCTTCGTCGACCGGGCGCTGCGGCTCGACGAAGCGGCCGTGATCCGCCTGCGCGAGCGGGCGGGTGGACAGGTGGTCGCCTGGTCGGCAACGGGTTTCGACGTCCTCGCCAGTCGGGTGGTCGGCGGTCGGGTGCGGCCAGCCGACCTCTCGGTCGGTGCCGACGCGCTCTCCCGTGCTCTGCCCGCGATGGCTCGATCGGGATTCGTGGAACCCGGGTTCGGGATGGACTCGGCATGGCGCGGGGTGTTGCCACCAGAGAGCGGGTTCGTCCACGTCGATGACGTTCCCGCCCGCGTGGTTCTCGACCTCGCCCAACGGGGGATCGCCCTGGCCAAGGAGCACGGCGGCACCCACGGCCCGCCGACGTCGCTGTTGGATCAGGAGGTGGTCGCGGTCAGTTCGGGGGAGACCACGGTCGGCGTCCCCATGCGGTGTGTGTTCGCCTTGACCGCAATGGGCTTCCTCCCGCAGGCCAGCTCCTCCGGCGATGATTTCACTCCCGAGTCGGTCGCTGCCGACGAGGTCGTGCGTGTTCGCGTGTTGCCCGCGTGGCTGCGGGTGGATGCCCGGTTCGGGACGGTCTACCGCCGCCGCGGCGATCCCGCACTGGTGCTGCGCTAGCCTCAGAACGACGAGTTGACCATGGACTGGGCGGCCATCTCCAGATAGTCGACGAGCGCGCGCCGATGTTCGTCGTCCAGGGTCTGCGAGTCGATCTCGGCGATGGCCGTGTGCATGCAGCGCAGCCATGCGTCACGCTGCAGGAACCCGATCTGGAACGGGGCGTGACGCATGCGCAGCCGTGGATGGCCGCGTCTGTCGGAGTACGTGCGCGGGCCGCCCCAGTACTGCTCGAGGAACATCCGCAGGCGTTCCTCGGCGCCGTCGAGATCGTCGTCGGGATACAGCGGACGCAGAATCTCGTCCTCCCGCACCTGCTGGTAGAACCGCGCGACGATGGTCCGGAACGTCTCGGCGCCACCGACCTCGTCATAGAACGACCCTGCTCCGTCTGTCACCCCACCATTGTGTCCCGTCCGCCCTGCCGCGACGTCACGCCCGTCTGTGTCACGTGTTGTTCATCGGACTGACCTGCGAACACGTCGAGAATTGTCGTGCGATCGGCCCCGATCCATGGTGCACTTGTCAATCGGAGGGCGTATGTCGCAGCGAGGAAGAGTTCGCGGCCACCGGCACCACGGGACCGCGGCGGGCTTGTCGGCGCTCACTGCTGCGCCCGCGCAGACCCGTCCACTGCACGGCGTCGAATCCCGTTCGACAGGCAGTCCGGCGTCCATCTGGAGTCGTCGACGCGTCTTGCTGCTGAACTCCACCTACGAGCCGCTGACCGCGTTGCCCATGCGCCGCGCCGTGATCATGCTGATGTGCGGCAAGGCCGACGTCGTCCACGACGACCCATCCGGCCCGGTCATCCACTCCGCCACCCGCACCATAGTGGTGCCGTCGGTGATCCGGCTGCGGTCCTTCGTGCGGGTGCCCTACCGGGCGCGGATCCCGATGACGCGGGCGGCCCTGATGCACAGGGACCGGCATCGCTGCGCCTACTGCGGGCTGAAGGCTGACACCGTCGACCACGTCGTTCCGAGGAGTCGCGGCGGCGACCACTCGTGGGAGAACTGCGTGGCGGCGTGCGCGGACTGCAATCATCGCAAGGCCGACCACCTGCTGACCGAACTGGGCTGGGCGTTGCGCCTGGTGCCGCTGCCGCCCAAGGGGCAGCACTGGCGTCTGCTGTCCAGTGTCAAGGAACTGGATCCCGCCTGGGCCCGGTATCTGGGCGAGGGCGCGGCCTGACACTGCCGTCTTTGGCGTGACGCACGCCCTCATCGCCACGGTACTGATACGGTTTGCGTCGTGAGCGAGATCGCCGTTGCCCACTCCCTCATGGGTGGGGTTCCGTTGCTGGTGTTGGCGGTGCTGGCCGCCATCTTCATGATGCGCAAGGGCCCGCATGCGGACACCTACGAGATGTCCGACGAGTGGACGCACGAGCCGATTCTGTGGGCAGCGGACGAACCGGCCGATCATGGCCACGGTTCGCATCTGACGGTGGGAGGTGGCGCAAGTGGCAAGTGGTGAGGTCGTCAAGACGACCGAAGCTGTCGCATTGCCCACTGGGTTCGCAATCACGTCCAGTGGCCGGGTGTCCGGTGTCACCGAGCCCGGTGAGCTGTCCCTCAACTACCCGTTCCCGACCGAGGACCTCGTCGTCCTCGACGACGCGCTGAAGTACGGCTCCCGCGACGCGAAGGCTCGCTTCGCCGTGTACATCGGCGACCTGGGTGAGGACACTGCGGCCACCGCTCGGGAGATCCTGGCCAAGGTGGCCACACCCGACAATGCGGTTCTGCTCGCGGTCTCGCCGAATCAGAAGGCCATCGAGGTGGTGTACGGCTCGGAACTGAAGGGCCGTGGCATCGAGGAGTCTGCACCGCTGGGTGTCTCGGCCGCGGCCGCGTCGTTCAAGGAGGGCAATCTCATGGACGGACTGATCAGCGCCGTCCGGGTGTTGTCGGCCGGAGTCGCCCCGCCCGCCTGAGAGGTGCTGTGCCCCGCCCAGAGTGAGGATATGCCGTGAAAGTGCGAGTAACGGCACGAAAAACTTCACGCTCGGCACACGTCCGCAACCGCTGGCCCACGTCGGCGGCGGTGGACCGCAGGGACTCGACCACCTATTCCTGCAGACCCCGCGCCGTCAGTTCTGTCCTGATGCGCACGTAGCGCTCGAGGAACGCGCGCTCGTCCAACCGCTTGCGCCTCAGCCACCCGGTTACCTCGTCGTTGCACTTGCTCGCGTTGCACGACGCGCAGGCGGGAACGACATTGTCGACCGTATAGCGCCCACCGCGCGAGATCGCCATCACGCAATCGCGTTGCAGAGAGCCGCCGGTCGACCCGCAGTACGCACAACCGTGCTCCCACGCCACCTGGATCGCGGTCCACTCCGCAGGGGTGAGGTCGTTGACGACGGCCGCGACGCGACGCTTACGCCTGCGCGCTGCCCGCACCCTGCGACTGTTGGTGGCCGCCATGGCGAGAGCGTAGGCGACGGCTGTCCGAAAACCGGTCAACGGCGCACGCAAAGCCGGTGGGTGCGAACGGGGTGGCGGTCAGCCGACGTCGAACGCCCGTGCTCGTAGCGCGCGTTCCACGCCGGCACGTCCCTCGAGCACGAGTCGCCGCAACGCGGGCGGCACGTCGTCACCTGCGAGGAACCGGTCCGCCGCGTCCAGACCCGCCTGGCTGACGTCGGACGACGGATACAGCCCGATCACCACGGTCTGCGCGACCTCGCTGGAGCGTCGCTCCCACACCGCGGAGATCGCGTCGAAGTACTTGGCGGTGAACGGCTGTAGCAGCTCGGCCTGACCCGGCCTGACGAAGCCGGTGACGATGGCGCGGGTGGTGATGTTGGCCAGCGTGTCGTCTTCGATCACCTGCTGCCACGCCGCGTCCTTCACCGCCGCCTGCGGGCGGGCTGCCGATGCCGCGGCAGCACTGCGCCTGCCTGCCGCGGTGGGATCCCGCTGTGCCTCGGCGTCGATGAACGGTCGCTCGGGGCCGTCCGCGTCAAGGTCGCCGCTGGCTGCCAACGCGGTGACGATGCGCCAGCGGAGGTCGGTGTCGAGGACGAGGCCCGGCAGGTTCACCGCGGCCGGCTCGTTGTCCAGCAACGTCGCCAGGACGGCGACGTGGTTGCGGGACAGCACCGACGTGCACAGTGCGTTGACGAAGGCGAGCTGGTGGTCGGAACCGGGGGCCGACTCGCGGGCCAGATCCAGCAGCCGGTCGCCGAATGCGGGCCAGCCATTGGACGTGGCCCACTCCGGGTCGGCGTACGCGCTCAGCGCCGTCTGCGCTTGGAGCAACAATCGCTGGGCGACGCCCACCTCGGACTCGGCGTGTACACCGCTCATCACCAGTGCGACGAAGTCGCGGGCCTTCATCTCGGCGTCGCGTGTCATCTCCCACGCCGCCGACCAGGCCAGGGTGCGGGGCAGCGGGTCGGCGATGTCGGCGACCCGGGTCAGCACCGTATCGAGCGACTCGGGGTCGAGGCGAAGCGAGCAGTAGGTCAGGTCGTCGTCATTGACCAGGATGAGTTTGCCACGCGAAACGCCTTGCAGCGCAGGTACGTCGGTGGACGAACCGTCCACGTCGAGTTCCTCGCGGTGGACGCGGACCAGCTTGCCGGAACCGTCGTCGTCGTAGATGCCGACCGCCAACCGGTGCACCCGCGTCTCGCCGGCGCCGGGAGCCGCGCCGCTCTGGTCGACCGCGAAGCGGGTGAACGCGCCGCTGCCGTCAACGTCGAAGTCGGCACGCAGCGTGTTGAGTCCCGTGGTCTTGAGCCACTGCCGCCCCCAGTGCGAGAGGTCTCGGCCCGACGACTTCTCCAGCGCGCCAAGGAGATCGCCGAAGGTCGCATTGTCGTACGCGTGGTCCCGGAAGTAGTCCCGGAGCCCGGCGAGGAATGCTTCGAGCCCGACGTAGGCGACCAGCTGCTTGAGCACGCTGGCGCCCTTGGCGTAGGTGATGCCGTCGAAGTTGACCTCGACGGCGTGCAGATCGGGGATGTCTGCGGCCACGGGATGCGTGGACGGCAACTGGTCCTGGCGGTAGGCCCATGACTTCTCGACGTTCGCGAAGGTGGTCCACGCCTGGTCGTACTCGGTGGCCTCGGCCTGGCACAGCACCGAGGCGAACGTCGCAAAGGACTCGTTGAGCCACAGATCGTCCCACCATGTCATCGTGACCAGGTCGCCGAACCACATGTGTGCCATCTCGTGAAGCACCGTCTCGGCGCGCCGCTCGTAGGAGTAGCGCGTGACCTTCGACCGGAAGACGTAGTCCTCCAGGAATGTCACGGCGCCAGCATTCTCCATCGCGCCGGCGTTGAACTCCGGCACGAAGAGTTGGTCGTACTTGCCGAACGCGTAGGGCACGCCGAAGTTGCGGTGGTAGAAGCCGAAGCCCTGTTTGGTCTCGGTGAAGAGGCGCTCGGCGTCCATGAACTCCGCCAGCGAGGTTCGGCAGAAGATACCCAGTGGGATGTCGCCGTGCTCGTCGGTATACACGTCGTCCCAGCGCGCGTAGGGGCCTGCGATGAGCGCCACCAGGTAGGTGCTCATCCGAGGAGTGGTGGCGAAGGTGTGGGTGCCCTGCGCGACGCCGACCGTGGCACCGTTGGAGATCACCTGCCAGTGGGCGGGAGCGGTGACGGTGACGTCGAACGTCGCCTTGAGATCGGGCTGGTCGAAGCACGCGAACATCCGCTTGGCATCGGCGGTTTCGAACTGCGAATACAGGTAGACCTCATCGTCGACGGGGTCTACGAAACGATGCAGTCCCTCCCCGGTGTTGGAGTACGCGCAGTCGGCGTCGACCACCACGACGTTGCGTTCGGCGAGCCCGACGAGCGGGATGCCGATGGACTCGTCGTATCCGGAGACGTCGATCTCGACGCCGTTGAGCGTCGCGCCGCGAACCGTGTCCGCGGCGATGTCGATGACGGTGTCTGCGCCGGCGAGCGCGCTGAACTCGACGGTCGTGGTCGATTGAAGGTGCGCTCGCTGGGCGCGCCGTTGCCGTCGGTGAGGTCCAACACGATGCGGTATGCATCGACGGTAAGGAGGGCGGCGCGCTCGGCGGCCTGGTCGCGGGTCAGATTGGGAAGTGCCACGTCGACCCACACTAGCTGCCCGTCGGGAACGCGACCGCGTGGCGTTGGCGGGAACACAGAATGGGTATGCGCAGTTGTGACATTGGAGGTCTGCCCCAACTCACCGAGAGGATCCATCGATATGGCCAACAAGGACGTCGCCGGTTTCTGGTTCGACCCGCTGTGCCCGTGGTGCTGGATCACCTCCCGATGGATCCTCGAGGTCGAGAAGGTACGTGACATCGACGTGGAGTTCCACGTCATGAGCCTCGCGGTGCTCAACGAGGGGCGCGATCTGCCCGAGCAGTACCTCGAGATGATGAAGACGGCCTGGGGCCCGGTTCGGGTCGCGGTCGCCGCCGAGCAGGCCAAGGGTCCGGAGATCCTCAGCCCGCTCTACACCGCGATGGGCACCAGGATCCACAACGAGGGCAACAAGGACCTCGACGACGTCATGGCGAAGTCACTCGACGAGGTGGGCCTGCCTGCCGAATTCATCGAGGCCGCCTACAGCGACAGGTTCGACGAGGCGCTGCGCAAGAGCCACCACGAAGGCATGGACGCGGTCGGCGACGACGTCGGCACGCCGACCATTCACGTCAACGGTGTCGCGTTCTTCGGCCCGGTGCTCTCCCGCATCCCGCGCGGTGAAGAGGCCGGAAAGCTCTGGGACGCCTCGGTGACCTTCGCGTCCTACCCGTACTTCTGGGAACTCAAGCGTTCGCGTACCGAGCCGCCCCAGTTCGACTGAGCACGCCATTCGTGGAGCCGGGTCGTTCACTCGGCGGTGAAGATCATCGAGTGCCAGCCGGTGGATCCGTCTGGCACCGGGCCGGGATTGAGCAGTTGTAACCGCTCCTCGGCCTGCATGGCGCCCGTACCGTCGAACGCCCGGCACGTCACCGTGTGTTGGCCGGGCGGCAGCGGCGTGGTCAGCCGAAACATCCGCCAGGTGTAAGGATTGACCTCCGTCGACAGTTCGGCGGGCTGCCACGGGCCGTTGTCGAAGCGGACCTCGACCCGGCTTATGCCCCGACCCTGTGCCCATGCGGTCCCGGCGACGGTGACCTGGCCGCCCGGGACCCGCTGGAACGACGTCGGCGCGTCGATGCGTGATGAGATCTTGATCGGCGCGACGCCCGGCGGTTCGCCGTCCCAGCCGCGTTCCACCCAGTAGGGCTTGACGTCGTAGGTGGCGAGTTCCAACTCGGTCAGCCACTTGGTCGCCGACACATACCCGTACAGGCCGGGTACCACGGTGCGCATCGGGAAGCCGTGCTCCGGTAGTAGCGGCTCCCGGTTCATGCCGATCGCCAGCATGGCGTCGGGGCCGACGCTTCGAAGCATTCCCAGGGGAGTGCCGAGGGTGAACCCGTCCACCGAGTGACCCACCACCTGTTCGGCGCCATCGGCGATACCGGCCTCCTCCAACAGGTCCAGCAGCGGGACCCCGATGAAGTTGGCCGTCGAGACATAGGGTCCGCCGACCTCGTTCGACACGCACGTCATCGTGATCGTCTTCTCGACCAGTGGCATCGACCGAATGTCGTCGAAGCTGAACTCGACCGGTTCATCGACCATCCCGGTGATGCGCAGCGTGGCGTCCTCGGCGCGCAGTCGGGGTACGGCGAGGTTGATGTCGATGCGGTAGAAGTCGGCGACCGGGGTGAGGAACGTCGGTGTGCCGAGTTCGGGGAACGCCGCACCTGCCGGGATCGGTGGTGCGGCAGTGGCGGGAACCAGCGCACCGACGGCGCGCCTCGAGTCCGTGACGTCGACGCGTTTGGCCAGCGCGACTCCACCCGCCCCGGCCACCACGCCACCCACGGCGGCCGCGGCCGACCCGAGCACGAAGCGCCGACGGCCCAGTGGTGAGCCCGCGGTGCCCTCGTCCAGCGCCGGGTCGGCGCCGGGTGGGCGTGGTTGCGCCCGCCGGTGCAGCCACCAGAACACCGACATTCCGGCCAGCAGGGCGGCCAGAGGCGCCAGTAGGTCGATCCGTCCGGTCGACTGCTCGGCGACCGCGAGCGCGCCGACGATCCCGAGCGCGACGATCGCGAACAGGCCGGGGACGGCGCTTCGGCGAGAGACCAGCCCGACCAGCACTCCGAACAGCGCCAGCGCCACCGCCATGCCCACCAGCAGAGCGGGCTTGTCGCCGGTGCCGAACGTCCTGATGGCGAAGTCCTTCACCGGCGCGGGCGTGCGATCGATCGCCGCGTTGCCCACGGCGAGGAAGGGCGATGCCGCGGGCGCCAGGAGCAGTCCGGCAACCAGGTGGCCAGCGCCGAGTGCGGCGATCACGGCAATCACGCCGGTCACGGCGGCCCGGGCCGCGGGAATGCGCGTCGTCGTCATGGTTGTCATTCGTGTCCGCGGGGCCCGCGGAGGCCCCGACGATGGTGACCAAACCCTGACGTCGGCGCTTCCGGTTGCGGGGGAGCCCGCCGGGGTGGACGGTATCCGGGTGTCCGTCGCCGAGCCCAGTACCGACGGTTCCTACCGCGACCGAATCGTTGCGGTCGAACCGGGTGGCAACGAATTCATCGCCGAGTCCGACCGGCACGGCAAGCCGCATCAGCTGTTCTGGACGTGGACGTCGCCCAACCTGGAGTTCGCCACGATCTTCGTCGGCATGCTCGCGGTGCTGGCGTTCGGGATGACGTTCTGGCAGGCCGTCGCGGGCATCGCGCTCGGGACGGGACTGGGCGCCCTCGCCCACTACGTGCTGTCGGCTCGCGGCCCGCTGCACGGAGTGCCGCAGATGGTGCTCGGCCGGATGGCGTTCGGGTTCAAGGGCAACGCCGTGCCCGCGGTGTTGATGTCGGTGACGGCCGGTGTCGGCTGGTTCGCCACCAACAGTGTGAGTGGCGCGTTCGCGCTGTCGACCCTGTTCGGTATCGGCCCGCTCGTCGCCCTGATCGTGATCGTGCTGCTGCAGACCGGGTTCGCGTTCTTCGGCCACAACCTGGTGCAGGCGTTCGAGAGGTGGTCGTTCCCGGTACTGGCGGTCATCTTCGTCGTCGCGTCGGTGGCGATCTTCGCTCACGCCGACCTCGGGTCGGTCACGGCGACCGCTGGCGGAGGTGGCACCGGTGGCTTCCTGCTGACGGTCGGCACCTCGTTCGGCTACGCGGCCGGGTGGACGCCATATGCCGCCGACTACACCCGCTACCTGCCGTCGACGGTGTCGCGTGCCCGCACCGGTCTGTTCGCCTCGGCGGGGCTGTTCCTGTCGTGCGCGGTGCTCGAGATCGTCGGCGCCGCCTCGGTGACCACCGGCGAGGCCTCGCTCGACGACCCGACGGGCTCGTTCACCTCCGAACTCGCCTCGCCGCTGGCCAAGGCCACCCTGCTGGCGATCGCCATCGGGGCGATCGCAGCCAACTCCATCAACATCTACTCGGGTGCAATGGCATTCGTCACGATCGGCATCAGGCTGCCCGCGCACATCGCTCGCGCCCTGGTCACGGTGTTCTTCGGAGTGGGAGGATTCCTGGTCGCGTGGTGGGCGCTGCCCGACGCCGCGCAAAGCTATGAGGCGTTCCTGCTCATCATCGCTTACTGGGTGGGACCCTGGCTGGGTGTGGTGTTCGCCGACCAGTACCTGCGACGTGGACAGCCGATCGCGGGCTTCCTGTACGACCGGTCCTACGCCAATTGGAATGGCCTGTTGTCGTTCGTGATCGGTCTGGTGGTGTCCGTCGGCCTGTTCTGCAACCAGGAGATCTTCCAGGGCTACCTGGTCAGGGTGGCGCCGCAGATCGGTGACATCACCTTCTTCGTCGGTTTCCTGCTCGCCGGCGCCAGCTACCTGCTGCTGTGTCGGGCGAAGATCGCCTCCGAACGGCTGTCGGCATGATCACCGATCAGCAGATGCTCGACGTCGCCGTCGCCGAGGCCCGAAAGGGACTGGACGAGGGCGGCATTCCGATCGGTGCGGCGTTGTTCTCCGCCGACGGAACCCTGCTTGGCAGCGGCCACAACCGTCGCGTCCAGAACGGCGACCCGTCGGTGCACGCCGAGACCGACGCCTTTCGGGCGGCGGGTAGACAGCGCAACTACCGCTCGACGGTGATGGTCACGACGCTGTCGCCGTGCTGGTACTGCAGCGGCCTGGTGCGTCAGTTCAACATCGGTGCCGTGGTCATCGGCGAGGCCGGCACCTTTCACGGCGGTCACGACTGGTTGGCCGAGCACGGTGTCGCGGTGACCGTGCTCGACGATCAGCGGTGCGTGTCGATGATGACGGATTTCATCGCGGCCAATCCGGACCTGTGGGCGGAGGACATCGGTGATTAGGCTGAGGCGATGAGCACCATTGCGACGGTGGATCTTTCGCGGTGGCGCTCCGGTGGCCCCGAAGCCGAACGGGTGGCGGCGCAGGTCGACGAGGGTTTGCAGCGCGCGGGCTTCATCCTGGTGACCGGTCACGGGGTGGACGCCGGTCTCGCCCACGCCGTGCGTGCGGCAAGCCGTGAGTTCTTCGCACTGCCCGACGAGATCAAGCAGCGCTACTCCGTACCGGTGGGCGGGCACGGCTGGATCGGGCCGGGCGCCGAGGCCAATGCCTACGCAGAGGGCACCGAGACCCCGCCGGATCTCAAGGAGAGCTACAGCCTCGGGGCCGAGACCGCAACGGGTGATGCCGACGTCGATCGGATCTGGTTCGCGCCCAACGTCTGGCCGGCCGAGGTGCCCGCACTGCAGACGCTGGTGGACGAATACACCGCGGCGATGCGTCGGGTGTCCGACGACCTGCTCGCGCTGTTCGCGCACGCGCTGCGCCTGCCGGGCAATCCGTGGGCGGCGTTGGGGGACCGGCCGACGTGGACGATGAACATCAACCACTACCCACCGGTGAGTGTGGTCGGTGAACCCGAACCTGGACAGTTCCGCATCGGTCCGCACACCGACTTCGGCACCGTCACCGTGCTCGACCGTGAGCCGGGAGCCGGTGGCCTGCAGGTGTATTCCGATGCCGGCGGGTGGGCCGACGCGCCCTATGATTCCGCCGCGCTGACGGTCAACATCGGTGACCTCCTCGAGTACTGGAGCGGGCGGCGGTGGCCGTCGGGGCGGCATCGGGTGCTACCGCCGCAGCCCGACGCACCCGAGGAGGATCTCGTCTCCCTGATCTACTTCTACGAGGCCAACCACGACGCGGTCGTCACGCCGTTGGAACCGCCGATAGGCCGGGTCGCGGGTCTCCCGCCGGTGACGTCGTCGGACTTCATCAAGGAACGCCTCGACGCGATCACCGTCGGATAGCGTCCGAATCGCGACCGTGAGCGTGCGCAAACGTACGGGATTGGCCGGCGCGTCGTGAGCAGACACGCACGTTCGCGGAAGGACCATGGGACGGCTCTGCGAGAATGGCGGTCATGCGCGTCTACCTCGGCTCTGACCACGCCGGATACGAACTCAAGCAGGCCGTCATCTCCCATCTCGAGGCCGCCGGCCACGAACCCGTCGACTGCGGTGCCTATGCCTACGACGCGGAGGACGACTACCCGGCGTTCTGCATCGCGGCCGCGGAGAAGACTGTCGCCGACCCGGACAGCCTCGGCATCGTCATCGGCGGCTCCGGCAACGGGGAGCAGATCGCGGCCAACAAGGTGCCCGGCGCCCGCTGCGCCCTGGCCTGGAGCGTGGAGACGGCGTCGCTTGCCCGTCAGCACAACGACGCCCAGCTGATCGGCATCGGTGCACGGATGCACAGCGTCGAGGACGCATTGACCTTCGTCGACGCGTTCCTCACGACCGCCTGGTCCGAGGCGCCGCGTCACCAGCGCCGCATCGACATCCTCGCCGAGTATGAGTCGACCCACGAAGCGCCCCTGGTACCCGGCGCGCCGGCCTGACCCGTGCCGGAGGGGCACACGTTGCACCGGCTCGCCCGGTTGCACCAGAAGCGCTTCGGTCGGGCACCGGTCCAGGTCAGCAGCCCACAGGGGCGGTTCGCCGACGCAGCGGCTGCGGTGAACGGCAAGGTCCTGCGCCGGGCAGAGGCGTGGGGCAAGCATCTCTTCCACCACTACGAGGGTGGTGCGGTGGTCCACGTCCATCTCGGGCTTTACGGCACGTTCACCGAGCGCGCCGTGCCCATGCCCGCTCCCGTCGGGCAGGTACGGATGCGAATGATCGGGACGGAGTACGGGACCGATCTGCGGGGTCCGACGGCATGTGAGGTGCTCAGCCGCGCCGAGGTCGACGACATCGTCGCCCGGCTGGGGCCCGACCCGCTACGCCGCAGCCCCGACCCGGCGCCCGCGTGGGCACGAATCAGTAAGTCGCGCAGGCCGATCGGGGCATTGCTCATGGATCAGGCGGTCATCGCCGGGGTCGGCAACGTCTACCGCAGCGAGCTTCTGTACCGCCATCTCATCGATCCGCACAGGCCGGGAACCCAGGTCGACGCCGACGAGTTCGACGCCGCATGGACCGACCTGGTGGCCCTGATGAAGGTCGGCGTGCGCACCGGCAAGATCCTCACGATCAGGCGCGCCGATGACAAGGGTGCGCCCTCGTATCGGCAGGGCCGTCCCCGCAGCTACGTCTACCGCCGCGCGGGGGAGGCGTGCCGGGTGTGCGGTGACACCATCCGCACCGAGGTGATGGAGGGCCGCAACCTGTTCTGGTGCCCGACCTGCCAGACCTAGCCATCGAGTGTTGGGGAGTTCACGCTAGGACCCGAGGCCCCCGTCAGAAGTCGAAGCCGCCGAAGTCCCCGCCACCGATATCGCCGCCGCCCCAGCCGCCATCGGCCCCGCCGCCGTCCCAGCCGGCACCGTCGGCACCGTCGAGTTGGCCCTGGTCGAAGCCGTCCTGGAAACCGTCGCCGTAGCCGTTCTCGAAGCCCTGCGCGTCATAGCCGACCCCGCCCATGCCGGAGAACAACGAACTGAACAGCATCGCCGACCCCAGGCCCCATGCGCCGGCCACCAACGCGGGCTTCCACCATGGCTCGGAGTACCAACCTGCCGGGACCGGCCTGCCCGCGACCCGGCCGCCGGGGTAGTAGTTCGGGGTGCGTTCCGACGGGGCGGGCGAGGCTTCGATGTCACGGCCCTCGAACTGCACCCGCCGGTCCTCGGTGACCGTGCCCGCCGACCGCTGGCCGGACAACGACTCCAGGTCCGGCCCGGGATCCATGCTCATGGCGACGCGGGCGGCGCGGATGTAGTAGAGGCCCTCCATCGCACTCTCCTTGGCGAGCTGCGCCTGCCGGGCGGTCGTGGCCTGATCGATTTGCGACGATGCGGCGGTGTAGCGCTCCGACGCATCGGCCATTGCCTGCTTGGATGCGTCGTCCGTGCCGGTCAGGTTGAGCACCTGGCCGCCGAGGCGCTCGATGACCCGCCGGGCGTCGGCCTTGGCGTCGGCCAGCGACGCCGCGTTTCGACTGCCGGACGCCTTCGACGAGCCATAGACCGCGAACGCGATGGCGGCGATGACGACGATTATCAGGACGAGCAGGAAGCCGTTCATGGCTTTCAGCGTACCGACAGGAATCGACCAAGATCGGGCCGTGACGGACCAATCGAGCGGGCTGAGGCGCGGTGGTGGTGGCCTGGGCGGTGCCGTGCACGCAACGACGGGTTGAAGAAGATCGATCTAGACCAATCGCAGCGGACCTCCTACAGTTGGCGCAGTTCGGCAGCTGATCGGGCTGGTCACTCGGCGAAAGCCCGCACCGCCAGCGCGATCCTCACCCGATGTGGTGCCGGTCGGCGATTGCCGCGCTGATGTGGGTGGTGGTCGCGATCTTCGTCCTGGTCACTCCGGTGGGTGCCAGAGTCCCCGACCTGATCGTCGTTTGGCTTGTTCGTCGCCGGCGGGGTGTACATCGGCAAGATGCTCATCGTCGACCGTGAGGTGCTGGACACCGAGCCGGCTGACCGGCGACGTCGTGCGTCTGGCACACCAAGGCCTACGGTGCCGCGCCTCGCATGGAGTAGACGACCCGGCTGCCAAAGACGATGTCCTGCAACGAGCGCCGCCGCCGGTCGACGGCGACCCAGAGCAAGCCGGCCGGGAACACGACGCAGGCGACTGCCCGCAGAAGTGCGACCGCCGGTGCGACCCGTGTCGAGTGGCGACCTACCACCCGCAACCCCATCGTGACCGCGCCTACCGTGCGGCCGGACACCGCCCATGCCCCGGCCAGATAGATCACGGAGATCCCGAACGCCAGTGCCGTGGAGAACACGGCGCCGACCGAGGGGAAGCTGAACGCGCTCGGCTGCAGCATCAGCACGAACAGAACCAGGCCGAAGTAGAGCGCGCCGAGGATCACCCCAACCACGGCCAGGTCGATGACGGCAGCGGAGCCCCTGCTGACGATTCCCGCAGGCCGAGCCTCGCCCTCGGCCTCGGTGTCGTTCAACGTGGTCCCTGGTCGCGGCCGAGGACGCGGTCGACGAGGCCAGCGACGAAGTCATCGCCGCGTTCACCCTGGGTGCGGACGTCGGTCATCACGTCAGCAGTGACGCTGTTGGTGGACTCGCGGATGATCGCAGGCAGATCGACCTCGTCGATGACTTCGTTGGTCAGTCCGACGAGGTCGATCCTGGCGATGATCGCGTCGATGTCGATCTGCGCGGCGATGGCGTCGACGTCCACCCGATCCTGCACGATCGCGGTCAGATCGATCTGGTCCAGGACGAGGGACACGACACGAGCCGCCACTTCCGCGGCCGGATCGATTCCGCGTGCGATCACCTGCTCGCCCCTCGACGTCAACCCGGTGCGGGTGCGTCGCAGCAAACCACCGACGATGGGTAGCCGCTCGACTGCCCGGTAGGCCATCACTGCGCCGTCCGCAGCGGTCGCAGCGGCACCGGCGGCCAACACCACTGCGGGTTGTTTCAGCACGTCGGGAAGTTCGGGCACGTCCGAATCGTAGTCATTGACAAGGGTGGATGCGGGGATCTCGGAGGTGCCGGACCGCGGCCGCATGCACGCGAGGGTTTCGGTTCGTCGAGTGGAACCTACCCGCGTGATATCTGGCGGTAATCACTCCGAGGTTTCCTATCAGGACATACGGTTTCCCCATGGAGAACGAGGAAGTATGACCGACAAACGAGACGACGGCGTCGTCTGGCTCGACAACCCGAAGCTCGTGTACCTGTCGATCCAGGATCAGTACCTACACCATTCAACATGTATTAATGATGGCACAAGGATGTGTTAGGGATACTTGGAGCTGCGGCACACCGATGACACACTGGATTAGTACTACGAGTAAGAAGAGATGAAGATAGTGCTCGAGGGTGAGTTCTGGCTGGAAAACGCCGACTCGGGTCAGGTGATGACGGACAAGGAAAAGGACGCGATCTTCTTAAAGAAAGGGTAGAGGATATTGTTCTACACTAAGGAAAGGGAGCTGGAGTTCTAAGTAGGCTAAAGCAGTTTAGCAAGATGAAGGTAAGGGTGCTAGCGGCGAAACTGGTCTCGAGCAAGGACACGATAGAGCGGTATCGCGTGAAGCCGGGCGGTATCACGGGACTCAGACTACGGAAGGGGGACCGGATCGACATGGTGCGACCAGCAAGGGAGGAAGTAAGAGAGTTGAAGGTAATGGTATAGGTAAAGGGGGAGATGAAAGATGTGTCTAAAGAAGCTGAGGTTAAGGTGTTGAGAGGGATGGTAGTGAGTGATGAAGAGGTGGGATTAGAGGAGTAGAGAATTATAGATATGGTAGTAAAGTGAAAAGGTAAAGTGAAAAAGAAAAAAAAAGAAAAGTGATGGAAAGAACTCGACACCGCAGGACCTTCCTCGCCCGCGTCGCTGACCTGGCTGAGGGGGTCGGGATGTGGTCGTGAACACGACCGTCTGGCACCGTTGCGCCTGGCGAGCGGCCGCGATGCGCGCACGCCGACGTGCTGAATCGTGGGGTCAGGATTCCTACCTGAGACCTTTTCGCCGATTTCGTGGGTACGTTCATAGGTGTGTTCGCCGTGCCCGAATCCGTCACCGCCACCTTCACCACGATCAAGGCCGCCTGAACCAAGGAGCCAAACCCATGAAGAAGCTCATCAACGACCCCGCCGACGTCGTCGCAGAAGCGTTGCGCGGCATGGCGATCGCCCATCCCGAGCTGCGCGTAGACCACGCCCACCGCATCGTTTATCGCGGCGACGCACCCGTCAAGGGCAAGGTCGGCCTGATCTCCGGCGGCGGCTCGGGCCACGAACCCCTGCATGGCGGGTTCGTCGGCCCCGGCATGCTCGACGCCGCCTGCGCCGGCGAGATCTTCACCTCTCCGGTCCCCGATCAGATGCTGGAGGCCACCCGCAACGTCGACGGCGGCGCCGGCGTGCTGCACATCGTCAAGAACTACACCGGCGACGTGATGAACTTCGAGATGGCCGCCGAACTGGCCGTTGCCGAGGACATCTCGGTCGAATCGGTGATCGTCGACGACGACGTCGCAGTGCAGGACAGCACGTTCACGGCCGGGCGGCGCGGTGTCGGGGCGACCGTCCTGGTGGAGAAGCTGGCCGGTGCCGCAGCCGACCAGGGCCGCAGCTTGCCCGAGGTCGCCGACGTGGCCCGCCGGGTCAACGCCGCCGCCCGGAGCATGGGCGTGGCGTTGACGTCGTGCACGGTCCCCGCCGTCGGGCACCCAACCTTCGACCTGTCCGACACCGAGATGGAGGTGGGCATCGGGATCCACGGTGAGCCGGGTCGGGAGCGGATGCCTGTGCGGCCGGCGCGCGAGGTCGCCGAGATGATGCTCGACCCCATCCTGGCCGACCTGGACTTCGCCGGCGGCGACGGGGTGATCGTCTTCGTCAACGGCATGGGTGCCACCCCGCTGATCGAGCTGTACCTGATGTACGCGGAGGTCGCAGCGATCCTCGACAAGTCCGGCGTGCAGATCGCCCGCTCGCTGGTCGGCCCCTACATCACGAGCCTGGACATGGCCGGCTGTTCGGTGACGCTGCTTGCGAGCTGACGATCGAGCTGCTGCGGCTGTGGGACCACCCGGTCAACACCCCGGCGCTGCGGAAGGGCTGCTGACATGGCCTCCGGCACGATCGACGTCGGCCGGCTGGAGCGCTGGGTCCGCGAATTCGCCCGCCTGGTCGGCGAAAACGCGCAGTATCTCACCGATCTCGATGCGGCGATCGGCGACGCCGACCACGGCATCAACATGGAGCGCGGGATGACCGCCGTGGTCGCCGCGCTGGACGAGTCGCCGCAACCCGATCTCGCCGCGCTTTGCCAAGACAGGTCGGGATGACGCTGGTGAGTTCGGTCGGCGGGGCCAGCGGTCCGCTGTACGGCACCTTCTTCCTGCGGATGGCGCGCGTCATTGGGAGCGGTCGATACGGTCGAGCCCGCCGATTTCGCCACGGCGCTGCGGGCAGGGGTGGACGGGGTGGTCCAGCGCGGTCAGTGCCGAGGCCGGTGACAAGACCATGTTCGACGCCCTGGCGCCGGCCCTCGACGCGCTCGACGCCGCCTGGCCGCGGGTTCCGATCTCGCGTCGGCGCTGAACGATGCCAGCGGTCGCGGCCGATGGCCGGACGAGACGCGACCATGGCGATGGTGGCACGCAAGGGCCGGGCGAGCTACCTCGGGCCAGCGCAGCGCGGGACACATCGATCCTGGTGCCACGTCGGCGGCGATGCTGATCGCGGCCGCCGCCACCGCATTCGGCGCGGACGGGTGAGGCGGTGAGCTCGGTCGGACTCGTCGTCGTCTCGCACAGCCGGGCACTGGCCAGGGCCGCGGTCGCGCTCGCTCAGGAAATGGTGCACGGCAAGCAACTACGGATGGCGGTCGCCGCCGGTCTGGACGACACCACGTTCGGCACGGACGCCGCGCAGATCGTCGACGCCATCACGGCGGCCGACCAGGGCGCCGGCGTGGTGGTGCTGATGGACCTCGGCAGTGCGGTGCTCTCGGCCGAACTGGCGCTGGACTTGCTCGACGACGACGTCCGCGCACGGGTGGTGCTCTGCGCCGCGCCACTGGTCGAGGGACTGGTGGTGGCCGCGGTGGCCGCCGCCGGCGGCGCGAGTCGTCGACGAGGTGGTCGCGGAGGCCGATAATGCACTGGCCGGAAAGATCGGTCATCTGGCGGGCGGTGCCGCTGGTCCGTCCGTTGCCGCGCCGCCCGTTGCCGATGCCCTGACGGCAAGCGTCACCGTCACCAACCCGCACGGTCTGCACGCCCGGCCGGCCGCCCTGCTGGCCCAGGAGGTACGTCGCCGCGACGCCCGCGCGCAGCTGCGCAATGTCCGGACCCAATCGGAATGGGTTGATGCCGAGAGTCTCTCGCAGATCACCACCCTGGACGTGCTGGCTGGTGATGTCGTAGAGGTGCGCGTCTCCGGAGGGCAGGCAGCCGAGACTCTGGAGGCGGTGCGGGAACTGCTGGCGGGCATCGGCTGATCGCACCCGCCGCATCCGTCACGGCCGTTCGGTCGCTAGTAGCAGTCAATCCGTCCCAGGGTGGTCGACTCGGCGCATGGCGGGCAGCAGCGCCAGCGCCACCTGTAGGTCGAGACCGCCGGAATCGACACCGCGGCCCAGTATCTGCTCGGCCTGGCGCACCCGGTAGTTGACGGTGTTCGCGTGCACGTAGAGGCGGGCCGCGGCGCGGCTGCGGCTGCGGTTCTCCTCGAGGTACACCGCGAGGGTCTCGGCGGTGCGTCGGGTGACCTCGTCGTCGGCCGCCAGCGGGCCCAGGATGCGTGCGACGAAGCTGGCGGCCTGCTCTGCGTCGACGGTCGCCATCGCGATCACAGCCACGTCGGCGTAGCGGAGGCAGCCGTCGAGGTTCGCGTCGGAGGCGACGCGCCGCGCATGGCCGGCCTCCCGTTGGGTTCGTCGGAACCCGTCAAGTCCGGTACTGGACTCGCCGAGTGCAATCCGAACGCCGGGAGTGGGTCGGCCCGCCAGGGTCACCATGTCGTCGTCAGTGAACCGGCGGGCGCGGCTGAGCCACGCCAGGCACGTCGTCACCCCGGAGGGGAACACGAGTGGCGGATCGGCGGAAACCGCGGCCGCCAGGCCCCCGACCGCCTCGGCCAGCAGTGACTGCGGATCACTGTCGTCGTCACCCTTGTCGGCGGTCGCGGCGATCCCGACGTGATCGCGGTTCAACTCGTAGCGGAGCCGGCGCGAGGCGCGTCGCCCGTCGTGTTCGGTGCCGGCGAGGATCGCGGTGATCGCCTCGCCCCGGGATGCGTGGGCACTGCGCAGCCAGCGTTCCCGTTCCACTTCATAGGCCTGCTCGGCCAGTGTCACCGTCGCGTCGATGAAGCCGAACAGCCACGTCGTGATCAGGCGGGTGGCCGTTGCCCGCGTCGCGCCGTCATCGGTGCTGGCGAGGATGCGCTCGTAGAACCATTGCCAGACGAGTTCGTGGCCAACGCGGTAGGACCGCATCAGTACCGTGAGCGGCACCTGACGTTGCATGCCCGCCCGGGCGAAGGCGACCGTGGACGGCGGCAGTGTGACGACATCCGGTGCGCACTCCCGCTCGATCATCTGGGCGAGGGAACGAAGCGTCTCCTCGGTGCTCACTTCGTTGTCGGCGGCGGCCTCTGCGTCGGGCATGACATCGGGTAGGTCGGCTCGCATCAGCTGCACCATCCGCGGTCGCGGCATCGTGCGCGTGTCGTGCAGTTCGGCGGCGAGCGGCCGGATGACCTCTCGCCAGACCTGGGCTTCCGCCGGTTCCCGAATCGGCGCCCACTCAACGTCCACGAGCCGCAGAGTAAGCCGCCCGCCGCCCCTCCGAGCCGCTTTCGAAGTGGTCGGTGCGATTGTCGCCGGGTCACAATCGCCGGCCTGTTTACTGTCGCCGACGACCGAGACCCGCTCCGGCGCGGACCGTACCGTCCTGCGACATGACCAGTACACACACCAAAC
Source organism: uncultured Actinomycetota bacterium (assembly GCA_963798245.1). GTDB lineage: Bacteria > Actinomycetota > Actinomycetes > Mycobacteriales > Mycobacteriaceae > Mycobacterium. The sequence goes on from CAWCSO010000006.1 coordinate 155,000, forward strand.
ACATCGAACCCACCGGCCAGCAGGTCGAGACCCTGATGGCGGCCGCGGACAAGGACCACGGTCCGGTCGTGATGATCAACCTGCTCGCGTTCAACGACGAGGGCGGACGGGCCAGCTACGAGCGCTACGCCAAAGAGGTTGCGCCGCATCTGGATCGAGTCGGTGCCGACATCGTCTACGCCGGCGAGCCTCCCAGGTCGTCGTTGGCGGCATCGAGAAGTCATGGTGGGACTCCATCGTCGTCGTTCGGTATCCGTCGCGGGCGAAGTTCCTGGAGATGGCGCTCGACTCCAGCTATCAGGAGATCGCGGTGCACCGCTCCGCGGCCCTGGAGTCACCGAACTGATCGCGACCGACAAATGGGACGTATAGATCCGATGCTGACACCTTTCACCCTGCGCCAGGTCGTGGTCGGCGACGTGCGCACCCCGGTGCTGACCGGTGGGCCGGTCCACGCCGACCCCGCCGAGGCCGTCGTGTTCGTTCACGGCAACCCCGGCGCCGGGTCGGACTGGCTCGACCTCATGACGCCGGTCAGCAAGTTCGCACGGGTCGTCGCCCCCGACATGCCCGGCTTCGGCTGCGCCGAGATGCGCGCCGACCAGGACTACACCGTCGCGGGCTACGCGCTTCACCTCGCGGGCATCATCGACAGCCTCGGCATCCAGCGGGTTCATCTGGTAGCCCACGACTTCGGTGGCCCCTGGGCGCTGACCTACGCCGCTGCCAACCCCGACCGGTCGCCAGCGTCACGCTGATCAACACCGGCGTTCTGATGGACTACCGCTGGCACCGGTTGGCCCGCATCTGGCGCACCCCTATCCTCGGTGAAGTGTTCCAGCGGGTCGCCGGACACCGCGCCGTGAAAGCGCTACTTGGCCATGACAACCCCGGACTGGACGCGAACTGGGTGGCCCGTATCGCCGCCCACATGCGGCCGTGGGGAACCAAGCGCGCCATCCTGCGGCTGTACCGGTCCACCGAGGTGGACTCGATGCGGCAGCTGGGGGCCGCGATGCGTGGACTCGACCTACCGTGCCTGGTCGTTTGGGGCACCGACGACGTCTACCTGCCCACCGCCCTGGCCGAGCGACAACGCGAGCCGTTCCCGTCGGCGCAGATCCACACCATCCCGGGCGCAGGCCACTGGGTGTGGCTCGAAAAGCCCGAGGAGGTAAGAACTCTCGTCGTGCCGCATTTGCGACAGCACGTCGGCAGTCACGTATCCGAATCCGTTTGATTCCCCGACGGTTTCGCACTACCGGCCGCGGCTCAGGATCTAGGCCCGGTTGACTACATCGGCGGTGGCGAAGCCGGATCCACGGCGCGCACGCGCTAACTCAACTCGAAAGCCTAGGAATACAACATGTCTCGATCAACGGATCGCGTCAATCAGCACTTCGCCGGCCGGCTCGTCGTCATCACCGGCGCCGGCGGCGGCATCGGCCGCGAACTCGCCCTGCAGTGCGGGCGCGCCGGAGCACGCCTGGCGCTGTGCGACATGAATGCCGACGGGCTGGACGGCACCGCCGACGAGGCGACTGCCAGTGGAGCCGAGGTGTTCAGCCAGGTCGTGGACGTCTCCGACGCCGAACAGATGAACAGCTTCGCCAAGGAAGTCGAAGCACGTCTCGGCACGGTCGACGTGCTCATCAACAACGCGGGGATCGCCGTCATCGGCGGCTTCCTCGAGACCACCCTGCCCGACTGGGAACGCCTGATCGGGGTCAACCTGATGGGCGTCGTGAACGGCAACTCCGCGTTCATCCCCGCGATGGTGAAGCGCGGCAGCGGTCACGTCGTCAACGTCTCGTCGGCAGCCGGAGTGCTGGCCAACCCGCAGCTCGGCGCGTACAGCGCCGACGAAGTTCGCGGTGTTCGGCCTGTCGGAGGCGCTGCGGATGGAGTTGGCACCGCACGGCATACGCGTCACCGCGATCTGCCCGGGGATCATCAACACCGCGATCACAACGACCAGCCCCTACCGGGGTGGCGATGAGGACGCCCGTCGGGCGAAAACCTCTGCGGCGTATGCCAAGCGGGGATATACCGCACAGCGGGCTGCGACCAACATCCTGCGGGCCATCGAGCGTGGCAAGGCCGTCGGGCCGATCGCGCCGGAGGCGCACGTCATGTACGTGCTGTCCCGGGTGGCTCCTCCGGTCGCACGCTGGATGTCGGTGAAGTTGGCGGAGGTCGCCAAGTAGGTGTCCGTTTCGGGCGCGGCGGCACGCACCGCGCCACTCCTGCCTCGGCTGTGATGAAGTCCTCAGCGCGCTAGATACCTAGGGGGGTATGTTGGAGCCGGGGTGGAGAAGGGAATTTCATCGTGAAGTTGACACTGAATCGCGCAGTATCGCTGCTGGGCGCCGTTGCGCTGGCGGCGGTCGTCACGGCACCGGTCGCGTCGGCGGCCGACGCCCAGACCTGTCTGCACACCGGAGGATCGACCGTCTGTCAGACGCAGGACGATGTGCAGATCTTCGCCTCGCCGCAGTCGTTGCCCGCGATCGGCAGCCACTCCAGCCCGAAGTGGCACGCCCAGGGCTACAACCCAAAGTGGGACGGCTTCCAGCAGTAGTGATCCGAAACGGCGGCCGTCGACCCTGAGGGGCTCAACCGAACACGCTGTCGACGAACGCCTCGCTGCCCTGCTTCCAGGCGATGAGGAAGTTGCCGACGTCGTCGCGGCCGATGGCCAGGGCGGGGCAGAACCAGTTCCCGCCCTCGGCTGTGAAGAAGTGCGGAGAACCGACCACGCCCCGGGCACGGCCCTCATCCCAGTCGGCGCGGACCGCCGCAGCAGGGTGACATCGGCATCGAGGGGTTCGAGGCCGAAGCCGGCCGCTATCGGAGCAACGACCTCGGGCCGCCCGATGTCGAGGCCCTCCTCGAACACCGCGTTTCGCAGTGCCATGCCGACTTCCTCGACCGCGACCGCATCACCGGTGAGGTCGGCAGCGGCCGTCAGCGCGTAGGCGGCCATCGAGGAACCCGGGAAGGTGTCGATGGAGAAGCCGGCGAAGAGGTCGGCCGCACGGAAGTGCGCAGGGCGCTGACCTCCGACATCGATGTGGTGCGGGTCAAGCGGCTTGCCGTTGATCAGTTCCAGTGGCCAGGCCCGTATGCGTAGCAGCGGCTCGGTGCGGGGGCGCACTCGGCGCGACGGTCGATGAGCGTGCGTAGTCCGGCGTGCGTGAACGGGCACAGGATCTCCGCGAAGACCTCGAGGGTTTTCACGATGGCGAGGGTACCCGGCTACCGGCGACGTGGCCCGTCGCTACCCCACCCTGCGACTCGCGGTCGCTGACGGAGTCGGCCTGGCAATTGATATCACAGCCGTCGCACCGGCACCGAACCACCAGTCGACGGCTGGTCCCCTCCGCCAGGTGGGTGGAGGGAACCTTCACCGGGGCTGGATCGTTGGGTGGCTTCCTATGCAGCGCTGTCCTTCGCAGCGGCGTTCGATCCCTTGGCGTCCGATTTCTTGCTGAACCTCCGGCCGAGGACGCCGTCGTCCCGTGGTCGTGGGCGGTCGCGGCGGTTGCATCGCCAGACTTGGGCGGGTGCTCGCCGGTCGTGGCCTTTGGTTCCACCTTGTTCCCGGTCTTGACGTCGACATTGTTGCCGGTCGGCTTCTTGCCGGTCGATGACTGCACGGACTCGTTGGTTGAAGTCGAACCCTTGGGCGCGCCAATCGATTCGCTGTCGTCTTTGGCGGATTCCGCTGCGCTCGTCTGTGCAGGCTCGGTGTTCTGGCCTGCGTCGGTCACCGTGTCGCCTCCCGCGACCTGCTCGCTGCTCGCCGCGGTTTCGGCCGACGTATCCGCGTTGCTTGCAGGCGCTTCCGTCGAAGCTTCGTCGGTGGCGGCGGCATCAATCGCCGGGTCTCCGTGGCGGTGTTGCCGGCAGTCGCCAATGTGACTGCTGCGGCGTCCACGGCGGGGATGCTGGCGATGTCAAACTTCGCGGTCTGAATGGCAACCGGTGCAGGTGGAGTGATCGCATTGGCGATCTTCGAAAGGACCTGCTGCAGGGAGTATAGGGGCCCACCGGTATTGATGTAGAAGCTGCCGTCGTCGTTGAACACCAAGCCCGCCGAGCTGAGCAGCCCGCCGGCCAGAACGCTGATCCCGGGGGCCACCAGTGGCCCAAGGTCGGTCCGTAGCCCCCGTTGAGCACGCCATCGAGGACGGTCGCCGGGGCAGTCAGCACCGCGTTCACGACTTCCGCCGGGTCTCCGGTGCCGAAGCTGTCGAGCACGTTTTGCACGGCAGCTGCTGCGGCCGCAGGGGTACTGATCAACGGAGCGATGAAGCCGCTGACGGCAAGCAGGGTGCCGAGGAGTCACGGTGAATGCATTGATCACGTTCACCAGATTCTCCAGCGGCTTGGTGAGAACCGTTTGAAGCGTGGCAAGATCCGCGGCAGGCAGGACCACCGCGAGCGGGATACCGAGCAGAGTGTTCACCGCACCGGAGACGTTGCCCGCCGCAAGCTGACTGACCGCGGTGCTGAGAATCGCGGGTACCTCACTCAGCGCGGTGGCGATCCCTCCGCCCGTGTCCAGCAGTCCGCCGGCCAGCGCGCCCGCGCTGCTGATCTGGTTGGCGAGGAACTGCTCGAGGACCTGTCCGGGACGGGTGTTCTCGGCCAACGTGCCAACGCTGGCCAGGGCATCCTGGAAGATCTGGCCGTATACCTCGAGCGGACTCGTCAACGCGGCAGGACTGACATCCGCCACGTGGACCGAGGGCAGTTGGACAGCCGGCAGGTGCATGTCTGGCAGCGGTGAGACGGATGAGGCGGCTATGACGCCCGCCCCGACGAGCGCGACGCCTGCCGCGAGATGCGGACGAACGACTACTTGCATGGGCACTCCTTGAAGTGATGTGAATCCCGCGATAGCGGAACCTACTTGCGGGTAACATCGCAAGCAGGGATGACTCAACCACTGCCCAGATCGCGTGCCTATCGCACGTATTGACGATCTTTGAGCCCGACGCATGAGCAAGTTCGCGGGAACCTGCGTTCTGTCAACGTCCTTACCGCTCGTTGGCCATCGAAGCGCGCTGATGCCAGTCGCCGGCGGATCGCTCCGCGACGCTAGTAAGCCGCCGAAGGCGGTCCGAACGGACCGGTCGGACCTGCCGACTCGGGAAGACCCGGCGGCGGCGTGATCTGGGTACCTGCCTCGTTAATTCGCGTGACCTGTTTCCCCACGGTGGCCCGTGGTGAGGGAATCTTTTCGCCACCTAGGTGTTCTCCTCAAGAAGGAGCTGCTGCGGTGCAGTGTGCGCAAATCGTTGCGTCATCGCCGAGGTTCGTGCGCGGCGGCGTCGTCTGGGTCGCAGAAGTGTGATCCGGGTGTCACGGGACGGAAGGTGTGATGGCGCAAACCGTGCTCAGGGGGCGCAGTGATGCCATGTCGCAAGCGCTAGGCGCCTTGCGGCGCGCAGCCAGGACCGGCCAGGGCGCACTCGTGGTGATCAGCGGCGAACCTGGGATCGGCAAGTCTGCGGTTCTCCGTGCGGTGGTCGAGCAGGCGGCACGGGCAGGGTTCGTCGTCGGGAGCGGCAAGGCCGAACAAGGAGACCAGATTGCACCGGGAGCCCCCCTGCTGATGTCGCTGCGGTCGGGCCCGCAACCGCTAGTCACGGGAGACGACTTCGCCAGCCTCGCACCCCTGTACGACAAGCCGCTGTGGCTCGTCGACCGGATCGGTGCCCTGCTGGAGGAGTTGGCCTTGAGCGCTTCGGTACTGATCGCCATTGACGACGTGCAGTGGGCGGACCGGCTGTCGAGGTTCGCGCTGCGAGTTCTGCCCGCACGATTGGCCGGGTCCCCGGTTGTGTGGGTCGTCACCAGTCGGTGGGCACCCAGCGGTCCCGTCGAAGACGTGATCGCCGGTACCGACGACGCCACCACCACCATCACCCGCATCTCGTTGGGTCCGTTGACTCCCGGCGACATCGAGGGCCTCGTCTCGGACCAAATGGGTGAAGCGCCTTCCGCGCAGATCCGGGCCATGCTCGGCGGGGTAGGCGGCAACCCGTTCTGGGCGGTACAGGTGCTGGAGGGTCTTGCTCGGCGCCGTGAGCGGGGACAGGGCGCGGGCGACCTCCACGTCGAGCTGTCCACGGGCGTACGCGAGCGACTCGGCGTGCTATCGCCGCAGGCGGCCGCACTGGTCCGGTTGACCGCAGTCTGGGGGCGCGCACTTGAGGTAGCGGCTGCCGGACAACTGCTCGGGGACGTTTCCGATGCCGAGGTCGGACTGCTAGCCCGTGAAGCCATCGACAACGGACTGCTCGGCAGCGCTGCCGGCACAGTGTTCTTCCCTCACGATCTGCTGCGCGAAGCGGCGTACGCAGACATCACCCCTGGCGACCGTCGGGCGCTGCACCGTGCCTGTGCCCGGTACATCGTCAGCGAAGGCAGGCCAGCTCTGGTCGCAGCGACCCACTATCGCGCGAGCGCCACGCTGAACGACGAGGAGGCGATCGTCGCTCTGGAGCAGGCGGCTCACGAGTGCATGGTCTCGATGCCCGAACAGGCAGCCGAACTGGCGCGGCAGGCGTTTGCGCTGACGTCGTACGGCCATCCGCTCTGGCTTTCGGCGGGTACGTGGACCGTCGAGACGCTGGTCAGCCTTCAGCGGGAGTGCGAGGCGCTGGCCATCGTCGATCGACTGCTCGCCCTCGCCTCCGAACCGGAGGCCCTCGCCCGCATCGAGTTGCAAGCGTGCCGAGCGCTCTGGTCCACCGGCGACAGCGTCGAGATGGAGCGCCGCGCCCGTAGCGCCCTGACGCTTAGCGGCTTATCCGCGGTGATGCGCGCTCAGCTGTCCTCGGCGCAAGCGCTGGCCGCAACCCGGACGCAATCAGCGCCTGGCGCCGCCGCGATGGCGCATGACGCGCTCGGGGCGGGGCGCCGCCTCGGCGACGCCCACTCTCAGCGGTTCGCCGTCGTGGCCTTGATAGAGGCAGCCCGGAACGAGGGCCGACACCGACTCGCCTTGGACCGCTTCAACGATCTACGCCGGCTGTCGGACTCGGCTTATGAGGCCGAAGAGATCCGGACGCTTCAGCTTCTGGACTGTTACGACGATGCCGAGGCGATGCTGGCCAAGATTCGCGAGGCCCAGGACGGTGTCGAGAATCTGCTGCCCTCGATGCTGTACGCACAGATGTGGCAGGACCACGACCTCGCTCGCTTCGATGCCGCCGAGGCGGGTGCGCGCACGTTGTTGAGACTTGCCGACGAGACCGGCAACTTCGGCTACCGGCTCAATGCCCGCTCAGTGCTTGCCGCCGTGGCCACCTACCGCGGTGAACTCACCGCAGCGGAGGAGTTGTTCATCCCCGTCGAGGACGACGACCAACCTCACACGAACGTCGGGTCCCTCGGTTGCGCCTGATGCAGGGCTGGTTGAAGGCCGCCACCGGTGACTTCGCCGCTAGTCTCGCAATTCTGGATCCGCTACTCGATCGAGCCGAGAAGTCTCCCGACCTGTGGCCCTGGTCGCCGCCCTGGATTCTGACAGTGGTACGCATCGGCATCGGCGCCGGGAATCGCGAGTTCGCGCGCAAGGCCGCCGACATCGCCAACACCATCTCGCAACGTAATCCAGGTGTCGCCACGCTGGACGGGGCCGCTCTCCAAATCCGCGGTCTACTGGCCGACGACCCCGGGCTCCTTGCCGACGCGGTGCGCATTCTCCGGGAATCGCCCCGGCCGTTGCTCCTGGCGGATGCGCTGAAGGATCTCGGATCGATGATGCTGGAAAGGCGCCGTCCCGACAAGGCTGTCGACGCGCTGGTCGAGGCGGCGGAGATCTACCGACGGGTTGGTGCCATGTCGGGCAGCCGTGCGGTGGCGAATCTCCTTCGCAGCCAGGGCATCCGGGGTGTCCGGATCGGTGCGCCCGCGCCACGGCCCAGCACCGGGTGGGCGGCACTGACACCAACCGAGCTACGCGTCGTCGAGTTGATAAGTGCCGGGCACACGAACCGTTCCGCTGCGAGCGAACTCGGAGTGTCGCCGAACACGGTGAACACCCATCTGCGGGCCGTTTTCCGGAAGCTCGACGTCAAGTCGCGCGTACAGCTCACAATCGCGTTTCGAGAGCAGTCCTGAACGGCGGGCCATGAGCCGGCGCCTTAACCGGTACCGCAAACTCGAAGGCGGTGCGATGGGGGTCCACGGCATCGTCATCGTGGTGCGCCTCGATCTGATGATTGCGCACGACGCGCCGGTTGAGGGGTGGCCGGAATTGACACATACGAAGACATCTGTCCCATGAGTCCCAACGCGTAACTCTGGCCCAGCAGCAACGGAACGTGAGACGCACCGACCGCTAATGGTAACTAGGAAAGAATAAGGGGCGGGCAGGGCGATCGAACGCGTGTGCTACAGCGTTTCCGCTGGTAGCTGGTGGAGCGGGCGACGGGAATCGAACCCGCGTAGCTAGTTTGGAAGACTAGGGCTCTACCATTGAGCTACGCCCGCGTGCACTGCAACGCAGACTGTACCGGCGACGACGTAGGCAAATCCAATTGAATGCGTCGCGTGTACAGGCCGTATCATCGCGTCCGCACACAGACACGGGGTGTAGCGCAGCTTGGTAGCGCATCCGCTTTGGGAGCGGAAGGCCGCAGGTTCAAATCCTGTCACCCCGACAGACACGCAATCAGTACAGACATGCAAGGAGCACAGCAGTGAAGAGCACCGTCGAGAAGTTGAGCCCGACCCGGGTTCGCATCAACGTGGAGGTGCCCTTCACTGAACTGGCACCCGACTTCGACCGCGCGTTCAAGGAGATGGCCAAGCAGGTCCGGCTGCCCGGGTTCCGCCCCGGAAAGGTTCCGGTGAAGCTGCTCGAGTCGCGCGTCGACAAGGTGGCCATGCTCGACCAGGTGATCGGGGAGGCGCTGCCCGGCCGCTACACCGAGGCGGTGACCGCCTCCGAGGTGGTGCCGCTGGGGCAGCCCGAGATCGACATCACCAACAAGGAGTACGGCGAGGACCTCGTGTTCACCGCCGAGGTGGACGTGCGTCCGGAGATCACGCTGCCCGACCTGTCCGCGCTCGCCATCACGGTGGACGCCATCGAGGTGAGCGACGACGAGGTCGACACCGAGCTGCAGAACCTGCGGGCCCGGTTCGGCACGTTGACGGGTGTCGAGCGTGCCGCCGACGTAGGCGACTTCGTCTCGATCGACCTGTCAGCCGCCGTCGACGGCAAGGACGTCCCCGAGGCGACGACCGAGGGGCTGTCGCACGAGGTGGGTTCCGGCCAGCTGATCGAGGGTCTCGACGATGCCATCACGGGGCTGAAGGCCGAAGAGAGCAAGGTCTTCACCACGACGCTCGTCGCGGGGGAGTTCACCGGCCAGGAGGCCCAGGTCACCGTCACCGTCAAGTCCGTCAAGGAGCGCGAACTCCCCGAGCCCGACGACGAGTTCGCCCAACTGGCAAGCGAATACGACACCATCGACGAACTCAAGGAGAGTCTCGTCGAGCAGGTCCGGCGGACCAAGCGGGTGCAGCAGGCCGAGCAGATCCGCGACAAGGCGCTCGAGACGCTCCTCGAGCAGACCGATGTGCCGCTACCGGAGGCGATCGTGCAGGGACAGGTCGACGAGACCCTGCACAATGCGATTCACGAACTCGAGCACGACGAGGCCCGATTCGAGGAGACGCTCAAGGAGCAGGGCAGCAGCCGCGAGGAATTCGACGCGGACAACCGCAGCAACGCCGAGAAGTCGGTGAAGACCCAGCTGCTGATGGATGCCGTCGCCGACGACCTCGACATCCAGGTCGGGCAGAACGACCTCACCGAGCGGCTCGTCCTGATGTCGCGCCAGTACGGAATCGAGCCCCAACAGCTGCTGCAGGTGCTCCAGCAGAACAACCAGCTGCCCACCATGTTCGCCGACGTCCGTCGTGGCCTGACGATCGCGGCGGTGGTGCACGGCGTCACCGTCACCGACTCGGACGGCAACGAGGTCGACACCACGGAGTTCTTCGGCCCCTCCACCCCGGAGGGGACCGACCAGCTGGCCGGGGTTGCCGAAGGTGACGTCGAGCCGGCTGCCGCCGACGTTGCCGAGGACACGGTCGACGACGAAGCGAACTGATCGCCCTCGTGACGCTGTGAGCGAACTCCGTCGCTCCCAGGAGTGCGCGGCGGCGCGGGTTCGTTAGTGTCGGTGTACATGAATGGCGAGTACCAACACTTGAGAAAGCAGGTATCCAGTCGTGACTGACATGCGTTCGAGCACGTCGGGGCTCAACCTCATCGACTCCGTCTATGAGCGGTTGCTCTCCGAGCGCATCATCTTCCTCGGCTCGCAGGTCGACGACGACATCGCCAACCGGCTGTGCGCGCAGATCCTGCTGTTGTCGGCCGAGGACCCCACCAAGGACATCCACCTCTACATCAACTCGCCGGGCGGCTCGATCAGCGCCGGCATGGCGATCTACGACACGATGGTGCTGGCGCCGTGTGACGTGGCCACCTACGCGATGGGAATGGCCGCGTCGATGGGGGAGTTCCTGCTCGCCGCCGGCACCAAGGGCAAGCGCTACGCCCTTCCGCATGCGCGCATCCTGATGCACCAACCGCTCGGTGGCATCACCGGCGGCGCCGCGGACATCGCCATCCAGGCCGAGCAGTTCACGCTCATCAAGAAGGAGATGTTCCGGCTCAACGCCGAGTTCACCGGTCAGACCCTTGACCGGATCGAAGCCGACTCGGACCGCGACCGCTGGTTCACCGCCCAGGAGGCGCTGGAGTACGGCTTCGTCGATCACATCATCACCAGCACGAACGTCAATGGAGTCAAGCCATGACCGACCAGACCGATCCGCGGCTGCAGCCCCAGGCCCGGTACATCCTCCCGTCGTTCATCGAGCACTCGAGCTTCGGCGTCAAGGAATCCAACCCGTACAACAAGCTGTTCGAGGAACGCATCATCTTCCTCGGTGTGCAGGTCGACGACGCGTCCGCGAACGACGTCATGGCCCAGTTGCTCGTCCTCGAGTCGCTCGATCCCGACCGCGACATCACGATGTACATCAACTCGCCGGGTGGCTCCTTCACCTCGCTGATGGCGATCTACGACACCATGCAGTACGTCCGTGCCGACATTCAGACCGTCTGCCTCGGTCAGGCCGCATCGGCTGCCGCCGTGCTGCTGGCCGCCGGCTCGCCGGGCAAGCGACTGGCGCTGCCGAATGCGCGCATCCTGATCCACCAGCCTTCGCTGGGAGGTGTCATCCAGGGACAGTTCTCCGACCTGGAGATCCAGGCGGCCGAGATCGAGCGGATGCGGACCCTCATGGAGACGACGCTGGCTCGCCATACGGGCAAGGATCCCGCGGTCGTCCGCAAGGACACCGACCGCGACAAGATCCTGACCGCCGAGCAGGCCAAGGAGTACGGGATCATCGACACTGTGCTCGAGTACCGCAAACTCTCTGCACAGTCCGCCTGACCTGTCCTCCGGCCGCATGGCCGACAAGCAGGTAGGTTTGAAGACGTCATCCCGCGACAGCTCTTCTCGAAGAAGATCACGACGACGACACGCCAACGACACGGTGGCGCGTCTCGACGGGTGAGCGGGCCGACAGGCGATATGTTCTCTTCCTACGCAGATGAACATCACCGACGCGATTCGGCTTTATCGGTCGCATGGCGCCGGAACAAGCGGGTAGCGTCGGGTTTCAGACCCGGGGTGACCGAACGGATCGACGTCACACGAGCGGCGAAACAGGAAAGTGGGCTCCCAGGACCATGGCGCGCATTGGAGACGGTGGTGACCTTCTGAAGTGCTCTTTCTGCGGAAAGAGCCAGAAGCAGGTCAAGAAGCTCATTGCAGGTCCCGGCGTGTACATCTGCGACGAGTGCATCGATCTGTGCAACGAGATCATCGAGGAGGAACTCGCCGACGCTGACGACGTCAAGCTCGACGAACTCCCCAAGCCCGCCGAGATCCGCGACTTCCTCGAGGGTTACGTCATCGGTCAGGACACTGCGAAGCGGACGCTTGCCGTCGCGGTCTACAACCACTACAAGCGCATCCAGGCCCAGGAGAAGACGCGCGACTCCCGCGCCGAGCCGGTCGAACTGGCCAAGTCCAACATCCTGATGCTTGGTCCCACGGGGTGCGGCAAGACCTACCTGGCTCAAACCCTCGCCAAGATGCTCAACGTCCCGTTCGCCATCGCCGACGCGACGGCGCTCACCGAGGCCGGCTACGTCGGCGAGGACGTCGAGAACATCCTGCTCAAGCTGATCCAGGCTGCCGATTACGACGTCAAGCGCGCCGAGACCGGCATCATCTACATCGACGAGGTCGACAAGATCGCCCGCAAGAGCGAGAACCCGTCGATCACCCGCGACGTGTCCGGTGAGGGTGTGCAGCAGGCGCTGCTCAAGATCCTCGAGGGCACGCAGGCGTCGGTGCCTCCGCAGGGCGGGCGCAAGCATCCCCACCAGGAATTCATCCAGATCGACACGACGAACGTGCTGTTCATCGTCGCGGGTGCGTTCGCGGGCCTGGAGAAGATCGTGTCCGACCGCGTCGGCAAGCGCGGTCTGGGGTTCGGCGCCGAGGTGCGCTCCAAGGCCGAGATCGACACGCAGGACCACTTCGCCGAGGTCATGCCGGAGGATCTCATCAAGTTCGGGTTGATCCCGGAGTTCATCGGCCGTCTGCCGGTCGTGGCCTCGGTGACCAACCTCGACAAGGAGTCGTTGGTCACGATCCTGTCCGAGCCCAAGAACGCGCTGGTGAAGCAGTACACCCGACTGTTCGACATGGACGGTGTCGAACTCGAGTTCACCGAAGAGGCGCTGGATGCGATCGCCGATCAGGCCATTCACCGGGGCACCGGTGCCCGAGGCCTGCGCGCCATCATGGAGGAAGTGCTGCTGCCGGTGATGTACGACATCCCCAGCCGCGACGACGTTGCCAAGGTGGTCGTCACCAAGGAGACCGTGCAGGACAACGTGCTTCCGACGATCGTGCCCCGCAAGCCTTCACGCAGCGAGCGCCGCGACAAGAGCGCCTAGCCGCCTGGCCACCGGGTGTCGCGAGATCGACACCACGGCTGCTCTTCCGGCCGAGCAACGACCCTCAGGCCGATCTCGCGAGCGCGTACCGGTACGGCGGGCGTTCACTCGCGACTGCGAACTCTCTGGCCGGGTGACGTCCTGCGTGCGCCGACCACCTCACCGACCAGCGCGGTGATCTCGGCGATGCCGTCGCGGCGTGTGAACGCCGATTCGAGTTCGCGAGCGCGGCGCAGGTAGCGCTCCTCGTCGAGGACGTCGCGCACCGCGTCGCGAATCATCACCTGAGTCGGAGTGGGGGTCTTCAGGTTGACACCCGCCCCGGACCAGGCGACCCGGGCGGCGACTTCCTGCATGTAGCCGGCGGCGCCCGCCACCACCAGTGGGACACCGGTCGACAGCGCCCGCTGTACCGCGACGTAGCTGCCGTCGGTCACCATGACGTCCACGTGCTCGAGCAGTGCCTCATACGGAACACGTTCGGCGACGCGGACATTGCCCGGCAGCGAGCCGGTGAGCCTGCCGCCGCCGGTGGTCGCGACGACCAGAACGTTCTCGCCCGCGAGTGCCTCGATGGTCGATTCGGTCAGCCCGGGTACGTCGTCGTTGACGCTGCGATCGGTGACGTGGACCACGGGCCGATCGTCGTCGAGTTCGTGGCGCCATTGGGGCGGTAGGTATCCGCACGAGCGAGGGTGCACCGCCCCGACGAAGCGCACGTTGCGGGGCAGGTCGGTGCGCGGGTACTCGAAACTGGGCACCGTCGGGACGATGAGCCGATCGGCGAGTTCCCCGACGTCGGGGAGGGACACCGGAAGCCGCGAAACGCCAAGCGATCCGAGAATGGCGTTGGCGTCACGCTGTGCGCTCCGCAACGTCACCCGCTGCGCCACCAGATTGAGCACGCCGTTGCGCAGCCGTCCGCGCAAGCCAGGCAGCGGTGCCATGCCCATGCCCCACGGGGCGGTGTCGCGGCTCGACAACGTCAGTGGTGTCGGCATGAAGAGGAGCACCGGCGGCCGCGACGCCGGATCGCCGAGCAGCAACGGGATGATGCCCAAGAACCAGTAGTCGGCGACGACGGCGTCGAAGCGAGTCTCGGCCGTCGCCGCCGACAGTTCGGCCGCCTGGTGTGGCATGGGTGCCAGGAACACACGCGTGATCGCCTCCCGCAGCGTGGTGATGCCCGTCGTGCGCCCCACCGAATCGAACGGTGAACGGTCGAAGTCGGCTTCCGGGGGCAGCAGGCGTTGGCGTGCACCGATCCCCCGGATCGTATCGGCGTGCCTGGCGCCGGTCATCACCGTGACCCGATGTCCCCGCCCGACCAGGTCCTGGGCGATCTTCAGCAGTGGGCCGATGTGCCCGGCCGGTGAGAGGCCGGCGACGAGTATCTCGGCCATGTGATGGCTCCTCGGTGGTCTCAGGCGTGGGAACGACAGGTGTCGATCCTTCGTCACCGAGGTTGTCCGAGCTTGGAGTTTGAGTGGAGATCAGGTGGAGATTGCAGGTAGGAGGCCTGCGTGGACGTCAACCGGCGTGGTCGATCCGGTCCGGCCGGGTGTAGACGTTCATCGATGAGCCTCGTAGGAACGCGACCAGGGTGAGGCCGGCCTGGCTGGCCAGGTCCACGGCGAGCGACGACGGTGCGGAGACGGCGGCGAGCACCGGGATACCGGCCATGACCGCCTTCTGGGTCAACTCGAACGATGCGCGTCCGCTGACGAGGAGCACGGTGCCGGTCAACGGAATATGCTCGTTCTCGACCGCCCAGCCGATGACCTTGTCGACGGCGTTGTGGCGGCCGATGTCCTCGCGCACGACGAGCGCGGTGCCGTCGGCGTCGAACAGCGCAGCGCCGTGCAAACCTCCCGTGCTGGCGAAGACCTTCTGTGCACCGCGCAGTTGGTCCGGCATGGCCAATACGACGTTGGCGGCGACCACGGTCGGGTCGTCGCCGGGGGAGTGCCTGCTGACGGTCCGCACCGCATCGATGGACCCCTTGCCGCATACTCCGCACGACGACGTGGTGTAGAAGTTGCGGGTCACATCGACGTCGGGCATGGGGACGTCCCGGGCCAGAGTCACGTCAAGCACGTTGTACGTATTGGCCGCAAAGCCGTCGGAGTCCTGCCCCGCGCCGCGGCAGTACTCGACCCTGACGATGTCATCGCGTCGGCCGATCACACCCTCGGTGAGCAGGAACCCCTGCGCGAGTTCGACGTCCGAGCCCGGGGTACGCATCGTGACGGTGACCGCGGTGCCGTTGATGCGGATCTCCAGTGGTTCCTCGACGGCGAGTGTCTCGGCACGCGTCGTCACCGCTCCGGATGCGAGATGGCTGGCCTTGCGCCGTGCCGTCACCCTACCCACGGGACATTCCCCCCTCGCTGCGCTCCACCCCCGAGGACATTGTCTCCCCCTCGCTGCGCTCCACTCCCGGGGTCGGCTCCAACCTGATCACGATTGCCTTGGACACGGGCGTGTTCGACTTCGCCGCAACGTGATCCAGCGCGACCAGCGGATTGGTCTCCGGGTAGTAGGAGGCGGCGTTGCCGACGGGCGTCGAGTAGGGCACGACCAGGAAGTCCCTCGCGCGCCGCTCCTCGACCTGGCCCGACGCACCGGTGTACTCCGAGATCAGGTCCACCCTCGCGCCGTCGGCCAGGCCGAGCGATGCGATGTCCGCCGGGTTGACGAACACCACCCGTCGTCCGCCCTTGACTCCTCGGTAACGGTCGTCGAGTCCGTAGATGGTGGTGTTGTACTGGTCGTGGCTGCGCAGGGTCTGCAGTACGAGGCGCCCTGGAGGCACGGGCACCCACTCCAGGGGATGCACGGCAAAGTTGGCCTTGCCCGTCGCGGTGGGGAATTCGCGCGCATCTCGAGGCGGGTGGGGGAGTTGGAAGCCGTCGGGTGCCCGAACCCGCGTGTTGTAGTCCGCGCACCCCGGCACGACGTCGGCGATGGCGTCGCGGATGAGGTCGTAGTCACCGCTGAAACGCTGCCACGGCACCGGGTGATCCGGGCCCAGCACGGCGCGGGCCATGCGGCACACGATCGACACCTCGCTGTGCAGGTGCTCGCTGGGTGGTGTCAGGTTGCCCCGTGACAGGTGCACCATCGACATCGAATCCTCCACGGAGACAAGCTGTTTACCGCCGATCTGAAAGTCCTTGTCGGTACGGCCCAGCGTCGGGAGGATCAGGGCGGTTCGGCCGTGGACGACGTGACTGCGGTTCAACTTCGTCGAGATCTGCACCGTGAGACTGCAGCTGCGCAGGGCCGACTCGGTGACCTCGGTGTCCGGGGTTGCCGAGACGAAGTTGCCGCCCATTCCGACGAACACCTTCGCTCGGCCGTCGCGCATGGCGCGAATCGAGTCGACCGTGTCGAGGCCGAGCGCGCGGGGACTAATGATGCCGAAGCGCGCATCGAGCGCGGCCAGGAACGTCTCGGGCATCTTCTCCCAGATGCCCATCGTGCGGTCGCCCTGGACGTTCGAGTGGCCGCGCACCGGGCAGACGCCTGCGCCGGGCTTTCCGATCATGCCGCGCATAAGCAGGACGTTGGTGGCTTCGCCGATGGTGGCGACCGCGTGCCGGTGCTGGGTCAGGCCCATGGCCCAGCAGAACACGGTCCGCTCGGAGGCGATCAGCTTCGCGGCGACGCGCTTGAGTTGCTCGTGTTCGATCCCAGTGGCCGCCACGACGTCATCGAGATCGACCGCGCGTGTGCGCTTCGCGTAGTCGTCGAACCCGGCGCAGTGTCGGGCGATGAAGTCCTGGTCGAGCACGGCCCCGGGAGTGCGGTCCTCGGCCTCCAGCAACAGGCGGCCGAGCCCCGCGAACAGCGCCATGTCGCCGCCCAGGCGGATCTGGACGAACTCGTCGGCGATGGGCACGCCGTCGCCGACCACGCCGTGCACCTTCTGCGGATCCTTGAACCGCATCAGGCCGGCCTCGGGAAGCGGGTTCACGGCGATGATCGTGGCGCCGCGTGCCTTCGCCTTCTCCAAAACCGAGAGCATCCTCGGATGGTTGGTGCCCGGATTCTGTCCGGCGATCAGGATGCAGTCGGCATGGGCGACGTCCTCGACGGTGACCGAGCCCTTGCCGATGCCGATCGACTCGCTCAATGCGGCGCCCGACGACTCGTGGCACATGTTCGAGCAGTCGGGCAGGTTGTTCGTCCCGAAGCTGCGTACCAGCAGTTGGTAGAGAAAGGCGGCCTCGTTACTGGTACGGCCGGACGTGTAGAACACCGCCTCGTCGGGAGTGTCGAGCGCGCGCAGTTCGTCGGCGATCAGGCCGAAGGCGTCCTCCCACTCGATCGGCCGGTAGTGGGTGTCGCCCGGCGTCAGCACCATCGGGTGGGTAAGGCGGCCCTGCTGGGACAGCCAGTACTCGGGTTGGGCGGCGAGGTCGTCGATCGAGTGCCTGGCGAAGAACTCAGGTGTGACCCGCCGCTTGGTCGCTTCCTCCGCGACGGCCTTCGCGCCGTTCTCGCAGAACTCGGCCAGCTTGCGGCCGCCAGGATCCTCGGGCCATGCGCAGCCCGGACAGTCGAAGCCGTGCCGCTGGTTCAGGCGTGTCAGCGTCGCCGCCGTCCGCGCGGCGCCCATCTGCTCCAGGCCCCGCTGCAGCGACACCATCACTGCCTTGACTCCTGCCGCTTCGTGTTTGGGTCCCGTCACCGAGGCGGCGTGCTCGTCGAAGGTGGCGTCGATGTCCTGGTCTGGTTGGCGGCGTGTGGCCATGTTTTCCAGCCTAAGCCGGATCGACGTGAGGTTCCCGGACAGGGCGTCGGGCCCGCCCCGCCGCTGCGCACCGGGGACAGCGACGGTGCCATCGTTCGGCAGGTCTGACGACGTCGACGAGCGTGTCGACTCGACGTGGTGGCGATGACGTGGCAATCGCGCCTCGTCCTGAAGCGCCCTATGGACCACGCACGGCCTTTCCACCGAGCGGAGGGTCGGTGTCGTATGCCCGAGCGTCCGGAGCCGGGGCCGGCCCGTCGCCCATGTCGCCGTCGTCGACGTGCGGTGGCTCTGGTTCGTCGGGCGGGCGGATCAGCAGTTCTGGGCGGTGGTAGTAGTTCACCCGGGCCTGGCCGGTATCAAGGTCGGCGGGCGGGATCCATTCGACGTCGCCGCGTGGGCTGATGGTGGTGGTGTAGCCGCCGTCCTGGTCGACGAGGCGGTTGTCCGGTCCGCACGCCAGCGCCATGTCGTCGACATTGGTGTTGCCGCCGTCGATCCAGTCGGCGATGGCGTGGTGTGCCTGGCTGCCGTAGGCGCCGACGGCACAGCCCGGCTTGGTGCAGCCTCCGTCGCGGGCAATCAGCATGATCCTCTGCGCCGGCGAGGCGGTGCGGCGTGCGCGGAACAGATTCAGGGCCGAACCCGTGGACCCGTCGAACACCGCCAGATGGTGGTTGGCGTGCGACGCGAGCCGGATGACGTCGGCGATCGGTACCAACGAGCCGCCACCGGTCGTACCGACCCCGGCGAGAGACTCCAGATCCTGCAGGGTGGTCCGGATGATGATCGACACCGGCAGCCCGTTCAGACAACCCAGTTCGCCGCTCATCAGCGCGATCCGCCCCACTGCGACCATGGCGTCGTGCCGGCGCTGGGCGAGGCTGCGGTGGTCGGCGTCAATCTGGGCCTGGCTGGGTGTGCCGGAGATGCAGGGTTCGGGATCGTCGGGGTTGCACATGCCGGGCGCGGCGAACTTGGCGAAGATCGCCTCCCAGGTCGCCCACGCCTCGGGTGACATCTCGCCCTTCACCGGTCGCATTCCGTCGCGACCCTGCGGGCCGGCGTGCAGGCCGCGTCTGCGGGCGCGTTCGGTGTCGTCGGGAACGGGACCGTCCTGGTCGAGCAGGAACAACCTTCGGTTGCCGGCTTCCTTGAGTTCCTTGGGTCCCGCACCGACGGCATTGCGCACGAGATCGACTTCGATCTGGTCGCGCGTCACCCCGTCGACCCACCCGGGCAGACGGTCCAACGTCTCGCGAATCACCTTCACGTGCTCACCGTTGACCAACCCGGCGGCCTGCGCCGCCGCGATGGCGGGCCGCAGAGGTGCCAACGGCTCGCCGGTCACCGCCCGCCGGGGCCCCATCTCGGCGGCCTCTTCCAGTCGGCGCTTGGCTTCACTGGTCGAGATGCGCCAGCGGGTCGCCAGCACGTCGGCCCACGACTTGGCACCCATGTCCCTGGGCGTGGTCTCGACCTGCAACTGGGCCAGTATCCGATGTTCCTGGGTGGGCAGCTGACACCGCAGCACCTCGAGTTGGTCCATGGCGGACAGCAGGTCTGCGGACGTTTGCGCACCGATGTCGCAGGCCGCGAATGCGTCGTAGGCGGCGCGCAAGCCTGCCATCGCCTCCCGCAAGAGCGTCCTCGACATGTCTCGAACATACGTTCGACTACCGACGCGATTCCGTAGTTTGTGGACCAGTGAAACTGAAGTGACGGAAGGGATTCAACGCGCCTGCGTGGCAGGATCGATCTGCTATGACGGTTCCACGATTTGGACCACACCGTCGGTGACTCCGGCGATGAACAGTCGCCCGGTGGTCGAGTCGACGCCGACGGTGTAGGGGTTCTGCACCGTCGGGATGCGCGCGACCTCGCGGGGCGTCGCCTCGGACATGTCGTAGCCGACCACCTCGTTGGTGCCCGACGACGCCACCCATAACTGGTCACGGGTCGGGTCGTAGGCGATGCCGTAGGGGCCGCCGGGCTGGGCCACCTCGCCGATCTGTTCGGGCTTGGTGCTGAACACCCGAACCGCGTCGCCGCGGGTGTCGGCGGCGACGTACCTGCCGTGCTTGTCGGCGACCAGGTGCGTGGGGCCCTCACCCGCCGACGTCGAACCGACGATCGTGAGGCCGTCCGCGTCGTAGACGGTGAGGTCGTTCTTGCGGACGTCGAGCATCCCCATCAGGTTGCCCACCGGCGCCATGCCGGCCGGTTGCACGCTGTCGGCGAACACCTTCACGATGTCGGTGCCGCGCAGCACCGTGGTCGTACCGCCGAGTTCGTTGGCGACGAACACCGTGCCGTTGGCCGCCTCGGACGCATCGTGCGGAAAGGTGCCCGTGATGATCTGCTTCTCGGCCGCCCCGCCGGGAAGGTCGACGCGCACCAGTGCGTTGGCGCTCTCCACCGGCACCAGAACCGGTCCGCCCGCCCGCGCGAGCTGAAGGTGGCGTCCCGAACCTGGCAGCGGGGTGCGCCCGGTGACGTCGCCGCTGTCGGCGTCGATGAGAACCAACTCGTTGGGGTTGCGCTTGAGCACCGCGACGGTGCGGGTCTGGGCATCGACGACGACGCCCTCGGGGGCGTCGCCGACGGGAACCGTCCGCCCCGGTGGTGGCGCCGTGGGAGCTGGCGCCCGCTGCGGTTCGGCGGGTGGGGGGAGGTCGTCGGCGGGTGGCCGGGTGCCCTCGGTGGGCACGCCCGACGGGATCAGGCCCGTCGTCGTCGGTGTGGTCGGAGTTGTCTGCGTGGTCCCGCCAGGTGGCGTCTGCGACGGTTCATCCTGGTCGGATGGGGTCGATGAGCAGGCCGTGAGCACGATGAACGTGGCGACGAGTGCAGGCTGAAAGAGGCGCATCGTATGTGACTACCCGAATTGTTGCGGTGACGCGCACGTAACAAGATCGCCATCGAGTCTTCCTACGGTGGGTCGGTCGAGTCCGCCAAACCAGTTGCGGACCAGTATGGCGATAGGAAGTCCATTGAGCGGAAACGCAGTCCGTCTGCAGGCGATCAACAACGTCGAGGCGTATGTGCCTCCCCCCATCAGCTTCGATCCAGGCGAGGCGCCCGGCGAGATCTTTGGTGCAAATGTCTTCACCTTGGCCGAGATGAGGCTGAGGCTGCCGAAGTCGGTCTACAAGTCGGTCGTCGCGACGATGGAGAAGGGCGCCAAGCTGGATCCGGCCATCGCCGACTCTGTCGCCTCGGTCATGAAGGACTGGGCGCTGTCGCGGGGTGCGACCCACTATGCGCACGTCTTCTACCCGATGACCGGGTTGACCGCCGAGAAGCACGACAGCTTCCTCGACCCGGTTGGCGACGGGACCACGCTCGCCGAGTTCGCCGGAAAGACCCTGATCCAGGGCGAGCCGGATGCGTCCAGCTTCCCTTCGGGCGGCCTGCGCAGCACCTTCGAGGCACGCGGCTACACCGGCTGGGACGTCACCAGCCCTGCCTACATTCTGGAGAACCCGAACGGCAACACGCTGTGCATCCCGACGGTCTTCGTCTCGATGACCGGTGAGGCGCTCGACTACAAGACGCCGCTGCTGCGCAGCCAGCAGGCCATGGGCGCACAGGCCGAGCGGATTCTGAAGCTGTTCGGGCACGAGAACTTCGACAACATCGTGTCGTTCTGTGGCCCCGAGCAGGAGTACTTCCTGGTCGACCGGCACTTCTTCCTGGCGCGTCCGGACCTCGTCAACGCGGGCCGTACGTTGTTCGGCGCCAAGCCGCCCAAGGGGCAGGAGTTCGACGACCACTACTTCGGCGCCATCCCGGACCGTGTGCTGGCCTTCATGATGGACACCGAGCGTGAGTTGTTCAAGCTCGGCATCCCGGCCAAGACCCGCCACAACGAGGTCGCCCCGGGTCAGTTCGAGATCGCTCCGATGTTCGAGCGGGCGAACATCGCCGCCGACCACCAGCAGCTGTTGATGACGACCTTCCGGACGATCGCCAAGAAGCACGGCATGGAGTGCCTGTTCCACGAGAAGCCGTTCGCCGGCGTGAACGGGTCGGGCAAGCACGTCAACTTCTCGTTGGGCAACTCGCAGTTCGGCAGCCTGCTGGTGCCGGGTGACACCCCGCACGAGAACGCCCAGTTCCTGGTGTTCTGTGCTGCGGTGATCCGCGCCGTGCACAAGTTCTCGGGCCTGCTGCGGGTCTCGGTGGCCTCGGCCACCAACGACCACCGGCTCGGCGCCAACGAGGCCCCGCCCGCGATCATCTCGATCTTCCTCGGCGATCAGCTGGCCGACGTGTTCGAGCAGATCGCCAAGGGTGCGGCCACCTCGTCGAAGGGCAAGGGCAGCATGATCATCGGCGTCGACACGCTGCCGGTGCTGCCGACCGATCCGGGTGACCGCAACCGCACCAGCCCGTTCGCGTTCACCGGCAACCGCTTCGAGTTCCGGGCACCGGGTTCGGGGCAGACGATCAACGTGCCGATGATCATCCTGAACACGATCATGGCGGACTCGCTCGACTACATGGCCACGTGGCTGGAGAAGGCCGTCGGCGACGGCGAGGACTTCGACATGGCGGTGCAGAAGTTGCTCACCGAGATCATCACCGAGCACGGCGCCGTCGTCTTCAACGGCGACGGCTACTCGGACAACTGGCAGATCGAGGCGGCCGAGCGCGGCCTGCCGAACCTCAAGACCACGCTGGATGCCATTCCGGAGCTGGGGAAGCCGGAAGCAGTCGAGGTGTTCGAGAAGTACGGGGTGTTCAACGCGCGCGAACTGCACAGCCGCGAGGAGGTCCGGTACGAGACGTACGCGCTGACCGTCGGGGTGGAGGCCAAGCTGACGCTCGAGGTGGGATCGACGGTGATCTTGCCGGCGGCGATGCGCTACCAGACCGAGCTGGCCTCCAACGTCGCGACGCTCAAGGCGGCGGGCATGGAGCCGGACATGACGATGCTGGAGTCCGTGTCCACTCCGATCGCCGCACTGACAGGCGCGCTCACCGCGCTCAAGACGGCGATGGGCGAGCATGGGGGCGACACCGCAGCCGAGGAGGCCGCGCATGCGCAAAGCCTGCTGGCCTTGATGGACGACGTGCGGGCCGCCGCCGACACCCTCGAGAGCCTGGTGGCAGACGACCTGTGGCCGCTGCCGACCTACCAGGAGATGCTCTACATCCTCTGACGAGGATGTCGCCGGGTGCGGGGGGCAAACTCCCTGCACCCGGCCACTTCGTCCCTCCCCAAGCGGGGGTACCCGTTCGCGGCTACCTCAGCTGACGAGCGAAAGCGACGATGCGCGCCGCAGCTTGCCTGAGGGAGTCTTCGGGATGGTGCCCGGCCCGAGCACGACCACGTTGCGCGGCCGCATCTCGACCTCGGTGACCACTTCGTGGGCGACGTCGTGCTTGATGCGGCGGACTTCGGCCGGATCGTCGAAGGCGTTGGATTCGACGGCGACGGCGAACGATTCGCGGGAGTCCCCGGCGTCGAGCCGTACCGCGACCGCGCAGCCCGCC
Organism: uncultured Actinomycetota bacterium; assembly: GCA_963798245.1. Lineage (GTDB taxonomy): Bacteria > Actinomycetota > Actinomycetes > Mycobacteriales > Mycobacteriaceae > Mycobacterium. The sequence continues at coordinate 178,342 of CAWCSO010000006.1, forward strand.
CGCACCCCTTTAACCCTGCTGGCGGCACGCTCGATGTCGTTGGGGTAGATGTTGCGGCCCGCCATGATGATGACGTCCTTCACCCGACCGCATACGACGACGTGTCCCTTCTCGGTGAGGTAGCCGAGGTCGCCCGTGTCGTACCAACCCTGGCCGTCTTGGGCGTCGACGAATCCGCCCTTGGTGACGTATCCGAGCGTTACCGGCTCGCCCCGTAACTCGATCACTCCGACCCCCCGCGACGGCAGCAGATTGCCGATGTCGTCGACGATGCGTGCCTCCAAACCGTCCAACAGCGGGCCCAGGCACGCGAGCCGAGTCATCTTGCTGCCCTTGTTTGCGGGGACCGCGCGACGCAGTGCCGCCAGCAGATCCGTGTCGACCTCCTCGACCACCAGGCCGCCGCCGCATTCCGAGAACGACACGGCCACGGTGGTCTCGGCCATGCCATAGGCCGGCAGTACCGCGTCCGGGCGCAGACCGAACGGTGCGCCCGCATCGATGAGGTCTTCGACGTCGGCCGGCTCAACCTGCTCGGCCCCCGAGAGCGCCCACCGCAGCGTGGCGAGGTCGAAGTCGCCGGGCTGGGCGTGCTTGCGCAGTCTCTTGGCGAGCAGCACGTAGGCGAAGTTCGGCGCGGCGGTCATGGTGCCGCCGTACTTGGAGATGAGCCTGGGCCAGAGCAGGATGTCGGTGAGGAAGTCCATCGGGGTGAACTTCACCAGTTCCACGCCGAAGTACATGGGTACCGTGAGGAATCCGGTCATGCCCATATCGTGGAACAGGGGTAGCCAGCTCACGATCACGTCGGCGTCCATGTCGACGTCGGCGCCGACGAACATCGCCTCGGCGTTCGAGACAAGGTTGTGGTGAGTGATCTTCACCGCCTTGGGCGAGCCGGTCGATCCGGAGGTCAGCTGCATCAGTGCGACGTCGTCCTCGTCGGTCTCGAGCGGCGAGATGGGCGCTGAGTCCAGGAGGTCGGCCACCGTCAGAACCGTGATGCCGCGCTGCTCCAAGACGGGCGCCGCGGCAAGGAAGGGGTCGGAGATGATCACCGCCTTGGCGGCGATCATCTCGATGACGCTGAGGGTGTCCTCCGCCCACGACATCAGGTCCGTACGTGGTGTGGGCTGATGCAGCATGGTGATGCTGGCGCCGCGCATCCACAACCCCTGCGCGGTCGGGGCGATCTCGACCGGGGCGCCGGCCAGAACGCCGATCACGTCTCCGTGCCCGACTCCTGCGCAGGCCAGGCCGCCTGCCACCTTGCGGGCGCGTTCGTGGACTTCTCGCCAGGTGTGTCTGACCGGGTGGTGTGGTTCACCCGTAACCATCCCGTTGACGCTCCAGTGGGCGTTCGCGTACATGGTTTCGGTGAAGCGACTCACGACAATCCTCCGGATTAGGCGCACATCCCGAGGTCCGGAGGATAGGCGGATGCCAGTTCGGGTGATTGTAGTGGCATGGCGCCCGTGTTCGCCGATGACCCGCATGGTGGCCCATCGCGGAGGTTCCTTCCGGCGGGGTCGGCAGTGACGAAAGCCTCTAGGGCGAAGATACCGCCCGGGGTATTCTTTCATGAGTGGTCGGACCTTTCGGAGGGTCTTGCCGACGTGGAATTAAATACCCCCAGGGGTACTTGACATACCCATAGGGGTATATGCCAGGATGGCATTGCCACAGTCCAAGAGAAAGAAGCAGACGATGATCCTTCAGCAGTACTACCTCGACTGCCTGTCCCACGCGTCGTATCTGATCGGTGACGAAACCACCGGTCGTGCAGTCGTGGTCGATCCACAGCGAGATGTGGCCGAGTACGTGGCCGACGCCACGGAGCAGGGCCTGACCATCGAACTGGTCATCGAAACGCACTTCCACGCGGACTTCCTCTCCGGTCACCTCGAACTGGCGAAGGCCACCGGTGCGAAGATCGTCTACTCCTCGGTCGCTGAAACCGAGTTCGAGTCGATGGGTGTGTCCGACGGCGAACGCTATTCACTTGGTGACGTGACGCTGGAGTTCCGTCACACCCCCGGGCACACGCCCGAGTCGATGTCGATCGTGATCTACGAGCACGCTGGTGACGAGGTTCCCTACGGCGTGATGACCGGTGACACCCTGTTCATCGGTGACGTGGGCCGGCCCGATCTGCTTGCCTCGATCGGATTCACCCGCGACGAACTCGCCGACAAGCTGTACGACTCGCTGCACGACAAGTTGATGACGCTGCCCGACGCGACCCGCGTGTACCCGGCGCACGGTGCCGGGTCGGCGTGTGGCAAGAACCTGTCGACCGACCTGTGGTCGACGATGGGGGATCAGAAGGCGACGAACTACGCGCTGCGCGCCCCTGACAAGGCGACGTTCATGGATCTCGTCACCGAGGGACAACCACCCGCGCCCGGTTACTTCGTCTATGACGCGATCCTCAACCGCAAGGACCGCGGACTTCTGGATGAGACCAAGATGCCGACGGCGATGACCTATGAACAGGTCGTCGAGGCGGTCGACGCCGGCGCCGTCCTGGTCGACGGGCGCACTCCCGAGGAATTCGCCCAGGGGCACCTGCGCCAGGCCATCAACGTCGGCCTTGAAGGCCGCTACGCCGAGTTCGCCGGTTCGGTGCTGGCGTCCGACGTGGACGTGGTGCTGTTCACCGAGCCCGGCCAGGAACTCGAGGGCAAGAACAGGCTCGCCCGTATCGGATTCGATCGGGTCGTGGGCTATGTCGCAGAGCCCTACCAGGCGATGTTCGCCCACCAGGACGACGTCCAGGTCGCGTCACGGCTGACGGCCAAGGCGTTCGACGAGCGAGCCGCAAGCATGGCCGACCTCCAGATCGTCGACGTCCGCAATCCGGGTGAAGTCGCTGCCGGAACGGTGCCGAACGCCATCGCCATACCTGTGGGCCAGTTGCCTTCCCGGCTTGGCGAACTCGACCCCACGAAGCCGACGGTCGTCTACTGCGCCGGTGGCTACCGGTCCTCGGTCGCGGCGAGCCTGCTGCGGCACAACGGATTCGCCGACGTGAGTGACATCCTGGGTGGCTTCGGCGCCTGGGAAGAAGCCACCCAGAACGCCTGACCTTCCCAAGGAGAAGAGCACATGTCTACCAATGCCAAACACCAGATCCTGATAGTCGGTGGGGGCACGGCCGGCATCACCGTCGCGGCCCGCATGATGCGTAAGGGCCATACCGACGTTGCCGTCATCGAACCGTCGGACAAGCACTACTACCAACCGCTGTGGACTCTCGTCGGGGGCGGACAGGCGAAGGCCTCGACCACCGAACGCGCGGAATCGTCGGTCATGCCCAAGGGCGTCACGTGGATCAAGAACGCCGCCAGCGCGTTCGATCCCGACCACGACACGGTGACGTGTGTCGACGGCGACACGTACTCCTACGACGTGCTCGTGGTCTGCCCCGGCATCCAATTGGACTGGAATCGCACCGACGGTCTCGAGGATGCCTTGGGCGCCAACGGCGTATCGTCGAACTACCGGTTCGACCTGGCGCCCTACACCTGGGACCTCATCCGCAACACCCGCTCTGGCAGTGCGATTTTCACCGTGCCGTCGGGTGCCATCAAGTGCGCGGGTGCGCCCCAGAAGATCGCCTACCTGGCCGCCGACTACTGGCGCAAACAAGGGGTGCTGAAGGACATCGACATTCATCTCGTCATGCCGGGCCCGCGGCCGTTCGGCATCCCCGCGATCGCCGACAGCCTCGACAAGGTCATCGCCGACTACGGGATCAACCTCCACAGCAACTCCGAGGTGACCTCGGTGGATGCGGGAGCGCGCAAGGTCGTGATCGCGGGCGTTGGCGAGGGCGGCAACCGAGACCATGCTGCCGTACGACGTACTGCATGCCGTGCCGCGGCAATCTGCTCCGGACTGGATCAAGTCCAGCCCGCTGTCGACCGGTGACGCCATGGGGTACGTCGAGATCGACAAACACACGATGCAGCACGTGCGCTACGCGAATGTGTTCAGTCTCGGTGACGCCGGTTCGTCGCCGAACTCGAAGACCGGCGCCGCGATTCGCAAACAGGCACCCGTCGTCGTGGACAACATCGACGCGTTCCTGAAGAAGCAACCGCTGCGCGCCTCGTATGACGGCTACTCATCGTGCCCGATCGTCACGTCGTCGCACGCCATGCTGCTCGCCGAGTTCGACTACGACCTGAACTTCGAACCGACGTTCCCGCTGCTCGACCCGGCGAAGCCGCACCGGGCCTACTGGTACCTGAAGAAGTACGGACTTCCGTTCATGTACTGGAACCTCATGCTCAAGGGACTTGCCTAGCAATTCGATTGCCATACAACAGCGGAAGGACATGGTCAATGACAATCAAGAATCTGTCCGTCGCCGACTTCGAGACCACGATCGCCGACAACTCCATCGTGCTCATCGACTTCTGGGCCTCGTGGTGCGGGCCGTGCCGAGCGTTCGCTCCGGTCTTCGAGCGGTCGTCGCAGACGCATCCGGACGTCGTCCACGCCAAGATCGACACCGAAGCCGAGCATCAGCTCGCCGCCGCTCTCGAGATTCAGTCGATTCCGACGGTGATGGCCTTCCGCGAGGGGGTGCTCGTATTTCGACAGCCCGGTGCCCTGCCGGCTGCCGCGCTCGAGGATCTGATCACCCGGGTCAAGGCCCTCGACATGACCGAGGTTCATGCCGAGATCGACGCCAGGCAAGCCGCCGCCTCCAGTTGACCGACCCGATTCAGGAGGACGAACGATGTGTTACCCCGAGAAGTGCGCGCGCTGCGGGAAGACGGGCTGGGCGGGCTGCGGCCAGCACGTCGACGAGGTCATGCGCTCGGTGCCGCCGGCACAGCGCTGTACCTGCGACCCGAAGTCCGCATCTAGGCCACGGGTGCGTGGCGCCTGGAACCCGTTTCGCCGCCGCTGATCACAGTGCAGCGAAGCCATCCGAGAAGAACAATCGTGTCAAGAACAGGACCCGCATGACCACTACCGAGATCGCTCCCCCCGTGACCCAGATGCCGCGAATCGCCGACCCGGCACCTTCGTTCACCGCGCAGAGCACGCAAGGCGAAGTGAACTTTCCGGCCGACTACGCGGGCAAGTGGGTGATCTTCTTTTCCCACCCTGCGGACTTCACCCCGGTGTGCACCAGCGAATTCATGACGTTCGCCACCATGCGCGAGCAGTTCGCCTCGTACAACACAGAGTTGCTCGGGCTTTCGGTCGATGGCCTCTACAGTCACATCGCCTGGTTGCGGACCATCAAGGACAAGATCTCCTACCGGGGGATGACGGACGTGGACGTTACCTTCCCGCTGATCGACGATGTGTCGATGGAGGTTGCCCGTAAGTACGGGATGATCATGCCGGGTGAGGATTCGACGAAGGCGGTGCGTGCGGTGTTCGTCGTCGACCCGGCGGGGATGATTCGCGCGATCATCTACTACCCGCTGAGCCTCGGCCGCAACTTCGACGAGTTGTTGCGCGTGATCCAAGCCCTGCAGACGGCAGACCATTTCTCGGTGGCGACACCGGCGGACTGGCGTCCGGGCGACCGCGTGATCGTGCCGCCTCCCGGCTCTTGCGGCACTGCCAAGGAGCGAATGGACGGCGGCGTTGACGGTGTCGAGTGCGAGGACTGGTTCTTCTGCACCAAGGAACTCACAACCCAGGAGGTCGAGTCCGCCATCCGGCGCGCATGATTCCGGCTTAGGGCGCCAGTGCGGTGCGGGCCGACTCGGCCGCTGCCGCCAGGCCCGCCCGGACGGGCAACGCGCGAAACGACTTGGAGAGGATCTCGACGCCCCACGGGCCGTCGAAGCCGAGGTCCCTTAGCAGCGTGATCAAACCGCTGAGGTCGAAGCTGCCCTCACCGCAGAGCAACCGGTGTTCCACGGTGTCCTCGAACAGGGTTGGTCCCTTCACGGCCGACGCGGCGTCGTTGAGTTCGACGCCGAACACCATGCCCGGTCGCAGCGCCGCCCGTAGTTCGTCGAGCGAGGTACCCGCTCGAAACACGTGCCACGCGTCGACGAGCAACCCGACCGCGGGATGCCCGCAGGCCGTGACGATCTCGGCACCCATCGGGACGGTGGAGATGATCGAGAACGGCATGGTCTCGATCGCGATCCGGGTGCCATGTTCGACCGCCTCCGAGGCGAGTTCACGCAGCGGCCCGATGAATCTGCTGCTACATGTCGTGCGCGTTCCCGCTTCCGATGCGATCTTGATGAATGTGGGTGCGAGGACATCGGCCGCCTCGAACAGCAGCTCGCGCACGCCGTAGGTGTTGCCCAGGCTCTCCGCGGGGGATCCACCAGCGCTCGATCAGTTCGATCTCGACATGGCTGAGGCCGTTGTCGATGATCAAGTCGTGAAGGGCCGGAAAGCCGATGGAGTCCCGGATGGCGAGGAGGTCGTCGGCAATGAGACCGAGTCCGCAGAAGCCGGCATCGGCCACCGCGGATATGCGTTCCGCGATGGGCACAGGGCTCGTCGGGGGTACGCGCATCGGCGAGGTGTCACCGGCACTGGTCCATGCGGTGGCAACCAATTTGGTGTCGGTCATGGTTGTCGTCCCTCGCGAGCGTGACGAAAATGGCACCCGCGAGCGGCGTGTCGCGTACCGACACGCGCGCTCGCGGGCGATGGGTTAGGTGTTTTGTGGGAAGCCGAGTTCGATGCCGCCGTGGCTGGGGTCGAGCCAGCGGCTGGTGATGGCTTTGGCGCGGGTGAAGAAGTGCACGCCTTCGGTGCCGTGGGCGTGGGTGTCGCCGAAGAGGGAGTTCTTCCAGCCGCCGAAGCTGTAGTAGGCCATGGGTACGGGGATGGGGACGTTGATGCCGATCATGCCGACTTCGACTTCGTTCTGGAATCGCCGCGCCGCGCCGCCGTCGTTGGTGAAGATGGCGGTGCCGTTGCCGTAGGGGTTGGCGTTGATGAGCTCCAATGCCTGCTCATAGGTCTCGACGCGGATGACTGAGAGCACGGGGCCGAAGATTTCGTCGGTGTAGACGCTCATGTCTGGGGTGACGTGGTCGATGAGGGTGGGGCCCAGCCAGAAACCCTCTTGGGCGCCGTTGGGGGTGACGGTGCGGCCGTCGACGACGATCTTGGCGCCGTCGGCTTCGCCGGCGTCGATGTAGGAGGCGACCTTGTCGCGGTGGGCCTTGGTGACCAGGGGGCCCATGTCGGAGTCGCTGGTGCCGTCGCCGATCTTGAGTCCTGTGGTGCGTTCGGTGATCTTGGCGACGAGGTCGTCGGCGATCGGTCCGACGGCCACACACGCGCTGATGGCCATGCAGCGTTCGCCGGCGGAGCCGAAGCCGGCGTTGACCATGGCGTCGGCGGCCAGGTCGAGGTCGGCGTCGGGCAGGATGACGGCGTGGTTCTTGGCCCCGCCGAGGGCTTGCACGCGTTTGCCGGCTGCGGTGCCGGTGGCGTAGACGTACCGGGCGATCGGGGTGGATCCGACGAAGGACACCGATTTGATGGCGGGGTTGGTGAGTAGTTCGTCGACGACGGTCTTGTCGCCGTGGAGCACGTTGAACACCCCGGGCGGCAGTCCGGCCTCGGCCCAGAGCCGTGCCATCCACAGTGAGGCGGTGGGGTCCTTCTCGCTGGGTTTGAGCACGACGGTGTTGCCGGTGGCGATGGCGATGGGGAAGAACCACATCGGGACCATGGCGGGGAAGTTGAACGGGGAGATGACGGCGACCGGGCCCAGCGGTTGGCGGAGGGAGTAGATGTCGACCTTGGTGGAGGCGTTCTCGGTGAAGCCGCCCTTGAGCAGGTGGGGGATGCCGCAGGCGAACTCGACGACCTCCTGGCCGCGCGACACTTCGCCGAGGGCGTCGGAGACGACCTTGCCGTGCTCGCTGGTGATGATCTCGGCAAGTTCGCCCTTGCGGCTGTTGAGTAGTTCGCGGAAGGTGAACAGGATCTGGGTGCGCTTGGTCAGCGAGGTATCACGCCACGCCGGGAACGCCGCGGCGGCGGCATCGATCACGGCACGGGCATCCGCCACGCTGCCCAGCGCCACCTCCCCGGTCACCTCACCGGTAGCCGGATTGGTCACCGGTGCGGTGTTACCACTTGCTCCCGGGTAGACCTCGTTGTTGAGCCAGTGCGAGATGGTGGTGGTCATATCGGTCCTCAATTCGTGTATTTGGCGACGTAGTCGGTCATGGTGGCGAGCTGGTAGCGCGAGACGTCGTGTGCGTTCTCGTCTTCGGCGAAGACCGATGACACCATGACGGTGTCGGGGCGGTCGTAGAAGCCGATCTCGGACAGTCCGCCGAAGAACTCGTCCCAGTCGACGTCGCCGTCGCCGATCTTCAGGTGTTGATGCACCCGCGCCGCGTTGCCGGGCGGATTGGTGATATACCGCAGTCCGTGACTGCGATGGTGATCCATGGTGTCGGCGACGTGCACCAGCCGGAGTCGGTCGCCGGCGGCGCGCATGATGTCAATCATGTTGCCACCCATGTGGAAGGTGTGGCACGCCACGTACACCATGCCGATGTTTGGAGAGTTCACACCGCGGATGATGCGCACCGCCTCCAAGCCGTCCTCGACGAAGTCGTCGGGGTGCGGATCGATGCGCACGTCGATGCCTTCCCGCTCGAAGATCGGGACCAGTTCCTCCATGGATCGGAAGAATGCCCGCTCGGACTGCTCGGCCTGCTCGGGCCGCCCGGAGAACTCGGTGTTGATGACGTTCACGCCGAGGTCCACGGTGATCTGGATGACGCGCTTCCAGTTCCGCACGGCCGCTTCGCGAGCATCCTCGTCGGGACCCGACCACCGCAGCACGGGAAGCACCGACGCGATACCGACGCCGGCATCGGCGCACGCCCTGCGGAACTTGGCCACCAGATCATCGTCGGCGCGTGGGTGGTTGTAGAACGGGATGAAGTCCCGGTGCGGTGTCAGCTGCAGGTATTCGAATCCCAGTTCCGCCACCAGCTTCGGGAAGTCCAGCAGCTCGTAGTCGTGGTGGAACGGGGTCGGATCCAGTGCGATCAACATGTCATGCCCTGGGAATCGATCGGCGGTCGACCATGGTGACGTCGACCGGCAGGCCGCACTCCAGCGATTCCACGCCCGCGGCGCAGACCGCCGCCGCCGCGTACCCGTCCCAAGCGGTGGGGCCATCGGTGAAGTCTCCGGTGCTGCGGCCGTGGTGCACCGCGTCGACCCAGCGCTGGATCTCGGTGTCGTAGGCCTGCCCGAACCGCTCCTTGAAGCTGGGCGTGATCTGCCCTCCCCACGTGCCGGGGGAGCCGCGCCGCACCAGGCCCACGTCCAACCCGATCATCGCGCTGCCGCGCTCGGCGACCACCTCGGTGCGGACCTCGTAGGCGATTCCCGTAGTGACGAACAGTTCGACGTCGACGTGCCTGCCGGTCGTGGTCCGCATGATGGCGATCTGCGGGTCGGCGAGGCCGTGTGGGGCCGATGGATTCGCGGCCGGTTTGATGATCTGGATCGACGCGATCTCCTCGTCGAAGAGGAAGCGTGCCACGTCCACCTCGTGGACCAAGGAGTCGCGAACCACCATCGCCGAGTCGAAGCCAGGAGGTACTGCCGGGTTGCGATGGGCACAGTGCAGCACCAGCGGCAACCCCAACTCGCCGCCCTCGATGAGTGACTTCAGTTGTGCGTACTCGGCATCGAACCGACGCATGAAGCCGACCTGGATCAGCCGGGTAGCGAGTTCGGCCTCCCGCTTGACCACCTCCAGCGAGGTGTCCACGTCGGTGGTGAGGGGCTTCTCGCACAGCACCGGCTTGGTGTGTTCGAGGCAGGCCAGCAGCTGCTTTTCGTGGGTGGGTCCGGGCGTGGCGAGCACGACGGCATCGACGTCCGGGTCGGCGATGGCATCGAGCGGGTCGGCGACGGCGCGGCAGCCGTCGATGCCGGCGGCGATCTGTTCGGCCTTCTCGGTGACGTAGTCGTTCACGACCGCCACCCGGGCGCCGGAGATCCTGCTCTCGATTCGCGCGACGTGGTCGGCACCCATGATGCCGACGCCGAGGACTGCTATACGAAGGTCTGACACGTGCAGGAGCCTCTCTAGTTGAAGCGGATGGATGGCACGCCGCAGGACCCGAGATAGCTGCGGGTGCGGGTGGCGATGGGCAGCGGGGCATCGACCTCGCACGGGTACATGTCCTGCTCGACGATGGCGAACACGTCGATCCCGAGGCGTTCGATCTCGGCAAGCAGCGGGGGCATGTCCGGAATGCCAAGGGGCGGTTCGATCATCGCGCCGAGCTTGACGGCCTCGCCGAATGGTAGGTCCTCGGCTTCGACCTTGGCCCGGACCTCGGGGTCGACCTGTTTGAGGTGCAGGTAGCCGATCCGTTCTGGAGCGCGACGGATGATCGCGATGTTGTCGCCGCCGCAGTAGCTGATGTGGCCGGTGTCCAGACACAGGTTGACGAACTCTGCGTCGGTACCGTCGAGGAAGCGGTAGACGTTCTCCTCGGTGTCGACGTGACTATCGGCGTGCGGGTGGTATTGCGCACGCACGCCGTACTTCTCGAACATCGCCCTACCGAGTTCGTTCATGCCGCCGGTCTTCTTGGCCCACTGCTCTGGGGTCAGATTGCGGTCTTCGAGTACGGCACCGGTGGCGGGGTCACGCCACATCTCGGGTATGACGACGACGTGCTTGCCGCCGACGGCCGCGGTGAGCTTCGCAACGTCCGCGATCTGCTTCCAGACCGCGTCCCAAGAGTCATCCTGGTGCAGATGCTCGAACACCGTGCCCGCGGACAGCTTCAGGTTGCGGGCCGCGAGTTCGTCGGACAGCTGGGCGGGGTCGGTGGGAAGGTAGCCGAAGGGGCCCAGCTCGATCCACTCGTAGCCTGACGCCGCTACCTCATCGAGGAAGCGGGAATAGGGGGTCTGTCCCGGGTCGTCGGGAAACCAGACGCCCCACGAGTCGGGGGCGGATCCGACCAGAATCTTGCTCGAGTTGGTGCTCATGGGGTTTCGCTTCCTTTCAGCGGTCGGATGGACGCACGTGCGGCCGCTGAATCGACTTCCAGTCGGCGTAGGTGGCGTAGGCGGTACGGGTTGAGTCGAGCGCCGACACCTGGCTGACGGGTACGTCCCACCATGATTCGCTGTCCGGGGCGGCGATCATGGGATCGGTCTCCACGTGGATGACCGTGGTGCGCTCGCTGGCCTTGGCCACCTTGACCGCATCGGTGAACTCTGCGGCCGTGACCACCCGGATGACGTCGGCGCCGAGGCTGGCCGCGTTGGCGGCGAGGTCGACGGGCAACTTGTCTCCGTCGAGTCTGCCGTCGTCGCTGCGGTAGCGATAGGAGGTGCCGAACCGCTGGGAGCCAAGCGCCTCGGACAGTGACCCGATGGACGCGAACCCGTGATTCTGCAACAGAATGACGATCACCTTGACGTTCTCCTGCACTGCCGTGACCAGTTCGGTGGCCATCATCAGGTAGGACCCGTCGCCGACCATGACGAACACGTCACGGTCTGGTTCGGCCATCTTTGCACCGATACCGCCGGCGATCTCGTAACCCATGCAGGAGTAGCCGTATTCGACGTGATAGCCCTTGGGGTCCCTTATGCGCCAGAGTTTGTGCAGGTCACCCGGCATGGAACCCGCTGCGCAGACCACCACGTCGCGCGGATCGCTGAGCGTGTTCGCCAGCCCGATCACCTGGTTCTGGTTCAGTGCGCCAACGTCGTCCAGCTTGTACACGGCGGAGACGGTGTCGTCCCACTCCTTGGCGAGGTCGGTGGTTCGAGCGCGGTACTCGTCGCTGACGGAGTAGTCACCCAACGCGGCGCCGAGAGCTTCGATCGCCTCGCGCGCATCCGAGACGACGCTGACGCCGCCCTGCTTGACGGAGTCGATCGACGCCACGTTGACGTTCACGAAGCGGACGTCGGGATTGTTGAATGCGGTGCGAGACGCGCTGGTGAAATCGCCGTAGCGGGTGCCGATCCCGATGACGACGTCGGCTTCGGTCGCTAGCGCGTTGGCGGCGGTGGTACCGGTCGAGCCGATGGCGCCGACGGACTGCGGGTGGTCGTAGGGCAGTGATCCCTTGCCGGCCTGACTCTGTCCGACGGGGATGCCGGTCTGCTCGCAGAAGGCCGCAAGCGCCGCGGTGGCACCGGAATAAATGACACCGCCACCGGCGACGATCAGCGGCTTGCGGGCAGTGCGGATGACGTCGGCCGCGCGGGTGATCACGGAGCGCTCCGGCAGTGGCCGGGCGACGTGCCAGGTGCGCTGCGCGAAAAGGGATTCCGGCCAGTCGTAGGCTTCGGCCTGGACGTCCTGCGGGATGGCGATGGTCGCCGCGCCTGTCTCGACGGGATCGGTGAGCACCCGCATTGCGCCAATGAGTGCGGCGGGTAGCTGCTCGGGCCGCCACACCCGGTCGAAGTACCGTGACAGCGGCTTGAAGGCGTCGTTGACGGTGACATCGCCGGACGACGGCAGCTCGAGTTCCTGTAACACCGGGGAACTGACCCGGGTGGCGAAGGTGTCGGCGGGCAGCAGCAGGACGGGCAACCGGTTGATGGTCGCGAGTGCGGCTCCGGTCAGCATGTTGGTGGAGCCGGGCCCCACGCTGGCGGTGACGGCCCAGGTCTGCAGGCGATCCTTTTGGCGGGCATAGGCAACGGCACTGTGCACCATGGCCTGCTCATTGCGGCCCAGGACGTAGCGCAGCGCCGGCTCGGTGCCCGCCTCCAGCGAGGTGACCTCGTCCTGCAGCAGTGCCTGGCCGAGACCCGCCACGTTGCCGTGGCCGAAGATGCCGAACGCGCCCGCGAAGAACTTGGTGCGGGCGCCGTCACGTTCGACGTATTGGTTGGCGAGGAACCGAATGGTGGCTTGCGCGACGGTGAGTCGCACGGTGGCCTCGGAGTCGGCTTTCTTCTCGGCTCGCTTTGGTGCGGTGGAGACCACGGTCATGCTCCTCTGGGGTCGTGCAGGGGTAGGCGGGGGTCGACAGCCTGGTCGTCCCAGGTGCCACGGAGCCAGGTGTGTTCCGGGTCGTCGACGATCTTCCAGGCGCGCTCGGCGCCCGGCCCGGCCATCACGTTGAGGTAGTACATGTGGTAGCCGGGCGCGGCCACCGACGGACCGTGATAGCCGTGGGGTACCAGGACGACGTCGCCGGTGCGTACCTCCTCGAGAACCTCGATGGGTCGGTCCGGCGTGCCATAGACGCGGTGGTAGCCGAACCCTCTGGAATCGCCTGGACCGGAAGCGATCTCGAAGTAGTAGATCTCCTCGAGTTCGCTTTGAGTCGGGGTGTTCTCGTCGTGCTTGTGCGCGGGGTAACTCGACCAATTGCCGCCCGGGGTGATGACCTCGCAGGCGATCAGCGAGTCGGCCTCGAAGACACCTGTGGTGCCGAAGTTGTGTACCTGCCTGCTGCAGTTGCCCGCGCCACGCAGTTCCACGGAGACGTCGGCGGCCGGAACTCGGCGGTTGGGGAACGCCCGCTTGGCACGCGCTCCGCACACGGCGAACCGTCCCACACCGGCGATCCGGTACTCCTGGTCGATGCCGAGGTACACCATGTCGGCCGGGCCGTCGAAGACCGATGCGCGCGGTGACAGCGCAAAGGACTCGCCGCCGCAGTCGACGGTTCCGCCACCGGTAAGCGGCAGGATCATCACCTCGGTGTCAGCCGTGTGCAGGTCGGCGGTCTGGCCTTCGCCCAGTTCGATTACCTGCAGCGACGACTCGGACCAGCCTGCCGACTCCGGAGTGATGTCGACGGTGAACGGAAGGACGGCGCTGCGGGCGGGAATGTAGAGCTTGCTGTGCACGGTCACCTCACCATCGCGGCGGCGGTGGCGACCGCGGAGCTCACGTCGTCGTCGGCCGGATAGAGGAGCGTGCGGCCGACGATGAGTCCGCGCACGGACGGCAGACCCAAGGCCTTCTCCCAGGAGGCGAACGCCTGGTCCGGATCGGCCGGGTCGCCGCCGAGCAGCAAGGTGGGCATGGTGGTGGCCTCCATGACGCGGTCCATCTCGGCGACGACGGGCAGCTTCATCCAGGTGTAGGCCGACGTCGAGCCGAGGCCCTGGCCGATGTGCACGGACTTGATGACGGCGTCCGGGCTGAGGTCGTTGCGCACCTTGCCGTTGACGCGACTCGACATGAAGGGTTCGAGCATCGCGATCAGGCCGTGTGCCGCGAGTTCGTCAACGGCCTGCGCGCAAGCGGTCATCGTGGAAACGGTTCCGGGGTCATCGAGGGCGATGCGGCACAACATCTTTCCGCCGTTCATCTTTGCCGCGGCCGTCGACTCGGCAGTGGCGCCGGTCATCCGATCGTCGAACTCGAATGCCGCACCCGCCAGCCCGCCACGATTGAACGAGGAGAACACGACCTTGTCCTCCAGGGCGCCGAGCAGCAGGAGGTCGTCGAGGATGTCCGACGTCGCGAGAACGCCGTCGACGCCGGGGTCGGCGAGTGCCGCGCGCAATCTGTCGAGCAGGTCGGTGCGGCTGTTCATGGCGGTCGGACGGTTGCCGACGGCCAGCGCGCCGCGGGCGGGGTGGTCGGCGGCGACGATCATGAGCCGGCCGTCGCCACGCACGGTCGGGCGGGTGGTGCGACTCTGCCAGGCGCGAGCGACGGCACCCGGATCGGCCGCCCGAAGGTCGGTGACCGAGGCGTAGTCGGCGCAGAGAGCGTGAGACATTGCGTTAGACATTGCGTTAGACATTGACGGCCTCCACTGCGGTCTGTTCGGCCAACTCGGCGACTTCGGCGACAGTCGGCATCGCGGTCGAGCACTCCAGTCGCGACGCCACGATCGCGCCCGCGGCATTGGCGTAGCGCAACGTCTTCTCCAACGGCCAGCCATGCAGCAGGCCGTGAATCAGGCTGCCGCCGAAGCTGTCGCCGGCGCCGAGGCCGTTGACGACGTCCACCGCGTTGGGCGGAACGGTTACCGCGCTGCGCTTGGTCTTGCCGAGCACGCCGCGCGGGCCCTGCTTGACGATTGCCAATTCGACGCCGAGGTCGAGCAGCGCGTCGGCGGCCTTGTGCGGGTTGGTCTCACCGATGGCGATCTCGCACTCCTCGCGGTTGCCGACGGCGACGGTGACGTGCTGCAGTGCCCGTTGCACCTGCTCGGTCGCAGCCTTGGGTGATCCCCAGAACATCGGCCGGTAGTCGAGGTCGAGCACCGTGAGCGGGGCGCGGCCGCGCGCCTCCCAGGCGGAGAAGTGGGCGCTGCGACTCGGCTCCTCCGACAGGCCGGTGACCGTCGACCAGTACAGTCGAGCGCTGCGGACCGCATCGGCGTCGATCTCGTCAGGGGTGATCTGTAGATCCGGGGCGCTGGGCTTGCGGTAGAAGTACAGCGGGAAGTCATCGGGCGGAAAGATCTCGCAGAAGGTCACCGGAGTCGGGTACTCCCCGTGCACGGTGACGTAGCGATTGTCGACGCCGAGGCCGGCGAGTTCTGCTCGCACGAAACGTCCGAACGGGTCGGATCCCACGCCCGAGATCAGCGCGCTGCGGTTTCCCAGCCGCGACGCGGCAACGGCGACGTTCGCGGCGCTGCCGCCGAGGAACTTGCCGAAGGTCTCGACGTTCTCCAGGCCGACGCCCGTCTGGAGGGGGTATATGTCGACGCCGCTTCGCCCGATGGCGAGGACGTCGAAGGCTTCCGTGCTTGTCAATTCAGCTCCCCGGACAGTGGTGGACGGTGCGTGGTTATGACTGTGCCCCGCATCACTCCGCCCTGTCAATAGTTTGTCCGGACATTCTGACTTTCCGTCATGGTGCTAGCATTCGGCTACGCTTCTGGTCACCAACCCGAGATCGGAGTAGTCGTGCCCCTAGCGGTGGAACTCGACAGGTCCAGCCCGGTGCCGCTCTACTATCAGCTTGCCCAGGCGATCGAGGCCGCAATCCGCGATGGCGAGCTCGCACCCGGCGATCGCTTCGAGAACGAACTGGCGCTCGCGAAGCGATTGACGCTGTCGCGTCCCACCACCCGACGCGCGATCCAAGAAGTCGTCGACAAGGGGCTGCTGGTCCGCAAGCGCGGCGTCGGTACCCAGGTGGTGCAGAATCCGGTGCACCGACGGGTCGAACTGACGAGCCTGTTCGACGACCTCGTACGCGCCGGACAGGAACCGAGCACTCGACTTCTCGAATATTCGACCGGGCCGGCCGACGACGAGATCGCCACCCAGCTGAGCCTGGAGGCCGGGCAGGACATCGTGACCATTTCCCGACTTCGCAGCGCTAACGGCGAGCCACTTGCGGTGATGACGAACTACCTCCCGGTCGAGTTGGCCCCCGAAGCAGACCAACTCGAGCGCAGTGGGCTCTACCAGTCGCTGCGAGCGCGCGGTGTCCACATCCGGTTGGCGCGCCAGCGGATTGGCGCACGCCCCGCGAGCAGGACCGAGGCCAAGCTGCTCGACGAGAAGGTCGGCGCCCCCCTGCTCACCATGAACCGCACCGCCTTCGATGACTCCGGCAGGGCCGTCGAGTACGGCGCGCACGGCTACCGCGCCTCGCGTTACTACTTCGAGACCACGCTCGTCGATCGCTGACCGGCCGAGCTGAACGCGCGCCGGAACCGCTCCAGCGCGACGGTACTGTCACCCGACGCCCACGCCTCGAGGCCGATGGTGCCTGCGTAGCCGATGTCCCGCAGTGCACTCGCAACAGCGGGGTAGTAGATCTCGCCGGTGCCGGGTTCGCACCGGCCCGGCACGTCGGCGACCTGGATTTCGCCGATCGCATCACCGCAGCGGCGCACCAGCTCGACGAGATTCCCCTCGCCGATCTGGGCGTGATACAGGTCGAGCATCATCTTCACGTTCGGATGGCCGACGGCCTCCACCAACGCAAGCGTGTCCTTGGCCCGGGCCAACGGCACGCCGGGGTGGTCGACGATCGTGTTGAGGTTCTCGACACAGAACGTGACCCCTGCCGCGGCGCCGAGTTCGCCGATGCGCTCCAGTGCCCGTGCCGCGGTCAGCCACATCGCACCCGTGGAACGGTGGCGCGGCCGCGCGGCCTGGCCGTCGATCAGTTCGGCGGTGTGCAGGTTCAGCCGCGGAACCCCAAGCGTCTCTGCAGCTTTGAGGCTCATCTCGGCCGTCCGCACCACCTCGTCGGCACTTTCGCGGTCGATCAGGTCGCCGTGCAGATAGCCGGTCATCGAAGAGAACGTTGCCCCCGTGTCGGCCAGTGCCTGAAGGTCCTTGTCGTGCCAGCTCCAAATCTCGACGGCGAAGCCGAGGTCGTCGATGCGCCGGACGCGTTCGACGATCGGCAAGTCGGTGAACGTCATCTCCGAGCTGACCGCCAACGTGAACTCGCTCATCGTGTCACTCCCCATCTCGATCCGAACTTGTCGAACGGACCCTAACATTTGACCTGCAGTCCTAATGTCCGAACAAAGTCTTGACTTTCGGGTGTGAGCCGTATTACATCAGAACCGGCGCGTGTCGCCCGACACGGTCACCGCGGCCGAGTGTGGCGGCCGGCGAGGTCGACGACAAGGAGACAAACAATGAGGTTCAACCGGCTCGCAGCGGTGGCAGGAGCAAGCGCACTCGCGCTGGCCATCGCGTCGTGCTCGAGCACCGGCGGCAAGCCCGAGGGTTCCGGCGGCGGGACCGGCGGTGGAACCGTCGACACCCCTCGGATGACCGTCGCCATGATCACCCACGAGGTGCCCGGCGACTCGTTCTGGGACCTCATTCGCAAGGGGGCAGAGGCCGCGGCACAGAAGGACAACATCGAGCTTCGTTACTCGAACGATCCCGAGGCGCCCAATCAGGCGAACCTGGTCCAGAGCGCGATCGACAGCGGAGTCGACGGTATTGCCGTGACGCTTGCCAAGCCCGATGCGCTGGCCCCGGCGGTCAAGGCGGCCGAAGCGGCGAACATTCCCGTGGTCGCCTTCAACTCGGGCTTCGACGACTTCAAGCAGATGGGCGTACAGGAGTACTTCGGTCAGGACGAGAAGCTGGCCGGAATCGCTGCGGGCCAGAAGCTCAACGAAGACGGCGCGAAGAACGTGCTGTGCGTCATCCAGGAGCAGGGCCAGGTGGCTCTGGAGTCCCGGTGCGCCGGTGTGACAGAGGGTTTCAAGGGAAAGACCGAGATCCTGAACGTCAACAGCAAGGACATGCCGTCGGTTGAGGCGACGATTACCGCCAAGCTGCAACAGGATCCGTCGATCGATCATCTCGTCGCCCTTGGTGCCCCAATCGCGCTGACCGCCGTCCAATCGGCAAACAACGCGGGAAGTTCTACCAAGATCGTTACGTTCGACACCAACGCGGCACTAGTCGATGCGATCAAGAGCGGCGACGTGCAGTGGGCGGTCGATCAACAACCGTTCCTACAGGGCTACCTCGCCATCGACGCGCTCTGGCTGTACGTGAACAACAAGAACCTGATCGGCGGCGGTGAACCGACGCTGACCGGACCGTCATTCATCGACGTGTCCAACATCGATGCCGTCGCCGAACTGGCCAAGGCCGGAACTCGCTAGGAACCGGGAGACAGAAGATATGTCCACTCAAGCAGAAGTCGGCCGCGGCAGTGCCAAGGTCGCCCGCGACGAACGTGTCAAGGAGCGAAACAGGCTGCAGCGCACACTGATCCGGCCCGAGATGGGTGCCGCAATCGGCGCGATCGCCATCTTCGTCCTTTTCATGATCGTGGCAGGCCCGTTCCGGGAGGCCGCTTCGCTGGCCACCGTGTTGTACGCGAGTTCGACCATTGGCATCATGGCGTGCGGCGTTGCCGTGCTGATGATCGGCGGCGAATTCGACCTGTCGACGGGTGTGGCGGTGACGTTCAGCTCGCTGGCTGCGTCCATGCTGGCCTACAACCTGCACCTCAACCTCTGGGTGGGTGCGGGTCTGGCGCTGATCATGGCGTTGTGCGTGGGCTTCTTCAACGGCTTCCTGGTCATGAAGACGAAGATTCCCAGCTTCCTCATCACACTCAGCACGTTCTTCATGCTGGCCGGTATCAATCTGGCCGTGACGAAGCTCGTCTCGGGGCAGGTCGCGACCCAAAGCGTCAGCGACATGCAGGGCTGGGACTCGGCTAAGGCGGTGTTCGCGTCGACGTTGACCGTTGGGGGTGTCGGCATCCGCATCACGGTGCTGTGGTGGCTGCTCTTCACCGTGGTCGCGACCTGGGTGCTGTTCAAGACCAAGATCGGAAACTGGATCTTCGCTGTCGGCGGGGACGCCGAAAGCGCCCGCGCCGTCGGCGTTCCGGTCACCAAGGTCAAGATCGGGCTGTTCATGTTCGTCGGATTCTGCGCCTGGTTCGTAGGCATGCATCTACTGTTCTCGTTCAACACCGTGCAGTCCGGCCAGGGCATCGGCAACGAGTTCTTCTACATCATCGCCGCGGTCATCGGCGGCTGCCTCCTGACCGGTGGCTACGGCACCGCGATCGGTGCGGCCATCGGTGCGTTCATCTTCGGCATGACGAACCAGGGCATCGTCTATGCCGGCTGGGACCCGGACTGGTTCAAGTTCTTCCTGGGAGCGATGCTGCTGTTCGCGGTGATCGCCAACAACGCCTTCCGTAACTACGCAGCGAAGAGGTGACCCGTGACCGCAACAGTTGATCACCCCAAGAATGAAGCTCCTGCCGATGAAGGCAAGGTGCCGCTGGTCGAGTTGAAGAACGTCGGCAAGTCCTACGGCAACATCACTGCGCTCAAGGACATCTGCCTACGAGTGCACGCCGGCGAGGTGACGGGCATCCTCGGCGACAACGGCGCAGGCAAGTCCACGTTGATCAAGATCATCTCCGGGCTGCATCAGCAGACCGAGGGTGAACTCCTGGTGGACGGCAAGGCCATGAAGTTCGGGTCTCCCGCCGAGGCCTTGGACAAGGGCATTGCGACCGTGTACCAGAACCTCGCCGTCGTGCCGCTGATGCCGGTGTGGCGCAACTTCTTCCTCGGCCAGGAGCTGCGGAAGAAGTCGTTCCCGTTCGGACTGGACGCCGACACGATGCGCGGCACCACGCTGTCCGAACTGTCGAAGATGGGTATCGAGCTGCCCGACGTCGACGTGCCGATCGGCTCGCTCTCGGGCGGTCAGAAGCAGTGCGTGGCGATCGCTCGGGCGGTGCACTTCGGTGCCCGGGTGCTCATCCTCGACGAGCCGACGGCCGCGCTCGGCGTGAAGCAGTCCGGTGTGGTGCTGAAGTACATCACCGCAGCCAAGGAGGCCGGCTTCGGCGTCGTGTTCATCACTCACAACCCGCACCACGCCCACATGGTGGGTGACCACTTCGTGCTGCTCAACCGCGGGCGGCAGAAGCTGGACTGCACCTACGACGAGATCACCCTGGAGCACCTCACCCAGCAGATGGCCGGAGGTGACGAGTTGGAGGCGCTGTCGCACGAACTGGGGCGCAACAGCGCCTGACCCCCAAATCGCAGAACCCCGTCGACCGCATGGCCGGCGGGGTTCTGTCATCGGTGCGGCGGACCTCGGCGCTTCGGGCGGTTGGCTACCGTCACAGCCCCATTCGGTCGGCAAGCAGCGCCCTGTTCCTCGCGCTGCTGCCGAACAGGGCTGCCGTGGTCCTGGCCCGACGGAAGTAGAGGTGCAGGTCGTGCTCCCAGGTGAACCCGATCCCGCCGTGGATCTGGATGGCTGAGCCGGCGCACAGGAGGTAGGTGTCAGCGGCCTGTGCCTTCGCCAAGGGGCCGGTGGTCTGCAGCTCCCTTGGGTCACGAGCGCTCAGCGCCGAATACATCACCGCGGACCGGGTGGCGTCGATCTCGATCAGCATGTCGGCACAGGCGTGCTTGACCGCCTGGAACGAGCCAATCGGACGATCGAATTGCCGCCGGTTCAGGGCATGGTCAACCGCCAGCGCAAGACACGCCTCGGCGCCGCCTAGCATCTCGGCGGCGAGCAGCACCCGCGCCACATCGCGGACCCGCTCGACATCATCGGGCGAACCTGCGCAGAGCGCTTCGGCCGGGGCCTGTGTCAGTCTGACCCTCGCGACGGGTCGGGTGGTGTCGAACGACGGCAAGCGTGCGACGTCGACTCCGGCAGCGTCAGCCGACACCACGTGCAGGACCTCCGCCCCGTCGCATTGAACCGGCAGGACGAACAGGTCGGCGATGTGTCCGTGCAATACCGGAACGCACTCTCCCGTGAGGTGGACGCGGCCATCGCGCCGCTCGGCCCAAACGGCCGCCGCTGACGGGTCGGCGGCGGCCGGGCCAACAGCCGCGAACGCGCCGATCCGTTCTCCGGATATCAGCCCGGGAAGCAGCCGCTCGCGTTGGTCCCCGTCGCCCGTGCGGAGAACCGCCTCGATGGCGAATGCCGTGGTAGCCAAAGGAACCGGGGTGAGCGACCGACCCAGCTCGGCGAAGACGATCGCAGTATCGGCCAGCGTGGCCCCCGCGCCGCCGTAGTCCTGCGGAGCGTGCAGTGCGGGCAGATCCAACTCGCCGCACAGTCGCTTCCACAGGTGGCCGTCATGGCCGCCTTGCGCCGCCACCTCACGCACCCGGGTCAGCGGGGCCTGGTCCCGCAGGAAACAGGAGAGCGACGCGCGGAATTCGTGCTGTTCGCGGCTGTATTGGAAATCCATCAGTGGCCTCCACCGCGCACGGCGTGTGTCGCCCCGCGGGCCGCATCTGGAAGCGGTGCATTGAAATCTCTGGGGAGCCCCAGCAGCTGCTCCCCGATTACGTTGCGCTGGATCTGCGAACTCCCCGCGTAGATCGTCGCGGCCCGCGCGTAGAGCAACTCGTCCATCCAACAGGCGGCCGAGTTCGGCGTACCGGCCTCCGGAACCGTGAGTGCGCCGCCGTTCCCAGCCCCTTCCGGGTGCAACGCCTCGAGCCCGAGGATCTCGGCGGCGAGTTCGGTGTAGCGCTGGAAGTACTCGCTCCAGATGACCTTCGACATCGCACCGTCAGCGCCCGGTCGTCGACCGTTCAGCAGCGAGGTCAGGCCACTATAGCCCCGGTAGCGCATGATCTCGACGCGAGAATGGCACCACGCCAACGCATCACGGATACGCGGGTCACTGCTGCACCCCCGCTGTCTGGCTAGCGCACACAACCGGTCCAGATCCCTGCCGAAGTCGATCGCCGCGGTGGTGACCTGCGTTCCGCGCTCGAAGCCGAGTAGGGCCATGGCGATCGACCAGCCGTCGCCGGGCCTGCCGACGATGTTGCTCGCAGGTGTACGGACATCGGACAGAAAGACCTCGTTGAACGAGTCGTGTCCGGCCGCGTTGACGATGGGCCGGACGACGACACCCTGTTGATCCATCGGCACCAGCAGGAACGACAGCCCTTGGTGTCTCTGCGCTTCGGGATCTGTGCGGGCCAACAGGAAGATCCAGTTCGCGCTCGCCCCCGCCGAGGTCCAGATCTTCTGCCCATTGATCACCCACTCGTCGCCGTCGAGCACGGCAGTGGTTCGCACCGATGCCAGATCCGACCCAGCCTCGGGCTCGGAGAACCCTTGGCACCAGCGATCCTCGCCGCTGAGGATGCGCGGGAGGAAATGCGCCCGCTGTCCGTGCGATCCGAACGCGATCAGAGTGTTTCCCAGCAGATCGATTCCGAACCCGTCGTTTTCGGCCGGTGCGGGCGCGCCTGCGCGGGCGAACTCTTCGGCGAGAATCACTTGTTCGATGGCAGACAGTCCGCCGCCGCCATACTGCTTTGGCCACGACACGGCGACCAGGCCGGCGGACGCGAGCGTCCGGCGCCACCGCCGAGCGAATGAGTCTCGCTCATCGGGTGCGAGCGTTCCCGCTCCGGACCAGCCCGTCGGAAGTTGTTCGGCCAGAAACAAACGGATGGTGCTGCGGAATGCTTCTGCTTCGGGTGGGTACTCGACATCCACGGTCATCGGCCTCCGCGCGTCAGGGCCGCTGCTTGATAGCGGGCAGGATGTCGGGCGCGACGCGCCAATCGTCGAGACCGTTCTCGACGGTGCCGTAGGACAACACTCCGTCGGTGACTTCACTCCAGTGCGCATGATTGAGCTGATGGATCGCGAAACATGTGTCGAGCGCGGTAGAGAAGCCCATCGCGTCAACGGTCTTGTTCACCGAATCCTTGATGAGTAGCGCGGAGATCGTGGGCAGCTTGGCGAGCCGGCGAGCAAACTCGACGGTGCAATCGGACAACTCGTGGTCGGGGAACACCTTGCTCACCATGCCGAGGGCGTGTGCTTCGTCGGCGCCCAGCGAGTCGCCGGTGAAAAGCAGTTCCTTGGCCTTGCGCGGCCCGAACTCCCAGGGATGGCCGAAGTACTCCACCCCGCACATGCCCAACCGGGTGCCGACGACATCGGCGAAGACGGTGTCCTCGCTGGCAACGATGAGATCGCAGCACCACGCCAGCATCAGACCCGCGGACAGCACCATCCCATGGACCTCGGCGACGGTGACCTTGCGCAGATTGCGCCACCGCTTGGTGTTTTCGAAGAAGTAGTGCCACTCCTGTCGGTACCGCGACTCGACCCCACCGTACGTAGCGCCGTTGCATCCGAAGGTGGGGTGCTGGTCGGGCCCCGGTGCGCGCTCGCGGATGTCGTCGGATGAGCCCAGATCGTGCCCGGCGGAGAACGACGCGCCCTCGGCTCGCAGTATCACCACACGAACGGTGTCGTCTGCTTCGGCGAACTCGAACGCGGTTCCCAACTCGACGAGCATCCCCCGGTTCTGCGCGTTGTGCTGCTTGGGGCGATCGAGCGTGATGACGGCGATACGGCCCTCGTCGATGATCTCGTACCCGATGTAGTCGAAATTCTGCACAGGACGCTCCCTCCTACCTGGTGACCTCCGCTTGGAATACCGCCAAGCTACCCGGGCCAACCTAAATATGTCCATAGCCGATACGCCTAGTTGAACCGCACTGCCAGGCATATTACCGAGTTGAGGGCTACTTGCGTTCAGGGTATGTATCTTGCTAGTACTGTGATGTACATTACTGATGACGATCGGCGGATGCTCTCGCCCAACCGCTCGGGGCGATGGTCTCTCCACTGATGTCCGACCACTACTGAGAAGAGTTGACGATGGAGATCGGACTGTTCCTCATGCCGGCGCACCCGCCGGAGCGAAGCCTGTACGACGCCACCCAGTGGGATCTCGACATCATCGAACTGGCCGACCAGTTGGGCTATGTAGAGGCGTGGGTCGGGGAACACTTCACTGTGCCCTGGGAGCCGATCTGCGCGCCCGATCTGCTGCTGGCACAAGCGTTGCTGCGGACGAAGACGATCAAACTCGCCCCCGGTGCCCACCTCTTGCCGTATCACCACCCGGTGGAACTGGCGCATCGGGTCGCGTACTTCGACCACCTGGCTCAAGGGCGCTTCATGCTGGGCGTCGGCGCCAGTGGCATCCCCGGGGACTGGGCGCTGTTCGACGTGGACGGAAAGAACGGCGAGCACCGCGACATGACGCGCGAGGCACTCGAGATCATGCTGCGGATCTGGACCGAGGACGAGCCCTGGGAACACCGCGGAAAGTATTGGAACGCCAACGGCATCGCGCCGATGTTCGACGGTTTGATGAAGCGCCACATAAAGCCGTACCAGAAGCCCCACCCGCCCATCGGTGTCACCGGATTCAGTGCGGGCTCTGAAACACTCAAACTCGCCGGTGAACGCGGCTACCTGCCGATGAGCCTGGACCTCAATGCCGAATACGTCGCCACACATTGGGACGCCGTTTTGGAAGGTGCCGCCCGCAGCGGCCGCACACCCGATCGCCGCGACTGGCGATTGGTGCGCGAGGTCCTCGTCGCCGACACCGACGAACGCGCGTTCCGCCTCGCCGTCGACGGAATGATGGGCCGGAACATGCGTGACTATGTCCTGCCGACCTTCAAGATGTTCGGGATGACCAAGTACTACAAGCACGACTCCGATGTCCCCGACGCCGATGTCACCCCCGAATATCTCGCCGAGAACACCTTCGTCGTCGGATCGGTCGACACCGTCGTCGACAAGCTCGAGGCCACATACGACCAAGTCGGTGGATTCGGCCATCTGCTGACCCTCGGCTTCGACTACAGCGACAACCCCGGGCCCTGGAAGGAATCCATGCGGCTACTTGCCGAAGAGGTCATGCCAAGACTCAACGCTCGAATCGCCAAGAAACCACTGGGAATAGCGCTCGTTTAGCTCACCGGCAATTCTGGGAAGGGACAGCTCAATGGTGGTCCACCAGGTCATCGTCCGCTATCTGGATGGGACGCAGAGGGAGATGCCGGTTGCACCGGATCAGTCGATCCTGGAGGCGGCGGAGGAACATGGTGTCGCCATCGTCAGCGAGTGCCAAAGCGGGATCTGCGGCACGTGTGTCGCGACCTGTCGTTCCGGAAAGTACGAGTTGGGACGCACCGAGGGTTTGTCCGATGTGGAGCGGCAAACGAGAAAGGTACTGACGTGCCAGACATTCGTCGAGTCCGATTGCGTGATCGAACTGCAGTATCCTGTTGACGACAACGCGGCACGGCTGGTGACCGGAACCGGGGTCGTGACGGGCGTGGAACACATATCTTCTACCACAGTCCTTCTGCGGATGAATGTTTCGGCAATGACCGACCGGCCCGTCTACGTGGCGGGTCAATTCGCTCAGCTTCGGGTTCCCGGCACCGACTCTTGGCGCAATTACTCCTACGCGCATCCTTGCGACGGCCGCGACGAGCTGGAGTTCATCATCCGACTACTGCCGGACGGAGCGATGTCGAATTACTTGCGTGACCGCGCGAGGCTGGGTGATCGGATCGCGTTGCGGTGCAGCAAGGGCGGCTTCTACCTACGCCCCGTTGTGCGTCCGGTGGTCCTCGTGGCAGGTGGCACGGGTCTATCGGCGATCCTGGCGATGGCCCAGAGCCTGGCGGCCGATCCCGAATCCGGCATCGCGTATCCGATCCATCTGCTGTACGGGGTGACCAACTTCTCCGACCTCTGCAAGCGCGACGAGTTGGAGGCGCTGGCGCGTGGCGTGCCCGGCCTGCACGTGTACGTCATCGTGGCAAATGAGGACGAGAACTGGGATGGCCCGCTCGGATTCGTCACCGACTTGCTCGACGAACGAACTCTCAACGGCGGCGATGCCGACATCTACCTGTGCGGCCCCAGCGCGATGGTCGAAGCCGCCCGAAGCCGTCTGGATGAGGGCGGTTTTCATCGCGTCGGCCTCTACTACGAGAAGTTCGTTGCGAGCGGTTCGGCACGCAGACGTAGCCCGCCACGAGTGGCGTATGCCGACCTCGATCTGGGGCATGTGCGCGATCGCGGCCGCGGTACCGCTGTGGTCATCGGTGGCAGCATTGCGGGCATCGCCGCAGCCAAGGTGCTCAGCGAGTCCTTCGAGCGCGTCGTCGTTCTCGAGAAGGATGGCAGGCACCCGCGCCGCGAGGGTAGGCCGGGGGCCGCACAGGGTTGGCACCTACATCACCTGCTCACCGCGGGACAGATCGAGTTGGAGCGGATCTTCCCCGGCATCGTCGACGACATGGTCCGCGAAGGTGCGTTCAAGGTCGACATGGCCGCTCAGTACCGAATCCGGCTGGGAGGTACCTGGAAGAAACCCGGCACGAGCGACATCGACATCGTCTGCGCCGGTCGTCCGCTGCTGGAGTGGTGTGTGCGCCGCCGCCTGGACGGTGAACCGCGGATCAGCTTCCGGTACGAGTCAGACGTCGCCGACCTCGTCTATGACCGCGAAACCAACGCCGTCGTCGGCGTCGCCATCGGCGGCGAGGAGGCGCCCGACGGCGGAATCGAGATCGTGCCCGCTGAATTCGTCGTGGACGCTTCGGGCAAGAACACCCGAACGCCGGAATTTCTGGATCGCGTCGGTATCGGTGCCCCCGAAGTCGAGCAGGACATCATCAACTGCTTCTACTCCACGATGCAGCACCGGGTGCCGCCGGAGCGGCAGTGGCAGGACAAGGTGATGGTGATCTGCTACGCCTACCGACCGTATGAAGACACCTATGCAGCGCAGTACTACACCGACAGCTCCCGCACCATCATGTCGACATCGCTGGTGGCCTACAACTGCTACTCGCCCCCGCGTACCGCCCGGGAGTTCCGTGAGTTCGCTGACCTGATGCCGTCCCCGGTGGTCGGTGAGAACATCGACGGTCTGGAGCCGGCCTCGCCGATCCACAACTTCCGCTATCCCAACATGCTCCGGTTGCGCTACGAGAAGAAGCGAAACCTGCCGCGGGGTTTGGTGGCGGTGGGTGACTCGTACACCAGTGCCGACCCGGTTTCCGGGCTGGGGATGACACTGGCGCTCAAGGAAGTCCGGGAGATGCAGTTGGCTCTGGCGAAATACGGTGCGGGACATCCGGATCTGCCCCGTCGCTACTACCGGTCGATCGCCAAGTTGGCCGACACGGCTTGGTTCGTGATCCGTGAACAGAATCTGCGCTTCCCCTGGCTCAAGGATGTGGAGAAGAAGCGGCCGTTCTATTTCGGTGCGCTGACCTGGTACATGGACCGCGTAATGGAACTGGTCCATGACGACCTAGATGCCTACCGCGAGTTCCTCGCAGTAGTCCACCTGGTCAAGCCGCCGTCGGCCCTGATGAGACCCGGGGTGGCGGGGCGTGTGCTCGGCAAGTGGGCGCGTACCCGATTGTCTGGGCAGAAGACGCTCATCGCCCGCAACTATGAGAACCGTTCGGTGCTGTTACCCGACATCTCGGTTCGGTCGGAGGCCGTCGCCGTCAGCGATTGGGCCGAAATCCCCACCCGTTAAGGCGATCGTTGGACAGGCAAGTCAGGCAGACGCACACGAGAAAGTAGGGAAGATGATTCAGATTCATCGGACCTTGGACTGCCGGGGTGCCCGGATCCATGCAGTGGAGGAGGGCGAGGGCCCCCTGGTCGTCCTGATCCACGGGTTTCCGGAGTCCTGGTACTCCTGGCGCCACCAGATTCCGGCGCTCGCAGCGGCAGGCTATCGCGTGGTGGCCATCGACCAGCGTGGATACGGGCGGTCATCGAAGTTTCGAGTCCAATCGGCCTATCGCATCAACGAGTTGGTCGGCGACATCCTCGGTGTCCTAGACGCCTACGGTGTGGACAAGGCTGTGGTGATCGGCCACGACTGGGGCGCGCCGGTGGCCTGGACCTTCGCATGGCTGCATCCAGAGCGCTGCGAGGGCGTGGTCGGGATCAGCTGCCCTTTCGCCGGCCGCGGCGTGATCAGTCTGCCGGGCAGTCCCTTCGGCGAGCACCGACCAAACGACTATCACCTCGAGCTGTCTGGACCGGGAAAGGTTTGGTACCAGGTCTATTTCTCCGAGCAGGACGGCATCATCGCCGAGATCGAGGAGGACGTGCGCGGCTGGCTGCTGGGCCTGACGTACACGGTTTCCGGTGACGCCATGATCGCGGCCACCGAGGCGGCCATGCAAGCGGGCGTCGATCTGGCCGCCATGCACCCGATCGACGTCATCCGTGCAGGCCCGCTGTGCATGGAAGAGGGAGCTCGGCTCAAGGACGCGTTCGTCTATCCCGAGCACACGCCGGACTGGTTCAGCGACGTCGATCTGGACTTCTACGCCTCCGAGTTCGAGCGGTCCGGTTTCGCTGGCCCGCTGAGCTTCTATCACAACCTCGACAACGACTGGCATGATCTGGCCGACCAGACAGGTGAACCCCTGACCCCGCCCGCAATGTTCATTGGCGGACAGTACGACGTCGGTACCACCTGGGGAGCCGAGGCGATCGAACGCGCACACGAGGTGATGCCCAACTACTGCGGTACCCACATGGTGGCCGACGTCGGGCATTGGATACAGCAGGAAGAGCCCAAGGAGACCAACCGACTGCTTCTGGATTTCCTGCGCGGGCTGAGCTAGTGGCGTCCCGGCTGCGTTCCGCGGCGAGCGCCGCCGAGTTGCGGCGTGCGTACAGCTGCTTCCCATCCGGGGTGGCCGCCGTGTGCGCCATGGTGGACGGCGCACCGGTCGGGATGGCGGCGAGTTCGTTCACCTCGGTCTCTGTTGCTCCACCGCTCGTGTCGGTCTGCATTCAGAACGGCTCGACGACGTGGCCACGGCTGCGGGACCTCCCGCGAGTGGGTGTGAGCGTGCTGGCCGAAGGCCATGGCGAGACCTGTCTAAGCCTGTCACGCAAGGTCGGTGACCGATTCGCGAGTGTGTCATGGATGGGACTACCCAGCGGGGGAGTGATCGTTCACGGGGCCAGTGCCTGGTTGGATTGTCGTCTGGACTCCGAGTTGCCCGCGGGGGACCACGTCATCGCCCTGTTGGAGATCTGCGAGCTGGGCGCTGATCCGGATACGCCGCCACTGGTGTTCCACCACAGTCGATTCCGCCGGCTTACCGGAGCGCGCGCTGGGGAGGGGCGGAAATGAGGACAGTCGACCTACGCGTCCGGCGTGCGGTCGCCGCGGTGGCGGCTGGGCGTCCGGTCGTGGTGACGGACGACGTGACCGGCGACGAGGACGGGCAGCTCGTATTCGCCGCCGACGCTGCCACCCCGAAGCTGCTCGCGTTTACCGTTCGGCACACGTCGGGGCTTGTCCGCGTCGCGTTGCCGGGCGCCGAGTGCGAGCGGTTGAACCTGCCGCCGATGTGCTTCCGGGCCTGGGACGCCGCCGGCCCCGCCGCGCAACGGGTGTCGGTCGACCGACGGGGGGCGGGCACAGGAATCTCGGCGACCGACCGCGCCCGGACGATCGCGGCACTCGCGGCGGCCGGGTCCGAGGCGTCGGATTTCCAGCGGCCGGGCCACGTCATTCCCGTCCTCGCTGGGCCGGGCGGCGTACTTGGTCGATCCGGAGCTGCCGAGGCGGCCGTCGATCTGGCCCGACTGGCGGGACGGCGAGAGGCCGCGGCACTGTGCGACATCGTTTCCCGTGATCGCCCCGCTGCGATGGCGCGCTGCGCCGAATCGGTCGAATTCGCCGATGAACACGGGCTGGCCCATGTCTCGATCGCCGACCTCGCGGCGTATCGGCGGCGTACGGAGCCCCAGGTCGTTCGGATCGCGGAGACCATCCTGCCCACCAGGGCCGGCGACTCCCGGATCGTCGGCTACCGGGGCGTATCCGACGGCGGAGAGCACCTTGCCGTCATCGTCGGCTCGGCCGGAGCGGGGGTGGCCCTGCCACTGCACGTTCACGTCGAGTGCGTCACCGGGGACGTGTTCGGCTCGACCGCTTGCCGGTGCGGAGGGGAACTCGACGACGCATTGGCGATGATGACGGCCCGCGACGGTGGTGTTGTCCTTTACCTGCGCCCACCGGGACCGGTACGCGCCTGCGGCGTACTTGGACGCGGCGCTGCTGCGGAATCGGCGCTCCTGTCGGAGACGGCTACGTGGATCTTGCGTGACCTCGGCCTTTACACGATCAGACTCTCCGAGGACGCGCCCGCGCTCGGTCTGGTCATGTTCGGGGCGATACGCGAACACGGGTTGTGCGCCGAGGAGCGAATCCCGGCGTCCGCGGTCCCGGGGTGAGAAACGATATGGAACGAGAACCACACATCGAAGGAGTGACTCCATGACGCATCCAGACCTGACCGGCAAGGCAGTGATCGTGACCGGGGTCGGTGCTGGGATCGGGCTGGCGGTCGCCGAGCGACTCGCGGCCGAAGGTTGCAACGTGCTGTGCGCCGACATCGATGATGCCGCTGCTGATTCTGCGGCGATGAAGATCGGCCGCGGTGCGGTCAGCCGTGCAGTCGATGTCGGCGATGAGGAGCAGGTGATCGGGATGGTGGAGGCCTGTGTCACGGCGTTCGGCGGAGTCGACAAGCTGGTTGCCAACGCGGGCGTCGTTCATTTCGCGTCGGTCATCGAAACGACGGTCGAGGACTTCGATCGCGTACTCCGCGTCAACCTGCGCGGAGCCTGGTTGTGCACCAAACACGCGGCGCCCCGGATGGTCGAGCGCGGCGGCGGCGCCATCGTCAACATCTCGTCATTGGCGGGCCACGTCGCCGCGGCAGGAAGCGCGGCATACGGGATGTCGAAAGCAGGCATCATCCACCTGAGCCGGATCACGGCAGCAGAGCTTCGATCATCCAATGTGCGTGCGAACACGCTGCTTCCGGCGTTCGTCGACACCCCGATGCAGCAGACCGCGATGGCATCATTCGACCAGGTACTCGGGGAGGGGGGTGCGACGGCGATGATCGACCGCCTGCAGGGCCGGATGGCCGGCCCCGACGAGATGGCGGGTGTGGTGGCATTTCTGTTGTCCGACGACGCGGCGATGGTCACCGGCAGCGCTCAGTTCGCCGACGGTGGAACCAGCTGCGCTCTGTGGTGAGGATACGGTCTTACGGGCTCCGCACGCCGCTCTCAGCGCAGTCCGGCGGATTCGGATCGACTCGTCAGAACCGACATCGCGATGGCGGTGATCTCTTCCGCCACTCCGATATTGCGTGTGAGATGCCAGGTGCGGGCCACGTCCTCGATGAAGCCGATCGCCGCCGAGACTAGCAGTCGCGCTTCGGCGACGGTCGTCTTCGGGACCAGCTTCCTGATCAGTTCGATCCACTCGGTCTCGCGGTCGGCCCGGTTTCTCGTGTAGGTGTCACGGACATCGCTGGAGGCGTGCGACAGCTCGGTCACCGATACGGCGACAAGGTCCGGATCGTCCAGGCTGATGCGGACATGGCCTTCAACGAGGCGGAGCAGACGTTCTCTCGCTGCGGGATTCGCGCGCAGCGCACGGATGCATTCCAGGCTCCACCATTCATCGAGGCGGCAGATCAGCGCGTCGAGGATCGCCTGTTTGGAGGCGAACGAACGATACAGACCCGGCCCGGCGATTCCCGCCCCCTTTCCGATCTCACTGGTGCTGACGGCCGGGTAACCATGCGCACGGAACAAGCGTGCGCCCGTCGCCAGTAGGGTTTCCCGACGAGACATCAGCACAGCGTCGTCACCGCGACCAGCACCTGGTGCCCCCAAGGCGCTCACTGGAGCGGTCTGTGCCGCTGCCATGCACGCCTGGTAGAGAAGATCATTCAGTTCGCGACCCGGCAGGGTCAGGTTGTGCAAACCCAGACTGGTGACGGTGCTCGACACCGCCCACGCCCGCAACTCCGAGTGCTGCGGGCTCAGACCTGGCATCTCAAGTCGCACACCCTCGTCCATGCCCGCGACGATCGCGTTGATTCGACGCCGGGCCTCTGCGCGATCGACACCGTCGAGGTACCGGGCTTCGCGCTGCCACAGCACCGTCAACGCCCGAGTGGCGATGGCCGCGGAGACGAGGTCCGGCAGGTCCACCCGCAGCGGTACCGCCGCCCCCTTCTCGCGGCCGTCGGGACCACGTGCCTTCTGGTACTCGTCCTGGCTGGTGATGATGGCGGCGGCGAGTAACGCCTGCTTGTTGTCGTAGTGGCGATACAGCGCACGTGCGGTGACCCCTGCCGCCTCCGCAATCTCCTCCAGTGTGACCGAATGGAATCCACGTTCGATGAAGAGTCGGACGGCCTGTTCCAGGATCTGATTCTTTCGGTCCTTGGGCCTGCGCCTGACGGGCGGGACGACCCTCTCCATGGTCAAGCCACCTCCCATTGGACCGGAACCACCATGGATCCTGCCAGAAACGCCCGTGAGGCCTCCGTGCGACGCGACGTGACAAACCTGCGGTTCGGGAGCAGGTCCACGGTCGTCAACTCCTGAGCTGATTGAGAAATAGTACTGCGTAGAGACATACATTCATAGAAGTTGGTTATACGCTAGATAATTCGACCTTCATGCTCAAACAGTAGACGTATCGACTATGGACATGTTGACGTTTGGCGAGGTACAGTCGCGAGGCGCATCAATCACGCAGTGAGGAGCGGCCATCGTGAACGTCACCGGGGTCAGCACCACCTGCCGCGTCAAGACGATCCACGCGCGTGGCCGGATCGATTCCCACTCTGACGTCCCCCTCCCCGCTCCACGGGGTGGACGTTGTCGAGCACCGCATCATCGCCACCGCGTCAGGGATCGGCCGCGGGCGGCCATCGGCCCTCCAGGGGCATGCCCTGCACCCATCGCAAGGGCTTGACCACATGCTTTGCGCAAGGGTCTACCCCGTGGGAGCGGTGACCCCGCCGCAGCCAGGGTCATCCAACAATCCTCGAGACGTGTACGAGCTGTGAGCGTACGGCTGACACCTAGGGGACAGTTCCCTACTCCCAAGGGGAGATATGCAGGCTGTTGGGTTCAAAACCGGACATGGCCGGGGTTACGTTCGCCCCGCAGCGGCGCTGGGGCCTGGTGGCCGCCAGAGCCTTGAGCGAATGTCCTCATGGCAGGAACCGCTAGGAGGAGCGTCCCGTGTGTAGATGCTGCGCTCGCCCCGCGAGGTCGGCGCGGGGTGTGATGTGGTGACGTCCACGCTCGCCGTCACCAAGCCGATTCGTGCGATGGGCGGGTTCTTCGCCATGTCGTTGGACACGTTCGTCTTCATGGTCAAGCCGCCCTTCGCGTGGCGCGAGTACATCCTGCAATCCTGGTTCGTGGCGCGGGTCTCGGTGCTACCTGCGTTGATGCTGACGATGCCGTACTCGGTGCTGTTGGTGTTCACGTTCAACATCCTTCTGAAGGAGTTCGGTGCCGCTGACTTCTCCGGAACGGGTGCAGCGATCGGCACCGTCAACCAGATCGGTCCGATCGTGACGGTGTTGGTGGTCTCGGGGGCGGGCGCCACCGCGATGTGCGCCGATCTGGGGGCACGAACCATTCGCGATGAGCTCGATGCCCTGCGGGTGATGGGGATCAACCCCGTGCAAGCACTGGTGGTACCCCGGGTGCTGGCGGCCACCACGGTGGCGCTGGCGTTGTCGGCGTCGGTGATCATCGTGGGGCTCGCGGGCGCCTTCTTCTTCTGCGTCTTCGTTCAGAACGTGTCTGCGGGAGCGTTCATCACCGGCATGACCCTGCTGACCGGTGCGGGAGACGTCGTGGTATCACTGACCAAGGCAACGCTTTTCGGACTGTCGGCGGGGCTGATCGCGTGCTACAAGGGCATCTCGGTCGAGGGCGGCCCGGCCGGTGTTGGCAACGCCGTCAATGAAACCGTCGTCTTCACCTTCATGGTCCTGTTCGCCATCAACGTCGTCGTCACCGCCGTCGGCATTCAGTTCACGATCTCGTGACGACGTCCATGGATTCGTTGGTGAAGTCGCGGTGAGCCAGACACTTCCCAGCAGGCAAGGTCACCGGTTCTTGCGAACCGCCGACAACGCCGTCGACGGGTGGAACCGGATCGGTGCCCAGGCGCAGTTCTACGCGAAGACGCTCACCTCGATTCCCGACGCAGTCCTTCACTATCGAACCGAATTGTGGCGGTTGATCGCCCAGATGGGTTTGGGTACAGGCGCACTCGCCGTAGTCGGTGGAACCGTGGCGATCGTCGGGTTCCTGACGATGACCACCGGTGCGCTGGTCGCCGTGCAGGGCTACAACCAGCTGGCGTCGGTTGGCTTCGAAGCACTGACGGGATTCGCATCGGCCTTCTTCAACGTTCGGCTCATCGTGCCGGGAACCACGTCGGTGGCCTTGTCGGCGACCATCGGCGCCGGCGCCACCGCCCAGCTGGGGGCCATGCGCATCAACGAGGAGATCGACGCACTCGAGGTGATCGGCATCCGGAGCGTCACCTACCTGGCGTCCACCCGCGTGCTGGCGGGCGTCATCGTGGTGATTCCGCTGTACTGCATCGCGGTCATGATGGCCTTCTTGGCGGCGCGGGTCGGCACCGTGGTGGTGTACGGGCAGGGCTCGGGCGTCTACGACCACTACTTCGACACCTTCCTGAACCCGACTGATCTGATCTGGTCTTTCGGTCAGTGCGTCGCGATGACCGTCGTCATCATGCTGGTGCACACCTACTACGGCTTCACCGCAAGCGGCGGTCCGGCGGGCGTCGGAGAGGCCGTCGGCCGCGCAGTGCGCACTTCGATGGTGGTGGCTTCGGTTGAGATCGTAATGATTTCGCTGGCCGTCTACGGTCAGTCCGGCAACTTCAACCTGGCGGGTTAGCGTGGAAACCCGACCTGGTGACTCTCGAATCCCCACCGCCTGGTGGACGGTGATCCTGTTGGGGGCGATCGCCGCGTTCCTCCTCATCACCGCAGGGGTGTTCGCCGGTGTGGGCACGTCGTACGTCCCGGTGACCTTGAAGGCGGATCGGTCCGGCCTGGTGATGGAGACCGACGCCAAGGTCAAGATGCGCGGTGTCGAGGTAGGCCGGGTCCGCGACATCTCCGGCCGCGACGGCGCGGCCGAACTGCAGCTGGACCTCTACCCGGACCAGATTCAGTTCATTCCCGCCAACGTCGACGCTCGGATTCAGGCCACGACGGCATTCGGTTCGAAGTTCGTCGACCTCGTCTATCCACCGGATCCCGCCACCGCCCGCCTTGCGGACGGGGCAGTGTTGACCTCCAGCAACACTGGCGCAGAGGTGAACACGGTATTCGAGAACGTCGCCGACCTGCTGGACATGGTCGACCCGGCGAAGCTCAACGCGGTACTCACCGCCGTCGCCGAGGGGGTGCGCGGTCAGGGCGAGCGGATGGGGCAGGCGACCACCGATCTGAACCAGGTGCTCGAGGCCCTGAACTCCCGCAGTGACACCATCCGGCAGGATTGGCGGTCGTTCAGGGACTTCAACGCGACGTACGGCGCGGCAGCCGAGGACATCGTCACGATCCTCGATACGGTGAGCACCACCGCCACCACGATCACGGCGCACACCTCGGAGTTGGATGGACTGCTGCTCAACGTGATCGGCATGTCGAACTCCGGCACCACCCTTCTGGCGTCGAGCAAGGACAGCCTGGTCGGTGCGATCAATACGCTCGCACCCACCACGGATCTGCTGATGAAGTACAACCCGGTCTACACGTGTTGGTTGCAGGGTGCGACGTGGTTCCTGGACAACGGCGGCTACGACGTGTGGGGTGGCGGCAACGGCAGCTCGATTCAGCTCGACGTCGGACTGCTGCTGGGAAATGACGCCTACCGCTACCCGGAGAACCTGCCCGTCGTCGCGGCAAAGGGCGGCCCGGGTGGACGGCCGGGCTGCGGCTCGCTACCGGACGCGACGAAGAACTTCCCAGTGCGCGAACTGATTACGAACACGGGATGGGGAACGGGCCTCGACATCCGACCCAACCCCGGGATCGGTCGCCCATGCTGGGCCGACTACCTACCGGTGACGCGGGGGACGCCGCGGCCGCCGAGCATCCGCGAGTGTCTGCCCGGACCTGCACCCGGACCGATTCCCTACCCGGGTGCGCCACCGTATGGGGCGCCGCTCTACGGGCCGGGAGGTGCCCCGCTGTGGCCAGGCGTGCCGCCGGCGGCGCCAGACCTTGCCTCCACGCCCGAGGTGCCGACACCGTGACCGCTGCACCCCGAGAGCGCGAGAGGACGCCGTGAAGGACGACTTCAAGGGCGCGGCGTGGCGCTTGGCCGTCTTCCTCACGATATGCACGCTGGGAGCGTTTCTGTTGCTCACGGTGTTCGCGCAGTTCCGATTCGGCGACGGGGAGAGGTATTTCGCTGAGTTCACCAACGTCTCGGGTCTGAAGAATGGCGACATGGTGCGAGTCGCCGGGGTGGAGGTCGGCAAGGTCGAGACGATCTCGTTCAACCCGGACGCCACGTTGCGGGTGGAGTTCACGGCCGACGACACCCTGGTCCTGACCGACGGGACACACGCCGCGATCCGGTACGACAACGTGATCGGCGGCCGCTATCTGACACTGGACGAAGGGCCGGGCGGACTACGGACTCTGGAACCCGGGCAGACGATTCCGGTCACCCGGACCGCACCTGCACTGGATCTCGACTCGGTGATCGGCGGGTTCAAGCCATTGTTCCGCGCATTGAGCCCGGAGCAAGTCAATGCGCTCAGCGGTCAGTTGATCTCGGCCCTGCAGGGGCAGGGCCCCAATATCGGATCATTTCTGAACCAGGCTGCAGCGGTGACGAACACGCTTGCCGATCGCGATCAGTTGATCGGCCAGGTGATCGGCAATCTCAACGTGGTCCTGGGTTCCCTCGGCGACCAGAGCGACCGTCTCGACACGGCGGTCACATCGCTGTCCGAACTGGTTGAGGGCTTGTCGGAGCGCAAGGCCGACATCTCCAACGCCGTCGCCTACACCGACGCCGCTGCCGGTTCCATCGCCGACCTGCTGGCGCAGTCGCGTGAGCCCTTCGCGCAGGTGCTCCACGAAACGGACCGGGCCGCTGCGATCGCGGTCGCCGACCACGACTATCTGGACACGTTCTTGAACACGTTGCCCGACAAGTACCGGGCGCTGGCCCGCCAGGGGATGGCCGGCGACTTCTTCAGCTTCTACCTTTGTGAAGTCGTGCTGAAGGTCAATGGCAAAGGCGGTCAGCCGGTGTACGTCAAGCTCGCGGGCCAGGCGACGGGGCGGTGCACACCGAAGTGAAGTCCTTCTCCGAACGTAGTCCGTTGGTGATCGGGTTGGTCGGCGTCGCGGCGGTGGCCACCATCGTGCTGGCTGCATTGAACTATCAGAAGCTGCCCCTGCTCAACCAGGGCAAGAGCTATTCGGCGTACTTCGCCGATGCGGGTGGGTTGTTCACCGGCGCGGGCGTCCAGGTGTCCGGCTACCCGGCGGGCAAGGTGTCGAGCATCAGCCTGGACGGCGCCCGGGTGCTCGTCGAGTTCACCGTGGACGGCTCCGTGGCGATGGGTGAGGCTACCGAGGCGGCGATCAAGACGAAGAGCCTGCTCGGCACCAAGGTGCTCGTCGTGACGCCCCGTGGCACGGGGAAACTGAGCGGGCCGATCCCGATGAGCCGGACGGAGTCGCCGTACCAGTTGCCGGATGCATTAGGGGATCTCGCGACCACGATCAGCGGGCTCGACACCAACCAGCTCTCGGACTCGCTGGCGACGTTGTCGGAGACGTTCGCCGACACCCCCGCCGAGCTGCGGAACGCGGTGCAGGGCGTAGCGCGGTTCGCCGAGACGATCAACGCCCGAGACACCGAACTCCGCTCGCTCCTGGACAATGCGGCGAAGGTGACCGGTGTGCTGGCCAACCGGACCGATGCGATCGTCGGTCTGGTCGTCGACACCAATGCGTTGCTCGCCCAACTGCGCACCCAAAGTGAGGCAGTTCAACGCATCTGGTCCAACATCTCTGCCGTGTCCCAACAGTTGAAGGCCTTCATCGGGGAGAACAGACAGCAGCTCAAACCCGCGTTGGACAAGCTCAACGGCGTCCTCTCGATCGTCGACGATCGCAGGGACCGGCTCCAGCAGGCCATCAAGGGGCTCAACACATACGCCATGGCGCTCGGCGAGTCGGTGTCGTCCGGACCGTTCTTCAAGGCGTATGTGGGGAACCTGTTGCCGGGCCAGTTCGTCCAGCCGTTCATCGATGCTGCGTTCTCCGACCTCGGCATCGACCCCAACGTCCTGCTGCCGTCGCAGCGCAGCGATCCGCAGACCGGCCAGCCCGGCACGCCGCCGCTACCCGTGCCCTATCCCCGCACGGGGCAGGGTGGCGAGCCCCACCTGAACCTGCCCGACGCGATCACCGGCAACCCCGGGGACGCGCGATACCCCTACCGCGAACCGCTACCCGCCCCGCCTCCGGGTGGCCCGCCACCAGGTCCGCCGGCGGTGGTGCCCCCGGCTCCGACACCGACCCCGGTGTTCGTGCCCGCGCCCGGTGAACCCGCGCCAGAGGGACGGTCATGACACGGCGACCGACCTGGGCCCGCACCGCGCTGGCCACAGTTCTGGCACTGACCCTCGTCGCGGGCGTGGTCGTGGCACTGCGCGCAATGGACCGCACGGCCAAGACCTGGGTCGTGGCCTACTTCGAGAACAGCAATGGGCTGTTCGCCGGTGACGACGTGCGCATGCTGGGTGTGCCCGTGGGTGAGGTCGCCACGATCGAGCCCGAGCCGTTGCGCAGCAAGATTACGTTCTGGGTCGACGGGCAATACCAGATCCCCGAGGACGCCAAGGCGGTGATCCTGTCACCCCAGCTGGTCACGGGGCGCGCCATCCAACTGACCCCCGCCTACACGGCGGGCCCAACGATGCCGAGCGGGACGGTCATCCCGCAGGACCGCACCGCGGTGCCCGTCGAGTGGGACGACGTCCGGGTTCAGCTCGAACGGCTGACCACACTGTTGGCGCCCACAGAACCTGGCGGGGTGAGCACGCTGGGCGGGTTCATCGATACCGCTGCCGACAATCTACGCGGGGAGGGAGCGAACATCAGAGACACGATCATCGCACTCTCGCAGACGATTTCGGTGCTCGGTGATCACAGCGACGACATCTTCACCACCTTCCGAAACCTGTCGACGTTGGTTTCTGCGCTGCACGACAGCGCCGACGTACTCGAGCAGCTCAACGGAAACCTGGCATCGGTGACGTCACTCATGGCCGACGACCCCCAGAAGGTCGGACACGCGATCGAAGACCTGGGTGGCGTCGTCGACGACGTCAAGGGTTTCGTCGCCGACAACCGGGAATCGATCGGCACCACCTCGGACAGATTGGCCTCGATCAGCACGGCCCTCGTAGGAAGTCTCGACGACATCAAGCAGACGCTTCACATTGCCCCGACGACGGTGGGCAACTTCTACAACATCTACGAGGCGGCGAACGGATCGCTGACAGGAGCGTTGGCGGTCAACAACTTCAGCAATCCGATCTCGTTCATCTGCGGTGCGATCCAAGCGGCCTCGCGGCAAGATGCCGAGTTGTCCTCGAAGCTGTGCGTGCAATACCTGGCGCCGATCATCAAGAACCGTCAGTACAACTTTCCGCCGCTAGGCCTGAATCCGCTCGTCGGAGCACAGGCCCGCCCGAACGAGGTCACCTACAGCGAAGACTGGATGCGACCCGACTTCGTGCCGCCGGCACCACGCTGAAGCGGGCCAGATGATGCCGGGCATCGGGCTGGCGGCCGAGGTGCCTGGTTCGAGCGGCCCCGGGCCGATGACCGCTGCCGACCCGGCCGCCGGTCTGCCCGGGTTGATGATCCCGTCTGGAAACGGGTCATGAGGCACCCGTGGGCGCGGCGGGTCACCGCCATCCTGGCGGTGGCCGCAGCGGTGTCCGGCTGTTCCGACTGGCGAGGCCTGAACACGCTGCCGTTGCCCGGCACCAAAGGTGGTGGGCCAGGGTCCTTCGTCATCTCTGCCCAAATGCCCGACGTCGACAACATCCAACCGAACTCCCGGGTGCGGGTCGCCGACGTGACGGTCGGCACGGTGACCAAGATCGAGCGCCAGGACTGGCACGCACTGGTGACGATGCGCCTCGACGGCGAGGTCGATCTGCCGGAGAATGCCACTGCCAAGATCGGTCTCACCAGCCTGCTCGGCTCGCTGCACATCGAACTGGCCCCGCCCGCCGACTCCCCGCCCCAGGGGCGGTTGCACGACGGGTCGGTCATACCGTTGTCGAACAGCGCCGCCTACCCGAGCACCGAGCAGACACTTGCTGCGCTGTCGATGGTGCTCAACGGCGGCGGGCTCGGCCAGGTTCAGGACATCACCGAGGCGTTCAGCACCGCGTTCCGTGGCCGGGAGCAGGATCTGCGCGGAATGATCGAACAGCTGGACACGTTCACGGCCAACCTCGACGACCAGTCCGATGACATCATCGCCGCCACAGAGCAACTCAACGGCCTGGCCGAGAAGTTCGCCACCCAGCAGCCCGTGCTCGACCGGGCGCTGGCGACCATCCCCGACGCCCTGAGGGTTCTCAACGACGAACGCGGCAACCTGGTCGAGGCTGCCGACACGTTGAGCAAGTTCAGTGCCCTGACCGCGGACACGGTCAACCAGTCCAGGGACGACCTGGTCAAGGAACTCAAGGACATTGGCCCAGTGCTCAAGTCGCTGGCGGACGCCGGTCCGAGCATGACCAGGGCGCTGAGTCTGATCGCGACGTTCCCGTTCCCCAACGAGACCATCGAGAAATGGCAGCGAGGCGACTATGCCAACCTGACGGCCATCGTCGACCTCACGTTGAGTCGTCTGGACAGCGGGTTCTTCACCGGAACCCGGTGGGAGGGGAATCTGACCGAACTGGAACTGCAGTGGGGGCGCACGATCGGGCAGTACCCCAGCCCGTACACCGCAGGCAATCCGCTGACGGTGCCCTACCACTGGGATCAGGGGCCCTGATGCGACTCGATGGACGAATGAAGGTCCAGCTGGCGCTGTTCTGTGTGATCGCCCTGACGGCGGTGTCGTTGATGGCCCTTCACTTCATGCGGTTGCCTGCCTTGCTGTTCGGTGTCGGTCGCTACACGGTCACGATCGAACTACCGCAGACCGGCGGCCTCTACAGCGGGGGCAACGTCACCTACCGGGGCGCCGAGGTCGGACGAGTGGAGTCGGTTCAGTTGACGCCGACGGGGGTGAACGCGACGCTGTCGCTGAAGTCCGGCATCGACATCCCGGCCGATCTCAGGGCCGAGGTGCACAGCCAGTCGGCGATCGGGGAGCAGTACGTCGCTCTGTTGCCGCGCGGTGACGGACGACCGCTGCGCAACGGTGACGTCATACCGCTGGCCGACACATCCGTCCCACCGGACATCAACTCGCTACTCACTGCCGCCAACGCCGGGCTGCGGGCGATTCCACACGACAATCTCAGGACGGTGATCGACGAGTCCTACACGGCCGTGGGCGGTCTCGGGCCGGAGCTGTCACGGATCGTCAAGGGCACGTCGGATCTGGCGATCGATGCCCGTAAGAACCTCGATCCGTTGATCACGCTGATCGACCAGGCGCAGCCGGTGCTCGACTCGCAGACCAACACGTCGGACGCCATTGCGGCGTGGGCGTCCCACACGGCGAAGGTGACGAGCCAGCTGCAGGCCCACGACGACGCCGTCGCGGGCGTCATCACCAAGGGTGGGCCTGCCGCCGACGAGGTGCGGCAACTCCTCGACCGACTGCAGCCCACGCTGCCGATCCTGATGGCCAACCTCGTCAGCGTCGGCCAGGTCGCGCTCACCTACCGCGACGGCATCGAGGAACTTCTGGTGTTGCTGCCGCAGGCGGTGGCCGCCGGTCAGGCCGGCATGGTCGCCAACGTCAACACCAAGCAGCCATACAAGGGCCAGTATCTGAGCTTCAACCTGAATCTCAACCTGCCCCCGCCGTGCACGACGGGCTACCTGCCCGCTCAGCAGCAGCGTGTGCCCACCTTCGAGGACGCTCCCGAACGGCCCCCTGGAGACCTGTATTGCCGAGTGCCGCAGGACTCGCCGCTGAACGTACGTGGCGCGCGAAACCTGCCGTGTGTGACGGTGCCTGGCAAGCGGGCACCGACGGTGAAGATGTGTGAGAGCGACGAGAACTACGTGCCGCTCAACGACGGCTTCAATTGGAAGGGTGACCCCAACGCCACGTCTGTCGGGTCAGGCCGTACCGCAGCTTCCCCCGGGTTCACCACCAGGCCCCGCAGCGCCAACCGGGCCCGTGCCACCTCCCGGCGGGCCGCCCGCTCCCGGCATCGCCGTGGCGCAATATGATCCGGCCACCGGTAGCTACCTTGGCCCGGACGGAAAGCTCTACACGCAGTCGGACCTCGCCCCGGATGCCCAGGGAGGCAAGACATGGCAGTCCATGCTGACGCCACCGACCGGGTAGAAGTGGTCGCTGCCCCAGGACTCCAGCTTGATCATCGGAACCCGCCCGGTGTCAGGGGTGTCACTTCAGTGCAACGTAACTCGCGTCGGTTCGCGCTCGCTTCGACTCTTGCCGTCGTAGTCGTGCTGGCCGCCACGGCGGTCGCTGCACCCTCACGCGCAGACAACACGAGGCTGAACAACGGTGTGGTGGCCAACGTCTACACCGTGCAGCATCAGGCCGGTTGTACCAACGACGTGCACGTCAATCCGCAGTTGCGACTCGCCGCGCAGTGGCACACCAACGACGTGCTGACCAATCGGGCCCTCGAGGGTGACATCGGTTCGGATGGGACGACGCCGCAGGACCGCGCGAACGCAGCAGGTTTCGACGGTCTGGTCGCCGAAACGGTGGCCATCAA
Source organism: uncultured Actinomycetota bacterium (assembly GCA_963798245.1). Classification (GTDB taxonomy): domain Bacteria; phylum Actinomycetota; class Actinomycetes; order Mycobacteriales; family Mycobacteriaceae; genus Mycobacterium. Next base: position 221,456 of record CAWCSO010000006.1, read on the forward strand.
CCCGGCGCTCGCCATCAGCGGCATCGAACTGATCAAGCAGTGGTACTACAACCCCGCCTACCTGGCGATCATGCGCGACTGCGCCAACACCGAGATTGGGGTGTGGTCGGAGAACAGCGTGGATCGCACGGTAGTTGTGGCCGTCTACGGGCAGCCGAGATGACTGCTGCGCTACCGCGGTGACATGCCCGCTGCTCGATACGCCGCGTCGATCAGCGCCATGTTCGCCACCGCATCCGCGGTGTCGAACGGCAGTGGGACGCCCCGCTCCACCTGCGCTGCAAACGCCTGCAGCTGGTAGTCGTAAGAGGGTCTGGTGCCGAGTCGCTCGACCGTGGTGCCGTCCTTCGTTCGGATGGTCACCCGGTCGTCGTGGCTCGGCTGGATGAAGTCGTGCACCAGCACGTCACCGGCCGTTCCGACGATGCGGATGGTGAACGAACGGTGATCGGCCACCATCGAATTGGCCGACAGGCCGGTCGCGCCACCCGGGAATCCCAGTTCGACGTCGCACCACGCGTCCACCCCGGGGGCGCGTTGTTCGGCGTGCGCCCGCGCGACCGACGGGCGCCCATCGAGACCGGTCACGGCCAGGCGGCCCAGTGCCCGCATGACGTGCAGGCCATAGCAACCCAGATCCATGAGCGAACCGCCTGCCAGTTCCAGAGACCACCGGGGGTCGCCGTCGTCGGGCGCGGGCATCGCCATGCGCACCTCGACGTGGGTGATGTCGCCAATCGTTCCGTCGCCCGCCAGGGCCATGGCCCGACGGGTCACCGGATGGAAGAAGTAGTGGAAGCCCTCCATCACGGTGACACCCGCGGCGTCGGCGGCATCTGCCACCCTCCGCGCCTCGGACTGGTCACGCGCGAAGGGTTTTTCGGTCAGCACCGGCTTGCCCGCAGCGATGGCAGCGAGATTCCACGTCGCGTGCAGGGAGTTCGCCAGCGGGTTGTAGACGACGTCGACCTCGGGGTCGTCGATCACCTCCTGATACGAAGCGACGACGCGCTCGACGCCATACTTCTCGGCAAATGCTGCTGCACGCAGCGGATCCCGCGCCGCCACGGCGACCAGGCGGTGGCCAAGCTCGGCGGCGGGCCCGACGATCGCGTTCTCCGCGATCCGCGATGCGCCGAGCACCCCGATTCGCAGTGTCACCCGGTGACACTCCTCAGGTAGGCGACGCTGGCGAGCACGTCGCGAGGCGGTCCGTCCTCGGCGGGTTCGGCGTCGAGGATGGTGTCCTGTTCGAGCACGAACCAGCCGTCGAACCCGTTGTCCCGCAGTACCGAGACGATGCCCTCGATGTTCACGTCGCCGGTGCCGAGCGCGGTGTACATTCCCGCCTTCACGGCGTCGGTGTAGGTCATGTCGCCCGCCTGCACCTTGGCGGCAAGCGCGGCATCGACGTCCTTGAGGTGGGTGTGGGCGATGCGATTCGGTACGGCCCTGGCGAGTTCGAGCGGGTCGGTGCCACCGATCAGGAGATGCCCGGTGTCCAGACACAGCGGGATCGACGACCCAGCCAGCACCCGGTCCACTTCGGCGCGGGTCTCGACCATGGTGCCCACGTGGGGATGCAGCACCGCCATCAGGCCACGATCCGCGACGATGCCGGCCAGGCGGTCGAGGTTGGCCAACAGGGTGGCCCATTCGTCGTCGTCCAGGACGGGCCGGGAGTCATAGCCGTCGGATCCGCTCACCGCGGCGAGCACGACGACGCCCGCCCCGGCGGCGACCAACGACTCGAGGGGTCCGGCGAGATCATCGGCCGGATCGTGGTCGGTCTTGAAGAGCACGACCGGGACGAAACCGCCTACGCACGTCAGGTCCTTTTCGCGCAGCACCGATTTCAGCTCGGCAGTATCCGCCGGCAGGAAGCCCTCGGGCCCGAGTTCGGTGGCGGTCAGCCCCGCGCTGCGCATCTCGGTCAGCACCCGGTCGGGTTCCACCTGGTAGCCCCAGCCGGGCACCTCGCAGACACCCCACGAGATCGGGGCTCCAGCGATCTTGATCGTGCTCATGCGTTGCGAACCTCCTCGATCGTGACGGGCGCGCCGCGGCGCAGGGACTCGGTGGCGGCTTCCGCCAGCCAGGCGACCTCGACCGCGTCGGTCACCGTCGCGCCGGGAATCGGCTCGCCCTGGGTCACCCGGACGAACGCGGCCAACTCGGTGCGGAACGCCTCGGTGAAGCGGTCCATGAAGAAGTGGTGGGCCGGACCCGTGGGAAAGTCGTTCCGAGGGTCGGTGTTTCGTATCGGAACGCCCTGGTCCCAGCCGGCGGCGACGCTGTCGTCGAAGCCGTGCACCTCGAGGCGACAGTCATACCCGCGGGCGTTGTACCTGGCGGCCGACACCAAGCCAATAGCCCCGCCGTCGAACTTCACGACCACCGCGGCGGTGTCGACGTCGTCGTACTCGGCGAACAGCGGATCACCCTGCACGGTGCCGGTCGCGTACACCTCGATGGCGCGCTGCCCGGTGATCCAGTTCAGGACGTCGAAGTCGTGCACGGCGCAGTCGCGGAAGATGCCGCCCGAGCCCTTGATGTAGTCCATCGGCGGGGGAGCGGGATCCATCGTGGTGCTGCGCACCGTGTGCAGCGTGCCGACCGACCCGTCGTCGACCGCCCGCTTGGCCGCGGCGAAGGCGGTATCGAACCGGCGCTGGTAACCGACCTGAACCGGCACGCCGGAAGCGAGGATCACCTCGGCGACCCGCGCACTCTCGGCGGCAGTGGACGCAATCGGCTTCTCGCAGAACGTCGGGATGCCGCGCTCGACCGCGGCCAGGGTCAGCGCCGCGTGCGCGGGCGTCGCCGCGGCGACGACCACTCCGTCGACGCCGGCGGACAGTAGTTCTGCCACGGTGTCGACGGCCTTGACTCCGTGCTTGGCGGCCACGGCGGCGGCGACGTCGGCGCGCTCATCGGTGATCACCAGCCCGTCGACACCGTCCAATGCGCTGAGGGTTTCGGTGTGGAAGGCACCGATGCGCCCGAGTCCGATCACGCCGAGGGTGGTCATGAGATTCTCCGTTCGTTCTGTGCGTCGAGGATGACGTCGAGTGCCTCTGGGGTTAGCCCGTCGGCCAGGGCGGCCAGCACGGTGTCGACCTGACTCGGCGGCGCCAGGCTGCCGATCGGTTGGTCGAGGTCGAGGTTGGTGGGGAACGCGTAGCCCTCGGCGGTCGCGTTGACCGCGTTGGCGATGTCGCACTCACGGCGCCCGTCCGACTTCATGGCCAGCAACGCCGGATACACCGCCCGCACCATGGCGGTGCGGTCGAGTGACTCCATCGCCCTGCCGAACGGCGACGAGACCTGCAGCAGGTTGGCCATCCTGCGGATGTCGGGCGAGATGTTGGCGCCGGCGCCGTGATAGAGCGCGGGATTGAAGAACACCGCGTCGCCTTTGCGCAACGGCACCTGTACGTGATTCTCGGCGAAGTACTCGATGAAACTCGGACCGGTAGAACGCGACGTAGCCGCCGAGGAAGCGCTGCGAATACGGCAGCAGCATGGTCGGTCCGCTGGCCAATGGCATGTCACAGTGCGCGACGGCACCCTGCAACGTCAGCACCGCCGACATCGCGTGCAGGTGCGCCGGGTACGCCGCCAACTGATCGACGTCGACGAAGCCGAGGTGGTAGTCGCGGTGCGGAACCTGCGCCGCGCCACCGGGATTGACCACATTGACCTGGGAGGTCACCTGATAGCGCGGGCCGAGCCAGGCCTGCGAAACCAGGGCGAGTGCGTCCGCGGCGTAGTAGTCGGCGAAGACCTCGGGCGCATGCAGCGCCAGCTTCTGTGCGGCATTCCAGATCCGGTCGTTGGCGCCGGCCTTGCCGAAGTGGTCTCCTGCCGCGGCGCCCGCGGTGCGCTGTGCGGCGATGATCGCCGTGAACGCTTCGGTTGCGCGGTCGACGACATCGTGGCCGAACGCATCCTCGAATACGACGACGCCCGGCCCGTCGGCCAGTGCGCGGGCCAGCTCGCTCTGCAGTGCCCGCCGATCCGGATGGGCGGTGGCCTCCGCGGAGTAGACGAGCACGTTCTCGCGTACCTCGCTGGCCAGGGGGTAGTCGGCGAGGGCGGTGTCCCGCGAGACCTCGGCGCGGAAGGCGTCGAGGTCGCAGTCCGACTCCTCGATCCACGCCGCGCGCCGGGCGGTGACTGGTGCAACCATGCCCGCTAGTCTTGTTGTGATCTGCGCCGCAATCAACAGCATAAAACCATCAAAAACCCCTCACCGAATATCCGCGAGCAGACACAAAGGGCCCTCATTGATGGCAATTCAGGGCCCTTTGCGTCTGCTCGCGGAAGTGAAGTAAGGGTGAGGAGGGGCATGCCGAACCGCTATAAGGTTCGCGAGATCGCCCAGCAGTCCGGGCTTAGCGAGGCGACCGTCGACCGGGTCCTCCACGATCGCCCCGGCGTCCGGGAGAACACCCGTGCCGAGGTCATGCAGGCGATCGCCGACCTCGACAAGCAGCGGACACAGCTGCGCCTGAACGGACGTCGCTACCTCGTCGACGTCGTGATGCAGACCCCACACCGGTTCTCCGACGCCTTCCGGGCCGCGGTCGAGGCCGAACTGCCCGCCTTCGCGCCCGCGATGGTGCGTGCTCGGTTCCACCTGTGGGAATCGGGGTCCACCGCGCAGATGGTCGACACGCTGTCCCGCATCCGCGGCAGCCACGGTGTGGTGCTCAAGGCGCAGGACGAGCCCGAGGTGGCCGAGGGGATCGACGCGCTGGTGGCGGCCGGGGTGCCCGTCGTCACCTACACCACAGACGTGCCGACCAGTGCGCGCTGCGGCTATGTCGGCATCGACAACCACGGCGCGGGCGTGACCGCCGCCTACCTGATGAATCAGTGGCTTGGAGCGGAGCGCTCGGACGTCTTGATCACGGTCAGTCGCGCGGCGTTCCGCGGCGAAGGCGAGCGCGAAGTGGGGTTCCGGTCGGCGTTGCGCGGGTCCGGTCGCGGTGTCGTCGAGGTGAGCGACAGCGACGGAATCGACGCCACCAATGAGGGGCTCGTGCTCGACGCGCTCAAGCGCCACCCGCGTGTCGAGGCGGTCTACTCGCCCGGCGGGGGTAACACGGCAACGGTGGCCGCGTTCGAATGTCTGGAGAGGCGCTGCCGGGTGTTCATTGCGCACGATCTCGACGCCGACAACCGGCGACTGCTTCGCGACGGCCGCATCTCGGTGGTGCTGCACAACGATCTGCGTGCCGACGCCCGGCTGGCTGTTCGCCAGATCCTGCAACACCATGGTGCACTTCCCGCAGAGCCGATGCGGCCTGCGCCCATTCAGGTCGTCACGCCCTACAACCTGCCTTCCTGAATCTCCCGGCGGATGCGCTGAATCGTCGTACCCGGGCGATCGGAGATAACATCTCGGCCCACGGCGTCCAGAAGGCGCCGACGTAGACGAGGAGATCGATCCGGTGCCGCGAGAGCTCGTCAATGGCGTGACCGTCCTGGGCAACCTGGCGATCGACGTCATCAATGGCGCACCGAAGACACCCGGCGGCTGCGCATCGTTCGCCGGTGTGGCGCTCGAGGCCGCCGGCGTACCGGGCCGGATCGTTGCGATGGGTGCGGAGCATGATCACGCGTTGTTCGACCCGCTCATCGACCGGTTCGGTGACCTGGTGCGGATCCTGCCGTCGGATCGGACCAGCGGGTTCCGTCTCGATTACGACGACGTCGACCACCGCCACATGGCCGTGGATGCGATCGGCCCGGTATGGGGGGAGCGGGAGATCGAGGCGGCCGATCCCGACACCACCTGGGTGCACCTCGCGCCGCTCCTGCGGACGGACTTTCCGGCACGGACCCTGGAGTTCCTCGCGGCACGCGGTCACCGCGTGGCCTATGACGGGCAGGGCCTGGTGAGAGCCGACCGGCTGGGCCCTCTCGTGGAGGACCGGCACTTCCCGCCCGACCTCCTGACGCACCTCGACGTGCTCAAGCTCGCCGAGGACGAGGCCGTCGTCGTCGCCGACGGCCCGTTCGACGCAGCGGTGGCCGACCGGCTCGGCGTGCCGGAGATCGTGGTGACGTACGGCTCCGAGGGATGTGACATCTACACCGAGGGGACTCTCGTGCGTGTCCCCGCGGCCTGGCGCGTGCTCGGCGTGCAGACCACGGGTGCGGGAGACATGTTCACGGCCTACTACGTCGCCAACCGGGCCGCCGGCGCCGAGCCTGCGCGGGCCGCGGAACTGGCCAGCGAACTGGTCGCCCGCGAACTGGACAAGCGCCTGCAGGTCGGTTTCGCCGACCGCGTGTAGGCGCATGCCCAACGACGGCGTCCGGGACGCCGGGGCACGTTCGTCGTGCTAGCCACTGGCTACCGGCGGGTAGCAAATCCTTAGAGAACGTCATTCTCAAAAACGTGACGAAAGCCACAAATCCGCGTCGGATGACCCGATGTTCACGCCGCTGAGCTGCGGGCTTGGCCGACCTTTACCTGCTGGTAACCGGCGAGCCCCGTCAACTCCAGCCTAAGAGAAGTGCAATAATCGGTACTGCCAGTGACAGAAAAACTGGGTGAACGCCATCCCGGCGGCGCATCGTTGTACAGCGACCTCGACTGCGACCCGGTGTGGCGCGACCTGGCCAAGCGTGAAAGGCAGGGGGCCGTGGGTCAAGACGGCAGCGTCAACGGTGCCGGCGCGGGAAGCGGAACGACGCCGCGGCAGAAGCTCGAGAAGGTGGTCATCCGGTTCGCCGGTGACTCCGGTGACGGCATGCAGCTGACGGGTGACCGATTCACCACCGAAGCCGCACTGTTTGGCAACGACCTTGCGACGCAACCGAATTACCCCGCCGAGATCCGCGCACCACAGGGCACGTTGCCCGGAGTGTCGTCGTTCCAGATCCAGATCGCGGACTTCGACATCCTCACTGCGGGCGACCGACCCGACGTTCTCGTCGCGATGAATCCGGCTGCACTCAAGGCCAACGTCGGCGACCTCCCGCGTGGCGGACTGGTCATCGCGAACTCCGACGAGTTCACCAAGCGAAACCTGGCGAAGGTCGGCTATGAGGCCAACCCGCTCGAGACCGACGAGTTGTCCGACTACGTCGTGCAGGCCGTCCCGATGACGACCCTGACCCTGGGTGCCGTGGAGCCGATCGGCGCGTCGAAGAAGGACGGATCGCGGGCGAAGAACATGTTCGCCCTGGGGCTGCTGTCCTGGATGTACAGCCGCGAACTCCAGCACAGCGAGACGTTCATCCGCGAGAAGTTCGCCCGCAAGCCCGAGATCGCCGAGGCCAACGTGCTGGCACTGCGGGCGGGCTGGAACTACGGCGAGACGACGGAAGCGTTCGGCACCACCTACGAGGTGTCCCCGGCCAAGCTGAAGTCCGGCGAGTACCGGCAGATCTCCGGCAACGCCGCCCTGGCCTACGGGATCATCGTGGCGGGGCAGCTCGCCAAGACACAGGTGATGCTGGGCAGCTACCCGATCACCCCCGCGTCGGACATCCTCCACGAGCTTTCCAAGCACAAGAACTTCAACGTCCTGACCTTCCAGGCCGAGGACGAGATCGCCGGCATCGGCGCGGCGCTGGGTGCGTCCTACGGTGGCGCGCTCGGCGTGACCAGCACGTCGGGCCCTGGCATCTCGCTGAAGTCGGAGGCCATCGGGTTGGGAGTGATGGCGGAGCTTCCCGCTGCTCGTGATCGACGTCCAGCGCGGCGGACCGTCCACCGGGCTGCCCACCAAGACCGAACAGGCCGATCTGTTGCAGGCGCTGTACGGCCGCAATGGGGAGTCGCCGGTCGCGGTGCTGGCGCCCCAGTCACCGTCGGACTGTTTCGAGATCGCGGTGGAGGCCTCGCGCATCGCGCTCACCTACCGCACGCCTGTCATCATCCTGTCCGACGGAGCGATCGCCAACGGTTCCGAGCCGTGGCGCATCCCGGACGTGTCGGGCTACGGCGCCATCGACCACACCTTCGCCAAGGCGGGCGAGAACTTCGCGCCCTACGCCCGCGACCCGGAGACACTGGCACGTCAGTTCGCCGTGCCCGGTACGCCCGGCCTGGAGCACCGCATCGGCGGGCTGGAGTCCGCCAACGGCTCGGGCAACATCTCCTACGAGCCGAAGAACCACGATCTGATGGTGCGCCTTCGTCAGGCCAAGATCGACGGCATCTCCGTGCCCGACATGGTCGTCGACGATCCGACCGGTGACGCCGAACTGCTGCTACTTGGCTGGGGCAGCTCCTATGGGCCGATCGGTGAAGCCTGCCGGCGGGCGAGGCGCCAGGGCATCAAGGTCGCCCACGCGCAGTTGCGTCACCTCAACCCGATGCCCGCCAATCTCGGCGACGTCCTGCGGAGCTACCCGAACGTCGTCCTCCCGGAGATGAACCTGGGTCAACTCGCCCTTCTGCTGCGGGGCAAGTTCCTGGTCGACATCCAGTCGGTGACGAAGGTGGAGGGCATGGCCTTTCTCGCCGACGAGGTGGAAGGCATCATCGCGGCAGCCCTCGACGGGACACTGCGCGAAAGAGAAGACGAAAAGGCCACGTTCGCACGGTTGGCTGCGGCCACCATCGAGACCGAAGCAACCGGCACCAGTGCCGTAGGAGCGGATGTATGACTGACGTAATCGGCACGGATCTGGGTCTGACCCCGGCTGGCCTGACCAAGATCAGCGGAGTGCCCACGACGGACGAACCGCGCAAGTCCAAGGACTTCGCCAGCGATCAGGAGGTTCGCTGGTGCCCCGGCTGCGGTGACTACGTCATCCTGAACACCATCCGCAGCTTCCTGCCCGAACTCGGCCTTCGGCGCGAGAACATGGTGTTCGTCAGTGGCATCGGCTGCTCCAGCCGATTCCCGTACTACCTCGAGACGTACGGCCTGCACTCCATCCACGGGAGGGCCCCGACGTTCGCCACCGGCTTGGCGCTGGCCCGCGAGGACCTGTCGGTCTGGGTGGTCACCGGTGACGGCGACGCACTGTCGATCGGCGGCAACCACTTGATCCACGCGCTGCGTCGCAACGTCAACGTCACCATCCTGCTGTTCAACAACCGGATCTACGGTCTGACCAAGGGCCAGTACTCGCCGACGTCTGAAGTCGGCAAGGTCACCAAGTCGACCCCCATGGGCTCGCTGGACCACCCGTTCAACCCGGTGTCGCTGGCGCTGGGAGCCGAGGCCTCCTTCGTCGGCCGCGCGCTCGACTCCGACAAGAAGGGCCTGACCGAGGTCCTGCGGGCCGCCGCCATGCACCGCGGCGCCGCGCTCGTCGAGATCATGCAGGACTGCCCGATCTTCAACGACGGTTCGTTCGACGCGCTACGCAAGGAGGGTGCGGAGGAGCGTTTGATCAGCGTCTCGCACGGCCAGCCGATCACGTTCGGCGCCAACGGCGAGTACTGCGTGGTGAAGTCCGGCTTCGGGCTCGAGGTCGCCAAGACCGCCGATGTGGCCGCGTCCGAGATCGTGGTGCACGACGCCCAGGCCGACGATCCTGCCTATGCGTTCGCGCTGTCCCGGCTGTCCGAGCAGAATCTCGAGCACACCGTGATGGGCATCTTCCGTCAGGTGAGTCGGCCGACATATGACGAGATGGCGCGAGATCAAGTCAGCTCGGCCATGGATTCCAGGCCCCATGACACCGCCGCTCTGCAATCCTTGCTGCGTGGAAAAGACACCTGGAAGGTCGACTGACGTCACCGCTGCGCTGGCCGCGATCGTGCTCGCCGGCGGGGCATCCCGCCGCATGGGCCGGGACAAGGCCACGTTGCCCCTCACGGGGGTTGGTGGCTACACCACGCTGGTCGAACAGGTCGTCGCGACGTGCGCGTCCCGCTGCTCGTCGGTGTTCGTCATCGCCGCCCCTGGGCAGCCGCTACCAGCGCTCGACGCCGAGATTCTGCGTGACGAGGTCCGCGGGGTCGGACCGCTGCTCGCAACCGCGCGCGGGCTACGTGCCGCGGCGGCTGCCGGCTGCGAGCTGGCCTTCGTGTGCGCCGTCGACATGCCCTATCTATCCGCTGACCTGATCGACGCACTCATCGGGCCTGCGGTGCGCCTGCGTGCGGACGTGGTCCTGCCGTGGGACGGGCGCGACCACTACCTGGCAGGCGTGTATCGCAGTGCTCTCGCGGACCGGGCCGACGAGTTGGTGGCAGGCGGGGAGCGGAGCATGCGGGCGCTTGTCGAGACCGTCGACACCCAACGGGTCGTCATGTCCGAGCAGCGGTCGCTGACGAACGTGAATACGCCGGCAGATCTGCCGTGAATGATTTCAGCAAATCATCAATTGAGTCGTGAATTTTCGTCAATAGGTCACGTAGGCGTGAATTCACATTGTTTGTGACGCATGTGGCGTGTTGTTAACGTGATAATTGATCTCCCATCTTCGCCGGCATTCGCGCAATCGATGCCACTCGGTAGTCGAAAGGCGTTATGGCTGAGTATCTTTACGCGATCAGGCCTGGATTCGACCATGGTGCGCAATCGGATTCGGCGCCGTGAGCGAGCGCGAACGTCACCGACCTGGCATTCGGAACCCGGACCGCGCCGTACCGCGGGACGCGGGGGTGTTTCGAACCCGGCGCCGGCGCCCCGTTGCCCTACCGCGGCTCCATGGCTTCTGACTGAAATATGTTGTAGCAGAGTGTATTAGGCGGCATCAACATCCGTCTCGAGGCGAGAGCCGGTCACTCGGGAGGCAGTCTCTTGTCCGCCTCGGCGAGGCGAAAGATGCTGTGGCGCAGCATATGAAGATACAACCGACGACTGGTTGGGTACCGATTGCTGGACAGCGAACCGCGATGCGGTTGGCGGCGTGCTTTCTGCAAAAACGCTGTGGCATAGCCGATATCAGTGGCCGATGGTGCCTATGTTGCGGTCATTGCTCCACCACCTTGTGCGCTGGGTCACAAAATCATGGTGATCTCGCTCACGGTGAAGTCGAGAATCGGCGTCCGTGTGATGTCGACGAAATCGTCGCTTGACCTGCACGGACGGCGCAGATGTCGTGCCGTGATCTGTTCGTTATCTACCCGTGCCACCGCATCGACCAAACATGACTTCGCCCAGAAAGATTTGTACCGTCCTCAGGGACTCCATACGGAGCAAATAATTCAAAACCATTGAACCTGCGTGTGAGCAGGGCCGCGGTGGGTCTGGGATCGTCCCTGGCAGCTGCGGCCGCCGGGCGTCCAGTCCGGTGAGGCGGTTCTGTCCTCCTGTTGTCGTGCCTGACAGAGACGGCGCGACCCACCTTCCCCATGCCTGGTCTGACCAGGCACCCGCGTCCGCGTTTTCCGCGTCCGCTTCGTGGTGCGCGCTTGTCGAAAGGATCGAAGTTGAAGAACCTCCGCAACACGCTCGGACTGGCCACCATCGCCGGGGCACTTGCCGTGGCCCCGATGGCCCTGGCGACCGGAACCGCGAATGCGGACAGCGGTGTCAACTGGGACGCCGTCGCGGCCTGCGAGTCAGGCGGCAACTGGTCGATCAACACCGGCAATGGCTACTACGGCGGCCTGCAGTTCTCCATGGGCACCTGGCGTTCCCACGGCGGCTCGGGCGCGCCCCACGCTGCAAGCCGTCAGGAGCAGATCCGCGTCGCCAACAATGTGCTGAAGACCCAGGGCATCGGCGCGTGGCCCACTTGCGGCCGTCGCGGCTGATCTCCAGGTCTACCCGGGTCGACGACGCGACCCGCGAGGCACAGACGGTGCCGGGCGATCATCGCCCGGCACCGTCTCGCTTTGCACACGGGTGCTCGACGTTCCTCGGCCCGCCGGCAGCCTTCGGTCAGTACAGCTCGTCGGGGGTGCCCGCGGCATCGGCGGCGAACTCGTTGCCCTGCGGGTCGACGAACGCATCGAACGTCTCGGCCCCGGAAGTCACGCTCCACTGCCACCGGTTCGGCGAAACGCGCTCATCGGCGACGCCGACGAACTTCCAGATCAGTCCGGGCCAGCCGCAGCATCCGTGAAGGTAGCGCGGCGCGCCATCAGGGCCCGCTCCGACCCTGGCACCGACCCTCGGTGCCCACCACCCCGCGAGATCTGCAGGTCGGTCGCTGTCGGTGCATATGGCGAACATCCGGGCGGGGGGATTCGCGGCGAGCGCCGGTTCGATGAACGCGCAGAACTCGTTGCCCTCGACGTCGGCCAGCGTGGCACGGGTCGGCAGGTACTCGTCGAGTACGACGGCACCGAGCGCCAGCACGGGAGCGAGGTCACGGACGCGGACGTCGGGATGGACCCGATTCTTCCCGACCTTCGGTTGCCGTTCGGGGACGATGCGCAGCAGCCGTCCACAGGATTCCGCACCGAGCGCAGCCTCCCAGAACCTGCGCACCGCGGCCGGATCGGCTGCCTCGACCACGAGCGGCCCGAGACGCGCGGTCATGCCGACTCCGGCAGGACGAACGCCGACCGGGCCGCCACCGACGCCAGATGCCGGGTCAGAACCGCCTCCGGGACCAGTGCCGATGCGCGGATCGCCGCGGCCCCGATGAACGAGGGCCGGACGTTGACCAGTTGCCCGATCATCCGGGACTCTCGGGCCAGTGACCGCGCCCGCGGTCGACGCGCCGCCGCGAACCGGTCGAACGCGGCCGGTAGGTCGTCACCGGAGCCGACGCAGTGCGCGAGGACCGCCGCGTCCTCCAGCCCCTGGCAGCCGCCCTGGCCGAGGTGTGGCCGCATCGGGTGCGCGGCGTCGCCGACGATGACGACGGGCCCGCGCGACCACTTGCGCGCCTCGGCGCGATCGTAGAGGTCGTTGCGCAGGACCGCAGACTCGTCCGTGGCCGCCAGCAGCGCCGGGACGGGTTCGGCCCACCCGGCGTACTTGGACCGAAGGTAGGCCAGTTCGCCGCCCGGTTGTGACCCGCCCTCGGGGCCGCGTTCGGTACCGAACCAGTACGTGTGGTCGGAACCGAGCGGCACGTGACCGAACTCCGTTCCCATGCCCATGGTCTCGCCGGCCAGGTCAGGATCCATGGCGTAGTCGGCGATCCCCCGCCAGGCCGTATAGCCCGCGTAGCGGTGTGTCAGCGGGCCATTGAGATGGTGCGCCACCATCGAGCCGACGCCGTCCGCGCCCACGACGGCGGCCGCTTCGCGGACGCTGCCGTCAGCGGAGGTGACACGCACACCGCCGTCCGTCGCGGCCAGTGAGGTTGCCGTGAAACCGGATTCGATGGCGTCTACCCCCAGTGCGGTTGCCAGCAGATCCATCAGCACGGCTCGGCGCACGACCACCAGGGGCTCGCCGAGCACCCCGACGATGCGCTCCGGGGAGGGGTGTCGCAGCCATGACCCGTCGCTCCACCGCATCGTCCCGGCGCTCACCCGGCCGCCGGCTTCGCGTACGGCATCACCGAGGCCGATGACATCGAGTGCGGCAAGCGCATTGGGCCAGATGCTGATTCCTGCGCCCGTGGGTGCGTCGGAACGCCCTTCGACGATCGCGACGTCGTGTCCTCGCCTCTGCAGCGCGACGGCCGTCGCCAAGCCTGCGATGCCGGCACCGATCACTAGGATTCGCTGGGTCACACGGTGAAACTATCGGACGTCGGACGTGGCTCAGAGGCGCCCCACCGACCGGTAGGTTGGGTTCATGACCGAACCGCAGCGTGAACTGGACATCGTTCTCTACGGAGCAACCGGCTTCGTCGGCACACTGACCGCTCAGTACCTGGCCAAGGCCGGCGCCGGAGCACGGATCGGGCTCGCAGGCCGGTCTCCCGACAAACTGCTTGCGGTGCGGGACGCACTGGGTGAAGCGGCCGCGGACTGGCCGCTGATCACGGCTGACGCGTCGTCGCCGTCCTCGCTAAACGACATGGCGGCTCGCACCCGTGTGGTGGTGACCACGGTCGGTCCATACGCCAAGTACGGTCTGCCACTGGTGGCGGCATGTGCGGCAGCGGGTACCGACTATGCCGACCTGACCGGAGAGACGATGTTCGTCCGGGACAGCATCGACGCCTACCACAAACAGGCCTCCGACACCGGGGCGCGGATCGTGCACTCCTGCGGATTCGACTCCGTCCCGTCAGATCTCACCGTCTACGCGCTGTACAAGCAGGCCCTTGCGGACGGTACGGGTGTGCTCGGCGACACCAACTTCGTGGTGCGCCGCTTCGCGGGTGGTGTGTCCGGCGGCACGGTCGCCTCGATGTTGGAGGTGATGTCGACGGTATCGGCCGACCCCGAGGCGCGGCGCGAACTGAACGACCCGTACACCCTGACCACCGACCGGGGCGCCGAACCGGACCTGGGCCACCAGTCGGACACTCCGTGGCGGCGCGGGCGCGAGATCGCCCCCGAATTGGACGGCGTCTGGACCGGCGCCTTCGTCATGGGCGCGCCGAACTCCAGGATCGTGCGGCGCAGCAACGCCCTCCTCGACTGGGCCTACGGCCGGACGTTTCGCTATGCGGAGACCATGAGCATGGGCTCGTCGGTCGTCGCACCGGTCGCCGCCGCGATGGGCACGGCTGCCAATGCCGCCGTTCTGAGCCTGGGGAGTCGCTTCTTCAACAAGTTGCCCCGGGCCGCGATCGACCGCGTCGTGCCCAAGCCTGGCACCGGTCCCAGCGAACGTGCCAGGGAGAACGGTCACTACACCGTGGAGACCTACACCACCACGACGTCGGGTGCGCGATACCGGGCGACGATGGCGCAGAGCGGTGACCCCGGCTACAAGGCGACCTCGGTGCTCTTGGGGGAGTGCGCGCTGGCACTTGCCTTGGACCGCGACGCACTGTCGGACCTGCGCGGCGTGCTGACCCCGGCGGCATCGCTGGGCGACGCCCTGCTGGCCCGGTTCCCGGCGGCGGGCGTGACGTTGGAGACCGTGCGCCTGGCGTGAGCGGGCAAGGCGGAACGCCGGTCAGCGAAGATCGAAGGTATTACTGTCGAGTTGGCGATCGATAGACATCCGGCGACGAAGGTGGACATGCCATGGCTGGTCTCGAAGAACTCTTCGAACAGATTCCCACGCAAGAGATTGCGAGCAGGCTGGGCGCCGACGAAGGCGAGGTGAACAGCGCGATTCAGACGCTGGTCCCACTCCTTGTCGGCGGCCTGCAGCAGAACGCCCAGGACCCAGGCCACGCGTCGCACATCGAGAGCGCGGCCTGCAACCACGCCGCCAGTGGGCTGCTCGACGGTGGAGTCAGCGTCGACCAGGTCGACGAGAACGACGGATCCAAGGCCGTCGCCAAGATCTTCGGTGGCAACGACACCGGCCAGGTCGCAGCGGCACTCTCCGGCGGCGGCGCCGGCAACAGCGGGCTCATCCAGAAGCTGCTGCCCATCCTCGCCCCGATCGTGCTGGCCTACATCGGCAAGCAACTCAGTGGCGGCGGCGGCACCGGCGGCACCGCCGCGCCCCAGGCGCAGCCCTCGGGCGGACTCGGCGACGTGCTCGGCAGCATTCTCGGTGGCGGGGGCGGCGGCGGGAACAACCCGCTGGGCAGCATCCTGGGCAGCGTGCTCGGCGGTGGCGGCGGACAGGGCGGCGGCGCACTCGGTGACATCCTGGGTGGGCTGCTCGGAGGCAAGAAGTAGCCCGCAATCGCTGCAGCGGACAGACGCTGCGCGCCCCGCGTCTCGGGGGCTTTCGCGTCTGCCCGGCCGTAGTTCCTAGAATGTCGAGGTGACTGCAAGCCCGAACCCCGCCAGCAATTCAGGGGCGCAATCCCTGCCGAAGTCGTGGGATCCGGGCGAGGTGGAGAGCGACCTCTACCAGGGCTGGGTCGACGCGGGCTATTTCGAGGCGGACCCCGCCAGCGCAAAACCGCCGTACTCGATCGTTCTTCCCCCGCCCAACGTCACCGGCAGCCTGCACATGGGGCACGCTCTCGATCACACGCTGATGGACGCCCTGACCCGCCGCAAGCGCATGCAGGGCTACGAGGTCCTGTGGCTGCCGGGGATGGATCACGCCGGCATCGCCACCCAGTCGGTGGTGGAGAAGCAGCTCGCCGTCGACGGCAAGACCAAGGAGGACTTCGGCCGCGAACTGTTCGTCGACAAGGTCTGGGACTGGAAGCACGAGTCCGGCGGCACCATCGGCGGCCAGATGCGCCGGATCGGTGACGGTGTCGATTGGAGCCGCGACCGCTTCACGATGGACGACGGCCTGTCGCGCGCGGTCCGCACCATCTTCAAGCGTCTCTACGATGCAGGGCTGATATACCAGGCCGAGCGCCTCGTCAACTGGTCGCCGGTGCTGAAGACCGCGATCAGCGACCTCGAGGTCAAGTACTCCGACGTCGAGGGCGAACTGGTGTCGTTCCGGTACGGCTCGATGAACGACGACGAACCGCACATCGTGGTGGCCACGACCCGGTTGGAAACGATGTTGGGGGACACCGCGATCGCGGTGCACCCCGACGACGAGCGTTATCGTGCGTTGGTCGGCCGGACCTTGCGGCACCCGTTCCTCGAGCGCGACATCGTGATCGTCGCCGACGAGCACGTGGATCCCGAGTTCGGTAGCGGCGCGGTCAAGGTCACGCCCGCGCACGACCCCAACGACTTCGATATCGGGGTGCGCCACGGCTTGCCGATGCCCACGATGATGGACACCTCGGGCAGGGTCGCCGGGACGGGAACCGAGTTCGACGGAATGGACCGGTTCGACGCCAGGGTGGCAGTGCGCGAGGCGCTGGCGCGTGATGGACGCATCGTCGCCGAGAAACGCCCCTACCTGCATAGTGTGGGGCACTCGGAGCGCAGTGGCGAGCCGATCGAACCGCGGTTGTCCCTGCAGTGGTGGGTGAAGGTCGAGTCGCTCGCCAAGGCGGCCGGCGACGCGGTCCGCAACGGGTCGACCGTCATCCACCCGAAGAGTCTGGAGCCACGCTGGTTCGGCTGGGTGGACGACATGCACGACTGGTGCATCTCACGGCAGCTGTGGTGGGGTCACCGCATCCCGATCTGGCACGGCCCGGACGGTCAGAAGATCTGCATCGGTCCCGACGAGACGCCCCCCGAGGGCTGGGAGCAGGACCCCGACGTCCTCGATACGTGGTTCTCCTCGGCGCTGTGGCCGTTTTCCACGATGGGCTGGCCGGACCGCACTCCCGAGATCGAGAAGTTCTATCCCACCACCGTGCTCGTCACCGGTTACGACATCCTGTTCTTCTGGGTGGCCAGGATGATGATGTTCGGCACCTTCGTCGGCGACGACGACGCCATCACGTCCGGGGGGGCCCGTCCACCGCAGGTGCCGTTCGAGAACGTGTTCCTGCACGGCCTCATCCGCGACGAGTTCGGCAGCAAGATGAGCAAGTCGAAGGGCAACGGCATCGATCCGCTGGACTGGGTGGAGATGTTCGGTGCCGACGCGCTGCGGTTCACGCTTGCCCGGGGCGCCAGCCCGGGCGGTGACCTCTCGATCGGCGAGGATCAGGCCCGCGCATCGCGCAACTTCGCGACCAAGCTGTTCAACGCGACCCGGTTCGCCCTGATGAACGGAGCAGCCCCCGCGCCGCTGCCGACGCTCGACGCGCTCACCGACGCCGACCGCTGGATCCTGGGCCGGTTGGAAGAGGTTCGCGCCGAGGTCGATTCGACATTGGACGGATACGAGTTCAGCCGCGCGTGCGAGGCCCTGTACCACTTCGCCTGGGATGAGTTCTGCGACTGGTACCTCGAACTGGCCAAGGTGCAACTCGCAACCGAGCCCGACGGTCCCACCAACGCCGTGCTGGCTGCGGTCCTCGACGTTCTGCTCAAGCTGCTGCATCCGATCATGCCGTTCGTCACCGAGACACTGTGGAAGACGCTGACCGGCGGCGAGTCGGTGGTGATCGCCGACTGGCCCGCACCGACCGGTCTCGTGCTGGATGCCGTTGCGGCCCAGCGGATCGTCGACATGCAGCGGCTGATCACCGAGGTCCGCAGGTTCCGCAGCGACCAGGGT
The DNA here is from genome assembly GCA_963798245.1 of uncultured Actinomycetota bacterium. Classification (GTDB taxonomy): domain Bacteria; phylum Actinomycetota; class Actinomycetes; order Mycobacteriales; family Mycobacteriaceae; genus Mycobacterium. The sequence goes on from CAWCSO010000006.1 coordinate 239,407, forward strand.
CTGGGGGATCGGCAGCGCGTACCGGCGCGACTGGTCGGCGTCGCCGACGCCGATCTGGAGGCGCAGGTGAGCGCCGTCGCGTCGTTGGCGTGGCTGACCGGGCACGCCGATGGTTTCAGCCCGTCGGCGGCCGTGGAGGTGCGGCTGTCACGGGGCACGGTGGTGGTCGAATTGGATACCTCGGGCACGGTGGACGTCGCCGCTGAACGGCGCAGGCTCGAGAAGGACCTTGCGGCCGCCGAGAAGGAACTCGCACAGACAACCGCCAAGCTCGGTAACGAGGCGTTTCTGGCCAAGGCGCCCGAGGCGGTCGTCGACAAGATCGCGGTCCGCAAGCAGGTGGCCGCCGAAGAGGTGGACCGCATCTCGGGCCGCCTGGCGGGTCTCGCGTGACCTCTGGCAACGCGGTGGATCGCCCGTGAGCGCGGCCGAGCCCACGCCCGACGAGGTCGCCTCGCTGCTCCAGGTCGAGCATCTGCTGGACCAACGGTGGCCCGAGACCAGGATCGAGCCGAGTACCGCCCGGATCAGCGCACTGATGGAACTGCTCGGCTCCCCGCAACGCGGCTATCCCACGATCCACATCGCGGGGACGAACGGCAAGACGTCCGTGGCGCGACTGATCGACGCGTTGCTGACCGCGTTGCATCGCCGCACCGGTCGCACCACCAGCCCACACCTGCAGTCGGCTGTCGAGCGCATCGCGATCGACGGCGAACCCATCACGCCCGCCCGGTACGTCGACATTTATCGTGAGGTGGAACCCTTCGTCGAACTGGTCGACGCGCAGTCCGAGCAGGCAGGCGGGCCGAAGATGAGCAAGTTCGAGGTGGTCACGGCCATGGCGTTCGCCGCATTCGCCGACGCGCCCGTAGACGTCGCAGTGGTCGAGGTGGGGTTGGGCGGTCGCTGGGACGCCACGAACGTGGTCGATGCTCCCGTAGCCGTCATCACGCCGATCGGGCTCGACCACACCGACTACCTGGGCGACACCATTGCCGAGATCGCCTCCGAGAAGGCCGGGATCATCGTCAGGCAGGCCGACGACCTGGTGCCGACGGATACCGTCGCCGTGATCGGCCGTCAGATGCCCGAGGCGATGGAGGTGCTGCTGGCCCAGGCCGTCCGCACCGACGCGGCGGTAGCGCGCGAAGACTCGGAGTTCGCCGTCCTACGCCGTGAGATCGCCATCGGCGGACAGCTGCTCGAACTACAGGGACTCGGCGGCGTCTACTCCGAGATCTTCCTGCCGATGCACGGCGAGCATCAGGCCCACAACGCGGTCCTCGCGCTCGCCGCCGTCGAGGCGTTCTTCGGAGCGGGCGCCGATCGGCAACTCGACGTCGACGCGGTCCGGGGAGGTTTCGCGGCCGCCAGCAGCCCAGGACGCATGGAACGGATGCGCAGTGCCCCAACGGTCTTCCTCGACGCGGCGCACAACCCCGCGGGCGCCACTGCGCTCGCCGCTACGCTGGCCGAGGAATTCGACTTCAGGTACCTGGTTGGCGTGGTATCGGTGTTGTCGGACAAGGACGTCGATGGAATCCTGGTCGCACTCGAGCCGGTATTCGACATGATCGTCGTGACCCACAATGGATCTCCGCGCGCCATGGACGTCGAGACGCTGGCGCTTCGGGCCGAGGAGCGATTCGGCGTCGACCGGGTGGTCGTCGCTTCGACCCTGCCCGATGCCATCGAATTCGCGACCGCCATGGTCGAGGACGCGGCGAACGAGGACTTCTCCGGAGTCGGCATCGTCATCACCGGCTCCGTCGTCACCGCGGGCGCCGCGCGCACGCTCTTCGGGCGTGATCCGCAATGACCGACCAACAGTCGCAGCCGATCCCGCCGCCCGACCCGTGGAAGAGCTTCCGCGGAGTGATGGCGGGCACACTGATCCTGGAAGCGATCGTCGTGCTGCTCGCGTTGCCCGTGGTGTCCGTTTCCGGAGGCGGTCTCACGCCGTGGTCGGGCGGCTTCCTGATCGGCATGGCCGTCGTCCTGATTCTGATGTCGGGCGTTCAGGGCAGGCCGTGGGCGTTGAGCGCGAACCTGGGAGTCCAGGCGGTGCTGGTCGCCGGGGTGTTCATCGATCCCGCCATCGGTTTCATCGGGGTGGTGTTCGGCGCGGTGTGGCTACTGATCGCGTACCTGCGGGCCGAGGTGAAGCGCCGCCAGGAGCGCGGACTGCTCCCTGGGCAGCAGGACCTCGACGACTGACCGGTACGCTGATCGCCGTGACTGAACGGACCCTGGTTTTGGTGAAGCCCGATGGCGTCAAGCGCCAGCTCGTCGGCGAGATAATCAGCCGGATCGAGCGGAAGGGCCTCACGCTCGCGGCGTTGGAACTCAAGACCGTCAGTGACGAGCTGGCGAGGCAGCACTACGCGGAGCACGAGGGAAAGCCCTTCTTCCCCTCGCTGCTGGAGTTCATCACCTCGGGACCCGTCGTCGCTGCGATCGTCGAGGGGCCGCGGGCCGTTGCGGCGTTCCGCCAGATCGCCGGCGGAACCGATCCCGTCGAGAAGGCAACACCCGGCACCATCCGCGGTGACCTGGCCCTCGTCACCCAGGACAACCTGGTCCACGGCTCGGATTCGCCGGACTCAGCAGTCCGCGAGATCGATCTCTGGTTCCCCGGAGGTTAGCTGCCGAACCGCCGCTGGCGGGACCTCGTCAGTTTGGCCACGGCCGTGTGGGATACTGGCCTTGGGTGTCCGGCTTCATACCAAAGCCGGAAGCCCGGATGAAGACTTCGACGAGCGCGACCACCCGAGACGTTTTCGGGTGAGGCGCCGACCGTCCGGCCGTCATTCAGCCAGGCACCGAGGACCCGACCCGGGTCGCTAGGAGCGAGACCATACAAGCTCGGGCTAGGCCCCGAGCCCATAGCGGAAGCCCTCGCGTGGCCGCGTCGATTCGACGCGCCCGGGGGCTAGGAGAACACGTGGCCCAGGATGCGCATACCCAAGACCAGCACGGAGACACCCACCTCGAGCAGGAGACTCCCGCACAGCTGAGTGGGGAGGACCCCGCAGAAGTCATCGCCGACACCATCGGTGAGGTCGCCGAATCCGACGAGGCCGGCGAGGTCGGCGGGCTCCCCACCGCTGAACAGGCGGCCCCCGCTGCCGACGAGGACTTCGAGGATGCATGCGTCGCAGAGGACGAGCCCGAGTCGCGCCTAATGCTCGAGACACCACCCGACACCCCGGCCGAGCCCGCGACGGAGAAGTCGCCGCCACCCGCGAATGACTACCTTCCGCTGTTCGTCGCGCCGCAGCCCGTCGTGTTCGTTCCCGCTCGGGACGACGACGATGACGACGACACGGATGACACCGACGACACCGACGACGACTCCTCCAGCGATGGTGACGACGACTCCAACGACCGTCCCGCCAACCGACGCCGCCGCCGCGGTCGCCGCGGTCGAGGTCGCGGCCGCGGGGAGCAGAACGCGGACGACGCTACCGACGACGCGGACGAGGACTCGGGTGACGGCGATTCCGACGATGACTCCGACGATGACGACACCGACGACGACAACTCCGGTGGAGAGGGCGGCAACCGGCGCCGCCGGCGGCGGCGCCGGCGCAAGTCGAACTCAGGTGACGGGGACGAGTCCGCATCGCCCGACGACCCGCCCAACACCGTCGTCCACGAGCGCGCACCGCGGGCCAAGGCGGCCAAGTCCGACAACAACGAGATTCAGGGCATCAGCGGGTCCACCCGACTGGAAGCCAAGCGTCAACGTCGCCGTGACGGACGGGACGCGGGACGGCGACGTCCACCGATCCTGAGCGAAGCGGAGTTCCTCGCCAGGCGGGAGGCCGTCGAGCGCGTAATGGTGGTCCGCGACAAGATCCGTGCCGAACCGCCGCACGAGGGTGCGCGCTATACGCAGATCGCGGTCCTCGAGGACGGCGTCGTGGTCGAGCACTTCGTCACGTCGGCGGCATCCGCGTCGCTGGTGGGCAATATCTACCTGGGCATCGTGCAGAACGTGTTGCCGTCGATGGAGGCCGCGTTCGTCGACATCGGCCGTGGGCGCAACGGCGTCCTCTACGCCGGCGAGGTGAACTGGGAGGCCGCTGGCCTCGGTGGTGCGCAGCGCAAGATCGAACAGGCGCTCAAACCCGGCGACTACGTCGTGGTCCAAGTCAGCAAGGACCCGGTCGGCCACAAGGGCGCCCGGTTGACCACGCAGGTCTCGTTGGCCGGCCGCTACCTGGTGTACGTCCCGGGGGCCTCGTCGACCGGCATCAGCCGAAAGCTGCCGGACACCGAACGTCAGCGACTCAAGGAGATCCTCCGCGAGGTCGTCCCTGCCGACGCAGGCGTCATCATCAGAACCGCGTCGGAGGGTGTCAAGGAAGACGACATCCGCACCGACGTGAACCGGCTGCAGGAACGCTGGACGCAGATCGAAGCCAAGGCGACCGAGGTCACCGGCAAGGCCGCAGGTGCCGCGATGGCGCTCTACGAGGAGCCCGACGTCGTGGTCAAGGTCATCCGTGACCTCTTCAACGAAGACTTCTCGGGGCTGACCGTCTCCGGCGACGACGCCTGGAAGACCATCAGCGACTACGTCGAAGCCGTTGCGCCGGAACTTCTTCCGAGGATGAACAAGTACGAACCCGCCAGCGGCCCCGACGGCCCCGACGTGTTCGCGGTGCACCGCATCGACGAACAGCTCATGAAGGCGATGGACCGCAAGGTCTGGCTGCCCTCGGGCGGCTCGCTCGTGATCGACCGCACCGAGGCCATGACCGTCGTCGACGTCAACACCGGCAAGTTCACCGGGTCGGGAGGCAACCTCGAGCAGACGGTGACGCGCAACAATCTGGAGGCCGCCGAAGAGATCGTCCGGCAGCTTCGGCTCCGCGACATCGGCGGCATCATCGTCATCGACTTCATCGACATGGTGCTCGAGTCCAACCGCGATCTCGTGTTGCGTCGACTCACCGAGGCGCTGTCCCGGGACCGGACACGCCATCAGGTCTCCGAGGTGACGTCGCTGGGACTCGTCCAGCTGACCCGCAAGAAGCTCGGCACCGGACTCATCGAGGCGTTCTCGACCACTTGCTCCCACTGCAGCGGTCGCGGCATCAATCTGCACGTCGACCCGGTGGACTCAGCCCCGTCGGGGTCGGGACGCAAGGCCGAGTCGGGCGGACGTCGAGGTAAGCGCGGCAAGAAGGGTGGCCGAGCTGACGTCGCAGCCGAAGACGTGCCCGTGGCCAAGGTGCCGTCGCACGCGGCCGGCGAGCATCCCATGTTCAAGGCGATGGCTGCGGCCAACGGACGCAGCGAGGACGATGAGGCGACCGAGGACGACGACGTCACGATCGAGGGTGGCGCTGAGGCCGTGGCCGAGCAGGTCGCCGATGAGGTTGCGACCGAAGACCTCGACGAAGACTTCGACTCGGAGGACGACGATTCGGATGACGACGACGACGATTCCGATTCGGATGATGATGACGATGACGACGATGACGACGATGACGACTCGGACGACGATGACATCGAGGTGATCAACCGCCACGACGACTCGGACGACGACGACGACGATGATGACGACGACTCGGACGACGACGATGACGATGACGATGACGATGACGATGACGATGACGAGGATGACGATTCAGACGATGATGACGACGACCAGCGCCTCGTGAGCGCGGCATCCCGGCCACGGCGTCGGCGAGCGGCCGCCCGACCCGCCGGACCCCCGGCTCAGGACGGGTAGTCGGTGAGGCGGGTAGGCGGTTTGACCCCTTACCCGCTGGTCACGTAATCTTGAGCAGTTGTCTGCTTGCTCGGTGAGCATCTGAGCTGGCGACAGCGGGACCAATTCCCGCACCCCAGACCCGCGCACGCAGCCCACGGGTGGCGCGCGCCCGCTTCAGCGAAGTAGAGGAAGTAGCACGATGGCAGCCGAGAACGCCACGTACGCAATCGTCAAGACGGGCGGTAAGCAGTACAAGGTAGCGGTCGGAGACATAGTCAAGGTCGAGAAGCTGGAACTCGAAGCCGGCGCCTCGGTGTCGCTTCCCGTTGCCTTGGTGGTCGACGGTGCGAACGTCACCACCGACGCCGAGGACCTCGAGAAGGTCGCGGTCACCGCGGAGGTGCTCGAGCACACCAAGGGCCCGAAGATCCGCATTCACAAGTTCAAGAACAAGACCGGTTACCACAAGCGCCAAGGCCACCGTCAAAAGCTGACGGTCGTCAAGGTCACGGGCATCAAGTAGCAAGGGAGCGAACCAATGGCACACAAGAAGGGCGCTTCCAGCTCGCGCAACGGTCGCGACTCCAACTCGCAGCGGCTCGGGGTCAAGCGGTTCGGTGGTCAGGTCGTCAAGGCAGGCGAGATCCTGGTCCGCCAGCGCGGCACCCACTTCCACCCCGGCGTCAACGTCGGCCGTGGCGGTGACGACACTCTGTTCGCTACTGCGCCGGGCGCTGTCGAGTTCGGCCAGAAGCGCGGACGCAAGACGGTCAACATCGTTCGCATCGCTCGGCCAGAGGCCTAGTTCTCGCTCTTCCAAGGTCGAGATCGACGTTTTGCAGCTGGGTTCTCGCAGTTGTTCTGCAAAACGTGGAGATCGTCATGGAAAGGAAGTCCGATGCCTCGGTTCGTTGATCGCGTGACCCTTCACGCGAAGGCAGGCAACGGCGGCAACGGCTGCGCCTCGGTGCATCGGGAGAAGTTCAAGCCCCTGGGTGGGCCCGACGGCGGCAACGGCGGACGCGGCGGCAGCATCGTGCTCGTCGTCGATCCTCAGGTGCACACGCTGTTGGACTTCCACTTCCATCCCCACGTCGACGCGCCGTCCGGCAAGCAGGGCATGGGCAACAACCGCGACGGCGCCGCAGGCGATGACCTCGAACTCAGGGTTCCCGACGGCACGGTCGTCCTCGACGAGGATGGCCGACTACTCGCGGATCTCACCGGTGCGGGCACTCGATTCGATGCCGCCGCCGGCGGACGCGGCGGTCTCGGCAACGCGGCGCTGGCATCCCGCGCCCGTAAGGCGCCCGGTTTCGCCCTGCTCGGCGAGAAGGGCCAGGCCCGCGACTTCACCCTCGAACTCAAGACCGTTGCCGACGTCGGCCTGGTCGGCTTCCCCTCGGCGGGCAAGTCCTCGCTGGTATCGGTGATCTCGGCGGCCAAGCCGAAGATCGCGGACTATCCGTTCACGACGTTGGTCCCGAATCTCGGCGTCGTGTCGGCGGGCGATCACACCTTCACCGTCGCCGACGTCCCCGGCCTGATCCCCGGCGCATCCGAGGGCCGCGGTCTCGGTCTGGACTTTCTCCGCCACATCGAACGCTGCGCGGTCTTGGTGCACGTGGTCGATTGCGCCACGATGGACCCGGGCCGCGATCCGGTCTCCGACATCGACGCGCTCGAGGCCGAGCTTGCCGCCTACACCCCCACTCTGCAGGGCGATTCCACGCTCGGTGACCTGGCCCAGCGCCCCCGCGCGGTGGTGCTGAACAAGATCGACGTCCCCGACGCGCGTGAGCTGGCCGACTTCGTCCGCGACGAGGTCGCCGAGCGCTACGGCTGGCCGGTCTTCGCGATATCTGCCGTCAGCCGGGACGGGTTGCGGCCGTTGACGTTCGCCCTGTGGGACATGGTGGCCGCCTATCGCGAGGCGCAGCCCGCCGTGGCGCCACGACGGGCTGTGATCCGTCCGATTCCCATTGATGAGAGTGGATTCACCGTCACCTCCGATGGCGAGGGTGGTTTCGTGGTGCGGGGTGCACGCCCCGAACGTTGGATCGGCCAGACCGACTTCACCAACGACGAGGCCGTCGGCTACCTCGGCGACCGACTGGCGCGGCTCGGTGTCGAAGAGGAACTGCTGAAACTGGGTGCCCAGCCGGGCTGCGCGGTCACCATCGGCGGCATGACCTTCGACTGGGAGCCGCAGACCCCTGCGGGCATCGATGTCACGATGTCGGGCCGCGGCACTGACGTGCGCCTGGAGCAGACCGACCGGGTCGGGGCAGACGAGCGCAAGGCTGCGCGGCGGGAACGCCGTCGGCCCGGCGGTGACGACGAGTGACCAGTCCGCACCGCACAGCGGTGCACACTGCCCGTCGCGTCGTCGTCAAGATCGGCACCACCGCGCTCACCACGCCGTCGGGCGTCTTCGATGCCAGCAGGCTCGCAACGCTCGCGGACGCCATCGAAGCGCGGATGGAGGCGGGATCCGACGTCGTGATCGTCTCGTCGGGTGCGATCGCTGCGGGGATCGAGCCGCTCGGACTGACGAAGCGGCCGACCGATCTTGCGACCAAGCAGGCCGCGGCCAGCGTCGGCCAGGTCGCGCTGGTCAATGCGTGGAGCGCGGCGTTCGGCCGCTACCATCGCACGGTCGGGCAGGTACTGCTCACAGCCCACGACATCGCGATGCGGGTGCAGCACAACAACGCTCAACGAACCTTGGACCGGCTCCGCGCGCTTCGCGCCGTGGCGATCGTCAACGAGAACGACACCGTCGCCACCAACGAGATCCGGTTCGGTGACAACGACCGGCTGTCGGCTCTGGTCGCACATCTCGTCGGCGCGGACGCCCTGGTCTTGTTGAGCGACATCGACGGACTCTACGAATCCGATCCCCGCAAGGCCACTGCGCAGGCTCCCGCCCGTTTCATCGCCGAGGTGGCCCGCCCTGATGACATCGACGGCGTCGTGGCCGGAAGGGGAAGCAGTCTCGGTACCGGGGGAATGGCCTCGAAGCTGTCGTCGGCGTTACTGGCAGCGGATGCGGGGGTGCCGGTACTGCTTGCCGCCGCAGCCGATGCCGCGGCGGCATTGTCGGACGCGTCGGTGGGAACGGTGTTCGCGCCGCGGCCCGAACGTATGTCCGCGCGGCGCTTCTGGGTGCGGTATGCCGCGGAGTCGGCGGGTGCGCTCACGCTCGACGAGGGCGCCGTCCGCGCGGTACTGCGGCAACGCCGCTCGCTGCTACCCGCCGGAATCACCGGGGTGTCCGGCAAATTCCACGGCGGTGACGTGGTCGATCTGCAGGCCCCCGATGCGGCGACGGTGGCGCGGGGCGTGGTGGCCTACGAGGCCGGCGAACTCGCCACGATGATCGGTCGGTCCACCTCGGATCTTCCTGCTGAGATGCGCAGGCCCGCCGTGCACGCCGACGATCTGGTCGCCGTCTAGGGATTCGCGGCGTATTTCCGGCGCCTACCGCCGGTGAGTCTCCACGGGATGCCTGTCGAGGGTTAGCTCGTCGGCCAGCAGGGCCAACAACTCCGAGCAGCCGCCGTCGACCTTGACGGTGGCCAGCGGGTCCCCGCGGGTGGGGCCGCGGTTGATGATCGCGACGGGCTTGCCGGCGGCGACGGCGTGCCGGACGAACCGCAAGCCGGAGAACACCGTCAGTGACGATCCCGCCACCAGAAGCGCTTCGGCGTCGTCGACCAATGAGTAGGCCTGCTCCACGCGTGCTCTGGGTACGCTCTCGCCGAAGTAGACGATGTCGGGCTTGAGTATGCCGCCGCAGCTCGGGCAGTCCACGTATCGGAACGAAGAGGTCTCCTCAACCATCGCGTCGGCATCCGGGGCCACCGCAATCCCCCCGATGCGCTCGGCGCGTTCGGCGAAGCCGGGGTTCAACGCATCCAACTGATCGCCCAGCGCGGTGCGCGTCATCGACGTCCCGCATGCCAGGCACACGACGCGGGCATATGTGCCGTGCAGGTCGATGACGGATCGGCTGCCAGCCTTGGTGTGCAGCAGGTCGACGTTCTGGGTGATGACCCCGGCGACCGGCCCGGCGACCTCCAGACGCGCCAGCGCGCGATGGCCGGCGTTGGGCAGGGTTGCCGCCATGTGCCGCCAGCCGACGTGGTTGCGCGCCCAGTAGCGCTGCCGGTAGACGGGGTCCGCGGTGAACTGGCGGATGGTCATCGGGTTGCTCGGCGGCGAGTCCGGACCGCGGTAGTCGGGGATGCCGGAGTCGGTGGACAACCCCGCCCCGGTGAGCACGGTGACGCGCCGACCGTCGAGCGCCTTGACCAGTTCCGGGGCTTGCACCCCTTCGAGGGTAACCGCGCCGACCGGCCGGGCCCCGAGAGCCGGTGATTTCGCGTCGTCGCCGGGTCGCCCGGCCGACTTTGCGACGGACTTTGTGACAACTTTGCCACAATGGAGGCGTGGACTTCCATTCCGCCTACCGGCACGGCTTCGTGCGGGTCGCCGCGTGCACGCACCACACCACGCTGGCCGACCCCGCCGCCAACGCGCAATCCGTGCTGCGCATGGCGCGTGACTGTCACGTGGACGGCGTCGCGCTCGCGGTGTTTCCGGAGTTGACGCTCTCGGGCTACTCGCTGGAGGACGTCCTGCTGCAGGACGCGCTTCTCGACGCCGTCGAGGACGCGGTGGCAGAGGTGACTGCGGCGTCGAAGGAGTTGTTGCCGGTGCTGGTGGTGGGTGCACCCCTGCGGCACCGCAACCGTGTCTACAACACCGCCGTCGTCATCCACAGGGGCCTCGTACTCGGCGTGGTGCCGAAGTCCTACCTGCCCACCTACCGCGAGTTCTACGAGCGCAGGCAGATGGCGCCGGGTGACGACGCGACCGGGAGCATCCGGCTCCTGGGCGCCGACCTGCCGTTCGGGCCCGACCTGCTGTTCACGGCCACCGATCTGCCGACCTTCGTCCTGCACGTCGAGGTGTGCGAGGACATGTGGGTGCCGATACCGCCGAGCGCCGAAGCGGCGTTGGCAGGCGCGACGGTGCTGGCGAACATCTCCGGCAGCCCGATCACGATCGGCCGCGCCGAGGACCGCAAGGTGCTGGCCCGTTCCGCATCGGCACGATGCCTGGCGGCGTACGTCTATGCGGCGGCAGGCGAGGGGGAGTCGACCACCGATCTGGCCTGGGACGGCCAGACCATGATCTACGAGAACGGCCGTCTGCTCGCCGAATCCGAGCGCTTCCCCAAGGGGGAGCGGCGATCGGTCGCCGACGTCGACACCGACATGCTGCGCGCCGAGCGTCTGCGGATGGGAACGTTCGACGACAACCGTCGACACCACGATGCTCGCATCGAAGGGTTTCGGCGCATCGAGTTCGTCGTCGATCCGCCATCGGGTGACATCGGGCTGCTCCGCCAGGTGGAGCGCTTCCCGTTCGTGCCGTCGGATCCGCTGCGCCTGCAACAGGATTGCTACGAGGCCTACAACATTCAGGTGTCGGGTCTCGAGCAGCGGCTCCGGGCACTGAACTATCCGAAGGTGGTGATCGGCGTATCCGGTGGACTGGACTCCACTCACGCGCTGATCGTCGCTGCGCGTGCGATGGACCGCGAAGGGCGCCCCCGCAGCGACATCCTGGCCTTCACCCTGCCCGGTTTCGCCACCGGCGAGCGCACCAAGGGCAATGCCACCGCACTGTCCACGGCGCTGGGAGTGACGTTCTCCGAGATCGACATTCGCGACACAGCGAGCTTGATGCTGTCCGAGATGGACCATCCGTTCGCGCGGGGCGAGAAGGTCTACGACGTGACGTTCGAGAACGTCCAGGCGGGCCTGCGCACCGACTACCTCTTCCGGCTTGCCAACCAACGGGGTGGCATCGTGCTGGGCACGGGCGACCTGTCCGAGTTGGCGCTGGGGTGGTCGACGTACGGCGTCGGTGACCAGATGTCGCACTACAACGTCAACGGCGGTGTACCGAAGACGTTGATCCAGCACCTGATCCGCTGGGTGATCTCGTCGAAGGAGTTCAGCGACGAGGTCAACGCGGTCCTGGGGTCGGTGCTCGAGACCGAGATCACGCCCGAACTGGTGCCCACCGGCGAGGAGGACGAGGTCCAGAGCAGCGAAGCCAAGGTGGGACCGTATGTCCTGCAGGACTTCTCACTGTTCCAGGTGCTGCGATACGGGTTCCGTCCGTCCAAGGTGGCGTTCCTCGCCTGGCACGCCTGGGGCGACGGGGCACGCGGTGCCTGGCCGCCCGGCTACCCCGCCGACAAGCGGCCGGCCTACTCGCTGGCTGACATTCGGCACTGGCTCACGGTGTTCGTGCAGCGGTTCTACTCGTTCAGCCAGTTCAAGCGGTCCGCGTTGCCAAACGGACCGAAGGTCTCCTCTGGTGGCTCGCTGTCGCCACGCGGCGACTGGCGGGCGCCGTCGGACATGTCGGCGCGCATCTGGCTCGACGAGATCGAGCGCGAGGTGCCCGAGGCCTGACTGCGCCGATCCCCACCGCGTGAGCCGACATCGGCAGGATCAGAGCCGCCCGTCGCTCCGCAGCTCCGGGTGCACCCAGTCCGGGGAGCGTCGCTGCTTGAAGGCGACGAAGCCTTCGACGGCCTCGGGTCCGCTGTAGCTGGCCTTCATGCCGATCCGGTCGAACAGGCCCATGTAGTTGTCCAGGCTGGACTTCACCACCGACCGTGCCTTTGGAGCCGTGCGGCAGCACTGTGCCAGCACCTCGCGGGCGGCCACTGCAAGATCGTCGTGGGCGACCCGGCGGGCCACCATCCCCCAGTCGACGGCCTCCTCTGCCGTCAGCGTGCGACCCGTGAACATCAGGTCGCGCGTACGTACGGGTCCGATGATGCGCGCCAGCATCTGGCTGTAGTAGGTGTCGGCGATGCCGCGGTACAGCTCGGGCACGCGGAACGTGGCACGGTCGCTCACCACGGCCATGTCACTGCACATCGCGATCTGCAGCCCGCCGCCCTGGCACAGCCCGTTGACCGCGGCCACCACGGGTTTGACCGATTGGCGCAGGATTTCGAAGGGTGTCACGTCCATCGACAAGGCGGCGCCGAAGCTCATCCAGTCGTCCACCCCGTCGCCGCCGCCGAGATCGCCACCGGGCGCGAACACGTCACCCGTGCCGGTGATGAGCAGGCCCGCAAGATCCGGATCGGCCTCGACATGGGTGACTGCGTAGCGGATGCCGAAGTACATCGCGGGAGTCATCGCGTTGCGGGCCTCCGGCCGGTCCAGCGTGACGACGGCGAACGGGCCATCGCGCTCGAAGCGTAGGAACGGTGTACCCAGCCAGTCGCCGTCAGGCGGGCGGGGGGCATTCTGGGTGGCGCTCGACATGCATCTCCTCGGTTGATCAATCACATTGCAGGACGTCGTCGATGGCTTCGGCTGATGGTGCGCAGTCGCCCGCTCCGGCGGTCAGCGTGGCGAGTGCGCCCGCCGCGCAGCCGCGTCGCAACGCGGCCTCGGGGCCAGAATGCCACTCTGCGGCAAGCACACCGGCGAACACGTCACCGGCGCCGGTGGTGTCGACGGCCTCCACGGAGGGGGCGGGCACGTCCAGCTGGATGCCGCGTGTGCGGTAGGTCGCCCCAGCCGCCCCACGGGTGATCACGAGGTGTTCGACCGGCCAGGGCCACTCGGCCGACTCGGCATCATTGACGATCACGACGTGCGCCACGCCCGCCAGCTCAGCCAGGTCAGCCGGGTCGCAGCCCGGTCGCGCGGGTGACGCGTTGACCATCACCACGGCACCGGTCTCGCGGCCCACGCGGGCAGCGGCGAGTGCCGTCTCGAGCGGAATCTCCAACTGCAGCAGCACCACATCGGCATCGGCGACGGTGGCACGCGGGCCCGGGGCGGCCATCGACAGGTGTGCGTTCGCCCCGGGGGCGACGACGATGGTGTTCTCGGCAGCGGCATCCACGACGATGACGGCCGTGCCACTGGGGCCCGGCACCGCGACGGAGCCGCTCAGGCCGACCCCATTGCCGCGCAGATGTGCGCGCAGCAGGGTGGCACCCGCGTCGTCACCGAATGCCGCAACCAGCTGCACTGACGCACCGGCCCTGGCCGCCGCGACCGCCTGATTGCCGCCCTTGCCGCCGGGCGCGGACGTCGTCGACGACGCCAACACCGTCTCGCCGGGCCGGGGCAGCGTGTGGACGGCGAATGACTGGTCGAGGTTGACGCTGCCGACGACACAGACCCGGGCCACGGGGTTACGGTAACCCCGACCGGGCCAATACCGGGCCAGCTCGATAAGCTGGCCTAATGAGCGTGCACGCCCCCTCGGAGGGCACCGGTGGAGCGGCAGCGAATGCCGCTGCGGCCGTTGACCTGCGGCAGCAGGTTCACGATGCCGCGCGCCGGGCGCGTGTCGCCGCGCGTGCGCTGGCCACCCTGAACGCAGGAGTGAAGAACCGGGCGCTGCATGCCGCGGCGGACTCGGTGCTCGCCGAAGTGCACGCGGTGCTGGCCGCCAACGCGGCCGATCTCGACGCCGCCCGCGAGGCAGGCACCCCTGCGGCCATGCTGGATCGACTGGCGCTGAACCCACAGCGTGTGGACGGAATCGCCGCTGGCCTGCGCCAGGTGGCCGGACTACCCGACCCCGTCGGGGAGGTGCTGCGGGGACGCACCCTGCCGAATGGCCTGCGGATCCGCCAGCAGCGGGTGCCCCTCGGCGTGGTCGGCATGGTCTACGAGGGCCGCCCCAATGTGACCGTCGATGCGTTCGGGTTGACCTTGAAGTCAGGCAACGCCGCACTGCTGCGAGGAAGTTCGTCGGCACGGCACTCCAACGAGGCCCTCGTCCTCGCGCTGCGTACGGCCCTGGTGGCCGAGGGCCTGCCCGCCGACGCCGTGCAGTTGCTCCCGAGTGAGGACCGCGCCAGCGTCACGCATCTGATCCAGGCCCGCGGCCTCGTCGACGTGGTGATCCCTCGCGGCGGTGCGGGCCTCATCGACGCTGTGGTTCGCGACGCGACGGTGCCTACCATCGAGACGGGCGTCGGCAACTGTCACGTCTACGTGCACGAGGCGGCGGATCTCGATGTCGCCGAACGCATCCTGCTGAACTCCAAGACGCGCCGGCCCAGCGTGTGCAACGCGGCCGAGTCGGTGCTCGTCGACGCAGCGATCGCCGACACCGCTGTGCCGCGTCTCGTCGCAGCGTTGCAGGAGGCGGGCGTGACGGTGCATCTCGATCCCAGTGAGGACGAGTTGCGTACCGAATTCCTCGCCATGGACATCGCGTTGGCGGTGATCGACGGCATCGACGCCGCGATCGGGCACGTCAACGAGTACGGCACCGGACACACCGAAGCCATCGTCACGACCAATCTCGCTGCCGCCGAGAAGTTCACCGCGCAGGTCGACTCCGCCGCGGTGATGGTGAACGCGGCGACGTCCTTCACCGACGGCGAGCAGTTCGGTTTCGGCGCCGAGATCGGCATCTCCACCCAGAAGCTGCACGCCCGCGGGCCGATGGGGCTGCCAGAGTTGACCTCGACCAAGTGGATCGTGTGGGGAGACGGCCACACGCGTCCCGTCTAGCCATGAGTAAAGGACTTTCACGTGAGTGTCCCCGCCCGCCCGATTCCCATGTTCACCGACATCGACGACGTCGCGAAGCGGCTCGCCGAGACCGGATACCTACCCGACACCGCCACGGCGACGGCGGTCTTCCTCGCCGATCGCCTGGGTAAGCCCCTGCTCGTCGAGGGCCCGGCCGGTGTCGGCAAGACCGAACTGGCGCGCGCCGTCGCGGAGTGCACGGGCTCGGGGCTCGTCCGGCTGCAGTGCTACGAGGGCGTCGACGAGGCGCGGGCGCTCTACGAGTGGAACCACGCCAAGCAGATACTTCGCATTCAAACGGGCAGCCAAGGCGGCCAGGGCGACTGGGACCAGACGAAGATGGACGTGTTCAGCGAGGAGTTCCTGCTGACCCGTCCACTTCTGACGGCGATCAAGCGCACCGAGCCGACCGTCCTGCTGATCGACGAGACCGACAAGGCCGACATCGAGATCGAGGGGCTGCTGCTCGAGGTGCTGTCGGACTTCGCGGTCACCGTGCCGGAGCTGGGCACCATCGTCGCCGAGCGCCCGCCATTCGTGCTCCTGACCTCCAATGCCACCCGGGAGCTGTCCGAGGCGCTGAAACGTCGGTGTCTGTTCCTGCACATCGACTTCCCCGATCCCGACCTCGAGCGGCGCATCCTGCTCTCCCGCGTGCCCGAGCTGCCCGAGCGTCTCGCCGAGGAGCTGGTGCGCATCATCGGCGTGCTGCGGGGCATGCAGCTGAAGAAGGTGCCGTCGGTGGCCGAGACCATCGACTGGGGCCGCACCGTGCTGGCGCTGGGCATGGACACCATCGACGACGAGATGATCGCCGCGACACTTGGCGTGGTGCTCAAGCATCAGTCCGATCAACAGCGCGCATCGGGCGAGCTTCGCCTCAACTAAGGAGTCCGTGATGGCCGCGAGACGCACCCGACCGCCGCAACCTCTTGCACCCCACGGGATTCCCGGTCACCTGGTGGAGTTCGTGGAAGCGCTGCGCGGCGTGGGCATCAACGTGGGCCCGTCGGAGACCGTCGATGCCGGGCGGGTCATGGCCACCCTGGGGCTCGGCGACCGCGAGGTGCTCAGGGAGGGGCTCGCCTGCGCGGTCCTTCGTCGCGCCGACCATCGCGAGACCTACGACGCGATGTTCGACCTGTGGTTCCCGGCCGCGCTGGGGGCCAGGACGGTGCTGGAGGACGGGGAGTCAGAGGGCCCGCCGCCGCAGGACATCGAGGCGATGCGCGAGGCATTGATCGAGATGCTCGCCAACAACTCGGATCTGGAGAACATCGACGACCGGTTGGCAGCGATGATCGCGCAGATCGTGGAGTCCTTCGGGCGCTACACCTCCAGTCGCGGGCCGTCGTACTCGTCATACCAGGCCCTCAAGGCGATGGCGCTCGACGAACTCGAGGGACGGCTGCTGGCCGGCCTGCTCGCGATATACGGTGACGAGCCCACGCCGACCCAGGGAGAGATCGCCAAGGCGATGGCCGCCAAGCGCATCTCGCAACTGAGACGGATGGTCGAGGGTGAGACCAAGCGTCGTACCGCCGAGCAGCTCGGTCGCGACCACGTGCAGATGTACGGCATTCCGCAGCTTGCCGAGAACGTCGAATTCCTGCGCGCGTCGGGTGAGCAGCTGCGCCAGATGCGGCGCGTCGTGGCACCGTTGGCGCGCACGTTGGCCACCCGGCTGGCCGCGCGGCGCCGGAGGTCGCGTCGCGGCGAGATCGACCTGCGCAAGACGCTGCGCAAGTCGATGTCCACCGGCGGCGTACCCATCGACGTCGTGCTGAAGAAGCCGCATCCCGCGCGCCCCGAGTTGGTGGTGCTGTGCGACGTGTCGGGCTCGGTGGCCGGGTTCAGTCAATTCACGCTGATGCTCGTCAGCGCGCTGCGCCAGCAGTTCAGTCGGGTTCGCGTCTTTGCCTTCATTGACACCACCGACGAGGTCACCGAACTGTTCGGGCCCGATGCAGACCTGGCCGTCGCCGTGCAGCGCATCACCCGGGAGGCGGGTGTCTACACCCGCGACGGCCACTCCGACTACGGGCACGCCTTCGTGTCCTTCATGGACAAGTACCCCAACGCGCTCTCACCGCGAAGTTCGCTGCTGGTGCTGGGCGACGGACGCAACAACTACCGCAATCCCGAGGTGGATCTGCTGACGCACATGGTCAGCGCGAGCAGGCACGCGCACTGGCTCAACCCCGAGCCCAGGCACCTGTGGGGCAGCGGCGACTCCGCGGTGCCGCGGTACGAAGACGTCATCACGATGCACGAGTGCCGGTCCGCCAAGCAGCTCGCCTCGGTGATCGACCAGCTTCTTCCCGTCTAGGAGCAGGGCCGATCGACGCCGCACTGTCACGCGGGCACCTCCCGTAAGCTGCCTATTCGTGACTCGACGCAGGCTGGGCGTGATGGGTGGGACGTTCGACCCCATCCACAACGGTCACCTGGTGGCGGCCAGTGAGGTCGCCGACCTGTTCGACCTCGACGAGGTCGTCTTCGTGCCGACAGGCCAGCCGTGGCAGAAGCGGGACCGCTACGTCACCGCCGCCGAGGACCGCTACCTGATGACCGTCATCGCCACGGCAGCCAACCCGCGGTTCTCGGTCAGCCGGGTCGACATCGACCGGGGCGGTGCGACGTACACCACCGACACCCTGCGTGACCTCGCCGCTCTCAATCCCGACACCGACCTCTTCTTCATCACGGGCGCCGATGCGCTGGCGTCGATCCTGAGCTGGCAGAACTGGGAGGCCCTCTTCGCGATGGCCCGATTCATCGGCGTGAGCCGGCCCGGCTACGAACTCGACGGCGAGCACATCGAGGCGGCCAAGAAGGAGTTGCCGAAGGACGCGCTACACCTCGTGGAGGTGCCGGCGCTGGCGATCTCGTCGAGCGACTGCCGTCGACGGGCAGAGGCGGGCAGGCCGATCTGGTACCTGGTGCCCGACGGGGTCGTGCAATACGTGTCCAAGCGTGGGCTTTACCACGCACACACCCTCACGAACGGGGAGCCGCGGGCATGACCGCAACCGACGAAGCCGTGACCATGGCGACCGTGGCCGGTCGCGCCGCCGTGTCCAAACTGGCCGAAGACGTCGTCGTCATCGACGTCTCCGGAGAACTCGTCATCACCGACCTGTTCGTGATCGCGTCGGCGTCCAACGACCGGCAGGTCAAGGCCATCGTCGACGAGGTTGAGGAGAAGATGCGCGCAGGCCGGGTACAAGCCGGCACGCAGGGAGGGCACCCGCGAGGGCCGGTGGGTACTGCTGGACTTCGTCGACATCGTGGTCCACATCCAGCATCAGGATGAGCGCAACTTCTACGCTCTCGACCGGTTGTGGCGGGACTGTCCGCTGGTCCCGATCGATCTCACCGAGGAGCCGCAGTGAGGATCCGCCGCCTGGTCATGCTGCGGCACGGGCAGACCGAATACAACGCGGGCAGCCGCATGCAGGGCCAACTCGACACCGATCTGACCGACCTCGGCCGCGATCAGGCGGTCGCCGCGGCGGAGGTGCTCGCCAAGCGGCAGCCGCTGCTCATCGTGTCATCCGATCTACGCCGTGCTCTCGACACGGCGACCGCCCTCGGCGAGCGGACCGGGCTCTGCGTGCCGACCGACGAACGCCTGCGCGAGACACATCTGGGCGACTGGCAGGGCATGACGCATCTCGAGGTCGATGCCGTCGCGCCGGGCGCCAGGATGGTCTGGCGAGACGACGCACGCTGGGCCCCCCACGGTGGTGAGAGCCGCGTCGACGTCGCGCAACGCAGCCTCCCGCTGGTGGCAGAACTCGTTGCCACGCAGGGGGAGTGGGGTCGCGACGAGCCCGATCGCCCCGTCGTCCTGGTCGCTCACGGCGGGTTGATCGCTGCGCTGACCGGTGCGGTTCTCGGGCTTCCCGTGGACAACTGGCCAATCCTGGGTGGTATGGGGAACGCCAGCTGGGTACAGCTCTCCGGACATTCCGAGGCCGACGCCGCGTTCGACGACATCCGGTGGCGCCTCGACGTGTGGAACGCCTCGGCCCAGGTCGCCAACGATGTCCTCTGAGTCGGATCGCCGGACTCTGCTGGTCTTCTGCGATTCGCTCTCCTACTACGGCCCTTCGGGCGGATTGCCCGCCGACGACCCGCGCATCTGGCCCAACATCGTTGCCGATCGACTCGGCTGGGACCTGGAACTGATCGGTCGAATCGGCTGGACGTGCCGCGACGTCTGGTGGGCGGCCATCGGGGATCCGCGGGCGTGGGCGGCGATGCCCCGGGCCGGGGCCGTGGTGTTCGCGACGAGCGGAATGGACTCGCTGCCCTCGCCGCTGCCGACTGCGGTGCGTGAGCTGATCCGCTACGTGCGGCCGCCGCTGCTGCGCCGGTGGGCGCGCGACGGGTACGGGTGGCTACAGCCGCGGCTGTCTCCGTTCGCCCGGCCGGCGCTGCCCGCGCACCTGAGCGTGGACTACCTCGAGCAGACCCGCGCCGCCATCGACTTCAACCGTCCCGGCATTCCGTTCGTCGCGTGCATACCGTCGGTGCACATCGCCGATACCTACGGCAGGTCTCACCGCTGGCGGGCCGCCACCGTCGCGGCGATCACCGACTGGGCGGGTACGCACGCGCTGCCGGTCGTCGACCTGAAGGCCGCCGTCGGCGACGAGGTGATGATGGGCCGGGGAAACCCGGACGGCATCCACTGGAACTTCGAGGCGCATCAGTGCGTCGCCGACCTGATGATCAAGGGTCTGGCCGAGGCGGGGGTGTCGGTCGCCGCCATGCCGGACACGGGAGGCTGACCGTGGCCGTCGTGGTGGTGACCGACTCGTCGGCGCGCATCGACCCGGACGGGTTGGCGCGCTGGGGGATTCGTCAGGTTCCGCTGCACGTGCTCCTCGACGGTACGGACCTTCGGGACGGCATCGACGCCGTCCCGAACGACGTCGCGGACCGCGCCCACGTGACCACCGCAGGCGCGTCTCCGGTGGACCTGACCGATGCCTACCGGAAGGCGTTGGCCGACAGCGGTGGGGACGGCGTGCTGGCGGTCCACATCTCGGCCGCACTCTCGAGTACCTTCAGCACGGCCACTTCGGCGGCGCGCGAGTTCGGTTCGGCGGTGCGCGTGGTCAACTCACGCTCCGCAGCGGCGTGTGTGGGATTCGTGGCGCTGGCGGCGGCCCGCTCGGCGGCCACCGGTGACGACCTGGACACCGTGGAGACGGCCGCCCGTGCCGCCGTCGCTCGCGGGCACGCGTTCATCGTCGTGCACCGTCTCGACAACCTGCGGCGCAGCGGGCGCATCGGAACCGCCGCCTCGTGGTTGGGCACCGCGCTGTCGCTCAAGCCGCTTCTGTGCGTGGACGTCGACGGCAGGCTGGTGCTGTCCCAGCGGATCCGTACGGTGTCCAAGGCGCACGACGCCATGGTGGACGCCGTCGCCGAGGTGGTGGGCGAGCAGAGGGCGTCGATCGTGGTGCATCATGTCGACAACCATGACGACGCCGACGTGGTCGGTGCCACGCTGACGGCCCGACTGCCACAGCTCGAGTCGTTGCGGGTGACCGACATGGGCCCGGTGCTGGCCGTCCACGTCGGTGCGGGTGCGGTCGGTGTCGCCGTGACGATCGAGGGTTGACCGGGCGGTCGAGGGGTGGGTGCGCGGCTCAGGGGGCCGCGGGCCCCGTCACCGGCGGCAGATCCTTGAGCGTGACGATTCCGGGCCTGGCCGCGACGACCGCGGGTACGGCGTTGGTGACCGGCATCGCGGTGTAGATCATTCCCAGGCCCATGAATCCGGGCTCGGTCCAGTCCTTCGGCGGCAGGCAGTGCAGCACGGTGCGCATGTTTGGCGTGCCGAAGACCTGGATGACGTGGCCGTGCTCCAGGGGCTTCGGCGGGGTGACGTGCTCGCCCATCGTCCAGTTGAATCCGACGCTGACCACGTTGCGGTCGCCCACCCAGCCGCGGTGATATCCGTACACGCCACCCACGGTGCCCTTCGGGATCTGCATGAAGCCGAGATCGCTGTCGCCGGTCGCGGCGGTGAACTCGACGTCGAACGTCATCCGGTCGAGCTTCGCGCCGATGGCGTCGGCCATCATCGCGGCTGACTCGGCGAACACCTCGCTCTCGCGTCGGACGCTCTCGGCAAGCCCCGGTGTGTCGGGGTCCATGGAGAAGCCCATCGCGGCCTGAGTACCGGCGGATTCGTAGGTCGAACAGTCGACCGACTCGGTGATCCGGATCTGGTCGACGCTTTCGCACGCCCCCGAGAGCACCATGCCGACCATGTTGGTCATGCCCGGATGCGCTCCGCTGCCGAAGATCGTGGAACCGCCTTCCTGGCAGGCCCCCTCGATGCGGGCACGGTCCTCGGGTGTCTGCTTGCCCCCGGTGATCCAGGCCGCACTCGAGCACACGTTCACACCGGCGGAAAGCAATCGGACCAGCTCGTCGACGTCGGGCCACAGCGGGTTGTAGCAGCATGCGTCCGGCTGCAGCGCGATGAGCGCGTCGACGTCGTTTGTCGCGGCGATCCCCGTCGGTTCGGGCCAGCCGGCGAGTTCAGCGGCATCGGTTCCGACCTTGTCCGCACCGTGCGCGAACACCCCGACGAGTTCCATGTCGGCGCGGCCGATGATGGCGTGCAGCGAGCGTCTACCGATGTTTCCCGTGGTCCACTGGATCACTCGCAGCGGGCGGTCGACGGTCGGTGTGCTCATGGGTGGACTCCTCGTGGGTTCGGCGTCTCGTGGGTTCTGTGTCATGCGGTCAGCGTCGCCATGCGGTCAGCGTCGGATCGGGCGTCCCGACGTGGACTGACCATATGTGGCCGGTGATCTCCACAGAGCCGCATTCATCCACAGCGCGGGCGCCGAAGACCGCTCGGGGCCAGGGATCGTCGCGACGCGGACCTACCGTCGCGGCATGCGAACCGAACCGCCTGCCGAGCGCATGGAGCGTCGCCTCAACGGGGTCGGCGCCGAGAGCCCCGCGCTGCCCGACGAGGAACCGGACGGTGATCAGCCGGACGCCTCGCTGGCCCGATGGCTGCCCGACGACACCTCACAGGGACGGGCGTCATGGCTGTCGGGGTTGCGTGCTGACCCAGGTCGGGCTGGCGTCATCGGCCTCGGCGCGGTGGGTGCCGTCGCCGTTCTGGTGACCGTGTTCACTCTGGCCAGGAGTGAGCCACCGCCCGTGGTGGCGGCGAACCTTCCACCCGTGCAGATGGTGTCGTCCGCCGCACCGACATCGGCCTTGCCCGACGCCAACCAGCCGGTCGTCGTCAGCGTCGTCGGCCTGGTCAACAGTCCCGGTCTGGTGACGCTGACTCCCGGAGCCCGCATCGACGATGCGCTGACCGCCGCCGGCGGGGTGCTGGACGGCGCCGACCTGATCGGGCTCAACATGGCCCGGCGGGTAGCCGACGGCGAGCAGATCGTCGTCGGCATCGCGGCGCCACCCGGTGCGCCGTCGCCGATGGGCAGTTCGGTCAGCCCTCGGCAACAGGACGCACCGGCGCCCCCGGCCGGTAGCGGCGCCGCCCCCGTTATGGGCGGCCCGGTGGATCTCAACACCGCCACCGTCGAGCAACTCGATACCCTGCCCGGCGTCGGGCCGGTCACCGCGGCGGCAATCGTCGCGTGGCGCGACGACAACGGGCGTTTCGCGAGTGTGGAGCAGCTTGGTGAGGTCGACGGCATCGGACCGGTGCGGCTGGAGAAGCTTCGCGACCTGGTCCAGGTGTGATCGCTCCAACCACCGCCACCGACGTTCGGCTGGTCCCGGCGGCACTGACCAGCTGGGCCGTGACGGCGTCGGCGATTCTCTGGGGCCCGGTCGCGACGACGTGCGTCGCGCTGACCGCCGTGGTGCTCACCGCGGTCGGCATACGGCGGGCCACGCGACCGGGACTGGGACCGGGGCCGGGCGAACCCGCGGCAGTCCGCCCGGGGGTCGTCGCGGTCGTGGTCGTCGGGTTTGCCTTCGCCGTGTCGGCGGGACTGCGCGCCGACGCCGTCGAGAGGCATCCGCTCTCGACCCGGTTCGGAGCCACGGTCTCGGTCACGCTCGCGCCCATCGAGGTGCCGCGCCCGGCTGCCGGGGGCCGCGTGATGTTCCGGGGCGTACTCGCCGAAGTCGACGGACATCGCCAGTCCGGGCGTGTTCTGGTGTTCGCCTCGGGTGCCGGCTACGGCGAGCTGACCGTGGGCCGCCCGGCGGCGTTCCGCGCCCGGATCAGCCGGCCGCTTCGCCGCGATCTGTCGGTGGCAGTGCTGTCGGCGACGGGTGCGCCGCGACTGGGTCGCGCGAGTCCTCCGAATCGCATGGCCGCGGCGGTCCGGCGCCACTTTGCAGACGCCACGCGGGCCGTGCTGCCCGCCGATCAGGCCGCCATGCTGCCCGCCCTTGTCCTCGGCGACACGACCGCCCTGGACGGGCCGACCACCGATGAGTTCCGCATCGCGGGGCTGACCCACCTGACCGCGGTGTCGGGAGCCAACGTGACGATCGTGTGTGGGGCGGTTCTGCTGTCGGCGATGCTGGTGGGGCCGCGCGCCGCGGTGGCCCTTGCCGCGCTCGCCCTGGTGGTGTTCGTGGTGGTGGTCGCGCCGTCGGCGAGCGTGCTGCGTGCGGCGATCATGGGCGGAATCACGTTGCTCGCCGTGGTCTCGCACCGCAGGCGGCAAGCGATTCCCGCGTTGTCGGCCACGGTCATCGCGGTGGTGGTGGGGTGGCCGGAAATGGCGGTCGACGTTGGCTTCGCCCTGTCGGTGTCGGCCACTGGCGCACTGATCGTGGTCGCGCCGGTGTGGTCGAACGTGCTCGTCGCCCGCGGATGGCCCAAACCGCTGGCCGACGCGGTCAGCGTGGCCGTCGCGGCACAACTCGTCACGGCGCCCCTGGTTGCCGGCATCTCCGGCATCCTCAGCGTCGTCTCGGTGGCGGCGAACCTGGCGGTCGCAGCCGTGATCGCGCCCATCACGGTCCTCGGGACCTGCGCGGCGGCGCTGGCGGCGCCGTGGCCTGATGCCGCGGAACTGCTGATCAGGTTCACCGGACCCGAACTGTGGTGGCTACTACGGGTCTCTGGTTGGGCGGCGTCCGTCCCGGGCGCGGCGGTTCCCGTGCCGTCGGGTCTCGCTGGAATCCTCTGCGTCGCATCGGGGGCAGGTCTGGTGGTCGCGCTCGCGCGCCGGCGATGGGGCCGGCGACTGCTGGCGTGTGGTGCGTTGTGTGCGGTCGCGTGGGCGGTGTCGGGTCTGGCCTGAACCTTGATAGCCCGATGAGTCGGTGTTTGCGCCCCGGCCCAACGGACCGGGGCGTCGGGGAGTCGTGACACCATCTCCACGTGAGCCAACTCCACCTCCTGCTGGGCGACGAAGAACTGCTCGTCGACCGTGCCGTGGCCGCCGTCCTGCGGGCGGCGAGAAAGGACGCCGGAACCACTGACGTGCCGGTGGATCGAATGCGTGCCGGTGAGGTCAGCACCAGCGAACTCGCAGAACTGCTCAGCCCGTCGCTGTTCGCCGAGGAGCGCGTCGTCGTGCTCGAGGCCGCCGCCGATGCCGGCAAGGAGGCCGCTGCGCTGGTCGCCGACGCCGCGGGGGATCTGCCCCCCGGCACGATTCTCGTCGTGGTGCACTCGGGGGGCGGACGCGCCAAGTCGCTGGCCGATCAGCTCAAGAAGCTGGGCGCCGAGGTTCATCCGTGCGCCCGCCTCACCAAGCCCGCCGAACGCGCGGACTTCGTCCGTCGCGAGTTTCGTGCCCTCAAGGTCACGGCCGACGACGACTCGGTGACGGCGATGCTCGACGCCGTCGGATCAGATCTGCGCGAACTCGCCGCTGCGTGTTCACAGCTCGTCGCGGACACGGGTGGGGAGGTGAATGCCGCGGCGGTGCGCCGCTACCACAGCGGTAAGGCCGAGGTGAAGGGGTACGCGATCGCGGAGATGGCCGTTGCCGGTGACGTCGCGGGCGCCGCAGAAGCGCTGCGCTGGGCAGTGATGGCCGGGGAGGCCCACGTCGTGCTGGCGGACGCACTCGCCGAGGCCGTGCACGCAATCGCGCGAATCGGACCGCTTTCGGGCAACCAGAACCAGATCGCGGCCGATGTCGGGATGCCGCCCTGGCGGGTGCAGAAGGTGCAGCGGCAGGCTCGCCGCTGGTCGCGGGATTCGGTGGCGGAGGCGATCCGGCTGGTGGCCGCGCTCAACGCCGACGTGAAGGGGGCCGCAGCCGACGCCGACTATGCCCTCGAGACGGCGGTGCGCAGGGTGGCCGAGATCGCGGCGGCGAGCTGACTCAGAGCTTGTGAAGAGCGGATGCCAGGGCCGACTTCTTGTTGGCCGCCTGGTTCTTGTGGATGACGCCCTTGCTGGCGGCCTTGTCGAGCTGACGGCTGGTCGAGACCAGCAACTCGGCGGCCTTGTCCTTCTCGCCGGCGTCGACGGCCTCGCGGAACCCGCGGACAGCCGTGCGAAGTGCCGACTTCACCGACTGGTTGCGCAGGCGTGCGCGCTCGTTGGTGAGGATGCGCTTCTGCTGCGACTTGATGTTGGCCACGCGTCAGTTCCTTCTAAATCTCGGGTTGGGATTACCAAAGTGTTCTTGGGGTGCCCGGCGACGGGCAGCGAGAGTTCAGGCTACCAGCGAGATGGGTAATTACCCAAAGTGAGGCCAGTGGCCTGCCGAAAAAAGACAGTTGGTGCACCATGTCCTCTGTGAGCCTTCGAACCTTGCCTTCAGACCCTGCCCGGTCCTCACGAAACAATTCGCGCACGACCAAACGCTACGAGGGCACCTTCGACGGCTACAACGACGTCGGGAGCTACTCGGAGGCCTTCGACGAGATGTTCGACGCGCAGGGCAACGTCCGGGGTCCCTACAAGGGAATCTTCGCCGAACTCGCCCCTTCCGATGCGTCCGAACTCGCCGCCCGGGCCGAAGCGCTCGGCCGCGCGTTCATCGACCAGGGCATCACGTTCTCCCTCTCCGGCCAGGAACGACCCTTCCCGCTCGACCTGGTGCCGCGCGTGATTTCGGCCGCCGAGTGGACGCGTTTGGAGCGAGGCATCAAGCAGCGGGTCAGGGCGCTGGAGATGTACCTCGACGACATCTACGGCGAGCAGGAGATCCTTCGCGACGGGGTCATTCCGCGCCGGTTGATCACGTCGTGCGAGCACTTCCACCGGGAAGCCGCGGGCATCGTGCCGCCCAACGGCGTCCGCATTCACGTCGCCGGCATCGACCTGGTGCGTGACGCGCACGGCACCTTCCGCGTGCTCGAGGACAACCTTCGCTCGCCCTCCGGGGTCTCCTACGTGATGGAGAACCGGCGCACGATGGCCCGGGTCTTCCCGAACCTGTTCGCCACCCACCGGGTCCGCGCCGTCGGCGACTACTCGTCGCACCTGCTGCGGGCATTGCGCAATGCGGCGGCCTCCAACGAGGCCGATCCGACCGTGGTGGTGCTGACACCCGGTGTCTACAACTCGGCCTACTTCGAACACTCGCTGCTCGCCCGTCAAATGGGCGTCGAACTGGTCGAGGGCCGCGACCTGTTCTGCCGCGACAACACCGTCTACATGCGCACCACAGAGGGTGAGCGCCAGGTGGACGTCATCTACCGGCGCATCGACGACGAGTTCCTCGACCCGATGCACTTCAAGCCGGACTCGGTGCTTGGCGTGGCGGGCATCCTCAATGCCGCCCGAGCCGGCAACGTGGTCATCTCCAGCGCGGTCGGCAACGGTGTCGGTGACGACAAGCTGGTCTACTGCTACGTGCCGACGATCGTCGAGTACTACCTCGGCGAGAAGCCGCTGCTGGCCAACGTCGACACCTTCCGGTGCTGGCTCGAGGACGAGTGCGAGGAGGTGCTCGACCGCGTCGACGAACTCGTCATCAAACCGGTCGAGGGCTCGGGCGGATACGGAATCGTGTTCGGCCCCAGCGCCACCACAAAGGAACTGACCGCGATCTCCAAGAAGATCCGCAGCGACCCGCGCGGCTGGATCGCCCAGCCCGTCGTCCAGTTGTCCACGGTGCCCACGCAGATCGACGACCAGCTTGCACCTCGGCATGTCGATCTTCGGCCGTTCGCGGTCAACGATGGCGACGACGTATGGGTGTTGCCCGGCGGACTGACTCGGGTGGCACTGCCGGAGGGGTCACTCGTGGTGAACTCCAGTCAGGGCGGCGGATCCAAGGACACCTGGGTCCTGGCGTCGCGCACGTCGGCCGCCGATCGGGAGTTGGCGGCGGCCGAGGTGGTCCGGTCACTACCCAAGGCCCCAAAGGGGCCGAGCGCGGAGAAGGGTCCCGAGTCGGGATCCACACAGCAGCAACAACAGACCAGACAGCAGACCAAACCGCAGACCGAACAGCAGCAGCAACAACAACAATCCCAATAGCGACAACAATCTGAATAGGCGGGGGTGACCGATGCTTGCGCGCAACGCGGAGTCGCTGTACTGGATTGGCCGATACGTCGAGCGGGCCGATGACACGGCCCGGATTCTCGACGTCACGGTCCACCAGTTGTTGGAGGACTCTAGTGTGGACCCCGACCAGACGTCCCGAACACTTCTTCGGGTCCTCGGGATCGAGCCGCCCGAGACCGAACTCGACGTATGGTCGCTGACCGATCTCGTCGCATTCAGTCGGGAGACCCAGGGCGGCTGCTCGATCGTCGACTCGATCTCGGCGGCACGCGAGAATGCCAGGGGTGCACGCGAAGTCACCTCGACTGAGATGTGGGAGTGTCTCAACACGACATACAACGCGCTCGCCGAACGCGAGCGCGCCGCTAAGCGTCTCGGGCCGCACGAGTTCCTCAGCTTCGTGGAGGGGCGCGCGGCGATGTTCGCGGGGTTGGCCGACTCGACGCTGTCGCGCGACGACGGTTACCGGTTCATGGTGCTCGGCCGGGCCATCGAACGGGTCGACATGACGGTGCGACTGCTGCTGGCCCGCGTCGGCGACAGTGCATCCTCGCCGGCATGGGTGACGGTGCTTCGATCGGCCGGCGCGCACGACACGTACCTACGCACCTACCGCGGCGCCCTCGACGCGGGGCGGGTCGTCGAGTTCATGCTGCTCGACCGACTCTTCCCGAGGTCGGTCTTCTACTCGCTGCGACTGGCCGAACACAGTCTCGACGAACTGCACCACCGCGCCCTCAGCAGAGTGGGTTCCACCGCCGAGGCGGTGCGCCTACTCGGCAGGGCGCGAAGCGCACTCGAGTTCATGCGGCCGGGCGTGCTGCTCGAATCGCTGGAGACGCGGCTGGGAGGCTTGCAGGAGACCTGCGCGGAGGTCGGAGAAGCGTTGGCATTGGAGTACTTCCACTCCGCCCCGTGGGTGGCGTGGACGGACGCGAGTCGTGGGACTTCGCTCGTCATCGAGGAGGGCGAGGTCTGATGGTCGACACGTTTGGTTGCGCGAAGGGGAGAAACTGATGTGGCGGCTGCGTGTGGTGCATTCGACCGGCTATGCCTACAAATCACCGGTCACCGCGTCGTTCAACGAGGCGCGGCTGACGCCGCGGTCGGACAATCGGCAGAACGTCATCCTCAATCGCGTGGAAACGATTCCCGCTACCCGCTCGTACCGGTACGTCGACTACTGGGGCACGGCGGTGACGTCGTTCGACCTGCATGCGCCGCACACCGAACTCGAGGTGACCTCGTCGTCGGTGGTGGAGACCGATCGTGGCGAGGCTCCGGGCGAGGACGTCGACTGGGACGGGTTGCACGCCGACGCGCTGCTGGACCGCTACAACGAGGTGCTCAATCCCAGCCTCTTCACGCCGGCCAGCAGGCGCATCGCACGCGTCGGACAGCGCATCGCCAAGTACAACGCTCCGCACGAGGCCGTGGTGGCCGCGGCGAACTGGGTGCACACCGAACTCGACTACGTCCCCGGGACCACGGGTGTGCACACAACGGGGCTCGACGCGCTGCGGGAGGGCAGGGGCGTCTGCCAGGACTTCGCGCATCTGACTCTGATTCTGTTGCGCAGCATGGGCATTCCCTCCCGTTACGTCTCCGGCTACCTGCATCCGAACAAGAAGGCCAAGTTGGGCGACACCATCGACGGCCAGAGCCACGCCTGGGTGCAGGCCTGGACGGGTAGCTGGTGGAACTACGACCCGACCAACGACAAACACATCAACGAGCAGTACGTCAGCGTCGGCGTGGGTCGTGATTATCACGACGTGACCCCGCTCAAGGGCATCTACTCCGGCGAGGGCTCGACGGACCTGGACGTCGTCGTCGAGATCACCCGGCTGGCGTAGAACCGGCTGCTTCACCGCCGACGCCCGGATGCACCTCGACCCGGTGAAGGTCGTCGCCCAGCTCGACCTGTCGGCTGAACTTCGTGGCGGCAAGTGCGCGCCAGTCGTCCTCCTGGCCCGGGGTCAGTGGCGGCACGTAATGCGTCAGGATGAGCGTGCCGACCCCGGCACGTTGTGCGGTGTCCGCCGCCTGCTCCACCGACGAGTGGTAGTCGAGGATGTCCTTCAGCCGCTGCTGGGGCACCAGGGCGACCAGATCCTTGCGGATCACCGTGTGCACCAACGCTCCTGCGCCGGCCGCGAGTTCGTCGAGGCCGCTGCAGGGAACGGTGTCACCGGCGAGTACCACCGAGGCGTCGGCGTAGTCGATGCGGTAGGCGATCGTGGGCTCGACCGGGCGATGGTCGGTGGGGGCGACTCGGATCCGGACCCCCTCGTCGTCCCACATCTGGCCGTTGGTCACCTCGTGCACGTCCACCGCGGGTGGTTCGGTGATGTCGGCGTGGTGTGCGATCCGGTAGCTGATGTCCGGTGCGAGCGCGGCCAGCGTGGCTTCCACGACCGCGGCGGTGCCGGGCGGCCCGTATATCGGCAGCGGGGTGCGCGTGAAGGTCGTGACCCAGCGGGTGGTGATCACGTCGCTGAGGTCGGTGATGTGATCGCTGTGCAGATGTGTGAGCAGGAGTGCGGTGATGTTCGCCGCACCGACGCCCGCCGCGGCGGCGCGCATCAACACGCCCCGCCCACAGTCGACGAGGAACAGTTGACCGCCCGCCCGAACCATGGTGGACGGCCCCGCCCGATTGGGGTCGACCATGGGGCTTCCGGTACCGAGCAGGGTCACGTCGATCATGGCCCAGGTATACCGGTCCCCGCCATCTCCCGCGGCCAGACACGCCAACTATTCGCGTCCGGCGGCCACCGAGTTCATGTCTGCGTAGCGGTTGCCCGACACGGAGTCCCCCGCTGCGTTGAGAGCGTCGAGTTGCTCCGCCGTCAGCGAAACCGACAGTGAGGCCAGGTTCTCATCGACGCGCGCTGCGCGACGCGTGCCGGGAATCGGCACCGACGCCGCGCCCAGTTCGCCGGCGCGGTACCGAAGCCAGGCCAGCGCCACCTGCGCAGGGGTGGCACCTGCTTGTTCGGCCGCTGAGGCGACGGCGGTGACCACTGCCTGATTGGCGTCAAGCGCGTGTCCGGTGAAACGGGGCATGTGACGACGGAAGTCGTTGGCCCCGATGTCGGCCGCCGAACGGATCGAGCCGGTGAGGAACCCGCGGCCGAGCGGCGAGTAGGGCACGACGCCTATGCCCAGTTCGACGGCCGCGGGCACCACGGCGGCCTCGATGTCGCGACTCCAGATCGACCATTCGCTCTGTACGGCGGCGATCGGATGCACCGCGTTCGCGGCGCGCAACTCGTCGGCGGTCACCTCGGACAGTCCGAGGTGCAGCACCTTGCCCTCGGCGACGAGGGCGGCCATGGCGCCGACGGTCTCTTCGATCGGGACGCGCAGGTCGCGGCGGTGCAGGTAGTAGAGATCGATGACATCGGTCTGGAGGCGGCCGAGGCTCTCTTCGATGCACTGGCGCACGTAGGCGGCGTCTCCGCGCGGGCTGATCGCGCCCTGTGCCCTGGTGGCAGGGTTTCCGTCGATGCCGAACTTGGTGGCCAGCGTGACCTCGTCGCGCCGGGTGGCCAGCAACCTCGAGACCAGACGCTCGTTGTCCCCGCCGCCATAGACGTTGGCGGTGTCGATGAACGTCACCCCGACGTCGAGCGCGTGGTTCAGGGTGGCGACCGACTCCCCGTCGTCGATGGCGCCACCATAGACGGGTGTCAGAGCCATCCCTCCGAAACCCATTGTGCTGACGGTCAACTGGTCGCCAAGTGTCACTGTCTTCGGCATGCGTCATCCTTCGCCAACGGTCGTCGTCGCCAGCGGTGCAACCTCGGCCGGCTCCGATCTGTTCCGCCGGCGATTCCCGGCTCGCCCGCGTGGGGGCTTTCCCGGCGCCCCCAACACGCCTAACCTGATGTGAGCCACGTCACTAGGAGGCTCGGTGCGCATCGCAGACGTGTTGAAGAACAAGGGTGCGGGAGTGCTGACGGTCGCTCCCGACACCCCTGTGTGCGACCTTCTCGCGGGCCTGGTCACCCGCAACGTCGGTGCCATGGTGGTGGTCGGCGAAGAAGGTCCGGTCGGAATGGTCTCGGAGCGCGACATCATGCGCACCCTGCACGAACACGGTGCCGCGGTGCTTCGTCGCCCGGTCGCCGAGATCATGACGGCCGAGTTGATCGTGTGCCGTTCGGACGACACGGTGGACAGCCTCAGCGGACTGATGACCACCAACCGGGTGCGCCATGTCCCGGTCGTGGACAACGGCCGGTTGGTGGGGCTCGTGAGCATCGGCGACGTCGTGAAGACCCGCATGGAGGAACTCCAGACTCAGCAGGAACGCTTGGAGGCCTACATCACGCAGGGCTGAGTACCCTGGCCGCGTGGTGAGCACCGAGATCCGGCCCGCGACCCGCGCCGACGTCGGCGCACTCTCACGCACGCTGGGGCGCGCCTTCTTCGACGACCCCGTGATGCGGTGGATGCTGCCCGACGACGACGTGCGCAGACGCAAGCTGCACCGGTTGTTCGCCGCCCTGACGCGACATCACCACCTCGCCGGTGGCGGAGTCGAGATTGCCACCGGCGGTGCGGACATCGGGGGCGCCGCCCTGTGGGATCCGCCGGGCAGCTGGCGGCAGACGGGCCTGCAAGAGTTGCGCGCTATGCCGAGCCTGGTGCTGGCCTTCGGTTTCTCGATCAGCAGGGGTCGCAGGGTCGAAGAACTGATGAAGGAGGCCCACCCCGAGGAGCCCCACTGGTACCTCGCGATCATCGGGAGCGACCCCGACGTCCGGGGGACCGGCCTTGGTCGGGCGCTGATGCAATCCCGGCTTGAGCGCTGCGACGCCGAGCATGCGCCCGCGTACCTCGAGTCCAGCAACCCGGACAACGTGCCTTACTACCAGCGGTTCGGTTTCGAGGTGACCGGCGAGATCCAGATTCCCGACGGTGGTCCGAGCCTGATTCCGATGTGGCGCCCACCGCAGTAGCTCACGGCACGCGCACCCGCCGCGAGTGTGCTGGGAGATCGTCCCCGGGCGCGGAATCGCGATCTGGCAGCACACGCGACGGGGGTGACTCGGGCAAAGGGAGCCCGGGAGTCAGCGCCAGGAGTACTCGGCGCGTAGTCGCGTGGCCACCATCTCGAACCTTTCGCGTTCGAGGATGGCACCTTCGCGCCGGATACCCTCCTCGGGCACGTCGAGAACGCGGTCCAGGCGTACCCAGCTGGCGCGGCCCTCGTAGTCCCAGCTGCCGCTGCCGATCGCGACCCACTGGTCGTCGCCGCGATGCCGCTCCTGGCTGGACAGCATGAGGCCGAGCAGCGTGCTTCTGTCGCGGCCCACGACCAGCACCGGGCGGTCCTTGCCGCGGGTCGGATCTTCCTCGTAGACCACCCAGGTCCAGACGATCTCGCCGGGGTCGGCGCGTCCGTCGAGGTCCGGCGCGTAGACGACGCTGCGCGCGCGGTGGGCGGTCGGAACGCTGGACTCGGTGACGGGTCGGCCGGCACGTGACGGCTGTCTGAGGCTCGCCGGAGTAGCCCGCCGCGGCGGCCAGTCCGACCTCGATGCCCAGCTTGATGCCCTGCTGGATGCCGCGTTGTAGCCCGTCGCCCCCGGGTAGTTGGCGGATCAGTCTGGGTGCCTCGCTGAACACCAGCTTCTCCGTGCCCCGGAGAATCCGATGCCACGGATTCCACTGCGACGCCATGAATCGAGCATAGGTGAGCCTCCGGCGGGCAGGAGCGCAGCGACGGGGAAGTCGGTCGAGCCGGACGATTGTGTCGGCAGGCGGTCCCTCGATACCCTGGTAACCACCCACCGCACGTTCACCAGGAGATTCCCATCAGCAGTTTCGCCGACCAGACCTTCACCGCGCCGGCGCAGATTCGGAACTTCTGCATCATCGCCCACATCGACCACGGCAAGTCGACGCTCGCCGACCGCATGCTGGGCATCACGGGCGTCGTCGCGGACCGCGACATGCGCGCCCAGTACCTGGACCGGATGGACATCGAGCGCGAACGCGGCATCACCATCAAGGCCCAGAACGTGCGGCTGCCCTGGCGGGTGTCGGCGGACCCGACGCCGGGAGCGAATTCGTCCTGCACCTCATCGACACCCCAGGTCACGTCGACTTCACCTACGAGGTGTCCCGTGCGCTCGAGGCCTGCGAGGGGGCGGTGCTGCTGGTGGATGCGGCGCAGGGCATCGAGGCGCAGACGCTGGCCAACCTGTACCTGGCCCTGGACCGCGATCTGGCGATCATTCCCGTGCTGAACAAGATCGACCTGCCCGCCGCCGATCCCGACCGCTACGCCGGCGAGATCGCGCACATCATCGGCTGCGAGCCCGACGACGTGCTGCGGGTCTCGGGCAAGACCGGCGCGGGCGTCACCGAACTGCTCGACGAGGTCGTCCGCAAGGTGCCCGGCCCCGACGTGGGCGATTCCGACGCGCCGGCCCGGGCGATGATCTTCGACTCGGTCTACGACATCTACCGCGGCGTCGTCACCTACGTCCGCGTCGTGGACGGCAAGCTCAGCCCCCGCGAGAAGATCAAGATGATGTCCACCGGCACCACGCACGAACTGCTCGAGGTGGGCATCGTCTCGCCCGATCCGAAGGCTAGCGGCGGGGCTGGGCGTCGGCGAGGTCGGTTACCTGATCACCGGCGTGAAGGACGTCCGCCAGTCCAAGGTCGGTGACACCATCACCACGCGCCCGCAACGGCGCCACCGAGGCGCTGACCGGATACCGCGAGCCGCGGCCGATGGTCTACTCCGGCCTGTACCCGGTCGACGGTTCCGACTACCCCAACCTGCGCGATGCGCTGGAACGGCTGCAGCTCAACGACGCCGCGCTGGTCTGGGAGCCCGAGACGTCGGTGGCGCTCGGTTTCGGCTTCCGGTGCGGCTTCCTCGGACTGCTGCACATGGAGATCACGCGCGAGCGCCTCGAGCGCGAGTTCGACCTCGACCTCATCTCCACCTCTCCGAACGTCGTCTACCGGGTGCTGAAGGAGGGGACGGCGCCCGAGATCCAGCGCTGGTGGTGACCAACCCGTCGGACTGGCCCGACGGCAAGGTCCGCGCGGTCTTCGAACCCATCGTCAAGATGACGGTCATCGCGCCCAGCGAGTTCATCGGCACGATCATGGAGCTGTGCCAGTCCCGCCGCGGGGAACTGGGTGGCATGGACTATCTGTCGCCGGAGCGGGTTGAGCTGCGGTACTCGATGCCCTTGGGCGAGATCATCTTCGACTTCTTCGACTCGTTGAAGTCTCGCACCCGCGGCTACGCCAGCCTGGACTACGAGGAGTCGGGCGAGCAGGAAGCCGACCTGGTGAAGGTGGACATCCTGCTGCAGGGTGAGGCCGTCGACGCGTTCAGTGCCATCGTGCACAAGGACTCGGCCGCGGCCTACGGCAACAAGATGACCACGAAGCTCAAGGAACTCATCCCGCGGCAGCAGTTCGAGGTGCCGATTCAGGCGGCGATCGGATCGAAGATCATTGCGCGCGAGAACATCCGGGCGATCCGCAAGGACGTGCTCTGCCAAGTGCTACGGCGGTGACATCACCCGCAAGCGCAAACTGCTGGACAAGCAGAAGGAGGGCAAGAAGCGGATGAAGACCATCGGTCGGGTCGAGGTACCGCAGGAGGCCTTCGTCGCCGCGCTGTCCACCGACGCCGCCGCCGACAAGCCGAAGAAGTAGCCGGCCGATGGACTGGCGGTCAGCGTTTCCGATCGCGCTGGTCGCCACCCTGCTGCTCGGCGGGTGTGCCAACGCCGTATCCGGCTCCCCGCGTCCGGCCGAGTCGGCGCGCGCCGTGCTGCCCACCGAGGACGAGATCACCGCGGCTTCGGGAAACCCGTTGAGCACCTTCGGTTTCCAACCGTTCATCGGAGGCCCGGAGATCATTGCCCGACGGATTCCGCACCGACGCCGACGCCTCGCCCATCGACTGCATCGGCGTCACCGACACCACACCGCGGGTGGTCTACGAATCCCTGCCCATGCTCGAGGCCGCGCGGCAGAGCTACTTCAACTGGGACGAGGGCGTTGCCGTGTCCGGTGCCGACGCAGCGGTGATCCGGATGGCCAGCGACGACGCCGCGAGGAGTGCCTTCGATGGATTCGTCGAGCAGTGGCGTCGTTGCGACGGAACGACCGTCGACAAACGATTGCGCGGCGAAATGAATACCCACGTCTACTCGACCATCGAGGGGGTCGCCGTCGACGGGTCACTGCTGACCGCCACCCTCCGCACCCGGCCGGATCCCGATGGGCCCGTGTCGGTGTACGAGCGGGCACTGGGGGTGCGGGGCGACACGATCGTCGAGGTCTCCGCAGCCCTCACCCCGGCGGGTGAACGCCGAGGAAACTTCGACGATGTCGCTGCTCGCTCGGCGCGCGCGATGCTCGACAACGTGTGACGACGCCGCGGTACGGCCGACGCGTCGATCGGCAGTCGGCAACAATGGCGCGGTGGACACGGTCGCGAAGAAGTTGCGGCATCGCATCGTGGTCGCCGCGGCGGTCTGCCTCCTCTCGGCGGGATGCACGAGTACGGTTACGGGCTCGGCACTGCGAGATCCCGCCGTCGCGCCCACGAACGTGCCGCCGCTGAACGAGGCTGCGCTCGACGATGTCCTGCTGAGCATCGACCACCTTGCCGGCATCGTCGGCGCGCCCGAACTCGAGAGTCTGACCGAGCTGGACCAGATGTCGGACAACTCCGGGGCGGTCTCCGACCCGGACTGTCTCGGCGCCATCTTCGGCGCCGAGGAGACCGTGTACGACGGCAGCGATTGGACCGCCGTCCGCGATCAGGTCGCCGATGACCCCAACCAGGACGGGCAGCACTGGGTAGAGCAGACTGCGGTGCTCTACACGTCGGAGGCGCAGGCCCGTCAGTTCTTCGACGACGCCGCGACGTCCTGGGGGGACTGCGCCAACTTCTCCGTCTCGGTCGCCGACTCCGAGACCTCCTACATCTGGCGGGTGGAGGACCTCGACGCCCGCGACGACGTGATCGCCCAGGTCACCACGCAGGAGGAATCCAACGGATGGCAGTGCCAACACGCGCTCGCGGTGGTCTCCAACCTCACCGCCGAGACGTGGGCGTGCTCGTTCGACGCGGCGGACGGGGCCAACGAGGCCGTCGAGATCGCCGAGGCGATGGTCGCGAACGCTGCCGGGTAGCCACGCCGCTCAGGTCGGCGCGTTGGCCGGCTGGAACACGCCGGTGCTGTCCGCCTCCTCCTCGGCGCGGATCACGTGCACCACGGCGTTGATGAGCGCCAGGTGGGTGAATGCCTGCGGGAAGTTACCCAGGTGGCGGCCGGTGCGCGGCTCGATCTCCTCCGCATAGAGGTGCAGCGGGCTGGCGAACGACAGCAGCCGCTCGCAGAGATGCTTGGCCCTGCTCACCTCGCCGATCTCGACCAATGCCGAGACCAGCCAGAACGAACAGATGGTGAAGCTGCCCTCTTCGCCGGAGAGGCCGTCGTCGGTCTCTTCGACCCGGTACCGCAGCACCAGGCCGTCCTCGGTCAGTTCGTCGGCGATCGCCAGCACCGTCGCCCGCACGCGGGGGTCGTCCGAGGGAAGGAACCGCACCAGCGGAACGAGCAGGAGCGATGCGTCCAACGCGTCGTCGCCCGTAGCGTTGGGTCAGCGCGCCGCGGTGGTCGACCCCATGCGCAAGGATGTCTGCCTTGATCTCCTCGGCGATGGCGCGCCACTGCTGGGCGTAGCTCTTCTCACCCTGCAATTCGGCCAGTTTAGAGCCGCGGTCGAGCGCAACCCAGCACATCACCTTGCTGGACGTGAAGTGCTGCGGCTCGCCGCGAACCTCCCAGATGCCGCGGTCGGGCTCGCGCCAGTGCTTCACGGCCTCCTCGACCTGGTTCTTCAGCACCGGCCACAGCATCTCCGGAATCTGCTCGCGCGACTTGGCGTGCAGATACACCGAGTCCAGCATGGTGCCCCAGATGTCGTGCTGTCTCTGGTCGAACGCACCGTTGCCGATGCGAACCGGGCGGGCGTTGTCGTAGCCCGAGAGGTGATTCAGCTCCTCTTCGACCAGACTGCGTTCGCCGCCGACGCCATACATGACCTGCAGCGGGTGGCGCTCCCCGTTGTTGGCGCCCGACACGTCGGCGATGAACGCGAAGAAGTCGTCGGCCTCGCGATCCAGACCGAGGGTGTAGAGACCCCAGAGGGCGAACGTGGAGTCGCGCACCCAGGCGTAGCGGTAGTCCCAGTTGCGCTCGCCGTGTGGGGTCTCGGGCAGTGACGTCGTGCTGGCTGCCAACAGCGCACCGGTCGGCGAATAGGTCAGACCCTTGAGCGTCAGGGCGCTGCGCTGCAGGTAGGACCGCCAGGGGTGGTCGGGGAAGTCGCCGATGTTGATCCACTGCCGCCACGACTCGGAGGTCTTCCACATCTTGTCGGAAGCCTCTTCATACGTCTGCGGAGCGGGGTGCTTCGACCAGCTCAGCGCGACGAACACGTTGTCGCCCTCGGTGAGCCGGGTTCGGGCCCGGGCCTCGTGGCCCTCGAGGCCGATCCGCAGGTTGGTCGTCAGGCGCAGTGTCGGATGGGCCTCGGGGTTCTTCCCGGCACGCGCGATGGCCTCGCCGTAGGCCGCCGCCGAGTATTCCCAGGTCGCCGCCTCGCGGTGATAGTCGAACGCCGGTTCGCAGCTCATCACCACTTCTACGGTGCCGCTGACGCAGCGCACGGTACGCAGCAGGATGTGTTCGGCATCCCAGTCCATCGGGGTGCGGCGGTGGGTCCGCGACCGTGTTTCGAGGTCGTGCCAGGGCCCCATGACCAGGGCATCGCGCACGATCAACCAGCCGGTGTGGGTCTGCCAGGTGGTCTCCAGGATGAGGCTCCCTGGCAGGTAGCGACGAGCGGCGGGCACGGTCACGCCGTAGGGACCAAGCCGGAAGTGTCCGGCGGCGCGGTCCAGGATCGCCCCGAACACGCTGGGTGAATCGGGTCGTGGCAGGCACATCCACTCCACGGAGCCCGCCGACGAGACCAGACAACTCGTCTCGCAGTCGGACAGGAACGCGTAGTCCGCGATGGGCGGGAACGGGTTCCGCAACGGCCCACCCGGCGCATACGGCATCGGGGCGGTCACCGTGTAGGTCGCCTCGGGCACGGCCTCGGTGTTGCCGGTGTCATCATCGGGATCGGCGTGCTGCAGAACCATCCCGCCATCATCGACCGCGAACCTACCCTCCGTCTACTCATGGAGGGTGTGTGTCGCCCAGGTTCGCCGTCGTGGTGTGTTCAGTGCCGCGCGTATCCGGGGACGTGTTCGGGGAATGGTCCCATGGCGATGCCGTAGGCAACGACGGCGCGCAGTGCTGGGAATCGGTTGGCCAGACGCACCGCGAGCGGCGCCGCGGGAAGGCCCTGGTCGGTGCCGATCGCCACGGCGATCGCCCGGTCCTGAATCGTCTGCTGCACGCGCTGAATGATGGCCGCAGGCAGCCACCGTCGGGCCTGGACCCTGGCAAGGTGTGCGGTGGTCACCTTCCCGCGGCGCAGCGGTCCGGCGAGGATCCGGCCGGCGGCCACGGCGTCTGCGACGGCGAGGTTGATGCCCACCCCGCCGATCGGCGACATCGCGTGTGCGGCATCGCCGATCAGCAGCAACCCGTCGTCATACCAGCGGCGTAGCCGGTTCAGTTGTACGTCAAGCAGTTTCACGTCATCGAAGGACTGCAACGACTCAATCCTGTCGGCAAGCCAGGGGTGCAGTTCGAGGAGCTGACGGTGTAGCGAGGAGATGCCTTCGTCGCGCATCGACGAGTCCTCGCCCTTGCGAATCAGGTAGGCGATCTGGAAGTAGTCGCCGCGATCGATCAGTATGCAACCGTGGCCGGCCCGAAAGATGGCGTTGAGGCCCTGCGGGTCGGAGGCGTGCCGGGGGAGCCGGAACCACCACACGTCCATGGGCGCGCCGAAGTCGTGTGTCGACAACGCCGCGGCGGCGCGTAGCGTCGAGGATCGGCCGTCGCAGGCCACGACCAGGTCGGCGCTCATTTCGCGGATCTCGCCGTTGGCGTTGCGGTACCGCACGCCGGCGATCCGGCGTCCCGAACGGATCGTTCCGAGCACCTCGGTACTGCGCAACAACCGAAAGGTTGGCTCGGACTCGGCTGCGGTGGCCAACATCTCCAGGAAGTCCCATTGCGGCACCAGGGCGATGTGTTTGTGCGCGCCGGGAAGCCGCGACAGGTCGATGCGCACATCGGTGTCGGCGATGGTGGCGGTGATCGTGTCGATCAGCCGGTGCGGGACGGCGGCGAACTCGCCGTCCAGGCCCAGTTCATCCAGCAGGCGCAGCGTGCTGGCGTGCACCGTGTCACCGCGGAAGTCCCGCAGAAAGTCCGCGTGTTTCTCCATGACGGTCACGGCGACGCCGGCGCGGGCGAGCAGCAGTCCGAGCATCATTCCCGCCGGGCCGCCACCGGCGACCAGGCAGGACGTCGCGTTCGATCCATGCTCTACGTGGGCGCCCACGGGGTTGATCGTAGGCTGGTGCCGATGAGCGGGATCCTGAATTGGTGGGACGGCGTCGAACTGTGGCTGTCCGGGCTCGGGTTCATCGCTCAGGCGGCGGTGGTGATGCCGATCGTGCTGGTTCTGTCCTACGGAATCGCGGTCGTCCTGGACGGCGCGCTGGGCAACGGTATCCGCCTGTTGCAGCGTGCCCGCCACGTCGACAAGGACGATCGGTGAGTGGCTTGCCGCGGTCGCGCGTCACCCTGATTCTGGTGATTCTGGTGCTGCTGGTCATCGTCACGTGGCTGCTCACACACTGATCGGCCAACTTCTGACTCCTCTGTTACGCTCGCGCCATGTACGCAGCGTCCGGCAGCACTGAGGGTCATGTCCTGGCCCTCATCGCCGTGGGTTCATGCGCTGTCGCCGACGTTCTCTGTTGTCGCTGACCCCAACCCGTTCGCGGTTCGGCGTCAGTAGTGGGTGCCACGTGCCCATCATCTGAATGCGTGGTCTTGCCGTGGTGACGGGTCTCCTCAGTCCCTCACGTCGCAAGGAAAGGTCCCCACGTCATCATGAACATGCCCGCCTACACGAAGTCCTGGCTGTCCGCCGGAGCGCTTGCACTGACCGTCACCCTGCTGGCCGGCTGCGGTGGCGGCGGCTCCAGCGACGTCGCAGGAGGTGACGGCCAGGGCGATGCGGACACGACGTTGACCCTCGTCGCATACGCCGTGCCGGAGCCGGGGTGGAGCAAGATCATCCCCGCCTTCGCGGCGACGCCAGAGGGCAAGGGTGTCGCTGTCACGACCTCCTACGGTGCATCCGGCGACCAGTCCCGGGCCGTGGTGGACGGCAAGCCGGCCGACCTGGTCAACTTCTCCGTCGAACCAGACATCACCCGGCTGGTCAAGGCCGACAAGGTGGCCAAGGACTGGAACGCAGACGCCACCAAGGGCATCCCGTTCGGGTCCGTGGTGACTCTCGTCGTGCGCAAGGGCAACCCGAAGGGCATCAAGGACTGGGACGACCTGCTCCAACCGGGTTTGGAGGTGGTCAGCCCGAGCCCACTGAGTTCGGGTTCGGCGAAGTGGAACCTGTTGGCGCCGTATGCCGCGAAGAGCAACGGCGGCAAGGATCCGCAGGCCGGTCTGGACTTCGTCGACGAACTCGTCACCGAGCACATCAAGACCCGGCCGGGTTCCGGGCGCGAGGCCACGGACCTGTTCCTGCTGGGCACCGGCGACGTACTGCTGAGCTACGAGAACGAGGCCATCAACACCGAGCGGCAAGGCAAACCCGTCGAGCACGTGAATCCGCCGCAGACCTTCAAGATCGACAACCCGGTCGCGGTGGTCTCCGCCACTGCCCACCTCGAGCAGGCCAACGCCCTGAAGAACTTCCTCTACACCGACGAAGGCCAGAAGCTCTGGGCCGAGGCGGGTTTCCGACCGGTGAACCCCGCG
Source organism: uncultured Actinomycetota bacterium (assembly GCA_963798245.1). Lineage (GTDB taxonomy): Bacteria > Actinomycetota > Actinomycetes > Mycobacteriales > Mycobacteriaceae > Mycobacterium. The sequence goes on from CAWCSO010000006.1 coordinate 281,182, forward strand.
GTCGCCGAGCAGTTCGCGGCCGAATTCCCGGCACCCGAGAAGCTCTGGACCATAGAGGATCTCGGTGGATGGGCCACGGTCGACACCGCGTTGTTCGACAAGGACAACGGCACGATCACGAAGATCTACAAGCAGGCGACTGGATGACGTCGGTGGATGCCGATCCCGCCCAGGACCGGCTGGAACGCCGGTTGGTCCGCAGGCCCGGGTCGACGGGCCTGCGCGTGGGTGCGGCGATGTCGTGGCTCAGCGTGATCGTGCTACTGCCGCTGGCCGCCATCCTGTGGCAGTCCGCCGGGGGAGGATGGCAGGCGTTCTGGAGCGCGGTGTCGTCCAACGCCGCGGTCGAGTCTTTCCGTGTGACGATCACCATCTCGTTCGGTGTGACGGTGATCAACCTCGTCTTCGGCCTGCTGGTCGCCTGGGTGCTGACGCGCGACGAGTTCGCAGGCAAGCGTTTCGTCGATGCCGTCATCGACCTCCCCTTCGCGCTGCCCACCATCGTCGCGAGCCTGGTTATGCTGGCTCTTTACGGACCGAACAGCCCTGTTGGACTTCACCTTCAGCACACCAAGTGGGGTGTGGGCGTCGCGCTGCTGTTCGTCACGCTGCCCTTCGTGGTGCGTTCGGTGCAGCCCGTTCTGCTCGAACTCGACAGGGAGGTCGAGGAGGCCGCGGCATCACTGGGCGCGAACAACGCGGCCATCTTCACGCGGGTGATCCTGCCCGCGCTGCTGCCGTCGTTGCTCTCGGGTGCCGGCCTGGCGTTCTCCCGGGCGATCGGGGAGTTCGGCTCCGTCGTGCTGATCGGTGGGGCGGTGCCCGGCGAGACCGAGGTGTCATCGCAGTGGATTCGGACCCTCATCGAGAACGACGATCGGACCGGTGCGGCCGCGATCTCCATCGTGCTGCTGGTGATCTCCTTCGCCGTGCTGTTCGTCTTGCGCGTGGTCGGTTCACGTGCCGCCAGGCGCGAGGAGATGGCGCAGTGAACCCCACGCCTGCGGTGCGTCGTCTTCTTCGCTATACCGCGCTCACGTACGTCTTGGTGCTGGTCGTCGTCCCGGTTGGAGTGATCCTCTGGCGGACACTGGAACCGGGGGTGGGTGCGTTCATCGCGTCGATCACCACACCCGCGGCGATCTCGGCGTTGCAGTTGTCGCTACTGGTGGTTGCGATCGTGGTGCCGCTCAACGTCGTCTTCGGCATTCCCACGGCACTTGTATTGGCCCGCAACCGGTTCCGCGGCAAGAGCGCGCTGCAGGCCGTCATCGACCTGCCGTTCGCAGTGTCGCCGGTGGTCGTCGGCGTTGCGCTGATCCTGCTGTGGGGCTCATCGGGGGCATTGGGCTTCGTCGAGAACGACCTGGGTTTCAAGATCATCTTCGGTTTCCCCGGAATCGTGCTGGCCAGCATCTTCGTCACGGTGCCGTTCGTGATTCGCGAGGTCGAACCGGTGCTCCACGAACTGGGTACCGACCAGGAGGAGGCCGCCTCGACGCTGGGGGCGTCGTGGTGGCAGGCGTTCTGGCGGATCACGCTGCCGTCGATCCGATGGGGTCTCACCTACGGGATCGTGCTCACCGTGGCCCGCACGCTCGGCGAATTCGGCGCGGTGATCATGGTGTCGTCCAACCTGCCGGGGACCTCGCAAACCCTCACCCTGCTGGTGGCCGACCGCTACAACCGGGGCGAGCAGTACGGCGCGTACGCCCTGTCGACGCTGCTGATGGCCGTCGCGGTATTCGTGCTCATCGCTCAAGTCATCCTCGACGCCCGGCGTAATCGGGCGTCGACATAGGCAACGAAGAAGAAGGACATCACCACATGGGTTCCAATGAGTGCTCGAACGCGATCACGGTACGGGGTGCTAACAAGCGCTACGGGGACTTCGTGGCGCTCGACGGCATCGACTTCGACGTCCCGGAGGGTTCCCTGACCGCACTGCTGGGGCCGAGCGGATCCGGCAAGTCGACGCTGCTGCGGGCCATCGCCGGCCTCGACGAGCCGGACACCGGGGTCATCACCATCAAGGGTGAGGACGTCACCCGGGTGCCACCCCAGCGCCGCGGCATCGGCTTCGTGTTCCAGCACTACGCGGCGTTCAAGCACCTCACGGTGCGCGACAACGTCGCGTTCGGACTGAAGATCCGACGGCGTCCCAAGGCCGAGGTCAATGCCAAGGTCGACGAACTGCTCGAGATCGTCGGCCTGGCCGGCTTCCAGACCCGGTATCCGAACCAGCTGTCGGGCGGCCAGCGTCAGCGCATGGCACTCGCCCGCGCCCTCGCGGTCGATCCGCAGGTGCTGCTCCTCGACGAACCGTTCGGTGCACTGGATGCCAAGGTCCGCGAGGACCTGCGCGCATGGCTTCGTCGCCTGCACGACGAGGTGCATGTCACGACGGTGCTGGTCACCCACGACCAGTCGGAGGCACTCGACGTCGCCGACCGGATCGCCGTCCTCAACAGGGGCCGGATCGAGCAGGTCGGTTCACCCGACGAGGTCTATGACAGCCCGGCGACAGAGTTCGTCATGTCCTTCCTCGGCGCGGTCTCGTCGCTGAACGGCACGCTGGTGCGGCCCCACGACATCCGGGTCGGGCGCAACCCCGACATGGCGATCGCGCAAGCCGACGTGCGCGTGGGCTCCACGGGGGTTGTGCGCGCCACCGTCGACCGAATCGTGATGCTGGGCTTCGAGGTTCGCGTCGAGTTGACCAGCGCGACCAACAACAGCCCGTTCACCGCGCAGATCACCCGCGGCGATGCGGAGGCGCTGGGTCTGCGGGTGGGCGACACGGTCTACGTCCGAGCGACCCGGGTGCCGCCCTTCCCGGCCGGGGCCGCGGTGTCTGCGGCCGCCGAGCCTCAGGCGCGGAGCCTGGCCTGACGGTGTGGTGCTGCGGCCCGCTACGCCGCGAGGCGCGCGTCCAAGATCGCGTCGAACCGGTCGAGCAGGGTGGCGGCCACCAGGTTGTGTGATCCCAGCGGCTGGATCATCGGAATACCAAGTTCACCAGCTTGTTTCGCCAACCTGTCGGTGATCCTGCCGGGGGCCAGGAACCAGGGCGCTACGACGAGTCGGGACGCCCCACGGGCTACCAGATGCTCAGTGGCCTCGCCGAGCGTCGGATGGGGGCCGGTGGCGAACGCCACCTCGACGCCTGCCCACCGGGTTCCCGTACGCAGCGCGTCGCCCACTGACGCGGTCCGGTCGTTCGCGGTGTCCCTGGACGAGCCCACCGCCGCCACGATCACGCCGAGTTCGGGGTCATCCGGTGAGAGTCCGGCCTCGGCCAGTCGCATTCGGAGCAGGTTGATCAGGGCAGGATCCTCGCCAAGGACGTCGGACTGCTGCACCGACGCCCCGCTCGCCTCGATCGCCGAGGGGATGTCGACGCCCGCGTGGTATCCGCTGGCCAGCAGCATCGGCACCACGACGGCGTGGGCGCGCCGCTCGGCGACGTCGGCCAGCACCTCGGACAGGCCCGGGTCGGTCCGTTCCAGGAATGCGACCCGGACGTCGAGCCGAGGGCGCAGCCGCCGCATCCGTCCGGCAAGCGCGTGTGCCACCGCAGACGAACGCGGATCGGCGCTGCCGTGCGCGGTCAGGATCAGCGCGGGCTGCGTCCCGCCCGGTTCGGTGGTCACGCGGTCACGAGGCGTGCAGCCCGCACTCGGTCTTCGTCTGGCCCGCCCACCGTCCGCTGCGCGGGTCGGCGCCCTCGATGGGCTTGGCCGTGCACGGCGCACACCCGATCGATGGGTAGCCCTCGAAGACGAGGGGGTTCACCAGCACGCCGTTGGCGTCGATGTAGGCCTGCATGTCGTCGTCCGACCACGCTGCGATCGGATTGATCTTGACCAGCCCGAATGCCTTGTCGAAGCTGATGAGTGGTGCATTGGCGCGCGTCGGAGATTCGACCCGTCGGATGCCGGTCACCCACGCGGAGTACCCCTTCAGCGCCTTGCTCAAGGGCGCGACCTTGCGCATACCGCAGCAGGCGCCCGGGTCACGGGCGAACAGATCCTTGCCGTGCAGGGCGTCCTGGTCGGCGACGTTGTGCTCGGGAGTCACGTTGACCACGTTGACCTGGTAGACCGCCTCCACGGCGTCCCGGGTGCCAATGGTCTCCACGAAGTGGTACCCGGTGTCGAGAAACATCACGTCCACCCCGGGGCGCACCTTGGCGGCCAAGTCGACCAGGACGGCGTCCTGCATGTTGGAGGCCACGATGTAGTCGCCACCGAACTGCTCGTCGGTCCAGCGAAGAAGCTCTTCGGCCGTTGCGCCGTCCAGTTCGGCTGCGCCCCGTTCGGCCAGTTCGATCAGGTCGGTCTCGTTCGTCACACCATTCACCTGGTGCACCATCCTTCTGCCGCTCGTCACTTCGGTCATCGCAGGTCGGCCTCGTCGGCCCGAACCGCCCAGGTGGCAAAACGCTCGCCGGCCTCGCGTTGTTTCACGAAGTTGCGAACGACACGCTCGATGTAGTCGCCAAGCTCGCTGGAGAGCACCTTGTGCTGACGCAGCTTGCGGCCGAAACCGCTGTCCAGGCCCAGGCTCCCGCCCAGATGGACCTGGAAGCCCTCCACTGCGCCCTCGCCGTCGACGTCGGAGTCGATCATCTGGCCCTTGAAGCCGATGTCGGCGACCTGGATGCGCGCACAGGAGTTCGGGCAGCCGTTGAGGTTCACGGTCACCGGGACGTCGAGTTCGGAGTTGATGTCCTCGAGCCGCTTCTCCAGGTCGGGAACCAGGGTCTGCGAGCGCTTGCGGGTCTCGGCGAAGCTCAACTTGCAGAACTCGATGCCCGAGCAGGCCATCAGGTTGCGTCGCCAGTGCGACGGCTGCGACGGCAGGCCCAGGGCATCCAGGCCGTCGCGCAGTTCGTCGAGCTTCTCGTCCGGCACGTCCAGGATGATCAGCTTCTGGTAGGGGGTGAACCGGATGCGGTCTGAGCCGACCGACTCGGCGAGGTCGGCGACCTTGGCCAGGATGGTGCCCGACACCCGGCCCGCGATCGGCGCCACACCGACGGCGTTGAGGCCGTTCTTCAGCTTCTGGACGCCGACGTGGTCTATCGGGCGGGTGACGGGGGTCGGCGCCGGTCCGTCGATCAGCTTGCGGCCCAGGTATTCCTGTTCCAGAACGTCCCTGAATCGTTCGACGCCCCAGTCCTTGATGAGGAACTTCAGCCGAGCCTTGCTGCGCAGGCGCCGGTAGCCGTAGTCGCGGAACACCGAGACGACGCCCTCCCAGACGTCGGGCACCTCGTCGAGCGGCACCCATGCGCCCACCCGTTGGCCGAGCATCGGGTTGGTGGATAGTCCGCCGCCGACCCAGAGATCGAAGCCCGGGCCGTGTTCGGGATGCTCGACGCCGATGAACGCGACGTCGTTCACCTCGTGGACGACGTCCTGCAGGCCCGAGATCGCGGTCTTGAACTTGCGCGGCAGGTTGGAGTACTCCTTCTTGCCGATGTAGCGCTTGACGATCTCGTCGATCGCGGGGGTGCCGTCGATGACCTCGTCGGGGGACTCGCCTGCCAGAGGTGAGCCGAGCACGATGCGAGGGCAGTCGCCGCAGGCCTCGGTGGTCTGCAGTCCCACGGCGTCCAGCCGGCGCCAGATCTCGGGCATGTCCTCCACCTGGATCCAGTGGTACTGGATGTTCTGGCGGTCGGAGATGTCGGCGGTGTCCCTGGCGAACTCGGTGGAGATCTCGCCAAGCGTGCGGAGCGCGGCCGCAGTGAGTGCGCCGCCGTCACAGCGCACCCGCAGCATGAAGTACGGCGCCTCGAGGAGATCGATGTTCTCGTCGCCGGTGAACGTGCCGTCGTAGCCCTCGTTGCGCTGGGTGTACAGGCCCCACCAGCGGAAACGGCCGCGCAGGTCGCCCTTGTCGATGCTGTCGAACCCGCCCTTGGCGTAGATGTTCTCGATGCGGTCGCGCACGTTGAGCGGGTCGTCGTCCTTCTTGGACCGTTCGTTGGCGTTGAGCGGTTCGCGGTAGCCCAGCGCCCACTGCCCTTCGCCGCGCGGTCGCTTGGCGGGTTTGGGCGTGCTGGCCGAGCGGGATGCTGACGTGGTATCGGCCTGTGTCATGGTGGCCCCTTCGTGGAGGGCCGGCGTCGGAATCGCGCGCTGTCACCGGGGACTGACCGGCGGCGCAGATCCGGCGGCCAGCTGAGATTTCAGTGTTGGCGGTTTTCCGAGATCAGAACGCGGTCAAGGCAGACAGGCGGAAGTGCACACACGCTTGAAGTCGACGTGCCGCCGCGCCACGAGCAACACGCGGCAGGAGTTCAGGGCGGCGGACACGGGTCCATTGTGCCACGGGTGGCGCCATCTGCCCCAATGAGGCTTTGCGACCGGTGTCAGCGCGACCGGCTCTGGGAGACTGGTGCGGTGATCACCGGCGTGGAGCAGACGGCCCGGCCGTCACTGCGGGCCACCGCGGGGCGGTCGTTCGGCATCTACGTTCACGTTCCGTTCTGCGCGACCCGCTGCGGATATTGCGACTTCAACACCTATACGCCCGGGGAACTCGGCGGTGCCACCCCGGACGGCTGGCTGGCCGCGCTGCGGCTGGAACTCGCGATGGCCGGCCGCGCGTTGGACGGTGCCCCGCCGGTTCAGACGGTGTTCGTCGGTGGGGGAACGCCGTCGCTGCTGGGCGGTTCCGGGCTGGCCGCCGTCGTCGGCGCGATCCGCGACCACTTCGTGCTCTCGGCCGACGCCGAGGTCACCACCGAGGCCAATCCGGAGTCGACGTCACCCGCCTTGTTCGCCGAGCTCCGGGCCGCCGGATACACCAGGGTGTCGTTGGGCATGCAGTCGGCGGCGCCGCACGTGCTGGCCGCGCTGGACCGGGTGCATTCGCCGGGACGTCCACTCGCCGCCGCGCTCGAGGCGCGTGCCGAGGGTTTCGAGCACGTCAATCTGGACCTCATCTACGGCACCCCGGGCGAGACCGACGACGACCTGCAGCGGTCGGTCGACGTGGTGATCGAGGCGGGCGTCGACCACGTGTCGGGTTACGCGCTCGTGGTCGAGGACGGAACGGCGCTGGCCCGCCGGGTGCGACGGGGCGAGTTCGCGTCACCGGACAACGACGTGCTCGCTCACCGCTACGAGCTACTGGATGCGCGTCTGTCCGAGGCCGGTCTCGGGTGGTACGAGGTGTCCAACTGGAGCCGTCCCGGCGGGGAGTGCCAGCACAACCTGGGCTACTGGGATGGCGGCGAGTGGTGGGGTGCGGGACCGGGCGCGCACGGCTACCTCGGCGACACCCGGTGGTGGAACGTCAAGCACCCCAACGCCTACGCCCGGGCACTGGGCGAGGGAACGCTGCCCATCGGCGACTTCGAGGAACTCGATGCCTCGGATCGTCACACCGAGGACGTCATGCTGCGCCTGCGTTTGCGCAGCGGGCTGCCGCTGGATGCGCTGACCGATGTCGAGCGGGCCCGCGCGGAGCTGGCGGTGTCCGACGGCCTCGTCGAGCGCAACGCCGACCGGCTGGTGCTGACCGACCGCGGTCGGCTGCTGGCCGATGCCGTCGTGCGGGACGTGCTGACGGCCGGTTAGGCAGGCCCGGGCCTGCTCTACCTTTGACACCGTGGCCGTACGCGGGCGCGCGGTCCCGATCACCGTCGCCGCGGTGCTGTGGACCGCGGCCGCCGTCTTCTACTACGTCGCCGAGGTGGTCGCGGCTGCAGGCTTCCCCGGCTACGACTACGCGTCGGACTTCATCAGCACACTCGGCGAACCCGGCCGGTCCCCGCACTCGTCGCTGATGAATGCCGCGTTCGTGTGCCAGGGCCTGCTGTTCCCAACAGGCGCGGTACTGGTGGCGCGCGGGACCCGGGCTCCGGGGACGCGGTGGTTCCTCGCGTTCGCCGTCACCAACGGCGTCGGCAATCTGATCGTCGCCGCGGTCCACAGTGGCACCGGGTCTCGCTGGCACGTCATCGGCGCGGTGGCGGCCATCGGCGGCGGCAACGCCGCGGTCCTGGCCGCGGGGCCGCTGCTCGGGAGGGCGGGCGCGTCGAGGGCCTACGTGCGAGCGTCCATCGTGCTCGGAACCGTCGGTCTGCTGTGCCTGCTCGCGGTGGCCACGGGAGGCGGTGCACTCAGTCGCGCCAGTGGGCGTATGGGAGCGCGGCAGTGTGCTGGCGATCTATGCCTGGCAGGTGGGTACCGCGGCCTACCTTCTCCGCCGCCGCGACGGCCCCGACTAGACCTGCTCCGCCAGTGGCACGTCCATGTCGTAGACACGGGCGTGCAACACCGTCCGGTTCCGCAGCGCCGCCCGCACGGCACGGTGCAGTCCGTCCTCGAGGTACACCACGCCCCTCCAGCGCACGGCATGTGGAAACAGGTCGCCGAAGAACGTGGAGTCTTCGGAGAGCAACCGGTCCAGCGCCAGCACGGTGGTGGTCGTCACCAGTTCGTCGAGGCGGATCTGTCTGGGCGGTATCGAAGCCCACTGTCGATGTGACAGTCCGTGCTCGGGATACGGCTTGCCGTCGAGGACACCCTTGAAGATCATCCGCGTGCCATCGCTGCACACGGATTCCGCGACATCGGCGACGGCATGGATCGAGGTTAGTGCCCCGGGCTCGGGTTGTCCCCGCACCTCGAAGCCATCTCGCAAGCATCGAAACAGCGCCGGTCGGCGTCGCAGGTGATCGTCACCGTAAAATGGCGGAAACAGTGCTGATGAGTGCCGATGACGGAGGTGAGCGATGAGCAGTGCCGACGATCGGAGGTTCGAGGTCCTGCGCGCCATCGTCGCCGACTTCGTGACCACCCAGGAGCCGATCGGCTCCAAGACGCTCGTCGAACGCCACAATCTCGGTGTCTCGAGCGCGACGGTGCGCAACGACATGGCGGTCCTGGAGGCCGAGGGCTACATCGCGCAGCCCCACACCAGTTCGGGCCGGATCCCCACCGAGAAGGGCTACCGCGAGTTCGTCGACCGACTCGACGAGGTCAAGCCGCTGTCGGGCAGTGAGCGGCGGGCGATCCTGTCGTTCCTCGAGTCCGGTGTCGACCTCGACGACGTGCTGCGGCGCGCGGTGCGTCTGCTGGCCCAGCTGACCCGACAGGTCGCCATCGTGCAGTACCCGACGCTGTCGAGGTCGACGGTGCGCCACCTCGAGGTCGTCCTGCTGACGCCTGCCCGGCTGCTGCTCGTCGTGATCACCGACTCCGGTCGCGTCGACCAGCGCATCGTCGAACTCGGCGACACCATCGAGGAACATCAGCTCGTGCAGTTGCGGGAACTGCTCGGCCAGGCGCTGGAGGGCAAGCCCCTGTCTGCGGCGTCCATCGCCGTGGCGGACCTCGCGTCCCAACTGATCGGCCACGGCGGCCTGGGTGATGCGGTGGGGCGGGCGGCAACGGTGCTGGTCGAGACCCTGGTCGAGCACGGCGAGGAGCGTCTGTTACTCGGTGGCACCGCCAACCTCACACGCAATACCGCCGATTTCGGTGGCTCCCTGCGCTCGATCCTCGAGGCCCTCGAAGAGCAGGTGGTGGTGTTGCGCCTGCTTGCCGCGCAGGAGGAGGCCGGTAAGGTCACGGTCCGCATCGGACACGAGACCGAGGCCGAGCAGATGGCAGGCACGTCGGTGATCAGCACCACCTACGGCAGCCTTGGCAAGGTGTACGGCGGCATGGGTGTGGTCGGTCCCACTCGAATGGACTATCCGGGAACCATTGCCAACGTCGCGGCGGTTGCTCTGTACATAGGCGAAGTCTTGGGCACCCGCTAGGGGTGTGAAATTGGACCGCGCAAGCGGCTCAGAAGGTTCTTGGAAGGGTTTGGCGTGGCACGCGATTATTACGGTCTGCTCGGGTTGAGCAAGGGTGCGAGCGATTCGGACATCAAGTCGGCCTATCGCAGGCTGGTGCGCGAATTGCACCCCGATGTGAACCCCGGTGCAGGAGAGCAGTTCGCCGAGGTCAAGCTCGCCTACGAGGTGCTGACAGACCCCGAGCGCCGCCGGGTGGTGGACATGGGCGGCGACCCGATGGAGACCGGCCCGGGCGGCGCGGCGGGTGGATTCGGCGGGTTCGGCGGCCTCGGCGACGTGTTCGAGGCCTTCTTCGGCGGTGGCGGTGGTGCTCGTCGGCCCGATCGGGCGGGTACGGCCCGGCTCGGATTCCCTGCTGCGGATGCGGATGGATCTTTCGGAGTGCGCGACCGGCGTGACCAGGCAGGTCACCGTCGACACCGCGATCCTGTGCGATACCTGCCACGGTAAGGGCACGCACGGCAACTCCGTGCCGGTGGCGTGCGACACCTGTGGTGGCCAGGGCGAGGTGCAGTCGGTGCAGCGTTCGCTGCTCGGTCAGGTGATGACGTCGCGGCCGTGCCCGGTTTGCGCGGGCGTCGGCGAGGTGATTCCCGATCCGTGCCACTCCTGCGGTGGGGACGGCCGCGTGCGTGCGCGCCGCGAGGTCAGCGTGAAGATCCCGGCGGGTGTCGGAACGGGCATGCGGGTGCGGTTGGCCGCACAGGGCGAGGTAGGCCCCGGCGGTGGGCCGGCCGGTGACCTGTACGTCGAGGTCCACGAGCAGGAGCACGACGTCTTCGTCCGCGACGGCGACGACCTGCACTGCACCGTCTCGGTCCCGATGGTGGACGCCGCCCTGGGTACGACGGTCTCCGTCGATGCCATCATGGACGGCCCGACGGACATCACGATCGCCCCCGGCACCCAGCCGGGCACGGTCACGACCTTGCGTGGCCACGGCATGCCACACCTTCGGTCCGGGGTACGGGGCAACCTGCACGCCCACATCGAGGTCGTCGTGCCTTCGCGCCTGGACAACGAGGACACCGATCTCCTGCGCAAGCTGAAGGAACACCGCGTCCGCGATGCGGCGGAGGTCAAGTCCACGCGCGCGCAGCAGACCAACGGTGGCCTCTTCAGCCGGTTGCGTGAGACGTTCACCGGCCGCTGAGCACCGATGTGCCGCTCGTGAGCAGCGCCCTGTTCTACGTCGACGGACTCGTCGAGGTGGGTGGGTGCGCCGTGCTCGACGGCGACGAGGGATTCCACGCGGCCAACGTGCGTCGCATCCGGGTGGGTGAACGCATCGACCTCGGCGACGGCGCGGGCACCGTCGCGCACTGCGTGGTCGCCGACGTCACCAAGGGCCGTCTTTCGGCCAGGGTGGAGAGTCTGCGCACGGTCGAACCGCCGACGCCGACGGTGACCGTGGTGCAGGCGCTGCCCAAGGCGGATCGCGCCGAACTCGCCGTCGAAGCCGCCACCGAGGCCGGGGCCGACGGGTTCATCGCCTGGCAGGCGCAGCGTTGCGTGGCTCGGTGGGACGGATCGGTCAAGGTGGACAAGGGGTTGCGGCGGTGGCAGGCGGTGGCGCGGTCGGCGGCACGGCAGGCGCGCCGCCCCCACATCCCATCGGTGTCGTCGGTGGTGTCTACCGGCGAACTCGTCGACGTCGTCGGGGAAGCGGTCGGGGCGGGCGCGGTGGTGCTCGCGCTACACGAGTCGTCGACCGAACCGCTGGCCGCGGCACCGATGCGGGCCCGACTGGACGGGGCCGCATCGGTACTGCTTCTCGTCGGGCCGGAGGGCGGCATCAGCGACGGCGAGATCGCGGCTTTGACCGATGCCGGAGCCGTCGCCGTGCGATTGGGTCCCTCGGTGCTGCGCACGTCGACCGCGGCGGCCGTGGCGCTGGGCGCGCTGGGCGTCCTGACGGCCAGGTGGCTCTAGTGCCGACTGCGTCGACCGTTGGGACGTGGCGGTGACCAGCGCTAAACTCCAGGGACTCGTCGGGATTGACGACACAGAGACCACGACACACAGACACAGAGAGCAGGCACTGAACCCCACGTGACGCCCCGCGAGACGAACGCTGCCTCGTCGTCGGTACGAAGCAACATCAACGTGCCCCCCGACCTCGTGGTGGGCCTGCTCGGTTCGGCCGACGAGAATCTCCGTGCTCTTGAGCGCCTGCTCACCGCGGACATTCATGCCCGCGGCAATGCTCTGACGCTGTCGGGTGAGCCCGCCGACGTGGCGTTGGCCGAACGCGCGGTGACCGAACTGATCGCCGTGGTGGCCGGCGGCCAGAGACTCACGCCGGATGCGGTGCGCCACACCGTGGCGATGCTGATCGGCAGCGGCACGGAATCGCCTGCCGAGGTGCTCACCCTCGACATCCTGTCGCGGCGCGGTAAGACGATCCGTCCGAAGACCTTGAACCAGAAGCGCTATGTCGACGCGATCGATGCACACACCATCGTGTTCGGCATCGGCCCGGCAGGCACCGGCAAGACCTACCTGGCGATGGCCAAGGCAGTCAACGCGCTGCAGACCAAACAGATGTCACGGATCATCCTCACCCGGCCCGCCGTGGAAGCCGGTGAGCGCCTTGGCTTCCTGCCCGGCACGCTCAGCGAGAAGATCGACCCGTATCTGCGCCCGCTCTACGATGCGCTGCACGACATGATGGATCCGGAATTGATCCCCAAGCTGATGAGCACCGGGGTCATCGAGGTGGCGCCGCTGGCCTATATGCGCGGCCGCTCGCTCAACGACGCATTCATCATCCTCGACGAGGCGCAGAACACCACCGCCGAGCAGATGAAGATGTTCCTCACCCGGCTGGGCTTCGGTTCGAAGATGGTCGTCACTGGAGACTCCACTCAGGTCGACCTGCCCGGCGGTGCGAGGTCCGGGCTGCGCGCAGCAGTCGAGATCCTCGACGGCATCGCCGACATTCACGTCTCCGAACTCACGAGCGCGGACGTGGTTCGGCACCGCCTGGTGTCCGAGATCGTCGACGCCTATGCACGATTCGAGGAGCCCGAGTCGTTGAATCGGGCGCAGCGCCGGGCCGGTTCGGGCCGGCAGCGACGGTGACCGCCCGATGACCATCGAGGTGTCCAACGAGTCCGGCATCGAGGTGTCCGAGACCGAGTTGATCAGCGTCGCGCGGTTCGTCATCGGTCGAATGGACGTCAACCCGGCCGCCGAACTGTCGATGGTGCTGCTCGATACCGCGGCGATGGCCGACCTGCACATGCGTTGGATGGATCTGCCCGGACCGACCGATGTGATGAGCTTCCCGATGGACGAACTCGAGCCCGGCGGTCGGCCCGACGCGCCCGAATCCGGCCCGTCGATGCTCGGCGACATCGTGCTGTGCCCCGAGTTCGCAGCCAAACAGGCTCAGACGGCCGGGCATTCGCTCGGTCATGAACTCGCTCTGCTGACCGTGCACGGAGTGCTGCACCTGCTGGGGTACGACCATGCCGAGCCCGACGAGGAGAAGGAGATGTTCGCCCTGCAGGTCGAACTTCTCGAGGAATGGGTCGCCGATCAGGTGGCCGCCTACCACCGCGACCTCCAGGGCGAGCGTGATCGGCGCCTGCTCGACGAGTCCCGGTTCTACGACACACCGTGACCGGACTTGCGCCGCTGTTCGGCGCCCTCGCACTGATCCTGCTCGGTGGCCTGTTCGCGGCGATCGACGCCGCAATCAGCACCGTCTCCAAGGCACGGGTCGACGAACTCGTCCGCGACGAGCGGCCCGGCGCGGCACGGTTGGCGCGCCTCATGGAAGACCGACCCCGCTACATCAACCTCATCGTGCTGCTGCGCATCACGTGCGAGACGATCGCGACGGTTCTGCTGGTCGCCCACCTCGCCGAGGATCTCGGCCTGGGGTGGGGTCTGGTCGCGGCGTCGGCGATCATGGTCGTCGTCAGCTTCGTCGCCATCGGCGTCGGTCCGCGCACCGTCGGCAGGCAGAACGCGTACACCATCTCACTGGTGGCCGCCCTTCCGCTGCAAGCGATCTCGGTCCTGCTCACGCCGATCTCGCGGCTGCTGGTGTTGATCGGCAATGCCCTGACCCCGGGTCGGGGCTTCCGCAACGGTCCGTTCGCGTCCGAGATCGAGTTGCGCGAGGTGGTGGATCTCGCCCAGCAGCGCGGTGTGGTCGCCGACGAGGAACGGCGGATGATCCAGTCGGTGTTCGAACTCGGCGACACGGCGGTGCGGGAGGTCATGGTGCCGCGTACCGAGATGGTGTGGATCGAGGCCGACAAGACTGCCGGTCAGGCAACGTCGCTGGCGGTGCGAAGTGGTCACTCGCGCCTGCCCGTCATCGGCGAGAACGTCGACGACGTGATCGGCGTGGTCTACCTCAAGGATCTGGTGCAGCAGACGTACTACTCGACCAACGGCGGCCGGGACACCAGGGTCTCGGAGGTGATGCGGCCACCCGTGTTCGTGCCGGACTCCAAACCGCTGGACGCGCTGCTGCGCGAGATGCAGCGCGACCGCAACCACATGGCGCTGCTGGTCGACGAGTACGGCGCGATCGCCGGACTGGCGACCATCGAGGACGTGCTGGAGGAGATCGTCGGGGAGATCGCCGACGAGTACGACACCGACGAGGTTGCACCCTGGGAGGAAATGGGCGACAACCGGTTCCGGGTGTCGGCGAGGCTCCCGCTGGAGGATCTCACGGAACTGTTCGACGGCCTCGAGATCGACGATGACATGGACGTCGACACCGTCGGCGGACTGCTGGCTCACGAACTGGGCAGGGTGCCGCTACCGGGCGCCGAGGTGACCTGGGACGGGTTGCGGCTACGCGCCGAGGGCGGCCAGGACCACCGTGGGCGGGTCCGCGTCGGCACGGTCCTGGTGAGCCCCGCCGAACCCGAGGAGGACACGGAATGAGCCTCGACGCCGAGGACGACAAGTTGGTGGTGCTCGCGCGCGGCGCGATGGGCCGCGCGGAGGCGGGCAGCGGAGCGGCGGTGCGCGACCTCGATGGCCGAACCTACGCGGGCGCTCCCGTCACGCTCGACGCGTTGACCCTGACGGCACTGCAGGTGGCCGTGGCGGCCGCGGTGTCCAGCGGGGCGGCGGGGCTGGAAGCGGCCGTTCTGGTCGGCGGTTCGACCGACGACGCCGGGGTGGCCGCCGTCCGTGAGATGTCGGCCGCCGCCGCGGTGATCGTCACCGACCGGGCGGGCAAGCCGCTGTGATGACCCCATGACCGAGTTCCGTTCGGGTTTCGTATGTTTCGTCGGCCGGCCGAATACGGGGAAGTCCACCCTCACGAATACGCTGGTGGGTTCGAAGGTGGCCATCACGTCGAACCGGCCCCAGACCACCCGCCACACCATCCGCGGCATCGTGCACCGCGAGGACTTCCAGATCGTGCTGGTGGACACGCCGGGCCTGCACCGACCGAGGACGCTGCTCGGCCAGCGGCTCAACGACCTGGTCAAGAACACCTACTCCGAGGTCGACGTCATCGGGCTCTGCATCCCCGCCGATGAGGGGATCGGGCCGGGTGACCGCTGGATCTACCAGCAGATCCGCGCGGTCGCGCCGAGGACGACCCTCGTGGTCATCGTCACCAAGACCGACAAGGTGTCCAGGGACAGGGTCGCCGCACAGCTGCTGGCCGCGAGCGAGTTGACCGGGGGCGAGTGCGAGATCGTGCCGGTGTCGGCCACCACGGGGGACCAGGTGGACGTCCTGATCGACGTTCTCGTCGCTCAACTGCCGCCAGGCCCCGCGTTCTACCCCGACGGCGAGCTGACCGACGAGCCGGAAGAGGTCCTGATGGCAGAACTCATCCGCGAGGCCGCACTCGAGGGCGTGCGCGACGAACTGCCCCACTCGCTGGCAGTCGTGATCGACGACGTGAATCCGCGCGAAGGCCGGGACGACCTGATCGACGTTCACGCCATCCTCTACGTGGAGCGCGACAGTCAGAAGGGCATCGTCATCGGCAAGGGCGGCGCCCGTCTGCGCGAAGTGGGCACCGCCGCCCGCGTACAGATCGAGAAGCTGCTGGGCACCAAGGTGTACCTGGAACTCCGGGTCAAGATCGCGAAGAACTGGCAGCGCGACCCGAAACAGCTGGGCCGGCTCGGTTTCTAGTCGGGGACGACGAAGAGGCAGTGAGCGTCGCCGCCGACGGGTTTCTGGTCGACGACCCTGCCGTTGAGGGTGATCTGGCAGCCGGGTCCCGGGTCGTCCCTGCCTGTGGCGACGACCTGCAGCATGTGTACGTCGGGTCCGATGTTCACGGTGCGCTTGAACGGCAGCCTGGTGTGATCGGCGACGAATCCGCTATCGGGGTCGGTGACGATGTTGAACACCTCGCCGGCCCCGGTGACCTCGAAGACCACCGTCCCGCCCGCCTGCGCGATGCTGGTGGGGATGGGCTTGTTCGTCGGCGTGGGCACCGGTGCGTTGGCCTGCTTGCGGGATTCCGCCGCGGCGTTGTCGGCGAGGGTGGCGCTTCGAACGGCGGGTGTGACACAGATGGTGTCGCCGTCGAACGCCTCGCGCCAGACGTACCCCTGTGAGCACGAGGCCGGTCCATAGGCCTGGCTGGGGTCCTTGTTGGCCCCGGCGTTTGCGTTCTGCGCCGCGACCTGATCCCGCGTCGCGGGCGTCACACACACCGTGTCACCCGACCGTGCGTTGCGCCAGACGAACCCCTGTAGGCAGGTGTCAGGACCATAGGGCAGGGGGTCGGCCGTCGCCGGCGTCATGACGTTGAGTGTCACGGAGCCCGCAACCAGGGCGGCGCAGGCGGCGGCCGAAGCCGTCAGACATGTCGAGCGATTGAGCTTCACGGAGTTCTCCCATGCAGAGTGGCGGTTCACGCCATTGAGTGTCGGAGGCGCCGGCACACGTGGTCGACTACTCCGTTCCGCGTGACGTTAGGCCGTCTGCGGGGGAAACAAATCGGGTGTTTCCCTACGCTTTTGGCAGCACTCGATGCTCTGGCGGTGCTGCTCGTTCGGCCAGTGCTAAGGCGTTTCCCACCAGACCTCGGGCTGTTTGGCCGCCCAGTTGCCGGTGACCTCCAGTTCGGCGGCCAGCGAGATCAGCAGGGGCTCGCTGTTGGCGGGACCCATCAACTGCACCCCGATGGGCAGACCGTCGGAGGTGAAACCGGCCGGGATGCTGATCGACGGCCAGCCGAGCAGATTCCAGGGCCACGTCACCGGACACGACTGGATCATCGCGCGGTCGGTGGCGAGGCTGCCTCGGCGGTCGTAGGCGTGCACCTCGTGCGGCGGGAGTGCCGTCGTCGGGGCGAGCACAACGTCGGCGAGGTTGAAGATCCACCCGATACGCCGCTGGGCGTCCGCCTCGCGGACCCGCGCCTTGCGCAGCGCCTGCTCGGAGAGCAGGCGACCGGTGCGCATGTTGGCCGCGGTGCGCCTTTCCACGGTGATGGTGGGGCCGAGGCGGTAGGCCCAGTCGAGCAATCCCGAGGTGGAACGGGAGAGGAAGTCCCATGACATCGTGATGCCGTAGTTGGGGTTGGCGCACCTCACCGTGTGCCCCAACTCCTCGAGTTGACCGGCGATGGCCTCCATGGCGGCATGGATCTCGGGGTGCAGCTTCGCCCGGAAGAAGGTGAACGGGAACGCCGTCGACATCGCGACCGTCAGCGGTCCCGGGGCCTTGGCCACGTGTTCGGATGCGCGCACCGATGGCGGCTTGTGCAGGTCGCCGTCGACATTTCCCGACGCGGCGTCGAGCACCAGGGCGGCGTCTTCGACCGTCCGGGCCAGAACGCCGTTGACGGTGATCCCGTTGAAGGCCTCTGGCAGCGGCCACGTCGAGATGCGGCCGCGCTGCGGCTTGATGCCGACGAGGTGCGTCCACGCCGCCGGAATGCGCACGCTGCCGGCGCCGTCTGATCCGATGGCGGCCGCGACCAGTCCGGCTGCGACCGCGGCGGCGCTGCCGCCCGACGACCCGCCGGGCGAGTGCTTCGACGACCACGGATTGCGGGTGTGACCGAAGGCCGGCCCGCTGGTGAACGGCCACTGACCGAGTTCGCACGTGTTGGTCTTGCCGACGATCACCGCGCCTGCGGCGCGCAGCCGGCGCACCACCTCGCTGTCCGCGGCGGCGGGTGCGACCTCCCCGATCGTGCCGAAGCGGGTCGGAACGCCCGCCACGTCGACGTCGTCCTTCACCGCGATCGGGACGCCGAGCAACGGCAGGTCAGCTCCGGTGGCCCGGAGCTGGTCGGCGTGGATGGCATCGGCGACGGCGCGTTCGGCCAGCACGACCCGGAACGCATTCAACGTCGGCTGGCTGGCGGCGATCGCCTTGAGTGAACGGCGAACCAACTCCTCTGAGGTGGTCTGGCCGCTCGTGAGTTGGTACAGCTGCTGGGTCAGCGTGGGGAAGGTCGAGTGAGTTGAACTGGTCTGCGATGGGCCGGGGGAGGTAGGGGAGGTCTGTGCCATGTCGGCTCCGAGAATATCGGGCCGTGATCTCGGGCGGGCCTCGGTGACGTTGCTCGGCGGGCCGCGGTGACGTTGTCGCCAACCGGTGGGACACTGTGGCGATGCGGTTGTACCGGGATCGGGCTGTGGTGCTTCGCCAGCACAAGCTCGGCGAGGCCGACCGGATCGTGACCTTGCTCACCCGCGACCACGGTCTGGTCCGAGCCGTGGCCAAGGGGGTGCGTCGCACACGGAGCAAGTTCGGTGCGCGGCTCGAGCCCTTCGCGCACATCGACGTTCAACTGCATCCCGGTCGCAACCTGGACATCGTCACCCAGGTGCAGGCCATCGATGCCTTTGCCAGTGACATCGTCAGCGACTACGGCCGCTACACCTGCGGATGTGCCGTGCTGGAGACCGCGGAGCGGATCGCGGGCGAGGAGCGTGCCCCAGCGCCTGCCCTGCACCGTCTCACCGTCGCCGCGTTGCGGGCGGTGGCCGACGGCGTCCGGACGCGGGAGTTGGTGCTCGACGCATATCTCCTGCGGGCCATGTCCATCGCGGGCTGGGCGCCCGCGCTGACCGAGTGCGCCCGGTGCGCCACGCCCGGACCGCACCGGGCATTCCACGTCGCCGCCGGCGGCAGCGTGTGCGTGCACTGCCGTCCTTCGGGTTCCGTCACGCCGCCACAGGGAGTGGTGGACCTGATGGCCGCGCTGCACGACGGTGACTGGGAGGTCGCCGAGGCGTCGCAGTCAGCGCACCGGAGTCAGGCCAGTGGCCTGGTGGCGGCTCATCTGCAGTGGCATCTGGAACGGCAGATGCGGACGTTGCCGCTGGTGGAACGCGTCTACCGGGTCGATCGAACGGTCGCCGACCGGAGGGCCGCGCTGGTCGGGCAGGATATGGACCATGGCTACGAAACGGGGCGGGAGGAGATCGGCGACCTACCCACAGTTGCCCCAGGCGCCTGACGACTACCCGACCTTTCCGGACACGTCGATGTGGCCGGTGGCCTTTCCGGACCTGCCTGCCCGGACGAACGGCGCGTTCTCCCGCCCCCCGCAGCACACCTCGAAGGCCGCCGCCCCGCAGATCCCCGCCGACCAGGTACCCCAGCACGTGGCGGTCGTCATGGACGGCAACGGCCGCTGGGCCACCCAGCGCGGCCTGAACCGCACCGAGGGGCACAAGATGGGGGAGGCGGTGCTCATCGACATCACCTGCGGTGCCATCGAAATCGGCGTCAAACATCTCACCGTCTATGCGTTCTCCACCGAGAACTGGAAGCGCAGCACCGAGGAGGTTCGCTTCCTGATGGGTTTCAACCGGGAAGTGGTGCGCCGGCGACGGGAGAGCCTCAACGCGATGGGCGTGCGCATGCGCTGGGTCGGGTCCCGTCCCCGCATGTGGCGCAGTGTCATCAAGGAGTTCGACATCGCCGAAAAGATGACGGTCGGCAATGACGTGATCACGATCAACTACTGCGTGAACTATGGCGGACGCACCGAGATCGTGGAGGCTGCGCGCGAACTCGCGCAGCAGGCTGCAGACGGCAAGATCGCGCCCGGCAGGATCAGCGAGGCTGCCTTCGCCCGGCACCTGCACCGCGACGACATCCCCGACGTCGATCTCTTCATCCGGACGTCCGGTGAGAAGCGGGCGAGCAACTTTCTGCTCTGGCAGGCGGCGTATGCCGAGTTCGTCTTCCAGGAGAAGCTCTGGCCCGACTACGACCGCCGCGATCTGTGGGATGCGTGCATGGAGTACGTCAACCGCAATCGCCGCTTCGGCAGAGCCGAATGATGTGCCTGAGCGGCAGAGCCGAATGATGTGCCTGAGCGGCAGAGCCTGATGTCCACACTCCTGCAACGCCTTTCATCGGCGCTAGGCGAGGTGATGACGGTCGTCGACGAAGCTGACGGCGCGCTCACCGTCACCGTGGCTGGTTCCGTGGCGTCCCTGCGCGTCGTCGCGATCGCCGATGGCCTCGAGATGGTGTCGCTGACGCAACCGCTGGCGTGGGATCTGTTGCTGAACGCCAAGTTGCGGGAACGCGTCGTCGAGCAAGCGAATAGGACGATGCTGGGCACCGTGGTGCTCGTCGAGAAGCTCACCGACGGTCCGGCGAAACCCGCCAACGGGTCCACCGCCAAGACCTCGGCCCGCCGGTCCACCGCCAAGAAGTTGGCTGATGTGTTGTTGCGCTACAACTTTCCCGCAACGGGCCTGACCGATGATGCGCTGCGCACGCTCATCTTGATGGTGATGGCGACGGGCGCCGACCTGCGCAGCGGGTTTGCCTCCTAGCCGGAGCTAGCCGCTGGGCACGCATCCGCTGCAGACGCCGAAGATCTCGAAGGTGTGCGTGACATCCGAAAACCCGTGTTCGCGCGCGACGTCGGCGGCCCATTTCTCGGCGGCGCCGCCCTGCACTTCGACGGTGCCTCCACACGCGCGGCACACCAGGTGATGGTGATGGTGCTGCGAACAGCGTCGGTAGACGGACTCGCCGGAGTCCGTGCGCAGCGTGTCGACGAGTCCGCCGGCGGCCATCGACTGCAGCGTGCGGTAGACGGTGGTCAGGCCGATACCCTCGCCGCGGCGGCGCAGTTCGTCGTGAAGTTCCTGTGCGGAACGGAATTCGTCGACGTCCTCGAGCAGGTCGGTGATGGCTGCGCGCTGACGGGTGGCGCGGACTGCAACACCGGTCATTGCCGTTCCTCCGCGGCGTGCGCGACGGCGGCGAGCACGATCTCGCACAGGTGATGGTCGACCAGACGGTAGTGCACCTCGCGGCCCGACCGCTCGCCGGCGACCACGCCGGCTGCCTTGAGGATGCGCAGATGTTGGCTTACCAGGGGTTGCGGAACTCCGAGGGCGGCGACGAGTTCGTGGACGCAGCGCGAGGATTCGTGCAGTTGCAGGACGATGGCGATCCGGACGGGCGCGGCGAGGGCGCGCAGCAGCTCGCCGGCGGAGTCGAGCACCTCGCGGGGCGGTGGTTCGAGCGCGGGCACGGTGTCAGCGGCGACGTGGTGGTGCGCGTCGACCGTGTCGACCAAACTGGAAACCGTTTTCATTATGGCTCAGGATACATGCGTAGTGGTGCATGTCAACGAGTGGGGCGGCGCGGGCTCGGTGAGCACCTGACTACGCTGTGCAACCGTGGCTTCCATCATCGACACTGTCGCGAACCTGGCGAAACGCCGTGGCCTTGTCTATCAGTCGGGCGAGATCTACGGCGGCACGAAATCGGCGTGGGACTACGGTCCGCTGGGCGTCGAGTTGAAGGAGAACATCAAGCGGCAGTGGTGGCGCTCTGTGGTCAACGGCCGCGACGACGTCGTCGGGCTGGACAGCGCGATCATTCTGCCGCGCGAGGTCTGGGTGGCCTCGGGCCACGTCGAGGTGTTCAACGACCCGCTGGTCGAGTGTCTGAACTGCCACAAGCGCCACCGCCAGGACCACATGCAGGAGGCGTACGCGCTCAAGAAGGCGGGCAAGGAAGGGGCTCCGATCGACCCGGATGCCGTTCCGATGAGCGAGATCGTCTGTCCGGACTGTGGGACCAAGGGTGAATGGACCGAGCCCCGCGACTTCAACATGATGCTGAAGACCTACCTGGGCCCGATCGAGACCGAGGAGGGACTGCACTATCTGCGGCCCGAGACCGCGCAAGGCATCTTCGTCAACTTCGCCAACGTGGTCACCACGTCGCGTCGCAAGCCCCCGTTCGGTATCGGCCAGATCGGCAAGAGCTTCCGCAACGAGATCACCCCGGGCAACTTCATCTTCCGCACCCGCGAGTTCGAGCAGATGGAGATGGAGTTCTTCGTCGAGCCGTCCACCGCCGCCGAGTGGCACCAGTACTGGATCGACACCCGGCTGCAGTGGTATGTCGACCTCGGCATCGACCGCGACAACCTGCGGCTCTACGAGCACCCCAAAGAGAAGCTGTCGCACTACTCCGACCGCACCGTCGACATCGAGTACAAGTTCGGCTTCACGGGCAACCCGTGGGGCGAACTCGAGGGTGTCGCCAACCGGACCGACTTCGACCTGTCCACGCACTCGAAGCACTCCGGCACCGACCTGTCGTTCTACGACCAGGCCAGTGACACGCGCTACGTGCCCTACGTGATCGAGCCCGCAGCCGGGCTGACCCGATCGCTGATGGCCTTCCTCGTCGACGCCTATACCGAGGACGAGGCACCCAACGCCAAGGGCGGCGTAGACAAACGCACCTTGCTGAAGCTCGACCCACGGCTGGCGCCGGTCAAGGCCGCGGTGCTTCCGCTATCCCGCCACGCCGACCTGTCGCCCAAGGCACGTGACCTCGCCGCCGAGCTGCGAACGTCATGGAACGTCGACTTCGACGACGCCGGTGCGATCGGTCGCCGCTACCGTCGGCAGGACGAGATCGGCACGCCGTTCTGCGTCACGCTGGACTTCGACTCACTAGACGACCACGCGGTGACCGTCCGCGAGCGCGACGCGATGACACAGGAACGCGTCGCGATCGACGCGGTGTCCGACTACCTCGCGGTGCGGCTCAAGGGCGCCTAGCTGCCCCCGCGAACAGACGCAAACGGCCCTCGTTGACTGCAATTGAGGGCCGTTTGCGTCTGTTCGCGGGAGGAGGGTGTGCGGCTAGAACCGTCCTCCGCCTCCGCTGAAGCCGCCGCCACCGCCGCCACCGCCGCCACCACCGAACCCGCCGCGGGAACCGCCGTACGACGTGGAACTCCAGCCTCCGCCTGCGCTTCCGCCAAGACTGCCCCGCAGCGCCCCTGACAGGATGTTGCCGATGATGATGCCGCCGACCATGGCTCCCGTGTTTCCACCGCCGCCGCCGCGACCGCCGTACCGACTGGTGTAGGCCCGCTGGGCGTTGCGCAGATCGGTGTCGGCGAGCGTCTGCGCCTGGCCTGCGAGCATCGCCGCCCCGTTGGCATGGGCGATGGCCTCGGGCAGATCGGTGCCGCGCTTGGCCTCTGCGGCCTCCAGCTGACGCACTGCCTCGGAGAGTCGGGTGCGCGCCTCGGGACCGACGCTGCCCCGTCGGGTGTCGATGAAGTCCGAGACGGAACGCACTCGCGACTGCGCCGCGAACAGGGCCTGCTCGAAGGCTCGCCTCATCCGCTCGGCGGCCTCCTTCTCCTCGCCGACGGTGTCCAGTAGCCGATCGAGGTCGGCATCGGCCTGGGTCAGCTGGGTGAAGGCGCCCAGCGGATCGGCCTTGCCCGTGCTCTGGGCATGGGCGACGGCTTTGACGGCCTTGTCGCGGGCGGTGCTGAGTTCGGCGGCGCGTGGCACCCGGTCCTGGCCGAGCAGCGCGCCGGCCTCCTTGATGCCGTTCTGAATGTCGGCGACGGCATCCGGCAGCCCTGCGACCGCGCGGGTGATGTCGGTGGCCGCGCTGTCGACCGCATCCAGCAGCATACGGGCCTGCCCCAGCGCGGATTCCGCGGCGTGGATCGCGTCGACGAGTCCGCTTTGGCGGCCCGCGGGCCGTGTGAGCAGCGTCCGGGCGTTGGTGATGTTCTGATCCGCGAAGGCCAGTCGTTCCCTGGCGATGTCGACGTTCTCGGCGACCGACGTCAGTGCCGTATCGGCGAACTGGGCGTGAAGGGTGGTCAGGGTCTGCTGCGCGGGCTCGATGCGGGCGGTGAGGTCCACCATCTGCTGGGTGAACGAATCCAGCCGTGTCGGCGCGTTGATCACCAGATCGCGAAGCCGCGCGAAGGCCTCGGACTGCTCGTCGAGTTCGCGGTCGGCCTTGGCGGCGGCCACGATGACGCGTGTGAGAAGGTCGCGTCGCTGCTGCGGCGTCTCGGGTACTGCATCGTCGAGGATCTGGCGCACGTTGAACGCCTGCGACAGCGTCTTCTTGGCGTTGGCCACCGCCGCGGTGAATGGTGCGGTGTCCTTCTCGCCGAATTCATCGACGGCCAGAGCTAATTCGTTCTCGCTGGTGCGCGCGGCGTTGTCGACGTCGACCACCATCGCGCGGGACAGGTCGTCGAGCGCGTCGAGTGATACCGACGCCAGCGCCGCCGGGTCGGTGGGGTCGACGCGTTGGGCCGCTGCGAACTCGGCTTCCCGGCGTTTGCGCTGCCGTCGGCGGCGCCACCACAGCAGCGCGAAGACGGCAACCGCGATGACCGCCAGCATCGCGACCATCCCCACCCAGGTGATCTTGCCGCCGCCGGACGACCGGTCCAGCCCCTGCGCGGCGGCCACGGCGGCGCCGGCCCAGTCGCCACGACGCAGTGCGGGCTCGATCTGGTTGCGGCGCAGCCTGTCGACGTCGGCGCCGCCCGTCGCCGTGTTCGGCACGATGAACGCATAGGCACGATCTCCGGTCGCGACCGCGAGCACGGCATCCTCGTTCTGAAGGTCGCTGAGGCTTCTGGTGCTTCGTTCCCAGGCCTCGGCGCTCTGGCCGTCGAACGAATCGACGTAGACCACCCACAGTCGGACGCGGCGCGCCGCGTAGAGATCATCGATCGCGGTCTGGACCTCGGCCAACTCGGACGCGTCCAGGACACCCGCCCTGTCGGTGACGTAGTCGGAGAGTCGCAGCGGTGGATCGGCCCATGCGAGCGGGGCCCCGGGCGCGAGCACCAGGCCCGCCACGAGTGCCGCCAGGAGCAGGCTGACGAGGCGGGCTGGCCGAAGTTTCCTGCGCATGACAGCCAATCTAGTGGCTGGGGGAGACTGGCCGAGCCCATCGTTCAAACTGCGATCTGTCGTCCCATCTGGTGTTACGTTCATCCGAACTGATCCAGGGAGGTCCACAATGGCCCTGCGATCGGCGCGTCTCTCCGGCGATCCCGTCCTCAATCAGTGTCTGGCAGGCGCGCACCGGATGATGGCCCCCGAGCAGAACCTCTCCGTCATGCGCGTTCAGGAGGGGTTGCGTGCGCTCGGTTTCTTCGACGGTGATCTCGATGGGTTCTTCGGCCCGGTGACGGGCGCGGCAGTCACCGACTTCAAGCAACTCCGAGGGCTGTCGCCAACGGACCCCGTTGTCGGCCCGGGTACGTCGGGCACACTCGACGATGACCTGTTCTTCGACCCACCCTCACTGGATCCGTCGTTCGGCGAGGTTGCCGGATTCGTCGCCAAACACGCGATCGATCCGTTCGTCGGTTTCACGCTTGCGCCGCTGATCGACGCGCCACTGAACTCCGCGCGCCATGACGTCGGGTCGTTCATGCTGTCCGCGCTGAACTCCGGCTTCCTGGTCGGGATCGTCGCGGCCAGTCGCGCCGGTGATCTGGTGGGCGACGACCGCATCCCCCCGGACGTGAAGGCGGCGCTCGCTGCGTTGGGATCCGCGGCCGGTCAAGCCCGCTCGTTCATCGGCACCGACGGCCGCGAACACGAGGTGATCGTCATCGACGACCTGACGGTGCGCAGCCAGCGCGTGCTGATCCACCATCCCAGCGGTCGCAAGCATCGGGTCGACCTACTCGAGGTGCTCTGCCACGAACTTACCCATGTGCGCAACGCAGGCCTGGGGCTGGGGCGCACGCCGGCGTTCGACACGGAGACCTTTCTCGATCCCGCGTTGGCTCAGCGCCGGTCCGACGAGACGGGATTTGCCACCGCCCGGGTGTTCGCGCAGTTCGTCGACGAGATGAACGCGCGCCATATGGCCTGGATCATCCAACGCGAGCGGGCAGGCGACCCCTTCGCATTGAACTTCCTGCAGCCCGTCGAGCTGTCAGAGGCCGCGCACTTCTACTTCGCAGAAACCGATCCCGAGTTCATGTTCGACGACAACGGCTACATGCAGGAGATCCGCAATCGCGGGCACACGGCAACATTCCAGCAGATCGCGTTGTGGCTTCGCCGTACGTCGACGATGACGTTCAGCGGTAACCCGCAGCGTCAGCAGGCGTGCGCCCAGGTCTTCCGGGACGCCGCGGACTCGGCCGAGTTGACGGCACTCAACCCCCTCCTGGCGCGCCCGGTCGACGACGGACTGTTCCCGGGCACCCGCGACATGCACTGAGGCTGCGGCCGCTCACAGGCCGAACTCGGTGGCGAACACCAGTCGTCGACCTACGGGCTTGCGTGCGGCCTCACCGAAGCCACCCGGCGGTCGACTGACCCACGTCTCGGCATCGGACGCGTCCGCCTCGAACAGTTCGTACTCGCTGATCACCACCCGCTGTTCTTCATCTCCGGCAGGAGGAACCAAAACGCTTCCATCCCAGCGGATGTCGGCAAGACTGTTACCCGAAGCGTGCATTCTGGCCGCCTCGGCCCACGGCTGCCAGTCCAGGTCGGATCCACCCTTCGGGCGCGCCTGTACCGCGGCTGTAACCTCCCGCGACGCGTCGACCTGCGCGGCGACCGGGGAGCCAAACTTGAACTCCTGACCCACCCGGTTGAATCCAGACGGCCCGCGCAGTGAGACCAGCAACGTCCGGTCTGGCAGCATCGTGATGGCAGCGGTGCGGTCGGGGACAATCTGGATGAACCCCGGCTTGACCACGGACGAGGCGTGCACACCGCCGATCGAGTACGGCTGATATCGCACCACGGCTAGGTCGACGAATGGCTGATAGGCGTTGCCGACGTCGAATTGCAGGTCGCAGTACCAGAGTCCGCGGATGGCGTCGAACTGCACGGTGTGACCGACGACGACGGCACGATCCTTCTGGCCGGGAATGTCGATCTGGGTGCCGACGGCGGTGCGTAGCGGGAATTGGTGGATGTACGGTCCGCGCTGGGTGGGAGATGATCCCCAAGCCGGATCGCTGCCCCATGCCGAAACCAGCGGGGCCGACGTACCGACCAGTCCTTCGACACGTTCTGAAGTCCCCGAATCGGTTTCGGCGGCCAACGTATCCAGTATGGATGTGAGGATCAGGTTCCGGTCGGCGTCGGCGCGCCGTTCGTCATCCCGTCCGACGCCACCGAGCACGGCCAAGTGCGAGGCGAGCTGCGCCTCGGACGCGTCAACCCCGGGAGCGAGGTCACGTGGACGCGTGGACCCGGTGCGCGTCATACCTGCCAGCAATCTGGCCGCAGCAGCGGTGCCCGGTTGCATGGGGTCGGCCGCGAGCTGGGCGTCGAAGAGGTGCTCAGCCGCGAGATCAGCCGCCGCAGTGCTGCTTTCCGACGCCAGCACACCTGCGTCGAGGTCAAGCGGGGAGGTCAGCCATGGCTGGCGTCGGATGACGACCCCCAGCAGTTCGTCCTCGCCCGTGGTGAACCAGGGCCGGGACAGGTACACGCGCAGCCCCCCGCCTCTACGTGTTCGGGTACGGGTGATGCCGAGGTTGGGTACCTGCGGACCCGTGATACCGACGCCGAGGTGCTCTTCCCAGGTCCAGGTCGGGATGACGTAGGACACCTGTGGCGGATCGGGCCGGTGTGATGACGGAATGGACAGGCGCAGCGTCGGGCCGACGTTGCGAATGAGCTCCTTGTCGGCGGTGATCGACGGTGGAAAGTACTCACGAAAACGTGTGGTGGCCGTTGCGGTGTACTCCACCCAACGGTGCTTGGTGTCGCCGAACTCGTGCCGGACCTCGTGCGTCGGTGGGCGGCCCGGCGACGGCGCCAGGTTCTTGCTTCCGATCCGGCAGGCGTCCTCGGTGGCCTGCAGGAGGAAGTCTGCGACGTGAGCATGGCCGTGCTGGACGAGCCACGACGGCTTGGTGACGTCGTCGATCGGTTCGGTCCACGCGGCGTCGACGTCGAGGCGTCCGGTGCTCTTTGCGTGGTTGGCGACGGTGCCAGCCAACCAGGCGTGAGTATTGCCGGGATACCGGAACACCCCGGAGTTGTACACGGCGGGTTCGGCTACTTCGACGACCGGTGCGGCCAGGGGCTTTTCGACGGCGTGCACGAGGTCGAGCATCACCCGGGGGGTCAGCATCCAATGCCGCCCGGAAACGGCGTCCGCTTCCTGTGCGACCCTGGCCGCCGGGTGTTCCAGCATCCACACGCCCATCAGCGGCAGGGCGCTTTTCGGCAGGATCGAACTCAGAGCCACCCGGACCTGTTCAGCGGGAGGCAAGAAGACCCGTAGCAGTCGGGCGTTCTGGTCCCAGTGTGGCGGTCCGCCCCCTTCCTCGATGCGCAGCAGGATCGGGCACCTGTCGAACCACGCTCCGCTGCCCGGCCACGTCAGCTCCCAGGTACCGGTCGTCCCGGGCAGTGTCGTGAACGACGCCGCGATCGCCAGCGGGTCGGGAAGGTAGGGCAGGTTTAGATGTTCGACGTCATGCAGTACGTACTCGCCCTCGCCAAGGTTGCCGGTCGGCGAATCGGCCAGCAGATCCCGGTCGTCGAGGACGACCGGTCGCGGCGGGGCCTTGCCGTCGGTGACGACACCGGCGTCATCGGGCGACAGGAACGTGCCCGCCGAGCGGGCCGAGACGGCGAATGCCGCATCGCGCTCGGCCGCCGACGACGATTGCCGCACGGCGTCGTCGAACATTCCGTGCTGTTCGGCCAACTGCTGCGATCCGGCAGGAACGGCGAGATGGCGCTCATTGACGGCCCGGTAAGCCAGGTCCGCCCGTTCGTGGCCAGACAGCCCCGTGACCCGCGGGAGTTCGACGTACTCGGTGGCCGGCACTCCCTTGGTCGAACGAATCACCATGCGCAGCAGGGATTCACCCTCGGTGAATGGCCGCCTCGGGATCAATGCGGGCGGGGGGACGGGATCCCACCGGTAGAACGGTGTGAAGGGTGTGACGTGGCGTGGGTCGATGGCCTCGGCCTCCACCGATCGTCCTGACATGTCGACGAGTCGGCCACGCATCCGGTACGTGCGGCCGAATCGCAGCGCGGGCAGCGATCCACTGGTGGGCAGGAAGGTCACGTCAAGCGGCAGTTCGAAACCGTCCGGTTCGTCCTCGGGCCGGGTCGGCGGCTCGACCCGCAACATCCCGATCCGGTTGGCCGGCCGTGGCGCTGACAGGCTCCAACCCTCCCATCCGACAACCGCCTCGTGCAGGTATGCGACGGTTGCCTCGGCGGCGTTCTTGGTGGTGCTTGCCGCCTTGGCGTAGCCCTCGTCCGGCAGGATCGGAGTGGCGACCGGCAGAACCGCCCTTTCGCCTGGGTTACCAGTGCGCAGCAGATAGGTTCCGGTACGCCTATGCAGGCTGTACCAGGTCTCTGGTTCCGACTTCTCCGAGACGTCGATGCGATATCCGCGGGTGACGTCCTCAGCCGCGAGTTCCGGCGTGGCTCCAGTGCTGCGGGAGTCATCGAGCTTCTTCGCGTCGTCCCATCCGCCGACGATCTTCTCCGCTCGCCTATTGCGGTACAGGGTGAATCCGGTGCCGCGGAGCGCAGGCAGCGAGGACGCGTCCGCCGTCATCGATGGGGCCACCGTCTCGTTGCCCGGCGACTCCTCCACCACCTCGGCCGTGGCTGCGACGGTCGCCGCGACCCCGGCCAGCTTGAGGGCGCCGCCGTCGACGTCGATCTGCTCGAGGCGGAACAGCCTGTCGGACTCCACGCGCAGCGAGCCGTCGACGAGTTCGCCGTCGCGCTCACGCGGACGGGCGATGAACCGGCGGTCACTGATTTCGTACGCGGTCCATGGCCGGGCGACCTCGGGACGCGCCCACTCGACCGGCACATCGACGGGTTCGAACCTGACCTGGCCGACGGAATCGGGGAGTTCGCTGGTGAGCAGGAAGTCGATGGCCAGCCCGAGCCGGCGGAGCAGTTCGGGGTAGTCGGCGAGCGCGGACACTAGCCCGTGGAACTCAAGCTCTGGCCGCGAAGGCGGCGGCGGAATGATACTGGGACCCAGCGGATCCGCTGCGCCGGGCCGGTCGTAGAACCGTAGCGCCTCGACGAGGGTCTGGTATCCGCCGTTGACCGTTGCCGGCGGGTCGAGGGCGGAGCGGTCGATGTGCCGGCCCGGGGTTCCTGGCGGGCTGCCAGGTCGCGGCGAGGTGAACGCAGGCAGTCCCGCGTCGGGTTGCCGCGCAGCATCGCTCGATTCGCGGCGCCGAAGGCGATCACCGATGTCCCGCAGCCCCAGCAGTGGTCCGCTCGTGGTCGGCGGAAAGCCGGTGGGGGATTGTTCGGCCACCACTGCATAAGTGGTCCGGATCAACTCCGACACGGCCTCGGCCGGGAACGAGGCGACGGTCTGATCGGACAGATCCTGGAACTCTCCGGACCCGATGTGGACCCCGTCGAACAAGGTCCGCCAGAGTTGGGCGTCTGGGCGCGGTGCGGACGGATCAGGTTGTAGCGCGATGGTTCCAGTGCCGGACCCCGACCTGTAGGCAAGTGCCAGTCGGAGTTGGTCGCTGAGGGCGGCCCAGTCGGCGAACGAGACGGATGCCGACAAGGGGACGGGTGGCACCGCACCGGTGACGTCCACTCGCGCCGTGACGTACGCCGTCACCCGAAGCCGTCCGGTATCGGGGTCGCGGCCGCCGGGCAGCACGGTCAGAAGGCCGTCGTCGATCATCTCGTCGTCTCCGTTGAATCAGCCTGCAAAGGCGTCGCAGTAGGCGTCCCAGGGCCGCTGCGTGCCCGGAAGGGCGTCCGGATGCCGTCCCATGACTTGGGTGAACGTCGGATCGCCTGCGCTGCCGGCGAACTTCTTCTCGACGCTGATGGACACCGAGAAGGACAGCAGGCACACCGACACCTCCACGGAGATGCTGGCCCGGCCGACGGCCTTGCCCGAGGCGGTTTCGTAGCTGAGTTCGAGATAGATTTCGATCGAGGCCGTGATGAGTCCGAGCACGTTGACCTCACCTCGGGCCCGAAAGTACCCCGCGAGTAGCGCACTGGTCTTGCCGTCGAGCGTCTTCAATCTGAAGTAGATGCCCGCCATTACCGAAACCGAACCGCTGGCTACACCGAAGTTCAACTCGATTGCGGCACCGAACTCCAGGGCCGCCTCGAGTTCGCGAACCTCGTTCGGGGTGATCACGATGCCGAAGAACCCGCCTCCGGCGAACAACGAAATCGACAGCCGGAAGGGACTTTCCCGCGTGCTGAACCCGAACCGCACGGCGATCGACTCGCCGATGAACGGCACCTCGAAGGCGGCCGACAGCGTGATGTTGGTCAGCGCGAAGATGCCGATCGCAACATTCGGAATCGGCAGGTCGAACCCGGCGCGAATACCCGCGGGGCCGACGTCGAGGTACGGTGGATCGCTGAAGCCGTCCATCGGGATGATGGATCGTAGCGTTTCGACGAAGCTCAGCGGGCCGCCGAACTCGACGCCGTCGGACTTGTCGAATTCGACGTTGACGTCGGTCTTCTGGCCGGGCGCGGCGGAGAACTCGAGTTTGGCGAAGTGCAGCGTGACGAAGGCGGTGTCGCCGATCAGACGCAGTCGGAACGGTGAGATCGCGCACGACACCAAGGCGCTCGGCTCACCTCCGGGCGCGGTCGGCGCCTGGATGTCCACCGCGACGGTGATCTTGCCGTTCCCGCCGCCGTCGGGCACGAAGATCGCGTCGACGCCCGTCGGCCATCGGCGGAGCTCACCGGCCCAGTCGAGCCGTCCCCGCACCGTCTCCGGCAGGACTTCGCCGCTTGCGACCCGCACCACGAGGTCGACGAGGCCAGTGAGTTGGTCTGTTCCCGTGCCGAGTTGGTCGCCGAGCCGGTCCGCGGTCGTGGTCAGGGCTTCCCGGTCGGCACGCAGCACGGATGATTCCGCCGCGACGGCCGACACCACCATCGCGAGGCGGGTCGTCACCCCGCCGAGGGCAGTCATCGCAGCGGTACGGCGCGTACCGAGCGATACGGCCGACGACGACGGCGCCAGCGCGGCGAGCGCGGTAGCCGCCGTCGCCGCTGCCGTCGCGGTGGCCTGCAGCTGCGATGCTGCGGGTCCGGGAGTCAGCTGGGTGGACAGCCGTAGACAGAGGTCGCGCAGCCGTTCGAGGTTCGTAGCGAGCATGGTGGCGGCATCGAAACCCTGCGCCAGGAAGCGGGGGAGGGACGCCGCGCTCAGCCCACTCTCCACCAGTTCGCCGAGGCTTACCAGACCGAACAGCTTGGCAGAGGAGGCGAAGAACTTCGTGATGTCGAAGTCCGGGGCCGCCGGGCCGGGAAAGAGCGCTGCCGGCGGCCCGCCGACCGGGCCCAGAGTGCGCGACAGAGCGGTGACGTCCAGCGAGGGAGCAGCGAAACCGCCGGACCGGTGGGACTGCGTGCCAAAGCTCAGTGCCGATGGCGATCTTAGTTCCAGGAACACCTCTAGGGGATTGCCCCCGAACTGCGAACTGAGGTACTGCGCAGGATATTTCACGTCCACAGGGGTGTTCGCACCGGCCAGCATGCTCATCGCCGGTACCACCGTCTGCGCCGTGCGAAGCCTCGGCTCCCAACGGGTTTGCGCCTGGTCGGGGCGCTTGGCGAAGATCCCGGCGGGGGCACCGGCGTCGAATGTCATCGACGCCGTCGCCAGGGTAGTGTCGTCGGGCTCGACCGACGGCGCGTAGGCGACCTTCTGCCCACGCATGGTGAAGCCGGGAGCTTGCGCATTGAATGCGTTCGACGTGGCGTCGACCGCCGACTCATCGACGTTGTGGTCGTACTCCGCGAAGACGAGCGGACCGTCGAACTCGATCAGCCTTCCCACCAGATCGACCCCGATCATCTTGAACCGAAACGCCTGGGCGTCGATCGTCGGGATGAACATGAGCCCCATGATCGAGCTTGACAGGTCGGCGGGCTCGTCGAGGTCGGGGGTCGACTCGGTGACGATCTGCACCGTGGTGAAGGGCATCGCGCGGTCGTAGTGATCGTCGCCGGTGGCGCCGTAGCTGCGCGTCGGTTCGCGCACTACGACGAACATGCGCTGGAACAGATACGCAATACCCGACTTCACCTTGCGTTCGGTGATCTTCACCAGCGAGGCCTCGTGTCCGAACGGCAGTAGGAAGCCCGCGTAGACGACCTTGACGAAGCTGTCACGGCCGAGCGCGGCGCGGTGCACCCACTCCTCGATCGTGGTATTCCCCCGCGGTGGGGTCGTGTTGAACGCCGACGTCAGCCAGCCGCCCATGGTGGACAACATCAACCGCTCCACCCGCACCGACGGCGGCGCGTAACGCCCGCCCGCCGAGTTGGCGAGCCGGAAGTTCGACGACTCGTGGACCAGCATCATTCGATCCCGGCTGGTCAACGGGCTACGCCAGTTCGGCCGGTCCAGCGACTGACCGGCGGGCGGGAACTCCGCGCCAGGTGCGGGTTGCGGATGGAACGTGAACCCTGGTGTCTCGTCGAAGTCCCTGGCCCAGACCGCACGGACGGTCCGGTCGTCGCGCGGCCCCTCGTCGATCCCGTGGGGAGTGCGGATACCCAATCGGGTATGCCACAACTCGACCCGGCCGGTGACGGACACCGCGGGCGAGGTGGCGTGTGCGAAGCCGCCGTCGTCGTGCGGACTCAGTTGCAGCCGGAACGGGATCTCGAGAGCGGTCTCGGTAGCCGACGGTGCGCGCGGCGGCGGGGGGCGCAGGTCCACGATCACGGGCGGCACCACCCTGCGCGCGGCGATCGCGTCGGCCGCCGCCCGGCTGAGTTCGAAGGATCCGAGCGCCGCGCCGGCAGCGGCGAGAAGGCCGGCGGCCGCCGCGTCGCCGAAGCGCGCACGGACGGTCGCGGCGGCGGCCATGGTGCGTCCCGCGGTCTGCAGCGTTGCGGAGATCCGGCGCAGCGCATCGATTCCCAGCGAACCGGCGATGGGCCTCATCAGGCCGTCGGTGCGCAGGACGATCAACCCGCCTGCGCGGTCCACAGCGTGCGGCACGACGTTGAGCGGCAGCGTCCGCATCGCCGCGAGCAGTCCGGCGTGGGTGTACGGGATGTGCTCATCGGTGACCTTGAAGACCAACCGTGAGCGGGCGGCGATGCGGACCCGCACCGGTGGTGCGGTCGGTGTGTCCGATTCGGTCCGCGAATGGTCGTCGTCGGGGGCCGGTGAACTCGAACCGCTCTGTGTCGTCGGGCTGCCCGAGGGCCTTACGGGGACCGGAATGCCGGCCGCCTTCTCGAAGAAGGTCTCTTCGTGTAGATGCTGGCCACCGAAATGCGCACACAGATAGCCGTTTCGGGCGGCATCTAAGCGACGGATCACGGGGCCGTCACCGCGATTGTCGATGGTCATGTTCACGAAGGCGACCACGAAATCCAGCAAGTCCGCGGAGCGGAACATTCTGACCCGCGGCAAACTCTCCCGAGGCGCACCGTTGGCTGCGGGAATCATCGCGTGCGCCAACGTCACTTGGTCGGTGTGCGCCACCTGAAACTGTGTCATGTCGAATCGTTCGTTGCCCACGGTGTCCCTCATTCGTCGGCCCGGAACGGGGTCGCCCTCGAATTGTCGTCCCGGCCCCGCCTTCGCGGCCAATCTTTGGACGTATTCGTTGACTTCGCGCGGCTGGCCCGCGCTCCCCTTGGCGCGGTGCCGCCCGAACCTTGGAGGCAGACGCTTGGTCAGAGCGGTGAACAGTCCTGGCAGACTGTGCCTCGGTGACCACGACCAAGGACTTCTACGACGACTTCGACCGGCAGCGCCTGGCCGTCGAGGCGCCCAAGGCTGCCGCCCTGCCGGGAACCGGCACCGAACACCGCACCGACTTCGCCCGGGACCGTGCGCGCGTGCTGCACAGCGCCGCATTCCGCCGACTGGCCGACAAGACCCAGGTCGTCGGTCCGCGGCAGAGTGAGACGCCTCGAACCCGCCTGACGCATTCGTTGGAGGTCGCGCAGATCGGGCGGGGCATGGCGATCGGCCTGGGCTGCGACCCCGACCTCGTCGACCTTGCCGGTCTTGCGCACGACATCGGCCACCCGCCGTACGGCCACAATGGCGAACGTGCCCTCGACGAACTCGCCGTGCACCACGGTGGTTTCGAGGGCAACGCTCAGAACTTTCGCATCCTCACCCGGATCGAACCGAAAGTCCTTGACAGCCAGGGTTGTAGCGCCGGCCTGAATCTCACCAGGGCCGCCCTTGATGCCGTCACGAAGTATCCCTGGTACCGCGCGCCCGGGGGAGGGAAGTTCGGCTTCTACGCCGATGACGCGCCGGCAGCGGAATGGGTGCGGACCGGGGTGCCCGATGCCAAGCCGTGCCTGGAATCCCAGGTGATGGACTGGGCCGATGACGTCGCCTACTCCGTGCACGACGTCGAGGACGGCGTGGTGTCGGGGCGCATCGATCTTCGGGTGCTGGCCGACGACGATGCCGCGGCCGTGCTCGGGCGGCTCGGGGAGTCCCATGGAATGGGCGGAGGTCTGGCGGCCGATCAACTGGTCGCCGCTGCCGGGCGCCTCGCCGCACTGCCGGTCGTCGCCGACGTCGGCAAGTACGACGGCACCCTGGCGGCCTCGGTCGGGCTCAAGAGGCTCACCAGCGAGTTCGTCGGGCGGTTCGCCTCGGCGGCCATCGCGGCCACCAGGGAGGTGGCGGGGCCCGGCGGGCTGGTGAGGTACCAGGCCGACCTGCACGTCCCCGCATTGGTGCGCGCCGAGGTCGCGCTGCTGAAGATCCTGGCGCTGCAGTTCATCATGTCCGATCCGGCGCACCTGGAACTGCAGGCCAGGCAGCGCGAGTGCATCCACCGCGTCGCCGAATTCCTGCTGGCCGGCGCGCCGGCGACGCTCGATCCGATCTTCGTGCCCGACTTCAACGCCGCGGCCGACGACGGTGCGCGGTTGCGGGTCGTCCTCGATCAGATCGCGTCGTACACCGAGGGGCGGCTGGAGCGGGTCGAAGCCGCATCGAACCGGGGTAGGCGGCATTCCGGCGATGCATAGACTGGGCCGGTGGCGGACGCGGCGGGCAGGGGCGAAGCGACCCGGGGTCGGGGGAGGATTCCCGATCGCGACATCGCGGCGATCCGCGAGCGCATCCGCATCGAGGACATCGTGGGTGACTACGTCCAGCTTCGCCGGGCCGGTGCCGACTCGCTCAAGGGGCTCTGCCCGTTTCACGACGAGAAGTCGCCTTCGTTCCACGTGCGGCCCAATCACGGCCACTTTCACTGCTTCGGCTGCGGTGAAGGCGGTGACGTGTACGCGTTCCTGCAGAAGATCGAGCACGTCAACTTCGTCGAGTCGGTGGAACTGCTCGCCGACCGGATCGGCTACACCGTCACCTACACCGGCGGCTCGACCACCAACGTCCAGCGAGACAAGGGCAGCCGCAGCCGGCTGCTGGCGGCCAACACCGCAGCCCAGGAGTTCTACGCCGAGGCGCTGAGGTCGTCCGAGGCCGCAGCGGCCAGGAAGTACCTGCTGGATCGACGATTCGACGAGGATGCCGCGGCCCGCTTCGGCTGCGGGTTCGCCCCGTCCGGGTGGGACACGCTCACGAAGCATCTGCTGCGCAAGGGATTCGAGTTCAAGGAACTCGAGGCCGCCGGTCTGTCACGAGAGGGCAAGCGGGGGCCGATGGACCGGTTCCATCGGCGCCTGCTGTGGCCGATCAGGGTGTCCAGTGGTGAGATCATCGGCTTCGGCGCACGACGACTGTTCGACGACGACCACATGGAGGCGAAGTACGTCAACACGCCTGAGACGGTGCTCTACAAGAAGTCGAACGTGCTGTTCGGCCTCGACCTCGCCAAGCGCGACATCGCCAAGGGGCACCAGGCGGTGGTGGTCGAGGGCTACACCGACGTGATGGCGATGCATCTGGCCGGCGTGACCACCGCCGTGGCGTCGTGCGG
This sequence comes from uncultured Actinomycetota bacterium, assembly GCA_963798245.1. GTDB lineage: Bacteria > Actinomycetota > Actinomycetes > Mycobacteriales > Mycobacteriaceae > Mycobacterium. Next base: position 318,174 of record CAWCSO010000006.1, read on the forward strand.
CACCGCGTTCGGTGACGAGCACCTGTCGATGCTGCGTCGACTCATGATGGACGACAACTTCTTTCGCGGTGAACTCATCTACGTGTTCGATGGCGACGCAGCGGGCCGGGCGGCGGCCGTGAAGGCCCTCGCGGGTGAGCAGAACCTGGCCGGCCAGTCGTTCGTCGCAGTGGCCGACGACGGCATGGATCCGTGTGATCTGCGGCTGCGCTCGGGTGACGGTGCCCTGCGTGACCTGGTGGCGCGCCGAACTCCGTTGTTCGAGTTCGCGATTCGCACTGCACTGGCCGATCATGACCTCGACAGCGCCGAGGGCCGGGTGGCCTCGCTGCGGCGCTGCGTGCCGATGGTCGCCAAGATCAAGGACCCGTCGCTGCGTGACGAGTACGCGCGCCAGCTCGCCGGCTGGGTCGGCTGGGAGGACGTGGCGCAGGTCATCGGTCGGGTGCGCGAGGACGCGGGCCGGTCAGGCGGGCGCACCGGCGGGCGCCGTGGATCGGCGTCCAACGGCACCGCGAACCGCCCCCGTGCCGCCGCAACGTCGGTATCGCGTCCAGACCCGCGTGACCCCACCCTGTGGACGCAGCGCGAGTCGCTGAAGTCCGCACTGCAGTACCCGGCGATCGCGGGGCCGGTGTTCGACGCCCTGACCGACGAGAGCTTCACCCATCCCGCCTACGCGGGCGTGCGCGCCGCCATCGTGGCCGCGGGAGGCGCGTCGACCGGCCTGTCCGGCGCCGACTGGATCGACGCGGTGCGCCAGAAGGTGCCGTCGGCCGAGGCTGCGAGCCTGGTCAACGAGCTGGGGGTCGAGGCGATCAACGTCGTCGACGACGAACGCCTACCCCGATACATCGGCGGTGTGCTCGCCCGGCAGCAGGAGGTGTGGGTCGGCCGTCAGATCGCGGAGATGAAGTCGAAGCTGCATCGCATGTCATCCCACGAGCAGAGCGACGAATATCACGCGCTGTACGGCGACCTGATCGCCCTGGAGACCTATCGCAAGAGTCTGCTCGAGCGTGCGAGTGGGGATGACATTACTGCGTGAGCGGGGTATTCACGCTATGGTGGGCCTGAACTCCGACCACTGGAAGGGCATGCGAATGACCATCCGAGCACCTCGTCTCGTTGCCGCCGGCGCACTCGCCGTCGCCGCCGTTACCGCTCCGATCGCCATGGCAGCGACCAGCGCCATGTCGGGTTCCGTCGTTGCCGCCCCGCCGTGCCTCGCGTGGTACGGCAACCAGGAGGACAACGTCTGCCTGTCGTACTCCAATGGCAACGGTGTGAACGTGGGCACGCCGGGCATTGGCCTCTACGGGCCTGACTCCGGCAGCCTGCCTGGCGGCGGCATCGGCGTCACCACCGGCCCACTGCTTCCGGGTCAGACCTGGAACGTCCCGATCGGTTAGCGCTCGTCCGCCGCTTCTGGTCGCAAAACCGCGGTCTTGTCGTCGATCGATGTCAACTCCACCAGGTGTGGATCGGGTGACACCCGGTCGGCCACCCTCCTGCGCCCGGCATCGATGAGTGCCTTTGTGCGGGGACTCTCCGTGACCGCCCGGTACGTGCCCGCGATCTGCTCGTAACGTCGTCGACCGGCCTTTGCTCCCAACACGTAGCCGACTGCCAGGACGGTGGCGAAGCGGATCACTGGACTCCTTCTTCGTGACGCTGCATTGGGTACATCCTGCCTCACCGGGCTCACTGCGTCGGGCCGAGGCCTGTACGCGCCGGTCGGCCGCCATCGGTGGTGCCCGATACCCGAGTTCGGCACCTCGTGCGCTAGAGTCATGGCTCGGTTCGCGGGCAGCTTCCCGCGAATCGATGGTTGATCCCCTGTAGCTCAATTGGCAGAGCTTCCGACTGTTAATCGGACGGTTCCTGGTTCGAGTCCAGGCGGGGGAGCCAGCAATCTGCCGTCCCGGTGGAGCCATCCGTACGCTCGCACCATGCGCCTGTTCTGCGTGACGGCAACCGCGGCATCGATGGTCTTCCTGGCGGGATGCGGCTGGAGTCCACCGGGTGCGCCCGCCGTGCAGCCCGACACGTGCACGCCTGCCGATGGTCCGACGGCGGGGACGGTCGCCGCCGAGATCCAGGCCCTACCCGCGTCGCCCGCGGGCGGGCAGTGGACCGAGACCGCGCGCGGTAACACCACCGATTGCCGCCTGTACTGGGTGCAGGTCGGTGTTGCCGATCCGGCGCCCGATGGTGCGGGTCAGCTGGTGTTCTTCGACCACGACACACCGATCGGCACGCCGACACCGGAGCCGCGGCCCTACCTCGCCGTGGTCAACTCCGGTCAGGACACCGTCACGGTGCAATACCAGTGGCGACAGGGCGATGACCAGCCATGCTGTCCGACGGGGATCGGCACGGTGCGGTTCCGGGTCGGGGACGGCGACCTCGAGGCGCTCGATCCGGTCCCGAACTCCTAGCCCGCGTCCTGCTCGACACCCTCGTCGGCGCCGGGGATGTGCTCGGGGTGCAGCATCTCGGCGTAGCGCAGCGACTCTGGGATGCCGAAGCCATCGACCAGCAGCTCGGCATGCGGCCGCAGCTTGCGGCACCGGTCGTTGATTCCCCGGGTGACGGCCTTGGCGCGCTCGGTGGACAGGAAGCGGTGTTCGACGAACCACGCCTTGTCCGCCTCGATGACCGACAGCGCATAAAGATCGCATACCAGGCCCAGGATCTCGCGGGCCTCGTCGTCCTCGCAGGCGTCGATTCCCGCGACGAACGCCTCCAGCACGATGCGGTCGATGTGTACGGTCGCGGTGTGCAGGACGTGGTCCTGCACCGAGTTGAACGCGTCGAACGCCGACATCTCCTTGGACTTGGCTTGTAGGCGGCGCGCGACGGAAGCGAGCATGTATTCCTCGCGGTCCTCGAACATCTTGACCTGGGTGCCCCGGTTGAAGAGGCTGCCCTCTTCCTCGTTGTCCTCGCGGCTGTCGAGGATGGTCTGCATGATCGTCTGCGCCGCGGTGCGCTTCACCACCCGCTCGCCGGCGAAGTTGGCCGCGAAGCGGACCCACTCGACGGGGCTCATGCCCTTGACGTCGTCGGCGTACGCGGTCAGCAGTTCTTTCGCAACCAGCTGCGTCAGCACGTGGTTGTCGCCCTCGAACGTGGTGAAGACGTCGGTGTCGGCCTTGAGCCCGATGAGCCGGTTCTCGGCGAGATACCCTGCGCCGCCGCAGGCTTCGCGGGCCTCCTGAATGGCCTGGGTCGCGTGCCAGGTGTTGGCCGCCTTGAGGCCGGCCGCACGGGACTCGAGTTCGCGCTGGTCCTCGGCATCCGGGTCGTCCGACGTCTGAAGCTCGTGGCACTTGCTCACCAGTTCGTTCTGCGCGAACTGCAGTGCGTAGGACTTCGCGATCAGCGGGAAGAGGCGCCGTTGGTGGACGAGGTAATCCATGATTAGCACCTCGTCGTCGTCACCGGGAGCATTGAACTGCTTGCGCTCCAGCGCGTATCGGGTGGCGATGTCCAAGGCCACCCGGGCAGCGGCGCCCGCGCTGCCGCCAACGGTGACCCGGCCGCGGATGAGGGTGCCGAGCATGGTGAAGAACCGGCGGTTGGGGTTCTCGATCGGCGAGGTGTAGGTGCCGTCCTCGGCGACGTCGGCGTACTTGTTCAACAGGTTGTCCCGCGGCACCCGGACCTGATCGAACTGGATCCGGCCGTTGTCGACTCCGGGAAGCCCGCCCTTGTAGTGACAGTCCGAGGTCGTCACACCGGGCAGATCGTTTCCCTCGTCATCGCGAATCGGTACGACCAGGCAGTGCACGCCATGGTTGACCGGCTCGCCGTCCTCCTCGGTGATCAACTGTGCGAACACCGCAGCCACCCTCGCGGTCTGCGCCGCACCGCCGATGTAGTCCTTGCGCGACGTCTGCGTGGGGGAATCGACGATGAACTCCCCTGTCGCCGGATCGTAGGTGGCGGTGGTCTCCAGCGCCTGGACGTCGCTGCCGTGACCGGTCTCGGTCATCGCGAAGCAGCCGAGCAGATCGAGGTTGATGATCCGCGGCACGTACGCCTCGTGGTGGCGCTCCGTGCCGAGGTTCTCGACCGCGCCGCCGAACAGGCCCCACTGCACGCCCGCCTTGACCATGAGCGAAAGGTCGGACATCGCCAGCATCTCGATGCGCGTGACCGCGGCACCGACGTCGCCGTTGCCGCCGTGTTCCTTCTTGAACCCGTCCTCGGCCTCGCCGTTCGCGGCCATGATCTTCAATTGTTCCGCGACCTTGGTGCGGGCGATCACGGTGTTCGGCGTGTAATGCGGTTTGAAGACCTCGCTGCTGAGTTCTCTGCGAGTGGCGTTCTTCACATCGCGCCAGCGTCCGTCGAGCGTGTTCCGAAGATGATCCGCCGTGGTCGTCATACCTCGACGGTAGCCCGGGATCCAGGCCCGCAAACCGTGACTTGGAAAACACAGGCCAGCCTCAGTGATCAGGACTCCGGGCGACGAGGGTTGAATGATCTTCCATGACGGAACCGGATGTTTCGCAACCCGAGCCCGGGTTGCCGCACCAGATCGATCATCGCCACGCCGATGTGACCGGCGGCTGGCTGCGGGCGGCGACGTTCGGCGCGATGGACGGACTGGTGAGCAACACCGCGCTCATCGCGGGCGTGGCGGCAGGCGCCAGTGCCAGCGCCGTGCTGCTCGCCGGCGTCGCGGGCCTGCTCGCCGGCGCGTTCTCCATGGCCCTGGGCGAGTACACCTCGGTGACCACCGCCAACGAACAGGTGGAGTCCGAGGTCCGCGTCGAGCAGCGCGCCTTCCGCAAGCACCCCGAGGCCGAGCGGGCGGAGTTGGTCGCGATGCTGGTCGACATGGGTTTGTCGGAGGCGACCGCTGCCGCAGCCACCGAAGAGCTCCACCGCGACGAGGACAAGGCGCTGAACTTCCACCTGGTTCAGGAGTTGGGCGTCGATCCGCTTGAAAAGCCGTCGCCGTGGGTCGCCGCCGGGTCGTCGTTCCTGATGTTCGCGATCGGCGCCATCATGCCCCTCATCCCGTACCTTCTGGGCTTTGGTTCGTTGTGGCTCGGTCTGGCCTGTGGCGGCGTCGGCCTACTCATCGCCGGCGGCGTCGCGGCGCGCTTCACCCGCAGGTCGATGTGGCTGGGGGCATTGCGGCAGTTGGCCTTCGGCGGCGTCGCCATCGCGGCGACCTACGCAGTCGGCTCCCTGATCGGGACGACGGTCACCTAGACCGCGGAAACCTACGGCGGGCGGCGGTCAATGCCGCTGGGCGTCCTCGAGCAACCTGCGCATCACCCGCACGGCTGCGGTGAGCGTCTGACGATCGGTGCTGTCGAGGCCCTCGAGATACGGGTCGATGACGGCACCGCGGTCGGCCCGCACCTTCGAAAGGGTGTCGACTCCCGATGGCGTGATGCTGATCAACACGGCGCGAGCATCCGCCGGATCGGTGGTTCGCGACACCAGGCCGGCGACCTCCAGTCTGCGGACCTGGGTGGTCATCGTCGGCTGGGAGCAGTGGTCCAGCGCCGCGAGGTCGGAGATCCGTGCGACCCCCTGATCCTCGATGGCCGCCAGCAGTCGCGCCTGTGCAAAGGGCAGTCCGAGTCGGACACGCTGGTTGGCGAGCCTGTTGATCCTGGCGACCACCGACAGCAGATCCGCCGAGAGGGCCGTGCCGGGCGCGGCTGGTCGAGACATGCCCACCATGTTACATAGATTTTCTATGTAGGGCGGTGGCGATGGTCACGGCCTGCTGGGGAAGTTCTCGGCCGGCGACTGGCAGAATTGAGCAATGGCTGCAAGCGGCACGAGCGAATCTCGGCGTGCCGGCTCGTTGCGGCCCGTCGAACTCGCGCACGCCGCGGTGATGGCTGCGCTGTGCGCCGCCACCGCGATCGTCGCGGTCGTCGTCCCGTTCGCGGCGGGACTGTCGCTGCTCGGCACCGTGCCGATGGGCCTGCTTGCCTACCGGTTCCGGCTGAGGGTACTGCTCGCCGCCACCGTCGCCGGCGGGGTGATCGCATTCCTGATCGCGGGTATGGGCGGCTTGATGACCGTCGTGAACTGCGCCTACATCGGAGGTCTCACCGGGATCGTCAAACGCAGGCGCCGCGGCGCGCCGACCGTGATCCTCGCCGCGATCGTCGCAGGCACCATCTTCGGTCTCGCCTCGGTGGGTGCGCTGCTCATATTCTCGCGCCTACGCAACCTGATCTTCGACTCCATGACGGCCAACGTCACCGGCCTGGCCAGGATTCTCGAGAGCGTACCCGGACTGGAAGCGTTCGCCGAGCGGCTCCGGGACGACTTCGTGACCCTGCTGACGTATTGGCCCGTGCTGATCATCTCGTCGGGCATCTTCAGCATCACCTTCGTCAGCCTGGTGGGCTTCTGGGCGCTCTCACGCGTGCTGGCGCGGTTGTCCGGTGTGCCCGACGTGCACAAGCTGGAGTTCGACGAACAGGCCGGCGGCGCGCAAAGGTCCGCGCCGGTGCCGGTGCATCTGCACGACGTGCGATTCCGCTACCCGGGGGCCAATCACGACGCTCTTGGACCGGTGTCGCTGCGCATCGAGGCCGGGGAGCACGTCGCGGTGACCGGTGCCAACGGATCCGGCAAGACGACGCTGATGCTCCTACTGGCCGGGCGTGAACCCACCGCAGGACGCATCGAACGGCCCGGCGCGGTCGGGCTGGGCCGACTCGGTGGCACCGCCGTGGTCATGCAGCACCCCGAGAGTCAGGTGCTGGGAACGCGGGTCGCCGACGACGTGGTGTGGGGTCTTCCGCCGGGGGCGCACACCGACGTGCAACGGGTTCTCGCCGAGGTCGGCCTGGAGGGACTGGCCGATCGCGACACCGGTGGGCTTTCCGGCGGTGAATTGCAACGCCTTGCGGTGGCCGCCGCGCTGGCCAGGGAGCCCGCGGTGATGATCGCCGACGAGATCACCAGCATGGTCGACCAGAGGGGCAGAGAGTCGCTGCTGTCGGTGCTCTCGGGCCTGACCGCGCATCACGACATGTCACTGGTGCACATCACGCACTACAACGACGAGGCGGAATCGGCCGACCGGTCGATCAACCTGGTCGGCAACGGTGGATCCGCCGACAACCTGGAGATGGTCTCGACGGCCCCGGCGCCGGCGGCCACCACGCCGGCGCGACACGGCGGCGCGGCGCTGCTCGAGCTACGCGGTGTCGGACATCAGTACGCCAGCGGAACACCCTGGGCGTCAACGGCGCTGCGGGACATCGACTTCGCCGTGCAGCAGGGCGACGGGTTACTGATCCACGGCCTCAACGGATCCGGTAAGTCGACGCTTGCGTGGATCATGGCCGGGTTGCTCGAACCCACCGCCGGTGAATGCCTGCTCGACGGCAGGCCGGCCTCGGAACAGGTCGGCGCCGTGGCCATCTCCTTCCAGGCCGCCCGCCTGCAGCTGATGCGGGGCCGCGTCGATCTCGAGATCGCCTCGGCGGCGGGCCTCGACTACCACGACCACTCCCAGATCGTCCGGGCCCTGGCGATGGTGGGCCTCGACCCGGCGCTGGGGCTGCGTCGCATCGACCAGCTCAGCGGCGGCCAGATGCGGCGCGTGGTGCTCGCCGGGCTGTTGGCCCGCGGGCCCCGCGCGATCATCCTCGACGAGCCACTGGCCGGTCTGGACGCCGCCAGCCAGCGTGGACTGCTCACCGTGCTCGAGGACCTTCGGGTCAATGGCGGACTGACCGTCGTGGTGATATCGCACGACTTCTCGGGCCTCGAGGGGCTGTGTCCGCGCACGCTGCACCTGCGGGATGGCGTGATCACCCCCACCCAGACCGCGGCGGGCGGTATGTCATGACCAGACGCCAGCGCCGACCCGTCGTGCTGCTGCGACCGGTACCCGGCCGCAGCCCGGTGCACGAAATGTGGGCGGGGACCAAGCTGCTCGCGGTGGCGGCCATCGGCCTACTGCTGACGTTCTACCCGGGCTGGATCCCCATCGGTCTGGTGGCCGTGCTGATCATCGCCACCGCGCTGGTGGCCCGTATCCCGCGCGGGACACTTCCGTCGTTGCCGGTCTGGCTGTGGTTCATGCTGTTCCTCGGCGGCCTGACGGCGTCATTCGCTGCGGGCAGCCCCGAGGTCAGCATCGGTTCGGTCACCCTGGGACTCGGTGGGCTGCTGTACTTCTTGCGAATCACCGTGCTGTCCATCGTTCTTCTCGGCCTCGGCGCACTGGTGTCCTGGACCACCAACGTCGCCGAGATCGCGCCCGCGGTGGCGAAACTGGGACGTCCGTTGAAGCCGCTGAAGATTCCGGTCGACGACTGGGCGGTTGCGTTGGCGCTTGCGCTGCGCGCCTTCCCGATGCTGGTCGACGAGTTCCGCGTCCTGTTCGCCGCGCGGCGGCTCCGACCCCGAGACGAGTCCCACGGACGCGCGACAGGGCAGCGCTGGGCCGCCGAGATCGTGGACGTGCTAGCAGCGGCGATCACGGTCGCGCTGCGGCGCGCAGACGAGATGGGCGACGCGATCACCGCCCGCGGCGGGGCAGGCCAGATCTCCGCGCTGCCGTCGCGGCCGACGCGGCGCGACGCCGTTGCGTTCGTGACTCTTGCCGTGGTCTGTGGGCTGTCCCTCTACGTCGAGCTGCTGACGCCACTGGGCACCAGCTAGCGCCGTTTCTGCTCGTCGAGCGTGAGCGCACTGCGAGATTCGGGACGAGAATTCGCAGTGGTCTCACGCCGGGCGGGCGAAGCGCATCCGCCCGTGATGCCACTACGGTGTAGGCGTGACAGCGTCCCGACGTGTCGATGCCGACTTCCTCGCGCTTCCCCGGCACGAGCTTGCCGACGCCGCGTTGACGGCGGCCGTCTCCGCCGGGGCCGGCCACGCGGACCTGCGAATCCACCGCATCACCACCGAGATCATCCAGTTGCGTGACGGTGGGCTGGAAACATCGGTCGTGTCCCGCGAGATCGGACTGGCGGTGCGCGTCATCGTCGACGGCACGTGGGGGTTCGCCTCGCATGCCGAACTCGCCCCCGGTGTCGCCGCCGAGACCGCGCGACGGGCGGTGGCGGTCGCCAGGACGCTGGCGCCGCTGAACGCCGAACCCATCGAACTGGCGGCCGAACCCGTCTACGCCGACGCGACCTGGGTGTCGGACTACCGTGTCGATCCGTTCGCGGTCACCGCTGCGGAGAAGATCGGCGTGCTCGACGAGTACTCCGGCAGGCTGCTGGCCGCCGATGGCGTCGACCACGTCTCGGCGAGCCTCTACGCCGCGAAGGAGCAGACGTTCTACGCCGACACGTTCGGCTCGTCGATCACCCAGCAGCGGGTGCGCGTGCAGCCCAGGATCGAGGCCGTGGCGGTCGACCCCGCTGCGGGCTCCTTCGAGACGATGCGCACCCTGGCACCGCCCACTGCGCGGGGATGGGAGGCCGTCGCCGGCAACGACGTCTGGGACTGGTCAGGCGAACTGGCCGAGCTGCCCTCACTGCTGGCCGAGAAGACCAAGGCGCCCAGCGTCGTGGCCGGCCCGACGGATCTGGTCATCGACCCGTCGAACCTGTGGCTCACCATCCACGAATCCATCGGTCACGCAACCGAATACGACAGGGCGATCGGCTATGAGGCGGCCTATGCGGGCACGTCGTTCGCCACTCCCGACATGTTGGGCACAATGCGGTACGGCTCACCGGTGATGAACGTGACCGCCGACCGCACCGTGGAGTTTGGGCTCGCCAGCATCGGCTTCGACGACGAAGGGGTACGCGCCCAGTCCTGGGATCTGGTGCGCGACGGGATGTTCGTCGGCTACCAGCTCGACCGGGTGTTCGCGCCGCGGCTCGGGGTGGCCCGGTCCAACGGCTGCTCCTACGCCGATTCGCCACACCACGTGCCGATCCAGCGGATGGCGAACGTCTCGTTGCAGCCCGCGTCCGACGACATCGGCACCGAGGACCTCATCGCCCGCGTGTCGGACGGCATCTACGTCGTGGGTGACAAATCGTGGTCGATCGACATGCAGCGGTATAACTTTCAGTTCACCGGGCAGCGGTTCTTCCGGATCCGAGACGGGCGGCTCGACGGGCAGCTGCGCGACGTCGCCTACCAGGCGACCACCACCGACTTCTGGGGTGCGATGGAGGCCGTCGGCGGGCCGTCCACATGGCGGCTCGGCGGGGCGTTCAACTGCGGCAAGGCGCAACCCGGGCAGGTGGCGGCCGTCAGCCACGGTTGTCCGGCGGCGCTGTTCCGGGGCATCAGCGTACTCAACACCCGCGAAGAGTCGGGGCGACAGCCGTGATCGGTGCACACCGGGTGGCGGAACTAGCCCTGGCGGAGGCCGCCAAGTCAGGCGCAGCCGACGAGACGATCGTGCTGATCACCGACCGGTCGACGGCTGCGCTGCGATGGGCGGGCAACTCGATGACCACCAACGGCGAGTCGGTGAGCCGTGACACCACCGTCATCTCGATCGTGCGACGGGACGACATGGCGTTCGTCGGCTCGATGCGCTCCAGCGAGGTCGATCCCTCGGCGATCTCCGACATGGTGGCGGCGTCGGCGGCCGCGGCGCATTCGGCTCCCGAGTCCCGCGACGCCGCAACGTCATTGGCGGGTTCGGACGTTCCGCCGGATTGGGACGCACCGACGCCGATCACCGACTCCGGGGTGTTCGGTACGGTGGCGCAGAGCCTGGCACGCGGGTTCCGGGGTGCCGACATGCTGTACGGCTTCGCCCGCCACGAACTCGAGACGACGTTCCTCGCCACGTCGAACGGCCTGCGGCGCCGCTACACGCAGCCGACCGGAACGGTCGAGATCAACGCCAAGCGTGACGGCGCCAGTGCGTGGGCCGGCGTCAGCTCGCCCGAATTCGTCGACGTGCCCACTGATTCCATGCTCGACGAGCTGTCCACCAGGCTGGGTTGGGCGGGTCGAACACACGAGTTGCCCGCCGGCCGTTACGAGACGCTGATGCCGCCGTCAACCGTGGCGGACATGATGATCTACCTCAACTGGACCATGGACGGCAGGGGCGCGCAGGAGGGCCGTACCGCGCTGTCCGCACCGGGCGGCACGCGAGTGGGGGAGCGGTTGACCGATCTCGGGCTGACGCTGTACTCCGACCCCCACGCGCCCGGCCTTGGGAGTGCCCCGTTCGTCGCTGCGACGAGTTCCTCGGAACGGATGTCCATCTTCGACAACGGACTGGACCTCGGCCGCGTCGACTGGATCCGCGACGGCACCGTCAACGCGCTGGCCTATCCGCGGGCGGCGGCCGCCGAGTTCGGTGTGCCGGTCACGGTATCGACCGACAACCTGCTGATGACCGGCGGCACGGCCGGTCTGGCTGACATGATCGCGTCCACCGAGCGGGGACTCCTGTTGACCACACTGTGGTACATCCGTGAGGTGGACCCGACCGTCCTGCTGCTGACCGGGTTGACGCGTGACGGCGTCTACCTGATCGAGGACGGCGAGGTCACCGGTGCGGTCAACAACTTCCGCTTCAACGAGAGTCCGCTGGACCTGCTGCGCCGCGCCACCGAGGCTGGAATCAGCGAGATCACGCTGCCGCGCGAGTGGGGCGACTGGGCGACCCGCGCTGCGATGCCGTCGCTACGGATTCCCGATTTCCACATGTCGTCGGTGAGTCAGGCGCAATGATTCGGTGATGGACGATACGCCGTACGACCTGCTGGCCGGGCTCATTGCGTTGTCGCCGGCGGGGCTCGGCGGGATGAACGCACTCGTCCGTCAGACGTGCGCCGCGGCAGCGTCTCTGCCCGCGCTGACGTCGGAGCACCATGCGGTGGTCGACCCGCGGGTGGGCGACTTCGCCGAGCAGTTCACCACCGACGTGTCGATGGTCAACTCAGAGCAGCGCGCGCTGTTCCTCTCCGCGACGGGCGCGAAGGCCTTCGACGTGACCGCGCTCGTCTTCATTGCCGACTTCGTGCCTCGCGTGCTGGCCGGCCTCGGCGCGCTCGGCCTGCCGCCCATCGCGGACCCGAGCGGCTGGGATCACGACACCAGCCCGGTCGACCTGCTGCTCAACCGGTTCGCGCCCACCGTCGGAGCGCTGCGGGCGCTGGACCCGGTGACGACCGAGGTCGTGCGACTGCGCGGCGCGGTGCAGCACAACTGCCGGCTGTGCAGGTCACTGCGCGAGGGGGCGGCGCTGGACGCGGGTGGCACCGAGTCGATGTACGACGACATCGAGCGCTACGAGACCTCAGCCCTGCTCGACGAACGGCACAAGGCCGCACTGCGCTACGTCGACGCGCTGGTGTGGACGCCGTCGCGCATCGACGCCGACGTCGCGACCGGGGTGCGGTCGCACTTCGCCGAGGTCGAGGCAGCCGAACTCACCTTCGACGTGATGCGCAACGCCACCAACAAGATCGCCGTCGCACTGGCCGCCGACGCGCCGCGGGTCGAAGTGGGCACCGAACGGTATCTGCTCGGCGCCGACGGTCAGCCGGTATACGGCTGAGCGGGCTGCCCTACTCGGCCGAGCCGGCCTTCTTCTTCAGGATCACCATCGGAAGCACGAACGTCGCCAGCGCGGTCACCAACCACACCAGCACCGTCGCCGCGATCCACGCCCCGATGCCGCGGATGGATATCCCGTTGGCCAGTAGCGAGGCCAGAAACAGGGCGACGAACGTCGACACCAGGCCGATGCCACCGAGGAACGCCGACGCGTATCGGCTGGCCATCTTCAAGAAGAACGGGGACAGAATCGCCTGCGCCACGGTGAAGATCACGACGGCGGTGATGAAGCCGAGTGGCCGAACCTCGAAACCCGGTACCAGTCCCCAGGCCACCAGCAGTCCGATCGCCGAGGACCCCAGAAAGATGGCGACGCGCAGCAGGAAGCGGATCACCGTCCAAGCGTAGTTCGTCCGCGTGGATCATGATCGGCGTTCGGACATCACTGGCGAGCCCGCCTACGGGGCTGTGCGACCATGGTGGCCGCGCACGTGCGCGACGGGGCGGTAGCTCAGTTGGTTAGAGCCGTGGACTCATAATCCATTGGTCGCGGGTTCGAGCCCCGCCCGCCCCACTCAACAGCGTGTATGACGTCGGCTGATCCTTGACGCTTCCTCGATGAGGGAGCTGAGCGGGCCGAACTGGTACCGGGCGGGCTCCTATTCGCACCCGACTCCGTCGCCATTTCGATCAAGACCGTAGATGTCATCCCCGATGACGGTTACAGGACCCGAGACATAGGACGGACCGTTACCGCTGCCGCCGGCGCAGTCGACATCACTGTCGACCGGAACGCAGGCACCCGAGTAATTCGGATCGCATGAAGAGCTTGGCTCTTGTGGTACGGGAGCCACGATTGGGCCGAAGGACTGCGCAAACCACACGTCGACTGGATCGGCGTGCGCGGCCGGAGTAAAGGCGAGCCCCATGCCGAATCCAATCATCAGAGCAGCCAACTTCACCATGGTGGCAAATCGTAGCTCAACCGTTCGCCACGGCGTTAGTCGATTCAGCCACAACAATTTTCGGTATGTCACCGAATCGCGACTGGGTCGGGTCCACCTCGACACATTTGCCGCGGAGACGAAACTGATTGCTCAACAACGGGTCTGGTTCGACGGGTGGTGGGCCACACTCATCAGCCATTCCTCGCTAATCTGCATGCCGGAGAGTTGCCAGTCCAGCCGATCCAGCTGGTTGGTGAGTTCGCGGAGTTGGGTCGCAAGCTCGCTCCGCCGGCGGATCAGCTTCACGCGGGTCGCCGCCAGCGTATGAAGTTGGGTCGTGCATTCCGACTGCGTCGGTATGTTGTGGTGGGTTGTCGCGGTCATGGCGCTTCCTCTCAAGCGGGTTCGGATAGTTTTCCGGTCCGTCGGTAGTCGCCAGACCGCTGCTTAGAGGTATCGAATTGCGTTGCGGCAGAGAGATTGGCGAAGGGTACCGGTGTTTCCGCGCAAGCCAGCCCCGTGCTCCTGCCGGCCTTCTGCTCGGCGGCCTTCTTCAGCTCGCCGCACGACATCTTCGATGCTGCGCCCGACCGATGCCACGTCGTCGACGTTGTCGGGGCACGCGACGAGGCCCACGGCGAGGCTGGCGCCGTAGGAGACCGCGGTGATGTTGAGGTTGGCGCCTTCACACAACGGTGCCAGCGGATGTACACCGAGAACACGTGCACCGGCGCAGTAGACGTGGCTCCTTGGTCCCGGCACGTTGGAGGTGGTCAGGTGGGCAAGGGGTGAATGCCATCGGGACAGCTTCAGGCCGGTGTACAGACCCGCAGCCAACCCGATGGCCACTGGTGGGACCAGATCGATGAGGTCGGTGAGTTCGACGTGCCGCGCCGCCTGCCGTGCTGTCTTCATTCGGGATGTCGTGGCGTGAATGCCGGCCAGCTGTTCCACCGGATCGGCCAGGTGGACTGGAAGCTTCAACGATGGTAGGTGACCAACTGTTCGATGCGTGGTCATCGGCGCTACGCGTCGAGATCGGCATGAAGGTGCGCAGCGGCCCCTCGGGTATCGCCTCGTGCTCGTCCAGCCATCGTCGCAAGGCCGACGTTGTGGCGGTGAGGAATACATCGTTGATGGTCACGTCGAATGCGTCCGTGATGACGCGAAGATCATCCATCGCCACGTCGGCGAAGGCGACGCTGCGTCGCGCGGTGAGCGGGGCATTGAGCCGGGTCCGCGGCGAGTAATCGTCCTTCTCGAATGTCGTGCGGTCCGGCGTTTGCGCGCCGACGGCGGGCAGCAGATGGCGGATCGCCCCCCGTACGTTGTCCGCCACGGATTCCACCGCGGCGGGCGCCACCCGAAGGGCGATGCGAACGCCGGCTGCCGTGTTGGCTGCGATCTCGTCGATGACGTCGTACATCTTCGCCGACACCCCGGGCATCTCGGCAGGGGCCCGATCGGGGATCGCGGGGAACACGTGATCTGGATCGGTCGTCATCAGTTCGGGAAGTATCGAAGTAACAGCTCCTACACCATCACTCATGGCGTGGGAGAACTTGATCACTACCGCCACCCTGCCGTCGGCAAGGCCCTGCACCACCCAGGCGTCCCACAGGGCGCGGTCCCGGTTCAGACGCCGCCCGTGCAGCTTGCCGACCAGTGCTGCCAGTTCGCTCGTGGTGCCCGGTTTGGGCAGCCGAACACGATGCACGTGTTTGTGGACATCGAACTCAGGATCCTCGATCCACACCGGCTGACCCAGCCCGAACGGTTTGTTGAGAAGACGTTGTCGAAAGGCCGGCGTCGCCGCGGTGCGCTGCGCCAGCAGTCTGAAGACCGCCCCGGCGGTCAACTCGCCGCGCGGGGCTGAGTCGCAAAACATCACGGCCATCACGTGGGTGGGCATCACTCCCGTTTCACCGTGCAGCGAGACACCGTCCAAACCGGTCAATCTCTTCATGATGTTGCTCCATTCGCTATTCGACCCGTTGCCCCCGCCGGCGGAACGGATTCGCTTGCTGACACCCAGTTCCGGACTGATCAGGCTGGTGGCGAGCGATCGGCGACGTCGCCGACCCTTCGGCGAACCATGACGAGCCTTTAGCTGCGGTGCACTCTCAGAGCGTGCGCCGACTGCCTGGGTTTTCTAGGTAGGTTCGCTGGGGCTTTCATGGGAGTGATCAATTGGTGGCGGCTTCACGCCCCCGGTTGGTCGGGCGACTCGGTTGAGGTCGCCTAATTCCAGATGACGGCCGTGTCGGGTTCCCGAGGCGCCGCCATCGGATGGCTGCGGCCGAGCAGATTGCCAGTGATGGTGCTGCAGAACCGGTACATCGGCAGGTCGAAGATGCGGTTGCTCATCGGGCGCTCAATGAAATACCCCAACCGTTCCGCCACGATGAACAACATCATGAGCAACAGTCCCAGGGCGACGCTGCCAAGCTGATGGGTGGCATCGA
Organism: uncultured Actinomycetota bacterium; assembly: GCA_963798245.1. Lineage (GTDB taxonomy): Bacteria > Actinomycetota > Actinomycetes > Mycobacteriales > Mycobacteriaceae > Mycobacterium. The sequence goes on from CAWCSO010000006.1 coordinate 334,087, forward strand.
AACGGTTGAACGCCACCATGGCGAACAGCCACGCCAGCACGCGAATGAACACGTCGTAGTGGACCGGGATGGGCTGGTTGCGAATACGCTCAAGCCCACCCTGCGATGCGGCGAGCGTCGTATTGACCGACATCAGCATCACCCTGGCGTTGAAGTCGATGTGACCACCTGCCGAAAGGCTTTGAACGTCCTGCGCCTGGAGGTTGAGTAGATCGGTCGCTGTTGCCTCGGGGGGGTCCTCGCCGGTGAGTTCGACGACGCCCGGCGGCGGAGCGACGCCGCGCATTTCGGCGGCCAACTTCCAGGCGTAACGGACCTGGCGGCGACGCATACGGTCCAGGACGGTCGACATGGCTACCGTCCCGCTGTCGACGGCAGCCAGGCTGTTGTGCCATGCCCGAGAGTCGTTGATGACGGCGCCCCAGAGGGTGCGCGCCTCCCACCACCGGTTATAGGCGTTCGTGTTGCGGAAGCCGATGAAGATCGACGCGGCGATGCCCAGAACGGACAGCCCGGCCACGGAGTTCTCCATCTGGACCTTGTCGGGAATCGGCACCAGGATCGCGGCAACGACCAGCATCACGAGCAGGTCGTACTTCAGCTGCCACAGCACCAGGCCGACCACCCTGAGGGGTCCGATGCGGCCCACGCTGCGGATCATCGCGACCTCCGGCTCACATGGCGAGTAAACCACTCTTCCGATCGAGTCTGCCGACGACGACGCCCCGGAATCACCTGCTCACTTCTACACCGGACAACCGGTGGCCAGACAAGCGTCCATTGTGGAGATCTAGCTACCGCTCAGTTTCGTTCCGTCGTGTTGGTGTTACTAGTCGTGCGGCCGGGTAAGTGTTCTGGCGGCGCGTTCGGCGTCGAGTGTGCGCTGCAGCGACCCCGGGGTCGGCTCGGGGAGCACCTGATTCCAAAGACGGACGGTGACGTCGGCGAAGCCACCGTTGCAGTTGTAGGGTTCGGCGGCAATGAACGCCTGCGCAGCCTCGGCCGAGGCAGCTTCCACGACGATCACCATGGTTTGCGGGGCGCCGTCAGGATCGGCACGAGCCGGGCCGCCGAACACTATGTCGCCGCGGTGGGCGATGAGGAACTCGTAGTGCGCGGCGCGGAGGGTCGACAGCAGATCCAGTTTGTCGGGGTCGATCGTGCATTCCACCAGGTAGCGGCTCACCCGCGGCCGCCAAGCACATCCAGGAACGCCGCGGCGGTCGGCGCGGCCGAGGCCGGGTTCTGCCCGGTGACCAGCAGCCCGTCAACTTCTACATGCGGGGTGTTCGGCGGCTGCTCGATGAATGCTGCACCCTCCGCGGTCATCCGGTCCTGTAGCGCGAAGGGCATGTACTCGAAGAGCGCATCCCCGGCGTCCTCGGCGCGGGTGAACCCGGTGACCCGCCGTCCGTTGAGCAGCGTCGACCCTGTCGAAGACATCACCCCCAGCAAGGCGGCGGGACCGTGGCAGACCGCCGCGACAGGTCTGCCTGCGTTCCAAGCGGTCCCGATGAGGCGCTTGGCGGTGGCATCGTTGGCCAGGTCGAACATCGGGCCGTGACCGCCGGGGATGAACACGCCGTCGAAGTCATCGATGGTGACGCTGCCGAGACTCCGGGTGGCGTTCAAGGCCGCGAGCGCATCGCGGACGTCGGCGATGTCCGCCGCATCCGGGTAGCTGCGAGGATCGATCGGTGCCGGTCCGCCCCGCGGGCTGGCCACCGTGAGTTGGGCTCCGGCGCGCAGCAGCGCCGCGTACGGTTCGGAGAACTCGGTGAACCACACCCCGGTCCTCGGCTCGCCGTCGATGTCGCCATGGCTGGTGGTGATCATCAGGATCGACGGCGCGGTATTCGTCGAGCCTGCTGCGCCAGTCACGAAGAGGGGCCGATCGGCCTGCCGGTCATCCCGACCTCGAGGCGGACGAGTTTGGCTGCTTGGACGACCCCGTCGATCGGCATGATCATCCCCCCGGTGGTGGTAACGAACAGGCTGGTGAGGTCGTCGGGTGAGGTGCCGAACACGCAGGCCGTCGAGCCGGCCATCCCCTGTACCGGACCGGCGACTGCGACGCATTCACCTTCGGTGGTGAGCCGGATGAGAGTGTTCTGAGTGTGGTTGGTGATGAACAGATCTCCGTTCGATGCGACGGCCAGGTCGTCACCGCGGACGTGTTCGGCGACGAGGTCGACCGAGCCCAGTGGAACGCCGGCCGCGTCCAGTGGGGCTTTGACCACGAGGGCCCGGTCCGTGTTGGTGACGTAGAGCGCGTCGTCGCCGACCTTGATTCCATTGGCGCCGGGAAGCATCGGATCGGGCGAAATCTTCTGCAGCCGTTCGTCGCTCACGACCACGTGTGACGCGCCGCTATCCAGCTCGATCGCGATGACCACTCCGAGGATCGAGTCGACGGCGTATCCGATTCCGGGGGTGCCGGGGGTGAAGCCGTTGAGGAACAGGGTGTCCGCGATGGGGCCGACGTCGTGCACGTCACCGTCGGCCGTGACCCGGTACAGGTGATGAGGTCCTTGGCCGGGGTCACCGCCGACGACGAACACGGTGTCACCGACGACGACCATTCCGGCAGGTGACGCAGGCATCGATACCCAGCGCTGGCGGTTACCATCGGCGGTGACGCGGTGCAGTTCTTTGTGGTTGTGCACTGAAACGATGAAGTCGCCGGAACCGGTCGGGACGATGTTCTCGAGAAACGAGCCGACCGGCCACGTCGCCACCACGGTGTGTGGCACCGGGACGATCTCGACCTCGTGGTGCGCCGCTGGCTGAGCGTCCACAACACCTCCTTCTGCTGTGGTCAGCATCTCTGGTCCGGCCGGCTCATGTCTTTCCCGTTCCGGCGTTGCACGATCCGCTGGGCGTACCCACACCGACCGGCGCGTGGTAGACAAGGGGATGACCGTCGGCTTTCCCGTGTCGCCGGGAGAGTCCGCTTGGAACGTGGCGCGCGTGTTCTATCCGGCCGGTACGTACCGACACCCACCGAACGGTCTGGTCCAGCTGCGGGTCGTGCGCCGCGGAAGTTCATACGCTGACATCGATTTGGGGCTCGGCACGCGCCGAGTCTTCACCCGACCGGGTGACTTGATGCTGAGTTTGCCACAACTTCCCACGCGGTTCGACATCGTTGATGGCCGCGAACTGTCCCTGCTCCAAGTGAGCCCAGACCACGCGGCGAGGGTCGTCGAGGCGTGTGGCCGCACGCTGGACGACCTCACGCCGCTGCTGCGCCGCCCGATGCGCGACCCCATGATCGCGGAAGTCGTGCGACGTCTCGAAGGCAGCACTGAACCTGCCATCGCCGGGGAATGGGCACTCGGTGTCGTGTTCTCCAACTTGCTTCGGCTGGCGCAGAGACTTGGCGATGTCACCAAACCCCCGCCCTTGTCCGGACAAGCCGTCGAGGCACTGCTTGCGCGGGTGCGAACCAGCTTGACTCGGCCCTGGACGGTCGACGAGATGGCCCGCGAGGTGGGCCTGCCCCGCCGGACGTTTGCCGCGGCGTTCAAGGAAGCCACCGGAACTCCGGTGCACCAGTACCTGCTGAGGTTGCGCGCAGAGCAGGCCGTCACCCTGCTGCTCACCACGGACCTGCCGATTGCCGAGGTGGCCCACCAGGCCGGGTTCGCCCATCAGTCTCACCTCACGCGGGTGCTGACTCGGCTGAAGCAACGAACCCCGCGCCAAATCCGCTCCACCCGTTGATCGGCTCCGAATCGAGGCCAGCCGTGTGCTGCCGGCGATGCGTTGCCAGCCAGCGGTCGTTGTCCATGGCATAGAGCGGCTGCGGCGGGACCGGGTGGCGATGTTCGCGGGTATGCCGGTCGAGATCGTAGCCGCGCCGGAATGGGACGCGCAGGAAGTCGGTGATGACGCGTCGTCGGTTGGCGGCGGTCCGGCTCGCGAACGGTTGTGCGGCGTAGCGCGCGACGGTGGCTTCGAAGGGCTCCGCCGGGGTGCCCGTCAGTTCCGCGACGACGTCGTTGGGGGCCTGGTAGGCGAATGCCCCCTGGCGGTGATCGACGAGGTAGTGCCGAAAGTTTCCGAGTTCGTCGGGGGTGAGACCCTGCATCTTCGCCGCCCGGATGAACAGTGCCCAGGGCATTTTCATCCCCGTCACGCGACGGCCGAGGACCTTGCCGATGACCGGCACCATGTCGTATGCCGACATCAGCGTCGGTCCGGTGGGGCGGTAGCTTCTGCCACCGTGGCGGGCCGGATCCATCAGCGCAGCGACGGCCACACGGGCGATGTCCTCGTTGGAGGGCGGGGCATTCTGGCTCTCCTCGGTGAGGATCGGAAACCGGCCAAGGACGGCCGCGAAGTCCAGCAGGCGCAGATAGTTGTCGGCGAAGAAGCCGGGGTTGACGGTCGTGTGCGCGATCCCGGGAATCGTCGAGAACATCTGCTCCATCAGCCAGGAGTGGCGGGTCGCCAGGGCGGGATGAACGGGACTGGCGAGCCACTGGCTCATGTGCACGATGGATTCGAGCCGCGCTTCTCGGGCCGCGATGGTGAACGCCGTGGCGCTCTGAATGACCAGCGGGTGGAAGAACGGCAGATAGTAGGCGCGGTGGGTCCCGCGCATCGCCTCGAGCAGCTGGTCGGGGTCGAACATGTCTGCGACTACCAATTGCGCTCCGCGGCGCCGCAACTCAGCACTGCGATCATCGTGGCGGTGGACGATGGCCCGCACCGGCCAACCTTGTCGCAGCAGTTGGTCGACGACGGCCGCACCCGTCTTGCCGGTAGCACCGGTTACCAGGATCGTGGGGTTCGTCATGAGAATTCCTTCCGGGTTGGGCGCCGCCGGCGGGTCTGTTGCCGCTCCGCGACTCCGAATTGTTAGCGCATGGTTGTACTCTAAATAGAGTACGGCTATGCTCTATTCTGTCAAGGGGTACGGACAAGGAGGCAAGAAATGCGGGTGTCGCAGAAGGACAAGGACCGCAGTGGGCATCGCATCGTGGCAAGTGCCGCGCGGCTGATGCGCGAGCGTGGTGTCGAGGGCGCCAGTGTCGGCGAGGTGATGCGCGGGGCCGGAATGACCCTCGGCGGGTTCTACCGACACTTCGAAAGCAAGGATGCACTGGTGTCGGCCGCTGTCGAGGCAGCGTTCGACCAGATGCTCGGCGGATTGGAGTCCAACCTCGATCACGGTGACCCGGCAGCCGTCATCGCCGACTTTGAGCGCTACTACCTCTCGGACGAACACGTTCGGGACCGCGCCAGCGGCTGCCCGGTCTCGGCGTTGGCCGGCGAACTGGGCCGTGGCCCAGTCACTTCCGAGGCGCCGCTCTCTTCCGGCGTGAACCGCATGATCGAGCTGATCGCCTCCGGGTTGCGAGGATCACCACGGGTGCGGCGCGCCGAAGCCGCGCGCCGGTTCGCCACGATGGTCGGCGCGGTGACGATCGCACGCGCCACGGACGCCGATACCGCCAAATTCATACTCGAGGCCACCCGCGCGCATCTCACAACCCCAACTCGGACAGGACGATCATGACGTACACCGAAATCGATCTCGCGGCCCGAGTCGCTGACGCGTTGGACGCTTCGGGGCTCGGCGAAGCGCTCACCCCCGCCGAGACCGGCTTGCTCGACCAGTACCACGCGGGCGGCGTCGGCGCCGTCGACAAGGTCATCGACAGCCTTGGGCTGCTACCCGGTCACACCGTCATCGACATCGGTGCCGGGTTCGGCGGGCCCGCACGCCGCATCGCAGAACGGACGGGCGCCAGCGTGCTCGGCGTCGACGTCACCGCCGCGTACGTCGATGTCGCCGAGATGCTCACGTGCCGAACCGGGCTCGATGATCTGGTCACGTTTCGCCACGCCGACGTCATGACCCTGTGCGCCGATTCGCTCTTCGATGCCGCGATCACCATGCACGTCCAAATGAACGTGGCCGACAAGCCGGCGTGGTTCGCCGCGATCGCCGATGCCATGGCCCCGGGCGCTCGGCTCGCGGTCTGGGAAGTCTGCACCAGCAGCCCCGACCTGGAGCCCACCTGGCCGATGCCCTGGTCCCTCGACGGAAGCGACAGCCACCTGGTCACGTCCGACGCACTGTGCTCTGCAGTCGTCTCTGCCGGGCTCGCGCTGGAGGAGTGGCAGGACGAGACAGCGTGGGTGGTGCAGTGGGCCACCACGCTCGGCGCCGGACAGACTCCAGTTGCCGGCCTCGTACTGCCGATGTTGATCGACGATGGGTTCGCCAGGGTGGTCAACCTCAGCGCCGCGCTGGCCGATGGCCAATTACGCGTCGTTCGGGGACTGTTCACCAAACCAACCACCCGCGTGGCGGACTGAGCGCGCAGCGCAGCCCGTTGGACATCGCTGGTGGGCTCAGTTGGTGGGCTCAGCCCAGAAGCCGCGCCTTCTGAGCCGCGAACTCGGCCTCGGTGAGCACACCGCTGTCGCGCAGCTTGCCGAGTCGTTCGAGCGCGCCGATCAGGTCATCGACGGCAGGCGGTGGCGGGGCTGCCGCGGTCGGCGGGGGTGTAGGCGGGGTGTGCGCGGCGGCAGCCTGGTCGGCGGCGGCCCAACGTTCGCGCTGGCGACGCTGGACGTTGCCGTGCACCGAGCTGGCGACGGCGACCCTGGACGCCCTCCTCAAGAGGCTCATTCCTCATGCTCCCTGTAGTGCAGCGTCGATGTCGTCGACGTCGACGGGTCCTTCGGAAAGGATTCTGGCGCCGCCGGTTTCCCATGACTCGATGACGTCGAGAATCGACAGTTCCTCGTAGACCAGTACTGCCGCCGTGGCGCCCGGCGCCAGGTCGGCTCCGACGGCGTCGAGATCGTCGCGGTCGAGCAGCCCCGAGGATGCGCCCTCGAACGGTGCGAGTTCGGGCCCGACCTGTGGCGCGGGGACGATGCGCGCCACACCGTCGGTGTTGGTCACGAACTCCAGATCGAGGACTCTGATCAGGCCGGCGTCGACCTGTTTCAGCAGTCGGTCGAAGCCAGCCTGCACAGCAGAGCTGTCCGAGAATTCGACGACGACGTAGTCGACCGGTCCGAAGCGATCTTCGTGCACGACCTGAGTCCTCTCGTCCGGCCAGGCGCAGCACACTGGCCTCCCCCGACTCTAGCGGCCGGCCACCCGTGCCCCCCACGAGTCCAGACGGAGGCTCAATCCCGGCGGTAGTCGATGACGATACGTCCGTCGATCTGGCCGCGTCCCATTCGTTCGAAGACCTCGTTGACCTCGTCGAGCTTCGCGCTGGCCACCATGGGGTGAATGAGTCCGCGGGCGTAGAAGTCCAGTGCTTCGGCCATGTCCTGCCGGGTCCCCACGATCGAACCGCGGATCGTCAACCCCTTGATGACGATGTCGAAGATGGGTGCGGGAAAGTCACCCGGCGGAAGCCCGTTGAAGACGATCGTCCCGCCACGGCGCGCCAATCCGATGGCTTGGCCGAAGGCCTGGGGATGGACCGCGGTCACCAGAACGCCGTGCACGCCCCCGGTTGCCTTCTGCACTTCGGCGACTACGTCGGAGGTGCTGGCGTTGACGGTCACCTCGGCGCCCAGCTTTGCGGCGAGGGCAAGCTTGGAGTCGTCGACGTCGATCGCTACGACCCGCAAGCCCATGGCCCGTGCGTACTGGACCGCGATGTGGCCGAGTCCACCGATGCCCGAGATCGCTACCCACTGGCCGGGTCGAGTATCGGTGACCTTGAGGCCCTTGTAGACGGTCACGCCCGCGCACAGGATGGGTGCGATCTCCAGGGGATCGACCCCGTCGGGGATTCGCGCGGCATAAGCGGTGTTGACCAGCATGTAGCTGCCGAAGCTGCCGTCGACGCTGTAGCCACCGTTCTGTTGGCTCTCGCACAGCGTCTCCCACCCGGTGCGGCAGTATTCGCAGCGTCCGCATGCCGACCACAGCCAGGCGTTGCCGACCTTGTCGCCGACCTCGAGATCATCGACGCCGGGTCCGAGTGCGACGACCGTGCCGTAGCCCTCGTGCCCCGGGACGAAGGGGGGCTGTGGTTTTACCGGCCAATCACCTTGTGCAGCATGGAGGTCGGTGTGGCACACACCGGAGGTCTCCAGCTTCACCAGGGCCTCACCGAAACCCGGGGTGGGGACCTCGAGATCGGAGATTTGCAGCGGCGCACCGAATTCGGTGACCACGGCAGCCCGCATGGTCTGATCGGAGGTGTCCGAGGTCGCGGTGCCATCGAGAGTCTGCGTCATGCTTCCCACCCAATCGGCAAAGCGCTCGAATGGATAGAGTCCTTTGGCCTCCGGCGGGGCATCTGGCGCCCGTTCTTCCAGTGGTCCGGATCGTGAGCCGTTTGACTTCGAGGGGCCAGCGGCGTTCACTCAGAGATGCAGAGAACCTGCCGGTCTGGAACCGAGATCGCCGCGTGTTAGCCACGGTCCCAAGAGCATCATGCTCACCGCATCCAGAGCCTTCCTGCCTTGGTATCGATTCCGTTCCCACGCCCGCGCGACGGCCACAAAGTCAACAGCAGGCGTGGCTGAACATGAACTGAAACCGCAACTTCACGCGGTATCCCGCGGCGGACAGCGCATCGCGCGGGGCCGCTGCGGGTCAACACATCCAACTTCAACGATCGGAACGAGAACATGAAGGCATTGGTTTATCACGGACCGGGGAAGAGGGCCTGGGAACAGGTGCCCGACGCTACCGTTCAGCAGCCCGCGGATGCCGTCGTTCGAGTCGACGCGGTCACCATCTGCGGCAGTGATCTGCACATCCTCAAGGGCGACGTTCCCGAGGTGACCCCCGGCCGCATCCTCGGCCACGAAGCCGTCGGCACCGTCACCGAGATCGGCCCAGCGGTGCAGAGGTTGGCGGTGGGAGACAGGGTGCTGGTCTCGTGCATCACATCCTGCGGTAGCTGCCGATACTGCCGCGAGGGCGCGTACGGGCAGTGTCTCAACGGCGGTGGTTGGGTTCTCGGCCACATCATCGACGGCACTCAGGCCGAGTACGTCCGAGTTCCCTTCGCCGACAACTCCACTCATGTGATCCCCGAGGGCGTTACCGACGAGCAGATGATCGTGCTCGCCGACATCCTGCCCACGGCGTACGAGGTGGGCGTGCTGAACGGCGGCGTCCGTCCCGCCGACGTCGTCGCCATCATCGGCGCGGGTCCCATCGGCCTCGCTGCGATCCTGACGGCCAGGCTGTACAGCCCCAGCCACATCGTGGCAATCGACATCGCCGATTCACGACTGGAAGCTGCCCGCAAGTTCGGCGCGGACATCGTGATCAACAGCAGCCGCGATGATCCGGCGGACATGATCGGTCAGCTCACCGACGGCCTCGGAGCCGATGTGACCATGGAGGCCGTCGGGCTGCCCGAGTCCTTCGAGCAGGCAGTGAAACTGGTCCGCCCCGGTGGCCACGTCGCCAACATCGGTGTGCACGGCGCACCGGCCACGCTGCATCTCGAAGACATCTGGATCAAGAATCTCACGATCACCACCGGGCTGGTCGACACCTCGTCGACGCCGACGTTGATCGGGCTGGTGGCCAGCCACCAACTCGACACCTCACCGATGATCACCCACCGCTTCAACCTCGACGAGTTCGAGACGGCGTACGACGTCTTCGGCCAGGCATCCGAAACGGGTGCCCTAAAGGTGCTGCTCACCGCGTCCAACTGACAACCGCCGCGCACAGATGCGGAAGCTGCTGCGCAGCTTCCGCATCTGGGGCCGTTCCAGTCCTACAGCGTCGACGCGACGAGACCGGTGAGGTCTACCAGCCGGTGCGAGTAGCCCCATTCGTTGTCGTACCAGCCCACGATCTTCACCAGATCACCGGTCACCTTGGTGAGACCGGAGTCGAACACGCATGACGAGGGGTCGGTCACGATGTCGGAGGACACGATGGGATCTTCGGTATAGGAGAGGTATCCCTTGAGTTCACCATCTGCGGCGGCCGCGAATGCGGCGTTGACCGCCTCGACGGTCGCCGGTTCGCGGACGGTGACGGTGAGGTCGGTCGCCGAGCCGGTGGGCACGGGCACTCGCAACGCGTATCCGTCGAGCCGGCCCTCGAGTTGGGGCAGCACCAGGCTGATCGCGCGGGCGGCCCCCGTCGACGTGGGGATGACGTTGATTGCCGCCGCCCGAGCCCGTCGGAGGTCCCGGTGCGGTCCGTCCTGCAAGTTCTGATCCGGCGTGTACGCGTGAATGGTGGTCATGAGCCCGGCTTCGATGCCGAAGCTCTCGTCCAACACCTTCGCCATCGGCGCAAGGCAGTTCGTCGTGCACGACGCGTTCGAGACGACGGTTTGCGTTCCGTCGTAGTCGGCGTGGTTGACACCCATCACGATGGTCAGATCGGCACCCTTGGACGTCGCCGACACCACCACCTTCTTGGCGCCTCCGTGAAGGTGCCCGCGGGCCTGTTCGGCGGCAGTGAACCGACCGGTGGACTCGATCACGACATCCGCGCCCACGTCTCCCCACGACAACGCCGTCGGTCCGTCGGCGTTGGACCACACCTTCATCCGGTGCTCGCCGACCACGATGTCGTCGCCGTCGACCGACACGTCGTGGGGCATGCGGCCCAACACCGAGTCGTACTTGAGGAGGTGCGCCAGAGTCCCAATGTCCGTGAGGTCGTTGACCGCAACGATCTCGACCTCGGTGTTGCCTGCGGCTCGCTGTGCATCCACTGCGCGGAAGAAGTTCCGGCCGACACGGCCGAAGCCGTTCACACCCACGCGGATCGCCATCGTTGTCTCCTAGCAGTCTTCAGCCCAGGCAAGCGCATCTGCTGCATGCCATCTCGAGTCTGTCGGTTGCCGACGACTTACGGGAGAGGAGAAGGTCCTCGGTTCCAACCCTGGCCCGAATCAGCCCGTCTGCGGCCCAGATTCGTCGCCGGTCCGCCCACGCCACATCCGGTATCCGCGCTGCGCGGCAAATGCTCCGACGATCGCGGTAGCACACCATACGACGATGGCCGAATACGCCAGCGGCGCCGACAGATCACCGATCGAGGCGCCCAACGCGGTATAGACGAACGCCCGCGGCGCCGACCCGATGAAGCTTCCGACGGCCATCTGCCACAACGGAACTCCGAACGCTCCGAATGCATAGGACGCGAGCGCATCGGAGATTCCTGGGACGAACCGCTGACCAACGACCGCCCACAGGCCGCGCCGTTGCAGTTGAAGATCGAGGCGGTCGGCCCGGTCGGGTCCCAGCAGGCCTCGTGCGCTTTCCCGGCCGGCACGCCTGCCGATCAGGCTGGCAATGGTCGCGGTGCCCATCGCCGACCCCAGCGTCACGAACGTCCCCAGCACCGGTCCGAACAGCACGCCGCTTCCGGCCGCGAGGATGGGTCCGGGGACGAACACGGCGCCGAGGATCGCGGACACCACGACATACGTCACCGGCGCGGCGGGTCCCGTCGCGGCGACGGTGCGGCGGACGTCGTCGACGTCGATGATCCGGGTGACCGCGACCAGATAGAACAGTCCGAGCAGGAACGCGGCGAACAACGCGAGTCGCAGAATGTGGCGCCGTCGGGAGGTGGCGGGGACGCCGTCGCTGTCGGTCATGCTGCCCGTGATTCTGTCGCATTCCGTGGGTGATGGCGGGTAGCGGCGGAAGATCTTCAGCCTCGCGCCGACCCCGTCAGCGGTGCGCCATTCGACGACTGCAGGAGGCAGATCACGGTGCTGGGCAGGGGAGTCGCGCCCGTCCGATCCTGACTGGAGTCGATCAGGTACGTCACGGAGAAGTCTGCGCCGCCGCCGGTGTAGGGCTTGACGCCGCCGGCGCACGCTCGATCCGCGACACCGGTGATGGCCGCGTCGACCGCCACAGGAGCGCGCAGGTACACCTCGGCCGCGTGCGGCGTGGCACAGTCCACCAGAGATACGGTCACAGCGCCGAGGTCGACCGCCGGGACTTCGGCTATGCAGTCGCCAACCTCGAGATCGACCCATTTGTGGTTGTCCGGAGCCAGCGTCATCGCCGGTGCAGCGACCGTGGGAGCCGACGCGTCCACCGACGAAGACGTCGTGTCAGCCGTGTCACTGGAGTTGGCGTCATTCGATGAGCAGGATGACAGTGCGGCGACCGCGATGACCACGCTGGCGAGGCGCCGGATCCGCATCGCGGCCTCCTTGAACGCTGGAGATCGGATAGCCGGTCAGTCTAGGCGCGTCGAGGTGTGCGAACCCCCCGCAGCGGGTAGACACGCCCTGCGCGGCGCCAGCGTAATGTTTGACGCTGCTCATCGTGACCCCGGCTAGAGAGACGAACATGCGACAACCAGCGGCCATCATCGCCGCGGTGGTCTCGCTGTTCCTGGTTTCCTGTTCCAGCCCCGAGCCCGTGGATCTGGGTGCTGGAGGATCGGGCAACCTGGTTGCGGCCATCGCAGGCGAACCCGACCAGCTCGACCCCCAAAAGACCAGCGCGTACTTCTCGTTCGAAGTGCTCGAGAACGTGTTCGACACGCTCGTTGCGCCGGACGAGAACCTGGAGATGCGCCCAGCGCTCGCCGAGTCGTGGGAGACCTCGCCCGACGGGCTGACGTGGACGTTCCACCTGCGTGACGGCGTCACCTGGCACGACGGCAGCCCTTTCACCGCTGACGACGTCGTCTACTCGTATCGGCGCATCATGGATGAGAAGCTGGCCAACGTCGACAAGTTCAGCGCCGTCACCGACGTGAGCGCGCCCGATCCTTCGACGGTCGTCATCTCGGTGAAGCAACCCACGCCCAACCTTCTGACCAATCTCGGCGGGTTCAAGGGCATGGCGATCGTGCAACGCAAGAACGTGGAGAGCGGCGAGATCGCCACCCACCCGGTCGGCACCGGGCCGTTCTCGTTCGAATCCCAAAAGAGCGGCGACTCCATCAACCTCAAGGCGAACCCCGATTACTGGGGTGGGGCACCAAAGGTCGACGGTGTCACGTTCCGCTTCATCTCGCAGCCGTCGACCGCGTTGTCCGCGCTGCAGGCCGGTGAGGTCGACTGGACCGATTCGGTGCCCACCCAGCGTGTCGACCAGCTGTCCAGCGACGACTCCGTCAACCTTTCGCAGATCCCCAGCAACGACTACTGGTATCTGGCCCTCAACGAGGCCCGCGAACCCTGGAGTGATCCGCGGGTGCGCCAGGCGATTGCCTATGGGATCGACCGCGACGCCATCGTGCAGTCCACGAGCTACGGCACGGCGGTCGGTAACCAGCTGGCCATCCCGGAGGGAAATCCCTGGTACACGCCCTACGACACGTATCGCTACGACATCGACAAGGCCAAGAGTCTGCTCGCGCAAGCGGGTGCCGCCCCCCGCAGTCTCGACATGCTGGTCACCAGCGAGTACCCGGAGACGGTCACTGCGGCGCAGGTCATCGCCGACAACCTCAAGCCGCTCGGCATCACCGTGAACATCCGCACCGTGGACTTCGCCACCTGGCTCGACGAGCAGAACAAGGGCAACTTCGACATGCTGATGATGGGCTGGCTGGGCAACATCGACCCGGACGACTTCTACTACGCCCAACATCACACCGACGGGTCCAGCAACGCGCAGAAGTTCTCCAACCCGGACGTCGACCGGCTGCTGGACGCGGGCCGGATCGAGACCGACCGCGACAAGCGCAAGGCCGACTACGCGCAAGCGGCAACGATCATCGCCGATCAGGTCAGCTACATCTACCTCTACAACCCGTCGGTGATACAGGCCTGGTCCACGGGTCTGTCCGGCTATGACGCCCGCCGCGATAGGGCGATCAGGTTCAAGGACGCGGTCCTGGCCGATAGCGGGGAGTAGTGACGTCGGTTCTCGCCCATCCCGTCGCGCGCTTCCTCGCCCGCCGGCTCGCTTACTCGGCCGTCGTGTTGGCCGGGGTGCTGGTCGTGGTCTTCGCGCTGGTCCACCTGGTGCCCGGAGACCCGGTGCGCATCGCCCTCGGTACCCGCTACACACCGGAGGCGTATGAGGCCCTGCGGTCGGCGAGCGGCCTGGACAGGCCCCTGATCGAGCAGTTCTTCGGATACATCGGATCGGCGCTCACGGGCAATCTCGGGGTGAGTTTTCGCAATGGCGACCCGGTGACGGCGATCCTGCTCGACCGCCTGCCCGCGACGGCGTCACTGGCGGTGGTCGGCATCCTGCTGGCGCTGCTCATTGCGCTTCCGGCCGGCATCTGGGCAGCGCTGCACGAAGGCAGGATCAGCGACGCCATCGTCCGCATCACCAGTCAGTTCGGCGTGTCGGTGCCCGACTTCTGGATGGGGATTCTGCTGATCGCCCTGTTCGCGACCACGCTGGGCTGGCTACCCACCTCGGGCTACCGGCCACTGTTCGGCGACCCGGGCGGCTGGTTGCGCCACGTCATCCTGCCGGCGCTGACCGTCGCCCTGGTCGCCGCGGCCATCATGACCCGCTACATCCGGGCGGCAGTCCTGGAGGTTGCCGCCACCGGCTACGTGCGCACCGCCCGCTCCAAGGGTTTGCCGCCTCGGGTGGTCACGATCCGCCACACCGTGCGCAACGCCCTCGTTCCCATCCTCACGATCACGGGGATCCAGCTCGCCACCATCCTGTCTGGTGTCATCGTCGTCGAGGTGGTGTTCGCCTGGCCCGGGCTCGGTCGTCTGGTGTTCAACTCGGTGGAGTCCCGCGACTACCCGGTGATACAGGGCGCGGTGCTGTTGATTGCGGTCCTGTTCCTGCTCATCAACCTGCTCGTGGACCTGCTCTACGCGGTGGTCGACCCCAGGATTCGGCTGTCATGACCGAGGACGCGATCACCGGGACCCGGGTGGCCCCCTGGCGCCTGCTCGCGGGAAACCCGGTCACGGTGGTGAGCGCCGTCGTGCTGTTCGCCGTCCTGCTCATCGCCGTCACCGCGGGATGGATTGCGCCCTACGGGATCAACGACGTGGACGTGCCCAACGCGCTGAGCGGCCCCAGCGGCACGCACTGGTTCGGAACCGACGATCTCGGACGCGACGTCTTCTCCCGCGTGCTGGTTGCGGTGCAGGCCTCGATGAAGGTCGCCGTGGTCAGCGTGTCGTTCGCCGTTGTCGTCGGGGTGACGATCGGAGTGGTCGCGGGGTATCGCGGCGGCTGGCTCGACACGGTGTTCATGCGCATCGTCGACGTGATGTTCGCGTTTCCCGTGCTGTTGCTGGCGCTAGCGATCGTCGCCATCCTCGGCCCCGGCGTCACCACCACGATGCTGGCGATCGGCGTCGTGTACACCCCGATCTTCGCGCGGGTGGCGCGCGCGAGCACGCTGTCCGTCCGCACCCAGCCCTACGTCGCGGTGTCCCGCACCATGGGCACCGGAAACGCGTACATCCTGGTCCGTCACATCGTGCCCAACATCACCGGTCCGCTGATCGTGCAGACCTCGGTGTCGCTGGCATTCGCGATCCTGAGCGAGGCGGCGCTGTCGTTTCTCGGGCTGGGCATCCAGCCGCCGGAACCGTCGCTGGGCCGGATGATCTTCGACTCGCAGGGCTTCGTGACGCTGGCGTGGTGGATGGCCGTATTCCCCGGCGTCGCGATCTTCGTGATCGTGTTGGCGTTCAACCTGTTCGGTGACGGGCTGCGCGACGTGCTCGACCCGAAGCAGCGCAGCCTCAACGAGGCGAGAAGGACGGAGCGGACGCAATGAGCGACCCCGTGTTCGACGTCGAAGACCTGCGCGTGCGGATCGGCGGGCGCGACATCGTGTGCGGCGTCTCGCTGAGCGTCGCGCCGGAGCAGACCCTGGGCATCGTCGGTGAGTCCGGCTCCGGGAAGTCGATGACGGTACTGGCGGCGACAGGTCTGCTCGATGCGCCCGGCGCGGTGGTCACCGGATCGAGCCGTCTTGCCGGGGTGGGGGATTCACCGGCGACCGAACTCGTCGGCGCGTCGCCGCGGGTGTTGCGCAGTGTGCACGGTGGCAGGGTCGGATTCGTCTTCCAGGATCCGGGCACGTCACTCAACCCGCTGCTGACGCTGGAGCGGCAGATCACAGAATCCCTCGAGGCGCACCGACGGGTCACCCGTCGCGAGGCCCGCACCCGTGCCCTCGAACTGCTCGAGGCAGTAGGCCTGCCCGACCCCGAGAACCGACTGCAGTCCTACCCGCATCAGCTTTCGGGTGGCCAACTGCAACGGGTGATGGTTGCCATCGCCCTGGCCTGCGACCCCGAGTTGCTCGTCGCCGACGAGCCGACCACGTCGCTGGACGTGACGACCCAGGCGCAGATCGTCGACCTGGTGCGTGAGCTGCAACGCGACTTCGGCACCGCGGTGGTCTGGATCAGCCACGACCTGGGCGTGATCGGTCAGGTCGCCGACGACGTCACGGTGCTGCGTGAGGGCGAGGCAGTGGAGCAGGCCCCGATCCTCGACGTCTTCGACCACCCGCGCCACGAATACACCAGGGAGCTGCTGGCGGCGCGCCCGAAGGTCGGAGTCGCCGGACCACCGGCAGTCGACGATTCGGGACTGCTGCTGGACGTCGAGGGCCTCGACGTGCGTTTCCCGGTGACGACGCCGACCGGCCGGTCCACAGTTCATGCAGTGAAGGACCTGACGTTCAAGATCCGGCGCGGCACGACGCTGGGCCTGGTCGGCGAGTCCGGGTCGGGCAAGTCGACCGTCGCCGCCGCGTTGACCGGTTTGGTCACACCCAACGCAGGCCGGGTGTCGCTGGATGGCACCGACGTCCTGGCAGTCCGGGGTCGTGCGGAGAAGGCGCTACGACGGCGGATCAGCCTGGTGTTCCAGGATCCCTTCTCATCACTGGACCCCCGCACCTCGGTGGGCTCGGCGATCGGCGAGCCTCTGGCGGTGCACCGCGTGGTGTCCGGTCGCCGACAGCGGGTGGTGCGCGTCGGGGAACTGCTCGACCTGGTCGGACTGCCGGCATCCTTCGCGTCGCGCTACCCTCACGAACTCTCCGGCGGGCAGCGGCAGCGGGTCAGCATCGCCCGAGCGCTGGCGCCCGACCCCGAACTGCTGATCCTCGACGAGTCCACGGCATCGCTCGACGTGTCGGTACAGGCGCGGGTGCTCGACCTGCTCGCCGACCTGCAGCGTGACCTGAACCTGACCTATCTGTTCATCGGCCACGACCTTGCGGTGATCCAGCAGATGAGTCACGACGTGCTCGTCATGCGTGACGGCGACGCGGTCGAATACCGCCCTGCCACAGATCTCTTCGCCGCGCCCGAACAGGACTACACCCGCGCGCTCCTGGCGGCGGTGCCGCCTGCGCGACCGCGCGCCGCAGTGTGAGGCGGCCCGTTCTCCAGGCTCGTGCGCCCGGCTGTAACGGATCTGCCGAACCGGCGATGGACCAAGAGGAAGTGCCGCGGCAGCTGCTGGTTCAGGGCCAGTGTCGGGGGAGTCGGTTGCGCAAGGCAGCAGTGGCGGGGACGCCACGCTCCGATCAGGGAGTCGATTCGCGATGGGTTCATCAAGACAGCTCGTTCGTCACCGAAGTGCGGTACTGCTCGCGTCTGGAGCCGTGATCTCCATGACCGCCCTCACCGCGGGAATCACCCCGGCGCTTGCAAAGCCGGGCGGGGAAACGGTGTCACCAACGACCACGGTCGTCGTGCCCGAGCCGGACACCACCGCGGTGGACGAGTCCACCCAGGACGAGGGGGACCGAGGAACCGAAGGCGGCGACGGCTGCTCCAGAGACGCCCCAGAGCCAGGACACGACGACGGAGATCGATGCGCCGCCAGTAGCCGATCCGACGGCCGAGTCCGTTGGTCCAACATCCCACGCCCACGCTTACGCCTACGCCCAGCGCGGCGACCGAATCGTCCACCACCACGTCCACCACGGGGCCCACCACCGCGGCCACCACGACTGAACCATCGGCGTCGCGGGAGTCGACACCGCCGAGCACCACGCCGTCACCCGCAACGACCGAGAACCGGAGCAGCGCGGCTCCGGACCCGACCTCCGCGGCGGCCGCCACGCCCGCCACGCCCAATAAGCCCGCCGAGATCGCGCCCACCGAGGTGACGGAGCCGTCCGTCACCGCAACCCCGTCCGATCCGGAGCCTGCGTCATCCAGCGTGTCGCAGGAGGCGCAGAGCACGGAGACTGCCATTCCGGCGCTTGCGCCGGAGACGCTCGAAGCGCCCCGGGCGGACATCGCCTTGGCGAAGAGCGCGAAGCCGATCGAGGAGGCCCCGGCGCCGGCCCCCGCGAAGGACGTCCAGAAGATCGCCGGCATCATCGACGTCAAGGCGTTCCGGGACGACGCCCGTCGCGCCACAGACGTGTTCGGGGTCAACCGCGAGTGGGATCGCACGGTGCGCCAGTGGGACCAGAACTGGGTCGAGTACGACGACTACTACCGGCCCATCATCAACAATCCCTATCGGCAGCCGGTGAAGATCGTCTACGTCTATCAGAACGCTCCACGGATCGCGGTCATCCCTGCGTTGGCCAGCATCGTCTTGGAGGCGGCAGACTTCGCCGCCTACAGCTTCACGGCCCTGGTCACCGACCCGATCAATCAACTCGTGAACGTGGCGGTCGGCAGCTTCTTCGGGGGTGGCTACCTGCCACGGATCGGCCTGCCACTCCCGCCGCCCCCACGCCCGGTGCTGCGCTACGACGACATCCCCGTGCAGGTGCGCTACTCGCAGCAGGTCTACGAGCCGTTCCGGGTGCAGCGGATCATCGACGTAGGCGACGACGCCCGTTACGGCGAGCGGAAGGTCCTGCTCGACGGGGTGACTCCCGCCTGGGGTGAGTGGACGCAGACGTCTGCGGGCGAGCGGCAGTTCGAGGTGCACCGGACCCAGCAGTTCCCGGGTCTGGACGAACCACGTGAAGCGCCGCTACCCGGCGACTACCCATTGCAGTTGCTGACCGATGAATCGCCCTCGTCGGGGTTCACCCGTCGAGACGTCTACATGTTGGCGGCCGCCGGTTTGTGCGCCCTGCTGAGTTTCGGGGCCATCGCGTGGACGCTGGCGATCGGCCGTCGGCGCCGAGTCTGACTCCACCGACACAGGAGCCCGGATGCGCATCGCATCCGGGCTCCCGTATGTCAGCGGTCAGGCCGACGATCAGGCCAGGTCGTACCGATCCAGATCCATGACCTTGCTCCATGCGGCGACGAAGTCGTTGACGAACTTCTCCGCCGCGTCATCGCTGGCGTAGACCTCGGCCAGAGCGCGCAGCTCGGAGTTCGACCCGAACACCAGGTCGGCCCGGGTGCCGGTGTACTTCACCGCACCGGACGCGTCGCGCGCGGTGAAGGTGTCCGACGAATCGTCGTTCGCCGTCCACGTGATGCCCATGTCGAGCAGGTTGGTGAAGAAGTCGTTGGTCAACGTCCCCACCTTGTCGGTGAACACGCCGTGCGACGACTTGTCCCAGTTGGCACCCAGCACACGCAGGCCACCGACCAGCACCGTCATCTCCGGAGCGGTCAGGGTGAGCAGGTTCGCCCGGTCGACCAGAAGGTACTCGGCCTGGAGGTTGCCCTTGCCGAGGTAGTTGCGGAACCCGTCCGACCTGGGCTCGAGGTAGGCGAATGACTCCTCGTCGGTCCACTCCTGCGTGGCGTCGCCACGGCCCGGTGTGAACGGAACGTTGACGGTGTACCCGGCGTCCTTTGCGGCCTTCTCGACCGCCGCGACACCGCCGAGCACCACCAGGTCGGCGAACGACACCTTATCGGCCCCGAACGACTCCTGGATGCCCTCGAGCGTCCGGATCACTCCGGCGAGTTCGTCGGGGTTGTTGATCTCCCAGGCCGCCTGCGGCTGCAGTCGGATGCGGCCACCGTTGGCTCCGCCGCGCTTGTCGCTGCCGCGGAACGTCGACGCCGAGGCCCACGCGGTCGAAACCAGTTGCGGGACGGTCAGACCCGAGGCCAGGATGTCGCCCTTGAGCGTGGCGACGTCGTCGGCGGACAGCTGGCTCTGACCGGTCGGAACCGGGTCCTGCCAGTCCAGGGTCTCCTGCGGCACCTCGGGACCGAGGTAACGCTGGACGGGCCCCATGTCACGGTGGGTCAGCTTGTACCAGGCGCGCGCGAACGCGTCGGCGAACTGATCCGGGTTCTCGTGGAACCGCTTCGAGATGGGCGCGTAGATCGGATCGAGCCGCAGCGCGAGGTCCGTTGTCAGCATCGTCGGCTTGCGCTTCTGCGACGGATCCTCGGGATCAGGCACGTATTCCGACTCGGGAGCGTCCTTGGCGACCCACTGATTGGCGCCCGCGGGGCTCTTCGTCAACTCCCACTCATAGGCGAACAAATTGTCGAAGTAGAGGTTGGTCCACTCCGTCGGCTTCTGGGTCCAGATGACCTCGATGCCCGACGTGATGGCGTCGCGGCCCTTGCCGGAGCCGTAGGCGTTCTTCCAGCCGAGGCCCTGCAGTTCCAGCGGGGCACCCTCGGGTTCGGGACCGACGTTGGCGTCGGGGTCTCCCGCGCCGTGGGTCTTGCCGAAGGTGTGTCCACCGGCGATCAGCGCGACGGTCTCCTCGTCGTTCATCGCCATCCGGCCGAAGGTCTCGCGGATGTCCACGGCCGCGGCCAGCGGATCCGGGTTGCCGTTCGGGCCTTCGGGATTGACGTAGATCAGACCCATCTGTACCGCGCCGAGCGGGTCCTCGAGGTCGCGCTTGCCGGTGTAGCGCGCGTCGCCGAGCCACTCGGTCTCGGGACCCCAGTAGACGTCGTCCTCTGGCTCCCAGACGTCGGCGCGACCGCCGGCGAAGCCGAACGTCTCGAAGCCCATGGACTCCAAGGCGACGTTGCCGGTCAGCACGATCAGGTCGGCCCACGACAGATTCTTGCCGTACTTCTTCTTGACCGGCCACAGCAGGCGGCGCGCCTTGTCGAGGTTGCCGTTGTCGGGCCAGCTGTTCAGGGGGGCGAAGCGCTGCTGGCCGGCACCCGCGCCACCGCGGCCGTCACTGACGCGGTACGTGCCCGCGCTGTGCCACGCCATGCGGATCATGAAGGGCCCGTAGTGTCCGTAGTCGGCCGGCCACCAGTCCTGCGAAGTGGTCAGGATCGCCTCGATGTCGCGCTTCACCGCGGGCAGGTCCAGGCTGTTGAAGGCCGCGGCGTAGTCGAACTCGCCCCCGAACGGATCGGTCTCGACCGTGTTCTTGGCGAGGATCTTCAGGTTGAGCTTCTTGGGCCACCAGCTCTCGTTGGTACGGGCGCTCTCGGTGGGGTAGGGCGCGCGGAAGGCTGGGCAGCCTTCGACGCTCGACTCATTCATCTCTCCGACTTCGGCGTTCGGAACTTCGTTCTCCGCCATGAGGATTCCTTTCCGGGCTGGACTGATACGGCTACTGCTGGTTACTGAAACATCAGGGATATCGGGAACTTCGCGCGGGGGAGCAGTCGGGGCACAGGCCCCAGTAGATGACCTCGGCCTCGTCGATCGTGAAACCCTGGTCATCGGATGCGGTGAGGCACGGCACCTCGCCGGTGGCACAGTCGACGTCGGCGATGACCCCACATGCCCGGCACACGACGTGGTGGTGGTTGTCGCCGACGCGCGACTCGTAGCGCGCCACCGAACCCAGGGGCTGAATGCGCCGAACCAGACCCGCAGCGGTCAAGGCGCTGAGCGAGTCGTATACGGCTTGGTGTGAGACCTCGGGTAGCTGACCGCGCACGGCGCGGATGACCGCGTCGGTGTCTGCGTGTGGATTCGTGTGCACCGCGTCGAGAACCGCCAGACGGGGACGGGTCACGCGCAACGAGGCATCACGCAGCATCTGCGGGAAGTCCAAGGGCACGATGATCAGTCTTGTCCCTTTTCTGGAAACAGTCAAGAAAAGGTTTCGCGGCTCGTCGCATGGCGACGAGGCCTTGCCGGCGGCCGTGAAGCGGCGGAAATCTCAGGGGCGGTAGGGATTACGGGGTAACCGGCCAGGCCCACACCGACATGTCGCCACGCGGGTAGTTCATGCAGACGTCGGTGGCCCGGGCCACGACACCCTTGTTGTTGAAGAAGATCTTGGACCAGTTGCGCCACACGCGGCCCATCGGATCGACCCCGATGGTGGTGGCGAGGAGTTCGGAGTATGCCCGCCGGTCGACGGCGTTTTGCGAGTAGAACCAGTGGATCTGGTCGACCGCGCCCTGCTGGACGTCCGGCGGCCGGTTGTTCTTGTCGATGATGTAGCGCTCGAAGTACACCGGGTTGGTGTCACGCACCGCGGCGAGGTACTGCTCGGCATCGCAGCTGGTCTCGATCTGTCGCTTCGGGATCGGGTAGTCGTCCGTCGAGTCGGCCGCTGCTGGCGCGGCGAACGTCGTCGCCGCAATGCCGCAGGCGGCGATCAGGAAACCACTCCGGCTCGCGAGACCACGCATGACCTTCATGATGCTCCTCCTCAGGACGCTGGTACAGGTTGAGGTTCCTTGGGCGGACTGTTCGGCGGTGACGGCCACGGCGACGGGACCGGCCGGGTGCGCACGGCCATCGGCCACCAGAACCAGCGTCCGAGCAGCGCAGCGATGGACGGCATCATCAGCGACCGGACGATCAGCGTGTCGAACAGGAGGCCGAGGCCGATGGTGGTGCCCACCTGACCGATCACCGTCAGTTCGCTGACGGCCATCGACATCATCGTGAACGCGAACACCAACCCCGCCGAGGTCACCACGGACCCGGTGCCGCCCATGGATCGGATGATGCCGGTGTTCAGGCCGGCATGGATCTCCTCCTTGAACCGGGACACCAGCAGCAGGTTGTAGTCGGCGCCGACGGCGAGCAGGATGATCACCGCCATCGCCATCACCATCCAGTGCAGTTCGATGCCCAGGATGTGCTGCCAGATCAGCACGGACAGGCCGAACGAGGCGCCCAACGACAACACCACGGTGCCGACGATGACGGCGGACGCGACCACACTTCGCGTGATGAGCAGCATGATGATGAAGATCAGGGCAAGTGACGCGATGCCGGCGATGAGCAGGTCGTAGCTGTTGCCATCGGACATGTCCTTGAACACCGCCGCGGTGCCGCCGAGGTAGACCGTCGAGCCCTCCAGGGGGGTGCCCTTGATCGCCTCCGTGGCAGCGGTCTTGATGGCATCGATCTTGGCGATGCCCTCCGGGGTCATCGGATCGCCTTCGTGGCTGATGATGAAGCGCACCGACTTGCCGTCGGGGGAGATGAAGTTCTTCATGGCGCGTTTGAAGTCCGCGTTGTCGAAGATCTCGGGCGGCAGGTAGAACGAGTCGTCGTTCATCGACGCGTCGAAGGCCTCGCCCATGGCGGTGCTGTTCTCCGACGCCTCGGCCATCTGGTCCTGCATGCCCTTCTGGCTGGCATACATCGTCAGCATCATGGTCTTCATCGACTTCATGGTCTGGATCATCTCGGGCATCAGCGCCACCAGCTGTGGCATCAGTGCGTCGAGTTTCTCCAGTTCGGGCACCAGTTGCTGGATGTCGTCGGTCATCGTGTTGACGCCGTCGAGGGTGTCGAACACCGAGCGCAGTGCCCAGCAGACGGGGATGTCGTAGCAGTGCGGTTCCCAGTAGAAGTAGTTGCGGATCGGACGGAAGAAGTCGTCGAAGTTGGCGATGTTGTCGCGCAGTTCGGCGATGTCGACCGTCATGTCCTTCATCTTGGCGACCATGTTGTGGGTGACTGCGGCCATCTCCCCGGTCAGGTTCGACATCTTGGTCATCGTCCGGATGGTGGTGTCCATGTCGTCGGCCTGGACCAGCATGTCGGCCATCCGGTCCTGCATGTACTTCTCGTTCAGCGTCTGGGTGGTGCCCTGCATGCTCATCAGGAACGGGATCGAGGTGTGCTCGATCGGCTTGCCCTCCGGCCGGGTGATCGACTGGACGCGCGCGATGCCCTCCACGCGGAACACGGCCTTGGCGATCTTGTCGATGACCAGGAAGTCCGCTGAGTTGCGCAGGTCGTGATCGCTTTCGATCAGAAGCAGCTCGGGGTTCATCCGGGCCATCGAGAAGTGCCGGTCTGCGGCGGCGTAGCCCTCGTTCGCAGGTAGGTCGGCCGGAAGGTAGCTCCGGTCGTTGTAGTTGGTGCGATAGCCGGGCAGGGTCAGGAGTCCGATCAGCGCCAGCGCCACCGTGGCGACCAGAATCGGACCCGGCCAGCGCACCACGGCTGCACCGACCTTGCGCCATCCCCGGGTGCGCAGCGCGCGCTTGGGTTCCAGAGCCCCGAATCGGCTCGCGACGGTGACGATCGCGGACCCCAGGGTGAGCGCGGTGAGGACGCAGACCATCATGCCGATGGCCAACGGAATGCCCATGGTGTTGAAGTAGGGCAGGTTGGTGAAGGACAGGCAGAACGTCGCGCCTGCGATCGTCGAGCCCGAGCCCAGCACGACGTGGGCCGTGCCGCCGAACATCGTGTAATACGCCTGTTCCCGGTCCTCGCCCATGCTTCGGGCTTCCTGATATCGGCCGATCAGGAAGATGGCGTAGTCGGTCGCCGCGGCGATCGCGAGCGTGACGAGAAGGTTCGTCGCGAAGGTCGAGAGGCCGATGATCTCGTGGTAGCCGAGGAACGCCACGACGCCGCGAGCCGCCGTCAGCGAGAGCACCACGGAGACCAGCACCAGGATCACCGTGATGATGGATCGGTAGACCAGGAGCAGCATCGTGATGATCACGATGAACGTGACCGTCTCGATGGTCTGCATGCTTCGGTCGCCGGCGATGTGCTGGTCGGCGGCCAGCGCCGCGGGACCGGTCACGAACACCTTCACGCCCGGCGGCGGTTGGAGTGTGTCGACGATGGTCTGCACGGCTTCCACCGACTCGTTGGCCAGGGCCTCGCCCTGATTGCCTGCGGTCTTCACCTGGACGTAGGAGGCCTTGCCGTCGGCGCTCTGCGAACCCGATGCCGTCAGCGGGTCACTCCAGAAGTCCTGCACCGACTGGACGTGCTCGTCGTCGGCCTTCAGCTTCTCGATCATCTGGTCGTAGAAGGCGTGGGCCGCGTCGCCGAGTGGCTGCTCGCCCTCGAGCACGATCATCACCGAGGAGTCCGAGTCGCCCTCATCGAACACCTCGCCGACGCGCTTCATCGCGATCATCGACGGTGCCTGGTCGGGGCTCATCGACACCGCGCGCATCTGGCCGACGGTCTCCAGCTGGGGGGACACGGCGGGGATGTTGAGGATCGCGATCACCGCGATCCATCCGAGGATGATCGGCACCGCGAACATGCGGATCATCCGGGGGATGAAGGGGCGTTTGATCTCCCCTGTCGGCGGAAAGGCGTCGGTGGTCGCTTCCGTCGTCGGTGAACTCATGCCGACTTGACCAGGCAGTACGTCTGGGCATTCACACCGGTGGAGGTCCGCTCGTCCTTGACCTCGTCGTCGACGGTGACCCGGCAGGTGATGGAGCTCCCGTCGCCTTGGGCCACGATGTTCGGTTGCGATGCGGCCGCCGTGGTGCTCAGGGTCAACGACCAGGGCAGGGAGGCGCCGTCGACACGCTGCGGTTTGGCGTCGAGGTCAAGGTAATTGATGTCGGCGTACGCGCCGGGCTCACCGAAGATCTCGTACTTCACGACCTTGGGATCGAAGGGCTCGGGATCGTCGGCGAACTGTACGGGCGTGACGATGATGCCCTCGGAACCGAAGAACGTCCTGATCCGATGGACGGTGAATCCGGCGATGACGACGACCACCACGATCACCAGTGGTATCCACGCCTTCCTCGCCAGCCTGGTCACGATCTCACCTCGTCCGTTCCGATTTACGTTCACGACCCAATTAGCTAATGTAACCGATAGATTAGCTGAGTTAAGTTAATCATGGCGACCCCACCTCACTGCCACCGCGGCGGTGACGCCGGCGTCAATAACGCCGGATCAAAGGGATTGCGGGGCAAGTCGATCACGTCGCTCGTCGGTTAGGGTAAATGCACAAATGGGTACACATGCAAGCCGTTGGATCAGAACGGTGATCTTCGCAACACTTGGCGCGTCCGCCATGGGGCTTGCGGCGCCGGCCAGTGCCGATGTCGACACCGACTTCGCAAGCGAATTGCACACCTACGGCATTTACGGCCAGCGCGACTACAACGCCTGGATCGGCAAGATCACGTGTAAGCGGCTGCGGACCGGACTCGATGCAAATGCTTACGAATCTGCGACGTTTCTGAAGATCAACCTGAACAAGGACAGCACCGAACAGCAGGTGTACCAGTTCCTCGGTGCGGCGATCCGCTTCTACTGCCCCGATCAGCAACCTGTCATCGACCAGCTTGCCGGGCAGCGGGCCCCCGCCCCCACCCGACTGGAGCACCGCTGCCCGCCGAGCAGGGCTAGCGCCCGCCGGCGGCCCGGTCGGGGCGCGGCACACGCTTGAGCGCTGACGATTGGAGCTTCTGCGATGACAGCACTCGACATCGGCGTCTACGTGCCGCAGATGGGCTTCACCTACGCCGACGTCATGCACCGCGCACAGCGGTGCGAGGAACTCGGCATCGGATCGCTGTGGCTCTACGACCACATGTACGGGCCGGGTGTACCGAACATCCCGTCCCTCGAGGCATGGACGCTCGCCACCGCACTGCTGGCCAGGACCGAACGCCTACGGGTCGGCCACATGGTGCTGTGCAACCAGTTTCGTCACCCGGCCGTGCTGGCGAAGATGGCGACCACGCTGGATCAGGTGTCCGGCGGCCGGCTCCAACTCGGGCTCGGGAGCGGCTCCATCGAGGATGAGCATCTGCGGATGGGCCTTCGGTGGGGCAGTTCTCGGGAACGCTCGCAGCGTCTGGGGGAGACCCTCGAGATCCTGGTTCGGGCCTTCGCCGACGGCGTGGTCGACTTCGAGGGAGACCACTACGCGGTGCGGCAGATGCCCATCCTGCCGGGGCCCGTGCAGACGCCGCGGCCGCCCATCGTCGTCGGGGGCGTCGGCGAGAAGTTCACCCTGCCGCTGGTGGCCCGCTACGCCGACGTCTGGAACGTCCCGACCTACGCGCTCGGCGAGCTCGAGCACAAGGTGGCCGTGCTGCGGTCACTGTGCGACGAGATCGGTCGGGACCCCGACGACATCGTCCTGTCGGTGGAGGCCGTGATGGCACTTGCCCCCGACGAGGCGTCGCTGCCGGCCGTACGCGAATTCGCCGAGAAGCGGTTCGGCGGGCCCGGCTTCGGGTTGCGCGAGGGGGGCCTGATCGGTACCGCGCCCCGGGTCGTCGAACGAATCAGGGAGTGGGAAGCGCTCGGGTTCTCCCAGATCGTGCTGTTCACCCACGACAGGGCATCCGACGCCACCCTCGATCTGTTGGCGTCGGCGGTGATCAGCGAGCTCTAGCGCTGCACCTCCACCGAGACGGGCCCGACGTTCCAGATGTCGTCGCAGTACTCCCTGATCGAACGGTCCGACGAGAACTTTCCGCTGCGTGCCGTGTTGAGGATCGACATCCGTGACCACGTGTCGCGGTCCTCCCACGCTGCGGCCACTCTGTCCTGACATTCCACGTAGGACGCATAGTCGGCCAGCACCAGGAACGGATCGTCGTGGACGAGGTTGTCGACCAGCGGCCGGAACACCTCGGTATCGCCGTGCGAGAACTGCCCAGAGGAGATCAGCCCGAGCACCGCCTTGAGTTCGTCATTGCCGTCGACGTAGTCGGCGGGGCGGTAACCGTCGCGCTTGACCTGTTCGACCTCGTCCTCGGTCAACCCGAACAGGAAGAAGTTCTCGGGTCCGGCCTCTTCACGGATCTCGACGTTCGCGCCATCCAGCGTGCCGATGGTCAGCGCACCGTTGAGCATGAACTTCATGTTGCCTGTTCCCGAGGCCTCCTTGCCTGCGGTCGAGATCTGTTCGGAAAGATTGGCGGCCGGGTAGATGAGGTGCGCGTTCTGGACATTGAAGTTCGGCACGAACACGACCTTCATGAACCGGTTGACATCCGGGTCGTGGTTGATCGTCTCGCCCACGGCGTTGATCAACTTGATGATGCGTTTGGCCATGAAGTAACCGGGCGCCGCCTTGCCGCCGAAGATGTAGGCGCGCGGTGCGATCTCGAGCTTGGGATTCATCTTCAGCCGGAAGTACTGCCGGATGATGTGCAGGACCGACAGATGCTGGCGCTTGTACTCGTGGATGCGTTTGACCTGGATGTCGAACATCCACGTGGGGTCCAGGTCCACGCCGACCACCGAGTGCAGGAACGCCGACAGCCGAGCCTTGTTGGCGCGCTTCACGTCCCGCCACTCGCGCCGGAAATCGTCATCGTCCACGTAGGCCTCCAGCCCGCTCAGCCGGTTCAGGTCGGTCAGCCAGCCGTCGCCGATCGTGCGGTCCAGTAGCCCCCGCAGCCCAGGGTTGGACAGGGCCAGGAAGCGCCGTGGCGTGACACCGTTGGTCTTGTTGGAGAACCGCTCGGGCCACAACTCGTAGAAGTCCTTCAGCACGCTGGCCTTCAGCAGATCCGAATGCAGGGCCGCGACGCCGTTGATCGCGTGACTGCCCACCGTGGCGAGGTAGGCCATGCGTACGGTCTGGCCGCCGTCCTCGCCGATCAGCGACATGCGCCGCACCCGCTCGACGTCACCGGGGAAGCGGGCGCGCACCTCGTCCAGGAAGCGGCTGTTGATCTCGTAGATGATCTCGAGGTGCCGCGGCAGCGACTCCCCGAACAGGCCCAACGACCATTTCTCCAGGGCTTCGGGCAGTAACGTGTGGTTGGTGTAGCCGAACGTCGCCACGGTGATGTTCCAGGCTTCGTCCCAATCCATGCGGCGTTCGTCGACCAGGATCCGCATGAGTTCTGCGACCCCGATGGACGGATGAGTGTCGTTGAGCTGGATGGCGAACCGCTGCGGAAGCTCGTGCAGCGAGTGGCCCGCGAGGTCGTCCATGATGTGGACGATGTGCTGCAGCGAACACGACACGAAGAAGAACTGCTGCAGCAGGCGAAGCCGCTTGCCCGCCTCGGGCTCGTCGTTGGGATAGAGCACCTTGGTGACCGTCTCGGAGGTGACTTCGGACTCCACCGCCTTGTAGTAGTCACCCGTGTTGAAGGCGTCCAGTGCGAACGACTCGACGGCTCGCGCGCTCCACAGCGTCAGCACGTTGCAGGTGTGTACGCCATACCCCTGGATGGGAGTGTCGTAGGCGACCCCCTTGATCACCTGCCTGGGCACCCAGCGGATGCGGACCGATCCGGCGTCGTCGATGTAGTGCTCACTGTGGCCGCCCCAGTTGACGAGGTAGGTCACGTCGGGTTTGGCGATCTCCCAGGGGTTTCCGTTGGCCAGCCAGTTGTCGGTGAGTTCCACCTGCCAACCGTTCTGGAACTCCTGTTTGAAGATGCCGAACTCGTAGCGGATGCCGTAGCCGATCGCCGGTCGCTCGAGGGTGGCCAGTGAGTCGAGATAACACGCGGCGAGCCGTCCGAGGCCACCGTTGCCCAACCCCGGTTCCTGCTCGCACGCGAGTACTTCGTCGTAGTCCTGGCCAAGCGCGTCGAGCGCCGCGCGTGCCGCATCCTCGATCTGGAGGTTCAGCAGATTGTTGCCCAGCTGGGGTCCCATCAGGAACTCCGCCGACAGATAGCAGGTCACCTTCTTGCCGAGGTCGAGGGACATCTGCGTGGATGCCATGCGGTTGTCCTGCATGCGGTCCCGCACCGCGAGGGCGAGCGCCCGGTAGTAGTGGTGGGGCCGCAGCGCGGCCGCCGGGCGACCGATCGAGTACCGCAGGTGGTCTGCTATCGACTCCTGCAGGGCGGCGGCGTCCAGTCCGGAGCGCAGGTGGGAGGCTCCGAGGGCGGTGTTCTGTACGACATCGGTCACTGCGCGATTGTGGCAGTGGCGCGTACCCGGCGCATCAGGAGTGGCTATCTCTTGGGTGAATGTCATGCGACCGACAGACGACGTCGGGCGGCTCACCCGCTCAGCCTGCACCCTTTCCGTTGTCGACGCGGTACACCGAGCCGTGGACGGCTGCGGCGTCGTCGCTCGCCAGAAACGCGATCACCTTCGCGACGTCAGCGGTATCCATGAATCCGCGGGGCGCGGCGATGCGCATGATCAGATCCCAGTCGGCGTTGTCGGGTGCGCTGAACTCCGTGGCTTGAGCGGTGGGCATACCGCCGGGGCACACCGCGTTGACGCGCAGCCGCTCCTTGGTGAACTCGACCGCGAGTGCCCGGGTCAAGCCGATCAGCCCGTGTTTGGCTGCGCAGTACCCCGCCGAGTAGACCTCACCCTCGAGCCCCGCGATCGACGAGACGTTGACGATGTTTCCGCCCACCTCCAACAGGTGCGGCAGCGCGGCGCGACACAGGTAGAAGGGCCCGTTCAGGTTCACCGCGAGGTCGTGCTCCCACTCCTCGTCGGTCATGGGAGCGGTGTGGCGCATCTGGTGAAAGCCGGCGACGTTGACCAGTACGTCGAGCCTGCCGAACGCGGAGACGCAGTCGGCCACCGCCTGTCGGCAGGCCGCGGGCGAAGTGATGTCGACCGACGCGAACCGTCCCCCCGGCACCTCGGCGAACACCGACGCCATCCGCTCGGCGTCGCGGGAGATGCCGAACACCGACGCGCCACGTTCGGCGAATACCTTCGCCGTCGTGGCGCCCAGCCCGGCCGACGTCCCGGTGATCAGGGCCACCTTGCCCTCGAGTGCAGTCATGGCTGAACCCTCTCATGACCCTCTGGGTCGGACGACGAGCTCCTCCTACCCCGAGCGTGCGCGTCGGTACGCAACACGCCCTTGCTTGGTGGCACTTTGTGCACGCTCGTCGGAGTCGTCGGGCCCGTCGCTACGGTTGAGCCGTGGCGAACCCGGAAACCAGACTCGAACACTTCGAACGTCGTACGGAATGGCCGATGGCCATCGCCGCACTGCTGTTCCTCGTGTTGTTCTCGGTGGACGTGCTCATCGAGCCCCGGGGCGCCACGAAGGAATTCGTACGGTGGGCGATGATCGTCACCTATGTGGTGTTCGTCATCGACTACGTCGGCCGGTTGTATCTGGCCGACGAGCGACTGAGGTGGGCCGTACGACACCTGTTCGATCTCGCCATCATCGCGCTGCCCGCGCTGCGACCCCTACGGCTGTTGAGCCTCGCCGTGGTGATCAAGGTGATGCAGCGCGCCATCGGTCACACCATCCGCGGCAAGGTCGTCGTCTACACCACGTTCGGTGCGATCATCATCATCTACGCGGCGTCGCTGGCGATGCTGCAGGCCGAACGCAGCAGCAACCCCGACATCAGGGACTTCGGCGACGCCCTCTGGTGGTCTTTCACCACCGTGACCACCGTCGGCTACGGCGACATCGTGCCGCATACGGTGACGGGGCGGTTCGTGGCGATCGCCCTGATGGTCGCCGGCGTCAGCCTGTTCGGCGTCGTCACCGCCACACTCGCGTCCTGGATCGTGGAACGCGTCGCCGAGGAGGACACCGCGTCGCAGGCGGCCAGCGCAGCGCAACTGGATCGGCTTCAGAACGAGATCCGCGAACTCACCGCGGCCGTGTCCCGATCGAAACCCGACGGTCGGGTGCACGCCTATGGTGAAGCGGACGAACCGGGGGTCGACGGAAAGGTGGAGGACGACTGATGACCAAGCGCGTCGTGGTCTGGGGTACGGGCTTCGTGGGCAGGATGGTGATCGCCGAGGTGGTCAAGCATCCATTGTTCGAACTGGTCGGCGTGGGGGTGAGCAACCCCGAGAAGGTGGGGCGTGACGTCGGCGAGATCTGCGGACTCGGGGAAACGTTGGGGTGCAACGCCACCGACGACGTGGACGCGTTGATCGCCTTGCAACCCGATGCGCTGGTGCACTACGGACCCACTGCTGCCCGGGCCGACGACAACATCGCGCTCATCACCCGGTTCCTGAGAGCCGGTATCGACGTGTGCTCGACGTCGATGACGCCGTGGGTGTGGCCGAAGATGCGTCTGAACCCGCCCAACTGGATACAGCCGGTCACGGACGCCTGCGAGGCGGGGCAGTCGTCATGCTTCACCACCGGCATCGACCCCGGCTTCGCCAACGACCTCTTTCCGATGACGCTGATGGGGCTGTGCTCGGAGATCCAGACCGTTCGGGCCTCCGAACTACTCGACTACACCAACTACGAGGGCGACTACGAGTTCGAGATGGGCATCGGGAAGCCACCCGACCACAAACCCATGTTGGAGAACCCGGACATCCTCGTGTTCGCCTGGGGCGCCACGGTTCCGATGATCGCCCATGCGGCGGGCATCGAACTCGACGAGATCACCACCACGTGGGAGAAGTGGGTGACCCCCAACGACCGCAAGACCGTCAAGGGCGTCATCGAAGCCGGGAACGTGGCTGCCGTCCGGTTCACAATCAACGGGGTCTACCAGGGCAGGACGCGCATTCAACTCGAGCACGTCAACCGCATCGGCGACGACGCCGCACCGGACTGGCCGACGGGCAACCAGAACGACGTCTACCGCGTGGACATCGAGGGCACACCGAGCATCTTCCAGGAGACCGCGTTCCGGTTCACCGACGGCTCCGGACGTGACGCCGCCGCGGCCGGTTGCCTGTCAACGGGCCTACGTGCCCTCAACGCCGTGCCCGCCGTCAACGACTTGCCGCCGGGCTGGGTGACCCCACTGGATCTTCCGCTGATCGCGGGGGCGGGCACGATTCGTTGACGTGGCCCGCTGACGTGGCCCGAGGAATAGGGCTTTCGGTCGGTGCCGCCAAGCTGACCGCGGTAGCCGTGGGTCGCGCGGCCGCGAGGCGGACCGCCGTCCTCACGCTGTATCCGCATCGAGCCCCCGAAGTGGGCGTCCCCGGCGAGAACCCGAACCTCACCGAACGCGGGGTGATCATCACCGACTTCGTCGACCGGGTGGGCGATCCGATAGCACTGGTCGCGCCGGACGGGTCGTCGCATCGGGCGGAGACGTTGCTGACTGACGGGCTGCGCGCGATGGTCCACACCGTCGCGAACGGCCCGGCGGAACCGGTCGGTGTGGCCTACCCGGCGCATTGGCGGGCTTCCTCCGTGGACGCCCTCACGGCTGCGCTCGGTGTGACACCCGAATTTCGCGACCCGGGGCCGGTGCTGCTCGTCTCCGACGCCGTGGCGGCGCTGACGGCGCTTGCCGATGACCCAGGCGTGCCGACGGCTGGGGTGATCGCGCTGTGCGACTTCGGCGGCACCGGCAGCAGCATCACGTTGGTCAATGCCGGGGACGGCTTCCAATCGATCATGCCGACCGTTCGCTACCTCGACCTTTCCGGTGACCTGATCGATCAGGCACTGCTCGCCCACGTCGTCGGCGAGTCGTCCTTGGCCGGTGCTATCGATCTCTCCGGCACGTCGGCCATCGGCTCGCTGTCGCGGCTTCGGGCGCAGTGCCGGGCCGCCAAGGAGCGGCTCTCGACGGCGTCGGTCACCGCGTTGAGCGCTGGGTCGAGCATTGGGTCGAGTGCTGAGACGAGCGATGCGCGGCCCGGCGGGGGTGGCGAGATCCGGATCACGCGCACCGAACTCGACGACGCGATCCGTGCACCACTGGCCGGTTTCGTCGAGGAACTGCAGGACGCGCTGCAACGCAGCGGGATCCGGCCGGCAGACCTGGTGGCCGTCGCCGCGGCCGGCGGCGGCGCACGGATGCCCTTCGTCATCACCACACTCTCGGAGAGACTTCGGGTGCCGGTGATCGCCGCACCGCATCCAGAATTGACCGCCGCGATCGGGGGCGGGGTCCTGGCCGTTCGCGGCACGGTCGTGGAGGGCGCCACGTCGGTGGCACCTGTAGCACCGGTGGAAGGCGCGCCCCCGGCGCTGGCGTGGTCGGATGCCGATGACCTCCCCGAGATCGTCCCCGCGGACGATTACGTCCCTAGCGCGGACCCACGTGAGAGTGCCCGGCCCAGCATCGAATTCGCCGACCCGGAGCCGGCCGACGAGGCGCAGCCGCCCCCACTGCCGTGGTATCGCCGTCCCCCGGTGATCGCGGCGGCCGGATTGGCCACCGCACTCCTGGCGATCGCCGCCGCGGTGGTGTTCCTGACCAGCTCTGAGACCACCTCCGACGAGGTGCCCACCTCGGACGCGACGCCGACCACGTCCAGTCCGCCGGCCACGACCACCGTGCCCCCGCCGCCGGAATCGTCGGCACCCGTGTTGCAGCCGCCGCCGGTGACGGAGCAGCCTGCGCCGCCGCCGCAGACCACCGAGGCCCCGCCGCCCCCGCCACCGGAAACCACCGAGGCCCCGCCGCCCCCGCCACCGGAAACCACCGCGGTGGCCCCGCCACCGCAGACCACCGAGGCCCCGCCAACGCCGCAGCAGCCCGTCATCCCCACCATCCCCACGCTGCCGTACGAGACGATCCCCGGTCTGCCGTTCGTTCCGGCACCGATACAACCCCAACAGCCCTAGGCTCGCGAACATGACCGACGGCCTGCTCTTCGATCCGAACACCTACGACCCTCCTGAGTTCGACGCCGAGACCCGCCGACTGCTGCGGGCCACCATCGACTGGTTCGAGGGCCAGGGCAAGAAACGCATCCTCGACGATGACCTCACCGCCCAGTGGCCCGCCGACTTCGTCGAGTTCGTGAAGCGCGAGAAGCTCTTCGCCACCTTCCTGACGCCCTCGGAGTTCGCGGACGGCAACCCGGACAAGCGGTGGGACGGAGCGCGCAACGCGGCGCTGGCGGAGATCCTGGGCTTCTACGGTCTCACCTACTGGTACACCGAGCAGGTCACCATCCTGGGCCTCGGACCCGCGTGGCAGAGCGAGAACAAGGACGCCAAACTCAGGGCCGCCGACGATCTCGAGGCCGGCGAGGTCATGGCCTTCGGGCTTTCCGAGCGCGAACACGGCGCCGACGTCTACAGCACCGACATGGTGCTCACCCCGGCGAGCGAGGAGGACCGCGCAACCGGAATCCTCTACCGGGCATCGGGGGAGAAGTACTACATCGGCAACGGCAACGTCGCGAGCCTGGTGTCGGTGTTCGGCAGGCGCGGTGACGTCGATGGCCAGGACGGATATGTCTTCTTCGCCGCCGACAGTCGCCACGAGAACTACCACCTCATCGACAACGTCGTGCACATGCAGATATACGTGAGCACGTTCCGCCTGGAGAACTACCCGGTGCGGGCCGAGGACATACTGCACACCGGGGTGGAAGCCTTTGCCGCCGCGCTGAATACGGTCAACGTCGGCAAGTTCAACCTCTGCTCCGCATCGATCGGCATGGCCGAACACGCCTTCTACGAGGCGATCACCCACGCGCAGAACCGCATCCTGTACGGAAATCCCGTCACCGACTTCAGCCACGTACGGGCCAACTTCGTCGACGCCTACGCCCGCGTGATTGCGATGAAGCTCTTCAGTCGGCGCGCGGTCGACTACTTCCGCAGCGCCAGCCTCGAGGATCGGCGCTACCTGCTGTTCAACCCGATGACCAAGGCCAAGGTCACGATGGAGGGAGAGACGGTCATGCGGTCGCTGCACGACGTGATCGCCGCCAAGGGGTACGAGAAGAACACGATGTTCCGTGAGGTCGCCCAGCTGATCGGCTGCCTGCCGAGACTGGAGGGCACCGTTCACGTCAACGTCGGCCTGGTGCTGAAGTTCATGCCGAACTACATGTTCAATCCGACGGTCTACCCCGAGATTCCGACCCGTAACGACGCCGTCGACGACGTGTTCTTCTGGAACCAGGGGCCCACCCGCGGCGCCGGCCAGATCCAGTTCGCCGACTGGACGCCGGTGTACGCCAGGCACGACCACATCCCCAACGTCGCCCGGTTCTACGAGCAGGCACTGGCGTTTCGGGAGCTGCTGCTCACCGCCGCCCCGGACGCGGAGCAGCAGCAGGACCTTGACTTCATGCTCAACGTCGGGCACCTGTTCTCGCTGATCGTGTACGGCCAGCTGATCCTCGAGCAGGCGGAACTGACGGGGCTCGACTCCGGAACCGGGGTTGACGTCGTCGACCAGATATTCGACTTCCAGGTCCGCGACTTCAGCGGGTATGCCGTTGCCCTGCACGGCAAGCCGACGTCATCGCAGGCGCAGCAGGACTGGGCGCTCGGTGCCGTCCGCAAGCCAGTGCCCGATGCGGCCCGGTTCGACCGGATGTGGGACCGCGTGCGGGCCTACGACGGTGCCTACGAGATGCGACCCTGACGATCAGGTCCCGCCGCGGGCCTGTTTCTCGATGATCACCAGGGCCAACGGGATGCGCATCTTCTCCGGTGCGGCCGCGAGCCGCGCTGCGAGACCCTTCTCGAGGTGGTCGAGGAAGTCCGACCGGCGCGGGTCCTCGCGGCCCCCCGCCAGTGCATCGGCCAGCGATCCGAAGACCGACGCCCTCGTGAACGCCGCCCAGCACGCTCCAAAGGCCTCTGCGTCCTTGTCGACCCGATACTGATTCCAGTAACGGTCCTCGCCCTCGACGATCTCCAGATGCGCGACCGACAGGCGCTCGAACCGTCCCGTCGGTGCGAACGGCGCGAGGAAGTCCTTGGCGCGTCGACCGACGATCGGGACGGACATCGCGCGAACCTCGTCGTCGGTCAGCAACTCCTGGGCCACCATCTCGCCGAGGGCGTCCACCGTGGCGTTCATCATCGGTACGTAGCCGAAATCGCCGTCCTCGCCAACGGCCGTCGTCAGCACCACCAGTCGGCCGCCGGGACACAGTTCGCGGCCACGGAACGCGACGAACTCGTGCCAGTCGTGGGCCGCCTGCCTGGCGTAGGCCGCCCGGACGTCCTCATCGCGGCTGTAGGCCACCTGAATGTGGTCGTGCACCGCCGACGGAACCTTGCCCAGCCACTGGATCGACCACGACGACCACGCCAGGTTCACGCTGTTCGACGGCAGGATCTGGGAGTAGAAGGACCGTCCAACGGCCGAGGCGAACGTCGCGTGGTCTCTCTTGAGGTAGGTGTCCGGATCATCGGTCAGTGTGGTGAACATCGTGGTGAAGTCGTTATCGGGCACGTCGGTGTGAGTCACCAGAATGGAGTGCTCGGGGCGGGTCCGCTTGCGGAACACGGCGATCGCCGCCCCGATCGGCAGCAGCGAATTGTGGCCCGTCCCGGCGCCGTAGTCGGCGATGACGATCGGCCGAGGCGACCGCGGGATCGGCACCAACTCGGCGGACTGCTCGAGAAGCGTTATTGCGGGTTGCAATCCAGCGGCCCGCAGCCGGGAGGCAGCGGTGTAGGTGCCGCTGTCCATCGGCTCCGGGCGCACTACCACGCTCGATTCGGGCATGTCCTGGAACGTTAGCTGGTCGCATGGGTGTTACGCACGTGACAGAATTCCGTCATGAGTCGCCGGACGGGGCCACGGGTGCTCACCTGGGTTGCCGTGCTGACCATGGTGGTGTCGCTGATCGGGTTCGTCGTCTCGCTGATCCTGAACGCGTTCGTGCTCGACGAGTACGACGCATACGGCGAGGTTCCGATCCCGGGCTCGGCGAACCTGCACCTGCCAGAGGGCGATGTCACCGTCACCTTCCACACCGTGCTCATCGGCAGCAACGGTGGCGGCGGGTTGCCGGTGCCGCCGTTGAGATACCGCATCGCCGAAGCGGGCAGTGACACCGAGCCGGAGTTGACCGAGGACTACGGCGCCACCACGACGGTGAACAACGACGCACGCGTGCGCATCGGCTACCTGCACGTTCCGGTCGAAGGCAACTACGACGTCAACATCGACGGCGACGTCGGTGCGTACCTGAATCCGCGTCTGGCGTTCGGCCACGGCAGCAGTTATACCTACCTACCGATCGTGTTCGCGGTGGTCTTCGGGCTTGCAGTGATCGGCCTCTTCATCGCGAGGTTCTGGGCGTCGCGCGTACGGGCCGGCGCTCCTGATGGCATCGGTTACCGTGCTCCGCCGGTCTACCCGAACGACACGCCGACCTGGTCGCCGCCCGCCGAACCGTTCACACCGACCGACCAGGGGATCCGGATCCAGCAGCTGAACACGCTGGCACGCTTGCGTGACTCCGGCGCTCTCACCGACAAGGAATTCGAGGCCGAGAAGAAGCGGTTGCTCGACGGGCGTTAGTGTCCCCGCGCGACCCAGTCGTCGTAGTGCACGATCTCGTCTCCGATGGTGGTGGTGTCGCCGTGTCCGGTGTATACGACGGTCTCGCCGGGAAGCACGCCAAGGCGTCCCGAGATGGACTCGAGGATGGTTCCGAAGTCGGAGAAGGATCGTCCCGTCGCGCCTGGGCCCCCGTTGAAGAGCGTGTCACCACTGAACACCGCTGCGAGGTCGGGCGCGAACCAGCAGACCGATCCGGGGGAGTGGCCCGGGGTGTGCATGGCGCGGATCTCCACACCGCCCGCAGTCAGCACCGCATCGTCGGGGATGCTGCGGAAGTCCTTGTCCGGATGGGTCATTCGCCACAGCATCTCGTCGGCGGGATGCAGCAGAACGGGTGCATCGAGCGCATCGCCGAGTTCGGGTGCGACGGTGATGTGGTCGTTGTGCCCGTGTGTGCAGACGACGGCCACCACGTTGCGGCCGGCAACCGCCTCGATGATGGGGTCGGCGGTGTGCGCGGCGTCGAATACCACGACGTCTGAATCGTCGCCCACGATCCAGATGTTGTTGTCGACGTCCCAGCTTCCGCCGTCCAGTTCGAACGTGCCGCTGGTGACCAGGCGCGTGATGTCGGTGGCCACTAGAGCTGTCCGTTCTTCGCGCAAGCGCTCATCACAGCATCACCACGGAGCGCAGGACCTCACCAGCGTGCATCGCGTGGAATGCGTCCTCGATGCCGTCGAGCCCGATGCGTTCGGAGACGAACTTCTCCAGCGGCAGCCTGCCCTGTCGGTACAGGCTGATCAGAGTGGGGAAATCACGTTCGGGCAGGCAGTCGCCGTACCAGGACGACTTGAGCGAGCCGCCGCGGGAGAAGAAGTCGACCAGTGGCATCTCGAGGGTCATGTCCGGCGTGGGAACTCCGACGAGGACGACGGTTCCGGCCAGGTCGCGGGCGTAGAACGCCTGCTTCCACGTCTCGGGCCTGCCGACGGCGTCGATCACGACGTCGGCGCCGTTGCCGTCGGTCAGATCCTGAATGGTCTCCACCACGTCGAGCTCGCGGGCGTTGATGGTGTGCGTGGCGCCGAAGTCGCGCGCCCAGTTCAGCTTCTTGTCGTCGGTGTCGACGGCGATGATCCGCTTGGCGCCCACCAGCGCGGCACCCGCGATGGCGGCGTCGCCCACCCCGCCGCAGCCGATCACGGCGACGGTGTCGTCACGTTGCACGGCACCGGTGTTGATGGCCGCGCCGATGCCCGCCATGACGCCGCACCCCAGCAGGCCCGCCACCGCCGGGTCGGCCTCCGGATCGACCTTGGTGCACTGGCCCTGGTGCACGAGCGTCTTGTCGGCGAACGCACCGATGCCCAGCGCCGGGGTCAGCTCGGTGCCGTCGGTCAGTGTCATCTTCTGCTCGGCATTGAACGTGTCGAAGCAGTACCACGGGCGGCCCCGCTTGCAGGCCCGGCACTGGCCGCATACCGCGCGCCAGTTCAGGACCACGAAGTCGCCGGGTTCGACGTTGGTGACGCCGGGGCCGATGGACTCGACGGTGCCCGCGGCCTCGTGGCCGAGCAGGAACGGGTACTCGTCGTTGATCCCGCCCTCGCGGTAGGTCAGGTCGGTGTGACAGACCCCGCAGGCGATGATGTCGACCACCACTTCACCGGGGCCCGGATCGGGGATGACGATGTCGACCAACTCGACGGGTTGCTTCTTACTCCTGGAGATCACACCGCGGACTGTCTGGCTCATGGCGTCCAACCTAATGGGTGAGTTCGGGCAGGATCGTGGGGCCCGCTGCGCTGATCGGCGCTACGGTGGAGTCGACGATGGACACCTATCTCGACACGGCCACCGACCTGCTCGCCGTTGCCAGGTCGGCGTTCCGCGAGCGCGACTGGCACGTCAGCTACGACGCCTACGTCGCCTCCGGTGAGCGGGGCCCGTTGGCGGTCGACGACCTCGACGCGATGTCGCTGGCCGCGTGGCGGGTGGGCAACGTCAAAGAGGCGGTGCGGCTTTCGGAACTGGTGTTCGGCAAGCTGGCGCGCACCGACCCGGCCGCGGCGGCGATGAAGGCCGTCGAGCTGAGCCTGGCGTGGCTGACCCGCGGCGACTTCAACATCGGGCAGGGCTGGATGAATCGTGCGCGCAGGCTGCTCGAGGGTGCACCGGAGGCGCCGGCACACGGCTACCTGGCCTACCTCGACGTCGTCGTCGCGACGATGAACCAGGACAGGGAGTCCCTGTCCCCGAGGGTGCGCACGTTGCGTGAGGTGAGTTCCCGGCTCGACGTTCCGGCGTTGACGGCCCTCGGCCTGGTCGCCGAGGGGTTGGAGGCGTTGCTCGACGAGCGAATGGCCGAGGCGTATGGCCTGCTCGACGAGGCCATGCTGCCGGTGCTGGCCGACCAGGTGCCGGTCGAGTGGGCCGGCGACATCTACTGCATCGTGCTCTACCACTGCCATCGGCTGGCCGACCTGCCGCGGATGCGGGCATGGACCGAGTCGATGACCCGCTGGTGCGGTGTCAGCCGCTCGGTGTCGTACGGCGGGGTCTGCGACGTGCACCGGCTGCAAGTGCTCGCGGCCACCGACGACTACCACCAGCTGGAGGACCGCCTGACGGACGCCAGCCGCAGGCTCGAGGACGTCAACAACTGGGCCGCCGCCGAGGGCTACTACGAACTCGGCGAGGTCTGCCGGCTGCGCGGCGACATCGACGGTGCGCTGGCCGCCTTCGCCAAGGCCCGCTCGCTGGGTGCCGATCCGCAGCCCGGTGAGGCGCTGCTGCTATGCAGCCAGGGGGACAAGGACGGCGCATGGGCGCGGCTTCGCGTGGCGCTGGACGGCGAGGACGGGCTCGGCCGCATGCGGCTGCTGCGCGCCGCCGTCGAGGTGGCGTTGGCTCGCGACGATCTGGACGAGGCCGAGCAGCACTGCGTGGAGCTGGAAGCGGGTGCGCGCGCCCGGCCGACCCCCGGCTTCCTGGCCTGGGCGGCGCACACCCGGGGGGCGGTGCTGGTTCGGCGCGGCAGACACGACGAGGCGATCGCGGCTTTGCAGGACGCGCTGGGGGTACTACCGCACCCAGCAGTCGCGATACGAGACCGCGCAGGTATACGACTGGATGGCGTTGGCGCACCGCGGTTTGGGTGACGCCGACACCGCCGCCGCAGACTCGGCCACCGCCGACGCGATCTACCGGCAGCTCGCGGTGGAGGTACCGAGCACCTGCGGAGATCCGTCGCCAGGTGGGCTCACCAAACGCGAGGTCGAGGTGCTCACCCAGATTGCCAGCGGCGCAACCAACCGCGAGGTCGCGCAGGCGATGGTGATCAGCGAGAAGACGGTCGGCAGGCATTTGGCCAACGTCTACGCCAAGCTGGCGGTGTCGTCGCGGACCGCGGCGGTGGCGTGGGCGTTCGAGAACCTCGGGCTGCGCGGCGGCTGAG
Source organism: uncultured Actinomycetota bacterium (assembly GCA_963798245.1). Taxonomy (GTDB): domain Bacteria; phylum Actinomycetota; class Actinomycetes; order Mycobacteriales; family Mycobacteriaceae; genus Mycobacterium. The sequence continues at coordinate 375,586 of CAWCSO010000006.1, forward strand.
GGCTCACTGCATCGTTCGCCCCACACGGGGGCGCACCGATCTGCATGATTCGCCCGATGTGGCCGCTGTGTGTTCGGCCTAGCCTCGAAACCGCAGGCACCGCAGAACAGAGGAGTTCCCATGACCACCTTCGAGACACCTTCGGCGACAGCCGAGTCCACCGAGCACTTCGCCGGGCGGATGATGGAGGCGATCGACAGCGCCAGCGTCGCGATCCTGGTCAGCATCGGTCACCAGACCGGGCTGTTCGACACCATGGCGGCGCTGCCGCCCGCGACCAGCGCCCAGATCGCCGACGCCGCAGGCCTCGACGAACGTTACGTGCGGGAGTGGCTGGGTGGCGTCGTGACGGGACGCGTCGTCGACTACGACCCCGAGGCCGCCGACGTACAGCCTGCCCGCGCAACGCGCCGCGGTGCTGACCCGCGCCGCCGGTCCCGACAACCTGGCCCGGGTGGCGCAGTTCGTCCCCATGGTCGGGGAGATCGAGCAGAAGATCATCGGCTGCTTCCGCGACGGCGGCGGCCTGTCCTACACCGAATATCCCCGGTTCCACGCCGCTGATGGCCGAGGAGAGCGGTGAAGTGTTCGACGCCGCACTGGTCGACGTGATCCTGCCATTGGTCGACGGGCTGCCCGAGCGGTTGCGTGCCGGGGCCGACGTCGCCGACTGGGGTTGCGGCAGTGGGCATGCGGTCAACGTGATGGCAAAGGCGTTCGGCACGAGCCGGTTCACCGGCATCGACTTCTCGGAGCAGGGCATCGCGACCGCCAACGCAGAGGCTGCGAAGCTCGGTCTGGACAATGCGACGTTCATAGCGCGCGACGTGGCCGCCCTGGACGTCACCGATGCCTACGACGTCATCACGGCGTTCGACTCGGTGCACGACCAGGCGCATCCCGCCCGGATGCTGGCCAACATCCATCGCGCGCTGCGCCCGGGTGGGGTGTTCCTCATGGTGGACATCAAGGCGTCCAGTCGACTCGAGGACAACGTCGGTGCGCCGCTGAGCACATATCTGTACACGGTGTCGACGATGCACTGCATGTCGGTGTCGTTGCACGCCGGTGGCGCCGGGCTTGGCACCATGTGGGGCAGGCAGGTGGCCATGTCGATGTTGGATGACGCCGGGTTCGGTGACGTCACGGTCACCGAGATCGAATCCGACCCCATGAACAGCTACTACATCGCACGCAAGTAGCGCCGCGACTAGGCTCCAGCGCGATGGGTGCGCTCGATGCGATTGCCGACTGGCCGGTCCCGGCCGCCGCCGCCGCGGTGGTCGGGCCCGCCGGCGTGCTGGCCAGTCACGGCGAACTCGACCGTCGATTCCCGCTGGCCTCGGTGACCAAGCCGCTGGTCGCGCGTGCCGCTCAGGTCGCGGTCGAAGAGGGCGCCGTCGATCTCGACACGCCCGCCGGGCCGCCCGGGTCGACGGTCCGCCACCTGCTGGCGCACACCTCGGGCCTGGCGATGCTGGATGACAAGGTGATCGCCAAGCCGGGTAGTCGACGGGTGTACTCCAACTTCGGTTTCCGGGTGCTGGCAGAGGCCATCGAGGCAGCCGCGGGTATCGACTTCGGCCGCTACCTGGCCGAGGCGGTCTTCGAACCGCTCGCGATGACAGGCACCACGCTCGATGGCGGTGCGGCGGTCGCGGGCTACGGCGGGGAGTCGACGGTGGACGATCTGGCGCGCTTTCGCCGCCGAACTGCTGGGGCCGCGGCTGGTGTCCGAGCGGATGCACGCGGACGCGACGTCGGTGCAGTTCCCCGGGCTTGCGGGTGTGCTGCCCGGATTCGGTGTGCAACGCCCCAACGACTGGGGCCTGGGGTTCGAGATCCGCGACGGCAAGGATCCGCACTGGACGGGGGCGTCGAACTCGGCCGCGACGTATCGGGCATTTCGGCCAGTCAGGCACGTTCTTCTGGGTTGATCCGGCCGCTGACCTGGCGTTGGTGGTGCTCACCGACCGGGACTTCGGCGACTGGGCCCATCCGTTGTGGCCTGCTCTCTCTGATGGAGTCCTGAGAGAATTCGGCGCACACTAGCGCAACAGGCGTCACACAAGGCACAATAGACACGCACGAAACATCTGCATCTTTTGAGTAACGCCAGGTCGTTGGGGAAGACGTCCCTGGTGGAGCCGAAGGAGCAGAGTATGCGTGCGTCGAACCAATTTGCCGACGCGACGACCGGCGTGGTGTACGTCCACGCCTCACCCGCGGCGGTATGCCCACATGTCGAGTGGGCGCTTTCGTCGACCCTGTCGGCCAGGGCCGAACCTGAAGTGGACGCCGCAGGCGGCCATGCCCAACCAGATGCGTGCCGTCACCAACTGGGTCGGTCCGGTGGGTACCGGCGCGGCGCTGGCCAACGCCTTGCGGTCCTGGTCGGTGCTGCGTTTCGAGGTGACCGAGGACCCCAGTGAGGGCGTCGACGGACACCGTTTGTGCCACACCCCCCAACTGGGGCTCTGGAACGGCGCCATGAGCGCCAACGGCGACACGATGGTCGGCGAGATGCGGCTGCGCACCCTGATGGCCTCCGGCGCGGACGCGCTGGCCGCCGAGCTGGACTCCGTGCTCGGCACCGCCTGGGACGAGGCGCTGGAGCCGTACCGCAGCGATGGCGACACCGGCGACATCAGCTGGCTCAACCGCGGAGTCGGTTAGGCAAACGCTGGCGCGTTCGCCCCGCGAGATCTGCAGCCAGGCTGCTCGAAGCTAGATTTCACGACCCTGGTGCAGATCTGGCGGTGATGGCTTTACGGTCGCAGCATCCTCAACGCGCCCGGCACCGCGGACATCTCGGCGGGCAGCGGGCAGACGAACTCGCCGTCGGCGTAGGCGTTGATGCCGGGGAGTCGACGGTGATGACCTTCGCCCGCCTGGTGTCCACGGCGTCGAGGTCGACATGCGTGCCCTTGAACACGGTCGGGAACAGGCGGATCAGCTGCAGTCCGCGAGGCCGAATGCACCATCGTGACGTCGAGCAGCCCGTCGGAGTGATCGGCCTCGGGCAGATCAGCATTCCGCCGCCGTAGCTGCGGGTGTTGCCGAACGCGGCCAGCGTCAGGTCGGTGACCAGTTCCGTCGCCGTCGAGCGTCAGCCGGAACGGCAGCAGCCGCAGCTTGGACAGCTCGGCGACCATCGCCACGTTGTAGCGCATCCGGCCGTGCGGCCAGCTCATCCGGTTGGTCCGGTCGCTGACCAGCGAGTCGAAGCCGGCCGCCATGACGGTGCCGAACCATCGGTCGGTGCCGTCGGCGCCCCTGATCCGGCCGAGGTCGACGGTCTCGGTCCGGCCGTCGGCGACGACGTCGGCGGCGGCCTCCGGATCCCTGGTGGGCAGGCCGAACTCGCGGGCGTGGTCGTTGCCGGTGCCCGCCGGGATGATGCCCAGCGGGATGTCGTCCGAGCGCCAGCGCCTGCAGCGCGAGCGAGATGATGCCGTCGCCGCCGGCCACGACCAGGGCGTCGGTGCCGCGTCCAGGCTCTCGTCGACCAGCCGCCGGGCATGCTCGGCGTCGGTGCCGACGATCGCGACGACGTCGACGCCGCGCTGTTGCAACCGGGCGATGGCGCGCTCGGCGGCGTGCGGGGCGTTCCCGTGCCCCGACGCCGGGTTGGTCAGCACCGTGACGCGGCCGATCTGGCTCACGGGATCAGCTTGCCGGGGTTCAGGATTCCGGCCGGGTCGAGCACGCCTTGACCGCGCGCAGCACCTCGACGCCGAGATCGCCGACCTCGGCGCTCATCCACGGCCGGTGGTCGGCGCCGACCGCGTGGTGGTGGGTGATGGTCCCGCCGGTGCGCACGATCGCGTCCGAGGCGGCGGCCTTCGCCTTGCGCCACTGCTCGATCGGGTTGCCGCGTTGGCCGGCGACGACGGTGAAGTACAGCGACGCGCCGGTGGGATACACATGGGAAATGTGGCACATCACCAGTGCGGGAGTGCCGGTTTCGGCGGCATCTCCCGGGTGACGCTCCTGCCACCGAGCGAGGTGGTCAGCGCCTCGGTGACCGCGGCCTTCAGCGCGGCGAGGTTCGACCAGTTGGTGGCGGTCTCCAGCGTCTCGCACAGCGCGCCGCCGCCAGCAGCGAGTCCCGCAGGTACGGCGCCTCGAACCGGCCGTGCTCCCAGGCGCTTGCCGGGCTCTTCGCCGAGTGAGGTGCCGCCGTGGGCCTCAGCAGCGCCCGGGTCTCGGCGTGCCGGCTCTCGGCGTGGGCGGCGGTGCCCTCGAACGCGGTGATCGCCAGGCAGCCGCCGGTGATCTGCTGTTCGCCGATCTTCTCGGTGGTGGCCAGGTTGACGCCGGTCTCGGCCTCGTCGGACAGCCGGATGACGGTGGGGCCGGTGCCGGTCTGCACGACGGCGCGCAACGCGGCGGCGCCGGTGGCGAAGTCGGGGAAGGACCACGCCTCGTAGCGGGTGGTCTCCGGCACGGGATGGACCCGCACCCGCACCCGGGTGATGACGCCGAAGACGCCCTCGGAGCCGACGATCAGCTGGCGCAGGTCGGGCCCGGCCGCCGAGGCCGGGGCGCGGCCGAGGTCGAGGACGCCGGCCGGGGTGACGGCCCGCAGGCCGCGGACCATGTCGTCGAACCGGCCGTAGCCGGCCGAGTCCTGGCCCGATGACCGCGTCGCGGCGAATCCGCCGATGGTGGCGAACTGGAAGCTCTGCGGGAAGTGGCCGAGCGAGAAGCCGCGCTCACCGAGCAGTCGCTCGGCCTCGGGGCCGGTGACGCCGGCGCCGAGTTCGGCCTCGCCGGACACCTCGTCGAGGCCGTGCAGCTCGTCGAGGCGCCGCAGGTCCAGTGAGACGACGGCGGTGAAGTCGCCGCGGATCGGGTCGACGCCGCCGACCACGCTGGTGCCGCCGCCGAACGGGACGACGGCGATGCCGTGCTGCGCGCAGTACGCGCAGCAGCGCGGCGACCTCGTCGTCGTCGCCGGGGAGCAGCACCGCGTCCGGCGCGTCCTGTACGCCGGTGTCCTTGCGGCGCAACAGGTCCAGGGTGGACTTGCCGCCGGCGCGCAGCAGCCGGCCGTGGTCGTCGGCGATGCAGTGCGCGGCGCCGACGATCGGCGGCCAGGGCCGTCGCGGTCGGCGTCGCGACAGCGCCGACGGCCGCAGCCGCACCTGTCGGCGTCGAGTTCCGGCGCGCGGCGGCCGTCGACCCCGAGCGCCTGCTCGAGCAGCGTGCCGGATGCCGTCGGAGAGGGGTTTGGCCGCCGCCGGGTCGCCCCAGGCATTCCACTTCATCGGGGGTACGAGTGGTCGGATCGCTGATCATGCGTTACAGTATTACAGATGCTGTCAATCAGTAACGCAGATTCGCCACCGTCGGTCGAGGACCGGATCCTCGACGCCGCCGCCGAGCTGCGTGCTCGCATACGGCGTCGACCGGGTCACGCTGGCCGAGATCGCCCGCCGGGCGGGCGTCAGTCGCCCGACGGTCTACCGGCGCTGGCCCGACACCCGCTCGATCCTCGCCGCGCTGCTGACCATGCCGGATCGTCGCATGCGCTCGACGACGTACCCAGTCGCGGCGTCGGGCGCGAGCTGCTGGTCGACCGCATCGTCGCGGTCGCCGAGCGGCTGCGACGCGACGACGTGATCATGTCGGTGCTGCACCAGGCCCCCGAACTCGGCGATGGTCTACATCGCCGAGCGGCTGGGCACCAGCCAGCAGATCCTGCTCGACACCGTCGCCGGCGAGATCGAGGCCGCCCAGGCAGGACGGCAGCGTGCGCGACGGCGATGCCCGCCGACTCGCCGCGATGTGCCTGCTGATCACCCAGTCGACGATCCTGTCGGCGCAGATGGTCGAGCCGATCCTGCGCCGCCGAGGCCTGGCCGGCGAACTGGCCCACGCACTGAACGGATACCTGAAGCCATGACCGGCATCCACAGCGCTCAACGCCGCCGCGTCGCGCGCGCCGAACTCGCCGCACTGGCCGACGGCGCGACGCGTCGACGTGCTGGTCATCGGCGGCGGCATCACCGGCACCGGTATCGCGCTGGACGCGGCGACCCGCGGGCTGTCGCGTGGTGCTGGTCGAGAAGCACGATCTGGCGTTCGGCACCAGCCGGTGGAGCTCCAAGCTGGTCCACGGCGGGCTGCGCTACCTGGCGACCGGCAACGTCGGCATCGCCCGCCGCAGCGCCATCGAACGCGGAATCCTGATGACGCGCAACGCCCCTCACCTGGTGCAGGCCATGCCGCAACTGGTGCCGCTGCTGCCGTCGATGAACCGCGGCTCGCGCGCGCTGGTGCGGTTCGGCTTCGCTCGCCGGCGACGGGCTGCGCAGGCTGGCGGGGACGCCGGCGGCGACGCTGCCGCGGTCGCGCCGGGTCGACGCCGCGCGGGCGGTGGAGCTGGCGCCGACCGTACGCCGCGACGGGTCTGGACGGCGCCTTGCTGGCCTACGACGGTCAACTGATCGACGATGCGCGGCTGGTCACCGCGGTGGCCCGCACCGCCGCTCAGCACGGCGCCCGCATCCTGACCCGGGTGGCGGCGTCGGACGCCACGGTGACGTCGGTGCGCCTGACCGACGAGCTCACCGGTGAGTCCCTCGACGTGCGCGCCCGTGCGGTCATCAACGCTGCCGGCGTGTGGGCGGGGGAGGTCGACCCGTCGATCCGGCTGCGGCCCAGCCGCGGCACCCACCTGGTCTTCGACGCGGCCGCGTTCGGCAATCCGACCGCGGCCCTGACGATTCCGATACCCGGGGAGCTCAACCGGTTCGTCTTCGCGATGCCCGAGCAGCTGGGCCGGGTCTATCTCGGGCTCACCGACGAGGACGCGCCCGGGACCCATTCCCGATGTGCCCCAACCGACGCAGGCCGAGGTCGACGTTCCTGCTCGACACCGTCAACACCGCGCTGGACGTCGCGCTCGGACCCGACCGACGTGATCGGCTCCTACGCCGGGCTGCGCCCGCTGATCGAAACGGGAGCGGGCCGCACCGCCGACGTGTCCCGCGAGCACGCGTCGTCGAGTCGGCCGGCGGCGTCATCAGCGTGATCGGCGGCAAGCTCACCGAGTACCGGTACATGGCCGAGGACGTGCTGGACCGGGCGGTCGCGTTGCGCGGGCTGACGTCCGGGCAGTGCCGCACCCGCAACCTGCCGCTGGTCGGCGCGCCGGCCAACCCGGTGTCCACGCTGCGCTCGTCGGTCGATCTGCCGTCCTCGCTGGTGGCCCGCTACGGAGCCGAGGCCCCGAACGTGATCGCCCGGGCCACCTGCGACCGGCCGACGGAGCCGGTCGCCGACGGAATCGACGTCACGCGTGCCGAATTCGAGTACGCGGTGACCCACGAGGGCGCGCTGACCGTCGACGACGTCCTCGACCGGCGCACCCGCATCGGTCTGGTTGCCGCCGACCGCGAGCGGGCCGAAGCGGTTGCCGAGGAATTCGTCGCTGCTCAAACGCCGAGCAGACGCAAAGGGCCCCCATTCCAGACGGAATGAGGCCCTGCGTCTCTGCGCGGGGAAAGTGCGGGAAGGCGATTTACAGCGGGATGTTCTTGTGGCGACCGCGCCGTGCGGGCGCCTCGGCCAGGGCCTGGGTGAGCACGCTGCGGGTGTGGGCGGGTCGATCTTCGCGTCGACCACGCCGATGTCGATGGCGCTGTCCACACCACCGGCGATCCGCTCGTGCTCGGCGGCCAGTTCCTCGTGCAGGGCGTCGCGTCTCGTGTCGGCGGCGGCGGCCAGCTTGCGCTTGTGCAGGATGCCCACCGCGGCCTTGGCGCCCATCACGGCGACCTCGGCGTCCGGCCAGGCGAACACCTTGGTGGCGCCCAGCGAGCGCGAGTTCATCGCGATGTAGGCGCCGCCGTAGATCTTGCGGGTGACCAGCGTGACGCGCGGAACGGTGGCCTCACCGAACGCGTGCAGCAGCTTGGCGCCGCGGCGCACGACGCCGCCCCACTCCTGGTCCACACCGGGCAGGTAACCCGGGACGTCCACGACGACGACGAGCGGGATGCCGAAGGCGTCGCACAGGCGCACGAAACGCGCCGACTTCTCGGCACTTTCGGAGTTCAGGCAGCCGCCCAGGCGCAGCGGGTTGTTGGCGATGACGCCGACGGTGCGACCGGCCAGCCGGCCCAGGCCCACCACGATGGACGGGGCCCATCGGGACTGGAATTCCTCGAAGTGGGAATCCTTGTCCAGCAGCGCCTCGACGATCGGGTGCACGTCGTAGGCGCGCCGCGCGGAGGCGGGCATCAGGGCCTTGAGGTCGGTGTCGCCCGCCTCGGCCTTGGCGCGGTCGAAATGGCCCTGCTGGCAGAAGAATCCGACCAGGCGGCGGCCGCGCTCGTAGGCGTCGAGTTCATCGTCGGCCACGATGTGGCACACACCGGACTTCTTGTGATGGGCTCCGGGCCGCCGAGCGCACCATGTCGACATCCCCGCCGGTTACGCTGCGCACCACGTCGGGCCGGTACGAACACTGGCCCCGGCGCCGGCTGCCGAATCGCTCGACCCGCGCGATCCGCTGCTGCGCTCGTCCACGTTCTTCGACGACGGCACCGTGGAGCTGCTGCACGAGCGCGACACGTCCGGCATCCTGGCCGCGGCGGCGCCGTCAACGGGGTGCGCACCATCGCGTTCTGCACCGACGGCACCGTCATGGGCGGCGCGATGGGCGTCGAGGGCTGCGAGCACATCGTCAACGCCTACGACACCGCCATCGCGGAGCAGAGCCCGATCGTCGGTATCTGGCACTCCGGTGGCGCGCGGCTCGCCGAGGGCGTCAAGGCGCTGCACGCGGTCGGCCTGGTGTTCGAGGCGATGATCCGCGCGTCGGGCTACATCCCGCAGATCTCGGTGGTCGTCGGCTTCGCCGCCGGCGGTGCCGCCTACGGTCCCGCGCTCACCGATGTCGTGATCATGGCGCCGGAAGGCCGGGTGTTCGTCACCGGTCCCGACGTCGTGCGCAGCGTCACCGGCGAGGACGTCGACATGGCGTCCCTCGGCGGCCCCGACACCCACCACAAGAAGTCCGGCGTCTGCCACATCGTCGCCGACGACGAGCTCGACGCCTACGAGCGCGGCCGCAGGCTGGTCGGATGTTCTGCCAGCAGGGTCATTTCGACCGCGGTAAGGCCGAGGCCGGCGACACCGATCTGCCGGCGCTGCTGCCCGAGTCGGCGCGGCGCGCCTACGACGTGCACCCGCTGGTGACGGCGCTCCTCGATGACGAGCGCGCCGTTCGAGGAGTTCCAGGCCAAGTGGGCGCCGTCGATGGTGGTCGGCCTGGGCCGGCTGGCCGGGCGGACGGTCGGCGTGCTGGCCAACAACCCGCTGCGCCTCGGCGGCTGCCTGAACTCCGAAAGTGCCGAGAAGGCAGCGCGTTTCGTGCGGCTGTGCGACGCGTTCGGCATTCCGCTGGTGGTCGTCGTCGACGTCCCCGGCTACCTGCCCGGGGTCGACCAGGAGTGGGGCGGCGTGGTGCGCCGCGGCGCCAAGCTGCTGCACGCGTTCGGTGAGGCCACCGTTCCGCGGGTCACCCTGGTGACCCGCAAGATCTACGGCGGCGCCTACATCGCGATGAACTCCCGCTCACTGGGTGCGACCAAGGTGTTCGCCTGGCCGGACGCCGAGGTCGCGGTGATGGGCGCCAAGGCCGCCGTCGGCATCCTGCACAAGCGCACGCTGGCCGCCGCCGCGCCCGAAGACCGCGAAGCGCTGCACGAAGAGCTGGCCGCCGAGCACGAGCGGATCGCCGGCGGCGTGGACAGCGCCGATCGAGATCGGCGTCGTCGACGCCAAGATCGACCCGGCCCAGACCCGCAGCGTGCTGACCCAGGCGCTGGCCGAGGCGCCCGCACGCCGCGGCCGCCACAAGAACATCCCGCTGTAGATCGCCTCCCCGCACTTTCCCCCGCGCGAGCAGACGCAAAGGGCCTCATTCCGGTGGATGGGGGCCCTTTGCGTCTGCTCGGCGTGCTATCAGCGACGAATTCCTCGGCGACCGCGGCAGCCCGCTCACGGTCGGCGGCAACCAGACCGATGCGGGTGCGGCGGTCCAGGATGTCGTCGGCAGTCAGCGCGCCCTCGTGGGTGACCGCGTACTCGAATTCCGCTCGGGTGACGTCGATTCCGTCGGCGACCGGTTCGGTCGGGCGGTCGCAGGTCGCGCCAGGCGATCACCTTCGGCGCCTCGGCGCCGAACCGGGCCACCAGCGAACGACGGCAGATCGACCGGCGAGCGCAGCGTGGCCACCGGGTTGGCGGGCGCGCCGACCAGCGGCAGGTTGCGGGTCCGGCACGGCCCGCCGTCAGACCGCGCAACGCGACGGCCCGGTCGAGCACGTCCTGCGCCATGTGCCGGTACTCGGTGAGCTTGCCGCCGATCACGCTGATCACGCCCGATCGGCCGACTCGATGACGCGTGCTCGCGTGACACGTCGGCGGTGCGGCCCGCTCCCCGGTGTCGATCAGCGGCCGCAGCCCGGCGTAGGCGCCGATCACGTCGTCGGGTCCGAGCGCGACGTCGAGCGCGGTGTTCACGGTGTCGAGCAGGAACGTGATCTCCTGCCGGCGTCGGTTGCGGCTCGTCGGGAATCGGACCCGGGCGCGTCCTCGTCGGTGAGACCGAGGTAGACCCGGCCGAGCTGTTCGGGCATCGCGAAGACGAAGCGGTTGAGCTCACCGGGGATCGGAATCGTCAGGGCGGCAGTCGGGTTGCCGAATGCCGCGGCGTCGAAGACCAGATGCGTTCCGCGGCTGGGCCGCAGCTGGATCGACGGATCGACGTCGCCGGCCCACACCCCGGCCGCGTTGATGACCGCGCGCGCGGCACGTCGAACGATTCGCCGGTGAGCTCGGTCGGTCAGCCGGACCGAGGTGCCGGTGGCGTCCGATGGCCGCGACGCGGGTCAGGATGCGCGCGCCGTGCTGCGGCGGCGGTGCGGGCGACCGCGGTGACCAGCCGGGCGTCGTCGATCAGTTGCCCGTCGTAGGCCAGCAAGCCCCCGTCGAGCCCGTCGCGGCGCACGGTCGGCGCCAGCTCGACGGCGCGCGCGGCGTCGACCCGTCGCGACCGCGGCAATGTCGAGGCCGGCGTGCCTGCCAGCTTGCGCAGCCCGTCGCCGGCGAGGAAGCCGAAACGCACCAGCGCGCGCGACGCCCGGCCCATCGACGGGCAGCAGGGGCACCAGCTGCGGCATGGCCTGCACGAGGTGAGGGGCGTTGCGCGTCATCAGGATTCCGCGTTCGACGGCACTGCTGCGGGCGATGCCGACGTTGCCGGTGGCCAGGTAGCGCAGGCCACCGTGCACCAGCTTCGAGCTCCACCGGCTGGTTCCGAAGGCCAGGTCGTGCTTCTCGACGAGCGCCACGGACAGCCCCGGGTCGCCGCGTCCAGGGCGATCCCGGCGCCGGTGATCCCGCCGCCGATCACGATGACGTCGACCGTCGCGCCGTCGGCAGCGCGGCGAGGTCGGCGGCGCGTCGGGCGGCGTTGAGCGCGGTGGATCTGGTCATGGCTTGAGGTATCCGTTCAGTGAGTGGGCCAGTTCGGCCGCCAGCGCCTCGGCGTCCAGGATCGGCCACGACCATCTGCGCCGACTGGATCGTCGACTGGGTGATCAGCAGGCACATCGCGGCGAGTCGGCGGGCATCGCCCGGCCGCACGCTGCCGTCGGGCTGGGCGGCCTCGATCTCGTCGGCGACGGCGTCGAGCAGGATCTGCTGGCTGGTGCCCAGCCGCTCGGCGATGTAGACCATCGCGAGCTCGGGGGCCTGGTGAAGCACCGACATGATCGATCTCGTCGCGTGCGCAGTCGCTCGGCGACGCGCGACCATCCGCTCGACCAGGCGTTCGCGCCCGACGCCGCGACTGGGCACGTCGTCCAGCGCGTGCGGCGATCCGTGCGGTCAGCAGCGCGGCGAGGATCGAGCGGGTGTCGGGCCAGCGGCGGTAGACCGTCGGCCGACTGACGCCGGCGCGGCGGGCGATCTCGGCCAGCGTCACCCGGTCGACGCCGTAGGCGAGTACGCACTGGCTGCCGCCTCGAGGATCCGGTCCTCGACCGGCGGTCGCGCATCAGCGTTACTGATTGACAGCATGTGTAATACTGTAACGCATGACTCAGCGATGACGACCAACTCGTGCCCCCGATGGCGTGGAACGCGTGGGGCGACCCGACGGCGGCCAAGCCGCTGTCCGACGGGATCCGCACCCTGCTCGAGCAGGCCCTCGGGGTGGACGTGACGGCGGGTGCCGAACTCACCGCCGACCAGGTACGCCTTCGGCCGTCCGCCTTGTCCGAGGTCGACCCCGAGGCCCTGTCCGCCATCGTCGGCGCCGCCCACTGTGTCTCCGACGATCATGGCCGGCTACTTCGCGCAGGCGGCAAGTCCACCCTGGATCTGTTGCGGCGCAAGGACTCCGGCGTTCAGGACGCACCCGACGCGGTTCTGCTGCCCGGCGATGACGACGAGGTCGCCGCGATCCTCGCCTACTGCGCCCAGCGCGGCATCGCGGTCGTGCCGTTCGGCGGCGGGACCAGCGTGGTCGGCGGCCTCGACCCGCTGCGCGGCGACTTCAAGGCCGTCGTGTCGCTCGACCTGCGCCGCCTCGATCAACTCCACGGCCTCGACGAGGTATCCGGCGAGGCCGAGCTCGGCGCCGGCGTCACCGGCCCCGATGCCGAGCGTCTGCTCGGCGAGCACGCGGCTTCTCGCTCGGCCACTTCCCGCAGAGCTTCCAGTTCGCGACCATCGGCGGCTTCGCCGCGACCCGCTCATCGGGCCAGGACTCGGCCGGCTACGGCCGGTTCGACGACATGGTCCGCGGCGTTCGGACGGTCGACCCCGGCGGGCGTCCTCGACCTCGGTCGCGCACCCGCGTCGGCGGCGGGCCCGGACCTGCGCCAACTGGTCATCGGTTCCGAGGGCGTATTCGGGGTGATCACCAGGGTGCGGGTGCGCGTCCACCCGGTGCCCGAGACGACCCGCTACGAGGCGTGGTCGTTCCCCGACTTCGGCACCGGCGCCGCTGCGTTGCGCGCCGTGGTTCAGACCGGCACCGGGCCCACCGTCATACGGCTGTCCGACGAGGCCGAGACCGGCGTCAACCTCGCGACGACCGAGAACATCGGTGAACAGCAGATCACCGGCGGTTGCCTCGCCATCACCGCGTTCGAGGGGACGGCCGCGCACGCCGAGAGCCGGCACGGCGAGACCCGCGCACGTCCTCGAGGCGATGGGCGGCACATCACTGGGCGAGGAGCCGGCACGCGCCTGGGAGCACGGCCGCTTCCAGGCGCCGTACCTGCGTGATGCGCTGCTGTCGGCAGGCGCGCTGTGCGAGACGCTGGAGACGGCCACCAACTGGAGCAACCTGGCTGCCCTGAAGGCCGCGGTAACCGAGGCGTTGACCACCTCGCTCGGAGGGCAGGAGCGTAGCGACCCGGGAAATGGCACGGCCGAAACCGGCACTCCCGCACTGGTGTTGTGCCACATTTCCCATGTGTATCCGACTGGCGCATCGCTGTACTTCACCGTGGTCGCCGGGCAACGCGGCAACCCGATCGAGCAGTGGCGCAAGGCGAAGGCCGCGGCGTCGGAGGCGATCGTGCGCTGCGGCGCGACGATCACCCATCATCACGCGGTCGGCGCCGACCACCGGCCGTGGATGCGCGCAGAAGTCGGCGACCTGGGCGTCGAGGTGCTCCGCGCGGTGAAGTCCGTGCTCGACCCGGCCGGAATCATGAATCCGGGCAAGCTGATCCCGTGAGCCAGATCGCCCGGGTGACGGTGTTGACCAACCCGGCCTCGGGTCACGGCAACGCCCTGCACGCTGCCGAGCGCGCCGTCGCTCGATTCCAGCAGCGCGGCGTCGACGTCTGCGAGATCGTCGGAACCGATGCCTCCCATTCGCGGCGACTGGTCGACGAGGAGTTGGCCCGCGGTACCGACGCCCTGGTCGTGGTCGGCGGCGACGGGATCATCTCGGTCGCGCTGCAGGCGCTCGCGCTCGGCGACGTGCCGCTCGGCATCGTCCCGGCGGGCACCGGCAACGACCACGCCCGGGAATTCGGCGTGCCCACAGGCGATCCCGCGGCAGCCGTCGACGTCGTCGTGGACGGCCGCACCGAGACCGTCGACCTCGGCAGGATCAGGGGCGCCGACGGTACCGACCGATGGTTCGGCACCGTCATGGCAGCCGGCTTCGACTCCCTGGTCAGCGACCGGACCAACCGGATGCGCTGGCCGCATGGCCGAATGCGCTACAACGTGGCGATGGTTGCGGAGATCTCCAAGCTGCGGCTGCTGCCGTTCCGGCTGACGTTCGACGGCGACGGAACTGGTCACCGAACTGACCCTGGCCGCGTTCGGCAACACGCGCAGCTATGGCGGCGGAATGCTGATCTGCCCGCAGGCCGATCACTCCGATGGGCTGATCGACGTGACGATGGTGCGGTCGGCCTCGCGCCTGCGGCTCGTCCGCCTGTTCCCCACCGTCTTCAAGGGCACCCACGTGGATCTGGACACCGTGGACACCAGGCGGGCGAAGGTCATCACCGTCGACTCCCCCGGCATCAACGCCTATGCCGACGGCGAGTTCGTCTGCCCGCTGCCGGTCGAGGTGTCCGCGGTGCCGGGCGCGTTGAGGGTGCTGCGACCGTAGAGCCATCACCGCCAGATCTGCACCAGGGTCGTGAAATCTCAGCTTCGAGCAGCCTGGCTGCAGATCTCGCGGGCGCGACCGCGCCAGCGTTTGCCTAACCGACTCCGCGGTTGAGCCAGGTCATCTCGCCGGAGTCGCCACCCTCGCGGTAGGCCTCGAGCGCCTCGTCCCAGGCGGTGCCGAGCACGGAGTCCATCTCGGCGGCAAGGGCGTCGGCGCCGGATGCCATCAGCCCGCGCAGCCGCATCTCGCCGACCATCACGTCGCCATTGGCGCTCATTGCGCCGTTCCAGAGCCCCAACTGGGGGGTGTGGCACCAACGGTGTCCGTCCACGCCCTCACTCGGATCCTCGGTCACCTCGAATCGAAGCACCGACCACGAGCGCAGGGCGTTGGCCAGCGCCGCCCCGGTGCCCACCGGACCGATCCAGTTGGTGACGGCACGCAACTGCCCGGGCATGGCGGGCTGCGGTGTCCACTTCAGGTTGGCTCGCGCCGACAGGGTCGACGAAAGGGCCCACTCGACATGGGGACACACCGCCGCGGGTGAGGCGTGTACGTACACCACACCGGTCGTCGCGTCGGCAAATTGGTTCGACGCACGCATACTCTGCTCCTTCGGCTCCACCTGGGACGTCTTCCCCAACGGCCTGGCGTTACTCAAAAGATGCAGATGTTTCGTGCGTGTCTATTGTGCCCTGTGTGACCCCTGTTGCGCTAGTCTGCGATGAATTCTCTCAGTACTCCATCAGAGAGAGCAGGCCACAACGGATGGGCCCAGTCGTCGAAGGCCCGGTCGGTGAGCACTACCAACGCCAGGTCAGCGGCCGGATCAACCCAGAAGAACGTGCCCGATTGGCCGAAGTGTCCGTACGTTGCGGCCGAGTTCGAGGCACCCGTCCAATGCGGCTCCTTGCCGTCGCGGATCTCGAACCCCAGGCCCCAATCGTTGGGGCGTTGCACACCGAATCCGGGTAGCACACCCGCAAGCCCGGGGAACTGCACCGAGGTCGCGTCCGCGTGCATCCGCTCGGACACCAGCCGCGGTCTCAGCAGTTCGGCGGCGAAGGTGGCCAGATCGTTCACCGTCGACTCCCCGCCGTAGCCGGCGACCGCCGCACCGCCGTCGAGGGTGGTGCCGGCCATCGCGAGCGGCTCGCAGACCGCCTCGGCCAGGTAGCGGCCAAAATCGATACCCGCGGCTGCCTCGATGGCCTCTGCCAGCACCCGGAAACCGACGTTGGAGTACACCCGTCGACTACCCGGCTTGGCGATCACCTTGTCATCCAGCATCGCAAGGCCCGAGGTGTGCGCCAACAGGTGGCGGACCGTCGACCCGGGCGGCCCGGCGGGCGTGTCGAGATCGACGGCGCCCTCTTCGATCGCGACCTGGGCCGCACGCGCGACCAGCGGCTTGGTCACCGAGGCCAGCGGGAATCGACGCTCGAGTTCGCCATGACCGGCCAGCACGCCGGCGGGCCCGACCACCGCGGCGGCGGCGGCCGGGACCGGCCAGTCGGCAATCGCATCGAGCGCACCCATCGCGCTGGAGCCTAGTCGGCGGCGCTACTTGCGTGCGATGTAGTAGCTGTTCATGGGGTCGGATTCGATCTCGGTGACCGTGACGTCACCGAACCCGGCGTCACCCAACATCGACATGGCCACCTGCCTGCCCCACATGGTGCCCAGCCCGGCGCCACCGGCGTGCAATGACACCGACATGCAGTGCATCGTCGACACCGTGTACAGATAGGTGCTCAGCGGCGCACCGATGTTGTCCTCGAGTCGACTGGACGCCTTGATGTCCACCATGAGGAACACCCCACCCGGGCGCAGCGCACGATGGATGTTGGCCAGCATCCGGTCGGGATGCGCCTGGTCATGCACCGAGTCGAACGCCGTGATGACGTCGTAGGCATCGGTGACGTCCAGGGCGGCCACGTCGCGCGCCAGGAACGTCGCATTGTCCAGACCGATCCTCGCAGCCTCGGCATTGGCGGTCGCAATGCCCTGCTCCGAGAAGTCGATGCCGGTGAACCGGCTCTTGCCGAACGCCTTCGCCATCACGTTGATCGCATGCCCGCTGCCGCAACCCCAGTCGGCGACGTCGGCCCCGGCACGCAACCGGTCGGGCAGCCCGTCGACCAAGGGCAGGATCACGTCGACCAGTGCGGCGTCGAACACTTCGCCGCTCTCCTCGGCCATCAGGGCGTGGAACCGGGGATACTCGGTGTAGGACAGGCCACCGCCGTCGCGGAAGCAGCCGATGATCTTCTGCTCGATCTCCCCGACCATGGGGATGAACTGCGCCACCCGGGCCAGGTTGTCGGGGCCGGCGGCACGGGTCAGCACCGCGGCGCGGGGCGCGGGCAGGCTGTACTGCGCGGCCTCGGGGTCGTAGTCGACGACGCGTCCCGTCACGACGCCACCCAGCCACTCCCGCACGTAACGCTCGTCGAGGCCTGCGGCGTCGGCGATCTGGGCGCTGGTCGCGGGCGGCAGCGCCGCCATGGTGTCGAACAGCCCGGTCTGGTGACCGATGCTGACCAGGATGGCGACGCTGGCGCTGTCGATCGCCTCCATCATCCGGCCGGCAAAGTCCTCGGTGGACTCGGCTGTCGCCGAAGGGGTCTCGATGGTGGTCATGTCGGTGAACTCCGTGCTCGCGGCGGGCGGTGTTGCCCATTCTCGACGTTAGGCTTCGGCGGGCAAGCGGCCACATCGGGCGAATCATGCAGATCGGCGCGCCCCCGAGTGGGGCGAACGATGCAGTGAGCCCTCAGCCGCCGCGGAGCCCGAGGTTCTCGAACGCCCACGCCACCGCCGCGGTTCGCGACGAAACCGCGAGCTTGGCGTACACATTGGCCAAATGCCTGCCGACCGTCTTCTCGCTGATCACCATCGCCTGCGCCACCTCGCGGTTGGTCGCCCCGCTGGCAATCTGGGTGAGCACCTCGACCTCGCGTTTGGTCAGCCCACCCGGCGACGGGTCTCCGCAGTTACCCGGCATCTCCACCCCGAGCTGCCGGTAGATCGCTTCGGCGGTTGCCGAGTCGGCAGCGGCGGTCTCGTCGTCACCTAAACCGCGGTGCGGCCAACGCCATCCAGTCGTACACCTGCGCGGTCTCGTAGCGCGACTGCTGGGTGCGGTAGTCCCGCAGCGCGTCCTGGAGCTAGCGATCGCCTCGTCGTAGCTGCCGCGCCGAACCAGCACCGCCCCGCGGGTGTGCGCCGCCCAGGCCAGGAAGCCGGGGGTCGGCCGGGCGCGCGCACCCGCTTCCAGTTCCGCGCAGTGCTGCTCGGCCTCGTCCAGGCTGTCGCGAGCCAACGCCACCTCGACGGCGGCGCGCAGCAGCCGCATGCGGCCGAGCCCGTTCTCGGCGTCGAGCGCGACGCGAAGCCGCGCCCATGCGCCGTCCTTGTCCCCCTGGCTGCATCGCAGCAGCGCCTCACCTGGCTGCGGATCGGCACCCAGCGAACGGGCCTTCGCGAAGGCGGCCAGCGCACCGTCGACGTCACCGCGCAGTCGGCAGACCTCCCCGAGTTCGTAGTAGCCCTCGGCGGCGGCCCAGTTGTTGACGTCCTCGAGCCTGCGGCTGGCGTCCGTCAGGCGGTCCTCCAGCTGGTGGTAGTCATCGGTGGCCGCGAGCACCTGCAGCCGGTGCACGTCGCAGACCCCGCCGTAGGAAACGGAGCGGCTGACACCGCACCATCGGGACATCGATTCGGTCCAGGCCCGCATCCGCGGCAGATCGGCCAGCCGATGGCAGTGGTAGAGCACGATGCAGTAGATGTCGCCGGCCCACTCGACCGGAACCTGATCGGCCAGCACCGGCAGCATGGCCTCGTCGAGCAGGCCGTACGCCTCGGCCATTCGCTCGTCGAGCAACGCCTCCAACCCCTCGGCGACCAGGCCGAGGGCCGTCAGCGCCGGAATGTCGAGCCGGGAACTCACCTCACGCAGCGCGCGCACGCTCGGCCTCAGGGACTCCTGGTCCTGGTTCATCGTCGCGACGACGACGTCGAGGTAGGCCAGGTAACCGTGCGCAGGCGCCTCCGGTGCACCCTCGAGCAGCCTGCGCGCGCGATTCATCCAGCCCTGCCCGATGTTGAAGTCGCCGCGGGTCAGCCACGCCAGGCTCAGCTCGACGGCCTTCATCGCCGCAGCGGCCGGGTCGGTGCGTGCCAGCTTGCCGAACACGAGTTCCGAAAGACGCACCGCCTCTTTGACGTTGCCCACCCGCCACGCGGCCAGCGACATCGCGTCGAGATCGTCGACCGCCAACGGGCCCCGCTCACCGGAGGCGACGTAGGCGTCGTAGCTGACGTGCCAGTCGCGCTCGCGGAACGCCGACCTGGCAACGGCGAGCAGGTCGGTGGCCGTGTCGAGATAGGTGTCCATCGTCGACTCCACCGTAGCGCCGATCAGCGCAGCGGGCCCCACGATCCTGCCCGAACTCACCCATTAGGTTGGACGCCATGAGTCAGACAGTGCGCGGTGTGATCTCCAGGACCAAGAAGCAACCCGTCGAGATGGTCGACATCGTCATTCCCGATCCGGGCCCCGGTGAAGTGGTGGTCGACATCATCGCCTGCGGGGTCTGTCACACCGACCTGACCTACCGCGAGGGCGGGATCAACGACGAGTACCCGTTCCTGCTCGGCCACGAGGCGGCGGGCACCGTCGAGTCGGTCGGCCCCGGCGTCACCGAGGTGGAGCCCGGCGACTTCGTGGTCCTGAACTGGCGGGCGGTATGCGGCCAGTGCCGGGCCTGCAAGCGGGGCCGCCCGTGGTACTGCTTCGACACGTTCAATGCCGAGCAGAAGATGACGCTGACCGACGGCACCGAGCTGACCCCGGCGCTGGGCATCGGCGCATTCGCGGACAAGACGCTCGTGCACCAGGGGCAGTGCACCAAGGTCGATCCGGCGGCCGACCCGGCGGTGGCGGGCCTGCTGGGGTGCGGCGTCATGGCGGGCATCGGCGCGGCCATCAACACCGGTGCCGTCCACCGTGACGACACCGTCGCCGTGATCGGCTGCGGCGGGGTGGGCGACGCCGCCATCGCGGGTGCCGCGCTGGTGGGCGCCAAGCGGATCATCGCCGTCGACACCGACGACAAGAAGCTGAGCTGGGCGCGCGACTTCGGCGCCACGCACACCATCAACGCCCGCGAGCTCGACGTCGTCGAGACCATTCAGGATCTGACCGACGGCAACGGCGCCGACGTCGTCATCGACGCCGTCGGTAGGCCCGAGACGTGGAAGCAGGCGTTCTACGCCCGCGACCTGGCCGGAACCGTCGTGCTCGTCGGGGTTCCCACGCCGGACATGACCATCGAGATGCCACTGGTCGACTTCTTCTCCCGCGGCGGCTCGCTCAAGTCGTCCTGGTACGGCGACTGCCTGCCCGAACGTGATTTCCCCACTCTGATCAGCCTGTATCGACAGGGCAGGCTGCCGCTGGAGAAGTTCGTCTCCGAACGCATCGGGCTCGACGGGATCGAGGACGCATTCCACGAGATGCACGCTGGCGAGGTCCTGCGCTCCGTGGTGATTCTGTGATGAGCGCTTGCGCGAAGAACGGACAGCTCGAGTGGCCACCAACATCACGCGCCTGGTCACCAGCGGCACGTTCGAACTGGACGGCGGAAGCTGGGACGTCGACAACAACATCTGGATCGTCGGCGACGATTCAGACGTCGTGGTATTCGACGCCGCGCACACCGCCGACCCCATCATCGAGGCGGTTGCCGGCCGCAACGTCGTGGCCGTCGTCTGCACCCACGGGCACAACGACCACATCACCGTCGCACCCGAACTCGGCGAGGCGCTCGACGCACCCGTTCTGCTGCATCCCGCCGACGAGATGCTGTGGCGGATGACCCATCCGGACAGGGACTTCCGCAGCATCCCCGATGATGCGGTGCTGACTGCCGGCGGTGTGGAGATCCGCGCCATGCACACCCCGGGCCACTCACCCGGGTCGGTCTGCTGGTTCGCGCCCGATCTCGGAGCGGTGTTCAGCGGTGACACGCTCTTCAACGGGGGCCCGGGCGCGACGGGACGGTCCTTCTCCGACTTCGGCACCATCCTCGAATCCATCTCGGGACGCCTCGGCGTGCTTCCCGGCGAGACCGTCGTCTACACCGGCCACGGCGACACCACCACCATCGGAGACGAGATCGTGCACTACGACGACTGGGTGGCGCGGGGACACTAACGCCCGTCGAGCAACCGCCTCTTTCGGCCTCGAATTCCTTCTCGGTGAGAGCGCCGGAGTCACGCAAGCGTGCCAGCGTGTTCAACTGCTGGATCCGGATCCCCTGGTCGGTCGGTGTGAACGGTTCGGCGGGCGGCGACCAGGTCGGCGTGTCGTTCGGATAGACCGGCGGAGCGCGGTAGCCGATGTCATCGGGAGTGCTGGCCCGTACGCGCGACGCCCAGAACCTCGCGATGAAGAGGTCGATCACCGCAATTCCGAAGACCACCGCGAACACGATCGGCAGGTAGGGGTAATTGCTGCCGTGGCCGAACGCCAGCCGCGGATTCAGGTACGCGCCGACGTCGCCGTCGATGTTGACGTCGTAGTTGCCTTCGACCGGAACGTGCAGGTAGCCGATGCGTACGCGTGCGTCGTTGTTCACCGTCGTGGTGGCGCCGTAGTCCTCGGTCAACTCCGGCTCGGTGTCGCTGCCGGCCTCGGCGATGCGATATCTCAACGGCGGCACCGGCAGTCCGCCGCCGCCGTTGCTGCCGATTAGCACGGTGTGGAAGGTGACGGTGACATCGCCCTCGGGCAGGTGCAGGTTCGCCGAGCCCGGGATCGGAACCTCGCCGTATGCGTCGTACTCGTCGAGGACGAACGCGTTCAGGATCAGCGAGACGACGAACCCGATCAGCGACACCACCATGGTCAGCGCGGCAACCCATGTGAGCACCCGTGGCCCCGTCCGGCGACTCATGACGGAATTCTGTCACGTGCGTAACACCCCTGCGACCAGCTAACGTTCCAGTCATGCCCGAATCGAGCGTGGTGGTGCGCCCGGAGCCGATGGACAGCGGCACCTACACCGCTGCCTCCCGGCTGCGGGCCGCTGGATTGCAACCCGCAATTGCGCTGCTCGAGCAGTCCGCCGAGTTGGTGCCGATCCCCCGGTCGCCACGGCCGATCGTCATCGCCGACTACGGCGCCGGGACGGGCCACAATTCGCTGCTGCCGATCGGGGCGGCGATCGACGTGTTCCGCAAGCGGACCCGCCCCGAGCACTCCATTCTGGTGACCCACACCGACGTGCCCGACAACGACTTCACCACGATGTTCACCACGCTGACCGACGATCCGGACACCTACCTCAAGAAGGACCACGCGACGTTCGCCTCGGCCGTCGGACGGTCCTTCTACTCCCAGATCCTGCCGTCGAACAGCGTGAATTTGGCGTGGTCGTCGTGGTCGATCCAGTGGCTGGGCAAGGTTCCGTCGGCGGTGCACGACCACATTCAGGTGGCGTACAGCCGCGACGACGACGTCCGGGCGGCCTACGCCAGGCAGGCGGCCCACGACTGGCACGAGTTCGTCGCGTTCCGTGGCCGCGAACTGTGCCCCGGCGGCCGACTGGTGGTGCTGACGACGGCCGTTGGCGAGGACGGCGACTTCGGCTACGCACCGATCATGAATGCCACGGTGGACGCCCTCGGCGAGATGGTGGCCCAGGAGTTGCTCACCGACGACGAGGTTCGCGCGATGTCCGTCCCGATCGTCGGTCGGCGCGCCAAGGACTTCGTCGCGCCGTTCGCACCGACGGGACGGTTCGAGCGCCTGTCGGTCGCACATCTGGAGATCGTCGAGGGCGAGGACCGTTACTGGAATCAGTATCAGGTCGACAAGGACGCAGAGGCCTTTGGAGCGTGCTGGGCGGCGTTCACGAGGGCGTCTGTCCTCGGAGCACTGGCCGATGCGCTGGCGGGAGGCCGCGAGGACCCGCGCCGGTCGGACTTCCTCGACCACCTCGAGAAGGGCCTCGCGGCGCGGCTGGCGGCCGCACCGGAGAAGATGCGAATCCCGTTGGCCATGGTGATCATCGAGAAGCAGGCCCGCGGCGAGAGCTGATCGTCAGGGTCGCATCTCGTAGGCGCCGTCGTAGGCCGCACACGGTCCCACATCCGGTCGAACCGGTTCTGATCGGGCACCGGCTTGCGGACGGCACCGAGCGCCCAGTCCTGCTGTGCCTGCGATGACGTCGGTTTGCCGTGCAGGGCAACGGCATACCCGCTGAAGTCACGGACCTGGAAGTCGAAGATCTGGTCGATAACGTCGATCCCGGCGCCCGAATCGAGCCCCGTCAGTTCGGCCTCCTCGAGGATCAGCTGGCCGTACACGATCAGCGAGAACAGGTGCCCGACATTGAGCATGAAGTCCAGATCCTTCTGCTGCTCCGCGTCCGGGGCGGCGGTGAGCAGCAGCTCCCGAAACGCCAGTGCCTGCTCGTGGAACCGGGCGACGTTGGGGATGTGGTCGTGCCTGGCGTACACCGGCGTCCAGTCGGCGAACTGGATCTGGCCGGCGCCCCGGGTGGGCCCTTCGTTCCAAAGAACACGTCGTCGGCGGCGTCGTTGCGGGTCGGAATCTCCGGGTAGACCCTCGGATTGAACATGTAGTTCGGCATGAACTTCAGCACCAGTCCGACATTGACGTGAACGGTGCCCTCGAGCCTCGGCAGGCAGCCGATCAGCTGGGCGACCTCACGGAACATCGTGTTCTTCTCGTACCCCTTTGCGGCGATCACGTCGTGCAGCGACCGCATGACCGTGTCGCCCTCCATCGTGACCTTGGCCTTGGTCATCGGGTTGAACAGCGGGTAACGCCGATCCTTGAGGCTGGCGCTGCGGAAGTAGTCGACCGCGCGCCGACTCGAAGAACTCCATCGCGATCACGCGGGCGTAGGCATCGACGAAGTTCGCCCGTACGTGGCTGAAGTCGGTAACGGGATTGCCGTACAGGATGTAATGGAAGGTTTTAATGATGTCGCAAAGGATGAGCAGGTTAATCTTCCGAAAGATAACTGTATCAATCGTTTTGAATCCGTCGTAATTATCGACAGATGGGGCAAGGCCGTGTTTACAAGTTCACAGCGAAATTTCCGATGGTATCCTTCCAATGAAGGGCCCGGTGTTTATTTCTACTATCTCAATTTCACCCGCAAAAAATACCAGGGCACACTTACGGTGGTGAACTAGTTTCAAGTCCGGAGTTCAAAGACCGTATCAGATTCAAGGTCACAGGCCAAGCGTAGAAAGCTGAGAGGCTTTCACAAAGGCAGGTTGCCCTTCCCACGAAACTTTGATCCAGGTATCCTTTTTTCCGGTGACGGGCATTTTGTTTCCTTCTCCAATTACGGCGAT
Organism: uncultured Actinomycetota bacterium; assembly: GCA_963798245.1. Taxonomy (GTDB): domain Bacteria; phylum Actinomycetota; class Actinomycetes; order Mycobacteriales; family Mycobacteriaceae; genus Mycobacterium. The sequence goes on from CAWCSO010000006.1 coordinate 399,656, forward strand.
GACATCAGCGCCAGCGGAGGGTCCGTTCATCAGATAGGTTCTGGGGCTGGAGGCAATGGCATACGTAAAGCGATTATAAAAAAAGGCATTGGCCATCGACAGAAATGAAAAAATAAGCAATACGTAAAAAAAAAAA
>CAWCSO010000007.1:0-62342 GCA_963798245.1 uncultured Actinomycetota bacterium
TTGAGTGGTGGTGGTTGGGGTTGGAAGGGTTGGTAGTACCACCATTGGGCGCGTTCGCCGGTGGGGCCTGGGCATGGTGGTACCGCTGGTGGGGGTGTGGTGGGTGGGCGGGCTAGTGAGGCGCTGGTCAGTGCTCGGCCGGCGTTGTCGGTGACGGTGAGGTGGTGGGCGGGTCCGGTGATGGTGATGGCGCCGGAGTGGTGCAGTCGGTGATGGTAGGGACAGAGCAGGACCAGGTTGTCCAGGTCGGTGGTTCCGCCGTCTTCCCAGTGCTGGATGTGGTGTGCGTGCAGGCCGCGGGTGGCGCCGCAGCCGGGGACCACACAGCAGGTGTCGCGGTGCTCGAGGGCGCGACGCATTCGCCGGTTGACCGTTCGGGTGGCCCGCCCCGTCCCGATGACGCGGCCGTCGCGGTGAAACCAGGCTTCGCAGACGGCGTCGCAGCTCAGGTAGCGGCGCTCGTCGTCGGAGAGCAGCGGACCCAGGTGCAGGTTGGCGATGCGCTTGTCGAGGTCGAGGTGCACGACCACGGTGGTGTGTTGCCCGTGGGGGCGGCGGGTGACCTCGGCGTCCCAGCTGGTGTCGACCAGGTTGAGGAACGCATCCACGGTGGTGGGCAGCGGGGGTCGCTGATCGGCGATCTCCTCGCGGTCGGCACCGTCGCCGTCGCCGTTGGCGCTGTCGTTGCCGTCGTGGTCGTGTTTCCACGCGGCGATCAGGGCGTCGTGATGGGACTGCAGGGCAGCGTCGAACTTCGCCGCGTCCAGCCGGGGCAGGGTGATGCGCCAGGTGGTGTATTCGTCGTGGGGCCCGGTGGTCTTGGTGATCGACCGCCGGGGTTCGGGTCGAGGCGCCGGGTCGGGTTGGGGTTCGAGTTTGACTGCGGCGCGTAGTTGGGTGACGGTGGCGCTTTCGGCGAGCTGCGCGTAGTGGGCATCGGAGCCCTCGGCGGCGGATTCGGCGATGACGCCGACCTGATCGAGGGACAGTCGGCCTTCGCGCATGCCGGCCGCGCAGCGGGGGAACTGGCGCAGTCGGCGGGCGATGGCGACGACGGTCTCGGCGTTGCGTGGTGTGGTGGCGGTCTTCCACGCGACCAACCCCGCGACCGAGCGTGCCCCGGTCATCCCGCACAGATCGTCACCGTCGATCTCGGCGACGATCTCCACGATGCGCCCATCGATGGCGTTGCGTTGACCAGTTAACTCGGCCAACTCCTCGAACAACACCTCGAGCCGATCGACAGGCCGCAACTGCGGATCGGCCAAAGGGGTTGCCGGCGAGGACATGACCCCATCATCGCAGCAGGGTCCGACAAAACCGGGCCGCACGATCGGCACAGCTGCTGGATTCAGTATTGGCACCGGAGGCGACCGACGAGGAGTCTGAGACCTGGCAGGCGACCATCGCCTCTGTGCCGGAGTCTGCGGCACGGCTGACCGAACGCAGCTGCCCGGCCACGCTGTTGTCGATCGGGTTTCTCGCCGCGGGCGTTGCGGTGCTGGCAACCGGGCCCCTGACGGTCGTGGTGCGGGGCTACTTCTTCGTGCACCGTCTCATCTTGGCCGAGCTGTCACCGCGATCTGTGCCTTCCGCTCGCAGCTGTACGCCGAACGATACTGCGACTGGGCACTTCTGGGGGCCGTTGTCGTCATCCCCACTGGCGTGGCGGTACCAGAGCATGAGCCGGACCAACGAGCCGTAGATCCGGTGAGTGAACACGACGCAGCCGTAGCTGCAGACGATGCGTTTACCGAGTAGCCGACGGAGCGGCTGAGATCCCGCACGTTTAGACGGCCGCCTCCGCGGCAAGCGCCTCGGACATCAAAACGCTCAGGTGCTGCCAGTACACCCAGTCTGCGATGGCCGCGCGCTGTGTGGGGCCGTCGGTGGCGGTGTGTGCACGGAAGAGCGCTTGCTGCTGGGCGTGATTGGCGTAGGTGACGAATGCCTGCAGGTGGAGCGGGGCGCGTTCCGGTGAGGTGCTCATCAACGGCTTCGTGAGTTCGAACCATAGCGCCGACGACTCGTCCTTTGGCGCGCTGGTGTCGGCGGGGGCCGGCGGAAGCACGTCGACCAGGCCGGCATCGCTCACCGATGCCAACGTGCGGGCAGCATCTGGGGCGATGACCTCGAGTCGACTGCGCCCCTGCATCTTTCCCGTCTCCGGGAGGTCGTCGGACCGCAGCACGACCTTGGCCGTGCCCGGATCGAAGTTGGCGAACTGTTCTTCGGTGGCGATGACGGCGCGCAGCGTGTGGCCGTGCGCCTGCGCCCAGCCCTGGACGGCCAGGATGGGGAACGTCGCCCACTTGGCGCGTTCGGACGGGGGGATCGACTCGTCGGCCGTTGCCATCTTGACCTGGTCGGGCAGGTTCACGCCGTCGGGGATGTAGGCCAGCCCGTAGCTGTTGGCGACGACGATCGTGCCGTGAGCGGTCAGGCCCGTCACCCAGAGGAAGCCGAAGTCCATCACGCCGACGTTGAGTGCCGCGCCGATCCGTCGCGCAAGCATCAGTGGGTCGTTCGAGCTACCCGAGCGCCGCATCGCGCCCGCGGCCGACGCCGACGCAATGGCGTCACGCTCCAGTCGGGCTGCCGATACGGGTACCGGAGCCGGTGACGCACCGGCGGCGTTGTTCGTGTTCGAGGTGGACGCGGGGTTGACGTTTGGACCCGTGGACGCCGCGGTGGCGGCCGGGTTGGCCGTGCCGCCACCGGGCGGCGACGGTGCGGCGGGAGCTGGCGTTGCCGGAGGCAACAGCGGTGGCGGCGGAGTCGCGCTACCGCCGCTGGGCATTGACGAGATGGGTGCCGAGCCACCGCCCCCGCCGACGGCGCCTCCACCGGAACTGCCGCTCGCCCCGCCTCCCGAGGGCGCTGCGGCCGAGTGGCCTGGCTGGGGGGCACCTGAGTCCGCGGGCGGCACCGGTGAAACCGGCTGCGCGAGAGGCTGAACCGGCGCCGACTGCAGCGGCGCGGCCTGGCCGGCGGATGCCTTGGCTATCTGATTGGCGAGCGACTGTTGGTTGGCCGGGGGTCCAGCTGCGGCTGCCTTGGTACTTGCGGAGTCGCGGGCGCTCGCAGTCTGGGTGTTGGCGTCCCTTGTGGTGGTCGAGGCGTTTTGGGAAGGGGTGGAGGAAGATCCGGTTGGGCTGGAGCTGGGGGATCCGGAGGAAGACATTGAGGGCGGTGCACCGGAAGCGCTCGGGGCCATGTTGGGCGCGGGTTGGCTGGCGGGAGGCATCGAAGACCCGCTGGCGTCGCTAGCAGGTACCTGACTCCACATGTCGGCGGTGTCAGCAGAAGCTGGCGCATGGGCGACTGTGGAGGTACCACTGCTTTCAAGCTTGACTGGCAATACGACTGGTGTGGGTGGGCGCGGAGAGCGGTCGACGGTATGCGCGCCCGTGGTCTGGTTGGCAGGGGCCGATCGGGGAGTTTCCCTGCCGGTTGCAGCGCCACCACTTGGTGAGATTCCGCCCGGCACCAGAACTGGGGTGGGGCCAACGGTGCTATGCGAAATGGTGTCCATTGGCCCGTGCGGCACCGCTCCGGAAGCGCGATCTTTTGTGTTTGCCAACGGTTGGCCCCTGAGGCCGAGGGCAGCCTCGGCTACGTGGCCTGAATTCGCCGTGTAGGCGGTCTCAATTATTGCCTGAATCGCATTCGTGGGGTCGACACCCTTGTCCGCAGCTTCTTGCTCCGCTTGCTCGATCAATCCCTGCGCAGCTTCGGAAGTATCGATAATGGCGCGCTTCACCGCAATTATTGCTTCGTACGAATTCTGGTAGAAGGTGATCGCGTCGCCGAGTGCTTCGAACATGTCATTTAGAACATCGGCATGAGATTGCAGTGCGCTCTTACTCGCTGTCGAGGCGCCGCCAAACCACGTCCTACCATCGAAAGTTGACGACATCCGGTTCTGCACAGCCTCTTTGGCTGCGCGAACACGGGCCTGAACGCCCACAAGTGTGTGAGCGCGCTGTTGAACTACCTCTTCGTCGGCTTCAGGCCATGCCGAAGGTGGGGTTGTCATTTGGCCCATGTAGCCGTCAGTGGGCCTTTCAATTGCGGTCAAATGACTATCCTTCGACGGCCTGGCACGCACTGCTGTTTGCATTGAGTGGCCGAAACCCCGGCGCTACCAACCAGCTATCTACAACTGAGTAGGTCGGGAGCGATTCGACATAGGCGCGAATGTACAGGGAGCCAAGCACGGCGAAGTCTTCGAACACGGGGTTCCCGCTTTTTCGCCCAGCCGCCTCGACAAAGTCGGCGTAGCTGCTGTATTGGACGGATATGCGATCCATGATTGCCCTGTAATCGGCAGACCACTGTCCGACGGGCAGGCTGGGATCGAGTTCAACCCAGTCTCTGTTCGACGAATCAAGGGAATCAGCCCGATCCAGCCAGTCGGCGCATATGGGTATTGACTCTGGAAGCATTCGTGTCGGGCTGGTTAGGTCGCCGCCGGTGCTCGGCGCTGTCGGCGGCTGGGCTTCTTGAATGCTTGACGCCCTTAGCGCGGCCGCCCCGAAGGTGATCGCATCGCAGACGCCTCCGAGGGCACTCGCCGTGTTCGTGAAGACACCAGAAAGTGCGTCGTCGCCAGGCGTGTAACTGGTAAGCGAATCCGCGTATGCGCGTCCGTAGGCGATGAACTGTTCGAAGAGTTCGCGCATGACTCGGTGCGGGGTCTGCTTGGCCAGCCCCGAGGCTTGCTTTGTGGCTTCACGAATAGCCGTCGAAATTTCGTCGTACGCCGAGCGTTGCGCAGGTGTCCAGGAACTCTCAGGGATGCTGGGGTCCCGGCGTCCCCAACCCATGTCCGCTGCTGTCGCCACGGTGTCGCGTATGACATTGAAACTTGTGCAAGTGGGATCCGACGTAATCACCGCAACCGGCCCGGTGTCATTCGCACTGGCAATGTCCGAGGGCGCCCCTGACGTCGGCGTAGCGGTCGACCCATCGTCACCCGAGCGCGTGACGAACAGGGTGACGCCGACCGAGATGGCGATCACCAGCAGCACGGCCACTGCGATCAAGAGCCACTTCACACTGTTGTTCTGGTTTGGCGGCGGCTGTGGGGGACCCCATCCGGGTGGCGGGTAGTACCCACCTTGCGGAGGCGGACCAGAGTACGGCGGGGTGGCTGACCCCATTGCCCGGGCGGGGGTGGCACGCTCACGGGCGACCTTTACCCTCGTAAACCCGCAATTCCGCACCCCCAAAGACGTCAGGCACCATGGCGCCGAACTTACCGGACAAGACCAATTACCAGGTTAGGCCACGGACCAGCGGGCGCTACGCGGCAGATTTCCTACGGTGCAGACGAACAAGTCGCGATTGCTGCAGACCCTTCCGTGGACGACTGTGCGTCGCCGGACATCCACCAATTCAAACCGTTGCCGATACGCTGACGTGCCGTGCAGCAGACGCGTCTCGACATCGATCGGATCCGCGAAATCCGGCGGCTGATCGATCCGATCTTTCTGCACACTCCGCTCTACCGCTGCGAAGCCCTGGAACCCGCCCTCGGATGCACGCTGAGCGTCAAGCTTGAAACGGCGAACCCGGTCCGCAGCTTCAAGGCCCGCGGTACAGAGGTCGTCGCGAGCGTGCTCGCCAACACCGGCGAGCGAGCCGTCGTGTGCGCGAGCGCAGGCAATCTCGGCCAAGCTCTCGCGTGGTCCGGCCACGAGCGGGGGCTCGACGTCACGGTCGTGGCATCCCGCTTTGCGCCTGCGGTGAAACTCGATCGCATTCGCGCATTGGGCGCCAGTTTGGAGCTGGTGGACGGTGACCACGAGCTGGCCCGCGAGCGGGCCGCAGCCATCGCGGCGCACGACGGCATCCGGCTGCTGGAGGACAGCCTGGACATCGAGACCTGCGAAGGCGCGGCGACCATCGGCCTGGAACTGGTGGAGAACGGTCCGTCGTTCGACACCGTCCTGATCGCTCTTGGCGGCGGGGCACTGGCCACCGGGATCGGCCATGTGATCAAGTCATTCGCGCCCGGCGTCGAGGTGGTCTGCGTTCAGCCCCTGGGTGCACCGGCGATGACACACTCGTGGCGCCAACGTCGCGTCGTCACCACCGACTCGATGAACACGATCGCCGACGGCGTCGCCGGCCGACGACCAATCCAGGCTGTCCTGCACGACCTGCTCCTGGTCGCCGACGACGCCGTCCTGGTTCAGGAGGCGTCGATCATCGCCGGTATGAGGCTGCTGCTCGAGCACGCCGGACTCGTCGTCGAACCGTCGGCCGCGCTCGGCATCGCCGCGATCCTCGAAGACCGCGACCGCTTCGCCTGCCGACACGTAGTCACCATCGTCTGCGGCAGCAACGTCGACATGGACGACTATCGCCGCTGGGTCGGTGCGGACGTCTGATGGGCTCTAGTTCGGGTCGTCGACCTCGCCCGTGATCTCGGCGACGACGGAGTCGATGCGTTCCCGGTCGGCCTCGATGGACGACGTCGCCTCGGCGGTGGCCTTCTGCAGCGCCTCGTTGATCCGCGCCTCGACCGTCTCGGTGCCGAGCCGAAGCGTGCCGTCCTCGATGAACAGGTCGGTCAGCCAGCTGTGTCCGTTGAGTGTGACCTCCACGGTCTCCGATTCATCTGTCGCCGTGAAGGTCTGGGAGTTCATCTTGGCCAGCTGGTCGTCCATCAGCGATTGGAGACGCTGCGCCTGCTGCAGGACGGCGGCCACCTGTGGATGCATGTCTTCGGTCACTTGGTGTCCTTGTCCTCGGAAGTGTCCCTACGTCGGGATCGGTTCCCGATGACCGCCTCGGTCCACGGCCGGTCCTCGTTGTAGAGGTCCTCGTCGGGCGACAGGTCAGGCGTGCGTTTCTTCTCCTTGCCGCCCTGGTTCTGCCCGGCCCCGTGCATCGGTGCCATGCCGCCACCCATGCCGCCGCCCATCGCTGCGCCACCCGACCCGGCTGTAGCTCCCGGCCCCGCGCCCGCACTGCCGGGGGTGGGCCCCACCGATACGCCACCGACGTTGGGCTGCAACGGCATCGGCCCAGCACCTCCGCCTCCCGAGCCGCCGCCCCCGGCACCGGCGCCGCCACCGGACGCCGCGGCCGGCTTCAGGCTGGGATCGCCAGGGCTCGGCACGTCGGTCGACGGGCCGCCGAACTCAGGCAGGCTGGGCATGCCGCCGCCCGCTCCGCCGCCGGACGGCGAACCGCCTCCGGATGGCGCACCACCGCTGCTGGACTGGCCGGCGCCCGATGGGGTCTTCTGCTGGGCGGCCGGGGCCGTCGGCATGCCGGCAGGTTCCTCGGAGCCCGGCGCATCACCGGATCCAGCCCCGCCGCCGCCCGCCGCGGTCGGCTGTTTCTGCATGTCTTCGCCCGCCGGGTCCTTGAGGGGCTTGGAGTGATTCTTCGGATCCTTCGTGGGCTTGTCGACGGGCGGGAGCTGACCGGTCGTTGGCGGCTGCGGAGGCTCCACCGGTGGGAATGCCGATTGCCCGGCGTACCGACCGAGGACCTCTTCCGATATGTTCTGAAGCTTCATGCGCGCTTCCATCAGCGCCATGCGCTGGCGCACGTCGGTCGTCTCAATGATCTGCTGATCGAGCGACGTCACCTGGGCCAGCGTCGGGTGTTCGCTGCGTGAACCGCGGTGTACCGCGGCGAGTCGATCCCCCTGGCCGGCCAATGTGCGCGATGCGGTGGCCATCTCCCTGAGCCATTCGCGGTGCCGGTCCAGCGATGCGTAAGCCGCGTCGGCCGCACCGCCGTCCCAAGACATCCCGCTGGAACTGAACGCGTCCGCACGGGTGTCCAGCGCCGCCGCGTAGGCGTTCCATTCGTCGCGGAACACCTCAAGCGACGCCGCCTGGTCAGGGGCCTCGATCTGTGCCGCGGCATCCTCAAGCATCACCAGCGGCGCCGCGTGGCACTGATAGCCGGGACTCGGCGGCACCGGCACCGGCGGCGTCGTCGGCGGCGCCGGGGTCACCGGGGTGATCTCGGGTGCGCTATCACCGTTGTCGAGTGCGATACCAGCCTGCTGGTCGACCTGTCGGTATGCGTCGGCAGCCGAACGGAAGGACTCGGCCAGCCGCGTCGCCTCGGCGTCACCGCTGGCCGAGTAGCCGCGCAGGTGGCTCGCGTTCTTGTTCAGCTCGACGACAGCCGATGCTGCCACCTGCAGGGCGCAAGGCGGCAACGATTCACCCGGCGGCTTCGGCATCGGCTCGGCGATCTGGGCCGCCTTGGCGTCGAGTTCGTCCGGGTCGACGCTTACTTCCCCCGACATCTCTCCTCCTCGGTGCGTCCGCGCGAAAGCCCGCGCCGGTCAACGGCAGTCACTGTCCCAGCGCCATCTGATAGCGACTTTCCTCGCGCGGGTTGATCATCCGGATCGGCAGCTGTCGGTGGCGGGGGGTGTCGATGAAGTTGTGCCGCAACACCACCCGGCCGACACCGGGATGTGGACCGAGATACGTGGTTGCATTCGGCCAGCCCACCTTGGCGATCTTGCCGACGCGGGCATTGATGACGCCTGCGAACTCGCGGAACTGTGGACCCAGGGTCACGATCGCCCCTGCCGCGGCGGAGCGCACGACGAACTGCGTGAACAGCTTTGCGTCTCCAAGGTTGATGCTGACGTCGACGTCGTCGAACGGCATGTACACGGGGTAGCGGTCTGCGGTCTCCCCGATCAGGACGCCTGCCGAACCGATCGGCAGCTCGTAGTGCCGGTCGGTCACCGGGCTCTGGCCGTGCAGCGCGGCGCGCTGGCCACCGAACAGGCACGAAAAGCCGCGCGGCGTCGACGGATTGGCCAACGTCGTCAGGAGCACCGTCGTGGTGGGCGCCGTCCCTGGCCGCACCCGCACCCGGGTAATGGTGTGGTCGGCCCGCGCCGACCACCACACGTCGGGGCCGCCGGGCGCCGTGTACGCCGCCGTGAAGGTGCTCCGCCCCTTGATCGATGACCAACTCTCGCGTTCGAAGCTGATCTCCGTTGACTTGTCGAAGTCGTCGAAGCTACGGCCGCAACGGGCGTCGACACCGCTGCTGGCCAACTGATCTGCGATGCGCGTCGTCGATGACACCAGATAGCGGGCCAGGCCCGAGACGCCCGCCTCGCGGCGCAGCGCCGACTTGCGTGTCTGCTCGGGCATCGCCCGCAGCACGATCCACGTCCGCCGGTTGGCCGGAGCGGGATAGGGGCCGACGACCTGCTCGTACAGCGCGACCAGGCTGGCGGGCGCGGTCCGACCGACCCGGTGTCCGGAGGACACGACGTCGGCCTCGAGATCGGGGCAATGTGCGCTGAGGAGATCCTCGACCAGCTTGGTGTCGATGACGTCGTCGGTGAACGCCTCGCCGGCCACGATCACCGTGGGCGTGAACGGCCGCGGCACCAGTTCGATCACAGAGACGAGATGATCGCCCTGCCAGCGCACGGCGACGTGATCGCCCGGCAGCACTGTGGCGCCCACCGCGGGCTCGGACGGTGCGTCAGGGGCGGCGCGGTGTCGCCTGCGCCAGGAGAAGACCGCCACGATCCACCCTGCCAACCGCCTGCCCCGCACCGTCAGGACGGCGGCGACCGCGATCACCACTGCCACCACGATGCCCAGCCACAGCAGGTCCAGCTGGATGAACAGCAGGACCACCGCCGGAATCAGCGCCGCTGCCCACAGCAGATGCCCCGTGGTGAAGCGAAAGCCGAACTGCGCCAACAGGTCCTTCATCGGCGCCTCAGTGCGCGGCGCGCCAGCCCGCCGATGCCGAGTACCAGCGCCAGGCCCGCGGCGGCGACGACGACCATGGTGATGGGGCCCCGGTCGGGCGGCGGGATGTACGGCGGTGGCGGCAACTGCTTGACCCGGTAGGGCACGTCCGGGGGCCCTGCCGGGACGTCCCAGGTGAGTGCGGCGACGGGATCGATGACGCCGGCGCCGACGTAGTTGTCCACCCCTCCGCCGGGATGACGGGCCGTGGCGGTGATGCGGTTCATCACCTGCGCCGCGGTGAGGTCGGGGAAGCGCTGCATCACCAGTGCGGCAAGGCCGGACACGTACGCGGCGGCGAACGAAGTGCCGTTGATCGGGATCAGGCCGTCGTCACCCTGAAGGGCGTTCACCGGGTTGCCGTCGTACCCGAGCGCGACGATGTTCTCGGCAGGTGCCGCCGCCCCCACCCACGGTCCGGACATCGAGAAACTGCTGGGCTGACCGTTCTCGGCGATGCCGCCGACGGTGAGCACCAGAGGCGAGTACCAGGCCGGCGAGACGATCGTCTGTGACCTGCTGCCAGCCGCGCGGATCGGCCGGTATCGCGGGGTTCGGCGGCGGGTTCTGGGTGCAGTCCTGCCCCGTGTTGCCCGCCGCGGCCACGACGACGGCACCCTTGACGTTGACCGCGTACTCGACGGCGGCACCGAGGCCGGACTCGTCGATGGGGCGGGTCACCTTGTAGCAGGCCGCTTCACTGATGTTGATCACCTGCGCACCCAGGTTGGCGGCATGCACGATCGCGCGGGCGAGGCTGCGCAGCGAGCCTGCCGTCTGCGTCGAGTTGGGATCGTTGGGGTCACTGCTGCGTGCCGACGGGTTGGAAGTTGTCCGACGTCTGCCGCAACGACAGGATCCGGGCGTCCGGTGCGACGCCGATGAAGCCGTCGGTCGGCGCCGCACGCCCCGCGATCAGCGAAGCCGTGAGGGTTCCGTGCGAGTCACAGTCGGACATCCCGTTGCCGCCGCCGTCGACGAAGTCCCCACCGGGCAGGGCGGGCACCCGCGGCGAGCCGTTCACGCCGGTGTCGATGACGGCGACGGTTATCCCCTTGCCGGTTGCGAACTTCTGCGCCTCGCTGATGCGCAGGTAGTTGTTGGCCCACGGCTTGTCGGCGAAGTTGGAGTCGGGGAAGACCAGCGGTGACGAGCACGCCCGGCGTTGCTCGGTCGGCTGGTCGGGTCCCGTCTCGTCAGGTGGCAGGGCGCCCCTGTCGATGACCGGCGGATCGACGGCAACGGCGGGCGGTGCACTGAGCAACGCCATGCAGAGTGCCGCCAGGAGTGCAGTTACGCGCCGCACCACGTGTCACTCCCTGCTGCGGCCGACCGGCAGCAGACGTGCTGTGCGGTGGACGGCAAACGGCAATTGACTGGTTGGTCCGCCCATCCCGTGACGTCACGCCCCCTGACCTTTGGCACGGGGCAATCCTACGGGTGCTCAGCGGTGGCCAGCTCCGCTTTCTCGGGCGCGACGAACCCGCCTGGCCGCGATCACGCAGCTCAGGCGGGTTCTGATCGGTCAGCGAACGGCGATCAGGCGTCGAGGTCCTGCTCGACCAGGTCGGCGATCGTGTTGAGCGCGGCCTCGTCGTCGGACTCGACGGTGACCTGCGCCCCGTTACCGGCCCCGAGCGTCATGATCATCAGCGCCGAACCGGCGTCGACCGGCTCTCCGCCGTCGACCGACAGGGTTACCGGCACTCCGGCGTTGACCGCGGCCTCGGCGATGACCGCGGCGGGTCGGGCGTGCAGTCCGATGGACGATCCGACGGTGACGGTCTTGCTGGGCATGGTGTCTCCTTCTGTTGGTTGGGTCTGTTTGGAATTGGGGTTGGGGTTGGGTGAACTAGGCGTTGGCGAGGGCGGGGGACTCCTCTTTGGACGACTTGGGCCTGGCGAACTGCTTGGCGGCGATGACTGCGAGCGCGCCGCCCACCATTCCCAGCAGGATGGCGATGACGAACCACAGCTTGTGGTCGATCGCGAACAGCACGAAGATGCCGCCGTGGGGCGCTCGCGACGTGACGCCTGCCGCCATGCACACCGCGCCCGTGATCGCGCCGCCGAACATCATCGCGGGGATGACGCGGAAGGGGTCGGCCGCCGCGAACGGGATCGCGCCCTCGGTGATGAACGATGCACCGAGAAGCCATGCGGGACGGCCATTCTCGATCTCGGGCTCGCTGAAAAGCTTGGGGCGCAGAACGGTGGCCAGCGCCATCGCCAGCGGCGGCACCATGCCCGCTGCCATCACCGTGCCCATGATGCCAAACGAGGCGGTGGTCGCAGCGGTCAGGCCGGCGGTGGCGAACGCGTAGGCCGCCTTGTTGACCGGGCCGCCGAGGTCGAAGCACATCATCAGGCCGAGGATGACTCCGAGCAGGATCGCCGAGGTTCCGGACATGCCGTTGAGCCAGTTGGTCAGCCCGGTGTTGATCAGGGCGAGCGGGCGGCCGACGAGGAGGAACATCACCAGACCGACGATCAGCGATGCGAACAGCGGGATGATCACGACGGGCATCAGGCCCCGGAACCACTGCGGCACGCCGATTCTGCTGATCCACAGCGCCGGAGAAGCCGGCGATCACACCGCCGACGATGCCGCCGATGAAGCCGCCGCCCACGAAGACCGCGACCGCGCCCGCCGTGAATCCTGGCGCCAGGCCCGGCCGGTCGGCAATGGCGAACGATATGTAACCCGCGAGTGCCGGTACCAGGAAGCTGAATGCGAGCCCGCCGAGCGTGAACAGCACCGCACCGAGGTACGTCATGAATCCTCCCGGCGGAAGATTCGTCAGCGAGTTGTTGAGCGCGTACATGTTTCCGTACGAACTCGAGCCACCGTCGGGGGTGTTGGCGATCTCGTAGCCGGCGAACAGGAAGCCCAGCGCGATGAGCAGACCGCCCGCGGCGACGAAGGGGATCATGTAGCTGACGCCGGTGAGCAGGATCTGCCGGGTGCGGGTACCCCAGCCGACCCCGCCGGACGCAGGCGATCCTGCGCCCGCCGCGGCCGCGTCGGCAGAGCCTTCGACGCGTGCGGCGTTGGGATTGGTTGCGGCGGCCAGCGCTTCGGCGACCATCTTGGCGGGCTCGTTGATCGCCCGTTTGACTCCGGATGCGACCAGCGGTTTGCCGGCGAATCGCTGTCTGTCCTTCACGCCGACGTCGGTGGCGAAGATGACCGCATCCGCTGCGGCGATGATCTCGGGTGCGAGCGGCGTGCTGCCCGACGAGCCCTGGGTCTCGACGTGCAGCGTGATCCCGGCTTCCTTGCCTGCGGCCACCAGCGAGTCGGCGGCCATGTAGGTGTGGGCGATGCCGGTGGGGCATGCCGTGATGGCGACCAGCGTCCGTTCCTTCTTCGCCTCGGCGGGCGCGGCCGCGGCGGCCGGGGCGGATTCGGCGGCGGGCGCGGGATTGACGACCCCCTCGACCAATTCGACGATCTCGGCGGCCGAGGATGCTTCGCGCAGCGACGCCACGAAGTCCTTGCGCACCAGCGCACGGGCGAGGCTGGACAGCAGCTTCATGTGCTCGGACCCGCCGGACTCCGGTGCGGCGATCAGGAAGGCGAGGTCGGCCGGCCCGTCGGGCGCGCCGAAGTCGACGGCGGGCGATAGCCGGGCGAACCCGATGGTGGCCTCGTCGACGTAGGGCGAGCGACAGTGCGGAATGGCGATGCCGCCCGGCAGCCCTGTCGCGGACTGCGCCTCACGGGCCATCGCTGCGCCGATCAGGCCCTCGCGATCGGTGGCGCGGCCGGCATCGGAGAGACGGCCGGCGAGCAGCCCGATGACGGACTCCTTGTCGCTGCCGGCGTCCACGTCGATGGCGACCAGGTCGGTGGTGATGATGGACATCTCGCTACTTTCTTCGGTGTTATTGATGGGTGGACGTGGGCGTAATCGGGTACACCCGAACAGCGTTGAGGTCGACCTGCTTCGGTGACGGCAGTGCAGAGCCGGGCAGCGCGGCGGCCGCGCTGCCGTAGGCCACCGCCATCTGGAGGCGCTGCGGCGGTGGTGCGCCGCCGACCTCCGCGCGGATGTAGCCGGCCAGCGAGCTGTCGCCCGCGCCGACGGTGCTGCGAGGCGCGATGGGTGGCGGGGTGGCCATCCAACTGCCGGTCGAGTCGACCAGCACCGCGCCTGCCGCGCCGAGCGTGACGAGCACGCTGCGTGCCCCCCGGGCGATGAGCTGTCGTGCCGCCGTCACCACCGGCTCGGGATCGCCTGCGGCAGCAGCACTCTCCAACTCGTCACCCGATGCGCCGACCAGGCCCGCAAGTTCCTCAGCGTTGGGCTTGATGACGTCGGGCGCGGCGGTGCCGAACCCGGCCGCCAGAGCGTCGAGCGGACGGTCGGAGGTGTCGACCGCCACCTTGCACGGTGCCGACGCCAGCATCGCGACGACCTCGGCATACCAGTGGTCGGGCAGGCCCGGGGGCAGCGAGCCCGACAGCACGACCCACGCGGCGTCCGCGGCGGCGTCGACCACGGCCTTCGTCAGCGCCTCGCGGGCGACCGCGTCGAGTACCGCACCCGGCTCGTTGAGCTTGGTCGTGGTGCCGTCGGGTTCGGTGATGGCCAGGTTGGTGCGGACGATTCCGGCCACGGGCACACACTGGAAGGAGACGCCACTGGACCGCAGTGCCGCGACGATCGGGTCGGCGTCGGCGGCGGGGAGCACCGCGACGGTGTCCAGCCCGGCCAGGGTCAGAGCGCGGGCGACGTTGACGCCCTTGCCGCCCGGTTCGGAGGTGGTCGACGTGACCCGCTGCACCGCGCCTCTGGTCAGCGGTTCGCCGAGCGCAACGGTGCGGTCGATGCTCGGGTTGGGGGTGACGGTGACGATCACGATGCCGCCCCCACACATACGACCTCGACGCCCTGCTCGGTGAGCGCGTCTCGATCGGCCGCCTCGATCTCCGCGTCGGTGATCAGGGTGTCGACGCTGGTGATCGGCGCGAAGCTGACGAAGTCCTCCCGGCCGACCTTGCTGGAGTCGGCGGCTACCACGACGTAGTTGGCGCAGCGGACCATCGCGCGCTTCACGGCGGCCTCGTCGCTGTCCGGTGTGGACAGGCCGTGGCGCGCGCTGATCGCGTTGGTGCCGATGAACGCGATGTCGACCCGGATGGTGTCGAGCACGCGCAGCGCCTGCTCGCCGACTGCGGCCTGTGTGACGCCGCGCACGCGGCCGCCCAGCAGCTGCAGCGCGATGTTCGGGACCGAAGCCAGTCGCGCCGCGATGGGCACCGAGTTGGTGACGACGACGAGGTTCCTGTCGGTGGGCAGGTGCGACGCGATTCGGGCCGTGGTGGTTCCGGCGTCCAGGAGGACGGTTGCCCCGCTGATCGGGAAGAACTCCGTAGCGGCCTCGGCGATGGCGTCCTTGTGGTCGGCTCGGGTGGTCTCC
The DNA here is from genome assembly GCA_963798245.1 of uncultured Actinomycetota bacterium. Taxonomy (GTDB): domain Bacteria; phylum Actinomycetota; class Actinomycetes; order Mycobacteriales; family Mycobacteriaceae; genus Mycobacterium. The sequence continues at coordinate 15,198 of CAWCSO010000007.1, forward strand.
CGTTCTCCCACTTCCTGCTCGACGACGCGCAGAGCGCGCGTTGGCACGGCGCCGCCATGGACCCGGCGCACCAGACCAGCCCTGTCCAGGGCGGCCAGGTCCCGCCGAACGGTTTCGGTGGTCACCTCGTAGGCGTGGGCCAACTCGGTGACCGAGGCGCGGCCCTCGCTGATCACACGCGCGGCGATCGCTTGTTGACGCTCTTCCGCGTACATGGCCCTCCGTTCGTGTGGGAAATCGTGCCTTTAAAAGTTGATATCTGTTGTTTTACCCCCGACCGTGTTGACTTGTCAAGAATATCTTGTAATCTCTCTCACATGAGCACAACGCAGTCGGTTACATCACAAGAAGCCACCCCCACTACCCAGGGGCGGACCCTTCAGGGCGTTCCGGCGGTCGGCGGCGTCCAGTACGCGCCGGTCATTCGGCCCGGTGCGCGTCCGCGACCGGACGACACCCCGGTCGCCGACGTGGCCGAGGCCGACCGGCCAGACGAAGCGGCACGCCTTCTCTCCGCCACTGCCACCGTGGCCGAGCGACTTCGCGCGCGGGCCGCTCACGCGACCGGGGTCGCCTCGGAGGTGCTCGCCACCACCGCGACACTCGCCCAGGACCGCGCCTGGCTCGCCGACGCAGAGAAGCGGATCAAGGACGGCAGCCCCGCGGCGCGGGCCGTCGGTGGAGCGATCGACAAGATCGCCGCCGCGTTCGCCAAGGCCGGCGACCTGATGGCCGAACGCGTCACCGACCTGCGTGACATCCGCGATCGCGTCGTCGCCGAACTCAGCGGCCTGCCCGAGCCGGGGGTGCCGGTGCCCGACCGTCCGTCCGTGCTCTGCGCCGAGGACCTCGCGCCCGTCGACACCGCCGGTCTCGACGCGTCACTCGTGGTCGCACTGGCCACCTCGCTGGGCGGGCCGACCAGCCATACCGCGATCATTGCGCGCCAGCTGGGCATTCCCTGCGTGGTGGCCGTCGACGGTCTCGACGACGTGCCCGCCGGCACCATGGTGATGATCGACGGCACGCTCGGCACGGTCACCGTCTCACCCGACGAGGACGTCGCGACGAAGGCCGTCGCCGCCGCTGCGCGTGAAGCCGACATCGCCAGCAAGTGGACGGGACCCGGGGCGACCGCCGACGGCCACACCGTCGCGATCCTCGCCAACGTGCAGGATCCGGCCGCGGCGCAGTCGGCCGCCAAGACACCCGCCGAGGGCGTCGGCCTGTTCCGCACCGAACTGTGCTTCCTCAACCGCGACACCGAGCCGACCGTCGACGAGCAGGCCCGCATCTACGGCGAGGTCCTAGACGCATTCGACGGCCGCAAGGTGGTGGTCCGCACGCTCGACGCCGGATCGGACAAACCGCTCAAGTTCGCAAGCCACCCCGATGAGGCGAACCCCGCAATGGGCGTGCGCGGTATCCGCATCGCCCACGGCAACCCAGGAATCCTCACCCGGCAGCTGCAGGCCATCGCCGACGCCGCGAAGAGCGCGACCAGCGCGCCGTGGGTGATGGCGCCGATGATCGCGACCCCGGCCGAAGCCAAGGAATTCGCCGACCAGGCGCGCTCGTTCGGCCTGACGCCCGGTGTGATGATCGAGGTGCCCGCGGCGGCCCTGCTGGCCGACCGCATTCTCGAGCACGTCGACTTCCTGTCCATCGGCACGAACGATCTGACCCAGTACACGATGGCCGCCGACCGGATGTCGGCAGAACTGGCCACCCTCACCGATCCGTGGCAACCCGCGGTGCTCGCGCTGGTCGCAATGACGGTGCGGGCAGGCGTCGCGCTGGACAAGCCCGTGGGCGTCTGCGGTGAGGCCGCGGCCGACCCGACGCTCGCATGCGTGCTGGTGGGGCTGGGCGTTTCGTCGCTGTCTGCCGCCGCGGCGGCCGTCACGAGGGTGGGTGCGAAGCTCGCCCAGGTCACACTCGCGCAGTGTCAGGCAGCGGCCGAGGCGGCGCTTGCGACCGCGACAGCGGCCGAAGCTCGCGAGGCGGCCGCGGCGGCACTGGGCTGACCCGCTGAACGCGGCACCCCACCCCCGCCGAGCAGACACAAAGGGCCCTCAAGTGGGCCCATTGGGGGCCTTTTACGTCTGCTCGCGGGAGTGGGGACGTGGGCGCGGCGATCGTGTAGTGGAATAATCGGACCGCAGTCCGGTTATATCCGGTAGTTCCCATTCCAGGAGGTACCGATGCCCGCCATCACCGCAGACACCCTCACCTTGCCAAGGGTCAGCGCACCCACGCCGTCGGATACCGAGCGCCCCGTGCGCTCGATCACCACCGGCCCGCGCGGCTACGAGGGCGAAGGCTTCCCCGTCGTTCGAGCCTTCGCCGGCGTGAGCGCCGCCGCGCTCGATCCGTTCGTACACATGGACCAGATGGGCGAGGTCGAATACCAGCCCGGCGAACCCAAGGGCACCGACTGGCACCCACATCGCGGCTTCGAGACCGTCACCTACATCATCGACGGACGCTTCGCCCACCAGGATTCGCACGGGGGCGGCGGACTGATCACCGACGGCGCCACCCAGTGGATGACGGCCGGATCGGGCGTCCTGCACATCGAGACCCCACCCGCCGAACTGGTCGAGAGCGGCGGCGTGTTCCACGGCGTCCAGCTGTGGGTCAACCTGCCCAAGCGGGACAAGTTCGCAGCGCCCAGGTACCAGGCGATCGAGGGCAGCGAGGTGAAGCTGGTCGCCTCCGAAGACGGTGGCGCACTGGTGCGCATCATCGCCGGTGACATCGACGCAGCCTCCGATCCGACGTCGCCGCCGGAGCGACTCCGGGGACCGGGATCCACCCACACGCCGATCACGTTGGCGCACGCCACGATCGAGCCGGGTGCCAGGTTGAACGTCCCGTGGAATCGTGACTTCAACGCCCTGGTGTACGTGCTCTCCGGCCAGGGCGCCGTCGGCCCCACGGCACGTCCCATCCACCAGGGTCAGCTCGCGGTCTTCGGCCCCGGTGACCGGATCACCGTCGCTGCTGCGGCGGGCCAGGATTCGAACCGTCCCGCGTTGGAGGTCCTCATCCTGGGCGGCCAGCCGATCCGCGAGCCCGTGTTCCAGTACGGCCCGTTCGTGATGAACTCCAAGTCCGAGGTCATCCAGGCGATGGATGACTTCAACGCGGGCCGCTTCGGGTCCATCCCGCCGAACGCGCTACGGCCGCATCGCGTTTTCTAGGGTCGTCTAGCCCCGGCGAGCAGACGGAAAGGGCCCTCAATCAGGCCTTTCGAGGGCCCTTTGCGTCTGCTCGTGGGCGGGTGGTCTCGCTGGCGCCCTAATCGTCGGGGTGGATGCGCTCGGGGTAGAGCAGTTCGAGTTCGCCCAGGCTTGCCGCGACGGTCACCAGCGGAAGCGCCGCCGAGACCGACAGCGCGTCGCCTTCTGCCTCCGCTCGCAGCGCCAACACGAAGTCGTCGCTGATGGGGGCGTGGTCGGGTACCGGTAAGCCGTTGAAGCGCTTACACAGAGCTTCGGTGTGTGCTTCGAGGATGTCGCGCACCCGCGGGAAGGCAGTCAACGGTGGCGGCACGACGTCGGCGATCAACTCCGCGGCATTGCGCAGCCTGATCGCCTGGTTGGCGGCACCAATCACCGGCGCCTTGCGGTCGGTGGTGCTGCCACTCTCCGAAAGATAGTGCCGCACAGCATCATCCACGGTCCTCGAAGCCGTCATCGCATCGTGCCCGAGGGCGAACACCAGGTCGTTGGCCGCCTCGGATGCACCTCGCGTGATCCGTCGGACCGCCGCGGTGAGATAGGTTGCGCCCACTGCGCACGCCGAGTCGACGGCCCGGGACACCGACGCGGTGGCACCTCTCGGCCACAACAGGACCGACACCACCGCCCCCACCAGCGCGCCCACCACGACGTCCTCGACCCGGATCAGGCCGACACTCCATCCGGTGGGCACGATCAGGTTGAAGATGGTCAGCACCATCATCGTGAACATCGCCTGGCCCGCCACGAACGACGCCACCTCGGGCACGTATGCCGAACCGAACGCCATGATCGGCAGCAGCGTCCACATCACCACCGGGTCGACCCCCAACAGCTCGATGAGGATCACACCGAGGACGAAGCCGATCGTGGTGCCCCCCACCGCGCGCACCACTCGGGTGCTGGTCGACAGCGCGCTGCTTCGGAGCACCGACATCGCGGCGAGCACCACCCAGAAGCCGTGCTGGACCGGGAAGATGTGCGTCACGGCGACGGCGATGGCCAACCCGACGCCGGTACGCAGGCTGTTTCGGACCACGACGGCGCGGGTGGCGACGAACCCACCCGGCAGTGATGCCAGTGCCTGGGACTCCGACATGATCCTGTCGGTCGGCGCCGGACTGGGGCAGCCTGCGACCGGACACCCGTGCCCACACCGGCCTGGCGTCGGCGGCGGCGGCGATGCCGATGATCCGACCGGTGGCTCCGATGGAGGCCGACACCGTGCGGCGCGTCAAGAGCCGGCGTCCCGCGCCGATCGCCGCGGCATCGCTGGGTTCGTCGAGGATCTCGACGATGTCGTCGCGGTAGCGGCTCAGCGCCACCTCACGCTGCGCAGCCAGCGCGACGGCCAGGTCGGCGCGGTACACGTCGCGCCCGTCTGACGGTGAGGTCGTCAGAACCCGGGCGGCGTCCCGGAGCACGCGCACCACCGGATCGCGCATCTGCGCCAGGAGCATGCCGCTGCCGTCGGTGACGCGATCCGACAGCCACTGCAGATCGTCGACCACGCGGACGAGTGCCCTGCTACCCGCGGTCAGACCGACGGGGCGGAAGTCGGCGCCGAGGAAGTTCGCCCGCAGTGCCCCCATCGCCGAGGAGAGGTCCGCCTCCGAGGCGTTGCCCTCCAGTCGGTCGGCCAAGGTCCGGCACACCTGCGCGGCGTGCCTGCGCAGATCGTCGTGGTGCCGCGGCGGGAATACGAACAGTGCGGCGGGCACGGCGACGGCAAGAGCGATCAGCCAGCCGAACAGCCGCTCGGGGATGGGCCCCGGTGGTGTGCACGCCGGCAGGACGAACGTCAGTAGCGTGGAACGCTGGCCGGCAGCGACGGTCTCCGAGAGGACGCCCGACAGGGTCACCGTCACGGCCAGCACGAACATGGTCGTGACGGCCAGCCACGGGATGGGCGACACGAGCGTCCCGATCGTGATCAGCACGACGCCGTTGAAGCCGAGGCCGGCATAGGCCACCGCCCGCGACGCTCGGTTCCCGGGGAAGTCCACGATGACCAGCAGGGCGACCGAGCCGAAGATGGCGAACAGTGGTGTCTGCGAACCGCTTCCGACCGCAAACCCGATGGCCGCCGCGATGGGCAGCATGATCGCCGCACGGAGGGCGCGCCGTAGTGCATCGTGTTCCGGATCGCGCGTGGCGATCCTGCTGCGCACCCGGTGCGATAGGGCGCCCGGGGTCAGCATGCACCGGATCGTAGACCGCGCCGCGAGGCCGGGGACCGGGCCGCCGCCCGCAGGCCGGTGTCGGCCGTCGAGTCAGTGCGGGTCAGTGCGTCTCAAACCGCGTCGCGGCCTCGCTGAACCCGCCACACTCAAGCCGTTCGACCAGCGACCTGGCTATCCACTCCACGTGCTCGGGATTAAGGGGCAGCGTGGACTGCTCGCATCCGATCAGGAGGTAGAGGGCGCTCGACGCGAACAGCTCCGCCTGGAATTCGTCGTGCAAGATCGCCAACGCGCTCTCGGCCAGGATGTCGAAGCGCTGCCGGTCGACCGCGGCCACCGCCTCGTGGATGTCCGAGTCGATCGACCCCCAGACCCGGATGGCCGCCTCGGCCCCGTACGGCAGGCGCAGAGCCTCCTCCAGCAGGATGTCGATGCGACGCCTCGGGTTGGGCTCGGCATGCACCTCGTCGATCACACGCAGCGTGCGCACCTGCACCCAGTACTCGACCAGTTCGCGGCCGTAGGCCGACCAGCCGTCGAAGTAGTGATAGAACGCTCCGGTCGTGACACCCAGCCGACCGCAAACCTCGGCGAGCTTCAGCCCGCCGTAGCCCAGTTCGGACAGCACGTCGAGCCCGGTCTCGAGATAGCACCCCCGTGTGATGGTTCTCCCCATGGGTGAACCATAGTTCGCAACCCGGACATACGGCCGACACGTGACGTCTGGCGGATGTCCCGGCAACCGTCAGGGATTGGTCACCAAAGTAGCCGATTGGGTGTAAATCGTCAGGTGAGATGGTTGCTGTCGACAACCGATCATTCGCCTGGCAACCATTTCACCTCGGATCACAACCGGACGTGTGGCACACTTCGAGAGTGCCGTATACCGCGACCCGGGGCCCAGGACGCCCACCCGCAGCGAAGGCGGCTGAGACGCGCGAGCGCATCGTGCGTGCCGCTCGCGAGGTGTTCAGCGAACTCGGCTACGACGCCGCGACATTTCAGGCGATCGCGATACGCGCGGACTTGACCCGCCCGGCGATCAATCACTACTTCGCCAGCAAGAGGGCTCTGTATCGAGAAGTGGTCGAGAAGACCAATGAAGTCGTCGTTGCCGCGGGCATGGCCAAGGCCGAAGCCGAGACCTCGCTTCTGAAACGTCTTTCGGCGTTCTTCTCCGCCGCCATGCAGGCCGAATCTCGTGATCGTTCCGCGGCCGCGTTCCTGGTCACTTCGGTCCTGGAGTCACAGCGACACCCCGAACTGAGCCGTGACGAGCACAACTCACTGAAGGCTTCGAGGGCATTCGTGACCTGGGCCGTCGCCGACGCCGTCGCGCGCGGTGAACTCACCACCGACACCGAGGTCGAGAGCCTGGTCGAGATGTTGGTCGCCGTGATGTGGGGGATGGGCTTCTACGCCGGCTACGTGGGTGGTCAGGACGAGTTGGCGGCCATCGTGGACAAGCTCGAGATGCTTCTGGCGAACAAGCTCTGGAAGCTCGCCGAGTAACTCGCTCGAGGGTGCGCTCCCGTCGCGGTCCGGCGGCCGGAGGGGTTTGCCACACCGGCGAATAGCCAGCCTAAATTATTCGGTAGCATTGCGAACGATTCCCGCTCCCATGTCGCGGGTCCCCGCGAATACCGACTGGAAGACATATGAGTTCACTGCGCACACACGACGACACCTGGGACATCGCGACCAGTGTCGGTTCGACCGCCGTCATGGTCGCCGCCGCCCGCGCAGCCGAGACCGAACGTGACGCCCCCCTGATCCGCGACCCCCACGCCAAGCTGCTCGTCGCGGGCGCCGGCACGGGGATGTGGGAGCACATGCTCGACGACGGCTTCGTGGCCAAGCTCGCCGAGGCCGACATCGAGGTCGCCACCGTCTTCGAACACATGGGCAACTACCAGGCCGTGCGCACGCACTTCTTCGACGAGTACTTCACGGCGGCCAGCGAGGCAGGCATCCGGCAGATCGTGATCCTGGCGTCGGGTCTGGACTCGCGGGCCTACCGACTGGACTGGCCCGCGGGCACCGTCGTCTACGAGATCGATCAGCCCAAGGTGCTGGAGTACAAGTCCACCACGCTGGCCGAGAATCACGTCGGACCGTCGGCCGATCTCCGGCAGGTACCCATCGACCTGCGCCTGGACTGGCCCGCCGCCCTTCGCGACGCCGGCTTCGACCCGTCCGCGCCGACGGCCTGGCTGGCCGAGGGCCTGCTCATGTACCTGCCCGCCGAGGCACAGGACGGACTGTTCGAGCGGATCTCGCAGCTGAGCGCACCTGGCAGCCGAGTTTCTGCCGAGACGGTGGGCAGACACTCCGAGGAGCGTCGTGCCCGGATGCGGGAACGGTTCCAGTCGCTGGCCGGGAAGTTCGGCATGGACCAGTCGCTCGACGTTGCGGAGCTGATGTACGACGACCCCGACCGCGCCGATGTGACCGAGTGGCTCAACGGCCACGGTTGGATCGCCTCCGGGGTGACGTCGGAGGACGAAATGCGACGGCTCGACCGCTGGGTGCTGACGGAGCAGACCGACGAAGACTCGTTCTCCCAGTTCGTCGTCGGTCGGCGCGGCTGAGGATCACGCCCGCCCATATGGGCGACGTCCATGAGGACCCTGTTCCCCAACCAGGTGGTTGGTTAGGATCGGTGCGCAAGCGAGGAGCAATCGTGCCCCCGCGCACGCGAGGAGCTTGATCGGACTAGCTCCTGAGGTCAGGAAGGGACTCCCATGACCACAGAATCCACCGAAGTCACCGCGTCGCCTGGTTCGGCGGCCCCGTCGGCCGACATTCCGAGCACGATGGCGAGGCTGCGCAAGACCTTCGCCACGGGGCGCACACGCGACATCGAATGGCGCAAGCAGCAGCTACGCGGCCTGGAGAAGCTGGTCGTCGACAACGAGGCCGCGATCGCCGAGGCACTCGCCCAGGACCTCGGCCGCAAGCCGTTCGAGGCCTGGCTCGCCGACATAGCCGGCACCGCCGCAGAAGCGGCCGACGCCGCGAAGAACGTCGGCAAGTGGGCCAAGCGCAGGTACCGGTGGCTGGAGTTGTCGCAGCTGCCGGGCCGTGGCTGGGTCGAGTACGAGCCGTACGGCACGGTGCTGATCATCGGTGCCTGGAACTTTCCGTTCGCGTTGACGCTCGGGCCCGCCGTCGGTGCGATCGCCGCAGGGAACGCGGTCGTGCTGAAGCCGTCGGAGGTGGCCCCGGCATCCTCGGCGCTGATGGCCGAGCTGGTGCCGCGCTACCTCGACAACGATGCCATCGCGGTCGTCGAGGGTGACGGCGCCGTCAGCCAGGAGCTCATCTCGCAGGGCTTCGACCGGTTGTGCTTCACCGGCGGCACCGAGATCGGCCGCAAGGTCTACGAGAGCGCGGCGTCGCACCTGACGCCGGTCACGCTCGAACTCGGCGGCAAGAGCCCCGTGATCGTCGCGGCCGACGCCGACATCGACGTCGCCGCCAAGCGCATCGCCTGGACCAAGCTGATCAACTCCGGCCAGATCTGCATCGCCCCCGACTACGTGCTGGCCGACGCGTCCATCCGTGACGCCCTCGTCGACAAGATCAGGGATGCGGTCGATGCGTTCGAGGCGAACGACCCGTCGGGCAAGCCCATCGTGAACCAACGACACTTCGACCGGCTCGTCGCGTCGCTTGCCGCCACCAAGGGCACCGTGGCGGTCGGCGGTGGGTCCGATGCCGGTGCGATCAAGATCCAGCCCACCGTGGTCGTCGACCCGGACCTGGACGAACCACTGATGCGCGACGAGATCTTTGGCCCCATTCTACCCATCGTGACCGTCCAATCACTGGACGAGGCAATCGATTTCGTGAACTCGCGGCCCAAACCGCTGGCCGCCTACCTGTTCACCAAGGCCAAGAGCGTGCGCGAGCGGGTGATCAAGGAGGTGCCTGCCGGCGGCATGCTGGTGAACCACCTGGTCTTCCAGTTCGCCACCACCAAACTGCCCTTCGGCGGCGTCGGACCGTCGGGCATGGGCGCCTACCACGGCAAGTGGGGCTTCGAGGAGTTCAGCCACCGCAAGTCGGTGCTGACCAAGCCGACCCGACCCGATCTGGCCGCCATGATCTACCCCCCGTATACAGAGAGGGCGTGGAAGCTGGCGCGCAAGCTGTTCTAGGGAAAGGGCCATCGGCCCGACCCATCGTCTAGGAGAGGAACACCATGGCCGGAGTGCAGGATCGCGTCATCGTCGTCACGGGAGCCGGCGGGGGACTGGGGCGTGAGTACGCCCTCACCCTGGCCCGCGAGGGAGCCTGCGTCGTGGTCAACGATCTCGGAGGGTCACGCGACGGCACGGGTGGCGGGTCGGCGATGGCCGACCAGGTGGTCACCGAGATCAAGGAGGCCGGCGGCCGGGCCGCAGCCAACTACGACAGCGTCGCCGAGCCGGAGGGTGCCGAGAGCATCATCAAGACCGCGCTCGACGAGTTCGGCGCCGTCCACGGCGTGGTGAGCAATGCGGGCATCCTGCGCGACGGCACCTTCCACAAGATGACGTTCGAGAACTGGGACGCGGTGCTCAAGGTGCACCTGTATGGCGGCTACAACGTCATCCGGGCCGCCTGGCCGCACTTCCGCGAGCAGAGCTTCGGCCGCATCGTCGTCGCGACCTCGACCAGCGGCCTGTTCGGCAACTTCGGTCAGGCCAACTACGGCGCCGCGAAGCTCGGCCTCGTCGGCCTGATCAACACCCTCGCGCAGGAGGGCGCGAAGTACGACATCAAGGCCAACGCGATCGCCCCGATCGCCGCGACCAGGATGACCGAGGACATCCTGCCGCCCGAGGTGCTCAAGAACCTGACCCCCGAGTACGTCGCTCCGGTGGTGGCCTACCTGTGCACCGAGGAGGTGCCCGACACCGACTCGATCTTCATCGTCGGCGGCGGAAAGGTGCAGCGCACCGCGCTCTTCCAGAACGAGGGCCTCACCTTCACCGAGCCGCCGTCGGTCGACGACATCGCCGGCAAGTGGGCCGAGATCACGGATCTGTCCGCTGCGAAGCAGGCCGCCTTCAACCTGCGATGAGCGTCGGATCACCATGAGGGCGCTCGTCGCAACGGAACTGTGCGGGCCCTCCGGACTGGCGTACACCGACGTTGACGACCCCGCCGGTTCCGACGGCATGGTGGTCGTCGACGTCGGTGCGGCGGGCGTCTGTTTCCCAGACCTCCTGCTCATCAAGGGTGAGTACCAGCTCAAGCTGGACCCGCCCTTCATTCCGGGCACCGAGGTCGCGGGTGTGGTCCGATCGGCGCCCCCGGGCTCGGAATTCACACCGGGCCAGCGCGTTTCCGCGCTCGCCATGTTGGGTGGCTGGGCGGAGCGGGTGGCCGTGCCCGCGGCCGGCGTCGTGCCAACTCCCGACGACCTCGACGACGCATCGGCCACCGCGCTGCTCGGCAACTACTACACGATGTACTTCGCGCTGGCCCGTCGCGCCGCCCTGGTGCCCGGCGAGACCGTGCTGGTGCTCGGGTCTGCCGGCGGCGTCGGGACGGCCGCCGTCCAGATCGCGAAGGCGTTGGGCGCCAAGGTGATTGCCATGGTGCACCGCCCCGGCGCAATGGAGTTCGTCGAGGCGCTGGGTGCTGACGCCGTGTTGCCGTTGACCGACGGCTGGGCGCAGGCCGTGCGGGACCATACCGACGGCCGGGGAGCAGACGTCGTCGTCGACCCGGTAGGTGGGGATGCCTTCGACGACGCGATCCGCGTGCTCGCGACGGAGGGTCGGCTGCTCGTCATCGGCTTCGCCTCCGGTGGGGGCATCCCGACGGTCAAGGTGAACCGCCTGTTGCTGCGCAACGTCAGCGTCGTCGGGGTTGGCCTTGGCGAGTTCATCAATCGGACACCGGGGGCCCAGGCTGAGATCGGCGCGGGCCTTACACGGCTCGTCGAAGCCGGGCTGCGGCCGCCCGCTCCGGTGCGTTTCCCGCTCTCCGACGGGCGGGCGGCGTTGGAGAGCCTCGCGGCCGGCGGCGTTCACGGCAAGCTGGTGTTGGAACCGTGACGCTGCCGCGGGCGTTGGCGTTCGACGTCTTCGGAACCGTCGTCGACTGGCGCAGCAGCATCATCGGCGAACTGGAGCACTTCGGTGAAACCCAAGGGCTGGAGCATGATTGGGAACGCTTTGCCGATGATTGGCGTGCCGGATACCCTGCGGCGATGGACCGGGTGCGCACCGGCGAACTACCGTGGTTGAAGATCGATGCCCTGCACCGCCTGATTCTCGACGGACTCCTCGAGCGCGCGGGGATCGAGTCCGTGCCCGACGACGACGTCGCCCAACTGAATCTCGCGTGGCACCGTCTCGATCCCTGGCCAGACAGCGTGGCTGGTCTGACACGCCTCAAGCAATCCTTCGTCATCACGACGCTGTCGAACGGCAACCTGTCGTTGCTCACCAACATGGCCAAGCGCGCCGGACTGCCATGGGACTGCGTGATCTCCGCCGAACTGTTCCACCACTACAAACCCGATCCAGAGGCGTACCTCGGATGTGCCGAACTCCTCGACGTCGCGCCGGGAGAGTTGATGTTGGTCGCCGCGCATCCCAGCGACCTGAGGGCAGCACGGGACGCCGGTCTCATGACCGCGTACGTGGCGCGTCCCCTCGAGCGGGGTCCCGGTCGCAGGCAACCCAGAGTCTCCGACGATGAATTCGACGTCATGGCGTCGGACTTCCTCGACCTTGCGCGACGACTCGACGAAGCCGATCAATAGGCTCTAGCCATGAACACCGTCGAGCTCGTCCTCGTTGCGGTGGCGATCGCCGTCGGCCTGGTCGGCATCCTGGTGCCGCTGGTGCCGGGCAGCATCCTGGTGTTCGCGGCCATTGCGGTGTGGGCGTTCGTCGAGAACACGACGGTGGCGTGGCTGACGTTCGGCGTCGTGACGGTCGTGCTGGGTACGTCGCTGCTGGTGAAGTACCTGTGGCCGGCGAAGCGGATGCGACGAGCCGACGTCGGCACGTGGAGTTTGTTCGCGGGGGCTGCGCTGGGCATCGTCGGATTCTTCGTCATCCCCGTGGTGGGGCTGGTCATCGGGTTCGTGCTCGGAATCTATCTGGCGGAGTTGGCCTACCGTCGAAACCAACGTGTGGCGTGGGCTTCGACGGTGCACGCCATCAAGGGCGTGATGCTGTCGGTCGGGGTCGAGTTGACGGGCGCGCTGCTGGCGACCGTGGTCTGGGTGGTCGGAGTCTTCGCGGGCTGAGTCGTTCAGCCTGCCTACCGGGGTACGGCGCCCGCGCCCGCGGCCCTGAGCGGAACGGTCTTGAAGTCAGTCGGCCGGCGTGACCTGATCCGAGTTGCCCGCCTCTGAGCGACAACGCTGAGCCTTCTCCCGGAGCGCCAGGCCGCGTTGATGAATTCGGTATTCGGTTGAGCGGGGCATAGCGGCGGGGCCGTAAAGGCCTCGTCCGCGGCGATAGACCCTGCCAAGACCTTCCTCCCACCTGAGGGCGTCCGATATGGATTTGGACGGCCGGCCCTTGAATTCGGATCCCTGGTAGGTGAGTCCGTCGATGAGTTCCCGAACGGTGCAGGTGCCGTGCTGGAATAGGTACATCGTCAGCGCGTAGCGCAACTCGGTGCCGCGCAGCCGTACTGGGTCAGTCATGTTCGTACCTTGGCACGGGCCACCGACACCTCTGTTCTGTCGCTCGGAGGCGGGCAAGTCGGAAGGTCTCCGGAGCGCGATGGGACCGCATCCGCGCACCACCCTCCACTGTCCGGACGGGTCAGCCCATCAGCTCCGAACGCAGCCGAGTCACCTGATCAGCCGTAACACCGATCGCATCAAGATAATTCGGCAACGAGCCATACTCGGTGTCGATCGTGCGCCGGGCAGCGTCGAGGTACTCCTCCCGCACCCCCAGCACCTCCTCGGTCAGCCGCGCCTCGGCGAACGTGACGATCTCGGGCGTCGAATCCTCGTCCCCGCGGTTGCGGATCGACTCCACGATGGTCTCCCGAAGCTGCGGCACCGCCGCGTTGCTTCGCAGGAAGTCGGCAAGGATCGCGTCGCGAGGCACGCCGACGGTCTCCAGCACCGTCGCCACGGTGAAACCGGTGCGATCCTTACCCGCGAAACAGTGCGCGATGGTGGAGCGCCCGTCGGCCAGAAGTGAAATGACCTGCCGCAGTGCAAGATGCGCGCCCGGAAGCGTCGGGAACCGCAGGTATTCCTCGGTCATGAAACGCATTGCGGCCAGCGCCACGTCCTCTTCGTCGGGCTTCTCCGTCATCATCCGTTCGAAGCTCTGCTCGTGCGGCGCGTCGGCCGTGGTCGAGGACAGTTCGTGAAACGGCAGCAGGTGGATCACCACGCCCTCGGGCACCTGGCCCCCGCCGCGGCGCTCCAACTCACGCACCGACCGAAGATCTGCGACATCGGTGATGCCATACTCCGCGAGTGCCGACCGACCGCCCTCGTCGAGTCTGCTCAGCTCGCTGGAACGGTAGAGCCGGCCCAGGCGAATCCCCGTCTCCTCGGCAACGTCCCGAAAATTCCACGCGCCCGACAACTCCGAACCGGTGGAAGCCACTACCCGGTCACCGCCGCGGCGAACGCAGACTTCTCCCGGCCGAGTTCGTTGCGGGCGATGGTGCGCATGTGCACCTCGTCGGGGCCGTCGAACAGACGCATCGCCCGGTGCCACCCGTAGAGCCGCGCCAGCGGGGTGTCATCGCAGATCCCGGCGGCGCCGTGCACCTGGATGGCCCGGTCGAGCACGTCGCACGCCATCTGGGGGGCCACCGCCTTGATCATCGCGACCAGCTGCTGCGCCTCCTTGCTCCGATTTCCAAGCTGGTCGATCGTCCACGCCGCCTTGTGACACAGCAACCGGGCCTGGTCGATCTCGTTGCGGGACTTCGCAACCTGCTGCTGTACCACGCCCTGCTCGGCCAGCGGCTTGCCGAACGCGATGCGGGTGTTCACCCGGTCGATCATCAGCGCCATCGCCCGCTCGGCCACCCCGATCGCCCGCATGCAGTGGTGGATCCGACCCGGCCCCAACCGGGCCTGGGCGATCGCGAAGCCGCCACCCTCCTCGCCCAGCAGATTCGACACCGGCACCCGGACGTTGTCGAACGTGATCTCACAGTGCCCGTGCTGGTCCTGCCAGCCGAATACCGGCATCGACCGAAGCACCGTCACCCCCGGGGTGTCCATCGGCACCAGGATCATCGACTGCTGCTGATGGCTGGCCGCATCGGGGTTGGTGCGCCCCATCACGATCAGGATCTTGCAGCGCGGATCGGACGCACCGGAGATCCACCACTTGCGGCCGTTGATCACGTAGTCGGAGCCGTCACGCAGCATCGTCGTCTCGATGTTGCGCGCGTCGCTGGAGGCCACCGCGGGCTCGGTCATCGCGAACGCGCTGCGGATCTCGCCGGCCAGCAGCGGCTCCAGCCACTGCCTGCTCTGCTCCTCGTCGGCGAATAGGTGCAGGGTCTCCATGTTGCCGGTATCGGGTGCCGCGCAGTTGAGCACCTCGGGCGCGATCTCCATGCTCCAGCCCGACAACTCCGCCAGCGGCGCGTACTCCAGATTCGTCAGCCCCGACTCGGACGGCAGGAACAGGTTCCACAAGCCCCGCTCCCTGGCCAGCCCTTTGAGTTCCTCGACCACGGGCGGCACCGTGTGGTCATCGGGACCCGCCTTGAGACGGTAGGCCTCGTAGGACTCCTCCGCTGGAAACACGTACTCCGTCATGAAGGCCGTAAGCCGATCGTGGTAGTCCTGACCCTTGGCCGACATCGCGAAGTCCATGCAAGCCACGATATGACACCCGTCGAGTGGCCCACCGGCCGCGGTCAGCCGTCGAGCACCGTCACGGTTCCGGCAGCGCCGTCGACCTCGATCAGGGTGCCCGTCGGCAGCCGCGACGCGGCACCCCGGGCGTTCACCACGCATGGCACACCGAACTCCCTGGCCACGATCGCGGCGTGCGACATGTGGCCACCAAGTTCGGTGACGACGGCCGCCGCGTAGGCGAACGCCGGGGTGTAGCCGACGTCGGTCACCTTGGCGACCAGGATCTCGCCCGGCTCGAGGTCGTCGATCGTCTCGGTGTGCACCACCCGGACCCGGCCGCGTACCACGCCCGCGCACACGCCCAGACCGTGCAGCACCTCGCCGCCGGTCAGGTCCGCCGACTCCACGGCGATCGGCGCCCAGCGGCCACTGAACGCCTCGGGCGGCACGTGCGCCTGAAGTTCGGCCTGCTCGGCCCGACGCCTGGCCACCACGGCGCAGACATCGGGCGGCGGCGCGTCGATTTCGTCGACCAGCAGGTAGAACACGTCGTCGACATCCGTGACCGTCCCGGCCTCGACCAGGCGTCGCCCGTATTCGCGCAGCAGTCCGCGCAGCAGCCAGATCGTGCGGACCATGCGGTCACGCCTGACTTCACGGTCCCGCAACTGGCCGGAGGCGGCAGCGGCGATCGGACGTACCCACAGCGGGATGTCCGGTGGCTCCGGCGGCTCCCACGGTGGCGTCTCCAAGGTCTTGGCGACCATCCGCAACAGCAGTTTCGGATCATCGGCGAAGGTGGCGCACCGCATCTCGACCTCGCCGGGCCCGCGATGGCCGATCACCGCTAGTTCGCGATGCAGCGCGGCGGCGAAGCGGGGCGCCTTCGCGGTGACGTCGTCGAGATCGGGGCCGTCGGTCGACAGCAGCCCCACCACCGCCGGTTCACGCCGTGCCTCTGCTGCCAGCCGGTGCACCGCGCCAAGCGACTGCCCGCTGGCCACGTCGGTGCCTGCCGACGGCAGCACGTCGCGCCCGCACAGGATGCGCAGGATCACGCCGTAGGCCGTACACACCAGGATCGACGCCGACGCCAGCACCCACCCGTGCACGACGTGGTCGCGCGCCAGCACGATCAGCTCCCGCAGCCGACCGTCATCGAGCGCCCCGAGGTCGGCGGCTTCGGACTCCAGCCTCGCCACGTCGCGGACGAAGTCGCGGGTGTCGTGGCCGGAACCGGCCGTCAGCCCCAGCAGGTTGTTGGCGAACGTCACCACGCCACGCAGGTGACCGACGACGTTGCGGCGCTCGATCGGCGGCAACTCGTCACCGAACAGGGGCAGGCCCTCCACGGTGCGGCCGAAGAACCCGTTGATGATCATGTCCGGATCGACCAGCGGCACCGTCTGCGCCATGAAGTGCCCCGAGGTGATGCCGGCGTAGAGCCGATGACCGAATACCCCGGTGGTGCGCTTGGACATCTCCCGTTGCACTGCGCCACCCGGTCGCAGCCGCTCGGCGATCACCATGGCCGCCGCCCTGGTGCCGAGCACCGTGACCGACGCCGACGACGGCGAGAACGGACCCGGCAGCGCCTCGGACAGGTTGGTGGCGACGAAGGCAGGGAATCGCGGATCGATCGGGGTGTCGAATTCACCGTTCGCGCCACCGATTCCGGCTGGCACGGGAGTGACGCCGTCGTCGGAGGGGGTGTCGACCGCAGGGATCTCGCGCACTCGCGGCAACCGCCACGGCAGGGCGACGACATGGCCGCCCACGGCCACCCGCGCCCGGCAGACGAGCGCGAAGTCCTCGACGCACTGCGACGCACTCCACGTCGGCGGGCAGTCCCATTCGTCGCCCAGTTGCCTGGCGTCCAGTGGTATGGGGGCCTCGTCCGCGGCGATCGGCAGGAACCGCGTCGGTATCCGTATCAGCGGTCGCCCGATCGCCGACGCAATGGCCCGCAGCGTGGTGTGGCCTTCGGCGGCGACGTCGACACGACCCGACGGCAGCGAGGAATCGGTGACCGCGCGGACGAACACCCGCTCGAGATCGTGCGGGTGGACCACCTGCAGAGGCCGGTCGACGTCCTCACTCAGGCGGACCTGGACGGGCTGGGCGAACGCGCGCAGCACCGCGTCACCGGCCTCGCGGCCCAGTACCAGCGGGAATCGCACGGCGATCCACTCGGCGCGCGTCGTCACGGTCGCAGCCGCCTCGCCAGAGTCGGCGAAGACGATGCGCCGCACGTCCGCCGCCGCCACCGCTTCGAACAGCACGGCGGTGCGCGCGGCGTGCGGGGCGCACTGCACGACCGCGTCGGCGCCGTCGAGGACGGGAGGCACGGTCTCACCGGCCCGGGCGAGCACGAAGTCGACCGAGCCCGGCCAGCTTTCCGGCCGACGGGACCCGACGCCGACCACGTCGTGGCCGAGGCTGACCAGCCGCATCGCCACGCCGCGGCCCACCGGGCCGTCGGCGTCGGTGACGACGATCTTCATCGCGGCCTAGTCGTCATCGTCTTCGAACGCCGCGAGCAGATCCTGCAGGTCCATGTCCGCGATGTCCTGCGAGCGGTCACCCGGTTCGCCGGACGCGTCGTCGCCGGCAGTGTCGCTCTCGCCCGCGAGGTTGAGCAGCATGTCCAGCACGCCGGCCTGCCGCAACCGCCTGATCGGGATCGACGAGACCACCCGCTGCAGTTCGGCCTCGACGGCGCTGACCGCGGGACCTTGCGCCTCCTCCCCGCCGAGTTGCGTGCGGAAGTACTCCGCCAGCGCCGACGGGTTCGGGTAGTCGAAGATCAGGGTCGGCGACAGGGTCAGCCCAGTCGCGGCCTTGAGCCGGTTTCGCAGCTCGACCGCCGTGAGGGAGTCGAAGCCGTGGTCCTGGAACGCCAGGTCCGCCCCGATGGCCTCCGGTGAGGGCAGCCCCAGCACCGTCGCCATGTGCGAGCGCACCAGGTCGAGCAGGACGCCCTGCTGCTCGTCGACGGGCAACCCGGACAGCCGCGCGGCCAGTGCCGAACGCGACTGCGCCGCGGCCAACGAGTCGCCGACCTGGCGCCTGCCGGGCCCCGAGATCAGCTCGATGAACATCGGCGGCAGTGTGCCCGCCGACGACTTGGCGCGCAGCGCGCCGCGGTCGATGCGGGCAGGGACGAGGAACGGCTCGTCGACCACCAACGCCTTGTCGAACAGCGTCAACGCGTCGTCCACCGGCATCGCCAGGATCCCGTCGCGGCCGAGCCTCGCCAGGTCTGCCGACTGCAGATGACCGGTCATCCCGCTGGCCTGCTCCCACAGACCCCACGCCAACGACATGGCGGGCAGACCGTGGGCCCGGCGGTGCGCGGCGAGTCCGTCCAGGTAGGCGTTGGCGGCCGAGTAGTTCGCCTGACCCGATCCACCGACCAGACCCGCCATCGACGAGAACAGCACGAACACCGAGAGGTCCATGTCCTTGGTCAACTCGTGCAGGTTGTCTGCCGCGTCGACCTTGGCGCGCAACACCGTGTCGACCCGGTCGGGGGTCAGCGACGTGACGACTGCGTCGTCGATGACACCCGCCGTGTGGAACACCGCCGACAACGCCCGGGCGTGGTCGATACCCGCGAGCACCTTGGCCAGGGCGTCGCGGTCGGACACGTCGGCGGCGACCACCGACACGTGGGCGCCCGCCTCGGTGAGTTCGGCGACCAGGTCGGTCGCCCCGGGCGCGTCCGGGCCACGCCGTGACACCAGCAGCAGGTCGCGGACCCCGTGATTGGCCACGACGTGGCGCGCCACCGAGGCTCCGGCCATGCCCGTGCCACCGGTGATCAACACGGTTCCCGAGGCCCACGCGTCGGGCATCGTCAGGACGACCTTGCCGATGTGGCGAGCCTGGCTGAGATGCCGCAGTGCTGCGGGGGCGCGGCGCACGTCCCACGTGGTCACGGGCAGGGGCCGCAGCACGCCGGTACCGCCCAGCTCGGCGACGCCGGCGAGGATCGTGGCGACGCCGTCGGCTCCGGCCTCGAAGAGGTCGAACGCCCGGTAGCGCACGCCGGGGTGGGTCGCGGCGACGGTGTCGGCGTCGCGGATGTCGGTCTTGCCCATCTCGAGGAACATCCCGCCGCGCGGCAGCAGCCGCAGCGACGCGTCGACGAAGTCACCGGCCAGCGAGTCCAGCACGACGTCGACGCCCCGGCCGTCGGTCACGGCGAGGAACTTCTGTTCGAAGTCGCACGTGCGGGAATCGCCGATGTGGTCGTCGTCGAAGCCCATGGCGCGCAACGTGTCCCACTTGCCACGGCTGGCGGTGGCGAACACCTCGAGGCCCCAGTGCCTGGCGAGTTGCACCGCCGCCATACCGACACCGCCGGTGGCGGCGTGGATGAGCACCGACTGGCCGGGCGACACGTCGGCGAGTTGGCGCAGCGCGAAGTACGCGGTGGCGAACCCGACGGTGAAGCCCGCGGCCTGCGCATCGCGCCAGTCTGCGGGTACCGGCAGTACGACGCGCGCGTCCGTCGTCGCGACGGTGCCCGTGCCCTCGGGGAACAGCCCCATCACGCGGTCGCCGAGGGCGACACCGGTCACACCCGAACCGACTTCGATGACCACGCCGGTGGCCTCGATCCCCATGACCGCGTCACCGGGATAGAGCCCCAGCGTGATCATGACGTCACGGAAGTTCGCCGCGATGGCGCGGATCGCCACCCTGACACGACCGGGCTCCAACGGAGCATCGCTGTCCGGGATCTCCTCCAGCACCAGGTCTTCAAATGTTCCCGACGTGCTCGACTTGTTGACGCCCAGGCGCCACGGCGCACCGTCCGGCGGTGGCGTCAACACCGCGTCGGCGGCGCGGCTGGGCAGCACGCGTGCAATGTGCAGCGCGCCGCCGCGGATGACGACCTGGGGCTCGCCCGTGGCCACCACGGCGGCCGCATCGGCGGGGCCGACCGGTTCCTCGCCGTCGGTGTCCAGCAGCACGATGCGTCCGGGATGTTCGGTCTGGGCAGCGCGGATGAGACCCCAGGCCGCGGCGCCCGCCAGATCGGTCAGGTCTTCACCCGGCAGCGCCACCGCGCCGCGGGTGACGACCAGGAGGGTGCCCGACGGTTCGGTCAGCCACGACTGCGCACGCTCGAGCACCCGGTGGGTGGCCGCGTAGACGTCTGCCACGCCATCGGTGACTTCCGGGACGTCCTGCGCTGCGCCGGAACGCATGTCGAACACCGGCACGTCACCGTCGGCGGAGCCGACAGTCTGGCCGAAGTCGGCGGAGCCGACAGTCTGGCCGAAGTCGGCGAGCGGACTCCGCGGTCGGGGCCAGCGGCGTCCACACCACCTCGAACAGCTCACCACCGCTGGTGCCGCCCACGGCAGCGGCCAGCTGCTGAGCCGACACCGGGCGGGCAACCATCGCCGCGACCGACAGCACCGGCAGGCCGAGGCCGTCCGCGAGGTCGATGGACATCGAGCTGGGGCCGGTGGGGGCGATCCTGGCCCGCACCGCCGAAGCACCTGACGCGTGGAGCGACACCTTCTGCCAGGAGAACGGCAGGGCGATCTCGTCGGCGTCCATTCCGAGCACGACCGCGTGCAGCGCGCCGTCGAGCAGCGCCGGGTGCACGCCGAAACCGTTGGCCTGCAGGTCTTGT
The DNA here is from genome assembly GCA_963798245.1 of uncultured Actinomycetota bacterium. Lineage (GTDB taxonomy): Bacteria > Actinomycetota > Actinomycetes > Mycobacteriales > Mycobacteriaceae > Mycobacterium. The sequence continues at coordinate 36,087 of CAWCSO010000007.1, forward strand.
GACATCTTGACCTCGGCGAACACCTCGTCACCGCGCTGCCACATCGCGGTCAGCCCCTGGAATGTGGGGCCGTACTGGTAGCCACGGGCCGCCAGCACCGCGTAGGCGTCGGTGACGTCGACCTCGCGGGCTCCGACCGGCGGCCACACGGCGAGGTCGGCGCCCGGCGCGGACACCTCCGTGCCGAGTTCACCCTCGGCGTGCAGTGTCCAATTCGCGGCCGACGGGGGCCCGGCGGCGTCGGGCCGGGAGAACACCGACACCACCCGGGAGCCGGCCGCATCGGCGGCGCTCACCACGACCTGGACCGCCACGCCCTCGGCGGGAAGCACCAGCGGCGCGTGCAACATCAGTTCGTCGACGACGTTGCAGCCGACCTCGTCGCCCGCCCGGATCGCGAGTTCGACGAATCCCGCACCGGGGAACAGCACCACGCCGCTCACGGCGTGATCGGCCAACCAGGGTTGCGTGGCCACGGCGAGGCGGCCGGTGAGTACCAGGCCACCGGTTTCCGGGTTCTCGACGACGGCGCCGAGCAGCGCATGCTCGGTGCCGTGCTGTCCCAGGCCGATCACGTCGCCCGCGCCGGCTGCCCGACTGGACAGCCAGTACTGGCGGCGTTGGAACGCGTACGTCGGAAGGTCGAGCAGGCGGCCGCCGTCGCAGACGTTGCGCCAGTCGACGTCGACACCCGACACCGACAGCTCGGCCAGCGCGGTGAGCAGTGCCGACGGCTCCGGTCGGTCCTTGCGCAGCACCGACGCCGCGACCGGTTCGGTCGCCGCATCGGGTTGGGCCAGGGTCTGCTGCACCGACGCGGTCAGCCCGCTGGCGGGCCCCACCTCGAGGAACCGGGTGACACCCGCCGCAGCGAGCGCACGCACGCCATCGGCGAATCGCACCGCGTCGCGGACGTGACGCTGCCAGTAGTCCGACGTGCCGAAGTCAGGACCGGCGACGTCGCCGGTCACGTTGGAGACGACCGGGATGGTCGGCGCCGAAACGGACATGCCGCCGGCCACGGTGTTGAACTCGAGAAGCATCGGCTCCATCAGCGACGAGTGGAACGCGTGCGACACCGCGAGCCGGTGCACTCTGGTGCCCTGGTCGCGCAGGGACGCCGCGATCGCGGTTACCGCGTCCTCGGGACCCGAGATCACCACGGCACCAGGCGCATTGACCGCCGCGACATCGACGCCGTCGCGCAGCAGCGGCCGGATCTCGTCCTCGGTCGCGGCGATGGCGACCATCGCGCCGCCGTCGGGCAGTCGCTGCATGAGCCTGCCCCTGGCCACCACCAGTGCCGACGCGTTCTCCAGCGACAGCACGCCCGCGACGTGCGCGGCGGACAGCTCGCCGACCGAATGGCCGATCAGGTAGTCCGCCGTCACACCCCAGGATTCGAGCAGACGGAACAGCGCGACCTCGATGGCGAACAGCGCGGGTTGCGCGAACTCCGTGCTGTCGAGCAGCGCGTCGTTGGCACCCCACATCACGTCGCGGATGGGCCGCAGCAGATGGCGGTCCAGTTCACGCGCGCAGGCGTCGAGCGCATCGGCGAACACCGGGTAGGCGGCGTACAGTTCGCGGCCCATGCCCAGTGCCTGCGAGCCCTGACCGGGGAAGACGAATGCGGTCTTGCCCGCGACGACGGCCCGGCCGCGGATGACACCGTCGGCGGGGTCGGCCGGGTCCCCGTTGGCCACGTGCTCGAGTCCACGGAGCAGACCGTCGCGGTCGGCACCGAGCACGACGGCGCGGTGCGGGAACGACGCGCGGCCGCCAAGGGTCCAGCCGACGTCGAGGACGTCGAGGTTGGGATCGGCGGCGACGTGATCGGCGATCCGCTGGGCTTGAACCGCCAGCGCGTCAACGGTCTTCGCCGACAGCATCCACGGCACGACTGGTGGGCGGTGATCGACGACCGCGGGTCGCGCCGGCTCGTCGGGCGCCTGTTCGATGATGACGTGTGCGTTGGTTCCGCTGATACCGAACGACGACACCCCGGCGCGTCGCACCGCACCACCCGCGGGCCACGGCTGCGGCTCGGTCAGCAGTGAGATCGCACCCATCGACCAGTCCACGTGCGGGCTGGGCTCGTCGACATGCAGTGTCACGGGCAGGGATTCGTGCCGCATCGACATGATCATCTTGATCACGCCGGCCACACCCGCCGCAGCCTGACTGTGCCCCATGTTCGACTTGATCGAGCCGAGCCACAGCGGATGCGACCGGCCCTGGCCGTAGGTGGCGAGCAGCGCCTGCGCCTCGATCGGGTCGCCCAGGGTGGTTCCGGTGCCGTGCGCCTCGACGGCGTCGACGTCGGCCGCGGAAAGTCCGGCGTTGGCCAGCGCCGCGCGCACCACGCGCTGCTGGGACGGGCCGTTCGGCGCGGTGAGCCCGTTGGAGGCGCCGTCCTGGTTGATCGCCGAACCGCGCACCAGCGCCAACACGGGGTGGCCGAGTCGGCGTGCGTCGGAGAGCCGTTCGACCAAAAGCACACCGCCGCCGTCGGCGAATCCGGTGCCGTCGGCCGCACCGGCGAACGGCTTGCACCGCCCGTCCGCGGACAGTCCGCGCTGCCTGCTGAACTCGACGAAGATGTCGGGGGTGGCGTTGACGGTCACGCCGCCTGCCAGCGCCATGTCACACTCGCCGAGGCGCAGCGCCTGCACCGCCATGTGCAGCGCCACCAGAGACGATGAACACGCGGTGTCGATCGACACCGCCGGCCCCTCCAGGCCCAGTACGTAGGACACCCGGCCCGACGCGACGCTGGCGGCCTGCCCGGTGAGGCGGAAGCCCTCGGCGCCGTCGGATGACATGCCGTAGCCCTGGGCGATCACCCCGGCGAACACGCCGGTGGAACTCCCCCGGAGCGTCGCTGGGTCGAACCCGCCGCGCTCCAGTGCCTCCCAGGACAATTCGAGGAACAGTCGCTGCTGGGGGTCCATCGCCAGTGCCTCGCTGGGCGACACCCCGAAGAAGCTCGCATCGAATCCGGCGACGTCGTCGAGGAACCCGCCGGTGCGGGCGTACGACTTGCCGGGCGCATCGGGGTCGTCGTTGAACAGCCCGGCGAGGTCCCAGCCACGGTCGGTGGGGAAGTCGGTCACCACGTCGCGACCCTCGGCGACCATGTCCCACAACGACTCCGGAGAGTCGACGCCACCGGGGTAGCGGCAGGACATGCCCACCACGGCGATCGGCTCGTCGATCACCGACAGCGCGGTCGTGGCCTGCTCGATGACCTGGGGTGCGCCCGCGAGCTCGTGGCGGATGTAACCCGCCAGCGCGGCGGGGGTGGGGTAGTCGAAGATCAGCGTGGGTGACAGCGCGAGACCGGTCGCCACCTTGAGGCGGTTGCGCAGCTCGACGGCGGTGAGCGAGTCGAAGCCATGGTCGGAGAACGCCAGCTCGGCGGCGATCGCGTCGGGTTCGACGGTGCCGAGCACCGTGGCCATGTGCGAGCGCAGCAGATCGAGGATCAGGTTGTGCTGCTCGGTCTCCGACAGCGCCTGAAGGCGTTGCGCCAGCGCGGATTTCGACTTGGCCGCGCCCAGCGAGTCGTCGACCCGGCGGCGTGCGTTCGAGGTCGCGAGAGAAGCGAACATCGGCGGGAGCACGCCCTGGGCCGACCGCTTGCGCAGTGCGCTTCGGTCGATGCGGGCGGGCGCCAGGAACGCCTCGCCGACCACCAGTGCGGTATCGAAGAGCGCCATGGCGTCGTCGGTGGACATCGCCAGGATGCCGTCGCGACCCAGCCTGCTCAGGTCGGCCTCGGCGAGGTGACCGGTCATGTCGCTCGCCTGTTCCCACAGGCCCCAGGCCAGGGACGTCCCCGACAGGCCGTTAGCGCGGCGGTGCGTGGCCAGGGCGTCGAGGAACGTGTTGGCCGCGCAGTAGTTGGCCTGCCCGGACGAGCCCACCACGCCCGCCATCGACGAGAACATCACGAAGGCGGCAAGATTCGTATCGCGGGTCAGTTCGTGCAGATTCCACGCCGCGTCGACCTTCGCGCGAAGTACGGTGTCGACGCGCTCCGGGGTCAGCGATCCGATCACGGCGTCGTCGAGCACACCGGTGGCGTGCACCACCGCCGAGAGCGGGGCCCGCGGGTCGACGGTCGCGAGCACCGCGCGCATCTCGTCGCGGTCGGCGACGTCGGCGGCGAGCACCGAGACGTTGGCGCCGGCGGCGGTCAGCTCGGCGACCAGATCGGCGGCGCCGGGGGCGTCGGGCCCGCGGCGGGACACCAGCAGCAGGTTGCGCACGCCGTGGTTGGCCACGACGTGCCGGGCGACCGAGGCGCCCGCCATGCCGGTGCCACCGGTGACGAGCACGGTACCCGCGGCCCACGCATCGGGCATCGTCATGACGATCTTGCCGATGTGGCGGGCCTGGCTCAGGTGGCGCAGCGCGGCAGCACCGCGGCGTATGTCCCATGTGGTCACAGGCAGGGGTGTCAGGATTCCGGCGTTGAACATGCCGGACAGTTCGACGATGTAGTCGTGCATCCGGGGTCGACCCGGTTCGAACAGGTCGAAGGCCCGGTAGCGCACCCCGGGGTAGGCCGCGCCGACGGCGTCCGCGTCGCGGATGTCGGTCTTGCCCATCTCCAGGAACACCCCGCCGCGTGGCAGCAGCCGCAACGATGCGTCGACGAACTCGCCTGCCAGCGAGTCCAGCACGATGTCAACGCCGCGGCCACCGGTGACCTCGAGGAACTTCAGTTCGAAGTCGCACGTGCGGGAGTCGCCGATGTGATCGTCGTCGAATCCCAAGGCGCGCAACGTATCCCACTTGCCGCGACTGGCGGTGGTGAAGACCTCCAGGCCCCAGTGCCGGGCGAGCTGGATGGCGGCCAGCCCCACACCGCCGGTGGCAGCGTGGATCAGGATCGACTGCCCGGGCGCCACGGCGGCCAGTTCGCGCAGGCCGTAGAACGCCGTGGTGTAGACGACGAGCACGGCGGCGGCCTGGGCGTCGGACCACCCGTCCGGAATGGGGGCGATCAGGCGGGCGTCGGCCGCGACCAGGGTGCCCGTGCCCTCCGGGAACAGCCCCATGACGCGCTGGCCGACGGCGAAGTCCGTCACGTCGGCGGCGACCTCGGTGACCACGCCCGCACCTTCGCTGCCGATGAGCGCGTCGTGGGTGAACATGCCGAGGGTGATCATCACGTCACGGAAGTTGGCTGCGACGGCACGGATCTCGACCCGGATGTGGCCCGGCGGCAGCGGCTGACCGGAGTTCGGTACCTCCTCGAGCGCCAGGTTGTCGAAGGTGCCTGCGGTCGTCACGCCGAGGCGCCACGGCTTGCCGGAATCCGGCGGCGTGAGAATCCCGTCGACCCCGCGACTGCGCATCACGCGCGGCGCGTACGCGGCGCCCGCGCGCAACACCACCTGCGGCTCGCCGACCGCGAGGATGGAGTCGAGTTCGGTGCTTGCGGCAACATCGATGTCCGCCAACACGATACGGCCGGGGTTCTCGGTCTGCGCCGCCCGGATCAGGCCCCACACCGCCGCGCCTGCCAGGTCGGTGACGTCCCCACCCGGAAGCGCCATCGCACCGCGGGTCACCACGACGAGCGTGCCCGACGGCTCGGCCAACCACGACTGGACCCGTTCCAGGGCGCGGTTCGTCGCGGCGTGGACGGCAGCCGGAAGATCGACGGAATCGGTTGCCACCGGCTCGGATTCGAACACGACGATGCCGTCCGGCGCGGGTGGAACCGTGTCCGGCATGGTTACCGGGGCCCAGTCCACCTCGAACAGTTCACCCTCGGCGCCGCGTCCGGCGATCGCGAGTTGATCAGCGGTCACCGGCCGGGCCGTCATGGACCCGACGGACAGCACCGGCAGGCCCAGCCCGTCGGCGAGTTCGATGGACACCGAGTTCGCGCCCGTGGGGGCGATGCGCACCCGTACGGCGGACGCGCCCGCCGCGTGCAGCGCGACCCTCTCCCACGAGAAGGGCAGTGCCAACTCGTGGCTATCGGCTGCAACCGCCACGGCGTGCAGCGTGGCGTCGAGAAGCGCTGGGTGAATACCGAATTCACCGTGCTGATCGCCGGGAAGGGCGACCTCGGCGAACACCTCTTCACCCCGCTGCCACATCGCCGTCAGACCCTGGAACGCCGGGCCGTACTCGTAGCCGCGTGCGGCAAGTCCGGCGTAGGCGTCGGACACGTCGACGGCCACCGAACCTGCCGGCGGCCACGCCGACAGATCGGCTGCGGGCGTCAGCGTTCCGGAGCCGACGACGGCCTCGGCGTGCAGTATCCAATCCGACGTCCCGTCCGACCCGTCGTCACCGGCGCGGGAGAACACTCCCACGGGACGCGAGCCCGACTCGTCGGGCGGTCCGACGACGACGCGCAGCGGAACGCCCGACGGGGCGACCACCAGCGGGGCCGACAGTGTGAGTTCCTCGACGACGGGGCAACCCACCTCGTCGCCCGCGCGGATGACGAGTTCGACGAATCCAGCGCCAGGGAACAGCACGACGCCGCCGACGGCGTGATCGGCCAGCCAGGGCTGCGATGACACCGCGAGCTTGCCGGTCAGCACGACGTGGCCGGAGTCGGGCACCTCGACCACGGCGCCCAGCAGCGCATGCGATGCGCCTGCCAGCCCGAAGCCCGAGGCATCCGACGATCCCGAACCGCCACCGGACAGCCAGAACCGCCGCCGGTCGAACGCGTAGGTCGGCAGGTCGAGAAGGGCTCCGCCGGTGCATGTTTCACGCCATGCCACACCGATGCCCGAAACATAGGCCTGCGCCGCGGAGGCCATGAAGCGGTCCAGGCCGCCGTCGTCGCGGCCGAGGGAGGGCACGACGATCGGCTCGCCGACCCCGTCGCTGCAGTCGCCGACGGTGTCCTCGACGCTGGCGATCAAGGCCGGATGCGGGCTGGCCTCGACGAATGCCCGGTAGCCGTGCTTGCACGCCGTCCGCACGGCCTGGTCGAACTCGACGGTCTGGCGGATGTTGCGGTACCAGTATTCGGCGTCCAGGCCGGCGGTGTCCTGGAGGTCGCCGGTCACGGTGGAGATGAAGGCGGTTCGGACCGAACGGGGTTCGATGTCCGCGAGCGCCTCGACGAGCTGCTCGCGGATGGACTCGACCTGGGGCGAGTGTGAGGCGTAGTCGACGTCGATGCGGCGCGCCCGGATCTCCAGTGCCTCGCACTGGAGCACCAGCTCGTCGAGCGCGGCACTCTCGCCGGACACCACGACCGCCGAACGGCCGTTGATCACGGCGATGCCGACACGGTCGTCGAGGTCCAGCAGCAGTTCGCGGGCCCGTTCGGCGCTGCAGGCCAGCGAGACCATCCCCGCCTCGCCGGACAGCGCGACCAGCAGGCGGCTGCGCAAGGCCACCACCTTGGCCGCGTCCCGCAGCGACAGCGCTCCGGCGACGTAGGCCGCCGCGATCTCGCCCTGCGAGTGGCCGATGACGGCGTCGGGCGTGACACCCAGCCAGCGCCACAGCCGCGCCAGGGACACCATGACCGCGAACAGCACGGGCTGCACGACGTCGACGCGGTCCAGACCGGGCGCGCCCGGTGCGCCGCGCAGGACGTCGACCAGCGACCAGTCGACGAACTCCGAGAGCGCCTCGGAGCAGGCGTTGATCTCCTCGGCGAAGACCCCTGAGCCATCCATCAGCTCGATGCCCATACCCAGCCACTGGCTGCCCTGGCCGGGGAAGACGAAGGCGGTCTTGCTCGCGGGCGTCGCGTGCCCACGGACGGTGCGGGTGGCGAACTCGTCGGTGGCCAGCTCGGTGAGCCCGGCCAGCAGGGCGTCGTGGTCGGCGCCGAGCACCACGGCCCGGTGGTCGAACGTCGCGCGGCCGGCCAGGGTCCAGGCCACGTCACGGTCGTCGAGACCGTCGTGGGTCTGCAGGTGTGCCGACAGCCGGGCGGCCTGCCCGGCCAAGGCGGTGGCGGACTTGGCCGACAGCACCCACGGCAGAATCGGCGCGGGGGCGGGGTCGGCTGGGGTGTCGGCCGTCGGCGCCTGCTCGACGATCACGTGGGCGTTGGTGCCGCTGATGCCGAACGACGAGATGCCCGCCCGGCGGGGAGCGTCAGACGGCCACGGTTGAGACTCGGCCAGCAGCGAGACCGCGCCCGCCGTCCAGTCGACGTGCGGGCTCGGCTCGTCGACGTGCAGGCTCGCGGGCAGCACCTCGTGCTGCATGGCCATGATCATCTTGATGACGCCTGCGACACCCGCCGCGGCCTGGGTGTGGCCCATGTTCGACTTGATCGAACCGAGCCAGAGCGGATTCGACCGGCCCTGACCGTAGGTGGCCAGCAGCGCCTGGGCCTCGATCGGGTCGCCGAGCGGCGTTCCGGTGCCGTGGCCTTCGACGACGTCGACCTGCGAGGTGGACAGGCCGGCGTTGGCGAGCGCGGCACGCACCACCCGCTGCTGCGACGGACCGTTCGGGGCGGTCAGCCCGTTGGAGGCACCGTCCTGGTTGACCGCGGAGCCGCGGACGACCGCGAGGACGTTGTGTCCGTTGCGCAGCGCATCCGACAGCCGTTCGACCACCAGGACGCCGCCGCCCTCCGCCCAGCCGACGCCGTCAGCGGCCCCGGCGTAGGGCTTGCATCGGCCGTCGGGTGCCAGGCCGCGGTGTCGGCTGAACTCCACGAAGATCGTCGGGGTGGCGTTGACGGTGACGCCACCGGCCATGGCCAGGTCGCACTCGCCCAGGCGCAGCGCCTGTACCGCCATGTGCAGCGCCACCAGCGACGACGAGCAGGCGGTGTCCACCGACACCGCCGGGCCCTCCAGTCCCAGCACGTAGGAGACACGGCCCGATGTCACGCTAGAGGTCATGCCGGTGAGGCGGTAGCCCTCTATGGCGTCGTCGGACATGCCGTACCCGCCCGCGATGACGCCGGCGAACACGCCCGTCGCACTGCCGCGAAGCGTCGCCGGATCCACCCCGGCGCGCTCGAGAGCCTCCCAGGACAACTCGAGGAGCATGCGTTGCTGAGGGTCCATCGCGAGGGCCTCGCTCGGCGCGATGCCGAAGAAGCCGGCATCGAAGTCGGCCACGTCGTCGACGAACCCGCCGGTGTGCGCGTACGTCTTGCCCGGGGCGTCGGGGTCGGGATCGAACAGCCCGGCGACGTCCCAGCCACGGTCGGGCGGGAACTCCGAGATCACGTCGCGGCCGTGGGCCACCATGTCCCAGAGGCTCTCGGGGGAGTCGACCCCGCCGGGGAAGCGGCACGACATGCCGACGATCGCCACCGGTTCGCCGGTGCGCTCCAGGAGAGTACGGTTCTGGTTCTTCAACCGTTCGACCTGGAGGAGCGCCTTGCGCAGCGCCTCGGTTGCGTGTTCGAGTTGATTGGCCATGCGGTGCTATCCCTTGTCAGACCGTCGCGCCGGGCGGCGACGCTGAGATGTTCGATGTAGAGCCCGGTATGAACGCGCTGACGAGCGACGTTTCCGATCGCGTTTGCCGTCGGACTGCCGTCGTCGCGCGAAGCTGCACCGGGACTCCGATGTCTCGGTGATGTCGTCGCCCCCGACGTGTTAACGCTGCATAGCGGGCCATCGCCGCAAATGTACTGGTGGCGTTCCCCGCGCGTCGCGCTTGGGTGACCATAGCCGACCGGGACCGCCCTGCGCGCGCGGCCGGTACCGGCCGGAACGCGGTGACGGGTGAGTTGCATAAACTCGGACGACCAGTGGCCAGGCAATTCTGGCCGAATCGGTCCGACCAGATCTGAGAGCGGGGTGGTGATGACATCAGGCATGCAGATGGGCGCGCAGCGTCGACGCGTTCACGCGGCGCACCACCACGAGGTGGTGACCCTGGATGCCGGCGCCGAACGACCCCTCTCCGCGGTGGGTGCCAAGGGGTGGGGCCTGGCCCGCATGGCCCGGCGGGGGTTGCCCGTGCCGCCCGCGTTCTGCCTGACCGTCGACTGGTGTGACGAATGCGCTGCGGCGCCGGCAGCGCTTCTCGACGGGGCCTGGAACGACGTGCTGGACGGCCTGGCGCGGCTGGAGAGGCAGACCGGGTCCAGGTTCGGCGGCGGTGACCGGCCGTTGCTCCTCGCGGTGCGCAGCAGTGGTGTGAGGTCGATGCCGGGGATGCTCGAGACCGTCCTCGACGTGGGAATCGACTCGGGCGTCCTCGACGCGCTGGCGCTGGCCCATTCGCCCGACTTCGCCCGAGACACCTTCGACCGGTTCCAGCGTGGGTACCGCCGTGCGGTGCACGACGACCTGGTGGCGCCACCGGATGGCCCACACGAACAACTGCGCCGCGCCGTGGAGGCGGTGCTGGCGTCGTGGTCGTCGGCCCGTGTGACGGCCTACCGGGCCCATCACGGCCTGCCCGCACCCGACCGCGTCGCCGTCGTGGTGCAGGCCATGGTGTTCGGCAACCTCGACGCCCGGTCGGGCACCGGGGTGCTGTTCACCCGGAACCCGTCCACCGGCGCCCGCGAGCCGCTTGGCGAGTGGCTGCCAAACGGCCAGGGAGACGACGTCGTGTCAGGCTCCCGCGACTGCGAGCCGATCGAGACCCTGCGGCGCGACCTGCCGAAGGTCTATGACGAGCTCCTCGAAGCGGGCGCACGCCTCGAGGGGGATGCCGCCGACGTGCAGGACATCGAGTTCACCGTCGAGGGCGCCAAGCTGTGGCTGTTGCAGTCACGAACGGCGCAGCGGTCGGCGCGGGCCGCGGTGCGGTTGGCGCTGGCCTTCCACGACGAGGGTGCGATCGACGAATCCGAGGTGCTTGCCCGGGTGACCCAGGCACAGCTGCGGTCGGCGATGTCGACGACGCTGGCGCCCGAGACGCGGCAGGCCGCCGAGCTGCTGGCGACCGGATTGCCCGCCAGCCCGGGCGTGGTGTCGGGAGTGGTGTGCACCAGCAGCGACGAGGCGCTCGACGCCGCCGAGGAGGGCCGCGACGTGATCTTGCTCCGCCCGACCACCAGCCCCGACGACGTGGCCGGGATGGTCGCCGCGCGAGGCGTCGTCACCGAGGTCGGCGGCGCGACCAGCCACGCGGCCATCGTCGCCCGTGAACTGGGCCGCCCCGCGGTCGTCGGCTGCGGTACCGGCCTCGGCGACGTGTTGGCGGGCCGGGTGGTCACCGTAGACGGCGACACCGGTGAGGTGCGCGCCGGGGCGCTGGAACTGTCGGCCTGGTCGGCCGAGGACACCCCCGAACTGCTTCGGCTGACCGACATCGCACGCCGCGCCTGCCCGCTGCGGGTGCACGGGTCCGGTGAGCACCCCCCGATGGCGGCCACCGACTCCGGCGTCGACGCCGCGCTCGCCGCGGGCTCGACCGACGTCGTATCGGCTGAACCGCTGGTTGCCACGCTGGTCGCCGCACGACGGACGCTGCGCCCGTGACGGACCTGGAGCTCCCGCTGCTGCTGACCGTGCGCCTGAAGGGCCGTGTCAGCGGTCCGGACGCGGCAGCCGCGCTCGGTGTCGAGCCGGACGACGTCGCCGAGACCGCTGCGACCCTCGCCGCTGCAGGTTCGCTGGTGTCGGCGGCGACGCTTCGACTCACACCGGCGGGCCGCGAGCGCCTCGCCGAGTTGCTGGCCGTCGAACGGTCCGGCGTGGACACCGCGGCCGCCGTCGACGTCTACGAGCGTTTCGGCGACGTCGACTCGGCCTTCAAGGAAGCCCTGTCGCAGTGGCAGCTGGCCCGCGCCGAGCCGGGGTCGCAGGCCGATCCGCACCGAGACGCGGCCATGCTCGCGCGCGTCGGGGAGATCCATCGGCGGGTGAGCCCGGTCGTGGCCGCCGGCGGCGCGCTGGTGCCGCGGCTGCACCGCTACGCCGACCGCCTCGCTGCTGCCCTCGACCGCGCCACTGCAGGTGACCTCACCTGGCTGAGCCGTCCCCTCGTCGACTCGTACCACACGGTGTGGTTCGAACTGCACGAGGAACTGATCGGGCTGGCGGGGCGCACGCGCGACGACGACGCCTGACTCCGGGCCGTGCCCTCAACCCGTCCGGCGCTCGCGAGATCTACACCATGGTCGTGATTTCTCGCGAACCACGACCCCTGTGTAGATCTCGCGACGCGGGGGGCAGGGGGCCGGCGGACCGTGCCCTCAACCCGTCGTCAGCCCACGGGCGATGACGAGGCGCTGAATCTGGTTGGTGCCCTCGAAGATCTGCGTGATCTTCGCCTCCCGCATGTAGCGCTCGACGCGGTAGTCGCGGGTGTAGCCCGCACCGCCGAACACCTGCACGGCATCGGTCGTGACCTTCATCGCGGCGTCGGTGGCGATCAACTTGGCCACGCTGGCCTGCGTCGAGTACGGCAGCCCGAGATCACGTCTGCGCGCGGCGTCCAGGTAGGTGGCACGGGCGCTCACCACCGCCGCGGCCATGTCGGCAAGCAGGAAGCCGAGCCCCTGGTGGTCGATGATCTTGCGGCCGAACGTCGTCCGCTCGTTGGCGTAGCGCTGGGCCTCGTCGAGTGCCGCCTGCGCCAGGCCGACTGCGACCGCGGCGATACCCAACCGTCCGGAATCCAGTGCGCTGAAGGCGATCTGGAGCCCCTGGCCCTCGGCGCCGATACGTCGGTCGGTGTCGATGTGGGCGTTGTCGTAGAACGCCGACGTCGTCGGGACCGCGGCGAGGCCCATCTTCTCCTCCGGCTTGCCGAAGCTGAGGCCGGGCAGGTCGCCGGGCACCAGGAAGCAGGAGATGCCCTTCGACCCGTCGCCGGTGCGCGCGAACAGCGTGTAGAAGTCCGCCACGCCGCCGTGGGTGATCCACGACTTCGAGCCGTTCAGCACGTACCCGGTGTCGTCCGGCACGGCAGCGCACCGCAGCGCCGCGGCGTCGGATCCGGCCTGCGGCTCGGAAAGGCTGTAGGCGCCGATCTGATCGCCCGACAGCATGCCGGGCAGCCAGCGCTGCTTCTGCTCGTCGGTGCCGAACGGTCAGAAGCGGATGCGAAGACAGGCTGTGCACGCTGACGGCGACGGCGACGGCGGCCCACCGCGCGGCGATCTCCTCGAGGACCTGCAGGTAGACCTCGAACGGTTGTCCGCTGCCGCCCCACTCCTCGGGCTGCGGCAGGCTCAGCAGACCCGCCGCACCCAACTGCGCGAACACGCCCTCGGGATACGTCTCCGTCAACTCGTGGTCGTCCACGATCGGATCGAGCAGCTTGTCGGCGACGTCTCGCGTCAGCGCGATGAGTTCGGCGGCGTCCTCGGAGGGGAGCAGGCGGTCGACCGGCATGGTTGCAACTCCTAGTTTCTAGCCTCGCCGAACACTATCGAAGCGGGTCGGACGGCTAGCCGGCGACGGGTGGATCCGCCGGCAGCCGGCCATCGCCCGCGCTCACGACCAAGGCGAGCATCACCAGGGCGATTCCGGCCACTTCCGCGATCGTCGGCCGCTGCGCCAGCAGCACCGCACCGACGACCGCCGCGGTGGCAGGCAGAAGCGCGAGCAGCAGGGCGAACCTGGCCCGGCCGAGCTTGGTGAGTACCACCTGGTCCAACGCGTAGGGCACGACCGACGACAGCACGCCGACCCCGATGCCGAGCAGCCAGGTCTGCGGAACGGCGAACACCGATGGGGCGTCGAGCACCTGGCCGATCAGCAGCGGCGGAGCAAGCACGACCGCCGCCACCGCAATCCCGACGGCCAGGGAGTCGACACCGGCGCCTGCGTCGGCGACCCGTTTGCCGAGCAGGATGTAACCGGCCCACAGGGCGGCGGCCATCAGGGCGAAGCCGATTCCCAGCAGATCAGCGCCGCCCTCTACACCGGCGAGCAGTGCCACGCCCGCGCCGACGAGCACCACGGCCAGCAGGTCGCGAGGCCGGCGTGATCCCGCGGTCGCCACGGCCACCGGCCCGAGGAACTCGATCGCCACCGCGGTGCCAAGCGGAATCCGGGCGATCGCCTCGAAGAACGCGACGTTCATCCCGACCGTGACGACGCCGAAGCCGGCTGCGGTGGCGACCGAACGACGGGTCCATCGCAGCCGCCACGGCCGCCGCCACGCGACGAGCACCAGCCCCGCCGTCGCCGCGCGCAACCACGCCACCGCGGCGGGTTCGGTGGTCTCGAACAAGAAGACGCCCAATGCGGCGCCGACGTACTGCGACACGGCGCCGACGACGAAGAACATCGGCACGGACCACGTCGGCACCCGTCGGCCGGCAGTCGTCACCTCCCGAGTAGAACAGGTACCCGCATCCCGACGCCGCCGAGCCGGTATCGCACCCGGCCCCAACATGCCCGTAGCTCCTAGTTTTCGGCCCCGGCCACTGCATCGAGGCACCGATTTGCCGAATCGGTCGTCACCACCGGTACCGGTTAGGGTGTCTGAGTTCGAATACACCGCGGGTTTGCTCCGGCGGGGGAAGAAGACATGACTGAAGCTGAATCCGGCGCTGGCCGGGTGACGATGACGACGGTTGGCGTGGTCGCCGAGTCGGGCGGCGACGAACGTCGGGTAGCGCTGGTGCCCAAGGCTGTGACCGCGCTGATCAACAGCGGGGTGGCGGTAACCGTGGAGTCCGGCGCCGGAGACCGGGCGCTGTTGCCCGATGCGCTGTACACCGAGGCCGGCGCGACGGTCGGCGACGCATGGGCTGCCGACATCGTGGTGAAGGTGGCGCCACCGACCACCGAGGAGGTCGCCAGGCTCCGCAGCGGACAGACCCTGATCGGGTTCCTGGCTCCCCGCAACGCCGAGAACCAGATCGGTGCGCTCAAGGCCGCCGGGGTGCAGGCGTTCGCGGTCGAGGCGATTCCGCGGATCTCGCGCGCGCAGGCGATGGACGCGCTGTCATCGCAGGCCAACGTGTCGGGATACAAGGCGGTCGTGCTGGCGGCGTCGGAGTCCACCCGCTTCTTCCCGATGCTGACCACCGCGGCAGGCACCGTGAAGCCGGCCACCGCGCTGATCCTTGGCGTCGGCGTGGCCGGCCTGCAGGCGCTGGCCACCGCCAAGCGGTTGGGCGCCCGCACCACCGGTTACGACGTCCGCCCGGAGGTGGCCGATCAGGTGCGTTCGGTGGGCGCGCAGTGGCTGGATCTCGGGATCGCAGCAGCGGGCGAGGGGGGCTACGCCCGCGAACTCACCGACGAGGAACGTGCGCAGCAGCAAAAGGAACTCGAGAAGGCCATCACGGGATTCGACGTCGTGATCACCACGGCGCTGGTGCCCGGCCGCCCCGCGCCGCGTCTGGTCACCGCGGCCGCGGTGGAGGGGATGAAGCCCGGCAGCGTCGTGGTGGACCTTGCCGGGGAGACCGGCGGGAACTGCGAACTCACCGAGCCCGGCCAGACCGTCGTGAAGCACGGTGTGACGATCTGCTCGCCGCTGAACCTGCCGGCCACCATGCCCGAGCATGCCAGCGAGCTGTACAGCAAGAACCTGACCTCGCTGCTGGAGTTGTTGATCACCGACGGCGCACTGGCGCCTGATTTCGACGACGAGGTCATCGCGGCCTCGTGTGTCACCCGCGAGACGGAGAACTAGCCGATGTACGACCAGTTGTTGGCCAACCTCGCGATCCTGGTTCTGGCCGGGTTCGTCGGGTTCGCCGTGATCTCGAAGGTGCCCAATACCCTTCATACGCCGCTGATGTCGGGTACGAACGCCATCCACGGCATCGTCGTGCTGGGTGCGCTGATCGTGCTGGGTGGTCTGCCGGCCGATGCCTCGTGGGGGGTGCGGATCATCGCGTTCATCGCGCTGATCTTCGGCACGCTGAACGTTATCGGCGGCTTCCTGGTGACCGACCGGATGCTGGGCATGTTCAAGTCACGCAAGCCTGCGCCCGTCAGCGACTCGACGACCGAGGCCGGGGCCGACACGTGAGCGCGGAGACCATCAACTACGGGGTCAACGTGCTCTACATCGTCGCGTTCGGGATGTTCATCCTGGGCCTGTCCGGGTTGACCGGCCCCAAGACGGCGGTGCGCGGCAACTTGATCGCCGCCGCCGGTATGGCCATCGCCGTGGTCGCGACGCTGATCAAGGTGCGCGAGACGGCGTCCATCAACTGGATCTTGATCGCGGCCGGTCTGCTGATCGGCGTCGTGCTCGGTGTGCCGCCGGCGAAGAAGACCAAGATGACGGCGATGCCGCAGCTGGTTGCGCTGTTCAACGGCGTCGGCGGCGGCACGGTGGCGCTGATCGCATGGTCGGAGTTCATCGAGACGGACGGCTTCTCGGAGTTCACGCCGGACCAGTCGCCGACCGTGGCGCTCGTGGTGGGGTCGCTGTTCGCCGCGATCATCGGCTCGGTGTCGTTCTGGGGTTCGCTGGTGGCGTTCCTCAAGCTGCAGGAATCGATTCCCAAGAACGTCGAGAAGCGGCTGGTCGCCTCGGCGAAGCTGTTCCAGGCCGCCAACGTGGTGTTGCTGCTCGTCGCGGTCGCGACCGCGATCTACATCGGCGTCAACGCCGGCACGGGCAGCCCGGTGTGGCTGATCGTCGTGGTGTTGGTGCTGGCCGGGATCATGGGGCTCTTCGTGGTGTTCCCGATCGGCGGCGCCGACATGCCGGTGGTGATCTCGCTGCTCAACGCGCTGACCGGATTGTCCGCTGCGGCAGCCGGTCTGGCGCTCAACAACACCGCGATGATCGTCGCGGGCATGATCGTGGGCGCATCGGGCTCCATCCTGACCAACCTGATGGCCGTGGCGATGAACCGGTCCATCCCGGCGATCGTGTTCGGTTCGTTCGGGGCGGGCTCGGCAGGCGTCGCCGCGGTGTCCTCGGATCAGGGCACCGTGAAGGCGACCTCGGCCGCCGACGCCGCGATCCAGATGGCCTATGCCAACCAGGTCATCGTGGTGCCCGGCTACGGTCTGGCCGTCGCCCAGGCGCAGCATGCGGTCAAGGAGATGGCCGAACTGCTCGAGCGCAAGGGCGTCGAGGTCAAGTACGCCATCCATCCGGTCGCGGGACGCATGCCGGGGCACATGAACGTGCTTCTGGCGGAGGCCGACGTCGAGTACGACGCCATGAAGGAAATGGACGACATCAACGGCGAGTTCAACCGCACCGATGTCTCGATCGTCATCGGTGCCAACGACGTCACCAACCCCGCGGCCCGCAACGACGCGAGTTCACCCATCTACGGCATGCCGATCCTCAACGTGGACCAGTCCCGATCGGTCATCGTGCTGAAGCGGTCCATGTCCTCGGGTTACGCCGGCATCGAGAACCCGTTGTTCTTCGCCGACGGCACCTCGATGCTGTTCGGCGATGCGAAGAAGTCGGTCGGTGACGTCATCGAGGAACTCAAGGCCCTGTAGCCCCCCTTTCCCTTCCGCCGAGCAGACGCAAACGGCCCTCGCGCACTGCGTGTCAGGGCACTTTGCGTCTGCTCGCGCAGGGAAAAGGGGGCTAGAGCCAGTCGCGGCGACGGAACGTCACGTACAGCCCGACCACCAGAACCGCGATGAGTACAGTGCTTGCGGCGAAGCCGGCGAACGTGTTGATGCCCGGGTAGTCGACGTTCTGGCCGTAGAAGCCCGTGATCGCGGTGGGTACGGCGATGATGGCCGCCCAGCCGGTCAGCTTCTTCATCACCGTGTTCAGCCGGGCGTCCTGAAGAGACAGATGGGTCTCGAACACCGTGGTGACCAGGTCGCGTATGGACTCGGTCCACTCCGAGGCGCGCAGCACGTGGTCGTAGAGGTCGGAGTAGAGGGGGTCGAGTTCGGGCGCCGCCGGTACGTCCAACCTGCGGTGCTGGATGGTGGTGACCACCTCGCGCATCGGCAACACGATGCGACGCAGCTCGACGAGGTCCTTGCGCAGCTGGAACGTCCGGCGCTGCAACCCACGCTTGGGCCCGCCCTCGTCGAACAGCTCGTCCTCCAGCGACTCGATGCCGTCGTCGAGGGCCTGCACCGCTTCGAAGTGGCCGTCGACGACGACGTCGAGCAGAGCGTGCACCAGCGCGCCGACACCGTATTCCTGGCCGCCGAGTTCGTCGAAACGCTCGGACACGGCGTCCACGTCGAACTCGGGCGGTAGCCGCACCGTGATCAGCCCCCGAGGTAGGACGAACGCCGAGATGCGGTGCCTGATCAGGGTTGACGTGGTGTCATCGTCCGGTGTCGCCGTCTGCACCGCGTACACGGTGAAGAACGTGTACGTGCGGTACACGGTTGCCTTGGTCCGCTCCTTGGGCGCCGTGGCGTCCTCGACGGCCCAGATGTCGAGCCCGAGTTCGTCGGCGAGAGCGGCCAGAGTCTCGTGGTCGGGGTCGTAGATGTCTGCCCAGACCAGCGTGCCCTCGGCGGCCAGGCAGTCGGAGATGGTCGAGAACGTGAAGTCGTCCTGCGCAACGCCGCAACGCCACACCCGCCCGCGGACCGTCGTCATGGCGTCATCATGCCTGCCGCGAGTGGCGAGCAAGGGTCCGATCTCGATTCCGCACCGAAACCGCAACGACATGTGCCGGTCCGGTCCATGGCGGCCCCGTCGGCTTCAGGATTACACCCATGAATCTGGTGGTCGAGCGTGGAGTGGCCCGCTGTCCTCGATGTGTTGCCGTCGCGGACTACGTGTTCGTCGAATGCGGGCCGGACGCCATCCGGTACGACGTCCGCTGCCGACGCTGCGGTGAAATGTACAGCGAGCTGAACTCTGCCGGCCCGATGATCTTCGGTACCGACATGGAGCAGTACGTGTACTGCCCACGGTCGCAACAACTGCGGGCCGAGAGGATGGCACGGCTGGTCGACGAACTCCATCGGTTGCGGTCGGTGAGCGGTGAATGGCGGTTGGCCGCCGGCGAGCAGCTGTCGACGACGCGGCAGGGATGGTCGGCGGCGACGACAGCGCTCACCGCACGCGTGCGCGACAACGTGCGGGAGCGCCTCGCCGCGCGCTCGCTGAAATCTGCACCAGGGCAGTGATACCGCACCCGGCACAGCCCCGGTGAGACGCCAACCGTCGATGAACCGGCCGTCGGACCCGTCAGACCTTGTCGCGGAGTTCGCGCAGCGTCCGCTCCAGAATTCGTGATACGTGCATCTGCGATACACCGATGCGTTCGGCGATCTGACTCTGCGTCATCGACGCGAAGAACCTCAGGTATAGCACCGTCCGCTCCCGTTCGGGCAGCGCCGCCAAGAGCGGCCGTACCGTCTCCTGGTCGGTGATGCGGTCGAACTCCACGTCGATGGCGCCGATGGTGTCCGACACCATGCGAGGCGTGCCGCCGTCACTGCCGATCGGGGCGTCGATCGACTGAGTGCGGTAGGACTCCGCGGCGATCAGGCTCTCGACGATCGTCTCGCGGTCGACCTCGAGTAGTTCTGCGAGTTCCCCGGGGGTAGGCGCGCGACCAAGCCGTTGCGTCAAATCGACGGTGGCCCTGCTGAGTTGGACGTGTCGGTCCTTGATCCGGCGCGGTACGTGCATGGCCCAGCCGTGGTCGCGGAAATGTCTGCGGACCTCGCCCATGATGGTGGGAACCGCGAAGGCGATGAAGCTCGAGCCCTTGTCCGGGTCAAAGCGATTGACTGCGTTCATCAACCCGAGGCGGGCGATCTGCGTGAGGTCTTCGATGTCTTCGCCCCGGCGGTCGTAGTGTCGCGCGATGCGGTCGGCAAGGCCAAGGCACCGGTCCACGATGTGGCTGCGCCGCAGGTCGTACTCGGGAGAGTCGGCCGGGAGTCGCCTGAGCACCTTGAACATCTCGGTGACGTCGGCGTACTCGTCGGCGGCCGGGGTGGGTACGTCGATCGGCGTGGCGGGAGCTTCCAGTTGCACTGTCATGAGCCGATCCGATCGTGACCGCGATGGCAGGTGAAGTGCGTTGTGTGGCAAGACTTTGTGTGACAGGACGTTGTCATGCGTGGACCCCCTAACAGGAATCCAGGGATGAGTGCCCGGCCGACGCTGCGTGACGCGACCTGGAACGCTTCATCCGAATCCGTCGAGAAACGGACCGGCACTGTGCCGTTACCGCAGAGTGCAGATCGGAGCGCCAGGGCCCGCAGGTGGCTGGACGGGTTCAGAGCGATTCGTTCGACAGTGCGGCGAACTTGCAGGCCGCTTGGAACTAAACGGCGGAGTAGTCCATGAGGACATCGTTCAGGGTACCCCCAACCGAGGGGTTTGGCGATCGAGCGGTCGATTCGCGAAGTTTCGGACGTCTCCGCTGCGGGAATGCATGTCGAACGCTGCAGCCCGACGGCGACCTCGTTCGAAAGGCGCCAAGTGACCACTGCATTCTCCGATCTAGCGAATTGCGTCACCGCAGCACCCGGCGTATACCCCCCGCAGCACGACTCCCTGCTGCTCATCGATGTGATGGAGCGTCGGGGCCGGGTCGCGGGGCGTAGGGTCGCCGACTTGTGCACGGGCAGCGGTGTGATCGCCATCAGCGCCGCAAGGCTCGGGGCGGCGACGGTGACCGCAGTCGATCTCTCTGCCCGTGCTGTGGAGTGCGCGCGGGCGAACGTGCAGGCCTCCGGCGTCGCCGTCGATGTGCGCCACGGGTCGTGGACCCAGGCAGCCGAGTTCGGGCCGTTCGATCTCGTCGTGAGTAATCCGCCCTACGTGCCCGTCGGTGGGGACGACGACACGGGCATGCCCGATGGCGCGGGCCCCGCCGAGGCGTTCGATGCCGGAGCAGACGGTCGGCTCGTGCTGGATCCGCTGTGTGCATCCGCGCCAGGCATGCTGGCCGACGGTGGCACCCTGCTGTTGGTCCATTCGGAGTTCGCCGGCGTCGAACGAACCGTCGCCGCGCTTCGCACTGCGGGTCTGCGGACCGAAGTCATTACCCGCCAGTGCATCCCGTTCGGGCCGGTCATGACGTCGCGCGCACCGTGGCTCGAGCGATCCGGACGCCTCGACGGCGGGCGTCGGACGGAGAGCCTGGCGGTCATCGAGGCGGTTCGGCGATGACCGAGCACGCCGATCGAGCCGTCCGTGTGGTCCGCATAGTGCCTTCCGGGCCGATCATGGTGCAGGGTCCGGTGCGCATCGAGACGTCTGACGGCGTAGTCGAGTCCGACCGGTTCATGGTCGCCATCTGCACCTGCAGACGCAGCGGAAGCTATCCGCTGTGTGACACCAGCCGGCGTCTACTACGTGCAGTACCAGGTCACGACCGGCCCCAAGAACGGAGAGGGACTCGTCCGCGTCGATGTGATGCCGGAGAGCGAGACCGATCTGCCCCCGGTGGCCGTGCGCGACGTGGCGCTGCTGCCCACGGGCGGCGACGTGCTGCTCGGGGTGCTCAACAACGACACCGACCCGGCCGGCGGCATCCTCGTCGTGCAGTCCGTGTCGCTGGACCCGGGGAGTGGCATCTCGGTCTCGGTGCTCAACCACGAGACCCTGCGCATCACCGACCAGGGCGCCCTGCAGGACGAGGTGCGCATCGCGTACCGGATCTCGAACGGATCGAAGTCCGCCGACGGCGAGGTCGTGGTGATCCCGATCCCCGCCCCCGACGAGATCCTGCCGCCGACCGCCAACGCCGACACCGCCACCGTGCGCGCGGGCGACGTCGTGACCATCCCCGTGCTCGACAACGACACCCACCCGAGCGACGACGTCTGCACCTGTCGCCCGATCTCATCGAGCCGCTGGTCGACCCCGAGGACGGCGAGACGTTCGTCTCGCAGGACGAGGTGCGGTTCAAGGCCGGCGCCGAGGCGAAGACCGTCTACCTCACGTACGAGGCCGTCGATCGCGTCGGCAGAAGGCTGCCGGATTCGTCACGATCCAGATCCTGCCGATCGACGAGGAGAAGAACGCCGCTCCTCGTCCTCAGGACCTCACGGCTCGTGCCCTCGCCGGCAGCGAGGTGAGCATCGCGGTCCCGCTCGACGGCATCGACACGGACGGCGATTCGGTCGAGCTCATCGGCATCGACTCGAGCCCGACCAAGGGGCGCATCACGAAGGTCGGGCCGAACTACTTCACCTACGAGGCCGCCGCGGATCCGCCGGCGTCGACACCTTCACGTACCGCGTCCGTGACCGTCTCGGCAAGGAGGGCACGGCCACCGATCCGCGTCGGCGTCGCCCCCGCGGAGCAGATCAACCAGGCGCCGTACGCGGTCAAGGATGCGGTCGTCGTGCGCCCCGGTCGCGAGATCGCAGTGCCGGTGCTCGACAACGACTCGGATCCTGAAGGCGACAAGCTCCAGCTCGTCAAGGACGGCCTCGAGGTTCCTGAGGCGCTGACCGCCCGGGTCTCGGGGATCGCGTGCTCGTGCAGGCGCCGGAGGAGGAGATGGAGACCTCGCTGCAGTACACGGTGGTCGACGTCGGGGCGCCACCGCGACCGCGACGCTGCAGATCACGGTCGACGAGGACGTGCCGCTCAAGGCTCCCGTCGCCCGCGACGATCGGCTCCAGCCCGCTGATCTGAAGGACGGCAGCCTGTCGGCCGACCTCGAGATCCTCAAGAACGACGAGGACCCGGACGGCACGAAGGACAAGCTCGACATCGAGGTCGGCGAAGGCGGAACCCTCCTCGAGGGCGGCACGGTCCGCGTCACGTCACCGAGGAGCTGCAGCTGATCCGCTACACGCTCACCGACCCCGACGGGCTGCAGGCATCGGCCTTCATCTTCGTGCCGTCGCGCGCCGATCCTGCGCCCGACACTGGATTCCACCAAGCCGGTCGAGGTCGTCAGCGGCGAGACCAAGGAGCTCCCGCTCGACAAGTACGTGACGGTCGCCGGCGGTGGCGAGGTGACGATCACCGAGAAGGCGAAGATCACCGCGAACCACGCCAACGGCGACGAGCTGCTGCTCGATGGGAACACCCTCGTCTACACCTCGGCCGACGGGTTCTTCGGTCCGGATTCGCTGACCTTCGAGGTCACGGACGGCACGGGACCGGACGACCCCGAGGGCCGCAAGGCGACGCTCAGCATCCCGATCAACGTGCTCCCGCCCGACAACCAGCAGCCCACGTTCCTGCAGGGACAGGTCAACGTCGCGCCGGGCGAGCGAGCCGCCGCTCGACCTGGCCGCGCTCACGGACGACCCCGACCCGGAGGACAAGGGCAAGCACACCTACTCCTTCGTCGGCGGCGACACCAACGGCATCTCGCACGCGTCGACGGAGGACCGTCTGTACGTCGAGGCGTCGTCGGAACGCCAAGAAGGGCGCGACCGCGACGCTGAAGATCCGCATCAGCGACGGCGAGACCGAGCCGATCGAGGGAACCGTGACCGCCCTGCGTGACGGCATCCACCGCGACCTGTGCGGCGGCGAACACCGACACGATCGCCGAGGCCGACGCGGGCAAGACGTCACGGTCCCTGCACTCGCGAACGACTTCAACCCGTTCCCCGAGACGCCGCTGAAGATCATCGCGGCGGTCGCCGAGTCCGGCTCCGCGAACGTGTCGAACACCGGCGTCCGAGGTCACCGTCACTCCCGGCGAAGAACTTCGTGGGCACGCTCGTGGTGCGCTACCGCGTGCAGGATGCGACGGGGACGCCGACCGCGAGGTCGAACGGCCAGCATCAGTCTCACCGTGCAGGGCGTGCCCGAGGCGCCGGGCACCCCGACCGTCACCAGCGTGCAGGACCGCACGGTCGTGCATCTCGTGTCCCCGCCGACGAACAACGGCGCGGAGATCACGAAGTACACGGTGAAGTCGGTCACGGCGGGTGCGTACACGAAGGAGTGCCAGTCGACCACCTGCACGCTCGACGGGCTGACGAACAACGTGGAGTACACGTTCAAGGTGACCGCGACGAACCGCGTCGGTGAATCCGAGCCCTCCGGCACCTCGGAGATCGCGCGTCCGGATGCGCGCCCCGACACGCCCAACCCGCCGACCCTGGTGTTCGGCGACAAGTCGCTCAAGGTGGCGTGGGTGACCCCGACGACCCCGGGTCGCCGGTCGACCGCTACACGCTCGAGATCTCGCCGGCACCGCCGTCCGGCATCACGCAGAAGGAAGTGACCGGCAACTCCCTGGTCTGGGAGGGCCTCGAGAACGGGTCGGACTACCAGGTGCGCGTGCAGGCCCATAACCGCGCGCCCGACCCGTCGAGCTGGAGCGGATGGTCGGCGTCCGAGATCCGGCTGGCTCCGCCGCTCGCGGCGCATGCCCCGACCACGCAGGAGCTCGAGCCGGTCGGCGGCCAGGCCCAGATGCAGGTGAACTGGGCCGCCCCCGACCGGCAACGGCGACGCGATCCGGCAGCTACCAGCTCGAGGTGCTCGGGGCGGCAACGTCGTGCGCACCATCACGCCGGGCGCGCAGGCGACCAGCCAGGCCGTGGTCGTGCCGACCTCGGAGACCGACTACACCTACCGCATCCGCGGCGCAGAACAAGGCCGGGATGGGGCGAGTGCAGCGCGCAGTCGGCGCCGCGTCGTGGCGTCACCGCGCCGGGTGCGCCGACCAGCCTCCGCGTGACGACCGAGGGCGACCGTCAGCATCGACGATCGCCTACACCCCGGCGCGCGCAACGGCGCCAAGACAGGCGAGGTCGAGTACCAGTACCGGCTCGACGGCGGTGGACTGGGCGGCGCTCCCCGGTGACAACGTCATCCGTGGCTCAGCAACAGCACGAATACACCGTCCAGGTGCGCGCGCGCGACAGTCGACGGCTCGACGTACGCTGGAGCGGCGTCGAGCGCGGCAACGGGCATCCCTACGGCAAGCCGCACACCCCGACCGGCGGCGACAGCAGCGCGACCACGCAGGTGCGAGCTCAGCTGGAATGCCACGCGGCCGCGTAACGGCCGCGCATCACGACGGTGCAGATCAGATCGACGGCGGGGGCTGGCAGGGCGTCGGCATCAGCGGCTCCGCCACGTGGGCGACGGACTACGAGCAGACCACAACATCGGCGGGCGCATGACACGACCGGCGCTGTGGTCACCCGAGGTCAGTCCAGACTCGCGCGCAGTACGGCCCTCGGCCGCAGCCCGGCGCCTGGGCACCGCGACGGTCCCATCGCGGAACGGTTAGCCCGACTGCAACGCACGCGCACGGGCGCGCACGTTACGGCTGACAGCGCGCGAACTTCCGCAGCCCGGGCAACTACTCGACCGTACACCAACAACGACGGCAACCAACGGCGGCGCCTGGGCTGACCTACGATCCCCGCGAACGGCAGCGGCGACGCTCACGGCACACAGCTACCTCGGGCAACGCGGCGGCGTGCAGGCCTGGGTCACGGTAGCGGTCAGGCCACGAGCATCGCGTCCTGTCGAGCTGATACCGCGCACCACTGCAGCACCCTCAGAACACCACGAGAACAAGGACACAGCGATGACAATGACCCCCGAGCAGGCGACCTGGTTCCCGGGCACCTTCACCGCGCTCGTCGACAACGTCGACCAGGCCGTGCTGGGCAAGAGCGACGATCGTCGCGCCTCGTGCTGGCCGCGATGCTCGCCGAGGGCCACGTGCTGCTCGAGGACGCCCCGGGCACGGGCAAGACGAGCCTCGCGAAGGCGCTCGCGGCCACCGTCCAGGGCACGCACCAGCGCATCCAGTTCACGCCCGACCTGCTGCCCTCCGACGTCACCGGCGTCACGATCTACGACCAGGACAGGGCACAAGTTCGAGTTCCACCGCGGCCCGATCTTCGCGTCGATCGTGCTGGCCGACGAGATCAACCGCGCGCGCCCGAAGACGCAGTCGGCGCTGCTCGAGGTCATGGAGGAGTCGCGGGTCACCGTCGACGGCGTGGCGCACGAGGTCGGCCGCCCGTTCCTCGTGATCGCGACGCAGAACCCGATCGAGCAGGCGGGCACCTACAAGCTGCCCGAGGCGCAGCTCGACCGCTTCCTCATCAAGACCTCGATCGGCTACCCCGACCTGGCCATCGACCGAGCAGATCCTCGCGGCTCGGCGAACCGCAACCCGTCGTCGGCGCTTCGCGCCGTGATCACCACCTCGGCCGTCGCCGACATGGCCGACCTCGCCTCGACCGTGCACGTCGACCGCGCCATCCTGCGCTACACCGCTCAGCTCGCCGAAGAGACCCGCAACGCCCCCGAGAGCCGCGTCGGCGTCTCGGTGCGCGGCGCGATGGCGCTGATCCGCGCCGCCAAGGTCTGGGCCGCGGCCCAGGGCCGGCACTTCGTGCTGCCCGACGACATCCGCGACCTCGCCGGCCCCGTGTGGACGCACCGCTTCGTGCTCGACCCCGAGGCCGAGTTCGCCGGCACCAGCACGAGGCGGTGCTCGCCCGCGTGCTCGCCGACGTCGCGGCTCCGCAGGCGCGAACGGCGGCC
>CAWCSO010000008.1:0-25684 GCA_963798245.1 uncultured Actinomycetota bacterium
ACGTCCTGGATTCGGCGTCGTCGAGGTCGACCCCGAGCAGCCGCTCGATGGCCGCCAGTCGCGAGTAGAGGGTCGGGCGCGACATGTGCAGCCGCTTGGCGAGTTCCGCCTTGTTGCCGCCGACCTCCAGGAAGCCCGCAAGCAGGTCGAACGTCTCGTCGCCATGCTTGGCCCGCCGCTCGAGAAGGCCGCGCAGTTCCGTTTCGGCGAACGCCTGCACCCGCGGGTCGGCGCGGATCAGCGCGATCAGGCCGCGCAGACGCACGTCGGCGGCGCGGTAGAACGGCCGCTCGTCGGCCATCGACAGCGCCACCTCGGCGACGTGTCCGGACTCCGCGAGGCCGCCCGCCGCATCGACGAGCCGGCTCGACTCCGGTCCCGCGCCGATGACACACGCCGAGACGCCGTCCACGCGGAGTACCGCGCGGCGGATCGACGACGCCACCTCGACCAGCACGGGTTCGGAGTCGGGGGGAGCACCGCGGCCGGCCCAACGCGCATCGCCCTCGGCTGGGGGGCCAGCAGCACGTCGATCTGACCGTCGTCGCGGCTGGCGGTCAGGACGCTGTGTCCGGCCGACCGAATCGCGTGGACGACCGCGTCCAGCGTCCGGCTGCGCCGCTGCTGGGTCACCAGCTGATTCGCGTTCACGGCTTCGCGCAACCGCACCGTCATCGGGACGTAGGCCAGCGCGGGCCGCAGGCCGAGCGCGTGCGCGCGGGCGGTGGCCTCGCTCTCGTCCCGGATGCGGCCGCGCAGCAGGTCGTCGACGAGGCCGCTCTGCGCGCGCAGTTCCAGCGACGTGCGGTCCTGTTCGACCATCCGGTGCAGCGCCAGGGCCTGTGCCGCGCGTTCGAGGGTGGTGACGGTGCGGTCGTCGGCGTCGGCATCCTGGCCGCGACCGCGCGGCGCGACCAGCCGACCCCACTCCTGCCGATACGGACCGACGGGCTGCGCCACCCAGGTGCCCTGTCCCGCAATCGGATTCAGTCGGGACCGCCGCTCCCAGTCGGTCAGCAACTCAGTCGGCGGCACGCCGCGTCGCCACGAAAGCGAGCACCTGGCGGTTGAGATCCTCGAGGACGATCGGCGTGTCGAGCATGTCGGCGGCGGCGGCCACGATCTCGTCGACCGAAGCTCGCCGCATGCTGAGGTTGGTGAAGGCCTCGTGCACCCGTCGGGCGTAGTCGACCTCCGCGTACTGCTCGGCCACGATCCGGCGGTGTACCTCCTCGGTGACCTCGACGAACCGCACGGGACGGTGCAGCGCGATCACGGGCAGCTCGAGCTGGCTGCCCACGTCGACGACCGAACGCGGCACCTCGTCGACGTGCACTCCCAGTTCGACGACGACTGCCACGGCGCCCGCTCGGGCCAGCTGCGGCAGGTACTCGTCGCGGTGCCGGACGTCGGCTAGCGCCTGGCCGGTGGTCAGGACCATCTCCCCGCCTTCGAGCAGATTCGACAGGTCGGGCAGATCGCTGACGTGCACCCAACGAACCGGCCGGTCCAGCGCCTCGGGACGGTCGGCCCCGCACACGATCTCGGGCTGACCGGCCCGCAACACGGGCAGTGCGAGGATCTCGCGAACCGTCGGCCGCATGTGACACATCGTAATGTCTGGGGCGATATCTCTTACACATCGACGGGCATCGGCGGCTCCACGGCCGCGAGAATCGAACCATGACACTCAGCACCCGCGTCCGGACCATCGCGCATTGGGCCGACGGCAAGAACTTCGCAGGCTCAGGTGACCGCACCGCCCAGGTCACGAACCCCGCGACCGGTGAGGTCACCGGTGAGCTCGCCCTCGCCGACGTGGCCGACGCCCGCGCCGTCATCGACGCCGCCGCCGCGGCCTACCCGGCGTGGCGCGACACCTCGCTGGCCAAGCGCACCCAGATCCTGTTCGCGTTCCGGGAACTGCTCAACGCCCGCAAGGGCGAGCTGGCCGAGATCATCACCAGCGAGCACGGCAAGGTCGTCTCCGACGCACTCGGCGAGGTCAGCCGCGGCCAGGAAGTCGTCGAATTCGCCTGCGGCATAGCACATCTGCTGAAGGGCGGGATGACGGAGAACGCCTCGACCAACGTCGACGTCGCATCCATCCGACAGCCGCTGGGCGTCGTCGGCATCATCAGCCCCTTCAACTTCCCGGCCATGGTGCCGATGTGGTTCTTCCCGATCGCGATCGCCGCGGGCAACACCGTCGTGCTCAAGCCGTCGGAGAAGGACCCGTCGGCAGCACTGTGGATCGCCGAGCTGTGGGCCGAGGCCGGCCTGCCCGCCGGCGTGTTCAACGTGCTGCAGGGCGACAAGGTCGCGGTGGACGAACTGCTGACCAACGCCAGCGTCAAGGCGATCAGCTTCGTCGGCTCCACCCCGATCGCGCAGTACGTGTATGCCACCGGCACGTTGCACGGCAAGCGGGTGCAGGCCCTCGGCGGTGCCAAGAACCACGCGATCGTGCTGCCCGACGCCGACCTCGACCTGGCCGCCGACGCGATGATCAACGCCGGTTTCGGCTCGGCGGGCGAGCGCTGTATGGCCATTTCTGCATGCGTGGCGGTCGGCCCGATCGCCGACGACCTGGTCGCGAAGATCGCCGACCGCGCGAAGGGGCTCAAGACAGGTGACGGCACGCGCGACGCAGACATGGGTCCGCTGGTGACCAAGGCGCACCGCGACCGGGTGGCGTCCTACGTCGATGCCGGCGAGGCCGACGGGGCAACCATCGTCGTCGACGGCCGCGGGATTCAGGTCGATGGCGGGGACGACGGCTTCTGGCTGGGACCGACGCTGATCGACCACGTCACCCCCGAGATGAGCGTCTACACCGACGAGATCTTCGGCCCCGTGCTGTCGGTCGTCCGCGTCGACTCCTACGACGAGGCCCTCGACCTCATCAACTCCAACCCGTACGGCAACGGCACCGCGATCTTCACCAACGACGGCGGCGCCGCCCGACGTTTCCAGAACGAGGTCGAGGTAGGGATGATCGGCATCAACGTGCCCATCCCCGTGCCGACTGCCTACTACAGTTTTGGTGGCTGGAAGAGCTCGCTGTTCGGTGACACCCACGCCCACGGCACCGAGGGCGTGCACTTCTTCACCCGTGGCAAGGTGGTCACCACCCGATGGCTGGACCCCAGCCACGGCGGCATCAACCTCGGATTTCCCCAGAACAGCTGATCAGGAGCGGTACCCATGACAAGCACTGACACCTCTCAGATCCTGCCCAGCGGCCAAGACCTCGCCACGGCCAAGGCCGAAGGCGCTCGCGCGTACGAGCTGGACCGCAAGCACGTCTTCCACTCCTGGTCGGCCCAGGCGCAGATCACGCCGATGACCATCGTGGCCTCCGACGGTTCCTACGTGTGGGACGGGGACGGCAACAAGCTGCTCGACTTCTCCGGGCAGCTGGTCTTCACCAACATCGGCCATCAGCACCCCAAGGTCGTCAAGGCCATCGCCGAGCAAGCCGCGAAACTGTGCACCGTCGCGCCGCAGCACGTCAACGCGGCACGGTCCGAGGCGGCCCGGCTGATCGCGGAACGCACCCCTGGTGATCTCAACCACGTGTTCTTCACCAATGGTGGCGCCGACGCCGTCGAGCATGCCGTCCGGATGGCGCGCCTGCACACCGGCCGCTACAAGGTGCTCTCGCGCTACCGCTCGTACCACGGCGGCACCGACACCGCGATCAACCTGACGGGCGACCCGCGTCGCTACCCGAACGACTACGCCAGCGGCGGCGTCGTGCACTTCAACGGCCCGTTCCTGTACCGCTCGTCGTTCTACGCGGAGAACGAGCAACAGGAATGCGAGCGCGCGCTCGACTACCTCGAGCGGCTGATCCAGCACGAGGGCGCAGCGTCGTTCGCGGCGATCATCCTCGAATCGGTGCCCGGCACCGCAGGCATCATGGTCCCGCCGCCCGGATACCTGGCCGGTGTCCGGGAGATCTGCGACAAGTACGGCATCGTCATGATCGCCGACGAGGTGATGGCCGGTTTCGGGCGGACCGGAAAGTGGTTCGCCATCGAGCACTTCGACGTCGTGCCGGATCTGATCACCTTCGCCAAGGGCGTCACCTCCGGCTACGTTCCGCTCGGCGGTGTTGCGATCAGCGATGCGATCTACTCCACGTTCGCCGACCGCGCCTATCCCGGCGGACTGACCTACTCCGGCCATCCGCTGGCCTGTGCCGCCGCCGTCGCGACGATCAACGCGATGGAGGACGAGGAGATGGTGGCCAACGCCGCCCGCATCGGATCCGAGGTGCTCGGCCCCGGCTTGGCCGACCTCGCGGCCAAGCACCCGTCGGTGGGCGAGGTCCGCGGGCTCGGCGTGTTCCACGCCATCGAGCTGGTCTCGAACCCGAAGACTCGGGAACCGCTGGCGGCGTACGGCGGCTCCAGCCCAGCGATGAACGCGGTGATCGCTGCGTGCAAGTCAGGCGGCCTGCTCCCGTTCGCCAACTTCAACCGGATCCACGCGGTGCCCGCCTGCAACGTCACCGATGCCGAGGTCGCCGAGGGACTCGAGATCCTCGACGCCGCACTCACGGTGGCTGACGACCACGTCGTCTGAGGCTGATCGCCGAGACTGGAGTTGTTGACGAAATTCGGACGAATTTGGTCAACAACCGTAGTTTCGGCGTCAGTGGGTACCCGGTCTGAATGGCGACGGCGACTGAATACGACCTGATCGTGATCGGCTCGGGCCCTGGCGGGCAGAAGGCGGCGGTGGCAGCCGCCAAACTCGGCAAGACGGTCGCCGTGGTCGAACGGCGTCACATGGTCGGTGGGGTCTGCGCCAACACCGGCACCATTCCGTCGAAAACCCTTCGCGAAGCGGTTCTGCACCTGACGGGGATGAACCAACGCGAGCTGTACGGCGCCAGTTACCGCGTCAAGGAGAAGATCACCCCGGCCGATCTCCACGAGCGCACGTCGCATGTCGTCAACCGCGAGGTGGAGACCATTCGCGATCAACTCATGCGCAACAAGATCGACCTCTTCGTCGGGCGGGGTAGCTTCCTCGACGCCAACACCGTCCGGATCGAAGGGCCCGTCGAGGCCGAACACCGCACGCTGACCGGCGAATACATCGTCATCGCCACCGGTACCAGCCCCCGTCGCCCAGACGGTGTCGACTTCGACCGCGAACGCGTACTGGACTCCGACGAGATCCTGAACCTGGACTTCATCCCGGCGTCGATGGTCGTCGTCGGGGCAGGAGTGATCGGCATCGAGTACGCGTCCATCTTCGCCGCGCTCGGCAGCAAGGTGACGGTGGTGGAGAAGCGCGACACCATGCTCGACTTCTGCGACCCCGAGGTCGTCGAGGCACTGCGATTCCACCTGCGCGACTCAGCGGTGACGTTCCGCTTCGGCGAAGAGGTGACCGACGTGGACGTGTCGAAGACCGGCACGCTGACCACCTTGGCCAGCGGCAAGCAGATCGCGGCCGAGGCGGTCATGTACTCGGCGGGACGAACGGGTCAGACCGACGGTCTCGATCTCGGCGCCGCGGGCCTGTGCACCGACGACCGCGGACGCATCGAGGTGGACGAACACTTCCGCACCAAGGTCGACAACATCTTCAGCGTCGGCGACGTCATCGGCTTCCCGGCCCTGGCGGCGACGTCGATGGACCAGGGCAGACTGGCCGCCTATCACGCGTTCGGCGAGCCCGCGCACGACATGACGGCCCTGCAGCCGATCGGCATCTACACCATTCCGGAGGTGTCGTTCGTCGGCGCCACCGAGGTGGAGCTCACCCGCGACGCCATCCCATACGAGTTCGGGATATCTCGATACCGCGAACTCGCCCGCGGCCAGATCTCCGGAGATTCCTACGGCATGCTCAAGCTGTTGGTGTCGACCGAAGATCGCAAACTGCTCGGGGTCCACATCTTCGGCTCGTGTGCCACCGAACTGGTGCACGTCGGACAAACGGTGATGGGCTGCGGCGGCACCGTGGACTACCTGGTCGACGCCGTACTGAACTACCCCACGTTCTCCGAGGCCTACAAGGTGGCCGCCCTCGACGTGATGAACAAGATTCGCGCCGTGAAGGGCTTTCACGCCGAGGCCGCCGGGCGGAACTAGCCCGACCGCGAGCGGTCACGCGTGGCATCCATCTCAGTCCCCGCGGTTGTCGGTGCTCGGCCTCGCCGTCGATGACAGGATCGGGCCGTGGCCGAGAACGTCAGCTTCGCGAGCAGCTCCGGACCCATCCTGCGAGGCGTCGTCGACCTCCCCGAGGGCGAGACGCGCGGCTGGGGCGTCTTCGCCCACGGCTTCACGCTCGGCAAGGATTGCCCGGCGGCGAGCCGGATCTGCAAACAGCTGGCCAGCGAGGGCATCGGGATGCTGCGCTTCGACAACCTCGGACTCGGCCATTCGGAGGGCGACTGGGGCGACGGGTCCTTCTCCCACAAGGTTGCCGACACGGTGCGGGCGGTGGGGTTCATGAACGATGCGGGCCGTGAGGTCCGGCTGCTCGTCGGGCATTCGTTCGGCGGCGCGGCCGCGATCGCCGGCGCACACGAGTGCGACACGGTGGCGGCGGTGGCCAGCGTCGGCGCGCCATACGAGCCTGCGCACGTCGAGCACATCTACGACGCCCTGGTGCAACGCATCGAAGCAGATGGCGAGGCGCCCTTCTTCGTCGGCGGCAAGGCGCTCACCCTCAAGAAGCACTTCATCGAGGACGTTCGCGCGGCCGATCTTCGCGAGCGGATCCGCACCCTGCGCCGGGCGCTGCTGGTGATGCACTCGCCAACGGACAACACCGTCGGCATTGCCAATGCCAGCGACATCTTCCGCACCGCCCGGCATCCGCGCAGCTTCGTCTCCCTCGAGGGCGCCGACCACCTGCTCACCGAGAAGAACCAGGCGGCGCGGGCCGCGCGCATCATCAGCGCCTGGTCCGACCCCTACCTGTGAACAGCGGACCAAACCCGTTGGCAGGCCCGGACTAGCGTGGAACCATGTCGCCCCGTGTCGCAGTCGTCGGAGCTGGCCTCTCCGGGGCGTCGTGCGCGAACGCGCTGCTCGCACGGGGCATCGAGGTCGACGTCGTCGAACGTGGCCGCGCCCCCGGCGGGCGAATGGCCTCACCGACGCTGCACGATCGCAGAGTCGACATCGGCGCGGCGTATTTCACGGTCAAGGAACCCGATTTCGAACCGACCGTCGAGTCGTGGACGTCGATGGGCCTCGCTCGGGAATGGACCGACACGTTCGACGTGTTCTCGGCGGACGGCCACCGCCAGACGTCGGGCCCGATGCGCTTCGCCGCACCCGATGGGCTGCGCTCGCTCGTTCGGGCCGAGTTGCCCGACGGGCTTCGCACGGACGTCGTGGTCGAGGCCCTCGACGACCTCGACCATGACGCCGTCGTGTTGGCGATGCCCGATCCCCAGGCCGCCCGACTCGCCCCCGATGCGGTCGAATGGGTTGACTACGAACCGGTGATCACCGTCGTGGCGGGGTGGGCTCGACGTCGTTGGCCCGTCTCGGATGCCGCGTTCGTCAACGACGACGCCGACGTCACCACGATCGCCGACGACGGGTCGCGGCGGGGCGACGGCGCGGCCGTACTCGTCGTCCACACGACGGCACGGCTAGCCGATGCCCACCTGGACACGCCCGCCGGGGCGGTGGCACCCGTGTTGGCTGCACTGCGCCGCATCCTGAACGTCACCGCGGAGCCGGAGTGGACGCATGCTCACCGCTGGACGTTCGCGAAACCCGTTGCCACGCATGGTGACGAACCGTTCGGGTTGGTCACTCGGGGCGGGCGTCCACTGGGGTCGTGCGGCGATTCGTGGTGCCCGTCCGGAGCGCCACGCATCGAGTCCGCGTGGTTGTCGGGGCACCGACTCGGGACGGCGCTGGCCTCGCGGCTGGGATGCTGACGTCATGTCAGCCCACCGATGACGTACAGGAAGTCGAACCCGTGGTGGATGACGTCGAACTCGGCTCGCAGTGCCGGGGCGGCGTCCGCCAGGCGATCGGCGCCAGCACGGCAACGCGGATGGTGCCCTGCTCGGCGACGTGGATGCGCTCAGCCTAGTGGGACACTTGGCCGGTGACCGACCCACTCGAGAGTGCCACCGATGGATCGGCTTTCGACGTCGACGCGATCCGCGAGTGTTTTCCCGCGCTTGATGACGGCACCGCCTTCTTCGACGGACCCGGCGGCTCCCAGACCCCGACGGCCGTGGCGGACGCCATTCGCGACGCGATGCTGCGGCCGATGTCCAATCGCGGGAGCACTACCCCCGCGGCGCGCAATGCCGAGAAGATCGTCGTCGAGTGCCGCAGCGCCATGGCCGATCTGCTCAACGTGGATCCCGACGAGGTGATCTTCGGACGAAGCATGACCGCCTTGACCTTCGACCTGTCGCGGACCCTGTCTTCGCGCTGGCGCCCCGGTGACGAGGTCGTGGTGACCCGACTCGACCACGATGCCAACGTCCGACCGTGGGTGATCGCCGCCGCCTCTGCGGGCGCGGTCGTGCGCTGGGTGGACTTCGACCCCTCGACCTCCGAGCTGTCCGTGCAGAGCGTCGCGGCCCAGCTGAGCGAACGGACGCGCGTCGTTGCGGTGACCGCCGCATCGAACCTGATCGGCACCATGCCGGACGTGCGTGCCATCGCCGAACACGTGCACGCCGCAGGAGCACTGCTGTACGTCGACGGCGTGCACTACACCGCGCACGGGGTGGTCGACGTCCGCGAGCTGGGTGCCGACTTCTTCGCGTGCTCGCCGTACAAGTTCCTTGGTCCACACTGCGGCGTGGTCACGGGCAGGCGCGACGTGCTCGCCGACCTTCGACCCGCCAAGCTACTGCCCTCCACCGATGAGGTACCCGAGCGGTTCGAATTGGGCACCCTCCCCTACGAACTCATGGCTGGGACGACGGCGGCCGTCGACTTCCTTGCGAACATGACCGGCACCGCAGGCACTCGCCGCGGGCGGATCACCGCCGGCATGCGCGCCCTCGAGCAGCACGAGGACGGGCTCCGTGGTCGGATCGAGGCAGGTCTGCGAGGACTGTCGACGGTGACGGTCCACTCGCGCGCGACGCAACGGACCCCCACACTGCTCCTCACCTTCGCCGACCGCGACGCCGCGGCGATCAGCGTGGCGCTCGCCGACTGGAACGTCAACGCACCCGCGGGCTCGTTCTATGCCTACGAAGCAGCCCGGCTGCTCGGTTTGGGCGCTGCGGGTGGCCTGCGGGTTGGGCTGGCGCCGTACAACACCGCAGCCGAGGTCGACCGGCTGCTCGATGGACTCAGGGCCGCGCTGGCCTGACGCCGCCCTCTACGAATACGTCGACGACTAACCACCTTCTGCGGCAACGGATGCCGGTTCCACGGTGGCGATCTCACTGAGGCCGGTGATCGTCAGCACCCGGACCAGGAACGGATGGACGATCAGATGTAGGCGATCGACTTCATCGGCGTGATCGAACAAGACATTGATGCCTGCGCTGTCGAGGTACTTCACCGCACTCATGTCGACCGTGATCGGGCTGCGGGTGCCCCCGCTCGCGGCGGCCAGCGCCTCGCTGAATACGTCGACGTTGCTGAGGTCTATTTCGCCCACCGCAACCACACGGGGTCCCCCGGCGGCGTCGCGGTCGGTGTTCAGGGTGAGCGGTGTGGCCATCAGATGATCCTCGAGTACATGTGAACCGTGGTGCCGACGTCGTCGGTGTGAATCGTGAAGCCGTCCATCAGACGTCGCATGAGGCCCATCCCGCGGCCGCGACGGATGTCGGCCACCTCCCGCGGCGTCTTCCATCGTCCGGTGTCGCGGACCGTCACCTGCAGGCGATCGACCACCGCGGCCGCCCGCAGCGACACGGTGCCCTCGCGTCGGTCACAGTGGCCGTGTTCTATCGCATTGGCGACGGCCTCCCCGGTCGCGATCAGCACGTCTTGAATCTGCTCGGGCTCGACGCCCACCTGAGTTAGCCAGCTGCGCAACGCATCTCGGCTCGGAGCCAAGTGGCTGGCATCGGCGGCGAAGTCCATCGCCAGGGGCGTCGGCTGCCGGTACAGCAGGAGGGCCACGTCGTCGGGGTATCCGCCACCGGGCTCGAGCCGGGACATGAGGTGGTCGGCGACCTCGTCGAGCGTCTGCGAACGTCCGGTCTGCACGAGGTCGGTCGCGCGGGCCATGCCGTCGTCGATCGAGCTGCCGCGGCGTTCGACGAGGCCGTCGGTGTAGAGCAGCAATGTCGACCGTGCGGGCATCGTCATCCGGACTTCGGGCCGTGGACGTCCCAGCCGCAGCGCCAGGGGCAGCCCGCTTCCATCGTCGAGCATCGCGGTAGTGCCGTCGGCGTGCACGACGATGGGTGGCGGGTGGCCTGCGCTGGAGTAGACGAGCTCACCGGTCTCCGGCGTGAGCACCGCGCAGAACGCGGTGGTGCAACGCGCACCGTCCAGACGCGCGGCGAAACGGTCCATGCCCGCGAGCACGGCGCTCGGGGCGGACTGCTCGAGGAAGAGCGCGCGGCAGGCGCTGCGCAGCTGGCCCATGACCGTGGCGGCACTCAAGCCGTGGCCGACGCAGTCACCGACGATCAGCGCGAAACGCCCGTCGTCGAGGTCGACCACGTCGTACCAGTCGCCGCCGACTTCCAGCGGACGGCTCGCCGGACGGTAGCGCACGGCGAAGCCCTCGGGCAGGTTCACGGGGCCCAGCATGGCGTGCTGCAGCGCGACGGCGGTTTCGCGCTGCTCGTCCAATTGGTAGACGCGTTGCAGTCCCTGACCCAATCGCCCCGCCAACACGGTGAGCAGGGTGTGGTCTCTGGCAGTGAACGGCCGCTGCTCGGACAACTCGATCCAGATCACCAGGACACCCCGGGGATGTTGCAGGGCGATACCCGCGGTGCCCGCGTCGCCGGATACGGTGCTCAGCAGGTCGGCGCCACGCAACGATTCGATCGTGTGGCGCTGCCGCGCGGACAATTCGGCCCAGCCGACGCCTTCACCCACGCACAGCAGGTCCGGGGTTCTGGCGTCGCCGGAGAATGTCGCGGCTACGACGAGTCGTGCGCGCCATACCTCACGCAGCTCCTCGATGGCTCCACGCAGCGCATCGTCGAGTGAATCGGCCTGTGCCAGAAGCTGATTGAGAGCCGCCAGCGCCGTCTCACGCTGCACGGCGTAGTGCTCGGCGGTGACGTCGCGGAACGTACCCACCATGACGCGGCGCGCGGTGTCGGGATCCTGAGCATGGTTGAAGTTGACCGCTACCCACACCCGGTGCCCGTCGCGGTGCCGCACCGGGACGGTGAAGGTGCCGTGAGTCTCGTCGAGTAGGCCCATGAACGCCGTCTCCACCGCACGATGGTCCTCGGGTTCGGTGTCGACGTCGGGCCACCACGGATGCACGGCGGAGTAGGGCAGGCCCTCGGGACCGTAGCCGAGCATGTCGGCGAACGCGGTGTTGATCTCGACGACGGCGCCATGCTCGTCGCAGACGAAGAAGGCCTCCTGCAGCGAGTCGACCAGCGCGGTACGCCAACGCGCGTGGTGGTTGCGCAGGCGGGCGAGTTCGATGTTGGCGCGCACCCGGGCAAGAAGTTCGGCGGCGGCGAACGGCTTGACCAGATAGTCGTCGGCACCCGCGTGCAGGCCCTCGATGGATGCTTCCTGCCCGGCGCGGGCCGACAGCAGCAGGATGGGCAACGCTGCGGTGCGCGGATTCTTCCGCAGCTCCGCGAGCAACCCGATGCCGTCGAGTCCCGGCATCATGACGTCGCTGATGACGAGGTCGGGTAGCTCTCCGCGGACTGCCTCGAGCGCTTCGAGGCCGCCGTTGACTGCCACCACCTGGCAACCGGATGAGAGCAGCAGATTGGTCAGGTATTCACGCATGTCGGCGTTGTCATCGGCGATCAGAATGCGGAACTGGCCGGCACCGCTCCGAGCGGGCGTGATGGCCGGACCCGGGGCGTCGGGGTCAGCGGAGTCCTGGTCGGGGGGCAGCCAGCGCAACGCCTCCTGCACGAACGGTTCCGCGCTGATACCCGCGTTCGCTTCGGTACCGCGTGGCGAAGAGATGTCGTCGGCCCGCAGATGGGACGAACCGAGTGGGAGGCCGATGGTGAAGGTGGAGCCGTCGCCCTCCTGGCTCTCGGCGGTGATCGTGCCACCGTGAAGTCCGACCAGCTCGCGGACCAGAGCGAGCCCGATGCCACTGCCCTCCGTCGATCGGGAGCGAGCGGTCTCGACGCGGTGGAAACGTTCGAACAGCCGCGGCAGTTCCGCCGTCGAAACGCCGATGCCGGTGTCGGCGACGGTGACGGTCGCACCGGTGTCGTCGCGGCGCACTCGGACCGTGATGGAGCCCTCGAAGGTGAACTTCAATGCGTTGGAGAGCAGGTTCAGCACCACTTTCTCCCACATGTCGCGATCCAGGTAGACGGGTTCGTCGAGCGGGGGGCAGTCGACGACGAACGCCAACCCGGCCCGTTCGATCGCCGAACGGAAGGCGCTGGCCAACTCCGCCGTGAAGAGCGACAGATCCACGGGCTCGAACCGGGCCTGCACCCGCCCCGCCTGGAGTCGGGAGAAGTCGAGCAGCGTGTTGACGAGTTTCGCCAGGCGCAAGCCATTGCGGTGGATGAGCTCCAGCTCGTCACGCGACTGCGCGTCCAACCCGGCTCGGGCACGTAACTCGTCGATCGGCCCCAGGATCAACGTCAGTGGGGTGCGGAACTCGTGGCTGATGTTGGAGAAGAACGCCGTCTTCACACTGTCCAGCTCGGCCAGTTCGTCGGCGCGCCGCTGTTGCGCGCGGTAGCTGCGCGCGCTGCCCACCCCGGCGGCGACGTGACCCGCCACCAGCTCGATGAAACCGCGGTAGCCCTCGTCGAGCGGACGGTGGCGATTCAGCGCGGCGATCAATAGTCCGACCGGCGCGCCGCCCTGCTGCAGCAGCGGCACCACGAGTGCCTGCGCCGGTGGCTCCGTCCAGGCACCAGTTGGCAGCTCCCCCGCCCGAGCGTCGAGGTCGACCAGCTCGGACTCGCCGCGCGCGGACGTCTCGACGGGCCACACGGACGAATCCCGGCTCGAGATAAACTCCGGCGCCGCTGGATGCCCGACCGCGATGCCGCTGAGGCCGGCGAGTTGAGCGTCTCCGTCGTCGTCGAACAGATAGGTCAGGGTGAAGGGGAGGTCGTACGGGTTGCCGGCGAGTTGGTCGGCGGCGAAGTCCAGCATCTGACGCTCGGTGCGCACCACACTCGGATCGGAGCCCAGGTCGCGCAGCGTCGCCATGCGGCGCTCGCCGATGACGCGATCGGTGTCCTCGCTGACCACACAGAGCATGCCCACCACGTTCGCGTCCTCGTCGCGCAGCGGGCTGTAGGAGAACGTGTGATAAGTCTCCTCGGAGTAACCCGACCGCTCGAGGAAGAGCATCAGGGCCTCGTCCCAAGTGGCCTCGCCCGTCGACAGCACGCGATCGATCCGGGAACTGATGTCGGCCCAGATCTCCTCCCACACCTGGCTGGCGGGGCGGCCGAGCGCCCACGGGTATTTCTGCCCGAGGGTGTCGCGGCGGTAGGCGGCGTTGCAGAAGAACGTCAGCTCGGGTCCCCACGCCATCCACATCGCGAACCTGGAAGACAGGAGGATGTTGACGGCCGTGACGAGGCTCTGCGGCCACTGCTCCGGTCGCCCGAGCGGGGTGGCCTCCCAATCGACGGCGGCCAGATCGTGACCGACCTCGTCATCAGCGCGGAAGACCACGGGAATGCCTCTCACCACTAGTCCGAGGGGATGTCACGTCCGCGCGATGCCGCACGCCCGACGTCGTGACAGTATCGTGCGCGGCGCCAGGCCAGGCGCCATCGTGCCTAATCAACGGGATCAACGGCGGCAACGAAGTGGGCCCGCACCAGGTCGCCCGCGAGGGGATGATCGCGCATCGCCTGCGTCAGCACCTCCACGAGTTCACCGACCATCATCGGATCGGCACCGCGGGACCGCAGCAGGTCGCTGACCCACCACGCGGTCTCGGGCAGCACGCGGTGATCACCGGTCAGCAGCGCTGCGGACACCGCGTACAGGATCTGGTGCAACACGTCGTCGGCGACGTCCATGACGCTGTGTGGAGAGTCCGGGTCGTGGACGGTGTCCGCCGCGACCAACGACCACCGCTCGCGCAACAGCGCGACGAGCCGACGATGATCCGACTCCAGGGCCGCCAACTCGGCCGCCGTGTCGGCGGGCAGAGCCTGCGCCGGCGCCACGACGGCGGGCAGGTCGCTCATCGCGAGGATCGCCCCGTGGGCATCACGCGCCCACGCAGTGGCCCCGAGTGCCCTGGCCCGCCGATCATCGGGGCCGAACGCGGGTCCTCCGACGAGGATCGGAATTCCGCTGGCCGTCGTCGCCTCGATGAGGCGACGACAGCTGAGTAGCGATCCGAGCATCGAGCAGCTGACCGCGACGGCTTCCGGTCCCAGGTCCTGCAAATGCTGGTTGAGGCGAAGCGGATTGGTGGATGCACCGAGCAGGGTGGTGTCCCACCCGTGGTACCGGAGCGCGCAGTCGATCATCATCGCGGGCAGCGCGTGCCATTCCCGTTCGGCGCAGGCGACGATGACGCTGCCCCGGGTCACCGGCGTCTGCCCGACGTGGGCCGCAACGACCTTCGTGGCGGCGATGGCGGTCGCAGTGGCCGCGTGCTCCTTGGCCACCGACCATTCGCCACGCTCCCATCGGCCGCCGACTTCCCGCTGGGTCGCCGCCACGACGTCGATGAGCACCGAGATGGGCTCGGCACCCTCGGACAGCAGTCGCCCGACGAGCCCCGTGACCATGTCGACGTCTCCGCGCGACAGGGCTGCGTCGTAGGCCTCCAGCGAATCCGGCCGGACGTCTATCTCCCGCATGACACCGCGAGCAGCGCGATGTCGTCGTGCGCGCGACCGTCGAGGTAATCGAGGACGTTCTGCTCGATCGCTTCGCAGATGACTTCGGGATCGGCGCTCGCATAGGCCGGGAGGAACGCGAGCAGACGTTCGAGGCCATAGAACCCATCGGCACCCATGGCTTCGTCGATGCCGTCGGTGAACATGAGCATGGTGTCGCCCGCGTCGAGGTGCAGACTGACGGGTTGGTACTCCACGTCGCCGATCATGCCTGCCGCGGCTCCGTAAACGTCGAGTTGCTCGACCCGGCCGCCCGCCCGCAGCACGATCGGCGCCGGATGGCCGGCGGATGCCACGTCGATCGCGAGTCGGCCGCCGTCGGCGGAGCGCATCCGCGCGCACACGACGGTGACGAACTCTCGGGTGCGCTCGTCGAACAGTACGCTGTTGAGCGCACCGAGCACCACATCCGGTCGACGGTCGAAATAGCCTGCAGTTCTTATGCTTTGACGGGTTCGGCCCGTCAGGGCGGCGGCCTCGACGCCCTTGCCGAAGACGTCGCCGAGCGAAAGCAGCCAGTCATCGCCTCGGCCGTGGACGTCGTAGAAGTCGCCGCCGACGTCGAGATGTTCGGCCGCAGGCCGGTATCGCGCGGCCAGGCGCACGCCCTCGATGTCCGGGAGCGAGCCCGGACGGAGACTGCGTTGCAACACGGACGCGATCCGTCCGCGCTCTTCGTAGAGCCGGGCCGAATCCAGCGCCATGGCCGCACTCGTCGCCACCCGTTGGGCTACGGTCACGTCATTATCGTCGAAACCTCTTCCCTCACAACGGATCAACACCAGAGCACCGATTGTCGTCCCGCGCGCCGTCAAACCGACGGCAAGCAGGTCGGCCTGCCGCATCGTGGCGACTTCGGCCACCAACCGTGGGTGCGGGATCATGCTGGCGAGGTCCGCTTCCGCGTCATCGCCCACACCGATGTGGCGTAGCTCCGTGCTGCCGGTCGTCAGGACGCGCCGCAACCCGAGTTCATCGACGGCTCCCGCCGAAATGACGGCGTGGAACCCGGCGTCATCACCGCCTACGACCGTGAGTGCGCCCGGCGTGTCGCCGGGGAGGACGACCATGCCCCAGTCGTTGAGTCGCGGTCGGATCGTGGTGAGCAGCCGGAGAGCCGTCCGGCGTAGATTCAACGAACCCGACAGCCCGATGCTGACGTCCTCCAGCAGTTGGCTGCGAACGGCGGCGCTCATTGGTATCTCGGCGACGCGATCCCGCGCGATGGGTGGCACGGACCCTCCCCTGCGTTCTGGCGTCGTCGATCGACGCTCACATCGCGGTGCGTCGACTCGGTGCTGCGAGGGACGGGTTCAGGAAACAGCCTCAGCGTAGGGAGCCGAGCTGGAACGCATCGCGGGGCTGGGGTCTCAACCTGATGACAATCTACCGATCGTTGTCGCAGGTGGCCACTTGATCCGATCCAGCCCGTAGCACGCGGTCAGGCTCCGGACTGGGTCAGCTCCATGCCTGCCGTCGGTGCCGCATCGCTCGCCGGAGCCGGGCCTGATCTGGTCACCAGCGAATAGAGCGGGGTGACCCAGGCATGCCCACCGGCGGCTGCGGGCAGGTAGCCCGTGTGGATCGCCAGCGCCGCGGGTGACAACGCGTCGGTGTCCATGTCCGGGTCGGCGTCGCAGACTGGATCGCCGACGTCACACACGCTGACGGTGCGTGCACCGAGCTCCGGCGGCAACGGTTCAGTCGGAGCCGACGCCAGGAACGAGTGCTCCTGAGCAACGCCCTTGCCTGCACTGGGGACGACAGCCGTCGAGCCCAGATTGACCGTGGTGTCGCCGGGTAGCCGGTCGCCATCCGCGATCAACAGCGCGGCCGCGACGTGTGGATCGTCGGCCAATTCGTGCAGGTTGCGGTGTATCACCATGGCGCCCTGCGAGTATCCGGCGAGCACCACCTGCGTGTCCGGGCATCGCGCGGTGAAGGCGTCGAATTGGTTGGCCGCCGCATCCGTGCCGCTCTTCACGCTGTCCATGAAACCCATCCATCCACCGAGGCCCCCGTCCAGCGGGACCGGTGCCGCAGGGTACTGGACGGCTTCCGCGGTGATGGTCTGACCGTTGGCCGCAAGGTCGTCGCGAAGTTGCAGGTAGGACTGGTAGACCACGCCGCCCATGCCGCCATTGGTGGTCAGGCCCGCACCGTCGCGCTGACCCGATCCAGCAGCCCCAAGCCAGTGGAAATCACCGCAGGCAGGCGCGGCGGCGGCGGTGCCGGCGGACAATCCAGCTAACGCCACTCCGGCCACCAGGACGGCCAATCCCATACGACGAATCACGATGTGTTCCCTCCAACCCTCGCGACAGCAATTGGGTAATTACGCTGACGCATCAGTCGGTTGATCGTCGGGGAGGTAAGCCGGCGTTACAGGTGTGCCGAAGAGCGCGCGCACGCCACGGACGACATTGGACGAACAAGTCCCGTTGCGCCGGGGTTGACGGCACCTCCGCCACGCTCGTTCGTTCGCAGCAAACCGCGCCGGTCAGCACTGTGAACAGAGCATTTCTAGCTGACGAGAGACTCGCCCACTCTCCGTTCTTCCTGTT
This sequence comes from uncultured Actinomycetota bacterium, assembly GCA_963798245.1. Classification (GTDB taxonomy): domain Bacteria; phylum Actinomycetota; class Actinomycetes; order Mycobacteriales; family Mycobacteriaceae; genus Mycobacterium. The sequence goes on from CAWCSO010000008.1 coordinate 17,551, forward strand.
GACGAAGAACTGTTCTGGACGATATAGTTCAGTTTGCCTCATTCTCAGGCTTACCGCTTGCACAGATAGGAAACCTCACCATGAAAAGTCGGCTCACTCGCCGCGTCGCTGCAGGCCTCGGCGTCGCTGCCTTCATCTCCATGGGAGCACTGACCGCCTGCGGCGGAAGCGAATCCCCCAGCCCGTCCAGCACGGAGACCACCACGACCACCACGCCGTCGGTCACACCCACCGAGAAGAGCATCAACCCCACCGGTGGCAATCTCTTCACCCCGCCGGTGAAGGCACCGCCGGCACCCACCGCCATCCCCGGCACCCACAACAACTGATCACTCGATCGGCCAGACAGCACGGATAGGACCGCATCATGCACAGTCGGACTACTCGGCGCGTCGCTGCAGGATTGGGTGTCGCTGCCTTCATCTCGATGGGAGTGCTGACCGCGTGCGGCGGAAGCGAATCCCCCAGCCCGTCCAGCACCACGACGACCACCACGGCACCCTCGGTGACGCCCACCGAGAAGAGCATCAACCCGAGTGGCGGTAACTCCTTCAGCCCTGGCGTGAAGGCGCCTCCGGCTCCGACCGGAGTACCCGGCACCAATCACACCGGCTAGACCGAACGCATCACCGCTTGGCACGAGGCGGGCCAGTCCTTCGACTGGTCCGCCTCGTCCACTTTGCGAGTAGTCAGTCCGCGAGCTCGGCGCCTGACGGTTGGAACGACTTGATGTACTCGATGGCGGAATCCAACGCCGTTTGCATGAGCCGCGGGTCGTGGGCCGTCTGCGAGAGCAGATAGCCCCCTTCGACCGCTGCCAGCAGGACGGTCGCCAGGGCTGGTTCATCGACGTCGGCCCTCAGTACGCCGCCTTCGCGCAACCGTTGCAGCGCCGCGGCCAGGATTGCCCGCCACTCGGCGAAGTGCGCAGCAAGTGCCACGCGGGCCTTGTCGTCACTGTCGGACAATTCCGCCGCCAACGACCCGAGCTCGCATCCCCACAACCCGCGACGCAGTGAACAGCGCTGCACCATGGCATCCCGCCACTGGTAGAGCCCACGGAACGAGTCCACCTTCTCCAGGCGCAGACGTTGCCACGAGAGGATCTCGTCGGCGCGCACGCTAATCACGTCGTAGACCAGATCAGTCTTGTCGTCGAAGTGTTGATAGAACTGCGACTTGCTGGTGGCGCTGGACGCGAGCACTTCGTCGATGGTCGTCGCCGCCACGCCGCGCACGTGCATCAGTTCGGCCGCCGCCACCACGATCCTGTTCCGGGTGGCGGCGCCGCGCGACGTCAGCTTCGGCCGCGACACTTCGTTGGATGACGGCGGCATCGTCCAACTGTAGCCCCTCATTTGGACGCTGAAGTCCAACTCTGCGGGTCCCGTTCGACCACCGCCGTCCACCCGATTACTGCTGCGCGGTGCCGAGCGTGACCTGCGCGGTCTGGCTAGCGCCCGCCGGGTCCAGATACGTCACCGTCACCTGATCGCCTGGCGCCTTCGACCGCACCGCGGCAACCAAGGCCTCCGCACCGTTGATGACGTGATCGTCCACCTTGGTGACCACAACTCCGCTCGGCATGCCGGCCGCTGCGGCGGGCCCACCATCCACCACCTGAGCGACGGCGGCACCGGGGACGCTGGCGTCATTGCTGAGCTCCACGCCCAGGGAGGCATGCGTCGCAGTCCCCGTGGAGACCAGCTCGTTGGCGATTCGCTTGGCCTGGTCCACCGGAATGGCGAACCCTAGCCCGATCGAACCGCTTTGTGCGCCGGATGCATTCCCGCCGCCACCCAGGGAGGCGATCGCGGAGTTCACGCCGACCAGTTCGCCGCTCATGTTCACCAGCGCCCCACCGGAGTTACCGGGGTTGATCGCCGCGTCGGTCTGGATTGCGTCGAGTACCGCGTTCTGGCCTTGGCCTTCGCCGCTGGTGGCAACGGGACGGTCCAGTGCACTGACGATGCCCGTCGTCACGGTGCCCTGCAGGCCCAGCGGTGAGCCCACCGCCACTACGTCCTGGCCGACCTTGAGGTCCTTGGACGAACCGAGGGTGATCGGGGTCAGCCCCGACACGCCATGCGCGCGGACGACGGCGATGTCGCTCGACGGGTCGGCACCCACCACGCTGAACGGCGCGGTGCGACCGTCGGCCAACGTCACGGTGGCCCGCATCGACGCGGGACCCGGAACTTCCTGACCGCTCGGGGCCACCTCGGCGGTGCCTCCCGTCGAAGCGGAGTTCAGGGCGGCAACCACGTGATTGTTGGTCAGGATCAAACCGTCGGCGTCGAGGATGACGCCAGATCCCTCTTCGCTCTGCTGGCCCATGTCGACCTGCAGGTTCACCACGCTCGGCACCACCTTCGCGGCGACCTGCTCGACGGAACCGGCCGGCAGGCTGGCCGAGGACGGCGCCGTCGGGAGTTTGCTTGGCGCCGTGGCCAATGCGTTGGCAAGTCCGCCGGCGGCCGAGCGATCGTGCTGGCTCGTCAGCGCCACCGCACCCGCGCCCGCGGATGCCACGGCGATGGCCGCAGCGGCGCCGATCACCACGCCGACGCGGGATCGCTTCCGCGGCTTCGTGATTACCGCCATGGGCGTCGTGTCCGCCGAGTAATCCTGGCGGCCAGGACCGGAAGGATGCGGCTGCCGCGCGTAGCGCCAGTCATGGGGAGCCTGGTAGGCATCTCGCGCTGAGTGACCCGGATGTCTTTGACCCACCCCCTCATTCGGACGGCTGGTGGGGTTCGGCCGATGCGGTGGGTAGTGCGGGTGGTTCGTCATGTCGTGGCGTCATACTTTCTTCGAGCGGACAGAAGTGTGTTGACTCGACAGTGCCCTGGCCGGCTGAGACGTGACTGAGAGCCGGTTCTATGCACCCCAAGACTTTTCGCCCAGCCATACGCCGCTTTCCACTGGGAGCGAAACGAGTCGTCACGGACGCCACCATCTGACCCGCCGGGCGGCGCGACTCCTTCGCCTCCGCCGCAGCCCCGGGTAGAGCTACTTCCAGGCGAAGACCGGTTGCTCCAGCTGGTCGACCGGATCGTGGCGCCCTTCGAGGCACAGCCACCGCAGTTGCAGCAGCACCGCACCGGTGGGCGCGTGAATGAGGTCGTTGCCCAGGGGCATCTGCACGACCGGTCGTGGGCTCTCCGGAATGGAGATGAAGCGCGGCGAGTCCTCGCGCTGGAGTTGGTGCAGCCCGACCCGGTAGGCGGCCACCACCTCATCGGGTGCGGGACGGACGTCGAGTCGGCCACCGCCCCAGATGACGACCGGCGTGATGACGTAGCCCGACCGCGTCGGGTAATCGTCGAGCAGTCCGAGGACGGACTCCTCCGGCAGTCGAATCCCAAGCTCTTCGTCCAACTCCCGCAGGGCCGCCTCGGTCACGGTCTCGCCCTCGTCCACCCGCCCGCCGGGCAGGGCCCACTGCGCCGCGTGCGCTCGGAGTCGAGATGCCCTGCGGCACAACAGAAACGCCGCTCCACCTGAGACGCCTACCATTCGCCCGTCGAGGCCAGCCCCCATCGGCCGTCCGTCGATCCAGTCGTCGACGGGCGCCGGGTCCACCCTGTCCTCGCCAACCTCGGAGTCGACGAGCACGATCGCGACGGCGGCGTGCCGCTTGGACGGATCGGTGACCGCGCGGCGCTGGTGCTCGGCTAACCGGTCGCGAACCCCGTCGCGAAGCGCCTCGTCGTAGGTGATGGTCACCGCTGCACCCTAACCGCGGTACTGCTGAACCTTTGCGGCGTACTCGTCGAGCAGTCGAAGCGACTCGTCGCGCGGTTTGGTGGGCAGCATCAGGGCCAGCTGGTCGAAGCCGAGGTCGTCGGCGGCCCGCCAGTAGTCCGGCTTCGGCGGCGTGCCGAACATCGCGAGCGGAACCTCGTGGCCGGCGCCGTCGCGCATCTGGCCGATGCGTTTGGCCAGATGCTCCGCGGGCATGGGATTCGAGATCCAGCCCGCATCGTGGCGGATCACTCGCTTGACGGTGGCCTCGGAGTCACCGCCGATGTAGATGGGCGGGTGTGGTGCACGCACCGGCTTGGGACGGCTGTAGGACGGATCGAAGTCGACGTACTTGCCGTGATATTCGGCCGGTTCGGTGGTCCACAGCGCCTTGATGGCCTCGATCCGCTCGTCGAGTAGGGCGCCCCTCGTCTTCGGATCGGTGCCGTGGTGGCGCAACTCCTCGATGTTCCAGCCGGCACCGACGCCGAACACGAAACGACCGCCGGAGATCAGGTCGATGCTTGCGGCCTCCTTCGCGGTGATGATCGGGTCGCGTTGAATGAGCAGCGCGATACCGGTGAAGAGCTCGATCGTGGTGGTGACCGCAGCCGCCGCCGCGAGGGTGACGAACGGGTCGAGAGTCCGGTAATAGATCGACGGCAGCTCGCCGCCCATCGGGTAGGCCGACTGCCGGCTCGCCGGAATGTGCGTGTGCTCGGCGACGACGAGCGACTCGAAACCCCGCTCCTCGATGGCGCGGGCCAACGACACCGGGTCGATGCCGCCGTCGGTGACGAACGTGGATATCCCGAACTTCATCTGATCTCTCGTCTGTCGGCGCGGCGGCGGGCAAGTTGTGATTGGACCAGGCTATTCCCGCGAATTGCCGCTTCGTCGGCGGTCCACGCGGAACACCTCGATCGCGGCCCGGAATTAATCCAGCCTCAGAACGTTAGATAGGGTCACTATAGGTTGAGCCGGAATCGATGGTGCTTCGGGCGCGAACAGCTAATCGCGAGAAGACCGTCAGCGCGGGAACATTGCCCGCCCCATCGAAGTTGGAGACCCACGTGCCCGCCCTCATTCCGTCCATCGACCTCGGGCGGCGCTGATGCGTCAGGGCCCCCTCGCCGGGCGTTATGCCGCGGTGGCCACCATGGTCATCCTCGCGTTGATCCCGTATCTCGCGCTGTCCGCGGCGCTCGACCCCCTGGTTCCCATCATCACCGAGCAGTTGCACATGAGCCCGCAGATGATGAGCCTGAGTTCGGGCCTCGGCAACGCCGCCTATGCGGTCGGCACGGTGCTCGCGGTCCAGTTCGCCCAGCACCTGCCGCAACGCCGCATGCTGCTGGCCTACGCGGTGGTCCTCGTCGTGGGATCGGTACTGGCCGCCTCCGCGCAGAACGCCGGAATGTTCATCGGTGGCCACGTCCTTCAAGGGCTCGCGACGAGCATGCTCTTGATCGCCGCGGCGCCCCCGCTGACGATCGGGTTTCCGAAGGACAAGCTGCGCAACACGGCCGTCATCATGAACATGTGCGTCTTCGGGGCGGTGGCACTCGGTCCGTTCATCGGCGGCGCGCAGGCCCAGGCTCAGGCGTGGCGTCCCTTGTTCTGGGCCATCGCCGCCGTCGCACTGATGGCACTGGTGATGGCGGCGTTGACCTTCGAGGACGCCCCACCGGCCGATCTCGACGCGCCGCGTGACCTACGGGCCATCGGACTCGCGGCGGTCGGCTGTGGAGCGGCATTCATCGGCGCCTCCCAACTGACCACTCACGGCTTCGGAGACGCCGCCGTGACCGTGCCGATGTTCGGCGGCCTGGCCCTGATCGTGGCGTTGGTCGTGTACCAGTTCCGGGCCCGCCGCCCGCTGTTGACGGTGCGCCCCGTGCTCACCAGTGCCATCCCGGTCGCCGGTGTCGGTGTCGCCCTCTTTGCGGCGGCAGCCTCGGTGGCCGCGACCGCATTGACGGCCAACGTCCTCCTCCAAACGTACAGCCCGTTCCACGTCGGGCTGTTGTATCTGCCCGAACTCGGCGGCGCGATCGTGATGGCGGTCGTGTTCGGGATCGTCATCACCCGACGGGCCATGCACTACCTCCCGCTGGTCGGCATGGTGCTTCTCGCAGCCGGAATCGCGGTGTTCCGATTCGCTCTGCCCGCGAATCAGCCTCTCGTCATGGTTGCCTCGGCGCTGACGGGGCTTGCCTTGGGCGCCACCGTCGCCCCGGCGCTCTTCGTCGCGGGCTTCTCGCTGCAGTCCAACAGCCTTCAGCGCGTCTTCGCCATCATCGAGCTCTTTCGCGCGGTGGCCGCCTTCATGGTGGCGCCGATCCTGGCGCACTTCGCGATCACGGCGTCGACCGACCTCACCGAGGGCACCGTCGACGCGCTCTGGATCGGCTTCGGACTCGCGGTCGGCGGTGCGGTCTTCGGGGTCGCGATCTACGCGCTCAGTGGCGCCCGGCCCCAACGTCCCGACCTCGACGAGTTCCTCGACGGCGACGACCCCGCCTGGTACTCACCACCGCTGCTGGCTCGGGTCCGCGGCCTGCCGGCGCCGCAGCCGGCGACGGCTCGCGTCACGACCGAAACGAGCCCGACGCAGGACGAAACGGCGGCACCGGTGCTCTTCGCCTACGACGGCTCCGAGCTCGCCGCGTACGCGATCACGCACGTCGCCGCGCAGTTGGGGACATCACGTGACGCACTGGTGGTGTGCGTCTGGCAGCCGGTCGACGTCGGGTTCACGCCCACCGACGAGACGAACTTCGACGCCGATCGGGCGCCCGAGGTGCGACGAGCCGCGGAGCGGACCGCGGCCCACGGCGCGGCCCTGGCCTGCGCGGCAGGCTTCGCCGCCAGCGAGTGTGGCGGTCGAGGCGGCGCCGACGTGGAAGGGCATCGTCGCGGCCGCCGACGAGCACGGCGCAAGCTTGATCGTGCTCGGACCACACCGCCGCAACGGACTTCTGGGGCACCTGCAGGGCAGTGTGGCGGCGGCCGTTCTCGCGCATACGACGACACCGGTCCTCACCGTCCCTCAGCGCGAGGAGGTCAGCCGATGACCCCGGGGTCACCTCGCCCTCGCCAGGGGACTCAGTCGCCGGATCTCGGCGATCTCGCGGTCCTGATATGCCCGCCCGTCGCCTCGTAGCAGGTCGCTGAACCACACGCGTGGCGGCGCGGGTTGCGGGCGCTCCCAGGAATCCCACGGCAGATAGGTCTGCGTCTTCCCGGCGACCAAACCCCAGTTGTACGCCCCGACGTCGTGCCGCTTGGCGATCGGCAGGATGCCCTGGACGCTGCTCCCCAACGAGCGGGCCAGATACTCAGTGCACAAGATGGGGCGTTGCAGAGGCGCAAGCTCGGCGATCCTGCCTTCGAAGTCGGCGGGCTTGGCATAGGAGTGGAAGCTGACGACGTCGGAATTGTCGAGCTGGATGCCGGCGATGTCGCTGCGGTGTCGTGGATCTGCCCAGCTCCCCTGCCAGACCCCGCTGGTCAGTGGCTGAATGGGATCGACGGCGCGAGCCCACTGGAACACCTGCGGGAGCAGGGTGGCGACGAGGTCCGCCTTGTCCTTCCGCTCCACCGCGCGATAGGTGTCGGCGGGGTTGTCGGGTTCGTTCCACAGATCCCATCCCAGGACCCGGTCGTCGTTGCGGAACTGGTTCAACACCCCGGTGACGTACTCGTCCAACACGGCGACGTAGCTCTGGTCACCGAGACGGTCGGCACCGGGGCTCTGGACCCACCCGGAGTTGTGCACCCCGGGCACCGGCGCGTGCTGGGGACCGGGCTTGGGGTGCGGGTCCCAGCAGGAATCGAAGAACACGAACAGTGGCTTGATGGCGTGGCTGGCCGCGATGGCCACGAACTGCATCAACCGCCTCGTGAAACCGTGGCGGTCCTGGGTCCACAACAGGTCGTGCAGGAACACGCGCACGGTGTTGAGGCCCATGCGTCCGGCCAGTCCCAGTTCGGCGTTGATGCGCTGCGGACTGTAGGTGTCCGGTTGGAACATCTCGAGCTGGTTGATCGCGTTCGACGGGATGTAGTTCGCGCCGACGGGCCTGCGCTGCGCTCGGTACCAACTCCTGGCCCGGTCGGTCGACCATGGACCCCGTCCAGCCGCGGCCACCCGCGGCGTCGGCATGATCGACACGCCTCCGGCCAGCAGGAACGGCACCTTGAGTGCGGTCCGACGACGTATGTCGGGATTCGGGTGCCTTCCAGGGCCGGATGGGGGTTCGACAACCAAACTGCAATCCTTCGAAAACGGAATACGTTGGCGCGCAATGTAATTACGGAGCGCACGCCCGGTCGATCACCACGCTACGCGAACTTCGCCGCCCCCGCGTTTTCGGGCGCGAAG
>CAWCSO010000009.1:0-629706 GCA_963798245.1 uncultured Actinomycetota bacterium
GGGGTTGGAAGGGTTGGTAGTACCACCATTGGGCGCGTTCGCCGGTGGGGCCTGGGCATGGTGGTACCGCCGGTGGGGGTGTGGTGGGTGGGCGGGCTAGTGAGGCGCTGGTCAGTGCTCGGCCGGCGTCGTCGGTGACGGTGAGGTGGTGGGCGGGTCCGGTGATGGTGATGGCGCCGGAGTGGTGCAGTCGGTGATGGTAGGGACAGAGCAGGACCAGGTTGTCCAGGTCGGTGGTTCCGCCGTCTTCCCAGTGCTGGATGTGGTGGGCGTGCAGGCCGCGGGTGGCGCCGCAGCCGGGGACCACGCAGCAGGTGTCGCGGTGCTCGAGGGCGCGACGCATGTCGCCGGTTGACCGTTCGGGTGGCCCGCCCCGTCCCGATGACGCGGCCGTCGCGGTGAAACCAGGCTTCGCACACGGCGTCGCAGCTCAGGTAGCGGCGCTCGTCGTCGGAGAGCAGCGGACCCAGGTGCAGGTTGGCGATGCGCTTGTCGAGGTCGAGGTGCACGACCACGGTGGTGTGTTGCCCGTGGGGGCGGCGGGTGACCTCGGCGTCCCAGCCGGTGTCGACCAGGTTGAGGAACGCATCCACGGTGGTGGGCAGCGGGGGTCGCTGATCGGCGATCTCCTCGCGGTCGGCACCGTCGCCGTCGGCGTCGTTGGCGCCGTCGTTGTCGTCGTGGTCGTGTTTCCACGCGGCGATCAGGGCGTCGTGATGGGACTGCAGGGCAGCGTCGAACTTCGCCGCGTCCAGCCGGGGCAGGGTGATGCGCCAGGTGGTGTATTCGTCGTGGGGCCCGGTGGTCTTGGTGATCGATCGCCGGGGCTCGGGTCGAGGCGCCGGGTCGGGTTGGGGTTCGAGTTTGACTGCGGCGCGTAGTTGGGTGACGGTGGCGCTTTCGGCGAGCTGCGCGTAGTGGGCATCGGAGCCCTCGGCGGCGGATTCGGCGATGACGCCGACCTGATCGAGGGACAGTCGGCCTTCGCGCATGCCGGCCGCGCAGCGGGGGAACTGGCGCAGTCGGCGGGCGATGGCGACGACGGTCTCGGCGTTGCGTGGTGTGGTGGCGGTCTTCCACGCGACCAACCCCGCGACCGAGCGTGCCCCGGTCATCCCGCACAGATCGTCACCGTCGATCTCGGCGACGATCTCCACGATGCGCCCATCGATGGCGTTGCGTTGACCGGTCAACTCGGCCAACTCCTCGAACAACACCTCGAGCCGATCGACAGGCCGCAACTGCGGATCGGCCAAAGGGGTTGCCGTCGAGGACATGACCCCATCATCGCAGCAGGGTCCGACAAAACCGGGCCGCACGATCGGCACTGCTGCACGATCAGGCGAAGGTTCTGGGGCCGACGGTGCGGGGTCAGTCGACCTCGGTGAAGGCGAGTACCGCGATCAGCCGATCACCCGCAAGCTGTTCGTACTCCGCGTAGGAGGGCATGAACGTCTTCGCGAGTCCCCACAGCCGGTCACGCTCGGCGCCCGACGTTTCCTCCCCCTGGAACGTGCCGGTGTACCCACCCGCGGAGATCGTGACGCGGGGGTGAGCAAGCACGTTGTAATACCAGGCCGGATGCCGGGAGCCGCCGTAGTTGGAGGCCATGACGATGGCACGACCGCCATCGGTGAAGTACGTCAGCGGCGTGGTCCGGCTGCGGCCGGTCTTGGCCCCGGTGTGAATCAGCAAAAGTTCGGGAGTCACCAACGCCGTTGACAGGCGTCCGTTGGTCAGCCGCAGCAGTCGCCGGTCCACCCGGGGGGCCACCCGCCGTGCGAACCACCGACCTGCGGTGTTGCTCGTCAGCCGGGCACCCAGGCGCAACAGGGGAGAGCCGTTCGTCGGATCGACCTCGGGAATGCCCACGGGCCGATGATAGGGCGGCGACTCGCCGGGATGCGCAGAGTGCTGTTTAGATCTTCCCTCCCGGGAACATAGTCTTGACGGCCTCGGTGATATTCGCGCGGGCAGCGGCTGCGGAGGTGGGGTCCAGGGAGCTGATCGCCATCACGTAGCGACGTTCAGGCCCGATGATGCCGGTGGACACGTGCAACTGGTTGGCGCCGCTCCAGCAGCAGAACCAGCCCTGCTTGACCGCGACCGGCTCGGCGTATAGCCCTTCGGGGATGCCGAACCGCTGCGGATAGCCGTCGTTTCCCGTGGGTGTGGATTGCGCGAGATTGCTGATGATGACATTGGCCTGTTCGGGTGGCAGCCCACCGCTGCCGTTCAACAGCATGTCGTAGTAACGGACGAGATCGCTTGCGGTGCTTTGCGTAACGTCCCAGTGTCCGTTGTAGGGTGCCGTCGTCCCCCTCAACCCGTACCGAGCCACGACGCGCCCGATGATGGCGTTCCCACCGCTGCGGTCCCAGAACATTTGGGCCGCGCTGTCGTCGGAGGAGCGCAGCATGGCGTCAAGTGACTGGCGGTCGGCAGCGGACAGTTTCGTCTTACCCTCCGACACCTGCAGCAGCAGATCGTCGGCGATGAACAGCTTCACCACCGACGCGATCGGGAAGGGGGTGTTGGCCCCGTCGGAGACGATCTGGCCGGTGTTGCGGTCCAGCACCACGGTGTCAATCCGGGCCCCGGATGCGGCCGCGTCGGCGGTGGCTTGACGGACGCGGGCGTCGAGTCCGGCGAACGGCGCCGCCGGCTGGGCGGGTGGGGCCACGGGCAGCGCGGGAAGCGACGCCTGCGGGGCGGCGACCGTTGCCTGCGGGGTGTTCTCGGCGGCCGGCGGCGTACCCCAAACCTGCGCCTCACAGCCGTTTACGAGCAGCGCCACACAGAGGATCGCCATGCTCGTCATCACCCGATTCGGCTGCGGCTGACGCATACGTCTCCTCTAAACAGATTCTGAACCAGGACAGCGGGGTCGACGCTGCCCCCACCGGCTACCCCAGCCTAATCGGCTCGCTCAGTGCGGCGATGATCAGCGGTGATGATCGATCAGGTTGGCGATGGCCTTCTGCGCCTCGCTTGCACTTACCGGGAGGGTTGCAAAGAGCTCGGCGATCATCATCGCGACCGGCGTCGTCCACATCAACATGCCCAATGCGACCCCATGCTCACCGTCACCACCCACTCGCTTAACCAGGCCCGCGAGGGCAACGCCAAGACGCTCCATCTGCCGTGCGTCGAGTCCTTGGCGCAACTCTTTGGTGAAGATGAGAATCTCCAGCCCCGCCATTGCCTTGGGATTGGCGAACGCCTCCCACGAGGCGCGCACCAAATCCTCGGAGTCGTTGACTCTGAGCAGGATCGGACAACGCTTCCAGTGACGCGATCAAGCGCTCCACGGCATCGTCGATCACCGCGCTCAACAAGCCATCGCGGTCCCCGAAGTGATGCTGGATGACGCCCCAACTCACCCCGGCACGGTCGATGATGTGCCGGGCGCTGGCAGCCGAGAAGCCTTCTTCCCGGATGCACCGGACCGTCTCATCGATCAGGAGTTCACGGGTCCGATCGCCGCGCTCTTGACGGCCGGTAACGGGGCGGTCGGGAGGCCTGCGCGACGTCATCGTCGCAGTCCGTCCTGCTCGCCCCATTCGCTCATCAACAGCACTTTAGGACACCCCCCGGCAGGGACAGCGCTTCGGACCAATGTCGGGGATCGTCAGAAACACGACGTAACCCTTGCCGCCAAAACATGGCGTGTGCCATGCTCTACGCGTGCAGAGGTCAGCCTGGTGGTCCCGCCCCACTCCGCCCGCCGGCGATTGGTGGTGGGATCGATGACGGAGACCATCAGCGCCACGGACAAGCAGGAACCGTCATCGGGGTCGACGGGGCTGTCGGCCTTGCAGAAATCGCTCTTCGGTGTCCTGGCGTTCTTCGTCGTCATCCACGTGGTGTTCTGGTATCTCGAATTCCATGCCGGGGTATCTCATTTCGCCGCCTCCACGACATTGGTCGTCTTGGTCGTGGGCGGTTTCCTGACCGCGCTCGCCTTGCCGTGGCTACCGCTTCCGGGCCAGCGTGACCGCACGAAGTCGGAGCGACTGGGTGCGATGGTCATCGTGTGGGTCTTCATCGCCCTGATACCACGATTCATCTGGGAACTACCGTGGCTCTTGTTCTTCGACCAGATCAGAGCTGGTGTCGAGAGCGGCGCACTCTGGACGTACATGTGGTCGCCCATTCTGCTCGGAGGCGACGCGCGTTACCTCAACGGCGACCCGCTCATCGTGGTTCTCGAGTGGATCGCCTTGTTCGTCGGACTCTTCGAGGCCTACGCCATGGTGCAGTTCTTCCGGAACGGCAAGCGGTTCACCAGCACGCAACTCTCCTTCATCATGGGCGGGATGATCGTCGAGGTCACGCTGCCAGCGGTCTACTTCGGGGTCGAGATCGCCAACAACTTGGAGAGCATGACCAGCCCCGCGGAGATGTGGATCAAGTTCGTGGCCCTGAACCTGTTGTGGTGCACCATGCCATTGGTCACCTACTTCTGGGGCGTTCGACGGCTGGTTGGCGGAGATCTCGCAGTGAAGTTCTAGCCCATTGTCCAAGAATCCAGTTTCGCCGTTGTTGCAGAGCTCCACGGCGTCATGGCGAAGCCAGTGAGACCGCACAACCGGGGCAATGACCCAGACGCGGTGCGGGCGAAATCGCACCAACGCGACCATGATGTGGTTGCCGAACAATCCAATCGGCGCCAGGATCTGGAGCCCCGTCGGCCGGTGGCACGATGGAATCCTCTCGGGGGCATCGATGAAAGAACACGTGCGCCCATTGGCCGGATTGGCGATGGTAGTGACCATCGGACTCATCGTGGCGTGTGCGGTCGCAATGTTCCGGGGAAGCTTCGCAGACACGGTGCCGTTGACGGTGATGTCGCAGCGGGCCGGACTTGTGATGAATCCAGACGCCAAGGTCAAATTCGTTGGAGTTCCGGTAGGCCGGGTCGACTCGATCGAAGACCGCCCCGACGGTCAGGCCGCCATTCACATGGCCATCGATCCTCGGCAACTGGCCAGGATCCCCGAGAACGTCATCGTGGACATCTCGTCGGCGACCGTATTCGGTGCCAAATCAATCGAACTGATATCACCGCAGCAGCCGTCTGCGCGAGGTCTGCGACCCGGCCAGGTCTTGAATGCCGAACACGTGACCGTCGAGTTCAACACCATCTTCGAGCAGCTCACCTCGGTGCTCTCCACCATTCAGCCGGACAAACTCAACGAGACGCTCGGCGCCATCGCCGCCGCACTCAATGGTCGTGGAAACCAATTCGGCCAGACGCTCAGTAGCCTCGACACGCTGCTGGCGAAGCTTGAACCGAGCCTGCCCAATCTGAGCCATGACGCCGAAGTGGCGCCGGTGGTGCTCAATGCCTTCGCCGACGCCGCGCCGGACCTGATCGCCGCCGTCGACAACGCGACTCGGATCAGCCAGACCGTCGTCGACGAGCAAGCCGACCTCGACACGCTGCTGGTGAGCGCCATCGGCCTCGCCGACGTGGGAAACGACGTCCTGGGAGCCAACCGCGGGGGGGCCGCAGGTTTGCTGCACGTGTTGGTTCCGACCACCGATCTCACCCAGCGGTACAACCGGGCACTGACGTGCGGGCTGGCTGGACTCGTCGTCACCGCCTCCGGGGCGCCGCTGCCGAAGCCCGGAATTACCCTCTCGGTCGGGTTCGATCTGGGGCGGGAACGCTACCGATACCCGACGAATCTACCGAAGGTGGCTGCAACCGGTGGCCCGCAGTGCACGTCGCTGCCGATCGTTCCCTTCGAAACCGGGCCCCCGTTCGTCGTGGCCGATGTCGGCACCAACCAAGCCCAGTACGGGAATCAAGGGATCCTGCTGAACTCCGACGGGCTCAAGCAGTTGCTGTTCGGCCCCATACCCGGGCCGCCACGTAACAGCGCGCAGATCGGGCAACCAGGGTGAAGGGGTCACGCGGACACTTGCTGAAGTTCGGCGCCTTCGGCTCGGTGATGGTGGTATTGACGGCATTCCTGTTCGTGATCTTCGGGCAGTACCGAACCGGTTCCACCAACGAGTACACCGCGGTGTTCGTCAACGTGTCAGGTCTCAACCCCGGCGACTCGGTACGTGCCGGGGGGTTGCGGGTCGGAACCGTCCGCGACCTGGCGCTGCGACCAGACCACACCGTCGTGGTCGCCTTCGATGCCGATCGGAACGTGCCGCTCGGTACTGGGACCAGGGCCGCGGTTCGCTACCTGAATCTGGTCGGCGACCGCTTTCTCGAGTTGATCGACGGACCAGGCTCGACCAGGACGCTGCCATCGGGATCGCAAATCCCGATGGACCGCACCACTCCTGCGTTGAACCTTGATCTGCTCCTGGGCGGACTCAAGCCGGTCATCCAGGGGTTGAACCCCCAGGACGTCAACGCCCTCACAGGCGCGCTGCTGCAGGTGTTTCAGGGCGAGGGCGGCACTGTCGAGTCGCTGCTGAGCAAGACCGCGTCGTTCTCGGGCAAGCTGGCTGACAACGGCGGGGTGGTCGAGCGACTCATCGACAACTTGAACACGGTTCTCGCCACGATCGCGTCCGACGGCGATCAGTTCTCCAGTGCCATCGACCGTCTCCAACGTCTGGTGACCGAGCTATCGGCCGAACGCGACCCGATCGGCGCCGCCATCGATTCGCTCAACAGCGGAACGGTCTCCCTCGCGGACCTCTTGGGGCAGGCGCGTGCACCACTGAAAGGCACCGTCGATCAGTTGAGCCGGCTCGCACCGCTGCTCGACGAAGACAAGGGCATACTCGACGGCGCGCTGCAGAGCGCGCCGGATAACTACCGCAAGCTGGTCCGTCTCGGCGCCTACGGCAGCTGGATCAACTACTACATCTGCGAATTGTCCGTGCGAGTTACCGACTTGCAGGGCCGCGCCGCCGTATTCCCGTTCATCAAGCAGGACAACGGAAGGTGCGCGGAGTAGTGCTCAAGTACCGTAACCCACGCCTTGGCCGAACGGGTTTCATCGGCGTCGTGCTGATCATCCTCGTCATCGCCGTAGGACTGCAACCGGAACGGCTCATCGGCTGGGCAACGTCGGTGCGCTATCAGGCATTGTTCGCCGAAGCCGGGGGCCTCAGCGCCGGAAACGATGTCCGACTATCCGGAATGAAAGTCGGGACCGTATCCGAGGTGGTATTGGCCAAGGGCAAGGCCCTCGTCACCTTCAGTGTCGACAGCACCGTCGTCCTCGGATCCGACAGCACAGCCCACATCGAGACCGGGACCCTGCTCGGCCAGCGCATCTTGACGGTGGAATCCGCTGGCAGTACCAACCTTCGACGCGGTGAGGTCATCCCGTCGACACGCACATCGTCGCCGTACTCTCTCACCGAGGCCGTTGGCGACCTCACCAACAACACCGCAGGCACCAACACCCCAGGCGTCGCCGAGGCGCTGGATACGTTGTCCAACACCCTAGATCAGATCGCTCCGCAGCTGGGCCCTACCTTCGATGGCCTGACCCGGCTCTCGCGCTCGCTCAACAGCCGCAATGACAACCTCCGCGAATTGCTCAACAGCGCCAGCACGGTCACGGGTGTCCTGGCCCAACGCAGCGACCAACTCAACACCCTCATCGTCAACGCCAACGATCTCATCGGCGTACTCAACGATCGACGGGAAGTGATCGTCGGCCTGCTGGCCAGCACATCAGCGGTGTCCAAGGAACTCACCGGTCTGGTCGCCGACAATGAGAAGCAGCTCGCGCCTGCGCTGCAAAGACTCAACTCGGTGACCGCGATGCTGGAGAAGAACCGCGACAACATTGCCAAGGCGCTGCCCGGGTTGGCTAAGTACGAGGTCACTCAGGGCGAGGCCGTCGCCAGCGGGTACTACTACACCTCCTATGTACCCAATCTCATACCGTCGCAGGTGTTGCAACCATTCCTGGACTACGCGTTGGGGTTCCGCCGTGGAGTCGACAACGGTCGCCCACCGGACAACGCCGGACCGCGCGCCGAACTACCTCTGCCTTACAACGGGATCCCGGGCGGCTCACGGTGAACGCCAAGCGGTTGACGCCGTGGGCGGCGGCCCTGCTGCTCATCTCCCTGCTTGGTGGGGTGACGATCGTCGTGCGGAATGCCTACTTCGCACCTAAATCGATCACCGCGTACTTCACCAGTGCCACCGGCATCTACCCCGGTGACGAGGCCCGGGTCTCCGGAGTCAAGGTCGGCTCCATCGCCTCCATCGACCCGGTTGGCATGCAGGCCAGAATGGTCATCCGGGTTGACCACGACGTACCCATTCCCGCTGACGCGAAGGCGATCATCGTCGCCCAAAGCCTGATCGCTGCACGCTATGTTCAACTCACACCCGCCTATGAGACCACCGGCCCCACAATGCCCGACGAAGCGGTGATTCCCGTCGAACGCACCGCCGTGCCCGTGGAGTGGGATCAGGTGAAGGAACAATTGAGTCGGCTGGCAACGGATTTAGGACCGGACAATGGTGTGTCGGGTTCGTCGGCGTCCCGGTTCATCGAAAGCGCAGCCAACGCGATGGACGGCAATGGAGCCAGATTGCGCGAGACACTGGCGCAGCTGTCCGGGCTGGGCCGCATCTTGGCCGAGGGCAGCGGCAACATCGTCGACGTACTGAAGAACCTGCAGACTTTTGTGACCACGCTGCGCGACAGCAACCAGCAGATCGTCGAATTTCAAGGACGGTTCGCCACCTTGACCAGCGTGGTGAACGACAACGCCGACCTGGGATCGACTCTGACCGATCTGAACTCGGCCATCGGCGATGTGCAGCGGTTCGTAGTCGGCAGCAGAGACCAAACGGTCGAACAGGTGCAGCGGCTTGCCAACGTCACCACGAATCTGGCCGAGCACCGGCGCGATCTAGAGAACATCCTCCATGTTGCGCCGAACGCAATCGCCAACGCCTACAACATCTATGACCCCGACACTCACAGCCAGATCGGGGCATTCGTACTGAACAACTTCTCGGATCCGACTGCATTCCTGTGCACCGCGATCGGAGCCGTCGCCAACGTCACCTCACCGGAAACGGCGAAGCTGTGCGCGCAGTACCTGGGTCCTGCGTTGAACACCGTTGGCGTCAACTACCTTCCCCTTCCGCTCAATCCGTACCTGATGAAGTCGCCGAGCCCGGAGAATCTGATCTACTCGGAACCGAATCTCGCGCCCGGGGGCGCCGGACCCAAGCCCGCCCCGCCCGAGCAGACGCCGGCTGTGTCGGCATATACCGGCCTCGACGCAGATCAGCCACCACCACCTGGGTACGGAGCGCCACCGGCAGTAGCACCAGGCCCGTCAGCACCCGATCACCTCCCCGCCGCCCCCTCGCCGGCGTTGTTCTCCGGAGCGCCCGTGCCCACACCACGGCTGCCCGATCTCCTCCTACCCGCCGGGGCCGCACCGCTGCCCGCAGAGACAGGGCCAACGTCATGACCCGCCAGGAGACTCTCCACCGTCTGACGGCAATCGGCGTCTGCGCGGTGCTGACGCTCACCGGCTGTGCCTTCGACGGGCTGAATGCTCTGCCCCTACCTGGCGCGGTCGGGCGGGGCTCCGATGCCAGCCTCTACCGGGTGCAGTTCGCGAATATCGGCACTCTGGAGTCAAATTCGCCGGTGTTGATCGATGATGTCGTCGTCGGCAGCGTCGGAAAGATGACCTTCTCGAACTGGCACATCGATGTCGAGGTCTCGGTGCGACCCGGCGTCGTCGTACCGGCCAACGCAGTGGCCAGCGTCGGTCAGACCAGCCTGCTGGGATCGATGCACGTCTCGTTGGACCCGCCGCTCGGCAAGGCTCCGCAAGGCCGCCTGCAGCCGGGGGCCACCATCGGTACCGACAAGACCTCTACGTTCCCTTCTACAGAGAAGACGCTGGCCTCCCTCTCGGCGGTCGTCAACGGTGGCGGGCTGGGCCAAGTCGGCGACATCATTCACAATCTTGCCGCGGCGCTGGCCGGGCGCGAAGGCGACATCCGTGACCTACTCACCCGACTGAACACCTTCATCGACACGCTGGATCGCCAGCGCGACAACATCATCGCCTCCATCACCGCGCTGGACAGACTCACCGTCACCTTTGCAGACCAGCGCGACAGCATCACCCGTGCCCTGGCCACGATCCCAGCCGCGCTGGACGTACTCAACCGCGAACGTCCCCGCATCACCACTGCGTTGCAGAAACTGGGCACCTTCAGCGACACCGCCACCGGATTGGTCAACGACACCCAGGCCGACCTGGTGACCAACCTCAAGAACCTTGAGCCGACCCTGCGGGCACTCGCTGACGTCGGACCCGGACTGGACAACGGACTGGCCTTCGCGTCGGTCTTCCCCTTCGGGGGGGATCTGGTCAACAGGGGCGTCAAAGGCGACTACATGAACTTCTTCGGTCAGATCGACCTCACGGTTCCGCGACTGAAACGCTCACTGCTGCTGGGCACACGCTGGGGTGACCAGAACGTATCGTTGGTCTCCGCGCCCGGCGAGCCCTACTACAACAAATACACCAACGATCCTCTCGGGCGCCCGCTAGCGCCGCCGCCACCCGGCGGCCCACTCGGACCGGTCCCTGGCAATCCGCCGACACCGGCGCTGCAAGCACTACCACCTGGTGCCGTGCTGCCGGTCAGCCCACCAACTGCGGCGACCGACGGGACACCTCCGCCGCCGGGGGCTTCGATCTTCGCCGGTCCGTATGGCGCGCAGCCGCAGGGAGATCCTGCACCTGATTCCGGCCCAGTGCCGACATCCGGGGGTGGGTGATGCTGACCCGTTTCATCAAGACCCAGCTCGTGATCTTCACCATCGCCTCGGTCGTCGGGTTGTCGGTGATGATCTTCGGATACATGCAGGCGCCGGTGTTGCTGGGCATCGGGCATATCACCGTGACCCTCGAGCTGCCCACATCCGGCGGGCTCTACCCCCTGAGCAACGTCACCTACCGCGGCGTGCAGGTCGGCAAGGTCACCGAGGTGAAAGCCGTCGACGGACCACATGCTCAAGCGACGCTATCGCTGAACTCCTCCCCGAAGATCTCTGCGAACCTCACTGCCCGGGTACTGAGTGTCTCCGCCGTGGGGGAGCAGTACGTCGATTTGCAACCCGTGGACGACTCGCCGCCATACCTTCATGACGGATCGGTCATCGCGATGGCAGACACGACGATTCCTCAACGCGTCGGACCGATGCTCGACCAACTCAGCGCCCTGGTCGCCACCATCCCAGAGGACGAGTTCAATTCGTTGCTAGACGAATCGTTCACTGCGTTTCAAGGCGCCGGTTATGACTTCGGATCGCTGCTGGACTCCTCGTCGAAGATCACCGGCGACCTCACCACGGTCGCCGATCAAACCCGGGCACTCATCGATGACAGCGGGCCGCTGCTGGACGGGCAAGCCGAGAGCGCCGATGCATTGAGAGCATGGGCACATGGGTTCGCCGGTATCACCGGTCAAGTGGCACGCAATGATTCGCAAGTGCGGACACTCCTACATACCGCGCCCGGGGCAGCCGACGAAGTCTCGCTTCTGCTCGAACAAGTCAAACCCACCCTGCCCCTGCTACTGGCAAACCTCACCAGCGTCGGCCAGGTCTTGGTCACCTATAACGGATCACTGGAACAACTTCTGGTCCTGCTGCCGCCCTACATCGCCTCCATCCAGGCCGCGACTCCCGTCAACAACGGCACCGGACAGGCAATAGGTGACTTCGCCATTACCGTCGCCGACCCCCCAGCGTGCACGGTCGGCTTCCTACCCCCAACCGCGTGGCGCTCACCCAATGACCTCACCGAGGTGGACACCCCCGACGGGCTCTACTGCAAACTGCCGCAGGACTCACCAATCGCCGTTCGGGGCGCACGCAACTACCCCTGCATCGAACATCCGGGAAAACGTGCCGCTACCGTCGAAGACTGCGACAGCGATATGCCGTTCCAGCCACTGGCTACCCGCCAACATGCGCTGGGTCCGGCACCATTTGACCCGAATCTCATCGCTCAAGGCGTTCCACCGGACGCCCGGGTAAACCCGGGTGAGAATCTCTACGGCCCGATAGGTGGCACTGCGTTGCCACCTGAGCAATCGCCGGTGGAGATCCCTCCAGCCGATACTGGAAACACCACGGCGGAGCCCGTCGCGCCTGAAACCGACTCTGCCGCAACGTCACGAGAACCACCGTCAGCCACCGGTGGTCCTGCGGCAGCACCAAGTGCGTTCACCGCAGACCAACCCGGACGACCGGCCCCGCTTGCGGTGGCACGGTACAACCCGAAATCCGGCGCCTACATGGCCCCCGACGGAAAGCTGTATTCCCAGACGAACCTCGTTTCCGCCACGTCACGCCCGTCGTGGAACGACCTTGTCCTCCCCACGAAATAGCCTCGGTGCCAGCGTGTCCGGGCAATGTCAAATCGCACCATTACTAGGTAGGTCCCACATGAGCCGAGCAACGGCCATCCCAGCAGCGGCGCTCGTGTGTGCGGCCCTCCTCGCGATGAACACGGCTCCACGCGCGGCCGCCGACTACGAGAAGTACGCCATGAACGGAACGTTCGACGTAGTCGCCAACGGTGAATGGGCCATGATGAACGACCGCTACCAGGACGCACCGACGGTACGCAGCACGTGGACCGTCTCATCCACCTGTACCACCGCGAGCACTTGCGCAGGCAAGGTCACCAGTAGCCTTGGCTGGACGGAAGACGTCTACACCGAGACCGGCTACTTCTGGTTCGTCAAACACGAGGTACCCGACTGGATACCCTGCCCCGATGGCACGACCGCTCCCGGACTCCAAGTCTACAAGTTCTATGCCGCCTCGGAAGATGCGATGTTGCAACGGACTTCTGACCTATGGCTCGGCGAGGACCAAACCACGGGCATCAGCGGTAACTGCGGCCGGAACCGATCGCTGGTGTTGAACATGCCAATCAAGATCACCAAGGTCGACTAACGGGAGTTTCCGCTGAGATGTTCGATGGACATGTTTGCCTCCCTCTCCGGAGTTGGAGCGATCGTCGGCTGGCCGTCAGGCACCTGGTGGAATCAGCACGGTCCACAACTCGGTGATCATTCCTTCGGCATCCGTCCAGCGCACGTCGGTGGCGTAGGTCTGTTTCGTCGTTGCCTGCCGCTTGGCGTCGTCGCGCTCGTTGAACACGGCCATCAGGTTGTCGTGCATCAGCTTCTCGATGCGGCTCATCGCGGTCGCTACCGTCCTCCCGGAGTTCTATAACAATGATGATAAAACCACGCGATTCAGCTGCGTGTCGAGCGGCGCCGCGATCGCGGCCATGCGCCAAGTGCGACGTTTGCCGCGGCCCGCATGGCATCGGGATCCGCTCCGTCTCGCGCGATGGCGGACAAGCCGCGCAAGACGATGTCGATGTAGTCGGTCAACGCCGCCACACTCGAATCCTCGGGTAGGTCGCCGTCGTCGTGGGCCTGCTGCAGTCGCTTCCGGATGGCGTCGCGTCCGAGCTGGCGCTCGTCGATGAGCACGGGGTCGGAGATGACGAAACACCCCCTCGGGTGGGTGGAGCTGCCGTATTCGCGGATGGCGATCTGGAGGATCTTGGCGAAGACGGCGCGTGCCGTGCGTTGCTGCAGACCCGGGGGAACGACACGCGCCGACGAACCGGTGTACGCGGCGACGGCCTCGTCGAAGAGCTCCTTCTTGCCTCCGAAGGCGTTGTACAGACTCGGCGCCGAGACGCCCATCACCTCGGTGAGGTCACGGACCGTGGTGCGTTCATAGCCCTTCTCCCAGAACAGGTGTAGAGCGCTGACCAACGCGTCTGCGCGGTCGAACTCCGGCGGGCGGGCCATCTGCCCATCGTACGGAGTCCGGCCTTGCACTCGGCTGACTCACTGCAACGCTTGTTCGACGGTGCGTCGGCACCCTGGCGCCACGGCGGACGAGAAACTTGAATCGGCAATCCGGTCAGGGTTTCTCACCGAGCAGTCGTACGGCGGCACGTTCGACGGTGTCTTCGTCGAGCAGGACATGTAAGGCCGCGTCCCCCAGCGGTATGAAGCTGTCATGGCCGGCGACCCGGGCGAGCCGCCCGCGGTACCCGCCTTCGATGAGGGCGGCCAATACGTGCTGGCCGACGCCGCCGGTGCGGCGCGTCTCGTCGACGATCAGCACGCGGCCGGTGGCGTTCGCCTCGCGGATGATGTCCTCGACCGGAAGCGGGCGCAGCCACCGCAGGTCGGTGACGCGTGCGCTGACTCCGTGGTTTTGGTGCAGGCGCTGGGCCACCCGCAGGCTCATGGGTACCCCGTTGGCGAAGCTGAGGATGGTCAGGTCGGTGCCGTCGCCGTGGGTGCGGGCGGTGCCGATGCCGGGGTCGATGTCGCAGGCGGCCTCGGAGAGCCACCCGCCGTCGCCGGCTTCGTAAAGGTCACGGGTGTGGTAAAGCGCGATGGGCTCGAGGTAGAGACACAGTGCGCCGGTGCTGGCTGCGGCCCGCGCGCAACTGCACAGCGCGGCGAACGCGTCGTTGGGGTGCGACGGGGAGGCGACGATCAGGCCGGGGATGTCGAGCAGTGCGGCAACGGAGTTGTCGTTGTGGAAGTGGCCGCCGAAGCCCTTCTGGTAGCCGTAGCCGGCGATGCGTATGACGGCGGGATTGTGGTACTGGCCGTTGGAGAAGAACGGCAACGTCGCACCTTCACCGCGGATCTGGTCGAGGGCGTTGTGAACGTAGGCGAGGTACTGGATCTCCGGGATCGGCAGCAGTCCGTTCAGCCCGGCGCCAAGGGCCAGGCCGAGGATGCTCTGTTCGTCGAGGATCGTGTCGAAGACCCGCTGCGGTCCGAACCGCTTCTGCAGGCCCCGAGTGACACCGTAGACGCCGCCCTTCCGGGCGACGTCCTCCCCGAAAAGGACTGCCTCCGGGTGGGTTTCGAAGGTGTGTTGTAGTGCGGCGTTGATGGACTGAGCCAGCGTCTGGCCTGTCTGGCAGCGCGGTGTGGCCTGGTGTGCGGCCCGCTTGGCCGCACGCAGCCCGTCGGTCAGCGGTTTGGCCACCGCATCGGCGGAGTCCAGTTGGGGCAGTTCGGTTACTTCCTTGGCCAGGCCCATGACGGTGGCGCGTTTGTGTTCGTAGAGGTCGAGCACCTCGGCGGTGCTGAGGTGACCGTTGTCGACGAGGAGCCGTGCGGTGGCCAGGACGGGGTCGCGCGCATAGTCGGTGGTGATGTCGCGGGGGGTGCGGTAGGCGGCTTCGTAGTCGGATCCAGCGTGGCCCATCAGCCGCACGGTATGCAGGTGCAGGAAGGCTGGGCGGCGATGTCGACGCACCGAGTCGGCGGCCGCGGTCGCCGCGGTCAGGGCGGCGGCGAGGTCGCTGCCGTCGGCGGTGAAATAGCTCAGTCCGGCGCGGTTGGCGTAGCTGGCCTCGATCCAGCCGGCGGGGGTCTTGGTGCTGATACCGATGCCGTTGTCCTCGCAGACGAACAGCAGGGGCATCTCCAATCCGCGATAGCCGGCGTTGAGGGCCGCGTTGATGGCGCCGACGGCGGTGGAGTGATTGGCCGAGGCATCGCCGAAGCTGCACACCGTGATCGCGTCGGCCGGCCACGGGCAGGCGTTGGTGAGCTTGTGGGCACGTCCCAAGGTGAACGCCACCCCGAGGGCGCGGGGCAGATGTGAGGCGATGGTCGAGGTTTGGGGGATGACGTGCAGGTCGTGGCGGCCGAATACCTTGTGCCGTCCCCCCGAGATGGGCTCGTCGGTGGCGGCCACGATGCCGAGCAGGACATCGCGTAACGGATCGATGCCCGGCTGGCACTGGCGCGCGCGGTACAGGTAGAACGCGCCCGAGCGGTAGTGCAGCAGGGCTGGATCGGTGGGGCGCAGCGCGGCGGCGACGACGGCGTTGCCTTCGTGCCCGGATGACCCAATGGTGTAGTAGCCGATCCCGTCGGCGCGAAGGGCGCGCGCGGCCAGGTCCAGATGACGGCTGCCGAGCTGCGCGTCGAACAATTCGAGTGCCCGCACCACGGTCAATGCCGACCCGGGCCGCAGGGGTACGGCATCGCTGCGGAGGATGCTGGTGGCGCCGGGGTTCGGGTGGGCCCGAATAGTGGCGGTGAAGTGTTCGTCGATCGGCTCGGCCACGTCGAGTACTCCTCAGCTCGCGCCGTGGGGCTGCGTCACCGGAAGGCCGCGTGACCGGTAAGCGCCTGCCCGATCATCAGCATGCCACCACCAGCACCACCGTAGGTTCGCAAAGCCAGAGTGGGATTCGGAAGCCGAGCAGAATTCCGCGGGCACGTGGTGAGCCGAAACGTACGGATTGGACCCCGCCGGATCACTCAGGTACTGCGTCGTCCAGCTTGACGGTCATCGGGCGCCGGAA
The DNA here is from genome assembly GCA_963798245.1 of uncultured Actinomycetota bacterium. GTDB lineage: Bacteria > Actinomycetota > Actinomycetes > Mycobacteriales > Mycobacteriaceae > Mycobacterium. The sequence continues at coordinate 16,369 of CAWCSO010000009.1, forward strand.
GAACCGCGTGAGCCACAGCAGCACGACGAATCCGATGACGAACCAGATGATCCCGTACCGGGTCGACTCGGCTGAGAGGTAGAGCCAGAGCAGGACGGTCAACAGGAGGCCAACCCCGGGCAAGACGATGTTCCGGAGGATCTGGCGTGTCCCGTTGATCTCCCGCCGTCGGTAGGCGAAGTAGACGATCACGGTCAGGTTGACGAAGGTGAAGGCGATCAGTGCGCCGAAGTTGATCAACGAGGCCACGAAGTCCAGGTTGAACGCGATCGCCAAGAGCGACACCACACCGACGAAGATGATGGCGTATGCCGGCGTCTGGAAGCTTGGATGCAGGTACCCGAAGAAGCGCCCCACCGGTCCTCGACCGTTTCTCCCCATCACGTAGAGCAGCCGCGAGACGGACGCATGCGAGGCCAGGCTGGAGGCCACCGTGGCTGCAAACGCGGCCGAGGTGAGCAAGATCTTGAACAGTTGTCCGCCGACGTTGTACGCGATCTCGGGTAGCGCGCTGTTCTCCAGGGACTCCTGACTGAACCCGTCGACGTTCGGGAACAGGGACTGTGTGAAGAACGCGGCGACGAAGAAGATGGTCCCACCGATCAGCAGTGCCAGCAGGATCGCCTTCGGCACGGTCTTTGCGTCCTTGGCCTCCTCGGTGTACATGGTGATCGCGTCGAAACCGATGAAGGAGAAGGCCACGATGGTGGCGCCGGTGATCACCAGGTTCAGGTGCACACCCTCGTGCCACAGCGGCTTGGTCGAGAAGATGGTCCCGTTGCCCATGCCGTCCATCAGCGACTTGGCGGCGAGGATGAGGAACACCCCGATCAGGACGACCTCGAACACCACCAGCACCATGTTCACCCGCGAAGTGTTGGTCATGCTGAACAGGCACATCGCGGTGATCGCGGCAACGTAGACGACGACCCAGATCCACGACGGCGCCGACGGGAAGAACGAGTACATGTAGCTGCGGATGATGAGCGCGTTGACCAGGGGCAGCAGCAGATAGTCGAGCAGCGCCGCCCAGCCGATCAGGAAACCGACGTTCGGGCTGATGGTTTCCGAGGTGTACGTGTAGGCCGAACCGGCTGAGGGAAAGACCTGCGTCATCCGGCCGTAGCTGATCGCCGTGAACGTCATGACCACCAACGCGAAGACGTAGGCGGTCGGCACGACGTTCCCGGTCTCCACCGAGACGATGCCGAAGGTGTCGAAGATGACGGTCGGCGTCATGTAGCCAAGGCCGAGTCCGACGATCGCCCACAAACCGAGCGTGCGGGCCAGCTGAGTCTTGCCCTTTGCCCCGGAGGCAGCCTGAGTCATTGTGCTCCCGCCATCGTCATGTCGTGCCAAACCCGTACACTCGGGATTTACCACAATGCGGGCCGTGCCGAAGATGTTTGGTCGACGTTGGTCGGCGTGTCGAGCGAGAACGTTGCCGAAGTCGCCCATATAGGTCGATTCGCACGTGTTAGCGTCACGAACCATGCGGTATGTCGTCGGTTACGGACCTCGTCAGCGAGGTATTGACGCCGTCAATCTGGCGGCCACTCTCGCCCGGTCGTCGGGCGCCACGATTGAGCTGGTCTCGGTGTTGCCCAGCGACGCCCCGACCTTTCACCGGTACTCACCTGACCAGGCATTCAACGCCGAAGTCGAAGAGCAGGGCCGCGGATGGCTCGAGGACGGGCTGTCGCGTGTGCCGGATGGCGTGGCTGCCGAAGGTCGTCTGCGCAGGGCGGACTCGATCACCCACGGCCTGCTCGACGCGGCGACCGATCCCGAGCATGGCGAAGCGGGCCTGATCGTGGTCGGCACCATTCATCGCGTACGCAGCGGACGTTTCGGGTTGGGAAGTCTGGCCGACGCCCTGCTGCACGCGTCGGCGGTGCCGGTCGCCCTCGCCCCGGCCGGATACCAGTGTCATCCCGGCGTCACGCGAATCACGTGCGCGGTCGGCACGCGGCCGGGCAACGAGATCCTGCTCGACAACGCGATCCGATTGGCGGCCGACTGGCAGGTTCCGCTGCGGTTGATGTCGCTCGTGGCCGTCGGCGAGGGCGGCACCGAAGATCGGCGCCGGGAGTGGACCCAGCGGGCCGAGCAGCATGCGGCAACGCTCGTGGACAGAGCGACTTCGGAGCTACCGGGCGACTGCTCCGTGACGAGCGTTGTCGGCCATGGTGAGTCGCTGGAGGATGCCGTACAGGGATTGGATTTCTCGGACAGCGAAGTCGTCATGATCGGTTCTAGCCGGCTGGCACAGCCGAGGCGACTGTTCGTTGGCCACTCGGCGAGCAAGATCATGCGCGCGCTGCCGGTACCCATGATCGTGTGGCCACGGGACTGAGACTGCCTGCGCGGCATCGAGTTCACGCACGGGGTGCCGGGCGCGCCTAGTCGCGGTTACTCGTAGGGCCGCGCGAGCAGTGGGTTCCGGGTGCTGGCTACGACCTCGCCCGGCTGGGCGCCGGGGATGAACTTGCGCCAGTCGCCGCTGACCATGGTCGGGCTGGGCACCACCCGGGTACCGTCGGCGAAGTACGTCGTGGCGAGCACGACGCGGGCGGCGGTTGTCCGGTTCGCCCCGGCGGTGTGGAAGCAGCTGGCGGCGTGAAAGCTCACCTCGCCCGCCGCAAACGGCCCGTCCTCGACCGGAACCTCATGTGCGCGAAGGGTTTCGGATACTCCGCGGTCATACGACGTGCCGTGCTTGTCGAATTCGAGGTTGGCGACCAGCTCGCCGACCTCGCCACCGCGGGCGAATGATAGCGGACCCATCTCGCGCGGGGTGGGCTGCAACGGGATCCACGCCGTCAGCACATCGGGGGAGTCCAGTGGAAAGTGGTGGGCGTCGTAGTGCCACGGGGTGCGCCCCGCGCCGGGTTCCTTCGAAAGTGCGTTGTCGTGGTAGAGACGCACCTGCGTCGTGCTGAGCAGGGCCGCGCCGATGCCGCCGATGCGGGGCGACAGGACTGCCGCGCGAATGAGATCGTCCTCCAGCCACATCATCTCGCGGCTCTGGAATCCGACCGCGGGATCGACGGCCTCGTCCAGCAATTCGCGCAGCCGGACCCGCAGCCGCTCCACCGTGCCGGGGGTCAGCACGCCGGGCAACTTGATGAACGCCTCCGACTCGAACTGCCGGATCGCGGCCGCGGTGACCGGGTAGGGCTCGGCGAGTTCCTTGGCGACTTCCTCGTCGGACGGCAGTGGGCCCGGATCGTGCGGCGGCGGGTCGATCAGCGGGCCGTCGGGCACGGGGCCGTCGGCCAGCGACATGTACCAGTCCCACCACTGGTCGTTGCCCCGATCCCATTCGACGGCGACGTCGGAGGCCGTGCCCGCCGCGGTGAAATCAGACAGGTGCGGGTTGCGAATCATGGCTGCTCCCAGGTGATCAGGTGAGCCTCGTGCCGGAAGTCATAGGCGCCGTGGGGGCCGCGGCAGCCGGACAGATACTCGCCGAGTACCTCGCTGGTCTCCATCTGCTCCAGCGATACCGAGTCGTCGAACGCGCAGCGTTGCAGGAACCCCTCGGCGACCGCGCGGTCGGACGTGCCGGTGCGGTAGTGCAGCACCTGGACCTCGACCGGCGCCCCGGCCGCGCGAAGGGCTGACGCAACGCCTTCGGCGTCGGTGTAAGGCGTGGCATCGGGCGCGAACGAGGCGCGGTAGGCGTCGTAGAAGGTCAGGTAGTGCGAGCGCGATGACGCCTGCGCGACGGCCCCGAACCCGCCGGGCCGAAGGGCCGCAACCATCCTGGCGACGCCGGCGGTCGAGTTCAGCGGGCGGTAGCGCGTAGAGCGCATGGGTGGCCCAGGCGACGTCGTAACCGGTGCCCGCGAAGTCCTGCAGGAACACCTCGTGCTCACCCGCGGCGACGAACGGCGGGGCGAGAGCCCGCCGCGCCTCGGCGATGCTGAACGCGGAGGGGTCGAGCAGGTCCACGTCAACGACGGGTTGCGCGGGTAAGCCCGCAGCGAGCAGCGCCGTCGGGAACTTTCCGCTCCCGCACGCCACGTCGAGAAGGCGCACCCGCCCGTCGACGGCGTGCCTGCTCAGGTCGGCGTCCCACTGGCGGGCGGCGACGAGTTGTCGGTAATCCTCCGTGGCCAGGGCGTAAAAGGCCTGCATCTCGGATCGGCCGGCCTCGCTCCAGTGGTCCAGACTGCGCTGGGCGGTATCGGGTCGGCTCATGGCTCCAGCCAACCACTGATCCCGAGGGCCGATTCTTACGTAACGGTGTCGGCGTCGTTGCTCAGGCGGCCCGACGGGTTTTTCGGGGAACAATGGCGGCAGTGACAGTGACGGGTCCGCCCCTGGCCCTCGATGGACTACGGGCGCAGATCCTTGATCGGCCGGCACTACCGGCGCTGTCACCGCAGCGGTACGCACAGACCCATGCCCTGTACGAGGCGGCCAGCGATCAGCGGCCTCTTCTGCAGTCGTGGCTGGCGACCGCGTTGCCCCCGATGTTCGACGACTGCGATCCCGTGCGGGTCGTCGGCGTCGGCGTGGGTGACGGAAGTGTCGATGCGCCGCTGGCCGCCGCGTTCGCCGCGGACGGGCGCCGCGTGCGCTACACCGGGGTCGAACCGCACCCACCGTCCGCGGCTGAGTTCGCCGCCAGGCTGAACGCGCTCGGCGTCCGAACGCTGACGCCGACGGTCGTCTTCGGGGAGTTGGCCGACCACGACGCCGGCCAGCCCGCCGATCTGGTGCACTTCGTGCATTCGTTGTATTACGTCGCTGACCTGCCGGCGGCCCTGGACCATGGATTGGCCATGGTCAGGCCCGGCGGTGTGCTGCTCGCCGCCATCGCGCCGCTGCAGCCGCTGTGCGTGCTGACCGAGATGCTGTGCCCGTGGGCCGGGCTCAAACCGTGGTTTGCCGAGGACGTCCACGCCGAACTCGAGTTACGGGGGCTGTCCACGCGCACCGAGACCCTCGTCGGCCGCCTCGATGCCCGCGACGCGCTGAATGATCCGCTCGGGCGAGGCGAGGCCGTGCTGGACTTCCTCATCGGAGCCCGGTCGCGCGCGCTTCGCCCCGACGCCCGGGAGTGGTTGCTCGACTACCTGCGCGACATCTCCCTGCCCGGTCGCCCAGGCGTACTGCCCCACCCCGTCGACGTCCTGCTCACCCGGGTGTCTTGAAACAATTTGCCGCGGAGCGCGTTTCAGCCATGCGTATGGGTGCCGCCAGGCCCTGCGGCCCAGCGGTCGGCCCGCGAACCTGGGGACGGACTCCGCCGGTGCGGGCTACAGACACCAGGGATAGCACCGATCGCTGGGCGGCGGATTGGCTCCGTCCCAGATATTGGATGCGGGAGGCGGCGGGGAATTTCGTGGAACATTGCCCTTCCCGAAGTCGACGCGGTACCAGGTGTGGCAGATGTTCATGTCCCAAAGGAACTCGCCCCCCGGACCCGGGTAACTCATGGGTTGCCCTGGGCACCATACGAATGGGCCCTCGTTTACCGCCTGCGCGGTGCCTGCCGCCAGACCAAGCCCGCTCGATACCAAGGCAGCGGTTGCCAGACCCCGCGATGATTGTTCGTCTCACGATGTTTCCTTTCGAAGCGGGGCGGTGGGCGGTCGCGCCGGCAGACGGACGCGGCCGGCGAAGTCATTAAGGGAGGCCGATCGCCGACACCGTGTCGTCGCCGAAGTTGGTGACGTAGAGGCGGGTGCCATCGAGGCTGACGGCCACCCCGAGCGGAGCGTCGCCGACGGTGATGGTGGCGACAACCGTGTTGGTCGCCGTGTCGATCACCGACACCGTCCCGTCGGCTTGCGTTGGTGACGACGACCTTGGTGCCGTCGGGACTGACCGCCACCGCGGTCGGGTTCAAGCCGACGGTGATGGTGTCGATGACGCTGTTGGTGGCGGTGTCGATCACCGACACTTTGTCGCAGAGGCCGCAGCTCTGGGCGGCGTAGACGGCAGAGCCGTCGGGGCTGACCGCGACCCCGTGCGGAGAGTTGCCGACGAAGACAGGTGTCGATGACGGTGTTGGTGGTGGTGTCGATCACGACCACCGGGTTGTCGGCCCTGGTGACATAGACGGTGGCGCCGTCGGGACTGACCGCCACCCCCATCGGATAGTCGCCGACGGTGATGGTGTCGATGACGGCGTTGGCGGCGGTATCGATCACCGACACGGTGCCGTCAACATAGTTGGTGACGTAGGCGCGGGTGCCGTCGGGACTGACCGCCACCTCGCGGGGATTGTCGCCGACGGTGATGGTGTCGATGACGGTGTTTGTGCCGGTGTCGATGACCACCACAGTGTCGTCGTAGAAGTTGGTGACGTAAGCGAAGGAGCCGTCGGGGGTGACCGCCACAGAGTTCAGGTCGTTCGGGCCGTCGCCGACGGTGATGGTGTCGATGACGGTGTTTGTGCCGGTGTCGATCACCAACACCGTGCCGCTGAAGTCACGGTGGACGACGTAGACGGTGGTGCCGTCGGGGCTGACCGCCACCCCGACCGGAGCGTCGCCGACATCGATGGTCTTCTTGATGGCGACCAAATGAACGGTTGCCTTGACGAGGGTTGTGTAGCCGAAGCCGGGTGCGAACACGCCTCCTGGTCCGAACAGGTGGAATCCAGTGCTCGCAGCCATGACGGTGAACTCGTCGGTGCCGCCGGTGCGGGCGAACTCGGGGTTGGGCGTATAGGTGAAGGTGCCGTCCCGGTTGATCACCACCGACCCGTACTTCGGGGCCTCGGCAACACTCAGGTTCACTGGGTCCCCATCGGGGTCGACGGCATTCAGCTCACCGGTCACCAGCCCGTCGAGGGTCTGCCTGTTCTCGGCGGGGTCGTAGCTGATGGCCGGGGCCCGATTGAAGAACGTGCGTTGGATTCTGCTTCGCTACCCAGCCCAGCAGCCCTCGCAGCCCCGACGCCACGTCGGACACCACGCTCACCGGAGATGCCGCCAGTAGATCTGCTGGAACAGCCTGCACCGCAACACTATTCAGCTGCACCGACGACACATTGAGCACCGACACGGTGTCGTCGAAGGCATTGGTGACGTACGCACGTGCGCCGTCGGGGCTGATCGCCACGTCGACCGGGCCGCCGCCGACGGGGATGGTCTTGGTGACGGTGTTCGTGGCGGTGTTGATCACCGAGACCGTGCCTGCATTGAAGTTGGCGGTGAAGACGCGGGTGCCATCGGGGCTGACGGCGACACCTAGGGGCCGTCGCCGACGGTGATGGTGGCGGTGACGGTGTTGGTGCCGGTGTCGATCACGGTAAGCCTGTCGCCACGACGTTGGTGACGTAGACGGTGGTGCCGTCGGGGCTGACCACCACCCCGTCGGGATCGCCGCCGACGGGGATGGTGGTGGTGACGTTGTGGTGGCGGCATTGATCACCGAAACCGTGTCGTCCGTGCTGTCGGTGACATAGACACGGGTGCCGTCGGGGCTGACTGCGACAGCCTCCGGGCTTCCGACCGAAATTCCGACGGGGATGGCGGCGGTGACGGTGTTGGTGGCGGTGTTGAGTCATGACGGGTCGCCGAAGGGTTGGTGACGTAGACGGGGGCGCCGTCGGGGCTGACCGTCAACCTGTCCCGGGCCGTTGCTGGTGACAGGTCGCGATGACGGTGTTGGTGGCGGTGTCGATCACCGACACCTTGCCGAACTCGGTTGGTGACGTAGGACGGGCGCCGTCGGGACTGACCGCCACCGCGCGCGGGGCGGGAGCCACGGTGATGGTGGTGGGTGACGGTGTCAGTGGCGGTGTCGATCACCGACAGCGTGTCGTCGTCCTCATTGGTGACGTACGACGGTATCACCGTCGGGGCTGACCGCCACCCCCCACGGCTGGTCGCCGACGGCGATGGTGGTCTGGATGGCGAACAGATTGACGTTTACCTTGACGACGGTTTTGTCGCTGTGGCCGAAGTCTGGCGCGAACACGCCCCCTGGCCCGTGCAGGTGGAATCCGGTGTCCACGGACTTGACGGTGAACTCGTCGGTGCCACCGGTGCGAGCTAACTCGGGGTTGGGCGTGTACGTGAAGGTGCCGTCCCGGTTGATCACCACCGACCCGTACTGCGGGGCCTCGACGACGCTGAGACTCATCGGGTCGCCATCGGGGTCGGCGGCATCCAGGTCACCGGTCACCACGCCGTCGAGGGTCTGGCTGTTCAATGCGGGGTCATAGCCGATGGTTGGGGTCTGATTGAAGAACGTACGCTGGACTTCGCGGCGCACCCAGGCCAGCAGCCCCCACAGCCCCACTGACTGCACCGGCGCAACGGGAGCGGTCGTCATCGACGGACCCAAACCCACCCACACGAGCAAGCCAGACACGGCGCGCGACAGCACATCCGATACCACGCCGAGCGGGTTTGCTACGGCAGCGGGAAGCGGCTGAGCCACCACGTTGGGCCTGGCAGAGTTCGTCGCAGTGCGCAGTCGAGGGCAGAGGGCGTGGCAGAGGTGCTGCGGCGCCGCCGCCACCGACACCGAGGACGCCGGCTGTTGGACGGCGCCCGAAGCGCGGACGGCGGGCACCCGGGCTGGCGGGCCGGAATGATCGTCGGCAGTGGCAGGCAGGTCGACGGCCATCGGTTGCGCGGGCCCGGGGCCGCCGTCATCCGACGGTTCGGTGATGGCGGCGGCCTCGGTGGCCGCTCGCGGAGCTGGCGTCTCCGATACCAGCGGCTGTTCCGGCACACTCGATTCGGCGTCCGTGGCGGGTGCGGTGTCGTCGGGTTCCTCGGCGGTCGGTTCCGGGTCTTGCGGTGTTGCCGGGGTGTCCTCATCGGTCTCTGCGGCGGGATCTCGTCAGCGTCCGATGTGTGAGCGCCGCCGCGATTCTGGACGATTCCCGACCGCGGGTCCCCAATGGACATCCCGGTCTCCGCCGCTGTCTGCGCGCCACCCGAAGTGTGCACGGAAGCGTCGGGTTTCGCATCGTCCTTCGAGGTGGGCTTCGCAGCGGGAGATGCGTTCGATGGCGAAGAGTCCGCTGCTGACGACGAATCCGATGCAGGCTCCGCCGTCGCGACGCCCGGAGCGGCGGCCACCGCTGTCCCGACGCCCAGCGCGACTGCCAGCGCACCGATCCGGCCGATGTATTTGGCCTTACCCATCGTGGCACCTCCATGGACACGGACACCCGATTGCAGAACTCGCGGTGCGTGCCAGAAAACTAAGTGCCCTCAGGCGCGCCGGCTGGGGTAGTCGGCTACCCCAGTTCCGCCACTTGGGCGAGCCGGATCCGGATTGGGGTAGCGAACTACCCCAGCCGGACCTCGAACGCGGAGTGAATCGTCCTCTATGGCAACCGATGCCCACCGTGCGGAGTCGCTGCAGCGGTTGCCGCTGCCCTACGCGACGGCGTTGCGGATGCGCGATGCCGGGATCACTGAGGAGGTCATCGCCGAGTGCGTTGGGGTGGACCTGGAAGCGCTGCCGATGTTCATGCGGGTCGCTGATGCCAAGCTCGCAGCCTTATCCGGGAAGCCACCGACTTGATTGCGTGTGCCGCCAATCATCACTGTCTTCGCCCACGGGAGCTTCTCCTCGCTTGAGAACGTAAGGGTGCCTGTGGCGGTTAGAATTCGTCGGTGATCCGCCACTGGCCGCTGATCGGGCGATCCGAAGAACTCCAGGTAATCGCCGACGCCACGCGGGCGCACGCCGACGGTGCCCGTGGGATCGTGTTGTCCGGCTCTGCCGGTGTGGGCAAGACGAGGGTGGCTCGCGAGGCCGTCGCGGGCTGCGGTCCACGTAGCGCGCACCGGCACTGGATTGTCGGCACCGCATCGGCGCGCACCGTCCCGCTGGGCGCGTTCGCACACATCGCCAGTGACTTCGGCCCCGATCCGCTGCGACGGGTACGTGAGGTCATCGACGGGCTCATCGGCACTGCACGGGATGGCGAGGTGGTCGTCGGCGTCGACGACGCGCATCTACTAGACGATTTGTCGGCATTCACCGTTCACCAACTCGTCACCCGCCGACTGGCCACCGTCATCATGACGATCCGCTCGGGAGAGGCACCGCCGGACGCCATCACCGCGATCTGGAAAGACCTCCATCTGGAACGCCTTGAGCTGCAACCGTTATCGCTGCCAGAGATCGCAACCCTCTTGGAGCACGTACTTCAAGGTGCGGTGGAATCCCATAGTGCACAACAGCTTTGGCAGTACACCCAGGGCAACTCGCTGTATCTGCGTCACCTCCTCGAGAACGAGGTGAATGCCGGTCGGATGGCACAGCGCTCGGGTGTGTGGCTTTGGGACGGCCGTCCCCAGCTCTCGCCAACACTCACAGAGTTGCTCGAGGCACGGCTTGCCGATGTGCCCACGACCGTTCGTGACGTTCTCGATGCTCTCGCCGTAGCCGAGCCATTGGATTTGGATGTGTTGGCCGCAGTGATAGATGCCGATGCGCTCGTCGAGGCCGAATCACTCGGGCTGGCAAGCGTCGACTCCGGCGTCCGACCGGCTGTGGTGCGACTGGCGCATCCACTGCTGGGTGAGGTCCGACGCGGCTCCGATTCTCTGCGGCTGCAACGATTGCGCGGGCACATCGCCAACGAACTCGCTCTGAAAGGCTCAACAGATCCGCGAGACCTGGTCCGCCGTGCTGCGCTCACAATCGAATCCGATCTCGCGCCTGACCCAGCATTCCTCCTCGGCGCTGCGGCGGCCGCGATGCAACTGCTGGACCATCGGTTCGCAGAGACGCTCGCCCAGCGCGCCGTCGCCGCTGGCGGTGGCCCGGACGCCAGCATCATGCACGCGATGGCGATCACCTGGCAAGAGCGCGGCACTGAAGCGGAGACGATTCTCGCTGACCTCGCCGAGCGGGCGTCCGGCCCGGCTCGGGCTCAGATTGCGATTCTTCGTGCCATCAACTTCGCGGTGGTGCTCGGTCAACTTTCAAGGGCCGAAAGCGAACTGGAGGTGCTTCCCGCTGACGATCGATTCACACAGGAAATCGGCACCGCACTCCGGGCACTCATCGACTTGGAGCGCGGCCATTCCAGCGCCGCGGTCGAAGCCGCCTACACCGCCCAGGCCGGCTCTCCTGAAGGTGACATCGCCCAAATACTACTGGCCTGGGTGTTGGTTGCAGGGCTCGCCGACCTCGGGCGCATCGACGAGCTGGAGCCCGCGGCGAACAACGGCTACGCCATCGCCGACAGGTCTCCAGGGGTGTCACACCTTCGGCACCCGGTGGCGTTCCTGCACGCCTACGGCTACCGACTGGCGGGTGCGCTGGCACAATCAGACGCCGTGATTTCTCGGATTCGGCTCGACACACGCGACGTTCCGTTCGAGGAGTCGTGGCACAGCGTGAGAGTCGGCATGTCTGCGTTGAGCCGGGGTTCTCTGGACGACGCGAGTCGCTCATTGCGAGAAGCCGTAGCTTATCTGGGGACTGGCGACAGCGGGCGCATGATGAAGTGCTTCGGTCGGTCGTGGTTGACCACTGTGACCGCTATGGCCGGACGAGCGACCGACGCACGCCGTGAATTCGACGACATCGAGTGGTGGGCCCAAGACCCCGACGCCTGCATGGTGGACGCGGAGAAGTCCATCACGGAGGCCTGGGTACTTGCCGCTGAAGGCGCTGTGTCGCAGGCGATCGCGACTGTTCGCGGTGCGGCCGCGAAGGAATCCGAGCATGGCCGCCTCGCCTGGGAAGTCATGCTCTTGCAGACGGCGACACAGTTTGGCGACCACACCACCGCATTCAGGCTGGCCGAGTTGATCGACCGGGTCCAAGGCCCACGCGCGGCCGCCGCCGCGACCCACGCAGCCGCACTCGCGGCGCGAGACGGCGATGGTTTGGTCGACGCGTCGCGCCAGTACGAGGCATTCGGCGATCGCATCGCCGCCGCCGACGCCTCAGCTCAGGCAATCGTGGCCTATCAACACGCCGGGCGCCGCGGTGCGGCAATGAGCGCGTCCGCCGCGGCCCAGCGTCTGGCAGCCGAATGCCAAGGGGCCCGAACTCCCGCGTTACGGGCTGCGACGACCTCGCAGCCGTTCACCAACCGTCAGCGCGAGATCATATCGCTGGCCGCACAGGGGCTGTCGAACAAGCAGATCGCCGCGAGGCTCACCATGTCGACCCGCTCGATCGAAGGGCACCTCTTTCGTGCCTCGCAGCGGGTCGGCGCCAACAGCCGCGAACAGCTGATCGGCATTCTGCAGGGGTTCTGAGCCTTCGGTCGGTGGCCGGCCGCGGGTCCAGCCGAGTTCCCCACGGGTCGACGAAGTGCCGGCGAAGGCCTGGTGGGGCGGCAGCCGGATCGACCAACTAGCCTGTCCGGAACTGTACGTAGCTGGACCAAGATCGGTCCCTGCAGCGGAGGACCGTCGGTTGACAACCCGGATGACCCTGGTGAGCCGTTCGCTTCGGCGAACGGCCTGCAGCGCGGTGGCCGCGGTCCTGTTGGTGTCGCTTTCGATGGTGGGTGCCGTATTGGCCGACCCGGCGTCCGACGCGCTGTCCAGGCTCAACGAGTTGTCCCGTCAAGCGGTGCATACCCGCGAGGCCGTCACGGCGTCGCAACGCGATCTGGACGCCAGACTGGCTGCCCAGCAAACGGCAGAAGATCAGCACCGCGGCGACCTGGTGGCCCTTGAGGACGCGAACTCCCAACTGCGGATCCGGCAGGCTGCCGTCGACCGGGTGGCCGCGACGACGTACACGAGCGGACGCAACGGCTTGTTGGCGGCGGTGCTCACCGCCGGCTCCCCGCAGCAGCTGATCGACCAGATGTCGATGGAGCGGGCGTTGGCAGCAGAGATGGCCGACCAGATCGAGGCCTTTCGGTCAGTACGTGAGCGCACGGCCGGCGCCGCCAGGGCCTCAGAGGCATCGGCCGCCGCCGCCCGCGCGGGGGCCGAGCAGTCTGCCGCGGTGCGCGCGGACCTGCAGGCCAAGTGGAGTGAGTTGCAGCGACAGATCGCCACCGCGGAGGCGCAGTACGCGGAGTTGACACCGCAGCAGCGAGAGGTGTTCGACAACGCAGGCGTACCTCCGCCGCCGGCGGCTGTTGCCCCCGCGCCCGCCGACCCGGCGATCATCGCGATGCCCGGCGAACCTCCGGGCGAAGTTCCGCCACCCATTTCAAAGGCTCGCGCGGACATCCCGGAGGCCTTGCCCGTAGGCGCCGCGCGGGAGGCAGGGTTACAGCCCAACACCATCAGGGCTGCCCGCGCCATCAGCGCCAGATTTCCCCAAATCGCCACCATCGACGGAGTACGTCCCGACTCGAAACCGTGGCATCCGAGCGGCCTGGCGATCGACGTGATGATTCCCAATTCCGGTAGCGCCGAGGGCGTCGCGCTCGGAAACGAGATTCTCGCGTTCGTGTTGAGCAACGCGGGCCGATTCGGGTTGCAGGATGCGATCTGGCGCAACACGTACTACACCCCGGGTGGCCCGCAAGGATCGGGGTACGGCCACTATGACCACGTGCACATCACCACGACGCCGGGCGGTTAGGCGACGAGTCGGAAGGCCTGGCCCGCTCATTCTCGACGCGCCACTACTAGTTGCCGTAGAGGTGTAGCGCCCGGGCTGCCGTCGTGGCGATGTCGCCGCTCAGCTTCACGATCGGCGGACCACCGCGCTGATGGATCACGTTCGCGAGGACGATCACATAGGTGTCCGACCCCTGGTCGATCCACAGCGTCACTCCGGTGAAGCCGGTGTGGCCGAAACTGCCGATGGGAAAGATCATGCCGCGCGGCGTGGAGTGCGGCGTATCGATATCCCAGCCCAAGCCGCGGAGGTCCTGTCCTGCTATCGCCGGATAGTCGGGGGCGAGCAGGGGGTCTGTCGTGTTGGGTCTCGTGTCGATGGCTTCCCGGGTGGCGTTGTTCGCCGCTTCGAGTTGGGCAGCGGTGTGCCCTGGCTGCTGCGGAGTCGTCATCAATCTCGCGCTCGATTGCGTCAGCGGAAACGTGCTCGGGCGGCCGGCGAGGCGATCGAGTAGCGCTTGCGCGTACCGGCCGACGTCGTGCACCGTCGAGAACAGCCCGGCACTGCCGGTCACGCCACCCATGCGGCGTGCGGTCGGGTCGTGCACAGTGCCGCGAAGCAGGTGGTAGAAGTCCGGGTTCTTGGCGGGATCGTCCAGGCTGTCCTCGTTGCGCGCCGTCGGCGCGATGCGCGCCAGGAGGCCGGTGCTCCACGTACCCGGCGGACACTGATCCACCGCGGGTGCCTCCGGATCGACTGAGATCGCCGTCCCCGTGATCCGATGCGGGCCACAGGCTTTGGCCGGTGGAAGGTAGCGGGTGTCGTCCAGGCCAAGGGGTGCCAACACGTTGTCCTCGACGTAGCCGTCTACGGGCTCGCCGGTCATCTTCTCCAGTAATGCGCCGAGGAGAATGAAGTTGATGTCGGAGTAGTGAAACTGACTTCCCGGATCGAACACGACCCACGCGCCGAGCGCACGGCGAATGCCGTCGGCCTTGTCGGCCGTGTCCAGCCCCCAGGGACCGTCCAGGCTCAAATCTCCTGCTATGCCCGACGTGTGTGTAAGCAACATGCGCAGCGTCACCTGGGCACGTCGCGGGTCCTTCGCCGGGTTGAAATCGGGTAGGTACTTCTGCAGGGGGTCGTCGAGCTGAATTCGGCCTTGTTCGTGGAGCTGCAGAACGGCAGGTGTCGTCGCGAGGCTCTTCGTCAACGACGCCAGGTCGAAGATCGTGTCCTCGGTCATCGGCTCCGCGGGCGCGGGCGACCCGTCCAGGCCAGGTTCGCCGGGGAGCTTGCGTGAGCCGAACGCCTGGCGAAAGACGATCTTGCCGGCGTGCCCGATCTGAACCACCGCACCGGGTAGCCGATGCGCGGCAATCGCATCATTCACCAGTTCGGAGACAGGTTCGAACTCCTCCGCAGGAGCCACGGCCGGCGGGGTCGGTGCTGGCGCGGTTGGCGCCTCCGTGGTGGTGGTGGCTAGCGGCGGGTGCGCCGTATGTCCGCACGAAGGGGCTGCAGCCAGGGTGAGCAAGACCGTTCCGACGGCGTAGATCCGGGCGACCCGCGATCCTGACACCGTCACCAGATCGACGGTAGCCGGACCCGCTGTGGGGCGAGAGCAAGATCCATTACTGTCAGCCGGAGGAGGAATTCATGATGCACCGTCAAATAACCCGAGATATCGCAATGGTCCGACCCTGTTCGTTCTTCTTCAATGCCGAGACCGCTACCAACGATTTCTTCCAGAAGAACCTGGGAGAGAAGCGCGACATCGTCCAGGCGAAGGCACTCATCGAATTCGACGAATTCGTTGCCAAGCTGCAGAGCAAGGGAATCAATGTCCACGTCATTCAGGACGACGACGCCGTCTACGTCACACCGGACAGCATCTTCCCCAACAACTGGTTCGTGTCGCTTGACGGTGACAAGCTCGTCCTGTGCCCGATGTTCGCCGAGGATCGCCGGCTGGAACGCATCAAGTTCCTCGGCGCCCTCGTTGAAGACTTGGGACGCGAACATCTGACAATCCATGACTACACGAAGTACGAGAAGGAAGGCCGGTTCCTCGAGGGCACCGGGGCGATGGTGCTCGACCGTGCCAACAACAAGGCATACTGCTGCCTGTCCCAACGTGCTGACGAAGGGCTCTTTCGCCAGTTCTGCAAGGACTTCGGGTTCAAGGCGGTGCCATTCCACGGATTTCAGAATTACCGCGAGCAACGCGTCGCGATCTACCACACCAACGTGATGATGGCGATCGGCGAGAAGTTTGCAGTCGTTTGTCTTGACGCGATCGACGATCCGGATGAGCGCAAGATGGTCGTCGACGAATTGACCGAGAGCGGCAAGGAGATCCTGGCTGTTTCCGAGCCCGAGATCGACAACTTCGCGGGCAACGAGATCGAGGTACTCGGTGATGACGACAAGCACTACACCGTGATGACTCACTCGACCTTCAACGTGCTGACCGATGATCAAAAAGCGGAGATCGAGAAGTCCAGCGAGATTCTCGTGGGCGATGTGCAGACGATCGAGTCCTACGGTGGCGGTTCCGTGCGCTGCATGATTTCCGAGATCTTCTAGAACGATCTTCTGAAACCTAGTGGCACGATAAAACGGTGACTGATGGTCCGGCCGATGCCGACGACTGGTTCGCGCACCCCCGGGCGGCTGGTGAGATTCGGGGGTTGGCCATCTTCTTCGCCGATCTGGTGGATTCGACGGCGCTGTCCACCAAGGTGGAGCCCGAGACGTATCGCTTGGTGGTGGGGCGCTACCGCGAGCAGGTGCTGCACATCGTGGACGTGTACCAGGGCCGCATCGGCTCCACCAAGGGCGACGGGTTGTTGGCGGTGTTCGGTCATCCGATCTCGCATGACGGCGATGTGAGCCGTGCGGTACGAGCCGGACTGGAAATCACGCGGGAGGTAGCCCGGCTCAGTGCTCAGTCGAACCGCCGCTTCGGGTTCGGTGTCCACGTCCGGGTCGGGGTGCACTGGGGTCTGGTGTACCTGGACACTGCCCGCAATGACTTCTCCGGGCCGGCCGCCAACTTGGCGACGCTGATCTCGGGCCTCGCACCGCCCGATGCAGTTGTCGTCTCAGATGAGGTCGAGGCGTTGGTGCGTGGAGACTTTGAGATGGAAGCCCAACCACCCCTGGCGGCCAAGGGCTTCGACGAGCCGATCGTCTACCACCGGGTGGTGAGTGAGCGCCCGCCGGTTGCGTAGGTTCGCCGATGCCCTGCACGACCGAGCAGCGTCACTCGAGGTGCGAAGTGGGTGACGTCAGGACCGATAGACAACGCATTCGTTCCGGTAGTGGGCTATCCGTGGGGAACCTGCCGACGACGTCGACGAGCGCGCCACGGGCGGGTTGTCCGCGTAGTTCGAAATCATCGAGCGCTGCGCGAAGTTCGTACAGATGGGCACCCTGGCCACGGGCAGTTGCAAGGGCGGCGGCCAGATCCGCCCGACGGGCAGTGGGGTCGGTGTGGGTGTGCGCGCGAAGGCGTAGCAGCTCCGCCTCGTAGAAACGCATGTCGATGTTGCGGCCCAGGGTGAGTGCCGTATCCAGCTGGGCGTGAGCTTCTTCGCGACGACCGGCGGCAGTCAACAGCTTGGCGAGTGCGCCGTCGAACAACGTGATGAATACGGTCAATCCCGCGGCGCGGACGGTGTTGACGAGTTCAGTTGCGTGTCCGAGTCGAACCGATAGCAGGTCTTCGGCGTCGTCGGCGGAGATGGAACCCATCGCGTCGACGATGGCTCGCTGAGCAGCGCCCCACAGTGCCCACACTTCGAAGCCGTGCCGATGGCCGTGGTCGATCAGGTCGGCGGCGAGGGCGGCGGCGCGATCGAGTTCGTCCGCCTCGATGCGTATCCAAATCTCGAAGAAGCGCGCGAAAGCAAGGCTGAACGGGCCTTGCGGGTAGCTGAGCTCGTCGGAGCGATGTGCGGCCTGCAGAATCTGGGTCTCGGCGCCGCGGAGGTCGCCGCCGGCAATCCGGTCGAGGCTGAGGATGCCATGCGCCATGGTCAACGGGTCGGTCGGTACGAACCAGAGGCCCTCGAGCGTGTGGCGGCCGGCTGCGGCGAATTCCGCTGTCGCTTTCTCCATCTGCACACGCGCAGTGACGAATCCACCGTTCATCCACGCGCCGACGCCCATGGCGGCTTCGACCGCCGGTCGGAAGTACGCTCGTCCGGCGTTCATACCCGCGTGCAACGACGTCAACAGCCGAGCGGAACGGGGCAGATCCCCTACGGCGAAGTAGTGGCCGGCGAGTGCGAACAGCGTAGCGACCATTTCGTCATCGCCCACGTCGGCGCCGCCGATCCGCAGGCATTCCTCGAAGTCGACCATCGTGCTGTGGTTCAGCGGTCCCTGCGCGACGCTCGAGAGGAATCCCCGCTCTAGGCGCACCGCCATTTCCCGCAGGTCGCGGGCGCGTCCCGGCGCCCGCTTGTCGACCTGAACGAGCGCGCGAGTCAGATAGCCGCGGGCCTCTGCCAGAGCACCGCGTCGACGCGCATCCGTCGATGCCCGCTGATACGCCGTCACCGCCTCGCCGGTGTTGTCCGCCTGTTCGTAGTGGGTTGCCACCAGCTGCCAGTCGGGGTCCCCACCCGCGCCGGTCACGAGGGCGTCGGCGACCTTGGCGTGCAGGCTGCGGCGCACGCTCGGCGGCGCCAACTCCGCGGCGACCTCGCGGAGCAGCTCGTGACGGAATCGCCAATCGCTCGGGCCCGACGGCTCGAGTACTCCTGCGTCTTCGAGTTCGTTGAGGACCCCGTCGAGTACGTCGTCGCTGAGGTCGACTACCGAGCGCAGCAGGCCACGGTCCAGCTCGCGGCCGATCAGCGCCGCTGCCTCCACGACCGGCACCACGTTGGCGCTCGCGCGCAACCGGGCGAGCAGGGGCTCGTACAGACCTTCCGGCACCCCGGTCTGCGTGAGCCCCCCGACGACCTGCTCGATGTAGAACGGCACCCCGTCGCAGCGTTCGGCCACCGCCGCCCGAGCAGATGCCGACAGATTGGGATCCAGTGCAGCGATGAGAGTGTCGGCCTCGTCGTCCGTCAATGGGTCGAGGTCGATCACCTCGACCGGCCAATGAGCGGGCAGCCACGGGCCGGGGCGTCCCGTCACCACCACGAGCAGCCCGCCCTCGGCGGCATCCAGGAGTGACCCAAGTCCTTCGATGGTGGACGGGTCGAGGTAGTGGCCATCCTCGACCACCACCATGCCCGGGCGCTCGCCGACGGAGGCCAGGACATAGTCCTGAACCGCCTGTCCGATCAGTTGATAGAGCTTGCTCCCCTCGGCAGCGGCGGGCTCGTATCCGTGTTCGGGCGCGATGCTGAGTACTGGCGCCAACAACGGCACAGTGCGTGCTGGATCCAGTCCGCGGGCCACGAGTTCGGATTCGAGTAGTCGCAGCCGCTCAGCGTGTGGCGTGGTTCTGCTGATGCCGCAACGTTGCTCCAGAAGGCCGCGTACCGGGTGCAGGCCAGCGTCGGTGTGCAACGCCGACCCGGTCAGCCTCAGCACCGCCGCCCCCGAGGCCACGGCAAGTCCGGCGGCGGCGTCGGCCAGCGAAGACTTGCCGATCCCCGGCTCGCCGCGCAGCACCACCGCCGGAGTCGTCAAAGTGCCGGCTTGAGCGTGCGCCCAACTGCCTTGCAACCGCGCAAACTCGCGGGCGCGTCCTACCAGGGGGGCGTGCGTCCGCTGCGCCTGCGTCGCATGCTCACCAAGCACCCGGTGGTGGGCGATCAACTCTTCGACGCCCTTGACCGCGGCCGGTTCACACGCCTCCAACTCAAAGGTGCCACCTAGCAATGGCGCCACCGCCGCCGAAATCACGACGGCGCCGGGACTGGCCAGACCCGACACCCGCGCGGCCAGGTTGGCTCCAAGGCCGTAGACGTCGTTCTGGGCGGCATCCAGATAGACGAGCCCGCGATGCACCCCCGCTCGCGCTGCGATCGTCATCCCAAAGCGGCGCCTGACCTGCTCACCGAGACGGGCCACCTCGCCGGTGATTTCCAGCCCGGCGAGCACCGCCCGGCGTACGTCGTCCTCGTGGGCTTTCGGGTGACCGAATACCGCGAGCAGGCCCTCACCGGTTGGCGAGCCGATATGGCCTTCGAAGCGGTTCACGATGCCCAACACCAGGTCGTGGTAGCGGCCCATCAACAGCCCGTAGGTGTCGAGTTCGGCGTGCCTGGCCAACGCCGCGGAATCGACCAAGTCCACGTACAAGATCGTCAGGCGCCGGATCTCACCCTCGGTGGGGGCGGTGAGCAGATCCTCGGCTTCGGAATTCCCATGGTCGACGGCCAGCACGTCCTCGGCCAGCGCCGTGGCGGCGACCCGATCGCCGCGGTTGACCGCCGCGACCGCCTGATCCAGCAGATCATCGATCGACGGGCCAGCGCCAAGGTCACTCTCGTGCGCAGGACTCTCTCGCTGCCGCTCAGGTCGGTTTTCTGCCACCCAAACCCCCGTAGACATGG
Source organism: uncultured Actinomycetota bacterium (assembly GCA_963798245.1). Classification (GTDB taxonomy): domain Bacteria; phylum Actinomycetota; class Actinomycetes; order Mycobacteriales; family Mycobacteriaceae; genus Mycobacterium. The sequence continues at coordinate 36,378 of CAWCSO010000009.1, forward strand.
CGAGGACGAGATGCATGGTTCTCGCTCTCGGTGGAGTAGGCCGGGCCGCACCGCGTCGTGCTAGCCGGCCTTGCTCGACGATGATCGCCGACGAACATTGTCAAGTGTCGCTCTGGCGGCGACCGCTGCCGACGATGCTGACGCCCGGCAGTTCGTAGCCCTCAGGGCCGGCAAATTTGGCAACGCTTGCCTCGGCGCGGTTTCGGATTGCCGCGCTCACCTCATCGGGAAGGCTTGCCAGCAACGACGCGACGGGCCCTGCAATGGAGGAGACGAAGGACCACCACTCGTCGACCGAGAACGTGTGCATGGGTGTCGACACCTCGCGCACCGCGACGTCCACGAAACCCGCCGCCATCAACAGACCTTCAAGCGCGCCGGGATCCTCAAGCGAAAATGGCCCCGGCATGCCCGGCGGCGGGACCGGCACCCCGAGCTGCGCGGTTACCGCGTCGAAGAGCAAGCCCAGCCACGGATTACGTTCACGTTCTGCCCAGACGGCGAAGACCGCGCAGCCACCCGGCCGCAGAATCCGGAGGGTCTCTCGCGCGGCGCTCGCCGGGTCCGGCACCAGCATCAGGCCTTCACGGCAAAGCACAGCGTCAAAGGAGGCTGCCGGGTAATCGATCTGCTCAAGGTCCAGTTCGCAGGTCGTGACGTTTCTCAGGCCGAGGCTCTGCGCGCGTGCGGCGGCGATCGCCGTCATCTGAGTTGCGATGTCAGAGAGGACGACCGTGCCGTCCGGCCCGACGATCTCGGCCGCGGCCAGGCCGACACTGCCTGGGCCGGCGGCGAGTTCGAGCACGCACTGCCCGCGACGAAGGCTGACGGCCTCGAGCATCGCTCGGGCCACGAAGGCGCCCCGGGTGTCGATGAAGCCGGCATGCTCGCCCCATGACGGTGCGACCGACGCCCACATCGCGTGCAGTGATTCGCGCAAGGGATCGATGACGACACCCCCCGTTCCCGTTTTCGCCTTAGATGGGCTGATTCACCATTGAAGTACAACCGCGCAGCCTTGACCAGCACGTCGGACCAACGTGATCATGTGACATGGCCATGTTCGCGTTCACCTCGATCCGGCAGGGTTGCCCGACGGGCGGCCAACCCTGATCGTGAGACGGCTCGCGAAGGCTTCGCCGGGTCGTATTCGTTCCGGGGCGGCCGTTGCTCTCGCCGTCACCAGCGGCGCCACCGATGCCCTGGCCTTCCTCGCGCTGGGTGGAGCCTTCACCAGCGTGATGACCGGTAACTTCGTGCTTCTCGGCGTGTCGGTTGGACGGCACGATGCCGGACTTGCCCAGCAGATCATGTTGGCGGTCGTCGGCTACGTCGTCGGCTGCGCGGTGGGTGCCCGGATCGCAGGGAGCGCCAGCCGCGACGACCCGGTCTGGCCGCCGCAAGTGACGAGGGCACTCGTGATCGAGGCCGCCGTGTTCGTCGTGTACGCCCTCGGATGGTGGTCGGTCGGCGCCCATCCCGGTGCCGTGATGAGGAGCCTGCTGCTCGGCGTGTGTGCGTTCGCCCTCGGCATTCAGAGCGCCGCCGTGCGGCGGTTCGGTGTGTCGGGACTGTCGACGACGTACCTGACGGGAACGTTGACGACACTGATCATTCGGCTGTCGAGCGGTGAGCGTTGGCGCAATGTCGCGCACCACATGGGCTTGCTGATCGCCCTGGTGGCTGGCGCTGCACTGGTGGCGCTGCTCTTGCATCTGCACGTGGGCGTTTACGCGCCCATCGTCCAACTGGGTCCGCTCGCCGTCGTTCTCGCGATGGCATTCGTGGCGAGATCCGCTGGTGATGGCGACGCCGTTGCTGAAGGATGAGTGCCATCATGCAGAGGCATTGGTGAGTGACGCGCGGTGAAGACGGGGCGGCCTGCGGAATACGTTGGTACTTCGGTCAACCGGGTTGAGGGCCACGACAAGGTCACCGGAGCAGCCCGCTACACCGCCGATACCCAGGTGGCGGACACCGTGCACGCGGTGCTCGTCGGTGCGGAGGTCGCGCGCGGCGAGATCACCGCCGAGTCGATGGCGGCATCGACGTCTCGCGCCGGCGCGGAGCCCGGCGTGCTGCATGTGCTCACGCCACTGAACTGCCCTCCGCTGAATCCCCCGCCCACCGACTTCAGCGACGATTGGCCGGTGGAGCGTCGGCCACCGCTCTCCGACCTGATGGTGCACCATCTCGGTCAGCACGTCGCCGTCATCGTCGCCGACACGTTGGAGAACGCGACCCATGCGGCCTCGCGATTCGAGCTGAGCCATCGACGTCTCACCCCGGTCTTCAGCGCCGATGCGGTGACCGAGGTCGACGTCGGTAACCAGAACGCGGCCGTGCGCCATGGCTACTACCTACCCGACCATTGGGTGGAGGTGATCGACGAGAAGCTTCAGGATCGGCGCGGTCACCGAGACGAGCCACCGACGGTCGCACGGATTTCTGCGCGGTACACGACCTCGGACAATGCCCCTTACCCGATGGAACCATCTGCGACGATCGCGCAGTGGGTCGACGATCGACTCACGGTGTACGACAGCACACGATGGATCACCGGTGAGCGGCGGCTCCTCGCCAGCTGTCTCGGCCTGCCGGAGACCTCGGTCCGGGTGGTGTCACCGTTGGTGGGAGGGGCTTTTGGGACGAAGGTCTTCCTGTGGATGCACGTTCTGCTCTGTGCCGTCGCAGCGCGCGAGGTGAGTCGCTCCGTCAAACTGGTGCTCAGCCGCAACCAGATGTTCTGCGCGACCGGGTACCGGCCGCGAACCGCGCAAGACATCACACTGCTGGCCGGCGAGACCGGCCTCATCGCCGGCACCGCGCATCACACGCTGACCGCGACCTCGCCGATAGCACACTTCTGTGAGCCTGCGGGGCTGCCCACCCGAGTCTTGTACCAATCGCCGTGGCTGGAGGTCTCGCATCGCGTCGCACGGATCAACGCGCCGACACCAAGTTTCATGCGTGGTCCGGGCGAAGCGCCGGGGCTCTTCGCCCTCGAGGTGGCGATGGACGAATTGGCCGAGGCCTTGAATCTCGACCCGCTGGACGTGCGTATCCGCAATCACGCCGACCTCGACCAGTCCACTGGCAAACCGTGGTCGGGCAAGCATCTGCTCGACTGCTACCGGTCTGCGGCCAACCGGTTCGGCTGGGCGGAACGGCCCCTGCCGGCTCGAAGCATGCGGCGCAACGGCGTTCAGGTGGGCTGGGGAATGGCGACCGCGACGTTCCCGGGGCGGCGCGCGCCCGCCGGCTGCCGTGTGAGTACGGATGCCGACGGCCGGGTGCGCTTCGCCTCGGCGACCCACGAGATCGGCACCGGGGTGAATACCGTCATGATGCAGCTTGCCGCCGACGTCACCGGGCTTCCTCTGTCGGCGGTGGTCTTCGAGTCCGGGGACTCCGACTTTCCCGGGACCGCGCGCAGCGGTGCCTCGCAGACCACGGCGTCGGTCGGGTCGGCCGTTGCCGAGGCCGCAGCCGAGTGGCGCCGCCGGCTGACGGCCATGAGCGGCACCGACCTCGGCGCCGAGCGAGCACTGGCGGGCCTCGCTCCGGAAGAGATTTCTGCACTGAGCTTTTCGGTGACCACCACGGCTGGCGGGAAGGACCGTTCGGCGACCCGCTCGTTCGGGGCGCACTTCTGCGAGGTGCAGGTCGATGAACAGCTCGGGCGTGCCGCCGTGACGCGATGGGTGGCGGCGTTCGACTGTGGGCGCGTGCTCAACCCGGAACTCGCGCGCAGTCAGGTGATGGGCGGCATCACCTTCGGGGTGGGTATGGCCCTGCTCGAACACGTGCAGCGCGACGCCGAGACGGGCCACCTGATCGGTGATTACCACGTGCCCACCCATGTGGACCGGCCAGATTTCGACATCGAGTTCATCGAGGTGCCCGACGACGTTCTCACCGAGTTCGGCGCGCGTGGCATCGGTGAGATCGGGATCTGCGGGGTACCCGCCGCCATCGCCAACGCCATCCACCATGCCACCGGCAAGCGCCTGCGGAACCTGCCGATCGCCATCGAGGATCTGATGTTGCCGTACGAGGAGTTCCAGCCGTGACCGACACGATCACTTTGCGAGTCAATGGAGCATCGCACACCGTCGCGATCGACGTGCGCACCACGCTGCTGGATCTGCTCCGGGAACGGCTTGGCCTCACCGGCGCGAAGAAGGGCTGCGATCACGGGCTGTGCGGTGCATGCACCGTCGCGGTCAACGGAGAACGTGTGTTGAGCTGCCTGAAGCTGGCGGTGTCGATCGACGGAGCAGACGTTCTGACGATCGAGGGGTTCGCCGACGATGCCGGGCTGCACCCGCTGCAGCAGGCGTTCCTGGACCATGACGGATTCCAGTGCGGATACTGCACGGCCGGTCAGGTCTGCTCAGCGCGCGCCATGCTGGCCGAGCACGCAAGAGGCGACCTGTCGACGGTGTCCTTCGAGTGCTCTCGCGGGGGCACTCTGGACGGTCGAACGCCATTGACCGAGAGGGAGATTCGTGAGCGCATGGCAGGCAACATCTGCCGCTGCGGTGCCTACGCAAACATCGTCGCAGCCATCCTGGACGTGGTCGAGGGCCAGGAACCGTGAAGACGTTCGACTACCACCGCGCGCAGTCCGTCGAGGACGCGATCCGACATGCCACTTCGTCCGGCGGGCGCTATCTCGCGGGCGGCACCAACCTGGTTGACTTGATGAAGAACCGTGTCGAACAGCCGCCCGCGCTGATCGACATCGGCGACCTCGACCTGGCCGGTATCGACGCGACGTCGACCGGCGGCGTGCTGATCGGTGCCTTGGCAACCAATGCTGCGGTCGCCAACCACGAGCTGGTGCGTACTCGATATCCCGTGCTGTCGCAAGCGATTCTGAGCGGAGCGACGGCGCAGCTGCGCAACATGGCCACCGCAGGAGGCAATCTGCTGCAACGAACCCGCTGCCCGTACTTCATGGATCCCGTCTTCGATGCGTGCAACAAGCGGCGACCGGGAAGCGGCTGCGCGGCGCTGGCCGGATATCACCGGACGCACGCGGTGTTCGGCGCCAGCGAGTCGTGTGTGGCCGTGCATCCATCCGACATGGCGGTCGCCCTGGCAATCATCGACGCAGTGGTCCACGTCTCGGGCCCCGACGGTGCCCGGTCCATCCCGATCGACGGGTTCTTCCGACTGCCCGGCAACGACCCGCACCTGGACAACAACGTTGCGCCCGGCGAGCTCGTCACCGGTATCGAACTGCCGCCGTCACGGTTCGCTGCCAACAGCTGGTATCTGAAGGTCCGGGAACGGCAAAGCTATGCGTTCGCGACGGTGTCGGTGGCGGCCGGACTGGAGATTCGCGACGGCGCCGTGGCCAATGCGGCGATAGCACTCGGTGGTGTCGCGGCTACACCGTGGCGGGTGCGCGCCGCCGAGCAGGTCCTGCTCGGCCGACTGCCGGATACCCACGCCTTCGACGCGGCGGCCCGGCTGGCGATGGCCGATGCGGAGCCGTTGCCGCAGAACACCTTCAAGGTAGATCTTGGCAAGCACAGTGTCATGCGCGCACTGACCCTGGCAGCGGCGCTGGAGTAGGTAGCGGCTAGATGGAGTCGGCGGCACCACTGAGCGGTCCGAGGTTGACTCCGATTCCACCCCCGAACGGGAAGTCGATCATCAGCACCACAGCGACAGACACCGCAGCGATGAACGCCCAGGCATACACGAGGTGGGGCCGTTCCAGTGTTCGACCTGTCTCCGCCAAACGATTGCGGCCCAATGCTACTGGTCGTCAGGCTCGGAATTGATTGATCCTTCGTAATGGTGTACGGAAGAGCTGCCTTGGTGGCCCACGGCGCTGCTCGAAGACAGCTGGATCGTGCCAGCTACGCCGTCGATGGCAGGACGCAGCTGCAGGTGTGAACCCGCGTAGCTGACATCCACTGACACGCTTCAGGTTTGGCCAGACGAGATGAACTCTCACCTGAGCGCACGTGCGCGGAGTACGGCCGTTGTCGAAACCTCTTGCTTGGTGAGGCTTCATGCTCACGACCAGCGGAACTATTGTGTGCCTGTGCTGTCCTGCTGGACGTCACTCTCATCCGAGAGCACTGAGCGTAAGGTGCGCTTGCGGCGCAGAAGTTCCAGGTACTTCTCGGTGTAGCGTGTGGCAATTCGGGTGCCTACGTATTCCGACGGAATGACGTCGCCGGTGCGCTCCCGCCATTCGTGCAGTTGCATCGACATGTCGTCGGCGATCGCCATTGCCTTGGCGTCAACTTCACCCTGTAGGAGATTGTGTCGTTCGGTGGGGTCGGCGACGAGGTCGTACAACTCACGCTCAGGTCGGGGAGACCTCACCGAGGCCGCCACCGCGCGGCCGGCCGGACTCTCTTCGATGTCCATCGGCATGTCCAGCAGAGGCCGTCTCGCATAGTTCTCGATGTAGCTGTGCTCTTTGGTGCGGACGGCGCGGATCGGATCGAACGAATCGTGATAGGTCTTCTCGGAAAACACCCGGCTTCGTACCGGGACGTCATGCGGATCGGCCCCGACGATGGCGTTCGCATGCGACAGGCCCTCGATAGCGGCGGGCTGGTCGAGACCCAACAGATCCAACAGGGTCGGAAGCAGGTCGACCCCACTGAACAATTCGTCGTATCTCTGCGGCGGAACGGCCCGTTGGCGAGGCGGCCGGACGATCAGGGCTATCCCGGTACCCGCGTCGTAGAGCGTCGATTTGGCGCGCGGAAGCGCCGGACCATGGTCGGTGGTGAAAATCACCCAGGTGATGGTGTCAAGGCCACAATCGGCCAGCGTGTCGAGCACTTCACCGACTGCCTTGTCCGCCTTGGCGATCGCGCCATAGAAAGCGGCGAGATCAGAGCGCACTTCGTCAGTGTCGGGAAGGTAGTCAGGTGTCACCACTCGAGCCGGATCGGCCGGGACGTAGAGGTCGCCTGGATACGGACGGTGCGTCTCGAAGAAGCCGAGATTGAGCAGGAATGGCGTATTGTCGTCGGCCGAGACGGACTCGGTCAGCCAGCGTTGTGCCTTCTCGACGACATTGTCGCAGTACGAATTCGACACGTCGAACTCGTCGTAGCCAAGGCGAGACGGGAAGGAAGTCTCGTGCTGCATCCCGAAAAGTGCTGTGCGATAGCCGACCTCGGAGAGGTAGTCTGGCAGTGTCCGGGTCCCCTCCCGGTACTCAAAGCCGTGGTGCGCGAGGCCCACCAGACCGTTGGAGTGGGGATACCGGCCGGTGAACAAAGAGCCGCGGGACGGAGAGCACAGGGGCGCGGTAGCGTGTGCGCGAGTGAAGAGGATGCCCTCCGCGGCGAGCTGATCCAGTCGGGGACTCGCTACGTCCTCATGGCCGTACACCGCGAGGTAGCGGCCCAGGTCATGCCAGTGGACGACGATGACATTTTCGGCTCTTGACTGATTCACCAGGCTCGTCCTCTCCAGGTCACCGAGGGCGCCACCCGGACGGTGCGTCCGGTCTCGCCATGGGATGCTTTCGTCTGTAATGGGTCTCCTCTACGGTTGCAGTCGACCGCGGCTATCGATTCTAACCGCAGCGGCCAAGGCGCTTTGGTGCTGGTGCCAGATGGATTCGTGGCGAAGGAAGCGCTGTGCGCCGTGCGGGACCTCGCGTTCGGATGAGGTTGACTTCGACGCGACCCATTGAAAATTTGCTGCCCCTGGTGACGGCTGCGTGCGCGATCGGCACCCGGGCGCTGAGTCTGCTCGAACAGCTTGCGCGATTGCTTCGGCGAGCTTAGAGCCGCTGTGCAAGCAACTCGAGGCTGCCGAGGTCGCGAACTCCCTGGACGGCGCGGTGCAATCCGGCTCGGGTTGGTTCCTCACCTTGGAGGCGGCGTCCGAACGTGGCGGTCACGCCGGCGGCGATGTAGGCGGTGAATGCGAACAGTCGGTATGACTCGCGTGCCTGGTCGAACGTGAGTCGTTCGGTGCCGTCGGCATTGAGGGCGGCGACGTATGCGCCGACGAGGCCGTCGTCGATGGCGCGCCGGGTGTCGATGTCGATCGACGTGCATGCGAAGTACGACAGGTCCTTCACGGCGGGACCGCACGCGGCCACCTGCCAGTCGAAGAGCACTGGGCCGTCACCGACGAAGCAGATGTTCCCCAGATGGGTGTCGCCGTGGAGCAGGGCATGCGGCTCGTTCTGCATCAGACCCGCTATGGCCCAACGGTGTTCGATGAGCATCGCTGCTTGCCGTCGGAAGTGCGGCGGGACGATGTCGTCGAACGACCGGGGAACGGTCCGCAGTAGGTGCCAGGAGCGGGGTCCGACCCGGGTGGTGCGTGACCTCGAGGGACCGAACTGGGCCAGGTCGCCGTCGATGAGGCGCTCCGACATCCAGAACCTGCGATGGAGGCCGCCGAGCATGCGTGCGACCGAAAGGGCCTCGGCGGCGGTGGCGCCTGCGGACAACGGCACGAATCGCGCGCCGCGGTCCGCGAGGTCTTCCATGATCACGACCGCCCGTCCCCGGTGACGATCCGACTGCGCTCCATAGGCGTTGGGCACGATGTCGGCCAGATCGTGCCCGAGTAGTCGGTAGACGTCGGCCTCGTTGCACGCCAGGTTCATGAACCGGTTGAACAGCCGTTCCGCAGGTCGCACCGGCGCGAGCTTGACGAACGTGCTGCGCGGAAGATCCTCTCGTCCAGTGACTTCGAGCCGGGCACGCAGCGCGGTGCCGTGGTCCTCGTCACGGACGCGGACCGCGGTGACGTCGGTGCGCTGCGTGATGGCCCGAAACGTCGCGGCATCGATGTCAGCGGGGCGCCGAGGGATCGCCCGGGTATTGGATTGGCCGCCAATCACCTGAAGCGGACGTCCAACGTCGCGAGGCCAAAGATCTTGCGGCCGGCGGACTTCGCGGCGACGATGACGACACCGGTGCGGGTCGCCGGGTCCAGCGACTTGATCCGGCCGCTGAACTCGATGTCGGCGCCCTCGGTGGCCGACACGATCGCCGGCGCGGACAGCCGGATTGCGTATCGGGTGACCGCGCCGGGGTCACCCGTCCACGAGGAGGCGAATCCGGCTCCCAACCCCATGGTGAGCATGCCGTGGGCGATCACGTCGGGCAGTCCGGCCAGTTTGGCGATGTCCTCGTCCCAGTGGATCGGGTTGGCGTCGCCAGCCACCCCGGCATAGTTGACCAGGTCGCCGCGGGACAGCCGGGTGTGGTGCGCAGGCAGCTCGTCGCCGACCTTCACGTCGTCGAAGTTCGGTGTCCCCGGCATGCGGGACGGGTCTCCCACGGAGATCCGAATCTCGCCTTCGGGGCGTTCGGTCTTGTGGTAATCCTCCTCGCCGACTCCGAAGATGTTGACGTCGTGCATCATCGCGTTGTGTACGGCGGTCTTGATCTCGGGGTTGAGATCCTCGGCGGTGACGCCGACGACGGTGGTGTGCAGGGTGTGCACCCGCTCGCCGGCGGCGTCGGTGAAGGTGTTGGTCACGGTGATCAGGTCTCTGCCGGCGATCCTGCGCACCGAGGTCAGTTCGACGTCGACGTGCAGTTCGTCCCCGGCGACGATCGGGCGATGCTGCTCGAAGACCTCTTCGGTTTGCATGTAGGTGTCGTAGCCGACGACCACCTGTTCGAACATGCGGCGATTGCAGCTCATGCCCGGAGTCGACGTGAACGTCAGCGGCGCCACGAGATCCGAAAAGCCCAGCTCCGCGGCTGCGGCGACATCCCAGTGCGCGGGGTGATAGTCCTGCACGGCACGGGCGTACTCGCGCACCTTCTCGCGGCCGACCAGGTAGGTGCCGTCCATCTGGTAGTAATGGCCGACCCGCGCTTCGAGCGCCGACGGTTCTGCTGCTTCGGTCATGAATTCGCTCAACTCTTCTATCGGCTTGCTCGCTGAGGCCGACCCCAGCACACTAACGCGCGGGCACTCGCGCCAATGCGTGCCGGTGCAACTGGCCGGGAAGGGACCGCATGGCTCGACTGTTGAGACGGCCGCGATCGCGCGGGCTCGGGAAGCGCGCGTGGTTGGTGACGTGGTCGATTCACCTGGTCCTGTGGACACTGGGCTTCACCCGCGTGATCAGAACCAAGATCGTCAACGGGTGTCGTCCCGGGTGAGGGCGCGGTGATCGTGGCGGCCAACCACATCTCGATGATCGATGTCTTCTTCATCCTCGGGGCGCTACGCCGCGAAGCCATCGCGATGGCGATGGCGGAGCCGTGGAAATCGCCGTTCACCCGCTGGCTCGTGGAAGTGCTGGGCCCGATTTCAGTCGTGCGAGGCGACTCGGAGTCCGGAAAGCAGGCAATGGAAAGCGCCGCGGACGCATTGGAGGACGGCGCCTTGGTCGGGATCTTTCCCGAACAGAAGTGTGTGAAGCCAGGAGAAAGTGCATCATATCGGTCCGGAGTGGCGGTGCTGTCCAAGCGGACTGGTGTCCCGATCATTCCGGTCCGCCTCGTCAACGCCAACAAGGTCCTGCCGCTGGACAAGAGATTCCCGTCGTTCGGACACACGGTGCACATCATCTTCGGGATCCGATCGACCCCGATGAGTTCGCGTCGGTCCCCGAACTGCTCGACGAGGTGCAACGGCGCATCACGACGCTGGACGTGCCGACATGACCGCCGGACGTTGCAGAACGTTCGACTGGATCCCGCGTTGCTGATTGACGACGGGCGTCTCGCAGAGTTGGCCCCTAGCGGGGACCGGCCGGCCCACTCGCATTCGTCAACGCACGTACCACGCTGTGCAGACCCAGGTCGACCTTGAAACCGTTCTGGCTCAGTGGTCGTGCACCGGTCATCGCGAGTCGTGCCGCCTGTCGGAACGCCGACTCGGTGGGCTGCTGCCCGACCAGGCTGTCTTCGGCTTCAGCAACGCGCCATGGCATCGCTGCGACGCCACCCATGCCGATCCCCGCGGCCCGGATCTCGCCATCGGTGATGTGAAGTCCAGCCGCCACCGACACGAGTGCGAATGCGTAACTGTGCCGATCGCGGACCTTCAGATACCAGGAGTGCTCGGTGTAGGGCGACGGGGGCAGTTCGATACCGACGATCAGTTCAGCGGGATGCAGGTTGTTGTCGCGCTCCGGTTGGTCGCCGGGCAGCCGGAAGAACTCCACGATGGGAAGCGCACGCGCACCCTCGGGTCCGCGCAATTGCACGCGTGCGTCAAGGATGGCCAACGCGACCGCCATGTCCGATGGGTGGATCGCCACGCAGGCATCACTGGCCCCGAAGAGGGCATGCTCACGGTTGAAGCTGTCCTTCGCCCCGCAGCCAGACCCCGGAACCCGCTTATTGCACTGCGCAAAGGCCGTTTCCATGAAGTACGGACAGCGGGTGCGTTGCAGAAGGTTGCCGCCGGCGGTGGCCATGTTCCGCAACTGCGTCGTCGCGCCGGACAGGATCGACTGTGACAGCACCGGATACTGGGTACGGATGAGCGGATGGTTGGCGATCGCACTGTTGCTCACGCCCGAGTCGATGAGTACCCCACCAGCCTCGGTGGCGACGATGTTCGTCAGACCCAGCCTGCGGAGATCGACGAGCGCCGGTGGCGCTTCCACCCCGCCCTTCATCAGATCCAGCAGGTTGGTCCCGCCTGCGTAGTACTTGCCGCCGGACGAGACCACGCTGTTGATGGCTCCTTCGACGGTGCTCGCGTGCTCGAACTCGAAGGACCTCATGTCGTGCCTCTTTCGGCCGCGGTGTCTTTTTCGACCACGGTGCCCTCGTCAACCACGGAGGCGATCGCTTCGACGATGTTGGCGTAGGCCCCGCACCGACAGATGTTGCCGGCCATGCGCTCACGAATATCGTTGTCGGACAGTCTCACAGGTCCATTGCACACCGTTTCGCGGCCGCAGCCGAACGACGCCGTCGACAGATCACCGCGGGCGTGCTCGCGCAGCATCGCGTGCGCCGAGGAAATCTGCCCCGGCGTGCAGTAGCCGCACTGGAAGCCGTCGTGCTCGAGGAATGCCTCCTGCAGGGGGTCGAGGTCGGCCTCGGTACCGATCCCTTCGATCGTCACTACCTCACAACCGTCGATCGAGGCCGCCAATGTCAGGCAGCTGACGACGCGTTCCTGGTCGACCGACACGGTGCACGCGCCGCACAGCCCGTGGTCGCAGCCCTTCTTGGTGCCTGTCAGGTGCAACCGCTCGCGCAGCAGATCCAGCAGCGTCGACCGGACGTCGGCGGTCACCGTGCGCGGCTCGCCGTTCACGGACAGGGTGATGGCGCGCTCGCTCATCGTGAACCCTCCTGATCGAACGGCACAATCAGGCTCTCCAGAGTGATCGGCAAGGCGCGCAGGCGTTTACCGGTGGCATGAAAGATGGCGTTGCTGATCGCGGCGGGCACCCCGCACGTCCCGATCTCGCCGATGCCGCGCACACCGATGGGGTCCAGCGCGTAATCGGGCACGTCGATGAAACTGATGTCGAACTCCGGTCGGTCGGCGTGGGTGGGCAGGTAGTACTCACCGATCAACTGGGCGGTGCGCTGGTCATACGGCACCTGCTCGAGGAGAGCCATCCCAAGGCCGAACGTGATGCCGCCCATCACCTGATTGCGGGCAAGCTTGGGGTTCAGGACGCGGCCACAATCCAGGACGGCCACCCACCGCAACACGCTGGCGCGTCCGATCTCCTCGTCGACCTCGACCTCACAGAAGTGGGTCCCGAACGACTGCGACACCGGCCCGTCCGCATCGGCGCCGGTACTGGTGACGACGAAGTGCAGGGTGTCGAGAGGCATCGACTGTAGGCAGTCGGCGACCGGAATCACGGGCCCGCCGACACCTGAGACGCTGCCGTCCGCCACCGTGAGACTCTCGGACTCCATGCCGGCAAGTGGTGATTCGCGCTGCTGAACCAAGAGATCCAGGAACCGTGACCGCCACTCCTTGGCGGCCTGGTGTACGGCGGAGCCGACCGTCGCCGTCGTCTGCGAGGCGCCGCTGTAGGGGGCGTCGGGGAACGCCGAGTCACCCGAGTCGAAAGCGACCTCCTTCAGGGTGAGGCCTGCCGCTTCGGCGGCCACCTGGGTCATCACCGTGCGCACACCGTTGCCCACTTCGTGGGTGGCCGATGCGAACCTGACCACGCCGGTGGCATAGGTGGTCACCCGGCAGCCCGCGGGCATCCGACGGCCCGGATACGTTGCAGTGGCCATGCCCCACCCGACCTGGACCCCATCGCGGGTCAGTGAGCGCGGTGCCATCGGTCGCTCGCGCCAGCCAAACCGTTCTGCGCCCTGCAGATAACACTCCCGCAGGTGCTTGCCGGACCAGGCTCGGCCGCTGGTCTGGTCGAGAGCCGTGTCGTTGCGAAGCCGTAGCTCCAGCGGATCGATGTCCGCTGCATAGGCCAGCTCGTCCATTGCCACCTCGAGCGCGAACAGCCCGGGTGCCTCACCGGGCCCCCTCATGAAACACGGAGTGGGCGCGTTGATCCGGGCCACAGTGTGTGACGTCACCAATCGCGGCGACTCGTACAGAAACCGGGCGGGGAGACCCACCGGTTCACAGAAGTGCGCGACCGTGGACGTCTCGGTCAGGGTGTGCTGCTCGGTGCTGACGATCCGCGCCGCGTCGTCGGCCACCAGGCTGACGTGCTGTTCGGTGCGCGGCCGGTGGCCCGTGGACGAGAACATCTGGTTTCTGGTCAATACCAACTTCACCGGACGCCGGACCTTGCGGGCCGCGACGGCGCACAGGGCTACGTGCATCCAGAGGAAGCTCTTGGAACCGAACGCCCCACCCACCAGGGGCGCCAGGATCCGAATGTTCTCCTCCGGCAGCCCGAGGTAGGCCGCGAGTGCGGTGCGTTCGCCGGTGATCCACCGGGTGCTGTCGTGCACGGTGAGGACGTCACCGTCCCAATGGGTGATCGTCGACGACAGTTCGATGGGGTAGTGCGCATTGACCGGCGTCGTATACCGGGCGGAAACCTTTGTTGCACCTTCGGGTTCGTCAATCGCACCGCGGCGGTCCTGCAGCTTCTCTTCGTCGAGTCTGACGAAGTGATCCGGCTGGTAACTGCCGTGACGAATCTGGCCGTTCTTCTCGTCGGGTGCGACGGGCTGCTCCAACACCTCACTCGCGGACAGCTGTGCCGGCAACGTCTCGTAGGCGAACTCGAAGAGCGACACCGCGAACACAGCGTTCTCCAGGGTGTCTGCGACGACGACGGCCATGTGCTGACCTACGTGCTGGACCGTGAGGTCCGACAGTGGAGGCCGACGTTCCAGCGGCAGATCGTAGGTCAGCTCGTGCGGCGGGGCGTGCAACGGCGGGCAATTCAGGGGGGTCAGCACGGTGAGCACGCCCGGTGCCGACGACGCGCGCGACGCGCTCAGCTCGAGTGACTCGCGGGTGACGCGGCCGTGCGGAATCTCCGACTGCACAATGCTCGCGTGTGCCACGTCGGCGATCACGGTGTCGGCCGCGTATCGCGCCGCACCGGTGACCTTCTGGCGGCCCTCCACCCGATTCACCGATCGGCCCGCATCGTCGGTCACCATCGTCATCGTCGGTCCGCCTTCCGGCTCTCGGAGAGAAACTGTGGCCCGGCGACACCGAGCGAGGAGCGGGCCGCGAGCCCGATCCCGTGTCGCGCCACCGCGGTGAGGTGGGCGACGCGACGCGACTCCCACTGTTTCAGTGCCCGCGGCAGATCGCCATACGAGTCGGCGCGATGAACAGCGCGCACCAGGTCGGAGGCGTCACCGAATGCCTTCGACGTGCCCGATGCGGTGTGCGGCCGGACGGTGCCCGCGGCGTCGCCGATCAGCACCGCGTGGTCACCCGCCATCGCCGCCGGCGGCACGTCGAACACCGGCTGCATGAAGACTGTTGAATGTTCCACCAACTCGGCGAACTGAGGCGGTAGCTGCTCGTGCGCCAAGGTGTGCAGGCGAGCAATCACGTCAGGCGTTAGCTCTCCCGGCGGGACGAAGTGATCGAATCGCCGCCCCGACTTTCCCGTCAGCAACGACGGCAGGTTGGACTCCGCGGTGTTGACGTACCAGACCCAGTTCACCCGCCGCGAGCCCTGCTCGCGCTCACCGCCGGCGCCAGGCACCAGGTAGCACAGCAGCTGCAGGCCAGGAACGGCGAACATGGTGAAGCGCTCGGCCAGCAGGTCGATCAGGTGCGAAGGCAGACCGGCCTCCGGCTCGAGTCCACGGAAAGCGACGTAGCCCGAATAGGTCACAGCGCCAGGAATGTCCAGCAGGGAGCGCACCGCCGACCCGACCCCGTCGGCGCCCACCACGAAGTTTCCAACCCCGCGGTGCCCTGCGGTGAATGCGGCGGTCACGTCGTCGTCGTCAACCCGCAGCGACGCCAATTCACTGTTCAGGCGGTAGCAGCCATCGGGCAGGGGCTCCCGCAGTGCGGAATACAGGGTGTCCCAGGCGGTCATCCACTGAGGCGCGTCGTACCTGTTGACGCTGCCGTCGCGATGCAGTTGCTGGCGCTCGCGCAGCAGCACGCTGACCGACGGCACCGATCTGCCGAGCCGGCCCAGCAGCGACTCCACCTCGGGTTGCATGACGATCCCAGCACCACGCGGCTGCGTGCGGTCCACGGATCGCTCGTAGACGGTGACCTGGGCACCAATGGACCTGAGCTCGTGTGCGGCGGCCAGCCCCCCGACCGACCCGCCGATCACCAGCGCTGTGAAGGGTGAAGCGATCACGCCGCAGCTTTCTCCAGCGTCTCGAACCGGGCGAGCACCTCCGCCTGCAGCAGCGCGACGTCCGGGTCGGACGCCCGCCGGGGACGGGACAGGTCGACATCGATGGTTTCGTGGATCCGACCGCCGGGCGCGAGAACAACGATCCGGTCGGACAGCTGGACCGCCTCAGTCACGTCGTGGGTCACGAACATCACCGTGCGCCTGGACTCGAGCCAGATCCGCTCGAGGTGCTCCCGCAGGTTGCGCGAGGTCATGGCGTCGAGATGGCTGAAGGGCTCATCCATCAGCAGGACGTCCGGTTCGACGGCAAAGGCACGGGCGATGCCGATGCGCTGTTGCTGCCCGCCCGAGAGTTGCGAGGGGAAACGGTCGGCGACGTGCGCCAAGCCCACCAGGTCCAGATAGTGCAGCGCCCGCTTCTCCCAGCCGCTACGTTCCCGCTGCACGAAACCGAGGTTCTGCATGACGGTGCGCCAGGGCAGCAACCGCGGGTCCTGGAAGACGTAACCCACCTTCGCCTTTCGCTCTCCCTCGGTCAGCGCAACCGAACCGCCGGAGTGCGACTCGATGCCTGCGACAATGTTGAGCAGGGTGCTCTTGCCGCTGCCGGACGGCCCGACGATGGAGACGAACTGCTCGCCGGAGATGGTGAGGTCGATCCCGTCGAGCACCCGGGTCTGGTTGCCGCGATTGTCGTGGTAGGTCTTGATGAGCCCGTCGATCACGATGGAGGCCATGGTGTATTCCTTGTCAGAGTTGGGATGGTGCGGGTATTCGGGGGGCGAACTACGCTCGGCGCCAACGGGTTACCCGATTCTCCAGTAGGCCCAATGCCTGGTTGACGATGATCAGGAACGCGATGAACAGCAATACCCAGGCGAGGAAGCCGTCGAGCTGGTTGGCGTCGTACCAGTAGCGGGCCCGCCAACCGACCCCGGAGGTGGCGCCGAACCATTCGGCGAGCAGCAGTCCGTTCCAGGCACTCATGATCGCGAAGCGCACTGCGGCAATCGTCGAACCGGCCACTGCCGGCGCGATGATGTTGCGAAGTACCTCGGCGCGGCCCACCCCGAACGCGCGGGCCATCAGCATGGTCTCAGCTGGGATTGCCCGGACCGCCTTGGCGATGTTGACGATCACGAAGGGCAGCCCGCAGAGGAAGACCGTGGTTACCGGTGTGAGCCAGCCGAATCCGAACCACATCGTGGTCAGCAGGGCCCAGATGACGGCCGGTATGGCCAGTCCCGCCATCGTCAGGTCGGTGAGCGCGTAGTCTGCGATCCGCGATAGCCCCATCGCGACGCCGAGGGCCGCGCCGACCAGCAGTGCCGCCGCCAAACCGAGCAGGAACCGGTTCATGCTCACTGCGAGGTTGGTCCACAACTGTCCGCCGGCGCTCTCCGAGCCGAGGCGACTGAAGGTGTCCGCCATTGACGGGACGCGGTGACCGAAGACGACGGCGAGCTGCCAGACGGCCAGCATGGTCATCACCGACGCCGTCCACGCGACCGCCGAGGTAAGCTGCGACTTGGCGTGCCGCCGCCACACTGGCCGGGCGGCCTCCTTGTCGGCCTCCGAAGCAATGAGAGTCATGCCAGTTCCTTTCTCCACGCGAACAGACGGTGCTCGAGGTAGACGAGCCCGCGCTCGATCAGGATCATCACGATGACGAAAAGCATTGTCCAGGCGAGCATGTCGTCGACCTGAAACTCCTGATACGCCTTACGGATCATGAAGCCGACGCCGTTCTGGGCGCCGAAGACCTCGGTGAGTGCCTCGACCTTCCACGCCATCGCGAACCCGTACCGCACGCCGACCAGGACGAAGGCGCTGACGGCCGGCAGGTACACGTGGCGCAGGACGTCTCGGGGTGAGCGTTCGAAGGCCTCACACATCCGCAGCAGGTCGCCGTCGACCGAGCGAACGCCTTCAGCGACGTTGAGCGCGATGAAGGGCACTGCCACCAACGCGGACACGACGATCGGTCCGCCCGGTCCGACCCCGAAGATCACCAGGGCGAAAACGGCGTAGGTGAGGCCGGGGACGTTGCCGAGTACGAACATCGGCAGCGACAGATAGGAGTTCATGAATGCGCTACGGCCCATGAGGAATCCGAGAGGTAGGCCGGCCGCCACCGCGAGTGCGAAGCCGGCCCCGATCTTGGCGAGGGTGGTCGCGAAGTTACTGGCTGCCTCACCCGAGGCGACGATGTCGATGAGCCGTGCGAAGACCTCCAGTGGGCGGGGCACGATGTTGTCGTCGATGACTGCTGCCACCACCGCCCACGCAACCAGGACCGCGGCCAGCGTGGTCAGGGAGATGATCCACCGGACAATCTGCGGATTGCGGGGTGCGGAAGGTGCGGGCGCTGGTTGAAGCTGTGGCGCAGTGGTGTTCGTACTCACGAGTCGTCCCTTTCCGAGGGTAGGAAGCGCGGGTCCGCAACGCCGTCTTCGATGATGTGTGTCTGCCGCATCAGGTCGAAGATGGAGGCCTCGTCGTCGGCCCACTTCTGGTCGAAGCGGACGTCGTCCACCACCCAGTCGCGACCGTCGATATAGGACTTGATGAAGTCGACGTCCTCTGGCGTGGCGACCGCGAAGTGCTGCGGGTAGCGCTCGATGATTTCGTCGCGGTGGGCCTGCCATTCCGCCAGCCCGCGATCCCAGAGGTCGAGGAAGGCGGAGACCTCCCTGGGGTGGCCCTCGGCCCAATCCTTGCGGGCTACGAAGACGTTGCCCATCGGACCGTCGTGGCCGGGTGCGTTGAGCTCGGCGAACAGATCGGCGGATGACTTGCCGTCGTAGAGCGCGCGTACGGTCCCGCTGCGCAACTCGTTGACCGAGAGGTCGGGATAGCAGATGCAGGCGTCGATCTCGCCTCGGGCCAGGAGGCCCGACAGGTTCTGGATGTCGGCGACCACCAGGTCGAAGTCCTGACCGCCGGTCAGATCCAGGTCGTGCATCTGCTGGATAAGAGCACTCCACACCAGCGTGCCGGAGACGGTGGTGAAGACGCCCAGCTTCTTACCCGTGAGATCGGCGACGGACGTGGCCGGGTCGTGGGCTCGCACCATGATCCGACTGCGCTCGGCGTTGTACCGCCCGATGATGACTGTTTCGCGTTCGGTCTGTTCCTCCAGGCCGGGCACTTCGAAGGACGCCGACGAGATGATGTCGGCATGCCCGCCCGCAAAGAGCCCGAACTCGTCCCAGGTTGCGGACGTCTCGATGGCGATGCCGGTGTCTTTCTCGAACTCGTCGACGATGCCTTCGTCGTGCATGTAATCCCAGATCGGGTCGGGGGCGAACGTGAAGCGGATGACGCCGTCTCGGGCGGCGCGCGACGAAGCGGGACCGCCCAGTCCGGCGGAGCAGCCGGTCGCGCCGGCGAGGAGGGCGCCGACGGCTACCAACGCCGTCACCACGCCCATTGGCCGGTTCATGTGTAGGGGACTCACGAGATGGTCTCGCTTTCGGGTTGTGATCGCTGTCACTGACAGGCATCACCATGGCCCCGCGCGACCAACCTCCACAATGTCCTCGGGCACATACATGGACCGATCGAATGTCCTCCGGGACATTTAGCTATCGGACTGACGCCACGTCGTGCACCGTCAGCGCGGCGCTGAACTGCAGAGTTGTCGACGGCTCGGCCAGCCCCACACCACATAGCTGCTCGACCCTGCGGAGGCGTTGCGTCACCGTGTTCGGATGGATGTGCAGCGCACCCGCTGCCCGATTCCTGTCGTTCCTGCACGCGAAGTAGGTGCGCAGCGTGTCGACAAGATCGGTGTGGTGGGACTCGTCGTAGTCGAGCAGCGGGCCCAGGGTCCGCCGGGCGAAGGCAGCGAGTTGCGACGAGTCTTCGAGTTGGAGCAGCAACCCTATAACGCCCAGATCGGCCAGTTGCACAACAGTATTCGTCCGCCCGGCGCGCAACGCGATGTCGAGTGCCCCCTTGGCGGTCCGGTAGGCCTCGGCGTAGGAGGGAGTGCTCTCGACCGGTTCCGCCGACACCGCCACGGTCGCGTCGACCGTTCTCGCCACCGAGCCCATCGCGCGCTGGACCAACGCTGCGGCCGCGTCGCCTGACCCGATCGCCCGGCCCGGCTGGTCCTCCGCGATCGGCCACATGGTGACGATGTTGCCCCGGTGCATCGCCGACAGCGGGCGTGGTGTGTAGGGCCGGACCAGGTCACCGACGAGTGACAGCGACCGCTGGTAGATCCGGGGTTCGGCAGGCTCGCCCGCGGTGCTCAGTGCACCGACGATCATGACGTGGGGGCGCGTCAGATCGTGGCCCAGTCGTTGTGCGCGCTGCAGCACCGCCTCGGAGATCGCCGGACCGCCTCCGAGAAGATCGGCCAGCAACTCGCCACGCAGACGGTGCTCGACCTCTGCCGCGGTGCGCATCCGCAGCAATTCCAGCGAAATGACCATCGAGGCGTGCTCCACGGCGCGGACACTCATGGCATCGAGCTCTGATTCCGTTGCGGGAAACCAGATTCGGGCAGCCGTGGCGTCATCGCCGAGCCTGGCGATCGACACGCAGTACCGGGCTTCGTCATCGGGTCCGGTCACCGGGACGGGAGCCGACGAGGTCAGCGGCTCGACGACGGCCGCGGCGCGCCACGTCGAGTCCGGCAGTGTGGCATCGTCACCGGCGGTCGCCAGCACGTCATTGCGGGAGTCGTCGATCAACACCGGCCGGCCGATCAACTCGGCAAGCACCGCGGCGATCCCGCTGAGACCGCCCGACCGCAGGGTCACGGCCAGTAGGCGTTCGTGAATCTGCTCCGACCGGGTGAGCGCGTCGCGCTGCTCCCGCAGCGACTCGTTGAGCTGACGAAGCTGATCCAATCTCCTGGCGGAGGTCAGTGCGATGGCGGCGTGGTTGGCCAACAGCGCCAGGCGTTCGATCTCGTAGTCGGTGAAGGTGTGAACCGGCGTGTAGTAGCCGTTCAGCGTTCCCAGCACCTCGTCACCGGCAATCAACGGCACGCAGACGATCGCGCGGTAACCCTGCTCCCGCGCGACGCCGCCCCACGGGGTGAACTCGGGTTCGGCGGTGATGTCGCGAATCGCGACGGGTCGGCCGCTCTGAAACGCCTGCTTCGAGGGCGATCCGCCGTCGAGGCGAACCGGCCGATCGGTGTTGACGTGCGTGACGTAGTCCGCCGACAGGCCACTCCAGCCGGTAATCACCAGGCTCTCACCCGCTGGATCGGGGGTGAGCACGCCGCAGAAGTCGAAGCCGAGCAGCGTGCGCGCGGTGTCCGCGACCAAATCCAGGACGTGCTGGAGGTCAGCCGCCGAGGTTGCCGCGGAACTCAGCGTGCGTAGCGCACTCAGCCAGGTCAGGAGTTCCGCTCCCGGCTGTCGGCCCGAGTCAACGGTGGTCACGCACTCACCATCCCACGAGAGTGTGTCATTGGGTACATGCTTGGTCTGAAACAATGTTCGTTCAGACATTGAGACGGTCGTGCGGTGTGACGACACTCATAGCCATGACCCAGACAGCCAGCGGCACGAACCCGCTCGCGACGGCAGGACTTCGCAGCATCGTCAACCCCGCGACCGGCGCCGTCATCGACACCGTGGCAGAGCAGGGAACGGATGCCGTGGACGCGGCCGTCACCTCTGCGCTCGCAGCGTTCGGACACGGCGCCTGGCCCGCCATGGTTCGCAGCGAACGGGCCCGGCTGCTGCTCCGCATCGCCGACGCGATCGACGCCGACTCGGAGCGGCTCTACACGCTCGAAGCCCTCAACAACGGTCGGCCAATCACCGAGACCCGCGCCCAGCTGTCGCGGGTGCCGGAGTGGTTCCGCTATAACGCGGGCCTGCTCGCCTCCCAGCGTCAGGCGGTGCTGCCCAGCGACGGCCCGTACCTGACCTATCAGCAGCGGCTTCCGCTCGGGGTGTGCGGCATCATCACACCGTTCAACCACCCGCTCCTCATCCTGGCGCGCAGCCTGTCCGCCGCGCTGGCCAACGGCAACACCGTGGTGGTCAAGCCCTCGGAGCTGACCCCTCTGACCACCCTGGCACTGCATGACATCATGAGCCGGGCCGGCCTGCCCGACGGCGTCGTCAACGTGGTGACCGGTGGCCGTGACGCGGGTATCCGGCTGACCCAGCACCCCGACGTCGCCAAGATCACGCTGACGGGAGGGACGGAGGCGGGCCGCGCCGCAGCGTTGGCCACCGCCACTCGATTCGCCAGAGTCACAGCGGAACTCGGCGGCAAAACGCCGGTCATGGTTTTCAACGACGTCGACCCGGTGGCCGCTGCGGAGGGCGCCGCCTTCGCGGCGTTCGTCGCGGCCGGCCAATCCTGCGTTGCCGGTTCACGATTCCTGGTGCAACGAGCCAACTACGACACATTCGTCACCGCGCTGGCGGCCCGTGCCAGGGCCATCCGAATCGGTGATCCAACGCTGCCCGACACCCAGATGGGACCACTCATCAGCGCCCGGCAGCGGGACAAGGTGCGCGAGCTCATCGGGGCCGGCATCGCCGAGGGCGCCCGACTGGCCGCCGGTGGCGGTCAACCGGATCTGCCAGAACCCTTGCGGGCGGGTTTCTTTCTGGAACCGACCGTCCTCGCCGACGCCACCATGGAGATGACGGTGGCGCAGGAGGAGATCTTCGGCCCGGTGGCCGTCGTCATCCCCTTCGACGACGAGGACGACGCCGTACGGATGGCGAACGACAACCGCTACGGCCTCGGCGCCGGGGTGTGGACCTCCGACATCAGTCGAGCGCACCGCGTCGCCTCCCGCGTCGTGGCGGGCATGGTGTGGATCAACGATCACCACCGTCTCGAACCCTCGCTGCCGTGGGGCGGGGTGAAGGAGTCCGGCGTCGGTAAGGACGCGGGTTCGGAGTCCTTCGACGACTTCTCCTGGATCAAGACCATCGTCACTCGGACGGCGTCCGAGCCCGTCGACTGGTACGGCGGCCAGGAACAAGGCCGCTTGAACTAGGGACCTTCGACGACCTGCTGACGCCCAAAGGAGATTGACATGTCAACGCATACAGAACAACCCCTGACGGGGGGTAAACCCCGATGGCACCACGAGATCAGCCGCACCCAGTGGCTGGTGCTTGCGGGCACCACCCTGGGATGGGGCCTCGACGGCTTCGCCGGCAGCCTCTACATCCTGGTCCTCGGACCGGCCATGGGCGAACTGCTGCCCAACAGCGGCCTGCAGGCCAGTCCCGCGACCATCGGCTACTACGGTGGCATGACGGTCGCGCTGTTCCTGATCGGCTGGGCGACCGGTGGAATTCTCTTCGGCGTCCTCGCTGACCGGTTCGGACGCACCAGGGTGCTTTCGGTGGGGATCCTGACGTACGCGATCTTCAGCGCATTGGCGGCGTTCGCAGACACCTGGTGGCAGCTGGGCCTGCTGCGCTTCATCGCCGGGCTCGGTTCCGGTGTCGAAGCGCCGGTCGGGGCCGCCCTGATCGCCGAGACCTGGCGCAACCGCTTCCGCGCCCGTGCCGGCGGCATCATGATGTCGGGGTACGCATTCGGATTCTTCGCTGCCGCAGCGGCATACGCTCTGCTGGGTGAACACGGTTGGCGGTTCATGCTGGCGCTGGCCGGTCTGCCCGCACTCCTGGTCTGGTTCATTCGCCGCTACGTCCCAGAGCCGCCCGAGATCTCGGCGCACCTGGAGGCGCGCCGGGAGCGGAAACGGCTCGGCACCATGGTCGCTCATGACCGATTCGCACTCCGGCGGCTGATCGAGCCTCCGCTGCGGCGCCCGATGCTCGTCTGCACTGCGCTTGCCACCGGCGCACTGATCGCGTTCTGGAGTGTCACCACCTGGTACCCCCAGATCATCCGTCAGATCACCGCGGCGGAGGTGCTGCCGAACGGGATCGCCGACCACCGGGTGGCGATGGCCGCGATGCTGTTCAATGCCGGCGGCATCGTCGGTTACGCCTCCTGGGGATTCGTCGCCGACTGGATCGGCCGCCGTAAAGCGTTCCTGCTGAGCTTCGCCGTGTCTGCTGTCGCCGTGGCGTGGACGTTCCCATTCGACCGCAGCTACACCGAGTACCTGATCTCGCTGCCGTTCCTCGGCTTTGGACTGTTCGGTGCCCTGTCCGGAACGTTCATCTACGCCCCGGAGCTGTTCCCGCCCAGCGTCCGCGCGACCGCTCTGGCGGTGTGCAACAGCGTCGGCCGTTACGTGACCGCGCTGGGTCCACTGACCGCGGGCGCGATCGCCACCTCCTGGTTCGACGGCAACCTCGGCCTGGCCACCGCATCGGTGACCGCGCTCGGATTGATCGCCGTCGTCGGACTTGCTTTCGCCCGCGAAACGCGCGGCGAACCCATGCCCGCTGATCCCACAGTCCCCACCATCCATCTCACCGAGAAGAGCGAGTCATGACCGACTACAAGGGAACAACCGCCATCGTGATCGGCGGCTCGATCGGGGGCCTCACCACGGCGCTGCTCCTGCGAGACCTGGGCTTCACCGTCGACGTCTACGAGCGGACCGCGACGGCACTGGACGGCAGGGGCAGCGGTATCGTCCTGCAGCCCGACACCGTCCGCTGGTTCACCGAGCGCAGCACTCAGGACCTGGCCGACCTCAGCACATCGACCTCCTATGTGCAGTACCTCGACCGCACCGGCGACCTGGTGTTCCGGGAGAAGTGCACCTGGAGCTACACGTCATGGGGCACGTTCTACCGGGCTCTGCTCGCCGACTTCGGGACAGAGCACTACCACTATGGCGAATATGCCTGCGGCTTCGATCAGTACGACGGTCACGCAACGGTGCGCTTCGTCAGCGGCAGGGTGGAGTCCGCCGACCTGGTGGTCTTCGCCGACGGTGTCACGTCGGTGGCGCGTGAGCGGTTCGACGCCGACGCCGGGCTGCGCTACTCCGGCTACATCGGCTGGCGGGGTACCTTCCCGGTTCGCGACCTCGACAAGAAGACGCGGGAGGTGCTGCAGGACGCCATCACCTATGACTTCGTCCCCCACTCGCACATCACCATGTATCCGATCCCCGGCGAGGGCGGTCTGGACCTCGACGACCAGCTGATGAACTATGTCTGGTACCGCAACGTCCCCGCCGGCCCGGAGCTCACCGAGATGTGCATCGACAAAAGGGGATTCCCCGGCGCGGTGTCCGTTCACCCCGGTCAGGTTCAGGACCGCTACGTCACGGAGATGAAGCGGGACGCGGCCGAACTACTGGCGCCCGCGGTCGCCGAGGTGGTCACTGCCACCGAAAAGCCCTACGTGCAAGTAGTTTCCGATGCACGTTCCTCGCGGATGGCGTTGGGTCGGGTCGCATTGATCGGCGACGCCGCCTGCGCGGCACGACCGCACGCCGCAGCTGGAACGGCGAAGGCCGCGGCGGACGGCTGGGCGCTGGCCGCCGCACTGGGGGATGCGGGTGGTGACATCTGCGCCGCCCTCACCAAGTGGGAGCCTGCGCAGCTGCACCTGAGCGACTCACTGCTGCGACGCGTCGTCGCGATGGGCGAACGGTCCCAGTTCACCAACACCTGGACGCCGGGGGATCCCGACCTCCGATTCGGCCTCTACGGGCCAGGCCGTTAACTCACATTCGATTTGAAGGGAACACCGATGACCGACAACAGCTTCTTGACCGATCTGCCTCTTGCGGGCGAGCTGGTCGCCTCCGATTTCGAGACGTGGCCGGACTGGCTGAAGACGGAGTTTGCCGAGCACGCGGTGGACGGCGAGGTCGGGTCGCGGCTGCTCAGCGAGGATTCACGGGTGCGGGTCTGGGAGATCCGACTCGCTCCCGGCGAGCGCTGGCACGCCCACCGCCACGTGCTGGACTACTTCTGGACCGCGATCAATGCCGGGACCAGCCGCCAGCACACCCATGACGGCACCGTGCGCGAGGTGTCCTACGCCGCCGGTGAAACCCGCCACTTCCACTTCGGCGCAGGCGAATACCTGTTGCACGACATCGAGAACATCGGCGATGGCGAACTGATCTTCACCACCGTGGAGCACCTTGACAGCGCCAATGCCCCGCTGCCGATCTCGCGGGGTGGGACGCTGTGATCACCAGCCCTCTGGCCGACGGCGTGATCGACGTCCACGCGCACTGGCTTCCGAGAGAGCTCTTCGGCCTCCCCGGCAGTGGACCGCACGGGGAGATGCACGACCGCGACGGTGAGCTGCATCTCGGGGACATCCCGCTGTCGATCGCCACGAGTGCGATGAGCGACGTGTCGGCCATTCGCGCCGACATGCGACGGGCCGACGTCGGGGTCCGGGTGCTCTCTGCCCCACCGTTCGCGTTCCCCCTCGAACCCGGTGCTGACGCAGACTCCTATGTCAATGCCTTCAACGCGGCCCTGACGGCCGTCGTGGCCGGCGCGGACGGCGCGCTCTTCGGCCTGGGCATGGTCACCCTCGGCGATCCGGCGTCGGCGACCACGCAGCTGGAGGGGTTGGCGCTCACCGAGGGCATGGCGGGCGTGGCGATCCCGCCGTTGGCGGACGGCCGTTCGCTCGACGGTCCGGCGCTGCATCATGTCCTCAGCGAGGCGGCGCGGCTGGACTTGGCCGTCCTCGTCCACCCGATGCAGCTACCGAGGCCGGAATGGTCCGAGTACTACCTGACGAACCTGATCGGCAATCCAGTCGAGTCCACCACCGCCGTTGCCTCGCTGGTCCTCAGCGGTCTCAAGGATGCGCTGCCGGGCCTGCGGATCTGTTTCGTACATGGCGGAGGCTGCGCACCAGGACTTCTCGGTCGCTGGACCCATGGCTGGACGATGCGGGCCGATGTCCGACGCGCGACCACCCGGCCGCCGGCGGAAGCGTTCGGCGAGCTCTACTTCGATACCGTCACTCACGACCGGCACCAGCTCGAGCTGCTGTGCGAACTGGCCGGCAACCACAAAGTCGTCTGCGGTAGTGACTATCCGTTCGACATGGCGGAATCGGACCCAGCCCGGTTCGCCGTCGACCACGGCCCTGGCCGGGCCGGGCTGATCAAGGCGGCGATGGCGTATCTCGGTCTGCTCGAAAAGGAGTCCTGATGTCCCATCTGTTCACCCCGTTGACGGTGCGCGAAGTCACGTTCGCCCACCGGGCGTGGATGTCTCCGATGATGCAGTTCGCCGCCGCATCCGAGGGCGCCGACGAAGGCTCGCCGTCGGACTGGCATCTGCAACACCTGGGGTCGCGGGCGGTGGCCGGCGCCGCGCTGGTGATGGTCGAGGCCACCGCTGTCGACCCGATCGGACGCAGCAGCGTGCATGACTTGGGGCTCTGGAATGACCATCAGGCGAGCGCATTTCGACGGATCACCGATTTCGTCGCCGCGCAGGGATCCGTGCCAGGAATCCAGTTGGTGCATGCCGGCCGCAAGGGGTCCACCGGGCGTCCCTGGGCGGAGCCGGGCGAGAGCTGGGAAACCGTGGGTGCGAGCGCGGTGCCGTTCGGACGGCTTCCCAGCCCCGCAGAGCTGAGCATCGAGGAGATCGACGCCATCGTCGAAGCGTTCGCTGGTTCGGCAAGGCGCGCTGCCTTGGCGGGTTTCCGAGTCCTCGAATTGCACGGTGCGCACGGCTATCTCATCCACCAGTTCCTCTCACCGCACTCCAATACCCGCACCGACCACTACGGCGGCTCGCTGGAGAATCGGCTCCGGTTCGCCGTCGAGGTCGTCACCGCCGTCCGCCGAGGCTGGCCGGACGAGCTGCCGCTGTTCTTCCGCGTGTCGGCCACCGACTGGCTCGGGGGCGACACCGAGGATGCACGCCCCGGCTGGACCGTCGACGACACCGTGGAGTTGGCGGTGCGGCTGAAGGCTTTGGGCGTCGATCTGATGGACGTCTCGACTGGTGGCTCAGCGCCGGATGCCAAGATTCCCGTGGGCCCGGGCTATCAGGTTCCTTTCGCCGCGCGGGTCCGTAAGGAAGCCGAGATCTGCACCGCCGCAGTGGGAATGATCACCGAGGCCGATCAGGCTGAGGACATCATCGCCGGTGAACAGGCAGATGCGGTGTTCCTGGCGCGAGTTCTACTGCGCAACCCCGCCTGGATCCGTCAGGCGGCCGAATACCTCGGTGCGTCGCTTCGCCACCCGCCGCAGTACAGCCGCGCATTCAATTAGCTCGCGGGCTGCTGCGAGCCCAATGCTGCCCGGCGAAGAGCGCTCAACGGCGCGCGGGTGCGACGATGGACCCATGACCGCAACGCTCGTCGCGAAGAACGTGGCCGGCGGATTCGCTCACCGCACCCTCTTCGAGGGTCTCGACGTGACCGTGGCACCGGGCGACGTCATCGGAGTCGTCGGGGCCAATGGCGCTGGCAAGAGCACGCTGCTGCGGATACTGGCGGGGGATCTCGAGCCGCTCGAGGGGACGGTCAGCATCGCGCCGCCCACCGCGTTCGTCGGGTGGCTGCCGCAGGAGCACGAACGGGTGCCCGGTGAGACCGTCGCCGAGTACGTTTCGCGGCGCTCGGGCTGCACCGAGGCAACCCAGGCCATGGACGCGGCCGCCGCTGCGTTGGCGGACCCTCCCGGGGGATCGGTTGACCCGGCCGAAGCCTATTCCGCCGCGCTGGATCACTGGCTCGCCACCGGCGCGGCGGACCTCGCCGAGCGGCTGCCCGCGGTCTTCGCCGATCTCGGGCTCGATACCGGGATGCTGCGGCCGGAGTCGACGAAGATGACCGCGTTGTCGGGTGGGCAGGCGGCACGGGTGGGATTGGCGGCGCTGATGGTGTCGCGGTTCGACATCGTCCTGCTCGACGAGCCGACCAACGATCTCGACCTCGACGGACTTACCCGGCTGGAGCACTTCGTCCGTGATCTTCGGGGCGGTGTGGTGCTGGTGAGTCACGATCGGGAGTTTCTCGCCGGCAGCGTGACGCGCGTGCTCGAACTGGACCTGGCGCAGAACACCAACACCGTGTTCGGTGGCGGATACGACAGCTATCTGGAGGAGCGTGAGGTCGGCCGCCGACACCGGCGCGAACAATACGACGAGTACGCGGAGAAGAAGGCTGACCTCGTGGCGCGTGCTCGCACTCAGCGGGAATGGTCGAGCCAGGGTGTCCGCAACGCGATGCGCAAGGCTCCCGACAACGACAAGATCCGGCGACGCGCGGCCACCGAGTCCAGCGAGAAACAGGCGCAGAAGGTGCGTCAGATGGAAAGCCGGATCGCCCGCCTCGAGGAGGTCGCCGAACCCCGCAAGGAGTGGACACTCGAGTTCAGCATCGGAGCCGCGGAACGGTCGAGTTCGGTCGTTGCGACGCTCGACGACGCAGTCGTGAAACAGGGTGAGTTCGTCCTGGGCCCGGTGTCGCTGCAGGTCGACGCCGGCGAGCGGATCGGCATCACCGGCGCCAACGGCGCAGGCAAGTCGACCTTGCTGCGGCTGCTCCTGGGTCGCCAGCGGCCAGATCAGGGCCGCGCGAGCCTGGGCGCCAATGTCGCCATCGGCGAGATCGAACAGGCCCGCGACGAATTCGCCGGCCCCGGGCGACTCGTCGATCGCTTCGAGCAGCGCGTGCCGTCGTGGTCTACCGCCGATGTGCGAACCCTGCTCGCCAAGTTCGGGCTGCGCGCCGACCACGTGGAACGCGCGGTTGACGAACTCTCGCCCGGTGAGCGAACCCGCGCCGCCCTTGCGCTGCTGCAGGCACGGGGGACGAACGTACTGGTTCTCGACGAGCCGACGAACCACCTCGACCTGGCCGCCATCGAGCAGCTCGAACAGGCGCTCGATACCTATGACGGTGCGTTGCTGCTGGTGACGCATGACCGCCGGATGCTGCAGAACGTTCGGCTGGACCGATCGTGGCTGGTCGACAACGGTCGCGTCGCGGAGTTGTAGGTATTGGGAGCACCTTGAGCCCAAATGTCATCGTCTCGACACGACATTCCTGGGGGGACAATGTGCCCACACTGAGAACGGCCGGTTAGCGTGGTTCTTGAAGCGGCGCAGTGTGTGGGAGGCTTCGTGACGAGGAGACGAACGTGGTTACGGAACAACGTGTGAATTGGGGCGTGGCGGATCAGTTCACCCCCGAGGAACTGGCCTTGCGGCCGAGGAACGTGCACTTCAACTGGGACAGCGCGCCGCTGCACTGGATTCCGGGTGATCCCTACGGCTCGCACGCGGTGACCTCGTTGAATCTGTTCGTCCCGGTCGCGGAGCGGTGGTTCACCAAACTGCTCTCCGACTCGCTGGAGTACGTCCGCGATGAGTTCATCCGAGAGGAGATCGTCGGGTTCATCGGCCAGGAGGCGGTGCACGCGACGACCCACGAGCAGGTCCTGATCGACTATCTGCTGCGACACGGGATCGAGCCCGCGCCCTTCCTCCGCCAACTGGAGTGGGTGGTCGGCCTGTATGACCAGCGGGTTTCCAGCGCGACGCGGCGAAACCGGCGCAAAGCCCTGGCCTCGGGCACGCACATGCTCTGCGGCGCGGAGCACCTCACCGGTGTGCTCGGTAACTGGGCGCTCAACAATTCCTGGGACGACATGGACGTCGACCCCACGCTGTCCGACTTCTACCGCTGGCATGGGGCGGAAGAGGTGGAGCACCGTCATGTCTCCTACAACGTCGCCAAGTATTTCGGGATGGACTACTTCGCCCAGGCGGTGTCGGGTGTGTTGGTCACGTTCGTGGTCGTCGTGATGGTGTTGCGCGGGACGAAGTTCCTCGTCCACGAGGACCCCGCGTTACCGAACCTGGGGTACCTGCGACTCGTCTGGAAGCTCCGTTCGTCGGGCAAGCGCGGCTCCATTCCCACCGGAAAGCTGATCTTCGGCTCTGCGCTGCGACTTTTGCGCCGCGACTACGACCCGGTGGACGAAGGCAGTACAGCGCAGGCCGTCGCCTATCTCGCAACCTCCCCGGCGGCACGCGCGCTCCATGGGTGACGTGGGCGCCGGTAGGCGGCGCCAGCTGAGCCGACAGGCGCGGAGGGCGTTCAAGCCGTATTCCGGCGAACCTCCTCCAGGGCTCTACGGAGCGGCCGGTCCGGACCTGCTCATCCGCCTGGCGGGGATCGCCGTACCCCACTTCGTATCGGTGGTGATGCGGCTTGGGGGCGACCGAGAACTGCCGGAACTCCCGCTGGCCGTGAATCGCAAGGCCATGCTGGTCATGGACCGGCGGCTCGTCGCGAAGGACGATGACGTAGTCGAACTCACCCTCGCAGCCCCGGACGACGCGAGGCTGCCTGCGTGGCACGCGGGCGCGCACGTCGACCTGCACCTTCCGTCCGGGCGCACCCGGCAGTACTCGCTGTGCGGGGATCCGCGCCGGGAGCGGGAATACCGGATTGCAGTGCGGCGAATCCCCGAGGGCGGTGGGGGGTCCGTCGAGGTGCATGGTCTCGGCGTGGGTCAGGGTGTCGAGATCAGCGAGCCCCGCAACGCCTTCATGATGCCGCTGCCTGGATCTGGATCGCGGGCAGAGAAGCTCCGCTTCATCGCGGGAGGCATCGGTATCACCCCGATCCTGCCGATGGTCCGGCTCGCCGAGCGGCTCGGCGTGCCGTGGTCGCTGTGCTATGTCGGCCGTCACAGGGGCAGCCTGCCGTTTCTCGACGAGCTGGAGGCATTCGGAGACAAGGTGCGGGTGCGCACTGACGACGAGCACGGCCCGCCGACTCCCGCTGAGCTTCTGGACGGGGTGGACCGGCGGACGGCGGTGTACCTGTGTGGCCCGCCGCCGATGATCGACGCGGTCCAGCGGAGCATCCCGGTCGAGTCGGTCATGGAGTTGCATGTCGAACGGTTCTCCCCGTTGCCGGTGGTCGCGGGAACCCCGTTCGAATTGGAGCTGGCACGCAGCGGGGAGGTCGTGGGCGTCGGTGCGGACCAGAGTGCGTTGGCCGCGTTGCGGGCAGTCCGGCCCAACGTGAGTTACTCCTGCCAGCAAGGTTTTTGCGGCACCTGTGTCCAGCGGGTGTCCGCCGGCGAGGTCCAGCATCGCGACAGCACTCTCACCGACCGGCAACGGGAACTCGGTCAAATGCTGGTCTGCGTCTCGAGGGCCGAAGCCGAAGGCGGACGGCTGGTCTTGGACCTCTAGCCGCGAACCGGTGGGTTGTCGCGGTGATGGAACCGTCGGACCAGAATGTCGCGGATCCGCATGGGGACTACCAGCCCGATCGCCATCGCGGCGACCACGCTGACGGCCACCGCGCTGTCCGAGGCGGCTGCCGTCAGCACTTCCGGGGAGGCGCTGGACTGCAGTTGCAGCACTCCGCTGAGCATCCGGAATACGTACATACCGGGAACCAAGGCGACGACGGCGGCGAAACCGATTGCAGCGAACGGCATTCGCAGGAAGTGAGAGAGCGGCACCAGCATGATGCCGACCAGTAGGCACGAGATCAGCGCCGCGGCGGCCGGTCCAGTGCCCCCGACGCTCAGCGCCCACCAGTGCGCGCCGTGGGCAATCATTCCCGCCAGCACCGGCCATCCGACCATGCGATAGGGCATGGAGAAGTACACCGAATAGGAGGCCGCGGCAACGGCCGCGGCCAGTACGTCGACGGGCAAGGCCGCCGTTGCGGTGCCGCCGGTGACCGGTAGCCCCTGCCCACCCACGTACAGGCCCAAGATGAGGCCGGCGGCGATGGCCGTGAGAATCATTGCGGAATAACCGATCCGGGCGACGCCCAGCGATATTCGCAACGATATGAGGTCGAGGGCTCCGTTGAGGATGTGCGGTCCGGGAACCAGGACCATGGCCGGGCACAGCGCGACGACGCCCGCCGCCGCACCCAGGTGCAGATGCACCGCCACCGCCCCGACGAAACCCGCCACCGCCGCTGCGGCGAAGGCCTGAACCAGGATGCCGATGCCGTACTGCCCCAGGGTGCGGCGAAGGATCCCGCCGACGGCGGCGCTCAACGCGGCGAGCAGGACGGCACGGGTGTCATCGGCACCGAAGATCACCGCCAGCGCGCCGGCGCCGGTCGCGCAGGCCAGCGTGAAGACGGCTGCGTTCGACGGCCGCAGGGTCGCTGCGGCGGCGATTCCGGCCCTCACGTCGGCGAGGTCGAGTGGGCCGTCCTCGGCCCGGTCGATGGTGCGCATCGCGGCGGCGACCCGCCGCATGTTGATGCCGGTGGGCGACAGTGCGGCTACCCGGGGTGGCGCGTCGCCGCGCGCATCGTCGAGGATCAGCGACGCCCAGGACGGGATGAGTTCACTGCGGACGCCCAGGCCCGAATTGAGCCGGTCCACCGCGAGCAGCGTCGTGCTGGTGGACTGCCCGTTGTTCTGCAGGAGCACGGCGGCGTCGAGCACGGTGGCGAGCGGGTCGGGTGTCTCGGCCCCGTCCCGGGGAATCGGCTCACTCAACGGCTTTCCCTCCCTAGCACCGTCCCGCCATGTCCGACGGTACGACGATACGGTCGAAGTACTCCGCATTCACCAGCGGTGGCAGGGGTCTCGCGTTTGGTGGCAGACATCGGCTTCATTCCGCTGCCGTGTGGCGGGTTGCGTTCCGCTCGCTCACTGGAGACCCTGGCCACGGCATTCGCACAATTTGGAATCGCAGCCAATGTGGCGCCGATGGCCGGAATGGCGTTGACACGGGGAATGTCGCCGGACTGAGCTTTACAGCCCCTAGTGAGGACCGCACGCCAAGAAGCAGCCGACGAGGTGCGGTTAGGCGAAGTCGGTGTCGCGGGAAACCGACTCCCACTGCAGCACTTCCGATTCGACTGTGTGTAGTCGTTCGAGGATGCCGTCGACGGCGTCACCGCCAAGGACCAGCCTGAGCGGAGGTGTTGGTGCGTCGAGTGCGGTGAGGATCGCACGGGCCGCCTTTGCGGGGTCACCTGGCTGGCTGCCATCGCCGGTGGTCAGATAGTCCCGGGTTTGGCCGACGGTGGCGGCGTACTCGGGCATGGCCTCTGACTGGTATGCGGCACCGGGGTTGAAGAGGCTGGTCCGGAACGCACCGGGCTCTACGATCAGGAACCGAACGCCGAAATCGACTTCCTGGCTCAGCGTTTCGGTCAGGCCCTCGAGCGCGAACTTCGTCGCACAGTATGCGCCGAATCCAGCCGCGGTGACCTGCCCGCCGACGCTGGACATCTGAACGACGGCCCCGCGGCCCTGGCGGCGCATATGCGGGAGGACGGCCCGTGTCAGGGCAGCCGGGCCAAAGAAGTGGAGCTCGAACAAGTATCGAAGCTCGTCGTCGGTGGTCTCCTCCAATGCTCCCACTTGAGTGCGGCCGGCGTTGTTCACCAGCACGTCGATCCGGCCGTATCGAGCGGCGACATCGGCGACGGTCGCCACCGCGGCGGCCACGTCAGTGACATCGAGGCGGACCGTCTCGACCTGATCGGGATACGCTGCCACCAGATCATCGAGTTGCTCGGTGCGGCGCCCTGCGGCCACCACGACATCACCCGCCGATACTGCTGCTTCGGTGATAGCTCGCCCGAAGCCGCTGGTCGCCCCGGTCACCAACCACACGCGTCCACTCGTCGCATCGCTCATGGTCTGCTCCTTGCACTCGTGTCACTGTCGCCGGAGTTCGGCGAACCCGATGGCTCAACCATGCGTCGCCCGCATCTGGAAAGTCCAAGACCTCCTGTGATAACCATTGGCAATGGACGTGCATGTGCGGGATCTGCGATATTTCGTCACGGTCGCCGAGCATCTGCACTTCACTCGTGCCGCCGAGGCGTTGTTCATCAGCCAACCCGCCTTGTCCAAGCAGATCCGCATGTTGGAAGCGCAGCTGCGTACAGCCCTCTTCGTTCGGAATCGGCGCACGGTGCAGCTCACCCCGGCTGGAGAGGCGCTGCTCCCGCAGGCCCGGGTCGTACTCGCGGCGTGGGACCATGCGCTTCGGGAACTCGCTGCGTGCAGTGTCGCCCAACAGGCCACCTTGGTCGTGGGTTTCAGTACCGGGGTCGGTCGTGGCCTGCTGCCCGCGGTTCGGGCCCGACTGGCTGAGCGTGCACCACATGCCAGGCTTCGGATTCGGCAGATTCCCTGGGATGACCCCACCGGGGGGCTCGGCGCGTCGGAGGCCGAGCGTAC
Organism: uncultured Actinomycetota bacterium; assembly: GCA_963798245.1. Classification (GTDB taxonomy): domain Bacteria; phylum Actinomycetota; class Actinomycetes; order Mycobacteriales; family Mycobacteriaceae; genus Mycobacterium. The sequence goes on from CAWCSO010000009.1 coordinate 71,174, forward strand.
CGACGCCGCATTCGTGTGGCTCCCACTGCCCGATCCCGAACGCTACCAATGGCTTGATGTCGCGGTAGAACCACGCATGCTTGCTCTCCCCGCCCAACACCCACTGGCTACCCGTGAACGCCTCGATTTCGCCGACCTGCTCGATGAGCCCTTCCTGGCTCTCCCCGTTGCGAGTGGTCGACTACGGGATCACTGGCTGGCGACCGATGCCCGTCACGGACAGCCCGCCCGCGTCGGCGCCGAGATCTCCACCACCGATGAGACGGTTGAAGCGCTCGTGGCGGGCCTAGGGGTGTGTTTGGTCGCCGAGGGCAACGCTTCCCTGATCGACGTCGAGGGCGTCGAGATTCGGCCAGTCGATGGAATCAGCCCAAGCCAGCTGGTCTTCGCCTGGCGCAGCCCGGATGACCGTCCGCTGCTCACCGCGCTCCGCGAAGCCGTCGGCACAGCAGTCACCGCGACCCTGGAAACTTCCGCCAGGCTCGGGGCGCGAAGAGTTTAGATTGACGTCGTGGACTTTGCGTTGGTGAGTTTCGCGGTCGCGACGACGTTGTTGATCTTGGCGCCCGGCCCCGACTCCCTGCTGGTAATGCGCAACACCGCCCGCGACGGGCTGCGAGGCGGATTGTGCACGGCGGCGGGCACGTTGACGGGTCTGATGGTGTGGGCGATCGCTGCTGCCTGCGGGCTGTCTGCCCTGTTGCAGGCCAGCCACGTTGCCTACGACATCCTGCGAGTGGCCGGGGCGGCGTACCTGATCTGGTTGGGCGTCGTCAGCCTGGGTGTGCTGCGCCGCCACCGCTCGCTGGACACGTCCGGCTCGAGCGGCTCGGACAGGCGGCCGGCCACCGGCGCCTATTGCTACCTCAATGGGGTGGTGTCGAATTTGGCCAACCCCAAGATCGGGGTGTTCTTCATCGCCTTCTTGCCGACGTTCACCCCTGCCGAGGATGCGAGCGCATTGTTCTCGTTGGGGCTGGGGGCGTGGTTCGTCGCCGAGACCGGCGTCTGGCTGGCGATCGTGGTGTGGATGGTGTCGCATGGGATCGGCTGGTTACGACGCCCGGAAGTACAGCGATGGTTGGAACGCGCCACCGGGGCGGTGCTGATCGGGTTTGGCGTGAAGCTCGCCAGCGAAGCGGGGTGATCGACCCCTCGACGGCTGGTGTGCCTACCTACTGGCCCGCGTTGCGGGCAAGATCGATGGCGTACTGGTTGATGAAGCGTCCCGCTCCGGGTTCGCCGCGGCCGCACGAGCCGTCCGATTCACCGGGACGTTTGACCCACAGATAGGCGTCGGCATGCGCGCCCGCGGTAGCCGTGGTGGGCGGGGTGCCCAGCGCTCGGCCGCCGGGGTTGCACCAGTAGAGTTCGTCCTCGGTTGCTCCGGCGCCGTTGCGCGATGTGTCGATCACGTAGTGGGCGCCGTTGGTGAGGCCCGAAATCGCTTCGCCATAACCGATTTCCTCGTCGGTGGTGAAGAAGTTGGCAGTATTCAGGCTGAACCCTCGAGCGCGTTCCACCCCCACTTCGTTGAGCATGCCGGCCATGTTCTCGACGCTCACCCAGCGCGAGTGCCCGGCGTCGATGTACACCGCCGTGGCCGGATTGCGCGTCAGCGTGTCAACGGCGTAGCGAATCAAGTCGAAGCGTTCCTGGCGCTGATCCGCCGACAGACAGTCCGCCATGGCGAGTGCGTCGGGTTCGAGGATGATCACCGCCGGTCCGGAGCCAATGTCGGATGCGACGCCGTCGATCCACCCTCTGTAGGCATCCGCCGACCCGAATCCACCGGCGGCGAAGTTACCGCAGTCGCGATGCGGGATTCCATAGAGTGCCAGAACCGGCACGGTGCCGGCAGCCTGGGCCGCGGCGATGTACTTCGCGTCAACGGCGGGGGTGGACAACTGGTCCATCCAGTACCCCTGCGGCGTGTTGGCGATGGCGGTCAACTCGGGACTCGGAGGATCGGCGCTCTGCGCAGCGCGCATGGCCGCCGAATCGGGGTTGACGTAGAACGCTCGTCCCGCCAGTGGGTTGCCGTCGCTGGCCAGGCGCACCGTCGGCGCAGGGCTGGGCGCCACCAAGTCCGCCGAACAAACCAGACCGGCGACCACTGCCACCGCGAAGAAGGGGGAGATCCACCGTGTGACTGCGTTGGCAGCTGAGGACATCACCCCAAGGAAAATAGTGTGGCGACGCCACGAGCGCCAATCGCCGACGGGAGGCAGGAACGGCTTCGTTCATGTGATCGTCGAGGTCCACACACGCCAACCCGTCACTGCCGCATCGCTGGCCACAGCGGCCCCAAGTGGCTACTCCAGAACGAATACCGGAATGAGGCGGTCGGTCTTCGTCTGGTACTCGGCGTACGGCGGGTAGGCCTGCACCGCAAGGTCCCACCAGTGTTCACGTTCGGCGCCGTCCACTTCGCGGGCCGTGAGTTCGACGACCGTCTCGCCGTCCTGCGCTGTCACCCGAGGATGGGCCTTCACGTTGTGATACCAGCTCGGGTGCTGGGGGTCGCCGCCCTTGGAGGCGATCATGGCGTACTTGCCGTTCTCCTCGACGCGCATCAACGGGACATAGCGCTTCTTGCCGGACTTTGCGCCGGTGGTGGTGAAGAGGACGACGGGACGGTCGAACACCTGAACGCCATCGGTGGTGCCCTGTTCGAGAATTCGTTCGGTCTGCTCACGGACCCAGCCTTCTGGGCTCAACTCTGCATGCTCAGTCACGCATGCCGTAACGCCGCCTGCCGGGCTGATATTCCGCTGCCGGCATCCTGTCGTGCGTCACGTAATCCGGGCGGTGTCGTGTCGGCTCGAATGGCGGTCGAGCCGACGCCAGATCCAACTTGACGGCACGTGCCTGCCCGAGACGACATACTCTCCCACGGCATCCAAGAGCAGTGTGGTGTCCAGCGCCCTGCGTGCGGTGGGGCGCCCGGCAAGCAAGATCTCGTCGTCGACGGCCAACACGAAGTCGTCGTCGGGAGCCAGCGCGCACTCCTCTCCTCGCAGTACCAGCAGCGGCACTGCCGGGATTTGCTCGTTCCGGTCGGCTGGATCCCGAGTGAGGTCACCCAGTTGCGCCCGGCCAGACGCCAACCAGGCCTGAAGGGCGGGCGCCTCGCCGGAGGTGAGCCCGACCTTCCACAGGGCCGGCAGGTGGCGGCCACACACGGAGGTGAGCCGGTTGATCACGTTCTCTGCCCACTCGTCGCCGCGAGCGGGCATCTCGCGCAGGAACCGCCGCAGCAATGGGGTGCTGAGTAGCGCGTACACCTCGTGGGCCACGACGTCATTGGGCACGAGCAGGGCGTCGAGCTCCATCAAAGCGAACAGTGGCGCACTGGCCTGGCGATTCTGCCGTGCGGCGAGGAACAGGTCGGGGTTCGCGCGTCTCGCCGCGGCCACCAGCGAGAGGTTGGTCGTGTCACTCTCCGTCCCGGCGATGAAACCGGCCGCCCGCTGCAGGTCCGCGTCGATCCGAACGCCCTGTTCGCGGGCGTCCTCGCTGGGGGCGGCGTCATCCTGGCCGACGATCGCGACGTCCAGGCCCTCGGCACGCAGATCCAGGGTCAGTTCGCGGATGAAGGGGCCAGTACCGCAGACCACCCAGTGGCCGGATCTCGGCGGTTGACCGTGCGCCGGCAACTCACCACCTGGCCCGCTCTCCAGCCAGGTCAGCAGCTGATAGGAGGAGGGAGCGCGCAGCGCAAGTCGCAGGTGGTCGCCGAACGCGTCGAACGGGTTGACCACCGACGGGTTGCCGAAGGCCCGCATCCGTTCGGCTATCGCCAGCGAGGTGGTTCGCGTCACCATCGGCAGGTCGGGACGCAACAGGGCCGCGGTCATCGTGACCGCGAGGTTTGCCTCGTCGTCATCGGTGAGGGCAAGGATCGCTTCGCACGAAGCATGGCCGAGCCCGGCGATCACGAGGTGCCCCGGGTCGGCCGCGTCTCCGACGAGTCCGGGCACGTCGGCCCGGTAGGAGTCCAGCTGGAGGTCGTCGATGCGATCACTCGAGCTATCGATGACGACGAGGCGCCGGCCCAGCTCGTCGAACGCGTGGCCGAGCAGCTCGCCGGTCTGCCCATATCCCGCGATCAGCAAGAACGGCTCACGCAGCCGGGATACCTTGCGGCGGAACTGCTGTAGGGCTAGCGCCTGCCGGAATGCGCGGTCCTGCACCATCGCGAACAGCGATCCGATTGCGTAAGCCCAGCCGATGACGGTCAAGTAGATGGCGATCGTCACCCACATCCTCTGCCCGTAGGTGAACGGGTGCGGGATCTCGCCGAGACCGATCGTCGAAGCCGTGTAGCTCATGACGTAGAAAGCGTCGAAGAAGCCCATCCGCCACGGCCGACCGGTTGCGTCTTGACCGGGGATCAGCGTCAGGCCCAGGACGCTGACGGCGAAGATCGAGATCAGGATGATCAGCGGCGCACGCATCCGGCGCAGCACCAGGAAGATCGTTTCGGATGCTTCCGTGGCTGAAGCATGGGGCATGCGTCGGAGACGGAAACGCATCTGCCGATCGTTGCTGCCTAGTAGGTGTTGCCAGAAGTCGAGTAACGGGTTGGCCACGGGCGCACCACTATCGTCGTCGAAAGGACACGGTCTCGACCACGAGCAGTACCACCGAGACGATGTTGGCAAGTAGCGCGCCGCCCGACAGCGACACCACGCTCGCCATCGCCTCCGGGGTGAGGCCATCGGTGGACACGTATACGGCGTAACCCCACACCAGCGCGGCCGCCAGGAGTTGAAGGTCAGCGACGAGACTGGTCGCCAGGTGCACGGCCCCGATCTGGGTGCGGTCGCCGAACTTCAGGACGGTGGCGATCAGATTGACCACTACGGCTGCGAACAGCTCGTAGACGTTGTGGACGTTCGGGTCGTCCAGGGCGCCGAGGAAGAACCCGAAGTTCAACGTGGCGGCAAGCAGAACGAAGAAGCCGAACACTACCTTTTCGAGGTTCATCCGCGCCTCCGGTGCTGAGCGTAACGGCCAGCCACCACTGGCACGCTGTTTTTCGGCATGCCTGTCCGCGGCGGTGAGCAGTCTGATGCTTCCAGAGTCGGTGATGCGGTGCCGCCACTACGATGGGTTGCGAGCCTGCGCGCGGGCCTGGCTCGCAGAAGCCCAAGGGCGCATCAAGACTCGGGCAGTTCGGAGCCCGTAAGGAGCCGTGAGTCATGAGGACCATAGACCCGATGCTGGCCGTCGAGGTGGAGTTGGAAGATTGGGGCCCGAAGCCCGATCCGACCGACGGGCACCCGCACGAGCGTGGACTGATGATTCATCAGGACGCCGTGAGCCAGGTCGGGGTGTGGGAGTGCACGCCGGGCTCGTGGATGTCAGCCAAGGAAGGCGTCGGCGAACTCATGCACTTCGTCAGCGGTCACGGCTGGATTACCGACGTCGACGGGCGGTGGGAGATCAAGCCAGGTGCGGTGCGTTGGTTTCCGGACGGGTGGCGTGGCGAATGGAACATCGACCAGACGGCGCGAAAAGTGTTCGCAATATTGGCAACTCCGATGTCTGAGTGACACGGCTAAGACTTCCCGCGGTGACGGTTTCACCCGTTGGGGTGGTGATCACCATCAGTGTGGTGTTCCATGTCCATCGGGCGCGGCTCGGGTTCGGTGGGTGCAGGCCCGGCGGGAGGTTCGGTCACTCGGGTATCCGGCGGAGCGGCGAACTCCTCGTCACAGGTCGACGACGACGGCCTCGTTGGGTTGTGCGCAACAGATGAGGGTGTTTCCCGGTGCGGCCGGTTCCAACGGTTCGGGGTCGTAGCTCACCGTCCCGGACAGCAGCGCTGTCTCGCAGTTGTGGCAGACCCCGGTTCGGCACGACCATCGGGTCGGCACGTCGCACGCCTCGGCGAACTCGAGCAGGCTGCCGTGCGGTGGGCCCCACGGCGCGGAGATGCCGCTGCGCGCGAACTGAACCTCGGGACCGGGGCCAGGAGTGCCCACCGGTAGGTGTGGGGGTACCGACGTAGCGGCGATCCCCGGGGTCAGGGCGGCTGCTGCGCCGAAGGTTTCCGAGTGAACACGGGAGGGATCCAGACCGTAGGCGGCGAGGCCGCCTCCGAGTTCGGCCATGAACGCGGCAGGACCGCAGAGATAGGCGTCTGCGTCGCGGGGCAGTCCGAGGTGGGCGACGGCATCAGGTGAGAGCCGTCCCTGCTCGGTGTAGTCCACACCCCGTCGGTCCGTGTCGTTCGGGCGGCTGTAGAAAAGACGGAATCGACTGTTGGGCAGCCGATTCAGAAGATCGCTCGTTTCCTCGGCGAACGGGTGCTCGCCGCTGTTGCGTGCCCCGTGCAGCCACCAGACTTGACGCTGTGAGTTCTCCGCGGCGAGCGCATGCAGCATCGAGAGCACGGGGGTGGCTCCGACGCCGGCGGACACCAGGATCACTGGTGCGTCGCCGTCAGCGAGGAAGAAGGTGCCCCGTGGTGCTGCGACGTCGAGCAGGTCTCCGATGCCGACGTGGGCGTGGATGTGCCGGCTGACCGTCCCGTGTGCTTCCCGCTTGACGCTGATCCGGTAGTGGTCGGAGCCGGGCCGGTTGGACAGGGAGTAGTTGCGGATCAGCGTCGCCGCCCCCGAATCAGGGCGCAGGCGAAGCGTGATCGACTGCCCAGGTTGCCATGTCGGCAGTGACGTACCGTCTGTTGCAGCCAGCGAGACGGACCGGACGTGCTCGCTTTCGTCGTGAACGTCGGTGACCCGCAGCGGCCGGAAGCCTGTCCATGCGGGCGGGGGGCTGCTCGCGGCGGCTGTCAGCCCGACATTGCCCGCCGACTCGTCAGCTGCTTCGGCGAGGCTCCGCAGCGAGGTCTGCCATCCGGGGCTGAGCGCCGGGATGTCAAGTGCCCGTGCGAGAGCCTCCCGCGGATGGCCGGGGAGGTACAGCAACGCGTCGATCTCGGCGACCGTGACATGTCCAGGCCCGGAAGCTATCTTGACGATGTCTTGGCCGGCTTCGACTTCGCCTTCGGTGAGCACCCGGCAGTAGAAGCCGGGTCGCCGGTGTGCGACGAGCAGCGCGGCCATCCGGGGTTCGCCGATGCGCATGCCTGCGCGGTAGCACGTCACTCGCGGCTGGGTGACCTCGAAGACCGCTTGGCCGATCCGGTACCGATCGCCGATGCACACCTCGTCATCGGGCAACCCGTCGACAGTCAGGTTCTCACCGAGATACCCGGGCGCCAGGTCGTCGCGACCGAACTCGTTGGCCCAGTGGCGGTAGGAGTCCATTTGGTAGACGAGGACCGCTCGGTTCTCCCCGCCGTGGCCACCGAGGTCACCCTGGCCGTCCCCATCGATGTTGAGCCGCCGCACCATCCGCGGCCCGCGGACCGGTGACTTCCAGGCGCCGGTGAACACGGTGCGGTTGTGCCACGGGACGTCCTTGGGCAGGCCGACGTTCACGGATATCAGCGTCGCCATCACGGGGCTCCTTTCGCCCGCCCCGACCACTCAGGTGACGGGTGGATTGTATGGGGACGGCCGGGGTGCGTCGCCGTGGATGTTCAGTGTCGGCCCCGCCACGACGCGCTCGATGCTGAATGTCACTCTGCGCCCGGTATTTCCGTCGTCACCGTCGACCCCGGGTTGCGTCCACACGACGACCGCGGTACCGGAGAGGTGCAGGGTGGCGCCGGTGTCGAAGTCGACGAACAGCAGCGCGGCGGAGTCGTCGACGGCGAGGTTGCCGAAGCTGTTGAACATGTTGTTGCCGGGGTAGTCGGGCCACCACAGTGTGTTGCCGTCGACGCGGACGAAGCCGGGTGTCCCGCCGCGGTGCGACGCATCGGCACCTCGGGTGGGGTGGACGGTGCCGAGGAAGAAGGTGTCGGCGTGTGAGATCTGCTCGATGTGGTCGGCCGTCAATGACTCCGAGTGCGACACTTGCCCGGCCGCCGACGTCGAGCCGACGTGATCCAGGTGGCGCTGCTGAATGTACTGGGGGCAGTTGCCGTATGCCTGATCCACGGTGATCGCGAGTTCGTGGTCACCGGCATACGTCAGGGTGCCGTTGACGCGGACCCGCCGTCGGCTGGCGAACTCGATGGCGAGTAGGCCGACCGGTTGGCCCGATTCCACTGCGGACAGCGGATCGCCCTGGGGCGGGGTGACGTTGACCCGCAGGGTGGTGCCGTGCGCGTCGAGGAACCCGTGGTCGGCGAACAGCGGTGAGGTCCACAGGCGATGTTCGTGGTCGCGTCCCGTGATGACCGCGAACTCGCGTTGGGCCAGAAAGTCGTGCATTCCGCCGTCGAGTTTGGGCGGCGCGAGCATGGCGGAGAGTCGGGCGGCCTGTGCGCGGACTCCTGCCCGTTGTTGGACGGTGAGCTCGCCATCGTGGAACGCTGCGGCCATTCCCATGCGCCTCCCATGTGAGCTGATCACCCGTGGGTAGAAGTGCTTGGTCTCAGATCGTATTCCCGAAACGGTGCTCACGGCGGCGGCAATGCAGACGCTTTCATGGCTGCGACGACGTCGGCGGTCCAGATGACCCCGTGGGCGAGGAAGGCATAGTTGATCAGGGCGGCCTGGTAGCCGTCGCCCCATTCGGGGTGGCGGGGGCCGGCGATGGCGTCGCGGACGACGAAGACTCGGAAGCCCTGCTCGAGCAGGTCGCGCAGATGCGATTCGACGCACATGTTGGCCAGCATCCCGCCGAGCAGCACCTTGCTGATGCCGCGTTTACGCAGTTGCAGGACGAGGTCGTTGGTTTGGGAGCCGAATACCTTGTGCGGGCTTGCGACGATCGTGTCGGGGTCCTCGATGTAGGGCTTGAACTCGTCGAGCCAGTCGGCTCCGGATCCGTTGAAACCGGTCAGGTCCAGTGGACCGCTGCGGTCGAAGGTGCCGGTCGCCAGTTCGTCGGTTTCCAGGGCGCCGTTGAACAGCCAGCCGTGGTCGGTCGGGTAGAAGTAGTGCGGGCTGATGAACATCGAAAACCGCGCGGCCTTGGCGGCTTGGAAGATGTCGAGCATGTGCGCCACCGTGTTGTTCTCGGTGACGCTGGCGCCCGTGGCTTCCCAGTTGATGCCGGTGGGACTGAGCACGTCGTTCTGCGGGTCGATGAAGACGACGGCGGTGTCCGTTCGATCCCACTGCATCGGCGTGCCCCCTTCGATGTCGCCGCTCACTTCCCGACGTTCTCAGTGTCGTGACGCGCGCACGCGCGGGGTATGTCAGCCGGTGTGGTTGGTGCCGGGCATGCCGGTGGGTGCCGGCGGTGCTTTGACGTCTGGGGTGAAGAGGTTGCCGCCGGTGGGGTTGATGCTCTTCTCGGTGGGCGCGGCGGACGACGATGGCGCGGAGGTCGTCGTGGTGGTCTCGGTGGTGCTGGACGGGCCACCGGAGTCGCCGCCACCGCAGGCGGTGAGCGCTCCCATCGAGATGAAGGCCGCGAGGCCCAGGCCAGCCGCGGCGCGGCGAGTAAAGCGACCGTTCATGATGTAGTCCTATCTGGGCGGGCTGAAGACCGATGAATCAGTTGTGGGTTCCGGGAATGGCGGTGGGTGCCGCCGGTGCTTTCACGTCCGGGGTGAAGAGGTTGCCGCCGGTGGGGTTGATGCTCTTCTCGGTGGGAGAAGCGGGCGACGACGGTGCGGCGGTCGTCGTGGTGGTCGTCGTGGTGGTCTCGGTGGTGTCGGACGGGCCGCCGGAGTCGCCGCCGCCGCAGGCGGTTAGCGCCCCCATGGAGATGACGGCCGCGAGGCCCATGCCTGCGGCAACGCGACGGGTGAGTGCACTGGTCATGATCATTTCCTGTCTGTGCCTGCGGGCATGCGCGCAGAAATGGCCGAACTGAACGCCGTCGTCCAGAACATATCGGGTGAATGAACCACGCGCAGTGTATTCGAGGGTCGTCGGAGAAGCGCGCTATTCACTCCCGGACCGTGCGGTGGGACAGGTTGACCTGCTCGGCGTCGCTCAGCTTGGCGATGCCCGCGCCGACGTGCTGTGCGCGCGCCCCCATGCCTCATCGAACCCCGTCCCCGTGGGTGTCCATAACGCCGGCCACGGTGCTGGCATTTGGCGGGACAGCGGCTTCCATCGTCGCCGGTGCGGCCCCGGGCGCCGGACTCGGCATGCCGTTGGCGGCGGCAGTCGCTCGCCGCCTCCCTCGGGACTTCAACCCGTTCGTCGCGAACACCATCTCGATGGCAGTAGGTACCAGCATCGTCGTCACCGCCCTCGGTCTGCTGCCCGGATGCCACCACCCCTGGAAACCGGGGTTGCGACACCCGCCCCGATGACGTTCTATCCAAGAGTTCCGCCAGAAACGCCGCTTCGCATCAACCGTCCCACCCATCCGCAGTCGAACAGGAGACACCCGCCATGAATGCTTTCGCGACGCGCTACCACACCGCAACGATCGATGGACTCGACGTCTTCTACCGCGAGGCCGGCGATCCGGCCAATCCGACACTACTTCTGCTGCATGGCTTCCCGTCCAGCTCCCACATGTTCCGCAACCTGATCAACTCGCTGGCCGATCAATATCATCTGGTCGCTCCCGATCACATCGGGTTCGGCCGCTCGGCGATGCCGACGACGACCCAGTTCGAGTACAGCTTCGACCATCTGACCGAAATCACCGAGAAACTGATCGAACATCTCGGCCTGGACCGCTTCGCCCTCTACATCCACGACTACGGCGCCCCGATCGGCCTGCGCATCGCCAGCCGGCGCCCCGAACGCATCACGGCCCTCATCACCCAGAGCGGGAACGCCTACATGGAGGGCTTCACCCCGTTCTGGGACATCCTGTTCGCGCACGCCAAGGATCGTGGTCCCAACGAAGAAGAAGTGCGCGAGAAGTTCACCGAGGCGACCACCCGCTGGCAGTACACCCACGGTGTGCCCGCCGATCGCCTGGACCGGATCGCGCCGGAGGCCTGGATGCTCGACCAGCTCGGGCTGGACCGAAAGAACAACGACGCCATCCAGCTGCAGCTGTTCTGGGACTACCAGTTCAACCTGGACGGCTACCCCGCGTTCCAGGAGTACTTCCGCACCCATCAGCCGCCGCTGCTGGTCACCTGGGGCCGCAACGACGAGATCTTCGGCGCGCCTGGGGCCGAGGCGTTCCGCCGTGACTTTCCCAACGGGGAGTTCCATCTGCTCGATGCGGGCCACTTCGCGCTGGAAACCCATGGCGAGGAGATCAGTGCCTACATTCGCGACTTCATGCCGCGCGCGCTGGCCGCTGCGTCGGCAGGAACGTCCGGGTGAAGGTTCTGACATAATCCCGTCGGCGAACACGTGTCGGGAGGCAACCGAATGACTGAGCAGCGTTGAGTACCGACCAGGCGGGCACCGACTTGGTCGGCGGCGTGCCACGTCGACGGATCGTCATCGCGTCGATGGTGGGCACGACGATCGAGTTCTATGACTTCTACATCTATGCCACCGCGGCGGTATCGGTGTTCCCGAGCCTCTTCTTCCCGAAGGGGAATCCGACGACGGCCCTGCTGGCGTCGCTGGCGACGTTTGGCTTGGCGTTCGTGGCACGCCCGGTGGGTTCGGTCCTGTTCGGGCACTTCGGCGACCGCGTCGGTCGTAAGGCCACGCTGGTCGGCTCGCTGCTGATGATGGGCATCGCGACGTTCGCGATCGGTCTGCTGCCGACCTATCACCAGGTCGGCCTGCTCGCGCCTGCACTCCTGGCAATCTTGCGCTTCACGCAGGGTCTCGCGCTCGGCGGGGAATGGAGCGGTGCGGCACTGCTGGCTACCGAGACGGCGAAGCCGGGCAAACGAGCATGGGCCGCGATGTGGCCGCAACTCGGTGCGCCGCTGGGGTTCCTGCTCGCAAACGGACTGTTCCTGCTGTTGATTCTCTTGTTGGGGCACAGCGCCGGCAGTCCGGATCTGGACGGGCCCTTCCTGACCTGGGGGTGGCGTATCCCCTTCCTGCTCAGCTCGGTGATGGTGGTCATCGGCCTCTACGTCCGCCTACGGCTGACGGAGACGCCGGTGTTCACCCGTGCCGTCGAGCGAGGCGAGAAGGTGAAATCGCCGCTGGCCGAGGTGTTCCGGAGCAGTTGGCGACAGCTGATCATCGGGACCTTCGTGATGCTGGCGACCTACACGCTGTTCTACATCGTCACGACGTGGGTGCTGAGCTACGGCACCGGCAAACGGCCACCGGATGGCACGGGACTCGGCTTCAACTACGTCGACTTCCTGCAGTGGCAGTTGATCGCGGTGCTGTTCTTCGCCGCGATGCTGCCGGTGTCGGGTCACCTGGCCGACCGATTCGGCCGTCGGTCCACGCTGCTCGTGGTGACCGCTGCCATCGTGGCCTACGGGGCGCTGTTCGCGCCGATGCTCTCGTCCCCGTCCAGTCCGCAACTCACGCTGATGTTCCTGATCATCGGAATGACCCTGATGGGCCTGACCTTCGGCCCGATGAGTGCGGTTCTGCCCGAACTGTTCCCGACGAACGTCCGCTACACGGGCTCGGGGATCTCCTACAACGCGGCGAGCATCCTCGGTGCCGCCGTCGCGCCGTTTCTGGCCACCTGGCTCGCCACGGCGTACGGCGTGGGCTGGGTCGGGCTGTACCTGGCGGCCGCGGCGGCGCTGACCTTCGTGGCGCTGTTGATCATGCGGGAGACCAAGGACGCCTCCCTGGATACGATGCGGGAGCAGATTCCCAGCTGAGCGTCTTACGGACCGCGTCCGTCACTGGTCGTCGGCCAGCGCCTTCAGGGCCAGTACGACGAACAATGCGGCCCCGCTGGCGACGCCGAACAGGCTGGACTTCGGCGCGCCGGCCCGCACCGCGAGGACGCTCGACACGACATCCGCCGAGTCGATCGCCACACCGGCCTGGAGTACGAGCTTGCGCACCTCGGCGCTCGGGTGCCGCAGGGCAAGGCCGAGCGCGAAGTCGCGCACGCCGAACAGGCGGCCCAACAGGCCGGCGCGACCGTCCAGTTCGGAGCGGCCGAGGAGAAACACCCGCGACGAGAGCTTCGGGCTGACCCAGGTCAGTGCACCGGCGAAGATCCGACCCAGCTGAAATGAATTGGACTCCGTACCGCGACAGGGCCGACGGGGACGTCGACACTGCCTGGTCATTGGCGTTGGTCGCCATGAACTCACCTCCGTTTGTAGTGATCACTACGTACCCTAAACGTAGTAACAACTACAATCAAGGCCCATGGGGCACAAGCATTCGCGCGACGAGATTCTGGACGGCGCGCTGGACGCCGCTCTCGCCGACGGGTTGAGTCGGCTGACGTTCGGCCGGTTGGCCCGTCGACTGGGCGTAAGTGACCGCGTGATCGTGTACTACTTTCCCTCCAAGACCGAGCTGGTCGTCTCGGTCCTGACGTTGGTGGCAGCTCGGCTGCAGGCCGCGTTGACCCGTGCCTTCACGCAGTCGGCGCCGGGTCATGTCGAATTGATAAGGGCCGCATGGCCAGTACTCGCAACAGAGGAGTTCGACCCGCTGTTCGGGCTGTACTTCGAGGCGATCGGTCAAGCTACCGCAGGCATCGAGCCGTTCGCCGGCCTGGCCGGGCAACTCTTGGAGGGCTGGATCGTCTGGCTCGCCGGATTCTTCGACGGCGAGGAATCACGGTGTCGCGCCGAGGCCGAGGCCACTCTGGCGCTGCTCGACGGGCTGCTTCTGATGCGTCAGCTCGCCGGTGGCGCAGCGGCCGACCGGGCAGCCGCCACGCTCGGCCTCACATGACGGATGACGGGAGCGTCGGGCTTCGGCACGTCGACCGCTGAGGTCTAGGCGGGGATCGCCCGCGAGATCAACTCACTGAGCACCGTCGCTGGTTCGCCCGTATCGGGCGCCATGGTCAGGTTGGTCAGGACCACGATGATGGTCCCGTCAGACTGGCGCCGGGTGGCCTGGCTCATGAAACCGCTGATCTCGCCGTTGTGGCCGACCAGTCCGTTGATTTCCGCGATTCCCAGTCCGTACCGCGCGTGTGGATCACCGCTCGGGACGAAGGTGAGACGTTGCGCCTGCATGTCAGGGGTGAGCAGCTCACCGGTCGCCAGCGCCCTGGCCCATGTCGTCATGTCGGCGACGGTGCAGATGGCAGCGCCCGCACCCGCGCCCCAGGACGGGTTGATGTCGGTCACGTCGACCAGCGGTGGCAGTGGAGCGGGCGGACTGGCCGGGCGTCCCCAGTCGGTGCCGAACTGATAGCCGTGCGATGACGGTGCGGGGATCGTGGCGTCGGTGGGCGCCGGCATCGAGCATCCCGTCATGTTCAGTGGGGTGAAGATGCGGTCCGCGAAGAGCCGACCCAATGGCTGGCCCGTCACGCGCTCGGCGATCATGCCGAGCATGACGAAGTTCGTGTTGGAGTAGTACCAGCCCTTGCCCGGGGGAAACATGGGCGGTGCGTCGGCGACGGTGGCGATGAGTTCCTCGGGCGACCACACCCGCTGTGGATCGTCGGCCAACGCGTTGAGGAATTCGATGGTGGTGTAATCGGCTATCCCACTGGCCAGTTGCAGCGCCTGGCGAATGGTCGCCCCGTTCGTGTCGAATCCTGGGAAATAGGGGGCCAGCGGATCGTCGAGGGCGAGTCGACCTTCCTCGGCCAGCTGCAGTATGACCGTGGCGGTGAAGGATTTGGTGATGCTGCCGATGCGCACGTGGTCGGCTACGTCCATCGGCGTGCCAGTGACCGTGTCGGACACTCCCAACGCCGCTTGCCAGTTACCCCGGTCAGGGGTCTGCACCGAGACGATCACCCCGGGAATCTGCATCTGCGCCATCTGTTCGGTCACGACCGGGCGGAGGGTGTCCTCCAACGTGGCGGGTGCGGCGGAAGCGGGATTGGCGATGGCCACGCCACCTGCCCACACTGCCGTGACTGCAAGCAGACTCGTCACGAGTCGGAGCTGGTACCTGGGCATCGGCCGCCATTTCGTGCGTGTGGGGAAATTGGAACCGTACCGTGCCGTCGACGTGGAGGTGAGTCGAACGGTTTTCAACGCGGCGCCGCGACGACCTCGCCGATCAACGGCACCCCCGGCCGGTAGGCCAGGTGAACGTAGGAGGGAGCGTCGAGACGGACGAAGTCGGCGCGCTTACCAACGGCCAGCGTCCCGACGTCGTCACGGCGCAGTGCCGCGGCGCCACCCGCGGTCGCCGCCCAAAGCGCCTCGGCCGGCGTGAAGTTCATGTCCCGGACGGCGACCGCGATACAGAAGGCCATGCTCGTGGTGTAGGAACTGCCCGGGTTGCAGTCCGTCGCCAGCGCGACGACGACACCCGCTTCGAGGAACCGACGTGCGTCGGGATAGGTCGCACGCGTCGAGAATTCGGCGCCGGGTAGCAGCGTCGCGACGGTGGTGCCGCGCGCCGAGGCCAACGCCTCGATGTCGAGATCCGTGGCATGGGTGCAATGGTCGATCGACGCCGCACCGAGTTCGACACCCAGCCTGATACCGGCACCGGGGCCGAGTTGCCCGGCATGTAACCGGGGAGTCAGGCCGGCGTTGATCCCGGCCTGCAAGATCACCCTGGTCTCGTCGACGTCGAATGCATTGCGGTCGCAGAACACGTCGACCCAGCGCGCGTGCGGCCGGCAGGCGGCCAGCATCTCACCCGCCACCAGTCGCACGTAGGCCTCGCGATCACCGGCGTACTCGGTAGGAATCACATGCGCACCGAGAAACGTCGTCTCCGGTGTGAATTCGCCGGCGATGCGCAACGCGCGCACCTCGTCGGGGGTCGACAGGCCATACCCGCTCTTCGTCTCGAACGTGGTCACGCCGCCGCGGTGCAACTCGCCGGCGAGGCGGTGCACGTTGGCTGCGAGCTGGTGATCGCTGGCCGACCTGGTCGCGGCGACCGTGGTCGCGATCCCGCCGCCGTCATACGGCTGGCCTGCCATCCGCGCGGCGAATTCGGCGGAGCGATCGCCGGCGAAGACCAGGTGCGCGTGGCTGTCGACGAATCCTGGAATGACGACGCCCCCGCCGAGATCCACCCGGTCGTCCGTGTCGGGGACGTCGGCCCGCGGGCCGACCCACGCGACTTTGCCGTCCTCGACCACGAACGCCGCGTCGGTGACGATCCCGAGCAACGAACCGTCACCAACGCCGCGGTCGTTGGTGACGAGTTCGTCGATGTTGACGTACTGCGTGCTCATCGGTCCTCCATCACTGCGTTGACCGCTGCCGCGAGTACGCGACCGGTGTCGGGGATTCCGAGATGCGTGCGCTCGGCCACGACGAACCGGCCGTCGGCGACCACGTCGGTGACATCGGCCGCGGTGCAGCCGAATACGGCGTTCTCGACGGTGGCGCCGCCGCCCGCCGTGCGTATCGACTCGAGGTCGAGCGCCACCAGGTCGGCGCGCGCACCGGTCCGTAGCACACCGGCGTCGGCCCAGCCGAGCGCGCGATGCCCGTCGGCCGTCGCCGCTTCCAGCAGTCGGGCGGCCGGAATCAGTCCGCGGCTGCGCCGCATCAGTCGTTCGTCGAGTTCGACGGCGCGGGCCTCCTCGAACAGGTCGATCACGGCGTGGCTGTCGGAGCCCAGGCTGAAGGGGCCGGGGCCGTCGATCAGTGCCGACGCGGGGCCGACACCGTCACCGAGGTCGCGTTCGGTGGTGGGGCAGAAGCAGACGCCGGTTCCCGAGGATCGGAGGTCGTCGATGTCGCCGTCGGTCAGGTGGGTGGCGTGCACCGCGGTGGTCTGCGCGCCGAGCACCCCGTGGTCGCGCATGAGCGTGGTCGGCGTGCATCCGTGCACCGCCAGGCACCGGTCCACCTCGGCGGCCTGCTCCGAGGAGTGCACGTGCAGCGGGGCGCCGTGGCCCGCCGCCCAGTCGGCCACGCACGTCATCTCCTTCGGCGGGACGGCGCGCACGGAATGCACCGCGGCACCGATCAGGGCGTGCGGCGGCGCCCCGGCGTGAAGTGCCTCGACGCGCTCGGCCCAGAGCGTGGCGTCGCCGTCGCCGAACCGCTGTTGGGGCCCGTCGGCAAGTGGGGTGCCGTCGACGTCGGCGGTCAGATAGCAGGTGTCCAGAAGGGTGATCCGGATCCCGGCGTCGTGCGCGGCATCGATCAGGGCGTGCCCCATGGCGTTCGGTTCGCTGTAGCGCCGTCCGCCGGTGTCGTGGTGCAGATAGTGGAACTCCCCGACGGCGGTGATCCCGGCGAGCGCCATCTCGGCGTACACGGCCCGCGCCAGTTGGTAGTACCGCTCGGGGGTGAGCCGGCCGGCCGCGGCGTACATCAGGTTGCGCCAGGTCCAGAACGATCCGCGGTCCCGCTGGGTGCGCGAGCGCAGCGCTCGGTGGAACGCGTGCGAGTGGGCATTGGCGAGGCCGGGGACCACTAGGCCGCGCAGGATGCGGCCGCGGGCTGGGCTGTCGGGCTGCAGCGCCGTGATGACGCCGCCGTCGACGGTGACCGCCACCGCGGCGGCGACGGTGTCACCTCCCAGCCAGGCGTGTTCGCACCAGAACGTCTCGCTCACGCGGTCACCCAGTCGGCCATCACCTGGGCCAGCGCCTGGGCCCCGGTGCGGCAGTCGGCGAGTTCGGCGTATTCGTCGGGGGAGTGCGAGACGCCGGTGGGGTTGCGCACGAACAGCATTGCCGTGGGCAGCACGGCGGACAGGATTCCCGCATCGTGGCCTGCCGCGGTGGGCAGCACCGGGATGTCGCCGAACTCCGTGGCGAGCACCCGCTGGATCCGCTCTCGCGGGTCGTCCGGGAAGTGGACGATCGGCGAGATCGACTCCGTGTCCACGGCGACGGCGGTGCGGTCGGATGCGGCGGCGGCGGCCGCGTCGGCGGTGATCTCGTCGACCAGTGCCGTCAGGGTGGCCTGGTCGGGGGCGCGGGCGTCCAGCCAGGCCAGCACCTGCGACGGAATGGCGTTGGCGCCGTTCGGTGTCACCCGCACCTTGCCGAACGTCGCGACGGCGTCATGCGCGGCGGCGCGGGTACCGGGCGTCATGCACCGCGGTCGCGAAGGTCAGCATCGGATCACGCCGGTCCACCAGACGGGTGGCGCCGGCGTGGTTGGCCTCACCGCCGAAGGTGAACAGCCACCGGCCGTGCGGCCAGATCGTCGACGCCACCGCGACCGGTCTGTCGACCAGGTCGAGAGCGCGGCCCTGCTCGACGTGCAGCTCGACGTAGACGCCCACCCGGTCGGTCAGCGTCGGGTCGACGCCGATGTGGGCCGGGTTGCGGTTGGCGGCGGTCAGCGCCTCGGCCAGCGACGTCCCGTCACCGTCGCGCAGGTTCAGTGCCCGCTCGGCGGACAGGGCACCGGTGGACAGTTGCGACCCGACACACGCCACCCCGAACCGGGCGCCCTCCTCGTCGGAGAACGCCACGACCGCCACCGGGCGTCGTGGCTGGGTGCCCGCGGCGCGCAGGGCATCGATCGCCGCGAAGGCCGACACGATGCCCAGCGGGCCGTCGAACGCGCCGCCGTCGGGCACCGAATCCAGATGCGACCCGGTGACGAACGCGCCCTTCGGGTCGCCACTGACACCGGCCGGTAGCCACCACGCCCACAGGTTGCCGTTGCGATCCTCCTCGACGTCCATGCCACGGCCGTTCGCCTCGCCCGTGAACCATTCGCGAAGCGTGAGATCGACGGTGGTCCAGGCGAACCGGCGGTAGCCGCCCGACGCCGTGTCGCGCCCGACGTCCAGGATCGACTCCCACAGGCCGTCGAAACTCATGACCTGGCCTCCTGCATCGGGATTCGCACGCCACGTTCGGCGGCGACGTTCGCGGCATGCTCGTAGCCCGCGTCGACGTGGCGGATCACTCCCATGCCCGGATCGTTGGTCAGCACCCGCGCAAGCTTCTCGGCGGCCAGCGCCGTGCCGTCGGCCACGGTGACCTGGCCCGCGTGGATGGAGCGGCCCATGCCAACCCCGCCGCCGTGGTGGATGGACACCCAGGAGGCGCCGGAAGCGGTGTTCACCAACGCATTCAGCAGCGGCCAGTCGGCCACGGCATCGGAGCCGTCGGCCATCGCTTCCGTTTCGCGATAGGGGGAGGCCACCGAACCGGAGTCGAGGTGGTCGCGACCGATCACGATGGGGGCGGACACCTCGCCGCTGGCCACCATCTCGTTGAACCGCAGCCCGGCCCTGTGCCGCTCGCCGTAGCCGAGCCAGCAGATGCGGGCGGGAAGGCCCTGGTAGGAGACCTTCTCCTGGGCCAGGGTGATCCACCGGCGGAGGTGGTCGTTGTCCGGAAACAGTTCCAGCACCGCACGATCGGTGGCCTCGATGTCCCTCGGGTCACCGGACAGCGCGACCCACCGGAACGGGCCGAGGCCCTCCTCGAACTGCGGGCGGATGTAGGCGGGGACGAACCCGGGGAAGTCGAAGGCCCTGTCGTAGCCCGCCTTGCGCGCCTCGTCGCGAATCGAGTTGCCGTAGTCGAACACCTCCGCGCCCTTGTCCATGAAGCCGACCATCGCGGCGACGTGGCGGGCCATCGAGGCCTCTGCCTCCTCGGTGAAGTGGCCGGGATCCTTGTCGGCCATCTTCTTCATGTCCTCGAACGCGATGCCGACCGGCAGGTACGACAGCGGGTCGTGCGCCGAGGTCTGGTCGGTGACGATGTCGATCGGAGCTTCGCGGTCAAGGAACTCGGGGAACACCTCGGCGGCATTGCCGAGCAGGCCGATGGACAACGGCCGCTTGGCGTCGCGGGCCTCGACGGCCAGTTCGAGTGCGTGCTCGATGGAGTCGGCTCGGACATCGAGATAGCGTTGTTCGATGCGCCGCTCGATGCGGCTGGGGTCGCAGTCGACGCAGATCGCGACGCCGTCGTTCATCGTCACCGCCAGCGGCTGCGCGCCGCCCATCCCGCCCAGGCCCGCGGTCAGCGTGATGGTGCCGGCCAGTGACCCGTCGAATCGCTTGCGCGCCACTGCGCCGAACGTCTCGAAGGTGCCCTGCAGGATCCCCTGGGTGCCGATGTAGATCCACGACCCCGCGGTCATCTGCCCGTACATCATCAGGCCGGCGGCCTCGAGTTCGCGGAACTTCTCCCAGTTCGCCCAGTCACCAACGAGATTCGAGTTGGCGATGAGCACTCGCGGTGACCACTCGTGGGTGCGGAACACGCCGACCGGCTTGCCCGACTGCACCAGCATGGTCTCGTCGTTCTCCAGGCTCCGCAGCGTCGCGACGATCGCGTCGAAGGCCTCCCAGCTGCGTGCCGCGCGACCGGTCCCGCCGTAGACCACCAGGTCCTCGGGATGCTCGGCGACCTCTGGGTCCAGGTTGTTCATCAGCATCCGCAACGCGGCCTCCTGCTGCCAACCCTTGCAGCTGAGGTCGTTTCCGCGTGCGGCCCGAACCGTGCGGGCTTGTGACGTGTTTCCCATGCCGTTCAGCACACCCGACCGGGGTCCATTGCAGAAGGCCGTTTCCGGGACTAGTGTCTCGTATCCGAGACCCGAGAGGCGAGTTGCGATGTCGAGTACCTCGCCTGCCGTGGGTCGCGCACTCGACCTGCTGCTCTACCTGGCGGGCAAGTCCGGACCGGTCACCGGTACGGCGATCGCTCGCGACCTGAAGATCCCACGCTCGTCGACCTATCACCTGCTCGACGTGCTCATCGCGCGGGGCTTCGTGGTGCACTTCCCTGATCGACGCACGTACGGCCTGGGTGTGGCGGCCTTCGAGATCGGCTCGGCCTATCTGCGGCACGAGCCGCTGGAGATGCTCGCGCGGCCGGTGCTCGCGCGCATGGTCGCCCAGGTCGGGGAGACCGCCCAACTGGGCGTTCTGCACGGTGCCGAAACGCTGTACCTGCTCAAGGAACAACCGCCGCTGAATCGCATCCCGGTCACCCTGGTGACCGACGTCGGCGTGCGACTGCCCGCACACTTGACGGCCAGCGGCCGTTCGATCCTGGCGCACCTGCCCGCCGCGCAGGTTCGGGCGCTGTTCCCGAGCGCGCACGGCTTCGTCGACCGCACCGGCCACGGCCCCAGCACGCTTCCCGAACTACGCAGAGTGCTCGCCGGGGAACGCCGCCAGGGATGGGCGGAGGAGATCGGCCTGGTGACCGACGGCCTGCAGTCGGTGGCGGCGTGCGCGTTCGACCACACGGGTCGGCCGTGCGCGGCCATCAGCGTGACCTGGCGCCAGGACCACACGCGCAGTGCGAAGGCCGACCTGGTGCGCGTCGTTCGCGCGGGAGCCCAACAGCTGACCTGGTCGCTGTCGGGACGGGCCCCAGACGGGTGGTTCGACATTCTTTGAAAACACTGTCTGAGACACCGTCTGAGTACCGTCTGAGATCCGAGACAACTTCCGCGGGTCTTCCGGTCACACACGATGGCTTTGGCTCTAACGTCGTCGACATGACAGTCACGGTCGGCATCGGTCCCGTCAGCTTCGACGACGTCGTCGCGGTCGCCCGCCGCGACGCCGCCGTACGGATCGCGGACGACGCGCTCGAACTCATCGAGCAGAGTCGGCGCCACATCGAGGCGTTGGCCGCGGACCCAACCCCGGTCTACGGTGTCTCGACGGGCTTCGGTGCGCTGGCCACCCGGCACATCCCGCTCGAATCGCGTACTCAACTGCAGCGCAGCCTGATTCGCTCACACGCGGCGGGTTCCGGACCGGAGGTGGAGCGCGAGGTGGTGCGCGCGATGATTCTGCTGCGTCTGTCGACGTTGGCCAGCGGCCGCACCGGCGTACGCGCGGAAACTGCCCAGGCCTACGCGAACCTGCTGTCGGCCGGTCTGACCCCGGTAGTGCACGAGTACGGCAGCCTCGGGTGCTCGGGAGATCTCTCGCCGCTGGCACACGTCGCACTGGCCGTGATGGGCGAGGGTTCGGTGCGCACGACCGACGGCGAGCTCGTCGCGACGGCGGACGCGCTGCCGGCACACGGACTGACAGCCGTGACCTTCGCGGAGAAGGAGGGGCTGGCGCTCATCAACGGCACCGACGGGATGCTCGGGCACCTGGTGCTTGCGCTCACCGACCTGGACGGCCTCTTCCGGCTGTCCGACGTGGCCGCGTCGATGAGCGTGGAGGGACAGCTCGGCACCGACCGCGTGTTCGCCGACGACCTGCAGCAGCTGCGGCCGCACCCCGGCCAGGCCGTGGCGGCCGCGAACATGCGGCGGTTGCTGGCCGATTCCGCGATCATCGCCAGTCACAAGGTGCCCGACTGTGCCGTTGTCCAGGACGCCTACTCGCTGCGTTGCGCACCCCAGGTGGCGGGCGCGGCGCGCGACACCGCGGCGCACGCCCGCACCGTCGCCGAACGCGAATTGGCAAGTGTCATCGATAATCCCGTCGTTACGCTGGACGGCCGCGTGGAGTCGAACGGCAACTTCCACGGCGCGCCGGTGGCATACGTGCTCGACTTCTTGGCGATCGTGGTCGCCGACCTGGCAAGCATCAGCGAGCGTCGTACCGACCGATTCCTGGACGTCGCGCGCAATCACGGGCTCAACGCGTTCCTGGCCGGAGATCCCGGCGTCGACAGCGGCCACATGATCGCGCAGTACACCCAGGCCGGGATCGTCTCGGAACTCAAACGGCTGGCCAATCCCGCCAGCGCGGATTCGATTCCATCGTCCGCGATGCAGGAGGACCACGTGTCGATGGGGTGGTCGGCGGCGCGAAAGCTGCGCCGGGCCATCGACGGACTGACCCGTGTGCTGGCGATCGAGGTGCTGACTGCGGCGCGCGGCGTCGACATGCGGGCACCCCTCGCTCCGTCACCGGCCACCGCAGCGGTCATCGCGCAGTTGCGCGAGCACGTCGCCGGCCCGGGCACCGACCGCTATCTGGCGCCCGAGATCGCTGCCGCGGTGGAGCTGGCGCGCTCGGGGGCGTTCGTCGCGGCCGCGGAGGGCGTCATCGGTCCACTGGGATAGCCGACTCAGCGCACTGCGGCGTGACTCGCGGCTACACGTCCGAACTCTCCCGCCACAGATCGATGCCGGAATCGGATGCGTACCGGTCGATGTCGTTCAGCTCGTCCGGCGTGAAGTCCAGGTTCGTCAGGGCTCCGAGATTCTCCTCGAGTTGCGCGACGCTGGACGCCCCGACCAGCGTGGAGGCCACCGTTGGATCACGGAGCACCCAGGCCAGCGCAAGCTGCGCCAGCGACTGGCCGCGATGCTGGGCGATCCCGGCTAGTCCGGTGAGCCGCTCGCGGACCTGCTCGGTCACCAGGTCGTCGTCGAAGGTCGGACGGGTCGTTGCCCGATCGACGTCTGCCGGGTTCTGCTGCAGGTAGCGGTCGGTCAGGAGGCCCTGAGCCAGTGCGGTGAACGCGATCGCGCCCATACCGGCGTTCGCGAGTTCGGTGGTGAGCCCGCCCTCGACCCACCGGTTGAGGAGTGAGTAGGACGGCTGGTGGATCACCAGCGGAGTGCCGAGCTGACGCGCGATCGCCGCCGCCTCTGCGGTCTTGTCGGCCGAGTAGGACGAAATGCCAACGTAGCGGGCCTTTCCCGCCCGAACCGCGCTATCGAGCGCGCCGATCGTCTCCTCGAGCGGTGTCGTGACATCGATGCGGTGAGAGTAGAAGATGTCCACGTAGTCGAGTCCGAGTCGGTCCAGCGACTCGTCGAGGCTGGCCAGCAGGTAGGTCCGCCCACCGAGCTGACCGTAGGGACCCGGCCACATGTCCCAGCCCGCTTTGGTCGAGACGATGAGTTCGTGGCGATAGGGCTTGAAGTCGCGGCGCAACATCCGGCCGAAGTTCTCCTCGGCGGAACCATATGGTGGCCCGTAGTTGTTGGCCAGGTCGAAGTGGGTGATCCCACGATCGAAGGCGTACCGCAGCACCTGCCGTTGTGTGTCGAAGGGCCGGTTGTCGCCGAAGTTGTACCAGAGCCCGAGCGAGATCGCCGGCAGCAGAAGCCCGGAGCTACCCACGCGCCGGTACGGCATCGAGTCGTATCGGTCCCGCGCCGCGGCCCAAGGGTCGTGGGTGAAGGGAACCTGGGAGATCGCGGAGTTCTCGGCCATGTGAATCAGCGTAACTGCGCTATTGGCGGGGAGTTCCAGGCTGGGGACGCAGGAAGCGAGCGATCCAGCGCCTCCGCCGAGCGTGACGCCAGCGTCGCGGTCGGCGCCCGGGGTGACTCCAGCGTCACGTTCGCGTCCGAGTGCGACTCAACACGAAAGGGAAGGCACACCCGCGCCTTCCCACTCTCAATATATAGCGCACCGGGGGGCTTGCGGCAAGACCCGGG
The DNA here is from genome assembly GCA_963798245.1 of uncultured Actinomycetota bacterium. Taxonomy (GTDB): domain Bacteria; phylum Actinomycetota; class Actinomycetes; order Mycobacteriales; family Mycobacteriaceae; genus Mycobacterium. Next base: position 95,433 of record CAWCSO010000009.1, read on the forward strand.
TCATGCCCGAGAATCGCTGGCCGAAGCCGGAATCAGCGAAAATGGGGGGCGTGACATGCGGGTGTTGTTGTCGACGTACGGATCGCGCGGGGACGTCGAGCCGATCATGGGACTCGCGGTCGCGCTTCGGGAACTCGGCGCCCAGGTACGGGTGTGCGCTCCGCCGGACTTCGCGGAACTGATGGCTCGGATCGGCGTGCCGATGGTGCCGGTCGGCACCTCGGCGCGCGAGCTGGTGCATGGAAAGTCGCGGCCGTCGACGGCGGACGCACCCAGCGTCGCTGCCGGGTTGGTCGCCGCGCAGTTCGCGGCGCTGCACACGGCGGCCGAGGGATGCGACCTGTTGGTGGCGACCGGCATGATGCCCGCCGGTGAGCGGTCGCTCGCCGAGAAACTGGGAATCCGCTACGTGTATGCGACCTTCATCCCGCCGATGTTGCCGTCGCAGCACCATCCGCCAATGCATCGGCCGGGCCGGGCCTTTCCTCCGGGCGTGACCGACAACCGCGTGCTGTGGCACGTGGACGCAGAGCGGATACATGCGCTGTACGGCCCACCCCTCAACGCCCACCGGGCATCGATCGGACTGGCGCCGGTGGACGATGTCCGCGACTACGTCTTCACCGATCGCCCATGGCTGGCGGCGGACCCGACTCTCGGGCCATGGCCTGGTTCACCCGACCTCGACGTCGCCCAGACCGGCGCGTGGATCCTGCCCGACGAGCGCCAACTGTCGACCGATCTGACCGCTTTCTTGGAAGCCGGCGAGCCACCGGTGTACGTGAGCCTGGGCAGCATGCGTGCATCGGAGGACGTCGCCCGGGTGGCGATCGAGGCGATCCGCGCGCAGGGCCGACGTGTTCTTCTGGGCCGCGGCTGGGCCGACCTCGCGTTGATCGACGACCGGGAGGACTGCCTCGCGGTCGGTGAAGTCAACCAGCAGGCGCTGTTCGGCCGGGTGGCCGCCGTCGTCCATCACGGTGGCGCAGGCACGACGACGACCGCCGCCAGGGCCGGCGCACCCCAGGTGGTGGTACCCCAGATCGCCGACCAGCCCTACTGGGCGGGCCGGGTGGCCGAACTCGGTATCGGGGCGGCACACGACGGTCCGACTCCGACGACCGAATCCCTGTCACGAGCGCTCGCGGCGGCGCTGACCCCAGAGGCTCGGGTCCGAGCGGCCACCGTGTCGGAACTGATCCGCACGGACGGCACGGCGGTGGCTGCCAGCATGCTGATCGACGCGATCTCTGACGAGGGCCGTTGAGGTGAAACCCCTGACTCGCAAGGTGTTCTAGGCGCCATCTTCGGTGTCGCCGTCGGAGACCTGTGCCGGATCCGACGACGAGTGATCCTCCGCCACTGCCGAGGACGCCTCGTCGATGATCGCGCACATGGCGCGCTCGGCTTCCAGCGCGTCACCCGTCCTGATCGCACGCGCGACGTCATCGTGCAAGGCGATGGCAGCGGGGTTCGGCGTAGCGGGCATCATGCCGTGATGGGTACGGCCGGTGAGCACCTCGGCGACCACGGCGTTGAGTGCCCGAAACATCTCGTTGCCGCTGGCATCGAGCAGGGTTCGATGAAAGACCTTGTCCGCCAGCAGGTATGACCCGAGGTCGCCGGAGCGTCCGTGCATCACCATGTCGGACACCGCAGCTGCCATGATCCGGCACTGATGGGCGTCGGCCCGCTGCGCAGCCAGTGCCGCCGCCGCGGGCTCGAATCCCCGCCGCAGTTCCGACAGCGACACCAACTGGGCGGCGCGATCACCGGATTCCAGCCGCCAGCGGATGAGCCTGGGATCGAACACGTTCCAGCTGTCCGCGGATCGAATCGTGAGGCCTACCCGACGCCGAGACTCGACCATGCCCATCGATTCCAGCACGCGGATCGCCTCGCGGGCGACACTGCGCGACAGGCCGTGCTCGGTGCTTACGCCGTCGAGGGTCAGAACCTGGCCGGGCTGGTACTTCCCGGACACGATCGCCGCGCCCAGCGCGGTCAGCAAACTGTCGTGCAGAGCACCGACGTTTGACCCATCCGACATGTGGACATCCTGGCATATGGCCCGTTTTGGCAGGAAAGAGCATATCTTCCGAAGAAACTCTTGCAATGATATGCCTTTTACGGCAGGGTGTGTGATGGCAAGCACAAACGGGTAGGGAGAGTAGATGCCGACACCAATCGTGGTCATGGGCGTTTCCGGTTCCGGGAAGTCGACCGTGGGAGCCGCGCTCGCTCAGCGTCTGCGCGTCCCGTTCGGGGACGCAGACGACTTTCATCCGCCGGCCAACATCGAGAAGATGACGGCCGGTGAAGCCCTCGACGACGACGACCGACACCCCTGGCTGGAAGTCATCGGAGAGTGGCTCGCGGACCGCTACGTCGGCGGCGTGATGAGTTGCTCGGCGCTCAAACGCAAGTACCGCGACCAGATGCGCCAGCATTGCCCGGACGTCGAGTTCCTGCACTTGGCGGGATCGCGCGAAGTCATCGGGCGACGACAGTCCAGCCGGCCCGGGCACTTCATGCCGGCAGCGCTGCTGGACTCTCAGTTCGACACGCTCGAGCCCTTGGAGTCCGACGAACGCGGCATCACGATCGACGTCGACCAGGACATCGACTCCATCATCGAAGGCTATCTCGCTGCTACGGATTCACACGAAACCCGACAGGAGAACCAATGAGCTGCCCCGTCACGGCGGAACGATTCACCCATCATGAAGATCGCACGCCGTCCGGCACGGGCCGGGCGCTGACAGTTCGGAGGCATCGTGGAAGCAATTGAGCCGGCATATGGATCGGCCACCCTGCTGCTGATTGCCGCGGGGGCCGTCGCGGTCCTGCTGTTCTTGATCATGAAGGTGAAGCTGCATGCATTCGTCGCACTGGTGCTGGTCAGCGTGCTGACGGCGATCGCCGCAGGCATCCCGTTCGCCGACATACCCGACGCCCTGTCGTTCGGATTCTCCAGCACCCTCGGCTCGGTCGCGTTGCTGGTCGGATTCGGCGTCATGATCGGCCGACTCCTGGAGATCACCGGTGGCGCGCAGGTGCTCGCCGACACCCTCATCGGCCGCTTCGGTGAGAAACGGGCTCCGTTGGCGCTGGGCGTCGCGGCGTTGCTGTTCGGCTTCCCGATATTCTTCGACGCCGGGCTGGTCGTCTTCCTGCCGATCATCATGACCGTCGCGCGGCGTTTCGGTGGGTCGCTGCTTACGTATGCGCTGCCTGCCGCCGGTGCCTTCGCCATCATGCACGCGTTGGTGCCGCCCCATCCCGGTCCGGTCGCGGCTGCCGAGGCGCTCGGCGCGAGCATCGGGCTGACATTGCTCATCGGTGCGCCTGTCGCGTTCCTGTCGTGGTACGTCGGCGGCTACCTCGTCTCCCAAGTGATCGGACGTCGTGTCCACGTCGACGTCCCAACGACGCTGTTCGGCGAGATGAACGGGGGCCGCGACACAGGATGAGGTGGCCGGCGACGACTCCGGTGCCACGGGTGGCGGAGACGGAAGCTCGGTCGGCGTGGCGAAGCCGCGCACGGCTCCCTCCTTCGGGACGGTCCTCGGACTGCTGATGCTGCCCTTCGTCTTGATCTCGTTCAACACCGTCCTCAACACGCTCATGACGGCGGGCGTGATCGCCGACGACGCCACCTGGGCGCAGGTGCTCAAGCTGCTCGGCAACACGAGTATTGCGCTTCTCATCACCGTGATCGTGTCCGTGATCGTGCTGGGCAGGCGCGAAGGCTCGATGGCCGACATCAGCACGATCCTCGACAAGGCCCTCGGACCGATCTGTGCGATCATCCTGATCACCGGAGCGGGCGGCATGTTCGGCGGTGTGCTTCGGCTCAGCGGTATCGGCGATGCATTGAGCGGCTCCCTGTCCACGCTCGGGATCTCGCTGATCCTGCAGGCCTTCCTCATCTCGACGGTGCTTCGCGTCGCGCAGGGTTCGGCCACCGTGGCATTGACGACGACATCTGGTCTGCTTGCTGCCGCAGTCGCCGACGCCGGGCTGGGCAATCTGCAACTCACCGCGTTGGTCATCGCCATCGCCGCGGGCGCGACCGTGCTCTCACACGTCAACGACTCGGGGTTCTGGCTGGTCAGTCGGTTCTTCGAAATGGACGTCAAGACGACGTTCAAGACCTGGACGGTCATGGAGACGACGCTCGGCCTGAGCGCATTCGTTCTCAGTCTTGGCCTGTGGGTCATCGGTTGACGAGGCGGCGTCGTGACGGCGTGGCGGGCCGGGCCACGATGTCGCCGACGAAGTTCGTCGTCACCATTTCAGCGGCATCGTTTGTGGCGGGGGCGAATGTCAATAGTCAATCGCCAGCTCGGCTAGCTTGCCAGCCTGCGCGGTGGTGAGAAGTCCATCGCGGTACATCCAACTCAACGTGTCGCGGAAGGTCCCGGCCACGTCGCGAAAGGTGAGTCCGAGTTCGCGCGTGGTCCGTTCCGCGGTGGCACCGGGCCAGCGCGTGGCGAATTCCATCGCGTCGCGGGACAGCGGAAAGTCGAAGTCATGGAATCGTTTCACCACGTCGCCCACGGAGCCCGCTGCCCGGAGCAGTGCCCCGGGCACGGTGACGCGTCGCATGCGGTACCCCGTTATTTGGCTACATAGCTGATAAAGGTCTTGCCATGGGAGCATTTCGGCGCAGGCGGCGTACCGGTGCCCTTCTCCGGGCAGCTGGAGCAGTTTCAAGTGCAGGTCGGCGAGGTCGCGCACGTCGACGATCTGGATACCGCTCGAAGTGATCACGAAGGTGTCACGCATGAACGACAACATGCCGCTGGTGAGTGCGCTCAGCCCGGGGTCGTCAGGACCGAGGACGCTGGCGGGATAGCTGATGCGGATTGGTGCGCCGTCCTCCTGAAGGCGCCGCACGTATTCCTCTGCCTGCGCCTTCGAGCGCGCGTAGGCCGTCGTGCCGGGCGCGATGGGAAGCTCGGGGGTCAGGGGCGGGCCGCCAGGCACGAGGAACACCGCCAGGCTTGACACGTAGACGATGCTGGGGAGGCCCCGCTTCACGGCGCCGCCGATAACCAGCTCGACCCCCCGCGCGTTGGTGGTCTCCACCACGTGTGCCATGGAACGGCGCAGGTCGACGAGTGCCGCGGTGTGGACGACTGCGTCGCAACCCGTGAGCGCTACTTCGACCGCGTTGGCGTCGGTCATGTCACCAACGATCACGTCGTGCGGAACGAAGCCGTGGGGCTCGAAGACGCGTCGGACCTTGTCGGCATCGCGCACGAGGAGACGGACCTCATGGCCAGCGGCGACGAGAGTGCACACGGTGTGTGAGCCCGTGAACCCCGTGCCACCCGTGACGAGAACGTGCATACGGGCAGCGTGGCATGACGAAGGTCGGGCGCCTAGGGTAGCCGACTACTCGACTTGCAGCGCTCACCAAGGCAGATGTAACGGCGAACGGCCCACGGAGCGATCAACCTCCTGATGCGGCGGACACTACCGAATACCGTCGGCCGCCAGGGTTGGAGGAAAGCATCGTGATTCGTCGTCTTGCGTTGGCCGCCGTGGTGGCCGGCACGGCACTGGCCGGCCTGGCCACCGGGACCGCCACGGCCGCCCCCGGGTGCGCCGATTTCCACTGGATGGGGGCGGCCGGATCGGGCCAGCGTGACGGCGAGGGGTTGTCACGCTACGGCGGCATGGGCGACGTGGTCTACCAGTCGTATGAGCAGCTGCGCACCGAGTTGGCCTCGAACGGGCAGACCATCACCGCCGAGGCAGTGCAGTACCCGGCGGCGCCGGTCCCGCTGGAGGGCGGACTGGGCGGCTGGCTGGACTTCCTCGGCAGCGTGGACGACGGCACCGACGCGACCGCCGACCAGTTCGCGGCGTTCACCGCGAGGTGCCCCGACACGATGGTGGTGCTCGCCGGCTACTCGCAGGGCGCCATGGTGATTCATCGCAACCTGTACGACCTCGCCGACGATCCGCACGTGGCGGCCGCGCTGCTGATCGCCGACGGCGACCGGCTGCCGTTGGACACCACCATCAACCTGGGGTCGACGGCGGGCGCGCCAGGGGTGGGCATGGGCGTCGCCCAGGAGCATTCGTTCCTGGCGTCGACGAACACTTCGATGCTGCCGCCGCAGATCGGTGCACGCACCGTCAGCGTCTGCGACGTCGGCGATCCGGTGTGCGACTCCACCCCCGATTCCGAGATGTCGCCCGCGGCCATTGCCATCCACACCGCGTATGCACCCGCAGCCAGCGGCGCGCACGCCTGGGGCGGCCCGCTCTACGACCTGGTGACGAGTGCGCCTGTGCCGGTGCCGGCGATCGCGCTCACCGCGCAGGGCGCCTGAGGTCGCAAGCACCTAGAGGTCCCGGCGCCGACGAGCTTCTAGCTATTGCTCCTTGTCTTGCGCGGGGGCCGAGGGGATCTCACGGGCGCCGGTGATGAAGGCGACAGTGTCGGGCATCGTGACCTCTTTGGGGTCGACGACTCCAATGCGCTGTCCGAGGCGATGGATGTGAATACGATCGGCGACTTCGAAAACCGCAGGCATGTCGTGACTGATCAGGATGACCGGTAAACCCTTGTCGCGAATACGTTTGATCAGATCCAGGACGTGTTCTGTTTCCCTGACGCCGAGCGCGGCGGTCGGTTCGTCCATGATCACCAGCATCTTTCCGAACATTGCGGCTCGCGCGACTGCGACCGCCTGTCGTTGCCCGCCGGAGAGGCTTTCGGCCAGCTGAGTGATGTCCTGAACGGTGGCGATGCCTAGGGCGTCGAGTTGTTCCTTTGCCTGGTTTCGCATGGCATTGCGGTCGAGGACGTGCAGGCGTCCGAGTAGACCGCGGCGGCGGATCTCGCGGCCAAGAAACAGGTTCGTCGCGATGTCGAGCGCCGGTGAGATGGCAAGGGTTTGATAGACGGTTTCGATGCCGCGATTCCGTGCGTCGGCCGGAGACCCGAATCGGACTTGCTCGCCGTTCAACGTGATCGTTCCGGCGTCCGGGATCAACGCACCCGTCAGAGCCTTGATGAGACTGGACTTTCCGGCGCCGTTGTCGCCGACGACTGCCAGCACTTCGCCGGGAAACAGATCGAAGTCCGAGCTGCGAATGGCTGTGACGTTTCCATACCGCTTGACAAGTCCCCGAGCCGACAGCACAGGGTCGACGTTCGGACCTACGGCTGGACCGGCCGTATCGGACGTAGTGGTCATGACATTCTCCGGCGGGTTAGTTGGTCGAATGCGACCGCAGCGATGATGAGCGCACCGGTCGCAAGATTCTGGTAATTCGAGTCGATGCCCATCTGAGTGAGTCCACTGCGAAGTACGGCCACGATCAATGCGCCGATGATCGTCCCGACGACACCGCCGCGTCCGCCGAACAGGCTGGTGCCGCCGATGACGACGGCGGTGATGGAGTCCAAGTTCCCGGTTTGGTAAGCGTTCGGGTCAGCGGTTGGCGTGCGGCCCATGGCAATCCAGGCAGCAAAGCCGTAGATGATGCCGGCAACGATGTACACGCTCACGAGGTTGACCCGCACGTTGATGCCGGTCAAACGGGCCGACTCGGGATCGTCGCCGATCGCGTACACGTGACGGCCCCAAGCCGTCTTCGCCAGAGCTGCCCAGACAAGCGCGAACAGTATCGCCGTCACGCCCATTCCGTAGGTCATCGGAATGCCGCCGAAGAGGTAGGTCTGTGTACCCAACCAGGTGAGCAGTCCGTCGGGGACCTCGTGGGTGGTGCCGCCGCTGTACAGGTTGGTGACAGCGGTCATCACCGCCAGCATCCCGAGCGTCACGATGAATGGCGGCAAACGCAACTGCGTGACGAACAGCCCAGAAACCATCGCGACCGCAGCGCATGCAACGATGCCTGCCGTTAGCCCGATCAGCGAGGGAAATCCGCCGGTGACCAGTTCAGTAATCAGGATGGTGCCGAACACCGCGATCGCAGCGTTGGCGAGATCGATTCCGGCAGTGAGGATTATGAGAGTCTGGCCGAGCGCGAGCGTGCCGATCACGGTCGTCTGGTTGACCACCGCGGAGAAGTTGTCGAGATTGAAGAACGTGCTCGTCGCAAGCGAGAAGAATACGGTCGCGATGAGGAGCGCCACCGCTGGGCCGAGCGCTGGGTTGCGAGCGAACAGCGCGCCCGCATTCTTCGGCTTCAGCGAATCGCCGAGTCTGGTCAGTGTGGTAGCCATTCTGCATTCCCTTGGAGTGAGTTCATCCCCAGCAATTTGCCGCGCCCCAAGCGGAGTCCTGGGAGGCGATGCCGGGAATCGGTTGGTCGGTGATCAACGTCGCGCCCGTGTCGTGGAATCCACTGGGCTCCTGACCGGTGTGTACCGCGTCCACTACCGCAGACACTCCGTCCTCAGCCATCTTCTTCGGGAACTGCATGACGGTGGCGACGAACTTACCCTCCTTCACGTCGGCGATTCCCGAGCAACTGCCGTCGATGGCTCCCACGAGGACCCTCGATGCGAGGCCGGCGTTGGCAAGGGCCTGGTAGGCGCCCCTCGCGGCGGGTTCGTTGATGTTGTAGACGACATTGACCCGTGAACCCGCTCGTTGCAGGAGGTTCTCCATTGCCCGTTGCGCCTTGCTCTGATCGCCCTGGGTGAGCGCAGTGCCGATGATCGCCGGCGTGTCGAGCGGTAATCCCATGCCTTCGAGGAACCCGTCGTGGCGGGCGATACCGACGCTGGCACTCGGGTCGAGGTCCATCATGAGGATCTGCGGGGGAGTATTGCCCAGCCTTGCCTTGACGTATTGGCCGAGGAGGACCCCCGCCTGCTTGTTGTCGGTCGCGAAGGTGGCATCGACGACGTCTTCCGGCTCGGTTGCGGTGTCGAGTGCGATCACGGTGACGCCCTGCTGCCTAGCCGACTTGATTGCGCCGAGAACCCCGCCAGTGCTGCTCGGTGTGAGGAGGATCCCGCTCACCCCTTGCCGCACGAGATTCTCGATTGCGGTGACCTGGCCTTCATTGTCGCCGTCGAACCTGCCGGACAGCGCGATCAGTTCTGCGCCCTGCGCCTGGGCGGCGGCTCTTGCCGCGTCGCGGAGTTTGACGAAGTACGGGTTGGACTCCGTCTTCGTGACGAGACCGATCTTGATCTTCCCGTCTGCCCCGGTGCGGTCGGTGCCGCCCCAGTGTCGCTCCGCGGTACACCCAGACAGCAGCAGCAGAACGAGGAGCAGTGTCGCCGCTATTGTTCGGCGCGGGTAGACGAATGATCTAGTTCGCATCTGCATTCCTCTCACGTGGGATCGCCGAGGACGACGATGTCGGCGCGGGTGCGGGTGGGGGATATCAGCGCGGTGTTGCGTTCGTCGCTGCGTCGCACCCATTCCCTTGCTTGCTCGGGTGTCTTGCCGTAGCGGATGTGGCGCTCGACCAGTCGAGCAACGCGTAGTTCGTCGTCTGGCGCGAGGAACCAGGTTTCGTCGAGAAGTCCTCGCACCTTCGACCAAGGCCCTTGGTCGAGGAGAAGGTAGTTGCCTTCGGTGATGACGACGGAAATATCCGGGGGTACGGCGATCGCGCCGGCATAGGACTCTTCGACTTCACGGTGGAATTCGGGCGCGTAAACCGTCTCCTCGTTGGGTTCCCGCAACCTGCGCAGTAGCGCCACGTATCCGGCGGCGTCGAAGGTCTCTGGCGCTCCCTTGCGATCCGATATTCCGAGGCGGTCCAATTCTGCGTTGGCGAGGTGAAATCCGTCCATTGGCACCACGACGGCGGACGGCCCGAGTGTGCTGAGCACCGACTCGGCAACGATTCCCTTGCCGCATCCTGGTGCGCCAGTGATGCCGAGAATCCGTCGCTTCCCCGATGTGGCGAGCGCCTGGGCGCGGGCGACCAGGCTGGCGAGCCGAAACTGTGCGCCGGCTGGCGTCGGCTCGACGTGCTCTCCCGCCTCGACCACAGTGTCGTCGCCGTGATCGAGCGCGCGCTCCGAGCGTTCGGTCGTTGCCGACGGCGCTTCGCGCGCTTGGCCCGCACGACTGCCGCGATCGGCTGAAATCCCGGTGCTGATGTTGCGAGCCGCTGCCGCTATGACGCTGATAGCGGGCTCCGCGGCTACCGGCGTCGCATTCATGAGGCTCACCATCTCGCGATCTATGACAATTGGTGTGATGTGCACCACGTCGGACGGTAGCGGGTGACACCTGGTCAGACCATCCCCTTGCGCAAGTTCTTGCGCAAAGTCCGGGTGCGCGACGACAATGCCTGGCGTGGCCACCATGACGCGGATAGCCGAGGTCGCCCAGGTGTCTCTATCGACGGTTTCGCACGTACTAAACCGAACCCGCCGCGTCAGCGAAGCGACGCGTGCCGCGGTGCTGCAAGCGGCCCACGAGTTGGGCTATGAAGATCCGCGCATCCATGCGGCCGGCACCCGCGACATCACCGTCGGTGTGGTCGTCCCCGCCGCCGCGAACCCGTACTTCGGTGAATTGATGGAAGGGATGAGCACCGAAGCGGTGCGCCTCGACGTCGATCTGCTGATCATGACGAGCGGTGAGGACTCACACCTCGAACGCAGGGCACTGGAATCGTTGATCTCGCGCGGTGTCGACGGCATCGTCCTCATTCCCTCGAGGCAGTGGGAGGAGCGATCTCGCCCCGCCCTGCTGCGCCACGAGACACCGTTCGTGCTCGTCGACCGACTCGTCAAGAGCGCGCGCTACGACCAGATTGGGTGTGAGAACGAACATGCCTCGGAAATGCTGGTCAGCCATCTGATCAAGCTCGGCCACCGGCGTATCGGGCTCGTCCGCGGGCTCGATGGGCTCCCTACGACGAACGAACGGGAAGCAGGCTATCGCAACGCTCTCGAACGCGGTGGCCTCCCGTTCGATGAGAGATTGCTCATCGACGGCCAGTCGACGGTGCGCGGTGGCCGTCTGGCGATGGAGCGGCTACTCACGAGGGAGCCCACCGCGGTCTTCTGCGCAAACAACAACATGACAGTGGGAGCGCTGGCGACGTTGCGCAGACGACACATCCGAATTCCCGACGACCTCGCGGTGGTCGCTTTCGACGACATGCAGTGGTCAGACATCGTCGAACCGGGAATCACATCTCTGGCGCAGCCGTTCCACGCGATCGGCTACCAAGCCCTCCAACTCCTCTTGGACCGCGTCAGCTGTGCTGACTGCCCCACTCGCACCGTCAGGCTCCCGCCGTCCTTCGAGCATCGACAGTCCTGTGGCTGCCCCTAGCCACATGTCCCACGGAGCGGTGAAGAGTTGCGGGATTCCCGCACACGAACTGGGCTTCGCTCACGACTGAAGTGACGGTTCGGTGGGAATACCCGGTCACCGGAAGACCGCTAGGCGGCGGTGGCTCGCGGGGTTCGCATGCCGGCGATGACCTTCCCGAGGATCAGGCTGCGAATCCGGCGCGGCAGCGGCGTCAACGAACTCGTCAGGAACTTGGCCCGTGCGCCGGGGATCTCCGTCCGCCGCCGGCCGAGCGCGTTGAGGGTTCCGGTCGCGACGACCTCGGGCGTGGCGGCCGATGTCATCGTCAGGCCGGCCCTGGCGCCGAATCCCGACCGGACGGGGCCTGGCGACACCGCCAGGACGTCGACGCCGAGTGGGCCCAGTTCGTCGTGGAGCGCCTCCGCGAGGCTCTGCACGTAGGCCTTCGACGCAGAGTAATTCGCCTGTCCCGGAACGCCCTGCCACCCGACGATGGATCCGAACAGCACCAGTCCGCCCTTGCCGCGGGCCGCGAGCCGGGCGGCGAAGGTGTGCGACAGCCGCATGACCGCGGTGATGTTCACGGCGATCAACTGCTCTTCGGCGGCCAGCGGTGTCTCGAGAAAGGTGCCGGTGGTGCCGAATCCGGCGGCGAGCACCACCAGCCCGACATCCAGGTGTTCGGTGCGGTCTTCGATGGAGTCGGCGGCGCCTGGATCGGCAAGATCAGTGGGCAGCACCATCGTCTCGACGCCGTGGGCGGCGGTCAGTTCTGCAGCGAGGGAACGTAGTTCGGCCTCGCGGCGGGCGACCAGGACGACGTTGTGTCCCGCGGCGGCGATCTGGCTGGCCAGTGCCTTGCCGATGCCGTCACTGGCACCGGTGATCAGGGCCCATGGTCCGTAGCGGTCTGGGTTCCTCATGCCGGGATCGCCTTGGTGGGGTGGGCGGGGAGGAAGGCGAGTACGAAGAACGCGCCGACCAGGCATACAGCGGCGGCAGTCAGGCAGCCGGCGTGCAGTCCACTCATGAACGCGTCGCTGACCGTGTCACGGAGCGTACCGGCGACCGAAGCCGGTGATTGTGCGGCGACCTGTAGGCCCTGGGCCAGCCCGTCGCGTGCGGTTTCCTGGGCGGCTTCGGGTGCGGCCCGGAGGATTTCACTATCGGAGAGCGCTCGGATGTAGAGCGTGGAGAAGATGCTGCCGACCACGGCCACCCCGAGGGTGCCCCCGATCTGACGGGTCGCGTCGTTGACGGCCGAACCCGCACCGGCCTGTTCGGGTCGCACCACCCCCATGATCGAGTCGGTGGCCGGGGCCGTCGTGAGGCCCAGTCCGCCGCCGAGCAGCACCATCTGCAACGCGACCTGCAGATAGGGAACGTCGACGTCGACGGTCGCCACCCACGCGAACGCCACGGTGAGCATGAGCAGGCCGATGAACACCACCGCCTTGGTGCCCACCCGGGTCACCGCAAGCCGTGTGCCCAGCACGGACCCGACCGCGATCGACAGTGCGACGGGCAGGATGCGCACGCCGGTCTCGAGCGGCCCGAACCCCTGAAGCAGCTGGAAGAACTGGGTGATCAGGAAGATGAAGCCGAACAGGGCGAAGAACGCGACGGTGACCGCGCCGCTGGCCGCGCTGAAGCGCAGGTTGGTGAACAGGCCGACGTCGATGAGCGGGTCATCCTGGCGACGCTCCCACCAGACGAAGGCGACCGCCGCGGCGAGCGCGATGCCGAAGCCGGCCAGAGTGCGGGTCGAGGACCAGCCATGTTCGGGCGCCTCGATGATCGTGTACACCAGTGCTCCGAGCATGACGACCGAGAGCAGCAGTCCGCCGCGGTCCAGCCGGGTGCCGGGCTCGGTGGTCGACGCCGGAACGAACACCATCGCGCCGACGGCGGCCAGGAGGGCGATCGGCACCAGGGCCAGGAACAGGCTGCCCCACCAGAACGTCTCCAGCAGCGCGCCACCCAGGATCGGGCCGATGGCCACTCCAAGACCCGTCACCGCGCCCCACACCCCGATCGCCGCCGCCCGCTGTTTGGGATCGCGGAAGGTGTCGGTGATGATCGCCAGCGTGGTCGGGTAGATCAGCGCTGCCGCGATGCCCATGACCAGACGCATCCCGATCAGTGATCCCGTCGAGGTGCACAACGCCGCCCCGACGCTGCTCGCGGCGAACAGCGCCAGCCCCGCGATCAGCGTGCCGCGACGGCCGAACTTGTCGCCGACGGTGCCCCCGGCCAGAACCAGGGCCGCGAACGCCAGGTTGTATGCGTCCACGATCCACTGCAGACCGCGCGTCGACGCCCCGAGCGCCGAATTCAGCGTCGGCAGAGCCACGTTCACGATCGTGGTCTCCACGTTGATCGCCAGTGCCGCGACCAGGACGACGGTGAGGATGAGAATCGGTCGCACTCTCGGCTGAGTCGAGTGCGCGCCTCGGGTTGGGTTCCTGCGGGTGTCGATGGTCACTGGTCCGCCTTATGTTGACAACGCTAACATCCAGAGCATCGCAGAGGATGTTAGCGCTGTCAACATTTTCGTGCTGCTACCGTAGCCCGTCGCCGATGACGTCGAGCAGACGGTCGGTGATGACCTGCTTGCGGGCGGCGTCGGCCTCGGCCAATGGGCCGTCGAGTAACAGCGTGGCCAGACCGTGCACCGCGGCCCATGCGGCTTCGTCGAGACCGTCGCGCCGTTCGGGGGAGAGCATGCCGGTGGCGACCAGGTCGTCGATACAGCGGATCAGGATGCGAAAGGGATGGTGCTCACTGATCACGGATTCGGTGCCCTCGTCCTCACGCGTATGGCCATGGGCAACGGACTCCTTGTGCGCGAACGCCGTTCGGAACAGGCCCGGTTCGGAGAGGGCGAAGTCGATATAACCTTGCCCGGTGGCACGCAGGCGATCGAGCGCGCGCTTGCCCTTGGGTCCCCGGCGCGGCAACGCGTCGAGCCGCGCGACCATTGCGTCGGCGAGCCGGTCCGATGCAACATCAGTCACCGCGGCGAGGAGTTCATCGCGATCGGCGTAGTGCCGGTAGGCGGCGGAATTGCTGACCCCGGCCATGCGTTGGACGTCGCGCAACACCACGGCATCCGGCCCGCCGCTCTTGGCGAGTTCCACGGCGTGCTGGAGGAGGACGTGGCGCAGATTCCCATGGTGATAGGTATCGGCCGCGGCTCGGGTTCGTCGGGTGGTCAGCGAGACTCCTTCAGGGCAATGTTGACAACCCTAACATCAGCATCCCCCGGGTCATGACATCTGCCGACGGACGCCAAGATAGATGGCGGCCGTGACGCCGATGACGACGGCGGCAGCCGCCGATGCGACGGTGAGCACTGCCGATCCACGGCTGGCCGCGCCGATCGCCACCGCGACCAACGCCCACAACACGGCCGCGGCATAGCCCGCTGTGCCACGCAGGAAGGCGGTGAGCAGAACCGCGGCCCCCGTGGCGGCCACGAGAACCGTTGCCTGCCAACCAGTACCGGTGGCTGACCACCCGGAGTAGATCAACGCGGCGGCCACGTTCGCGAATACCGCCACACTGCCCCACCCGAGGTAGAGGCCGAAAGTCAGAGTGGCGAGTCGGCGTAGCCAGGTCGGGCAGGTCAGGTCATCGGCATGACGTACCAGCAGCCGCATGATGTCGATCAGTGCGACGACCATGATCGCGAAGACGCCGACCGTGGCCCACAGCCAGTCCTGCGCCGCGATGATCAGCCAGGCACTGTAGCCGACGAAGACGACCGAGGCGTCGATGAGCACCCGGGTCTCCCATGGCGCTCCGAGTCCCACCCTGAGCACCGCGACGCACGTGACGGCGCACGACACCGTGATGAGTCCCCAGATGGCGAACGCATAGCCCGCGGGCGTGATCAGAGCCTCGTTCGTGGCCCCGGAGGACAAGAAGTCACCGAACACCCGGGCGATGATCGGCGCGGCCACCAGTTGGCTGAGCGAAACCAGCGCGGCGATCCATCGCCACGCCTTGACCGTTGAACGAGTTCGAGGAACGGGCGGACTGCTTGCGGTCATCGGTCGTTCTCCTTGTTGGCCGGGGGGTTTGGACTGCGGGGTCGACGCGGGCAGGCCACCAGATGCGCGGCCCGATGAGGGTGAACAGGGCGGGGATGATCACGGTGCGCACCAGGAAGGTGTCCAGCAGGATGCCGAGTCCGACGATGATGCCGACCTGGGTGAGCACGATCAGGGGCAGTACCCCGAGGACGGCGAAGACGGCGGCCAGCACGACACCTGCGCTGGTGATCACCGCGCCGGTGGCCGACACGGCCCGCACGATGCCCTCCCTGGTGCCGTGCACGTGGGTCTCCTCGCGTGCCCGGGTGACCAGGAAGATGGTGTAGTCCACGCCGAGAGCGACGAGGAACAGGATCGCGAATAGCGGGGTGGTGTTGTCCAGAGCCGGGAAGCCGAAGACGTGCACACTGGCCCAGCCGCCGAGGCCGAGCGCTGCGAATGCGCTGAGCACCGTCACGGCGACCAGGACCAGCGGCGCCAGCGCCGCCCGCAGGAGCGCGTACAGCACGAGTAGCACGACGACGAGGATGGCGGGGATGACCACGCGCTGATCGCGTTGGGCGGCGTTGCGCGCATCGAGCGCCTGCGCGTCCGAGCCGCCGACGAGTGCTCCGTCGTCGACTGCGCGGACCGATTCCCGGAGCGCGTCGACGACCCCGAACGCCGCGTCGGACGCGGGCGCCGCGTCGATGACGACGGAGAACTGTGTCAGCCCGCCCTCGGAGCGGCCGGCTTCGGTGACCGACACGACTCCGGGCGTGGCCTCGATCGCCCGTTGAAGTTCGGCGGCGCGGTCGGTGCCGCCGACCACCCGGGTGGGGTCGGTGAGACCGCTGGGGAAGTGCGCGGCGAGCGTGTCGTAGGCGGATACCGATTCGGCCTTCACCCGGAACTGCTCGGTCTGCGACAGACCGACGGGGGTGAAAAGCAGCCCCCCGCAGAGCACTGCCAGCAGCGTCACCGTGACCACGGCAACCCGACCGGCGTGGCCGCTGACCCACCTCGCCACCCGGTACCAGGTGCTGAAGCTTTCCGCCGCATGCGCGGACCGGCGCGGAATGAACGGCCAGAACAACCGCGGCCCGAACAGCGCCAGCAGTGGTGGCAGCGCGGCCAGCACGAACACCGCGGCGACCAATAGGCCGCTGGCCGCTTGCGCACCGAGACTGCGGGTGGACGGGACGACGGCCAGCAGCAGGGTGAGCAGCGCCAGTACCACGGTGGCATTGCTGGCGAGGATCGCTGGACCGGCGTTCCGCACGGCGGTGCGCAGTGCGTCGCGATGGTCGGGTTCTTCTCCCCGGGTCGCTTCGCTCCTGCCCGCCGGTATGCGCGTGAGCTCTTCCCGGTAGCGCGAGATCAACAGCAGCGCATAGTTGGTGCCCGCACCGAAGACCAGGACGCTGGTGATGCCGGTGGTGGAGCCGTCGGCGGTCAGCCCCGTGAGGTCGGAGACCACACCGCCCAGAGCGGTGGCGGTCCGGTCGGCGATGGCGATGACGGTGAGCGGCACCAGCCACAGGATCGGCGAGCGGTAGGTGACGATGAGCAGCAGCGCAACGACCGCCGCGGTGACGGCCAGAAGCGTGAAGTTGGCCCCGGAGAACGCGTCCGCGATGTCGGCGCCGAACGCCGGGCCACCAGTGATCTGCAGCTGAAGATCCTGGGGCGCGCCATCTTCGGCCGCAGCACGCAACTCCTTGACGGTGTCGGCCAGGTCGAAGCCGGACAGGTCTGCGTTGATCGGCACCGGCGCCAGCGCGACGACACCGTCCTCAGAGGTGGCTGTGGGCGCACCGGCGGGTACTCCCGCACTGGCGAGCACCCGTTGCCGGGCGTCGTCGATGGCGGTCAGGTCGGCCGCGGTCAGGGCTGCGCCGTCGGTGCGGGACGCCACCAAGATGACCGGCGCCTTGTCGCCGGAGGGGAAGTCCTTGACGAGTTGGGCCACGCGGGCCGACTCGGCCGACGACGGCACCGGTACCGGTGACTGGTCGGCGCTGGCATTCTCGCCGGCGAGGGCCATCAAGGCGCCCGCGGCGACGACGATCAGCAGGGTGATCGTCCACGACCAACGGGCGCACACGACGGCGGAGAAGCTTTCCCAGAACCTCATGCCCGATAGTATATTAAGATCATTAATGATTAATCAAATTAAGGAGATGTGACGTGACGTCGACGCCACGGGTCGAGCGCGATGCCGCCGGGGACTTGATCGTGTCCGACGTGCAGGCGCTGTCTGCCGAGTCCGACGATCTTGGACGCGTCTTCCGCGCTCAACATGACCTGGGTATCAACGACTTTCGTGCGCTACTGCATGTCATGGTTGCCGAACGCGACGGCGATCCGCTGACGCAGAGCCAATTGGGAAGCCGGATCGGCGTCTCCGGTGCGGCGGTCACCTACCTCGTCGAGCGGATGGTCAAGTCCGGTCACCTGAGCCGCGAGTCGCATCCCGACGACCGCCGCAAGGTGCTGTTGCGCTACGCCGACCACGGCAGCGCAGTCGCCCGATCCTTCTTCACGCCGCTGGCCGAGCACACGGAGGCGGCTCTCGAGCGACTTCTCCACCGCCGAACTGACGACCGCCCACCGAGTGCTGACCGCACTCATCGAGTCGATGCGGGCCTTCCGCGCCGAGTTGCGCGAATCCTGACCGCCCGGGAGTCGCGCCGACCGTGGGGGTTATTCACGAAGACACGGGGGAATCCGTGCATGGCCCCCACGTTGGACGCATGATGATGACGGTGTCTGCGCAGACACCGTGAGCGAGGTGGTCGTGCGCGACGAACTCGTCGCCTTTGCACGTGCTTCCTTCGGGTGGGAAGGCGACATCGACGTAACGGCCGGACCGCGTGGTGCGCTCGGACAGATGTGGCGAGTCGAGATCGGCCCGAAGCGGTACGCGTTGAAGGAGATCTTCGCCGAGCCTCCGACGGAACACGCGATCGAGGTCGAACTCGAGTGGGCCCGCATGGCCGCCGACTGCGGAGTGCTCGTGCCGACGAGTCATCCAGACCGCGACGGGCGCTACCTGCTTACCGCGCCGGATGGCACGTGGCTTCGGTGTTACGACTGGTTCGACCTGCTGCCGGTACCACGCCGGTCGCCCAATACACCACGAATACTGGGGGAGCTTCTTGCGCAACTGCACCGATGCGCGCCAGCCGCGGCGGACGAACCAAACGGTGGTGGACCGCCAGATCCCTGGTTTGACCGAGTGCCAGCTCACGATGAATGGGCAGAGGTCTACACGTCGGGTGCTGCGTGGGTGGGCCGGCTCTCCGAACTTCTGACTCCGCTGCAACGGCCAAGCGCGGTGGTTCGTCCCGTTGACCCCGGCCAGGTGGTGATGTGCCATCGCGACCTTCATCCGCAGAACGTCTTCGCCGACGGCACGGGTGGATTGGTGGTCGTCGACTGTGACGACCTGGGACCCGCCGAGCCTGGCCGGGAGCTGGCGCGGGCGCTATTCGACTGGTTCTGCGACAGCGGGATCACCGATCTCGACGGCGTGCGGCGCATGATGGAGGCGTACCTGCGCGAAGGTGGTCCGGGTCGCATCGGCGAGGCTGCGGACTTCTCGATGCTGTTGGCGTGCAGACTCAATTTCCTTCTCGAGCAGGCCCGCCTAGCGCTCGACCCGCACACCGCGCGCCATCGCCGGCAGTGGGCGCAGGTTGAGATCGATGAGGCACTGCGCATCATGCCGACCCCCGGTCAATTGACGGATGTTCTTGCGGTCGCCCGGGACTGCTGCCAGTCCATTCCGTAGCGCAGCCGACGGTCGCCGACCGTGGGGTCAACACGCTCGAATCCGTGCACGGCCCCCACACTCGACGCATCTAGTCCATGCGCCCGGCATCGACGACGCGCAGCACTGCGGCGCCCTCCTCGTCCGAGGCTTCCAGATCCACCTCGACATCGAAGCCCCAGTCGTGGTCGCCTGCCGGGTCGTCCAGAATCTGCCGCACCCGCCACACGTCGGGCCGGCGGTCGATGAGCAACAGTGCCGGGCCCCGGGCGTCGGCGCCGATACCGACGTCGTCGTGCTCATCGAAGTAGTCGCGCACGACCTCCTCCCAGCGCTCGGCCGTCCACCCGGAGCCGGCGTCCAGCTCGCCGAGGTCGTACCAGTGGCGCCGCGCGAACAGCTCCACCCGCCGGAACAGTGCATTGCGGATCATCGCCGTGAACGCCCGCTCGTTGCCGGTCAGCGGGCGCGGGCGAGCCGGGACCGCTGGGCTTTCTTGGATGGGCACACCGGCCTGCTGGTCCGGGCTGGTCAACTGGTCCCATTCGTCGAGCAGGCTCGAGTCCACTTGGCGGACCAGCTCGCCGAGCCACTCGACGACGTCGGTGACCTCCTCCGTCCGTGCGGCGGCCGGCACCGAAGACCGCAGCGCCTTGAACGCATCGGAGAGGTAGCGCAGCACCGCCCCCTCCGACCGGGTCAGGCCGTAGACGCTGACGAACTCCCGGAAGGTGAACGCCCGCTCCCACATCTCGCGCACGACGGACTTCGGCGACAGCCGCGCGTCGGCGGCCCACGGGTTGCTCTGCAGGTATACCTCGAACGTGTGCCCGAGCAACTCCTCGAGCGGCTTGGGGTAGGTGACGTCGTCGAGCAGTTCGATTCGCTCGTCGTACTCGATGCCCTCGGCCTTCATCGCGGCGACGGCCTCGCCCCTGGCCTTGTTCAGCTGCGCCGCCAGGATCTGGCGGGGATCTTCCTGTGTCGCCTCGATGACTGAAACCACATCCAGGGCATAGGTTTCCGATGCCGAGTCGAGCACGCCGATCGCGGCCAACGCGAACGTCGACAGTGGCTGGTTGAGGGCGAAGTCGGGGGGCAGGTCGACGGTCAGCCGGTAGCGCCGTCCGTCGGCCTCGGGTTCCTTGAGGCGCTCCACCACGCCGGCCTGCAGCAGCGAGCGGGCGATGCCGACCGCGTCGCGGATGTGCTGAAGTTGTCGCTTGCGCGGCTCGTGGTTGTCGGTGAGGAGCCGGCGCATCGCGACGAACGGGTCGCCGGGACGGTCGACGACGTCGAGGATCATCGCCGTCGACACCCGCATGTTGCTGGTCAACGGCTCGGGAGAGGCATCGACCAGCCGGGTCATGGTCGACTCGCTCCAGGGCACCATGCCCTCGGGTACCTTGCGGCGAACCAACTTTCGGCGCTTCTTCGGGTCGTCGGCGACCTTGGCGAACTGTTTGAGGTTCTCCACCTCGTGCTCGGGTGCCTGCACGACGACGGTGCCGGCGGTGTCGTATCCGGCCCGCCCGGCCCGCCCCGCGATCTGATGGAACTCGCGGGCCTGGAGGAGGCGGGTGCGAACCCCGTCGTACTTCGACAGGGCTGAGAAGACGACGGTTCGGATCGGCACGTTGATCCCGACGCCGAGGGTGTCGGTGCCGCAGATCACCTTGAGCAGACCGGCCTGGGCAAGCTGTTCCACCAACCGCCGGTACTTGGGCAGCATGCCGGCGTGGTGGACGCCGATCCCGTGCCGGACCAGTCGCGACAGCGTCGAGCCGAATGCCGTAGAAAAACGGAATTGGCCGATGTGTTCGGCGATCGCCTTCTTCTCGTCCTTGGTGCTCACGTTGACGCTCATGAGTGCCTGGGCGCGCTCCAGCGCCGAGGCCTGGGTGAAGTGGACGACGTAGATCGGTGCCTGCTTGGTGTCGAGCAGGTCACCGATCGTCTCGTGCATCGGCGTGGTCGCATAGGAGTAGTACAGCGGCACGGGGCGCTCGGCGCTTGCGACCAGGGCCGTCGGCCGTCCGGTTCGTCGGGTGAGATCCTCGCGCAGGAACGTCACGTCGCCGAGCGTGGCCGACATCAGCAGGAACTGGGCGTTCGGGAGTTCCAGCAGCGGCACCTGCCAGGCCCAGCCACGGTCCGGGTCGCCGTAGAAGTGGAATTCGTCCATGACCACGAGGCCGATGTCGGCGTCGCCGCCCTCCCGCAGCGCGACGTTGGCCAGCACCTCGGCGGTACAGGCGATGATCGGTGCCCCGGCATTGACGGCGGCGTCGCCGGTGAGCATGCCGACATTGGCCGGGCCGAACACGTCGCACAGGGCGAAGAACTTCTCGCTGACCAGCGCCTTGATCGGGGCGGTGTAAAAGCTGCGGCGTCCGCCAGCCAGCGCCGCGTACAGCGCCCCGGTCGCCACCAGCGACTTGCCCGAGCCGGTCGGTGTGGCCAGGACGACGTTCGCGCCACTGACCAGCTCGATCAGCGCCTCCTCCTGTGCCGGGTACAGCACGGTGCCGCTCGCCTCGGCCCACGCGGCGAAGGTGGCGAACATCTCGTCGGGGTCGGCGCCCAACGCGCGAAGGGCGGACAGGTCGCTGGGGTCGTCGAGCAGGGCGGGGGACATGGTGGGGTCCAGCCTGCCTGAAAGGCCGTTCGCGCCTCGCGGCGGTGCTGCACATGGACGCTTGGGCGGCGGGGGTGGTAGACAGTGCGCTATGTCCGCGCTGAGCGATCGAACCTAGTCAGCTCGTCGACATGCCCGATGGCCAATCGTCCATCACCGGCGAGACGTGCTGGCGCGTAGAGCCCGCCGACCAGTTCGCGTGCATCGTCGACGGAGCGGACTACTTCTACTATGCCAAGGCGGCGATGTTGCGTGCCCAGCGCCGCATCATCCTGATCGGGTGGGATTTCGACACCAGGATCACCTTCGAACGTGGCGACAAGACACTGCACGGCTCGAACAAGTTGGGCGATTTCCTCCGATGGTTGGTGCGGGTCAGGCCAGAACTCGAGATCTACCTGTTGCGATCGAACGTGCGCCTGCTCCCGGCCTTCGAAGGTCTCTGGGGGAGGGTGACCCCGGTGGCCCTGTTGAATTGGCTGAGCAGCGACAGGCTGCAGTTCGCCGTCGATGGCGTGCACCCGCTCGGCGCAGTCCCGCATCAGAAGATCGTGGTCATCGACGACGCGTTCGCACTCTGCGGCGGCATCGACTTCACCGCTGACCGGTGGGACACCCGAGAGCATTTGGACGACAACCGCTTCCGTCGTACGGAGGACGCTAGCTATGGGCCCCGGCACGAGGTTGCGGCGGCGGTGGACGGCGCCGCCGCGCGCGCTCTCGGTGAGCACGCGCGCGACCGATGGCGACGTGCCACCGGCCGTTCACTGTCGCCGGTCGACGTCACCCACGACGTCTGGCCACGCGAACTCGAACCGATGTTGCGCAGCGTCGACGTGGGGATTGCGCGTACGCAGCCAGAGTTGGATGGCCGCAGCGAGGTTCGTGAGGTGGAGGCGCTCAACCTCGAGGCGTTCGCGGCGGCGCGCCGCACCATCTATCTGGAGAACCAGTACCTGGCTTCCCGCGAACTCGTGGATGCGCTCGCCACCCGGCTGCGGGAGCCGGACGGTCCGGAGATCGTCATCGTGCTGCCTCGCAACTCCGAGAGCTTTCTCGAAGAGCAGGCGATGGATAGTGCGCGCTACAGACTCCTCGACGTGCTGTGGACAGCGGACGTCCACGGACGCCTAGGTGTCTACTGGCCGGTGACCGAGGGTGGGACGCCGATCTACGTGCACGCGAAGGTCCTGGTGGCCGACGATCGACTGCTGCGCATCGGCTCATCGAATCTCAACAACCGGTCGATGGGATTCGACAGCGAGTGCGATCTGGCCATCGAGGCGGATTCGGACGCTCCAGCTGACGACGGACGTCGGCCGAGCGATCGCGTCAGTACGCCACGGTTTGGTCGCTGAGCACCTGGGAGTCGCCGTCGACGACTTCGAGCGGGCGGTGGACGAGGGCGGTTCCTTCCTGCATGCCATCGAGACGCTTCGCGGAGACGGCAGAACACTGCGGCCGTTCACCCCGGAAACCGTGGCAGATGAGGCCAGCCTGCTGGCCGAGAACGATCTGATGGATCCTTCCGGGGTGCCCCGATCGCTGAGCCGAAGCGTGCAGCGGTGGCTTTCCAGGCTGACCGAATAGCTGTACCCGGAACGTTCCTCACGCCGTCAGCTGGTCGGCCAGCGCGGCTCCGAGAGCATGCCCGGACGACAAGGCCGACTCGATCCGCGGTGCACCGGACGGACACCACGAGTCGCCGCACACCCCGAGCGGCCGACCTCTCCACGAGGTGAGCCCGAACGGTTCGTCACCATGGGTGCCTGCGGGTTTGGCGAACGTCCACCGATGAACGTGCGTCCACAGGGGTTCGGCGCGGAGTTCCAGCACCCGGTGCAGCGCCGAGAGCACCTGCGCCACCACCGCGTTCGGAGCGTCCAGGTGGGCGCGGGCGAGGTCCGCCGTCGTATGAGCGACGAGGACCGCTGCGCCGTCGCCCCGGCGAGACCCGTCATCGGCGATCAGGGTCAGGTCGGGGTCGTCGTTGACGAACGCGGCGTCCGCCACCGGCCAGCATCGTTGCGGCCAGCCCGCCGCGACGGCGAGCACGGGTTCGTAGCCGACCCAATCGGCTGCGTCGGGAGCCAGCCGAGCGGCCTGCGGGTCCGGCATCGCCAACACCACCGCATCGTGATCCAACTCATCGAGTGACTCGACTACGACACCGGAGCGCACGCCGTCGGTCAGCGACGCTCCCACGAGCGAACGCAGGCCATCCGGCGCGGCGTAGCGCATGGGTCCGGACGAGCGAGCGTGTCCGTCCGCGGAGTACACGTCGAAGGTGTCGGTCCATTCGCGGACCATTCCGCCGGCCGCCCACTGGTCGACGATCGCGACGAAGCCCGCGTCCTTGGCGGTGAAGTACGCGGCGCCGATGTCGACTCGGCGGCCGTGCAGCGTCGGCGACGCCATGCGGCCGCCACAGGCACGCCCACGGTCGATCAGATCGACCGCGATCCCGCGGCTGCGCAACGCCGATCCGCAGGCGGCCCCCGATATTCCGGCTCCAACGACCGCGACGCGTGGCATGGGGTCACGCTAGTCGCCACCTCACAGGGGTTGGGTCAGGGTGGCCGCGAGCACGCGAAGCAACCGGTCCACGTCGTCGGTGGTGTTGTACGGCGCCAATCCGATTCGCAACCCACCGGCGTCGCCAAGGCCCAGCCGTCGTGACGCCTCGGCTGCGTAGAACGAACCTGTGGGGGCATTGATGCCGTGCTGCGCAAGGACGGTGCTGACCGCCGCGGCCGCCCGGTCGGCGAAGGTGACGAGCAGCGTCGGAGTCCGGCGTCGTGCGCGGGAATGGATCGTCACCACCGGTAGCCGCCGCAGGCCGGCCTCGATCTGCTCGCGGAGCACGTCCTCGTGCCGCGCCACGGCGCGCATACCGGCGATGAGCCGCTCGCGGCGGGTGCCGGTGGCGGCCGTCATACCGGCAAGGAAGTCGACTGCCGCGGTGGTGCCTGCCATCAATTCGTAGGGCAGCGTGCCCTGTTCGAAGCGCTCGGGCACACGGTCGGGGGCCGGCAGCAGCTTGTCGGGTCGCAGCTCGGCCAGGACGTCGCGCTTGCCGACGACCACACCACAGTGCGGCCCCAGAAACTTGTACGGCGAACACGCGAAGAAATCGACTCCGAGATCGTGGAAGTCGACCGTGTCGTGCGCGGTGTAGTGCACGCCGTCGACGTACGACAGTGCACCCACGGCGTGGGCTCGTGCCGCGATGGCGCGCACGTCGGGCATCGTTCCGATCAGGTTGGATGCGGCGGTGATGGCGACGAGGCGGGTGCGTGCGCTGAGCTGGGCCTCGACGTCCTGGACGGGAAGTTCGGCGGTCACGGGGTCGAAGTCCACCCACCGGACGACGGCGCCCGCGGCGGCTGCGGCGATCACCCACGGCCGGATGTTGGCGTCGTGGTCCAGCCGGGTGACGACGATCTCGTCGCCCTCGCGCCACCGAGCCGACAGCGTCCGAGACAGCTCGAAGGTCAGGGCGGTCATGCTCCGCCCGAAGATCACCTCATCGGGCTGGGCGTTCAGCAGGTCGGCCAGAGCGGCGCGGCATGCCACGATGATCGCCTCGGCATTGCGTGCCGCCGCGGTGGTGATTCCGCGGTTCGACAGCGGGTGAAGCATGGCGTCGCGGACGGCGTCGGCAACCGCCGTCGGCGTCTGCGAGCCCCCGGGGCCGTCGAAGAAGGCGGTACCGTCGGTCAGCGCGGGGAAACAGCGGCGGATCGCGTCTGCGTCGAATCCAACACCGACGTCGAGTCCCTCACTGCCGTTGGTGCGCTCCAGTGGGCCGGTCACCAACGAAGTCTCCCATCGCGCGGGGAGTTCCGAACGGAGCCGCCCGGCGATCCTGGTCGGACTACTCTGAAGGCATCCTCACTACCAGCCACGGCGAGATCGACCACGGCCCGATCCGGATAGCCGTGTTGGCGCCCATCGCGTGGCGTACGCCGCCTCGGCACTACGGCCCCTGGGAGCAGTTCGCCTCACTACTTGCCGAGGGGCTGGTGGCGGCCGGTCACGACGTCACGCTCTTCGCCACCGGGGACTCGATCACCACGGCCAGCCTGAGTGCAAGCGCACCGTGCGGATGGTCGGAGGACGCCACGATCGACGCCAAGGTCGCCGAGTGCCTGCACATCGCGTCGGTATTCGAGCGGGCCGCCGAATTCGACGTCATCCACAACGGGTTCGACTTCCTGCCCCTGACGTACAGCGATCTGGTGACCACCCCGGTGGTCACCACGATCCACGGGTTCTCGTCGCCGAGGATCGTCCCCGTCTATGAGCGCTACGACCGGTCGTGTGCGTACGTGTCGATCAGTGCCGCGGATCGACACCCAAATCTGCAGTACGCCGCCACCATTCACCACGGCATCGACATGGCAGGCTTCGCCATCCACCCGAGCCCCGGCGAGCACCTGCTGTTCTTCGGACGGATTCACCCCGACAAGGGCACCGCCCAGGCAATCGAGGTCGCCCGTCGATGTGGCCGTCGACTCGACATCGCCGGGATCGTTGCGGACGAGGACTACTTCCGCGACGAGGTCGCGCCCCATGTCGACGGCGAGCGGGTGCGTTTCCTCGGGGCCGTCGATGCCGCCATGCGCTCCGAGGTGCTTGGCGGTGCGCGTGCCCTGCTGCACCTGATCGGTTTCGACGAACCGTTCGGCTACAGCGTCGTCGAGGCGATGGCCTGCGGCACGCCCGTGATCGCGAATTCCAGAGGCTCGATGGATGAGCTGATCGAGCACGGCGTCACCGGCTATCTGGTCGATGACGTGGATTCGGCGGTCGACGCGGTCGCCGCGGCAGGCGACCTCGACAGGGCCACGATCGCCGAGACCGCCACCGACCGCTTCACGGTGGCCACCATGATCGAGAAGTACGTGGCGGTCTACCGCGACGTCATCGGAGGTCGGAAATGACGTCGGAAATGACACCGCCGCAAGGCGCATGGTGGATGTCCGCCGTGGTGTACCAGATCTATCCGCGGAGCTTCGCCGATTCTGACGGCGACGGGTTCGGCGATCTGGGTGGCATCATCGAGCGGCTCGACCATCTGCAGGCGCTCGGGGTCGACGTGATCTGGTTGTCGCCGATCTACCGTTCCCCGCAGGCCGACAACGGCTACGACATCAGCGATTATCGCGACATCGACCCGTTGTTCGGCACACTGGCGCAGTTCGACACCCTCCTCGCGAAGGTGCACGAACGCGGCATGAAGCTGATGATGGATCTGGTGGTGAATCACACCTCCGATGAGCATCCGTGGTTCGTCGACTCGCGGTCATCGCGTGACAGCGCGAAGCGGGACTGGTACATCTGGCGCGACGCCCGTGACGGCCTGGAGCCCAACAACTGGGGCTCGCTGGTTCGGGGGATCGGCATGGCAGTGGGAAGAGTCGACGAAGCAGTACTACCTGCACCTGTTCGACCGTAAGCAGCCGGATCTGAATTGGGAGAACCCTCAGGTACGAAGCGCCGTCCACGACATCATGCGCTGGTGGCTGGACCGCGGGGTCGATGGATTCCGCATGGATGTCATCAATTTCATCTCCAAGACCGAGGGGCTTCCCGATGCACGGGAAGTCCCGGGGCGGCGGTTCGTCGTCGACCTCGCCGGGTTTGCCGACGGCCCGCACGTGCACGAGTATCTCGCCGAGATGACCCGGGAGGTCTTCGCCGGGCGCGACGGCGAGTTCATCACGGTTGGCGAAATGCCGGGCGTGACGCCCGAACAAGCGCGGCTGTACACCGATTCGGCCCGCGGTGAGCTAAACATGGTCTTTCAGTTCGAGCACGTGCTGATCGATCAGAACCCAACGAACAAGTTCGACTACCTCGGTCTCGATCGAATCGCCCTCAAGGCGTCCCTCTTTCGATGGCAGGCAGCGTTGGCGGAAACTGGCTGGAACAGCCTGTACTGGAACAACCACGACCAGCCCCGCGTCGTGTCGCGGTTCGGCGATGACGACCCCGACCACTGGGAAGCCTCGGCGAAGGCGCTGGCGACCGTGCTGCACGGAATGCGCGGCACGCCCTTCGTCTACCAGGGCGAGGAAATCGGGATGACCAACTACCCGTTCCTTTCAGCGGAGGACCACAGGGACGTCGAGGCGGTCAACTACTACGGCAGCGTGGGTCGAGTTCGGCATCGACGAAGCTGCGGCGTTGGCGAGTCTGGCCAAGATCAGCCGCGACAACGCGCGCACCCCGATGCAATGGGACGCCGGACCGAGCGCCGGATTCACCGCTGGCGAGCCATGGCTACCGGTCAACCCCAACTTCTCCCGACTGAACGCAGCGGCCCAAACCGGCAGCCCGGACAGCGTGTTTGGTCACTACCGAACGCTCATTCGGCTCCGCCACGAATTGCCCATCCTGGTCGACGGTGACTTCACACCGTTGCTGGCGGAGGACCCGCAGATCTGGGCCTACGTCAGATCGACCCCGACCACGAGGCTCCTCGTGATCGCCAACTGCGGGCGTGATTCCCGGACGGTGCAGATCGGCCGCGAGTGGATCTCGGCCGATCTGGTGCTCGGCAACCTGCCCGATACCCCAGTGACGTTGACATCGACGTCACTCCGGCTGGCCGGCTGGGATGCCCGCATGTACTCGGCACCGAGCGGGCCTACGGGCGAGCCTCCGGTGGTCATGGCCGACACTTTCGCATGACCTGTTGGTCACCTCGCCCGGTGTCTCGGCCGGTCCTGCCTATGGTCGAGCAGTGACGATCACATACGACGAAGCGCTGCGCGAACGGGTCCGGTCCCATCTGGCGGGTCACGACCGCCGCACCGTGACCGACCCGACGAAGCGGCACGCGGCCGTGGCCGTGGTGCTCGTCGACTCCGAGGTCGGCGAGGACCGGGTGGATCCAGCACCGGTGGACGATTGGATCGCCGGACGGCCTATGCCGGAGGCCGGTCTGGACGGCCGCATGGTCGACGTGTCCGGAGGTGCCGCGTTCCTGCTGTGCCGCCGGGCCTCGCGGCTGAGTTCGCACGCGGCCCAGTGGGCGCTGCCCGGTGGCCGCCTGGACCCAGGCGAGACGGTGGTTGACGCGGCGTTGCGGGAACTGGACGAGGAGGTGGGCATCGCGTTGTCCGACTCGACCGTGCTCGGCTTGCTCGACGACTACCCGACCCGGTCGGGATACGTCATCACCCCGGTCGTGATCTGGGGCGGCGGGCGGCTCGACCCGCGGCCCGCACCCGACGAGGTGGTGGCGGTCTACCGGGTGGGGCTGCATCAACTGCAGCGCAACGATTCGCCACGGTTCATCGCCATCCCGGAAAGCTCGCGTCCGGTCGTGCAGATTCCGCTCGGAAACGATCTCATCCACGCGCCGACGGGCGCCGTGCTGCTGCAACTGCGGTGGCTGGGACTGGACGGTCGCGGGGACCCGGTCGACGAACTCGAGCAGCCCGTGTTCGCCTGGAAGTAGGCCGCGTCGCGCTTACGCAGAGGTCGCCGACTTCGGGACTTCGTCCAGGATGCCGTTCAGATACGTCCGCAGGAACGTGCCGAAGAGTTCGTCGGACGTCAGGCCTTCGACCACGATTCGCACGTGCAGCTGGGCCGAGACCCCGAACGCGGCGAGGAACTGGCACGTCTGCCCACACTCACCGAACATGTCGTGCCGCAACATGTATCGCGCCAGCAGCGGCCCACAGTGGGGGTGGGCTTCGACGACCTTCTCCTGCGTCAGCGAGGCGTTCTTGGGTCGGGCCATCGTGTCATATTGTCATTGCCGTCAAACGCCTGCGGGTCGCGCTCAGGCTTCGAGCCGGGCTCGAATGGCTGGAATCCTTTGTTGCAGTTCTGATTCAGTTATTACGCCGCGCGCGAGCAACGAATGCGCCAGGGCCATCAGTTGGCTTTCGGGGTGGGGCAGGTCGGCGTACAGCGTCGCCGACAGGGTGTCCTCCTCGTCCCGCCGCTGCTTGAAGTCGGGCACGTCGGTGTAGCAGGAACTCTGGTCGAGTGCATCGCACAGCCCGTCCAGGCTGGTCTTCCATGGCGGCACCGCATTGTCGACGCCGTACTTGGCGGCCATCCGTGGCCACACCTGATTACGCGAGACGATCTCTTGCAGGGCCGCGCTGTCGACGCCGGTGAGCGGCGGTGAATCATTGCGATCGGTCATGTCATTCCCCGGCGGGATGCAGCGCCGCCCGCGTGTCGACGATGACGTTGGTGGTGACACCCGGCTTCGGTAGCGCGACGCCGATGAGGCAGTCGCGGGTGATGATCTCGGTCAGCTGATCCTCGCTCCAGCCGTCGGTGCCGGCGGGTCGCATCGGCATCACCATGAAGCGGTGCTTCTGGTTGGAATCCTGCACTCGCACTTCAACGTCATCGGGCAGGTAGAGGCCGAACTCGGACAGCACCTGCCGGGGGAACCGGACCAGGCGGCTGCGGTAGTTGGGCGTTCGGTACCACTCGGGAGAGTTGCCGAGGATCGGGCGGGGATAGCACGAACACAACGCGCAGACGATCACGTGGTGCACCGTGGGCGTATCGGCGAGGATCTCGAACGCGGTGAAGTCGCTGGGCGTGCCGAATCCCGTGGGCTCGAGCCAGTCGACGCCCACCTCCTTGCTCGCCGTCATCGGCTCGGCCAGTGCCAGGGCTTTGAAGTCGGGGCTCAGCCAGGCGCGGGCCACCAGGCGTGCGGCCGGTGTGGG
This sequence comes from uncultured Actinomycetota bacterium, assembly GCA_963798245.1. Taxonomy (GTDB): domain Bacteria; phylum Actinomycetota; class Actinomycetes; order Mycobacteriales; family Mycobacteriaceae; genus Mycobacterium. The sequence goes on from CAWCSO010000009.1 coordinate 125,825, forward strand.
CCCGATCTGCTCGGCGAACTCGGTGAAGCGGCGATGCTCCTCGGCGGTGAAGATGCCCTTCTCGATGCACAATTCGCGCAGTGCGATCTCCAGCACCTCGAAGTCGGTGATCTCGTCGACCATGGGCTTGACGGTGCGGTCGTGGTCGTGGTCGTGGTCGTGGTCTGTCATGGTGCTCCGTTCGGGCCAGGGCCGTTCGATCAGCCGTCAGGTGGCGGCTTGCAGCCAGTGCTCGGGAATCTCGGTTCGCAGTGTGTCGGTCGCCGTGCCGTTGTAGCCGTGCCACAGGTCGGCCTGCGTGAAACTGACCACGTAGAACCACTCGGGTACGGCATCGGTGCGGTCCCAGGTCTCGTCCTCGGCGGCTGGGCTCTCGTAGGCCACCGATGCGATCTCACCGGTGGCACCCCGAACGTATTCGGGAGTGCGCGTGTAGAACAGCACCGGCAGCTCGCGCACCGTCACCCTGTCACCGACCGCGAACTTCGCCTCGCCGGCCTTGCCCGCATAGACCTGCGGGTCGCCCTTGCCCTGCGCGTGCACGACGTGCTCATTGCGCTTGACGCCGGTTCCATCGCCCTCGGACTTGGGCCGGGCCTTCAGGGTCTTACCGGCCAGACCGCCGTCATAGCGCTGCTGGACCTCGGCCATTCGCTCGGTGAGTTCGGTCAGCCCGATGTGGTGTTTGGCGACGAGGACACGCGCGCAGGCCCACAGCCAGCGTCCGTAGTAGGGCAGGCCGTGATAGATCGCCCGTCCGACGTCGACGTTGCCGATGCGGCGACGCTCCTCGGACAGCCAGATGCCACGCCAGGCAAGCACTTCGGACAGCACGTACGTCATGTGCTCCCAGTACTCGTAGTCCTTGTTCTCGTACTTCATCGGCACGTCCGGTTCGCCGCCGACGTCGTGCACGGGCTTCATGTAGGCAACGAAGCGGTCGTGGTCGAGCATGTCGGGCGTCGGGGCGTCGGGCAGCTCCGGATACGCCGACTTCAGTCGGGCGACGAGATCCAACTGGCTGGCGCGGTCGGCCGCTGTACTCACGAGGGGCCCCTTCCGGGATCGGAGTGGTGCTTTACGGCAAAGGCGATTCGGGTGGCTCACTCGATGAAACCCGACGAGGCCGACTCACTAATTGTCGTAGATTAACACCGGTCAAGAGGGTCGGCAAGGGTCGAGAACGCCTGCTCGTACGCCGTTCGGACGACGTTCACCTGATGCCGATACCGCCTGTGTGACAGACGATTCGCACGTTGCACCCTGCGTCTGCACCGATGGTGCGCTCCGTCATTTCGGGCCGCTGGGTCCGGCCGGCATGTCGGGGTGCAGCCTGGCCAGCACCGTTTCGTAGGTAATCCAACCGATCAGCGCGGACCCATCCTGGTCCAACACCGGCAGGCCGGTTCCGCCGTAGCCCTTCAACGCTGACAGGATCTCGGGAGGTGCGGTGTCGGCGGAGATGATCCTTGGTCGTTGCACCAAGTCCGCCACGGACACGGGCGGGTCGGGATCATCGAGTGCCTCGGCCAGGTCCTCCGCCGACAGGCATCCCCGGTAGCGGCCGTCGGCATCCACGACGGGCAACATTCCCAATGCCGTCCGTTGTAGCGCCGCTGCCCCCGCGGCCAGCGTGGCGTTGTCGCGCAGCGGTTCTGGCGGTGGCAAGGCGATGTCTCCCGCAGTGAAGTCCGGTGGCGGGGGCGCGTCGAGGTCGACGCCGCGACGCCACAATTTCGCGGTGTAGATGGTGTCCTTGGACAACAGGTGACTGGTGCCGGCGGCCATCACGACCGCGGTCATCAACGGCAGGATGATCGAGTACTCGCCGGTCAGCTCGAACAGGATGACGACCGCCGTGATGGGCGCCCGGGTGGCTCCGCCGAGGGCGGCGCCCATGCCGATGAGGCCGTAGGCGCCCGCGGATTCGGTGAACGTGGGCAGCGCGTCGTGCGCGATCGTGCCGTACGCAGTGCCTGCCATCGCGCCGATGAAAAGCGTCGGTGCGAACACGCCGCCGGAACCGCCGATCCCGATGGTCAGGCTGGTCGCCAGCATCTTTCCGACCATGAGCACGAGCAGCATGACGAAGACGTAGTGCCCCTCGACGGCATTCTGCAGAACCGGGTACCCGACGCCGTACATCTGGGGGAGCGCCACCAGCAGTGCGCCCAGGACGAGCCCGCCAACGGCCGGGCGAGCCCATTCGGGGCCGCGCCAGATCCAGTCGCAGAGGTCCTCGATGAGGTAGAGGACCTTGGAGAACGCCACGCCCACGACACCGACCCCGACGCCGAGACCGGCGTAGAGCACGTATTCGATCGGGCTGTGTACCGAGAACATGGGAAGGGACAGGAAGGGATCGTCGCCCATGATCGCCCGGCCCACCACGGACGCGGTGACGCTGGACAACACCACCGCGCCGAACGCTTCTGCGGTGAAACTGCGCAGGATCAACTCCATGGCGAAGAACGCTCCGGCCAGCGGTGCGTTGAACGTTGCCGAGATCCCGCCCGCCGCGCCGCATGCCACCAGCAGCCGGACCCGCGGTGTGTCCAGGCGGAGCAGTTGGGCGATGGTGGAGCCGGCCGCCGATCCGATCTGGACGATCGGTCCCTCGCGGCCCACCGACCCTCCGCCGCCGATGCACAATGCGGATGCGAGCGCCTTCACGACGGTCACCTGGGGAGCGATCCGCCCGCCTCGGTGCGCGACCGCGTACATGACTTCGGGCACGCCGTGCCCGCGGGCCTCGGGAGCGAACCGATGGACCAGCGGACCATAGATCGCGCCCGCCACGACGGGTGCCAGCAGGAGGAACCAGAACCCCAGCCACGGCCAGTGCGTACTGGGCACCCTGCCGAGACCCGAGTAGTCGTCGTACCCGGTGAACATCCGGGTGAACAGCGTTATCAAGAAGCGGAACCCGACGGCGCCGAGCCCGGTGAGGGCGCCCACGGTCACCGCGAGTGGCACGAGAGCGGATGGATGTTCACGTAGCCAGCGGCCCCACGCCTGGCGGTGCGGCAGCGGTATTCGACGCGCTGTAGCCCCGGAGCCGTCACCAGCCATGGTTGCAGTATGCAATAGTTGCAGTCTGCATGCATAATTGGCTCGGAGGACCGTGACCACTCACAACGAGAGTCCGTCCGGCGACTCGCCGGACGCGATCACCGACGCACTGCTGACGGCGTCGCGACTCTTGGTGGCGCTCTCGGCGCGGTCGATCGCCCACGTCGACGAGACGCTGACGGTCGCGCAGTTCCGGACACTCGTCATCCTGTCCAGCCGCGGTCCGGTCAACCTCGCCTCGCTCGCCGGCTCACTCGGTGTGCGGCCTTCGACCACCGGGCGGATGGTCGACCGACTGGTCAACACCGGTCTGATCGACCGCCGGCGGCATCCCGATTCCCGGCGGGAGGTCGTCGTCGAACTCACCCCGCAGGGCAGCGACATCGTCACGACCGTCACCGCCCGCAGGCGTCAGGAGATCGCGCGGGTCGTCACCGACATCCCGAGCGAGGATCGACGGGGACTCGTCCGCGCCTTGACCGCCTTCACCGCCGCCGGTGGTGAACCCGCAGTGCATCTGGACGTCGACGGCTACTTCGCCTGACGTGACGGTGATTGGATGGTTTCTGGAGTATTGCTCGGCGCGCCAGTCCCGGCTGTGACGGGTGTTAATGGATGATTCAGGAGTGGTTGGTACAGGCGTGATTGACGACAGGTCCACGGAGGCCGAGAAACTCGAGAAGGCGCCCGCAGAACAGTCGGCGGCGGGACCCGTGATGCCTGGGGAGCGGCCCGTGACGGCTGGGGAGCGGCCCGAAGAGCGCGCGACCTCTGCGCCCGCCTCCGCAGCCGAGGCGGGGAGTCGGCGAGTGTGGTCCAAGCCGTCGGGCGAGATGACGCGGAAGTATGCCGATGAGGTCGGGCGGTTCATGCTCACGTTCGGTGCGGGCGTGGTGAAGTTCGGCCGAAACGTGGCCAAGTTCTGCTGGGACATCGTCACGTTCGGATGGCACATCGTCGGCGAAGTGCCACCGGCACTGCGACTGCTCGGTGCGCTGGGGTTGTCCGCGCTCGTGAGCATCGTTGGATCGGTGACTCTCGACAGCGCGCTCGGAGCAGCATGCGCCATCGTCCTTGTCCCCGGCTTCGCAATCGCATTCGGCGTCGTCGCGCACAAGTGGTATTCGGGTCTCGGCGAAGACCGCAAACCCCGCACGGACGTCGAGAACGCCACCCCATCGACCTCGGACCTCGAGCGGTCCGTCGAGTACGTAGACGGCAAGCTCGCATTCGCCCTCAACGCGTTCGGGACCGAGCGGCATCAGCAGGCGGTGATCGCGCTGATCCAGGCGAAGACCGCGACCGAGCTCGCGTTCGGCACCACCCGAGAGTCCGTCCTGCAGAACCGGCCCAGGATCAGGGACGGGGGCGCACCGACGACCCCGCAGCACGAGGGTTTTCCGGCATCGGGGCCTTCGTGAGCGACCCGCAGATCACGGGACTGGTTGCCCTCATCGAGGACGAGTACACCCTCGTCATCAACAAGGGTGTCGACGCGGGTGTGACTCCCGGAATGATCTTCGCGGTGTTCTCGGGGACCGGCCAGGTGATCACCGATCCAGAGTCCGGCCGGGTACTGGGAAGGCTCTCCGAGGAGACGCTCCGGGTGAGGGTGTTCGACGTCCACGAGTTGTTCGCGCGTGCCGAGACCTTCGCCACCGAGGTCCAAGGGCGGCCCGGCAGGCCGATGGCTCACGTCCTGCACACCTACGAAACCAAACTGCTCGATGCCGCCGCGGCGCCGATCGGCGACGGCATGGCCGAGTTGGCGCGCCATCCAGGTGACGGTGACACCTCAGCGGTGACCGCTACGCCGCCTGACGAAGCCATCACGATCAACGTCGGCGACGTCGTCGAACTGGTGGACGCCGCCCGGACGCACTAGCAGTCCGAGTGAGCGATCCCGCCTGCCGTGGGCTAAGGCTCTGCGAAGGTCACGATGTTCTGGTCCAGGATCAACTGGTCGGAGTGCTGAGTAGCGGACAGCCCGGGCACGGTGACCAACGGAATGCCCTTCTCTTCCGAGGCGTCGAAGTCGGCGGTACTGGCGACCTGTCCGGTGAGTTCGAAACGATCGTAGAGGTACGGCAGGCCCTGTGCCGCAAGCGGCGACGCCGTATCCATGACGTGAAGATGCAGATGGGGTGCGACCGAGTTTCCGGTGTTGCCAACGAGGCCGATCACGTCTCCCGCGTTGACCTTGTCGCCGAGGCCTACCCGCACGCTGCCGGGCTGCATGTGCGCGTAGTTCACGAAGAAGCCGTCGCCGATGTCGAGGACGACGAAGTTCCCATCCGCCTCGTCCAGCGGGATGCCGGCCGGATAGGTACCGGGTACCTGCTGGGGGAGATCGTTGCGGGTGCCGACGACGGTACCGTCCGCGACGGCGTGGACCTCCCTGCCGAAGATCACGTAGCTCGCCGGATCGCTCGGATCGCCGGTGAAGATCCGATTCTGGTCGTCGGCCTGTTCGTAGTCGATCGCATAGCGCTGCGCCACAAAGGTTTCACCGTTCACCGGGAGCATCGCGCGCGTGTGTCGTACCGCGTCGCAGCAACCGTCGGCGGCGATGTATCGCTCGCCCACGAGGGGGGCGGTGAGCACCGGAAGCGTGCGGACGTCCACCGGAGTCGGACCGATCCGCTCGGTGATCCGGCCCTGACCGGGCGGCGCGGCCTCGCTGGTGATGCTGACCTCGTGGATCAGTCTCTGCGGCACAACCGCATTCGCATCCAGCGCAAGGTGCAGGAACACCGCGCCCGACCGGCCGGCTTCCAAGCGGTCGGTGCCGTCGCGGCCGCCAGAAGGCTGCAGGCGCTGGCGAACCTGGTCAGCGTCGAGGTCCTGGATGACCGCACCCGTGTCCGCATCGAGCACGGTCACGCGGTCGACTGCCGTCATTCCGCTGGAGAAGTTGGTCACCGACAGCTCGTACACCAGATGTTTCTTGCCGTCGGACCCCGCGAACGGGACGGGGGGAAACGCGACCGACCCGATCAGTGGGGTCAGCGCGTCTTCGGCCGCCGCCTGCGATGACGACGAAGGAGTCGAGGTATCGCTCCTCGACGCCGAGGTGTCGCCGCCGTCTGGCGACCCGCCGCAGCCGCCGCAGCTGAGCGCGACGGCACAGGTCACCGCGAGTGCTCGTAGGAAACGGCCTCCAGAAGGTCGAATCACCATCGCTCCCGTCCTTTTGAGTTCTGAACACCTTAGTCAGCGACAGCGAGCAGGGTGAAAGGCTCAGGGGAATGTGACGACGACCTTGTCTGCGGCACCCGTGAGGTGGGCCATGCCGAGCGCCTCGCCGACGTCCTCGAACGCCACGGTGTGGCTGACGATCAGCGCGTACTTCTCTCAGTTCGCAACCAAATCCTCTGTCACCTCGAAGATCTCGTCCGGGCGCGATCGCCGAATACATCGACGACTTCGAACGCCGCCACAGCTACCTCGGCAACATCAGCCCCAAAAGAGTACGAAAAACTCTGGACATCGACCTATTCGATCCCTCGGCTGGCATAGCCACGGCTCGAAACAGCGGGCACAGATCAACTGGACCACTACGACGGGCTCACCTCAATGCCACCTATCCGGGCAGCTGAACCACCCCAGCAGCGCCGCTATGCCTAGAGTCCGGAGTATCAAGCGGAGGATAGTCCGGCGGCGAGGTGGGCAACAGTCTGGGCCGACGCTTCCCAGCTGAAGCGGCACGCCAGCGTGCGAAGCGCCTCAACGTTCGCAGTCGCGCTTACCGCGCTGAGGAGGCCGCTTGCGATCGACTCGACATCGACCGGATCGACGTAGATTGCCGGAGTCGTTCCCATCACCCAGCGATACACGGGGATGTCGCTCAGCACCATCACACCGTTCGTCGTCTGGGCGGCCTCGACAAGGGGGAGTCCAAAGCCCTCGTCAAGACTTGCGCTCACGAACGCGGTCGCATCACGATACAGAGCAGCGAGTTCGGAGTCTGAGACGCGGCCCGTGAGCCTAACGCCATCAGGCACCGTCGCGTGGTCGACGCCGGCACCGGCGAATACAGCTGATCTGTCACCGACGATTACCAGCGGGGTTTCTTCCCGCGCTTCAGCATCAAGCGTTCCGTACGCCGCCAGTAGGCGCCGGAGGTTCTTTCGCGGTTCTATGGAGCCGACGGCCAGGAAATAGGGCGGTGATGGTTTGCGCGCTGCGCTCTCGAGTGGTTCGCGGAGTCGGATCGATGGGGCATTCGGGGCGACGACAATCGGAATTCCGGGACGTGCGAGTGCTGCGACAGCGGCCCGCACTGGTTCGCTGACGACGATGATTCCGTCGGCGTTCTTCAAGTTGTGTAGCAGCAGTCGGCGATGAAGCGCGGAGTATTGGCTTGAGTACCACTCCGGATTGGTCAGTGGGAACAGATCATGGATCGTCACTATTTGTCGAACACCACGCCATGGAGTTCGCGAGGTCAGAGAGACCAGCAAACCGCCGCCAACTCTGCGTGGGATGCTGGCCTGTAATTCGAACCATTGCCGTCCTCGCGAGTGGAGCGCCCAACTTGATGGCCCTAATTCTGTGACGCCAGGCAGAATCCTCGGTAATCGGTCGGCGATCTCGGCAGCAAAGCGTTGTTGACCGGTGAGTGGCTGAGTCCGGAAGTAGCCGTTAACGAAGTATGATGTTGACGGCAAAGCGTTGGCTCCTTTTGGGTATTGGTACGCCTGAAATGTTGTATCTCACGAGAAAATACCGCAAACCCGCAGGTCAAGCAGATGTCGATGATTGGCCATTTTCTGGCTTCTTCCGAATTTAGAGTGCATTGATGGCTCTTCGGGCTCAACAGGCGCGGAGCCTGGTTCTGGATGGCGCTCGCCGTGATTGGCGGGTGGCCCACCGTACTCGGCAGCGTTGGTTCTCTGGTGTTCTGAATCCGAATTCGATTCGACCGACGTGTTTGACGATCCGGTTGTGGCCCTGGCTGCGGGCGTTGGACAGGCCGGTCTGGATGGCGAGAATCATTGGTTGTTGCCAGGTGGAGATCGTACGCCCGCCCGGCAGATCCCCGCAGCCAAGTACGGCGGTGTGGAGGCGTGGCCGATGCCATGGAGCCCGAACCCGTGGCACTCGTTGGCACCAACTGGCTGGCACTGCTGCTCGAACCGCCCGAGCGGTCCATCACTCCCGGCACCCCCCAGTGGCAGGAAGGCATCGAGCGGCACAACGAGTTCGGCGCGGCCGCCGGGGAGCACATCCGCGGCGGATGCCCGAGATCGCGCGGGCGATGCTGCAGTCCGAGGCGGCGGTTGGACAGCGGATCACCCGCGCGAAGAACAAGATTCGCGGGGCCACCATCCCGCTGCGGGTCCCCCCGGCCGAACTGCTGTCCGAGCGGACCGTCCACGTGCTGGCGTGCATCTACTCGGTGTTCACCGAGGGCTACTGGTCAACCGCCGGCCCGTCGGCGATCCGCGACTGGCGCGATCGGGGACCGTGGCATCGATCCGCGCTGACCTGCTGCGGACTTCGGGGCAGCGCGAGGAGGCCGCCGACGGTATCGGAAGGCGCTGGTTCGCAACGGGTCCGAACCCGCGAAAGCCTTCCTCACGCGGCGGCTGGCCGAATGCGAACCACGCTAAAGCACCTCAGTGGAACGGAAGAAGATCGGCACCAGGAACGGCGTCGCAATCAGCAGCCACACGGTCAGCGTCGCCCCCAGCCTGGCGAAGTCGGTGTAGCGATAGCCGCCCATCGCCCACACGATGGTGTTGGTCTGATAGCCGATCGGGGTCAGGAATGACTACGTGGCCCCGAACATGAGTGCGGCTGCAGCACTCGTGCAGGCCGATCATGACTAACGGCATACACATCTGGGATACCGTCCGCTACATTCCCTGAATGAGCGACGGGCCTTCGATGTCCAGCACGACCCAGACCGGCCCGACACGCGCTCCGACGAGCCTTCGACGAGCGGTGCTCAACACCGTCAAGGGCTCGGCGGGCAACCTCGTCGAGTGGTACGACGTCTACGTCTACACGGTCTTCGCCGTCTACTTCGAGGCGCAGTTCTTCGACAAGGAAGACAAGAACTCAACCCTGTACATCTACGCGATCTTCGCCGTCACGTTTCTCATGCGACCGGTGGGATCCTGGTTCTTCGGCCGGTATGCCGATCGCCGAGGGCGCAAGGCCGCCTTGATGTTCAGCGTCACCGTCATGTCGACCTGCTCCTTCGTGGTTGCGATCATGCCCACCCGCGAGATCATCGGTAACTGGGCGGCGGTGGTCCTGGTGATCGCCCGGCTGGTGCAGGGCTTCGCCACCGGCGGGGAGTACGGCACGTCGGCGACGTACATGTCCGAGGCTGCAGTCCCGCGGCGACGCGGCTTCCTGTCCTCCTTTCAGTACGTCACCCTGGTGGGCGGTCACGTCCTTGCGCAGCTGACCCTCCTCATTGCGCTCAGCGTCCTCGACGTCGAGACCGTCACCGCATGGGGATGGCGGATCGGCTTCTTCATCGGCGGTATCGCCGCGCTGGTGGTGCTGTGGATTCGCCGCTCCATGGACGAGTCGCTGAGCGAGTCCCATCTGGCGGCGATCCGCGAGGGCAAGGACGCAGCAGCGGGATCGATGAAGACGCTGTTCACCACGCACTGGCGGCCGCTGCTGCTGGTCTTCCTCATCACGGCGGGCGGCACGGTCGCGTTCTACACCTACTCGATCAATGCGCCGGCGATCGTCAAGTCCACTTTCGGCGAGGACCGCGCGCTGACGGCGACGTGGATCAACCTGCTGGGGCTGATATTCCTGATGCTGCTGCAGCCCGTCGGCGGCCTGCTCAGCGACCGGGTCGGCCGCAAGCCCCTGCTGGTGTTCTTCGGCGTCGGCGGCGTCATCTACACCTACATCCTGCTCACCTTCCTGCCGCAGACGACCTCACCGCTGTTGGCGTTCACGTTGACGGCGATCGGCTACGTCATCCTCACCGGATACACCTCGGTCAACGCGATCGTGAAGGCCGAGCTGTTCCCCGCCGAGATCCGTGCTCTAGGAGTGGGTCTGGGCTACGCACTGGCCAACTCGGTCTTCGGCGGCACGGCGCCGCTGCTCTTTCAGGCGTCCAAGTCGGCCGATCACGTCTTCTGGTTCATCGTCTACGTCACGGTGGTGATCGGCGTGAGCTTGCTCGTCTACGTCTTCGGGCTGAAGAACAAGGGCCTCACGGTCCTCGACCGCGAACAAGGGAGCGCGTGGCTGCCCGTTCCGGCGGCTTCTCGATGACCGTCAGCAGAGGCCGTTGGCCCTAGATCGTTGCGCCGCTTTGAATTACGCCGTTATGGCCGAGTGCTGACACGATTTCTCATACGATTCGCTCAGTGATTCGGGTCGCCTGTCCCGCGTGACCCGGGCTGCCGTGACACACCGCCCCCAGGGAACGAGGACAACGATATGACCGCTTCCGCATATGAGATGTTGGCCATCGGGCTGTACTTCGCCGTGATGGTCGCGATCGGTTACTACGCCTACCGTCAGACCAGCGATCTGGAAGATTACATGCTCGCCGGCCGACAGCTCACACCCGGAGTTGCGGCATTGTCCGCGGGAGCCTCGGACATGTCCGGCTGGTTGCTTCTCGGGGTACCCGGTGCCATCTACGCCACGGGCCTCGGGGAGGCGTGGATCGTCATTGGCCTGGTGATCGGGGCATACCTCAACTGGCGCTACGTGGCCCCCCGACTGCGGGCCTACACCGAGATCGCAAACAACTCGATCACCGTGCCAAGCTTCTTCGAGAACAGATTGCGAGATCATTCGCATGTGCTTCGGATCGCGGCCGGCGTGATCATCTTGGTGTTCTTCACCTTCTACGTGTCGTCCGGCATGGTCGCAGGCGGGGTGTTCTTTGAATCCACGTTCAACTCGACGTATCTGACGGGCATGCTGCTCGTCGCCGGAATCACACTCAGCTACACCCTGTTCGGTGGATTCCTGGGCGCAACACTGACCGACGTCGCGCAGGGGCTTTTGATGTTCGCGACACTCATCGCGGTTCCGATCGTCACCATCATCGCCGTTGGTGGTCCGGGTGAAGTGGTGAACGCGGTGCAGGCAGCCGACGTAGCTCACAACCTCGCCGACCCCGGGAATGAAATGCACCGCTCCTCGCTCTTCTACGGCGGGAGCATCATGGCCATCCTGTCCGCCGCGGCCTGGGGGCTCGGCTATTTCGGTCAGCCCCACATCATCGTTCGGTTCATGGCACTACGTTCCCCGGCCGACGCAAAGGCAGGTCGCCGGATTGGCATCAGCTGGATGGTGCTGAGTTCCATTGGCGCAATCGCCACCGGGTTCGCGGGCTTCGCCTACTTCTACCAGCGCGGCGAAACGCTCGACAACGCCGAAACCGTGTTCCTGCAGCTGGCACAGGTCATGTTCCATCCCTTCGTCGCCGGAATCGTGCTCGCGGCGGTGCTCGCCGCCGTCATGTCGACGATCTCATCGCAGTTGATCGTCTGCTCGTCGGCACTGGTCGAAGACATCTACCACGCGTTCGGCAAGGAGGCCAGTCCGAAGAAGCTGGTCAACTATGGCCGGCTCGGCGTGCTGGCGGTTGCGGTAGTGGCGATCGTGCTCGCCCTCGACCCGAGCGACACGATTCTCGACCTCGTCGGCTTCGCGTGGGCAGGTTTCGGCGCGGCGTTCGGCCCACTGATCATCTTGTCGCTGTTCTGGCGCAGACTCACCTCCACCGGCGCGATCGCCGGCATGATCACCGGCGCCGTGGTGGTTGGCGTGTGGGGCAAGATCGATGCGCTGTCCAGCGTGATGTACGAGATCGTTCCCGGCTTCATCGCGTGCGCCGTCGTGGCCATCGCCGTCTCGCTCGTCACCAAGCGCGAGGATGAGCAGATCGAGAGCGAGTTCTCCGAGATGGAGGCGGCAGTTCGAGAGCCGGCTCCCGCCGACTCAGAAACCGTGGCGCGGTAGCTGGCCGGGCTTGCGCTTGCTGCTAGGAATCGACCGGAGGCTTCTCATCGGGTCGTACCGCCGGATGTCGTAATACCGCGTCGACGGCGGCGTAGAAGTCCTTGCCCAGCGGCCCGTAGCCTCCGCCGTGGCGATGAGCTCGCACCAGGATGAACGCCCAGGCACGCAGTAGGTCCACGCCCGCCCAGTCAGGAACCTCGCCGGTCGCTTCGAAGTCCTCGCGAAGCGGCCGCAAGATCTCGTACAGGTGCTCCGAGGCCATGCGCTGATAGGCGTTGTACTGGCCCGCCCACCTCGCCAGGGCGAACTCGTGGTCGTAGTCCACGCCGCCGTCAGCCGTTCCGGGTGTCCCTCTTGGCCTGCCTGCGTGCTCCCTGCGCCCGTGAGCTGGCACCCTTCTTGAGGCTGCGCGGCGAGACCAGATCGCGGTCACCCCGCCGGGTGTTCGGGGCGCCCTTCGACCGGGACTTCGGCTTCCCGGCGGCCGGTTCTCCTGGCCGCTCGACCGATTCGCCTCGGGCCGCGGCGATCCGCTCGGCCTTGAGTTCGGCCGCACTGCGTCGGGCCGCGGCCGACAGCGCGGTGCTGACTCGGGCGAGCGCGACCTCGAAGACCTCGGCACGATCACGGGCTCGAGTGTTCTGCGCGTGCGACTTTCCGCGTCCGCCGACCTTCGAAACCCGGGCGCTGCCCCGGCGCCGGTAGTTCGTGACGTACTTGGTGCGCGCCCTGCGCACCCGGTTGTGCAGTTCCAGCAGTTCGTCCTCACCGAGGTCGGCGAGGGCCGAGGGCTCGGTCTCGCGAATCAGCAGCCACTCCGATTCCGGGAGCGAGTTGATGATGGCACTGGTCATGTCGTCCTCCGATCGAATCGGTGACCCATCATGCCAGCGCCTTTGCCTTGAGGGCATCGAATTCCTGCTGTGTGATGGTCCCGGCTTGCAGCAACACACGTGTCGAACATCGGTGTCTTCTCCTTCGTTGGCGGCTACTGGTAAGCGGGTCAACACCACTCGTGGTTACTAGATCGCGTCGCGGATGATCGGGCACGTCATGCAGTGCCCACCGCCGCGGCCCCGGCCCAACTCGGCTCCCACGATGGTGATGACCTCGATGCCCTGCTTGCGGAGCAGCGCGTTGGTGTGGGTGTTGCGGTCGTAGGCGACGACGACACCGGGTTCGATGGCGACCAGATTGTTTCCGCTGTCCCACTGCTGGCGTTCGGCGTCGTACGCGGTTCCGCCCGTCTCGACGACGCGCATCGCGGGCACGTTCAACGCGGCCGACACCACCTCGATGAAGGGTTTGTTCTCTTCGACGACCTCGATTCCGGAAGCGCGATCGGACGGCAGCAGGGTGAATGACTTGATGACGTCCACGATGCCTGGATACACGGTCACCACGTCACGGTCGGCGAAGGTGAAGACGGTGTCCAGATGCATCGCTGCGCGCAGTTTCGGCATGCCTGCCACGATCACCTTCTCGACGGCGTCCTTCTCGAACAGCGTCGCCGCGACCTGGGTGATCGCCTGTCGTGAGGTGCGTTCGCTCATCCCGATGATGACCACGCCGTTGCCGGGCACCAGGACGTCACCGCCCTCGATGGTCGAAAGCCCCCACTGGGCCTCGGGCTCACCCCACCACACGTTCGATCCGACGAAGCCGGGGTGGAATTCGTAAATCGCCTTCATCAACAGGGTTTCATCGTGGCGGGCCGGCCAGAACAGCGGGTTGAGGGTCACGCCGCCATAGATCCAACAGGTGGTGTCGCGGGTGTAGAGAGTGTTGGGCAGCGGCGGCATCAGGTACTCGGTCACCCCGTTGGCCTCGCCCGCCAGTGCCCGGTAATCCATGCCCATGTCGCCGGGGAGATCGCGGATCGACATCCCGCCGATCAGCAGCTCGGTCAGTCGGCGTGCCGTCAGCGACTCCAGGAAGCTCCGCACGTCGTCGATCAGGCCCAAGCCGACCTCGTTGGGCACGATCTTGCGATCCAGCAACCACTTTCGTGCCTCTGGCTGCGCCATGGTCTCGGTCAGGAGGTCATGCAGTTCGACGACGTCGACACCGCGGTCGCGCATCTTGTCGACGAAGTCGAAGTGATCGCGGCGGGCGTTCTGCACCCACAACACGTCGTCGAACAGGAGATCGTCGCAGTTGGTGGGGGTGAGTCGTTCGTGTGCCAGACCTGGCGCGCACACCAGGACCTTGCGCAGCCGACCGACTTCGGAGTGGACGCCGTAGGTAGCGGAGGGGTGAGTCATGGGTTCCTTTCCGATCAGATTCCGATGGCCCCGGTGACCAGGCCCACCACACCGGCGACGGCCCCGACCACGATGACGACGAACAAGGCCCACTCGGCAGGTTTGAACAGGACCAGTCCCCGTTCGCGGCGCGCGATCACGTAGAGCACGGCCCCTGCGGCGTAGAGGATGCACGACAGCAGCAGTTTGTCGAGCCCGGCGGCATACACCAGGAAGAGGGTGTAAAACGTTGCCAGGCCGGGCACCAACGCTTCGACGACCCGCGATCGCCCGTTCCCGTCATCGGCGCCCGCCAACTTCATCGCGTACGCCGCGGCGAGCAAGTAGGGCACCAGCGACAGCGCGGCGGTGAGATCGAGCATGAAGTCCAACGCATCGGCCGTGAACAGCAGCATGATCAGGAGCAGTTGGATCAGGCCGGCGGCCATCACCAGCGCCGAGATCGGGGCACCGTTTCGGTTGGTCCGGGCCAGGAAGCGGGGCATGTCGTCGGTGGTGGCAGGGATGTAGAGGATCTCGGCGGACATCAGCGACCACGCCAGGTAGGCGCCCAGTACCGAAACCACGACGCCCACGCGAATGAGCACCGAACCCCACGGCCCCACAACCGATTCCAAGACCGACGCCATCGACGGTTGGTCGACTCCGGCGAGCTCGTCGCGCGGCAGTATGCCGTAGGACAGCAGCGTGACCATGGCGAAAACACTGAGTACCGAGAGGAATCCGATGACCGTTGCGCGCCCTACGTCCTTGCGGGTCTTGGCGTACCGGGAGTACACGCTGGCACCCTCGATGCCCAGGAAGACGAACACCGTGATCAGCATCGTGCCCTTGGCCTGCTCGAACACCGACGAGAACGTGGGGTCTTCCCCGCCCCAGAAGTTGCCCGTGAAGACGTCTGCCTTGAAGGCGACGATCGCGACCAGGATGAAAACGGCGATCGGCACCATCTTGGCGATCGTGACGATCTTGTTGATCGCAGCCGCTTCCTTGACGCCGCGCAGGATCAGGTAGCAGAAGAGCCACACCCCCACCGAGGAGACGATGACGGCCAGCACCGTGTCGCCGGCACCCAGTGCGGGGAACAGGGCCCCGGCCGTGGTGGTGATCACCACCCAGTAGGAGGTGTTGCCCGCACACGCGGACGCCCAGTAGCCGAAGGCGGAGTTGAAGCCCACGTAGTCGCCGAATCCTGCCTTGGCGTAGGCAAAGATGCCGGCATCCAGTTCGGGTTTGCGCACCGCGAGTCGCTGGAAGACGAACGCCAGCATCAGCATTCCGCTGCCGGCGATCGTCCAGGCGATGATTGCGCCGAGCACCCCTGTCTCGGTGCCGAACCGGCGGGGCAGCAGGAACACGCCCGACCCGATCATCGATCCGATCACCATCGCGGTCAGCGTGGGCAGGCTGACCTTCTGGGGCCCGGCTTCGGTGATCTGATCGGAGGCTGTCACGGCGCATCTCCCATGTCGACGGAACTGGCTGTCTTCACGACCTTGAATCCGGTGAACCCGTGGTCGACGCTCAGCCGGGCCAGGGTGATGAGCGGTATCAGGGCATCGAGAGGCGATGGAGACCGCACGCCCGCAATGGGGACCGGCTCCGCCATTCACCCGCCTTCCACAATGGGAAGTTTCTATCACCGCCGATCGATGCAGTCACTGCAATTACTGCTTTGTTCACTTTGGCGTCAGATTTGTGCGCGACCTCGGTGGCGCGGTGCACGGAACGTGTTAGGCGTCGGTGCTGCCGATGCGGATCTCGGCGTCGCGAATGGTTCGCAGCAGCCGGATGTCGCGTCGGAGTGGCCATCTCTCGAACAGCAACATGTCGACCGGGTGCCAGAGCGCGATCCATCCGACGATGATCAGTCCTTCAGAAATGAAGTCGGACAACCAGTATGGCTCGAGGCTGCTGGCGGCCGCGCTGCTCAGGGCGAAGCACGCCGCCAGGAACACCACCCCGAACAGCAACTCCGTCCGGCCGCGCCGCGCGACGCGCGCGAGTTCGACTTCGACCACGGAGATCCGATGGTTGCAGTAGCCGGCGATGGCGGCGGACAGCTCGAGTCGAGCCGTCCTCGATGGCGGCCCGCCCCGGGAGCAGGACGTCGATGCGCGCGGTCGCACGCGCCGGAGCCCGCCGCAGCGCGGCTAACAGCCTGTCGATTCCCGCGAGGTGTTAGCTCTCGGCCAGCGCCTTGAGTCCGCTGAGGGTGGCGGCCATCCCGCGTTCGAACTGACCCAGTCGCGAGGCGACGATCTCGGCCGCCCGGCGTGGCTCCCGTCCGATGAGCATGGACACTCCGGAGCGGCCGGGTCCGATCTGTGCGACGTAGCGCAGCAGCGTCCCGTCGGTGTGCGGGGTCAGTTCGTACCGCCAGATGGCGGCGGGCCGGTCCGGGTCGCCGACCGTCCACTCGAACTCGCATTCAGGAACGAACGCCGTGATGGTCGACCGGGTCGTCCATTCGCCCATTGCCGGATGCCGGTTCACACCGGTGAACTCGGCGCCCAGACGTGGACCGGAGGTGCCGGTGCTCCATGCGACGGACTGAAGTTCGTCACTGAACGTCGGCATCAGGGTGATATCGCATACCAGCTGCCATACCGTCGCCGGGGTGGCGCTGATCTGTACGCCGGCCGCGACGGTGGGTGGATCGTCCCCGCCGACGCGCTCCATCGCCTGCCGCCCTTCGCGGACCAGTGTCCGCCTCGACGCCTCACATCCGATCATAGGCACCGACCGAGCTCAGGCCGTCGCCATCGCCCCGTTCTGCATCTCACGTATGGCGGTGCGTAGACCGCGACGCCGTCCGGTGGCCGGGTCGACGCCGAAGCTCTCCCGGACACCGTCACGGATCCGGAACTTCAACTCGGAGTTGGTCTCCGGCGCGTCGTCGGCGGTGGCCTTCAGGAACCGGTCCGGCAACGCGAGCTTGGCGATCGTCCAGAACGACTGCGTGTACTGCCTCAGGAACGGGCCCGTCGTATACGGCAGGTCGTACTTGTCGCACAGCGACTTCACCCGCACGCTGATCTCGGCGTACCGGTTGCTGGGCAGGTCGGGGAACATGTGGTGTTCGATCTGGTAGCAGAGGTTGCCGCTCATGAACGCCATCAACGGTCCGGCGTGAAAGTTCGCCGAGCCGAGCATCTGTCGCAGATACCACTCGGCGGGCGTCTCCGTCTCGAACTCCTCCTCGGTGAACTTCTCTGCGCCGTCTGGGAAGTGCCCGCAGAAGATCACCATGTACGACCAGTAGTTGCGAATCAGGTTCGCTACGGCGTTGGCACCCAGCGTGTGCTTCCAGGCTCGCCCGGTGAGCGCCGGAAACACGACGTAGTCCTTGCCGACCTGCTTGGCGACCTTCTTGCCGATGATCTTGAGGTCCTTGCGCACCTCGCCCAGAGACTTCTCGCCCTTGCGATACTTCGTCGTCTCCACCCCATGCAGCGCGACACCCCACTCGAAGAGCGTCCCGAGCAGGAAGTTGTAGATCGGGTTGCCGATCATCCAGCGCTCCCAGCGCTGATCGCGGGTCAGACGCATTATGCCGTAACCGATGTCGTCGTCGAGTCCGACGATGTTGGTGTACTTGTGGTGGATGAAGTTGTGGGACTTCTTCCAATGCACCGTGGGCGAGGTGGTATCCCACTCCCACTCGGTGGAGTGGATCTCCGGGTCGTTCATCCAATCCCACTGACCGTGGGTGATGTTGTGCCCGAGTTCCATGTTCTCGATGATCTTGGCCAGTGCGAGCATGCCGGTGCCCGCCGTCCAGGCGACCTTGTTCCTACTCGCGAACAACGCGATTCGCCCGCCGGCCGCGAGCCCGCGCTGAAGTTGGATGGCCCGCCGGATGTAGCGGGCGTCGCGCTCGCCGCGGGACTCCTCGATGTCGGTTCTGATCGCGTCCAATTCGCGCCCCAGTTCTTCCACGTCCTCGGGCGTGAGGTGGGCGTACTCCTTGATGTCGCTGATGGCCACGCTTGGTCTCCTAGATGTTGAGGGTGCAGTTGCCGGATGCCGCCGAGATGCAGGTCTGAATTCGGTCGCCTTCGCCGTGTTCGGTGCCGGACCGGAAGTCGCGCACGTGGCCCGCCTCCAGGGGCAGTACACAGGTTTGGCAGATGCCCATGCGGCACCCGAACGGCATCTGGATTCCCACCTGTTCGCCTGCTTCGAGCAGTGATGTGGCGCCGTCGATGTCGATGGTCTTGTCCGAGATGGCGAAGGTGACCGTGCCGCCCTCCCCTCCCTTGTCGGTGCGGGCGATGGCGAATCGCTCCATGTGGAGACTGTCCTTCAGGCCGGCGCCCTCCCACACGTCGTCGACCACGTCGAGCATGGCGGCCGGGCCGCATGCCCACGTGGGCCTATCCCTCCAATCGGAGACGAGGTCGTCGAGGTTCTCGAAGTCGACCTTGCCGTTCACCTCGGTCAGTTGAAGGTGCAGGCGATAGCCGGGGTGGGTGCTCTCCAGTTCGCGGAGCTCGTCATGAAAGATCACCGCATCCGCCGACGGTGCCGAATGGACGTGGACGATGTCCGGGCGCTGTCCGCGCGCCTGCAACGACCGCAGCATCGCCATCAGCGGGGTGATGCCACTGCCTGCGCTGATGAACAGGATCTTCGGGGGCGGCGGATCAGGAAGGGCGAAGTCACCCTTGGGTGTCGCCAGTCGGACGATCGTGCCTGGCTTGACTCCGTTGACCAGGTGACTGGACAGGAACCCCTCGGGGGTCGCCTTGACGGTGATCGTGATGCGCTTGTCGTGGCGGCGCGGGACCGAGGTCAGCGAGTACGACCGCCAGTGCCACCGGCCGTCTACCCGAAGCCCGATGCCCACGTACTGTCCAGGCTGGTAGTGGCCGGAGAAGCCCCATCCCGGCTTGATCGTGACCGTCGCGGTGTCTGCCGTTTCGGTCTGTACGTCGACGACCTCGCCCCTCAGTTCCCGCGCAGTCCACAGGGGATTGAGAAGCTGCAGGTAGTCGTCAGGCAGCAGAGGGGTGGTGGCACGGGCCGCCAAACCGCGTACGACATTCACCTTCGGGGTGAGCGCCGTCTCCACGTTCTTGGCCGGCTTGATGCTCCACCGGGCTACGTTTCGCCACGTGGCCGGCATCAGCAGATTGCCTTCGCCGCAAACATCCGTGTCATGCAACGGGCGATACCCAGTGGTGACACGGTTCACACCCGTCGAATCCGCTTGGAGGCCCATTCGTGCAGGAGTCGCGTTCTGCCGACAAGATGTTTCGATTTCTGAACTTTCGGGTAACTCGCTGTGCTAGACAGTTAGGACGTCTAGACAGTCGTGACGTGCACATCGCGTTTCGTCTCAGAAGAATGGAGCGACGCCATGATCGACGTGGTTGGGCAGGTCGCCGCGTGAGCGTCGAGCAGGCTCGCCCCGAAACCTCGCCCTCGGCCCCAATCGAAAGTGTCCGCCGCCTGCTGGGGCTGCGGCCCATCGACGTCGTGGTGGCCACGGCCAGGTTCTATGCATCGCTACCGGTCGTGGGCAGGCATCTCGAGCCGTTCGCAGGATTGACCGCGATGGCCCTGTACGGCGGTCACTACGCCCCGGCCTCGGTGCGCGCCGCAATCCGTCGCCGAACCGGAGTGGTCGAAGACGTGCGACCGTCGTCCGGCGACGTGGGAACCGCATTGGACGATGCACCTGATCAGGTCGACCCGATCGGCAACGATCGGATGCCTCCGTTCGTGCGGGCACGCGCGCAGCGGCGAGAGGCGCTGTACCGCGGCTCGATCCGATACGGCGACCACCCCGCTCAGTTGCTCGACGTGTGGCGGCGCCCCGATCTGTCAGGCAGTGCGCCCGTTCTCCTGTTCGTACCTGGTGGCGCCTGGGTGCAGGGCACGCGGGTGCTGCAGGGACACACCCTGCTGTCGCATCTCGTGAAGCAGGGCTGGGTGTGCCTCACCATGGACTACCGGGTGTCGCCGGTGAACCGATGGCCGCGCCACATCGCCGATGTCAACGCGGCGATCGGGTGGGCTCGCGCCAACGTCGACCGGTACGGGGGAGACCGGGACTTCGTCGCCATTGCAGGCTGCTCGGCAGGCGGACACCTTGCCGCGCTGGCCGGGCTGACACCGGGCGACCCGGCCTTCCGCGGTGAGCTGACCGAGAACGCCGACACCGCGGTGGACGCGGTGGTCGGAATCTACGGGCGGTACGACTGGCAGGATCATTCGACTGCGACGCGTCGCAACTTTCAGAATTTCCTCGAGCGGGTGGTGGTGCAGCGCAGTCAGTCTCGTCATCCCGAGGTGTTCGCGGCCGCGTCGCCGATGGCCCGCATCCACGAGGATGCTCCGCCGTTCTTCCTCATTCATGGAGAACAGGACGCCATCATCCCGGTGGACGAGGCGAGGGCGTTTCACGCAGCGCTGGCGAAGGTGTCGCGTAACCCGGTGGAGTACTCCGAGGTACCACGGGCCGGACACGCGTTCGACCTCGTCGACTCGTCGCACGCGCGGCGAAGTGCAGTACAGGTGGCACGTTTCCTCAACGAGGTCCGCGATCGACACGTCACACGCCGCACCCGCGCGACCGGCTGACCGCTAGCGACTGCCGCATTCCAGCCTTCTGCCTGCTGAGGTGACAGGATGTGCCGCGTGGCCGAGCGTGTGAGTTTCCCCAGCAGCACCGGACCGACGTTGGCCGGTGTCGTCGAACTACCGGCAGGAGACGCCCGCGGATGGGGTGTCTTCGCCCACGGCTTCACGCTCGGCAAGGATTGCCCAGCGGCCAGCCGAATCTGCAAGCAGCTTGCGGCCGAGGGGATCGGCATGCTGCGCTTCGACAACCTGGGCCTGGGTGATTCCGAAGGCGACTGGGGTGATGGTTCCTTCTCGCACAAGGTCGCCGACACCGTCCGCGCGGTGGAGTTCATGAACGAGTCCGGCCGAGAGGTACACCTGCTCGCCGGGCACTCCTTCGGGGGTGCGGCGGCCATCGCCGCCGCCCACGACTGCCCGACGGTGTCGGCTCTGGTGAGCATCGCAGCGCCATACGATCCGGCTCACGTCGAGCGCAACTACGACGCGCTGCTAAACCGGATCGAGGCGGACGGGGAGGTGCCGTTCGTCGTCGGCGGCAAGGCGCTCACCCTCAAGCGTCACTTCATCGAGGACGTCCGGGCCGTCGACCTCAAGGAGCAGATCCAGACCTTGCGTCGGGCGCTGCTGGTGATGCACTCACCCACCGACAACACCGTCGGCATCGAGAACGCGAGTGACATCTTCCGCACTGCGCGGCACCCGCGAAGTTTCGTCTCGCTCGAGGGCGCCGAACACCTGCTCACCGGCAAGAACCAGGCCGCACGGGCAGCGCGCATCATCAGCGCCTGGGCCGATCCCTATCTGTGACCAGTGAGTCGGGCATCCGATCGCCGGACGCGGGACCTGCTCAGGCGTCGACCGCCACCGGCGCCCGTCGTCCGGCCATGACCGCGATGTAGAGGGTGCCACCGATGATCGCGCCGATCACCCAGGCGAAACCGCTGAGTTCTGCCAACGCCGGCACCCACACGGTGGCCACCGAGAAGCACGCGGCGATGCCGAACGCGCCAAGGGCGCGGTAGTTCCAACCCTTTTCGTAGAAGTACGGTTGCGAGGGATCCATCGAGAACATGGCCTCGATCTTCAGCACGCGGCGCTGCACCACGTAGAAGTCGGCGACCAGGATGCCGTACAACGGGGCGAGCACGGCTCCGAGGGTGTCGACGAACGTCGGCAGCCCGATCTGGTCGATGACGGCCACCCACAGTGCGCCGATGATGAAGCCGAACACCGCGGTGAGGTAGCCGCCGCGCTTGAAGCTGATGCGCTGGGGCGCGAGGTTGGACAGGTCGTAGGCCGGCGGGATGAAGTTGGCAACCAGGTTGATCCCGATCGTGGCCGTCAGGAAGGTCAGCGCCGCCACGATGGTGAGCGCGGGACTTCCCACCTGTTCGATGATTTCTGCCGGGTTGGTCAGCGGGTCACCCTGGCCGTCCTGGTAGACCACGTACGCGCCCGCCGTGATGAACAACGCCAGGAAGGTGAAGAACGCCAGGCTCACCGGCAGACCGGTGAAGTTGCCGATCTTCATGCCGCGCTCGGTGCGGGAGAATCGGGAGAAGTCGCCGAAGTTGATGATCACCGCTGAGAAGTAGGCGATCATCGTGCCGACCACCCCGAGGAAGGCGGCGACCACGCCCCAGCCCTGCACACCGGCGTTGCTGAAGATTCCGCTGACTGCGGGCAGGAGTCGGTCGCCTGCCTGCACCCAGATGGCGATGAGCAGCAGCACCATCACGGCGTACACCGCCGGCCCGGCAAAGTTGAGGAACTTCTCGATCCACGCGATGCCCCGGATGAAGAGCAGGACCTGGATGGCCGCGACGATCGTGTAGGACGCCCAGTCCACGGCATTCATGCCCAGGAAGGTGCCACCGCCTGGCGAACCGAGGATCTCGTTGAGGGCCAGCGCCACCGCGGTCGATGCGAAGTACGTCTGCGCGCCGTACCAGAAGATGGCGACGATGCCGCGGATCAGCGCCGGGAACATGGCCCCGCGCACGCCCATCCCGCTGCGGGCCATCACCGCGTACGGAATGCCGTACTTCACGCTCGGCTTACCCGTGAGGTTCACCAGGAAGTTCACGAACAATCCCGCGAGAACGATGGCCGCGAACACGTACCAGCCGTTGATGCCCGCGGTGATGAACAGGCTGGCGGCAAGTGTGTAGCCCGCGAGGCTCTGGACGTCATTGGTCCACACGTTGAAGATCTCGAACCAGCCCCAGCGACGCTTCGAGGCCGGCAGCGGAGCGAGGTCCTCGTTGTAGAGCGACGGATGCGGATCGGATCCCACGGTTGCGGTGAGGTCCGTGTTGTCGGCGATGGTGGACATGCGCCGACGATAAGAAATCCACGCTGTGTTCACGAGTCCATGGGGTTAAGGCTGAGTTTCCAACCGTGCAAACCGGTCGGCCCCGCTCGCGGGTCCGAAACGGTGGCATCCTGTGGTGGTGGGCATCATCATTCGGTTGGTCGAGTTGCTCATCCTGCTCGTCCCGTTGGCCGGCTTGATCATCGCCGGGGTGAAGGCGTTCTCGTCAGCACGTGCCCGCCAGGCCGATGCCCCCAACGCGCCCGATGCCCCCGTGATCGGTGAGCGGCCGAGCGAGCCCGCCGTCAACGGCCAGGCGGCGCAGTGGCAGGCGATCGCGCGCACCATCAAGGAGCAGGACCGGGCGGACACCCGTTGGTTGGACTACGAGCTCGACACCGCGAAGCTTCTCGACTTCCCGCTCATGACCGATATGCGCGACCCGCTGACGATGCAATTCCATCGCGCGAAACTTCGGGCAGACGTGCTGCGGCCGGCCAAGGCCGAAGACCTCCTCGACGACCGCGCCGCCGCCCGCGAGTACCTCGAAGCAGTCGAGGACTACGTGACCGCCCTCGACGTGGCAGAGGCAGAGGCGATTCGCAGACGGCGCAACGACTTCGAGCCCGGCGATCAGCAGCGGCTCGCACGTGCTCAGAACTTGCTGCGGGTGGCGTCCAACGATGGTGCGACACCGCAGGAACGCGAACGCGCCTACGGCCTGGCACGCAATGAACTCGACGGATTGGTCGTGTTGCCGGAACGGGCGCGTGCCGCCATCGAGCGCGGAATCGCCGGCGAACTCGACGGGTGAACACCGAGCTTCATCGAGCCGTCCACCCGGCTCGTACGCTGGCTCTACCGGGACCCGGTCCGTAACCGCTGCGCCGACGACCATCTGGCCCGGAGGCGCAGTTGTTGGCCGCGCAGGACGTTCTTGATCCGATCGCCGGCCGTGCGATCGGTTTCGGGTTTGGGCATCGTCCGCACGATGTCGCTCAGCGTGTCCAGCGCGACCTCGAGGAGTTGCCGATCGTCCGGGGCCGGCCGCAGTCCGCCCGAGGGCCGTCGGGGTGTCAGGTCCCCGAGGTCACCCACCACGTCGTAGCCGGCGGCCCGAACCGCTGCGACGAAGTCGGCCGCCATCTCGCTCACCCAGCCGAACTCCTGCTCCGGCAGCGACAGCGCTCCCCGCCACGAGTTGACGATCAGCAGGTTGCCCGCAAGGTACTCCTTGACCACGGATTCGTATCGCTCCCAGGGGATTTCTCCCCCGACGCGGCAGTTGAGCAGTCGCAGCAGTTCGAGCTGAGCCACATCCAGTGAGTTGTTGGCCGTGGGCAGGTCGCGCGTCAGGCCGGCAGGGTCGAGCCCGAGCACCGAATTGAAGCGCTCCCAGATGCGCTGCGGGGAGTCCAACGGGGACGGTGTCGTCACGACGTGAACGTGGTCCGCGGGCAACTCCGCCCCCCAGGTCGCCAGGATGCGCGGCAAGTTCTGGAACTCCCAGAAGGCCTCCGCCTGCGACTCGGGATCACGAATCGACTCCACGAAGTCGGGGAACGCGGTCGTGGATCTGTTCTTGACGTTCTCCTGCCACACCGACGGGATCTGACGGGCCAGATCACGCGCCGTGCACACGACGTGCACTTCGGCGAAGTCCAGTGATCGCAACGCCCTGGCGGCCTGCTCGGCACTTGCGGTGGCCAGTAGTTCGTGGGAGATCAGCGCCGATCCGGGCCACTCGCATACCTCGTCGACCAGCCGCTCCCAGGCGTGCGCGTGACGCGGGTCCACCCAGTGCGGGTACCGCAAGGGCTGAAGCTGCACCGCAGCGTGGAAGTGGGCCTCACGGATGTCACCCGGATAGAGAAAGCCCTGTCGCCTCATCGCGTCGCGGTTTCGCCAGAACCGATCCTGCAGGTAGGTGGTGCCGGTCTTGGGCAGCCCGACGTGCAGGAACACGCGCCGGGGTTGGGGCGGAACCCCCGGCGTGCGGTCGTCGCTCACGGCACCTCACCACATTCGGCAACACGGCGGGAAGACAGCTGAAGCCATGGCGGCGCGGGGTGTTCGTCAGCCGACTCCCAGCGGATTCCCAGATCGGTCGCTCAGCGTACGGCTCGCCAGTCGCCGGTGTCCAACGGTTCCACAGGCGCTGGCGCCCGGCCACCGACAACGGCCGCGCCGGGAGGAGGTTTAACCAGTTGATAACGGGTAAACAGTTGCCGTTGTTTGTCAATCGTGGAAACGTGCAGATTGCAACAATCGATCATCGGACTTCATCTTCGATTGACTGCCGAGGATGCCTACCGAGGAGGAACTCCCGTGGACTCTCGAGACGGACGAGCGCATGCCCCCGAAGAAGAGCCACCGCCAGACGTCTTGAGAAAGGCGATCGCCGCGTCCGCGATCGGCAACGCGACGGAGTGGTTCGACTACGGCATCTACGCCTACGGCGTGACCTACATATCCGCCGCGATCTTCCCTGGCGACACAGAGAGCGCGACACTGCTGGCGTTGATGACGTTCGCCGTGTCCTTCCTGGTCCGGCCGCTCGGTGGCTTCGTCTGGGGGCCACTGGGCGATCGCCTCGGGCGCAAGCAGGTGCTCGCGCTCACCATCCTGCTGATGGCGGGCGCGACGCTGTGCGTGGGTCTGGTGCCGAGCTATGACTCGATCGGGATCTGGGCGCCGATAATCCTCGTCCTGCTCCGGATGATCCAGGGCTTCTCCACCGGTGGCGAGTACGGCGGTGCGGCCACCTTCATGGCCGAATACGCCCCGGCGCGCCGCCGCGGCTTCCTGGGCAGCTTCCTCGAGTTCGGCACGCTGGCCGGCTTCTCGTTCGGTGCGCTGCTGATGCTGGGGTTCTCTCTGGTGCTCGGCGAGGACGCGATGGGGTCGTGGGGTTGGCGACTTCCGTTCCTGGTCGCCGCGCCGCTCGGTCTGATCGGCGTGTACCTGCGGTCCAGGCTGGAGGACACCCCGATCTTCCGCGAGCTCGAGGAGAAGGGCGAACGCGAACACGACACGGGCACGCAGTTCCGCGACCTGCTCACCCGCTACTGGAGGCCGATCCTGCAGCTCGCCGGCCTGGTCGTCGCGCTGAACGTGGTCAACTACACGCTGCTCAGCTACATGCCGACCTACCTAGAGACCACGATCGGTCTGACGGCCGACCAGTCGCTCGTGGTCCCCATCATCGGCATGCTGGCAATGATGGTGTGTCTGCCGTTCGTGGGTCGATTGTCGGATCGGGTCGGACGCAAACCCGTGTGGTGGTTCTCGTTGATCGGGCTCTTCGTGGCCGGCGTGCCCATGTTCATGCTGATGGGCACGAACCTCGTCGGCGCGTTCATCGGCTTCGCCGTTCTGGGGCTGCTCTACGTCCCCCAGTTGGCGACGATCTCCGCGACCTTCCCGGCGATGTTCCCCACCCAGGTGCGCTACGCCGGCTTCGCCATCGCCTACAACGTGTCCACGTCGATCTTCGGAGGCACCGCGCCGGCGGTCAACGAATGGCTCACGGACAAGACCGGGGACAACCTCTTCCCGGCGTACTACATGATGGCCGCGTGCGTGATCGGTGCGATCGCGCTGTTCAAGCTTCCGGAGACGACGCGCTGCCCGCTCAACGGGACCGCCACCCCGGGGACCAAGAGCGCGCCGGCGCAGCTGTCCTACGAGCCGGTCAACGCCTGAGACGTCATCGGCTGGCCTGTTGGACCGGTCAGGTCAGGACGGCGTCCACCGCGTCGGCCCAGATTCCGGCGGCCTCGTCGACCTCGTCTGGACTCACCACGAGTGCCGGGATGAAGCGGACCACCTGACCCCATGCTCCGCAGGTCAGGAGCAGTAGCCCACGCCGCGCGGCCTCCTGCTGAGCCGCGGCGGCGGTCGTCGGGTCGGGTTTGCCGGCCGCGTCCCGGAATTCGTTGCCGATCATCAGGCCGAGGCCGCGCACGTCGGTGATCGGATCGTGCTTGTCCGCGACGATCTGCAACGCCTGCTTCAGTTGAGCACCGCGCTCGGCGGAGTTCTGCACCAGGTGCTCGTCGGCGATCACGTCGAGGGTCGCCACCGCGGCGGCGCACGCCACCGCGTTGGCGCCGTAGGTGCCGCCCTGGGATCCGGGCCAGGCCTTCTCCATCAGTGCTGCTGGCGCCGCGATGCCGGACAGCGGGAAGCCGGATGCCAAACCCTTTGCGGTGACCAGGATGTCGGGCTGGGCATTGAAGTGGTCGCCGCCCCAGAACCTGCCGGTGCGGCCAAACCCGGTCTGCACCTCGTCGAGCACCAGCAGGATTCCGTGCGCGTCGGCACGCTCTCGCAGACCGGTTAGGAAGGCCTCGTTGGCCGGCACGTAGCCACCCTCGCCCAGCACGGGTTCGACGAAGAACGCTGCCGTATCGGCAGGGGCGCTGAGGGTCTGCAGCACGTAATCCAGTTGGGCGAGTGCGAAATCCGTCGCCTGCTCCACCGGCCAGCCGAAGTGCCCGGGGTCGGGGAACGGGGCCACGTGCACGCCGGCCATCAGCGGGCTGAATCCGGAACGGAACTTCGTACCCGACGTGGTCATCGATGCCGCGGCCACCGTGCGGCCGTGAAATCCGCCGTGAAACACGATCACGTTGGGTCGTCCCGTCGCCTGCCGGGACAGGCGCAGGGCCGCTTCGATCGCCTCGCTGCCGGAGTTGGCGAAGAACATCCGGTCCAGCCCGGCGGGCAACACCTCGCCGAGGCGGTCTACCAGATCGAGCAGTGGACGGTGCATCACGGTCGTGTACTGCGCGTGGATCAGCGTGCCGACCTGCTCCTGGGCCGCCGCGACCACACGGGGGTGGCAGTGACCGGTGCTGGTCACGCCGATCCCCGCGGTGAAGTCGAGGTACCGGCGGCCGCCCTCGTCGAAGATCTGCACACCCTCACCGCGGGCCGCGACGACACCGGTCGCCTGCTTGAGAATCTGCGACAACTGTGCCACGGGGCTGCTCCTTGCGTGTGTATGAGTAGATTGTCGACAATCAGACTATCGGACGACAGGTACCGGGAAGGGTTGGGATGAGCGAGCAGGACGAGACCAAAGTGGTCGACGCCGTCGACAAGAGGCTCTTCGTCGGAGGCAGGTGGGTGGAAGCGTCGAACCGGGCCAATTTCGACGTTGTCGACCCCGCCACGGGAGGGGTGCTGTGCGCCGTGGCCGATGCCACTCCTGCCGACGGCCGGGCAGCGCTGGACGCCGCCGTCGCCGCCCAGCCCTCGTTCGCCGCCACCTCGCCGCGGCAGCGCGCGGACATCCTGACCCGCGCGTTCGAGCTGATGCACGAGCGGGCCGACGACCTCGCGCTGCTGATGACGTTGGAAATGGGTAAACCGCTCGCCGAGGCCCGCGGCGAGATCACCTACGCGGCCGAGTTCTTCCGCCACTTCGCCGGCGCGGCCGTCCGGATCGACGGTGGCTATCAGACCGCCCCGGCCGGTGGTTCGCGGTTCCTGGTCGCACGGCAGCCGGTCGGTCCGTGCCTGCTGATCACGCCATGGAACTTTCCGATGGCGATGGGCACGCGCAAGCTCGGCCCCGCCATCGCCGCCGGCTGCACCAGCGTGATCAAACCAGCGCACCAGACGCCGTTGTCGATGCTCGCGCTGATGGACGTCCTGACCGAGGCCGGATTGCCGCCCGGTGCCGTCAACTGCGTCACCGCGATGGATGCGGGCGGAGTGTTGGAGCCACTGATCCGCTCGGGCCTGGCGCGAAAGCTCTCCTTCACCGGTTCGACCCGGGTGGGCAGGCTGCTGCTGGAGCAGTGCGCGGAGAAGATCGTGCGAACGTCTCTGGAACTCGGCGGCAACGCGCCGTTCATCGTGTTCGAGGATGCCGATCTGGACGAGGCCGTCACCGGCGCGATCGCGGCCAAGATGCGCAACATGGGGCAGGCCTGCACCGCGGCCAACCGGCTGTACGTGCACTCGTCGGTCATCGACGAGTTCGGTACCCGGCTGGCCGAACGGATGGCCGCCATGCGCGTGGGGCGCGGAACCGACGACGGTGTCCAGGTAGGGCCGCTGATCGACGAGGCCGCCCGCGACAAGGTCGTGGCTCTGGTCGCCGACGCGGTGGACCGCGGTGCCACCGTGCTGACCGGCGGAGCCGGCATCCCCGGCGACGGCTATTTCTACCGGCCGACCGTACTGACGGGCGTGCCGCGCGAGGCGCAGATGGCCGACCAGGAGATCTTCGGACCTGTTGCACCACTCACCGGCTTCGACACCGAGGCGCAGGTGATCGCCGCCGCCAACGACACGGAGTACGGGCTGGTGTCCTACGTGTTCACCAACGACCTGCGCCGGGCCATCCGCGTCGCGGAGGCGCTGGAGACCGGCATGGTCGGCCTCAATCAGGGGGTCGTGTCCAACCCTGCCGCACCCTTCGGCGGCATCAAGCAGTCCGGTCTCGGCCGCGAAGGCGGATCCGTCGGCATCGATGAGTTCCTGGAGACCAAGTACATCGGGATCGCCATGGGATGACCCCGTGTCCGAAGCCGGTCAGGGGGTGATGAGTCGGTTGATCGCATCGTCCATGTGGGCGATCAGCAGGCCGTCGGTGAGGTCGCGGTCGCCGGCCGCGATGGCGGCCACCAGCGCGCCGTGTTCGGCGACACGCGCCTCGAGCGAGGTCGACTTCATGTCCAGCGCGTGGATGCACATCCGGGTCTCGGTGATGACCGTCTGATGCATCCGGGTCAGCCGCTCGCTGTCGGCCAGCTCGACCAGGCGCTCGTGGAAGCCGGCGTCGCACTCGCCGACTTCGGCCGGTGTCTTCGCGGCTGCCATCCGATCGACGATGGCCGACAGGGCCGCTGCGGCCATGGGGTGGTCATCCTCGAGAATGATCTTGCGTGCCGCCGCGCGCTCGATCGCCTGGCGCGCCAGATACATGTCGTTGACACCCTCGGAGGTCAGTTCGACGACGAACACGCCGCGGTGGCGGACCGAGACCAGCAGGCCTTCCTGGGTCAGCCGCTGCATGCCCTCGCGCAGCGGGCCGCGACTGACCCCGAGCTGGCGGGCGAGTTCGGCCTCGCCCAGCTGCTCGCCCGGTTTGAGTTCGCCCTGTCCGATCGCCTGCCGCAGCTTGTCCGCGATGATGCTCGGCGTCGACTGCTGCACCAGCGGCTCGATGAAACCGGTCACACGGGACCCCCGAAGAGGGTGCCCAGGCCCGGCAGCGTCGGCACCGGGCCGAGCAGCTGAAGCCCCTTCCAGACCGTCACCTGATTGGCCGTCAGAACCGGCTTGCCGACTGCCGCCTCCAGCGTCTCGATGATCGCCAGCGTGTGCATCGCGGTGTCGGGGACGAGCACGGCCTCGGCGTCCGGATGATCAGCCGCCGCGACCATCGCGACCACGCGATCGCGGTCGAGGGTGCCGACCTCGGCAGCGGTGATGATCCCGTGACTGCCCATCGCGACGACCTCGGCACCGCCTGCAGCGAGGAACTCGACGAAGTGCCGGGCCACGTCCTCGGGGTACGACGCGGCCACCGCGACCCGTCGAAGACCCAAGTGCCGCAACGCATCGACGAAGGCGATCGACGTGGACGACGCCGGGACCCCGGCGGCCTCGGCGACACCTGCGGCCTGTGCCGCGGCGCCGTCGGGGCCGAACACGAAGCTCCCCGAGGTGCAGGCCCACATCACGGCGTCGGGCCGGTGGGCGGACAGCGCGGCGGCGCCGTCGCCCAGACGCTCGGCCCGTCCGAGGTCGAGCAGGGCGTCCACGCGGTGGGCGTCCTCGCCGACGGAGGTGATCACCACCGGGAGGCGGACCGTGCCGCCGAGTCGCGCCTCCAGCGCCGGGTAGTCGTCCTCTGCGCTGTGGCCGGGGTAGAGGAGTCCCACCGTGACTGCACCTGTGACGACGCCGGTGAGACACCTGTGACCACGCTGCCTCCTTGGCTTGAGGTTGCCGGGATAGGTAGATTGTCGACAATGCTATCCCGGCTGCCAAACCCGGCGTTCGACGTCGCGCGCCTGCACCGCGAGTTGCGTGCGGAGGTCCGCGGATCCGTGCGCGACGACGCGCGGACCCGCGCCCTCTACGCGGCGGACGCGTCCAACTACCGGGCCGTTCCGGACCTGGTGGTCGTGCCCGCCGACGTCGACGACGTGGCCACCGCTGTCACCCTGACGGCCCGTGCGGGGGCACCGGTGACCATGCGCGGCGGCGGCACGTCGATGGCGGGCAACGCCATCGGGGGCGTGGTGATCGACACCTCGCGGCACGTCAACCGGATCCTGGACATCGACACCGCCGCCCGCACCGCGCTCGTCGAACCGGGTGTGGTGCTCACCCATCTGCTCGCGGCGGCGCGCCCGCACGGCCTGGCGTTCGGGGTGGACCCGTCGTCGGGCAGTCGGGCGACGCTCGGCGGAATGATCGCCAACAATGCCTGCGGCGCGCACTCGGTGGCCTGGGGCACCACCGCCGACAACGTGTCCTCGCTCGACGTCGTGCTCGCCGACGGCACCCGTTGCACCGTGACCGATACGGCCGATCGGGCGGAGTGTGCGGGCAGACCGGGACGCGAAGGCGAGTTGCACCGTCGCCTGCAGACCTTCGTGGATCGCCACGAGCTGCTGATCCGACGTCGGTTCGGGCAGTTCAGCAGGCAGATCTCCGGCTACGCGCTGCACCGGCTGCTGCCGGAGAACGGCTACGACGTCGCCGGACTGCTGTGCGGCAGCGAGGGCGGGTTCGCGGCGACGCTGCGCGCGACCGTCGCCCTCACCCCGCTGCCCGCCGCCAAGGTGCTCTGCGTGCTCGGTTTCGCCGACTCCATCGCGTCGGCCGACTGCGTGCCGGTGCTGCTGCGACACGATCCGCTGACCATGGAGTCGATCAACGCCGATCTCATCGAGCGGTTGCCCCAGGAGGTGCGCCATGCCGCGATCGCCGCGGGGCTTCCGGCGGGCCGGGCCTGGCTGCTCGTCGAGATCGGCGGGGTGGATCACGCGTCGGCCGTCGTCGCGGCGGACAAGATGCTCTCCGAACTGCGCGACTCGGGTTCGCGCGCCGCCGCCGCACTGGTCACCGAACCGGCCGCCCAGGCCGTGCTGTGGCGGTGCCGCACCGATGCAGCCGGGCTCGCCACCCGCCGGGCCGACGGGGCCGAGGCGTGGGGAGGCTGGGAGGACGCCGCCGTGCCGCCCGAGCGTCTCGGCGCCTACCTGCGCGGCCTCGACGAGCTTCTCGGGTCACACGGACTGTCCGGGGCGTCCTACGGGCACTTCGGCGAGGGCTGCATGCACATGCGGATCGACTTCGACCTGCTCAGCAGGAGCGGTCTGGCCAACTACCGGTCGTTCGTCGAGCAGGCCGCCGACCTCGTCGTCGGGCTCGGCGGATCGGTCTCCGGTGAGCACGGCGACGGCCGGGCCCGGTCCGAACTGCTCGAGAAGATGTACGGCGCCGACGGACTGGCCCTGCACGCGGAGATGAAGGACGTCTGGGACCCGACCCGGGTGATGAACCCCGGCGTCATCGTCGACCCCCCACCGCTGGACGTCGACATCCGGCACGACGGTCCGGCCAAGGGCCGCAAGCTGCTGACCCTGTTCGCCTATGGCGACGACGACCACGACTTCGCCCAGGCCCAGCGACGGTGCGTCGGAATCGGCAAGTGCCGGCAGAGTTCGGGTGGGGTGATGTGTCCGAGCTACCAGGCGACGGGCGAGGAACTGCACTCCACGCGCGGCAGGGCGCACCTGCTGTGGGAGATGCTGCAGGGTGACGTGGTCACCGACGGCTGGCGATCCACGGAGGTGCGCGATGCGCTGGATCTGTGCCTGTCGTGCAAGGGCTGCCTGTCGGACTGCCCGGTGAACGTGGACATGGCGACGTACAAGGCGGAGTTCACCCACCACCACTACGCGCGTCGGCCGTGGGCGCGGCCGCTGTCGCACTGGTCGATGGGATGGCTGCCGCTGTGGTCGCGGTTCGCCGCCCGGGCACCACGCTTGGTCAACCGACTCTCGGCGCTGTCACTGGCCAAGCGACTGGGCGGGATCGCACCCGAGCGGGCGATCCCCGCCTTCGCCGAGGAGACCTTCACGTCATGGTTCGCTGCCCGCGGCCCAGTCCCCGATGCACCCAACGGCACCGTCGTGCTGTGGCCGGACACCTTCACCAATTACCTCGCCCCCCAGGTCGGGCGGGCCGCGGTCGAGGTGCTCGAGGCGGCGGGATACCGGGTCCAACTACCCGACGGGCCGGTGTGCTGCGGCCTGACGTGGATCTCCACCGGCCAGCTGGGAACCGCCAAACGGGTGCTGGCCCGGTCCGCGGCCGTACTGGCACCGCACCTTGCCGAGGGCACGCCGATCGTCGGTTTGGAGCCGAGCTGCACGGCGGCGCTGCGCCATGACGCCGCCGACCTGCTACCGCAGAACCCGCTGGTCGGCGCACTGGGAGCCGCAACGCACACCTTCGCCGAGTTCCTGCACCGGTCTGGTTGGACGCCGCCGCAGGCCGGGGGGGACGCCCTGGTGCAGACGCACTGTCACCAGCACGCCGTGCTCGGGTTCGACGCCGACCGCGCCGTGATGGCTGCCGCCGGCATCTCCGCGGAGGTCCCGGACTCCGGCTGCTGCGGCCTCGCGGGCAACTTCGGGTTCGAGCGCGGTCACTATGAGTTGTCGAGTGCGGTGGGTGAGCGAGTGCTGCTCCCGGCGGTTCGCGAGGCCGCGCCGAGCACGACCGTGATGGCCGACGGGTTCAGCTGCCGAACGCAGATCGGGCACGGCACGTCCCGGCATGCGTTGCACCTGGCCGAGGTTCTGGCCGCCGCGCTGCGACGCGACGGCTAGCTTTCGATCAGTCGCTGGCCCGGGCCGACGGCCTTGTGGCCCGCGAGGGTAAGGGCCGACCACATCGTCACCTGGTTGGCGGTCAGGACCGGCTTGCCCAGTTCGGCCTCCAGCGCGGTGATGACGTCATAGGTCGGGAGGTTCGTGCAGCTGATGAACACCGCCTCGGCATCCGCGGTGTCGGTGGCACGGACCAGTTCGACGGTCGCACCGTAGGGCACCTGCCAGATGTGCGAGGTCAGACCCAATCCGGCGCTGGCGACCACGTCCACGCCCGCTTCGGCCAGATAGTTGGCCAAGCCGGCGGTCAGGTCGGCGGTGTACGGCGTCACGGCGGCGATCCGGGTGATGTCGAGCTGGTCCAGCGCGTCGAGCAGGGCACCGCTGGTGGTCAGAGCCGACGGCGATCCGACGGCCTCCATCGCGGCGACGAGTGCGGCTTCGCCCGCGAGCCCGCCGATGTAGCTGCCCATCGTGCACGCATAGGCGGTGACCAGAGGCGAGACCGGCAGCACGTCGGTGGCGCAGTGGGCCACGAGCGCCGCCTCCGAGATGTGCATCGCCATCTCCAGGGTCGCCGCCAGCGGGACGTAGGACATTCGGGTCACATGGAGGCTGACCTCGTCCGGCGTCCAGCGCCAGAGTTCGCGATCCAGGGCGAAGTCGTACGGCGCAACGACACCGATCCCGGTCTGTAGCAGCGGAGGCCGCAGGGTCATAGCTCAGTGTGCGCTCGGCATGGCCGGCCGGCAACTCGATTGTTGACAATCTTACGGTGTGGTTCCTAGCCTCGACGGCGTGCCGATGCCCCGCGGGAGCCGTCCGGTCGTCGCGGTGCTGTGTGAACGGGCATCCGAGCGGCCACCGGGGCTCGAGAACCTCGACGTGGAATTTCGATTCTGTGCCGCCGGAGGGCTGGCCGACGCGGTCATGGGCGCGCGGGCGCTGATGCTCTGGGACTACTTCTCGAGCGCGGTCCGCGACGTGTGGGAGGACGCCGGCACCCTCGAGTGGATCCACGTCACCGCCGCCGGTGTGGACAAGCTGCTCTTCGACGAACTGCGCGACTCCGACGTCGTGGTGACCAACGCCCACGGCGTATTCGACACGCCGATAGCCGAATACGTGCTCGGCGCGGTCATCGGCTACGCCAAGGGCGCCGCATACAGCCGCGACCTGCAGCACCGGCACGAGTGGCGGCACCGTGAGACGCGCAGCATCACCGGTGCCCGGGCGCTGGTCGTCGGCACCGGCGGCATCGGCCGCGAAACCGCCCGGTTGCTGCGGTCGGCGGGACTCGAGGTCCGCGGCGTGGGCCGTCGCGCCATCGCCGAGGACCCCGACTTCGGGGAGGTGATCCGCAGTGACGACCTGGCCGCCGAGGTCGGCTGGTGCGACCACCTGGTCATCGCTGCACCGCTCACCGACGCGACCCGCGGTCTGGTGGATGGCCGGGTGTTCGATGCGATGAAGCCCGATGCGCACCTGGTCAACATCGCCCGGGGCCCGATCGTCGACGAGGCCGCGCTGCTCACCGCCCTCAGGCAACGGCGGATCGGGGGCGCGACCCTCGACGTGTTCGACACCGAACCCCTGCCGACCGACCATCCGATGTGGGACGTGGAGAACCTCGTGATCACTGCACACATGTCCGGTGACGTCATCGGATGGCGAGACACCCTGGCCGCCCAGTTCGCCGAGAACGTCAGGCGGTGGCTGGCCGGTGATCCGCTGCACGACGTGGTGGACAAGAAACTCGGGTATGTGCCCGGAGCCGGGTCGCCGGCGACATCAGGACCCGGAGCCGGAGCGGGCCGATGATCGACGCCGTCGAGCTCGTCGCCGGGTACCGCGCCAAGACCCTCTCGCCGGTCGAGGCCACACAGGACGCGCTGGCCGCGATCGACGCCCACGATGGTGCGGTGAACGCGTTCGTGCTGGTCGACCCCGACGGTGCCCTGGCTGCCGCGCGGGAGTCCGAAAGGCGTTGGCACGCAGGCCAATCGCTAGGACCCGCGGACGGTGTTCCGACCTCGATCAAGGATGCCATCTGGACCAGGGGATGGCCGACGCTGCGTGGTAGCTGGTTGATCGACGAGGCGGGCCCCTGGGACGAGGACGCCCCGAGCGTGGCCCGGCTGCGCGCCACCGGAGCCGTCCTGCTCGGCAAGACCACCACCCCCGAGTACTCCTGGAAGGGCGTCACCGACTCGCCCCGCTACGGCGCGACCGGAAACCCGTGGAACCCGGCGACCACCGCGGGTGGATCGAGTGGCGGCAGCGCCGCGGCCGTCGGCCTGGGGATGGGATCGTGGTCGCTCGGCACCGACGGCGGCGGCTCGGTGCGCATCCCCGCCGCGTTCACCGGAACCGTCGCGCTGAAGCCGACCTACGGGCTGATACCGGCCTACCCGCCGAGCCCCTTCGGCACGTTGGCGCACATCGGCCCGATGACCCGCAGCGTCGCCGACGCCGCGGCGCTGATGGACGTGGTGACCGGGTTCGACGCCCGCGACTGGTCGGCGATGCCGACGCCGACGACGTCCTTCTCGGCCGGACTCGACGAGGGTGTCGCCGGCCTGCGAGTCGCCTTCTCGCCTGACCTCGGGTTCGTCCGCAACGACCCGGAGGTCGACGCGGCGGTGCGGGCCGCGGTCGGTGTGCTCGCCGCAGCGGGCGCCCACGTCGACGAGGTGGACCCCGGGTTCGCCGATCCGGTCGATGCCTTCCACGTGCTGTGGTTCTCCGGCGAGGCGAAGGTGCTCGAGCAGCCGCTGCGCAGCGGTGTCGACCGGGACCGGGTCGATCCTGGACTACTTCGTACGGCGACCACAGGTGCGGGCTACACCGCGTCGGACTACCTCGACGCGATGGCCGTGCGGATGCAACTCGGGCAGCTGATGGGACGGTTCCATCAGACCTACGACGTGCTGGTCACCCCCACGCTGCCGCTGCCCGCGTTCGCAACCGGACAGGACGTGCCCGACGGGTCGTCGTCGCCGGACTGGACCAGCTGGACGCCGTACACGTATCCGTTCAACATGACCCAGCAACCGGCGCTCAGCGTGCCCTGCGGACTCACCTCCGCGGGGCTGCCGATCGGGTTGCAGATCGTGGGTCCCCGCCACGCCGACGCGCTCGTGCTGCGCGTCGGACAGGCATATCAGTCCGCTACCGAATGGCACCGCGCCCTCCCGGCGTTGGCGCAGGGGAGGGTTCGATGAGCAGGTTCATCACCGTGTCACTGGACAAGCGCGGCGTCAGCTGTGTCGCGCGGTTGCTCGACGACGCGGCGCCGCGGACCTGTGCCGCCGTGTGGGATGCCCTGCCGGTGTCGGCCCAGGTCTTTCACGGCAAGTACGCGCGCAACGAGATCTACACGCTGGTGCCGGGTAACACGTCGGACCCGGGTAAGGAGAACACCACGGTGACGCCGATACCGGGCGATCTGTGCTGGTTCTCGTTCGACTCCGACGATCTCGGGAATCCGGCGTACGGCTACGAGAACACCACCGGCACCGGGACGACCGGCGCCATCGTCGACCTGGCCCTGTTCTACGGCCGGAACAACCTGCTGATCAACGGCGATCAGGGCTGGATTCCGGGCAACGTCTTCGGCGAGATCGTCGACGGCCTCGCCGAGATGGCTGCCGCGTGCCAGGACCTGTGGATGGGCGGCGTGCGCGGCGAGACGTTGAGCTTCCGCCGCCGCGACTGACACTTCGTCCCTGACGCCCGCGCCGCCCACCGTGTGGCCTCTGGGTGACGAAACGCGCGATTGACACCGACAACCCGCACGCTCGGCGGGGCAGCCACGGTCGACCGCGTAGGCTGAGGCCATGAGCGGATTGCGCTCGGTGGTCTACGCGTGCTGCGGGTGTGCGATCGCGGCGGCGTCGTCCGTGGTGATGTCCCCGGCACATGCGATGGCGGACTCCTGCCCACCGGGCCACGTCCAGAACGCCTACAGCGGGTTGTGCGAGCTCGCGGGCGGTACGCAGACCATCAACGGTGTGCCCTGTGTGGCAAGCAATCTCGGCCTGTGCAACAGCTTCCGCCAGAATCAGCAGCCGCCCCGCAGGCCCTATACGAGCATCGGTTAGGGCGAGCCACCGCATCGCATGACGCCGACGTCGTGACACCCCATTTCGCAGCCACGGTGCGTGGTTCCGGTCCCGGCCTCCTGCTGGCACACGGCGCAGGCGGCGGCGTCGAGGGTGACTTCGGTGCCATCCTCGACGATCTCGCCCGCCATCGAACGGTGATCGGCGCGGACTATCCCGGAGCGGGCCAGACGCCGCGCAGCGCGGTGCCGCTGACGTTGGATCTGCTGGCCGACGGTCTCGCCGCCGTCGCCGAGAACGCCGGAGTCCGGACCTTCTCCGTTCTGGGCTACTCACTTGGCACGGCGGTGGCGATCCGTATCGCCACCCGGCACCCGGACCGTGTCGACGGACTGATCCTGACCAGCGGCTTCGCCCATGCCGACAACCACCTCCGGCTGGCCGTCGACGTGTGGCGACATCTGCTCGAGGGGGACCGAACCATCCTCGGAAAGTTCCTGACGCTCCTCGCCAGCGGCGATGCATTCCTGGCCGGTCTGACGCCGGCCGAACTCGGCAGCACCGTCGACGATTCGGCCGCCAGCGTTGCGGCGGGCAGCGCCGACCATGCACGACTCGTCGCAGAACTCGACGTGCGGGCCGAACTGTCCTCGATCGCGCTGCCCGCGTTGGTGATCGCCACGACAGCGGACTCGCTGGTTGCGCCACGATTGTCCCGCGACCTCGCCGACGGCCTTCCGTCGGCCGAATTCGTCGAGATCGACGCCGGCCACAACATCGGTGCCGAGGCCCGCGATGAATGGCTTTCGGCGATCGTCGGGTGGCTCTCCCGACGGTAACGTCGGGGGAGTTCCTTGGACAAGGATCGGGGTGACACGGATCGAGGCGAGCGCAATGTCGGACACCCAGCCCGTCGGGGTCGAGTCGGCCCGACGTCGTCGATCGCGGCGCAGATGGCCCCGACTGATCATCGTGCTGGCGATCATGGTGCTGCTGTTCGGCGTGCCGTGGTGGACGCTGTTATCCGCGGGGACGCACTGGCCGACGGCCGTGGTCGTCGCCGGCACGCTGGTGTTCGCAACGGCATTCGTCGGTCTGCCCGTGACGATGATGCGGGGACACGGCCGCACCGGCTCGGACAGGGCGACCGCCGCCGCGGACACGCTGCTGGGTGTCATCTGGGTGCTGTTCGCGTGGTCGGTCCTCGGACAGGTGTTGCGACTGGCACTCCTGCTGGCCGGCATCGACGATCCCGTGAGATCGCGGATCGTGGCCGGCGCGGTCGTCGTGGTGGTCGGCGCGCTCCTGGGGTGGGGTGTCGCCGAGGCGATGCGGGTACCGCGGACCAGGCACGTCGACGTGAGGTTGCCTGGAATCGGTCACGGTCTGGACGGACTGCGCGTCGTGGTGATCACCGACACCCACTACGGGCCGATCGACCGCACCCGCTGGTCGCACGCCGTGGTCGACCGGATCAACGCGCTCGACGCCGACGTCGTCTGTCACGTCGGCGACATCGCCGACGGCACGGTGCCCGCCCGCGAGAAACAGGCCAGGCCGCTCGCCTCGGTGCGGGCCAGGCTCGCACGCGTGTACGTGACGGGTAACCACGAGTACATCGGCGAGGCGCAGGACTGGCTCGACTACATGGCGGGCATCGGCTGGGATGCGCTCCACAACAGGCACGTTCTGGTGGAACGCGGCGGGGACACGCTCGTCGTCGCCGGTGTGGACGACGCGACCGCCAAGGGTTCCGGCGCCCACGGTCACGGCGCGGACCTCGACTCGGCGCTGGCCGGCACCGACCCTGCGCTACCCGTCGTCCTGCTCGCACACCAGCCCAAGCAGGTCTCGCGCGCGGTCAGTGGCGGCGTCGACCTCCAGATTTCCGGCCACACCCACGGCGGTCAGGTGTGGCCGTTCCATCTCCTGGTCCGGCTCGATCAGCCGGTCGTGCAGGGATTGAGCAGGCACGGCGAACGAACTCAGCTCTACACGAGCCGCGGCACGGGGTTCTGGGGTCCGCCGCTGCGGGTGTTCGCACCGAGCGAGATCTCCGTGCTGACGCTCCGGCGTGAGTGAAACCCGATCGGGCAAGGGATCTCTAACACCGTCTTGACCGCGACGTAACACCGATCTTGCTTGCCGATGCAAGCATTTGCACACCGCTCGTCAGCGCCGATGAGGTCGTTCACCGCACAGTCGCCACGTGGCAGGAGTACGCGATCTTGACTGACTTCCTCGATGCCCTGAACTCCATCATCTGGAGCAACTCGCTGATCTATCTGTGCCTCGCGGCCGGTGTGTACTTCTCGATCCGGTCGCGATTCGTCCAGGTGCGTCAGTTCAAGGAGATGATCCGCCTCATGCTCAAGGGCGAGAAATCGCCCTCGGGGGTGTCCTCGTTCCAGGCACTGACCCTGTCGCTCGCCGGCCGTGTCGGCACCGGCAACATCGCCGGTGTTGCGACGGCCATCGCGTTCGGCGGCCCGGGCGCGATGTTCTGGATGTGGACGGTCGCCTTCCTCGGCGCGTCGACGTCCTACGTCGAATGCACGTTGGGGCAGGTGTACAAACAGCGTGACCCGCTGACCGGTGAGTACCGCGGCGGGCCGGCTTACTACCTGAGCAAGGGGCTGGCGCATACCCGCGTGGCTCCCGTGATGAAGATCTACGGCCTGCTGTTCGCCGCGGTCACCATCCTGGCCTGCGGTCTGCTGCTGCCGAGCGTGCAGTCGAACTCGATGGCGTCGGCGATGAACCAGTCATGGGGTGTCTCCAAGTGGGTCGTCGGCGTCGCGACGGTGATCGTGCTGGCCTTCGTCATCATCGGCGGTGTCAAGCGCATCGCGGCGTTCGCCTCGATCGTCGTGCCCTTCATGGCGGTGGTCTACATCGTGCTGGCGCTGGTGATCGTGCTGGCGAACGCGAGCGCGCTGCCCGGCATCATCGAGATGATCTTCTCCAGCGCCTTCGGGCTCGATGCGGGATTCGGCGCGATCCTGGGGTCGGCGGTGATGTGGGGCGTCAAACGCGGCATCTACTCGAACGAGGCCGGTCAGGGCACCGGCCCGCACGCGGCCGCGGCCGCCGAGGTCTCCCACCCTGCCAAGCAGGGCCTGGTTCAGGCGTTCGCCGTCTACATCGACACGCTGTTCATCTGTTCGGCGACGGGCTTCCTGATCCTGTCGACCGGCTCCTACCGGGTGTTCGAGGGTGAGAGTTCGAGCGGAGCGGTCATCTCGGAGGGCGGAAACCTGCCCGCAGACGTCGAGGTGGGGCCGGCGTTCGCGCAGACGGGCTTCGACACGCTGTGGAACGGTGCCGGATCCAGCTTCATCGCGGTGTCGCTGGCCTTCTTCTGCATCACCACGATCATCGCCTACTACTACATGGCGGAGACGAACCTGAGGTTCGTCCTGGGCAAGTCCGCCACCGTCAAGGTGCCCGTCATCCGGGGGACCATCGGCTCCAACGCGACGATCCTGCTGCAGGCACTGATCCTGGTGTCCGTGGTGATCGGAGCGGTGTCGACGGCGACCGACGCGTGGACCCTCGGTGACATCGGCGTCGGATTGATGGCGTGGCTCAACATCATTGGGATCATCATCCTTCAGCAGCCCGCCTACAAGTGCCTGCGTGACTACGAGCGTCAGAAGAAGTGCGGCCTGGATCCGGCGTTCGACCCGGTGGCACTCAACATCAAGGGCGCGACCTTCTGGGAGAACTACGACCCGAAGACCGGCAAGGACAAGGTCCCCGCCGGAGCGCCGGTGGATGCGGAGGCGCCACCCTCACAGTGACGCCAGACCCCGGTCAGGGGCGGGACCGGGGGACCTGCGCCGTATGTGCCGCGGACTCGAGGTGCCGCTTCAGATTGCGCATACCGGTCCTGGCGCGCCTGCCCATCAGCCACGCGGCCAACGGCAACACGGTACGACGGGCGAGCACGCCATCGTTGCGGCTGAACATGCGCCAGCGGACCTCACACGAGCGTTCGTCGATGTCATGGAACTCGATCTCCATGCGTGGCAACAGCACTGGCAGTTCGCCTTCGGTGACCAGGCGGTGCGGCGTGCTGACGTCGACGACCCGGAGCGGCACGGTCCGCCTGCCCCGCAGCGGTATCGAAACGGTCTCCGCATACTGCTTTCCGGTCGTCGCGAAGGAGGACCGATCCTGTGCGGCGATGGCGATCACGCCGGGGAACCAGTCGGCATAGTTCACGAGGTCGGCGGCATAGGCGAAGGCCTGCGCGCGCGGGCGCGCGATCCGGATGACGGTACTTGCCAGCTGGTACATGTGCTTCCTCCTGAAGTGCGATCGACGAAGGCTAAGCTGTAGAGCTAACTCTACAGTCAAGGGGCGGACCCGAAAGTGCAGATCAGCGACCTGGAAGCGAGGACCGGCGTGGGGCGCCACGCCCTGCGCTACTACGAACGTCAGGGCCTGCTCGGCGACGTGCCTCGCACCCGGGGAAACTACCGGGACTATCCCGAGTCCCTGGTGAACGAGGTCACGCTGCTTCGCAGCCTGCAGTCGCTCGGTTTCTCGCTGACCGAGATCCGGCAGGTGCTCGACGGGGTGCGCGCCAGCGACATCGATTGCGCCGACGGAGCCCGACTCATGGCACAGAAGCGGGTCTGGGTCGAGGAGCAGATCGGCCGACTCCGCGAAGTCAGTCGACTCCTCGGGCGCGAACAGCGGCGCCTGGAAGCCAGCGCACGACGTCACGGTCGTTGACACCGCCGTCGAAATCCACGTTTCGTAGCAAAAGTTGGAGTGGTCACCTACAGAAGTTGCATCTCGCGGTCACCGAGCCGGGCGCGGTCAGGTCTCGTGGTCGATCGTGGGCCACAGCGGTTCTGCACCGTGGAGGGCGTCTCTGATGGAGCGCTCCCGGCCGCTGTCGGCGACGAACAGCAGCTCGTCGCCGGCCTCGAATACGTGCTCGGGTGTCGGCAGGATGACGTCGTCGTCGCGCAGCAGGGTCACCAGCGCCGAGTTATCCGGCAGTTCAAGCTGGTCCACTCGCTGGCCGACGAGCGGATTATCTTCCGGCAGCGTGAGTTTGGTCAGATCGGCCCGGCCCTCTCGCAGGCCCATCAGCCGCACCAGGTGGCCGACGTCGATGGCGCCCTCGATGCCCGCGACCAGGGCACCCGGCGTCGAGACCGCGACGTCGATACCCCACGCCCGGCTGAACAGCCACTGGTTGCGAACCTCGTTGATCCTGGCGACCACACGTGGCACTCCGAACTCCGACTTGGCGAGCAGACCGATCACCAGGTTGGCCTTGTCGTCGCCGGTGGCCGCGATCAGGACGTCGCACGTCTGTGCGCCCGCCTCTTCGAGAGCCGCGAGTTCACACGCGTCGGCGTTGAGCCAGTCCGCCTGGGGCACGGCATGTGGCTCGAAGCGGCGGCGCTCCCGCTCGACCAGCAGGATCTTGTGACCGTAGTCCAGCAGCTCGCGCGCAACGGACCGGCCGACGTTGCCCGCGCCGGCGATACCAACGCGCATTCTGCGCTCTGCCACCCGGTCATCTTGTCCCATCGGAGCCCATCGCGGGCCGGCACGGCCCGTCCGTGGGCCGGCGCCGATCACACCCCGGTACTGATTTACTGACTGCACGCCGGAGACGGCGCCTTCGCCGCGTTACCAGATGGTGTGGCAAGCGCCGCCAAGACCTGAACGGGAACGCCCTTGAGCTTGCACGAGCTGTATCTGGCCCTGCTGGTCGGTGGCTTCGTGCTGCTCGCCAGCATCGTTGGTACACGGGTGGCGACGCGGGTGGGATTCCCCAGCCTGCTGTTCTTCCTTCTGGTCGGCGTCGTGCTCGGTGAGGGCGGGATCGGTCTCCAGTTCGACGACGTCGAGCTCGCGAGGAA
Source organism: uncultured Actinomycetota bacterium (assembly GCA_963798245.1). Lineage (GTDB taxonomy): Bacteria > Actinomycetota > Actinomycetes > Mycobacteriales > Mycobacteriaceae > Mycobacterium. The sequence goes on from CAWCSO010000009.1 coordinate 169,859, forward strand.
CCTGGGCACGGCTGCGCTGGCCGTGATTCTCGTCGAAGGCGGTCTGACCACACGATTCTCCGATATCCGAAGGGTGCTGGCGCCAGCCGGAGCATTGGCGACGATCGGTGTGTTGACCAGCACCGCGGTCACCGCGGTCGGCGCGCATCTGCTGCTGCGCCTGGACTGGCAACTCGCCCTTCTCCTGGGCGCCATCGTGTCCTCCACGGACGCGGCAGCGGTGTTCTCCGTGCTGCGGGTGCTCCCGCTGCCCCGCCGGGTCGCGGGACTTCTCGAGGCCGAGTCGGGCTTCAACGACGCACCCGCGGTCATCCTCGTGCTCACGCTCAGCGTCGTGCCCTTTGCGCTGGAACCCGGCGGCGCGCTCGTCGCGCTGGTCTACGAGCTGCTCGCCGGCGCTGCCATCGGGCTGACCGTCGGATTCCTCGGCGCCCTCACGTTGCGCCGCATCGCGCTGCCTGCATCCGGGCTGTACCCGATCGCGACGTTCGGGTTGGGGCTGGTCGCGTTCGCCGCCTCTGGAACCGCTCACGCCAGCGGCTTCATCGCCGCGTATCTGTCCGCGGTCGTGCTGGCCAACTCGGGGCTGCCCCACAGGTCGGCCACCCGGTCGTTCGCCGAGGGCGTGGGCTGGCTCGCGCAGATCGGGCTCTTCGTGATCCTCGGGCTGCTGGTGAGTCCGGGCGAGTTGGCAGCCGACATCGTCCCGGCGATCGTCGTCGGGCTGGTGTTGCTGTTGATCGCGCGGCCACTGTCGGTGGTGCTGTCGCTGCTCCCGTTCCGCATTCCCCTGCGTGAGCAAGCCTTTCTGTCGTGGGCCGGGCTGCGCGGCGCCGTGCCCATCGTGCTGGCGACGTTCCCCATCGTCGCGGGAGTTCCCGACAGTGGACGACTGCTCAACATCGTGTTCATGTTGGTGGTGGTGTTCACCCTGGTCCAGGCGCCCAGCCTCCGCCCGATCGCCCGTGGGCTGCGGCTGATCTCGCGTGAGGCGACGCGCGAGATTCAGGTCGAAGCGGCGCCCCTGGACGTGCTGGACGCCGAGCTGCTGACCATGACCGTGCAACCGGCCTCCCGATTGCACAACGTCACCATCCTGGAACTCCGCCTGCCCGACCCGAGCGTGATCACGCTGATCATCCGGGACGGGCACACCTTCGTGCCGTTGCCAGACACCAGGATCGAGGCCGGTGACGAACTGATGATCGTCACCACCAGCACGACGCGGGCAGCGGCCGAGTCCCGGCTGCGCGCGGTCAGTAGACGCGGCAAGCTGGCGTACTGGTTCGACGAGTACGGCGACCCCGGCTGACACCTCCGGTCGCGTCCCCCGGGACCCGTCCTACCGGGAGCCGCTGACGTGTGCGCCCGCGTCGCCGGGCAGGCGCACGGTCTCGATGAGGGTCACGCCCATCAGCGCCCCCAGCAGCAGGTAGGTGACGGGGTAGGAACCCACCAGGCTGAGTACCAGTGCCGCAACGGCGATGCCGAGGCCGGAGGCGAGTTCCTGGACCGACGCGTTGAGTGTGTTCGCGTGGGTGAGGTCATCACCCTCGACGTCGGCGAATGCCAGGCTGTTGTAGGCCGTGAAGCCGATCGAGCGGAGCGCGCCGCTGAGATAGAGGATGAGCGCGAGCACGACGACGGGTAGCCCGGGTCGCATCGCCGCCAGCAGTGCGAAGCATCCGACCGAGGCGACGCCGTTGGCCAACAGCACCCGCCGAATCCCGAAGCGGCGCATCAACGGTGTGGTCACGGGCTTGATGGTGAGGTTGCCGAGGAACAACGTCGCGACCAACAACCCCGACGCCAGCGGGGTCCAGCCGAAGACGAGCTGCAGCTGCAGGGGCAGCAGGAACGTCACGGAGACGAGCACCCCGCGGTAGAGCGAACCGGCCGACACGGTGATCCGCAGCGTGCGCACCCCGAGCACGCGCAACCGCACCAGGGGATGCTCCGAGCGGAGCAGATGACGGACCGCCAACCCGCACAGCAGGGCGGCCAGCGAGGTGCCGATGGCGACCCGTGGCCAGTCGGTGCCGCTGCGCCGGATGTGCTCCAGCGCAATCAACGCCACGGCGATGCCCGTGCCCGCCATGAGTAGCCCACGCCAGTCCAGCGGCCGCTCGGTCGAGGCCGGCTCGCCGCGGATCAGCTTGAGCGCCAACAGGAACCCGACGATGCCGATGGGAATGTTGATCAGGAAGATCCACCGCCACGATCCGAACGTGGCGATCGCCCCGCCGAGCGTGACGGCGAAGACCGGCGCCGCCAGCGCCGGCCAGGTGAGCAACGCAATGGCGCGGACCAGGTCGGACTTTGTCGAGTTGCGGAGCACCGCCAGCCGCCCGACGGGCACCATCATGGCGCCGCCGACGCCCTGCGCAACCCGCATGGCGACCAACATCGGAAGCGACACACTGGCCGCGCACCCGACCGACGCGATGGTGAACACCGCGATCGCCGCGATGAACACCCGCCGGATGCCGAATCGGTCGGCCAACCAGCCGCTTGCCGGGATGAGCACCGCGACCGTGACGAGGTACGCCGAGATCGCCACGTTGACGTCGACTGCCTTGACTCCGAGCGAGTTCGCGATCAGCGGAATCGCCGGGGTGATGATCGTGGCGTCCAGGATCTCCATGAAGAACGCGCCGGCCACCAGCAGGGCCATGCCCCGGGGAAACGAGGGGACGTTCTCGGCGGACATCGTGGTCAACGTAGTGCGTGCAGCCCTCGGCGGGGAGGTCCGGGTCCCGCCGCAGACATCCCGAGGCGGTTGCTGCTAGCCGGTACCCGAGTGTGGCGCTGGCCGTATTGGTCAGCGTGCGGCGCCGGGGTGGAATTGATCTCACATCGGCGACGTTCTGCCGGAAGACAGCAGGCGCTTAGGATGGCTTCGTAACTACCGAGGAGATGACCATGTCCGATGACGCGACACGATCCAGGAGTGCCGGCCGTGCCGGACGTGTGGTGACCGCGGTGACCGCAGGACTGCTCGGTGCGACGGGGCTGATCGCGCTCGCCCCCACGGCGTCCGCGGAAGCGTGTTCCGACGTCGAAGTGGTGTTCGCCCGCGGTACGGACGAACCCAACGGTGTCGGCATCGTCGGCCAGGCGTTCGTGGATGCGCTGCGCAGTGACCTCGGCGGCAACAAGACCATCGGCGTCTACGCGGTGAACTACCCGGCCTCCTACGACTTCCTCAAGGCCGTCGCCGGCGCCGACGACGCCCGTGCCCACGTGGAGGCCACGGCGGCAAACTGCCCTAACACCCGCATCGTGCTCGGCGGTTACTCACAGGGCGCGGCCGTCATCGATGGCATCACCGCCGACCCGAGCGCGCTGTACGGGTTGGGCCAGCCCATGCCACCCGAGGTGGCCAATCACGTCGCCGCGGTCGCCGTCTTCGGCAACCCGCTGAACCGCTTCGGCGGCCCCCTCACGGCGCTGAGCCCGCTGTACGGCGCGAAGACCGTGGACCTCTGCAACGGCGCCGACCCGGTCTGCTCCGACGGGGAGGACCGCGCCGCGCATAGCCAGTACGTCCAGTCGGGGTTGGTCGACCAGGCTGCGTCCTTCGTGGCGAACCGGATCAACGGCTCGTCTGCGCCGGGCACCGAGTTGACCGGGGCGTCCCGCTGACCCCGTAGTCTCGATGGGGTAACCCGCCCGATTCGAACGCGAGGCGCACATGACTCAGGCACGCACGCCGGTCGACGCGCTGCTGGTGCGCGCGGGCGGTGTGCGCGGGTTGGTCTACACGTCGGTGCCCGTCACTGTGTTCGCAGCGGCGAAGCCGCTGCTGGGACTGGTCGAGGCGATCGTATCGGCCATGGTGGCGGCGGGGATCGTGTTGGTATGGCAGCTGTTTCGGCGGGAGTCTCCCCGCCCCGCCCTCTTCGGATTCGCCGGCGTCGCGGTGGGTGCGGGTTTCGCCTTCGTGACCGGAAGGGCGAAGGACTTCTATCTGCCCGGCATCTGGATGTACCTGCTCATGGCCATCGTGTTCACCGTGTCGGTGCTGATCCGACGGCCGCTCGTCGGCGTGGGCTGGGCGTGGATCACCGGGCGGGACGACACCTGGCGTCGAGTGAGCCGCGCGCGCACCGCCTTCGACATAGCCACCGTGGTGATGGCGATCGCATCCTGGTCGCGTTTCCTGGTGCAGTACTACCTGTACGACACCAACCAGGAGGGTCTGCTCGCACTCGCGCGCATCGCGATGGGGTGGCCCGTCTTCGTGGTGACCTCATCGCTGATCTATCTGGCCATCAGGACGGCACTGCGGTCGCTGCCACGGGCGACCGGGACAGGTGAGGAGTCGGTCTCTGAGGGATAGCGAAACCGGGTCCGTCGGAACCGAACGGCGACTCGATGTTTCGCGGCGTCCCACGCGGATCAGCGGACCGCCAGCTCGAGGTGTTCGCGGCGCCGCACCAGCACACTGGGTATCCACGGGCCGGTGTCGAGCGCCTCGAGGTGCGTCGTGCGATCCAGCAGCAGTCGCAGCACGACACGCGCCTCCATCCGTGCCAGCGCGGCACCGACGCAGAAGTGCGCGCCCTTACCGAACGCCATGTGTCCCTTCGCGTGCGGGCGGTCGAGCCGGAACTCGCCAGGGTCCTCGAACCGGGCGGGATCACGGTTGGCCGCGCCCCACAGCAGCAGCAGATGAGACCCGGCGGGCAGCGCCGTGCCGCAGAGGGTGGTGTCGGTCCGCACGTGACGGTAGTGCCCCCGGAACGGCGGTTCGTAGCGCAGTGTCTCCTCGATGAGGGCGTCCACCAGGTCCGGATCGTCACGAAGCTGCTGCGCGAGCTCGGGGCGGTCGGCCAGGATCGCCGTTGCGTTGCCGATCAGCGAGGCGGTGGATTCACCCCCCGCGCTGAACAGGGTCACCATCATCACCTGAGCGGCAAGGGGTTCCAGCCCGCCGGACGCGACGGCGGTGGCCAGGTCGCCGACCAGGTCGTCGCGCGGGTCGGCCGCCGCGTTCTCCAGCAGTTCCGAGATGTAGCCGGCGAGTTCGAGCACCGCCACGCCGGCGGCTGCGAGTTCCTCGGCGGACACCACCCCGTCGAGCATCTGGGTGGTGGCGTAGGCCCACGAGATGAGCCGGTCGACGTCGCCGTCCGGAACCCCGATCAGGCGCGCGACCACCATCATCGGCAGGCGGTTGGCGATGGCGCCCATCCACTCGATGCGACCGCCGCGGACGTGCTCCTCCCAGAGTGCCTCGACGGTCCGTGCGACGAAGGCCTCGGCCGCGCGGATGCGCCTGGCGGCTAGCTGGGGAAGCAACAACTTGCGGTGCACCACGTGGGCGGGATCGTCCGCTGTGGCCAACGCGTGGCTCAGTCCACCCAGCGGTTCCATGTCGAGTGGCCAGACCGTGCCGTCGGCTGCGTAGACCATCGTCGCGGTGAGGTTCGAGGAGAAGTCGTCGACGCGGGCGATGGCCTTCGCCACGGCATCCCAGCCCGAGACGAGGTAGAAGTCGGAGTCCCCGACGCGGTGAACCGGGCCGGCTTGTCGGAGCCGGTCGTAGAGCGGGTAGGGATTCTGCAGGGACTGTGGTCCGAAGAATTCCACCGGTTCGACACGAACGGTCACAGTGACAGCCTCGCCTCGACGGGTGCGCCGGTCAACGGGGTGCCGAGATCAGGAACCGGCGCGGCACGGTGGTGGAGGCGAGCAATTCTTACGGTCTCGAGATTCGAGCGCCAACTCGAAGCCTGATGCTGGGCGATCGCTTAGCATCCTTGTCGTGGACCTTCCGGTGATAACCGAGACGACGCGGCCGGGAATCTGTCGCATCTGCTCAGCGCACTGCGGGGTGCTGGCCACGGTCACCGGCGGCAGGCTGACGAAGGTCACCGGCGACCCCGACAACCCCATGTTCAGGGGGTACACGTGTAGCAAGGGTCGGGCGCTGCCCGAGATCCACAACAATCCCCGGCGACTGCTGCAGAGCCAGAAGCGGCGAGAAGACGGCACCTACGCACCGATCGGCGCCGAGCGCGCAATGGACGAGATCGCCGCCACGCTCCAGCAGCTGATCGACACGCACGGGCCCCGTTCGGTGGCCCTGTACCTGGGTACCAATGGACTCCCCTACCCCGCATCGGCGCTGATGGCGAACGCGTTCATCAGGGCCATCGAATCGCCCATGTTCTTCACGGCCAACACGATCGACCAACCCGGCAAGCAGATCGCCCTCGCAGCGCACGGTCACTGGCTGGGAGGCGACGTCGACTTCGGCGAGGCCGATAGCTGGATGCTGATCGGGACGAATCCACTGGTCTCGAAGGCGATCGGCATTCCGGGGCAGAATCCCGCACAGAACCTCAAGGCGGCGTTGCGTCGCGGCATGAAGCTGATCGTGATCGACCCGCGGCGATCGCAGACGGCGGCGCGCGCTGCGATCCACATCCAGCCCAGGCCGGGCGAGGACGTTGCGATCCTGGCAGGAATGATCAACCTCATCATCCGTGAAGACCTCTGCGACACAGAATTTCTCACCGAGAACGTGGCTGGCTTCGACGAGCTGGCACGGTCGGTGTCCCCCTTTACCACGGGTTACGTCGCCGAACGCGCGGACGTTGAAGAGCAGCAGTTGATCGAGGCCGCGCGCCTCTTCGCCACGCACGGCACCCGGCCTGGAATGGTCAACGCGGGCACCGGAGCCAACTTCGCGATGCACGGCAACCTGCTCGAATACCTCTGCCTGTGTCTGACCACGATCTGCGGCCGCTGGCAGCGGGCCGGCCAACGGGTCACCCGCCCCAACACCCTCATGCCGGCCTTCACCGCGAAGGCCCAACCTCACCCGCCGTACGAGGGCTGGGGCTACGGCGAGCGCCTCCGTGTGCGCGGCCTGACCGACGCGGCCTGCGGAATGCCCACGGCGGCACTGGCCGACGAGATCCTGCTCGAGGGAGACGGTCAGGTGAAGGCGCTGATCTGCATCGGTGGCAACCCGATGGCGGCGTGGCCCGATCAACGCAAGACGCAGCGGGCGCTGGAGAGCCTGGAACTGCTCGTCACCCTCGACACCGAGATGTCGCTGACCTCGCGCCTCGCCGACTACGTCATCGCCCCGAAGATGCAGATGGAAACACCGGCCATGACCCAGGGCAGCGAGTTGATCAAGTACTACACCAGCGGAACCGGCATCCCCGCCGCCTACGCGCAGTACGCGCCGCGTCTCGTCGACCCGCCCGCCGGCTCCGACCTGACCGAGGAGTGGCAGTTCTTCCTCGGCCTGGCCAAGCGCATGGACCTGGAGCTGTGGTTCGTGAACTTCTTCGGTGGCGGCGGTGGGAAGTTCATGGAGTCCCCGCCGGTGGTGCTCAACATGAACGGCGACACCGACCTGACCACCGAAGAACTGTTCGGGCAGATGTGCTCCACTTCGCGGATACCGCTCGCCGAGGTCGCCAGCCATCCGCACGGAAAGATCTTCGACGTCGATGCCATCGTCGAGGAACGTGATCCCGAGTGCACCGCCAAACTCGACGTCGGCAACCGCGTCATGCTCGACGACCTGGCGGACGTGCTCGCCGACGACTTCAGGTCGGCCCGCAACGATTCCGCGTACCCGTTCCGGCTGATCCCGAGGCGGCACGGCAGCTTCATGAACTCCTCCGGCACGAACCTGGCCACGTTGAACCGTGGAAAGGCCTACAACCCGGCCTATATGCACCCGGACGGCATCGAGCGGTTGGGACTTCGGGCCGGCGCCGTCGTCACCGTGACCTCTCCGCACGACAGCATTCCCGCCGTACTCGAGGGCGACGAGACGCTGCGGCCGGACGTCATCGCCATGCATCATGCGTTCGGCGGACTGCCGAGCGAAGACGCCGAATTCCGCGACAGGGGCAGCAACGTCGGGCGTCTCGTGCCGACCGACGTCGACTACGACCCGATCACGGGAATGCCCAGGCAAGGCAACATCCCGGTGAGCGTGACGGCGGGATTCGACGCCTGACCGACGCGCCGCCGACCGCAACTCCACGCGGGGCATACTGGCGGAATGATCGACCAGTATGGCAAAGGCGCCCGGCGATGAAGGCGGTCAGTTGTTCCGAAGGCGCCCTGTCCGTCATCGATCTGCCACCGCCGCAACCCGCGGCGGGCCAGCTCGTGCTCGACGTGTTGCGGTGCGGCATCTGCGGGTCCGACCTGCACGCCAAGGACCACGCCGACGAGCTGACCGACGTCATGGCGGCGGTGGACTACCCCGACTTCATGCGCGGTGACACCCCGGTAGTGATGGGTCACGAGTTCTGCGGTGACGTGGTCGAGCGTGGCCGCCGTACCCCCAAGGAGTTCAAGGTGGGCACGCGGGTGGTGTCGTTCCCGCTGCTGCGCGCCCGCGGCGGCGTCCATCTCACGGGCCTGTCGCCGCTGGCCGACGGCGGTTACGCCGAGCAGGTTCTGGCAGAGGCCTCGATGAGTTTCGTGGTGCCCAACGGGCTGGATCCGGAGATCGCCGCGCTGACCGAGCCGATGGCGATCGCCCTGCACGCCGTGCGCCGCAGCGAGATCGGCAAGCGTGACGTCGCCGTGGTCATCGGATGCGGGCCCGTCGGCCTGGCCGTCATCTGCCATCTCAAGGCCATCGGCGTGCACACGGTCATCGCCAGTGACTTCTCACCGGGCAGGCGGACGCTGGCATCGAGGTGCGGTGCCGACGTCGTCGTGGACCCGGCCGAGGAGTCGCCCTACACGCACCTCGCCACGACGAAGGGGGTGTTGACGTCGGCACAGGCACTCTACGAACTCGGCATGGGCTCGATGGAGAAGCTGCGCAAGCTTCCGGGCTGGGCGCACCTCTACCGGGTCGCCGACAAGCTCGGCGCCGCCGGGCCCAAGCGGCCGGTGATCTTCGAATGCGTCGGGGTGCCGGGGATGATCGACGGGATCCTCGGTGCGGCGCCTCTGAGTGCGCTGGTGATCGTCGTCGGCGTCTGCATGTCCTCCGACGCTATCCAGCCGGCGATGGCGAACGCCAAGGAGATCGACCTGCGGTTCGTCTTCGGATACACACCGCTGGAGTTTCGCGACACCCTCTACATGCTCGCCGAGGGCAAGCTCGACGCGTCGACGCTGGTCACGGGCACGGTGGGACTCGACGGGGTCGCGACGGCCTTCGACGCCCTCGGCGATCCCGAGACCCACGCCAAGATTCTCATCGACCCCCGCGACACCGCTGCCGAAGTTCGGGTCGTGCGCGCCGTCACGTCTCGGTGAGGCACGCGATCGCCGTCGCCGTGGGCGGTCTTCTGGTGATGACCGGATGCGGGGCATCCGACGTCGATGGCGGCTCGACGAATTCCGGGGTGGCGAGCACGTCGGTCAGGGCCGCCGACAGTGGGCCGCCCGGCCGCAACCCCGGTGTCGACAAGTATCCGCTCGGCAAGGGGCGCTACCTGTTCACGGCCGACCCCGGCTGGGTCTACTTCAAGACCGCGGCCGGACAGTCCTGCGGGATCGGCCCGATCGGCAACGTGGTCGGCTGTGACGACGTACCCGCCGACGCACCCGCAGGCACCAACCAGACCCTCATCGACGGTCAGGCACCGGCTGGCTACGTTCGTTCGGACACGCCGACCTTCACCCGAGACGTGGACGTGCTGCCCGTGGGGTACCGACTGACCAACGGCGGCACGAGATGCGCGGTGGAACCCCAGGGCATCGTGCACTGCGAAACCATCGGTGGAAAACACGGATTCATCGTCGCGGATGGCCACGGGACGCTGTGGTGATCGTCCGCCGTCTCACGTTTCCGCGGCGCCGGACGTCTACATGACGTGAGCGTGCGTCCCTTCGAAGCGGTGGTGGTCGAATTCGGCCCGATGGTGCTGCGCGTCTGCCGCGCGGTGCTCGGGCCCGACGACGCCGACGACGCATGGTCGGAGACGTTCCTGTCCGCCCTTCGCGCCTATCCCGAACTCGACGCCGGCGCGAACGTCGAGGCCTGGCTCGTCACCATCGCGCACCGTCGCGCCATCGACGTCGGCCGGGCACGCAGCCGCGCACCTGCGCCCGTCGAAACGGTGCCCGAACCCGGCGGGGTCTTCCATGTCGGGCACCACGAGCCCGCGGAACTGGATCACACCCTGTGGGCGGTGCTGGACGCACTGCCCGACAAGCAACGGCAAGCGGTCGCCTATCACTACCTCGCCGGGCTTCCCTATGCGAAAGTCGCCGAACTGCTGGGTAATTCACCCGATGCGGCGCGGCGGGCGGCGGCCGACGGCATCAAGACCCTGAGACGGCGATACCCGAAGGAGAACCAGACATGACCGATACCATGGACTTTCCCGACCGCGTGGCGCTGGGGGGCCTGTTCCCCGAGGCCACCGCGGACCTGGCGCGGCTGCATTCCTATCTGGCACGCAGTGCCCAGGACGCGGGCATTCTCGACGTCGCCTTCCGCACCGTCGACACCCTTGCGGGTGAGCTGCTGCTCGCCGCGACGCCCGTCGGGCTGGTCCGGGTGGCATTCGCCGGCGAGGGCTTCGACGCCGTGCTGGACGATCTGGCCGCCAGGGTCAGTCCGCGGATCCTGGCTTCGCGGCCTCGCCTCGACGCCGCCGCACGACAGCTCGACGAGTACTTCGCCGGCACCCGAACGACGTTCGACCTACCGCTGGACCTGTCGCTGGCAGAGGGCTTCCGAAGGCAGGTGATCGAGCACCTGCGCGAGATCGGCTACGGGCGCCGCGAGAGCTACGCCGCCGTCGCGTCGGCGATCGGTAACCCTGGTGCGGTGCGCGCCGTCGGCAGCGCATGCGGGCACAACCCACTTCCGGTCGTCATCCCGTGCCACCGGGTGGTGCGCTCCGACGGCTCCATCGGGCAGTACGTCGGAGGGGTACGGGCCAAGGCGCTGCTGCTGAGTCTGGAAGCGGCATGACCGCCGCACCGAGTACTCAGGTACCGCAAAAGGTTTGGTACGCACCGAAGTCCGAGGGTGCTGCCTCAGCGTAGCGTTGCAGGCCGGCGCGTTCGTCGAATGGCGCGGCCACCACCTCGATGAGCCGATCGAACGGTCCGAGATCTCCGCGGGTGGCCGCGTCGAGCGACTCCTCGACCAGGTGGTTGCGCGGGATGTAAACCGGGTTCACCCGATCCATCGCGTCGCCGTCGGGGTTCAGCGGGGCCCACCGCGCCAGCCAGAGATCGAACGCCGCCAGGTCGGCGAACAGGCCACGGGCAGGTTCGCGGTCACCGCGCGCCGCTGCGGCGAGGCCGCGGAAGAACGACGTGTAGTCGACGCGGTTGCGCTCGAGAAGTCCGAGCAGCTCGGAGACGAGTGAGCCGAGCGTTGCGTCGTCGACGTGGGAATCCAGCCCGAGCTTGGCGCGCATCCCCGCCGACCACGCCGCCTCGTACTGGGTGCCGAACCGGCCGAGCGACTCCGTGGCCAGTGCGATGGCGCGGTCCTGATCATCGGACAGCAGCGGCAGGAGGGCCTCGGCGAATCGGGCCAGATTCCATGCCGCCGCGGCAGGCTGGTTGCCGTACGCGTAGCGCCCGCCGTGGTCGATCGAACTGAAGACCGTTGCCGGGTCGAAGGTCTCGATGAAGGCGCATGGACCGTAGTCGATGGTCTCACCGGAGATGGTCATGTTGTCGGTGTTCATGACGCCGTGCACGAAGCCGATCAGCATCCACCGGGCGATCAGCGACGCCTGTGCGGTGACCACCGCGTCGAAGAGGGCGAGATGCGGGTTCCCGGCGTCGGCAGCATCGGGGTAGTGCCTGGCGATCGCGTGATCGGCCACCCGCCTCAGCAGCTCGGGGCCTCCGGTGATGGCCGCGTACTGGAAGCTGCCGACGCGCAGGTGACTGCTGGCCACCCGCGTGAGCACCGCCCCCGGCAGCGGGGTGTCGCGGACGACCCGGCTCCCTGTCGCGACCACGGCCAAGGACCGTGTCGTGGGCACGTCGAGCGCGGCCATGGCCTCACTGATCAGGTACTCGCGCAGCATCGGACCGACGGCTGCCAGGCCGTCGCCGCCCCGTGCGAAAGGCGTCCGCCCCGAACCCTTCAGGTGCAGGTCACGGCGGCCTTCGGGGGTATCGATTTCGCCGAGCAGTAGCGCGCGGCCGTCACCCAGGCGGGGAACGAACCCACCGAACTGGTGCCCGGCGTACGCCTGCGCCACGGGGGTGGCGCCGTCGGGGACGACGTTTCCGAGGAGGAACGCCACGCCGTCGGGGCCGCGCAGCCAGGCGAGGTCCAGTCCGAGTTCGGCGGCCAGGCCCGCGTTGACGGCCAGCGCGCGGGGTTCGGCGGCCGACGCCGCCTGCCACGGGACGGTCATCTCCGGCAGGTCGCGCGCGAAGTAGCCGTCCAGCACCAGGGTCACACCGTTCAGCGTACCGAGCGACGCTAGGTTGGAAAGTGGGGAGGAGCTCGAGAAACGAGAGAGGCCTGCGACGGTGACCCGGATCGAACTTCCCTATCAGGATCCTTCGCTGCCGACCGAGCAGCGGGTCTGCGACCTGCTGTCGCGGCTGGACCTGACCGACAAGGTCGGGCTGATGTTCCACACCATGGCGTTCGTCGGAGATCCGGAGCAGGAGCTGCCGCTCACCGGCGGAGCATCGTTGCGGGGACTGCTCGACAAGGGTCTCACCCACTTCAACCTCATGGGATCGGCAGCCGATGGGAGGGATTTCGCGAAGTGGCACAACGTTATTCAGCGGCTGGCACTTCGCCGACCACCCGGCGTGCCCGTGACGTTCTCCACGGATCCGCGGCACCACTTCGGTGACAACCCCCTGACGCAGATCATGGCAGGACCCTTCTCGCTGTGGCCTGAGCCGCTGGGGCTGGCGGCCATCGGTTCGGACGAGCGGGTGCGTGAGTTTGCAGATGTCGTCCGTCAGGAGTACCTCGCAGTCGGCATACGCGTGGCCCTGCACCCGCAGATCGACCTCGCCACCGAGCCTCGTTGGCCGCGAACGAGCGCCACCTTCGGCGAGGATGCCGAGCTCACTTCGCGCCTCGGCGCCGCCTACGTGCAGGGGCTGCAGGGACGGGAACTGACGGACGATTCGGTGGCGGCCATGATCAAGCACTTCCCGGGTGGCGGGCCGCAGCAGGATGGCAACGATCCGCACTTCGCGTGGGGCCGCGAGCAGGTCTACCCGGGCAACAACGCCGAATATCACCTGCGGCCCTTCCGTGCCGCGCTAGACGCGGGCGCGGCGGAGGTCATGCCGTATTACGGCATGCCGGTTGGAACCCACTGGGAGGAAGTCGGTTTCGGCTTCAACAAGTCCGTGATCACCGGCCTGCTGCGCGAGGAGTTGGGCTTCGATGGCGTGGTATGCACCGACTGGGGCCTCATCACCGATCACGACGGAATCGGTGATCTCGGCACCGCCCGGGCATGGGGCGTCGAACACCTCGGCCGCGAGGACCGGGCCGCCGCGGTCATCGAGGCGGGTGCCGACCAGTTCGGCGGAGAGGCTTGCACCGAGGTCCTGGTGAGCCTGGTGCGGTCGGGCCGGGTCAGCGAGGCACGCATCGATCAGTCGGCCAGACGGCTGCTGCGCGTCAAGTTCGCGCTCGGTCTGTTCGACCGGCGGTTCGTCGACGAGGACCACGCGGCGGTGACGTTGGGTCGGGCCGACTTCACCGCCGCAGGCATTCGGGCGCAGCAGGATTCGCTGACGCTCTTGGTCAACGACGGCTCGCTGCTTCCGCTGCGCCGCGGCATCAAGCTGTACGCCCCCGAGGTCTCCCCGGAGGTGCTTGCCAGGTACGCCGAACGGGTCGAGCAACCTGCCGACGCCGACGCGGCGCTGCTGCGGCTGAAGGCGCCGTTCGACCCGCGCGGTGACGGCTTCGCCGCGCTGTTCCATCACGGTTCGTTGGAGTTCACGGCCGACGAGGTGGCGCGGGTGCTCGACGTGTGTGCTGCCGTGCCGACCGTGCTCGACGTGTACCTGGACCGGCCCGCCGTGCTCAGTCCGTTCGTCGACCCGTCCGGCGACCGACCCGCTGCCGTCATTGCCGATTTCGGCGTGAGCGAGACCGCTCTGCTCGACGTCCTGTTCGGCGACCGAGCGCCACGCGGGAACCTGCCGTTCGATCTGCCGAACTCCGATGCGGCCGTTGCCGCCAGCAGGGAAGACGTCGCCTTCGACACTGCCGACCCCGTCTTCGGATTCGGGCACGGACTGAGGTACTGATCGGATCACTCCTGCGCTGGCTCGATGACGTCGATGGTGTCGACGTCCGGCTTGACGGGAAACCTGCGGCCGCTGTCCTCGACGACCAGGGTGCCGGATTCCTGGGGCTCCTGACCGCCCTGCGGAATGATGAGCGCCCGCTGGCCGGGAGTGACGTCGATGGCCTGCAGTGCCACCGTCGGTGGCTGCGTCTGCGCGAGGCTGTCGTCCCGGAATTCCCACACCCGCGGCGAGTAGTAGCTCTCGGAGTCGCATCGCCACGTCGCCAGACTCAACGCCATCGGGCGTGAGTCGTCCCACCACAGCTGCTGGACCCGTGAACCGGTCGCCGGATCCGGAGCGGCGACGTCGAACGACTGCTGCGTGCCGTCGGCTGCGGACACCACGACGGCTGCGGTGCCGCACGCAGTGCCCGACCGCCGGTAGAGGCCGTAGGCCAGCTGGGCGCCGTCGGGGCTGAGTGCGGCAACCTCGACCGGTGTGTTGGCGTCGACCTGGTCCAGCGACGACGGTTCCGCGTCGCCCCGCACGGCGTACAGCGTGTCGGGACCGCCGAACGGCGACGGGGTGGACTCGACCCGTGCGATGACGGCCGTGCCGGCTCTGGCGGTGATCAGCCTCGCATCGCCCGCAGACGCGTTCGGCGGAAGGTCGACCTGCCGGCGCACCGTCGGACCGGCCGCGGGGTTCGCCAGATCGAACTGCATCAGCCGATTCGGTTGCTCCCACCAGACGAGGACGCTACCTCCGGCGGTGCCGATACGGGAGTCCCGCGGTACCGGGACGGTCTGCGTGGCCGTGGTCGCCACTTCGAGTGCGACCGTGGCATCGGCTGCCCGCGCAAACGCGAACTTGCCGTCCTCGGTGATGAGCGGCCCCCCGGATGGGATGAATGCACCCGGTGTGGAGGCGATGACCTTGGTGCCGTCGACGACGCCGATCTCCCCGGTGGTCCGATAGGCGACCAGAGGAGTCGTCGGTTGCACGGGCGCGGTCGTGGGCACGCCGGGCAGTTCGGGAACCGCGGGCCCGCCCGAGGTGCCGGGGGTGGTGCCCGCAGCGTCGCAACCCACCGCCACGGCCACGCTCACGGCCAGCACCGACGCCGCGCGCAGGCTGGTTCTTAGGATCCGACTCACGCATACATGTAAGCCGAAATCGGGCCCAGACGTGAAAACGTGGGCCGTGCCAGCAGGGATGGCCAGTGCTGACACGAGGCGGTCGACCCCGCATTCCCTCGCCGCCTATCCTTGCCGGAGTGTCCGAACCGTCCGCCGACGACGTCCGCGCGCTCCGCATGCGTCTGGACGGCCTCACGATCCGTGATGCCGCCCGTCTGGGTCGCCGCCTGAAGAACCTGCGCCGCGACGATCCCGACCAGGTGCAGCGGCTCGTTCGGCAGTTCGCGGCCGCCGAGGCCCTGATCGCCGCCCGTACCGCGGCGGTGCCCACCATCACCTACCCCGACCTTCCGGTGAGCGATCGCCGCGCCGACATCGCCGCCGCGATCGCCGAGCACCAGGTGGTCGTCGTGGCGGGCGAGACGGGGTCCGGCAAGACCACTCAGCTGCCCAAGATCTGCCTGGAACTCGGCCGGGGCATCCGAGGCACGATCGGTCACACCCAGCCGCGCAGGCTCGCCGCCCGAACCGTGGCGCAGCGGATCGCCGACGAACTGGGCACACCTCTCGGTGATGCGGTCGGTTACACCGTCAGGTTCACCGACCAGGCGGGCGACCGCACCCTGGTCAAGCTGATGACCGACGGCATCCTGCTGGCCGAGATCCAACGCGACCGCCGGCTGCTGGCCTACGACACCCTGATCCTCGACGAGGCGCACGAACGCAGCCTGAACATCGACTTCCTGCTCGGCTACCTCCGGGAGCTGCTGCCGCGGCGGCCCGATCTCAAGGTGATCATCACCTCGGCGACGATCGAACCGGGCCGCTTCGCGGCGCACTTCGGTGGGCCTGGTGGCGGTGCACCGATCGTCGAGGTCTCGGGGCGGACCTATCCGGTCGAGATCCGCTACCGGCCGTTGGAGGTCGCCGCGGCGCCTGACGGTGACGATCAGGACCCCGACGATCCCGACCACGAGATCGTTCGTACCGAGTTGCGTGACCCGACCGAGGCCATCGTCGACGCGGTCCGTGAACTCGAGGCCGAACCGCCCGGGGACGTGCTCGTCTTCCTGTCCGGCGAGCGCGAGATACGCGACACCGCAGAGGCATTGCGCGAGGCGATGCGCGACGATCGGCTGCCGACCGAGGTGCTGCCGCTCTACGCCCGCCTACCCACCGCCGACCAGCAGAAGGTGTTCAGCCCGCGGCGGACCGGTCGGCGGGTGGTGCTCGCGACGAACGTTGCCGAGACGTCGCTCACCGTGCCGGGCATCCGCTACGTCGTCGACCCGGGCACCGCCCGTATCTCGCGCTACAGCAGGCGGACCAAGGTTCAGCGACTGCCGATCGAGCCCATCTCGCAGGCGTCGGCCGCGCAACGGGCGGGCCGCTCCGGGCGTATCGCACCGGGGGTGTGCATCCGACTGTACTCGGAGGCCGACTTCGAATCCCGTTCCCGCTATACCGATCCCGAGATCCTGCGCACCAACCTCGCGGCAGTGATCCTGCAGATGGCGGCACTTGGTCTGGGTGACATCGAACGGTTTCCCTTTCTCGATCCGCCGGAGGCGCGAAGCGTCCGCGATGGCGTGGCACTCTTGGTCGAACTCGGCGCCTTCGATCGCGACGGCACCATCACCGATGTCGGCCGCAGGCTGGCGCGGCTGCCCCTTGATCCTCGCGTCGGACGAATGATCCTTGCCGCAGACGCCGAGGGGTGCGTGCGCGAAATCCTGGTCCTGGCAGCCGCGCTGTCGATCCCCGACCCCCGGGAGCGGCCCGCGGACCGGGAGGAGTCCGCCCGGGCCAAGCACGCGCGCTTCGCCGATGAACACTCGGACTTCGTATCCTTCCTCAATCTGTGGCGCTACCTCGGCGAGCAACGAAAGGAGCGCTCGGGTAGCTCCTTTCGGCGAATGTGCCGCGCAGAGTTCCTGCACTACCTACGCATCCGCGAGTGGCAGGATCTGACCGGGCAGCTGCGCAGCATCGCCCGCGATCTCGGCATCGTGGAGTCCGGGGACGCCGAGCCAGCCGACCCGGCCCGGGTTCACGCCGCGCTGACGGCAGGCCTGCTGTCGCACGTCGGCCTGCGGGAAGGAGACACGCAACCGCGCACGCGAGGACTGCCCGAGTACACCGGTGCGCGGAACTCGAAGTTCGTGCTGGCGCCGGGGTCGGTCCTGACGAAGCGGCCGCCACGGTGGATCGTCGTCGCCGATCTGGTCGAGACCAGTCGCCTGTTCGGCCGCGTCGCCGCCCGTATCGAACCCGAGGCGGTGGAACGCGTGGCCGGCGATCTGGTGGCGCGCAGCTACAGCGAACCGCACTGGGACGCGAAGCGGGGTGCGGTCATGGCCTACGAACGGGTGACGCTCTACGGCCTGCCGCTGGTAGCGCGGCGCCGGGTCGGCTACGCCCAGGTGGATCCCGTGCTGGCGCGGGAACTGTTCATCCGCCACGCCCTCGTCGAGGGGGACTGGCAGACGCGCCACCACTTCTTCGCCGACAACGCCAGGCTTTTGGAGGAACTGGCCAAGATCGAGGAGCGGGCCAGGCGGCGTGACCTGCTGGTCGGCGACGACGAGATCCACGCCTTCTACGATGCCCGCGTACCCGCCGAGGTCGTGTCGGCGCGGCACTTCGACGGCTGGTGGAAGAAGCAGCGGCACCGCACGCCGGACCTCCTCACGTTCACCCGCGACGATCTGTTGCGTTCCGACGACGCCGCCGATCGACCCGACACCTGGCAGGCGGGTGACCTCTCGCTGCCCGTCACCTACCGCTATGAGCCCGGGGCCGAGGACGACGGCATCACGGTGCACGTACCGGTCGACGTGCTGGCCCGGCTGGCTGCCGACGAATTCGCCTGGCAGGTAACCGCACTGCGGGAGGAACTCATCACCGCGCTGATCCGCTCACTGCCCAAGGAACTGCGGCGCAACTTCGTGCCCGCGCCCGACACCGCCCGTGCCGTGTTGACCACGCTCGAGCCGGGCGAGGGCTCCCTGCTCGACGAGCTGCAACGCGAGTTGCGCAGGCGCACCGGCGTTCTGGTTCCGATCGAAGCCTTCGATCTGGAGAAGATACCCGCCCACCTGCGTGTCACCTTCGCGGTGGAGGGCACCGACGGCGGCGAGATCGCCAGGGGCAAGGATCTGAAGGCGCTGCGGGCACGGCTCGCCGGCCCGGTGCAGCGGGCCGTCGCCGACGCCGTTGCCGGGGACCTCGGGCGCACCGGCCTGCGATCCTGGCCGGCCGACGTTGACGAGATACCCCGCGACGTGGAACGCAGCAGCGGGGGCCACGCGGTGCGGGGTTTCCCGGCCCTCGTCGACACCGGTGGCACCGTGGACCTGCGGGTGTTCGCGGCGCAGGTCGAGCAGCAGGCGGCCATGGGGCCGGGGACCCGGCGGCTGCTGCGACTGTCGGTGCCGTCGCCGGTGAAGGCCGTGGAGCGTGCCCTCGATCCGCGTACCCGGCTGGTGCTCGGTTCCAATCCGGATGGCTCGCTGGGGGCGCTGATCGAGGACTGCGCCGACGCCGCGGTCGACGTCCTGGTTCGGGAGCCGGCCTGGACGCGCGCGGAGTTCACTGCCCTGCGGGACCGCGTGGCCGCCGCGCTGGTGTCGACCACCCTCGAGGTGGTCGGTCGCGTCGGCAAGGTGCTGGCAGCAGCGCAGGACGTCCGACTCGCGCTGCCGGATCGGGTTCCGCCACAGCAGGCCGCGGCGATCAGGGACGTCGAGGCCCAACTGGGCCGGTTGCTGCCGTCGGGCTTCGTCACCGCCACCGGCGCAGCGCATCTCGGTGACACTGTGCGCTATCTCACCGCGATCGGGAGGCGCCTGGAGCGACTGGCCCACGGCGTGGCGGCCGACTCGGAGCGCATGGCGCGCGTCGACGCCGTGCAGGCCGCCTACGACGAACTCCTCGGCTCGCTGTCACCGAGTCGGGCGGCGGGGGCGGACGTGCGCGAGATCGGACGACAGGTCGAGGAGCTGCGGGTCAGCCTGTGGGCCCAGCAGTTGGGCACCCCGCGCCCGGTGAGCGAGCAGCGCATCTACCGCGCGATCGACGACGTCGTGAACTAGCAGTTGCCCGTGATGACCTGGATGACGAACGTTTCAGATCGCCATCCGTTGGTTGGCTGTCCCATGCCAGGCATCGACGGCATCCGCCAGGGGCAATCCCAGCGCATCGCAGAGTCCAACCACCGTGCCGAAGCTCGGACTGGGCATTCTGCCTACCTCGATCTTGCGCAGTGTCTCCGGTGAGATACCGGCGATGCGAGCGATCATTTCGGGGTCACGACCAGCCCGGGCAGTCCTGATCAGCGCACCAAGTCGCTGCCCCGCCTTCACCTGCTCGGGGCTCAGAGGTAGACGCACCATGCCGATGAGCCTAGCCGGTATTCGAATACCGACTACGGGTACCGTGGTGAACGGTATAAGAATACCGATGAAAGGAGGTCCAGATGATCGAACTCAAGACCGCGGGAGACATCGACAAGATGGCGGTTACCGGCGAGTTCGTCGCGCAGACGCTGGCTACGTTGTCGATCGAAGCGCAGCCAGGGGTGAACCTGATGCAGCTCGAGCATCACGCCCGTGCACTGATCACCGACCGAGGGGCGACATCGTGCTACTGGGACTACGCCCCGTCGTTCGGTCGCGGTCCATTTCGAAATGTCATCTGTCTGTCGGTCAATGATGCTGTGCTGCATGGTATGCCACACGAATACGTGCTCCGAGATGGCGACGTGTTGAGCCTGGACTTCGCGGTTTCGATCGACGGTTGGGTGGCCGATTCCGCGATCACGGTGATCGTCGGCGACGGCGACGGCGACGGCGACCGGGCGCTGATCGAGTCGACGCGAACGGCCCTCGACGCTGGTATCGCCGCCGCGGTGCCCGGCGGGCATCTTGGTGACATCTCCGCGGCAATCGGCGACGTCGCCACCGAAGCCGGGTATCGCGTCAACGTCGAATTCGGCGGTCACGGATTGGGTCGCACCATGCACGAGGATCCCCACATCCCCAATCGTGGACGCCATGGGCGCGGATTGCTGCTGCGGCCGGGCATGACCTTCGCACTCGAACCGTGGTGGGGACGAGGCAGTGATCGCCTGGTCATCGATGCAGATGGCTGGACCCTGCGCTCGGCAGACGGGTCGAACACCGCGCACTCCGAGCACACCATCGCCATCACCGAGACTGGCGCGCGAATACTCACTCCTGCGCCATGTGCCTACGAGGTGAGGTGACGTAACGCGTGTCGCATGAAGAAGGGGCACCCGCGGATGCGGATGCCCCTCCTTGATGCTAAATCGGTAATCAGCGGCTCTGGTGCACCGTGGTGTCGACCTGAGGCACGCTGGCGCTGTGGTTGATCTGGTCGAGCCACACGTGGTGGTCGATGCCCGCCTGTGCGGGGGCTGCCAGTCCGACGACGGCCGCGGCCATTGCGCTGGCCATGATCGAGGCGATTCCGAACTTCTTCATGGGTGTCACTTCTTTCGATCTATTGAGTTGTGTTCACGCCGTGGCTCCGGTGTCGCGGGGAGAACGCTGTGGGTGCCGGTCCGATTCGTTCCGGTCTGTGCGGTGTAACCGGCCGATGTGCGCTTTAATTCCGCCGCATTGCTTCCACAGGGCGCCAAAGGTTCTGCCGCGTATTCGGCGCGCGGTGCCGGGTTGTGAGCGGCATCACGTCGCAGGCTGTTGAATCGGCGTCGCACACCCTGCGTCGGACAGTGGGTGTGGTCCTCATCACCGGGCCACACCTGACTCGGTGGATGCGTGTTCGACCGCGCCCCGGCGCTCCTACACTCGGTCAGGTGACAGACGGGGACCGGCTCTCACCGGACGACGCGCACATCCTGGATCTCGAATCCGAGGCCGTAACCGGCCACACGTTGAAGCTGATCGTCCTCGAACCCGGCGCCAGCCTGGATCTCGACGCATTGCGCGGCACCGTCGCGGCCCGCCTCTCGAAGGTCTCGCGCGCCACCGAACGGGTCGACACCTCGAGCGCCGAACCGCGATGGGTGCAGGCCGAGGACTTCGACATCGGGAACCACGTCCGCAGGCGAGACGACGGGCCGTGTGCGACGCGGTCGGACCTGTGGCGGATCACGAGCAACCTGATGTCCGAGCACCTCGACCGTCGGCACCCGCTCTGGACGTTCGACGTGATCGGGCCACTCGAGGATGGGAGTGAGGCGATCGCGGCGCGAATCCACCACGCCATGTGCGACGGGATCGCCGGGGTCCGGTTTCTTGAAGCCGTCCTCTTCGATGGCGTTCACGTTGACGCCCAATCCCAGCCCCCCGCCGCCGGCCCGGCGCCCGGGGTACACGACACGGCCGCCGGGACCTCGCGGTTCGACGAGGCCCGTCGGATGCCCGCGGCAGTGTTCCGTGAACTCGGCCGTCCCGGCGGGCGCTCGCCGTTCGACCGGCCGATCAGCGTGTCGCGCGAACTGGCATTCACCGTCGCGCCGTTGGCCGACCTCAAGTCGATCGGAGCGTCGCGGCCGCAGCGGGCGACGGTCAACGACGTGCTGCTCACCATCATCGCGGGCGGACTGCGGACGTGGCTCGAGCAGCATGAATCGGCGCGGCGGCATCTGCGGGCACAGATTCCGGTGAGCCTGCACCACCGCGACGAGGATGCCGCCGAACTCGGCAACCGTGATTCGTTCATGAACGTCGATCTGCCTCTCGGCGAACGGGACCCGCTGGTCATGCTCGACCGGATCAGCGCGCAGACGCGCGAGCGAAAGCGCCTCGACGACGCCGACGAGATCTATGATCTGCTGCACGCGCTGGGGGCGGTGAGGTTCGTCGGCGAGGCCGCGAAGCGTCTTGCGGGCAGTTCGCGGGAATTCAGCGTGTCCATCTCCAACGTCCCCGGCCCGCGCACGGTGGTCGACGTCGAGGGGCGTCGCGTGCAACAGCTGTTCTCGTCGTCGGAGCCTGCCGCACATCACGCGCTGCGGGTGTCTGCGATCTCGTGCGCCGGGGCGATCGGCATCGGGCTGTGCACCGATCCGCGTGCCCTATCCGACATCGACAGGATGGCCGATGCCGTCGAGCAGGCCTACCTGGAACTGCGCGATGCCGCCGCGGAGCGGGCTTCGATGCGGGATGAGGCCTAGGCCCGGCCGGCTGGGCAAAACGTCAGTCGACCTTCGGCATCGGGATGCCCTCGCTGGTGGAGAAGTTGGCATCCTCCTGTGTGGACAGCCCCATCGAGACGATCGAACGGTCGAATACCGCGTCGGTCAGGTAGGCCAGCGACACGGCCCACCTGTTCACGAACCTCGGAATGGCGTAGAGGTGGTACGCCCGCGTGACGAACTTGGCCGGGAGTCCGGATATGTGAACGTTGAGCGGGTTGGCGACCGCATAGCGCGGACCCAGGTCGACCACCAACCCCATGTTGTGGTGCTTGTAGCGCTTCTTCGATCCATAGCCCAAACTTGCGGCGACGTTGCGCCCCAACACCTTTCCCTGCCGGATCGCATGCTGAGCGGTGGGCGGCGTGATCTCGCCCGGTCGCGTCAGATCCGGCACGGCGGCGGCATCGCCCGCCGCGAACACGTCGGGATGTCCGGGCACCCCGAGATCGGCGCCGACCTTCATACGTCCCCGCTCGGTGTCCAATCCAAGGTTGGCGACCAAGGGCGCCCCGGTCACACCCGTCACCCACGCGACGGTGTGGGCGTTGACCGTGGAGTCATCGCTGAGGACGACGTGGTCGGCGTGGACTTCCTTGAGCGTCGTGCCCAGCCGAACGTCGATGCCGCGTTCGCGCAGTACCCGCATCGCCGCTTCACCGAGCTTCTCGCCGACCTCGGGCATCACCTGATCGGCCATGTCGAGCAGCAGGAAACGCACGGAGGCGGAGTCGAACCCCATCTGCTCGGCTGCCGCATCGGCGAGGGCGCGGAGCTGAGCAGCGAGTTCGGTGCCCGAGTACGACGCCCCGACGATCACGATCGTGCGTCGGGCCCGTACCCGTTTCGGATCGTCGTCGATGTTGGCCAACTCGAGTTGCTCGAGGACGTGATCCCGCAGGTAAAGAGCCTCCGCAGGGGACTTGAGGCCCCGCCCGTGGGTGGCCAGGCCAGGTATGTCGAACAACCGCGTCACCGAACCCGGGGTCAGGACGAGCCGGTCCCAGGTCAACTCGCGCGCGCGGTCCTCGGGATCGACGTACGACAGAGTGTGACCGTCGAAGTCCACGGCCTCGACTCTGCCGCGCACCATCCGCACGCCATGCAGCGCATTGGCCAGGGGGATCGTCACGAATCGGGCGTCGATCACACCTCCGGCTACGTCGGGGAGCAACGGTGTGTAGAGCATGTAGTCCACCGGGGACACGAGGGTGACGTCCACCGCGGCGTCCTGCCTGCGCAGAATCCGTGCCAATCGGCGGGCGCACTCGAAGCCGGCGAAGCCACTACCTACGATCACGACCGACGTCATCACAGCTCCCGTCAACGATGTTCATGGACTTCTCTACAGCCGCGGTTGGTGTCCACCCGGCGCACGGCACAAAGGTTGCTTTCCCGGTCTGCGTTCGGCGAAACGACCCAGTCGTGCCGTGGCTGCGGTTATGTCGGGTCACCGGGCTCCCGCCCTCGGGGCGCTGCAACAGGTCAACCGCCTAGAGCCGGGCGAGCAGCTCGGACTTCTTCGCGGCGAACTCCTCGTCGGAGAGGATGCCGCGCTCGTGCAGACCGGCCAGCGATTCGATGGCCGCGATGATGGTTGCCGGATCGCCGGACGGGGCCGCCGCCGGTTGAGCCGGAGGAGCGGGTGCCGTCGGTCCTGGGGCAGGCGGCGCAACCGACCGCGTCGCAGGTACTGGTTCGGGTCGGTGCTGTGGCGCGGGTGCGGCGACGGGTGTCTCGGCGACGTGCTCCGTGCCGAGTTCACGCAGGCTCGAGACGTCGAAGGTGCCGAGCTGGCTGGTGAAGCCGACCGTGCCGGTTTGACCGCCCTGCTGCTGTTGCACTCCACCGATGCGATGTTGTCCGGTGTCGAACACCCGGGTGACACCGTTGACCTGGATCGCCAGGCGCTTGGTGCTTGGGAAGACGGCGTAGCGGGCGTCGTTCTGCCCGCCAGTGGAGCTGGGAACGCCGAGATCGGCCGGCCACCAATTGCCCGAGGTGAAGCCCATTCCGGTGGCGGTCTCCGACGCAGGAAACACCGTCTCGGTGGCGAGCAACTGAGCCAACTCGCCGCACAGGGCGTCGACGCGCGCCTTGAGGGCGTTGTCGAACATGTTGCCGACCATGGTCATGCCGCCCTTCATCCATTGCCCCGACCCGCCGAGTTCGGGAATGGAGAACTGAGCCATCGTGCCCCCGCCGGCGTGCACGGCGAACAGCATCGCCAACACGGCCTCGCGGGAGAGCCCGTAGCGTTGGGCGACCTCGGCGAGGGTGCTCTCGGCTCCCGGAGTGACCGCTGCCTGCATATTCGTTGATCCTTCGTCATCGGCGTGGGTTCGAGGTTACGCATCGAACTGTATGGGCCGATTGCATGTACGCGAGGGTGGGGGCGACGCTGCGTTTCAGGGGCATCGGGCCGGAATCGCAGAATCAAGCACCCGAGCGCTTGCGCGCTAGCTGCTTGAGTTCCTCGGGCAGTGCGTCGGCAGCGAGGATGTCGCCGAGCAACGACGGCTCGACGGTGAGCGCGCGGAAAGCCATGCCGATGGTGACGCCGTGGTTGGGGCGTTCGATGATCTCGACGGGGTCGCCGCCTCGCAGTGGGCCCGGTTCGATGACTCGCAGGTAGGCCCCCGGCACGCCGCCGTGGGTGAACGTCTTGATCCAGCCGTCGATCCCCATCTTGGCGGCGAACGTCTTGCAGGGGGTTCGTGGGCGCGTGACCTCCAACACCAGCCCGTCGGACCCGATGCGCCAGCGCTCCCCGATAAGCGCACCCGTCACGTCGAGGCCCGAGGTCGTGAGGTTCTCGCCGAACATGCCGTTGCCGAGGTCGCGACCGAGTTGGCGCTGCCAGGTGTCGAGATCCTCGCGGGCGTAGGCATACACGGCCTGATCGTCGCCGCCGTGCAGCTTCCGGTTACCGATCGCGTCGCCGACGACGCCGCTGCCGAGACCGCCGCGCATGGGGCCGGGAGCCCGGACCGTCACCACCTCGTCGGTGGGGCGCTTGTCGATGCCGGTGCTCCGCACCGCCGCATTGGAACCGAGGTCTCCGCGGTTCACCGTCAACACCGTTGCCACACCGCGAGAATAGTGCGCGACGCTCAGCCCTGCGCGGCCGCGGCGTCGCGCAGGATCTGCTGCAGCTTCTCCAATGGATCGCCGGTTCCGGGGTCGAGCCGCAACCGTGCGTCCGGATCGGACGGCGCCGTGCCCGGCGGGGGCGGCGGAGGCGGTGCGGCTTCCGGTAACGACGGCGGGGCAGGAGGCGCCACCCGCTCGAGCTTCTGCTTCAGCCGGGTGGCCGCCCCGTCGCGCAGCGCCCTGCGGGCGGGGTCGGCGTCGGTGTTGCCCTCGAAACAGCCTGCGGGGGCGTCGTCGACCGCGGCGAACGCGCTGACGTAGCGGGCGAGCGCCGCCTCTTCGTCGAATGCGTCGACCGCCCGGTCGCCGAGGGTCTCCCGGACGAACTCGAGATCGACTCGTGTCGAGCAGGATTCAGGGTCGGCCGCCAGCGCTGCGGTGTACTGCGCGTCGGCATCGTCAAGCCGGCCGTCGAGAACCGCCGCCGCGCCGGCCGCGACACGAGCCTTCGCGGGCTGTACGACGTTGAGGACGTTCAGCGTCGCCACGTCGCCTCGCATCGCGCTCGCGTCGCGGCGCTCGAAGTCCGACACCGCCGCGCCACCGGCGATCACGACGGATGCCAGCTTCAGCACTGCGATCACCAGCACCACGGCGACGGGCGCGGAGAACACCAGCAGCCGCCGACGCAGCCGCAATCGGGGCGGTCCGTCGTGCCACGTCACCGGATCACGTCCGTCGTCGCCATCCGGGTGCGGCGGAACTCCAGAAGCACGAAGTACAGCTCGACGAGGATCAGTGCGGCGGCCGCGATCGCCGGTGCCCAGTACAGCTCGGTCCGGCCAGAGGACGGCGTCGCCGCTGCGATGGTCGCACCAGTGTCACCGTCGCCCTGCAGCACGTCGTCCAGCGGCACGGAACGGTCGCGGGCGAGGTAGGGCACGCCGATCTGATCCGCGGCCGCGCGCAACGCCGCTCCGCCCTCGGCGGCGTCGTAGCCGAGCACCGCCCCGCCGTCCACGGCGCCGTCGGGCAGATCGAATTCCCGTGCTGGCGCGTCGGGTCCGCCCGCACCCGCGCCGAGGTAGAAGACGAGGTTCGCCGCCCGCGGGTACTGCTGCGCCGCGGCGATGAGCTGGTAGCGCAGCACGGTTCCTGCGGCGCCGACGTTGGTCTGCGCGACGCCCCCGGGCGGCGATGGATAGGGCTCGAGTGCCGCCATCACCGGGCGCAGACTCCAGATGTCCTGCGAGAGCGGCCAGTCCAGCGAGGGGCGGGCGGCGAACGTGATGACCGCGAACCGGGCGTCGGGGTAGCGGTCGAGCAGCGCCGCGACGTCCGCACGCGCGGCAGCCATCCGCGACGGGCCGCCCGCGCCGTCGGCAGACATCTCGGGCGAGCGGTCGACGACGAGGAACACGTTGGCCGCGCGGTCGTCGGCGATCCGGGTGACCTCGGCATCGGCTCCGAGCGTGGGACGTGCGGCGGCCGCGGTCAGAAGCAGTGCCGCCGCCGTCAGGCCGACCCAGCGCCACAGCGCGACCCGGTTCCGGCGGCGGTCGGTCATGCGTCGCAGCGCGACGACGCGGGCCGCGACGATCGCGACGATCACCGCGGCGAGTAGCAGCGGCGCGACGATGGGGTGAAACGTCATCGGCGCGCCACCGCCGGCCACACGGCCAGCGCCGCGATCGCAGCCAGAGCCAACAGCAGTGGGACGTCGGGAGTGTCCGCCGGTGTGGTGACCGCCGCCTCGTCGGCGGGGGCCGCCGGCGCAGGAGGTCGGTCCCGGATCTCGTCGAGGTGCGCGATGACGCTGGATTCCGCAGGGAACGACTGCCCGCCCGTGTCCGCGGCGAGTGCGACGAGCGCGTCCGGTGCGGGGCCGGTGAACAGGACGTTGACCTGCACACCCGCCTCGATGGCGATGTCTCTGACCCGGTCGGCGGTGAACAGCGTCGTGCCGCGGTCGTTCGGGGTGCGCAGCGTGCCGGGCCCGACGTAGATCAGCGAGCGACGCTGGTCGGCCTTTTGCTCGAACGACGGAAACCCGGTGAGGCACAGCGCGAGCAGGTCCTCGACGCTCTCGGAGTAGTCGACGTAGGACACCGGCGACGCGAAGTCATCGCCGCGACCGCCATCCTCCGCCGCTGCCGAGAACTGGGCGCTCGCGTACTGGTAGTCGCGGGTCATGGGGATCACCCGCCGGTTCGACGACGTCAGACCGATGCGCTGGGTGTCGAACTCCGTCACGCGGTCGGCGAAGTACCGCAGCGCGGCGCCGGTGGCGGGATCCGTGGGCGGGCCGCCGACGCACACCATCACGTCCTCCGGGGCTCGAGTCCCGGATTCACCTGTGGCCGAGGGTAACCCGGTCGGACGGGCGGCAGTGACGACCGCGGCCGCGAAGGTCGCCGTCAGCAACGCGATGGTGCCGACGGTGATGGCGGTGCGACGACGCCGAGCGCGGACGTACTCCGGTAGCTGGGTGAGGCGGTCCACGTTGGCCAGCGGTCGCAGCCGCCGGCGCCGCGCGGCCATCGGCCGCAACAGTACGGCGGCGATGCAGCCCGCCAGCGCGAGGCAGCCGGCGATCACGACGACGATCCACGTCAGGCCCACGACCGGATCAGCTCCTCCACGCTGCGGCTGACCTCGCCCACGTCGACCCGGGATGCCTCGCTGAACCGGACATCGCCAAGCTGAGCCAATAGTGTTGCAGCGGGTTCGAGTTCACCGTTGGCC
The DNA here is from genome assembly GCA_963798245.1 of uncultured Actinomycetota bacterium. GTDB lineage: Bacteria > Actinomycetota > Actinomycetes > Mycobacteriales > Mycobacteriaceae > Mycobacterium. Next base: position 198,221 of record CAWCSO010000009.1, read on the forward strand.
ATGTCGTCGACCTGCATGTACTCCACACGGAGGCCGGTCACCCGGTGCAGGAATCGGCGAAGCTCGCCGCTGATGGCGGCTGCGGCACCGGCGGCGTCGAGGTCACCCGAGCGGAACCCGTCTCCGATCGCCCGCACCGACCGCGCGAAGCGACGCCGCACCATCGCCTCCTTCGCCGACCGCCACATCGGGAGGCCACGTTGCCGCATCCGCGGTGCGGTGACCACGAAGACGGCTGCGTACCAGGCGATGAGGACGAGTAGCAGCGCCAGCGCGAGCCACGACAACCAACTCGAGTAGGGCGTCGGTCCGATCAGGTGCCCAAGGAGGTCATCGGACATGGGTCCGCACCGTCGACGTCACGGCACCGGAACGGACTGCAGCACCGCGTCGACCACTGCGTCGGGTGTCACGCCGACACTCGCAGCTTCGAAACCGAGAACGATCCGGTGCCGAAGCACCCGGTGGGCCAGCGCGGCGATGTCGTCGGGCACGACGTGTGCCCGTCCCGCCAGCACGGCCAGTGCCCGCGACGCGCGGCAGAACGCGATGGTCGCGCGCGGGCTCGCGCCGTATTCGATCAGCCGGGCGGTAGTGGCGTCCAGGTACCGTTCCGGTGCGCGGGTGACGCCGACCAGGCTGCTCGCGTAGTGGATGAGTGCGGGGTCCATGTGCACGCCCCGGACGAACTCGCGGACGCGCAGGATGTCCTCGGCCGCGACGACGGGCGCGGTCCGGTGGCCGCGCTCGTAGAGTCCGGCGTCCATCCGCTGGATGACCTCGACCTCCTCGTCGGTGGACGGGTACTCGACGACGTCCTTGAGCATGAACCGGTCGGACTGGGCCTCCGACAGCGGGTACGTGCCCTCCTGGTCGACGGGGTTCTGGGTGGCGATCACCAGGAACGGCTCGGGGATGGGGTACTCGACCCCGGCGATCGTGGTCTGGCGTTCCTCCATCGCCTCCAGCATGGCGCTCTGGGTCTTCGCGCTGGACCGGTTGATCTCGTCGAGCAGCACGATGTTGGCATGGACGGGACCCAGCTGTGTGACGAACGAGTTGGTGGCCGCCTCGTAGACCTGGGTTCCGATGATGTCGCTCGGCAGCAGGTCGGGGGTGCACTGGATGCGGCGGAAGTCGGCCCGGATGGACTCGGCGACGACGCGGGCGGCCGTCGTCTTGGCGAGCCCGGGCACGCTCTCGATGAGCAGGTGGCCGTCGGCGAGCAGGCCGACCAGCATTGATTCGCGCAGGTTGGCCTGGCCGACGACCTTGGCTGCGAAGGCGTCGGACACCGCAGCGACGATGCGCTGAGCGTCTTCCATACCGCCGACCACCTCGCGCTGGTCGAGATGCGGGCGTACGTGGGTCATGGATCCTCTCGGAGGTTTCTTCAGAAGCCGAAGGAGTACCCGCACGCGCGAGTTTCAAGCCCGGCCGGTCCGCAGCCGCTCCACCAGCGCACCCTCGTGGGTCCTCACGTAGGTTCAGTGGCGACATGCTCGGACTCCTTCTGCCTCTTCTGGGGTTGGCATTCCTCGATTCGCTCAACGTCCTCAACCTCGGGGTGACGACGGCGGTCGTGTACGACAGCCGCCTCAGCCGACGCTCGCCGCTGCCCGGCGGGCTGAGCTTCATAGCCGGTGTCTTCACCGCGACCACCACCTTCGGCATCCTGACGGTGCTGGGGCTGAGCCTTCTGACCGACCGCGTCGACCTCGAGGTGACGCCGACCGTCCGGTACTGGGGGCAACTCGCAGTGGGCGTTGTGTTGGTCGCCGTCGCGGCCTTCTCGGGCAGGGCGAGTGCCACCCCGCCGGAGTGGGTGCTGCTCGCCGCCCGGCGCAACCCATGGTTGTTCGGGATCGTCGGCCTGGCGGTCGGATCGGGTCAGGCGCCGACGGCGGTGACCTACCTGACGGCGCTGGCGATGATCTCGTCACGCAATCCGTTGCCCACCGCGTGGCCGGTGATCGTGGTCGTCTACTGCGCGACGGCGCTGCTGCCGTCGCTACTGGTGCTGATGCTGTCGACGGTCAGGACGATCCGGTCGCGGCGGCTGCAGCGCTCGATCGTGAGAGCACTCACCCGGTTCGGACCACCGGTGATACGCATCTTGTTCCTTGTGGGTGGGTCGGCGCTGGTGATCGGTGCGCTGCTCAACTACCGCGAGCTGTGGTGACTAGGCAGGCGTGCCGTCGGCGACCCTCGGAGCGCGCTCGGCGGATGCGGTGTCGAGCACCATGTCGGCGACCCGTGACCGGTGCTGCTCGGCGCTGCCCAGGAGCACGGCGTCGGTCATCGCGCGCTTGAAGTAGAGGTGTGCCTGGTGTTCCCACGTGAAGCCGATGCCGCCGTGCACCTGAATGGTGTCGGTGGCGACGCGGCTGAACGCCGAAGAGGCCACCGCCTGGGCGATGCTGGTCACCAGCCCGGGGTCGTCGGAGCCGTCGGCCAACGCCCACACCGCGTGGTAGGCGGCCGAGCGGGCGTGCTCGAGGTCGACCAGGAGATCGGCGAGCCGGTGCTTGATCGCCTGGAACGATCCGATCGGCCTGCCGAACTGCAGCCGGGACTTCGCGTAATCGACGGACACGTCGAGGAGATGCTGTGCGGCGCCGACCTGTTCGACCGCCAACAGCGCGCAGCCGACCTGCAGCGCGTGCACGATCACGCGGTCCGCCTCGTCCGGTCCGGCCACCAGCCGGGCCGGTGCGCCGTCGAGCGTGACGGTGGCCTGCGGCCGGGTCAGGTCCAACGTGACCAGGGGCGTGCGCGCGACGCCGGTGGCATCGACGGCGAAGAGTGCCACACCGTCGGGTCCGGTGGCCGCGACCAGCAGCTCGTCGGCGACCGTGGCATCGACGACACGGTCGACCGTCCCGGTGAGCACCCACCCCTCACCCGACCTCGTCGCCGTGACCGTGACGTCCCCGGGATCGAAGGCGCCTGCCCGGTCGGCCACCGCGAACGCCGCCGTGCGCCTGCCCTCGACCAGGTCGGCCAGCAGCTCGTCGCGTACCGGCCCCGGGCTGGCGGCGACCAGGGCGGGGATCGCCAGGAACACCGTCCCGAACACCGGCCCACAGGCCAGCGCAGCGCCGAGTTCCTCGACCGCGACCGCCTGGTCGACCAGTGAACCGCCAACGCCACCAGCGGATTCCGGCACGGACAGCCCGAGCACCCCGAGTTCGCCCCCGAGCCGGCCCCACACCTTGGCGTCGTATGGCGGGTCGGATTCCATCAGGCGGCGAACGGCCTGCTCGTCGACGTTGTCGGCGCAGAACTTGCGCACCGCCGCCCGCAACTGAGCCTGTTCGTCGGTGAAGATGAACGTTGCCGCAAGCTCCTCAGCCACGGGGGATCTCCTTCCAAGGCATGCCGGCATCGGCACGCAGGTCTCCGGGCAGCCCGAGGATCCGTTCGCCGAGGATGTTGCGCATCACCTCGGATGTGCCGCCTTCGATGGTGTTGGCGCGGCTGCGCAGGAACCGCTGCTGGATGGGACCGCGCCAGTCCCTGTCTTCGTCCTCGCCGTCACGACCACCATCCGGCATGCCGTAGCCGTGGTACAGAATCCCCTCCGGCCCAAGCAGATCCATGCAGAACTGGTAGATGTGCTGGTTGAGTTCGGCGCCGACGAGCTTGCCGATCGAGCCCTCCGGTCCGGGGCCGCCGACGGTCGCGTTCGCCCGGGACCGCTCCGAGGTGAGGCGCTGCGCCTCCGAGCGAAGCCAGAGCTGGCTGAGCCGGTCGCGCAGCACCGGTGTCTGCAGGTCGGGCCGCGATGCCCACAGCGATACGGCCTCGGAGATCGTCCCCGCGCCGCGTCGGCTGCCGCTCCCGCCGAGTGCGCTGCGCTCGTTCATCAGCGTCGTCATGGCGACGTTCCAGCCGTTGCCGACCGCGCCCAGTCGGTGCGCGTCGGGAATGCGCGCGTCGGTGAAGTAGACCTCGTTGAACTCGGCGTGCCCGGTCATCTGCCGCAGCGGCCGCGTCTCGACCCCAGGGCCGTGCATGTCGATGACGAAGTAGGTCAGGCCCCGGTGCTTGGGTACGTCCGGGTCGGTGCGTGCCAGCAGCAGCCCCCAGCGCGCCCGGTGGGCAAGGCTGGTCCAGACCTTCTGACCGTTGACCACCCAGTCGGCGCCCTCGCCCGAACCGTCACGCACCGCGGTGGTCGCCAGGCCGGCAAGGTCGGAGCCGGCGCCGGGTTCGGAGAAGAGCTGGCACCACAGGTCCTCGGTGCTGGCCAGGGGGCGTAGCCAGGACTGCTTGACGTCGTCGTCCTGGGCGTGTTCGCGGATTGTCGGCGCGGCCATGCCGTAGCCCATGGGGTTCAGCCCCAGTGGCACCGGACCGCCCGCGCCCTGCAGGATCCCGTCGGCGACGGCCTGCAGCCCGCGTGAGACGCCGAGACCGCCGAGGCCCTCCGGGAAGTGCACCCAGGACAGGCCCGCGTCGTAACAGGCGGCGAGGTACTCGGGGATGGGGACCGACTTCGGATCGTGGTCGGCGATGACCCTTCGCGCGAGATCCGCGACGCGGTCGGTATCAGCAACGTTGCTCATCTCAATGACCATAGGAAATCGACGCGCGTCAAGAACGGGCGGGGCCGAAACACGTCGCCGTACGACCTGAAGACAATAGAGTTCTCTCCAACGGAGAAGATGATTCTCGGTGTGATGACCGATCGACACATAGGAGGGCCTCGGTGGTTCTGACACGCGACGCAGCCTCCCTCGACGGTCGGGTGGCCGTCGTCACCGGCGGCGGATCCGGCATCGGCCGCGGGATCGCCGACGGCTTTGCACGGTTCGGGGCCACGGTCGCGATCTGGGAACGCGACGCCGAGACGGCGGCGCGCACCGGCGAGGAGTGCGGCGGCCTCGCCTGCCCGGTCGACGTCCGCGACGAGGATCAGGTCGACGAGGCCCTGCGCGCCACGATCGAGACACTGGGCGTGCCAACGATTCTGGTGAACAACGCGGGCGGGGTGTTCTGGTCGGGCATCCTCGACACCGCGCCCAAGGGATGGGACGCACTGATCCGGTCCAACCTCACCCACGTACTGCTGTGCACCCAGCGCGTTGCCCGCGCGATGATCGCCGCCGAAGTGGGCGGCAGCATCATCAACGTCTCGTCCATCGAGGGTTTCCGGGCTGCGCCGGGCTACGCCGCCTACGCCGCGGCCAAGGCCGGTGTCGTGCAGTTCACCAAGACCGCAGCCCTCGAACTCGCGCCGCACGGAATCAGGGTGAACGGGCTGGCCCCCGACGTGACGGCGACCGAGGGCCTGGCCGGCATCGCGCCGCAGGGGTGGGAGGAGCGCACCAGCAAGACGATCCCGATGGGGCGGGTGGGCCACGTCGACGAGATGGCCGGCGCGGCAGTGTTCCTCGCCTCCGAACTGGGGTCCTACGTCACCGGACAGACGCTGCACGTCGACGGCGGCACCGACGCGGCGGGCGGCTGGTATCACCATCCCGACGACGGGCGCTACGTGCTCGGGCCGAGCTAGTCATCTCCCCCGCCTCCTTTCCCCGCCGAGCAGACGCAAGGGGCCCTGTTTCCTGCGAATTGAGGGCCTTTTGCGTCTGCTCGCGGTAGGGAGCTCGGCGGTGATGGCGTCCAGCAGCGCCGGGTAGCGTTTGGCCTCCCGGTGCCCGCTGGGTTTCCCGCTGCTGATCACGGCGGCCGACAGCTTGCGCTCCGGGTCGGCCCACACGGCGATGTCGGTCAGACCGGTGTGACCGAACGCGGCGGCGGCATCCCGCCCGAACGGCCCGAATCGCTTGGAGCCCAACATGTAACCGGTGCCCCACCGCAGCGGAACCAGTCCGGTCGCCACGTCTGGCCGAAGTCGCCGCGCCTGCCGCGTCGCCGCCCGCAGCGTCTGCGGCGAGAACACCCGGACGCCATCGAGTTCACCTCCGCGGCAGAGTATTTCGGCAAAACGGGACAGCTCGTCGGCGGTCGAAATGGTACTGGAGGAGGGAACGACGCTGGTCAGAAACGCCGGGGTGTTCGAGAAGGGGATGATCTGCTGCGGTGTCCCGCCGACCGCGAGGCGGAAGGCCCTGGCGATGGGCGCGGGCAACGGTTTGCCGGTGACGTGGCTCGGTGCGATGAGCGGAACGTCGGCAGGACTGACACCGTAATTCGTCCATCGGAAACCCAGCGGATCAAGGATTTCGGCGGCCAGGATCTCGCGGATGTTGCGACCGGTGGCCGCCGAGATGATCTCGCGCATCAGCGGCCCCCACGTCAACCCGTGGTACACGTGCACCATTCCGGGCGGGTAGACGGGCCGCAGGTTGCCGAGCATCTCGCGGGCGTACTCGCTGTCGTCCATCCGCTTCAGATCCGGGCGGGGGCCGGTGGCGAACGGCACCCCGGCACTGTGGGTCATGACGTGCCGGATCATGGTGCGGTCCTTGCCGTGGCTGGTGTAGGTGGGCAGGTAGTCGCAGACCCGGTCGTCGAGCGAGAACGCACCCCGTTCGACGAGCATGTGCGCCACGGTGGTGGTGATGGCCTTGGCGGCCGAGTACGCGCAGAACGGTGTCGACGTGCGCACCGGCACCTTCTCGGCGTCTGGCGCATCCGAAGGGCCGTTGCCCCAGCCGTGTCCGATGGCGCGGTTGAGGACGACGCGGCCGTCGACGCGCAGGCAGACCTGGATCGCGGGATGCATACCCGCGCGGTACCAGTGGCGCGCCGCCGCCCAGATGCGTTCCACCGCCTCGCGGCCGACCCCGTCGTGGTCCTCGTCGCCGACGTCGGTGACCGCGTCGAGGTCGGCGGGCACCCGGATGCGCCCGTCGGACGTGGTCTGGCCGCCGGCGGCGTTCATTGCGACGTCCTGTGCAAGGTCGCGGCGAGATGGTGTTGCAGGGGCTGTCCCACCGCTGCCATGCGCAGCGTGTAGGCGAGTTCGTCGCCGTCGACCCGCACCGTCCTACCCAGGGCGGTCACGTCCTTCGCCGATGCCGTCAGCCCGATGTCGGTCGAGTCCAGGTCCATCGTGATGACCGAACCGTCGATCACGAGGGTGCCCTGGCAGATCTCGGTGACGCCGGTCGGGTGGGCCAGCACCCATTCGATCCGGCCCGGTGAGGGCATCCGGAGGTAGCCGGTCTCGGCGTGCAGCGGTCGGCCGTCGTCGCGAGCCCGGGTGCGTTGGCCGTAGGCAAGGAACGGCTTGCCGACGTGACCGAACGTCACCTCCTCGACGTAGTCGAAGGGCTCGATGGTCGGATACTCGCCGCTGCCACTGCCGGACCACGTGCCGAGCAGCGGAGCGAGCACCGCCAGGTCTGGATGAAGGTCGGCCACGCCCGTCAGGGTACGGCCGAGCACCGGAGCCGCCGCTCCCGCGCGACTAGAACGTGTTACATTTCCGCCTGGCGCGCACCAGGGGAGACGATGAGTAAGACCAGGTCATTGGCGATTGTCACGGTTGCCTACGTGGCTGCCGTCGCGGTAGCGGCCGGATGGTTGTACTGGGGGCCCACCACCGACCGGCTGTGGCTGGACACCCTGATCGCCGACCTGTTGGCCACCTTGGTGGTGTTCGCATTCAGCCGAACGTTCGGCAACTCCAGCTTCTACGACGCGTATTGGAGCGTGATCCCGCCGCTCCTGCTCTTCTACTGGTGGAGCCAGGCGGGGCCCGGCGTGGACCAGGTGCGCTGCTGGCTGATCGCCGTCGTCGTCGTGCTGTGGGCGGTGCGGCTGACCGCCAACTGGGTGTACGCCTTCCCTGGTCTGCACCACGAGGACTGGCGCTATCCGATGTTCCGGGCACGCGCGGGCCGGTGGGAGTTCGTGGTCGACCTGGTGGCCATCCACCTGATCCCGACGGCGCAGGTGTTCCTGGGCATGGTTCCCGTCTACGTCGCGGTGACTCGGCCTGGCGACGGACTCGGGTGGCTCGCCATCGTCGCGTTCGTGATCGGGATGGCGGCGATCATCCTCGAACTGGTCGCCGACGTTCAGATGCACCGCTTCGTGCGGACGCGGGAGCAGGGTCGGGCGATGGACCGCGGCCTGTGGAGTTGGTCGCGGCACCCGAACTACTTCGGCGAGTTCGGGTTCTGGTTCGCCCTGGGCCTCTTCGGTGTCGCCGCGGCGCCCGCCGATGCCTGGTGGCTGATGATCGGGGCGGCGACGATGCTGGCCATGTTCCTCGGGGCCAGCATCCCGATGATGGAGGACCGCAGTCTGGAGCGGCGGCCGGAGTACCAGGACGTCATCGACCGGGTGTCGCGCTTCGTGCCGCGGCCGCCGAAGAAGGCGCCCCGGGAATCCGGGAGAAGGGCGTGATTCGCAAGGGCCGGTCGAGTGCCTCGGGTTCTCGCCGCGTCGTCGTCGCGGGTCTTGGTGACAGTGGCGTCCTCACCGCCATCCGCCTCGCCCGCCACGCCGACGTCGTAGGCATCTCGGCCAAACCCGGGCTGGTCAGCGGCCAGGAACTGGGGGTCCGGCTGACCCGACCGGACGACTGGGCGCGCGACTACTGGGTGGGCTTCCGTCGGTTCCGCGGCCTGGACGCCGTGCGAACCCTGCACGGCACCCTGACGGGGGTCGATCTCGAGGGGCGAACGGTCAGCACCCGGACGGTCGACGGCACGACACACAGCCAGGGATACGACGTGCTCGTCGTCTCGACGGGTGTGACCAACGGGTTTTGGCGCCGACCGCACTACCAGACCACCGAGGACGTCGAGGTCGATCTTCGTGCGGCCCATGACCGCCTGGCCCGCGCGGATTCGGTGACCGTCGTCGGCGGCGGGGCGGCTGCGGTCAGTGCGGCCGCCAACCTTGCGACGACGTGGCCCGGTAAGCGGGTCGCCCTGTACTTTCCCGGGGAGCGTGCGCTGCCCCAACACCACCTCCGCACCTGGACCCGGATCGAGCGGCGCCTGCTCGAGCTGGGCGTGGCGCTGCATCCCGGACACCGTGCCGAGCTCCCGGACGGCTTCGGCTGCGACGAGATCACCTCCGAACCCGTCCGGTTCAGCACGGGCCAGCCCCCGGTGTCCGCCGACGCGGTGCTCTGGGCGATCGGCCGGGTGCGGCCGAACACCGACTGGCTCCCCGCCGACGTTCTCGACGAGCACGGCTTCGTCCGGGTGACTCCGACGCTGCAGCTGCCGGACCACGCCGAGGTCTTCGCCGTCGGCGACGTCGCGGCCACCGACCCGCTGCGTTCCTCGGCGCGCAATCGGGCCGACAAGCTGCTGGCCCACAACGTCCGGGCCCACTTCTCGGGTGCGACCATGCGCACCTACCGGCCGCCGGCCAGACGGTGGGGTTCAGTGCTCGGGGTGCAGCCGGACGGACTCGAGGTGTTCGCCCCCAACGGCAGGGCCTTCCGCTTCCCGGCGTGGTCGATCGACCGGTTGCTGCAGCCGTGGATCGTGCGCAAGGGCATCTACCGCGGCGTGCGGGACGACCGGTCGGCCTGACAACCGGACAACCCGGTCAGCCGCGTCGCCGGACCTGAGTACTCTCATGGCATCGTCACCAGAGTCAACGCGCCCCAGACCCCGGCGCCCGTGCCCGCGGCCGACCTCGACCCCGCAGCCGCCGGGCAGCCGCTGTCGTTGCTGCTCGTCGAGGACGACCGCGCCGACGCCCTGCTGGTCGAGGAACTGATCGCCGACACCGACGCCGATATCCGCGTCGTCTGGGCGCGGTCGATGGCCGACGCCGAACGCGAACTCACCCGGGCCCGTCCGGACTGCGTGCTACTGGATCTCAACCTTCCCGACGCCAACGGCATCAGCGCGCTGGACCGCATCGCCAAACGCGACGACCACGTCCCCGTCGTCGTCCTGACGGGGCTGAACGACGAACACTTCGGGATCAGCGCGGTGGCCTCGGGTGCGCAGGACTACCTGGTCAAGGGCCGCGTCGAGCCGGAAACCCTGCGCCGTGCGCTGTTGTATGCGATCGAGCGCAAACGCGCTGAGGTCACCGCGGTGCAGCTGCACGCCAGCCAGCTGACCGCACAGCAGAACGCCCGGCTGGCCCGGGGACTGCTGCCGACGCCGCTGCTGCTCGACGACCCGGGCGTCGAGATCGTCGCCAAGTACCGCCCCAGCCAACGACACTCGCTGCTGGGTGGCGACTTCTACGACTTCGTCCAGACCCCGGACCGCACCGTCCACCTCCTGGTCGGCGACGTCGCCGGACACGGTCCGGATGCCGCCGCGCTGGGCGTGGCGTTGCGGATCGGCTGGCGGGCGCTCACCTTCGCCGGACTGCGCGGGAACGACCGGATGCTGCAACTCGAGCGGATCCTGCGCGCCGAGAGTCCGGTGCGCAGCGGAAGCTTCGCGACGGTGCTCAGCGTCGCGCTGGCACCCGACGACCTGAGCTTCACTGCGGTCCGCGCCGGTCACCCCGGCCCGCTGGTGCACGGTCCGACCGGGGTCGAGTGGCTGGAGCCACCCGCCGGACCGGCGCTGGGGCTCAACGGCACGGAATGGCCGCTCAACGAGCTCGAACTCCCGGCCGACCACGGTCTGGTGCTGCTCACCGATGGCATCTTCGAGGGTCACTCGGGGGCGGGCAACGAGCGCCTCGGCGAGCAGGGTCTGCTCGACATGGCCCGAGCGCTTGCGACGCTGCGCGGCGAGGACTTCGTCGACGGACTCATCGACGGGGCCGAGCGATGCGCACAGGATCACGGCGGCCTGTCCGATGACGTCGCGGTGGTCCGCGTCGAGCGGACGGCGCGTTGATGGCCGAAGGCGGCCGGGGGCGCAGGCTCACCGTCCAGGGCTGGCAGAACCTCGTCCTGCTGGCGATGGGGGTGGTCGTCGTCATCGGTGGGGCGGCCTTCTGGGTGCTGATGACTCGGACCGACGACATGTCCCGGGAACTCATCGGTGACATCCAGCCGGCACGGGCGGAGGCCTACCAGCTGCAGACCGCGCTGAGTGACCAGGAGACGGGCGTCCGTGGCTACGCCCTCACCGCGGACCCGCAGTTCCTCGAGCCCTACGAGGGGGGTCGGCGCGCCGAGCAGGCGGCGCTCGAATCGATGCGGGCGCGCCTGGCCGACCGGCCGCAGCTGATGGCCGACGCGGACGCCGTCGAGGCTGCCGCGGCGGAATGGCGGTCGGTGTACGCCGAACCGCTCATCGCAGGCATCGCACCGGGTTCGCCCGAGGCGATCGACCGCTCGGCCACCGAACGCGCAAAGGTCGAGTTCGATGGACTGCGAACGCTATTCGACGTCCAGTCGGAACACCTGGTAGCCGCGCGAGACCAGGGTGTGGCCGAACTCGACGCCGTGCGCGCCTGGCGGGACCGGGTGTTCGTGATGATGATCGCGGCGTTCGTGGTTACCGCGCTGCTACTGGGGGTGCTGGTGCGCAAAGCCATCACACGCCCGCTGGATCGCCTCGCCGCGGCGTGCCGGCGGATCACCGAGGGCCACTTCGACGAGAAGATCGTTCCGCGGGGCCCCAAGGACATCCGCGCCATCGCCGTCGACGTCGACGACATGAGGCAGCGCATCGTCGCAGAACTCGAGGCCTCGCAGGCCGCGCGTGAGCAGCTCGACGAGCAGACGGTCGAACTTCGTCGGTCCAACGCCGAACTCGAGCAGTTCGCCTACGTCGCATCGCACGATCTGCAGGAGCCGCTGCGCAAGGTGGCATCGTTTTGCCAACTGCTCGAGAAGCGCTACGGCGACGAGCTCGACGAGCGTGGTGTCGAGTACATCGCGTTCGCCGTCGACGGCGCGAAGCGCATGCAGGTCCTCATCAACGACCTGCTGACCTTCTCCCGGGTCGGCCGCATCAACGCCACGCACGTCGAGGTCGACCTCGACGCCGCCCTTGACGCCGCGTTGGACAATCTCGGCGCCGCGATCGAGGAATCCGGCGCCGAAGTGGTCCGGCCACCATCGAAACTTCCTGCCGTCGTGGGTGATCCGACCTTGATGACCATGCTGTGGCAGAACCTGATCGGCAATGCGGTCAAGTTCCGCCGCGAGGGGGTCACGCCGCGGATCGTCGTCGAGTGCGAACCGGGCGAGGGTGAGTGGTCCTTCAACGTTTCGGACAACGGCATCGGCATTGCCGAGGAGTTCGTCGACAAGGTCTTCGTGATCTTCCAGCGCTTGCACGGCCGCGACGTCTATACCGGCACGGGCATCGGGCTTGCTTTGTGCAAGAAGATCGTCGAGTATCACGGTGGCGCCATCTGGATCGACACGGCCCGCTCGACGGGAACGCAGATACGCTTCACACTGCCTGAGATTCCGGCCCCCGCGGCCGATGAGACCCTCCAGCACAGGGGGGCCGACGATAGCACCACGGCCGGACGCGGCGACGCGCCAGTGGCCATCCTGGAAGGAACACGCGAATGACGACTTCCGAGCGCGCAATCGACGTCCTGCTGGTCGAGGACGACCCCGGGGACGAACTGATCACCCGGGAAGCATTCGAGCACAACAAGATCAAGAACAACCTCCACGTGGCACACGATGGTGAGGAAGGCCTGGACTTCCTGTACAAGCGCAACGCCTACGCCGATGCGCCGACTCCGGACCTGATCCTGCTCGACCTGAATCTGCCCAAGTACGACGGCAGGCAACTGCTGGAGAAGGTGAAGTCCGACCCGGACCTGAATCACATCCCCGTCGTGGTGCTCACCACTTCGTCGGCGGAGGAGGACATCCTGCGCAGCTACAGGCTGCACGCGAACGCATACGTGACCAAGCCCGTCGACCTCGACCAGTTCATGAGCGCGGTGCGTCAGATCGACGAATTCTTCGTCCAGGTGGTCAGGCTGCCGCAGTCCTGACGGTGCCGCGGCGAGCGGTGCACGAGGACACGCCGCCGGTCCAAGGCCCGCGGTGGGTGCCTCCCGCCGGAGGAGCACACGCCCCTGAAAAGTGGTATCGCCGGTGATATCGCATTCGAGAAGCGGCGGGGTTCCCCGAGGGCTTACAGAGCAGTCGGGACTACAGCGGGATGAATCGCTCGCGGTTGAGTTCTGCCCAGATGCGCTGCCAGGCCGCGGCGATGCGGTGGCCCCATCGCGAGGGACGGTCGCGGACGCGTTCGATCAGAGCGGTGTCGGTGATGACGTACCCACCGTCGGTCCTGCGCCACAGGCCCGCCAGCCACAACTCGACGGCGGCCAGGGTGTTGACCTCCGGGGAGGACAGGTCGTCGAGGTCGGTGTCGGCGAGGTAGGGCGGGTCAACGGTGCCGGCGACGAGGGCGACGGCGCGCACGTGGATCTCCAGTGCGTCCGCCGATGCGAACCACCCGGTGTCACTCTTCCGTAGCGCCCTCACCTGCCGAAACACGTCCTTCTCCCGCATACCGCGAGCATAGCCGTAACACCGACGTAACACCGAATTAACACGAATCCCGGGGCTCGGGTAGGGTTCCGACTGGTCGGCGCGAGATCACGGGAGGCGACTTGGCTGCTCGGACGTTCACCTTCGAGATCAACCGGACCTGCAGTGCGCCACCCGAAACGCTCTTCCGGCTCGAGACCGACGGCGGCCGGTGGTCGGAATGGGCAAAACCCGTTGCCTTCCAATCGAGTTGGGAGACCCAGGGGGAGCCGGCCCCGGGCGGGATCGGGGCAGTGCGCAGAATCGGTCTGTGGCCGGTCCTGATTCGCGAGAAGACCGTCGAATACGAGCAGGACCGCAAGCACGTGTACACGCTCGTCGGCCCGTCGACGCCTGCCAAGGACTACCACGGCGAGGCCGTCTTCACCCCCAACGCTTCCGGTGGCACCGACCTGTGCTGGCGCGGTTGGTTCACCGAGGGTGTCCCCGGCACCGGGCCGGTCACGAGGGCCTTCCTGCGGGGGGCGATCCAACTCATCTCGCTGCGGCTGATCAAGGCCGCCGAACGCGAAGCAGGCAGCGGCCAGGAGTCCTGACGAGCCGTGATCACGGCAAAGGTCCCTGACGACCGGCCTACGATCGACGCATGACCCGTGCGGACCCGAACTACGGGCGGGCAGCGACGTCCGGCATCGTGGTGGTCGGCCTGCTGGTCCTGATGACCGTCGCGCTGCGCGGCCACGTGCCCGGGGTCGAGTCCCCGGTGCGCGAGCGCAGCGGCGACAACCCCGTGGCCTTGGTTCTCGTCGCCGGACTGCTGGCCGCCTCTGTCGCGGTGGTGGCGCTCGCCGTCGTCACGCGGCTGCGCCACCGCACCGCCCGTCCGGCCCCGGTAGCCGCCAGATCGGACTGGTTGCGGGCAGAGCGCGGCAGGCCCACGTGGCGACTCGCGCTCGTCGTGTCCGCTGGCGTGCTCGGCCTCGTGCTGATCGTGATGCTGCTGAGCAGGCTGCAGTTGATCGTTCCCACCGATCCGCCGGCAGCGCCGGTTCCCGCCCCTGACGCCACACCGGAACCGCTGCCTGCCGCCGACGTTCCGACCGACCCCGGGCCCGCAGCCGAGCCATCGGAGTGGAACCTGCTGGGCTACTTCTACGTCGCCACCGCCGCATTCCTGCTGATCCTGGTGGCCGGGACCATCATCGCCGCGCGGCAGCGCAACCGGGCGCCGACGATGGCACCCGACGCTCAATTCGACGACCGACCCGTTGCCGCTCCCACCCCGTCCGACTCGCTCGCGCGTGCAGCTGAAGTGGGCCTCGCCGAGGTCGGCGACCTGAGCCGGGAGCCACGCACGGCCATCATCGCGTGCTATGCGGCCATGGAAGGCGAACTCGCCCGCGTTCCCGGCGCCGCGCCGCAGGACTTCGACACCGCCTCCGAGGTGCTGGCCCGCGCCGTCGAGCGACGTGCGTTGCAACCCGACAGCGCAACGGAATTGGTCGACCTGTTCGAAGAAGCGAGGTTCAGTCCGCACGTGATGAACGAGGAGCACCGCGAAACCGCCGTCGGTGCGCTGCAGCGTGTCCTGGCAGAACTCGGGGCCCGGACGTGAGATCGGCCGTCGCCGCCGCGCTCGTATTCGTCGCCGGTGCACAGGCGCTCGCGTTCGCCCTGCCCGACCGCAGATTCGTCCCGTGGGTCGGCGGGGCGGCCGCGGCCGCCGTACTCCTGGCCGTGCGGTGGTACGTGCTCCGTGAGCCCGCCGCCTCGGCCGACACCTCGCGCGCCCGCGACCCGGCCGAGTCGCTGCAGCGCTGGCTCGCGCGAACCGAGATCCTGGTCAGTTGGGCCGATGCCAGCCGGGCAGACTGGGACAAGCACCTTCGCCCGATGCTGGCGCGTCAGTTCGAACTGGCGACCGGCCAACGGAAGTCGAAGGACAGGGCGGCATTTCACGCGACGGCGCGAATGGTGTTCGGCGACGACCTCTGGGTCTGGGTCGACCCCGACAACGTGGCCGAGACCGGACGGACCGAACCCGGACCCGGCCGTGCCGTCCTCGACGAGCTACTGCAACGGTTGGAGCGAATGTGACCGCACGTGTCTAGCCCCGCCAACACGACTGCGGCTCAGTGCGAGGCCGTGCTCGACGAGGTGCAGCGTGTCGTCGTCGGACGGCGTCCCGCGCTGACGTTGATCCTGATCGCGATCCTGGCCAGGGGACACACGCTGATCGAGGACCTGCCCGGCCTCGGCAAGACGCTGATCGCCCGATGCTTCGCTTCGGCACTGGGGCTCGAGTTCACCCGCGTGCAGTTCACGCCCGACCTGCTGCCCGCCGACCTGCTCGGCTCGACCATCTACGACATGCAGTCCGGACGCTTCGAGTTCCGTCCGGGGCCGATCTTCACCAATCTCCTTCTGGCCGACGAGATCAACCGCACTCCGCCCAAGACGCAGGCGGCCCTGCTCGAGGCGATGGCCGAGGGGCAGGTCAGCGTCGACGGCGTCACCCATCGGCTCGGTGACCCGTTCATCGTGCTGGCCACCGACAACCCGATCGAGTACGAAGGCACCTACCCGTTGCCCGAGGCGCAGCTGGATCGCTTCACCCTCCGGCTCGAACTCCGCTATCTCAGCGGGGAAGAGGAGGTGTCGATGCTGCGTCGCCGCCTGGACCGCCGAACACCGGCGACGACGGTCGACAAGGTGGTCGACGCCCGGGACGTGCTCGCCATGCGCGAGTCGGTCGAAGAGGTGTCGGTGCACGAGGATGTCCTGCACTACGTCGTCTCGCTTGCGGCCGCCAGCCGACAGCATCCACAGGTCGCGGTGGGCGCGAGCCCCCGGGCCGAGTTGGACCTGGTGCAGCTGGCCAGGGCACGAGCCCTGCTTTCCGGGCGCGACTACGTGATCCCCGAGGACGTCAAGGCGCTGGCGGTCCCCGCGATGGCGCACCGGATCAGCCTGCGGCCGGAGATGTGGGTGCGTCAGGTACGCAGTGCCGACGTCGTGGAGGAGCTGCTGCGTCGCGTACCGGTGCCGCGCATGGGAGGTCCCGCCGGGTGAGCGACCGGATGTGCGTCGAGATGGTCTGGCGCGCTTCGCCCCTGGCCCGATCGCTCGCCACCTGTGCGGCGTTCGCGATGGCTGCCGCGGTGCTGGCATCCAGCTGGCATCCGGTGCTCTTCGCCGCTCCGCTCGTCGGTGTCCTGGCCTCACTGTGGTGGCAGCGGCCCCCGCCCGGCGTCCACGTGGGTGCCGATCCGGCCATGGCGCGCTGCTTCGAGGCCGAGGAGGTGAGCCTGACGGTATGGGCGTCGGCCGACGACGGCTCGCGGGTCGACACCGAGGTGATCGCCGTGCACGGGCTGGCCCACGTCGCCACCGACCAGGGTGACGGACGCATCGAGGTGGTTGCCACGGCCGCCCGCTGGGGCCGGTACCCCGTACGGGTGCGGGTCACGGCGCGGGCCCGCGGTGGCCTCTTCGCAGGGACGGCGACCGTCGAGGTCGGCGACGTCTTCGTATTCCCCGTGGCGCCTGCTCAGCCGACTGCCCTGCCGCGCACCGAGTTGCTCGACCGGTTGGGCGCCCATCTCACGCCGCACATCGGACGGGGCGTCGAGTTCGGCAGCATCCGAACCTACGTGCCCGGGGACCAGCTCCGGACGGTGAACTGGCCGGTGAGCGCACGCCGCGGAAGCCTGCACGTCACCGAGCGGTTGAGTGAGCGCGCGGCCGACGTCGTCGTCCTCGTCGACACCTCCGACCAGCCACCGGGTCCCGCGACCGAGGCGACGGAGCGGACCGTGCGGGGCGCCGTTCAGGTCGTCCAGACCGCACTCCGCAGCGGCGACCGCGCAGGCGTGGTGGCGCTGGGCGGACGGCCGCGGTGGCTGGGACCCGACATCGGCCGCAGGCAGTTCTACCGGGTGCTCGACGCCGTGCTCGCCGCGGGCGACGGCTTCGAGCAGTCCACCGGCACGTTGGCGCCCCTCGCGGCCGTCCCGGTCGGCGCCGTCGTCGTCGCCTTCTCCACGATGCTCGACACGGACTTCGCGCTCGCCCTCATCGACTTGCGCAGGCGCGGCCACGTCGTGGTGGCCGTCGACGTGCTCGACGGTTCCCCGTTCGGCGCCGAACACGATCCGTTGATCCACCGCATGTGGTCGATGCAACGCTCGTTCATGTACCGGGACATGTCGACCGTCGGGGTGGACGTCATCGCATGGCGAGGTGAGCGCACGCTGGATCAGGTCATGCACCTGGTGCCCGATCACCGTCGCCGCGTCACGGGGCGGCGCTGAGATGCGCGCGATGTCCACCGCACTCGGGCTGCTGATGGTCGCCGCGTCCGCAATAGGGTCCGCAGGCGGCGGACGTGCAGCCATGGTTTTGGCGGTTGCGGCCACCGTGGGCGTGGTGGCGGGTGTGCGGTTCGCGGCCGGCGCGACCTGTGCGGTGGTGTGTACCGCCGTGCTGCTCGCAGTCTCGGGCCCCGAGTCGATGGCTGCGCTGCTCACCGGGCTCGCCGCGGCCGCCTACCTGGTCCTGCGGCAAGGGGGCCGTGCCGACGAGTTCGCAGTGTGGCCGTCATTGATTGGCGCGTTGGGGGTTTCGGCGGCCGTCCTGCTCGCGGCCGTGGTGCCGGTGCGGGTGGCGTGGCTTCCCCTTGCGGCGCCGTTGGCCGGCGTGATCGTCTACGTCATCGTCATGCGACCGATGCTGGCCGGCCGCCCCACCCAGGTAAGGCGCGACCCTGGGCTAAGGTGACGCACTGATGACAGGTGTCGATTTCGCGGCCGAACGGAGCGGCGCCGACGAACGAAGCTGGATGGCCAGGCTGTTCGACTTCGACCGGGACGGCGACGTCTTCATTGCGCCCGAGGCCGGACGTGGGCCCGGCGACCGGTTGTTCGGCGGACTCATCGCAGCGCAGTCGCTGGCCGCGGCCGGGGCGACGGTGGAAGCCGACAAGCTGCCGCAGTCGCTGCACCTCTACTTCGTGCGCGGCGGCCAGTACGGTATCCCCGTCGAGTTGCAGGTCGAGCGCACCAGGGACGGTCGGTCCTTCGACACCCGACGCGTGACGGCGCTCCAGCACGACAAGGTGATCCTGGAGATGATCGCGTCCTTTCACCGGCCCGAGACCGCCGCCGACTGGCAGCCACCCGGCGCGCCCGCTCTCGAGTTCGACGATGCCGTGCCCAAGTCGCCTGCGGGCACCTTCGCCGATCTGTTCGAGATTCGGGTCGTACCGGGAGACGAATCGGTGTTCGCGGTGCCTCCGTTCTGGATCAAGACCAGGGACGTGATCGAGGATGATCCGCGCATCCAGGCATGTGCCCTGACCTACATGTCGGACTTCGGCCCCGTTCCGGTGGCGCGGCCACCGGGGACATCGCCGAAGGATGAGGTGGGCTTCGCTGCGAGCCTGGACCACGCGGTCTGGTTTCACCGGCCGTTCGACCCGAACCGCTGGCATCGCTACGAGGTGCGGCCACTGAACAACAGCGACTCCCGCGGTCTCGTGGTCGGTTCGCTCTACGACGTGCAGGGACGACTGGTCGCCAGCACCAGCCAGGAAGCGCTCTGGCGGTGCTGACCGCGCCCGCGTGCGCAGTGGCCGGTCGGACTGCGAGAGTGGGCGTGTGAGTAACCCGTATACACAGGCGCCCCAAGGTGCGCCACCGACGTGTTTCCGGCATCCCGACCGGCAGACCTACGTGCGCTGTGCCCGCTGCGGACGCTTCATCTGCCCCGAATGCATGCGCACCGCTCCCGTCGGTCACCAGTGTGTGGAGTGCGTCGACGCCGCCGCCCGCGCGGTACGGCCCACGACGACTGCCCTCGGCGGCAGGCACGAGACCGTGCCGCTGGTTTCTTACGTGCTGATCGCAGTCAACGTCGCAATGTTCGTCCTGCAGACGACGTCCAGCACCCTCGAGCGGCAGTTGGTGCTGTGGACGCCCGCGGTCGCCTACGGCGACCTGTACCGGCTGCTGACGTCGGCGTTTCTGCACTACGGGGTCATGCATCTGCTGTTCAACATGTGGGCCCTCTACGTGGTGGGACCGCAGTTGGAGATGTGGCTGGGCAGGCTGCGGTTCGTCTCGCTGTACTTCCTCAGCGCGCTGGGCGGCTCCGTCCTCGTCTACCTGCTGTCGCCACTGGATGCCGCCACGGCGGGCGCCTCGGGCGCCATCTTCGGGCTGTTCGGCGCGACGTTCACGGTGGCCCGGCGACTGAACATCGACGTGAAGTGGGTCGTGGGGCTCATCGTGCTCAACCTGGTGATCACGTTCGTCGGTCCGCAACTGGGGACGGCGGCGATCAGCTGGCAGGGTCACGTCGGCGGGCTGGTCACCGGCGCCGCCGTCGGGGCGGCATACGCATACGCCCCCCGGGAGCGGCGGAATCTGGTTCAGGCCGGCGTCACGGTCTTCGTCCTGGTGCTGTTCGTCGCGCTGGTGTGGTGGCGGACCACCAGCCTGCTGACCGGCGTGGGTTAGTCCCTCCCTCGCCCGTCGAGCCGCCGGAACCGAACGATTCCTGCCACCGGCCGATCAATTGCTGCCACCGGAATTAAACCCCTGAGCTGCTGGTTCAACGAGTCAGACCGCCCCGAAAGACAGGGTCGACGGAGAAGATCAGAGCAGTCGAGGAAGAGGGATCATCATGAAGAAGTTCGGCATTCGCCAGTATCGCTGCCACAGTAGCCACCGGTTTCGCCGCAGCACTGTTCGGCCTGGCCGCCCCCGCCAACGCGGGCATCGACCATCACCAGTGGATCGACTCCATTCAGCAGCAGGCCACCGTCGGCTCGGTCACCTCGACCGTGGGCAACGGCCGCTGACGCGACAGCAGGCAGCAGAAGGGGTACTCGGCAACGAGTGCCCCTTTTGCCTTCACGGCTCTTGGTGTGCGCGTCACGGAGCCGGCGGCGCTCCGCAGCGGTTCTTGAGGTCCACCAGCGGCTGACGGATGCCCGTCATCTCGGCCTGCTCCTGCGGGTGCTGCGCGAGGTAGGCCTGCATCTTGACCGAGACGTCGTGGCGGGGGAGTCCGCCCAGGCTCGACACGTAGGCGTTGAGGTCGGGGTGGGTGAACAGGTAGACCGACGTTGATGCGTCCACCCCGGCGCGGACCCCCTCGAGGTCGGCGGCGCTGCAGTTCGGTGGGTTGGCGGCGGGATCCTCGTTGGCGAACGCCGGTGCGATGCCGCCGAACAGGGCGGCCCCGAGCAGTCCGCCCGTGAGGACGGCGCCGCCGGCGATACGACGCGTGGTGGACGCGGACAGTGACATGAGTGCTCCTTCTTCGGTGGGTTCGATTCGAGTCTTGTCGATCAGGCGCGCCGATGGCGCATTCCACGAGGTGATTCACAGGTAGTTCGCGTGTTGTCCACAGCCACCGTTCGGCAGACCCACATCTGCGGCCGGATCGGATCATGGGGCGACGATCGCGAAACGCCATGATAACGAGCTGATTACGGGCCGCGTGGCCGAATCTTGCCGGTTCGGCGCGCTGTTAGGTTGCCGGAGACAGCAGATCGACGGATGGAGTCGGGCCCGGACATGGCGGTGTTGAAGACGTTCTTGCGCACGTCTGCGCGATCGCCGGAGCGGCCGCTGCGCGTGCTCCTTGCCGCGCTCCTGCTGGCCGGGCTGTGCGGGGTCACCGCCCCCGCACCCACCGCGGGCGCGTACTCCCGCGAGGGTCTCCCCGTCGAACAGCTCGACGTGCCGTCCCCGGCGATGGGCCGCAACATCCGCGTCACGTTCCAGGGCGGCGGCCCGCACGCGGTGTACCTGCTCGACGGCCTGCGCGCCCAGGAGGACGCCAGCGGCTGGGACATCAACACGGCAGCCTTCGAGTGGTATTACGAGTCGGGTCTGTCGCTGGTGATGCCCGTCGGCGGTCAGTCCAGCTTCTACACCGACTGGTATCAGCCCGCGGCGGGCAGTGCAGGCACCGTGACCTACAAGTGGGAGACGTTCCTGACCCAGGAGCTGCCCACCTGGTTGGAGGCCAACCGCGGCATCGCCCCGACGGGCAACGCCGTGGTCGGCCTGTCGATGTCGGGTGGCGCCGCGCTCACCCTGGCGGTGTGGCATCCGGAGAAGTTCATCTTCGCGGGCTCGCTCTCGGGCTTCCTCAACCCGTCACAAGGCTTGTGGCCCACCATGATCGGGTTTGCGATGAAGGATGCGGGCGGGTTCAACGCGACGCAGATGTGGGGCGTCTCCAGCGATCCGGCCTGGCGTCGCAACGACCCGATGGTGAACGTCGCGACACTGGTGGCCAACAACACCGCGATCTGGGTCTACTGCGGCAACGGCAGGTCCTCGGACCTCGACGCGCCGGGCAGCGACTTCGGCACCATGTACAGCGCGCAGCTCCTGGAGAACATCACGATCAACACCAACAAGGAGTTCCAGGCGAAGTACCTGGCCCTGGGCGGGCGCAACGCGGTGTTCAACTTCCCACCGAACGGCACGCACAGCTGGGGCTACTGGGGTTCGCAGCTACTGGCCATGAAGCCCGACCTGCAGCGCGTGCTGGGGGCGTTACCCCCGCCGCCTCCACCCCCGCCGCCGCCTCCGGCACCGGCACCCGAACCGGCACCCGCGCCTGCCCCCGTGCCCTGACCGGTTCGCGGCGAATGTGCGCGGTCGCCGCGTATAAACACCGCGATGTCGGGTACAAGTGTTGGATGGCTACCGTCGACGTCTCCGTGTCCTCAGCACTGTCGCCGGATCGGGCGTGGAAGCTGGCCTCGGATCTGCACCGCTTCGACGAGTGGCTGACCATCTTCGGCGGCTGGAAGAGTCCGGTACCCGACACCGTCGAGAAGGGCACCACGGTGTCGTCGCTGATCAAGGTGAAGGGCTTTCGCAACACGATTCACTGGGAAGTGACCGGTTACGACGCCCCCACCCACATCGAGATGCGGGGCAGCGGACGCGGCGGCGTGCACATCAGCCTGCGGATGAACATCAGCGACGACCAGCCAGGGTCTACGTTCGACTTACTCGCCGAACTGACCGGGGCGCTGCTCAACGGGCCGATCGGATCGCTGGTGGCCAGGGTGATCAAGTCGGACGTGAGACGGTCCGTGGAGAATCTCGCCGCGATGAGCTGACGGTCACTCCTCGACGAAGCGCACGTTGTCGGCTATCGGGTTGCGCGGCACCGTGAGCGAGTTGGCTTCGAACCCGGGATCCGGGTAGCCGATCGCGAGCCCGCACAGGATCCGCATGTCCTCGCCGATCTCGAGTTGCTCGCGAACCGTGTCCGGATAACCAGCGATCGACACCTGGACGCACGTCCCGAGTCCACGTGCCGTCAACGCCAGCATCAGGGTCTGCAGGAACATCCCGACCCCCATCGCGTCGACGTAGTCGAGGTCGCGGTGCATGAACACGACGCCGGCCAACGGTGCGCGAAAGAACTCCCAGTTTCGCAAGACGGCGATGCGACGGGCCTCCGCGTCGTGGCGCGCAACACCCATTGCGCCGTACAGCCTGGCGCCGAGTTCGCTCCGCAGGTGCGCGAACGCGTCGGGCAGCGGCGGCACCTGTGGCGCGCCGGTGCGCGCCCGTTCCAGAAGCGCCTCCACCAACCGGTCCAGCGCCGGTCCCGAGGTGAACACCAGCTGCCACGGTTGGATGTTGGAGTTCGACGGGGCGCGGACGGCGAGGTCGAGCGCCTCGGTCATCAGGTGCCGCGGTACCGGCTTGTCCCGTAGGAACAACCGGGTGGAGTGGCGCTCGCTGATCGCCCCTTCGAGGTCGTACATGATTGGCTCTCCATGTCATTCATCGAATGGTCAGTACGGTCTTGCCGGGCTTGCGGTCGGAGCGCCGCCCGCTCTCGAAGGCTTCGCGGCCCTGCTCGAGCGGGTAGGTGTCGGCGATCGCCACGTGAAGGTGCCCGGTGTCGACGAGTTCGGCGAGTCGGGTCAACTGCTCTCTATCGGGCACCACGATGAAGAAGGAGGCGTGCACACCCAACTCGTCGGCTTTGCCCTCGGGTGGGGGAGCGGACAGCGTCACCAGTCGCCCGCCGGTCCGCAGGTAGCCGAACGCCCCGTCGAGTGCGGCGCCCCCCACGGTGTCGATCACCACGTCATAGGAGCCGTCCGCGATCGTCGCGGTGCGGACGTCGATCACCTCGTCGGCGCCGAACCCGCGGACGACGTCACCGAGGTCACCGCGCACCGTGGCGGTCACCGTGGCGCCCCGGATGTGGGCCACCTGGACGGCCAGTGCACCGACCCCGCCCGCGCCGCCGAGCACCAGCACCCGCTCGCCAGGTTGAGCGTCTGCGTGATCCACGACCGCCTGCCAGGCGGTCAGACCGGCCAGCGGCAGCGCCGCCGACACGACGTGCGACACGGTCGTGGGGCGTGCCGCGAGGTCGGCGGCAGGCACGGTCACGTACTCAGCTGCCGCGCCGTCCCGGTCGAACCGGATCAGCCCGTACACCTCGTCGCCCACCGCGAATTCCGTCACGTCGGGGGCGACCTCGGCGACGACGCCGGACACCTCGTGGGACGGGATGATCGGAGTACGGTCCACTCCGTTGCACAGCCACGTCTCCTCCCACGCCAGTTCGTCGAAGGTGATGGCCGCCGCATGCACGGCCACCAGGACCTCGCCCAATGCGGGCGCCGGAACCGGTGCCTGCTCCACGGTCAGTACGTCGGGCCCACCGCGCCGGTGCGCCCGAAGAGCGGTCATCGCAGTCATCGCATGCTCTCCTCAGAAACCCTTGCCGGCAAGCCAGTCCAGTGTGATGTCGGCGACGTCACGCCAGCCGCGATCCATCGTCAGGGAGTGGCCGCGCCCCTCGAACTCGTGGAAGTCCGTATCCGACCCGCCTTTGGCGTACATCCCGAAGACCTCCCGGGTGACCTTCAGTGGCACGGTGTGGTCCTCGGTGCCCGACGTCAACAGGAGCGGCCCGCGGTCGGCCAGATGGGTGTCGACCTTCGCCGGCGAGTTCTTCGAGAAGTTGGCGGCCGCATCCTCGAAAAGCGGCTTACCGGGGCCCGGAATGGTCCATCGTTCGTGTAGCTCGTTGGACTCTTCCTCGGACAAGGCGTTGCCGAATGCGTAGTGAAACTGCTTGGCGCTCAACGACACCGTGCGGCGTCGATTGGCTGGGTTGCCCAGGACGGGAAATGCCGAGCGCAGCTGTGACAAAGGTAGTGCCTTGACACCCTTGATGGGGGCCGGATCGATCGCGACCGCCGCGGCCGCCTGGCCCGCGGCCAGCAACTCCTGGGCGATCAGCCCGCCGAATGAGTGGCCGACGATGATCGGCTTGATCTCCGGATCGCCGATCAGCTTCCTATGATGGTGCAGGATCTGAGCGATCCCGACGTCGTTGAGGGCGTCCGGGTTCGCCCGGGTCCCGACGACGGTGTCGGCGTCGCCGGGCCAGCCCGGCGCCGAGACGGCGTAGCCGCGCTCAGCGAACAGATCCATCCAGGGTTGCCAGGCGCTGGCGTGTATCCACAGTCCGTGGATGAACATGACGGGGTGGTCTTTCCTGCTCATTTCCGTGCTCCCTCTGCGGGCATAGATCAGATGGTGGTGACGTAGCCGCCGTCGATGCGGACATCGGAGCCGGTGATGTTGGCCGAGCGATCGCTTGCCAGGAACAGCGTCAGGTCGGCGACCTCCTGCGGGGTGGTGAACCGACCCGTCGCAGCGCCCGCACCCACGGCGGACACCACCTCGTCGGACGTGGCGCCGCTGGCTGCGGCGAACTGGGCGGCCACGCCGTCGTCGGCGAGCCACAAATCGGTGGACACCGGGCCCGGGCTGACGGTGTTGACCCGGATGCCCTTGGGGCCGTACTCCTTCGAGGCGCTCTTGGCGAAGTTCGCCAGCGCAGCCTTGGAAGCGCCGTAGTCGACGATGTTCCACTCGGGCAGCGTGGCGTTGACCGATCCGATGAAGACGATCGAACCGCCGCCCCGGGTCAGCATGTGCGGAATCGCCTCCCGAGTGGTGCGCACCGCGGACAGGAAGTTCAGCGACAGCGCGGCGTCCCAGTCATCGTCGGTGACGGACAGAATGCCCTCGAACCGAGGTGTCACCGCCCCGGCATTGTTGACGAGGATGTCGACGCCCCCGCGCTCTGCCGCGGCCGCGACCAATGCCCGCGGCCCCTCCGGTACGGATAGATCTGTGGCGATGAAGGTTGCCGCCCCGGTCGCCTCCAACGCCTGCAGTTCGGGGCTGTTGTGCCGGGCACCCGCGATGACGTAGGCCCCTGCGCCGACCAGCGCCTGGCTGATGGCCAGACCGATTCCCCGGCTTGCGCCGGTGACGACGGCGATCTTGTTGGTGAGGTTGGTATCCATGCCCGTCACTCTCCGCCGGAGGTCATGACGCGAGCATCGGTCAAATGACTGCATCGCGCGTCTTTGGCCGGGCCGGCGATCGGCATGCGTGTGCCGTCGGCAGCGGAGTACAACTGTCATGTGGCCACGGGCATCGATCTGATCGGCCGTGACGACGAGTTGGACCGGATGGAGCGCTTCCTGGATGGTCTCGGGCCCGGCGCGCTGGCCTTGCGCGGTGAGGCGGGGGTCGGCAAGACCGCGCTCACCGATGAGGTGGTGCGCCGGGCTGCGGCCAGGGGCTGGCGCGTGCTGCGGGTGATCGGGGTGGAGGCCGAGGAGACCTTCACCCTCGGCGGGCTCAATCAGATGGTGATCGGCCTGCGTCCGGAGTTCGAAGGCCTGGACGACCACGATCGCGAGGTCCTGGCACCGGTGTTCGGTGCCGACCCGCCCACGTCGCCGTCACCCGTGGCACTTGCGATGGCGCTGCGCAACCTGCTGGCCGCCTCCGCACGGCCCATCCTCCTGCTCGTCGACGACGTGCACTGGCTCGACGACGTGAGCGCCTCGGTGCTGAGCGTGGCTGGCAGGCGTGCCGTTCCGCCGCAGGTACGCATCGTGGCGTCCTTCCGGCCGCACCAGGGCTTCTCGAGCGCGGGCTGGACGGAGGTGACGCTGGGTCCACTCGGCGTGGCCGAAGCCGCCCGACTGCTGGACGGGATGACGATGTCGTTGAGCGCCAACCGCAGGCGCGCCATTCTTGAAGTCGCGGCAGGCAATCCGCTTGCACTCGAGGAACTTCCGCGACACGCCGACCACATCGAGGCGTGGACGACCGCGCTGCCCCTGACCGACCGGCTCGTCACGGTGTTCGGAGGCAGGCTGATGCGTCTCGCGCCTCGGGAGCGTGTTGAGTTGCTGCGCGCCGCGCTCGACGGCGTGCGCGCCAACAGTGCCGCCGACACCGGCGCGCGCTACCAGATGGTGGACGTGCAGGCGGCGATCGACGAACACCTCCTCGTAGTGGACCCATTGGGTGACATCGTGTTCCGGCATCCTCTGGTGCGCGCAGCAGTCATCCATCAGGCAAGTGCGGCGCAACGGCGTGAAGCGCACACCCAGCTGGCCACCCTGTACGAGGACGTGCTGGTGCGCCGTGCCAACCACCTCGGTGAGGCAACGGCGGAGCCCGATCAGGACGTGGCCGACCTGTTGGACGAGGCTGCCCGGCTGTCCATCCGACGGGGCGGCGCTGCCGTCGCCGTCGACTGGCTGCGCCGGGCAGCCGAACTGTCCGTCGACCGGTTCCGACGCGATGCGCTGCGGGCCGATGCGGCATTCGTCGCCGCGCAGGCCAGCCGCTTCGACGACGCGCAGGCGCTGGCGGACGAGGTGGGGTGGGGCGAAGAGTCGGCCGCATCGGTGCTGACGACCGCGTACGTCGAGCTGTACCGCGACGGCGAGGTGGCGCATGCCCACCGTCGCATCGTCCGAGCGCTGCGCGATGCCGACGCGCTCGACGACGGCACGCTGACGCGCCTTGTCACACTGGCGATAACCCTCTCGATGTACGCGGGCGACGCCGGGATGTGGGGGCAGACCGACGAGGTCGTGGACCGGTTCGCGCACCGCGTGGATGCCGTGACGCTGTTGTACCGGGATGCCTGGGGGGACGTGGCACGACGCGGCCAGACCGTACGGGTGCGCCTCGACGAACACCTCGACGGGTTGGAAACCCTGGAGCCGTGGGGTGTGATGCGGCTTGCCGTCGCTGCGTTCTACGTCGACGCACTTGCCGACTTCCGGGCGACGTTGAACCGCCTCTTTGACCGCGAGCGCGAGCGGGGTGCGGTCACGAACGCGATGACGATGCTGCACCTGCTGCTGCTCGATCAGATCGGTTCCGGTCGTTGGGTGCAGGCCCAGGAATCGGTCCAGCGCGGCCTCGAACTCACCGACGCGCATCGCAACGAACTGTTCCGCTGCCAGTTCGTCGCTTACGCGGGGTTTCTGGCCGCCTGCGCGGGCGACGTGCAGACCGCGCGCCGCCGAGCCTCCGAGGTCACCGCGTGGGCGGGTCCGCGTCGACTTGGCCTGCTTCTCGACTTCGCCCAGCGCATTCCGGTGCTGGTCGCGCTGGCTGAAGCCGACTATGACACCGCGCACGCTGCGGCAGTGCGGATTTCGCCCGCTGGCCGATTTCCGTCGTACGCGCACGATGCGGTACACGGGCTGTTCGACTTCGTCGAGGCCGCGGTGCACGCCGGGCATGCCGAGGACGGGCGCGTGCATGTGGAGGCGGCGCGCCGACTCGGCCTCGGAGAGATCTCGCCCCGACTCGACGCGCTGTGCACTGCGGCGGCGGCGATGACTGCGGCCGACGCGGACGCGGGCGTGCTCTACGCGACCGCCGCCGACCATCCGGGAATCACGGATTTCCCGTTCGAGCACAACAGGATCCGCCTGGCCTATGGAATGTGGCTGCGCAGGCAACGACGGACGGGCGAAGCGCGTGAGCAGCTGGGCTTGTCTGCCGACGGATTCGACGCACTCGGCGCCACGCCATGGGCGGATCGGGCGCGCACCGAGCTGCGCGCCGCCGGCGCCGGCATCAAGCGGGACCGATCCGGGGTCGCGCTCACCGCCCAGGAGCGGGCGATCGCCGACATGGCGGCGGCCGGACGGTCCAACAAACAGATCGCCGCACAGCTGTATCTGTCGCCCCGGACAGTGGGCGCGCACCTGTACCGCATCTTCCCGAAGCTGGGGGTGACGAGCCGCGCAGGCCTCGGCCAGGCATTGCGGGAACTCTCACGGGACGAAGGGTGAAACGATGAACACCACCGCCAACGAGGCCTTCGGCCGCGAGCAGTGACGTCGATCGCCCACCGGCCGCGAAACTAAGCACCTCGCTCAAATCCGTTACGCGCCCGGTGAAACGGATGCTGACTACCCTATGGCGGCATGTCGTCAAGTCCCGCCGTTCGCAAGGCCGTCACCGGCGCATCCATCGGTAATGCCGTCGAATGGTTCGATTTCGCGATCTACGGATTCCTCGCAACGTTCATCGCCGCGAAGTTCTTCCCGTCGGGCGACGACACCGCGGCGCTGCTGAACACCTTCGCCATCTTCGCCGCCGCGTTCTTCATGCGCCCGCTCGGCGGCTTCGTCTTCGGACCGCTCGGCGACCGCATAGGCCGTCAGCGCGTCCTGGCGCTCGTCATCCTGCTGATGTCGGTCGCGACCCTGGCCATCGGACTGTTGCCAACGTACGCCGCGATCGGGGTCGCCGCACCGCTGCTGCTGCTGTTCTTCCGCTGCCTGCAGGGATTCTCGGCCGGCGGCGAATATGGCGGCGGCGCTGTCTATCTCGCCGAGTATGCTCCGGCAGGTCGGCGCGGATTCTTCGTCACCTTCATGGCGTGGTCCGGCGTCGTGGGCTTCCTGCTCGGCTCGATCACCGTGACCGTGCTCGCGGCGGCGCTGCCGACCGCGGCGATGGAGAGCTACGGATGGCGCATCCCCTTCCTGATGGCCGCGCCGCTGGGCCTGGTCGGCCTCTACATCCGGACCCGACTCGACGACACCCCGGAGTTCACCGCGTTGACCGAACAGGATCAGGTCGCCAAAAAGCCACTGCGAGAGGCGGTTACGACGTCGTGGCGGTCGATCCTGCAGGTGATCGGCCTGTTCCTGATCTTCAACGTCAGCTACTACGTGGTGTTCGCCTTCCTGCCGACCTATCTGATCAGGACGCTGGAGTTCTCGAAGACGATGTCGTTTCTGTCGATAACGCTTGCCTGCCTGGTGGCGCTCGTGCTGATCCTGCCGTTGGCGGCGCTGTCGGACCGGGTGGGTCGCAAACCGATGCTGGTCGCGGGATCCGCTGGATTCGCCGTGCTCGGCTACCCGCTGTTCCTGCTGCTGAACTCGGGATCGCTGGCCGCCGCCATCACGGCCCACTGCATCCTCGCTGCCATTGCGTCGGTGTACATCTCCACGGCCGTGACCGCCGGTGTCGAACTGTTCGTGACCCGTGTCCGGTACAGCGGTTTCTCCATCGGATACAACATCGCCGTCGCCGGGTTCGGTGGCACGACGCCCTACGTCGTCACCTGGTTGACCGCGACGACGGGCAACGCGTTGGCACCGGCCAGCTATCTGGTCGCCGCCGCGGTGCTGTCGCTTCTTACGGTGCTCGGCCTGCGCGAGACCGCCGGGCACAGACTGCGTGCAACCGCCGCGGCGGCCTGATGAAGGGCGCGGTGCGGCCGCGTGGCGTGCCACCATGTCAATCGTGGGTGTGAAGGGACCGGCCAGGCCGACGAAGGCCGACGTCGCGCGACTGGCCAAGGTGTCGGCGGCCACCGTCAGCTACGTGCTCAACGACGTCGAGGGGCAGACGATCTCGGCGCAGACCCGCGCGGCGGTGCACGACGCGGCCAAACAACTCGGCTACCGGCCCAATCTCGCGGCGCGCAATCTCGCGCGGGGCGGTAGCGGCGTGATGTTGTACATCGTTCCCCGCATCTCACTGGGAGATCTGCTCATCGAGGTCGGCAGTCGTCTGACCGCGGCACTGGCGCGCCACGGTGTGGTGCTGTCGCTTCAGTTCGAAACGGACGACGGCCGCAACGTCGTCGACGCGATGGCCGACCTCAACCCCATTGCCGTGACGAGCGTCTTTCCCCTCGGCGGCGCGGCACTTGAGGCGGCCACCGCCGCGGGTATCCCCCAGATCCACCTGGGCAGCGCTCAACTGCACGCCATGGGTGCCTTGCACCTGACCATCGGCGAGATGCGGGTCGAGCATCTCGCGTCGCGGGGACATCGCCGGCTTGCCTTCGCGTTCTCCGACGTCGCGCAGCTGCGACCGCTGGGCGAGTACTGGCTCGACGGCCTGCGGGTCGCCGCGTCCGGCCGAGGGATGCCCGAGATCCGGGTCGGCTCGGTGGCGAACGACGGCGCCGATGCGGCCGAGGTGATCAGCGGCTGGATTGCCGACGGGGTCACTGCGGTGTGTGCAGAGAGCGACGAGACGGCGATGGTGGTGCTGCACGGAATCCGACAGGCGGGCCTGCGCTGCCCGCAGGATCTGGCCGTGATGGGTGTCGATGCCAGGCCGCTTGGAGCGGTCAGCGCGCCGCCGCTGACGTCGGTGGGGTTCGATGCCGAGACCATCGTCGACGTATCGGTGGCGGCCATGATGACCGAACTCGGCTATCCATCGGTGCCCGAGCCGAGCAGCCAGAACGTGGCCCACCTGATCCAGCGGGCGTCGACCTGACCTTCGGTGAACCTTGTCGGGCGGTCGCTCAGCCGTGTAACTTACGCGGGTAAGCAACCTTCGCCCCACTTCAGGGAGGTGGACTACGTGGCCGAATCGGCAACCGTGGACACGACCGGTGACCTCTACTTCGACCCGTACGACGTGGCGATCAACGCCGACCCGTACCCGGTGTTTCGCCGGCTGCGCGAGGAGGCCCCGCTCTACTACAACGAGGCGCACGACTTCTGGGCGGTGAGCCGGTTTGCCGACGTCAACAAGGCGCTCGTCGATCACGACACATTCAGTTCCGCGCGGGGCGCGATCCTCGAGCTGATCAGAGCCGACATCGCGATCCCCTCGGGCGCGCTCATCTTCGAGGATCCGCCGATCCACACCACCCACCGCAAGCTGCTTTCGCGAATGTTCACACCACGAAAGATCAACGCGCTCGAACCCAAGATCCGCGAGTACTGCGCGCAGAGCCTGGACCCACTCGTCGGCAGCGAGCTCGTTCGACTTCGTCACCGATCTCGGGGCGGTGATGCCGATGAAGGTGATCAGTGCCCTGCTCGGCATCCCCGAGGGCGATCAGGAGATGATCCGCGACCACGCCA
The DNA here is from genome assembly GCA_963798245.1 of uncultured Actinomycetota bacterium. GTDB lineage: Bacteria > Actinomycetota > Actinomycetes > Mycobacteriales > Mycobacteriaceae > Mycobacterium. The sequence continues at coordinate 229,804 of CAWCSO010000009.1, forward strand.
ACGCGCAGTTGCGCACCGAGGCGGGCCAGCCCATGAAGGCCGCCCAGGACGGCCTCACCAGCGGCGAGATCTTCGAGGCCTACATCGACTGGCGGGCCGACAACCCGTCCGACGACATCATGACCGAGTTGCTCAACGTCGAGTTCACCGACGAGAAGGGTGCGACCCGCAGGCTGACACGCGACGAGCTGCTCATCTACATCAACGTGGTCGCCGGCGCGGGCAACGAAACCACCACGCGCCTGATCGGCTGGGCCGGAAAGGTTCTCGCCGAGCACCCCGAGCAGCGCCGCCAGCTCGCAGAGAACCCGGCGCTGGTGCCCCAGGCGATCGAGGAACTGCTGCGGTTCGAGCCGCCCGCCCCCCACGTGGCACGCTACGTCACCCGCGACGTCGAGATTCACGGCCAGACCGTGTCGGCGGGCAGCGTCATGATGATGCTGATCGGGGCCGCGGTACGCGACCACCGGCAGTTCCCGCCCGACGGCGACGTGTTCGACATCCACCGCGAACAGCGCCAGCACCTGGCGTTCAGTGTCGGCACCCACTACTGCCTGGGCTCCGCGCTGGCGCGGCTGGAGGGCCGCATCGCACTCGAGGAGATCCTGAAGCGCTTCCCCGAGTGGGAGGTCGATCTCCCGAACGCCTCCCTGTCGCCGACCTCGACGGTCAGGGGTTGGGACTCCATGCCGGCCGTCATCCGATGACCACACCGATCGGCACCGCGGGGTTGGCCGTTCCCGGGGACTGGAGCGAGATCACCCCGGCGTGGCTGACGTCCGCCCTGGCCGACCACCACCGCGACGCCGTCGTCGACTCGGTCACCGTCGACATGCGTGACGATGGCACCAATCGGCGCGCCCGGCTCGCGGTCACCTACTCATCGGGATCGGGCCCCGCCACGGTGTTCGTCAAGGCCGTCGACCCCGAGCACAAGGCGATGATCAAGCTGACCAGCGGCCTTCTGCACGAGCCGCGGCTGTTCAACGCGAAGGTCCCGCTGCCGCTCGAACACCCGCTGGTATACGCCGCCGCGATCGACGAGGCGGCCGAGGACTTCATGCTCGTCATGGAGGATCTGACGGCGCGTGGCGCCGACCCCCGCGACGCCACCCGGCCGCTCACCCCGGAGCAGGCCACCAATGGGGTCCGTGGGCTGGCCAGGATGCACGCGCGGTACTGGGGTGAACGACTCGAACGCCCCGAGCTTTCCTGGCTGGAGCCATTCGTGCCATGGGACGGCATGCAGTACGCGCCGTTGCCTGCGGCGCTGGAACGACTCGGCGCCGACGCTCCCGCCTCGGTGCACCAGCTGTCGATCGATGGCGTGATCGACGACGTCTGGAAGCCCTACATCCGCACGCTGACCGTCGGCCCGCCAACACTGCTGCACGGTGACGCGCACATCGGCAACACCTACCTGCTGCCCGACGGTGACGTCGGGTTCCTTGACTGGCAGGTGGCGAGGCGAGGCAACTTCTCCCTGGACCTCGGCTACTTCCTGCAGGGGGCGCTGACCACCGCGGACCGCAGGGTCCACGAGCGCTCGATCGTGGCGGCCTACCGTGACGCGTTGGACCTACCCGCCGACGAACTGCCCTCGTCCGACGAGCTCTGGCTGCGCTACCGCGCTTCGGTGGCGCACGGCCTGACCCTGTGGCTCTGCACGGCCAGCGCGGGTGAACTGTGGCAGCGGCCCGACATCGCACTGGCCCTGGCGCAGCGCTATTCGGCGGCCTTCGAGGACCTGGAGACCGCCGCGGCCATCGCCGACCTGACGTGACCGCGACGCGCGGGTAGCGAGGCACGTCACCTGGTGAACTCCGCCACCTCGGTTAGCCTGGTTCCAAGGCGATCGAGCCGACGTCCAATACGGGAGCGGGATATGGCGATTCGGGTACTGCCCTACGTCACCGTCGAGGTGGACGACCGCCTCCGTCGCCGGACGCCGACGAACCTGCCGTTGCGGGTGCTCGACTCGATGCCGGTTAGGCCCGCATCTACGGTGTAGGTGGCGGGGCGCTCGAACAGCCTATGAAGGGATTCCGAGGACGGTGTTGACCCATGGGCTCGTCGTCTTCCTCGCGGTCTGCGCCGCCGTGTTCATGGCGATCGGCATCGTGGTACGCCAACGTGCAACCATCGACGTGCCGGCCCACCAGGGCGTCAGCACCGTCATGTTCACCACGCTGCTGCGCAGGCCGCTGTGGTGGGCAGGCACCGCGGCGGCCGTCCTTGGATACGTCTTTCAAGCGCTCGCCCTGATCAAGGGCTCGCTGATCCTGGTGCAGCCACTCCTCGTTTCGGCGCTGCTGTTCGCCCTGCCGCTCAGCGCCAGGCTCGCCGGTCGCCGCGTCACCCGCCGGGAGTGGATGTGGGCAGGCCTCCTGACGGTCTCGCTCGCGGTGTTCGTCCTCTTGGCCCGGCCGGGTGTGCAGGAGAGCGCGGCGTCGGTCCCGGTCTCTACCATCGTGTCCATCGTCTGCGGCGGGATCATCGTGGGCTGCGTCGTGATCGCCGTGCGCACCGGCGGCTGGAAGCGCGCGGTGCTCCTGGCGGTGGCCGTCGGTGTGCTGTTCGGCGTGGTGGCCGTGCTGACCAAGATCGTCATGCACATCGCCGATCAGCGCGGCCTGTTCCAACTCCTTGCCACGCCGGCGCCGTACGCGCTGGTGATCCTCGGCGTGGTGGCGACGCTGCTGCAGCAGTCGGCGTTCCACGCGGGAGCCATGCAGACATCCGTGCCGACGATGCTGGTGCTCGAGCCGGTCGTCGCGGTGTTCCTCGGCGCCATCCTGCTCGGCGAGGAACTGGAAGCGGGCCGCTACGAGGCCATTGCGCTCACCCTCGCCATCGCCGCGATGACCGCCGCCACCGTGGCGCTGGGCCGCGACGAGGGCGCCTACGAGGCCGAGATCGAGAAGAAGGCCGCGCGCGAGCCGGCGGCGTGACTCAGCTGGGCGTCGGGTTCAGCGTCGAGGTGTAGTAGACGACGCCGTTCATCGTCATCCGGTCGTCGTCATGCTGCGGAATCGCCGGAAACCCGTTGGACGTCAGGAGTTCGCTCATCGGTGTGCCGACCGACGACCAGCCGCGGGCCTCGAGGTACTCGGCGACGTCGTTGCGCTCGCCCTCGAAGCCCAGCTCGCTGAAGTCGAGGTCGAAGCCGTGTTCACGCCACTTCGCGGTCGATTCGCGCATCTTCTCGCGTGCCTCGTCGACGTCGACCCCGGAAGGGTTCGGCACCGCCTCGGAGCCGAGTCGGCTGCCGGGGGCACCGAGTTCGGTCACGGCGTCCAGCAGACGGTCCTGCGCCTCTGGTGGAAGGTAGCCGAACAGGCCCTCGGCGATCCACGCCGACGGTGCGGTGGGGTCGAAGCCCGCGGTCTTCAGAGCGGCCGGCCAGTCCTCGCGCAGGTCGATCGCCACGGTGCGAACGTCGGTCTTCGGCTTGGCCCCCATGCCCGCCAACGTCGTCGACTTGAATGCGATGACGTCGGGTTGGTCGATCTCGTACACCGTCATTCCCGCGGGCCAGTCGAGGCGGTAGGCCCGTGCGTCCAGGCCCGAGGCCAGGATGACGGCCTGGCGGATGCCGGCCGCGGCCGCGTCGGCGAAGAACGCGTCGAAGTAGCGGGTGCGGGCCGCCATCGCGGCGGGCATGTGCTGCAGCCCCCAGTCGGCGCCCTCGACGTCGATGTCCGAGCCGGCGATCTCGCCGGTGGCCCAGCGGGTGAGAAAGTCCACACCCACCGCGCGGACGAGCGGTTCTGCGAACGGGTCGTCGATCATCGGCTCGTCGGCATTGGTCGCGATGGCCCTCGCCGCAGCGACCATGGTGGCGGTCGCTCCCACGCTGGTCGCGAGGTCCCAGCTGTCGTCATTGGTGCGTGCCATTTTCGGCCTCCCTTGTTGCCCGATTGATTAGATAGTATAACGAATAGGTCCGTATCGACCCTGTCTCACAGGAACCTCCCAGCTCACGGCGCTCGGGCATATCTTTAGTTTTGCTAACGTTACATCGGACGTGAGGCAGAGTAGCCCACCCGATCAGATCAGATCCGCCGCAATGTAGTTAGAGGACGAACATGTCGACCGACTCCCGCGAAGCGCGCTTCGAGCGCCGCCTCGCCGACCTGTACTCCGACGACGAACAGTTCGCCGCCGCAACGCCCGACGACGCCGTGAGCGTCGCCGCCGACTCACCCCAACTCGGGCTGTCCGGCGTCGTCCGCACCGTGTTGGCGGGCTATGCCGCCAGGCCCGCGCTGGGCCAGCGCGCCGTTGAGTTCGCCACCGACGACTCCGGCCGCACCACCACGCGACTGCTGCCGCGATTCGACACCATCACCTACGGCCAGCTGGCAGACCGCGCGCAGGCCTTCGCCGCAGCCCTGCACGACGATCCGATCCGGCCGGGGGACCGCGTCGCCCTTCTCGGCTTCACCAGCGTCGACTACACCGTCGTCGATACGGCGTTGACGCAACTCGGCGCCGTGTCCGTGCCGCTGCAGACCAGTGCCCCGCAGACCCAACTCCAGCCGATCATCGCCGAGACCGAGCCCGTCGTGATCGCATCGAGCATCGACCACGTCGACGACGCCGTCGAACTCATCACGGCCGGAGCCGCCGCCGCGCGTCTCGTGGTGTTCGACTACCTGCCGGAGGTGGATGCCCACCGCGACGCCCTCGACGCCGCGCGGGCGCGGTTGGCCGGCGGCCCCGTCGTCGTCGAGACCCTTGCCGACGTGCTCAAGCGCGGCAGGGACAGGTCCGCGCCGGTCGGGATGCGGGCCGACGGTGATGACCCGCTCGCCCTGCTGATCTACACGTCCGGAAGCACCGGCGCCCCCAAGGGTGCGATCTATCCCGAGAGCAAGGTTGCCAACATGTGGCGCGCCTCCGCCGGCGGTCACTGGGACGACAAGCAGGGCGTGTTTCCCGGTATCACCCTGAGCTTCCTTCCGATGAGCCACGTGATGGGTCGCGGCATCCTCTACGGCACGCTGGCCAACGGTGGCACCGTCTACTTCGCGGCGCGCAGCGATCTGTCCACCTTCCTGGAGGACCTCGCACTCGCGCGGCCGACCCAGCTCAACTTCGTGCCGCGTATCTGGGACATGCTCCATCAGGAGTACCGCAGCGAGCTGGACAGGCGCGGTGACGGCGCCGACGAGGTGCAGGTGATGGCCGACCTGCGGCAAAGCCTGCTCGGAGGCCGGTACGTCAGCGCCATGACCGGATCGGCGCCCATCTCACCCGAACTCAAGGCCTGGGTCGAAGAGTTCCTCGACCTTCACCTCGTGGAGGGCTACGGGTCGACCGAGGCGGGCGCGGTGTTCGTCGACGGCCAGATCCGCAGGCCGCCGGTGATCGACTACAAACTGGTCGACGTCCCCGAACTCGGCTACTTCGGTACCGACGTGCCCCATCCCCGTGGCGAGCTGCTGGTCAAGTCCGAACAGGTGTTCCCCGGTTACTACCGGCGACCCGAGATCACGGCCGAGGTGTTCGACGCCGACGGCTACTACCGCACCGGCGACGTCGTCGCCGAGATCGGCCCCGATCAGGTGAGGTACCTGGACCGCCGCAACAACGTGCTGAAGCTGTCACAGGGCGAGTTCGTGACCGTGTCCAAGCTCGAGGCGGCGTTCGGCGACAGCCCGCTGGTGCGCCAGATCTACGTCTACGGCAACAGCGCCCGGCCCTACCTGCTCGCGGTCGTCGTGCCCAGCGAGGATGCCTTGAGCACGTACGGAGGCAGGCACTCGGCCGAACTGAAGCCGGCGATCAGCGCTTCACTCAAGGACGCGGCCCGCAGGGCCGGTCTGCAGTCCTACGAGATCCCGCGAGACTTCATCGTCGAGACGACGCCCTTCACCCTCGAGAACGGCCTGCTGACAGGGATCCGGAAACTGGCGTGGCCGCGACTCAAGGAGCGCTACGGCCCGGAGCTCGAAGCGCGCTACGTCGATCTGGCCGACGGTCAGGCCGGCGAACTGCGTGCGCTGCGGCAGCACGGCGCCGACCGGCCCGTGCTCGAGACCGTCAGCCGCGCCGCGATCGCACTACTCGGCGCCGCGGCGTCGGATGTCGCACCCGATGCCCAGTTCACGGATCTGGGCGGAGATTCGTTGTCGGCGTTGACCTTCGCGAACCTGCTGCACGAGATCTTCGGCGTCGACGTCCCCGTCGGCGTGATCGTCAGCCCGGCAAGCGATCTGTCGTCGATCGCGGCGTATGTCGAGACCGAACGCTCGGGGGGAGCCAAGCGGCCGACGTTCGACGCGGTGCACGGCCGCGGTGCCGTCGAGGTTCACGCGCGCGACCTGAAACTGGACGGCTTCCTCGACGCCGAGACGCTGGCCGCCGCGCCTTCGCTGCCCGGACCGGCCTCCGAGGTCCGCACGGTGCTGCTCACCGGCGCGACCGGCTTCCTCGGCCGCTACCTTGCCCTGGAGTGGCTGGAGCGGATGGACATGGTCGACGGCAAGGTGATCTGCCTGGTGCGCGGCAAGGACGACGCTGCCGCTCGGGCGCGCCTCGACGCGACGTTCGATGGCGGTGATCCCACACTGGTCGAGCACTATCGCGACATGGCCGCCGACCACCTCGAGGTGCTCGCCGGCGACAAGGGCGAGGCCAACCTCGGCCTCGACCAGGCGACGTGGCAGCGGCTGGCCGATACCGTCGACCTCATCGTCGACCCGGCCGCGCTGGTCAACCACGTGCTGCCCTACAACCAGCTGTTCGGCCCGAATGTGCTTGGTACCGCAGAACTCATCCGCATCGCACTCACCACCAGGATCAAGCCGTTCATCTACGTGTCCACGATGGCCGTCGGTGCGGGCATCGATCCCGACGACAACACCGAGGACGCCGACGTCCGCGTGGTCAGCGCGACCCGCAAGGTCGACGACAGCTACGCCAACGGTTATGGCAACAGCAAATGGGCCGGTGAGGTGCTGCTGCGTGAGGCCAATGACCAAGCCTGCCTGCCGGTCTCGGTGTTCCGCTGCGACATGATCCTGGCCGACACCACCTACGCCGGTCAATTGAACCTGCCCGACATGTTCACCCGGATGATGCTCAGCCTGGTCGCCACCGGCGTCGCCCCGTTCTCGTTCTATGAGACCGACGCCGACGGCAACCGCCCGCGGGCACACTACGACGGCCTGCCCGTCGAGTTCATCGCCGACGCCATCTCGACGCTGGGTTCCCGGCTTGACGACGGTCTTCAGCACAGCGAATCAGGTTATGGTACAGCTAGATTCAACACCTACCACGTGATGAACCCCTACGACGACGGTATCGGCATGGACACCTTCGTGGACTGGCTGATCGACGCCGGGTACCCGATCCGTCGCGTCGACTCCTACGCCGAGTGGCTGTCACGATTCGAGACGACGCTGCGGGCACTGCCCGAGAGGCAACGGCAGGCCTCGCTGCTTCCGCTGCTGCACAACTACCAGACGCCCGACCGGCCGGTGAACGGGGCGATGGCGCCGACGGACCGGTTCCGGGCGGCGGTTCAGGACGCGAAGATTGGCCCCGACAAGGACATTCCGCACGTGAGCGCGCCGGTGATCGTCAAGTACATCACCGACCTGGCGTTGCTCGGGCTGCTCTAGCGTCGGCCTCCTCACGCGTTGCCAAAGCCGATCAGGCTGCGGACCCCGGGCAGCGTGGCCGTCGTCGCAAATCCCGGTTCTGCCGCACATACCGCGGGCACCGCATTCAGCACCTGCATCGCGGTGGCGACGTTGGCGGAGTTGACGTGCTCGAGCATCGTGGCGTCACGCTCGAAACTGGCCAGCGACAGGAAGTGCGTCCGCATCGACGGGTCGCCCTCGATGGTCAGCGTCCAACCATGCTGTGGCTTGGGCCAGTGCGGCGGGTATTCATTGCCGACCGTCCACAGCGTCTCGATCTCGACGAGCGATCGACCGTCGCGGCGCCCGGCCCAGTTCCAGCGCTGACCGGCCGTCGTCCCGGCGCGCAGCACGTGGTCGAAGATCTCGTGATCGCGCGCGGCGGGGACGGCCTCCACCGACGCCGTGACCTCGTCGATCCCGGCGTGCAGCGTATCGGCGAGCAGCCACACCTGCTCGGTGAAGATGGAGCTGTTGAAGGCAAGGAAATCGTTTGCCGTGACGCTGATCTCGTCAACCGGCGCGCCGAACCTCATGTTGTCGAACGTGATCGCCGTGCTGTCGTAGACCGACCAGTCCGCGCGCTCCTGCAGGGTGAGCTTCTCGATCGTGCGGCTCATCCCGGTCATCGCCAGCGGAAGTGCCCCGGACAGGTTGCCGGGGTTGAGCCCACAGCCGTGCACACTCGTGGCACCCTCGCGGCACGCGGTCAGCAGCCGGTCGCGGTCCGCGGCGGCGATCCGATCCGGGTGGAACAGGAACGCGGTGGTGACGACGTTCATGCCGCTGGCGAGGATCGCACACACCTCGTCGACACTGGTGAGGCGCGGGGTGTACACCACGCAGTCCGCGTCGATCGCAAGGATCCGGTCTATGTCGGCCGTGGCGGTGACCCCGACCGGCTCGCGGCCGAGCAGTGCACCGGCGTCCATCCCCTCCTTGTCATCGCTGTAGACCTTGACCCCGGCCAACGTCAGCCCGCTGCGGGGGTCGAGGACCGTGGCGAGCACCTCCCTGCCGACGGCGCCCGTACCCCACTGAATGATCCGCAATGCCATGCCATCACCGTGACACGACGGGGGACGGCGTGTCTGCCGATCCGACCGCCCGAGTCAGGAGGGGACCCCGGCCTCTCAGGCGTGCCAGCCGCTCCACTTGTCGACGGTCACCGTCACGACGGGGCCATCGAGGGCGATGCGCCCGTACTGGTGGTACTTGTCGCGCAGCAGCCCGTAGCCACGGGCCATCTCATCGCCACGGTCGTGAACCTCGGCATGTCCGTCGGCCCGGACCCACCATAGTTGCGACCAGTCGTCGTCGTAATGGTCGACGAGCATGCTGACCCGGGGCTCGGCCGCGATGTTGGCCAGGCGGCGAAGCCGTTTGGTCGACTTTCGCTTGTCGTCCACCGCCGTGAACACGACGCCGTCGTACACGGCGAACACCACGGGAACGAGGTGCGGGGCCCCCGTGTCGTCGACGGTGCTGAGAACCGCCACCGGCGCACGTGCGAACATCTCCGCGGCATCGAAATCGGTCATCGCTCAGCCCCTGTTTCCACTCGGCATCTGTGGACTCACGCTAAACGGTGAGCGGGTAACCGGGGTACGGGTTACGCCGATCTCGGGTGCCTTGGTCCGTATCGCCGGCGGTCTCGGCGCGACGACCACCGGGGCATCCTCGACCGGGGCCTCCTCCGGCGGTGGCGGCGGAGGCGGAGGAGGCGGTGGTGGTGGCGGAAGCTCGCTTGTCGACACCGCCGTCGTCGTCACGGGCGGTGCCGTGGTCGTCGGAGTGACCGGTGCGCCACCACCACTGCCGCCACCGGACGAAGGTCCCCGGAACGCCAGCAGCACGATCGAGATGACCAGCGCCACGACCGCCACCACGACCGCGGTCAGGGGCAGCGCCGCGCGCCGATTGCGGTACCACGGCGGCGGGGCGGGTGCCAGCGTCCAGGTGAACGCGTCGAACGCGTCGAAGAAACCATCTCCCCGGGCAGGCGGGACGGCTCGTGGTCCATCGGGTCCGGTGTCCACACGCTTGGTGTCGGTCCACACGATGTCGCCGGTGCGGCCCATCTGCTCCGAGGCTTCTCTTTCGGCCACTCCCTGATGCTATTCGGCGACCAGCACAAACGTGCAGCAGACCGGTATCGACACCCCACGATCACCTCGTCGGCACCGCGACCGGGTGGTTGTGCCCGGAAGCCCCGCCGACGTAAGGGGACGCCGGTACCCTCACTTCGAGATCGTTCCGTTCATCGCGCCGCCACGGCGTCGTCACCGTCGCGACACCTGGGCGCTTCCCGTCCATAAGAAGGTTCGGCAATGACAAGTTCTCGTTTCGTTGCAGCCGCCAGCGCCCTGCTTCTCCTCCTCCCCGGCGGGCTTGCCGCGTGCGCGCCGCCGGAGAAGGACACCTCGGGCGCGCAGACCGAGTCCGGCGTGAACGCGGGCGAGGCGACGTCGGCGGCCGACTTCGGCGGGATGGACGGCCTGGTCGAGGCCGCCAAGAAGGAGGGCGAACTCAACGTCATCGCCCTCCCGCCGGACTGGGCCAACTACGGCGCCATCATCAAGGCCTTCTCCGACAAGTACGGCATCAAGGTCAACTCGGCACAGCCCGACGCCGCCAGCCAGGAGGAGATCAACGCCGCCAACCAGCAGAAGGGCAAGTCGTCGGCGCCCGACGTCTTCGACCTGGGCCAGTCGGTGGCCCTGGCGAACACGGACATGTTCGCGCCCTACAAGGTGGCGACCTTCGACGAGATCTCCGATGACTTCAAGGATCCCGACGGCAAGTGGGTGAACGACTACGGCGGCTTCATGTCGATCGGCTATGACTCGTCGAAGGTTCCGGCCATCAGCGGCGTGGACGACCTGATGAAGCCGGAATATCAGGGCAAGGTCGCGTTGAACGGCGACCCGACACAGGCCGGCGCGGCGTTCTCCGGCGTGATGATGGTCGCGGTCAGCCAGGGCGGCTCGCCCGACGACATCGCGCCGGGCGTGGACTTCTTCGGCAAGCTCAAGGAGGCGGGCAACTTCCTGCCCGTCGACCCGACACCGGCCACCATCGAGTCGGGCCAGACCCCCGTGGTGATCGACTGGGACTACCTCAACGTCGCCGAGACCAAGAAGCTGCCGACGTGGAAGGTCGTCATCCCGGCGAACGCCGCGGTCGCCGGCTACTACTTCCAGGCGATCAACTCCGGCGCACCCCATCCCGCGGCCGCCCGGCTGTGGCAGGAGTTCCTGTTCAGCGACGAGGGACAGAACCTCTTCCTGCAGGGTGGCGCCCGGCCGGTGCGCGCCGACTCGATGGTGACCAGTGGAACCATCGACCGCGCCGCCTACGACGTGCTGCCGCCCGTCGACGGCTCGGCCACCTTCGTCTCCGTCGAACAGAACGCCGCCGCGACGAAGTATCTGGAGGCCAACTGGGCGAAGGCGGTCGGCTGATCCTGCTGCGACGCGTCCGGGACGCGGTCCCGCTCCTCCCGTTCTTCGCGCTCGTAGCGATCTTCCTGATCGTGCCCACGATCACCGTCGTGGTCGGCGCGGTGTTCGACGACGGTGGGTTCTCCCTGGCCCGCATCGAGGCGCTGTTCTCCGAGACGGCGCTGTCGGCGCTGGGCAAGAGCGTGCTGCTGTCCGGGAGCACGGCGCTACTCGGTGCGGTGTTCGGCGCGCTGCTCGCCTGGCTGATCGTCAGCCGGCCCGCGGAATCGCTGGTGCGCCGCACCGTGCTGTCGCTGTGCAGCGTGTTGGCCCAGTTCGGCGGTGTGGCACTCGCTTTCGCGTTCCTCGCCACGATCGGTCTGAACGGCGTCCTCACGCTGTGGGTCGCCGAGCACCTCGGCTGGAACCTCGCCGGGTCCGGCTGGCTGTACGGGCTGGCGGGTCTGACCCTGGTGTACACCTACTTCCAGATCCCGCTCATGGTGATCGTCTTCCTGCCCGCCCTCGAGGGACTCCGCGAGCAGTGGCGGGAGGCGGCCGTCAGCCTCGGAGCGTCGACCTGGCGGTACTGGCGCGAGGTCGCCGTCCCGCTGCTCACGCCGGCGTTCCTGGGCTCGGCACTCCTGTTGTTCGCCAACGCCTTTGCCGCCTACGCCACCGCGGCGGCACTGGTCAGCCAGGGCAGCCCGATCGTCCCGCTGCTGATCCGCTCGGCGCTGACCAGCGAGGTCGTGCTCGGCCAGGCCGGGTTCGCCTACGCGCTCGCGCTCGAGATGATCGTCGTGGTGGCGATCGTGATGACGGCCTACACCCTGCTGGTGCGTCGCACGGCGAGGTGGTTGCGATGAATCCGGTTGCACGGCGCTCGATTCCGCGGGTGCTTGGCCGGGGTGCGCTGTGGTTGCTGTTCGGGGTGTTCTTCCTGTTTCCGCTCTATGCCATGGCGGACTTCTCCACCCGCAATCTGATCGCAGGTGGGCGCACCCTGGCGGCGTGGACCAATCTGCTCGCCGACGATGCGCTGTACCAGGCGATCGTCACCTCGCTGCTGCTCGCGCTGCTGACCGTCGTCGCGATGCTCGTCCTGCTGGTGCCCACGATGATCTGGGTACGGCTTCGCGCGCCGTGGGCGAAGGGGGCCGTCGAGTTCCTGTGCCTGCTACCGCTGACGATCCCGGCCCTGGTGATCGTGGTCGGGCTCAAGAACGTCTACCTGTGGGTGACCTACCTGCTCGGCGAATCCGCGTTGACGTTGACGTTCGTCTACGTCGTCGTGGTGCTGCCGTTTGCCTACCGGGCGCTGGATGCCGCCCTGTCGGCCATCGATCTGCGCACGCTGTCCGAGGCGGCGCGCTCGCTCGGTGCCGGGTGGCCGACGACCATCATGCGGGTCGTGGTGCCCAACATCTGGTCGGGGATCCTCTCGGCGGCGTTCATCTCGGTGGCCGTGGTGCTCGGCGAATACACCATCGCCTCGCTGTCCGGCTTCCAGACACTGCAGGTGCAGATCGTGGCGATCGGCAAGAGCGACGGGTCCACGTCGGTGGCCGCGTCACTTGCGGTGCTGCTGTTCGGTTTCGTGCTGCTGCTCGGACTTTCATTGGTTACCAGACGGAGGCGCAGGACATGACCGACGGTGTTGCCGTTGCGCTGCACGATCTCACCCGCGTCTACGGAACCACGCGGGCGCTGGACGGACTGAACCTCGACATCCACCCCGGCGAGTTCGTCGCACTGCTGGGGCCGTCGGGATGCGGCAAGACCACGGCGCTGCGCATCCTGGCAGGGCTGGACGAGGCGACGTCGGGCACCGTGTCGGTCGGCGGACGGGAGATCACCGCGGTACCGGCGAACAAGCGCGACATGGGCATGGTCTTCCAGGCCTACAGCCTCTTCCCCCACCTGACGGCACGCGAGAACGTGGCGTTCGGCCTCAAGGTCCGCGGCCGCTCGAAGGCCGATCGCATGGCGCGCGCGACCGAGATGCTGGAGTTGGTGGGTCTGTCGGCGCACGTCGACAAGTTCGCCGCGGAGATGTCGGGCGGTCAGCAACAACGGGTCGCGCTGGCGCGCGCACTGGCGATCGAGCCCAGCGTCCTGCTGCTCGACGAACCGCTGTCTGCGCTCGACGCCAAGGTCCGCACGCAGCTGCGCGACGAGATCCGGCGGGTGCAACGCGAGGTCGGGACGACCACGGTCTTCGTCACCCACGATCAGGAGGAGGCACTGGCCGTCGCCGACCGCGTGGGCGTGATGAACCAGGGGCGGCTGGAGCAGCTGGCACCGCCCGCCGAGGTCTACTCCGAGCCCGCCACACCGTTCGTCGCGGAGTTCGTCGGGCTCAACAACAAGGTGCCTGCAAGCGTCGAGTCCGGCCGGGCGCATCTGCTGGGCACCTCGGTGCCGACATTGTCCGGCTCGATCGAGTCCGGTTCGGGCACCGCCCTGCTGCGACCCGAATCGGTGACCGTGACCGCGGACGCGGTAGGCACGTCGACGATTACGTCGGTTGCCTTCCTCGGACCGATCTCGCGGGTGTACGTGACGTTGGCCGACGGCGCGGTGATCGACGCGCAGCTGCCCAGTGCGCAGGCGCGGGGATTCGGGCCTGGCGCGGCGGTGACGGTCGGTGTCGAGCCGACCCGGGTGCTGGTGGTCGCCTAGCGCGATTTGTGGCGTATTACCCGCGCTCACCGCGGGTATTACGCCACAAACCGCGGGGGCTCAGACGTCGTGTACGGGTTCGATGCCCAGGTCGCGGTAGGTGACCAGCGCGGCGAACGGCACGTCGAGCTTCGCGAAGCGCCCGGCGGCGACGTCGCCCCGGTCGACCATCGGAATGACGCCCGTGACGACGGCGCCCAGCGCTGTCACCCGGTCATAGGCGATCTCGGTCGATCCGCCCGTGCTGATCACGTCGTCGACGAGCAGGACCCGGGTGCCGGGTTGCAGCCGGGTGCCCTCGACCCACTGTTCGCGGCCGCGTTGCTTCTGCTCCTTGCGGACCGAGAACCACGCCTTTCCGGTGACCATGGCGACGCCGTGGGCCAGCGGGTCGGCGCCCATGGTCAGGCCGCCGACGGCATCGAACTCGATCCCGCGCGCGGCGGCGAGTTCGGCCACGGCGCGGCTGACGATCGTGAGGCGTTCACCGTTGTCGACGGCGAACTTGCCGTCGATGTAGTCGTGGCTCAACTGCCCGCTGGCGAGCTTGAACGGCTCGGTCCGGTGTTCGTAGCCTCGGGTGCGGATCAGGTCGAACGCGGCGTGCCAGGTATCCGGGCGATCAGGCATACCGTGATCGTATCGGCCTGCGGCGGCACGCGGATCGGGCGGTCAGTCCTGGCGGGCGCGGTGCGCGAGTTCGGCTGTCGCCCCGCGTAGTTCGTCGATCGAGTCGATGGGCGCGGCATACCCGATCCGGGTGTAGGCGATGCCGCGGTCACAGGTCAACCGCAGGTCCAACCCGTAGCGGTCGAGGTCGGTGCAGACGGCCTCCGACGTGTCCGGGTAGCCACCGAGGGTGCGGGCCATGGCGGCCAGCGACGCGGCGTGGTCGGCGTTGAGGTGTGCGATGGCGCCCGCCGCGGCGGGTTTGACGGCGTCGGGCCTGGCTTCGGCGTAGTCCTCACCGCCCGCGGAATCCATCCGGCCGTACCCGCCGACCCAGCGCGCCCGGTGCACGCGGAGCACCCACAGCGTGAAGTCGCTGTAGTCGACGTAGTACTTCGCCGAGGCCACCCCGTCGAGGTGGGCATGGCGGGCCGCGTCGTACTCGGCGCCGACCGGCCGCTCCACGACACCGGCCAGCGTGATCCGGCCATTGGCGAGGGGATCGGCATCGGTCGCCGGCGCGACGACGGCGATGCTCGCCCGCTGATCGCCCGCGAGGTTGCGGCCGTGCTCGGCGAGATCGGACACGCACAGCACCGGTGAACCGCGGTCGTCGAGCCCGTAGGCGACCAACGAGGCCCACGGGTCGCCGGTGGCCGTCAGCGTGGCCAGGGTGCCGGTGTTCGTGCTGGCCGCGATGGTGCGCGCCTCCTCGGCAGCGGACGGCCTCGTCGCATTGACGACGGGGGTCAACGGCGGTGGGATCGACGGAGCGTCGCCCGGGTCGCCGTGGTCACGTGAGGCCACGTCGGAAACCCTATCCCCGAAGCACACCGCGCCGATCCCCGGTCCCGCGGGATCGGATGCCTCGCCGCTGGGTGGTTCAACCTCGACGACGATGGGTAGGTTTGAAGACTGATGGATCAGACCACCGCCGTCGACGGAACCGTGGAGCATCCCCACGCGGATGACTTCGAGCACGCGCGTGCACTGCCCGAGGACCGCACCTGGTTCGAGAACGCGGTCTTCTACGAGGTGCTCGTCCGTGCCTTCCGGGACTCGAACTCCGACGGAATCGGCGATCTGCGGGGACTCACCGAACGGCTCGACTACTTGAAATGGCTTGGCGTCGACTGTCTTTGGTTGCCGCCCTTCTACGATTCGCCGCTGCGCGACGGCGGCTACGACATCCGCGACTTCTACAAGGTGCTGGCCTACGTGCGCGAGCTGGAGGTCCACGGTGTCACCGACTCCGTCCGGTGCGTGAACAACCCGTCCCGCTTTCCCCAGCCGATCGAGCTGAAACTGCAACAGTGGATCGGGTACACGCCCGTCGAGATGACCGGGCACGTCGACTTCCCGTCCGTGGGTCAGCTGCCCTACCTGCTGACCTTGCCCGGACACGGGTTCTACTGGTTCGCGCTGCGCGCACCCGTCGGCGGAACCGCACACGACCAAGGGGGCCCACCGTGAGCCTGAACTATGAGGAGTGGCTTACCGCGCAACGCTGGTACGCCGGACGTGGCCGCGACCTGACCGCAGTCCGGGAGGAACTGACGGTGCCGCTGGGCGCCGAGTCCGAAGCCGACCTCGACCTGGTGCTGCTCGACGCCGACTACGCCGACGGCACCTCGGACCGCTACCAGGTGCTGATCCGCTGGGGCAGCGGACCGATCGACGAGTACAACGACATGGCGCTCATCGGCGAGTGCACCGACGACGAGGGCGACCTACGAAAGGCGTACGACGCGCTGTACGACCCGTCGGCTGCCCAGCACCTGCTGTCGCTGATCGAGCGTTCGGCGACGGTCGGCCCGCTTCGGTTCGTCAAGGAACCCGGCGCCGAGCTGCCCCACGACGCGTCACCGCGGGTGATCGGCGCCGAGCAGAGCAACACCAGCGTGGTGTTCTCCGACGCCGCGATCTTCAAGGTGTTCCGCCGCGTCACCCCGGGCGTCAACCCCGACATCGAACTGAACCGTGAACTGGCCCGGGTCGGCAACCCGCACGTGGCTCGTCTGCTCGGCTCGTTCGAGACCGAACGCGACGGACAGCCGTACGCGCTCGGCATGGTGACCGCCTTCGCCGCCAACTCCGCGGAGGGTTGGAACATGGCGACGGCAAGCACCCGGGACCTCTTCGCCGAGGGCGATCTGTACGCCGACGAGGTCGGTGGCGACTTCGCAGGCGAATCGCGTCGGCTGGGCGAGGCCGTGGCCTCGGTACACCAGTCGCTTGCGTCGACGCTCGGCACGTCGCAGGAGGCGTTCCCGGCCGCCACGCTGCTGGAGCGACTCCGGGCCGTCGCCGCGTTGGTGCCCGCGCTGGCGGAGTACACCGAACTGATCGAGGGGCGCTACCGCAAGCTCGCCGAGGAGCCCGTGACCGTGCAGCGCATCCACGGCGACCTGCACCTGGGGCAGGTTCTGCGGACACCCGACCGCTGGCTGGTGATCGACTTCGAGGGCGAACCCGGACAACCGCTGGAGGACAGGCGCAGGCCCGACTCGGCGCTGCGCGACGTCGCCGGTGTGCTGCGGTCCTACGAGTACGCGGCCTATCAGAGACTCGTCGAGCGCGGCGGTGACCCCAGGCAGGACAAGCAACTCGCTGCGCGTGCCCGCGAGTGGGTCGACCGCAACTGCACGTCGTTCTGCGAGGGCTACGCGGCCGCGACGGGAAGCGACCCACGCGACTCGGCCGATCTGCTCGCGGCTTACGAGCTCGACAAGGCCGTCTACGAGGCCGGTTACGAGTCCAGGTACCGCCCGGCCTGGCTGCCGATCCCGATGGCGTCGATCGCTCGGTTGGTCGGCTGACCCGTCTCGTTCACCGCACAGCGGGTACCCGCAGCAGCCTCGTGGGGTCTTCACAGGTTCACCAACGGTAGTGGTGAGTCACTGAGCGGGTGACCGCTGCCGTCCTCACCGCGCCGCCCGAATCGGCGTCGCTCGCCGGAAACACCACATCGAGGCGGGATCGGATGGGCGTCGTCGTTCTGCTCGCGGCGACCACGGTGCTCTACCTGTGGCACATCACGGTCAACGGCATGGGCAACGCCTTCTACGCCGCCGCCGCACAGTCCGGTTCGTCCGACTGGAAGGCCCTGCTATTCGGCTCGCTGGACGCAGCGAACTTCATCACAGTCGACAAGCCGCCCCTGTCGCAGTGGGTGATGGGGTTGTCCGGCCGGGTGTTCGGGTTCAGCAGCGCCAGCATGCTCATACCGCAGGCCGTCATGGCGGTCGCGGCCGTGGCACTTCTCTACGGCGCCGTCGCGAGGGTCAGCGGTCCGCGTGCGGGACTGCTGGCGGGCACGGCGCTCGCGCTGACACCGGTGGCCGCCCTCATGTTCCGATTCAACGACCCCGATGCGGCGATGGTGCTGCTGATGACGGCGGCCGCGTACTGCACGGTGCGTGCGCTGCGCGGTCGCGGCGCACGGTGGCTGGCGTTTACCGGGCTGGCTCTGGGGTTGGCATTTCTGGCCAAGATGCTCGAGGGGTTGATGGTGGCGCCCGCGCTGGCCGCCGCCTATCTGCTGGCCGCGCCCGTGCCGATGCGAACCCGTCTGCTGCACCTGTTCGGCGGTGCTGCCTCATTCGCCGCGTCGACGGGCTGGTTCGTCCTTCTGACGATCTGGTGGCCGGCGTCATCGCGACCCTATCTCGCCGGCTCGACCGACAACAGCTTCATGGACCTGGTCCTCGGCTACAACGGAATGGCGCGGGTGTTCGGACGCCACCAGGAGGTGTGGCCGGGCACCAGACTCGGCGCCGTCTTCGACCACGGCATCGGGTACCAGGGGTGGACGAGGCTGTTCCGCGGCGAGCTCGGGTTCGAGATCGGCTGGCTGGTGCCCGCCGCCCTGTTGGCGATGGTTCTGGTGCTGTTCGCCCGCCGCGGGGTGCCCCGAACCGACCCGGTGCGCGCGGCGGTCGTGCTGTTCGGTGGCTGGCTGGTGGTCGTCGGACTGGTTCTGAGCTACATGCACGGCACGCTGCATCCCTACTACAGCCTGGCCATCGCCCCCGCGGTCGCCGCGATGTTCGCGATCGGAGCGCAGCAGACCTGGGCGCGTCGCGATACCGGCTGGTGCCGAACCGGGTTGGTGGCGATGCTGCTGGTGACGGGCGTATGGAGCTGGTGGCTGCTCGGCCGCAACGCCGCATGGCTGCCATGGCTGCGCTGGTCGATCCTGGCGGTGACCGTGATCACGTCATTGGCCTTGCCCGTCGTTCTGGCGACCCGGCGATACGAGGACGGACGCCGGGTCGTCGCGGCGCTGGCAGGCGTCGCCGTGGCAGGCGCGCTCGCAGGCCCGGGCGCGTACGCGCTCGCGACGGTCGGCACGGCGCACCAGGGTGTCGGGCCATCGGTCGGCCCGCCGCGGGCGTCGCTCATCGACGGGCTGTGGGGTAGGGCGCTCGACGACCGCGGTCTTGACGAACTGCTCGCGGGCACGCATACCAGGTGGTCGGCGGCCGTCGAGCGGTCCTCGAGTGCCGCCACCCTCGAGCTGGCCAGCAGGACCGCGGTGATGGCGATCGGCGGATTCTCGGGGATCGACCCGGCGCCGACCCTTCGTCAGTTCCAGGACGACGTCGCCGCGCACCGGGTGGCGTATTACGTCGCAACCAGGACGGCCGGCCACCTTCAAGGGTGGACCGCACACCGCCACTCCGACATCGCGGAGTGGGTCGCAGCGAACTTCCGCGCGCAGGCGGTGGGCGAGGCGATCGTCTACGACCTCTCGTCACCGAAGGGGGCGGTCGACCCGCCGCCGACGCGTTGACGGCGCCCCGTCAGTCGGCGAGCGCGTCCAGCGACTCCGGAAGTACCTGGCCGCCGTCCACCACCAGCGCCTGCCCGGTGACATAGGCGGCTTCGTCGCTGGCCAGGAAGGCCGGTGCGTAACCGATGTCCTGCGGGGTGCCGAGAGTGCCGGCCGGGATGGCTCGCGTCATGCCGGCGATGTAGTCCTCGCCCAGATCGCGCGCGAGTCGACGGTTTCCGCCCGGGAATCGCGGGGATCGTCTACCAGCACCGGAAGTCGGGCACCATGGGCGAGGTGGATAGTGAAACGTTCGACGACAACCCCCTGGACGCCTCCGAGTCGCTCGACTCCGACGAGGTCCGCAATGACGACGGCGACGAGGTGGCCGACGCGCCGGAGCGCTGGATCGAGGCCAAGGAGGACGAGACACTCGCCGAGCGCCTTTCCGACGAGGAGCCCGACGTCTCGCCCGACGACCGGGTGTCGATGGACTCGCACGACTCCGACCAGGGCGGTGGGCTGTCGTCGATGAGTAACGCCGACATCGACCGCATCGATCCCTCGCAGCACGGCCGCGAGGAAGGTCAGATCGACGGCACCCCCGAGGACGGGGACTCGTTCTTCTCGATCGAGAGGTAGCGCCTGCGGACGCTCAGTCGTCCAGCTGGACGGCCTGCAGCACGATGACGGCCCGCGCTTCGACCGTCAGCTTCGCGCCTGCGGCGACAGGCCTGGATCCCTCCATCACCGCACCCTCGACGGTGTAGATGACAGGCTTCCACGCCTCGCCGAACTGCTTTGGCGGCAGGGTGAATTCGATGGGCTCGTGGTGCGCGTTGAAACACATCACGAAGGAGTCGTCGACGACGCGCTGGCCTCGCGGGTCCAGGTCGGGGATGCCGTGCCCGTTGAGGTAGACGGCAACGGACTTGCCGAAACCGGAATCCCAGTCCTCGTCACTCATCTCCGAACCGTCGGGGGTGAACCACGAGATGTCCGGTAGGCGCACGGAACCGCGCTGGCGCACCGGCCGGCCGTCGAAGAACCGGCGGCGACGGAACACCGGATGCGCGGCGCGCAGGGCGGACACCGACTTGGTGAACTCGATCAGCCCGGCGTCGGCCGTGGACCAGTCGATCCAGGTGATCTCGTTGTCCTGGCAGTAGCCGTTGTTGTTGCCGCCCTGGGTCCGGCCGAGTTCGTCACCGTGGCAGATCATGGGGACGCCTTGAGACAGCAGGTTGGTGGTGATGAAGTTCCGCTGCTGTTGGCCGCGCAGCGTGTTGATCTCCGGGTCGTCCGTCGGACCCTCCACGCCGCAGTTCCAGGACTGGTTGTTGCTCTCGCCGTCGTTGTTGTCCTCGCCGTTGGCTTCGTTGTGCTTCTCGTTGTAGGAGACGAGGTCGCGCAGTGTGAAGCCGTCGTGGGCGGTCACGAAGTTGATCGAGGCCACGGGTCGGCGCGCGGTGTGCTCGTACAGGTCGGCCGAGCCGGTGAGCCGGGAGGCGAACTCGCCCAGGCTGGCGTCTTCGCCACGCCAGAAGTCCCGGACCGTGTCCCGGTACTTGCCGTTCCATTCGGTCCATTGCGGTGGGAAGTTGCCGACCTGGTAGCCGCCGGGTCCGACGTCCCAGGGCTCGGCGATGAGCTTCACCTGGCTGACGGTGGGATCCTGCTGGACGAGTTCGAAGAACGTCGACAACTTGTCGACGTCGTAGAACTCGCGGGCCAGGGTGGATGCCAGGTCGAAGCGGAAGCCGTCGACGTGCATCTCGGTCACCCAGTACCGCAGTGAGTCCATGATCAGTTGCAGGGCGTGCGGATGGCCGGCGTTGAGGCTGTTGCCGGTGCCGGTGTAGTCCATGTAGTAGCGCTTGTCATCGTCGACGAGCCGGTAGTAGGCGCTGTTGTCGATGCCGCGCATGGACAGTGTGGGACCCATGTGGTTGCCCTCGGCGGTGTGGTTGTAGACCACGTCGAGGATCACCTCGATGTCGGCTTCGTGCAGCGCCCGGACCATGGCCTTGAACTCCTGCACCTGGCCGCCGGGGGTCGGGCTGGAACCGTATTTGGAGTCCGGCGCGAAGAAGCCGATCGTGTTGTAGCCCCAGTAGTTGGACAGCCCCTTGTCGATCAGCGTTGAGTCGTTGGCGAAGTGATGCACCGGCATCAGCTCGATTGCGGTGACCCCGAGTTCCTTGAGGTGCTCGATGATCGCGGGATGGGCGATCGCGGCGTAGGTGCCGCGGCTGCGCTCGGGAATGTCGGGATGGGTCTGGGTGAGTCCCTTGACGTGTGCTTCGTAGATGAACGAGTCCGCGTACTCGTGTTGCGGCGGCCGGTCGGTGCCCCAGTCGAAGAACGGGTTGATGACCACCGACTTGGGCATGCTGGCGGCCGAGTCGTCGTCGTTGCGGCTGTCGGCGTCGCCGAAGTCGTACCCGAACAGCGACTGATCCCATTGGAACGTGCCGTCGATCGCCTTCGCGTACGGGTCCAGCAGCAGCTTGTTCGGATTGCAGCGATGTCCCGACGAGGGATCGTACGGCCCGGTTACCCGGTATCCGTAGCGCTGGCCCGGCTCGACGTCCGGCACGAAGCCATGCCACACGAAGCCGTCCACCTCGGGCAGCACCATCCTCGTCTCGTTGCCGTCGGCGTCGAAGAGGCACAGCTCGACCGATTCCGCGACCTCGCTGAAGACCGCGAAGTTGCTCCCCGAACCGTCGTACGTGGCGCCGAGCGGGTAGGCCTTGCCCGGCCACATCTCGACCAGGGCCGACGTGCGGGCCGGGGCATTGGGCTGCGCGCCCGGGATGACGGCAGGCGACGCCGTGTCCTTGGAACTGGACGCGGCGCCCTTGGAAGACGCAGCGGCCTTGGAAGACGCGGCGCCCTTGGAAGACGCGGCGTCCTTGGAACTAGTGGCGGAAGCCAAAGTGCACACTCCGGGTTAACGGGATCCGAACAAGACGACGATACGGTGCTAGAGGGTGCGCGAGCATGGCGGGCGAGGCGCTCGCATTGGAGGTACGACCCTTGACCACCGGCCTTGAACTGCCCAGTTACCGATCTTTGCAAACCGAGACCGCCGACGGAGTGGTAACCATCACCCTGAACCGCCCCCGTTTGCGCAACGCGGTCGGCGACGGCATGCGATCCGAACTCGCCGACGCCTATCGCCGCTGCGATCGTGACGACGCGATCCGCGCGATCGTACTGACCGGGGCGCCGCCGGCGTTCTGTGCGGGCGCCGACCTGAGTTCGGGGGAGGACACCTTCACCCGGCCGGATCAGGGCTTTTCCGCCGCAGGCATCGACGTTCCCGCGTGGTCGTTGAGCAAGCCCGTCATCGCGGCGGTCAATGGGCACGCGCTGGGATTGGGCCTCACCCTCGCGCTGCAGTGCGACATCCGCATCTTCGCTTCCGACGCCACCTACGGCGTGGTTCAGGTGCGGCGCGGCGTCATTGGGGACGCCTATTCGCACTGGGTGCTGCCTCGGATGGTGGGGATCGCCAAGGCCGCGGAGATCCTCTTGACGGGGGCGACGTTCGACGGGCGCCGGGCGGTGGAGCTGGGACTTGGAAGCCGGGTGCTGCCCGCCGAGGACGTGCTGCCCGCGGCGCTCGAGGTGGCCCGTGACATCGCGACGAACACCGCGCCGATGTCGGTGGCCGCCAGCAAGCGGTTGCTGTGGGACTCGTTCGACTTGGACCGGGCCGAGGTCGGCGAGCGCGAGACCGCCGTGCACCTCGCCGTGATGGATCACGATGACGCGCGGGAGGGCGTTCGGGCGTTCATTGCCAAACGTGCGCCGCGGTGGACGGGCAGGCCCGTGGACCCCACGGCAGAGTGAGCGGGCAGCCCGTGGCGACTCAGCCGGCGATCGTCACGCCCGCGGCCCTCAGTGCGTCGACGGCCTCGGCAGTCGAGGCCGGTGCCACCCCCGCGGTGAGGTTGACCAGGACCCGGGTGCGCAAGCCGGCGGCGACCGCGTCGGCCGCGGTGGCCTTCACGCAGTAGTCGGTGGCGATACCCACCACGTCGACGCTCTCTACGTCGTGGCGGCGCAACCAGTCGGCCAGGGTGATGCCCTCGTCGTTCGCACCTTCGAAGCCGCTGTAGGCCGCCGAGTGCCTGCCCTTGCGGAAGACCGACTCCACCGCGGTGGGATCGAACTCCGGATGAAAGTCCTCGCCCGATGTTCCGACGACGCAGTGTGGCGGCCAGGAGTCCTTGAAGTCGGGGTGTTCGGAGAAGTGGTCGCCCGGGTCGACGTGATAGTCCATGGTCGCTACGACGTGGTCGTAGTCGTGGTGGGCGAGCAGCTCGGTGAGGCGCCGCGCGACCTCCGCCCCGCCGTCCACGGCCAGCGATCCGCCCTCGCAGAAGTCCTTCTGTACGTCGACGACGATCAGAGCCCGCATGCCTCGACCTTAACGACGAACGGGTAGCGACACCCAGTTCCGCGGGGACGGGCCCGTGCGACCCGGCGCGGTCTAACCTGGGCCGATGAAGCTCGCCGGCCTGCACCTCCGGCAGCGCGACGGCGTGACCTGCGGACCCGCGGCCGCCGTGGTGGCGGGCGCGCTCCTCGACCCCGCGTACCGGTCGAAGCTGACCGGATGGGGTGGTGTGGGCGCGGTCGGGCGGGCCTGGTTCGACGCCGAACAGGCGCGCGTACACCAGTCGGTCAACCGCATCTGGCCGCGTGCACTTGGCACCACGCCGGCGGGCATGGCCAGAGCGATCAGCGCGCACGGCGTGCGCCACGGGGTCTGGTACCGCTGGCACCCGGCCCGCGGGCCGTGGTGCCGCGGGGGAGGACTGGCCGATGTGCGGCGCGCGCTGGAATCTGGGTGGCCGGTCGCCATGCTGGTGGGGCGGGTGATCCCCCGGCACTGGGTGCTGATCGTGGACGTCGTCGACGACGTGCTGCAGTGCTACGAGCCGTCCTCCGGCGAGGTCCGGCCGGTCGAACTGGCTGCGGTGCGGCATTCCCGGATGACGGGCGTCGGGTATCCGCGGGCGTTCGCGTTCGTGCTGCCCCAGTCGGTCTAGCCTCGTCGCCGGCCATGTGGACGCGCATCGGGCCGTCCCGACGTCGGTCATCGCGAACGGCAGGACCCCTGACCGCGACGCGTTTCGAACATATGATCGATGAATGGGTGAGCTCCAGTCGATCGGCTACCACGGGCAGCCCGTGGCGCAGGCCTTTCGACGGGTCGATCCGCCCGTCGCCGTGCTGGTCGACCTGGCCGCCGTCTTCCCCAGGGAGCCTCACCGGACCGGCGGGTATCACCCGGCCGGCCTGCAGATGCACTCGATCGTCGAAGGTCGGCTGAGCTGCTGGGGCCTGTGCGAACAGGGGCACTGGTGGGGGTGGGTGACCTATGACGTCGCCTACGGCGCCCATCGCAGACCCGTCACGCACTGGGTACCGGCATGGACGCTGAAGCGTCGCTAGGGTGATTGGAATGGCAGGAAAGTTCGCCACGGCAGACGTCGTAGGGCACTCCGAGATGCTGGACTTCGTCCGGCCCCGGCATCGGATGGTGCTGACCACCCACCGTGCCGACGGCTCACTGCAGTCGTCGCCCGTGACCGGTGGCGTTGACGGCGACGGCCGGATCGTGGTCGCGAGCTACCCGCAGCGCGCCAAGTCGGCCAACCTGCGCCGCGACCCGCGCGCCAGCATCACCGTGCTGTCGGACGAGTTCAACGGCCCGTATGTCCAGGTCGACGGGGACGCCGAGGTCATCGAGCTGCCCGACGCCGTCGAACCACTTGTCGAGTACTTCCGTGTGATCGCGGGCGAGCACTCGGACTGGGACGAATATCGGCAGGCGATGCGCGATCAGGGCAAGTGCCTGATAAGGGTCACGCCGACGCGCTGGGGCCCGGTGGCGACCGGCGGCTTCCCTCCCGGCTGAACCGGATGCCGAGTTGCCGGCGCCGCGACACGGAGTCGACGGTGTACCGCCCGTTCGATGGCTGCCGCGTTGCGGCGGCTAGACCGTCAAACTATAGTCTGGACACATGTCCAGAGCTCTCACGTCGACTCTGGTCGCGGTGAAATAACCATGCGCATCGCCCTTCTCTCCTATCGGAGCAAGACGCATTGCGGTGGCCAGGGCGTGTATGTCCGCCACCTCAGTCGCGGTCTCGTCGAACTCGGTCACGACGTCGAGGTGTTCTCGGGCCCGCCCTACCCCGGCGGGCTCGATCCCAGGGTGCGGCTCACGGAGGTGCCCAGTCTGGATCTCTACCGCGAGCCCGATCCCTTCCGGGTGCCGCGGCCCAGCGAGATCCACGACCGCATCGACATGCTCGAGTTGCTGTCCACGTGGACGGCGGCGTTCCCCGAGCCCAAGACGTTCTGCATGCGCGTCGCCCGGATCCTCGCCGACCGCGTCGATGACTTCGACGTGGTGCACGACAACCAGAGTCTCGGGACCGCGCTGTTGTCCATCTCGGAGCTGGGACTGCCGGTCGTCGCGACCGTCCACCACCCCATCACCCGGGACCGCGTACTCGACGTCGCCGCCGCGAAGTGGTGGCGAAAGCCATTGGTGCGCCGGTGGTACGGCTTCGCCGAAATGCAGAAGCAGGTGGCCCGGCAGATCCCCGAACTGCTGACGGTCTCGTCGACATCGGCGGCCGACATCGCCGAGGACTTCGGCGTCGCACCGGACCAGCTGCACGTGGTGCCCCTCGGCGTCGACACCGAGCTGTTCAAGCCCGCCGCCCATCGCGTACGCAACCGGATCATCGCCGTCGCGAGCGCCGACGTCCCGCTCAAGGGCGTGAGCCATCTGCTGCACGCCGTCTCCCGCCTGCGCGTCGAGCGTGACGTCGAGCTGCAACTCGTCGCGAAGCTCGAGCCCAACGGTCCCACCGAGAAGCTGATCGCCGAACTGGGCATATCCGACATCGTGCACATCTCCAGCGGGCTCACCGACGCCGAACTGGCGGCGCTGCTGTCCTCGGCCGAGGTTGCCTGCATCCCCTCGCTCTACGAGGGCTTCTCGCTGCCGGCCGTCGAGGCGATGGCCAGCGGCACGCCCATCGTCGCCAGCCGGGCCGGGGCGCTGCCCGAGGTGGTGGGTCCCGACGGTGAGTGCGCGCGGCTGGTCAATCCCGGCGACGTCGACGACCTGACCGCGGTGCTCGGCGAGCTGCTCGACTCACCGCTCGAACTTCACCGGCTCGGCGCTGCCGGACGTCGTCGGGCCGTCGAGGTCTTCAGCTGGGAGTCCGTCGGCGCACAGACCGTCGCGGTGTACGAACGGGCCCGCGAACGGACCGGAAGGACGGCGACCCCATGCTGACCGTCGACTTCGACCGACTCGGCGTCGGCGAGGGCACCAGCCTCATCGACGTCGGGTGCGGCGCAGGCAGACACTCCTTCGAGGCGTTCCGCCGTGGCGCCGACGTCGTGGCCTTCGACCAGGACGCGGCCGAGCTCAACGACGTCGATGCGATCCTGCAGGCCATGCAGGACCAGGGCGAGGCCCCCGCGTCCGCCAAGGCCGAGGCGGTCAAGGGCGATGCGCTGGACCTGCCCTACGCCGACGGCACCTTCGACCGCGTGATCGCCTCGGAGATCCTCGAACACGTACCCGCGGACGAGCGCGCGATCGACGAGTTGGTCAGGGTGCTTCGGCCCGGCGGCAGGCTCGCCGTCACCGTGCCGCGCTGGCTGCCCGAGAAGGTGTGCTGGCTGCTGTCCGACGAGTACCACGCGAACGAGGGCGGACACATCCGGATCTACCATGCCGACGAGTTGCAGGCCAAGATCGCCAGGCGGGGAATGGAATTCGAACACAGCCATCATGCGCATGCCTTGCACTCGCCGTTCTGGTGGCTGAAATGTGCCGTGGGGGTGGAGAAGCCGAACCATGCCGTGGTGAGCGCTTATCACAAACTACTGGTCTGGGACATGATGTCCCGTCCCTGGTTGACCAGGAACGCCGAGTCGCTTCTGAACCCGTTGATCGGCAAGAGCGTCGCGCTGTACTTCCGCAAGCCGGTGGCCTGATCGATGCGCCGACACGAGATCCCTGGTGTGCGTGGTGTTCTGACACCCGAACAGTGTCTTCAGACTGCAGTCTCGATCGCCGCCGCGCAGGAGTCCTCCGGTGCCCTGCCGTGGTTCCACGGTGGCCACACCGACCCATGGGACCACGTCGAGAACGCGATGGCCCTGACCGTGGGCGGGCTCTGGGAGCCGGCACGGGCGGCCTACGAGTGGTGCAGGCGGACCCAGCGCGCCGATGGATCCTGGCCCATCCAGTTCCGCAACGGCGTGATCGAGGACGCGAACAGCGACAGCAACTTCTGCGCCTACGTCGCCACCGGCGTGTGGCACCACGTGCTGATCACCGACGACCGCGGCTTCGCCGCGACGATGTGGCCGGTAGTCAGCCGGGCGATCGACTTCGTCCTGACGCTGCAGCTCGAAGGCGGTGAGATTGCTTGGGCGGCAAGCCCTTCGGGAATCATTCAGGAAGCGCTGCTCACCGGTTGCGCAAGCATCTATCACGCCATCCGCTGCGCGCTGGCGCTCGCCAACTACCTCGACGAGCCGCAACCCGAATGGGAGGTCGCCGTCGGCCAGCTCGGCCACGCGATCGCCGAGCATCCAGAGTCGTTCCTGACCAAGGACACCCACTCGATGGAGTGGTATTACCCGGTTCTAGGAGGTGCCGTGCGGGGCGATGCCGCGACGGCACGCATCGATGCCCGCTGGGACGAGTTCGTCGTCCCCGGCCTCGGCATCAGGTGCATCGACCACCGGCCCTGGGTGACCGGCGCGGAGACCTGTGAACTGGTCATGGCCCTGGACGCGATGGGCGACTCCGTACGGGCGCACGAACAGTTCGCCAACATGCACCACCTGCGCGAGACCGACGGCTCGTACTGGACGGGGCTGGTTTTCGCCGATGGCAAGCGGTGGCCGGTGGAGCGCACCACCTGGACGGGTGCGGCGATGATCCTGGCGGCAGACGCGTTGTCATCGACCACGGCCGGCAGCGGCATCTTCCGCGGTGCGGACCTGCCACGCGGGCTCGAGAGCCAGTTCGACTGCGCCTGCGCGGGTAGCGGTCGCTGACCGTAGCACCATGATCGCGCCGCAGGCGCCTGCAGAAAGCCGTCACCCGTTTAGCAGGCTGGTCTGAAAGAAGCTGGTCAGCTTGTCGAAGGGGATGAGGTCGGTGCGGTCGTAGAGGTCGACGTGACCGGCACCGGGGATGATGACGAGTTCCTTGGGCTCGGCGGCGAGCTGGTAGGCGTCTTCGCTGAATTCCAGGGAGTGCGCCTGGTCGCCGGCGATGAACAGCATCGGCCGGGGAGATATGGTCGCGATGTCCTCGAATGGGTAGAAGTTCATGAACTTGACGTTGCTGGTCATGGTCGGCTGGGTGGTGGTGTCCGGGCTGTTGCCGCGGGCGGTGCGGTAGAAGTCGTAGAACTCTCGGTCGATGGCGGTGGATTGGTCGGTGAGTTCGAATGGGGTACCGCCGGTGTAGGCGGTCTGGCCGCCGCCGAACTCGGCGTCGCGCTGCTCGGCTGCTCGTTGCAGGATCTGGCGGCGCTGATCGAGGGTGACGGCGTTGCGCAGCCCATCGCGGTTGGCGGCCCCCATGTCGTACATGCTGACCGTGGCTACCGATTTGATGCGCGGGTCGATCTTGGCCGCGCTGATGACGAAGCTTCCGCTGCCGCAGATTCCCAGGGCGCCGATGCGTTCGCGGTCGACGAACGGCTGGGCGCGCAGGTAGTCCACCGCGGCGCTGAAGTCTTCGGCGTAGATGTCGGGGGACACGGCGTTGCGGGGTTGGCCGTCGCTGTGGCCCCAGAACGAGAGGTCCAGTGACATGGTGACGAAGCCGCGTTCGGCCATCTTGGTCGCGTACATGTTGGCGCTTTGTTCTTTGACCGCGCCCATGGGGTGCCCGACGACGATCGCCGGGTTGGCGGTATTGCGGTCGATGTCATTGGGCACGAACAGGTTTCCGGCGACATTCATCCCGTACTGGTTCTTGAACGTGACGGGCTGCACGCTGACCTGGTCGCTGGTGTAGAAGTTGGCCGCACCGCGGGACATGTCCCCGGACGGGAGGTTCGGGGTGGGCCCGGGGAGAGCCGAGTTGGTTGAGTCGTTGGCCGCGGTGTCGGAACTGGTGGGGGCGCAGCCGGCGACGGCGAGCATGCCGAGGACGGCCGTGCCGGCCCCGATGCGCCGCAGTAGTGTGCGACGAGTGTGCGGGGATGCGGGCGGAGTCGGCCGGCAATGGTCGAGTGTCATGGTGTTATTCCTTCAGCGGTGTGATGCTCGCGATGGCGTTGTGGTGGAGAGGCTTTGATTGACCTGATGAGGCGCGGCCTCGTTGCGTGCACCTCACGACTTCCAGACAACACGTGACGGAACTCTGGTAGAAGTTCCTCTCGGTGGGTGTACTGGGAGTGCACCCTCATCCCCGAGCGAGGCTAGGTGGCGCGCTCGATGGTGGCGGTGAAGTCGTCGCGTTGGGCGGCGATGGTGTCGACGCCGGCGATGATGTGGCCGAGTCGGGCGATACCGGGCCAGTAGCCGACGTCGCCGTAGTACAGCACGACGTCGCCGCTGGGGGCGTACCAGCCGATGTCACGTGGCTGTGGGTCATCGCCTTCGGGCATCCCGGTCATGGGTAGAGCGGGATCAAGCCGCGCGGTCTTCTCCACGGCGTTGAGATCGCTGAAGGTCAGCGTCAACGGCAGTCGATCGGCAAGTGCCTGGGCGGGGGCGTTGTCCCATAGCTCTGCGGTCACCACGGTGTCACCGATGACGATGCGCACGGGGGTGCTTGATGGGGCGGGCAACGGCATGGGCGTCTCCTGTCCACTGGGTGGTGACGACATCGACTGCACGGGCGCGGTTTCCGATGTCGCGGTCGGTGTCGTTCGGGTGCTGCAGGCGACCGCTGCGGTGAGCACCACGATCGCCAGGACTGCCGATGATTTGTTCCCCGGCGTGAGCAGGCGTTCGACGAACATCGGCGTGGACTCCTAGGCGAGGTACTGATCGTCGGCAACGTGCTCGAGCCAGTCGACGGGGCGGCCGTCGACGGAGGCCTGAATGGCGATGTGGGTCAGGGCGGTGTCGTCGGTCGCACCGTGCCAGTGCTTGACCCCGGGTGGAGTCCAGATGACGTCGCCTTCTGCGATGCGCTGCTTCTCCCCACCCCACTCCTGGACCCAACCGTTGCCTGCGGTGACGATGAGGGTTTGTCCGCCGGGGTGGGTGTGCCAAGCAGTGCGTGCACAAGGGTTGAAGGACACCTCGGCCGAACTGAACGTGCGGGCATCGTTGACGTCGAACAGTGGCTTGACGCTGACCCCGCCGGTGAACGTTTCGGCGGGCCCCCGCCCGGCCGGGCGTGACGCGTTGTGGGAGATCTCCATTCCCGTTCCTTCTCTCATTGCTCGAATGTCGTCACCGGGCGGTGTAGCCGCCGTCGACGGGCAGGGCGACACCCACGACGAAGCTGGCGCCGGGACTGCACAGCCACAGCACGGCGGAGGCGATTTCCTCGGGTTCACCGAGGCGGTTGATGGGTTGGTCGGCGATGGCCGCGTCGCGGTCGAGTTCGCCGTTGTCGATCATGTCGGTGACCATCGGGGTCGCTATCGTGCCCGGACATACCGCGTTGATCCGGATGCCGCGGGGCGCATACTCCAGCGCGGCGCTGCTCGTCAGGCCGAGGACGCCGTGCTTGGACGCGTGGTAAGCGGCGCGGCCGGGGATGCCGACCAGCCCACCCAGAGAGGAGCAGTTGACGATCGCGCCGCTGCCCTGACCGCGCATGACGGCGAGTTCGTGTTTCATGCAGGCCCACACCCCGCGCAGGTTGATCGCGTTCACCCGGTCGAACACCTCGGCGGGTTCATCGGCGGCATCACACGGCGGGATCTGGATGCCGGCGTTGTTGAACGCCATGTCCAACCGGCCGTAGCTGTCGACGGCGGCCTGTACCGCCTCGGCCACACTGCGCTCGTCGGAGACGTCGCATTCGACGCCGAGGGCACGGTGCCCGGCGCTGGCAAGTTCCGCGCTGGCGTCGCTGACCGTCTCCGGGTTGATGTCGGCCAGGACGACGGCGGCGCCAGATTGCGCGAACGCTCGCGCGGTGGCCAGTCCCATACCGGATCCGGCACCGGTGATCAGGGCGACCTGATTGGTGAAGTCGTAGGACGGGTTCATCGTGGTGGTCCTTGTCGAAGGTCGTGTTCGTCGCGGCTCACCGTCCAGGTAACCCCTTTCGGGCGAGTCCTGGCACTGCCTGTCCAAACGTGTATCGGTAGTGCATCCCACGCCGGGAACGCGCGACGTAGCGTCGTAGAGGTGGACAACCGCACCGAGGTCCGCGAGTTCCTCCTCTCGCGCCGAGCCAAGATCACGCCGAAGCAGGCCGGCCTGCCCGACATCGGGCAGCGCCGCGTGCCCGGCCTTCGCCGCGGCGAGGTCGCCGCGCTGGCCGGGGTCAGCGTCGAGTACTACGCCAAACTGGAACGCGGCTCTCTCGGCGGAGTATCGCCGTCGGTGCTCGACGCCCTCGCTCGGGCGCTGCAACTCGACGACGCCGAACGCGCGCACTTGTTTCACCTCGCCCATGCCGCGGACGGAACCAGCGCCGGCATGCGTCCGCGTCGACGTCCCGGCATCCGCTGGACGCCGCGACCCGCCCTGCAATGGGTACTCGACGGCATCAGCCCCCCTGCCATCATCCGCAACGGCCGCATGGATTTACTGGCCACCAATCACCTCGGCCGGGCCATGCACGCATCGGTCTACGACAGCGAACCCGGTGACACGCCGAACTTCGCCCGCTACACATTCCTCGACGAGGACTCCCGGCGCTTCTATCCCGACTGGGACACCGCTGCCGACACCTGCGTCGCCATCCTCCGTACCGAAGCAGGGCGCGACCCCCACGACAAGGCGCTGCATGACCTGGTGGGCGAGTTGTCCACTCGCAGTTCGGACTTCCGTCGCCGCTGGGGATCTCACGACGTCCGGCTCCACGGCGCCGGAAGCAAGAATTTCCACCACACCACCGTCGGCAACCTCGAACTCGCCTACGAGAGCGTCGACATGATCTCCGACCCCGGGCTCACCATGACCATCTACGTCGCCGAACCTGCCTCGCCAACCGCACACGCGCTCGACTTGCTCGCGTCCTGGGACAGCGCCCCCAGCATCACGGAAACACACCTGCCCACCTAGCGATTCCATCGACCAACGCCCCCATCCGAGGGGTCGACGGTTCCGGCTGGGTACAACGAGCCCAGCGCCTCGGCCTACGCATACGTGGCCCGCCAACCATTGGCGATTTGGCTGATGTTCTGCGTCCTACCTTCTCGCATGCTGGTTAGCATGAGCGAAACCACCTGGAGCGACGTAGCCATGACCGAGCTTCTCCCGACTGGCACCGTGACGTTGCTCCTCGCCGACGTCGAAGGCTCGACCCGGCTCTGGGAAACCCAACCCTCCGAGATGACCGCGGCACTCGCACGCCTCGACCAGACGCTCGCCGCCGCCGTCGCCGCACATGACGGTGTCCGACCAGTCGAGCAGGGCGAGGGTGACAGCTTCGTCATCGCATTCGCGCGCGCCTCGGACGCGGCGGCCTGCGCCGTCGCGCTGCAGTTGGCCCCGTTGGCGCCGATCCGCCTGCGGATAGGTCTGCACACCGGCGAAGTGCAACTGCGTGACGAGGGCAACTACGTCGGGCTCACGATCAATCGGACGGCACGGCTACGAGATCTCGCGCATGGCGGTCAGACGGTCCTGTCCGGGACCGCCGGTGACCTCGTTCTCGACCGGCTGCCCGACCGGTCGTACTTGACTGACCTCGGGTCCCATCCGCTGCGGGATCTGCCCCGGCCCGAACGGGTCATGCAGCTATGTCATCCCGATCTGCAGACGGAGTTCCCGCCGTTGCGCTCGCAGTCGATCGACGTCGCGCCGCGCCTTCCGGTGCAACTCACGAGCTTCGTCGGCAGGACCGTCGAGTTCGGCGTCGTGCGCCGCATCCTTGCCGACAACCGCATGGTTACCTTGACAGGCGCCGGTGGGGTGGGCAAGACCCGGCTCGCCCTCGAGGTGGCCACCCGGACTGGGCCGGAGTTCGATGGCGGGGCGTACTACGTCGACCTGGCCCCGATCACGGATGCAGACGTCGTTCCCCGCACGGTGATCCGCGCGTTGGGGCTGGCTGACAAGCTCGGCATGCACTCGATGGACATGCTGGTTCGATCCATCGACGAGCGCCGCATGCTCATCGTGCTCGACAATTGCGAGCACCTGCTCGACGCGAGCGCGGACCTCGTCACGACACTCACGGCCACCTGCCCACACGTGACCCTGCTCGCGACGAGCCGCGAACCGATCGGCGTGGCAGGCGAGGCGACTTGGCGGGTGCCGTCCCTTCCATTGGCCGACGACGCGATGGAACTCTTCGCCGACCGGGCTCGGCTGACCAGTCCCGACTTTCGCATCACCGACGACAACGTCGCGGTGGTCTCCGACATCTGCCGACGCTTGGACGGCATGCCGCTCGCGATCGAGCTTGCCGCGGCGCGCGTGCGGGCGCTCACGCTCACCGAGATCAGCGACAGTCTGCACGACAGGTTTCGTCTGCTGACCGGGGGCACGCGTAGGGCGGTACGGCGACAGCAGACGTTGTGGGCCTCGGTGGACTGGTCGCACGCGCTACTCACGGACGCGGAGCGAATCTTGTTCCGCCGCTTGGCCGTGTTCATGGGCGGATTCGACCTCGAGGCGGCGCGCGCCGTCGCAGGAGGAGGCACCGTCGAGCCGTACCAGGTGCTCGATCAACTCTCATTGCTCGTCGACAAGTCGTTGGTGGTGGCTGCCGATGCGGGCGGGCGGACCCGCTATCGACTCTTGGAGACGGTGCGCCAGTACGCGCAGGAGAAGTTGGGGGAGTCAGGGGAGGCCCACGTGGTACGGACGGCGCATCGCGACTACTACGCGGGTAGGGCGAGGACGATGGACGCCGCCTCTGAAGACCCCACTCGCTGGCGGATCGGCCATGCCGAGTGCGACCTCGACAATCTTCGCGCCGCCTTCGAATGGAGTCGCGACGACGGCGACGTCGAGGAGGCATTGCGGCTCATCTCGGCGCTGTGGGAGTTGTGGGTGTCGCGAGGCCATCTGAGTGAGGCACGCAGTTGGTTCGTCGCCGCCCTCGGTGTAGCCGGTGCGCGGCCTACGGGGGTCGACGACGCGACCTGGTCACGCGCCCTTGCCGACAAGGTGATGCTCGACGGAATGGCACACACCGACCAATCCCTGGAGGAGGCGAGTCAGGCGCTGGCGATCGCCCGCGAAATCGGTGATCCGGGCCTCGTGGCTCGAGCACTGACGGCCTGCGCCAGCACCGCGACGTTCGGACCTGAAGCTGCCCGCCCGTTCGTTGAGGAGGCGATCGAGTTGGCCCGCGCTTCGGGTGATGGGTGGTGGCTCAGTCAGATCCTGGCCTGGCAGTGTGCGGGCGCGTACTACTCCGGTGATCCCCGGACCGCGCGCCGCGCAGGCGAGGAGGGCCGCGACCTGGCCAACGCGCGCGGCGACGGCTTCGTCTCCCGAGCGTGTCGTTGGGGCGTCGCGTGGTCGACGCTGGTCACAGGCGAGGTGAGTGCAGCCGCGACGCAACTGCTCGAGATCGCCGCAGAGGCCGAGGCGGACGGCGACGTGATCTGGCAGTTCAGTGGGAGTTACAACGCGATCGAAGCCCTGGCGCGGCTCGGTGACGCCGATGCAGCACGGGCGGCGGTCGACGCAGCCATTGCCGCCGCCCCCGCCGAACAGGTGAGTGGCATCTACTACGGCCATTACTGCCGCCTGGCAGCGGGGATGGCCGCACTGGCCTGCTCCGACGCCGCGGCGGCAGGCGGATCGTATGAGGATGCCTGGACTGAGGTGCGTCGCGACCACCCCATGTCCAAGATGACCGAGTGGCGACTCGCGGTGTTCGCGCTCGCTCGTGACGAACTCGACTCCGCGCGTCATTGGGCCGATGACACCGTCGCCCGGACCATGGGCTGGCATCTCCTCAACGCTCTAGCCACCCGTGCGCGTATCGCGATTGCGCAGGACGACACCTGCCAGGCCGAGCGAGACGTACACCAGGCGCTGGTGCTCGCGGACCAGCTCGGCGCCCAATTGTCGGTACCCGACGCCCTGGAGTGCCTTGCCGGCGTGGCCGGAGATGATCCGATCGCGGCCCGGCTGTTCGGCGGGGCGGACGGGATCCGACTGCGCACCGGCGAGGCCCGGATCTGGACATATCAGGCGGCCCACGACAAGTCGGTTGCAACCGTGCGCAATGCCATGGGAGAGGAGGCATTCGAAGCGGCCTGGGCCGAAGGAGCGACGCTTTCCACCGCAGAAGCGATCGCCTACGCGCAACGCGGTCGCGGCGAACGCAAGCGGCCGAGCAGCGGATGGGACTCGCTCACCCCTGCAGAGTTGGAGGTCGTCCGGCTGGTGTGCGAGGGATTGCCCAACAAGGACGTCGCGACACGGTTGTTCGTGTCGCCGCGAACGGTGCAGGCACATCTGACTCACGTGTACAAGAAACTCGGCATCACCTCCCGGATCCAGCTGGTTTCGGAGGCGGCCCGCCTGGTGTGACCCGTGAACTAGCCCAGCGCCTCGCCCGGTGTTCCGGTCACGCGCTCCAGCAGCCTCATCGACCCGGTCGCGGCGACCTCGCGGAAGTCGCCGGTGTTCAGCGCCCGCTCGTAGACGTGGAAGGGCGCCTGCCCGCCGTCGTCGGGGTTGGGAAAGACGTCGTGGATGACCAGCGCGCCGCCGACGGCCACCCAGGGAACCCAGCCGTCGAAGTCGCGCTGGGCGGCCTCCTCGGTGTGGCCACCGTCGATGAACAAGAACTGCAACGGAGTTCGCCATCCGCGCGCGACGACAGCCGACCTACCGACCACGGCGACGACGTGGCCGTCCAGTCCCGCGGCGTCGAGGGTGTGTCGCAGGCTGGGAAGCGTGTCGAAGAGTCCGGTCACCGGGTCGACCATCGACGTGTCGTGGTACTCCCAGCCGGGCTGGTGCTCCTCGGAGCCATGATGATGGTCGACGGTGTACAGCACGCCACCGGTCTGCTGCGCGGCCGCGCCGAGCATGACCGTCGACTTGCCACAGTACGTGCCGATCTCGACACCGACGCCGTCGCCGAGGTGGCGGATCGCGGCGTCGTAGAGGGCGCGCCCCTCGTCGGCGGGCATGAATCCGGTTACCCGCTCGGCGAGTTCGAACAGGCGGGCGGCATCGGCTGGCAGGGCGGTGTCGGTGGTGCTCACGAGGGCCAACTTACCGTTGCCGGTGGCACCCGGTTGTAGTAGCGTCCAGACACGTGTCCGATCCGGCTCTGGAGTCGACTCGGCGCCGTCTGACCGCCAAGCAGGCGGAGACCGTCGACCGTCTCGGCAAGGCCGCGGTCGAAATCCTGAACCGCGAGGGTTTTGCGGGCCTCACCGTGCGTCGCGTGGCCGCCGAGGCCGGTGTCGGCGCCGCGACGGCGTACACCTACTTCTCCTCCAAGGAGCACCTCGTCGCCGAGGTGTTCTGGCGCAGGCTGGCCGCTGCGCCGCCGGTGCCTCACGAGTCCCCTGACGCGGCCACGCGCGTGATCGACGTACTGAGCCACATCGCACTGCTGGTGGCCGACGAACCCGAGTTCGCCGGCGCGGTCACCAATGCACTTCTGGGGCGCGATCCCGACGTCGAGGTGCTGCGGCAGCGGATCGGCCGCGACATTCGCGACCGGCTGGCGGCGGCCCTTGCACCCGACACGGATCCCGACGTGGTGGACTCGCTGGAGATGCTCTACTCGGGTGCGTTGGTGCGCGCGGGGATGGGCTACGCGTCCTACCCCGAGATCGCAGATCGTCTGGAGAAGTCCGCCCGGCTCATGCTGGGCTGACCCTCGGGCCCAGGATCGCCGTCGCGGCGGTGACCGCAGGTTCGAGGATCTCCGCGAGGTCGCGGCCGTCCTCGACCGTCAGCGCGGTAAGTTCGCGCAGGCCGCCCACCAGGACCACCGCGAGCGGTCGGGCGATCGGAGCAAGATTCACCCGCCGGAACCCCGGGCTGTCGGTCAGGGCGACGAGCATGTCGGTCATGCTCGACAGTGCCGCGCGGTGCAACGGGAGTGCCACCGCGCCGAGGGCGGGCGCCTCCCGGATCCAGCTCAGCGTGATGGCCGGCCTGGACCCGATCTGCTCGACGTATGCGGTTGCCGCGCTGCGGATCTGGACGTGCCACTCGGCCTCGGGGTCCACCGCGCCGCTTATCCTGGCGATCATGTCGTCGTTGTTGGCCTCCAGCAGGGCGATGAAGCACTCCTCCTTGCTGGCGAATTCGCCGTAGAAGGTGCGCTTGCTGGTCTTGGCGTATCGGACGACGTCGGCGACGGTGGTGTCTCGGTAGCCGCGTTCCTCGATGGACCGGGTCAGGCCGTCCAGCAGCCGGTCCCGGAAGCCATTCACACCGGTCGGGTCGGGCTGGGCGGATGCGGGCGGCATGACGTCATCTCCAACCCTTGCGCGCGAGTGGTACTAACCGGTACCGTACCTGAAACACCTTCGGTACAGCGTAGTACCACGACATGGGTTTGGAGAATCGCGTGAGCCAAGCGACCATCAGCGAGGCGTCGACCACCGTCACGCTTCCCCCCGGTCCGAACTGGCCGCGTTTCCTCCAAGGCGCCGCGTACGCCATCTCGCGAACCTGGACCGTCGGTCGGTTGGCGCGACGATACGGAGACGTCTTCACGATGACGCTTCCGGTGTTCGGCCGTTCCGTCGTCGTCGCCGACCCGGTCGTCGCCAAGCAGCTGTTCACTGCGAACACCGACGACGTCGGCAACATCCAGCCCAACCTCAGCCGCGTGCTCGGACCCGGATCGGTCTTCGCGCTCGACGGCGTCGAACACCGTCGTCGGCGAAAGCTCCTCACGCCGCCGTTCCACGGCAAGAGCGTCAAGAACTTCGAGCGGATCTTCGAGGAGGAGACCCTGCGGGAGTCCGCATCCTGGCCCGAGGGAAAGCAGTTCGAGACCCTCGAGCCGATGATGCGGATCACCCTGAATGCCATCCTGCGTGCGGTGTTCGGCGCAGACCGTGAGCGCCTCGACGAACTCCGCACGATCATCCCGCCGTGGGTCACGCTCGGCTCGCGATTGGCCGTCCTGCCGGAGCCCTCGCGTAGCTACGGCCGCCTCACCCCGTGGGGACGGTTGGCCGGATACCGGCGCCAGTACGACGCGGTGATCGACCGGCTCATCGACGACGTGTTGGCCGACCCCGACCTCGACACCCGCGACGACGTCCTTGCCTTGCTGTTGCGCAGTACCTACGAGGACGGTTCGGCGATGTCCCGTCGCGAGATCGCCGACGAACTCCTGACGCTTCTGGCCGCCGGCCACGAGACCACCGGGGCCACTCTGGCCTGGGCGTTCGAGCGCATCACCCGGCATCCCGACGTCCTCGCGG
Organism: uncultured Actinomycetota bacterium; assembly: GCA_963798245.1. GTDB lineage: Bacteria > Actinomycetota > Actinomycetes > Mycobacteriales > Mycobacteriaceae > Mycobacterium. The sequence continues at coordinate 268,613 of CAWCSO010000009.1, forward strand.
CGCTGGAGGCCGAGGCTGCGACGGACGACAACGAGTACCGGCAGGCGACGATCCTGGAGGTCCAGCGCGCTCGCACCGTCATTGACTTCGCAGGCCGCCACGTCTACGCACCGACCTTCGAACTCGGCGACTGGGTGATCCCGCGGGGCCACTCGATCACCGTCGCGATCCGCCGGATCCACGAACGTGGCGAGGACTTCCCCGATCCGCATCGATTCGATCCGCAGCGATTCGTCGGTCAACGACCGGGCATGGTGTCGTTCATCCCGTTCGGTGGGGGCACCAGGCGTTGCGTGGGTGCCGTCTTCGCCAATGTGGAGATGGACGTCGTGCTGCGAACGGTCCTGCGCCACTTCACCATCGAGACCACCGGCGCACCGGATGAGAAGGCGCACTCGCGTGGTGTGGCCTATACGCCGAAGTCGGGCGGCCGCGCCGTGATGCGCCGCCGACCCGCTCCACTGGCGTAATTGCTTGCGGCCCTGTCAACCGCAGAGTCCAGCTATTGCGAGGCTGTTTCGCGCTTCGGCAACGTCCAACCCGCCCGCGGGAAGTGGCAGGTGTAACCGCTCGGGTAGCGCTCCAGGTAGTCCTGGTGCTCGGGTTCTGCCTCCCAGAAGTCGCTGGCCGGCGTCACCTCGGTGACCACCTTGCCCGGCCACAGCCCTGAGGCCTCGACATCGGCGATGGTGTCCTCGGCGACGTGCTTCTGCTCGTCGTCGACATAGAAGATCGCCGACCGATAGCTGGACCCGACGTCATTGCCCTGGCGGTCCTTGGTGGTCGGATCGTGGATCTGGAAGAAGAACTCGAGCAGAGCGCGGTAGTCGGTCTGCGTCGGGTCGTAGACGATCTCGATCGCCTCCGCGTGGCCCGGGTGGTTGCGGTACGTCGGATGATCGTTGCGCCCACCGGTGTAGCCGACACGCGTAGTGGCCACGCCGGGCTGCTTGCGGATCAGATCCTGCATGCCCCAGAAACATCCCCCTGCGAGGATCGCGGTCTTGGTGGTCGTCATGACTGTGCCTCCTGAGTGCTGTGTTGGATTCCCCGGTCGCTTCGCGACTGCCCGCCGGGTTGGATTCCCCGGTCGCTTCGCTCCTGCCCGCCGGGTTGGATTCCCCGGTCGCTTCGCTCCTGCCCGCCGAAGAGCGTGTCGTACTCGCCGTAACCCTCGGCTTCCAGGTCGTCGAGGTGGATGAACCTCAACGAAGCCGAGTTGATGCAGTAGCGCAGCCCTCCGGCCTCGCGCGGCCCGTCCTTGAACACGTGGCCGAGATGGCTGTCGCCGTGGGTGGAACGGACTTCCGTACGCATCATCAGATGGCTGAAGTCACGTTTGGACACCACGTTTGCGGACCCGTCCGGCCCCTGAATCGGCTTGGTGAAGCTCGGCCAGCCGGATCCGCTCTCGAACTTGTCCGTCGAGGCGAACAGCGGCTCACCGGAGACCACGTCTACGTAGATACCCGGTTCGTGGTTGTCCCAGTACTCGCCGGTGAACGGTCGCTCGGTCCCGTTCTGCTGCGTGACCTGGTACTGCTCGGGAGAGAGGGCATCCACTGCCGCTGGATTCTTGTCGTAGGTCTTCGCCACTGGTCCTCCTAAGGTCGGCACTCGTATAACCCCCGCCGGCCCCGGATAGTTCCGTCTCAGGAGCCCCCGCGGACTCTGTCGACCACCGCGATGATCTGGTCGGCGACCGCCTGCGGTTGGTACAGCATCTGGTTGTGACCGGTGTCCGGCACGATGACGTTGGTGGTGCCGAGTGCGGCCGCCAACATGTCGTTCGCCTGGTGGATCTGGGCCTGGGTGTAGTTGTCCGGTTTCAGGGCTGCGGGGGCCACGAACTTGTCCGCGCTGAGCACGATCGCGGGTACGCGCGGAAGCGGCGGCGCGGCCGCGATCGCGGCGAACGCGTCGTCGGGCAGTATCGACTCCTCGGCTGGGTCGGGGCTGACCGCGTCTTGGTTGAACGCCTCGTTCTGGTCCGGCCTGCCGACGACCGGGAGGAACTCCGAGGTGGGCTCGCTGAACACCAGCCCGCTGACCAACTCGGGATGTTCGCGGGCGAGAAGGTCGAGTATCAGGCCGCCGTATGAGTGGGCGACGAAGACCATCGGCGTCGGCAGCCGGGCGGCCGCGATCAGTGCCACGACGTCGTCGACGTCGGCCTGCAGGGGGTGAGGCTGCGCGACGGGCGTCGACCGATCGGTGCCGTCCGGCCGGGTGTTCGGCCGGTCGTAGGTGCAGATGCGGGTGGTCCGGGCGACGATCGGTTGCGCGGATACGGCGCTGAGTCCCACCGCGGCCTGGTCGATCAGGTCGTACGGCGACGATCGGATTGGGTCGTCCGGTGGAACCGCGGCATTCCACGCCTCGGCGTAACTGCCCTTGCCGGGAATCACGAACACGGTCGGCGACCCCTCGCCCTGGCAGTTCAGGAACAGGCTGCGCCCGCCACCGATGTCGATCGGCCCGGCAGTGTCGTCCGCCGCGGCCACACCCGCTCCCAGCCCGATGGCGCAGACAAACATCGTGGTCGCGGCGCACGGCCAGGGGTGCATCACGTCAGCGTAGGCGCGACCACCCGGGGTGGGCGTCGGATCGACCAACCGCACCCTCGACAAACTTCGGTAGAACGTGTTCTAGTTCTGGGTGTGACGGGTAGTGATTTCAGCCGGGACGAACTGGCCGCGGCCTTCGTCGAGTTCGAGCGCACAGTGGAGCGCGCCGCCCAGACCAGGGACTGGGATCCCTGGGTCGAGCAGTACACCGACGACATCGTGTACGTCGAGCACGCGATGGGAACCATGCGCGGGCGCGAGCAGGTGCGGCCGTGGATCTGGCAGACGATGGAGACCTTCCCGGGCAGCTACATGACGTCGTTTCCGTCGCTGTGGTCGGTCGTGGACGAGGCAACTGGACGGATCATCTGTGAACTCGACAACCCGATGCGCGACCCGGGTGACGGCACCATCATCAGCGCCACCAACCTTTCGATCATCACCTACGCGGGCAACGGGCGGTGGTGTCGCCAGGAGGACGTCTACAACCCGTTGCGGTTCGTCTCGGCCGCGATGAAGTGGTGCAAGAAGGCGACCGAACTCGGCACGCTGCCCGAGGAGGCGCAGGAGTGGATGCGCGCGGTCGGTACTCGCGCGTGACCGAGCCCGGCCCGGCACTCGTCATCGGGGCCAACGGCTATCTCGGCAGCCACGTCACGCGCCAACTCGTTGCCGACGGCCGCGACGTGCGCGTCATGGTGCGCCACGGCGCGAACACGATCGGCATCGACGACCTCGCCGTGACGCGCTTCGAGGGTGACATCTGGAACGACGACGTCCTGCGGGAGGCGATGACCGGCGCCGCCGACGTCTACTACTGCGTGGTCGATGCCCGTGGCTGGCTGCGCGACCCGGCGCCCCTGTTCCACACCAACGTCGAAGGCACCCGCAACGTCCTGGAGGTCGCCGTCGAACCGGCCGTCGCAGCGGGTCTTCGCCGATTCGTCTTCACCAGCAGTTACGTGACGGTCGGCCGCAGGCGCGGTCACACCGCAACCGAGGACGACCAAATCACCGAGACCCGGGGCCTCACCCCCTACGTCCGGTCACGGGTGCAGGCCGAGGACCTGGTGCTGCGCTACGCCCACGAGCGGGGCCTTCCCGCCGTCGCGATGTGCGTATCCACCACCTACGGCGCGGGCGACTGGGGCCGCACGCCACACGGGGCGATCATTGCGGGAGCGGCATTCGGCAAGTTGCCGTTCGTGATGGACGGCATCGAACTGGAAGCCGTCGGAATCGATGACGCCGCAAGGGCATTGATCCTGGCGGCCGACAGGGGCAACGTCGGTGAGCGCTACCTGATATCGGAGAAGATGATCGGCAACGCCGACGTGGTGCGCATCGCGGCAGAGGCTGCTGGAGTACCGCCACCGGCGAGGTCCGTGCCGTTGCCGGTGTCCTATGCGATGGCGTTTCTCGGCAGCGCGAAGGCCCGGCTCACCGGCACCGACGAACGGCTGTCGCTGGGCTCCCTGCGACTGATGCGTGCCGAGGCGCCCGTGGACTGCAGCAAGGCCAGACGCGAACTCGGTTGGGAACCCCGGCCCGTCGAGGAGTCCATCCGGGAGGCCGCCGAGTTCTGGGTGGGCCTGCGGGAGGCTAAGCGCGCCGGCGACCGTCGGTGAGCGCCGCGACCACCTCGGCATAGAGCCCCGCCTTGATCGCACCCATCGTCGGTCCGGCCTTCGCCGCCCGCTCGGCTGCGCGCGCGACGGCGATGTCGACCACCTCGTCCTGCGTTCCCACCCCGGCGACGATGCCCGCCGCGTGCGCTTCCATACCGCCGTAGCGCCGCGCCGTCGTCATCGCCTCGTGTGCGGTCGCGATCGGCAGCCGGGCCCGGATCAACGCGTTCATGCCCGGCGTGAACGGAATGCCGAGGTCGACCTCGGGTAGGCAGAAGTAGCCCCGGTCCGACCGCATGATCGCCATGTCGTGGGCCAGCGCGAGCATCGCACCCGCGGCGAACACGTGGCCCTGCAGCGCGGCCACCACGGGTGCGGAGAACGTCAAGACCCGGGCGAACAGGGCGTGGACATCGTGCAGGTTCGCCTCTGCGGCATCTGGGTTGGCCGCCATGAAGTCGAGGTCCAAGCCGTTCGAGTAGAACTTGCCGGTACCCGTGGTCACCAGCGCCTTGGGGCCCGGCGCCGCGTCCACTTCGTCGAGTGCCGCGTTGATCGCAGCAAGGCGAGCCGGGTGGAAGCGGTTCTCGTCCTCGCCGAGGTTGAGCACGAACACGTCGTCGCGGCGGTCCATAGCAGTCATGTGCCGATTAGACCACCGGAGCGAACTGCCAGAATCAGATGGTGCCCACCCCCAAGAACGGTCTCGTCTCGCACTGGTTCGATCGGCTGCCCCCGCCGCGGTCACCGCTGCCGGGCGACATCGCGGCCGACGTCTGCATCGTCGGTGCCGGATACACCGGACTATGGACGGCCTACTACCTGAAGAAGGCCGACCCCGGCCTGCGGATCGTCGTGCTGGAGGCGCGTTTCGCCGGTTTCGGGGCCTCCGGCCGCAACGGCGGGTGGCTGTCCGGGTTGGTGCCCGGTGACCGCAATGCGATGGCACGCCTGTACGGCCGCGAGCCCGTCGTCGCCTGGCAGCGGGCCCTCAACGAGGCCGTCGACGAGGTCATCGGAGTTGCCGAGCGCGAGGGTATCGACGCCGGCATCGTCAAGGGCGGCGGGTTGGAGATCGCCCGCAATCCGGCGCAGGCCGCCCGGTTGGCCGCCGCGGTCGACGAGGAACGCCGTTGGCAGGTCGACGGCATCGAGCCGTTGACGGCGTCCGAGGCCACCGAACGCATACGGTTCGCCGACGTGGTGTCGGCGTATCACACACCGCACTGTGCCCGCATCCAGCCGGCGCGGTTGGCAAGGGGGTTGGCCGACGTCGTCGAGCGACTCGGCGTCGAGGTCTACGAGATGTCGCGGGTGACCGAGATCGGGCCGGGCCGGGCGACGACCGCGCTCGGCACGGTGCGGGCGCCGATCATGCTCCGTGCCACCGAGGGATTCACCCCGGGCCTTCCCGGCCTGCGGCGGCGCTGGCTGCCCATGAACAGCTCCATGATCGCCACGGAGCCCATCGGTGCCGACGTGTGGGACGCGATCGGCTGGGACGGCAGGGAAACCGTGGGCGACACCGCACACGGCTTCTTCTATGCCCAGCGCACGTTCGACGACCGCATCGCGATCGGCGGCCGCAGCGTCCCCTACCGCTATGCGTCGCGCACCGACGTCGACGGTCGGGTGCCCGCGCGCACCATCCGCCACCTGGCCGAGGTCCTGCATACCGTGCTTCCCCAGGTCCGCGACGTCCCGATTGCGCACGGCTGGTGCGGGGTGCTCGCCGTCCCTCGCGACTGGGAGGCCGGCGTGGCGCTGGACCGATCGACGGGCATGGGCTGGGCGGGCGGCTACGTCGGGCACGGTGTGACGGCGACCAACCTGGCGGGCCGTACGCTCGCGGATCTCGTGCTCGAACGGCAGTCGCCCCACACCGAGCTGCCGTGGGTCGGCCACGTCTCACGCAACTGGGAGCCCGAGCCGCTTCGGTGGCTCGGTGTGCGGGGCCTCTACGTCGCCTACAAGCTGGCCGACCGGCACGAGGCGGGCGGGCGCGCCACGACGTCGCCGATCGCCCGCGTCGCCGACGCGATCACCGGCAGACCGTGACGTTCAACCCGCGGCTTCGGCCTTGGCCTTCAGGCGTTCCAGCGTCAACCTGATGTGTTCGGCGTTGGCCGAGGTGCGGTCGGGGACGCCGGTGGCCATCCCCGCCGGCGTGCGGAACCACCCGGGCCGCCGGTCCCAGGTCTGCTCCGTGACGGTGCAACCACCGTCGGTCGGTTCGATGTCGTAGCGCCAGTGTGAAATGGGGAAGACGAGATGCTTCACGTCGAACGCGAACGTCCTGCCAGGTTCGGCGTCGGTCACGGTGCAGGTGGTGGTCCAGGTGCGGCTGCCATTGCGGTTGCGGCCCTTGAACACGGCGCCGGGCGCAGCGGAGTCGCCACTGTGCCAGTCCATCGCATGGGCCTCCTCGGCCAGTGATGCGAGGGTCGGCAGGTCGGTGATCAGGGCATACACGGCCTCGGGTGCGGCGGCGATGCTCATCGAGGCCTGGGCTGAGGCGGGACCGGATTGCGTCATGCGGCGATCGTATCGAGGTGTCGCGGAATCCTGGGCGGGTCCTGCCGCGTTGCTTGCACCATGAGCGAACGTCAGGTTCTGCAGCCCACCGCCCAACATCCGATCACCATCGCGCCGACGGATGCTCGCGTGACCGTCCGCATCCGCGGCGAGGTCGTCGCGGTGACCGACGCCGCGCTGTCCTTGCGGGAGTCGACGTATCCAGCCGTGCAGTACGTGCCGCTGACGGACGTAACCGAGCGGTACCTGCGGAGGAGTACGACGACCACGTACTGCCCGTACAAGGGTGAGGCGAACTACTACCACGTGACGGTCGGTGACGAGACCGTCGACGACGCCATCTGGACCTACGAGCAGCCACACCCGGCCGTCGCCGCAATCGAGGGTCACGTCGCGTTCTACCCGGACAAGGCCGAGGTGACGATCGACGGATGATGGTGGCCCTCCCCTGCGAGGATGGCGGGGTGGAGGGCGCACCGGCACGTCGCACCGTGGTGTTCGGTGGGCCGGCAAGTCCCGCGCTGACGCTGTCTCCGCTGCGCCGAGGCGCGGGCGATCCGTGCTATCAGTTGCATGACGGCGCGATCTGGAAGACCAGTCTGCAGCCCAGCGGCCCGGTGAGCGCGCGCATCGTCGTGGCGGCGCGCGACACCGTCGACGTGCAGGCATGGGGCGACGGCGCGGCCGAGTTCCTCGACGGGGCGCCCTCCTTCCTGGGCGTCGACGACGACTCGACCGGATTCGAACCCTCCGAGCCAACCGTCGCCGCGGCCTACCGGCGGGTGCCGCATCTGCGGTTGGGCCGTACCGGTCGCGTGCTCGAGGCGCTGGTGCCCGCCGTGCTGGAGCAGCGTGTCGCGGGGAAGGACGCGTTTCGTTCGTGGCGCCTGCTGGTGACCAAGTTCGGCTCACCCGCGCCCGGTCCGGCCCCCACGCGGATGCGGGTACCTCCGGCGGCTGACGTGTGGCGACGCATCCCGTCCTGGGAGTTCCATCTGGCCAACGTCGACCCCGGGCGGGCGCGCACCGTGGTGTCGTGTGCCCAACGCGCCGATTCCCTCGAGCGGCTGTCGACCCGCACGGGTGCAGACGCCCGCGCGGCGCTGACGTCGCTGCCGGGTGTCGGTGAGTGGACGGCCGCCGAGACTGCCCAGCGCGCGTGGGGTGATGCCGACGCGCTGTCGGTCGGCGACTATCACCTGGCCAAGATGATCGGTTGGACATTGCTCGGACATCCGATCGACGATCCTGCGATGGTGACGCTGCTCGAGCCGCTGCGGCCACACCGGCACCGCGCCGTGCGTCTGCTCGAGGCCAGTGGCATGGCGCGCAACCCCCGGTTCGGCGCCCGGATGGCGATACCGGACCTGCCCAGCATGTGAGTGCGCGTGATCAGGCGTGGTTAGTCTGCGGCCAACACGGGTAGGACTTCTGGGACGACAAACCCCAAAGACGACGCCCCAAGGAGGCAATACATGACGGAATTCACACTTCCGGGCCTGTCCGACAAGGACGGTCGCGAGATTGCAGATCTGCTGCAGAAGTTGCTCAGCGCCTACAACGATCTGCACCTCACCCTCAAGCACGTGCACTGGAACGTCGTGGGTCCGAACTTCATCGGGGTCCACGAGATGATCGACCCGCAGGTCGAACTGGTCCGTGGGTACGCCGATGACTGCGCGGAGCGGATCGCCGCACTCGGCGCGTCGCCCAAGGGCACGCCCGGCGCCATCCTGGCCGACCGCACGTGGGACGACTACTCGGTGGGACGCGACACCGTCCAGGCCCACCTCGCGGCGCTCGATCTCGTCTACACCGGCGTGGTCGAGGACGCGCGTAAGGCGATCCACCGACTCGACGACCTCGATCTCGTGTCCCAGGACCTGGTGATCGGCCAGGTCAGCGAATTGGAGAAGTTCCAGTGGTTCGTCCGCGCTCACCTGGAGAACTCCGGTGGTCAACTTTCCAACCGTGGCGCCAACACGGAGAAGCAGGCCGCCAGCAAGGCCAAGAAGAAGGCCTAGACACCAAGTACGGATCCGTGGAAACGGGCCCGCATCGCCAAGATGCGGGCCCGTTTCTTCTGTGTCTCTCGTGGCTACTCCAGCGCGTCGTCGCGCACGGGGCGGTCGGCGAGTTCCTCGTTGCGGCCGAACAGATACGGGTAGGCGAGGCCCGCGATTGCCGCGCCGACGAGCGGGGCCAGCCAGAACACCCACAGTTGGGCCGGCGCGCCGTCGCCGTTGAAGAAGGCGACGCCCGTCGAGCGGGCCGGGTTGACCGACGTGTTGGAGATCGGGATGGAGATGAGGTGTATGAGCGTCAACGCCAACCCGATTGCCAAGCCTGCGAAGCCCTTTGGTGCGCGGTCATCCGTCGAGCCGAGAATGACCAGCAGGAACACCCCGGTCAGAACCACCTCGGCCACGATCACCGCCCACATCGAGAAGCCACCGGGGGAATGCTCACCGAAACCGTTGGCGGCCATGTTGCCGGTCGCCGTCCATCCGGTCTTGCCCTTGGCGATCACGTAGATGACCAGGCCCCCGAGCAGACCGCCCAGGATCTGGGCGATCCAGTAGGGCGGCAACGCCTTCCATTCCACGCGCCGGGCCAGCGCCGCCCCGAGTGTCACTGCAGGATTGAAGTGGCCGCCGGAAATGGTGCCGAATGCGTACACGCCGGTGAGTACCGTGAGTCCGAATGCCAATGCGACGCCGAGGAACCCGATTCCCAGCGGCACTCCGTCATCCGAGGCGAACTTCGCAGCGAACACGGCGCTGCCGCAGCCGCCGAAGACCAGCCAGAACGTTCCGATGAACTCGGCCGCCAGGCGGTGCGTCATCGTGGGTGTGGTCATGCCGGTACCTCTCTCGCCGCACCTCTCCTTCGAGGTGGCCTCGTGGTGAGAGTCGCACGCATCGGCGCGGCCACCGATGACCGTGGCCCAATCAGTGCCATTTCGTGACGTGACCGACGTGCCGTCCGGCCTAGGCCACGTGCACGCGGTCCATCCCGCTCGGGCAGCACCAGCGTCTGGCCGTCGGTGGTGGGCCTTGATCCCGAACGATCCGGAATCGGCCGTTGGGTGTGTTGAACCGATGTTGGTGCATCGCGGACAAGCTTCCTGGGGTAACAGCCGGCGGGATACCCCAGGGGGGTGTCGGACATGGCGGGGCCGGCCCGTACCCCGCGACCGGGGGCGCCGCCTGCCATCGCGGTAGGCGGTGTCTAAGAATCCGGCTAGGCTTTACAGCTAACTATCCCGTAAGAATATTGCCATGTCACGGTAATTTATTAGGCTTGTGGCAAATGATTGAGCGAGTGATCGAGGCGGCGGCGATCGCACCCGCAAGCCCTTCGGCTTACAGCGGTAGTGCGAATCATCAAGTTCGGCAGTCGCTTTGGTGACCGGTGGGCCTTCTGGTCGGTGCCGCAATCCTTCCCCGGGTTGGCTTGGTTAGGTTTGACTAAGTTGGCATGTCAGTCGGTGTCTGTCATATCGTTTAGCTCTCATGGCGAGTGGGGTCAGACCCGCCGTTCAGTGCTGCACGCAGGCACCCCGTCGCCACGTTTGCAGACGCCGTCGAGGACTGCAGGCAGCAATACTGCGCACACGCGCGACGAGGAAAAGGTCAGGTGGGAATGGCGCCCAGCAAGGTCGGGCTGTACAACCCCGCATACGAGCACGACTCGTGCGGTGTCGCAATGGTCGCCGACATGCACGGCCGCCGAAGCCGCGACATCGTCGACAAGGCCATCACTGCCCTGTTGAACCTGGAACACCGCGGTGCCCAGGGGGCCGAACCCAACACCGGCGACGGCGCGGGAATCCTGCTGCAGGTGCCCGACGAGTTCCTCCGGGCAGTGGTCGACTTCGACCTGCCGGCACCGGGCAGCTACGCCACCGGCATCGCCTTTCTGCCCCAGTCCTCGAAGGACGCTGCGACGGCATGCGAGGCGGTTGAGAAGATCGTCGAGGCCGAGGGACTGACCACGCTCGGCTGGCGCTCGGTGCCAACCGATGATTCCTCCCTTGGCGCACTCGCCCGTGACGCCATGCCAACCTTCCGGCAGGTGTTCATCGCCGGTGCCGAGGGCATGGACCTCGAACGGCGTGCCTACGTCATCCGCAAGCGCGCCGAGCACGAACTGGGTACCAAGGGGCCCGGTCAGGATGGTCCCGGTCGCGAAACCGTGTACTTCCCAAGCCTTTCCGGTCAGACGTTCGTCTACAAGGGCATGCTCACCACGCCGCAGCTCAAGGCGTTCTACCTCGACCTCCAAGACGACCGGCTGACCAGCGCGCTCGGTATCGTCCACTCGCGCTTCTCCACCAACACGTTCCCGTCGTGGCCGCTGGCCCACCCGTTCCGGCGCATCGCCCACAACGGCGAGATCAACACCGTCACGGGCAACGAGAACTGGATGCGGGCGCGCGAGGCTCTCATCCGTAGCGACGTCTTTGGTTCGCTCGACGACCTCGACAAGATCTTCCCGGTCTGCACCCCCGGCGCATCGGACACGGCGCGCTTCGACGAGGTGCTGGAACTCCTGCATCTCGGCGGTCGGAGCCTGCCCCACGCCGTGCTCATGATGATCCCGGAGGCGTGGGAACGACACGAGTCGATGGACCCGGCACGGCGGGCGTTCTACCAGTACCACGCTTCGCTGATGGAGCCATGGGACGGCCCGGCATCGGTGTGCTTCACCGACGGCACGGTCATCGGTGCCGTGCTCGACCGAAACGGCCTGCGGCCATCGCGCATCTGGGTCACCGACGACGGTCTCGTGGTGATGGCCTCGGAGGCAGGTGTCCTCGACCTCGACCCGGCCACCGTGGTCCGCAAGATGCGACTCCAGCCCGGCCGCATGTTCCTTGTCGACACCGCGCAGGGCCGCATCGTGTCCGACGAGGAGATCAAGGCCGAACTGGCCGCCGAGCACCCGTACCAGGAGTGGCTCGACGAGGGGCTCTTCCACGTCGACGGCCTGCCCCAGGGTGACTACGAACGGATGCCGCATCACCGGATCGTGCTGCGCCAATTGGCATTCGGCTACACGTACGAGGAACTCAACCTGCTCGTCGCTCCTATGGCACGCAATGGCGCCGAGGCGCTGGGATCCATGGGTACCGACACCCCGGTCGCCGTGTTGTCCGCGCGGCCACGGATGTTGTTCGACTACTTCCAGCAGCTGTTCGCCCAGGTCACCAACCCGCCACTGGACGGTATCCGCGAAGAGGTGGTGACCAGCCTGGGTGGCACCGTGGGCCCGGAGCGCGACCTGCTGAGCCCGACTGCCGATTCGTGCCGCCAGATCGTGGTGCCGCAGCCGATCCTGCGCAATCACGAACTGGCCAAGCTCATCAATCTCGACCCCGATCACGAGGCCGACGGGCGCAAACACGGTATGCGCGCCGCCGTCGTGCGATGCCTGTACCCGGTCAACCGCGGCGGGCAGGGCCTCAAGGAGGCGCTCGACAACGTCCGAGCCAAGGTGTCGTCGGCGATCCGCGACGGTGCGCGCATCATCGTGCTGTCCGACCGCGAGGCCAACGAACAACTCGCGCCGATCCCGTCGCTGCTGGCCGTATCGGCGGTGCACCACCACCTGGTTCGGGAGCGCACGCGCACCCAGGTCGGCCTCGTCGTCGAGTCCGGTGACGCCCGAGAGGTGCACCACATGGCTGCCCTCGTGGGCTTCGGCGCAGCGGCGATCAACCCGTATCTGGCGTTCGAGTCGATCGAGGACATGCTCGACCGGGGCTACTTCGAGGGCCTGGATCGGGAGAAGGTCCTGGCCAACTACGTCAAGGCCGCCGGCAAGGGCGTGTTGAAGGTGATGTCCAAGATGGGCATCTCGACGCTGGCCTCCTACACCGGCGCCCAACTGTTCCAGGCCGTCGGCATCAGCCAGCAGGTGCTCGACGAGTACTTCACCGGACTGCACTGCCCCACCGGCGGTATCGACCTCGACGACATCGCGGCCGACGTGAGCGCCCGCCACGCGCTGGCCTACCTGGACAACCCCGACGAGCGCGCCCACCGCGAGCTCGAGGTCGGCGGCGAGTACCAGTGGCGGCGCGAGGGTGAGTACCACCTGTTCAACCCGGACACGGTGTTCAAGCTCCAGCACGCGACGCGCACCGGCCAGTACGACGTCTTCAAGGAGTACACCAAGCTGGTCGACGACCAGAGCGAGCGCATGGCGTCGCTGCGCGGGCTGCTGAGGTTCCGCGACAGTGCCGACACTGCCCGCCCTCCCGTATCGCTCGACGAGGTCGAGCCGGCCACCGAGATCGTCAAGCGATTCTCGACCGGAGCCATGAGCTACGGCTCGATCTCCGCCGAGGCGCACGAGACCCTGGCCATCGCGATGAACCGGCTTGGTGGCAGGTCGAATTCGGGTGAGGGCGGCGAGAGCGTCAGCCGATTCGAGCCCGACGAGAACGGTGACTGGCGCCGCAGCGCCATCAAGCAGGTGGCATCCGGTCGGTTCGGTGTCACCAGCCACTACCTGACCAACTGCACCGACATCCAGATCAAGATGGCCCAGGGCGCGAAACCCGGCGAGGGTGGCCAGCTCCCGGGGCACAAGGTGTACCCGTGGGTGGCCGAGGTGCGACACTCCACGCCGGGCGTCGGGCTGATCTCGCCGCCACCGCACCACGACATCTACTCGATCGAGGATCTGGCCCAGCTGATCCACGACCTGAAGAACGCCAACCCAGGCGCCCGGATCCACGTCAAGCTCGTGTCCGAGAACGGCGTGGGTACCGTCGCAGCGGGTGTGTCGAAGGCTCACGCCGACGTCGTGCTGATCTCGGGCCATGACGGCGGCACCGGCGCAACGCCGTTGACGTCCCAGAAGCACGCGGGCGCGCCATGGGAACTCGGGCTCGCCGAGACCCAACAGACGCTCCTGCTCAACGGGCTTCGGGACCGTATCGTCGTTCAGGTCGACGGGCAGCTCAAGACCGGCCGCGACGTCGTGGTCGCTGCCCTGCTGGGGGCCGAGGAGTTCGGCTTCGCCACCGCGCCGCTCGTGGTCGCCGGCTGCATCATGATGCGGGTCTGCCACCTCGACACCTGCCCGGTCGGCGTCGCGACGCAGAATCCGCTTCTGCGCAAGCGCTTCGACGCCCAGCCGGAGTTCGTCGAGAACTTCTTCCTCTTCATCGCCGAAGAGGTCCGGGAGTTGATGGCGCAGTTGGGCTTCCGTACGGTCAACGAGATGGTCGGCCAGGTGGGCTCGCTGAACACGATCCAGGCGGCCGCGCACTGGAAGGCGCACAAGCTGGACCTGTCCTCGGTGTTGCACGCGCCCGAGTCCGCGTTCATGAACCAGGATCTGTACTGCAGTTCGCGCCAGGACCATGGTCTGGACAAGGCGCTCGATCAGCAGCTCATCGTGATGAGCCGCGAGGCGATCGACTCGGGCACCCCGGTTCGGTTCGCCACGACCATCGCCAACGTCAACCGCACCGTGGGCACGATGCTCGGCCACGAGGTGACCAAGGTCCACGGTGGGCAGGGTCTGCCGGACGGCACCATCGACATCACGTTCGAAGGTTCGGCCGGGAACAGCTTCGGTGCCTTCCTGCCCAGCGGCATCACGCTGAGGGTGTACGGCGACGCCAACGACTACGTCGGCAAGGGGCTGTCCGGGGGTCGCCTGGTGGTGCGTCCGTCCGACGGTGCGCCCGCCGACTACGTGGCCGAGGACAACATCATCGCGGGCAACGTGATCCTTTTCGGCGCCACCAGCGGTCAGGCGTTCATCCGCGGCCAGGTCGGCGAACGGTTCGCCGTGCGCAACTCGGGAGCGGAAGCCGTCGTCGAGGGCGTGGGAGATCACGGCTGCGAGTACATGACCGGTGGCAAGGTCGCCATCCTGGGGCCGACCGGACGCAACTTCGCGGCGGGGATGTCCGGTGGCATGGCCTACGTGTACGACCCCCGGGGTGCGTTGCCGGACAACCTGAACGCAGAGATGGTGGAACTCGAGGCACTTGATGACGACGACGTGGAATGGTTGCGCGGCGCGCTCGTCGCGCACGTAGACGCCACGGATTCGGCACCTGCCCAACGGGTTCTTGCCGATTGGGAGGATGAGCGCAAGCACTTCGTGAAGGTGATGCCGCGCGACTACAAGCGCGTCCTCGAGGCCATCGCCGAGGCCAGGGCCCGCGGAGTCACAGAGGACGAGATGGACACGGCGATCATGGCGGCGGCCAATGGCTGATCCACGCGGCTTCCTCAAGTACACCCACCGGGAGACGCCGCAGCGTCGGCCCGTGGACCTGCGCCTGCGCGACTGGAAGGAGGTCTATGAGGACTTCTCCCACGACGTCCTCGCCGACCAGGCGGCCAGGTGCATGGACTGCGGTATTCCGTTCTGCCACAACGGCTGCCCCCTGGGCAACCTGATCCCGGAGTGGAACGACCTGGTCTACAAGGACCACTGGCGGGACGCGATCGAACGCCTGCACGCCACCAACAACTTCCCTGAGTTCACCGGGCGGCTCTGCCCGGCGCCGTGTGAGTCGTCGTGCGTGCTCGGCATCAACCAGGACCCGGTCACCATCAAGCAGGTCGAGGTCGAGATCATCGACAACGCCTTCGAGGAGGGTTGGGTCGTGCCGTTGCCGCCGGACCGGTTGACCGGTAAGACGGTCGCCGTGGTCGGTTCGGGCCCGGCGGGTCTGGCCGCCGCACAGCAGCTGACGAGGGCGGGCCACACGGTCACCGTGTTCGAGCGCGCCGACCGCATCGGCGGGCTGCTCCGCTACGGCATCCCCGAGTTCAAGATGGAGAAGCGCCACATCGACCGCCGGCTCGAGCAGATGGCGGCCGAGGGCACTCGGTTCCGCGCAGGCGTGAACGTCGGCGAGGACATCACGGCCGAGAAGTTGCGCGCCGACTTCGACGCGGTGGTGCTCTCCGGCGGCGCGACGGCGTGGCGCGATCTGCCGATCCCCGGCCGCGAACTCGACGGGATCTACCAGGCCATGGAGTTCCTGCCGTGGGCCAACCGCGTTCAGCAGGGCGACGATGTGCTCGGCGCCGACGGCGAACCGCCGATCACGGCGAAGGACAAGAAGGTCGTCATCATCGGCGGCGGCGACACCGGCGCGGACTGCCTCGGCACGTCGCACCGCCAGGGCGCGGCGAGCGTGCACCAGTTCGAGATCATGCCGCGTCCACCGGAGGAGCGCGCCGACTCGACCCCGTGGCCGACCTACCCGCTGATGTTCCGGGTGTCCTCGGCGCACGAAGAGGGTGGCGAGCGCGTGTTCTCGGTCAACACCGAGGAGTTCATCGGTGTTGACGGGCATCTCACCGCGCTCAAGGTGCACGAGGTCGTGATGGAGAACGGCAAGTTCGTCAAGATCGAGGGCAGCGACTTCGAACTCGAGGCGGATCTGGTGTTGCTGGCAATGGGCTTCGTCGGCCCGGAGCGGGCGGGTCTGCTGTCGGGCCTCGGGGTGGAGTTGACCGACCGCGGAAACGTCAAGCGGGGCGACGACTTCCAGAGTTCGGTTCCCGGGGTGTTCGTGGCCGGTGACATGGGTCGCGGACAGTCGTTGATCGTCTGGGCCATCGCCGAGGGCCGAGCCGCGGCGGCCGGCGTCGACCGCTATCTGATGGGTCAGACGCGCGCTTCCGAAGCCGATTCAGCCGACCGCGGCGCCGCAACGGTGAGGCGCCAATTCGAGTCCCAATAGCCACATCAGTCACATTAAAAACATCTGACTTTTGTTCGGCGAGTCCATTTTGTGTTAGCCACGTCACAGGTGTCTAATGGATTGCGCGGGGGTCGCGACAGTTCGGCCCCACGGTCACCCGAACCAGACCGCAGGAGTCAACATCGTGTACATCAACCCGCTGTCCCGGTCGCGGATGACGCGAATTGCCTGGTCCATTCTTCGCCATCCGGTGAAGTGCCGCGAGTTCCCGGCCAAGCACGAGCGTCTGATCACCGCGTCCGAACTGATGCGATACGGGTACTGAGCCACCCGCGCCAACCGCGCCGACTGGACGACCAGCGCCGGCGGTTGTTTGCTTAGCCGTTTTATCCAACTGATGGTCAAGAGCCGGTCGACCTACTGCGTGACGCAGTCCCGAGTCCCGGATCGCCTCGGCGAGCGGCTCCAGCACGGCCGGGTCGTACGGCGGCGGCAGGTAGATGATCGCCAGATCCAGCCCCTCCGCACCGAGGGCGATGCAGTCCTCGATCACCCCGCGGTAGTTGCGATCCTCGCCAAGTCCGATGTGCGCCGACAGCGTGATCTCCTTCGGGTCGCGGCCGATGTCCTTGCAGCGGGCGGCCAGCACGTCGCGCTTGCGCGCGAACTCCTCGGGCGTGCCGCCGACGAAGTTCCAGTGGTCGGCGTACTTCGCCGTGATCGGCAGGGTGCGCTTCTCGCCGCTGCCGCCGATGCAGATCGGCGGGTGCGGCTGCTGCGGACCCTTCGGCTCGTTGCGCGCATCCTTGAGCTGGTAGTACTTGCCGTCGAACGTGGTGGTCTCGTTGGTGAGCAGGCTGGTCAGGACCTCGCAGGCCTCCTCGAAGCGGTCGAAACGCTCCTTGATGGTGCCGAGTTCGATGCCGTAGGCGCCGGACTCCTCCTCGTTCCAGCCGGCGCCGATGCCGAGCTCGAGCCGGCCGTCCGAGATGACGTCCAGTGCGGAGGCCATGTTGGCCAGCACGGCGGGGTGGCGGTAGTGGATGCCGGTGACCAGCACGCCGACGCGCAGCCGTTGGTGGCCTGCGCCAGCGCCGTCAGCGTGATCCAGCCCTCCAGGCACGGGCCCGGTGGAGTCGGAGAAGATCGGATAGAAGTGGTCGAACGTCCAGCCGGACTCGAAGACGTCGATGTCGTCGGCGGTCTGCCAGATCGGCAGCATCTCGGCCCAGGTGGTGTTCTGCGGGGAGGTCTTGAAGGCGAATCGCACTCTGTCGAGCCTAGCCGCGGAGGCCGCGGACAGCTGGGTCGGTGAACGCGCGCGATGAGTTTCGCGCACTGTCCGAGTCGTGTACCTACATGATCGACATGACCTCGGCCGCTGCCCGCACTGCCGCGCTCCTCGATGGCGTACGCGACGACCAACTGGACGGGCCGACGCCGTGCGAGCAGCTGTCGCTGGGCGAGCTCGTCGCCCACGTCGGCGGCCTCGGGGTGGCGTTCGCCGCGGCGGCCCGCAAGGACCTCGGCGAACTCACCGACACACCGCCGGGCGACGGCGGCTACCAGCTGGACCAGGATTGGCGCAGCCGCTATCCGCGCGAGCTCGCGGCGCTCGCCGAGGCCTGGCGGGACGCCGAGGCATGGTTGGGCATGACACGCATCGGCGGCACCGACCTGCCGGGCGAGGTTGCGGGGTCGGTGGCGCTGACCGAGGTGGTGATCCACGGCTGGGACATCGCACGGTGCCACGGGCCAGACCTATGAGGTCGACGACGACGTGGCCGAGGCCCTGCTGCGCGCATCTCGCGGCCTTCGCGGCCGACGGCCCATCGAGGGCTTGTTCGGGGCCGCCGTCGAGATCCCCGCCGATGCGTCGACCTTCGACGCACGCGCTTGCGCTGAGCGGTCGTGACCCGAGTTGGCGCGACTCTGACCGGCCCGCGCGCGGGCACACTGGAGCGCATGGATCCGGTCAGCCGCGCTGCGCCAGATCGCGTACTACAAGGACCGCGCCCGGGAGGACTCCCGCCGGGTGATGGCCTACCGCAACGCCGCCGACGTCGTCGAAGCGCCTCGACGACGCGCAGCGCGAGAAGCACGGCAAGGCCAACAGCTGGCAGACGCTGCCCGGCGTCGGGCCCGAAGACCGCGAAGGTCATCGCGCAGGCGTGGGCCGGCCGCGAACCCGACACCCTGGTCGAATTGCGCTCGGCAGCGGCGGATCTCGGCGGCGGCGAGATCCGCGCCGCACTCAAGGGCGACCTGCACCTGCACTCGAACTGGTCGGACGGCTCGGCGCCGATCGAGGAGATGATGGCCACCGCGCAGGCGCTCGGGCCACGAGTACTGCGCGCTGACCGACCACTCGCCGCGCCTGACGGTCGCCAACGGGCTGTCGCCGGAGCGGCTGCGCAAGCAGCTCGACGTCATCGACGAACTGCGCGAGACGGTTCGCGCCCATGCGCATCCTCACCGGCATCGAGGTCGACATCCTCGACGACGGCACCCTCGACCAGGAGGCCGAACTGCTCGAGCGCCTCGACGTCGTGGTGGCCAGCGTGCACTCCAAGCTGAAGATGGACGCGCCGGCGATGACCCGCCGGATGGTGCGGGCGGTCTCCGGCGGTCAGGCCGACGTGCTCGGCCACTGCACCGGCCGGCTTGGTCGAGGGCAACCGCGGCACCCGGCCCGAGTCGACGTTCGACGCCGAGAAGGTGTTCACCGCATGCCGGGACCACGGCACCGCCGTCGAGATCAACTCCCGACCCGAACGACGTGATCCGCCGACCCGATTGCTGCAGCTGGCGCTGGAGATCGGCTGCGACTTCTCCATCGACACCGACGCGCACGCGCCGGGACAGCTCGACTTCCTCGGCTACGGCGCGCAGCGGGCGCTGGACAACGATGTGCCCGTCGACCGGATCGTCAACACCTGGCCGGTGGACACGCTGCTGGAGTGGACGGCACCGCTAGTCCGGCAGCATCGGCATCTCCAGGCCCGGATCGCGGCCGAGCAGCACGCCCGCGCATGACCGAGCGCGTTGCCGAACCGCTGCGCACCTCGTCCATCGGCGGCGTCGACGGCCGTCAGGTCGGCTCGCGGCGGTCGAACGGCAACTCCAACTGCTGGGCGCCGTCGCGGTCGATGTTCGACACCGCGAAACCGACCAGCGTCAGACCTCGTTCGGCGATCAGCGGGCGGCGGCGGCGACCAACTCCCGTGCGGCGCGCCAGGATCGCGTCGGTCGACGCGGTGGCCCGCGGCATGGTGTGCGATCGGGTGGCGCGGCCGAAGTCGTCGAACCGCAGCCGCAGCACCACGGTGCGGCCGGTGCGGTCCGCCTTGCGCATCCGGCGGGTGATGCGGTCGACGAGGTTGACCACGACGGCGTCGATCTCGCTGTCCGACATGGTGTTTCCCGCCCGGCCGAGCGCCCGCTGCGCGCCGACCGAACGGCGTGCGCACCCCGGTGACGACCCGGCGGCGGTCGATGTTGTGGGACAGCGCGAACAGCTGGCGGCCCATCCCGCCGCCGACCATCGATGCCAGCGTGGTCTCGCTGAGTTCGGCGACGTCGGCGACGGTGTGGATGCCGTGGGCGTGCAGCTTGTCGGCGGTCTTCGCGCCGACGCCCCAGAGCCGGCGCACCGGCAGCGGGTGCAGGAACGCCAGCTCGCGGTCGGGCGGGACCAGCAGCAGGCCGTCGGGCTTGGCCTCCTGGCTGGCGACCTTGGCCAGGAACTTGGTGCGGGCGATGCCGACGGTGATGGGCAGCCCGACCCGGTCGCGCACCTGTTCGCGCAGCCGGGCGGCGATCTGCACCGGCGTGCCCGAGACCCGGCGCCAGCCCGCCGACGTCGAGGAAGGCCTCGTCGACCGAGAGCGGCTCGACGAGGGGGGTGGTGTCGCGGAAGACCTCGAAGACGGCGGCGCTGGCCTGCGAGTACGCCGACATCCGCGGCGGCACGACGATGGCGCTGCGGGCAGAGCTGCCGGGCCTGCCGGCCGCCCATGGCGGTGCGCACGCCGTAGCGCCTTGGCCTCGTAACTGGCGGCCAGCACCACGCCGCCGCCGACGATCACGGGCCGGCCGCGCAGCGTCGGGTCGTCGCGCTGCTCGACCGATGCGTAGAACGAATCGAGATCGGCGTGCAGGATGGTCGCCTGACCCGACGTGGGACACGAACATATGTTCGCATCTCGGTCTGACATAGCCGCGCAGATCGCCGTAGATGCTGGTCAGCCAGATGTGGGCGAGCGTGTCCAGCGACGCGATCGGGCGGGCATGCCGACGGCTCGTCGGCGAAGCGGCGCCATCATCGTCCGCTCGTTCATCAGGTTCAGCGAGATGGCCAGGTCGCGGGCCGGCAACGGTGACCGGCGCCGCGCCCGCGGTCGCGCTCGGCCTCGATCGAGGCGGCGGTGTGGTCGATCCACTTCTGCATGAACACGGACCACGACTGGGCCAGCTCGGGCACGTTGGCGCGTGCCGCGGCGCCGGCCAGCGCGACGGCGCGGTGGGCGCCGAACGTCTCGAAGAAGCGCGTTGATCGCCCGCCACACGCCCGCGCGGTCGACGCATGGCAGTCCCGGTCGCCGAGTGCGACGTCGAGCGGCGGCGTCCGCCTCGGCGATCACGCGGTCCATCAGCGTCAGCAGCACCGCTTCCTTGGACGGGAAGTAGAAGTAGAACGTCGGCCGGGACAGGCCCGCGCCCTTGGCCAGGTCGTCGACGGAGATGTCGGCGAACGGCCGCTCCTCGAGCAGCCGCTCGGCGGTCGCCAGGATCGCGGCCTCGCGGTCGTCGCCCGACGGGCGGGCGGCGCGGCGGCCGCGGCTCGCGCGGGTGGGCTGGTGGTGGTCACGTCGCCAACTTTACGGCATGTCGAATTTATCGACAGACTGTTGACCTATTCGACACCGTGTTGATAACGTTGGCGCCATGACCGAACACCTCGACGTTCTGATCGTCGGCGCCGGCATCTCCGGCATCAGCGCCGCCTGGCACCTGCAGGACCGCTGCCCGTCCAAGACCTACGCGATCCTGGAGCGCCGCGAGAACATGGGCGGTACCTGGGACCTGTTCAAGTACCCCGGTATCCGCTCGGACTCCGACATGTTCACCCTCGGCTTCCGGTTCAAGCCGTGGACGTCGGCCAAGGCGCATCGCCGACGGGCCGTCGATCCTGGCCTACATCAAGGAGGCGGCAGCCGAGAACGGCATCGACAAGAACATCCGCTACCAGCACGAGGTGGTGGCTGCCGAATGGTCGGACGCCGACAACCGCTGGACGTTGACCGTCGACTACGACGGCGACCGAGGAGCAGATCACCTGCTCGTTCCTGTTCGCCTGCAGCGGCTACTACAACTACGACCAGGGCTACTCGCCGACGTTCGAGGGCGCCGACGACTTCGCGGGCACCATCGTGCATCCGCAGCACTGGCCGGAGGATCTCGACTACGCGGGCAAGAAGATCGTCGTCATCGGCAGCGGCGCCACCGCCGTCACACTGATCCCCGCCCTGGTGAACAGCGGGGCCGGGCACGTCACGATGCTGCAGCGCTCGCCGACCTACATCGGCTCGCTGCCCGAGGTCGACCCGTTCGCCGAGCGGGTGAACAAGCTACCTGCCCGACGAAGGCCGCCCACGTGGTCAACCGCTGGAAGGCCATCGGATTCAGCACCGCTGCAGTACCAGCTGGCGCGCAGGTTCCCGAAGTTCATGCGCAAGACGCTGATGACCATGGCGGAGCGCCGACTGCCCGAGGGCTACGACGTCGAGAAGCACTTCGGACCTCGGCTACAACCCCTGGGACGAGCGACTCTGCCTGGCGCCCAACGGCGATCTGTTCAAGACCATCCGCAACGGCAAGGCCGACGTCGTCACCGACACCATCGAGCGCTTCACCGAGACCGGCATCAAGCTCAACTCCGGCGAGGAACTCGACGCCGACATCATCATCACCGCAACGGGTCTCAACCTGCCGCCTGTTCGGCGGTGCGGCGATCCTGCGCAACGGCGAGCCCGTCGACCTCACCAAGAGCATGTCCTACAAGGGCATGATGCTGTCCGGCATGCCGAACATGGCGTTCACCATCGGCTACACCAACGCCTCGTGGACGCTCAAGGCCGACCTGGTCTCCGAGTTCGTCTGCCGGGTTCTCAACTACATGGACGACAACGGTTTCGACACCGTGGTCCCCGAACACCCGGGCAACTCCGTCGACGAACGTCCGCTCATGGACTTCACCCCCGGCTACGTGCTCCGTGCACTCGACGAGCTTCCCAAGGCCGGGTCGAAGGCGCCGTGGAAACTCAAGCAGAACTACTTCCTGGATCTCCGGCTCATCCGCCAGGGCAAGGTCGACGACGAGGCATTGCACTTCACCAAGCACCGTGCGCCGGTAACCGTCTGACCCGGGAATCAGGACGGGGAATCAGGACGCGACGACCACGATCCCGTCCTCGTCGCAGTAGGCGACCTCACCGGGATTGAACGTCACCCCGCCGAACGTGACCGCGACGTCGCGGTCACCTTCGCCGGTCTTCGTGCCCTTGCGGGGATTGGTGCCCAGCGCCTTGATCCCGACGTCGATGGTGCGCAGTGTGGACGCGTCACGCACCGCACCGTGGACGATCACCCCGGCCCAGCCGTTCTCCGCGGCCAGCCCTGCAATCACGTCACCGACCAGTGCCGTGTGCAGCGATCCCCCGCCGTCGATCACCAGCACGCCGCCGGCGCCAGGTTCGGACAGCACGGACTTGAGCAGGGCGTTGTCCTGGAAACAGCGCACCGTCGTGATAGAACCGGCGAACATCGCCCTGGCGCCGTAGTCGCCGAATTGCACATCGCAACTGCGGACGTTGGGGTAGATGTCGTCCACCAGGTCGGCGGTCGGGCGGGGTTCGGTGGTCATCGTGTCGATGCTAGGTGTCGAGGCTAGCCACCGTCTCCGGTCAGTCGGAGTGACGCCGCGCCAGCAGTACGACCAGGATCGCGAGCACACCTGCGGCAATGGCCGCGGCGACGGGCAGTCGGGACTGCTCGGGGCCGGGGACTACTGGCGGTGGAATGGGGGGAGCGGCCGCGACCGTCGACTTCGCCTGCGCCGCAGTCTCCTTCGCGCCCGCAGTCGCCGGCCGGGAGCCATTTTCAGTCGCCGCAGGTGCCTGCGCCGGAGCGGGCGGTGCCTTCTTTGCGACCGGTGCCTTCTTGGCTGGCAGTGCCTTCTTGGCTGGGGCCTTCCTTGCCGCCGCTGCCTTCTTGGCGGGGGCCTTCTTCGCCATCTTCTTGGCCGGGGCCTTCTTGGCGGGGGCCTTCTGCTCCGGAGTCGTCGCAGGTGCCTCGCCTTCGGGGGAGGCCGGCGGGGGTGACTGCGCCGACATGTCGGCGGTCGGCTGACCTTCGGCCTGCTCGTCGGGGCGACCCTGCTGGTCTGCCATCTAGCTGCTCCTTTGCAGTTCTCGTCCAACGCTCGAAGAGTGCGGCGCGCGGCCCGGATCGAACCCCATCATGCCAGTTCGCATGGTGTGGCCAACCAAAGACTGCGAGTCTCGGCGCCCAGGGGCCGAAGCGGCGGCCATGCCCTCGGCCTTGATCCGCAATTGCGTCACGCGCGTCGCCGCACCGCCCACCATGCCGCGCCGCCGACGACCGCGACGGCCAGCGCAGCGAACGGCCAGACCGGGATGCCGGTGTCGTCCGGTGCGCCCGCGGGCGCGGCAACCGGCTCACCAACGGGCGCGGTAACCGGTGGGCCGGGCGGCCCGGGGCCGGCGATGGTCAACGAAAACGACCAGGAACCCGACACCACGTGACCGTCGGTCGAGGTCACCCGGTAGTTCACCGTGTAGATGCCCGCCGGTCCCAGCGGGCGCAGATCCACGCTGGCCACTGCTCCCGACACCGTCGGGGGCTTCACCGACCACAGATTGCCGTCGGGACCGACGACGGTCATGGCGGCGAAGTCCGGCTGCAGTTCCTCGTTGAAGGTGGCACTCACCCGCTGCGGGCTGTGGTCGAGGACGGCGTCGGGCGCGGGATCGGCGGCGATGCGCGCGGCGTGCGCAGCCGCGGGGGCCGCTCCCGCCAGCGCGAGCACCGCCACGATGATGCAGGCCGCCGCGGCCACCGTGAAGCGCCGGATCACGGGCTCCTCCGGCGGGCGACGGGGACCGGAGCAAACTCGACCTTTCGGCGAACGAACGGTCCGGGCGGGACTACACCACGTCGCCGCCGCAAACCTTCGCAGGCCGCGACGTGGGCGGCCCGACGCTGCGCCGTGCTCGACGGTCCGGATGACGTTCGGCGCAGCGGAGCCGTGGGTGCCTGCCCGTGCAGTGTCACGGCCGGGTTCACGGCAGGCCGAGGCGTGCCATCAGGTCGGCGTCGATCCCGTCCAACTGGTCGGCGATGGCCGTGTGCGCCGCTCGACGGCGTGCTGCAGGCATGTTCTCCGCTGCTGCGACGGCGGCAGCCAGGTCCTTGAGCCGCTGCCTCATGGCGGCCACGAACTGCTTGGTCTCGGCGTCCTTGGGCTTCTGTTCGGCGACCTTGCGAAGGGATTGTTCAGCGCCCGCGATACGCGCCGAGAGCGCACCGCCGACGCCGGAGAACTGGCCGATCTGGCTCAGCGGTACCCCCAGTCGTTCGGCACGACGCTGATCCAGCATGCCGCGAGCGGAGACCGCCGCCCGATAGGCCACCGGGACGACGACGGGCGCGAGCAGTCGCGAGATCGTCAAGGTCCGGCGAATTCGACTCGGCGACAGCAGCTTTCCCTCCCGCACCGCCTTCAGCTGGGCTTCGGCGACCTTCACGGCGGCTTGGTCGCTCTTCTGCTGGGCCTTGACCCCCGCCTTGATGGCCGCCGATTCACGCTTGGCGTCCGATTTGATGCGGCGGGCCTCGTTCTTGGCCGACAGCCTGGCCTCCAACTTCGCCTTGGCCTTGATGGCACGGGCTTCGGCCCGGCGGGTGGCGCGACTCTTCCGCCGCTTGAACAGGCCCATCCCGGCTGCCTCCCGGTCATTTCGTCTCAGATCCTGCGATCGTCGCTGCTGGTGTGGCCCACACTATCGCCGGTATGGCAGCACGGTGGCCCCGCCCCCGTCGGGAACGCGAGCCGCCCTCGATCAGCAAACGGTCCTGCAGGGTTGTGCGACAATAGGGTGTCATCGAGGACGCCGATCACCGACGCCGAGAAAGGTGGTGCCATCGTGACTGCCCGCACGCGCATCGCCGCCGCTGCTTGCCTCGTGGCGTCCGGGCTGCTCGTGACCGGTGGGAGTGCGTCCCTGGCATTTGCTAGCCCGCAACCCGGAGCGCAGGGGGACGGTGGGGCTACCGCCACGGGCGATACGACCGGCGGCGTGAGCGTCGGAACCAAGGGCCCGAACACGGACGATTCCGCGGAGTCCGCCGCTGCACCCACCTCGTCAGGACCGGCGACTTCGACCAAGCCGCTGGTGAAGGTGGGCAACGGTCGCACCGGGCTCAAGGTCGCAGCGACGCCGAGCACCATCAGCGAGTCGCCCGCGACGGATTCCAGCAAAGCTTCCGACCCGCAGTCTGGTGGATCCTCGCAAACGGACGGGTCCGCTTCTGGCGAACTTGGCGGAGCGAACTCTCGAGGTGGCACTGAAACCGATGGCCAATCGTCCAGTGGCGACGGTTCGGAGTCCAGCCAGGCGATCGACCCGAACCAAACCGCCGCAGTCGACCCCAACCTCGTCGATCCCCTGCAGCAGGACCCAGGGACCGACGTGGCGGCCGGCGAGAACGGTAATGGCATCGGCGGCACGGCTGAGGAAAGCACCAGCCGGCCGTGGTCGTGGTGGGCCGGGCGTGACCTGGCCGTGCCTGCCAAGAGCGAAAGCAATGGCGCGACCGGCTTACAGCTCCCGCCATTGCCGACTCCGCTGCCGGGGCCCTTGCAGCTGCCAGAGTTTCCACCGCTGCCTGAGTTCCCGTGGCTGTATCAAATTCCCATAGCCGGTGAAATCCTGATGGACGTCAACGGCATCGTCCAACCGATCTACAGCGCCGTGACCGGGTTGGCGACCGCGGCGGCGCAGCCCATCTTCGCCATGGTGATCCTGCCCCCGGTAATGACCCTGCCCACGGTGAAGGCCCCGCCGGGCGCAAGTGCCGCGAGCGCAAACGGTGGGGACGGCCTGCTCCCCGGCGGGGCCGTACCCGCTGCGCCCCGGCTGAGCCCGCATGTGCCGATGCCGGAGTTCGCTCCCGGCGGCCCCATGACTGCACCCTCCGCTCCGGCAGTCCAGAATCTATCCATGCCGACCAGCTTCGGCGCCGGTAACGAAATGATGCCTGCGCCGACATACCGGATGGGTTACGTGGAGTACCTCCGAGCGGCCGGTGTCGGCCAGGTGGCCGCTGTCGCCATGCCGGGCGTCACCGGGATCCTGGTGCTGACGGGGGCGGGCGGCCTCATCGGCTACCGCCAGGCCAGGGCGGGTCGAGCGCTCCGGGTGGGGGGCCCGGCACGCTTCATGGGTTGATCGGACGTTCATCGGTTGATCGGACCATGCGTTCGAGAAGGACCGTCATAGTGGACTCGGGGAGAGGGGGATCACATGTCCGCCAGCCGCCGTGTGACGCGCGCAGTCAACCAGGTACTCAACCTTGCCCCGAGGCGTGGGGAGGTGTCACTGACGCGTTTGGTGGCCGCGGTGGCCGATCACCATGGCAGACCGATCGAGTTGACGGTCGAAGACCTGCCCGCCGGCGTGTGTGGCCAGTGGCGGCAGTACGCCGACCACGACGTGTTCCTGATTCAGCGCGGTCTTCCGGCCGGTGACCGCACCCTCGCCCACGAACTCGGCCACCTGGTGCTGGGCCACGAGGGCATCTCCGTGGTCGAGGCCGCCCGAGACACCGTCGAGTTGGCCGGCTCCGACCTCATCGGCTACATGCTCAATCAGCGCACGGGATGCATGGGCCCGAGTGGCGAGGACGCCGAACAGGAGGCTGAGGACTTCGCCGCTCTGCTGATCTACCGACTGGGACGGCTACCGTCTGACCGTTCGTCGATCGTGCAGGTCCGGCTCGGAGAGGCGTTTGGTTGATCGTCTGGGTGATCGCCGGTCTCCTCGGATTGGCTACCGGCCTTCGTATCGGTTGGGCCCTCGTCAACAAGCAGTCCCTCGTCAGCGCGGCCATGATCCTCGCGCTCGGCAGCCTGGGCCTGGTGGCCGCGCTGAACTGGCAGCCGCTCACGTTGCTCATCGACACGGTGCTGCGGTGGCCGAACGTATCCACCATGCTGAGCCAGGTGGCTCTGGTCGCCTGCGCGGCGGGAAGCTGCGTGATGATCACGTCTGCTGCGTCGAGTAGGAAGCCTGCCACCGTCCACCGAATCGCGATCATCCAGTATTCCGTCGCCATGGTGATCGCGCTGCTGACGATGGTCGCGTTCTTCACCGCGCCCAAGCAGCCGGAGATGGCACCTCACGAGTACCTTCGCCGCAGCCTCGGTTCGGGTGACACGGCGCTGACGTGGCTGGTGCCGCTGTTGTACATCCTGCTTGCCCTGACGTTGGTGGCGTGGGCGGGCCTGCGCAACTCCAACCGGACCCGGCGAGGCCGCGCTTTGTTCCTGTTCACCGTGGGGATCGCGCTGATGGTGCTGGCAAGCGCGTTCTTCTTGCTCCGTGCCGTCGGCAACACACGGTTCGTGGGCGTGGGTTCGGCGGCAACTCTGCTCGGCTGCGCGATGCTCGTCGTGGCGAGCGGTTCGCTGCTACCGAGCGTCGAGGACTGGTTCGGTGCGCGACGCGAGTTGAGGACGATACAACCGCTGCTCTCCGAACTGAGCCGTCGCCACGAGGACATCGGCATCGGCGTGCGTCCGCGCGGTCCACTGTTGTTCAGGGTCGCCGAGCAGATGTCGCTGATCTCGGATGCGCTCTACCTCGAGGCCACCTCGGCGATCGAGCACCGCGGCGGCGGTGGTTCGGCGTACCAGGACCCCACAGCCGTGACGCCTGAGCAGCAGGCACGTCGCATCGCCGACTGGATACACGCGGGGCGTGAGGAGGACGGCGATGCGAGGGCAAAGTCTGCGTTCCCCGGTCCGACTTGGCTGCGCCAACCGACTGGGTATTCCGACCGTGAGTGGATACTCACGATCGGCGAGCAATATCGAATCATCGACCGGCAGGTCGAAGTTGCCGCGCGCTAGGCGACGGAGGGTTCAATTTCGCCGGACTACCTGACGCGCCTCCCTCGGGCTAATCGTCGAGGCGCTCTTGGCGGCGCAGCTGGTCGACCTTCTCGACGAGGTCCTGCTTGGCCTCGGGGGAAAGCCCCACCGAACGTGCCGCAATTCGTCGGATGCCCTCGTCGCGCATGCTCGCAAGCCAGGTCAATTCCTTGTCCAGCTTCTCGTAGTACTCGTCGTCGGTGAAGTACGCGGGCTTGATCCTGAAGAAGTTGGCAAGCGCAGCCATCGTCGCGACGGAGGGGTTCGTACGGTTGCCCGAGCGCAGCTGCGACAGGTACGGCGCCGACATGGTCACGCCCTCGGCCTTCAAGGCGGCGATTACCTCTGCCGAGGTGTGCGGGCCGCGTCCTGGCGGGTAGACCGTGTCAAACAAACGGTTCAGCCGCGCTGCAAACGTCATGCTCATCGATTAATCCTCCACCTAACGATACGTGCGTGTCTTTGGCAACGTATTTGCTGATCATCGTAGCGAGTGATCTACCGACTTCCAAGTGCAAACCAATGAAATTCTCAGATTCACCACAACCAACTGGTTGACCTTGCCATCTATCAGCCATCTAGCAGCGCTTCTTCCGATCGGAATCCCCAGCGAGCTGTGCAGCGGGTGGGCAAATACTGACGCTTCGGTAGTTTTGCCGAAGTGACGGTCCACCGGATGGTCGTCACAGGGGACCCAGGCATCACACCCGGCTACCTTGCGTGGTGGCCATGATTCAGAGATCGAAATTTGCTCAATTTCTGAAATAGTTCGCCCCCGGTTTGCTGTGATCCGGGTCGTCGGCCAGTTCCTTCGCACGTCAGGGTGCCGTTACCCCGTCGTTACTCCTCCACCCGCGGGTAGCCAGTGCACGGAACCGCCGATTCTGGCGATGATGTGCCTGGTCCGGCACCGGTGCGTCGACTCCGCCTGCCGTGTAACAGCCCCGCGATTGCGACCGTGACGGCGACGGCGGCGACCGTGGCCGTGGAGGCCACGGCGACCCACCGCCACTCCAGCGCGTTGTAGAAGAGGAGCCATAGCCCGAACAGCAGGAACAGCACACTGGCCATCCGGTGTAGGAAGTGCTCGGGAAGGCGGCGATGAAGCAGCACTCCCACTCCGATGGCGACACCGTCGGCGACCACCATGCCGACCGTGGCGCCGAGCCACACCCCGGCCCAGTCGTAGTCGCTGGCGAGCGCCACGGTCGCGAGCATCGTCTTGTCGCCGAGTTCTGCCAGCACGAAGGAGGACACGACGGCGAAGATGACGAACCGTGGTTCGGGGACCGGAGTGCCATCGTCGTCGGCTGCGCGGTCCCGCCATGTCCAGGCCGCGAACAGGATGAACGCGACCGCTGCGGCGAACGCGACCGGCCGCTGCGGCAGAGTGACGCCGAGGTAGTGCCCGATCAGCACCGACAGTCCGTGCACCAGGAACGACGCGATGCCGACGCCGGACAACACCACCCACCAGCGATGTCGCAGGGAGTACGTCAGCGTCATCAGCTGAGACTTGTCGCCGAGTTCGGCGAGGAACACGACGCCCATACTGACGAGTGCTGCTGTGAGCAAGACCAAACCTTTCGACAGGTCGCCCGGCGCGCCGCGCAAGCGCTGCCCGTCAGGCATTCCGTCGAAGGTCTCGCCCACCGTCCGAAGACGGTTCGCCGGCCGGGCTTGACGCCAGTATGTCGACACGACGATTGGGGGCTACTCCCCTTCGCTGATATGGCAACGATAGCCGTGGTGCGGTGGCCGCGCCAGTTCTACACCAGAGTTCGGGGACCCGTATCCGTTGTTTCGCCGATCGAACTACTTCGTTCGAAAACCCTTATGCCGCAAGCAGCATCGCGAGTATCGCGGTGTCGGGGTGACTGATCGGATCGACGCCGACGCGGCTCACCATCGAGGTCACCGTGCCGTCCGACTCCGCCTCGACCCAGGCGGCCCGATGTTCGAGTCCCAGGTGCGGAAGGCCGGGCAGCAGGACGCATCCCGAGGCCGCGCCGCTGCATTCGGGGAGCGTAGGCATGGTCTCCGACGGCGGGTGCAACATCAGCAGGGCTGGCGGCTGACGTTCAGCGAAATAGCCTGGGGGAATCGCGGATTCACCGACAACCGTGCCTTCGGCGAGCACCAGGCCGACAGTCCCGGGTTGAGGCGTCTCGGGCAGTTCCTCACGGACGCCGAAGATCGTCGTCGTCGCCAGGAGCCCGGGCAGAGACGCGACCCGAACGGCCACCATGAGGAGCTGTGCCCATTCCTTCGTGGAATCCGGCCAGCGGCCCGAGACCACGAACCCCTTGAGGGCTCCACCGGCATGGAATGGCGCAACCTCTACCGGTCCGCCGGAACCTGTATCCATACCGCCTCCACGTGGTTACTCGCACGACTGGGCCCGACACGGCTGTGGGTCGACATCGTCAGAATGAGCCAGGCGCGCGCGCTAGGCAAGCGGACACGCGTCGGTCGGTACTGACAGGTCCGTCAGGCGGGTCCGTCAGGGATGCGGGCCCGCACCGTCCACACCACGCGATACGAGCCCACAGCGGGAATCCAGCCGAAGTGTCGCGAGTCGACGACGCCCGGTGCCCCCGGGTTGTCGGAGCGCGCCTCGAAGGTCGCGCCGCGGCCGTTGCCCCGTATGCCGCCGACGCGCTTCACCAGCCAACGGGTCGGCATCGTCGGGTCATGGAATACCCGCAACTGCCCTCGCCGGGGCCGGCCGCCGCGAACCGCGAGCAGCCCGTCGCCGGGTTGCAATGACGGGTGCATCGAGTGCTCCACCACCGCAAACCGGCGGAGCGGCCAACCTCTGGAGGGATGGTTACGGCCCACCGTCAAAGGGTAGGTTACAACCATGCTGCATCGACTCTTCGCGAACGCAACCCCTGCCCACGCCCACTGCGACCTGTACTGCGGCGTCTATGACCCAGCCCAGGCCAAGATCGAGGCCCTGTCCTGCCTGAAGACCGTTCAGAAGTACAACGACTCGGATGACGACCACTTCCGCACCCGCGCAATCTTGATCAAGGAGCAGCGTGCCGAAGAGGTCAAGCATCACCTGATGGTGTTGTGGGCGGACTTCTTCACCAAGGACCACTTCGAGCAGTTCCCCAATCTGCACCAGCTCTTCTGGGACGGCGTGCACGGGGCCGGTGACGTCAAGAAGTCGACCGACGCGGCACCCTGCGAGAAGCTGCTCAAGACGATCGACGAGATCTCCGACATCTTCTGGCAGACCGAGAAGGCCAAGGGGATGGGCGTGTACCCGCCTGCCTGACACGTGAGCGAGGACGGCCGGCATCGGCGCACACCTGCGCCTTCGCCGGTCTTCGTCGTCTTCAGATCGGGAGCGCTCGGTTCCAGAGACGGGGCTTCAGCGACGAGTTCAGTACAGAACGATGAACGCGAGAATGCCGAGAAGCACGAGGGCGATCAGTCCGGCGCGCATGAAGGCGATCAGCTGATTGCGGTTGCAGACGTGCGCGGAGGAGTTCCACTCGGATGGCGGCAACGCAGCATTGGGGCCCACCGAATGCGATGCCATCACTACCTCCTGACCTGCACGATCGATTGCCGTGCCCTAGTGAGATCCGTCACAGCACGATGATGTGACGTCGATCATAGCCGCTACTTCGCGGGTGCGGAAACTGCGCCGCGATGTCATGTCGCTGTCACGATCTGTTCGCTCGCCTCGTCGTGGCCTGTTGATATCGCCGCAGCAGACCTCGGATTCATGCACAGCCGATCTTGGCCGGATTGCGGATTGCGCCGTTCAGGACGGGTGTGTCCACGTGTCAGCCTGTGGATGAACCTGTGGAAACTGTGGATGGTCGTCGGATTGCTGGAAGACGTGTGTGCGTGTGTGGCACATGCGTGCCAGCATGGTCGAGGTGGATCGCCCCGCGAATCCACCATCGACCGTTCGTCGGGGATCGAGATCCGGCACCGAGCACGAGCTTGCGAGCGACGAGATTGGATACCGCACATGGATGACGTCGAAGTGGTTCAGGCCGACGCTGCCGACGTCCCGCTGACGTTCGACGAGTCGGCCATCCTGCTGGACGTGCGCGAAGACGACGAGTGGCAGCGCGGTCACGTCACGGGAGCCCGGCACATCCCGATGGGCGATGTTCCGGCCCGCATGGGCGAAATCGATGCCGATGCCACGCTGTACGTGATGTGCCACGCCGGCGGCCGCTCGCAACGTGTGGCGCAGTATCTGGCCAGGAACGGGTACGAGCCGATCAACGTCAGTGGCGGGATTCTCGCCTGGGCCGGCATCGGGCGCCCCGTGGTGACCGACGACGGCGGCGTGGGCAGCGTCTGAGAGCCGTAGGCTGGTCGCGTGATTCAGGTTTGTTCACGGTGCGGAACGCGGTGGAACGTCCGCGACCGTCAGCGAAGCTGGTGTCCCCGGTGTCAGGGCAGCCTGTTCGCTCCCGCCCCCGACCCTTCCGAGGAGCGGTGGGGGCAACGTCCGGCAGCGGGCTCCCCTGCGGCCATCGGGAGCCCCCCTCGCCTGCCGCCCGGGTACCGATGGATCGCGGTCCGGCCGGGCGCGGCACCGCCACCTCGCCGCGGTCGACGGCCATTGGGCCCCACGCCGCGCTACGCGACCATCCCACCTTGGGGACTGGTGGATCACGTCGACGGCCAGATCGACGCCGAGGCCGTACCGATGGACCACGACCGCAGCGGGCCGTCGGTCGGCATGGTCCAGAAGGTCTTGCTGACGACGGCGTTGATCCTCGGCGTCACCGTGTTCGCCCACGTCATCAGGTATGGCCTGCTTCTGATCAACCGCTCGGTTCTGCTGAACCCGCTGCTCGCGGGGGCGGTGACGTGGCTGGGCCTCGCGTTGAGCGTCGTCGCGGTGTTCGCCGTCGTCGCCAGCGCGATCGTTCTGACCAACTGGCTGATCGCGCGACGCTCGTCGGCCTACGCGATGGGCGGTGTCCCCGATCCGCGATCTGCCCTGGAGATTCGCGCCGGCTGCCTGATTCCGCTGTTCAACCTGCTGTGGGCGCCGGTCTTCGTGTTCGAACTGGCGGGGGTCGAATCCCGCGTCTCACGCCTGCGCCGAAGCATCGTCGCGTGGTGGTGTGTCTGGGTGGCGAGCACGGTGCTGATGGTGTGGTCTGTGGCCACGAGCTTCACCCGTGACGCGCAGGGCATCGCCGACAACACGGTGACGTCGATCATCGCCTACCTCGCCGGACTGGCCGCGCTCGTGCTGGTCGGCCGTGTGTTCCTCGGCTTCGAACGCAACCCGGTCGACCGCCCCGCCCACCGCTGGGTCATGGTCGCCGACGACCCGGCAGGGGGCGTCGAGGCCGAAGCAGCTGAGTACGAAGACCCCGCGGCCGACGAGAGTCGCGAGTCGGCGGTTCCGGTGGGGTCCAAGCAGCGGGAACCGGCAGCATAGCCTCATGAACTCGGGCGACGGAACGCTCGGCGGCCACCCCTTCGTGGTAGCTCACCGAGGGGCGTCCGCAGCTCGCCCCGAGCACACGATCGCGGCCTACGAACTCGCGTTGAAGGAAGGCGCCGACGGCGTCGAGTGCGATGTCCGGCTGACCCGTGACGGCCACCTGGTGTGCATTCACGACCGCCGGGTGGACCGAACCTCGACGGGCACGGGGCTGGTCAGTGACATGACGCTGGCCCAGCTGCGTGACCTGGACTACGGCGCGTGGCATGTCAGCAGGCAGGCAGGCGTCGGTTCCGATGGCACCGGACTGCTCACCCTCGAGGACCTCGTGACGCTGGTGCTGGACTGGAACCGCCCGGTGAAGTTGTTCATCGAGACCAAGCACCCCGTGAGGTACGGGGCCCTGGTGGAGAGCAAGGTACTGGCCCTGCTGCACAGGTACGGGATCGCATCGCCCGCTTCGGCGGACCTGTCCCGGGCGGTGGTGATGTCGTTCTCGGCGGCCGCGGTCTGGCGTATCCGGAGAGCGGCGCCGATGCTGCCCACGGTGCTGCTGGGCGAGACGTCGCGGTACCTGGGCGGGAGCGCGGCCACCACGGTCGGTGCCACCGCGGTGGGACCGTCGATCGCCACGCTGCGCGAACATCCCGAACTCGTCGACCGCGCGGCGGCCAACGGCAGGGCGATGTACTGCTGGACCGTCGACCACTACGAGGACGTGCGCTACTGCCGAGACGTCGGCGTGGCGTGGGTGGCCACCAACCATCCGGCGCGCACCAAGGGCTGGCTGAAGTCGGGGCTGACCGGGGCCGGCCTCGATCAGCCCGACGGACAGTAGCGCGCCGTCGACCGGACCGGGCTCAGGGGGTGGGGGCCTCGAGCACGTCCTGGGGAACCGGGGCATCGTCGGCCAGTGCCTCGAAGAGTCGGTTGGCGGCGTCGGAGTTCCACACCACCACCGATCCCGACGAGTTCTCGGTGAACTCACCGATCGGCACGGTGACGGTGGTCGTCGCCCCGTGCAACGCCCACATCAGCCGAGCCAGGTCCCACACGTGTGTGCCCTCGTCGACCGTCACCGCACCGCCCGCCGCGTGGACCATGGGGTACCAGCGCAACGGGTTGGCCAGTACCGCCGGACTGGTCGTGCGGTGCATCAGTGCCGACATGAACTCCCGCTGGTTGATCATTCGATCGAGGTCGGCCCGCGGGGTGGCTCGGCTTCGGACGTATCCGAGCGCGGTCCGGCCGTCCAGCGTCTGGCAGCCTGCCACGAGGTCGATGCCCGCTAGCGGATCGGTGACCGGTTCGGGCGGGCACATGGTGACGCCGCCGACGGCGTCGACCATCTCTGCGAAGCCGTCGAACCCGATCTCCGCGTAGTGGTCCATCCGGAGGCCGGTGGCCTCCTCGACGGTCTGCGCCAGCAGATCAACGCCGCCGAGCGAGAAGGCGACGTTGATCTTGTCGTCGTCGTAGCCGGGGATCGGAACGTAGGAGTCGCGGGGGATCGAGACCATGGTGGTCGGTGAACTCGATCCCAGCCCGGGCACGTGGACCACGAGGATCGTGTCGGTGCGGCCGTCGCCGACGTCCCCGCCGGTGGCCAGTTCGGCCTGTTGCTCGGGTGACAGGCCCGCGCGACTGTCCGAGCCCACCAGCAGCCAGGTCGTGCCGCGGGCCGCGGCGGGTCGGTCGGGGTAGTTCGCGAGGGCGGGGCCGCGGCGCAGGTTGGTGTCGACCCAGTACCCGGTGCCCGCGACGGCGACCACGAACACCATCAGGCAAACGAGCAGGATGCGTCCCCAGTGGCGTCGCCGGCGGGGCTTGCGGGGGGCCGGGGGTGGTGGACCCTGACGGTTGGGCCCGGGGCGCCGCGGTGGCGGCGCGGCTACCGAACGTGCGGGGGGCTGTGCTCGGGGCCGAGGCGGCTGGGGCAGCGGCGGGGGTGGTCGGCGGAGCGGCGGCGGAGCCTGGCGGATGGGCGGCGGTGGAGCCTGCTGGATGGGAGGTCGCGGGCCGGGGGGAGCCTGCTGGGGTGGGGGTTGACGCCGAATCACCTGGGAGGGTTCGTGCCGGGGCCGCTGCCGCCGCGGGTCAGGCTGACCGTCGGGCGGGTTGGCGTTCACAGGATGAATGTACGTCGACCGGCCGCCGGATCACGGGAGCCAGCCGAGGTGGCCTGCGGCCAGGGCGTAGCCGACGAACGCGACGGCGTCGATCACGCCGTGTGCGATCACCAACGGCCACAGCCGTCCGGTGCGCTGCCACACGTAGCCGAACACCAGGCCCATCACGATGTTGCCCAGCCCGGCCCCGAACCCCTGATACAGATGGTAGGCGCCGCGCAGCAGGCTGGATGCGACCAGTGCCGCTACCGGGCTGACGCCCAGTTGGCGCAGCCGGGTCAGCAGGAACGCGACGACGACGATTTCCTCCGCCCAGCCGTTGGCGAACGCCAGGCACAGCAGCACGGGAATCCGCCACCACGTGTCGCCGAGTTCCGACGGGACCACGGTGACGCTGGTGCCGAGCAGTCGGGAGGCGACGTACAGGGCCAGGCCGGGCACGCCGATCACTGCGGCCAACCCGATGCCGCCGAGCACGTCGGACCGCCACCGCAACCGGCCGAGGCCGATGCTGCTCGGTCCGAAACCGCTGCGCCACAACAGGTAGAGGGCCAGTGCGCCCCAGGCGACGAGTTGAAACACCGACGCCAGGTTGAGTCCGAAGTCGATGAGGTCGATCGGGGAGCGACGTCGGTTGAGTGCGACCTCCTGGCCGGACAATCCGAGGACGACCGCCTCGACGAGGCGCAGGAGCGCGGAATAGGCGCTGAGCCCGAACGTCACCGCCAGCATGACGACGATCTCGATCCGTATCGCGCGACGCTGCGGTGCGGTCAAGTCGTCCGACGGTCCCTTCACCGGAGCAACGGTAGTGGTGTCCCCGTGGGCCGTTCAGGTGCGGCGCGCGCGCAGCCCGTTGAGGAACGGGCACCCCATCAGAATGCGGATGGCCTGGCTCAGCCCGGTGACGTCGTCGACGGGCGTGCCGAACGGTAGTCGCACGTCGTGGTCGCCGTCGGCGGTCTCGACGCGCAGTGCGACGCCGTAGCGGTCCAGGCCCAGCGGCCGGACCCGGCCCCGCCGCATGGGCGCCGGTAGGCGGTCGGCAAGCCGGTCCACCACGTCGCGGTGGGCCGACTCCAGATGCCGTAGCCAGCACGACTCCAGCGCGCAGAAGGGATCGGGCTTCGCGTCCAGCAGGGTGGCGAGGCGGACGGATTCGGCCCCGGTCGAGTCCGCGACCACCACGGAGTCGATCTCCAGGCGCATCAGGGTGTGAGGCGGCCCACCGGGCTGCTTCCCGGTGGCGCCGTTGGCGTTGCCGGTATTGACCTGCAGGAGTGCCGGATTCGGGTTCGCGGCGGCGATCAGGTCGAGCAGACCCGAGACGTCGTTGGCCGGCACATCATGGAGGCGTCCACTCAGCCACACCAGCGAGCGCACCGGTTCGCGCAGCGGTAGGGGCGCGTAGTCGGTCATCTCCAGCACCGCCTGGGTTCCGCAGGCACCCGACGCGGCGACCCTGTCGGCCAGCGGACCGCTGGCAGGGGCGGTGAGGGCGAACGAGCCGTCGTCCAGCAGATGGTGCACCGGCGTGGGTGTGGGCTCGACGCCGTCAGCCGCCAGGATGGCGCCGCCCGCTCGGGCGCATGCGCTGCGGATGCGCTCAGCAGTGGTTGGTGCCGCGGGAGCCTTGGATGTGGTCATCGCTGCTGCTTCCTGTAGTTAGGTAAGCCTAACGTAACTTCAGAGCGGTGAGTGCGCAAGATCCACGGTGGGTGACGGTCGACCCCGAGTTCCCCGGGTCGGGGCCGGTTGAGCCGATAGGGTTGGACCGTGCCGCGCGTCGCCTACCTCGGACCGGAGGGAACCTTCACCGAGGCGGCGCTGTGGCAGATGGCGGGTGCGGGCGCACTGGGTTCAGAACCGTCCTCGGCTGAGCCACTCTCGCGCGATACGCCCGCGGCGGCGTTGGCCGCCGTGCGGTCCGGCGAGGCCGACTACGCGTGCGTCCCGATCGAGAACTCGATCGAGGGATCGGTGCTTCCGACGCTGGACAGTCTCTCGACCGGAGAAGCGCTCCAGATCTATGCCGAGCACACGATGGACGTCGCGTTCAGCATCGTGGTCAGGCCGGGAACCACCGCGGGCGAGGTCTCGACCGTCGCCGCCTTCCCCGTCGCCGCCGCTCAGGTGCGGCGATGGTTGGCCGAGCATCTGCCGACCGCCACACTCGTGCCCGCCAACTCGAACGCCGCGGCCGCCCAGGACGTTGCGGACGGTCGCGCCGATGCGGGAGTCAGCACTGCCCTGGCGGCCACGCGGTGGGGGTTGGATGCGATCGCCGCGGGCGTGGTCGACGAGTGCAATGCGCGCACCCGCTTCGTCCTGGCCGGACCGCCTGGCCGCCCTCCCGCCCGCACCGGGGCCGACCGCACCTCGGTGATCCTGCGCCTTGACAACGTTCCCGGAGCCCTGGTGTCGGCGATGACGGAATTCGCCATCCGCGACATCGACCTCACCAGGATCGAATCCCGACCGACCCGAACCGAGTTGGGCACCTACCTGTTCTTCTTGGACTGCGTCGGCCACATCGAGGACGATTCCGTCGCCGAGGCACTCAAGGCGTTGCACCGTCGTTGTAGAGACGTGCGATATCTTGGTTCGTGGCCGACGGGATCGGCCGCAGGTGCAGCATCACCCCCGAAGCCATCTCCCAACGACGACGCCGCGCGTTGGCTGGCGCGGCTGCGGGACGGACGATCCGGTAAGGGCGACTCGTGACTGGGCGGCTCGTCCTGGTCCGACACGGTCAGTCCCACGGAAACGTCGATCGGCGCCTCGACACCCGACCTCCCGGAGCCGCGCTGACCGAGTTCGGCCTGCAGCAGGCCGGGGCATTCGCCGCGAACTGGAATCACCCCGTCGGCATGGTGGGACATTCGACGGCGCTGCGCGCGTCGCAGACCGCGGAGCGCATCGGCGGGCATCTAGGGCTGCCGCCGACTCGGCTCGATGGCATTCACGAGGTACACGCCGGCGATCTGGAGGATCGCAACGACGAGCCGTCGATCGCGGCGTTCCACGCCGTCTACGACCGCTGGCACCGGGGCCACCTCGACGACAGGGTGCCCGGCGGTGAAACCGGTAGCGAGGTGCTCGCGAGATACGTCCCGGTCGTGACGCAGTTGCGGATGCGCTACCTCGACGATCACTCGTGGACGAGCGACATCGTCGTCGTGAGCCACGGGGCTGCCATCCGCCTGGTCGCTGCCGTGCTCGCGGGTGTCGAGGGCAGCTTCGCCCTGGAGCATCACCTGGCAAACGCCGAATGCGTCGTGCTGAGCCCGATCACCGACGGCCGGTGGAGCTGCGTGCAGTGGGGGACACTGCTGCCGCCGTTCTATCCGGAGCCCGACGCCGACCCCGTGCACGACGCGCTACAGAGCGCCGACCCGCTGGGCTGACGCGGCTCAGACCGCGACCCCGGCCCGCGCCCCGTCGTGGGCATCCGTGGCGCACGGGCATCCGATCGCCGCGCAGTCGATGGCGAACGCGTGCCCGATCTCCGGCGCGTCGCAATCTGCCTCGGTGCACTCGGCACGTGATGCGGGGTGCCGGATCACCGTGCCGTGGCAGTGCGCCAGTTCCCGGGCGCACTGTGAACATCGCGCGTGCTGTGAATGTTCGGCGACCATGACCCGTTCATAGCACCGCGAGGCCTCGGACCGTAGGCGACGCGCGCGGGCAGTGCTCTTCGGGCCAATCAGGGCCCCTCACGCCCAGCCGAGTTCGTGGAGCCTTTCGTCGTCGATCCCGAAGTGGTGCGCGATCTCGTGGATCACGGTTATCGCAACCTCGTCGACGACCTCGTCCTCGGTCTCGCATATGTCCAGCAGTGCGTCGCGGTAGATCGTGATGGCGTCGGGCAGGGAGCCGCCGTACGACGAGTCCCGCTCGGTGAGCGCGACGCCCTCGTAGAGACCGAGCAGGTCGGCCTCGTCGGGGTGCCGGGGCTCGATGAGCACGACGACGTTGTCGATGGCCGCGGTCAGCCGGGGCGGGATCAGGTCGAGCGCGTCGGACACCAGCTCATCGAACCGTTGCGGGCTCATCCGCACGGTCATCGCGGTCAGGCCGGCGGGGGCAGCGGCGCGTCGGGCGGGGGAGGTCCGGGCGGCGGACCCGGGGGTGGCGGCACCGGCACGCCCGGTGCGGGGGGCGGGGGAGGTGGCGCGCCCGGTGCGGGGGGCGGGGGTGGTGGCGCGTCCTGCGGGGGGCCTGGCGGCGGCGGAGGGCCGTTGAGGAACGTATTGCCCTGCACCGGCGGCGGTTCGTCCGGTGTCTGCGCCGTGGAACTCGGCGCGACCGTCTGCTGCGGTTGCCCCGGCAGGTGCTGCGTGGAGTTCTGCTGGCCCTGCCGGCCTTGCTGGCTCAGGTCGATCTGGGTGGTCTGGCTCGAGTTCGAGGTATCGACCGGCATGGGAATGGGCGGGAGGTTGAGCCGCTCCTCGGGGATGTCGGGCGGCGGAACGGGAGGCCGACCGTTGATCGCCAATGGGCCCTTGGCGCTGTTCAGCAGCGTTGACCAACCGCCGTTTCCGAGCGTCGCACCGATGCTGCAGGACACCTGCTTACTGCCAGCCGACCAGCTCGGCAGTGAGATGGTGCCGTAGATGAGGGTGAGGGTCGTGCTGCGCAGCTGGACGGGCGCGAGGTAGGCGTCGGTCAGCCGCGTGCACGTGTCCTTGATGAACGCGTCCTGGTCGGCCTCCGACGGAAGCGGGCCGGGGAACTTCTCCGCGACGTTGACCGAGCCGGTGATCTCCATGGCATGGGGTGCGGCGCAGTCCACGGGGATGTCGGTGGGCTGGTTGGTGGCCGGGTCGATACCGAGGCATGTGCCTGCCGCCCATACGGGAGACTGGTCGAGGTTGGCCACCTTGCCGCTGAAGGACAGCTGCTGGTTGTTGGGGCCGGGCAGCTGCATCCCGCACAGCATCCGCCGCTCGCCCTTCTGTCGCCAGGCCTTGTCTCCGGACCACAGCAGGCTGACGGTGAACTTGCCGTTGGGATCGAACTTCTGGCCCAGGTACTGACGTGCGGCGGCGCTGCACTGCTCCTGGCTGATCTGCTGGATGCGTGCCTGCGACGGTGGTTCCGCATCGGGTCCGTACTCGCTACCCGGAAAGGTGCGCATGTCGACGGCCTCGGCCACCTCGAAGCGATGCTCATCCGTGCAGTCCACGATCTCGGCTGCGTCCGGCGTGCGGTCCGGCCAGTTGAGACAGTCGCCGCTCTTCGCGCCGTCGAACGTATTGGAACGTGCGCCGAGCGCCGTCCCGGTCGTCAGACCGATCGGCCCTTCGCCGGGGACGGTCGGCAGGGCCGTGACCAGGCCTGCGATGAGCAGGCCGCCAAGTGCCGTAAGCAGCAGGCTGCGCCGGGTGGCGTTCGACTGCAGACACTGCCACCACGCGCGACGGCTCGACGACTGCTCGTCGGCATCGGCGCGGAGCTGCTGCTCTGGCTCGGGGGGTTCCAACATCGGCTCCATTGTGACAGGCGCGTCGAGCGGTGTGACAAGAGATGCAATTGTAGTGTCACGAGGTTGTGCCTGGTGGCCGGACACCCTCGGCATACCGACCACGACGAGGCGAAAGTATGGTTGCGGCCGTGATCGACCTCAAGCTCCTGCGCGACGACCCGGACCGGGTGCGCGCATCGCAGCGGGCCCGCGGTGAGGATCCGGTCCTCGTCGACGCGCTGCTCGACGCCGACGCCGCCCGGCGCGCGGCGATATCGGGCGCGGACAACCTGCGGGCCGAGCAGAAGACGGCCAGCAAGCAGGTGGGCTCCGCCTCACCCGACGACAGACCGGCCCTGCTGGCGCGAGCCAAGCAGCTCGCAGAGCAGGTGAAGGCCGCCGAAACCGACCAGGCCGCCGCGGAGGCGTCGCTCACCGCCGCGCACATGGCCATCTCCAATGTGGTCGTCGAGGGTGTGCCGTCGGGCGGTGAGGAAGACTTCGTCGTGCTCGACACCGTCGGTGAGCCCCGCAGCATCGACGACCCCAGGGACCATCTCGAACTCGGTGAGTCGCTGGGCCTGATCGACATGGAGCGCGGCGCCAAGGTCGCCGGGTCGCGCTTCTACTTCCTCACCGGGTACGGCGCATTACTGCAGCTCGGGCTGATGCAGCTCGCGGTCCGGCTCGCAGGAGACAACGGCTTCACCCTGATGATCCCGCCGGTTCTGGTGCGTCCGGAGATCATGGCTGGTACCGGATTCCTCGGGGCCCACTCCGAGGAGGTGTACCGGCTCGAGTCCGAGGACATGTATCTCGTCGGCACGTCAGAGGTCCCGCTCGCCGGCTACCACGCCGACGAGATCCTGGACCTGTCCGACGGACCACGTCGCTACGCGGGCTGGTCGTCGTGCTTCCGCCGCGAAGCGGGAAGCTACGGCAAGGACACCCGCGGCATCATTCGCGTGCACCAGTTCGACAAGGTCGAGGCGTTCGTCTACTGCAAGCCGTCCGATGCCGAGGCCGAGCATCAGCGGCTGCTGGGCTGGGAGCGTGAGATGCTGGCCAAGATCGAGGTGCCCTACCGCGTGATCGACATCGCCGCAGGTGATCTCGGATCGTCGGCGGCGCGCAAGTTCGACTGCGAGGCGTGGGTGCCGACCCAGGGGACCTACCGGGAACTCACGTCCACCTCGAACTGCACCACGTTTCAGGCGCGCCGGCTGTCCACCCGCTACCGCGACGACAACGGCAAGCCGCAGATCGCTGCCACGCTCAACGGCACACTGGCCACCACGCGGTGGCTCGTGGCCATCCTGGAGAACCACCAGCAGCCCGACGGCAGCGTCCGGGTCCCCGATGCGTTGATCCCCTACGTCGGAAGGTCGGTGCTCACGCCATGATTGACTTGGTGATGATTGACTCGGTGTCACGATGAACTCGCGCGCAACGATGAACCCGGTGGTGAGACCGTGACGGAACTCAACACGATCGATCTCGACGACGACCAGTTGCGGACGTGGTTCGGCTTCGGTGTGGCAGGCAACTTCGCCGGCCATCTCGAGCAGGCCGGCGAGGCGGCGGACTTCGTGGACGTCACATCGGACGGTGTGGCACCCAAGGGCATCTTCCCCTGGTACGCACCAGGTCACGACGGCTTCCTCGGCGAATTCCCACTGTCGCACGACACGATCCAACTGCCCGAACGTGGCACCGACGACGGACCGCTGAACTTGCAGATCGAACCCGAGGTCGGCCTGGCCTGCCGGGTGGTGTGGCAGGGCGACACCGTGGTGACGTTGCAGCCCTTCGCGCTGGGCGCCTTCAACGACTGTTCGATCCGGCGTCCCAACGCACCCAAGATCAGCCACAAGAAGAACTGGGGCCCGGCGTCCAAGGGTGTTGCCGCTCAGTTCTTCGACATCGGC
Organism: uncultured Actinomycetota bacterium; assembly: GCA_963798245.1. GTDB lineage: Bacteria > Actinomycetota > Actinomycetes > Mycobacteriales > Mycobacteriaceae > Mycobacterium. The sequence goes on from CAWCSO010000009.1 coordinate 312,233, forward strand.
GATCTGACCCCGGACGGCCCGACGTCGACCCTGCGACTGGTCTGCAACCTGCGCGGTGCCGACGGCGCGGAACGGGCGTACGGCGTGGACAGCCCGCTGCTCGGCTACTCCTACTACGGCGAGGTGCTGCTCGACTGGATCACCGAGCGGCTGGCCAACCAGAAGGGCTCCCCGGGAACGCCGCTCGAGGACGTCGGGGCGCTCATGGTCGCGAGTGGGCACCCGGAGCACGTGCTGATCGGGATCGGCGCGACCCGCTACACCGAGCTGGGCGAATCGACCTTCCTGCAACCCGGCGACGAGGCCATCGTCCGCGTCTACGACACCGCATCCGACGCGTTCTCCGAACTGCGGCAGACGGTTTCGTCCAGATAGGTAGCCTCGTGTCGAATGTGACGGTTTCCCAACTCCTGCGTTTTCCAGTCAAGTCCATGGGCGGTCAGCGGGTGGAAGCGATCCGCATCGACCGTCGCGGCGTGCACGCCGACAGGTTGTGGGCGGTCCGCGACGTGGCCGCCGACATGACCGCATCGGCTCGGCGGCTACCCGCACTGCTCGGTCTTTCGGCCCGCTACGTCGTCGAGCCGGGGCCTGACGCCGGCCCAGGCAACGTGCCCGAGGTCGTGATCACCTTCCCCGACGGATCGGAGTGCTCGAGTGCCGATCCGGCCGTGGACCGCATGCTTTCCGAGATCGTCGGGCGCGAGGTCCGGCTCACCTCGTTGCCCCGGCGCGATGACACCAGCGTGCACCGGTTGACGGTGCAGCAGTCGAAGGCGAACTTCTCGTCCGACGCGGTGCGCAGTGACTTCGGGCTGTCGGAGTCCGACGCGTTGCCCGACACGTCGATGTTCACCGCCGCTCAGCTCCTCACGCTCGCCAGGTACGCCACGCCACCCGGCACGTTCGTCGACCTGAGCCCGGTGCACCTGCTGAGCACGACCAGCCTCGCCTCGCTCGCCGGCGGTGACGAGCCCTACGACGTGCGGCGATTCCGGCCCAACATCCTCGTCGACGTGGACGATCCCGATGCGGACTTCCCCGAGGCGGCATGGGTGGGTGCCGAGATTCAGATCGGTTCTGCTGCAATCGTTGTCACCATTCCGACCATCCGCTGCGTCGTGCCTACCCGGCCGCAGCCGGGCATCGAACTCGACCGCGGGCTGACCCGCAGCTTGGCGCAGCGCACCGATCGACTCCTCGGGGTGTACGCCGACGTCACGCGACCGGGACTGCTCCGCGTCGGCGACGTGGTGTCGGTGCAGGCCGCGACCCCGCCGGGCGCCCTGCGGCGCGCCGCGACGGCTGCGGGCAGGACCGCGACCCGTCAGGTGCAGCGACTGCTCGAGGCGACGGTGCTGCGGGAGCGAAAGTGACACGGCCATCGGCGCCTTGGGCGACGAGCCGGCACCAGGCCTCGCGAGATCTACACCCGTGTCGTTGTCCGAGCCGATTCGCGACCCTGGTGTAGATCTCGCGAGGTGCCGGGCGCGTTGGCTCAACCGCTGGGCGCGTCGTCCAACAGTTCGTCGAGCACGGCGACGAACTCGTTGGGGCGCAACGGTGTGAAGGCCGGGTTGGGCCGGGTGCCGGGAACGTCCAGTGTCACCAGCGTCGACTTGATCGGGCGCCAGACGTCGAGCGGTAGCCAGCGTCGCAGGTCGGAACTTCCCCAGATGCGGAATCGGTTGACGAAGATGCCGAGCGACTCGCTCCTGTAGCCGCGGATCGCCGCGATCGGGATGATCTTCGACGTCCCGGACGGAAAGTGGTATCGGCGCAAGGTGATCGCGTGGCGGTCAAGCTGGATCAGACCGTCGTCGTACGTGGTTCCCGTCACGTCCGCGAGCTCCTGAGCTGGTGGCCCCGCGACGTCAGGCAGCGCCCGTTGGTGAGGTTCCATTGCCAACCATGCAGATTGCAGGTCAGGGTCGATCCCTCGACCACCCCGAACTTGGACAGGTCGGCCTTGAGGTGCGGGCAGCGACGTTGGATCTCCCAGCCGTCCAGCGTGATCGATGCGGAATCGTCGTGTGTCTCTGCGAACCAGCCGTCGGCATAGGCGATCCGCTCATCGGTCAGGCACTTGAAGAACGTGTACAGGTACTCGTTGTAGCCACCGACCCGCCACGCCTTGAATCGCGTCGACAGGAAGATGGTGTTGACCCAGTCCGGCTCGTCGTCGCGCAGCACGGTGCGCACCAGTTCGGGGGCGATCTCGAAGCCGTAGCGAAACTTTTCGTCCAGGATGGGTTCGCGCACGGCACGTTTCGGGAAGTCGAGCACGACCCGCTCGGCGCCGCCGAGCCGCAGCTCGACCGGGTAGCCGATGCCGTCACAGATCTGGTCGCTCTGGATCATGATCGGTTCGAACCTGGCCTTCAGCGGCTCGAGCAGAGGTTCACCCGTCGCGGACGCCCAGCGTGCCTTCTGGGCGGCGAGCACCGGCGCCATCCGTTGCGCATAGGCCTCGATGTAGTCGGCCTTGCCGGTGGTGAACATCGCCTCGGCCTGGTCGTCGGCCACCGGGTGGATCAGTGAATTCAGTTGCGAGCCCGAGAAGTCCGCCGTCGTCCCGGGGATCATGAGGAGCCCGCGGTCATGGCCGTGCTTACGCATCTGCTCCAGGAACACGATCTGGTCGGGGAAGATGTTCGCGGGGTCGCCGTGATCGTCGTTGAGGTGACGGAGTTCCGGATCGAGGAAACACGGCGGCCCTGCCGACGGCACCACCCACGTCGCGTCGACCTGGCCGATGTACTGGCGGCAACGGTCCATCTGGCGCTGTCGCTTCTGGATGCCGAACGTCTCCTTGGCCCGGGCGGGCATGTCGTAGACCATTGGGTACCAGATGGCGCCCGAGTACTGCAGCATGTGCACGTCGACGTGGCCGAACTCCGAGTGCAGGATCTCCAGGTCGACCGGCCGCGAGTCGTTCATGTTGAAGACGACCGTCTCACCGTCGGACACCACGAGACCCGAATCGCCGATCGGGCCGTCGGCGGGTGCGCGCAGCGCGATCACCATCACGTCGAGGTCGCCCTTGGGTCCGCTCACCCGGTGCTTCGTCGAGTCGGTGGTCTCGAAGAAGCGGTGAAACCCCAGCAGTTCCAGCTCGCGCCGCAGATCCGGGACCGGAAAGTCGGGCAGCAGCACGACGGCGTCCTTGTTGACGTGGGCCCGCAGGTGGGCGGGGTCGAAGTGGTCCTTGTGCAGGTGGCTGACGTAGAGGTAGTCGCAGTCGCCTAGGGCGTCCCAGTCCAGCTCGCTGTTGTCCGGGAACGGGAACCACGACGCGAAGTACGCGGGATTCACCCAGGGGTCGCAGAGAATGCTGCCCGCCGCGCACTCGATCCGAAATCCGGCGTGTCCAACGCTTGTGACCTGCACGAATGACCTCTCTGACGGTACTCGCCGCTATTGGCGACCGCCCTGAATTCTAGCGGGGGGGTGCGGGGGGTGAGGTGTCTGAGTCCCCAGCGTGCCACGGCCCGGGCGGGTGGCGACCCGACGGTGGGAGGTCGCGCAAACCGCCGTTCCCTCAGGCCGGCGGCGGGTCCGCATTAGGCTGGAGCCGTGGAACCCGTATATGGCACCATCATCTGGGCTACGCGCCTGGTGTGGCGCCTGCAGGGACTGACGTTCACGGTGACCGGAGTGGAGAACGTGCCCACCACCGGCGGCGCGGTGATCGCCATCAACCACACCAGCTACTTCGACTTCACCTTCGCCGGACTGCCCGCCTACCGGCAGGGCAACGGCCGGAAAGTCCGTTTCATGGCGAAGAAGGAAGTGTTCGACAACAAGGTCACGGGCCCGATCATGCGGAGCCTGCGTCACATCCCCGTGGACCGCGACAGCGGCGCCGCATCGTTCGACGAAGCCTGTAAACGGCTCAAGGAGGGCGAGTTCGTCGGCGTCTACCCCGAGGCGACCATCAGCCGCAGCTTCGAGATCAAGCAGTTCAAGTCGGGCGCGGCCCGCATGGCGATCGCCGCAGACGTCCCGATCGTGCCGCACGTCGTCTGGGGTGCGCAGCGGATCTGGACCAAGGGCCACCCGCGCAAGATGTGGCGTCCCAAGGTGCCCATCGCGGTGGCGGTCGGCGAGCCGATCTATCCGACCCTGCCCGCGTCGGAACTCACGGCGCTGCTACACACGCGGATGCAGCATCTGCTCGAGCGGGTGCAGGACGCCTACGGCGAGCATCCTGCCGGGGAGTTCTGGGTCCCCCATCGTCTCGGCGGAGGCGCACCGACCCTCGCCGAGGCCAACCGCCTCGACGCCGACGAGGCTGCCGAGAAGGCGGCCCGACGTGCCCATGCCCAGCGCCTGCGCGAGGAACGAACGGATGAGGCCCCAGGGTAGGCGTGACATGGAACCGGTATTCCGGAGCCTGGAGCTCGCGGCCCGAACCGCAGTACGGGCGACCGGCACCCGGATCACGTATCACGGGCTGGAGAACATCCCGGCCGGGGGCGGCGCCGTCATCGCGATCAACCACACCAGCTACATCGACTTCCTGCCCGCGGCGCTGGCAGCGATGTACCGCAAGCGGCGCATGCGATTCATGATCAAGGCCGAGATGCAGAAGGTGGCGATCGTCGGGTTTCTGATCAAGCACACCAAGACCATCCCGGTGGATCGACGTGCGGGGGGTGGCGCCTACGCGGTGGCGGTCGAGCGACTCTCGGCGGGCGAGATCGTCGGCGTATATCCGGAGGCGACGATCAGTCGAAGTTTCGAACTCAAGGAATTCAAGACCGGAGCGGCGCGCATGGCCATCGAGGCGCGGGTGCCGATCGTCCCGCTCATCGTGTGGGGGGCGCAGCGGATCTGGACCAAGGATCATCCGAGGCGACTGGGCCGCAATGAGATTCCGGTCACCGTGGCCATCGGCGAGCCGCTGTCGCCGGTCGACGGCTCGCCGAAGACCATGACCGAACTCCGGGATCGGATGGGCGCTCTGCTCCACGACGTACAGCAGAGCTATCCGCATCCGGCGGGCGCATACTGGGTGCCCCACCGACTTGGTGGCAGCGCCCCGACCATGGCGGAGGCGCGGAAGATCGAGAAGGCCGAACTCGCGGAGCGGACGCGCAGGCAGGCGGAGGGGGAGTAGTGCTACCCACCATGATCGCCACGGACGTGGACGGCACGCTTCTGGACGACGACGAAAACGTCACTCCCCGCACCAGGGCCGCCGTACGGGCAGCCGTCGAGTCGTGGCGCCCACTTCGTGCTCGCCACGGGACGGCCGCCGCGGTGGATCTCACCGGTGGTCGACGCGCTCGGACTGGCCCCGATGGCCGTGTGCGCCAACGGCGCCGTCGTCTACGACGCGTCGACCGATCGCATCGTGTCGGCCAGGACACTGTCGCCCGAACAACTCGCCGAACTCGCGGAGGTGGCGACGCGCGTCATCCCGGGTGTGGGACTTGCCGTCGAACGTGTCGGCCGCAGCGCACACGACGCCGCGACGCCGCAGTTCGTCAGCTCACCCGGCTACGAGCACGCCTGGCTCAATCCGGACAACATCGAGATGTCCCTCGATGACCTTCTCGGCGCGCCCGCGGTCAAACTGTTGATCCGCAAACCGGGTGCCCGCAGCGCCGACCTGCTCGCAGCGCTGGAGCCCCACGTGGGTCTGGTGGGCGATCTGACGTACTCCACCAACAACGGGCTCATCGAAGTGCTGCCCATCGGCATCAGCAAGGCGACGGGTGTCGACGAGGTGGCGCGCCCCCTTGGCGTGTCCGCCGAGGACGTGGTGGCGTTCGGAGACATGCCCAATGACGTTCCGATGCTGCGCTGGGCCGGGCTGGGGGTCGCCATGGGCAACGCCCACCCGGAGGCGCTGGCCGCCGCCGACGAGGTCACCGCCTCCAACACCGACGACGGCTTGGCCCGCGTGCTGGAGCGGTGGTGGCTCTAGGCGGCACTGCAGGCCCGGGGAGCGAGTCGAATCCGCCAGACGTCGTCAGCGCACGTCGATAGGGGTGAACCGCTCGAGCTGGACGGGCATGCCGGGGTTGGTCGGGCGCTGAAGTTCGATGGGGACACCGTCGATGACGCGGGTGACCGTGCCCTTCTCGCGGTCGAAGTTCAGCGTGCCGTGCTGGAAGTTCTGCACGATCCACTGCGGTTCCTGAATCTCGCCGCTGGTGGGCAGACCCAGGGCACCGCGCTCGAAACCCAGCGACGCCCATGCGTCGTAGATCGCACCGGTGACGGGTTTGGCGCCGCTTTCCGGGGACCAGTACATCGCGCCCTTGGCGAAGTTGACGTACTTCGCGTTCCCTCCTCCGGATGCCTCGGGGGATTTGGGTGAACCGAGCGGGCTGATGTCTCCGCCGAGTGAAGCCCACTTGGCGAAGATGGCACCACCGCGCAGCGAGTCGGCGAGGCTGACCGGTCCCGGCGGGGCGCTGAACCGCGCCGCGGTGTCGCGTATCAGGTCCATCTCGGCGTACGCCGCGTTGCCCGGGCACTCGGTGTTGCCAACGTCGCGGTGGGTGAAGATGGTCGGCAGTCTCGGCGCCGCGCCCCGCGGGAAGTGGGTGAAGCTGCCACCCGCGGAGGTCAGCACGACGGTGCCCTTGGGATCCACGCGGTCCATACCGAGGCGCCAACCCAGCAGCCGCCCGGTGGTCCGCAGCTGGATCGGTGTCGGTGGCACGGTTTCGAAGTCGCCCAGCATTGCCACACCCCAGGTGTTGGCGTTGAAGCCGCCGGTGTGGGCACCCTCGACGGGACGGGTGATGCCGCCCGCCCGGCCCTCGAAGACCTGGCCGTACTTGTCGACCAGGGCGTTGTAGGCGATGTCGCACCAGCCCAGCGTGCGGGTGTGATATTCGAAGATCGATCTGACGATGCCCGCGGAGTCCTCCGGGGCGTAGTCGTTGCTCCCCGCGGTGTGATGCACGACGCCGGCCCGGACTCCGTTGGTGTATCGAATTGGCCCGCAGCGGCTCGAATCGTCTGCCCCCCATTGCGCGCGGCTGACGATGTTCGGCGCCTGACCCGGTGCCGCTGCCGCCGCGGGGGGTTGGAACTGCACGTCGACTGGGGCCTGGGGCGGGCTGATCAGCACGGCGTTGAAGCTCGGGGCCGTCGATTCCTCGACGTTGGCCGGGATGTACCCGAGCCCGGTCTTGGTGGCGTCACTGGCCGGGGTGGCGCTTGGGGCCGCGCCAGTCGGTCGGGTCACGGCGATCTGGACGTGGGTGGTACGCCCGACGAAGATCGGTTCGGTGCCGCTGTGTCCGCCGGGAGTGCAGGTCGCGCCGGGATCACAGTCCGTCGAGGATCCCTCGCCGACGCCGTCGAGGTTCTCGGCCTCGTACCACTGACTCCACGAGCCGTCGGCCCGCTGCGCACGCACCCGCGCAGTCGTGCCCGTCAGATCAGCTGCGGTGAGCGCCACCATCGAGAACGGGGTGTCCTGCGTGACGTCTCTTATGGTCTCCCCGCCGCCGATGCCCACGAGCGGCTTCTCGACCAGCAGCGGCGTGGTGTCCTGCGGCGGCTCCCGATCGGATGGCAGACCATTGACGGCCCATGGGAGCACCAGGATCGTGGCCGCGACTGCTGAGAACAGCAGCGACGGCACGGCGCGGACATCAGGCACGGCCCGATGTTACGTATGTGTCCAGTGTTACCAGTGTTTCGACACGGTTTTGGATGCCGACAATGTGTCAGACGATCGCAACGGCACCGCAGAGCCAGTCGGCGTGTCTGCGGTGCCGTTTCGCGCAGGACCTAGGGGGTCGGGACGGCGGGGGCGGCCGCGGCGGCGGCGGGGACGGCGGACTGCATGGCCGACGTGATTGCGGGCATCACCATGCCCTTGAGGAGGTCGATCGCCTGGCCGGCGCCCAGCGTCTGGGCGGCGCTGGAGAGATCGCCGAGCAATCCGCCGCTACCCGATGAGGTCGCCACCGGCATCCCCAGTGAGGGGTCACCCAGGATGGGGTAGCTGCCTGCCATCGGGTCGAGGCCGATGGGATCGGCGATCGGAATCTCGCTGGCGCCGGGCAGTCCGAGCCCGGTGGAGACGGGCGTGGTCAGCCCGGGTGTCGTACCCAACGGGCTGGTGAGCGCCGGGTTGGTCAGTCCCGGCGCGGTGAGGCTGCCCGGGGTCGCCGTCACCGAGGGCACGTCCAGTCCTGGCGTCTCGAGTCCCGGTGTGGTGAGGCCGGGTGTCGTCAGTCCGGGCGTGGTGAGGCCGGGTGTCGTCAGTCCGGGTGTGGTTAGGCCTGGTGTGGTGAGGCCCGGCGTCGTCAGGCTCGGTGTCGTCAGTCCGGGCGAGGTGAGCCCCGGTGACGTAAGGCCGGGCGAGGTGAGCCCCGGTGCCGTGAGGCTGGGCGAGGCCAGGCCCGGCGTCAGGCCAGGGGCGACCAGCCCCGTGGATACCGGAGCGCTAGAACCGGTCAGCAGGCCCGTCGGCAACGGCGGCAGGTTGATGCCGAACTGCGACAGTCCCTGGGAAAGGGCGGACATGAGTTCGTTGGGCAGGTCGGTGACGAGCGCGGCCTGTACGAACTCACGGTGCTGCGGTGCTGCGGCATCGTCGGACGGGTGGGACATGGCGACCAGTGCAACTGGACTTGCGACGGCCAGGGCGACGACTGCGCTCGTGGCTGTCGAGAGCTTGCGTCGACGTCGGTTCGGCACGGAAGTCTCCTCAATATCTGGACTACCTGTATTAGGTCTGGGTCCTTCGGTCTGCCGGCGATGAGGTGAATCCCGACGGTGGGACTCGGCAATACCGACGTGGTTGATGGTACGGATGTGACGACTGAGTCTGGAGTGACGATGCGCAATCGTGAGCGAATTGCGACCTGCCATCCGGCTGAGACCGTTCCATCCGGCGCGCCGCCAATTCGGGTGCGGCAGGCCGCGTCGGATACCCTTGCTGCCGATGACCTCAGCTGATCCCCGGGTCGCTCCGCTGCAGCACACCGGCCCGTTCGACCTCTTCGTCGTCGGCTCCGGATTCTTCGGCCTGACGATCGCCGAACGCGCGGCCACTCAACTCGGCAAGCGCGTCCTCGTCGTCGACAAGCGGCCCCACATCGGCGGCAATGCCTACTCCGAGGCCGAGCCCACCACAGGCATCGAAGTGCATCGATATGGTGCACATCTGTTTCATACCTCCAACCAGCGGGTGTGGGACTACGTGCGGCAGTTCACCGAGTTCACGGGCTATCAGCACAGGGTGTTCGCCATGCACGCCGGGCAGGCCTACCAGTTCCCGATGGGCCTGGGCCTGGTGTCCCAGTTCTTCGGCCGCTACTTCACGCCAGACGAGGCAAGGGCGCTGATCGCCGAACAGGCGGCAGAGATCGCCACCGCCGAGGCCCTCAACCTCGAGGAGAAGGCGATCTCGCTGATCGGCCGGCCGCTCTACGAGGCATTCGTCAAGGGGTACACCGCCAAGCAGTGGCAGACCGATCCCAAGGAACTCCCCGCCGCCAACATCGCCCGGCTACCCGTGCGCTACACCTTCGACAACCGGTACTTCAACGACACCTACGAGGGCCTTCCGGTCGACGGGTACACGGCCTGGTTGGAGAACATGGCCGCCGACGCGCGCATCGAGGTGCGGTTGGACACCGACTGGTTCGACGTGCGGGACGGGCTGCGCGCCGAGAGCCCCGACGCACCGGTGATCTATACCGGCCCGCTCGACCGCTACTTCGACTACGCCGACGGTCGGCTGGGCTGGCGGACGCTGGACTTCGAACTCGAGGTACTGGGGGTCGGCGACTATCAGGGCACGCCGGTGATGAACTACAACGACCCCGATGTGCCGTATACGCGCATCCACGAGTTCCGCCACTTCCATCCGGAGCGCCCGTACCCGACCGATCAGACCGTGATCATGCGCGAGTACTCGCGTTTCGCCAGCGCAGACGACGAGCCCTACTATCCCATCAACACCGAGGCCGACCGCGCGGTGCTCGCCGCCTACCGGGCGCGCGCCAAGGCCGAGACCGCCGCCGAAGGTGTGTTGTTCGGTGGTCGGCTCGGGACCTACCAGTACCTCGACATGCACATGGCGATCGCCAGTGCACTGAACATGTACGACAACGTCCTGGCGCCGCACCTGCGAGACGGTGCCCCATTGACCCAAGACGAAAGCAGCCGAGAATGAGCGACATTCCCTCCGGCGCCCTCGACGCCGGGCAGTCCAGGGCGGTGAGCCTGCTGTCGCGCGTGATCCTGCCGCGGCCGGGTGAGCCTCACGACGTCCGCAAGCTCTACATCGAGGAATCGACCACCAATGCCCGGCGCGCACACGCGCCGACCCGGACCACCCTGGAGATCGGCACCGAATCCCAGGTCTCGTTCGCGACCTACTTCAACGCCTTCCCCGCAAGCTATTGGCGACGCTGGTCGGTGCTCGAGTCCGTGGTGCTGCGGGTCGAACTGATCGGTACCGCCCGGGTGGACCTGTACCGCACCAAGGCCACGGGTGCGCGAATCACCGTGGGCGGCAGCGCGCTTTCCAGTGGGGACTCGGAAACGGCAGCCGTCGCCGAATTCGAGGTCGGTCTCGACCCGTTCGAGGACGGCGGCTGGATCTGGTTCGACATCACCACCGACTCCGCGGTGACGGTGCTCGACGCGGGGTGGTACGCAACGTGCCAGGCGCCGGGCCGTGCCAACATCGCAGTGGGCATCCCGACCTTCAACCGGCCGTCGGACTGCGTCAGCGCACTGGCCGCGCTCACCTCCGACCCCCTGGTCGACGAGGTGGTGGGCGCCGTCATCGTCTCCGACCAGGGCACGAACAAGGCATGCGACCATCCGGACTTCCCCGCTGCGGCAGGACTGCTCGGAAACCGGCTGTCGGTTCACGACCAGCCCAACCTCGGCGGCTCCGGCGGCTACAGCCGCGTCATGTACGAAGCGCTGAAGAACACCGACTGCGAACAGATCCTGTTCATGGACGACGACATCCGCATCGAGCCCGACTCGATCCTGCGTGCCCTGGCGCTCAACCGATTCGCCAAGTCGCCCACGCTGATCGGCGGCCAGATGCTCAATCTTCAGGAGCCGTCGCACCTTCACGTGATGGGCGAGGTCGTCAATCGCGACAACTTCATGTGGACCAATGCGCCGTTCACCCAGTACGACCATGACTTCGCGAAGTATCCGCTGTCCGACGACAACGAGCGCAGCGTGGAACTGCACCGCCGCATCGACGTCGACTACAACGGCTGGTGGATGTGCATGATCCCCCGTGTGGTAGCCGAAGAACTCGGTCAGCCGCTCCCGTTGTTCATCAAGTGGGACGACGCAGATTACGGTCTGCGCGCCGCCGAACACGGCTATGGCACCGTCACCATGCCGGGTACCGCGATCTGGCACATGGCCTGGAGCGACAAGGACGATGCCATCGACTGGCAAGCCTACTTCCACCTGCGCAACCGGCTGGTGGTCGCTGCGATGCACTGGGACGGCGATGTCCGCGGCCTGCTCGTCAGCTCGCTGAAGGCCACGTTCAAACATCTTCTGTGCCTTGAGTATTCGACGGTTGCGATCCAGAACCGGGCGATAGCCGACTTCCTGGCAGGGCCCGAGCACATCTTCTCCATCCTGGAGAGCGCGCTGCCGGACGTGCGCAGGATGCGCGAGGCGTACCCCGACGCGGTGGTCCTTCCCGGCGCCACGTCCCTGCCCGCCCCGACGGGTACCCGCCGGATGCTGAAGCCCCCGGTGTCGATGGCTGCCATCGGCGTTCGCCTTGCGCGCGGCGTGATGCATCAACTCCGCAGGGAGGACCCGTCGCATCATCAGCGGCCTCAACTCAACGTGGCGACTCAGGACGCGCGGTGGTTCCTGCTGTGCAGGGTCGACGGCGTCACGGTGACCACCGCCGATGGGCGCGGAGTCGTATACCGGCAGCGCGACCGCGACAAGATGTTCGCCCTGCTGCGAGCGTCGCTGCGGCAGCACGTGGCACTGGCCCGCAGGTTCAATCGGATGCGTCGCGTGTACCGCGAGGCGCTGCCGGTGCTGTCGAGCAAGCAGAAGTGGGAGACCGTCCTGCTGCCCAATGCAGAAGCCCGCTCGTGAGCCTCGCTGCGACCGACACACCGCAGGGTGAGGATGCGGTGTTGGTCGCCGTGCAACGCCGGATCGCGGGTGGCCCAGGGGTTCTCACCGGTGCGCGTGCACTGTCACACTTCGGCGAGCACAGCGCAGGCTGGGTTGGCGTCGCCCTGCTCGGCGCTCTGGCTCAGCCGGCCCGCCGCCGCGCCTGGCTGACATCGGGGCTCGGCGCGTTCGCCGCGCATGCGGCCGCGGTGGTGGTCAAGCGGGTCGTCAAGCGCACGCGTCCCGACCATCCGGCCATCGACGTCAACGTTGGCACGCCCAGCAGGTTGAGCTTCCCGTCGGCCCACGCCACCTCGACCACTGCCGCGGCCATTCTGCTGGCGCGCGCCACCGGAACCCGGGTGCCGCTGCTGGTGGTGCCGCCGATGCTGTTGTCCCGCTTGGTGCTCGGTGTGCACTACCCGACGGACGTGCTGGCCGGGGTGGCGCTAGGTGCCGCCGTCGCCAAGGTTGTCGGTACCGTTGCCGACCGCGTCGAAGGAGACAGTCGATGAGCGCTTGCGCGAAGAGCGGAAGTCAACGATGAGCGAGCAAGCGCCACCGGTTGCAGGTCCGCCCAAGAACCTGGCGTCCGGCATCGTCAAGGCACTTCGTCCGCGCCAGTGGGTCAAGAACCTTCTGGTGCTGGCCGCGCCGCTGTTCGCCCTCGGCGGCGACGTGACCTACGACTATCGGGACGTGCTGACCAAGGCCGGAATCGCGTTCGTCGCCTTCAGCCTCGCCGCGTCGTCGATCTACCTGATCAACGATTCCCGTGACGTCGAAGCCGACCGGGCGCACCCGACCAAGCGGTACCGGCCCATCGCCGCCGGGGTGGTACCGCAGGGACTCGCCTACGCCATGGCGGTGGTGCTGGCCACGACGTCGCTGGTGATGTCCTGGTTCACCGCGCCGAATCTCGCCCTAGTCATCGCGGTCTATCTCGCCATCCAGTTGGCGTACTGTTTCGGACTCAAACACCAGGCCGTGCTCGACATCTGTATCGTGTCGTCGGCGTATCTGGTCCGGGCCATCGCCGGCGGTGCGGCAGCGAACATCCCACTGTCGCAGTGGTTCCTGCTCGTGATGGCGTTCGGATCGCTGTTCATGGTGGCCGGCAAGCGATACGCCGAGTTGCAGCTCGCCGAGCGCACCGGAGCCAAGATTCGCAAGTCGCTGGAGAGTTACACCAGCACCTACCTCCGCTTCGTGTGGACGTTGTCGGCCACGGCGGTCGTGGTCTGCTACGGCCTCTGGGCGTTCGAACGCGACCGCATCACCGGTGGATCCTGGTTCGCGGTGTCGATGATCCCCTTCACCATCGCGATCCTGCGCTACGCCGTCGACGTGGACGGTGGCGAGGCCGGAGAACCCGAGGACATCGCCGCGAATGACCGGGTGCTCCAGTTCCTCGCCATCGCCTTGATCGGAACCCTCGGTGCCGCCGTCATCTTCGGCTGAGCGGCTGACGTCCGCCGGCCGCCGCCGGCTCGCACGCTGGCCGGCGTTCCCCTACGAGATCGCCGTCCGGGTCAGCCTGTGGGTCGGCGTGGTGGTGGTCGCAGGCCTCTTCGGCTGGGGCGCCTGGCAGCGGCGCTGGATCGCCGACGACGGACTCATCGTCTTGCGAACCGTGCGAAACCTGCTGGCGGGCAACGGTCCGGTGTTCAACACCGGCGAGCGGGTCGAAGCCAACACATCCACGGTGTGGACCTACCTGGTGACCCTGGGCGGCTGGATCGGGGCCCCGGTGCAACTGGAGTACGTGGCACTGACATTGGCACTCGTGTTCAGCGTCGCAGGCGTGGTCTTCGCGATGTTGGGCACGGGTCGGCTCTATGCCCCGGGCCTGCGCGGGCGGCGGGCGCTGCTGCTGCCGGCGGGCGTCCTCGTCTACGTGGCGGTGCCGCCGGCCAGGGACTTCGCCAGCTCCGGTTTGGAGAGCGGTTTGGTGCTGGCCTACCTCGGGCTGCTCTGGTGGTTGATGGTGTGCTGGTCGCAGGCGCTGCGGGTGCCGCCCCGAACCGGAGATCGCACTGCGTGTGAATACGGTGAGCCGGCCGTTCGACGCCACGTTGGCCTTCATCGCGGGGATGAGCGTCCTGATCCGGCCCGAGTTGGCGCTCGTCGGCGGCTTGGCGCTGGTGATGATGTTGATCGCAGCGCGGGGTTGGCGGCGGCGGATCCTCATCGTCGTCGCGGGGGGTCTGGTACCGGTCGCCTACGAGGTGTTCCGGATGGGGTACTACGGCCTCCTGGTACCCGGGACTGCGATCGCCAAGGACGCGTCGGGAGCCAAGTGGGATCAGGGCCTGGTCTACCTGACCAACTTCAACAGGCCCTATCTGCTCTGGGTGCCGCTCATGCTGCTTGCCGCGATCGGCCTCGTGCTGTTCGCCACCAGGACCATGCCGTGGTGGACCACCCACCAGCCGCCCAAGGGGTACGGCCGATGGGCGCGGACGATCCAGAGCCCACCCTCGGTGGTGGCCTTCATGCTCGTCAGCGGCGTGGTGCAGGCGCTCTACTGGATCCGTCAGGGCGGCGACTTCATGCACGGCAGGGTGCTGTTGGCGCCGCTGTTCTGCCTGTTGGCTCCCATCGCGGTGATCCCGGTGGTGCTGCCTGACGGCACGCGCTTCACCCGGGTCGGCGGCTATCTGCTCGCCGGATCGACCGCGGCGATGTGGCTCGCCGTCGTCGGATGGTCGTGGTGGGCCGCGAATTCGCCCGGGATGGGTTCGGACGCCACCCGCGTGACCGACTCGGGCATCGTGGACGAGCGCCGCTTCTACGCGCAGGCCACCGGTCACGCGCATCCACTCACTGCCGCGGACTATCTGGACTATCCCCGGATGCGAGCGGCCATCGCCGCGATCAACGACACCCCTGACGGTGCCTTGCTGCTGCCATCCGGGAACTACGACCAGTGGGACGTGATTCCTGCGAAGCCGTTGCCGCCCGATGCGCCGGGGGCGGGTGACCGGCGGGGCCCGCACACCGTGTTCTTCACCAATCTGGGCATGCTGGGCATGAACGTCGGGCTCGACGTTCGGGTCATCGACCAGATCGGACTGGCCAACCCGCTGGCGGCGCACACCGCCCGCCTGACCGACGGCAGGATCGGCCACGACAAGAACCTGTTCCCCGACTGGGCGGTGGCCGAGGGGCCATTCCTGAAGGAGTCGCCGTTCATCCCGTCCTATCTCGACGAGGACTGGATAGCACAGGCCGAGGTAGCCCTGACATGTCCCGACACCGACGCGGTGCTCAACGCGGTGCGGGGACCGATGACCCCGCGGCGGTTCATGTCAAACCTGCTTCATGCGTTCGAGTTCGGCCAGTACCGGATCGACCGGGTGCCGCGCTATGAGCTGGACCGCTGCGGGCTCACGCCGCCACCGCCGAAGAATCCGCCGTACACCGGGCTTCCGGCGACGGGGCCGTGACGCCGTCGCGGGCGAGCACGCTCGCAAGCCCGACCTGATCGCCGCGCTCAACGGCCGAGCAGCGATCGGGCCCGATTCGCTCACCAAGAGCAAGGCCACATCGATGTGGTTCACTTGCCGGGCAACGTGGCCCGGTCGAGATCAGGATGCCGCGTGCGGCATACGACAGATGGGATGAGTACGAGCATGGGTTTTGTTCCGACGTTGCGTGGGACGGTCACTGCGCTGACGGCGCTATCGCGCCGATTCATGGTCGTCGCCGCTGCTGCCGTACTCCTGCCCGGACTCTTCGGTGTCTTCGTGGGCACGGCGACCGCGGGAGCATTCTCTCGGCCAGGTCTGCCGGTGGAGTACCTGATGGTGCCGTCGGCGGGTATGGGACGCGACATCAAGGTGCAGTTCCAAAGTGGCGGCGAGAACTCGCCTTCGGTCTACCTCCTGGACGGCCTGCGCGCGCAGGACGACTTCAACGGCTGGGACATCAACACCCCGGCGTTCGAGTGGTACCACCAATCGGGGCTGTCGGTGGTGATGCCGGTCGGTGGCCAGTCCAGCTTCTACACCGACTGGTACGAGCCCGCCTGCAACAAGGCCGGGGTCTGCCAGACCTACAAGTGGGAGACGTTCCTGACCCAGGAACTCCCCGCCTATCTGGCGGCCAACCACGGCGTCGACTCGAGCAGGACGGCGGCGGTCGGTCTGTCGATGGCCGGTTCGGCCGCGCTGACGATGGCGATCTACCACCCGAACCAGTTCCAGTACGCCGCGTCGCTGTCCGGCTTCCTGAACCTCTCCGAGGGCTGGTGGCCGATGCTGGTCGGCATCTCCATGGGTGACGCGGGCGGCTACAAGTCCGAGGCGATGTGGGGTAAGTCCAGCGACCCGGCCTGGAAGCGCAACGACCCGATGGTCAACGTGGCCAAGCTCGTCGCCAACGGCACCCGCATCTGGATCTACTGCGGTGACGGCACCCCGTCCGACCTCGATGCGGGTACCAGCACCGGCAACCTGTTCAACGCGAAGTTCCTCGAGGGCTTGACGCTGCGCACCAACAAGACGTTCCAGGAGAACTACATCGCCGCGGGCGGCAAGAACGGTGTGTTCAACTTTCCGCAGAACGGGACACACAGCTGGGGCTACTGGGGTTCGCAGTTGCAGCAGATGAAGCCCGACATCCAGCGGGTTCTCGGCGCGACGCCGGAGGTGTAGCAGCCGCGCCGCCGTCGGCCGTTTCCGGTGCCGCAGGTCAACGTGATGTGGTTCACTACAACTCGATCCGAGGGCGAGTTCGACCCGGCAATACGACTGGTAGCGAAGAAGAGGTTGGTATGAGGCTGCTTTCGGTTCTCGTCCGCGTCACGTGCGCGTTGACTCTGGCCATGGGCCTCTTGGTCGCCACCGAGCGGACCGCACGGGCGGAGGGTGTGGAGTATCTGATGGTGCCCTCGGGGGCGATGGGGCGCGACATTCCCGTCGCCTTCATGGCGGGCGGTCCGCATGCCGTCTACCTCCTCGACGCCTTCAACGCCGCGCCGGATGTCAGTAACTGGGTGACCGCGGGCAACGCGATGAACACGTTGGCCGGCAAGGGTATTTCGGTTGCCGCCCCCGCCAGCGGTGCATTCAGCCTCTATACCAACTGGGAGCAGGACGGCAGCAAGCAGTGGGAGACGTTCTTGTCCTCCGAACTGCCCAACTGGCTCGCTGCGAACAAGGGGCTGGCGCCGGGTGGGCACGGCATCGTGGGCGCGGCGCAGGGCGGCACCGGTGCCATGATGATGGCGACGTTCCACCCGGACCGGTTCGGGTACGCGGGTTCGATGTCGGGCTTCCTCACCCCGTCGAGAACGGCGATGAACGGCGCGATCACTGCCGGGATGGCCCAGTACGGTGGCGTGAACACCCAAGCCATGTGGGGTGCGGCGCAGTTGGGCCGCTGGAAGTGGCATGACCCGGACGTCCACGTCCAGTTGCTCGGCGCCAACAACACCCGGCTGTGGGTGTTCAGCCCGCAGACGCTGACGTGCGCCGACCCGCCGGCGATGATCGGCTACTGCGACCAGGCTCAAGGCAGCAACCGGGTGTTCTACCAGCACTACCGCGCGACCGGGGGCCACAACGGGCACTTCGACTTCCCGACCGGTGGCCAGCACGACTGGGGCACCTGGGGTCCGCAGCTGGCGGCGATGTCCGGCGATCTGGTCGCCGCCATCAGGTAGGCCGCTCGGTAGCGCGGCTTCCTGGGCATGTGAAATCGCCCGGTACCTTGGAGTCGTGCGTCACGCGGTCGTCCCAACGTTGGGTCCAGCAAGGCAGTTCTGTCGTTCGCTCACCCCCGTCTCGATATCGCTGATCGTGGCGATCGCGGCGGTGTCGGTGAGTGCGTGCAGCATCGGGGACGAGGTCATCCCGGGCACCGGGCAGCCCATCTCGGAGAATGCAGGCCCGGGCGCGGCCCTCCAGTCGGTCGGCCAGCCGCCCGCCGTCGACCGCGGTGGCGTCCCTGGGGCGATGGACGTGACGCCGCGGCAGCGGGCCTACCTGGACGCACTGGCGGTGGCGGGGGTGACGCCGTCCAGTGAATTGCTGGCGCTCAGCATCGGCTCCTATGTTTGCCAGGCGCACGCGGCCCACCAGAGCGATCAGGCGGTCTGGGACTACGTGCTGCCGATGGTGCGCGGCGACGTACGCGACTCCCGCCCGGCCGCGCCGCCGGCCGGGCAGGTCAATTCCGTGACCGCCGACTACATTCGCATCGCCACCGAACGACTCTGCTAGCAGGGAGACCACGCACGTCATGGCCACTACTCGTCGAACACGCCACCGCATCCTCGCCGTGGCGGCTGCTGGGGCGGTCGCGGTGTTGGTCGCGGTCGTGGTCGCCGCGGTCGTGGTGTGGCTGCGTCAACCCGACACCCCGCCGTCGGCCGTTGCGCCGGGCGTCGTTCCCCCGACCGGGGCCCAGCCGTCCACCACGCCGCGGCCGGAGTTCCAGGACGCCAGCTGTCCCGACGTGCAGTTGATGTCGATTCCAGGCACCTGGGAGTCCTCACCGCAGCTCGACCCGGTGAACCCGGTCCAGTTTCCGATCGCGCTCCTGCTGAACGTGACCAATCCGCTGCGCGATGCGTTCGGCCCCGATCGGCTGGCGGAGTACACGGTTCCGTACACCGCGCAGTTCCACAATCCGTTCTCCGCCGACAAGCAGATGTCCTACAACGACAGCCGTGACGAGGGCAAGCGCGCCGCGGTCAGGGCGATCACGGACATCAACGAGCGGTGCCCGCTCACCAGCTTCGTCCTGGTCGGCTTCTCGCAGGGCGCTGTGATCGCCGGCGACATCGCCAGCGACATCGGCAACGGACGCGGACCCATCGACCAGGATCTCGTACTCGGCGTGGCGTTGATCGCCGACGGACGCCGGCAGGACAGCGTCGGCCAGGACATCGGACCGAATCCCCCGGGACAGGGAGCGGAGATCACCCTCGCCGAGGTGCCGATGTTGTCGGCGCTCGGCCTGGCCATGACCGGACCGCGTCAGGGCGGTTTCGGCATGCTGGATGACCGCACCTTCCAGATCTGTGGAACCGGCGACCTGATCTGCGCCGCTCCGGAGGGTGCGTTCTCGATCGCGAACCTGCCCGCGACCCTCGAGACGCTCTCCGGCGCCGCGGGTCAGCCCGTGCACGCGCTGTACAACACGCCGGAGTTCTGGTCGCTCGACGGACAGACGTCCACCCAGTGGGTCACGGCGTGGGCCAGGAATCTGATCGAGAACGCACCGCACCCGAAGCACGGTTGAGTCACGATCGAGCAGACGATCGGTCGCGGGATTTGGCCAGGATCGACCCGTCACCTAACATTAAGAGAAAAGTAAGAGCGGTGCGGTCGGTTCGCCGTCGGGGTGTCCGATCGAGGGTCCCGAACTGGCCGTCTGCCGGCCGGTAGGATTCTCAAGGTTTGGCATCTGCGGGTGTGGCGCTCGCCAGGAACGTCGAGAGCCACCCGGATGCGTCACCGAGAGACGCGGGCCCGCGCGGTGAGTGTGATCTGACAGGAGATTGGTATGGGATTCCACAACCCGTTCTTGAAGGACGGTCAGATCAAGTTCCCCGACAACGGAAGCCTGGTCAAGCACGTCGAGAAATGGGCCAAGGTGCGTGGCGACAAGCTCGCCTACCGGTTCCTGGACTTCTCGACCGAACGCGACGGGGTGGCGCGCGATCTGAACTGGGCGGACTTCGGCGCCCGCAACCGTGCGGTAGGCGCCCGGCTTCAGCAGGTGACCCAGCCCGGCGACCGGGTCGCCATCCTGTGCCCGCAGAACCTCAACTACCTGGTGGCGATGTTCGGTGCGCTCTACTCGGGCCGCATCGCGGTGCCGCTGTTCGATCCGTCCGAACCGGGCCATGTGGGCAGGCTGCACGCCGTGCTCGACGATTGCCAGCCCGCGGCCATCCTGACCACCACCGAGGCGGCCGAGGGCGTGCGCAAGTTCTTCCGCAGCCGTCCGGCCAAGGAGCGCCCCCGCGTCATCGCCGTCGACGCCATACCCGACGAGGTGGGCGCCACCTGGGAGCAGGTCCCGGTCGCCATCGACACCGTCGCCTATCTGCAGTACACCTCGGGTTCGACGCGCATCCCCACGGGCGTGCAGATCACCCATCTCAATCTCGCCACCAACGTCGTCCAGATCATCGAGGCGCTGGACGGCGAGGAGGGCGACCGAGGGTGCTGCTGGCTGCCCTTCTTCCACGACATGGGCCTCATCACGGCGCTGCTGGCACCCATGATCGGTCACTACTTCACCTTCATGACACCGGCGGCATTCGTCCGCAGGCCCAGCCGATGGCTGCGTGAGATGTCGGCCAGGCCCGATGACACCGGTGGCGTGATCTCGGTGGCCCCGAACTTCGCGTTCGACCATGCGGCTGCCCGTGGGCTGCCCAAGGACGACGAACCGCCGCTGGACCTGAGCAGGGTCAAGTGCATCCTCAACGGCAGCGAGCCCATTTCTGCTGCCACGGTCCGCCGGTTCAATGACACCTTCGGGCCGTACGGCTTCAAGCCGGAGGCCATCAAGCCGTCCTACGGCTTGGCCGAGGCGACGTTGTTCGTGTCGACCACACCGATCGGCGACCACCCGAGGATCGTTCACGTCGACCGCCAGGCACTGAACACCGGCACCTTCGTCGAGGTGCCCGCGGATGCCACGAGCGCCGTGGCGCAGGCCGGGGCGGGCAAGGTCGGTGTCGCCGAGTGGGCCGTCATCGTGGACGCCGAATCGGCCACCGAACTCCCCGACGGCCAGATCGGGGAGGTCTGGATCAGCGGGCAGAACATGGGCGTCGGCTACTGGGGCAAGCCGGAGGAGACCGTCGAGACGTTCCAGAACATCCTCAAGTCGCGGACCAACCCGTCACACGCCGAGGGGGCGACCGACGACGCGACGTGGGTCCGCACCGGCGACTACGGCGCCTTCTACGACGGTGAGCTGTTCATCACCGGCCGTGTCAAGGATCTGGTGATCATCGACGGCCGCAACCACTACCCGCAGGATCTCGAGTATTCGGCGCAGGAAGCGACCAAGGCGTTGCGCACCGGGTACGTCGCGGCGTTCTCGGTGCCCGCCAATCAGTTGCCGGACGAGGTGTTCGAGAACACGCATGCGGGCCTCAAGCGCGACCCCGACGACACCAGCGAACAGCTGGTCATCGTCGGTGAGCGGGCTCCCGGCGCGCACAAGCTCGAGCAGGATCCCATCACCGACGACATCCGCGCGGCGATCGCCGTCCGACACGGCGTCACCGTCCGCGACGTGCTGTTGACCCCCGCCGGGGCCATTCCGCGGACGTCCAGCGGCAAGATCGGCAGGCGGGCCTGTCGGGCCGCCTACCTCGACGGCAGCCTTCGCAGCGGGAAGGTCGCCAACGACTTCCCGGACGCAACCGACTGATCCCGGTCGGTCGACTCAGGCCGCCCTTGGCGGCGAAAGTGAACGTGTGAACATGACCGACGCAGAAATGACTCCAGCACAGGACGATTCGCCGACACCGGCCCCAGAACAGTCGGCGCCGGAACAGCCGGCCGAGAACCCGCCCGCCAGAACCGACAAGTCGATCCCCGAACTGCGGGAGTGGCTGCGGAACTGGATCGCCGACGCGACCGGGCAGGCGCCGGACTCCATCGACGAGTCGGCGCCGATGGTCGAGCTGGGCCTCTCGTCGCGCGATGCCGTCGCGATGGCCAGCGACATCGAGGACCTCACCGGGGTCACGTTGACCGCGACCGTCGCGTTCCGCCATCCCACTATCGAGTCGCTGGCGACGGTGATCGTCGAGGGCGAGCCGGAAGTGGATACCTCGGGCCTCGACGACGAGGACTGGTCGCGCAGCAACACCGAGGTCCCCTCCGATCTATTGGACATCGCGATCGTCGGCGTCGGCACCCGGTTCCCCGGCGACCTGAACACCCCCGAGGAGATGTGGCAGGCGCTGCTCGACGGCAAGGACGCGATCACCGACCTGCCCGATGGCCGGTGGGAGGAGTTCCTCGGCGAGCCGCGGATCGCCGAGCGCGTCGCCAAGGCCCGCACCCGTGGCGGCTACCTCACCGACATCAAGGGCTTCGACTCCGAGTTCTTCGCGTTGTCGAAGATGGAGGCCGACAACATCGACCCGCAGCAGCGGATGGCGCTGGAACTCACGTGGGAGGCGTTGGAGCATGCCCGGATTCCGGCGTCGAGCCTGCGGGGCGGCAGCGTCGGCGTCTACGTCGGCGCTTCCAACAACGACTACAGCTTCCTGTCGGTGTCCGACCCGACGACGGCGCACCCGTACGCGATCACCGGCACCACCAGTTCGATCATCGCCAACCGGGTGTCCTACTTCTACGACTTCCGCGGTCCGTCGATGGCGATCGACACGGCGTGCTCGTCATCGCTGGTGGCTGTGCACGAGGGCATCAAGGCGCTGCGGGCCGGTGACGTTGACGTCGTGCTCGCCGGTGGCGTCAATGCCCTGATCACCCCCTTGGTCACCATCGGCTTCGACGAGGTGGGCGGCGTGCTCGCGCCGGACGGCCGGATCAAGTCGTTCTCGGCCGACGCGGACGGGTACGCCCGCTCCGAGGGCGGCGGCATGCTGGTGCTCAAGCGGGTCGCCGACGCGCGCCGCGACGGTGACGAGATCCTCGCCGTCATCGCGGGCAGCGCGGTCAACCACGACGGCCGGTCCAACGGCCTGCTCGCGCCGAATCCCGATGCGCAGGAACAAGTGCTGCGCAAGGCATACAAGGATGCGGGTATCGACCCGCGGATGGTCGACTACGTCGAGGCCCACGGGACCGGCACCATCCTGGGTGACCCGATCGAGGCGGACGCGCTCGGTCGCGTCGTCGGTCGTGGTCGTGCCGCCGACAGGCCCGCCCTGCTGGGCGCGGTCAAGTCCAACGTCGGACACCTCGAATCGGCGGCAGGCGCGGCGAGCCTGGCGAAGATGACGTTGGCGCTGCGCAACGACAAGCTGCCGCCGTCGATCAACTATGCCGGGCCGAACCCCTACATCGACTTCGACCGTGAACATCTCAAGGTCAACGACACCGTCACGGACTGGCCGCGTTACAGCGGGCACGCCATCGCGGGTGTGTCGGGCTTCGGCTTCGGCGGTGCCAACGCACACCTGGTGCTGCGCGAGGTGCTCCCGGCTGATCTGGTCGAGCCCGAGCCAGAAACCGAGCAGGTGGCCGCACCCGAGGCCGCTGCTGGTGCCGACGACGTCTACGTCGGTGGCGTGCGGATGGACGAGTACGGCGAGTTCATCGATTCCGGAGACGATGGAGACGAATACGGGGACGCCGCGTCGGCGTCGTCCACCGACGAGCCCGAACTGCCCGGTCTGACCGACGAGGCGCTGCGCCTACTCGAGGTGGCTCGCGAGGAGCTGGAGGCGGCCGCGGCAGAGGGCTCCGACGGTGGAGCGCCCGCGAAGCCGCTCGTGCCCCTTGCTGTTTCGGGCTTCCTGACCTCGCGCAAGCGCGCCACCGCCGCCGAACTCGCCGACTGGATCGACGGCCCGCAGGGCCGGTCGTCGTCGCTGGAGTCGATCGGTCGCGCCCTCTCGAAGCGCAACCACGGGCGCTCGCGCGCGGTGGTGCTGGCCCACGACCACGACGAGGCGATCAAGGGCCTGCGCGCGCTCGCCGCGGGCAAGCAGAGCCCCCTGGTGCTGGCCGCCGACGGCCCGGTCACCAATGGGCCGGTGTGGGTTCTCGCGGGATTCGGTGCGCAGCATCGCAAGATGGGCAAGAGCCTGTACCTGCGCGACCAGACGTTCGCCGAGTGGATCAACAAGGTCGACGCTTTGGTCCAGGACGAGCTCGGCTACTCGGTCGTCGAGTTGATCCTCGACGACTCGCAGGACTACGGCATCGAGACCACCCAGGTGACGATCTTCGCGATCCAGGTCGCCCTCGGTGAGCTATTGAAGGCGCACGGGGCGAAACCCGCTGCCGTCGTGGGGCAGTCGCTCGGTGAGGCGGCCGCCGCCTACTTCGCAGGGGGTCTGTCGCTGGTCGATGCCACCCGTACGATCTGCTCGCGCAGCCATCTCATGGGTGAGGGCGAGGCGATGCTGTTCGGTGAGTACATCCGCTTGATGGCCCTCGTCGAGTACTCCGCCGACGAGATAAAGACGGTCTTCTCGGACTATCCGGACCTCGAGGTCTGCGTGTACGCCGCTCCGACACAGACGGTCATCGGTGGCCCGCCCGACCAGGTCGACGCGATCATCGAGCGCGCCGAGTCGGAGGGCAAGTTCGCCCGCAAGTTTGCGACCAAGGGCGCCAGCCACACCCAGCAGATGGACCCACTGCTCGGTGAACTCGCCGCCGAACTACAGGGCATCGCGCCGATGCCGTTGGACATCGGGTACTTCTCGACCGTGCACGAGGGTGGCTTCATCCGCCCGGGTGGTGAGCCCATCCACGACGTCGACTACTGGAAGAAGGGCCTGCGGCACAGCGTCTACTTCACGCACGGCATCCGCAACGCCGTCGACGCCGGCCACACCACCTTCCTGGAACTCGCGCCGAATCCCGTGGCGCTCATGCAGGTTGGGTTGACGACGGCCAGCGCCGGACTGCATGACGGGCAGCTGATCGCCACGCTGGCGCGCAAGCAGGACGAGGTCGACGCCATGACCACGGCCATGGCGCAGTTGTTCACCTACGGGCACGACCTCGACTTCCGCACCCTCTTCACGCCGGCTCGGGACCACGCGGACATCCCGCCGACGCGGTTCAAGCGCAAGCCGCACTGGCTGGACGCGAAGTTCTCCGGGGACGGCACGGCCATCATCCCCGGCGCCCACGTCGCGATGCCCGACGGTCGTCACGTCTGGGAATTCGCGCCGCGCGGAGCGACCGATCTGACCGCGTTGGTGAGAGCCGCTGCGGTGCAAGTACTTCCGGACGCCACGGTGAGTGCCTTCGAGCAGCGCGCCGTCGCCGCGGACGACGCGCGGCTGGTGACCACGTTGGCACGTCATCCCGGCGGGGCGACGGTGCAGGTGCACGCCCGCATCGGTGAGTCGTTCACGCTGCTCTACGACGCCATCGTCACCCGTGGCGGAGCGGCCACCGTACTGCCTTCGGCCGTCGGTGCGGGCGAGGCTGCTGCTCTGCCCTCGGCGACCGCGGTGGCCACCGATGCCGCGTCCGCGCAACCGGCGCCGGCGGCCGTGGTACCCGAGGTCGCCGACGATGCCGCCATCCTGTCCGACCACCTCACCCAGGGCGCCAATCTCGGTGCGGGCTTTGCCAAGTGGGCACCGGATTCCGGGGAGACCATCGCCGACCGGCTCGGCACGATCGTGGGCAGCGCCATGGGCTATGAGCCCGAAGACCTGCCCTGGGAGGTGCCGCTGATCGAGCTGGGCCTGGACTCGCTGATGGCGGTGCGGATCAAGAACCGCGTCGAGTACGACTTCGACCTGCCACCGATCCAGCTCACCGCGGTGCGCGACGCCAACCTCTACGCGGTCGAGAAGCTCATCGAGTACGCGATCGAACACCGCGACGAGGTCGAGCACCTGGCCGAGACGCAGAAGACGCAGACGGCGGAAGAGATCGCGGCCGCGCAGGCCGAACTCATGGGCGGCGCGACCACGGTCGCCGAACTGCAGGAAAAGCTCGCCGAGGCCGGGCATCCGCTCGGTGGGGAGAAGTCCGAGGAGCCGCCCGTCGCGGATCTCGAGATCCCGCCGCCGCCGACCGACCCGTCGGGTCCGGCCGTGCCGCCGCCGCCGACCGACCCGGCCGGTCCCGCAGCGGACGCCTCGAAGCCGGCCCTCGCGGCTGCTGCGGCAGTGCTGAACCAGCAGGCGGTCGCCGATGCACTGGGTTCCGACGTGCCGCCACGCGATGCTGCCGAGCGCGTGACGTTCGCGACGTGGGCCATCGTGACCGGCGCATCGCCGGGGGGCATCTTCAACCCCCTTCCGGCCATCGACGACGCAGCCGCGGAGAAGATGGCGCAGCGACTTTCCGAGCGCGCCGAGGGCCCCATCGCCGCCGCCGACGTGCGCAAGGCCGAGACCATCGAGGATCTGGCCACCACGGTGCGTGAGTTCCTCGAGGCCGGCGAGTTGGACGGCTTCGTCCGGACGATCCGGGCGCCGCAGACCGATGACCAGGTGCCAGTGTTCGTGTTCCACGCCGCCGGTGGCTCGACGGTGGTCTACGAGCCGCTGCTCAAGCGGCTGCCGCCGGGCACGCCGATGTACGGCCTCGAGCGGGTCGAGGGCACGGTGCAGGAGCGTGCGGCGCAGTACGTGCCCAAGCTGCTCGAGATGAACGGTTGGGCAGACGGAGCGACGGGAAATCGCAAGGGCAAACCCTTCATCCTCACCGGATGGTCGCTGGGCGGGGCGCTGTCCTACGCCTGCGCGATCGGGCTCAAACGGGCGGGCGCGGACGTGCGCTTCGTCGGGCTGATCGACACCGTCAGGGCGGGCGAGGAGGTCCCCCAGACCACGGAGGAGACCCGTAAGCGCTGGGACCGTTATGCGAAGTTCGCCGAGCGGACGTTCAACGTCGAGATCCCGGAGATCCCCTACGAACATCTCGAGACGATGGATGACGCAGGTCAGGTGCAGTTCGTCCTCGATGCGGTCAGGGAGAGCGGCGTGCACATCCCCGGCGGGATCATCGAGCATCAGCGGACGTCCTACCTGGACAACAGGGCGCTGGAGACGGCCGAGATCGAGCCCTACGACGGCCACGTCACGCTCTACATGGCCGACCGGTACCACGACGACGCGATCACGTTCGAGCCGCGCTATGCCATCCGTCAGCCCGACGGCGGCTGGGGCGAGTTCGCATCCGATCTGGAGGTCGTCGCGATCGGGGGCGAGCACATCCAGGCCATCGACGAGCCGTACATTGCGAAGGTCGGTGCTCACATGAGCCAGGCGATCAACCAGATCCAGAGCGACGGCCGCAACGATCAGGAGAAATAGGCGACGTGACTTCGCAACCCCTCCCGGAGGAGACCCCTTCCCACCACCCGCCGACCACGGCAGAGAAGCTTGCCGAACTTCGCGAGAAGCTGGAACTGGCCAAGGAGCCCGGTGGTGAGAAGGCCGTCGCCAAACGCGCGAAGAAGGGAATTCCCAGCGCCCGCGCCCGTATCCACGAGTTGATCGACCCGGGCACCTTCTTCGAGATCGGTGCCCTGGCACGTACTCCAGGGGATCCCAACGCCGTTTACGGCGACGGCGTGGTGACCGGCCACGCCACCATCAACGGCCGCCCTGTGGGTGTGTTCAGCCACGACCAGACGGTCTTCCAGGGGACCGTCGGGGAGATGTTCGGCCGCAAGGTGTCCCGGCTGATGGAGTGGGTGGCGATGGTCGGTTGCCCGATCATCGGCATCAACGACTCCGGCGGTGCCCGGATCCAGGACCTGGCGACGTCGCTGGCCTGGTATGCCGAGCTGGGTCGCAGGCACGAGCTGCTGAGCGGTCTGGTGCCGCAGATCTCGATCATCCTCGGCAAGTGCGCGGGCGGTGCGGTGTACTCGCCGATCCAGACCGACCTGATCGTCGCCGTGCGCGACCAGGGCTACATGTTCGTCACCGGGCCCGACGTCATCAAGGACGTCACCGGTGAGGACGTGTCGCTCGACGAACTCGGCGGCGCCGACGCGCAGGCCAAGTACGGCAACATCCACCAGGTGGTCGACTCGGAGAAGGACGCGTTCCAGTACGTGCGCGACTATCTGGAGTTCTTGCCGTCCAACACGTTCGACGACCCGCCGATCATCAACCCGGGGCTGGAGCCCGAGATCACCGCGCACGATCTGGAGTTGGACGCGCTGGTGCCCGACGCGGACAACACCGCCTACGACATGCACGAGATCCTGCTGCGAATCTTCGACGACGGCGACTTCCTCGACGTCGCAGCCCAGGCGGGGCAGGCCATCATCACGGGTTACGCGCGGGTGGACGGCAGGCCGGTCGGCGTCGTCGCCAACCAGCCGATGTACATGTCGGGAGCCATCGACAACGAGGCGTCGGACAAGGCCGCCCGGTTCGTCCGGTTTTGCGACTCGTTCAACGTCCCGCTGGTGTTCGTCGTCGACACCCCCGGCTTCATGCCCGGTGTCGAGCAGGAGAAGAACGGCATCATCAAGCGCGGCGGCCGGTTCCTGTACTCGGTCGTCGAGGCCGTGGTGCCGAAGGTGACCATCACCGTCCGCAAGTCCTACGGCGGCGCCTATGCGGTGATGGGCTCCAAGCAGCTGACCGCCGACTTCAACTTCCTCTGGCCGACGGCGCGCATCGCGGTGATCGGTGCGGAGGGTGCCGCGCAGCTCGTCGTGAAGCGCTTTCCCGATCCGACCGCTCCGGAGGTCCAGGAGATCCGGCGGCAGTTCATCGAGGGCTACAACCGCGACATGGCGACGCCGTACGTGGCCGCCGAGCGAGGCTATGTCGACGCGGTGATCGAGCCGCACCAGACCCGGTTGCAGTTGCGCGGCGCGATGCGCCTGTTGCGCGACAAGCAGATTCAGCGAGTGCAGCGCAAGCACGGCCTGATCCCGATCTAGAGACGGCCGCTACGGTCCGATCCGGATCTCGCCGGATTTCCACAACCCGCTGCGGGTGGCGGTGCCCAGGTCGATGCGGGCGGGCTGCGCGTCGACGACGGTGTCGAACTTGCGCAGTGAGCCCCAGTCGCGGCCCCAGTCGTGGTTGAGGTAGGTGGCCATCACGCGGGCGCGCAGCAGCAGATCGCTGATGCCGAGCAGGCCGCCGTTGAGGCCGTCCTGCCAGGTGTCGGTGGACATCATCTTGGCGTCGTAGTCCGGCGTGATGCGGAACTTGGGCACCTCGGTCACGCCGTTGGCGTGCAGCATCGGCTGCTGGCACGGGAAGGCCAGACCCACCGCCCAGTCCATCAGCACGGGCTGGGTGGACCCGACGTACTCCTGCACGGTGCGCAGCTCGGGCACCCGGGGAGGTGTCACCGCGATCCAGTCGCCCGGCGTCAGCGAGAGGTCCTCGGCGACCACCCGCACGGCGGTGGCCTCGGCGGGGATCTCCGAGCGGTCGAACCGCAGGTTGCGCCAGGACGGGATGGGCCCGAGGTCGTAGGGCACCACCCTGCCCGCGGCCACGGGAGCACCGTCCGGTCCCGGTGTGGCGTACTCCAGTTCGACGGTCTGGCCCTCGGTGCGGCCGTTGAAGATGCTGTTGCCGGTGATGGTGCCGGCAGCGGTGATCACCACCAGCGGGTGGGCGTCGTCGGGTGGGGGGAGTTGGTACCAGGCCGAGTTCAGCCGGCTCTCCTGCTGTGCGGGTCCCTCGACGTAGGTTCCCGCGATCGGCACCCGCGCGGGGTCGAGGCCGTAGGGCAGCGGCACCTTGGACCCGTTGATGCCGGGCTTCTTCAGTGCGGCCGGTGCAGTCCAGTCGTAATCGATCCCCGGCGTGGGCCGGGTCTGGCGGATGGCCTCGGCGACGATGTGGTCGGGCACCCCGTCGGGGGTGAACCCGACCGGTCGCGTGCCTCCCAGTGGGCCCAACGGACCCCAGGGACCGGGGTCGCCGGGCAGCGGGGTGAGGAAGCCCTCGTTGGCGTCCGGTTCGACGAGCACGTCGTCGGCGAGGCCGCAGCCGCCGGCGAACGCCCTCAGGTTCGACGACGCGTTGGTGTAGGTCGGGTACTGGCGCACCACGCCGGCAAGCATCGACGCCACGAACACGACGACCATGAATCCGGCGGTGATCGGGATGGGGGCGGTGGTGACGGCGCGGACGAACCGTGGATCGGGGCGGTCGCGCGGTGCGAAGTGCAGCCAGAACGCCCACAGCGCGGCGACCATGAAGAGCACGAAGAGCACCGTGCTGATGGTGATTCCAGCGATCTCGGGCATGTCGTTGTTGAACGGGACGCCAAAACTCGACACGTACCACCAGCCGTTCGTGGTGGCGAAGCACATGGAGAGCACGAACAGCACCGACGCGGTGAACGCCATCCTGTTGCGCGCCGACCGCAGCACGATCGGCGACACCAGCACGGTGGCCACCGCCGCCATCGCCGCTCCGACGGCCGCGAACAGGCCGAAGTGGTGAACCCACTTGGTGGGGGTGAACATCAGGCAGAAGATCGTGCCGAAGATGATGCCGATGAGCCGCCACACCGGACCGCGCGCGACGCCGGGCACCCGTCTGCGTCGCAACATGATGAACACGCTGGCGAACAGGCTCAGCGCGGTGATCAGGAATCCGAAGCGGCGTGACAGCGAGCCGTCGACCGTCGGAAGGATCAGGTAGTAGTACCGCAGGTTCTCGGTCCACCACGCCTGGCTCGGACCGATCTCCGTGCGAATCCTGGTGGCCTCCAACACGGTTGCCAACGTCTGGTCGGCGAACACGACGGTGAGGATCACCGTGCCCGCGGCGAGCAGCGGCAGGATCAGCGGCCAGGTACCGACCACGCGGTGGCGGCGCACCAGGATCCGCAGCAGCGGCCTGCCCGCCGCCAGAAGCGCGGCCACCGCGATCAGACCGGTCGGCTGGATGCCGAGGGTGAATGCCGCGGTGGTGATGGCCAGGGCGGCCGGGGTGAGCCGGCTGGAGATGATCGCCCGTTCGATCAGGACGTAGGTGATCAGCGCGCCGGTGGCGATCTGGCCCTCGGGCCGCAGGCCATTGTTGAAGGGCATCCACGCCGCGAGCAGCACCAGCCCCGCGGCCCACACGGCGCTGCGACTGGATGCCACCGCCGGCCCCAGTCGCGGTAGCACCTCGCGGGACAGCAGCAGCCAGCAGACGAGGGCACACACCAGGTCGGGCAGCCGG
This sequence comes from uncultured Actinomycetota bacterium, assembly GCA_963798245.1. Classification (GTDB taxonomy): domain Bacteria; phylum Actinomycetota; class Actinomycetes; order Mycobacteriales; family Mycobacteriaceae; genus Mycobacterium. Next base: position 343,155 of record CAWCSO010000009.1, read on the forward strand.
ATCCAGATGCTGGCGTCGCTGACGTGGGTCATGAGCGCGAGCAGGTTGTAGTACCAACCGAACGGGTCCTCGGGGCTGCCGAACCAGCGGAAGTAGTTGGACATGTATCCGGCATGGTCGGCCACCCTGGCCATGCCGAGGATGTAGCCGTCGTCCGACGAGTTGGCGCCGATCACGTACCAGAGCAGGAAGCCGCCGGTCACCACGCCGTCGACGGGGGTGAAGGTGCGCCACCTGGTCGGGATCAACCGGCGCATGCGCCTGCCATCGAGTTGGTCCATGCGCCACAGCGCCACGATGGCGACGATGGTCGCCGCGATGCCGAGGAGCATGGCGGTCAGCTTCAACGCTGTCGGTGTCGTCGAGAACCGGGTGTCGATGGTGGCCGACAGCGAGAGTCCCTGCGGCGCCGGGCCCGTCAGATCGGTGAACACCCCGACGATCGCCGGCCGCAGGTTCGGGTCGGCGAAACCACTGCGTAGAGCTTCCCCGTCGTCATCGGTCAGCCCGACGAACGTCGCGAAGGTCCCCGCCTCCGACGAGGTGATCTCGATGGTCGAGCATCCTGGGGTGCCGCCGGTGCCGACCACCTTGGCCCGGGGCACGCTCGCGACCACCACGTTGCGGTCGGTCACGTCGACGCGCTCGTCGTTGACGTTGACGAACAGGCCGTTGAGAGCCGCGTCCTTGCCGTCGGCGGGGGCCGTGCCGAACACCATGCCGCCGTCCCGCGGCATCGACCGGATCAGCTCGCACGGCACCGTCGCCGACAGTGTCACCGGCGTCTGCGAGATCAGCGGGGCGGTCACGTTCGACATCTCGGGGCCCTGCGGCCAGTTCAGCGTCGCCGTCGTCTGCACCACGGGCAGCAGTGGGGTCAGCACCGAGCACACGAAGCCGATGAGGCCGGCGATCATCGCGACCCACCGGACGGTGCGGACGTCGCGGGCCGTCGTGTCCCCGGTCATGGCCCCCGTCATGGCCCCCGTCATGGCAAGGCCCTGATCGGGCCGGGCCTGCTCCACCCGAACACCCGCATCGTTCCCGCGTCGACGACGGCGTTCGGCGCGCTCCGCTCGGGAACCACGCGTTCGTAGCCTTCCAACGCACCCCAGTCGCGGTACCAGTCGTCGCGCAGGTAGGTAGGTATCGACGTGGTCCGCAGCAGTGCCTGGATGAACAGGAACGGGCCGCCGTTGTCGGCCGACTGCCACATGTTGGACGATGCGACCATCTGTTTGAAGTCGGGGATGATCCGGTACTCCGGTAGTTCGGCGACCCCGAGGTGCTCGCCGAACGGGCGTTGGCACGGGAAGTTGGCGGCGGTCGCAATGTCCATCAGCACCGGCGTCTGCGATCCGAGGAACTGCTGCGCGGTCTCCATCACGGGGACGCGCGGGGGAGTGAAGGCGAACCACTGGTCGGTGGACAGGTTCGGATCGTCGGCGACGATGCGGACCACGTTGGCCTCGGGCGGCGCCCAGGACAGCGGGAACCGGAGGTTGCGCCAGGCGTTCTGCGGTGTGATGTCGATGGGTTGCACCTGGTCTTGGGCATCGAAGGTGCCGTCGGGACGGAGCACGCCCCACTGCAGCTTGAGCGACTGGCCGTAATTGAAGGTGCCGTCCTCGTCGTAGGACCAGATGGCACCGGCTGCGGCGACGGTGACCAGCGGGCGGTCCGGGGAGCGGGGCGGCAGTTGGTACCAGGCGGACGTGGCCTCGGCGGCGACGTCGTTCTCGTCGTAGCTGCCCATCACCGGCGTGCGGTCGGGGTCGAGACCGAACGGCAGGAACACCCGCGACCCGTTGACACCCTCCGGCCCGTAGCCGCCTCCGGTGCCGGCCGCGTAGCCGATGCCGATACTCGGCTTGTTCGGGGAACCGTCGGAGTTGACCATTCCCGGGTTGGCGGAAACCGGCTCTGGTGGTTCGAGCTTGTCGCTGACGCCGTTCGGACTGAACCCGACGGGCTTGGTACCGCCCAGCGGACCGTCCGGGCCGAACCGCTGGCCGGGTGCGGGTTGCAGCATCCCGGCGTTGGTGTCGGGTTCGACGAGGACGTCGTCGGCCATCGCGCAGCTCGTGCTCGACAGGCCGGACGCGATGGCGTCCACGTTCGCCTTGGCGGTGGTGTATTCGGGGTAGCGACCCGCCGCCGCCTTGGCCATCGAACCCACCTCGAGCAGCACCATGATGGTGGCGACCACCAGGAGCGGGGTGGAGGCCAACACGCGGTTGCGCCTGGTGTTGGCCACCTCGACGTGCCCGGTGTAGTCCATCCGGAAGTGCAGCCAACCGGCGAGGACGGCGGTGAGGATGGCGAGGATGAGGAAGATCGTGGTGACGGGCTGGCCGGCGATCACGGGCTGCTTGTCGAACCACGGCACGCCGTAGTTGCCGACGTAGAACCAGCCGTTGATGCCCGCGTTCGACCAGGCCAGGACGAACAGCAGTGCCGTGACGTAGAGCGCGAGATTGCGTCTGCTGTGCAGGCCGACGCGCGACAACGTGAAGGCGGTGACCGCGGCCATCGCGCCGCCGATCCCGGCGAACACGCCGAACTGCACGGCCCACTTGGTCGGTGTGAAGGTCAGCAGCAGAAGCCCGACCGCGCACGTACCGATGAGTCGCCACACCGGGCCGTTGGCCATGCCGGGCAGGCTGCCGCGCCGCAGCATCACCGCCAACATGCCGAACAGGCAGAGCAGCAGCACGAAGACCGCGAAGCGTCGGGTCACCGACGCATCGACGGCCTCCTTGGCGGTGAGGAAGTAGTACCGCAGGAATTCCTGGTACCAGGGCAGGGTGGGCCCCACTGAATATTTGATCCTGGCGGATTCGGCGACGGTCGCCAGGGTCTGGTCGCGGAACACGATGACGAAGACGAGTGCGGCCGACGCGGCGAACGTGGCGATCGGCGCGAGCATCGCCTGCCGGCCGTCCCTCCCACTCCGGTCGCGGACGACGCCGACGATCCCTCGCGCGCCGACCAGTAGGGGGGCCAGTGCGATCAGGCCCTGGGGGGCGAGGGTCACCGTGAACATCGCCACGATGATCGCCACGGCGGCGGGCGAGCACCGGCGGGCGCCGATCGCATACTCCACGAGGACCCACGTCAGGAGGGCTCCGAACGCGATGAGCGGTTCGGGTCGTAGCCCGTTGTTGAACGGGAGCCAGCTCGCCAGGAACATCGCGCCCGCCGTCCAGACGGCCACGCGATTGGCCGCCAGCCGGCTGCCGAGCCGGGGAATCACCCAGCGCGACAGCAACAGCCAGGTGGCGATGGCGGCGAGGGTGGCGGGTAGCCGCATCCACACTCCGGCGGTGCTCACCGCTGCGAGGTGAGCGAGCACTGACTGGTACCAGTCGAACGGGGCCTCCGAGGCGCCGAAGTAGCGGTAGTAGTTGGCCGCGTAGCCGGCCTCACCCGACACCCGCGCGATGGTCAGGTTGTAGCCGTCGTCGGACGAGGTCGCGCCGATGACGTGCCAGAGCAGCAGCGTGCCGATGACGGTGGCGTCGACCAGCCACGTCGCGAGCCCGACCCGCCAGAACCGCCGCCAGCCGTTTCGCACCCGACGTCCCGCGCGGCGGTCCAGCATCGCCAGCGCCACCACCGATGCCAGGGTGGCGAGCACGCCGAGCGTCATCAGGACCGTCTTTAGTGTGGTCGGAGACGTGATGAAACGGGTGTCGATGTCGACGCGGGCGCTCAGCCCCGGCTGCGCGGCGACCTTGAGGTCGGTGAAGATGCCCGCCACCTGAGGTTTCTTCTCGACGGGAACCGTGCCCGACGCGTCGGGGATACCGACGAAGTCCGCGCCGACGGATCCGGGGTTGGCCCAGACGTGGAGCGTGCTGCACGCCCCGGTCTCGACGGACTGCCTGGGCGCGACCGCCGCTACGGAGTCCCGGAACGCCACGACGACGACGTCGCCGCTGGCCCGGACGAACACCCCGTTGCGGCTGGCGTCGATGCCCCGCTCGGGCACGGTGGAGAACACCAGACCACCGGCTTCGGGGAGGGTCGCGACGGCCTGGCAGGGGATCTCCGCGTCCAGTGCCAGCGGCGCGCCGGAGACCAACGGGGCGGTGACGTCGGTGACCAGGCCGTCGGATCCGACGACCTGTGGCCACAGAATCGTCGCGGTGGTCTGCCGGACCGGCAGCAGTGGCGTGAGTGCGCACAGCAGAAGTCCGGCGACGCCCGCGATGATCGCGATGAGTCGAATGGTCCGGGCGGGCACGACGCTCAAGGGTATGCGACGACCTCGGGTGCGTTGCGTAGCCATGCGGTGCGGACGGTCAACACAGTCCTACGACAGCCGAAGTGGCGCCGGGCTCCACCACCCGCTGCGGGTCGCGGTACCGAGATCCACCCGTGCCGGCTCGGCGTTCGGGTACCAGGGGATCAGCTGCTGCAGGGCGCCCCAGTCCCGGAACCAGTCGTCGCGCAGATAGGTCGGTACGGGGGTGGCCCGCACCAGCAACTCGGTGATGCCCAGCGGTCCGCCGCCGAGGTAGTCCATCACCGGGGAGTTCGCCTCGGCACCGAACCTGTCGGGCAGGATCCGCCACTTCGGCACCTCGATGACGCCGTTGCGATGACCGAAGGGGCGCTGACACGGGAAGGCCAGACCGACCAGCCAGTCCAAGAGCACCGGTTGGGTGGAGCCGACGACCTCCTGCAGGGTGCGCAACTCGGGGATGCGCGGCGGGGTAAGGGCCATCCAGTGCTGCGGTGCGAGGTCTTCGTCGGAGGCCACGACGCGCACCTGGGTGGCGTCGTCGGGGATCGCCGTCATGGGGGCGCGCAGGTTGCGCCACGCTGGCGCGGCGCCGACGTCGGCGAAGTCGACCGTCCCGCCGGGCTTGTTGGCGGCGGCCTGTTCGTCGGTCGCCCACTGCACCACCACCTCGCCCGGGTCGAACCGGCCGGCGGCGGTGATGACGAGCAACGGTCCCCGCGCGTCGGGCGGGGGAAGTCGGTACCACGCCGAGCGCAGCGACGCGGGCTGCTGGGTGCCCGCGCGCCAGCTGCCCATGATGGGAACGAGGGCGGGATCGAGGTTGTACGGCAGCCGAGCGCGGGAACCGTTGACACCCGCACGGGCGGTGGTGCCGCCCTCGGTGCCGGGCTCGCTGCCGGTAATCAGTGAGCCGTCGGAGTCGGCGAAGTTCCCGCCGCCTTCGGGCTCCATCACCGGATCTGCAGACAGGTCGGCGGGAATTCCGTTGGGGTTGAACCCTTGCGCGGTACCCGCGCCGAGTCCCTGGCCCCTCGGGACGTCGACAGGCGTGAGCAGTCCGGCGTTGGTGTCCTGTTCGACCATCACGTCGTTGGCCAGACCGCAGGTCTTACCGGTGACCGCCTCGAGGTTCGACCGGCCCACCGACCACGCCGGGTACTGGTCGATCATCCCCAGCGTGAGCGAGACCACCTCGAAGACGACCACCACCCACACCGCAATCGCCAACGGAGCCTGAGCGATTGCCGGCCAGCGCCGTGACCGATTCGGCGGGTTGTCCTCTCCCGGGTCGCTTCGCTCCTGCCCTCCGGATCCCCTTCCCGGGTCGCTTCGCTCCTGCCCTCCGGTGAAATGGAACCACGCCGCCACCAGCAGGGCGAGCACCGAGAACCCGAGCAGGATCGTCGTGAAGCCGAAGTGCCACTCCGGGAATGCGTTTGACCACGGCACACCGAAGTTGGATACGTACCACCATCCGTTGACGCTCGCGAACGACAGTGCCGAGATGAAGAACACCGCGGCGGCGAAGAGCGTGCGGTTGCGCCGTGACCTCATCGCGGCGGCGGTGACGGCCACGGCGGCCAGCGCGCCGAGAGACCCTGCCAGTCCGGCGAATACGCCGAAGTGGTGCGTCCACTTCGTCGGGGTGAACATCAGCGCCAGGAAGGAGATGATCGTGATGCCGATGATGCGACGGCTCGGGCCTGCCGCGGTACCGGGAATTCGCCCCTTGCGCAACGTCATTGCGACCGACACGGCCAGTGCCAGCAGCACGACGAGCACGGCGAAACGGCGTGCGACCGAGCCGTCGGGGCTGGCCATGAAGAGCCGTTCGTAGCGGATGTGCTCGTCGAACCAGCTCAGGCTCGGCCCGACGGCCGACTTGAACGCATTGGCCTGTATCTCCCCGGCCAACGTCTGATCGCGGAAGATCAGGATCGTGGTGACCGTGCCGGCCGCCAGGATCGGGGCCAACAGCGCGAGGTAGCCGAATCGCGAGGTGTGCTGGCCGACAATGGTCTTCAGCGGACCAACGGCCACCAGAAGGGCGCCGATCGCGGCGATTCCGGTGGGACCGGAGAACAGGGTCAGCGCGCCGATGATGATCGCCACCGCCACCGGCAGCAGCCTGCTGGTGGCCACTCCGCGCTCCACCGAACACCAGGTGAGCAGTATCCCGAGTGCGATGATCGGCTCCGGCCGCAGTCCGTTGTTCAGCGGAAGCCAGAACGCGAGGAACATGCCCGCGGCGGTCCATGCCGCCGCCCGGCTGTGCTTGACGGCGTGGCCGAGCCGGGGGATCACCTCGCGGCTGATCACCCACCAGCATGCGATGCCCATCAACAAAGTGGGCAGCCGCACCCACACGCTGGCGGTGCTCACGTGCGCCCACAGCCCAAGCAGGTCGTAATACCAGCCGAACGGCGCCTCGGGGGTGCCGAACCACCGGTAGTAGTTGGCCATGTATCCGGCGTTCTCGGACACCCGCGCCATGGTCAGGATGTAGCCGTCGTCGGCGGTGTTCGCGCCGACGAAGTGCCACCACACCAGCATCGCGGTGACGACACCGTCGAGCGGCGACAGCGTCCACCAGCGTTGCGGCAGGAAGCGGCGGTGCCGCATGCCGTCGGCCGAGTCCAGCACGTGCAGGGCTCCGAGGGCGACGGCGGTCAGCGCGACGCCGAGCACCATCGCCAACGTCTTCAGAAGGGTCGGCGTGCTGCTGTATCGGGAGTCGATCGTGGCGGAGAACTCCAGACCGGGCGGCGCCGGTCCCGACAGGTCGGTGAAGACGCCCACGATCTGGGGCCGAAAGTCGTAGCCGCTGCGCTCACCGCGCAGTGGTTCGCCGGGGTCATCGGAGTCCGGACCCTTGACCAGGCCGACGAACTCGCCAGTCACCTTGTCCGCATGCGCGGTGAACTCGAGCCGTTCGCACGCGGGGCTGAGCACCTGGGTCAGCGGGGCACTGACGATCGGGGTATTTCGGACGATGACCAGCAGGTCGTCGCCGACGCGCTCGATGAGCAGGCCGCGGTCGACGGCCTTGGGCGCCTGTTTGGGCACCGTGGACAGCAGCACGCTTCGAGAGCCGGTCAGATCGGCCGCCGCGCGGCACGGAATCGAGATGGACAATTCGGTGGGGACATAGCCGATCAGTGGCGCGTCCACACTGGCCAGTTCGCCGTTCTGCGGCCAGTTGAGCTCGGCGGTCGTCTGCTCGACCGGCAGCAGCGGGGTGGCGATGGCGAGCAGTGCCCCGAGCAGCCCCGCGACGATCGCGATTATGCGCGCGGTCCGGTGGTTGCCCCGGATCGCGGTGTCCTTGACCACGGGCGTTGATGTTAGTGGCACGGCAGCGGCGGATTCGTCATCGGTCATTTCCGGATCGCCAACACGAACGGGCCGATGTCGGTCACGTCCCACCGCGGGTCGTCGAACAGCGCGGCGTCGAGGATCACCTGGTAGCGGCGCACGTTGGGTTGGTTCGGGTAGACGTCACTGGCCAGTCGCAGTGTGTATGTGTCGTTCGCGCCGTGGCGCATGAGGAAGACCGTCGGCGGCTGCCATGGCATGTCGTCCAGGGACGCGATCAGGTCGTCGGGGCTGGTCATGGTGGCCCAGCTCTCGATGACCGCCGAACGCTCCTCGAATTGCGCGAGCGGGTTGGCGTAGTGAGAGGTGAGGCCCTGGAAGCCGTAGTAGGGGTAATAGGACAGGAAGCCGTAGTCAGCCGTCATGACCACGGTTTCGTTGCGCGGGCGTCCGGTCGCCTCGCCGATTCTCGCGTCGATGTCGGCGTAGTACCGCTCGGCGCCGGGCGGCCTGCGGTCGGCCCGCTGCCCGTAGCCGTCGGTGTCGGTGTAGGCCACGGTGATGTCGGGTCGCAGGACGTCGGGGATGTCCTGGCTGAAGGTCATCGCACCGATCGCACCCACCAGCGCCGCGCCCGCGACCACGCGCCTGCCGATCGCCGGCTGATAGCGCGCCGCAACGGCTCGGGTCACCTCGATGAATCCGAATGCGCCGGCCGCGGTGAGCAGCACGGTGAGGGTGGGTTGCAGGCGGAACGAGAGCAGCGTGGTGCCCGCCAGGGTGGTGAGCATCGACAGCAGCGACCACGCGTAGACAGCCACCACGGCGGTTGCCAGCGCGCCGGCGCGCGTCGAACTGCGGGCGTAGGTCACCAGCCAGAGCGTCCCGAGCAGACACAGCGCACCCAGCAGTGTGAACGACAGCATCGGGAAGGTGAGTTGCGCGCCGTCCTCGGGCAGGTAGTGCTGCGCGGTGCCCGTGTCGGCGGGCGCCCCCCTCGAAGCCGCCAAGAGGTACGGGCCCCACCCGATCAGCGCGATGGCGCCGGAGATCACCGTGATCACCGCGAGGCGCAGCAGCGGATCCAGTCGCTCGCGGCCGGAGCGTGTCGCCGCCACGAGCAGCGCCATCAGCACGAGGGTGAAGGCCGCGTAGGCCAGCAGCAGGGTATAGAACAACGCGGCGGCGCCCAGGAACAGGCCGACGCCGACGACGGCGGCCCACCCACGGTGCGCGCCCGGGCGGGAACCCGCCCGCAGCCCCGACCATGCCAACACGAACACCGGTGGCAGCAGCACGGTGATGATCGCCGCGTACGGCTCGGTCGAGGCGTACGCCAACGTGGTCGCCGTCGTGGCGGTGGTGACGACCAACGCGTACTCGAACCGAATCATGTTTGCCCACAGGACGAACGCGACGGCGACCGCAGCGGCGATCGAGGTGATCGACCATGGCTTGAAGGCCTCCCACGCAGGCATGCCTGCCAGGTCGGCGATGCGGCCGCCGAGCCAGAACCAGCCCGGCGGGTAGAACGGCGGCAGGCCGATGTAGGTCATGTCGTGCGGTACGGCCGAGTCGGCAAGGCGGGTCAGGTATTCGGTGCGGAACTGTTGGTCGACGGACACGCCGAACAGGTAGAGCTTGGTTGCGCCGAGCGGCATGGCCAGGGTGACCACGGAGAACGCCGACGAGAACACCACACCGCCGGCGCCGGCCAGGAACCGTCGACCCGCACGCCACGCCATGCCGGTGGCGAACAACCCCGCCAGGCAGGCGAACTGGCCAACGGTGGTCAGCGCGTGCAGTTGATTGCTCGAGTTGAATGCCGGCCATTCGACACGTGAGATGGCGGCCAGTGCCACCACCGAGATCAGCGCCGCGGTGACCGCGGCGGCGATCATCTGGCCGACTGTTCTGATCGGCCCAGTCAGTGCGCCTCGCATGGGTGCCCGCAGATTCAGATCGGCAGTTTGCGGAAGATCGGCCGCGGGATGTGCCGCAGGATCATCATCACGTACCGGAACGGACCCGGGGCCCACACCAGATCCTTGCCCTTGGCCGACGCGGTGACCGCCAACTCGGCGACGTACTCCTTGTCGACGGTGAGCGGCGCCTCCTTGGCGCCGGTCGCCTGTAGGTGCGCGATCGTCGTTGCGGTGCGGACCTGTCCGGGCCGGATCACCAGCACGTGAACTCCGAACTCGCGCAATGCCTCTCCGAGTCCCAGGTAGAAACCGTCGAGGCCGGCCTTGGTGGAGCCGTAGACGAAGTTGGACCGACGCACGCGTTCACCGGCGGCCGAACTCATTGCGATGATCCGACCGGATCCCTGGGCGCGCATCTTCTCGCCGACCAGGACTCCGACTGAAATCGCTGCCGTGTAGTTGATCTCGGCGATCTGGACGGCCTTGCGCTGGTTCTGCCAGAGTTCCTCGGCATCCCCGAGTAGGCCGAATGCCACGATCGCCACGTCGACATCACCGTCGCGCCAGGCGGCGTCGATGACCTCGGGGTGGGTGTCGTTCTTGACGCCGTCGAAGTCGATCCACTCGACCGACTTCGCACCGGCTGCCGTCATGGCGGCGATGGCGTCGTCCTTGCGCGGATGGTCAGGTAGGTCAGCCAGCACTACGCGCGCCTGGGCGTCGCGCAGGTACCGCTCGCAGATCGCCAATCCGATCTCGGACGTGCCGCCTAGCAACAGAATGGTCTGTGGGTTTCCCACGGCGTCGAACACCATCTACAGAAGCTCCAAACGTCGGGCCATGTCCGAGGCGAATACGCCACCGGGATCGACCTTGCGGCGCAACGGCGATCCATTCGTCGATCCGCGGATACATGGCGTGAAAGGTCTCGGCGGTGGTGCGGGAGTCCTTGGCCGTGTACAGCCTGCCGCCGAACTCCAGCACGCGTGCGTCGAGTTCGTGTGAGCAGCTGACCGATGCCCGGCTTGGTCGGGAAGTCCATGGCGACGTTCCAGCCGGCGATCGGAAAGCTCAGCGGCGCTTGGTTTCCCGGCCCGAAAACCTTGAAGACGTTGAGCGCGGAATAGTGTCCGCTGCGCTGGATGTCACCGATGATCTGCTTGAACTCCTCGACCGCCGCCAGCGGCACCAGGAACTGGTACTGCGCGAAGCCGGCGGGTCCGTAGCCGCGGTTCCACTCCCCGAGCAGGTCGAGCGGGTGGTAGAACTGCGTCAGGTTCTGGACCTTGCCGCGGTAGTGCCCGCCCCGGCGGTAGTACAGCTCGCCGATGGTGCTGAGCGTCAGCTTGTTCATCAGCCCGTTGGGGAACACGTCGGGCACCGTCATCAGTTGCGGTGCATCGAACTTCAGCGGATCCTTCGCGAGCTTGTCCGGCAGCTCGTCCAGGCGGGCCAGCCGCCCACGGGTGATCGCGGCCCTGCCCAGTTTCGGTGGCGGGCTGATCGCGTCGAACCATGCGCTGGAGTAGGTGTAGTTCGCCTCGCTGCCGTCACTGTGGAACGCGATGGTCTCGTCGAGGTTTGCGGTGTTGTCACCGTCGTTGATGAAGTACGCGGTCTCCGTCGGGGTCATGGCGATCGTGGCACGCAGGATGATCCCGGTGAGCCCGTTCCCGGCGACGGTCGCCCAGAAGAGTTGCGCCTCGTCGCCGTCCGGGGTGAGGTGGCGGATCTGACCGTCCGCGGTGAGCAGTTCCATGGAACGGACGTGGTCACCGAAGCTGCCGTCACTGTGGTGGTTCTTGCCGTGGATGTCGCAGGCGATCGCGCCGCCGATGGTGACCTGGCGGGTGCCCGGCAGAACGGGCACCCACAGTCCGAACGGGAGCGCGGCCTTCATCAGCTGGTCGAGGCTGACGCCGCCGTCGACGTCGACGAGCCGGGTCTCGGCGCTGATCGAGTGGATCTTGTTCAGTGCGGTCATGTCGATGACCAGGCCGCCGCCGTTCTGCGCGTTGTCGCCGTAGGACCGGCCCAGTCCGCGCGCGATCACCCCCCGTCCGTCGGCGGCCGAGACGGCGTCGACGATGACGTGGGGGTCCGGGGTGGACAGCACGTGCGCCACCGATGGCGCGGTGCGGCCCCATCCCGTCAACCGCTTGGTGGTCGTTTCGAACATCGTGACGAGGGTACCGTCCCTACTTCCACCGGGATCATTCCCCGAGTCGCTCCGCTCCTGCCCACCGGAAGATCACCGCGCGCTGAACCACGAAGTTGATCACCGTCGCGGTGCCCTGGGCGATGACGAATGCAACGGGCACACGCCACGGCTTGTCGTCGAGCAGCACGTAGAAGAAGTAGTTGATGCCGACCTGCACGGCGTAGGTCACCGCGTAGAGCGCACACACGGCGACGAACCGGGCACGGCTGGGCGGAGCCTGAAACGTCCACCGTCGATTGATCAGATAGGCGGTGGTGGTACCCGCCACGAAGCTCAGCGTCTTGGCGACGTTGACGTGCAGGCCGAAGTGCAGGAACAAGACATAGAGCCCGAAGTCGACGATCGCCGACAGGCCGCCGGTGACGACGAATCGCCAGACCTGGGTCGCCAGGGTCAGGTTGGGCGACATCGGGGGCTCGGCCACCCGGGCAGCTTACGGGCTGAGAACGGCCCGCTTGATTGCGTCCACCCCGGAACCTTTCTCCCACAGCGCCGCGGTGACGTCGGTGATGCTGACCAGGAGTAGCGCGTCGGTCGCGCGCACGAGCAGAGGCGGGGAGACCATCGTCCGAACCACGTAACCCTCGGCGTGGTTCCACCCGATCACCCCGTCGGCGCCCCGCAGCGTGGCGACGCAGTCCGGCGGCGCCAGGCGTTCGTGGTCCGCCAACAGCTCGGGCAGCTGGAGCAGGGTCATGGCCTCTGCGTCGGGGTAGCCGAGCAGGTCGGCACAGGCGGGGTTGGCGTAACCGACGTCGCCGAGTAGTCCGATACCGAGCATCGGTGCGGGAAGGCGGTTTAGAAGTTGCAGCGCTGGCAGCTGTTGCAGGTACCCGTCCGCATCGATCGGCGGCGAATGTCTACGTCGGTCCGGCATTGTGCAGCTCCCTTGGTAGACGGCATGCAGTCGTGGCCGGGAGTCTGGAGCAACGCTGCTCCAGACTATACCGCCACACGGATGGTCAGGAAGGTGGGTTGCTCACCGGCCGGGATCGTGCCACTCGAGTTCTCGATCACCATGCGCGCCGTGTCGGACAGGTGGCGGTTGGTGCTACGTGCCATGGACCGCAACTGGCGGAACGCCTCCTCCATGTCGATCGCGCCGCGCTCGGCGAGCACGCCCTTGGCCTGCTCGATCACGATTCGGCTGTTCAACGCCGTCTGAAGTTGGCTGTTCACCAGGGCGCCGCGGCGTCAGCACCCGTTGGTGCAGGATGCCGATCGTCGCGACGTCGGCCAGCGCCTGGGCGACCAGCAGATCCGACGCGTCCATCATGCCCGGCTCTGCTCCGGAAGAGGTTGAGGGCCCCGATCCGCTCGTTGCGCAGCCGCAGCGGGATCGCGAACACGGCGCCGAAACCCTCCCCGGCGGCGCGGGCGGCAAACGTCGGCCACCGGCCGATGTCTACGCTCAGATCGTCGACGTGTACCTGTTGGCCCGTGCGGTAGGCCTGCAGGCAAGGTCCCGCATCCGACTGAATCTGCAGCAGTTCGAGCATCCGGGCCTGTTCGCTCGTCGAGGAGAGCACCTGAAGGCCGCCCCTTAGATCGTCGAGTAGCAGACCCGCGGAGTCGGCGGCGAGCAGGGATACGCAGTCCTCGACGAGTTCCTGGGCGAACTCCACCACGTCATAGTCGTCCACCAAGGTGTCCGCCAGGGTCACGAACGCCTTCACCAGTTGGCCTTCGCGATCGTCCATTGCGTTCTCCTCGTCTCGTTCATCGTCCTCAGTGATCCCCTTCTGGTCAATGCGCATCCTCGGGATCGAAGCGGAGTCGTCGCTCGATCACGTCGCGAGCCACGTCGACCAGCGCCTGATCCCGTGCGAACGCGTATGCCCGCAAACGCAGGTACGCCACACTCGGCGGGACGGAAAGCTGGGCCACCACCATGCCGGTGGCCTGGTGGATCTCGGTCGACGACGGCGACGGGATCCACCACGAGTCCGGACCCTGGCCGTCGGTGCCTCCATGCGCGGGGCGGGACAGCAGCACCATGGTGACGATGTCGGTGACGCCGGAGATGGCAAGCATGTCGGCGGGCTGCAGTTCTGGCGGCTCATCGCGGCTGAGGTCGAGCACACCGACGGAGATCGCCCCGATCTGAAGCGGGAAGGCGAACAGGGCCCCGCGGGCGTCGTCGCCTGCCGTCGTCGTGAATCCGGGCCACCTGTCGAACTGCGCGGACAGGTCGTCGACCAGCACGGGACCCCCGCATGCCGCCGCGTCGACAGCGGGTCCTTCGCCGGCGACGATCTGGTGTCGTTCGATGCGCATGGCCCTGTCGTCGGACGCGCCGAGTGTTTCCCAGGTGGCCGACGCGACGCCGACGGTGATCGCGGCCCGTTGCACCGGCAGCACCTTTACGCACGACAGGCAGAGTTCGCGCGGACCGAGCGTGCCGTCGGGGTATTGGGCGATCGCGGACATGAAGTTCCGTGACGTGTTGGTCACCGGACCTCATTGATCGGCATTGTGAAGAACATTTGGCAACCCATCACTCGGCGCGGCTATTAGAACAACGCGGCGAGAATCGTGGCGCAGTACCTTCAGTGTCCCACGGGGGGGTAGCCCGCGATGATCAACGGCCAAATGCCTGGGCCGCTATACCCAGTACGGCACGCGAGCCCGGTACTGACGCATCGCGAGTGCCGTCACCACCCAGCCGATCACGGTCAGGACGATGACGACCACCCAGTGCCGTATCTCCTGGGGGGCGCCCAACAGCGGAGCACGCACGATGTCGACGTAGTGCAGCAGCGGGTTGAACTCGATGATCTTCGCCCATGTGCCTGCACCCTGCTGGCGCAGCGTCTGGTCGTTCCAGATGATCGGCGTCATGTAGAACAGCAACTGCACCAGGCTGAACAGCAGCGGGCTGATGTCCCGGTAGCGGGTCGCGAGAATGCCGAAGCACAGCGCCACCCAGATGCAGTTCAGCACGATGAGCGCCAGCGCGGGGATGAACGTCAGGTCGGCCCAGTTCCACGGCTGCGGGAAGATGATCGCGATGATCACGAAGATGATGATGTTGTGCCCGAACAGGATCACCTGCCGCCACACCAACCGGTAGACGTGCACCGACAGCGGCGTCGGCAGTTGTTTGATCAGCCCTTCGTTGGAGACGAACACGTCGGCACCCTCGAGAATGGCGGCGTTGATCAGGTTCCAGATGATCAGGCCGAGAGTGACGTATGGCAGGTGCTCGCGTAACTCGAGGTGAAAGAGCTTGGAGTAAAGGCCACCCAGCGCCACCGCCATGGTGCCCGTTGCGATGGTGATCCAGAACGGGCCGAGCACCGAGCGCCGGTAACGCTGCTTGATGTCCTGCCAGCCGAGGTGCAGCCACAGTTCGCGCTTCCCGAACCCTCCGGCGAGGTCACCCCACGCGCGCCCGAATGTCCTCGACTGCGCGGCAGCATCGGTGAATGTCATGGCCGGTCCTGGGGCTTCATGAACTTCCCGTCGCTTCGCTCGCCCCGGCCGAACTTCTCCTTGCGGCCGAGTCGGCGCAGTGCCAGCCACTCCCGCAGCCCGGCGGGGTCGCGACGGGTCACCGAGGAAGAACCAGCCGAACCGCAGCCATTCCTGGAACACCAGCCTGCGCATTCCAGGTTGTGACTGCAGATAGCCGCGATTGCGATAGGTGAAGTACCGCTTGGTCGGGTTGTCGGGGTACTGCGCGTGCATGCGCCCGCCCAGGATCGGCCTGAATTCATCGCCGCCCTGCGGGTGTAGGTATACCGCGTGCAGGCACGTGCCGAATGGGAGCCCCGATCGCAGTAGTCGACGGTGCAATTCGGTTTCGTCGCCGCGGAGGAACAGCCGTAGGTCGGGTACGCCGGCGGCTTCGAGGGTGGCTGCACGAAAGAGTGCGCCGTTGAACAGGTGCGCGATGTTCGGCATGAGATCCGGGAGCTGTGAATCGGTGCGCAGCTCGCTGACCAGTCGGCGCCACTTCAGCCCGCGGCGCAACGGGAATGCGAGACGTTCAGGATCGTCGAGGTCACAGATCATCGGGGAGACCTCGGCCAAGCCGTGCCTCTCGGCGCACGCCAGCAGTGTGGCCAGCACCTCGTCATCCTGCGGCCGCCCGTCGTCATCGGCCAGCCACACCCAGTCCGCACCCAGGCTCAGCGCATGGAGCATGCCCAGCGCGAAACCACCGGCGCCGCCGAGGTTTCGCCGGGATCCGAGGTAGGTGGTCGGGACGGGCTGGCCGGCCACCAGCGCACACACCTGCGGGTCGTCGTCGTTGTCCACGACGATCAGGTGATCGGGAGTACGGGACTGACCGGTCACCGCCTCCAGAGACATGGCCAGGGCGTCGGGGCGCCGATGGGTGACCACCACGGCGCACACCTCGACTTGCCCGGAGTCAGCCATGCTCGCTCTCGCGGTCGTTCTCCTCGAGGATCTGGCGGACGTGGCGTGCGGCGTCCTCGCCCTCGTAGGCACGCACCACCTCTTCGATACCGCCGCGCAGTCGGATGGTGCCGTGGTCGATCCACATCGCGGTGTCGCACAACTGGGCCAGGAACTCGTTGGAGTGGCTTGCGAACACCAGGATCCCGGACCGCTCGACGAGCTTCTGAAGGCGGGTCCTCGCCTTCTTCATGAACTCCGCGTCGACGGCGCCGATCCCCTCGTCGAGCAGCAGGATCTCCGGGTCGATGCTGGTCACCACGCCCATCGCCAACCGGACCCGCATACCCGTGGAATAGGTACGCAGCGGCATCGACAGGTAGTCGCCGAGTTCGGTGAAATCGGCGATCTCGTCGACCTTGGCCATCATCTGCTTACGGGTCTGACCAAGGAACAGCCCACGAATGATGATGTTCTCGAAACCGGAGATCTCCGGGTCCATGCCCACGCCGAGATCGAACACCGGAGCCACGCGGCCGGTGACGGTCGCCGATCCGCGCGTCGGCTCGTAGATGCCCGAGAGCAGGCGCAGCAACGTCGACTTCCCCGCGCCGTTGTGTCCGACCAAGCCCACCCGGTCGCCCATGTTCAGCGATAGGGTGATGTCCCGCAGCGCCTCGATCACGACGACGTTGGATTCGTTGCGGCCGATCGCGCCGCCCGCCCTGCCCAGGAACGCCTTCTTCAGCGAGCGGGACTTGGCATCGAAGATCGGAAACTCCACCCAGGCGCTTCGGGTCGAGATGTGTGGTTCCACGAATCCGCCGCTTCTACAGGTACTGGCCGGTCCCGGGGTGCGCCGGTCCGCGCTGTCCGGGACCACCGACGCCGGGCGGCAACGCGCCCTGACGCATCTGCTCGAGCTGGGCGCGAGCCGCCATCTGCTGGGCGAACAGTGCGGTCTGGATGCCGTGGAAGAGACCCTCGAGCCAGCCGACGAGCTGCGCCTGGGCGATGCGCAGTTCGGCGTCCGACGGAACCTGATCGTCGGAGAACGGAAGCGTCAGGCGCTCGAGTTCGTCGCGCAGTTCGGGTGCCAGCCCCTCCTCCAGCTCGCTGATGCTGGTGCGGTGGATGTCACGTAGGCGTTGCCTGCTGGCATCGTCGAGCGGGGCCACGCGCACCTCTTCGAGGAGTTGCTTGATCATGGTGCCGATCCGCATGACCTTCGCCGGCTGTTCGACGAGGTCGGTCAGCGGCTTGCCGTCCGCGTCATCGTCCATGCCGTCCATCCCTGGCATGCCGCCGCCGATGATCTCGACGTCGTTTTCGTCGGAATTGCTCGTCATAACCTTCTGGACACTCCCTGAACGTGCTGAATTACCCGTCTAGCGACACTAGCCCGTCCGGCATGGCGAAACCGTGCACCACCGGCGTGCCGCCCGGCGGCCACGGCTGGCCGAGGCCACTGCACTAGTATTGCTGCCGAGGTGACCCCGCTCGCCACGATGTGAGCGTGGGCGGGTGCCACCGGAAGCTATGAGTCGCGGTCTCAATACGCTCGAAGGTGGCTGGCATGGCATACGACGTCGCCCGGGTGCGCGGGTTGCACCCGTCGCTGGGCGACGGTTGGGTGCACTTCGACGCCCAGTACGGCATGTTGCTTCCCGACTCCGTCGCGACCACCGTCTCGACGGCGTTCCGTGGCTCGATGACGACCGACGTCGGCCCTCACCCCGCGGCACAGCGCAGCGCCGCGGTGCTCGCCGCGGCGCGCCAGGCCGTCGCGGACCTGGTTGGAGCGGACCCCCGCGGTGTCGTGCTCGGCGCCGACCGCGCCATCCTGTTGACCTCCCTCGCTGAAGCCGCCTCGTCGAGGGTGGGTCTGGGCTACGAGGTGGTGGTCACGCGCCTCGACGACGAGGCCAACATCGCCCCGTGGCTGCGTGCCGCGAATCGCTATGGCGCCAAGGTGAAGTGGGCCGAGGTCGACATCGAGACCGGCGAGTTGCCGGCGTGGCAGTGGGAGAGCCTGATCACCAAGCCCACCCGTCTGGTGGCGGTCACGTCGGCGTCGGCGTCGCTCGGCACGATGACGGATCTGCGCCCGGTGACCAAGCTGGTCCACGAGCACGGTGGCATGGTCGTCGTCGATCACTCCGCTGCGGCGCCGTACCGGCTGGTCGGCATCGACGAGATCGAGGCCGACGTGATGGCGCTGAACGCCGTGGCGTGGGGCGGGCCTCCGATCGGTGCGCTGGTGTTCCGCGACCCCTCTGCGATCGACTCCTTCGGTTCGGTGTCTCTGGACCCGTTCGCCACCGGGCCCGCCCGCCTCGAGGTCGGCACCCACCAGTACGGCATGCTGGCCGGACTGGTGGCCAGCATCGAGTACCTGGCCTCGCTCGACGAGACGGCGACCGGTACGCGCCGCGAAAGACTCGCGGTGTCAATGCAATCGGCCGCCTCATACATGGACCGGTTGTTCGGCTATCTGCTCACGTCCCTGCGGTCGCTACCCCTGGTCATGGTGATCGGCCAACCAGAGGTGCACCTGCCCGTGCTCAGCCTCGCGGTTCACGGGGTGCCGGCCGAGCGGGTGATCCAGCGGCTCACCGACAATGGCGTGCTTGCGGTCTCGGACGGCAACTCACGGGTGCTCGACGTGATCGGGGTCAACGACATCGGGGGTGCGGTCACCCTCGGGCTGGCTCACTACACGACGATCGCCGAGGTGGATCAGTTGGTCCGTGCGCTGGCATCGCTCGGCTGACTAATCCGATACGCGGAGAATTACTTTCCCGGTGACGTCACCGGACTCCAGCAGCCGGTGAGCCGCGGTCGCCTCTTCGATGGGCAGCTCTGCGCCGATCACTGGGCGAACCCGTCCGTCGGCGACCATCGGCCAGACATTGGCGACGACCTCATCGACGATGGCACCCTTGCCGGAGGGGCCGGCTACGGGCCGCGACCGCAAGGCCGTCGCGATCACGCCCGCCCGTTTGCCCAGCAGCTTGCCGAGATTCAGCTCGGCCTTCACGCCGCCTTGGAAGCCGATGATGACCAGGCGGCCGTCGGGCGCGAGCGCATCGACGTTGCGGTCCAGGTATGACGCCCCCATGATGTCGAGGATGACGTCGGCTCCCGCACCGCCGGATTCCGCCCGGATCCGTTCGACGAAGTCTTCGTCGCGGTAGGAGATCGCGATGTCCGCGCCAAGGTCGCTGCACAGTGCCAACTTCTCCGTCGACCCGGCAGTGACCGCGACCCGGCAGCCCAGGGCCCGGGCCACCTGGATGGCGTGGGTCCCGATACCGCTGGCGCCGCCGTGCAGCAGCACCAGGTGACCCGCCGACAGGCCGGCGGTCATGACGAGGTTGGACCAGACCGTGCACGCCACCTCGGGCAGGGCGGCCGCCTGGTGGAGGTCGACCCCGACGGGCACGGGCAGCACCTGCTGGGCGGGTACCGCGACGCGCTCGGCGTAGCCGCCGCCGGCCAGCAGGGCGCACACCGGCGTTCCGACCGACCAGCCGTCGACGCCCGGGCCGAGGTCGGCGATCCGGCCGGAGACCTCCAATCCGAGGGTCTCACTGGCCCCCGGTGGCGGGGGATAGTTGCCGGATGCCTGAAGCAGGTCGGCGCGATTGACGCCGGCAGCAACCACGTCGATCACCAACTCGCCCGGCTGAGCTGTGACTTCTGACAGCTCCTGCCAAATCAGTTCAGCGGCCGCGTTCGGCACCATCGCGCGCATGGCGATAACGCTACTACCAGCGGTTCCGCGCCTTTATTATGTTCGCCATGGGGGCGATGATCGGTGCGGGCACCGCGAGTGCCATGCCTGGGCTGGACATGGCGGAACAACGGTCGTGGCACAACTTCCTGGACTCATCGCTCCGGCTCTACGCGACGTTGAACAAGTCCTTGGTGGACGCCCACCATCTGACGCTCAACGACGTACG
This sequence comes from uncultured Actinomycetota bacterium, assembly GCA_963798245.1. Classification (GTDB taxonomy): domain Bacteria; phylum Actinomycetota; class Actinomycetes; order Mycobacteriales; family Mycobacteriaceae; genus Mycobacterium. Next base: position 363,198 of record CAWCSO010000009.1, read on the forward strand.
CCTCCTCGACATCCTCGACAGGTCGGCAACGGGCTCCGCGCGGATGGGTGACCTGGCCGACGAGCTCATGTCATTGCCGAGCAGGGTGACCCGCCAGATCCATCGACTGGAATCCCAGCAGCTGGTGACCCGCTGCTCCAGTCCTGACGACCGTCGCGGGGTGTTGGCCACCATCACCCCGGACGGTAGGGACGTGCTTCGGGAGGCGATGGCGACCTACGGCGAGGGTGTGAGGTCGCACTTTCTGGCACCGTTGTCACGTGCGCAGGTCGGCGCGTTGGGGGAGAACTGCAGACGGATCGGGGTTGAACTCAAGTCGTCGCCGACGCCCGCCAGAGTAGGTCGGGTGTAGAACGCCTACGCTTGTCGGCGGTGGCGTGGCAGAGCGGCCTAATGCACTCGCCTTGAAAGCGAGAGACGGCTAACACCGTCCGGGGGTTCAAATCCCTCCGCCACCGCCGGCTCGCCTGGCTATTCGCCCTTGAACTCGGGCGCCCGCTTGGCGAACACCGCGCTGACGCCCTCGGCGAGGTCCTTGCTCGGCAGGAATGCCGAGTTCCATGCCGCCACGTACCGCAGGCTCGCCGACACCTGCGCGGTGCGCTGCTCGTCGAGCACGTCCTTGATGCCCTGCACCACCAGCGGCGGGTTGGCGGCGATCTCTTCGGCGGTGGCGTGGGCGGCCGCCAATGAGGCGTCGGCGTCGTCGAAGACGTCGTTGACGAGGCCGATTCTCTCGGCGCGCGCCGCGTCGATGTCCCTGCCCGTCAACACCAGCTCCCGCAGGTGCCCCTCGGAAAGGATCAGCGGCAGCCGTGCCAACGAACCGACGTCGGCGACCATCGCGACCTTCACCTCGCGAACGGAGAACTTGGCGTCGGCACTCGCGTAGCGGATGTCGACGGCGGAGATGAGGTCGACGCCGCCGCCGATGCACCATCCGTGCACCGATGCGATGACGGGCGTGCGGCAGTCCGCGACGGCGGTGATCGACTGTTGCATTCGCTTGAGCCGTGCGTGGAACTCGGTCCGCTCCCGGGCCATGGCCCCGTCGGACATCAGCGGCGACAGGGTGTCGCCCATGGCGGGCAGGTCCAGACCGTAGCTGAAGTTGCGGCCAGACCCGGTCAGCACGATGGCGCGGACGTCGGGGTCTGCGTCCAGCGAAGCGAAGACGTCGGGCATCTCAGCCCAGAACGCGGGCCCCATGGCGTTGCCCTTGCCCGGCCCGGTCAACGTCACCTGCGCGACGGCGCCGTCCACGTCGACGGTCAGGGATTCGTAGGTATCGCCCATGAGTCGAAGGCTATCGGGTCACGGCGGCGACCCGCCGAGCAGGACGTCGCTGACGGTGCCCTGCGGGAAGAACTGGCAGACCGCGTCGGCGAGCGTCTGGGCGATCTCTGCGTTGCCCGGGCCGAGCACCGAGCCCCCCTGCGCCAGGATCTCCTCGATGACCGCCAGCTGGGTATCCGGGTCCAGGTCGTTGTACTCGTCGCACCTCATCGTCAGGGCATTGCCTGGCGGCGGTACGTCCGATGAGGTGCGGGGTGTCGTAGTGCGCGGCGTCGTAGTGCGCGGCGTCGTGGTGCGTGGCGACGTGGTGCGCGGCGACGACGTCGTCGAGGACGAACCACCGGTCGTGAAACCGGGTTCCGTGGTCATCGCGATGGTGCCGTCAGTGGTGCGCTCGCACGCGGTGATGGCGCTCGCGGCGAGCAGCGTGGCCGCCGCGACCAGAACTCGGGTCCTCATCTGGGCAACGATAGGCGGCGCGGCGATCTACCGTGGTGCCATGTCCTCCGAAGCGCCGTCGGACGAGGTCGACAGCGCCGAAGCCTGCCTGGCGGTGTTGCAGTCGGTATTGGCCCGGCTCGGTCCCGGCGACCTCGAGCAGCGGACGCCGTGCCGAGAGTTCGACGTCGCCGGGCTCACCGACCATCTGATGAACTCCATCACCGTGCTGGGCGGGGCCGCGGGTGCGGCGTTGCCCGAGCGCGATCCCGACGCGTCGGTGGAAAGCGAGGTCATGGGGGCCGCGTACGCCGCCGTGGCGGCGTGGCGTGCACGCGGCGTGGACGGCGCGGTGCCGTTCGGCTCCGGCGAGGCACCCGCGAGGATGATGGCGGGGATCCTGTCGCTCGAGTTCCTGGTGCATGCCTGGGACTACGCCGAGGCGATCGGTGCGGGCGTCGAGCCCGACGAAGCGCTGGCAGAGTACGTCCTGGGCCTGTCGAACGGAATCATCAAGCCGGAGGCGCGCTCCAACGCAGGCTTCGACCCGCCGGTCGACCCCCCGGCGGGCGCCGGTAGTTTCGATCGCCTCCTCGCATTCACCGGCCGGCGGCGCTAGACCGGGCGGTCCCGGGAGATCCAGCGGGTGGCGAACTCGAGGAAGGCGTCGTTCTCGTGCACGGCGGCGACGGTGACCCGCACCCCGTCGCGGCCGTAGGGGCGCACCAGGATCCGGTCGTCGGCCGCGCCGTTGACGAAGTCCCCGGTGCGCTCGCCAAGGGGTAGCCACACGAAGTTCGCCTGGGACGGTGGCACGGTGTATCCGGCATTGCGCAGCGCGGAGGTCACGCGCGCCCTCTCGGCGACGACCAGATCGGTGCGGCTCAGGAGTTCGTCGGCCGCGTCCAGGGAGGCGATCGCCGCCGCCTGCGAGACGGTGGTCGCGGTGAAGGGGACGTACACCTTGCCCAGTGCGGTGATCACGTCCGGATCCCCGACGGCGTAGCCCACCCGCAGTCCCGCCAACCCGTAGGCCTTCGAGAACGTACGCAGCACAACGACGTTCGAGTGGGCGCGGACGAGCCCGAAACTGTCCGGGACCATGTCGTCGCGGATGTACTCGACGTAGGCCTCGTCGAGGACGACTAGGACGTCGGAGGGCACCGCGGCGACGAACCGGGCCAGCGCTTGCGGGTCGACGACGGTGCTGGTCGGGTTGTTCGGGTTGCAGATGAAGATCAGCCGCGTTCGGTCGGTGACGGCGGCGAGCATGGCGTCGAGGTCGTAGGCGTGATCGGCGAGCGGCACCTGGACGGGTGTGGCGCCGGCCGTGCGGACCTGAAGCGGATAGATCTCGAAGCTGCGCCACCCGAACATCACCTCGTCGCCCACCGACGCGGTGATCTGGATGAGCTGCTGGCACAGGCTCACCGATCCGCAGCCCACCGCGATCTGCTCGGGTGCGAAGGAGCCGCCGTCGAGGGACTTCGCGAGCCGCTCCCGCAGTTCGGTGTAGCCGTTGTCCGGGTACCGGTTGATGGTGTCGGTGGCGGCCTCGATGGCCGCGCGCACGCTGGGCAGCGGACCGTCGACGGTTTCGTTGCTGGCGATCTTGATGGCGCCGGGCACCGTCCTGCCCGGCGTGTACGCGGGCAGATCGGCCAGCTCTGGGCGCAGGCGGGCGGTCACCCGAAACAGTCTAGGGTCCCCGCGGGTGCACCCCGGATCTGCTTTGCCTTCCCGTCCTCGGCCTGTGTACGCTGTGCCCTCGGATCGTTCGGGAGGCGTGCCAGAGCGGCCGAATGGGACTCACTGCTAATGAGTTGTCCCTCTTAAAGGGGACCGGAGGTTCAAATCCTCTCGCCTCCGCCGCGGCTGACCTGCGTCAGCGGTGACAATTGAATAGCAAGCGCCCGTAGCTCAACGGATAGAGCATCTGACTACGGATCAGAAGGTTGGGGGTTCGAATCCCTTCGGGCGCACTCGGTCAGAGGTGCTTTCCATCCTCGTAGAGGCGCCCCGTCGGGACTTTCACGGCATTTTTGGGGTTGAGTCAAGAATCCATGCCCGCGACGGCCGAGCGCTGAACCTGTTCGATGACGTCCACATACTCGTCCTCGGTTCCAGAGGCGTCCCTTTCTCGGTCGTAGACGCCAGACCGAGTGTGTCGCCCAACTGATGTAGCCAAAGCCACCGCGCGTGCCGCTTCGGGGCTGATTTCCGCGTCGATACCCGCGTTACAGAGGCAGCTCTACCGTACCGTGGGAAGTGTTCCTCCCGAATGCGGGAGCTGCGCTGAGCGGCCCTCAGCGTCGGTCGATAAGGAGCCGAACAAGCATGCGCATCGTGGTCGACTTGAATCGCTGCCTGGGGTACGCCCAATGCGTTCCGCTGGCGCCGAAGGTACTTCAGCTCAACGGCGAGGAAGCCCTGGCCTACGACCCGAATCCCGATGACTCGCAACGACAGCAGGTGGCCCGGGCGGTGGCGTCGTGTCCGGTGCAGGCGATCATCGCCGAGATGGATCCGCCGTCGGACCGGACGACGAAGTGAGCACGCACCCGCTTGTCGACGACCTCGTCCGGACGTTCAAGGCGCAGGGCCGAATCGTGATCGTCGGCGCGTCACTGGCCGGGCTGCGCGCGGCAGAGGCCTTGCGCGACGAGGGCTTCACCGGCTCGCTGACCATCATCGGCGACGAAGCGCACGAGCCCTATGACCGGCCGCCGCTGTCCAAGCAGGTGCTCAAGGGATGGGTGCCTGCCGAGAACACCAAGCTGCCACGACTTCGAACGGTCGACGCGGACTGGCGCCTGGGCGTCGCGGCCACCGGATTGGACCGCGACGCCCGGGAAGTGTTGCTGGCCAACGGCGACAAGGTGCCATACGACCGGCTGCTGATCGCGACCGGCGTCCGGTCCCGCGCATGGTTCAATCCCGAAGAGGCGAAGTTGAAGGGCCTCTACACGCTGCGCACCATCGACGACGCGGCCAAGATTCAGGCGGCGTTCAAGGCCAGACCGAAGCGGGTGCTGATCGTCGGGGCGGGATTCATCGGCTCCGAAATGGCCTCGGTGTGTCGCGATCTCGGCCTGGACGTGACCGTGGCGGAACGCTCCAGCGCACCGCTGGTCGGGGCCCTCGGCGGGGTGATCGGCGACATCGCCGCCAAGATGCACCGCGACGCCGGAGTCGACCTGCGCACCGGGGTCGCAGTCGAGGCCCTCGAAGGCGACGCCGGCGGACACGTCCGACGCGCGAAGTTGTCGGACGGGACCACGCTGGATGTCGACGTCGTGGTGGCGTCACTCGGATCCGTGCGCAACATCGAATGGCTCGAAGGCGCTGAACTGGCCGCCGGGTTCTGGGGGGTGGCCTGCGACGCCGGGTGCCGCGCGTTCGACATCAACGGCGTGGTGACCGACAACATCTTCGTCGCCGGTGACATCGCACGGGCCCCACACGTGCTCTACGAGTACCAGTTCATGGCGATCGAGCACGTGGATGCCGCGGTACTGGGCGCCCAGACTGCGGCGCACAACATGGTCCACCTCGAGAAGGGTCGCCGCCCGCACCTTCCGCTGCCGCAGTTCTGGTCCGGCCAGTTCGGTGTCAACATCAAGGGCGTCGGCGTGTGCTCCTTCGGTGATGAGATCGTGTTCACCCAGGGCTCGGTCGAGGATCTCCGCTTTGCCGCCGCTTTTGGTAAGAACGGCCGCATCGTCGGCGCCATCACCTTCAACCATGGCAAGTGGCTTGATTACTACGCGGCGATGATCGAGCGCTCGGCGCCGTTCCCGCCCCGGCCAGCGGGCTATGACGTGCCGGCGAACGCGGAGCCGATGTCGGCCCGCTTCCCGGACCCGCGCGAGCCGACGGGGCTTCCCGACGTCGTGCTGACTGGCCACGACCCGACCGCGCGGGGTGCCGAATTCCGCCCTAAAGCCCGCTAACGCCCTCTGCCCAAGGAGTCACATGACAACCGCGGAAACCGCCTGGACCGACTCGATGAAGTACGAGAACCGCCACGACCCGTACCGGTTCTTCGATGAGCTTCGGAAGACACCCGTCGTGCAGGTCGCCGACAAGGTCTACGTCGTCACCGGCTACCGCGAGCTACTGCAGCTCGCGCACGACCCGCACGTCAGCTCCGACATCTCGAAGAGTCCCATCTCGGCCCAGCCCGCGGCCGACCCACCCGATGTCGGTGCCGAACACATGCAGACCTACGGCCGCGAGCCGAGCCTAATCGTGTCCGATCCAGCCAAGCACGACAAGCAGCGTCGACAAGTCATGCGGCACTTTGCGCCGCCGCATTCCCCAGACGTCATACCCAACATGGCCACCGACATCCAGACGCTATGCAATAACTCGCTGAACACGATCAAAGCCAATGGCGCCAACACCTTCGACGTCGTGGATGACTATGCCTATCCGGTTCCGGTCGCGGTCATCTGCCAGATCCTCGGCGTCCCGCTGAAGGACGAACCCACCTTTCACGGCTGGATCTTCGACTTCATGGCCGGGACGGACATGGGGCCCGACGCCAAGACCGAAGAAGGTCAGGCCCGTCTGGCGAAGGGCCAGGAAAGTACCGCCGCACTGAACGCCTACATGCATGACCTGATCCAGGGTTTTCTGAAAGAACCACAGGACAGCGTGCTGTCCAAGCTGGTGAACGACACCGACGGCCCCGACGGTCCGATGACTCCTAACGAAGCGGCGTCGAACGCGTTGCTGCTGTTGGTCGCCGGCCACGACTCGACGGTCAACACGATCGCGCACTGTGTGCTGACGCTGTTGCGCAACCCCGAGTCCCTCGACCTGTTGGCGGAGAAGCCCGAGCTGATTCCCAAGGCGATCGAGGAGGTGCTGCGGCTGCAGTCGGCGGTGCAGTTCTTCCCCAGCCGCAGCGTCACCGCCGATATCGAGGTCGGCGGGACCGTCATCCCCAAGGGTTCGGCGGTTCACCTCATGTACGGCGCGGCCAACCGCGACCCGAAGCGGTTCCCCGATCCGGAGAAGTTCGACATCCAGCGGCCCGACAACCAACACGTCGGTTGGGGCCGCGGCGTGCATAGTTGTGTCGGCGGCCCACTCGCGCGGCTGGAGGTCAACATCGCGCTTGAGACATTCCTGCGCAGGGTCGAGAACCCGCGCCTGGTCATCGACCCGCCGCCCTACAGAGTCAACCAAGTGTTCCGCGGACCGTTGCATCTCGAGGTCGAGTTCGACGGCATCAAGGACGCCGGCACGCCGTGAAGGCCTTCCAGTTCGTCGAATGGCAACGGCCGGGCCAACTCCGCGATGTGCCCGTGCCCGAGCCGGGGCCAGGGGAGGTGCTCGTCAAGGTCGGCGGAGCTGGTGCGTGTCACTCCGACCTGCATCTGCTCGAACTACCCGCGGGGGCAAGGTCATTCACGCTGCCCTTCACCCTGGGGCACGAGAACGCCGGCTGGGTCGAGAAGATGGGGCCCGGCGCCACGGGTTTCGCGCCCGGTGATCCAGTCATCGTGTACGGCCCCTGGGGCTGTGGCCTGTGCATGAACTGCCGAAAGGGGATGGAGAACTACTGCGAAACGCCAGGCAAGCCCAGTCCGGGCGGCTTGGGCGGCACCGACGGCGGCATGGCCGAGTATCTCCTCGTCCCGGCCACCCGCTACCTGATCCCGCTGGGCGACCTCGATCCGCGTGAGGCGGCGCCACTCACCGACGCTGGTCTCACCAGCTATCACGCCGTCAACCGGTCCGCACATCTGCTGGGACCGGGATCGACCGCCGTCGTCATCGGCGCGGGCGGATTAGGGCAGATGGCGATCCAGGTACTCAATGCGCTCAGCGGTGCGACAACCGTTGTCGCGGTTGATACCTCAGAAGACAAGCTGAAGATCGCCAAGGACATGGGTGCCGACGAGGTGCTGGTCTCCGGCGACGGTGCGGTCAAGCGCATCAAGGACATCACGCGGGGCCACGGTGCGGAACTCGTGCTCGATCTGGTCGGCGTCAACCCGACCCTGAGCATGGCCGCACAGGTGGCAAGGGTCCTGGGACACCTCACCATCGTCGGGGTCGGCACTGCGACGTTACCGGTCAACTTCTCCAGCCCACCGCACGAATGCGCCGTCGCATCAACATTCTGGGGCACCATCCCCGAGCTGATCGAAGTCATCAACCTCGCTCAGTCCGGAAAGATCAGAGTGCTCGTTGAGTACTTCCCGCTCGACGATGCCGCGCATGCCTACCACCTCCTGCACGACGGCAAGATTCAGGGACGCGCGGTCATCACACCGAACGGCTGATGCCATCCGGATCATCATCGGACTCTTGATGTCGTGCGAGGGCATACACGGTCTGTAGACATTCGAGGAGTTCCGGTGCCGGATCGGGCGATTGCCATGACGGTCCGCGTAGCTCGGCGACTGGAAATGGTCGACCCTGGCTTCACTCGGACCCGCCGCGGTGTTCGAACCACCTGTGCGAGTCTGCTTTCGGGGCTCACGCTGGCGGGGGTGACGTCGGTGTTCGATGCCACCGACGCGCCGCGGATTTCGCTGTTCGGTGCCGGAGCGTGCTTCTTCGCTGCACTGCTGGTCACCGAACTCCGCCGTGGCGACCGCGCCCGCATGTTCGGCTGGGCGTCAGTCGTGTCGGCCGTAGCGATCGTCGTCACCGTCGAACTTGGCCGCACCGCGGTGGGGGCAGCCACGGCATTCCTGATCTTGCAGATGTTCTTGTCCTACGCGATCCGGCCCTGGAGTCCTCGGGCTGGCAATCTCGCGGTGATCGGCGCACTCATCACCCTTCTCGTCGGTGCCATGCGCACGACGAGCGACCAGATCGGGTGGCTCGTGCTCGCGTCGACAGTCGGCTTCGCCTGGATCACCATCTCGGAATACGTGATCCTGCCCGATGATCCGGTTCGTGCCCTCAGGCGGTCCGTCGACGCCTTCTGTCGGAGTACGGGAGAGGCGGTCGCCGCCGTCATCGGCGTACTGGCCACGAGGTGCGACGGCGACGCGCCGCATCCGAACCTCAAGGCTCTCCGCCGGAGTCTCGGCCGGGTGATGCGGTGCCGGACAGCCATCGAGTGCCAGCTGCCCGGCACGCTCTTGCCCGGCTTGGGGCAACACGGCGTCGAGCAGTTGCGCGTCTCGTTGTACTGCGCGGAGAGAGGAATCGAGGAGGTGATCAACCAAGCCAACGATCCGTGGTGGCTCAAGCAGATCTCCGACGACATCGTGGGCGGCATCACGAGTATGCTGACGGCCCTCGCGAACGCGCTGAAGGACAACGTCGACGCTAAGTCATTGGGTGCGGTCGCGGACGAAGCTGAACGCCTACGCAGCGAAATTCACGCTGCGACGACCACTGCGCCGAAGGGCGAGGATGCTCCCGACCGTGCGACGGAGACCGCTCTGGCGGCTCTGACGACAGTTGGGGGCGCCCAACTCCTCGCTCAGTCGACCTCGCAGGCAACAGCATTGGCGAGCCTTTCGGCCGTACCCGCCGTCGGGGCTGAAGCCGCGAGGGCCGCGGCCGCCGAGCAGACAGGCTTGGAAGCGCCACCTGCTGCCCGCACCCTTGCGCCCACCATGGCACTCGCCTTACAAGCCACCGTCGCAGCCGTGCTAGGGGCCCTGATCGCCATATGGCTCGGAAACGACCAAAGCCTCCTTGTGGTGTGGATCGCGTATGTCGTCATCGCCGGATCGGCCGAGGCGTCGACTCGGCGAGCGTGGATATGGCTCGGCGCCACGATACTAGGAGCCACCACCGGCGTCGCGATCTCGGCAATTGGCCCGAACAACATTGCCTGGATCGTCGGCGTCGTGACGATCGGCGTGTTCTTCACCGTCGTCAGCGCACCCGTGTCCTACCCAGCGATGGTGTTCTGGATGAGCATTGCGCTCGTCCCGCTGGTCGCAACCGAAGGACGCTACCTCGACCTGATTTGGGACAAGGTGGTCGCGGCGCTGATCGGAGGATGCGTCGCGGGCGTCGTCGCGCTTACCGTTGCGCCGATGCGGCTCTCGCGCGACCTGCATCCCGCCGTACTCCATTATCTCGACGCACTCGATGCGGCCCTCGAATCGCAGCTGCGAGGCGAGCGCCACCGACGGGCGACCGCCGGGGCCGCACTCGATCGTGCCCACTCAGCCCTGGACTCCATGATCGTCTCGGCCGTCGTCAAGACTCGCTTGTTTCCGCAACCGGTAGGCCCGCTGACTGAGCAGGGCATCCGGATCGACGCTGTCCACGAGGCGTTCTTGCGTCTCACGCCGTCGCTCACCGACTCGTCGTGGAGCGTGCACGGCTGGACGGATCAGCAACTGGAGATGAGTATTCGCCGACTGCGCGACGATGTTGAACACGCAAAGGCCGCCGTACGCGGCGACCCCGCGGCAGCGACGACGTTCGCGCCCTTGGAGCCCTATCATCCGCGGCCCCTGTGGCTCACCGACAACCTGCACACCAGACTGGCTGAGTTGGCTCGCGTTCTGCGCGGTGATCCGCGGTTGCGAGCCGCAGTGCGTTAGCGGCCGCTACCTGCAACCCACATGCCACGTCGGATCGATGAGTCGGTTGATGCCCCAATCAGGATCGATAACGATGGGCGGATCGTAGTCGTCGCAATAACAGGGTGCCGCCGGCGTTGCAGTCGGCCGGTGGCGGCCGGCGTTGCAGTCGGCCGGTGGCGGCCGGCGGGGCAGCGACGTCTTCGACGGCAGTCGTGAGCGGACACAGTCGGGCATCAGCTGACACTGCCGGACCTTCATCGAATCAGTCTTTCTCAACGACGGCCCGCGCCATGTCGTCGCTGATCCTTCCTTGCCCGAAGACCGGCCAACAGAGTCACATAACGACTTGACCACTACCACGGGCTTACCTAGAAACACTGACGCCGATCGAACGCGCCGCCGTCTCTCCCACCGAATGAGGACCTATGCCCTCTCGTCGATGACCAAAGCCTCCACAGCACAGCTGTAAACGACTCTATCGTCGATTGGGCGGGGGCGGCATCGGTGGCCTCGAATGGTGGGCCTGGGAGACGACGATGTCCGAAACGGTACTTACGAAGCCCCCCGAGTCCTCACCCGCCGGCCCGCAACATGGGCAGGGCCTAGGCGCCATGACGGCCATCGTGGTCGGGTCGATGATCGGCAGCGGCAACTTGGCATTGCCATCCCAGATGGCAGGTAGCGCCGCCCCGGGTCCGCTACGCGCGAACCGGTTTCGGCAACTACATCGGCCTTCGGCCGTTGAGTGTCGGCCTGGTCGGCAATTCGCCTACCTGGTCCCGCTCTTCTCGACGCTGGGCTACTTCTTCCCCGCCTTCGAAAGGCGGGGGGACCGTGCATGTGTGACGGGGCGCCGTTCGTGACGTTGCACAACAGGCGGGAGGCGTTTCCGGGTAGGCGAAATTCAGCGGCGGGTCGGCAGGGGACGGAACGGCTGCCGCGCGCTGGTGGACGGTTTCGGACGAGTCGGAAGCTGTTTGCGGCCACGCTAGTCGCGGCCACGATGTTGATCGCCGCACCAGGGGTTTACGCCGGCGCGCAGACTCGCATCTCGCTGAATGGCGGGCGTCCCAGCGAGTGGCCGTTACTGGCCTCGCTGTTGGCGGGCGCCGGATTCACGCAGGAGCAGTGGCTTCCGTTCGCGTCGCGCGTCGGGGAGAACTGGTTGCCGGGAACGACCCCGGTCCCGCTGGACTACCCGGCCCAGCTTGGGCCGGTGTCGGGCCCCGGTGCGCTGACAACCGACCAGTCGACCACGGTCGGACAGCAGAGCCTCCACGCCGCGATCATGACAGAGCTGGCGAAGGGTGAGCCCATCGTGGTAGCGGGCCTCAGCGAGGGCACGCTGGTGATAGACAAGGAACTGGTCTATCTGCAGAACGACCCGAATGCGCCTCCGGCGGAGGACATTACGTTCTATGTGTTTGGCGACATGGGACGGGGACTCGGTGACATGTACCTGAGTGGGGTAACAGTGCCGTTCTTTGGTCAGACGTTCGAGCCCCTGCCAGAGAGTCAGTACGACACGGTGGTCGTCATCGAGCAGTGGGATGGCTGGGCCAATCCGCCAGACCGCCCGTGGCACCTGCTGGCCGATCTGAACGCCGTGATAGGTGCCGTGTTCACGGTCAACGGGATCAACGATCACACGAAGACGGCGTTCGACAGCGTGTCGAATGCGGTCGAGGTGTCGCAGACCACCAGCTCTGGGGGTGGTACGACCACGACGTACATGATCCCAGGCGGGCCACTTCCGATCACCATGTTGCTGCGACAGTTTGGGGTTCCCGACTCGTTCGTCGACGAGATCGACAACTCGATCATGCCGCTGATTCAGCCCGGCTATTCGAACACGACCCCGAACCTCGGGCCCCACGTCGAGCACGGCCAACTCGTGTTCACGACCCCCCTGGCGCCGGCGGCTGAGCCGACGTCGGCGACCGGGCGAAGCGACGCGGCGCCATTGGAGACTGGGATCGCACACGCCGATGCGTCGCCGGATGCAGTGGGGTTCCTTCCGTTCGGAGCAGCGACGTCGGCTAAAGCGACGGCTGTGACCGATCTGGGTTCCCCCTCCGTTCATACGGATCGACAACGTGCTGATGTCGTCGATGAGGGTAGGTTGGCCGACGACGCGCCCGACGCTGGGGTCGCGGATCAGCCACAGCCGGCAGGTGCTGATGGATCCGATGACTCCGACAGCTCAGCCAATGTTCACGGCCGGGCAAAGCCGAGGGTCACCAACGAGGCAAAGCCGAGTGGCACGAAAGATGCAAAGCCGATTGGCACGAAAGTGAACCGGGCCGCAGGCGGGGACGCATCGCGGCACGCGACGAAAAACACGACCCACGACTAGTGGATCAGCGCGGCGTTGCCTGACCCCGCACCGGGGGGCGTTGACTGGTCGGCGTGGGTAACGCCGGGGTTCGACTACCTTCGGGCGAGCGAGCTTGCGAGGATGAGCGCATGACACAGCCACCGGTGATCCAGCGCTGGATCGACGTGATCGACAACCACCGGATCGATGAACTCGATGATCTGCTGGCAGCAGACGCCGTGTTCTACTCACCCGCGGTGTTCACGCCGCAGGAGGGTCGAGCCAAGGTCGCGATGTATCTCACGGCGGCGGCAAAGCTCTTCGGCGGAACCGACTTCCACTACGTCGACCAGTGGTTCGGTGATCGCTCGGCAGTGCTCGAGTTCGCGGCCACCATCGACGGCATCTACGTCAACGGCATCGACATGATCGGATGGAACGACGAGGACGAGATCGTGTCATTCAAGGTGATGATGCGTCCGTTCAAGGGCCTGCAGGTGATCATGCCTCGGATGGCTGAACTACTGGCGAGCCGATGACGATCTCGCCGTCGGTCCCCCGTCCGCCCCGAGAGCACGGAGCTGGCAATCCGCACGATCGGTCGGGATCTGCCAAATTCCGGCGCGATAGCGTGGCAGCGTGCGGCTCCTTCTCATCGCCGATACTCACGTGCCAAAGCGTGCGCGTGACCTGCCCGCCGTCGTATGGGACGAGGTACTCCGTGCCGACGTCGTCGTACACGCGGGCGACTGGGTGCAGACCGCGCTCTTGGACGACCTGGAGCGCCGGGCCAACCGGCTGGTGGCATGTTGGGGCAACAACGACGGTGACGACTTGCGTCATCGGCTGCCGGAACGGGCCGACGCGACACTCGGTGGTGTCCGGATCACCGTCGTTCACGAGACGGGCGCCTCGGCCGGACGGGACGCCAGAATGGCCCGCCTCTATCCGGACACGGACGTACTGGTATTCGGGCACAGTCACATCCCTTGGGACACGACCGCGGAATCCGGCCTGCGACTGTTGAACCCAGGCTCACCGACCGACCGCAGGCGCCAACCGTTCTGCACGTACATGACGGCGACCGCGTCGGATGGTGCGCTGCGAGATGTGGAACTGCACCGTGTCTGAGCGGCCGGCAACCGTCGACGACGTGCATCGACTCGCGGGCTCCATGCCACACGTGACCCGGGTTGAGGGGCCGAAGGGCAACGCGATCTATCAGGTCGGCGGGAAGTCCTTCGTGTACTTCCGAAACCGTCGGCCCGATGCCCCCTTTCCCGACGTCATCATCATCTGGGTGGAGTCAGACGCAGACAAGCTGGCGATGGTCCAGGATGCCGACTCGCCCTTCTTCACCACCGAACACTTCCACGGGCACCGTTCCGTCCTGGTGCGGGCGGCCGAACTGCACCGCGTCGGGCTCGACGAACTGACCGAGGTGATCCAGGACGCGTGGCTGTCGCAGGCGTCGAAGCGGCGCGGCAGACTGTGGCTGGAGAGCCGGTGCCGCGACTAGAGTCCGGCTTCATGGCAGAGGGAAGCGTGATCAACGGAAAGGTCGTCGCGATCACCGGCGGTGCGCGCGGGATCGGTCTGGCAACCGCGGGGGCGCTTCACCGCCTGGGCGCCAAGGTGGCCATCGGCGACGTCGACGACGTCGCCGTCAAGGAGGCGGGCACAGACCTCGGACTCGACGTCTACGAATCACTGGACGTCACCGACCGCACGTCCTTCGAGGCGTTCCTCGACACCGTGGAACTCCGACTCGGGCCGCTCGACGTGCTGATCAACAACGCCGGCATCTGCCCGACCGGCCGCCTCATCGACGAGCCCGACGACCTCACGCAGCGCACCATGGCAATCAACCAGTTCGGAGTCATCCTCGGCACCAAGGTGGGTGCCGCTCGGATGGCGGTGCGCCGCAGCGGGCACGTCATCAACGTGGCTTCTCTCGCAGCGATCACACCGATGCCCGGTATCGCGACCTACTGCGCGACCAAGCACGCGGTCTTGGGCTTCACCGACTCGGTCCGGCTGGAGATGCGTGACAGCGGTATCTCGTTCTCGACGGTGATGCCGACCCTGACGAACACGGCAATGGTCGACGGGGTGTCCAGTGCCAGGGGGCTGAAGAACGCTGAACCCGAGGACATCGCGAAGGGCATCGTCGGACTGATCGGCAAGCCACAGCCCCATCTAATGGTGACGCGGTCGGCGGGGTTGATGTCCTTGTTCACCAGAAACTTCATGCCGCGCAGCGTGAACGAGGGCATGCGCCGCATGCTGCGCCTCGACCGTCTGTTCGCCGAGGGCGTCGACACCGCGAAGCGACGCGAGTACGAGGAGCGCGCCCGCCACGCCTAGGCGGCGTCGGCCTCCAGCCCTGTTTCTTCGGCGTGCTCGCCGGTTTCGTCGGTGCGTCCGGGTAGTGGTGGTGCCTTGGATTGGTATCTGGTGCCGGTGGGGGTGGTGTATTCGGCGGTGTGGGTGCCGTCGTCGGCCAGGGTGGTGTTTACCTGCCAGCCGGGGGCTTGTTTGGCGTAGTTGCAGGCCTCGCAGAGTCCCAGGCCGTTGACGGCGGTGGTGGGCCCGCCGCGTGCGGCGGGGGTGGCGTGGTCGGTATGGCGGATCGGTGCGTCGCAGTAGGGGGTGCGGCAGGTGGCATCGCGCAGCGCGATGAACCTGGCCAGGCCCTTCGGGAACCGGCGGGAGCGTGATTCCATCGCGATCAGCGCCCCCGAGCGGGGATGGCGGTAGAGCCGGCGCAGCGTGGCCCGTGAGCGGGCGTCGCTCACCGACTCCGCGACCAGGCGTCGGGCCAGCGCCCCGGGGATGGGCCCATGCCCGGCGACCCGCGCCGGTTCGCTGTCCCCACCGAGCAGGGTGTCGTCGGTGATGACCAGGTTCACCGCCACCGGCACCGGGACCTCGGCGGGGCGCCCGGTGACCCGCTCGACGAGGGTGTCGGCCATCACCTGCCCGCGCCCGCGGCCGTCGCCGCAGCTGTCGGCGGAACGCTTGAGCGCGGCGTACACCGCCACCCCCTGGGGCATCGGCAGCAGTGCGGTCACGTAGGTCATGGCATCGGGTGCGGGGCGGATGCCCACGTTGCGTTCCCGCTCGGCGCGCACCGCGCGATCCACCACGGCCTGGGGATCGAGGCGGTAGGCGATCGCCTTGGCCTCGGCGACGATGCACTTGTCGCCCTTGCCCGCCAGGTCGGCGGCATCGCCGCACAGCTCGGCATCCAACACCCGGCGGTCCTGCACGGTCAGGCATGCCGATTCCCGCACGATGAGGGTGGCCCGCCACTCCGAGAGCACCCCGGTCTGCAGGGCGGCCAGCGTGTGGGGCATCTCGTGGACCAGGGCGCGGGCGAACCCCAGATGGCGACCACCCTGGTTCGGCGAGTCGTGCCGCGCCAGCCCGATCTCACCGGCCAACCCCTTACCCCGCTTCGAGGCCGGCACCCCCGCGGCGGCCTCGGCGGCCCGCCGGCGCTCATCCAGCGCTGCGGTCAACCGCGCCTGCTCAGCCGCAGCCGCCGACTTGGCGACCTCCAGATCACCGATACGCGCAACCAGCGCCGCCTCCCCGGGATCCACCCCACGACCCGCCCTACCGAACATGTGTTCGATCATGCCACGACCCAGTGACAAGTTGGTTCGAAGGACATTCAACCTCGACCACGTCGTGAACATCGAGCTGTTCGAGTCCGGCGCGGTGGGTTTGGTGGCAACCTCGACGGCATGGAGCAGAAGCCGCCCACCCCCGAAATCCAAGCCGCACACGCCAGCCATCTCGGCACATTGCCCTTCGATGACACGCGCGACTTCGCCGACGCCGACCGAGGATTCATCGGTGCGCTCGAACCATGTGTGATCAAGGCTGCCGACGGACGCACGGTGTGGGACAACGACGTCTACGCCTTCCTGCACGAAACCCCTCCCGAGCAGGCGCCCGACACCGTGCATCCGAGCCTGTGGCGTCAGTCGACCCTGGCGGCCAAGCAGGGGCTCTACGAAGTGGTCGAGGGCATCTACCAGGTTCGCGGGCTCGACCTGTCGAACGTGAGCTTCATCGAGGGCGACACCGGCATCATCGTGATCGACCCGCTGGTCTCCACCGAGACCGCTGCGGCCGCCCTGGCGCTGTACCGCGAGCACCGCGGGGACCGGCCGGTCACCGCGGTCATCTATACCCACAGCCACGTCGATCACTTCGGTGGCGTGCTGGGCGTGACGTCGCAGGCCGAGGTCGACGCGGGCCGAGTCATCGTCATCGCCCCCGAGGGTTTCATCGAGCACGCCGTGCAGGAGAACGTCTACGCAGGCACCGCAATGGCCCGCCGAGCGTCCTACATGTACGGCACGGTGCTCGAGCGCGGGCCTGCCGGCCAGGTGGGATGCGGGCTCGGTCAGACACCGTCGACGGGTGAGGTGGCCGTGATCGTGCCGACCCTGGACATCACGACGACCGGTGAGACGCACACGATCGACGGAATCGAGATCGAGTTCCAGATGGCGCCCGGCACCGAGGCTCCCGCCGAGATGCACTTCTACTTTCCGCGGTTCCGGGCGTTGTGCATGGCCGAGAATGCCACGCACAACCTGCACAACCTGTTGACGCTGCGCGGCGCACTCGTCCGTGATCCGCATGGCTGGTCCGGCTACCTCACCGAGGCCATCGACACCTTTACCGACCGTACGGACGTCGTGTTCGCCTCACATCACTGGCCGACATGGGGTAGGGACCGAATCGTCGAATACCTGTCGCTGCAGCGGGATCTGTACGCATACCTGCACGACCAGACGTTGCGGATGCTGAATCAGGGATTCACCGGCATCGAGATCGCCGAGACGTTCGAGATGCCGCCGGCGCTCGAGGCGGCGTGGCACACCCACGGCTACTACGGTTCGGTCAGCCACAACGTCAAGGCCGTCTATCAGCGCTACATGGGTTGGTTCGACGGCAACCCGGCGCGGTTGTGGGCGCATCCGCCTGAGGCAATCGGACCCCGATACGTGGCGGCCATGGGTGGGGTGGATCGGGTGGTCGAACTCGCCCAGGCTGCGTTCGAGGAGGGTGACTTCCGCTGGGCGGCAACGCTACTGGATCACGCCATCTTCGCGGAGGAGGGGCACGCGGACGCCAGGGCGCTGTATGCCGACACCCTCGAGCAGCTGGCCTACGGTGCCGAGAACGCGCCATGGCGCAATTTCTTCCTGGCCGGGGCGACCGAGCTGCGAGACGGCCCGTTCGGCACCCCGACACAGACCGCGTCGCCATCACTGCTGTCGCAGCTGACCCCGGAGCAGATGTTCGACAGTTTCGCGATCAACGTCAACGGGCCGCGCGCGTGGGAACTCGACCTGGCCATCGACGTGACGTTCGACGATCTCGCGGCCAACTACCGTCTGACCCTGCGCAACGGGGTGCTGGTACACCGCAAGGTGCCCGCCGACCCGGCGACGGCGACGGCGACCGTCACGCTGGCCAGCAAGGTTCGGCTGCTGCTGTACGCCGCCGGCGACACCGACTCGCCGGGTTTCGACGTCAGCGGTGACGCCGACGCCCTGTCCGGGTTGCTCGATGCGTTGGATCGGCCCAACCCGGACTTCAACATCGTCACGCCCTAGCCAGGGGTCTGGGGTCAGGGGATGCCACCGTCGGCGCGCAGAATCGAGCCGGTGGTGAAACTGGAAGCCTCGGACGCCAGAAACATTGCAGCGCCGATGATTTCGGCGGGGTCACCGGCGCGCTGCAGTGCCAGGTGGCCGAACGGGTTCGAGGTGCCCCCAAACGCCCAGGCCTTGCTGACGTCGGTCAGGAAGGGCCCGGCCATCAGGGTGTTGACCCGGACGGTCGGGCCGTATGCCTTGGCCAGCCCTTCGGTCAGGGCATTGAGCCCGGCCTTGGCCGCCGCATACGGCAGCATGTGCTCGTCGGGCCGCAGTGAACCGGTGGAACTCACGTTGATGATGGACCCTCCGCCGTCGGCGACCATCCGCTCCCCGACGAGCGCCGACAGCCGGAACGGCCCCTTGAGGTTGAGGTTCACCACCGAGTCGAACAGCTTCTCCGTCACCGACGTCAGTGAGTCGTACAGCGGCGACATCCCGGCGTTGTTGATGAGCACGTCGACCCTGCCGAACCTCGCGTAGGACGCGTCGACGAGGCCGTCGAGCTGATCCCATCGCCCGACGTGCACCTGATAGGGCAACGCGCGGCGGCCGGTCGCTGCCGCGATCTCCTCGGCGGTCACCTCACAGGACTCCATGTTGCGGCTGGCGATCACGACGTCGGCGCCACTTCGAGCCGCCGCGAACGCCATCTCGCGCCCTAGGCCGCGGCTGCCGCCGGTGATCAGCACCACGCGGTCGGTCAGGTCGAACAGTCCGCCGGGGTGGGCCATGTCAGGTCTCCCGACTTCGCGCCGTCTCCCTGACGACGCGGTGGACGAAGCCGAGCTTGGTCACCACCGCCGGGGGAAGCTCGAACGGGTAGAACGGGCTCTTGCCCATGGCGGTGTTGACGCGGTTGAAGAACATCGACATCCACCGCCAGTCGAAGAGCATCCGCTCGATCGGCTCGTCGGCGTACGACTCCAGGGGCACGACGTCGCGCGGGGCGCTGAACCGAACCCGGTCGGCGTGCAGGACCATCCCCGCCTCGCGGCTGGTGTCGATGGTGTCGGTGATGTGCAGATAGTGGGCGAAACACTCCGCGAAGTCCTCCCACGGATGCATGGTGGCGTACTCCGAGACGAACGTCTGCGCCCAACCCGACGGTGCGCCGAACCGATAGTGCCGCTCGATCTCGTCTGAGTAGCTGATCCGTTCGTCGCCGAACAGCTCGCGGCAGTCGTCGAGATAAATGGTTGCACCGGAACCAGTTTCGACGAGTGCGTTCTGGTAGTAGTGACCCACCTCGTGGCGAAAGTGGCCGAGCATGGTGCGGTACGGCTCGCCAAGGCGCACCCGCAGCGATTCGCGGTAGGCGTCAAGCGACTCGACCACGTCGATGGTGATGACGCCGCCGGCGTGCCCGATGATCACCTTCTCGCCGGTGGTGTAGCTGGAGAGCAGGTCGAACGCCAGCCCGCCGTCGCGGCGCCAGAACGGATCGATGGGCAGTCCGATGTCGTCGAGTTGGTACACCAGCCTGCGCAGCGCCACCGCGGTGGGAACCAGCTTCTCCCGGGCCAGCGTGTCGTCGGGGTCGGGCTCACGCCGGATCAACGAGTCGGCGAGGCAGCGGCCGCGCGCGTAGCCCGACCCCTCTGCAGGCGCCAGCCAGTTGCAGCCGAGCGTGCGGTGTTGAGTGCACCGCACCCAGGGTTCGCCCGCGCCCGTCGAAGCCCGGCCGGCGGACACCGACAACATCGACTTCGTCGGCAGGTGGAATCCGAGCGCAGAGTGGCAGTTGGTGCACTGTTCGGACTCGAAGAATGTGAGGGCATTACACACCGGGCAGGCGAATGCGCGCACGGGTCATATGGTGACACACATGCAACTGCTGGTGATCAGACATGCGCTGCCACTGCGCAGCGAACCCGGGCAGGGTTCGGACCCCGAGTTGTCGGAGGACGGCATCGAGCAGGCCAAACGGCTGCCCGATGCATTGGCCCGGTTCCCGATCACGCGGCTGGTCAGCAGTCCGCAGCGGCGGGCCATGCAGACTGCCCAACCGGTGGCCGACGCGCTAGGCCTGAGCGTCGACGTCGACGACCGCCTCGCCGAGTACGACCGCGACATGGCGCACTACACCCCGATAGAGGAGGCCTCGCAGGAGGATCTGCAGCGGCTCATCGACGGCCACCTGCCGGGCGCGGTCGACGAGCCCGCCTTCATCGGGCGGGTCAGGGCCGGGGTCGACGACATCGTCGCGGCCGCCGACCACGAGGACACCGTCGCGCTGTTCAGCCACGGCGGCGTCATCAACGCTCTGGTGCACGACGTCATGAAGACCGAGCGGCTGTTGTGCGTTCAGGTCGACTACGCGGGTATCACGCGTGTGCTCAAGTCCCGCGACGGATCGCTGATCGTCGCGTCGATCAACGGGACCGAGCACGTATGGGATCTGCTCCCCAGAAATCAGCGATGGTAGACAGGTGCCGTGACAACGGACGCATCCGCCGACCTGGACGGTCTCGACCTCGCGGCACTTGACCGTCACCTGCACTCCGTCGAGGTTCCCCGCTCTGGCGCACTACGGGCCGAGTTGATCTCCGGTGGCCGGTCGAACCTGACGTTTCTGGTGTTCGACGACGCCTCCAAGTGGGTGCTGCGCAGGCCACCGCTGCACGGCCTGACGCCGTCGGCGCACGACATGGCCCGCGAGTACAAGGTCGTCGCCGCCCTCGAGCACACAGCGGTGCCGGTCGCCCACGCGGTGACGATGCGCGACGACGACTCGGTGCTCGGCGCGCCGTTCCAGATGGTCGACTGCGTACCCGGCCGGGTGGTGCGCAACACCGCGGAACTCGAGGCACTCGGCGATGCCGCCACCATCCACGCCTGCGTCGATTCGCTGATCAAGGTGCTGGCCGACCTGCACGCCGTGGATCCCGAAGCCGTCGGCCTCGGTGACTTCGGCAAGCCCACCGGCTACCTCGAACGGCAGGTTCGGCGCTGGGGCTCGCAGTGGGACCTGGTGCGGCTCGACGACGATCCGCGCGATGCCGACGTCAGGTTGCTGCATGCCAAACTCGCCGAGGCGCTGCCGGAGCAGAGCGCGAGCGCGATCGTGCACGGCGACTACCGGATCGACAACACCATGCTGGACGCGGTCGATGCGACGAAGGTGCGGGCAGTGCTGGACTGGGAGATGTCGACGCTGGGCGACCCGCTGAGCGACGCGGCGCTGATGTGCGTGTACCGCCAGCCGACGTTCGACCTGGTGCACGCCGACGCCGCGTGGACGTCGCCGCTGATCCCGTCGGCCGACGAACTCGCCCACCGCTACTCGCTGGCCGCCGGGCAGCCGTTGGCCCACTGGGATTTCTACATGGCGCTGGCGTACTTCAAGATGGCGATCATCGCCGCAGGCATCCAGTACCGCGATCGGATGGGTGGTGGCACCGACTACGGCGACAAGGTGGGAGCCGCTGTCGGACCGTGCATCGGGATGGGCCTCACGGCGCTCTCCTGACGGGGCGCTGCACGGCGCGCGGTTTCGCTCGTCCCGTGGTGGGGTATAAACGCCCGGCCCCCGCGCGCTCGCGGGGAGCCCCATCAGGACAGAGAGGCGGTCGCCATGCCGTCATGGACCCCGCGTGGTCGCGCCAAGGCGACCGCGACCGACGACGAACGGCCCGCCGACGTGCTCAAGCGTGAGGTCGGCGCCGAACTCGACGTCGACGTCATCGCTCCGACGACCCTGGAGTTCCAGATCGCCGTCGCTCCGCATCCCGGCGCTCAGGTCACCGAGTCGATGCTGTTCACCCTGAACGGCAAGGAGATTCACCCCACCGAGATCAGTGGCGATCACGGCAACCGCATCCACAAGTTCGAGGCGGGGGAGGGCAAGCTTCTGGTGAGCTACGCCGCGACCATCGTCGGCCAGACCGATCCGCCCGCCGTCAAGGAGATCGACCTGTCGACCTACCTACGGCCCAGCCGCTACGCCGAGGCTGACAAGTTCTTCGGCTTCGCAGCGACCGAGTTCGGGCAGTACACCGACTCCGCGACGATCCTGGAGAAGGTGTCCGCATGGGTCGGCAACCGGCTGAACTACGTACCGGGCTCGTCCGACCCGATCGACGGGGCCGCCGACACCCTGCTGGCCGGGGCGGGCGTATGCCGCGACTATGCGCACCTCGTCGTCGCCGTGCTGCGCGCGGTGAACGTGCCCGCGAGGTTGGTCGCCGTGTACGCGCCGGGTTGTCAGCCGATGGACTTCCACGCGGTCGCCGAGGCATTCGTGGAAGGGCAGTGGCATGTGGTCGATGCGACCTGCCTGGCCCCGCGGCAGACGCTGGTGCGGATCAGCACCGGCCGGGATGCGGCCGACACTGCGTTCCTGGACAACCACAAGGGCTCCATCAACCTGAACTACTCGATGGTGACGGCGATCGTCGACGGTGACCTGCCCGTCGACTCGGTGCACGAACTGGTGTCGATTCAGTGAGTTGCAGTGAGTACGGGCGTCTGTTCCTACTTCAGCGCGGCCTTGTAGTTCTTCTTGGCCGCGCGCCGCAACTGGGCCATCCGCGCCGCCCCCGCCATCACGGTGATCAGGCTGCCCAGGACGGCTGCCAACAGAATCTGCACGCCCAGCGGCAGCCGCCAGTGCCATCCGAGGAACGTCATCTCCACCGACTCGGTGTTCTGGGTGATGAACACCAGCAGCACGATCAGGACCAGCAGACCGACGATCAGCGCCGTCCACAGCGCCGCGGTACGAGTGAACTTCAGTGCGTTCTCGGGCGGGGACGCAGCGGGGTCATCGTGCGCGGGGTCTGCCGACCGAGACTCCGGCACGTCCGAATCCAGCGGTCCGGAGTGGCCCGGTTCTGCGGGCGAAGGCGCGTGCGGGTCGGGACTCATAGCTTGAGTCTGCCCTCCCGGAGCAGGAATGAAACAGCCTTTCGGTGGGTGGCTCACCGGCGTGTAGTGCGGGCTCAGCCTGATGCAAAGCCCGACGACGAGGTGGCATCGCCATTAGGGTCGCTGTTTGGTAGATGACGTCGAAGGGACGCGCGCGCATGAATTCATCGCGAAGTACCGGGCACCATCGGGGTAGGGCGGTCGTGGCGGCCTTCGCAGTCCTCCTCACGGTCGTCCTCACCTCTGCCTGCGGCAGCGCCAATCCGCTCGGCGGCGGCGAGATATCCGGCGATCTGAAGACGGTGAAGGTCGGTTCCGCGGACTTCCCCGAGTCCAAGATCATCGCCGAGATCTACGCACAGGCGTTGGAGGCCAACGGCTTCGACATCAGCAGGCAGTTCGGCATCGGCAGTCGCGAGACCTACGTCCCCGCGGTCCGGGACCACTCCATCGATCTGATTCCGGAATACACGGGCAACCTGCTGCAGTACTTCGACTCCGAGACCAAGGCCACCGATCCCGACGCCGTGCTGTTGGCGCTGTACCAGGCGCTGCCGGGCGACCTCGCGATCCTCACGCCATCGCCGGCCAACGACCAGGACACGGTGGCCGTGACGTCTGAGACCGCGAAGAAGTGGAACCTCAAGACCATCGGTGACCTGGCCGAGCATTCCGCGGAGGTGAAGTTCGGCGGACCGTCGGAGTTCCTCAACCGCTCCGAGGGGCTCCCGGGACTCAAGGAGAAGTACGGTCTCGACATCGCGCCGGGCAACTTCGTCTCGATCAGCGACGGCGGAGGCCCGGCGACGGTGCGCGCACTGGTCGACGGAACCGTCACCGCGGCGGACATCTTCAGCACCTCCCCGGCGATCCCGCAGAACGACCTCGTCGTCCTCGAGGATCCGAAGAACAACTTCCTGGCCGCCAACGTCGTGCCGCTGGTGGCGTCGCAGAAGATGTCCGACGAACTCAAGACGGTGCTGGACGCAGTCTCGGCGAAGCTCAGCACGGAGGCGCTCATCGAGATGAACACGGCGACGTCGGGCAACGGCGGCATCGACCCCAGCGAAGCCGCGGCCAACTGGATTCGGGACAACGGATTCGACAAGCCCGTGCAGGGCTAGGGAGGGTAGGGCAGATGATCAGCTTCGACGCCGTCACCAAGCGCTACCCCGACGGCACGGTCGCCGTCGACGACCTCACACTGGACGTGCCCGACGGCACGCTCGCGGTCTTCGTCGGACCGTCGGGCTGCGGCAAGACCACGTCGATGCGGATGATCAACCGGATGATCGATCCGACGTCGGGGACGCTCACGGTCGACGGCGAGGACGTCACCAAGGTCGACCCGGTCAAACTTCGTCTCGGCATCGGCTACGTCATCCAGAGCGCGGGCCTGATGCCGCATCTCAAGGTGGTCGACAACGTGGCGACCGTGCCGGTGCTCAAGGGGGAGTCCCGCCGCACCGCGCGCGTGAAGGCGCTGGGCGTCATGGAGCGCGTGGGCCTTGATCCGAAGCTCGCCAACCGGTACCCGGCGCAGCTGTCCGGCGGGCAGCAGCAGCGCGTGGGTGTGGCCCGCGCGTTGGCCGCCGACCCCCCGATCCTGCTGATGGACGAGCCGTTCAGCGCCGTCGACCCGGTGGTGCGCGAGGAGTTGCAGACGGAGATCCTGCGCCTGCAGAACGAGCTGCACAAGACCATCGTCTTCGTCACCCACGACATCGACGAGGCCATCAAGCTCGGCGAGAAGGTCGCGGTCTTCGGCCCCGGCGGAAAGCTCGAGCAGTACGACGAGCCAGCGCGTCTGCTCTCGAATCCGGGCAATGACTTCGTCGCGGGCTTCGTCGGGGCGGACCGTGGTTACCGCGGACTCCAGTTCTTCAACGCCACGGGGCTTTCGCTGCACGATCTGAGGACGGTCGGGGAGCCCGGTATCGACTCCCTGGACCTGGCCCCGGGGGAGTGGGTGCTGGTCATCAGGCCGGACGGTTCGCCGTTCGCCTGGATCGACGCCAGCGGTGTCGGGCTGCATCGGCACGGAAAGTCGTTGTACGACAGCACCATTGCGGGAGGGTCACTGTTCGTGCCGAACGGTACCCTGCGGTTGGCGCTGGACGCCGCGCTGTCATCGCCGTCGGGGCTCGGAGTTGCCGTCGACGACGACAAACAGGTGATCGGCGGGGTCAAGGCCGATGACGTGCTGGCCGTCCTCGACGGTCGACGCCAAGGCCCGACCGGTCAGGGCTGAGCCGTGAACTACCTCCTCACCCACCTCGACACGGCGTGGGAGCTGACGCTCATCCACCTGTGGTTGTCTTTGCTGCCGTTGGTGCTTGGGTTGGTGATCGCGGTGCCGGTGGGCGCGCTGGTCCAGCGGACCACGGTGTTGCGCCGCTTGACCACCGTCACGGCGAGCATCATCTTCACGATCCCCTCGCTGGCGCTGTTCGTGGTACTGCCGCTGATCATCCCGACCCGGATTCTGGACGCGGCCAACGTCATCGTCGCCCTCACGCTCTACACCGTCGCACTGCTGGTCCGTGCGGTGCCCGAGGCGCTCGACGCGGTCTCGCCCGCGGTGCTCGACGCCGCGACCGCAGTCGGCTACACCCCGCTGGCGCGGATTCTGAAGGTCGAACTCCCCCTGGCGATTCCGGTGCTCGTCGCGAGTATTCGCGTCGTCGCCGTCACCAACATCTCGATGGTGTCGGTGGGTTCGGTGATCGGCATCGGCGGCCTGGGCACCTGGTTCACCGAGGGCTACCAGTCCGACAAGAGTGACCAGATCCTTGCGGGCATCATCGCGATCTTCGTCGTGGCGGTCGTAATAGACACCCTGATCATGCTGGTAGGCAAGGTCGCAACGCCGTGGGTGCGCAGCGGCCGGATGAGCAAGGCGGGTGCCCGATGAACTTCCTGCAGCAGGCGCTGTCGTTCATCTTCACCGCCGAGAATTGGGCCGGGCCCGCAGGGCTCACCGCGAGGATTCTCGAACACCTGCAGTACACCGCAGTGGCTCTGGTGTTCTCGGTGCTCATCGCGGTGCCGGTCGGCATGATCATCGGCCACACGGGTCGCGGCACGTTCCTGGTCGTCACCGGTGTCAACGCGCTGCGGGCGCTGCCGACGCTCGGTGTGCTGCTGCTGGGCGTCCTGCTCTGGGGTCTGGGGTTGGTGCCCCCGACCGTCGCGCTGATGCTGCTCGGCATCCCGCCGCTGCTGGCGGGCACGTACTCGGGCATCGCGAACGTCGACCGCTCGGTGGTCGACGCCGCCAGGTCCATGGGCATGACGGAGGCGCGGGTGCTCTTCCGCGTCGAGGTGCCCAACGCGATGCCACTGATCCTCAGCGGGCTGCGCACGGCGACCCTGCAGATCGTCGCGACGGCGACCGTGGCGGCCTACGCCAGCCTCGGCGGGCTGGGCCGCTACCTCATCGACGGCATCAAGATCCGCGAGTTCTACCTGGCGCTCGTCGGCGCGCTCATGGTCACGGCGTTGGCGCTGATCCTGGATGCGCTGCTGGCTCTGGCCGTGTGGCTCTCAGAACCCGGAACCGACCGTTTTCGCAGACTGCCGCAGCCGTTGATCGATGACGAGATCGCCTTCGAAAGTGCGCCCCCGTCTCGATCCGGCGCGACTTCGTCGGGCGGTTACGAACGGAAAGGCCCGTCGCCTACGGTAGGGGGGTGAGTGCAGCAGCCCGCTCCGGCGCATCCGAAGACACGTGGCCGGCAGTTCTGACGTGGCGGGCTCACGACGGGTCCGGGATGGAGTCCGTTCGGGTTCAGCTGTCGGGCAACCGGGTCAAGGCGTACGGCCGCATCGTCGCCGCTGCCGGCGATTCACATCCCGCGTTCAGTGCGTCCTACGACCTCGTGACCGACGAGGCCGGCGCAACCAAGCGGCTCTCGTTGACGGTGACGCTCGCCGAGCGGGAACGCCAGCTGTCGATCGCCCGTGACGAAGAGAACATGTGGCTGGTCCAGGACCACCAGAACCAGACCAAGCGGGCGGCCTACGAGGGTGCGCTGGACGTCGACGTCGTCTTCAGTCCGTTCTTCAACGCGTTGCCGATCCGCCGCACCGGTATCTACCAGCGGGCCGAATCGATCTCGCTGCCCGTGGTGTACGTGCGTCTGCCGGAATTGTCGGTTGAGACCGAGACCATCCGTTACACCAACGGGGACAACGGATTCGAACTATGTTCGCCCGTCGCGCAGACCACGATCACCGTCGACGGCGACGGTTTCATCCTGGACTATCCAGGACTGGCAGCGCGGATCTGATCACGCCGCCCGCTCTCGCCGCGGCGGCCAGATCCTGTCGCCAGCCCTCGGCGCCGACGACGGTCGCCATGATCTGTGGTCGGCTGAAGCCGTCGTAGTCGATCCGGGCGGCATGCCCCGATTCGACCAGCGCGGCGACCGATCCCGTAGCGGCCAGACCATCGCGGGCCTGGGTGAGTATGTCGATCGTGCGGTCGAGTGCTGATCCGAGTTCGCCCGAGTTGGCCTCGCACATCGCGCGCACCAGATCAGGCGCGGTCCCCGCGACCCGCGTTGCGTCCCGGAACGAACCCGCTGCGAGGGCGAAGGCCAACGGTACGTCCGATGCCGTCACGGCCAACGCCTCCGCAACCAGATGTGGCAGGTGTGAGATGGCCGCGGCGGCCGCGTCGTGCTCCTCGGCGCGGGCCGGGACGACGAAGCTCCCACACGCCAGTGCCAGATGCATGACCTCGGCCCAGACGTGTGCATCCACGTGGTCGTCGACACCGACCACCCAGGGTGCGCCCACGAAGAGGCGCTCGCTTCCCGCCGCCCAGCCGGAGTATGCGGTGCCCGCCATCGGGTGTCCGCCGACGAACCGGCCCGCCAAGCCGTGGTCGCGGACCGCCTGCAGGACAGCGACCTTCACGCTGATGACGTCGGTGATGGGGCATTCCGGCGCTGCCGCTCGGATGTGGTCGAGCATGCTCGGCAGAGCCGGCATCGGGACGGCGAGCACGATGAGGGCACCGGTCGCCGAGGCCCTTTCGAGCACTTCGATGATGTTGGACGACGCGTCGAACCCGTCGACCCGGGCGGCGTCGATACCGTAGACCGACCGGTTGTAGCCGAACACGTCGCGTCCCGCGGCCCGCGCCGCCCGCATGACCGACCCACCGATCAGTCCCAGGCCGAGCACACACACCGGAGTCGCCACGGAACAAGGTTGGCATACCGTGCCGGGATGCGGACGGTGGGCTTGGACTCGATGGCTGGTCAAAGGGCCGGATCTGGGGCTAGCGTTGGTTTCATGGGAGTTCAGCGTTCGCAGGCGAAGAAACAGGCCGCAGACCTCCCCGACGGGTTCGGCATCGCCGTCGTCCGTGAGGACGGCACGTGGCGCTGCTCGCCCATGCGCAGCGCCGCGCTGACGAGCCTGAGCGATGCCGAGACCGAGCTGCGGGAGCTGCGCAGCGCAGGCGCCGTCTTCGGGCTGCTCAACGTCGACGACGAGTTCTTCGTCATCGTGCGCCCCGCACCGGCGGGAACACGCCTGTTCCTGTCCGACGCCACTGCCGCCGTCGACTATCCCATCGCCGAGGAGGTGCTGGCCAAACTCGATGCCGACGTCGACGTCGACGATCTCGAGGACCAGGACCCGTTCGAGGAAGGCGACCTCGGGCTGCTAGCCGATCTGGGGTTGTCCGACGGTGTGTTGAGCATCATCCTCGACGACGACGACTACGCCGACGAGCAACTCGGCCGCATCGCTCAGGAGATGGGCTTCGACGACGAAATGTCCGATGTCTTGGACAAACTCGATCGGTGACCGACGAGGACCTGATCCGTGCCGCCCTGGATGCGGTGTCTGCGGCCGGCCCGCATGACGTCCCCATCGGCGCCGCGGTCTTCGGCCGTGACGGAGCCGAACTCTCCCGCGCGGCCAACGCCCGTGAGGCGACCGGCGATCCGACCGCGCACGCCGAGATCCTGGCGATGCGCGCCGCCGCGGACGCGCTCGGCGACGGCTGGCGGCTCGACGGCACCACCCTGGCGGTCACGGTCGAGCCCTGCACGATGTGCGCCGGCGCGCTGGTGATGGCCAGGGTGGCGCGGGTGGTGTTCGGCGCCTGGGAGCCCAAGACGGGGGCCGTGGGCTCGTTGTGGGACGTCGTGCGTGACCGGCGCCTCACCCATCGGCCCGAGGTGCGGGGTGGGGTGCTGGAAGACGAGTGTGCCGCGCCGCTGGCTGCGTTCTTCGCGGGGAAGCGATGAACGCTCGTGCGGGGGTGACGGGCTAGTGGATCGGCAGTCCCCGGCGATTATGGGCTGCTGGCCCCGGACCGGTAGGCTGCCCGACGGTGGCGTGTCCGAGCGGCCTAAGGAGCACGCCTCGAAAGCGTGTGACGGGTAACCCCCGTCCGAGGGTTCAAATCCCTCCGCCACCGCCACGACTGCCCTCCTGTTGACGCAGGTAAGGGCGGTTTTGACACTGCCAATCGGGCTTCAGGCCCGTTCGCATTACCGCCGTTGCGCGCACGACTGGCGGAACAGCATTCAGCCAGGGCAAACAAGCCAGGCAAACGGATCCCCGATTTGCGCCGCGCCGAAGAGATGCCAATGGGATATTGACATCGGTAGCAATTCCTTCGGGCCGGTTTCGTCTCGAAAGGGATGCGGGGCCGAATGGTTTCCGTGGGATGAGTGAGGGCGGGGTGACAATGGGCGTGCTAGTCCCCGACGTGGTGCATCAGGAGCCACTCCTGCCAAGGCCAGTGGATGATTCCGCTCGCGGGCGAGGCACGGTCCAGGACACCCAGGCCGTCCTGGTGGTCGACGACAATGTGCAACTACGCGACCTTCTGTGTACCGTGCTCGGCCCGTTGAACTGCGACGTCATCCCAGCCGGTTCCGGAGAAGAGGCGCTCACGTTACTGCTGCAGCGCAAGGTCGCCGTGATCGTGCTGGACATCAACATGCCTGGCATGGACGGGTTCGAAACCGCGCAGTTGATCCGGGACACCGAGGACTTGGCCGCCACGTCGATCATCTTCCTCACCGGTCAGGCGTCGCAGGACAGTGACCTGAAGCGAGGTTACGACCTGGGCGCGGTCGACTTTCTGGTCAAACCCGTGCCACGGCAGGTGTTCTACGCCAAGGTCAAGGCCTTGCTGGAACTCGATCGGTCGTTTGCCCGGTTGCGTGGTGATGCTGCCTGGTTCCACGAACAACAACTCCAGGCCGCACGCACCGCCGAGATTCGGCAGCGGCAGGAATTGCTGTTCACGCGGCGGCGAGAACGGCTGACGAACGTCTTCGCCGAAGCCAGCATCGACCTGCCCACGTTGGAGAAGGCAATCGTCACGGAGTTCAGCCAGTTGTTCGATGCCGATTGCGTGCTTCGCCTTTCAACTCCCGGTCACGGGTGGCACGACCCGTTGTCGCATGCGGCATCGGGTGGACCGTCCCTTGCGATCGAGGCGTGCCTGGCGGACC
Source organism: uncultured Actinomycetota bacterium (assembly GCA_963798245.1). Classification (GTDB taxonomy): domain Bacteria; phylum Actinomycetota; class Actinomycetes; order Mycobacteriales; family Mycobacteriaceae; genus Mycobacterium. The sequence continues at coordinate 393,811 of CAWCSO010000009.1, forward strand.
CAGGTCAGCGGTCGATCCCCTTTCCGGCAACGATGATCGAGGACCTGACGGCCCGAGGTCGGCGCGTCGGCATCGTCTGCGTCGGTCGAGCAGACGGCACTCCCTTCTCCGACGTCGAGGCCGCGTTGTTTCGGGGGGTGTCGGCCGCCGCGGCCCTCGCCGTGTCCAACGCGACCCTCTACCGGGTACAGGCCGAGTATGCGGCCGTCATGCAGGCCACGGGCGACGCGATCCTCGCGGTTGACGCTTCGGGACACATTCGCAGCTGCAACAAGGCGGCGGCCGCCCTGTTCGGCGCGGATCCCGACAGCTTGATCGGCCGTTCCATCCTGGACTTTGCCGCCGATGGTCATCGAGAGCATCTCCGGGAGCACCTGGACAGCAGTCTGGCGTCACACGAGGTCTCGATCGAGATCGAGTGCGTCTCCCAGGACGGTCGCCAGGTCGAGGTCGTGGTCACATTGTCCCCGATAGGCGACTCGGTCGAACTTCTCGTGGCGGCCGTGGTCCACGACATGACCGAGATCAAAGAGGCACAGCGCGAAATCAAGCACCTCGCGCGCCACGACCCTCTGACCGGCCTGGCGAATCGACGGGAGTTGAACGACCGACTTGCCGCCGTGGTTCTCGAACACCAGGCCGGGGCGGACCTCTCCGCGCTGCTGTACCTGGATGTCAACCAGTTCAAGCTCGTGAACGACACCTATGGCCACGACACCGGGGACGAATTTCTGATGGAACTGGCCTCCCGACTCCAATCGGCGGTGCGGGCCGGCACCCTGGTCTGCCGCATCGGCGGGGACGAGTTCGTGGTCTTGCTGGAGGGCGTGCCATCGACAGGTGCCGCCGTTGCCGTGGGAAACCGGATCCTGCAACAGGTCCAGGCTGAACCCGTCCAGTGCAGCAGTGCCACCCTGCGTCCGTCCGTCAGCATGGGCATCTCGTGTTTGGGGGACACCGCCCATACGGCGGAGGAGTGGATGACGCAGGCCGACTTGGCGATGTTCCGAGCGAAGGAGGGGCGACTGGAAGAAGGGGTCGCCTACACAGACCTGATCGGGGCGCGGCACCGGGAAAAGGCAGACCTGCGGGCCAGGTTGTCCGGCGCCATCCTGCGTTGGGAACTCCGCATGGTCTACCAGCCGATCGTCGATGCCGCCACGGGTGAGCCGTTCGGCATCGAAGCCCTGATCCGTTGGCGGGTGGATGACGAAGAGGTACCCGCACTCGAGATCATCGCTGCGGCTGAGGCTTCCAAGCAGATGGGCGCGCTCGGTCGCTGGATTCTGCGACGCAGTTTCGAGGACTTCGTCGCGATGGGAAGGAATGACCTCCAGCTGCACGTGAACCTGTCACCGCAGCAGGTGCTCGAAACCGACTTCGTGGACGAACTCGTCCGCATCTGCCGGGACACCCGGATCGTCCCTTCCAATGTATGCCTGGAACTCACCGAAAGTGCCTTCAGCAGAGAGCCGCTGCCGGCTTACCAGGCCTTGCGTCGAGCGCGAGACCTTGGATTCAGCTTGGCCATCGACGATTTCGGCGTGGAATATGCCAGCATGACCAACCTGCTGCACGTGCCTGCCGACTGGTTGAAGATCGATCGGTCGTTCATCGCCGAGGTTCTGGAGAACGACCGCGTGCAACGGCTCGTACGCGGTCAGATCGCCATGGCATCTGCCATGCAGGTCGCCGTGATCGCGGAGGGAGTCGAACGCCCGGAAGAGGCGCAGTGGCTTCGGGACGCGGGATGTTCGCTGCACCAGGGCTACCTGTATGCGCGCCCGACCGAATCCAAAGATCTAGCGGCTGTTCTCGAGGCGCACCGGACGGAATGGGCAGCCCATAGCAGCGGCCACCATCGGGCGCCATGACCCTTGCGACCCGGTTGGTCATCCGATCGGCAGCGTCACTCCTGGCGGTCGTTCTGGTAGCCGCGTTGTCCGCCTGGCAAAGTGCGCACATCGTTGATCTCTACGATCAGCGATTCGACGCGAATCGGCAGGAATCGAACGCGCTTGTCATCGATCGGGATCTGAATGCCCTCCTGGCCACCTACGACCGGCTGTTGTTGGCCAAAGACCCTGCGCGGCGTGCCGAACTCTCCGCCACGCTCGATGAACTCGACACGTCCATCGACAGCGGAATGCGCCGGGCGGGTGAGGAAGGACAGAACGACGCCAATCGTGTGCAGTATCAGTCGGTGCTGACGGTCTGGACTGCCTTCCGGGCGTTCTACCAGGCGTCATTGGACGACTTCCAGGTAACCGACGACGCTGCGGGCGCCGCAAGAGACGTCGACGGTCAGGTAGTGCCGCTGCAGAACCAGATCCGGCAGATCGTGCAAGACAGCGAAGCGACGGTCCGGCAGGCGAACGCGTCGGCCCGGGAAGCAATGCGCAACAGCAACGTCGTCATGTGGACCTTCACGGTCGTGATCCTCGTCGGACTGGGCGTTCTCCTGCTTCTCACCGGCCTGAACATCAATCGCACGGTCACCGCCGCTTCGAAACAGAGTGAACGCGCCCGCCGGTCCAAGGAGATCCAGGCCAGCCTGCTCGCCGAGTTGCAGCGAGAAGGCGACATGGTGGCCGCATGCGGGATCGTCGTGTCCCGCACGGCCCAGGCTCTGGGTGCCGGGCACGGAGCAATGTACATGCAGCAGTCGGGCGACGTGCGCGAGTTCGCCCTGGCCGCGTCGTATGCCTTCCATCGCCGCGCCGACCTGCCCGGTTCGTTCAGGTTGGGAGACGGCTTGGTGGGGCAGTGTGCCCTGGAGGGCAACCGGATTCAGGTGACCGGCGCTCCCGCCGACTACGTCGAGATCGTCTCGGGATTGGGCAAGACCGATGCGGTGTCGCTGATCCTGATCCCCATCAAGTTCGAGTCCGAGGTGCTCGGCGTTCTCGAGTTGGCCAAACTTCAGCCCTTCTCCGACGAAGACATCGAACTCTTGGACAGCGTCGCGCTGGGAGCCGGGGTGGCCCTCGCGGCGATCGATTCGGCGCAGCAGACACGCGAGTTGCTGGCGGTGTCGCAGGCCCAGACCGAAGAGCTCCAGACGCAGGAGGAGGAGCTTCGCGCAGCGAATGAGCAATTGACCGCCCGCGAAGATCAGCTGTCCTCCCAGAACGCGGAACTGGAGGAGACAACCGAGGAGTTGCGCTCGCAGCAGGAAGAGTTGAGGGCGGGTTCGGAGCGACTCGAGCGACTGGCGGCATCGCTGGAGATCAAGAACCAGGAGAGCGTTCGCCTCAGCGAGTCCCTGGAGGTGAGGGCCGAGGAACTGGCCGTGTCGTCGCGCTACAAGTCGGAGTTCCTGGCGAACATGTCACACGAACTGCGCACGCCGCTGAACAGCATCTTGATCCTTGCGGGCCTGCTGACCGACTCAGACGATCCCCTCACCCCGAAGCAGGAGGAATTCGCGGAAACGATCGAGCAATCGGGAAAGGACCTGCTCAACCTCATCGATGAGGTGCTGGATCTCGCCAAGGTCGAATCAGGATCGCTGCGCCTCGACCGTGAGGTGATCGAAACGGCGCAGCTCGTCAGCTTCGTGGAGCGGAGCTTCCGGCCGGTCGCGGAGGAAAAGAAGGTGGCTCTTCGCGTCGTGCTCGACGACGGCGCCCCGCAGGAGTTCGTCAGCGACTACCCAAGGATGAAGCAGATCGTCAAGAATCTCCTGTCCAATGCGATCAAGTTCACCGGCGAGGGATCGGTGACCGTCGAGCTTTCGGGGGCGGATGACACCGCGGGCAGTCCGGGTGACCACTATCTGGCCATCGCCGTCGTCGATACCGGTATCGGAATCGACCATAAGGACCATGCCCGGATATTCGAGTCCTTCCAACAGGCCAATCGTGGCTCGACGAGGGACTACGGCGGTACGGGTCTCGGGTTGGCGATCAGCCAGGAACTCGCTCACCAGCTGGGCGGTGACATCACGCTGAAAAGCGCACTGGGACAGGGCTCGACGTTCACCTGCTATCTGCCCGTCCGCGGTGCCCCAACCGCCGACGCTGCAGACGATGGAGTTATCGAGCGTCCCGTCGCGGAACCGAGGAGCACGGAGACCACGCCAGCAGAGGACCCGGGGGATGAACCCGCCGCGCCGGACCGCGTCGGCACCGTAGACGTCGTGGACATCTCAGAGGTCGACTGGCCTTGCGCAGGCAAACAGGTCTTGTTGATCGTGGAGGACGACCCATCCTTTGCGGGGATGTTGGCCAAGCTGGCGAAGGAAGCCGGGTTCGATTCGGTCGTGACGCCGAGCGGTCGAATGGCGCTGGCCCTGGCCAAGGAACATCAACCGGCCGCCGTGACACTGGACATCGGTCTACGTGACATGGCCGGTTGGGTGGTCCTGGACATCCTCAAACACGACCTTGCCACCCGCCACATTCCGGTCAGTGTCATTTCTGGATCCGACGACGACGGTCGTGGTCGCCGAATGGGCGCCATCCACACCTTGAGCAAGCCGGCCGACATCGCCGCCCTCCGGTCGATGTTCACGGCCACGGCCGACTTTCTGAAACCGGGACCGCGGCACGTCCTCGTGGCTGAAGACGATGCCAAGCAGCGCGAGTTGGTGAAGCACCTCATCGAGAGTGACGACATTTCGATGACCTGTGTCAGCACCGGTCAACAGGTACTGACGGAACTCGACGGACCGACACACTACGACTGCGTCGTCCTCGATCTGGGATTGCCCGACATCGACGGCATCGACCTCATCGAACAGATCAAGGATCAGGTGAGGGAGAAGGGCCTCCCAGTCATCGTGCACACCGGCCGAGAGTTGACCGCTGCCGAAACGGAGCGGCTGGAGGCCCTGGCGTCCGCGATCGTCTTGAAGAACGCCAGATCGCCCGAGCGACTGCTCGACGAGACCGCGCTGTTCCTGCATCGCGTGGCGAACGATCTGCCGGCTGAGGCTCGCGCCATCTTGTCCAACCCCCGGCGGATCGATGAGTCACTCGAGGGCAGCACGGTCCTGCTCGTCGACGACGACGTGCGGAACGTCTTCTCGCTCGGCAGCGCCTTGAAGCGATATGGCATCACGGTGTTGCCCGCGCGCAACGGACAGGAGGGGCTCGATGTCCTTGACGCCCATCCGGAGGTCGACCTGGTTTTGATGGACATCATGATGCCGGTCATGGATGGCTATGAGGCGATGCGCCGCATCCGCAGCGAGTCCCGCTGGCGGGACCTGCCCGTCGTCGCCCTCACCGCCAAGGCCATGAAGGGCGACCGGCAGAAGTGCCTCGATGCGGGTGCGTCGGACTACGTCACCAAACCCGTCGACATGGACCAACTCACCTCGGTACTTCGAGTGTGGCTGGTCCACCGGTCACGACGATCGCAGGAAATCTTGGACAGCTGATGGGTACCGCGGGTGAGGAGTCGGAGTCGGAGTCCGCAGAGTCTCGGGAGCTGACCCGCATCGAAGCGGAGGCATTCTTCTACACGGTCTTCGAGCACCTCGGATACGACTTCCGCCACTACAGCGACGCCTCCCGGAACAGGAGGCTGGTCGCTTTCGTGCGGAGGCACTCGCTGGGCACCATCTCCGCGGCTCAGGGACAGGTCCTGCGCGATACGAAGCTGCTGTCGGCCTTCCTGTCCGCCATGACGGTGAACGTCACCGAGATGTTCCGCGATCCGGCGGTGTTCGCCAAGATTCGAGCGGAGTTGGTGCCGCGGCTGGCGACCTATCCACGCATCCGGGTCTGGGTGGCCGGCTGCGCTACGGGGGAGGAGGCCTATTCCGTGGCGATCCTGCTTGCCGAAGCGGGTCTGTTGGACCGGACCACCATCTATGCAACAGACATCGACACGGAGTCGCTGCGAGTGGCGAATGCGGCGATCTACCCTGCCGAAGCGATGATCGGTGCCACCCGCAACTACCAGGCCGGCGGCGGGGACAGGCCATTCTCGGACTGGTACGTCGCCAAGTACGGTCGGTGCATCCTCAGTCCGGAGTTGCGACCGCGAATCGAGTACTTCTCCCACAATCTGGCCACCGACGGTGCGTTCGGGGAGTTCCATCTGATCCTGTGCAGGAACGTGTTCATCTACTTCGAGGAGAGCCTGCAGCGCCGGGTGGAACTCGTCTTCTGGGAGAGCCTGGCCGACTTCGGCACTCTCGTCATTGGTCCGCGCGAGGGCCTTACCGGGGACAGTGCGAACATGTTCACCCCGCTGGACCGCAGGCTGGGCATCTATGTCAAGAATCAAGAATGAACCCGTCTGCCCCTGACGTTGTCGTCATCGGGGGCAGTGCCGGGGGCATCCAGGCATTACGCGCGATTCTGCAGACGCTCGAGAATGTCGCAGACACCATCGTCATCGTGGTGCTGCACCGCTCGCCGCAGGATTCACCGCTCGTCGAGGTGCTCCAGGGCTACACCGGGATTCCGGTGTGTGAACCCAGCACTAGTCCGATGACGTGTCGGGCGGGTGTGATCACCGTGGCTCCCGCCGGCTACCACCTCTTGGTTGGCAATTCCCGAATCCTCTTGCGGGAAGCCCAAACTCCTGTCGCGCTGTACGAGACGGGCTCTGATGTCCGCGTTCACCTGACCTTGGATTCGTCCGTCGCGTATTCCCGACCATCCCTTGACGTCGCCTTCGTCAGTGCAGCCGAACTCGTCAACTCGGTGACGGTCGTCCTCCTTTCGTGTGCGAACGAAGACGGTGCCCGCGGTTGCGAGGTCGTGAGAGCAGCAGGGGGCCGCGTGATCCTGCAAGACCCGGCTACGTGCGAGTCCGCCACGGCTGTCGAAGCGGCGATGGTCAGGGTGAAGCCCGACCACGTCGCGGATCCGCACGGGATCGGAAGGTGGTTGTCACAGCACGTCGTTCGGCAGAGGTAACGGTTGACAACCCGAATGAACCCCGACGGGATTCCGTCGGGGTTCATTCTGTGGTTACTGGGTGTTGTCGAACCGAGGCTTATCCGGCAGAGGCGCAACCCACGCCAGGGACACAGAAGCTCGCGCCGCCAGGTCCGGCCTCGGCGTTCGCGCCGGGCACGCTGGCTGATGCGCCGCCGGGCCCGGCGACCGCTCCAGCACCGGGCACCACGGCACCTGCGCCGCCGGCATCGGCCTGGGCGCCCGCGCCAGGCACGGCCACTGCAGCGCCGCCCGGACCGGCCGTGGCGCAACTCGGCGCGTCGACGCACGGGGGTGGTGGTGCCGGGTTCGCCAGGGCTGTCGCGCCTCCGATGGGGGCAAGGGCGAGAGCCGCAGCGGCGGCGCCGGTCAGCATCATTCGCTTGGGGAAGTCGATGTTGATACTCATGAATTTCGTGTACCACGTCGGCCGTTCGGCAAAACCTCGGAAGCGCCAAAAACCTTTCTACTGCAGGTCAGGCCGCGTGTCGCCCGTGGTGGGTGAGCTTGAAAACGATTCGCGCGCGGCGCGCGCGAGCACTTCCGGGCCCGTCGTCAGGGCCCGCCGCCAGGGTGCGACGCCCTCGATTTCGATCTCTATGGAGACGGACAGCACGGTCCGAATGAGCACGATCACGCCGAGGACCGCGGCGTCGGTCAGCGACGGTGTCGACGTGACGGTCTTGACGATGTCGGCAGCCACGAGCAGTTCGAGTCCGAGCAGAATTGCCCCGCCCAGCGAGTCCCGCAGCGACTTGAACGCCCGGGCACCGTCACCCGATCTGTTCCACGTCACACCCGCGAGCGCGAAAGCGAAGATTGCGCCGATCACCATCGCCGTGACACCGAGGATCTCGAAACCCTGGGTCGCCCGTTCGAAGAACTCCTGCAAGCGCATGGCTGGGATTCTTCCGGTCGCCGACTGCCCTCGTCCAGTTTCTGGGCCTTAGGCTGAATGCTCCGGTCGACGCGGTCGGCGGGTATGGGTGAGCCGAGGAGGCAACGTGGCGGACGGACGGCTCGATACATCGACTCGACTCGCCGTGGAGCGCACGCGCCTGGCGAACGAGCGCACGCTGATGGCGTGGATTCGGACCGCCACCTCGCTGATCGCCTTCGGGTTCACGATCTTCAAGTTCTTCCAGTACGTGAGCAAGGAAGAGGGCCGCCAGATCGTCGTCAGTCCCTGGCTGGTCGGGGTGCTCATGATCCTGGTCGGTCTGGTCGGCCTGACACTGGCCTGGATTCAGCATCGCCAGGCGATGAAGGCTCTCCGAGCGGAGGCCGACGGGTTGCCGTACTCGATATCGGCGATCATGGCCGGCTTCATCGCGATCGTGGGAGTCGTCGCATTCGTCATCGTGGCGTGGCGGCTGTGACCGGTGCCCCGCTCAGGCGGTGTCGGACCGCCCGCCCACCTTCCTGCTGATGCGGGGGGCCAGCGCCACCACCTCGGGCACCACGCTCGGGTTCCGATAGGCGGTCGTCACCAGGGATACCAACGTGTTGGCGACGTCACGCAGGGTGGACATCCGCTCGGGGAGCTGGCCGTGTTCCACCCACGACCGGAACAGGACCGACAGCAGATCGCGGTCCGCTCCCCGCAGGATCTCGGTGTCCTCGGTCGGGCCGATGCCGACCCGCACGATGCACAATTCGGGATGCTCGCTGCGCCACGAGTGCAGGATTTCGTCCAGGGCGGCCTTGCTCGCGCCGTAGGCGGCCACGCCGGCGCGGGGCCGGCCGACGTCGTTGCTAGAAGCGATCAGCACGACACCGTTCTCCGACAGGTGGGGAAGTGCGGCTCGCAATACGTTGCTCGCGCCGACCGCGTTGACGCCGAACGCGTGGATCCAGGTCGCGACGTCGGTGTCCTCGATGTGGGCGAACGGCACCACGGTGCTGGTGAAGACCACCGCATCGAGGCCGCCGAGGGTCTCGGCCGCGGCGCCGACGACGCTGCCGATGGCTGCGGTGTCCTCGACGTCGAGTTCATGGGCCGATCCGCCGACGGTGCCTGCGAGTTCGGTCAGCAGATCCACGCGCCGTGCGGCCACCGCCACCTGGGCGCCGCGTTCGGCCGCGCTCTTCGCGACGGCGTGACCGATTCCCGACGATGCTCCGACGACGAGCACCCGCAGGCCCTCGGCGTCGGCGAGTTGACCACTCACTGGACCACCTTCACGAGTTGCTGACGTTACCTTCCCGCAGTCACCCTAGAGTGTCGACAAAGGATTGCCTTACTTGGCGGGCGCGAGGTGTCAGTCCTCCGAGCGCCTCATCACGGCGAGGACGGTGAGGAACAGAATCTTGATGTCCAACCAGAGCGACCAGTTCTCGATGTAGTAGTTGTCCCACTCCGCCCGGTCCGCGATGGACGTCTGGCCGCGTAGGCCGTGCACCTGCGCCCATCCGGTCATACCGGCCTTGACCCTGTGCCGCTCACCGTAGCGCCGAATCTGCGCTTCGAAGAGTTCGACGAACTCGGGCCGCTCGGGACGTGGGCCCACCATGCTCATGTCGCCCTTGAGCACGTTGAGCAACTGGGGCAATTCATCGAGCGACGTCCGGCGCATGATCCTTCCGATGGTGGTGCGACGGTCGATCCCCTCGACGCCGCCGGGTGCCGACCCGGACTCCGGCCGGAAGTGAGCGTCGGATGGGCGTGGGGGCCGCATCGAGCGGAACTTGTAGCAGTCGAATGGCTGTCCGTCGCGCCCGACGCGCTTCTGCGCGAACAGGATCGGCCCGGGTGAACTGAGCCGAACGAGTAGGGCCAGCCCCAGCAAGACTGGCGAGATGACGATCAGGCCGATCGCCGCGAACACGCGGTCGAAGACGTCCTTCACGACGAACTGCCAACCGCGCGGATCCACGTGCGGGAGGACCAGAAGCGGCAGTCCGCCGAGGTGTTCGATCCGTACGTCCACGCCCATGGCGTCGAACAGTCGGGGCACCACCCACACCCGCATGCCCAGTCGGTGCGCAGTACGCACGGACTCGACGAGTTCGTAGTCGGCGGTCGGGAGGAAGGCGAGGATGAGTTCTTCGGCGCGTGTCGACTGCACGACCGATGCCAGATCGGAGACGTTGCCGAGTCGCGGGACGCCGAGGAAGTCGAGCGTGTCCTGTCCCTCACTCGGTATGAGTCCCTGTCGGCACAGAATTCCGACGGGTTGCATGCCGTACTCCGGCATTTGCTGCATGCGTTTGATGATCTGATGGGATATCGGGCCGGACCCGACTATCAGCGCGGGCGCCGCCGAGTGGAATCGTTTCCGCAGCACCCGTTGAGCGGCGGCCCGCGCGAGCCGTGCGCCGGCGACCAGCGCGGCCGCGAGAACCCAGATTCGAACCGTGACCTCACCCGGCCGACCCTGATCGCTGAGCAGTAGCAGTGCGGTCAGCAGGACCATCGCAGCCAGCGCCACCGATGTCTCGACGGGCCCGACCTCGTCGAGGAAGCTCCTGGACATGCTTCGGCGGTACATGGATCGTGCCGTCAGTACGAGGAGCAGGATCGGCACGAACAGCCACGGATACCAGCCGGTCTGCGCGCCGTTGAGGTCAGCCCACCAGACGCCGATGGCGACCGCAGCGGCGGCGGCCGTCGAGTCGATCACCAGGGTGACCATGGTGTGTGCGGGATCCCGGCGCAGCCTGTTTGGCAGCGACGAATAGTTCGCTAGCGAGGAGGGTTCGAGGGCCGTCGGTTCGACGGCCCTGTCATGGCCTGGCATCACTGAAGTCGCCATGGCCGATTAGCTCAAACCGCCGCACATGCAGGTACATTAACGCGATTCGCAAAGTATTGACGTGCATTCGCTATATGGCGTCCGTCGGGTGTCGACGCCGCGGTGATATTGGCGTACTAAGTGTTTGCCCGGGTGGCGCTGAATGCGCGGTCGGAGACCAAGCGAGCGAGGTCGTCGAGGATCTGCACGTGGCCCGTGCTCCAGTGATGCGGCTTGGTGTCCCAGACGCACAGTGTGCCGATGGCCTGTTGATCCGGACTTATCAGCGGGATGCCGATGTAGGCGACGACCGTGCCGTCGAGGACGGCCGGGTGAGCGTTCAACATGGGGTGGACTCGGGCGTCCTCGATGACCAGCGGTTCGGCGGCGACGACGGCGTACTGGCACACGGAGCGGGACAAAGGTGTCTCGCGCACACCGGGGTCCAACCCCAGCGCGCTCTTGAAGAATTGCCGATGGTCGTCGATCAGCGAGATCGCCGCGTTGGATACGCCGAGGGCTTTCGCGGCCGCCGACACGATGCGGTCGTAGGACGGGTCCGGACCAGAGTCGAGCAGTCCTGTGCTGCGAAGGGCCTGTAGCCGTTCCGGGTCGGCGAGCACCGGGTGCCGTATCAGCATGGCGTTGATCCGCGTGCCGCCTCGCAAGTCCTCCAACAACTGGAGCATCGGGGCGTCGGCGGGATCGCCGCTGTGCTCGAGGTCCCAACTCAGCCGCGCCGCGACCGCCCTGCGCACGTACTCGTCGACCGACTCACCCGAGAATTCCGCTCGGACGCGGAGCAGCTCGACCATTCGTTTGTCGAAGTCGGGCCCGTCGGACATTCGTCGATGATATCGATTAGCTGGGCAAACGGATAGTCATGTGTGTTACCTGATCAGGCGGACAGCGTCGCCAGCTTGGGGTTCACCTTCGGAATGGTCGTCGGCTCCGACGGGGAGACGACCAGGCTGCGCAGTGGGGTGGCGGCAGTCGTCGGTGGTAAGCCGATCACGACGCCTCGTGCCAGACCCTCCGGGGTGGGGACGTCGATGGTCGAGCCAGGCACCAGATCGTCGCCGACGTCGGTCTGGCCGGCGAACCAGTCTCCCAGCCAGGTCGCGGCCAACTCATCGACGGCGGGTGGGTTCTGCGGCTGCGGGAAGCCGGCGGCGAGGTAGGCGGAGAACTGGATCAACGGGTTGCCGCCCCGCATCGAGTCCATGTGGACGCCGCCCTCGAGGACGACCCCGTTGAACCGGTCCGGACGCGCGGCGGACAACGACTCGTTGGCGTTGCTCAGCGAATTCAACGGATTCAACGGCGCGCCGATCACCCGGATCGGGATGTACTGGCCGCCGGCCGCCTCGTACGCGTCGAGCTTCACGAGAGCGTCCGGCAGGGTGGAGCCGAGCGGCACCCCGTCGAGGAGGATCACACCGACCAGGTCGGCGGCGGCGCCGTTCTCCGCGAGGAATCCTGCCGCCCCTGAGACCAGGTTGCCGCCCAGCGAGTGTCCCGACAGCGCGAACTTCGCCGGCAACGCCGCAGTCTGGGGATCCAGCCCGTACCGGGTGGCGAAGCCGGCATCGAGCGCGCTCCGTGTCAGCGCTGCCCGGTCACCGACGAACAGGTCGGCGATGGCCGACGCCATGCCGGTGCCGCCGAGCCAGTAGTCGTCTCCAGCGAACAAGTTGGACGGCAGCGACGGGGTCACCACGATGCTGTGGGTGCTCTCGGCGAGGTTGGCGGCGGTGTAGCTGTACATCGGCCCGAGCGCGAGGAAGCCGTGCTGCAGCAGGACCATCTGGTCGGGTGGTTCGTCGCCTTCCGGGTAGTACCAGTTGGCTGCGACCCGTTGCCCGTTGCTCAGTGTGATAGATGAGCTACGCACCGTCACCGTGCTCCCCGGCGGCAGCACGGGAGGTCCGGCAACCAGCGCCTCGACGGCTTGCAACGCGGTGAGCGCAATCGAGCCGACGTTGGCCCCGATGGCCCCGACTGCCTCGATCACCGAACCGACCAGTCCCAGCGCCGACGGCAACGCCGGGGCGGCGGCCGCGGACAGTTTCGCCCGCGCAGGGCTCGGCGCCGATTCCGCGAGGGCGCTCGCGGTCTTGACGACTTTGGTGTCGGCGGCCGCGGGCGCCTTCGTCGCGAGAGTCGCGGGAGTCGCGAGGGCCGGGTCTTCGACCTCGGTCGCATCGGCGACCGCCGACTCCGCCGCAGTGGACTTCTTGTTGGGTTCGGCCGTTGCCGGTGCTTCCGGGTCGGTATCCGTGTCGGTGCTGGTGGCGCGGGTGCGGGGTCGGTTCTTCGTGGTGGCTGAGGTGGTCTTGGTGGCTGAGGTGCCCTTGGCCGTGTCTCTTTCCGAGGACTTGGCCGAGGACTTGGCCGAGGACTTGGATGCGCCCGAGGACGCGCCGGCAGACCCCGAGTTGCCGCCACCGGACTTCGAACCCGTGCCGTCGTCTGCGCCCGCCGCGCCCGCGCCAGCGAGCAACGCCGCCGATACCCCCACGGTGACCAGTCCGGCCCGTACCCACACCGACAGCTCTTGCATTGCACCCCTGACGTCGAACCGAAATCCGTAGCGACGTCGATCTTGACAGTGGTCGGTGTCAGCCGACGTTGGTTTGGCCGGAGTGATCGGCAGCCAGGCGCGTCGAACTCGCAGCGTCGACTCTGCGGTGAGGGCGTGAAATTCGACGAGACCGCGCCCTCACCGCAGAATCCAGGACAGCTGACGGCGTCAGCCGACGCCCTGCCACCATGGGCGGCAAGCAGGCCGTTCCCGCCGTTCGGGTAACGTCCACAAGCCGTCGACCGACATGACGCGCTGAGGAGGATCGGCCACGTGGCCCTCAACACCATCGCGCTGGAACTCGTCCCCTCCAACGTCGAGCGCGGACCGGACTACCCCGTCGAGGAGGCCCGCAAGGTGCTCGCGCTCGCTGCGGCATCGGGGATAGAGGGCCGCATCGGCCACGTCATGATCCCCGGGATGATCGAAGAGGACGACGACCGTCCGATCGAGTGGAAGCCGAAGCTGGACGTCCTGGACTACTGGTCTCTGCTCCAACCCGAGCTTCCCGGGATGAAGGGCCTGTGCACGCAGGTCACCTCGTTCTTGGACCAGTCGGCCCTGCACGGACGCCTGACCGAACTGAACGCCGCCGGATTCGACGGGATCGCGTTCGTGGGCGTTCCCCGCACGATGAACGACGGCGAGGGCGCAGGAGTCGCACCGACGGACGCCCTGTCCATGTACCGACAGGTGGTGGACAATCGCGGCTCGATCCTGATCCCCACCCGCGACGGTGAGCAGGGAAGATTCGAGTTCAAGTGCAACCAGGGCGCGACCTACGGGCTCACCCAACTGCTGTACTCCGATGCCATCGTGGACTTCCTGCGTGACTTCGCCGCCAAGACGGCACACCGTCCCGAGATCCTGCTGTCCTTCGGTTTCGTCCCGAAGATGGAATCCAAGGTTGGCCTGATCAACTGGCTGATCCAGGATCCGGGCAATGCAGCCGTCGCCGCGGAGCAGGAGTTCGTCAAGGGACTCGCCGCGATGGAGCCCGCCGAGAAGCGTCGGGCGACGGTCGACCTCTACAAGCGGGTAGTCGATGGCGTCGCCGATCTCGGCTTCCCGCTGAGCATCCACTTCGAGGCGACCTACGGTGTCTCCACGCCGGCCTTCGACACCTTCGCCGAGATGCTGGCCTACTGGTCGCCGAAGGCGGACTGAACCTGCACGGTCGTGGTTCCCGCGTGACACCATCGCGTTGTGTCCGGCCCGCCCGATCCGCTGCAGGGATACCCGGTCGTCGCGCCCCGGCTGCCGAGCCCCGTCTTCACCGGTCAGCGCTGGAACGACCTGACCTTCGTGCACTGGCCGGTCGACCCCGCGAGGGTCGCTCCTCTGTATCCGCCCGGCACCCGGCCCGACGTATTCGCGGACGGGAGCACCTACGTGGGGCTGGTGCCGTTCGCCATGAGCGGCATCTGGCTGGGTGCTCCGCTGCCGATTCCCTACTTCGGTAGCTTCCTGGAGACCAACGTGCGGCTGTACTCGATCGACGCCGCCGGGAGACACGGCGTGCTGTTCCTGTCGCTCGAGACGCAGCGCCTTGCGGTCGTTGCCGTCGTCCGTGCCGTGCTCGGGATTCCCTACACGTGGGCCGGGATGCGCATGTTCCGCGCCGGTGACCGCATCACCTACTCCAGCGTGCGCCGCTGGCCCGACGCCGGACTGCGGAGCCTCGTCACCGTTGACGTCGGGGCATCGGTCGAACAGACCCCGCTGGAGACGTGGCTGACGGCACGATGGGGCGCCCACACCCGCAAGGGGGGCCGTACGTGGTGGGTGCCCAACGAGCACCCGCCCTGGAAGTTCCGCGAGGCTCGCGTCGTCGACATGGACGACCAGCTGGTCGGCGCCGCGGGCGTCCGACCCTCTGGCGAGCCGCTGCGGGCCCTGTTCTCATCCGGAGTGGCGGCCCGGTTCGGACGACCCGCTGCAGTGGGCGACGACCGCATTCCCTGACTGCACCGGCCCCGTCAGTCGGGAAGTTCGAGCACGCGCTGGGTGATGTGAATGAGCATGGCGCGCAACGTGTCGTCGTCGATGTCGCTCACCAACGGGTTGATCACCGCCCCGGCGATGGCCGCCGACATCACCGCTGCCGCGACGCGCGCCGCCGTGTCGTCGTGCGCGCCGAGAAGGACGCCGTAGAGCCGGCTGATGAACGCCCGGAATGGCTCGTGATCGCCGAGAAGTCGGACGATGACCGGATCGTTGACGAGCGTTCCGACCCATTTTCTCCGGGTGACGGCGACTCCGATGACCTTGTCGAGCAGCAGTTTTCGGGCCACCAGGCGATCGGGTTCGGCCTCGGCGGCTGACAGCGGGTCCTCCAGCGTGGCGAGTTCCCGTTCGGTGAGCGCGATGACGATCTCGCTCTTGGTCCTGAACTGGTGGTAGACCGCGGCCTTGGTCACCCCGATCGCGTCGGCGATCATCTGCAGTGAGGTGCCGCCCACTCCGCGGTCACCGATGAGTTCCATGGCGGCGTCGAGGACGCGATGCTGGGCGGCCGATCTGGGTGTGGCAGCAAGCCGGCCGGCTGTGATCGGTTGGACGGCGGCCATGGGGCTCAGGATATGCGCTGACCGATCAGTCCCGGACGAGCGTATCGAGCGGATTCGACCGCTCCAGCATGCCGTAGGTCTGTCGGCCGTCCCAGTCGTAGCGCACCGCCGCCTGCTGCAAGGCGGGGAAGCCGGGCATCTCCTCGCGCAGTGCCGCCGACGAGAACATCTCATCGTCGTGGTGGATGTCGTGGGTGGACAACACCGTCTCGCCCGCGATGCACACCGTGCCCCGTGCCGTCTCGAGCACCAGCGAGACGTCCTCTCCAGATGCTCGAAGCCGCGTCAACCACGGTGCTTCGATGACCCGCGCCGGGATCAGGCTGCCGTCACCCTCGAAGACGAATCCCTCATTGAACGTGGGGTGTCCGTCTGGGCGCGGGGGGTAGGCGATGTACCCGAATGCGCGGCCGTCTCCGAAGAGTGCCGACTGCCAGCAGTGTCCCCAGAAGCCTGCGAGCTTGCGCACTCCCTGGCGGCGGATGCGAAGGCCGCTGCCGTGAAACGACTGCTCGGCGACGCCGTTCACGGCCACGGTGCCCGTCGCGCGGAAGAGTTGCTCGTAGCGTGGTCCGCCCATCAGACTGCCTTCGATCGAGGACTTCAGCGTCTGCGCCGCCTGAAGCGACAACGCGCCTTGGATCCACGGCGGTGCGGCCATCGTCGCCTCGACGTGAAACACGACATCGACGAGCGGGCCGTCCTTGCGCCCGGCTACCAGGTCCGCCGATGACGTCAGCACGGCCTTGCCTTGAAAGTCCATGGTCCAGGTGGTGAACGGCTCGACGCACGCGAACATCAGCCCGCCTGCGCCGAGAATCGATGGACGGCCGTCGGGGCCCGCTGCCGGAATGCTTGCGCCGTTCTCGCGCAATCGGAGCACCCGCCCGTCGGCGAGTACGAGGTTGACCTGGACGTCGTGGGCATCCCAGTTGGCACCCACGGCTTCGATGCCGACCCGGGGTAGGGCCAGCTCCCCCTTGTCGTCGACCACCCAGAAGCTGACCGAATCGCGCATCTCCGGGTCGTCCGGTCGGCGGGCCAAGACGTATTCGCGAGCTGGGTCGATGCCTCCGGTCACGTCGATGGTCATGACCCACTCCTCGGTTGGCCCCTGCGTGCCGGAATACGCGTCAGTACACTGTCATCATTATGAATGAGTTGTCAACGTTTTCCCAGTCGTCTGGACCGTCTGGACTCGCGCAGCCCACCTCGTCGCGGCGCAGGTACGACAGCCCCGCCCGCCGGGCGCGCAGCGCCCAGACGCGCGAGAGGATCGTCGCGGCGGGTGCGGAACTCGTGCACGGGTTCACCAGCTGGAACTGGGACGGTCTGACGTTCCGCGCCGTCGCCGACCTGTCCGGGGTGAGCGAGCGGACCGTGTACCGGCACTTCCCCACCGAGCGAAACCTGCACGACGCGGTGATGGCGCGCCTCGAGGACGAAGCGGGAATCACCTACGAGGACGTCGAACTCGACGACGTCGCCGAGGTGGCTGAGCGGTTGTTCGCATCACTGGGCAGGTTCGCGGTCGACGAGAACCAAACCGCGTCCCACGGCCCCGTCTTCGTCGGCGCCGACGAACGTCGTCGGGCCGCCCTGCTGCGGGCCGTCACGGCCGAGGCCCCAGACCTCACCGAGGCGCAGCGGCGGGTCGCTGCGGGCCTGCTCGACGTGGTGTGGAGTCCCACGACCTACGAGCGCCTCGCGGGGACCTGGAAGCTCGACGACCAGGCGGCATTCACCGCTGGTAAGTGGCTGATCGGGACGTTGGTATCGGCCATCAGATCCGGCCAGATCTCCGACGCGGCAGGGTGAATCCAGCCCGCCTCGCGTAGCGTTCGCGACGGAGCGTGCATCGGCATGCCAGGTACGGGAGGCGACGATGTCGACGACACCGGACGGCAAGGGCGACCTGAAGCCGCACTTCGACGACATTCAGGCCCACTACGACATCTCCGACGACTTCTACCGGTTGTTCCTCGACCCCACGCAGACCTACAGCTGCGCGTACTTCGAGCGGGACGACATGACGCTGGAGCAGGCCCAGGTCGCCAAGATCGACCTGGCGTTGGGCAAGCTTGGGCTGGAGCCGGGGATGACGCTGCTGGACGTCGGCTGCGGGTGGGGTGCCACGATGCTGCGCGCCATCGAACGCTACGACGTCGACGTCGTCGGGCTGACGTTGAGCAAGACCCAGGCCGAACACACCGAACGCGCCCTGGCCGCCGCTGACAGCCCACGTCGCAAACGCGTCCTACTGGAGGGCTGGGAGCAGTTCGACGAGCCCGTCGACCGGATCGTGTCGATCGGCGCGTTCGAGCACTTCGGTCACGAACGCTACGACGCCTTCTTCTCGATGGCGCACGGAGTACTACCCGATGACGGAATCATGTTGCTGCACAGCATCACCGGCCTGCATCCGCGCGAGATGGCCGAGCGGGGCATGCCGCTGACGTTCGAGTTCGCACGGTTCCTCAAGTTCATGCTCACCGAGATCTTCCCCGGTGGGCGGCTGCCGTCGATTCCGATGGTGGAGGAACGGGCGACCGCCGGCGGCTTCCGGGTGACCAGAGTCCAATCGCTGCAGCCGCATTACGCGAGGACCCTCGACCACTGGTCAGCCGCACTGGCAGCCAACGAGGCCGCGGCCGTCGAGATTCAGTCCCGCGAGGTCTACGACCGCTACATGCGATATCTGACGGGTTGCGCCGACATGTTCCGAGTCGGCTACATCGACGTCAACCAGTTCACGCTAGAGAAGTGACGCTACGAGCAGGTGACCACGATCTCGAACGGCTTGGTCACCGGTGACGTGGGGTTGGCCATGTCGATACCGGTGGCGTTTCCGGTGATCGTGTAGGTGTCGCCGTCCTTCTTCGCGGTGGCATCGCCCGCGCCGGGGCCGACGGCCAAGGTCACGCCGTTGACGTTGCCGAGACCGACCGAGGTGACGGTGGGCGAATCGCCCTCGCTGAGGATGGCCGCGATGCCCGTCATCGCTTCGCCGATGGCGATGTTGACGTTGCCGCCCATCGTTGCGCAGGTCGCGTCAGCCGAGATGTTCTGCGGTTCGCCGTCGATGGTGACCGAGGTCCCCCCGGGGGCCGCGGCCGCACTTGACGACTCGGAGGCGGAACTGGAACTCGACTCCGAGCTGGACGACGACGAACTCGACGAGTCATTGGACGAACAACCGGACAGGCCGATGACGACTATCGCCGCACCGCCCACGGTGACCAGCATTCCACGCTTCACAACGGTTCTCCTTCTGCCGGCGTGACCCATCAAGATCGGGGCCATCGTTCGTACTATGGACCGCCGCGGACCGATGGTCATGGTTTTGCCCGAAAAAGTGGCAGACGATGTCAGCGGGCCGACCGGGTGGCCGCGAGTGCCGCGGCCAGGACGGTGTCGGGGGCGGGCAAACCTCGCAATCGCGGAGACGATCTGCGCGGTGTGAGAATCTAGCGCGGTGAGCGTGCCGGGTGGACATTTCTTCGAGGTGGAAGCGGAACTACCGGGGCGGGCCGGACGCGTCGGCGTCATCCACACCCCGCACGGTGACATCCACACACCCGCATTCATCGCGGTAGGCACGAAGGCGACCGTCAAGGCCGTCCTTCCCGAGACGATGAAGGACCTTGGGGCGCAAGCGCTTCTGGCCAACGCATACCATCTCTACCTTCAGCCTGGGCCCGACGTCGTCGACGAGGCCGGGGGGCTTGCCGCGTTCATGAACTGGCCGGGTCCGACCTTCACCGACAGCGGGGGATTCCAGGTGCTGTCGCTGGGCGCCGGCTTCCGCAAGGTGCTGTCGATGGACGCCGGCAGGGTGCAGGCCGACGACGTCATCGCCGAGGGCAAGGAGCGACTGGCACGCGTCGATGACGACGGGGTGACCTTCCGGTCGCATCTCGACGGATCCAGCCACCGCTTCACTCCGGAGGTGTCCATCGGTATCCAGCACCAGTTGGGTGCCGACATCATCTTCGCGTTCGACGAGTTGACAACGCTGGTGAACACCCGCGGATATCAGGAACGGTCGGTTCGGCGCACCCACGACTGGGCAGTGCGCTGCCTGGCCGAGCACCGTCGGCTCACCGCGGTCAGGGCGACCAAGCCGGATCAGGCGTTGTTCGGCGTGGTACAGGGCGCGCAGTACGAGGATCTGCGCAGGCAGGCGGCCCGCGGTTTGACCGAGATCGGTAGCGGGCCCGGGCCGGCAGAGGGGTTGAGTTTCGACGGCTACGGCATCGGCGGGGCCTTGGAGAAGCAGAACCTGGCCACCATCGTCGGCTGGGTCACCGACGAACTGCCCGACGACAAGCCGCGCCACCTGCTCGGGATCAGCGAACCCGATGACCTGTTCGCGGCCGTCGCCGCGGGTGCGGACACGTTCGACTGCGTGTCGCCGTCCCGGGTCGCACGCAACGCCGCCGTGTACTCCGCCGACGGTCGATACAACATCACCGGATCCCGCTATCGCCGCGACTTCACGCCGATCGACGGCGAGTGTGACTGCTACACGTGCGCTCACTACACGCGCGCGTACGTCCACCACCTGTTCAAGGCGAAGGAGATGCTCGCCTCGACGCTGTGCACGATCCACAACGAGCGGTTCGTGGTCCGCCTGGTCGACTCGATCCGCGCGGCCATCTCCGCCGGCGAGTTCGACGAACTAGCCGATCACGTGCTGGGTCGCTACTACGGCTCTGGCCCGCACTCTTCAACGCGTGCACAATAAAGGGATGACGACGCCCGCCGATGCCCAGGCCCTGCTGTGGCAACTGCTCGACCCGGCCAACCGGGCGAACCCCTACCCCCTTTACCAGCGGATCCTCGCGTCCGGCCCGCTGGTGTTGCCGGAGAGCAACCTGACGGTGTTCTCGTCCCACTCCGACTGCGACGACGTGCTGCGGCACCCGGCATCTGCGAGCGACGGCATGAAGTCGACGGTGGCTCAGCGCCAGCTCGCCGAGGGTGCCGAGATGCGTCCGCTGGGTCCACCGGGATTCCTCTTCCTCGACCCGCCGGATCACACCCGGCTTCGCAAGCTGGTCAGCAAGGCGTTCGTACCGAAGGTCGTCAAGGCGCTGGAACCCGACATCACCGCAATGGTCGACGGACTGCTTGATGGCGTGGATCGTGCTGGTCGCTTCGACGTGATCGCCGATTTGGCCTACCCGTTGCCGGTCGCCGTGATCTGCCGACTGCTCGGCGTTCCGCTGGCGGACGAACCGAAGTTCAGCCAGGCGTCCGCGCTTCTGGCCCAGGCGCTGGACCCGTTCACCACTGTCACCGGTGAGGCGTCGGACGGGGTGGAGAAACGGCTGGAGGCGGGCCGATGGCTGCGCGAGTACCTTCGTGGGCTCATCGACCAGCGCCGCGGGAATCCGCGTGAGGACCTGATCTCCGGGCTCATCGCAGCCGAGGAGGACGGCGACCAACTGGCGGTCGACGAGATCGTGGCGACGTGCAACCTGCTGCTGATCGCCGGCCACGAGACGACGGTCAATCTGATCGCCAATGCGGTGCAGATCATGCTCCGCGACCCGATGCAGTGGCGTGCGCTCGGCGCCGATCCGTCCCGGGTGTCGGCCGTCGTCGAGGAGACCATGCGCTACGACCCGCCCGTGCAACTCATGATGCGCATCGCCTCCGAGGACATGACGATCGGAGGGGTCGACATCCCCGAGGGTGACTCGATGCTGCTGCTGATCGCCGCCGCCAACCGCGACCCGGACTCGGTCGAACGGCCGGACGAGTTCGATCCCGACCGGCAGACCATCCGGCACCTGGGTTTCGGCAAGGGGCCGCACTTCTGCCTCGGCGCGCCGCTGGCCCGGCTGGAGGCCTCGGTCGCGCTATCGGCGGTGACGGCGCGCTTCCCCGACGCCCGAATCGACGGCGATGCGGTGTACAAGCCGAACGTCACGTTGCGCGGCCTCGCCGAGTTGGAGGTCTCCGTCTGACAGTGTGGTGAGCGACGACGGGTGGTGAGCGACGACGGAGGGGGCGGCCATGGGACTGATGGCGAACATCAGGAGTCGGCGGGCACGGTTCACCGACGCCGTGCGGACCCGGCTGTGGCCGGTACCGGTGATCGGCGTGGCGCTGGCCATCGCGGCGGGGTTGGCGCTGCCGGAACTCGATGCGGCGATCGACGGTCACCTTCCGACGTTCGTCTCGGACTTCCTCTTCGGTGGTGGGCCGGGGACCGCCCAGCAGGTGTTGGGTTCGGTCGCATCGTCGCTGATCACGGTGACCTCGCTGACCTTCTCGTTGACGCTGGTCACGCTGCAGCTGGCCAGCAGTCAGTTCTCACCCCGGTTGCTCCGGACGTTCGTGCGGGACAGGACCGTGCAGCGCACCCTGGGTCTCTTTCTGGCGACCTTCGCCTACGCGTTGACCGTGCTGCGCACCGTGCGCGACGGCACGGTCGGGGGAACGATCTTCGTGCCGAAGATCTCCGTCACGGTCGCCTATGTGCTGGCGGTGGTGAGCGTCGTCGCACTGGTGTTCTTCCTGTCGCACCTGGTCAGCCAGATCAGGGTCGAGACGATGCTGCGCACCGTGAGCGCCGACGCCAGGGCCACCGGACGCACGCTGTTCGACGATCTCGACTCGGAAGGCGGATTCGCCGGTCCGCTGCCGTCGGCGCCGCCGAGCGCATTGCGGATCCCGGCAGCGTCGACGGGTTTCATCACCACCCTCGACGTGGAGGGGCTGCTACTCACGGCCATCGACGCCGACGCCGTCGTCCTGGTGGATCGCATGGCAGGGGACTGGCTGATCAAGGGAACGCCGGTGGCCTTCGCCTGGCCGGCCGGACCGGACGACGCCATCGACGACGACCGGGCCTCGACGCTGCGTAACGGGATCGCGTCGGCGATCGAAACCGGATCCGAGCGCACCCCCATCCACGACATCGGTTACGGGCTGCGTCAGCTGACCGACGTCGCCATCAAGGCACTGTCTCCGGGGATCAACGACCCCACCACCGCGGTCCATGCTCTGGGACATAGTTGCGCGCTGCTGTGTGAGCTCGCGGGACGCCGACTCGGACCGAGCGCGCACTGCGACGACGACGGCGAGGCGCGGCTGGTCATCCGGCGGCCAGACTTCGCCGCGCTGCTGGATCTGGCGGTCTCCCAGCCGAAGGGATACGGGTCGGCCGACGCGTCGGTGATCTCGCGACTGTTTTGGTTGCTGCGCGAGGTGGCGTGGTGCTCGCAGTTGCCGGCACACCGAGCGGCCGTCGCAAACCAACTCGACCGGTTGCGTACGACGATTGCCACCGAAGACTTCGATCTGGTTGCGCGGGAGGGCTTCGACCGGTTGGCGCAGACCGTCGAGGATGCCCTGCGGGAGGAATGGGATCCCCGGCCCGTCCAGTGAACTTCCCTTGCGCGAGCAGACGCAAATGGCCCTGAATGCTCGCGTGTCGGGGCCCTTTGCGTCTGCTCGCGCGGGGTTAGCCGGGCCGATACACCCAGGGTTCGCGCGGAAGGCGTGACGGATCGAACTCGGCGAGCATGTCCGGTAGTGAGTTCGCCGTCATGCTCAGCGACGATGCGATCTGCCGCAGTGCGCGCTCGACCCCGATCTGGTCGAGGGTCACTGCGCCGTCGCGCTTGGCCAGTCGCTTGCCCTCGTCGTTGAGCGCCAGTGGCACGTGCGCATATGTCGGTGTCGAATATCCGAGCAGCGTGCCGAGGTACGCCTGCCGCGGAGACGACGACAGCAGGTCGTCGCCCCGCACCACCTGGTCGATGCCGCTGGCCGCGTCATCGACGACGACGGCAAGGTTGTAGGCCGGCACTCCGTCGCCGCGGCGGAGCACCAGATCATCGACGGCACCCGTGTACTCGCCGTGCAGCAGATCGGTCACGGTGAACTCGGCGACATCGGATCGCAACCGCAGAGCGGGGGGCCGGCCCGCCGCACGGCGCTCGGAACGCTGCGCGGCGGGCAGCCTCCTGCACGTCCCCGGGTAGGAACCGTCGGGAGCGTGCGGCGCGCGCGGCGCCTGCAGGATATCCCTTCTGCTGCAAAAGCACTCGAAGGTGAGGCCGCCTGCGGTGAGTTCGTCGATGACCGCGTGGTAGCGATCCTGGTGGGTGGTCTGATACTCGGGTGGCTCGTCCCACGTGATCCCGATGGCGGCCAGGTCGGCAACCTGACGTTCGGCGACGTCGGGGAACGTGCGGTCGTCGAGATCCTCCACCCGAAGCAGGAAGCGACGACCCGTCGACCGGGCGAACAGCCAGGCAAGCGCTGCGGTGCGCAGGTTGCCGATGTGCAGGCCGGCCGACGGACTGGGGGCGAACCGGCCTGCTGGGCTCATGCTGGCAATCTAGCTGGCCTACCCCTTTGGGCTGCCGTGAGTGAAGCGGATCAAAGACCGGGGACGATGTCGCCGAGGCTGAAGGTGACCGGTCGCTCGAGTTGGTCGTACGTGCACGACCGGGGGTCGCGGTCGGGCCGCCAGCGATTGAACTGTGCGGTATGGCGAAACCGCGCACCCTCCATGTGGTCGTAGCGGACCTCGACGACCCGTTCGGGTCGCAACGGCACGAAGGACAGGCTCTTGCCGGCGCTCCAGCGGGATCCGGCGTTACTGCGCGGCGTGCGTTCACTGGTGTCCTTGGCAGCCCAGTTCCACGGGTGATCATCGAAAGTGGTTACCAATGATTGGAATTCGGCGAATAGCTGCCGCCGCTTGGCCATGGGAAAGGCGCCGATGACCCCAACCGACGCCAGCGTCCCGTCCTCGGCGTACAACCCGAGCAGCAGCGACCCGATCGCGTCCTCGCCGGACTTGTGCAGCCGGTAGCCACCGATCACGCAGTCGGCGGTCCGCTCGTGCTTGATCTTGAACATGGCCCGCTTGGCCGGCTGGTAGGTGTCGCCGAGCGGCTTGGCGACGACACCGTCGAGGCCGGCGCCCTCGAACTCGTCGAACCACCGCTGCGCCGTCGTGAGATCGGTGGTGGCCGGCGTGAGGTGAATCGTTGTGCCCGGACGCCGCCACGGCGTCGACGAGTGCGGCGCGGCGCTCGGCGAACGGTCGCCGCGTGTGGTCGACGTCGCCGAGTGCCAACAGGTCGAAGGCGATGAACGACGCGGGAGTCTTCTCCGCGAGCATGCGCACCCGGCTCTCGGCGGGGTGGATGCGCTGCTGCAGCGCCTCGAAGTCCAGGCCGTCCTCGGTGGCGATGACGATCTCACCGTCGATCACGCAGCGGCGCGGCAGTTCGACCCTGACCGCCTCGACCAGTTCGGGGAAATAGCGGGTCAGCGGCTTCTCGTTGCGGCTGCCCAACTCGACCGAATCGCCGTCGCGGAAGCAGATGGACCGGAAACCGTCCCACTTCGGCTCGTACGACGCGCCCGGCGGGATCGACCGAACCGACCTGGACAGCATCGGCGCGACCGGCGGCATGACGGGCAGCTGCATGGGCTCATTGTGGCCGGTCGGTGGCGCGCGTTGGCGGGCGCGATGATTTCGGTGCCCGGCGCGGGTCTACCCGACGAGTACCGCCGAGGGTGGTGCAGCGTCAGTGCGATGGATCAGGATGGTCACCGTGGAACTGCCCCTTGCCCCGCCGATCGACCCGATGCTGGCCAAGGCGGCGGCCAAGGTTCCCGACGACGTTGGGGTGTGGTCCTACGAGCCGAAGTGGGACGGGTTCAGGGCCCTGGTCTTCCGTGACGGCGACGACATGCTGCTTGCAGTCCCGCAGCGGCAAGGAGCTGGGCGCTACTTCCCCGAGCTACTCGACGCGCTGCGCGACGAACTCGCGCCGCGTTGCGTGCTCGACGGTGAGGTCGTCGTACCCCGCGAGATCGACGGCCGGATCCGGTTGGACTGGGAGTCGCTGAGCCAGCGCATCCACCCCGCAGAGTCCCGGGTGCGGATGCTCGCCGAGCAGACCCCGGCGCACTTCATCGGTTTCGACGCGTTGGCCGTCGGTGACCGCCCGCTGCTCGACCAGCCGTTCCGGGTGCGGCGCAACGCGTTGGTCGACGCGATCGACGAGGCCACCTGGTGCCACGTCACCCGCACCACCGAGGACGCAGCGCAGGGCGAGCACTGGCTGACCACGTTCGAGGGGGCCGGTCTGGACGGGGTGATCGCGAAGCGGCTCGACGGCCGCTACCTGCCGGGCAAGCGGGACATGATCAAGGTCAAACACAAGCGCGACGCGGACTGCGTGGCGATCGGTTATCGGATCCACAAGTCCGGTGAGGGCGTCGGATCGGTCCTGCTCGGGCTGTATCGCGACGACGGTGAGCTGCAGATGGTCGGCGGCGCCGCATCGTTCAGCGTCAAGGACCGCCTCAAGCTGCTGGCAGAACTGGAGCCGCTGCGCGAGGCCGGCGACCTGGTCAACGACGGCGAGCCCAGCCGCTGGAACTCGGCCGCCGACAAGCGCTGGATCCCGATCCGCCCGGAGAAGGTCGCCGAGGTCGCGTACGACCAGATGGAGGGCAATACCGTGCACGGTCAACGTTTCAGGCACGCGGTGAAGTTCGTTCGATGGAGGCCGGATCGTGATCCCGCCAGCTGCACGTTCGACCAGCTCGACGTCCCGCTGAACTACGATCTCTCCGACGTCTTGGAGAACTGAGATGGCTACTGCTGCAGAGGAAATCGACGTCGATGGGGTCAAGGTTCGGCTCACCAACCCGGACAAGCCGTACTTCCCGAAGCTTGGGTCGGCCGGCACCAAGGGAAGGCTCGTCGACTACTACCGCGCGGTGGCGTCCCCGATGGTCGCCGCTGCTGCGTGACCGCCCGACGCATCTGCAGCGCTTCCCCGACGGCATCGATGGGGAGGAGATCTACCAGAAGCGCGTTCCGCAAAGCATCCCGAATACCTCGAAACGTGCACGGTGACGTTCCCGTCCGGGCGCACCGCCGATGCGCTCAAGATCACCCATCCGTCGGCGATCGTGTGGGCCGCGCAGATGGGCACGCTGACGCTGCACCCCTGGCAGGTGCGATGCCCGGACACCGAGCATCCCGACGAGTTGCGGGTGGACCTGGATCCCCAGCCGGGCACAGGGTTCGACGAGGCCAGAACCATTGCCATCGACGTGCTCAAGCCCGTGCTCGACGATCTCGGGCTGCGCGGCTACCCGAAGACGTCCGGCGGCAGGGGAGTGCACGTCTTCATCCGCATCAAGCCGGACTGGGACTTCGTCGCGGTGCGAAGGGCGGGCATCGCGTTGGCGCGGGAGGTGGAGCGTCGCGCCCCCGATGCGGTCACGACCTCCTGGTGGAAGGAAGAGCGCGGTCAGCGACTCTTCATCGACTACAACCAGAACGCCAGGGATCGCACGTTCGCGTCGGCCTACTCGGTGCGGCGAACCGACATCGCCACCGTGTCGATGCCGTTGAGCTGGGCCGAACTTGTGCGGTGCCAACCCCGATGACTACACCATGGCCACCGCGCCGGATCTGGTCGCCGACCGTGAGGATCCCTGGGCAGACATCGAGGCGGTGGCTCACTCCATCGAGCCACTGCTTGAGATGGCGGACGCCGACGAGGAGGAGCGCGGGCTCGGTGATCTGCCGTATCCGCCGAACTATCCGAAGATGCCGGGCGAGCCCAAGCGGGTACAGCCGAGCAGAAATACGGATCTGAAGAGCCAAAGGAGTGCGAAGTGATTCCGCCGCGCATCTGGCGGACGTGCCCGGGGAGATCCCTGCCGATCCTGAGTTCCACCACGCCCCACATGTCCAGGCCCATCGGCTCACAGACCTCGAAAGTCTAGGCGGCCGAGTCAGCGCTAGCCTGCGCCCCCGCGTCGACGGTCTCAAGGTCTTGTCCGTCGAGGTGTCGACAGATCTGCAGCTGTCACGCCCGAACCGTTGTCGTCGAACGCGACCGAGGGAGACGTCGTTGGGAGACGTCGGTGACTCACGGACCTCCGATCACCCGGGCGGTGGCGGCGGCGCCGGAGCGTCGGCCGGGGGTGGGATTCTGGGGTAGCTGCGGCCGGCCGTGACCCCACCGCTCACCGGCTCGTCGGCTGCAGGCTTGGGCCGGCCGGGGGCTGGATCCCAGTCGGTGTCGACGAGCTTGCGCTGCACACCGACGGCCAGCGCCAGTAGTGCCGCGCCGATGAGCAGCATGGTGACCACTCCCCACACCGATCCGAGCTTGGCGGCATTGCCGAGAAGAATCCCGAACCAGCCGAAGTCGGCGTCGCCGAACGTGGTGTTCTCGCCACCGAATGCGCCGAGAACCCGCACCAGCAGGGCCGGCAGGAAGGTGATCAGCAGGCCATTGACGAAGCCGCCGGCGACCGCGCCGCGACGGCCGCCGGTGGCGTTGCCGTAGACGCCCGCCGCGCCGCCGGTGAAGAAGTGCGGCACCAGACCCGGCAGCACCAGGACCCAGCCGAAAGCCGGGCCCAGCCACAGGGACAGCACGGCCAACCCGATCAGCCCGCCGGTGAAGCTGGAGAGGAAGCCGATCAGCACCGCGTTCTGCGCGTAAGGGAACACGATCGGGGCGTCGAGGGCGGGCACCGCCCGGGCACCATTCGTCGGCGATGCCCTGAAAGGCCGGAACGAGTTCGCCCAGGATCGTTCGCACGCCGAACAGGATGACCGCGACGGCAACGCCGAAGCTCAGGCCTTGGGTCACAGCCTTCATCAGATAGTTGCCGACACCGGTGGCCGCCCCGGCGCCGGAGTCCTCGGCGAACGCCGCGAATGCTCGTCCCGCCCACCCTCGCCAGAAAGATCAGCGACACGGCCAGATACATCAGCGCCATCGACAGGGCGGTGGCGACCATGGAGTCGCGCAGGAACCGCAGCGACTCAGGCAGTTTCAGATCCTCGGTCGAGCGGCTCTTAGCACCGCCGCGAGCCGTCCGGTGATACCGGCGGCAATGTAGCCCAGCGTGCCGAAGTGCCCGATCGCGATGCTGTCGTCGCCGGTGACCCGTTTGGTCCAGGGTTGGGAGATGGCCGGCAGGGCCACCATCACCACCCCGAGCAGCAGGCCACCCACCATGACGACGACGGCGCCGGGCAGTCCGCCGCTGGCCAGCACGATCGTCAGCAGGGTGGCCATGAACAGCGTGTGGTGCCCGGTGAGGAAGACGTAACGCAACGGGGTGAACCGGGCGAGCAGCAGGCTGATCGCGAAGCCCAGGATCATCAGCCAGGCGACCTGCGCGCCGAACTGCTCCTGCGCGATACCGACTATGGCCTCGTTGGTGGGCACCACGCCCTTGGTGCCGGCGGCGCCCTGGATCATCACACCGAGCGGGGTCAGGGACGCGACCACCAGCGTGGCCCCGGCGCCGATGAGCAGGAAACCCAACGTGGCCTTGAGCGCACCGCCGATTACCTGCCCGTGCTCTTCCGCAGTGCGATCAGGCCGACGGCGGTGATGATGCCGATGAGATAGGCCGGAACGGCCAGGATCTCGTTGACGACGAACTCTGCGATGGCGACCAGCCAGTTCATCGGGTCCTCCTGTCAGACGTCGTAGGAGTCGCGCAGCACAGCATCGACCTCGCGAGTAGAGGTGAAGTTTCGATGACCTTGACGGGGATACCGACGTCGCCGAGAGTCTTGGCGATCTCGCCGGAGGTCAGGATGAGATCGGCCTCCTTGGCGCGGCCCTTGGCGGAGACGGTGTCCGTGGCTTCAACGCTGATGAACGGGCCCCAGCCCCAGGTGCCGAGCACCTGCTCCAGCGTGTTCTTCAGGAACAGGCTGGTGCCCAGGCCGTTTCCGCACACTGTGAGGATCAGGTTGGTCGTCCGCGGCGACTTGGCGGCAGCTGGTGGCTCGGCGCTGACTCCCAGCACCGCCAGCACCTCGGCCGGCCCTGCGGCGGCATCCAGCGCGGAACGTTTGTCCGGATTGCCGACCACCTTCGCCAGCTCAGCCATCGCGGTTGCGTGCGTGCCGTCATCGGTGGCGGCCAATGCCACAACCAGACTAACCGGGTCATTGGTCTTGTGACCGAACGGAATTGGCTCAGAAAGCCGCACCCATGACATGCCGGTGCGGTGCACTGCAGGGGAGGGCCGTGCATGGGCGAACGCGAACCCCGGAGCGACCACGATGTAGGGGCCGTTGGTCTCGACGTTGTCGATCATCGACTGGGTGTAGGCCGGGTCGGCGATGTCCGCCCGCTCGAGCAGGGCACCGGCGGCGCGCACCGCGTCCTGCCAGGTCGATACCCGCACGTCCAGTTCGATGCACGCTTCGGTCAGAAGCCCTGTCAGGCCTGCCATGTCGGAAGGCTAGCACCGCACACGGCCCCTGAACTGGTTCTTCCGGAATCAGAGTGCATTGATCTGCCCCCCGGGGGACGCCGGTGAGCAGGAGTTCGAGGGCCCCCCGGGGCACTTCGGACAGCAACGGGAAGGCGGCGGCTCGCTCGGGGAGTCGTACGTGCCTGCGGTCGGTGCGTGCCAGTACCGTGGATGCCATGAGCAGCCAGCGGGTGTCCGGTGGGGTGGTGCATTCGTTGCCCGCAGACCTGCGCGAGGCACTGATCGGCAACCCCACGGCGCTCGCGGCATGGAAGGACATCACGCCCTTGGCGCGTAATGAGTTCATCTGCTGGGTCGAGGATGCCAAGCAGGAGACGACCCGACGCCGCCGCATCCGCCGGACCCAGGAGGAACTGGAAGAGGGCAAACGACGTCCCTGCTGCTGGCCGGGGTGTAAGCACCGCGAGCGCACCGGCAAGTAGCGGCCAGGACGGTTATCGGCCGAAGGCGGCTTGGGGGCCTTATCCTTGGGGGTCAGGGCATTCCGGATCGGTGGGGAAGGTCGGATGACCGCAGCGACTGCGTGCCGTAGGTGTGGCATCGAAGCTTTGGCGGATGCGCGGTTCTGCCACGGTTGCGGTGCTCCTATCGGGGGGCGGGACGCACACGCCGAGTACAAGCAGGTCACGGTGTTGTTCGCCGATGTGGTGCATTCGATGGACATTGCGAAGGCTGTCGGTGCGGAGCGGCTGCGGGAGATCATGGCCGGGCTCCTCGACCGGGCCGCGGCGGTCGTGACACGCTACGGCGGCACGCTGGACAAGTTCACCGGCGACGGGATCATGGCCGTGTTCGGTGCCCCCGTCGCCCTGGAGGATCACGCGTTGCGGGCGTGCCGGGCCGCACTGGAGATCCACACCAGCATCGCCGGTCTGGCCGATGAAGTCCGACACCGGGATGGTGTCGATCTTCGATTGCGGATCGGGCTGAACTCCGGCCAGGTGATCGCCGGGGAGATCGGCTCGGGCGGTGCCGGGTACACCGCGATCGGGGAACAGGTCGGGCTGGCTCAGCGGATGGAGTCGGTCGCCGCTCCCGGTGGGGTGATGCTCAGCGCGTCCACCGCCCGGCTGGTCGAGAACGTTTTGTTCCTCGGTGACGCGGAGTTGGTCCACATCAAGGGCAGTGATCAACCGGTGCACGCCCAGCCGCTGGTGGGCCTGTCGGATCCCGATGGTCCTGTCGGAGTGACTGATTCGGCTCTGGTGGGCCGAGACTGGGAGATTGGAGCCGTCGAGGGCCTGTTGAAGCGTGCCATCAACGGTCACGGTGCGGTGGTGACCGTGGTGGGACCCCCGGGCATCGGCAAAAGCCGCCTGGTCCGCGAAGTCAACGTGATGGCCGCAGCCGGGGGTGTCGAGGTGTTCTCCGCCTACTGCGAGTCCCACACCGCACAGGTGCCCTTCCACGCCGTGGCACGGCTGCTGCGCGCAGCCTTCAGTTTGCGTGGACTCGACGGTCCGGCCGCCCGCTCTCAGCTCCGGGCAAGAACTCCCGACGCCGACCCCGACGCACTGCTGCTCTTCGAGGACCTGCTGGGCATCGCCGATCCCGAGGTGGAGTTGCCCAAGATCGATCCGGATGCCCGGCGGCGACGGTTGACCGCCTTGGTGAACACCGCCTCCCTGGCGCGAGAGGCCCCGGCGGTCTATGTCATCGAGGACGCGCATTGGATCGATGAAGTCAGCGAGTCGATGCTCGCGGACTTTCTGGCGGTGGTCCCACAGACCCCCTCGCTGGTGCTGGTGACGTACCGCCCCGAATATCTGGGTGCGCTCAGCCGAGTGCAAGGTGCACAGACGATAGCCCTTGCCCCGCTGAGCGATCCAGAGATCGGCGCATTGGTTGCGGGCCTGCTCGGGTCGGACCCCTCGGTGGGCGAAGTCGCAACCATGATCGTCGAAAGGTCTGCCGGGAATCCGTTCTTCGCCGAGGAGATGGTGCGGGATCTCGCCGAACGTGGTGTGCTGCAGGGACTGCTGGGCGGCTACGTCTCGACCGTTGATGTAGGCGAGGTCAGCATGCCCGCCACCGTGCAGGCCACGATCGCCGCGCGCATCGACCGCCTCGACCCGGCCGCCAAGCGCACCCTAGGCGCGGCGTCGGTCGTCGGCGCGAAGATCAGCCGGGACCTGCTCGACACACTGGACGTTGAGCCCGCCCTCGACGACCTGGTGAGGGGCCAGTTCCTGGATCAGATCGCCTTCACCGCACATCCCGAGTTCGTGTTTCACCACCCGCTGATCCGCGCCGTGGCCTACGAGTCCCAGCTGAAATCCGATCGCGCTGAGCTGCATCGGCGGCTGGCCGCCGCGATCGAACAGCGAGACCCTGCATCCGCTGAGGAGAACGCAGCGCTGATCGCCGAGCACCTGGAGGCCGCAGGCGACCTGTATGACGCCTTCGCGTGGCACATGCGCGCCGGGGCGTGGTCGGCCAACCGCGACATCGCCGCGGCGCAGTTGACTTGGGAGCGTGCACGCCGGGTCGCAGATGCGCTGCCTGACGACGAACCCAATCGACTCGCAATGCGCATCGCCCCGCGCACCCTGCTTTGTGGGAGCGCGTGGCGGCGCTTCCACGACGATAATTCGGCCCGCTTCGAGGAGCTGCGCGAATTGTGCGCGCAAGCCGGAGACAAGACGTCACTGGCGGTCGGCATGGCGGGCCGTGTGTTCGAGCACATGCATCACGACCGCATCAGGGAGGCCTCACGACTGGCGTCCGAGTGCATGGCCCTCGTCGAATCACTCGGCGATCCGATGCTGACCATGGAACTGTCCGTTGCAGCAACCGCCGCCAAGATTCAGGCCGCGGAATGGGACGACGCACTGCGCTGGTCACACACCGTGATCGAACTGGCCGACGATCACCCTGCCGGGGCAAACATCTTGCTCGGCTCTCCCGTGGCTACGGCCTGGGTATTCCGCGGCGTTGCCCGGTGGTGTCTAGCCCGTAGCGGGTGGCGTGAGGACCTTGATCGCGCTGTTGCAATGACACGCACGATCGACCCGGTGTCACACGCGATCGTCATCGGGTACAAGTACGCGGCATTTGCCGCTGGAGCGCTGGCCGCCGACGACACCGCGCTGGCCGAAATCGGCGAGGCGTTGGAGGTTGCCGAGCGATCCAGTGAGGACATCGCACTGGTTTTGGTCCGGCTGGCACTAGGTACGACGCTGGTGCAGCACGACTCCGCAGACCGGCGTAGACGGGGATTCGAGGTGCTGGCCGCGCTCCGCGACGTGTGCGTCAAGGAGCGCTACGGCTTGAACGCCGTCCCGAGCCTGGAGGTGTCCGCCGCCCTGGCGAAGAGCGCTAGTGGTGATCTCGACGGTGCGATAGAGCAGGTGCGCAACACCGCCGACGGTGCCTTCCATACCGGGAACCTCGGTGCCGCCAGTTTCGCTAGCGAGGCCTTGGTGGAGATGCTGCTGACGCGGGGCGGCGAGGGTGACGTGCCTGCCGCCGAGGCCGCAATCGACAGGTTGGCCACGGTGCCACCCCGCAATGGCGGTACAGCACCTGCTCCGGTGCTGCTGCGACTGCGCGCGTTGGTGGCGCGAAGTCGGGGGGACGTGGCGACATATGACGAACTCGCGGAGAGCTACCGCGCAATGGCGACGTCGCTGGGCTTTGAGGGTCACATGAAATGGGTCGGGGCCATGCCGTAAACGGCGTGCGCGGCATGCTGGCAAGCGTCCGGAGCTACGGGCCTGACGCCAGCGTCGCCTTACCGTCCATCTGCCTGCCGTCGCGGTCGATCCAGACCAGGTCGACGACGTCACCGGCATAGTGTCGATCGAGCACCGTGGTCAGCGCGGTGGCGGAATCGAGCCGGATGCCGTCGATGCTCAACAGCACGTCGCCGTCGAGCAGACCCGCCTGCTGTGCCGGTCCACCCCGCATTACCTCGAAGATGACCACGCCGGGTACCGAAGGATCCTGGTCACCGGCGCTGACGCCGACGCCGAGCATGGTGGGAGGACCGATGTGAACGGTGTCCGAGGGCGCGCCGGAACGAATCTGGCCCGCCACGGCCATCGCCTCGTTGATCGGGATCGCGAACCCCGAGCCACCCGGCCCCATGCGGAAGGTGACGGTCGCGGCCGTGGTCAACCCCACCACCAGGCCGGCGCTGGTGACGAGCGGGCCACCGGAGTCTCCCGCGCGCACCGGCGCGGCGAACTCGATGAGTCCGTTCAACTCGTCGGAGCTGCCGGTGAGTTCGTCCCTCGCCGTGATGGTCCTGCCGAAGCCGACGATCGAGCCGGCCTCGGTGGTCAGCGGGCTTCCGGAACCGCGGGCATTCCCGAGTGCGACGACGGGCTCACCCTCGACCAGCTGCGCTGAGTCGCCGATGGGCGCGACGGGCAATGCCCAGGCGCCGCGTAGCTGCAGTACGGCGACGTCGCTGGACCGGTTGTAACCGAGCAGGTCCGCGGTGTAAGGACGTCCATCGACCATGCCGGTGACGGTGTCGGCGCCCGCGACGACGTGGTAGTTGGTCAGCACGACGCCGTTGGGGTCGATCACGATCCCGGTTCCGCTGCCTATCGCCCGTTGGTAGTCGATGTTGGTGTCGATGCGGACGACCGCAGGCTCCACGACGGCGACGGCCCCGGACAGGTCGACGGGAGCCGCCGACGCGGGCACCGGAACGGCAACGGAGAACAGGGCCGCGACGGCGACACCGACAACGAGTCGCCACCCGAGGTGAAACCTGCCCATGCGCCGCCCTTACCTAGTAACTAGCTGGAGTTCGTTCCTCAATACTGACTGTGAGAGCGCAAGCTGTCGACGAAGCGCGCCCTAGCTGGTCATTCGTCGATAGCCACCCCGCCGCGGGAGCGGCGAAACAAGCGCGACGTCGGCTTGCTCGAGGGGCGGCGGTTGCGGAGCTTGCCGGCGTCGTCAGCGGGTTCAGCGTCTTCAGCGGGCAGCTCGCCGCGGCTGGATTCGGCGGGTTGGTCGGTGTCGCTCGGCTCGGCGGGCGTGTCCAACTCCGACACTTCGGCCTCGTCGGCCTCTTCCGTATCGGGGGTCACCTTGGCCTCATCGGGTCCATCGGTCGCGCTGGCGGTGGGTGCGCCCGTCTCGTCGAGGGTGGCTTCGACGCCCTCGGTGGCGGCGTGCTCAGTGCTGCTCTCAGCACCCTCGGTGCCCTCGACGACCTCAGCGTCCTCCTCGGCGGCGGCGGGCTTGCCCCGTCCGCGGCGACGGGTGCGCTTCTTGACCAGCTTTGGTGGCGGTGGCGGTAGTTCGGCGACGAATGCGAGATAGAAACCGAACGCACCGAGCAGGGCGATCGCGGCGGCCGCACCGTAGATTCCGAAGAGCCACGGGCCCGCGCCGGCAAGGCTCAGCCAGATCTCGCTGATCGCCGTGCCGACGATCAGCACGCCGCCAAGCACATGCAGCGCGACCGACCACACCCGTAGGTTCAGGGCAAGTCCGGGAGTGCCCAGCTCCGGTCTGCGCGTCCGCAACCAGGTGAAGACCACGGGCAACGCGGCAAGTCCGATCAGAACACCGCACACGATCCGCATCACGGTGCCCAAGGTGTGCGGCCAGACGCCGGTCAGTTCGTACCAACGGGGCAGGACGAAGAGGACGTAGAGGCAGCCAGCGAGGACGAGGAACGATGCGTGCCACAGGATCGCGATCCAGCGCCGCATACTCCTCCTCTGAGTTCCAAGTCCCGCGGGAGCCGGGGGGCGACCTGGCGGAATGTCCGCTGGTCGCTCCCCGAACCCGAGTGCGGAGGATAGGGGATTTGAACCCCTGAGGGCTATTAACCCAACCCGCGTTCCAGGCGAGCGCCATAGGCCACTAGGCGAATCCTCCGCGGGCAATGGTAGCTGACCCGCCGTGGACACCCCACCATCCGCTCGCACCACCGCCCCCGGCCTGCTCCATTGATGCCGACGGTGACCCGGGTATTACACTCGTCACGGACCCCGCGCGGCGTCCATCCTGTGAACTCCCCCAGGGCCGGAAGGCAGCAAGGGTCAATGGGCTCTGGCGGGTGCGCGGGGTCCCCTCATTTCCTCTATCGCTTCAGGTGAACTCCCAGCGATGAAAGGCGCGCCGTGTCGTTTCAGTCCCTCGGCCGCGACGAACTGCAGCAGCAGCACGAACTGCAGCGCCGCAACTACGCCGACCTACAGGCCAAACGATTGAGCCTGGACCTCACGCGCGGCAAGCCGTCGCCGGCCCAACTGGACCTGTCCAACGGACTGCTCGAGTTGCCGGGCGGCGGCAAGGACGCCTACCGCGACGGCGACGGCACCGACACCCGCAACTACGGCGGGCTGCACGGCCTTCCCGAGTTGCGCGCGATCTTCGGCGAACTGCTGGGCATCCCGGTGCCGAACCTGATCGCAGGAAACAACGCCAGCCTGGAGATCATGCACGACATCGTGGTGTTCTCCCTGTTGCACGGTGGTGTCGACTCCGCGCGGCCTTGGCACGACGAACCGACGATCAAGTTCCTGTGCCCATCACCCGGATATGACCGGCACTTCGCCATCACCGAGAGTTTCGGCATCGAGATGATCGGCGTGCCGATGCGCGAGGACGGCCCCGACGTCGACCTCGTCGAGGAACTGGTCGCCCACGACCCGGCGGTGAAGGGCATGTGGTGCGTCCCCATGCACTCGAACCCGACGGGAACGACCTACTCCTGGGAGAGCGTCCGCCGGCTCGTCCAGATGCGCACCGCAGCAACCGATTTCCGGCTCTTCTGGGACAACGCATACGCAGTACACACCCTGACCCACGACTTCCCGCGGCAAGTCGACGTGCTCGGCCTCGCGGCCGCGGCGGGCAACCCCCACCGACCATTGGTGTTTGCGTCGACGTCGAAGATCACCTTCGCCGGGGCGGGCGTCAGCTTCTTCGGCGGCTCCCTGGGCAACATCGCCTGGTACCTGCAGCACGCGAGCAAGAAGTCGATCGGACCGGACAAGGTGAACCAACTTCGCCATCTGCGCTTCTTCGGTGACGCGGATGGGGTCCGGCTGCAGATGCAGCGGCACCAGCAGCTGTTGGCACCCAAGTTCGGGCTCGTCGCCGAGATCCTGGAGGACAGGTTCGGCGATTCCAAGGTCGCGTCGTGGACCGATCCCAAGGGCGGCTACTTCGTCAGCCTCGACGTATTGCCCGGTACGGCGAAGCGCACCGTATCGCTGGCCAAGGATGCGGGCATCGCCGTCACCGAGGCCGGATCGGCGTTCCCCTACCGAAAAGACCCTGAAGACAAGAACATTCGAATCGCACCGAGCTTCCCGTCGCTGCCCGACCTGCGCGAGGCGATCGACGGACTGGCCACGTGCGCACTGCTGGCGGCGACGGAGTCGCTGCTGGAGACCCGCTAGTTCCTGACTGGTCGGGCGTACTGGGTAGCCTGCTCGTGTGGCTCTCTACCGCAAGTACCGGCCCGCCTCGTTCGCCGAGGTGGTGGGGCAGGAGCACGTCACCGAGCCACTGTCGATGGCACTGAGTTCGGGCAGGATCAATCACGCCTACCTGTTCTCCGGCCCGCGCGGCTGCGGGAAGACCTCGTCTGCACGCATCATGGCGCGCTCGCTGAACTGCGAACAGGGGCCGACCCCGACACCATGCGGGGTGTGCGATTCGTGCGTGGCGCTGGCGCCCAACGGCCCCGGCAGCGTCGACGTCACCGAACTCGACGCCGCCAGCCACGGCCGGGTGGACGACACCCGCGAGCTGCGGGATCGCGCGTTCTACGCCCCAGCCCATTCGCGGTACCGCATCTTCATCATCGACGAGGCCCACATGGTCAGCAAGGAGGGCTTCAATGCGCTGCTCAAGATCGTGGAGGAGCCACCGGAACACCTGATCTTCATCTTCGCCACCACAGAGCCCGAGAAGGTACTGCCCACCATCCGGTCGCGCACCCACCACTACCCCTTTCGACTGCTGGCACCAAAGACCATGCGCGGCCTGATCGAGCACGTCTGCACCCAGGAGGGCGTCGTCGTCGACGACGCGGTGTTCCCGCTCGTGATCAGGTCCGGCGGGGGCTCGCCGCGTGACACGCTGTCGGTTCTCGACCAGTTGCTGGCCGGCGCCGACGGCAACCACATCACCTATCCGCGGGCACTGTCGCTGCTGGGCGCCACCGATCTCGCGCTCATCGACGACTCCGTGGACGCGCTGGCAGCCGGAGACGCCGCCGCGTTGTTCGGCGCCGTCGAGGCGGTGATCGACGCGGGCCACGATCCGCGCCGGTTCGCCACGGATCTGCTGGAGAGGTTCAGGGACCTCATCGTGCTCCAGGCCGTGCCCGACGCCGCCGCGCGCGGTGTGGTGGATGCGCCTGCAGACGTGCTCGAGCGGATGCGCGGACAGGTCAACCGACTCGGCACGGCGACGCTGACGCGCTACGCCGAGGTGGTTCACGCAGGCCTGGGCGAGATGCGGGGTGCCACCGCTCCCCGGCTGCTCCTCGAAGTCGTCTGCGCGCGGCTGCTGCTGCCATCGGCAAGCGACTCGGAATCGGCACTCCTGCAACGGATCGAACGCGTCGAGATGCGTCTCGACGTGTCGATCCCGGCCGATGAGGTGGTGATGTCGGCCGAGTCGACCGCTGAACCGTCCAAGCAGTTCTCGCGGCGCAGCCAGTCGGCCGCGCCTGCTGAGGCAGCGCCTGCTGAGGCCGCACCGGAGCCGCAACCCACCCCCGCGGCACCGGCCGTCACCGAGCCCCCGGTCGAGCCGTCGAGGATGCCGACACCTCCGGCACCGGAAGCGGCGCCGCCGCCGCCTGCCCCGGAACCGCCGACACCGGGCGCCGTGCAACCCGACGCCGCCGCCGTGCGCAACCTCTGGACGACGGTGCGCGACAAGGTCCGGGAGCGTCGACGCCCCACCGACGTCATGCTCGACGGCGCCATGGTCGTCGCCGTGGACCGCGACACCCTGGTGCTCAGCCACGTCTCCGCTCCGCTGGCGAAGCGACTCAACGAACCGCGCAACGTCGAGATCATCCGCGACGCACTCAAGGACGCGCTGGGAGTGGACTGGAACGTCCGTTGCGAGTCCGGCACGTCCGCGCCCACGCAAACAGACTTACGGACCCGACCGGCGCCGGTCGCCCCGGCACCGCCGCCCCCGCCGCCGGATGGCGACGACGAGGAGAGCATGCTCGCCGAGGCCGAACGTGACGTGGCAGCGCCACGCCGTGATCCCGAGGAAGTGGCGCTCGAGTTACTGCAGAACGAGTTGGGCGCCCGCCCGGTCGACGGCCGCTAGGCCGTCCACCAGGGACGCAGCGGCAGGCCGCCGTCGCCGCCGGTGTTGTCCAGCTTCACCGCAAGCACCTGGTGTAGCTGAATGACGTCGACCTCGAACCCGAGGCGGGAACCCGCCATGTACAGGCCCCACACCTTCGCGGTGCCCAGGCCGACCTCCTCGACGGCCTCGTCCCAGTGCTCGACGAGGTTGCGGCACCAGTCCCGCAACGTCATGGCGTAGTGGTTCCGCAGGTTCTCTTCGTGCACCACTTCCAGGCCGACGTTCTGAGCCTCGGTGATGATGCGACCCGACCCGGTGAGTTCGCCGTCGGGGAACACATAGCGGTCGATGAACCCGCCCGCTGCCGCACCGGTTCGGTTGTCGGGCCGGGTGATGCTGTGGTTGAGCAGCAGCGCGCCAGTGCGCATCTTGGACTTGAGGAAACGGAAGTACGCCGGGTAGTTGGCCACCCCGATGTGCTCGGTCAGACCGATGGAGGACACCGCGTCGAACCCGGACTCCCGCACGTCGCGGTAGTCGCTGTGCCGCACCTCCGCCAGATCCGACAACCCCTGCTCGGCGATGGCCTTCTGCGCCCATTCGGCCTGCTGTTTGGACAGGGTGACGCCGATGGTCCGCACGCCGTGGCGGGCGGCGTACCTGACCATTCCGCCCCAACCGCAGCCCACGTCGAGCAAGCGGTCACCCGGTTGAAG
Source organism: uncultured Actinomycetota bacterium (assembly GCA_963798245.1). Lineage (GTDB taxonomy): Bacteria > Actinomycetota > Actinomycetes > Mycobacteriales > Mycobacteriaceae > Mycobacterium. The sequence goes on from CAWCSO010000009.1 coordinate 433,891, forward strand.
CCGCAGCTTCTCGAACACCAGCCGGTACTTGTTGTCCTGCGCCTCTTCGAGCGTGGCGTCGGCGTCCGGGTAGCAGGCGCACGTGTAGGTCATCGACGGACCGAGCACCCACTCGTAGAAGGTGTTCGACACGTCGTAGTGGTGGCTGATCGCATCTGCGTCACGAGTCTTGCTGTGCCGCAGTCCTTCTGCGACGCGTCGCCAGCGGGGTAGCGCCTCCTGTGGCGGCGGGGCGATCGGCACCAGGTGCTCGAAGCCGATCGACCGCACGATGTTGGCCATGACCCGCGCCGACGGTCGCTTGAAGTTCAGCTTCTCGGCCAGTGCACGCAGCAGGTCGTACGGGTCGCCGGGATGTACGCCCTGGACCTCGACGTCGCCCGAGACGTACGCCCGCGCCAGGCCGAGTTCGCCGGGCGCGGTGGCCAGGTAGGTGGTTCCACGCGGAGTCCGCAGATCCAGCCCCATCTCGGCGTCCACGGGTCCGGCAGAACTACCGTCGTACGCGGTGAACTTCAGCGGCAGGTCGTCACCGGCGGCGAGGATCTCGAGGATCTCGGCCAGAGTGAGCCTGCCCGTCTTGTCCGTGGAGTCGGGTTGGTCCTTGAATGTCGTCAACGTGGTCCTCCTCTCTTCGCGCAAGCGCTCATCGTCTTTGCCCGCTCTTCGCGCAAGCGCTCATCGTCTTTGCACCGCTTTCGCATACAGATCAAGCAAACGTGAATCCGGGTCATAGGTCTTCTTGACCGTCTTGTAGGCCTCTCCGCCGTACAGTGCGTCGAATTCCTCCGGCGGGTAGTACGAGTCGGAGTACAGCGACTTGTGCCCTTCGAGTTCGCTGATCCTCCGTTCGATCAGCCTGTTCGTGTGCCCCTCCTCGGGTCCGACCGGCACCGATGACCAGAAGCCGACGTTCACATAGGTGCGTTGGGGACGGATGGGATACAGCGGCCACCCCGATTCGTCGCGTAAGCGTAGCGGGCACACCCAGAGCGGTTCGATGGGAACGTTGGCCAGGAACCATTCGATGAACTCCGCGGTCCGCCCAATGGGGACCTCGACGTCCTGCACGATGCGTTCCCGCGGTGGCCGTCCGTTGCGCTTCTCGATACGGTCGGCGATGTCGAACCGCTGGTCAAAGCCGATCAGCTTCGAGTAGAAGCTGCTGCGTCGGTAGCGGCGCGGCCAGAATCGGCGGATCGCGGGGTTCTGCGCGCCGAAGGCCCGCGAGCACCAGAACCAGTCGGTGTCCCACCGCCACAGGTAGTCGTGGATGGTGAGGCGGTCGTGCTTCTCGGCGGCGGGATGCTGGATGGACCGGTAGTAGACGTCCTGTCCGGTGTAGTCGCTGACCGGCCCCGGCGTCGACGTCTGCACGCCGAGGGTCAGGTAACTCTCCTCGGCACTGAAGACCACGCCGTCGAGATAGTCGACGGGGGCACCATCGATACCGCCGGTCTCGATGATCCGGTCCATCGTCGCGACCATGTCCGGCACCGAACCGAAGCGCAGGTGCCGCAGCGCGACGAACGGCTTCACCGGCTCCAGTTCGATGCGCAGCCGCACCGAGTATCCCAGCGTGCCATAGGAGTTGGGGAAGGCGCGAAACAGGTCGGCGTGCTCTTCGGGCGACGCCGTCAGCACCTCGCCCGTTCCGGTGAGGATGTCCATTTCGAGGACCGACTCGTGCGGAAGCCCGTTTCGGAACGACGCCGACTCGATGCCCAGCCCCGTGACCGCCCCGCCGAGGGTGATGGTCTTGAGCTGCGGCACCACCAGCGGCGACAAGCCGAAGGGCAGGGTGGCCGCGACGAGGTCTTCGTAGGTGCACATACCCGCCACGTCGGCGGTGCGGGCATCGGGGTCCACGGAGATCACCCCGGTGAGACCCGACGTGTCGAGACCCTTCACCGAACTCTTGGCGCGCGCCCGGAAGAGGTTGGACGTGGGTTTGGCCAGCCGGACGGTGGCGGTGGACGGGATGGACCGATAACTGGCGAGAAGACGTTCCACACCGGTGGCGTGGGCGGCCCGTGCGTCAGTCGAGACAACAGACACACATATACGCTAGACCTCGGTTGCACCCGATGCGACCTCACCGAACCGGGATCACACCGGCGTGTCACACCGAGCCAAGGAGCCCTCACCGATGGGACAGGTCAGCGCGACCAGCACCGTCTTGATCAACGCCGATCCCGACGCTGTCCTCACCGCCGTCGCCGACTACCAGACGGTGCGACCGAAGATCCTCTCCGAGCACTACAGCGGATACCAGGTCCTCGAGGGCGGGCAGGGCGCGGGCACGGTGGCCACCTGGAAACTGCAGGCCACCGAATCGCGGGTGCGCGACGTCAAGGCGACCGTCGACGTCGCCGGGCATGCGGTCATCGAGAAGGACGCCAACTCGTCGATGGTGACCAACTGGACCGTCGCCCCCGCCGGAACCGGATCCAGCGTGACGGTGAAGACGTCCTGGCAGGGTGCGGGCGGGGTGAAGGGCTTCTTCGAGAAGACCTTTGCGCCCCTTGGGCTGCGCAAGATTCAGGCCCAGGTGCTGGAGAACCTCAAGAAGGCCATAGAGGGTTCCTAGCGAAAGCCCGGCCTGCTACGCGACGCGGGCCGGCGTCGCGCCGAGGTATGCGGCGATGCCCCGGGCCACTGCCTCGGCGTACTTCTGCCTTCCCTCGGCGCTGTGCATCAGCGCCGAGTCCGCCGGGTTCTTCATGTTGCCCAGTTCGACCAGGATCGACGGGTACTGGGCGAGGTTCAACCCGGCGAGATCGGACCTCGGGTACAGCCCACCTTGACCGATGTAGTTGGCCGGGGGGATACCTGAGGCCTGCAACTGATTGCGCATGACCTGGGCGAACTGCACCGCGGGTCCCGCCTGCGCGTTGTTGAGCGGCGGCGCCGAGTAGCAGACGTGGAACCCGCGTCCGGTCGCGGGCCCGCCGTCGGCGTGGATCGACACGACGGCGTCGGGTCGCAGGGCGTTGGCCATCGCGGCGCGCTCGTCGATGCAGGGGCCGAGTGCGTCGTCGTTGCCGCGGGACATGGCGGTTCGCACGCCCAACGCCGTCAACGCCTGGCGAATCCGCAGCGTGGTGTCCCACGTGAAGGTGTGCTCCGGGTAGCCGTCGTCGGCCGAGGTGCCGCTGGCCTGACAGTCCTTGGTGCCGCCCCGCCCCGTGGGGACCTGCCGGCTGATCGATGCGTCGTTGGCGCCGTTGTGCCCGGGGTCGAGGAACACGATCCTGCCGGCGAGTCCGGCGGGCGCGGCCGAGGCCGTCGGGAGGGCTGTCGGGACGGCGGCCGGCAGCGTCGCGACGAGGAGTCCAACGATCACGGCGGCGCCGACACGCAGGCAGATTGGGACGTGCACGGCGCAACGGTAGCCGCGGGACGACTACGCTTGAACCCCAAACGACCGCGCACGGAAATGCGCAATCAAGTCGAGACCATTATGCGATCAACACGCAAGGGGACGAGCCATGCAACCTGGACAAGCGCCCGACATGTCAGCGCTCCTTGCGCAGGCCCAGCAGGTCCAGCAGCAGTTGATGGAGGCCCAGGAGGCACTCGCCGCAGCCGAGGTGCACGGCCAGGGCGGTGGCGGTCTGGTCCAGGTGACGATGAAGGGCAGCGGTGAGGTGATCGGGGTCGCCATCGACCCCAAGGTGGTCGATCCCGACGACGTCGAGACGCTGCAGGACCTGATCGTCGGTGCGATCCAGGATGCGTCCAAGCAGGTCACCATCCTCGCGCAGTCCCGGCTCGGGCCGCTGGCAGGCGGCTTGGGCGGCCTCGGCATCCCGGAGGCCTGACACCTTGTTCGAGGGGCCCGTTCAGGACCTGATCGATGAGTTGGGCAAGCTGCCCGGGATCGGTCCGAAGAGCGCGCAACGCATCGCCTTTCACCTGCTGTCGGTCGAGCCGCCCGACATCGACCGGTTGACCGCGGTGCTGGGCAGGGTGCGCGACGGTGTGACCTTCTGTGAGGTGTGCGGCAACGTGTCCGACCACGAACGGTGCCGCATCTGCAGTGACTCGCGCCGCGACGCTTCGATGGTGTGCGTCGTCGAGGAGCCCAAGGACGTCCAGGCCGTCGAGCGGACGCGGGAGTTCCGCGGCCGCTACCACGTGTTGGGTGGGGCACTGGACCCGTTGTCCGGCGTCGGGCCCGATCAGCTGCGCATCCGCGAGCTGCTCAACCGGATTGGCGAGCGTGTCGACGGCGTCGACGTGGCCGAGGTCATCATCGCCACCGACCCGAACACCGAGGGTGAGGCGACCGCGACCTACCTGGTGCGGATGTTGCGCGACATCCCCGGACTGACGGTGACCAGGATCGCATCGGGTCTGCCGATGGGCGGGGATCTGGAGTTCGCGGACGAACTCACCCTGGGACGGGCGTTGGCCGGCCGACGGGCCATGGCGTAATCGCGCGGATCGCGGTGGCCTAGGGTGGCGCCCATGCCGGATGAAGAGTTCAAGGTCGACGTCGAGCTCGGCAGCGACGAGCATGGTCTCTCGTTCTGGGAGCGGCTGCGGTCGATGGATCTCGATGACGTCGCCCGCGACCAGCTCGGTAGCCGGGTGACGATCACACGCGACGGCAGCCGCATGCTGTTGTACACACATTCGCTGGCCGACGCCAAGGAGGCCGAGCGCGCCGTCCGAGAGATCGTCGTCGCCGATGACCTCCACGCGGAGTACACCATCAGCCGGTGGGACCAGGACTCGCAGGAGTGGGTGGATCCCGTCGACGGCGACGTGGTTCCCGACGACGAACCCGACGTGGCGACACCCGACCCCAGCTACGTCATCCTCGAGGCGTACAAGCCCGAGTTCCTGCGCGACCTGGGGCTCTAAGCGCCCCAGCCCGCGCCCCTACCCAGCCCCGCGAAAGGCGCTTTTCGTAGGCGTCCACTCGCACTTCTGCTACGAAACGTGCGTCTCGCGCCGTGGCTGCCGGGCGTAGGCGAAGTGTCGGTGGCGGGCGTGATCATTCGGTCATGGGTGAGGTCATTCTCGGCGGAGAAGAACTGGCGGCAGGCCGCGTGACGAGGCATCAACTTCGGCGGTGGTACACACCGCTGTATCGCGGCGTGTACGTCTCGAGGGGGGCGGAGCCCTCAACGCGTGACCGTGCGATCGGCGCGTGGCTGGCGTCGGGTCGACGCGGTGTCATCGCGGGCGTTGCGGCCTCGGCGTTGCACCACGCGCCATGGGTGGATGCGGCGACACCCATCGAAGTGGCCGGGGTCAGGCTCAGGCCACAACCCGGGCTGGTCTCCCGGCTCGAGCGGGTCGCCGAGGATGAGGTGACACGCGTATCCGGGCTGCCGGTGACGACGCGGGTGCGCACTGCCTTCGATCTCGGTCGACACCTGAATCGTTCGCAGGCCGTGGCGAGGCTGGACGCCCTGATGTGGACACAGCGCTACTCGATCGACGAGGTCCACGAATTGACGGCGCGCTACCCCAGAGCCCGAGGGCTGCTTCAGCTGCGGGAACTGCTGCCATTGGTGGACGGGGGAGCCGCCTCCCCGAGGGAGAGCCGCGTCCGGCTGTGGCTCCACGATGCCGGTATGCCCACGCCCGTGACGCAGATACCCGTGCTCGAGGGCACGCGGCCGGTGGCGTACCTGGACATGGGATGGGAGCAGTTCAAGGTCGCTGTCGAGTACGACGGGGACCACCATCGCAAGGATCGCCACCAGTACGTCAAGGACATCTCCCGCATCCGCATGCTGGAGGAGCTCGGTTGGATCGTGATCCGGGTGATCGCGGAAGACCGGCCTGCAGCATGGCTGGCGAGGGTCGAGGCAGCGTTGGTCAGCCGCGGCTGCCGCATCGAGATCAACGAGGTTCAGAGGTTCGTTCGGACGTTCGCCGCGTGAGGATCGTTAGGCCCGGCGCGGCGCCGCGAGCCGTTCCCTGCGGAGCACGTCGACCTCCGCCAGCGGCAGTGGCCCGAGATCGCCGACGACCTTGGCCAGCAGGTGGTCGGCCAGTTCCGGGTTGCGGGCCAGGCACGGCCCGTGCAGATACGTGGCGATGACGCTGCCCTGGACCGCCCCGTCGATGCCGTCGCCGTCGCGGTTGCCCGCCCCGGTGATCACCCGCGCCAGCGGCGCCGCCGCCGAACCGAGGACCGTTCCACCGCGGTGGTTCTCGAACCCGGTCAGTCGCTGGGCCAGACCGTCGATGAGCGGCTGCGACACCACCTCACCGATAGTGCGCCTGGGCTGGGGCGCCGTGGTCACGTCGAGCAGACCGACCCCCTCGACCCGCTCGCCCGACGACGTCTCATACCAGTGCCCCAGCACCTGAATCGCCGCGCAGATCGCGAGCACCGGCGCCCCCCGCCCCGCGGCCCGCTGCAACCCGGGATGGCGCAGCAGGTGCTTGGTGGCCAGCCGCTGGGCGAAGTCCTCGGCCCCGCCGAGGGTGTAGAGGTCCAAACCTTCGGGCACGGGATCGGCGAGCGTGATCTCGACGACCTCCGCGTCGAACCCCCGTAGTTTCAGCCGCTGGCGGAGCACCACCGCGTTGCCGCCATCGCCGTAGGTGCCCATGACGTCGGGCAGCACCAGCCCGATCCGCACTGCCGACTCAGACATGTCCGCCCCGCCCGAGGGCCCGGTTCAGGGCCAGGAAGGCGGTGTAGTTGGCCACGACCTCGACGTGGCCGGGCGGGCACGACGTGATCGCCGCCACCGAATCGTGAACGAGCGTGTGCGAGACACCGGCGTAGCCGAGGCGGACGGCGAGGTCGGTACCCCGTTCGCCGGCCGCCACCACCGGGTGCCTGCCCGATTCTCTTCGTGCAAGCGACTCATCGGCGAAGTGCTCGAAGTTGACGTCCCAGAGCCAGGAGAGGTCCTCGCCGTCGGGCACCTGGCCGTTGACCGCGATCACGACGGACCCGGCGTCGGTGTCGACCATCGACAGGGCCTCCTGCCAGCCTGCCGGATTCTTCGCCAGCAGCATCCGCACCGAGTGCCCGCCCAGCCGAACCGTGCGGTACCGGCCCGCGACCTCGTCGACCGACGCTGCAGCCTCGACCGCCGCAGCCGGGTCGGCGCCGAGTGTGACGGCCGCGGCGATGGCCTGGGTCGCATTGCCACGATTCACCGTGCCGGGCAGCGCAAGCGACATCGGGAGGCAGAGCCCGTCGGGTCCGTAGACGTTGTGCTCGTCGAACCACCACTGCGGGGTGGGCCGCTTGAAATCGGTCCCCGTCGAGTACCAGTGCGACTGCTCGCGCACGATGATCTCGCCACTGCGCGGGCAGCTCACCGAGTCGTTGGCCCAGCCGGCGCCCGCTGCCACCCATACGACGTTCGGGCTGTCGTAGGCCGCCGACGTCATCAGCACGTCGTCGCAGTTGGCGACGACGACGGTGTCGGGATGTCGGGCCAGGCCGCCGCGCAGGGTGCGTTCGATGTGGTTGATCTCACCCACCCGGTCCAGCTGGTCGCGGGACAGGTTGAGCAGCACGATCACGGCGGGATCGACCGCGTCGGCCACGTGGGGCACGTGCATCTCGTCGACCTCCAAGGCTGCCAGCGGGGCGTATCGCGCGCCCGCCAGGGCGGCGATCAGCCCGGCGTCCATATTGGCGCCCTCGGCATTGGTGGCGACGGGACCCATCGTGGCCAGCGCCGCCGCGGTCATCCGCGTAGTGGTGGACTTGCCGTTCGTGCCGGTCACGACCACCGATCGCCGGCCGGCTCCCAGCTGGCCCAGGATCGACTTGTCGAGCGTCATCGCCACCAGGCCGCCGATCATCGCGCCCGCGCCCCTGCCGGTCACCCTCGAGGCCCAGCGCGCCGCAGCGCCTGCGCCGAGCGCGAAGCGTCCTCGCAGTGACATTCCCCGGTCGCTGCGCTCCTGCCCTCGCAGTGACATCCCCCGGTCGCTGCGCTCCTGCCCTCCGCCGGTAACCATTCCCGGCAGTCTAGAAGTCCGGAATCAGGCGGGCGACACGCGGCGGCGCTGGTCCGGGCTTGACCGGAATTGTCGGAGGACCGTGTCATCGTGGAGTTCGTGAGCCAAACTCCCGCGGGGCGTCGCCGACCGGGCGTCTGCTGGGGTCGGCCGGTCACCGAACCCGGCCCCGGATGGGCTGTCGTCGACGTCGAGACCTCGGGCTTCCACCCGGGACAGGCTCGCGTCGTCAGCGTCGCAGCCCTCGCCGTGGGTGACGATGGCAACGTCGAGGGCAGTTTCTCCAGCCTGCTCAACCCGGGTGTGGACCCGGGGCCGACCCACGTCCACGGTCTCACCCCCGAGATCCTCGAAGGCCAGCCGACGTTCGCCGACGTCTTCTACGACCTGACCACCGTCCTGAGGGGCCGCACCCTGGTGGCTCACAACGCGGCATTCGACTACTCCTTCCTCGCCGCCGAGGCCGAACTGGTCGGCGCCCAGCTGCCCGTCGAGACGGTGATGTGCACGGTGGAGTTGGCGCGTCGGCTCGATCTGGGGGTCGACAACCTGCGTCTCGACACGCTGGCCGCACACTGGGGTGTGACACAGATGCGCCCGCACGACGCGCTTGACGACGCACTGGTGCTCGCCCAGATCCTCAAGCCCGCGCTGGCGGACGCGCAGGATCGTCAGGCGTGGCTGCCGGTGCGGCCGGTGACCCGACGGCGCTGGCCGAACGGTCAGGTCACCCACGAAGAACTGCGCTCGCTGCGCACCATCGCGGCCCGGCTGCCGTGCCGGTATCAGAATCCCGGCCGGTTCGTCGCGGGCCGGCCGCTGGTACAGGGGATGCGCGTCGCGACGTCACCCGAAGTGAGCCACACGTACGAGGAACTCATCGAGCGGATCCTGCACGCCGGTCTGTCCTACGCCGACACCGTCGACCAGCAGACGTCGCTGGTGATCTGCGATCAGCCCGCACCCGAACAGGGCAAGGGCTATCAGGCGGCCGAGATGGGCATCCCGCTGGTCACCGACGCCGACTTCATGGGGCTGTTGGAACGCGTCGTCGGCGGTACCGAGATCGAGGAGTTCGACGACCCCACGCTCGGCGGAGACCAGTTCACGCTGTTCTAGACGGCGTGGGCCGTGACGTCACTCACTGGGGTATGGGTGCGGTCGGTCACAGCTGGGTTCAACCCCTGACCCGCCCGGGTATGCCACCCTCACCTGCAATGAAAGGATCATCATGGGTGACAGTGGACCTGAAGAAGCCGTCAAGGGCGTCGTCGAAGACGTCAAGGGCAAGGCCAAGGAAGTAGTGGGAATCGTCACCGATCGCGACGATCTTCGCGACGAAGGGCGTGCCCAGCAGGACAAGGCAGACGCCCAGCGCGACGTGGCGAAGAAGGAGGCCGAGGCGGAGGCTGCCCGCGCCGCCGAGTCGGCCGCGGAAGCCCGTCAGAAGGCAGCCGAGTAGCAGAACCGGCCGAAGCAGCACCGAGAACGGGGACCTCCCAGACATGGGAGGTCCCCGTTGCGTGTTCGGTTGGATTAGGCCAGCGCCTTGGCCTTCAGCGAGTCGTACTCGCTCTGGCTGAGGGTGCCTGCGTCGAGCAGCGCCTTGGCGTGCGCGATCTCCTCGGCGGGCGAGCGGCCGGCCGCCTGCCGGATGTAGTCGTCGGTCTGCTGCTTGGCGGCCATGGCGTGTTCCCGCGCCCGCTCGGCCATCCCCTGACCGCGGACGATGAGGTAGATCAGCGCCGTGAACCACGGAATCAGGAACAGGAAGATCACCCAGATCGCCTTCGCGAACCCCGATGTCTTGTGGTCACGCCAGAGCAGATCCGTCAGGATCTGGAACAGCACCAGCAGGTAGGCGATCCACGCGAAGATGATCAGGAAGTGCCACAGGAAATCCCAAGTCGAGCCCCAGTCCACGTCTACTCCTTAAACGTATGAACGCGCATCGATTGCGCAGGCGTCAGTTTAGCCACGGGCCGCACGGTTGACCGCCGAGACCACCGCACGCAGCGACGCGGTCGTGATCGAGGTCGCGATGCCCACACCCCATACGGTCCTGCCGCCGGCGGAGACCTCGACGTAGGCCGCGGCCTGTGCCTCCTCGCCCGATGACATTGCGTGTTCGGAGTAGTCGAGCACGGATACGTCGAAGCCGACGGCGCCGATGGCGTCCACGAAGGCCGCCAGCGGTCCGTTGCCCGCGCCGACGATCTCGCGCTCGTCGCCGTCCACCTTCACGACGGCAGTGATGGTGTCGGTACCGCCGTCGATCTCCGCGGCGTCGACCTTCTGCCGGATGCGCTCCAGGGGCCGGATCGGGGTCAGGTACTCCTCGGCGAAGACGTCCCACATCTCCTTGGGCGACACCTCGCCGCCCTCTCCGTCGGTGAGCTTCTGCACCACCTGGCTGAACTCGATCTGCAGCCGCCGGGGCAGGACCAGGCCGTGGTCGGCCTTCATGATGTAGGCGACCCCGCCCTTGCCCGACTGCGAGTTCACCCGGATGACGGCCTCGTACGTGCGGCCGACGTCCTTCGGATCGATCGGCAGGTAGGGCACTTGCCAGAGCATGTCGTCGACGTCGGAGTCGGCCTCGTCCGCCGAGACCTTCATGGCGTCCAGACCCTTGTTGATCGCGTCCTGGTGGCTGCCGGAGAACGCCGTGTAGACCAGGTCGCCGCCGTACGGGTGCCGCTCGTGCACGGGCAGCTGATTGCAGTATTCGACGGTGCGCCGGATCTCGTCGATGTTGGAGAAGTCGATCTGCGGGATCGACGCCGCGGCTGAACAGGTTCAGCCCCAACGTCACCAGGCACACGTTGCCGGTGCGCTCACCGTTGCCGAACAGGCAGCCCTCGATCCGATCGGCGCCGGCCTGATACCCCAATTCCGCTGCGGCGACGGCGGTTCCGCGGTCGTTGTGGGGGTGCAGGCTCAGGATGATGGAGTCGCGGCGGGCCAGGTTGCGGCTCATCCACTCGATCGAGTCGGCATACACGTTGGGCGTGGCCATCTCGACGGTGGCGGGCAGGTTGACGATCAGCGGAGCGTCCGGTGTCGGCTCGATGACGTCGGCCACCGCGTCGCACACCTCTTTGGCGTATTCCAGTTCCGTTCCGGTGTAGGACTCCGGGCTGTACTCGAACCGCCACTGCGTATCGGGGTGTTTCGCTGCCTCGTCGACGCACATCCGGGCGCCGTCGGTGGCGATCTTGCGTACCTCGGCCCGGTCGGCGCGGAACACCACGCGACGCTGCAGGATCGACGTCGAGTTGTAGAAGTGCACGATGGCCTTCGGCGCCCCCGCGCACGCCTCGAACGTGCGCTCGATCAGTTCGGGCCTGCACTGCGTCAGCACCTGAATGGTGACGTCGTCGGGGATCGCGCCCTGCTCGATGATCTCGCGGACGAAGTCGAAGTCCGTCTGGCTCGCCGACGGGAAGCCGACCTCGATCTCCTTGTAGCCCATGCGGACAAGGAGGTCGAACATCCGCCGCTTGCGCGTCGGGCTCATGGGGTCGATCAGTGCCTGGTTGCCGTCGCGCAGGTCCACCGCACACCACATCGGCGCGGTGGTGACGACCTTGTCGGGCCAGGTCCGATCGAAAGGCGCAGACGGACCTCCCCCCGGCACTTCAGCGGCGAACGGCCGATACCGGTCGACAGGCATCGACGTCGCGCGCTGCGTATTCCAGGCGGGCTGGCCGGGGTGGGGCGCACCGGATGGGGTGCTGATCGTGCGGGCCGACGTATAGGCGTCGATGGAATGAGGATTGGGATTGTTCACGGTTCTGCTCCGGATTCGTCTGGTTGTCCTTCAGACCGGCGCATCAAGAACACCCACGACGGGAAGCCAGTCTGGATCAGAACCCGTCGCGGCGTCCGAGGAGGAGCGTCCGCTGCACGCCGCTTACTGTACTCCGAGGCCCCCCTTGACCAAAACCCCTGCTCGGCGGCTAGTCCCTATGACTGCGCAGGAATGCCCCAGCTACCGGCGAACGCGATCTCAGCCAGCGGCAGGCGCTCGCGCGCGACGGCGTCGCGTTCGACGATCTCGGGGGGTGCGGCGGCGTAGTCGCCGAGGCTGCCGACCGCCACGACGGCGAGCGGGCGCACACCGTCGGGGACGCCGAACGCCTCCCGGGCTGCGACAGGATTGAAGCCTGCCATGGGATGGGCCACCAGCCCCCGCGACACCGCCTCGATGCTGAGGTTGGCGATCGCCGCGCCCGCGTCGACCGCAGAGTACAACGCGGTCTTCTCGTCGGGTCCCTGGTCGGCGCACACCAGGATCAGCGCCCCTGCGGAGTGCGCATACGAGTTGCCGCGCTTCAACGTCGAGGCCAGGGTGGCGAACGTCTCGTCGCCGCGGACGCCGACCATGAAACGCACTGGCTGGCGGTGCCCCCACGTCGCCGCCCACCGTGCCGCCTCGAGCAGTCCGGTGAGCGCGTCTGCGGTGATCACGGCGTCGGCGTCGAACGCGCGCGGACTCCAGCGCGCGGCGATGTCCGGCTGGATGGGAACCCGCGTGTCGGCCAGTCTGTCGTGGGGACGGTCGGGCGCTGGGTCTGACATGAGGTCCCACGCTACCGGCGGATGCGGGGGAAAATTGGGGTGCGCAGACCCCTTATCCTTGTAGGAATCCCTGGCAACAACGACCTGGAAAGGTGGACCGGTGGCGCTCGTCGTGCAGAAGTACGGTGGATCCTCGGTGTCCAGCGCCGACCGCATCCGCCGCGTCGCCGAGCGCATCGTCGAGACCAAGAAGGCCGGCAACGACGTCGTCGTGGTGGTGTCCGCGATGGGTGACACCACCGACGATCTGTTGGACCTGGCCCGTCAGGTGAGCCCCGCACCGCCGGCGCGTGAGATGGACATGCTGCTGACGGCGGGTGAGCGGATATCCAACGCCCTGGTCGCGATGGCCATCCATTCGCTGGGCGCCCAGGCGCGGTCGTTCACCGGTTCGCAGGCCGGTGTGATCACCACCGGTACCCACGGCAACGCCAAGATCATCGACGTCACACCTGGCCGGTTGCGGAGCGCGCTGGACGAGGGCCTGATCGTGCTGGTGGCAGGCTTCCAGGGCGTCAGTCAGGACAGCAAGGACGTGACGACGCTGGGCCGGGGCGGTTCGGACACCACGGCCGTCGCGCTCGCCGCCGCGCTGAAGGCCGACGTGTGCGAGATCTACACCGACGTCGACGGCATCTTCACCGCCGACCCGCGCATCGTGCCCAACGCCCGGCACCTGGACACCGTCAGCTTCGAGGAGATGCTGGAGATGGCGGCGTGCGGAGCGAAGGTGTTGATGCTGCGCTGCGTGGAATACGCCCGTCGTTACGACGTTCCGATACATGTGCGGTCGTCGTACTCCGACAAGCCGGGCACGCTCGTCAAAGGATCGATGGAGGACATCCCCATGGAAGACGCCATCCTCACCGGCGTGGCTCACGACCGCAGCGAGGCGAAGGTCACCGTCGTCGCTCTGCCCGACGTTCCGGGCTATGCGGCCAAGGTGTTTCGCGCGGTCGCCGATGCCGACGTGAACATCGACATGGTGTTGCAGAACATCTCCAAGGTGGAGGACGGCAAGACCGACATCACCTTCACCTGTTCGCGGGAGAGCGGCCCCGGCGCGGTGGAGAAACTGACGGCGCTGAAGGACGAGATCGGTTTCAGTGCCGTGCTTTACGACGATCACATCGGCAAGGTGTCACTCGTCGGTGCGGGCATGCGCAGTCACCCGGGCGTCACTGCCACGTTCTGCGAGGCGCTCGCGGCCGTTGGCGTGAACATCGACCTGATCTCGACCTCGGAGATCCGAATCTCGGTGCTGGTCAAGGACACCGAGTTGGACACCGCCGTCACGGCACTGCACGAGGCCTTCGGCCTCGGCGGTGACGAGGAGGCCGTCGTCTACGCGGGGACGGGCATCTGATGCTGGGGCGAGCGAAGCGACGGGGTGGTTGGATGGCGGGCGAGCGAAGCGAGGAGAATAATATGGTCAACATCGGTGTGGTGGGCGCGACCGGACAGGTCGGCCAGGTGATGCGGAAACTGTTGGACGAGCGCGACTTCCCCGCGACGAGCGTGCGGTTCTTCGCCTCGGCCCGGTCGCAGGGGCGCAAACTCGCGTTCCGGGGCCAGGAGATCGAGGTCGAGGACGCCGAGACCGCCGATCCCAGTGGCCTCGACATCGCGCTGTTCTCCGCAGGCGCCACGATGTCGCGGGTCCAGGCGCCGAGGTTCGCTGCAGCCGGCGCCGTCGTGATCGACAACTCGTCGGCGTGGCGCAAGGATCCCGACGTGCCACTGGTGGTGTCGGAGGTCAACTTCGTCAGAGACGTCGGAGACGGCGCCCGGTCCCTCAAGCGGGGCATCATCGCGAATCCGAACTGCACGACCATGGCCGCGATGCCGGTGCTCAAGGTGCTGCATGACGAGGCCCAGCTGGTTCGGATGATTGCGTCGACGTATCAGGCGGTGTCGGGCAGCGGATTGGCCGGCGTCGACGAGCTGCTCGGCCAGGCGCGCGCGGTGGTCGAGGACAGTGCCCAACTGGTGCACGACGGCTCCGCGCTCGACTTCCCGGCCCCCGAGAAGTACGTTGCCCCGATCGCGTTCAACGTCGTGCCGTTGGCAGGCTCGTTGGTCGACGACGGTTCGGGGGAGACCGACGAGGATCAGAAGCTGCGCAACGAGAGTCGCAAGATTCTCGGTATCCCCGAGCTACTGGTCAGCGGTACGTGTGTGCGCGTGCCGGTGTACACGGGCCACTCGCTGTCCATCAACGCCGAATTCGCCAGGCCCATTTCGCCGGAGCGTGCCCGGGAGTTGCTAACGGGCGCGCCAGGCGTGGCCCTGGTCGACGTGCCGACCCCGCTCGCGGCGGCCGGCGCGGACGACTCGTTGGTGGGTCGGATCCGGCAGGACCCAGGGGTGCCCAACGGTCGCGGACTAGCCCTGTTCGTCTCGGGTGACAACCTCCGTAAGGGCGCTGCGCTCAACACCATTCAGATCGCCGAGCTTCTCGCCGCGCAGTTGTGATTCGCGCTGCGGTAGGCATCGCGGCCCTCGCGTGCCTGGCCGCGGCCCCGGTGGCCGTCGCGGACCCGCCTGCTCCGGTACCCGATCCCGTGCTGCCGCCGCTGGCGCCCGGCCAGGTGGTCCGGATCGGTCCTACCGCCGGAACAGGAACGCCGACAAAGGATTACGGTATCGGCGCGACCGACTTGTGCGAGTTCATGGAGTTCCCGAGCGGCATCCTGCAGGTGTGCGGCGACAGCTTCGCCGGGCAGGGTGTGGGTTTCGGGCCGTACTTCTCGCCCATTGCATTGCACGTCGAGTCGGATTCGATCGACGATCCGACCGGCGTGCGCTACGACGGCGTGACGGGCGTGACCAAGCCGCTGCTGGCCGATCCCACACCGCCGGGCTCGTCACAGCTGCCGGCAGGCGTGGTGCAGATCAACCGCGAGAACTATCTGCTCGTCACGACGACGACGAACCTGCTGCCCGCGACGTCGCGACTGGTGAAGGCAAGCGCATCGCAAGGGAATTGGCCCACGGTGCCGGAATCGGAGCGGCCCGCCGACTACGCGGGGGGACGGCAGTCACAGATCAGCGGCTACTACGATCCCATCCCGACCGCGGAATCGCCCCGCGGCTGGGTTTACCTGGTGGCCAACGACTTCGACCGCAGCGGACCCACCGAGCTGTACCGTGTCGCGCCGGAGTCCTTCACCGACCGGTCGGCTTGGCAGGGCTGGTCAGGTGAACCGGGCGCTGGGTGGGGCAGCCCGCCGACTCCGCTGTGGCCCGACCGGGTCGGCGAGATGAACCTGCGGCAGATCGACGGGAAGACCGTGCTGAGCTACTTCAACGCCTCCTCGGGAAACATGGAGGTGCGGGTGGCCGACGGGCCGACGGGCCTGGGCGGGGCGCCGGTGACGACGGTCGTGGTCGCCTCGGACTGGCCCGAGCGCGCCGACGAGCTGGGGCCGCCCAGCGACAACCGGCTCGCCCAGCCGTACGGCGGCTACATCTCACCGGGTTCGACGCTGGACGAGCTGCGCGTGTTCATCAGCCAGTGGAACACTCTGCCGCAGGCCGACAATGCGCCCTACCGCGTGATCCAGTTCGCGGTGAATCCGCTCAAGCCCTGGTCAACGGGCTGATCAGGAATACCGAGTTCGCACAGACCGTTGTACACCGCCGGTGAGGCGCGTCCCGCTACTCTTCGGGAGTGGATCGTGCAAGGGAGCGCGGGCCGGGGGTCCATTCGCCCCGACCGGGAGGGCCGGGTCTGTCGCGTGTCCTTCGTGACCGCACGGCGCCGGCGCACCGCGCTGCCGAGGCGGCCATGCGTCTCGACTTCAGCCACCCCGATGCGTCGGAATACCTCGCCGTGCTCAACGGGTTGCTGATCTTCCACACGGTGGTCGCGGAGTTCAGCCTGGAGACGGTCGCGAGCGAACTCGGTTCGGGCGGCGAGGCGATAGCCCTGCTGAGCCGGACGGATTCGCTGCGAGCGGACGTCAGCGTGATGGCGGCACGGCTGCCCGCCGAGCCCGGCGTTTCTGCGCGCCCGTCTGTCGTCGCCAACCGGCTGCGCGGAGGCGGTGAGGAGAGGATCGGTGCGGCGTACGTTGCGGCCGGTTCGGTCCTCGGCGGCCGGGTGATCGCGGCGCGTCTCGCTGCCTCCGGCGGCGACGACCTTCCGCGGTCATTCTTCGCCTGCGACGGGCTCGACCTCGGCCGGCTATGGCGTCACTTCAAGACCTCGTTGGATGACTTCGGCGAGTCCGGAGCGGACACCGACCGGGTCACTGCGGGCGCACTGGCCGCCTTCGCGTTGATCCGCGACGTCCTAAGCCAGTCGGCTGCCTCGACGGGCGCGGCCTGATGGCTGCCGAAGTGCACCCGGACGCACTGCCTCTGGCCGATTGCGCGAGTGAGCAGCTGCACCTGTCCGGCCGAATTCAGGCCCATGGCGCGCTGGTTGCCGCCGATCTGGAAGATCGTCGCATCACTTACGCCAGCGCCAACACCGCTGGCTTGATCGGGACGGAGCCGGATCGGCTGTTCGATTCGCCGGTGATGAGCATCTTCTCCGCCGATGAACATCAGCGGATTGAGCAGGCAATCGAGGAGACTGGTTACCGGCCTTTGTCGCCCGATCTGTATGGCGTGCGCCTGGCAGGTGAATGGTTACGCGCGGTCGATGTGATCCTGCATCGAGCCGGCGGGCAGATCGTCCTGGAGTTCGAGAGGGCGCTCGAGGACGATCAGGCCAATCTCATCGAGGTCTTGTATGCCTCACAGGTGATCGGCGAGGCGAAGACGGTGCCCGAGGTGGAGGCGGCCGTTGCCAGCGCGGTGCGCGGGCTGACCGGATTCGACCGCGGGATGGTCTACCTGTTCCATGATGACGAGCACGGTGAGGTGGTCGCCGAGGATCGTCTCCCAGGACTGGTTCGATACGTCGGCCATCATTTTCCGGTCAACGACATTCCGCTCCAAGCCCGCCAGATCTACACCCGCAAACCGTCGCGTTACATACCCGACGCCGGCGAGGGTGACGTCGCCGTCGTTGCATCGCCGAGCATGGCCGGCACGGGCATTGACCTGAGCCAAGCCGTGCTGCGCAGCGTGTCCCCCTTTCACCTGGAATACATGCGCAACATGAAGACCGCAGCGAGTCTGTCGTTCGCCATGGCCGACGGAGACCGGCTCACCAGGCTCGTGTCGTGCACATCTCTGCACCCACAATGGCTTTCCCGTGCGCGGCGCAGGTCGTGTGAACTGGTGGTCCGGCAGGCCAAACTCCAGATCGCGGCGGCCGAGCAGATCTCCAAACTGAACGAGGCGGCCGGCCGGGAATCCATCCGGTCCCGGCTCCGGGCAGCGATGCAGAGCGCGCCGATTGTTGCCGAGGCACTGACATCGCCCTCCGGTGCACTGCTGGAACTCTGCAAGGCAGACGGCGCAGCCGCATGTGTGGACGGGCAGTACCGGTCGGTTGGCGCAGCGCCATCCGAGGATGCCCTACGAAGACTCGCGGGCGAAGAAAGCCGCGCCGCCCGGTCCTCGGGCGCGCCCTTGTTCATCGACCGCCTTCCGCAATCGACAGCGGACTCTCTCGGTGTAGCCGGCTGCTTGTTCGTGGGGCTCGGCGCGCCGGATGACTTCCTGATCTGGTTCCGGCAGGAACGTCGGCAGCAGCTCCGATGGCTCGGTGATCCGCACGCTCACTCCGCCGGAGTGATCAATCCGAGGAAATCGTTCGATACCTGGCTGGAGGAAGCCGCCGGGTCTACGGCGCCATGGACGGAAGCCGACCTGCAGGCGGCGCAGCTGCTGAGACATGACGTCGAAGAGGCCCAGCTGAGCCGAGCCCAGGCCGAACTTGCACGCCTCAGCCTGCACGACCCGCTCACCGGGCTACCCAATCGCCGCCATCTGATGAACGTAATGGTCCCCATGCTGGCAGAAGCAACACCAAGTCGTCCGGTGGCGGCCATCTTCATCGATCTCAACCGATTCAAGGAAGTCAACGACCAGTACGGACACGATGTAGGCGACTGCGTGCTGTGCGAGGCCGCGCAGCGCATCACCTTGATGACCCGCACCAGAAGTGACGTCGTGGGGCGGGCCGATACGGGGGACCCGCCCGCGAGCAGGCTCGGGGGTGACGAGTTCGTCGTGCTGTTGCCGAGGATAGGTGCCGAGGGCGCCGCACGGGTGGCTGACCGGATTTGTCAGTCGCTGCTCGAGCCGATGACCATCAGCCCAGACATTCAGCTGACCGTTGGTGCTGCGATCGGTGTGGCGGTGGCCGCTGAGCCCGAAGAAGCGGAACATCTACTGAGACGGGCCGACGCTGCAATGTATGAAGACAAGCGACGTGGCCGCGGGCCCGCCGCCGAAACCGAATGATCAGCTGACTCGATCGGCATGAATTCGGCCCGCCACCACAGGTGACGGGCCGAACTCGTGCAGGGCCTACTTGAAGGCGTCCTTCACCTTCTCGCCGGCGTCCTTGAGATTCGACTTGACCTGATCGGCCTTGCCCTCGTTCTCGGTGCTCTTGTCGTCGGTGGCCTTGCCCTTGGCTTCCTTGGCCTGACCGCCGAGGTCCTCAAGCTTGTTCTTCGCCTTGTCCAGTGCACTCACGATGTGACTCCTCGCTCTTGATGCTCGGCGCTTGAGTGTCCGAGCGTGGCTGGGGGATACCTCGGCACCAGCCGGTCCAAACGCCGATGCGATTGACGTCACGTGCGCGGTTGGAGCCGTCTCAGCCCGTCTTCACAGCTGATTCATAGCCCGTTCTTCACTGGGACCTCGTCTTGACGCCCACCATCGGGGCATGAGTGAAACAACGTCGTCACCAGAACCATCGCGCGAGCCGTCCAGCGAGCCGGGCCCGGAGCCGCGCACCGACTCGTTCTCAGAACCCGCGACCGGCCCGATCCCGGCGATGGCTGCGCCGGTTGCGGGTCCGCCATACGGCTACGCGCCGCCACCGCCGCCGCCGCCGGCACGCAGGTCCAGCCGGGTCAACCTGGTGGCCGCATGGGTGGGAATCGTCGCGGGCATCGTGTTCATCGTGGCGGTGATCTTCGGCACGGGGTTCATGCTGGGCGCAAGTTCAGGCGACCGCCACCACCGCGGTGAAGGCGGTCCCGGCAGAGGCGATGCGATGGTGCACCGCCAGGCCCCACCACCCGGGTTCCAGATGGGGCCGATGCTGCGTCCCGGCCCCGGCTTCATCTTCCCGGAAGGTCCGATGGGGCCCGGCGGTCCGATGGGTCCCAATGGGCCGAGGGTTCCCGGTGGTCCGGATGATTCCAACCAATCGCCGACGCCGGGAGCGCCATCTCAGCCACGCTGACCATTGGCCGCAGATCCCTTGGGTAAGCGTGGCAACCCGCGGGTACCCCAGGGATCGCGGTTCGGTTCCATGGCCGCGACAGCCACGAGGAGATGAGTATGAGCGAGAAGATCGCGACGACGGATGGTGGCGCGCCAGTCCCCAGCCTCGAGCATTCGCTGTCCGTCGGGCCGGACGGCCCGATCCTGCTTCAGGACCACTACCTGATCGAGCAGATGGCGAACTTCAACCGGGAGCGGATTCCGGAGCGCCAACCCCACGCCAAGGGTGGCGGGGCCTTCGGCACCTTCGAGGTCACCAACGACGTCAGCCAGTACACCAAGGCGGCGGTGTTCCAACCAGGCACCAAGACGGAGATGCTCGCGCGGTTTTCGACGGTGGCGGGCGAGCGCGGCAGCCCAGACACCTGGCGCGACCCCCGCGGCTTCTCGCTGAAGTTCTACACCAGCGAAGGCAACTTCGACCTGGTCGGCAACAACACGCCGGTGTTCTTCATGCGCGACCCGATGAAGTTCCAGAACTTCATTCGCAGCCAGAAGCGAATGGCCGCCACCAACCTGCGCGACCACCACATGCAGTGGGACTTCTGGACGTTGGTGCCCGAGTCCGCGCATCAGGTGACCTGGTTGATGGGTGACCGCGGCATCCCGAAGTCGTGGCGGCAGATGAACGGCTACTCCAGCCACACCTACAGCTGGATCAACGCCGCCGGCGAGATGTCTTGGGTGAAGTACCACTTCAAGACCGACCAGGGTGTCGACTTCCTGACCCAGGAGGACGCCGACCGGATCGCGGGCGAGGATGGTGACTACCACCAGCGCGACCTCTACGACTCGATCGAGAAGGGTGACCACCCCAGTTGGTCGCTGAAGATGCAGATCATGCCGTTCGAGGACGCCAAGACCTACCGGATCAACCCGTTCGATCTGACCAAGGTGTGGCCGCACGGCGACTACCCGCTGATCGACGTGGGCACGATGACGCTGAACCGAAACGTCGTCGATTACCACTCGCAGATCGAGCAGGCGGCGTTCGAGCCGAACAACATCGTGCCGGGTACTGGCCTGTCGCCGGACAAGATGCTGCTGGCCCGCGGGTTCTCCTACTCCGACGCGCATCGCGCCCGGCTGGGGGTGAACTACAAGCAGATCCCGGTCAACGAGCCGAAGGTCGAGGTCAATTCGTACTCCAAGGACGGTGCGATGCGGATGAGCCTCGCGACCGATCCGGTGTACACGCCGAACTCGATGGGCGGCCCCGTCGCCGCCGATCCCGCCCGGGTTGCCGAGGCGCACTGGACGTCCGACGGCGACATGGTGCGGACCGCGTACACGCTGCGCCCCGAGGACGACGACTGGAGTCAGGCGGGCGCGATGGTCCGGGAGGTTCTCGATGACGACGGTCGCGACCGTCTGGCGCACAACATCATCGGCCACGTGTCCAAGGGTGTGAAGGAGCCCGTGCTGTCGCGGGTGTTCGAGTACTGGCGCAACGTCGATCCCGAGCTGGGCAAGAAGGTCGAGGAGGGTGTGCGCGCCGGCGAGGGCTGAGCCCGCCCCTGCCATCAACCTCGCGAGATCGACACCAGCGTCGTGATCGCGGTGCCTGCACGACGCTGGTGTAGGTCTCGCGAGGAAGGTCGACACGCCGAGAGAATCGCAAAGCTGTAATTCTCATGTGGTCTGTGGGACTATTGAGAACTTTGGTGAACATGTGGCGTTCGCCCGTCATCCGTGAGAGCGTCGCTAACCATGACGCGGTGCCGGCAGGCTCGATGGTTGGTGGTCCTCGCCGCCATGGTGGCCGTCGTCAGCGCGTGCGGACCACGGCACGAGCCCGCGGAACGCGCTGCGGTGAGTATGTTCGCGGTCGGTGACTGTGTGGAGATTCCAGCAGGTACGTCCGCGGCGCCGGGCACGATGCGTGCCGTCAAGGTGTCGTGCGCCGAAGACCCCAGTTACACGGTCGGCGCGACCGCCAACTCCTCCGGCGTGTGTCCGAGCAACGAATATCAACACCTGTCAACTGATTTCGTGGACCCCACGACGGCCCGACTGTGTCTGGTACCCAACCTCGTCGCCAACCACTGCTACGTGCTCGACGTTCCGATCGGCGTGGTGGCGCGCGCGGACTGCGCCGATCGCGGACAGCAGGGCCTGCTGGTCCAGGTGACCGCCCGGCTCGACGTCCGCGATCAGACGGCGTGCCCCTCCGATGCCGGTCAATACGCCTGGCCCTACCCGTCGCCGCCTCGCACGTACTGCACCCTGACCATCTTCTGACCCCTCGGCCATGCCATTCCCGCCCGCGCGCGGAGCTGGCATGATCGAGTCCATGAGCATCGAAGTCGTCTACACCGCAGAGTCCACTGCCACGGGTGGGGGCCGCGACGGCCACGTCAAGTCCACCGACGGCAAGATCGACCTCGACACCCGCCCGCCCAAGGAGATGGGTGGCAGCGGCGAGGGAGTTAACCCCGAACTGCTCTTCTCGGCCGGCTACGCCGCCTGTTTCCTCGGTGCGCTACGCCTCGTGGCCCGCACCGAGAAGATCGCCATCGACGATGCCAGCGGCATCACCGCGCAGATCGGTTTCGGCAAGGACTCCGACGGCGGGTTCGGTATCAGCGCCAAACTGATCGGGTACCTCCCGGGCCTCGAGCAGAGCGCAGCCGACGAACTCATGGAGAAGGCGCAAGCCGTGTGCCCGTACTCCAAGGCCACGCGCGGCAACATCGACGTCGAGCTGTCGGCGAAGGTCTGAGCGTGCCGGGAGCCCACCGAACGGGCACCGTCGCCGCCGTGGTCGCTCTGGGCGCAGCCGTTGCGCTGGCGGCTCCTGCTGATGCGCGTCCCTCGGATCCCGGTGTGGTGTCCTATGCCGTGCTTGGCAAGGGTTCGGTGGGCAACATCGTCGGAGCACCGATGAGATGGGAGTCGACATTCACCGCGCCGTTGCAGGCCTTCTACGTCGACGCACCGCAGTGCAACGACTGGGCCGACATCGGACTCCCGGACGTCTACGCCGATCCCGACCTGGCGTCGTTCAACGGCGCGGTGGCCCAGAGCGCCGCCGACGACGACACCCACCTGGTCAAGCAGGCCGTGGGAGTATTCGCGAACAACGAGGCGGCCGACCGGGCCTTCCACCGACTGACCGACCACACCATGGGTTGTGCGGGTACGACCACCGCGATGCATCTCAACGACTTCGTCACCGAGGTGTGGTCGTTCTCCGGTGGCGCGCCTACGGCTACTGACGCCGTGTGGGTGAAGCAGGAAGCGGGTACAGACCGTCGATGCTTCGTTCAGACGCGGTTGCGCGAGAACGTTCTGCTTCAAGCGAAAGTTTGTCAGCCCGGCAACGGCGGTCCCGCGGTGAACGTGCTGGCCGGCGCTATGCAGAACGCCCTGGGTCAGTAACGGTCGGCGGTTCATCACCCACTGTTCACGTGGCGAGGGAAATGTGAGCGACTTTGTCGGTGTCGTCTTTCAAGATGGATGGCGTGGTGGCGGTCGAGCGGTGTGGCGCGGACGCGAGGAGCAAGCGGGCAGCCATGTCCGGACTCGGAGGGGACGGTCGGTATGACCACCGTTGACACTGGGCTGACCGGATCCGCTGCAGACGTCGGCGATCAGGGGTTCCTCAGCGCGCGTGACGCGGCGCTGCATGTGGCCGTCGACTGTCTGCGGGACGGCCCGGTGGGACGGGTCGGTCTGGAGATCGAGGCCCACTGCTTCGACGTCGCCGATCCGATGCGCCGCCCGGGCTGGGACCTACTCAACGACGTCATCGCCACCGTGCCCCGACTACCGGGCGGCAGCACCATCACCGTCGAGCCCGGCGGCGCGGTCGAACTCTCCGGACCCCCACTGGATGGGCCGCTTGCCGCCGTCGCCGCGATGTGCGCGGACCGCAGGGTCCTGTCCGAGGCGTTCGCCCATCGCGGCCTGGGGCTGGTGCTGCTGGGCGCCGATCCGTTGCGTCCGGCCGAGCGGGTGAACCCCGGTGCCCGCTACCGGGCGATGGAGCAGTTCTTCGCTGCCAGCGGCACCGCAGCCGCCGGTGCGGCGATGATGACCTCCACCGCGTCGGTGCAGGTGAACCTGGACGCAGGCCCGCGCGACGGGTGGGCTCAACGGGTACGTCTCGCGCACGCGCTCGGCCCGACGATGATCGCCATCTCGGCCAACTCCCCGATGCTGGGTGCCAAGTTCACCGGGTGGCGCAGCACGCGACAACGCGTGTGGAGTCAGCTCGACTCCGCGCGGTGCGGGCCGATTCTGGGTGCCAGCGAGGACGAACCGGCCAACGAGTGGGCACGCTATGCGTTGAAGGCGCCGGTAATGCTGGTGAACGGCCCGGACGCGGTCGCGGTCACCGAGTGGGTGCCGCTCGCCGAGTGGGCCGACGGCACCACACTGCTCGGAGGTCGCCGCCCGACCGAAGCAGACGTCGACTACCACCTCACCACGCTGTTTCCGCCGGTACGTCCACGCGGCTGGCTGGAGATCAGGTATCTCGACAGCCTGCCGGATGACGTGTGGCCGGCGGTGGTGTTCACGATGGTCACGCTTCTCGACGATCCGGAGGCGGCCGAGATCGCCGCCGAGGCCACCGAGCCTGTCGCGACGGCCTGGGACCGTGCGGCGCAGGTCGGCCTCGGTGACCGGCGTCTGCGCCAGGCGGCCGTCCGGTGTGTCCGCGCCGCCGCCGAGCGTGCGCCGAGGGACATGGCTGCGCCGATGGCGCGACTGCTGGCCCAGGTCGAGGACGGCCGCAGTCCCGCCGATGACTTCTCCGACCGCGTCGTCGGCCGCGGCATCGCCACCGCGGTGAGCGACCTTGCCGGGGAGCGGCGATGACATCTCGCGATCTGCTTGCTCGCGAACTGACGCGGGCGCGGGAACGTACGTTGCGGCTCGTCGACTTCGACGACGCCGAGTTGCATCGCCAGTACGACCCGCTGATGAGCCCACTGGTGTGGGACCTCGCGCACATCGGTCAGCAGGAGGAGCTGTGGCTACTGCGGGCAGGCGACCCGCGTCGACCCGGAATGCTCGAGCCCGCAGTCGAATGCCTCTACGACGCGTTCGAGCACTCGCGTGCCAGCCGCGTCGACCTCCCGCTGCTCGCGCCCGACGACGCGCGCACCTACTGCCGCACCGTGCGCGCCAAGGCGCTCGACGCGCTCGACACCCTGCCTGAGGATGACCCGTCCGGCGCCGACCCGACGTTCGCCTACGCCCTGGTGGTCAGCCACGAGAATCAGCACGACGAGACGATGCTGCAGGCGCTGAGCCTTCGGACGGGGCCGGCGATCCTCGGCACGGGCTCCCGGGTACCCGCCGGTCGTCCGGGAGTGGCGGGCACCTCGGTGCTGGTTCCGGGTGGTCGGTTCGTGCTCGGCGTCGACGCCACCGCGGAGCCGTACTCCCTCGACAACGAGCGACCGGCACACGTCGTGGACGTACCGAGCTTTCGGATCGGTCGGGTGCCGGTCACCAATGCCGAGTGGCGCGAGTTCATCGACGACGGCGGATACCGCGAGCCGCGCTGGTGGTCCGACACCGGTTGGACCCACCGTCAACAGGCTGATCTGACGGCGCCGCTGTTCTGGAATGCCGACGGCACCCTTACCCGTTTCGGGCATCTCGAGCACATCGCCGCCGACGAGCCGGTGCAGCACGTCACGTACTTCGAGGCGGAGGCCTACGCGGCGTGGGCGGGGGCACGTCTGCCCAGCGAGATCGAGTGGGAGAAGGCGTGCGCCTGGGATCCGGTCGTGGGTGCGCGGCGCCGTTACCCATGGGGTTCGACGGAGCCCACCGCGCACGTGGCGAACCTCGGTGGCGATGCGCTTCGTCCCGCACCCGTTGGCGCCTACCCCGCGGGGGCGTCGGCGTACGGCGCGGAGCAGATGATCGGCGACGTCTGGGAGTGGACCACCTCACCGCTGCGGCCGTGGCCCGGCTTCACCCCGATGATCTATGAGCGGTACTCGCAGCCGTTCTTCAGTGGCACCGGCTCCGGCGACTACAGGGTGCTCCGTGGCGGTTCATGGGCCGTCGGGCAGGGCATCGTTCGACCCAGCTTCCGAAACTGGGATCACCCGATCCGTCGCCAGATCTTCTCCGGCGTCCGACTCGCCTGGGATGTCGTCTGATGTGCCGGCACCTCGGCTGGCTGGGCGAGCCGACCTCGGTGTCCTCCCTCGTGCTCGACCAGCCGTACGGCCTGGTCGTGCAGTCGTATTCGCCCCGACGGCAGAAGAACGGACTGATGAACGCCGACGGCTGGGGGGTGGGATTCTTCCCGGCCGACTGGGCGGGCAAGCCGCCGTGCCGGTGGCGCAGCGCGGCACCCCTGTGGGGTGACACGTCATTCGCGTCGGTGGCCCCGGCATTGTTCAGCGGGTGCGTGGTCGCGGCGGTGCGATCAGCCACCGTCGGCATGCCCGTGGAACCGTCCGCGTCCGCTCCCTTCACAGACGGTGAGTGGCTGCTGTCGCACAACGGGGTCGTGGACCGCGCCGTCCTGCCGCTCTCGCGGCGCGCCGAGTCCACCGTCGACAGCGCCCTGCTCGCCGCGCTGATCTTCGACCGTGGCATGGATCATCTGGGCGACATCGTGGCCGAGGTGGGCTCGCAGGATCCCAATGCCCGTCTGAACATCCTGGCCGCCAACGGAACTCGGCTGCTGGGTACGACGTGGGGTGACACGCTGTCAGTGCTGCGGCGGCCCGATGGCGTGGTGTTGGCTAGCGAACCCTACGACGACGACCCCAACTGGCAGGACATCCCGGACCGCCACCTGATCCAGGTGGTCGGCAGGGATGTCGAACTGACACCGATCAACTGAACGGAGCGAGGATCGCCATGGAGATGACGCTGTCCAACTTCCTGGCCGCCGATTCCGCGGCCAACGCCCTGCGCCGCGATGTCCGCGACGGACTGGGCCGGACGCCGAAGTCGCTGCCGCCCAAGTGGTTCTACGATTCGGTCGGCAGTGACCTGTTCGACCGGATCACCAGGCTGCCCGAGTACTACCCGACACGCGCCGAGGCCGAGATTCTACGCACCCGGGCCGCGGAGATCGCCGCGGCGTCGGGCGCCGACACCCTGGTCGAGCTGGGCAGCGGGACCTCGGAGAAGACCAGGATCCTGCTGGACGCGATGCAGGACGGCGGATCGCTGCGGCGGTTCATTCCCTTCGACGTCGATGCCACCGTACTCACGGCGGCAGGCAAGGCGATCGGCGCCGAATATCCCGAAGTCGAGATCGATGCCGTCTGCGGGGACTTCGAGGAACACCTGGGCAAGATTCCGACCATCGGTAGGCGCCTCGTGATCTTCCTCGGTTCGACCATCGGCAACCTCACCACCGCGCCACGCGCCGACTTCCTCGCCGACCTCGCCGACACGCTCGAACCCGGCGACGCTCTGCTGCTGGGCACCGACCTGGTCAAGGACACCGACCGGCTCGTCCGCGCCTACGACGACGCGGCCGGCGTGACGGCGGCGTTCAACATGAACGTGCTGTCGGTGGTCAATCGTGAACTGGACGCCGACTTCGACCCTGCCGCGTTCGCGCACGTCGCCCGGTGGAATGCCGAGGAGGAGCGCGTCGAGATGTGGCTGCGTTCCGAGGTCCGACAGCAGGTCCGGGTCGGTGCGTTGAACCTGACGGTCGACTTCGCGGCGGGTGAGGAGATGCTCACCGAGGTGTCGTGCAAGTTCCGACCCGAGGGCGTGGCCACCGAACTCACTGCGGCCGGTCTGCGCCGCACGCACTGGTGGACCGACCGGGCCGGCGACTTCGGCCTCTCGCTCGCCGTCAAGTGACCATCGCCGAGCGGTGGCGCGCGGCCCGCCCGCCTACCGCAGGGGTGCACCTGGACAGTGCGGCCTGCTCACGGCAGAGCTTTGACGTCATCGAGGCAACCGCCCAGCACGCCCGGCACGAGGCGGAGGTGGGCGGTTATGTCGCCGCAGAGGCGGCCGCGCCGGCACTCGACGCCGGCCGGTCCGCGATCGCCGCGCTCACCGGGTTCGCGTCCGACGACGTCGCGTTCACCACCGGGGCCGGCAATGCGCTGGACATCCTGCTGGGTGACTGGCGAGGCACGCGGACGTTGTGTTGCCTGCCAGGCGAGTACGGCCCGAATCTTCTTGCCATGGCGCGGCACGGGTTCGACGTGCGACTCCTTCCAGCCGACGATGCAGGCCGGTTGGACCTCGACGGCACGGCCGCTGCCCTGGCCGCGAGCCCACCCGGTCTGGTTCACCTGACTGCGCTGGGCAGCCACAGCGGCATCGTGCAACCCATGGCCGCGGTGGCCGAGGTGTGCCGCACCCATGGCGTTCCGCTGATCGTCGACGCCGCCCAGGCGTTCGCCCACCTCGACTGCCTGGGGACCGGCGCCGATGCGATCTATTCGTCGTCGCGCAAGTGGACGGCGGGTCCCCGCGGGGTCGGGATGCTGGCGAGCAGGCGCGGGATGCTCTCCGAGCAAATGCTGCTGCGGTTGACACACGCCGAGGCGAATGTCGGCATGCACGTGGGTCTTTCGGTCGCGTTGGGGGAGTACCTCGCCGAAGGCCCCGACGTCGTCTCGGCCAGGCTCTCAGAGGTCGGCGCCATGACACGCACCACGCTCGACGGCGTGGCCGGCTGGCGCGTCGTGGAACCCGTCGACGAACCGAGTGCGATCACGACGCTCACCCCACCCGACGGTGTCGACCCGCAGAACACCAGGGCACGTCTCATCGTCGACCACGGCATCGTCACCACCTACCTGGGCGTC
The DNA here is from genome assembly GCA_963798245.1 of uncultured Actinomycetota bacterium. Taxonomy (GTDB): domain Bacteria; phylum Actinomycetota; class Actinomycetes; order Mycobacteriales; family Mycobacteriaceae; genus Mycobacterium. Next base: position 462,558 of record CAWCSO010000009.1, read on the forward strand.
GAACGCGCACCATGCGAGATGACGCGTCCCAAGCTGCGGGTGTCCCCGCACGTCGACGTCACACCCGGCGATCTCGAGACACTCGCCAATGCCCTCGCCGCGGTGACGGCGGCGAGCTAGCGGTCGCCTCCTGCCCGAACGGGCAGGTTCGGCGCTGTCCGTTCGTACCGACTTCCACTGTCGATCGATGGGTGTTGGGTGAACACTGTTCCCTGCATCACCTGCACTGCCTAGCTTTGTGCCCAACACCCCAAGCACTCAGCCAGGAGAGGACGACCGCCATGAAGGTCGAGGATCTGCTCAAGCCGTTTCCCATCAAGGAGTTTCACCCGTTCCCACGCGCCATGATGGGACCCGGTGCGCACGAGATGGTGGGGCCCGAAGCCCTCAAGATGGGGTTCAAGAAGACCCTGCTGATGTCCTCGGGTCTGCGCGGCACGGACATCGTCCACAACATGGCCGAATCGTTGAAGTGGCACGGCCTCGAGGTAGTGGTGTACGACCAGGTGGAGTCCAATCCCAAGGACTACAACGTCATGGACTCGGTGAAGCTGTACCAGGAGAACGCTTGCGACAGCTTCATCTCGATCGGCGGCGGCTCCACCCACGACGCGTGTAAGGGGGCCCGCATCTCGGTCGCTCACGACGGTCGCAACGTGAACGACTTCGAGGGCTTCAACATGTCCGAGAATCCGAAGAACCCGCCGCACATCGCGATCTCCACCACCGCAGGCACTGGTTCCGAGACGTCGTGGGCCTACGTCATCACCGACACCACCACCGATCCCGACAACCCCCACAAGTACGTGGCGTTCGACGACGCGTGCGTGGCGACACTCGCCGTCGACGACCCGGTGCTCTACTACAGTTGCCCGGTCGACTACACCGCGCAGTGCGGCTTCGACGTGCTGGCGCACGCCTCGGAGCCCTACGTCTCGCGGTTGAACTTCGAGCCGTCGCTGGGCAACGCGATCCGGGCGATCAAGCTGACCGCGGAGAACCTGCGCGAGGCCACCTGGAACGGCGAGGATCTCAAGGGTCGCGAAGGCATGATGTACGCGCAATACATCGCGGCGCAGGCGTTCAACTCCGGCGGGCTGGGCATCATTCACTCCATCTCGCATGCGATCAGCGCGTTCTACGACACCCACCACGGCCTGAACAACGCCATCGCTCTGCCGCGCGTCTGGGCGTTCAACATGTCGGCGGCCTACAAGCGGTTCGCCGACATCGCGCAGGCGATGGGTGTGGATACCTATGGCATGACCGACGTGCAGGCCGCCGACGCCGCCCTGGCCGCCGCCATCCGATTGCTGCGTGACGTGAACATCATCGAGAAGTTCACCGACGTCAAGCAGGACAGCTACTCCAAGAACCGGCTGGGCCAGGGACCCACCAAGTTCTACGAGAACTCTCCGGTGATCAAGGGTGACAAGGCCGACGTCGACCGCATCACCAACCACGTACTCGGTGACGCCTGCACCCCGGGCAATGCCAAGGAGTGCACGTTCGACCTGGTCCGTCCCGTTGTCGACCACTGCATGAACGGCGACCTCGACGACCTTCTGTCGTGATGTGGCGCTGATGTCCTCATCCTTCTCCTCCATTGACGAGGTTCGCGAGTCGCTCGCCGACGAGGGCTACATCGCCGACGAGCGGCTCGCAACAACGGTTTTCCTGCAGACCAAGCTCGAGAAGCCGCTGCTGATCGAGGGTCCGGCCGGCGTGGGGAAGACCGAGCTGGCCAAGGCCATGGCGCTGGCAACGGGGCGCCGGCTTCTTCGGCTGCAGTGCTACGAGGGGCAGGACGAAACCAAGGCCCTCTACGAGTGGGACTACGGCAAGCAGTTGCTGTACACCCAGATCCTGCGGGAGAAGATCGGTCAGCTCGTGGCGGATGCAAGCACTCTGGACGAAGCCGTCGAACGGATCGGCGCCCAGGAGAGCGTGTTCTTCTCCGACCGGTTCCTGGCCTCGCGGCCACTCTTGGAAGCGGTGCGGTCGGACGAGCCCGTGGTGCTACTGATCGACGAGATCGACCGCGCCGACGAGGCGCTGGAAGCAGTGCTGCTGGAACTTCTTGGCGAATATCAGGTTTCGGTGCCCGAGATCGGGACGTTCACGGCAAAGCACGCGCCGTATGTGATCCTGACGTCGAACAACACTCGCGATCTCGCGGCCGCGCTGAAACGACGCTGCCTGCATCTCTTCCTCGACTACCCGTCGGCGGAGCGCGAACTGGAGATCGTCCGGTCGAAGAACACCGGACTCACGGAGGCGCTGGCCACCCAGCTCGTCGACGTGGTGCGCGGTCTGCGCGATCTCGATCTGCGTAAGGCGCCAAGTATCTCCGAGACCATCGACTGGGCCCGCACGCTGGCCGTGTTGGGGGCCGACGAACTGTCCGCCAAGATCCTGTCCGACACCGTCTCCGTCGTGGTCAAGTACGACAAGGATGTCCGCAAGGCGCTCGACGCGCTGCCTCGCCTGGTCGACCCCAACGCGAAAGTGGCTGCGGCGCTGCATAACAATCACACCCATACCCACGACCACGGGCATGACCACGATCACGGGCACGACGCCGCCGACCCCGAGCCCGACGGCAAAGCGGTGCGGCAGGCCAAGGACAAACCGGGTCGATTCACGGACGGGTACTACGGCACCCCGAAAGGCACCCCGAAAGGCACCCCCAGCAAGGCCGCGTCGCTGGGGCGCCGCAGGCCGTTCTAGGCGAGCCGATGGAAGCTACCCTGCACCGTTTCGTCAGGCTTCTGCGACTCGGGGGGCTGCGCGTCTCCATTCCCGAGGCCCTTGACGCAATGCGATGTGCCGGGCAGCCCGGTGTCCTCACCTCTCGGGCCGTGCTGCGCACTGCACTGCGGGTGTCGCTGGTCAAGGATCAGCGTGACGAGCCGTTGTTCGACGAGATCTTCGACGCGTTCTTCTCTCTGGTCCGCGTCGGCGATGAGGATGGCGGGCACGGTCACGGCCACGCGCACGACGACCTCGTCGACACCGGTGAGCTGCAGTCGTTCACGTTGTCCGAGGAGCCCAGCGACAAACCGCAGGAGGGTCACGAACACGGTAAACCCGCCAGCATCAAGGACTACTTCAAACAGGAGGACCTGGCCCAGCAGTACAACCTGCACCAGGAGGCCAACAAGATCGACCTGGCGGCCCTGACCGACCAGATCGTCTTCTCCAAGGAGGCCGTCGGGCCCGACGATGGCAAGTACCGGGTCGAACTCTCCGCAGACCGTTTGCACGGCGCGGGTCCGCCCGGCAAGCTCTCGTCTTCGACCGTGACGAGCGTCGACGCAACCCTGACGATCGCCGAACAGGATGTGCTGCTGGGCTGGCTCAGCGACCTGGAGGATTCCGCGGGCGACGAGTCGGACGCCGCGGCGTTGCGCCGACGGCTCACCGGTGTCCTGGAGAACCTGCCCCAGGCGCTCAAGCGTCACCTCGAGGCGTTGCTGGCACTGGAGAACAAGATCATCGAGACGAGGGATCAGCGCGAGGCGGTGCTTTCCGGTTCCGACCGGCTCCGCGAGACCGAGCGCGCTGAACTCGAAGATTCCCTGCGCAGGTTGGCACGCAGTCTGCATGGCGCGTTGACGCACCGCCGCCGAACTGCTGCGGCGGGCCGCGTGGACTCGGGTGCGACCATGCGCCGCAACATGCGCTTCGACGGGATCCCGTTCGTACCCGTGACGGTTCGTCGCGCCGAGGATCGGCCGCGGCTGGTGGTGCTGGCCGACGTCAGCCTGTCGGTTCGGGCCACGTCGCGGTTCACGCTCAACCTGGTGCACGGCCTGCAGGACCTGTTCACGCAGGTGCGGTCGTTCGCCTTCGTGGCGGACGTCGCCGAGACCACCGAGTTGTTCCGCGACTACGCCAGCGAACGTGCGCTCGGGCTGATCTTCGGCGGCGACGTGATCGACGTGGACGCCAACTCCGACTACGGGACGGTATTCGGGGAGTTCATGGCCGAACACGCGTCCGCGGTGACCCGCCGGACCACCGTCCTCATCCTGGGCGACGGCCGCAACAACGCCAACGACCCGAACCTCGCGGCGTTCCAGGAGCTCACCCGAAGGGCACGCGAGACGGTCTGGCTGACGCCGGAGCCCAGATTCTCGTGGGGGCTGGGCAGCTGTGACCTTCCGGCGTACGCGGAGTTCTGCGATCGGGTCCGAGTGGTGCGTGACCTCGCCGGGCTGGAGCACACGGCCCTCGAGTTCGCGGCATCTGCGGTGACCCGGTGAACGCCTACCTCCCCGATCGGGTAGGTAGGCGGCTGGCCGGTGGGCGGTTGGACCTCACCCGTTCGCGACATACTCTGGTCACCGAGATGTTGTCTGCATCACATTCTGCGAACCTGCGCACGGGCCTCGAGTCCCGGGCGGCAACCCGCGCGGCCCCGTCTCTAACCGAGGGCATGCTGGGAGCCACCGACGCCCTTCCGGACCGGGTGCTGAAGTTTCACGCCCCCGAGATCGTGTTCGGCATCGATTCGATGGCCGAAGCCGCCCACGCCGCACTTCGCCTCGGCGCGCTGCGGCCGCTCCTGGTCACCGACCCCGGCCTGATCGACGCCGGCTGGGTCGCCGAACTCGTAGGCCACCTCAAGGCGCAATCCGTGGATGCGCGGGTGTGGAGCGGTCTGACGCCGAACCCCAAGGACCACGAGATCGCGGCCGGCCACCAGTACTACCGCGAGCACGGCTGCGATGTGCTGGTCGCGCTCGGCGGCGGTTCGGTGATCGACGCGGCGAAGGGCGTCGCCATCCTCGCCGCCAACGGCGGGAACATCCTCGACTACGCGGGCGTCGACAAGGCCACCATGCCGATCCCACCGCTCGTCGTCGTGCCCACCACGTCGGGCACCGGTGCGGACGTATCGCAGTTCTGCATCGTCACCGACACCGCACGTGGCACGAAGATCACCATCCTTGGCCGGGCGCTGGTTCCCGATGTCACGGTCATCGATCCGCGGGTTCTGACGACGATGCCCGAATGGCTCAATGCCGCAACGGGGCTGGATGCCCTCACGCACGGTATCGAAGCGTTCGTGTCACTGGGGCACAACCAGCTCACCGATCACCACGCTCTGCGCGCCGTCGTCATGGTGACCGACAACCTGGTGCACACCATCGACAGACCCCAGGAGATGGGCGCGAGGGCGCTCATGGCGCAGGCCAGTTTGGAAGCCGGGCTGGCATTCACCAACGCCATCCTCGGTGCGGCGCACGCGATGAGCCATCAGGTTGGCGGGTTGCTCGATCTGCCGCACGGTGTCATCAACGGCGTGCTGTTGCCCCACGTCATCCGGTTCAATGCCGAGTCGGATCCGGCCCCGTACGCCACGATCGCCAACTGCCTAGCTCTGGTGGACCCGCGCGTGAATGCGGCCGAGGCTGCTTGCGCGCTGGCCGACCGGGTGGCCCGGCTTGCCGCCGACGTGGGGGTGCCCCGCGGGTTGGCCGAACTCGGCGTGAGCGACGCCGACCTCCCGGGACTGGCCACGACGGCGTTGCAGGACGCCTGCATGACCACCAATCCGCGGCCCGCCGACGCAGCGCAGATGGAAGCGCTGTTCCGGGCGGCGATGTGACCGCGGTGTCGGGGCTGGGCGGGATCGGGGGTGATCGGCGCCGCGTCAGCAGGCCGGATCTGGATCGGCTCACCGGCGTGCGGTCCGGCAAGGGCTCCTTCTACCCCGAGTTCCGCGTCGCCGCCGAACGTACCGAACGTGTGGTCGCCGCGCTCGACCTGATCTCACGCGCCCTGGTGCAGACCGTGCACGGTCCCGAACCGCTGGTGCGCGCGGTCGCGGAGGCGGCCCGGACCCACCTCGGCGCCGACTGGGTGCTGCTGGCCCTGGCCGATGGCGCACTTCCCGAGGCGCGGCCACGGCACCTGATCCTGGACGCCGACGGCGTGGCCTACTCGTTCGAGGGACTCTCCGGTGCGCAGGACCCGGGCGGGCGTCTACCCGACGCAGTCCTCAACCGGCTCAATGACATTCTGCGTGGACAGCTCGCACAGTTCCGTCTGCCGGTGATCGAGAGTCACCACGCTCACGTGCCCATCGAACTCGACGGCGGCGTCATCGGAGCGTTCGCCGCGTGGACGCCGAGCCACCGCATACTGGACTCCACCGACGCGACGGTGATGCGCATCCTCAGCAGCCAGACCGCGGTCGCGCTGCAGAATTGCGCGCTCTTCCAGGCCTCGCAGGCGCTGCTTGCCCAGTCGCAGGCGCGCAATGCCGAACTGCTCGCCATGCAGCGCGAACTCGACGCGGCGCAACGCCATCGGCTGCTCGACTCCGAACGGCACCGCATCGCAATGGAACTGCATGACTCGGTGACGCAATGCGTGCTGTCCGCGGGCATGCAGATCGAGGTCGCCCGTAGCGAGGCAGACGGCAGCGACCTCGTCCAGCGCCTCGACCTTGCCAAGGAACTGACCCGATCGGCCGTCGAACAGCTCCGGTCGGCGATCTATGCGCTCAACCACCCAGGGCACGCGGGGCGGTCTGGGCTACCGGAGGCGCTCGAGCAACTCGCGACCGTGCACATGCCCGAGGACCTGCGCGTATCGCTCGGGGTGGTCGGCGCAGCCGTCGACCTGCCGAGCGAGGTCGAGCACGCGCTGCTGCGCATCGCCGGCGAGGCGTTGTTCAACACCGCGATGCACGGCAACGCCACCCGGGCGATCGTTCGACTGTCGTACCGGCCGGCGTCGGTCACCCTCTCGATCTCCGATGACGGCACCGGGGATCCCGACAAGCTGCGGCTGATGCTGCGTCTGGCCGACGCCACCGATGTCGACGGCCACCACCGCGGCCTCGCCAACATGCTCGCGCGCGCCCGTGAGCAGGGCGGCACGTTCGAGGTCCAACGCTCCCGCATCGGCGGAGTGCGGGTCGTCACGACGATCCCGATCCAGCGACCCGAAGGAGCCGGCCATGACGGCTGAGTTGACCACGCGCACCATTCGGCTGGTCCTGGTGGACGATCATGCGATCCTGCGCCAGGGGCTCCGCGCGGTGCTCGAACGTGAGGACGATCTCATCGTCGTCGGGGAGGCGTCCTCGGAAGGCGAGGCCGAAGCCACGGTGCGGGCCCTGATGCCCCAGCAGGCGCCCGACGTTGTGCTGCTCGACCTGAAGCTGTCGGCAGGATCGGAGTTCGAGGGACTATCGTTGTGCGCCAGGCTCTCTGCCGCTTATCCCGGCATCGGGTTGCTGGTGCTGACCACCTTTCTCGACGAGGACCTCGTGGTTCGCGCCGTGCACGCGGGTGCCCGGGGCTACGTGGTCAAGGACGTCGATACCACCGAATTGGTGCGCGCCATCCGCGCGGTAGCGGCCGGCGACAGCGCCTTCGACGCCCGCAGTGCCGCTGCGGTGGTGCGCTCGCTCAACGGCCGCACCGAACCCCGCCAGCAGCTCACCGGCCGCGAGATCGAGGTGCTGCGTCTGCTCGCAGCGGGTCTGTCCAACCAGAAGATCGGTGACACCCTGTTCATCTCGGCTACCACCGCCAAGTTCCACGTCAGCAACATCATGCGCAAGCTGGAGGTCAGCCGTCGGGCGGAGGCGGTCTACGCGGCAAGTAAGCGGGGACTGATCTAGCGGTCGAAGACCAGCCAACCGCCGTGAAACTCATGCACTCCGAAACGCACTCTCGCTCCAGCGAATTCCGTGCCGAGTCGGTGGAGACCGTCGCGGTCGAACCGGGTGACGTGTCCGTAGCAGGACCGGGGCTCGACCTCGAACGGCACGGCGACGACCACCCGTCGGCGCGCCAGCCGCAGTGCCTCGGCCACGACGCCCGCCCCGGTGACCTGGTCCAGGTGCTCGATTAGATGCAGCACCGTCACGGTGTCCGCGCAGCGATCCGGTAGTGGCACGGATGCTGCGTCGCAGCCAAGCGTCGTCAGGGGACGACGCAGTCGTCGGCTCATCCCGGTGAGAAGGTCCATCGTCGGGGCGCTGAGATCGGTTGCCATGACCGATAATCCGGCGGCCGACAGGCGCAGCGGGAAGAATCCGAAGCACGAACCGAGGTCGAGGACGCTACGCCCCACGACCAGCGAGGCGCCATGCTCGTGGACGGGTGCGAACGCGGCGACACCTTGCTCGAGTCGATTCACCGAATTGCGGTAGAACCGCAGCCACGCGTCTTGGGCGTCACCCCCTGTGTCGGCCACCGAAGACTGCACGACACCGATGAACACCGCTTCGAACTCCGTCTGGTCCGCCAGCACGCCGGTGTCGTCGAGTTCGGTGGCGAGCAGCTCGGCGAGGTCGTCGCAGATTTCGTCGGGGCCGAGGTCGTGGGCGACATGGAGACCATCCGCATCGCGGGTAGCGCAGAAGCGGCTGGTGCAGAGAGTGTTCCGGCTCAAGTGTGACTCGTGGGGCCCAATGCGCCGGCACACGCGAACCCCGGATGTGCGGGGGTTGCACTGCGTCGCCCACATCGGTTGATCCGCCATGGCTCCGACGCTAGGCAACCGGGAGCGCGACCGCGTCCGCCGAACGGTCGCGATCGCCGACCGTCCGGATGGGTAGGCAACTATCCGGTCGGCGAGTTATGCACGGCCGCCGACACGACTAGCGTCAGTGCCAACGGCCAGGAGGTAGAAGATGTCCGACAGTAGCCAGCAAAACGATTCCGCCACAACCGACCTCGTCACCGAGACGCTGGTCGAAGAGGTGTCGATCGACGGCATGTGCGGGGTCTACTGAAGATCGTCGACCTGGGGCAGACGATGTGAGAGAGGATTCATCATGGCTACGACGGGATGGTTCGAGACGGTTGCCGAGGCGCAGCGCCGGGCGGCCAGGAGGCTGCCTCCCAGCGTCTACTCGGCTCTGCTCGCAGGTTCTGAGCAGGGTGTCACGGTCGAGGACAACACCGCCGCTTTCGGTGAACTCGGATTCGCGCCACACGTGGCCGGGCTGTCCAGCAAGCGAGACATGGCCACGACGGTTATGGGACAGGCAATCTCGATGCCCGTGCTGATCTCGCCGACGGGCGTTCAGGCCGTGCATCCCGACGGTGAGGTAGCCGTGGCAAGGGCGGCCGCCGCACGGGGGACGGCGATCGGCCTGAGTTCCTTCGCAAGCAAACCCGTCGAAGAGGTCGTGGAGGCGAACCCGCTGACGTTCTTCCAGATGTACTGGACGGGCGGCAGAGACCGGCTCGAGGCGCGGATGGAACGCGCCCGGGCCGCGGGTGCCGTCGGCCTGATCCTCACCACCGACTGGTCCTTCTCCAGCGGACGCGACTGGGGAAGCCCGGCGATCCCGGAGAAAATGGACCTGCGGGCCATGATCCGGTTCGCACCCGAGGGCATCCGACGACCGCGCTGGCTGCTGGAGTTCGCCAGAACCGGCCGCGTGCCCGATCTCACCACACCCAACCTCGCAGAACCCGGGTCGCCGGCCCCGACGTTCTTCGGGGCCTACGGCGAGTGGATGCAGACCGCGCTGCCGACGTGGGCGGACATCGCCTGGCTGCGGGAGAAGTGGGGTGGACCGTTCATGCTCAAGGGCGTCATGCGGGTAGACGATGCCCGGCGCGCCGTTGACGTCGGCGCGACGGCGATATCGGTGTCGAACCACGGCGGCAACAACCTCGACGGCACGCCGGCACCCATCCGGGCGCTGCCCGCGATCGCCGAGGCCGTCGGCGGCGACGTCGACGTGCTACTCGACGGGGGAGTGCGCCGCGGCAGCGACGTGGTTAAGGCGCTGGCGCTCGGGGCCGATGCGGTGATGCTCGGCCGCGCCTACCTGTGGGGTCTGGCGGCGGGTGGTCAGGCCGGAGTGGAAAACGTGCTGGACGTCATCCGGGGCGGCATTGACTCGGCGCTGCTCGGCCTTGGGCGTTCCTCGGTGCAGGAGTTGGCGCCCGACGACCTGGTGATCCCGGACGGGTTCCGGCGTGACCTCGGCCTCAGCCCGGCTTGTGTGCGGTGAGCAGGAACGCAGGAAACTTCATGCGGCCCTTGTCGTCTCGGCCGTGCGCGGGAATCGGTAGGTCTGATCCCGGCGGCGGCGTCATCGGATTGACGTGGATGAATGCGGGTCGAATCTCCGCTACCGCCCAGTACCTGCCCACTGCTTCACGGAGTTCGGCCTCGGTGACCTCGTTGGGCTTGGCCTCCCACTCGACGGGGAACGCGCCCCTGGCGAACACCAGGACGTAGTACACCGCCCCGGGCGCAGCGGCCCTTAGCACCGACTGCTGGTAACCGTCGCGGGCGTCGACGGGCAGCGAGTGGAACAGCGTCGAGTCGATGACCGTGTTGAAGCGGCCGTCGAACCCGGTGAACGTCGTGATGTCGTCCTGCACGAAGGTGGCGTTGGGCAGGTTGCGCTCGTCGGCCGCCTTCGTCGCCGCAGCGACCGCCGTCGGCGTCAGATCGATGCCGACCACGGTGTAGCCGTCGGCGGCCAGCGCCAGGGACAACTCGGCGTATCCGCAGCCCGCGTCGAGCACGTCGCTTCTGACCTTGCCGTCGTGGATGAGTGCGGCGAGTTCGGGCTGAGGTTCACCGATGTTCCACGGTGGCGGGCCGCCGAAGTCGCCCTCGCCGCGGTACGCGCCGTCCCAATCCAAGACCTCGGGATTCATCGATTCGCTCATGACACAACGCTACGCGGGGCCGTCCCACGAGTGCACCGGTTCGTTGCTGTGCATGCGCTGGCAGTACAGCCGAAGCATCTCTGCCAGTGCCGCAGGTCGTGTCATGCCCTGCTTCTGCAGGGCACGTACCGTCGCAACCTGCCAGGTGGCTCCGTTGCGGCCCGACTTTGCGCGACCTTCGATGACGCCCAGGAAACGGTCGCGCACGTCGGCGGATACCCCCCAGCGCCGCAGGCCCTCGTGGGCCAGCGGGAGCAGCTCTCGTAAGACGAGTTCGTCCGGCGTCACCTCGCCCATGCCCGGCCAGTACAGCCGAGCGTCCATGCCGTCTCGAGCGGCCGCGAGGAAGTTGTGTTCGGCCGCCGCGAAACTCAGCTTCGACCACACCGGTCGGTCCTCCTCCGACAGTGCCCGAAGCATGCCGTAGTAGAAGGCAGAGTTGGCCATCATGTCGAGCACCGTCGGGCCGGCGGGCAGCACGCGGTTCTCCACCCGCAGGTGCGGCCGGCCGTCCACGACGTCGTAGACCGGGCGGTTCCAGCGGTAGATGGTTCCGTTGTGCAGGCGCAGTTCGGACAGGTGCGGAGTGCGTCCCGCGGCGAGTTCGGCGCCGGGATCCTCGTCGGACAATTCGGGCAGCAGGGACGGGAAGTACCGGACGTTCTCTTCGAAGAGGTCGAAGATCGAGGTGATCCACCGCTCACCGAACCACACCCTGGGGCGTACGCCCTGGGTCTTGAGTTCGTCGGGGCGGGTGTCGGTGGCCTGACCGAACAACTCGATGCGGGTCTCCGACCACAGCTCGTGGCCGAAGAAGTAGGGGGAGTTGGCACCCAGCGCCAGCTGCGGGCCCGCCAGCACCTGCGCCGCGTTCCAGTTCTTGGCGAAATCCGCCGGCGCGACCTGGAGGTGCAATTGCATGCTGGTACAGGCGGATTCGGGGGCAATCGACGCGGCCTGCAGGCAGAGCCGTTCGGGGCCGCTGATGTCGATCGTGATGTCCTCACCCCGCGCGGTGAAGATCGAGTCGTTCAGCGCCTGGTAGCGCATCGACTCGCTCATCCACTCCCCGGCGAGGTGCTCGGGCATCAAGGTCGGCAGGATGCCGACCATCACGATGTGCGCGCCGTCTTCATTCGCCTTGGTCTCGGCGGCGTTCAAGCTGGCGCGCACCTCGGTCTCGAGTTCCAGGCCGGACCTGCCGGGCAGCGGTCGAGGTGGCACGTTGAATTCGATGTTGTATGCGCCCAATTCGGTCTGATAGGCGGGGTCGGCGATCGATGCCAGCACTTCGGTGTTGCTCATCGCGGGCTGATAGTCACCATCGACGAGGTTGCACTCGATCTCCATGCCGGTCAGCGGCCGGTCGAACTCGAAACTCGACTGGGCGAGCATGGTCTCGAAGACGTCGAGGCAGAGTTGCACCTTGCGTCGGTACTCCTGCCGTTGCGCACGACTGAACGCAGCCTGCGTGACCTCATCGCCCACACGTCAGATGCAACAGGTTCAACGCCCTTCGCGCAAGGGGCGCGGGCACTATGAACTGGCACGTCAACGACTTCGGCGGGCGATGACGATCTGCGGCTTGTTCAAGCCACTTCGGAGTTCGACCTCGATCGACGGGTCGGCGTGGTGGGCGAGGCTGCGCAGAGCCGACGGGCTGTAGGAGCGCAACGAGCTGATGACGCCGTCGTGGATGAGCGGTACCCACGGCGCAGCAGGCAGCATCGCCGCCAGTCGCAGCAGGTGAATCGGTGCGGGCGGCCGGGGGAGGTCGATGATCACCAGGGCGTCCGCGACCCGCGTGCCCTCGGCGATGACCCGGGAGGCCTGTACGGGTGGGAGATGATGAAACGACAGCGCGAAGAGCGCAAGGTCGAAGCTCGCGTCGGCTGCGTCGATGTCGGTGGCGTCGACGAGCCGGACCTCGGCTCGGGGATCGGTGGCCAGGTCGCCGGCAGACAACTGCGCCACCGACCGTGCATCGAGGTCGGTCACGGTGACGGTCGCCGACGGGTGTTCGGCCAGGATTCGACGCGACACACTGCCGTGCCCGGCACCAAGTTCGAGGATCTTCGGATCGGGCACGTCGGCGATCAGGTCGAGGGCGACCGCGGCGAAGCGGTCGTGGTTTCCGAAAACCCTGCCGGTCCAGTCCAGTGCGTCGATGACCTGACGCTTGACGGAATCGTCGACGTCGTCGCGGTCGAGGTATTCGAGCCGATCGGTCTCGAGCAGGCGGTCCAGACAGGATGCGTCGAAACCGCCCCTGGGCATCCGCTCGATATCGGTCCTGTCGTGGGCCACATAGGCCATCATGGACCGCAGTGGTGAGTTGTGGAGTCTGACCGGCACTGCGCGCCGTGTGGTGTCTCGGGACATCGCTGACACTTATGTCTCGGGACATCGCTGACAGTCATGGTGCCGGTTTGGGTTCGCGGTTGCGGTAGGTTCGCGTGTTTTTGTCGCCGCGTTGATGGCGGCGGGTGGGGTCGGCGGTGAAGGCGCGGACGAGGCGGTTGCCGCTGAAGATGGCGATGTGGTCACCGTCGCGGACGCTGACGCATTCGTGGCCGGCCCATCGGAGTCCGACGTTGACGCGGTAGGGCGGTACGTACAGGTTGCCGCCCACCGCGTCGACGCTGTGGCGGGATACGAACACCGGCCCAGGGAGCGGAGCGCTGGCTGGGCGGGCCTTGAGGGTGGCGTGAAACGTCTCGGCCGGGGTCGCTGCGTGCAGCGCACGATGCGGCCGGTGGTGGTTGTAGAACGTGCGGAACTCCTCGAGCATGGCGTTGAGTTCGGTAAGGGTGGCCGCTGGGTCGCGGGCGTTGAGCCACTTCTTCAGCGTCTGCCAGAACCGTTCGATCTTGCCGCAGGTCTGCGGATGAAAGGGCGCCGAGTTGATGGTGCGCACACCCAGGGCGCGTAGGTTGATCTCGAACGCCGATTCATGCGCGTGAAATCTACCGGTGTACACAATTCCGTTGTCCGACAACGATATCGACGGTATTCCACACTCGTCGATGCCAGCCATCATGACCGACCAGACGAGTTCGCCGTCGGCGTCGCCGGCATCCGCGCGCAACCCGACCAGGTAGCGGGAGTGGTCATCGAGACTGCCCGCGATGGCCACCGCACTGCCATCGGCCAGCGACCATCCGGTCCAATCCGACTGCCAACATTCGTTGGGTCGACCGAACACGAACCGCTTGGTCGCTGACTTCGGGCGTTTCTGCGGCTGCGGCGTGATCGCCCCACGGCGAGTCAGGATCTGCCACACCGTCGACGGCGACGGCACTGCCCCCAGCCCTTCGCGTTGCAACGACCACACGATCGATTGGGCGCCGTGATCCAGCCCCTGCTCGATCAACTGTTTGCGCCGGCGTACCACGATGTCCTCGACCTCGACCGAGGTCTGCCCCGGCGAGGTCAATGGCCGCCGGGACCGATCCTGCAGGCCCTCGATCCCCTCGTCGCGGAAGCGCCGACGAAACTTGTAGAACGTCTGCCGACTGATCTGCTCGTCACGACAGAACGCCGCCACGTTGTCCACCTGCCCGGCCAACGCCGCAGCCATCCGAATATCCATCGCCGTCACCTTCTGGGCCATGAACCATCCTGCTCAAGGCCCTACTCAGGTGTCAGCGATGTCCCGAGACATATCAGTGTCAGCGATGTCCCCGAACAGAACACGGCACTGCGCGCCGGTCAGACTCCACAAATCGCGGGGATTACTCGGACTCGCCGAGGATCTGGTAGATCTCCCGGCGGGCGTTGTTGACGATGTCGACGATCCGCTGCTGCTGGTCGGAGCTGGCGGCGTGAGCGGACTGCGCCACCGCACCCATCAGCTGGCCGACGGCGCTGCGCAGGTTGACCGCACCGGGATCGGCGCCCTCGGTGATCTGGTCCCACGGCGGAGTCTCGATCTTCGCGGCGGCGGCCCGGCCGTCATCGGTGAGTTCGAACAGCTTCTTGTTGCCGTCGGACTCGGTCCCGACGATCAGACCCTCGTCGACGAGGAGTTGCAGGGTGGGGTACACCGAGCCGGGGCTCGGCTTCCACAGCTCCTGGCTGCGCGCGCTGATCTCCTGGATCATCTCGTAGCCGTGCATCGGACGGTCGACGAGCAGCGTGAGGATCGCGGCGCGCACGTCACCGCGCCTGCCGCGACCGCCGCCTCGCCCGCCGCGACGGCCGCCGGGACCAAAGCCGAAGCCGGGGCCGAAGCCGGGGCCGCCCGGACCAAAACCGAAGCCGGGGCCGCCCGGACCGAAACCGGGACCACCGCGGTGCTCGCGAACGTGCTCGCGGAAGTCACGACGGGCCTGCCTGCGCTGCTCGTGCAGCATGTGTCGAGCGCCGGCGCCAAAACCGGGGCCGAAGCCGAAGCCGGGTTGGCCCTGGAACGGGCCTTCGTTGAATGGGGTGTTCATGGGTTGCTCTCCTTGGGTCTGGAAACGCCACATGCGCTTCCGATACATTGACGATATATCGGAAACTATCGTGATGCAACCATTTCCCTGGACAGATATTCGGGTTACGGGCGCTCCCGTTCGTCGATCGCCGTCAGGAGCCACCGTGCCCAGTCAGCCTTCATGACGGCATCGCGCAGTCCGTACTCCAGCGCTGCGCGGCTGAAGAAGTAGGCGTCGTCGTCCCCCCAGGGAACCGAATCACGAATGCGCTCATACCTATTCAGGTCTGACGTGGCCAGCTCGGCGAACGTCGCAACGTATGCGCGCGCGTCATCGGTCGAGGCGTACTCCAACAGGAATACCCGCAGCAGATCCGGCCGCCGCCACGGCGGATCTTCTTGCGGATTGTTGATCCAGCGCACCAGTTCGGCGCGGCCGGCGTCGGTGACGCGATACTCCTTGCGGCCGCGAGGCCCCTCGGCCGCCACCTCGATCAACCCGGCGTCCGCTAGCTTGTTCAACTCGCCGTAGAGCTGGCTTTGCGTGGCAGGCCATACGTTGGCCATCGATTGTTCGAATCGTTTCAGCAGGTCATAGCCACTGCCCGGATGCTGGGCCAAGAGCCCGAGGGCGGCAATTCGAAGGCTCACCGGAGAAATGCTACGACCCGACATTCCAACTGTGGAATGTCGGGCCCTAGCGGTGTGTCGGATCAGGTCGGCTCGGCCTCCTTCTCGGCTGCCGCACCTTCCTCCAGTGGCGTCATGACCAGCTGGCAGAAGTCGGCGGTGCGGAGAACATTTCACTATTGACATGTCAAAGGTGGAGTGTCAGGGTGGGTTGATACGCCGAATCAGCCCAGGAGACTCGACATGACCGATATCGACACCGCCAACCTGCCCACCACCGATGCCGGCCTGCCCGCCGACGGTCACATCTTCAAGGTGGGTAACTACGCCCCCCTCGCCGACGAGCTGACCGAGAACGACCTATCGGTAGAGGGCGCCATCCCGGCCGAACTCGATGGTTGGTACCTGCGCAACGGTCCCAATCCCCGCAAGGCCGGCGGGCACTGGTTCACCGGCGACGGCATGATCCACGGCGTCCGGATCGAGGACGGCGCGGCGAACTGGTACCGCAACCGCTGGGTGCGCACCGACAGCTTCGTGAAGGACTTCCCGCTGTACAACGCCGACGGCACCCGCAATCTCCGTGCCAGCGTGGCCAACACGCATGTGGTCAACCATGCGGGCAAGACGCTGGCGCTCGTCGAATCGTCGCTGCCCTACGAGATCACCAACGACCTCGAGACCGTCGGCGCCTACGACTTCGGCGGCAAGCTCGTCGACGCGATGACCGCACACCCGAAGATCTGCCCGACCACCGGCGAACTGCACTTCTTCGGCTACGGCAACATCTCCGAGCCGCACGTCACCTACCACCGCGCCGACGCAAACGGCGACCTGGTGATCAACCGGCCCCTCGACGTCAAGGCGCTGACGATGATGCACGACTTCGCGCTCACGGCGAACCACGTCGTCTTCATGGACCTGCCGATCGTCTTCAACCTCGACGTCGCGTTTGGCGGCGGCCGGGACATGCCCTATCGCTGGGACGACTCTTATGGTGCGCGTCTCGGCGTGCTGCGGCGCGACGACCCGTTCGGCGCGGTGCGGTGGTTCGAGATCGACCCGTGCTACGTATTCCACGTCGCCAACGCGCACGATTCCGCAGACGGCAACGGCATCGAGATTCAGGCGGTGCGCTACCCGGAACTCTGGCGCAACGACGGCGGATTCGACGCCGAGGGGATGCTGTGGAACTGGACGATCGACCTCGCAGCGGGCACCGTGACCGAGCGCCAGCTCGACGACCGCGGCGTGGAGTTCCCACGCATCGACGACCGGCTCGCCGGCCTGCCCGCCCAGTACTCGGTCTCGGTCGGTAGCCAACGGGTGGGTGCGCAACGACCTGCGCACCGGCGCCGCGGTCACCCACGATCTGGGCGACGGCGGACCCGGCGAGGCCGTGTTCGTGCCCTCGCCGTCAGGGCCCGCCGACGAGACCAGCGGCTGGTATCTCGGGTACGTCTACGACCCCTCGCGCGACGGTAGTGATCTGGTGATCCTCGACGCCTCCGACTTCGCCGGCTCACCGGTGGCCAGGATCAAACTGCCCACCCGGGTACCCTACGGATTCCACGGAAACTGGGTCGCGAACTGACGGTCCGATTGACGCCCGTCGGCGACTATCGTGTCCGGATGACTTCGTCCGACACCGTCGCCGATCCCACCGCGGCCGACGCCAGGGCAGACGTCACGGCCTGACGTGTCGGGCTTCGGGTTCGGAACCCTCGTCCTGGTGGTCGTCGTCGGGATGGCGGGTCCGCTGCTCGCGGCCGTCCCGAAGCTGGCCGTCCCGGTCATCATCGGCGAGTTGGGTGCCGGGATCCTCATCGGCAGAACTGGTTTCAATCTCGTCGACACCACCGACCACACCTTCACGCTCCTTGCGAACATCGGGTTCGCGCTGGTGATGTTCGTGGTCGGCACCCATGTGCCGGTCCGTGACTCGAAACTGCGAGCGGGTCTGCCCAAGGCCGTGGTTCGTGCGGTGCTCGTCGGTGCCGTCGCCGCCGTACTGGGTGTGCTGCTGGCGTGGGTGTTCGGCACCGGCCATGCCGCGCTGTATGCGGTGCTGATGGCATCGTCGTCGGCCGCGGTGGCCCTGCCCATGATCGACGGGCTCGGGCTGGGCGCGCCGCCCGTGCTCTCGGTCAAGGCCCAGATCGCCATCGCCGACACCGTCTCGATCGTGTTGCTGCCCTTGGTGATCGATCCCTCGCGGGCTTTGTCCACCGTCGTCGGGGCGCTGGCCGTGGCCGCGTGCGCAGCGCTGGTGTTCGTCGTGCTCCGGCACTTCGAGCGAAACGGGTCACACCGGAGGCTGAGGCATTACTCGAAACGCAATGGGCTCGCGCTGGAGTTGCGCATCAGCCTCATACTGTTGTTCGCGCTGGCGGCGCTGGCCACCAGCACGCACGTGTCGATCATGCTGGCCGGCTTCACGCTCGGCCTCGCGGTCAGCGGAATCGGCGAACCAAAACGTCTTGCCCGCCAACTCCTTGGCGTCACCGAGGGATTCTTCAGCCCACTGTTCTTCGTCTGGCTCGGTGCGACGTTGCAGGTGCGCGACCTCGCGGAGCATCCGGCGCTCATCGTTCTCGGCGTCGCTCTCGGAATGGGTGCCGTCGCCGCCCACTGTGTGGGACGGGTCACGGGGCAGCCGCTGGTATTCGGGGTGATGGCCGCGGCTCAGTTGGGCGTGCCGGTGGCCGCCGTGACGCTGGGCACCGAGCAGCACCTTCTGGGTCCCGGCGAACCGTCGGCGTTGATCCTCGGCGCGCTGGTGACCATCGCGGCCGCATCCGTCGCGGGTGGAAGGGCCAAACGTGTTCAGCGGGCTAGTGAATCCGAATCGGCGACATAGCCGGCGTCGCGGTGCCGGTAGGTGTTCGGGCTGACCCCGTACGCCCGTTTGAAGGCACTGCTCAGCGCGAAAGGGGACCCGTAGCCGACGTCGTGCGCGATGGAGGTGATCGTTTCCTGGCTCGACCGGAGCATGTCGGCCGCCAGCGCGAGGCGCCAACCGGTCAGGAAACTGATCGGAGGTTCGCCCACCAGTAGGGCGAACCTACGGGCCAGGGCCGCGCGCGAACTCCCCACGGCAACAGCGAGAGTCGCTACCGTCCAGGGGTGTTCGGGATGATTGTGCACGAGCCGCAGCGCGGGTCCCACGACCGGGTCGCGATCGGCCTGCCACCACGTCGGAGCGCGATCGTCGGTATCGAACCACGCGCGGAGCACGTCCATGAGCAGTAGGTCGAGCAGCCTGTCGAGGTATGCCTCCTGACCGGATCCGTCACGACCGGCCTCAGTGGCGAGAAGGTCGACCAACGGGCTTCGCCACTGGGTCTCGCGTAACACCAGGACGCCGGGAAGGGCATCGAGCAGACGCGAACTCACCTCGCTGCGCCCCTGGTAGGCGCAGATGACCGCGCGGTCGGCGCCTGCCGCTGCATTGCCCCACGTGCGTACGCCCAACGACATCTCGAACCGCAGGTCCTCGCCGCGCAGCGTGGTGCAGCGATTGCCCGGATGGATCACCACCTGCGGCTGGGTAGCGGCGTCGTCAGCGAAGCGATAGTGCTCGACCCCGCGCGCCAGGGCGACGTCGCCCGGTCCGATGTCGAACGCTTCGCCGGACTCGGTGACGATGACGGCCGTGCCCTGCGTCACGCAGATCACGGTGAGCGGTGCGTCGTCCTGAACACGCATCGACCACGGCGGGTCGAGGGACAAACGCAGGATGAACGCTCCGCGGGCGCGGACGCCGTCGAGCAGTCCACCGAGTGCGTCCACACCCCAAATGTAGACGATCACGTATGCAATCGGGACTCCAAACCATGGATCGTCTCGATGTGTGTGGGTTGACTGAGGTCATGACCAGTAGCCCCTACCTCATCGCCATCACCGCGGCCGCAGTGTCGAGCGCCGCGGTCGGCGGTGTCTTCTACGCGTTCTCGACGTTCGTGATGAATGGCCTCGACCGCACCGAACCGGCCGAGGCCATCACCGCCATGCGCGGCATCAACGCCGAGGCGCAGGCCAACGCTCCGTTCCTGATCCTGTTCGTCGCGGCGACGATGCTCGCGCTCGGTGTCGGCGTCACCGCCACCGTTCGGCTGTCCTCGCCCGGGTCCGGCTACGTACTCGCCGGTGCCGTGCTCGCACTGGTGGCCTTCATCGTGACCATGGCATTCAACGTCCCGTTGAACAATTCGCTCGAGGCGGTCGATCCCGCCGGGATGTCAGCGTCGGACGCGCTGCACAACTGGCAGGCATTCCTGGTGCCGTGGACGGCTTGGAATCACGTCCGGACTGCCGCACCACTGGTCGGATCGGTGCTGATGGTGGCAGGCCTTCGCTTTCACCAGTGACGCCGTCACCATTGACGTCGCTTCCCCTGAACGCGAGCTTGACGAGCAACGCGGCGAGCAGTGTCAACGTCCCGGCGATGATCGCGGTTGGCGCGATACCGGAGTCGAAGGCCGTCCGGGCCGACTCCATCAGTCGTTCGCCGAGCGCCGGCGGCAAGGACCGCGCGACGGCCGTCGCGCCGCCGATGCTCTCGCCCGCTTCGGCCGCCTGGGTCGCCGAGAGTCCACGCGGCACATCCACGTTCGCCCGATAGAACGCCGTGAAGATCGTGCCCAGGGTGGCGGTGCCGATGACGGCGCCGAGTTCGTACGCGGTCTCCGAGACGGCCGAAGCGGCGCCGGCCTTCGCGGGCGGCACCGACGAGACGATGCTGTCGTTGGTGATGGTCTGCGACACTCCAACGCCGATCTCGAGGACGACGAACGACGCGATCACCGCGGCCACCGACAGGTCGTGGCGGAACAGCAGAATCATGCCGAAGCCCGCCGAGACGAGTACGAGGCCGCCGACGATCAGCAGGTGCGGCCTGAACCACTTCACCAGGCGGACCACCGCGATACCGGCGACCATCGACAGGACAGCACCGGGCAGCGTCACCAGACCCGCCGCCAACGGGCTGAGTCCGAGCACCAGCTGCAGGTGCTGTGAGATGAAGAAGATGAAGCCGATCAGCCCCACGATGGACAGGAAGTTGGCCATCACGGACGACGAGAACGGCGCGTAGCGGAACAGCCGGATATCGAGCATCGGTGTGGCACTTCGCGTCTGGCGTCGACCGAACAGCACGCCCGAGGCGATGCTCACCACGAACGCGCCGGCGACCAGCCACGACAACCCGTCATGGGCCGCGGTCTTGATCGCCCATACCAGCGGGAACATGGTCGTCAGCGACAGTGCGACGCTGACCAGGTCCAGTGGGCCCGGGCTCGGGTCCCGTGACTCCGGCACCAGACGGGGCGCCAGCACCAGAAGCGGAAGGAGGATCGGAACCGCCACCAGGAAGACCGCACCCCAGTGGAAGTGCTCGAGGAGCACGCCGCCGACGATCGGTCCCAGCGCCGAGCCGGCCGTGAAGAACGCCGCCCAGATGGCGATCGCCAGTCGCCGTGCAGAGGCATCGGCGAAGATGTTGCGGATCAACGACAGTGTCGGTGGCATCAGCATCGCGCCGAAGACGCCCAGCACGGCGCGGGCGACGACGAGCATCTCGGCGCTCGGTGCGAAGGCCGCCACGGCGGAGACCACGGCGAAGCCGGCGGCGCCGATCATCAGCAGGCGCCGCCGGCCGATGCGGTCGCCGAGGCTGCCCATGGTCACGAGCAGTGCGGCGAGGACCAGGGAGTAGACGTCGACGATCCACAACTGGGTGGACGCCGACGGGCGGAATTCTTGGGCGATGCTCGGTAGGGCGAACGCCAGAATGGTGTTGTCGACGGCGACGAGAAGTACGGGTAGCAGAAGGACGGCGAGCGCGAACCACGCCTTGCGTGGTGTCGAGGCGGACGTCGGTGCGACGTCGAGCGGGGCGGACATGTGGGGGACTCCTGGTGGTGCGAAGAAAGTTGGGTGTTGTGGGGGCTCGGTGACCCCCGTCAGGAACGGTTCGGGTTGATCGTGCCTTCGGTGAGGCTGGCCATGATGGCGTCCACGATCTCCACGCGCGGTGCGCTGTTGAGTCGCATGGCCTGGTAGCCGGCCTCCAGCAGGGCCCAGAACACGAGTCGCGGCCATCCGGGCGGACCCGCGGGCCCCCGTGTGGACACTCGATCGAGCATGTCGGCGATCACCTCGTCTCCGGTGTCGAGCAGCTTGACGAGTTCGGGGTCCGACAGCACCGTCGGTTCGTTGTAGATGAAGGGCACGATCGGGCCGAGATCGAGCTGGCACTCGACGACTCGACGTAGCGCTTCGATCGGGGGGCCGCAGTCTGGTTCGGCGTGTTCGATGGCCGCGTTGCTCAGTTCGTGGACATGGAGCGCGAGTGCGATGAGCAGGTCGGAACGCTCGGCGAAGTAGCGATGCAGGGTGCTCCGGCCGACCTCGGCGGCCGCGGCGATGTCGGCGAGGGAGGCGCTCGGGTGCTCGGCGAGAACGGTCATTGCGGCCTCGAGGATCGCTCGGCGGGTCCGCGAGCGCGGACCACCGTCGTTCGACTGCGAGACACTCATGGAATTTAATATATCACCACTGACCCATAGTGGGACAGTGATGTCCCACTAGCTCGGCGGTGTGAAACCGGCCGCGGGCGGTTCCGAGGGCGGCTGCTGCCATTGCGTGAGCGCACCGGGCGCCGTAGCCGGGAACGAAGGCGACGGCGGCGGAAATGGGGCGGGTGCCGCCGCGGCCTGTCGCCTGCTGAACTCGCGGCGGTGACGCTCTGCGAGTACGGCGGCGAGTATGAGCTGGGGCGGTGCGCCCGGTGGCGGCGGCGGCGAGATCTGTGCGGCGATCTCCATGCAGATCCGCTGCGCCATGTCGTCGCGCACGCGCGGTTCCAACGAGGTGGCGCGGGAAAGGAACTGCCGGGCCCGGTCGGCCTGGGGTGCGCCGAGGCCGGAAAGCTGCAACGATGCCGCCCACCATGCCATCGACGGCGGCATGGGCGGAGGTGGGCTCAGACGAGGTGCACGTTCGCTGATGACCATCGTTCCCGCGAACACGTCACCGATGCGTTTTCCCCTGGGGGACAGCATGCTGCAGATCACGGCCGGGCCACCCGTGAACATCCAGATCTCGATGAAACCGGCGATCGCGCGAAACAGCGCCTGCCGGAACCGTTCCGGACCCCCGTCATCTGACACCACGCGAAGACCCATCGCCATCTTGCCCAGCGACCTGCCCCGCGTTGCGATCTCGAAGATGACCGGATACCCCACTATCGCCAGCACCGTGAAGATGATCAGCACCGCACCCGACAGCGCCGAATCCAGGCTCGGCACCGCGGCGGCCCACAACACGAGTCCCGTGACATAGCAGACGAACACGACGGCGATGTCGATGAACGCCGACAGCGCGCGAACGGGTAGCTGAGCGATCGCCACGTCCAGCACGACGGCGTCGCCTGTCACCGTCGGTTCGGGAGGGGCCACCATGGCATCCCACGCTACTAGGATTCGCCACTAGGATTTCCCGTGTGGATGTCGACGCGTTCATCCTGGCGCACCGTGCCACCTGGGACCGCCTGGAGCAGCTGGTCAAGCGGCGTCGCAAGCTGACCGGTGCCGAGGTCGACGAACTGGTCGACCTCTACCAGCGGGTATCGACCCACCTCTCGATGGTGCGCACGTCGTCGACGGACGCCGTCCTCGTCGGCCGGTTGTCCGGCCTGGTGGCCCGGGCCAGGGCGGCGGTGACCGGCGCGCACGCGCCGCTGTGGAGCGAGTTCGTCCGATTCTGGCTGGTGTCGTTCCCGGTGGTGGCCTACCGGTCGTGGCGGTGGTGGCTGGGCACGGCGGTCGCCGTCCTCACCGTGGCCACGATCGTCGGCTTCTGGGTGATGGGCAGCCCCGAGGTGCAGTCCACCATCGGAACGCCCTCGGACATCGACGACCTGGTCAACCGGGACTTCGCGTCGTACTACAGCGAGAACCCGGCGGGCTCGTTCGCGCTGCAGGTGTGGGTGAACAACTCCTGGGTGGCCGCACAGTGCATCGGGTTCGCGGTGCTGCTCGGAATACCGATTCCCTACGTCCTCTTCCAGAATGCCGCCAACCTCGGGGTGACCGGTGGGTTGATGTTCAACGCCGGCAAGGGCGACGTCTTTCTCGGCCTTCTCACGCCGCACGGCCTCCTCGAACTCACGGCTGTCTTCCTGGCAGCCGCCGTGGGAATGCGTCTGGGGTGGGCGGTGGTAGCGCCGGGAGACCGGCCGCGCGGGCAGGTGCTCGCCGAACAGGGACGTGCCGTCGTGGCGGTCGCGGTCGGCCTCGTCCCGGTCCTGCTGCTGTCCGGTCTGATCGAGGCTCTCGTCACGCCGTCTCCGCTGCCGACGTTCGTCAGGATCGCGATCGGCGTTGCCGCGGAGGCCGCGTTCCTCGGCTACGTGGTGCACTTCGGGCGACGGGCGATCCGCGCCGGGGAGACCGGTGACGTCGCCGACGCGCCAGACCTCGTGCCGACACGGTGACGCCGCCTAGAGCTTCCCGCTGACCTTCATCGCCAGGTAGCGGTCTGCGAGTGCCGGGGCTAGATCCTCGGGGTTGGCGTCGACCACGTCGACGCCGCGCATTCGCAGCCGCGTGGCGATGTCCACGCGGTCGTTTCGTGCCCTCTCGGCAGCCGCCGCGTCGTACACCTGTGCGGCATCGGCCCGTCCGCGTGCCAAGGTGTCGACCCGCGGGTCGGCGACCGCTGCGATCAGCACCTGATGCCGACTCGAGAGCTGCGGCAACACACCCATGAGCCCC
Organism: uncultured Actinomycetota bacterium; assembly: GCA_963798245.1. Taxonomy (GTDB): domain Bacteria; phylum Actinomycetota; class Actinomycetes; order Mycobacteriales; family Mycobacteriaceae; genus Mycobacterium. The sequence continues at coordinate 487,055 of CAWCSO010000009.1, forward strand.
TCGTCGAGCGCCGAGGCGTTCAGATCGGTGAGCAGCACGACCAGCGCGCGCCTGCGGATCCGGCGCTGCACCGTCGCGACCATCGCCGCGGCATCTGACTCGACGAGAGCCGGCTCGAGCGGCGCCATCGCGCCGACCAACTGAGCGAGCAACTCCGTACGTGAGGCGTCGTACACGCCGGCCCTCGGAACCTGGTCGTGGGCGATGAAGTCGACGTGATCTCCGGCACGGGAGGCCAACGCGGCCAACAGCAGTGCCGCGTCCATCGACCAGTCCAGCCGCGGCCAGCCACTCGGATCTCCGGCGGTGGGGTCGACCCCGACACGACCGGCCGACGTGCGTCCGGTGTCGAGCACGATGACGATGCGACGGTCGCGTTCCGGACGCCACGTCCGTACCACGACATCCGACCGGCGCGCGGTGGCACGCCAGTCGATGGACCGTACGTCGTCGCCGGGCACGTACTCGCGCAGTGAGTCGAATTCGGTGCCCTGGCCGCGAATCAGGACGGGAACCATGCCGTCGAGTTCGCGAAGCTTGGCCAGCCGCGACGGCAGATGCTTGCGAGACAGGAACGGCGGCAGGATGCGGATCTGCCATGGCACACCGTGTGTACTCTGGCGGCCCGCCATACCCAGCGGCCCCACCGAGCGGGCAGTGACGGCGGCGGACCGCTGATCGCCTCGACGACTGGGCTGCAACGTCGTCGTGACGTGTTGACGTCCTCCGGCAGGGATGTCGACCCGGTGGACGCGCGGCAGCGCCCTCGTCGAAGGCGACCACGCGTCGCGGACCCCACCGCGGAACCGTCGGCGGCCACCGTTCTCGACGACCAGGACGGCCTCGACCGCCTGGCCCAGTCGAGCGGCCGTGTCCCCGGTTCTACTGAACCGCAGCGCCCCGGTGCCCGCCGCCAGCGCCACGTCGACGATGACCGCCACCGCGAGCAGGGCGAGGAAGACGCCGAAAGCCGTTGCAGGCCAGGGTGAGAACGCGATCGGCAGGACGCAGATCAACGCCACCAGGCCCACCCGGCCGGTGAGGGTCACTAGCGCGGCACCGCCACCGCGGCCAGAATCCCGTCGAGCACACCGTCCGGCGTCGCGCCCTCGAGTTCGGCCTCGGGTCGTAGGGCAATACGGTGCCGAAGCGTCGATCGCGCCATTGCCTTGACGTCGTCGGGGGTGACGTAGTTGCGTCCGGACAGCCACGCCCATGACCGGGCGGTGGACAGCAAGGCGGTCGCACCACGGGGTGACACGCCGAGCTGCAGTGACGGCGACCGCCTCGTCGCACCGGCGATGTCGACGATGTAGCCGAGCACCTCGTCGGCCACCAACACCCGTCGCACGGCGTCGCGGCCCGCGGCGAGTTCGGCCGGACCCGCGACCGGCCTGATCTCCGAGAGATCCCTCGGATCGAAGCCGTGCGCGTGCCTGGACAGGATTGCCACCTCCTGGTCGCGAGGGGGGAGGGGCACGTTGAGCTTCAACAGGAACCGGTCGAGTTGCGCCTCGGGCAGCTGATAGGTGCCCTCGTACTCGATGGGGTTCTGCGTGGCGGCGACGATGAACGGATCGGGCAGTGGCCGGGGCTCGCCGTCCACGCTCACCTGTCGCTCCTCCATCGCCTCGAGCAGAGCCGCCTGTGTCTTCGGCGGGGTGCGGTTGATCTCATCGGCGAGCAGGAGATTGGTGAACACCGGTCCGGACCGAAACTCGAACTCCGCCGTGCGCGCGTCGTAGACCAGCGAGCCGGTGATGTCGCCCGGCATCAGGTCCGGCGTGAACTGGACCCGCTTGAAGTCGAGTTGGAGCGCCGCCGCGAGAGTGCGTACCAGCAGCGTCTTGGCGACGCCCGGCACGCCCTCCAGCAGGACGTGGCCGCGGCACAGCAGAGCGATCACGAGACCGCTGACGACGGCGTCCTGGCCCACGACGGCCTTGGCGATCTCGGCGCGCAGGGCGAGCAGCGCATTGCGCGCCTCCTGGTCGGCGGCCGTCGACGCTGGCTGTGTCACGACTGTGATACCTGCCTTTCGATGTCGTCCAGATGTTCGGCGAGGGTGAGCAGCTCGGGGTCCGTGCCCGGCGCGGGACCGAACAGCCAGTGTGCCAACGCGTTCGGATCGTCCCCGATGCGCTCGGCGACGGCCTGGGTGACGGCCGACGGCGGCGCGGTTGGCCCGAGGCCCAGGCGTGGCAGCATGCGCGACAGTGCCGCCGTCCGCAACGCCTCCGCCGCGCGGTCCCTGGCGCGCCGTGAACGGTACAGCCTGCCGCGACCCTCCACGGCCTCCGAGGCCCGCACCACGACGGGTAGATCCTCGGCGACGAGCGGACCGATCCGCCGTGCCCGCCACAGCGCAACCAGAATCACCGCGAGACACAGTTGAAGCACGATCCAGCCGACCCGGTCCGGGATGAGATCCATGATCGACGCGGTGCCGTCGGACTCGCCCACGACGAGTTTGGGTGCGTACCAGATGACACGCTCCCGGCCCCCGGCGAGGTTCATCGCGAGCGCGGCGTTGCCCTCCTTGAGCAGACCGCCGTTGGTCATGAAGTCGGCGTTGCCGACGACCGTGACGGTCCTGCCGTCATCGCGGTAGCGGACCAGGGCACCGCCGTAGCAACGGGTGAGGGGAGTGTCGGCGACCGACTCATAGGTCGGGCTCGCACCCAACTGAACCTCGCCGGCCCGATTGGCCTCCGGGAGGTCACAGTCAGGAACGCCGCCGATGCTCGCCTCCTTGGCGGAGTCGATCTCCGCGGCCAGTGCCTCGCGGGTCCGGGACACCGGTTCGAGCAGCAGGCGGTCACCCGGCACGGCCGCGAGGCGGCGCAGTCCTTCGTCGTCGACCAGGTGATGTGTCTCGGCGACGACGATTAGGGTGTCGGGGCGCGCCGACCGTTCGACGTCGGTGAGGTCGTTGGCCTCGACCACCTCGACGCCCTCGTCGCGCAGCAGCGACACCAGCGCGTGGGCGCCCCCGGCTGACGTGGCCTGCGGGTCCATCCGGGCACCGGGCCGAGTACCGGTGAGAGCGACGGTCACGGCCGATACCGCCATGATGACCAGCAGTGCCAGCACCACCCACCTGGCCGTACGCCAGCGCTGTCGCACCGAGGGGCCCGTCGCGGTAGGGATGTCCGTCATCGGACGCCGACCCATCCGTCCGCGTCGTCGGGGGGCGCAGCGTCCGTGGCGGCGACCGCGGTGCCCGAGCACAGATGGTCGTCGAGATCGGCGATGGTGCGGTAGGCCGCCTCGGTGGCCGGGCGTTCGCCGTAGGCGACGTCGTTGAACGCCTCAGCGGCGCGGCGCAGTTCGGGCGCCAACGCCGGCAGAGCGGAACCGGCGTCGCGCGCGAGTTCGGTGGCGGTGCGACCAGGGACCGGCTGCAGGACGGCCGTCTCCTCGAGGTAACGGGCGACCGCTCGCAGCCGATGCCGGATCGCCGCGGCCCAGTCGCCGTCGGCGGCGAATCGCCGTGCCGTCGCGCGATGCTCCGCGGCCGTCGAAGTTCCCGAGCCGAACAACGCGGCGTCGTGGCCGCGGTTGGTGCGCATGGTGCGCATCGCCACGCGGACGGCCACCACCGCGGCAATCGCCAGGATGATGAGCAGCACGGTAAGGGTGAGCCAGCCGCCGGGTATCGAAGAGCCCTCGAACTGGATTCTGTAGAGCAGGTCCTCGAGCCATCCCGAAAGCAGATCGGTCAGCGATCCCCTGGGATAGATGGGTTTCGACAGCTCGCGCTGGGCGGCGTCGTGCGCGGCGTCGCGATCGATGTCCACGGTCGACATGTCAGGGATGCGGGCTCGCGGCGGTCAGCCACAAGTGGTCCGTGGTGTCCGACGGCACACCCGGTGGGTTCGCCGCCCCGGTCTGCAGTACCAGGTCGAACGCCTCGGCCCGGATGCGTCGATCGGCGTAGAGCAGCACGACGACGCCCGCGGTGAACGGCGCAGTGATGATCTGACCGATCGCCGAGCCGATGGACATGACCGTCAGCGCGACTCCGGTGCCCGCTGCCGACGACGCTCCGAAGACCATGAACTGGCCCGCGACGGTGAAGGGAATCGACACCGCTCCCGCGATGATCCCGGCGACCAGCTGGCCGAGCAGCCAGATGCCGAGGACGCGCCAGAAGGCCTTCCTGACGAGAGCGAAGGAGCGTGTGATGGCGGCCGTCAGGGGAAGTCGTTCAAGCACGACCAGGGTGGGTGCGAATGCCAGCATCGTGCCGAGGTAGACGAGCGTCGCGATCATGAGCAGAACCAGCGGGAGACCGACCACGAAAGCCGCGACACCACTGACGGTGTAGCCCGCCATCGCGATCACGCCGACGACGGCGCCGACGATGATCACGGCACCGGCGATCTCGATCCCGACGATGCCGAACAGTGCGGGCAGACGGCCGCGGACGCGCTGCCACGCCTCGCCGATGGTGATGGTCGCTCCGAACACCGCCCGGCCGATCACCACCGTCAACAATCCACTCAGCACGACGGCCGAGAGCACGGTCATGATGGATCCCGCCAGGCTCGACAGCGACGTTCCGACTATGCCGGCGGTGGACATCTGGTCGACGCCCATGCCAAACGAGTCGTTGAGTTCGCCCATGGCCGCCAAGGGCCCGATCGCCAGGAGCAACGCGACGAGCTGTGCGACGACCACGACGACGGCGGTGAGCCCCAGCGTGGCCTTGGGGTTCATCCGCACGTAGGCGAACGCGCCGTTGAAGATGTCGGACAGCGTCAAGGGGCGCAACGGGATGACGCCCGGCTTGAGGGCCGACGGCGCGGGCGGGTAGCCGGGTGCCGGGTAACCCGGTGGTTGGTATCCGGGCGGTGGGTACCCCGCTGCGGGATAGCCGGCCGGTGGATAGCCGCCGTACCCCTGGTGCGCGGACGCGGTGGCGTATCCCTGCGGCGGGTACCCAGGGGGCGGGTACCCCGGATACGCCTGCTGTCCGGACCGGTCGTACGCAGGTTGTGGATACTCCGGCGTCGCGCCCGCGGGATCGAACCCACCCGCGTCGTTGGTCATGTTCACCATCCTGTCGACAGCCGCGGCGATTGACAACGTCGCAGGCCCGCGTGGCGCGTGGACGCAAGGGCACGATGGCGGCCGGTGGTCACCGAGTGCACCACCGCAGCTGGTCTCCGGCGTAGCGTCTGCGCCATGGCGGAACTCAAGGCACGGCTACGGGCAGATCTGACGACGGCGATGAAGTCGCAGGACAAGTTGCGCACCGCGACGCTGCGGATGCTGCTCGCCGCAATCCAGGCCGAAGAGGTGTCGGGCAAGCAGGCACGCGAACTCTCCGACGAAGAGGTGCTCGCGGTGCTCGCCCGGGAGAACAGGAAGCGTGGTGAGGCGGCGCAGATCTACGTCACGAACGGACGCGGCGAGCTGGCGGCCAACGAGCGTGCGGAGGCCAGCGTCATCGACGACTACCTGCCGACACAGCTCAACGAGGACGAGCTGGCCAACGTCGTCAACACGGCCATCGCGCAGGTTGCCGAGGAGATCGGCCATGGCCCCGGCGTGAAGCAGATGGGCCAGGTGATGAAGGCGGCCAAGGCCATCGCCGAGGGCAAGGCGGACGGCGCGCGGCTGTCGGCGGCGGTCAAGGACCGGCTGTAGCTGGTTTTCCCGACCTGCTGTCGGGTATCCGAGGCGCATGACGCGTTTCGGATACACCTTGATGACTGAACAGAGCGGCCCAAAGGAGCTTGTCGAATATGCCATTTCGGCCGAGCAGGTCGGGTTCGACTTCGAGGTCAGCAGCGATCACTTCTCGCCTTGGCTGAGCGCCCAGGGGCACGCTCCCAACGCGTGGACGACGCTGGGAGCGGTGGCGCATGCGACGGACCGGGTCGAGTTGTTCACCTACGTCACGTGTCCGACGATGCGCTACCACCCCGCGGTGGTGGCTCAGCAGGCGGCGACGCTGCAGATACTCGCCGACGGTCGATTCACGCTGGGGGTGGGTAGCGGGGAGAACCTCAACGAGCACGTGGTCGGACAGGGTTGGCCGACGATCGGGCGCCGCCAGGACATGCTTGCCGAGGCCGTTCGGATCATCAGAGAGTTGTTCACCGGCGAACTCCTGGACTGGAAGGGCGAGTACTTCCAGGTCGACTCCGCCCGGCTGTGGGACCTACCGGATACCACGGTCCAGATCGCGGCAGCCGTTTCGGGTGATCGTTCCGTGGAGTCGTTCGCACCACTGGCCGACCACATGATCGCCGTAGAGCCCGACAAGGGTCTCGTCGACGCCTGGCAACACGTGCGCCGGGGGGCGGGGCTGCCCGGCGAGTCCCGCGTCGTCGGGCAACTGCCGATCTGCTGGGATCCCGACGAAGCCACGGCGGTAGCACGTGCCCACGACCAGTTCAGGTGGTTCGCCGGCGGGTGGTCGGTCAACGCGGACCTACCGACCACGGCGGGGTTCGCGGGTGCGACGCAATTCGTCACCCCCGAGGACACTGCGTCGGCGATTCCGTGCGGACCGGACCTCGACGCGATCGCAGCGGCGGTCGCCCAGTATCAGGACGCCGGTTTCACCGACATCGCGCTGGTGCAGGTCGGCGACGAGAGTCAGGAGCGCTTCCTCAAGGAGGCCGCCGGGCCGCTGCTGCAGCTGCTGCGGTCGGCGGCCTAGGCTCTGCGCCCCCCGTGCCGTCGTCGCCGGTCCCGCTGGGTCAGTCGGTGGTGAACTCCGGCGTCGTCAGCTCGCCGACGCAGGGGGTGTCACGGGGGCGGAGGGCTGGTCGAGGGCGCCAGAGAGCAGCAATGTGGGCACGTCGCTGCGGAGTTGGGCCGACACTCCCGCGTCGGCCCGTCCGACGTCCCAGGTCGCGCAGTCGTCGAAGAGCCTGGAGAGGGAACCCTGCTGCGGCAGCAACGCCAGCACCCGGATCGGAATGGTAGGTACCGCGCTGGGAAACGAAGATGACGTCACGGTCGGAGTTGATGGCCGGCCGGAGCGTGTCGAAACCGACGGCATCGAGCAGACCGGACATGCCGGGCCCACCGGCCAGCCACACCACCGGGTCCGGCTTTGGGTTGGGTGTCGCAGCCTTGAGCGTGGCGACGGCGATCTTGATGGTGCGGCCGTCGGGTTTGACCCGATTCTCGGGCACGGTCAAGTACCCGCAACTGAACTCCGGTCCGAGATCGGCATCGGGTCGGCCGGGAGGTTCGGCGTCGGGCATGCCGCCGGGGTGTAGCCGGCCACGCCGTCCGGTTTCGCGCTCTTGGTCGCGCACCCGCCGGTCATGATCAGCAGCACGATCATCGCGGAGCCCACCGCCGCGCGAACCCCGCTTCGGCTGGCTCGGACCCCGTCCTGACGCACCCGAGTGTCGCCCACGTCGACGGTGTCGCACTCGGCACGGTGGACTGAGACGTAACAGGCTGCGCACCCCCGCGGCTCAGTCGTCGTGCCTGCGCAGCCGTGGCTTCTGCCGGTACATGTCCGCGTCGGCGTCGTGGAGGAGCGCGTCGACGTCTTTGCTGGAACCCCGCGTCCAGCCGACCGATGCGGTCAGGCTGATGGGCGCGGCCTCATAGCCGCCGGTGAGTGCAGCGCGGATGGCGTCGGCAAGTTGCGCAACGTCGTCGTCCACGTCGGCTTGGGGGATGAGCACGACGAACTCGTCGCCGCCCATGCGGTATGCCGACTTGGGTGCGTCGACGATCTGAGCGAGCCTCTCAGCCGCTTCGACGAGGACGGCATCGCCGCTGCTGTGGCCGTGGGTGTCGTTGACGTGTTTGAAGCCGTCGAGATCGATGAAGACGATTCCCACCGGCGCTGCGGAGTCGAAGTCGCGGCATTGCTCGATGTGCTTGGTCAAGGCGTGGCGGTTGTACAGTCCGGTGAGATGGTCGGTCAGCGCGAGTCGCGCCAGCTCGCCTTCGGCGTGTCTGCGTGCGGTGATGTCCTGGAACTGCGCGACGATGACGTCGTCGCCGCCGTGTGAACCGGCGACGAGAACTGCAGCCCGTTGCATCCAGATCGTCGTTCCGTCGCGGCGGAGGTAGCGGCGTTCGGACGCGGCCTGAGGCACTGATCGGTCCTGCAACCGCGCGAGGTCTTCATTGGCGGCCGGGCGGTCCTCGGGATGGATGAGGTCGAGAAAGTTCTGGCCGATCAACTCTTCGGCGGTGTACCCGAGGATGGCGCACAGCGCCGGGTTGATCTGCAGCGTGCGCCCCGACGTGGTCGCGACCGCCTTGCCGAAGGGCGCATTGGCCATGCTGATCTCGAACAGGCGCCGCGCCTCGTCTCGGGCATGTTCGGCCTCGACGCGCGCAGTGACATCGGTGACCTGAACGTAGAAGCCCTGCACGATGCCGTCGACGACGTCGGGGAGATAGGACGCCTGGGTGTACCGCGTCGCGCCGTGACGGTCGATGAGGGTCCGCTCGAACAGCTGTTCTTCGCCGGCCAGCGCCCCTTGGATGTAGGGCAGGTTGAGTTCGTAGACGCCCTCTCCGAGGATGTCGCGGATGTGGCGGCCACGGGCCTCTTCCGGCGTGACGCCGAAGTACTCCACGTACGCCGCGTTGGCGATCACATTGCGGAGGTCACGGTCCCAGTAGCCGATCAACGCCGGAAGATGGTCCAGCAGTACCCGAAGCCGGCGCGCCTCCTCGTGCGACGTCAGCCTGGACTGGGTCATGGCGAGGACGGCGGGAACATCCTCCGGTGTCATCGGTAGCCCGATCCCTCCGCTGGTCGAGTCCGTGCAGATCAGACGAGTCCACCGGGACCCTTGGCACGTTGGGCAAATCGCCGGCAAATCACGGGCACATCCACCACGCGCGGGTCACAGTCGACTGAAATGTACCGCTACGACAATTAGCCAACAGGGATTCAGACGATCTCGTTGACCACGCCTTCGGCGAAGGCGGCGCGACCCGTACTAGCGGCGGCGCCCCCACCGAATCACAGGCTGGTTCCCGGGGGGTGCCACTGTCCCGGGACGAGCCTTGATCTGCACGCTGCCGTTGGTCTGGCAGGTGGACGTGGTACCCGAGTCCTGGCAGCTCGGCAGAGCGCCGGCGGCAGGCGTGGAAACCCCCGCCACCACCGCCAAACTCACCATCGGCAGTGCCGACTTTCCTCGTTTCGTCATATCTCTTCCACCTTTTGGGCTACAGGGCCGCTATCACGATCGTCATTCGCTGCACGCCCTGACACCTCACCCATCAGTGACAAGCCGATATGACAATGGCGGCGGTCGGCCCGAGCGGCGTGCCGTTGGCCGCCGCCCGCTGGAACGAAAGAAAGAAGGCCCCGTCCGGAACACCGGATCAGAGCCTTCTCACTGCGCCATCGCTGTCGGGGTAGCGGGATTCGAACCCACGACCTCTTCGTCCCGAACGAAGCGCGCTACCAAGCTGCGCCACACCCCGCGTAGAGCCACGACAGCCTATCGCACCGGGCTGGCCGGAAGCCAAACGCGTCGCCGTCCGGCCAGGAGACGGCCCGGTCGTGTGTACTGCCGTCGGGGGAGGGGTAGCCACGAGGATCGGGTGCGACGTTCGCCCCGCGGATCTGATGCCACGACGAACCGGCGAAGATCCCGAGTGGCCGGGATCAAAACGGCTGTCGGTGACGTTCACACAATGGAGAGCACGACACCGGAAGGGGATTTGCGATGACCGTCTTGGGTGCTGCCATCTACGGTGGGTTCTTCGTTCTTGCCGCACTGTGGCTTTTCCTGACGTCCGATGCCGGAGAGGGTGAAAACGATCAGGCCCAGTGGCCGGAGCGTTCGAACTCGACCAACACTGCGGCCGACTCCGAAGGATCCAGCCCCGAACTGGTCAGCCATTCGTCGCTGAAGTAGGTGTCGACGTACCGGTCGCCACTGTCGGCCAGCAGGGTCACCACCGAACCGTTGCGGCGCTCGGCCACCATCTCGGCCAGTAGGGCGAAGGCGCCCCACACGTTGGTGCCCGTCGAGGGCCCGACGCGTCGCCTCAGCACCCTGCTGACGTGGTGAGCCGTCGCAACCGACGCAGCGTCGGGCACGGTGACCATGCGGTCAACGACCTCGGGCAGGAACGACGGCTCGACTCGCGGCCGGCCGATCCCTTCGATGCGTGACGACATGCCCGTGACCACGTCGCGGTTGCCTTGCGCGTACGCGGGGAAGAACGCCGAGTTCTCCGGGTCCACCACGCACAGCCGCGTCGGGTACCGCCGGTAGCGGATGTAGCGCCCGATCGTCGCACTCGTCCCGCCGGTGCCCGCACCCACGACGATCCACTCCGGACACGGATGCTGCTCTTCTCGCATCTGATCGAAGATCGACTCGGCGATGTTGTTGTTCCCGCGCCAGTCGGTGGCGCGTTCGGCGTTGGTGAACTGGTCGAGGTAGTGGCCGCCGGTCTCCTCGGCAAGACGCTCTGCCTCCGCGTAAACCTGAGACGCGCCCTCGACGAAGTGGCAACGGCCACCTTGGGATTCGATGAGGTTGATCTTGGTCGTGCTGGTCGATGCCGGCATCACCGCGATGAACGGCAGGCCCAGCATCGCCGCGAAGTACGCCTCCGACACGGCCGTCGAGCCCGAGGAGGCCTCGATCACCGTGGTCTTCTCGCCGATCCAGCCGTTGCACAACCCGTACAGGAACAGCGAGCGCGCCAACCGGTGCTTGAGGCTGCCCGTGATGTGCGTCGTCTCGTCCTTCAGATACAGCTGGACGTCGACGCCGTCACACCATGCCGACGGCAGGGGATAGCGCAGCAGATGCGTGTCGGCGCTGCGCCGTGCGTCGGCCTCGATCAGCCGGACGGCGTTGTCCACCCACTCGCGTGGTTGACTCCGCGACGCGACCGAGGACCCGTTGATCACCGCGCGGCGACGGTCGACTGGGACACGCCCGCCCTGGTGCCCGCGTGGCCGCCACCGGTAGGTGCGGCGACCAGGGTGAGCAGCGTCGCCTCCGGGCGGCAGCAAAACCGCATCGGCGCATAGGGCGAGGTGCCGATTCCCGCAGACACGTGCAGCTGCGTGCCCTCCCCCCAGCGCGACGGCCCCTTCGCCCGCGAGGTGTCCAGGTCGCAGTTCGTCGCGAGCGCACCGAGGAATGGCAGGCACAACTGACCGCCGTGGGTGTGGCCCGCCATGATGAGCTGGTATCCGTCGGCCGCGAACCGGTCCAGCACCCTGGTGTACGGCGCGTGGGTCATGCCCAGTGTCAGATTGGCGGCCGGGTTGGGCCGACCCGCGACGGTGTCGTAACGGTCTCGCGTGAGGTGCGGGTCGTCGACTCCCGCCGCGGCCACGATCAGACCGTTGACGTCGATCTCTCGGCGGGTGTGCGTCATGTCCAGCCAGCCACGCTCGGTGAACGCCGCCCGTAGGTCCTGCCAGGGCAACGGCTGGCCCGTGACGCGCTTGGACTTGTTGAACAGATAGTCCGCCGGGTTCTTCGGCTTCGGTCCGAAGTAGTCATTGCTGCCGAAGACGAACAATCCCGGGACGGACAGCAGGTCACCCATCGCCTGCACGACGGCGGGAACGGCCTTTGGATGGGCGAGATTGTCGCCGGTGTTGACCACCAGGTCCGGATTCCAACCGGCGAGTTCGCGCAGCCATGCCTGTTTGCGTCGCTGTCCCGGGCGCATGTGGAAGTCGCTGAGATGCAGCACCCGCAGCGGGGCGGACCCCGGTGTCAGTACGGGCATCGTCAGCTCCCGCATGACGAACGCATTGCGCTCGATGAGCGAGCCATAAGCGACTCCGGCGACCAGCGTGCCGGCCGCGGCAACCGCTGAATTCCTCAGGACCGTCGAAGGGGCGGACATGCTGGCAGCCTACTGCGAGACGAGGCCGCTGACCCCTTCTGACAGCCGGGCGTCATGAACTCCACAGACATCGTCTGCCCCCAGGCGCGCCGGATCAGGGCGGCGGCGGTGGTGGCGGTGGCGGTGGTGGCGGAGGTGGCGGAGGGGGACCCAGCACCGGGACGGTGATCGGCGGGAGGCCGGGGATCTGTATGACGGTGGATCCCACCTGCGGTGGCGCGTTGGGATCGGGCGGCGGCGCGCCCGGCGGTGGCGGCGGTGGGGGCGGCGCGATGCCGTTGCTCACCTGGATCGTGATGATCGAACCCGGCACCGTCTGGCCCGATGGCGACGTGCCCACGACGGTGCCCGCCGAAGACGTGCTGTTGACGGGCGTGGCCTGTTCGGCCACCTGGAACCCGGCGTCCCTCAGGCGCTGGCGTGCCGTTCCCTCGCTCATGCCGGAGATGCTGGGCACCTGTGAACCGGGGGCGCCGTCGACGAAGCGCGGATCGGTGGGCGGCAACTCCACGGTGTCGGGCGTGATGGGCTTCATCGCCGTGAACCACGTGCGGGCCGGCTCGTTACCGCCGAAGAGGTTGCCTGAACCGCACTGGCGCAGCGGGAACGAACACAGCTCACCAGGGTTGGTCGAATCGTCGTAGATGTAGTTGGCCGCCGCGTACGCGCTGGTGAACCCGATGAACGCCGAGGACCGGTGCGCCTCGGTGGTGCCCGTCTTGCCCGACATGGGCAGACTCCATCCCACCGAGCCGGCCGAGCCGGCGGCGGTGCCCGAACCGGTGTCGTCCTTGCTCATCGCGTTGGCGAGCGTATTCGCCAGTCCCTCGGGGACGACCTGCTCGCATGTCTCGGTGGTGACCGAGACCTCCTGGCCGGTGCGGTCGAACACCGAGCTGATGGGGCTGGGCGGGCACCACGTGCCACCCGAACCGAGCGTGGCGACGACGTTCGACAGTTCGAGCGCGTTGACCTCGATCGGTCCGAGCGTGAACGAGCCGAGATTCTGTCGCTTGACGAAGTCGGCGAGGCTCTCGTTGCTTTCCGGGTCGTAGGCCCGCGCGGTGCCCGGCAGGGCGTACGAACGAAGCCCGAGCTTGACCGCCATGTCGACGGTGCGCTGCACCCCGACTTGCGAGATCAGCTTGGCGAAGGCGGTGTTCGGCGACGTCGCGAGAGCGTCGGTGACGCTCATCGAGCCGCGGTAGTTGCCCGCATTCTGGACACACCACGTGTTCTCCGGACACCCCTTCGCGCCGCCGCTGCCCAGCCCCTTGGCCTGGAATCGGGACGGCGCGTCGAGCTGGGCGTTGATGCCCATGCCCATGTCGAGGGCCGCCGCGGTGGTGAACACCTTGAAGACCGAGCCCGCACCGTCGCCGACGAGCGAGAAAGGCTGCGGCTGCATGGTCTCGCCGGCATCCAGGTTCAGTCCGTACGTGCGGTTGCTGGCCATCGCGACCACCGGGTGCGCGGTCTTGCCGGGCTTGATCACGCTCATCACGCTCGCGACACCCTCGAGGTCAGGAGCTGCGATGCCGTCGATCGCGGACTTCACCGACGCCTGCACGTCGGGGTCCAGCGTCGTGCGGATCAGATAGCCGCCCCTGGCCACCTGCTCCTTGCTGATGCCCGCCCGCGCGAGGTATTCGAGTGCGTAGTCGCAGAAGAACGCGCGGTCCCCGGCGGCGATGCAGCCGCGAGGAAGTTCCTGCGGTTGGGGGAGCACTCCCAGCGGCTGCTCCTTGGCGGCCCGGAGCGCCTCGGCCTCCTGTGGGAGGTTCTCGATCATGGTGTCCAGCACCACGTTGCGTCGCGCCAACGCACCGTCGGGGTTGGTGTAGGGGTTCAGCGTGCTGGTCGACTGCACCATGCCGGCCAACAGGGCCGCCTGCTGCCAGTTCAACTCGGAGGCGTCAATTCCGAAGTAGGTCTTCGCGGCGTCCTGCACGCCGAACGCCCCGTTGCCGAACGACACCAGGTTCAGGTAGCGCGTCAGGATCTCCGACTTGGTGAACGTCTTGTCCAGCGTCAACGCCATTCTGATCTCGCGCAGCTTGCGCGCGGGCGTGGTCTCGACGGCGGCGCGCTTCTCGGCCTCGGTCTGCGCGACGACCAGCAGTTGATAGTTCTTGACGTACTGCTGCTCCAGCGTCGACCCGCCGCGGGTGTCCAGGTCGCCGGAGGCGTAGCCGGCGAGGCCGGTCAGCGTGCCCTTCCAGTCGACGCCGTTGTGCTCGGCGAACCGCTTGTCCTCGATGGACACGATCGCGAGCTTCATCGTGTTGGCGATCTTGTCGCTGGGCACCTCGAAGCGCCGCTGGGTATACAGCCAGGCGATGGGATTGCCCTTGGCGTCGACCATCGTCGACACGGCGGGCACCTCGCCCTCGACGAGTTGTGCAGAACCGTTGGCGACGACGTCGGACGCGCGGTTGGACATCAGCCCGAAACCGCCGACCACGGGAAACATCAACGCGGCGGCGATCACGCTGGCCAACAGACAGCACCAGGCCAGCTTGATCACCGTGACAGCCGTCGGCGGTCGCGTCGGTGCGGGCTCGGACATGGGTTACAGACTAGCCACGTCGCTCACGCGGGACCACGCGCCGCAAATGGAACCACCGGTGGTCGACGAGCCCCCGGTGAGTGCCGACGGACGGCGTTGTGTGACCTGCGGGCACGGGCAAATATGGCCTGACGGCACGGTCGTCCCAAAAAAACACGATTTGACTGTTGCGCAAAAGCCCCCTGACCACCTAGCTTGGACAGACAGTGCGATCTAGGTAACACTATTGACCGCAATGTGGCGTAGATCGCACCAGCGATGTACGGCGAAGAACTGGACTGTCGAAGCAACGGCTGGACGGAGGGATCGCAGGTGTCAGCTACACGGCCCGCGGCGCGCAGGACTATCACGACGTCCCCGGTAAACGGTGTTGTCCAAGGTGCCGAGGCCGAGGCCCGCATCGCATGGGTCTCGCAGGCCAGATGTAGGCAAGCCGATCCCGATGAACTCTTCGTCCGCGGTGCGGCGCAGCGCAAGGCGGCCGTGATCTGTCGGCACTGTCCCGTCGTCGCCGAGTGCGGTGCCGATGCCCTCGACAACCGCGTGGAATTCGGCGTCTGGGGCGGTATGACCGAACGTCAGCGTCGTGCCCTGCTCAAGCAGCATCCCGAGGTGGTGTCCTGGTCGGAGTTCTTCGCCACCCAGCGCAAGCACCGCAGCGCCGTCTGACGTCTGCCCCCGCCTAAGCGGCTGGAACGTCTCCGGTGATTTGATCCGCGATGGCGCGCAGCGCCTCCAGATCCGACACGTCGAACGGCAGTGACGGCACCCCGACGATCGCCACGTGCGGGTTGGCACCGGTGAACCGGGAGAGCAGTCGCACCTCCCGCTTGGCGGTCACGCCCCGATCCGCGTGAATCCTCAGCACCGCAGCGGTCAGCGCATCGTCGCCCGCGGCCAGCTTGTCGGCGGCGTCCCTGGCCGTGTCCGGATTGAGGTCGCACAGCATCGGGTGGGTCCGGTTCAGGATCAGACCCGCTAGCGGCATCCGCTCCTGGGACAGCCGGTCGACGAAGAACGAGGCCTCGCGAAGGGCGTCCGGTTCGGCAGCCGACACCACCACGAACTGGGTGCCGCGGCGTTTGAGCAACTCGTAGGTACGGTCCGCCTTCTCGCGGAAACCGCCGAACGTCGCATCCAGGGACTGGACGAAACCCGCCGCGTCCGCGAGCATCTGGGAACCCAGCACCGTCGACATCGCCTTCATCGCCAGCCCCACCGCGCCCGTGACCAGCCGGCCGAAACCGCGCCCCGGGGCCAGGAGCAGCTTCCACAATCTGCTGTCCATGAAGCTTCCCAGCCGCTTGGGTGCGTCGAGGAAGTCCAGAGCGTTGCGCGACGGCGGGGTGTCGACGACGACGAGATCCCACCTGTCCTCGGCCAGCAGTTGACCGAGCTTCTCCATCGCCATGTACTCCTGCGTGCCCGCGAGCGAGGTGGCGACGGTTTGGTAGAACTGGTTCTCCAGAATGGCATCGGCGCGGTCGGCTCCCGAGTACTGCACGACCATCTCGTCGAACGTTCGGCGCATGTCGAGCATCATCGCGTGCAGTTCGCCGGACACCTCAGAAGGCAGCGGCACCCGTTGCGGCGAGTTGCCGAGGTTCTTGATGCCGAGCGCCTGTGCGAGTCGCTTGGCCGGGTCGATCGTCAGGACGCAGACGGTGCGGCCGTACTCGGCGGCCCGCAGCGCCATGGCGGCGGCCGTCGTGGTCTTGCCGACGCCTCCCGCACCGCAACAGACGACGACGCGGTTGGAGGTGTCGGAGAGAATCCCGTGCATGTCGAGTGCCTGCGGCTGGGTGGTGCTCATCTGGCGGTGTCCTTTTCTTTTCGCATTCTCATCGCACTCTCTTCGCGCAGGCGCTCATCGCACCCCTTGGTGGGCGAGTTCGTCGGCGAGTTCGTAGAGGCTGCCCAGATCGACGCCGTCGCGTAGCGCCGGCAGCCTCAGTCGTGAGACGTCGATGAGGTCGAGCTGTGCTGCGCTCTCGGCGCGCGCATTGATGCGTGTCGCGTGCTGGATGGTCTCGGTGAGAAGACCGGCGAAGTCGTTGTCGGACAGGCTGATCCCGGCGGTGGCGAGGCCCGCTCGCACGGCGTCCACGTCGATGTCACCCTCGGCCGCCTTGGCCAGATCCTCAGGCGAGAGGTAGGCCGGAATGTTGCGGTTGACGATCACGCTGCCGATCGTCAAGCCCAGCCGCTTCAGTTCGTCGATGGCCTCGACCGTTTCCTGTATCGGCAACGCCTCCAGGAGTGTGACGAGGTGAATCGCGGTCAGCTCGGAGTGCAGCAGCTTGACGACACCCTCGGCCTGCGAATGCACCGGGCCGCCCTTGGCCAGCTCGGAGACCGCCTGGGTGACGTCGAGGAAGCGCGCGATGCGTCCGGTGGGTGGCGAATCCACCACCACCGCGTCGTAGGCCTGCGCTCTGGACTTGTCTTGCTTTCCCGAGCGCGACACGATTTCCTTGATCTTGCCGGTGAGCAGCACATCGCGAAGCCCCGGCGCGATGGTGGTCGCGAACTCGATGGCCCCGATGCGCCGCATCGCGCGCCCGGCGATACCGAGGTTGTAGAACATGTCGAGATATTCGAGAAACGCGGCCTCGGTTTCGATCGCCAAGGCGTTGACCTGCCCGCCGCCCTCGGCCGTCGCGATCTTCACCTCCTCGTAGGGAAGTGGCGGGACGTCGAACAGCTGCGCGATGCCCTGCCGGCCCTCTACCTCGACCAGCAGGACCTTGCGACCGCCGGCGGCCAGTGTGAGCGCGAGCGCCGCGGCGACGGTCGATTTTCCTGTGCCGCCCTTGCCGGTCACGAAGTGCAGCCGGGCCTTGGACAGCCGGGAGGGCCAGCCGACGGATTTCTGACTGTCGGGAGCAGAAGAAGGGTTACCCACCTCAGCATGCTATCCATGTCGGACTTCGGGACCGATAGGCTCAGGCTCATGAGTGAACCGACCCGGTGGGAGTACGCCACCGTTCCCCTTCTGACACACGCGACCAAGCAGATTCTCGACCAGTGGGGTGAAGACGGTTGGGAGCTGGTCTCGGTGCTGCCCGGCCCCACGGGCGAACAGCACGTCGCTTACCTGAAACGACCGAAGTGAGTGTCACCACGCGGCTGGCCGAGCTGGGCATCGAGATCCCGCCGGTGGTGGCGCCGGTCGCCGCCTATGTCCCCGCCACGCGCACGGGAAATCTGGTCTACACGGCTGGACAGTTGCCGATGCGCTCCGGCGAACTCGTCGCGGCCGGCAAGGTGGGCGGCGAGATCACCCCTGAGCAGGCCAAGGACCTCGCCCGGATCTGCGCACTCAACGCGCTGGCGGCCGTTCACTCGCTGGTCGGCATCGACGCCGTGACCAAGATCGTCAAGGTGGTCGGATTCGTGGCATCGGCGCCCGGCTTCCACGGCCAGCCCGGCGTCGTCAACGGTGCCTCCGAGCTGCTTGGCGACGTCTTCGGGGAGCAGGGCGCGCACGCCAGGTCCGCCGTCGGGGTGTACGAACTGCCGTTGAACGCCCCGGTCGAAGTGGAGTTGATCGTCGAGGTCGCGTGAGCGACGGTTGGGCGGAGGTCGCGTGAGCCCGTCACCCGAATCCGCCGAACACCCCGCCTACGGAACGGTGCGCCGGGTGACCGACACGGCGTCGGTGCTGCTGTGCGAGAACCCAGGCCCGCTGACACTCGAGGGCACCAACACGTGGATACTTCGCGGGCCGGGCAGCAACGAGATGGTCGTCGTCGATCCCGGGCCCGACGACGACGCACACGTCGAGCGGATCGCCGCGCTGGGCAAGATCCCGCTGGTGCTCATCAGCCACAAGCACGGCGACCACACCGATGCCATCGACGCGCTGGTCGGGCGCACCGGGGCGACCGTCCGGGCCGTGGGCAGCGGATTCCTGCGGGGACTGGGCGGCCCGCTGGCCGACGGCGAGGTGATCGAGGCCGCGGGACTGCGCATCACCGTGCTCGCGACACCCGGCCACACCGCCGACTCGCTGTCATTCCTGGTCGACGGCATCCGGGGCGGGAACGGCGACGGGAAGGGTGCGGTGCTGACCGCGGATACGGTACTCGGGCGCGGCACGACCGTCATCGACAACGAGGACGGCAGCCTCCGCGACTACCTCGAGTCCCTGCGCCGGCTGCGGGGGCTGGGCCACCGCACGGTGCTGCCCGGGCACGGTCCCGACCTGGCCGACCTCGAAGCCGTCGCCGATGTGTACCTGGCACATCGCGAGCAACGGCTGCGCCAGGTGCGCGACGCGCTGCGAGAACTGGGCGACGACGCCACCGCCCGACAGATCGTGGAGCACGTCTACACCGACGTCGACGAGACGCTGTGGGACCACGCCGAGTGGTCGGTACAGGCGCAGCTGAACTATCTGCACGCGTGATCCCCCCGCGTGATCCCCCCGCGTGATCCCCCCGCCAGCAGACGCAAAGGGCCCTCGTATGCCCTGTTTCAGGGCCCTTTGCGTCTGCTGGGCGAGGAAGTCGACGCTAACGCGCGCGGCGGGCCAGTCGCTCGGAGTCGCTGATGAGCACGCTCTTGCCCTCGAGGCGGATCCAGCCACGGTGAGCGAAGTCCGCCAGCGCCTTGTTGACCGTCTCGCGGGACGCGCCGACCAGCTGGGCGATCTCCTCCTGAGTGAGGTCGTGCGTTACCCGCAGCGAGCCACCCTCCTGGGTACCGAAGCGCTGGGCCAGCTGCAGCAATTGCTTGGCCACCCGGCCCGGAACGTCGGTGAAGATCAGATCGGCGAGGTTGTTGTTCGTACGTCGGAGCCGACGAGCCAGAACGCGCAGCAACTGATCGGCGATCTCGGGTCGATCCTTGATCCATGCCTTCAGCGCGTCACGGTTCATCGCCACGGCGCGCACCTCGGTGATGGTGGTGGCGCTCGAGGTCCTCGGGCCAGGATCGAAGATGCTCAACTCGCCGAACATGTCGGACGGACCCATGATGGTCAGCAGGTTCTCGCGACCATCCGGTGACCGGCGACCGATCTTCACCTTGCCGGAGATGATGATGTAGAGCCGATCGCCGGGCTCCCCTTCGGCGAACACCGTGTGCCCTCGCGGGAAGTCTGCGGGTTGCAGTTCCTTGGTCAGCGCGGACACCGCCGCGGGTTCGACCCCCTGGAAGATTCCGGCCCTGGCCAGGATCTCGTCCACGTTGCCCCTCTTAGGTTCTTGACTGATAAGACACGCGCAGGCCAACCGACGTTGGAAGCGGATTCAGTCTAGTGGTTGGCCGCTTCGTGACGTGCCAACGCTACACACGATCGGCGTGCCGAGTCGGCCAAAATTCGGGATTGACCCGGTGGTGAACGTACATGCGGGCGGGCAGACCCAGGTTCGGCTCGCCGGACAGGCGCTCCGCAAGCCGTAACGACGACGGCTGGTCGGTGTCGAATTCGTCGCGAGCGCCGTGCGCGGGCAGACGTGCGCAGTCCGCCTCGGCCCGTCTGAGGACGGCGTCGACGTCGTCCGGTGACACGGAGTCACCGATGAGACCCGACTCGATCCGGTCGAGCCCGAACGTCCCGAGCATCAACAATGCCGGGATGAAGGCGACGAGCAACCAGGTCACAAGCGTGAAGTAAACACGTCCAAGGTCTCGGCACGATCACGAAATGCAACCGGTCCGCGCGGGTCGTGTTGCCGCGCTCAGTAGGCTGAATCCCGTGGCAGCGCGTGCACCCGCGAGCAAGTGGGACAGGGAAACGCACCTCGGTCTGGTCCGTCGCGCCCGGCGCATGAACCGCGCTCTCGCCCAAGCGTTTCCACACGTGTACTGCGAGCTGGACTTCACCAATCCGCTGGAGTTGACGGTCGCGACGATCCTGTCCGCCCAAAGCACCGACAAGCGGGTGAACCTGACCACGCCGGCCCTGTTCGACAGGTACCGCACCGCACTCGACTACGCGCAGGCCGACCGTGAAGAGGTGGAGGCGCTCATCCGGCCGACGGGTTTCTACCGCAACAAGGCGAGTTCGCTGATGCGCCTCGGGCAGGAACTCGTCGAACGGTTCGGCGGTGAAGTGCCCAACACCCTCGACGAACTCGTGACGTTGCCCGGCATCGGCCGCAAGACCGCCAACGTCGTCCTCGGGAATGCCTTCGACGTTCCCGGAATCACCGTCGACACACACTTCGGCAGGCTGGTGCGTCGATGGCGCTGGACCGCCGAGGAGGACCCGGTGAAGGTCGAGCACGCCGTCGGCGACCTCATCGAACGGCGGGAGTGGACCCTGCTCAGCCATCGTGTGATCTTCCACGGCAGACGGGTCTGCCACGCTCGCAAACCGGCATGCGGCGTGTGCGTGCTGGCCGCGGACTGTCCGTCGTTCGGCGTAGGGCCCACTGAACCGCTCATCGCGGCACCGCTGGTCAAAGGGCCCGAGACCGAACACCTGCTGTCGCTGGCCGGGCTCTGAGCCCGCCGCCGTGACGACCCCATGAGCAGAGCGACGCGCTGGACCGTCGTGGTGCTGGTCGTCGTCTTCGCGCTCGGCTTCGCGTTCTGGCGCGAGCTGGACGAGCCGGATTCGGGCTCCGCTGGTGGTCCGGAGGCCACCGGAGTCTCGCGCGAGCACCGCGATGCCGACACCCCCAAGGCGCTCGCCGGCCCGAGAGCCGAAGCCGACCTGCGTCCCTGTCCGCCGCCGGGGCCGGGGCCGGGGCCGGTCGCGCTGCGCGGCATCACGGTCGAATGTGCGGGCGACGGTGACGCGGTGAACGTCGGACGCGCGGTGGACGGTCGCGCCGTCGTCTTGAACCTGTGGGCCTACTGGTGCGGACCGTGCGCAGACGAACTGCCGGCGATGGCCGAATATCAGCGTCGAATGGGGTCGGCGGTCACGGTTCTGACCGTTCATCAGGACGAGAACGAAACCGCTGGGCTGCTGCGCCTGGCCGAACTGGGTGTCCACCTGCCCACCCTCCAGGACGGCAGACGACTGATCGCCGCCGCGCTCGAGGTGCCGAACGTGATGCCCGCGACGGTGGTTCTGCGCTCGGACGGTAGCGTTGCCGGGATTCTGCCCCGTTCGTTCGCCACCGCCGACGAGATCGCGGCAGCGGTCAATCCACGAATGGGAGTGCAGGGTTGAGTTGGGAGCGCCAGGAAGCCCGGTTGGCTCCTGACGCTGCCCCAGGGTGGCTGAAGAACCTGGTCGACAATGTCGGCGAGGTCCCCGGTGCATACCGGCGGCGCGTGCCCGCCGACGTGCTGGCCGCCTTCACCACCGCGAATGCCACCGCGACACTCACCGGCGCCAAGCGCGACGCGGCGGTCCTGGTGCTGTTCTCCGGGCCGACGGAGGTGTCCGGCGACGGCCTTCCCGACGACGCAGACCTGCTGGTCACCGTCCGCGCCCCGACGCTGCGGCAGCATGCGGGCCAGGCGGCCTTCCCGGGCGGCGCAGCCGACCCCGGTGACAGCGACCCCGTCTTCACCGCGCTGCGCGAGGCCAACGAGGAGACGGGCATCGATCCGGCCCGGCTCCGGCCCCTGGCGATCCTGGAGCGGATGTTCATCCCGCCGTCGGGGTTTCACGTGGTGCCCGTGCTGGCCTACTCCCCGGATCCGGGAGCGGTCGGCGTGGTCAGTCCGGGTGAGACCGCGGTCGTCGCGCGCGTCCCGGTGCGCGCGTTCGTCAACCCCGAGAACCGGCTCATGGTGTACCGCGAGCAGAACTCGCGCCGCTATGCCGGTCCCGCCTTCCTCCTCAACCAGATGTTGGTCTGGGGCTTCACGGGTCAGGTGATCTCGGCGATCCTCGACGTCGCCGGATGGGCCGTGCCGTGGAACACCGACGACGTGCGTGAACTCAACACGGCAATGGCACTCGTCGACGCCACCAGCAGCTACCGTGAAAGCCAACGATGACATCTTCGCAGTGGCTGGATCTGGCCGTGCTCGCCGTCGCCTTCGTCGCTGCCATCTCCGGTTGGCGCTCCGGGGCCCTGGGTTCGCTGCTGTCCTTCGTCGGCGTGATCCTCGGCGCTGTCGCCGGGGTGCTGCTCGCACCACACGTGGTGAGCCACGTCGACGGCCCCCGTACGCAGCTCTTCGTGGCGCTCTTCCTGATCCTCGGACTCGTCGTCATCGGTGAGATCGCCGGTGTCGTCCTCGGTCGAGCGGCGCGCGGGGCCATCCGCAATCGCGTCGTGCGCGCGGTCGACTCGGGGGTCGGCGTCGCGCTGCAACTGGTCGCGGTCCTGGTAGCGGCGTGGCTGCTGGCCACCCCGCTCACATCATCGGATCAACCGGAACTTGCTGCTGCGGTGCGTGGTTCGCGCGTGCTGTCACAGGTCAACGATTTTGCACCGCCATGGCTGCAGCGGGTGCCCGCACGGCTGTCGTCGCTCTTGGACACCTCCGGTCTGCCCGAGGTGTTGCAACCGTTCGGCCGTACCCCGATTGCGAACGTCGACGTGCCCGACGCGGCGCTCGCGACCGACGCGGTGGTCGCAGCCACACGGCCCAGCGTGCTGAAGATACGTGGGGTCGCACCCAGTTGCCAAAAGGTCTTGGAGGGAACCGGATTCGTCGTGGCTCCGGACCGGGTGATGTCCAATGCGCACGTCGTCGCCGGCTCGGAGAGCGTCACCGTCGAGGCCGACGGTAAGGAGTACGAGGCAAGCGTCGTGTCCTACGATCCCAACGCCGACATCTCCATCCTCGACGTGCCCGGGCTGCCTTCGGCGCCGCTGACATTCGACATGATCGAGGCTTCCCCGGGCACGGATGCCGTGGTGATGGGCTATCCCGGTGGCGGTAACTTCACCGCCACGCCGGCGAGGATCCGCGAGACCATCCAACTCAACGGGCCCGACATCTACCACACCGCGACCGTCACGCGTGAGGTCTACACCATCAGAGGAACCATCCGGCAGGGGAATTCGGGCGGACCGCTGATCGACCGCAACGGCCAGGTGCTCGGTGTGGTCTTCGGAGCCGCGGTGGACGACGCGGACACCGGCTTCGTGCTGACCGCCAACGAAGTGGCCAAGCAGATGGCCAGGGTGGGCAACACGAAGCGGGTCGCCACCGGCACCTGCATTTCCTGAGCTAGGAGCCCTGCACCTGGCTGCAGAAAGCGCGTCAGGTGGTCGTTGACTGCCTCGGGATCCTCTTCGTGCGCGAAATGTCCGGCGCCCGTGACGGACACGTATCGCCCGCGGGGGGCAAATCGTTGGGTTCGGTAGACCGGGTCGGCGAGGACGTAGGGATCGGCGTCGCCGCGGAGGTGAAGCACGGGTATGGCCAGCGGCTGCTTCATCGACTTCATGAAACGCCGGCCCTCGGAGCGAAACTGGCTGCGCACCGCCCAGCGCTGATACTCCAGCGCGGAGTGCGCCGCGGACGGGATCTGGATGGCGCGGCGCATGTGCGCCATCGTCTCCGCGAAGTCCTCGGATGCCTGCCACTTGCCGCTGGCTCGGCTGCGCACGAGGAGTTCGAGATCGCGTGCGTCGTCGCGGGTGAGCGCTCGCTCCGGCCAAAACGGCACCTGGTAGCTCAGCATCGGGGGCAGAAGGGACAGGCCCTGGTCGCGCCGACGCAACGCCGACGCACGAAGCGCGACGGGATGAGGCGAGCTGACCAGGCCGATGGCCTGCACCGCCCGTGGATGCAGGACCGACGTCGCCCAACACACCAGGCCGCCGTCGGCGTGCCCGATCAGGACCGCCCTCGCATGCCCGAGTGCACGAACCAGACCCGCGATGTCGCCGGCCAGGGTCCAGCCGTCGTAGCCCCGTGGTGGTTTGTCGCTGCCGCCGTATCCGCGTAGGTCGACGGCCACCACCCGGGCACCGGTGAGGCCCCGCAACTGATGGCGCCAGGACCACCAGAACGACGCGAACCCGTGCAACAGAATCACCAGGGGCCGATCGGTGGCCGACCCGCCGTCGGAGTCCGCTTCGACGACGTGGAAGCGGATCCCGTTGGCGTGCACATCCAGATGTCGCCACGGACCGTCGATGCGGGTGACCGACGGATCGGGTGGGGGCATTACCAGCCTGAGGGGTCTGTGGTCGAGGGAGGACGGTCGCCATTCTTGGAGGGCTCGGTGGAGGGCTTCGGCTTGTCGCCACCCGGCACCAGGGCCACACGGGCCTCCTTGACCGACTCTATGGTCTGCTTCGGTCCCTTGATCCGCCGGATCTTCAGGTACCCGAACAGCGCGAGCACCACCGTCACCAGAACCATGAGCCCGAACACGATGAGGAACGCCGCCCATCGCACCAGCCAGTTGTCCAGGAGTTCGGCGAGGAAGAAGAAGAAGAAGAACGTCGAATAGAACAGCACGACGAGCGCCAGGATGAAGAAGACGCTGCCCGTGAGGCCCTTCTTTACGTCTCGGGTGACCTCGGCCTTGGCGAGCGCGACCTCGGCGCGGACCAGCGTCGACACCTGCGCCGACGCGTCCTTGACCAGGTCACCGATGGACGGGTCGGCCTTCGGTGCGTGCGGATCCACCAGGGGAATCGACGTCACGGTGGTCGGCACCCCGTTCTTACGGTCGCCAGAGCTCATGGACAAGTCCTCCCGCGTCGACGGCAATGCGGTTCATGTTGCCATGTCGCAGCGGTCGCATCGATCCCGGCCGACGATAGACTCACGGAGTTCGCGCGATGACGGTCGGGGATGACGATAGGGGTGCTGTTGACACACCGCTGGTACGGCGCTCTCCGACCGGGCGTCGTCGCGGCCGTCGTGGTCCTCGCTCTGTGTGTCGTCACGGTGTCGAGTGCGGCGACGTCACGCGCCGACGCGCCCGTCCCGATCGGCGGTGGTTCGGGCATCGTCGTGGACGGTGACACCTACTGCACTCTGACCACGATCGGCAACGACGACCGCGGCAACCTCATCGGGTTCACGTCCGCGCACTGCGGCGGCCCGGGGGCCCAGGTCTCCTCGGAGGCCGCCGAGGACAGTGGCGTGCTGGGCACGATGGTGGCGGGCAACGACGGCCTCGACTACGCCGTCATCCAGTTCGACCCGCAACGGGTGATCCCCGTCAACAACGTCGACGGCTTCCAGATCGACGGGATCGGTCCCGAACCCAAGTTCGGCGACGTGTCGTGCAAGTTGGGGCGCACGACGGGCTACACCTGTGGCGTCACGTGGGGCCCCGGCGAACAGCCGGGCACGATCGTCAGCCAGGTATGTGGTCAGCCCGGCGACTCGGGCGCGCCCGTGACGGTGAACAACCGGCTCGTCGCCATGATCCACGGCGCCTTCAGCGAGGAACTGCCCACCTGCGTGGTCAAGTACGTCCCGCTGCACACGCCGGCGGTCACGATGTCGATCAACGCCATCCTCGCCGACATCGCGGCCAAGGATCGGCCCGGCTCGGGTTTCGTGCCGATCGGCGCGGTTGCCTGATTCGATTCCAGCGCTACTTGCTGGCCCGGATCGCCTCGAACACCCCGGGGTCCACCAGGGTCGACGTGTCGCCGAGTTCACGGCCCTCGGCGACGTCGCGGAGCAGCCGGCGCATGATCTTGCCGCTTCGCGTCTTGGGCAGTTCCGGCACGACGTGGATCTCGCGGGGTTTGGCGATCGGCGAGATCTCGCGGGCAACCTCGGCGCGCAGTTCCTCGACCATCTGTTCGCGCGGCGCCTCGGCGTGGCGCGCCTTCAGGATGACGAACGCGCAGATGGCCTGCCCGGTGTGCTCGTCGGTAGCGCCGACGACGGCCGCCTCGGCGACTCCCGAGTGCCCGACCAGTGCCGACTCCACCTCGGCGGTCGAGATTCGGTGACCCGAGATGTTCATGACGTCGTCGATGCGGCCCAACACCCAGATCTCGCCGTCGCTGCCGTACCGGGCACCGTCGCCCGCGAAGTACCAGCCCTGTTGGGCGAACCGGGCCCAGTAGGTCTCCCTGAACCGCTCGGGGTCACCCCAGATGCCGCGCAGCATCCCCGGCCAGGGCTTGTCCAGCACCAGGTAGCCCGTCGCGTGCTCGCCGTGATCGGGACTGGGCTTCAACTCGTTTCCGTCGTCGTCGACGATCTTGGCCGAGATGCCGGGCAGCGGCCGCATCGCCGAACCCGGTTTGCAGGACGTCACGCCCGGTAGCGGCGAGATCATCGCCGCCCCGGTCTCGGTCTGCCACCAGGTGTCGACGATGGGGGTTCGGTCGCCACCGAACGCCATGCGATACCACCGCCACGCCTCCGGGTTGATCGGCTCACCGACCGAACCGAGAAGTCGCAGGCTGGACAGATCGTGCTCAGCCGGCAGCTGCCTGCCCCACTTCATGAACGTTCTAACCAGAGTGGGAGCGGTGTAATAGATCGTGACCCCGTACTTTTCGATCACCTGGAAGTGCCGGTGCTCATCAGGCGAGGCAGGGGTGCCCTCGTAGACCACCTGAGTGACGCCGTTGGAGAGCGGGCCGTAGACGATGTAGGTGTGCCCGGTGACCCAGCCGATGTCGGCGGTGCACCAGTAGACGTCGGTCTCCGGCTTGACGTCGAACACGTTGAAGTGGGTGTAGGACGCCTGCGTGAGGTACCCGCCGGTGGTGTGCATGATGCCCTTGGGCTTGCCGGTGGTTCCGGAGGTGTACAGCAGGAACAGCGGATGCTCGCTGTCGAAGGCCTCCGGTTGGTGCTGGGGTGAGGCGGCAGCGACGGTCTCGTCCCACCACAGGTCTCGTCCTTCGGTCCACGGGGTGTCGATCCCGGTGCGACGCACCACCAAGACGTTGCTGACCGAAGGTTGGCCCTCCACCGCGGCGTCGACCGCTTCCTTCAACGACACCGCCTTGCCGCGGCGGAACTGGCCATCGGTGGTGATGACCAGCTTGGCTTCGGCGTCCTCGATGCGGGCCTTGAGCGCCGACGCCGAGAATCCTGCGAAGACCACCGAGTGCATGACTCCCAGCCGGGCGCACGCGAGCATCGCCACGATGGCCTCCGGCACCATCGGCATGTAGATCGCGACCCGGTCGCCGGCCACCAGGCCAAGATCGGTCAGCGCGTTCGCGGCCCGGCAGACCTCGTCCTTCAGTTCCGCGTAGGTGATCGTGCGGGAGTCGCCGACCGGCTCGCCCTCCCAGTGGATCGCCACGCGGTCGCCGTTGCCCGCCTCGACGTGGCGGTCGACGCAGTTGTAGGCGACGTTCAGCGTGCCGCCGACGAACCAGTTGGCGACCGGCGCGTCCGACCAGTCCAGCACCCTGGTGAAGGGCTTCGACCACGTCAGCCGGGTGGCCTGGAGCGCCCAGAATGCCAACCTGTCCTGCTCTGCCTGCCGATACAACTCCTCGGTCGCGTTCGCCTGTGCGGCGAAGTCCTTGGCAGGTGGGTAGGCGGACGGAGCCACGGTATTGGTCGCCGGTGAGTCTGTCATGGCTGTGAGCGTAGTCACCTGACGTTGCACGGACGTTGGGATAGCGTGTGCGGCCGTGTCCGATCCAGACCCACTCGCCCCGCTTGCCGAACTACCCGGCGTCGCCGCCGCCGGGGACGAGGCCAGGGAAGCCCTCGGTCGGGCCCACCGGCACCGCGTCAACCTGCGCGGCTGGCCCGCCACGGCGGCCGAGGCCTCGGTGCGGGCCGCACGCGCATCGTCGGTGCTGGATGGCGGCTCGATGGTGCTGGCCGACGCCGGCGAAGGTGACCCCGTGCTCTCCGGTGCGTTGCGCGTGGCCGAAGCACTGGAGGGCGGTACCACCTCACTGGTCGCGGTCTGGCAGCGCGCACCGTTGCAGGCCATCGCGCGGTTGCATGCACTCGCCGCCTCCGACCTGACCGACGACGATCGACTGGGGCGGCCGCGGGGAGATACCGACGTGTCGCGACGGCTTGAATTGCTTGGGAACATCGTGACCGGCGGCACCCGGGTCCCCGCCTACGTACTGGCCGCCGTCGCGCATGGCGAGCTGCTGACGTTGGAGCCGTTCGGGGTGGCCGACGGGGTGGTGGCCCGCGCCGTGGCCCGACTGATCACGATGAGCAGTGGGTTGGACCCCCACGGCCTCGGCGTACCGGAGGTCCATTGGATGAGCCAGTCGGGTGATTACCGCGCGGCTGCCCGCGGTTTCGCCTCGGGCACACCCGACGGCCTGGCGGCGTGGTTGATCAACACCTGCCGCGGACTGCAGGCGGGTGCGCGTGAGGCGATCACGATCGCCCAGGCGATGTCGGAGTCACCGCCAGCAACATGAAGCGGGCGACGCTCCGAATATGATTCGGCTCGTCGCCCGCTAGCACGGATACCGATTACCAAGCGTGCTCGGTGGGTTGCGTGGGTTGACCTCGGCGTTCTCGAATTGCGCTACGGCTGCCACCCCACCCAAGAGGTGTGCTGGGCCGCCCGCTTTCACGATTCCGCAGGTCCGCAACGCTTCTGCCTTAACGCGGCATGTGCTCTGCGTGGGTTTCGGGATCCGTGCTGGGTAGCTCGACGCGGGAGATCGTGCCTTCTCTTCCGGCGCGATCTTGGCCTTGCCAAGCTTCCGTGATTCCTTTGTACTCCGTGACCGCGGTCACATCAAGGGGCAAATCCTGTGCGACTCCTGATCGTTACTGGTGGTAACCAGCTATCGATGCGATCCGAGCGGTCCGCAGCGGACGCAGGTCCTCAGAGGGCGAACCTGCGCAACAGTGAGTACGTCAGCGCGCCCGCGGCCAATGCGCTCACTCCGACGGCCAAGGTGGTGGCGACGGCTGCGCTCGACGGCGCCGGTATCCGGTCGCGCAACGGGACCGGCCGCGAGAACGTCAACGTCGGCCAATCCCGGGACGACGCCTCCCTGCGGAGCGCGCGGTCGGGGTTCACCACCGTCGGGTGACCCACGGCCTCCAGCATCGGCAGATCGGTGATCGAATCCGAGTAGGCGTAGCAGTGCTCGAGGAAATAGCCCTCGCGCGCCGCGAGTTCGCGGACCGCCGCGACCTTGCCCTCCCCGTAGCAGTAGAACGCCACTTCGCCCGTGTACTTGCCATCCTCGACGACCATCCGGGTGGCCATCGCGTGCGTTGCGCCCAGCGCGCGGGCGATGGGCGCAACGATCTCCTCGCCCGAGGCCGACACCACGACGACGTCGCGGCCGCACAGCTTGTGGTCGGCGATCAGATTGGCGGCCTCGGCGAAGATCAGGGGGTCGACGATGTCGTGCAGGGTCTCCCCGACGATCGACTTCACCTGCTCGACGTTCCACCCGGCGCACATGTTGGTGATGTATGACCGCATCCGGTCCATCTGATCGTGGTCGGCACCCGACATCAGAAACAGGAACTGCGCGTAAGCGGACTTGAGAACGGCCTGGCGGTTGATCAATCCCTGGTCGAAGAACGGTCTGCTGAATGCGAGCGTGCTCGACTTGGCGATGACGGTCTTGTCGAGGTCGAAGAAGGCAGCCGTACGAACCGGCCGATCCGTGCCGGACGCGTCGTGGACGACCGTGATGCCGTCGTAGGCCGAGTCGGTCGCTGCCACGTCGCCAGCATAAACGGGACGCGCGCGCGGCGGACCCCAGGTCAGGATAAAGTGGCAGGGTCTGACACCTGGCGGCCACTGCAATTTTCCTGGTCACGACGTGATATCGATCCTTAGCACGACGTGATACCGAAGGTATGAAGTGCTTGCGCCACTGGCTGTGGGCGTGTGTATAGTGATCATTACTCGGCTTATGCCGGGTGTGGATCAGCCCGACCCCCCGGGGCTGATACACGACGACCTCCGCCTCCTCCCCCCCTGGCGGGGGTCGTCCCTTTTCTGGGGCCTTTCCGGGTTTCTCTCTGGGATCCCTTCTCCCGTTGGCCCGCAATCGTGCTCACTCCGCCGCAGCCATCCACAGTCGCAAATTCATCCACATTCGGCCCCGTGGGCGTCGCGTCACGTCGGCGACCGCCCGCAGAGTGGGGCGATGAGCACGAGCGGCGGCATCCTGTCCCTGGTCGACCACGCGAGTCTGCGGGTGGACGTCGACCGGGTGGCGGCCGCGGCCGGCATGCGTGTCGTGCATGCCGCGGAGCCCTCGAGCCCGAAGGTGTGGACGGGTGCTTCCGCGGTCGTCGTCGATGTCGAATCCGCCCGGCGATGCCTTGACTTCGCCCTGCCGCGCCGCCCTCGCGTCTACCTGGTCGGCCACGACGCGCCCACCCTGGACGAGTGGCAGACGGCCATGGCCGTCGGAGTGCAAGCCGTCCTGACCCTTCCGGCCGAGGAGGCCCAGTTGGTGAAGGAACTGTCCGACGCCGCCGAGGTCGTGCGCGCCGAGCGGCGGGGTCCGGTGGTCGCCGTGGTGGGTGGACGCGGGGGAGCGGGGGCATCCGTGCTCGCTACCGCGCTGGCGCTCACTGCCCGCGAACCCCTGCTCGTGGACGTCGACCCATGGGGAGGTGGCATCGATCTATTGCTGGGCAGTGAGTCCGAGCCCGGTCTGCGCTGGCCCGACGTGGCCCTTCACGGAGGCAGGGTGAGCTACTCGGCGCTGCGCGACGCCCTCCCTTCGCGCCGTGGCGTCACGGTGCTGTCGGCCGGAAGGAATCCGAGCGGCATCGATGCGACCGCGCTGACCGCCGTCATCGATGCCGGGTGCCGCAGCGGAACGACCGTCGTCTGCGACGTGCCGCGGCGCGAATCCGCGGCGGCGGAGGCCGCGCTCGAGGTGGCGGACCTCGTCGTCCTCGTCACAACCGCGGACGTCCGTGGCTGCGCGGCCACCGGCGCGGTCGGGGTGTGGCTGCGCGCCCTCAACCCGAACGTCGGTGTCGTGGTGCGCGGGCCCGCACCAGGCGGTCTGAGGCCAAGCGAGGTCGCCGCGGTCGCGGGACTGGTTCTGCTCGCGGCGATGCGCCCGCAGCATCAGTTGGCGGCCGCACTCGAGCATGGTGGGCTGATACTGCGTCCCCGGTCTCCACTGGCGCGCGCCTCCAGACGTGTGCACGCGGTGCTGAGTGGGCAGCCGCGAGATCTTTCGGCGGAACCAGCCGCATGAGCGGATCACGGGTTGACCGGGTGAGGGAGCGGCTCGCTGCGGAGTCCGCCGTCCTGCATCCCGCCGCGGTCGCCGCAGCCATCCGCGCAGAGTCTGGTGGCGTGGTCGGCGACACCGAGATTCTCGACGAACTTCGGACGATGCAGACCGAATTGACCGGTGCCGGCATCCTGGAACCGCTGTTGCGGGCTGACGGCGCCACCGACGTGCTGGTCGCCGCACCGGACTCGGTCTGGATCGACGACGGTTCGGGTCTGCGCCGCAGCATGATCCGATTCGCCGACGAGGCGGCGGTGCGCCGCCTGGCGCAGCGGCTCGCCCTTGCCGTCGGCCGTCGGCTGGACGACGCGTCGCCGTGGGTGGACGGCCAACTGACCGGCTTCGGCGAGTTCACCGTCCGCCTTCACGCAGTGCTTCCCCCGATCGCCGCGGCCGGAACCTGCCTCTCGCTGCGGGTGTTGCGACCCGCGACGCAGGACCTCGGCGCACTGGTCACCTCGGGCGCGATCGCGCCCGACGCCGCGGGTCTGCTCGACGACATCATCGGAGCACGGCTGGCGTTCCTCGTCTCCGGTGGCACCGGGGCAGGAAAGACGACGTTGCTGTCTGCGGCGCTCGGGGCGGTCGCCGGCCACGAACGCGTGGTCTGCGTCGAGGATGCGGCGGAGTTGGCGCCGCGGCATCCGCATCTGGTCAAGCTGGTGGCTCGCGCGGCGAACGTGGAGGGCATCGGGGAGGTGACCGTGCGCGACCTGGTGCGGCAGGCCTTGCGGATGCGACCGGACCGGATCGTCGTCGGCGAAGTGCGTGGTGCAGAGGTCGTCGACCTACTCGCCGCACTCAACACGGGCCATGACGGTGGCGCGGGTACCGTGCACGCCAACAGTCCGGCCGAGGTCCCAGCGCGCCTCGAGGCCCTCGCCGCAGTCGGAGGGCTCGACCGGTCGTCGTTGCACAGCCAACTCGCCGCGGCGGTCCAGGTTCTGTTGCACGTCGCGCGTGAGTCGAACGGACGTCGTCGCCTCGACGAGATCGCGGTCCTCGAACGCGGGGCCGACGGCGTAGTGTCGGCCGACACCGCGTGGCACGCCGACGGTGGATTCAGCTCCGGCATGGCGCAGTTGGGCCGCATGATCTCGGGGCGGGGTGCGCGATGACGGCCGGTGCCCTACTGCTGGCCGCCGCACTACTGATCGCCCCGGCGTCACCCCGGCGCCGGCTCGCGCCGCCGCAGGCGTCACCCGCGCGTCGTCGAACGACCGTCGGAGTCGTCGCCGCGACCGCGACCGCGGTGCTGGCGTTCGTCGTCCCGCCGGCAGTCGTGCTGGCGGGAGTCGTGGTCGCGGCCACCGTCACGTGGCGCAGCCGCAGATCGGCGATGGCGCGTAGGCGCGCCGAGGAAGCCGCGGCCCTACAGGGCGGACTCGACGTTTTGATCGGCGAACTGCGGGCAGGCGCCCATCCGGTGGCGGCCTTCGACGTGGCTGCTCACGAGGTGACCGGTCCCGTCGCGGTCGCGCTCCGGGGAGTGGCCGCCCGTGCGCGGCTGGGCGCCGACGTCTCGGCGGGACTCCTTGCCGTAGCGCGCGTTTCGTCGCTTCCCGCGCATTGGGAGAGGCTGTCGGTGTGTTGGAGCCTGGCGCAGACGCGAGGCCTGGCCATCGTCACGCTGATGCGGACCGCCCAACGCGACATCGTCGAAAGGGAGCGATTCGCGTCGCATGTCGCCGCAGGCATGGCAGGTGCGCGGACCACCGCCGCGGTGCTCGCGGGCCTACCCCTGCTGGGCATCGGACTTGGTGAGCTCATCGGCGCCGATCCGGTTCGGTTCCTGGTGTCCGACGAACTCGGTGGATGGCTTCTAGTGCTCGGCGCGGCCTTGGCCTGCGGCGGGCTGGTGTGGTCGGACTGCATCGTCGGTGGAGCCCTCGAATGAGTTTGGCTGCCATACTTTTGGCTCTGGCCGCTCTGATCGACGGCGCACCCGGACACGTGCGCTGCCGGCTTGACCCGGCCGAGCGCCCGACCTCGACGGCCGACGTCGTGCGGGACCGTTCGCGGGATCCACTGGCGGTCGCCTCCAGCCTCGCCGTTCTCGCGGCGTGTCTGTCCTCGGGCATGACGGTGGCCGGCGCGGCAGCGGCCACCGCCCCGTCGGCCCCCCGGGCCCTGGCCGATGTCCTCGACCGGGCTGCGGCCCTGCTGGCGCTCGGAGCCGAACCCGCACTGGCGTGGTCGAACGCCGCGCCCGGAACCGATGGGCGGGTATGCGCGCTGCTCCGGCTCGCCAGGCGCTCAGCCGCGTCGGGCACCGCACTGGCCCGGGGCGTCGAAGAACTCGCAGACCAGTCACGCCTCGACGCGGCCGACGACGCGACCGCCGCCGCTGAACGTGCGTCGGTGCTCATCGCCGGTCCACTCGGGCTGTGCTACCTGCCTGCGTTTCTGTGCCTGGGAATCGTTCCGGTGGTGGCGGGCCTGGCCGGCGGCGTCTTGAAGACCGGTGTGCTCTGAGTACTTCTTTGCAGTGGTTCGCGGATCGACCGCGATCGTGAGGAGAGTGAGGAATATCGATGATGGGCAACGCAATGGGGTGGACACGTGCTCGGCTCACACTGCTGGTGGTCGACGATTCCGGCATGTCGACCGTCGAGTACGCAATTGGCACGATAGCCGCCGCGGCGTTCGCTGCGATCCTGTACGCGGTGGTCACCGGCGACTCGATCGTCAGCGCGCTGACGAACATCATCAGCCGGGCGCTGAACACCAACGTCTGAGCGCGGACGCCGGCAGTGTCACGGTTGAATCGGCATTGGCCCTCGCATCGCTCGTCGTGGTGCTCGTGCTGTGTGTGGCGGGCCTTGCCGCCGTGGCCACCCAGATCCGGTGTATCGACGCGGCCAGAGAGGCAGCGCGGCTGGCTGCGCGCGGCGATGACCGTGGCGCCCGGTCCGTGGTCCCCGACGTCGGGCCCGCCGGTGCCCAGCTGCGGCTACGATCGGATGGTGGCAGCGTCACCGCCCGCGTCAGTGCGACATCGCCCCTGCTACCGGGGATCGTCATCGCCGCCGAAGCTGTCGCCACGCTCGAATCCGCAACGGGCTGAACGTGGTTCGGCGACCCTGGCTGCAGCCCTACTCATCGCCGTGCTCGTCTCCGTGAGCATGGGTGGAGTCGCGCTGGGATCGGCTGTCATCGCGCGTCACCGTGCACAGTCGGTTGCCGACCTCGCAGCCTTGGCTGCGGCGGGCCGGGTGGGACTGGGTCAGGACGCGGCTTGCGCATCGGCGATCGTGATCGCCGACCGGATGCAGGCCAGCGTGACCGGGTGCGCGATCGATGGGCTGGACGTCGTGGTGCACACCGAAGTCTCCGCCGGGTTGGGCCGATGGGGGCTCGGGTGGGCTCGGGCCGCCGCCCGGGCGGGTCCGGTCACGGCGGGTCAGGGCTCGCCGTCGCGGCTGCGCCCGTCGTAGAACGGGCACGGCACGGTAACAGCGGTACCGCTAGCTAGGTGGTGGACTTCTTCTTGTCTTGCGGCAACCGGCAACCGGTATACCCCGATACAACGAGATTTCCCTTGTAGGCAATCTTGATGAATATCCCGGTCGGGCCGTAGAACCCGACGTCATGCTTACCCGGTTGATCCTGCATGGCCTGTTCGTCGGTAGCTCCAATCTTGGCGGCCGACGCTTTCGCGGCGGCCAAGATCGTCGTCCAATCTGCGTCTGGCAATGACACCGCGACGGCAACTTGATCGGGCAGGAAGTATCGCTTGCCATCGGTCTGCTCGAACGGCGTTTCGCAGTTATCGGCGGAGCCCTGGTGTGGTGTCGACCATTCAATCGACGGCAGCAACGTGCTTGCCGCCGTGGTGATTTCGGCTATGGCGCTTTGCACTTGGGCTTTGGTGTCCTCGAATGACGGCAACGACTCCAATTGTTCGAGCGCCTGAGCGGCTGCCGTTGATGGTGTGGCCGGGTACGGATCTGGCACGGTGCATCCCGTCGCGAGTAGGGCAAAGGCGGCAGCGCAGGCACTAGCGCTGAAGCGAATCGTGCTGCGTCTCATCGGTGGTCTCACTTCTGCCGAATCGCATCGTCGCCGAGACCGGCGATGATGGCGGCAATGTTGTAGTTGGTCGTCCGCGGGGCTCCATCGTTCATGAAGCGCGGGTAGTCGCTGTGGCCGGATGCGCCACCAAGGGTCATGGTGCCGCCGTTGCCATCGGACACCACCGATGGGCCGGTCGCCAAGTGGGTGAAGTTGGGGTTGGTCGCCGGGTTGGGTCCAAAGTCGCCGGTCCCGGTGAGATCCATCGCCGCTAGCCCGCTGAGCGCCACGCCGTTGAGCGGCGGTGGCAACATCGATGCCCCCGCCTTGAGCGCAGCTGGCCCGTCGTAGACGGCTTGGATCGGATCGTTCGGCGTTTCCATGGTGAAGACATGTCCGTTGGGCAGTTGTAGCTGCGCGGGCGTCGTCGCCTCGATCCCTGGTGAGCCATAGAAGATGGCGTCGGTGACGCCGTGATTCCCTGGTTCCTGGAGCGCCAGGCCAGTGGTGAGTGAGCCGTACGAATGGCCGATCGCGGTCAGTTCGGCAGGCACGCCTTCGTGGCTGATGGTCAGACCGTCGTAGAAACGGGCCAGGTCGTGGGCACCAACCTTGGCGACGTCATCGTGACTGACACCCCATGCGCCGTCGAGCGATGCACCCTTGTAATCGAAGCCCGGAATCTGCGGCGCGTCGTAGCCGATCCACGCGATGGTTGAAACGCTTTCGAGTTCATGGCCAGGCGTAGCCTCCAGCTGACGGATCGCTTCCGCCCTGAGGTTGGTTGCCTCCGAACTCATCCCCGTCATCGCCCCTTGGACGGTCGTGTTGAGCCCGGGTGCCGTCACGGACACGTGGCTTGCGGTATCTGGATTACCAATCGCGACAGCCGCGTGCATCAAGTCGCCGCTCTTCGTATCGAGCAGCAGCAGCTTGCGATCCGGGAACCCCGTTACCGACTTGTCGACCGCCTGAAGGTCGGGCAGGTACTTGGCGCCGGTCCGTGCGGCGTCGTATTGTTGTTGCCACGCTTCGTATTTCAATCGGTCATCGAAGATCGCCCCTGGTGTGTTCTTCGGCGGAAGGTTCTGGCCGTTCGCCCAGTCCGGGTGCGCGGCTTCGAGCGCATCGGCTCTGGCCTGAGCATCCTGCGCATTCTTGAGCGCTTCGGGCAGCGCCAGCCGGTTGTAGTAGTCGCGGTCGACCGCCGGCATGCTGGGGCGGTTGGCGATGGCATGGTCCCGCTCGAACAGGGCGTCCTTCTGCTCGGCGGTCAGCTGCTCCCACAGCTCGTGGAACTGCTCCGGATCGTCGGGCAGCGGTTCGTTCAAGGCATCGAGAACCCGTGGATCCTGCGGCCGCCCGGCCGCATCTGATCCGGCCGAGGTGAGTGCGTTCGCCAGGTCGGCATCGGCCGTAGTCGCTGCCTGGAGCAACTGCGCGATGCGTGTCATCAAGTCGGCCTGCTGCATCGCGTAGATGGGGTCGCCGATCATCTGAGTGTTGAGCGGCGTTACCTCACCGGTCTCCATGTCGACGGAGAAGCCCTCGTGCTTGGCGTCCTCCTCGATGCGCCGCAGGCTGTTCTTGAGCCGTTCGATGTCATCGGCGGACTCGCTGGTCGCCGATGACACCTTGTTCATCTCTTCACCGTGCGCCGCCAGGTAAGCGCTGAGCTTGCCCAGCGAGGCGCGGGCAGCATCGCCACCGCTGCCTTGCCAGGTCGCGATGAGTGGCAGCTTGTTCAGGCCGGCCTTGACGTCGGTGGCGCTGGCGCCGCGCTTGGCAAGAGCAGTGGACACCTCACGAACGGCGCCCGCATCCCAGCGATCGACGTCAGCAAGTGTCAGGGCCATCAGAACCGTTCGTCGAGGTCCTTGGCACTATCGCCATCGACGGCGGCGTACCGCTGTGCTGCAGTCTTGAACGCCTCACCGTGAGCACCGATATCGGTGGTCATCTTCGTCGTGGCTTCCTGCCACTCGGCGAACTTGGCCTGCAGCGCCCGGCCAGACGCCCCGACCCACCCGGCCTGCGCGGCCTCGATGTCGCCATTGGCCGCACCGTGTGCCAATTCCAGATCCGACCGGTGCATGTCCATGTGATCCGACGACATATGTAGATCGATCGGATCCACCGTCAGATCCTTGGCCATAGCACCCCCGTACAGCGACGAGCAATCCATCGCCATCGATTACTGATACCGACGGCTTCGCTTTCAGGATAACCGGGGTACCAGAGCGTCGGATGCGGCATCTCGCCAGGCAACAGGTTCGTCGTCGGTAACGAGGCGCTTCGCCGCGCGGGCGGGTCAGGTCAGGCGCGGGCGGCCTTGTCCCGCAGCGACTTGGAGATTCGAGCGCCGCGCCGGGGTTTGGTCCGTTCCTCGTGGTCGGCGAGTTCCTCGTCGGTCGGCAGTCGCACCGACAGCAGACCGGCGAACACGCCGCTGTCGAGTTCCACACGGTGAACGGTGATGTGAATGGGGGTCCAGCCGCCTCCGATGGCGTGCAACCGCACCACGCCTGCGATCGATCGCGTGGCGAACTCCTCCGTCATCGCTTCGATCTGGGCGTCGTCGTCGGGATGCACCGGGGACTCGCCGTCGCGGCTACGCCAGTCGTAGAACGGGCACGGCTCGTCGAGCCACTTGAGCAGCGTCCACGACCCGATGTCGACCAGCGCCCGGTGCACGCCCGGTTGCGCCATCCCGTTCAGGATTCGCTGGGCGAGGTCGTCGGGAACGTTCGTCGATTCGTCCCTCGCGCTGCGCCAGTTCATCGCGCGGCACACCATGTGTTCGGGCCCGCCGTCATCACTCTCCAGCATGATCCTCGCGACGAACCCGACAGTGATCGGCCTGCCCTCGTGGTCGGTGACGTCCCAGGTGCTGCAGAAGGTGCGGCCGGGCTCGGGCTTGATCGCCACCGCCAGGACCTTGGTCTCGCTGGGGTTGAGGTCCCTAGTGGGCAGGTCCTCGGCGAATGCCCGGCCGTGGGTCGACTCGACGGCCGGGTCCATGCCGCTGTTGCGGAGCGATTCCGGCGTATCCGTGGCAATTCCGTCGGTCAGATCCCACTTGAGCGGGCCGGGCACGGTGCGTTCCGGCGGTTCCTCGTCCGGAGGCTCCGATCCACACGTGCACGCCGTGGATCCGGCCATCGGTCATCTGAACGACCTCGGTGCGGATCACGCGGTCGTGCTTGGGGGTGATGCTGCTGAGCGGCTTGGCGGCATGAACCGTCTCGCGGATGGCGGTCTGGATCGCCATCAGATGGGGGTTGCGACGGAGAAACGCGCTGATCGGGACGAGATTCTTGGTCTGCAACCCCTGGGCGACGACGGCAGGCTCCGTACCGAGGGTCTCCACGAGGAGCCAGCCGTGGGCCATGGCGACATCTTACCGGCCTCCCGGGGAAGGCTCCATGCGCGAGGGATACGACGAAACCCGTAGGAGCGCGGTCCGCGAAGTTACTGCGAGTGGCGAACGCGCTAGGCAGGGTTGCGCAAACCCCTGCGCAACGGTAGCTTTCCACTGCGCCCGGCCTGCCGGGACTGGGAACGGATCGAGTTGTCCGACCGTTCGTCGCGTAGCCGCCGTTGTTGGCGCGTATTTGGTGAATGCGTCGGGTGTCCGAGTGTGGCGACCATCGAGGGGTGGGTCGTGTCGCGGATGGGTCAGACGCGGCGCTTCGCCAGTTCGCCCAGCACCAGTCGGAGAACCGTGATCGCTCCCCCCTTGTCGAGCGGATCATTTGCGTTACCGCACTTCGGCGATTGCACGCACGACGGGCAACCGGCCCCGCACTCACAGGCCTCGATGGCGTCCGCGGTGGCTGACCACCAGGTGGTGATCTGGCGGAATCCGCGGTCGGCGAAGCCGGCACCGCCCGGGTACCCGTCGTAGACGAAGATCGTCGGCAGACCGTCGTCGGGCCCGACCGCCGTGGAAACCCCGCCGATGTCGCCGCGGTCGCAGCTGGCAACCAGCGGCAGTAGCCCGATGGCGGCATGCTCCGCCGCGTGCAGCGAACCGGGCACCCTGGTGGCCACGATTCCGTGTTCCTGCAGAGCCTCCGGCGTGATCGTGCACATGACGGCCATGGTGTCCAAGGTGTTCGTCGGCATGTCGAGTTCCATCGCGTCGATGACCTCGCCGTTGAGGCGGCGTCGCAGGTACCCGACCACGGTGTTGGAGACCGACACCGGGACCAGGCCGATCGTGACGGCGCCGTGGCTGTGGCGCTCCCCCCGGCCGTTGACGACGACGTCGGTGAGTTCGCGCGCCGACGTGGTGTACCCGGGATCTTCTGGCCGAACGAATGCGACGCCGGACTCGAAGTCCAGTGAGTCGACCAGGTAGCTCTCACCGCGGTGCAGATACACGGCGCCGGGATGCACCGTCGCCGGTGCCTGGCCCACTCCGGTCGTGCCGAGCATACGACCGGTGTCAGCCTCCAGGATGGCGATCTGACCGCCGGAGGACCCCCGAATGTCCACGGCCGGATGGGGATCGGTGCCTGGCGTGGGGAAGTAGCCGATCTTCCTGCGACGCAGCA
This sequence comes from uncultured Actinomycetota bacterium, assembly GCA_963798245.1. Lineage (GTDB taxonomy): Bacteria > Actinomycetota > Actinomycetes > Mycobacteriales > Mycobacteriaceae > Mycobacterium. The sequence continues at coordinate 527,065 of CAWCSO010000009.1, forward strand.
GTCCGTCGTCCACGAGCGAGGCCGCGACGGTCTCGGCGCCCCACGTGCGCACCTCGGCGTCGGTGAGTGGCAACTCCGCTGCCGCGCACAGCAGCTGCGGACCAAGGACGTACGGGTTGGAAGGGTCGATCACGACCCGCTCGATGGGCTTGTCGAGGAGCGCGGCCGGATGATGTACCAGGTAGGTGTCCAGCGGATCGTCGCGGGCGATCATCACGATCAGTGCGCTCTGGCCGCGCCGCCCTGCCCTGCCCGCCTGCTGCCAGAACGATGCCACCGTTCCCGGAAACCCAGCCAGCACAACCGCATCCAGCCCGGCGATGTCGACGCCCAACTCGAGCGCGTTGGTTGTCGCCAGCCCACGCAGGGTGCCGTCGGACAGCGCGTTCTCCAGCGCTCGGCGGTCCTCGGCCAGGTAGCCGGCGCGGTAGGACGTGACCATCTCCACCAGATCAGGGGCCACCGACTCAAGTCGTGTGCGCGCACCGAGTGCGGTCAACTCCGCACCGCGACGGGACCTCGTGAAGGTCAGCGTGCGCGCGCCCTCGGCCACCAGATCGGCCATGACGCGTGCGGCCTCCGCCCCCGCCGAGCGGCGGACGGGGGCGCCGTTCTCACCGACCAGATCGGTCCGCAGCGCCGGCTCCCACAGCGCGATGGTGCGCCCGCCCTGGGGGGAGCCGTCGTCGGTCACCTCGGTGACGGCCTGCCCGAGCAGTTCTGACGCCGTCGCGGCGGGCGCGGCCGCCGTGGCGCTGGCGAACATCACCGTCGGCGCAGGTGAGTTTGTCGACGCAGGCGAATACCTGGCGCACAGCCGCATCAGTCTGCGCAGCACCATCGCCACGTTGGAGCCGAAGATGCCCCGGTAGTAGTGGCACTCGTCGATCACGATGAACCGTAGGTTGCGCAGGAACACGGCCCAGCGGGTGTGGTTGCGCAGCAGGGAGAGGTGGATCATGTCGGGGTTCGAGAAGATCCAGCGGGACCGTTCGCGTGCGAACCGCCGCGCCTCGGCGGTGCTGTCGCCGTCATAGGGGCTCGGCGCGACATCGGCGAGACGTTCGACGGCGCCCGTCAATGCGTGCGCGGCGCGCAGCTGATCGTGCCCCAGCGCCTTGGTGGGGGACAGATACAACGCCCGAGCCCGCGGGTCGGTCGCCAGCACCGACAGGATCGGTAGCTGATAGGCCAGGGACTTGCCCGACGCCGTGCCGGTCGACAGCACCACGTGACGCCCGGCATGGGCGTGTTCGGCCGCCGCGACCTGATGAGACCAAGGCTCGCCGATACCGCGCGCGTCGAACGCCGCGACGACGTCCGGTGCCGCCCAGTGTGGCCACGGTCGGTGGTCTGCGCCGCGGGCGGAAAGGTCGGCGACGTGGCGCAGCGGTTGCTCGTCGGGGCCACTGCCCGCGAGCGCACGGCCGAGCAGGTCGCGACCGAAGTCCGATACCCCACTCGACACGACTTCTCCTCCCGCGGGGTGGCGGCGGCGCCGGTCGCCGCCTGCGCCGATCCCCGTTTCGAATTGTTCACTAGTCGATCATTTCGAGACTGTTGTGACAGCGTGGAACGTGATTCACTTATGGCGGTCGCAGCTTCTGTGTTCGTGTCAGCACTCGCAGGAACGTCGTTGCGGTCGCGGTTCCTGCGGGGGTTGCAGGTCGGTGCGTTCCGGCGGCTCACGCGTTGGTATGGCGGTCGGAACGGGCCCGGATCATCGAAGCACGATGAGCCGCACCCGAATTGGTAGTAAGGAAAGACGTACATGCCACAAGGAACTGTCAAGTGGTTCAACCCCGAGAAGGGTTACGGTTTCATCGAGCAGGAGGACGGCGGCGGGGACGTCTTCGTCCACTACAAGCAGATTCAGTCCAATGGCTTCCGCACTCTGGAAGAGAACCAGAAGGTCGAATTCGAGATCGAGCAGAGCCCCAAGGGCCCGCAGGCGCTCAGCGTCCGCACCGTCTGAATCGACGCCAGACTGATAAGGAACCCCCGCCCGTCCGGCTTCGGATCTGCGGGGGTTTTCCTTCTATCTCAGCAGTTGTCGTCCGGGCCTACGGCCCGGTGACACGTTCTTGGGTCGCCGCTGGCCTAATGTCGATTTCGTGAGTCAGCTGTCCTTCTTCTCGGCTGAGTCGGTGCCGCCCGAGGTCTCCGACTTGACCGGGATCCTCGCTGCGCCGGGACAGGTCGTCCTCGTCGGTAGCGGTGCCGACCAGGCAGCGCGGTTGTCCGTGGTGGTCGACCGGATGTGGCGCGCCGAGGCGCTTGCCGAGATGATCGAAGAGGCCGGCCTGGTGCCCGAGGTCGGCCGCACCGAGGAGAACAACCCCCTGGTGCGGACGGCGGTCGACATGCGTCTGCGGGGCATCGCCCTGGAATGGACCAGGGGTGCGGTGAAGACGGTGCCACCCCAGTGGTTGCCCGGTCCCCGGGAGCTGCGGGCGTGGACCTTGGCCGCGGGGACTCCCGAATCCGACCGATACCTGCTCGGACTCGATCCACACGCACCGGATACGCATTCCGCCCTCGCGTCGGCGATGATGCGGGTAGGAATGGCTCCTACGCTGATCGGCACCAGAGGGACCCATCCGGCACTCCGAATCAGTGGTCGTCGGCGGCTGTCGCGCCTGGTAGAGAACGTGGGGGAACCTCCGGACGGCACCGAGGCGTTCTCGATGTGGCCGCACGCCTGACGCCTCACGTCTGGCGAGCCGGTTTGCGTACGCTGCCGCGGAGTGCGAAATTGTCAGTTGCCACGGGGCGGGAACGAGCCAAGCATGGTTCGGTGATGGCCGGCGGCAGAGAAGTGGAGCGTGTAAGAGGTTGGCTGACCAGGATGGTGGCAGCGGCAGCGGGAGGGTTAGGCGACTCGTCATAGTCGAGTCGCCTACCAAGGCGCGCAAAATCGCCGGTTATCTGGGGTCCAACTACATCGTCGAATCATCGCGTGGGCACATCCGCGACCTTCCGAGGGCGGCGGCGGACGTCCCGGCGAAGTACAAGTCGGAGCCGTGGGCCCGGCTCGGTGTCAACGTCGACGCGGACTTCGAGCCGCTCTACATCGTCAGCCCAGACAAGAAGGCCACCGTCACGGAGCTGAAGGGGCTGCTCAAAGACGTCGATGAGCTGTATCTCGCGACGGACGGCGACCGCGAGGGTGAAGCCATCGCCTGGCACCTGCTGGAGACACTCAAGCCGCGCATCCCCGTCAAGCGGATGGTCTTCCACGAGATCACCGAGTCGGCGATCCGGGCGGCCGCCGAAGATCCGCGTGAACTGGACACCGACCTGGTGGACGCCCAAGAGACCCGGCGCATCCTGGACCGGCTGTACGGCTACGAGGTCAGCCCGGTGCTGTGGAAGAAGGTGGCCCCGAAGCTGTCCGCGGGCCGCGTGCAGTCGGTCGCCACCCGAATCATCGTGCAGCGCGAGCGTGAGCGCATGGCGTTCCGCAGCGCGGGCTACTGGGACGTCACCGCCGAGCTGGATGCCAGCGTGTCCGACCCGGAGGCCTCGCCGCCCAGGTTCACCGCGAAGCTCAACACGGTCGACGGTCGCCGCGTCGCCGCCGGTCGCGACTTCGACTCGCTGGGAGTGGTGCGCAAACCCGACGAGGTACTGGTTCTCGACGAGGCGTCCGCAGGTGCGTTGGCCGATGGGTTGCGCGGCGTCACGCTGGCCGTGTCCTCGGTGGACCAGAAGCCCTATACGCGCAGGCCGTACCCGCCCTTCATGACGTCGACGCTGCAGCAGGAGGCCGGCCGCAAGCTCCGGTTCTCCAGTGAGCGCACCATGAGCATCGCGCAGAAGCTCTATGAGAACGGCTACATCACCTACATGCGCACCGACTCCACGACGTTGTCGGCCAGCGCCATCGATGCCGCACGCAACCAGGCCCGCCAGCTCTACGGCGAGGAATACCTTCATCCGACGCCCCGGCAGTACACCCGCAAGGTCAAGAACGCCCAGGAGGCCCACGAGGCCATCCGCCCCTCGGGTGACGTGTTCCAGACCCCCGGACAACTGCATTCGGCGCTCGACAATGACGGATTCCGGCTCTACGAGCTGATCTGGCAGCGCACCGTGGCCTCCCAGATGGCCGACGCCAGAGGAACGACGCTGTCGCTGCGCATCGCGGGTGCTTCGCGTTCAGGTGAACAGGTGGTGTTCAACGCCAGCGGTCGCACCCTCACGTTCCCCGGCTTCCTGAAGGCCTACGTCGAGAGCATCGACGAACTCGCCGGCGGGGAGTCCGATGACGCCGAGAGCCGGCTGCCGAACCTCACCCAGGGGCAGCGCATCGACGCGGCCGAGCTGACCCCCGACGGGCACACCACCAACCCGCCGGCCCGGTACACCGAGGCCTCGCTGATCAAGTCGCTCGAGGAACTCGGCATCGGCAGGCCGTCGACCTACTCGTCGATCATCAAGACCATTCAGGACCGCGGTTACGTGCACAAGAAGGGCAGTGCGCTGGTGCCGTCGTGGGTGGCGTTCGCGGTGACCGGTCTGCTGGAGCAGCACTTCGGTCGGCTCGTCGACTACGACTTCACCGCGGCCATGGAGGACGAACTCGACGAGATCGCCTCGGGCAACGAGCGACGCACCAACTGGCTCAACAACTTCTACTTCGGCGGCGAACATGGCGTCGACGGTTCGATCGCTCGCGCAGGGGGCCTGAAGAAGCTCGTCGGCGGCAACCTCGAAGAGATCGACGCCCGGCTGGTCAACTCCATCAAGCTGTTCGACGACGACGAGGGTCGCGCCGTCAACGTGCGCGTCGGCCGCAATGGTCCCTACCTGGAGCGCATGGTCGTCGGGGAGGACGGCGAGATCACCCCGCAGCGGGCCAATCTCAGCGACGACCTCACGCCCGACGAGCTGACGCTGGAGCTGGCCGAAAAGGCCTTCGCCACACCGCAAGAGGGCCGCTCGCTGGGTGTCGATCCGGTATCCGGGCACGAGATCCTGGCCAGGGACGGCCGGTACGGCCCGTACGTGACCGAGGTGCTGCCCGCGCCGCCGGACGAACCGGAGGACGGTGCGCCCGCGAAGAAGGGGAAGAAGCCGACGGGGCCGAAGCCGCGCACCGGGTCGCTGCTACGCACGATGGACCTCGAGACGGTCACGCTCGAGGACGCACTGCGACTCCTCTCGCTGCCGCGGGTGGTCGGCGTCGACCCGGCCAATGGCGAGGAGATCACCGCGCAGAATGGTCGCTACGGTCCATATCTGAAGCGCGGCACCGATTCTCGTTCGCTGTCGACCGAAGAGCAGATGTTCGACATCACCCTCGATGAGGCCCTGAAGATCTACGCGGAGCCCAAGCGTCGCGGGCGCCAGGGGGCGGCGACGCCGCCACTGCGCGAACTGGGCGTCGACCCCGTGTCGGAGAACCCCATGGTGATCAAGGACGGGCGATTCGGCCCGTACGTCACCGACGGTGAGACCAACGCCAGCCTGCGCAAGGGCGACGACGTCATGTCGATCACCGACGATCGGGCCTCGGAGTTGCTGGCGGATCGCCGCGCCCGCGGGCCGGTGAAGAAGGCCGCCAAGAAGACGGCCAAGAAGGCAGTCAAGAAGGCAGCGAAGAAGGCCCCGGCCAAGAAGGCCGCCAAGTAGGTCTAGCTCTCGCTCTGGAGTTCCTTCGGAACCTTTTCCGGCGACACCAGATTCACCGGACGGGCGAGCTGGGTGGGCGCGATGCGACCGCGCAGTTCCACGATCTCGCCGACGTCCCACGCCAGTGCCTCGGCATCCACTGCGCCGCTGACGGCGATGGCGGATGCCAGCACGTGGCCTTCCTCCAGCTTGGCCAGCTCGGTCAGCCGGGCGGCCTCGTTGACCGGGTCGCCGATGACGGTGTACTCGAAGCGGGCCTGCGCGCCGATGTGCCCGGCGATGGCGCGGCCGGCGGAGACGCCGATGCCGAACTCCGTCTCACCCAGCACCTCGATCAGTTCGTCGTGTAGTTCTCGGGACGCCGCAAGTGCCGCACCCGAGGCGTCGGGATGTTCGATCGGGGCGCCGAAGATGGCAAGGGCCGCATCGCCCTGGAACTTGTTGACGAACCCGCCATGACGGTCGACGGCATCGACGATGACACGGAAGAACTCGTTGAGCAGGCTGACCACATCCGATGCGGACACCGTCGAGGCCAACTGCGTCGAACCGACCAGATCGACGAAGAGAACGGCGACCTCGCGTTCCTGACCGCCGAGTTCGGTGCCACGTTCCAGCGCCCGGCGCGCCACGTCCTCCCCGACGTAGCGGCCGAAGAGGTCGCGTAGCCGTTGCCGTTCGGCGAGGTCCCGGACCATGTCGTTGAATCCGGCCTGGAGCAGCCCCAGCTCGCTGGCGTCGTAGATCTGCATGTGGGCGTTGTAGTTGCCACGTTGTACCTCGCCAAGCGCCCACCGCAACTGGCGCAGCGGGTCGGCGATCGACATGGCGACCAGCACCGTCCCCACCAGCCCGATCACCAGTGCGGCGATGGCAAGCAGCAGGATCGGCGTGTTCAGCCGCTCGGCGGGGGCGGTCAGGATCTCGAACTTGCTGGCGACCACTGCCAGCACGATCGCGAGGACGGGAACGCCGGTGGACAGCACCCAGGTCAGCACCTGACGCTGGATGACGCCGGGGGCGCGGAAGTTGGTGGGCACACCGCCGCGCAGCGCGGCGACGGCGACGGGCCGCAGCACCCGCTCGGACTGCAGGTAGCCGATGATGGCGGTCGCCGTGGCGCCGAGCGCCGACGCGACGGCGACCACCGGTGCCGACTGGCTGGCCACGGGCCAGCTCGCGACGATGAAGACGATGGAGCCCAGGCACCAGTTGGATGCGCTGATCACCGACCGGTAGTACGGCATGCGCAGCGCGCGCACCCTGGCGAGTTCGGCGATGCCCGGGTCACCGTTGGCCAGCAGCGAGTCGCGGCGCTGCCAGCGGATCACCGGTATCAGCAACCGCAGGCTCAGATACGCGCCGACCGAGAACGATACGAACAGATAGATCAGGAAGATCGCGAGGTTGAACGCGGGCAGGTCCTGCAGCTGAATCCGGTCCTCGGGGGGCAGGCCGAACCGCAGGAACCCGAGCACGAACAGGGCGCCGATGATGTCGGCCTGCAGCATGCCCAGCGTGAACACCGGCCACGGGGTACGCGCCACCCACCGGACGAATGCGCTGATCCGCCCGATCGGTGTTGCCTGCGCGGTCACAGCACAACCGTATCGGGCCACGGCGCCGCTTAGCGTCGCTGTCGGCGACGTCGTGTCGGTGTCGGCACTAGGGTTGGTCGGTGATGAGCGGGGTTTTTTCGCGTCTGGTTGGCCAGGATGCGGTCGAAGCGGAGTTGGTCGGCGCCGCCGTCGCGGCCCGCGGTGATTCGGCTCACAGGTCGGAGGTGGCGACCGCGTCGGGCACCATGACCCATGCCTGGCTGATCACGGGGCCACCGGGTTCGGGTCGGTCGATCGCCGCCCTGTGCTTCGCCGCGGCGCTTCAGTGCACGTCGGATGGGGTGCCGGGCTGCGGACAGTGCCGCGCGTGTGCGACGACGATGGCCGGTACCCACGCCGACGTCCGCCGGATCATCCCCGAGGGACTGTCGATCGGTGTCGACGACATGCGCACCATCGTTCAGATCGCATCGCGGCGGCCGGGTACCGGGCGGTGGCAGGTGGTGGTCGTCGAGGACGCCGACCGGCTCACCGAGGGTGCGGCGAACGCTCTGCTCAAGGTGGTGGAGGAGCCTCCGCCGTCCACCGTGTTCCTGCTGTGCGCCCCGTCGGTGGACCCCGACGACATCTCGATCACGTTGCGGTCGCGGTGCCGCCACGTCGCTCTCGTCACGCCGCGGACCGAGGCGATCGCCCGGGTGCTGATGGAAAACGATGGGTTGGGAGAGAAAGACGCCTCGTGGGCGGCCTCGGTCAGTGGCGGCCACGTCGGCCGCGCGCGGCGACTCGCCACCGACGAGCAGGCGCGCCTGCGGCGGGCACGCGCGTTGGAGTTGGCCCGTGACGCGACGGTCCCGTCGAAGGCTTACGCGGCGGCCGAGGAACTCGTGCTCACTGCGGAGGCGGAGGCCAAGGCCCTGACCGGCGATCGCAACGAGTCCGAGACCGAGCAACTGCGCACCGCCCTCGGCGCGGGTGGCACCGGCAAGGGTGCTGCGGGCGCGCTGCGGGGAGCCACGGGCGCGCTGAAGGATCTGGAGAAGCGTCAGAAGTCGCGGCAGACCCGTGCCTCACGCGACGCCCTGGACCGCGCGCTGATCGACCTCGCCACGTACTTCCGTGACGCGTTGCTGGTGTCGGCGGGAGCCGGATCGATACCGGCCAACCACCCGGACATGGCCGACAAGGTCGCCAGGATGGCCGCACACGCACCACCCGACCGGCTGCTGCGCTGCATCGAGGCGGTGCTGGAGTGCCGTGAGGCGCTGGCGATCAACGTCAAGCCCAAGTTCGCCGTCGACGCCATGGTGGCGACTGTGGGGCAGGCGCTTCGCGGCTGACGCGGTGGATCCTGGCGACTTTGGTGCGCGACCGGGGCTGCCGTAGACTCTGCTGCGCCCGACGGACTGCTCGGGTACCGCCGCCTTAGCTCAGTCGGTAGAGCGATTCACTCGTAATGAATAGGTCAGGGGTTCGACTCCCCTAGGCGGCTCCATCCGTGCCTCGTCCCTCAGTGCCTGGGCCTCAGGCGCCGTCGGCGAGGGCGCGCGCCGCGACGGTCTTGGCGGTGTTCGCGGCGGGGAAGCCGGCGTAGCCGCTGGCGTGGTAGATCACCTCGGCGAGTTCCTCGTCGGTAAGCCCGTTGGTGCGGGCGATCTTGAAGTGCGCGTGCAGTTCGTCGGTGGCCCGCAGGGCGATGAGGATGCCCAGCGTGACCAGGCTGCGGTCGCGTCGGCTGATACCGTCCCGTGTCCACAGCGTGCCGAAGACGCTCTCGATGCCGATGTCCATCAGCTCCGGCGCGAACCCGCCCCCGAAGTCGACGTCACCGTCGGGCAGAACTCCAGGTAGCAGCTCGCGGAAGACGCGGAGACCATCATCGCGTAAGTTAGTCATGCTTACGATCTTGGCATGTGCGGATGGTCAACTCGATCAGGCGTGCCCGATGCCAACACCCGTCAGCTCGGAGCGACGTATCCGACCGGCCCGGATGCGATGCACACCGACAGCGCCGACGTGTTGGCCCGCACGTCGATGGCGTCGCCTGCCCCCGGCAGGCGCACGAACACCCGGTTCAGGCCCGGCCGCACCGGCACCTTGACCGCCGGCCCCTCCGACAACGACAACATGATCGATCCGTCGCTGTTGGCCAGGTAGTTGACCTCGGCGGTCCACTCCGACGGCAGCAGCGGCCCGTCCAGTGGTATCCGCGCCGGTGCGTCGGGTTGCACCAGGTAGCCGCACTGCGGCAGGGGGCCGGGCATCATCGAACGCACCCAGGTCACCTGGGCGTCGAGCAGCCGACCGGACATGTCGAGCATCCGCAGCTCAGTCGTGCTCGACGCGAACTGGGGCCGGTCCTGCACCAGGGCGAACACGTGGCTGACGAGGTTCTCGGGCCACTGGATTCGCTGCAGGATCAGCGGATCGACCTCCTGGTCGAGCATCGGCGCGCCCGATTCGCGCTGCGCCTGTGCCAGTGCAGCGCGGCCGGTCGTCAGATACGCCCTGGTCGGGTTGTCCTGCCAGATCGCGTTGAACGTCGCAGTCGAGTACAGGCTGCTCGCCACGAAGAGCCCCGAACCGCTGACGATCACAGCGCAACGCCATCGGGACCGATCCAGCCAGGCCGACGCCCCCCGGTTCGGGGCGCACAACCCCACCGCCAGGAGCAGCGCCAGCATCACCACCAGATCGGGCAGATAGCGAAGCGCCTGCGCCAACTCCAGGGCGGTGAACTCCGATGACCGCATCAGGTAGATCGGCACCTGGCACGCGACGGCGTACCCGACCGCCGCCAGCCACACCGGCACGATGCGCTCCTTGCGGACGAGCGACACGGCGAGTGCGGCAGCCAGTGCGATCCAGCCCAGCACCATCACCGTGACCGGCGGCGTCGCCCATGGCGATGCCGGTGCCCAGCGCTGCCAGTCCCATGGCCCGCCGGCCAGCCCTGGGACGATGCCGTGAGTCACCGACCGGACCAACAGATCGGCGGTCATTCCGGCGTCGAGGGTCCACCGCCTCTGATCGACCACCACGAGATAGACGGCAACCCACCCCGCCGTCACCAGCAGCGACGGTGCCCACAACCGGAAACCGCGGCGCCACACGGTCGTGCACGCAGACCCGTCACCGCGCACGTATGCCAGCAGCGCCGTCACCACGAAGGCCGCGAACGGAATGACCGCCGCCTTCTCGAAGAACAGCAACCCGAGGACGAACACCGCGACGCCCGACACGGCGTAGCGCCGGTTCCCGGTGCGCACCAGCAGGATGGCGTCGCCGCATACCCACGCCATCGCGGCGATCATGGGTAGGGCGTTCAACGCCGCCGCCCACCATGCGAACGCGGGCAGCCCCAGCGGCGTGAACAACGCAAACGTCAAGGGCAGCAACAGTACCGGCCGCCAGCCGAGGATCACGTGCAGCGTCCGCAACAGCGCCAGCGAGGCGATCAGCTGCAGCACGACCAGGCTGATCGCCGGCCCGATCCAGTTCAGCGGGGCCAGTCGGGTGGTGCCACCGGCTACCAGGAATGCTGCGGGCATGACGTGGCCGTCGTGGTCATCGAACAGATACGACGCGGACAGCAGGTGCTGTGTGCCCGCGCGACCGGTCAGGATCAGGTCGTCCCAGTAGAAATAGCCGCCGAAGGCGAGCGCCCCCCGAACGACCAGTTGCAGCGCGATCAGCGCCACGGCGGTGCGGGCGACCCACGAGGCGCGGCCCGACCACGGCGTTCTAACGGGGATATCCGGCTCCAGCCCGTTGGCGTGCAGTCCACGCCGAGGACACCATGTCCTGCACCGAATACCGCATCTGCCAGTCCAGGTCGCGGGCGGCCATCTCACCGGACGCCACGATCCGTGCGGGATCCCCCGGCCGGCGCACGGCGGTCGTCGGCTCGAAGTCCATCGCCGTCACCGTGCGGATGGCGGCCATGATCTCGCGCACCGAGGTCCCGCTGCCACTGCCGAGGTTGTACACGGGCTCGACGGGTTCGCCGGCGGCCATTCGCCGTGCCGCCGCGACGTGTGCCAGCGCCAGGTCGGCGACGTGGATGTAGTCGCGTACGCAGGTGCCGTCGGGCGTCGGGTAATCCGTGCCGTTGATCCTGGGTGTCTCTCCCCGGAACAGGGTGTCGAAGACCAGGGGCAGCAGGTTGTGCGGGCTGACGTCGTACAGTTCGGGTGAGCCCGACCCGACGACGTTGAAGTAGCGCAGGCTGGTGTGTCGGAGTCCGCTGGCCCGCCCGGCATCGCGCAACAGCCATTCGCCGACGAGCTTGCTTACGCCATAAGGTGATTCGGGACTGGTCGGCGTTTGTTCGGTGACCGTCTCGACCTCAGGTGTGCCGTAGGTCGCCGCACTCGATGAGAACACGATCTTGTCGACGCCCGTGTCGTTCATGGCCTTCAGCAGCGTGATCATCGCCGAGATGTTCTGTTCATAGGTGTGCAGCGGCCGCTGCACCGAGACACCGGCGTACTTGAATCCGGCGATGTGGATGACGCCGTCGACGGGGTGCTCGCGCAGGGTGCGCTCCACCAGTCGGGCGTCGAGCAGGGTGCCCCTCACCAGCGGTACGCCATCGGGTACGAATGCCTCGAGGCCCGTGGAAAGGTCGTCGATCACGACGACCGGCATACCGGCATCGAGCAGTGCACGGGTCACGTGCGAGCCGATGTAGCCCGCCCCACCCGTGACCAGCCAGGTCATTTGTTCTCCTTCGTCGTGCGCCCGGGATCGTGCCCGAAGCTTCTGTGAGGGTATTCGGCTGCTCGTTCAGCGCGTCGACGAGCCCGCCAGCCGGATCAGCGCCACCAGATGCACCGCGATTCCCACCAGCGGGCCGCACATCAGCGCGACCACGGTCCTGGTCTCCAACGACAACGGCAGCAACAACAGCAGTGCCGACGCGAGAGTCGCGCCGATCCAGCCCGCGGCGTACGCGCGGTGCTGCGCGGCGGCCACCGTCGCGGCGCCGGTCAGAGTGAGCAGTGCGATGGAGATCGCTGCCGCGGTGAACCAGGCCAGCAGGCCGCCGCCCGCCTGGTAGTCGGGCCCGAACGCGAACGGAAGCAGCCGCGGACCCGCGAGTCCGGCGATCAGCACCGCCAGCCCACCCAGGCCCAGTACCAGCAGCGATGGTGTCACCAGCGCCCGAAGTCGCGCGGCGCGCTGGTCGACGAAGTGCGCGATCAGATTGCCCTGCATCGCGGTCAGCGGCACCAGAAGGGGTGCCCGCGTCAGCGTCACGGCCAGGATCACCACGCCGCCTGCCGCGCCGAGATCCTGCGACGTGGCCTGCAGCAGCACGGGGAACCCCATGACCAGTACGGCGCTCGCCCCCGCCGCGGCGATCGAGTGCGACGCGCCACGGAGGAACGTCGTGGTGGTTCCGGGAGTGGGCAGTCGCGCCGCCGCGCGGGAGGAGGGGGAGGCCGCCAGCAACACCGCCCAGGCGATCGAACCCGCGACGGTGGCCCACAGGTAACCGGCCAGGCCCCAGCCGACGAGGAACGTCGCCGTGGCCACGACCACCCGGCCGACGGCATCGCCGACGATCAGCGATCCGTACTGGCTCCACCGGTTCACCCCTGCCAGCACGCCCAGCAGCGTGGCGTGCACACAGAACCCGGCGATGCCTGCGGCCAAAAGCGCCACGCTGAGGGGCCGGGCGTCGACGAACACGTGGCCCGACCACAGCGGCGACGTGCCGACCACGGCAACCGCCGAAACGGCCCCGACCAGCACTGCGACCCGGGTCGGGCGGATCTGGGGGCCGTCGATCGCCGGGGTGAGCTGCGCTTGGCGGACTTCGCGGGTGGACTCCTGCAGCAGGCCGTTGGAGGCACCCGCCAGAAGACCGAACGCGCCCCAGAACACGGCGAACACGGAGAAGCGTGCAGGCGCGAGGTCCCGCGCGGCCAGATAGAGCACCACGTACCCGCAGAGCGCGCTGATCGCGGTCGCGGTGCCGACCCTGGCGACGCTGCCGCGCGTGACGGGACCCTGTGTCGGCAGGGGCGACGCGCCGTCCGTCACAGGTCGGGGACGTCCTTCGAGTACAGCCAGGCCTGCCAGAGCGGCCGCAGCGACTCGTCGCTGTAGTGGGCGGCCAGCCCGGTGAAGTCGTCGGTGACGGCGGTACCGTGCCGGTACTTGGCCGTCCAGGCGCGGAGCAGGTCGAAGAACGCGTCGTCGCCGATGGTGCGACGCAGGACGTGCAGTGTCAGCGCGCCGCGTTTGTACACCCGGTCATCGAACATGTCGCGGGGGCCGGGGTCGGTCAGCAGCAGATCCTGGCGCGACGACGCCAGCTTCTGGTGGTAGTAGCCGGCGAGTTCGTCGGCGCTGCGTCCCCCGGAGTCCTCCGACCACAGCCACTCGGCATAACAGGCGAAGCCCTCGTGCAGCCAGATGTGGCGCCAGCGCCGTGCGGTCACCGAATTGCCGAACCACTGGTGCGCCAACTCGTGCGCGATCAGACGCTCGGCGCCCCGCTCGCCGTCGCAATGATTGGCGCCGAAGATCGAGAGGCCCTGTGCCTCGAGCGGAATCTCCAGATCGTCGTCGGTGACCACCACGGTGTAGCCGGTCGAGAACGGGTAGGGGCCGAACAGCTTGACGAACAGCTTCATCATCTGCGGCTGGCGGCCGAAGTCGTGGTCGAATGTGGCCCGTAACCGTGGTGGCAGAACGGCATTCATCGGGACTGGGGTCTTCGCGAGGCGGTGCGTCTGGTACTCGCCGATCTGCAGCGTGATCAGGTAGGTCGACGTGGGCTCGGCCTGCTCGAAGGTCCACGTGGTCATGGCGGCCCGCGTCCGCTTCGACGCCAGCTTGCCGTTGGCGACCGCGTAGTAGGGGTTCTCGGTGCTGACTGCGATGCGGTAGCTCGCCTTGCTGCTCGGATGGTCGTCGCACGGGAACCACGATGCGGCGCCGTTGGGCTGTCCGGCGACCAGTGCGCCGGCGGTCAGTTCCTCGAAGCCGACATCGCCCCAGAGCGAGCGGATGGGGCGCGGGTTTCCCGCGTATCGCACCACGATCGACATCGCCGCACCGGGCGGGAGTGCCGACGACAGTGTCACGTGAAGCTTGCCGTTCGAGGTGTGAAAGGACGACGGGCGTCGACCGTTGACCGAAACCTTGGACACCGCAAGGGCGTCCGACAGGTCGAGGGTGAACGTACGAATCGACGCCAGGGTGGCGGCGGTGATCGTCGCGCTGCCCGCGAGGCGATTGATGTTCACCTTGTACTCGAGATCGAGTTCGTAGCGCGACACCCGGTAGCCGAAGTTGCCGTTCCCGGGCAGGTAGGGGTCGATGACGGGTGGGTCGGACTTACGTGGCTTCTTGGAGATCCGGGTCACGCCGCCGCAACCCCGGACTTCTTGGGCGCCTTGCCGCTGCGCTTCTTGCGCAACGGATTCCACGGTGCGATCGGATTGCCCTGCCACCGGCTGGACGGCGGCACGACGTCACCGCGCATCACCAGCGACGCCGGTCCGACGGTGGCTCCGGCACCGATGCGCGAGGCCGGCAGTGCGACGCAGTGCGGCCCGAGCGTCGCGCCGTCGTCGAGCACCACGGTGTCCATCCGCATGATGCGGTCGTGGAAGAGATGGGTCTGTACCACGCATCCCCGGTTCACCGTGGCGCCTCTGCCGAGGGTGACGAGGTCGGCCTCGGGCAGCCAGTAGGTCTCGCACCACACGCCGCGTCCGATCGAGGCGCCCAACGCCCGCAGCCACAGGTTCATCACGGGGGTGCCGCTGGCAGCACGGGCGAACCACGGCGCCGCCACGGTCTCGACGAACGTGTCGGACACCTCGTTGCGCCACACGAACGACGACCACAGTGGATGTTCGACCGCCCTGATCCTGCCGATGACCACCCATTTGGCCAGGACGGCGATGGCGCCGGCGACCGCACCCGTGACGAGCAGAATCGCCCCGCCGGTCAGCGCGGCGGCGAGGTAGCCGTGCGCGCCGACCATGGCCTGCAGGCTGCCGAGCACGGCGACGCCGATCGCGAAGGTGACGATCATCGGGACGAGCCGGCAGGTTTCGACCACGCCGCGGAGAACCTTGAGCCGCCGGGACGGATGGAACGTGCGGAGCGCGTCGGCGGCCGTCGGCTGGCGACGCAGCCGGATCGGGGGACTGCCCAGCCACGACGATCCGGCCTTCGCCTTGTGTGGTGTCGCGCTCAGGACGGCGACCAGCCCGTCGTCGGGGACCCGCCGACCGGGTTGGGTGATACCCGAGTTGCCGAGGAAGGCGCGCTTGCCGACGGTTGCCTTGGCCACGTGGATCCAGCCGCCGCCGAGTTCGTAGGAGGCCACCATCGTGTCGTCGGCGAGAAAGGCGCCATCCTCGACGACGGTGAACTTCGGGGTGAGCAGCGCCGTCGAGATCTCGGTCCCGCGACCGACCTTCGCGCCCAGCACGCGCAGCCACCACGGTGTCAACAGGCTGGCGTACACCGGGAACAGATAGTTGCGTGCGGCGTCCATCAGTCGTTCGGTGGCCCACAGCTGCCAGCCCACCCGGCTTCGCACCGGGTGGTAGCCCTCGCTCAGCCCAAGCGCGAGGGTGCGCACGCCAAGAACTGTGAGGGCTGCGTAGACGACGACGGCGACCAGGGTGGCGACCGGGGTCCAGACCAGAGCGGGTGCGACGGCGTCGGCTCAGCGATGCCGTGTCGCGCACCGCCCAGCCGATGACGGCGAGGCCGGCGGCCAGCGAGACCAGGGGCAGGCCGCCGAGGAGCACCGAGGTGACTCCGTACACGGCGACCCACAGCGGGGCGCGGGCCGGCCGCTCGTCTGGCCACGGGTGCCGGGCCTTGCCGGACTTCATCGCGGGTGATCCCTTCCAGTACTGCCCGGCCTTGACCTTGGCGATCACGCCGGAACCCGGTGCGACGTCCGCGTTCTTGCCGACCGATGCGCCGGGCAGCAGCGTGGTGCGCGCGCCGATGGTGGCATCGTTGCCGACCTCGATTCGGCCGACGTGGAACTGGTCACCGTCGATCCAGTGGCCGGTCAGATCCACCTCCGGCTCGATCGAACACCGGTGGCCGAGTACGAGCATGCCGGTGACTGGCGGTGCCGAGTGAAGATCGACGCCCTTGCCGACCTTGTTGCCCAGCGCTCTGGCGTAGTAAACCAACCACGGTGCACCCGCTTGGTTCTCGGCACCGCTGGCGTCACCCAGCCGCTCGGCGAGCCAGACCCTCAGGTGGACGGCCCCGCCCCGCCGGTAGGTGCCGGGTTCGAGGCCGCCGAGCAGCATCCGCGCACCCAGCACGGCGATGCCCATCCGCCCCGGCGGGGTGACGAAGACCAGGAAGCCCGCCAGAACCCACCACCAGTTCACCGGCACCGCCCAGGGAACCAGGTCGAACCCGCCGGCGACGCCGTTCAGCAATGCCAGCCACACCACCCACTGCATGCCGGTCAGGGTGGCCAGCGGAAGCGACAGCATCACCTGCGCGACCTGGGTCAGCCACGACACCGGGCGCACGGCGCGGGTCTGCACCTGCGGCGGCGGATCGAGTTCGTCGAGGTAGCCGGCCAGCGACCCCAGCCGCGGGTGGTCGTAGAGATCGGCCACCGTCACCTCCGGGTAGCGCGCACGAAGTGCGGACACCAGCTGTGCCGCCGACAGTGAGCCGCCGCCGAGTGCGAAGAAGTCGGCCTCGGGTCCGTCGATCGGAGCAGCCAGGACGTCGCGCCACAACCCGGCCACCCAGCCCGTGGTGCCGCCCAGTTCGGCATCGTCGGTGCCGGTGTCGCTCTCGACCGGCCACGGGAGGGCGTGTCGGTCGACCTTGCCGGACGTGCGCGTCGGCAGTTCGTCGACCAGCACCAGTCGGGGCACCAGCGCGGCGGGCAGCGAGTCGGCGAGGGCGGTTCGCGCGGCAGCGAGGTCGAACGTGGGGTCGGTGCTGGCGATGTAACCCACCAGCAGGGGTGTGCCGCTGGCGGTGCGACGCACAGCCGCCGCGCCACCGCTGACCCCCGGAAGATTCACCAGCGCGGAGTCGACCTCGCCGAGTTCGATGCGCCGCCCCCCGACCTTGACCTGGTCGTCCGCGCGGCCCTGGAAGTAGAGGCCGTCGGGCTCGAGGCGGACCAGGTCGCCGCTGCGGTAGGCCCGCTCCCACGCCAACGTGGGCATGGGCGCGTACTTCTCGGCGTCCTTCTCCGGGTCTAGGTAACGCGCCAACCCGACGCCACCGATCACCAGCTCGCCGACCTCCCCGATTCCCACCGGGTGCCCGTCCCGGTCGACCACTGCGAGGTCCCAGCCCGGCAGCGGCAGCCCGATGCTGACCGGACCCCGCCCCGTCAGCCTCGCCAGGCACGCCACCACCGTCGCCTCCGTCGGACCGTAGGTGTTCCACACCTCGCGGCCCGCGGAATCCGGCCCGGCGGCGAGCCGCTCGGCGAGTTCGGGTGGGCATGCCTCGCCGCCGAAGATGAGCAGGCGCACCGCCTCGAGCGCCTCGGCCGGCCAGAGCGAGGCCAGCGTCGGCACCGTCGACACCACCGTGATGTCGCGCGACACCAGCCACGGCCCCAGATCCATGCCGCTACGGACCAGTGATCGCGGGGCAGGCACCAGGCAGGCACCGAACCGCCACGCCAGCCACATCTCCTCGCACGACGCGTCGAAGGCCACCGACAGGCCCGCGAGCACCCGGTCGCCCGGTCCGATCGGGTTGTCCCGCAGCAGGACCTGCGCCTCCGCGTCGACGAACGCTGCGGCATTGCGATGGGTCACCGCGACACCCTTGGGTGTACCCGTCGACCCGGACGTGAAGATGATCCAGGCATCGTCGCGGACGAGCGGTCGTCCTGCACGCCACCCCCGCGACGATCCGTGGCCGCGGATCAGGCCCTGTTCGGTGATGACACCGACGACACCGGCCTCGCCGAACACCAGTGCGGCGCGCTCGTCGGGATCGTCGGCGTCCACCGGCACGTAGGCGGCGCCGGCGGCAAGCGTGGCCAGGATGGCGACGTACAACGCGTAGGTGCCGGACGGCATTCGGATCCCGATGCGGTCACCGCGGCCGATGCCGCGCGCGGCCAGCCACGCCACGCTCTCTTCGATGTCGACGACCAGCTCGGCATAGGTGAGCTGCACCTCGCCGTCGTCGATCGCCGGTGCGTCGGGATGCCGCTCGGCGGTGGCGTAGAGGATGTCGATCAGCGTCCGTGGTGGCGGGGCCGACGGCGACAACAGGTACTGGGTGGGGATGTTGGGTCCCGGGTCGGCCGTCACGAATACAAACTACTAAGCGTCAGCCCGCCTTCCGCGCACGCCGCACGGGTGAGGTGCGTCAGACTCAGGTCGCGAGGTCTGCACCAGGGTCGTGAAATCGCCGAATTCACGACCCTGGTGTAGACCTCGCGGGCCTCGCAGCCTCGCAGCCTCGCAGGCTCGTAGGGCTCGCGGGGCGCAGGGCGCGGGCGCCGAAGATCCTGATCGACGCGGACCCGTCGCTACGAGGCCGAAGGCTGCAGTACCGGTGTGACCAGTCGCCCGGTGGCGAGGAACTCGTCGAGGTTGCGCAACACGAGGTTCTCCATGGCCGCCCGAGTCTCGACGGTTGCGCTTCCCACGTGCGGTAGCAGCACCACGTTGTCCATGCCCACGAGATCGATCGGGGAGTCGACGTAGCGGTACGGCAATCCCGACGCCTGGTGCCGATTGTGGTAGGAGATGTCGCAGTCGAACGCGCTGAGCCGCTTGGCGATTGCGCCGCCGATGCGACCGAGCCCGATGATCCCGACGCGGGAATTGCTGACCTTCCGTGTCAGCGGGCGGTCGCCGCGCCGAGCCGCGGCAGCGCAGCCATCAGGTCGGCGTCGACGCCGCTTCGGCCCGACGTCACGACCGCCGCCACGTCGGCGCCGTTCCGTTCCAGGAAGTCGGCGCGCGCCCTCGGGTCCTCCGGCAGCTCGAGCGCGACGGTCGGCAGCGACGGGTGTGCTGGGCACTGGCTGTCTCCTTGGGACGCCTCGAGATGTCTGCAACGGACTCTACGTACGGCGTCGCCCCACGGATTCGTACAGTGCATGGTGATGACTCATTACCGCTACTGCGTGATCGGCGCAGGCATCGTCGGCCTGTCGACGGCCCACCGGTTGCTTACCGAGGACCCCGATGCGTCCGTCGTGGTGATCGAGGCCGAGAACTCGGTGGCGCGGCATCAGACGGGACACAACAGCGGGGTCATCCACTCCGGCATCTACTACGAGCCGGGCAGTCTGAAGGCGACCCTGTGTAAGGCGGGGGAGCGGGCCACCAAGGACTTCTGCAACGATCACGCCATCCCGTTCGAGGAATGCGGGAAACTCATCGTCGCGACCGATGCCGGCGAGGTCGCGCGGATGGACGCACTCGCCGAGCGGGCCGTGGTCAACGGGATCGAATGCCACCGGGTCGACCGCGGCGAACTGGCCGAACTGGAACCCAACGTAGCGGGAATCGCGGCGCTGCACCTACCCCGAACGGGCATCGTCGACTACGGCCGGGTGAGCACGAGGCTGGCCGAACTCATCGCCGACGCCGGTGGCGTGTTGCGTACGGGTGAGCGGGTCCGACGAATCCGCGAGACGTCCGCGCGGGTCTCCGTCGGCACGACCGCGGGCACGCTGACCTGTGACCGGCTGGTCGTGTGCGCAGGGCTTCAGGCCGACCGGCTCGCCCGCCTCGCGGGTCTCGAGATCGACGTGCAGATCGTCCCGTTCCGTGGGGAGTACTTCCGGCTCCCTCGGGTCCGGGCGGGCTTCGTCAAGCGGCTGATCTACCCGGTGCCGGATCCGGCCCTGCCGTTCCTGGGCGTGCACCTCAGCCCGACGATCGCCGGCGAGATCACCGTCGGCCCGAGCGCCGTGCTCGGTCTGGCGCGGGAGGGCTATCCGAAGTTCTCGGTGAACCTGCGCGACGTCGCCACGATGGCCGTGTTTCCCGGTCTCTGGCGGGTCGCGGCGGCGAACGTCACGCTCGGACTCTCGGAGATTCGCAATTCGTTGCTCAAGGGCAGCTACCTCCGGGCGTGCCGCAGGTACGCCCCGGCTTTGACCAGGTCCGACCTGCTGCCGCACCCGGCGGGCATCCGTGCCCAGGCGGTCCGACGGGACGGCTCATTGCTGCACGACTTCGTCATCGAGCAGACCGAGCGGATGGTCCACGTGCTGAACTCGCCGTCGCCCGCAGCGACCGCCGCACTGCCCATCGGTCGCCACATCGCGACCCTGGTCAGCCGCTGACGTCCCAGCTCTCGCGGATTCCGCGAAGCCCCTCCGGGGTGAGCCTTCCGAACAAGCGGACCCTGGCCATGCCTCCGTCTGGGTGGATGTCGAGCCGGACGTCGGTCACCGGTCGGTCACCGTCGACGAGGAAGCGGTGCCTGGTGTCGGGCTGCAGTTCCGTCATCGCCATCACCTCGAACCATTCGCCGTCACCATCGCGGCCCGACAGCCGTGCCCAGCCCGGGGCGTTGCCCACGAAGTACGACGTGTCGAGTTCCGCCGCGGTCAGCATGCCCTGACTGGCCAGATGCACCTGCACCCAGTCGTTCCCGCTGTCCCGTCGCCGCGACGTCTCCCAACCCTCGCCCATGCTGCGCGCGGACCCGGGCAGCAGGAGGTTGTTGGGGGAGCTGTAGAACATGTTGGAGCAGGCCGTGATCCGGCCGCCGTTCTCCATCGCCGCGAGGTCAAGCGGCAGCCCGTCGGCGAAGCGCGGATCCAGCAGGCCCTCACCGTGCACACGCAACCGCGCGATGCCGCCATCGGGGTACATCGACAGCCGCACGTGGCTCCACCGCCTGTGCGAGTCGACCTTGAAGGGGTTGCGTGTGTCCCCGTTGACCGGACTGCGCCCGACGATCGTGGTCCACTCCGTCTTGTCGGCGAGTTCCTCGGTCGACGGATGGCCGTCGACGTAGGCCGCCTCGACGGAGATCTGCGGTGGATAGTTTCCCGTGAACCATGCGGTGTCGACCACGACGCCTCGCACCACGCCGGGAACACCAAGTCGGATGATCGCCGCGTCGGAGGAGTCCTCGGTCGAGCCGCGTCGGCGCCGGGTCTCCCACCCGTCGTAGATCTGGCCCTTGTGGCCGAAGGTGGCGGGCCGGAACTCGGCGGCCCCCGGCTTGATCAGGTTCTCCTTCTCGGCGAACAGATCGTCTGTGGCCCACAACACGGCACCACCCGCCGAGCGGGCGGCGAGGTCGGGAAGGGAGAGGAAGTGCGAATGCGCCCGGTTCCGCTCAGATGGGGTGCTCACGCGTCGAGCCTAGGCCAGGCAGGCGGCACGTTCGCGTCCGTGGCTACCAGTTTTGGTAGCCCCCTTCGGGTCCCAACATGCGCTCCAACCGCGTCCGGTTGATCCTGGCAAGTTCGTTGCGGACGACCTTGCGTTCGGTCTCGACGTCGTTGTGCATGCGATCGGATACCGCAGCGAGGACGTCGCGGGCGCCCAGGCCGTCGACGAACATCACGAAACCGAAGCCGAACTGGTCGCCGTAGCGCCGCGCCGCGTCCGAGAGGTCGGCCATCACCTTCGGGTCGTCATCCCACACCGAGCACTGCTCGGCGGCGGAACGGTGGCTGCGCGGCCTGCGGCCCACGTGGGGGCATGCGTCCAGGATCTGGTCGATGCAGGCCTCCGGCATGGAAAAAAGCAGCGAATCGGCGCGACGGAACAGCGCAGCATGGTCCGGGTAGGGGCGAGTGCCGCCAAGGGCACGTGCCAACGTCATGCTGTTGCAGCACTCGTACAGCGCGTGGACCGCCTTGCGCTCGGGCAGCGCGTTGAACGCGTCCAGGCCGAGCCCCTGATGCATGTACACATCGCCATGATCGGGCCCTTAAGGGACGGGCACGTTACCCCGTGTTACGGGGAGGCTAAATCAGTGCCCGTCGGCCTTCGGTTCCCGGGCGAACCGCTCGATGGAGCGGGTGACCTCGGCCTCGGCCTCCTCGCGTCCGACCCAGTCGGCGCCCTTGACGTACTTTCCCGGTTCGAGATCCTTGTAGTGCACGAAGAAGTGCTTGATCGCCTCGAGTTCGAACTCGTTCACGTCGCCGAGGTCGGTGACGTGATCCCAGCGCGGGTCGCCGGCGGGAACGCAGAGCACCTTGTCGTCGCCGCCCTTCTCGTCGGTCATGCGGAA
This sequence comes from uncultured Actinomycetota bacterium, assembly GCA_963798245.1. GTDB lineage: Bacteria > Actinomycetota > Actinomycetes > Mycobacteriales > Mycobacteriaceae > Mycobacterium. Next base: position 549,474 of record CAWCSO010000009.1, read on the forward strand.
CATCGCGACGGGCCGTGCGTCGAGCGCCGCGCCCGGGAAGAGGGACTCGGGCAGCAGCACGAGCGCGTCCAGCGGGTCGCCGTCCTCTCCGAGGGTGTCCTCGATGAAGCCGTAGTCGGTCGGGTAGCCCATGGCGGTATAGAGGTAGCGGTCAAGCTTGACCTTGCCGCTCTCGTGATCCACCTCGTATTTGTTGCGCGAACCCTTCGGGATCTCGATCACGACCTCGAACTCCACCGCCGCGGCTCCTTCGTCTGGGCTTTCTCTCGTCTCGTCGGCTGACGACGCGGGTCAACCATAGACGAGCGATACCCTTTCTCATGCGGACCTGCTCGGGTCCGTTCGGCAGCCCCCAAATCCTCCAGAGCACTCCAGGAGAGTCATGCGACCCACCCGGTGGCGTCGGTCCACCCACGTGCTCGTCGGCGTGGCGGTGCTGTCCCTGGTAGCCGCCGTCGTCACGGTGGCCGCGCTGGCCTCGGCGGGAAACCGCCCCACGGCCGAGCCGGTCGATCCGCAACCCGCTCCGGCGAGTGCGGCGCCTCTCGTGCTGGCCATCGGCGACGCCGCGCCCGAGCCCACGTCCGACCGGATGGCCGCGACGCTGGCGCCGTTCGCGACCAACCCCGACCTCGGCGTGCTCGGTGGTCGCGTCACCGACGCCGTCACCGGCACCGAACTGTGGGCGGTGGGTGCGAACCTGCCGCTGCAACCCGCCTCGACGAACAAGCTCCTTACCGCTGCCGCCGCGCTGCTCGCACTCGACCGGGATGCCCGCCTGACCACCACCGTCGTCGCGCCCGACCAGAGCGATTCGCCGGGCGTCGTCGTGCTGCGGGGCGGCGGAGATCCGACGCTGTCGGCGGCAGGGCCGAAGACGCCGACGTGGTACCGCGACGCGGCGCGGATCAGTGACCTTGCCGAACAGGTGCGCACGTCCGGCGTCGCGGTCAAGTCCGTCAGTGTCGATCTGTCCGCCTACAGCGGACCCACCATGGCGCCGGGATGGGACCCAGCCGACATCGGCAACGGCGACATCGCCCCGATCGAGTCCGTCATGCTCGATGGCGGACGGACCCAGCCGGTCAGCGTGGAATCGCGGCGATCCAAGACGCCGGCTCTGGACGCTGGTCGCGCCCTGGCATCCGCGCTCGGAGTCAACCCCGCGACGGTGACCGTGTCGCCGCGGCCGGTGACCGGTGGCCGCGAGATCGCCTCGGTACAGTCGCCGCCCCTGATGTCGCGGCTGCACGACATGATGAACGCGTCCGACAACGTGATGGCTGAATCCACGGGTCGCGAGGTCGCCACGGCGCTGGGTCTGCCCGCCAGCTTCGACGGCGCGGCCAGGGCGGTACTGACCGAGATCGGCAAGGCCGGCATCGACACCGGCGGCGCGGTACTCGTCGACTCGAGCGGCCTTTCGGTCGACGACCGGCTAACCGCCAAGACGCTCGACGAGGTGGTCAACGTAGCCGTCGGCAGCGATGAGCCGAGGCTGCGTCCGCTGGTCGACCTGCTACCCATCGCGGGGGGCAGCGGCACGCTGTCCAACCGCTACCTCGACACCGAGGCAGGCAAGGACACCGCCGGTTTCCTACGGGCCAAGACCGGGTCGTTGACCCGCACCAACGCGCTGGCGGGCATTGTCACCGACGCCGGCGGCCGGGTCATGACATTCGCGCTGATCTCCAACGATGCGGGTCCCACGGGTCGGACCGCTCTCGACGCGCTGGCCACCGCGCTGCATTCCTGTGGCTGCGGCCGATGAGCGCCCCCACCGTCGGCCGTACCGTCGACTGGGCCTTCGCGGCCACCGTCGGCCGCAAGCTGGTCAGGCCCGCACCGCCGACCACCGACTACACCCGCGAGCAGGTGATCGAACAGCTGTCCGAGTCGGCGCGGCGCGCCGAGATTCCCGTCCGGGAGGTCACCGGTCTCAACGAGGGGGCGACGGTGACCGAGGCGAAGGTCATCGACCGCCGCGAGTGGGTCGGCGCTGCCACCGAATCCATGCGGGTCATGACTGGTGGTGACGGCGAAGGCTCGTCCAGCGGCGCCTTGACGAGGCGCATCACGGGTGCACAGACGGGCGCCGTCCTGGCCTTCGTCTCCTCGGGCATCCTCGGCCAGTACGACCCGTTCGCGTCCGGCGGGCAGGAGCGAAGCGACTCGGGGAATCGGTCCGGCGGGCAGGAGCGAAGCGACTCGGGGAATCGGTCCGGCGGGCAGGAGCGAAGCGACTCGGGGAATCGGTCCGGCGGGCAGGAGCGAAGCGACTTGGGGAATCGGTCCGGCGGGGGCGAACTGCTCCTCGTCTACCCCAACGTCATCGCCGTCGAGCGCCAGCTTCGCGTGGTGCCCGCAGATTTCCGGCTCTGGGTATGCCTGCACGAGGTCACCCACCGGGTGCAGTTCCGCGCCAACCCGTGGCTCGCCGACCACATGTCCCAGTCGCTGGCCGTGCTCACCGACGACTCCGAGCAGGAAATCACCAAGGTGGTCGCCCGGTTGGCCAAGTTCGCCAGCGACCGCCGGGACGGCCCGACAGGCGATGTCGGACAACCGAATTCAGACGGCATCATCGGGCTCCTGCGCGCCGTCCAGTCCGAGCCGCAGCGCCGCGCGCTCGACCAGCTGCTGGTGCTGGGCACCCTGCTGGAAGGCCACGCCGACCATGTGATGGACGCCGTCGGTCCCGCCGTGGTCCCGTCGGTGGCGACCATCAGACGCAGGTTCAACGACCGCAGGAACCGCAAACAGCCTCCGCTGCAACGACTGATCCGTGGGCTGCTCGGCATCGACGCCAAGATGAGCCAGTACACGAGGGGCAAGGCCTTCGTCGACGACGTGGTGTCCAAGGTGGGCATGACCCGGTTCAACGCCGTGTGGACCGGTCCCGAAACCCTGCCTCTGCCAGCCGAAGTCGACGAGCCACAGCGATGGATCGACAGAGTCCTGTAGCGACACTGCGCCGAGCCGTCGAGGACTTCGCCGCCACCTTCGTGCCCCACGACCGGCAGTGGTGCGTCGCACTGTCCGGCGGGGCGGACTCGCTCGCGCTGACGGCCGTCGCGGCCCGACTGCTGCCCACCACCGCACTGGTCGTCGACCACGGCTTGCAACAGGGCTCGGCCGCCGTCGCAGCCACGGCCCGTGATCAGGCGGACGCGCTGGGATGTGTCGACGTCGAGGTGCTCCACGTCGGCGTCGGCACCGACGGTGGCCCCGAGGCGGCTGCGCGCCGGGCCCGCTACGCCGCGCTGGAACGTGGCCGCGCCAGTGCGCCCGTGCTACTCGGCCACACCTTGGACGACCAGGCCGAGACGGTGCTGCTCGGCCTGGGCCGCGGTTCCGGTCCGCGTTCGATCGCCGGGATGCGGGCATACGATCCGCCCTGGTGCCGCCCGCTGCTCGCGGTGCGCCGCGACGTCACGCGCGGTGCGTGCGCGGAACTCGGGCTGACGCCGTGGCAGGACCCGCACAACCGGGACCCGCGCTTCACCCGGACCCGCCTGCGTGCCGAGGTATTGCCGCTGCTCGAGGACGTGCTGGGTGGTGGCGTCGCCGCGGCGCTCGCCCGCACGGCCGCGGCCCTGCGCGAGGACACCGACACGCTCGACGATCAGGCCGCAACGGCGCTCGTCGACATCGCCGCGGACGGCGGTCTCGACGTCACCCGCCTGCGCGAGCTACCGGCCGCCGTCCGGCGAAGGGTGATCCGTGGCTGGCTCCTCGGCGGCGGGGCGACCGGCCTCACCGACGGGCAGATTCGCGCGGTCGACGCCCTGATCACGGGATGGCGGGGACAGGGTGGCGTCGCGGTCGGGTCGCGGCTGGTTGATCAGCGACTGTTCGCCGGACGCCGGGGCGGCCGGCTCGTGCTGACCCGCGAGAAGATTTAGCGGAGCCGGTTGTGCGTTCGTATTGGTCGCAGGCCTACGGACGTGGCACGCTGAATCCGTGCCAGCCCATAGCGCCGCCGAGTTGTATCCGGGTGACATCAAGTCCGTCCTACTCTCGGAGGAGCAGATTCAGGCCCGCACCGCCGAGCTGGGTGCGCAGATCGCCGCGGACTACGCCGACGCCATCGGCGAAGACGGCCAGGATCTGCTGCTGGTGACGGTGCTCAAGGGCGCGGTGATGTTCGTCACCGACCTGTCGCGCGCCATTCCGATGCCGACCCAACTCGAGTTCATGGCGGTGAGTTCGTACGGGTCGTCGACGTCGTCGTCGGGCGTGGTGCGCATCCTCAAGGACCTCGACCGCGACATTCATGATCGCGACGTGCTGATCGTCGAGGACATCGTCGACTCCGGACTGACGCTGACCTGGCTGTTACGCAACCTCGCCACCCGTCACCCCCGATCGCTGCGGGTGTGCACGCTGCTGCGCAAACCGGACGCGGTGCGCACCGCCGTCGACATCTCCTACATCGGCTTCGACATCCCCAACGAGTTCGTGGTCGGGTACGGCCTCGACTACGCCGAGCGATACCGCGACCTGCCCTACATCGGCACCCTCGACCCGAAGGTTTACGAAGACTCATGACGAGCGCTCGCGCGAGGAAGCGCGGGCCCTGACGAGCGCTCGCGCGAGGACGCGCGGGCCCTGACCGGAAGTGAGCGTGCACCATGGTGCTGGACAGCCCCGCCGACTCCGACACCGCTGCAACGGAAACCCCTGCGCCTACCGGAGAGGCGACCAGGACGGCGCTGCGCATCTGCCCGCTGTGTGAGGCCACCTGTGGCCTGGTGCTCACCATCGAAGGCGACAGGGTCACCTCGGCACGCGGTGACCGCGACGACGTCTTCAGCGCCGGCTTCATCTGTCCGAAGGGTGCGAGTTTCGCCGAACTCGACGGCGACCCCGACCGGCTGAGCGCGCCGATGGTGCGCCGCGACGGTGAACTCGTACCGGTGAGCTGGGACGAGGCGTTTCAGGCCGCCGCCGACGGACTCGGCGCGGTGCTTGCCGATCACGGTGGGCGCAGTGTCGCCGTCTACGTCGGCAACCCGAATGCCCACACCATCGCCGGCGGCCTGTACATCCCGTTGATCGTCAAGGGTCTCGGCACCCATCTGACCTTCTCGGCCAGCACCCTGGACCAGATGCCCAAGCATGTCTCCCTGGGGTTCATGTTCGGCAATCCGATGGCCTTCACGGTGCCAGACGTGGATCGCACCGACCATCTGGTGATCATCGGGGCCAACCCCCTGGTCTCCAACGGCAGCCTGGCCACGGTGGCCGACTTCGGCGGCAAGCTCAAGGCCCTGCGCAAGCGGGGTGGGCGCCTGGTGGTGATCGACCCGGCGCGCACCAGGACCGCGCAAATGGCCGATCAACACATCGCACCGCGCCCAGGCGCCGACGCCGCGCTCCTGCTCGCCGTGGTCCACACGCTGTTCGACGAGGGACTCGTGACCGACGACCTCGGCGGGCTGGCCGAACACGTCATCGGCGTCGATGACGTCCGCAGCCTTGCAGACGAGTTCGCACCCGAGGCGGTTGCCGACCATGTCGGTGTACCCGCCGACGAGATAAGGACGATCGCAAGGGAACTCGCGGCGGCGCGCACGGCGGCGGTGTACGGCAGGATCGGCACGTCCACCGTGGAGTTCGGCACCGTCGGCAGCTGGCTCGTCGACGTCGTCAACGTCCTCACCGGCAACCTGGACCGGCCAGGTGGCGCGATGTTCCCGCAGTCGCCCATCGGCCAGGCGCCACGACCGCCGAGAAAGGGCCGCGGCTTCCAGACCGGACGCTGGCACAGTCGGGTCTCGGGGTATCCGGAGGTGTTGTCGGAGCTGCCCGCGGCCGCATTGTCCGAGGAACTCGAGACGCCGGGAGACGGTCAGGCAAGGGCGGTCATCACCATCGCGGGCAATCCCGTTCTCTCGGCACCGGACGGCGAACGGTTGAGCCGCGTGCTCGGCGACGTCGACTTCATGCTGAGCGTGGACCCGTACCTCAACGAGACCACCCGCCATGCCGACGTCATCCTGCCCCCGCCCCCGCCGTCGCAGAGCGCCCACTTCGACGTCGCCCTCAGCAGCACGCCGGTCCGGAACAACGCGCGGTACTCGCCTGCGGCGCGCCCGCTCGAGCCCGGCCGCCCCGATGAGCCCGAGATCCTGGCCCGCCTCGCGCTGATCCTGGCGGGGTTGGGGCCGTTCGCCGAACCTGGCCTGGTCGACGAGCAGGTCATCGCGATGACGTTGGCCAAGGAGACCGCGGATCCCGATTCTCCGGTCGCGGGCCGCTCGACGGAGGAACTGACGGCCATGCTGGCGCCGGGGCGGGGCTTCGAGCGGCGACTCGACATGATGCTGCGCCTGGGCCCCTACGGCGATGCATTCGGCGCCAACCCGGACGGCCTCACCCTCGACCGTCTGAGGGACGCGCCGCACGGCATCGATCTCGGTCCGTTGCGGCCGCGCCTGACCGAGATCCTTCGGACCCCGTCGGGCAAGGTCGAACTCGCACCGGCTCAACTGGTCTCGGATGTCGCGCGACTACGGGAGTCACTGGACCGCGGCGCCGACGCCTTCGTGCTCATCGGTCGGCGCCATCTGCGTTCGAACAACAGCTGGATGCACAACCTGCCCGCGCTGGCGGGTGGGACGAACCGTTGCACTCTTCGGATGCATCCCGACGACGCGGCGGAACTCGGCGTCACCGACACGGCGCGGGTCAAGGGGCCGGGTGGGGAACTCGAGGCGCCGGTCGAGATCACCGACGCGATCCGGCGTGGTGTGGTGTCACTCCCGCACGGTTGGGGGCACGGTCAGGACGGCACGCGGCAGTCCGTGGCCGACGGGCAGGCCGGGGTGAACGTCAACCAGCTCAACGACGGTACGTCGATGGATCCGTTGTCGGGCACGGCTGTCCTCAACGGCATCCCGGTACAGATCTCGCCGGCCTGAATCCTTCCCGCGAGCAGACGCAACGGGCCCTCGTTCGACCCAATTGGGGGCCCTTTGTGTCTGCTCGGCGGGGTTAGCCGAGTTCCCACACCACCGTGACCGAGAACCCGACGGTCTGCTGCCCGGGCTCCAGGGGCACCGCCGCCTCCAACGCGCCGTAGCGCGGCGACGGCATCGGAGGAGGCGCACCCGCCCCGCTTTCGGTGATCGAGATGACCTTGCCCAGGCTCATCCCGGACAGCTTCGCATACTGCCCGGCGCGGTCCTTCGCGTCGGCGAACGCGCGGGCACGAGCGTCCTTGACCAGCTGCGAATCATCCTCGATCGCGAAGCTGACCGAGTTGATCCGGGTGGCGTTGCCGCCGGTGGTCTGAATCGCGGTGATCGTCGGCGACGCCGCGTCGATGCTGCGGACCTTGACCGCGATCGAATTGCTCGCGGTGTATCCCCGGATGGAGGCTGCGTCGTCGGCGTACTGCGGCTGCAGGCTCACCTGCTCGGTGCTGATGTCCTCGCGGTCGATGCCCTGGCCGGCCACGGCGTCGATCACCGCCGCCATCCGTTCGTTGGTCTGGTTCATCGCGGTCGTGGCGTCGGGCGCGCTGGACTCGATCGCGGCGTTGACCGTGACGGTGTCGGGGGCGCCCTGCACCTTGCCCGAGCCGACGACGGTGACCTGTCGCGCAATGGGCCCGTCGGGTCCGGCGACGGGCCCCGCTGGCGTCGAGTCGCACGCCGAGACGGCGAACATCGCGAGTCCGGCCGCGGCGATGACCACGACACGGGTTGGCATCTTCGCCCACACGCTCTTCGACATATCGGCACCCTACAGTTCGAGTCGGGCGCGCCTGCGCGTCAACGCAACTCCACGCCGCCGAGGAACTCCAGCAGAGCCGCGTTCACCTCGACGGGGCGTTCCTGTTGAAGCCAGTGCCCGGCACCGTCCACCATGACTTCGCGGTACGGCCCGGACACGACGTCGAGCACCCGATCGCGCGGTGTCATCGCCAGCGCCGGATCCGCGGTGCCGCCGATGAACAGAGTCGGCACGGCAATCGTCCTCGACGGCGTGGTCGCGGTCAGCTCCCAATTCCGGTCGAAGTTGCGGTACCAGTTCAGCGGTCCGCTGAATCCGCCCCTCGTGAACTCTGCAACGTAGTGGTCCATTTCTTCCTGTGTGATCCACTCGGGCCTGCCGTCGGGTTCGGGTAGTCGCTCGATGAAGCCCTCGGGACCGGGAGTCGCCATCTCCAGGAAGACGTTCTTCTGGTCGGCCGAACGGATGCCGCCCATCAACCTGCGCATGGTGCGGGCGGGGTCACTTCCGAGTTCGGCGTCAGCGGGCCCGGGCTCCTGGAAGTAGAGGATGTAGAAGAAGTCGTCGCCGAAGGCGGTCCGCCACGACTCGGTGGGTCGATGGAGCGGTCGGGGAACCGGGGGGACGCTCAATGCTGCGCACGCCGAGACCCGATCCGGGTGCAGCAGCGGGAAGTTCGTCGCCACGGTGGATCCCCAGTCGTGCCCCACGACCACGGCCTTCTCGGCTCCGACGTCGTCGAGCAGGCCCGCGATGTCCCCGGTCAGCTTGAGGATGTCGTAATCCTCGATCGCCGTAGGCATCGACGAGCCGCCGTAGCCGCGCTGATCGGGGGCCAGGACGTGATAGCCCGCTGCTGCCAGCACGGGTATCTGGTGCCGCCACGAGTAGGCCAGTTCGGGGAAGCCGTGGGCCAGGACGACGACCGGCGCACCCCGGTCACCGGCCTCGGTCACCCTCAGTCGGACGCCGTTGACGTCGATGAACCGTTCGGCGGACGTTTGCACCAGTCCACCGTGCCGTCGAGACCGAGCTTGTGCTCGAAAATCCGTCGAAATGTCGCACAAAGGTTCACCTTCGGCCGGGTTCTCGTGCTGGCTGACCGTCCGCGAACCTCGCGCGAGGCGGGTTTGGCGTCCGGGGAACCCGTCGCCGACCTCGCGACGTTGGGCAAGCGGTAGCCTTGGACAACTGACTGTGCGTATCGGAAGGACCAGGCCGACGTGGATGACTGAGTCATCCGCTGGCCGAACACAACGATGAATCGAAAGAACGTCATCCGCACCCTGACGGCGATAGCCGTCGTGTTGCTGCTGGGTTGGTCCTTCTTCTACTTCAGTGACGACACCCGCGGCTACAAGCCCGTCGACACCTCCGTGGCGATCGCCCAGATCAACTCCGACAACGTCAAGAGTGCGCAGATCGATGACCGCGAGCAGCAGGTCCGGCTGGATCTCAAGAGCGGCAACGGCGACACCCAGGACAGCGACAAGATCATCTCCAAGTACCCGACCGGGTACGCGGTTCAGCTGTTCGACGCGCTGACCGCCAAGAACGCCAAGATCAACACGGTGGTCAACGAGGGCAGCGTGTTCGGGTCGCTGCTGATCTACATGTTGCCGCTGCTCCTGCTGGTCGGCCTGTTCGTGATGTTCTCCCGGATGCAATCGGGGGGCCGGATGGGCTTCGGCTTCGGCAAGTCCAAGGCCAAGCAGCTGAACAAGGACTTGCCGCAGACCACCTTCGCCGACGTCGCGGGCGTCGACGAGGCGGTCGAGGAACTCTACGAGATCAAGGATTTCCTTCAGAATCCGACGCGTTATCAGGCGCTGGGCGCCAAGATCCCCAAGGGCGTGCTGCTCTACGGGCCTCCGGGCACCGGCAAGACGCTGCTGGCCCGTGCCGTCGCGGGGGAGGCCGGCGTCCCCTTCTTCACCATCTCCGGCTCGGACTTCGTCGAGATGTTCGTCGGCGTGGGTGCGTCGCGGGTGCGGGACATGTTCGAGCAGGCCAAACAGAACAGCCCCTGCATCATCTTCGTCGACGAGATCGACGCAGTCGGCCGTCAGCGCGGCGCCGGCCTCGGCGGTGGCCACGACGAACGTGAACAGACCCTGAACCAGTTGCTGGTCGAGATGGACGGCTTCGGCGAACGCCAGGGCGTCATCCTCATCGCAGCGACCAACCGACCCGACATCCTCGACCCGGCGCTGTTGCGACCCGGTCGATTCGACCGGCAGATACCGGTGTCCGCTCCCGACATCGCCGGCCGTCGCGCCGTCCTGCGCGTGCACTCGGCGGGCAAGCCGATCGCCCCCGACGCCGACCTCGACGGACTGGCCAAGCGCACCGTCGGCATGTCCGGCGCGGACCTGGCCAACGTGATCAACGAGGCTGCCCTGCTGACGGCCCGCGAGAACGGCACCATCATCACCGGTGCCGCGCTTGAGGAGGCAGTCGACCGCGTCGTCGGTGGGCCGCGCCGCAAGGGCCGGATCATCAGCGAGCACGAGAAGAAGATCACCGCCTACCACGAAGGTGGTCACACCCTCGCGGCGTGGGCGATGCCCGACATCGAGCCGATCTACAAGGTCACGATCCTGGCCCGCGGCCGTACCGGCGGGCACGCGATGTCGGTGCCGGAGGACGACAAGGGCCTGATGACACGTTCGGAGATGATCGCGCGTCTGGTCTTCGCCATGGGTGGCCGCGCGGCGGAGGAGTTGGTCTTCCGCGAGCCCACGACGGGCGCGTCGTCAGACATCGACCAGGCCACCAAGATCGCCCGCGCCATGGTCACCGAATACGGCATGAGCGCCAAGCTGGGTGCGGTTCGCTACGGCACCGAACACGGCGACCCGTTCCTGGGTCGTTCGATGGGCACGCAGGCCGACTACAGCCACGAGGTCGCCCAGATCATCGACGACGAGGTCCGCAAGCTCATCGAGGCGGCGCACACCGAGGCGTGGGAGATCCTCACCGAGTACCGCGACGTGCTCGACACCCTTGCCGGCGAGCTGTTGGAGAAGGAGACGCTGCACCGCGTCGAACTCCAGGCCATCTTCGGCGACGTCGAGAAGCGGCCGCGGCTGACCATGTTCGACGACTTCGGCGGACGCGTGCCGTCCGACAAGCCGCCCATCAAGACTCCCGGCGAACTGGCCATCGAACGCGGCGAGCCATGGCCGCCGCCGGTGCAGGAACCCGCGTTCAAGGCCGCCATCGCCGCCGCCAGCAAGGCCGCCGAGGCGGAGGCCCACTTGCACGGCGGGAACGGATCGAACGGCTCCGCGGTCAACGGCGCTCCCATGAACGGCGCCCCCACGAACGGCGCTCCCCCGAACGGGAACGGCGCCAACGGTGGCTGGGGCCGCCCTGGCGCACCGAACGGGGCGCCCGGAACGGGGTCGTCGCCAGGCTCGATGCAGCCCGACTACGGCGCACCCGCAGGCTGGCACGCTCCCGGCTGGCCGCCTCCGGGCCAACCGCCGCAGGGAAACGCGGGCCAACCGCCGCAGGGAAACTGGTATCCGCCGCCACCACCACCTCCGGGTGGATGGTCACCGCAACCTGGGGGCCACCCGCCGTACCAGCCGTACCCCCATCCCGGGCAGCACGTGCCGCAGGGCGGCGCACCCGAGCCCGCCCCGCACGACGAACAGGATGACCGGTCCGAGGACCGACCCAATCCGCCGACACACGGCTGACACGAACGGAGTCACTGATGACGCGGTCGGAGATCGAACCTGTCCTGCTCGCCGAACTTCCCACGTTCGACCAACCGCGGGCCGAGGCTGCCGTACGAGAACTGCTCATCGCGATCGGGGAGAACCCCGACCGGCACGGGCTGGTCGACACGCCGGCACGGGTGGCACGCGCTTACCGGGAGATGTTCGCCGGCCTCTACACCGACCCCGACGACGTGCTCAACACCACGTTCGACGAGCAGCACGACGAACTCGTCCTGGTCAAGGACATCCCGATGTACTCGACCTGCGAGCATCACCTCGTCGCATTCCACGGCTCGGCACACGTCGGGTACATCCCGGGTGTCGACGGTCGGGTCACCGGGCTTTCCAAGCTGGCCCGCATCGTGGACCTGTACGCCAAGCGGCCACAGGTGCAGGAGCGGCTCACCGGGCAGATCGCGGACGGGATGATGCGCAAGCTCGACCCGCGCGGCGTGATCGTCGTCGTCGAGGCAGAACACCTGTGCATGGCGATGCGCGGCATCCGCAAGCCCGGCGCCAGCACCACGACCTCGGCGGTACGCGGCCAGTTCAAGACCGACGCCTCGCTGCGGTCCGAGGCTCTGGACCTGATCCTGCGGAAGTGAGTCAGCCCAGTCGACCCGGGACGTGCACTCGGGTGATGGGAGTCGTCAACGTCACCGATGACTCGTTTTCGGACGGGGGGCTGTTCCTCGATCGCGACCGCGCCATCGAGCACGGCCTCGCCCTGGCGGCCCAAGGCGCCGAAGTCATCGACGTCGGCGGCGAGTCGACGCGTCCCGGCGCCGTCCGCGTCGAAGCCCAGGTCGAGAAGGCCCGCGTTCTTCCCGTGGTCGAAGGCCTTGCCGGGCAAGGCATCACGGTCAGTATCGACACCATGCACGCCGAGGTCGCCTGCGCCGCGCTGGAACACGGAGCCAGGATCGTCAACGATGTGTCGGGTGGGCGGGCCGACCCGGGCATGGCGCCGCTTGTAGCCGACGCCCGCGTGCCCTGGGTGCTGATGCACTGGCGCTCCGTCGGCGCCGAGCGCCCCCACCGGGTTCCCGACTACGGTGACGTGGTTGCCAGCGTCCGCGCCGAACTGCTCGCCGGCGTCGATGCAGCCGTGTCGGCCGGAGTCGACCCGGGCAACCTGATCATCGATCCGGGGTTGGGCTTCGCCAAGTCCGCCGAACACAATTGGGCACTCCTACGGGCGCTGCCCGAGTTCGTCGCCACCGGGATTCCCGTCCTCGTCGGCGCGTCACGCAAGCGGTTCCTCGGCACGCTGCTTGCCGATCGCGACGGGGAACCGCGCCCCCCGGACGGCCGGGAGACGGCCACTGCCGTCGTCTCCGCACTGGCGGCCCAGTACGGCGCGTGGGGAGTCCGCGTGCACGACGTACGGGCGTCGGTCGACGCGCTGAAGGTGCTCGCAGCGTGGTCGGGCGACGGGACGGATGTGGGGGTCGGTTTCAGTGGCTGATCGAATCGAACTGCGCGGCTTGACCGTTCGTGGGCATCACGGCGTATTCGACCACGAGCGTCGTGACGGTCAGGACTTCGTCGTCGACGTGACGGTGTGGGTGGATCTGGCTGCCGCGGCGGCGAGCGACGATCTCGCCGACACCCTCGACTACGGGGCGCTGGCGCAGCGGGCCGCCGATGTCATCGCCGGGCCGCCCCGCAACCTCATCGAGACGGTGGCCGCGGAGATCGCCCAGGATGTGATGATCGACGACCGGGTGCACGCAGTGGAGGTCGTCGTGCACAAGCCGCAGGCGCCGATCCCGTTGTCGTTCGGCGACGTTGCGGTGGTGGCGCGGCGGTCCCGGCGCGGCACGAGGAGCAATGGATGACCAGGGTCGTGCTGTCCATCGGTTCAAACCTCGGTGACCGCTTGGCGCGGTTGCAGTCGGTCGTCGACGGCCTGGGCGACGCGGTGCGGGCCGTGTCGCCGGTCTACCAGACCGACGCCTGGGGCGGCGTCGAGCAGGACCCGTTCCTCAACGCCGTCGTCGTCGGCGATGACCCTGCGCTGGACTGCCGTGGGTGGCTGACGCGCGCTCAGTCCCTGGAAAGGGCCGCCGAGCGCGTGCGCGACGTCCGGTGGGGGCCGCGCACCCTCGACGTCGACATCGTTACCTGCCACGACGGCGTCACCGAGGTGTCGTCGGACGACGCGACGCTGACCCTTCCGCATCCGCTGGCGCACCAACGGGCGTTCGTCCTGGTCCCCTGGGTGCACGCAGACCCCGGCGCGACCCTGACCGTGTCGGGCCGGAGTAGGCCGATCGCCGAGCTCCTCGACGAAATCGACCCCGCTGAACGTCACGGAGTACGCCCCACCGATCTGGTGCTGCTGACCTGATGGGGCCGACCCGCATGCGTGACCTCGCGGCGGCGACGGGGCTCACGGCAGTCGTCGGCTACCTGGTGGTGATGATGTCCTACCGCTGGTTCCCGCCACTGACACCGTGGACGGGACTGTCGCTGCTCGCGGTTGCGGGGGCGCTGGCCGGTTGGGCCGGCTATGTCCGGTCGAAGATCGGTTCGGCACGGATCGGACCCGGAACGGGCCGGCTGGACCCGCTGGCCGTGGCCCGGTCGGTCGTGGTCGCCAAGGCATCGGCGTGGGTGGGTGCGGTGGTGCTGGGCTGGTGGCTCGCGGTGCTGGCCTACCTGATCCCGCGGCGCGGCGCACTCCGCGTCGCCGAGCAGGACACGGCGGGTGCCGTGGTCGCCGCGGTCAGCGCGATGGCGCTGGTGATCGCCGCGTTGTGGTTGCAGCATTGCTGCAAGTCACCGCCGGAGCCGCCGGATGATCCGGACGGCGTGCGGGGCTAGGGCACGCCGTGGTCGGCTCGCCGAATCGCCGGAGTGGGCGACACGCGATCTGAAGTGCGGCCGGTACAGTCGGCCCATGGCCGATCCGACCCGTGGGACGCGTTCGCGACGCGTCGCCCGCAGGCCGGGATGGGCCGTTTTCACCACGTTGCTGGTGCTTGCCATCGTGGCGAGTTCTGCCCTGGTGTTCACCGATCGGGTCGAACTGCTCAAGCTTGCCGTGATCCTGGCGCTCTGGGCGGCGGTGATCGCCGCGTTCGTATCCTTCATCTACCGCAGGCAATCCGACGTCGACGCCGCGAAGGCGCGCGACCTGAAACTAGTCTACGACCTGCAACTTGACCGTGAAATTGCCGCGCGCCGCGAATACGAGCTGGGCATCGAGGCGCATCTGCGGCGCGAACTCACCTCGGAGCTGCGTGCGCAGACGTCCGACGAAGTGGCCAGTCTGCGCGCGGAACTCGCCGCCCTACGGGCGAACCTCGAGATCATCTTCGATACCGACCTGCAGCACCGGCCTGCGATCGAGACGGAACGCACCACCGTGCATCGGTTTCCCGATTGGGACCGCATCAACGATGCCGGTCCGGATCGTGAAGGCGGGTACGGCCCCGGCCGCGTCATCAGCAGCCGGATCGACACCGAGGACGGCGAGGTCACCGATCCGTCCACCGAAGAGAGCCCCATCATCGACGTTCCGGAGGAGCCCCATCCTCCGGAGGACGACGTGGAATCGACGACGGCTGCCGTCGGAGCCACCGCAGGCCGTCCGAGGTCGATCGCGAACGACGCGAACGGCCGGTGCCGGTCGCGGAGGCCGCACCGCCCGACGACCCGCCCCGACCGGCGCCGCCACCAACCGCGCCCGAACCCGAGATCCGGTACCCGTGGTTGCCTCCGCCTGCCGCCCCGCCCCGAGCGGCGCCCGCACCACCGCCGTCGGTGGTCCCACCGCCGCATGCTGCTCCTGCGCCCGCCGCGCGGTCCCCGTGGCAGGAACCCGACCGCAACGCCCGGCACACCGTCGGCGCCGACACCGAATGGAGCCCGGCGCCGCCCGAGGGTGAGTTCATCCCGGCGGGCGACCCGCGCAGCAACTGGGTAGCGCCCCCGGCGCCGCCCGCGATGGCGTCACCGCCTGCCGAACCCCGCGGCGGCCGACACTGGACGTCGGACCGCGTGTCGGGCGATTCGCCGGGGCGTGCCCGTCACGTCGCGCCAGGGGAGGACGCGGGCGGGCCGGCTTCTTCGCCGCGCACGCCCCACACGCCGCCCACCCTCGCTACCCCAGCACCGCCGCAGCCACCGGCCGCCGAGCATCCCCCCGCGCCGCGGCACCGCGGCACGGACGAGTCGGCGGAGCCCGATGAGCCGAGCGGTCAGCACGCGGGCGGCCAGCCGATCTCCGAGTTGCTGGCGCGGCTTCAGGTCAGTTCGACGGGCGGCGGGCGGCGTCGTCGTCGCGAGGAATGAGCTAATCTCGTCGACGACCGTCGGGTACCCGCGGACCGGGACCGGAACGACAGAACTCATGACGTCAGCGAGGTCGTCTACATGGGGACCCCCAATGCCTTCCGCCCGGCACGCCTGACCGTCGGAATCATCTCCGCGGGTCGTGTCGGTACCGCGCTCGGGGTGGCTCTGGAACGGGCCGATCACGTGGTGTCGGGGTGCAACGCGGTGTCCCGGGCATCGCGCAGGCGTGCCGAAGCGCGCCTGCCCGACACCCCGGTGCTCCCCGTGCATGACGTTGCCGACCGCGCCGAACTGCTACTGCTGGCGGTGCCCGACGCCGAATTGGCGGCCCTCGTGTCGGGTCTGGCCGCGACCGGTACGGTGCGTGCCGGAACGATCGTGGTGCACACCTCGGGTGCCAATGGCATCTCGACGCTCGCACCGTTGACCGAGCAGGGCTGCATCCCGTTGGCCATCCACCCGGCGATGACGTTCACCGGTGCCGACGAAGACATCGCCAGACTCTCGGAGTCCTGTTTCGGCATCACCGCTGCCGACGAGGTCGGTTACGCCATCGCGCAGTCCCTGGTCCTGGAAATCGGCGGAGAGCCCTTCCGGGTGCGCGAGGACGCGCGCACGCTGTACCACGCCGCGCTGGCACATGCGGGCAATCACGTGACCACGGTGGTGCTCGACGCCGTGGAGGCGCTCCGCGGCGCGCTGTGGGGCCAGGAACTACTCGGCCAGGAGATGGTCGGCGATGGTCCCGGTGGCATCGCCGAGCGTGTCATCGCGCCACTGGCCCGCGCGTCCCTGGAGAACGCGCTGCAACGCGGGCAGGGTGCGCTGACCGGTCCCGTCGCCAGAGGAGACGCGCAGGCTGTTGCCAGACATCTCGACGCGCTTGCCGAGGTGGATCCCGAACTTGCACAGGCATATCGGGCCAATGCGCTACGCACGGCGCAACGCGCGCATGCGCCTGGAGACGTCTTCGCCGTGTTGACCGATGAGTCCGAAGGGGCGTCATGACCGCTCGAAGGCCACCCTCGTACGATGCGAGCCTGCTCAACGTCTATGCCCGGCCCGCCGAGGTTTCCGCCGTCTCGCGAGCGCTCCGGACGACGGGGCGCCGGGTGATGCTGGTGCCGACGATGGGTGCACTGCACGACGGCCATCTTGCGCTGGTACGCGAGGCCAAACGCGTACCGGGCGCCGTCGTGGTGGTGTCGATCTTCGTCAACCCCCTGCAGTTCGGCGCAGGTGAGGATCTCGACGCCTACCCGCGACCACTCGATGACGACCTCGCGGTGCTGCGCGAGGAAGGCGTGGAGATCGCCTTCGCCCCGACGGTCGCCGACATGTATCCCGCAGGCCGGCGCACCACGGTGATGCCGGGTCAACTCGGCGCCGACCTGGAGGGTGGTTCCCGGCCGACGCACTTCTCCGGGATGCTCACCGTCGTTCTCAAACTCCTGCAGATCGTGCGCCCGGACCGGGCGTTGTTCGGCGAGAAGGACTATCAGCAGCTGGTACTGGTGAGACAGATGGTCGACGACCTCGACGTCGACGTGCAGATCGTCGGCGTTCCGATCGTCCGTGAGCCGGACGGACTGGCCATGTCGTCACGCAACGCCTTTCTCGACGAGGCTCAGCGGG
This sequence comes from uncultured Actinomycetota bacterium, assembly GCA_963798245.1. Taxonomy (GTDB): domain Bacteria; phylum Actinomycetota; class Actinomycetes; order Mycobacteriales; family Mycobacteriaceae; genus Mycobacterium. The sequence goes on from CAWCSO010000009.1 coordinate 566,888, forward strand.
AACAGGCCGGTGCGCTGTCCGCAGCACTGCTCGCGGGCATGTATGCGGCACCGCGTGGGGTCTCCGAGGCGCTCGATGCTGCACGCGCGGTGCTCGACGAGGTGCCCGCGATCGAGGTGGACTACCTCGACGTCCGTGATCCTTGGCTCGGCCCTGCACCGGCGAAGGGGGCCGCTCGACTGCTGGTCGCGGCCCGGCTCGGCTCGACCAGGCTCCTGGACAACATTGCGATCGACGTCGGCGCATCCGCCGGTATCGACGGAGAAGCCCGGTTCGATCCGGGTGAGAGCAACGAATTACCCTGGAGAAATTGATGTTTCGAAGCACGTGCAAGCCGAATACTCGCCGCGCGACGGTGACGCGCACCGAACGGGACCTCGTCGGACCGGGTTTCGTCACCGCCGGCCCGATGTCGACGCGGTAGCGCCGTGCTGCTCGCAATCGACGTCCGCAACACGCACACCGCCGTCGGGTTGGTGTCGGGTTCGGGCGACCACGCAAAGGTGGTGCACAACTGGCGGATTCGCACCGAGCCAGAGGTCACGGCCGATGAGTTGGCTCTCACCATCGACGGCCTCATCGGCGACGATGCGGAACGTCTGACCGGCGCGACCGGGCTGTCCACGGTGCCGTCGGTGCTGCACGAGATCAGGGTCATGCTCGACCAGTATTGGCCGTCGGCACCCCACGTCCTGATCGAACCCGGTGTGCGAACCGGCATTCCGTTGCTCGTCGACAACCCGAAGGAGGTCGGCGCGGACCGCATCGTGAACTGCCTTGCTGCCTACCAGCGCTTCCGCAGTGCGGCCATCGTCGTCGACTTCGGTTCCTCGATCTGCGTCGACGTGGTCTCGGCCAAGGGCGAGTTCCTCGGTGGCGCAATCGCTCCCGGCATCCAGGTGTCGTCGGACGCCGCCGCCGCCCGGTCTGCGGGCCTACGCCGGGTAGAGTTGACCAAACCCCGTTCGGTGATCGGCAAGAACACCGTCGAGTGCATGCAGGCGGGCGCCGTGTTCGGGTTCGCCGCGCTCGTCGACGGCCTCGTGAATCGGGTGCGCGACGACGTGGACGGCTTCGGCGGTGATGACGTCGCGGTGGTGGCGACCGGACACACCGCCCCACTGGTACTGCCGGATCTGCGCACCGTCGGGCACTACGACGCGCACCTGACGCTCGACGGTTTGCGGCTGGTGTTCGAGCGGAACCGGGACAACCAGCGTGGAAAGCTCAAGCCTGCCCGCTGAGATGCGTTGCGCGGCGGATACCGGCCGTGGGTTTAGAAGAAGGTGCGGACCAGATCGACGACGCGACCACGCGCATCCAGCACCGGGATGAGCTGCCACTTGTCGAATACGGTGCAGGGGTGCGAGATTCCGAACCGCAGCCAGTCGCCCACGCCGACTCGCTTCTCGTCGGAAGGGTCCAGGCGCAGGTAGGCGTGCTGATCGTTGAGCTTGTCCACGCGGGAGTCGGGCAGGCCGTGGGGGACCGGCAGGTCAGAGTCGAACGAGACGTCGCGTCGGCCCATGGCCACTATCGCCAGCCCCGGCTCGGGACGCGAGAGGACCGGCGCCCAGACCGCCAGCGCCGGCCGCAGTCCCTGCCCGCCATCCCTGCCGAGCGGCGAGGTCTTACGGTAGAGGCCATCGTCGTGGGTCAGGTAGCACCCGCTGCGGAGCACGGTCTTCACGGTAAGACCGGCGGGCCAGTCGCCGCCCAGCTCGTCTGCGACGGCATCGAAGTAGGTGCTGCCGCCCGCAGTGACGGTGGGCTCGTCGGTCTCGAACGCCGGTGCCAGCCTGACCACGGCCGCGCGCAGCCGACGTAGGTGGGTGCGCACCTGCGCGTAGGCCTCCGCGGTGACGTCGTGGCCGAGGGCGGCCTCGTATCCCGAGACGCCGACCAGTCGCAGTCGCGTGGAGCCGGCCACGGCGCGGGCCACGGCGTCGACCTCGTCGTCGCCGCGGCATCCCGTCCGGCCGCCCGTCACGCCCAGCTCGACACAGACGTCGACGGGGCGGGTTGCGCCCGCCGCCGTCAACGCCGAGTGCATGGCCGCCACGCCCGACACCGAGTCCACCCAGCACATCAGCTCGAACCCCGGGTCACTGTCGAGCTCGGTGGCCAGCCACCGCAGACCACCCTCGTCGACCAGCTGATTGGCAAGGAGCACGCGGCGCACCCCGAACGCGCGGAACACCCGAACCTGCGCGATGGTCGCCAGGGTGACTGCCGCGGCTCCTGCATCGAACTGCCGCGCCAGCAGCTGCGGGGACATGTGTGTCTTGCCGTGCGGTGCAAGCTCGACCCCGCGGCTGCGGCACCAGTGCGCCATCGTCGCGACATTGTGGCTCAGTGCCGAGTCGTCGAGGACACAGAGCGGGCCGACGGCGCCGTCGTCGAAGGGGTCTACCTCTTCGGAGACCACTTCTGCCGTCGTGCGGCCGCTCCACGACGGCGGAATACCCTTGTACCGCCAGTCGAGGATCTCCTCGGCCAGTGCCGCGACGCGCGATGCGTCCAGTCCCGGGTGCATGACCTTCATTTAAGCTGGCACCCCGTGACACCACCCGACGGCGGCCCAGAGCCGTCCACGTCCGAGCAGGCCGCCGAATCCGACGTTCCCGAGCAGTTCCGAATCCGCCAGGCCAAGCGGGAAAGGCTGCTCGAACAAGGGCGCGATCCGTACCCCGTCGAGGTCGCCAGGACACACACCCTCGCAGAGATCCGCGCAGCCCATCCCGACCTCGAGCCCGCGGTCGAGACGGGTCGGTTCGTCGGCGTCGCCGGGCGGGTGGTGTTCGCCCGCAATTCGGGCAAGCTCTGCTTTGCGACGCTGCAGGAGGGTGACGGCACGAAACTGCAGGCGATGATCAGCCTGGACAAGGTGGGCGAGGAATCGCTCGAGGCTTGGAAATCCGACGTCGACCTCGCCGACATCGTGTTCGTCCACGGGGAGGTGATCAGTTCCCGGCGAGGGGAATTGTCTGTGCTTGCTGATTCCTGGCAAATCATCTCGAAGGCATTGCGGCCGCTGCCCGTTGCGCACCGGGAAATGAGCGAGGAGTCGCGCGTCCGCCAGCGTTATGTCGATCTGATCGTTCGGCCCGAGGCGCGAACCATCGCGCGGCAACGTATCGCGGTGGTGCGTGCAGTTCGATCTGCCCTGGAAAGGCGTGGATTCCTTGAGGTGGAGACACCAATTCTGCAAACGCTTGCCGGGGGTGCCGCCGCACGGCCATTCGTCACGCACTCCAATGCGCTCGACAGCGACCTGTTCCTCAGGATCGCTCCCGAGCTGTTCCTGAAGCGATGCCTGGTCGGCGGATTCGAGAAGGTTTTCGAGCTCAATCGGGTGTTTCGAAACGAGGGCGCGGATTCGACTCATTCGCCAGAATTCGCGATGTTGGAGACCTATCAGGCGTACGGCACCTATGACGATTCCGCGGTTGTGACGCGTGAGCTAATTCAAGAAGTTGCAGACGAGGCGATTGGCACCAGAATCGTTCCCCTGCCCGACGGCACCACCTACGATCTTGATGGCGAATGGGCCACCGTGGAGATGTACCCGTCACTGTCCACCGCACTTGGCGAGGAAATCAATCCCGAGACCGGCGTCGACCGACTCTGGGCGGTCGCCGACGGCCTTGGCGTCGAGATCCCGCGCGACCGCGGCTACGGCCACGGGAAGTTGGTCGAGGAGCTGTGGGAGCACACCGTGGGGGCGACGTTGTGGGCGCCCACCTTCGTGCGCGACTTTCCCGTCGAGACCACACCCCTTACGCGGGCTCACCGCAGCATCCCCGGTGTCACCGAGAAGTGGGATCTCTACGTGCGCAACGTCGAGTTGGCAACCGGATACTCAGAACTGATCGATCCGGTGGTCCAGCGGGAGCGGTTCGAGGCCCAGGCGCGCGCTGCCGCTGCCGGCGATGACGAGGCGATGCTTCTCGATGAGGACTTTCTGACCGCTTTGGAGTATGCAATGCCGCCCGCTACGGGAACGGGAATGGGCATCGACCGTCTCCTGATGGCCCTGACCGGACTGTCCATTCGGGAGACCGTTTTGTTCCCGATTGTCCGTCGACAAGGGTAACTCCACCGTTCGGATTCGTACTTCTTGAATGATCTAGATTATTATGTCAGCATCGTGATCTAGTACGCGAACCCGCTACGTGCTCCAGCAGAAGGTAGTCTAGAAAAATGGCAAAAAAGGTCACAGTCACCTTGGTCGATGATTTTGATGGTGAGGCTTCTGCCGACGAGACCGTCGAATTCGCGCTCGACGGTGTGAGCTATGAGATCGACCTTTCGTCGAAGAATGCCGCGAAGCTGCGGAACGAACTGAAGCAATGGGTCGAGGCAGGGCGCCGTGTCGGCGGTAGGCGCCGCGGCCGGTCTGCGGGCACGGGGCGGGGACGAGCGTCGATCGACCGGGAGCAGAGTGCGGCGATCCGGGAGTGGGCACGGCGAAATGGTCACAATGTGTCCACTCGCGGACGCATACCCGCCGATGTCATAGACGCCTTCCACGCGGCAACGTAGACGGCGGTTGCTAGAACGTGCCGTGCCGGCCATTGGGCGGAGGCGCGTTCGCTTAGGGCGAAGCACTTTCGCGGCATTTTCGTGGCATCGCGGAAACGTTCGACGCCAGCCCGGCGTTTCGGGTGTGTAGCAAGCAGCTTGGCAGATCCCTTTTGCTCGGGATGCCCACCGCATTGCCCGGGACACCCACGGCAGCCCGGGCCGCAGCCCACTACAGTGGACGGCAGGTGCACAGCGTGGCAAGCCGCGCAGGCTTCTTCCATGGCAGCACCGCAAAGATGGAGAGCAGGTAACCACCGATGTTCGAACGCTTCACTGACCGCGCACGGCGCGTCGTCGTCTTGGCCCAAGAAGAGGCCAGGATGCTCAACCACAACTACATCGGCACCGAGCACATCCTGCTTGGACTCATTCACGAGGGCGAAGGCGTAGCCGCCAAGTCGCTGGAGTCGTTGGGCATCTCGCTCGAGGGCGTACGGAGCCAGGTCGAGGAGATCATCGGGCAGGGCCAGCAGGCGCCGTCCGGTCACATCCCCTTCACCCCCCGCGCCAAGAAGGTCCTCGAGCTGTCCCTGCGCGAGGCGCTGCAGCTCGGACACAACTACATCGGCACCGAGCACATCCTTCTCGGACTCATCCGTGAGGGCGAGGGCGTCGCAGCACAGGTGCTGGTCAAGCTCGGGGCCGAACTCACACGCGTGCGCCAGCAGGTGATCCAGCTGCTCAGCGGATACCAGGGCAAGGAGACCGCGGAGGCCGGCACCGGCGGGCGCGGCGGTGAGTCCGGCAATCCCTCGACCTCCCTGGTACTCGACCAGTTCGGCCGCAACCTGACGGCGGCCGCCATGGAGGGCAAGCTCGACCCCGTCATCGGGCGCGAAAAGGAAATCGAGCGGGTGATGCAGGTCCTGAGCCGGCGCACCAAGAACAACCCGGTGCTGATCGGCGAGCCGGGCGTGGGCAAGACGGCCGTGGTCGAGGGCCTCGCGCAGGCCATCGTGCACGGCGAGGTCCCCGAGACGCTGAAGGACAAGCAGCTCTACACCCTCGACCTCGGTTCACTCGTTGCAGGTAGCCGCTACCGCGGCGACTTCGAGGAGCGCCTCAAGAAGGTGCTCAAGGAGATCAACACCCGCGGCGACATCATCCTGTTCATCGACGAGCTGCACACGCTCGTCGGCGCGGGTGCTGCCGAGGGCGCGATCGACGCCGCCTCGATCCTGAAGCCGAAACTGGCCCGCGGTGAGCTGCAGACCATCGGCGCCACCACGCTCGACGAGTACCGCAAGTACATCGAGAAGGATGCCGCCCTGGAACGCCGCTTCCAGCCCGTGCAGGTCGGTGAGCCCACGGTCGAGCACACCATCGAGATCCTCAAGGGTCTGCGCGACCGGTACGAGGCGCATCACCGGGTATCGATTACCGACGGCGCAATGGTGGCCGCTGCGACACTGGCAGACCGCTACATCAACGACCGGTTCCTGCCGGACAAGGCCATCGACCTGATCGACGAGGCGGGCGCCCGGATGCGGATCCGCCGGATGACGGCTCCGCCGGACCTGCGTGAGTTCGACGAGAAGATCGCCGACGCGCGCCGTGAGAAGGAGTCCGCGATCGACGCGCAGGACTTCGAGAAGGCCGCCAGCCTGCGCGACAAGGAGAAGACGCTGGTCGCGCAGCGTGCCGAGCGTGAGAAGCAGTGGCGCTCAGGTGATCTCGATGTCGTTGCCGAGGTCGACGACGAGCAGATCGCCGAGGTCCTGGGCAACTGGACCGGCATCCCGGTGTTCAAGCTGACCGAGGCCGAAACCACGCGCCTGCTGCGCATGGAAGATGAACTGCACAAGCGGATCATCGGCCAGGAAGACGCCGTCAAGGCGGTCAGCAAGGCGATAAGGCGTACCCGCGCCGGCCTCAAGGACCCCAAGCGCCCGTCCGGTTCGTTCATCTTCGCCGGCCCGTCCGGCGTGGGTAAGACCGAGCTGTCCAAGGCGCTGGCGGAGTTCCTCTTCGGCGACGATGACGCTTTGATCCAGATCGACATGGGCGAATTCCACGACCGCTTCACCGCGTCGCGGCTGTTCGGTGCCCCTCCGGGGTACGTCGGCTACGAGGAGGGCGGCCAGCTCACTGAAAAGGTCAGAAGGAAGCCGTTCAGCGTCGTGCTGTTCGACGAGATCGAGAAGGCTCACCAGGAGATCTACAACAGCCTGTTGCAGGTGCTCGAGGACGGTCGACTCACCGACGGCCAGGGCCGCACGGTCGACTTCAAGAACACCGTGCTGATCTTCACTTCGAACCTCGGCACGTCCGACATCAGCAAGGCGGTGGGCCTCGGCTTCACCCAGGGTGGTGGCGAGAACAACTACGAGCGGATGAAGCAGAAGGTCAACGACGAGCTGAAGAAACACTTCCGCCCGGAGTTCCTGAACCGCATCGACGACATCATCGTCTTCCACCAGCTGACCAGGGAAGAGATCATCACGATGGTGGATCTGATGATCGGCCGCGTCGGTAACCAACTCAGGGCCAAGGACATGGCCATGGAGCTGACCGACAAGGCCAAGGCCCTGCTGGCCAAGCGCGGCTTCGACCCCGTGCTGGGTGCGCGGCCGCTGCGCCGGACCATTCAGCGCGAGATCGAGGATCAACTGTCCGAGAAGATCCTCTTCGAGGAGGTCGGTCCCGGACAGCTGGTGACCGTCGACGTCGACAACTGGGACGGCGAGAGCAACAACATCGAGGATGCGGTGTTCACGTTCGCCGGAGCCAGCAAGCCGGTCACCGACGCCCTCCCGGACCTGGCGGAAGCCGGCGCGTCCGGAGCGACGACCGTCACGGAGTAAGCGCCAAAACGACAGCGGGTGGTACCGCCAAGGCGGTACCGCCCGCTCTCTTCGTGTGGTGCCGAATCAGTACTCGTGGGTGTCGTCGAAGAACCCGGGCTTCGCGAACGGGTTCGGCGGATCGTAGGTGCAGTCGATGTGAACTCGCCAAAGCGTGCCGGTGGCCACGCCAGGGAACTTCAACGTCGTCGTTCCGTCGAGCCCCAGCACGAAGTCCTTGTGAACCGGGGGAAGCACTGAGGCGCTCTCCGGACGGGCGTTGTACGAGCAGTTCTGCTTGCCCGCCCCGACCGTGTCCGAGATCGTGACCACCATCGCGCCCAACTGCGGCGCAAAGGTGACGTCGAGACCTCTGGCGGTGGCGTGTGCGGCGCCCGCACCTGCGAGCACCATTGCGGGTATCGCGATGGCCGCCGCAGCGCTGGCAAGAGCGGTGTGGATTCTTGGAGCCCCTGTGTACATGGTGGTTCCTTACCCAAGTGACTCGAGCGATCATCAATCAAAACACAGTTTGTGTTTGGCTGCGGGCTGGTTGACGAGATCGACTATGGCGACGCGAATGCCTCTGCGCTGGGGCGTTCGCAGACCCTTCGCGTGGCTACCGCCAGCGGGCTGCTTACAATGCAGCCGTATCGACGGACGAAGGAATCTGGTGCAAGTCCAGAACGGTCGCGCCACTGTGAAAGTCAGACCCGAGGTTCGTCACCACCTGTAACTGGGACGCGAAATCCCGAAAGGACCAAACATGTCGATCTCGAAGGCCCGCAGGGTCGCGGCACCCGCACTCGACCTGTCCGCCACCAGGGCGGCCGTGTGGCTCACGGCCACCGTGTTCCTGGCACTTCTGGCGCTGTACTTCGTCGGGTTGGACCAGGGGGCGACGTCGGTGTTCGGAAGCAATACTTACGTACACGAATTCCTGCACGACGCCCGCCATTTGCTCGGTTTCCCCTGCCACTGACCCGGCAGGAGTAGAACCGAAGATGGAGAAGCAGATCATCGGGCGCGGGCTGCTGGCCGGCGCCCTGGCGGGCGTGCTGTCCTTCGTGTTCGCCCGGATCTTCGTGGAGCCCGTCATCGAGCGGGCCATCGGCTACGAAGCCAGCGTCGGCGAAGCGCACGAGGCGATGGAGGCGGCAGCGGGAGCGGGCGGGCACAGCCATGGTGGCGGTGGTGAGCTGTTCACGCGCGGTATCCAGGCCAACCTGGGCATGGGATTCGGGGTGCTGGCCTTCAGCATCGCGATGGCCGCACTGTTCGCCGTCGTCTTCGCCGTGGCCCACGGCCGCGTCGGCGACGTCTCGGCCCGCGCCCTCTCGGTGCTGATCGCCGCTGGCATGCTGCTCAGCCTCTACGTGGTTCCGGCGCTCAAGTATCCGGCCACTCCACCCGCGGTGAGCCTGGACGAGACCATCCGCCAGCGCACGCTGCTCTACCTGCTGATGGTGGTGCTGTCCGCGGCGTCGTTGGTTGCTGCGGTGTCACTGGGTCGACGTCTGGCGCCGCGGTTGGGGTCGTGGCACGCGACTCTGGTGGCTGGCGGGGGCTACCTGGTGGCGGTGTCGATCGTCATGCTTGTCCTTCCGGCGGTCGACGAGACACCGGGTCCGCTGCGTGACGACTCGGGCGCGATCGTCGTGGCCGGCTTCCCCGCAGCCGATCTGTACGAGTTCCGGCTGTACTCCCTGGGGACTCAGGTCGTGATGTGGGCGACCATCGGTCTGGTCTTCGCGGCACTGGTGTCGCGTCTGCTCGACGGTAGGCGCCAGGACAGCATCGCCGCGTGAGCGACGGTCGTCCGGCTGACCCTGGTGTCACACGCCATGACGGATGCCGTCGCAGCCGGGCGATTTCCCACCGACGAGCCCCTCAATGCACTCGGCCACCGTCAGGTGGACGCCACCGTCGACCTTGGAGAGGTCGATGCGGCCCTGTGCGGTCCGGAGAAGCGCACCCGTCAGACAGCCGACCTCCTCGGGCTGCGCGCCGAAACCGAATCCAGGCTCGCCGATCTGGACGTCGGCGCCTGGCGGGGGAGCGTCCTCGGGGGCATCGCGCCGGCGGACATGACCAGCTGGCTCACCGATGCCTCGCTCGCCCCGCACGGCGGCGAGTCAATCGTCGCGTTGATGGCGCGGGTGCGGGACTGGTTGTCGTCGATCGGCACCCGCAGGGGCCGTCTGGTGGCGGTCACGCATCCGGCAGTGGTCCGCGCCGCGATCCTGGTCACGCTGGACGCGCCGCCGAAGTCGTTCTGGCGCATCGACGTCGCACCGGCCAGTCGCTCGGTGTTGCACCTGCGCGGTCACGCGTGGACGTTGCGCTCCACAGGGTGATTCAGCGCTCCACTGGGTGACTCAGCGCTCCACTGGGTGACTCAGCGCACCGGGATGAGTGCGAACGTCGCCTCCGCGACGGATAGCAGCCAGCTTGCGGCGGTTAGGCTGCGGTACTCCGGCCAGGTCAGCTGAAAGCTGACCACCCAGGGCTGCCCGGTCCGGTCCTCCGCGTACCAGCTGAACGTCAGGTCCCCGGGGAGGTTCCCGCCCTTGGCTCCGATGTAGTCCCATGTGGCGTCGTCGAGTTCGATGCCGGGGAGAGCCGAGAGGATGTCCCTCACCGGCGCGCCGGGTCCGACGGCGGCGGCCTGAAGCGCGGCATGCACGCGGCAGATGTCGGTGGCGCTGCCGTACCACTCGACCCCGTAGGGCGAGGCCGGGGTGTGGGTGCGCTCCGGATCGGGCTCGTAGGGTTGGGCGTCCGTCTGCGCAAGCAGGCGGGCACGTTCCTGCGGCTTTCCCTGATCGACGGCCTGCCGCCATTGGGTCCGCATGTCGGGGTCGCCCCACCCGACGGAGAACAGCTCGTGGGTGGTGGGAAACGGCGTCATGATGGCCGGGTCGTGATGCCCGGCGGCGACCAGCGCACGTTCGACCGAGCCCCTGCCGACCTTGCCGATCAGCAGGTCGGTGGCCATGTTGTCGCTGGCCGAGATCATCTGCTGGGCGGCCTCGCGAACGGACACCGTGGCGCCGGACTCCAAATCCTCGAAGCTGGCAGAGCCGACGGCCTTCGACTCTTCGGTGATGGTCAGCGGGTCGGACCAGTCGAGTGTGCCTGCGTTGACCGCGTTCGCGACCGCTAGCAGCACGTACAGCTTGAAGATGGAGGCCAGGGGCAGCGACGCGTCGACGTTGGTACCGGCCACCGTCGTGCACGTGCCGTCGGTGAGCTTCGATACCTGGTATGAGTACTTCGCACCGGACCTGGTCAGCTCCGCATCGATGTCGGACCAGCGGTCGATCGTGGGCCGCGCAAGAGTCACGTCGAAGCGGTCCACCATGCCGGCGTCGTCGGTGCGCAACTCGATGTTCTGCGTGACGCCGTAGGACGTCACCACGCGCAACGTTGCCTCGCCCGCGCCGATGTCGACGCCGCTGACGGTGAAGGGCCGATCCCACCAGAGCCGGTCCATCTTGCCCGTCACGTCCTCGACCAGTTCAGGCGCGGCGAGCGTACGGACGCCGTGGGTGCCGATGGGCCAGTCGGAATTGATCATGTCGATGGTCTGCTGGGCGCGCAGACCCTGTGGGGTGTTGGTGTCGATGTGTGGGGTCGACGCTGCGTCGGCAGGAGCCGGACCCGTGTGCGCGCAGCCGCAGGCCAGGGCTACGACCAGCGCTGCGACGGCGGTGAATACCATCGCCCGGTGTCGCACCCGGGCTGCGCTACGACGACGTCCCGGTTCCTGCAACGTCCAACACGACCTCGAACTCGAGCAGCGATGCGCCGGTGGCGACGGGGTTGGCCCGCTGGCCGGCATGGGCCTCGACGGCGGGACCGCTCGCCCAGGCCTGGAAGGCTTCTTCGGTCTCCCACTGCGTCACCACGAAGTAGCGGTCCTCGCCCTTCACGGGGCGCAGCAGTTGGAAGCCGAGAAATCCGGGCTGATCGTCGACGGCATGTGCACGGTGTGCGAAACGCTTCTCCAACTCCGGGCCTGCGTCCGGCGGAACCTCGATCGCATTGATCTTCACCACTGGCATGGGTTTCAGGCTACCGCCCCCGCCCGACGGGCAGAATGCAGGATGACGTCATGCGCACCGAATTGTTGACGCCCCGGGGCGGTCGCGGTGAGCCCGTGGTCCTGGTTCACGGGCTGATGGGACGTGGCACCACATGGTCTCGGCAGCTGTCCTGGCTATCCGAGATGGGCCGGGTCTATACCTACGATGCGCCGTGGCACCGGGGCCGTGATGTCGTCGACAGCGAGCCGATCGACACCGAACGGTTCGTGGCCGATCTCGCGGCCGCGGTGTCCGAACTCGACCGTCCGGCGACGTTGATCGGTCACTCGATGGGCGGTCTGCACGCCTGGTGTCTGGCCGCGGAGCGGCCCGATCTGGTCGACGCGCTGGTGATCGAGGACATGGCCCCGGACTTCCGGGGCCGCACCACGGGTCCTTGGGAGCCGTGGCTGAACGCGTTGCCGGTCGAGTTCGGTTCGGCGGGGGAGATCTTTGGTGAGTTCGGCGACGTGGCCGGGCAGTACTTCATGGATGCGTTCGACCGGACCGCGACGGGGTGGCGGTTGCACGGCTGGACGGAACGCTGGATCGAGATCGCGGCGGAGTGGGGAACCCGGGACTACTGGCCTCAGTGGCAGGCGGTGCGGGCGCCGGCACTTCTGATCGAGGCGGGCAATTCGGTGGCACCGCCAGGGCAGATGGCGACGATGGCCCAAGTCGGCCACCGGGCAACCTACCTGCAGGTGCAGGGGGCCGGTCATCTGGTGCACGACGACCGCCCGCTGGAATACCGCGCTGCGGTCGAGTCGTTTCTATCGACGCTCGCCGGCACTTGAGGTCGGCGGCTCCGTTCGGCCGTTCGGCCGGGGAATTCCGCCAACATTGGCAGAAGTGGCCCATAAGGATAAGATACTGCCATGATCAAGAGTGTTGCCGCGCTGGTTCTGGATGGTGTCGCGGTCTTCGAGTTCGGCGTCATATGCGAGGTGTTCGGCGTCGACCGCTCCGATGACGGAGTACCCAACTTCGACTTCAAGGTCTGCGGGCCAGAACCCGGACATGCCGTGCGCACCTCCGTCGGGGCCACGCTCATCCCCGACCACGGTCTCGAGGACCTGGTTGGTGCCGATCTCGTGGCGGTCCCCGCCATCGCCGGCCCCGAGTACCTACCGGAGGCGCTCGACGCGCTGCGCGCCGCGGCAGATCGCGGGGCCATCATCCTGACGGTGTGCTCGGGCGCGTTCGTCGCGGGCGCGGCGGGTCTGCTGGATGGCAGGCCCTGCACCACGCACTGGATGCACGCCGACGAACTGGCCGTGGCCTACCCCACCGCGCGCGTCGACCGCAACGTGCTGTTCGTCGACGACGGCAACCTGATCACCAGCGCGGGGACGGCCGCGGGAATCGACGCCTGCCTGCATCTGGTACGGCGTGAACTCGGCAGCGAGGTCACCAACAAGATCGCGCGCCGCATGGTGGTTCCGCCGCAGCGTGACGGCGGCCAGCGCCAGTACATCGACCAGCCCATCCCGGTGCGCTGTTCGGAGGGATTCGCGCCGCACCTCGACTGGGTGCTGGCCAACCTCGACAAGCCCCACACCGTTACCACTCTGGCGAGGCGGGCAAGCATGTCGGAGCGAACCTTCGCCCGCAGGTTCGTCGAGGAGACGGGTCGCACGCCCATGCAGTGGGTCACCGACCAGCGGGTGCTCTACGCGCGCACTCTCCTCGAGCAGACCGATCTCGACATCGACCGGGTCGCCGACCGGTCCGGGTTCGGCACCGCGACGCTCCTTCGGCATCACTTCCGCCGCGTCATCGGCGTCACCCCGTCGGACTACCGGCGCAGCTTCTGCTGCCATGAGCCGGTCAACGCCGCAACGGCTTAGGTGTCGATCGCGTGCTCCCGCGACAGAGCGTGCAGTCGCCAGGATCCCGGCACGCCCCTGAGTTGGTGTTCGCCCCGTTCGGCGAATGCATGCCGTGAGCCGGTGACGATCTCGCGGACGGTCGACGATGCCAGCACCTCGCCGGCGCCCGCCACGGCCGCGACCCTTGCTCCGATGTGCACGGCCATGCCTGCGATGTCATCGCCGCGCATCTCGACCTCGCCGGCGTGGACGCCTACCCGCACCTCGAGGTCGATGGAACGCATCGCGTCGACGATGGCCGCCGCGCAATCGAGGGCGACGCTGGGGCTGACGAAGGTCGCGACGAATCCGTCCCCCGCGGTATTCACCTCGCGGCCGCGGTGTCTCGCGAGTTCGTGCCTGACGGCGGTGTCGTGGTGGTCAAGCAGGTCGCGCCAACGGTCGTCGCCTATGGCTGCGGCGCGGGCGGTGGATCCGACGATGTCGGTGAACACGATCGTGGTGAGCACGCGCTCGGCGTCCGCGCCGCTTCGCGCACCCGTGATGAATTCCTCGATCTCGTCGATTATCGGTCCGGTGTCGCCCACCCAGTACAGCGCGTCGTCGCCGGGCAGTTCGACGAAGCGCGATCCCGCGATCCGCTCGGCGAGGTAGCGGCCGTAGCCGACCCGCACGAAGGCGGAATCGACCCGGTGCAGGATGAGCGTCGGCGCGGTGATCTGCGGGAGCCGGGCGCGGACGTCGGCGTCGGCGAGCGCCTGAGTGGTCTTGCGGGCCATGCTCGGTGAGGCCGAGTGATGGCCCGCGGCGTCCCACCACGTCCGGAATGCGCGGTCGCCCGCGACCGACGGCGCGACGATCCCCAGGACGTCGAAACCCTGCTGCACGGCATCGGTTTCCATCGCGATCGTCGTGAACGGAACTGCACCCCCGGGCTGCACGCCGACGGGGTAGTCCGGTGCCCACAGCGCGCGGGCCGCCCCGTTGACGATCACCAGCTGACTCACCCGCTCGGGGTGGTCGGCGGCCAGCAGCAGCGCGCTCACCGCACTGAATCCCGAGCCGAACACCACTGCCCGTTCGCACCCGATCGCGTCCATCACGGTGGCCGCGTCCTCCGCCCAACAGGACGGGGTGATGGTGTCGTCTGACCCGATGCGCGACGACATTCCCATGCCCCGCTGGTCGAACCGGATCACCCGGCAGAACGACGAAAGGCGCCGGTAGAAGCGGTACATCGCCGGTTCGGCGTCGATGGAGTCGATCGGGATGAACGGTCCGGGCATCACGATCAGGTCGACGGGGCCGTCACCGAGCACCTGAAAGGCGATATCCAGGTCGCCACGCGACGCGTAGCGGATGTGTGGTGTCGGTGACTGCGTCACGGCCACAGGTTAGTTGACCCGAGGTGGCGACGGCTCCGGTTCCCGACCTTCGTCACCCTCGCCCGACAGTGCGAACCGGCCGTCTCCGGTCTGCTCGACGAGGCCGTCCATCAGCAGCGAATGCAGTGCACGATCCCGCTGGGCGGTGTCGGACAGCCAGGCGACGTCGAGTTGCGCCCTGGTGACCGGAGCGACGTTGGTGCGCAACACATCCAGCAGCCGTCCGCGCACCTGCCGGTCCGTGCCCGCATAGCGCTGTGGTCGGCGCGCGGGTTCGGTCGCAGGAGGGAACCCCGCAGCTCGCCAGGCGCACGTGCTCAATGGGCAACTGCCGCAGCGGGGTGACCTCGCCGTGCACACCGTCGCTCCCAGTTCCATCAGTGCGACCGAAAACCGGGGTGCGTCTGCGCCGTTGGGCAACAGCGCCGCGACATCGTCGAGATCGCGAACGCTCGCCGGCGAGTCCGCCCGGCCGTGCACCACACGGGCGACTACGCGGCGGACGTTGGTGTCGACGACGGGGACCCGCTTGCCGTAGGCGAAGCACGCGACGGCACGCGCCGTGTAGACGCCGACACCGGGCAGTGTCAACAGCGTTTCGACGTCGTCGGGCACCACGTCGCCGTGTTCGGCGGCGATGGTCGTCGCGCATTCGTGCAGTCGCTTGGCGCGGCGCGGGTAGCCGAGCTTGCCCCAGGCGCGTAACACGTCGGCCGCGGATGCCGCCGACGTGGCCGATGGCGTCGGCCACCGCGCCACCCACTCCCGCCAGATCGGCTCCACCCGTGCCACGGGTGTCTGCTGGAGCATGAACTCGCTGACCAGAATCTGCCATGCGTCGACGCCGGGTCGCCGCCACGGCAGGTCCCGCTGCTCGCGCCCGTACCAGTCGAGCAGCTCGGTCGCGTCGATCATCGAGCGCGTCTGAGGCACAATGAGCGCCATGCCGCGAACCAGCCCAGTGACTGCATGGAAAGCACTCAAGGAGGGTAACGAGCGGTTCGTCGCCGGCACGGTGCAGCATCCCAGCCAGGGGGTCGATGACCGTGCCAGGTTGACCCAAGGTCAGAAACCGACGGCCGTGGTGTTCGGCTGCGCCGACAGCCGGGTTGCCGCCGAGATCATCTTCGACCAGGGCCTCGGCGACATGTTCGTGGTCCGCACCGCAGGCCACGTCGCCGACTCGGCGGTGCTGGGTTCGATCGAATACGCCGTTACGGTGCTTGACGTGCCGCTGATCGTGGTTCTCGGGCATGACAGTTGCGGTGCCGTGCAAGCGACGTTGGCTGCGCTGGACGACGGCAAGATGCCAACCGGCTATGTCCGCGACATCGTCGAACGCGTGACACCGTCCATCCTGCTCGGCCGTCATGCGGGGTTGACCCGGGTGGACGAGTTCGAGGCCCACCACGTCAGCGAGACGGTGCATCAGCTGATGATTCGCTCCGCACCGATCGCCGAGCGGATCGCCGCAGGCACCCTGGCGATCACCGGCGTCACCTATCAGCTCGCCGATGGGCGGGTGGTGCTTCGCGACTACCTGGGTGACATCGGCGAAGGCCCCTAGGCGCAGCCCTCGGACAAGCTTGAGTCGCGACACGCCGGGCGAGGTCGGACGATAGCGCGTGACCTGCCCTTACCGTGAGTTTGTGCTGGATCTCGATCTCGAACCGCAGGGGCCGCTGCCTACCCAGATCTACTGGCGGCGCCGGATGCTGGCGATCGGCATCGCGGTGGTCGTGGTCGCGGTCGTGGCCGCCATCGCGATCCTCGTCGTGTCGAACAGTACCGGCGACACCAAGCCCGCCGATGCCGCATCCGCGAGTGCCGCGCCACCGACCCCGTTGCCTGGAGGGAACCCCGAGGTCAAGACGCCGGTGCAGCCGCCAGCGCAGGAGGCCCCGCCGCCGACGCCGACTCCGACGGCCGCGGTGGTCCCGCCCCCGGTGCTCGAGGACGGCGACGACTGCCCGGATTCCACACTGGCGGTCAAGGGCATCACCAGCCAGCCCGACTACGTGGTCGGCGATCAGCCGAAGTTCTCCATGGTCGTCACCAACATCGGCTTGGTCGCGTGCCAGCGCGACGTGGGCGCGGCGGTTCTCGCCGCCTACGTCTACACACTGGACAACAACAGGTTGTGGTCGAACCTTGACTGCGCGCCCTCCAACGAGACGCTGGTCAAGACGTTCGAGCCTGGCGAGCAGGTGACCACCGAGGTGACGTGGACGGGTATGGGCTCCGCCCCGAACTGCCCGTTGCCCCGCGATCCCATTGGACCCGGCACCTACAACCTGGTGGTTCAGCTGGGCAATCTGAGATCGGCCCCGGTGCCGTTCGTGCTGGCCGATTCGGCGCCGGTGGGTGAGGGACCGCCACCCGGACCGGCCGACGCACCGCCGGCCGAGGCGCCGCCCGAGGGCAACTGAGTCAGGCCAACTGGTCGGCGATGGTCGACTCGGCCAGCGCCGAAAGGCCCTCCCTGATGTGGCGCGCCCACATTGCGCCGATGCCGTCGATGGACTGAAGGTCGCTGGCACTTGCGGCCAGCACGCCCTGCAGCGTGCCGAACGACCGCACCAGCAGGTCGACGTGGGCGAACTGCAACCGGGGAATCCCGGCCATGGCCCGGTATCCCCGTGAACTCATGGCCGAGTCCTGCGCTTCGAGCGTCGACGGATAGCCGAAGACCCTTGCCAGCGCGGTGAAGTCGAGGAGCTCGTTGTCCGAGATCCCGTCGAGTTCCTCGAGGGTCGAGGTGACCTGTGCTGCCGTCGGAGGGTCGGGATTGGCGTGATAGTCGCGCACGATCAACTCGCGCGCGGTGTCGTTGTCGCCGACGAGTTCCTCGAGCTGAAGCTTGAGCTGGCGACCGTTCGTGCCCAGTTCGACGACGTCGGCATCGATCTCGAGGCTGATCCGACGGACCATCTCGAGGCGCTGCACCACTGTCATCACGTCGCGCAACGTGACGAAGTCCTCGATCTCTGCGGTGGATAGCTGCCGGTTGACCTCGTCGAGGCGGGCCTTGTAGCGCTCCAGCGTGGCGATGGTCTGGTTGGTGCGGGAAAGAATGGTCGCGGAGTCGGGCACCACATGACGCTCGCCTGCCACGTAGATCGTCACGATGCTCATCGAGTGGCTGACCGAGATGACCGGGTAACCCGTCTGGACCGCCGTGCGTTCGGCGGAACGGTGCCTGGTGCCGGACTCGTCGGTGGGGATCGACGGATCGGGCACGAGCTGGACGTTGGCACGCACGATGCGGCTGCCGTCACTGGACAGCACCACGGCACCGTCCATCTTCGACAGTTCCCGCAGGCGCGTGGGGGCGTAGCGGACGTCGAGTGAGAAGCCGCCGTCACAGATGGCTTCTACGCTGTCGTCGTAGCCGAGGACGATCAACGCGCCCGTGCGGCCACGCAGGATGCGCTCCAGGCCGTCGCGCAGCGCCGTGCCGGGCGCAAGGCGCCCGAGCGTCTCGCGCAGTGTCGGACGTGCGAATTGGACGACGTTGCCGCGCACTGTCCTACCGCCCTGCTTCACGCCCATGTCGTCCTCCTCGGCTCACCCACCATTGTCCGCGATCCGCCGCAGCACCTGCAACGCGCCGGTGATGTTGTCGGCCGTCATGACCTTGAGCCCGTCGGGCCCGGACGCGACGCCCGGTGGCACCACGGCGCACGTGAAGCCCAGCCGGGCGGCCTCGGCGAGCCGACGGTCCATGCCCGTGACGCGACGCAGGTCGCCGGCCAGCCCCACCTCGCCGATCGCAACGACGTTGCCGGGCATGGGCAGATCGGCATATGCCGACGCGATGGCCAGAGCCACCGCCAGATCCGAGGACGGGTCCGTCAGACGCATACCGCCGACCGTGGACAGGTAGACGTCGTGAGCGCCGACCGACAGGTGGGCACGCTTCTCCAGCACCGCCGTGATCATCGCCGCGCGGGAGGAGTCGATGCCGCTGACCGCCCGCCGCGGCGATCCGGTGGCCGCCGTGCCGATGAGCGCCTGGACCTCACCGATCAGCGGCCGCTTTCCGTCCAGCGTGACGGTGACGGCGGTGCCGGAGACGGGTGCGGGCCGCTGATCCAGGAACAGGCCGGAGGGATCGGCGACACATTCGATACCGTTGTCGTGCAACAGGAAACAACCGACCTCGTCGGCCGCGCCGAAGCGGTTCTTGACGCCGCGGACCATGCGCAGCGCCGACGATCGGTCGCCCTCGAAGTGCAGCACAACGTCGACGAGGTGCTCGAGTGACCGCGGCCCGGCGATGGCGCCGTCCTTGGTGACGTGGCCGACCAGCAGCATCGCGATGCCGGGGGGCTCGGCTGCTCCCTTCGCGCATGCGGTGAGCGCCGCCGTCACGGCGCGCACCTGGGTGACCCCGCCGGTGACGCCGTCGGCCTCCGAGGTCGACATGGTCTGAACGGAGTCGACAACGACGAGCGACGGTCGGACCTCCTCGATGTGTCCGAGTGCCGTCTGCAGGTCTGACTCGGCGGCGAGGAACACCTCGTCGTGGCTGCATCCGGTGCGCTCGGCGCGGAGCCGGATCTGACCCGCCGACTCCTCGCCGGAAAGGTAGAGCGCGCGTCGGCCGGTCTGGGCCCAGCGGTGGGCGACCTCGAGGAGCAGAGTCGACTTGCCCACCCCGGGGTCGCCGGCGAGCAGCGTCACCGAGCCGGGCACCAGGCCGCCGCCGAGGACCCGGTCCAGCTCACTGATGCCGGTGTGGAAGTGGCGCGTCGAACCGGGATCGATCGAGCTGATCGGGACGGCGGGTGAACTGGGAGTGACGGCGCGGCGGGCCTGCGATCCGCCGGTCGCGGACAGCACCGCCACCTCGTTGACCGTGCCCCAGGTGTCGCATTCCGGGCAGCGGCCCACCCACTTCGCGGTGACGTGCCGGCATTCCGAACAGCGGTACTGCGAACGCGCCTTGGAACCGCTTCTCGTCACGCCGTGACGTTATCCGCCCACACCGACAGAACGGTGCAGCCGGCTAGTGGCCCCCACCCGTGTCGCCGCCAAGCTCCTCACCGGATCCTGCGGCGGGCTCGGCGTCGCGACGAGGAGCCTCGCCGGCCGATATCGGCACGGAAACGGTGGTCTCGCCCGCCCGCTCGAAGCGGAAGGTGAAGTCGTAGTTGAGGCCGTTGGTGATCGGCTCGGTCAGAGCCACCTTGGCCTGGACGGACGTCGCACGTTCGATCACGTCCAGCGGAGTGGTCTGTCCGTCCGGCGTCCCGACGACCAGCGTCCCGCCCGCGGGCACCTCGGGGTTGCCGCTGATCGACACCTTGCCGACGTCGGAGGTGATGCTCACCAGTCGGTCGGGGGCTTCGCTCGAGCCGTTCGCCGCCACGAACAGCAGGTCGACCGAGCTACCCGGCTCGACGTAGTCGCTGGTCTGCGGCGCACGCAGAAAGATGTTTCGAAGCGCGATCCCGTAGTCGATCTCGCCGACCCGGGCGTTGGTGCCGTTGACGGCAGGCTGCTGCATCGCGACCTGGGACACCTGGCCGGCGCTGCAACCCGACAGGACCACCGCCGCAGCGAGCCCCGCGGCGGCCAGTCCGGAGGTGACGGCGAAGGTTCGCGGTCTGGAGCTGTTCACTCAAGCCTCCTGCTCGGGCCACTGCTGCGGTGGGACGGGTTGTCCTGCCCTTCGACTATGCAGAGTAGTAGGTAGACGTTGGCTGCGGTAGCGGAGGGCTCGTGGGCGCTGCGACCCGGGGTTCCGAGGCCCACGGAAACCGGGGAGAAGGTCGGGAATTCGGGCCGTGGCCGACCTCCGTGGCATCCGCCGATCGGGCCGCCGGGGTTTGCCGTCACCCCGGTCGGTTGCACGGATTCGTCACCGTGTCAACCCCTGGTCTTCACCCATGGTGCCCCTGACCTGCACCGTTGTTGTACGTGTGTCTTGGCGCCGTGTTAACATGGAGTCGTGAAAGGGGCTCTAATCTGATGATTTTCAAGGTCGGAGACACCGTCGTATATCCACACCACGGTGCCGCATTGATCGAGGCGATCGAAACCCGGACCATCAAGGGCGAGCAGAGGGAATACCTCGTCTTGAAGGTCGCCCAGGGCGATCTGACCGTTCGAGTTCCTGCAGACAATGCCGAGTACGTAGGCGTGCGTGACGTCGTCGGACAGGAAGGCCTCGACAAGGTCTTCCAGGTTCTGCGGGCTCCGCACACCGAGGAGCCGACCAACTGGTCGCGCCGCTACAAGGCCAATCTCGAGAAGCTCGCGTCCGGTGACGTGAACAAGGTCGCCGAGGTCGTCCGTGACCTGTGGCGTCGCGATCAGGAACGTGGTCTGTCCGCCGGCGAGAAGCGCATGCTCGCCAAGGCGCGGCAGATCCTCGTCGGTGAGCTGGCCCTGGCCGAGAACACCGACGACGAGAAGGCCGCGACCATCCTCGACGAGGCGCTCGCCACCGCGTCCTGACGCGGGTGATGGTGCGGGATGAACGCTTGCGCGACGAGCGATGACCTTCCGCATCGGTCTCGGCACCGACGTCCATCCGATTGAGGTCGGCCGTCCTTGCCGTCTGCTGTGCCTCGTGTTCGACGATGCGGACGGCTGCGCCGGTCATTCCGACGGTGACGTCGCCGCGCACGCCCTGTGCGACGCGCTCCTGAGCGCGGCCGGACTCGGCGACCTCGGCGAGGTGTTCGGCACCGATCGGGTCGAGTGGCGTGGCGCCAGCGGTGCCGACATGTTGCGGCACGTCCGCGGACTGGTCAGTGCCGAGGGCTTTCGCGTGGGCAACGCCGCCGTTCAGGTGATCGGCAACCGGCCGAAGATCGGGCCGCGCAGGGCGGAGGCGCAGGAACTGCTGTCGGAGTTGCTCGCCGCCCCGGTCTCGGTGTCGGCGACCACCACCGACGGCCTCGGGCTGACGGGTCGCGGCGAGGGTCTGGCGGCGATTGCGACGGCTCTCTTGGTCGGCGATGACGGTTAGCGCCGATCAGGCCGGTAAGCTGGCCCGTCGTGACTGATCGCGGGGGCCAACTCGAGGGCCTCAGGCTCTACGACACCATGACCGGTGCCGTTCGAGAGTTCGTGCCGTTGCGCGAGGGCCATGCGTCGATCTACCTCTGCGGCGCGACCGTGCAGGGACTGCCCCACATCGGACACGTCCGTAGCGGTGTCGCATTCGACGTGCTGCGGCGCTGGCTCAGTGCCAAGGGCTACGACGTTGCCTTCATCCGCAACGTCACCGACATCGACGACAAGATCCTGAACAAGGCTGCCGACGCGGGCCGTCCGTGGTGGGAGTGGGCGGCGACGTTCGAGCGGGCCTTCAGCGAGGCCTACGACGCGCTCGGTGTGCTGCCGCCGTCGGCCGAGCCGCGGGCCACCGGGCACATCACGCAGATGGTGGAGCTGATCACGCGGCTGATCGATGACGGCCACGCCTATGTGGGCGGCGGCGACGTGTACTTCGACGTGATGAGCTATCCGGAGTACGGCGCACTGTCCGGGCACCGCGTCGACGACGTGCACCAGGGCGAGGGCGTCGCCACCGGAAAGCGCGATCAGCGCGATTTCACCCTGTGGAAGGGCGCTAAGCCCGGGGAGCCATCCTGGCCGACGCCGTGGGGCCCTGGTCGGCCGGGCTGGCATACGGAGTGCGTCGCGATGTGCGAGACCTACCTTGGCGCCGAATTCGACATCCACGCGGGCGGCATGGACCTGGTGTTCCCGCACCACGAGAACGAGATCGCTCAGGCCCGGGCGGCGGGCGATGGCTTCGCCCAGTTCTGGTTGCACAACGGCTGGGTGACGTTGGGCGGCGAGAAGATGAGCAAGTCGCTGGGCAATGTGTTGTCGATACCGGCGGTGCTGCAGCGCGTCCGGCCTGCGGAGCTGCGCTACTACCTGGGTAGCGCGCACTACCGGTCGATGCTCGAGTTCTCGGAGACACGCGCTGCAGGACGCAGTGAGGGCGTATGCGGGTATCGAGGACTTCCTGCAGCGGGTGCGCAGCCGGGTCGGCACCGTGATCCCCGGTGACTGGACCCCGAAGTTCGCCGCCGCGCTTGACGACGACCTGGCGGTACCCGCCGCGCTGGCGGAGGTGCACGCCGCGCGCGCAGAAGGCAACCGGGCGCTGGACGCTGGTGACCACGACGGTGCGATGCTCCACGCGCGGTCGATTCGGGCGATGATGGCGATCCTCGGGTGTGACCCGCTCGACGAACGCTGGGAGTCCCGCGACGAGACCTCCGCGGCGCTGGCGGCCGTCGACGTCATGGTTCGGTGGGCACTGATTCAGCGCCAGCGCGCCCGCGAAGAGCGCGACTGGGCGCAGGCCGACGAGATCCGCGATCGGCTCAAGGCCGCGGGTATCGAGGTCACCGATACCGCGGACGGCCCACAGTGGTCCCTGGTCGACGGAAGTGGCAAGTAGATGGCGGGTAACTCTCGGCGCCGGGGCGCCGTGCGCAAGGACGGCACCAAGAAGGGCCCGACCGTCGGTTCCGGCGGTGTGCGCCGTCGCGGGCTCGAGGGCAAGGGAGCGACTCCGCCGGCGCACCAGCGTACTCATCACCCCGCCGCCAAGCGGGCCGCGAAGTCGGCCAAGCAACAGCGTGGGCGAAACCGGAAGACCGACGACACCGAGATGGTGCTTGGTCGCAACCCCGTGGTCGAGTGCCTGCGGGCAGGGGTTCCCGCGACCGCACTCTACGTTGCGCTTGGCGCGGATACCGACGAGCGGCTGACTGAATCAGTCACGCGGGCAGCCGATTCCGGCATCGCAATCCTCGAGGTCCCGCGCGCCGATCTGGACAGGATGAGCACCAACGGGCTACACCAGGGCGTCGCGCTGCAGGTGCCGCCCTACGACTACGCCCATCCCGACGACATGCTGGCAGCGGCCACCAGCGACGTGATGCCCGCGCTTCTGGTGGCGTTGGACAACATCTCCGATCCGCGCAACCTCGGCGCGATCGTGCGTTCGGTGGCCGCGTTCGGTGGCCACGGCGTGGTGATTCCGCAACGCAGGTCCGCCTCCGTCACGGCGGTGGCATGGCGCACCAGCGCGGGTGCCGCTGCCCGGTTGCCCGTCGCGCGCGCCACGAACCTCACTCGCACGCTGAAGGACTGGGCCGGCGCGGGCCTGCAGATCGTCGGCCTCGATGCGGCCGGCGACACCGAACTCGACGAGTTGGACGGCAGCGGACCGATCGTGGTCGTCGTCGGCTCCGAAGGCAAGGGATTGTCACGCCTGGTGCGCGAGAACTGCGACGCCGTGGTCTCGATTCCGATGGCAGGCCCGACGGAATCACTCAATGCCTCGGTGGCGGCGGGCGTGGTGCTCGCCGAGGTCGCTCGCCAACGTCGCTCCTGAGCCGTCCGGACGGCTCGGCGGATCAGACCCCGAACAGTTCGACCCCGGCCCACAGCCCGAGCACCGCGACCACCAGTGTCACCGGCACCGTGCACAGTCCGATGCGGCTGAACTCCATGAAGGGTGCCGAGATACCGCCGCGGTGTACGACGTTGCGCCACAGCAGGTTGGACAGCGAACCCGGATAGGTCAGGTTGGGTCCGACGTTCACCCCGATGAGCACTGCCAGCACGGCTGCCGGTCCTGCCACGGCGACCAGCGGCAGGAGGACCAGTACGGCGGGCAGGTTGTTGACCACGTTCGAGAGCAGCGCGGCCACGACGGCGATGCCGAGCAGTGCGGGAAGCGTGGTGCCGATCGGCAACACGTCGCGCATCGCATTGCCCAGCCCATGGTCCGTCACCGCCGTGACCACCACGCCAAGACAGAGGACGAACGCGAGGAAGGGCACGTTGGCCGCGGAGGCGATACCAGCCACGGTGGTGCGCCGCCGGGCCAGCGAGTGCACGCCGAGTACCACTGCCCCGCCTAGCGCCGCCCACGCCGGTGATGCCCCCAGCAGCGACGCGACGGCAAACCCCACCAGGGTGAGCGCCAGCACGACGAGCACGACGACGGGGACTTCCGCGGGGGGAGGGGTTGCAGCGGTCTGGGAGGTATCGGCCAGCTCGCGCCGGAAGATCCAGCGCAACAACAGGAATTCGGCGGCGATCACCAACAGCCACGGCAACGTCATCACGGCGGTGAAGCGTCCGAAGGTCAGACCTGCGGCGCTGAATGCCAGCAGGTTGGTGAGGTTGGAGACCGGGAGAAGCAGGGACGCGCTGTTGGCGAGATGGGCGGCAGCGTAGGCATGTGGCCGAGAGGGGACGTTCAGCGTGCGGGCGGTTGCGAGCACCACCGGTGTCAGCAGGACCACCGTGGCGTCCAGGCTGAGTACCGCGGTGGTGACCGCGGCGATGACGAAGACCGTGGCCAGCAGCCTGACCGGGCTCCCCCCGCTGCGACGCGCCATGGCCACCCCTGCGGCGTGGAACAGGCCCTCGTCGTCGCACAGCTTCGCCAGTACCAGCACCGCGGCCAGAAACCCGACCACGGGGAGCAGTCGGAGCACCTCGGCCATCGCGTCATTGCGTGAGACGACGCCCGCAATGATCAGGAGGGCTGCGGCAGGCACGGCCGCGACCGCTTCCGGCCAGCCGCGGGGCCGTACCAGGGCGAACCCGAGCACCGCCGCGAGTGCCAGGAGCGACAGCGTCAGATCCACGGCGTCAGATCCACGGGTCCGCGCGGTGCCACAGCGTCGGAAGGTGAAGCGCAACGGCATCTTCGCGTGCCAGGCCGGACAGCACCCGCATCGAGGCGTCGAGGTCGTCGGCGGCGTAGGGCAGAGCGCGCAGGGGTTCGTGCAGCGGCCGGAAGAAGTCGTCCCAATGGGTGAGCACCACCCTGCGGGCGCCGACCGCACGCACCGTCTCGGTCCAGTAGTCGACCAGATAGCGCTCGGGTTGCGCGCCGAGCTGACCGATCCCGAGGTACACCACCTCGGCTCGTCGTCCGCGCAGTGCCCCCGGGACGAAGCCGGCGCTTCCGACGACCAGGAGGCGACGACCGGTCGGTCGGTGCCGAATCAGGGTCGACCAGGCTTCGCCGCACCGGTATGCCGATGCCCTTACCGGCGGGACGACAGGCTCGGTGATGGTGCCGGGGAACCGATCGGGCGGGCAGTGGTGACCCTCGATCAAGGTGACCTCGAAGGCGCCCAGTTGCACCGGTTCGCCGGGCGTCGCGACGACCAGTCGGTCGTCGGGGATGCCCCCGCCCCGCCCGACGTTGGCCGCCGAGACTCCACCGACCAACGACGCGGCGGTCCGCTCGGCGACCACGGCGCTGTCCATCGCGTGGTCGTAGTGGGTATGCACGGGGAGCACGGCCTCGAGCCGGTCGATGCCGAGGCGGGCCAGGCAACCGTCGATACGCGGAAGCGACGGGGTCAGGCGTCGGGTCCCCACGGCGAGCAGGCTCGGCCGCGAGAAGAACCCGTCGGTGAGCAGCGCGGACTGGCCGTCGTCGACCAGCATCGTGGTCACGCCGGCCCAGGTGACGGACACCGGCGAGGCTTCTGCTGCGGCGGGTACGTCGAAGTTGCCGCCGCAGTCGGCCAGGTCGGGGCGGCCCAGTTTGATGCGCATCAGGTGAATGCGGCGAGTCGGACGCCGTCGCCGACGAGTCGGTCGCGGACGGCAGCCGCGATCCGAACCGCACCCGGCGAATCCCCGTGCACGCAGACCGATTCCACGGTGATGGGGATGGTCGACCCGTCGACGGCGGTGACCTGCCCGCGGTCGACCATGGCGGCGACCCGGGCGGCGATCTCGTCGGTGTCGTGCAGCACGGCGTTTGCCTCGCGCCGGGATACCAGGGTGCCGTCGGGCCGGTACGCGCGGTCGGCGAACGCCTCGGGAACGGTGCGCAGACCCAGCCGCTGCGCCGCGGCGAAGAACGCCGATCCGGCCAGGCCCAGGACGGGCAGGTCCTGGCCGACGTCGCGTACCGCCTCGGCGACCGCCTGGGCCTGATCCTGGTTGGTAACGATCGTGTTATACAGCGCGCCATGGGGTTTGACGTAGGTGACGGCCGATCCGGCGGCGCGGGCCAGGGCCTGCAGCGCACCGATCTGGTAGATCACGTCGGCGCGGAGGTCCTCGCAGGTGACGTCGATGAAGCGGCGGCCGAACCCGACGAGATCGCGGTAGCCGACCTGCGCCCCGATGCGCACCCCCCGCTGGGCGGCGGCGTGGCAGGTGCGGGCCATACCCGCCGGGTCGCCGGCGTGGAAGCCACATGCGACATTGGCGCTCGTGACGACGCCGAGCATGGCCTCGTCGTCTCCGAGGCGCCATACCCCGAAGTCCTCACCGAGGTCGGCATTGAGGTCGATGGTCACGCCTGCCACGAGGGCAAGCTTACGGTCGCGGCGGGTGGCAGCATCGTGGGGTGAGCCCGAGCCGCACCGACGTGTTCATCACCGCCCCCGAACTCGCGCGGCTCGTCGCCGCAGGCGATCCCGTCGCCGTGCTGGACGTGCGCTGGCAGCTGGCGAGACCGGACGGCCGCGCCGACTACGAGGCAGGGCATGTGCCCGGAGCCGTGTACGTGTCACTCGAGGATGACCTCAGTGACCATTCGGTCGCGGGTCGCGGTCGGCACCCGTTGCCGTCCGGGCGGGTGGTCGAGGCCGCGGCTCGCCGGTGGGGAATACGCGCAGGGACCGCCGTGGTGGCCTACGACGACTGGAACGCCGCCGGATCGGCACGGGCCTGGTGGGTGTTGACGGCGGCGGGCATTCCCGGCGTGCGGATCCTGGACGGCGGATTGTGCGCCTGGACGACGATCGGCGGCGATCTCGAGGCGGGCACGCCAGCCGTGGCACCCGGAGACGTCCGCGTGCTTCACGACGACCTCTATGCCGGCGCGCTGCCGACGCTGACCGCCGACGCTGCGGCCACCCTGCGTGAGCGCCTCGTCGATGCGCGTACGCCGGAGCGATTCCGGGGCGACGTCGAGCCGGTGGATCCCGTCGCCGGGCACGTTCCCGGGGCGGTCAACGTGCCCAGCGGTGCGCTGCTCGCCGACGACGGCGCGGTTCTCCCGAAGGCCGAGCTGGTGCGCACCCTGGGTGACGCGGCGGGCGTCTACTGCGGATCGGGCGTGACCGCATCGGTGGTGGTCGCGGCGTCGGCCGCGGTGGGAAGACCACTGGCGCTGTTTCCCGGGTCATGGTCGCAGTGGTGTTCTGAGGGGTCGCGCCCGGTCGCCAGTGGCGCCTGAGCCGATGGTGTCGGACCCGACTCGACCCCGCTATTGGAAACGGTTATCGTTATCGTCATGATGAGCACCTCGCTGCGACGCGTCGCGGCTGCCGCCGCGCTGCTCGTCGCTCCGCTGCCGCTGGCATCCTGCTCGGACGGCGCGGACCAGACGGCCGCGAGTTCCGATGCGGTCGACGCTCCCGCATGCCCCACCGCGCCGGTCGACGTCGTGGTCAGCGTCGACCAGTGGGGCGAGATCGTCTCCCAACTAGGCGGCAGGTGCGCCGAGGTCACCACCCTGCTGGCCGGTTCGGTGGACCCCCACGACTACGAGCCGTCGCCGGCTGATGCCGCCACCTTCGACGGCGCTCGGCTCGTGGTGCTCAACGGCGGCCACTACGACGAGTGGGCCGCCAAGCTCGCTGCCACGTCGGCCCCCGACGCACCGGTGGTCGACGCCTCCGAGGTCGACGACGGCGCATACCAACACGGCAACCCCCACGTGTGGTACGACCCGGAGGCCGTGACGGGCGTGGCCGACGCGGTGACCGCCGAACTGAGCCGACTGGCTCCCGATGCAGGCGAGTACTTTGCCGAGAGGCGCGTCGCGTTCGGCGACTCACTCGGCGAATACGACCGTCTCATCGCCGAGATCAGGGCGGCCGCATCGGGCAGGACGTACGCCGCCACCGAGAGTGTGTTCGACCCGATGGCCACGGCACTCGGACTGACGGACAAGACGCCGGCGGGCTATGCGGCCGCCGCCAGCAACGAGGCCGAACCGTCGCCTGCCGACCTGGACGCCTTCCTCGGACTGTTGGAGTCCAGGGGTGTCGACGTACTGATCTACAACACGCAGACCGAGGGCTCGGTGCCCGAGCAGATCCGCACCGCTGCCGAGGCCGCCGACATACCGGTCGTCGAGATCACCGAAACGCCCGCCGCCGGGTGCCGAATCGTTCGAGGCGTGGCAGTCCGACCAACTCACCTCACTTGCCAAGGCGCTCGGTGTCGCCGTCTGAGATCCCGCCGGATGACCCGGTGGCGCTGTCCTTCGATGACGTCAGCGTCGTCCGTGGCGGCCGGCTGATCTGGTCGGAGGGCAGCTTCGACGTGCCGTCGGGAGGCATCATCGCCGTCATCGGTTCGAGTGGGTCGGGCAAGACGACGCTGCTGCACGCCGTGCTCGGCTTGATCCCGACGGCGTCGGGTGAGATCCGGGTGCTCGGTGAGTCGCCCGGAACGGCCAAGGGGCTGATCGGATACGTGCCACAGAACTACGCTGCCGCGTCGGGCAATGCCATCCGGGCCCGCGACGCGGTGATGCTCGGATTGACCGGCCACCAATGGGGTTTCGGCAGGGCCGATGCCGAGAAGCGCCGCCGCGTGGACGAGATCCTGGAAGCGGTGGACGCGACGGACTTCGCCAACCGCCGGCTGTCGCAGTTGTCCGGCGGGCAACGGCAGCGCATCGCCATCGCCGAGGCACTCGTCGCCAGGCCCCGGCTCCTCATCCTCGATGAACCCTTGACGGCGCTCGACGTCCGCAACCAACGCGCCATCGTCGGTCTGCTGGCCAGGATCCGGGAGGAGTTCGGCGTCACCATCGTGGTCGTCGCGCACGACCTCAACCCGCTGCTGGGCATTCTCGACGGCGCGATCTACCTGCTCGACGGCCACGCCCACTTCGACACCATGGACGAGGTCGTCGACGAGAAGCTGCTGACCCACCTGTACGGCACGTCCATCCAGGTCGTGCACACCCCGCAGGGCGATCTCTACATGCGGAGCGTGTGATGTCGGTCGACGTGGTGGCACTCGGCTATCAGGACAACTGGGGGCAGATCCTCGGTTCGGCCTTCATGCGAAACGCACTCGTGGGCGGCACGTTGGTGGCGCTGGCCGCGGGTCTGATCGGCTACTTCATCATCGTGCGCAGCAGTGCGTTCGCCGCGCATGCGTTGGCGCACATCGGGTTTCCGGGGGCAACCGGCGCGGTCCTGCTCGGTCTGCCGGTGACGGTCGGCCTCGCCGTGTTCTGTGTGGGCGGCGCCCTGGTCATCGGGGCGCTCGGCAAGCGCGCCGACGAGCGTGAGGTGGCGACCGGAACGGTCCTTGCCGCGGCGACGGGCCTCGGGCTCTTCTTCAGCTCGCTGGCGACCAGGAGTTCCAGCACCGTCACCAACATTCTGTTCGGCAACCTGCTGGCCGTGAGTTCCGAGCAGTTGGTGACGTTCGCCGTGGCGCTGCTGGTGATCGCCACCGTCGTGGCCTTCGTCTACCGGCCGCTGCTGTTCGCCTCGGTCAATCCCGAGGTGGCCGAGGCGAAGGGGGTGCCCGTCCGCGTGCTGTCGGTCGTCTTCATGGTGCTGATGGGCCTGGCGGTGACCATGGCCGTCCAGGCGGTGGGCACGCTGCTGCTGTTCGCGCTGGTCGTCACACCGGCGGCGACGGCGATCCTGCTGACGGCGCGACCGGGCGTGGCGATGGCCGTGGCGACCGTCCTGGCGGTTGCGTCGGTGTGGAGCGGTCTCACGCTGTCGGCGATGTTCAACATGCCGCCGAGTTTCGTGATCACGACCATCGTGACCGCGATCTGGCTGGTGGTCTGGCTGGTTGCGCGGCGCAGCGGTCGTGACCGGAGCGTGCCTGCGCCGACCCACGGCGCGGTCGCTTCGCAGCCCTGATCTGCGGCGGTGCCCGCCCCGGTGCGCGATTCGCGGTGACGGGTCCCGAGCACACCCGCTAGCGTCATGGATCATGTCCAGAGGTCCGATGCCCCGGCGAAGGGCGACTCTGGCCTCGTTGGCCGCAGAACTCAAGGTCTCCCGCACCACCATCTCCAACGCCTACAACCGCCCCGACCAGTTGTCGACGGAGTTGCGGGACAGGGTGCTGGCCACCGCGAAGCGGTTGGGCTACCCGGGCCCTGACCCCGTCGCACGCTCGCTGCGCACCCGTAGGGCCGGGGCGGTGGGCCTGATGATCACCGAGCCGTTGAACTACTCGTTCGGAGACCCGGCCGCCCTGGACTTCGTGGCGGGACTGGCCGAGTCGTGCGAGGAAGCCGGGCAGGGGCTGCTGCTGGTCGCCGTCGGTCCGAATCGCAGTCTGACCGACGGCACTCGCGCGGTGCTCGCGGCGGGGGTCGACGGATTCGTCGTGTACTCCGCATCCGACGACGATCCATATCTGCAGGTGGTTCGGCAACGCGCGCTCCCATTGGTGGTGGTCGATCAACCCAAGGGCGTGACGGGCGCTTCGACCGTCGGCATCGACGACCGCGACGCGATGCGGGGCCTCGCCGAACACGTAGTGGGGCTGGGGCACCGCGAGATCGGGCTGCTGACCATGCGTCTCGGCAGGGACTGGCCGCACGGCGACGCGGCTGCCGCGGTCGCGGACCCCGTCCGGGTTGCGACGCCGCACTTTCACGTACAGCGCGAGCGTGATGCAGGGGGTTCACGACGCGATGAAAGCTGCTGGGCTGGAACCAGATTCACTGACCGTGGTGGAAAGCTACGAGCATCTGCCGACGTCGGGCGGATCCGCGGCAGAGATCGCACTGGAGGCCAACCCGCGAATCACCGCGCTGATGTGCACGGCCGACGTGCTGGCGCTGTCGGCCATGGATCACCTGCGGGCGCGCGGGATCTACGTGCCGGGGCAGATGACGGTGACGGGCTTCGACGGGGTGCCCGATGCGTTGGCGCGGGGGCTGACCACGGTCAGACAGTCCAGCATCGCGAAGGGCCGACGCGCCGGCCGCCTACTGCACGACCCGCCGCGGTCGGGGCTCCCCGTCGTCGCGGTACTGGAGACCGAACTCGTCCGCGGCCGTACCTCGGGTCCGCCGGTCTAGGTCCCGCGGCGGGCGTTCAAGAGGTACACCAGCGCCTCCGCGACGTCGTCGGGTGTGTCGACGCGATGGCGTGCCGCGGTGTCCCCGGGGCCGACCTTCACGCCGAGATCGCCGTCACGCATGCGGCGGAAGGCCTTCTCGTCGGTGACGTCGTCGCCGAGGAACACCGTCGCCGTCGCCGAGGTCCGATCACGCAGGATGTCCACCGCCTCGCCCTTGTCGGTGGAGATGACTGCGAACTCGATCACTGCCTTGCCCTCGGTGGTGTGGGCGCCCCACGCGTCGGAGGCGGCCCTGGCCGCATCCAGGGCCGCATCACCGTCGGCGGCGTCGGCGTTGCGTACGTGCAGGGCCACGCTGGCGGGTTTGGTTTCGACGGTCACCCCGGCCCGGCCGTCGGCAATGGTCCGGAGTTCGTCGGTGATCCGCGCGAGGAGTTCGGTGTCGATCTCGAGGCCGAAGCCGGGTACATTCCCCGAGTCGCTCGCGCTCCTGCCCGCCGGGTACATTCCCCGAGTCGCTGCGCTCCTGCCCGCCGGTGTCGAACTCCGCCCCGTGGCTTCCCACCAGGTGTACGCCGTCCGGCATCGACGACAACTCGCGCAACACGCTCAGGGCGCGCCCGGACACCAGTGCGACGGCGGTGTCGGGCAGGCCGGCCAGCGCGATGAGGGCTTCGGCCGCCGCGGGCAGCGGCCGGGCGTTGGCCGGGTCGTTGACGATCGGCGCCAGCGTGCCGTCGAAGTCGGAGGTGACGAGCAGGCGCGGGGTCGCTGCGGCGCCGTCGAGTGCGTGGATGAGGTCTGCCGGTAGTGCCACCGTTCACATCTCCCGAGTCTCTTCGCTCCTGCCGGTCAGATCTTGGAGTGCTCGCCGTCCCCGATCAGCAACCGCACGGCGAGGTCGAGTCGCTTGCTGACGTCGGTGGCCGACGCACGGCGGGTCAGCCAGGCCAGCAGGTTCGACAGCCACACGTCGGAAATGACGCGGGCGATGTGGTACTGATCCTCGGTCGGTTCGCCCTCGCTCATCGCGCGGGCGAACATCGAATCCATGAGCTTGCCGACGTGATCAACCTCACCGGCGGCGGACGCGTCGGCGAAGACGAAGGCACGTGTCATTGCCTCGGTCAGCAGGGGGTTGCGCTGCATCGACCGATTCAGCTTCCCGACCATGACGTTGAGACGCTGATAGGGAGTGCCACCCGTGAGGGAGGCGCGGTCGGTCTTGGCGTCGATCCGCTCGAACTCACGGCCCAGCGCGGAGACCAGCAGGTGCACCTTCGACGGGAAGTAGCGGTACAGCGTGCCCACGGCGACGTCGGCCCGCTCTGCGACGGCGCGCATCTGCACGGCTTCGTAGCCACCCTTGGAGGCGATGGCGAGGGTGGCGTCGAGGATGCGCTTGCGGCGCTCCCGCTGCGCTTCGGATCCGAGTGCGGATTCGGCGAGGACGGCCACGTTCATCACCTCGCGCGGGCTGGAGGACGAATCCGAACCCGAACCCTGGCCGGTGTGTGCTGGCTCTGAGGACGACGATGACCCGGACATGCGACGGTCAGCTCCTTCTCCTTGAGCACTGGGTGAGAACGATACGCACGGCTACCGTCGATTTCCCACCTCCGTACCCCCGGGACACTGACGTGTCCTGCTGCGATGACGGTCGACTTGACGTTCGAACGCTGGCACCATTAGAACACGTTCTAGTGAGAAGCATCGTCTTCTCGCCCAACGCTAGGAGGCCTGAGATGTCTGCGTCTCTCACGGCGGGAGCCCCGTCATACAGCGACGATCAGTTTGCTGCGCGCGATCTGGTGCGAAGCTGGGCCGCAGGGTCGGGGTCCATCGCCGCGGTCCGCGAGGTCGAGCGCGGTGAGCCCGACGCGTGGCGGGCGCCGTACCGGGCGCTGGCAGGACTGGGGATCTTCGGTGTGGCGGTTCCCGAAGAACTCGGCGGGGCGGGCGGCGGGGTGGAGGACCTCTGCGCGATGGTCGACGAGGCTGCTGCCGCCCTCGTGCCCGGGCCCGTCGCGACGACGGCACTCGCCACCCTCGTGGTCACCGATGAGGCGATGGTCGAGGCGCTCGTCTCCGGCGACCGCACCGCGGGTGTGGCGCTGCGTTCGAACATCTCTTTTGACGCCGCGGCGGGCACGGCAACCGGAAGCGCCGGCTTGGTCCTCGGCGCCGAAACCGACGGCATCCTGATCCTCTCGGCGGGTGACGTATGGGTAGTGGTCGACGCCGCCCAGATCGGGGTCAGCGTGGAACCGCTCACCGCGACCGACTTCTCCCGCCCGCTCGCCAGAGTCGAGCTGTCCTCGGCGCCGGCATCGGTGATCGCCCTGCCCCACGGCAGGGTGGTCGACCTCACCGCCACGATCCTGGCCGCCGAGGCTGCCGGCTTGGCCCGCTGGCTGCTCGAGACCGCGAGCGAGTACGCCAAGGTCCGCGAGCAATTCGGTAGACCCATCGGCAGTTTCCAGGCGGTCAAGCACATGTGCGCCGAGATGCTGCTGCGCTCGGAGCAGATCGCGGTCGCCGTCGCCGACGCCGCGGCCGCGGTGTCGGATCCCGATGCCGATCAGCTGGCCATCTCGGTCGGGGTGGCCTCGGCGATCGGGATCGAGGCCGAGAAGGTCAACGCGCGGGACTGCATCCAGGTGCTCGGCGGTATCGGCATCACGTGGGAACACGATGCGCATCTGTACATGCGGCGGGCCTACGCGAATGCGCAATTCCTGGGAGGGCGGTCGTACTGGCTTCGCCGCTGCGCCCAGCTGACGCGTGACGGTGTTCGCCGCCTACTGCACGTCGACGTCACCGACGGTGAGGACATCAGACCGGAGATCGCGGCCACGGTCGCCGACATCGCCGCGCTGCCGGAGGAGAAACGGCAGAAGGCGCTCGCCGAGACCGGGCTGATGGCGCCGCACTGGCCCAGCCCCTACGGCCGCGACGCCTCGCCTGCCGAGCAGCTGGTGATCGACCAGGAACTGGAGGCGGCCGGCGTGAAACGGCCCGATATCTCGATCGGGTGGTGGGCGGCACCGACGATCCTCGGCCATGGCACCCCCGAGCAGATCGAGCAGTTCATCCCCGGCACCCTCGACGGCGACGTCTACTGGTGCCAGCTCTTCAGCGAGCCCGGCGCCGGCTCGGACCTTGCCGCGTTGCGCACCAAGGCCGTTCGCGTCGAGGCGGGGGATGACAGGAGCGGAGGCCGGTCGGGTTGGCTGTTGACCGGCCAGAAGGTCTGGACGTCGAACGCCCACCGTGCCGACTGGGGGGTCTGCCTGGCCAGAACGAACCCAAGCGCTCCGAAACACAAGGGCATCACCTACTTCCTGGTCGACATGCGCTCGCCCGGCATCGACATCCGGCCGCTGCGTGAGATCACCGGCGAGGCTCTGTTCAACGAGGTGTTCTTCGATGATCTCTTCGTTCCCGACGACATGGTGGTGGGGGAGGTCGACGGCGGCTGGGCGTTGGCCCGTACCACGCTGGCCAACGAGCGCGTCGCGATGGCCGCCGGCGGTTCGCTCGACAAGGGCATGGAGCATCTGCTGGACGTCCTCGGGGACGGTGAGATCGACCCGGCCGAGGCCGACCGGCTGGGCGGGCTGATCGTCGCGGCGCAGGTCGGCGCACTCCTGGATCAGCTGATCGCGCGGCTGGCGGTCGGCGGTCACGATCCCGGCGCGCCCTCCAGCGTGCGCAAGCTGATCGGCGTGCGGTACCGGCAGTCGTTGGCGGAGACGATCATGGACTCCCAGGAAGGCTCGGGCATCGTCGACTCTCCGGACGTCCGCTACTTCCTGAACACCCGCTGCCTGTCCATCGCGGGCGGCACCGAGCAGATCCTGCTCAACCTCGCCGGCGAGCGTCTGTTGGGGTTGCCGCGCGGCTGATCGAAGGCCTACTCGTCGTAGGTGACGTGGACGAAATCTGATCTCGGCCGGGCCTGGCAACCGAGAACGAGCCCCTCGTCGAGGTCGGACTGCTCGAGCACGTCGTTGACGTCCATGGCGACCTCGCCACTGGTCATCAGCACGGCGCAGGCCCCACAGTGACCCTCGCGGCACGAGAACGGCGCGTCCAGGCCCTTGTCGAGCAACACGTCGAGCAGCTTCGCACTCCGTGGCCAGCGGACCTCGTGTGTCTCGCCGTCGAGGGTCACCACCGCGGTCGCGGGGCCGGCATCGTCGTCGTCCTGCTCGTCGATCACGACAGCGGCGAAGGGATCCGAGTCGAGCGACCTGAACACCTCGGTGTGGACGCGTTCGCGGGACGCCCCCGTCGCCTCGAGCGCCTCCTGCGCCGCAGCCATGAAAGGCGCGGGCCCGCAGATGAACGTGTCGCGTCCGATGTAGGGGGCGACCAGCGCGCCGAGCGCGGCCGCGGAGGGAAGTCCCTGAACGCTCTCGAGCCAGTGCACCACGGTGAGACGGTCGGGGTACTTGGCGGCCAGTTCGCGCAGGGCCGCTGCGAATATCACCGAGTGCTCGTCGCGGTTGGCGTACACCAGCGTCACCGTGCCGCTGCCCTCCGACAGCGCCGACTTCAGGATCGACAACATCGGCGTGATGCCACTGCCGGCACCGAGCAGCAGGAAGTCGGTGTCGAGCGTCCTGGGCACGAACGTGCCCGACGGTGCCAGCGCGTGGATCGCCATTCCCACGTGCGCGTTGTCGCACAGCCAGTTCGAGGCGTAGCCGCCGGCCGTGCGCTTGACGGTGACGGTCAACGGATCGCCGGTGTGGGGCGAACTGCACAGCGAGTAGCACCGCGCCACCGAGCCGGTGCGGTCGCTGGGCACGCGAAGGGTGAGGAACTGCCCCGGTGCGTACCGCAGCCGGTCGGCGGCCGGGTCGGCACCGTCGGGCACCGTGAACACCAGCGATCGCGCGTCGGCGGTCTCGTCGATGACGTCTGTCAGCTGCAGCTCGAGCACGTGGCTGCCGAGCGGCTCGTCCGTCATGGCGGGCCCCCTCTCCTGAAGTGTTCGAGCATCCGTATGGCGAAAACTAGAACATGTTACAAAAATGCGCTTCCGCAGGTCTAGGCGCTGCACGATTGCCCTGCTCGACACAAATCGTAACGTGTTCTAATCTTTGTCTAGCTCGTGTATCTCGGCCCCGCACCGATGGAGGCAAAACAGTGACGTCCATTCAACAACGTGATGCGCAGACGGTTCTAGACGGCATCGACGATTTGTTGCCTCGGATCGCCAAGCGCGCGCAGGCGG
Organism: uncultured Actinomycetota bacterium; assembly: GCA_963798245.1. Classification (GTDB taxonomy): domain Bacteria; phylum Actinomycetota; class Actinomycetes; order Mycobacteriales; family Mycobacteriaceae; genus Mycobacterium. The sequence goes on from CAWCSO010000009.1 coordinate 603,860, forward strand.
CCGAGGATTTGCGGCGCCTGCCCGACGACACCGTCGCCGAACTCGACGAGGTTGGGTTCTTCAAGTTGCTGCAGCCCGAGCAATGGGGTGGCCTGCAGTGTGATCCGACCTCGTTCTACGAGGCGGTCCGTCGTCTCGGTAGCGCCTGCGGATCGACCGGGTGGGTCAGTTCGATAATCGGCGTGCACAACTGGCACCTCGCCCTCTTCGACCAGCAGGCCCAGGACGAGGTCTGGGGAGACGACCCCAGCGTTCGGGTCTCGTCGTCCTACGCGCCCATGGGTGCGGGTGTCGTCGTCGACGGCGGCTACCTGGTCAGCGGCGCCTGGCAGTGGTCGTCCGGCTGTGACCATGCCACCTGGGCGTTCCTCGGCGGCCCCGTGATCAAGGACGGAAAGCCGGTCGACTTCGGCAGCTTCCTGATCCCGCGCAGCGAGTACCGCATCGATGACGTGTGGCACGTCGTGGGGCTCAAGGCCACGGGCAGTAACACCGTGGTGGTCAAGGACGTGTTCGTGCCGCGGCACCGCTTCCTGTCGTACAAGTCGATGAACGACCGCACCGCGGGCGGACTGGAGAACAACACGGCGCCGGTGTACAAGATGCCTTGGGGCACCATGCATCCCACCACCATCACCGCCCCGATCCTGGGCATGGCCTACGGCGCATACGACGCTCACGTCGAGCACCAGGGCAAGCGGGTCCGCGCTGCGTTCGCGGGGGAGAAGTCCAAGGACGATCCGTTCGCCAAGGTCCGCATTGCGGAGGCGGCCAGCGACATCGACGCCGGATGGCGACAGTTGATCGGAAACGTCGCCGACGAGTACGCGCTCCTCGAGGCGGGGCAGGAGATTCCGTTCGAGTTGCGCGCTCGCGCGCGTCGCGATCAGGTGCGCGCCACCGCCCGAGCGATCTCGTCCATCGATCTACTGTTCGAGGCATCCGGTGCCACGGCTCTTGAAACCGACAAACCCGTGCAACGCTTCTGGCGGGACGCCCACGCCGGTCGCGTGCATGCGGCCAACGAGCCCGAGCGTGCCTACCTGATCTTTGGCAACGAGGCGTTCGGGCTGCCGCCACAGGACACGATGGTCTAGCCGGATACCCGATGACGTCGTTCGCTCAGGAAATCGACCACCAGCAAGAGATCACGTTCGAGTCCACATCCCGTTTCGCGCAGGTGCGAGACGACATGCGCTTGCACTATCACGAAGCGGGCGCGGGCAATCCGGAGATGGTCGTGCTGCTGCATGGCGGCGGTCCCGGCGCGTCGAGTTGGTCGAACTTCTCGAAGAACATCGCAGTCCTCGCCCGGCGTTTTCACGTGCTGGCGGTCGATCAACCCGGTTACGGCCAGTCGGACAAGCACACCGAACACGAGCAGTACAACCGCTACAGCGCGACGGCGTTGTTGAATCTCTTCGACCACCTCGGCATCGAACGCGCTGCGCTGGTGGGCAATTCGCTGGGCGGCGGTACGGCCGTGCGGTTCGCCCTGGACAATCCGAAGCGTGCGGGCCGGTTGGTGCTGATGGGTCCCGGCGGATTGAGCGTGAATCTGTTCGCACCCGACCCCACCGAAGGTGTCAAGCTGCTCGGCAGGTTCACCATGGAACCCACGCGAGAGAACATGGAGAAGTTCCTGCGGATCATGGTGTTCGACCAGAGCCTCATCACACCGGAACTCATCGACGAGCGGTTTGCCATTGCCAGCCAGCCGGAATCGCTGGCCGCGGCCAAGGCAATGGGCAAGTCCTTCGCGGGCCCCGACTTCGAACTCGGCATGATGTGGCGTGAGGTCTACCGGCTGCGGCAGCGGGTACTGCTGATCTGGGGCCGCGAGGACAGGGTGAACCCTCTCGACGGGGCCCTGGTGGCGCTCAAGCAGATCCCGAAGGTGCAACTGCACGTGTTCGGGCAGTGCGGGCACTGGGCGCAGTTGGAGAAGTTCGACGAGTTCAACAAGCTGACCACCGACTTCTTGTCGGATGGCGCCACAGGCGCAAGGGGGGCTAGGCCGTGAGCATCCGATCACTGGGCTATCTACGGATCGAGGCCACCGACGTCGGCGCCTGGCGTGAATACGCCATGAAGGTGCTCGGCATGGTGGAAGGCTCGGGTGCTACCGAGGGTGCCCTCTACCTGCGGATGGACGAGTTCCCCGCCCGGTTGGTGATCGTGTCCGGCGAGCGTGACCGAATGATCTGCGCCGGCTGGGAGACGGCGAATGCCGCGGGGCTGGCCGAGATCCGCAACCGCCTCGACGTCGAGGGCACGCCGTACAAGGAGGCCACGGCCGCCGAACTCGCCGATCGTCGCGTCGACGAGATGATCACCTTCGACGATCCGTCGGGCAACACGCTCGAGGTGTTCCACGGGATGGCGCTGGAACACCGACGCGTCGTCAGCCCGTACGGGCACCGGTTCGTGACCGAGGAACAGGGTCTGGGCCACGTGGTGCTCACCACCAAGGACGACATGGAGTCGCTGCACTTCTACCGTGACGTCCTGGGATTCACGCTTCGCGACTCGATGCGGCTGCCACCGCAGCTGGTCGGTAGGCCTGCCGACGGCCCCCCGGCATGGCTGCGCTTCTTCGGGGTCAACCCGCGACACCACAGTCTGGCCTTCATGCCAGGGGAGACCCCGAGCGGTATCGTCCACCTCATGATGGAGGTGGGCAACAGTGACGACGTGGGCCTCTGCCTCGACCGTGCGCTGCGTCGCAAGGTGCCGATGTCGGCGACTCTGGGTCGTCACGTCAACGACAAGATGCTGTCGTTCTACATGAAGACTCCAGGCGGCTTCGACGTCGAATTCGGTTGCGAAGGACTCGAAGTCGAAGATGATCGTTGGGTGGCCCGGGAGAGTACCGCGGTCAGTCTGTGGGGGCACGACTTCAGCATCGGATTCACGTAAGCCGACCATGAGCGTAAGCCGACCATGAGTGCCGACCACACGGGCCCAGGGGTCGACCCGCGTACGTTCCGCACGGTGCTCGGTCAGTTCTGTACCGGAATCACCATCATCACCACGGTCCATGACGACGCACCCGTCGGGTTCGCGTGCCAGTCGTTCGCGGCGTTGTCGCTGGAACCTCCGCTGGTGCTGTTCTGCCCGACGAAGGTGTCGCGGTCGTGGCAGGCGATCGAGGCTAGTGGGAAGTTCTGCGTCAACGTGCTGCACGAGAAGCAGCAGGACGTGTCGTCCCGGTTCGGCTCCAGGGAACCCGACAAGTTCGCCGGGATCGACTGGAGTCCTTCGCCTCTCGGATCGCCGATCATCGAGAACACGTTGGCCCACATCGACTGCACGGTGGCCTCCGTGCATGACGGCGGCGACCACTTCGTGGTTTTCGGGGCGGTGCACTCGCTGTCGGAGGTGCCCAAACGCAAGCCGCGGCCCCTGCTGTTCTACCGGGGCGAGTACACCGGTATCGAGCCGGACAAGAACACGCCTGCGCACTGGCGCGACGACCTGGAGTCGTTCCTCACGACCACCTCGTCCGATACCTGGCTCTAGCCCCCTGCTTGGGCGCGAACGAAATCGATGACCGCCGCCGCGACTTCGCGGTGAGCCGTGTCGTTGAGGATGTCGTGCCGACCGCCGGCGAACTCCGCCATCGTGAGCCGCTCGATCTGCTCGGCGTAGGCGCGAACGGCGCCGATCGCGGCGATGGGATCGCCGTCGCCGTGCACCGCCAACGTGGGTACTGCGAGGCCGGGCAGGTCGGCTCCGAACCTGTCCCATGCCCTGTCGAGTTCGCGGGCCAGCGCAGCGCCGTCGGCGTCGACGAATGCCAGCGGGTCGTTCTCCATCGCGTCGAGGTAGAAGGGGTCCGCCGACAACCAACTCGGGTCGAGGTCGAACGAGGTGTCCGCATCGAGCATCGCCGCGATGGGTATCAGCGGGGCGCCCGAGATCACCGCCGCACGGTAGCGGTCGGGCGCGGCCAGCACGCGAAACAGCGTGGCGATCGCACCGAAGGAGTGCCCGGCGGCAACTAGCGGCACTCCGGGTCGCGTCTTCTCGACGAGTTCTGTCAGCTGTTCGGCGAGCGCCGACGACGTCTCGATGGTGCCGAAGTCGCCGCGGTCGCCCGGGCTGAGGCCGTGACCCAGTTGGTCGACGGCCCACAGGTCGATGCCCGCCTCGTTGAGCGCGAAGCCGTATCGGTGGTACAGGCCGCCGTGCTCGCCGAAGCCGTGCAGGAAGACCACGGCGGCCGTCGGCTCCGCGGCGGCCCAGTGCCGGTAGTAGGCGCGACCATGTTCGTTGTCGAGGAAGGGCATGACACGACGCTAGGCCACGTTGGGTCCGGGGCGACGGGTGACCGGCCCGCCCCCGGAAGCGTCGCCAGGTATACACCAGTGTTGCTCTTCGTCACGATTCACGACGCTGGTGTAGATCTCGCGAGATCGACAGCGCTATCCGCCGAGCCAGGACCCCATCCGGTTCAAGGCCTCGGTGATGTCGGACGTCGGCCCGGCGAAAGACAATCGCACGTATGCGCCACCGTGCACGGTGTCGAAGTCGATCCCCGGGGCGATCGCCAACCCGGTGTCGGCCAACAGTTTCGCGCAGAATGCCAGTGAGTCGGTGGAGTAGTCGGCGATGTCGGCGTACACGTAGAAGGCACCGTCGGCGGGCGCCAACCGGTTCAGGCCGATTTGTGGGAGCCCGCGCAGGAGCAGCTCGCGGTTGGTCGCGTACTGCTCGACCAACGCGTCTGCCTGTGCGATCGACTCCGGCGTGAATGCGGCAACGGCGGCCTTCTGCGGCAGTGTCGGCGGACAGATCGAGAAGTTGCCCGTCAAGCGGTCGACGGCGCGTAGCAGCGGCCGCGGTACCAGCAGCCAGCCGAGCCGCCAGCCCGTCATCGCGAAGTACTTCGAGAAGCTGTTCACCACGATCGCCTCACGCGAGGTCTCCCACGCGCAACTCGTTTGCGGTGCATCGGGATACACCAAGCCGTGGTAGATCTCGTCGCTGACCAGTCGAACCCCGGTGTCAGCGCACCACGTCGCGATGGCGGCCAGATCGCCGGGCGGGATGACGGTTCCGGTCGGGTTGGCCGGGCTGGCGATCACAACGCCCCTGACGGGCGGATCGATCGCGGCGAGCATGTCGACCGTTGGCTGGAACCTGGTGTCCGGCCCGCACGGCAGCTCGACCACCTCGCAGCCGAGCGCGGACAGGATGTTGCGGTAGCAGGGGTAGCCCGGGCTGGTCACGGCCACGCGATCGCCGACGTCGAAGCAGGCCAGGAACGCCAGCAGGAATCCGCCAGTCGATCCCGTGGTGACGACGACGTCATCCGGTGCGACGCTGATGCCGTCCCGGTCGAGGTAGGACGCGGCGATGGCCTCTCGGAGTTCCGGGATCCCCAGCGCGACGGTGTACCCGAGCGTGTCATTGGCCAGCGCGTCGGCGGCGGCCGCGCGAATCGGGGTGGGGGCCTGGGCGCCGGGCTGCCCCGCCGACAGATTCACCAGGTCGCCATGGGAGCGCTGCCGCTCGGCCGCGGCGAGCCACACGTCCATCACATGGAACGGTGGTATCCCGGCACGCAACGCAACGCGATCGCTCATCGGAGCCAGGCTAGAGCACCTCGGCTTCGAGCCGGCGCAGGTGCTCCCGCGGCGGCCCGAGCAGTTGCGCGCTGCCGTGCGCGCGCTTGAAGTACAGCTGGATGTCGTGCTCCCAGGTGATTGCTATCCCGCCATGCATCTGGATGGCCTCGGCGGCGACGGCGCTGAACGCCTCGCTGGCGGCTACCCGCGCCAGGGCCGCCGTGGTCGGCGACGGATCGGCCACGGCCTCGTCGACGACGGCACGCGCCGACTGCACCTTCACGTACATGTCCGCCATCCGGTGCTTCAGCGCCTGGAAACTGCCGATCGGCCTGCCGAATTGGACGCGATCCTTGGTGTAGGCGACCGTCAGGTCCAGGCAACGGGTTGCCGAACCGATCTGCTCGGCCGCCAGGAGGATCGCCGCCATGTCGGCGAGGCCGGGGTCGGCCCCGATCGGTGTGCGCTCGGACGCCTCGAGGCGGGCCAGCCGCCGCGTGGGATCCATCGTGGCCATCGGATGTCTGTCGAACGTGGTCCAACGGACCAGCCGTTCGCCGTCGGCGGCGACGACGACGTCGGCCACGTCACCGTTGATGACGTAGTCCGGATCGAGGACGAGGGCCCCGATCGAACCACCCTCCGCCAGCGCCGCCAATGCTTCGGTGTCCGGTTCGTCGGCGGCCAGCAACGCGAGTTCGGTCAGTGTCGTGCCCAGCAGCGGAGTCGGCACCAGGCCCTTTCCGAGTTCCTCGAGCACCGCGGCGGCATCGCCCAGCTCGCCGCCAGCCCCGCCGAACTCCTCCGGTACGACGAGCGCCGCCGCGCCGACCTGCTCGCACAGCAGGGTCCAGAGGGCCTCGTCATAGCCCCGGTCGGAGGCCATGGCCTCGCGGACGGACTCGGGTGTGGCGTGTTTGGCTACCAGCGCGGAAACCGTGTCCCGCAGCAGATCCCGTTCTTCGCTCATGCCGGAACCAACCTCTCCAGAACCCGGTGTCGATGCCACGTCGCATCCCCCCACGCCGAGCGAAGTGCCTGAACCCGCAGCAGCAGCAGCGACAGGTCGTGTTCCTGGGTGTACCCGATCGCACCGTGGGTCTGCAGCGATGACCGCGCCGCCAGCAACGCGGCGTCCGACGCCGCCGCCTTGGCGGCGCTGACGTCGCGCGCGGTGTCCGTCGATGACCCGCCGAGTGACAGTGCCGCCCCGTAGAGCAGCGGTCGGGCCATTTCGATCGCGATGTGTACGTCGGCAAGCTTGTGCTTGATCGCCTGGTAGGAGCCGATCAGCCGGCCGAACTGGCTGCGCTGCTTGGCATATGCGACCGACGCATCCAGCATCGCCTGACCCGCTCCGACAAGCTGCGCAGCGGTGATCAGTGCGCCGAACTCGAACGCACGGTCGGTATCGGCGTTCCTCGGGTCGCCGGCGCCGGATACGTCGAAGAGCCGGCGGGCCGGATCGACCGAAACGTGGCGGTCGTCGGCCCGACCCTCACGAACGTTGCCGTCGCCCGCCACCAGGATCAGGCCCGCGGTATCGGCGTCGACGGCCCTGGGAACCAGCGGTGGCATGGCCACCGTGACGATCAATTCACCTGCCGCCAGCGCCGCCGAGCGGTCGTCGTCGGCCATCAGTACGGGCGCCACGGCGATGGACTCTGCCACCGGTCCCGGCACACACCAGTAGCCGAGGCGTTCGGCGGCGACGACGACGTCGACCGGGTGCGCCCCGATGCCGTCGAACTTCTCGGGCACCGCCAGCGCCGTCACACCCAGGTCGGCAAGGGTGGCCCAGACCTTGCGGCCGGGCCCGGTGTCGCCGGTCGACCAGGCCCGCACGGCGGCGGGCACGTCGGCAGCGCCCAGCGCCGCGTCGATGCTGACGGCGAAATCACGCTGCTGGTCGTCGATCTCGAAGTTCATCTGTTAGGTCCCTTGCTCTCGCGTGGCAGACCCAGTAGCCGCTCGGCGATGATGTTGCGCTGAATCTCGTTGGTGCCGGCATAGATCGGACCGCCGAGTGCGAACAGCAGCCCGTCGGTCCAGGAATCGGCGAGTTCGGCATCGGCGCCGCGCATGTCGAGCGCGGTCTGGTGCAGTGCGACGTCCAGGTCTGACCAGAAGACCTTGGTGATCGACGATTCGGCGCCGAGTTCGCCGCCGGCCGCCAGTCGGGTCACCGTACCGAAGGTGTGCAGGCGGTACGCCTGGGCCTTGATCCACGCGTCGGCCACGGGTTGGGCGAAGTCGGGATCACGCGTGGCGGCCCACTGCTCGACGAGGCGCTCGGCGGGGGCGAGGAACCGGGCGGGGCTGCGCAGTGACATGCCGCGCTCATTGCTGGTGGTGCTCATCGCGGCGCGCCAGCCTTCGTTCACCTCGCCGATGACGTCGTCGTCGGGCACGAACACGTCGTCGAGGAACACCTCACCGAAGCCGGTGTCGCCACCGAGCTGCGTGATCGGCCGCACCGTGACGCCGTGGGCCTTCAAATCGAACATGACATACGTCAAGCCCTTGTGGCGATCGGCCTGCGGGTCCGATCGGAACAGGCCGAACCCCCTGTCGCCGAACGGTGCCCGCGAGCTCCAGATCTTCTGGCCCGTCAGTTTCCATCCGCCGTCGGTCCTCGTCGCCGTCGAACGCAATGAGGCGAGGTCACTACCCGACTCGGGCTCGGACCAGGCTTGGGCCCAGATCTCCTCGCCGCTGGCCATCTTCGGCAGCACCCGGTCGAGTTGTTCGGAGGTGCCGTGTGCGAACAGCGTGGGGGCCAGCATCGAGGTGCCGTTGGCGCTCGCCCGGCCCGGGGCGCCCGCGCGGAAGTACTCCTCCTCGAAGACCACCCACTGCAGCAGGGTGGCGTCCCTGCCGCCGTACTTCTCGGGCCACGAGATCACCGACAGGCCCGCGTCGAACAGCACCTTGTCCCAGTGCCGGTGCTGTTCGAAGCCGTCGGCGGTGTCGTAGGACTTCGTCGGAAAGTGTGCCGTGTTGGCGGCCAGGAAGTCGCGAACCTCGGCCCGGAACTGCTCGGTCTGGTCGTCGAAGGTCAGGTCCATCACGTCATCTCTCGCAGTTGGGGCTTGACGACCTTGCCGCCGGCGTTGCGCGGTAGTGCATCGAGGAAGGTCACGGTCCTTGGGGCCTTGAAGTTCGCCAGATGCTCACGGGCGTAGCTGATCACGGCCTGCTCGTCGAGCTGGGCTCCGGGCTTGGTGACGACGAACGCGCGACCGACCTCGCCGAGCCGGTCGTCGGGCACTCCGATCACGGCCGTGTCGGCAACCCCGTCGAGCCGCGCGAGCACCTGCTCGATCTCGGCCGGATACACGTTGAACCCGCCGCAGATGTACATGTCCTTGAGGCGGTCGGTGATGCGCAGGTTGCCCGCCTCGTCAAGGCTTCCGACGTCACCCGTGTGTAACCAGCCGTCCGCGTCGATGGTTGCCGAGGTGGCTTTGGGGTCGTCGAGGTAGCCGAGCATCACGTTGGGCCCGCGGAGCAGGACCTCGCCGGTGTCGCTGCCCTCGGGGGCGTCGATCCGCAGCTCGAAGTCGGCGATGGGCCGTCCGCTGGTGGTCGCCACGGTGACGGCATCGTCCTCCGGGCGGCACATGGTGCCGAATCCGCTTGCCTCCGTGAGTCCGTAGGCAGTGAGCACGATGTCGATGTCCAGTTCGGACTGCATCCGCTCGATGAGGACCACCGGGATGGTTGCGGCGCCCGTGACGGCGAACCGCAGCGAGGACAGGTCGTGGTCGCCGCGTCCGGGGTGGTCGAGCAGCGTCTGGTAGATGGTCGGCGGCCCGGGCAGCACGGTGATGCGGTGCTCGGCCACGGCGCGCATCGCCGCCTCGGGATCGAACACGAGTTGCGGGACGAGGGTGGCACCCGTCTGGAGGCAGGTCAGGATGCCCGCCTTGTATCCGAAGTTGTGGAAGAAGGGGTTGATGCAGAGGTAGCGGTCCTCGCTGGTGAGTTCTCCGCAGGCGGCCCAGGCCGCGGGTGCGGCGAGGGACTGCCGGTGTGCGCACATCACGCCCTTGCTGCGGCCGGTGGTGCCCGACGTGAACAGGATGTCGGACACGTCGTCGGGGTTCACCGCGGCGGCGCGGGCATCGGCCGCCTCGAGGTCGGTGCCTCGTGCGGTGAATGCGTCCCAGGACGCGGCCGCCTCGGAGTCACCGTCGGACACCGGCACGCGCACGACGTGCCGCAGCATCGGCATTGCGCCCCGGTCGAGGTCGCTCACCCGGTCGGCGCCGAGGAACTCACCCATGCCGATCAGCAGCGGGGTCTCGGTGCGGGCCAGGATGTCGGTCGCCTCGTTGGCCGTGTAGCGGGTGTTCAGGGGCACGACGACGCCGCCCGCCCAGGTGGTGGCCAGGCTCGCTACCACCCAGTGCCACGTATTGGGCGACCAGATCGCAACCCGTTCGCCGGCTTGTACGCCGAGGTCGACCATGGCCGCGGCGGCCCGCCTGACCTCGGCCTTCAGCTCGGCGAAGGTGATGAGGCGGTCATCGGTGACGACTGCGGCGCGGTCGGCGTACTCGTCGGCGATGCGGCTCAGGGCGCCCGGAATGGTGTTCGGATGTGCCATTCCCTGGTCGCTTCGCTTTCCCGCGTGAGCGGGAGGTGTCCCCGGCCTTTCGGGCGTCGTCATGGCTGCTCCTCTAACAAAGCAAGTGCTTGGTAGGTTAGCCTACAAGGATGATAGAGGTCCAGGAGTTCAGGGCCGAGGTCCGAGGCTGGCTCGCCGACAATCTGGTCGGGGAATATGCCGCGCTCAAGGGTCTCGGTGGGCCGGGGCGCGAGCACGAGGCGTTCGAGGAACGGGTGGCGTGGAATCAGCACCTGGCGAAGGCGGGACTCACCTGCCTCGGCTGGCCGACCGAGCACGGCGGACGTGGTCTCTCGGTGGCGCACCGCGTCGCGTTCTACGAGGAGTACGCCAAGGCTGACGCCCCAGACAAGGTGAACCACTTCGGCGAGGAACTGGTCGGCCCGACGCTCATCGCCTACGGCACCCCGGAGCAGCGGACGCGGTTCCTCCCGAAGATCCTCGACGTCACCGAACTGTGGTCGCAGGGCTACTCCGAACCCGGCGCAGGCAGCGACCTCGCGAACGTCTCGACGTCGGCCACACTGGACGGCGAGCAGTGGGTGATCAACGGTCAGAAGGTGTGGACGTCGCTGGCGCACTGGGCACAGTGGTGCTTCGTCGTGGCCCGCACCGAGAAGGGTTCCAAGCGTCACGCCGGCCTGTCCTACCTTCTCGTGCCGCTGGATCAGCCTGGCGTGCAGATCCGTCCCATCATCCAGCTCACCGGCGACTCCGAATTCAACGAGGTGTTCTTCGACGACGCCCGCACGGACGCCGATCTGGTGGTCGGTGAACCCGGCGACGGTTGGCGCGTCGCCATGGGAACCCTTACCTTCGAGCGGGGTGTGTCCACGCTGGGTCAGCAGATCCGCTATGCCCGTGAGCATTCCGGTCTGGTGAAACTCGCCAAGCGCACCGGTGCGATCGACGATCCGTTGATCCGGGAACGTCTGACTCGATCGTGGGCGGGATTGAAGACGATGCGGTCCTATGCGTTGGTGACCATGGACGACGAACAGCCGGGGCAGGATAATGTCTCGAAGCTGTTGTGGGCCAACTGGCATCGCGAGCTGGGCGAGATCGCCATGGACATCCAGGGCACCGCGGCGCTGGCTCTCGATGATGGTGAGTTCGACGAATGGCAGCGGCTCTATCTTTTCTCGCGGGCGGACACCATCTACGGCGGTTCCAACGAGATTCAGCGCAACATCATCGCCGAGCGCGTGCTCGGCCTGCCGCGGGAAGTGAAGGGCGCATGAACCTCGCGATCGCACCAGAGGAGATCGCCGGACACGGCCTGCTTGCCGGCAAGGTCGTCCTGGTGACGGCCGCGGCGGGCACCGGCATCGGGTCGACGACGGCGCGTCGCGCGCTCGCCGAGGGGGCCGACGTCGTGGTGTCCGACTTCCACGAGCGGCGTCTGAACGAGACGCGTGACGCACTCGCCGGACTGGGTCTCGGTCGGGTCGACGCCGTGGTGTGCGACGTGACGTCCACGGCGGCCGTCGACGCGCTGATCACCGACACGGTGGCGGCCATGGGTCGCCTGGACGTCCTGGTGAACAACGCTGGCCTGGGCGGGCAGACGCCGGTGGTCGACATGACCGACGACGAGTGGGACCGGGTGCTCGACGTCACGCTCACGTCGGTCATGCGTGCCACGCGGGCGGCGTTGCGGTACTTCCGCGACGCCGGACACGGTGGTGTCATCGTGAACAACGCGAGCGTGCTGGGCTGGCGGGCGCAACACTCGCAGGCGCACTACGCCGCGGCCAAGGCGGGGGTGATGGCCTTGACTCGCTGCAGCGCCATCGAGGCCGTCGAGTTCGGTGTCCGCATCAACGCCGTGTCTCCCAGCATCGCCCGGCACGAGTTCCTCGAGAAGACCAGCTCGTCCGAGCTTCTCGACCGGCTGTCGTCGGACGAGGCGTTTGGCCGCGCCGCCGAACCGTGGGAGGTCGCCACCACCATCGCCTTCCTGGCCAGTGACTACTCCAGTTACCTTACTGGCGAAGTCATTTCGGTGTCGAGTCAGCATCCGTGAGTTCCGTCGGCCCGGCCTTCCAGGCGCAATCGCGACGCGACGAACTCCTCGAACTCGCCGCGACGATGTTCGCCGAGCGCGGCCTGCGGGCGACCACGGTGCGCGACATCGCCGATTCGGCCGGCATCCTGTCGGGCAGCCTCTATCACCACTTCAAGTCCAAGGAGCAGATGGTCGAGGAGGTCCTTCGCGACTTCCTGGAATGGTTGTTCGCGCGGTATGAGCGAATCATCGATACCGAGCCGGATCCACTCGCACGGGTGCAGGCGCTGTTCATGGTGTCATTCGAGGCCATCGAGCACCGCCACGCTCAGGTCGTCATCTACCAGGACGAGGCCAAGCGACTCTCGTCGCTGCCGCAATTCGGCTTCGTCGAAGCGCGCAACCGCGAACAGCGCAAGATGTGGGTCGACGTGCTGAAGCAGGGCATCGACGACGGGTGTTTCCGACCCGACCTCGATGTCGACCTCGTCTACCGCTTCATCAGAGACACCACCTGGGTCTCGGTCCGCTGGTATCAGCCGGGCGGACCCCTTACGGCCGAAGAGGTCGGCCGGCAATACCTCGCCATCGTTCTTGGCGGACTAACCACAGAAGGAGACTAGACATGGCTTCCATGTCGCAGGCATATGTCATCGATGCCGTCCGGACTGCCATCGGCAAGCGCAACGGATCACTGGCCGCCATGCATCCCGTTGACCTTGGCGCCGCCGCTTGGCGCGGGCTGTTCGACCGGACCGACCTCGACCCGAACGCCGTCGACGACGTGATTGCCGGCTGCGTCGATGCCATCGGTGGCCAGGCGGGCAACATCGCGCGGCTGTCCTGGCTGGCCGCCGGCTATCCGGAGGAGGTGCCCGGCGTCACCGTCGACCGGCAGTGCGGATCCAGCCAACAGGCGATCTCCTTTGGGGCACAGGCGATCATGTCTGGCACCGCTGACGTCATCGTCGCGGGCGGCATGCAGAACATGAGCCAGATCCCGATCAGTTCGGCAATGATCGTCGGTGAACAGTTCGGTTTCACCTCGCCCACCAGCGAGTCGAAGAGCTGGCTGCACCGCTACGGCGACCAGGAGATCTCGCAGTTCCGCGGCTCGGAGATGATCGCGGAGAAGTGGGACCTCTCGCGCGAGGAGATGGAGCAGTTCGCGCTCACCAGCCACCAGCGGGCGCAGGAGGCGATCCGGGCGGGTTACTTCGAGAACGAGATCATCCCCGTCGAGGTCGACGGCACCGGCTTCGTCACCGACGAGGGACCGCGCGACACCTCCCTGGAGAAGATGGCGGGGCTCAAGACCCTGGTCGACGGCGGTCGTCTGACCGCGGCGATGGCCAGCCAGATCTCCGACGGTGCCAGCGCGGTGCTCCTCGCCTCCGAAGACGCGGTGAAGGCTCATGGCCTGACGCCGCGTGCGCGCATCCACCACATCAGCGCCCGGGGTGCCGATCCGGTGTTCATGCTGACCGGCCCCATCCCCGCCACGCAGTACGCGCTGGACAAGGCGGGTCTGACCATCGAGGACATCGACACCGTCGAGATCAACGAGGCGTTCGCGCCCGTCGTGATGGCGTGGCTCAAGGAGACCAAGGCCGATCCGGCGAAGGTCAACCCCAGCGGCGGCGCCATCGCCCTGGGTCATCCGCTCGGCGCGACCGGTGCCAAGCTGTTCGCGACCATGCTGAACACCTTGGAGCGCACGGGCGGTCGCTATGGCTTGCAGACGATGTGTGAGGGCGGCGGTACCGCCAACGTCACCATCATCGAACGGCTCTGACCCTGCCAGGCCCCGTCTTTCGCTGGCGCTCATACGGGGCGGATGAGGCTTGGATAAGCCCCACACTGGGGATGGGCGAATGACGTCAGGGCGATGCCGCGACCAACGCCAGGCTGCCGAAGGCCAGAATCCAACTGGCGAAGCTACCCACCAGGAAGTACTCCGTCACGTCGTCGATGCCGACGTGTCCGTTCTCTTCGCGCTTGGCGCTGATCTCCGGGAACCGGATGATGCTCTTGGCCGCGACCACCGCCGACGCCATGGTCAGCTGACCGGCCAAGCCCAGCCCGACGATCAGGAGCCGCTCCATCGGACCGAGGAGGCGCCCGCCCTTGAGCTGGTCGGACGCCTGCGGTTCGCCCGCGGGCTTCATCGCTCCCACCGAGCTGAGTACCAGTCGTACCAGTTGGTTGGCCGTCGACAGTTGCAGGAGAAGTACGCCGACGACCATCAGCACGCGGTCGGGGGTCACCGCCGCACCCAAACCGACCCAGGACGTCCAGCGGCCGACGACTCCTTCGACGTCGGACCCCCAGCCGGACAACAGCACGAGGAGCGCGACACCGAACCCGAACACCGCCAACGGAACCGCGTGATGTCGGCCGGTGCGCTCGGCGACCTCGCACGACAGCAGCCATCCGGCGCAGGTCATCGCCGTGATCGCGATCAGCGGCAGGTCACCGAGGTGCCACAGCGCGGCCAGTGCTGCGCCGCCAAGCACGACGGCCAGGCCCGCCGCGACTGCCAGCCACCGCGAGCCCGTCAGTCGTCGGCATGCGTCACCGACGCCGACGCCGATCAGCAGCATTGCCAGTGCGCTCACCGGATCTCCGCGAGATACCGCGATGCCATCACGATGAGGTCCAAACCGTCACGACCTGCCCGCTGGGAAACTGCCGACGCGCTGATGTCCTCGGCGGCGGCAAGTTCCTTCTTCGACCGGTTGGACACGAGACCTCTCAGGATGCGCATGGACCTTTCATCGAGTGATCCAAACATGTGGTCCCGACACATCAGTGCTGCGTTGATCGCTCCGACGTCCGGCCCATGGGGTTGGCTGCACCGGTAGGTGGTGCGAACCAATGTGAGGCCAGGTTGACGTTGTGCGTCCGCGGTCCACTCGATCGCTTCTCGGGCCGACCACCAACCGGGGCCGTCCTGGATGCCGGTCGTCTCGTCGAGCACCGTGACGGGACCCCAGCCGATGCCGAACCGGACGTCGATGTCGGGTGCGAGTGCCAGACGCAACGCCCAAGCGGCGGCGATGGCCTCACCCACACTCGGGTAGGTGGCCTGGAACTCGTCGCCGACCGTCATGGCGGGGGCATCCGTCGCACCAGTTGCGTTGGCGCGCAGAGCCTTCGTCAGATCGCGGTGAAGGGCGCGCCGGTCGGCTGCACTACGGGAATCGACGACGTCGCCAATCAGCGCCGCGCGCGGTGAAGTAATGGACTTCATCTTAGCCATATGTACAATATAGCTTCACTTGATCAATATGAAGCTATATACTTCATTATGGCTGAATGAAGGACGATGCCTCTCGCAGCTGCGTCACGGCGTCGGTCACGATCGAATCGATCAGCTCGGCACACGACGGTAGGTCGTCGAGCATGCCCGCGACCTGACCCGACGCCAGCACGCCGGCATCGGTGTTCCCCTCGACCAGCCCGGCCTTCAACAGCATCGGCGTGTTGGCGGCCATCACGACCTGGGACCACGTCAGTTCCTTGCCGTGTCGCATGGCCAGGCCGTCGGTGATCATCGACCGCCACGTCATGCCCGACATCTTCTTGAACTTCGCGGCGTTGCCGATGGCCGCGCTGAACCCGCGGACGCGTGAGCCGCCCTCCAGCTTCTCCACCAGGCCCGTGCGCAGCACGCGGTGCGGCATCCCGTCGACGCGGGTCGACACGACGGTGCCGTCGAGCGCCGACGCCAGGTAGCGCTGCTTGACGGCATCGGGAACCGTTGAGTCCGACGTGAGCAGGAAGCGCGTGCCCATCGCCACGCCCGCCGCGCCGTACGACAGCGCGGCAGCCAGTCCGCGGCCGTCGAAGAAGCCGCCTGCGGCGATCACCGGCATCCCGGTGTCGGCGACGGCGTCCAGGACGGACGGCAGGAGCAGCGTCGTCGCGACCGGGCCGGTATGGCCGCCGCCCTCGCCGCCCTGCACGATCACGGCGTCGGCGCCCCAGCCCGCCACCTTCTTGGCATGCTTGGCCGCACCCACCGACGGAATGACCACCACGCCGGCGTCCTTGAGTTTGGCAATCAGATCGGGCTTGGGGGCCAGTGCGAACGACGCAACCTTGACGCCCTCCCGGATCAACAGGTCGACCCGGTCGTTCGCATCGCCCGCGTCGGCGCGCATGTTGATGCCGAACGGCTTGTCGGTAGTTGCCTTGACCTTGGACACCGCGGTCGAGAGTTCTTCGAGCGTCATCGTCGCCGACGCCAGAATGCCCAGGCCGCCGGCGTTGGACGTCGCCGCGACCAGACGTGCACCGGCGACCCAGCCCATGCCTGTCTGCACGACGGGATGCTCGATGCCGACGAGTTCGGTGAGCGCAGTGCGCAACGTGCCCATGGCCTAGACCTCTCCTACTTCACTTCTCGGTCCCGCAGGCCCTTCGGATCGATGACCTCGCGGATCAGCGCCTGCTCGTCGCTGGTGGGCAGGCGAGACGTATCGGCGGAGTCCAGTCCGTGTACCTCGAAGCCCGTGTTCTCTACGACCTGGGTCGGCGTCGACGCCCGGATGCAATGACACTGCGCGCATCTGGTGGTCTGGGCCGTTGAAGTCGAACACGCCCAGGTTGGTCACCACGCGAAAGACGTTGACGAACCGGTATGCCGGGTTCGTGGAATCCACCTTGTCCCAACCGATGCCGGAAACGATGTCGACCGATTCGCCGAACACCCGCGTGGAGTGGTTGCCCACCCAGTAGCTGGTGGCGTGGTTGATGGTGTTCCCCGGAGCGCCGCGAACGCCGAACATCTGCCGCTTCGGATGCTGGATGGGCCCGAAGGCCGACAGGTTCTGGTTGCCATAGCGGTCAATCTGGTTGGCGCCCATGACGACATGTCGTCTACCCCAGGCCAGGGTCTCGAAGACGCGGCCGAACGGCATCCATCCCTCGATTGCCCCCGTTGCGCCGATGGCCGGCGTATCGGCGAGAAGGCGCGCCTCGCCGTCGGTCAACAGGATGTCGGGGGAGAAGGTGAGCCGGGCCAGTCGGGCCCCCACGGCGACGATCGTCGTCATGGGACTCACCATGATCTCGCCTGCATCGCGGAACAATTCGGCGCACGCGACGGCACACACCTCGGCGCGGGTCACGGACATCACCGGGAAGCCTCCCTTGCAGCCGCCTGCGCCGCGGCGAACCTGCGCACTGCGGCCTGGTAGTCGGTCTCGCCACCGGACAGAAAGGTATTCCTGAACTCCTGCCACGTCTCGTCCGAGGCCGCGGCTTCGGCGTAGTGGCGCTGGAACTTCTCGTCCCTCTTGTAATCCGGTTCGGCCATGGTGAAGTGGGCGCCGCTGGGTGCCTCGACGACGTTGTCGACCATCATCCGGTTGATCAGCAGGGCCTGCGGCGGCACCGCCTTGATCAGTTCCTCGGTGGGCACCACCCGCTCCACGGACAGGCAGCGCAACCGGGCGGCCATCAGGAACAGATCGTCGAAGTAGGGATCGATGCCCGTGTAGGCCGCATTGCCCAACGAGTCACCAAGATTCATGTGCACGAATGCGGCATCCAGGTTCAGGGCCGGCATCGCGATCAGTTCTTCGAAGCGGTCTTCCGGCGGGCTGGAGCGAAGCGACTCGGGGGTCGGTGGGGTCGGATACGGGGACGTCACGGTTCTGAGTTCGTCACCCCAGAACGCGCGCACGTCACTGCCCAGGCCCGCGCGGATCGGCAGGAACGGCAGGCGCTGCGCGGCCGCCTGAAGGCCACAGCGCAGCATGCCCTCGTCCATCTCGCGAGCCTCGATCGACCCGCTGGTGCGGGCCTTTGCGAACCAGGGGTCATAGAACGGCGGCGAGTCGAGCGACACGAAGCCGTAGTAGACGCGCTTCACCTTTCCGGCCGAGCAGAGCAGGCCGAGATCGGGTCCGCCGTAGCTGACCACGGTGAGGTCGGTGGCGTCGGTACGCAGCAGTGCCCGCACGAACGCCATCGGTTTGCGTCGCGATCCCCACCCGCCGATCCCGATCGTCATGCCGCTCTCGATCGACGAGACCGCCTCGTCGAGCGTCGTCCTCTTGTCGGTCATGCCAGCCCTTCTCGCTTCGCGCCTGCCCGCCGGATCATTTCCTGCCCTTGTCCGTTCCCGCGAACGCGTCGCGGTGTTCGTCGGCCACACCCGCCAGATTCAGCTCGAAGGTAAAGCCCTGCTCCATGCGGTAACTCGAGTTGACCTTCTGCACGTCGATGAGGTTCAGCGCCTCCTTGGCGGCACGGATCACCCGCGTGTCCTTGGCGGCGATGTCGCGGGCCACGCGCAGCGCGGACTCGTCGAGGTCGGCGCGCGGTACCACCTCGTGCACCGACCCAAAGTGGTGCAGTGTCTCCGCGCCCACCGTCGCCGCGGTGAAGAACAGTCGACGCATCATGTGCTGCGGCACCAGTCGGGACAGGTGGGTGGCCGCGCCGAGCGCGCCGCGCTCGACTTCCGGCAGGCCGAACTTCGCGTCGTCGGAAGCGACGATGACGTCGGCGTTGCCGACCAGTCCGATGCCGCCGCCGACGCAGAACCCGTTGACCGCCGCCACCACCGGAACCTCGCACTCGTACACCGCCCGGAACGCGTGGAAGCAGCCGCGGTTGGCGTCGATGAGCGCGGTGAACCCGTCGGTCTTCTGCATCTCCTTGATGTCGACGCCCGCGTTGAAGCCGCGGCCTTCGGCGCGAAGGATCACCACGTGGGTACCCAGGTCGCGGCCGGCGGCGGTTATCGCGTCGCCGAGCTCGAACCAACCCTGCGAGGGGATGGCGTTGACGGGTGGATAGTCAACGGTGACCGAGACGATGCCGGGCTCGACGGTCTTGGTGGTGATGGACATGCGATACCTCAGCTACTCCTGGGGGTGACTACCTAAGCAAGCACTTGCTTGGTACGCTAGCACAGTGACCGACACCACTGACAAAGCCACGTCCGGAGCTTCTCCGGGGGCCGCGTTCAACCTGGGGCTCGCTGGTCGCGTCGTCCTCGTCACCGGTGGCGTACGCGGTGTCGGGGCCGGGATCAGTGACGTGTTCGCCGCCCAGGGTGCGATCGTCGTGACATGCGCCCGCCGCGCCGTCGAGGGGTCACCGTACGAGTTCCATTCGTGCGATGTCCGCGACGACGATTCGGTCAAGGCCCTCATCGACGCCATCGTGGCCCGCCACGGTGGCATCGACGTCGTGGTCAACAATGCGGGTGGATCGCCGTACGTCCTGGCCGCGGAGGCGTCGGCAAAGTTCAGCCGGAAGATCATCGAGTTGAACCTGCTTGGGCCGCTGTCGGTCTCGACCCACGCGAACGCGGTGATGCAGACCCAGTCCAACGGCGGATCGATCGTCAACATCGCCAGCGTCAGTGGTCGCAGGCCCACCCCGGGTACCGCGTCCTATGGTGCGGCCAAGGCGGGCATGGAGAACATCACCAGCACGCTCGCCGTCGAGTGGGCACCGAGGGTGCGCGTGAACTCGGTGGTCGTCGGCATGGTCGAAACCGAGCAGTCCGAACTCTTCTACGGCGACGCCGATTCCATCGCGGCCATATCGAAGAACGTGCCACTGCGCCGCCTGGCCAAACCGGCCGACGTCGGTTGGGCGGCCGCCTTCCTGGCATCCGATGCTGCGTCCTACATCAGCGGTGCATCACTGGAAGTGCATGGTGGTGGCGAACCGCCGCACTATCTGGCTACGACAACAGCGATCAAATAAGCAAGGAGACCAGGGATATGGGACTGCTCGACGGCCGTGTGGTCATCGTCACCGGTGCAGGCGGCGGTATCGGACGTGCACACGCATTGGCGTTCGCCGCCGAGGGTGCACGCGTGGTGGTCAATGACATCGGCGTCGGCCTCGATGGATCGCCCGCCGGCGGGGGCAGCGCAGCCCAGGGTGTCGTCGACGAAATCACCTCGGCCGGAGGCGAAGCCGTCACGAGCGGTGCCGACGTCGCCGACTGGTCGGCGGCCGAGGGCATGATCCAGACCGCCGTCGACGCGTTCGGCGGGTTGGACGTCCTGGTCAACAACGCCGGAATCGTCCGCGACCGCATGTTCGCCAACACCTCCGAGGAGGAGTTCGACGCCGTCATCGCCGTGCACCTGAAGGGGCACTTCGCGACCATGCGCCACGCGGGGGCCTACTGGCGCGCACAGTCGAAGGCAGGCAACGCCGTCGACGCCCGCATCATCAACACCAGTTCCGGTGCAGGGCTGCAGGGCAGCGTGGGACAGGCCAATTACAGCGCCGCCAAGGCGGGAATCGCGGCCATGACGCTGGTGGCGTCGGCCGAGATGGGTCGCTATGGCGTGACGGTCAACGCGATCGCGCCGTCGGCCCGCACCCGGATGACCGAGACGGTCTTCGCTGAGATGATGTCGACCCAGGAGGCCGCGTTCGACGCCATGGCGCCCGAGAACGTCTCGCCGCTCGTGGTGTGGCTCGGCAGTGTCGAGTCGGCCGACGTCACCGGCACGATGTTCGAGGTCGAGGGGGGCGTGGTTCGCGTTGCCGAGGGCTGGGCTCACGGCCCGCAGATCGACAAGGGCGCCCGTTGGGATCCGGCGGAGCTGGGTCCCGTCGTCGCCGACCTGCTGGCCAAGGCGCGCAACCCCGTTCCGGTCTACGGGGCATAGGCGGCGGCTACTTTGGCGGGGCGGGCGTACAGGTCGCCAGGAACGTCTTGCCGTCCTGGGCGGCGACCTCGTCAGGGTTCAGCCAGCCGACGCTCTGGAACCAGTACGTGTCGTCGGGATGCTCGGCAGACTCGGAGACGAAATCGGCGAGTTGACTCGTCGTACCCCACCCACCCGTGCTGACGCCGGTGACCGAAATCCGCACGTCCTTGACGTCGCGCCAGTCGAACCCCGCGGGCACGTCTTCGCTCACCGTGAAGCCGGGTACCGGGTCGCCAAAGGTGAAGTACTCCACGTCGGCTCCTGCGGGGTCGGTGGCTCCCAGCTTCCACTCCGCCCGGTCTTCGCCGTAGGGGTCGAACACCAGCCCCAACTCGGTGACGTCGTGGCACGGCGAGCCGGTCCAGATCTGAAGGTCTCCGTCCGTGATCCGGGCGCCGAAGGCCGGCTCCAATGACGGGCGGCCCAGCGGGTTGCACCCGGTCGCCAACGAGACCAACACTGCCACGACGCACACGCGGGCGGCGCCGAGTCGGCTCACTCGTAGCCCCCGTCGGACAGCCCGGCGTCCTTCTCCAACGGGTGGTCGGTGAATATCTCGACGAGTTTGCCGGTGGCGTAGGCGTCGATGAAACCCAGGTAGCCCAGACGTTGCCACTGTTGGGAGTGTCGCTCCTCGTGGTTCAGCACGCGATCCAGGTCGAGTTGGTTGGCTCCCTCGTATCCGTCTCCGTCGGCACCGGGATACCACATCACCCCGGAGCCAACGATGTCGCGGAGCTGCTGGGCCGGATCGGTGGGATCGTCGATGTTGAGCATGAAGACGTCGCCCCACGTGCTACCGCCGCCCTGGCTGAAGAGGTCCTGAAGTTCACTTCCGCCCAGTCCCATCAGCATCCCGTTGGGGGTCGTCACGAGGCGACCGCCGTTGTCGTGCACGAAGTCGACGTCGCGGTCGTAGCTCCACGAATTCGCATTCTGCCGATCGATGATCCGCTGGACCTCACCGGACGCGTATGGCGCGTCAGCGAAGTCGGTCTGGGGGTTCTTGCCGTAGTCGGTGCCCACGTTGAGGACGTAGGTCAGCAGTGCCGTCTTGCGCGCGTCGGCCGCCGAGGTGCCGGGCGGTATCAGGAAGAAAGACTTGCCGTCCCCGTCGGTGACCCTCTCCATGCCGTTGAGGACATCGAAGCTCGCTGGGGTGAGGTCGTGATCACGGGCGATCTCGACGATGACCTCCGCCGCCACCCCGCGGTCGTCGGCGTTGTCCAGCCACTCCGCGTAATAGCCGTCGGGGAGTGGTCCCGTCAGCAGACCCGCGTCACGCAGTGCCCGTTCGTAATCGTCAGCCGACTCGTCGCTCCCGCCCCCGGCGTGCCGCGGACCGTTCTCGCCGAACTTCTGGTCACCCAGCGCCCGATACTCATCACCGAGTCCGCGCAGCTCTGCGCCGACGGTGTTCAGGTCGCCATGGGTTCGCCGGACGATGTCGATGAGGTCGCCGACGCCCTTCTGGACGATCGGCAGCAGCATCAACTCGCCCGCGGCGGTCTTGGGAACACCGACGGCGGCGTCGAGCATCCACGTGCGGACCCCGTCTAATTCGGTGCGGCCGCCCACGATCAGGCGGGCTGACTGCTCGATGTGGGATCTCAGCCGTTGATCCAGGCCCGCGAGTTCCCCGATTACCCGGCCGTGCTCCTTGTTCACGACGTCGTAGGCCGCGGATGCCGGACCAGACCACCTGAATCCCGTTGCCGCGGTTCCGACGTCGGACTGGAGTCGTTGCAGCGGTCTGCTGGCGTCGAACGGCTCGCCGGTCTGAGGGGTGCCCTGCCCGAAGGTCGAGCGCGCGTTCCACCACGTAGACGTGAATACATCGAGAAAACCCACGCGCGCCTCCCAGGTCCCCTGTGGTGATTGCGTCGTCACCCCGCACCAGTATCCCACCGCGCGCGGTAGTCGATCCCGCCAATCGTCGGGTCAGGGCTCGCAGACGACCAGTGGGATATCGCGGTCCGCGGCGTCGCGGTAGTTCTTGTAGGGGGGATACAGCCTGATCAGCAGCGGCCAGTACCGTCGACGTTCCTCGTCCGTCGCATCCCGGGCCGTCATCGACAGGTGCTCGTCTCGAACTTGAACCTGCACTTGCGGATTCGCTCGCAGGTTGCGATACCACATCGGGTTGCCGTCGCGACCGCCGAACGAGGCGGGCAGTATCACCTTGTCGCCGTCCCGCAGGTACAGCGTGGCGGTGGTCCTCGGCAGCCCCGACCTTCGGCCGGTCGTGGTGAGCAGTGCGGCTGGGAACCACAGGAGTTGCGCGCCCAGGCGGCCGTTCGTGAACTCGTATACCGCGACGTGGCCGCGGGCGAAGTACTTCAACGCTGCGGCGAGAAGCGCGGAGTTGCGAAACCGGTCGGCCATACGTCCCATCTGCTGCCTATCCGCGACGCGAACGTCCAGCTATTTCTTCGTGCGACGACTGCCGCCGTGCCAGTCCTCTTCGCGGCCCGCCGTGTCGGGTTCGACGCCGAAGCTGGCCAGCTGGGGCCGTTCCCGCAGCGAGCGCTTCAGTTCGGCGAACCCCGCAAAGGACGCCAGGCCTATCACGTGATCCCACAGCGCCCCGGCCTCAACGGGGCTGGGCAGCCTGCTGATCACCGGACCGAAGAACGCCGTGCCGTCCGGCGGCTGGAAGTGCAGGATCGGGGTGCCGACGTCGCGGCCCGTCAGGGCGAGCGCCTCCTCGGTCTCCGTGCGTATGAGGTCGTCGAACGATTCGTCGTCCAGCGCGTCGGCGGCCTCGGCGGGCAGACCGGCCGACGTCAGCAGCGGGGCCAGCACATGCCGCGCGCCCTGATCGGACGCCGACAGTGGGTCGACGGTGCGGGGGGTGTCGAAGATGCGGGTTCCGATCGCCTCGTACAGCGGACCGACGGCATCGCGACCGTGCTCACTGCGCACCGCTGCCGCGACGCGTAGCAGGCGTAGTCCCGCGGTGTGGCCGGCCTCGTACTCGGGGGGAAAGTGACTGTCATAGTCGATGTGTGCGTTCAGGATTCGCAGTGAGATGAAACGCCAGTCGACGCGGTAGTCGCGTTGCGCGGCGACCATCCGCACCCACTTGCTGGTCATCCACGCGAATGGGCACACCGGATCGAAGTAGAACCGCACATCCTCGGTCATCGCCGTTACCGTCGTCTCAGGCGGGATCGCAGATGACGATCGGGATCACCCGATCGGTGTAGGAGCGGTAGCTTTCGAAGTCGGAGTACATCGCATCGAGTTTGGGCCAGTACTCGGAGCGTTCGGACTCGCCTGCCTCGCGAGCCTTGAGCGCGAGCACCTCGTCCTTGATCTGGAACGTGACCTTGGGGTTGGCCTTGAGATTCAGATACCACATCGGGTGTTTGTCGCGACCTCCCGACGACGCCACCAGGATCACCCGATTGCCCTCGCGCAGGAAGAGCAGTGGTGACTCCCGCGGTTCACCGGTCTTGCGGCCGATGGTGGTGAGGATCCCCACCGCGGCACCGCGGAGGAACTTGCCGCCGAGCTTGCCGCCCGACTTCGTGTAGACCCACGCCTGCGCGCGCGACATCCATTTGATGACGGTGTCGGTCTGCTTCGAGTTCAGTGCGCGCGGCGCCTCGGCCATGGCAGGTTGCCCCTATCGCTTGATGAAGGGCCGGATACTGGCCCTGATGTGGCGGATCTTACCGTCGGCGGGGATGTGGAACGTCTCGTCGACGTGCGCGCACACCCGTCTGCCCCCGATGGAGGGCTTGGTGATCACGTCGAACCTCGCCCGTACCTCGTCGCCGTCGACGGTGAAGTCCGGCACCGTGGTCGACTCGATGATCCGGTACTGGGGTCCATGATTCAGGCTGCGGCGCAGGTGATTTCCCGAAAAGCCGGTCTTGAGCCCGACTTCGATGCGCGTGCAGTCCGGTGCAAAGGGAACGTCTGATGCCTGGTGGTCGGCGAGCGCACCGATATATGCGCGCGCGGCCGCGATGCGCGTTTCGTTAGAGACGGTCACGGGCCGACCTTGGCGTTGTTCGTCACCCGTAGAATCCGCCGCCGGTGCATCATTCGGCGAACGCCGCGGCCAGGAACGGCGTCGAATCGGGTAGCGAGGCCAGCACGGCGCCGCTGTGATCCTGGTCCGGATAGATCTTGAGGGTCACGTCCTGGTTGTTGGCCCGTAGTTGGTCGTAGAGCAGCAGTGACGACTTCGCCGGCACGTCGCGGTCCAACAGGCCGGCACCCAGGAAGATCGGCCGGTCGTATCCGCTGATCGGGGTGCCCATGTATTCGTCGAGCGCTTCGGAGACACCTGGCAGCGAGGCCAGGGGCGAAGCGAAGAACTGCGTCGGCGTCATGGCGGCGAGTTCGTCGTCCAGAGCTGGTTTGCAGACCGTCTCGGCCTTGCCGACGGCCGAGATTCCGGCGGGGCTCAGCACGCCGTCGACGTCGATGTCGGGCCGTGCCTCGCGGAAGCCGGCCAGTATGTAGGCGGTGTAGCTGTTGGCGGCAGGCCCCAGTTGTTCAGAGAGCTGAAGGTCGGGACCGCCGAGTTTGACGACGCTTTCGATGTTGGCGGGCGTGCCCGTCGCCACCACCCCCCGGTAGTCCAGGCCGCTGCCCGAGCTGAACTCGGTTGCCCAGAATGCGCTGTTGACTGCGGCGCCGCCGCCCTGGGACTGTCCGACGATGGCCCACTCCGGCGAGAGCGGCAGGCCCATCTGGTGTGCGGCGACAACCGAGTCCACGACGGCGCGAGCGGTCGCAACACTGTTGAGGTAGCTCATGAGTCCGGGGGTGCCCAGGCCCACGTAGTCGGTGCCCACCACCGCATACCCCTCGTCCAGCCAGTGGGTCAGGTACTCGTCGTCGCGGGGACTGCGCGGCCGCGCTGACGGTGTGCAGTCATCGCCGAGACCGACGGTGCCGTGTGCCCACGCGTTCCA
>CAWCSO010000010.1:0-36788 GCA_963798245.1 uncultured Actinomycetota bacterium
ATGACTGGAAAACGAGAACATATCTCCATCGGGCGGAGAGAATGCTATGCACGCCTGAAAGGACCAGTCCACCAGGAGGCCGCGGCATGCTTTTGGAGTTCGACGCTGATCAGCGGTTGTGCAGGAGACGGTCCCGACGCCGTAGGCAAACAGTGCCGGCGACCCGCGTTCGGGACATCGCCGAGAACGGCGCAGACCCCATGCCGCTGTGGAAGGTCTACGTCGACGCCGGCTGGAGCGAACTGACCGACCCCGAGAACGCCGTCGAGTTGGCGATCGTACTGGAGGAACTCGGTCGCGCTACCGACCCACACCGTTCCTCGCAACGCTGACGAGTTCGCACCGCTCGCGGGGGACCGATTCGATCCGCAGGGCACGGGCTCGGCGGTCTACTCCGGTGTCGGCGCCAACCGGGACGCCGACGGTTGGATCCTGAACGGTACCGACCGCTTCGTCCTCGACGGCGACCGGGCGGAGCGGCTCGCGGTGGTCACCGACGCGGGCGTCTTCATCGTCGGGGCAGACGCGGTCACGACGCGGCGCGCTGACGTCTTCGATCCCGTGCTGCACGTGGCCGAGGTGTCGTTCTCCGGCGTCCACGTCCCCGATGCGGACCGACTGCAGGTCGACGCGGAACGGGCGCGACACATTGCGCTCATGGGCATGGCGGTGACGATGGTCGGCGCGTGCCAACGCATCCTGGACCTCGCGCTCGACCACGCGAAGAGCAGACATCAGTTCGGCGTGCCCATCGGTTCGTTCCAGGCGATCCAGCACAAGGCCGTCGACATGTACGTGGCGATCGAGCGTGCCCGCGCCCTGACCTATTTCTCCGCGCTGACGATCGCCGCGGACGATTCCCGCGCCGCCTGGCCGCGGCGATGGCCAAGGCGTCGGCCGGGGAGTGCCAGGCGCTGGTGTTCCGTCATGGGCTGCAGATGTTCGGCGCGATGGGATTCACCTGGGAGAACGACCTCCAGTTCGCGTTGAAGCGGGCGAAGGCAGGGGAACTGATGCTGGGTGGCGCGGCCGAGCATCGCGCGATGATCGCCGAGGAGTACAGGGACAACTGATGCAGCTCACCTTCGATTCCGACGTCGAAGAGTTCCGCGCCGAGTTCGCCGCGTTCCTCGACGCGAACCTGCCGTCGGCGGCCGAGACGCTGGAGCGGCCGCGCTCGGTGTCACACATGCCGCAGTGGGCCAGGGACTGGCAACGGCTGCTGTTCGACAACGGCTGGCTGCTGCCCGGTCAGCCACCCGAGTTCGGTGGCCGCAACGCGACCGTGCTGCAGCAGTACGTGCACCTCGAAGAACTCTGCAACCGCAGGATCTACCACAGCTTCAACCCGCAGGGCGTCAACATCGTTGCGGCGTCGCTGATCTCGTTCGGCAGCGACGAGCAGAAGCAACATGGGCGGTGCCGGTGCTGCGGGGTGAGCGAACGGCGTCGCTGGGCATGAGCGAGCCGAGCGCGGGCTCCGACCTGGCGTCGCTGCGCACCAGGGCAGTCCGCGATGGCGGCGGACGACTTCGTCGTCAACGGCCAGAAGGTGTGGACGTCCGGGGCCCACGACGCCGACTTCCTGCTGACCTTCGTCCGCACCGATCCCGATGCGCCCAAGCACAAGGGCATCAGCGTGCTGATCATCCCGACCGATCTCCCAGGGGTGGTGTGCCGGCCGTTCGCCGACCTCTGCGGGGAGGAGAACAAGGACTTCAACGAGGTCTTCTTCACCGACGTCCGGGTGCCCGCCGAGAACCTCGTCGGCCCGCTCAACGGCGGCTGGGGCGTGGCGCAACGGGTCGCTGGGGCACGAGCGGACCATGATGTGGCTGGGGTTCGCGGACCGAATCGCCAACGTGATCAGCGACTTTCGGCCGTCAAACGCGCTCGAGCGCGACCAGTACGCCGGCACGATCATGGACTATCAGGCGCTGCGGCTGCTGGGTTCGGTCGGGCTGGCCAAGGCGGCACGTGGCGAGGTCGACGTCGCCTCGGTGTCGATACCCAAGCTGTTCGGCGCGGAGGCCGAGATGCGGGCGGCCGACCACGCACTGTCGGCGGCAGGACCGAGGCGGCTTGATCCACCCGTCGACCAGTGGGCCGTATGCGCACATGAACCTGGACCACTACTTCGCCAGCTGGTTCGAGCGGTACTCCAGGAGCTTCTCCGGCACCATCGCCGGCGGAACCTCGGAGATTCAGCGCAACATCATCGCCCAGCAGGTGCTCGGACTACCCCGCCGCTAGCGACGTGAGCCGAGTTTCGCCAGCAGCGGCAAAGGCCGCTCAAACTCCACAAATCGCGAGGGGCGGGGTGTCAGTCGATGACGACGGCTTCCTTGTGTTCGGTGATGGGCCTCGCGGGCAGCTGTTCGTCGCAGATCCGCTGCAGTTTGTCCAGCGTCTCGTCCAGGCCGGGGCCCAGGCGCTTGCCCGGCGTGAACGTGGCCGGCAGATGCTTCATGCCCTGGATGACGCCGATGCTCTCGTAGTGTTCGGCGCCTTCTGGGTCGCAGGCGAAGTCAGGCATCCGGTCGAGCACGGCGGTCAGCATCGACTTGAACACCGTCCGCGCCACGTTGGAGCCGACGCAGCGGTGTACGCCGATGCCGAAGCTGAAGTGCCGGTTGCCCTTCCGGTCCAGAATCAGCTCGTTGGGTTCGTCGAACACCGATGGGTCGCGATTGGCCATCGCCCAGGAGATCCAGACCCGCTCGCCCTCCTTGAACTTCGTGCCCTCGACCTCGACGTCCTCGGCGAAGGTGCGGCCGTCACCGGGGGCAGGGGTGTAGAAGCGCAGGAACTCCTCGGTCGCGGGGTCCAGCAGGGTGTCGCGCTCGCGGCTGAGCAGCTCACGCTTGTCCGGGTTCTCGGACAGCCACTCCAGCGCGTGCGCGGTGAGTGCGGTCGTGGTGTCGAAGCCGCCGCCGATGATCAAGCCGAGATTCCCCAGGATCTCCAGGTCGGGGGCGGGTTCGCCATCGATGCGCAGCTGCAGGAGTGCGTTGACCAGTCCGGGTCGCGGGTTCTCCCTGACGTCGGTCATGGTGTTGATCAGGTCGATGCCCATCTGCCGATTCATCTCGGCGACCCGTGGGGCATCGGGCGAGTGCTCCGGAGTGGACACGCCGGCGTGAGCCGGTTCGCTGTAGATCATCCACTTCTTCAGCTCGATGCCCATCATGGCCAGGGTGAGCACCGCGGGCACGACGTTGGCCAGATCGTCGACGAAGTCGATGCTGCCGGACTCGATCTTCTCGTCGATCGCTGCGCGGGTGATCTCGTCGACGAATGGCCTCCAACGCTTGATCGCGGCGGGGGAGAGGTACGGGTTCAGGGCGCCGCGGTAGGTGCTGTGCTCGGGTTCGTCCATCTCCAGGATGCCGCCGCGCACGACGGTGGCCCGCTGCGCCCTGGGGATGGTGATGCCCTGGTAGCCCTTCCGCTCACCGTTGATGTCGTGGTCGTTCGAGATCACCGGGCAGCGGGCCAACTCGAAGACGTGCTTGCTGTCCGCGGCGACCCAGTGCCCGTCGTAGACGTCGGTCCACGCCATGGGGCACTTCGACTGCATTTCCTCGGTGATCTGGCCGAACTGCTCGCGGTATTCCGGGGTGTGGCGGTCGAAGTGGTACCTGTTGCGCTTGCGGTCGTCATCGGTCTCGACATCGTCGATGCTCACGGCGTGTCTCCTAGTGATCTACAGGGCGTAGCGGCGTGTGGTGCCGGCGTCATTCGATGACGATGGCCTGTTCGGGACATGAGTGGGCGGCCTCGGCGACCAGGTCCTCCTGGTCGGCGGGGACGACCTCGTTGACTGCCGACGCATGCCCGTCGACGTCGTCGAGTTCGAACGAGTCGGGGGCGATCATCGAGCAGAGCGTATGGCCCTGGCAGCGCTCCTTGTCGACCGAAACCTTCACAATCGCAACCCCTTCCGCATCATGGGATAAGTATTGTCGGATATGTCAATCGAATCAGACGTGGTAGTCGTACCACTTGAGGTAGCCGCCGGCGTCCACACGCAGCTGCGTGCCCGTGACATAGCGGGCCTCGTCGGAGACCAGCCACAGGACTGCGTTGCTGATGTCCTCGGGCTCGACGAAGTTGACCTTCATCGCCTGCTGGACGCCAAACACCGGCTCGGCGTCGGCCCTGGTGGGGTTCTCCAGATCCGGCCGGAAGGACTTGTACATCGGCGGACTCTGCAGCATGTCGGTGTTGCAGTTGGTCGGGTGCACGACGTTGGCGCGGATGCCACGCACCGTCAGCTCGGTGGCGAGGTCGTGGACATATTGCGACAGCAGGCGCTTGGACGTCATGTAGGCCATGCCGCCCGGGTCGCCACCGGGATTGGGCTTGTCGTGCGCGTCCATCAACGCGGCGGTGGAACCGGTGGCGACGATCGCTGCGCCCTCCTTGAGGTGGGGCAGCGCGACCTGGATGGCGTTGATGGTGCCGATCAGATTGGTGTTGATCACGTCGGTCCACGCCTGTAGCGGCGGCTCGCCCTTCATGCCGGCGATACCCGCCTGGGCGACGACGATGTCCAGCCCGCCGAGGTGCGCGATGCCGTCCTCGAGCGCTTTCTTTAGCTGCGATGCCTCGCGGACGTCGGCCTTGGCGGTGAAGACCCGCTGGCCCGTCTTCTCGACGAACGCCGCCGTCTCCTCGAGATCCTCGGGCGTGGCCATCGGGTAGCCGATGGTGTCGACGTTCTCGCAGAGGTCGACGGCGATGATGTCGGCACCCTCCTCGGCGAGTCGGACCGCATGGCTGCGGCCCTGGCCGCGTGCGGCCCCGGTGATGAAGGCGACCTTGCCTTGAACGCGTCCCACTGGTTGTCCTTTCGTGAGCCTGATCGGTCGTTAGGTGTTGCGGCCGCCGTTGACGCCCAGGAGCTGTCCGGTGATGTAGCCGGCCTCCTCGGAGACGAGGAAGGCGCATGCCGCGGCGATGTCCTCTGGGCGGCCGATGCGTCGGACCGGGGTGGCCTTGATGGTCTGCTCGATGTCGCCGAGGAAGCCCTTGTCGGCCGCGGCGCGCAGCATGGGGGTGTCGATGAAGCCGGGCGGCACCGCATTGACGGTGATGCCGTTCGGTCCGTATTCCAGTGCCAGTGTCTTGGTGAGCCCGTTGACCGCAGACTTGGCGGCGACGTAGGGCGCCATGTAGGGCGCGCCCGAGTGCGTGCTCGATGACGAGATGTTGACGATGCGCCCCCACCCTGACTCGATCATGTCGGGCAGTACCGCCTGAATGCAGTGGAAGACCCCGTTGAGGTTGACGTCGATGACGCGCTGCCAGCGCTCGAACGAGACGTCGTGGAACTTCTTGAAGCTGTCGAGGCCCGCCGCATTGACGAGAATCGAGACGAGCCCGAGCTGGTCGTGGATGCCCGCAAACGCCGCGTCAATCTGATCACGGTCGGTGACGTCGGCGACGAAGCCGAACTCCTCATCACCGGGCTTCAGGTCGAGCGTCGCGACGCGGTACCCGTCGGCCCGCAGCCTGCTGGCGATGGCCTGGCCGATCCCCGAACCGCCTCCGGTGACGACGGCGTTCTTCACGTCCGCGCCTCGGAAAGAAACGATCTGGCACGCATCAAGAATCTCCCTTTCGATTATGAGAACCGTACTCTCGGAGAGTGGGGCATCGCAAGATACGAGCATGTAGTGGGCGAGCCCATCACGGCCTCATCCGGCCACATCGACCAACCTGACTAGGTAGTCTAGCCTTTCTTGTGTTCTCGCCACACGAATGTAAGATTCGCCGTTGATGAGAATGAAGTTTCCATCACAGTGATACATCAGCGAGGAGCCTGGATGTCTCAGACGCCGACCATCACCACTGGCGAACGCGCAGACGCCGCCGGCGGTGCCGAGCCGCAGGCTGATCGGCTGATGCTGGTCGACGGTGAACTCGTGGGTGCATCCAGCACCTTCGCCTCGCTGAATCCGGCCACCGGTGGAGTCGTTGGCCACGCTCCCAACGGCTCGGCCGCCGACGCGGAGAACGCGATCGCCGCGGCCCGGCGCGCGTTCGACACCACCGCCTGGGCCACCGACGTCGAGTTCCGGGTGCACTGTCTGGAGCAGCTGCACGCCGCCCTGGTCGAGCACCGCGATGAGTTGGGCGAACTGACCACCGCCGAGGTCGGCGCGACGCCCGCGCTCCTCGCCGGCCCGCAACTCGATGATCCGATCCGCATCGTCCGCTATTACGCCGACCTGCTGAAGACCTACCCGATGACCGAAGAGCTGGGCAATGTCGAGAGTCGTGGTCAGCTCCACCACCGGTGGGTGGAGAAGGAAGCGGCCGGCGTCGTCGCTGCGATCATCGCCTACAACTATCCCAATCAGCTCGCGCTGGCCAAGCTCGCTCCTGCGCTCGCCGCCGGTTGCACGGTGGTACTCAAGGGTGCGCCGGACACGCCACTCGTCACGCTGGCCCTCGGTGAGCTGATCGCCAACCACACCGACATACCGGCCGGTGTCGTCAACGTCCTGAGTTCCGCCGACCCGGCCGTCGGCCCCGTCCTGACCGCCAGCCCCGATGTCGACGTGGTGACGTTCACCGGCTCCACGCCGACCGGTCGCGCCATCATGGCCGCGGGCAGTAAGACGGTAAAGCGGGTCTTCCTCGAACTCGGCGGCAAGTCGGCCATGATCATGCTCGACGACGCCGATATCGGTACCTGCGCGATGATGGCCGCATTCACCATCGTCACGCACGCTGGACAGGGCTGCGCCCTCACGACGCGACTGCTGGTGCCCAACAGTCAGAAGGACGAGATCGTCAAACAGGTCGCGGGCAACCTGGCCCACGTGCGCCACGGTGACCCGACCAATCCGAAGACCTACATGGGACCGCTGATCAGCGAGCAGCAACGCGAGAAAGTGCACGGGATCGTCCAGCGCGCCGTGGCAGCCGGTGCCACCCTGGTGACCGGCGGTGAGAAACTCGACCCGGGTTTCTTCTATGCACCAACGCTGTTGACCGATGTCGATCCCGACAGCGAGATCGCGCAGGAGGAGATCTTCGGCCCGGTGCTCGTCGTCATCGGCTACGAAGACGACGATGACGCGGTCCGTATCGCCAACAATTCGATCTACGGCCTGGCCGGTGGCGTCTTCGGTGACGAAGAACGGGCGCTGGCCATCGCCCGCCGGATCCGAGCCGGCTCCCTGAGTATCAACGGCGGCAACTACTTCGGCGCGGAGAGCCCCTTCGGCGGGTACAAGCAGTCCGGTATCGGCCGGGAGATGGGCGTAGCCGGGCTCGAGGAATTCCAGGAGCAGAAGACCTTCGCGACGGTTGTCCCCGGAGAGAAAGCATGAGCCTGCCGCTGGAGGGTATCCGCGTCCTCGAGGTCGCGATGTACGGATTCGTCCCGTCGGCCGGCGCCGTGCTGGCCGAGTGGGGTGCCGACGTCATCAAGATCGAA
This sequence comes from uncultured Actinomycetota bacterium, assembly GCA_963798245.1. Lineage (GTDB taxonomy): Bacteria > Actinomycetota > Actinomycetes > Mycobacteriales > Mycobacteriaceae > Mycobacterium. The sequence goes on from CAWCSO010000010.1 coordinate 7,454, forward strand.
CACGCCGTCACCGGCGACCCGCAGCGCGGCCTGCGGCAGACCGGTCCACTGCGGGTCGAGGGTGACCCGAACCCGAACATCGAACACGCCAACCGTGGCAAGCGCAGCGTCGGCCTGGACGTATCCAAGCCGGACGGCCGCGAGGTGCTGCTTGAACTCGCCGAGCGCGCCGACGTGTTTCTGACCAGCTTCCTGCCCGGGCACCGCACGAAGTTCGGCATCGACGTCGACGACATCAGAGCGGTCAATCCGAAGATCATCTATGCCAGGGGCAGTGCACTCGGACCACGGGGCATCGAGGCGGAGAAGGGCGGGTACGACATGACCGCCTTCTGGTGCCGGGCCGGCACGGCCGCCACCATCACCCCACCCGGCATCGAGGGCATGATCGGGCCGCCCGGGCCTGCATACGGCGACACGATCTCGGGCACCAACCTGGCCGGCGGGATCGCGGCGGCCCTGCTCAAGCGCGAGCGCACGGGTGAGCCGTCGACGGTCGACGTCTCGCTGCTGGGCAGCGGGCTGTGGTCGATGGGCCACACGATCGCCCTTACGTCGCACCTGAACCAGCTGATGGTGCAGCCGGCGCCCGGTGTGCACGGCTCGCCGATCAACCCCCTGGTGGGGGTGTACCGGACCAAGGACGACCGCTACATCTCGCTGGTGATGATGCAGCCCACGAAGTTTTGGGCCGACGTGTGCAGGCACGTAGACCGCGAGGACCTCATCGACGACCCGCGCTTCGCGACCGTCGAGAGCATCGCCGAGCACACCGCCGAGGCGGTCGACATCCTTCGCGACGTGATTGCGAGCCGCACGCTGCCGGAGTGGAGTTCGCGGTTCGCAACCCTTGCCGGGCCATGGGCGCCTGTGCAGGACACCCTGCAGGCCGCGCAGGACGGTCAGGTCCGCGCCAACGAATACATCGTCCAGGCAGGCGAATTGGAGCTGGTGGCCAATCCCGTGCAGTTCGATGTGTCGGCGCCGCACACCGGTCCGGCTCCCGGCTTCGCCGAGCAGACCGACGAGGTCTTGGAGGAACTCGGCTTGGACTGGGACCGCATCATCGCGCTCAAGACCTCCGGCGCAGTCACCTAGGCCGCTGGAGATTCCCTTGCCATTCATCGCAGCCATCGATACCTACCTGCCGTGCTGGTGCTCCGTTCAACGACGGGTCGCCGGGGTCGTCTCCGCAGCGTTCGACGCGGCCTTGGTGACAGCGGCAGTCACGTGACAGGGGCAGCCAGTTGACGGGGTGTTTGGACGTCGTTGTCCACCAACACAAGCAGGTCATGACGACCTTCCCCGCGACCATCCGCGCGGCGAAGCCGGCGTTTGCCGTGGCCGGGCCGACACCGTCCGATGCCGGCCTCGCCGAGGCGCACGACTTCCTCCCGGGAATCGAGCCGATCAGCTATGCGAAACTGAGTTTCGCCGAGCGGTTCGGTGCGTACCAGCTCGCCGAGGCGGACACCACGACGGTCGGGGGTAGTTTGCCAGAAAATCCGAGTCGTGGTTTAAAGGCCAAAGGTCGCCCGCCAGGGTCCACTGGTGTGACACAGTGCGTCGAGTTGTTTCAACAGTTGCGAGGAGAGGCCGTGAACCCAGTTGACGGCGCCCGAATCCATCTGGCATTCAACATTGGCGGGCCGACGGCGGTGTCGGCCGTAACTCTTCTGGAAGGACCCGGGGCGAATGGCGCTTAAGGGACCCGAGCGGTGGTCGCCGGGCATCTCGCTGCCCAGGGGACTTTCCGGGCCGGCGAGCGCGGTCGGCGGTTTGTTCTCGATGGGCGTCGACGCGGTCAAGTTCATCTTCGTGCGGCCGTTCCAATGGCGCGAGTTCCTGGAGCAGTCGTGGTTCGTGGCGCGGGTGTCGTTGGCGCCGACGCTGTTGGTGGCGATCCCGTTCACGGTCCTGGTGAGCTTCATCCTCAACATCCTGTTGCGTGAGCTGGGCGCTGCCGATCTGTCCGGTGCGGGTGCGGCGTTCGGTGCGGTGACGCAGGTCGGTCCGCTCGTCACGGTCCTCATCGTCGCCGGTGCCGGTGCGACGGCGATGTGTGCAGACCTGGGGTCGCGCACCATCCGCGAGGAGATCGACGCGATGGAGGTGCTGGGCATCAACCCGGTGCAACGCCTGGTGACGCCGCGGATGCTGGCGTCGGGTCTGGTCGCGCTGCTGTTGAACAGCCTGGTCGTGATCATCGGCATCCTGGGCGGCTACTTCTTCTCGGTGTTCGTCCAGGACGTCAATCCCGGCGCGTTCGCCGCAGGCATCACCTTGTTGACGGGGGTGCCCGAGGTGATCATCTCGTGCGTGAAGGCGGCGCTGTTCGGTCTGTTCGCCGGCTTGATCGCGTGCTACCGGGGGTTGACGATCACCGGCGGTGGCGCCAAGGCGGTGGGCAATGCGGTCAACGAGACGGTGGTGTTCGCGTTCATGGCCCTGTTCGTGATCAATGTCGTGGTGACCGCCATCGGCATCCAGTTGACGGCGAACTAGGGGAGGGCGAGCGTGGCAATACGAGCGACCTATCCCCGCGTCACGAGGACGCTGCAGCGCCCGGTCAGCAGTCTGGGCCGCATCGGTGACCAGACGCTGTTCTTTGGGCGGGCCATCGGCGGCACACCACACGCGACGGTTCACTTCCGCAAGGAGATCGTGCGCCTGATCGCCGAGATCAGCATGGGTGCGGGCGTGCTGGCCATGATCGGCGGCACCCTGGTGATCGTCGGGTTCCTGACCCTGGCCACCGGCGGCACGCTGGCGGTGCAGGGGTACAGCTCTCTAGGCAACATCGGCATCGAGGCCCTCACCGGATTCCTTGCGGCGTTCATCAACGTGCGCATCTCCGCGCCGGTCGTCGCGGGCATCGGGCTGGCCGCCACCTTCGGCGCCGGCGTGACCGCACAGCTCGGCGCGATGCGGATCAACGAGGAGATCGACGCGCTGGAGTCGATGGGCATCCGCCCGATCGAGTATCTGGTGAGCACGCGGATCGTGGCGGGCATGATCGCGATCACGCCGCTGTACTCGGTCGCGGTGATCCTGTCGTTCATGGCCAGCCGGTTCACCACGGTGGTGCTGTTCGGTCAGTCCGGTGGCCTCTACGACCACTACTTCGGGACGTTCCTGAATCCGATCGACCTGTTGTGGTCGTTCTTTCAGGCCATCCTGATGGCGCTGTCGATTCTCTTGGTGCACACCTACTACGGCTTCTACGCCACCGGTGGGCCCTCTGGTGTGGGTGTCGCAGTGGGCAACGCCGTGCGCACCTCACTGATCATCGTCGTATCGGTGACGCTGCTGGTGTCCCTTGCCGTATACGGCTCCAACGGCAACTTCAACCTGTCGGGCTAGGGGAGGACATCGATGTCTAGTTCGGTCGTCCGTCCACTGACGGGCCTGGTCACCGTCGTCGCGCTGGCGGCCATCATCGTGTTCTCGGTGATCATGTTCCAGGGTGGCTTCGGCCGCACTGAACCCGTCACGGTCATCTCGGAGCGCGCCGGCCTGGTGATGAACCCCGAGGCCAAGGTCAAGTTGCGTGGGGTTCAGGTCGGCCAGGTCGCCTCGATCGAGACGCGGCCCGACGGCATGGCGGTACTGCACCTGGCGATGGATCCGTCGCAGCTGAAGAACATCCCGTCCAACGCCGACGTCAACATCACGTCGTCCACCGTGTTCGGCTCCAAGTTCGTGGAGTTCGTCGTGCCCCCCGATCCGTCGGCGACGCCGCTCGCCAAGGGCGCCCAGGTCAACGTCAACCGGGTGACCGTCGAGATCAACACCATCTTTCAACAACTCACCGCGGTGCTGGACAAGATCGACCCGGTGAAGCTGAACCAAACCCTCGGCGCCATCTCGACCGCCCTGAACGGCCGCGGCGAGAAGCTCGGCCAGACGGTGACCGACTTCGAGCAGCTCCTGGCGACGATCAATCCCAGCCTGGACAACATCAACCGCGATCTCGAACTCGCGCCCCCGGCGCTCAACGCCTACGCCGATGCCTCACAAGACCTCGTCGGCATTCTCGACAACACCGTCCGGGTCAGCGACACCCTGGTCGACGAGGAGCGCAATCTCGATTCGTTCCTGGTCAGCGCCATCGGGCTGGCCGACACCGGCAACGACGTGGTGGGGGAGAACCGGCAACCCCTCACCGACCTGTTGCGCATGCTCGTGCCGACCACCGAAGTCCTGAGCAGCTATCAGGAGAACATCAGGTGCGGCGTGCAAGGCCTCATTCCGTTCCTCCACACCGGTCCACAGCTCCGTCCTGGCGTCACGGTGTCGTCGAGCTTCACGTTGGGCGTGGAGCGCTACCGCTACCCGGAAGACCTGCCCAAGGTGGCGGCCAAGAGTGGTCCGTCGTGTAAGGACCAGATGCTGCCGCTCGTGCCCAACGGCAAGCGTCCGCCCTTCCTGGTCGCCGATGTCGGCGCCAATCCGTGGAAGTACGGCAACCAGGGGTGGCTGGCCAACTCGGATGCCCTCAAGCAGGCGCTCTTCGGACCCATCTCCGGCCCGCCACGTAACAGCGCGCAGATTGGAATGCCCGGATGACCGGCTCCCGGCACACCATCATCAAGTTCGGCATCTTCGCGTCGGTCATGGTGTTGCTGACCGTGTTCCTGTTCTTCACCTTCGGCCAGTACCGGACCGGATCGACGAACGGATACTCGGCGGTCTTCACCGACGCCTCGCGACTCGCCTCGGGCGACACGGTGCGGGTGGCCGGAATTCGGGTGGGCACCGTCACGGGCGTGTCGCTGCAGGCCGACAAGAACGTCGTCGTCGACTTCGCCGCCGACCGCGAGATCAAGCTGACCGACGGGACGAAGGCCGCGATTCGCTATCTCAACCTCACCGGCGACCGTTATCTGGACCTGATCGACGGTCCCGGGTCGACGAGGTTGATGCCACCCGGATCGCAGATCCCGGTTGACCGCACGGAGCCTGCGCTTGATCTCGACCTGCTGCTCAGCGGTCTCAAGCCGGTGGTCCAGGGACTCAATCCCGAGGACGTGAACGCGCTCACCGCGTCGCTGGTGCAGGTGTTCCAGGGCCAGGAGGGCACCCTGGACTCCCTGCTGGCCAGAACCTCGTCGTTCTCCAACACCCTGGCGGACAACAGCCAGACCGTCGAGCAACTGATCGACAACCTCAACGCGGTGCTCGTGACGATCTCGGATGACGGCGAGCAGTTCTCCGGCGCCATCGACCGACTAGAGACACTGATCACCGGCCTGTCGGCGGACCGCGATCCCATCGGGACGGCCATCTCGTCACTGGACAACGGCACCGCCTCCATCGCCGATCTGCTCACGCAGGCGCGCCCGCCGCTGGCCGCCACGGTGGATCAGCTCAACCGCCTCGCTCCGAACCTCGAGAGCGGGAAGGGCTTCCTGGACGGAGCCCTGCAGCGGGCGCCGGGCAACTATCGCAAGCTCGCGCGGATCGGCTCCTACGGCGCCTTCGTCCAGTACTACATCTGCGAACTGACCATTCGCGTCACGGATCTGCAAGGCAGAGCGTCACTGTTCCCGTTCGTGAAGCAAGAAAACGGAAGGTGCGCCGAGCCGTAATGCTGAAATACCGTGGTTCACAACTCGCGCGGGCCGGCTTCATGGGCGTGGTCCTGGCGATCCTGGTGATCGCCGTGGGACTTCAGCCAGAACGGCTGCTGTCCTACGCGACGTCGCTGCAGTACAAGGCCCGCTTCGCCGAGGCCGGAGGCATCGCCATCGGAAACGACGTCACCCTGTCGGGGATCAAGGTCGGCGCTGTCACGGACGTGTCACTGGACGACGGCGACGCGCTCGTCGCGTTCACCATCGACAGCAAGTACCCGCTCGGGTCCCAGACCTCAGCGCACATCCGGACCGGAACACTTCTGGGTCAGCGACTGCTCGCCCTCGAGTCCGACGGCGAGGGAACCCTGAACCGCAGCGAGGTCATTCCGGTCACGCGCACGTCGTCGCCGTACTCACTCACCGATGCGGTCAGCGAGCTGACGAACAACACCGCGGGCACCGATACCCAGCAGCTCAATCAGTCGCTGGACACGCTGGCGACCACGCTGAACCAGATCGCGCCCCGGCTGGGCCCGACGTTCGATGGACTCTCGCGGTTGTCGCGCTCGCTCAACAGTCGCGACCAGACACTTGCCGAACTGCTCAAGACCGCCGGGGACGTCACCGGCATCCTGTCCGAACGCAGCCAGCAGGTGAACACCTTGATCCTCAACGCCAACGACCTGCTCGCGGTGCTGGTCGACCGCAGGCAGGCGATCGTCGACCTGCTAGCCAATACGTCGGCGGTCTCCAAGCAACTGGTCGGACTCGTCGCCGACAACGAGGCAGAGTTGGCTCCCACACTGGAGAGGCTCAACAAGGTGAACGAGGTGCTGGTACGCAACCGCGACAATCTCGCCAAGGCGATACCGGGCGCCGCCAAGTACCAGACGACGTTGGGGGAGGCCGTGTCGAGCGGCGGGTACTACACCGCCTACGTGCCCAACTTCCAGCCTGCGCAGCTGTTGCAGCCGTTCCTCGACTACGCGTTCGGGTTCCGCAGGGGCGCCTTCGGTGACGGTGCGCCGCCTGCGACCGCCGGACCACGTGCCGAACTGCCGCTCCCGTACAACGCGGTTCCGGGAGGATCGCGGTGACGTCTCGAAACTGGTTCAAACCTGCGGTCGCGGCCGTGCTGGTCGTCGCACTGATCGGCGGCGCGTTCCTCGCCATCCGCGCGACCGCATTCGCGCCGAACAAGATCACCGCTTTCTTCACGACGGCCACCTCGATCTACCCGGGTGACGAAGTCAAGGTCGCCGGAGTCAAGGTCGGCACGATCGATTCGATCGAGCCGGAGGGAACGCAGACCAAGATCACCATGAAGGTCGACCGCGCGGTACCCGTGCCGGCGGACGCCCAGGCAGTGATCGTCGCGCAGAACCTCATCGCCGCCCGCTATGTCCAGCTGACCCCGGCATACCGTTCGGCCGACGGCGGACCGAAGATGGCCGACGGCGCGGTCATTCCGCAGGATCGAACCGCGGTTCCGGTCGAGTGGGACGAGGTCAAGCAGCAACTCGAGCGCCTCGCGACCGACCTCGGGCCCGACGGCGACATGGCCGGCTCGTCCAGTTCGCTCGGACGATTCGTCGACGCTGCCGCCAATGCCCTCGAAGGCAACGGCGACAAGCTCCGTCAGACTCTCGCCGAACTCTCCGGTACTGCCCGCATCCTTGCCGAGGGCAGCGGCAACTTCGTCGACATCATCAAGAACCTGCAAGTCTTCGTCACCGCGCTGCGCGGGAGCAGCCAACAGATCGTGTCGCTCAACAATCGGCTGGCGACGTTGTCCAGTGTTCTCGACGGCAACAGGTCCGACCTCGATGCGGCGCTGTCGGACCTGTCGGTTGCAGTGGTCGACGTGAAGCGCTTCGTCGCAGGCACGCGGAACCAGACCGCCGAGCAACTCGAGGGGCTCAAGGACGTCAGCCAGACCCTGGTCGACGTGAAGATGGATCTCGAGCAGGTGCTGCACGTCGCGCCCAACTCGTTCGCGAATGGCTACAACATCTACGACCCCGACATCGGTACGGTCCGCGGCGGATTCTCGATCCCCAACCTGGCGAGCCCGATGCAGTTCGTGTGCGGAATGATCGGCGCCACGCAGAACACCACTGCGCCCGAGACCGCAAAGCTGTGCAACGACTACCTCGGGCCCGCCCTGCGCTTGCTCAACCTCAACTACATCCCGGTTCCGTTGGCTCCCTACCTGGCCAAGTCGGCCGGCCCGGAGAACATCGTCTACGCCGACCCGAAGTTGGCGCCCGGCGGCGAGGGCGGCGCGCCGTCCCCACCCGAGACACCGCCGGTCATCTCCGCGTACACCGGACTGAATGGCGACGTGCCGCCACCCCCCGGCATGGGTCCCCCAGGGGTGCCGCTGCCAAGCAATGACCGCCTACCCATGCAGCCGTTCCCTGCCCTGTACCCGGGCGCTCCCGTGCCGGTGCCTGCCGACACACGGATCGGACCGCCCCCACAGGCGTCGGGGCCTGCGCCGGGCCCGGTCAACACACCGGACCTGCCGGGAATGATGCTTCCCGCTGAAGCCCCGCCACCTGCTCCGGGCCCGGCGCCCGGGCCATTGCTACCCGCCGAGGGGACGCCGCCGTCATGATGAGTGGAACGTCGATCCGCCGCTTCTTCGCATTGGGCACCTGCGTGGCCGTCACCACGACGGGCTGCGCGTTCCAGGGCATCAACTCGCTACCGCTGCCCGGTGCGGTGGGACGCGGCCCGGATGCCACCAGGTACCAGGTGGAGATCGCGAACATCGCGACACTGGAGTCGAATTCGCCGGTGCTCATGAACGACGTCGTCGTCGGCAGTGTGGGCGATATGCGGGTCAAGGACTGGCACGCCGAGGTCGACATCTCGGTGGAGCCCGGTACGGTCGTCCCGGCCAACGCCGTGGCCAGCGTCGGCCAGACCAGTCTCCTGGGCTCCATGCACCTGTCGTTGAATCCGCCGCTCGGTGAGCAGCCAGAAGGGCAGTTGCCCCCGGGCTCCACGATCGGTCTCAGCGATTCGTCGACCTACCCGACGACGGAACAGACGCTCTCCTCGCTGTCGGTCGTGGTGAACGCCGGCGGATTGGGGCAGATCGGCGACATCGTTCACACGTTCAATCAAGCGCTGTCCGGGCGGGAGCAGGATTGGCGCAGTCTGCTGGACCGACTCGACACGTTCGTCGGCACGCTCGATCGCCAGCGCGAGAACCTCGTCGCCACGATCGAAGCGCTGAACCGCGTCGCGTCGACGTTCGCCGCGCGTCGCGACGTCATCAATGATGCGTTGCAACGGATCCCGCGTGCGCTGGAGGTTCTCGACCGGGAGCGGCCACGCCTCACCGCCGCGCTCACCAAGCTCGGGCAGTTCAGCGACACCGCCAACCGGCTCGTCAACGACACGCAGGCCGACCTGGTGTCTAACCTGCAGAACCTCGCCCCAACGATTCAGGCCCTGGCCGACGTGGGCCCCGATCTCGACAACGCCATCGCGTATGCGACCGTGTTCCCCTACGGCCAGGATCTGATCGACCGCGCCATCAGGGGCGACTTCATCAACCTGTTCGCGACGATCGACATCTCGGGTCCGCGGCTTCGCAAGTCGATCTTCCTCGGAACGCGCGTGGGGCAGGAAGGCCGCGACCTGGTGCCGCTTCCGGGCGAACCGTTCTTCCAGCGCTACACCTACGATCCGATCGGCAGGCCGCTCAAGCCGCCGCCGCTCGGCGGTCCGCTGGGGCCGGTGCCCCCGGACAATCCCGGGCTGAACGCCGTCCCCCCTGGTGCTGCCCAGAGCCTGCCCGGTCCGGGTGCCGTGCTCGCACCCACGCCGGCGCAGGCGCCACCACCGATGCCGCCGGTCACGGGGCCCGTGCTTCCCGTCGTCCCACAGAGCAGCGAGGTGTCGACGACCGATGGTCCGCCGGTGCCCGGGAGCAACCAGATCTTCGCCGGGCCCTACCCGACGACGGGCGGAGGTAGCTGATGCTGACACCCTTCATCAGGATTCAGCTGGTGATCTTCGCGATCGTGTCGATTATCGGGGTATCCGTGATGGCCATCACCTACGTCCAGGTGCCCACACTGCTGGGAATCGGTCGCAACGAGGTCACACTGAAATTGCCCTCGTCCGGGGGGCTCTACCGGTTCAGCAACGTGACGTATCGGGGCGTCGAGGTCGGCAAGGTGACCGATGTCAGGGTCACCAACGACGGCGTCGAAGCGACGATGTCGATCGCCACGTCACCCAAGATTCCCGCCGACCTCCAAGCCGAGGTGCGAAGTGTCTCGGCGGTCGGCGAGCAGTACGTGGATCTGCGTCCCCGCACCGACTCGGGGCCCTACCTGAAGAACGGCTCCGTCATCACCGAGGAGAACGCGACGATCCCCACACCTGTGGGTCCGGTTTTGGACCAGGTCAGCAGACTGCTCGACACCTTTCCCAAGGAGAGGTTCAGTGATCTCCTGGACGAGACCTACAAGGGACTCAACGGCGCCGGTGACGATTTCGGTTCGCTGCTGGATTCCGGTGCGACGCTGAGCAAGGACTTGAACGCCGTGGCCGACCAGAGTCGCATGCTCGCCGACGATGCTCGACCACTGCTGGCATCACAGGCCGACACCGCCGACTCGATCCGGACGTGGGCGCGCAGCCTTGAAGGGTTTACCGGGCAACTCGCGACCAACGATCAGCAGTTCCGCTCAGTCCTTCAGAACGGCCCGGCCTTCGCGGACGAGACTTCGGGTCTGCTGAATCAGTTGAAGCCGACGCTGCCGTTGCTACTGGCGAATCTTGGTACCGTCAGCGAGATCCTGATGACCTACAACGCGTCACTAGAACAGCTCTTGGTGCTGCTGCCGCCGTATTTCGCTCAGCAGCAGGCCTATTCGTCGTCCTCGGATTCAACCGGCGCCGCCCGAGGAGACTTCGCGGTCACGGTCAGCGATCCGCCGGCGTGTACGGTCGGGTTCCTCCCGCCCTCGTCATGGCGTTCGCCCGATGACCAGTCCGACATCGACACCCCTGACGGCCTGTACTGCAAGCTGCCTCAGGACTCGCCGATCTCGGTGCGCGGTGTGCGCAACTTCCCGTGCATTCGCAAGCCGGGCAAACGCGCACCAACGGTAGCGATCTGCAACAGCGACAAGGAGTTTCAGCCGCTCGCGATGCGCCAGCACGTATTCGGCCCGGCGACCCCGTTCGATCCCAGTCTGATCGCACAGGGCATTCCCATCGACGATCGAAGCACGCTCGGAGACAACCTCTATGCGCCGGTCGAGGGCACGCCGCTGCCGCCGGGCGCGGTTCCCTCCGGGACGCCCCCCGGATCGCTGCCCTTTCCCGTGAGCGGAGCCCCGGTATCACCATTGGAGGCTCCACTCGCCACCGCCGTACCGCCCCCGCCGCCGCCGGGCAATTCCCTCAACGGCCAACCCATTCCGTCGCTCGGACCACCACCGGGACCTGCGCCGGAGGCAGTCGCTGCCACCGGACCCGCACCAGGGCCTGCGCCGGAGGCGGTGCCGGCGGCGGCGCCGGGCGAAGTGGTTGCACCAGTGCCCGATCCACTGCTGCCCGCGCCGGGTGCCGCTGCTGCGCCTCAGGCCGCGCCGAGTTCATTCGATGGCCCCAAGCGCGGAGACGGGCCCTCGGTCGCCGTAGCCAAGTACGACCCGCGCACGGGGGAGTACGTCGGTTCGGACGGCAAGTTGTACAAGCAGACGAATCTGGTTGCCGGTGCGGCACTGAACACGACCTGGAAGGACATGCTGCTCAACTAGATTGGTGCGAAGATGCCCGCCGCACGGCGGGGCGCCCTCAACCGTGCCCGGGTGGTCCTTCAGTCGATCTTGGTCATCTTGACCGGAAGGTTGAGCACGAGTGACTTGTTCCTGCCGCAGTTGCCGCTGATGCCCGTGGTCTGGTCCTCACCCATGTACAGGTTGGACGCTTCGAGCCGGTTGCCTTCTTCGGTAGCGGGGTAGAAGCGGTACACCTGAAGGCCCGGTGCCCTGCTACCGTCCGGGCATGGAATCCAGTCCGGCACATAGTGCTTGACGAACCAGTTCGAACCGGAGCCGGTGTAGATGTCCTCGGTCCAGCCCAGGCTGCTCGTCACCTTGCCCGCGCAGGTGATGGCGGAAGTACACGTGCTGTTGACCGTCCAGATACTCCGCACCGACGGCACGTCCTGGTAACGGTCGTTCATCATGGCCCACTCGCCGTTCGAGACCACGGAAAACGTTCCATTGATCGCGTATTTCTCGTATTCGGCGCCTGCCACCGGCGCGGTCAGCACGGCTGCGGTCGCGGCGGCGAGCGCAACGGCCGAGATCGCCTTTGCTGAGCACATGGACTCTACTCCTCGTTCGGTCTGCCGTGGCAATGCCATACTGTGGCAGGAGAATAGCATTCTTGCCACTGGCCACGGAGGGGTTCAGCGCTGCCGTGGGGTGCTCGTCGCCGCTGATCTTCTCCGAAGGGGAGAATTTCGCTCTCCCTTGTGCGAGAGTATGTTCCGTGCGAAACGTCGTGGCCGCTGCTGTCGGCCTGCTGGCCGCCGGTCTGGTGGTTGCGCCTCCGGTTGCGGCCGACCCCGTCCCTGCTCCCGTGGTCGAATGCAACCAGCCGTCGTGCGTACCGGGCATTCAACCGGGGGTGGTGTTGGGTGCACCGTGCTCGAACACCACGTACTACGTGTTCGGGGTCACCGACTGGGGCAGGATCGTGTTCTGTGGGTCGCCGCGCCGGTACGAGCCCCGCTGGTTCCGAACCACCAAACTGATGGGTGTCAGGCCCGAGGGGGCCAACTGCTCGGGGAATGACGGCGAGATGGCACAGGCTCCGGACGGGTTGTTCCTGTCCTGCGATGCGCGCAACGGCGCAAGCGTATGGACGCGCGGGGATCTGTAGCGTTCCCAGCGGTTTCCCGCCGCCTACTCAGTAGCGCTGCAGGCCAAAGGTGTATGTGCTGGTGCCGCCGGGAGCCCCATAGCAGCCCGCATCGTAGGTCGACACGATGGTGCCGGCCAAGGTCACCGCGTCCCAGTCGTACACGTCGTGCGAGGGCAGGTTGTAGCCGATGCAGCGCACGCCGTCGATCACGTCGACGGTCAACGTGTAGCGGCCATCGGCGTAGAAGGCGGTGTTCTGGAAGCGCTGGCCCTTGGGAGGCCGGGGGATGGCGAGCACGTTGAGGTTGTCGGTGGCCGGGGCGATCACGGGGTCCTCGAAGTACGTGCCACATTCGGGGTAGCCGCACGAGTGGGTGACCGACCAGATCCAGGTGAAGTCGTTCCAGCGGTCATTGCGCACCTCGTAGTTGCCGATTTTCATGTGGGCAGCTGCGTTGGCGGCCGGAGCGAGAACCATCGCCGCCGTCACCAGTGCCGCGCCCAGCAGGGGCGCCGCTGTGTTCGCCACGTTCTTTGCCACGGTGGCCACGGCCCATCTCCGATCGTTGCGATGCGTGTTCTGGAGCAGCCTAGCGGTACCCGAGGCCGCCGTCAGGTCGTTGACCGTACCCGATTGCCTTGCGCGCGCTCGCGATCCGAACGGCGGCCGACGTCGGGTGGCCGACGTTGACGGCTATCCGACGGGTGTGAACGTGATGTTGATGTTGGTAAGCCCGCGCAGGATGAACGTGGGCTCGTAGGTGTAGCTGCGATCGCCTGCCGGGCCGTGCTTCTCCTCGTCGATCGCGATGTCGGCCATGCGGTCCAGGATGCGCTCGATGGATACCCGGCCCTCGACACGGGCGAGCGGGCCGCCGGGGCAGGAGTGCACGCCGCGGCCGAACGCGATGTGCTCGCGGACGTTCCTGCGGTCGAGGTCGAATTCGTGCGGGTGGTCGAACCTGCCCGGGTCGCGGTTGACGGCGCCCGGGCACACCATCAGCGTGGTGCCAGCGGGTACGTCCAGGTCGCCGACCCTGGTGTTCTTGGTGGCCAACCGGAACTGGCTCTTGACGGGTGCGTCCATCCGCAGCGACTCCTCGATGAAGATCGGAATGCGGCTGCGGTCCTTGCGCAGCGCCTCCTGAATCTCGGGATGGTCGCCGAGCACCATCATCGAGGCGGACAGCAGCTTGGTGGTGGTCTCCTGACCGGCGGCGAACAGGAAGGTGGCAGATCGCACCACCTCGATCACGGGCGGGGTGGAACCGTCCGGATACTTCGCCGTGGCCAGCGCGGTCAGCACGTCGTCGCGCGGCTCTTCGCGGCGGGACTCGAGATAGCCGATGAACTTCTCGTCGAGCCACTCCAGCGGGTTGGTCCCGACGGACTCGTGTTCGAGGGAGCCCACCACCGAACCGGGCCGCGGCGACCCGAGCACCGTGCGGAAGTCCTCGTGGTCCTCCGCCGGAACGCCCAGTAGATCGGCGATCACCAAGGTGGAGAAGGGCTTCGCGTAGGCGCTGAGGAACTCGCAGTGCCCGTCGGAGACGAAGTCGTCGAGGCATTCGTCGGCGAGCCGCCACATGAAGTCCTCGTTCTCCTTCAGCCGGCTCGGCGTGAGCAGTCGGTTGAGCAGGGAGCGGGCATTGGTGTGATCGGGCGGATCCATGGTGACCATGTGTTCGAACATCGGCATCTGTGCGCGGTGCGCGGCGATCTGATCGCTGATGTCGTCGCCCTCGGGGGTGAACGGCAGCGGCGGGAACGGTCCCGCCACCGCGATGCACGACGAAAAGGTGTCGGGGTCCTTGAGCACCGTCGCGGCCTCGTCGTAGCCGGTGATGGCCAGCACCCCGTAGTTGGGTTCCCTGACGATCGGGCACTTGGTGCGCAGATGATCGAAGTAGGGGTGTGGATCGGGCACCAGGGACGGATCGGTGAAGTAGTCGACGGTGTCGAAGTCGGCGGTCATCTCGGGGATTTCCTTCCAAGGCGGTGAAGAGCGACGGGTCACGCACCGGATGGGATGCCGGCCGCACGTTCGGGCAAAGTGCTGAGCACCTGCTTAGCATGGCGTAAAGTCGCGGTCAAGGTTGCACGCTTGGTGGCTTCTAGTATCGGCCTGTCAGAACCGGCGGGACGACGACGGAAGGGTTGGCATGGCTTCGGAGCGAAGGGTCGGCGGCCCCGACGCGAAGAATCGCGGCGTTCTGCTCGACGCCGCCGAACAGCTGATGCTCGAGGATGGCTATGCCGCGGTCACGTCGCGTCGGGTGGCCGAACGGGCGGGCCTCAAACCTCAGCTGGTGCACTACTACTTCCGCACGATGGATGACTTGTTCATCGAGGTCTTCCGGCGCATGTCCAATCTCGGACTCGAGGCGCACGCCGAGGCGCTTAAGTCCGAGCAGCCGCTGTGGGCGATGTGGGAGTTCGGGACTGATCCGCAGGTCGCCAAGCTGACCATGGAGTTCATGGGTCTGGCCAATCACCGCAAGGCGTTGCGCGCGGAGATCGCGGTCTTCGCCGACAGGTTCCGCGAACAGCAGGTCGAGGCGATAGGCGCCGCGCTGCGTCGCTACGGGTACGAGGTGTCCGACGTGCCGCCGGTGGTGTGGGCGGTGTTTGCGACAAGTGTCTCGCGGGTGCTCGTCGTGGAGCAGTCGCTGGGTGTGTCCTACGGGCATGCGGAGATGCTGTCGTTCTGTGAAGAGTGGCTGCGCCGCCTGGAGGGTGATCGGGTGCAGGCTGCGACGTCCGCGACATCTGCGGCATCGGCGACCGCCTGAGGCGCCCGCCGAGCGGTTCACCAGGGGCGAATCGAGCAGAGCGCTCCCTTGGGGCCCTGGTTCGTCACGACGACCTCACCGTCGACCGCGAGCACACAGTGGAAGTTCGGCCGCTGCGGCGACTGTAGGCTGCCTGCCGTCACCATGGCCCATTGCGCGGGATCGGCCAGCATGACGTCGAGGGTCCACATCTGGTTGGGGCCGACGTCGGCCATCGCCTTGGGGCTGAAGATGAAGGGGTTGTGGCTGTAGTCCGCGTAGTTCGCCGGCTCGACGTCGCGGTAGTAGATCGACGCACCGGCGTAGGGGATCTCCGAGAACACCGTGTACTTGACGTGGTGTAGCACCGGGCCCTCTGCGGCCGCCGTCGGCATGCCGACGGTCACGCCGCCGAGCAGGATGGTCGCTGCGGACAGGGTTGCGGCCAGCGACCGCACGCGGCGCGGAAACATCATTTGCGAATATTAGAACGAGACTGGCCCAGGTGTATACGAATGGTCCACCGGTAAGGCCGAGAGCATCCAAACTACTGCGGCGTATTGACCGCGGTCAGCTTTCACTGAGCCATGGATTCGGCTGGCTAGGCCACTTTCCGGCGTCTCACGGTGTTGACCGGCGTCAAACTCCTCGGTTAGCGTGCGAGCCGTGGACGCTGAGGACGCCGTGGACAGGGACATCGCACGGATCGGCGATGTGCTGATCCGATACGCCACGGGGATCGATCAGAAGGACTGGGCGCTGTTCCGCGGTTGTTGGGCCGATGAGATCGACGTCGACTACGCGGAGGTGGGTCGGTTCACCGACCCCGACGCCTTCACCGACCTGATGGCGCAGTTGCACGGAAACATGGGGGCGACGTTCCACCGGCTGTCGAACTTCGTGATCGACGTCGACGACACCGGAGACCGGGCCAGCGCGCGGTCCTACGTCCACGCCGTGTTGATGCTCCAACCCGGCGACGCGGACAACTGGATCGACGTGATTGGTTCGTATCAGGACGTCTTGGTCAGGACATCCGACGGGTGGCGCATCCGGCAGCGCTCTACCAACATGGTCCGCATGCTCACCGGTGGCGCCCGGGCCGGGCAGGCGACTGCTGCGGGCATCGACGGCGGGTGACTCCGTCGCCGAGCGCCGCCGAGCGGTTTGCGTGTTGAAACCCGCTCAGCGCGGGTGTACGTGCACGAATCGCTGGGGGCAAAAAAACTCTGCGCCGCTCGAGCAGATGCCCATTAGATGAACATCGCCCGAGACGGCGCAGAAGATTTTTGTTGCCGTCTTAGATGGCGGTTACGCCGACAGCTTGGGGTCCCTTGGCCCCCGCGGTGATCTCGAACTGAACCCGCTGGTTCTCGTCGAGAGTGCGGTATCCCTGGGACTGGATCTCGGAGTGGTGGACGAAGACGTCCTCCGCTGCTCCATCAGGAGTGATGAAGCCGAAGCCTTTTTCGGCGTTGAACCATTTTACGGTGCCCTGCGTCATGCTGACATTCTTCTTTCTGCGTATTCTTCGAATGCTTTTCAGAAAGCAAACGTGCCGCAAATGTAACAGGTGTTTGGCTCGCGTGGGGTGTTGGGCGCTTCGCGGTCGCTGACACGCATCGACCGCCAGGTCACCTGGCCCGGTTCATCACCCGATCGGCGGCCGCCCAGTGGTCGTCGGAGACCCACAGGCCCGCGAATGCGGCGATCGCCTCGTCGGGCGATGATCCGGCGATCACGCGCTTGATCTCGGCGGCCGGACGTTCGGCGAGTTTCCTTGCAGCGGTTCGCCATTCGTCGTCGAAAGCGGAGCGTGGCACCACGCGGTCCACCAGGCCGACCCGCTCCGCCCCGGCGGCGTCCAGGATCGTGCCAGTGCCCGCCAGCAGCAGGGCCCGCCCCTTGCCGACGAGCGCGGCAAGGCGCTCGGCGCCACCCCAGGCCGGCATGATGGCCAGCGCCGACTGGTTGAACCCGATCCTGATGTCGTCGGCGGCGATCCTGATGTCGGCGGCGACGGCCACCTCGGCCCCGCCACCCAGGGCGTGTCCGTTGAGGGCTGCCACGACTGGTCCGGGGAACGCCGCGATCCTGTCGCAGATGGTGCGCATCTTGCGGGCCATCGCCGCGGCTTCGGGTTCCGTGCGGATCGCGCTGAGTTCCTTGAGGTCGCCACCGGAGACGAAGGCCTTGTCGCCGGCCCCGGTGATCACCAGGGCGCGCGCACCGTCGGCACGGTCGAGGGCGTCGGCAAGGCGGTCCATGGTCTCGAGCGAGATCGCGTTGCGGGCGTGCGGTCGATCGATGGTGATGACGGCCAATCCGTCGTCCGTTTCGAGGTCGACCATGCGGCTGCCGTCCAATGGGTTCTCCGTAATCGGTATTGGCATTCTCGACGTGGGAGAATAGCATGTTCACATCATTCGAACGGCGCCGCGGAGGTGGTGGCAGACCCATGCGAAGAATCCCCGAGGCACTGGCGCAACACTACGAGGCGCAGGGGTGGTGGACCTCGGAAACGCTGGGCGATCTTCTGGCAGAAGGCCTGCGCAATACCCCCGACGTGGGATTCGTCGTGCACTCCGACATCCGGCCCTTCACCGGCACGTTCGGAGAGGTCGAGGTCGCCGCGCGCAGGCTCGCGGCCGGACTGCGCGACCGGGGTGTGCAGCCCGGCGACGTGGTGGCCATGCAGCTGCCCAACTGGATGGAGGCCGCAGTCACCTTCTGGGCGTCGGCACTGCTGGGCGCGGTCGTCGTGCCGATCGTGCACTTCTACGGCCGCAAGGAACTGACCCACATCATCGGCACCGCGAAGCCGCGCGTCTTCGTCACCACCGAGAAGTTCGGCCGCATGACCTTTCACCCCGATCTGTGCGCGGACGTGCCGATCGTGGCGCTCGTCGGTGGTGACGGCGAGCGTTCGGACGCGATGCATGACGCTGTGCATGACTTCGACGACCTGCTCGCCGACGCGCCATTGGAGGGGGTGGTCCGCACCGCGCCGGCAGGTCCGGCCCTGATCGCGTTCACCTCGGGAACCACGCGAGATCCGAAGGGCGTCATCCACAGCCATCAGACATTGAACTTCGAGACCCGCCAGCTTCTCGCCAGCTATCCGCCAGGTCGCGGGAGGCAGCTCACCGCCACGCCCGTGGGTCACTTCATCGGCATGGTCAGCGCATTTCTGATTCCGGTGCTCGAAGGGGCTCCGATCGATCTGTGCGACGTGTGGGACCCCAGCCGGGTGCTCGCGCTGATGAAGTCCGACGGCTTGACGATCGGCGGCGGACCGCCGTACTTCATCACCAGCCTGATGGACCACCCGGACTTCACCGCCGAGCACATGTCGCTCATCACGACGGCAGGGCTGGGTGGATCCACCGTGCCCGCAGCGGTCACGCGAAGGCTGGCCGACAGGGGTGTACTGGTGTTCCGGTCCTACGGGAGTACCGAGCACCCGTCCATCACGGGGTCCAGGCCCGAGGCGGCGGAGGACAAGCGCCTCTACACCGACGGCGACCCGCGGCCCGGGGTCGAGATCCGACTGACCGAGGACGGCGAGATCCTCAGCCGAGGCCCCGACCTCTGCCTGGGCTACACCGACCCCGAACTCACGGCCAGGGCATTCGACGCCGACGGGTGGTATCACACCGGCGACGTCGGCGTGCTCGACGCCGAGGGCTACCTGACCATCACCGACCGCAAGGCAGACGTGATCATCCGCGGTGGCGAGAACATCAGCGCACTCGAGGTCGAGGAGGTGCTGCTCGCGATGCCGCAGGTGGCCGAGGCGGTGGTGGTCGCGGCTCCGGATCCTCGGTTGGGCGAGCGCGCCGCGGCCGTGCTGCGGATCAAGTCCGGCGCGGCGATGCCGACCACCGACGAGGTCCGCGCGCACTTCGAGACGGCCGGCGTGGCGCGGCAGAAGTGGCCCGAGGAACTGCACGAGGCGGCCGACTTCCCCCGCACCGCGAGCGGCAAGGTGCAGAAGTTCGTCGTTCGCCAGAACATTTCGGCCGGGGTTCGCCAAGGGCTTCGCGAGGATCCAGGCCCCCAGAGGGATATTGCCACTAATCGCGATTGAGAATAGGATTCTCCCAAGAGGAAAAGGAGTGTTCCATGTCGTCGCTTTCGTCGAAGGTCGATATACCGTTCCCGCTGTTCGATGCGGACAACCACCTGTACGAGCCGGAGGAGGCGCTGACCAAGTACCTGCCCAAGGAGTACAAGGACGTCGTCCAGTACGTGCAGGTGAACGGTCGCACCAAGATCGCGCTTCGCGGTCAGATCAGCAACTACATTCCCAACCCCACCTTCTCGGTGGTCGCCAAGCCCGGCGCGTGGGAGGAGTACTTCAAGTACGGCAATCCCGACGGCAAGAGCCGCCGCGAGTTGTTCGGCGAGCCGATGAAGTCGATCCCGGCGTTCTTCGAGCCCGCCCCGCGACTGGAGCTGATGGACGAACTCGGCCTGGACCGCTCGCTGATGTTCCCGACGCTGGCCAGCCTGGTCGAGGAGCGGTTGCGTGACGACCCGGTCGCCATCCACGTCATCGTTCATGCGCTGAACGAGTGGCTCGACGACGTCTGGGGCTTCAACTACCAGAACCGCATCTTCACCACCCCTGTGATCACCCTGCCCATCGTCGACAAGGCCATCGAGGAGCTGGAGTGGGCAGTCAAGCGCGGTGCCAGGGTCATCCTGATCCGTCCGGCGCCCGTGCCCGGGTTCCGCGGCCCACGGTCGTTCGCGCTGCCCGAGTTCGACCCGTTCTGGCAGAAGTGCGTCGAGCACGACGTACTCGTCGCGATGCACTCCAGCGACAGCGGCTATTCCCGGTACACCTCGGAGTGGGACGGCGCGGCCCAGGAGATGCTGCCGTTCCAGACCAACGCGATGTCCATGCTCAACGAGTGGCGCCCGGTACAGGATGCGGTGGCCTCCTGGGTGATTCACGGTGCGCTGTTCCGCTTCCCGACGCTGAAGGTCGCCGTCATCGAGGCCGGGTCGAAGTGGATGTTCCCGTTGCTCGACAACATGGCCGACGTCTGGAAGAAGGCCCCGGAGGCCTTCCCGAGCAACCCGATCGAGGAGATCAAGAACCGCATCCACGTCAGCCCGTTCTACGAGGAGGGTATCGACGACCTCATCAATCTGATCGGCGTCGACCAGGTGCTCTACGGCTCGGACTACCCGCACCCCGAGGGCCTGGCACATCCGACCCACTACGTGCACGCGCTCGAGCATCTCTCCGTCGACGACCAGGCGAAGATCATGGGCGGCAACCTCAGTCGCCTCGTCACGGTGTGACGTACCAGCAACGCTGGCGGACCATCCCCGAGATGGTCTTGAGTGCAGCGGATCGGTTCGGTGACGCCGAGGCGGTCGTCGACGGTGCGCTGCGACTGTCCTACGTCGAACTCGCCGAACGTATCCGGAAGGCCTCGGGTGCGTTCACCGAGTTGGGCGTCGGCAAGGGCGACCGGGTCGCGGTGTGGGCGCCCAACTCCGCCGAGTGGATCGTCGCCGCGTTCGGGATCATGACCGCGGGCGGTGTGCTGGTCCCGGTCAACACGCGGTTCAAGGCCGAGGAGGCCGCCGACGTGGTGGCGCGCAGCGGCGCGAAGGCGGTCATGGTCCAGACGGGTTTCCTGGGCGAGGACTTCGGCGTCGCGATGGACGTCCCGACCATCGACCTCAAATCGGACTTCCTGGCCAATGGTGCGCCGTTCGAGTGCGCCATCGACGGGAACGAGGTCTCCGATGTCATCTACACGTCGGGCACCACCGGCAGGCCCAAGGGCGCGATGATGAACCACCGGCAGACGCTGAGGATGTACGAAGAGTGGGCGACGCTCGCGGATCTGCGCGAGGGCGACCGCTACCTGATGATCAACCCGTACTTCCACACCTTCGGGTTGAAGGCCGGCCTCGTCGCGTCGTTCCTGCGCGGTGCGACCATGCTGCCGGTGGCCGTCTTCGACGCCGATGCAGTGGTCGAACTCATTGCCGCCGAACGGATCACGATCTTGCCCGGACCGCCGACGCTGTATCACTCGCTGTTGGCAGTCAAGGACAAGGACAGCCTGTCGACCCTGCGGGCGGGGGTCACCGGCGCGGCGGACATCCCCGTCGAGTTGATCCGTCGCGTACACGACGAGCTTCCGTTCCAGACGCTGATGACGGGCTATGGGCTGACCGAGGCCGGCAACGTGACGCTGTCCCGCCCCGGGGACTCGTTCGAGGACATCGCCACCACCGCCGGGCTCCCGTGTGCCGACGTCGAGGTCCGTGTCGCCGACGACGGCGAGGTGCTGGTCCGCGGCTACAGCGTGATGCAGGGCTATCTCGACGACGCGGCGGCCACGGCGGAGGCGATCGACTCCGATGGCTGGCTGCACACTGGCGACCTCGGCGAGTTCACCCAGACGGGCAGGCTGCGCATCGTCGGACGCAAGAAGGACATGTTCATCGTGGGTGGGTTCAACGCCTATCCCGCCGAGATCGAGGGCTTCCTCCTCGAGCACCGTTCGATCGCCCAGGCTGCGGTGATCGGCGTGGAGGATGAGCGGATGGGTCAGGTGGGCAAGGCCTTCGTCGTCCTGCGCGACGACGTCGACGAACTCGGCACGGACGAGTTGATCGAGTGGTGTCGGCAGCGAATGGCCGGTTTCAAGGTGCCGAAGTATGTACAGTTCCTCGACGAATTGCCAACCAACGCGACGGGAAAGGTCACCAAGGACCGGTTGGCCTGAGCGCCCACACCGCGGGAAAACAGTATTTCCGCAGGAAGAGTGGGTAAAACAGGCCCACCTCCGGATCGGGTATCGTCGTGGCGACGTCAGAGTCGAAAACGCCATTCTCTTTGGCTGCAGTGCTTTACGGATAGAAGAAGGAGGTCGCATGCCCCCCCGCAAGCGCACCTCGTCGGTGGCCAACGATGAGACCACAGGCGTCAGCAGGGACGTCGACGGTCCGACCACGCCCGACGACGCGCTCGCCATGGCCGAGGAGGCCGATGCGGAGGCCGCGGAGGCGGAGGCCGTCGCTGCCGCGGCACGGGCCCGGGCGCGCGCCATCCGACTCCGCAGAGAAGCCGCGGCCGCGAGCGTCGCCCCGTCGAAGGGAACCGTCGCTGCCAAGGAGGACTCGGAAGAGGGCGTGGAAGAGGGCGTGGAAGAGGGCGTGGAAGAGGGCGTAGAAGAGGACGTGGAGGCCGAACCGGCCGACACCCTCGAAACCGAAACTGCGGCGGACCCCGAGGATGCCGACGAGCCGGTACGCGGCAGACGCCTGAGGTTGCCCGGCGTTCCGCTGAAGATCGTTGCCGGCACGCTGGCGATCATCGTCACCCTTGGTTTCCTCGCCGCCGGCGGCTTCATGCTGTGGCACCACGGCCAGGTCGTCGCAGAGGAACAGCGCGCCGCGGAGTTCGCCGCTGCCGGCCGGCAGGGTGTCGTGACATTGATGTCGCTGGACTTCAACCGTGCCGAGGAAGACGTCAAACGAATTCTCGACAACACCACGGGTGAGTTCAGGCAGGACTTCGAGAGCCAAGTCGAGGACTTCACCGGTCTGGCGAAGGAATCCAAGGTCGTCACCGAGGCGACGGTCAACGCCGTTGCGGTGCAGTCGATGACGGATGACAGCGCCAACCTTCTGGTTGCGGTGACCACCAGGGTGTCCAACGCGGCCAGCAAGGAACAGCAGCCCCGATCCTGGCGACTGAGCGTCGACGTCGCCCGCGACGGTGGACAGATCAAACTGGCGAAAGTCGAGTTCGTGCCGTGACCAAGGACCACATCGACGCCGATGATGCCGGGCAGGACGCCGCGCGTGACACCGGGGACGACACCCCGCAGGACACCGCGGACGATCAGGTGGTCATGGCGGTCGCCGACGCGGAGATGGCTGACGACACTCCCGAGCCCAAGCCCCGACGTCGCGCCTCGGCTCGCGGTAGGAAGATCCTGGTCCCCGCCGCGCTCGTGGCACTGCTCGTCGCCTCTGCCGCCTTCGCCGCACTGGTCTACTTCACCCAGTTCCGGACCGACCGTGCGACCAACGCTGCAGTGGCCGAATCCGCGCTGAAGGCGGCCACCGATGGCACGGTCTCACTGCTGTCGTACTCGCCCGACAGCCTGGACGCCGACTTCGCGTCTGCCAAGACGCACCTCACCGGCGAGTTCCTGACGTACTACACGCAGTTCACGCAGGACATCGTGACACCGGCGGCCAAGGAGAAGAACGTCAACACCTCCGCGCAGGTAGCCCGATCTGCGGTGGTCGATGTCACGCCCGATTCGGCCGAAGTTCTCGTCTTCATCAACCAGACCACCACCAGCAAGGAGAACCCGGACGGGGCGTTCACCGTGAGCAGCGTCAAGGTGGGTCTGACCAAGGTCGACGGCAACTGGCTGATCTCGTCGTTCGACCCGGTGTAGTGCCCGACGCCCGGGCGTCGACGCGCTGGTCCACAATCGCCACGTGACACGAAACAAACCGGTCGACCTCGTCCTGTCGGGCGGTGGCGTCAAGGGCATCGGCCTGGTGGGTGCGGTCGTCGCCCTCATGGATGCCGGCTATGCGCCCCATCGGGTGTCGGGTACGTCGGCGGGTTCCATCGTCGGCGCCGTGGTCGCGGCCGTGGCCCAGCACGGCTCGATGACGGGCGCGCAGGTGAAAGACCTTGCGCTGCAACTGGACTACCGCAAGTTCCTCGACCCCGGACCGGTGGAACGCCTCCCCATCGTCGGGCCGTCGCTGGCGCTGCTGCGCGGCTCCGGCATCTACCAGGGGGACTACGCGCACGACTGGATTCGCGGTCAACTCGCCGATCTCGGGGTTCACACCTTCGGCGATCTCGCCATCGACGACGACGACCTTCCCGTCGACCAGCGCTACCGGCTGGCCGTGACCGTCGCGGACGTCACGACCGGGCAACTGGTACGACTGCCCTGGGACTACCGACGCGTCTACGGACTCGACCCCGACGAACAGCAGGTGGCCGACGCGGTACGTGCGTCCATGTCGATCCCCTTCGTCTTCCGCCCCGTGACGCTGACCGCCGCGAGCGGGCTGACGTCGACACTCGTCGACGGTGGCCTGCTGTCGAACTTCCCGATCGATTCGCTCGATCGCACCGACGGCAGGGAGCCACGGTGGCCCAGCTTCGGCGTGACCGTGCTGCCGAATCTGCCCGACGGCAACGACAGGGTGATTCCCGCGTTGTCGGCGCTGCGCATCCTGGGCCCCCCGCACCTGCTCGAAGACGTGATCACCACCGTGCTGGTGGGCCGTGACCAGGCCTATCTCAACCAACCGTGGGTCAGCGCCCGTGCCATCCGTGTCGACTCGACCGCCGTCGGATTCCTCGACTTCGACATCGGCGACGATGAGGTCGAGGCGCTGTTCCGTAACGGGTACGTCGCGGCCGAGGACTTCCTGGCCACCTGGGACTGGGCGGCATACCGCCGTCGCTTCCGCTGATGGCCGCCCCAATCGGATGGCGTGCGGGCCGATGAAGCCCACGGTGGACCTTCACGGCCCTCCCGGCGCGATCGTGCCCCTGGATGCGACGGTCCGAGCCCAGTCGGCCCTCGCCACCGTGGCGGGCGACCCGGCCGTGGTCCGGGTGGTGCGCTCGCTTCTCGGCCCCGGCCGGATACCCGCCGACCGGATCGTCGTCGCCGCAGTCGGGACTCTCGCCGGCGAGGTGCGCTCCGTGTTGAACGCCGCGGGGCTGTCGGCCGTGTTCATGGCGACCTGCGAGGCGCCTGCCGGGCGGAGTGACTGCCTGGCGGCAGGGCTGGAATACCTCGGCAGGCAATCGCCTCCGTCGTCGCGGGTACTCGTCGCAGACCACAGGTGCCCGCTCGCCGGCCCGGAGGTGACCGACCGGGTGCTCTCGGGTCTGGACGCGGGACATTCCGTCGTGGTGCCGGTCCTGCCGATGACGGACACGGTGAAGGAGACCGACGGCGCAGGGTCCGTCGTGGGCACCATCGACCGCGCCACGTTGCGGTCGGTCCAGTACCCCCGCGGCTACGAGCTGGCGGCACTGTCCCAGCTGCTAGGAGACGGCGACGAGTTCCTCGCCGCGCTGAGTAGCCTCACGCCGGTCCTGACCGTCGACGGTGACGCCCACGGGCTACTCGTCGACCTGCCCACCGACGGCCCGCTGCTGGAGGCGATCATCGCCGCGCAGCAGCTCGACTGACCCCCCGTCCAGCAGGTGGGCGGCGACCCGTACGTCGTGCGCAAACGTCACCTTGAGGTTGGTCGCCGCGCCGGGGAACACGTGGACGTCGACGTCGGTGAAACGCTGCACGCAGGCAGAGGTGTCGGTGCCGTCGAAACCTTCGAGTTCGGCGTCCCGGTACGCCGCGAGAAGCGGTAGCGCGCGAAACGCCTGGGGCGTCTGCACGCGGACCATGATCCCGCGGCATGCGTCAGCGACCCGTCGTCGGCGGCTGCGGCGACGTCACCGGCGGGCACACCGGGAATGGCGCCGCCGAACTCGCGGGCGGTCGAGAGTGCCCTGCGCATCAGGTCCTGCCCCGCGAGCGGGCGGGCGGCATCGTGAATGAGCACGACGTCGACGCCGCCCGACTCGATGTCGGCCGACAGGTGACGAAGGACGTTGAACTCCGAGGCGTGCCGCGTGTCGCCACCCTCGACGAGTTCGACGGCGTGCGATCGGACTTCGGTCTCGAGCATGCGCTCGGCGATGGTGCGCTCGCCGCGCCGGAACACCAGGACCGTCCGGTCGATCTCGGGGGTGGCGGCCACGGCGCGTACCGACCAGGACACCATGCTCCGACCCGCCAGCGGTAGATAGGCCTTGTTGCCGTCGGCACCGACGCGAGTGCCCATTCCCGCGGCCAACACGATCCCCACCGCCGCGGGCCCGCCGGATGCGCGCATGCCGCTCACGCTAGCGCGCCACGCCCGCCGCGGGTCTGCGAGGCGTGTAGCGGGGCGAAGCCCGGCCCGGTACGGTCACCGCCTGAATCGTCATGTCGGGAAGGCGGGCAACCGGATGGGTGACTCAGTGCCGGGAACCAAGGGCATGGTGCGCGCACATCGCCTCACCAGGATGGTCGGCCGCGATCCCCACGAAGTGCACCGGTCGGCGACGCCACTGGAACTGCTCTTCGACCTGACGTTCGTGATCGCGTTCGGCATCGCCGCATCCGAGCTGTCACATCTGATGGCTGCCGGTCACGTCGGCGTCGGCCTGACCGGGTTCCTGTTCGCCACCTTCGCCGTCTGCTGGGCGTGGATCAACTTCACCTGGTTCGCCTCGGCCTACGACACCGACGACTGGATCTACCGCATTCTGACGATGGTTCAGATGGTCGGCGTGCTTGTCCTGGCACTGGGCATCCCGCAGTTCTTCGCGTCCATCGAGCACGGTGAGCACCTCGACAACTCCGTATTGGTCGCAGGCTACGTCGTGATGCGCGTGGCGATGGTGGCCCAGTGGTTGCGGGCCGCCCGGCAGGATCCACCCCACAGATCGGCCTGCCTGACATATGCGGGTGTGATCACCGTCGTGCAGATCGGCTGGATCGCAGCGATCTTCCTGCCGGTTACCGTGCCCGTCGGCTTGGCCGTCTTCGTCGTGTTGGGGCTGGCCGAGGCTACCGGGCCGTGGCTGGCCGAGAACCGCAGGGGCGGCACGCCGTGGCATTCGCACCACATCGCGGAGCGCTACGGTCTGCTGGCCATCATCGCCCTCGGCGAGGGCGTCGTCGGCACCGTCGCCTCGCTGACCGCAGTCGTCGGGGAACACGGCTGGACGGCCGACGCCATCCTGCTCGCCGTTGCGGGCACCGGGCTGACGTTCGGCATGTGGTGGATCTACTTCGCGGTGCCTGCCGCCGACCTGCTGCACGCCCGCCGTGAGAGTTCATTCTCGTTCGGATATCTGCACATCGCGGTCTTCGGGGCGATCGTCGCGACCGGCGCGGGACTGCACACGGCGGCGTACTACGTCGAGCACCACTCCGAACTCGGTGCGGTGGGCACGGTGCTGACGGTCGTCGTCCCCGTCGGAATCTACGTCGCACTCGTCTTCGTGCTCTACGGGCTGATGGCGAAGATGTGGGATGCATTCCACGTGCTGCTGGCCGTGTTGACGGGCTGCGTCCTGGCGGCGGCGGTGGCTGCCGCTGCCGCGGGTGTGCCGGTGACCGTGTGTCTACTGATCGCCACGCTGGCCCCGGTGGTGACGGTGGTCGGCTTCGAAATCGTCGGGCACCGGCACGCAGCCGCGGTGATGGCCACCAAGGTCGACGAAGGTCACTGACCGCCGCCGCGGAAATCGAAGGTCTCCAGCAGCTCGCGCTGGCGTTGCTCCTCTTCGGTCCGCAGCAGCCGGCGTGCCTTGCCCCGGGTGATCAGGATGCCGACCACGGCGAGCGCCCAGACCGCGTACTACACCGTCCACGCCAGCCGGAACGAGTCGAACGAGTAGCCCCCGGCGGCGCCGAGGATCACGCCCATCGCCTGCATCACCAGCAGAGATGCCGTGAATCCGCCCATGTTGACCATGCCCTGGGCCGTGCCCAACGTGGCGCTCGGGTTGAAGGTGCGCGCGAAGTCGAAGCCGACCATCGATCCGGGGCCTCCTACGGAGATCACCACGATCAGCAACACGAGCAGCCACAGCGGTGCGCGTTGCGGGAGTGCGAGCACCACGGTCCAGACGATCACATTGCTGGCGATGATCGCCAACACCAGCCTGGAGCGGGTCGCGGAAACCGGCCCGTGAAGATGCCCATCGCGATTCCCGACGCGATGGCGGCCGCCACCGAGACCGTCAGCATGGCGCCAGCGGCCGCCGTGGACATTCCCTGCGCCACGGTCAGGTATGGAACGCCCCACATCAGGGCGAACACCGTGACGGAGAACTGCGTGCCCGTGTTGGTGAAGAACCCCAACCTCGAGCTACCGGTCTCAGCCAGACCGTCTTGACGCTCTTCAACGTGGCCCGCGCCGTCATGGTCTCCGTTGCGATGACCCGACCGTGCGGCGTGTCCTTGACCATCGCGAACGCCAGCACCATCACGAGGGCGCCCAGCGCCGCGACCGACCCGTAGGCGGTCGCCCAGCCCGCTCCAGTCTGCACCGGCGAGGAACGGCACCGCGGACAGCACCTGCCCCAGTTGCCCGCAG
The DNA here is from genome assembly GCA_963798245.1 of uncultured Actinomycetota bacterium. Lineage (GTDB taxonomy): Bacteria > Actinomycetota > Actinomycetes > Mycobacteriales > Mycobacteriaceae > Mycobacterium. The sequence continues at coordinate 35,897 of CAWCSO010000010.1, forward strand.
ATACCCGTCAGCTGGGTCAGCAGTGGCACCTGCCGCGGCGCGAACCAGTGCGGTACCAGGCGTAGCACCGAGATGAACGTGAGGGCGTCGCCGAGGCCGACGACCCCGCGCGCCGATCGCCAACGGCAGCGACGAGGACAGTGCCAGCGTCAGTTGCCCGGTTGCCATCAGCGCCGCACCCGCGACGATCAGGACCCGCGAGCCGTAACGGTCAGGGGCGCCACCGGCAGGTACCTGAGCGCAGGCGTGAGCCCACGACCTGCAGCACGACGAACGCGGACAACACGCCGGGGCTGGCGGAGAAGCGGTCCGCCGCGCTCAGACCGGATACCCCAAGCGTCGTGCGATTCAGGACGGCGACGATGTAGGCGAGCAGTCCCGCTGACCAGATGATCCATGCGCGCACTCGATACATCGTCGCGCACCGCGGCCTCTCAGACCCAATCACGACCAGCGGTGCCATCTTCGACGGTCAGAAAATTTGTTTGCTGGTCAACGGCTTGTGGCGTACAGTGGAGGAAGGTTCGTATCTTCAACCGCCTTCCAGGGTGCCACGGCGTTGAAGGAAATGATTGCGGGCCTGCCGCGCCCAGATGTCTGATCTGAGCATGGAGCAGTGGCGGATTGGCTGACTATCGGCTGGCGGACTAACGGCGAGCGTCGGGTGTCAGCGAGCGCAACATCCGTGCCTACCGCGAGCGTGGGTTGCTTGACCCGCCGCGCCGACAGGGGCGCGCGGCGTACTTCGCCGATCATCACCTGGCTCAGCTGGAGACGATCACCGGGCTGCTGGGCAGGGGGTTCAGCACCGCCCACATCGCCGAGTTCATCGAAGGCATCCGCGACGGAAAGGACCCCGGCGAGATCCTCGGTCTGAACGACGCGATCTTCG
>CAWCSO010000011.1:0-332421 GCA_963798245.1 uncultured Actinomycetota bacterium
ATTGCTGCGCTGCTCTTTCCGGGTCCAAGGCGCGCACGGGTAGTCCGCGTGTCCCCGCGCTGTATCCGGTCGTGATCCAGTACACGGTGCGGTCGAGGCTGGGCACGATGTCGGTGATCTCAGCTCGCCTGCGGCGTAGCGGCCAAGCAGTCCGTAGATGACGGTCGACAGGATCGTTTCGAGGTCGCGAACGAACTCGGTCATCGACGTCGGCGAGCACCTGCATGAACGACGGCACGGTGATGTCGAGGCCGCGGCGGAAGAGTTCTTGCCCGCCGGGTGCGGCCCTGGCGCGGAAGAAGGCCGTGAGCATCGCGGGATGCTGCTCCCAGGGCTCGAAGATCAGCGCAGCAGGCGCATCATCCCGTCGTAGACGGATTCGCCGGAAGGCGGGGATTGGTGGACCAGCCCGGCGTACCGGTGTTCGTCCATCCAACTTTGGAGCGCGGCAAGAATCAGCTCGTCGCGGGTTGAGTAGCGCTTGTAGATGGTGGCCAAGGAAGTCCGCGCGCGACGCGCGACCTCGCGTAGTTGCACCGCGTCGTATCCCTCGGTTTCCAACAACTCCGCGACCGTGTCGAGAATCCGGTCCCGTTGTGCGCCTGCGTGGTCGCGGCTCATATCGATATCGGCCACGGTCGAGACCACCCCCTTGACCTCCATGAGTAACCAGGTTACCGTACCCGGTGTAACACGGTTACTCACGACAAATGCCGTTCCGAGTCGTGGTCGGCGCAACGAAGCGAGGATTCATGGGTTCACTAGATGGCAAGGTCGCCTTCATCACCGGAGTCGCGCGCGGGCAGGGCCGAAGCCACGCCGTACGTCTGGCCTCCGACGGCGCCGACATCATCGGCGTCGACATCTGCGCCGACATTCCGTCCAACGGTTATCCCATGGCCAACCGCGAGGAACTCGACGAGACCATCGCGCTGGTGGAGGCCGCGGGCGGCAAGATGGTGGGCGCGGTAGCGGACGTGCGTGACTTTGCCGCGGTGAACAGCGCGCTCAACGCAGGCGTGGAGCACTTCGGACGCCTCGACATCGTCTGCGCGAATGCCGGCATCGCCACGATGGCGTTTCGCGAACTGACCATCGAGGAAGATCTCGAGCAGTGGACCGACGTGCTCGACGTCAATTTGGTGGGAGCGTTCCACACTGCGAAGGCGGCGATCCCGCACCTGCTGGCAGGTGCGCGCGGCGGATCGATCGTCTTCACCAGCTCGACCGCCGGCTTGAGGGGATTCGGCGGTCTGCAGGGCGGGGGTCTGGCATATGCCGCCTCCAAACACGGCATCGTCGGGCTCATGCGCACACTCGCCAACGCCCTTGCCCCGGAGAGCATCCGGGTCAACACCGTGCATCCGACGGCGGTCAACACCATGATGGCCGTCAACCCGGCGATGACGTCGTTCCTCGAGAACTATCCGGGCGGCGTCGGCCCGCACCTGCAGAACCCGATGCCGGTTGGACTGCTCGAGCCCGAAGACATCAGCGCGGCAATCGCATATCTGGTTTCCGACGCAGCGAAGTACGTCACCGGGGTCACGTTCCCCGTGGACGCTGGCTTTTGCAACAAGCTGTGAGCACGCCGGGCGGACGCGTCGCGGGCAAGCGTGTTCTGGTCACCGGCGCGGCCCGGGGGATGGGCCGCAGCCACGCGGTGAGATTGGCCGAAGAGGGTGCCGACCTCATTCTCGTCGACATCTGCGAATCGCTGTCCGAGGTCGAGTATCCACTTGCCACACGCGACGATCTCTGTGAGACCGTGCGGCTGGTGGAAACGCACGGACGACGTGCCATCGCCCATGTCGTCGACGTGCGCGACGCCGCGGCTTTGGCCGCCGCCGTCGACGACGGCGTTGCCGCGCTGGGTGGTTTGGACGCGTCGGTGGCGAACGCCGGCGTGTTGACGGTCGGGACCTGGGACACCACCACGCCCGAGCAGTGGCGAACGGTGGTCGACGTGAACCTGATTGGGACGTGGAATACCTGTGCCGCTGCGCTGCCCCATCTAGTCGAACATGGCGGCAGCTTGGTCAACATAAGTTCCGCCGCCGGGCTGAAGGGCACACCCCTGCACACTCCGTACACGGCGTCCAAACACGGCGTCGTCGGTTTGAGTCGGGCTCTCGCCAACGAGCTTGCCGCACAGAACATCCGCGTCAACACGGTCCACCCGACCGGCGTGGCGACGGGTATGCAACCCGCGACGCTGCACGGGCTGCTGGCCGAGGCACGCCCGGACCTGGTGCCCATCTTCCTCAATGCCATGCCCATAGTGATGGCCGAGGCAATCGACATCAGCAACGCGGTGCTGTTTCTCGTCTCCGACGAGGCCCGGTATGTCACCGGGCTGGAATTCAAGGTCGACGCAGGGGTGACTCTGCGATGAGTAGAGGGAAACGACTCCGATGACCACCATGGACACCGAACGCTCCATCCGGGGTAGACGCGCCTTCGCCGAGGTGATGACGTTCGCCGCGCCAGAGGAATCCACGCCGTTCGACACGACGCTACTGGACTTCGTCTTCGCCGAAGTGTGGGAGCGACCCGGGCTCAGCCGCCGGCACCGACGCTTCGTAACGCTGCCCTGCGTCGCGGCCGCCGATGCCGAAGGACCGATGCGCGATCACGTGTATGCCGCACTCAACAGCAATGACGTGACCATCATCGAAATGCGGGAAACCGTGCTGCATTTCGCGGTCTACAGCGGATGGCCGAAGGCATCGCGATTCAACATGATCGTCGACGAACAGTGGGAGCGCATCAACCGCGAGCGCGGACAGGCCCCGCCTCCGCCAGACCCACTGCTACCCCTGACCACGCCAAGTGACCCGCAGGACCGCCTGATCCACGGCGAGCAAGCGTTCCGCGACGTCAACTGCGTGCCCTACGTTCCCACCCGCGACAACCCCTACACCGGCGCTGGCATCCTCAACTTCGTCTTCGGTGAGATGTGGGTTCGGCCGGGACTGGGAATGAAGGAACGCCGCCTCGTGACCGTCGCGTGCGTAGCCTTCCAGGACGCTCCCTATCCGATTCTGAGTCATGTCTACGCGGCGTTGAAGAGCCGCGACATCACTTTCGACGAAATGGACGAACTGGCTCTGCACTTCGCGGCGTATTACGGCTGCGCGAAGGCCGCGCATCTCAACGACGAGATTGCGCGGCAGAAGCAATGCGTGCTCGAGGAGTGGCAGACCGAGGAAGGCGCATCGTGAGCACCGCGGTGTCGTTGTCGGCAGGTCTGCTCATCGGGGGAGACCTGATCACCCAGGTCCTCCGGGGGCAGTCACCGAGCACGTCTACCCAGCCACCGGACGACCCAACGTGACCGTTCCGCTCGCTGGCGCGGCCGACATCGACGACGCGGTCGCCTCAGCGCGAGAAGCGCAGCGGGTCTGGATGTCGCTGACGGTCGACCGCCGGCGCGACCTGCTCATCGACCTCGCCGACGTCGTGCACGAGCACCTCGACGAACTCGCACTCCTGAACGTGCACGACTACGGGGTGCCGATCTCCTTCGCAGGTACCGCGCACATGCTCGAATGGTTCCTGCGCCACTTCGCCGGCTACGTCGACAAACCCCACGGGACCAGTTCCCCGGTCAACGGGTCCTTCGACGTGAATCTCATCGAGCGGGAGCCCTACGGGGTTGTCGGTGTCATCGCGCCGTGGAACGGTGCACTGGCCGTGGCGGCGATCGTGTGTGGCACCTGCGCTCGCCGCAGGCAACGCGGTGATCTTCAAACCGTCGGAACTGGCGCCGCTGGCTGCGATCAGGTTCGGCGAACTGTGCGTGGAAGCGGGTCTGCCGCTCGGGCTGGTGAACGTGACACCCGCCGGCGCCGAAGGCGGGGAGGCGCTCGTTCGCCATCCTGGCGTCCGCAAGATCCACTTCACCGGGGGCGACGCCACCGCGCGACGGGTGCTGGCCGCGGCGGCGGGCACTCTGACACCGGTGGTGGCTGAACTGGGTGGTAAGTCGGCCAACGTCGTCTTCGAGGACGCCGACCTCGATCTCGCCGCGGCCATGGCGGCTCACCAGGGGCCATTGATGCAGTCCGGCCAGAGCTGTGCGTGCGCGAGCCGGGTACTGATCCACGAGTCGGTCTACGACGCCTTCGTGGAGAAGTTCCTCGCAACCGTCGGGTCGGCGACCGTTGGTGACCCGATGGATCCGAGCGTCTTCTTTGGTCCCGTCATCAGCGAAGCTTCGGCGTCCAGGATCCTCGGCGCCGTCGACGAGGCCGTCACCAACCAATCGGGCGAACTCCTTTGTGGCGGAAACCGTCTCGACGGTGACCTCGCCGAGGGATACTTCATCGAGCCGACCGTCTTCGGCAACGTCGACAATTCGTCTGCCCTCGCCCAGACCGAGACATTCGGCCCGGTGGTCTCCCTTGTGAAGTTTCGCGACGAAGCCGAAGCGCTGCGCCTCGCCAACGACACCCCGTATGGTCTCAACGCGTTCGTCCAGACTCGGGATCTCACTCGGGCGCATCGGGTTTCGCGTCAACTGGAGGCTGGATCGGTGTGGATCAACCAGATCAGTCTGATCTCGCCGCAAGGCCCATATGGCGGTTACAAGAACAGCGGCTTCGGCCGCACCGGCGGCCTCGACGGCCTGCACGAGTTCACACAGGTCAAGAACATCCGCATCGGAATGGGCTAGACCGAGCCAATTGCCACGGCATGCCAAACCGACGTCTATGACGACACGGCCCGGCTGGCATCTACCTCGACGGCACCGAAAAGTTCTGTTGCACAGAGCTTCTATACAAGGCAGCTGAATTCACATCAGTGCCGCTAGCGATTCGCTTCGCAATAGAGTGTCCGTGCAGAGCTTAGAATCATGGCGCGCCGACGATTCAGAACCGTCGTAGCGAGAAATGATATGTTTCGGCGCCCCCGGGGGCACCGTAACAGCCCGCATCGTAGGTGGAGGTGATCGTTCCGACCAAAGACATAGCATCCCAATTGATACGTCGCGGGAGGGCAGGTTGAAGCCGATGCAGCGCACCCCGTCGGGTACGTCGACGGTCAACGTGTAGCGGCCGTCGCCGAATACGCCGATTGCTGAAACGCTTGACTCTTCAACGGCCGTGGGATCGCGCGTACGTTCACGGTGTCGCTGGCTGGGATGACTGGGTCCACGAAGTAGGTGCCGCAGTCCGGGGCGCCGCAGGAATGCATGACCGCCCAGATCCAGGAGTGGTCGTTCCACCGGTCGGTGAGGACTTCGTAGTTTCCGATGCGCATGGGGGATGCATTCGCCACAGGCGCCAACGCCGTGGCGGCAATCACCGTGCACACGGCCGCGATGAGAATTCGAAGCACCTGGGCCGCGCCTCTCTACTGTCAGAGGAAGTCGAACGGTCTTCGCGCGTTCGTAGTGGCGTCGAAGGAGGCCTTCGCCCGTGTCACCGCGTCGTCGACCGCTTCTGCCCAGCAGTCGGTGAACTCGGTGATCGGCTCTTCGGTGGCGGGATTGATGATCGTGATCACCTCGCCGGTGCCGGGCCGGCGGGCGAGTTCGTCGAGGACTGTCTGCAGCATCATTCGGAATCCTTTGCTGTTTCGTCGCCAGTCGCCAAGGGTCAGGGCACCGCGGTGAACTCGATGTGGAGTTCGGTGAGCCCGCGGAGCAGGAACGTCGGCTCGTATTGATAGTCGCGATGATCGCTGGGTCCGTGCTCGGCCTCGCTGATCCGGATGTCGCTCATCCGGTCCAGCATCCGGTTGATCGTCACCCGACCCTCGACTCGAGCCAGCGGTGCGCCGGCGCAGGTGTGGATCCCGCGACCGAAGGCGATGTGTTCGCGGACGTTCTTGCGGTCAAGCTGAAACTCGCTCGGCCGCGCGAACTTTCGGGGATCGCGGTTGGCTGCACCGAGGCACAGCATGAGAACGGTGCCGGCCTTGATGGGGACGCCACCCAACGTGGTGGATGTGCGGGCGAGCCGGAAGTCGACCTTGGTCGGGCTCTCGATGCGCAGCGCTTCCTCGATGAAGGCCGGGATCAGTGAGCGATCCGCCCGTAGCCGACGCTGAAGATCCGGGCGGTCGCCGAGCACCCTCACCGCCGAACTGAGCAGCTTGACCACCGTCTCTTGTCCGGCGCCGAATAGGAACGTGGCGGGGCGGACGACTTCGAGCAGAGGGGGAGTGGAACCGTCGGGGTAGGTCGCCGATGCCAGCCCGGTCAGAACGTCCTCGCCTGGCGCACTTCTGCGTTCGGCAATGTACTCACTGAAGAGATCGTCGAGGTACTTCAGCGGATTGCTGCCCACGGCTTGTTGGTCGAGCGATCCGACGTGGTAGTCGGGTGCGTCGCCGGCGCCGAGATTGCGTCGGAGCTTTGGGCGGTCGTCTTCGGGTACGCCGAGCAGGTCGGCGATGGCCAGCGTCGCGAACGGCTTGCCGTACTCGCCGAGGAACTCGCATCTACCGTTGGCGATGAACTCGTCGATCTGTCTGTCGGCAAGACTCCAGATGTACTGCTCGTTCTCTTGGAGGCGTCGCGGCGTCAGCAGGCGGCCCAGCAGCGATCTGGCGTTGGCGTGGTGCGGTGGGTCCATGACGACCATGTGCTCGAAGATCGGGAACTGGTGTCGATGCGCGTCGATGAGGTCACTGATGTCGTCGCCCTCGGGGGTGAACGGCAGCGGAGGAAACGGTCCGCCGATGGCGTTGACGGCCGAGAACGCCTGGTGATCCTTGAACGCCTCGTGCACCTCTTGGTAACCGGTGACCGCTACGACGCCGTAGTGCGGTTCGCGGGCCACGGGTCCCTGGCTGCGCAGGTGTTCCCAGTAGTCGTAGGGGTTCTGGGCGGTATCGGCGTTCGTGAAGTAGTCGACGTCTGCCAGTTCGTTCATCACAGAGCCCTTCGGTAGTCCTGCGGTCGGGTCGGCCGTCACGGCTGTACCCAGTTGATGGCTTGGCGAGGGCACGCGGCAATTGCGGCCTCGACGTGGGTATGGCTGCGGGCATGGGGTTGTTCGTCGCACGTCGCCACGTCGTCGCCGAGGTTGAATACGTCGGGCGCGAGGTCAATGCACAGTGCGTGGGCTTCGCACATGTGAGGGTCCACGCGCAGGTGTCCGGGGGCGGGCATCGTTCTCCTGGAGACCAGTTCAAAACTGATCGATCGATCAACATGTTAGGGTGATGCATGCTTACCATGCACCGCGGAAACCGGTCAAGCACTTCGACGCTGGACCGCTGAGTGCCGACACCGCGCAAGCCCAAGGCCGACGACGGCGGGGCGCGTCTGCGTTTGATCGAGGCGACGGCGCAGATCATGCACGACGAGGGCTATGCGGCAGCGACGTCTCGGCGTGTCGCCGCCAAGGCCGGGGTCAAGCAGGCGCTGGTCTACTACTACTTTCCGACCATGGACGACCTCTTTCTCGAGGTCTTGAAAGTGGGCGCCGCCAGCGCTCTCAAGCAAATGAGAGCCGCCCTCACTCACGACGATCCGCTGCGCTACTTGTGGCAGATCAACAGCGACAGCCGGCGCACCATCCTCAATACGGAGTTCATGGCTTTGGCCAACCACCGCAAGGTGATCGGCGCAGAACTCAAGGCATTCGCCGAGCGGGTTCGCGACATCGAGACGGCGGCCGTGACGCTCGCGCTACGTGCCAGCGGCGTCGACATCGACGAGTATCCGCCGGTCGCGATCGCGATGCTCATCGCTCAAACGGCCCGCAGTCTCGGCAACGAGGTCGCCGTCGGAGTGACCGAAGGACACGAGGAGCTTCGGGCCCTCGTCAGTCGCCAGATCGATTCCCTGACGAAGCCCAACGCGGCCGTCCGCAGCTAAACCGCTGTCGCCTCCCTCCGAGGTCCGCTCCGATTCCCGTCGCCGAAGATGGCTGCGGCGTGTCACGTCGATTCTTGACACCCGTGGTGACCCGTGTCACTGTGGCTGATCGAGCGATCAAATAATTTCGGCGGACGGAGCAGGCAATGGCGGGACGTGTCGAGGGCAAGGTGGCGTTCATCACCGGAGCGGCGCGCGGGCAGGGTCGCAGTCACGCGCTACGGCTCGCGCAGGAGGGCGCGGACATCATCGCGGTCGACATCTGCGGTCCGGTAAGCAGCAATACGCAGATCGCGCCGGCCACGCCCGACGACCTCGCCGAAACCGCGGACCTCGTCAAGCAACTGAACCGGCGCATCGTCACCGCGGAAGTCGACGTCCGCGACTTCGAGGCGGTCAAGGCCGCCGTGGACAGCGGAGTCGAGCAGCTCGGTCGGTTGGACGTCATTTGCGCCAATGCGGGCATCGGCAACGGTGGTCAGACGCTCGATCACACCAGTGAAGCCGACTGGACGGACATGATCGACGTGAACCTGTCGGGTGTTTGGAAGACAGTCAAAGCGGGCGTCCCGCATCTGATCTCGCAGGGCGAAGGTGGGTCGATCATCCTGACCAGCTCAGTCGGTGGTCTCAAGGCATATCCGCACACCGGGCACTACATCGCCGCCAAACACGGCGTCGTCGGTCTGATGCGTACGTTCGCCGTCGAACTCGGGCACCACTCGATTCGCGTCAACTCGGTGCACCCCACAAACGTGAACACCCCGCTGTTCATGAATGAGGGCACGATGAAGCTCTTCCGCCCCGATTTGGAGAACCCAGGCCCGGAGGACCTCGCCGTCGCCGCGAAGTTCATGCACGTGCTGCCGGTCGGCTGGGTGGAACCCGTCGACATCAGCAACGCCGTGCTGTTCCTGGCGTCGGACGAAGCCCGCTACGTCACCGGTCTGACCATGACCGTCGACGCCGGCAGCATGCTCAAGTAGTCGCCGCATCGCCGGCCCGGACCTTCGGGTCCGCCGAAAAACGCTGTAGCACAACTGAATAGGATAACTGAATATCGACCCTTGACCCGACATCAGTACCGAAGGCATCGGAGCCCGACATGAGCACCAGAAGTTCGCGCATCAACCCCCTCCTCGCGACGTCGTTCGTCGCGTCACCGAAGAAGGACTCGCGCAGGGTTGCCCCGCGCGCGGTGAAGTTCGGCGGCTACGGCGGAATGGCCGTGGCGGCCTGGTTGATCACCGCAGTTGCAGCGGGTTACGGATGCGCTGCGGCCGACACCACGGGCACGTCGTCCGAGTCGTCGTCGACCAGTTCGTCGAGCAGCGCACCCACCAATGCCTCGTCCAACGAGTCGGAGGCTACTGCGTCGACAACGGGCTCGGCTAGCTCCGAGTCGGCGTTGGCCGGCCGCGGGTCGGCGAATACCAGCACCAAGAAGGCCAACAACACCGCCTCGACCGGCTCCAACGAACCGGCCGGCACTACCTCGTCGACCGAACGCGTCGCACCGGGTGTGACCATCAGCAGCAGCGGCGGAGCACACACCAGTGCATCGCAGTCAGGGTCGGTCGAGGCCTCTTCGGGTGAAACCGAGGAGCCTTCAGCACCGCCCGAAGCATCTGGGACAACGGTGCCGGTCGAGACGACGGGTGGCTCGACCGACGCGCCGTCCACCGGCTCATCGTTCCCGACGGTGGAGCAGACGGCGGCCACCGCCGCCGGGACGAGCTCGTCACTCTCCGCAACCGTCGTCGAACCCACGCCCGTCTCGTCGTCGGGTCCCGTGACCTCGGTCGGTGCTGTCCAAGTGGTGGCCACAGGCGTCGGGAAACGGAAAACGTCGATCGATCTCGTCGCGTCGAAAGTGACAGCGCCACAGAGCGTGTCCGCCACACCCGTGCGGCAAGCCAACACCGGGGACACCCTGCAGACTGCCGCGGCGGTCGTCGCGCCGACGCGGGCGGTGGCTCCGGCTGCTGGCGTCGCGGGATTCCTGAATACGGTCGTCACGAACCTGCTCAACCCCTTCCTCGAACCGGCGCCGAACACCCCTGAACCGCTCACTCCGGTGGTGTGGGCGGTCCTGGCCTTTGTGCGGCGCAACTTCTTCAACGAGGCTCCTACAGTCGACTACAACCCCGCCACCACGGTGCAGACCGGTCAGACCGTCACCGGCAACATCGGCGCTTCGGATTCCGAGGGTGACACGCTAACCTACACTTTGACGAAGGGCCCAGAGCACGGCACGTTGACCATCGACCAGGCGACCGGGAACTTCACCTACACGCCCGACGACATCGATTACGATGCAGCACAAATGGATTCGTTCGCCGTCTCGGTGACCGACGGCAAGGCCAACCTGCTGAGTTTCTTTGGAGTTCCGCACGGCGTCCAGTCGAGCACCGAGGTCACCGTGCTCAACCCCAGCGTCGAGCGCGTGATCCTGAACATGCCCGATGGCATCACGAAGCCGGTCAACCCGCGCTATGCGGACGGCGGACAGTCGATCCTGTTCGCCGGCACACCTGCGGCCGGTGGACGACAGGAGATCTATCAGATCGACATCGACGGGACCGACGCGAAGTGCCTGACCTGTGGCCTTGTCGCTCCATCAATCGCAGGGACAGACCAGCTGTTGCCGATCAACATTCAGAAACCGGTGCCGTTCTACGACGGAACCGGGCGGGTCGTGGTGCTCCTGAACAACCCAGAACCGCGCTATGCGATCTTCGAACCCGAAGGCTACAACGGCGTTGGGTCGCCCGCGCGGCTCGTGAACGTCATCACACCCGATGGGGGCGGGGCCACTCTGCCCGGCCTGCCCATCCCCGGCGGGATCATCAACCGGCAGCGGGAGATGAGGCCGTCACCTGATGGCACGCACGTGCTGTTCACCCGCATCGTCATCGGGCAGACCGGTAATTTCCAGGCCCTTCCGATCGTGGGCGAGCTGACGCCGAACGGTGATCACTACGACGTCACCAACGCGCGGGTGGTCTGGCCTACCGGCGAGAGCAAGCAATGGACCCCCGACGGCAAGGGGGTCGTCATCCAAGGAGGGGCGTTCGAAGCCGGCAACGTCGACGACATCATGGTCGACCTGTCGGGCCGAACCGGTGACTACCTGTACCCCGGTAGCCCCTTCCTCGGCACCCGGGTAACCGGCAACCTCGACTACGACGAGGACATCGACCTGTCGCCGAACATGCAGTGGATCACGGTCGGCAGCACGCGCGGACTCGACGCACTCACCCCGATTACCCGTATCGTGCGGCAGAACTTCCTGCCGTTCTATGTCGGCGCGGCAATCTACGACCAATATGCCGACGGGCAAGTCCGCAACATCTCGAACCAGAACTGGGCGGTCGCCATCGAAGACGATCTCAAGCGCGAGAACGGCATCCCGCTCTTCGTTCAGGACGACCCGACCACCCCGGGGGTGGACGAAGGCGACGGGTGGATTTCCCGAAGCATGCCCAGCTGGAATCCCGACGGCACCGCAGTCACCTTCTGGGAGTCCGGTAACAATGACGAACACGGAATAGCGGCGACGGAATCACGACTCGTCATCGCCAACCTGAAGCACACGACGAGCGTCGGGCCGGTCGGGGATACGGCGACAGTGTTCGACCCGTCTGCATTCCCGGCGCTGGGAACCTACGTCGCCAAGACGACGCCGCTGCCGGCGACTGGAACCTACAACGGCGTGGGCGGCGGCACCGCGGTGGTCACCGACGTCATCAACCCGATGACGTTCCAGACGACCCGCACGGTGCAGTACACCAACTACGTCAACGAGGACGGCTTGATCCTCAACGGCACGGAATCGTCGAGCTACGGGCCGAGCCAAACCAGCGTTACGTACCTCGCCGACATCGATGTCACCGATGCCACTGGGGCCAACAGGGGACGTTTAGACGCCGACGCCGTGTACACCCTGTTGCCCACCCAAACGGTGACGGGTTACATCACCTCGACACTTGACGGCGATACGCAAACGATCCCGGATCCGGCGAAGGTGGAGGCCGCGAAGGCCGGGGCCTAGCGAGACAGCGAGTCTGCGCCACCGGCGGCTCTCGACTACCCGACCCTGGCTCGCGGGGTGCGCTTTGGGCGCACCCCGCGCATCACTGTGGCAACCGCCTCACGGGATTGCCCATATGCCGTCACGGTGGTACTTCTTCGCAGCTTGGCGTCAGCGCGAGCGTGGTGCTGTCGTGGTCGAGGTGACTGAGACACGTGGACGTCCGCGACGGATCGGATACTCGGTGTTCGGCGTCGCCGTTGACCACAATTCTGACGACAACGCTGACGACAGTCGCGTGCGCCGGCGGATCTCCTTGTTGAGTCGTTCCTGGGATTGTTGGACCAGATCTGGCGCCAGATCTGCTTGGGGAACGCGGTGAACGCCAGGAGGTCCAACCGCGCCGCCTCGAGGTGTTCGGTGGTCTTGGGGCGCTTGTCGGCCAGTGCGTCGATGATCCGGTCGTATTGGGCGGCAACGGCTTCAGCGTCGGGTTGATCGAACACCGAATGCAGCAGATACTGCGCACCTGCGTTGGCTGGCCGACCACCTCCGCGCCGACCTGCATGACGCGGTCATCATCAATACCGGGCCCAACGCCTACCGCCGCCCCGACGGCATCGGCGTGGTCCCGCCAGCGCTGCTGGGTCCGTGATGGGTCGGAATGAATGACACGGCGTGCCGGCGTTCGTAATCCCTGCCAAGGTGGCCCGCCAGGCCCTACGCGTAACCCACGAGTACGGGGTCGCGTAGGTTCTTGGAGATCCAAACCCAAGAACTTAGAGCGGCATCCAACGAAAGTCATCATGCCTGAGGACCAGAACACAGACGTTCCGCCCAATCACCTCTCCATTGATCCGCGTAGCGCCTTCTATAGCGAAGAGGTGCTCCGCCGCGACGTCGGTATTCGCTTCAATGGCGTCGAGAAAACCAATGTCCACGAATACAACGTGGCCGAGGGTTGGGTGCGTGTTGAAGTCCCTACCGCCAAGGACCGCCGCGGAAATCCCATGGTCGTCAAGCTCAGCGGCACGGTTGAACCTTATTTCCGCCTAGCGGAATAGCGGACGCGCCTGGTTTACTGGCGCGGCTGTCAGCCTGGTCGCGACTCCCGCCCGCTCCTCGCAGTGTGGGGGTCAGGGGTTCGAGCCCCCTTGGCTCCACTTTATGGACACCATCGTGCCCATCACCTCGAGCAGTCGACCGCGACTTCGAGAGCTGCACATATAGCGCGCATCTGCGGCTCGGCGAGGCGGCCGAGCCGATTCACCAACACGCCGACCGAGACACTCTCGACCGAGTCCAGATTCACCGCGGAACGCCGCGGGATCGGGTCAGCACCCGGTTCGAGAACAACCTCGCTGGCCAGCCCGCGGATTGTCGTGGTGCAGGGTGCGACGATTGCCCGTTTGAGCCGAGGGATCGCCGCATCGCGCGAAAGTACGACGACGGGACGCCGACCGACCTCCGCCATCTCGCACCACCACACCTCTCCCCGTGCGGGAAGTGCACTCACGAGTCTCCCGCGGCGAGCCGCCACGATGCGAGGTCGCCCCACTCGTCGGGCTCCTCGAGCGGGTGAACGTCGTAGGCTGCATAGCTTGCATCCACCTCGGCCGATCGATGACGAGCAAGTAGTGCCCTGAGCGCCTCGTCGATGAGAGCTGCGTCAGTAATGCCAGTCTGGAGGTCGCGTGCGGCGTTCAACAGCCCGGCGTCGACAGTGGTGCTCAGCCGTATGCGATTCATGCCACAAGTGTGCCACGTCCTGGCGAAGGTCCCTTTCGGATTTCTCTTCAAGAACAGGCTGACGCCGAAGGACCCGCGTGTCTCACATGCGGTCTGTTTCCAGACATTGGGCCTGGCACCCGCCCCCCTCGATGCGCTAGGTAGTCCCACGCGAAGATCAGCGAGATTGCAGTAGGCACTACTGAGTTCCTTCGCGCCGTACGCGAGGAGGATTTCCCCCGCGGAACTCGACACCGGAAGTGGTGGGCCATCGTTTCGCCGGGACCCAGGTGGAGGACGGATGATGGTTACGGCGAAGCAGATCGGTCGCGTTGGGGCACTGGCGGTCGCGCTGGGAGTAGGGAACGTTCGGCGCAACGCCACGCGCATGACGGTGTCGATCGGCGCCACGGCCGTGGTGGTGGTGGCTACTCTCGTGCCAGCTTCGGATTCGACGGGGTCGCCAGCAGTCAAATTATCTGCGGACTCGACGGCCCTGGTCATGTGTGGGACCACCTGCCCGACACCCGACGAGTTCTGGGTCGAGTCCGCCGCGAACCAGTTCATCGCACCGACCCATCCGGGCCAGGACATCGAGTATGTTGCGGTGACGGCGCCCATGGAGTCTTGGCCCTTCACAGGGCTCTTCCGCCTCCTCGGTCTCGCGCTCGGACCCTCGGAAATCTGGGGTCCTGGTGGCCCGGGGTGGCCGGACGAGTCGTGGTGGAAACTCTCGGGGCTCTTCGACCTCACCGGCGATCAGTCGATCCAGGCCGGCGTGGCCAGCCTGGAGGCGGCGATGGCCGCGAACGGCAACGACCATCTGGTCATCTACGGCTACTCACAGGGCGCGGCCGTCGCCAACGCGGAGAAGCGGAGGCTCGCCGAGCAGTACCCACCGGGAACCGATGCGCCCGATATCGACTTCGTGCTGGGCGGCGACTTCAATGCGCCCAACGGAGGCCTCTTCGCCCGGTTCCCAGGCCTTTACGTTCCGATCCTCGATTGGTCGTTCACCGGTCCCGAACCGACCGACACCCAGTTCGCCACGGTCGTCATCACCCGCCAGTACGACGGCTTCGCCTATTTTCCGTTGTACCCGCTCAATCTCATCGCCGATTTGAACGCCGTTCTGGGTGCCTTGTACGTGCACACGTATCCGTTCGACGTCAGTCTGCCCGCCGATCCGACGACGTCTCCCGCTTACCAAGGCACCCACGGCGACACCAGCTACTACTTCTTCGAGACCCAGGACCTGCCGCTGTTCGGTCCGCTGCGCAGCCTGGGGGTGCCCGAGGCGCTGATCGATGTTTTCGAGCCGTTCTTCAAGGTGATCGTGGAGTTGGGCTATGACCGCAGCATCCCGCCGTGGGAGCCCACCCCGGCTCGACTGATCCCCACGCTCGATCCGGCGAAGGTGATCACCGATCTCGGCAACGCAATCGGTGAGGGTGTCGACAATGCCGCGGCGCTCTTCGGTGCGCCAGCTCCAGCGAGCCACGCGCCGACTCACACCGAGACGTTGGGTTCCACGGAAACCGCGACCGAAGACGGGCAGGGATCGACCGCCACCTCGTCGCCAACGAGTGAGGTGACGGAAATCGCCGACTCTGGCGACAGCTCGACGGAGCAGCCGGCCGCTGATGGTGCTTCGGCTTCAGCCGTTACCGCGAGTTCCGAGCGGGCGAAGCCGACGTTGCGGCCAGCGACGCCGAGGCCTATCGTGCGGGATTCGCTCAATGCGACAGAACAGCCGCGAGGTCCCGTGCAGCGTGGCAAGGGTCGGGTTGCCTCGACCACCGGGACCAGCGCCGCCGACCCGGCGACCACCGAGCGATCGTCGTCGTCAGACTCATCGGCGGCGGCCGCTAGGTCGTCGTCGGCGAGCGATTCCTCGGCCGGCGACTCTTCGGGTGGCGACGCCGGTGATTCCGATTGAGCTAAGGGCGGCCCTCGACCATCGCGTGGGCCCACGCGATGTGTCCGTCGAAGCCAAGTGATTCCGCCATGGCGAGGTAGCGACTCACCAAGGCCAGGTGGGCGATTCCGTCACCGCGAGCCCGGGATAGCAGCGTGCGCAGCCGCAGCAGCGTGATCTCGAGCATCGCCGAATCGTGATCGGCCCGCAGGTTCGCCAACCATTCGGTCGCGTCTTGAGCTTCGGCAAGGTCGCCCTCAGCGCCACGCTCCAGCAGTGTCTCGATCAGAACACCGGTACCCCACACGCCGTAGAAGGGGTATCCCTGGCGCAGTTCGCCGACGGCTTGGCGTATCGCCAGAATCGCGGCATCGCGGTCGCCGCGTCGAGCCGTTTCCCGGGCCGCCCAGACGTCGGTGACGGGGATGAGAAAGTGGATATGTCTGCGCAGCCACACGTCGCGGGTCTGCATCATCAACTCAAGTCCGCGGCGACGGTCCGCCGCGTCGTCCTGATTCAGCAGGCCGACAGCCAACGTATACCCGGCCAGGCCCTGTGCGCGATCGCTGCTGGCACTATAGGCGGTCTGCACCGCATCCTCGCTGGCGCGCAACACGGAGTCATCAGCCCGAAGCACCCCGTACTGCAACGCGATACCGTAAGCCCAGGCGATCGCACCGGAGAGGGTTTCCGGGTTGCTGCGTCGGGCCATCGAAACGGCGTCGTGGAGGTCTTGGCGCCATCCCGGACGGCCCAGACACCACCGGGCGGTGCCGCGCCATGCCAACGCGATCGCCAGTGGCGATCCGATACCGAAGCCGGCGCCCTTCACGGGATCACCGGCGGCCAGGTCGACGATGGTTTGCGACCACCGCAGCACTTCGCCGAAGTCAAGCACACCGTGCCAGGTGACGAACGCCACCGGCGCCAACCCCATGGTTGGGACGGGATCGCCGATGGACTCGAGCAGCGCCACCTGTTCGGACGAGAGCCGCGCCGCCTCAACCGCACGCCCGGCATACAAGAACTCGGTGGCCGGCCCGCTCATGCCGATGGCCAGCGAGACGTTGTCCCCGGCCGCGCTGCACAACTCCCGCAGCTCCGCGAAGCGGCCCTGGCTCTCCACGACGTCGCGGGCTTGCAAATCGGTGGCACACAGCATGGTTCGGGGGGCGATGCGCATTGACAGCTGGTCGGGGTCTTGCTCGGATTCAGGGCCTGGCAGCTCGTCGGCGATCTTGCGGGCCCGCTCCCAGCTGAGTCGGGCCGCGACGAGATCTCGGTTGGTAGACCACCCGGCGGCGCGCATGTGCCAGCCGTAGGCCGCGTGCAGCTCGCCGGCGGCCTGCAGATGTTCGGCGATCAGCGCCGCGTTGTCCTCCACCGACCCCGGCGCACGATCTTGGATCGCGGCGGCCAGGCGCCGGTGCCACTCGGCACGATCGGATTTCAGCTGCGATTCGTAGGCCACCGCCCGGATGAGGGGGTGGCAGAACGTGTACTCGGCGGTTGGAGTGGACCGCACGTGATCGATCAGTTCCGCGTCCAGCAGCTCGTCGAACACCGCATCGACGCCGAGCGCGGCGAGTAGCTCGGCGTCGAAGCGGGCGCCTATCACCGATGCCGCGCTCACGGTGTGCTTGGCCGGGTTACTCAGCCGGTCGATGCGAGCCTCGATCGCTGCCTGCACCGTGGCGGGCACGGCGACGTCGGCGACATCGGGGAGACAGACGTAGCCGCCGCGCTCACCGGTGAGCACGCCGCGCTGCGATAATTCGCGCACCATCTCTTCGGTGAAGAACGGGTTCCCCGCGGCTCGGTCGGCGATCACCACCGCCAGCTCGCCGACCGTTGGGTCCGACCCCAACAACTCACACAGCAGCGCGGCGATGTCCGAATCGCCCAGTGGGCCAAGCGGTATCGTTTGGACGCCGGGAATCCGTGTCAACGCGCCGTGGTATTCGGGGCGGGAGGTGATCAGCACCATCGACGACGTACGCGCGATCACCGCCAGGAAGTCGGTCAGCATCGATTCGCTGACCGCGTCGATCCAGTGCGCATCCTCGATGATGAACAGTGCCGGGGTGGTTCGGGCCAGCATCCTCGCCTTGATCAGTGCGGTCAACCGGCGCCGCCGGACATCCGAGTCCATCTGAGGCCGAGGCACATTCGGTTCGGCGATGCCCAATAGGTCGTCGAGCAGGAGCAGATCTCGTGGGTCGGCATCCGGACTCTGCTGCCGCACCTTGGCGCGGGCGGCTTGGTCGTCGAGGTCGGCCACGTCGCTGCCCGCCCGCAGCAGCCTGGTGACCGCATGGAATGGGATGTCACGGGCGTGCGACTCGCAGAACCCCCAAAACACCTCGACCCCGCGACCGACAGCCAAGGCCGCGGACTCCCGGGCGGTACGGCTCTTGCCGATGCCCGACGGTCCCACTACGTTCACCACGCCGCCGCGGCCACCGGTCGCGCGCTCCAGCATCGCGTCGATAGCCGCCATTTCCCAACGCCTACCGACCAGGCTTGCCTCGGCACGTCCGGCGTTCCCCGCGCGCGGGCTGATCGCCAGCAGTCGACGGACCGGGACCGGATCTTCGGCGCCTTTGACATATACCCATTCCGGTTCGGCCAACATCACGGTGTGCTCGACCAGTGCCGCGGTGGCCTCCGAGAGCGTCACTCCGCCTGGGGGCGCCACCGATTGCAACCGGTGGGCAAACCCGACCGCCTCTCCCGTCGCGGTGTAGCCCAGCGGTCCAGAACCGATGTCACCGGCGATCACTCGACCCGAATTCAGGCCCACCCGCAACTGCAGCGCCACGCCGTCGCGGCGTTGAACCGCGGCAGCCAGCCCGTTCGCCTCTTCCTGGATGGCCAGGGCGGCAAGGCAGGCCCGGAACGCGTGATCCTCCAAGGCGACCGGGGCGCCGAACAACACCATCATCCCGTCGCCGGTGTACTCCATGGTGCCGCCGCCGTAGCGGCGGGCCACCACCGCGGAGCGGTCCACCAGCTCGGTGATGACCTCGCGCAGCCGCTCCATGTCCAAGACTGCTGCAAGATCCATCGACCGCACCACATCCGCGAACAGCACCGTGACCTGCTTGTACTCAGCCGAACGGGTTGGCTGACCGAGTCGCGCGCCGCACTCGCTGCAGAACTTTCCGGTCGCATTGGAATGCGCGCAGGAATTACAGGTCAGATTCGTCGCGGTCGGTCCACCGCCACCACCCAGGCTGGCGCCCACGTCACTCATCGTGTCACCGCTGGTCAGCGATGTCTGGCATATCGTCGACTCTGCTACCCACGAACCATCGAGACTGCCATGTCTCGTCCGTGTGCGACGGCGCGCGGGGCGGACAGTGGTCGAACGGTCCTCATGGCAGCACGATCCTGAGCCGCTCCCATCCTCTGACCGTCGAGGTCGGTGCGGGCACCATCGTGTCGTAGTCGATGTCCCACTCGGGAAACCGGTTGAGGAGTTCGTCGAGGGCGACGCGGCCCTCCAGTCGGGCGAGGTTGGCGCCGAGGCAGTAGTGCAGGCCCTTGCCGAAGGTCAGGTGTGCCTTGTTGTCGCGGTGGATGTCGAATGTGTCGGGGTCGTCGTAGCGGGCGCGGTCGCGATTGGCGGCGCCGAACAGCAGCAGCATGGCACTGCCCGCGGGCACCGTCGTGCCGTAGGTCTCGAAGTCCTTGAGAATGTAGCGGGCGACGTGTGGGCCGGTCGGTTCGAACCGCAGGGTCTCGTCGACCGCCTTGTTCAAAAGTGACCGGTCGTCGTGGATCTGGCGGCGCTGCTCGGGGTGCTCGGCCAACACCTTGGCCAGCCACCCGATCAGCCGACCGGTCGTCTCGTTGCCCGCTCCTGCGACCACCTGGGTGTAGTGCAGTACCTCTTTGCGCGTCAGCTTGCGCGTCTGCCCGCGTTCGTCCTCGAATTCGACGTTGAGCAGTGCGGTCATCAGATCGTCTGACGGATTGTTGGAGCGCCACTGCACGTAGTCGGCGAACATGCGGCCGTCGGCGATCGCGTCGGCGTTCGAGACCTTCATCGGTGCGCCGGGTTTGGTGCGCAGGTTGGCATCCTGCTTGTCGCGGTAGCCGATCTGATCCGATTCGGGAATGCCGAGCAGCATGCCGATCACGCGCATCGGCATCATCGAGGCCAGTTCGGCGACGATGTCGAATCCGTCCGATCCGACGTGCGGATCCAGGCAGCCGATGCAGAACTCGCGGATCTGGTCCTCGATGGCCGCCATCCGACGGGGCGTGAAGACCCGGGCCATCAAGCCACGGAGCATCGTGTGCATGGGAGGATCCTCGAACATCATCACCCCCGACGGCATGTCGAAGTCCGACTTGACGAGTTCGAGGATGTCACTTCGGCTGTTGGAGAACGTCTCCCAGCTCGACAGGGCCGGTTCGACGTCGGAATACCTTGACAGTGCCCAGAAATCGAAGCGCTCGTTGTAGTAGATCGGAGCCTCGTCGCGCAGTCGGGCATAGGTCGGCCACGGGTTGGCCGCGATCGTGAGATCGTAGGGGTCGTAGTAGACGTCGGTGTCATTCGCGGTCGTCATTCTCAGCTCCTATTTCAACAGGCTGCCGGCGTCGACCGGAAGCGTCACGCCGGTGATGTAGCGGGCTTCATCGGACGCCAGGAACAACACGGCATTGCTGATGTCGACCGGGTCCACCCACGGTATCGGCAGGAAGTGAAAGGACTGGCAGATCGGTGCGAGATCGTCGGGACCCGGATTCTCCAGGTCGGGCCTGAACAGCCGGTAGGTGGGTTCGTTCATCAACAGGGGGCTGCTCACGTGCGTCGGATGAACCGTGTTGACGCGGATCGACTCGGCGCCCAGTTCGACCGCGAAAGTCCGCATCAGTCCCACCACACCATGTTTCGCGGCAATGTAGTGGCCGACCTGCGGGTAGGCCTTCATACCGCCGACCGAGCTGGTGATGATGATCGAACCGCCACGGCCACCGGCCTTGAGGTGGGGGACGCCTGCCTTCACGGTCTTCCAGACGCCGCCCAGGTTGACGCCGACGGTCTCCTCCCAGCTGTCTTCGCTCATCTTGTGGAGTTTGACCCCGGTGGTTCCGATGCCTGCGTTGGCCACGATGACGTCGAGCCGGCCGAGTTCCTCGACGCCGTCGTCCACGGCCGCCTTGAGCGCGTCGTAGTCGCGAACGTCGACCTGCGCAGTGACCACGCGGCGATCGAGGTTCTTGATCATGTCGGCGGTCTCGGCGAGGTCTTCGGGGGTGGCCGCGGGTGCGGGGGAGCCGTCGAAGCCTCGGCAGATGTCGACGGCGATGATGTCGGCACCTTCCTGCGCGAGCCGGACTGCGTGACTTCGGCCCTGCCCACGTGCGGCACCCGTGATGAAGGCGACCATGCCTTCGACTCTTCCGGTCATTCGACGCTCGCTCTCATTGGGGTTGTCGATCATTGTGGTCTGAAGGTGCTGGTCCATCAACGAGGGAACGCACCCATCACCGTCCTGCCGAATTCTTCGATGGCCTCCGGTGCCGCAGAGTCGGCGAACCAGACGTAGAACCGTTGCGCACCCTGGTCGCACAGTCCGGTGAAGTGCTCGACGAGTTGGTCGCGCTCGGCATGCCAGGAGTCTCGAGGTGGTCGAAGAACGCCACCCCATCGAACCCGCTGTCCTCGGCCTTCATGGCATGCGAGGCGTCGGGGGAGGACATCACGAACCGCCATTCGGTGAGAGGTGGTGAATCACAGCGTGTTCGAGGAAGCCCGCGGCCCTGGTCAGCAGCGACGGTGTCAGCGAGGCCATGCCCTCGACTTCCGGGTCGGGCTCGGCGCGGCGCCGGTTGTGCTTGACGATCAACGACCAGGTAGCGGCGGACTTGAAGCACGCCAGCCCCTGGAACCAGTCGAGGTCGGGTACCTCGCGCCCCATCGCGCGGCCATAGACCCCGGCCAATTCGGTGGGCGGTGGAGTGCTGCCGGAGTACGGCGTGGCCCGTCGGTAGGTGGCGGGATCGGCACTGGCCAGAAACCACCCGACGTCGATCCGTGGATCCCCTACCGACCAGATCTCCCAATCGATGACCGCGGTGACTCGTGGGCCGGTGGCGAGCAGATTGCCGAGGCGGAAGTCGCCGTGCACGATGGCAGGCGGCAGCGCCGGCGGTATCGAGCTGCGCAACCGTGCGGCGACGTCCGGCCAGCCGGGGACCAGAGCCGGATCGACGGTCTCCAATAGACGACACCAGCGTTGGATTTCCTCGGCAGGCCCGACGACTGGCTCTGCTCCGAGACTCAGGGCTGCCGGATCGAGCAGGTGCAGCCGAGCCATCGCGCGTGCGGCGTCTCGCAGCCGCTCGGCGATCACGACCGCATCCACCGTGGGAGTGTCGAGGTCGAAGAGTGGCTCCACCGAGGTGCCGTCGAGAAACGACATCAGGAAGAACGGCGGTACGTCGGGCGGATCACCGGGTTCCTCGAGCAGCACCTCGGGTACCGGAACCGCTGACGGACCGAGAGTTCGAATGATCCTTGCCTGCCGCAGCACGTCGCGGTTCAGGGTCGGCGTGACGCCCGGCGGCGCCACCTTGGCGACCACGCGTTGTTTGCCTCGCAGACCGGCGAACGTCACGCTCGATGCACCGCCGCGCAGTGGGCGCAGGTCGGTGACGCCGACGGATCGCAGCCGCGCCTCGAGGTCGTCGAGTTGCGAGGGGGTCAGCGCAGCCATCCGACCTCGCGCAGGAACGGCTGGGTGTGGGCCACGCGGCCGGTCATGGTCGTGGGATCGCCGGTGCACAGCCTGAATACGGTCTCGGCGATGAGTTCGATGTCCTCGGTGTCGGTCTTCGCGAGATCGAGCGTGCCTGCGCCCGGGGTCGCCACCGGGTTTGTCGGTGCGGCCGCGTTGACGGCGATACCGTCGGCATGCAGTTCGGCGGCAAGGCTCTTGGTCAATCGGTTCAAGCCCGCCTTCACGGTGCCGTACATCCCGAAGCCGGCGGCGGTGTCGAAGTCCGAGAACGGCGGGCCCTCCGGTAGGTCGCCGCCCACCGAGGTGAGGTTCAGCACCCATCCGCGGCCGCGTGTGCGCATGGTGGGGATCGCCAACTGAGTCAGGTGCAGGGGAGCGATCAGGTGCATCTCCACCATCAACCGCGCGCGCTTCTCGGGAAAGCCGTCCAGAGGCCGCAGGAACGTCACCGCGGCGTCGTTGACCAGGATGTCCGGTCCACCGATCCGGTCGACGACTTCGGCGAACATCCGCTCGCGCTCCTCGGAACTCGACAAGTCCGCCTGCACGGCGATGGCGCTGGCCCCGGCCGCTTCGATCTCCTCGCACGTCTGGCGCAGGGAGCCTT
The DNA here is from genome assembly GCA_963798245.1 of uncultured Actinomycetota bacterium. Lineage (GTDB taxonomy): Bacteria > Actinomycetota > Actinomycetes > Mycobacteriales > Mycobacteriaceae > Mycobacterium. The sequence continues at coordinate 22,879 of CAWCSO010000011.1, forward strand.
CATATTTCGGATCGGGATCCATCGTCCGCGCCGTGACTGCCACCGTGGCACCCTCAGCGGCGAACCGCTGCGCGATGGCCTTGCCCAGTCCGCGGCTACCGCCTGTCACGAGGGCAACCATGCCCGCCATGCCCTTCTTCGTCTCTGCCACGCCGCCTCCTAGCTTCTCGGGATGCCGGCGAGTCGGTCGGCGAACTTAGCCTCGGCGGCCTCCCGCAACCGCAGCAGGTGCTCCGAGGGAAACACGTCGGGTGACGGCTCGACGTCCTTGAGCAGCAACCGCGCCAGAGTCACCTTGTGCACCTCGGTGGGGCCATCGGCGAGTCCCAGCACGAACGACTCCGTCAGGTACTGCACGAAGGGCATCTCGTGCGAGGTGCCCAGCGAACCGTGGATCTGCAGGGCGCGCGCCGACACGTCGTGCAACACCTTCTGCATCATCGCCTTGACCGCCGAGATGTCCGCACGCACGGCCTTGTAGTCGTTGAACTTGTCGATCTTCCAGGCGGTTTGAAGCGTCAACAGGCGGAAGGCCTCGATCTCCATCCAGGAGTCGGCGATCATCTCCTGAACCATCTGCTTGTTGGCGAGCACCTCGCCCTGCGTGTAGCGGGACACCGCGCGCTCGGCGATCATGTCGTAGATCCGGCGCACCAGGCCGACGGTCCGCATTGCGTGGTGGATGCGGCCGCCGCCGAGGCGGGTCTGCGCGACGATGAACGCGCCGCCCCGCGGTCCGAGCATGTGGTCTGCCGGCACCCGGACGTCCTCGTAGCGGACGTAGCCCTCCCGGCCGCCGCCGCCGAGTGGCTGGTAGCCGAGCCCAACATCGCGCAACACGTTGATGCCGGGGGTGTCGCCTGGGACGACGAACATCGAATACCGTTCGTAGGGCGGCGCATCGGGGTCGGTCATCGCCATCACGATGATGAACGACGCCATCGATGCGAACGACGAATACCACTTCTCGCCGGTGATGACCCAGTCTGAGCCGTCCTGGACCGCGACGGTGGTGAACACCTTGGGGTCGGCGCCGCCCTGCGGCTCGGTCATCGAGAAGCAGGAGATGATCCGATTGTCGAGCAGTGGCTCCAGGTAGCGCTTCTTGAGCTCGGGAGTGCCATAGTGCGCCAGAATCTCGCTATTCCCGGAATCCGGTGCGTGGGAGCCGAAGACGATCGGCGCGCACTCGGAGCGGCCCAGGATCTCATTCAGCAGTGCGAGTTTCATCTGTCCGAACCCCGGGCCGCCGAGGTGTGCGCCGAGGTGGGTGGCCCACAAGCCGCGGTCCTTGACGACCTTCTGCAGTGGCGGGATCAGTGCCTGCCTGACGGGATCGTTGAGGTCGTGCGACTCCGTGACGATCATGTCGACCGGCTCGCACTCGTCCCGAACGAAGTCCTCGACCCAGGCCAGCTGTTCGGCCCACTCCGGGTCGGTCTCGAAGTCCCACGACATCGTCGTCCTTTCAGTCGGTGCAGATCACGACCACTTGGCGCGACGCGCGGCGGCGTCGTCGGTGGCGTGCGACAGCACCTGATTGCGGTTCTCCAGTTCGACCGCGGCATCCAGGCTCGCCGCGTCGGTGTTCACCTGCAGGGCGCGCTTGGTCAGTTGAACACCCAATGGCGCCAGCCCGGCGACGAGCGTCGCGAGTTCGAGCGCGCGGTCCTGCAGCCGGTCGGACTCGACGACCTCGCTGACCAGCCCGCGTCGGTCGGCCTCCTCGGCGGTCACGGTCCGACCGGTCAGCATCCAGTCCGCGGCGACGCTGGTGCCGACGATGCGGGGCAGGTGGTAGCTCATCCCCATCTCGGCTCCGGAAAGGCCGAGCAGGATGGCGGCATTGCCGAATGACGCAGTGGCCGAGCAGATCCGGATGTCCGATGCGAGGCACAGGGCGAGACCCGCGCCGACGCACGGACCGTTGACGGCGGCGATCACGGGTTGGGGAGCGTCCCGGATGGCCTGCGGCAGGGCGGCCATCGCCTCCTGGAAGCGCATCCGGTCGATGGCGGGTGCCTCGGCGTCGAGCATGCCCGCACCGAAGTTGCGCATGTCGAGGCCGGAGCAGAAGCCACGCCCAGCGCCGGTCAATACCACGGCGTGGACCGCGTGGTCGTCGGCCAGCGCGGCGAACGTCTGCACGAGTTCGTCCCGCATCACCTCGTTGACGGCGTTGAGCTGCTTGGGGCGATTGAGCCGCACCACGGCGACCCCGTCGCGAGAGGTGTCCAGCTCCAGGGTCTGCACCACGGTCACACCCGCTCGATGATCGTGGCGGTGCCCATGCCGCCGCCGGTACACATGGTGACCAACCCGTTGCCCAGGTCGCGACGCTCCAGTTCGTCGAGCACCGTGCCGATGAGCATGGCGCCGGTCGCGCCGATCGGATGCCCGAGGGCGATCGCGCCGCCGTTGACGTTCACTCGCGCGGGGTCGAGCCCCAGATCTCGGATCGTCTTGAGCGGGACGGCCGCGAACGCCTCATTGATCTCCCAGAGGTCGATGTCGTCGACTGCCATGCCGGCCTTGGCCAGGGCGCGCTCGGCAGCAGGCCCCGGCGCGGTGAGCATGATGATGGGTTCGGAGCCGATCGCCGCCGTCGCGCGAATCCGAGCCCGCGGTGATACGCCGTGCGCCTTCGCCCAGTCATCGGAGGCAATGACCGCGGCCGCGGCACCGTCGACCACACCGGACGAGTTGCCGGCATGATGCACGTGCTCGAGGTATTCGACGCTCGGGTAGCGGTCGATGCAGATCTCGTCGAAGGTGCGGGATTCCCCGTCGACGCGGCCGGCCCCCGATTGGGTGAACGCGGGAAGAAGTTTGGCCAGTCCCTCCAGGCTGGTACCGGCACGCGGGTGTTCGTCGTGGTCGAGCACCACCTCGCCGTCCCCGTCGGTGACGGGGACCAGGGAACGCGTGAAGCGACCCTGCTCGAGCGCCACCGCGGCCCGGCGTTGACTCTCGACGGCGAAGGCGTCGACGTCTTCGCGGGTGAAGCCTTCCAACGCCGCAATCAGATCGGCCGAAACACCCTGTGGCACTGTCGGATACAACTCGCGAAATGCCGGGTTCGCACCGTCGATCGTCACGGACCCCGCCGTGAGATTCCATCGTGACATCGATTCGACGCCGCCCGCGACGACCAGATCCTGTTCGCCGCACCCGACGCCCATCGCTGCGATGGTGATCGCCTGCTGGCCCGAGCCGCAGAAACGGTTCAGCGTCATCCCCGGCACCGTTTCCGGCCATCCCGCCACTAGCAGCGCGAGACGGGCGATGTCGTCGCCGTGGTCACCGGCGAGGATGCCGTTGCCGGCGATGACGTCGTCGACGTCGGCGGGTTCGAACCCGATGCGACCCTGCAATGCCCGAAGGCACTGTGCGAGGAGTGCCTGGGGATGGATGCCGTGCAGACCGCCGTCCGGGCGCCCCTTGCCCCGCGGCGTTCGGACCGCGTCCAGAATCCAGGCCTGCGTCATACCGGGAGCAACCCCCGCCGTGCGAGACCGCCGGAGAGGGAGCGCGGGTCATCCCGGACGCGCCCCACCTCCGTCATGTCACGCAGGTGTGTGGTCGCACCGAACACTCGCATGGTTCGAACGCTAAACCATCCGCCGTTCTCCCACTCCTGAACGGGAAAAAATCTATGATCAGCGAGTGAGCCGCGATCCGATGAACACTTCTGATGGAGCGAACGTCGCCGCGCCGGCGCGGCAACGTGGTCGTCCACGTCAGATTAGTCGGGAGCGGATCGTGTCGGCGGCACGAACCATTGCGCCGGAGGCGCTGACCATGCAGGCAGTGGCCGAAACGCTGGGCGTTGACCCGAAGGCGTTGAACTATCACGTCGGTGATCGGGAGGGACTGCGCGAACTCGTGGCGTTGGACGTCTTCGAATCCGAATTGCGCCGCATCGAGTGGTCCGCCGATGGTGACTGGCGAGTGGTGACCCGCTCGTACGCGGCTGCGCTGCGGGACGCGTTCACCGAGCTTGGCGTCCTGGCGACGTCTTTTCACCTTCCCGCGGCCAGCGGACTGGGCGTGCTCGCCCCGACGGAGTGCCTGCTGCAGGCGCTGGTGGACGCCGGCTTCGACGTCGAGCAGGCGGTCCGGGCACTCACCTTGATCACGGAGACGGCCTACACGGCTGGGCGCGCCGCCGTGCTCGCTGCGCAGGACCGAGTTCATCCCAACCTGCCCGAAGTGGTCGGCGCGTTGCAGAGTGCGCCAGAGGATGGCTTCCCGATCCTTCGCCAGGTCGTCGCTTCCCGCGAGGGGTTGGGCCAGGATGCCGCTCAGCTCGAGTTCAACCTGTCGATCGTCATTGCGGGACTGGAGCGGGTGCTGTCGACGATGTCGGCGTAATCGACGGCCGGCCGGTCCTCATGGCAGCACGATCTTGAGCCGCTCCCATCCTCTGGATGTCGGCATCCTCCTGCGCGAGCCGGACCGCGTGACTTCGGCCCTGCCCAGAAGGCAGCCCTACGAAGCACATTCGCCGCATGACGCATCAAGACTGCGCCCTGGTCACATGTCGCTATCTACGACCTGGAGGGGGTCCGCTAACCTCTGCCGTCAGGCCCGCCGGCGTCACACTGTTCAGAAGTAACCGGGCTCTTCCGGTATCGCTGATAAGCGTTGCCGCTGGCGATTCCAAGGGTGTCGCCGATTCGCGTCCAGCCGACGCCGACCGCTCGAGCGGCGTCTACCGCGTCGTGGAGGTCGTTCCGTGAGGCCGGTGTACCGATGACCTTTGCACGCTCCGCGGCGGCGGCCAACAACTGCACGGCAATGTCTTGATGGTGACTAAAGCTGCTATTCATCTTCGTTCTTCGTAGCTTTTCGCTCATTGCAACTCCTGCGGACATGGGTGTACGACATGGGCATGGGTGTAGGACGGGCGGGAATGAAGTGGGAGCGCGTCGACGGCGAGGCCCTGAGCCAGCGGCGGTCAGCTGACTTCGTGCCGTAAGGTCTCGCGCCGGCGTTTAGATGGAGCTGTGTGGCGAACGAGCGTGGTTCAGCTGGTGGCGGCGAACGGCTCGTCGAGCGTCATCGGAGGATCCTGCATGAAGGGCACGAAGCAACGACGGCTCATTCCGGCTGTCACGCGACGGGTTGTTCCACGGCCGTAAGGGCTGGTGGTCGGGACGTCGGGACGCGGTGCGGTCATTGCCTTCCTCGGGCTTCCGCCTGCGGTTCGGCAGGTGGTCTACCTAGACAATGCCTGAGCAGCCCCTAGCGCGTCTTGACGGTTTACGACACACTTTTAACCATTCCCGACAAAGGGGGGCGACCGGCATGGGCAGTCTCATCCGAGCGACCACGCTGTGGGGGTACCGCGAACTCGTCCACGAACTCGGAGGCGACCCGAACGAGTACTTGTCGCGATTCGGCATCGCGCGTGGCGTCGACGAAGAGGAGGGTGCGTTCGTCTCCTTCGACGCGTACGTCCGCGTGCTGGAGGCCAGCGCCGATGAACTGCATTGCGCCGATTTGGGGCTTCGCCTTTCGCGGTGGCAGGGGCTCGACGTCCTGGGGCCCATAGCGGTGATCGCGCGCAATGCGCACACCGTGCTGGACGGAGTGGAGGCGATTGCCCGCTACCTCTACGTGCACTCACCTGCGCTGAAGTTGGCACGGGCACCGTGGTCCGTGGAGCCCGACGTCACGTTCACCTTCGAACTGACCGAACCGGTGCTGCCTGAGCTCACCCAGTGTTACGAGGTCAGTATGGCGATCGCGGTGCGGATCCTTCGCGTGCTCGGTGGACCGACGGCGGTGCCCTCGGTGGTGGCGTTCCTGCACGACCAGCTCGGCCCGGACTCTGCCTACGGCGAGGCGTTGCAGTGTCCGGTGCGGTTCGGGCAACCGTGGTGTGGTTTCGAGCTTTCCGCCGACCTCGCCGCCACGACCATCGAAGGTGCGGACGCCGCGACCAGGCGCATCGCCAGGAAGTACCTCGACTCCCGCTATCTTGCGCCGACTGCTGCGTTGTCCGAGCGGGTCGCCGACCTGGCAGGCAACCTGCTGCCCACCGGGGAGTGCAGTGTCGACGCGATCGCGAGCGAACTCGCCATGCATCCGCGGACGCTGCAGCGCCGCTTGGCAACCGAGGGGACGTCCTGCCAGGACGTCATCGAGCGCGAACGCCGCGCTCACGCTGGCCGGTACCTCGCCGAACCCGACCTTCAGCTGGGCCAGATCGCGGGTCTGCTCGGCTACACGGAGCAGAGTGCGCTGAACCGTTCCTGCCGGCGGTGGTTCGGGATGACGCCCCGGCAGTATCGGGCGGGCCTGGGGCAGCGTCGGTTGCGGGAGTAGAGCGGCTTCAGGTAAGCCCAACGCGGCTACGCCGGCGGCGGTTGGTAGCCCGCCGCCGAGTTCCGCAACTGCCAGATCTGCGCAGGGCACAAGATGCCCACCGCATACGAGACCAGATAGTTCGCCGCGAACTCGTCATTCGGGAGAACGTCACCCTTTACCTGACTCATGATCTGCGGGTAGCCCTCGCCGCTGCGTACCTTGTCGCAGATCCCGAAGCCGTAGCCGATCGCGTCATTGTTCGGAAACTCGTAATGTCGGCGAAGCAACACGTTGTAGGTGTACTCCACCTCGGGCGCCGGAACCGCGTGCGCCAGTGGTGGGGTCGGCACGGTCACGCCTAACGCGGCACAAGCGACGATCACGGCGCCGAGCTTGCCACTCATCATGGTCGAAAGACTATGCGGTCGCCGTGCCGGTTACCAGGGGCAAACGGTTCGGCGATGCACTCGGTGTAGCGTTGGCACGAGCCCGGACGGAGGTCGTGGCGTCGCCGGTCGGGTCGAAACACGTTGCGCTGCCTGGCTTGTGTTCTGCCTGGCGTTCCGACAATCCGTGAAGGTCGTGCCCCGTGCGTCATGTGGTAATCACCGGTCCTGGCTCCGTCGAGGTTCGCGAGGCACGTGATCCGGAGCTGTTCGATGCCAACGCGGCGATCGTCGAGGTGCAGGCGTCGGCGATCTGCGGATCGGATCTGCACTTCTTCGACGGCGACCTACCGGTGGGCGATGGTGTCGCCGTCGGCCACGAGTTCATCGGCACCGTGGTCGACGTCGGCGCCGACGTCACGCGGGTAAAGATCGGCGATCGCGTCCTGGCGGCATCGGTAACCGGCTGCGGAGCCTGCAGCGGATGCGCCGCCGGGGACCCCATCAGGTGTGTGAACGGCCCGCAGATCTTCGGCTCGGGTGTACTGGGTGCAGGGCAGGCCACCCTGGTGGCCGTGCCCGTGGCCGACTTTCAGCTCCTGCCCATCCCCGACGGCGTCGACGACGAGGCCGCGCTGCTGCTCACCGACAACCTGTCGACCGGCTGGATCGGCGCCAAGCGGGCCGACATACCGGCCGGCGGCACGGTCGTGGTGATCGGTCTCGGCGCCGTGGGGCTGTGTGCGGTTCGAGCCGCGGTCAGCCAGGGTGCGGGCACGGTGCTCGCGGCCGACCCGGTGGCGGGCCGCCGCGCTCTGGCGGTCGACTCAGGTGCGGTGGCGTGCGACGGCCCTACCGTGCAGGCCGTCCTCGAGTCGACGCACGGTGTCGGGGCGGACTCCGTCATCGACACGGTGGCCCTGGACGCCACCCTCGATGACTCCCTCGGCTGTGTACGCGCGGGTGGCACGGTGTCGGTGCTGGGTGTGCACGGGCTGGATCCGTATCCGCTGCCGATCCTCATGGGGCTGGTGCGCAGCCTCACCCTGCGGATGACGACTGCCCCGATCCAACAGACGTGGGTCGACCTGGTGCCTTTGGTCACCAGCGGGCGGCTGCGGACCGACGGCATCTTCACCCATCGGTTTCCCTTGGCGGATGCCGCGCTTGCCTATGACATGGTCGCGTCGCGCGGACCCGACTGCATCAAGGCGATACTCCAACCGTGACGCCGGGAGTGATCGCGGTTGCCCGATCTAGGTTGAGTGGACGATCACGCCGCGGATGTTCTTACCGTCCCTTAGGTCTTGATAGCCCTGGTTCACGTCCTCCAGGGTGTAGGTAGTCGTCACGAGTTCGTCCAGCTTCAGCTGACCGGCATCGTAGAGCCGCAGCAACCGCACGATGTCGTATTGCGGATTGGACGAACCGAACAGCGACCCCTTGATCGTCTTCTCGTTCAGCGTCAGGTCGGTTCCGGAGACGTGCACGGTCAGCTTGGTCGGGTCTGCCAACGCGGTGATGACGACGGTGCCGCCCTTGCCGATCACCGCGGTCGCGGCCGAGACGACCTCTTCGTCGACGGTGCCCACCAGGATCAGTGCTGCGTCGGCGCCCTGCCCCCAGGTGAGCTCATCGACCTTCTGCGCGGCAGCGGCGGCATCGGCGAAGGCATGAGTAGCCCCGAACTTGATCGCGGTCTCGCGCTTGAGCGCGACCGGGTCCACGACCACGACGTACTTGCAGCCCGCGGAGATCGCGCCTTGGACGGCATTGATACCCAGGCCGCCGATACCGTAGATGACGGCTGTGTCGCCGGCCCGAAGATTTCCGGCGTTGACCGCTGAGCCCCAACCGGACGGCACGCCGCAGCCGACCAGCACCGCCGTCTCCAGTGGCAGCCAGTCGTCGACCTTCACCACCGAGTGTTGCGAGATGGTGGCGCGTTCGGAGAATGTGCCGAGCATGCACACTGCGCCGAAATCCACTCCCTTGGAATGGAACCGGAAGCTGCCGTCGGGCATGCAGCCCTCCAGGATGGTGGCGCCCATGTCGCAGAGGTTCTGCCGTCCGGTCGAGCAGTACCGGCAGGTCCCGCAGCTTGGAATGAAGCTACAGACCACGTGGTCGCCAGGCTTGACCTTGGTGACGCCGGGGCCCACGTCCTCGATGACCCCGGATCCCTCGTGGCCGCCCACGATCGGGTACCGGGGCGGCAGCTGGCCGTCGGTGAGGTGCAGGTCCGAATGGCACAGGCCGGCGGCGGTGTACTTGATAAGCACCTCGCCGGGGCCCGGCCCGTCGAGTTCCAGCTCCATCAGTTCGAACGGCCGACCGGCCTCAAGCAATACGGCAGCGGTGGTTTTCATGGCAATGTCCTTTTCTTACAGGTGATGTCGACGACTGTGGTCCGGTGGCTACTTGGCCCACGGGAAGAACTTCGCCACTCCCGCGGCAACGATCCGTTGATACCCCGAGCCGGTGATCCGGGACAGCCAGTCGAGGGCCTTGGCATCCCAGCCGATCAGGACCCGGGCGTGGCCCTTGGCGACTCCGTTGACGATGGTTTCCGCGGCCATTTCGGGTGAGTGACGGGCCAGTTGCTTGTCGAAGAATTCTGCGAAGGTCTGCTGGTCCTCGCCATCGGCGACGGTGGCGTTGCGGGCGACGTTGGTCTTGATGCCGCCGGGATGTATGCATGTCACCTTGACCGGGTGCTTGGCGACGAGCATCTCCTGGCGCAGCGCCTCGGTGAACCCTCGCACGGCGAACTTGGCCGCGTTGTAGGCGCTCTGACCGGGAACCGCGATCAGGCCGAACACGCTCGAGATGTTGACGATGTGGCCGTCACCGGAGGCGATCACATGCGGCAGAAAGGCTTTGGTGCCGTTCACGACGCCCCAGAAGTCGATGTCGATGACCCGCTCGATGTCCTTGAAATCGGCACTCTCGACGTTGCCGTTGTGCGCGACGCCGGCGTTGTTGTAGACCTGGTGAACGGTGCCGAAGTGCGCGACGACCATGTCGGCGTAGGCCAGTACGGCCTCGCGCTCGGCAACGTTGAGTCGGTCGGACTTCACGTCCGCGCCGAACGCCTGGGCCTGGCTTACGGTCTCGGCAAGTCCTTCGGTGTCGATGTCGGAGAGCGCAAGCTTGCAGCCCTTCTTTGCGAGGTTGAGGGCCAGTGCCCTGCCGATGCCGGAGCCGGCTCCTGTGATGACGGCGACCTTGCCTTGGAATGTGCTCATGTCGTTTGAGACCTCTCGTTCGGGGGTGTGGATGGGGGGGATTTCGGAGGGGAGGTGATTGCGCAGTTTCGCCCCGAGTTCGACCAGGGCGTCGCGTGATTCGGGGAGCAGACTGACCTGGAGGTGGAAGTCGTGCCACATGTCGTCGAATCGGCGGTGGTCGAGGGTCGTCCCCGAAGCAGCACAGGCAGTTTCGATCTTGGCCGCATCGGCGGAGATCGGATCGTCACCGGCGGTCTGCATGACGATCGGCGGCAGGCCGGTCATGTCGCCGTACACCGGAGATATGCCGGGGCACCGCGGATCGGAGGATCCGACGTAGCGCGGCGCCCATTCGGTGCACATCGACGGAAGGATCAGCGGGTCCCGCAACTCGGGGCGCGCTTCGTCGATGTCGATGGCGAGGTCGGCCCATGGGCAGATCAACCCAAGCGCGGCCGGGAGAGCGATCCCGCGGTCGCGCAGCGTCATCGCGAGCGCCAGCGTCAGCCCGCCGCCGGCCGAATCACCGGCAATGACGGTGGTTTCCGGGTCTAGCCCGTTCTCGAGCAACCGGGTGTAGACCGCGACCATTTCCTCGAGGGCAACGGGATATCGAGCTGCCGGAGCGCGGGAGTAGTCCGGGATTAGCGCTGTCATACCGGCCGCCGCGGCAAGCTGCGCGACCAGGCCGCGGTAGCCCTTGGCGCTGCCGAGCGCGTAGGCGCCGCCGTGCAGGTAGATCAGCGTGCCGGGGGTACCGGCTTGCGCGGGTCGCACTCGCTCGGCAGGGACGCCCGCGACGGTGATGCGTTGGTATCGGGTGCCCTTGGGGGCGCGCGCCGCGGCCGTGAGCGTCGCGAGCATCAGGCGGCGCCCACCGACGCCCATGCGACGGGATGCGAAGGGTGGCCGCGAGGCGCGTAGCACGCCCCGGATCAACCCCCTACTGACCTTCACGATGCCGCAGCCGCACCGACGGACGCCCGGTCGAACCGCAGCACGCCATCCACGATGGGGTCTTCGAGCAGGACCTTCGAGTCCTTCTTGTAGTGCATGAGCACCTTCCAGGGAAGTTTGGATCCCTGGCGCGGAAGGGTGTCCTGGCCGCGCTTCACGTACCCGGAGTTCAGCTGGTCGAACATGGCGGTATCCAGCGCGCAGCCCTCGACGTCGACGGGCATCGCAACCGCGTACCCGTTGTCGTCCATGTGCTTGAACAACCGGCACAGGTAGGAGCCGGAGATGTCGGCCTTCAGCGTCCACGACGCGTTGGTGTAGCCGATGATCCAACCGAGGTTGGGAATGTCCTCGACCAGCACACCCTTGTAGGTCATCCGGTCGGACATCTCGCGTGCCTCGCCGTCCACGGACAGTTGCATGCCACCGAGCATCTGCAGGTTGATGCCCGTCGCCGTGATGATGATGTCGGCTTCGATTTCCCGCCCGGACTTCAGCAGGATGCCCTTCTCGGTGAAGGTGTCGATCTGGTCGGTGACCACGGATGCCTTACCGGACGCCATCACCTTGAACAGATCGCCATTGGGCACCGCACACAGGCGCTCGTCCCACGGCATGTATGCCGGGGTGAAATGGCTCATGTCGACCGAGGGGCCGACGTGGCGCCGGACCTGCCACAGCAGGAATCGGCGCGTCTGCTCCGGCCAGCGGCGGCAGGCCAGGTAGGTGTATCGCTGGAAGGCGACGTTGCGCGTGCGGGCCAGCGAGTACACCCAGCGTTCCGGCAGGAACCGGTAGAGGAACGCCGATATCTTGTCCAGCGCAGGCAACGAGAATATGTACGAGGGGGAGCGCTGCAGCATGGTGACGTGATCCGCTTCGTCGGCCATGGCCGGGATCAACGTGACGGCCGTGGCGCCACTGCCGATGACGACGACCTTCTTGCCCGCGTAGTCCAGGTCTTCCGGCCAGTGCTGTGGGTGGACACACCGACCCTTGAACTGGTCCACACCGGGAAAGGCCGGCAGGTAGCCCTCGTCGAAGTCGTAATAGCCCGTGCAGCTGATGAGGAACCCGCAGGTGTAGGTGCGACTCTCGCCGCTCGCCTCGTGCACCGTGGTCACGGTCCAGCGATTCTGGGTGCTGGACCAGTCCGCGTTGACGACCTTCAGGCCGTAGTGGATCTTCTCGTCGATGCCGTTCTCTGCCGCGGTATCGGCGATGTACTCGCGGATCGACGGGCCGTCGGCGAGGACCTTCACGTCCCGCCACGGGCGGAATTCGTAGCCGAAGGTGTACATGTCGGAGTCCGACCGGATACCGGGATAGCGGAACAGGTCCCAGGTGCCGCCCAGCCGCTCGCGTCGCTCCACGATCGCGATGGTCTTGTTCGGGTGCGCAGCCTGAATCTGGCATGCCTGTCCGATGCCGGACAGGCCGGCGCCGATGATCAGGACGTCGAAATGGGTTTCGGTCATGGCTTTCCTCAGGCTTCTCGGCTGCGGGGCTCGCAGGATTCGATGGAACAAGCATCGCCTGGACCGCGGTCGTGAGTCTTGACGGTTTCCGACATGCTTTTATCATTTGCCGACACTGAAGCCGATCGCACGACGGTCGTCACCCGGCGATGTACATCGACTTCAGGTTCTGGTAGCCGTCCATCGCCTCCGGGCCGAATTCGCGGCCCAGGCCGCTGTCCTTCACGCCGCCGAATGGCGAACCGATGGCCAGCGGGTACCCGTTGATGCCGATGGTGCCGGTCTTTACCTGGCAAGCTACGGTCCTCGCGCGCTCGGTGTCCGCGCTGAACACCGTGCCGCCCAGCCCGTAGGAGGTGTCATTGGCAATGCGCACGGCGTCGGCTTCGTCGTCGTAGGGGATCACCGAGAGCACCGGACCGAAGATTTCCTGCTGCGCGATGGTCGCGTCGTTGGTCATATGGGCGAATACCGTCGGCTCGACGAACCAGCCCTTGTCCAGACCCTTGGGGCGTCCACCGCCGGCGACCAATCGGGCTTCGCCCCTGCCCTTTTCGATGTAGTTCTCGACACGCTCGCGATGGGCTGCGGTCGCCATGGGTCCGATCTCGGTGTTCGGATCCAGTGGATCACCGACCCGCAACGCGGCCACCCGAGTCGCCAGGGCGTCGACCATCTCGTCGTAACGACTGGCGGGCGCCAGGATTCGGCTGCACGTGACGCAGGTCTGCCCATTGTTCATGAAGGCGATGAACTCGAGGTTCGGCATGATCGAATCCATGTCGACGTCATCGAGCAGTATGGCGGCCGACTTGCCCCCGAGTTCGAGCGTCACCGGACGCAGCAGGCCCGCACAGACCGTGGCGATCGAACGCCCCGTTGCCGTCGACCCCGTGAAGGCGACCTTGTCCACTCCAGGATGGGAGATCAGATGCGCTCCGACATCGGGCCCACCGGGTACCCAGTTGATCACGCCGGGTGGAATTCCCGCCGCCTGAACGGCTTCGGCGACGATGAACCAGTCCAGCACCGTGGCCGGCGGCGACGGTTTCACGACCACGGAGCACCCCGCCGCCAGCGCGGGGGCGATCTTGCTCATGGCCAGCACCACGGGGTAGTTCCACGGCACGATCGCAGCGACGACGCCGACCGGCGACCGCCGGACCACGGTCTGCAGTCCCAGCTGTGAGGGTCGCACGTCCTCGACGGGCATCGTGGCCGCCAGGTCGGCGTAGTACCGGAGCAAGCCGGTCGCGAAACCGCCCTCGAACGCCTCGCTCAGTGCGATCGGCATGCCATTCTCCTGGCTGACGGTCCGCGTCAGTTCGGCAGAGCGCTTTTCCAGTTCGTCCGCGAACCGGGTCATTGCGGCGGCCCGATCGGCCGGTGACGATCGTGACCATTCGGAGTCGTCGACAGCGTGTCGTGCGGCTGCCACGGCCCGATCCACATCCGCCACATCGGCTAGTGGAACGTTGCCGATGACGTCCTCGGTCGCCGCGTTGAGCACGGCGATGCGCGACGAGGTCGACGGTTCGACCCAATGGCCGTCGATGAAGAGTGAGTCGTGGTCAACGGTCATGATGGGTCTCCTCCGGTGTGGGTGTGGTCCGTGGGCGAGGCATCACGGTGAATTCGTGCTTTGCATCGTGGGACGGGCGATTTCGCGACGGAGTAGCTTTCCCGTCGGACCCTTGGGCAGCTCGTCGAGCACCCAAATGTGGCGAGGGTACTTGTATGCGGCCACGCGCTCTCTGACGAAGTCGCATATCTGGTCGGGACTCGTCCGGGCACCGTCCCTCAGCGCCACCGCGGCCCCGATCTCCTCGCCAAGCGAATCGTGCGGTATGCCGACTACCGCTGCCTCGGTGACATCTGGGTGTTCGTAGAGGACTTCTTCGATCTCGCGTGGATAGACGTTGAAGCCGCCGCGGATGATCAAGTCCTTCTTGCGGTCGACGATGTAGTAGTGGCCGTCGGCGTCGACCCTTCCGATGTCGCCGGTGGCGAACCAGCCGTCCGCGGAAATGGCGGACGACGTCGCCTCGGGCAGATTCCAGTAACCCTTCATGACGTTGTGGCCGCGGATCTGGATCTCACCGGCCGCGCCCTGTGGGACGAGGTCGCCGTTCGTATCGACGACCCGCATCTCGACACCTTCGACCGGGTGCCCGATCGATCCCGGCTTGCGGTCACGATCGGGATGGTTGAAACACGCGATCGGGGAGGTCTCCGAGAGGCCGTAGCCCTCGAGAATCGTGGCATTGAAGGTCTTCTCGAAGTCCTTGAGGACCTGAACCGGAAGCGAGGCGCCTCCGGAGGCGCAGACACGGAGCGATTCGACGGCATCGGGTTCCACGTCCTGGGCCGCACCGAGCAGAGCGGAGTACATCGTCGGTACCCCCTCGAAGACCGTGACCCTGTCGCGCGCGATCACGTCGAGCGCCTTGTGCGCATCGAACCTCGGGATCAGGGTGAGCAGCGCACCGACCGCCACCGCGGCATTCAATCCACACGTCATACCGAAGACATGGAACAGCGGCAGACAACCCATGACCACGTCGTTGGGGGAGATCTCGAACAATGTGCGGGTGGCGATTTCAAGGTTGCGGTCAAGCCCGCCGTGGGTGAGTTCGGCGCCCTTGGGCCTTCCGGTCGTACCCGAGGTATGCAGGATCACTGCGGTGTCGGTATCGGCACGCTCCACCGGGCTCGGCTGCTCCGGTAGATCCGCGGTCATGCGCGCGAGGCTGTCGTCGTCGGTCAACCAGCATCTAGTTCCCGATGACGCCGCTCCCGCAGCAGCCTCCTCGGCAAAGGTCGGGGTGGCAAAGAGCGCCTTCGCGCCGGTGTTGTTCAGGTAGAACGCGATCTCTCGGTCCTTCAGCAGCGGGTTGATCGGAACCGCCACGGCGCCGCGACGCAGGATTCCATAGAACGCCACCGCGAAGGCGGGTGTGTTGGGAAGCATCAGCCCGACGCGGTCGCCGGGCTCGATGCCTTCACGCTCGAGGAAGGTGGCGACCCGTGCCGCCGCCGAGTTGAATTGGCTGAAGGTCAGTTCGAGTTCGTCGCATCGAAGTGCTGGTCGGTGAGCATGATCGCGTGCCGTGGCAACGAGATTCAGGCTGAGATTGGACACGATCTTCCTCCCGGAGGTGCGAGGTGGTGCGTTGTGATTCGCCGACGGGCCGGCTTCGACGTATTCCGTGTCATGGCGTCCGCGGGCTCCCGTGTGTCGGGCGCGCGGAATCTTGCAAGAACAGAATGGCCGAGTGTGCCTTGCCAGGTATTGACACTATCCGACATACTTTTACCATTTGCCGACAAAGGAAGCTGATCGAGATGGGCAGCCTCATCCGCGCCACCAACCTCTGGGGGTACGGCGATCTGCTGGGTGAGCTCGGTGCTGACCCGCAGCCGTTTCTGAAGCGCTTCGAGATCCCGCCGGGTATCGAACACGAGGAGGACGCATTCGTGTCCCTGGACGCGTTCGTTCGCTTGCTGGAGGCCAGCTCGGCGGAACTCGAGTGCCCGGACTTCGGGCTTCGTCTGTCGCGTTGGCAGGGTCTGGACATCCTCGGCCCCATCGCGGTAATCGCTCGGAACACACAAACGGTGCTCGGCGGCTTGGAGGCGATTGCCCGCTACCTATACGTTCATTCACCCGCCTTGACTCTGACGGTGTCACCACCCACCGCGGGGTCCAACGTCACGTTCAGCTACGAGGTGACCGAGAGGGAAACTCCCTATCCGCTGCAGGGATACGAACTCAGCATGGCCAACGCGGCCCGCATCATTCGTCTCGTGGGCGGACCTGATGCGCGGCCCCGCGTCGTGTCATTCAGGCACGACCGACTCGGCTCGCACGCCGCGTACGACGACGCGCTGGGTTGTACCGTCCAGTTCGGACAGCAATGGTGCGGATTCGAGGTGCCTCGCAGTCTGGCCGACAGGCTCATCGACAACGCCGACCCGGAGACCAGACGCATCGCCACCAAGTACTTGGAGTCCCATTACCTGCCGAGCACCGCCGCGCTGTCCGAACAGGTGACCGAGCTGGCCCGTCGGCTGCTGCCCACGGGCCAATGCAGCGCCGAGGTCATCGCCGAGCAACTCGCATTGCACCCCCGAACGCTGCAACGTCGCCTAGCAGGAGAGGGCGTGCGATGCCAGGACCTCATCGAGGGGGAACGTCGCGATCAGGCAGCGAGGTACCTCGCCGAACCGGGGTTGTATCTAGGCCAGATCACGTCCCTACTCGGGTATTCCGAGCAGAGCGCACTCAATCGCTCGTGTCGACGTTGGTTCGGCAAGACGCCTCGGCAGTACCGAGCCGACCTGGCGTCTACTTCATCGGAGTAGCCGGCGCTGCTACGACGGCCCGCGATCGCGCGAGGACACCCACTGCGACACGAGATTGGCGCACCTGCGCGAAATCGTCTGGCGGAGGTGTTCGCCGCCATCGTCTTTCGGTCGTCGGCCCTCGACGGCGGTTGCGACCAATTCATCCACGGTCTCGGGGTCCAGCCCCAGCGCCGTGAGCGCACTCAGATCGCGCTCGGTGTCGAGTTCGTCGGGTAACGGTGCGCGGATCAGCAGCACCGCGGCGTTCTCCTCGCCGATCTCGAGAAGGGTGGCCGCCAGACTCGACTTCTCGATCTTCACGACGGACTGCGCGCGGGGCGGGCCGAAGGCGTGGTGATCACACCGGTCGACGTACCGACAGCGCCAAGCCGTTGTCGCGCATCACCGTTCGGCACTCCTGCGGTGTGTAGTCGAAGTTCTGCAGATCCTTGATGTAGGCGCTCGGATCGGCGAGGCCCTCGACGTGCGGGTAGTCCGAGCCCATGATGATGCGCTCGACGCCGAGCAGTTGCAGCAGGCTGGCGAGCTCGTCCTCGTAGAACGGGGAGACCGAGACGTGTCGGCGGAACACCTGGCGGGGATCTTCTTGATAGATGTGCGGAATCTGGCCGTATGCCTTGGTGAGCTTCTCGAACAGGTGGAAGACCCACGCTGATCCGCTCTCGATGGAGGCCATCCGGATGTTCGGGAACTTGTGGAAGTGGCCGCGCAGCAGGAAGTTCGCGAACGTGTCCTGTAGGGCATCGCCGGAGAACAGGCTGCGGAAGCCGATCATCGCCTGGAAGGACATCATGTAGTCCGGTTCGCCCCAGGCCGGCATGAACTTCGCGTAGTACGTCTCGCCGGAGTGATAGGTCACGGTGATCCCGGAATCGTTGACCAATTGCCAGAACTCGTCGAACATGGGGTCGCCGGGCGCCTTCATGCCCTCGGCCGTCGTGATCGGGCCCGGAATCATCACGATGAAGCGCGCGTCACGCTCCAGCGCCCACTCCAGTTCGCGCACGGCGTTCTTCGGATCACACAGGGTGATGTACGGCGCGGCGAAGATCCGATCCTGGTAGGCGAACCCCCAGTCCTCTTCCATCCAGCGGTTGAACGCGCGGAACGTTGCCGCAAGCGCGTCCAGGTCGTGCAGCAGCGCAATCTCCATGCCGACACCCAACGTCGGTAGC
Organism: uncultured Actinomycetota bacterium; assembly: GCA_963798245.1. Lineage (GTDB taxonomy): Bacteria > Actinomycetota > Actinomycetes > Mycobacteriales > Mycobacteriaceae > Mycobacterium. The sequence goes on from CAWCSO010000011.1 coordinate 40,788, forward strand.
ATGATGGCGCCCTGCATGCCCTGCTCGTCCATCAGCGCCAACCGTGCGTCGCGATCCCGGTACGCCGCCGGAATCGGCTCCAGCTCACCGAAGAGAGCGTTCATGTCGGCGTTCTTCGGATTGCGTCCGCGGAAGTACTCGTCCATCGCCCCCGGCTTGGCGACGGGGTCGAACGTCGGATTCGGGATGAACCGGTTCACCTTGCCGCCGACCAACAAACGCTGTTTGCCGTCGATCTCGGCCCACTGGATTGCCCGCTTGCGGTACTTGGGCTCGATGTATCGGGTGAAGGCGTCGACTGCCTCGTAGTAGTGGTTGTCGCAATCGAAGAACGTGAAGTCGAGTCCGGCCATGACGAGTCCTTTCAGGGATGGTTACTTGCGGGGGAGGCCGAGGATCATCTGTGCGATCACCGTCAGCTGAATCTCGGCCGTACCGCCGCCGATGAGTTCCGCGGGCATGTGGAAATAGGTGCCGAAGTGCGCTGAATTCGGATCCCGGACCATCGCTGAACGCCCCGTGGCCAGAGTGGCCGTCGCGGCACGACGAAGGAGCGTGGACATGGCCACCTTGGCGATGCTCGACGCGGCGCCGGGCCCCTGACCCTCCACCAGTCGCAGGGTCTCGCGCGTCATCAGGGCCTTGAGCGCATTGGAATACACCTCGAGGTCGCCGAGCGCGCGCACCGCCGCATCCCGGTCCGGACCGTCCAACTCGGCTTCCCGGCGCAGCGCACCAGCACGGTCGATCGCGACGTATCCGCCAATGGCAGTGCGTTCCACGGCCATGGCGCCCACCGCCAGGCTCCAACCGTCGCCCCGTTCGCCCACCAACATGTCGTCGCCGACGAAGGCATCGGTGAAGACGACCTCACAGAACTCGGCTTGACCACTGGCCTGCTTGATGGTCGACACGTCGACGCCCTCGGACGTCATGTCGACGATGAAATAGCTCAGCCCTTGGTGTTTCGGCGCATCCGGCTCGGTGCGAGCAAGCAGTGCCCCGAAGTGAGCAAGGTGGGCGAGCGAGGTCCAGATCTTTCGCCCGTTGACGAGCCAGCCGCCCTCGACCTTGGTGGCACGGGTGGTCAGCGACGCGAGGTCGGACCCCGCGCCCGGCTCGCTGTAGAGCTGGCACCACTGAAGCACACCCCGCAGGGTCGGCCACATGAATCGGTCCTGTTGAAGCGCCGAACCGGAATCGGCGATCGTCGGCGCCATCCATTCGGCAATGCTCAATGTGGGACGTATCAGGTCGGGCCGCTTGGCGAATTCCTCGGTGATGATCACCTGCTGCAACGCGGTGGCACCCCTGCCCCACGGCGTAGGCAGATGAGGTGCGACCAGCCCCGACTCTGCCAACAGATCGCGCCGGGGTCCGATCTCGAATCCCGGCAGTCCATCTTCGCGGGACGAGCCGACGTCCTCGAGCGTAAGCGCACGATCCATGATCGCGGCGACCTCGGCACGGAACTCTGATTCCACGTCGCCGAGGTTCAACGACGTGGAACGCTGCACCGTCCGGGCCAGGTCGCCTGCGGCCCGACTCCACTGCGTCGCAGGCCCGATCGAGGCAGCCAGGCTGGTGGCGCGGCGCCAGTACAGATGCAGATCGTGCTCCCACGTGTAGCCGATCGCACCGAACATCAACAGCGCGTCCAACACGAGATCGGGGCTCGGTGTCACCGCCACCAGTGCCGCCGCGGCGGCCGCGAACCGGTGTTGCTCGATCGACTCGTCGGACGCACGCACGGCGTCCCAGGCCGCTGCGGTTGCTAGTTCAGTGTTGACCAGCAGCGTCGCAGCCTTGTGCTGCAGCGCCTGAAACGTGCCGATCGGCTTGCCGAACTGTTCGCGGGTACGCAGGTAGTCGGTGGCCGAGTCGAGGCACCACCGCACGGTACCGGCGGCAGCGCAGGCGGCAAGCGTCGCGACGACACAGCTGGCCCGCTCGTCGTCGATCCCGTTCAGCGCCGATGTCGGGCCGACCCGAAAGCCGTTCAGTTGCAGCTCGCCAACGTCTGTGCACAGGTCTGTACCCTCGTGCGGCAGCGCCCGCAGGCCGGCCGTCTGCACGTCGACGACGAACCACGTCGTCGCGCCATCTGAGGTGCGCGCGGGCAGGAGCACCCGCTGCGCGGAGCAGATCCCGAGGTTCAATCCGGACGAGCCGGTGACCTTCCAGCCGTCATCGTCGTCGGTGGCGCGAAAGTCCGAGTGTTCGGGCAACACCACGGCTGCCGTCGCTCCGGCGGCCAGGTCCTTCAACAGCGAACTCTGCGCCGTCGAATCGTCGGAGGCGTCGCAGGACGATGCCACGGCGCCCGCGGTGGCCGTGGAAAGCCACGGTCCCGGCAGCAGAGCCATGGCTGCGGCCTCGATCACGCAGGCCATGTCCATCAGCGTTCCGCCCTGCCCGCCTACTGCCTCCGGCAGGTGTACTGCGTGGAAACCGAGATCGACGAATTCCGGCCACCAGCGCGGCAATTCGCCGGAGGCGATGGAGTCGAACCTCGTCCGAGTGTCGTCGACGGGGGCGTGACGCGCCGCGAAGTGGCTGACTGCGTCGGCCAGCTGTTGCTGTTCCTCGGTGATCGCCAGTGCCATATGCGTCAGCTACCCAGGCCCAGCAGGCGTGCGGCATTGTCGTACAGGAACTTCGGCCATACCTCATCCTTGAGCGGGACGGCGGGCATGTCAGCGAAGATGCGCTCCAGCGACAATCCCATCGGGAAGTAGCCCGCGTAGATCACCTTGTCGGCGCCGCGGGTGTTGGCATAGTCGATGATGGCCTTGGGGTAGTACTTCGGCGCAAACGCCGATGTCGAGTAATACAGATTGGGCCACTTGAGCATCAGTTTGACGGCGAGGTCCTCCCAGGGTTCACAGCCATGCCGGGTGACGAAGACCAGATCGGGAAAATCGAACATGACCATGTCGATGCGTGCGACGTCCTGCGCCGCAAACGGCACTCTTGGGCCAGGGATGCCCGCGCACACGAAGATGGGAATCCCGAGTTCAACGCACGTCGAGTAGACGGGGTACATCTTGGGATCGTCGATGGGAACCTGCGGAAAGGTGCCCGCCGGAAACACCGAGGTGGCCCGAATGCCGAACTCCTCGTACTCCTGGCGAATCTTGCGCACCGACCCGACGACGTCGTTGGGGTCGAAGACGGCGCCAGAGGCGATGAACCGGTCCGGATGCTGCTTGAGTGCCAGCCGTGACGTCTCGTCGGACACCCCGACGAGGCCCTTCTCGATTCCGTAGCGGTCCATCTCGTGCAGCGTCAGCGTTATCGGGTCGTCCGCAGACAGTTCCTTGGGAACCTCCTTGAACATGTACTCGACCGGGAACTCGAGGTCTTCCTTGGACTCGCGGTCCTTGGTCTGCCTGCGGATGAAGTCGTATTGCGCGAACCCCTCCTGGGGAAATCCGATCATCGTGTCGATCACCCGCTGGCCCTGCGACGCGCTCATTGCTGCTCCAATCGTTGGCGTCGTACCGGGAAACCCAGGGCGACGGAGTGGCCGCCCACGACGCGTCAGTCGCCACGAATGGGACCGGATGTTCCCATGATAATGAAACCATGTTCTCGTTCGTGTCAACACTCGAGACGGTATCCACCTGCCCTGATGGTTCCCATCACGTCCTTGGGCCACGTATGATGGGCACTCACCTGAGACCGCTGTTCTAGCCGCCGGCCCTCGTCCCGTGGGCCCGAACCGGAGGTCGTGCCGTCGACGACAACGTGACTGCCCAGACGTCACGCCATGTCGCCCCGGTGCCTCTGGAGAGCATGACCAGCCGCCAGCTGATACGGCGGGCCAAGATCATCGAGGCGGTCACAGATCTCATCGGCGAGGTCGGGCCGGACGCAGTTCAGATGCGCGACGTCGCCCAGCGGTCGGGCGTAGCGCTTGCCACGGCATACCGGTACTTCCGGTCCAAGGAGCAGCTGCTGGGCGCGGCTCTCGAGGACTGGCAGGAGCGTTTGACCCGTCGCACGCTGTCCGCCAGCCGGTCTGCGCAGCCGGATCCGCTGGCTGGAGTGCTCGAGTACCTTCGACGTGCTCAGCGGGCATTCGGCCGAAATCCCAAGATGACGGCCCTGATGCTGCAGATGATGACGTCCACCGACCCCGACGTGGGTTCGACGCTGGATCGAATGAATCAGACGAACACCACGATGTTCGAGCTTCTGCTGCAAGGCTTTCCGGCCGACGAGGTCCCCAACCTGAGTTTCGCGCTCAACGCCATCCTGACCAGTGCGATCAACGGTGTGTTGATCGGACGCATGTCGCTGGAGGAATCCCAGGCCCGGGTCGAGTGGGTCACACGGGCATTACTCGGCCAAGCCGGGACGAGGGCACGGTAGCGATTCTGCTTGCCACCGCGAACCCGAATGCTGCGCTATGGCAGCACGGTGTGCATCAGCATCACGTTGTATGCCGACCACAGCGACAGGTTGTAGTACAGCTCCTTGCCGGTCGACCACGGATGGAGGTACGGCGCGTAGATGCCGCCGGGGATCTCCGCCGACGTGACGAGTAGTCGTTCGGGGCTCCATGGCCCTTGCGGCGCAGGCGCCGTCCGCAACACGACGTCGTGGTTGCCGTTGCAGTAGAGCGCCAGGTACTGCTTCAGGTAAGTGTTGTACTGGGCCGACATCTCGCCGACCGGGCCCGGTATGACCGGCGTGGCGGCAGCCGGATTGGCCGGCACCCACGACCCGCTGTCGGAGTTCCAGTACTCGTACTTCGTCAGGTCCGGAATGAGCCCGGGGGCAACCCGCGACACATAGGCAGAACCGTTGCGCCCGTTCGGCGTCCCGAACGAGTAGATGTAGGGGTCCCCTGGCCCGGGGTGAGGAACGCCCCCATTTGGAACTTCTCGTTTCCCGCCCCGGGCGTGCGGATGGTCCCGGGGTACACCCCCCAGGTCTCGCCGTTGTCGGGAGACATCGCGATGGCCGAGAAGTTCGTCGACCACGATCCCGGGCTGTCCCAGTTCCTGACGGACATGAAGTTCAGGTACTGGTGTCCAGCGACGGCGACACCTGCTGTGGGAATGATTCCCGTCTCCTGCGGCGCCTTCCCGATGCTGTTGATGATCTGCTTGGAGATTCCCGGCCGCCACACCGGTGACCCGGAGTACTTGTTGGCGACGACGCCATCCGGCACGGCGACCGTCTTGGACAGCGAACGGTCCTGGGTTCGGAAGAGCGCGTTGTACCGCCACTGCTTGTTGGGGATACCGCAGTAGCCGTTCGTGTCACCGAAGGCCATCAGTACCTGATTGTTGGCGGGATCACCGTTGTCCCACATGATCCCGAGGTCGGTCCCGGTGATGGCGAAGCGCTGAATGGTTTCGTTCGGGCTGTCCGGTCCGGTCACCCATCCGACGAGGGATGTGCCGGGTGGCGCGGCGGGAGCCGGTTGGGCCGCCGGGGCCGGAGCCGGGTCCGGCTGGGCCGCATTGGGGGACTGTTGATTTGCCGTTCCGGGGTCGGGCGAAGGCACTACCGCCGCCTGCTGTTCCACCGGCGCGGATTCCGGAACGAGCGCCTTGAGGATCGCCAACGGTAGCTGACCCAGTTTGGGAAGCGGCGCCTGGTCATTGGCGCCGGCGGGTTTGTGCCCGATCGGGCGATTGAACGGCGCCAGCGCAGACGGGTTCGGAATCTCGAACGCCTGACCTGGAAGCGGCTGTGCCGCAGCGGCAGCTCCCTGGCACGGCTCGGCGGTCGCATGCGGTGCGACGCCGATCGCCGCGCACAGTCCGACGACAGCCGCCGTCGCCATCGGCAACGATCCAACTCGATGACGCGGCGACACATCACACCTCTCGGCTACAGGACGTCGCACCGACGTCGAGAATGGGTGGATGTGACGATAGTGAACCGTGTGACTATTGTGACCATTGATACACAGATGGATATGTGTCCGTGACCGTGTCGCAACCCACGATTCCGCGATTGCATGATCCAGGTGTGCAAGGCATCTCAGGGCGCCAGTGTCGATCGCGCGTACGCACGCACCGCATCCTTGGCGACCTTTCCGTTGGTGGTCATCGGGAGGGAATCCACGAAAAGCACGTGGCGCGGCCGCTTGAACGCCGCGACGCGGGACCGAACGTGCGCTATCAGCGCATCGGCATCGGGACGGCGCTCGCCGCTGACGACGACGGCGCAGATCGCCTCACCCCAGTATTCGTCGGGCACCCCCACCACGGCGGCCTGCTCAACATCCGGGTGGCTCGACAGTGCGTCTTCCACCTCCCGCGAGGAGACGTTCTCACCACCTGTGATGATCACGTCCCTACTGCGGTCGAGGACGACGAGTCGCCCCGCGGCGTCGAATCGTCCAACGTCGCCGGTACGTAACCAGCCCCCGACCGTCGCGGGGCGATCGTCGCGCCAGTATCCGGCCGCCACCTGGGCGCCGCGGACGAGGATCTCGCCGACCTCGGCGCCTCCCTCGATGGCGATCTCCACCTCGCCGTGCGGCCGTCCTGCGCTCGCGAGAATGGTGTCGTCGCCCGCCGCCCCCGCGCGGTGCTCGGCCGGGCCGAGAAACGTTACGTTTCCGCCGGTTTCGGTCATGCCGTACCCCTGATGAAACCCGACGTCGAGGCGCGCCAGCGCGTGCCGGAGCAGGTCGGCGCCGATGGCGGCGGATCCGTAGGCGACGTCACGCAGCGTGGGCAGGTCGAGTCCGGTCTGATCGAGGTAGGTGAGCAGGCCGTGCAGCATGGTCGGGGCCAGTGAGCACGACGTCACGCGATGGTTGTTGACCGCCTCGACGAACGATGCGGGCCCGAACGTGGCGACGGGCAGCACGGTCGACAGTGCCGCGTGGTGGACAACCATGTTGTATCCGGCGATGTGGCACATCGGGAACGGCAGCAGGTACACCCCGCCCGGGCGTACCGTTCGGCCCGACACGGTGCCCCGCACCGCCGTGGTGATCGAGCGGTGGGTGTGCAGCACGCCCTTCGGGGTGCCGGTCGATCCGCTGGTGAACAGCAGCCATGAAGCATCGTCTGGCCCGATGTCTTCCTCGGCCGTGGCTGAGTAGCGCTCTGCGAGTAGCCATTCCGGATCGTCGAAGGGCAGGGTTCGGACGGCTGTGCCGGCCAGAGCGTTCAGGTACCGGGCATCGCCGACGACGACGGAGGGCTCGGTGGCGGCGAGCTGGGCGACCTGCTCGGCGGCGCTGAGTCGCTGGTTGATCATCACCAGCAGGCGGCCCGCACGCGGCACCCCGTAGTAGAGGCGGGCGTACTCCGGCCCGTTGTCGGCGATGACGGCGACGCGATCTCCCCGACGGGTGTTCGCGGCCACCCAGCCCGAGACCGAGCCCACCTGAGCGTCGAACTCGGCGAACGTCGCGACGACACCGGTCTCGGAGATGACGGCGGGTCGGTCGGGCACCACGGCGGCCGCGCGGGACACCACCTCGTGGATGAGGTCGACGCGTCCGGCCTCCGATCTCAGAGCGCTGCCTCACTGGCCCGACGTCGGTACGCCGATGGCGTCTCGCCGCAGAACTGGGCGAAACAGCGCGTGAACGAACTGATGCTCTCGAAACCGACCGCCGATGCCGTCGCCTGCACCGACTGCCCCGGCGCTGCGAGAAGTGCCATCGCCCGCAACATGCGGGCATGCAGTACATAGGTCCGCCAGGACATTCCGAGAGTCTCGGCGAACAGCCGGCGCAACGTGCGCTCCGACACTGCGACGGCGCGGGCCACGTCGTCGGCGCTGACCGAGGCGAGGTGTTCCTTGGTGTACGCCAGTGCCGCCGCCACGATCGGCTGATCCGAGGTCGGAAGGCTCAGCGGGGCCTCGTGATCCAGTGCCTCGGCGACCAGGCCGGCCAGCGTGCGAAAGAAGTTCTCGGATGCCGTTTCGTCCCCGGCGGAGCCTGAGCCCCTGTCGATCGGCCAGCGCAGCGCGTAGATCATCATCTCCCGGATCAGTGGCGACACCGCGATGATGCGCGCCCGCCCACCTGCATCCGGGATCAGCGCGGGGTCGAACATCACCGCGATGGTCTTGACGTCCGGGTTCATCACCGCCTGGTGCTCGAGGCCGACGGGAATCCAGGCGGCCTGCTGCGGGGGCAGCAGGTAGTGGGCCGTGTCGGTTTCCACCTCGACCACGCCGTGCAGCGCGTACTCGATCTGGTGCACCTCGTGCGAATGCCATCCGGTGATCAGTCCGTCGCCCTCATAGAGGTAGCTGCCCGCCAACGCGCGACCACCTCGGCGCAGCTCGACCACCGGGCGGCAGATCTTGGCCGGTTCGGCTAAAACTCTGTCCGAAAGCGCAGAGACGGTCACGGCTACCGAGGGTACTAGTTGAGTAAGCCCGTCGACACCCGAGCAGCGAGGACCCATGAACACAGACGACCTGATCCTGGTCAGCATCGACGACCACGTCGTGGAGCCACCGGACATGTTCCTGCGCCACGTGCCCGCCAAGTACAAGGCGGAGGCCCCGGTCGTGGTCACCGATGACAAGGGCGTCGACCAGTGGATGTATCAGGGCAAGCCGCAGGGTGTGAGCGGTCTGAACGCCGTGGTGTCATGGCCGCCCAGAGGAGTGGGGCCGCGACCCAGCCGGCTTCGCCGAGATGCGCCCCGGCGTCTACGACGTGCACGAGCGGGTGCGCGACATGAACCGCAACGGCATCCTCGCCTCGATGTGCTTCCCGACGTTCACCGGGTTCTCCGCGCGTCACCTCAACCAGTTCCGCGAGGACGTCACGCTGGTGATGGTCTCGGCCTACAACGACTGGCACATCGACGAATGGGCGGGCTCCTACCCCGACCGCTTCATTCCGATCGCGGTGCTCCCGACCTGGAACCCCGAGGCCATGTGCGACGAGATCCGACGGGTCGCCGCCAAGGGCTGCCGGGCGGTCACCATGCCCGAGCTACCACACCTGGAGGGGCTGCCCAGCTATCACGACGACGACTACTGGGGCCCGGTGTTCAGGACGCTGTCGGAGCAGAACGTGGTGATGTGCCTGCACATCGGCACCGGGTTCGGGGCGATCAGCATGGCGCCCAATGCGCCGATCGACAACATGATCATCCTGGCCACCCAGGTGTCGGCGATGTGCGCCCAGGATCTGCTGTGGGGTCCGGCGATGCGCAACTACCCGGACCTGAAGTTCGCCTTCTCCGAAGGTGGTATCGGCTGGATTCCGTTCTATCTGGACCGCAGCGACCGGCACTACACCAACCAGAAGTGGCTGCGGCGTGACTTCGGCGACAAGCTGCCCAGTGACGTGTTCCGGGAGCATTCGCTGGCCTGCTACGTCACCGACAAGACCTCGCTGAAGCTGCGCCACGACATCGGCATCGACATCATCGCCTGGGAGTGCGACTACCCGCACTCGGACTGCTTCTGGCCGGATGCGCCCGAGCAGGTGCTCGCCGAGCTGAACGCCGCAGGCGCCGACGACTCCGACATCAACAAGATCACCTGGCAGAACTCCTGCCGGTTCTTCGGCTGGGATCCGTTCGCGCGCAAGCCGCGTGACCAGGCCACCGTGGGTGCGTTGCGGGCGAAGGCGACCGACGTCGACGTGTCGATCCGGCCGCGCAAGGAGTGGGCGCGGCTCTACGAGCAGAAGCACCTCGCGGCGACCACGTAGGCACGGACCGGGCCAGGCCTACAACCCGGCCCGCTCCAGCGCGTCGTCGAACTCTTCGGCGGCGACCTTCTGCCCCTTGCCGTCGGCGAGCGCCTTCTCGTAGACGGCGACGAGTTCGGTGCCGACCGCGCCGAACCGCCGGTCCCAGTTCTCGGAGTCGAGACGCCAGTACCCGACGATGTCGAACTGCTCAGCCGTCCAGCCCAGCGACCGCAGATGCTTGCGGACGGATCGGGACTGTCCGGCCTCGCCGCCGAACCAGCAGTACCCCCGGCCGGGTGGGTGCGGCTGTCTGGCGACGAGTTCGGCCAACTCGCTACGCGGGTGACCGTTACCGCTGCCCACGGCGGTGACGTGGGTGACGTTGGGGGCGGTCGGCAGGTAGGCCAGATCGGTCTCGTCGGGCACCTCGTAGACCGCGAGAATCCGGGCCTGCGGTGGCGATGCCTCGATGATGCGGGCCATTGCGGGCAATCCGGCCAGGTCGGCAACCAGAAGCTGCCATTGCGTGCCCGGCGCCGGCCGGTACCAGGCCCGGGAGTGGCCGAGGACGACGCTGTCGCCGCGAACGGCGCGTCGCGCCCAATCGCTGCCGGGTCCGCGGGTGTGGACGACGACGTCCATGGTGAGCAGGGTTCCACCGTCATGGAAGCGGACCGAGTAGTTGCGTCCCTGCGGTGCGGATCGTCCGTCGTGATAGCCCCACGTCCCGTCGCTGCGGTGCGGGTCCGGCGTATGGCGCCCGCCGTCGGTCGGGAAGTACACGCCCACCGCGGCGTCGGCGACGTCGGGGAGTCCGAGTCGGTGCAGTTCGGGGACGTCGAACACGATTCTGGTCAGCCGCTGGGTCAGGACCGAGGTCTCTGTGACCGTCGCCCGCGCAAATCTCATCGAGGCAAGACTAGGCGGTTCGGGGTGCACAGCGGCGCACGGTGCACGGCACGCCGTTGACCACCTGGGTGTTGCTGGGCACGTCGACCAGGTCTGGGGGATTTAGCAGGTTCGAGTTGACCCCGGGATGGGCGTTGGCCGTGTCGAGTCTGGTGCCGGGCACACCGTGTCCCCAGCCGTGGGGTAGGCAGACCACGCCGGGCATGACCTCGTCACTCACCTCTGCCGTCGCACTGATGGCACCCTCGGACGTGGCGATCTCGGCGACGTCGCCGTCGGACAGTTCGATCCGCCGCGCGTCCTCGGGGTGAATCAGGAGCGTGCAACGCTCCCTTCCCCGCATCAGTGCCGGGACGTTGTGCAGCCAGGAATTGTTCGACCGCAGGTGCCGTCGGCTGATGAGGACGAACTCCGCAGCCTCACGTTCGATCCGCGACAGCAGCCGGGGTACGTCGTTCGCGAGGTGAGGGTGGAAGAGTTCGACCCGTCCCGACGGCGTGGTCACCAGCTCGTCGATCCTGCCGCCGTCGAGTTCGGAGAGTCGCAGTCCGTCGGGATGCTCGCGGAGTCGGGCAAGCGTGAGGCCGTCCGGCCGCTCGCCGAGACCGTCGCCCCAAGGTCCCAGTCGGATGCCCAGGTCGACCATCCGTGCCGGTCCCCGGTCGGGCAGGGCGGCCATCGCCTGCGCCGAGTCCCGGCCGGCCAAGGGGGAATTCGCCCCATCGCACAGCATCCCGATCATGCCCCCGACGTAGAGGTCGTCCAGAGCGGTGACGTCGGCGTCGGGTATCGGGGTGCCGAACACCGAGGCGCCCAGGCGAAGCAGCAGTTCCCACTCCCCGGGCCGAGCGGGGTCGGGATCGAACACCGGGTCGGACCACTTCAGGCACGAGGCAACGGAATACGCCCAGTAGAGGTCGTCGGAGTGCGGTCGCTCGAGCGGGGACAGGCCGGGCAGTATCACGTCGGCGTACCTGGTGGTCTCGTTGAGCCAGCTGTCCACCGAGATCATCGCGTCCAGGCCTGCGAGCGCGGATCCGAGTCTGCGCGCCCCCGGCGCCGAGATCACCGGATTGCCCGCGACGGTGACCAGGGCGCGGATCTGGCCGTCGCCGGGGGTGTCGATCTCCTCGGCCAGAGCGCTGATCGGGAACTGGCCGAAGACCTCGGGTGTGCCACGGACACGACTGTCGAATCGTCCGAACTGCCAGCCGTCCGCGGTCTGATCGGGCGGCTTCACGAACATCTGAGACCAGGTCGGGGGCGGGGGAAGGCCACGCCGCCACGGCGGTCGAGCGCCCCGATCGCCGTGTTGAGGACGAACACCAGCCAGGTGGTGATGGTGCCGAACTCCTGCGTGCACGCACCGATGCGGCTGTAAAGTGCCGGGTTCTGCGCGTGGCTCAGGTCGTGGGCAAGCCGCCGGATGGTCTCCGGGGAGACGCCCGTGGTGCCGCTCACGCATTCCGGGGTGAACGGCGAGGACAGGGCGATCACGTCGTCGAGGCCGGAGACCCGCTCGCGCAGGTGATCCGGGCGCCGGATCCAGCCGTTCTCGGCGATCGTGTTCAGGATCGCGAACAACAGCAGCGCGTCGGTGCCGGGGCGGATCGGCACCCATTCAGACGCCCGCCGGGCGGTCTCGGTGCGTCGGGGGTCCACGATCACGACACGGCCCCGTCGGGCTACGGCATCCAGAGCCCCGATGATGTCTGGCGCCGAGAGCATCGACCCCTGTGACGCCGCCGGATTGGCGCCCAGGATCATCAGGTGGTCGGTGTTGGCGAGGTCGGGGATCGGTCCGTTCCACATTCCGCCGAAGAGCAGCGCACTGACGACGTTCAGCGGCCACTGGTCGACGGTGCCCGGGGTGTAGTACGCCTGCATGCCCGCGGCCTGCGCGAACCCGATGAGGGCGCCGACGTAGAGGCTGAGCCCGATGTTGTGGGCCACCGGGTTGCCGAGGTAGACGGTCATCGCCTGCGCGCCGTACCGGTCTAGCACGGGCCGCAGGACGCGCTCCGACTCCGCCAGCGCGTCATCCCACGACACGGCGACGTGCTCACCGTTGGGCCGCTTGACCAGAGGCTGTCGCAACCGGTCCGGGTCGTGGTGCACCTGCCCGAGGGCGGCACCCTTGGGGCACAGGTGCCCCCGGGACCAGACGTCGTCCCGGTTGCCGCGCACCGACGACACCTGGTCGTCGCTCACGGCAACGGTCAGTCCGCACATGGCCTCGCACAGGGGACACGTCACCTTGTGCAGGGCGGGGCTACCGGTCATCCCCGGGCAGGATCAGCGACAGCATCGTGTCGAGCCGGTTCGCGATCCTGCGGTATCCGATGTCGCTCGACTGCGCCTGCAGCAGCGCGCCCCAGAACACGGTCTCCAAACGTGCCGAGCACGCGCTGGTGTGTCCGGGTCCGTTGAGCGTGTGGGTCTCGCAGCCGGGTGACGTGAGTCACCACTGAACTGGACATCTGTCCAGGTTATCTGACCGTGACCCGGCTGGCAATCGACTCGTAGAACATGTTCGAGAGCCGCGGCTTTCATCTGTGCACGCCACCATCTCCGGTGGCGACGTCCGGTCGTATTGGGTCTTCTGCCGGAGTGGATCGGACAACTGTCCAGTCGGCTCAGCCCGGGGGTGCGCTGCTGGGTTCCGTCGCCACCGGCGACCGCTCGCCGCCCGATCGCCGCGTTGCGAGGACCAAACCAGCGAGGATCAGGGCCAGTCCGCCAACCTTGAAGGCGGTGAGGGGTTCGTTCAGGATGATCACACCTGCCGCCAGCGCCACCGCAGGGTTCACGTAGGTGAAGACCAGGGCCCGGGCGCCTCCAACCTCACGGATCAAGGCGAAGAACACGATGAACGCCACCGCGGTGCAGATCACCGCAAGGCCCGCCACGGCCAACAGCACTTTGGTGGTAGGAACTTCGGTCGGCCACGTCGCCGCCGCGGGTGCGGCGTACACGACGGCTGCGACGGTGAGGCATGCCGCGGTCATCGGAAGCGCCGGTACATCGGCGAGGTAACGCCCGGCGACCAGGGGTGCGATCGCGTAGCACGTGGAGACCAGCAGCACCTCGGTGACCGGCCAGGCGCTACCGCCGGTGAGTTCGGGTCCTGCCAAGACCGCGACACCCGCCAACCCGACGGACAGCCCGGCGACCCTCGCGAGGCCGAGTCGTGTCTGGCCGCCGGTGAACCGGTCGAGGACGGCAGCGATGATGGGTGATGCCGCGATCAGGAGTCCGGTCAGGGAACTCGAGATGTGGCGTTCAGCATCGGTGAGCAGGTACCAGGCGGCGATGATCTCGAAGAACGCGAAGACCAGGACCGGTCGCCAATGGCGCAATACCGGCGCCCACGCGGACCGCGAAAGCGACAGTGGCAGCAGCACGGCGGCCCCGATGGCGGTGCGGGCCAGCACCAGTACGGGTGCCGACACCCCCTCGACGGCCACCTTGATCAGGAGGTACGGAATTCCCCAGATGACGCTCATGGCGGCGAACAGGATCCACCCGCGCAGGCTCACCCGCCGGCCAACTCCGCGTACCGGGTCTGGTGCATGTCGACCATTCTGTGCGCACGGGCTTGCTCACCCCCGATCGGGTGCGCGACCTAGGTGTCGCGCGGTTCGGAGCGGTCCTGCGCCGCGGGTTTGGCGGCTGATCGCCATGCCCATGGCGCGAGTTCGCGGTATGGATCGGTCTGGCGGATTCGCAGAAGATCTGCGAGCGTCGCGTCGAGTTCGTCGTGCACCCGGTCCTTGATCGATGCCACCCACGTGTCGGTCGAGATGTTTCTTGGTCGAGTCGTACCGATGGGCGGGGCGAACCGCAGGTACATGCGTTGCGGGCGCGGAATCACGGTTGGTCCCACACCTCTGGCCAGGGGCAGGGCCATGTCGGAACGGCCGGTTGCCCGCTCGGAGAATCGCTGGCTGAGCCTGCCCCACAGGCCATCTCGGGTAGTGACGCTCCGGTAGACGTCGTCCCCTCCAACTAGGCCGACCGGGATGATCGGGTAGTCGTGCTCGACCGCCAGCCGGGCGAATCCGGCCCGGTTCTCCCATCGCAAGGTGTACTCCTCGCCCTTGAACTTGGCGATCTCGCGCCCACCACCCGGGAACACCAGGATGGTCTCGTTCGCCCGCATCAGTTCCCGCGCGCCTTCCGGGGTGCCGATCACCGCTCCGAAGGCGGTGAGCAGGTCGGGCGTTCCTCCGTTGCGATTCGCCATGCGCCGGTCGGCCAGGGGGCGCACCCGCTTGCCGATGGTGCGGCGTACCGCGTGGGGAATCAGCAGGATCTCACTTGCCGAGAACTGGGTGTGGTTGCCGACCAGGAGGAACCGTCCATCGGCGGGCAGGTGCTCCAGTCCGTCGACGTAGGGCTGGTATAGCGACAGCAGGGGCCCCGATCGGTCCGCGACGGTGCTCAGCAGCCGGCGAAGGTACCGGATTCTGGTCGAATCCTCGGGCGGCAGAGCGGAACTCGGAGATGATGTCTGCGGCTTTGGTGTCACGGTCGTCATGCCTGTCATCCCTGTCGTCTCGTCTGACGCCGCCGGTCGAATCTGACGCCGTCCGGCTCCTATTGCATTATGTGCAATATATTCAGCAACTGCAAGTTCAGTCGGTACCTGGCGCGTGGATCACGGCGTGAAGAATCCGCGAATGAGTTCGGCGGAGCGCTCCACGTAGGGGACTGGCGTGTCGTCGCGGTCGCGGGGTTCGTTGGCGCTCCAGCGCTCCAGTCCCGTGCGTACGGCCGTCAGAGCGAGGGCGGCGATCAAGGTCGGGACCTCGTCGTCGGCGTGCATGCCGACCCGCTGGGCCACCATGTCGGCGATGACACGCTGGAACTGGTCGAACTCTGCCAGCATCGCTGCGAACACGCTCGGGTTGGTATGGGCGACGGCCAGGAGGTCCTGCAACTCCTCGCGTGCTGGCGGTGCCTGGCGCATCTGGGTGGCGGCGGCTGTGATGACCTCGTCGAGGAGGACTGGATGGGGGGCGGGACCCGCGGCGACGAACGTCGCGATGAGGTCGGGTGGCATGTCGAATGGACCGTAGGTAACCGCCGATTCCTTGCTGGCGAAGTAGTTGAAGAACGTGCGTGGCGATACTCCTGCGGCGGTGCTGATCTGTTCCACGGTGACCTTGTCGAGGCCCCGCTCGCGTGCCAGTCGCAATGCCGCCAGGTGAATGTCCCTGCTCGTTTGGCGTCGCCGACGTTCACGCAGGCCCTCCGGACTACTCATCGGAGAATCGTCGCATGCCGGGCGGTGATCAGGATTCGATCGTGGCCGCCGCCAACCGGTCCGGTGCCGATCGGGAGATCGCTTCGTGATACGTCCGTCCCCGGCTCATCCCGAGCATCCGGGCGATCGGGCGCACTGTCAGGGCGGCGGCGATGAGGTCGCCGATTCGAGGCGAAAGCGCCTCGCCGAGTAGCAGCATGTTGGCGGTGCGAGGCAATACCACCCGGCGTTTTCCGCGACGCACGGCGGCGACCACCGCACGCGCCACGTCTTCGGACGATAGTGGGGTCATGTGGCGGAACGGGGGAGGCATATCCGTCTCGTCGACGTCCCGTAGCAGATCGGTGGCGGTGAGCGCCGGATGAATCACCGACACCCTCAGGTTGCCGCCGGCCACCTCCTGGCGCAGCGCGTCGGAGAACGCGGAGACTGCGTGCATGACGATCGCGTAGGAGCCGAAGCGGGCGAACGCCTTTCGGCCCATCACCGAGGACATGTTGACGATCGTGCCCGACCCCTGTTGCCGAAGGATCGGGAGAACGGCCTGGGTAACCCGAATCATTCCGAAGACGCTTGCCCGCAGTGTGTCGAGGACGTCGTCTTCGAAGGTTGCCGACTCGACGACCCCGACCTTCCCGATGCCGGCGTTGTTCACCAGCACGTCGATCCTGCCGAATCGGTCCATCGCCGTCTCGACGAGCGTGGTGACCGCATCGGGGGAGGTGACGTCCGTGGGCACCGGCAACACCTCGGAGCCGAGCCCCCGTATCTCCTGCGCTACCCGGTCGAGGCGGTCGGCCGACCGGGCCGCGAGGATCAACGACGCGCCTTCCCGGGCGAAGGCCAGCGCCATGTCCCTGCCGAGGCCCCGCGATGCGCCGGTGACCAGAACCACCTTGTTCTCGAAATGTCGTTTCATCGATCTCTCTCTTTGATGTATATACAACGTAGAAATGGGTTGGCGTGGAAGTGCATTCGCTTGGCCCCTACTCGTCTGGTAGTCGTCCGAGGGTGTCAACCCTGCCAGCGCCGGGCCGAGGCCGAACTCACCGTAGTGACCGGTAGCCGGCAATCATCCGCTGCACCGCACTGACCGAGACCACCGCCGCCCACACCAGTGCGATCTGCCACGCCACCATGGAAAAGATCAGCCACAGGCTGTGCACGACAATGGTTTCCGCACCTTCGGCGAGACCACCGAGAAACGACAACGACCGTCCGTCGTCCAGTGTTCTGCGTGACCGCTCGGCGATGGACGAGAAGGCCAGAAACGCCGTGCCGTTGATGTAGTACGCCAGCAGCACGAGGAGAAACGGCCACCATGGTGCCCCGTAGGCCGCGTTCGCCCCGACGGCGACGCCGACCACGGTGCTGCCGTAGACGAGGAAGTCGGCCGTGATGTCGAAGAAGCCGCCTGCCCCGGCATCGGATTGGCCTGGGTCGCGGGTTCTGTGCAGCCGCGCGAGCGGCCCATCGAGTCCATCGGCGAGTCGGGAGACGAGCCACAGTGCCAGCGAGAGCCACCACCAGGTGGCCGCCGCCGCGGCCGCACTGCCGAGTCCGAGGATCAAGCCGGCTGCGGTGAGCCGGTCGGCGGTGACCCCGGTCCGGTCTGTCAGCGTCGCGAGCCGGGCCAGCGGTCGCTCCAGGTGCCTACGAAGGTAGTCGTCGAACATCGATGGGATCGCCGTCCACCTCGTCGCCCGCACTTGCCTGCGAATCGCCGTCGATGCCCGTGCTGTTCTTGAGTCGTCGCGCAGCGTATCCGGCGGCCAGACTCACGATCACGACCGCCAGAACGGCGGCGGCGAAGGGCCACGACAGCGGCGACGTGCCGTAGGCGCCCAGTGCGGTGTAGCCGACGGTCGCGGGGATGATCCCGACGGCGGTGCCAAGAAGGTAGTCGCGTTGCCGAACCGCGCTGAGGCCCGCCGCATAGTTCACCGCCATGAACGGGAACAGCGGCACCAGACGCACCAGCAGCACGGAGATCAAACCTCGGCGTTCGAGCATGGCGTCGAGCGACGCGATCCGCGCCCAGCGGATGCGCGACACCCCGTCGCGGCCCAACCATCGGGACAGCAAGAATGCCGACCACGCGCCGAGCGTCGCGGCGAACACCACCACGGCAGCACCGGCGACCAGCCCGAACAGAAGCCCACTGGCGATGGTCAGGGCGCTCGCCGGAAACGGCGTCAGGGTCAGGGCGGCGTAGACGGCAACGAACGCCACCACGCCCCACGCTCCCGCCTCGGCAACCCTGTCGCGCAGGGCGGCCGGATCGGGCAGCTCGGTGGTGACCGCGAACACGATGCCGCCCCCGATGAGGAGGGCGAGTACGGCAGCCTTCACTCGGTGGTCGACCCACCTCCGCGGTGCGGCTGCGTCCGGTTCCGGTGTCTGCATCGCGCTCCGTTCGTCATGACCTTCACGACCGACCTTCACGATGGGAAGGCTTCGAGAGTCTCGCCGTGTTCCCGTAAGGCAAGATTGATTCGAATCCATGAGGCCGCGACATTCGTCGCACCACGTGTAGTCACCCTCGACTATCCCCCTCATCATAGGAGGCCGCTCTTGTCTCACCGGGTCAGCGCGCAGTCGACGACCAGGCGGCAGGGCTTCTTCGGCGCGGCGCTACTGACCGCGATGTGCACGCTCGCGGCATGTGCCGCTCCTGATCCCGAGGCAGTACAGGCCGCGCCGGCGTCGTGGGCCGAGATTGCGGACGAGGCGCGGGGACAAACGGTGTCGTTGTGGATGTACGGAGGCGACGAGCAGGGCAACACCTATGTCGACGACGTTCTGGTGCCGGCCGCCCGGCAGGCCGGGGTGACGTTGCGTCGGGTGCCGATCGCCGACACCGGCGACGCGATCAACCGCATCCTCGCCGAGCGGCAGGCCGGCGTCACCGACGGCGATGTCGACCTGGTGTGGGTCAACGGCGACAACTTCGGGACCGGCAAACAGGCCGGTTCCTGGCTGTGCGGGTGGACCGATGCGCTGCCGAACATGGCGTTCACCGACCCGGCCGACCCGCTGCTGCGCGACGACTTCGGCACTCCCGTGGATGGGTGCGAGGCGCCCTGGCACAAGGCGCAGTTCACGCTCGTGTACGACGCGGACAAGATTGCCGAACCGCCCACCGACTTCCTCGGAGTCCTCGACTGGGCCCAGGAGAACCCGGGACGGTTCACCTACCCGGCACCTCCCGACTTCACCGGATCGGTGTTCATCCGTGAAACCCTCGCCGCAGTCTCCGGCGGCGCGCGGGAGGTCCCGCTGCAGTTCTCCCAGCAGGACTACGACCGGCTCACACCGGCACTGTTCGAGCGACTCAACACGCTCGAACCGGCCCTGTGGCGTGGCGGCACCACCTATCCGCAGACCGCCTCGGAACTCAACGATCTCTACGCCGGTGGCCAGGTCGACATGACGATGACCTACGGTCCGGCGACGCTGACCGAACTGGTCGCCGACGGCACCTACCCGCCGGCAACGAAGGTGCTGACCCTGGCCGACGGGACGGTCGGCAATGCCAGTTTCCTGGCCATCCCGTCGACGTCGGGGAGCACCGCCGGGGCGCGGGTCGTCGCGAACCTGGCGCTGTCGCCCGAGCAGCAACTCGAAAAGGCCAAGCCATCAGTGTGGGGTCAGTTCACCGTCCTCGACCCGAACCGGCTCACGGTCTCGGACCGCGCCGCGTTCGATGCGCTACCCGTCTCACCGGTCGTCCCGCCGTACGACGTGCTCGCCCGCAACGCGCACCCCGAACTCGCCGCCGAGTGGGTGTCGCCGCTCGACGAGGGGTGGCGCCGCAATGTCCTCGCAGGCACCTGAGCCGACACGCGGTCGCACATGAGACGGACGACGTCTGCCGAACCCGCGCCCGCGGTGTCATGGCGTGCGGCGCTCTGGGTGCTTCCGGCGTTGGTACCCGTGGCGACCATCCTGGTTGCCGGGCTGGGTTCGGCGCTGCTGCAGAGTCTCGGTTTGATGCCCCTGGTCGGGAGCCCGGCGTTGACGATCGACGCCTACCGCGCCAACGCCGGCGACATGGTGACATCGGCAGCATTGTCTCTGGCGATCGCCACGGCCGCGACGGCCATCGGAGTGGTGGTCGGGGTGATCACCGCCCTGACTGCGGTGGCCGGCCGTAGGTGGGCGCTGTGGGCCGGCACGGTGACCGTCCCCGTCCCGCATCTCATCGGCGCCGCGACCATGGGTCTGCTTCTCGCCGACTCAGGCTTGCTGGCACGGCTGTTCGGGGTGTCGGAGGGGGGCTGGCCTGCCCTCGTCGGCGGCCGCTGGTGGATCGCGGTGATACTCGAATACGCCTGGAAGGAGTCGGCGTTCATCGGGTTGGTGGTCGCCGCGGTGCTGGCCACCCGGGTCGCCACCTACGACGAGACTGCCGCAGTGCTGGGGGCCTCGCGACGTGCTCGGCTGCGGCTCGTGACGCTACCGCTGATTCGGCCGGCGGTGGTCGCCGCGGCCACCATCAGCTTCACCTACACGCTGGGCTCCTACGAGGTGGCGCTGCTGCTCGGCAGGGTGTACCCCGAGCCGCTTCCGGTGATGGCGATCCGCCTGTTCACCTCGATCGATCTCGCCACGCGGCCGCAGGCTGCCGCGGCGGCCGTCGTCACCGCGGCGTTGGCACTGCTCGCGGTGGCCGGCGCCCTGATGGTGTTGCGGCGTTCGGCGGTGTGGCGATGACCGGCCGCACCGCGATCGGGCGTGCGGTGCGCGGGGCATTGGTGCTGTGGTTCCTGGTGCCGCTGGCCCCCATTCTGTTGTGGGCGTTTGCGAATCGGTGGCCGTTCCCGGACCTGCTGCCCCAGCAGTGGGGTCTCGACGGGGTGCGCAGCGGCCTTGCCGCGGGCGCACCGCACGCGTTCGTCGTCTCCGCGACTCTCGGACTCGCGGTCGCGGCGATCGCGACGCCTGCGGGGGCGCTCGCGGCCCGCGCACTTGCCTCTGGCCGCGTCCCGCTGCCAGGCCTGATCGAGGCGGTCCTCTTCGCGCCGCTGATCCTGCCCGCCTTCGCGGTGGCGCTCGGCCTCGACGTGCTGGTGCTGCGTACCCGAGTCCCGAGCCCACTTGCCGTCGTCGCCGTGCTCTCGGTTGCCGCGATTCCCTATACGACATACCTGATGCGGGTCGCCTTCGGCGCCTACGACAAGGGGTTTGAGGAGGAAGCCCGCACCTTGGGTGCATCCCGCGCCACGGTGTTGCTCCGGGTGCAGATCCCGCTGCTTGCTCCCGCACTCTCCGGCGCGGCGTTCCTGGCGTTCCTCGTTGGATGGACCGACTACGTGGTGACCCTGCTCATCGGTGGCGGACGTGTGGTGAGCGTCCCGATCCTGGTGGCGTCGTTTGCGTCGGGCACCGGAAACAGCTCAGTTGTCGCAGCGCTGTCACTCGCCGCGGTGATTCCGCCGTTGATTCTGCTGGCCGTGGTCGCCCGCGCCGGACCCCGAACGGGGACGCCAACGTGAGCGCCCGTCTGGAGGTGCGTGACCTCACGCGCCGTCACCCAGGTCAGCACGTCCCGGCGCTGAACAGACTCGATCTGCAGATCGACGCCGGCGCGTGCCTGGCGCTTCTGGGTCCATCGGGCTCCGGAAAGAGCACCGCACTGCGGCTGATCGCCGGACTGGACACACCGACGGGCGGCACGGTGCTCCTCGACGGCGATGACGTGACGAACACACCCGCGGAGCAACGGGGTATCGCGATGGTCTTCCAACGGCCGCTGCTCTTTCCGCATCTGTCGGTCATCGACAACGTGGCCTTCGCAGCGCGTGCCGCCGGGCTCTCCCGCCGAGACTCCAGGGCGTCGTCGCGCCGGTACCTCGAGCTGGTCCAGTTGGGGGACTACGCGAACCGCTCCGTCGCCGATATCTCCGGCGGGCAGGCGCAGCGGGTCGCACTTGCGAGGTCACTCGCGGCCGAGCCGCGGGTCCTGCTCCTCGACGAACCCTTCAGCGCGCTCGACAGCGCACTGCGCAGCGACATGTACGCACTACTACGGGCGGTCAGGGACGAACTCGATCCGACCATCGTGCTGGTGACCCATGATCAGTCGGAAGCCGCGGCGGTCGCCGACGGAATCGCAGTGCTGATCGACGGAGTACTGGAGCATCACTCGGATGTGCGCACCGCGTACGTCCGACCATCGACTCTTGCGGTGCACAGGCTGATGGGAGGTCTCAACGAGATTCCCGGCAGCATCGCATCCGGGGTGCACCACTCCGAATTGGGTGCCCACGTCCTGCCGGCCGACCTCGGCGCCCGAGATGGACCGGCCACGTTGGTGATTCGTCAGGAAATGGTTCGACTGGTACCGGCGGACGCGGCTACGGTCGTCGGCACCGTCGAGTCATTGCAGTCGGCCGGTATCCGGCAGCGTGCCCGGGTACGAGTCGGTTCGTCGTCGGTGGTCGTGGAGCTGCCATCCGATGTGAACACCATGGCGGACGCTGCGGTCGGGCTGGAGCTTCCCACCGAGGCGCTCCACGCCATCAGCAGGTGACGTCGACGTGGACGGTCATGCTCACCACGGTGGTGGTGTGATCGTCGCCGGCTCCCGGCACACCGGAATCCATGCGGGTGATCGTCTGACCGGGGCGGACGCCACTGATGGAGCATGCCTGCAGCGGCCCATTGCCGAGTTTGTTCACCACGACCGTGTATCCCTTCGCCTGCAGCGACGTCACGGTGTCTTGGACGGAGGCGGGGCTCGGAGGCATCGCCGAGGCGGGAGACGCAAGTCCGACGGCAGCGGTCGACAC
The DNA here is from genome assembly GCA_963798245.1 of uncultured Actinomycetota bacterium. Taxonomy (GTDB): domain Bacteria; phylum Actinomycetota; class Actinomycetes; order Mycobacteriales; family Mycobacteriaceae; genus Mycobacterium. The sequence goes on from CAWCSO010000011.1 coordinate 63,409, forward strand.
GGCGGTGGCCGCCAGCATGGTGAATGCACGAATCTTCATGTGTGGTTGTCCTTTACGGGGTTGCCTGGTTGTCACCGGGTGGGGGAATCCTCGCTCTCCCTCATCATGGAAACCCGGTGATCGGCGTCACGCCTTCCCGTTCGGGTGACCAATTTCGGAAACTACTTGTCCTGCAGTCGAAGCCAGTACCTACGGGCGCGGGCGACCGTTGCGATGAGCCGCGATGCCGCGGGACGCGCCAGTTGGGATCGGACGTCGGCGATCGAGGCGTTCCAGGGCCCGTCGTTGTATGTCGGGTAGGGGTGGGTTGCGGAAGCCAGGTCGCGCGTGCGCATTCCGTGCCTGACCGCCAGCACCAACTCGCCGATCGTCTCGCCCGCACGAGGGCCGACGATGCTCGCCCCGACGATGCGGTGCCGACGGTCGAGGACGAGTTGGGCGTGGCCGCCGGTGTCGGCCTCGGCGATCGCACGATCGAGGTGGCAGTGGGAGATGTGCTGGATCTTCAGTCCGCGGATCCGGCGGGCGGTGTGCGGGTCGATCCCGACCACGGCGATCTCGGGGTCGGTGAACGTGACGCGGGGTTCGCCGGTCTTGTCGATGCTGCGTCGAAGTCCCAGCACCGCGTTGGTCGCGGCGATGCTGCCATGCATTCCGGCCGTATGCGTGAATTGTGGGTGGCCCGTGAGATCGCCTGCTGCCCAGATTCTCGGGTTCGAGGTGCGTAGGTGATCGTCCACGGTGACGTAGCCGCGGTGGTCAACGGCGACCCCGGCATCGTCCAGCCCGATCGAGTCGGTTCTCGGCACCCGGCCGACACTGACGAGCACACGATCGAATCGCAGGTGGCGACCGTCGGCGAGCGTGAGTGTCCGCTCGTCGATCGACTGGGCCGTCGCACCGACCACGACGTCGACGCCATCGGCGACCATCGACGCGGTGAGTGCGGTGGCCGCGGCCGGGTCCTCGCGGGGGACGAGCATGTCCGCCGACTCGACGATCGTGACGTCGGAGCCGAGCCTGGCGAAGGCCTGAGCGAGTTCGCAACCGATGCTGCCGCCGCCAAGCACCAAGAGTCGCTGCGGTAGCTCGGTGAGATCCCAGACAGTGTCGCTGGTCAAGTAGTCGACTTTCGCCATGCCCGGAAGGTCTGGCACCGCCGGGCGGGCGCCCGTCGCGAGTACGGCCTGGCCGAACACGAGCCGGTCGTCACCGATCGCTACCGTGCGAGGGCCTTCCAACCGGGCTGATCCACTGACCACCGTCACGCCGGCCTCGGTAAGGGCGGTGGGGGAGTCGACGGGTGCAATGGCTGCGATCGCCTGCCGCACGTGCGCCATCACCCGGGGGAAGTCGACGGTCACCGCGGAAGTGGAAATCCCGAAGGCAGTCCCGCGACGGATCGCCGCGGCGGCCGACGCCGCGGCGATCAGCGATTTCGACGGCACACATCCGGTCCACAAGCAGTCCCCACCGGTGCGGTCGCGTTCGATGAGGACGACCTTTGCGCCGAAACCGGCGGCCGTCTTCGCAGCGACGATGCCAGCGGTTCCGCCGCCGACGACCACCACGTCGGCGCCGTCGGGTAGCCGCGGTGTCGGCTGGTCGTGGCCAACCGCGTGATGCGCCGCACGGGTCACCGAAGGTCGCCTCGGACCAGGCGATCGACGACCTCGTGCATGTGTGCGACGCTGTCGGGGTCCGGCATCCGCCGCGACGCCCAGCGTGACAGCGCGGAGTCGATCTGGCGGTATTCGGTGGCAAGGTCCCGGCATCTTTCGCACTCAGCCAGGTGAGCCTCCAGCCGGCGGATCTCGGCATCATCGAGTAGGGCGGCAGGATCGGAGTCGAGGTAGCGCTGAATCCGACGCGCCGACCAGTGGCACGTCACCATCATCCTGATGACTTTGATCATCGGCGTCTCCCAACGGTGGCTGCCGCAAATTTTGGGCGCAGATGGCGACGGACGCGGTCGCGCGCGCGGCTGAGCCTGGACATCACGGTGCCGACGGGAACACCCAACGCCTCAGCTGCCTCGGCGTAGGTGAGTTGATCGACGTCGACCAACAACAGCACCGTGGCGAACTTGGCGTCCAAACTCTGCACCGCGCGTTCCAGGTCGGCGGTGAGGACGGAATCCATGACACGTTCCTCGGTACTTTGGGGAGCCATCCCGAAGGCGGGCTTGGCGTTGTCCAGGAACGCGACGTCGTCGACGCTGTCCGGGCGCTGCCGTCGGCGCATGTTCATGTTCGTGTTCCTCAAGATCGTCAGTAGCCATGCCCGCGGGTGCCGACCGTCGAAGCGGTCCACGCTGCGCCACGCGCGCACCAGAGTTTCCTGCACGAGGTCCTCCGCGTCCGAGGCGCCTGCCAGGGTGCGTGCCACCCGCAGGAGCACGTCGATCTCCGGTTCGACGTAGCGTCGGAACCCGTCCGCTTGCATGTCCAGGCCGCCGATCTCGGGTGGGTCCACGGTAAGGGAACCCGCTGGGGCGTTCCCAGTGTTCCCCTGGTAGGCAACTTGCCAGAATTTCCGATGAACGGACTGCCGATGCGACGAACGGGCCGCTACCGTTCCTCGGCCCGTTTCTACGATCTGATCTCCGCGGAGTGGCCGGTCTATCGGGCCGGCCGCACCGCCGCGATGGACCTCTTGGCCCTGCGCCCCGGCGATCGTGTGCTCGACATCGGTTGTGGCACCGGTTTGAACTTCCCCCACCTGCAGCACAGGATCGGCCCGACCGGGTCGATCACCGCCGTCGACGCCAGCGCTCACATGCTGCGCCAGGCTCGACGACGGGCGGACTCGGCGGGCTGGAACAACGTGCGACTCGTCGAGGCCGACGCCACCGCGCTGGACATCGCGACGCTGGACGCGGGCGATGGCTTCGATGGCGTCATCAGCACCTACGCCTTGTCGCTGATGCCGAGGTGGGCGCTGGCGGTGTCGCTGATGGTGGCGGTGACCCGCCCCGGTGGCCGGGTGGCGGTGGTGGACATGCAGGAGCCGGTCGGATGGGCGAGGCTGTGGACCCCGGTTGCGCGGCTGGCCTGCCTGCTCGGCGGATCGGACATCGACGCGCATCCATGGACCGCGATCGAATCGTCGCTCACCACCATGGGCGACCTGTCCGTGCGAGGTGGCCACATCCAAGTCCGAGTCGGGTCAGTGCCCGACCCCGACCGGGCACGGCCGACTGAGCGATGAGCGGAGCGTGCGAGGAGTGGTATCCGACCGTGCCGTCATGCCGGATCGCCGCGGCCGGCAGAACCCATGGCGCTGCTCCCTTCACCGACCTGCGGAAGTGCCGTTCCTAGGGGCAACCCCGCGGTACGCCTGGATTCTTCCGCTTCTGGCCCGATCAACCGAGCGAACACCACACTCGCGTTCACGGTCGTTCGTCGTCGGGCATGCTCGCCCAGGCGCCCACATCACCGAACGCGCTGTGCAGGTCGACCCGGCCATCGGACCCGGCGACCACGCCGATGACAGCGCATCGTCCTTCTGCCACCCGGTCAGCCAGGATTGGGGAGGTCTGCACCAGTGCTGCGCATATCGCGGATGCGTGCGCCGCCTCCGGCGTGGCGTCGTCGGTACCGTTCCCCGCCGGGTCGACGCGCTCCGAGGCGTTCAGCGCAGTGCAGTCGCGGTGACCGAGCACCACCACCAACGGGATGTCGAACGAACTGACCACGAACTCGATCGAGCCGAGCACCGCGCGATCAAGGGCGTGCCCCCAGGTGCGGACACTGAACAACGCCCCGGGCGGATGGTCGAACATCGATGCGGCCGGTATCGGGCAGTCCGCGCACTCGAACACCACCGCCACCGGCGATCCGCCGGCGTCGGCAGCATGACTTTCGGCCCCACTCAACGACGCCGCCTCGCCGACGAGCGTCGGATGCGCTGCGTGTACCCCCGGCATCTGGAGTTTCGTGCCGCCCATGGGTGTCCTCGCTTCCCGCCACGACTGTGGCGCCTGGTCGTCACCGAAGTGATATTAGCGAACTGTGCTTCATAAAACCAGATTCGTTTTTTGTCGGGGCCGGTCGTCGGTCGATGCTAGGGATTGCACATCGGGCACCATCCTGGGTCGGCCGTCGTTTCGGTGCGCCGTACGAAGGTGGTGTGGGTGCAGCCTGGGCACCCGTGGACGTCGCCGAGGGCGAGATCGGTTGGCGTGCCGCAGACGCGACAGGGGAGACCTGCGCGCTCCCCGACGGCGCCATAGCCAGGTGAGTGGCATCCGGGACAGGCGGTCGCCAGTCGTCGCGCGAGCCGCCCGGCGAGTCGCCTCAGCACGGCGCGCCGCGACGGGTTGTGATGCGCGCGATGGTCCGGCCCTACCCACACTGGACCCGTCCCGGAGTCGAGGGCGGTGCGGACTGCGTGCGACAGGCCGGCGAGATCGGTCAAACCCCTGCCGAACACCCGAACCCCGGCGACATCGACGGTCCTGACGGTCGCGCCCTGATGTGGAAATCCGAAGCTCCGCGCGGCGGTATGCGCGGCATCCTGCGTGACCACCCGTTGCGTACATCCGGTCTCATCCGCGCCGACGTCACATTCGAGCACCTCGATGCCACGGATCTCGTCGAGGAATATCAGGATCTCTTCGTGGACCGGGAATGCGCCATATCGGGTGTTGTAGCTGGCCTCGCTCGCCAGGCCATAGGGAATTCCGGTGGCCACCATTGCTTCTCGTGCCTTGGCGGCAGCCGTCGCCGCCGCTGGCAAGGAACGCTCGACGTCACCGGTGAAGGTTCCGAACCGGTCGGTGTCGAGGCCTGTCGGCGCGATGACCTCGGCCCCGAGCAATGCTGCGAACGCCGGCCCCACCTGGTGTTGCTTGCCGTGCATGGTGCCGATCACCATCTGCGCGCCGGCGTAGGGGCCTGTTCGCACCTCGTCCTCCTACTCGGTCCGTTCTTCATTCACTGCCGAAGCAATATACACGCAACATAATACGTGTAGCAGATTTCATGTATGCTTCGTCGCGATTCGTATGGTCGTGGTTGATACAGGATGAGGAGGGCCCGCACATGGGTGCAGTCGTGGTAGCGGTGATCGTGGTGCCGCTGGTTGCTGCCGCGCTGGGTCGGCTGCTGCGGATTCCCGGTCGCGTGTGGGGGCCGGGGGCTGCGGTGATCAGCGTCGCGATGGCGGTCGCGGTCAGTCTGCTGGTATTCGCCGGTCACCCAGTGCAGTGGGTGCTGACCTTCGGCGACGTGCAGCTGGCGGGACTGCACGCCGATCGGCTGTCGGCGCTGGTCCTGCCGCTGGTATGCGGCATCAGTGCAGTAGTGCAACTATTCGCCCGCCGTTACCTGTTCGGCGATGCCCGCGCCGACTACTTCTTCACCACCGCCGCCGTCCTGACGGCGGCGAGCGCGGCGCTGGTGTGTGCGGTGACGTTGGTCGGCCTCGCAGTGGCGTGGACGATTGCCGGGATTGCCCTGTGCCTGCTGCTGCGGATGTACCCAGACCTTCCGCCCGCCCGCGATGGCGCGGCCCGGACCATGCGCGCGTTCCTGGTTGGTGACGCCGCACTGTGGCTGGCCGTGGCCGTCGTCGTGATCGGTTGGGGTGATTGGGATCTGCGTGAGCCGTGGCCGGGCGGGGAGGTCGGCACCGCCGCAGCGACGGGGGTCGCGGTCCTCGTCGTGATCGCCGCCGCGTCCCGCTCGGCACAGATTCCGTTTCAACGCTGGTTGCCCGCGACCCTGGCAGCGCCCACTCCGGTGTCGGCGCTGCTCCATGCCGGGGTGGTCAATGCAGGGGCAATTCTGCTGCTACGCAGCGGGAGTGTGTTCCTGGGAGTACCGCTTGCCGCCCATCTGGCGTTCACGCTGGGTGCAGCGACGGCGATCTACGCCGGCGTGTTGATGTTGACCAAGCCCGACATCAAGGGGTCGCTGGCGCATTCGACGATGGCGCAGATGGGTTTCATGATCATGACCTGCGGCTTGGGTCTTTTCGCCGCGGCGATCCTTCACCTGGTCGCCCACGGCATGTACAAGGCCACCCTGTTCCTCGGCTCGGGCGCCGCGGTAGACCGTCACGACCGTCACCACCGCGCGCCGTCGCCGCCTCCGCTGTCGGTGCGCACGCGGGCGCTGGTGACGGTGTTCGCCGCCTCTGTCCCCGCGGCGGTACTGGCCGCCACCATGACGGTGTGGCCGTCAACCGCCGCAACCGACCAGCACGGTAAGACTGCCCTGCTGGTGTTCTCCTGGGCCGCGGCGGCGTGGGCCAGCTGGGCCTGGATGCGTCGACGCCCCTCGCCGTCGCGGGCCGCGGCCGCGACGGTCGCATTGCTCGCCGTACTGCCTGCCTACCTGGGCATCATCAGCGTGTTCACCGATGTCCTGCGACCCACCATCCCGGCTGACCGCGTCGGTGTCAGCCCCTGGCTCCTCGTGCCCGTGGTGGTGATCATGCTCGTCGTGAGCGTCATCCGCCGCCGCCCAGCCGCGCTCAGGGTGTCCAACCTGCATGCCGACCTGTACGTCTGGGCGCTGAGCCGTGCCCAGCCCGTCGCCCGGGACACCTCTTCGCCGCCCAGCGCCACCGCCTCGCGACCAGTGGCGAATCCGGCCATGGCGGGGGTGTCCGCATGACCGGGCCGGCCGCGACGGCCGCACGCCGCCTGGAGTTCCGCGGCGACGTCACTACTGCCGCGGGAGCACTTCCGGTTTCCTGGCCGATCAGTACCTTCATCGCCGTCAACCCCCTGGGCGGCCTGGAGGGCCTCGAGTTTCACGCCGCGCTGCGACGAGCCGGTGAGCTGTTCGGGGCTCGCGGAACACTGGATCCCGCCCAGTTCCGCCAGCTGTACGCGCGTGGGCGAATCGACGCGCAGGATCTGCGAGCCGCCATCATCCACCATGTCCCTCATGTGCCGACCCACCCCGGCGTGACGGTGGCCGGCACTCACTGGAACGCGGTGAGCATCCTGGAATGCGACCTGCTGCACGGAACCGTCGCTGCGGCGCCGCAGCGTTCGGTGTACACCCGTAGCGAAGTGGCCGACCCCCGTATCGCCGGCATCGTCGACGCCCAGACGAGCAAGTGGTGCGCGGCATTCTTCGGCGCCCGCGACGCCCCGTGGCCGATGCCGGGACGTTCGCGCGGTCTGTACCGGGCATGGCGCGACCTGGCGTGGCGCGATCGCAGCCTGTCGGGCAGCGTCCGGAGTGCACTGCGGGCGCTGCCCCCGCGCGCCGACGACGCTGCTCTGGCCGCTCTCGCAACCATCGGAGTGGACGACGACGAGCGGGTGGACTACCTGCGCGCGGATCTGACGCGAATGCCCGGCTGGGCCAGCCACGTTCGCTGGCACAACGATCATAACGGCGGCGATCAAGACGGCGGCGTCGACCTCGTCGACCTCGTCGACTACCTCGCGATCCGGTTGACCTACGAGGCCGAACTCCTGCGTGCAAGCGGCCACACATCCCGGGACCGGCCCGCCCCGCCGACGGCGCACGCGTCCCCGTCGCTGAGTCAGCGGGCTGCCGCGGTGGCGGCCCGGCTGACCGATTCCCGCCCCACCGCAACGGAATTGCTGGCGATCACCGAGGTGCTGGCGATGCTGCCGGTCGAACTGGGCCGACTGGTCTGGCAGCACGCCTATGAACACCACTATCGAGCCCGCCTGCTGGAGCAGCTCGATGCCCAGGACTCTGCGGACGATGCGGCTCGACCCGAGGCTCAGCTGGTGTGCTGCATCGACACCCGATCCGAGGAACTGCGCCGTCAACTCGAAGCGCTCGGTCCCTACGAAACGCTGGGCTTCGCGGGGTTCTTCGCCGTAGCCATCAGCTATCGCCAGCTGGGATCAGTGGTACCCAGCGACCAGTGCCCGGTCTTGATCGCACCGCGCAACCCCGTCACCGAGCAGCCCACCGACCCCGGATCGCGAGCCGTTCGGCGGGCCGAGACGGGCCGGACGACCCTCACTGCCGGTGAGGGGGCCTTCTACACAGCGAAATACGACACTCTCAGCCCGTTCGCCTTGGCCGAGGCAGCCGGCTGGGCCGCCGGGCCGATTGCGACGGCCAAGACCCTCGCGCCGGCGTGGCACGACCGGCTACGCCGAACCGCGGCACGCGTCATCCGCCCGTCGCCGGCCACCGCGGTCGACGTCGACGGCGGCTTCACTGCCGAGGACAAGTATTTGTTCGCGCGAGCCGCCCTGACCATGATGGGTCTGACCACCAACTTCGCGCCGCTGGTGGTGCTATCCGGACATGGCAGCAGCACCGAGAACAACCCCTACGCGGCTGCCCTGCACTGCGGCGCCTGCGGCGGACATCGCGGCGCGCCCAATGCACGTACGGCTGCCGCCATCCTCAACGATCCCAATGTGCGGACCCACCTGCGCACCCACGACATCGAGATCCCCGACGACACCTGGTTCGTCGCGGCCGAACACGACACCGCCCGCGACACCGTCGAGCTGCTCGACGTCGCACTCGTCCCGGGCGGTCACCGCCCGGGCCTGGATCGACTTGCCGCTTCGCTCGCCGAGGCCGGCGCGCGTTCGGGCGTCCGCCGTGCCGAGGTCCTGCCCGGGGCGCCCCGCTCTCGAAAACCCCGAAGAGTTCTGCGCCACGTACGCACCCGCTCGTGTGACTGGGCGCAGGTCTACCCCGAGTGGGGGCTGGCAGGCAACGCGTGTTTCATCGTCGGACCCCGCGCCATGACCGCCGGGATCGACCTGAACAGGCGCGCGTTCCTACACTCCTACGAGGCGGCCGCCGACCCCACCGGTGCCGGCCTGGAAACCATCCTGACCGCGCCGCTGATCGTGGCGCAATGGATCAACCACCAGTACTACTTCTCCGCCGTCGATCCCGAGGCCTTCGGCGCGGGCACCAAGACCATCCACAACGTGGTGGGCAGCGCGGGGGTATTGGCCGGCCACACCGGCGACCTGCAACTTGGCCTGCCGTGGCAGTCGGTTGGGGTCGGCTCCGACCTGATACACGAACCACTGCGACTGCTGGCCATCGTGCAAGCCCCGCTGGCGCACATCGACGCGATCATCGACCGCAACCCGATGCTGCAGAATCTGATCGGTAACGACTGGATCGCGCTGATCGCCCGCGAAACCCACGGCGAGCCCTGGCAACAGCACACCCGATCCGGCTGGCATGCCAGCCCCTACCGAAAGTCGACTACCCATGACTGATCACCGTGACTTGACGCTGATGACCAAGATCGAGGTCGTCATCGACGGCGCGCATGCTCACGCGGTGCGCGACTTGATCCGCAGCGCCGGTGCCACCGGCTACACCAGTGTGTCCGGCGTGTCCGGATTCGGCCACCACGGTGCCCGCCAGGGGCGGTTGCTGTTCAACGACCAAGCGCCGCTGGAAATGCTCATCACCGTGGTACCCGAGGACAAGGCCCAGCCCCTCATCGATGCACTGCGGCGACTCCTCACCAGCACGCCCGGTGTGATGTTCGTTTCCGACACCCACGTCAGCCGTCCCGACTACTTCACCTGATGCGAGCGAACGCCGGGCCGGGGTGGTGACACCAAAGATGTTGCGACGATCGCAGTTCCGCAAACGTCACGTCAGGACGCTGATGAGTTCCCCGACCGTGTGCGCCGACTCCAGCGGGTGACGAAGTCGGCCACGGGGGTTGACGGTGTAACTATTGCGTCGTCCCACTTTGGATTTGGACAGATATCCATCCTCGATCAGATCAGCGAGGATGGCCTGCACGGAGCGTTCGGTGATGCCGATGCGCATGCTCAACTCGCGGGCGGTCAGCGACTCGCCCTGCGCCAGGCACAAGAGTACGTGGGCGTGGTTGGTCAGAAACGTCCACGTGCGAGGCGCCGATGTGGTCGCTACTGCCGCCGCTGCGGAGCCAGGTTTACTACGCGGTGCCGCCGCCTTTCGGGGTTTCTTCGACGTAGCCATGGCGTTCTTCAGGGTACAACATTTTCACGTATCGCATTTCGCCAAATGGGTTCGGCCGTCGCCCGACGCTCAGCGTTCGGCCTGCCGGTCCTGCATCGACTGGCGGGCAAGGAACTCGCGGTAGTAGGCCAGCGAATCCTCGGCGACGATGGCGGGCAAGATGACGTTCCAGGTGTGGGTCAGGCGGGTGCGCATGTCCTCACCGTCGGCCAGCGCGCTGGACAGCAGTTCGGCACCGAGTAAGGTGCTGACGATTGAGCTGCCCACCTGCTCCGGATCGAGTTCAGAGCGAACGTCGCCCTCGGCGATGGCGCCCGATATCGCCTTTGTCATCTCTTCCAGCAGGATGGCGTAGGTCTGCTTTGCGGCCGGGTTGAAACCGCCGAAGGTTCGTAGCAGCCGACCGGCAGCCTGAGTGACCCGGTCACCAGCGAGAACGTCGATGACCACGAACAAGCCGTGGATGATGTTCTCCATGGCGGGTGAACTGGACCGGCCCGCGTTGCGGAACGAGTCCAGTACGGTCACGGCACCCTCTTCGATGATCGCGGTGGCCAGCGCTTCCTTCGAGTCGAAGTGGTAGTACAGCGCGCCCTTCGTCAACTCGGCACGCTCGATGATGTCCGCCAGCCCGGCGGCTGGGTAACCGATCTCGTTGATCAGGTCGATGGCCGAATCGATGATCTTTTGCCGGGTCGCCTCGGATCTGGCCTGGCGCACCACGTCGACCACCTCCGTTGATTTCGCAAATGCAGTTCAGTCTTGGCGGAATCATAGATTGCCGGTGGGGTCGGGGCCCGCATTCCTGATCGCGAGTGCCGTCCGCCGGCCGACGAACGAGGCAAGGTAGGGGAGGCGGTCCGGAGTCACGAAGCCGGGCATCGCGAGTTGCCAGGCGGCCTCCAGATCGCGGATGAAGGTGGCGGGCTCGTTCAGATCGGATGTCTGCCGCAGGCCCATGTACAGGGATACCAGCGTGCTGGCGACGTGTGTGGGGTCGACGTCGGCGATGACGTCGCCTTCGTCGATCGCACGGCGGGTCTGGTGTGCGAAGGCAGCGATCCAGCCTTGGAGGATCGTGGCCTGCGAACCGTCGAATCGGCCGATCGCCTCCAGCAGGTTGAAGCCCGCCCGGGCCACGTCGTTCTGAACGTCGTCTACCGCGACGGCGTAGAAGACCTCGATCATCGCCTCCAGCGCCGGACGCGTCCGGAAGAAGGCAAGATCGAACATCTTGTCGGCGATCTCGGACTTGTATTGCCACGATCGCCGTGGCAACTTCGTACTTGGAACGGAAGTTGTTGTACAACGTGCCCCTCGTCACGCACGCGCTCGCCAGGATGTCGTCGAGGTTGACCTGGCTGTATGGCTTGGCCGCCAACTCTCGGCTTGCTGCCCGCAAGATCTGCACCCGCATGGAGTCCGTCTTCCGGTCGGACGGTTCACTCACATCGAAGTCTCGGTTCACGGGTGGACCCGCGCTGCCAGGCACCGCCCGTTGCGCGACCGTTCGAGTTGCGGCGGCGGGGTTTGGCATCCCCAATTTTAACGTGCAACGTCAATATTGTTTCGGACTGCAAGTATGAACCTGGACTGGATAACATGCCAAAGGTATGTAAACTAGTCTGCGTGACGACGGCTTTCTGGCGTTGGCGAGGGGGATGCGCCGACGTCGCTTCTCATTTAGCTGTGTACTTGCACTTCAGACTGATTTACGTAACCAGAGGTAGAGGGCACGAATGTGGGATAGACAAGTAGACCGAGTGTGTCATCGGCGCAGGGATCGGCGGACTCGCCGGGGCCATCGCAACCGCCGACGGTGGTCTTGACGTGCTGGTGGCCGACGCCATTCCGCGCCATAGCGCCCGTGTCGGCGAGGTCGCCGGTGTGGCCACCCGGCAGCGGGTTCGCCCGTTTGCCGGATGGCTGCGCCAGGAGGTCGTCGACCCCGAGACGAACGCCTACCTTGCTGCGCTTAGCGAGGGGGCTCGTTGCGCGCCCCACGTCGCGGCCGACATACCAGTGCCAACGCGGGTGGTGAGCAAGGTTCCCGCCGGGAGGGCGATCGAGCCCTTCATGGGGTCTTTGCTCATGGATTGGGCCGGCCAGTGCCTGTCGTCGCCCTATGGGATGCTTTCCTCGGTCGTGTTCGGTCGGAAGACCACCACCATGCGGTCGGGGGACGGCGGCACCATCGAGGTCGTCCCCTTGGGTTCGTGGGACGATCAGGTCGAGTTCGGCGGCCGAACGCTCAGTGAGTGGATGAACGAGCAGGCCCGGAAGCGTGGACATCGACGTGCTGGACGCCGCGCCGCTCGACCGCCTCGTCTTCGAAGACGGCCGGGTCGTGGGAGTGGTACTCGCGACCGCGGACGGCCCGTACGCGATCCGCGCCCGTCGCGGCGTGACGATCTCTCCCACCGAGCGGGACTTTTCAGGAGCCGATCCGGTATTGCCGGACTACGAGGCGTCGATGCGGGTGTGTGTCGTCGGGAGGACGGCCAGCCGGTTTGGCCGCGTCGAGTTGGTGAGCGTCGCTGCAGCCGGAATCAGCGCTGCCCCCGATATGCTTGGCTCCGCGACGGGCGCTTCGTGGCCTGCGTGAGTCGCGTAAGGTGCCGTCAGACGCCTGGCGCTGCGGGAAAGTGCACCGCCACCCTCCCCTCGTGCAGTAGCGCGAGCATCTCCTCGCCCGGAAGCGGGTGCGACAGCAGGAAGCCCTGAGCCCGGTGGCAACCGTGGCGGAGCAACGTGCGCGCCGCCGCCTCGCTCTCCACGCCCTCGGCCACTACGTGAAGTTCGAAGGCATCGGCAAGGGCGATGATCGCCCGGACGATCGCCAGGTCGTCCTTGTTCTCGCCCAGGTCGGTGACGAAACTACGGTCGATCTTGAGAACGTCGACGGGCAACGACTTGAGGTGCGCGAAAACGCTGTAGCCGGTGCCGAAGTCGTCGATCGCGACCTGGACACCCACCTCCCGCAGTCCTGCCAGGGTGATGGTGGTGGTTTCGATGTCTTGGACGACGACGCTCTCAGTGATCTCCAGGCAGACCGAACTTGGGGCCAGGCCGAATTCGTCGAGGATCTCGGCCACCGACTCGACGAAGCCATCGCTGACCAGCTGGACCGGCGATACGTTGACCCGCAGCACAACGCCGCTGCCCGTGCCGTGAGCCCGCCACCGTGCGAAGTCCGCGCACGCCGTCCGCATCACCCACCGGCCCAGTTCCCCGGCCAGGTTGATCGACTCGGCGATGTCGATGAACGATGCGGGGGACAGCAATCCGCGGGTCGGGTGCTGCCAACGGACGAGTGCCTCCATGGCCAGCACCTCGCCCGTTCGCATGTCCACCTCGGGGAGGTACCGCAGCATCAGGGCGCCATTGTCGATCACACTCTGCAGGTGCAGTTCGATGTCGGTCTGGAATTCGGACTGCATGGACATCTCGTTGGTGTACATGCTCACCCGGTTGCCGCCCGCCGCCTTCGCGGCGAGTACCGACTGATCGGCCCGGCGTAGCAGGTCGGCGGTGCGTTCGTTGCCGGGCAGGCCAAGGGCCACACCGATGCTGACCGTTCGGGTGAGCAGTTCGCCGTCGACCGGGACGCGCTCGCACAGCAGTTTCAGGAGCCCGTGGGCGAGTTCCTGCGCATCTTCCTCCGACATCGGTGACCCAGGGACGACGACGAACTCGTCACCGCCGAGTCGGGCGATGACGGTGCCGGGTTTGGTGCCCTGCTCGAGGCGGTCGGCGAGCACGCAAAGGAACAAATCGCCCGCGGTATGGCCGAGGTAGTCGTTGATGGTCTTGAGCCGGTCGAGATCGAAGAACAGCGCTGCGACGGGACCAGGTTGGCCTGGGGCCAGCCTGGCGTCGAGGTGGTCGATCAGTGCCCTCCGGTTGAACAGACCCGTCAGGTCGTCGTGCTCGGCGAGGTAGCGAAGTTGGTCCTCGGCCGCCACCCGGGCCTGGACCTGAGCAAACAGTGAACCTATCGCCTCGAGTGCGTTGATTTCCGCAGGCAGCCATTGCCGGTCGCCGAACTTGACGAAACCGAGTATGCCGGTGGTCAGCTCGCCCGATACCAGAGGTGCCGCGGCCATTGATGTCTGCGGAACGTGACGCCCCTCATCGATCCGGCGCTGATAGTCCTCGTTCTCGGGTCGAAACACCTGCACCGTCTTACCGTGCTCGGATTCGGCGAAGACCGGATCGGCGTCGGCGAAGTACACGACGCCCAGCGGATCGGGGTCGGGCACGTCGGGTCGCTGCGGCCACTCGGCGATCAGGATGGAGGCGCGGATCGAATGATCGTTGTAGCGTAGAAAACTGACGTCGACGTCGAAGTACTTCACCAGCAACGCAAGTACTCGCCGTGCCACCTCGACCGACGTGGCGGCGCTCGACGCCATGAGGTCCACGGCGACGAGGGTGACCAGCCGGTCAAGGCTGACACGAGGGCTATCCACGGACATCGGGACCAGAATATCCTGGGCCGGCGATGTTTACGCCGCGACGTCGACTCGTGACCGATGTCGGAGGTGTGACGGCCAGCCGAAGGAGCAGCGCGGGTGTCGTTTCGCCGACGCCCGCAAGGTCGAACAGGCGCGATCTCAGTTTGGACAGGGCCGCGGCGTAGGTGGCCGAGACCTCATTCAGTTCGTCGTCCGTGCGGGCATAGAGGAACGGCGGCGAGATCGGCTGAACCGAAAGTCCACGATCCTGCGCGGTGACCCACACCGACTCCGCCGCCGAGCCACCACGGGCGTATGCCGTCAGGTCAGCGCCACCCACCGTCACGATCGCGAGCGCGCTGCTCGCCTCCACGCGCGCCCTGGTGTCGGCGCCGAGGATGCGGCCGGCGTCCCATTCTCGAAGCGACGCCATGACCTCTGGGCGCTTGAGGATGTCGAGTGCGAGCAGCGTGCCGTCGTCGAGTTCGAGGCTACGAACGTCGATGCCAGTGTCGATGGGATCATGGCCGGGCCAGCGAAGTTCAGCCGTCATGTCGGCGTGCAGCGCCGGGGTCAAGTACCTGATCCGGTCCGCTGCGCCGAGGATCTCGGCAGCAGATTCGATCTGGGCGCGTTCGGTCAGTACAAGCAGTCCCGCACCCTCGCCCGATGCGGCGGCCCCCAGTGCATCGAGCACGTCGCCGGCGACCGCGGTAGGTGTTCCCATGTGGCGATTGGTCTCGCGCCGCAGTACCGCGGGGTACCAGCTGGCACGAGTTGGGTCGGAGCCGGGAGTAAGGCGCACGGACGCCCGCAGCGGCCAGCGACCGGCCGGTTCGACGTAGCTCACCTCGCCAACGACGTCGCCGCGCCCTGCGGCCGCGGCAGCGACGGAGGCGTTGAACACCGCCGCCCCGAGGGCCACGGCGCTGCCGCGGAAACCGACGTCCATCGTCGAGGTGAGTTCGGGGGTGAGAAGGATCTCCACGGTGTCGCCGTGGGCCTCGATCGTCCACGGCTGCACGTTGCCGCCTGACGGTGCGCGGCTTGCGGCCGCGACGACGGCGCCGAGGAGATCCGTCGGAACGTCGCGGTCGTCCGGCGCCGGCTCGTCGCCTTTCGCCATGCTCACGGGATTCTCGATCCGGTCGAGCGCGTCACCCACGTCGAGCCGGATCCGTCCCGACTTCAGCGGCTGGCCGAGGCCGATACGGCGCACCGCCTCCGCCACACCACCCGCGCCGAGGGTGACGTCCCCGGCCAACTGCGGCCAGGTCGCCAGTGACTGACCGACCTCGAGTATGGATGCCGCTGCGCGCACCGAAAGCCCGGCGACGTCGACCAGCCGCAGAACCTGTGGCACCTTCTCTTGGCTGCTCAGGGACCTCAGCCTGGCGACGTCCACGGTCCCCAGCAGACCGTGAAAGAGCGGCCTCCCGGGCTCCTGGTCGAACCTCTCCACGTCGATCTGTCCTCGGTCACTGGTGGCCATCACGACCGGTAGCCGGCGGGCCCGCGCCTCCTGCCGAACCAGGGCCTTGATGTCGAGCGAATCGCACTCCTCGACGACGACGTCGAGCCCGTCGAGGAAGGACCCCACGTTTTCAGGAGTCAGGCCGCGATGCCATGGCCGCACCGACAGGTAGGGATCGAGTTCGGCGATCCTGCGGGCGGCCACCGTCGCCTTGTTGGTGCCGATGTCGAAGACACCGGCAGGCACTCTGTTGAGGTTGGACAGCTCCAGATCGTCGAAGTCGGCCAGGTGAAGTTCGCCGCATAGCCCTTGGGCAGCCAGGGTGTGGGCGATCACGTGGCCCGAGCTGAGGCCGACGATGCCGACGCGCAAATCCCCCAATCGATCTTGCTCGTCGCCGGTGATGAGGTTGCGGTTGCGGTCCAGTCGCAACCGCCGAAACGACAGGGGACCTAGGATCTTGACCACCGCCCGGCGCCAAGGGTAAAACGCCCAGCGGTGGGGTTCACCGGACATGGCCGGGTCGGGTCCGGGGCGGAGGTCGTTCAAGGCTGCGCGCTGTTCGGTCAGGGAGTCGACCACCTCGATGACGGGATCGGCTTGCAAGTCGGCGAGTGCGCTGGCGTCCGATTCGGTTCCCTCGTCGAGAAGAGTCGCCGAGAAGGAGTGCGTGTCGTCCGGCTCCCTCACGAGGCGATCGCGAGGCTGGATACAGCGTTCATCTCGCGGAAGATCTTCGAAACCTGCTCCGGTTCAGCACTGTTGGCGAACGTTCTGCGGTCCCACCACATCATCTTGGTTTGGTACCTCTCGTCGGGATAGGCAGCGGCGGCAATTGGGGCGACCGTACCTCCCGAGGAGGCCCAACGGTCCAGCACGTGTGGTGCGGCGGTCGCCATGCAGAATTGGATACCCATCAGTTCCATCGCGTGAAAACCGCTGCGCGCCAGCGCTCTGGACACCGAGCGGGCGCGATGGCGATCGTCGGTGGTCCAAGCGGACTTCATCTCGAGAATGCCGAAGGGAACCCTGTCACTGATCATCTTGCGCACTGCGGGCAGGCCTTCGTGGTTGGCCCATTCAACGACGGCGTGCGAGTCGTCGGGGCACGTCAACGGCCCCTTGGCCCGCACCCCACCGGTCAGTCGGCCGGTGTCGTCGATGAGGGCCCAGAACAGCGCGGTGTCTTCGCCGTCGCTGATCGCGTCGATGTTCAGCGCCTGCTCGACTCCGTGTCGTCGGTAGCTGTGGTCCGCGCCCCGCAGGTAATCATTCCAGAGTTCGCGGTCGATGCTCGGCGAGGACAGCACCATGGTGCACGACGAGTCGGGGTCCCACCAGGTGATGTTCTGGCTCAACCGGAACGCGTCGAATGGCAGGAATTCGAGGGTGGATATGCTCACTGTGGCCCCATTCTTGGATCGGAACGCCCGATCATGGCGCCCCCCGCTGGCGTCATTCGCTTCCGTTTTCAAGCGACTCGACAACTAAGTATCGGGCTGATCGGTGCCCGATTCCAACCGTTCGGCGTTGTTACCCGCGGGTTCGGCGCAGGTCACGCGGCTGGATAAATTGTCGGCGACGCGGGTTTAAGGCCGCCCCGCAATTTTCTGTTTGGAAGTAATCCCAGCGTATGAGATATCCGTGTCACCCGTGGCGAACACTTGGCTTGCACCGTCGATTTCTGCACCAATCCAACGTTGTGTTCACCGATTGCAACGGCTACATGTATTACGGGTGGCTTTCGCGGCCACGAAACCAACCAGAGGAGCAGACATGAAGGTCTTCGGAGATCTGAATGAGTTTGCAGCGGCCCTTGGCAGCCAACTAGGGCCTACCGAGTGGATGGAGATCAGCCAGGACCGCGTGAACCTCTTCGCCGATGCCACCGACGACCACCAGTGGATTCACATCGATCCGGAGAGGGCGGCCGGTGGACCCTTCGGTGGCACGATCGCGCACGGTCTGCTGACCCTGTCGCTGCTGCCTCACTTCTCGCACCAGCTCTACCGCGTGGACGGCATCAAGTTGGCTGTCAACTACGGCTACAACAAGGTTCGCTTCATCACGCCGGTGAAGGTGGGCGCCAACGTCCGGGCGCGTGGCGAGATCACGGCCGTGAACAGGCTGGAGAGCGCGGTCCAGGCGACGACCACCATCACGGTCGAGATCGAGGGTTCGGCCAAGCCCGCGGCGGTGGCGGAATCCATCGTCCGCTACATGGCCTGACCGTCCAGATGATCGGACGGGCGTCATCGTGCCCGCTGCGCCGCCTTCACCAGTCCGCCGCCGATGATCAGGCGTTGAATCTCGCTGGTGCCCTCGTACAGTCGCAGCAGCCGAACGTCGCGATAGATGCGCTCGACTGGGACGTCGCGCATGTAACCACTACCGCCGTGGATCTGTACGGCCAAGTCGGCCACCTCGCCGACCATTTCGGTGCAGAACAGCTTGGCGGTCGAAGGGGCGATGCGCCGGTCCTCCCCGGACATCCAGAGCCGCGCGGCCTCGCGGACCAGTGCGCGCCCGGCCATCACTCCGGTCTGCTGGTCGGCGATCATCGCCTGCACCAATTGGAAGTCGCCGATCGGCGTGCCGCCCTGCGTGGCGTTGGCTGCGTAGGACACCGATTCGTCGAGCGCACGCTGCGCCGTCCCGACCGAGACTGCCGCGATGTGGATGCGTCCCCGGGCCAGTGAGGTCAGCGCGGCGCGGTAGCCGACATCCTCCGACCCGCCGATGAGTGCATCGGGGCCGACGCGCACGTCGTCGAATGTGACGTCCGCCGTCCAGGCGCCCTCCTGGCCCATCTTGGCGTCCTTCGTGCCAACCGTGACCCCTTCGGCGTCGGCCGGAACGAGGAAGACGGCGATGCCGGGGCCGTCGTCATCCGCGGGCCGCGTGCGGGCGAATGCGACGAAGAGGTCAGCCGTCGGTGCGTTGGTGATGTACTGCTTGCTTCCGGTGATCACCCAGTCGGCCCCGTCGCGAACGGCCTTGGTGCGCAACCCGGCCGGATTGGATCCCGCACCAGGCTCGGTCAGCGCGAACGACGCCACCACGTCACCTGATGCGATGCCTTCCAACCAGCGGGACTTCTGCTCGTCGGTGCCGAAGCCGACCAGCACCTGACCGGCGATTCCGTTGTTGGTGCCGAACATCGACCGCAGTGCGAGCGTGGTGTAGCCGAACTCCATCGCAAGTTCCACGTCCTGGGCGAGGTGCAGGCCGAGGCCACCCCACTCCTGGGGGATGGCATAGCCGAACAAGCCCATCTTCTTGGCCTGCTCGCGGACGTCGTCGGGTACCCGATCGCCGGCCATGATCTCGAGTTCACGAGGCATCACCACGGACCGAACGAAATGGCGCGTGGCGGAAAGGATGTCTTCGAAGTCGCTGTCGCTGACGGATTCGGTTGCGGGGTCGGCCATGTCTCGGGTTCTCCTGATAGGGGTGCCGGTGTGCGCCTCAGCCTAGATATATCATATTTTATGTTTCTCAAAAGTGACCGTTCTGGAAGGGACTGGACGACCCATGGCATTGCTTGACGGACGGACCGCTGTCGTCACCGGCGGCGCACAGGGCATCGGCTACGCGATCGCCGAACGCTACGTCGCCGAAGGAGCGCGGGTGGTGCTCGGCGACCTGGATCTCGACGCAACCCGTGCGGCAGTGGACTCGTTGGGTGGCGCCGACGTCGCGGCTGCGGTGAGGTGCGACGTCACCAACGCCGACGACGTCGAGGCGCTGGTTGCGGCGGCGGTGGAGACCTTCGGCGGCATCGACGTGATGGTGAACAACGCCGGAATCACCCGTGACGCGACGATGCGCAAGATGACCGAGGAGCAGTTCGATCAAGTCATCGCCGTCCACCTGAAGGGCACCTGGAACGGCACCCGAAAGGCCGCGGGCGTCATGCGCGAGCAGAAGCGGGGAGCCATCGTCAACATCTCCTCGATCTCGGGCAAGGTGGGCCTCATCGGGCAGACCAACTACTCGGCCGCCAAGGCGGGGATCGTCGGGCTCACCAAGGCCGCCGCAAAGGAAGTCGCCCATCTGGGCGTGCGGATCAACGCGATCCAGCCGGGACTCATCCGGTCGGCGATGACCGAGGCCATGCCCCAACGTATCTGGGACGAAAAGCTGGCTGAGATCCCGATGGCCAGGGCGGGTGAGCCGGCGGAGGTGGCCTCGGTGGCGCTGTTCCTGGCCTCGGATCTGTCGTCCTACATGACGGGCACCGTGCTGGAAGTCACCGGCGGAAGGCACATCTGATGGCTCACGGCGGGGTGAAAGCCATGCGGGACACCGTCATCTGCGAGCCGGTCCGCACCCCGATCGGGCGTTACAACGGGATGTTCAAATCGCTTACGGCGGTCGACCTCGGTGTGGCCGCCCTGAAGGGTCTACTGGAGCGTACGGGCGTCGGCCCCGACGACGTGGAGGACGTCGTTCTCGGGCACTGCTACCCGAGCACGGAGGCTCCAGCCATCGGTCGTGTCGTCGCCCTGGACGCCGGCCTTCCGGTCACCGTGCCCGGGATGCAACTGGACCGCAGGTGCGGATCGGGGCTTCAGGCCGTCATCCAGGCGTGTATGCAAGTCGCCACCGGCCAGCACGATCTCGTCATCGCGGGCGGCGCAGAGTCGATGAGCAACGTCGTGTTCCACTCCACCGACATGCGCTGGGGTGGCGCCCGTGGTGGCATCACGGTCCACGACGCGCTCGCACGTGGTCGCACCACGGCCGGTGGCAGGGACTACCCCGTGCCGGGCGGCATGCTCGAGACCGCGGAGAATCTGCGGCGCCAGTACGGCATCGGGCGCGACGAACAGGATGAGTTGGCCGCGACGTCGCACCGCCGTGCCGTCGCCGCCCAGGAAGCCGGCGCGCTGACCGATCAGATCATCCCGGTCACCGTCATGTCGGGGTACGGCGGTGCCCGGAGTGAGACAGTGATCGACACCGACGAACATCCGCGCGCGGATACCTCGGTGGAGTCGCTGGGAAAACTCAAACCCGTTCTGCTGAAGCAGGATCCGGCAGCCACCGTCACCGCCGGCAACTCCAGCGGGCAGAACGACGCGGCGTCGATGTGCATCGTCACCACGACGGAGAAGGCAGCCGAACTCGGCCTGACGCCTCTCGTGCGGCTAG
This sequence comes from uncultured Actinomycetota bacterium, assembly GCA_963798245.1. Taxonomy (GTDB): domain Bacteria; phylum Actinomycetota; class Actinomycetes; order Mycobacteriales; family Mycobacteriaceae; genus Mycobacterium. The sequence goes on from CAWCSO010000011.1 coordinate 84,438, forward strand.
TCTCGTGGGGGGTGGCGGGCGTACCCCCGAACGTGATGGGCATCGGCCCCGTCCCCGCGACCGAGGTGGCGTTGCGAAACGCTGGGCTCACGCTGGCCGACATGGACCTCATCGAACTCAATGAGGCGTTCGCGGCCCAGGCGCTCGCGGTCATGCGGGAGTGGAAGTTCGGTGCCGCCGAGTTCGAACGCACCAACGTGCACGGTTCGGGCATCTCGCTCGGCCATCCCGTCGGCGCGACCGGCGGCCGCATGCTGGCGACGCTCGCCCGCGAAATGCACAGGCGGGAAGCACGTTACGGGCTGGAGACGATGTGCATCGGGGGCGGTCAGGGCCTGGCCGCCGTCTTCGAAGGAGTAGCCGCGTGACCAGACTCGCCCAGACGGCAGGCCTGACCGATGTTCAGACCGAGATCGTCTCGACCGTGCGGCAGTTCGTCGACAAGGAGATCATCCCGGCTGCCCAGGAACTCGAGCACTCAGACACCTACCCGCAGCACATCGTCGACGCGATGAGTGAGATGGGGCTGTTCGGGCTGATGATCCCAGAGGAGTACGGCGGGCTGGGGGAGTCACTGCTCACCTACGCGCTGTGCGTCGAGGAGCTGGCCCGCGGGTGGATGAGCGTGTCCGGCGTGATCAACACGCACTTCATCGTCGCGTACATGATCCGTCAACACGGCACCGACGAGCAGAAGCAACGCTTCCTGCCCAGGATGGCCACCGGCGAGATCCGCGGCGCCTTCTCGATGTCGGAACCCGAGCTGGGCTCCGACGTCGCCGCGATCCGCACCAAGGCGACTCGGAATGCCGAGGGCGGTTACACCGTCAACGGCCAGAAGATGTGGCTCACCAACGGCGGCAGCTCCACGCTCGTGGCCGCCCTGGTGAAGACCGACGAGGGGTCGGACAAGCCGCATCGCAATCTCACCGCATTCCTGATCGAGAAACCGGCAGGCTTCGGCGAGGTGCTACCCGGGCTGCTGATTCCGGGCAAGATCGACAAGCTCGGGTACAAGGGCATCGACACCACCGAGTTGATCTTCGACGGATACCGGGCCGATGAAGCCGACGTCTTGGGCGACGCCCCGGGGCAGGGCTTCTTTCAGATGATGGACGGTGTCGAGGTGGGCCGGGTCAACGTATCCGCCCGCGCGTGCGGAGTGGGCCTGCGTGCATTCGAACTCGCCGTGCGTTACGCCCAGCAGCGCAGCACGTTCGGCAAGCCGATCGCCGACCACCAGGCCATAGCCTTCCAACTCGCCGAGATGGCCACCAAGGTCGAAGCCGCCCATCTGATGATGGTGAACGCCGCGCGCCTCAAGGACTCCGGAGAGCGCAACGACGTCGCGGCCGGCATGGCGAAATACCTTGCCAGCGAATTCTGTTCGGAGGTCACCCAGCAGAGCTTCCGCATCCACGGCGGATACGGATACTCGAAGGAGTACGAGATCGAGCGGCTCATGCGGGATGCGCCGTTCCTGCTCATCGGCGAGGGCACCAGCGAGATCCAGAAGACCATCATCAGCAAGAACCTGCTCAATGAATACCGACTCTGAACCCGGGTTCGGCGCGCGGCCGCAGCTGTCCGACGACGTCGCTCGCTACGTCCGCAGACGGATCTTCGACGGCTCCTATCCCGCAGGCGAGTACCTGCGCCTGGACCAACTGGCGGCAGAGGTCGGCATCAGCGTCACCCCGGTGCGCGAGGCGCTTCTGAACCTGCGGGCGGAGGGTCTGCTGGTGCAGCACCCCCGACGGGGTTTCATGGTGCTTACGGTGACCGCGCGGGACATCGCCGACGTCGCGAACGTGCAGGCCTTCATCGGAGGAGAACTCGCGGCACGTGCCGCGGAGAACATCACCGACGAGCAGTTGGCATCGCTGAAGGCGATTCAAGACGATCTGGAGAGTGCCTACGCGCAAACCGATCTGGAGCGCACGGTGCGGCTCAACCACGAGTTTCACCGCACCATCAACGTCGCCGCGGGGTCGCCGAAGCTGACCCAGTTCATGTCGAACATCACCCGGTACGCTCCGGAGTCGGTGTTTCCGACGCTGCACGGCTGGCCCAAGCAGTCCATCAGGGACCACCGGCGCATCATCGCCGCGTTCGAACGCCACGATGCCAACCGTGCCCGGATGGCAATGGCCGAGCACTTCACCATCGGCGTCGCGCCGCTCACCGACCACCTCATCGAACGCGGCGTCATCACGGACGGAGATTCGCCGGTCGAGGCCGCGGGGTCCTAGCAGCGCGGGTGCGTCCGCAGCCGTGAATTGACAGATGTCAGTATGCGTTGACGTACGTCAAAACCGCTGCTAACGTCCCCGGCACACCTTGAGGAGCGGCTGTGGATCACGAACTTCCTCGCACGGCAGTCATCGGAGCCGGTATCAGCGGTTTGACCGCGGGCAAGATGCTGAAGGACTACGGCGTCCCGTACACGACGTTCGAGACGTCTGATCGCATCGGCGGCAACTGGGCGTTCGGCAATCCCAACGGCCACAGCAGTGCCTACCGGTCGCTTCACATCGACACCTCGAGGCAGCGGCTGTGCTTCAAGGACTTTCCGATGCCCGATCACTACCCGTCGTTCCCGCACCACTCCGACATCAAGTGCTACCTCGATTCCTACGCCGATGCGTTCGGATTGCTGGAGAACATCGAGTTCGGCAACGGGGTGGCACATGCACGTCACCTGGACGGCGGCGGATGGGACATCGAGGATCACGCGGGCGGGCACCGCGAGTTCGACCTCCTGGTGGTAGCCAATGGGCATCACTGGGACCCGCGACTGCCCGACTTCCCCGGCACCTTCGCCGGTGAGTCCTTCCATTCACATCACTACGTGGACCCGCAGACCCCGTCCGAACTCACCGGGAAGCGCATCCTGGTGGTGGGTCTGGGCAACAGCGCCGCCGACATCACCGTCGAGTTGTCGTCGAAGGCCTTGCAGAACAAGGTGACCCTGTCGACGCGTTCGAGTGCCTGGATCGTGCCGAAGTACATCGCCGGGCGTCCGGGAGACACCCTGTGGCGCACCACGCCGTATCTGCCGCTGTCGTGGCAGCGCAAGGCGCTGCAGCTGGTGGCGCCGGTCATGGGGGTGGACCCCACGATGTACGGCCTGCCTGCGCCCAATCACAAGCTCTTCGAGGCGCATCCGACACAGTCGGTCGAACTGCCGCTGCGACTCGGTTCCGGCGACGTCGAGCCGAAGCCGAACGTGTCCCGGCTCGATGGCGATACCGTGCACTTCGTCGACGGCACCTCCGACGAGTTCGACGTGATGATCTACGCCACCGGGTACAACATCACGTTCCCGTTCTTCGACCCCGACTACCTCAGCGCGCCGGACAACCAGATCCGGCTCTACAAGCGGATGTTCAAGCCCGGTCACACGGATGTGGCGTTCATCGGTTTTGCGCAGTCGGTGCCCACCCTGTTCCCGTTCGTCGAGTGCCAGTCGCGCCTGCTCGCCGCCTACGCGGTGGGCCGTTACGCGCTTCCATCGGAAGGCGAGATGGAACGGATCATCGATGCCGATCAACGGCGCTACACCGGGCACTGCACCGACAGTGCGCGGCACACCCAGCAGGTCGACTACTTCTACTACGAGCACGACCTGCGCACACGCGAGCTCCCTGCCGGGCGCAAACGTGCTGCTGCGCAGGCAAACACGGTGCGAATGGCGCCGGCATGAGATCGCAGACCGACCGAAGACCAACGCAACGCAGCGACCACCGCCGGGAGGCCATCCTCGATGCGCTGGACCGCTGGCTGCAGGAGGAGAGCCTGGAGGCGATCAACATCGCCGAGATCTCGAAGCAGGCCGGCGTGACGCGGTCCGCCTTCTACTTCTACTTCGAGAACAAGGGGGCGGCGGTCGCGGCACTCATGGAGCGCATGGTCGACGAGACGTTCGCGGTGAACGACGCCTTCACCTCTGCAGCCGACCCGCCGGACAGCCGAATCCGCGCGATGCTCGAGGGGCTGTTCGCCACCTGGGAGCGTCACCGCCACATGTTCAAGGCGATGCTCGACGCGCGTGGCACGAGTGCGTCAGTGCGCGACATCTGGGACCACGCCAGGGATTCCTTCGTCGACTCGGTCGCGTCGATGATCCGCTCCGACCGGGCGGCAGGACGAGCACCTGACGGGGTGGACGCCGAGGTGCTGGCGTCGGTGCTGCTGGAATTCAACGACCGCTTGCTGGAACGTCTCACGCTCGGCGGAACACTCACCCGCCAACAGTTGATGGACGGGGCGGCGGCGGTGTGGCTCAGTTCGATATACGGCACCAGTGCAGTGGCCGACCGTGCGCAGGAGACCGCATGACTCACGGCGACGTGGAGTTCACCTCGCAGGGTGTGTCGTGCAGCGCATGGCACTTCCGCACGGACTGCGATGATTTGGTGGGTGCCAACGGCAGGCCGATCGTGGTGATGGCGCATGGGTTCGGCGGGACCAAGGATTCGGGGCTCGCGCCGTTCGCCGAGCGGATCAGCGCAGCGGGAGTCGACGTCCTCGCGTTCGACTACCGCGGCTTCGGAGCATCAGAAGGGCAACCGCGGCAATCGATTTCAATCAAGCGTCAGATTCAGGACTACCACGCCGCGGTGGACGCCGCGAAGGCGCTCGGTGGAGTGGACGGCGGACGCGTCGCTATCTGGGGCACGTCGTTGTCGGGTGGACAGGTCATCGCGGTCGGCGCCGATCGCTGCGATGTCGCCGCGGTGATCGCGATGACGCCGTTGACGAGCGGTCTGGCCGCCAGCCGCGCGTCCGCCGGGTCGCGCGGGGTGTCGATCGCGCTGCGGTGGATGGCGCTGGGCCTGGCCAGTCGCGCCGCCGTGGCGCGCGGTCGGGAACCCAAGCTGATGCCGCTGGTGTCACGGCCGGGCGAACCGGGTGCGCTTGCCCTCGACGGCGCGTACGAGAGCTACACCTCGATGGCCGGCCCCACGTGGCGCAACGAGGTCGACGCTGCGGTCGGCTTCGAGCTGGGCTCGATCCGAACCACGTCGGCGGCCAAGCGGTTGCGCAGCCGGCTGCTGGTGCAGATCGCCGACTTCGACCGTTACGTGCCCGCTGACTCGGTGGCGAAGACGGCGGTGCACGGCAGGGGCGAGGTGCACCACTACCCGTGCGACCACTTCGACGTATGGCCCGGCCACGAATGGCACGACAGGGTGGTCTCCGACCAGGTGGCATTCCTGACGCGTGTCTTCGCCGGTTCGGCTACGTCGCAGCCGGGTACAGCGCCGCGACGTCGTTCGGTCTGACCTTCATCGCCGCGTTGCGGGGCAGTTCGGCGACCGTCGCGATGGCGACCGGCACGTGGTGGCTGGGCAGCGACTCACGAATCAGGGTCTTCAGCTCGGTCTCGGATGGTACGGCTACGCCACGACGGAGTTCGACTGCGGCAAAGGGCACTTCGCCGAGTCGGCGGTCGGGTACGCCGACGACGCATGCGTCACGCACGGAGGGGTGCGTGAGGAGCACGCCGCGCACGGTCTCGGGAATGATCTTGAAGCCCCCGCGGTTGATCGCACCGTCGCCGCGGCCGTGGATGGTGATGAAGCCGTCTTCGTCGACCGAGGCGACATCGGTGGTGCGCACCCAATCCGGCCCGATCACGTCCACCCTGGCCTCCAGCAGCCCGCGTTCGCCGACGGGCAGCTCGGCATCGGAGTCCGCATCGACGATACGGACGTGCACGCCCGGCAATGGCCTACCCGAGCTGTCCCGCTTGGTGTCGCCGAACCGGTCTCGAAGCTCGGGTGTCCACCCACACACCGACCCGGCGAACTCCGTTGCGCCGTAGGCCCACAGGATCGGCACGGCGAACCGGTGCTCGAACTCCTCGCGTAGCTCGGCCTCGAGTGGACCCGAGCCGCCGACGAGGCAGTCCAGTGACGCGAGGTCCTCGGGTGGGACGTCCGAGTCGAGCAGCATCCGGATGATGGCCGGCTGCACGCCGCTGCGCCTGATTTGGTAGGTACGGACGGCGTGCACCCAGTCGTCGATGGTGAACTTCTCCAGCAGCACCATCCGCTTACCCGTGAAGGCCGCGGCCAGCAGTTGGCACACGCCGATGCTGCCGAACGGCCAGAACACCACGTCGGGCGGATCGTCGGGCGAGACGGTCGCGCCGTGCGTGATGCTGCGCACCGTGTGTTCGAGCACCTCGGTCCGGATCGGAATCCGTTTCGGCGCACCGGTGGTGCCGCTGGTCAGGATGTGGATGCCGGACTGCGCCAGCGCGGGATCGCGGGGGCCGCCGCCGTGCGCCTCGAGCAGGTCGACCCGCCCCGAAGTCATTGCAACAGCCGCGCTTCCGGTCCGCCGCGCGGCCGCGAGGACGGGTTCGGTCCAGTCCTCGGCGTCGGCGACCACCGCCGCGAGGCCGAGTCGCTCGACGTCGGCGGCGATCGCGGCGCTGGACTGGTAGGAGTAGATCATCACGACGGGTCGGCCGGTCGCGATGAATCCGAGCAGCGCCGCGGCATGCGGCACCCGGTTGCGGACCACCACGCCCACCGGTTCGTCGATGCCCACCCCGGCGCGTGACAACGTGGCCTCGAGATCGCCGCGTAAGGCTGCGATGTCATTGCCGGAGTGCCAGATCCGGTCGAACTCGACGAACGGCCGCTCGCCGTACGAGGCGAGACGGCCGGCCAGGGTCGCGGCAAACGAGTCGGTCACGCTCATCAGTACTGCGTCGTCCCCCCGTCCACGGCGATGGCGGCCGCGGTGACGAACTTCGATTCGTCGCTGGCCAGCCACAGTACGGCGTCGGCGATGTCGCGCGGGTCGCAGATCCCGGCGGGCAGGAAACCGAGGGCCATGTTGCCCAGCTGAGGATACGACTCGGCGGTGCGGCCGAGCTCGGCGACCATGTCGCCGCTGCCCATGTCGGTGGCGACGGGGCCGGGATGCACGCTGTTGACGCGGATCGAGTGCCTGCCCAGCTCGGCGGCGAACCCGCGGGCCATTCCCGTGACGGCATGCTTGCTGGTGGTGTAGTGCACCATGAACGGCTGCATCTTGAGCCCTGCCGCGGAGCTGATCAGGATGATCGAGCCGCCGTTGCCCGCCTCGACGATGTGCGGAGTTCCGGCCATCACGGCATTCCAGGTACCCGTGACGTTGACGTCCATCACGTCGCGGAACGACTCCGGCGTGATCTCGTCCCAGGTCTGCGGCACCGCAATGCCCGCGTTGGCCACGATCACGTCGAGTCGGCCGAGTTCGGTGACTCCTTCGCGGACGGCCTCGCACATGGCGTCGTGGTCACGGGTGTCGACGACCGAGGCGAGGATCCGCCCGCCCGTCGCCTCGACCAGGCGGACGGTCTCATCGAGATCCTCCGGGGTCGCGGGGTCGTAGCGGACGCAGTCGGGCAGCTTGCCCACGATGTCGACCGCGATCACGTCGGCACCTTCCTCGGCCATTCGCACGGCATGGGCGCGGCCCTGCCCGCGCGCTGCGCCCGTGATGAACGCAACGCGGCCCGAGAGTCGTCCGGTCATTGCTGCTCCGTTCCCTGGATCTTCACTGCTAGCGGTCCGCATCGGTGTAGCGGATGATCCCACGGATGTTTCGACCCTCCAGCATGTCCCGGTAACCCTCGTTGATCTCCTCGAGCGCGTCCTCGCTGGCCAGCACGTTGCCCATCGCGGTGACGATGCAGGTGTCGCCCTTTGCGGTGATGCCCAGCCATGATTCCACGTCCTTGCCCTCGACCCTGCCGAGCGACATGACGATCACCTTGCGGCACATGGCTCCGCGGGTGACGTCGGCGATCCCGGCGGTCGCGCTGTCGATGTCGGCGTAGGTGTGGGTGGCCCCGAATTCAACTGCCTGTTCCCGCTTCCACGGGACGGGGTCGATGACGAAGACGCGACGCGCGCCGGCGATGCGAGCTCCCTGCAGGGCCGCGGTGCCGACACCGCCGACACCGATGACGGCAACGTCCTCGCCGGCCTTGACCCCTGCGCTGCGCACCGCCGAGCCGTAGCCGGTGGCCACGCCACAGCCGACCAGGCAGGCCACGTCGAAGGGAATGGCCGGATCGATCTTGACCACCGAGGACTCGTGCACGACGACGTAGGGCGAGAACGTGCCGAGCAGCGCCATCGCCACCACGTCTCGTGACGCACCGTCTCTGCCTGCGGTCTTCACGCGGAACGACCCGTCCGACACGGACGCGCCCGCGAGAAGGCCCATTCCGAGGTCGCACAGGTTGCGCATACCGGCCTGACAGGAGGGGCAGCTGGCCGCACGATGGGATGAAGGACATGACGACGTGGTCGCCCGCTGCGATCCCGTCTTCATCTGCCTGTCTCCCATCGTGATTCCCCGGTGAGTAGTTCGCGAAGCCTGCGGACGTCGAGCTTGCCGGTGGCGCCACGCGGGACCTGCTCGTCGGAGTCGAGTAGCAGCCATACCGTCGGCACCTTGAACGAGCTGAGCACCGCCCGCGCCGCTGCGCGAAGATCGGCCGCCGTCATGGCCGCGTCGTCACACACCACGGCGGCCCCGACCCGGTCGGCGTCACCGTCGGCCACGTTCGTGACGAAGGCGCCGACGACTCCGTCGAGAGTACGCAGCGCCTGCTCGACCTCGGAGGGATACACGGTGGCACCGCTCACCTTGAACATGTCGTCGGACCGGCCGTGGTAGAACATGAACCCGTCGTCGTCGAGGTGGGCGAGGTCGCCTGTCGGGTAGAAGCCGTCGGGAGTGAACAGATCTTCGCGGCTTCGGCCGCAGATGCCGCGAAGGGTGTGCGGACCACGGATCTGAATCATCCCGATTGTCCCAGTCGGCACCGGCGAGCCGTCGTCGGTGCCGACGATCCGAACCTCCATCCCGCGGAAGGGGTGACCGCAACTACCCCAGGCGGATTCGGGCATGTCGGTGTCGGCGCGATATCCGCAGTACGGGCCGAACGCCTCGGTCATGCCGAAGAGCTTGGCACGCGCACCCGGTCGGCCACGCAGGCGAGGTGGCAGCACCGCATCCAGGCTGCCCGCGCGCAGTGACGACAGGTCGGCGCCGGCCGAGTCCACCTCGCGCGCGAGCGCTGCAGCCTGGTCGGGCCAGCCGCGGAACAGGGTGACCCGCTCGCGCTCGAGCAGTGCCAAGGTGTGCGCCGGCGCCGGTGTGGGTTCGGTGACCAGCGTCGCGCCGGCCAGCAGTGCCGAGAGGATCCCCGCGCCGAATCCGCCGACCCAGAAGAACGGCATCGGCAGGTACAGCCTGGTGTCTGCGTCAATGCAACGTGGCCCGAGGCTGGAGGCGACCGCGCGCAACGCGCTGCCGTGGGAGTGCAGGACGCCCTTGGGGGTTCCGCTGCTTCCGGAGGTGAACATGATGACCAGCGGGTCACTCGGCGTGACCGTCGCCGTCATCGCATCGACCACCGCCGATGCGCCGTCACCCGCTTGCCCGGTGAGCGAACCGGCCGGCCAGACCCTGCGTAGGGCAGGCAGTCCGGGATGATGCAGAACGCCGTCGGTCAGGTCGGCGACGTCCAGCTCCGCGGCGAGGCCGTCGAGATGGCGATGACCCCGAAACTCCTCGACGGCAACGAGGTTCGAGACGGCGGCGACACGCAGTTGCGCGACGAGTTCGCCCGGGGTCAGCAGCGTGCTCAGCGGCACCAGGACGGCGCCGATGCGGGTGAGGGCGATTGCGATACGCACCCATTCGACGCCGTTGGGCATGATCAGCCCCACCCGTGTGCCCTTGCCGACCCCGGCGTCGACGAACATCGCGGCCATTGCCCTGGTCGTGGAATCAAGCGCTGCGTAGTCGATCCGGTCGCTTGCGTCGATCACGGCCGGCTTGGTCGCGTCGGTGCGCGCCCGGTGCCGGGCCAGCGCGTCGATCGTCTCGAGGGCGTCAGTCATCGAACACCGCGCGAAGTCGCCTGGTGTCGACCTTGCCGCTGGACAGCAGCGGTACGTCGGCGGGGGTGAGGGTCACGATCCTGCGCGGCACCTTGAACGCCGAGAGTTCAGTTACCAGAAGTGCTCTGAGTCCTCTCTCGTCGAACTCATCGGTGGTGACCACCGCCGCCGCGACCACCTCGCCCCGGTCCTGATCCGGAAGTCCGACGACGTGGGCGGTCATGCCGCCGGTAACCCTGGCGATCGCCTTCTCCACCTCGACGGGCGACACATTGGCCCCGGCGGTCTTGATCATCGCACCGCGTCGCCCGAGGTAGTAGACGTACCCGTCGGTGTCCGTGCAGACGAGATCACCGGTGTGGAACCAGCCGTCCGTGTCGAAGCACTCCTCCCGGCTGCTCCCGTGATAGCGCTGCATCAGGTGCGGGCCCCTGATGAGTAGTTCGCCGGGTGATCCGGTTGCGAGGTCGGCGCCGGTGTCGGGGTCGATGATCCTGGTGTCGAATCCCGGTGCGGGAATGCCGAACGAGCCGCGCCGGTACTCCGGCAGATCCGACTCGTCGGAGCTGAGCAGGAACGTGCCACCCGCCTCGGTCATGCCCAGCATGTTGTGCCGGTACTCGGGATCTGCCGGCCGGACGTCGGTCGGGCATGATCGGGTAGAGGTTGCCGCGCCGCATCGACGACAGGTCGCGTCGCGTGAAGCTTTCGTGCCGGGCGAGGTGAGCCACCGATGCCGCGAATCCATTGGTGAGCGTGGGCCGTTCGGCTTCCAGGAGGTCCAGCGTCACGCCGGCGTCCTCTGCGTTGGAGCAGACAAGCGTCGATCCCGCGACGATCGTGGCCAACAGGCTGAACGCGAAACCTCCTACCCAGAAGAACGGTGAGTTGCAGAACAACCTGTCGTGGGCGCCCAGCCCGCGGATCGCGTTCAGGTTGCGCTGATGTTGCAGCAGCGCGCCGTGGGTGTGTACCGCGCCCTTCGGCGGACCGGTCGATCCCGAGGTATAGACGATGACGAGTGGGTCGCAGCCCTCGACGTCGGCCTGCAACGCGGACAGTAGTCGCTCGTCGACGTCGTAGGCGAAGGCATTGAGGTCGGCGTGGTCGAACACGACATGTCGCAGTTGTGGTGCGGCCGTGCAGAACAATCGTCGACCGACACCGAAGTCAGCGACCCCGAGGACACCGGACAGGCGGGTGGCGTAGTCGTGTGACCGGTAGGACCGCGCAGCCAGCAGCACGCGAACGTCGGACAGCGCGAGCTGCTCGGCGAGTTCGCGCTCGGTGGCGAAGGTGGTGAAGGGGACGACCACGGCCCCGATGCGCGCCGCAGCGAGCATGCCGACGACGAAGTCGGCACCGTTGGGGTAGAGCAGACCGACGTGGGTGCCCTTGCCCACGCCGAGCCCGACGAGACCGCGTGCCAGCTCAGCCGAACGACGTTCGGCGGCAGCATAACTCAGCCGTTCGGCGTCGCAAACCAGCAACGGGTGGGTGGTGCGGTCACGCGCCTGGTCGTCGATGACCATGGCGACCGTGTCAGTCGGCATGCCCGCCCCCATGTGCGGCGTTGACGAAGTGGGCGCGCACGGCGCTCAGATCGGCCTTCCCAGAGGGCGTCCGCGGAATGGCATCGACGACCGCGATCTCCGTCGGAACCTCGTAGCGCGCCAGACCGCTTCCGCAGGTAGTCGTCGAGATCCCCGGTATCGACGGGGTGGCGCAGTTCGACCATCGCGACCGGCGTCTGGCCCAGTCGGTCGTCGACCCGTCCGACGACCGCCGCGGCCGAAACCGCCGGATGACCTTCGAGTGCCGCGCGCACGTCGTCGGGCATCACCTTGAAGCCGCCGCGGATGATTGCCTGGTCGGCACGGCCGAGAATCCAGAGGAAGCCGTCGGCGTCGATGCGGCCGACATCGGTGGTGCGGATCCAGTCGACCGTGGGTCCGAGCTGTCCGGGCTTCACCTCGAGCAGTCCGGGCTCGCCGGGGCCGACCGGTGCGCCGTCGTCGTCGACCACCCGCAGTCGCGCACCGAGGGTGGCGCGACCCACGCTGCCGCGCTTGTCCCGCCAATACCTGTCATGGTCGGCGAGACTCCAGCCCGCCACTCCGCCGCCGAATTCGGTGGCAGCGTAGGACGTCAGCACCGGGATCCCGAACTTCGCGGTGAAGGCGTCGGCGTCGTCGGCGGACAGCGGCGCGGTTCCCGACGTGACCACCCGGATGCCGGACAGGTCCTCGCGGGTGAGGCTCGAGTGCAGCACCATCCGTAGCGCGGCGGGTACCAGCGACACCGCCTTCGGTCGGTGTTCACGCACCACCGCAGCCCAACGTTCGAGTTCGAACCTTGGCAGCAGCACGAGCGGGCGGGCCTCGGCGACGCACTGCAGCACGCGGTACACGCCGCCGATGTGCACCAGGGGGGCGTTGACGATGGCCACGCCGCGACGGGGTTCGGTGGGCGCGCGGCTATTCGTTGGGTCGGTGCCGAGCACGCTGGTGGCCAGCATGTCGTAGGTGAGGTCGATCCGCTTCGGCGGGCCGGTGGTGCCACTGGTCAGCATCCGCACCGCGACGCCGGGTCGGCTGTCGGCGGACGGCGTTGCCGCACCGGGCCGAACCGCCGGCGGGTCGCTCAGTCCGGTGATCGTGACCACGGTCGTGGTACCCGACCGGGCGACGAGCGTCGCCAGCGTCGTCGGGCTCGCCGATGATCACGGGCAGGTCCAGCGCCGCGATGTCGGAACAGGTGCGGTCGTCGCCGCGGGCGGGATTGATCACGACCATGGTGGCCCCGGCGAGCACCAGGCCGAGGAAGGTGGCGACGTGGGTTGGGGTGTTGCGTAGCAGGACGCCGACCTGCGGCTGTGGGCCGGCATGCGCCGTGATGACCTCGGCAATGCGGTTCGCGTGGTCGCCCAGCTGCGCCCACGACGACCAGACGCCCTCGTACTCGATGGCGGGGGAGTCCGGCGCCAAGGCGAGGACGTCGGCGACGCGTCTGCTCAACGGATGTGTCGTCAACGAACGGTCGGCTCCCTTCCCGGCCGACCCGGGGTCAGTTCGGCCTGGCCGAGCGCGTTGCCCAGTCGCGTGTAGATCAGGCCCTGGTCGAGTGCGGCGCGGTAGGGCTTGTCCAGCGACTCCCAGATCGCCTTCACCGTGCCCTGCGTCGCCGACGTCGGGTGCGCGGCGATGACGGCCGCGATGTCGTGAGCGCGGGCCCACAGCGCGTCGGCATCGACCACCTCCGAGACCAGCCCGATGCGCAGGGCCGTGGGTGCCCCGACACGTTCGTCGTTGCCCACCAGGGCCATTCGCAGCGTCTCGCCCAGACCGATCCTGCGCATCAACCCGATGGGTTCGAGTGCCGACACCAGCCCGGCGCTGACGTGGGAGTCGAAGAAGGTCGCGTCGGTGGAGCAGATCACGACGTCGGACTCGTTGACGAAGTAGAACGCCCCTGCGGTACACATACCCTGAACGGCGCACACCACGGGCTTCCACATCTTCTGCCACTTGGGGCTCAGGAACTCGCCTGGATCCTCGTGATTCCACACGTTCGACGGCTGGCCGTAGGGCGTCTTGACGTCCAGGCCCGCCGAGAACGCCCGCTCGCCCGCCGCGCGCAGCACCACCGCGTTCACGCGATCGTCGAGTTTCACGGTGCGCCACACGTCGGCCATCTCGTGGCACATCGTCTTGTCGAAGGCGTTGAGCCGCTCCGGCCGGTTCAACGTGACGGTGGCGACGTGTGCCGCCTCGTCGACCTCGAGCAGGACGGTCTGGAAATCCGCCGCCCCGCTCGTCATCGGCACTGCCAGTTCGGCGCCCGCTTCTCGACGAACGCGCGGGGGCCCTCGAGTGCATCCTCGGTGCGCACCACGCGTTCGCGGAAGGTCTCGGCGAGGATCTCGGCCTCGTGCAGCGGCAGGTCGAGGGTCTTGTGGATGGCCAACCGGGTGCCGCGCACGGCCAGCGGCGCGTTGGAGTTGATCATGTCGGCGATCTCGTGGGCGCGTTCGAGGAGTCGGTCGTGCTCGACGACCTCGCTGATCATGCCGAGGTCGTAGGCGCGCTGTGCGCTCATCCGTTCGTGCTTGCCTGTCAGCGACATCCGGAGCGCGATGTTACGTGGCAGGACACGTGCCAGACGCACCATCTCACGGCCCGCGACCAGCCCGATGCTCACGTGCGGGTCGAAGAACGTGGCCCGCTCCGATGCGATCACGATGTCACCGGTGGTCACCCAGTCCAGCCCTGCGCCGCAACACAATCCGTTGATCGCGGCGAGCACGGGCTTGGCCATCCGGCGGAACGGCGGGGTGCCCTCCTGCGGGGCCTCCCACTGGTCGTAGGTGGAAAGGTAGGGACGCTCGTAGATCACCTTGCCGTCGTCGGGGATCTCGGTGACGTCGGCCCCGGTGCAGAACGCGCGGCCCACCGCCGTCACGATCATGATCCAGACGTCGTCGTCGTTCTCGGCGGCCTCGTAGGCGGCCCGCAGTTCTGAGATCATGTGCGGGCTGAGCGCGTTGAGGGCGTCGGGCCGGTTCAGCGTGATGGTGGCCTTGTGGCCGTCGACCTCGTAGCGGATCGTGTCGAATGACTCAGGCGATGCGGACGCCATGGGTGTTCCCTTCGGTCATCGGCCGGTGAAGTCCGGTGCTCGGCGCTCGCGGAACGCCGCCAGGCCTTCCTTGAAATCCCTTGTCCGGCTCGATAACTCCAAGTTGTAGAGTTCCTGGGTCATCGCCTGCTCCAACGTCGCGTGGGCGCTGGTGCGTAACGCCGACTTCGCCAGCCCCAGCGCCACGGTGGGCCCGGCGGCAAGGGTGCCCAGCAATTCCTCGGTTGCACGGTCCGCATCGTCCGCGGCGGTCGCCTCGTGGATCATGCCCCAGTCGGCCGCGTCGGTTGCGCAGACCTTTTCGCCCAGCAGCAGCATGCGGCGCGCCCTCGCGACACCCACGAGCCTCGGCAGCAGCCAGGTGGCTCCGGAGTCTGGGCTGAACCCCCGTGGCAGGAAGGGTTCCCAGAACGTGGCGTCACGTGCCGCGACGGTGAAGTCGGCGGCCAGTGCGAGGTTGCAACCCAGACCGACGGCCCAACCGCGAACCGTGCACACCACCGGCAACGAGATGGACTGCACCAACTCGATCACCCGGTGCGCGGTCAGCGGTATGCGACGCACCAGATCCCCGGTGCGACGTCGCTCGCCACCGTTGTTGGTCGCCACCCAGTCGGCACCGGAGCAGAAGTGCTCACCGGCACCCCGGATGTGGACGGCCCGCAGCGTGTCATTGGTGGACGCGTCGGTGAGCGCTCCGACCAAGGTGTCGATCATGGCATGGCTCAACGAATTCCGTCGTTCTGGTCGGTCCAGGACCAGGCGCAGGATCTCCCCGTCGCGGGATACCGTGACGGCGCCATCGGCATCGTCGGCGTCGATCTGCTGACTCACCGTGGGCCACCCCCTCCGCGTTACTACGGTTGCCCATACAGTAGGCGCTACGACTGCTATCTTGTACAAGTTAGCAAGGAAAGACTGCCTGCGGAAGCTTGGGTGGTCGGCGGCCCCCGGGGGCGAGGAGGTGGCTCGTGGCCGACCAGCCGCGGTTCGGCGAGAAGCCGCTGCCCCAGACCGTCGCGGCGGCCTCGGCCATACGGCGCCTGACCGGCCTGCTGCTGGCCGTCGAGAACGAGCATCCGGTCGTCGACGACATGCTGGCACGGTTCGGCGAATGGGAGGCCGAACTCGCCACCGCGGCCGCGCCGGACGTCGCGCCCAGGATCGGCGACGACCCGGACGATCTGCGTCGGCTGTACCTCGACCACGCATTCGACGTCGGCGCCTACAACCCGAGCTTCCCGGAGTACCGGTTCGACGTCATCGACGCCGACACCGCCCGGGGGACCGTCACGTTTCCCCTGGTCTTCGAGGGACCGCCCGGCCTGGTGCATGGCGGGTTCATCGGCGTGTTCTTCGACTGCGTCACCCAACACCACAACTGCGCCACCCGGCTGTCCGGCAAGACGCGCTCGCTGACCGTCAAGTACCGCCGGCCGACTCCGCTCGTGACCGAACTCCACTTCGACGTCGAGCGCGCCGAGACCGAGCGCGGGCTCACCTCCACGGCCCGTTTGAGGCTCGACGACGAGGTGTTGTGCATCGGCCTGGTGGACACCGCTGCGCTGCCGCCCGAGAAGCTCACAGGCGCCCGGTTCGGTGCCAGGCGAGGTGGTTGAGCATTGGTTGCCCACCGGATCCGTCAACCCCGGGTCGCCGAAATCCTCGCCTCGCGGCTGCGCGACGACATCCTGTCCGGCCGGCGCAAGGAGGGGGACGTGCTGCCGTCGCAGGAGCATCTCCTCGACGAGTTCGGGGTGAGTCCACCCGCGCTTCGCGAGGCGATCCACATCCTGGAGACCGACGGCCTGGTGTCGGTGCGGCGCGGGAACGTGGGTGGTGCGGTGGTGCACCTGCCGTCGGCGGAGCGCACCGCGCACATGATCGGCATGGTGCTGCAGTCGCGCGAATCGACCCCGGCAGACGTCAGCGGCGCACTCGTGTACCTCGAGCCCGTGTGCGCGGGGATGTGTGCCGTCCGCGAGGATCGATCGACCGAGGTGGTTCCCTACCTCGAAGCCGAGATTCGCACGCAGACCGAACAGTTCGACGACCTGGGGAGCTACGTGCCGAATGCGCGCCGTTTCCACGAGGCACTGGTATCGCGCTGTGGCAACGAGCCGATGATCCTGCTGATCGGTTCCCTGGAGCTGATCTGGTCGGCACACGAGTCGGCGGTGTGGAGTGATGAGTCGTCCCCCGCGGCAGGTAGCGATACCGATCCGTCGCTCAAGCAACCGACGATGCGTGCCGCCCTCCGCGACCATCAGCGGATCGTGGATGCGATCCGAGACGGCAACCGCGACAAGGCCGTCCGCTTGGCGCAGCACCACCTCGCCGCCGCACGGCGCAACACGCTGGCCGTCGGCGTGGACAAGACGATCGAGGCGAAGTTGATATCGGGATCCGATCACCTCGGGTACCGATCGAACACCAATGGCCGCCGGACGGCCGGCAAGGAGACCGACCGGTGACATCCACCGACGACCGCGTCCTGTTCGAGGTGAACCCCGATGGGCGGATCGCCACCATCACGCTCAACAACCCCCGGCAGCGCAACTCATATGACGCGTCGATGCGCGACGGCATCGCGCGGTACCTGGACGTCGTCGCCGAGGACGACGACATCACCGTGGTCCTGCTGCGTGGTGCCGAGGGTGTGTTCTCCACCGGCGCCGACATGAACAACGCCTACGGCTGGTACGGCGAGAGGGGCGACCAGGGTGCCAAGCCGGCCAAGAACAGGCCCAGTCAGCGCAGACGACTCACGGTGGACCGAAAGTCCTTCGGCTTCTATCACCAGCTGATGGGTTTCCCGAAGGTCACGATCGGTGAGATCAGTGGCTACGCACTCGGCGGCGGCTTCGAGATGGCGTTGATGACCGACATCTCCGTCATCGCCCGCGACACCCGGATCGGCATGCCGGCGACCCGTTTCCTCGGCCCGGCGCTGGGCAGCCTGCACATGTTCTTCCACCGACTCGGCCCCGTGCTGGCGCGGCGCATGCTGCTGACCGGCGACATCATCGAGGCTGCGGCCGTGGAGCACCTCGGGGTGTTCACCGAGACGTGCTCGCCGGATGCCGTTACCGCGCGGGCGCGCTACTGGGCGGAGAAGGCTGCCAAGATGCCCGCCGACGGCGTCGTCATCGCCAAGGAGGCCTTCCGCTGGGTGGAGCAGAGTCAGGCCTACCAGGGCGAGGAGGTGGCGAGCTACCTGTTCCACGCCTACGGGACGAACCTGCAGTTCGGAGAGGGTGAGTTCAACTTCGTCAAGACCCGCGCCCAGCACGGCACCAAGGAGGCGTTTCGGCTTCGGGACGAGCACTTCCACGTGCCGGAGCCGGAGACTTCCTGACCGGGTATCGTCGACACTACAGTTTCTGCTATTTTTGTAACGCAGGTTTCGTCCACGCTGTGCCACGTGCAGCCCAAGAGTCCGAGGTTTGTAGCCATGTCCACTCCCGTCATCGTCGGAGCCGTCCGGACTGCGATCGGGCGGTCCTTCAAGGGCACCTTGGTCAACACGCCCCCCGAGACGCTGATCACGACCGTGCTGCCCGAGGTGGTTCGCCGGTCCGGTATCGACCCGGCCGACATCGACGACCTCATCTTTGCCGAATCACATTACGGTGGTGGGGATCTCGCGCGCTACGCGGCCGACGCAACAGGTATGACACACGTGCCCGGCCAGTCGGTCAACCGGCATTGCGCGGGCAGCCTCACCGCGATCGGCAACGCCGCTGCGCAGATCGGCTCGGGTATGGAGCGTGCCCTGATCGCCGGTGGTGTGCAGTCGCTGTCGATGACACCGCTGACGAGCTGGCGCATACCCGGCCCGGAACTGAAGTTCGAGGAGCGGTGGATGCCGCCCACCCACGTCGAAACAGCCGGACGCCCCCAGCAAGGACATGTCGATCACGGTCGGCTGGAACACCGCGCAGGCAGCGGGTATCAGCCGCGAGGAGATGGACGCGTGGGCGGCACGGTCGCACCAGCGCGCCATCGCCGCGATCGACGCGGGCAAGTTCGCAGACGAGATCATCCCGCTCAAGGTGGAGATGCCCGACGGCTCGGTGATCGACTTCAGCGTCGACGAGCAGCCGCGTCGCGACAGCACGGTCGAGAAGCTGGCCGGTCTGAAGGTGCTGCATCCCGAGATCGAGGGCTTCTCGATCACCGCGGGCAACGCCAGCGGTACCAACGACGCCTGCGCGGCGGTCGCGCTGACCAATCGTGACTACGCCATCGCCGCCAACCTCGACGTGATGGCCACCGTCAAGGCCTGGGCGTCGGTCGGCGTTCCGCCGCGCGACACGGGTCTCGGTGCGGTCAAGTCGATCGGCAAGGTGCTCGACCGGGCGGGGCTCAAGCCGTCCGACGTCACGCTGTGGGAGATCAACGAGGCCTTCGCATCGGTGCCCATCGCGGCGTGCAAGGAGTACGGGCTCGACGAGGAACTGGTGAACTTCTCCGGAAGCGGCTGCAGCCTCGGACATCCCATCGCCGCGTCGGGCGCACGCATGGTCACCACCCTCGTCTACGAACTCCGCCGCCGCGGTGGCGGCATCGGCGTGGCCGCGATGTGTGCGGGCGGCGGCCAGGGTGGCGCCGTCGTCGTCGAGGTCTGACTCAGCGCGCCGCGCCGGACCTGGGCCGGCGCGGTGTGGGGGACTTGCGTCGTTGCGCGGGAGTCGACTTGGCGTCCTGCGCGTCGATGAGTCGCGCGGCGTTGTCCAGGATGCAGTTCAGGCCGTACTCGAAGCTGTATTCGTCCGAGGCGCCGATGCGGTGACCCTCATCGGTCACCGCAGAGAGCAACGGCGCGGTCTCGGGGTCGATCACCATGGCCTCCTCGAAGTAGCCGGGGCCATCGTCGGACGACCTGTTCTTGTCGTAGAGACGCTGCAGCACCACCGATCCGCGGACGTGTACCGATACCGCGGAATACGTGTCGAAGGCATCCGTGGGCGACAGTCCCGCCTCGACGAGGCTCTCGATGGCGTTCTCCACGGCGACCACGCCGAGCTTCGCCGCGCGGGGGCTCAGCGCGGACCGGATGAGGATCAGATCACACAGGATGGGATTGCCCAGGAAGGTCTTTCGCATCGTGCGCGCATGATTGCGCAACGTCTCACGCCAGTCCTTGGCCTCGACGTAGGGCGTGGCGAAGACGTACTGGCGCAGCGCGCGGTCCGTCATCGCGTTGAGCAGGTCGTCCTTCTTCCGGAAGTACCAGTAGATGCTGGTCACTCCGACACCGAGGTGCTTGCCCAGCAACGGCATGCTCAGGTTGTCGATACCGACCTGCTCGGCGAGTTCGAATGCCCCGTTGATGATGTCGTCGGGGTTGATGGAGCCACGCTCACGGCGTTGCCGCTTCTCGGGCGTCGCTTGCTTGGCCACCTGGGCACCTCCATTGATCACAGCGGACGTCGGGCGTCACCGTGAAGCTTACCGGTAGGCATACCGGTAAGCCCTCATCGTGCGGGCCTGCCGCGCGTGGCGGGGGCGCTACCCAGCCCGGTTGGTCGTCGGTGGCAGCGGTTGGCCTGCCGTCGAACTGCTGGTCGTTGATGTCGAACACATTGCGTGTCAAGCGATTTGCCACGGTGTGCGCGAAACTGCGCCGGTAGCCGTGCTTCTTGAGCGGTGCGGCCTCTCACCGGCTACCGAAAGTCCTATAGTAAGTTTCACCGCGTACCGGTGCACGATATCGATCTGGCGAAGGGGCCCACGTGTCCGAAGAAGTTCTCCGAGAGCGCCAGGGGCGCACGCTCGTCATCACCATCAACCGGCCCGAGGCGCGCAACGCGTTCAACCTGGCGGTCGCCCAGGGCCTGGCCGATGCCATGGACGAACTCGACGACACGGCGGAACTGTCGGTGGCGATCGTGACCGGTGCCGGTGGAAACTTCTGCGCGGGCATGGACCTCAAGGCGTTCATGGCCGGCGAGGTGCCCGCCATCCCGGGCCGGGGGATCGGCTTCACCGAACGGCCGCCCCGCAAGCCCGTCATCGCGGCCGTCGAAGGCTATGCCCTGGCGGGTGGCACGGAGATCGTGCTGGCCACCGACCTGGTGGTGGCGGCCAAGAACGCGAAGTTCGGCATCCCGGAGGTCAAGCGGGGTTTGGTCGCAGCGGGCGGCGGACTGCTTCGCCTGCCGCACCGGATTCCGTACCAGAAGGCGCTGGAACTGGCGCTGACCGGCGACAGCTTCACCGCCGAGGATGCGGCGTCGTGGGGCTTCGTGAACGTCCTGACCGAGCCTGGCGAGGCGCTGGCGGGAGCGTTGGCGCTGGCCGAGCGCATCACGGCGAACGGGCCGCTTGCCGTCGCGGTGACCAAGGAGGTCATCGCCAAGTCGGCCGGCTGGAGCGAGGACGAGATGTGGAAGAAGCAGCAGGAGCTGATCCTGCCCGTCTTCGCCTCGAAGGACGCGATGGAGGGCGCCACGGCGTTCGCCGAGAAGCGCGCACCCAACTGGACCGGTTCCTGACGGGCGGAACACGCCGTGGACCTGGGCTTCGCCAACGCGACCGCCGTCGTCGTCGGTGGCGGTCGCGGGATGGGACTGGCGACGGCCCGCTGCCTCGCCGAGGATGGCGCGCGCATCGCGATCGTGGGCCGCTCCGGGGACGTGCTGGACGACGCCGCTGCGGAACTGAGCCGGTGTGGTAGCCCCGACGCGGTGCCACTGGTGGCCGACATCTCCGATCCCGAGCAGGTCGATGGACTGTTCGCGGAGGTGGGGCGGCGCTGGGACTTCCGCCTCAACGTGCTCGTCAACACCGTGGGGCCCAGTGCGGCCGGCACGTTCGAGGACCTGACCGACGAGCAGTGGCAGGCGGCCATGGACGGCGGCGTGATGGGAATGGTGCGCTGCGTACGCTCGGCCCTGCCGCTGCTGCGCAACGCTGAGTGGGCTCGCATCGTCAACTTCTCCGCGCAGTCCACCCAGCGACAAAGCGTCATGCTGCCCGCCTATACGGCTGCCAAGGCGATGGTGAACAGCGTGTCGAAGAACCTGTCGCTGCTGCTGGCCCGTGACGAGATCCTGGTCAACGTCGTCTCACCAGGCAGCATCGCTTCGGAGGCGCTGCTCGGCTGGGCAGACTCGGTAGGCGTGGACGGCTCCGACCCCTACCGTCTGATGGAAGCCATCGACGAACACTTCGGGCATCCGGCACACCTGCCCCGCGCCGGCCTGCCGAACGAGATCGGGCCTGTTGCAGCGTTTCTCGCCTCGCGCCGCAATTCCTACATGACCGGGGCGAACGTCAACGTCGACGGTGGCAGCGACTTCACCTGAGAACGTCTGAGGAGGCAGCGATGGCAACGAGCTCAACCCCGCGGTCGTCGTCCAGGCCTGCACGTCGACCACCGCGGCCAAGGATTGCGTGGACCTGACTCTGCACGCGCAGGAGGTGGGTGCAGACATCGTCTACGTCCAGACGCCGGTCATGGAGTCCCACGGCGGTGAGGGGGTGCTGAACTTCTTCCGCTACGTCGCCGAGCGCACCGACATCGCACTCGGCATGTTCAACTCGCCGTCGTCGGGTTACGTGCTGACCGCCGCCGAGAGTGCGCGCATCGCCGAGGAGATCCCCGCGGTGTGTGCCACCAAGGAGGGCGCCTTTCGGCCCGCCAACAGTCGCAAGCTGCACGAACTGGCTTCTGGGAGTGCGACGGCACGGTGTACGGCGCGGGCTGGTTGCGCGACGGCATCGTCTGCGCGGCCCAATTGGGCACTGCGGGCTATCTATTCGAGACACCTGCGCGACGCCTCTTCACCGAGTACTGGAACCTGGTGTGGGACGACAAGCTCATCGAGGCGATGGACCATGCCCGCGCAACGGGCATGGACCAGTTCGAACTCGACCGCGGATCCTGGTACACCTGCTACCCCGGCCGACCGGACTACTTCACGCAATGGGGTGGCGCGTTCAAGTACGCCGCATCGATACTCGGCCTGCCGGTCGGCGACTACCCCCATTCACGATCGCCGCAGGCGTTCTTGCCCGATGCCGCGAAGGACCAGATCCGGTTGGCCTACCGGCATCTCGGGCTCGTCCCGCACTGACTCCGACAAGACCTCGCCGTGCCAGCGGAAGGTACTACCGATAGGTGTACAGTATGATCATCTTTCCTGCTGAAGCCGCATCCTAGGAGTCGACGACAGATGAGGTCGCAGTGACCGTTTCCGGTACCAGTCCCGTGCTCTACGAGGTGGCCGACACCGGGGTCGCCGTGGTGACGCTGAACCGGCCGGAGCGCATGAACGCCTGGGGTGGCGGGCTTGCCGGCGCGTTCTACCGGAGCATGGACGCCGCCGAGGAGGATCCCGACGTGCGCGCCATCGTCGTCACCGGCAATGGCCGTGCTTTCTGCGCGGGCGCGGACATGGGCGACCTGGACACCATCGGTGGTGCCGACACCGGCGGGCAGGAGCGCAGCGACCGGGGGATTGGGCTCGGCGGGCAGGATACCGACGTGACCAAGCTCGTCGGTGAGCGTCACCCGCACTTCGTGACGGGCATGCGCAAGCCCGTCGTCGCGGCGATCAACGGCGCCTGCGCGGGTATCGGCCTGACGCAGGCGCTGATGTGCGACGTGCGGTTCGCCGCGGCGGGGGCGAAGTTCACCACGGCCTTCTCCCGTCGCGGCCTGATCGGCGAATACGGCATCTCCTGGATCCTGCCCCGGGTGGTGGGATGGAGTGCGGCGCTGGACCTGCTGCTGAGCGGGCGCACCTTCTATGCCGAGGAGGCCGCCGAACTCGGCATGGTGAAGGAGGTCACCGCACTCGAGGACCTGATGCCGCGGGCGATGGCCTACGCCGAGGACATCGCGGCCAATTGCGCGCCAAGCGCGATGGCGGTGATCAAGCGTCAGGTGTACGACGACGCCATGCGGGATCTGGCGACCACCAGCGCCCACGCCGAGAAGCTCATGCACGAGTCGATGAGCAGACCCGACTTCATCGAAGGCATCACCGCCTTCTTCGAGAAGAGACAGCCGAGCTTTCCGCCGCTCGACACAGGTTTGAAGGAGGACATGCCATGACCGAGAAGTCCGCGCCCGCGACTCTCGACTACCAGGCGATCGACGTCGACAACCACTACTACGAAACGCTTGACTCGTGCACGCGGCACCTGCCCAAGGAGTTCAAGCGCCGCGGCGTGCAGATGGTCGCCGACGGCAAGCGCACCCTGGCCGTCATGGGCGAGCAGGTCAACCACTTCATCCCCAACCCGACGTTCGACCCGATCATCGAGCCCGGCTGCCTGGATCTGCTGTTCCGGGGCGAGATTCCCGACGGTGTGGATCCGGCGTCGATGATGAAGGTCGACCGGTTGGCCGAACATCCCGAGTACCAGAACCGCGACGCCCGGGTGACGATCCTCGACAAGCAGAACCTCGAGACCGTCTTCATGCTGCCGACGTTCGCCTGCGGTGTCGAGGAGGCCCTCAAGCACGACATCGAGGCCACGATGGCCACGGTGCACGCCTTCAACCTGTGGCTCGACGAGGACTGGGGATTCGACCGGCCCGACCACCGCATCGTGTCGGCGCCGATCATATCGCTGGCCGACCCGGACAAGGCGATCCAGGAGGTCGACTTTCTGCTCGCCAGGGGCGCCAAGATGGTGCTGGTGCGGCCCGCGCCGGTGCCGGGGGTGGTCAAATCACGCTCGCTGGGTGACCCGCTCCACGACCCGGTGTGGGCCCGGCTCGCCGAAGCCGGTGTTCCGGTCGGCTTCCATCTTTCCGACAGCGGCTATCTGGCGATCGCCGCACTGTGGGGCGGCAAGGCGACGTTCGAGGGATTCGGCAAGAAGGATCCGCTCGACCAGGTACTGCTCGACGACCGCGCCATCCACGACACGATGGCCTCGATGCTCGTGCACCAGGTCTTCACCCGCCATCCGAAGCTGAAGGTGGTCAGCATCGAGAACGGCTCCTACTTCGTGTACCGCTTGATCAAGCGACTCAAGAAGGCGGCCAACACCGCGCCGTACCACTTCAAGGAAGACCCGGTGGAACAGCTCAAGAACAACGTGTGGATCGCCCCGTACTACGAGGACGACGTGAAACTGCTCGCCGACACCATCGGTGTCGACAAGGTCCTGTTCGGTTCGGACTGGCCCCACGGCGAGGGGCTGGCGGATCCGATGGCGTTCACCGCAGACATCCCGCAGTTCCCCGAGTTCAGCGCCGAGGACACCCGGAAGGTGATGCGGGAGAACGCGCTCGAACTGCTGGGCGTAGACGTCCCGGCCGGCGCCTAACCATGGGCGAGTGGGCAATCGGCGACGTCGTCGATGCCATCGCCGACGTCATCGGCGAACGCACGATGACCGTCTGCGGTGACCGGCGGACCAGCTACGGCGAACTGGCGGTGCGCACGCGACGGTTCGCGAACTTCCTGGCCGACAACGGGTTCGGCGCGCACAGGGAACGCAGCGAGTTGAAGAACTGGGAGTGCGGTCAGGATCGGGTGGCGCTGATCATGTACAACGACCAGTATCCCGAGCTGGTCGTTGGCTGTCTGAAGGCGCGCACCGTTCCCGTGAACGTCAACCACCACTACACGCCACGCGAGGTCGCCGAGCTGCTCGACTACGTCAAGCCGCGGGCCGTCGTCTATCACCGCGCGCTCGGTGCCAAGTTCGCCGACGTGTTGCCGCCTGCCAGCGCCGAACTCATGATCGCCGTCGACGACGGCAGTGGCGCACCGGCACTTCCGGGCTCGGTGACTCTGGACGAGGCAGTGGCACAGGGCGATCCGGAACGCAGGATCACCTGCTCGCCCGATGACCTCATCATGTACTGCACGGGCGGCACGACGGGCCGCCCAAAGGGGGTGCTGTGGCGCCAAAGTGACTCCTACGTGTCGTCCATGGTGGGAGCCGATCACGAGACAGCGACCGAGATCCACGACAAGGTGGCCCGCAACGAGGGGCCGCCGTGGTTCGCCGTTTCGCCACTCATGCACGCGGCAGGCCTGTGGACGGTCTTCTCGGGCGCATTGGCCGGATTGCCCGTCGTGTTGTACGACGACCGGGCCACGTTCGATCCACCGCAGGTATGGCGGACCGCCGAACGCGAGCAGGTCGGCCTGATGACGATGGTGGGCGATGCCTACGCGGCTCCACTGATCGCCGAACTCAACGAACGTGACTACGAGCTGTCGTCGCTCTACGCCATCGGAACGGGTGGGGCGGCGACCAATCCCAAACATGTTGCGGCGCTGCTGGACAAGCTGCCGCAACTGACCGATCATCAACGGTTATGGCTCGTCGGAGACCGGGAACATGGGCTTCGGTCACAACCAGCGCGGATCTCACCGCGAAACCTTCGATCTGCGCGAGGGCGGAACCGTGGTATCCGAGGATCTCACCCGCTTCCTGCAACCGGGGCAGGCGGAGATCGGTTGGGTGGTGCGCAGCGGCCGAATTCCACTGGGGTACTTCGACGACGCCGAGGCCACCCGCACGACGTTTCCCGTGGTCGAGGGCCAACGCGTGGTGGTGTCGGGGGACAGGGCGGCACTCGAGGCCGACGGGACGCTGCGGCTGTTCGGGCGTGATTCCCTGGTGGTCAACACCGGTGGCGAGAAGGTATTCGTCGAGGAAGTCGAGGCGGTGCTTCGCGCTCAGGCCGGGGTGGCCGACGCCCTGGTAGTCGGCCGAGACAGCGAGCGCTGGGGCCAGGAACTCGTCGCGGTCGTGCAACCACGGCCGGGGACCAGCGTGGATCCAGCGGCGTTGCACAGCGCATGCACCGAACACCTGGCGAGGTTCAAGGCGCCCAAGGAGTTCGTCTTCGTCGAGAAGGTGCGGCGACTGGGCAACGGAAAGGCCGACTACCGGTGGGCCAAGTCCCAGGCGGTACCACGGGCGGGCGCCTCGACCACTGCGGGGGCACCGTGACGCACAGGGCGATTGACTGCCTGGTGAACGTTCACTTCGGGGAGACCAAGAAGCAGCCCGAGTTCATGCTCAAGGTGCGTGACGACTACTTCAAGGGGCCCGCGTCGCTGTACGACCAGGTCGAGCTGCCGCAACTGCTCGAGGAGATGGACGCCCACGGGGTGGCCAAGGCCATCCTGATGGACAACCTGGTCAAGCCGTCGGCCACCGCCCGCGCGTTCGTCGAGGCGCGGCCCGACAGGTTCGCGCTGGCGATGGGGGGAATCAACCTGCTGCGCCCGGTGCCCGCGTTGCGCGAACTCGCAGCCCTTACCCGGGACTTACCCGTCGCGTACGCCGCTGTGGGGCCCAGCTTCTGGGGTGACGGGCAGTATCCGCCCAGCGATGCGGTGTACTACCCCCTCTATGCCAAGTGCGCCGAGATCGAACTACCGCTGTGCGTCAACACCGGGCTGCCGGGACCGCCGATTCCGGGTGAGGTGCAGCACCCGATCCACCTCGATCGGGTCTGCGTGCGCTTCCCCGAGCTGAAGTTGTGCATGATCCACGGCGCAGACCCGTGGTGGGACGTGGCGATCAGGATGCTGATCAAGTACGCCAACCTGCGGATCATGACCTCGGCGTGGTCGCCGAAGCGGTTGCCGGAGAGCCTCTTGCACTACATGCGCACCCGCGGTCCCAAGAAGGTGATCTTCGCCTCTGACTGGCCGGTGCTCAAGATGAGCCGTGTCGTCCCCGAGGTTCTCGCGCTGGACCTGCCGCCCGACGTGATGGACGACTATCTCTACAACAACGCACGCGAGTTCTTCTTTTCAGAACGCGACTGACAGCCAGAAAGGCGCTGATGATGGACCGATATGAACTGCGCAGGCAGGATTACAGCCTGTCGGAGGATCAAGCGGATCTGCAGTCGGCCTACAGGAAGTTCTTCACGGCCAACTGCTCGATCGAGGCCGTGCGCGCCGCCGAGGCGAGCGGCTTCGACAAGAGTTTGTGGGAGCGGTTGTGTGCCACCGGCGCGACCACGATGGCGCTGCCGGAAACGGTCGGTGGTGACGGTGCCACGATGGTCGACCTGGTCTTGGTCGCCGAGGAGGTCGGACGTTCTCTGGCCCCGGTGCCGTGGATCGACCACGTCTGTGCGGCAAGGCTGCTCGCCCGATTGGGCGCACTGGGCGATGGCGAGTCGGCGATCGTGTCGGGGGAGCAGATCGTCGGCTTCGATGCCCGCGAGGTGGACCGGGATGGGCCCCGCCTGATACCGACCGGGTCGGTGGCCGACCATGTGGTGGTCCGCGATGGTGACGACGTCGTGCGGTTGTCCTTCGGCACCAGGCCCGCCCACGTGGACAACATCGCGAGGTTGCCGATGGCGTGGATCGATCCCGCTGCCGCCGACGGCCGGGTCGTGGTGGCCAGGGGTGCCGGAGCGTTGGCGGCCTACCAACTGGCGTGCGACGAATGGCGTCTGCTCACCGCCGCGGCGCTGACCGGGCTGGTCGATGAGACGATGACGATCGCCGCCGAGTTCGCCAAGACCCGCTACACGCTGGGCGTCCCGATCGCCACGCTGCAGGGCATCTCGCACCCGCTGGCGAACATGGCGATCGTCGTCGAAGGCGGCAAGGCGCTCGCGCGGCGCGCCGCCTGGTATCTGGACAACGAACCGGATGCTCGCCGCGAACTGGGTCCGTCGGCGTTCGTGTTCATGTCCGAGGAGGCAGCGAAGGCCGCCACGATGGCGGTGCACGTCCAGGGAGGGTTGGGCGTCTCGGCCGAGGCGGCCGCAAGCGCGTACCTCGTCCGCGCCAGGGGCTGGCCGCTGGCAGGTGGCGATCCCGGCGCCACTGCGGTTCGAATCGCCGGGATCGTTACGGCACGGGAAAGTCGCTAGGGGACAACACAGATGGACTTCTCAAAGGTCGAAATCCCCGACGAGGACCAAGCCTTCCTCGACGAGGCCCGTAGCTTGTTGTCCGAGCAGGTCACCGAGGACGTGCTACGGCGGGACCGGGAGACCGGTGACAACTTCGACGAGGGCGTGCACCTCGCGCTCGGCGCGGCGGGCTACATTGCCGGCGAGTGGCACTCCGAGGCCGAAGGTGGATTCAGCCGTCTCCGGAACCGGCTGTGGCAGCTGGAGAAACGTCGCTACCACGTGCCTTGGGTGACATCGGGCACCACGTCGATGGTGGCCAAGTCGGTGGCGAAGTTCGGTACGCCAGAGCTGCGGGACGAGGTGATGCCAGGGGTCTTCTCGGGTGAGGTCAGGTTGTGCCTGGGCTACACCGAACCCGAGGGTGGCTCCGACATCGCGACGTGCAAGACGCGTGCCGTCCGAGACGGCGATCAGTGGGTCGTCAACGGCTCCAAGATGTTCACCACCGGTGCGCACAACTGCCAGTACGTCTTTCTGATCACCAACACCGATCCCGACGCTCCCAAGCACAAGAGCCTGACCATGTTCCTGGTGCCCCTGGACACGCCCGGCATCGAGATCCAGGGCATCCGCACCGTCGACGGGGACCGCACCAACATCGTCTACTACAGCGACGTCCGCGTCGACGACAAGTACCGGCTCGGTGAGGTGAACGGCGGCTGGACGGTGCTGCGTGAGCCGCTCAACGTCGAGCACGGGGCAGTGGACGCCAGTGCCGACGGTCTGCAGGACGTGTCGATCATGATGCATCAGGGCGGTTTCCTCGTGTCGGCGTGCGACAAGGCGGCCGCCGTGGTGGGCACGCCGGATGCCGACGGTCACCGACTTGTGGACGACGGATCGGTCGCCTACCGCCTCGGTCGCAGCGTCGCACGCATGGAGGCGGCGATAAGCACTCCGAACATCTTCGGCCGGGTGGCGTTCGCACAGACCATGCGCGACGTCTCGCCCGATCTGATGGATCTGCTCGGCGAGGCGTCGGCGTTGCCGATCGACGCCGACGGCTCGATCGACGACGGTGCCGCCGAGTACGTCTACCGATTCGCGCCGCTGGTCGGAATCTACGGCGGCACCCTGGAGGTGTTCCGCAACATGATCGCCCAGTACGCGTTGGGTCTTGGCAAGCCCAACTACTCGCCGCCGAAGAAGGCATCGTGATGTCGACGGGTCGTCCAGTGGACGACGGGCAACGTCGGCAGGCAGTCGGTGGAGGCCATCGTGGCCCACCCGGATCTCGAACTCGTCGGCTGCTTTGCATGGTCGCCCGAAAAGGCCGGGCGCGACGTCGGCGAACTGTGCGGCATCGCGCCCACCGGCATCGCGGCCACCAACGACGTCGACGCCCTGCTGGCGACGAAGCCGGATTGCGTGGTCTACAACCCGATGTGGATCGACGTCGACGAACTCGTCGGAATCCTCGAGACCGGCGTCAACGTCGTCACCACCGCGGCGTTCATCACCGGCCATTCCCTCGGTGACCGGCGCGAGCGGATCGTGGCCGCGTGTGAGAGCGGTGGTGCGTCGATCTTCGGTTCCGGCATCAACCCGGGGTTCGTCGACCTGCTGGCGATCGTCGCCGCCGGGGGCTGCGACCGCATCGACAAGGTCACCGTCATCGAGGAGGCCGACATCAGCGGCTACGACTCGCCGGCGACCGAGATCCCGGTCGGGTTCTCGCATCCCATCGACCACCCGGATCTGCTCGCCATGACGACCAAGGCGACCGACGTGTTCATCGACGCGGTGCACCTGCTCGGCGACGCACTGGGAGTGGAGTTCGACGAGGTGGTCTGCGACGCCGACTACGCGAAGACCACCGCCGACGTCGACCTCGGCTCGTGGACCATCGAAGCGGGGTGTGTGGCGGGCATCGCCTTCAGTTGGCATGGGAAGGTGAAGGGGCGCAGCATCGTCGAACTGCGTTTCGTGTGGCGCAAGGGTCACACGCTGGAACCTGACTGGCCGATCGACACCGGTCACCGCGTCGTGGTGGACGGATGTCCCAACGTCGCGATCAAGGTCGACATCTCGCCGCCAGCCGACTTCTCCGGGACGACCATGAACGACTTCATGAAACTGCCGATGATTCTCACCGCCATGCCGGCGATCAACGCGATACCGAAGGTCGTCGCCGCGGAGCCCGGCATCGTCACCTACGCCGACATCCTGCCGTTGCCAAGGGGACTGGTTCGCTTCTAACCCGCGAGCAGACGCAAAGGGCCCTGAAAGTGGCTGGTTCAGGGCCTTTTGCGTCTGCTCGCGGGTTGGCTAGCGCGTGAGGACGG
This sequence comes from uncultured Actinomycetota bacterium, assembly GCA_963798245.1. Lineage (GTDB taxonomy): Bacteria > Actinomycetota > Actinomycetes > Mycobacteriales > Mycobacteriaceae > Mycobacterium. Next base: position 115,160 of record CAWCSO010000011.1, read on the forward strand.
TGGCTCCGGCGGTGCCGGGTGCGCCGTAGAGCTGCGCGAAGCCGACGCGAGGGTCGCCGGGCACCTGTCGGTCACCCGCCTCGCCCCTCAGCTGGCGAACCAGTTCGTGGATCTGGCGCAGGCCCGACGCGCCGATGGGCTCGCCGTTGGCGATCAGCCCACCATCGGTGTTGACCGGCATCGAGCCACCGATCTCGGTGGCGCCCGTCGGCAAGCAACCGCTCCTGATCGCCGTCGGCGCAGAACCCGCACTCGGCCATGTGGATGACCTCGGCGCCGGCATCGGTGTCCTGCAACTGGATCACGTCGACGTCCCCCGGCGCCACGCCTGACTTCTCGAACGCGGCGCGTGCGGCGTACACCGTGGGTGAGACGTCCTCGTCGACCGGCGCGAAGGTGGTGTTGACCTCCCAGGCCCCGTAGCTGCGGGTGCGGACCTCGACGGCGCGCAGGTACACGGGCTTGTCGGTATACCGGTGGGCGATGTCGGCTCGGCACATCACCACTGCTGCCGCCCCTTCATCGGGCGCGCAGAACATGTACTGGGTCAGCGGGTAGTTCAGCATTGCCGAGTTCAGGATGTCGTCCTCGGAGATCGGCCTGCGGCGGAACGCATTCGGGTTCAGTGCGCCGTTGCGGAAGTTCTTGGCCGCCACCTTGGCCAGCGTCCGCTGCGAGATGCCGTGCTCGTGCAGGTATCGGTTGGCCTTCATGCCGAAGAACTGCGTGGTGAGGTACTGGCCGTTCTCGGCGTACCACGCAGGCATGCCCACCAGTGCGGGATCTTCGGTGAACGCGCCTCGCGGGTGCTTGTCCAGACCGACGGCGATGCCGATGTCGTAGTCGCCGAGCCGAATTCCGTCGGCGCAGGACTTCGCGGTACTCGCCGCGGTGGCGCACGCGTTGAACACGTTGGTGAACGGGATTCCCGACAGCCCCACCATGCCGACGATCGCGTCGGGATTGGCGACCGTCCAGCTGCCACCGGCAGCAGCGCCGATGTCACCCCACGCCACACCGGCGTCAGCCACGGCAGCGTCGATGGCGTCGACGCACATCGCAAGAGCGGACTTGCCCTCGAAGCGGCCGAAGGGGTGGATGCCGACGCCGATGATCGCCACGTCGTTGGTCATGTCGAGGTCCTCTCTACCGTCTGCTCGTCGCGCCTCGAAGGGGTGAACGGTCGAATCCGCCGGACAACTGTAACCATTACAGTAACCTAGTACCGGTGATGACTTCAGGTCGGCGCCTTGGGAGAAGAACGTGAGCGACGTCGGGCAGGCGCGGGCCACCTCGAGCGTCGAGATCGGCGAACGTGCCGGGCGGGCCGGCGAGACGCGCATGCTGATCGATGGTGAACTGGTCACCGCAGACCTCGGGCAACGAAGTTCGACAACGTCGCTCCGGCAACGGGTCTGGTGATCGGCACGACTGCCGCCGCCGGAGTCGAGGACATGGGTCGGGCCATCGGTTCCGCCCGAAGAGCCTTCGACGAATCCGAATGGTCGACCAACGCCGCGTTGCGGAAGCGCTGCCTGCAACAGCTGCAGTCCGCGATCGAATCCGAGCGTGACGCCCTGCGCGAGGAACTCATCGCCGAGGTCGGTTGCCCCGACATGACCATCGCCACCGCGCAGCTGGACTGGCCGCTCGCCGAGTCGCTGTCCTATCCCGCCGCGCCTCATCGACGACTTCGCCTGGGAGCGAACGCTCGACGGCGGTGGGCTGTTCGGCGACCGCAACATCCGCACCGTCGTGCAGGAGCCGGTCGGCGTCATCGGCGCCATCACCCCGTCGAACTTCCCGATCGAGGTCATCCTCAACAAGCTCGGACCGGCCCTGGCAACCGGCAACACCGTCGTGCTCAAACCCGATCCGCACACCCCGTGGAACGCGACTCGGCTCGGGCGTCTGATCGCCGAGCACACCGACATCCCGCCCGGGGTGGTCAACGTCGTGCCGACTCCCGACAACGAGGTCGCCGAACTGCTCGCCACCGACCCCCGTGTCGACATGATCTCCTTCACCGGGTCGACCGCCGTCGGCAAGTCGGCTGATCCGGCAGCGGCGCCGAGACCATGAAGCGAACGTTCCTCGAACTCGGCGGCAAGTCGGCGCTCATCGTCACCGAGGACGTGAATCCGGCCAAGATCATGCCGAGCGCCGTTGGAGTCTGCGTGCATGCCGGTCAGGCGTGCGCGCTGACGACAAGGATGCTCATTCACCGCTCCCTGTTCGACGAGGCGGTCGCGGGCGTGACCGCGGCGTTCGGCATGGTGCCGGTCGGGGACCCCGCGCTGCCGCAGACCCTGGTCGGTCCAGTGATCAGTGCGCGGCAGAAGGAGCACGTGCTCGACGCCTGTGAGCGTGCCCGCCGCGACCGGCGCCGAGATCACCACCGGCGGAGAATCGTTCGACGACCTGCCTGCCGAACTCGCCGGTGGCTTCTACGTGCAGCCCACGGTTGTGGTCGGCGTCGACAACTCGGCTGCTGTCGCGCAGGAGGAGATCTTCGGGCCCGTTCTGGTGATGCTGCCGTTCGACGACGACGACGATGCCGTCCGGATCGCCAACGACAGCGCGTTCGGATTGGCCGGCGCCGTGCTCTCCGGATCGACCGAACGCGGGATGGCCATCGCCCGCCGGATCCGGACCGGATCCATCGGCGTCAACGGCGGCATGTACTACGGCGCCGACGCGCCGTTCGGCGGGTACAAGAGTTCCGGCATCGGACGGCAGTGCGGCATCGAGGGATTCCAGCAGTACCTGGAGACCAAGACAATCGGCTGCCGGATGCCCCGGCAGTCCTGAGCCTGCGCCTTCACTCGTCGAGCGTGACGCCACTGCGAGATTTTCGCCGATTCTTCGCAGTGGGTGCACGTTCGGCGCGGGGAGCAACCCTTACTTCGCAGCAAAGGTCACCGGCAGGACGTTGGGCGACCGGAACGGCTGACCGTGGATGTGCGGATCGCCCTCGTCGAGCAGCGTCACGTCACCGAGGCGCTCCAAGACGCATTCCAGTGCGACGCGGGTCTCCAGGCGGGCGAGATGCAGTCCAAGGCAGGTGTGTTCACCGGCGGCGAAGGTGATGTGAGGAGTGCGCTTGCGGAACACGTCGAACTTCTCGGGGCTCTCCCAGCGTTGCTCGTCGCGGTTGGCCGAGCCGATGCAGACGTCGATGACGGCATTGCGGGGAATCGCGATTCCCTCGAGTTCGGTGTCCTCGGTCGCGAAGCGCTGCACGGTGGTCAACGGTGTCTCGAATCGCAACCCCTCCTCGATGGCGGGCGCGATGAGATCGTGGTCGTCGCGCACGGCCTCGAACTGGTCACGGTGCGTGAGAAGGAGATAGAGCAGATTGCCCGACGACCGGTAGGTGGTCTCCAGCCCGGCGGGTAGCAGCAGCCTCAGGAACGAGTAGATGGCCTCATCGGTCAGGCGCTCGCCGTCGATCTCCGCGGTGACGAGGTCGCCGATGATGTCGTCGGTGGGATGGGACTTGCGCATCGCCATCTGAGCGAGGAAGTACTCCTTGAGGGCCTCGGAGGCCTCGAAGGCCTGCTTGTACCTGACGGTGTAGCTGATCAGGTCGACTGCCCACCTGCGGAACATCGGCAGGTCTTCGCGAGGCAGGCCGAGCAGCCGCGCGATGACCCTGGTCGGGAACTCGAAGGTGAAGTCCTTCACCAGGTCTGCACTGCCGTTGCCGATGAATTCGTCGACCAGTTCGTTGACGATCGGCCGCACGATCTCGGGCTCCCACCGCTGCAACGACTTCGACTTGAACGCCGCCGAGACCAGATTGCGGTGCTCGCGGTGGGTGGTCCCGCTCATCGCGAGAATGCTGGGCCCGATGAACAGGCCGATGGTGCTGTCGTACATCGCCGAATTGAACAGTTTGCCGTCCCGGAACACGTGGTTGACCGCGTCGAAGGACATCGCGGCGTAGTTTTGCTTGGGCCGCATGCTCTCGGGAGTCTTGGAGTAGTCCATCACGCTGCCGCGAAAGGCGCCGCCCTGCCGCGTTTCTCGGCGAAGAACGGGTAGGGGTCGCGGAGCAGCCTGGTCCGATGCAGTGCGGCGGACTCGGCGTCCAACTGGGTTTCCACGGCGGCCTTTCCGCTGGTGAACAACCTCGACAGACCTTGCGCAGGTTCCTACTGTAGGCATTACAGTAATCTATCTGTCGGGCTTACCGAAGGCCACTTCGACAGGCGGGCAGGGCATCGCCGGTTTCGGCCCAGTCGACTGTGAAGGTGGCATGCAGATGAGTACCGCGGAACAGAGTCGCGACACGGTCGACCACCCGGAGTTGCGTGCGATCCTGGACCGCCAGCGCGAGGCATTCCTCGCCGAGGGGCCGCCCACCCTCGCCGTCCGGCTCAACCGGATCGACCGCCTTCTCGCCCTGGTCCTCGACAACACCGACGCGTTCGTCGATGCCATGGCAGCCGACTTCGGTACCCGCTCCCGGGCGGCGTCGTTGTTCACCGAGGTCGTCGGCATGATCCCGGTGATCGAGCACACGCGGTCGCACGTGGCGGAGTGGATGCGGCCCGCGCGGATGATGCGCGCGGCACGCCCGTTCGGCATGCGCGCGGAGGTCGTGGCGACTCCGCTGGGTGTCGTCGGCATCATCGGCCCGTGGAACTTTCCGCTGAACCTCGTCGTGCTGCCCGCCGTCGCGGCGTTCGCCGCCGGCAACCGCGCGATGATCAAGATGTCGGAGATCACTCCTGTGACAGCTGAACTCATGCGCACCACCGCGCCGAGGTACTTCGACGGCAGCGAGCTCGAGGTGATCACCGGTGGGCCGGACGTGGCGGCGGCGTTCGCCACCTTGGCCTTCGACCATCTCTTCTTCACCGGCTCGCCGTCGGTCGGCGCGATGGTTGCGCAGGCAGCGGCGGTGAACCTCGTTCCGGTCACCCTCGAACTTGGCGGCAAGAACCCCGTGGTGGTTGCGCCGGATACCGACATCCGGCGTGCGGCCACCCGAATCGCTCAGGCCCGCATGGTCAATGGTGGCCAGGTCTGCGTCTGCCCCGACTACGTGTTCGTGCCCGAGGACCAACTCGACGCGTTCGCCGACGTGGCACGGGATACCTGGCGCGGGATGTTCCCGGCGATCATGTCCAACGCCGACTACTGCTCGTCGGTCAACGAGGCCAACTTCGACCGCGTACTTGACCTGATCGACGACGCACGTGCCTACGGTGCCCGGGTCGACGTCGTTGCCCCCGATGCCGAGGTGCTGCCGGACCGGGCGACCCGAAAGATTGCGCCCACCATGGTGCGTGGGGTCGACGATCGGATGAAGATCGCGCGCGAAGAGGTCTTCGGCCCAGTCCTCTCGGTCATGGGGTACGCCCGGCTCGCGGACGTCATCGACTACGTCAACCAACGGCCGTCACCCCTGGTGGCCTACTGGTACGGCCCCGACGGCGAGGACTTCCGGCACTTCATCCGCAACACCAGAAGCGGCGGTGTTGCGCGCAATGACTTCGCCGCACAGATGATCCCGTCGGCCGCCCCGTTCGGTGGCGTTGGCCGCAGCGGCATGGGTGCCTACCACGGCAAGGCGGGCTTCGACACGTTCAGCCACCAGCGCACCGTCGTCGGCACCGACCTGCCCTTCAGCGTGACCGGATCGGCCGCACCGCCATTCACCCGGCCGATGAAGCTCTATGCAGACCTGACGCTACGGCTCGCGCGACGACGGACGAACCGGCGGTTGCGGGCCTAGTCGGGCCGGATGACCCGAAACGTGCTCCACGTCATGGTTGGTGGGGCAACAGCTTGATCATGAGTCCGTTGGCCTCGCTGAGCACCGTGCCGTCGGGGTCGGTCATGGTGGCGGTGATGAACGCCTTGCGGCCCTCGAGTCGGTCGATGCGGCCGCGGCTGATCAGGGGTATGCCGATCGGGGTGACGGCGCGGTAGTCGACGTGAAGATAGGCGGTGCGGCTGATGGGCCGCCCCGCTGCCGAGACGATCATGCCGAAGTGCCAGTCGTAGAACAGCGGGACGACACCGCCGTGCACGGCCATGTTTCCCCCGACGTGATAGCGGGTGAAGTGTCCCGCCATCGTCACGCCCACCTCGCTCGACTCGGTGATGGTCCAGGGTGGCATCAACGGGCTACCCAGTCCGGGCAGCCCGATGGCCCGGCCGGCAGGCGCATGCCCGTCGGGGACCTCGAACGGCGCGAGTGTTTCGCATACCCGCTCGACGGCCTCGGTAGCCGCGGTGAAGGAGTCGCTGTCCGGGTGAGTCGACACCGCGAGGTCCTGTAGCCGGCGCACCGCGGCGGCGAACCGCTCCAGTTCCGGCGGCGCGTCGATGGGCCTGAGTTCGGGGAATCCGCGAGTCTCCCTGGCGTCGCTGCTCATTCGGTTGCTTTCCCTGCCCGCCACGTCGCCAGAAGGTCGTCGGTCGTGGTCACCGTCGCCAGTAGCGAGAGGCTGTTCTCGATCACCGCCGTACCGTACTCGGCGGGATACCCCGCGACGGCGTCGCGGGGGAGTACGACCCGGTAGCCCGCGTTGACGGCGTCCATGACGAGGTTGGGTATGGCGATGTTCAGTGACACACCGACGGCTACGATCGTCGTGACCCCCAGGTTGCGCAGCACCGCGTCGAGGTCGGTACCGCCCATGGGGCCCACACCGTGCCATCGGGACAACACCAGATCGCTTGGCTGTGGCCCAAGTTCGGGCAGTAGCGTCGCACCCTCGCTGCCCGGCGTGATGTCCACGCCCTTGCCCGCGGCGGCGAACAACCGCGCGTTGCGGTTCGAGCCGAAACCGTCGGACCTTCGCTGCACCAGGCAGTGCACGACCCGCACCCCCGCCTGCCCGGGCGCCCGGAAGAAGCCGGACGATGCTGGGAAGTGCCTCGCGGCGGGCCTCGTTGGCGAGCGCTGCCAGCCCGGCATTGGGGCCCATCACCGCACCTTGGCACTCCTGGGTGATGATCGCGGTATGACCCGGCGCCGTGAGTTCGGCGAGGTCGGGCTTCACGACACGGTGGCGACGTCGCCCCGTGGGGACCCCTCGGGCGGCACGTCGTAGAACTGGGTGGCCCATTTCCGCAGGGCCATGTAGGGCTTGGCGTCGATCTTGGCCAGCGCCGGTCGCTCGACGTACTTCTGGTAACGCCAGATGTCGCAGTCCTCCCACACCGTCTTCAGGAACTGCCGCTCGACCTTCGCACGTACGTTATCGGGCGGGACGTCGGAGGTCTCGCCGGGGATCTTCGGCCACCAGATCGAATAGAACATGTCCGAAACCTCGTCGTCGACGGGTGTGCACGCGAAGATCAGCCGGTGATTCGACGAACCCTCGAAAGCGCTCGTGGCGAACCCCAGACCGGAGAAGTGGCTGTGGATGCGCAGGGCCATGTCGTCGGGATCGTCGCTGCGGGCGTCGGGCCAGCCGGTGAGAAACCGCCACTCCTCGTCGACGTGCTCCCAGTTCAGGCAGACGGGTGTGACCGATGCGCCGTGGACATAGCGGAAGTGGGAGCTGTCGGGCCCGTTCTCAGCGACGATCTGGGGGTGCACCGGGATCGCGTCGGCGCGGCTGGAGAACTCCGGAAAGGGCCGGTAGTACGCGTTCGGGTCGGTCTCGAACTGCGGGAACTTCAGGAAGATGTCGGGTAGCTCCCAGCGCGGCGGTTCGCCCGTCGGGTGATGCCACATGAAGATGCAGCCGTACTGCTCCCGCACGGGATAGGTACGCAGGGTCAATCCCCGATTGGGCCGGTCCGGCTGATAGGGGATGTAGCGGTTGGTGCCGTCGGGTCCCCAGCGCCAGCCGTGAAAGGGGCATTCGACGCACTCGCCGACGACCTTGCCCCCGTGCCCGATGTGGGCGCCGAGGTGCTTACAGTGGGCTTCCAACACGTGCAGCTCGCCTGCCTCGTCGCGGTAGGCCGCCAGATCCTCACCGAAGTAACGGAGTGCCTTGACGTCACCGACTTCGAACTCGGCCGACCAGCCGATCATGAACCAGCCGGTGACCTTCCAGGTGAACGGGACTAACACATGCTGCCCTCTCCCGCGGATCAGTACCAACGGAATACATTACAGTAGAGGCTTCCGCAAAGTTGCCGAGCCCGATCGGACGAAGCAGGCGATGATTGGCGGACTCGACGGGAGGGGTTCGGTGACCGTCCAACTGGAAGTAGGACTGGGCCTCACGCCCGCTGGGAGCCGAACCTAGATGGCGCGCCAGAAGGCGCTGGTGATGGGCGCAAGCGGCTTCGTCGGCAGCCACGTGACCCGACGTCTCGTCGAACGCGGCGACGACGTGCGGGTGCTGCTGCGCCGGACGAGTTCGACCAGGGGCATCGACGATCTCGACGTCGAGCGGTGCTACGGCGACATCGACGACGCCGACGCGGTGCGGGCCGCGATGGCCGACCGTGACGTCGTGTACTACTGCGTGGTCGACACCCGTGCCTGGCTGCGGGATCCGGCGCCGTTGTTCCGCACCAACGTCGAGGCGTTACGCGGCGTACTCGACATCGCGTGCGAGGCCGACCTGCACCGGTTCGTGTTCACCAGCACGATCGGGACCATCGCCATCGGCGAGAACGTCACCGAGGACACGCCCTTCAACTGGCCGGGCAAGGGCGGCCCCTACATCGAATCCCGCCGCCGGGCCGAGGATCTCGTCCTGCGCTATGCGTCCGAACGCGGCCTGCCCGCGGTGGCCATGTGCGTGTCCAACACCTACGGTCCGCTGGACTGGCAGCCGACCCCGCACGGCGCGATGGTCGCCGCGGCCGCGCTCGGCAAGATGTCCGGGTACGTGCGCGGCATTGCCGCGGAGGTAGTCGGCATCGAGGACGCCGCCGACGCGCTGCTCCTCGCCGGCGACAACGGCCGGGTGGGCCAGCGCTACATCGTGTCGGAGAGCTACCTGCCGATGCGCACGCTGTTCGAGACCGCCGCAGGCGAAGTCGGGACCAAGCCGCCCCGCTTCGGCCTGCCGGTGGCGCTGCTGTACGTGAGCGGGTTCGCGGCCACGGTGATGAGCAGGGTGCTGCGACGCGACATCCCCTTGACGTTGACCTCCGTACGTCTGCTGCACCACACCTCACCCCTGGACCACGGCAAGGCCACCCGCGAACTGGGGTGGGCGCCCCGCCCCACGACCGATGCCGTGCGGCGGGCCGCGCGCTTCTACGTCGAACGACGGCGGGCCTGATGGTGTCCGAGTCGCATGTGAGGGTTCGAACCACCTCTGGAACCGTCTCGGGCTTCGTCCGCGACGGTATCGCCCGCTGGCGTGCCATTCCGTATGCGCGACCGCCCATGGGGCCGTTGCGCTTCCGCGCGCCGGAGCCGCCGCTGCCATGGCGGGGAGTGCGGTTCTGCGACGAGTTCGCCAACTGTGCGCCGCAGGACCCGCGCTACACCGTCACGGGCCTTCGCGGACGGCAGCCGATGGGCGAGGACTGCCTGACCCTGAACGTCGTCACGTCGGCCGAGTCGCAGGAGCGGCCGCTTCCGGTGATGGTCTTCATCCATGGCGGTGGCTACATGTTCGGCAGCTCCGCGACGTCGGTATACGACGGCGCGGCCATCGCGCGCCGGGGTGCGGTCTACGTGTCGGCCAACTACCGGCTCGGCGCACTGGGGTGCCTGGACCTGTCGTCGCTGTCGACGGCCGAGCACCCTCTCGAGGCGAACCTGTTCCTGCGGGATCTGGTCATGGCGCTGCGCTGGGTGCGCGACAACGTCGCCGAGTTCGGCGGGGACCCCGACAACGTCACCATCTTCGGCGAAAGCGCGGGGGCCCACGCGGTTGCCACCCTGCTCGCCGTCCCCGATGCGGGGGGTCTTTTCCACCAGGCGATTTCGGAGAGCCCTCCCGGCGGGCTGATCCACTCGTCGGGGGCGTCCGCCGACGTGGCACGCCGCCTCGTCGCCGCGATCGGCGCGGATCCCGGTGACGGGGCGCGCGCCGTCATGACGGCGCGGCCGTCGGTGCTGGTGCGTGCGCTCGAGCGCATCATGACTGACACCATCCGGGACAACCCCGACTCGTTCGGCATCGGCGCTACGGCGGGCGGGGACTTCCTGCCGCGCACCCACGTCGAGGCCATGACTCGCGGAGAGGCCCACCGGGTCCCGCTGATCATCGGCAGCAATGCCACTGAGGCGAGCCTCTTCGCCCGATTCATGGATCACCTGCCGACCAACGAAACCGTCATCGAGAGGTTCCTCGCCGGCGCGGATGCTGCTGCAGCCCAACGGCTGAGGGCGGCATACCCGGGTTACCCGAGTCCGGCGGCATGTCTGGCCTTCGGTAGCGATTTCACCTTCGGTTCGAAGGCGTGGGAGATCGCCGAGGCGCACGCCAGCCACTCGCCCACGTATCTCTACCGCTACGACTACGCACCACGGCCCCTGCAGTGGACGGGATTCGGTGCGACGCACGCCACCGAACTGCTTGCGGTGTTCGACGTGTACGACACCCGGCTGGGTTCGGTACTTACCCTGGCCGGTGACCGCAACACGGCGCGCAGGGTCAGCCGCGACGTGCAGCGACGGTGGCGTTCCTTCAGTCGCACGGGTGTGCCCGGCGGGGACTGGCCCCGCTACGGGCCGCCGGACCGTGCGACGATGATCTTCGATCGCCGGTCGCGGGTGGAACACGACCCCACGCCCAGCCGTCGACAGGCGTGGGCGGATTTCAGCGCGGCGGCGCGGAACCGGTCCCGTAATCTCGAATGATCCGTTCCCGCAACATCATCAGATGGTGATCCAGCGGGTAGTCGTCGGCGAAAACGATCCAGTGGTAGGCGACCCCGAGTCCCGCGGTGCTGATGTCGGTGGTGGCCGCGTCCACGTCGACGTCGGGACGCACCGAGCCGTCGAGGATGCCGGCCCGCAGTCCGTCCGCCACGGTCTTGGCGCCGCGTGCGAGCCAGTCGCGGATGCGTCCGCGGATCGGCGAGGTGGACTTCACCGCCTCGAAGGTCAGCACGAACATCGCCCTGACGAACTCCCGGTCCCGCTCGTAGAGTCCGATGATCCTGTCGACGTGGCCGAGTGCATGATCGAGTCCATCGCCGTCGTTGTCGGGAGCGTTGACGAACTGTGCCTCGTAGGTGGTCCGGAACAACGTGTCCAGGATGGCATCCTTGCTGCCGAACCTGGCGTGCACCATGGCGCGGCTGTAACCGGCACGCCGACCGATCTCGGCAGCCGTGGTTGCCTCCCAACCCTTTTCCACGATCAGGTCGACCGCCGCCTCGACGAGTCGGCGGCCGGATATCTGCAGGCGCTCCGGTTGGGTCAACCCGCGGGAGGGGGAGGGCACCCTTGCATGTTAGACGCTGGACAACTAACTTAGTTGTGCGTCGTCAAATATCTCATCGAGGAGCTCACTGGTGACTCCGGCCACGACCGATGTCCCGTCCGGCATCGACGAGGTGACCCCCGAGTGGCTGACCGCCGCGATGGGGGGACTGACGGTCGACGGCGTCCGGGCCGAGCGGATCGCACAGGACAGCGGGTTCTCCTCGCTGCTCTACCGGCTATATCTCAGCGGAAGCGCCGGACTGCCCGCCACGATGATCGTCAAGCTGCCCGCGGAGTCCGAAGCGCGTGGCGCAATGGAATTGCTCGGCGGCTATCGGCGCGAACTGTCGTTCTACCGCAACGTGGCCGGACGCGCACCCATGGACACCCCGGACGTTCACGCCGCGAACATCGTCGACGACACAGCCGACTTCGTGCTGCTGCTGGAGGACCTGCAGAGTTGGGACAACGCGGACCACCTCGCCGGACTCTCGATGAACAGGGCCAGGGTGTGCATCCGCGCGCTCGCCGGGCTGCACGGGTGGTCCTGCGACGTTGCGAATGCCACCGCGCTCGAAGCCTTCCCCAGCATCGACACCCCGGTCGTGCGTGACCTCCTGATACCTGCGTTCGGCCCCGGGTGGCAGATCTATCTGGACAAGGCGTCGGTACCCGTACCGCGAGCCGTCGCCGGTTGTGCCGAGCGATTCACCGACTACTCGACACAGGCAGTGGACGTATTGGCCGGCCGCTCGATGCTCCTGCACGGTGACATCAGGGCCGACAACCTGTTCTTCGACGGCGACCGGATGAAGGTGGTCGACTTCCAATTCGCCTCCCTAGGCGCGGGAGTGGCCGATGTCGCCTACCTGGTCAGCCAGGGTCTGCCGACCGAGATGCGCCGTGGCCACGACGAGGCGCTGGTCCGTGAGTACCTCGCCTGCCTGAGCGAGGCCGGTGTCACGGACTACTCGTTCGACGAGGCGTGGCGCCAGTACCGCTTCGCGGTGGTCTACCTCATGGTTCTCCCGGTCATCACACTCATCGGCTGGGACGCCCTGCCGGAACGGTCGCGTGCGCTGTGCCTGAAGCTCACCGAGCGTGCCGTGGCGACCATCGACGAGATCGACGCGCTGGAGGTTTTCAATGAGTAACCCCCCGCACGAGGCCGCCCGCACGGCACGTGAGGTCGTCGAGCTGTACAACCTGGTGGTGTGGAACGAACGCGACTTCGACCTCGCCGAGGAGTTGATGGGCGAGGAGGTGATTCGCCACGACGTGGGCGAATCACACACGCTGACACACCAGGAGGCCGTCGCGCGCATCGTGGACCACTGGGACATGTTCGAGACGATTCGCTTCGACCTCAACCTGGTGGTCGCCGGCGACGACGGGGAACACGTGGCGATCGTCTACCAGTCGCCGATGAAGCTGAAGGACGGCACCGAGACCACGGTGGGCAGCATGGAGATCTTCCGCGTGGTCGACGGCAGGATCGTCGAAGTATGGAACTGTGGCTACAAGCAAGGAGTTTGGGCGTGACCGAACGCGTATTGGATGAGCTGGGCTACTACCTGCTGGCAGGTGCCGGCGGCGAGGGCCCCGCCGGGCTGATGGACGAGGCGCGCCGCGGCGAGGAGATGGGTTTCGGTACGGCGTTCATCTCCGAGCGGTGGAACGTCAAGGAGGCGTCGTCGCTGACCGGAGCGGCCTGTGCGGTGACCAACCGCATGCAGATCGCCACCGCCGCCACCAATCACAACACCCGCCATCCGCTCATCACGGGGTCGTGGGCGACCACCATGCACCGGCTGTCGAGGGGTCGGTTCACGCTCGGCATCGGGCGCGGCATCGCGGCGATGTACAACGCGTTCGGCGTGCCGGCGGTGACCACCGCCCAGATGGAGGACTTCGCGCAGGTGATGCGCAAGCTGTGGCACGGCGAGGTGGTGTTCAACCACGACGGGCCGATCGGCAAGTACCAGGTGCTGTTCCTCGACCCCGACTTCGACGAGGACATCCGGCTGGCCATCGTTGCGTTCGGCCCGCAGACCCTGGCTCTGGGCGGCCGCGAGTTCGACGACGTCATCCTGCACACCTACTTCACGCCCGACACCCTGCAGCGCGCCGTCAAGTCCGTCAAGGACGCCGCCGAGCAGGCCGGGCGCGACCCTGCCGGCGTGCGGGTGTGGTCGTGCTTCGCGACCGTCGGTGACCACCTGCCCGAGGAGTTACGCCTCAAGAAGACCGTCGCGCGGCTGGCCACCTATCTGCAGGGCTACGGTGACCTCCTGGTCAACACGAATGGTTGGGATCCCGCTGTGCTGCAGCGCTTCCGCGAAGACTCCGTGGTGACCTCGATCCCGGGCGGCATCGACCACAAGGCAAGCGCCGAGCAGATCGAGCACATCGCCACCCTGATCCCCGACGAGTGGCTGGAGCCGTCGGCGACGGGTTCCGCTGTGCAGTGCGTGGAGCGCATCCGCAAGGAATTCGACTACGGTGCGGACGCCGTCATCATGCACGGCGCCACTCCCGACGAACTCGAACCGATCGTTGCGGAATACCGCGCGACCGTCGGCTGAGGCCGCAGCCCTACGGCAGGATGACGGTGCGGCTGACCGGTTCGGCGGCGGCCTGCCTGCTGTACAGGCCTCGTTGCAGGCCGGCCAGCAGGGCGTCGCGAGTGTCGCGGGGATCTATGAGTTCGTCGAAGCCGAGGTGCTCGGCCGACCGGTAGGACGCGTGCAGTTCGGCGTCGCGCAGCTTGGCGCTCACGTCCTGCTCGGCGTGCGTCGCGCGGCTCAGGGCCGCCGCGCTCATCGCGCCCATCGTGGCGCCGGGATAGGCGTAGGTGGCGACCTGGTGGTCGAAGCCCAACAGCGACATGACCATTGAGCCGAACCCATAGGCCTTGCGCAGCGTGACGTGCAGCTTCAACGTGGTAGCTGCTGTCTGGGCGGCGAACATCCGCCCGCCCGCCCGCAAGACGCCACTTCGCTCCGATCTGCTGCCGGGCATCATGCCCGGGTTGTCGGCAAGGAACACGATGGGAAGATGGAACGAGTCGGCCACCATGATGAAGTGCGCGGCCTTGTCGGCGGCGTCGGCGTCGATGGAGCCCGCCATCACCTGGGGCTGATTGGCCACCACGGCTACCGGGTGACCACCGAGATGGGCCAGCGCGCAGATGATGGCGCGACCGAATTGCGGCTGCACCTCGAACCAGTCCGGTTGGTCGAAGACCACGTCCAGCACACCACGCATGTCGTAGACGCGTCTGTTGTCCCGGGACACGATGTTCAGCAGCTCCGGGGTCGGCCGGAATGCGGTGGTGTCGTCCTTCGAGCGCGCGGCGGGATAGGACCAGGCGCTGGACGGGAAGTACGACAGATACCGCTTGACATCGTCGACGACGGCCTCGTCGGACTCGGCGAGGTTGTGGATCACCCCGCTGTGTAGCGCGACCTCCGGCCCGCCCAGATCCTCCTTGGTGATCTCCTCACCCGTCGACTCCTTCACCACGGGCGGGCCGGCCGTGAAGATCGCGCCCTGGGGGCTCATGATCCGGAAGTCGCACACCGGTGCCACCAGTGCGCCGTGGCCGGCCGACGGTCCGAGGACCGCAGCCACGGTGGGGACCTTGCCCGAACAGCTGGCTTGCGCCAGTAGGTCGGTTGGGCTGCGGCCATAGTGCTCGCCAGAGGGGCGGAAGCCCGCGCCTTCGAGCAGCATCACCAGTGGAATGCGATCGCGTAGTGCGAGTTCGGCGATCCGGTAGCGCTTGGAGTTGCCGCCGGGGCCGATGCTTCCTGCCAGTGTCGTAAAGTCCTCGGCGCCGAGCATGATGGGGGTACCGTCGATCGATCCCGAGCCGACCACGATGCCGTCGGCGGCGATCTCACCGCCGACCAGCGTGCCGATTTCGCGGAACGACCCCTTGTCGACCAGCCGGTCGATCCTGGCGCGAGCGTCGAGCTTGCCCTTGCCGTGGTGCTTGTCCAGTCGCTCTGAGCCGCCCATCGACCATGCGCGCTTGCGCCGCGCCTCCAGGTCTTCGAGAGTCTCGTCCCAGCCGGGCGGCTTCGTCATGCTTGCCTCACTCGTCGAGTCCGGGTGTGCGACATCTATTCGCAGTGTTCGTTGACCATACTGAATTGCTTACTGTAGCGTCTGCCGCATGGGTAGCGGCAGCCAGGGGCGCTCGGCCGCGTGGGTCGTTGTCGGCTGAGACGCCCACGCGACTCAAGGTCGACGGTGGCATTCCCAGCGAGCTGTCCCGCGTCGGGCAGGTGGCGAGTCTCGTTGAGCGCCAGGGGTACGACGGCTGCTGGGCGGGGGAGATCAACCACGATCCGTTCCTTCCGGTGCTGATGGCGGCGGAGCACACGTCTCGGCTCGAGGTCGGGACCAGCATCGCCGTCGCGTTCGCGCGCAACCCGATGACCGTAGCGAACCTGGGATGGGACCTGCAGGCGTACTCCGCGGGCCGGTTCAACCTCGGCCTCGGCTCGCAGGTCCGGGCTCATGTCGAGAAGCGGTTCAGCATGCCGTGGAGCCATCCGGTGCGGCGCATGCGCGAATTCGTCGACGCGTTGCGTGCGATTTGGACGTGTTGGCGGGACGGCACCCGGCTTCGTTTCAGGGGCGAGTTCTACACCCACGACCTGATGACGCCGATGTTCACTCCAGAACCGATGCCACACGACTTCCCGAAGGTCTTCATCGCCGCGGTGGGAACTTCGATGACCAAGATGTGCGGGGAGGTCGCCGACGGACTTATCGCCCACGCCTTCACGACCAAGCGTTACGCCGACGAAGTCACGACGCCGGCGCTGCTGGCTGGGTTGTCGCGGGCAGGTCGGGACCGTGCCGACGTCCAGGTCACATGCCCCGTGTTCATCGTCACCGGCGAGACGGAGGAGGCGATGGCGTCCGCCGCCGTCGGCGTCCGCAAGCAGATCGCGTTCTACGGATCGACGCCGGCATACCGCAAGGTCCTCGACCTGCATGGCTGGGGTGACCTTCACACCGACCTGCATCGGCTATCCAAGCAGGGCCGGTGGGACGCGATGGGCCATCTCATCGACGACGAGATGCTCGGCGCCTTCGCGGTCGTCGCGCCGCTGCCCGACGTCGGCTATGCGCTGCTGGACCGCTGCGTCGGCACGATCGACCGCGTTCTCCCTGCGTTTCCCGCCGGACTGGACGAGGAGTCCGTCGCCGTGGTGCTCGAGGAGCTTCGCGCCGTGCGTAATGACCTGGGGGACAACGGCGGACATGCCTAGGAGAGTAACCATGGACGACGCGAAGGTGCTGGCCGATCCCAAGGCCTACGCCGACGAGCCGGGTCTGCACCGGGCGCTAGCCCGGCTGCGTGCCCAAGCGCCCGTGTCATGGGTCGACGTACCGGGTTACCGGCCGTTCTGGGCAATCACCAAGCACGCGGACATCACGGCCGTCGAACGGGCGAACACATTGTTCACCAATTCCCCACGGCCGGTGCTCATCACGGCCGAGGCCGACGAGCTTCAGGCCGGCATGGGCGTGCGCACCCTGATTCACATGGACGACCCCGATCATCGGGTAGTACGCGCGATCGGCGCCGATTGGTTCAGGCCGAAGGCGATGCGCGACTTGAAGGTTCGCGTCGACGAACTCGCCAAGGCATACGTGGACAAGATGATGGCCATCGGGCCGCACTGCGACTTCGTGCAGGAGGTCGCGGTGAACTACCCGCTCTACGTGATCATGTCCCTGCTCGGGGTGCCCGAATCGGATTTCGCCCTGATGTTGAAGCTGACCCAGGAACTGTTCGGCAGCGACGACGACGAGTTCAGACGCAGCGCCGAACAGCAAGAGCAGATGTCGGCCCTCGTCGAGATGTTCCAGTACTTCACGGAGCTGACCGCCGCACGCCGCGCCCGACCGACCGACGACCTGGCCTCGGCCATCGCCAACGCGACGATCGACGGCGAACCGCTGTCAGACGTCGACACGATGTCGTACTACGCAATCATCGCCGCTGCAGGCCACGACACCACCAGTGCGACCATCTCGGGTGGCATGGCCGCCCTGATGGACCACCCCGACCAACACGACAGGTTGGCCGCCGACCCCGGTCTCGTGCCGCTGGCGGTCGAGGAGATGATCCGTTGGGTGACACCGGTCAAGGCATTCATGCGCACCGCGGTCGAGGACACCGACGTTGGTGGTGTGCCGATCGCGGCAGGGGAATCGTTGCTGCTGTCCTACGTCTCCGGCAACCGGGACGAGGACGTGTTCGACGACCCGTTCCGATTCGACGTGGGCCGCGAAGCCAACAGGCACGTTGCCTTCGGGTAC
Organism: uncultured Actinomycetota bacterium; assembly: GCA_963798245.1. GTDB lineage: Bacteria > Actinomycetota > Actinomycetes > Mycobacteriales > Mycobacteriaceae > Mycobacterium. The sequence continues at coordinate 132,822 of CAWCSO010000011.1, forward strand.
GGAGTGCACTTCTGTCTCGGGGCGGCACTCGCGCGGATGGAGGTCAACAGCTTCTTCACCGAGCTGCTACCCCGCCTAGAGTCGGTCGAGTCGGCCGGGAGGGCCGAACACGTCGCCACGACGTTCGTCGGCGGACTCAAGCACCTGCCGATCCGGTACTCGATGCGCTGACCGACCGGCGCGTCACTTCCGGGCGGCGGTCAGCGTTCGTAGAAGGCGCGCACGGTGTCGACGGTGTCGGCCTCGTCAGGCCCCTTGTCGTCGCGGTAGCGCAGCACGCGTGCGAAGCGCAGCGCCATGCCGCCCGGGTAGCGGGTGGACCCCTGCACACCGTCGAAGGCGATCTCCACCACCTGCTCGGGTGCCAGCGCGACGACGTACCCGTCGGTGGGCCCGGTGGCGAGACCGAGGAATCGCTGCGTCTGCCATGCGAGCATCTCGTCCGTCATGCCCTTGAAGGTCTTGCCGAGCATCACGAACCCACCGGTCGCCGGATCGCGCGCGCCGAGGTGGATGTTCGACAGCTTGCCGGTGCGCCGGCCCGAGCCCCACTCGACGGCCAGCACCACCAGGTCGAGGGTGTGCACTGGCTTGACCTTGAGCCAGCCGACTCCACGACGACCGGCTTCGTACGGAGCGTCCGGCGCCTTGGCCATGACGCCCTCGTGGCCGGCCGCCAAGGTGCGTTCGGAGAAGGCCGCCGCATCGTCGGACGACGATGTCAGGATGCGGGACACCCGCATGTCCGGCCCGACGATGCGATCCAGCGCGGCGAGACGGTCGACGGCGGGAGCATCGAGAAGATCGGTGCCGTCGAGGTGCAGCAGGTCGAAGAAGAACACCGACAACGGTTGGGCCGCTCTGGCCGCCGCGACGTCCGCCGAGCGGCCGAATCGCGACGCCGTGACCTGGAAGCGGTGCGGACGGCCGTCCTCACGCAGCGCGATCGCCTCGCCGTCGGCGATGAGCGTTCGCGCCGGAAGCGCGCGGGTGGCCTCGACGACCTCGGGTAGTCGGTCGGTCACGTCGTCGAGGCTGCGCGTGTAGACCGACACCTGGTCGCCGTCGCGGTGGATCTGCACGCGGGCGCCGTCCAGCTTTGCCTCGAACACTGCTGTTCCGCCGAGTCTTTCGAGCGCGTCGGCGACGCCGGTCGAGGTCTGCGCCAGCATCGGCCCGACGGGCCGTCCGACCCGCAGGGTGAAGCGTTGCAACGCGCCCGCACCCTCGGTGAGCGCCGCCGCGGCCACCGCGGGAAGGTCACCGCCGAGCATCGCCGCCCGGCGTATGTCGGCGGCGGGAATCCCGCCCGCCTTGGCCACGGCGTCGGCCATCACTCCGATCAGCGCGCCCTGGCGCAGCTCGCCGCTCAGCAGCCGCTTGAGGAAGGTCTGCTCGACCTCCGTTGCCGCGGCGAACATCGCCGCAAGCGCCTGCGCTCGGCGGGTCTGCGAACCCTTGCCCGCCAAGGCGCCGATTGCCGTGAACTCTGCGTCGACGGCCGACACGGTGAGTGTGGGCTCGCAGGCGGGCGGTGGGAGTGCACGCAAGGCGGCCCACCCCACACCGATCTGTCGCTGTGGCAGTTCGCCCGAGAGCCAGGCCACGACGATCGCCACCAGCTCGGGCTGATCGCGGCGCGCGGTCTGGGCGAGCAGATCGGCGATCGTGGCAATCTTGGCCAACCTCGCCGAGACCGCGCCGACGGCGGCCGAGGCGCGGGCGACGTCGACGAGGTGCACGCATCCAGGGTGACACGGAGGTGTGACATCACCGGCGTCAGTCGGGGTTCGGTGGGTGCAGTCACCCTGCCGACGAGACGCTCATCGGGAGCGCCTTCGGCTATCGGAATCAATATCCACAGCCTCCACACCGTGCCGCCCATCCCGATGTGCCACCAGGCGTCCAACCTGAAATGTCCATGCCGGAAACAGCAGCGAAATGGTCCCTCGACGGGCGGCGCACCGGGCTAGCATCAACCATGACGCCTGATCTATTGAATGGCATTCCACGCGTCGACCCGACGAGTAAGCCGACGATGATGCGAAGTGCGGTGGCCCGAGTCCTCGCAACGACGACCGGCTCTGCGGTCCATCGCATCTTCATAGCGCCACTCGATAAGCGTCTGATGCACCTGACCGATGGGCGGGTACACCTCGCGAAGGGAACGATCCCGCTCGTGTTGCTACGTACGTCGGGGGCGAGGTCGGGAGTAGCGCGGGAGGTTCCGCTGGCCTACTGCACAGATGGCGATGACGTCATTCTGGTCGCCTCGAACTACGGGCAGGCTAGGCACCCAAGCTGGTACTACAACCTGCTCAAGAACCCCAAGTGCCAATTGTTCGCCGACGGTCGTCACGACAGCGGGGGTACCTTCATAGCCCGCCCGACCGACGGCGAGGACCATGATCGTTTGTTCGCGCTGGCTGAGCGCTATGCCTCCAACTTCACCTCGTATGCAGCGAACACTGACGGCGTTCGCATCATTCCGGTTCTCCGCCTGACGCCGGAAGGTCATTGATCGCGCCAACCTTCACCGTCGTCTTCGCGATCAACCCGGTTTAGAGAAGTGTTCTTCGCACAATCGCTACCATCACGCGCTGCGGACGTTCATGCGCCGTCGCTACCTCTATAAGAGCTTTTACCGCGGAAGGATTCTTGTAGAACACGTCGAGTTCGACGATCAACCCGCCGCGAACCGTGAACACTTCGGCCATGCTCATCGCGACACTTTGGCGGGACGCGCTCGCGGTGAATGTCAGGCGATAGTGGAGCACCACTTTATCGCTGTCGGCGAGAAATTGCATATCCGGGTTGGGCGAGAGTTCAAGTGCCTCAGACATCTTCGTGATGAGTTCGACAAAGCCTGAGGGACCAAAGTAGTCGCCGCTATATGGCCCATCGCCTGCTGCATGAACGACAAACTCGCCGTGCAACAGGCTCAGCGCATCATCGAGCCTCTGCCCGCCGAACGCCTCGACAAACTTCACGACGAGCGCACGGGAGCCCTCCGTCTGATTCGTCATTGGGCCTCCCAACCCTCGGCGGATTATTGCGAGGCGGATTTTGCCCATCGCCGAGCGACGGATCTGACGATATGGTGCAGCCCAGTATGCCCAAGCGTCGCCGACGACACTTACCGATGGGCGGTCAGAACGTTCTTCGGCCAGTCACCACCACCTAGCGCAGCGGCATTTCAGCACCCGACACCCCGATTATGGTGCGTGCGACTAGTGCGGGATCGTCGAGCATCGGAACATGCCCGACGTCGGGCAGAACTTCAAACGTCGCCCGGGGCAGTCGCTCACGGGCAATCTTGCCGTACGTAGCGACCGGCACGAGTGAGTCTTTCTCCGACCACGCGAGCGTGGTCGGGCATGGCAGGGGGTCCAGCGGGGCGATCTGGCCGTCGTTGTGGGAAAAAACCTCGTCGATCGTGACGGAGCACGCGACAGTGTCCTCGACAGCCTCGACGGCGCGGGCGGCAGCTACCTGATCTGCGCGCCACGCGACATTGATACTTCTGAGAGCAAGGCGACGCACGGTCGCCGAACTCAAGGTCAACGGGGCAATGGGCCGAACCAAGCGACACACTGCTGCGATGCGCCGCGCTCGCTTGGCCGCTCGGTCAAACGAACCGTCCTCGGTCGACCAGAAACCCGCGGGCGACAAGGCGCACACCGTGGCGGCTCGGCCACGCCGGGCCAACTCTATGGCCACGAAACCGCCCATGGAGTTGCCGACGAGGTGTGGCCGCTCAAGACGGTGGTCGTCGAGATAGTGTTCGGCGGCGTCTATGACATCGGAGACCGTTGCCGGATGCCGTTGTACGGGTGGGCCGCCACGGTGTCCGAGCAAGGTGTGGTTGTACACCCGATAACGGCTGGAGAGATACGGGATGACGTCCTGCCACACCCGTCCCGACAGCAGGATCGGGTGCAGCAAGACCAAGGGCGGTTTGTCATCGGCCACGAAAAGAGTTTGACACCGCGGTAGGGCGGCCAATCACGTTTCGCGGCAAGACTGGCGCGCCAAGGCCGCCAGCTCAGCACACCCCGGCCATGGCCGCAGAGTGTCTTTCGCAGATTCGGTGCCATGATCGGAGACAGATTTTCTGTGGCGGTGACGGCGGTAATCGGCTAGACAGCGGCCCGCGGACTCGACAGCTGGCTTGGTCCGCTCCCTAATCGCCATCCAGGGCGACCTGCAACTGATATGACTCATGTAATCGACGACACGGCTGTGTCTGGCGACAAGGGGGCTCTGCATGGAGACGGTGCGGCGATTTGAGCACAACACGGGTGGAATCGATTGGTACTGCGAACAGCGAGGAGAAGGGCCGCATGTCGTCTTGGTGCCATCTGGCGAAGGGGATTGCGCGTCGTTCGAAAAGGTAGCGGCACACTTAGCCAACGACTTCACTGTGCTGACGTTCGACATGCCCGGATTTTCCAGGAGCCACGTTCGAAGTCCAGATGATGTTTTCGTACCGAAACTCGCCGACCAAATTGCCGACCTCGTCGATTCTTTAAACATATGTCCCGCAACCTTTTACGGATGCAGTTCCGGCGGGTTCGCTGTTCTTGACCTCATCGTCCGGCACCCAAACGTCGTCAAGACCGCCATCGTCCACGAGGTAGCTGACGCCGCCGCCGCCGCCCCGTTGCTCAGTCTCACAGCGTTGGACGATGCGGCGATCGTGGAGACCTGCAAGTTTGTCTACGGGCAAATAATGAACGACGATCTTGCCGCTTGGGAATCACTCGGGGACGAGTACCACGCGCGACTTGCCAAGAACTATGTGACCTGGGTTCGACGCTATCTAGCCCCGCCGTTACCACCGTCACATTCACCAGATGACCTCGCTGGCAAGCCCATTACTTGGACAGTGGGGGGCGTCACTCCAGCTGCCACGTTCTTTGAGAACGTCGTGCTGGCGGTCAAATCTGGCCTGCCTATAAGTCTGTTGATGTGCAAACATTTTCCGCAGGTCAGCGCTCCAGCGATGCTAGCCGAGCATATTCGGAACAGCAGTCTCGCCAACTAAGTCCTCTCGGCACCATCGCTAGATAGTCCCTAGGCATGTGGCAATCACGACTCGATCAAGTCGTTCGCCGAACTGTCGTTAGCTGGCAGGGCGGAGCACACCAATCTGTCCCAGCACCGTGGCCAGATCTAGATGGACCTTTTCGCACAGAAGTCGATCCCCCTCGAACTCGAAAATTCCCACTACGGGAACCTCGATGGGCCGACCCGTGGGTGGGATGCCCGCCCAGTCGCCGTCGTGGGTGCCTGTGATGAGGCCTTCGACGAGTACGCCGTCGTCCAGATGGCGCAGCGTGGTGGTCCCGATGTGAAGATCGGGAAAGCCGTGCATAAAGCCTTCGAGCAACTCTCGATTATGTGGACGCACCGACGGGATGTGAGAACGGCAAACCGATTCGCGCAACCGGCGTTGTGTCAGCCACCTTTTTGTCGGTTTACTCGACCAACTCAACGCCGACGTCTGGAAAGGACGCCAGACCACAGCTGCTTGACCCTGATATGTGGATCAAGGCCGACGCTCACACCGTCAAGGAGATCGCGAAGTACCTCCAGGTGAGTCCGGCGATTTGTAGCGTTACCTAACTGACAGCTCGGTCGAGGGCCGAGCGGCCGCAGTGCTTAGGTGTAGGCGACGTGGACGCGGTCGATGGTGCCCTCGAACGGGAACGGTGCCCGCTCGTAGTAATCCATTGATACCGGGGAGCCCAGGCAGACGCCGATGTCGAGGCAATCGTTGGCGGTGAACAGCAGCGGTGCGCTCACCGGTACCTGACACTGAGCGACGGTGTCGTCACCTACGGTCAGGCTGATGTCGAGCGGCCCGGCGGGGCGCTCCTCGGCGTAGCTGGTCGCCACGACGATCGTGGTTTTCCCGGCCGGCAGCTTCGTCGCCGAGCGGACCTTCGTACGGGTGAGGATGAACAGGTTGTACTCGTAGCAGAGGTAACCGTCGTCGAGGTAGCACGTCAGCCCACCGGCCACTCCGCCCAAGGCGTAGAGGACTCCATTGGCGTTGGCCGGTAGATCGGCCTCGATGGTCACGGTGTTGTTCTTGTTTCCCAATGCGGGGGCACAGAACTCCGGCATGCGGACGAGATCCCCGGGGAACTCCCATTCGCGGTAGGGCGGCGCGATGCGAAGTTCGGGGTGATAGGCGAGCACCCAGAGGCCGCCGCCGACGGGTAGCACCTTGTTGCGGGCAGCCTCGATGGCGAACAGCTCACGCATCTGCGCGAGTTTCTCGGGCATCTCCTCGGCGAGGTCGTGGGCCTGTGACCAGTCCTCATCGAGGTGGTAGAGCTCCCAACGATCGTTGTCTGGTGTCCACGTCGCGATGCCGGGAGGTGCGCCGGGTACCCACGGGGCGCGCGGTCCGAACGCCGAGGCCATCCAGCCGTCGTTGTAGATCGCGCGGCTGCCCATGATTTCGAAGTACTGAGTCTTCTTCCCGCCGTCCGCTGCTCGGTCGGTGAGGGTGCGGGCGAAGCTCGCCCCCGCGATCGGAACCTGTTGCACCCCATTGACCGAGAGCGGCGGCTCGATGCCGAGGATCTCGTAGACGGTCGGCACCACGTCATTGCAGTGCAGGAACTGATCGCGAGGCACGGGGTCCGGCGCGACCTTCTTTGGCCACCGGACGGCGAGCGGGTTGCGGGTGCCACCGAGGTGGGAGGCGAGCAGTTTCATGCCCTTGTAGGGAGTCACACCTGCCCATGCCCAGCCGGCGTGGTATTGGTTGTCGACGAGGGGCGAGCCGAGTACGTCGAGGCCGCCGAGTTCATCGAGTGCGTCGATGTGCTGGCGCACGGTAGAGGGAATGTTGTTCTGTGCCAACAGTTCTGCGATCGTGCCGTTCTGGCCTTCGCCCGAGGAGCCATTGTCCCCCCAGATGTAGAGGAACAGAGTGTTATCGGCATAGCCGAGTCGGTCCAGTTCGTCGGTCAGCCGGCCGACCTGGACGTCGACGTGTTCGGCGTACCCGGCTGCCACCTCCATCAGGCGTCGTTGGAATGGCTTCTCGTCTTCGGGGATGCTGTCCCATGAGGCGAGGTTCTCGTCGCGCTCGGTGAGTTCGCAGTTCTGCGGAATCCAGCCCTTGTCCTTGGCGCGATCGAACACGCGCTCCCGGTAGGCGTCCCACCCGTCGTCGAACTTTCCCGCGTACTTGTCGGCCCAGTCCTTCATGACGTGGTGCGGGCCGTGCAGGCAGCCACTGGCCCAGTACATGAAGAACGGCTTGTCGGCCTGCAGTGCTTTGTGGTTGCGCAGCCAACCGATCGCGTCGTCGGCCAGGTCTTCGGAAAGGTGATATCCCTCTTCGGGCGTCTTGGGTGGCAGCACGACAGTCGTGTTCCGCACCAGATTCGGCTCGTACTGCGAGGCCTCACCGGCGAGGAAGCCGTAGAAGTACTCGAAGCCCAGACCGGTGGGCCAATTCTCGAACGGGCCGGCCGCTGTGGTCTCCTCGGCTGGGGTGTTGTGCCACTTCCCGAATGCGGCGGTGCTGTACCCATAGTCCTTGAGAACTTCGGCCATCAGGGCGCTGCTGCGAGGAATGTGCCCGGAATAGCCGTCCCAGTCGTTGGCCAGTTCGGCGATCTGCCCGTTCCCGATCTCGTGGTGATTCCTCCCGGTCAACAGCGAGGCCCGCGTCGGGGAGCACATGGCGGTCGTGTGGAACCTGTTGTAAGACACCCCCTCCGCGCAGATCCGATCCATCGTCTCAGTACGAACTTCGCCGCCGAAGGTGGTAGGTAGACCCGGTCCCGCATCGTCGATCAGCACGACCACGATGTTCGGCGGATCCTCGTGCAAACGAGTCGGCGTGACACGCTGCGCGTACGTCGACTCCTGCATCGTTCGGCCGGCGACGCTGGCCGACGGGGTCGGCGGGAAGGGCAGTGTGCCGCCGTTCGGCAGTTTCGGAGCCACCACGCCTTTCCCACTGTCGGTGTTCTTGGTCGCGACGTCCTCAGACATGCAGTACCTCTCTTCGGGCGTACGAGGAGTCGCGGGATGCGACCTCCCCTGAACCGGTGCTGCCGAATCTACCCTAGGATCCGTTGACTCCGAGTTCCCATGATGTCGTGAAAGAGGGCTTCGCGAAGCGCCAGTTCCCGAGGATCGTTGTACAAATGAAACCCGGCTCTGTTCATTGCGTAGGCGAACCCGACACCGGTGTTGGGATCGGCGAACCCGAACGAGCCACCGGCTCCAGGGGTACCGAACGCCCTGTCGGATGAGCCGAATCTGAACTTGGGGAACGGCTTGAGGTAACCGAGCGAGAACGAGGTGTCGACGTGGAGCACCCTGTCGCGCAATCCCCTGTTGGGTGGAACCGCGGGTCCCGCCAGAGCATCCAGGACGTCCGCGGTCAAGCCGAGCTCAGAACCACCTGTCGCGACGCAGCCGTAGGCTTTGGCCACCGACCGTGCGGTTCCGATGCCGTTGGCTGCGGGTATCTCGACCACCCGCACGTCTTCTCGGTTGAAGGCACCGAGACCGCCGAGGCCTTTGGGGTTGGCGAGTGTTCGGCCGGTCAGGCTGTACGGATTCAACATCGCCGCCGCGAAACGTGGTGGAACCGTGTTGAGGTGCCGCAGCAGTTCGGCCCAGGAATACGTATGCAAGTACGCCGACCCGGTCTCGGCTCACCGAGACGGGCAGGCCGATGTAAAACTCCAGCCCGAGTGGCTTGGCGACCTCCTGTGCGAAGAACTGTCCGAGCGAACGCCCTAACGGGTCCGCATGGCGGATGAGTTCGGATTCGTACCAGCCGAGTGTGACGGCGTGATAGCCGTGTCTGGTGCCAGGGCGCCAGGCGGGGGCCTGCGCCGCGAGCGCAGCCGACATCTTCGCCCGGTCCGCTAGGTCATGCACCGTCAGGGGCGTGTCTATGGCGGGCAGTCCGGCCTGATGTGAAAGCAGCTGCCGGACGGTGATCGAGCCTTTGGACGCTTGGGCAAACGTGGGCCAGTAGTCAGCCACCTTGGCGTCATACGAGATGAGCCCCTGGCTCACTGCGACGGCGATCGCCAGCGCGGAAACACCTTTCGTAGTCGAGAACATGTTGACGAGGGTGTCTTCTTTCCACGGTGCTTTGGTGATGCCGTTGCGGTATCCTCCCCACAGATCGACGACTTTGACGCCATCGCGATAGACGGCGACAGCCGCACCGACCTCGTCGCCGCTGAGCATGTTGCGGCGAAAGACGTCAGCAATCATTCCGTAACCCTCGTCGACGCCTCCGCCGATGAGATCAGGCGACACTTCAACCTTGAAAGCCATTACTGGATGATGTCCTTCCGTGTCGCGAGCCAACGACCGAGTGCAGGGACGAAACGCCGCGCGTGGTACGCGACGTGAGCTTCCGGCGTCACCGGTACGATCGACTGCTTCTTGGCGACCGCGCCCACAATCCGTTCGGCAACCTTGTCGGGCGTGTAGTGCCGCTTCTCATAGAGACGATCAAATTTCTGTTGCTTCTCGGCTTCGGTTCCAGCGCTTACACCGGAGAATTGAGTGTTAGCAACGATATTCGTATGCACGATCCCGGGACAGATGGTACTTACGCCGATGCCAGATTCCGCGAACTCAGCGCGTAGGCAGTCGGAAAACATGAATACCGCGGCCTTGCTCGTCGAATAAGCGGTGAAACTCTGCTGCGGCGTGTATGCGGCCATCGAAGCCAGATTCACGATGTGGCCGCCCGAACCGCGCTCGACCATTTTCTGTCCGAACGCGCGGCAGCCGTTGACCACCCCGTAGAGGTTGATGTCGATCACGCGAGTGAAGGACTTTGATGAAGTTGCCAGGAACGGGCCTGCCTGTCCGATGCCTGCGTTGTTGATCAGGATGTCCGGCACACCGTGCCTTTCGGCGACTTCATCGGCGTGCGCGTGCATCGCGGCCTCATCGGCAACGTCGAGCTGGTAGGCGTGCGCGGTGCCGCCGGCCTCGTCGATCATCGCCGCGGTGTGTTTCGCGGCCTCGAGGTTGACATCGGACAGGACGACCTCGGCGCCACGCCGGGCAAACGCGAGCGCCGTTTCCCGTCCGATACCGCTGCCGCCGCCGGTAATCACCAGCAACTTTCCGCGGAAGTTCATGGAGTTCTTCGTCATTTCAGGTCCTTCATGGTTCTTGTTGGTTGGGGCCTGGCGCTGTTGGCTGAGGGCTGACGCTTACGCGCCAGCCCTCAGGCGTGCGCCATCGCGAGCCGATGTGCTCAGGCGGTGAACGGGTTGTATGCCGGGAGTGGCTTGATGAGCGGAGCGAGCAACTTGCCGGACTGCTCGGCGGTCAGCACATCGGCCGGGTCGAGCGCGATGATCTCGCGGACTGACTCGTCGTACTCCCAGACGTCCTCGCCGATCAACCGGCCGGTGTCGTCATACGGCCAGATCATGTGCTCGGCGGACTTCACCAGGTACATGGCGTCGGGATCGACCGGGGCACCCTCGGCGGCCAAGAGGCTTCCCGGGGTCTGCTGATACATCGTCGACGTCGAGACGATCATGTGGTCGCTGACCGCGAGCTTCTCGTCGTCGGTATAGAAGATGCACTGATCGGTGCGGGTCCACTCGCTGTACACCGCCTGAACGGCCTCGGCTCCGTCGAGAGTGATCGTCTTGCCGAGCAAGTTGAAGTGATAAACCGGCTTCTCGACCGTCATGTCGGGGGCAAAGATCTCCTCCCATCTGCCGGCCATCTCGAGGTAGCGGTGCCGGTTGTAGGCGTGCAGGAGGTAGAGGTGACGCTTGTCCTCCGTCCGCTCGAGCAATCGCTCGACGGCGATGTTGGTCTGGGTGATGTCGAAGCGGCTCATTTTCGGTTTCCTAACTGTGTGGGTTGTTGGTCGCCTCATCGGATGATGGGGTCAGGCTGACGCGAAATGGTCGCGCAGCGCGGTTTTCTTGAACTTGCCGGTGGCCGTGCAGGGGATGGCCGCCACGAACTCGAAGCGCTCCGGCAGCTGCCACTTGGCGAACTCCTGCGCAAGGTGCTCACGCAGCTCGTTCGGTGAGGCCTTCGCGCCGGCGCACAGTGACACGACCGCCAGTGGGCGCTCGCCCCATCGGTCGTCGGGTACGGCGATGACGGCGGCCTGCGCGACGGCGGGATGGGCCATCAGGTGGTTCTCCAGGTCGACCGAGGAGATCCACTCGCCGCCGGATTTCACCAGATCCTTTGAGCGGTCGCAGATCCGGATGCAACCGCGCGCATCGATGCGGACCACGTCGCCGGTCTTGAACCAGCCGTCGGCGGTGAAGCTGTCGGCGCCGCGGCCCCGGTGGTAGCTGGCGGCGACCCACGGTCCGCGGACTTCGAGTTCGCCGGTGGCGGCGTCGTCCCAGGCGATCAACTGCCCTTCGTCATCCCGCGCGCGTATTTCGAGCAACGGGCTGGCGACGCCCTGTCGGGTGCGGTAGCCGTACTGGTCGTCGACATCGCTCTCGTCGAAGGTGACCGGCAGCCGGCAGACCGAGCCCAGCGGTGCGATTTCGGTCATTCCCCAGGCTTGGACGACGGTCAGCCCGTGGCGATCGAACCCCTCGAACATCGACCGCGGCACCGCCGCCCCGCCGACGACCAACCGATCCAGGGCCGAGAGGTCCCACCGCCTGGGTTCGGCGTCCAGCGATGCCAGCATGGCCATCCACACGGTGGGCACGCCCGCTGCCATCGTGACGCGCTCGGCTGCGCACAGGTCGAGCACGCTCTCGGCGTCCAGGCGCGGACCCGGTAAGACCAGACCCGCTCCGGCGAGCGCCGCGGCGTACGGCAGTCCCCACCCGTTGGCGTGGAACATCGGGACGACCGGGAGGATTGTGTCCCTTGCCGATACGGACAGCTGATCGGGCAGCGCCGCGACCAGCGAGTGCAGCACCAGGGCGCGGTGCGAGTAGACGACACCCTTGGGCCGCCCGGTCGTGCCCGAGGTGTAACACATCGCCGCCGCGGAACGTTCGTCGAGCGTGGGCCACTCGACCGGTTCACCGCCGGCGACGAGCGACTCGTAGTCGAGCGTTCCGGCCGGCGCCGCCCCTGCGTGGGTGACGACGATGACATGCGCGAAATCGCGTGCAGTACGGAATGTTTCGAAGACCTCCAGCAGTGACTCGTCGACGACGATCACCTTGTCCTGCGCGGCGTCGACGATGTAGGCGAGTTCCTCAGGAAAAAGGCGGGGGTTGAGCGTGTGGATGACGGCACCCATCGCGGGGACCGCAAAGTACAACTCGAGGTGCTCGCTCTGGTTCCACAACAGGGTGGCCACCAGGTCGCCCTCGCGAACACCGAGTCCGGCCAGGGCGTCGGCAAGCCGACGTGCCCGGCCGGCGCAGGAACCGAGCGTTGCGCGAGTGACAGCCCCAGAGGGCCGCCGGGACACCACCTCTCGATCGGCGTGAAAGCGTTCGGCGCGCTCGACGATGTTCGTCAGGGTGAGCGGGTGATCGTCCATGCTGCCACCGAGGTTGCGTTCGTTCATCGGGCTGCCTTCTTCTCGGTCAAATGCGTTACGGGGGAGTGGTTTTTCGCCAGGTCGCGTAGTTCGTCGAGCCCAGTCCGTAGGGCGGCGAGCAGGGGCCACGGGTCATCGAGTTGTTCGCGATCGACGACGATCCCGAACTCCAGGGAGTCCTGGTAGCTGAACACGGTGATGTTCAGGCCGATTCCGTCGAGCACCCCGGAGATCGGGAACTGCGCACGCTGGCGGGCACCGCCGAGGTACAACGGTGTCGGGGACCCCGGAACGTTGGAGACCGCGACGTTGACCGGCTGATTGATGCCGCGGAGGCCGGCCAACCGCGACGTCGCCCGGCCCGCTTGAGCCAGCAGTGCCGGGGGGATGAAGTGGTTGGCGTCCTGCATCAGCGATGCCGGTAGCGCGCGGTGGCGATCCTTCGCCGTCTTCATCGACTCGTTGATTCGGCATAGCCGCTTCACGGGGTCGGCCGTTTCGGTTGGTAGCTCGGTGATCATCACCGAGACCCGGTTCCCGAAGGTCCCCATCTGCTCGGGCGTTCGGACCGAAACCGGAATGAACCCTAGCAGCGATTCGGCCGGAAGTTCGCCGCGCTCATCCAGCCAGGAGCGCAGCCCGGCTGTGCAGATGGCCAGGACCACGTCGTTGACCGTGCACCCGAAGCTGTTCTTGATCATCTTCACGTCATCCAGCGGCATCGACTCGAACGCGACCCGGCGGTGCGCCGAGATGCGGGTCTGAAATCGGGTCTGGGGGGCGACGAGGTCATTGCCTTGCAGGGCGGGTCCGCCGTTGCGCATCGGCATGGCCCGCTTGAGTAGTCGACTGCTGCGCGCGATCGCCTTCACCCCGGGCACGTGGCGGAGCGTCGCCACGTCGTCAAGGTGGGGCAGTGTGGTCGGCGCTGCCTTCAACGCACGCAGCGGCTGGCGCCACATTCCGACGAGGCCGCGGCCCAGCATCTCCACTTCGGACGGGAAGCGTTCAGCCGTGACCGCGGGTGCGGCCTCCAGGTCGCGACCGGTCGCGGTGTCGTCGAGGAGCACGCTGAGCACCTCGGCCCCGGATACGCCGTCAACGGCCGCGTGATGCATCTTTGTCAGCACCGCCACCGAGCCGTCCTGCAAACCCTGGATGACATAGAGCTCCCACAGGGGACGGGCGCGATCCAGCTGCCGCCCGATCAGGTGAGCCACCAGGTCGGCCAGCTGCCGCTGCGTGCCGGGCGCGGGCAGCGCGGCGTCCTGCACGTGGTACTCGACATCGAACGTGCCGTCGTCGACCCAGTACGGATGGTCGAGACCGAACGGGACGGGGGCCAGGCGCCAGCGGAACGTCGGCAACAGGTGCATGCGTTCGGTCACCAGCTCACGAACCAGCGCCGCATCCAGCGGGCGTCCTGACGCGGTTTCGGCGTCAAACACCCCCAAAATGCTCACGTGACCGTGGGTGCGGCCGTTTTCCATGGCCAGGAACTGGGCATCGAGGCTTGTCAGTTGTCGCATGCATTGATGGTCGTTCCCGGCGGCCGCCGACCGCTCGTCTGGTGGCGCCAACAATGGCTGCCGCCATTGTCGAATATGCACACCCCCGCGACGCGCGGCGATAACGTGCACAACATGGAGCCGGCCTGGGTAGGTGCCCAAGGCGAGAGCGAGCGAGCACTGTGGTCGACGGTTGTCCAGAAGGCGGCCGTTGAACTCACCGAACGTGCCCGCGAGATCTCCGATGCGGTCTCTGTCTACACCAAAGAGCGGCTGCCCGATCTGCTCGCTAATTCCGACGCGCTGGAAGCGAATCGGGCCAGCACGGAGGCGAGTATCCGCGACTTCGCCGAGGTGCTGCGCTCAGGTGCCGATCCTGTGGGGGCTGTAAAACTCCCTTCCGCGACCATCGAATACACGGTCGATGGTGCCCAGCACGGCGTGCTGCTGACCACGTTGATGCGCAGCTACCGACTCGGCCACGCGGCGACGTCTCGACACCTCAGTGAGATTCTGGCCGAACACGTCTCCGACGCCGAGCAACTGACCTCGGCGACCGACCTGTGTTCGGCGTGGCTGTTCGCCTATGTCGACACCGCGCTGTGTCTGGTCGAGGACGTATACGTCACCGAGCGTGAACGGTGGCTGCGCAGCGCCGCCGCCAGCCAGGCCGAGACAGTCAGCACCATCCTGTGCGGGCAACCCATCGACATCGACGTCGCCGGCCGCCGGCTGCGCCACGACCTGCGCCGGGTACACGTCGCCGCCATCGCTTGGCTGGATGCTCACGAGGAGGGCCGCAACACCCTTGCCCTGCTCGAAGCCGCCATCCGCGACATCGCCGCGGCGATCGGCACCCAGCGACCACTCATGCAGCCTCGCGGCACCCTCTCGGTGGCTGCCTGGATCAGCACCAGCACTGCGGTGCCGTCCAGGGTCCTCGACGAGCTGAGGTTCCGGACAGCGACCGCACCGGGCGTCCGTGTCGCGATCGGCGAACCGGCGCGCGACATCGCGGGATTTCGCGCCAGCCATATCGAAGCACTCGAAGCCCAGCGCATTGCGCGAATAGCAGGCCGCCGCGAAGGCAGCATCACCCGCTACAACGACATCTCGCTGCGCGCACTCGCCACCGCAAACATCGACCAGGCCCGCGACTTCGTCGCACGCGAGTTGGGCGCGTTGGCGGCGAGGGACGAAACGACACTCCGCCTCGCGGCGACCGTGCGCACCTATCTCGACGAGAACGGCAGCCGCGGCCGAACCGCCAAACGACTCAGCATCCACGAGAACACCGTGAGCTACCGGCTCCGGCAAGCCGAGGAACTGTTGGGCCGATCAGTGGACAAACGGACCCTCGAGTTGCGGGTCGCCCTCGCCCTGGTCGATCTCATCGACGAGAAGCCTGCCGCGAACCCGGAGACTCCCGCCGTCACATCGGCACACGGCTAGCGCGGGTGGGCCAACGCCTCCAAGGTTTGCGCAGCAGCGTATTTGGGGGGTCGACCGTCCTCGGCCCGCAACGTCTTCGAGATCGCGACCACGGCGTGCTTGGTGGCGCTGTAGCTCGCCTGGCCCAAGCTGGTGACGAGACCGGCCATGGAGGCCGTATTCACGATGTGGCCGGAGTGCTGCCGAATCATGATCAGGTAGACAGCTTGGATGCCGTGGACCACGCCTCGTTGGTTTACGTCGGACGTCGTTCCGTGAGCAGCGTGTACGAGTCGATCTCACCGGCGACCGACTGCCCGCATTGTTGAATAAATAGTCGATCCGCGCCGATTGCTTCACCGCCTCGGCGACGGCGCGCTCAAACGATTCGAAATCGCGCACGTCTAGCTCGATTGCGTGTGCCTTCGCGCCACCACTGTTGAGGAGTTGTGCAAACGCCTGCGCCGCGCCGATCTGACGATCGGCGATCCAGACCTCCGTGCCCGCGGGCGTCCAGCTGGTCGTCAACGTGGCACCGATGCCGGACGCGCCACCAGTAACAAATGCAATCTTTCCCGAAAAGCTCTCCGCCATCGAGGAACCGTACTTGACAGCTCTCACGGCCAGGAGATCTTTCACCGCAGATCGCGCTCAGGTGAGGCGGAAAGATGCTGTTCACTTTCTCGTTTGTATCGATGTTTCACGCCGGACCTGCGATGCTGAAAAGCTGTGTTGTGTCGAAGCGGCGACTGGGGGGTCGATGTGGCTCACGTCGGGGAAACGATCGAGCATCCGCTGACAAGCGAGCGGCTAACCTTTCTTGAGACAGCGGCAACGACGGGCGGTGACCTGCTCAAGATCAGTTTGGAAATGGCACTCGCGCTTCCTGCCGCGGCCTCATACCACCTCGGGCAGAGGAACGGTTCGAGGTTGCACGGGCCGTGTAGAAATCAGAACCTCCGGGACGACTCGGATAGCCGAGGCAGGCGAGACCGTGATAGTTCCGCGGGGCGCAGGCCACGTGTGGGGCAACCCGTTCGACGACCCGGCCACGGTCGTCGTGACCCTGCGCCCGGCGCTGGCGATGGAGACGTTCTTTGAGACCCTCTTCGGACTGGCCAGCGATGGGAAGTTCAGCAAGAGAACGCAACTGCCTACTTTCCTGCAAGCGGTCGTGCTGTTCCACGAATTTCGTGACGAGATCGGCTCACCGGGAGTCGCTGGGACGGCCACACGTGGACTGCTCGCGGTGTTGGCACCGCTCGCTCGCGCACGCGGATACCGCTCCATCCACTCGCAATACAGCGCACCAGACGCCCCCAAGCCCAGCCGGCCCTAGCCGCACATGGGCCCCGGCCGTCGCTGCATCGATCGTCAACGGCCGCTCGACTCGAAGAATGTTCTTCAGGCAATCCCAAACAGAACAGGCACATAGCCCATGAACAAGGTGAGCGCCCTCTGCTCCGCCCGGATGTTCTGCGAGACGGTGAACCGAAGCGCCACAGCACCGATCTGGGAGCGCGGCAACCCCGGGCCCGCTACCGAGCAGCGGTCCACGGATCGGGCTCGGCGAGTATCCGCTCCCACCGCCCGAAATCGCTAACCAACTCAACGACCTCGCACCCGTCATGGATGCACTGTTCGACACCTGCTCGAACGAGCGTGTGTACGAGACCCCCGCTCAATGTTTTTGGTCGGGCTACCTTCGTCGTCAAGATAATCTTGACGGATCGGTGTCGTCAAGATAATCTTGACGCATGACCGCACTTCCGATTGAACTCCCATCCCCGCATCTCCCCTCACCTGATGCTCACTGGCAGAAGTGGCTCAACTACGGCCTGCAATGGGTTTCGGTGGTAGAGCGACACTCAGTGGTGGAACCGACTTCGGCCATCGCGCGAGGCCCAGTGCCCGGACTTTCCGACGAGACCAGTCGCATCCTGACGCTCCACGCCTACCGAGAGATCGGCCCGGGCCCCCGATGGCAGGCGCTTTACGCTGCAACCTGGCCGGCGTACCGCCGCTGGTATGCCCGGGAAGGGCTGGCCGCCCGTCCCTCTCTGGACGAATGCCGACGCGCGCTTGTCCGCCATCTCCCCGAGCTGATACCTACCTGGGAACGGCTGTGTCACCTGACAGGAGACGACCCGGTCGCCGCCCGCATGCTGTCGATGTGGGGGCTTCCCGCTTTCGACGTCGGCTGTTCCCAAGTTCTCATCCCCGGTGAGCAGCCGATCTTGATCCGAAACTACGACTACGACCAGGCGCTCTTCGAAGGCGTCATCGCGTCCACCAACTACTCCGGACACCGCCGGGTACTTGGAACGAGCGACATGCTCTGGGGTCTGCTGGACGGGATGAACGAGGACGGGTTGGCGATCTCGCTGACCTTCGGCGGCCGAGCGGGCGGTGGCGAGGGCTTTGCGATCCCCATCGTAATGCGCTACTTGCTAGAGAATTTCGTCACCGTCGAACAAGGCAGTCAGGGCACTCCAGCGGATTCCTGTTGCGCAGTCCTACAACGTGGCGCTGGTCGACACCACTGGTAATCACGCCACGGTCTTTGTCGCCCCGGAACAGCCTGCCGTGGTGAGTCAACTCGAGGCGACGACCAACCACCGGCTCAGTCAAGTCGAATACCCCGCCACCGCCGCTCGATTCAACAGCGTCGGGCGACTCACGCGGTTGGACCAGTTGCGAGGCGACGATGCATCGGGCGAGCGCCTCGTCGCGGCGATGCTGCAGCCACCGTTGCGTAACGACCAGTTCGACATCGGCTTCGGCACGCTCTACACCGCCGAGTATGAGCCTGCAGCCGGAGCAGCCACGTGGCATTGGCCCGGGACGTCCTGGACGCGACGCTTCGATGACCCGGACGGCGTACGCACGGTTAACTTGGCCCCATGAGCCGCCTCGTGACCTGTGACCTCAAGTGAGGCCATACTGATTACGTGAGTCGAGAACCAACCGACATCGCGGCCGAGGCCCGCCCCCTGCTAGATGAGCTTGCCAACAGCACCAACCCGATCGCCTTTGAAACCTTGCTCGGTCTGAGTCACTACGTCGGCGAATGCCTGGGAACCTCAGCCCGCACCCTGGCTGAAGCCCAGTCCTGGAGCAGCGTTGCTGGTCTCGCCGGCACCACGAAACAGGCCGCCTGGGCGCGCTGGCACCATTGACGCCCCCTCGCCGTGTGTGCCACTGAGCGGGCGGCCCAATACCCTGATGATCCGCCGCCGGATGAATTTCTTCACATCCCGGTAAGGCCCATCGTTGTTGGAACGACTCGATACCGTCGCGTGGACACCAAAGGAGCGCGTGGCACGCCTGCTCACCGAGACCGGCGTGCCGATTCTCCGGTTGACCGGTGACGGGGCCAACTTCACCGCTACTTCACCGCGAACGACACGGTGTGCCAACCGGTCGCGCCGTCGGGGATGACGTCCGCGCGCTGGGAGGTCTGTACCGCACCGGTCCCGTCGGTGGCCCGCACGGCGATCTCGTGTCGCCCGGGATCGTCGGCCTGCCAGTCGAAACTCCACAGCCGCCAGGTGTCGTCGTTGTAGCTCGCGCCCAATTGCGCAGGCTGCCAGGGTCCGTCGTCGATACGTACCTCGACCGCCTTGATGCCACGATGCTGCGCCCATGCGACTCCGCCGAATTTCGTCGGGCCGCGGGGGACGTCGGCGCCACTGCGCGGCACGTCGATGCGTGACTCCGTCTTGATGGGTCCACGCGCCGACCAGCCGAGCTTCGTCCAGTACGCCTCCGCACGGTCGAACCGGGTTACCTCGAGGTCGACGACCCACTTCGTCGCCGAGACATAGCCGTAAAGCCCCGGAACCACCAGCCGCGCCGGATAGCCGTGCTCGATGGGCAGTGGCTGACCGTTCATCGTGATCGCCAGGAGCGAATTCCGGTCGTCCGTCAGCGCCTCGAGAGGAGTGCCCGCCGTGAACCCGTCACTGGAGGTCGACAGGACCATGTCGGCATCGGAGGAGACCCCGGCCTGCGCCAGCAGGTCGCGAACTCGATAGCCGCTCCACACCGCATTCGAAATCAGGTCGCCGCCGACGGGGTTCGACACGCAGGTCAGCGTCACCATCGCCTCCACGAGGCCGAACCTGGCCAGATCGTCGAAGTTCAGGGTGATCTCCCGGTCGACCATCCCGTGGATCCGAAGCTCCCAGTCCTCACGGCTGAGCTGCGGGACGCTCAACGCCGTGTCTATCCGGTAGAAGTCGTCGTTGCTCGTCACGAAACTGGGCAGGGCAACCCCCGCAGGCTGAACCGAGGGCGGCGGGGGTGCGAATCGGCTTGGGGATGGCCGGTGGCGTGAATGCCTCGCGGTCGCCTGACACCGAATGAAGCTGGCGCGACACCACCATCCCGATGACGCCGCTGAGCACACCGGCACCGAGGAAGCCCATCGCTGCCAGCGACAGCCGGCGACCCGGGTCTGCGGGCTGGCCGTCGTCCGTTCCGGGCACCTCTGTGGAGGCACGGGCCGCAACGCCGTCGTCACCATCGGAGAGTCGCCCCGAGGTGAGGAACCGCAACGTCGCGATGCCGCAGATCGCTCCCACCGCGGTGGGAACGACGTCGAGGAGTGACGCTCCCTCCCGTGACAGCACGGCGGCCGCCCCGGCGATGCCTGCGCACGCGATCACGATGCTGCCGACCGGGATGGGCGAGCGCTCCCACCGCGCGGCGACGGCGGCGATCACGGCGATCATGGCGAGCACCATGACGGACAGGAACAGCTTGTCCGCGGTGCCGAAGGTCTGGATCGCCCATTCCTTGACGGGCCCTGGCGTGAGATCGATGACGGCCGACCCGACCGCGGTGCGTGAATCCGCCTCGGGTCCGAAAGCCACGGCTACCAATTGGGTGACGCCGAGTGCGACGGCGGCGGACGCGACACCGACCAGAGCGCGTGGGCGGTGAGCCACATCGGCCATGATGACCAAGGTACCGACTCGGCGACCCGAAAGCCTTACCGTAAAGTGACGTCGCCGGGTGCGTTACAGTCTGGCCTGATTTTGGAACGCTCACGAAAGGTAGCCGTACATGGAGATCTCGGGCAAGAAGGCCATCGTCGTCGGCGGCGCGTCCGGCTTCGGACGTGCCACGGCGGAGTCGCTGCTGCAGCGCGGCGCCAGCGTGGCGATCCTCGACCGTCCGCAGTCCGACGGCAAGGAAGTGGCGGCCGGAGATCGGCGCAGCCTTCCTCGAAGTCGACGTGACGGACTTCGATGGCACCGAGAATGTGCTCGCCGCAGGCCGTCGAGGACCTGGGCGGATTGCACGTCATCGTGACCACGGCCGGCGGCGGCATCGGTGAGCGCACGATCAAGAAGGACGGTCCGCACAGCCTGGAGTCGTTCCGCAAGACGATCGACCTCAACCTCATCGGTTCCTTCAACATCAGCAGGCTGGCGGCCTGGCACATGAGTAAGAACGACCCCGTCGACGACGAGGCCGAAGAGCGCGGCGTCATCATCAACACCGCATCGATCGCCGCGTTCGAGGGACAGATCGGGCAGGTTGCCTACACCGCGTCCAAGGCCGGTATCGCGGGTATGTGCCTGACGATGGCACGCGACCTGGGCAGCCTCGGCATTCGCGTGCTGGCCATCGCGCCGAGCCTGTTCGCCACCGGCCTGACGAAGGGCATCCCCGACGAGTTCGCCAGCGCGTTGACCAAGGACGCCGCGTTCCCCAAGCGCCTCGGCAAGCCCGAGGAGTACGCCAAGTTGGCGCTCGCGATCGTCGACAACCCGATGCTCAACGGTCAGTGCCTGCGTCTGGACGCCGGCCAGCGTTTCGCCCCCAAGTAGGGCGGCACGCGAATCAGGCAGGCCTAGCGACCGCTGAGAGTTTCGACTGGCCGAGCAGGGCCGGAATGCTGCGGCGGACGTCGGACGCACCCGAGACCGCGACGCTGCCGTCGAGTATCGCGTGCGACCAGCCGACGTCCCCCCGCCAGATGCGTGTCAGCGTCAACAGACTCGTCTCGACCGTGGCGTCCACCTCGTGTCCGGGATCGAAGTCACAGACGTCGGCGTCGCCATCGGCGACCACCAACCACCACTGCGACGCCTTGGGCGCCACGTCATCGAAGCGGAACGTGACGGTGGTGCGGGTGCGCGGCCAGGCCTCGATAGGGACGGTGCGACGCATGTCCCACAGCAGCAGATGTGGGTCGAGGTCCTCCTTCCCGAGTTCGCCGATCCAGCGCACCCCCCACGTGCCGAGGGCTTCGACGACGTCAACGAGTTCCCTACCGCACGGCGTCAGCGAATAGGTCGAGCGACCATCGACCTCGGCTCGGCTGACCACACCCGCGCGGGTCAGCGACTTCAAACGCTTGGACAGCAACGCCGGCGACATCTTCGGCACCCCGCGGCGCAGGTCGTTGAAGTGGGTGCTGCCCGCCAACAGCTCGCGCACCACCAGAAGCGTCCATCGCTCATCGAGTAGTTCCATCGCCTTGGCTACGGGGCAGAACTGGCCGTATCCGGACATCGGTGCACCTCCAGCACGAATTCCACTGACTCAAGTACACGCCTTTCGCCCGCGGAAGACCAGTACACATTCAGAACCACGTTCGGTACAGATCCGTCACTGGATGCGGCCCGCCGTGGGGCGGACGATTCATCCAAAGCCCAAGTCACGAAGGAGACCAACCATGACCATCGATTCCGCACCGGCCATCGACCAGGCGTTGGCCGCCAAACACCGTGCCATCTGGGCGACCGGTGACTACGCCAGGGTTGCCACCGAACTGGTGGCGCCACTGGGCTCCGTGCTGGTCGAAGCGTGCCGCATCGGACCCGGAGACCGGGTGCTCGACGTCGCGGCCGGCACCGGCAACGCAGCGATTCCCGCCGCGTCGACCGGCGCCACCGTCGTGGCCAGCGATCTCACCCCGCAACTACTCGAGCGCGGCAGGACGGACGCGCAGGCTCGCGGCGTCGCGCTGAGCTGGCAGGAGGCCAACGCGGAGGCGCTGCCGTTCGGCGACGGCGAGTTCGACACCGTGATGTCCTGCATCGGGGTGATGTTCGCGCCGCACCATCAGCCCGCGGCCGACGAACTGGTGCGGGTATGCCGACCGGGTGGGACGGTCGGCGTGGTCAGCTGGACTCCCGAGGGCGCCATCGGGCAGCTCTTCGCGGCAATGAAACCGCACGTCGCTCCTCCGCCGGCAGGCGTCCAGCCGCCGCCGCTGTGGGGCGACGAGGACCACGTGCGCGGACTTCTTGGGGACCGGGTCGAGGACGTGGTGACGGCGCGCCGCACGCTGACGGTCGACCACTTCGAGGACGGCGCGGCGTTCCGCGACTACTTCAAGTCCATATACGGGCCGACCATGACGGCGTATGCCGCGATTGGCGACGACGCAGAGCGCATCGCGGCGCTCGATGCCGACATCGCCGCGGTCGGAGACGCGTTCCTGTGCGAACCGTCGACCATGGAGTGGGAGTACCTGCTGGTGGTGGCCCGTCGGCGCTAGGTCAACTGAGCGCGTCGGCGGGTGTTCCGTCGATCCGATGACGCGCGGTACGTGTCTTCGCCACGATGTCAGCCATGGCCGATGACGTCTTCGTGCAACCGGGCTTGAACGACGAGGACGCAGCGGCACTGCAGTCATGGGTGCGCGAGCAGGGCCTCGGCGCGTCGGTCACCGACGTCGAAACGCTCACCGGCGGCACGCAGAACATCGTGGTGCGCGTGCACGTGGACGGGCGCCCGATGGTGCTTCGCCGTCCGCCGTTGCACCCCCGGCCGACGAGCGACAAGACGATGCTGCGAGAGATCGCAGTGCTGCGCACCCTGGGCGGCACCTCCGTTCCGCATCCCGGCTTCATCGCCGGATGCGATGACCTCGACGTGCTCGGGGTGGTCTTCTACCTGATGGAGGAGGTCGACGGTTTCAACCCCGGCAACGAGGTCTCGCCGGCCTACGTCGTCGACGCCGACATGCGGCACGACGTCGGTCTGGCATATGCGTCGAGCCTGGCGCGGCTGGCCGAGGTCGCTTGGGAGGGTAGCCCGCTGGCCGAGATTCGGCGGCCCGGATCCTTTCTGGCCCGGCAGGTTCCGCAGTTTCTGGGGCTACAGGAGAGCTATCGCCACGAGCGCTATGAACCGGAGTCGCTGCCCGAGGTCACCGAGCTGGCGAACTGGCTGGCGAACCACCGCCCCGACGACGGTCAGCCCGCCATCATGCACGGCGACGCCCACCTCAACAACGTCCTGCTGCGCCGTGACGCGCCTGAACTCGCCGCATTCGTCGACTGGGAGATGTGCACCATCGGTGATCCGCTGCTCGACGTCGGATGGATGCTGGTGTGCTGGCCGACCGAACCCAACACGATCAACGCCGGTGCCGAACTGGCAGCACTCGGCGGCCTCGCGGGTCGTGCCGAGCTCCTCGACGCGTACCGGGCCACCGCCGTCGGCACCGCGGCCCGCCTCAACCGGCACCTGAACTGGTACGTCGCGCTGGCCTGTTTCAAGCTCGGCATCGTCATCGAGGGCACTTGGTCGCGCTTCCTCGCGGGGCAGGCCGACCGGGAGGCCGGGGAGCGACTGCACGAGTCGGCCAGGAGCCTGCTCGAACTCGGTACCCGGGTGGCCAAGGGTGAGGAGGTCTTCGAGTGACACCTCAGCGGCAGGTGTCTCAGCGGTAGGTGTCGAAGCCCAGCTTGATGGCGAGCGCCATCGCCGCCACGGCAATCAGCATGCGCAGCGGGGTGGCCGGGGCACGCCTCACGATCGACGGGCCCAGCCGGGAACCCACCAGGCAACCGACGCTCAGGGGCACCATCGCCGACCACTGCACAGGTGCGAGAACGATGAACACCACTGCGGCCACGACGTTGGCGACCCCGAGGAGGACGTTCTTGGCGGCGTTCGCCTCTGCCAGTGACTGCCCAGCGGTACTCAGGAACAGCGCGAGCAGAAGCACCCCCGCAGCGGCCCCGAAGAAACCGCCGTAGACGCAGATCCCGAATACGGCGGCGCCGAGCAGTGCCGTGCGCAGTGGTCCGCGGTGAGCCACCTGGGAGCGATCGCGGGAGGGGAGCGCGATCACCACGCCCGAGGCCCCGAGTAGGACGGGCACCGCTTTCTCGAAGCCCTCGGCGGGGATCGAGAGCAACAGCGCCGCTCCCGCGGCCCCGCCGACGGCGGCCGTCGGCAGCAGTCGGCGCAGGCGGGCGCCCTGGCCGACCAGTTCGGGTATCGAACCCGAGACCGACCCGACGCCGTTGAACACCAGCGCGACGGTGTTGGTGACGTTCGCGGCAACCGGCGGAAGGCCGACGAGCAGGAGCGCGGGATAGGTGGATACCGAGGCCAGACCGGCGATGCTGCCTGCCAGGCCGCCCCCGAGCCCGGCGGCGAACAGAAGCACCACCTCCCACCAGCCGACCGTCGCCACCGGCGGAACCCTAGCGGAGCGAAACTGGGTTGCATTCTGAGCCGGGCAGCGCCTAACATCACGAACGTGCCGAAGCGACTCGTAGTAGCAACCCGCAGCGGGGTCTGATCCAGACCGACCCCTCGCTGTGGGTCGTTGCTACACCGTCGGTCACTTCCTCTGGCAAGAAGAGACCGGCACGTGTTCCCCACCTCATCGACATCATCCGCGACCGCGGCGCTGGACTTCGCGGCCCAGTTCGACGTGCCGCTGCCCCTGGGTCTGCGCGAAGAGGCTGGGTCGCTATCCGCGGAGGCCTTCCACGCGACCTACGCCCCGACGTCCGGACCGGTGCGGCTCGGTCACTGGGAATGCACCGACTCCGAACGGCCCGCTACCCGGCTGGGGCCACAGGCCCGGCGCTACCAGGCCACCATCGCCATCGGTGACCGGATCGGCACGTCGACCGCCGCGGCCACCGGCCCGGTCGCGGCATTGACGGCCATGCTGCACGAGCACGGCATCACCGTCGAGATGCTCAAGTTCCACCAACTCCGCAACGGCGGCGGCGTCACGACCTTCATCCGGGGCACCGACGGGACCCGCGACGAGTGGGCGATGGGCCTCGCGGACGATCCGACGCAGTCGGCACTGGGGGCGCTCGTCGCCTGCGTGAACCGGCTACGGGTCGAGGCCGCGTGACCCACGCCGCCTGGCCCGCACGCGGCCAGTCGGCGCGATAGATTCCGCGGATGGTTCCCCAGTGGCACCTCGGGCCCGTCACGATCTCCGTGCACGGCTTCTTCATCGCGCTCGGCGTGTTCGCAGCGATGGTCGTGTTTGCAGCAGAGGCGCGGCGGCGTGGCGCGATGAACGATCAGTCCGTCGTGGCCGTTGCGGGTGCGCTGGTTGGCGGAGCGGCCGGAATGCGACTCTCCGGTTGGGCCCGCCACCTCGACTTCGCGTCCAATCCGAGCCTGGCACAGGCATGGCAGTTCGGGTCGAAGAGCATTCTCGGCGGGCTGGTCGGTGCGTACCTCGGCGTCCTCATCGCCAAGAGGATCGGCGGCTACCGCGGCAAGACCGGCGATCTGTTCGCGCCGGCCGTGGCAATCGGCATGGCGATCGGCCGGATCGGCTGCTTCCTCACCGAAGCTCCCGGCCGGCCAACCGCCATGCCCTGGGGTGTGCATGCACCGGCAACCACCCCCGACTGCCCGGGGTGCCTTGCCGGACAGGCGATGCATCCGTCATTCGTGTACGAGATCATCTTCCAGCTGACGGCGTTCGTGGTCCTGCTCTGGCTGCGAAGCAGGATCGAACGGCCCGGCGAACTGTTCGTGATCTACATCGCGGCGTATGCGGTGTTCCGATTCTTCGTCGAGTTCGCCCGGGCGAACGAGACGGCATGGCTGGATCTCACTCGGCCGCAATGGTTTCTACTCCCGTCGCTGGTGATCCTGAGTGTTCGGCTGTGGTACGGCCAAAGGCGTGGCTACTATCGCTCTTCAGCCCGCGATCAGGAAGTGCGCGTATGACCACACCCCCAGCGGGCGAGAACCCCAATGACGGCCGGCCGCCGCGAAACGTGCCGCCGGGTTACCCCTACGGCCCGCCGCCCTACGGCCCGCCGCCCTACGGCCCGCCGCCGGGTTACGCGTATGGTCCGCCGCCGCAACCCACACCGCGGATCTCCGTCGGCATGGTCGTGCTCGGGGCCGTGGTGTACATGGTGACCAACCTCGTGATCGGCTTCGTCGCCGTCATTCTCGCGAGTTCGGCGACGGGCGGCGGTGCCAACGTAATGCTGATCGCCACGGCCGTCGTCCTGGCCGCCATCGCCTTCGGACTCGGCGGCCCATTGCTGGCGGCACGAAGCCCGCAGCGCAAGGGGTTCGGTCTGGGTCTGATGATCGGCTGGGCACTCACCTCCCTGTTCACCGTCGGAATCTGCACCGGCATCAACCCCTCGATCTACTCGTCATGACGGGCATGGAGCTGCGCGGGGACCGCCTGCTCCGCTACGTCACGGCGTTCTGTCCCCGCTGCCACGACGGTGCCCCCGAGCGGGCCCTGACCGACGTTGCACGGCTGAGCGGCCGGCTGGTCGAGCGTGACGGTCGGGTCTGGCTGGAGCGGGGCTGCGCCACACACGGCCTGGTATGCACCCTCTACGACGAAGACCCAGAGATTCTGGCCTACCTGGAGGAATGGACGGCCCCGACCAAATCGCACGTGCCGGACGTCCCGGGGAACTACGACCCCATTCCGTCGGCGTATCTGCGCGGACTGCCTGAAATGCAAACCCAGCACACCTGCATCCTGCTCGAGGACATCGCCGAAGCGTGTAACTTGCGCTGCCCCACCTGTTTCACCGATTCGTCACCTGATCTGCGCAACGTGGTACCGGTCGCGGACGTCCTGGCCAACGTGGACCAACGGTTGGCCCGGGAAGGCGGCCGGCTCGACGTATTGATGCTCAGCGGTGGTGAACCGACGCTGCACCCGGACCTCGACGTGCTCCTTGCAGAGCTGACGACGCGGCCGATCACCCGGATTCTGGTCAACAGCAATGGTGTTCGGATCGCGGGTGACGACGCACTTCTCGACCTGCTCACCGAACACCGGGAACGGGTGGAGCTGTACCTGCAGTACGACGGACTGTCTGCCGACGCCCACCGTTTCCATCGGGGTGGAGACCTTCGCCGGACCAAGGCGCAAGCGCTACAACGCCTATCGGATCGCGGCATCTTCACGACGCTGGTGATGACCGCCGCGCTGGGAGTGAACGACACCGAAATCGGCCAGATGGTGCAGCTGGCGCTCGGTACCCCCTACGTCGGGGGCATCACCATCCAGCCCCAGTTCGGCTCGGGGCGTTCGGGACTCATCGATCCACTCGACCGGCTGACCCATACCGGGGTGCTCAAACGCCTTGGCCCGCAGACCGATGGCGCCGTGACGTGGCGCGACCTCACGGCGCTGCCCTGCTCGCACCCGCACTGCTGTTCGGTCGGCTACCTGGTTCGCGGCGATGATGGCGACTGGCGCTCACTCGTCTCGCTGATCGGCACCGACAGCCTCAAGGAGAAGCTTGGTTTGGTGGCCAACCGGATCGCCGACGCCGAGATTCCGCGGCAGTTGCGCATGGCGGTGCAGGAGTCGCTACTGGGCCTGCTCTCCGAACAGTCGTCGCTGTCACACCCGCAGATTGGCGAGGTCTGGCGAAACATCTGTGAGAACTGCGATCTCGGCATGTCGACGTTACTGACGCTGGCTTCGTCGGCCCTGCCGGGGCGACGCCGAAAGATCCGGAGGCTGCTCGGCGAGCGGGTCGTTCGGATCACCGTCAAACCCTTCATGGACATGTCCACCATGATCGAAGAACGACTGGTGCAGTGCTGTGTGCACGTCGGCACCCGGTCCAGCCAGGATCAGTGCGCGCCGTTCTGCGCCGTGCAGGCCTGGACGGCGCTGAGCAGACAGCGGTTGTCGATCACGGCCGGTCGGGCATTGCCGCTCATCGAGGCCCGATGAGCCAGCCGGCCACCGAGCCCTACGATCCGCTGCGGCTGTGCGTCTACGCCACGGTGGCCGACCCCGGGCGACAGCCAGGTCAGCGCAGTGGCCGCAGGATGATCGGCATTCCGTCCACCGGGACGGGCATGCCCCCGTAATCCCACTTCGCCTGGTGACCCGGACGAGCTGGTTCCAGCCGGTACTTGCGCAGCAGCCGGTGCATGATCGTCTTCACCTCGAGCTGGCCGAACAGCATGCCGATGCACTTGTGCGAGCCACCGCCGAACGGCGTGAAGGAGTAGCGGTGCTTCTTGTGCTCGCAGCGCGGCTCGGCGAAACGCTCGGGATCGAATGTCATCGGGTCGGTCCAGAACTCAGGAAGGCGGTGGTTCATGCCGGGGTAGGCGATGACGTTGGTGCCCTCGGGTATGTAGTGGCCCAGGAGTTCGGTGTCGCGGACTGTCCGCCGCATGGCCCACTGCACGGGCGTCACCAGCCGGATGGACTCGTTCATGACGAGGTCGAGCGACTCGAGCTTCTCCAGCGACTCGATGTCGACGGGTCCGTCGCCGAGGCGGTCTGACTCGTCGCGGCAGCGGTCCTGCCACTCGGGATTCTCGGCCAGGTAGTAGGCCATCGTGGTCGCCGTCGACGTGGAGGTGTCGTGCGCGGCCATCATCAGGAAGATCATGTGGTTGACGATGTCGGCATCGGAGAACGTGTTGCCGTCCTCATCGGCGGTTCGACACAACACCGACAGCAGGTCAGATCCGTCGGTGCCGCGCCGCTCCTTGACCCGAGCCTCGAAGTAGTTCTCCAGGAGCTTGCGGGCCTGAAGTCCGCGCCACCAGGTGAAGGGCGGCACGCCGGTCCGGATGATGGCGTTGCCCGCGCGGACCGTGGTGGTGAAGGCATTGTTGACCTTGGTCACCAGTTCATGGTCGCTACCGGGCTCGTGGCCCATGAAGACCATCGAGGCGATGTCGAGGGTCATCTGCTTCATCGCAGGGTAGAGCAGGAACCTCGGGTCGTTGGCGACCCAGTCGTTCGCGATCACCTTCGACACGACCCGGTCCACCTGCTCGGTGTAGCCGACCAGTCGGGTGCGGACGAAGGCCTCCTGCATGATCCGCCGGTGGAACATGTGCTCGTCGAAGTCGAGCAGCATCAGGCCTCGGTGGAAGAACGGCCCGATCACCTGTGTCCACATCTGCTGTGAGTACTCCTTGTTGCGGTTGGAGTAGATCGCCTGTGCGGCGTCTGGTCCCAGCGCGGTGACTGCAGGCAGCACCGGGGAGTCTGCGAACAGCAACGGACCCCGTGTCTCGTACAAGTGCATGAAGTAGTCGGGCCCGCCGCGGAAGATCTCGATCATGTGCCCGAGGACCGGCAGGCCCTTGTCTCCGACGACTGGCTTGAGGTCGCTGCCTGCCGGCGGCTGCGCCAGCGTCGTCTTCGTGAACTCGGTGCGCAGCAGCCTGCGCTCGAGAGCGCCCATGCCGGGAAAGTTGTTGATGGACGGGGTGAACCGTCGCTTCGCCTGGTCGATCAGGTAGTCGGGTGTGCTGATCGTCGCCATGGGCAATCTCCTCCGGCCGCGGACACGTGCAGTCGATCTCACTGCTTGCTCACATCCTGTCGACAGTACTTGACGCATGTCAAGTTTTGCTCTGGCGCGTCCCTGGTGCGAAGGTTGTCGGCGATGACCGCTCAATCCGTCCCCAGCGAGCCACGCCGCAGTCGCGGCGACCGGCAACGTGAGGCGATCGTCGCCGCGGTCCGCGAGTTGCTCGGGGTGAAGTCATTCGCCGACCTCTCGGTCAGCATGATCAGCGAGCGCGCCGGGGTCGCGCGGTCGGGCTTCTACTTCTACTTCGACTCGAAGTACGCCGTGCTCGCGGTGATCGTGTCGGATGTGATGGAGGAACTCGACAAGCTCACCGACGACTATGCGCCGCGCGACCCCGACGAGACGCCTGCCGAATTCGCCAAGCGCATGATCGGCAGCGCTGCGGCGGTGTACGCCAGCAATGACCCCGTCATGCAGGCCTGCACGCTGGCCCAGAACACCGACGCGCAGATCCGCGAGATCATGAATGACTTCGAGGACACCGTCATCGACAAGATCGTCGGGCTGATTCGGCAGGACGCCGGCGCGCGCCCGATCAGCGACGATCTGCCCGCCCTGGTTCGTATGCTCATCGCAACGACGGCACTGACGCTGTCCCACGATTCTGGCTTCGTCGGCCGCGGAACCGACCCTGCGCGTGCCATCGAGGTGCTCGAGCGATTGTGGCTGAATGCACTTTGGGGCGGCGCACTTTGGGGCGGCGACAGCGCACGAGGCGCTTGACGGCCGCCGAAGGAGAAGCACATGGCACGGGACAGTGGATTCGCGGGCAAAAGGTGCCTGCTGACCGGAGCGGCCAGCGGAATCGGGCGGGCGACCGCCCTCAAACTGGCCACCGAGGGTGCCGAACTGTTCCTCACCGATCGCAACGCCGACGGGCTCGCCGAGACCGTGGCCGACGCGCGTGCGCTGGGTGCCACGGTGTCAGCGGATCGCGTACTGGACATCTCCGACTATGACGCAGTGACGGCCTTCGCCGCGGAGGTCCACGACGTCATCGGAGGCGCGACCCCGGCATTGGACGTGGTGATGAACATCGCCGGGGTATCGGCGTGGGGAACGGTCAGCCACCTCACCCACCGGCACTGGGAATCGATGATCTCGGTCAACCTGATGGGCCCCATCCACGTCATCGAGAACTTCTTGCCGCCAATGGTTCTCGCCGGAAACGGCGGGCATCTGGTCAACGTGTCGTCGGCGGCCGGGGTGGTCGCACTGCCCTGGCACGCCGCCTACAGTGCAAGCAAGTACGGACTTCGCGGCCTGAGCGAGGTACTGCGATTCGACTTGGCGCGCCACGGCATCGGGGTGTCCGTGGTGGTCCCCGGTGCGGTCAGGACGCCCCTGGTGCAGGCGGCGGAGATCGCCGGTGTCGACCGGGAGCACCCGCAGGTGCGCAAGTGGGTGGACCGGTTCAACGGGCACGCCGTGGCCCCGGAGCGGGTCGCCGACAAGATCCTGGTGGGCGTGAGGCGCAACCGCTACCTGATCTACACCTCGGCGGACATCCGCGCGCTGTACGCGTTCAAGCGTCTGGCCTGGTGGCCGTACAGCGTCGCGATGCGACGGGTGAACGTCATATTCACCCGGGTGCTTCGGCCGTCGACGACGCGGTGACGCTCAGCGTCTGCCCCAGTCCCACGGCGGCGCCGTCAGTTGCGTCTGTCCACTGATCCGCGTCTCGCCCCAATCCTTGTGGAGTTCGACCTCGGCGGTGACGTCGCAGGCGAGGTGCTCGCGCATGGCCGCCGAATGTGTGACGACCACGACCTGCGCGTTGGCCGCGGCCGATCGGATGAGACCCGCCAGCGGCGCGATGAGATCGGGGTGCAGCGAGGTCTCCGGCTCGTTGAGGACCATGAGCGGTGGGGGAGTCGGGCTCAGCAGGGCAGCTGCCCACAACACGAATCGCAGTGTTCCGTCCGAGAGTTCAGCAGTGCGCAGGGGTCGGAGCATGCCCTGCTGGTGCAGGTGGAGTTCGAACAGCCCGTCGTTGTCGTCGACCGACACCCTCGCCCCGTCGAAGGCGTCTGCGACGGCGCGAGGCAGATCGTCGAACCCGGCCTCGACGATGGTCTGTACCGCGGCGGCCAGGTCAGCTCCGTCATCGGCGAGCACGGGTGTGCGGGTGCCGACGCGGGGTTGGCGTGCCGGCGCTCCCGCATCGACTCGGAAGCCGTCGTAGAACCGCCATCTGCGCAACCGATCTCGCACCGCGGCGAGTTCGGGATGCCCGCCGTACTCGGCGAGCATGCTCCGGTGGGCGGGCAGCGAGCGGGTCAGCTCGTCGAACCCCCGGCCTGAGTCCGAGGCGACCTCGGCGTGGCCGCCGCCGCGGCGCACGAGTGTCGAACTCGGTCTCATCCGCGGGCCGGCAAACACCGACTCTCGCTTGATCTCGGGGTCACGGGCGAACATCGACTTCGGCCCCGCGTCCTTCGGCAGTCCGAGATCGATCAGATAGCCGAGTTCGTCGGAGGCGAAACCGAGTTCGAGCGATACCGGACGGGTGCGCGTGGTGCCCTGCGTGGTACCCGTCCGTCGCGCTCCCTCGAGGCGTTCCGGACCAGCCCACAGCACGGACTGCAATCCGCCCTCGTGTGCCAGTGAGCCGATCACCTCGTTCTGGGCGCAGTCGGCGAGCAGTTTCAGAGCGCGGTAGACCGATGACTTTCCGGTGCCGTTGGCGCCGGTGACGACGGTGAGATCGACCAGCGGGATGACGACGTCGCGTAGCGACCGGTATCCGCGGACGGCGACGGTGTGCAGCACGCCTCGACGTTATGCCTCGGCGGTGACAACCGGCGATGGTGGCATCACGAGCTCCAGGCGCACGCCCAACAACCGAACCGGCCGGTCGAGGTCGAACTGATTGAAGACGGCCAGGCCGGTGTCGACGATCACGTCCTCGTCGATGGTGGGCGCGGCAAGTTTGCGGATCTTGGTCCGCGTGTGAAACGTCTTGGTGCGCATCGTCACCGCCACCCGCGTGACGACGCGGCCCTGCTCGACGATCTCGGCCAGCGTCATGCGGGCGAGTTCGGCTACCGCCGTCTGCATCTCGTCACGATCGGTGAGGTCTGCGGGGAACGTGATGACGTGGCTGCGCGACCGCGGCACCCACGGTTGCGCGCTCACGGTCTCGTCGCCGCCGCCCTTGGCCAGCAGCAGGATGCCCAGTCCGGTGGACGGGCCAAACGCCGACACCAGCGTGGTGGGGTCGGCGGCCGCCAGGTCGGCAACGGTGCCGATTCCCATCCCGGCGAGCTTCTTCGCGGTCTTGGGGCCGACCCCCCAGAGGGCGTCAACGTCGCGGTCGCCCATGACCGTCATCCAGTTCTCGTCGGTGAGCGCATAGACCCCTGCGGGCTTGCCGAATCCGGTGGCCACCTTCGCCCTCTGCTTGTTGTCGCTGATGCCGACCGAGCACGACAGTCCGGTCCCCGCGGCGACCGTGGCGCGGATGCGTTCGGCGAGTTCGAACGGATCAACCGTGCCGTCGGGGTCGGCCACCCCGACGTAGGCCTCGTCCCAGCCCCACACCTCCACGGGGTGTCCCAGGTCGCGCAACAGGCCCATCACCTCATCAGACGCCTCGTCGTAGGCGGCCGAATCCGACGCAAGGAAGGTGGCGTCGGGACACCGGCGGGCGGCCACACGCAGCGGCATTCCAGCGTGGACGCCGTACTCGCGCGCCTCGTACGACGCGCACGTCACGACCTTGCGCGGTTCGGTCGGATCCCCGTTGCCGCCAACGATCACCGGCAGGCCGACGAGTTCCGGGTGACGGCGCAGCTCGACCGACGCGAGGAACTGGTCGAGGTCGACGTGCAGGACCCAGTCGGTCACGCAAGCGCTCATCGGCCGCACAGCTTGCGGGCGAGGCCTTCCCACGCCTCGGCCTGCCGGTCGAGTCCACGCCCTAGGTCGACGAGTTGATGCACGACGTAGTCGGCGTCGAGCAGTGACAGCATCGCGTCGGTCTGTGCGTCGAGGTCGCCGCTGGTACCGGCCGATGCGAGCAGTAGCCGGACGTGGGTGCGGTGCAGGGTTGCCGGCGAGTTGAACCGCGTGGCGGGGTCGTGGCTCACGTCGGAGAGCAGTGCGCGGTGCCTCCAGACGAAGTGCAGTCGTTCCCGCCCGTAGGCGATCAGGCGCTCCAGCGGGGGAGCACCGGGGCCCAGCGGCGCCGGACCGAACATGAAGGCCTGCTGCTCGACCTTCTCGTCCTCGTCGAGCAGGACCAGCATCAGTCCCGACCGGCTGCCGAAGCGGCGGAACAACGTGCCCTTGCCGACGCCGGCGGCAGTCGCGATGTCGTCCATGGTCACGGCGTCTGCGCCATGCTCGGCGACGAGGCGACGGGCGGCGTCCAGCAGGAGGGCGCGGTTGCGCGCCGCGTCACCGCGCTCGAAGGGCGCAGGATCGGTGACCGGCAGGCCGGTCGGCTCTTTCGAGGCGCCCACATACGCACCCTAGCCGAGCCGGAATAATGCGGACCGTGGTCCGGTTGGGTGTTGGCAAGGAGCGCGCATCAGCGAGAGGATTGAGCACATGTCGGACGTCTTGGTATTGGTCCTGATTGGCAGCCTGCGCCGAGAGTCGGTGAACCGGCAGCTCGCCGAACTCGCGGCAGAAGTGGCCCCCGCCGGCGTGACGCTGGCACCCTTCGAGCAGCTGGGCGAGGTGCCCTTCTACAACCAGGACATCGACGTCGACACATTGGCCGGGCCCGCGCGGGCGCTGCGGGCGGCCGCCGCAGATGCCGACGCGGCGCTCGTCGTCACCCCCGAGTACAACGGGAGCATCCCCGGCGTGTTGAAGAACGCGATCGATTGGCTGTCGCGGCCGTTCGGTAGCGGCGCGCTCAACGGAAAGCCGGTAGCGGTGGTCGGCGCCGCGCACGGTCGGTACGGCGGCGTATGGGCCCACGACGAGACGCGCAAGTCACTGGGCATCGCGGGGCCCCGGGTCATCGAAGACCTGAAGCTGTCCGTGCCATCCACGTCGTTCGACGGCAAGCACCCACGGGAGAACGCCGAGGTGGCTGCCGCGCTTCGCGACGTGGTGGAGAAGCTGGTCGCCGAGGTCGGCTGACCCCCGACCGTCAGAAGCCGCCGACGAGCCCGCAAACACGCCCGTCGGCGGCTTTGCTGTCGACGGGTTCGCCGGCCGTGGTTGTCGGTGCCGGGTGCTACACCTGAGTCTTACCGCGACACGGGCCCGGTGTGACGCGCGACACGCCGGGAACTTCGAGCTTCGAGGTGGTTACTACCTGGGAATTCCATCGATGTCGTTCAGAACATCTTGTATCTCTTCTGATTGTCGGCCACTAGGTGTAGTGTCTTGCACACCGACAGACCCCCACGGTTCGGAGGTCGGCCGGAGTTCACAATCCGGCGGTTTCGGGTCCCAGACCTGGTTGGAATCGTGACTTCGCGGCCACCGATCCAAGGAATATTGGGGGTGTGCGGGTCGCTGAAACTCAGTGAGATGCAGTTTCCCGGTCAGTTGCCAGTCGCATGCAGTCGTTGTCCCTAGTTGTCCTTAGTTTCCGAAGAGGAGCCGTACCGAAGATGACCGTCACCGTGTACACCAAGCCGGCTTGCGTGCAGTGCAACGCCACCTACAAGGCGCTCGACAAGCAGGGCGTCGACTACGAACTGGTCGACATCAGCCTGGACGCCGAAGCCCGTGACTACGTCATGGCGCTGGGATACCTGCAGGCACCGGTCGTGGTGGCCGGCAACGAGCACTGGTCGGGCTTCCGTCCGGACCGGATCAAGGCACTCGCCGGAGCGGTCGCGGTCACGGCCTAGCAGTTACCCCGACGGGCGAAGAGGAGACGGCTCGAATGGCTGACGTGTCACCGACGAGCAATCTCGTGTACTTCTCGAGCGTCTCGGAGAACACTCACCGATTCGTCGAGAAACTCGGTTTGCCCGCCACCCGCATCCCGCTGCGCGGACGTATCGAGGTCGACGAACCGTACGTGCTGGTGCTGCCGACCTACGGCGGCGGGCACGCGAACGGGCCCGATCCTGACGCCGGGGGATACGTCCCCAAACAGGTCATCGCGTTTCTCAACAACGAACACAACAGGTCGTTGATCCGCGGCGTCATCGCCGCGGGCAACAACAACTTCGGTGCCGAGTTCGCCTATGCGGGCGAGGTCGTGTCCCGCAAGTGTGGCGTTCCCTATCTCTATCGCTTCGAACTCATGGGAACCCCGGACGACGTGGACGCCGTCCGGGCGGGTCTCACCGACTTCTGGAAGGACCAGACGTGCCACCAACCATCACAGCTGCAGAGCCTGTAACCACCGGCCCTCACGCGTTGCCCGGCGAGACGGACTATCACGCCCTCAACGCGATGCTGAACCTGTACGACGCCGACGGCAAGATCCAGTTCGACAAGGATCGGGAAGCCGCGCATCAGTACTTCCTGCAGCACGTCAACCAGAACACGGTGTTCTTCCACAATCAGGACGAGAAGCTCGACTACCTCCTCAAGGAGAACTACTACGAGCGCGAGGTGCTCGACCAGTACTCGCGCAATTTCGTCAAGACGCTGCTCGACCGCGCCTACGCCAAGAAGTTCCGGTTCCCGACGTTCCTCGGCGCGTTCAAGTACTACACCTCCTACACGCTGAAGACGTTCGACGGGAAGCGCTACCTCGAACGCTTCGAGGACCGCGTGGTGATGGTGTCGCTGACCCTGGCCGCCGGTGACACCATGCTGGCCGAGCGGCTCGTCGACGAGATCATCGACGGCCGGTTCCAGCCGGCGACGCCGACGTTCCTCAACTCGGGCAAGAAGCAGCGCGGTGAGCCGGTCAGCTGCTTCCTGCTGCGCATCGAGGACAACATGGAGTCCATCGGGCGCTCGATCAACTCCGCGCTGCAGCTGTCCAAGCGTGGCGGTGGGGTGGCGTTGCTGCTGAGCAACATTCGCGAGCACGGCGCCCCGATCAAGAACATCGAGAACCAGAGTTCGGGCGTCATCCCGATCATGAAGCTGCTCGAGGACTCGTTCTCGTACGCCAACCAGCTCGGCGCCCGTCAGGGTGCGGGGGCGGTGTACCTGCAGGCGCACCACCCGGACATCTACCGGTTCCTCGACACCAAGCGCGAGAACGCCGACGAGAAGATCCGGATCAAGACGCTCAGCCTCGGCGTCGTGATCCCGGACATCACGTTCGAGCTGGCGAAGCGCAACGAGGACATGTACCTCTTCTCGCCGTACGACGTCGAACGTGTCTACGGGGTGCCGTTCGCGGACGTCTCGATCACCGAGAAGTACTACGAGATGGTCGATGACGCGCGGATCCGCAAGACCAAGATCAAGGCGCGCGAGTTCTTCCAGACGCTGGCCGAGCTGCAGTTCGAGTCCGGCTACCCGTACATCATGTACGAGGACACCGTCAACCGGTCCAACCCGATCGAGGGCAAGATCACGCACAGCAACCTGTGCTCGGAGATCCTGCAGGTGTCGACCCCGTCGCTGTTCAACGAGGACCTGACCTACGCCAAGGTGGGCAAGGACATCTCCTGCAACCTCGGCTCACTGAACATCGCCAAGGCGATGGACTCACCGGACTTCGCGCAGACCATCGAGGTGTCGATCCGCGCGCTGACCGCGGTGAGCGACCAGACGCACATCTGGTCGGTGCCGTCGATCGAGCAGGGCAACAACGACTCTCACGCCATCGGACTCGGGCAGATGAACCTGCACGGTTATCTGGCCCGCGAGCGCATCCTGTACGGCTCCGAAGAGGGCATCGACTTCACGAACATGTACTTCTACACCGTGCTCTACCACGCGCTGCGGGCGAGCAATCGCATCGCCATCGAGCGGGGCCGGGCGTTCGGCGGATTCGAACGCAGCAAGTACAAGTCGGGCGAGTTCTTCGACAAGTACACCGAGCAGGCGTGGGAGCCGGCGACCGAACGCATCCGTCAGTTGTTCGCCGATGCCGACATTCGCATTCCCACGCAGGAGGATTGGGTGCGGCTGAAGGAATCGGTGCAGGCGCACGGCATCTACAACCAGAACCTGCAGGCCGTGCCGCCGACGGGATCGATCTCCTACATCAACCACTCGACCAGCTCGATCCACCCGGTGGCGAGCAAGGTCGAGATCCGCAAGGAAGGCAAGATCGGTCGCGTCTACTACCCGGCGCCGTACCTGACCAATGACAACCTGGAGTACTACCAGGACGCGTACGAGATCGGCTACGAGAAGATCATCGACACTTACGCCGCGGCCACCCAGCACGTGGACCAGGGCCTGTCGCTGACGCTGTTCTTCAAGGACACCGCCTCCACGCGTGACGTCAACAAGGCGCAGATCTACGCCTGGCGCAAGGGCATCAAGACGCTGTACTACATCCGGCTGCGTCAGATGGCGCTGGAGGGAACAGAAGTCGAGGGCTGCGTCAGCTGCATGTTGTGACGTGTGCGGTCGACTCGCAGGCCAGGGGGATTCCCCCTGGCCTGCGTTTTCTTTGATGGACCGCCGACCTCACCCGGCGGACCGCCTCAGTGCGATGAATTCTCGGGGAGCGGCCGGTCTGTCCACGTGACGGCGGCCGACAGAGCCCCGCCGCGGATCACGGGAGAAACGCCGATGCACGCCACGTCATTCCACAGCACGATCTTCGTGAACCTTCCAGTCGCCGACGTCCAGCGATCACGAAAGTTCTTCGCCGACCTTGGATACACGTTCAACGAAGCCTTCAGCAGCGACCGCGCGCTGACGGTAGTACTGGGTGAGCACCAGTTCGCGATGCTGATCCAGCACGATTCGTTCGACGCACTTCACCCGATTGCGACCGCCGATGCCTTCGCGGTCAAGGAGTGCGTCGTCTGCCTGACAGTCGACAGTCGAGCCGAGGTAGACGTGCTGGTGGACCGCGCGCTTACCGCGGGCGGCACGGCCGGCGATACCGAAGATTCGACTTCATGTACGGCCGCAGCTACAACGACCCAGATGGCCACTCCTGGCAGATCTTCTGGATGGCCCCGGCAGGCCGCCAGGGCAGTGACTAGGAGCGGCGAGAATCAGCTCCTGCGAGCCTGCTCCGCCCGCTGCGCCTTCAGGCGGCGCTCCTCGCTCAGCACGCCCTGGTAGCTCTCGCGTTCCGCGACAAGCCAGTCGGGCTTCTCCTCGAGCAGCTCATTGATCTGCTCGGTGGTGAGCGCATCGGTGATGCCACTGCGCGCGAGACCGGCGATCGAGACGCCCAGCTTGGCCGCCACCAGGTTCTTCGGGTGCGGCCCGTTCTTGCGGAGGTCCTTGAGCCACTGCGGCGGATCCGCCGCCACGGCGGCGAGTTCGGCGCGGGTGATGGCGTTCTGCTGGAACTCCGCAGGCGTCGCGGGCAGGTACACGTCCAGCTTCTTCGCCGCCGTGGCGGGTTTCATGGACTGTGCATTCGGCCTGCTCATGGCACCAGCCTAATCGGTAGCCTGATGCAGTGGCTTCGTCCTCGCTGCCCTCGCTCACAGTGGGGTACGTCCCTGGTGTGACGCCCGCGAAATGGGCCCGGACCTGGGCGCAGCGCCACCCCGAGGTCCCGCTGCAGTTGTACGCCGTCGCCGCGGCAGACGCGATCGACGCGTTGGGGGCCGGGACCATCGACGTGGCGCTGCTCCGCCCGCCGGCCGACACGCCGGGGGTGGCGGTCATCCCCCTCTACGAGGAGACGACGGTGGTCGTGGTGCCTGCCGATCACGTGTTCGCCGCCGTCGACACGGTCACCGTCGCGGACCTCGACGGCGCACCAACCCTGATCCCGCTCGACGACGTCGTCGCCTGGGCACCCGCCGCCGGTGTCCCGGTCGATCACCGACCCGAGACCACCAAGGATGCAACAGAACTCGTTGCTGCGGGGATCGGAGTGCTCATCGTTCCGCAGTCGCTGGCGCGGCTCCACCATCGCAGGGACCTCGTGTACCGCCCGATCGCCGACGCGCCCACCTGTCCCGTGGCACTCGCCGTCCCCGAGGGGCAGCAGCCGGCGCTGGTCGAGGAGTTCATCGGAATCGTTCGGGGTCGCACACCAAGTTCATCGCGAGGGCGGGCCGAGCCGGCGCCGAAACGCACCGCGCGGGAGAAGACCCTCGCGAAGCAGGCCGCCCGCGCCGCCGCCGGTAAGGTCGCCCGCAAACCCGGCCGGGCCGGGCGCTGACGGCGGCGAATGTGAGTCCTGGCGACGGTGGAGCGTGTCGCCAGGTTCACTCTCGCGGCGGACCGGTGGGGGCCTAGCGGGCATGCGCTACTACATCACCTTGTGCTGCGGTCCCTGTTCCTTCTTGTACAGGGCCTTGAGCAACCGATCCCGGAAGAAGGCGTTGTCGATCAGCTTGATGCCGTTGTTGGCGACGGCCGGGATGCCCGCGAGCTTGTGGAAGTACCGGCCGCGCCGGTACTCCCTGCCCCATGCGGCTTCCATCCGCTGCGCATAGTTGGTGAAGTCATCGGGGCCGCCGTTGGTGAGCGCCGCGACTGCGCACTCACCTGCGGCGAGCCCGGACTCCAGCGCCTTGGAGATGCCCGCGCCCGACGCAGGCTTGCCGGCACCGAGCGAGTCGCCGGTGAACAGCACGCCGGGACGCCACGGTGGCCAGGCGGTGAACCCCATGGGCAATCGCCAGGCGCGCACGCTCTTGTTCTTCTTCAGATCCTCGATGGCGGGCAGCTCCCAGTCCCGCGGCAGTGTCCGCAGGAACTCGCCGAGGAATTGGGTGGCATTGATCGACTGCCAGTTCTTGTAACTGTTTACGTAGCCGAGCCCGATGTTGAATACGCCGTTGCCCATGGGGAACACCCAGCCGTAGCCAGGCAGCTGATCGCCCTGGAAGGCCAGCTTCAGGTAGATGTCCAGGCTGTCGGAGTCCGCGCGGTTGGCGTGCATCTCCGAGCGGATGGCGATCGCCGAGTAGCCGTTGTACTCCGAGTCGATCTTCAGCGCGCGCTTGATGGGGGAGTAGGCGCCGTCGGCGGCGATCACCGCGTCGCCGTACACCTTCTCGCCGCTCTTGAGAACCACGCCGATGACGCGGCCGTTCGCGTTCAACTCGGGACCCGCCACCTCGGCGGACTGCCGCACCTCGGCGCCCGCGGACTCGGCGTGCTTGAGCAGCAACGTGTCGAGTTCGGTGCGGCTCACGGTGTGCCCGTGGTCCGGCATGCCCGGTCGCTTCGGGAATGACAGCTCCCATGCGCTCGGGCTGAACACGGTCACCCGGTCGACCCGATGGAACTTCGAGACCTCGTCGGCCAGGCCCATCTTCTGCAGGTAGCTCACCGCGCGGGCGGTGAGACCATCACCACAGGGCTTGTCCCGCGGGAATTCGGCCTTGTCCAGGACGACCACCTTGGCGCCGGTCCGTGCGGCCTGCCACGCCGCGGCCGAGCCCGAAGGCCCGCCACCAGCAATGACCAGGTCGTATCGCTGCGTCATCCGTCTCGTCTCGCTAGCTCGTCCAGTTCGGAGGCGATCGTACCCGCGGCGGGCGGCCCCAGAGCGGCGAGCGCGGGCGCCACCCAACCGCCGGCGCACCGGTCCCGGTGCGGTCTTGGCAGGTCAGGCGGTACCAGCGGGTACAGTATTTCCGTGCGCAGACCGTCCATCCCCCGCCCGGGCGCCCAGCCCGGTGTCAAGGTCGACGCGCGCAGCGAGCGGTGGCGTGAACACCGCAAGAAGGTGCGCAGCGAGATCGTCGACGCAGCGTTTCGGGCGATCGACCGCCTCGGGCCCGAGCTGAGTCTGCGCGAGATCGCCGAGGAGGCCGGCACCGCCAAGCCCAAGATCTACCGGCACTTCACCGACAAGTCCGACCTGTTCCAGGCGATCGGCGAGCGGCTACGCGACATCCTCTGGGCGGCGATCTTTCCGACGATCAACCTGGCCGCGGACCCCGCCCGCGAGGTGATCCGGCGCAGCGTCCAACAATACGTGCTGCTCGTCGACCAGCATCCCAACGTCTGCCGGTTCCTGATTCAGGGCCGATTCGCCGAGCAGAGCGAGTCCACCATGCGTGCGATCAACGAAGGACGCGGAATCACGCTGGCCATGGCCGACCTGTTCAGCAACGAGCTGCGCGAGATGGAACTCGACGGGGCGGCCATCGAACTCGCCGCATTCACCACGTTCGGCGCGGCCTCGGCGGCCACCGACTGGTGGCTGGGTTCGGAGATCGACAGCCCTCGCCGCATGCCGGCCGACCAGTTCATCGCTCACATGACGACCATCATGCTCAGCTCGATCTATGGCACGTGCGAGCTGCTCGGCATCAAGATAGACCCCGATCTGCCGCTGCACGAGGGCGTCAGCCGCCGCGAATCCGTGGCCTGATATCCGGTACCCGCGTTCCCAGGTATCGTCGTCTCCATGACCGTTGCGGAGACGTCGCCTGACACGACCACCCAGCACCTACCCGTACACACCCGGGCGCTGATCATCGGCAGCGGGTTCTCCGGGCTCGGCATGGGCATCGCGCTGCAGCGCCAGGGTGTCGACTTCCTGATCCTCGAGAAGTCCGACGAGATCGGCGGAACCTGGCGCGACAACACCTACCCGGGCTGCGCCTGTGACATCCCGTCGCACATGTACTCGTTCTCGTTCGAGCCCAAGGCCGACTGGCGGCACATGTGGTCGCTTCAGCCGGAGATATTCGACTATCTGTTGGGCGTCACCGACAAGTACGGGCTGCGTCGCTACGTGCGGTTCGGGCAGCGCGTGGACCGCGCGCACTGGGACGACGACGACATGCGTTGGCACGTATACACCGACGACGGCGGTG
The DNA here is from genome assembly GCA_963798245.1 of uncultured Actinomycetota bacterium. Lineage (GTDB taxonomy): Bacteria > Actinomycetota > Actinomycetes > Mycobacteriales > Mycobacteriaceae > Mycobacterium. The sequence goes on from CAWCSO010000011.1 coordinate 175,660, forward strand.
AGTACGTCGCCCAGTTCCTGATCTCGGGCGCCGGCGCGCTGCACATCCCGCTGTTCCCCGACGTCGCCGGCATGGATCAATTCGAGGGCGCGTCGTTCCACTCCGCGGCGTGGGATCACTCCGTCGACATCACGGGCAAGCGCGTCGCCGTGATCGGAACCGGTGCCAGCGCAATCCAGCTGGTGCCCAGCATCGTCGACCAGGTGTCGGAACTGCACGTCTATCAACGCACCCCGCCATGGGTCATGCCGCGCCCCAACAACGCTCTGCCCGAAGGGATTCGGCGCGTGTTCACCGACGTACCGGGCACGCGGGCGCTGATGCGCCTGGCGATCTACTGGCTGCACGAGGTGGTCGGGTTCGCCATGACCAAACAGCCGCAGCTGCTTCGAGTCGGTGCCCTGCTGGGCAAGTGGAACATCCGGCGCGCGGTCAAGGACAAGGCGCTGCGCCGCAAGCTCACCCCGAACTATCGGGCCGGATGCAAGCGAATCCTCAACTCCGACACCTACTATCGCGGTATCGCCGATCCCAGGACCCAGGTGATCACCGATCCGATCGAGCGCATGACGCGCGACGGCATCGTCACCGCCGATGGCACAGAGCACCCGGTCGACGTAGTGGTCTACGCCACCGGATTTCACGTCACCGACTCCTACACCTACGTGGACATCAAGGGCGCGGGTGGCGAGGACCTGGTGGATCGCTGGAACCGCGAGGGCATTCAGGCGCACCGCGGCATCGCCGTTGCGGGCATGCCGAACCTCTTCTTCCTGCTCGGTCCGAACACCGGCCTCGGGCACAACTCCGTGGTGTTCATGATCGAGGCGCAGATCCGCTACGTGGCGCAGGCGATCGCCGCCGTCGACAAGGCCGGCGCACAGGCGTTGGCGCCCAGCCGTCGCGCCCAGGATGAGTTCAACGAGGAGTTGCAGTCCGACCTCGAGCGCTCGGTGTGGAGCGTCGGTGGTTGCCGCAGCTGGTACCTCGACGAGCACGGCCGCAACCGGGTGCTGTGGGGCGGCATGACCTGGCAGTACTGGCTGTCGACCCGCCGGTTGCGGCGCTCGGAGTACACGTTCACCTGACGCTGAGGGTTTCGGTGGGTTTCGGCGCTACGACACGCCACCACAAGTTGTTGTGTTCCGCCGCGATGTCGGACACCAGGGGTAGTGTCGGCTCAGTCAGCCCGGCGCGGTCTGGCATACACACTTCGCAGGTGGAATGGGGTCCAAGGTGTCCGATGGAATGAAGCTGATCGACCGGGTTTCGGCCATCAACTGGAATCGTCTGCACGACGAGAAGGACGCCGAGGTCTGGGAACGCCTGACCGGTAACTTCTGGTTGCCGGAGAAGGTCCCGGTGTCCAACGACATCCCGTCCTGGGGCACGCTCAACGCCCACGAGAAGCAGTTGACGATGCGGGTGTTCACCGGCCTGACGCTGCTGGACACCATCCAGGGCACCGTCGGCGCGGTCAGCCTGATCCCCGACGCGCTCACACCGCACGAAGAGGCCGTGTACACCAACATCGCGTTCATGGAGTCGGTCCACGCCAAGAGCTACAGCAACATCTTCTCCACCCTGTGCTCGACGGTGGAGATCGACGAGGCGTTCCGCTGGTCGGAGGAGAACCCCAACCTGCAGCGCAAGGCCGAGATCGTGATGAACTTCTACAAGGGCGACGATCCGCTCAAGCGCAAGGTGGCCTCCACGCTGCTCGAGAGCTTCCTGTTCTACTCCGGCTTCTACCTGCCGATGTACTGGTCCAGTCGCGCCAAGCTGACCAACACCGCCGACATGATCCGGCTGATCATCCGCGACGAAGCCGTGCACGGCTACTACATCGGCTACAAGTTCCAGAAGGGTCTGGCGCTCGAGGACGAGGCCCGCAAAGCCGAGCTGAAGGATTACACCTATGAGCTGCTGTTCGAGCTCTACGACAACGAGGTGGAGTACACCCAGGACCTCTACGACGGGGTCGGCCTGACCGAGGACGTCAAGAAGTTCCTGCGCTACAACGCCAACAAGGCGCTGATGAACCTCGGCTACGAGGCGCTGTTCCCCAAGGACGAGACTGACGTGAACCCGGCGATCCTGTCGGCCCTGAGTCCCAACGCCGACGAGAACCACGACTTCTTCTCGGGCTCGGGATCGAGTTATGTGATCGGCAAGGCCGTCAACACCGAGGACGAGGACTGGGACTTCTAGTTCCGCCTCCGCTTGAAGCGCTCGATGGTGCCGCCCGCGTCGATCACGAACACCGTGATCAAGCCCATCATCGCGATGAGCGCGGCACAAAGCACCATCGTGGCGTCGAAGCCCTGGGTGTACGCCTTCTGGGCAGCTTCCACGGCTGCTTTCCCGGCAGCGGTGGTGGGCTCCACCCGGTCGTTGACGAACGCCCGCACTTCGTCGATCCCGCCCGCTACCTGTGACGGCGTAGCCAACCCCGCCTTCTCGAGAGCCCCGGCGAATCGCGCGTGTCCAAAGCCCTCGACGAGAACCACGCTCAGCGTCAGGCCGATCGCGTAGCCGATCTGTCCAACGGTCGTGCGGAAGGACGTCACCGGGCCGACGAATTGCGGCGGGGCCTGCGAGATGAACATTGCCGACTGCGGGACCGAGATCAGCGCAAGGCCGATGCCGACGACGGCGATGCCGGGTACCACTACCCACGCCGGCCAGCTTTGCTTCGCGGCGGCCATCAGTATTAGTCCGAGCACACAGGCGCTGAACCCCACCGCGAGGATCTGACGGAGCCTATCGCCGTGTTTCGATAGGTAGTTGCCGGCCAGAAGCGATGCCACGAGCAGAATCAGCAGCAACGGGGCCTGCAGAAGTGTCACCTCGAGCGGCGAAGCCAACTTCGTGTACTGCCACAGGTTGCTCGTCGAAAGCATGACGACCGCCTCGGTGAAGTTCCACGCCACGCCCGCGACCACCGCTGCCACGAAAATCCCGTTGGCGAACAGCTTGATCGGGAACGCCGGGTGCTTCTTCCGCATCTCGACGATGCCGAACGCGGCGTAGCCGACGATCCCCGCAACCACGGGACCGTAGAACTTCGGCGAAGTGGTCGAAGCCGCCGCCTGGCTGATGCCGTACAGCAGTAGCACCGTGGAGGCTCCGATCAACAACAGGCCGGCATAGTCGACCGGCCCTTCGCCCGCCCGGGGCATGACCGGCAGCACGCGCGGGATGAAACCGACCAGCGCGATGAGGATCGCCGGCACCAGTAGCATTGCCGCGCGCCAGGACTCGGCAGCGAGCGCGCCACCGATCGGCAGCCCCACGATGATTACGCTGATCATGACGGCAGCCCACAGACCCAGGGCCGCACTCATCTTCGGCTCGGGCGTGACAAAGCGGACGTAGGCGAAAGTCGCCGCAAGCGTTGCCCCGAGCCCAATGCCGGCGATGGCCCTACCCGTCAGGTAGACCTCGGCAATCGGTGCGGCCGCCACGATCATGTTGCCGATGACGGCGAGCACAGCAGCGCCGATCAGGACACGGCGACGGCCGAGCCGATCCGCGGCGAGGCCGGCGGCAAGAACAGTGGCAGCCAACGCAAGCGTCGAGATGCTGGCGCCGAGCGCCCGCTCGGCCGCAGTGAAGCCCAGCGCCCTGCCCGCGTCGACGATAGCCGTGTTCGCGACGCTGGGATCGAGCATCTGGAGACCGCCCAACATGCCAAGCAGATAGATCTTGCCCCTCGGAATTGCTTCGCCGATGCCGCTTTCCGTTGGTTCGACCTGGTTCGTGCTCATTCACGCCCCCGCGAGTAGGTGGGTGCGAAGACCAACTGCGGATACGTTGTCAAAGAACCACTCCTTCCGCGAGAACTCCGGCTCTCAACTGCTCGCTGAAGTCCGGGTGGGCGATACCGATCAAGGCCTCGATGCGGTCGACATTGGACAGGTAACGCAAGTTGACGCAGCCGTATTCAGTTGCCACGTATTCGATCTCTGAATCCAGAGCCGCGTAGAAGTCGACGTTCTGCAAATCCGCACTTCGCTCAGCGAGGGCATCGCTGAACTCCACGGGGATCGCTGACGCTCCGCCCGCAAAGATCGAATCGCCGGACCGGATGAGTTGGGCGGCTTGGTTCGCGGTCATCAATTTCTTCTGGTACTCGTCCCGCCAGTCGGCCACGCTCTCACCTCTCGAACGCATCTGGGTTTTAGCGCATGGAGTGTATCGCCCCGAGCTGATGCTGACGCCCAACGAATGCTGATCGCGCCGTCCACAGCGGAAATCGTGCCAGCCTCATTCTCGGGTCCGGAGTCCCAGCTTGGAACTGTTTCATCACAACCGGTTTCGCACGCAAGATCCTCACGCCGCTGTCCAGGCCCGAGTGTTCGAGCAAGCCTTGGCATCGAGGCATGATGGTGGTCGGCAAGCCGGTCCCCGTAACTGCAGACGCCGGCGGTGTCGATGGCGCCTGCCACCTCCATTGGGCTAGCGGGAGATGTCCGTTGGATGGTTGGCCGCGCCACGGCCGTCCGATGCGGGGCGGGGCGAGCGTTCACCCTTCCCGCCGGTGGTGTCCGGGACATGTCGGTCGGCCAGTTATCGGGCTATGGCGCCCCGGGAAACCTATCCTTGGCCTGAGGGCATTCCGGAACAGCCGGGGAGGTCTGATGGGCGTTGTCTTGGCCTGCGCGACATGCGGGACCGAAACACGCCTGAACGCCAACTTCTGTGTTGAATGCGGATCGGCGATCACAACCTCACCCCGCGTGGCCGAGTACAAACAGGTGACCGTTCTGTTCGCCGACGTGGTCGGATCGATGGACATCGCAAAGGCCGTCGGTGCCGAGCGGCTACGGGAGATCATGGCCGGACTCCTCGACCGGGCAACCGCGGTCGTGCAACGTTACGGCGGCACGGTCGATAAGTTCACCGGCGACGGGATCATGGCCGTGTTCGGGGCACCGGTGGCGTTGGAGGACCACGCCGTGCGCGCCTGCCGGGCTGCCCTGGACATCCACAGCGCGATGAGTGATCTGGCCCATGAGGTCAGGCACCGGGATGGTGTTGAGTTTCAGGTGCGGATCGGGCTGAACTCCGGGCAGGTGATCGCGGGGGAGATCGGGACCGGACCGTTCGGGTACACCTCGATCGGTGAGCAGGTGGGGATGGCTCAGCGGATGGAGTCGGTCGCGTCGCCCGGCGGGGTGATGCTCAGCGCGTCCACCGCGCGATTGGTTGAGGGCACAGCAGCCCTGAGCGAGCGTGAGTTGGTCCGCATCAAAGGGGCTGGCGAACCGGTACCCGCCCATCGACTGGTGGGCATGGCAGAACATCGCCAACCGGTCAGGCGCAATGAGTCAAACCTCGTCGGTCGGCGATCGGAGATAAGCGCAGTGGAGGGGTTGTTGGACCGCGCGATCGACGGCCACGGCTCGGTGGCCGGGGTGGTCGGTCCACCCGGTATTGGGAAAAGTCGTCTGGTGCGCGAGGTTTCGGCCACTGCTGCTTCGCGGGGTGTGGAGGTGTTCACCACCCACTGTGAATCGCACACCAGCCAGATCCCCTTCCGGGCCGTGGGTCGGCTCTTGCGTGCGATCAATGGGGTCGAAGGTCTAGACGCGCAGGCCGCCCGCGACTCGTTGCGCGAACGGGTCTCTGATGTAGATCCCGAGGACTTGCTACTGTTTGATGACCTGCTCGGAATAGCGGACCAGGCTGTCCAAGTTCCCAAGATCGATCCGGATGCGCGCCGGCGGCGGTTGACGGCTCTGGTGAATGATGCGTCGCTGGCGCGGGAACGCCCGGCAGTCTATGTCGTGGAGGACGCGCATTGGATCGATGCGGTCAGTGAGTCGATGCTCGTTGACTTCCTCGCCGTGATCGCGCAGACGCCTTCGGTGGCGATCGTCACGTACCGTCCTGAGTACCGTGGCGCACTGGCCCAGGTATCGAGTCTTCAAACCATAGCCCTTGAGCCACTGAGCGATGAGGAATCCACCGCGCTCATCACGGAGTTGCTCGGACCGGACGCAACGGTTGCTCCGATCGGAAAGATGATCGCCGAAAGAGCTTCTGGCACTCCATTCTTCGCCGAGGAGATAGTGCGCGAGTTGGCTGAGCGGGGCGTGTTGCGTGGCAAGCGAGGCGAATACACGTCGACGGCAGAGGTGACCGAGGTCAGCCTGCCCGCCACCGTCCAGGCCACCATCGCAGCCCGCATCGACCGCCTGGACCCTGGGGCCAAACGCACCCTGAGCGCGGCGTCGGTGATCGGCGCGCGCTTCAGCCTTGACCTGGTGACCGCCTTGGGGGTCGAACCATCCGTTGATTCGCTGGTGGTGGGCCAGCTCATCGATCGGGTTGGGGCTACCGGCAGACCAGAGTACGTATTTCATCATCCCTTGATTCGTGCGGTGGCCTACGAATCGCAGCTCAAATCCGATCGCGCCGAGTTTGCACCGCCGTGTCGCTGCCGCCGTCGAAGCCGGCGACCCCGAAGCGGTAGAGGAAAATGCCGCGTTGGTTGCCGATCATCTGGAGGCGGCAGGCGATCTGCAGACAGCGTTTGAATGGCATATGCGAGCCGGAAACTGGTTGACACACCGCGACATTGCCGGTGCGCGAATGAGTTGGGAGCGAGCACGTCAGGTGGCTGACCGGTTGCCCGCCGACGATGCCGGTCGCATGACCATGCGCATCGCCCCGCGGACCTTGTTGTGCGCAACGATCTGGCGGGTCGGCGCAAGTCTAGACGACACCGGCTTCGACGAATTGCACGATTTGGCGACTGCTGCTGGCGACAAGCGGTCTTTGGTCATCGCCATGACCGGACGCGTTACTCTGCTGCAGTTCTATGGCGAGTACACCGAGGCCTCGCGCTTGGCTTCGCGCCACGTCGAACTCCTCGATTCGATCGGTGATCCCGAGCTGACTGTCGGTCTCTTGATGACGCCGATGATCGTCAAGTGGTCGGTGGGTGAAGTGACCGAAACCATGGAGCTGAGCCAGCGTGCAATCGACGCATCCGGAGGCGATCCCACGATGGGCAACTTGATCGTGGGATCGCCGTTGGCGTTTGCACTGGTGATGCGCGCATCGGCACGGTGTGCCCTCGGCATTCCCGGGTTGGCGCGACGACTTCGACAACGCCGTCGCGCTGGCCCGCAGAACCGACAAGTTCACGTTCTGCGCGGTCGTCATGTTCAAGTACATCGCCACGCAAAGCTGCGCGCTTGTACCCGATGATGATGCCTTGCGAGACACTGCCGAGGCGTTGGAGATCGCCGAACAGTTCGGCGACGACTTCACTCTCACCAACGCTGAGTTCACGCGCGGGCTCGTTTTGGTACGGCGCGAGGACGCCGACCGGAAGTTGGGTTTTGAACTGCTGGACGGCGCTCGTCGAGTGGCTCTCGAGCACCGGAACCTCATCGTTGCCGCGTGGTGCGTCGACATCGACTTCGCAGCGGAGAAGAACCGGAGTGGTGACTACGACGGTGCCATTGACTTGTGTCGTCACGTACTGGATGACGAGATCCGGGGTGGCGAAATGACCAATCGCGGATGGTGCACCACCGTTCTCGTCGAGGCTCTGCTCAACCGAGATCGCGACGGAGACCTCGACGAGGCGCAACGTGTCATCGACAACCTGGGGGCAACGCCGACCGTGGCTGGGTTCGTGTACCACGAACTGCCCCTGTTGCGATTGAACGCAATGCTTGCCAAAGCCCGCGGCGACCACGATCGCTACCACGATTTCCGTGAGCTGTACCGTGCTCGCGCTGAGTCATGCGGCTTCGAGGGTCACATTGCCCTGGCTCACGCGATGGTTTGACAGACCTGGTCGCTGTTCGCCAGCCCCGATAGTTCAAGTCGCCGCGCTGTCTCGAACGAGAAGACATAGGCCACCGCTTGATTCACCGCCGGGCGCGCGGCGCCCAGCGCTGAATCAGCGCTCTAAAGCGTCGCGTTGTCGATGACGAAGCGGTACCGCACGTCGCTGGCCACCATCCGCTCGTAGGCCTCGTTGACGTAGGACGCCTCGATGACCTCGATCTCGGGGGTGACGTCGTGCTCGGCGCAGAAGTCCAGCATCTCCTGGGTCTGGGCGATGCCGCCGATCAACGAGCCCGACAGGCTCCTGCGCCCGAAGATGAGCGCGCCGGCCGGTACCGGCATCGGGTTCTCCGGCATGCCGAGTTCGACCAGCGTGCCATCGAGTTTCAGCAGGCCCAGGTAGTCGGCCATGTCAAGGTTGGCCGACACCGTGTTGATGATCAGGTCGAACGAGCCGGCGAGTTCGGCGAACGTATCGTCGTCGCTGGTGGCGTAGTACTCGCTGGCGCCCAGGCGCAGTCCGTCCTCCATCTTCTTCAGGGACTGGCTCAGCACGGCAACCTCGGCGCCCATGGCGGCGGCCAACTTCACCGCGAGGTGTCCGAGCCCGCCGAGGCCGATGACTGCGACGCGCTTGCCCGGGCCGGCGTTCCAGTGCCGCAGCGGCGAGTAGGTGGTGATGCCCGCGCACAGCAGCGGTGCGGCCTTGTCCAGCGGGATGGCGTCGGGAATACGCAGCACGTAGTTCTCGTCGACGACGATCGCGTCGCTGTAGCCACCCTGGGTGGGCTTGCCGTCGCGGCCGACGCCGTTGTACGTGCCAACCATCCCGGGGTTGGTGCAGTACTGCTCCTCGCCAGCCGTGCAGTTCGCGCACTCGCGGCAGGAGTCGACGAAACAGCCGACACCGACCCGGTCGCCCACCGTGAACTTCGTCACCTCGGCGCCTACCTCGGTGACGATGCCGGCGATCTCGTGGCCCGGGACCATGGGGTACTCGACCCCGCCCCATTCCTCGCGCACGGTGTGGAGGTCGGAGTGGCAGATGCCGGCGAACTTGATGTCGAGGGCGACGTCGTGCGGCCCGACGTCGCGGCGCTCGATGGTGGTCTTGGTCAGCGGTGCGCTGGCCGAGGTGGCGGCGTACGCGGAAACGGTCGTGGTCATCTTCTTTAGTGCCTCTTCGTGGTCGTCGAATACAAACTCGTTCGCCAAGGTAATTAGCGAAGGTAACGGGTTCGGCGCAGCATTGCGCCCCGTCGAAACGCAACCGGCGGCAGCGCCGGATTAATCCCGAGGGTCGTCGAGCACCAGGTTAGAGCCCCGGTGCGCGCAGCGCCGCGGTGAAACCGACCCGCTCGTAGCGCACGAGGCCCGCTAGTTGGTAGGGGTCGTTGGCGATGAGCTCCTCGGCGTCCTCGGTGCTGATGTCGCCGGTGATCAGCACGCCGCCGGTCTGCGACTCCTGGCGGCCGGCCAGGAGCAGTCGGCCCGCCGCGATCTCGGTCTGGATCCACTCGACGTGGGCCGGACGTGTCTGGTCGACGACGTCGAGGGGTTGCAGATAGGTCAGCGTCAGCACGTGGAACACGCGACGAGACTACCGGCACGCCGGCCACCGGGCGGTGCGGTCAGGGGTCAGTTGATCGGCGCGTTCAGCGTGCGCAGGTCGGCCAGGATGCCACGCGCCGCGACGATGCCCTCTCCGGTCTGCCACACCTCGTCGTTGACCACGAACACGCGGCCGTCCTGCGCCGCCGACAGCCGTCGCCAGGCGGGACTGCCAAGCACGTCGGGAGCGCGGTCCTTGGCCGCCGGCGAGTCGAACGAGAGGTAGACGACGTCGCCGTCGGCGGAGGAGAAGTCCGCGTCCGACAACTCCGAGGTGCCCACTTCCAGGTAGGGCTTGTCCGCGAACCGCTGCGCGGCGGGGCGATCCACACCGACGGCGGTCAGCACGCTGGCAGGAAAGTCGTCGGCGCCGTAGATACGCATGGTGTCGGGCGTCAGCTGCACCACCGAGGCCTGAAAGTGCGAGGCGTCGTTCTGCGCGCCGGTCTGCGCGGCGTCGGAAGCGAATCCCTCGATGAGGCCGTTGGCGGCGTCGGTGCGTCCGGTCGCCGCACCCACGGTCCGCAGTGTCTCCTGCCAGTCCGGGCCCGGGGGACCGGTGAACACCGTCGGCGCGATGGCGGTCAGTGGGTCGTAGTCCTCCGGGGTGAGCCCCTGCGAACCGAGAATGAGGTCCGGGTCGGCGGCGCGGATCGCCTCCATGTCGGGTGCGGTGCGCGTTCCCGCCGCCGGCAGATCGTGCACGACGGTGCCCAGATACGACGGCTGCTCGGTCGACCCGTCGGGAAGCGCGGCCGCCACGATGCGCGACTGCAGGCCCAACGCGCACAGCGCATCGAGCTGATCGCCGGAGAGCACCACGATCCGCTCTGGTTCTGTCGACACGACGGTCTCGCCTGCGGCGTGTCGCACCGGTCGCGTAGGCGAGTCGTCGGGATCGGCGGGAAGCGGCTCGGGCGCGCATGACTCATCTGGCCTGCGTTGATTGCCGAGCACACCCGCGCCCGCGATCCTGGTGGTGCTGGTGATAGGCGAGTTGGAGGCGTCCGGGGCAGGCCCCTCCGCGCCCCCACCGGCGTCGTTGCAGCCGCTCACCAGTGTCAGCGACACGGCCGCCGCAACCGCGGCCGCGGCGGCGATCGGACCCATCCGCGGGCGGAAGAACTGCACGTCGCCGACGGTAACATCCAGCGGGACCGCGGCCGCTGAGACGCTGTAGTCGTACCGTCGACGATCGCCGTCAATCCAATTACGACGGTTTGTAGGACCCATGGCGCCATACGGTCTCCCGGGGGATAAGATCGGGACAACGCATCTCGTGGCACCGCGGGATGCAAGCAGTCGAACACGTTTTCCAACGTTGACCCTGGGAGGATCTGTTGGTAGCCGAAGCGCCCCCAATCGGAGAACTCGAGGCCCGGCGTCCGTTCCCGGCGCGAATGGGCCCCAAGGGCAACCTGATCTACAAGCTGGTGACCACGACCGATCACAAGGTGATCGGGATGATGTACTGCGTCGCCTGCTTCGTCTTCTTCTTCATCGGCGGCCTGATGGCGCTGTTCATGCGCGCCGAACTCGCCCTGCCGGGGCTGCAGTTCCTGTCCAACGAGCAGTACAACCAGTTGTTCACCATGCACGGCACGGTGATGCTGCTGTTCTATGCGACGCCGATCGTGTTCGGCTTCGCCAACCTGGTGCTCCCGTTGCAGATCGGTGCGCCCGACGTTGCGTTCCCGCGGCTCAACGCCTTCAGCTTCTGGCTGTTCCTGTTCGGCGCGCTGATCGCGATCGGCGGGTTCATCACCCCCGGCGGAGCAGCCGACTTCGGTTGGACCGCCTACTCGCCGTTGACCGATGCCATCCACAGCCCCGGTGCCGGTGGTGACCTGTGGATCATGGGTCTGGCCGTCGGTGGTCTCGGCACCATCCTCGGCGGCGTCAACATGATCACCACCGTGGTATGCATGCGCGCGCCCGGCATGACCATGTTCCGGATGCCGATCTTCACCTGGAACATCCTGGTGACCTCGATCCTGGTGCTGCTGGCGTTCCCGATCCTGACCGCGGCGCTCTTCGGGCTCGCGGCCGACCGTCACCTCGGCGCGCACGTGTACGACCCGGCGAACGGCGGTGTGCTGCTCTGGCAGCACCTGTTCTGGTTCTTCGGCCACCCCGAGGTCTACATCATCGCGCTACCGTTCTTCGGCATCGTCACGGAGATCTTCCCGGTGTTCAGCCGCAAGCCGGTGTTCGGCTACACCACCCTGATCTACGCGACGCTGTCTATCGCCGCGCTGTCGGTGGCGGTGTGGGCGCACCACATGTATGCCACCGGCGCGGTGCTGCTGCCGTTCTTCTCGTTCATGACGTTCCTGATCGCCGTGCCGACAGGGATCAAGTTCTTCAACTGGGTCGGCACGATGTGGAAGGGCCAGTTGACGTTCGAGACACCAATGCTGTTCTCGGTCGGCTTCCTGGTCACCTTCCTGCTCGGAGGGCTCTCGGGTGTGCTGCTGGCCAGCCCGCCCATCGACTTCCACGTCACCGACAGCTATTTCGTCGTCGCGCACTTCCACTACGTGCTCTTCGGCACCATCGTGTTCGCCACCTACGCGGGCATCTACTTCTGGTTCCCGAAGATGACGGGCCGACTACTCGACGAGCGGCTGGGCAAGCTGCACTTCTGGCTGACGTTCATCGGCTTCCACACCACGTTCCTGGTGCAGCACTGGCTCGGTGACGAGGGCATGCCGCGGCGTTACGCCGACTACCTGCCAAGCGACGGATTCACCACCCTGAACATCGTCTCGACGATCGGTGCGTTCATCCTGGGCATCTCGACCATCCCGTTCGTGTGGAACGTGTTCAAGAGCTGGCGTTACGGCGAACCCGTCACGGTCGACGATCCGTGGGGTTACGGCAACTCGCTGGAGTGGGCCACCAGCTGCCCGCCGCCGCGGCACAACTTCACCGAGCTGCCCCGGATCCGTTCGGAGCGACCGGCGTTCGAACTCCACTACCCGCACATGGTGGAGAGGATGCGCGCCGAGGCACACGTGGGCCGCGCCCACGGTCCCGAGGACGGCGACGTGACCCGCATCGACGACGAACACGTTCGCACCTGACGAACGGGTGAGCACGTCAAAGGTGTCGGTGCTGTTCACCGTCACCGGGTTGGATCAGCCGGGTGTCACGTCGGCGCTGTTCGAGGTGCTGTCGGGTCACGACGTCGAGTTGCTCAACGTCGAACAGGTCGTGATCCGCAACAGGCTCACGCTGGGCGTGCTGGTGGCCGGGGCCGCCGAGGTGGCGTGCGGGGACGCGCTGCACGACGAGGTCCGCAACGCCATCCGGGGCGTCGGTCTGGACGTCACGATCGAGCGCAGCGGCGACATTCCGGTGCTGCGCGAGCCGTCCACGCACTCCATCGTCGTTCTCGGTAGGCCCATCACCGCGGAGGCGTTCGGGGTGGTGGCGCGCGAGGTCGCAGCGCTGGGCGTCAACATCGACTTCATCCGCGGCGTCTCCGACTATCCCGTGACAGGTCTGGAGCTGCGGGTCTCGGTGCCACTGGGCGGCGCGTACGGCCAGCTGCAGTCCGCGCTCGCCCGGGTCGCCGTGGACCAGGCCGTCGACATCGCGCTCGAGGACTACAGCCTGTCGCGGCGGGCCAAGCGGCTCATCGTGTTCGATGTCGATTCGACGTTGATCCAGGGCGAGGTCATCGAGATGCTCGCCGAGCGGGCCGGTGCGCTTGCCGCCGTGGCGGAGGTCACCGACGCCGCGATGCGCGGGGAGCTGGACTTCGCCGAGTCGCTGCACCGTCGGGTGGCCACGCTGGCCGGACTGCCCGCCGACGTGCTCGACGAGGTCGCCGACCAGATCGAACTGACCCCGGGCGCCCGCACCACCATCCGGACGCTGCGCCGGCTCGGCTATCACTGCGGCATCGTCTCCGGTGGCTTCCGCCAGGTGATCGAGCCGCTCGCCCACGAGCTGATGATGGACTTCGTGGCCGCCAACGAACTCGAGATCGTCGACGGCAAGCTCACCGGCCGGGTGATCGGGCAGGTCGTCGATCGGCCGGGAAAGGCCAAGGCGCTGCGGGACTTCGCGGAGCAGGCCGGGGTGCCGATGGAGCAGACGGTCGCGGTGGGCGACGGCGCCAACGACATCGACATGCTGGCCGCCGCGGGGCTGGGCGTGGCGTTCAACGCCAAGCCGGCGCTGCGTGAGGTCGCCGACGCATCCCTGAGCCACCCGTATCTGGACACGGTGCTGTTCATCCTTGGCGTGACCCGCGGCGAGATCGAGGCCGCCGACGCCGTGGACGGCATCATGCGACGCGTCGAGATTCCCGACTACTAGCGAGCGGCTTCCATGGCGTCCCCGGCGTCCCCGGCGTCCCCGGCGAGCCCCGGCGAGCAGACGCAAAAGGCCCTGAATGCTGGACATTCAGGGCCTTTTGCGTCTGCTCGCGGAAAACGGCGGCTAGACCACGACCGTGCCGTATTCGGCGCCACCGGCCCCGGTCACCGAATGCCAGGCCCGCGCAAGGAGTTCGATCGCCTCGCTGAGCTGGTCCTCCGGCAGCGTGAAGGGCACCCGGATGAATCGCTCCAGGGTGCCGTCCGCGCCGAAGCGGGGGCCGGGCGGAATGTCCAGGCCCATCCGCGACGCCGCCGCCGACAGTGCTGAACTCATCGGGGCGGGCAGCCGGACCCACAGCGACATCCCGCCGGTGCCCGGCAGCGGCTGCCAGTCCGGCAGGTGCCGGTCGAGCAGGGACAGCAGCAGCGTCCTGCGCCGGCGCAGGATGTCGCGTCGCTCCGGCAGCACCTCGTCCTCGGCGGCCAGAAGCCTTGCCGCGGTGAGTTGTTCGAAGATCGCCGTGCCCATGTCGATCGACGGGCGCAGCGCGGCAATGGTGGCCAGGGTGCTGCGTTCGGCGCGAATCCACCCGATGCGCAGACCTCCCCAGAACGACTTGGACATCGACCCGACGGTCAACACGAGGTCGGGCCGGGCGGTCATGGCCGCCGCCAGCGGGGCCGGAACCGGTTCGTCGAGCCACACGTCGGTCATCGTCTCGTCGATGATGGTGCGCGTACGCGTCTCGGCGATGACCCGCGCGAGGTCGGCGCGTCCATCCGGCGGCAGGGTGAGACCGGTCGGGTTTTGATTGTCGGGGATCAGATAGGCCATGCTGGGCGCCAGTTGGCGCATCGCGGCACCGATGGCGTCGACCTCCCACCCGTCGCGTGTCACCGCCACGGGGACGGGGCGGATTCCACGGCTGACCATCGCGGACAGCGCCCCGTGGTAGGTGGGCTGTTCGACCAGCACGCGATCGCCGGGTTGGGTGTAGGTGGCCAGGATCAAGCTGATCGCGTGCAGCGCACCCGTCGTCACCATGACCTCATCGGGATCGGTGGGAAGCCCACGGGCGCAGTATCTTTCCGCGATCGCCGAGCGAAGTGGTGCGATGCCCGTGAGTTCGACTCCGATGTCGTGCAGGTACGGCGTCACTTGTTCTGCGGCCTGCGCGAAGGCCCGGGCGGCGACCGCGACGGGTGCGGCGAACGTGGCGGCGGCCAGGTTGATCGTCGCCGGCGTCGGCGCGACGTGCACCGCGCCGGAGATGGGTAGGGCGGTGGTGCTGCGTGCACCGCGGCGGCCGTTGAGATAGCCGTCGTCGCGCATCTGCGAGTACGCCGCCGTGACGGTGGTGCGTGAGACGCGCAGGGCGTCGGCGAGTGCCCGTTCGCTGGGGAGTTGGGCGCCGACGGGGAGGCGGCCATCGACGATCAGCATGCGGAGACCGTCCGCGAGGCCCTGGTAGGCAGGTCCGCTGGTACTGGATGTGCGCCAGTTGCCCAGCTCGCGTGCGAGAAGGTCCACATCGAGTCTTCGGCCCGCCAGATCGTCGATCATTGATGCCAGTTTGCCTCAACTGGCTATTGAAGAGCAAGCCACTCAGGCCAATCATGGTTCACATGGACACGAACTGGATGTCGCGGGCCGTCTGGTCGATTCGTCGATACTCTCGCGACTTCATCGACGCATCGACGCTCGCCAGGCGCTTCGACGACGGGGGTTATCCGCATGCGGACGGCGCCCGGATCCGGCAGGAACTGGCGGCAATCCGGCCGCACCCCGAAGGCCAGTCAGGCAGATGAGCTGCAGGCCCGGCGAACTGGCATCGAATTCCAGGGCCGTACCCCGTGGCGTGGCGCTGCTGACCGGGCTGACCGGATACGGCTTCTCCATGGCCATGATGGTGCGGGCCGACCTCGGGCTCGATCCGTGGGACGTCTTCCATCAGGGTCTGTCGGGCCGAACCGGCCTGACGATCGGCGTGGCCTCGGCCGTCGTCGGCGTTGCGGTGCTGCTGGCCTGGATTCCGCTGCGCAACCGGCCGGGGATCGGCACCGTCGCCAACGTCGTCGTCATCGCCCTCACCGTCGATGCGGGCATCGCCATCCTGCCCACACCGTCGGACACGGCGGTGCGGGTCGCGATGATGCTCGGCGCCGTCGTACTCAACGCCGTCAGCACGGTGCTCTACATCGGGGCGGGTCTCGGTCCGGGACCGCGTGACGGTCTGATGACCGGGCTGGTCGCACGGACCGGGCTGTCGGTGCGGCTGGTACGCACCTCCATCGAGGCCACGGTGCTGACCGTCGGCTGGCTGCTCGGCGGCACGGTGGGGGTCGGCACCGTCGTCTATGCGTTCGGCATCGGCCCGCTGGTGCAGCTGTTCCTGCGGATCACGCCCGGCCGGGTGTTGGCCGGCGGCGGCTGGGCACCCGTGACGGCCGAGAGTTCACTCAGGCGCGAGACGGCCGGAGTCTCGTGCGAACGTGGGAAGGTACCGTAAACGAGGAATTCAGACCGCCCGCGACGGGCACACCACGGAGCGCACGGCAGGTGACGGTGCTCGACACGATGGCGCGGGACGCGATCGCTCTCGTGAACGGGCGCTCGGTCCGCTCACGCGCAATTCTCGGCATAGCGGGCAACCCGGGGGCGGGGAAGTCCACCCTGGTCGAGGCGCTGCTGACACGGATCGCGGCGATCAAGGGCGACGACTGGGTTGCGCACGTGCCGATGGACGGATTTCACCTCGCCGACGCGCAGTTGGATCGGCTCGGCAACCGGGACCGAAAGGGCGCACCCGACACGTTCGACGTCGACGGCTACGCACACCTCGTCGAGCGCGTCGGGGTAGAGGACGCCACCCCGGTCTACGCGCCCGGGTTCGACCGAACCCTGGAACAACCGCTGGCGGGCGCGCTCGTCGTGTTGCCTGCTGCCCGTCTCGTCATCACCGAGGGCAACTACCTGCTGCTCGACGACCCGCGGTGGGCGCGGGCCCGAGCCGCGATGGACACCGTCTGGTTCGTGACCAGCGATGAGTCGGTGCGCGTAGAGCGCCTCGTCGACAGACACATCCAATTCGGCAAGTCCTCGGGCAACGCGCGCGCCTGGGTGGCCGACATCGACCAGCGAAACGCCGATCTGGTGTCGAGCACCATGGCGGCGGCCGACCGGGTCGTCGTCAACGGTTCGGCCGGGTGGGCACTGGCCCCGTAACCGATCCCGTGCCGATCCGCCGCCGCCCCGCGGTGTCCGCGATGGTCCAGATGGGGCACGATGACTGGGTGCCTGCCGACGACGATCGAGAACGCCAGCCAGAGCACGAGGCCGACCCAGACCTGATGATCGATTTCGCGAAGGTATCGCTGCGGCGCGGCGGTAAGACCCTCGTCGGGCCGGTGACGTGGGCGGTCGAACTCGACGAGCGATGGGTCGTCGTCGGACCCAACGGTGCGGGTAAGACGTCGCTGCTGCGCATCGCCGCAGCCATGGAACACCCGTCATCGGGAACCGCATACGTGCTCGCCGAACGGCTGGGCAAGACCGACATGTCCGAGCTGCGCGCCAGGGTGGGACTGAGTTCCTCGGCGCTGTCACAGCGCGTGCCCGACGGCGAGGTCGTCCGTGACGTCGTGGTGTCGGCCGGCTACGCGGTGATGGGCCGCTGGCGCGAGCGCTACGACGACGTCGACTACGAGCAGGCCGTCGACATGCTGGAGAGCGTGGGAGCCGAGCACCTCGCCGACCGGCTCTACGGCACCCTGTCCGAGGGAGAGCGCAAGCGCGTCCTGATCGCGCGCTCGATGATGACCGACCCCGAACTGCTGCTGCTCGACGAACCCGCTGCGGGACTCGACCTCGGCGGGCGGGAGGAACTGGTGGCGCGACTGGCCGACCTCGCCGCCGACCCGGATGCCCCCGCGACCGTGCTCGTCACCCATCACGTCGAGGAGATCCCGCAGGGCTTCACCCACTGCCTGCTGCTCTCGGAGGGCCTGGTCGTCGAACAGGGACTGCTTACCGACGTGCTCACCTCGGAGAATCTGTCGAAGGCGTTCGGCCAGTCGATCGCGCTGGATGTGATCGACGGGCGGTACTTCGCGCGCCGTACGCGCACCCGAGCGGCCCACAGGAGGCGTGCGTGACCGACAACGAAACCGACGCGCCGCTGACGCCGCGGCCCGCCGCCACGGTGATGCTCGTCCGCGACACCCCGGCGGGCATCAAGGTGTTCCTGATGCGGCGGCACTCCGCGATGGAGTTCGTCGCGGGCGTGATGGTGTTCCCCGGCGGTGGCGTCGACGACCGGGACCGCAACGCCGGTCTCGGTCCGCTCGGGGCATGGTTCGGACCCGAACCGTCCTGGTGGGCAGAGCGACTCGGCGTCGACACCGAGCTGGCCGAGGCGCTCGTCTGCGCGGCCGCCAGAGAGACCTTCGAGGAGTCCGGGGTGCTGTTCGCCGGTCCGGCCAACGACCCGGACGGCATCGTGGACGACGCATCGGTCTACTCCGAGGAGCGAGCCGCACTGGCCAACCACTCGCTGTCCTTCGCCGACTTCCTGCGCACCGAGAAACTGGTCCTGCGCGCCGACCTACTGCGGCCGTGGGCTAACTGGGTGACGCCCAAGGAGGAGCGCACCCGCCGCTACGACACCTATTTCTTCGTGGGCGCCATCCCGGGCGGCCAGCGCGCCGACGGCGACAACACCGAGACCGACCGGGCCGACTGGGCCACGCCGCAGTCGGCACTCGACGACTTCGCCGACGGCCAGACGTTCCTGCTGCCGCCGACCTGGACACAACTCGACTCGCTGAACGGCCGAACGGTCGCCGACGTGCTGGCCGTGGAGCGCCAGATCGTCGCCGTCGAACCGCACCTGGCGGTGAGCAAGGGCAACTGGGAGATCGAGTTCTTCAACAGCGAGAGCTACAACGCGGCGCGCAACCGGCGGGCGCCGGACGGCTACGGCCCCGAGACTCCGCTTGCATGACCGAGATCGGCGGGGAGTTCGGCGGGGAGTTCGTTGCCGTCCACGTGCACGACGCGGTCGGAACGCTGTCGCTGTCGCGGCCGCCGACCAACACGCTGACTCGACAGGTCTGCCGCGAGATACAGGCAGCGGCCGCCGAACTCGGTGCGCGTGACGACGTGACGGCGGTGATCGTCTTCGGTGGTCACGAGGTCTTCTGCGCGGGCGATGACCTGCCCGAACGGCGGACCCTGAACGCCGGCGAGGCCGCGGGCGCCCACGACGAGTGCCGCCGCGCCGTCGAGGCGGTGGCGGCGATCCCCAAGCCCACCGTGGCCGCTGTCACCGGGTACGCGCTCGGCAGCGGTCTGACCTTGGCGTTGGCGGCAGACTGGCGGCTCAGCGGCGACAACGCGAAGTTCGGCGCCACCGAGATCGTCGACGGGCTCGTCCCCGCGGCCAGCGCCACGGCCCGACTCTGCCGCGCGGTGGGTGAGAGCCGGGCCAAGGACCTCGTGTTCAGCGGCCGCTTCGTCGCCGCACCGGAGGCGCTGGAAATGGGCCTGATCGACCAGATGGCGGCACCCGACCACGTGTTCGACGCCGCGCTGGCCTGGGCCGGGCGGTTCGCCGATGCGTCACCGCAGGCACTGGCTGCAGCGAAGGCCTCGTTCGCGGGCCGATGAGCGCTTGCCCTGGAGGGCGGTCGCGTGCGCCCGTTAGGCTGCCCTGCATGACGAGCACCGACCGCACACCCGATGCCGCCGCGCGGCTCAGCGGTCACCCAACCCCCACGCCACGGCGGAGGAGGTCGAGGCCGCGCGCCACGACAGCAAGCTCGCGCAGGTCCTCTACCACGACTGGGAAGCCGAGAGCTACGACGACAAGTGGTCCATCTCCTATGACCAGCGCTGCATCGACTACGCGCGCGGCCGCTTCGACGCCATCGTGCCCGATGACGTGCAACG
This sequence comes from uncultured Actinomycetota bacterium, assembly GCA_963798245.1. Taxonomy (GTDB): domain Bacteria; phylum Actinomycetota; class Actinomycetes; order Mycobacteriales; family Mycobacteriaceae; genus Mycobacterium. The sequence continues at coordinate 195,364 of CAWCSO010000011.1, forward strand.
GGAGGTGCCCTATGACCGTGCGCTGGAACTCGGGTGCGGAACCGGCTTCTTCCTGCTCAACCTGATCCAGTCCGGGGTCGCTCGGCGCGGTTCCGTCACCGATCTGTCCCCGGGCATGGTCAACGTGGCCACCCGCAACGGGCAGTCGCTGGGTCTGGACGTCGACGGCCGGGTCGCCGACGCCGAAGGCATCCCGTATGACGACGACACGTTCGATCTGGTCGTCGGCCATGCCGTCCTGCACCACATCCCCGACGTGGAGCTCTCACTGCGCGAGGTCGTCCGCGTGCTCAAGCCGGGCGGCCGGTTCGTGTTCGCCGGGGAGCCGACGACCACGGGCAACGTCTACGCGCGCAATCTCTCCACGCTGACCTGGCGCATCGCGACCAACGTGACCAAACTGCCCTGGCTCGGCGGCTGGCGGCGCCCGCAGGAGGAACTCGACGAGTCCTCCCGCGCGGCCGCGTTGGAGGCGGTCGTCGACCTTCACACCTTCGAACCCGACGACCTCGAGCGGATGGCCCGAAACGCCGGCGCCTCGGAGGTCCGCACGGCCAGCGAGGAGTTCACCGCGGCCATGCTCGGCTGGCCGGTGCGCACCTTCGAGGCGTCCGTCCCGCCGGGTCGGCTCGGGTGGGGTTGGGCGAGGTTCGCCTTCTCCAGCTGGATCGCGCTGAGCTGGGTGGATGCCAACGTGTGGCGCCGCGTGGTGCCGAAGGGCTGGTTCTACAACGTCATGGTGACAGGGGTGAAGCCCTCCTGACGCCGTGTCCGACGCGCGCGGCGGTCTGCGGTTCACCCTCGACGACGTCGCCTACCTCCGCAGCGACGACGGCGCTCAGGCGCTTTCGGAGGTGGCGGCCTACCGGTTGACCGACGCCAGTCGGATCGCCGACATCACCTCGGCGCGTAAGCATTACGGCGATCGCGCGGCGATAGTGATGGAAACCGCGCTGCTGCGTCGACGCGCCGCGGTCAAGTTCGCCGATCCCGACGCCTGGCTGTTCACTGACGAGGCCTTGCAGCAGTCCACCCCGGAACTCGTTGCGGCGCATCGTGCCCGGCGGCTGGCGGGCGCCGCGGTGCACGACGTCACGTGCTCGATCGGCGCCGAACTCTCGGCGCTGAAGCGGTCGGCTTCGCTGGTGGTCGGCAGCGACATCGACCCCGTACGCCTTGCGCTCGCGCGGCACAACGTCGGCGGCGTCGACCTGGTGCGGGCCGACGCGTTGCGACCGGTGACGCGCGACACCGTCGTCGTCGCCGACCCCGGGCGGCGCAGCGGCGGACGGCGTCGGTTCGACCCCCGCGCGTACACGCCGGCGCTGGATGCGTTGCTGTCGGTGTATGCCGACCGCGACATCGTCGTGAAATGTGCACCGGGAATCGATTTCGAACAGCTCGGCCGCCTGGGTTTCTCCGGCGAGATCGAGGTGACGTCCCTGTCGGGCAGCGTTCGGGAGGCATGTCTGTGGTCGGCCGGTCTCACCCGACCCGGCGTCACCCGGCGCGCCACCATCCTCGACCGTGCCGAGGAGGTCACCGACGCCGAACCCGACGACTGCCCCGTCGGCCCCGCGGGGCGCTGGATCCTCGACCCGGACGGAGCAGTGGTTCGTGCCGGCCTGGTCCGCCACTACGCCGCACGCCACGGACTTTGGCAACTCGACCCCGACATCGCGTACCTCTCGGGTGACGAACTCCCCGACGGCGTCCGTGGGTTCGAGGTCATCGACGAGATCGACTTCGGTGAGCGGCCGTTGCGCCAGGCCTTGGCGACGCACGACGTAGGGGCCGTCGAGATACTCGTCCGTGGGGTGGACGTGGACCCCGACGCGCTGAGACCGCGCCTGCGGCTGCGGGGTTCGCAGCGGCTATCCGTGGTGGTCACGCGGATCGGCGCGGGCAGGGCAAGCCGGGCAGTGGCCTACGTCTGTCGGCCGAGCCGCTGACATCGCAGGTATGGTGGCGGGCGCGGCACCGGTGCCGCTTTCGTCGTTGGAGGCCCCTTGCAGATGCGCATTCCCACACTGGTGTTGGCCGTGGTGGCAATCGTCGCGGCCGGCTGGTCGAACATGGCTACGGCGGGGGCGGATCCGCAGTGTGATGACTTCAACGGTGTAGTCGACAGTGCGCAGATGTGCCGGATCACCGAGACCGAACCCAACTATTCGCTGAGTATCAGCTATCCCATCGATTACCCCGACGTGGTGCCGATGATCGACTACGTCAAGCAGACGCGCGATGGCTTCCTGAACGTCGCGAACATGCCGGGCTCTGGCGACATGCCCTACGAGCTGGACACGAGGGCGACGGAGTTCGAGTCGGCGGTGCCAGATCCGGTGCCGGTGCCGGCACCGGTGCCGCCGGAGGGGACTCAGTCGCTGGTGTTCGAGACCTATCAGGACGTCGGCGGCGCGCGCCCTCAGACGTTCTTCAAGACGTTCAACTGGGACCAGCGCCTGCGGGCGCCCATCACCATCGACAACCTCTTCCGCGTCGGCACGCAACCGTTTCCGGTAATCATGCCGATCGTCCAGAACATGTTGACGCAGCAATCCGGCCAGCCCGTCCTGCTGCCGCTGGGTGTCGGTCTCGACCCTGCCACCTACCGGAACTTCGCGATCACGAATGACACGCTGATCTTCTACTTCAGCCAGGGCGAGGTGCTACCGGAATCGGCAGGGGCCTTCCAGGTCGCCGTGCCCCGTGCCCCGATCGACGCCATGCTCGCCTGAGGCCGTCAGGCCGGAGAGTACGCGTACACCTGGCCGTCGCTGGTCGCCGTGACCACCCGGCGGTCGACGCCCACCGATACGCCCACCGGATACCCCGTGGCCTCGGGCAGCGGGTAGTCGTTGATGGTGCTGCCGTCGGCGGGGTCGAACACCAGCAGCGCCATGCCCTGGTCCCCGTCACGGGCGACGGTGTACGCGACGTCGGAACCGGCTCGACTCGCCGTCGACAGGGTCTCGACGTCGTCGCGGGTCCAGAGCACCTCACCGCGGTCGCCGTCGTCCCTGATGCCGGTGAGGCGCGCATCGGGCCCGCCGCCCGCCACGATGAGCCCGTCGGGGGACACCGAGGGTGGCGTTTGCGCTTGGTAGTTCAACTCGACGGACCACTTCGATTCCCCGGTGGTGCTGTCCAGTGCCCACATACGGTCGTCGCGGCCGTTGACGTAGACGGTGGTGCCGTCGGCCGACATGACGGGGCTGGACAGCGGTCCACCGCCGACGGCGGTGCTCGTCCATTCCCGGATGAGCGTTGGTGTCTGGCCCTGGCGGTAACGCAGCCCGATGACCACGGGTGCTTCGGCGTCGGGCTCCCACAGCCCCAGCACGATCATCTTGGTCTCGGGCGAGTACGCAGGCGCCGCGGCCACCGGGCACCCGCGACGGCCCGACTGGCAGTCGGCGAGGCCGCGTTGGGAGTCGGTCGGGTCGACCCCTTCGACGAGGTCCATCGGTGTGCCGTCCACGACCCCTCGGTGGGCGTCGAACACCAGCACCTGCCCGAGGTGGGTGATGATCAGCAGCTGATTTGGCGACACGATGCGCGGTGTCTGAGGCAGGCCGATCACCGGTTGACGCCAGCGGATCCACTGCGTGGTCGGGTAGGACATCAGCGCGCCGGGCTGACCGACGTAGAGGTTGTCGAAACCGTCGAACAGCGGGCTGGACAGTTCGCCACCCGGCCACAGCCGGGTGCACCAGCGTTGTCTGCCCCGGTTGTCGGCCTCCCACACCATCAGTGAGCAGCCCGCAGGCGTCTTGGCGTTGGCGGCCAGGTAGCTGCCCGACCCGAGTGCCACCTGCGCGGCGAGGTCACCCTTGACCGACCGGGTCCAGTCCAGCGCCAGGCCGCCGGAGCCGTCGACGTCGGTGAAGCTGCTGTTGGCGGCGTCGCCGTACTGCGCCGGCCAGCCCTGCGCGGCCTTCGCCTCGACCCACGAATCGGTGTTGTCGGCACATGCGCTCGGCAGTAGCGCCGCGAGCGCGGCCATTGCCACGGCGCCCATCCGGGACACGGTCATACGTCGAGCAGGCATCGAGTCCAGAGACTAGCCGCACCCACCCGGGAGTTCGGGCACGCGGGTGGCCCCCTCGCGCGCCGCGGGCCCGCCGCGACCCAGGAATGCGACGGCCGGCCTCGCGTAGGCTGTCCGGCCATGACGACGATGTGGGGCGCCCCGATACACGTCCGATGGCGGGGCTCGCGACTCCGCGATCCGCGACAGGCGAAGTTCCTGACCGTCGCATCGCTGCGGTGGGTCATCGCCAACAAGGCGTACACACCCTGGTACCTGGTCCGCTACTGGCGGCTGCTGAAGTTCAAGCTCGCCAATCCGCACATCATCACGCGCGGCATGGTGTTCCTGGGCAAGGGTGTGGAGATCCAGTCGACACCGGAGCTGTCCACGATGGAGATCGGCCGCTGGGTGCACATCGGCGACAAGAACACCATCCGTGCCCACGAGGGTTCGTTGCGGTTTGGCGACAAGGTGGTGCTCGGCCGTGACAACGTGATCAACGCCTACCTCGACATCGAGTTGGGTGACTCGGTGTTGATGGCGGACTGGTGCTACGTCTGCGACTTCGACCACAGGATGGACAGCATCGAGCTGCCGATCAAGGACCAGGGGATCGTCAAGGGCCCGGTGCGGATCGGGCCCGACACCTGGGTGGCGACCAAGGTCACCATCCTGAGGGGGACGTCCGTGGGACGTGGCTGCGTGCTGGGCTCGCACGCGGTGGTCAAGGGCGATATCCCGGACTTCTCGATCGCCGTGGGCGCACCCGCGAAGGTGGTCAAGAACCGCAAGCTGGCCTGGGAGACCTCGGCGGCCCAACGTGCCGAACTGGCCGCCGCGCTGGCCGACATCGAGCGCAAGAAGGCGTCCCGGTAGAGGCCGCTACCGCTCCGGCAGCGCATGCTCGGTGATCGTGCGTCGCCGGTGGGGTTCGCGCACCTTGCGCTTGGCCGCGAGATACACCTGTGCGGTCTCGGAGGCGACGGTCTGCCAGTCGAAGTCGCAGGTGAGCCGCTCGCGTGCCGCCACCGCCCTGCGCTGCGCCGCCGCCGGGTCGTCGAGCACGCGTCGCACCGCTACGGCCAGCGCGCCGATGTCGCGGGGCGGGAAGGACAGTCCGGTCTCGCCGTCGATGACCGCCTCGCCGAGGCCACCGACGTTGGAGGTGACCAGGGGCGCACCGGTGGCCGCGGCTTCGAGGGCGACGATGCCGAACGGCTCGTAGTGGCTCGGCAGTACTGCGGCGTCGGTGTCGTGCAGCAGCCTGACCAGTCCTTCGTGATCCATCCGTCCGGCGAAGGTCATGGCCTTGCGCACCTTGTGCTTTCGGGCCTGCGCGACGAGCCAGTCCTCCTGCGTCCCGTCACCGGCGATGGTCAGCGTGGTGCCGGGGTGGGTGCGACGGATACGCGGCAGCGCGGCGATGGCGTCCTGCACGCCCTTCTCGTACTCCAGGCGCCCCAGGTAGAGCAGCCGGGCCGGGCCGCGACGGGTGCCGCGCCGCGCGAACGGCCACGATGCGGCGTCGATGCCGTTGCGGATCACCCGTGTCTCGGCCAGGCCGGGTCCGAACAGTTCGGTGATCTCCTCGCTCATCGACGTCGAACACGTGATGAGAGAGTCGGATTCGCGTACCAGCCAGGACTCCAGCGCATGCACCTGGCGGCTGATGTCACCCGAGACCCACCCCGAGTGCCTGCCCGCCTCGGTGGCGTGGATCGTGGAAACCAATGGCACGTCGAAGTATTCGGCCAGCGCGATGGCCGGGTGGGCCACCAGCCAGTCGTGGGCGTGGACGACGTCGGGCCGCCACGGCCTTCCGGTGCGGCGGCCGTCGCACGTCAGCGCCAGGCCGCTACGGACCATGGCGTGGCCCATGGCCAGCGTCCACGCCATCATGTCCGAGGAGAAGGCGAACTCGTGCGGATCCTGCGCCGCGGCGACCACGCGCACGCCCTCGGCGACCTCGTCGGTCGACGGGTGGCTGCTGGGGTCGGTGCCCGTCGGGCGCCGGCTCAGGACGACCACCTCGTGGCCTGCCTGCGCCAATGCGGTGGCCAGGTGGTGGACGTGCCGACCCAGTCCGCCGATCACGACCGGCGGGTACTCCCACGACAGGAGAAGGACCTTCACCGGCGGTCCGTTCGAAAGCGCGAGCGTGCACGAAGTGACGCGTTGTGCGGCGTGTCGCCGTACAGACACGCACGCTCGCGGGAAGAGGGGGAAGACGGGGTCACCGAGGCAGCCGCCTCGCGTCGAGCGCACCGAACAGACCGTCGGCCCGGTTCCAGCCCTCGGCAAGCTGCTCGGCGTGCGCACGGCGCCCCGACGCCAGCGCGCCGGCGATCTCGCGGGTGGCGTGCGCGTGGAGGTGGGCGCGATAGCGCGCGTATTCGGCCGCGGTGTCCTTGCTGACCATGAAGGGCCAGTCGCTGGACACCGTCAGCAGCGTCTCGCGCAGGATCTGGTCGGCGACGACGTCGCGTGGCGCACCGGCGCCCGGGAGGGCGGTGTGGGCGAGCGCCTTGTCGACGGTGGCCAGCGCGGTGTCGACCACCTCGGCGTTCAGCGCGACGATGTCGGCCACCTGCGGGCCAGACCAGACCTGCCAGTCCTTGCCCGAACCCCACGAGCTGGGCGGCAGTTCGACGGGTGAGCCGGTGAAGCCGTCCGCGATGGCGTCCGAGAGCGTGCCGACCCGCACGCCGGCCTCCGGCAGCGCCCGAAGCACCCGCTCCAGCCAGACCGGGCCCTCGTGCCACCAGTGCCCGAAGAGTTCGGTGTCGAATGCGGCGACCACGTGTGCGGGGCGGCCAAGACGTGCGGATTCGGCGGTCAGGCGCCTGCGCACGACGTCCACGAAGTCGGCGACGTGCATGTCGACGGCGTGGTCGGCGGCCTCGGGGTCGTACGGGGCCTTGTCCTGCGACGGCACGTTGCGGCCGGTCACCCGTGCCGGTTTGAGGCCGGTGAGGTGGTCGTAGGTGTGGAAGTCGCGGTATGCGGCGTGGCCCGGGTAACCGGACTTCGGCGACCACACGCGGTAGCTGACCTGCAGGTCACGTCCGAACGCGATGACGTTGGAGTCGGCCACGGGCCGGCCGAGGGCGGTGTCCCCGTGCAGTGACGGGCCGTCGACCATGAAGTGCGTCACGCCCGCCGCGGCGTAGTCGTTCTCCATTCCGGGCGCGTACGCACACTCGGGCGCCCAGATGCCCCCCGGTGTGTGCGCGAACCGCGCTGCCGCATCGGCAAGGCCCTCGCGGAGCGCGAACTCCCGCAGCCGGGGATTCAGCAGAGGTTGGAACGGGTGCGCCAGGGGGCCGCCGAGCAGCTCGATGGCCTGCGCGTCGATCAGTTCGCGCAGCAGTGGACTGCCGCCGTGCTGCCAGGCATCGGCGAACTCGGCGAGCGCGTCGTCCGCCGCCGAGGTCTCGTGAACGCCGAATGCCCGCAGGGACTCTGGTGCGTCGTACCCGGTGCCCGCCCCGGTCCGCACGGTGGCGGCCTCCCGCGCCCGCAGCTGCCAGTTGGCCAGCCAGTGATGCACGCCGGTCAGGCAGTACGGATCGTCGAGTTGGGCGGCGACGACCGGCGTGACGCCCAGTGTGACGAGTCCGCGGCGGTCCTCGGCGGCCAGCGTGCGCAGCACGCGCAGTAGGGGCAGGTACACCGCCGCCCACGACTGGTAGAGCCATTCCTCGCCGACCGGCCACCGGCCGTGATGCGCCAGCCAGGGCAGGTGGGTGTGCAGGACGAGGGTGAAGAGCCCCGGCACCTGCGGTTGCGGTGGGCCGGAGCCCACGGGCGCCGGCGTCACTCACGGCGCACCGCGATGGCCACCAGGTCGAGGCTCTCGTCGATGTCCCGCTGGGAGCTGTCCACCAGGTCGAAGTCGCCGGTGACGATCGCCGCCACGTCCGCGAGGAGTTCGGGGGGCCATGGCGCATCGGCCACCGCGCGGGCGATCTGGGCGTCGATGATCGAGCCGCCGTGTCGGGCGTCGAGTTCGGCCAGCCGCGGGCCGTGGAAGACGCCCAGCATCTGCTCCACCGTGAAACCGTCGGCGGTCAGCAGGTCGGTGAGTTCGGCGGCGTTCAGCTCGCGGGTGTGGAACGGGTTGATCGGGGTGTCGCGGCCGGGGGAGAACGTGATGCGGTTCGGGGTCGACATCAGAAGCGTTCCGCCGGGGCGCAGGACGCGATGGCATTCGGCGACGAACCGGCCCTGATCCCAGAGGTGTTCGATGACCTGGAAGTTGACCACCACGTCGACGTCGCCGTTGGCCAGCGGCAGGTCGGCGAGGTTGCCGTGTCGCATGTCGACCCGGGGGTAGCGGGCCCGGACGTGTGCGACGGCCGATTCGTCGTAGTCCAGGCCGATCACGCGGTGCGCGAGGCCGGCGAGCAGATCGGCGCCGTAGCCCTCGCCGCTGCCCGCCTCCAGCACGACGCGTCCCGTGCAGCGCTGCGCGAGCTGCTGGTAGACCACCTCGTGACGGCGGAACCAGTAGTTCTCTTCGGCCAGGCCCGGGACCGTGCGTTCGCCGGTCAGGGGCATGGCCGCGTCCGGGGACGGTTCCGGCGGAGAGAATGCGCTCATTGCAACGCAGGCTAACGCAGGGGGCCGTTCGTCAGGGGTTCGTCATGGATTCACCATGGCTAAGGGGGAGGTCAGGAGGCAAACTTCGACCAGCTATGGTGTTTGTAAGCGCCACCGGAAAGTTACCGTCGAGTAACATGGTGGCTGTTGTAGAAAATGTGGTAATGCACAGGCCGAACTGCGGCCTCATCGAGGAGGACGAACCAGACTCATGACGAACATCGTGGTCCTGATCAAGCAGGTCCCTGACTACGAGGATCGCAAACTCTCCGACGACCACACGCTGGATCGCGCGGGCAGTGACGCGGTGCTGGACGAGATCAACGAGAAGGCCGTCGAGGTCGCGCTTCAGCTCAAGGAGAAGCACGCCGACGCCGGTTACAACGTGGTGGTGCTCACCGCCGGCCCCAAGGGTGCCGAGACGGCGATCCGCAAGGCGCTCTCGATGGGCGCCGACGAGGCCTACCACCTCTCGGACGAGGGCCTGCACGGCTCGGACATCATCCAGACCTCCTACGCGCTGGCCACCGCGCTCGGCCAGATCGAGGACGTCGAACTGGTCATCGCGGGCAACGAGTCCAGCGACGGCGTCGGTGGCGCGGTCCCGGCCATCCTGAGCTACTACCTGGGCGTGCCGCAGCTGACGCACATGCGCAGCATCGAGGTCGCCGACGGCAAGATCACCGGTGAGCGCGAGACCGATGACGGCATCTTCGAACTCGAGGCGTCGCTTCCCGCCGTGGTCAGCATCAGCGAGAAGATCGTCGAGGATCCGCGGTTCCCGTCCTTCAAGGGCATCATGGCCGCCAAGAAGAAGTCGGTCACCGCGCTGACGCTCGAGGGCGTCGGCATCGAGGGCGGCGTCGTGGGTGGCGACGTGTCCGAGTCCAAGGTCAAGACCGTCACCCCGAAGCCGCCGAAGACCGCGGGCGAGAAGATCACCGACGAGGGTGAGGGCGGTCAGAAGATCGCCGAGTACCTGGTCGCACAGAAGCTGATCTAAAACAGAAGCTGATCTAAGCAGCCGATCTCAACAGCTGATCTGACCCCAACCCCCAGACCTAGAGAGCGAACACAGGCAATGGCAGAAGTACTCGTGCTCGTCGAGCACGCAGAAGGAAACCTGAAGAGCATCACCGGCGAGCTGATCACCGCCGCCCGCGCGCTCGGTGAGCCGTCGGCCGTCGTCGTCGGCGCACCCGGCACCGCGGTGAAGCTGGCAGACGGGCTGAAGGCAGCCGGTGCGGCCAAGATCTACGCCGCGGAGTCCGACACCGCCGACCAGTACCTGGTCAGCCCCAAGGTGGGCGTGCTTGGCGCGCTGGCCGAGTCCGCCAGCCCGGCGGCCGTGCTGGTGGCCTCCACCGCCGAGGGCAAGGAGGTCGCAGGACGCCTCGCCGCGGAGACCGGATTCGGCGTGCTGTGGGACGTCGTCGGGATCGGGGACGGTGGCGTCGGTGTGCTGTCCATCTTCGGCGGCGCGTACACCGTCGAGGCGACCGCCGGGGACACCCCGGTGATCGCGATGCGTCCCGGCGCAGTGGAGGCCGAGCCGGCCGAAGGTGCCGGCGAGATGGTCACCGTCGAGGTGCCCGAGCCCGCGGAGAACGCCACCAAGATCGTCTCCCGCCAGCCGGCGCAGAAGAGCGCGCGCCCGGAACTGGCCGAGGCCAAGGTCGTCGTGTCGGGTGGCCGCGGCGTCGGCAGCAAGGACAACTTCAGCGTCGTCGAGGACCTCGCCGACGCGCTCGGCGGCGCCGTCGGTGCGTCCCGCGCCGCGGTCGACTCGGGCTTCTACGAGGGCCAGTTCCAGGTCGGCCAGACCGGCAAGACCGTCGCCCCGCAGCTGTACATCGCCCTGGGCATCTCCGGCGCCATCCAGCACCGGGCCGGTATGCAGACGTCCAAGACCATCGTCGTGGTCAACAAGGACGAAGAGGCGCCGATCTTCGAGATCGCCGACCTCGGCATCGTCGGCGACCTGTTCAAGGTCACCCCGCAGCTGACCGATGCGGTGAAGACCCGCAAGGGCTGACCCGCCGGTCGAGCAAACAGTCGATCAGGACCCCTGCGCCCGGTAGCGCGGGGGTCCTGTTCGTTTCCGATGGCGACGGCTTTCGGGGCCCACCGCTGCCGGGAACACACAATTCGTCACCCAGCGTGCACGAACACGACACGCGGCCGTAGGCATCCCGCCCGACGACTCGGCGACCGTGCTGGCTATGAGCACCGCATCCGTACTCATCGCCGCCGACGACACCGACGGTGTGCCGCCCAGCACGTCCGTGCCGCGCTACACCCTGCTGCTTTCCACCGACGCGACGCTCATCGATGCCGCGCAGCGTCTTCGTCACCAGGTGTTCACCTCCGAACCCGGCTACCAGCTGACACGCTCTGCCGACGGGCGGGACGCCGACCGGTTCGACGAGTTCTGCGATCACCTGCTGGTGCGTGAGGAAGGCACCGGAGAACTGGTCGGCTGCTACCGCATGCTGCCGCCGCCGGGCGCCATCGCCGCCGGTGGCCTCTACACCGCCACGGAGTTCGACCTCACCGCGCTCGACCCCATCCGGCCGTCGATGGTGGAGATGGGCCGCGCCGTCGTGCGGCACGACCACCGCAACGGCGCCGTGGTGCTTGCTGATGTGGGCCGGCATCCTGGCCTACCTGGACCGCAGCGGCTACGACCACGTCACCGGATGCGTGTCCGTCCCGGTCCATGGCGGGCCCGACGAGGCGCCGGGCACCCAGATCCGCGGCGTGCGCGACGCCGTACGCAAGCGCCACGCCTCCACCTACGAGGTCCACCCCTACCGGCCCGTGGTTCTCGACGGCCGCACCCTCGACGACATCGATCCGCCCGCGCGCCTGACGGTTCCGCCGCTGATGCGGGGTTATCTGCGGTTGGGTGCACGGGTCTGCGGTGACCCCGCGCACGACCCGGACTTCGGGGTGGGCGACTTCCCCGCCCTGCTGGACAAGCGACACGCCGACGTGCGCTATCTGAAGCGGCTTCGATCGGTCTCGGCGGCAGGCGACATGGCAGACGGGACGGCCCGATGAGCAGCCATTCGCTCGCCGAGAATCCCTGGTTGCCACGTGCATCGTGCGACTCGACGTGCATCCGGTCCGACGCCGCGCCCACCTCCCGGCCCACGGTCGTTGCGGTGCGCACCGCCGCGCGGATCGCGTGCGCCGTGATGCTGGTGCCCGCGCTGCCGCTGCTGGCGATTCCGCTTCCGGGCCGGTCGCGGGTGCAGCGGATCTACTGCCGGCTGATGCTGCGCTGCCTGGGGGTGCGGGTGACCGTGTCCGGGGGACCGATCCGCAACCTGCGGGGGGTACTGGTGGTCAGCGGTCACGTGTCATGGGTCGACATCTTCATCATCGGCTCGGTGCTGCCCGGGTCCTTCGTCGCCCGCGCCGACCTGATCCAATGGCCTGCGCTCGGGTTCGTGGCCCGATTGATGAAGGTCATCCCGATCGAGCGGACCGACCTGCGCAGGCTGCCGGACGTGGTGCGCACCGTCGCCGACCGGCTGATGGCAGGGCAGACGGTCGTCGCGTTCCCCGAGGGGACCACGTGGTGCGGGCTGGGCTACGGGCGGTTCCGGCCTGCGATGTTCCAGGCGGCGGTCGACGCGGGCCGTCCCGTACAACCGTTGCGGATGACCTATCACCACCGCAACGGCCAACCGTCGACGATTCCCGCGTTCATCGGGGACGACTCCCTGCTGGCGTCGGTGCGACGCGTCATCACCGCCCGGATGACCGTGTGCCACGTGCAGGTGCAATCCCTGCAACTTCCCGGCGCCGACCGCCGCGACCTGGCATCACGCTGCGAATCCGCGGTGCGGGGGGCCTGTGACGGGTCGACGTCGACCCATGGCGCCCACGGGCACGCGCTGGCCGCCTGAGTCCATCCGGCCTGCCGGTATCCTGAACGGGCCATGCGACCCGTCTACCTCGATCACGCCGCAACCACCCCGATGCACCCCGCTGCCATCGAGGCGATGGCCGGTGCGCTCGCGATGGTGGGCAACGCGTCGTCACTGCACACGTCGGGTCGCGCTGCGCGTCGGCGCATGGAGGAGGCGCGCGAGACCCTGGCTGGACTGCTGGGCGCGCGCCCGTCGGAGATCGTCTTCACCGCGGGCGGCACCGAGAGCGACAACCTCGCGGTCAAGGGCATCTACTGGGCGCGCCGGGACACCGACCCGCGCCGCCGCCGTATCGTGACGACCCCGATCGAGCATCACGCCGTGCTCGACGCCGTGCAGTGGCTGGTCGAGCACGAGGGCGCCGACGTGACCTGGCTGCCGGTGGGTCCCGACGGTTCGGTGACGCCGTCGGCGTTGCGCGAGGCACTGCACGATCATGACGACGTCGCGTGCGCGTCGATCATGTGGGCCAACAACGAGGTGGGCACCATCCTGCCGATCGCCGAACTGGCGGCCGTCGCCGCCGAGTTCGACGTCCCCATGCACAGCGACGCCGTCCAGGTGGTCGGACAGCTTCCGGTGGACTTCGCGGCCACCGGCCTCTCGGCGCTCAGCATCACAGCGCACAAGTTCGGTGGACCCACCGGTGTCGGCGCACTGCTGCTGCGTCGCGACACCGCCTGTGTTCCGCTGCTGCACGGCGGCGGCCAGGAACGCGACGTCCGCTCGGGCACACCCGACGTCGCCGGAGCCGTTGCGATGGCAGCGGCGGCGAAGGTCGCGATCGAGGGACTCGAAGGCCACACGAATCCGTGTCTCGGCCTTGCGCGACGCGCTCATCGAGGGTGTGGTCTCCTCGATCGACGACGTCGACGTCAACGGCGCCGCAGGGGGATCCCGGTTGCCCGGCAACACGCACTTCACCTTCCGTGGTTGCGAGGGCGACTCGTTGTTGATGCTGTTGGACGCCAACGGGATCGAATGCTCGACTGGGTCGGCCTGTACGGCAGGCGTCGCGCAGCCGTCCCACGTCCTCATCGCGATGGGCGCGGATCCGGCCACCGTGCGGGGTTCGCTGCGACTTTCCCTGGGGCACAACAGCACCGCCGCCGACGTCGAGGCGGCGCTGGCGGTGTTGCCCGCTGCCGTCGAGCGTGCCCGGCAGGCTGCGCTGGCCAGCGCGGGGCAGGCGAAGTAGACATGCGGGTGTTGGTCGCGATGAGCGGCGGCGTGGACTCTTCGGTGGCCGCCGCCCGGATGGTCGACGCAGGACACGACGTCGTCGGTGTGCACCTGGCGCTGTCGTCGGCGCCGGGAACACTGCGCACGGGTTCGCGCGGTTGCTGCTCGAAGGAGGACGCCGGTGACGCCCGACGTGTCGCCGACGTCCTCGGAATACCCTTCTATATATGGGATTTCGCTGATCGTTTCGCCGAGGACGTGATCGACGACTTCGTCGCCTCCTACGCGCGGGGTGAGACCCCCAACCCGTGCGTGCGGTGCAACGAACGGATCAAGTTCTCGGCACTCGCGGCGCGCGCCGTGGCGCTGGGTTTCGACGTCCTCGCCACCGGCCACTACGCCCGGCTGTCGCACGGCCGGCTGCGGCGTGCCGTCGACCCCGACAAGGACCAGTCCTACGTCCTTGGGGTGCTCACGGCCGAGCAGTTGGCGCGGGCCGCCTTCCCGATCGGCGACACCGCCAAGCCCGAGATCCGCGAGGAGGCGGCGCGCCGGGGCCTTGCCGTGGCCGAGAAGCCCGACAGCCACGACATCTGCTTCATTCCGTCAGGCGACACCCGGGCGTTCCTCGGCTCGCGCATCGGCGTGCGGCGTGGCGCCGTCGTCGACGCCGCCGGTGCGGTCCTCGCCGAGCACGACGGGGTGCACGGGTTCACCATCGGGCAGCGCAAGGGGCTCGGCATCCCCGGCCCCGGCCCGGACGGACAGCCGCGCTACGTCACGGCCATCGACGCCGAAACGGGCACGGTGCGCGTCGGCGACGCCGGCGACCTCGAGGTGTTCGGGCTGACCGGCGAGCGCCCGGTGTTCACCTCCGGCTCGGCGTTCGGCGGCCCCGTCGAATGTGACGTGCAGGTGCGCGCCCACGGTGGCGTCGCCCACGCCGTCGCCGACCTGCGCGACGGATCGCTGGTGGCCCAGCTCCGCAGCCCGCTGCGTGGGGTGGCGCCGGGGCAGACCATGGTGCTCTACCGGCCCGATCCCGATGGAGACGAGGTCATCGCCAGCGCGACCATCGCGGCCGCGGCGCGTTAGCCGGGAATCTTGCCGACCAGATTCGTCATCACGATGTCGGGCACCGAGTCGGGGAATCCGCAGTAGGTGACCTCCGCGAGCACCACCGACTTGAGCCGGTAGTGACGGCCGCAGCCTGCGGTCCGCGTCCGTACGACCTCCGGGGTGGCCGTCCAGTCGCCGACGTAGATGGCGCCCGACGACGTCGACCCACAGGCGTCGACCAGGGCGACCAGGGCGTCGAAGGCGCGCCGGGCGGTCTCGTCGTCGCGGTAGGCGGCGGCGCCCTGCGAGATCAGCGCCTCGTCCGGAGGGTCCTGATAGGTCGTCTTGTGGAACTCCTCGATCTCGGGGCCGAAGGTCTGCGTCTCGGCGAAGTACCACCGGCACTGCGGTGGCGCGGTCTCCGCGAGGGCGTCGATGTCTACGGGCAGCTTGCCGTCCATGCTCGGGATGACGTTGAGGTCGTCGCCGGCGCCCGTGATGGCCCTCATCTGGGTCTTCTCCAGAAGCACGGTGTCGACGTCGACGGGCGAGCGCGAGTCGTCGTCGATTCCCGGCGCCGACCGCACCGCCGTCCCGGCGACGGTGTGACTACAGGCCGCGGTCGCCGTCACGCACAGCGCCGCCGTCAACGCCAGAAACACGCGTCTGACCGAGGCGGGCATGGCTAAGACTAACGCGTTCGGAGCGGCATCGAATACTGTTGGCCGCGTGAGTGTTTTCGCCGCGGCAACCGGCATCGGTTCCTGGCCCGGTACGTCGCCGCGGGAGGCCGCCGAAGTCGTGGTCGGCGAGCTGAGCGGCCTCAGTCATCTGGTCGAGCTACCCGCGCGGGGCGTGGGCGCCGACATGATCGGCCGAGCGGCCGCGCTGCTCGTCGACGTCGGCGTCGACACCGTGCCGCGCGGCTACCGGATCGCCGCGGGCCGCAGCTCCGCGGTGCGCCGGGCCGCCAGCCTGCTCGACGAGGACGTGGACGCGTTCGAAGAGGCGTGGGAGAAGGCCGGACTCCGGGGTACGGGCCGCACCGTGAAGGTGCAGGCGCCCGGGCCGATCACCCTGGCCGCGCACCTCGAACTCCCCGGCGGGCACCGGGCGATCACCGACCGGGGTGCGGTGCGCGACCTGGCCGGATCGCTGGCCGAGGGGCTCGCCGCCCACCGCGCGGAACTCTCCAGGCGGCTCGAGGCAGCGGTGGTGGTCCAACTCGACGAGCCGACGCTGCCCGCCGCGCTTGCGGGCCGGCTGAGCGGCGTGACCAGCTTTGCGCCGGTGCACCCCGTCGACGAGGCATTCGCGGCGGGCCTGTTCGACGAGTTCGTCGCCACCGTGGGCGGCGAGGTGGCACTGCATTGCTGCGCCCCCGATCTGCCGTGGAAAACATTGCAGCGCAGTAGTTTTCATGCCATATCCGTTGACGCTTCACAATTCGAGACCCTCCGACCTCGATGGTATCGGCGAATTCGTCGAGTCGGGGCGGGTGGTGATGCTGGGCGTGGTGCCGGCGACGGCGCCCGAACGCACCCCGGCAGCCAAACAGGTCGCGTCGTCGGCCGCATCGATCACCGACCGCCTTGGTTTTGCCAGGTCGGTGTTGCGCGAGCGGATCGGCATCACACCGAGGTGCGGGCTCGCCGGCGCGACGTCGGAATGGGCACGCATGGCGATCGAACTGGCCCAGAAGGTGGCCGACGGTATCGCCGAGGATCCGGACTCGCTGTAGGGACGCGGCCGGTGCGTCGCGCTGGCGCTCCCGCGAGATCTACACCAGGGTCGCGAACGGTCGCGGATCGCAACCCTGGAGTAGATCTCGCGACAGCATCGGCGGGCGAGAGTCGGGCTTGGGTGTCTCGAATGTCGCCTATTTCGGGACTGCGTTCAGTTCTACTCGGGCCCGGTCGATCTGGTCGTAGGCGTAGGCCACCATCGCGGCCATGGTCATTGCCGCGCCCTCGCCGACGAGCGACTCGTAGGTCTGGTCGCCCAGGACGCCGCGTAAGCGCGTGACCGCGGTGGCGAACTCCGGTACATTCGGCGCGGACGTGGGGGCGACGGAGGCGAAACCAGCCATGACGGCAGCCGATTCGTGGTGTCCGTGCCGTTCCAGGAACGTCGCCAGGATCCCGAGTGCACTCCTGAACTGGGTGATGTTGCCGGCATCGTAGAAATTGCGAATGGCCAAGGTGATGTTGTCAAGCGCGATGAGCGGGTCGCTGGTTCCGCCTTCGATCCGGATTAGTGTGTGGGCCAGTGTCATGGCCAGAAGTGACTCGTTGGTCCGATTGCCGCTCTCTTGGGCGATCTTTAAGCCCCTGCGCATTGCCTCTAGGGCTTGAGCAGGGTATTCGGTGCTGCACGCCATGCCGTAAGCGAGCAGCGCGAACGAGAGCGCGAAAGGATTGGGGGTCGTCTCTGCCGCCTCGATCAGGCCTTTCGCAACTGATAGCGCCTCCTGCGGGCGACCAGCGTTCCACAGTGCTGCGACGACGCATGCCCTGCCGATTTCGCGGGGGTTGCAACCGCGGGCCAGAACGCCTCGGTAGAACGCAACATACCGGTCGAGCTGGCCGGTGGCCGAATACACAGCGCCCAGCCAGAACTGCTCAGGACGGAACGGCACTTCGTCCGGGCGACGCCGCATCGCGATCTGACCGGCGTCGCTGTAACGGAGAGCGTCGTCGAGGCGCCCGACCATGTAGCACAGCGACGCGATCGCGCACAACGACACGAGTCGCCGATGGTCGCCGGCGCTTGCCGGCTCGATGAGTTCTTCGGCCCAGCCGATCGGCTCATAGTTCTCGACCAGAGCGCCGAGGAAGCCTGAGCTGCGTCGCGACTGCGGCGGCGACGTCTAGATCGCCGTGGTCGGCGGCCCACCGAAACGCGATGCGCAGGTTGGCCAGTTCGGCGGTGAACCAGTCGTAGGCCTCACGCTGGCGGGGGCTGTCCCACAGCGGCCAGGATGTCGGCTTCGCGTCCGGCGAAGTAGCGGGCGTGGGCGGCTCGACGCCTCGGTTGCCTCGCCGCGGGCGACGAGTTGCTCCTCGGCGAACTGGCGGATCGTCTCCAGCATCGAAAACCGGGTCCGCCCCGATGACCGGTCGGCGACCAGCAGCGACTTGCGCACCAGCGCGTCCAGCAGATCCAGGGTGGCGAAGTCGTCATCGGAACCCGTCACTGCGCAGGCGCTTTCGAGGTCGAAACCGCCGGCGAACACCGAACACCGCTCCAGCAGCGCCTTCTCCGCGTCATCGAGCAGGTCGTAGGACCACGCCACCGCGTGGCGCAGCGTCTGGTGGCGTTCCAGGCCGCGCCGCGACCCGACCAGCAGCCGGAACCGGTGATCGAGACGGTCACGCACCTCGCTCGCGGTCATCGACGCCATCCGTGAGGCCGCCAACTCGATGGCCAACGGGATCCCGTCGAGTCGGCGGCAGATCTCCACCACCGCGGCCGCTTCGTCGGCCGTGGCCATCGAGAAGCGCGGAGCCACGCTATGGGCGCGTTCGACGAACAGGTTCGACCGCGGCCGAATCGATTCCCGCGCCGACATCCAGCGACGGCACCAGCCACAACTGCTCGTCGGCGACCCCCAGTCCTTCGCGGCTGGTGGCCAGGATCTTCACCGTCGCCGAGCTGCGCGAGGATCGCCTCGATCAGATCGGCGGCGGCGTCGCGCACGTGCTCGCAGTTGTCGAACACCAGCAGGCGCGACCCTGCCCTCCAACGCGGCGGCCACGCTACTCGGCCACGCGTCTTGCCCGGTTGCTGGGTGATGCCCAGCACCGCGGCCACCGCGTCGGGCACCGCCGCCGGATCGGCGACCGCCGCCAACTCGAAAACCCAGACCCCGTCCGGGAACTCATCGGCCAGACGCGCCGCGACCTCCAACGCCAGACGCGTCTTGCCGACCCCGCCCACCCCGGTCAACGTCACCAACCGATGCGCTTGCAGCGCCGCTTGCACCTCGGCGACCTCGGACTCGCGCCCGATGAAGCTGGTGGTCGGAGGCCGCAGGTTTCCCGGACTCGCATCCAGCGCCCGCAACGGCGGAAAGTCCGTGCGCAGGCCGTCGGCGCTCGGACCTGAAACACCCCGACCGGCATCGGCAGGTCCCGCAACCGTCGCGGCCCCAGATCCACCAGATCGACGCCGCTGAGCAGCACCGCCGTCGACTCGGCCACCAGGATCTGACCGCCGTGCCCGGCGGCCATCACCCGCGCCGCGCGGTTGAGCACCGCGCCGAAGTAGTCCCCGCCGCGCAGCTCGGCTTCGCCGGTCGCCAATCCCATCCGCACCGGCAACTCCAGCGCCCGCTGCGCAGCCACCGCGGCATCCACCGCTGACCTCGGCGACGCGAACGCGGCACACACCCCGTCACCGGTGTGCTTGAACAGGAAGCCGCCGTGCGCCTCGATCGCCGCTGCGCAGCACCTCGTCGTGGGCGGCCAGCGCCACCCGCATCCCCTCGGCGTCGGCCTCCCACCGACGGGTCGAGCCCTCGACGTCGGTGAACAGAAACGTCACCACCCCCGAAGGAGCAGCCTGCCGGATCAGCGGACACCCACACAGAATCTCACGACAGACATGCTGCTAGCTCGCACATCGCTGCACATCGCTGCACCTCGCCAGGTGAACAACCGGCGTCGGAGACCGGGCCTCGAGACAAGGGACCGGCGGGCTGCTGGAGTTCTCGCGAGATCTACGCCAAGGTCGCGAACGGTCGCGGATCGCAACCCTGGAGTAGATCTCGCGACAGCATCGGCGGGCGGTCCGAAAATCAGCCCTGCGCATAGAGCTCGAGCTGGATGTTGTCGGGGTCGCGGAACACGATCGTCGAGAACGCGGCCGGCTCGGTGACGTCGCGCACGCCGGAGTGCTCGATGCCCAGTTCGTCGAGCCTGGCGACCCAGTCGTCCATGGCAGCACGGTCGGCGACCGAGAAACCGAAGTGGTCGAGGCCGGTGCGCTGCTCGTCGAACGCGACGCCGTCGTTGCCCTCGTTGTGATGCAGGCCGAACAGCAGCCCCGAGGCCGGGTCGATCAGCAAGACGGCGTAGCCGGTGTCCTCCTTGTCGTGATGGGGGAACGTGATCGGCAGGCGGGTGAGGCCGAATACCTTCTCGTACCAGTCCGCTGATGCGTTCACGTCACGCACGGTCACCGACACGTGGTGGACGCCGGTGATGGATGCATCGGTCATGGTTCGTACCTTCGGTCGGGGCTTTAGCCGTTGGATGGTCGGACGTTCTCAGCTGCGCCGCAGGTCCTTTCGCAGAATCTTTCCCGACGCCGACTTGGGGATCGCGTCGATGAACTCCACCTGCCGGACCTTCTTGTACGGCGCCACGTTGTCGGCGACGAATTCCATCACCGCCGATTCGGTGAGTGCCTCGCCCGCGGCGTCGGATTGCTGCCTGACCACGAACGCCTTGGGCACCTCCTCACCGGAATCGGGGTCGCGCACGCCGACGACCGCCGCGTCGGCGATCTGCGGGTGGGTCAGCAGTACGGCCTCGAGTTCGGCGGGCGGCACCTGGTAGCCCTTGTACTTGATGAGTTCCTTGAGCCGGTCCACGATGTAGACGCAGCCGGTCGAGTCCACTCGCGCGAGGTCACCGGTGTGCAGGAATCCGTCGTCGTCGATGGTCTCGCAGGTTGCCTTCTCGTTGTTGAGGTATCCGGCCATCACGTTGGGGCCCTTGAACCACAGCTCCCCGGTGTCGCTGAGTCCCGATGCGGGTGGGTCGATCTCGGCTCCGGTCTCCGAGTCGACGATCTTGCTGACGGAGTTCGGCACGGTCCACCCGCACGAACTCAACGGTGCGACGGAGCCGATCAACTCGCGGCCGCCGTCGAACGGGGTGACGTGGCTGACCGGACTGAGTTCACTCATGCCGTATCCCTGCACCAGGGCGGTGCCGAGCCGTTGCGTCACCGCCTGCCCGAGGTCCTCGTCGAGGGGCGCGGCGCCGGACATGATGCCGCGAAGGCTGGACAGGTCGTAGCGTTCGACCATCGGGTGCTTGGCCAGCGCGACGGCCACGGGGGGCGCGATGAAGGCGTGGGTGCACGTGCGGTCGGTGATGTTGAACAGGAATTCGGTGAGGTCGAAGCTGGGCATGATCACCAACTGCGCGCGGGCGTGCAGGGCCGCGTTGAGCAACACCGTCATTCCGTAGATGTGGAAGAACGGCAGCACGGCGAGGATGCGGTCGTCGGGCAGCAAGCCCTGGATCGGGCGGATCTGGGCGACGTTGGCCACCAGATTGCGGTGGGTGAGCATGACGCCCTTGGGGTTTCCGGTGGTCCCGGAACTGTAGGGCAGGACGGCCAGATGGGTGGCCGGGTCGAAGTCGACGTCGGGCGCCGGGGCGGCGGGGCCGAGCAGATCGGCGGCGTTGGGGTGCCCGCCCGATTCCGCATCGTCGGCACCGGGGCCGTCCAGCACGACGACCTGCGCACCGGTGAGCCCGACCTCGCCGGCACCCTCGACCGCCTGGGTGAGCAGCGGGGTCACCGTGACCAGCATCTTGGCCTGCGAATCGGTCAGCTGCTTGGCGATGTCCTTCGCCGTGAACAGGGCGTTGACGGTGGTCGCGGTGGCGCCTGAGCGCAGGATGCCGTGAAACGCGATCGCGAACGCCGCGCTGTTCGGGGCGAGCAACGCCACGACGTCGCCGACGCCGATGCCCCGCTCGGCCAGCGCGCCGGCGAAGGCGTCGATGCGCGCGATCATCTCGCCGTAGGTGGTCTCCGCGCCGGACTTCGCGTCGACCAGGGCGATACGGTCCGCGTGTTCTGATCCGGCCGGATCGGCGAAGTCGCCGAAGAGGTAGTCGTAGACGCTGTTCGTCGGAATATGGACCTGGGGAAAGGGGCTCGCGAAACTCATGTCGTATCCGATCGAACCATGCACGGTGCGGCGTCGGGTCGAATCTCCCCAGTTGCCCCGGCGCGCTCAGCGTTCGTCGAGCAGGGTGACGAGTCGCTTCGGCGCGACGAGCCGGTACGACGCGTCGATGAGTTCGCCTACCTCGTCCCAGTCCACCGTCGCCAGCGTGAAGTCCAGCCCCAACCAGCCCGACGGCCCCAGGTAGGCGGGCGCGAAGAAGCGCTGGTCCTGCTCGAGTGCATGGCGATCGGAGTCGTCTGCTTTGAACAGCAGAGAATGGGGCACGGCCCGCATCTCGCCGGTTGCCTTGGTCGAGCCGCCGTACATCGCGAACATCTTGGACACGAAGAAACCCGGCCTGCCGTGGGAGACCTTCTCGTAGGCCCCCGGGTAGCCGAGGGCGATTCTGCGCACCTGCGACAATCCCGGATCGTCGTCGCGGAACACGAGCGGATGCGGCACGCCGCCCAGGGTAGGTGACCGGTCCAGCCCGTTGCGCGTGATTCTGGGCGGGCGACGACCCGTGATGGGACAGTTGATTCATGATCAATCGGCGGGGATTCCTGACGCTCACGGCGGTCGGCGCGGCCGCTGGGGCAGCGGGCTCCTGTTCGCCGCGGGCCGCGGACGAACCGATCGCGGCCCCGCAGGCCGCCGGCCACCTCGAATTCGACATGAATCCGGCAGAGACCGAGGTCGACCTCGGCGGCGTGACCGTCCGAACCTGGACCTACACCGGCAGCGTCCCCGGCAGGGAGATTCGGCTCCGCAAGGGACAGACCCTTCGCTCGACGGTGACCAACGCTCTGCCGCGGCCGACGACGGCGCACTGGCACGGTCTGGCCGTTCCGAACGCCATGGACGGCGTGCCGGTACTGACCCAGGCTCCGATCGAGCCGGGTGAGGCATTCACCTACGAGTTCGAGGTGCCCGACGCAGGTACCTACTACTTCCACTCGCACGAGGGCTTGCAACTGGATCGCGGCATGTACGGCCCGCTGATCATCGAGGATCCCGATGACGGTGCGGACTACGACGACGAACTCGTCGTGGTGCTGGACGACTGGATCGACGGCACCGGCGACGGCATCACTCCCGACACGGTGATGGCGAACCTGAGGAAGAACGGAATGAAGCCGATGGAGCCCGATGCCCCGCCCGTGGGGCCGGCCACGCCGCTCGGATCCGACGGCGGCGACGTCACGTATCCGTACTTCCTCATCAACGGCCGCACCACGAACGACCCGCAGACCGTGAACTACCCTGCTGGACAACGTGTTCGACTGAGAGTCATCAATGCGGGCGCGGATACCGCCTTTCGGGTGGCGGTGCCCGGTGCCGAACTCGACGTCACCCACACCGACGGTTATCCGGTGGTCCCGCAAACGGTCGGTTCGGTGATCCTGGGCATGGGCGAACGGTTCGACGCCATCGTCACGCTTCACTCGTCGGCCCCGGTCGTCGCCGCGGCCTACGGCAAGGACGGCTACGCGCGACTCAACATGCGCGTCGACGGCGCCCCCACGACCATCGACGTCGACGACTTCGTGTCGTCGTTGCGAACCACCACGCCGCTCAACACGGCGCTGCTGACCCCGGCGCCCGACGTCGTGCTGCCGCAACGTGATCCGGACGTCACCCTGGATCTGCGGCTGCAGGGACCGAGGGCGCCCTATACCTGGCTGATCAACGACCGCGTGTACGACCCGCCGAACGACGGTATCCCGGTGACGGCGGGCCAGCGGGTCCGGATGCGGTTCGTCAACGAGTCGATGATGTACCACCCGATGCACCTGCACGGGCACACGTCCCAGGTCGTGCTGTCCGCGCCTGCCGGTGGGGTGGGCCGCCCCGGCGCACGCAAGGACACCGTTCTGGTGCCACCCATGGCGACCGTCGTGTGGGACTTCGAGACCGACAACCCGGGCCGGTGGATCGTGCATTGCCACAACGACTACCACCTCAACGCGGGTATGGCGACATTCCTCGAGTACACCGCCTGACCACGGCCGTTTCGGTGTCGGGCTGCTCGGATAACCTGCGATGGTGACTTCACCCGACGTTGACCCGGTACCCGCCGACGTCCGGCGTGAGTGGCAGCGGCTGGCGGAGGAGGTCCGCGGCCATCAGTTCCGCTACTACGTCCGGGACGCGCCGGTCATCTCCGACGGCGAGTTCGACGCGCTTCTCGGTGAGTTGACCGCCCTCGAAGCGGCTCACCCCGAGCTGCGCGTCCCCGATTCGCCCACTCAACTCGTCGGCGGCGCCGGGTTCGCCACGGAGTTCACCTCCGCCGACCACCTGGAGCGGATGCTGTCGCTGGACAACGTCTTCACCTCCGACGAGTTGTCGGCGTGGGCGGCGCGGCTGACCGGCGAGGTCGGCGACGATCCGGAGTTCCTCTGCGAGCTGAAGATCGACGGCGTCGCACTGGCCCTGGTGTATCGGGACGGCAAGTTGACTCGCGCGGCCACCCGCGGTGACGGGCGCACGGGCGAGGACGTGACGCTCAACGCCCGCACCATCGACGACGTGCCCGAACGGCTGACCGAAAGCGCCGACTACCCTGTGCCCGCCGTGCTCGAGGTGCGCGGCGAGGTGTTCTTCCGCCTGACCGACTTCGAGGACCTCAACGCCGGGCTGGTGGCCGAGGGCAAGGCACCGTTTGCCAACCCCCGCAACAGCGCGGCGGGCTCGCTGCGGCAGAAGAACCCGGCGGTCACCGCGCGCCGCAGGCTCCGGATGATCTGCCATGGTCTGGGCCACGCCGAGGGATTCGCCCCGGCCACGCTGCACGATGCCTACCTGGCACTGAAGGCCTGGGGTCTGCCGGTGTCCGACCACACCAGCAAGGTGACGGGCATCGGTGCGGTGTTCGAGCGCATCACCTACTGGGGCGAGCACCGCCACGACGTCGAACACGAGATCGACGGTGTGGTGGTCAAGGTCGACGACGTCACGTTGCAGCGCCGCCTCGGGGCCACCTCGCGCGCGCCGCGGTGGGCCATCGCCTACAAGTATCCGCCCGAGGAGGCCACCACCAGGCTGCTCGACATCCGGGTCAACGTCGGGCGGACCGGGCGCGTCACCCCGTTCGCCTACATGGAGCCCGTCAAGGTCGCGGGGTCGACGGTCGGGCTGGCCACGCTGCACAACGCGTCGGAGGTCAAGCGCAAGGGTGTGCTCATCGGCGACACGGTGGTGATCCGCAAGGCGGGCGACGTCATCCCCGAGGTGCTCGGCCCCGTCGCCGACCTGCGCGACGGCAGCGAACGCGAGTTCGTCATGCCCACCGAGTGCCCCGAATGCGGCACCACCCTGGCACCGGCCAAGGAGGGTGACGCCGACATCCGATGCCCGAACTCACGGTCGTGTCCAGCGCAGCTGCGTGAGCGCGTCTTCCACGTCTCCGGCCGCGGCGCCTTCGACATCGAGGGACTCGGCTACGAGGCGGCCACCGCACTGCTGGCGGCGGGCGTCATCAGCGACGAGGGCGACCTCTTCACCATCACCGAGGACGATCTGCTGCGCACGGATCTGTTCACGGTCAAGGGCGGCGAGGTGTCGGCCAACGGCGCGCGACTGCTGGCCAACCTGGGCAAGGCCAAGTCGCAGGCGTTGTGGCGGGTGCTGGTCGCGCTGTCGATCCGGCACGTCGGACCGACGGCGGCGCGTGCGCTGGCGGGCGAGTTCGGCAGCCTCGAGGCCATCGAGGCCGCCTCGGAGGAGCAACTGGCCGCCGTCGAGGGCGTCGGTCCCACCATCGCCGCCGCGGTCGTCGAGTGGTTCACCGTCGACTGGCACCGCGCCATCGTGGACAAGTGGCGCGCCGCGGGCGTGCGGATGGCCGACGAGCGTGACGCGTCGATCGAGCGCACGCTGGAGGGCCTGTCGATCGTGGTGACCGGGTCGTTGAATGGGTTCTCCCGCGACCAGGCCAAGGAGGCGATCCTCCTCCGGGGTGGCAAGGCCGCGGGGTCGGTGTCGAAGAAGACCGCCTACGTGGTCGCCGGTGATGCGCCGGGGTCCAAGTACGACAAGGCCGTCGAACTCGGGGTGCCGGTGCTCGACGAGGACGGCTTCCGGCGGCTGTTGGAGAGTGGACCCGACGAGCCGGAATCCGAGGGCACTTAGGCGTGGGTAGGCATCTCAACAGGGCCATCGCACACTTCGGCACCGACACCCGCGGCATGCTCGAAGGCGGGCACTACGCGCTGCTGCACACCCGCAGCATGGAGTTCGACGACCTTCGCCCCTACGTGCCCGGCGATGAGATCCGCGACATCGACTGGCGTGCGTCCGTGCGGGCGGGCGGGGTGCTCGTCAAGCGTTTCGTCACCGAGAAGCACCACAAGATCCTGCTGGTCGGCGATGCCGGCAGGAACATGTCCGCATTGAGCCCCAGCGGCGAGGTCAAACGGGACGTCGCCACCACGGTGATGGGAACGATCGGTCTGATCGGCATGCGGCGCACCGACGAGATCGGCATGGTCTACGGCGACGCGCGGGGAAGCGTCAACGTGCGGGGTCGACGGGGCGAGACCCACGTCGAGGGCATGCTCCACCAGTTCCATGCGCGAAGCAGCGGCACCGTGGGCCAAAGCGACGTCGTCACACAGCTCGAATACGTCGCCCACAGCCACCGACGGCGGCTCCTGCTGGTCGTCGTCGCCGACGAACCCGACCCGAGCCCCCGCCTCGACGACGTGATCACGCGGTTGCGCGGCCGCCACGAAATCCTGTGGGCGGCGATATCGGACATGCCCGCGATCGGATCCGAGGACGGCGAGCGCGACGGTTACGACGTGGCCACCGGACGGTCCGTTCCGGACGGCGCCACGCTGGGGCCGGCGGTCCTGGCGGCGTACCGCGCTGCCGAGGAGCGGCGTACGGCCCTGCTCGACGAGTTCTTCGCCACGCGGGCAGTGCCCCTGGTCCGGATCGGCGGCAGCGACGAGATCCGCAGCAGGATCGTCGAGTTGACCCGGGCGTACCGTCGCGCCGGGTGACGGGGCTCGGTGCTCAGCGGATGATCGTGGCCACGATCCCGGCGAGGTAGCCCAACCGCGCCACCTCGGACGGCCGGAACAGTGGCCCGCCCGGTCGTCCCAGCACCACCGCGGTGTGCTGATCGCCGAGGGGTGCTGCAGCGAGTGTCGTGTCCATGTCACGCCACACCTGGGGCAGCCAGTCGGCGTCGCCGTCGAGGGCCTCGGCGTCGTCGAGCGGCAACCAGGGGGCGGACGTCGCCTCGGTTTCGGGTGCGCCGTGGCTGCCGACGATCTGTTGCAGACCGGTCTCGGTGAGTCGTACCACCGTGCACCAGCCGACCCGGAGCACCTTCGGCGCCTCGTTGGCCAGGACCTGCAGTTGGTCCAGCTGCTGCTCGGCGGCCGCGATGTGGTCGATCAGCTCGAGTTCGCGGTGGGCCTCCAGCAACCCGGTGTGTGGGCGGATGCTGTCCACGTAGACGCCGTTGAGCTGCTCCGCGGCGGTGATGATCATGTCGGGCATCGCACCCTGGGGGAGTTCGACCACCAGGTCGTCGACCGCGTATCCGGTCGCGCGCTCCACGACGTCGAGCGACAGGATGTCCGCACCCACCGAGCCCAGGGCCACGGCGAGCGAGCCGAGGCTGCCGGGTCGGTCCTCGAGCTGGACCCGCAGCAGATACGAAGGCACGCCGACACTGTTTCACACGGCCGGTTGACCAGCACTCCGGCGATGAGCAGACAGTCGGCGAAGTGGCGCCGACCAGCTTGACTAGGCTTCTTCGACGTGTCGCAGATATCCCCGGACGACGTCGCCCATTTGGCGCGTCTCGCCCGGCTCTCCCTGACCGACGGCGAGCTCGACAGCTTCGCCGGCCAGCTCGACGCCATTCTGGCGCACGTCGGCCAGATTCAGGCCGTCGACGTCACGGGTGTGGAACCGACGGACAATCCGTTGAAGGCCGTCAACGTGACGCGGCCGGATGTCGTCGAGCCCTGCCTCACGCAGGACGAAGCCCTGGCGGCCGCCCCGAACGCCGTCGACGGACGGTTCGCCGTGCCGCGGATCCTGGGGGAAGCGGAGTGAACGAGCTGACGAGGCTCGGCGCCGCCGAACTCGGTGCCAGGATCGCCGCCAGGGAGGTGTCCTCGACCGAGGCCACCCAGGCCCACCTGGATCAGATCGCTGCGACCGATGACCGCTTCCACGCGTTCCTGCACGTCGCCGCGGACGAGGCGCTGGCCGCCGCCGGCCGGGTCGACGCCTCGCTCGCCGCGGGGGAGACGCCGTCGTCGCCGCTGACCGGTGTTCCGTTGGCGCTCAAGGACGTGTTCACCACCACCGACATGCCCACGACCTGCGGGTCGAAGATCCTTGAGGGCTGGCGCTCGCCGTACGACGCCACGGTGACCGCCCGGCTGCGTGCGGCGGGCATCCCCATCCTGGGCAAGACCAACATGGACGAGTTCGCGATGGGCTCGTCCACCGAGAACTCCGCATACGGTCCGACGCGCAACCCTTGGGACGTGGAACGCGTGCCCGGCGGTTCGGGAGGCGGCAGCGCTGCGGCGTTGGCGGCATTCCAGGCGCCGCTGGCGATCGGCTCCGACACGGGTGGGTCGATCCGGCAGCCCGCAGCGCTGACCGCGACGGTCGGCGTGAAGCCCACTTACGGAACCGTGTCGCGCTACGGCCTGATCGCGTGCGCGTCGTCGCTCGACCAGGGCGGACCGTGTGCCCGCTCGGTGCTGGACACCGCGCTGCTGCACCAGGTCATCGCCGGTCACGACCCGCGGGATTCGACGTCGGTGGACGCCGAGGTCCCCGACGTGGTGGGTGCCGCACGGGCCGGCTCGGCGGGCGACCTGAGGGGCGTGCGGGTCGGCGTGGTCAGGCAGCTGCGCAGCGGCGAGGGCTATCAGGCGGGGGTGCTTTCGTCGTTCACGACGGCGGTGGACCAGCTGACCGCCCTGGGCGCCGAGGTCACCGAGGTCGACTGCCCCCACTTCGACTATTCGATGGCTGCCTACTACCTGATCCTGCCGTCCGAGGTGTCGAGCAATCTCGCCCGCTTCGACGCGATGCGGTACGGATTGCGGGTCGGCGATGACGGGACGCACAGCGCAGAAGAGGTCATGGCGCTCACCCGGGCGGCGGGTTTCGGCCCAGAAGTCAAGCGGCGCATCATGATCGGCACCTATGCGCTCTCGGCGGGATACTACGACGCCTACTACAACCAGGCGCAGAAGGTGCGCACGTTGATCGCGCGGGACCTCGCCGCTGCGTATGAGAAGGTCGACGTGCTGGTATCGCCCGCCACACCCACCACGGCGTTCGCGCTGGGCGAGAAGGTCGACGACCCGCTGGCCATGTACCTGTTCGATCTGTGCACGCTGCCGCTGAACCTGGCCGGGCACTGCGGGATGTCGGTGCCGTCGGGGCTGTCGGCCGACGACGGGATGCCCGTCGGCCTGCAGATCATGGCGCCTGCCCTGGCCGACGACCGCCTCTACCGGGTCGGCGCGGCGTACGAGGCCGCGCGGGGCCCGTTGCCCACGGCGCTGTGACCACCCCGCTCGCCTAGGCACGACCCGCACGCAAACGCGTGCGAGCCCGCGGTTGGCGGGTGAGCTGACGACGAAGCAGGCAAGATATGGGGCATGCGGATCGGAGTGCTCACCGGAGGTGGCGACTGTCCTGGCCTGAATGCCGTGATCAGGGCGGTGGTACGCACCTGCGACGTGCGGTACGGGTCGACAGTCGTCGGGTTCCTCGACGGCTGGCGGGGCCTGCTGGAGGACCGTCGTATCCAGTTGAAGAACGACGATCGCAACGACCGCCTGCTGGCCAAGGGCGGCACGATCCTGGGCACCGCGCGCACCAACCCCGACAAACTGCGCGCCGGGCTGGACCAGATCAAGCAGACGCTCGACGACAACGGCATCGACGTGCTGATCCCGATCGGCGGCGAGGGCACGCTGACGGCGGCGCATTGGCTCTCCGACGAGAACGTGCCGGTCGTCGGGGTTCCCAAGACCATCGACAACGACATCGACTGCACCGATGTCACGTTCGGCCATGACACTGCGCTGACGATCGCCACCGAGGCGATCGACCGACTACACAGCACCGCGGAGTCCCACCAGCGCGTGATGCTCGTCGAGTTGATGGGTCGCCACGCCGGATGGATCGCCTTGAACGCCGGGCTGGCGTCCGGAGCGCACATGACCCTGATTCCCGAGCAGCCGTTCGACGTCGAGGAGGTGTGCCGGCTGGTCAAGCAGCGCTTCGTCCGGGGCGACTCGCACTTCATCTGTGTCGTCGCCGAGGGTGCCAAGCCCGCGGAGGGCTCGATGCAGCTGACCAAGGGCGGGATCGACGAGTTCGGTCACGAGCGGTTCACCGGGGTGGCGCAACAACTCGCCATCGAGATCGAGCAGCGGATCAACAAGGAGGTGCGGACCACCGTACTCGGCCACGTGCAGCGCGGCGGTACCCCGACAGCGTACGACCGGGTACTGGCGACGCGCTTCGGCGTCAACGCCGCCGACGCCGCCCACGCCGGCGAGTACGGGATGATGGTGTCGCTGCGCGGTCAGGACATCGGCCGGGTTCCGCTGGCGGACGCGGTGCGCAAACTCAAGCTCGTTCCGCAGAGCCGCTACGACGACGCGGCGGAGTTCTTCGGCTGAGCTTTCACCGCGCGAACAGACACAAAGGGCCCTGAATCACCCGAAAGGAGGGCCCTTTGTGTCTGCTCGTGGGGAGAGACGAGGGCTTCACTAGGATCGACGCCATGACAGTCGGCACCGCTGAACTACTCGACTACGACGAGGTCGTCGCGCGCTACGACCCCGTGATGGGCATGGAGGTCCACGTCGAGCTGTCGACGGCGACCAAGATGTTCTGCGGGTGCGCCAACGAGTTCGGCGCCGAGCCCAACACACAGGTGTGCCCGGTGTGTCTCGGACTGCCCGGCTCCCTGCCTGTGCTCAACCAGCTCGCCGTGGAGTCGGCGATCCGGATCGGGCTGGCACTGCACTGCGACATCGCGCCGTGGGGACGGTTCGCACGGAAGAACTACTTCTACCCCGATCAGCCGAAGAACTACCAGATCAGTCAGTACGACGAGCCGATCGCGGTGAACGGTTACCTCGACGTGCCGCTCGAAGACGGCACCACCTGGCGCGTGGCGATCGAACGCGCGCACATGGAGGAGGACACCGGCAAGCTCACGCACCTGGGTAGCGACACGGGCCGCATCGAGGGTGCGACGACGTCACTGCTGGACTACAACCGCGCGGGCGTGCCGCTGATCGAGATCGTGACCAAACCCATCGAGGGCGCCGGCGAACGTGCACCCGAGATCGCCAGGGCATACGTGACCGCGCTGCGCGATCTGTTGCGCGCGTTGAAGGTATCCGACGTGCGCATGGATCAGGGCTCGATGCGATGCGACTCCAACCTGTCGCTCAAGCTCAGGGGCGCAACGGAGTTCGGCACCCGGACCGAGACCAAGAACGTCAACTCGCTCAAGAGCGTCGAGGTCGCCGTGCGGTACGAGATGCGGCGCCAGGCAGCGATTCTCGAGAATGGCGGACGAATCGTCCAGGAGACGCGCCACTTCCACGAAGACGGGCACACCACGGCGGGACGTAGCAAGGAGACCGCGCAGGACTACCGCTACTTTCCAGAACCCGACCTGGAGCCGGTGGCGCCCAGCGCCGAACTCGTCGACCGGTTGCGTCAGACGATCCCTGAACTCCCGTGGTTGACGCGCAAGCGAATTCAGGACGAATGGGGCATCTCCGACGAGGTGATGCGCGACCTGGTCAACAACGGTGCGCTCGATCTGGTGGCCGCCACCATCGAGCACGGCACCTCGGCCGAGGCCGCGCGTGCATGGTGGGGCAACTTCCTGGTGCAGAAGGCGAACGAGGCAGGCGTGGAACTCGACGCGCTGGCCATCACGCCGGCGCAGGTCGCCGAGGTGGTCACGATGATCGATGCCGGCACGTTGTCGAACAAGTTGGCGCGTCAGGTGATCGAGGGCGTGCTTGCCGGCGAGGGCGGACCCGAGCAGGTCATGTCCGACCGGGGCCTCGCGGTCGTGCGCGACGACTCGGTCATCAAGGCGGCCGTCGATGAGGCGCTCGGCGCGAACCCCGACATCGTCGACAAGATCCGCGGCGGCAAGGTGGCTGCTGCGGGTGCCATCGTCGGTGCCGTCATGAAGGCCACGAAGGGCCAGGCCGACGCCGCGCAGGTGCGCGAACTCGTCATCGCGGCCTGCAGCTAGGACGGACTGTTGCCCGACAAGGCGCAGATGACGCATCAGGACCTGGTCTACCGACTGCTGCGACAGCCGATGCGGCTGCTGTCGCTGCGGACCATCGTGATCGTCGGTCAGCTGGGTGTGATCACCCTGGTGCTGATCCTCGGAGTGTGGGTGTGGGTCGGTGTCACCGCCGATCAGTACAACCAGCTGGACAGGCGGTTGGACTCGCTGAGCAGCCTCGGCGACGTCAACACCCTGCTCCGTAGTGCGCAACAAGACGGCCCCGACGGCCCGGAGACCGCCGAAGGTGGGCTGGTCCGCACGGCACGCATCGGAAACGCGACGGTGTCGATCCCGGCCGACGTCGTCCTTCCCAAACTCGACAGCGGCTACGCCAGCGCCTCGATCGACGGCGTGGAGTACCGGGTCCGCACGATCACGACCGGCAGCGCGTCGATCGCGCTCGGGGCGCCGCTGGCACAGACCCTGGATCGCATCGACGCACTGCACTGGCGGGTGTTCTGGATCTGCGCCGGCGTGATCGTCGGCACCTTGCTGGTCGGTTGGGTGATCGCACTGATCATGGTGAATCCCTTCCGCCTGCTGGCGAAGCAGGCGCGCGCCATCAACGCCCAGTCCAACCCGGATGAACTCCAGGTCCGCGGGGTGTGGGAAGCCATCGAGATCTCCGAAGCGGTCGAGGGCATGCTGGCCCGCATCGGCGACGAACAGCAGCGCACCCGCGCCGCCCTGGAGTCGGCGCGCGACTTCTCCGCGGTCGCCTCACACGAGCTGCGTACGCCGCTGACCGCGATGCGGACGAACCTCGAGGTGTTGGCGACGCTGGATCTGCCTGCCGAACAGCGCAAGGAGGTGATCGGCGACGTGATGCGCACGCAGACCCGGATCGAGGCCACGCTGACGGCACTCGAGCGGCTCGCGCAGGGCGAGCTGACCACCGCCGACGACTTCGTCTCGGTGGACGTCACCGAACTCCTCGACCGTGCCGCGCACGACGCGATGCACAACTATCCGGATGTCGAGGTGTCGCTGGCGTCGTCGACCACCGTGCTGATGCTGGGCCTTCCCGCCGGGTTGCGGCTGGTCATCGACAACGCGATCGCCAACGCGGTCAAGCACGGGGACGCGACCCAGGTCCGTCTCAGCGTGCTGACGTCGGCCAGTGGTGTCGAGATCGCGATCGATGACGACGGCTCCGGTGTTCCGGAGGAGGAGCGCGCCGAGGTGTTCGGACGGTTCCACCGCGGTACGACGGCATCGAGGTCGGGCTCCGGGCTCGGCCTTGCGCTGGTCGCCCAGCAGGCCGAACTGCACGGGGGCACCGCATCGCTAGAGGTCAGCCCCATGGGCGGGACGCGGTTGATGCTGCGGCTGCCCGGCACCCAGCAGCACCGGTAGCGCACCAACGGGCGGTGCTGCCAACCACGCCTGGCACGGTTAACCCGACGCGGATCAGGTCTTCTCGTCGCTGCTGCGCGGGAAGCCGCCCTGCGGGAACAGCGGGAACACGACGTCGTCGAGTTTCTCGGCATCACCCGCGGTCTTGTTGATGGTGGCGCCCCACACGTTGCCGTCCGGCGACATCGCCAGCGCCCACACGTGCCCCCACTTGTCCTGACGCACCACCTCGGGGTCGCCGGTCACCGCGCCGGTATCGGCGGCCAACCTGACCGCGACGGTCTGCTTGGTGTCGACGAGGTTCACCAGAATCGTGCCGTCCGAGGCGGCGCAACCCGCGACCCCGGGACGGTCCGGCCATGACCAGACCGTCGACACCACGGAGTCCTTGGTGATGCGTTGCAACCGGTCGCCCGTGGGCGTGCGGTCGGTGACGTACAGCGAGCCGTCCGACGGGTCGATGCAGAGCCCGCCGCCCGCGCCGAGACCGCTGAGCGCGGTGGTCTCCGGAGCCTGGTTGATGGTGGTGGGCTGTTCGATCCGGAGCAGCTTGCCCGCCAGGGAGGACGGGTCGGCGGCCAGCGCGGGATCCCCGGCATCGCCGGTCTGCACCATCAGTGTGGTGGGGCTGGTGAAGATCAGCGAACCGGCGTTGCCGGTCACACCCTTCGGGATACCCGTCAGGATCGGCTTGGGCACGTCGCCCTCGGCGATGCGGATCACCCGGTTGTCTGTCGGGGTACTCACGTAGGCGTACAGGAGGCGGTCCTGCGAGTACGTCGGCGACAGCACGATGTCCAGCAGCCCGCCGTCACCCGTGGGGTCGACCGGCAGCACCAGCTTGACCTTGGGCTCGGCGTTCACGGCGACGTCCATGACGGCACCGGTCAGCCGCTCGCCCACCAGCGCCGACTTGCTGTCCAGCCCCATGACCAGCCCGCTGGTGCTCTCCAGGCAGCCCTGCATCACACCGGGCATCGGGCATTCCTTCGGGAACGGCTGCGCAGGCAACGGCGGCGGGGGAGGCGGAGGCGTGCTCGAACCCGGCTCCATCTGCGGCTCCGTGGTGAACGGTGCCGACTGGGCGGAGTCGAAGCGGGCGCATCCGGCGACACTGACCACCGCCGCGCACAGCAGCACCAGCACACCTCGCATCGGCCGGCGCAGTCTCATGCACGCCAGATTACGGATCGTTGGGCGGTATGCGCCACGCCGGTCGCCGGGCGGGCTGGGGGTCACGGCTGTGCAACGGTGAATGAAAGGTCGCGCCAATCCACGATTCGCGGGTGACGAGCACTTACGCTGGAGGTCGTGACCAGTACCTCTCACGACCCGCGCGCTTGGCAGAAGCCCCAAGGCCTGGACGGCTCAGCCGTGCTGCCCGCGTCGGCACGCCTGGTCGACCCGGAAGACGATGTCCCGTCCTCGCCGTATACCGGTGATCTCGAGACGACCGCGATCCCGCGCTACGACACGCCCGCCGAGCAGTCCGGCTACGGCGTGCTCGGCGACCCGGAACCGCTGCCCTACGTGCAACCGGCGGGTAGGCAGGCCACCCAGCCGGCCGAGCCCACCGAAGTCGGGACGGATCCGATCGTCGACGATCGCGTCCGTGCGGCGGGCCGGCGGGGCACCCAGGACCTCGGCCTTGCGCTGGTGCGCGTCGGGCTGGGTGCGCTGTTCATCGCGCACGGCCTGCGGAACGTGTTCGGCTTCTGGGGCGGCGCGGGTCTGAACGGCTACGAGCAGTCGCTGGTAGACATCGGCTACCAGCATGCGGGCATTCTGGTCTACGCGGGCGTCGGCGTGCAGATCGGCGCCGGCGTGCTGTTGGTGCTCGGTCTTTTCACGCCGCTGGCCGCCGCGGCCGCGGTCGCCTACCTGGTGAACGCGCTGCTTGCCGCGGTCGTCACGCAACCCGAATCGGGTTACTTCCCGTTCTTCGTACCCGACGGCCACGAATACCTGGTCACGCTCATCGTGGTGGCGGTCGCGCTGTGCCTCACGGGTCCCGGCAGGTACGGCTTCGACGCGGGTCGTGGCTGGGCCCGAAGGCCCTTCATCGGGTCCATCGCGGCCCTGCTCCTGGGCATCGGAGCGGGGGTCGCCGTCTGGGTGCTCCTCAACGGTGCCAACCCGCTGGTCTAGGTTCCAGCGCTAGCGCTGATCATAGGGATTCGGCACGCGGCCACCGCTGGCCGCGTTCAGCTGCGGCAGCGTTGCGAAGGTCACGGCCGGCAGCCTGAACTCCTTGCCATCCCTGCGATGTGCCACCGCCCACGAACCCCGGTCGAACCGTAGACCCTCGATATCGGACCACGCGACGGTCTGGCTGCCGAGCAGGGTGCGCGCGGTGACCGTTTCCCCGTCGGCGGTCGTGCGGTACCGGAAGATCGCGACCGTCGCGAGCACGGGCAGCACGAGCAGCGGAGCGAACCAGCCCGGTCGAGCCAACACGATCGTCAACAAACCGAGGGTCAGGAAGCAGACGGCCACGATGGCGGTCGGCGAGATCTTGACGACGACCGGTTCCACGGCCGGGTCTTCGGACCCGAGAACTCATCCCACCATCCTTGCATTATTGCGGAATTTGACCATTGACCAGTGCGGCGACTACCGTGAACGGCTATGCAGTCCATCGGCATGCTCGTAGTAATTGGTTCGCGCGTTGGTGCGTAACCAGGCTGAGTGACCAGTCGGGATTTACCCCAGGCCTACGAGCACCGACGCGCAACCCTCGTACAGCGGAAGCTGACGGGGGTTTTTTGTTGCCCGAGAACACCACGACCCCACACCGATACTCCACCGAAGAGGACACCGTGAGCGCACCGACCACGCGACCGCCGGAATCCACGCACCGTAGCAATGGCACGCCGGCAGCCGTGAACAAACCCAACTCGGACGCGAGGAGGGTTGCCCCACAACAGATGACGGGTGCCCAGGCCGTGATCCGGTCACTCGAGGAACTCGACGTCGAGATCATCTTCGGCATCCCCGGGGGTGCCGTGCTGCCCGTGTACGACCCGCTCTTCGACTCGCAGAAGCTGCGCCACGTCTTGGTCCGACACGAGCAAGGTGCGGGTCACGCCGCGAGCGGATACGCCCATGCGACCGGCAAGGTCGGCGTCTGCATGGCCACCTCCGGCCCCGGCGCCACGAATCTGGTGACCCCCCTTGCCGACGCGCAGATGGACTCGATCCCGGTGGTCGCGATCACGGGCCAGGTCGGCCGCGGGCTGATCGGCACCGACGCCTTTCAAGAGGCCGACATCTCGGGCATCACCATGCCGATCACCAAGCACAACTTCCTGGTTCGCGATGGCGATGAGATCGCACAGGTGATCGCCGAGGCATTCCACATCGCCAAGTCGGGCCGTCCCGGTGCGGTCTTGGTCGACATCCCGAAGGACGTTCTCCAGGGGCAGTGCACCTTCAGTTGGCCACCGGCGTTCGACCTGCCGGGGTACAAGCCGAACACCAGGCCGCACAGCAGGCAGGTTCGTGAGGCCGCCAAGCTGATCGCGTCGGCGCGCAAGCCGGTGCTGTACGTCGGCGGTGGCGTGATCCGCGGGGAGGCCACCGAGGAGCTGCTGAATCTGGCGGAGCTGACCGGCATTCCCGTCGTCACCACGCTGATGGCGCGGGGGGCGTTTCCCGACTCCCACCCGCAGAATCTCGGCATGCCGGGCATGCACGGCACCGTTGCCGCGGTCGGCGCGCTGCAGCGCAGCGACTTGCTCATCGCACTGGGCACCCGATTCGACGACCGCGTGACCGGCAAGCTGGACTCCTTTGCGCCCGAGGCGAAGGTGATTCACGCCGACATCGACCCAGCCGAGATCGGCAAGAACCGCAACGCCGACGTGCCGATCGTCGGCGACGTCAAGGCCGTGATCGAGGACTTGATCGCCGCTTTGCGACGCGACGGGACGTCGGAGGCGACGCTCGACATCGGAAATTGGTGGGAGTACCTGCGCAGCATCCAGTCCACCTACCCGCTCAGCTACGACCCGCAGAGCGACGGAAGCCTGTCGCCGGAGTACGTGATCGAGACCCTCGGCCGTATCGCCGGACCGGATGCGGTGTACGTGGCCGGTGTCGGCCAGCACCAGATGTGGGCGGCGCAGTTCATCCGCTACGAGAACCCGCGCACGTGGCTGAACTCGGGTGGCCTGGGCACGATGGGCTACGCGGTGCCGGCGGCGATGGGTGCCAAGTTCGCCCGGCCCGACGCCGAGGTGTGGGCAATCGACGGCGACGGCTGCTTCCAAATGACCAATCAGGAACTGGCCACCTGCGCCGTCGAGGGTGCGCCCATCAAGGTCGCCGTGATCAACAACGGCAATCTCGGCATGGTGCGGCAGTGGCAGACGCTGTTCTACGGGGAGCGCTACAGCCAGACCAACCTGTCCACCCACAGCCATCGGATTCCCGACTTCCTCAAGCTGGCCGAGGCGCTCGGCTGCGTCGGATTGCGTTGTGAGCGAGCCGAAGACGTCGAGGACGTGATCAACCAGGCGAGGGCGATCAACGACCGCCCCGTCGTGATCGACTTCATCGTCGGCGCCGACGCCCAGGTGTGGCCGATGGTCGCTGCGGGCACGGGCAATGACGAGATCATGGCGGCGCGGAACATCCGTCCGCTGTTCGACGAGGACAACACCGAGGGCCGAGCATGACCACCACGCATACGTTGTCGGTCCTCGTCGAGGACAAGCCCGGCGTGCTGGCGCGCGTCGCGTCGCTGTTCTCGCGGCGCGGTTTCAACATCCAGAGCCTCGCCGTCGGTGCCACCGAACAGAAGCACCTGTCGCGCATGACCATCGTGGTCGCCGTCGAGGACTTCCCGCTCGAGCAGATCACCAAGCAGCTCAACAAGCTCATCAACGTGATCAAGATCGTGGAGCAGGACGAGGACAACTCGGTGTCGCGCGAACTGGCGTTGATCAAGGTGCGCGCCGACGCGACCACCCGCGGTCAGATCATCGAAGCGGTGAACCTGTTCCGCGCCAAGGTGGTGGACGTATCCGCGGAGTCGTTGGTCGTGGAGGCCACCGGCACGCCGGGCAAGCTGGAGGCACTGCTGAATCTCCTCGAGCCGTACGGTATCCGAGAGATCGCCCAGTCGGGCATGGTGACGCTGGCCCGCGGTCCCCGCGGCATCGTCACCTCCAAATAACCGAAGTTTCAGCGAAACACGAACGAAGAGAAGAGAAGGAATACCGAAGTGGCAGTTGAGATGTACTACGACGACGACGCGGATCTGTCGATCATCCAGGGCCGCAAGGTCGGCGTGATCGGTTACGGCAGCCAGGGGCACGCCCACTCGCTGAGCCTGCGCGACTCCGGCGTCGAGGTGAAGGTCGGTTTGAAGGAGGGCTCGAAGTCCCGCGAGAAGGTGACCGAGCAGGGTCTGGAGGTCGATACGCCCGCCGCGGTGGCGAAGTGGGCCGACGTCATCATGCTGCTCGCGCCGGACACCGCACAGGCCGAGATCTTCTCCAACGACATCGAGCCCAATCTGGTGGCCGGCAACGCGCTGTTCTTCGGGCACGGGCTCAACATTCACTTCGACCTCATCGAGCCTGCGGAGAACATCACCATCGGCATGGTCGCCCCCAAGGGCCCCGGCCACCTGGTGCGCCGTCAGTTCGTCGACGGCAAGGGCGTGCCCTGCCTGATCGCCGTCGAGCAGGACCCGACCGGTGAGGGCCAGGCGCTCGCGCTGTCCTACGCCAAGGGCATCGGCGGTACCCGGGCCGGCGTCATCAAGACCACCTTCAAGGACGAGACCGAGACCGACCTATTCGGTGAGCAGGCCGTGCTGTGCGGCGGCACCGAGGAACTGGTCAAGACCGGCTTCGAGGTCATGGTCGAGGCGGGTTACGCCCCCGAGCTGGCCTACTTCGAGGTGCTCCACGAGCTCAAGCTGATCGTCGACCTGATGTATGAGGGCGGCATCGCGCGGATGAACTACTCGGTCAGTGACACCGCGGAGTTCGGCGGCTACCTGTCGGGTCCGCGCGTGATCGATGCCGACACGAAGGAGCGTATGCGCGCCATCCTCAGGGACATTCAGGACGGCAGCTTCGTCAAGGAACTCGTCGCCAACGTCGAGGGCGGCAACAAGCGGCTCGAGAAGCTGCGCAAGGAGAATGCCGAGCACCCGATCGAGGTCACCGGCAAGAAACTGCGCGACCTGATGAGCTGGGTCGACCGGCCCATCACCGAGACGGCCTGACGCGTCTGCGACCCCGGCTGCTACCGACTTGCGTGTTGAAACCCGCTCTAAGGACGGTTTTCAACACGCAAGTCGCGCGCGGGATGGTGAGGTGGGGATGACTGCGATGGCCGAGACCGAGTACGTGGTGCTGCTCGACGATGCCGGGTGTGCCATCGGGCATGCCGACAAGGCGACGGTGCACGATGAGGACACCCCGCTTCACCTGGGTTTCTCCTGCTACCTGTTCGATGGCGACGGCAACGTGCTGCTGACCCGCCGAGCCCTGGGCAAGCGCACCTGGCCCGGGGTGTGGACGAACTCGTTCTGCGGGCACCCGGGACCGGGTGAGCAGCCCAACACGGCGGTGCGCAGACGGGCCGCCGACGAACTCGGTGTTCGCATCGAGAATCCGGTCTGTGTGCTGCCGGACTTCCGCTACCGAGCCGTCGCCGCGGACGGGACGGTCGAGAACGAGGTGTGCCCCGTATTCTGGGCCATGACCGACGAACCCATCCGCCCGGTGCCCACCGAGACCATGGAATACCGCTGGGTCAGCTGGAACGAACTGGCCGCAGCGGCCCGGCTGCCATGGGCAATCAGCCCGTGGGCAGTCACCCAGGTGCCGTTGTTGGAGGCGGCAGGGCTTCCTGCGCAGGCTGTCTGACCGGTTTTGCCGTTGCCTCGGGTCAACCGGAACGCAACTTGCGCAACATTTTACGCGCGATCGCCTATGTCGGCGATTCGGCGAGGAAGGTGTGCACGACGCCACGCTGCCAACCGGGCACCGTGTCGCTGCGGACCGCCGTGAACCCGTTGTCGGCGAGACGCTGCCGGAACGCGGTCGCACCGTCGAAGCGGTTTACGCTGTTGCGCAGATAGCGGTACAGCTCCGCGTCACCGGTCCGGATCCGGCCGGACGGGATGATGATCGCGGTGCTGACGAAGTTCCACATCGCTGAAGCGAGTCGCGAGTCGCGCACCGAGTACTCGTGCACCGCAAGCGTTCCGCCCGGCCGTAGCAGTGCGCGAAAGGCCTGAAGCTGGCTGTTGGGATCGGCGAGGTTGCGCACCAGGTAGGCCGCGAAGATCCCGTCGAACGGTCCCTCGACGTCGGCTGTGGCGAGGTTCTCGACATAGCTGTGTACGAACCGTACCGAAGGGGGCCAGTCCTTTTCGCGTGCCTGCGTGAGCATCCCCAAAGACCCGTCCACGGCGACGATCTCGGCCTCGGGTGCCGCGGCGAGCAACGCCGCGGTCGACGCACCCGTGCCACACCCGGCATCCAGAAGCCGCAGGCCGCGGCCACCGTCGGGAATCGACATGCGGCGCGCAGACAGCCGAAGATGAGAGTGGTAGCCGGGATTCGCTCCAACCAGCGCGTCGTAGTCCTTTGCGCCCGCGTCGAACGCGGCGGGTACGTCGTCTTCGGTACTGGACGTCACTTCGAATCCTCCTTATTGGGGCGGGATCGCTGTCGCTCCCACAGCAGCAATACGGCGGTCACCATCGCCCAGCCGAACAGGAAATCCTCGACCGGGATGTCGAACGGGAACCGTATGCCAAGCGTGTGGTCATCGTCGTAGATTACGATCGGCGCGCTCAGTTTGGTCAGCCAACCGTCGACGACGGTCTGGAATCCCACCACGATGACCATCGAGATCCAGTAGGCAGGCTTGCGAAACAAGCCGGTACGCAGCAGCGTGAACTCGAGAAGGCACACCGCCAGTACGGCGATCACCGCCGGCAACGTGTAGCCCAGTCCCGTCATGACGTCACGAACCCCCGTCACGGAGCCGCGTCCACCACGCACCGGGCAGACCGGAACGTCCGGCCGTGCCGCGAATTGATGTCGCGGTAACGTCGGTAGGCCTCCCCAAGCACGGGGTCGTGGACGCCCGCGGCGTCGAGTTCGGATCCGATCATCGGCGCAGGGCCTTGCGGGTGCGTCGGGTCGCCGAACCGGTGACGGGCACGGTGGACGAGCCGGCAAGGACCACGTCGTCGATCCGG
This sequence comes from uncultured Actinomycetota bacterium, assembly GCA_963798245.1. Classification (GTDB taxonomy): domain Bacteria; phylum Actinomycetota; class Actinomycetes; order Mycobacteriales; family Mycobacteriaceae; genus Mycobacterium. Next base: position 237,016 of record CAWCSO010000011.1, read on the forward strand.
CGCACCGTGTTCGCCGGGATCGCGGTACCGGCGGCCACGACGACGCGGTCCGAGGGGCCATCGGCGGTGGGCATCACGACACTCTGATCCCATGGTGGTTGCCCCTGAGCAACGGCACGGCGGTGATCATGAAGGTCGAGCGTAGGCACTTTCCGTGTTCGACGGACTCCGATCGCGAATCCGACGACGACCTCGACACCCCGCCCCCGATCGTCCCTGGCGCGGGTGCCCATCAGACGAATCGGTGACCTGCGCCGCTCAGAGGCGACGCTACCGGCACCCGTCGGTGACCCCACACCCGGCGCGATGGGGGCGCTGGGACGTCGAAAGGGTCAGATCACGGAGTCGGGATCGGCGGGATCTCCGGGATGGCCGGTGGTGACGGGATCGCCGGTGGGGAGGGAATCGCTGGTGGGGACGGGACTCGCTGGTGGGGACGGGACCGTCACAGCGGGCTCACCCGTGCCCGTCTCGACCACGGTGCTCGACGGTGGCACCGTCGTGGTCACCACCGGCGCCTCGGAGGTCTGTGGCGCCTCTGATGAGGTGGTGGCCGAGATCGTCGAGGTGCTTGAGGTGGTCGTCGATTCGGTGTCATCGCCACCGCCGCAGCCCGCGAGTAGTGGCCCCATGGCGATGACGGTCGCGGCCGCGGCCACGTTGGAGAGCACTCTTCGGTGAGACATGCTCGACTCGGTACCCGGGTGGCTCCGGGCCAAAACATCTACGGTGAGAGCCTGGGCAACGTCGTGATGCCGAATTCGCGGCGCAGCACGGTCCGCGCGGCGTAGTAGCCGGCCATGCCGTGCACGCCGCCGCCGGGCGGTGCGGCCGACGAGCACAGATAGGCCTTCGGAATGGGCGTCGACCACGGATTCCAGCGCAACGTCGGCCCCGTGAGCGCACTGAACATGTTGTTGCCACCCACCCCGATGTCGCCGCCTACCAGGTTGGCGTTGTGGTCTGCCAGGTGGGCGGCGGGGATGCTTCGCACTCCGACCACGAGGTCCCGGAAACCGGGTGCGAACCGCTCGAACACCTCGGTCACGGTGTCCGCCATGTCGACGGTCGACCCCGAGGGCACGTGCGCGTACGTCCAGAGTGGTCTGCGCCCCTCGGGGTCGACGCGCCCGGGGTCGGCGATGTGCGGCAGCGCGGCGAGCACCATGGGCCATGCGGCGTGGCGCCCCCTGGCGATCTCCGCCTCGGCCAGTGCCATCTGCACCCTGGTGCCGCCCATGTGCAGGGTGGCGGCCGATGCCAATCGTGGGTCCTGCCATTCGATCTCGCCGGACAGCACGAAGTCCACCTTGGCCACGCCCGGCCCGAATCGGTAGTCCCGCAGGGCCTTCGCGTATCGGCTCGGCAGTGCGTCACCGTAGATGTGCAGCAAGGCCGTGGGCGCGGTGTCGTACAGCACGACGCCTTGTGGTGGCCGGGTCACCTCCTCGTCCAGGACGAGTTCGCCTCCGTGCGCCAGTAGGTCGGCGATCAACGCATCGGGGATGGCCTGTGAGCCACCGACCGGGATCGGCCAGCCGACGGCGTGTGCGAGCGTGGCCAGCATGAGACCCGCACCCGCCGACACCAGCGATGGCATCCGTGAGATGGTATGTGCTGCAACACCACTGAACAACGCGCGGGAATCCTCGCCCTTCAGTATGCGCCACAGCGGGGTGCCCTGTCCGAGGAGTCGCGGCGCGATCCGCAACGCGGCCGGTATCGAGGGCGGAATCGAGCGCTTGTCGCCCAGCAGCAGCCCGACGACTCCGTCGCAGTCGGTGGCCAGCGGCCCCAGCAGCGTGCGCCAGGAGTCGCCCTCGTCGAGTTCGGCGCAGGTGCGCTCGATGTCGAGGTAGCCGATGGCTGCGGGTCGGCCCGGCAGCGGGTTGCCGTACGCGATCTCCGGAACGGCCAGGTTCACCCCACGGGCGCGTAGGTCGAACTCCGCGAAGAACGGCGATGCCAGGGCCAGTGGGTGCACCGCCGAGCAGATGTCATGGCCGACGCCGCCGAACTCTGGGTCGGGAAGGGTCCGTGCGCCGCCCCCCGCCGTGGGCTGCGCCTCGATGACCCGCACCGACAGACCGGCCCGGGCGCAGATGACGGCTGCGCTCAGCCCGTTGGGACCGCTGCCGACGATGGTGACGTCCACTTTCAATCCCTCCTGCTCCTGCCCGCCGGAATCATTCCCCGGGTCGCTCCGCTCCTGCCCGCCGGAATCATTCCCCGGGTCGCTCCGCTCCTGCCCGCCGGAACCATTCCCCGGGTCGCTCCGCTCCTGCCCGCCAGACCCCAATTACAGCCCATTAGGCTGACCGCGTGAGCCTCCCCGTGGTTTTGATCGCCGACAAACTCGCTGAATCCACCGTCGCCGCCCTTGGTGACCAGGTGGAAGTGCAATGGGTCGATGGACCGGACAGGGCAAAGCTGTTGGCCGCGGTAGCGGACGCCGACGCGTTGCTGGTGCGGTCGGCGACCACGGTCGACGCCGAGGTGCTCGCCGCGGCACCCAAGCTGAAGATCGTCGCCCGGGCAGGTGTGGGCCTCGACAACGTCGACGTCGACGCTGCGACCTCCCGCGGCGTGCTGGTGGTGAATGCGCCGACGTCCAACATCCACAGCGCCGCCGAGCACGCGCTCGCGCTCCTTCTGGCCGCGGCACGACAGATCCCGGCGGCGGACGCGACGCTGCGTGAACACACCTGGAAACGGTCGTCGTTCTCGGGTACCGAGATCTTCGGAAAGACCGTCGGGGTGGTGGGGCTTGGCCGCATCGGCCAGCTGGTCGCCCAGCGGCTCGCCGCGTTCGGCGCCCACATCACCGCCTACGACCCCTACGTCTCGCAGGCACGCGCGGCCCAGCTCGGGATCGAACTGCTGACGCTGGACGAGCTTCTCGGCCGCGCCGACTTCATCTCGGTGCACCTGCCCAAGACCAAGGAGACCGCGGGCCTGATCGGCAAGGAGGCGCTGGCCAAGACCAAGCCCGGTGTCATCATCGTCAACGCCGCCCGTGGCGGCCTGATCGACGAGGCCGCACTCGCCGAGGCGGTTTCCAGCGGCCACGTGCGCGGCGCGGGCCTCGACGTGTTCTCGACCGAGCCGTGCACCGACAGTCCGCTCTTCGAGCTGCCCGAGGTGGTGGTGACGCCGCATCTCGGTGCGTCGACCGCCGAGGCGCAGGATCGCGCGGGCACAGACGTCGCCGCCAGCGTCCGCCTCGCGCTGGCCGGGGAGTTCGTGCCCGACGCGGTCAACGTGGGCGGCGGAGTGGTCGGCGAGGAGGTCGCGCCGTGGCTGGACCTGGTCCGCAAGCTGGGCCTGCTGGTCGGCGCATTGTCCACCGAGCTGCCGACGACGCTGTCGGTGCAGGTGTTCGGCGAGCTGGCCTCCGAGGAGGTCGAGGTGTTGCGCCTCTCGGCGCTGCGGGGCCTGTTCTCGGCGGTGATCGAGGACAAGGTGACCTTCGTGAACGCGCCATCGCTGGCCGCCGAGCGTGGCGTGGAGGCGTCGCTGAGTACCGCGACCGAGAGCCCCAACCACCGCAGCGTGGTCGACGTGCGGGCGGTGACCGTTGACGGGTCGACCGTCAACGTTGCGGGCACCTTGTCCGGCCCGCAAGAGGTGCAGAAGATCGTCCAGATCAATGGCCGCAACCTCGATCTGCGCGCCGAGGGCGTCAACCTGATCATCAACTACAACGACCAGCCCGGCGCGCTCGGCAAGATCGGCACCCTGCTCGGCGGTGCGGGCGTGAACATCCTCGCCGCGCAGCTGAGCCAGGACGCGGACGGCGAGGGCGCGACGATCATGCTTCGGCTGGATCGCACGGTGCCCGCCGACGTACTGGGCGCGATCGGCACCGACGTGGACGCCGTGACGCTGGAAGTGGTGGATCTTTCGTGAAACTCGCCGTCATCGCCGGCGACGGCATCGGACCCGAGGTGATCGCCGAGGCCGTCAAGGTCCTCGATGTGGTGCTCCCGGGCGTGGAGAAGACCGAATACGACCTGGGCGCCAAGCGTTACCACGCGACGGGGGAAACCCTGCCTGACGGCATGGTCGACGAACTGCGTGGCCATGACGCGATCCTGTTGGGCGCCATCGGCGATCCGTCGGTCCCCAGTGGCGTGCTGGAGCGCGGCCTGCTGCTCACTCTGCGCTTTGCCCTCGACCATCACGTGAACCTGCGCCCGTCGCGGTTGCATCCCGGCGTCGTCGGCCCGCTTGCCGGCAACCCCGCCATCGACTTCGTGGTCGTCCGCGAGGGTACCGAGGGGCCCTACACCGGTACCGGAGGCGCCATCCGGGTCGGCACGCCGCACGAGGTGGCCACCGAGGTGAGCCTCAACACCGCCTACGGGGTGCAACGGGTGGTGCGCGACGCGTTCACCCGGGCGTCCAAGCGGCGTAAGCACCTCACCCTGGTGCACAAGACCAACGTGCTGACGTTTGCAGGCAAGCTGTGGGCGCGGACCGTCGCCGAGGTCGGCGAGGAGTTCCCCGACGTCGAGGTCGCCTACCAGCACATCGACGCAGCGACCATCCACATGGTCACCGACCCCGGGCGATTCGACGTGATCGTCACCGACAACCTGTTCGGCGACATCATCACCGACCTGGCGGCGGCGGTGTCGGGTGGCATCGGCCTGGCCGCCAGCGGCAACATCGACGCCACCGGGACCAACCCGTCGATGTTCGAGCCCGTGCACGGCAGCGCACCCGACATCGCCGGGCAGGGCATCGCCGATCCCACTGCGGCCATCATGTCGGTGGCGCTGCTTCTGGCACACGTCGGCGAGGATGCCGCGGCTGCCAGAGTGGATCACGCGGTCGCCACCCACCTTTCGACGCGTGGCGCCGAGACGATGTCGACAACTCAGGTCGGCGACAGGATCGTGGGTCTGCTCTAACGCCGAGTGTGAAGAAATGTGTGCGATTCGGCCTTGAATTCGCGTACGAGTTCACGTTCGGCGAGGGGGGTGGCGGATGACGCGGTTACGGCTGCGGTACGGCGTCACGCTGACCCATCAGTGTCGGCTGTTCGCCGTCGGATCGACACTCTTCGCCGTGGCCACGGCGCCTGGGTTCGCCTCCTATGCCGGCGTGGCGGCCGCCAACGTGCTCTGCTTCGTCGGCTCGTGGTTCTTCACGACCGCGGGCTGGATTCAGCTGGTTCGGTCGGGGCCGGAGGGCAGTCCCGGATGGCTCTCCGCTGCAACGCAGTTCGCTGGGACCGTGCTATTCAACGTCAGCACGACCGGGGCGGTGTGGGCTCACCAGGTGTTGGTAGAACGCCGCCTGGTGTGGGCGCCGGACGCCGTGGGGTCATTGGCCTTTCTGGTGAGCGGGGTACTTGCAGTCGTCGCCGTCAACGCCGACGTCGGACGGTGGGCGCCGGGATCGGTCGACTGGCAGGCCACCTGGATCAACATGGCCGGCTGCATCGCATTCGGCGTGAGCGCGCTCGCGGCGTTCGTCAGATTGACGGGTGTGGTCGTCGACGAAACGGTCGCGAGCGTCGGCACCTTCGTTGGCGCGCTGTGCTTCCTCGCTGCTGCGCTCGTGTTGCTCCCGCGAAGCGGACGGATTCGCGCTTACCGGCGCCGCTCACCGGGAGCCGAGGCTCGCAGCGGATCCTGATCGACCGGCACCAGTGGCGCGGCGAGCAACGGGAAGATGGCGCACAGGGCGAATGCCAGCGGGAATCCGGCCGTCGCGATCAGCGCACCGAACGCCGGAGGCACGATTCCCGCCGTCAGCAGCTGACTGGTGTTCTGCATGCCCAGCGCCCGCCCGCTCCAGAACGGGCCTGCGAGTTCGGCAATGGCCGTGAAGGCCAGACCGTTGTCGGAGACCGTGACCACCGATGCGATCACCAGCACCGCGATACTCGCAGGGGAGTCCGCAAGGTCGGCCAGGGCGAGCAGGCCCATGGCGAGCGCAGCGCCGATCGCGATGGTGCGCACGGGATGTAGCCGCGACCCGGCCTTGTCCGACCAACGCCCGGCGGCGATTCGCCCCGCGGCGCCGAGTAGCTGCGCGATGGTGACCAGCCCGCCGGCAGATGCCGCGGACCAGCCTCGGTCGGTCATCAGCCACACCAGGGTGAACGTCCAGACCACACACTGGGGGACGACGAGCAGTACCGACACGGCGTGGATGCGCCATAGCGTCGACGATCCCCGGTAGGGGTTGGCGAGTTCATCGGCGTGGGCTTCTGCCCGAGGCGGGCGCGGCGGGTCCATCACGCCAACTGCACTGATCACAGCTGCCGCCGCGCAGATGAACGCGGGAAACAGTAGTGCCGCCGCGATGCCGCGGGCCGCAGCGAGCTGTGGAATCACCAACGCGCCCAGGCCGACCCCGAGCGGCTGCGCGGTCTGACGGATACCCATGACGAGCCCGCGCTGATGCGGCGGAAACCAGCCGACCACGAGTCGTCCGCTGGCCGAGTTGCTGCTCGCGGCCGCCATGCCGCCCAGGAAGAGGAAACCGCCGATGGTGACCAGCGACTCCGCGGAGGCGGCCGCGAACGCCGCCGCGGCCGTCAACGCCGAACCGGCGGCGAGCACGAACCGTTCGCCGAGCCGATCGACCACCCAGCCCCAGGCGATCAGGGTGACGACCATGCCGAAACTGGGTAGGGCCGATATCAGGCCCGCCTCTGCGAGATCCAGGCCGCGGTCCTGATGCAGGGTGGGAATCAGGAAGGCCACCCCGTTGATGAAGACGTTGGCGCAGAGCGTCGTGGTCAGGGCGATGGCCAACATCGACCAGCGCCGCGCCGTGCCGATCGTCGAAGTCGTCATGGGCACATCGTTCCATGACGATCTCATCATATGAATATGCATCTCATAATATGAGAGACTGTTAGCTCACACCCGGCAGTGAGCTCGCCGGGGTGGCCATTAGGCTGATCGCATGCGCCTTGGTCGAATCGCGAGTCCCGACGGCGTCGCCTTCGTCGGCATCGAGGGTGATGCCGACGCAGCGACGGCCCGTGAGATCGCCGAACACCCCTTTGGTACGCCCGAGTTCACTGGTAGGTCGTGGCCACTGGCCGACGTCCGACTGCTGGCGCCGATCCTGGCGAGCAAGGTGATCTGCATGGGCAAGAACTACGCCGCACATGCCGCCGAGATGGGTGGGGAGGCGCCGGAGGACCCGGTGATCTTCCTCAAGCCGAATACGTCGATCATCGGACCCCGCGTACCGATCCAGTTGCCCGCCGACGCGCACCCCGTCCACCACGAGGGTGAACTCGCCGTGGTCATCGGCAGGCCGTGCAAGGACGTCCCCGCGTCCAGGGCGGCCGAGAACATCCTCGGCTACACGATCGCCAACGACGTGTCCGCGCGGGATCAGCAGCGCAAGGACGGTCAGTGGATGCGGGCCAAGGGCCACGACACCTTCTGTCCGGTGGGGCCATGGATCGAGACCGTGCTCGACCCCTCCGACCTCGACCTGCGAACGGAGGTCAACGGAGAACTGCGCCAGCACAGTCGAACGTCGCTGATGGTCCACGACGTCGGTGCCATCATCGAATGGGCGTCGGCGGTGATGACGTTGCTGCCGGGTGACCTCATCCTGACCGGCACGCCCGAGGGCGTGGGTCCGATCGAGGACGGTGACACCGTCAGCATCACGATCGAAGGTATCGGCACACTGACCAATCCCGTTGTCCGCAAGGAAAAGTGATGAGCGACGAGACCGTCCGGGTCCGCTTCTGCCCGTCGCCCACCGGTACGCCGCACGTGGGCCTGGTGCGCACCGCACTGTTCAACTGGGCCTACGCCCGGCACACCGGCGGAACGTTCGTGTTCCGGATCGAGGACACCGACGCCGCCCGAGACAGTGCGGAAAGTTATGCCGCCCTGCTGGATGCCCTGCGCTGGCTGGGACTGGACTGGGACGAAGGCCCCGAGGTCGGCGGCCCGCACGCGCCGTACCGGCAGTCCGAGCGCGGAGACATCTACCGCGACGTGCTGGCGAGGCTGCGCGACGCCGGAGAGGTCTACGAGGCCTACTCGACGCCCGAGGAGGTCGAGGCACGCCACGTCGCCGCCGGCCGCAATCCCAAACTGGGCTATGACAACTACGACCGCACGCTGACCGAGGAGCAGCGGGCCGAGTTCGCCGCGCAGGGGCGCCGGCCGGTACTGCGTCTGCGCATGCCCGACCATGACCTGACGTGGGACGACCTGGTCCGTGGGTCCACGACCTTCGCCGCGGGCACGGTGCCCGACTTCGCCGTTACGCGTGCGAGCGGGGATCCCCTGTACACCTTGGTGAATCCGGTCGACGACGCGCTGATGAAGATCACGCACGTGCTGCGCGGCGAGGATCTCCTGCCGTCGACGCCGCGTCAGCTGGCGCTGTACGAGGCGCTGGTGCGCATCGGCGTGACCGACGTCATCCCCGAGTTCGCGCATCTGCCCAGCGTTCTGGGCGACGGCAACAAGAAGCTGTCCAAGCGGGATCCGCAGTCGAATATCTTCCTGCACCGCGACCGCGGCTTCATCCCCGAGGGCCTGCTGAACTACCTTGCCCTTCTCGGATGGGGAATCGCCGACGACCATGACCTGTTCAGCCTGGACGAGATGGTGGCGGCCTTCGACGTCCGCGACGTCAACTCCAATCCCGCACGGTTCGACCAGAAGAAGGCCGACGCGATCAATGCGGAGCATCTCCGACTGCTGTCGGCCGACGACTTCGCTGCCAGGCTGAACGCATACTTCGCCGAACACGGCCACGACACGGGCCTCGACGCGCATCAGTTCGCCGAAGCCGCCGCACTGGTGCAGACCCGGGTGGTCGTCCTCGGCGACGCCTGGGATCTACTGAAGTTCCTCGACGACGATTCCTACCAGCTGGACGAGAAGTCCGCGGCCAAGGAGCTGCGCCCCGATGCGGTCGCGGTGCTCGATGCTGCGGCGGCGGCTCTCGAGGACGTGGGGCAGTGGACGACGGCCGACGTCGAGTCCGCGTTGAAGGCCGCGTTGATCGAGGGACTCGAACTCAAGCCGCGCAAGGCGTTCGGCCCGATTCGGGTCGCCGCGACCGGCGCATCGGTCAGTCCGCCACTGTTCGAGTCGCTGGAGCTGCTGGGCCGCGACCGGAGTCTGCACAGGCTGCGGGCAGGACGGGACCATGCGGCCGGCACGGGGCTGCGGGCGTGACGGGTGGCGTGAAAGGGGTAGCCGAAATCTTTGATAGTCTGCCTGTCGGCCCGTGAACGGCACGTGGTGGCACGCCACGATGCAGGATCGGTCCCGAAAAGCTCCGTGACCAGCGGTTACGGGTAGCCAATGGGGTATGGTGTAATTGGCAACACAGCGGTTTCTGGTACCGCCATTCTAGGTTCGAGTCCTGGTACCCCAGCCAACTGGAGTGATTAGGTCGGCATTCGCGCCTGAGCTATGATTTCCCTCCGAAAGATGTTCCTAGCCCCCGTCGTCTAGCGGCCTAGGACGCCGCCCTCTCACGGCGGTAGCGTGGGTTCGAATCCCATCGGGGGTACACCCGGCGGCGCCCGTCTCGATACGAGGCGGGCGTTTTCGCATGTGACGCGTCAGTCCCGCTCGCGACATCGACACCACGGTCATGCCGCGTGCCCGATTGACAGCTCTGGTGCAGATGTCGCGTCGTCGACGTCGGCGTCACCAGCGATGTGAGATGCACCAGGCGCGTCACGTCACAGCCGCCGGGTCATCGCCTCCGAGGCGGCCAACAGGTCGGCCGCCCACCGTGCGCCCGGCCTGCGGCCCATCCTGTCGATCGGACCCGAGACCGAGATTGCGGCGATCACGGCGCCGCGACCGTCGCGGACGGGTGCCGACACGCTGGCCACGCCGGGTTCGCGTTCGGCGGCGCTCTGCGCCCACCCCCGCTTGCGCACCTCGGCCAGCGTCCGGTCGGTGAACTTCGCCGTCGGCAACACCGATTGCTGCGTCGCGACGTCGCTGTGGGCGAGCAGCACCTTGGCTCCCGATCCCGCCGTCATCGACAGTCGGGTCCCGACCGGAACCGTGTCGCGAAGGCCCGCAGGCGGTTCCAGCGCGGCGACGCACACCCGTGAGGTGCCCTCGCGGCGATACAACTGGACGCTCTCGCCGGTGATCTCGCGAAGTCGTGGAAGGACGACGGCTCCGGCGGCGAGCAGTGGATCGTCGACGTGCCCGGCGAGTTCGGTCAGCGCAGGCCCCAGCAGCCAACGTCCCTCGGTGTCGCGGGCCAGCAGGCGGTGCACCTCCAGTCCCGCAGCCAGTCGGTGGGCCGTCGCGCGGGGCAGGCCCGTGCGCTCACACAGTTCGGCCAGACCGCAGGGAGACTCGGCCACCGAATGCAGTACCCCCACCGCTTTGTCGAGTACGCCGATGCCGCTATCCTGTCTCACAGGGAGATACTAGCGTCCCGCATCATGAGATTGCCAGCCTGGCGCGTGCGGCTCGCCTCGAAGAACTGCCCGAAGGAACCAACACGTCATGACCGACAAACCACGCACCATGGCAGAGAAGGTGTGGGCCGACCACGTCGTGGCCCAGGGCGGCGGTGAGGGTGCCGCCCGTGAACCGGATCTGATCTACATCGATTTGCACCTCGTCCACGAGGTCACCAGCCCACAGGCCTTCGACGGGCTGCGGCTCGCCGGCCGCCCGGTACGGCGGCCGGACCTGACCATCGCGACGGAGGACCACAACGTTCCGACCGTCGACATCGACAAGCCCATCGCCGACCCCGTGTCGCGTACTCAGGTCGACACCCTCCGACGCAACTGCGACGAGTTCGGCATCCGGTTGCATTCGATGGGGGACGCCGAACAGGGCATCGTCCACATCATCGGACCCCAACTCGGTCTGACACAGCCGGGCACCACCGTCGTGTGCGGTGACAGCCACACCTCCACGCACGGCGCATTCGGTGCGCTGGCCATGGGCATCGGTACCTCCGAGGTGGAGCACGTGCTCGCGACGCAGACGCTCCCGCTTCGGCCGTTCAAGACCATGGCCGTCAATGTGGACGGCGTGCTGCCGCCGGGCGTCAGCGCAAAGGACGTCATTCTGGCCGTCATCGCGAAGATCGGCACCGGCGGCGGTCAGGGCCACGTCATCGAATACCGCGGCAGCGCGATCGAGGCGTTGTCGATGGAGGGCCGGATGACGGTCTGCAACATGAGCATCGAGGCGGGCGCCCGAGCGGGGATGGTCGGTCCTGACGAGACGACGTTCGAGTTCCTGCGCGGGCGTCCGCACGCACCGACCGGAGCCGACTGGGATGCCGCGGTGGCTGCCTGGACCGCGCTTCGCACCGACGAGGGCGCCGAGTTCGACACGGTGGTGTACCTCGACGCGGCGACGCTGACGCCGTTCGTCACCTGGGGCACCAACCCGGGTCAGGGCGTGCCGCTGGCCGATTCGGTGCCGGACCCCGATCTGATCGTGGACGAGGGTGAGCGGCAGGCGGCCGAGAAGGCGCTGACCTACATGGACTTATCAGCGGGCACGCCGATGCGCGACGTCGCGATCGACACCGTATTCGTCGGTTCGTGTACCAACGGACGCATCGAGGATCTCCGTGTGGTTGCCGAGGTGCTGCGCGGCCGCAGGGTGGCCGACGGCGTCCGGATGCTGGTGGTGCCCGGCTCCATGCGGGTGCGCGTCCAGGCCGAATCCGAGGGCCTCGGCGAGGTATTCACCGCCGCAGGCGCGCAGTGGCGGCAGGCCGGATGTTCGATGTGTCTGGGCATGAACCCCGATCAGTTGGCGCCGGGTGAGCGCTGCGCGTCGACGTCGAACCGGAACTTCGAGGGACGGCAGGGCAAGGGCGGCCGTACTCATCTGGTGTCGCCCGCGGTCGCCGCCGCGACCGCGGTGCGCGGCACGTTGTCGTCACCCGCCGACCTGCCAGCGAATCGATAGGAAGACACACTCATGGATGCATTTCACACACATACCGGAATCGGGGTCCCGCTGCGTCGGTCAAACGTCGACACCGATCAGATCATCCCGGCCGTCTACCTGAAGCGGGTAACCCGAACGGGTTTCGAGGACGGACTTTTCGCGGCCTGGCGCAATGACCCGTCCTTCGTGCTGAACCTCGCGCCCTTCGACAGGGGCTCGGTGTTGGTGGCGGGGCCGGATTTCGGCACCGGCTCGTCCCGGGAGCACGCGGTCTGGGCGCTCATGGACTACGGGTTCCGCGTCGTCATCTCGCCGCGGTTCGCCGACATCTTCCGCGGAAACGCCGGCAAGGCGGGCCTGCTGGCCGCCGAAGTCAGTCGTGACGACGTCGAATTACTCTGGAAGCTGATCGAGCAGAATCCGGGGTTGGAACTCACTGTGAACCTTCAAGATCGGACGGTGTCAGCCGGAACGGTCATGCTGCCGTTCACGATTGACGACTACACCGCCTGGCGGCTACTGGAGGGACTCGACGATATAGGCCTTACGCTGCGGAAACAGGCTGACATCGATGCCTTCGAGCAGCGCAGGCCGAGCTGGAAGCCGCGGACTCTACCGGCCTGACGACAGCCCGGATGAGCCGAAATCACCGCCCCGCAACCCTGTTCTAGCACTGCCGTACCACCGTCCAAGTGGGGCAATCGGATTGCCGATAGTGCCATCAGCTATGCCTGAAATTGGGCGTGGCTCTTGGAAATCAGCAGCCCGAGGGTTTACCGTGTCCACTAGTCGGTCCTAGGTTGGACCACTGGCCTCGGAGGATTTGCAATGAACAAGGCAGAGCTCATCGACGTCCTCACGGACAAAATGGGCACCGATCGTCGGCAGGCTACTGCCGCGGTAGAGAACGTCGTCGACACGATCGTGCGCGCCGTCCACAAGGGCGACAGCGTGACCATCACCGGCTTCGGCGTCTTCGAACAGCGGCGCCGTGCGGCCCGCGTCGCGCGTAACCCGCGCACCGGCGAGACCGTCAAGGTGAAGCCAACATCCGTGCCGGCGTTCCGTCCCGGCGCTCAATTCAAGGCCGTCGTGTCTGGGGCACAGCGGCTTCCGGCGGAAGGACCTGCAGTGAAGCGTGGCGCAACGGCCGCACCGGCTCGCAAGGCCGCAGTCAAGAAGGCCGCCAAGAAGGCGCCCGCCAAGAAGGCGCCTGCCAAGAAGGCGCCTGCCAAGAAGGCTCCCGCCGCGAAGAAGGCTCCGGCCAAGAAGGCCGCAGTGAAGAAGGCGCCGGCCAAGAAGGCCCCGGCCGCGAAGAAGGCCCCGGCCGCGAAGAAGGCGCCTGCCAAGAAGGCTCCGGCCAAGAAGGCTCCCGCCGCGAAGAAGGCGCCGGCCAAGAAGGCTCCTGCCAAGAAGGCTCCCGCCGCGAAGAAGGCCGCGACCAAGGCTCCGGCCAAGAAGGCCCCCGCGAAGAAGGCGCCCGCCAAGAAGGGTCGCCGCTAGCCGCCAGGTGTTGGGTGCCGGAATTCGTTCCGGCAGAGGACGCGCCGTGGATCACCCGATCCGCGGCGCGTTCTCGCGCAGGTCACGTCAGGGGCAGCGGACTGCCGATGTGATCGGCGGACACCAGCGTCTCGCCAGACAGAGACAGCACCCACGTGCTGCCCTTGCGGTTTCTGGACTTGTCGGGCCGCACGCCGTCACGCTCGCACCACCATGCGATGAGGTCGGGGATCACCTTGCCCTGGGTACAAATGACCGGTGTCTCACCGGTCGTCGCGATCGCCGTCACCCGTCGACGGCCGGGCCAGGGGTCGTCGCCATAGGCCTCCTCGGTGAGTTCGGGCTCGTCCCGGATCGTCACGCCCAACTCCTCGGCCAGCGGTCCGAGCGTCTGGTGGCATCGGGCCAGGGGGCCGGCGTACAGGTCGGTCGCACCGAAGGCCAGCAGCAGACCCACCAGTGACTCCGCCTGCGCGCGTCCGCGTTTGTCCAGGGGGCGGTCACGGTCATCGCCCTTGTAGCGCGCCCGTGAGCCCGCCAACCCGTGGCGCACGATCAGCACCGACCGCGTATCGGCCGGATATCTGGTGAAGCGGCGCAGCACCTTCCGGTCGTGGGGATACTGCAGGCGCTTCATCGCGGCGGCCACCGGCAACCAGACCAGTTCGTCGACCTCGGAGTTGGGGACGAACTCTCCACCGATCGCGCGGGCCGCCCAGTAACGCACCTTCTTGGTGCCCTCGGCGACCGGATAGCTCACCGCCGCGAGTCGTCGGCCCAGTTCGGCCGCGTACCCGGTCTCCTCCTCGACCTCGCGTACGGCGGCCACTGGTTCGATCTCCCCGGGGTCGAGCTTGCCCTTGGGCAGTGACCAGTCGTCATAGCGCGGCCGGTGCACGACCGCAACCTCCACCTCGCCGCCGGTCGGAGTGCTCGTCTCGGAGCCTCGCCACAAGACCGCGCCTGCGGCAAGAACGGCCTCCCGCTCGGGAACCGCTGAGCCCTTCTTTGCCACCTCAACTCCTGCAGTTCGTCGCCAGGTCCTAGTTCTTCATCCGGGCCGGACGACGTCAGGGGTGGCGGTGCCGATCCATCATCGACACCTGGTGATCGCGCACCTTCTCGCCCTCCAACGGCAAGGCCGTCCAGCGACCGTCGGCACCGAGTTCCCAGCACCGGGTGGCGGGATCCATGGCCGACTCGAACATCTCGTTCAGTTGGGCGGTGAGCCTCGGATCCTTCACCTGTGCCATCACTTCGACGCGACGGTCCAGATTACGATGCATCATGTCCGCGCTGCCGATCCAGAACTCGTCGATGGCGCGGAAGTGAAGAATGCGTGAATGCTCGAGAAACCGGCCGAGTATCGAACGCACCACGATGTTCTCGGAGAAGTCCTCGGCGCCGGGACGCAACGCGCAGATGCCGCGGACCACGACCTCGACGCGGACGCCGGCCTGTGAGGCCCGGTAGAGGGCGTCGATCACCTGTTCGTCGACCAACGCGTTCGCCTTCAGCCGGATCATGGCGTCGGCACCCTCGAGTTTGGCGGCGATCTCGCGGTCGATGCGCTCGATGATGCCCTTGCGAACCCCGTGAGGCGCCACCAGCAGATTGCGGTAGGCGACCTTGCGCGAGTAGCCGGTCAGCGAGTTGAACAGGTCGGTGAGGTCGGCACCGATGTCGGGTGAGGCCGTCAGCAGGCCGACGTCCTCGTACAGTCGCGCGGTCTTCGGGTTGTAGTTTCCGGTGCCGATGTGGCAGTACCGGCGGATCGCAGACCCCTCCCGGCGCACCACCAGACACGTCTTGCAGTGGGTCTTGAGCCCGATCAGGCCGTACACCACGTGCACGCCGGCCTGTTCCAGTGCGCGCGCCCACTTGATGTTGGCCTGTTCGTCGAAGCGTGCCTTGATCTCGACGAGTGCCACGACCTGTTTGCCCGCCTCGGCGGCATCGATGAGCGCGTTGACGATCGGTGAATCGCCGGACGTGCGGTACAGCGTCTGCTTGATCGCCAGGACATTCGGGTCGGCGGCGGCCTGCTCGATGAAACGCTGCACCGTCGTCGAGAACGAGTCGTAGGGGTGGTGCACCATGACGTCGCCGTCGCGCAGCGTGGAGAAGATGCTCTTGGGGGTCTCGCGCTCACCGAACGCGGGTGGCGTGGCGGGAACGAACGGCGGGTCCTTCAGGTCGGGCCGGTCGACTCCGTAGATCTGCCACAGTGACGAAAGGTCGAGTAGGCCCGCGACGTCGATGACGTCGCCGGGATGCACGTCGAGTTCGCGCAGCAGCAACTCGAGCATGTTCTCGGTCATGTCGTTGGCGACCTCGAGTCGCACCGGGGAGCCGAACCTTCGGCGTGCCAGCTCGCGCTCGAGCGCCTGCAACAGGTCCTCGTCGCGGTCCTCTTCGACCTCGAAGTCGGCGTTGCGCGTGATCCGGAAGGCGTGGTGCTCGACGATCTCGAGGCCGGGGAACAGCACCGAAAGGAAGGCAGCGATCAGCTCCTCCATCGGGAGGAACCGGGCTTCTGCGGTGTCGCCGTCGCCCGGCCCGAGTTCGACGAAGCGATCGACGTTGTCGGGCACCTTGATTCGGGCGAAGTGCTGTCCGCCATCGTCCGGGTGCTTCACGGTGATCGCCAGGTTCAGGCTCAGGCCGCTCACGAACGGGAACGGGTGCGCGGGATCCACCGCGAGTGGCGTCAGCACGGGGAAGACCTGCTCGTGAAAATAGGTGGAAAGCTTCCCCTGCTCGGACTTGTCGAGTTCATTCCACGTCACGATCCGGATGCCTTGCTCGGCGAGCCCGGGGCGGATCAGTTCGCCGAACACCTTCGCGTGGCGTGTCGCGATCTGCTGGGTGCGCTCGCCGATGCGGCGCAGCTGCTCCCGAGGCGACAGGCCGTCGGCCGAGCGAACCGAGAGACCCATCTCGTCGCGCCGCTTCAGGCCTGCCACGCGCACCATGTAGAACTCGTCGAGGTTGCTCGCGAAGATCGCCAGGAACTTGGCGCGTTCCAGCAGCGGAAGCGACGGATCCGCGGCCAGTGCGAGAACGCGCGCGTTGAAGTCGAGCCAGCTCAGCTCGCGGTTGAGGTAACGGTCCTCGGGGAGAGCGATGTCGACGGCATCCGCGGTGGCCGCAGGTGGGGCCTCCGGCGGCGGGTTTTCCGACGGCCAGTCGGCGTCCGTGCTTCGAGTGTCGGCTTCGGTCACACCGTCGATCATTCACCATTGGCGTCGCATAGTGCTAGGTACGGCTCAGCCGTCGACCGGCGAACACCTCGCGTCCTCGACCGCTCGACTGGTGGCATCGCCGAGCCCGAGCCGCAGCGCGGCCGACAGATCGTCGGGTGTGTCGATGTCACAACGCAGTCCCGGCCAGGCGCCCGTCAGTTCGGCCGCGCCGGAATCCGCGTGGCGGCGGGCCGAATCGGGGCCGAACCGCGGTGACAACGCGACGCCGAAGGCGAGCAGCGCCGAGGTGCCCGTGCCGTGCCTGTCGCCGATGAAGCTGCGGTGGTGTGCGCGTGCCGCGGTGATGGCCTCCGCCAGCTCGTCGGGACGCATGGCGGGCAGATCGCCTTGCAGCACAGCGATGTTCGGCGCGCTCCGGGCAACGACGGCCTCGGCGGCGGCGAGGGCATTGTTCAACGGGTCGCGATGGCCGTCCGGGGTGGAATCGGCCAGCACGCGTGCGCCCAGCCCCCGCGCGGTGGCGGCGGCGAGGTCGTCCGGGGTGACCACCGTGATCGTGCCCACCGCCGGTACCGACGCGGCGGCGGTGATGGTATCGACGAGCATGGCGAGCACGACGCTCTCCCTCGTGGCCGCCGAGAAGACAGGCGCTAGCCGTGTCTTGGCCGCACGCAGCCGCTTCACCGCGATGATCAGCCCGACGTCGGCAGTGGCGCCGCCAGGGTTGCCGCTCATGGTCCCCATCCTGCCAGCCGCGGGAGAGTGACCCGATGGGGCTAGATTTGAATCGTGGTCGAGGCGGCGGTGATGGGTGCCGGTGCGTGGGGCACGGCGCTGGCGAAGGTGCTCGCAGATGCGGGCAACGACGTCACGCTGTGGACCCGGCGCGCCGAGCTGGCGGACGAGATCAACGACACCCGACGCAACTCCGCCTATGTCGGTGACGTTGAGTTGCCCAAGACGATCCGGGCCACCGGTGATCCGCACGCTGCGCTCGCCGGTGCGTGCACCGTGCTGCTCGCCGTGCCCTCACAGACGCTGCGCGCCAACCTGGAGGGGTGGCGCGCGCACATCGGCGACGACGCCACCCTGGTGAGCGTGGCCAAGGGCATCGAGCTGAACACGCTGATGCGGATGAGTCAGGTCATCACCGCGGTCACCGGTACGGGTCAGGACCGGGTGGCCGTCGTCACCGGCCCGAACCTCGCCAGCGAGATCGTCGCAGGACAACCCGCCGCGACGGTGGTGGCGTGCGCCGACTCCGGCCGGGCCGTCGCCCTGCAGCGCGCGTTGTCCACGGGATACTTCCGGCCCTACACCAACTCCGACGTGATCGGCGCCGAGATCGGGGGCGCGTGTAAGAACGTCATCGCGCTGGCCTGCGGGATGGCGGCCGGTGTCGGCCTCGGGGAGAACACCGCTGCGGCGATCATCACGCGCGGTCTCGCCGAGATCATGCGGCTGGGAATCGCGTTGGGCGCCAAGGGCGCCACCCTGGCCGGCCTCGCCGGGGTGGGTGATCTGGTGGCGACGTGCACGTCGCCGTGGTCGCGCAACCGCGCCTTCGGTGTCCGCCTCGGCCGCGGCGCCACCATGGAGTCGGCGCTGCTGGCCGCGGGTGGTCACGTCGCCGAGGGGGTGACGTCGTCGCAGTCCGTTCTCGCCCTGGCATCGAGCTACGACGTCGAGATGCCGCTGACCGACGCGGTCAATCGGGTCTGTCAGCACGGCCTGTCGGTCGACGCCGCGGTGGCGCTGCTGCTGGGACGCAGCACGAAGCCCGAGTAGCCGTGAGCCACCCCACCATGGACGGCCGGTACGGCGACTCCACCCGCAGCGTCACCGCGTCGGGAACGAGCGCGGTCCCTGGCAACCCCGTCGCGTCGCCGCCGGTGCCCGCCGCGGCCTATCACCTGTCCCCTGACGAGTCGCAGCCACTGGACGTCTACGGTCGTGCCTCCAACCCCAGCTGGCGGCAGCTGGAATCGGCGCTCGCGGAACTGGAGGGCGCTGCGTCGGCGCTGACGTTCGGTTCCGGCATGGCGGCCATCACCTCGGCATTGCGGGTGCTGACCAAGCCCGGGGCGACACTCGTCGTGCCCGCCGACGGCTACTACCAGGTGCGTCGCCATGCCGCCGAGAGCCTGGCGCCGCTCGGGGTCCGAGTCGTGGAGGCCACTGCCGGCGAGATGTGCGCTGCTGCGGACGAGGCCGACGTGGTCATGGCCGAAACGCCGGTGAATCCGACGCTGGACGTCGTCGATCTACACCGGCTGGCGACGGTGTGCCGTGCACGGGGGGCCGCGCTCGTCGTCGACAACACCGCCGCGACGCCGTTCGGTCAGCAACCGCTTTCGCTGGGCGCTGATCTGGTGGTCGCCAGCGCCACCAAGGCCTTGTCGGGGCATAGCGATCTGATCGCCGGCTACGCCGCGAGCAGCAGGCCCGACCTGATGGCGGCGGTGGAACGCGAAAGACTGCTGTCTGGCTCGATTCTCGGTCCGTTCGAGGCCTGGCTCGTGCTGCGCAGCATCGGCACCGCGGGGCTTCGCTTCGAGCGGCAGTGCCACAACGCGATGGCGGTGGCGTTGATGCTGCGAAGTCACCCCGCGGTCCGCGCCGTGCGGTATCCGGGACTGCCCGACGACCCTTCGCACGCGGTGGCCAACTCCCAGATGAAGCGTTTCGGCGGGCTGGTTGCCGTCGAACTGACCGACGCGGCGGCCGTTCACTCCCTGGCCGAACGCAGTGCGCTGCTGGTCGCGGCCACCAGCTTCGGCGGTATCCATACCTCGATCGACCGGCGGGCCCGCTGGGGTGATCCGGTGGGGGAGGGCTTCGCGCGCCTGTCCATGGGCATCGAGGACACCGACGACCTGCTGGCCGACCTCGAGCGGGCGCTGGGCTGACCCGAGCCCGCCGGTCACGCGGACGGTAGCCTCTCTAGGTTGTGACTGCCCGCACCCGCGTCGCCGTCGTCTACGGCGGACGCAGCTCCGAACACGCGATCTCGTGTGTCTCCGCAGGCAGCATCCTGCGCAACCTCGATCCGCAGCGGTTCGAGGTGGTGGCCGTCGGCATCTCTCCGGAGGGCTCGTGGGTGCTCACCGACGCCCGCCCCGAGACCCTGGCCATCAGCGACGGCACGCTACCCAAGGTGAGTGCGACGTCGGGCGCCGAACTGGCGCTGGCCGCCGATCCGGGCCGGCGCGGACAACTGCTGTCGCTGGGCCCTGGCGCCGGGGAGCTGCTGGCCGCCGTCGACGTCGTCTTCCCCGTACTGCACGGACCGTATGGCGAGGACGGCACCATCCAGGGCCTGCTCGAGTTGGCGGGCGTGCCCTATGTCGGCGCCGGGGTGCTCGCCAGCGCGGCCGGCATGGACAAGGAGTTCACCAAGAAGCTTCTCGCCGCCGAGGGCCTTCCGATCGGTGACCAGGTCGTGGTCCGGCCCCGCGACGACACGGTCGCACTCGAGGACCGCGAACGGCTCGGCTTGCCCGTCTTCGTCAAGCCCGCCCGCGGCGGCTCATCGATCGGCGTCAGCCGGGTGACCGCCTGGGATCAACTGCCGTCGGCGATCGCGGCGGCGCGCCGGCATGATCCCAAGGTGATCGTCGAGGCGGCGGTGCCCGGCCGGGAACTGGAGTGCGGCGTACTCGAATTCCCGGACGGCTCAGTGGAAGCCAGCACGCTCGGCGAGATCCGGGTGGCCGGCGTGCGGGGACGCGAGGACGCCTTCTACGACTTCGAGACCAAGTACCTCGACGACGGCGCCGAGTTGGACGTTCCCGCGAAGGTGGACGATGAGACCGCCGGCCTCATCCGTCAACTGGCGATCCGGGCATTCCGGGCCATCGACGGCCAGGGGCTGGCCCGCGTTGACTTCTTCCTCACCGAGGACGGTCCGGTGATCAACGAGATCAACACCATGCCGGGGTTCACCACGATCTCGATGTACCCGCGGATGTGGGCCGCCAGCGGCGTCGACTACCCGACGCTGCTGGCCACGATGGTCGACACCGCAGTGGCGCGCGGCACCGGCCTGCGCTAACGGACCGGGCCGGGCTCGGCCGGGGTCGGCGGCAACGCCCCCGCGACCGCCCGCGAGATCAACTGGATGGGTGTCGGCCCCGAGCCGTCGGGCAGCGTCAGCGCGATGTACACCGGCCGATCCACGGCGATCCACGTGCTGCGGCGCTGGCCGCCGATACGGAACCATTCGACGTCGTCGACCGCCTGCACCGGTGCGCCCGCGACGAAGTCGATCGGCCGTTCGACACCGCACCGCAGTATCACCGGATCCGTGTCGGCCTCGGCCCGCCAGGCCACCGCACCCGTCGGCGCCGGCTCGGCCGGTGCCGCACGTCGATAGTCGCCGAGTTCGTCGGGGAGTGCACCGAGCAGCGCCCGGCACTCGTCGCCGTCGGCCTGTGGGGCGGGGGCGGATGCGATCACCACGGGGCGTGCCTGCTCCGGGGTTTCCCTGACCGCCGCGACAATCAGTAGCGCCACCACCGCGAACCCGGCGACCGCGAGCGCGGCGATGAGCAGGGACCGCGGCGGCCCGTCGGATGAGTCGTCGGTCACCCGTCGACTGTAGGACGGGCGCTACTCGGCGACCGGACAGGTCAGCGTCCGGGTGATTCCCGTCACCTGCTGGACACTCGGCACGACGCCGGACGTCAATTCGGCCGAGGACGCCGCCCCGATGCGGGCGATGACGTCGTACGGGCCCGTGACGTATTCGGATGCGAGAACACCGGGTAGGGCCGACAGTTGCTTGGCAACGACCTCGGCGCGTCCGACCTCGGTCTGGATCAGCATGAAAGCCTCGACCACCCGCTGTCTCCTCCGTCCCCGCTGCATAGACTCCTCGCGGCAGGGACCAAAGGTACCGCAGGTCGCGCCGGTGTTCAGTCCACGCGAATCCGCGGTCGGGAGGTGAGATGGCCGACGAGCGCGCCGACGATCGGCCGACGCTGGCCGGGCTCGGGGAGTTCGCCGTCATCGGACGGCTGACCGCGCAACGACGCCAGGGCCCCGGCACCCTGATCGGTCCCGGTGACGACGCCGCGGTGGTGATGGCCGCCGACGGCCGGACCGTGGTGTCCACCGACATGCTGGTGCAGGGCCGTCACTTCCGCCTCGACTGGTCGACGCCGTATGACGTGGGCCGCAAGGCGATCGCCCAGAATGCCGCCGACATCGAGGCGATGGGAGCCGTGAGCACGGCATTCGTCGTGGGCTTCGGGGCGCCCGGCGAGACGCTGAGCGACGATGCGCGCAGCCTGTCCGACGGCATGTGGGACGAGGCGGGTCGCACGGGTGCCGACATCGTCGGCGGTGACCTGGTTGCCGCGCCGCAGTGGGTCGTGTCGGTGACCGCGCTGGGTGACCTGGGCGGCCGTGAGCCCGTCCTGCTCGGAGGAGCGCGGCCCGGCGACGTCCTGGCGGTGGTGGGCGAACTCGGTCGGTCGGCCGCTGGATACGCGTTGTGGTGCGACGATCGTGGAAGAGGCCATGCCGACTTCGAGGGCCTGCGCCGCAGGCATCTGGTGCCCAAGGTGCCGTACGGGCAGGGGCGGGTGGCGTCCGATGCGGGCGCCACGTCGATGACCGACGTGTCGGATGGCTTGGTCGCCGATCTCGGCCACGTCGCGGACGCCTCGGGACTCGGGATCGACCTGTCGACGGACGCGTTGCGCGTCGACCTCGACGCCGTCGTCGCGACGGCGGCGGCCGTCAATCAGGATCCGTGGGAATGGGTGCTGGGCGGCGGCGAGGACCATGCGCTGGTCGCCACTTTCTCCGGTCGCGTTCCCCAGGGCTGGCGGCAAATCGGTGTGGTGGTCGACGGGGCGCCCCGGGTGCTGGTCGATGGCGAGCCATGGCGTGGAAGCGGGGGCTGGCAGTCGTTCTGAGCGCCAGCACCCGCGTCGAACGTGACGCTGGAGTCCCGCTCGGCCATGATCGGGACTCCAGCGTCACGTTCGACGCACGGATGGCGCGCGAATGGGCTGGGGATCGGGGTGAGTGCCCGACCCGCTAGGTTGACCCACCATGACCGCGCGGCCGTTGCACGAGATCGTCGAGGCGGGCTGGGCCCGAGCACTGCAACCGGTCGCCGACCGGGTCGCCGAGATGGGGGAGTTCCTGCGGGCCGAGATCGCCGCCGGTCAGGCATACCTGCCCGCCGGTCAGAACGTGTTGCGGGCCTTCACGTTTCCGTTCGACGACGTCCGGGTGCTGATCGTCGGCCAGGATCCGTATCCGACCCCGGGACACGCGGTCGGGCTGAGCTTCTCCGTGGCCCCGGAGGTCCGTCCGCTGCCGCGAAGCCTGGACAACGTCTTCCGGGAGTACGCGACCGACCTGGGGCACCCGGCGCCGACGTGCGGAGACCTGACACCGTGGTCGCAGCGCGGTGTGATGCTGCTCAACCGCGTCCTCACGGTGCGCCCGGGTGCGCCGGCATCACACCGGGGAAAGGGGTGGGAGGCGGTCACGGAGTGCGCGATCCGGGCGCTGGTGGCTCGCCCGCAGCCGCTGGTCGCGGTGCTGTGGGGGCGCGACGCGTCGACCCTGAAACCAATGTTGACCGGTGACAGGTGCGCCACGATCGAGTCGGTCCATCCGTCACCGCTGTCGGCGTCGCGGGGATTCTTCGGGTCGCGGCCGTTCAGTCGGGCGAACGAACTTCTCGGTCGGTTGGGCTCGGAGCCGATCGACTGGCGCCTGCCCTAGGGCGTGCGCCATCACCGTTGGGTGTGCTGTGAGATCGTGATTCAGCGCTCGGCGACGATCTCACCGCACACTGGACGGCGAACGCTCAGCCGCGGGCGACCTTGCCGGCCTTGATGCACGAGGTGCACACGTTGACCCGCCGCTTGTTGCCACCCGGACGGTCCACCGCGCGCACCGTCTGGATGTTCGGATCCCAGCGACGGCTGGTCCGGCGATGGGAGTGCGACACGGACTTCCCGAAGCCGGGGCCCTTCCCGCAGATTTCGCAGACGGCAGCCATCTAGAACTCCTCAATCAGTACTTGGGGGCCAACGACCGCAGGCGGGTGACCCGACAACCTGACCAGGATACCGGCCACCACGGCGATCACCAAAATGGCGTCCGGCGCTGTGAATGCCCGATGGCGATGTCAGGGACCGAGGTTAGGCTGACGCCCACCGTAATGCGTTGGAGGTGGGATGCCGGCTCGTCTGCTCGATACGACGACCCTGCGGGCGTGGGCACATCTGGCGGTCGACGGTCTAATCGCGCACACCGACGAGATCAACCGACTCAACGTGTACCCCGTCGCCGATGCCGACACCGGGACGAACATGCTGTTCACGATGCGCGCGGCCTGTGACAGGGCCACACCCCCCGAGGTGGGGGCCGGTGGTCTCCCGGCGGTTGCCTCGGGCCTCGCCGAGGGCGCACTGCACGGCGCCAGGGGCAATTCGGGTGTCATCCTGTCGCAGATCCTGCGCGGTCTGGCCGACGTGACCGCCGAGGCCGCCGAACGCGCCGGTGACCTAGCCGCGATCGATGCCGCGCTGTTCGGCGCCGCGCTCCACCATGCCGTCGGCCTTGTCGTCGCGTCGGTGGGCGAACGGGTACCGGGCACCATCGTGTCGGTGCTGGAGGCCGCGGCTGCTGCTGCCGGGGACTCCGCCGCCGACGGGGCTGAACTGGTCGTCGCGCTGACGGCGGCCTCGGACGCGGCCGTGGTTGCCCTGGAGCAGACACCGCGCCAGCTGAAGGTGCTCGCCGATGCCGGCGTGGTCGACGCCGGCGGGCGTGGGCTGCTGGTACTACTCGACGCGATGAGCACGACCCTCACCGGTCGACACCCCACCCGCCGCGTCTACGAGCCCGTTCCGGTCGGCCGGGCCGCGACCGTCGCAGTCGCTGCTGCCTCCTCTTCTTCGGCCGAGACCGCGCCCCCGCAGTTCGAGGTGATGTACCTGCTCGACGACTGCGACCACCCGGGTGTCGAGCGCCTGCGCGAGCGTCTCGACGGCCTCGGCGAGTCGGTGACGATCGCGGCGGCCGGCGGCGGCGGCCGGTACTCGGTGCACGTGCACTCCGATGACGCGGGCGGAGCGGTCGAGGCCGCACTGGACCTCGGCGTACCCAGCCGCATCCAGATCACCGCGCTGACCGGCGCGGCGGGGGCTCGACCGCCCGGAGGGTGGAGCAGCGATCGGGCGGTGCTCGCGATCGTCGACGGTGACGGCGCCGAGGAGCTGTTCAGCGGAGAGGGTGCGCGGGTGCTGCGTCCCGACGGCGACGCGGGTATCAGCGCACAGCGGCTATTGCGCGCGCTCGTCGACGCGGGCGCCGCGGAGGTCATGGTGCTGCCCAACGGCTACGTCGCCGCCGAGGAGCTCGTCGCCGGATGTACCGCCGCCAATGGCTGGGGCATCGACGTGGTACCCGTGCCCGCGGGGTCGATGGTCCAGGGTCTTGCGGCACTGGCGGTCCACGACGCCGGCAGGCAGGCCGTCGACGACGGATACACCATGGCGCGCGCCGCGGCGAGTGCCCGGCACGGGACCGTGCGCACGGCCACCCAGGAGGCGCTGACGTGGGCCGGCACGTGTGTGCCCGGCGACGGCTTGGGCATCTCGGGGGACGAGGTGCTGATCGTCGGTGAGAACCTGACCGCCGCGGGGGCGGGTCTGATCGACCTGCTGTTGTCCGCGGGCGGCGAGCTGGTCACCGTCCTCACCGGTGCCGGCGTGGACGCGGACGTCGGCACCGCCCTGGCCGAACACGTCCACCGCGAGCACCTCGGCATCGAGTTGGTGACCTATCACACCGGTCACCGCGGCGACGAGCTGCTGATCGGGGTGGAGTAGCCGTGGTGGCACTCACCGACGCACTGGTGCACGTGATCGGGGCGAAGTCGGCCAAGCAGCTGGAGGACACCTTCGGCATGCGCACCGTGGACGACCTCTTACGTCACTACCCGCGAAAGTACAGCCACGGCATGTCGGTACTCGGCGAGGACGGCGAGCTGCCGGAAGAGGGTGAGCACATCACCTTCGTCGACACCATCGCCAAGGCCGAGGCCCGGTTCACCAACCGCCAGCCGCGGCGCGAGTACCTCGTCATCACCTTGGCCGACCGAAGCCCGAAGGTCACGGCCACCTTCTTCAATGCCAGGTTCACCAAGAAGACCCTCACCGTGGGCACCCGCCTGATGTTGTCTGGCGAGGTCGGGTTCTTCAAGGGCGCCATGCAGTTGACCCACCCGGCGTTCCTGATCCTCGGCGGGCGCGCGGCAGGTCGGGGCAGTCGCTCACTGGCCAAGATCGCGGCGACGTCCGACGCGGGGGACGGCGAGTTGGACATGTCGGTGTTCGAGCGGGAGTTCTTCCCGATCTACCCGGCTAGCGCCAAGGTGCAGAGCTGGGACATCTACGCCTGCGTCCGGCAGGTCCTCGACGTGCTGGACCCGATCGCCGATCCGCTTCCGGAACCCCTTCTGCAGCAGTGGAATCTGATGTCGGAAGATGAGGCGCTGCGCGCGATCCACCTCGCAGAGAGTGAGGAGGTGCGCGACCGCGCCAGAGAACGGCTCGCGTTCGACGAGGCCGTCGGACTGCAGTGGGCGCTGGTGGCCCGCCGCCACGGCGAACTTGGCGAGACCGGCCCACCCGCGCCAGTGCGCGCCGACGGCATCCTCGCCGCACTGTCCGCGCAACTGCCCTTCGACCTGACCGCAGGCCAACGGTCCGTCCTCGACGTGCTGTCGGCAGAACTCGCCTCCACCACGCCGATGCACCGGATGCTGCAAGGCGAGGTCGGCTCCGGAAAGACGATCGTGTCGGTGCTGGCGATGGCCCAGATGGTGGACGCCGGCTACCAGTGCGCGCTGCTTGCGCCGACGGAGGTCCTGGCCACCCAGCATGCCCGCTCGATCCGCGATGTCCTTGGCCCGCTGGCGATGGCCGGCGAACTCGGCGGGGAGGACGGCGCCACTCGCGTCACCCTGCTCACCGGATCGATGACGGCACAACAGAAGCGGCAGGTGCGCGACGAGATCGCCTCGGGGGTTGCGGGAATCGTCATCGGCACGCACGCGCTGATCCAGGATGCCGTCGAATTCCGCAATCTCGGGCTCGTCGTGGTGGACGAACAGCACCGCTTCGGTGTCGAACAGCGAGATCGGCTGCGCGCCAAGGCTACCGGCGGGATCACCCCGCACCTACTGGTGATGACGGCAACGCCCATCCCGCGCACGGTGGCGCTCACCGTGTACGGCGATCTGGAGACATCGGTCCTTCGCGAGCTGCCCCGGGGCAGACAACCCATCGCGACCACCGCGATCTTCATGCGTGAGGAACGGCAGAAGAAGTGGCTGGGACGGGCGTGGCAGCGCATCCGTGAGGAGGTCGGGGCGGGACGGCAGGCGTACGTCGTGGCATCACGCATCGACGAGACCGACACCGACGGCGCCGCAGGGGCGAAGGAGCAGGGCGGTCCGCCGCCGAAGACGGTCATCGAGCTGTTCGAGGGGCTGGGTAGCGGCGAGTTGGCGGGTCTGCGCCTCGGGTTGATGCACGGCAGGTTGTCCGGTGACGAGAAGGACGCCGTGATGACGGCGTTCCGGGCCGGCGAGGTCGACGTGCTGGTGTGCACCACGGTGATCGAGGTGGGCGTCGACGTGCCCAACGCCACGGTGATGGTCGTGATGGACGCCGACCGGTTCGGCATCAGCCAGCTGCACCAATTGCGGGGCCGTATCGGTCGCGGCCAGCACCCCAGCCTGTGCCTGCTGGCGACCAACCTGCCCGAGGGCTCCAAGGCCGGCGCGCGTTTGAAGGCGGTCGCCGCCACGCTCGACGGCTTCGAACTGGCCGATCTCGATCTGGCCGAACGGCGGGAGGGTGACGTGTTGGGCCTCAGCCAGAGCGGACGGGCGATCACGCTTCGGCTGTTGTCGCTCGCCACTCACCGTGAGGTCATCGAGGCGGCCCGCACGTTTGCCGAATCGGTCTACGAGCAGGATCCAAGGCTGGTCCACCACCGCGGAATGGAAGTCCTGGCAGCGCCGTTCACCGATACCGAGCGTGTCGAATACCTGGACAAGGCATGAAGCGGCTGGCGTGGGTCGCCGCGGGAGTGGCGGTCGCGGTGCTCGTCGCGATACAGGTGACCTCGAGCCGGGGAGCCGACCAGGTCATCGCGAGCGCCGACGTGCCCACCGTCGAACCGGGTGTCGACGTGCTCGCGGGCATCCCCGAGATCCCGGTGCGCGTCCGCGGTTACGACTATCGCAGAGCGGCATTCGGAGGCGCGTGGACCGATGACAACGACGCTCCCGGCGGACACAACGGCTGCGATACCCGCAACGACATCCTCGAGCGCGACCTCGTCGACAAGAGCTACGTCTCGATCACGCGCTGCCCCAACGCCGTAGCCACCGGCGTGTTGCACGACCCCTACACCAACGAGACCATCGCCTTCACTCGCGGCAATCAGGTAGGTGCCTCGGTCCAGATCGACCATCTGGTTCCGTTGGCGCTGGCATGGGACCTGGGCGCCCGCGACTGGAGCGACGAGAAGCGCATCAGGTTCGCCAACGACCCGGCCAACCTCATCGCGGTCGCGGGTCCGGCCAACCAGGACAAGGGCGATGAGGAGCCCGCGGACTGGATGCCGCCGAACGCGGCCTTCCACTGTCAGTATGCGATGCAGTTCATCGCGGTGCTGCGCGGCTATGGTCTTCCGATCGATGCGCCGTCCGTGCCGGCGTTACGAGAAGCTGCCGCAACCTGTCCTGCGGCGTGATGGCTGCCGACGGCCATCTCGTCGGCATCGCCGCTACTTCCTCGCAAGCTCTACGTTGATGGCCGCTGCGTCCTCGCCGACCTCGGCGTACTGGCCAGTCAACTTGCCGTCGACGAGCCGACCCCGGAACGTGCCGTCCTCGTCGACGATGAGGACGTTGCCGTCGGGGCCGACGACGCCGTTCACGTCCTCTTTCTTCGGCTGCTCGCCCTTCTGCGTGTACTCCTTGTACCCGGCGAAGCCCTGGCCGTCGGCCTCCTCGATCACCACCGTCTGGTTCTCCCAGGTGACCGGAGCGCCCCGCTCGTACCCCGCACCCGATTGAGCCCACGTTCCCTTGAGGTCTTCGCCGGTGGGTACCTGTACCGATGAGTCCGACCCGCAGGCTGCGAGGGTGATCACGAGGGCAGCCGCGCCGACGGCGGCGAACGCGGTGGAGATCGTACGTCTCACGGGTGCTCCTAGGCTCTGGATCTGGATCGGGGCCTACGGAGGATATCCGCGAACGTCCTCGGGCTTGGCTGAATGGTTGAGACGGCTAGTCCGGCGGTGGCCAACCCGCGGCGACTCGGTAGGACGCGGGATTCTGTTCGTAGTGAACCGTCTTGATGAGTGCCACCAACTCGGGTTGCGTCACGGCGGATTGCCAATGGGCCTCTGTGTCCCAGTGCGCGACGTTGACGAACGCGAACCTGACCGCAGAGTCGAGGCTGCGGTGTAGGTGTGAGTCGATGAACCCGGCGGCAATATGCAGAATCTCCAACGACTGAGTCCACATGCGCTGGAAGTCCTCGGCCTGCTCCGCCGCGACCGAGAAGACGTTGATGACGGTGATGGGTGCATCCTCCGGCGTCGCGTTCATACGATGCCTCCGGTGGCGCGGATGTTCTGGCCGGTGATCCAGTGTGCGTCGTCGGAGACCAGAAGTGCTACGGCGGCAGCGATGTCTTCTGGCCGGCCGAGTCTGCCCAACGCGGTCTGGGCGACCAACTCCGTCGCCTGCTCGTCGCTGAGCACCATTCCGTCGGTGGCGGTAATGCCTGGCGAAAGGGTGTTCACGGTGATTCCGCGGTGGCCGATTTCTTTGGCGAGGCCGTTGCTGAATTGCTCGATGGCAGCCTTGCTGCCCGCGTAGGCGCCCCCGGCCGGAATGGCCATGACGGTGCCGCCGGTGGAGATGCTGACGATCCTGCCGTTGTCGGCCACGTGTCGGGCGGCCTCCTGGAGAGTGAAGTAGACCCCGCGAGTGACCAGGAACATCGAGTCGTACTCTTCTTCGGTCATCACCTCCGTTGGTTTGAACACGTTCGTGCCTGCCGCGTTGTTGACGAGGATGTCGATGCGGCCGAACCGGTCGATGACCGTGCGCAAGAGCTGGCGGACGCTCGTCGAATCGCGAACGTCGACCTGCTCGGCCACCGATCCATTCCCGATGCCGCGGGCCACCTCTTCGGCTTGGTTCCCGTTCTGGTGATAGGTCACCGCCACGGTGGCCCCGTCTTCACCGAGCCGTTCGGCGATCGCACGGCCGATTCCGCGCGACGATCCCGTCACGATCGCGATCTTGCCGTTCAATGGCGCAGTCATGGTGTCTTCTCTCTCGTGGGTCTCGACGGGGAACACGGGTCCGACGCCGTGGCATCGGGTGCGGGCCGCGCAAAAGCTCACCGAATCTGATTGTTTCTCATACTGAATATCTTGCCCGAGCATAGCTTCGGTGATGATCCGCGGCAACGGGCTTCCGGGTCGGCGGGGCAGCTGCGGTGGAGAGCGGCCGTCGCCTCGGCGCTGCGGTGGTGTTCAGGGGATGTCGCTGCGCTGCAGGAGCGCTAGCAGCGTTGCCTTCAAGAGGGCCAGTTGCGACGAGTCCATCTCCGCGGTCAAGGCCGCTTCGATCTCACGAGCGCGGGCCGACCCCTGCCGCAGCGCTTTGGACCCCTTGGGGGTCAATGCGATCTGATTGGTTCGGCGGTCGACCGGCATCGACGTGCGGCTCACGAGCTTGGCACGTGTCAGATCGTCCACTAGTTGGCTCATCGTGGTGCGATCGATCCGCAACCGTCGGCCGAGTTCTGTCTGGCTTGCTCCCGGTTGCTCGCCGAGTGCAAGGAGCAGGCCAAGGCTCCGCGGCGACAACCCAAGCGGCTTCAGCACACCGGTGGTGCGCTCGCCCACCACACCGCCCAACTGGTTGAGCAGGAATCCCAGGAGCGCCTCAGGTGACCCCGAGTTGCCGTCGTCAGGCACTTCCGATGAGTCTGGTGTCGAGCGAGGCGCCATCGGGCCCCTAGGTCCCGGTGTAGGTCTCGGGATCCGGCCGGAACCGCGTGCCGTCGTCGAGTGCGTTGAGTGCGTCCATGTGATCGCCCGTCAACTCGAAGTCGAAGACGTCGAAGTTCTCCGAGATCCGCTCGGCCTTCGACGACCTGGAGATCAAGACGTTGCCCAGCTGGATGCTCCAGCGGATCAGCACCTGCGCCGGGGTCTTGCCGTACTCGCCGGCGATGGAGGCGACGGTCGGATTCTCCACCAGCCTGCCGACACCGAGCGGACCATAGGCCTCGGTGACGATGCCGTGCTCCGCATTTACCGCACGCAGCGCGGACTGGTTGAGCAGGGGGTGCAGCTCGATCTGATTGACCGCCGGGGTGAAGTAGGACAAATCGATGACGGTCGACAGGTCATCGGGGGTGAAGTTGGCCACCCCGATCGACCTCGTGGTTCCGTCCTCCTTCTGCTTCATCAGTCCGCCCCAGCTGTCGACGTACTTGCTGGGGTTTCCGGCAGGCCAGTGGATCAGGTAGAGGTCGACGTACTCCATGCCGAGACGTTCGAGGCTGGCCTTGATGGCGTCCTGGCTGGCCTGGAAGCCCTGTTCCTCGGTGGCGAGCTTGGTGGTCACGTAGATCTCGGCGCGCGGGATGCCCGATGCCGCGACCGCGCGTCCGACCGCAGCTTCGTTGCCGTATGCCGCGGCCGTGTCGATGAGCCGAACGCCGATCTCGAGAGCCGTGGACACCGCGTGCTCGGTCTCGGATTCGGTCAGCTCGCCGACTCCGATGCCGAGTACCGGGATCGTGTTCTCGTCGTTGAGAGCCAGATTGGGAATCGCTGCGGCCGAGGTCATGTCACCTATCCTGTGAAGTTGAAGGTTCGAGGATCGGGACCCAGCCGCGTGCCGTCCTCGAGCGCGGCGATACCCGCCATGTCCTTCTCGCTCAGCTCGAAGTCGAACACGTCGAAGTTACTCACGATCCGTTCGGGGTTGACCGATTTCGGGATGACGATATTACCGATTTGTATGTGCCACCTAATCAACACCTGTGCTGGCGTTTTGCCATGCGCGGCGGCGAGCGCGGTCACCGCCGGGTTCTCCAGCAGCGAGCCCTGGCCGAGCGGACTCCAGGCCTCGGTAGCCACGCCAAGGCTCGCGTGCACCTCCCGAAGCTCGCGTTGAGGTAGAAGTGGGTGCAGCTCAACCTGATTGACCGCCGGAACGATCCCGGTGGCGTCGATCAGGACGCGCAGTTGCCCGGGTCCGAAGTTGCTGACGCCGATGGACGTGACGCGGCCCTGGTCGCGTAGTGATGCGAAGGCGCGGAACGTGTCGACGTAGGTATTGCGCTCCGGCATCGGCCAGTGCACCAGGTAGAGGTCGAGGTGGTCGACTCCGAGCTTGGCGAGGCTGGCGTCGAACGCCCGCAGCGTCTGGTCGTAGCCCTGATCGGCGTTCCACAGCTTGGTCACCAGGTAGACGTCGTCGCGCGGTACGCCCGCGGCGGCCGCGTCCGTCACGGCCCGGCCCACCTCGGCTTCGTTCCCATAGGCTGCGGCGGTGTCGATGTGTCGGTAACCGGCCTCGAGCGCTGCGCGCACCGCGCGTTGGGTGTCGTCGGGAGGGGTCTGCCAAACCCCCAACCCGACGGCTGGTATCGAATTACCGTCGTTGAGAAGTACCGAGGGATACGAAGGACGTGCCATGACGAAGAGTCTGCCAGCCCAGGTCGGCGGTTCGGCCGTGCCGGTCGAACATCCGACCGCCGGTCGTCCGAGCCGCGCCAGGCTCGCGGTCCTCAACGCCGTCAGCGGGGTATTGCTGCGGCTGCTGCCGAGAATCCCGGACGCCGTCAAGCGTCTGATTCTGCGCCGGCGGACCGTGGTCGTGGACGGCAACACGCTCGACACCACACTGCAGCTGATGCTCGCCGCCCAGAGCGCGTCGGGTGTGAGCGGCCTGGTGGCCAGCAGCGACCTGTCCGTCGCGAGGGCACAGCTGGACAAACTCGCCGCCATGCTCGACCCAGGCATCGCGGTCGGGGTGAAGGAGATGTCAATCCCCGGCCCGGCGGGCGACATCCGGGTCCGCCACTACGTTCCCGTCAACGACCCGGCGAATCTGGTCGGCTCCGAGCCGCTGCTGGTCTTCTTCCACGGCGGCGGGTTCGTGGTGGGTGACCTCGAGACCCACGACGGGGTGTGCCGACTCATCTGTCGGGACGCGGGCGTGCACGTGCTGGCCGTGGACTACCGGCTGGCCCCCGAGCACAAGGCGCCCGCAGCGGTCGAGGACTGCTACGCCGCCTACCGGTGGGCCCTCGAGCACGCCGCGGAACTCGGTGCCGACCCGCAACGGGTAGCCGTCGGCGGGGACAGCGCAGGCGGGAACCTCGCGGCCGTGGTGTCGCAGCTCGCGCTCGCCGATCAGGCCGAGGGTGTTCGGCTGCCCGCGCTGCAGGTCCTCATCTACCCGGTGACGAACTTCGCCGGGGACACCAGGTCCAGGACCCTGTTCGCCGACGGCTTCTTCATGAGCACCAGGGACATGGACTGGTTCCGCGACAACTACCTGGCAGGCGCGTCGATCGACGTGGACGACCCACGCGTGTCGCCGCTGCTGGCCGAAGACCTCTCCGGGCTGCCGCCGGCGCTGGTGGTGACCGGCGGCTTCGATACGCTACGCGACGAGGGTGACCGCTACGCCGACCGGCTCGCGGCCGCAGGTGTCGCGGTCGATCGTCGGTCCTACGGGTCGATGGTGCACGGGTTCGCCAACTTCTTCCCGGTCGGTGGTGGAAGTGCCGTTGCGACGGCGGACATGGTGTCGGCGATCAAGGCGCACCTGAGTCGCAGCTGAGTCGTCAAGAGCAACCGAGAGAAGCGGCTGCTGAGCACGGGAACGTCGCCGGTACCCTTGTCGCGTGGCCAACAAACCCAAGAAGAGCGCCAGCTATGACCTGAAGGCGGCCGATCGCAGGCGCAACCTGCTGATCCAGATCGGCCTGACCGCGGTCGTGGTGGTCTTCGCCGTCGCCCTCGTGCTCTACATCGTGCTCTCCGGTGAAGAGAAGCCGAACGCCGACGCCGGCACGCCGGTGCGGGTGGCATCGAGCGATCTGATCACCAAGGACGGCACCGCCGAACCCAAGGTGGTCCTCGGCCTCTACGAAGACTTCCTGTGCCCCGTGTGCGGCCGCTTCGAACAGGCGTTCGGCCCGACGATCACCCAGCTGATCGACAGCGGCGCGGTGGCCGCCGACTACTACATGGTGGCCATTCTGGACCGACCGGCCAACCAGAACTACTCGTCGCGGGCCAGCGCGGCGGCGTACTGCGTCGCCGACGAGGACAAGACCCCTGACAAGCAGGCGTTCCGGCGCTTCCATGCCGCGCTCTACGCGCAGCAGCCGAGCGAGACCGGCACCATGTTCCCCACCGACGAACAGCTCATCGAAACCGCGCGCCAGGCCGGTGCCGCGGGCACGGTGCCCGAATGCGTCAACAGTGGCCGCTACCTCGACATGGTCGGTGGCCTCGCGTCCGCGACGGGGGTGCGGGCCACCCCGACGGTGCGCATCAACGGCGAGGACTACGAGTTCTCCACCCCGGACGCGCTGGTCGCCAAGGTCAAGGAGACGGTCGGCGACCTGCCGGGGCTGACCGCCGCACCACCCGCGCCGACGCCGACCGTTCCCGCACCGGCGCCCGCAGCACCGTGACCGTCACCGCGCCCGGTTCCGCCCCCGTTGCCGGCGACGCGCCACGGGGGTCGCGGGTACGCGTCCCCACCGCGAGTGCGATCTGGATCCTGATCGCCGGCGTCGTGGGCCTCGCCGCCGCCGCCGCGCTGACCATCGAGAAGATCAAGCTCCTCGAGAACCCGGCCTACGTCCCGTCGTGCAGCATCAACCCGGTGCTGTCGTGCGGATCGGTGATGGTCACCCCGCAGGCGTCGGCGTTCGGCTTCCCCAACCCGCTGATGGGTGTCGTGGCGTTCTCTGTCGTCGTCGTCACCGGCGTGCTGGCGGTGGCCAAGGTCGCACTGCCGCGCTGGTATTGGGCCGGTCTTGCGGTAGGCGCCCTGATCGGCACCGTGTTCGTGCACTGGCTCATCGTGCAGAGCCTCTACTACATCGGGGCGCTGTGCCCGTACTGCATGGTGGTGTGGGCGGTGACCATTCCGCTGCTGGTGGTGGCGTCTTCCATCGCCTTGCAGCCGTTGGCGGGCAACCCCGTGGCGCGCATCCTGTACCAGTGGCGGTGGTCGCTGGTGGCGCTTTGGTTCACGGCGGTGATCCTGCTGATCCTGGTGAGGTTCTGGAACTACTGGTCGACGCTCATCTAGCATCCCGCGCCCGCCCCGACGGGTTAGGGTAGCGCGTGATCTCCAAGCTTCTGGTCGCCAACCGTGGCGAGATCGCGATCCGCGCGTTCCGTGCCGCCTACGAGTTGGACATCGCGACGGTGGCGGTCTTCGCCTTCGAGGATCGCAACTCACCGCACCGGCAGAAGTCCGACGAGTCCTACCAGATCGGCGACGTCGGACACCCGGTGCGCGCCTACCTCTCGGTCGACGAGATCATCCGCGTCGCGCGGCACGCCGGTGCCGACGCGGTGTATCCGGGCTACGGGTTCCTCTCGGAGAACCCCGAACTCGCCAGGGCGTGCTCGGAGGCCGGCATCACCTTCGTGGGTCCCAGCGCACGGGTCCTCGAGCTGACGGGCAACAAGGCCACGGCGATCGCGGCGGCGCGCGAAGCGGGTCTTCCGGTGTTGGCCTCCTCGGCGCCGTCGGCGTCGGTCGATGAACTCGTCGCCGTGGCGGCGGACATGGCGTTTCCGCTGTTCGTCAAGGCGGTGTCCGGGGGCGGCGGGCGCGGGATGCGCCGGGTCTCCGAGCCGCAGGCGTTGCCCGAGGCGATAGAGGCGGCATCCCGGGAGGCGGAATCTGCGTTCGGTGATCCGACGGTCTATCTCGAACAGGCCGTGCTCAATCCGCGTCACATCGAGGTGCAGATCCTCGCTGATGGTCTCGGCGACGTGGTTCACCTCTTCGAGCGGGACTGCAGCGTGCAGCGTCGCCATCAGAAGGTGATCGAACTCGCACCCGCCCCGAATCTGCCCGAGGAGCTTCGTCAGCGGATCTGCGCTGACGCGGTCGCGTTCGCCCGTCAGATCGGTTATACGTGTGCGGGCACGGTCGAGTTCCTGCTCGACGAGCGCGGGCATCACGTGTTCATCGAATGCAATCCGCGGATTCAGGTCGAGCACACGGTGACCGAGGAGATCACCGACATCGATCTGGTCGCAAGCCAGTTGCGCATTGCGGCGGGTGAGTCGTTGGCGCAGCTGGGATTGCAGCAGGACACGATCAGGGTGCGCGGCGCGGCCATGCAGTGCCGGATCACCACCGAGGACCCGGCCAACGGTTTCCGGCCCGACACCGGACGCATCACGGGCTACCGGTCGCCGGGCGGTGCGGGCATCCGGCTCGACGGCGGCACCCATCTCGGCGCGGAGATCGGCGCGCACTTCGATTCCATGATGGTCAAACTGACCTGTCGGGGAAAGGATTTCAGCACCGCGGTGTCACGCGCACGCCGCGCGCTCGCGGAGTTCCGGATCCGCGGCGTGTCGACCAACATTCCCTTCCTGCAATCCGTGGTGGACGACCCCGACTTCCGCGCGGGCCGCGTGACCACCTCCTTCATCGACGACCGGCCGTACCTTCTGACGTCACATGCATCGGCCGACCGCGGCACCAAGATCATCAACTACCTGGCCGACGTCAGCGTGAACACGCCGTACGGTGGCCGGCCCCGGGTGTACCCCCAGGACAAGCTGCCCGACGTCGACATCGAATCGACGCCGCCATCGGGCAGCAAGCAGCGGCTGATCGAGCTGGGGCCCGAGGGCTTCGCGACGTGGTTGCGGGACTCGCCTGCGGTGGGAGTCACGGACACCACGTTCCGCGATGCGCATCAGTCGCTACTCGCCACCCGGGTGCGCAGTTCCGGTCTGCTCGCGATTGCGCCCTACATCGCCAGGATGACCCCGCAGTTGCTGTCGATCGAGTGCTGGGGCGGTGCGACCTACGATGTGGCACTGCGGTTTCTGAAGGAAGATCCCTGGGAGAGGCTGGCCGCGCTGCGCGAGGCGGTACCGAACATCTGCCTGCAGATGCTGCTGCGAGGGCGCAACACCGTTGGCTACACGCCGTACCCGGAGACGGTGACGCACGCCTTCGTCGACGAGGCCACCCGTACCGGTGTCGACGTGTTCCGGATCTTCGACGCCCTCAACAACGTCGAGTCGATGCGCCCGGCCATCGATGCCGTCCGCAACACCGGCAGCGCCGTGGCCGAGGTCGCGATGTCCTACACCGGCGACCTGTCCGACCCCGGGGAAACGCTCTACACCCTGGACTACTACCTGAAGTTGGCCGACCAGATCGTCGACGCCGGTGCACACGTGCTGGCGATCAAGGACATGGCGGGACTGCTGCGGGCACCCGCCGCGACCACGTTGGTGACGGCGTTGCGCAAGCGATTCGACCTGCCCGTGCACGTGCACACCCACGACACTCCGGGTGGGCAGCTGGCGACGTACGTGGCCGCGTGGCAGGCCGGTGCCAGCGCAGTCGACGGTGCCGCCGCCCCACTGGCAGGGACCACCAGCCAGCCCGCGCTGAGTTCGATCGTCGCTGCGGCCGCGCATACCGCCTTCGACACGGGGCTGTCCTTGTCGGCGGTGTGCGATCTGGAGCCCTACTGGGAATCGCTGCGAAAGGTGTACGCGCCGTTCGAGTCCGGGCTGCCCGCGCCGACCGGCCGGGTCTACTCCCACGAGATTCCCGGCGGGCAGCTGTCGAACCTGCGCCAGCAGGCGATCGCGTTGGGCCTCGGTGGCCGCTTCGAGCAGATCGAGGAGAATTACGCGGCGGCCGACCGGGTGCTCGGTCGTCTGGTGAAGGTCACGCCGTCGTCGAAGGTCGTCGGAGATCTCGCGCTCGCGCTGGTCGGGGCCGGCGTCACCGCCGACGAATTCGCCGCCGATCCTGGAAGGTTCGACATCCCGGACTCCGTGATCGGTTTCCTCCGTGGGGAACTCGGCGATCCGCCCGGCGGCTGGCCCGAGCCGCTGCGCACCAAGGCACTCGCCGGTCGTGCTCCCGCCAAGCCAATCCAGGAGTTGACGGCAGAGGACGAGGCCGTGCTCGCGCAACCGGGCACCGGCAGGCAGGCGGCGCTGAATCGGCTGCTGTTTCCAGGTCCGACGAAGGAATTCCTGGCACATCGCGAAATCTACGGGGACACGTCGCGGTTGTCGGCCAACCAGTTCTTCTACGGGCTGCGCCACGGCGACGAACACCGCGTCCAGATCGATCGCGGCGTCGAGCTGATCATCGGTCTGGAAGCGATCTCGGAGCCCGACGAGCGCGGCATGCGCACCGTCATGTGCATCCTCAATGGTCAGCTTCGACCGGTGGTGGTGCGTGACGCGAGCGTCGCCGTCGACATCCCCGCCGCGGAGAAGGCCGACAAGGCCAACCCCGACCACGTCGCCGCCCCGTTCGCCGGTGTGGTCACCGTCGGGGTGGTTGCGGGCGACGCCGTCGAGGCCGGCCAGACCATCGCCACCATCGAGGCCATGAAGATGGAAGCCGCCATCACCGCACCCAAGGCAGGCACCGTCGACCGCGTCGCCGTCGCGACCACCGGGCAGGTCGAGGGCGGCGATCTGCTGGTGGTGGTCAGCTGACCCGCATCATCGGCGGCGAGTTCGGCGGCAGACGGATCGCCGTGCCGCAGAGTCGCTCGAGGGCGGGGTCCGGTCCGGTGACCCGCCCGACCACCGACCGGGTCCGCGAGTCGATGTTCAACGTGCTGAGCGCGCGTTGCGACTTTGCAGGTGCCCACGTTCTCGATCTCTACGCGGGGTCGGGCGCGCTCGGCATCGAGGCGTTGTCACGGGGCGCCGAGGCGGCGACCTTCGTGGAGTCGGACCGGCGTGCCGCAGACGTGATCGCCGCCAACCTCGACGACCTCGGCGTGGGTGGGGCGTCGGTGCGGCGTGCGACGGTCGAGGCGTTTCTCGCCGGGACGCCGGCCCGTTCGGTCGACCTGGTCTTCGCCGATCCGCCGTACGAGTTGGCGGCTACCGAGGTCGCCGCGATGCTGGTCGCGCTCGGGGTCCGCGGCTGGGCCGGGCCGGGCACCGTCGCGGTGATCGAGCGGTCCGCCGGTGGTCCGCCGATCGAGTGGCCGCCGGATTGGGCGCAGTGGCCGCGGCGCCGCTACGGCGACACCCGGCTCGAGATGGCGGAGTTCGGCGCGGCCGGGTGACGGCCGCGAGTGTCGTCGCGTCGGTGTGCCGACGTCGCGTAGCGTGGCCCACCATGAGTGGCGCGGTATGCCCCGGATCGTTCGACCCTGTCACCCTCGGCCACGTCGACGTGTTCGACCGGGCCTGCGCCCAGTTCGACGAGGTCGTAGTCGCCGTGCTGGTCAACCCCAAGAAGCAGGGGATGTTCACCGTCGACGAGCGCATCGCGATGATCGTCGACTCGACACCGCATCTGTCGAACCTGCGGGTGGAGTCGGGCCAAGGACTGGTGGTCGACTTCGCGAGGGCCCACGGCCTGAGCGCAATCGTCAAGGGACTGCGCACTGGCACCGACTTCGAGTACGAGCTGCAGATGGCGCAGATGAACAAGCACGTCGCGGGTGTGGACACCTTCTTCGTCGCGACCGCACCGCGCCATTCGTTCGTGTCGTCGTCATTGGCCAAGGAGGTGGCCGGCCTCGGTGGCGATGTCTCCGACCTCTTGCCCGAGCCGGTCAACGTCCGCATGCGAGAGAAGTTCCGCGAACAGACGTAAAGGGCCCTCATTCGACCCGAATGAGGGCCCTTTACGTCTGTTCGCGGAAGTGTTTGCGACACACCGGTCGGCAAAGCCGAGTCACAGACGTAACACCAGGCACACTGGTACCACCAACTACGCCTGGAGGGTGTTGCCGTGTACCGAGTATTTGAGGCCCTCGACGAGCTTGGGGCGATCGTCGAGGAAGCCCGCGGCGTGCCGATGACGGCCGGCTGCATGGTTCCCCGCGGCGATGTCCTCGAATTGCTCGACGACATCAAGGACGCGATCCCCGGCGAACTCGACGACGCCCAGGACGTCCTCGACGCCCGCGACGCAATGCTGCACGAGGCCAAGGACCACGCCGATGCGATGGTGTCGAACGCGACCGCGGAGGCGGACTCGCTGATCGATCACTCTCGCGCCGAGGCCGACCGGATGATCGCCGAGGCCAAGGGGCAGGCCGACCGGATGGTCGCAGAGGCCCGCCAGCACAGTGAGCGGATGGTCGTCGAGGCCCGCGCAGAGGCCGAGCGCATCGCGGCGACGGCCAAGCGCGACTATGAGGCCGCCACCGGCCGCGCCAAGTCCGAGGCCGACCGCTTGATCGAGAACGGCAACCTCTCCTACGAGAAGGCGGTCCAGGAGGGCATCAAGGAGCAGCAGCGCCTGGTGTCCCAGACCGAGATCGTCGCGACCGCGACCCTGGAGGCCGCAAGGCTGACCGACACCGCCCACGCCGAGGCCGACCGGCTGCGGGGCGAATGTGACATCTACGTCGACAGCAAGCTCGCCGAGTTCGAGGACTACCTCAACGGAACGTTGCGATCGGTGGGGCGCGGACGTCACCAGTTGCGCACGGCGGCCGGCACTCACGACTACGCGCAGCGCTGACGGCCGACGGTGGGTCGGCCGCGGTCCTGACGATCAGGCCCGCGCCGTAGGATTGCCGGCATGGCAGGGATGACCAGGCATCGGGCCGAACGCGGTCGGCGCTCTCCCTTCGTCATCGACGTCTCGGGGCTCGGACGCAGGCCCGGCTCGATGCATGAACTACGCGAAGACATTCCCTCTCCCATGCGCATCGGGCTGGACCTGATCGCGATCCCCGTCGGAGCCCCCGTCGAACTGGATCTCCGGCTCGAATCGGTGTCGGAGGGCGTGTTGGTCACCGGAACGGTGTCGGCGCCGACAGTGGGTGAGTGTTCCCGCTGCCTGACCCCGATCACCGGCGACGTCGAGATCGACCTCACCGAGTTGTTCGCCTATCCCGACAGCGCCACCGAGGCCACCACCGACGCCGACGAGGTCGGTCACGTCCTCTCCAGCGGAAACGCCGATTTCGTCGACCTCGAGCAGCCGATCATCGACGCAGTCGGGCTCGCGCTGCCGTTCTCGCCGGTGTGCACCCCCGACTGTCCGGGGCTGTGCCCCGACTGCGGAATCCGGTTGGCCGACGCCGAACCCGACCACCACCACGACATGATCGACCCGCGCTGGGCGAAGCTGGCCGGCATGCTGCCCACCGAACCCGGGCCGGAGTCACCGCCCACCCCCGGTGGGAGCCGCGGGTGACGGTCGACCGGACCCCGCTGCTCGAGGCGCTCGGGGTGGATCTCCCGGAGGACGCTCTGACGGTGGCGCTGACGCACCGCAGCTTCGCGTTCGAGAACGGCGGTCTGCCCACCAACGAGCGGCTGGAGTTCCTCGGCGACGCGGTTCTGGGACTCCTCATCGCCGACATCCTCATTCGCCGACATCCCGACAGCCCCGAGGGCGAGCTGGCCAAGCTGCGCAACAGCATCGTCAACACCCAGGCGCTGGCCAACGTGGGTCGGAACCTGACCGATTCCGGGCTCGGTTCGTTTCTGCTGCTGGGCCGCGGCGAAGTCGTCACGGGCGGTCACGACAAGGCGAGCATCCTGGCCGACGGCGTGGAGGCCCTGCTGGGCGCGGTGTACGTCGAACACGGCTTCGACGTGTCGCGGCAGGTGATCCTGCGACTCTTCGGCGAACTGCTCGACACCGCGCCATCGCTGGGCGCGGCGCTGGAGTGGAAGTCCAGCCTGCAGGAACTCACGGTCGCGCGCGGTCTCGGTATACCCAAGTACGTCGTCACCGCCGACGGGCCCGACCACGACCGGGTCTTCACCGCCGCAGTGCTGGTCATGAACGAGCAATACGGCACCGGGGTCGGGTCCACGAAGAAGGAAGCCGAGATCAAGGCCGCGGCGCAGGCGTGGACCGCGCTCGACTCCGAGACGTCCAAGGATCTTCAGCCCGCCGACGATGCCTGAGCTGCCCGAGGTCGAGGTGGTTCGGCGCGGCCTGGACGCCCACGTCACGGGCCGCACCATCACTGCCGTAAGCGTGCATCACCCGCGCGCCGTGCGCCGCCACGAGGGCGGTGCCGCCGATCTGACGGCGCGCCTGCTGAATACCAGGATCGTCGGCACCGGCCGGCGTGGAAAGTTCCTGTGGCTGGTACTGGACTCCGATGAGGCACTGGTGGTGCACCTGGGGATGAGTGGGCAGATGCTGCTCGGCCCCCCGGCAGGCGGTGACGCTACCGGGGGAGCGGTCGGCTTCACGGCCGGGCACCTGCGCATCGCCACCCTGCTCGACGATGGCACGGCGCTGAGTTTCGTCGACCAGCGCACGTTCGGCGGGTGGATGCTCGCCGACCTCGTCACCGTCGACGGCACCGAAGTGCCCCTGCCGGTCGCCCACATCGCCCGCGACCCGCTCGATCCGCTCTTCGACCGCGCGGCGGTAGTGAAGGTGTTGCGGCGCAAGCATTCCGAGATCAAGCGCCAACTCCTCGACCAGACCGTGGTGTCGGGGATCGGAAACATCTACGCCGACGAGTCACTGTGGCGGGCCAAGGTGAACGGGGCCCGGATCGCCGAGGAGTTGTCGAAGCCGAAGCTGGCCGCCATCCTCGACCACGCCGGCGAGGTGATGCGTGACGCACTCGGACAGGGCGGCACCTCGTTCGACTCCCTCTATGTGAACGTCAACGGCGAGTCGGGCTACTTCGATCGCTCGCTCGACGCCTACGGCCGCGAAGGCGAATCGTGCCGCCGGTGTGGGGCGGTCATGCGCCGCGAGAAGTTCACGAACCGCTCGTCCTATTACTGCCCACGCTGCCAACCGCGACCGCGCCAGCCGAGGCCGCGGCAGTGACACTCGAATTGAAAGGGAAGGCGCCGACATGACCGAACTGTGGGTCGAACGCACGGGGGTTCGCCGGTACACGGGACGCAGTTCGCGGGGAGCGGAGGTGCTGGTCGGCTCCGAGGACGTCGAGGGCGTATTCACTCCCGGCGAACTGCTCAAGATCGCGCTGGCGGCCTGCAGCGGGCTGAGCAGCGACCATCCGCTGCGTTCCCGACTGGGCGATGACTATCAGGCCACCATTCACGTTTCGGGCGCCGCTGACCGTGAGCAGGAGCGCTACCCGATGATCGAGGAGAGCCTCGACGTCGACCTGTCGGGCCTCACCGAAGAGGAGGTGGCAAAGCTGAAGACCATCGTCGGACGCTCGATCGACAAGGTGTGCACCGTCGGGCGCACGCTGAAGGCGGGCGCGGAGGTCCGCTTCGACGTGGTCGACGCGCCGTCCGCCCGACGTGAACCGGTGGGCGACGTTGGCTGATCTCGAAGTCCGGCTGTCGGCCTGGGTGCACGGCAGCGTCCAGGGCGTCGGGTTCCGCTGGTGGACCAGATCGCGGGCGCTGGAACTGGGCCTGACGGGGTTCGCCGCGAACAAGCCGGACGGCCGGGTGCACGTCGTGGCACGGGGACCCCGGGCAGCATGTGAGAACCTGCTGAGCCAGTTGCGGGGCGCCGGCCCGCCCGGTCGGGTGGACACCGTGGTCGCGGAGTGGTCCGACCCGGGTGAGCCGTTCGGAGGGTTCGCCGAACGATGAGCGGCACACGCGGTGCTCGAAGGCTGATCAACGGTGCTCAACGGTATTGTGGCTCGTCATGCATCTGAAGAGTCTGACGCTGAAGGGCTTCAAGTCCTTCGCCTCGCCGACGACTCTTCGCTTCGAGCCCGGCATCACCTGTGTTGTGGGCCCCAACGGTTCGGGTAAGTCGAACGTGGTCGACGCACTCACCTGGGTCATGGGGGAACAGGGCGCCAAGACACTTCGCGGCGGCAAGATGGAGGACGTCATCTTCGCGGGCACGTCATCGCGTGCGCCGCTCGGGCGTGCCGAGGTGACGCTGACGATCGACAACTCCGACAACGCCCTGCCGATCGAGTACTCCGAGGTGTCGATCACGCGGCGGATGTTCCGCGACGGCGCGGGTGAGTACGAGATCAACGGCAGCAGTTGCCGGTTGATGGACGTGCAGGAGCTGCTGAGCGACTCGGGCATCGGCCGTGAGATGCACGTCATCGTCGGTCAGGGAAAGCTCTCGGAAATCCTCGAATCGCGCCCCGAGGACCGGCGCGCCTTCATCGAGGAAGCGGCGGGCGTGCTCAAGCACCGCAAGCGCAAGGAGAAGGCGGTCCGCAAGCTCGACTCGATGTCGGCAAACCTGGCCCGGCTGACCGACCTCACCACCGAGCTGCGCCGCCAGCTCAAGCCCCTGGGCAGGCAGGCCGAGATGGCACGCCGCGCACAGACCATTCAGGCCGACCTACGGGACGCGCGGCTGCGGCTGGCCGCCGACGACCTCGTCACCCGGCAGTCCGAGTTGGACGACACCAACCAGGCCGAGACCACGCTGCGGCGCGAGCACGACGAGATCGCGGTACGACTCGATGCGGCGACCGCCGAACTGAACGGCCACGAGACCGCCGTGAGCGGGTTGTCCGGCCGGGCGGAGGCGGCCCAGCAGACCTGGTTCCGGCTGTCCGCCCTCGCCGAACGCGTCAGTGCCACCGTGCGCATCTCCCGCGACCGCGCCCAGCTGCTCGACGCCGACGTCGAGGCATCACAGGGCGCCGACCCCGAGGTGCTGGAGGCCGAGGCCGACGAGATGGCGGCCCGCGAGGCCGAACTGGTCGACGAACTCGAGCAGTGCCGACTGCGACTGGAGTCGGCTCGGGCCGAACTCGCCGAGCGCGAACAGATCGCGGCGGATGCCGAACGCGCGCACATGGCTGCGGCGCGGGCGGAGGCCGACCGCCGCGAAGGCCTGGCACGGCTGGCCGGTCAGGTGGACACCATGCGCTCCCGGGTCGAGTCCACCGACGAGGGGGTGGCACGTCTCGCGGTCGGCATCGAGGACGCCGCGGCGCGCACCGAGCAGGCGAAGGCGGAGTTCGAGACGGTCCAGGCGCGCATCGGCGAACTCGATGCGGGCGAGCTGGGG
Organism: uncultured Actinomycetota bacterium; assembly: GCA_963798245.1. GTDB lineage: Bacteria > Actinomycetota > Actinomycetes > Mycobacteriales > Mycobacteriaceae > Mycobacterium. The sequence goes on from CAWCSO010000011.1 coordinate 281,904, forward strand.
CTCGACGAGAACCACGACCGGTCGGTCACCGCGCTGCGCCTCGCCGACGAGCGGGTGGCCGAACTGCAGGCAGCCGAACGCGGCTCCGAACGCCAGGTCGCCTCACTGCTGGCCCGCATCGACGCGCTCGCGGTCGGCCTGGACCGCAGGGACGGCGCGGCCTGGTTGCAGAAGAACCACGACGGGTCCGGTCTCTTCGGTTCGGTGGCCAAGCTGGTGAAGGTGCGCCCGGGTTACGAGGCTGCGGTGGCGGCGGTACTTGGATCGGCCGCGGATGCGTTGGCCGCCAATGACTTCGGTGCCGCACGCGCCGCGGTCGACGCGCTGAAGAATGCCGACGGTGGCCGGGCGGCGATCGTCCTCGGCGACTGGCCCGACGACGTCGCTGCCCACCACGACGATTCTCGACCGCTGCCCGACGGCGCCATGTGGGCACTGGACCTCGTCGAGGCTCCGCCGCGGCTCCGAGGCGCGTTCACCGCGCTGCTCGGGAGGGTCGTGGTCGTCGATGATCTGGGCGCGGCGCTGGCCCTGGTGTCGGGGCGGCCGCAACTGCGCGCGGTGACCGCCGACGGCGACCTGGTCGGTGCGGGCTGGATCAACGGCGGATCGGACCGCAAGCCGAGCACGTTGGAGATCGCGTCCGAGATCGAGAAGTCACGCACCGAACTGGCGGCCGCGGAACGTCAGGTGGGCGAGCTGGGCGCCGCGCTGTCGGGCGCGCTGGCCGAGCAGGCGGCCCGCCGCGACGCCGCCGAGCAGGCGCTGGCTGCGCTCACCGAGTCAGACGCGGCGATCTCCTCGATCTACGAGCAGCTGGGCAGGCTCGGGCAGGAAGCCCGTGTCGCCGATGACGAATGGCGACGGCTCATCTCACAGCGTGACGAACTCGAGACGAGCCGCGCCCGCACGGTCGAAGAGCTGGCCGAACTCGAGACCCGACTTCACAATGCGCAGCAGGCGCCCACGTTCGAGTCGGGACCCGAGAGCAGGCAGGAGTCGGTGGCGGCCGCGGAGGCCGCCCGCGCCGTCGAGGTAGAGGCGCGGCTGGCGGTACGTACCGCCGAAGAACGTGCGAACGCCGTTCGCGGCCGGGCTGATTCACTGCGGCGTTCAGCTGCGGCCGAACGCGAGTCCAGGTTGCGCGCGCAGCGGGCACGCGATGCCCGTGAACTGGCGTCCAGAGTCGCGGCCGCCGTCGAGGAATCGGGTCGCATGGTGGCGGCCAGGCTCGCCGAGGCCGTCGCAGTCGCATCGCGTAACCGTGACGAACTCGCCGAGGAGCGAAAGCGCCGCGCCGAGGGTCTGGCCCGGGCGCGCACCGAGGTCAACGACCTCGGCGCCCGCATCGCCTCGCTCACCGACGCGTTGCACCGCGACGAGGTCGCCAAGGCGCAGGCGGCGTTGCGCATCGAGCAGCTCGAGGCCTACGCGCTCGAGCAGTTCGGCATGGCCGTCGCCGATCTCGTCGCCGAATACGGTCCCGACGTGACGTTGCCGCCGAGCGAGCTGGAGATGGCAGAGTACGAGCAGGCCCGCGAACGCGGCGAGCAGGTGACCGCGCCGGCCCCGATGCCGTTCGATCGGGCGACCCAGGAGCGGCGGGCCAAGAAGGCCGAGCGGGAGCTGGCCGAACTCGGCCGGGTCAACCCGCTGGCCCTCGAGGAGTTCGCCGCCCTCGAGGAGCGCTACACCTTTCTGTCCACACAGCTCGAGGATGTCAAGGGCGCGCGCAAGGACCTGCTCGACGTCATCGCCGACGTCGACGACCGCATCCTGGCCGTGTTCGCCGAGGCGTACAACGACGTCGAGCGCGAGTTCACCCAGGTGTTCGCGACGCTGTTCCCCGGCGGGGAAGGCCGGCTCCTGCTGACCAACCCCGACGACATGCTCACCACGGGCATCGAGGTGGAGGCGCGGCCGCCGGGCAAGAAGATCAAGCGGCTGTCGCTGCTGTCGGGCGGTGAGAAGTCGCTGACCGCGGTGGCCATGCTGGTGGCGATCTTCCGGGCGCGTCCATCGCCGTTCTACGTGATGGACGAGGTCGAAGCCGCGCTCGACGACGTCAACCTGCGCCGCCTGATCAGCCTCTTCGAGCAACTGCGCGAGCGTTCCCAGCTCATCGTCATCACCCACCAGAAGCCGACGATGGAGGTCGCCGACGCGCTGTACGGCGTGACCATGCGTGACGACGGAATCACGACCGTCATCTCGCAGCGGATGCGGGGCCAGGAACTCGTAGCGACCACCTGAGCCGACGGAGCCGACCCGCCCTGAGACAATGACGCGGTGTCGCAAGGTCTGTGGATCGCACTAGCGGTCGTTGCCGTTCTGGTCGTCGTCGCGTTGATCGTCGGCCTGGTGCGCTACCGGCGCCGACGCATCAGGCTGTCCGCGCCCGATGCCGCTACACAGGTGGACCGTTCCGGCGGGTACACGGCGTCCTCGGGCATCACGTTCAGCCAGTCGTCGACTACCGCTGAGCCCGCGGAGCGTCTCGATACCAGCGGACTGCCCGCCGTCGGAGACGACGCCACGGTGCCCCGCGACGCCCCCAAGCGGCCGATCGCCGACGTCACGCTTCCGGAACCGCCGGTCGTCGAACCTGAGCGGCCCGCGCCGAAACCCGAACCCGAACCGGAACCGCCTGCCGCACAACCGGATGCTCCGCCCGAACCGTCGGTGCCCGTCGTCCCCGACGTCGAGCCCATCGACCCTGCCGAGGGCCGGTTGGAACGCCTGCGCGGTCGGTTGGCCAAGTCCCAGGGCGCGCTCGGTCGCAGCATGCTGGGCCTGCTCGGCGGCGGTGATCTCGACGAGGAGTCCTGGGAGTCGATCGAGGATGTCCTGCTGATCGCCGACCTCGGGCCCGTCGTGACCGAATCGGTGGTGACGGCGCTGCGCTCCCGGATGGCCAGCAGCACGGTGCGCACCGAGGCGGATGCCCGGGCCGTGCTTCGTGGCGTGCTCATCGCCGCGCTGTATCCGGAGATGGACCGCTCCATCAAGGCGTTGCCGCACGACGACAAGCCGTCGGTGCTGCTGGTCGTCGGTGTGAACGGAACCGGCAAGACCACGACGGTGGGCAAACTCGCGCGCGTCCTGGTGGCCGACGGCCGACGTGTCGTACTCGGTGCGGCAGACACGTTCCGTGCTGCCGCCGCCGACCAGTTGCAGAGTTGGGCCGCCAGAGTCGGCGCCGACGTCGTACGGGGGGCGGAGGGTGCCGATCCTGCCTCGGTGGCGTTCGACGCCGTCGACAGGGGCATCGCCTCGGGCGCTGACGTCGTCGTCATCGACACGGCCGGCCGGTTGCACACCAAGACCGGCCTGATGGACGAACTGGGCAAGGTCAAGCGCGTGGTGAGCAAACGCGCCGACGTCGACGAAGTCCTTCTGGTGCTGGATGCGACGATCGGCCAGAACGGCCTGCCGCAGGCGCGGGTGTTTGCCGAGGTCGTCAACATCACCGGCGTCGTGCTGACCAAGCTGGACGGAACGGCCAAGGGCGGGATCGTCTTCAGGGTGCAGCAGGAACTCGGCGTGCCGGTCAAGCTCGTCGGGCTGGGAGAGGGCCCGGATGATCTGGCGCCGTTCGAACCGGCCGCGTTCGTCGACGCGCTACTGGGGTAGTTGACCAAGAAGGGCAAAGATTGTCGCACGTGAGTCGAGCCACGGCAGGGGAAACACAGGCGTAACACAGATGGTGCGCCCGTTCACTTGTTCGCAACACCTGTGAACCACGGATGAAACGAGGGGCCACGACTCTCTTCGGGAGGCCGATTCCGTCGGCGCACTTCCCAAGGAGGTTCACACAAAGTGGTCTTAGCCTTATCCGACGTAGTGCTAGCGCTACCCGACGAGAGTTTCCTGCCATTTGGCCCGGACGGGCTGAGCGCAGGCGACACCGCGTGGGTCATCACCGCGACGGCGATGGTCCTGTTCATGACCCCCGGCCTGGCGTTCTTCTACGGCGGCCTGTCGCGCCAGAAGTCCGTGCTGAACATGATGATGATGTCGTACGGGTCGATGGGCCTGGTCAGCGTCATCTATGTGCTGTGGGGCTACTCGATGTCGTTCTCCTCGGCTCACACGGGTGCAACTCCCGGGCTGGTGTTCGACAATCCGTTCTCCCTGTTCGGCGTGAGTCAACTGCTGGAGACGAAGGACCTCGGCGACGACGTCACGGGTTACGTCCTCGGCGGTTTCGGCACCGTGCCCGCGATCATCTGGGTGGCCTTCCAGCTGACCTTCGCGGTGATCACCGTCGCACTGATCAGCGGCTCGGTGGCGGAGCGGATGAAGTTCGGCACCTGGATGCTGTTCGGCGGCATCTGGGTCACGCTGGTGTACTTCCCCCTGTCGCACATGGTGTGGGGCGGCGGCCTGCTCTCCGGTAGCGGTGAAGGCATCGCGGCCAAGCTGTTCGGCGTGGACGAGGAAGGCGCTGCGAACGTGGCGCCCATCGACTTCGCCGGTGGCACGGTCGTCCACATCAACGCCGGTATGGCGGGCCTCGTGCTCGCGATTCTGCTCGGTAAGCGCGCAGGGTTCGGCAAGATGGCCTATCGCCCGCACAACGTTCCGTTCGTGTTGCTGGGCGCGGCCATCCTGTGGTTCGGCTGGTACGGCTTCAACGTCGGTTCCGAAGGTGCCGCCGACATGATCGCCGGCCAGGTGTTCGTCAACACCACCGCCGCGACCGCAGCCGCGATGCTCGCGTGGCTCGTGGTGGAACGCATCCGGGACGGCCACGCCACCAGCGTGGGCGCTGCCTCGGGTGTGGTGGCCGGCCTGGTCGCCATCACGCCCGCCTGCGGGTCTTTGACCCCGATCGGCTCGTTGTTCCTGGGCGCCATCGCGGGTGTGCTGTCGGCCCTTGCGATCGGGCTCAAGTACAAGCTCGGCTACGACGATTCACTCGACGTGGTCGGCGTGCACCTCGTCGCCGGCCTGTGGGGCACCATCGGCATCGGGTTCTTCGCCATCGATACGGGCCTGTTCTACGGTGGCGACTTCAAGCAGTTGGTGGTCCAGTTCGTGATCGCCCTCTGCGCACTGGTCTTCACCGGCATCATGACCGTGATCATCGCCTTCATCGTCAAGCCGCTGGGTTGGCGGGTCAGCGAGGAGGAAGAGGACACTGGCATCGACGAGAGCGAACATGCGGAAACCGCTTATGAACTCGCCTGATCGGGAACAATTGAACAGTGTCTTGGAAGGGACCGACTAAATGAAGCTGATCACTGCGATCGTCAAGCCGTTCACGCTCGAAGACGTCAAGACCGGCCTCGAGCAGACCGGCATCCTCGGAATGACCGTCAGCGAGGTTCAGGGCTACGGACGTCAGAAGGGCCACACCGAGGTGTACCGAGGCGCGGAGTACTCCGTCGACTTCGTTCCCAAGGTTCGGGTCGAGGTCCTCGTGGACGACTCCGCCGTCGACAAGGTGGTGGACGTCATCGTCCAGGCTGCCCGCACCGGCAAGATCGGTGACGGCAAGGTCTGGGTGAGCACCGTGGACACCGTGGTGCGGGTACGCACTGGTGAGCGCGGGACCGACGCCATTTGATCCCATGGTGATCTGAGCGTCGTCTCCCGGGCGGCACCGACCAAGCACGAAGGACTTGTCCGGGGGAGGACCGAGATGACAATGCAGACACCAGATCCCGCCGCAGGGGGCTCCCGATGGGAGGCTCCGGCGGCGGGATCGTCGCGTCCGGCTACCGACTTGGCGGCCGCGGCCAAACAACTCCTCAACGGCGCTGCGCGGCAACTCGACTCCGCCGCCCTGCGCAATGCCCTCCTCGATCTGCACGAATTCTGGCTGACCACGAAGGCGGCCGAGATCGGCATCACGCCAACGAGTGGTTTTGCCATCGTCGCCACCGGCGGGTTGGGGCGCGGCGAACTGCTGCCCTACTCCGACCTCGACCTGACGCTCATACACGACAACATGCCGGCCGAGGACGTCAGTGCGGTCGCGGAGCTGCTCTGGTATCCGCTGTGGGACGCCAACATCCACCTCGATCACAGCGTGCGGACCGTCCCCGAGGCGCTGCACGTTGCGGGCGACGACATCTCGGCAGGCCTGGCGATGCTGGACGCCAGGCACGTCGCCGGTGACTCCGATCTGTCGGACCTGCTGGTGAGCGGCGCCCGCAGGCAGTGGCGCACCGGAATCGCCTCGCGTTTCGACGAACTCGTGGAGGTCACCAAGGCGCGTTGGCAGCGCTCCGGCGAGATCGCCCACCGTGCCGAACCCGATCTCAAGCACGGCCGCGGCGGGCTGCGAGACGTCCAACTGCTCAACGCGCTCGCCATCGCGCAACTCGCCGACGTCTATCCCAGCCCGGCATTGTCGTCGCCAAGCGGCTCGCTCGGCAGCGCGCACCTCTCACTGCTCAACGTCCGTACCGAGTTGCACCGCATCTCACACCGCGGACGCGAGACGTTGTTGGCCCAATTCGCCGACGAGATCGGCGCGGCACTGCGCATCGGTGACCGGTTCGACCTCGCCCGCGCGCTGTCCGACTCCGCCCGCACCGTCAGCTACTACGTGGATGCGGGACTGCGAACGGCGGCGAATGCGCTGCCCCGCCGTGGCTTCGCGGCGCTTCGTCGTCCGATCCGCAGACCGCTCGACGAGGGCGTCGTCGAGTTCAACGGGGAGGTCATCCTCGCCAAGGGGGCCAGGCCCGAACGCGACCCCGGGCTGATCCTGCGCGTTGCCGCGGCGTCGGCCACCACCGGTCTTCCGATGTCGTCGTCGACGCTGAGCAGGCTGTCGGAGGCGGCACCCGAACTTCGCACCCCGTGGCCGAGGCAGGCGCTCAAGGACCTGTTGGTGATGTTGACTGCCGGACCAGCCACGGTGGCCACGGTCGAGGCGTTGGACCGAACCGGACTGTGGGGCAGGCTGTTTCCCGAGTGGGGTGCAGTCCGTGACCTACCGCCCCGTGACGTCGTACACATCTGGACCGTGGATCGGCATCTCGTCGAAACCGTCTCCCGCGCAAGTGCGTTCACCACACGAGTGTCACGGCCAGACCTCCTGGTGCTCGGAGCACTGTGCCACGACATCGGCAAGGGACGGGGTGGCGACCACAGCGTGATCGGTGCCGATCTGGCGACCCAGATCGGCACCCGGTTGGGGCTGTGGCCGACCGAGGACATCGAGGTGCTGTCCAAGATGGTCCGCTACCACCTGCTGCTGCCGGACACCGCGACCCGGCGCGATCTGCAGGACCCGAAGGTCATCGCCCGGGTCGTCGATTCGCTGGGTGGCGACCTGGTGCTGCTGGAACTTCTACACGCGCTCGCCGAGGCGGATTCGTTGGCGACGGGGCCCGGCGTGTGGGGTGACTGGAAGGCTTCTCTCATCGGCGATCTGGTACGCCGGTGTCGGCTGGTGATGGCCGGTGAACCACTCCCGAAGCCCGATCCGGTGGAGCCCCGATACCTGTCGCTTGCTGCCAAGGGAGGCGTCCACGTCGATCTGGCGCCCGCCGATGCGCACGTCTATCAGGTGACGATGATCGCACCCGATCGTCACGGACTCCTGTCCAAGGCCGCCGGGATTCTGGCCCTGAACTCGCTGCGCGTGCATTCCGCGTCGGTCACCAGCCACGACGGGGTGGCCATCAACACGTTCCTGGTGTCGCCACGTTTCGGCGAGCCGCCCGCCGCCGAACTCCTGCGGCAGCAGTTCATCCTTGCCCTCGACGGCGACCTGGACGTCATGGCGGCTCTGGAACGCCGCGACGCCGAGACGGCCGCGTCTACTCCGGCGAGGGCTGGAGAGGTATCCGCCGCGGTGCCGGGGAATCCGGCGCTGGCGCCTCCGCGGATCCTGTGGTTCGAGGGCACCTCGCCCGGGGAGTACGTCGTACAGATCCGCAGCGGGGACCGCAGCGGCCTGCTGGCCAGGCTGACCGCGGTGATCGAGCGCGATGGTCTCGACATCGTCTGGGCGAAGGTCACGACGCTGGGTTCCTCGGTGGTGGACGTCTTCGGTCTCGTGGTTCCCACGCCGGCCGCCGGTGACGCGGCCGACCACACCGACGCCCGGCGGGAACTGGAGAAGCAGATCTATGCGGTGCTCCCGGCACCGCCGCCCCCCAAGCCGGTGTCGGAAGCCAGCTGATACCCGGGCGCTGCGCTCGACGTAGGCCGTCGACTCGCTCACGTTAGGCTGGGCGGGTGTTTGAATCGCTCTCCGACCGGTTGACCGGTGCGCTCTCGGGCCTGCGCGGCAAGGGGCGGCTCTCCGACGCCGACATCGACGCCACGGCCCGCGAGATCCGCCTGGCGTTGCTCGAGGCCGATGTCTCGCTTGCCGTGGTCCGTGAGTTCATCACCCGGGTCAAGGACCGCGCCAAGGGCGCCGAGGTATCCGGTGCGCTCAACCCGGCCCAGCAGGTCGTCAAGATCGTCAACGACGAACTGGTCGGGATCCTCGGTGGGCAGACCCGCCAACTGGCGTGGGCCAAGACGCCGCCGACCGTCATCATGCTGGCCGGCCTGCAGGGCTCCGGTAAGACCACGCTGGCGGGCAAGCTGGCGAAATGGCTGAAGGGACAGGGCCATACGCCGCTCCTGGTGGCCTGTGACCTGCAGCGGCCCGGTGCCGTCACCCAGCTCCAGATCGTCGGTGAACGCGCCGGCGTCGCCGTCTTCGCGCCGCATCCCGGGGTGTCGCCGGACGGCGCGACGATCGAGCAGATGACGGCCGGCGATCCGGTCGGGGTCGCTGCCGCAGGCCTGATCGAGGCCAGGAACAGGCACTTCGACGTGGTGATCGTGGATACCGCGGGCCGTCTTGGCATCGACGAGGAACTGATGAGCCAGGCCGCCGCCATCCGGCGGGCGGTCAACCCCGACGAGGTGCTGTTCGTCCTCGACGCCATGATCGGTCAGGACGCCGTCACCACGGCGGATGCGTTCCGCGAGGGCGTCGGCTTCACCGGTGTCGTGCTGACCAAGCTCGACGGCGATGCACGCGGCGGCGCTGCACTGTCGGTACGGGAGGTCACCGGCGTGCCGATCCTCTTCGCATCGAGCGGCGAGAAGCTCGAGGACTTCGACGTCTTCCATCCCGACCGCATGGCGAGCCGCATCCTGGGCATGGGCGACGTACTTTCGCTCATCGAGCAGGCCGAGCAGGTCTTCGACGCCGACCAGGCGGAAGCCGCGGCGGCCAAGATTGGCTCCGGCGAACTGACGCTGGAGGACTTCCTCGAGCAGATGCTGGCGATCCGCAAGATGGGGCCCATCGGCAATCTGCTGGGCATGTTGCCCGGTGCGGGCCAGATGAAGGACGCGCTCGCCGCGGTCGACGACACTCAACTCGACCGCGTGCAGGCCATCATCCGCGGCATGACGCCGCAGGAGCGTGCGGACCCCAAGATCATCAACGCGTCGCGACGGCTGCGCATCGCCAACGGTTCCGGCGTCGCGGTGTCAGAGGTCAATCAGCTCGTCGACCGGTTCTTCGAGGCGCGCAAGATGATGTCGACGATGGCTGGACAGATGGGAATGCCCTTCGGCCGCAAGGGTTCTTCGTCGCGTAAGGCCGCGAAGGGGAAGAACAAGAAGGGGCAGAAGGGCAAGAAGGGCGCACGGGGCCCGACGCCGGCTAAGGCGCCCAGCCCGTTCGGCCTGGATCCGGCCGCGCTTCCCGGAGGCTTCCCCGATCTGTCCGGCATGCCGAAGGGGCTCGACGAGCTGCCTCCAGGGCTGGCCGACATCGACCTGTCGAAGCTGAAGTTCCCCGGTCAGAAGTAGCCGACGGTAGTGCGACTTCACCTGCGCGGCAGGGGACTACCCGACGGCGAACCCGTGCAGTGGTGGGTGGTCGATGAGGGCTCACCCGGTGAGCCTGGCCGCCGCGGCGTGCTCAGCGCCGAACCCGTGGCCGACGCGGAGACCGTCTTCGGAGCCGACGGCGACGACGGCTGGATCGTCCCCGGCCTGGTCGACGCGCATTGCCACGTCGGCCTGGGCCCTGGCGGGGCAGTCGAGTTCGACGAGGCGATCCGCCAGGCCGAGACCGAGCGCGACGCCGGGGCACTGCTCCTGCGCGACGCCGGATCACCTGTGGACACCCGTGGCCTCGACCAGCGCGACGATCTGCCCCGCATCATTCGGGCCGGCCGCCACCTGGCCCGTCCGAAGCGGTATCTGCCGGGGGTGCCGATCGACGTCGAGGACCCCTCACAGCTGCCCGAGGCCGTCGCCGAGCAGGCCCGGCGGGGTGACGGCTGGGTCAAGCTGGTCGGTGACTGGATCGACCGCGCCGTCGGCGACCTGGCCCCGCTGTGGCCCGACGACGTGCTCGTCGAGGCCATTGCCGCCGCACACGCCGAGGGTGCGAGGGTGACGGCCCACGTGTTCGGTGAGGACGCGTTGCCCGGGCTGATCACGGCGGGCATCGACTGCATCGAGCACGGCACCGGCATCACCGACGACGTCATCGCGATGATGCTCGATCACGGCACCGCGCTGGTGCCCACGCTGATCAACATCGAGAACTTCCCCGGCATCGCCGATGCCGCTGCCAAGTACCCCTCCTACGCCCGGCACATTCGCGATCTCTACGCGTCGGCTCGCCGACGGGTGGGCGCCGCGCACGAGGCGGGTGTGCCGATCTACGCGGGTACCGACGCGGGCGGCATGATCGCCCACGGTCGGATCGCCGACGAGATCGACGCGCTCAAGACGGTCGGCATGAGCCCGACCCAGGCGCTCGGTGCGGCGTGCTGGGACGCCAGGGCGTGGCTGGGCAGACCCGCCCTCGAGCATGGCGCGCCTGCCGACCTGGTCTGCTACGACGACGATCCGCGCGACGGCGCCGACGTGGTGAGTCGTCCGGCCCTCGTCCTCTTGGGCGGTCGGGTCTGGCGCTGACCCCACCCCTTGGCCGCGAGCAGACGCAAAGGGCCCTCATTGGCCTGAAATGAGGGCCCTTTACGTCTGCTCGCGGGGTGGCGCGCTACTGGTTGAAACCCCAGTTCAGCAGCGAGATTGCCTGACCGTACAGGTCACCGGTGCCGTACATCTGCACCACGACCAGACGGCGCCCGTTGCGCGCAGCAGCTCCGACGTAGGTCTTGCGCGCGAGGTTGGTGTAGCCGGTCTTGCCGCCGAGATCGCCGGGGTAGCGCGTCAGCAGCTCGTTCTGGCTGGTGAGTTCCTTGACCCCGCCGCCCTTGGCAGGGAAGGACGCCGACCGCTGCGCCATTATCTGCGCGATGAGGGGATATGACAGCGCGGCGCGGAACATCGTGGCCAGGTCGCGAGGCGTGGTGACCGACTCCCAACCGGGACCGTCCAGGCCCGATGGCGACGACGCGCGGGTGCTGCGGGCCCCGAGGCTCTGGGCCTTGGCGTTCATCCTCGCCACGGCGACACGCTGACCTCCGAGCATGTCGGCGAGCATGTTGGCGGCGTCGTTGCCCGACACCATCAGCAGCGCGTCCAAAAGCTGCCGCGTGGTGTAGGGCTGGCCGGGGGTCAGTCCGACGCACGAGCACTCGACGCGCGCATGGCTCGCGTTGGCCCGGGCAAACGAGTTCGGCGGCAGGTTGTCGACGACGACCATGGCCAGGAGCACCTTGATGGTGCTCGCGGGGGCATACGAGCCGTTGGGGTTGCGGCTCGCCAGGATCTGGCCGGTGTCGAGGTCGGCGAGCACCCACGCCTTAGCGGGCCCCTCGGAGAGCGCCTGGGCCCCCGACGGTTCCACGCCGGGTTGCGCATCGGCGACGGGCGAGAGTGACGCCGTCAGCACCGTGCTCAGCACGAACGCCGTCGCCGCGAACAGTCTCCGCACGAAGAGCGAGCGTATGGCCCGTACGACTCGGGCCGTCGGCGGTGAGGTCTCGGTCGGGTCTCGAGTGCGCGCCCGCATCGAGTGTGCGGTGAGAACGGAGACACGCCGTCGTGAGCGATCTCGCCGCACACTCGAAGCGTGAGGCGGACCTGTCTACAGCGTGCCGATGCCTTCGGAGCCGTCCTGGGCGAAGCCCCAGTCGAGCAGGGTCGTGGCCTGGTCCCAGTAGGTGGGCCCGCCCTCGGTGACCAGCCCGTACATCATGGCGACGACGAGCCGGTGGCCATCGCGCTCTGCGGCGCCCACGAAGGTCTTGCGCGCGACGTCGGTGAAGCCGGTCTTTCCACCGAGCATGCCCGGATAGCGGTAGAGCATCTCGTCCTGGTTGTGCAGGACGACAGGCCCGGCAGCACCGGGGAACGTCGCGGTCGGTGTCGAGGTGATCGCCGCGAACACCGGGTTGGCCAGTGCGGCACGGAAGATCACCGCGAGATCGTGCGGTGTGGTGTGCCCGTCGATGCCGGGTCCGTTGAGGCCCGACGGCGAGCCTGCCCGAGTCGAGTTGGCGCCGAGTGCGGCGGCCTTGGCATTCATCTTGGCCACCGCCGCGTCCGTGCCGCCCAGCATGTGGGCGAGCGTGTTCGCAGCATCGTTGCCGGACACCAGCAGGATGGCGTCCAGCAGCTGCTGCGTGGTGTAGGTGCGGCCGGCCTTCACTCCGGCGCAGTTGCACTCCACGGCGGTGTCGGCGTCGTTCGCCACCACGGTCGCGTCCAACGGCAACTCGTCGATCGCCACCAACGCGAGCAGTGTCTTGATGGTGCTCGCGGGTGCGTGGGGGACGTACTCGTCGCGGCCGGCCAGGATGCGGCCGGTGTCCATGTCGGCGACGATCCACGACGGCGCGGGGCCCGGCGGGATCGTGGCGGTGCCGACCGGCTGGACGTCGACATCGGCCGAGGCCAAGGGTGCCAAGGGTGCCAAGGGTGTGGTCAAGGGTGCGGCGACCATGAACGCCGACGCCAGGCAGGCCGTCAGAACGACTGTCAGCGCGAAGGTGAATCTTCCCATGGACCGGTGAGCCTAACGGGTTGCGCCCCACGCCGGAATTCGAAGGTTGGCGGTGGCGGATCTCACGACGGGTTTGACCGCCGGGGACATTGGCTACGGTATTGGGCGGGCAGCGACCGCGAAGCCAAGATCGTGCACGGTCTTCGCAGGTGGCCTAGGGTTGGCGAAGACATAAGGGGTTGAGCACCATGTGTGGCATCGCGGGCGAAATCGCTCGAGGACGCTCCGCCGATCTCGCGGCGATCGCCGCGATGACCGACTGCATGGTCCCGCGTGGGCCCGACAGCAGTGGGGTGTGGGCCCGCGAGGGCATCGCCCTCGGGCACCGCCGGCTGGCGATCATCGACCTGTCCAGCCACGGACACCAACCGATGCACGACCCGGAACTGGGACTGACCGTTGCGTTCAACGGGTGCATCTACAACTACCCCGAACTTCGTCGGGAGTTGTTGGGCAAGGGCTACCGGTTCTTCTCGCACAGCGACACCGAGGTCGTCCTCAAGGGGTACCGCGAGTGGGGCGAACGGGTGGTGGACCACCTGTTCGGCATGTTCGCGTTCGCCGTCACCGAGATCGATTCCGGCCGGGTCGTGCTCGCGCGCGACCGTCTCGGCATCAAACCCCTTTACTGGTCCGACGTAACCGGTCCCGGCGGCACCGGAGCCTTCAGGTTCGCCTCGTCACTTCCGGCGTTGGTGGCGGCGGGCGGCGTCGACACCGACCTCGATCCGGTCGCGCTGCACCACTACCTCTCGTTCCACTCCGTGGTGCCGCCGCCGCACACGATCCTGGCCGGCGTGCGCAAGCTGGCGCCCGGCACGATCATGCGCATCGAACCGGATGGCACGCGCACGCAGCACACCTACTGGGAGCCGATGTTCGAGCGGTCCGCGGACCGCGCCGGCTGGTCGGAGTCGGAATGGGAGGAGGCGATACTCGCCTCGTTGCGTACCGCCGTGGAACGCCGACTGGTCGCCGACGTGCCGGTCGGCTGCCTGCTGTCGGGCGGCCTGGACTCCAGCCTGATCGTGGGACTGCTCGCCGAGGCCGGTCAGCACGGCCTGAAGACGTTCTCCATCGGTTTCGAGGCCGCCGGGGGCGAGGAGGGCGACGAGTTCAAGTACTCCGACGTCATCGCGCGCCACTACGACACCGACCACCACCAGATCCGCATCGACACCGCCCGCATGCTGCCGTCGCTGTCGAACGCCATCGGCGCGATGAGCGAGCCGATGGTGAGCCACGACTGCGTCGCCTTCTACCTACTGTCCGAAGAGGTCAGCAAGCACGTCAAGGTGGTTCAGTCCGGCCAGGGCGCCGACGAGATCTTCGCCGGCTACCACTGGTACCCGCCGATGGCGCACGCCAAGGACGATGATGCCGGCGATGCCCTGTCCCGCTACCGGCAGGCGTTCTTCGACCGCGATCACGCCGCGCTGAACGGTCTGCTGCAGCCGGGCTGGCGGCTCGACGACGTGTCGGGCGACTTTGCGCTACGGCACTTCTCGCACCCCGGCGCGGCGACGGCCACGGACCGCGCCCTGCGACTGGACACCACCGTCATGCTCGTCGACGACCCGGTGAAACGCGTCGACAACATGACCATGGCGTGGGGTCTGGAGGGCCGCGTGCCGTTCCTCGACCACGAACTCGTCGAACTCGCCGCGACCTGCCCGCCGGAGTTGAAGACCGCCTATGACGGCAAGGGCGTGTTGAAGGAGGCAGCGCGCAAGGTCATCCCGCACGAGGTCATCGACCGGCCGAAGGGATACTTCCCGGTGCCCGCGCTGAAGCACCTCGCCGGGCCCTACCTCGACCTCGTCGCCGATGCCCTGCACAGTCAGACGGCTAGGGACCGTGGCCTGTTTGCGCCGGAAGCGGTCGCGTCGATGCTCGCCGAACCCAATGGCAACCTCACGCCGCTCCGGGGAAATCCGTTGTGGCAGATCGGCCTGCTCGAACTATGGCTCGCCCGCCACGTCGACGGTGTCGGCCGGACGTGACAGCCGACGTGGGCGTGCCGCAGGACACTCCGAGCGACGAGCCCGGCGCCGGTGTCGTTCAGGACCTCGGCTGGGGACGGTTGGTCTTCGGGCAGACGTTCTCCGACCGCGAACAGTTCGGCACGGCCCTGCGCGCTGAGGCCAGTGGACGGCGCGACATCGGGATGTACCTCGACGCTCCGCACGTCTTCGTGGCCCTGCACCCGCAGGAGTTCTTCATCGACCCCAGCTTCACCTACCGCCTGACGTTCGCGCGGCCCGGCGAGTACCGACCCCAGGACGTGCCCGGCCTGTCGGTGCGGTCGGTGATGTCCATCGACGACCTGTCCGCGACCAATCAGATCTACCTGCAGTGCAAGATGGTCCCCGCCGACGTCGAACTGATGTGGAACAACAGCCAGTCCGAAGCGCACATGGTGTACCTCGTCGCCACCGACGACAAGACCGGCGCCGTGGTCGGCACCGTGACCGGCATCGATCATGCACAGCTGTTCGACGACGAGGAGAACGGCTCCAGCCTGTGGTGTCTCGCGGTCGACCCGACGCTGTCCCGTCCAGGGGTGGGCGGGCTGTTGGTGCGATCGCTCGTCGAGGAGTTCATCCGGCGGGGTCGCGACCAGATGGACCTGTCGGTGCTCCACGACAACGAGGGTGCGATCGCGCTGTACGAGCGGATGGGCTTTCAGCGCGTGCCCGTGCTGGGCATCAAGCGCAAGAATGCCATCAACGAGAAGCTGTTCGCCCCGGTCCAGGACAAGGAGGGGTTGGCCGAACTCAACCCCTATGCGCGGATCATCGCCGACGAGGCGATCATGCGGGGGATCGCCGTCGAGGTGCTCGACGGCAAGGGCGGGTATCTGCGTCTCACCCATGGTGGCACGACGGTCATCACCCGGGAGTCGCTGTCCGAGCTGACCAACGCGGTCGCGATGAGCCGCTGCGACGACAAACGCGTTGCACGAAAAGTCGTTGCCGAAGCCGGAATTCGCGTCCCAGCCGGCCGTGACGCGACGTTCACCGACGAAGACTACGAGTTCCTGGCCGAGGTTGGCTCGGTGGTGGTGAAGCCGGCCCGCGGTGAGCAGGGTGCGGGCATCACGGTGGGCGTGACGGGTAGGGACGAACTCGACCGGGCCCGTGAGTTCGCCGCCAAGCACTGCCCCGACGTGCTCATCGAGGAGCGTTGCGCGGGAGAGGATCTGCGGGTGGTGGTGATCAACGGAAAGGTCATCGCCGCGGCGCTACGGCGTCCACCCGAAGTGGTGGGCAGCGGCAACCACACGGTGCGTCAGCTCGTCGAAGCCCAGAGTCGCAGGCGGGCGGCGGCCACGCACGGCGAATCCACCATCCCCGTCGACGACGTCACCGCGGACACCGTGCGGGAGGCAGGGTGGGACCTCGATGACGTGCTGCCGAGCAACGAGCATCTCGTCGTGCGACGCACCGCCAACCTGCACACCGGTGGAACCATCAAGGACGTGACCGACGACTTGCACCCGACATTGGCCAAGGCTGCGGTGGCCATCGCCGACGCGATCGGAATCCCGGTCACGGGAATCGACCTCATGGTGCCGTCGGTCGATGGTGAGGAGTATGTCTTCATCGAGGCCAACGAACGGCCCGGTCTGGCCAACCACGAGCCACGCCCGACCGCACAGGCATTCGTGGACCTATTGTTCCCTCGGACGGCTGCGACCCCCTGGGCGTGGCAGCCGGGTCCGGTCGAGCAGGATTGACTCGGCCCGTCCGGTGCGGGCGGCCTCGTAAGTAATTCGATGACGTCGAAGGGAGACTTCGTGCCCGACCCCGCGACCATGGCTCAGGCCGACCGCAGATGGATGGTCGACACGCTGCTCGCGCTGCTGCAGACCCCGAGCCCGTCGGGACGCACGGACGCCGTGATGAAGCTGATCGGCGGCATCCTCGACGATCTCGGCGTGCCGTTCACGCTGACCCGGCGCGGCGCTCTGACCGCGGAGTTGCCAGGGGAGTCGACGACGACCGATCGGGCGCTGGTCGTCCACTCGGACACGATCGGCTGCATGGTCCGCGAGCTGAAGGACAACGGCAGGCTGGAACTCATCCCGGTGGGCACGTTCTCGGCGCGGTTCGCCGCGGGTGCGCGGGTGCGAATCTTCACCGACGACGCCGACCAGATCATCACGGGCACGGTCATGCCGCTCAAGGCCAGCGGTCACGCCTTCGGCGATGAGATCGACAGCCAGCCGACGGACTGGGAGCACGTCGAGGTGCGCGTCGATCGGCGCGTGTCCAACCGCGCCGATCTCGTCGCCCTCGGGCTCAACGTGGGCGACTTCGTCGCCTTCATCACCAGCCCCGAACTCACCGAGGACGGTTTCATCGTCTCGCGGCACCTCGACGGCAAGGCGGGCGTCGCGGTGGCGCTGGCGCTGGCGAAGAACGTCGTCGAGAACGACATCGTGCTGCCCCACCGCACGACGATCATGGTCACCATCACCGAGGAGGTCGGACACGGAGCCAGCAGTGGCCTCCCGCCCGACGTCGCAGAACTAATCTCGGTGGACAACGCGGTCTGCGCACCCGGACAGCACTCCATCGAGGACGGGGTGACGATCCCGATGGCCGACCTGCACGGCCCGTTCGACTTCCACCTCACCCGAAAACTGTTGCGGCTCGCCAAGGAAGAGGGCATCGCCCATGCCCGCGACATCTTCCGCTTCTACCGGTCGGATGCGGCCGCGGCGATCGAAGCCGGGGCGAACACCCGGGCTGCCCTCGTCGCGTTCGGCCTCGACGGTAGTCATGGCTGGGAACGCACCCACCTGGACTCGCTGCAGGCGTGCTACTTGCTGCTAGAGGGCTGGTTGCGTACCCCGCTGACGTTCGAGTCGTGGGATGCCAACCCGTCGGGCAAGCTGCGTGACTTCCCATCCTCGAAACAACCGGCGCCCAGCGAGCAGTGGGTGCCGCTGTCGCGCGGCGACTTCACCGAGCCCGGCGAGTTCTCGCCGGGGGAGCACTGGCCGCCCGCAGAGGGCCCGCAAGCCTGAGACTCGAGCGGTCGGTTGGTGTTCAATCGGGTGATGCTCAGTCTGGAAGAGATCTCCGACCGCCTCGAGTTACAGCAACTGCTCGTCGACTACTCGACGGCGATCGACAACCGCCGGTTCGACGACCTCGATCGCGTGTTCACCCCGGATGCCTACATCGACTATCGCGCGCTGGGTGGTATCGACGGTCGGTTTCCCGAGGTCAAGAAGTGGCTGGCGGAGGTGCTGCCGAACTTTCCGGCGTACTCGCACCTGATCGGCAACTTCGACGTCACGATCACCGGGTCGACCGCTTCGTCGCGGGTGATCTGCTTCAACCCGATGGTTCTGGCAGCCGACGGTCAGATCCTGTTCTGCGGGCTCTGGTACGACGACGAGTTCGTCCGCACGGACGACGGCTGGCGCATGACTCGTCGGGTCGAGACGAAGTGCTTCGACAAGGTGGTGTGAGCAGGGTGGTGTGAGCAGGGGCCCAGTCACTCGCTCAGCACGCTGCTCACCTCGTGACCTTCGCTGCGATACGCATCAGACCGCGCCGGATCCGGTCCGAGACGTACACGGCGACAAGCCCGTTGAATACGTCTTCGCGCAGCCGGGTGAGCGTGGAACTCTTGATCCGCCAGGCGCCGTCGACCTTCTCGTAGGTCTCGCGATAGTGGCCGTAGCCGCGCAGGTTCACGCCCGGTCCGAATCGGACGACGTCCTCCAGCGCCCAGACCCCGCGCGCCGTCGTCGGCGAGGTCAACTCGATCTCCGGTGCGTGGACCTGGTGGACGGTGGGTTGCGAGCGCAGGCTCCTGCGGGTGAACGCGACGAACTCGTCGGCACCCGCGATGACCTTGCCGCCGGCCGGTGAGGTGTCGCTGACGAAGTCATCGCAGAAGATCTCGCGCCAAGCGGTCCAGTCCTTGGTGTCCAGATAGCGGCAGTAGCGGGCTTTGAGTCGTTTGATCGACTCGATCTCGGAAAGGGTGGTGACGTCATCAACAGCCAGGGAATCCACGATCTGAGCGTGACATCCCTTGCCGATATTGTAAATCTTCAAGCCGTCTCCGGCCGGTGCGCCCCGGGCTGGATTTCCGCCGGTCGGGCCTGTTCTGGCACAATGGGCGGCTGTCTGCCACACGACCCACCCGATCGCGATCCGTCTTCGGCTCTCGCCCGGTGCTCGTCTGGCTGTCACACACGTAAGGCAAAACCGGATCCCGGGCAGCCCGCCCGGGATCGCTGAATTGCAGCGTGGCAGATGCAACAGGAGAAGTAGTTCAACCATGGCTGTCAAGATCAAGCTCACTCGACTCGGCAAGATCCGCAATCCCCAGTACCGCATCGCGGTCGCCGACGCGCGCACCCGCCGCGACGGCCGGTCGATCGAGGTCATCGGCCGGTACCACCCGAAGGAAGATCCGAGCCTCATCGAGATCGATTCGGAGCGCGCGCAGTACTGGCTCGGTGTCGGCGCCCAGCCCACGGAGCCCGTCGTGGCACTGCTCAAGATCACCGGTGACTGGCAGAAGTTCAAGGGCCTGCCGGGTGCCGAGGGGACGTTGAAGGTCGCCGAGCCCAAGCCCAGCAAGCTGGACCTGTTCAACGCCGCACTGGCCGCCGCAGACGGTGCGCCCAGCGGTGAGGCCACCACACCGAAGAAGAAGAAGGCCCCGGCCAAGAAGGCCGACGAAGCCGTCTCCGATTCAACAGCCGTGTCCGATTCGGCAGCCGATGCGCCCGAGGCCACCGCCGAGACCGCCGAGGCCGCCGAGCGGCCGGCCGAGGCCGCGCCCGCTGAGTCCGACGCGCCCGCCGCCGAATGAGCACGGTCGTCGTCGACGCCGTCGAGCACCTGGTGCGCGGGATCGTCGACAACCCCGACGACGTTCGCGTCGACCTGGTGACCAACCGTCGCGGCCGGATCGTCGAGGTACACGTACACCCCGATGATCTGGGCAAGGTGATCGGCCGCGGCGGTCGCACCGCCACCGCGCTGCGGACGCTGGTCGCCGGTATCGGCGGCCGCGGCATCCGCGTCGACGTGGTGGACACCGACCAGTAGGTGCCCCGTGGACCTCGTTGTCGGGCGGGTCGCCAAGGCTCACGGCGTCACCGGTGAGATCGTCGTCGACGTGCGTACCGACGATCCCGGATCGCGATTCGCGCAAGGGAAGACGTTGCGCGGCAGGGCCGCCCGCAACGGTCCGGAGCGCGACTTCGTGGTCGAGTCGGTGCGCGACCACGCGGGTCGGTTGCTGGTCAGGCTGGCCGGTGTCACCGACCGCAACGCCGCGGACGCCCTGCGCGGCACCCTGTTCCTGGTGCAGTCGGCCGATCTGCCGCCGATCGACGATCCCGACGAGTTCTACGACCACCAACTCGAGGGTCTGCTGGTGCGTACCGCCGCGGGCGACGACGTCGGTGTCGTCACCGAGGTGCTGCACACCGCGGGCGGGGAGCTGCTGGCCGTCAACACCGGGGCGGGCGCAGAGGTGCTCGTGCCGTTCGTCGGCGCGATCGTCACGTCGGTGTCCCTGGCGGATCGGACGGTCGTCATCGAACCGCCCGACGGTCTGCTGGAGTTGAACTGACCCATGCGGATCGACGTCGTCACGATCTTTCCCGACTACCTCGACCCGCTGAGACAGTCACTGCCGGGCAGGGCGATCGATACGGGCGTGATCGAACTCGGCGTGCACGACCTGCGCCGCTGGACGCGCGACGTCCACCGTTCGGTCGACGACTCGCCGTACGGCGGAGGTCCCGGCATGGTCATGACCGCACCGGTGTGGGGTGAGGCGCTCGACGAGATCTGTTCCCCGGAATCACTTCTCGTCATTCCCACACCGGCGGGCAGATCGTTCCGGCAGGACGATGCGCAGCGGTGGAGCAATGAACCGCACCTGGTCTTCGCCTGTGGCCGCTACGAGGGCATCGATCAGCGCGTCGCCGACGACGCGGCCCGCCGGATGCGGGTCGAAGAGGTCTCGATCGGTGACTACGTCCTGCCCGGGGGGGAGTCGGCGGCGCTGGTCATGATCGAGGCGGTGATCCGGTTGCTGCCCGAGGTGCTCGGCAATCCCGTTTCCCACCAGGACGATTCGCACTCGGCGTGCAGTGGCGGTCTGCTCGAGGGGCCCAGCTACACCCGTCCACCGAGGTGGCGCGACCTCGAGGTACCTGCCGTCCTGCTCTCGGGTGACCACGCGAAGGTTGCGGCATGGCGCCGGGAGCAGGCATTGGCCCGCACGGCGGAACGCAGGCCCGACCTACTGGGTTAGGCCTGGATCCGTCCGGCCGGGAACATCGTCTTGACCGCCTGCGTGATGGTCTCGCGCGCGGTCGCGGCGTTCGTGGGTTGCATGGCGGCGATCGCCATCACATAGCGGCGGTTCGGTCCGATGACCCCCGTCGACAGGTGCATCCAGTCGGAACCGATGCAGCACATCCAGCCCTGCTTGACCGCAACGGGTTCCGCGAACAGGCCGTCGGGGATGCCGAAGCGCTGCGGGTACACACCGCCGGGCTCCATGCCGTCCAAGGCCATCGGAGCCGAGGCCGCCAGGTTGGAAAGGATGATGCTGGCCTGCTCGGCGGGCAGCCCGCCGGTGCCTGCCAACAGCATGTCGTAATAGCGCACCAGGTCGGTCACGGTGCTGATGGTGTTGTACCACCGCCCGTTGTCTGGTGGCCTCGTCGAACCCAGGCCGTAGCGTGCGGCCACCCGGTCGACGATTGCGCTGCCGCCGCTGCGGTTCCAGAACACCTCGGCCGGGCTGTCGTCGGACTGCCGCAGCATCCGGTCGAACGCCACCCGGTCGTCGGGCGAGAGTTTGGTTTCGCCCCTGGACACCTGCAGCAGCAGGTCATCGGCGATGAAGAGCTTGACCACCGAGGCGATGGCGATGGTGGTCCCGTTGCCGTTGGTCACCAGCTCGCCGGTGTTGCGGTCGAGGACGGCAGAGGTGATGTCGGCCCCGGACTCAGCTGCCTCTGCGGTTGCTTGCCTTTCCCGCGCCTCGAGGCCGGTGAACGCGGCGGCCGGTTGGTCCGGTGGTGCCTCCGGCAGCGGGGCCATGCTGCCCAGCGGCGCCACGACGGTAAGTTGCGGCGCGTCCGGATTCGGGGGAGGTGTGCCGTAGACCTTCGCTTCGCAGCCTGCCGCAACCGTCATCACGGCCACAGCGGCCGCAGTGACCGTCAGCAGCTTCGACGGTCGGCGGAACATGGCACTCCTCGGGAAAGAGAGGGAAAATGCGCTAAATGGAGGGTGCGTGAATACCGTGGCGCATGCGTGTTCAGCGCCCCCTCCTGATGACCCTGACTTTAGCGGCTTCCGCGCCGGATTGTCCCGCGCTGGGCGTGGCGTCATTCTGGCCAACCGGGGAGACGAGCGTCACCGTCGCGGGCGACTCCCGGGAAGAGCCTGACGCGATTTCGTCAGGTGGGGGGCCGTCTGGCACAATTGGGCAGTTGTCTACGCACGGCAGAGGCCAGCCGTCTTCCGTCTGGTGCGAGACATGCCCTCAAACGTAAGCCCAAGAGATCGGTCCGGTGCTGCGTCGCGACGCGACGAACCGCATTGACCACACGACAAGGAAGAGTCTTCCGATGAACACACTGGACTTCCTCGACCAGACGTCGCTGCGCGACGACATCCCCGCCTTCGGCCCCGGCGACACCGTCAACGTGCACGTCAAGGTCATCGAGGGCTCCAAGGAGCGCATCCAGGTGTTCAAGGGTGTCGTGCTGCGTCGCCAGGGCGGTGGCGTGCGCGAGACCTTCACCGTGCGCAAGGAGAGCTACGGCGTCGGCGTCGAGCGGACGTTCCCCGTGCACTCGCCCAACATCGACCACATCGACGTCGTGACCCGGGGTGACGTACGTCGCGCGAAGCTGTACTACCTTCGCGAGCTGCGCGGCAAGAAGGCCAAGATCAAGGAAAAGCGCTGACTCTGCGTGGGGGATGGGACCGGAGCGGCGTGAGCCGCACTGCGGTCGCCAGCCGCGTGGCTAGTCTGTTGGCGTGACCGGATCCACCGACGCCGCCGATTCCGCCGACTCCGTGCCGATCGAGGCCGATACCGATGGCACAGACGGCGCCGACGAGGCCACGTCGGATCCGCCGAAGAAGCGCGGCGCGCTGCGCGAAGCCGCGATCCTCATCACGATCGCCCTCGTCCTCTACTACGTGATGCTGACCTTCGTGGCCCGGCCCTATCTCATCCCGTCCGAGTCGATGGAGCCGACGCTCCACGGCTGCGCTGGCTGCGTCGGCGACCGCATCATGGTGGACAAGGTGAGCTACCGGTTCAGCCAGCCCGAGCCGGGTGACGTCGTCGTTTTCAAGGGGCCGCCATCCTGGAACATCGGCTACAAGTCGATCCGCTCCGACAATCCGGCACTGCGATTCGTGCAGAACGCGCTCTCGTTCGTCGGGTTCGTTCCACCGGATGAGAATGATCTGGTCAAGCGCGTGATCGCCACCGGCGGCCAGACCGTCGAGTGCCGGGCCGACACCGGCCTCACCGTCGACGGCAAGCGGCTCGTCGAGCCCTACCTCGACCCCGAGACGATGATGGCCGATCCGGAGATCTACCCCTGTCTGGGCAACGAGTTCGGACCGGTGACGGTCCCGGACGGACGGCTGTGGGTGATGGGCGACAACCGCACTCACTCGGCTGACTCGCGGGCCCACTGCACCAACGAACCCGGCGACGTGCAGCGCGGTCTGCTGTGTACCGGCGACCCGATGGCCGGCACCGTCCCGGTCGACAACGTGATCGGCAAGGCACGGTTCATCGCCTGGCCGCCCTCGCGGTGGGGTGGCGTCGAAACCGAGAACCCGCAGACCACGCAGTAGGAGATGAGCCGAGTGCGTGACGAGCAGAGGGGCTGACCGCCGGTGCCGACGACGTGGCCGCCGCGCACGGTGATCCGCCGGTCCGGCGGCCTGCGCACACTCGAGTCCGCGCTGTATCGAGGCGGGCTCGGCCCCGTGGCCGGCGTCGACGAGGTCGGCCGTGGCGCGTGTGCCGGACCGCTCGTGGTGGCGGCGTGCGTGCTGGGGCCAAACAGGCTGGAGAGCCTGGCTGCCCTTGACGATTCCAAGAAGCTCACCGAGCGTGAGCGGGAACGGCTGTTTCCGCTGATCCGCCGCTACGCGCTGGCCTACCACGTGGTGTTCATTCCGTCGGTCGAGGTGGACCGGCGTGGTGTGCACGTCGCGAACATCGAGGGCATGCGCCGTGCCGTCGCGGGGCTGCCGCTGCGGCCCGGGTACGTGCTGAGTGACGGCTTCCGAGTGCCCGGTCTTGCGGTGCCGTCGCTGCCCGTGATCGGCGGCGACGCGGCGGCGGCGTGCATCGCCGCGGCGAGTGTGCTGGCGAAGGTGAGCCGCGATCGGCTCATGGTCGAGATGGAACGCGACCATCCCGGGTACGGCTTCGCCGAACACAAGGGCTACAGCACGGCCGCCCACACTGCCGCGCTCGCGGCGTTGGGGCCGTGCCCGGCGCACCGCTTCTCGTTCATCAACATCGCCAGGTTGGGCGCGGGCTGGGCGCACCGGGCGGAAGAAGATCAGGGAAGATGAACGCCACACCGACAGAAGGACCGCGTAACCGATGAGTGCCGAAGATCTCGAGAAGTACGAAACCGAGATGGAACTCTCGCTGTACCGCGAATACAAGGACATCGTGGGGCAGTTCAGCTACGTCGTGGAGACCGAGCGCCGCTTCTACCTCGCCAACAGCGTCGAGATGGTGCCACGCAACGCAGACGGTGAGGTGTACTTCGAGCTTCGCCTCGCCGATGCCTGGGTGTGGGACATGTACCGACCGGCGCGCTTCGTCAAGCAGGTGCGGGTGATCACGTTCAAGGACGTCAACATCGAAGAGGTCGAGAAGCCGGAGCTGCGTCTCCCCGAGTAGCGGGCACCGTACCTCCCGACCTCCCGCGAGCAGACGTAAAGGGCCCTCATTCCTCACGAATGAGGGCCCTTTACGTCTGCTCGCGCGGGGTGGACTGCACGGCGAGGGGCGACGTAGCGTCGGGGCGTGGCCGAGCAGCGAAAGCCCAACGCCCCGGTCGCGGTGGTCACCGGGGCCAGCCGCGGCGCGGGACGCGGTATTGCCGCGGCGCTGGTCCGCACTGGATGGCGGGTCTACCTCACTGGGCGCACGGTGACCGACCCCGGTGACGGCGGGATCGCCGTTCGGGTCGACCATCGGGACGATGCGCAGGTCGCCGAGCTGTTCGAGCGTGTCGGCCGCGAAGCCGGCGGCTTGGACCTGCTTGTCAACAACGCGGCGGCCGTCCACGACGAACTGACCGGCGCAAAGCCGTTCTGGGACAAGCCCCTCGCGCTGGCCGACGTGCTCGACGTCGGGCTGCGTTCCGCCTACGTCGCATCCTGGTACGCCGCGCCGCTGTTGCTTGCGGCACCGCGTGCCCTCATCGCATTCACCTCGTCGCCGGGAGCTGTGTGCTACATGCACGGCCCCGCGTACGGCGCGCAGAAGGCGGGCGTCGACAAGCTCGCTGCCGACATGGCCGTCGACTTCTCGGGAACCGGGGTCGCCACGGTGTCGATCTGGATGGGAATCCTGCTGACGGAGAAGTTCCGCCGCGCGTTCGACGGTCACCCCGAGGCTCTGGCCAGGACGGCCGAACACGCCGAGACCCCCGAGTTCACCGGGTATCTGATCGACGCGCTGTACCGCGATCCCACCCTGGCCGAACTCAGCGGGCAGACGCTGATCGGCGCTGAACTCGCGGCGCGCTACGGCATCACCGACGAGGGCGGGCGTCGGCCACCGTCGCACCGGGACGTCCTCGGCGCGCCCCGAGTGCCGCACCCCGCGGTCATTCGGTGACGCCGGACGCGCGCGCTTGCCACACTGGACGCGTGCGCACGACACCGCAGTGCTGGTTGACCGACATGGACGGCGTTCTGGTCCGCGAGGAGCACGCCCTGCCGGGCGCTGCGGAGTTCCTCAAGCGCCTCACCGATGAGCGCAAGCCGTTCCTGGTGCTGACCAACAACTCGATCTTCACCCCGCGCGACCTCGCCGCCCGGCTGGCCAGGTCGGGGCTGACCGTGCCCGAGGAAGCGATCTGGACGTCGGCGCTGGCCACCGCGTCCTTCCTCGACGATCAGCTCCCCGGTGGCTCCGCGTACGTCATCGGTGAAGCAGGCATCACCACGGCACTGCACGGGGTCGGTTACGTGATGACGGACGTCGATCCGGACTTCGTCGTGCTGGGGGAGACGCGGACGTACTCTTTCGAGGCCATCACGAAGGCCATCCGGTTGATCCTGAAGGGCGCACGGTTCATCGCGACGAACCCGGACGTGACGGGGCCGTCGGCGGAGGGACCGATGCCGGCCACGGGATCGGTCGCCGCGTTGATCACCAAGGCCACCGGCCGGGATCCGTACTTCGTCGGCAAGCCCAACCCGATGATGTTCCGCAGCGCGCTGAACCGCATCGAGGCGCACTCCGAGAGCACCGTGATGATCGGCGACCGGATGGACACCGACGTGGTGGCGGGTATCGAGGCCGGGTTGGAGACGATTCTGGTGCTCACCGGTTCGACGGGCGTGGCGGACATCGAGCGGTATCCGTTCCGGCCCAGTCGGGTGCTCGACTCCATCGCCGACGCGGTGGAACTCGTCTGACGCCTCCGGCGGGGGCGGGCGCGAGCGGCGCGCCTCGACCCATATCGTGGGCTGCATGACTGACGGATCCCAGGCCGCCACTCCGCTCGCCGGGGTGCGGATCATCGAGATCTCGAGTTTCGTCGCCGTGCCACTTGCGGGCATGACGTTGGCACAGCTTGGTGCGGACGTGACCCGCGTGGACCCGGTGGGCGGTGCGGCCGACTACAACCGCTGGCCGGTGACCGAGGACGGCGCCAGTATCTACTGGGCGGGGCTCAACAAGGGCAAGCGGTCGGTGGCCGTCGACGTGCGCTCACCGCAGGGCCAGGACCTGATCCAGCGGCTCATCGCGGATGCGGGCATTCTGATCACGAACGTTGCTGGCAGGCAGTGGCATTCGTACGAGACGCTGACCAGGGTCTGCCCCGATCTGATCCACGTCGAGGTCTCCGGACGGGCCGACGGCGGTACCGGCGTCGACTACACCGTCAATGCGGGCATCGGCTTCCCGTTGGTGACGGGCCCCGTCGGATTGGCGACGCCGGTCAACCACGTCCTGCCTGCCTGGGACGTCGCGTGCGGCATCTACACCGCACTCGCGGTGCTCGCCGCGCTGCGGCACCGCGACGCCACCGGCGAGGGACAGCGCATCTCGATACCCCTGGAGAACGTTGCGCTGGCAACCGCAGGCAACCTCGGTTTCCTGACGGAGGCGATGGTCAACGGGACCTCGCGCGAGCGCATCGGGAACTCGATCTTCGGTCAGTACGGCCAGCAGTTCGCCAGCGGCGACGGCCAGTCCTTCATGGTCGTGGCGCTGACGGGCCGCCACTTCCGGGATCTGACGGAGCTCACGGGGATGACCAAAGCCGTCGCTGCCCTGGGTGATGCGCTCGCCGCGGACTTCACCGACGAAGGCGAGCGGTACCGGCACCGCGACGTACTGACGGGTCTGTTCACCGTCTGGTTCACCGGACACAGCGCCGACGAGGTGGCCGCAGCACTCTCGCAGACATCCATCCTCTGGGAGCGGTACCGCACCTTCGCCGAGGTCGTCACCGACGCCAAGGTGACCGACAACCCCCTGTTTCGCTCACTGGAACAACCGAGGATCGGGCGCTACCTGGCGCCCGGCCTACCGGTGTCGATCAACGGCGCATATCCGCCCGCGGTGCCTGCGCCCGCGCTCGGAGACCACACCGCCGACGTCCTACGCGAACGTTTGGGGATGTCGGCCGACGAGGTCGACCGTCTGCGGTCGGACGGCACGGTCGCGTGAGCGCACTGCTGGATCTGCTCGACGTCCAACCCGGTGCCGACGAAGGCGGCTGGATCGGTCCGGCCAGCGGCCCGGTGGGCAAGCGGTCGTTCGGCGGTCAGTTCATGGCTCAGAGCCTGGCGGCGGCCGCGCACACCGTCGACTCGGCGAAGCTGCCCACCAGCATGCACCTGCAGTTCCTCCGCGGCGGCGATGCGGGTGATCCGGTCGACTACACCGTCACGACCGTCTTCGACGGCCGCACCGCCGCGGCACGGCGCGTCGACGCCAAGCAGCACGGCAGGCTGTTGACCACTGCCAACGTGTCGTTCGCCGCGCCACTGGCCGGCCCCGAGCACGGCGGCCGTCCGTCGCTGCCTGGCGATCCGGAGGCGCTACCTGCCACCGGCCCGGCAGGACCCGCACCCTCGATGCCAACCGACGAGATCGACATTCGGATCGATGACGATCGGTCCGGCGGCGAGTTCGTGCGACGGCTGTGGTGGCGGGTCACCGTGCCGGTGCCCGAAGACGCGTTGCTGCACAGTGTGATCGCGGCCTACGTCACCGACGTGTACATGATCGATGCCGCTCTCCAGGTGCATGGCCATTCGATGCGGGAGCGGACACACCGCAGCGGGACCACCGACTCGTCGATCTGGTTCCATCGGCCGGTGCGGGCCGACCGCTGGAATCTGCTGGAGTCGAGGTCTCCGGCGGCAGCACGGGGGCGCGGCGTCATCATCGGCGGTCTCTTCGGCGCTGACGGCGAGGCCGTCGCGACACTCGCCCAGGAGGGCCTCATCGCCGAGCGGCAGCCGCCTGGGACCTGACACGTGCGGTGCTGTGAACCAGCGTCCACGTGCGCGACACCGTCACGATCCGGGTGACCAGGATGCCGACGACGATCGACGCGGCGACGCCGAGCAGGACCTGGTCGCCGAACAGCGGATACACCTGGAAGTGCGTGAGGTAGATGAATAGTGACGCTTCGGCGATCACGCCGACGGCCACCGTCAACGCCGATGGGCACCGGATGGTCGGCAGCCAGATCAGCAGCGCGAGGCCGATGAACACCAGTGCCTCCCGGTGCGGGTTGTCGAAGTAGCCGATCACGCCGACGGCGAGTGCGATGGTCACCGCCGCGCGTCGCCAGAAGGTCGTGGCCTTGGCGGCCGCCCACCCGACTGCGAAGAACCAGAACGCCAGCACCGTGAACCAGGCATCGTTGCCGAGGCCGATGCCGAAGAGGTCCCAGCGCATCGCCAGACCCATCGCCAGGAACACCACCGCGATGCCGAACGGCCACCGCCGTTCGAGCCTGTCGCCGAT
The DNA here is from genome assembly GCA_963798245.1 of uncultured Actinomycetota bacterium. Lineage (GTDB taxonomy): Bacteria > Actinomycetota > Actinomycetes > Mycobacteriales > Mycobacteriaceae > Mycobacterium. The sequence continues at coordinate 311,086 of CAWCSO010000011.1, forward strand.
CGGCGTCCAGAACACCAGTGCCAGCGCGACGAGAGTCCACACGATCAGTTCGACGAACCACAGCCGCCCGGCCGTCATGCTGTCGTGCGGGCCGAGGAACTTGTTGGCCAGCAACAGGTTCGATGCCGTGTAGTCATCGGTGACCATCAGGGCGAATGCGACCCAGACGATGGATGGGACGGCGATCCAGGCGATGGTGTTGCGCAGGTGCCGCGTCCGCTGGGCACGCGGCAGCGGGGTCAGGCAGAAGCGGCCGAAGTTGTAGCCGGCGATCCCGAGCAGTACGTGTGCGCCGCCCCACAGCGTGTAGAGATCCGCGTGTGACCCCACGACCAGGACGATCGCCGCGGCGCGCAGCGCCACGCTCGTCTCCAACGCCGCGCCCCACCATCGCCTCGGCCGTGACGCGGACTCCAACCGGTGCAACGGCAATCGCTGCCAGTCGGGGGAAGGTGTCCGAGGGCGCGCTCGAGGCGCACGGACATCGCCACGTAGGACAGCGAATTGCCGCCCAGATCGACGAAGCTCTGGCCCGGTTCGATGGTCGCGGGGTCTACCTGCAACACGTCGGCGAAGAGGCCGCGCAGGTCCAGCGGTCCCGCGTCGTCGGACGTGCGGTCGGCGGCGAGTTCGCGCAGCCGTCGATAGTCAGGCTTTCCGGCGAGCAGCCTCGGCACCTCGTCGACGTCGACTACGCACACCGCGGACTGGGGAAGGCCCGATGCGTCACCGGCCGCCCCTGCCACGTCACAACCCTGCGGTCGATCGGCCGCGCCGACGACCAGCAGACCGTCACCGTCGGTGCAGATGGCGTCGATCCCCTCGGCGTGCAGCGCGGCCTCCACGCGCTGAAGGTCGATTCGCAGTCCGTACAACTTCACGAAACGGTCACGGCGCCCGACGATCTCGTACAGTCCGTCGGTGCCGCGGCGAGCGATGTCTCCGGTGCGCAGTTCGTCGACCGTCGCCCCCAACGCCAGATCTTTGGGTGCCCGCGCGTACCCCATCATGACGTTCGGGCCGCGGTAGACGAGTTCTCCGGCTCCGCCGTCGGTCCCGTCGGACGCGTCGATGCGGAACGACCCACCGGGAATGGGAATGCCGATCGAGCCGGGGTTCGCGCGGGTGATCTCCGGTGGGAGGTAGGCCATCCGCGCGGTGGCCTCGGTGGCGCCGTACATCACGAAGAGCTGCCAGCCCCGGTCGTGACCGAGCGCGGCGAACCTGTGTACCTGCTCGGGTGGCAGCCGGCCGCCGGCCTGGGTGACGCAGCGAAGGTCGGGCAACGACATGTCCTCGAACCCGATGCGGTCGAGCAGGTCGAAGGTGTGGGGTACACCGGCAATCGTGGTTCCCCGCATGCGCCGGAACAGATCCCAGTACTCATCGTCGACGACGGAGAGATCGCTGAGGATGAGTCCGGCGCCCCGCAGCAGGTGGGTATGGATGACCGAGAGCCCGTAGCAGTAGGACATCGGCAGTGTCGCCGCTGCCCGATCGGCGGCCGTGATGCCAAGGTAGGTCGCGATGGACTCCGCGTTGGCCGCCAGATTGGGCCGGGACAGTCGCACCAGCTTCGGGGAGCCCGTACTGCCCGACGTGGACAGCAGCAGCGCGAGATCGGGGTGCAGAACCCGCCGCACGCGGCGGCGCTGGGTGCCGGAGTTGCCGGCGGCGCGCGATAGCACGCCGTCACGGACGATCACGTCGGGGCGGTAGGTGTCGATGATGGAGCGGTGATCTCCATTTGCGGGCAGGGGCAGCACCACGTGATGGCCCGCCAGTGCGCCGAGGTAGCTAACCAGGGTGTCGATGTCGTTGCGCGTTTCGAGCAGGACTAGTTTTCGTCCGGTGCCGAGTTCCGCTGCGCTGGCGGCGACTTCGGTCGCGAGTTCGCGGTAGGTGAGGATGCGGTCCGTCGTCGCCACCGCGAGGTCGTCCCGGTGGCGTGCCAGGTGGTCGACGAGGGTGTCGAACATCATCGGGACGACTCGTCGAAGACGACGGCCGTGCCACTCACCTCGATGCGGACCTTGGCGTCCACCGCGGGCGGGTCGACGCTGTGCTGCCGGACCGTGATCGGCTCCGCGTCGCCACCGAGTTCGACGGTCAGCAGGACGTCGTGCCCGCGAAACTCCGATGCCAGCACGGTCGCGATGCCGTCGGCTCTGTCACCGTCAGCGACGGAGATCGCCTCGAGTTGTTCCGGACGCAGCATCAGCGTTGCAGGCCCGTCGGCAGCGGATTCGGAAACCGGCAGGCGCCCCAGCGCGGAGTCGGCGATTCCCGCGGCGACGGTGCAGGGTAGGAGGACGCAGTCGCCGAGGAACTCGGCGGTGAAGCGGTCACGAGGCTCGCGGTACACCGCTTGGGGCGTGCCGACCTTGGTGAACCGCCCGTCGCGCATGACGGCGACCTGATCGGCGATCGACAGCGCCTCCTCCTGATCGTGGGTGACGAGGAGCGTCGTGACCCCGGCGTCGGCGAGCAGCTTCGCGACGGCCGTGCGGGTGGATGCCCGCAGGGCGGTGTCCAGTGCGCTGAACGGTTCGTCGAGCAGCATGAGGGAAGGGCTGCGCGCCAGCGCACGGGCTAGGGCGACCCGCTGCTGTTGGCCGCCGGAGAGTTCGTGCGGTCGGCGCGTGGCCAGGGACTCATCGAGCGAGACGGTGGCCAGGAGTTCGGCGACACGGGTTCGGGCGTGACGGGACCGCCAGGGCAGGCCGTAGGCGATGTTCTGTCCGACCGTCAGGTGCGGGAAGAGTGCGCCGTCCTGGGCGACGTAGCCGACGTCTCGGCGGTGGGCCGCAACGCTGTGCGTCGCATCGGTTACCCGTCGGCCGGCGATGGAAATGCTTCCGGCGTCGGGTGTTTCGAAGCCTGCCACCACGCGCAGCAGGGTGGTCTTACCGCATCCGGATGCGCCGAGGACGGCGGTGATGGTGCCCGCGGGCACGTCGAGGTCGACGCCGTCCAGCACGGTGTGTGCGCCGAATGACTTGACCAGCCCGTCGACCGCGAGCGCGTTGTTCGTCGCAACCTTCTTCGTCACAGCGCCGCCACCCTTGTCGACTGCCGGAACAGCACGACCGTCACCGGGACCGCGAGCACGATGAGCAGTAGCGCATATGGTGCCGCAGCCGCGTAGGCCAGTTCACTGGACAACGACCAGAACCGCATCGCCAGCGTGGTGGTGCCGGTGGGCGCGAGCAGCAGGGTGGCGGTCAATTCGGTTGCCACACCGACGAACACCAGTGACGCCCCCGCCGCGGCAGCCGGGGCCGTGAGTCGCAGCGTGACACGCAGGAAGGTCCATGTCGGTGACACGCCCAGCGACCGGGAGGCCTCGTCGAGTTCGGGGGGCACCTGCGCGAGGCCGGAGCGCAGATTCACCATGGCACGGGGCAGGAACATCAGCACGTAGGCGGCCAGCACCAGCGACACCGTCTGGTAGAGCGGGGGCGCGAACCGGATCGCGACGGTGATCAGGGCCAGTGCCGTGACGATGCCCGGCATCGAACTCGTAACGAAGTTCGAGCCCTCGACGAAGCGGGCGAAGAAGCCGCGGTAGCGCACCGCCACCCAGGCGAACGGGAACGCCAGCACCGTCGTCAGCGCTGCGGCGGTGGCCGCCAGCGCTACCGTCTGCAGCGTCGACGGCACGATGTCGGCCATGCCCCACACTTCGCTGCCGCCGATCCACAACCACCGCGTCACCGTCCACACCGGGACGCCGAGCGAAAGGACGGCCAGTGCCGCGAGTCCGATGAACGCCGGAACCGCCGTGCCGTGCAACCGATGTGGCACCGCTGCGCGCTGGGCGCCGGAGCCCATCCGCGCATATCGTGCGTTGCCGCGAAGGCCGGCCTCGCCGACCAGCAGTACCAGGCACAGCAGCACCAGAATTCCCGCGAGGGTGCTGCCCGCGGCGCCGTCGAACGTCGCCTGGAACTGCTCGAAGATCGCCGTCGTGAAGGTGGCGAAACGCAGCATCGCGAACGCGCCGTACTCGGCGAGCAGGTGCACACCGATGAGCAGTCCGCCACCGAGCACCGCAAGGCGCAGCTGGGGCAGGACCACACGCCAGAAGACTCCCGACGAACTCGAGCCCAGGGCACGGGCAGACTCTTCGATGGCTGGGTCGAGTCGACGCAGCGTGGCCGCGGCCGGCACGTAGACCAGCGGGAAGTAGGACAGCGTGGCCACCAGGATGCCGGCACCGAAGCCGTGCAGCGAGGGCTGGATGCTGACCCAGGCATAGCTGTTGATGAACGCGGGGACGGCCAGCGGTGCGACGAACAGGGGGCGCCAGATGGCTCGACCCGACGACGTTGGAGCGTTCGACCAGCCAGGCGGCGCCGACGCCGAGCACGACGCAGATGGGCACGGTGACGACGACGAGTCCGACCGTGTTGACGAGCAGCTCGACGATCCGCGGACGTGCGACGAGTTCGTATACCCGGCCGGGGCCCAGCGAGAAGATCGACCACGCTACGTAGCCGAGCGGCACGAACGTCGCAACGACGAGCACGCGCGACGCTGCTCGTGAGGAACGGACCCGGCCGCGCGCCGGCGGGCCTGCCGCCATCCGACGGCAGGGGCTGGGGTGCCGTGCTCGGCGCCGTTTCCGCTGTGACCATCTAGTCGACCATCTAGAGCAGGCCCGCCTGCGTCATCAGGTCGGTGACCTGCTGGGCGTCCAGGTTCGAGGGGTTGACGGACGGCGCCTGCAGTTGGGCGAGTGGCACCAGGGCGGGATTGGCCGGCACACCGCTGGCGACCGGGTACTCGAACGAGGTGCCGTTCTCCAGTACTTCCTGGCCCGCCTTGCTGGTGATGAAGGTCAGGAACCTCTGGGCGTCCTCCTTCTTCTTGCTGGAGTTCAGGATGCCGCCGCCCGAGATCGAGAGGTACGCGCCGGGGTCCTCGTTGCGGAAGTAGTGCAGCGCGGTGTTGCCTGCTGATCTCCTTGGTCTCGGCCTGATCGCGGAACCAGTAGTAGTGGTAGATGATGCCGCCGGGAACCTCCGCGGCGTTGACCGCCCGAAGGGTGGCGATGTTGTCGGAGAAGAGTTCGGCGTTGGCCTTCATACCGACTAGCCAGTCCGAGGTGGCCTGCTCGCCGGTGAGTTCCAGCATGGCCGCCACGATCGCCTGGAAGTCGGCCTTGACCGGTGGCGCGCCCCAGCGGCCCTTCCACTCGGGCCGCTGCAGGTCCATGATCGACTTCGGCAGCTGGTCCTCGGTGAGTTCGTTCTTGTTGTAGACGAAGACCGTGGCCCGTGCCGCGATCCCGGTCCACTTGTTGGTCGCCGGCCGGAACCGAGGAGGAACCTGGTCGATGGTGGCCTGGTCCACGTCGGTGAACAGGCCGGCCTTCTCGACGGCCGCCATCGCCGGAGAGTTCTCGGTGAGGAACACGTCCGCCGGCGAGGACTCGCCCTCGGCGATCAGCTGGTTGCCGAGTTCGGTGTCACCGCCCTGGCGGTAGGTGACCTTGATGCCCGTCTCCTTGGTGAACTCATCGATCCACTCCTTCGTCAGCGACTCGTGCTGCGCGTTGTAGACGAGCAGGCCGTCGGACTCATCGGACGATGAGCACGCCGTCAGACCGGCAGCCAACGCGACGGTCGCGAGGACGGCGGTGATCCGACTCCATCGGAGTGACATCGACGATCCTTTTCTTAGTGAGGATTGGATTGCCTAAGAACATACTCCAGCGGGCGCCGCGGTTGGGCGCCCCCGTCGAGGTGCGCGCGTGCTCTCGGTCGCCTATGGGGCCGAGGACGGGGCCGCGCGCCGAGCATGGGGTCGCCGACCTCCACCATCGCCTCGGAACAGCGCACCGTGGGCGGATCGACCAGCCGGCATGGTCCGATCGTGGAAATGGGTGATCACGGGCGGGTCACGGTTTCCTAAGCCCGCGCCGTCGGTTTCTTAACTCGGGCAGTCGCGCCTCATTGAACGCTCAGGAATACCGGGCGTTTTGCGGTGAACGTCACACCGTGGGGTGTAACGCCTTCGAACTGCCGTTTTCGAAGCTTCCTTACTGCGTCCGGGGTTGCTCGGGCTCTGTACGTTGACGATGGGTCCGGGAAACCCCATCCGCAGAGGAATCAAGGAAGAGCAATGAAGATGTTCGTATCATCCACGCGTCGCGTCATGACCGGCGCCTTCGCCACCTGCGTGCTCGGTGGTGTCATCGCCGGCACGGTCGCGATGCCCATGGCAAACGCCGCCCCGTGCTCGGCCAGCGGTCTGGCGACCACCGCCAGCGGTGTGCTTGGTCAGGCCGGCGGCTACCTGGATGCCCATCCTGGCGCCAACGACGTCCTGACTGCCGCGGCGAACCAGCCCGCTGGCGAGGCCGAGTCGTCGGTGCGCGCCTACTTCACCGCACACCCGAACGAATACTTCGACCTGCAGGGCATCGTCGCGCCTCTGAAGGATCTCCGGGGCCAGTGCGGTCTGTCGGTGACGCCGAGCCAGCTGGCTCTGCTGTTCGACTCGCTGTCCTGACCTGTTCTGACGAATGTCGCCGCCGTAGCCGAGTGCTGCGGCGGCGGTCGTTCGTGGCGAGTCTGCGGCGAGTGCCGTGGTCAGTTTCCGTTCACGATGACAGGCACGGCCGCGCCGGCATTGGTCGGTCCCGGGGAGACGCTCGCGACCAACACGATGCCAACGGACAGAGACAGTGCCGCAGCGAACCTCGCGGAGATGTCGAGTAGGCCCGAAATGAACGTCATGGGTTCCACTCCTGATCTTCATCACGAATCTGAATCACCGGCGTAACTTCTGGAACACTGCTCTACTTCAGTCACATTCGGAACACGGACCGGTGACGGTTTGCGTGCGACGTGTTTCGCGTGGCGGGCACGAGCAGGGGCGGTGTGACACTGCTCGGCCCTCACGTGCGAGGTCTGACGCGCGACGACGGGCGGTGCTCACACGCGGGCTGTGCTCGACTCGGGGCTGAGTCGGCTACCCGAGAGGGCCTTGCTGCGGGATACGGATTCGCGCTATTCGTTTGTGCCATTGGGAAGTTCGACCGCTCCGCCACCTGGAGGCTGAGGAGCCACTTGGTCGTTTGGCCCTGGCTGCCGCTCCGGTGCGGTTATGTCCGGCTGTTCTGCGAAGGCGACGCGTCGCGCGCGCAACGCCCACCACACCCCGGCCGTCGTCGCGACGATCAGCAAGGCCGCGAGAGCGGGTCCGAGTAACGTCTCGGCGATCCACACCCGCCGCTGAACACGCGCAAGGCGTGCCGCACCGCTTCGCGCGCGTCTCCACACCGCCATCCGTTCCCCCCTTTCTCGCACCGGTCTGCCTGTTTACCCGTCGGCGGCCGCACCAAACCGGTCGCGGAGAGTCAGCGCGACGACGGGTGCGTCGCTGCGTCCGAGATCGTGCCCACCGCCTGTGGATGAACTCCGGACTGTTGGTGACCGCGGGTCTGAAGGCGGGTTCTGTCCGTGCCACCACGCACCGTGGCTCGCATGACGCAACCTTTGAACCGCGCCCAGATCGGCGCGCTCGGTGAGCAACTGGCGGTAGAGCATCTCGAGTCGCTCGGCTGGCGGGTGCTGACCCGCAACTGGCGATGCAGGTACGGCGAACTGGACGTCATCGCGACCGACCCGGTCGCTGCGGCGGTGGTGTTCGTCGAGGTCAAGACCCGCACCACTGATCAGTTCGGTGGCATCGCGCAGGCCGTAACCGGCGACAAGGTGCGCCGATTGCGGCGGCTGGCCGGGCTGTGGCTGGCGGGCCAGGCGCGGGGCTGGTCGCAGATCCGCATCGACGTCATCGGCGTGCGAATCGGGCACCGGCCCAACACCGGAGATCACTCACCTCCGGGGTGTGGGCTGATGGCGCTGGGACGGGCGTTCTCGGTGGCCGTGCATGGGTTGCGCGGTCACCTCGTCGAGATCGAGGCGGACATCTCCTCGGGTCTACCCGGCGTGCACCTGGTGGGCCTGCCGGATGCCGCCCTGCAGGAATCGCGCGACCGGGTGCGTGCGGCGGTGACCAATTGCGGCAACTCCTGGCCGATGGCCCGTCTGACGCTGGCCCTGTCCCCGGCGACCCTGCCCAAGATGGGGTCGGTCTACGACGTCGCGCTGGCGCTTGCGGTGTTGTCCGCCGGCCGCACGGCGGCGTGGTCGCGGTTGGAGAAGACGGTGCTGCTCGGTGAGCTGGCACTCGACGGGCGGGTGCGGGCGGTCAAGGGCGTACTGCCCGCGGTGCTGGCCGCCAAGAGCGAGGGCATCCCGACGGCGGTGGTGCCCATCGACAATCTGGCCGAGGCCAGCCTGGTCGACGGTATCGAGGTACTCGGCGCCCGCACGTTGCGGCAGCTACAGAGCTGGCTCGAGGGCGCGGCGAGACTCGACGAGCGGATCGACGCGCCGCCGCATTCGCCCGAACCCGCCGCCGATCTCGCCGATGTCGTCGGGCAGGCCCATGCCCGGTTCGCCGTCGAGGTCGCCGCCGCGGGTGCCCACCACCTGATGCTCACCGGTGCGCCCGGAATCGGCAAGACGATGCTGGCGCAACGACTTCCGGGCCTGCTGCCGCCGCTCACGCACGATGAGTCGCTGGAAGTGACGGCGATCCACTCGGTGGCCGGTCTACTGTCTGATGACGCTCCGCTCATCACGCGGCCGCCGTTCATCGCGCCGCATCACACGTCGAGCGTCGCGGCCCTGGTCGGCGGAGGTGCGGGAATGGCCCGGCCCGGCGCGGTCAGTCGCGCCCACCGCGGGGTGCTCTTCCTCGACGAGTGCGCAGAGGTCGGCGTCAGTGTTCTCGAAGCGCTGCGAACACCTTTGGAGGACGGTGAGATCCGACTGGCCCGACGCGACGGTGTGGCTCGCTATCCGGCACGGTTCCAGCTGATTCTCGCGGCCAACCCGTGTCCGTGCGCGCCGGCCCATCCACGGGATTGCGTGTGTGCAGCGGCCGTCAAACGCCGGTATCTCGGGAAGCTGTCGGGTCCACTCATGGATCGCGTCGACCTGCGGGTGGTGATGCATCCGATCCGCTCGGGCGCGATCGGCACCGCGGCAGGCGAGGACACCGCCACGGTGCGCGAGCGGGTGGCCGCGGCACGCGAGGCTGCCGCCGAGCGTTGGGCTCCGCACGGCATCCGTACCAACGCGGAGGTATCGGGGCCGTTGTTGAGGCGGCGGTTTCGGCTGGCGCCCAACGCGATGGCGCCGCTGCGGACGGCTCTCGACCGCGGGGCGCTCAGCATCCGGGGGATGGATCGGACGTTGCGGGTCGCGTGGACCTTGAGTGACCTTTCCGGGCGGTGTTCACCAGGCCTTGCCGAAGTCACGACGGCGCTGAGCTTCCGGCAGGCGGGAGGCGACCGATGACCGACGCCGAACGTCGCGCGTGGGCATATCTTTCCCGGGTTGCCGAGCCGCCGTGTGCCGAACTCGGCTCGATGGTCGCCGAGGTCGGAGTGGTCGACGCCGCCGAACAGGTGAGGCGCGGCGTGGTAGAGGGCGCCCTGAAGGCCAGCACCGAGGCCCGACGTGGGATCGACTGTGCAGCAGATGATCTGGCTCTGCTCGACCGCTTGGGGGGTCGACTCGTGACGCCAGAGTCCGTTGACTGGCCACACTTGGCATTTGCTGCGTTGGGCCACAAACGTAGCGTTGTGCGGACACATCCGCCGCTAGCACTGTGGGCGATCGGATCCAACTCGTTGGTCGACGTCACTGAGCGCGGGTGCTCGATCGTCGGTACGCGTGCGGCCACGGCGTACGGCGAACAGGTGACCGAAGACCTGGCGTCGGGTCTTGCCGAGAGGGATGTTGCCGTGGTGTCCGGTGGCGCCTATGGGATCGACGGTGCGGCCCATCGGGCGACGCTAGCAGCCGAGGGCCTCACCGTCGCGGTGCTCGCCGGCGGCATCGACGTGCCATATCCGGCCGGCCACCTCGCGATGCTGCGTCGCATCGCGCGGGACGGTCTGATCGTCAGCGAATATCCGCCGGGTATCAGGCCTGCCCGGCACAGATTCCTGACCCGCAACCGCCTCGTGGCCGCGCTGTCGGGCGCCACGGTGGTCGTGGAGGCCGGGTTGCGCAGCGGAGCCGCGAACACCGCGTCATGGGCGAAGGCATTCGGCCGACCGGTGTGCGCGGTGCCGGGACCGGTGACGTCGTCGGCATCGGCCGGCTGCCACGTGCTGCTTCGCGGCGGCGCGAACCTCGTCACGAGGGCCGAGGAGGTGGTCGAGCTGGTGGGGCGGATCGGCGAACTCGCTTCCGAGCCCGAGCGGCCCAACGACCCGCTGGATGCGCTGACCGACACCGAACGTCGGGTGTACGACGCGCTCCCGGCTCGGGGCCCACGGACCGCAGACCAGATCGCGGTCGCTGCGGGCATCCCCGCCCAGCACCTGTTCGGACCCTTGACGGTGCTCGAATTGGCCGGTCTCGTGATCCGCGAGGAGGGGCGTTGGAAGATTGCACGCCATTGAGTTCGAGTGCCTTCATCGCGCCCCGCTCACCACACCGGGTGCACTGGCCCCCTCGTATAGTCGGTGACGTCGGCGACATCGGTACGAGGAGGTACGCGTGGCAGGGCGCCCGATCCACACGTTCGAGGTGGTGCGTAGCGAGCAATTGACGCCGCACATGATCCGACTGGTCCTCGGCGGCAGTGGGTTCGACACCTTCGTGCCCGCCGAATTCACCGATTCCTACGTGAAGTTCGTGATCGTCCGTGCAGGCATCGACGTCGGCGCCCTGCCGACACCCCTGACACTGGACAGCTTCGACGAGCTGCCCGAGGAAAGGCGCCCGGTGGTCCGGACGTACACGGTCCGGCGCGTCGATGCCGACCGCCGCCAGATCACCGTCGACTTCGTCGTGCACGGTGACACCGGAGTGGCCGGACCCTGGGCGGCATCGGTACAGCCGGGCGAGCCCGCCTACCTGATGGGACCGAGCGGCGCATATTCTCCCGACCCTGCGGCCGACTGGCACCTCATGGCCGCAGACGAGGCGGGACTGCCCGCCCTGAGCGCCGCGCTCGAAGCGTTGCCGCCCAATGCCGTTGGATACGCCTTCATCGAAGTCAACGGAGTGGACGACGAAGTCGCCCTGACCGCCCCCGACGGCGTCGAGGTCCGCTGGGTCCATCGCGGCGGCCGCGCTGATCTGGTGCCAGACGAGCTGGCAGGCGACCACGCGCCCGTCGTGGCTGCGGTCAAGGAAGCCCCGTGGCGTCTGGGGCAAGTGCAGGTCTTCATCCACGGCGAGGCCCAGGCCGTGATGCACAACCTGCGTCCCTACGTGCGCAAGGAGCGGGGCGTCGACGCGAAATGGGCATCCATCTCCGGGTACTGGCGCCGCGGGCGCACCGAGGAGACGTTCCGACAGTGGAAGGCCGAGTTGGCCAAGGTGGAGGCGCAGGCCGGCGACTGATCACTGACTGGCAGGGTGGGGACATGGCGTTCGGTGACTATCAGCTAGAGATCTACCTGCAGGGACTGTCCGGAATCGTGCCGTCGCTGCCAATGGCGTTCGACGACCTCGAGGCCAGGGCGCAGGCGGCAATGCCGCCATCGGTGTGGTCATACGTCGCGGGCGGCGCGGGAGACGAACGCACGCAACGCGTGAACGTCACCGCGTTCGAGCGATGGGGGCTGATGCCCCGGATGTTCGTGGGGGCCACGGAGCGCGACGTGTCCGTCGACCTGTTCGGGATGACTCTGCCGTCGCCGGTGTTCATGGCGCCGATAGGCGTCCTTGGCCTGTGCGCGCGGGACGGCCACGGGGACCTGGCGGCCGCGCGTGCCGCATCGCGTACCGGCGTGCCGATGATGGTGTCGACGCTCACCGCCGATCCGCTCGAGGAGGTCGCCGCCGAGTTCGGCGACACGCCCGGCTTCTTCCAGCTCTACACGCCGAGCGACAGAGATCTGGCTGCCAGCTTCGTCGCCCGCGCCGAGGCCGCGGGTTACAAGGGCATCGTCGTCACGCTGGACACCTGGGTTCCCGGCTGGCGCCCTCGCGACCTGGCCACGTCCAACTTCCCGCAGCTACGCGGTCACTGCCTGTCCAACTACACCAGCGACCCGGTGTTCCGCGCGAGCCTGGCGCAACCGCCCGAGGAGAACCCGCAGGCGGCCGTCCTGAAGTTCGTCTCCGTCTTCGGGAACTCGCTGAGCTGGGACGATCTGCCGTGGCTTCGGTCGCTGACCTCATTGCCGCTGCTGGTGAAGGGCATCTGCCACCCGGATGACGCCAGGCGCGCCATCGACGGCGGCGTGGACGGCATCTACTGCTCCAACCACGGTGGCAGGCAGGCCAATGGCGGAATGCCCGCGATCGACTGCCTACCGGGCGTCGTCGAGGCGGCCGATGGCGTGCCGGTGCTGTTCGACTCCGGTATCCGCAGCGGCGCCGACATCGTCAAGGCGCTCGCGTTCGGTGCCACGGCGGTCGGCATCGGGCGGCCATACGCCTACGGCATGGCACTCGGCGGTGCCGACGGTGTCGTGCACGTGCTGCGGTCGCTGTTGGCCGAGGCCGACTTGATCATGGGGATCGATGGCTACCGTTCGCTCGCCGACTTGACTCCCGACGCACTGCGACCCGTGAACTAGCAACCAATCCGACACGGCGGGCAAGGTCGGCAAGGTATCGATACCGTCACACACGTGGCCGCCACCCGTTGATCGACGAGTCCGTCTGCGACTGTGAAGAAGTGACGGTCCATGTCGAAGCGGTGCTCGAGGAGTTCGACGAGTACCTCGCGCTGCAACGCGGCCGATCCGAGCACACCCGGCGCGCCTACCTGGGAGATCTGCGGTCGCTGTTCGCCTTCGTCGACGAAAGGTCCCCCGGCGCCGGGCCCGCGACCCTGACGCTGCCGCTGTTGCGGTCGTGGCTCTCGTCGCAGGCCGTCGCCGGCGCCGCGCGCACGACGCTGGCACGACGCACGTCGGCGGTCAAGACCTTCAGCGCATGGGCCTCGCGCAACGGTCTGATGGATGGCGATCCCGCCAGTCGCCTGCAGGTGCCCAAGGCGCATCGCACGCTGCCTGCGGTGTTGCGCCAGGACCAGGCCGTGGATGCCATGAACGCCGCGAAATCAGGTGCCCAGCAGGGAGATCCGCTTGCGCTGCGGGACCGCCTCATCGTCGAGATGCTCTATGCCACGGGCATTCGCGTCAGCGAGCTGTGCGGGCTCGACGTCGACGACGTGGACTCGTCTCGCCGTCTGGTGAGGGTGCTCGGCAAGGGCGACAAGCAGCGCACCGTTCCGTTCGGTGAGCCCGCGCACCAGGCGCTGGCGGCTTGGCTGACGGACGGGCGGCCTGCGTTGGCGACCGAATCGTCCGGGCCTGCGCTGCTTCTGGGTGCGCGCGGCAAGAGGGTAGACCCGCGACAGGCCCGCACCGTGGTCCACCAGACGATGACAGCGGTCGACGGTGCCCCCGACATCGGCCCGCACGGCCTACGGCACAGCGCTGCCACTCACCTTCTCGAAGGCGGCGCCGACCTTCGGGTGGTCCAGGAGCTCCTTGGACATTCCTCCCTGGCCACCACGCAGCTGTACACCCACGTCTCGGTTGCCCGGCTGCGGGCCGTGCACGACCAGGCGCACCCCCGCGCCTGACGTCCGTTCGAGGGTGAAGAAATGCGCGATTTCGGCGCGTTACTGCACACATATCTTCACGTTCGGCGGACTCACCGAAGGGGCTTGAGCCGGATCGGCGTGGTCACCACCAGACCCACCGGGTCGACGTAGTCGGCCCGCGAGGCCGAGCCCCACATCGCGCCCCAGTGCAGACATGCCGCCATGGCGCAGCCCGGATGGCCGGGCATCAGCTCACCGAGCGCGGAGCCCTGGTCGACCAGGGCGCCGGCTCGCACACGGGCGCGCACCGGCTCGTAGCTGGTGCGCAGCCCGCCGACATGGGCGACCGACACCACCGGCCGGCCCGCGATCTCGCCGGCGAAGACCACGGTGCCCGGCCCCGCGGCGTACACCACCTGGCCGGGCACTCCGGCAAGGTCCACGCCGCGGTGCCCTCGCTTCCAGTTGGGCGACGGCGCATCGAACCCGCGCACCACTGGCGGCCGCGGCCGCAACGGCCAGTCCAGCCGGTCGGCGGAGGCCCGTGCTGAGCCGGCGCCCACCAGAGAGATGGTCAGCACCACCGCTAGAATTCTCATCGTCCCAGTTCAGTGCATCGAAATGACGTTCAGGAAGTCGTCCGAACGCCGCTGTGGACGAACCGGGCACTGGGGATGTCTGCGTGGCAAGAGCATGCATGTCAACGGTGTAAACTCAGTCCCGCAACTCGCATCAGCGGGTTGACTTCGCGCGCCTGCGCGCAGCCCCGAAATTCCAGGGCTGCATCCGCATGCCGGGCGGTCCCACCTCCGGGAAACCGGGGATGGGTCCGGCAGCAGCAGGCGCCAGGGTCCGGCATCACCCGATACGGACGACAACCGACAATGAAAGCTGGGCAAGACATGGCCGTTGTGACCATGAAGCAGCTGCTTGACAGCGGCACCCACTTCGGGCACCAGACCCGTCGCTGGAACCCCAAGATGAAGCGGTTCATCTTCACCGACCGCAATGGCATCTACATCATCGACCTGCAGCAGACACTGACCTACATCGACAAGGCGTACGAGTTCGTCAAGGAGACCGTCGCCCACGGTGGCAGCGTCATGTTCGTCGGCACCAAGAAGCAGGCGCAGGAGTCGATCGCCGATGAGGCCACTCGCGTCGGCATGCCCTATGTGAACCAGCGCTGGCTGGGCGGCATGCTCACCAACTTCTCCACCGTGCACAAGCGCCTGCAGCGCCTCAAGGAGCTTGAGGGCATGGAGCAGACCGGTGGCTTCGAGGGTCGCACCAAGAAGGAAATCTTGATGCTGACCCGCGAGAAGAACAAGCTGGAGCGCAGCCTCGGCGGTATCCGCGACATGGCGAAGGTGCCTTCGGCGATCTGGGTCGTCGACACCAACAAGGAACACCTCGCGGTCTCCGAGGCCATCAAGCTGGGCATCCCGGTCATCGCGATCCTCGACACCAACTGCGACCCGGACCTCGTCGACTACCCGATCCCGGGCAACGACGATGCGATCCGCTCGGCCGCGCTGCTCACCAAGGTGATCGCATCTGCGGTCGCCGAGGGCCTGCAGGCTCGCGCCGGCGCAGGCTCGACCGGTGACAAGGCCGAGGGCACGGCCGCCGAGCCGCTGCCCGAGTGGGAGCAGGAGCTGCTGGCCAGCGCGACCACCCCGGGTGCCCCTGCCGCCGCGACCGTTCCGGCCGAGGCCGCGGCCGCTGCTGCTGCGGCACCTGCCGCCGCCGAATCGACCACGGAGGGCTGAGAATGGCGAACTACACCGCTGCCGACGTCAAGAAGCTTCGGGAGCTGACCGGCGCGGGCATGCTCGATTGCAAGAATGCGCTGGCGGACTCCGACGGTGACTTCGACAAGGCGGTCGAGGTGCTCCGCATCAAGGGCGCCAAGGACGTCGGCAAGCGCGCTGAGCGTGCAACTGCCGAGGGTCTGGTTGCCGCCAAGGGCGGTGCGCTCATCGAGCTGAACTCGGAGACCGACTTCGTCGCGAAGAACGCCGAGTTCCAGGCGCTGGCCGACCACGTGGTTGCCGCTGCTGCTGCGGCCAAGGCCACCGACGTCGACGCACTCAAGGCGGCGACCGCAGGTGACACGACGGTCGAGCAGGCGATCGCGGACCTCTCGGCCAAGATCGGCGAGAAGCTCGAGCTTCGTCGTGCGGTCTTCTTCGACGGCACCGTGGAGACCTACCTGCACAAGCGGTCGGCGGACCTGCCGCCCGCGGTGGGCGTGCTCGTCGAGTACACCGGCGATTCCAAGGATGCGGCGCACGCCGTTGCCCTGCAGATCGCCGCGCTCAAGGCCAAGTACCTGACGCGCGATGACGTGCCAGAGGACCTGGTCGCCAACGAGCGCCGTATCGCCGAGGAGACGGCCCGCAACGAGGGCAAGCCCGAGCAGGCTCTGCCCAAGATCATCGAGGGTCGACTGACCGGCTTCTACAAGGACGTCGTGCTGCTGGATCAGCCGTCGGTGTCCGACAACAAGAAGACCGTCAAGGCCCTGCTCGACGAGGCCGGCGTCACCGTGACGCGGTTCGCCCGCTTCGAGGTCGGCCAGGCCTGAGGCCCGGTCGGCAACCGACCTGCGCGGCACACCACCGCCACGCAACCGAAAGACCCCGCGCCACACACCGGTGATCCCGGCGGCGCGGGGTCTTCTCGTCTGTGGGGACCCGCCGCTATTAGACACGTGTGTTGCTAGCGTATGGTCATGGCTCCCATCTCCGCGTTCGGTGACGACGCACTCGGTGACCTCGATGCGGTCGGTGTTGCCGACGCGATCCGGGCGGGCCGGGTCTCGCGTACCGAAGTGATCGAGGCGGCCATCGGCCGAACCGAGAAGGTCAACCCGGAACTCAACGGCCTGGCGTACGAGGCGTTCGCCAGGGCCAGGACGAGGGCGGCGGCAGCTCATCCGTACGGCGGCCCCTTCGACGGTGTGCCGACGTTCGTCAAGGACAACGTGCCGGTGGCGGGCATGCCGACGATGGAGGGCACCGACGCGTGGACACCGACGCCCGCCGCCGCGGACGGCGACTTCGCCCGCACCTACCTCGCCACGGGACTGGTCCCGCTGGGTAAGACCCAACTGTCCGAGTTCGGATTCAGTGCCTCAGCCGAGCATCCGCGACTGGGGCCGGTGCGCAACCCGTGGAACACCGACCACACCGCCGGGGCGTCGTCATCGGGATCGGGCGCGTTCGTCGCGGCGGGCGTGGTGCCGATTGCGCACGCCAACGACGGCGGCGGCTCCATCCGCATCCCGGCGGCCTGCAACGGTCTCGTCGGGCTCAAGCCCTCCCGCGGCAGGCTGCCGCTCGACAAGGACATGCGGGAGATGCCGATCCGCATCGTCGCCAACGGCGTACTCACCCGGTCCGTCCGCGACACGGCGGCCTTCTACCGTGACGTCGAGAAGACCTGGCGCAACACCGGACTCCTGCCGATCGGCGACGTCACGGGACCGAGACGCGACCGCCTGCGGATCGCCGTGTTCACCAGGTCCGTGCAGCGGGAGTGCAGCCCGCAGATGCGTGACCTGACGCTGGACACCGCCGCACTGCTGGAACGGATGGGTCATCGCGTCGAGCACCTCGACCGGCCGCCGGTGCCCGCATCCTTCGCCGACGACTTCCTGCTCTATTGGGCGCTGCTGTCCTTCGCACTGGTTCGTGGGGGTAGGAAACGGTTCGGCCCGTCGTTCGACCGCAGCAGGCTCGACAACCTCACCCTGGGGCTCGAGAAGTTGGCCAGCCGCAACCTGCACCGACTCCCGCTGACGATCGCGCGGCTGGCGACGACACGCCGGCGCCTTCTCGCGCAGGTCTCTGGTTACGACGTGCTGCTCATGCCGACGCTGGCCGACGAGACGCCCCTGATCGGCCACCTCGATCCGACTGCCGATTACGACCAGATCATCGGACGGCTGGTGGACTGGGTGGCGTTCACGCCGTTGCAGAACGTGACGGGTGATCCCGCCATCTCGCTACCGCTGGCCGAGTCCGCCGACGGTCTGCCCGTCGGGATGATGTTCAGCGCACGGCTGGGGCAGGAGGCGACGTTGCTCGAACTCGCCTACGAACTCGAGGAGGCCCGGCCGTTCCGCGGTCTTGCCGTCTAGACGCCGACCGTGCGCGAGCAGACGCAAACGGCCCTCAAACGGCACTGCTGAGGGCCGTTTACGTCTGGTCGGCGGAGAAAGGTGGCGGGTGCGGAATCCGAAGGCGCCGTGCGACGTTCAGCGAATTCCCGGGTTGGCTCGGCGCCACGAGGAGTCGGGGCGCCCGCGCACGCTGCATACGAGGCTGCGCGCGCCGTTTCGTGCGGTCGGCCACCACCCGTTGGCGGCACGACTCCCGGGGTTTGGCAGGATTGGTCTCGCCAGGCTCGGTGGACGCCGGACTGTCGTTTCTCGAGCACGGACCCCGAAGGAGCCGTATGACGGAGTCAGTCGCCGCCGACCGACCGGGTTATTCGCGCGTCGTGCTCAAACTCGGCGGCGAGATGTTCGGTGGGGGACAGGTCGGACTGGACCCCGATGTCGTGGCGATGGTCGCCCGCCAGATCGCCGAGGTAGTCCGCGGCGGGGTGCAGGTTGCCGTCGTCATCGGCGGAGGCAACTTCTTCCGCGGCGCGCAACTCCAGCAGCGCGGCATGGAGCGCACCCGGTCGGATTACATGGGCATGCTCGGTACCGTCATGAACAGCCTTGCGCTGCAGGACTTTCTGCAAAAGGAGGGTATCGACACCCGCGTGCAGACAGCCATCACCATGGGCCAGGTTGCCGAGCCCTACATCCCGCTGCGTGCTCGCAGACACCTCGAGAAGGGGCGGGTCGTCATCTTCGGCGCGGGCATGGGTCTGCCGTACTTCTCCACCGACACCACCGCCGCACAGCGAGCGTTGGAGATCGGTGCCGAGGTCGTGCTCATGGCCAAGGCGGTCGACGGGGTGTTCACGGCCGACCCGCGGGAGGTGCCGGACGCCGAGCTGCTTACCGCGATCACCCACCGCGAGGTGATCGACCGCGGCCTCAAGGTTGCCGATGCGACGGCGTTCAGCCTATGCATGGACAACGGCATGCCGATCCTCGTCTTCAACCTGCTCACCGACGGCAATATCGCGAGGGCGGTCGCAGGTGAGAAGATCGGAACACTGGTCACGACGTGACGGTGGATGTCCCGGCGAGCGACAGCGACGGGAGATGTGACCGTGGGCGAGCGACAGCGACGGGAGATGTGACCGTGGGCGAGCGACAGCGACGGGAGATGTGAACTGTGATCGATGAAACCCTCTTCGACGCCGAGGAGAAGATGGAGAAGGCCGTACAGGTCGCGCGGGACGATCTCGCGTCCATCCGGACCGGCCGCGCCAACCCGGGCATGTTCACGCGGATCAACATCGACTACTACGGCTCGATGACCCCGATCACGCAGCTGTCATCCATCAACGTGCCCGAGGCGCGACTGGTGGTGATCAAGCCCTATGAGGCCAGTCAGCTGCGCAACATCGAGGACGCCATCCGCAATTCGGATCTCGGGGTGAACCCGGGCAATGACGGCAATGTCATCCGGATCGCCATTCCGCAGCTGACCGAGGAGCGTCGCCGCGAACTGGTCAAGCAGGCGAAGTCGAAGGGCGAGGACGCGAAGGTGTCGGTCCGCAACATCCGCCGCAAGGCGATGGAGGAACTCACCCGGATCAAGAAGGACGGTGAGGCGGGCGAGGACGACGTGAGCCGGGCCGAGAAGGATCTCGACAAGACCACCGGCACCTACACCCATCAGATCGACGAACTGGTCAAGCACAAAGAAGGCGAGCTGCTGGAGGTCTAGGCCCCAGCGACCGACTTCGTGGCCACTGACACCGCGCCCTCCGACGGCCCGTCCTCCGAGGGAGACGGCCCGCCGCTGAAGAAGGCGTCGCGTGCCGGTCGCGACCTGCCCGCCGCGATCGCTGTCGGAGCCTTCCTCGGATTCGGTGTCATCGCCATCCTGTTGTTTGCACCGCTTGGCTGGGTCCCGGTCGTGGCGGTCGCCATGGCCGTCGCGACGCACGAGGTGGTCCGCCGCCTGCGCACGGCGGGGTATTCGATACCGATCGTTCCGCTCCTGGCCGGCGGCCAGGCGATCGTCTGGTTGACCTGGCCTTTCGGTCCTGCCGGCGCCCTGGGAGCGTTTGGCGGCACCGTCGTGGTGTGCATGATCTGGCGGCTGCTCTCGGGCGGTCTGCAGAACGCGCCGGTCAATTATCTGCGCGATGTGTCCGCGACGGTGTTCCTGACCGCGTGGATCCCGTTGTTCGGTGCGTTCGGTGTGCTCCTTGTGTACCCGGAGGACGGTGGCCGACGAGTCCTGTGTCTGATGCTGGGCGTCGTGTTCTCCGACATCGGCGGCTATGCCACCGGGGTGCTGTTCGGCAAGCATCCGATGGTCCCGGCCATCAGTCCCAAGAAGTCGTGGGAGGGCTTCGCGGGATCGTTGGTCTTCGGCACCGGCGCCGCAGTGCTGGCCGTGGCTTTCCTGCTCGACAAGCCCGCCTGGGTCGGCATTCCGCTCGGGCTGATGCTGGTCATCACGGGAACGCTCGGCGATCTCATCGAGTCGCAGGTCAAGCGCGACCTCGGCATCAAGGACATGGGCACGCTGCTGCCGGGTCACGGTGGCCTGATGGACCGTCTCGATTCGGTGCTGCCGTCGGCCGTCGCCACGTGGATCGTCCTCACCTTGCTGGCTTGACGTCCTCCTGGCCGGTCGTCGCGCGGGGCGAACGTGACGTACCGAGCCGACAGGCCTGATACTGGATGCAATCATGAAACAGGAATTGGTGTTCGAGGCACCGCGCCGGGGCATGCCGCCTCGGCACCTCGCCGACCTCGACGAGGACGGTCGTACCGCGGCAGTCGCCGAGCTGGGGTTGCCCTCATTCCGCGGCAAGCAGCTGGCCAACCAGTACTACGGTCGGCTCATCGCCGATCCGCACCTGATGACCGATCTGCCCGCCGCGGTGCGCGAACAAGTGGCCGATGCGCTCTTCCCGCAGTTGCTCAGTGTCGTTCGCTCGGTCGAGTGCGACGCGGGCGAGACGCGCAAGACCCTGTGGCGTGCGGAGGACGGCACCACGTTCGAGTCGGTGCTGATGCGCTACCCGCAGCGGACCACGGTGTGCATCTCGTCGCAGGCGGGTTGCGGCATGGCCTGCCCGTTCTGCGCGACCGGGCAGGGCGGGCTCACCCGCAACCTGTCCACCGCCGAGATCCTCGAGCAGGTGCGCTCGTCCGCCGCGGTCATGCGACAGGAGCATGACGGACGGGTGTCCAACATCGTCTTCATGGGGATGGGCGAGCCGTTGGCCAACTACAACCGGGTGCTCGCCGCCGTGCAGCGCATCATTGCGCCGCCACCGCAGGGATTCGGCATCTCGGCCCGCTCCGTCACCGTGTCCACGGTCGGCTTGGCGCCGGCCATTCGCAAGCTCGCCGACGAGCGCCTCGGCGTCACGTTGGCGCTGTCGCTACACGCCCCCGACGACGAGCTGCGCGACACCCTGGTGCCGGTCAACAACCGGTGGAACGTCGGCGAGGCGCTGGACGCCGCGCGGTACTACGCGGACGTCACCGGTCGCCGGGTGTCGATCGAGTACGCGTTGATTCGCGACGTCAACGACCAGCCGTGGCGCGGTGATCTGCTCGGCAGGAAACTACAT
>CAWCSO010000012.1:0-557757 GCA_963798245.1 uncultured Actinomycetota bacterium
TTCATATAATAAAACTGTCCATTCGCTGAAATGAAATTGACTTTCATCAATTATCTGCCAGACGGGCATAGGTTTCAACCGATAATCCGAGCAATTCCAAAACGCGAACTTGCAAATCCGTCAACGGTGTTACATGGCGGATGACCTGGTCGGGTAAATGAACAATGGAAAGGAAGATATTGTCAAACTGTTTCAATAGACGCTCCGTGGTGGGGTTGTCAATGCCCTTTTTAGGATTGTTTTCGATCAAGCCGGTAAGTTTTTCCTGGTTACGCTTGAGGTTTCGGCGGACGACAAATTCAATCAGGGTCAGAAGCCGGACGGCCAGGCTTAACAAGTTGGTCAGACCAGCGACCTGGTCATCGCGCTGGACGAACAGCGGGTTGAGCGACAGCGGGACACCTTTTAGCCGATGAAAACCATGTTCGACCAGCCATTCATTGCGATAAGTCAGCACAGCCTGCTCCAAAGTCAGTTGTTCGGCCGGGGCATCACTGACGTACGCCCGCCAACCGAGGGTCTTGCGCAGTTCCGTTATGGCTTGTTCCTGGCGAGTGACGGCAGTCATTTGGTAACGAACGGTGATGATCTCGTGTTTAGGGCGTTCGGCGCTGCCGCGACCCCGGCCAATCTGCCGGGTTTGGTGCTTTTCCTGACGTTCAAAGGTATAACTCAGCAATCCTTCCACGTCCTGGGCTTTCAGAATAGCTTCAGCCGCCTGGACCAGTTTGGCCTCATCTCGCATCTGGTGTTTGCCGCGGGCCTGGGGCGGGGTCAAGGCCAACAGTTTATCCGTGGCGCGCTGCAAACGTTCTTCCAAGCCCTTTTGCAGCGTCCGACGGTAGCTTTCCGAGCGTACCACGAAGACCCTCTCCGTCCAGACGACCACTTCCTTCGGGTGTTCAGCCTCTACCGTGACTTCGGCACAGATCAGCCGCTCAAACGCATACCCTTCGGCAAATATGCGCCGTTCACCCTTCTCGTTCTCGACATAGATCGGTTGCAAGACATGCGTCCCATCGTGCGCAGAGGCGATCCACCCCACCATTTCTTTGGCCGTCTCACCTTTTTGCGCCAGGGGACACAGGTAATGCTGCCCCAAGCGGTGAATATGTGCCCGGGTGGCCAGCGCACTCATCTTACTGTCCCCAACAAACAACAATCCGACCCCATCGATGATTTTCAACACCCGATCTACGGCGGGGATATACAAGGGATCATCGGCGATATCGCCCGCCACCACCTGGCTCACCAAAGGCAGACCCAATGGATCCAGCGCGGCTACCATCACTTTCACTTGCTTCAGCGTCGGGTCGTCTTTGCTGTAGCCAAACTGAAACAGGCTGTCCTCCCCACCCGCGTGATAGCCCGAAACGGTCGTGGTATCCAAGCGTACCCGTTTGGGTTCCAATTCGTACACCCGCAGCACATTCCGTCCCAATTCCGTCTCAATCGCTTCCCAGGTCTCCGTTTTACTCAAACGCCGCAGCAGAAGCATCAACCGATCATCGGTGAAGTCCAGTTCCCCTACTTCCTGCCCGCTGATCCGCTTGATCGTTTCGCTGGCTTGCCGTACCCAGCCTTGCACCGGTTGTTTGCGATGGTCACCTTCCGTGAGTATGTGCGCCAGCCATATGACCGTAATCCAGCCCCAACTCAGCCCTTGTTGCAGCCCATGCCGCTTCAAATGCCGATCAATGATCCCGGGCAGACCCAGCCGTATCATGATTCCAAGCAACAACGGAAAATCATCCAACGTTTCGGTAGTTATTTTGATCTCAGGGTTCATCCCTTGAGCTTACCAGATAATTCGCGATTTCATCTTAATTTTCAGCGAAAGGTCTGATAAAATGAAGCGACAAACAGGAAAGCAAGATTTAAAATTCTTACTTTTTCCATAAGCGGGGACGGAGATAAGCCGGGATTAATGTTGCAATCTTTTTTGATAATCTATATACTTTAAATCGTCGATTAACCTGCTCAATTTAGACGTAATTTATCGTTCGTTTCTTCATTTATGCTTCTAACAATGTCTGCCAGCTTTTGGTGGTGGATCAGGCCAAAGCAGCTGGAAACAGTTGGCGAAAGGGAGGAAATATGTCAATGGATCTAACTCAATCCCTGCTCGATCAATCCCGGGCGATCGCGGAGAATGCCGATTTGCTCAGCCTTGCCGTTGAGAAGAACGATCAGACCAACATTGATGCCAGCCTGGAGGAATTAGCCAATGCTTACGATCGTTACGCAAAACCTGCGGCGGCTTTCAGCAGCAGCTTTGGGTCTGGCGAGGCGGTTTCTGGCGAGCAAATTGCCGCCGCAGCGCTGGCGAGCAGCCTGGTTGATTTGCGGGTAGCTGATCTTCTCGTGAAAGCGGCTCAGGCGTCCGGGGAGCTGGAGGGCCAGGCGGATGCAGCGGCGATCAACGAATCGGCCACACACCTGAATGACACAATCCTGGCCCTGCAAGGCTCACCTGGTTTGGCAGCTGGACCCACTCGTTTCTCCTTCGGTGAACCTGGCCAGGCGCAGCCAGTACCAGTGCCCGCCAGCCCGGATCTTCTAACCGCCAAAAACACCTATATCCAGCAAATTAACGATATTTACAATCGCCTTATCACCGATTCCACCGCATTGCTCATGGGAACATTTAAAGGGGTCGATCAGCTGGATCTGACTCAGGTTCAGCAAGGGGTGAAGCAGGCGACCGCCTTTTTCGATCTCGCGGTTTCAGGTAAGTTCCTTTCCAGGATTCTGGATGCCGTTCAGCGCGCGGTTAAAACACTTCGAGAGCTGGCCGGAGATGAAGGGATGAAGCAGGTTGAAGATCGGGTCAGCAAGGAAATCGAGCAAGTCAAGAATGGGGAACAGGCCCTGCAGACCTTCTTGAAATTTACCTACCAATCTGACCAAAGCCAAAAAGCCATCAGTGGTTGGATAACGGCGAGCGATCGCGGCATTGTCGAGATTGATATGGGCCGGCAAAAGCTTGACAATCTGCGCAAGGACGCGGAAAAAACATTCGTCCTGTTCAATCAAATCATTTCGACCATACACAGCCTCAGCGGTCCTGTTGGGTGGATCCTTGGAAAAGTAGGGGGAACGGCGCCGCTCGACCTGGTGATGGCCTGCTTCCTTTTTATCGTTGCCGATATAGCTCTTTTACGCGGTATGGATTATGCCGATACAACCAAAGTCCTTAAGTTTGTGGATGGCACCCTGACCATTTCCAGGCAAGCCCTTGCCGTGAAGTAAACCTTATCAGGAGGAGCCCTCCATGCCTGAGCCGTTCATCGAAACGATCGATATTAGGATCAGAGCCACCAGGAACTTGAACCCTGGCCCCACTGATTGAGAGACAGGGAACGGCCTTTCGCCCAAGCAGCCTGGAAGGGCTGTTCACCCAACTCCTCGCGCAGGGCAGCCAGAGACCGCTCATATTCCGGCCGATCCACCGGGTCAATGACAGCGTGGACGGATTCACGCAGCGCGGCTCCGGCAGCGAATAAATGGGCCGCTTGCTCAGCCTGGCCTTTTTCCAGAGCAACCCCTGCCAGGCGCTCGAGGCACCAGGCGCTCCCGCTTTGATCGCCAATCTCCCGGCGGACAGCCAGACTTTCGTCCAGGCGCTCGACCGCGAGGTCCCAATCTTTTTCGCGAATGGCAACCCAACCCAGAATGCCGAGCGATACGCCCACTCCCCACTGGTTGCCAAGCTGCCTTCGAAGCTCCAGGCTCTCCTCCACAAGCTGGGCTGCCCGCCGGGTATCGCCCTGGCGCAGGGCTACCTCACCCAACCCGGAAAGCTCAAAACCAATTCTACGGGTGTCACCAGCTGCCCGGGATAAACCTAACGCTTCGGATAAGCGCTCTTGGGCCAGAGCAAAATCTCCATTGCGCAGAGCAGCCCACCCATAGCTGATCAGTGCGCGGGCGATGCCATGCTGATCCTGCAAAGCGCGCCAGAGCGCCAGCGCTTCCTCCAGATAGCGAGCCGCGGCCGCATAGTCGCCCACCTCGACGGCGGCATTCCCAAGCTTGAGCAGCGCCGCGGCGCAGCCGGGGCGATCTCCCATCTCGCGGAAAATTGCCAGGCTCTCACCTGCGAAGGTGGAGGTGGCGCCATAATCACTCTGGCGATATGCCAGCTCAGCTGCCCGCGAGAGGACCTTCGCGCGAGCGGACGTCCGTTCATCGGCCGCGTCCAGGGCAAGGATGGCCGCCAGGCGCTCGCGCCCCTCGCTGATGTACCCCCGCGCTTCCCAAAACAATCCCAGCGAACCCGCCAGACGCAAACAGAGTTCCGCCGCGCCGGGCGCGGTCCGGCTCCAATCGAGCGCCGCGCGCAAATTGGCGTGCTCGCGCTCCATCCTGTTAATCCACTCAACCTGCTCCGCGCTCTCCAGCCTGGCCTCGCCTTGCTCGGAAAGCTCCAGGAAAAAGCTCGCGTGGCGGTGAAAAAGCACGTCTTTCTCCCCACTGGCTTCCAGCTGCTCCAGGCCATATTCGCGCAGGGTCTCCAAAATTCTAAAACGGGGTGAGCCGTTCGCGCTTCCGCTCTCCTGGAGCAAACTTTTGTCCAACAACGATCCAATCTGATCCAGCATGAAGCCGCTGAGGGGATCATCGCCCGCGACCGCTTCAGCAGCCTCCAGGGTGAGACCGCCCACAAAAACAGCCAGCCGACAGAACAGGATCCGATCTTTTTCATCGAGCAGATCGTAACTCCATGCAATGGCGCCGCGCAGGGTCTGCTGGCGGGCTGGCATATCCCGTGGGCCGCCGGTCAGGAATTCGAGGCGATGCTCGATGCGGGCAAGCATCGCTCGCGGCGGGAGCAGGCGAACGCGCGCCGCGGCCAGCTCAATCGCCAGGGGCAGCCCGTCCAAGCGGCGGCAAATCTCAACGATCGCAGGAGCCGTTTCTACTGTGATGAGGAAGTCGGGCCTGACGGCCCTGGCCCGCTGGTAAAATAATTCGATCGATGCAAACTGGGAGAGTGAGTCGGGGGCGGAACTCTCGGTGAGATCCGGCAGCGCCAGCGGCGGCACCGGATATTCGCTCTCGCCACTGACGCGCAGGCCTTCGCGGCTGGTCACGATCAACTTGAATTTATGACAGGCTGCCAGCAGGTCGGCTACCAGCGACGCCGCGGAGATCACCTGCTCGAAGTTATCCAGCACGAGGAGTAAAGATTTTGTGCGCAAAAAGTCTTTGAGGCGATCCACGAGGGACCGTCCCGGGGCCTCCGGAATGCTCAACGACTGGGAAATGGCCGAGGGAACGAGCCCTGGATCGGTGATAGAAGCCAGGGGGACAAAAAAGACGCCATCTTCAAATGTGGCGGTCATTTCGCCAGCTATCTGGAGCGCCAGGCGGGTCTTACCACTGCCTCCCGGACCCGTCAGCGTCAGGAGGCGGGACTGAGAAAGCAGCTGGCGGACCTCGTCCATCTCCTTCGCGCGGCCGACAAAGCTGGTGAGCTGAACAGGAAGATTGTTCGGGGTTCCACCAATGGATTTGAGGGTTGGAAAGTCCGCGGGCAGCCCGGGGGCAACAACCTGATAGACGTGCTCGCTGCGCTCAAAATCTTTCAGACGGTGCTCGCCCAGGTCGCGCAGGGAAATCTCCTGGGGCAATGGTTCATGCAGAAGCGCACTGGCCGCCTCTGAAACCAGAACCTGACCGCCGCTGGCGCAGGCCATCAGGCGTTTGGCAAAGCTGAGAGTCAGGTACCCTTCGTAGTCACCGGCTTGAGGTGCGGCCGGGCCAGTATGCAGGCCCATCCGCACCCGAAAGGTTCCAATCTCTCCCCAATCCTCCGCGTTCAAGGCCCGCTGCGCGGCAAGGGCAGCTTCCAGAGCATCCACAGCAGTTTGGAACGCGGCGTTCAATTCATCGCCGATCTCGCGGAAAATGTATCCTTGGTGAGAAAAAATCGCCTTTTCCATCAGGGCGCGATGGCGTGCTTCTATCGCCGGCCAGATATCCGGAAATCTGCGGGCAAGATTTGTGCTGCCCTCAATATCGGTAAACAGGAAAGTAACCGTACCCGTCGGAAGCAGATCCACCGCCCCAATCCTCTTAAATCACCTCACGCCAGTGTAGAAAACCCCCGTATTTGAGGTGTCTCTGGGGGATGCTTCGCGCTCCCCGGAGACACCTCAAATGCGGGAACCTGCTGGCCGTCACGCCGGCTATCGTCAGGCTTTTGCCGCATCCCACCATTTGGACAGCCGCCCGCCGGACCGCGGCGGCTGGTCCACGTAATGGGAGACGTCATTGAACAGCATCAGACGGACCCGGACAGGGTCCTTAAAATCAAGCACATTCAGACAGGCCGGAGACTGGTCCAGCCTGTCGCGGTAACCGCGGGTATCAAAACCAAGCAGGCTGCTGATGATCAGGCGGATGGTGGCCTTATGTGAAACCACAAGGATGTTTTCCTCCCGGTGGAGGGATACGATCTCGCGCACTACCGGCAGGGCGCGGGCGATGACGCTGACCCCAGTTTCGCCGCCCTGAGGGGCAAAGGTAAACGGATCCTCTTCCCAGGCGGCATATTCTTCGGGGAACTGTGCTTCGACATCCGCACGGCGCAAACCCTCCCAATGGCCATGATCGATCTCGCGCAGCTCGTCGCGCTGGATCAAATCGAGGTGATGGGGGGAGGCCAGGATTGTGGCGGTCTGGACAGTCCGCACCAGGGGGCTGCAGTAGACGGCGGTAATCGGGTCATTGGCCAGTCTTTCGGCCAGGCGTTTCGCCTGAAAGATGCCTTCCTCCGAAAGCTGGGGGTTAATCGCTCCGGCGAAGCGGTCTTCGCTGCTAAGCTCGGTCGCTCCATGCCGGACCAAGAAAATTCGGGTGGATGACGAAGCGCCCATCAATTCCTCCTTGTCGTCCCATATATTTCTGAATTGATTTTACACTGGAACCGGATTGAGGTCCCAGACAATCGCTCTAAATGGTGCGGTCAACCGGCCGTGCCCTACGCCGATGCCGTTTTGTCCCTATAAAACGAGGCTCTTTGGGATCTGCCGTGGTCGAAGGGAATACGTGGGGTCACCGCAGGTGGCGCTACACGCCACCTGCGGTGACCCCACATTTACTCCCCGCCACGGCCGAAGGTCCCAGAGAACCAAAAACGATAAGGTCGTTCAAAGTGGACCGTTAATGTATAATAATTGCCGGAGGTAAAAGTAATGGCAGATTTAGGTTCTATCTTAGGGGATGTATTAAGGAATTACGCCAATGTACCTCAAAGTCCCAACGATGTGGCAAATGTTCCCCATAACGACGTATACAATCACTACCAGCAGTTTGCTCAGCAAGCGCCGCCTCAGCAGATCTACGACGCTCACCAGCAGGCTTTTCAACAGATCTCTCAAAACCAAAAAGAGAATGTGTTCAATTCGGTCCTTGGCGCCCTGACCCAACATGGGATCAACCCTCAGCAGGTGGGGATCCAGGGGAATAACCCGACCCCTCAAAACTTCGCGCAAGCCAGCCAACGGCCGGATCTGCTCCAGTCTGTCTTTGGCCAGGGCGGCGCTTTGAGCAGCCCAATCGCGAAGATGGTGCTGGCAGGTGCTCTGGCCATGGCGGCGAGTAAGCTCACCAATCGCGGCAGGTAAAGTTGCGGAGATATACCCGGAGCAATCGTAAAAGATCATCGCTTCGTCACAGGTCAAAAAGCCTGTGACGAAGCTTTTTTTGGCCCTATAACTGCTGCCGGCATAGATTGCCAAATCTTAGTCCTTCTCACGGAAATTCCTATTCTACATGCGCGGCCGGCCGGTTCTGGATGCAGCAAGCCTGACATCCATAAAAAAAGAGCGAGCCATGCGAACTCGCTCTTTTTGGGTTGCAGCTCCTGGTTAGACCAGAACTTCCTCGGGGACGATCATGGTTTCGTTAGCCTTGATCAGCTCGTCGGGGATGTTATCGAAGACCAGGTCAGAGCCGACCATCTGGTTGGCGTACTGCTTGACCACCCGGTCCCAGTATTTCTTGGTGACATAGTAAACTCGCGCACCGCCCAGCTCGTGCTGGTACTCCGGCCAGGGGTAGGAAGGTTGCGCCATTCCCAGACCCCAGCGGTGCCAGCCGTTGTAGCTTTCGTAGGTGGCCCACCATTCTTTGTTGCCCAGAATTTCGAAGGCATAATAGGCTTTGGCATAATACATGGCCGCGCCGATCCTCCCGCCGCGGGCGAGGGCCATGGTGTGCAGGCTGATATTGATATCCGGACTTTGGAGACGGCCGTTGGCGAAGCCAGCCCACAGGCCATCGATCATCCCGACCAGGATATAGGGGTCCTTCAGGCGCTTGCGGTACCAACCAAACAGTTCAGCATAGACCCGGGCGCCAACGATATCATAGAAATCGTGGTCGCTCTCCATAACGCGCTTCATGTAGCCCATCATCAGAGGAGCTTCTTCCACATTTGCCTCGCGGATATACATCTTACGCCCGTCTTTCAGGGTGATCATGGCGCCTGGCCAGGGTTTGAGATCCAGCGGGGGCGCTTGCAGCAGCGGCTCGATTTCCCGGACATCGATGCGTGATCTGCATTTGCGAAACTTTCTCGGGTGGTTCAAGTCGCATGGTTATTTCTCCTCATTAGGATTTCAGGGTTGGACTGCGGGTCAGAAAGCAATTTTAGCTCATATTCTCTTTGCTAATGGCATTGAGCTGCTCGACATGCGCGGGATCGAAAGCGTCGCCAAATTTGGTCTTGGGCAGGTCGGCCTTTTTCGCCATCGACTCTTCGTATTCGTCATCTTCAGACGAAGGCCACGGCGCGGGAAATGCACAATTCGCCATCCACAAAGCGCCAGGGGAAGAAGCCCACCTTGACGCGCCGGTTCAACAGCAGGTCAAGTTCGCCGCCAAAGCATTCGGCATGAATGATGCCTTCGGGGAACATTTCGATGTGCATCAATTGATATTTGCTGTCATCGAAGAACTCGCTCCAGGCTCTGCCCAAATTTCTTCTTGAAAACCTTCTCGGCTTCGCGGCCTGGCGCGGCATCCAGGTGCGGATGATGGTGTTCATCGGGTGGTCGGCAGTGCCGCAGTCCACGGCGATCCAGCGCAATTTCTTCCTTGAGCCCACACGGCAAATTCGCGGTCCGGACCGGGGTGCTTGACCATGTAGCGGATTTCATCCGCGGTGGGCATATCCCAACCAAAGTGGTGATAGCCGGTGTGGATGACGAGGATGTCGCCTTCTTTGACTTCGACCCGCTCTTCGATCATTTTGCTGGTGTAGACATCGTAGTCGCCGGTGCACGTCGCTCAGGTCGACGACCGCGGCTTCATTCACCAGGTAATCCATAGTCCAGGGAGGCGATATCTTTCCCGGCGGTGTAGAAATGGATTTCGCCATCCAGGTGGGTGCCCAGGTGGTTGGAATGGGTCAGCAGCTGGCCGTTGGCGCCGTTGGGCGCCAGGCGTTTGAAGTACTTGATTTGCAGCGGTTCATAGGTGGGCCACGGTGGGGTAGCAATACCCAAAGGGATCGTCAAATCAATCAGTTTCATTTGTATCTCCTCCAGTTGAATTTTTGAGGTGAACGTTTCACTTCTACTTCAACCATCCGGCATCCAGCATCGCCAGGTACAGCTTTTCGGCCGAGAAAGGCGGGTCGGTAACCCGCACGCCAATGGCATTATAAATGGCGTTGGCCAGGGCGGCGATCGTCGGCACCATGGGATGCTCGCCAATCCCGCGGGCGCCAAACGGGCCATCGTCTTGGGCATGTTCGACGATCATCGGGTCAATCTTTTCGCGGGATATCGGCGCTGGTGGCGATGCGGTAATCGACAAAACTGGGATTGGTCATCACCCCGTTGCGCAGGCGCATCTCCTCAAAGAACGCCGAGCTCAGACCCTGGATCAAACCGCCTTCGATCTGGGCTTTGACCAGGTCGGGATTGATGGCTTTGCCGACGTCAAAGGCGGAGGCGGCTTTCAGGATAAAAATCCGCGCCGGTGTCGAGGTCAACTTCGATATCCAGGGCCTGCGCGCCGGTGGTGTAATGCACCACGGCCCGGTCTCCCTGGCCGGTGTCCTTGTCCAAACCGGTCACGTAGGAGGGCATGAAATTGCCGAGCCCGACAATCGGTCCGCCGACCCAGCCCTGGTCGTTGGGTTTGGCGATGCCATAGACCACGATGTTCTTCAACGAGATTTGATCTTCGGTCTCGTAGGAGATCACATAGCCGTCTTTGATATCCAAATTTTCGATGTCTTGATCCCAGGCTTCGCCGACCATCTTGAGAATCTTGGTGCGGGCATCCGCCGAGGCATTCTTCACGGCATTGCCCATCGACCAGGTCAGGCGGCTGGCGACCGTTTGCCACTCATACGGGCTGAACGAGGTATCGATCGGCCCTCGACATGGACCCAATCCATAGGGTACGCCCAGTTCTTCGGCTGCGCATTTGGGCCATGGCGGTGAAGGTGCCCTGGCCAATTTCTTGCCCGCCCACGGAGACTTTTACAGTGCCGTCTTCGTTGAGCTTGACAATGGCGCTGGAGCCGGCGTTTGGCGGCATGGCAGGCGCTTTCCAGGCAGATGGCCAGGCCTTTTCCTCTGACGCGGTGCGGCGCGGTGGGCACTTCCTTGGCGCCCCAGTTGATGGAAGCGGCGACTTTTTCGATGCATTCGCTAATGCCCACATCGTGCATCGACCATGCCGGTCGCCAGGATGTCGCCCTTCTGGACGCAGTTGAGCTTGAGGAAATCAACCTTATCCATGCCAATCTTTTCGGCGAGCATATCCATCACCTGGCCGATGCCGGTGTGCAGTTCCGACATGCCAAAGCCGCGATAGGCGCCGCCGATGGGGTGGTTGGTATAGATGCACATCGAATTGATGGTGACATTGGGAATATCGAACGGGCCGGTGCCTGAATATCCACCGGCGCGGGTGACATTCACGCCGTATTCCGTACTGGCGCCGCCATCCCAATACATGGTGTTATCCAAAGCCAGCAGGCTGCCCTGGGCATCGCAGCCGACCTTGAGCGTGATCGACCAGGCCCTGGCGCACGAAATTGGTGTAGAACTCTTCTTCACGGGTCAGGCGGAATTTAACCGGGCGGCCTTTGGCTTTGGTGGCGATCGCCACCGGCACGGCTTCCATGGTCACACCGGCTTTGCAGCCAAAGCCACCGCCGACAGAACGGCGCGATGACCCGGATCTGGCTTTCGGATTTATGCAGGGCTTTGGCGAGCAGATTGCGCTGGGCGAATGGGCATTGGGAGGAGGCCCACAGGGTGATGTTGCCCTTGTCATCCTGTTGGGCGATGGCGATATGCGGTTCGATCGGCACATGCTGAACCTGAGGGACGTGGAAGGTATATTCCACGACCGCCGCACACTGTTCGAAGGCTTCCTCGGTATTCCCTTTGCGAACCTTGAAATGATTGGAGATATTGGTGCCATCGACTCGGGAAAATGAAATTCGGGCCGTTCATATTGGCCAATTTCCGGGTGAATCACGGGGGCTTCCGGGGAAGCGCCGTAGACCGGATCAGAAACGGCGGGAGGATTTCATACTCGACATCAATCAGATCCAGGGCTTTTTCGGCAATTTCCTCAGAAACCGCGGCTAACCCGGCGACAGCTTCGCCCACAAAGCGCACCCGATCGGTGGCAAAGATGGTTTTATCCTTCAGATACAGCCCAAACGCTCCGGAAAATCGGCCCCGGTGACGACCACTTTCACGCCGGGCAGCGCTTTGGCTTTGCTGACGTCGATATTTTTAATCAGGGCATGCGGGTGGGGCTGCGTTTTACCCGGGCAAAGAGCAGGCCATTTCCAAACTGGAGGTCATCGGTATAAATCGCTGCGCCGGTTACTTTTTCATGGGCATCTACCCGGCGCACGTTCTCACCAATGGGATGGGGGATTGATTTGCTGCCAGCTTCTTTTGTTACCATTGTCTCCTCCGGATGGAATGACGGCAGGAAGTATATTTGTCTGTCAATTGGCCAGCTCAGCGACCGGCTCGGCCTGCCTGTTGACCTTGTACGCAACCTTCTTCACCGCCGAAATGATCCGCATATAGCCCGTGCAGCGGCACAGATTTCCGACCAGGGCGTCTCGGATTTCGAAGTCGCTCGGGTTGGGGTTGCGCTCCAAGAGGGCTTTGGTGGAGATCAACACCCCAGGGGTGCAGAAACCACACTGGACGCCGCCTTCTTCGACCATCGCGTCCTGGATCGGATCAAGATTCTCTGAGGTGGCAAGACCTTCGACGGTGGTGATTTCGGTGCCATCGCATTCCACGGCCAGAACCATGCAGCTGTTGACCGGTTCTCCATCCCACAGCACTGTGCAGGCGCCGCATTCACCAGCCGAGCAGCCATTCTTAGTGCCGGTCAGGCCCATTTTGTCGCGCAGCATCTGCAGCATGGTCATATTGGAAGGCACATCGACCAGTTCGGCAGTGCCATTTACGGTAAGGGTAATTCGATGATATCCCATTGCTGCCTCCGTTAATATTTCAAACCCAACCGGCCGAGTACTTCCATCAGCCCATTGCGGGTGAGGTTGCGAACCATTTGTTTCCGATATTTCGCTCCGCCGCGGATGTCATCGATAGGGGTGCTGGCTTCCATGGCGAGCTGTGCCGCTTCTTCAACGGTCTCTTTCGTGATCGGTTTTTCGGCCAGGACTGCTTCAGCCTGAACCGGGACCAGGGGAACCGGGGCAACCGATGCCAGGGCCAGCTTGAAGCGGTATCCTGAAACCGCGCTGCTGTCCCTGTAGCCATAGACTGTGACACCCACGATCGAAAGGTCGCCAATGGCGTTACGGCCAAGCTTCAGGTATTTTCCGACGGCGCCATGCTGGGGAGCCGGGAAGCGGATGGAAGTAGCCACGTCACCCGGGCGCAAGACGGTTTTCCCCGGACCTATAAAGAAAGTCGATAGAGGTTCCTCCCGAAATCCATCCAGACCATGCACTCTCAAGATTCCGCCCAATACAATACACGCGCCGGTGGTATCCCCGGCCGGGGAGGCGTTGCAAATATTTCCGACAATCGTCGCTCGGGTGCGGAGCTGGTAACTGGCCACAGAATGGGCGGATTCGGCTAATAATGGGTAACAATTTTGAACGTCGGGGGAGGAAATCAAGCGGTTCATATTCACCGCCGCACCAACCACCAGCCCATTCGTTGGAGAATAGCGCAGCTCCTGGGTGCCGTCTAAACCCTTGACATCGACCAGGTATTTCGCTGTCCAGGCGCCGTCGCGCATGCGGACGAACATGTCCGTTCCGCCCAGAAAGACGCGAGCCTCGCCAGCGTGGTCTGCCAGGAAGCGACTGGCCTCCATCAAGCTGCCCGGGCGGATGTAATCAAACTCCGGAAGACCGGGATGTGCCATTTGCATAGGACCCTCCTGTCATAATCTGTACGTGTCTGTTTTGGGGTTATCCAACCG
The DNA here is from genome assembly GCA_963798245.1 of uncultured Actinomycetota bacterium. Classification (GTDB taxonomy): domain Bacteria; phylum Actinomycetota; class Actinomycetes; order Mycobacteriales; family Mycobacteriaceae; genus Mycobacterium. The sequence continues at coordinate 13,465 of CAWCSO010000012.1, forward strand.
AATGAACGGGAAATCATACCCTCCATTGTCGGACAATATGAATCCGCAATGAAATCAGCATAAAATAGCAGGGTCAGGCTAGCAAGTACTATTTATCACGGGACACTATATGTATAATATCATACTACCACAATGACAACCCAAAGGAAACCATTAACTGAACGGATCGGCCAAAAAGCGATCGGCATCGGAGAGTTTGCAGCCCGAGATCTGGCGATCGCCCAAACCGGGGTAGTGTTTGGGATCACTTACAGGGGGTGTTTTCATCAAAATAGAGACGGGAGGTATGCTTTTTCTCACCGAAAACCCGCGCCGCGGACCGATCTCCATTCACATGCCGGCCCACTGGCAGGAGAATATCCCTCTCCGGATCCACGACCCTGTTCAGATGGCCGGGGGAGGAATCGAGTTCTCCAGGTCAGGCCGGATCGTCCAAACCGATCATCTCTCAGGCTGGAGCCCGCCGGCCGCGGTCCTCGACCGCAGGACCGATCAGGCCGGACAGCGGAAGAGGCTGGTGACGCTCGCGACCAGTTTGCTGCGGTCCAGACCAGGGCGGGGATTGAGCAGCATACTTTCCTATCAATTAGGTGTTTCAACCGCTGATCAGGCAGCCGTACTCAGCGGAAATATCATTGGCCAGGCCGCTCGCCTGCGAAGCTACCTGGCGGAACGGAACGCTGCTTTGGCGGTTGAAGCCTCCAGCAGATTCCTGGGATACGGTCCAGGGCTGACCCCCTCCGGTGACGATTTCCTGGTGGGGATGGTTCTGCTGCTCAACCGCTGGGCTGCTTTGGATTGGGGGAACGAAAAGCTGGCGATGCTCAATCAGGAGCTGGTCCGGGCTGCCTATCAAAAGACCACCACGTTGAGCGCGCGCCTGATCGAATGTGCTGCTGGAGGTGGCGCCGATGAATTTCTGATCGCTGCCGCGGATTACCTGGTCGCCGCGGCCGGGGACGAGAAGGGCTGCCTGGAAGGCCTGCTCAGCTGGGGCTCCAGCTCAGGCATCGATACCCTCGCCGGAATGGCCCTGGTGATCCTGGCATAAAAAGGCCCCGGAAACCCGGGGCCTTTTTGGGGCTAGTTCAGCTTAGACCGGAACAAACCCGGCGACCAGAGCCAGCAGCAAGCCTCCCGCGATCACCGAGCCAAGCTGGCCGGCGGTGTTGGAGCCCATGGCGTGCATGAGGATAAAATTATCATAATCCTCTTCGAGGGCCATTTTTGCAGAGAGCCGTCCGGCCATCGGGAAGGCGCTGATCCCGCACGCGCCGATCAGGGGGTTAATCTTCCCCCGGGTGATCGCACACATGAGCTTCCCAAAGAGCAGCCCGGCGACGGTATCCAACACGAAAGCCAGAAGGCCGAGGGCAAGCACACCCGCGGTCTGGAGGTTAAGGAAGTTCTGCGCGGTCATGGTCGAGCCGATCGCCAGGCCCAGAAAAAGGGTGGCGATATTGATGAGCTCGTTCTGGGCAGCCTTGCTCAGGCGGTCGACGACGCCGCATTCGCGAAGGAGATTGCCCAGCATCAACGTTGCGATCAGCGGGGCGGCGCTGGGAGCAACCAGACTGACCGCGACGGTTACGACGATGGGGAACGCGATTACCGCTGCATTGGAAACCGGCTTGGGCGCGTATTCCATGCGCACCATGCGTTCTTTACGAGAGGTCATGAGGCGCATGATCGGCGGCTGGATAATAGGGATCAGGCTCATATAGGAATAGGCTGCGACCGCGATCGGACCAAGCATTTCCGGTGCGAGCTTGGAAGCGACAAAGATCGCGGTTGGGCCGTCAATCGCGCCGATCACACCGATGGAAGCAGCTTCTTTAATTTGAAGCCGATAGGCACAGCCAGGATGAGCGTGCCGTAGATGCCAAACTGGCCCGCCGCGCCTAACACCACCATCTCAGGCATGGCCAGCAGAGGGGCCGAAAATCGATCATCGCTCCAACCCCAATAAAGATCAGCAAGGGGGAACAATTCCGTGGTGATCCCGGCGCGTCGTAAATGACCTTCATCAGGCCGGTCTGGTAAGACATCCCCAGATTAGCCAGAACGCAGCCAAAACCGATCGGCAAAAGCAGCACGGGTTCATATTCCTTCGCCACGGCCAGATAAATCAAGACTGCGCCCACGATCAACATGAAGGCATTGCCCCAGGTGAAAGCCTGGAAACCGAGGGTCAGATCATTCAACAATTGGGTAAAATTCATTGGGCCCTCAGCTCGCGATCTGGACTAACGGATGACCCTTGGCGACATGGTCACCGACACTGACCAACACGGTAGCAATTACGCCGTCGCGCGGAGAGCGGATCGCATTCTTCATCTTCATCGCCTCGAGGACGCACAGCTCCTGCCCCTGAGTCACCTTATCGCCAGGCCTGGCCGAAATCGAGATGATTGCCCCGGGGATCGGGGCGCTCACCAGGTTTTTATCCCCGCCAGAGGGCATGGCGACCGGCGCAGGTGCTGAAACGGGCCGCGCGACCGGGGCCTGGGGAGCCGGGGTGGGAAAATTGGCGGTGATTTTCTCAGCGGCCTGAGAAGCTACTTTTTCCTCCTCGGGCCAAACCTCGAAGGTCTCATCGCCAATCCGGGCCAAAACTGGCCGGACAGAGAGATCCCCCACTTCAACGTCAAAAGTTTGTTCGCCAATTTTTACTTGTACGTTCATTGCTCGGTACCTCTCTGTTTTCGGGAATACATTCTGGAGTGTTGGGTCAGCTGGTTGGCGCGCAGAACGGACTGCCAGGCGCTGAAAGCTTCCTCGGGCGGTCTGGCAGTCTGGTGGCCGTTTTTCCGGGGGCGAAGAGCGAGCGCGACTGCCACCGCGGCAGCTGCCGCTTTTCGGTGGGGTTCATCCAGCTCTAAGGCGGGGATCTGCGTGTCTACCGCCTGGGCTTCTGTCACCATCTCGCCAACTTCGGAAGCTGCTTCGGTTTTGGCCCGGAGAGCAGTCAGGTTGACCATCAGGGCCATCAATCCCCAAAGCAGCAGCAGGGAAATAAAGACCAGCCCCATCCCGATCAGCGTGATCCAGAGTGCGTTTGTGAGCGTTGGATTCATAACCTGGCTTCCTCTTTCTCTGGTTAAACGGGGATATTACCGTGTTTCCGCGGCAAGGGGGTGACGACCTTATTGCGCAGCGCGTTCAAGGCGGCGATCACCCGCGGGCGGGTTTCCTGCGGCTCGATCACATCGTCGATCACATCCGCGGCGGCGGCGGCGTAGGGCGAGAGATACTTTTTGCGGTATTCTTCGGTTACCCTGGCTCGTTCGGCTGCCGGATCGGCAGCGGTTTTGATCTGTTCGCGGAACAGGATGTTGGCTGCCCCTTCTGGGCCCATCACGGCTATCTCCGCGCTTGGCCAGGCAAAGCTGACATCGGCACAGAGCACTTTGCTGCTCATCACAATATAGGCCCCCCCATACGCCTTGCGGGTGACAATGCTGACCATTGGGACCGTGGCCTCCGAATACGCATAGAGCACCTTTGCCCCATGGCGGATGACCCCGCGGTGCTCCTGATCGGTCCCGGGCAGGAAGCCAGGCGAGTCGACAAAGGTAACCAGCGGAATATTGAAGCAGTCGCAAAAGCGGACGAAGCGGCAGATCTTGTCGGAGGCATCGATATCCAGGACACCCGCCATCACGCTGGGCTCCTGGGCGATGATGCCGACGCTCATCCCATCCATGCGAGCCAGGCCGATGACGGCATTGCAGGCAAAGCTTTTTTGAAGCTCGATAAAAGACCCGCGGTCGACCACATGCTCAATGACCTCGTGCATGCTGTACGCCAGGCCCGGGTCGAGGGGGACGAGGTTGTTCAGCGCCGGCGACATCCGGGCCGGATCGTCGCGATAGGCAACCACCGGCGGGTTATCCACCTGGTTGGAGGGGAGATAGCTGAGAACCTGGCGGACGGTGTCCAGGGCATCTTTTTCGCTCGCCGCCATCAAATGTGCCAGTCCGCTGATCGAAAGGTGGGTCTCCGCGCCGCCGAGGGTCTCCGAGTCGATGACCTCGCCCGTCACTGATTTGATCACTTCGGGGCCGGTCAGAAACATAAAGGACTGCTTATCCACCATGATGATCAGGTCGGTCAGTGCGGGGGAGTAGGCCGCTCCACCAGCGCAGGGGCCGAGGATTACGCTGATCTGGGGGATAATGCCGGAGTAGCGGGAGTTGCGCCGGAAGATGTTGGCATAACCAGTCAGGCTGTGAACGCCCTCCTGGATCCGCGCGCCGCCCGAGTCGATCATCCCAATGATCGGGGCTCCGGCCTGGACGGCCAGATCCATCGCACGGCAAATTTTCTGACCTTGCATTTCGCCCAACGATCCGCCCTGGATCGTGAAATCCTGCGCATAGACGTAGACTGTACGTCCATCCACCTGTCCGAAGCCGGTGACCACCCCATCACCCAGATTTTGCTCGCTGTTGGGGTCAACCTGCTGAATGGCGAATGGCTCCAGCTCGTTGAAGGTGCCCGGGTCGAGGAGCAGATCGATCCGCTCGCGAGCAGTCTGCTTGCCTTTTGCGTGCTGTTTTGCAATGCGATCCGCACCGCCGCCCAGTTTTGCCTTTTCGCGGTAAGCGCGCAGTTCAAGAATTCGAGGATCTTCTTCAGACATGTTGTGTCCTTATGTTGGTAGGATTGGTAGAAAGAATTTCGGAATGGCAAACCATCCGTTCAATAGATTCTCGGCAAATAATGGAAGCATGGATAATTGTAAGACAAATCAGGGGTCTTGGAGAAGATGAAAATCACCCAATTTTCGCTGATTTTCATCCTTGTTTCGCCAGAACAGGCTCATCCGCCGGTCACCAGGGACATCAGGATCAAACGGTAGCCATCCCGGGGGCACTCCTGCATGACCATCGCCGGAGTCGCAAGGTCGCCATTGATGATCAAGATGTTTCCGCTCAATAAAGTCTCGCCATCTTTGTCGATGACCAACCCGATGAGTTTGGGGTACTTCTTGCCCAACATGCGCACAACCTCCTGGTAGGTAGTACCTTCCTCCAGTTCGAAAACTGTCTCTTTTTGGCGCACCGCGTCGCGGGCCAGTCCAGTCAGCTCGATCATCACGCGCATCGCAAACCTCGCATGAATTTATTATACAGCAGCCTTTGCAGTTGTCTGACACGTATTCATTTGGGTTGACTTCTCAAACCCTCTTTGCTATACTCTGACTGCGTTCACCAGCAACCCCACGCAAATGAATATCTCAAAGAGGAAAGAGACATGAAACTTACCCCCCCTGTCGAAGTGAGCACGAATCAGGTAACATTTGACGTCAGCGAAATTGAGCCTTTACTCCAGGCTCCGCCGATGAATTTGCCGAAGTGGCCCGAGGCGATGATCACCCTTAAAGACGGCCGGATTCTGTATATCCGTGAAGCAACGATGGAAGAAGTCCCCGCGATGCTCGGTTATATGGAAAAAGTGATGAAGGTCGAGAAGGATTTCTATGACATTGTCGGAGTCCGGGTCTACGCCGAAATCCTGGGCTGGAAGCGCAAACGCCTTAAGGATCCGTTTCAGTTCGTCGGCACTATCAACGGCGAGTGGGTCGGGTTTGCCAACGGCCGGGTGATGACTGAGGACATCAGCCTCAGCCTGCACACAATGACCTTTACCCGGCGGGGGCGGGTAGGCTGGGCGATGTATTATGCCAAGACGTACTACGCGATGGAAATGCTGAAAGCCAAAGAATGGTGGTCCACCTTTGAGAGCTACAACGGCTGGCGCATGGCCGGGATTGAGATGGCTCAGCCCACCAAGCCGTGGCCTGAGTATCAACACGAGCTGGGCGGCGCCCGGGTTTATTATCTGGATCGCAATCTCTGGCAAAACGTGAAAAGCTTTGCCGCTCAAATGATCGGCTCAGATTTCAACTTTAATGTGACCGACGAAGTTCGCAAGGCCAACGAAAACTTCCACGTTCCCGAAAAAGTTGACCTGTAATCCGCAGTGAAAATTTAGGCGAGCGAGACGGCAGCCCTCCAAAATCAGGAGGGCTGTCCATTTTATAGTGGTAATTTGTCATACAAGTTGAGCCAAAACCGGTTGACACTCCTTTTTTTTCTTGCTATACTGATTTAACTCTGCGGAGTTATATAAATTAACAAATCACCATTACCTGGAAAGAACAATTTTATAACCCACCGGTATATTTGAAAGCTCATCGATCTTGCGTTCGGATGTACAGCAAAATATCACTTTCTATTTTCCTGGAGGGAAAATGGCGATCGTAAAAACGGAGATTCGAAGCGGCGCGTATTTTGACTGAGCAGTATTGATGAATTTACAGCGCTCGCTGGCCGGCTTACCGGGAGTCCAAGATGCCGGTGTAATCATGGGGACGGATTCAAATAAAGAACTTCTCAAGCATATCAATTTAGTCTCGGACGAAGTTAACGCTTCCAAGCCAGACGACCTGGTGATCGTGGTGCGCGCCGAGGATGAAAAATCGGCCGTCGATGCCATCAGCCAGGTGGATGACCTGCTCAGCCGGAGAAAATCGGGGATCGATCAGGAATACCAGCCGCACAGCCTGGAAACAGCGGTCGAGATGCTTCCTGATGCGAGCTGGGTCTTGATCTCTGTCGCCGGTCGTTACGCCGCCGGGGTCGCCCGGGATGCGCTGCGTCTCAACCGGCACGTTTTTCTGTTCAGCGATAACGTCTCGGTCGAAGATGAAATCACCTTGAAGCAGCGCGCCTGTGAACAGGGCCTGCTGGTGATGGGCCCGGACTGCGGAACAGCGATGATCGGCGGGATGGGGCTGGGCTTTGCGAATAAAGTTCGCAAAGGCCCCATCGGCGTTGTGGCAGCGGCCGGGACGGGGCTGCAGCAGGTAACCTCGCGCATCCACCAGCTGGGCAGTGGGATTACCCATGGGATCGGCACCGGCGGCCGGGATATGTCTGAAAAGGTCGGCGCAGTGACCTTCCGCCTGGCGATCGATGTCCTCAGCCCGCGATCCGGAAACCAAAGTCATCGTGCTGGTTTCGAAACCGCCGGCGCCGCGAGTTGCCGAGGAAGTGCTCAAGGCTGCTCGAAAGACGGGCAAACCGGTCGTGGTCAGTTTGTCGCCCGCGCGGTGACCGCCCAACCAATGGATAATCTGCTATTTCGCCAGCAGCCTGGATTCACGCGGCGGAGATGGCGGTCAAATTGGCCAAACAGGGTGCGACAGTAAGCTCGGAAGGCGATCTCGGCCTGGAACGTTTTGCGGCAGGCCAGCAATATTTCCGCGGCCTGTTTTCGGGCGGAACCCTGGCTTATGAAGCCCAGCACATCCTGGCGGATTATTTCCCCAAAGTTTATGCCAACGCCCCAATCCACAAAGAAAATAAGCTGGCTAATTCCTGGATAAGCCAGGAACATACGATCATGGACCTGGGTGAGGATGAATTCACCGTGGGCCGTCTCCACCCGATGATGGACAACGAGATGCGCATCCGGCGTTTGATGGAGGAAGCCGCCGATCCAACCGTCGCGGTGATTATGCTGGATGTCGTGATTGGTTATGGTTCCCACCCTGATCCGGCCTGCGAGTTGGCCCCCGCTGTCGAAGCGGCCAAGGCAAAAGCCCAGGAGGCCGGTCGTTATTTGGAGGTGGTCGCCGTGGTCACCGGAACCGATGAGGATCCGCAGAGCCTGGAACATCAAATCGAGCAGCTGGAAGCGGTAGGGGTGAAATGTGATCCAAGCAACGAGGTCATTGTCCGTTATGCCGGGCGCGCTCCTGCGGGTATTGAATGCGGTCCCCGAAGAAGGCCAGGCGTTGAAGCCGGTGGATCTCTCCAGCCGATCGACAGCCCGGTGGCGGGGATTAATGTCGGGCCTGGAATCGTTCGCCGATAACCTGGGCGCCCAAGGCGCGCCGGTCGTTCATGTGGATTGGCGGCCCCCTGCGGGTGGAAATGAAAAATTGATGGCGATTCTGGAACGGATGAAGACGCTAACACGTTGGTGATACCAATCAGCAATACTTTGGAAGGAGCAGCGATGGTGGATATTGAACAGGCTAACGCAACCGTCAGTCGAAAGAATGATGGAAGCCCGCCCGGTCCTGATGGGTGTTGCAAAAGCGATTGAGGTGATCCCGGGGATGCGCGATGATTTGCTGCTCCACGCGGGACCGCCGGTCACCTGGGAGCGGATGGCCGGACCGATGAGAGGTGCGATGGTTGGCGCTTTGATCTTCGAAGGGATGGCCAAAGATCGGGCCGAAGCGGTCAAGCATTCTCACCAGCGGCAAGATTGAATTGGCACCCTGCCACCATCATTCCAGCGTGGGCCCCATGGCAGGGGTAATCTCGCCATCCATGCCTGCTACATAGTCGAGAATAAGACCCATGGCAATTTTGCGTACAGCGGTCTCAACGAAGGTCGCGGCAAAGTTCTGCGCATGGGCGCTTACAGTCCGGACGTCATTTCGAAGCTGCGCTGGATGAACGACGTTCTGGGCCCGGCGGTCGGTAATGCCCTGGAATGATTGCGGCGGGTTGGATCTGCGCGCTTTGTTAGCCAAAGCGCTGCACATGGGCGACGATGGTCACAACCGCCTGGATGCGGCATCCTTGCTCTATACCACATTCACTGGCCCCGTCGATTATCAAGGTGGCGCCGACACGATGCTGCCGCCGAAGTGGTCAGATTCCTGGGTCGAAATGCGTTGAGCATCCTCAACCCGGTGATGGCGGCTGCAAAGCGATGGCGATGGCGGGCGACAATTGAGGGCAGCACGATTGTGACCGTGATGGCCCGCAATGGCACCGATTTTGGCATCCGGGTCAGCGGCACTGGGCGACCAATGGTTCATCGGCCCGGCTGGAATGGTCAAAGCATTGTATTTCCCCGGGTTTACCGAAGCAGATGCCAACCCGGATATCGGCGACAGCACGATCACCGAAACAGCCGGGATTGGCGGTTTCGCGATGGCGGCAGCGCCGGCAATCGTAACAATTTATCAATGGCACGCCCAAAGATGCCATCAATACCACGCTGGATATGTACGAGATTTGCTACGCGGAGCATAAATATTTCACCATCCCATTCCTCGATTTCCGTGGAACGCCAACCGGGATCGATATTCGCAAAGTTGTCGAAAAAGGCATCTTGCCCCGGGTTAATACCGGGGTCGCTCATAAAGATCCTGGCGTTGGCCAGGTGGGCGCGGGTGTCGTTTCGCCGCCGGGCAATATTTTCGAAGATGCTTTGGTCGCATTCGCCGAGAAATACGATATTTGATTTCAGACGTTGTGGAGGGATTCTATGGATCGCGAGCATTTCATTAAGATGATGTCAGATGCCAAACTGTTCGATCTGACACAAAGGTGCAGCATTTTCACTCCGCCATGGCCGGGTGAAAAATCTCTGGAAATTCATTTCTTCAAACGCGTTACCGGCGCGTATGGCGGCGGTCAGGGCGCAAACGGGCAAATCTTAAACTGGAGCAACACGGTTGGCACCCACCTGGTGGGCGAGACGGCCTTCCATTCCGGCGCGCGGGCCATCTCGGATATCCCTTTGACCGATTTGAACGGTCCCGGGCGTGATTGCCGATATTTCGGATATGGTTTCAGATTACAGCATTTATACGCCGGAGATGATCACCAGCAAGGTTGAGGTAAAACCGGGCGATATCTTGATCGTCAACACCGGATACCACCGCTATTCCTGGGACCAGCCGGATGTGGTCAATCCAGATGCGCAGGGTGGAGTCGAATCCAAGGAGTTTGGTTTCCTGGTTCGGCACCCCGGCCCCTCGATGGACTTCTACAAATGGGCGCTGGATATGAAGTTAAAAGTGGTGGGTGTCGACTGCGGCTGCGCTGAGCACCCGATGAACACTCCCATCCGGCGGATGCACGAGAACCATTTCGTGCTGGCCGAGGCAAAACTGGTCAAAGCGAGACCGGCAAGACCTGGGATGAAGTATTCCCGCAGGGCGAATATTACGAATTAACCCACATCACCATGCCAAAAGCGCACCTGGTGTCTGGCAGAATCGATCGTTGGGGATATCGACCAGCTCAAGAATAAACGCGCCTGGATCTCGATCATGCCGATCCCGTTTGTGGAGGTCGAAACTGCCTGGTCGCGGGTGTGGGCGATGACCGCTCCCGGAGGGGATGAGCGAGGAAGATTTCATGCGGAGATGGATAAATCCACCATGGTACGATATGACCGTGCCCTTCAGCGTGATGACCCCGCAGTGGCTGAACTATATTCCGCTGAGCGTCACTTACACCAAGCGGGTCGGCGGGCAGTATCTTTGGCATGGGCCGCAACGGCTCGATCTGCAACGCCATCTATTCATCTGGCGAACCCATATGGACGGCGAAAAGCACTTCTATCCCAATGGGCGCGTCCATCGGTCAGGTGCCGTTGAAGATTGGGTCGGCCCGGGCGTGATTGCCGATATTTCTGGATTGGTCAGCGATTCGAGCGTCTATACCCCCAAGATGATTCACGACGTGGTCGATATCCAGAAGGGCGACATCCTGATAATCAAGACAGGATGGAATAAATTTGGCTGGCGCAGCGCAGATTCCGATGAGTTCCGCTACATGGTGAAGCATCCAGGCCCATCCCCAGATTTCTCCAAATGGGCACGGATATGCAAATCAAGTGGATCGGCGTGGACGCGGTTAGCGCGGACCATCCTATGAACACCATCATGCGCATCTGGCACCCCAAGACCTTCGCCGAAGCCAATGCCAAGTTGATCCACGATTTTGGCAAAGACTGGGATGAGATGTATCCGCTGGACTAGTATTACCAGGATATGCATTTCAACCTCTTCCCCAAGCGGATCGTGCACGCCGAAAACCTGGGCGGGGATATCGCAAATGCCAGGCGGCCGGTATTACATCGGTTGTTACTTACAGAAAGCGATGGAAGCCGAGACCATGTTTGGCCGCTTCGTCGCCTTCAAAGAGGGCGCTTAAGTTGGCCTGAAGATAGGCCTCCATCTTTCACGAAGGATGGAGGCCTATCCGTTTGAGATCTGAATACTAACTGAGATCGAAGCCTATCACGATCGCATCGAAAATCTGAGCCAACTGATCCGGGAAGTGACCCAGAGCGTCTCTACTGTGGTCTTGAACTGGCGACCGGTGAAAGATGTGGGTGAGCCTGCCAGCAATTCTTCAGCCGTCCTGGCTGTCCACGCCGCAGGAGCTCAAACCCAATGGACTGGCGAAGGGGTGGGGCAGCGACAGGCAACTCGCGATCGCGATGCAGAGTGCAAAGGGCTGTATTCTGAGTAAGAAGGAATCCGCTATATGAAGCCGCATCATTCGATTATTTTGCGCCTACCAGTGTTGAAGAAGCACTGGATAAGCTGGCTGAGTTGGGTTATTCTGGAAAGGTCCTGGCAGGGGGGCAAAGCCTGATCCCGGCGATGAATTTCCGCATGGCGCGACCCGGGGCACTGGTGGATCTCAACAATATTGATGAATTTGATTATATCCGCCTGGGGAGTGATGGAAGCATTGCGGATCGGGGCGATCACCCGGGACAGCGATGTTGAAAACCAGCCAATTGGTTCAAAGAGCGCGCCCGTTAATCGCCGAAGTGATGCCGCATATCGCCCATCCCGCGATCCGCAACCGGGGGACTTTCGGCGGGGCCATGGCTCACGCCGACCCGGCCGGGCAGCTGCCGTGCGTTTCCCTGGCGCTGGGCATGCGTTTTCTCATTCGTAAAAAAGGCTCCGAACGGTGGGTAGATGCCGATGAATTTTTATATGGGCCCATTCATGACGGTGATCGAGCCGGATGAAATGATTGGTGGAAGTGGCCATTCCGGCCCACTGCCCCGCAGAGCGGAACCAGCTACCAGCAGGTTTCTCGCCAACAGGGTCGCAGGTTCAGGTAGGAACCGCGGTGATGATTGCGCTGGATGATTGGCGTGTGCAAAGGTGGCCAATATCGCCGTGTTAGGAGGTTCGAAGTGCTCTCCTGGCCAAGGAGGCCGCTGCGCAGTCTGGTCGGCCATGTATTGAGCGATTGTTTCACACTGCCTCAGAATTTGTGGCCGGGAATCGAAATCGACCCGGGTTCGGACATTCACGCGACGCAAGAATACCGGGAGCATGTCACCCAGGTGCTGGTCATTAAGCGCGCTTTGTCCGAAGCACTCCGGCGGGCCAGGCGGTAGGAGGGTATGATGAACAATTCATCCACATCAATCTCACGGTTAACGGCGTGCAATACGAAAGGGACGTTGAACCGCGGCTGCTGCTCAGCGATTTTTTACGGCATGACCTGGGTCTGACCGGGACGCATGTCGGCTGCGAGCACGGCGTTTGCGGCGCCTGCACGGTTTTGTTCGATGGTCAGGCGATGCGGTCCTGCCTGATTTTTGCGGTCCAGGCGAGCGGGCATCAGGTAACTACGGTAGAACACCTCGGCACCGTCGAGAAAATGCACCCCCTACAAGAAGCATTTCATGAGAAACATGCCCTGCAGTGCGGTTACTGCACGCCCGGGTTTCTTGATGGCGTTGGTGCCCTTCCTCGAGAAGAATCCTGATCCTTCCGAAGAAGAAATCCGCGAAGCGATTTCCGGCAACCTGTGCCGCTGCACCGGTTACCAGAATATTATCGAAGCGGTCAAATTAGCGGCTGAAAAAATGGCCGTCCGGTAGTTTGTCAGAGAGGTGAAACCGTGGCAAAGAAAGTTTTTGGAGAAAAAATTTCACGGCTCGAAGATCCCCGTCTTCTGACCGGGCAGGCCCAGTTTATCGATGATATTGAAATCCCGGGGATGCTGCATGCAGCTTTCTACCGCAGCGATTATGCCCATGCCCGGATAAAGAGCATCGATGTTTCAGCCGCGCTGAAACGACCCGGGTGTGGTGGCGGTTTATACTGCCAAGGATTTTGGCGACTTTTGGAAACCAGGCCCACTCCAGGTCCCGCCGCCGTCGGCGATCCCAGGATCGTTGTTCAACGCCCGCACCCTTGTGCCCAATCGCGAAGGATAAAGTGCGCTTTTCTGGGGAACCGATCGCAGTGGTGATCGCGGAAAGCCGCTACATCGCGGAAGATGCTTTTGCGGATATCTATGTCGATCTGGAACCGCTCGAGGTCGGTGACCGATCTCGAAAAAGGCTCTCGAGCCTGGCGCGCCCTTAATCCATGAGGACCTGCCGAGCAACCTGGCTGCCAGGGTGTTCCAACAATGATCGGAAATTACGAAGAGGCGAAGGCTAAAGCCGATTTCGTCATCGCCAGGAAAATCAATATCGACCGCGGAGCCGGCGGGGCGATGGAAAATCGGGGCTTTGTGGTGAATTGGGATGCAAAAGCGCAATCGATGACCATCTGGGCTTCCACCCAGGCCCCAATTCCGCTGCGCAACACGATCGCGGGCAGGCTGGGCCTGCCTGACAGCCAGGTGAGAGTGATCACGCCCTTTATCGGGGGTGGTTTTGGGCCGAAGATCATGACCTCCCAGGCGGACGATGTTTTGCTGCCGATCATTTGCATGTGGCTGAACCGCCCAATCAAGTGGATCGAAGACCGGCGTGAGAATTTCCTGGCGACCACCTCAGAGCGGGATCAACTGCACTATTCAGAAATTGCCTTTAATAAAGATGGGCGTATCTTAGGGCGTAAAAGATGTGTTTTATCATAACACAGGCGCTTATGATCCCTATGGGATGACCGTGCCCTTAAATACCCAGACACACACCGTCGGCTCCTATGATATTCCGAACTTTTATTCGGAAGTTCGCATGGTATTCACCAATAAAATGGTGGTTACCCCGGTTCGCGGTGCCGGACGCACGTACGGCGTTTTTGTGATGGAACGATTGATGGATCTGGCGGCGAAGAAGCTCGGCATGGATCCCGACCGAAATCCGTGAGAAGAATTTGATCCAGCCCGGAATCAATTCCCGTTACAAGACCGGCGTGATCGGGCAGGATTTCGTAGAAAACGTCCTGGACAGCGGAAATTACCCGGAGACGATGCGCAAAGCCAAGGAAATGATCGGATATGACCGGTTGGTCAAGGAAGAACTCCCCAGACTGCGCGCGCAAGGGAAACATGTGGGGATCGGTATCGTATGTTTTGTGGAAGGTACCGCAGTCGGACCTTATGAAGGCGGGCGGGTCGCGGTGGACGCGGGCGGGAAAGTGCTGGTCGCCACCGGGATCAGCAGCCAGGGCCAGGGGCATTTCACTTCTTTCGCGCAGATCGCCGCCGAACAGTTAGGTGTCAGGATGGAGAATGTGCGGGTGGTCACCGGCGATACCGGCATCTTCCATTGGGGAGCGGGAACATTTGCCAGCCGGGGCGCCACGGTCGCCGGGACAGCGATCCATAAAGCCGCCGTGGCAGTCCGCAAAAAAGGCGATTGAACTCGCGGCACAGATCTTTGAAGTAGAAAAAGACCAGGTGGAACTGGTGGATGGCAGCGCACAGGTGAAGGGCGATCCGAAACAGTCCATCACGTTGGGCGAGCTGGCGATGCGATCCAACCCCACCCGCGGGACGTTTCCGCCGGGCGTTGAGCCGGGACTTGAAGCGACTGCCTATTATGGCCCTCCTTATGGCGCCACCGGGCAGGGCTGCGAAGCGATGGTCGTTGAGGTTGACCCGGAGACATTCGAGGTGAAGATCGAACAGTTTGTCCTGGTGCACGACTGCGGTACGGTGATTAATCCGACTATTGTCGAAGGCCAGGTTCACGGCGGGGTTATCGATGGGCATCGGCAATTCGTACTACGAGCAGCTGGTTTATGACGAGAATGGGCAGCTGTTGAATGCCTCCCTGATGGATTATCTGATCCCCAGGCTACCGATATGCCGCCGAAAATGGAGCTGGGCCATGTCGAGAGCCCCAGCCCGTTCAATCCATTGGGGATGAAAGGGGTCGGCGAAGCAGGAGCGATCCCCACGCCCGCCTGCTTTGTCCAGGCCCTGGAAACTGCGTTTCCAGAATGCGGATTGCAGATCCTGGAGATCGCCGCTCTCGCCAAGCCGGCTGTGGAATTGGTGCAACAGAGCAGGAAGAAAAAGTGACCCTATAACTTGGACTTTTAAATCAAACTACTTATATAATCATAGGAGACATTTTCAATGAGATTTGAAGGCGAACATTTATTCAACGGACCCAGGGAGAGGTGTGGCTGCTGTTTCGCGACCCCGATATTCTGGCATCTGCGCTGCCGGGCACGCAAAGCATCAATAAGATCAGTGACGACCAGCATTATGAGGTGCCATGAATGTCCGTATCGGGCCAGTTTCCGGTATCTTCTCGGGAAGTTGGGTCTCCAATGAGGTCCCACCGGAAAGCTGCACGCTGACCGCGGATGGCCGGGGCGGCCCTGGTTTTGAAAGGGACGTGGGAAATGTCCAATTTGCGGATCAGGGCGATGGGACTACATTGATGAAATACGACGGCGAAGTTCAGATTGGCGGGACGATTGCCAGCGTTGGACAGAGAATGATCGATAGCGTCGCAAAAAGCATGATCCGCCGGGTTTGAAATCTTTGATAAAGCTCTGGAGGCTCGTTTGGCCGCAAAAGAAACTGGCAGCGAAAAGGTGGATTTAAACGCACCCACTGAAACAGAATTTGCGAAGGAAGTGGCAAAAGACGTAGCCGCAACTGGACGCAAATCGCTGAAGTTAGAATGGTGATGTATGTAATTCCAGTAGGTATTGCGATCGCGATTCTCAGCTATATTCTTTCTAAACTCGGCCATTCGAGTAATTTTCAGGGTGAGAGCAGCTATCCTAAAACGGGGGATAGCTGGATAGAGTGCTGATTAAGGAGGTGGAACTGGAGAAAAGCCAAATGGATGATTTCAGCCGCACTGAATTCATGATGCCTGAAATTAAAACTGCCAAAAAAGGAGAATCATTGTCATGGAACACAAGCAGTGGCTTCAAGAGAAGTGACTGAAAAAATCAAAAGTTTTTGGATATCTACCCAATGATCAGCCTCCCTTTGGGCAAATGATTTTGCTGGGCTTCCAGCACGTACTGACCATGTTCCCTGCCACCGTTTTATGCGCCTTGCTGATGGGTTTCCCGGTCCCAACCGTGCTGACTGTGACCGGATTTGGCACAATCGTCGCCTTGCTTGGCTCCAAGATGGCCATGGGGAAATATATTCCCTTGTATTACGGCTCCAGCTTTAGCTATATCGCTGCGGTAACTGCCATCACCCAGGCCAAATTTGGCGTACGTTGCAGATCCCCATATCCTGTCTGTCGTTCAGGCCGGGTTCCTTGCTACGGGCATTATCAATGTGTTGATGGGCTTGCTCATCCGGGTCGCGGGCGGTAAAAAAGCCATCGATGTCATCCTTCCTGCCAGCATCACCGGCCCGGTAGCCTGCACCATCGGTATTGGCCTGGGCGCAGCTGCCTTGAACAATGCCACCGGGTTAACCGGTCCGACTGGACCCCGCAGATATCGGGCCTGGTTCATCGTGGCAATGATTACCCTGGTCGCTGCCATTATATTCTCGGTCTATCTGCAGAATAAAGGCTTCCTGGGGATGCTGCCCATTCTGTTGGGCGCGCTCACCGGCTATCTTGTCGCGATTCCCTTTGGCCTGGTCAATCTTACCTTCGGCTCGCTTTTGTCCGTATCCCGCCATTCACCTTCCCGGTCTTTAATGATCCCCTGACTCTGACAGTGATTTTTGGCGTTGGTGTCATGGCCATCGCCACCATCCCGGAATCGACCGCCCACCTGTATCAGATCAGCCTGTATGTCGATCACCTGGCTGAAGAACAGGGCCGCGAGCCGTATAGGACTGTCTGAATACATCGGCTTGAACCTGATGCTGGATGGTTTGGATGACATCATCAACGGTATCTTCGGTTCCACCGCCGGCACCAACTACGGCGAGAACAACTCTCTGATGGTGATCACCCGCAACTACTCCGGCCCGGTTCTGCTGACCGCCGGCGTAATCGCGATCATGCTGGGCTTCTTTGGACCACTGGCGGACATCGTTAATTCGATGCCCACCGCTGTCGGCGGCGGTCTTTCGATTTACCTGTTCGGCGTCATTGGTATGCAAGGTATTGCTCTGATGATTTCCGAAAAGGTGAACCTGTATGATCCCAAGCAGTTGGCGATCGGCGCGGTGATCTTGATCGTTGGCATCGGCGGTAACATCGGCTTCCCCGGTGGATTCCTGCCCTTCACGATCTCCTGAGGGTTTTCCCCAAGGGTCTGCCCGCCATCGCGACCGGCGCTGTTCTGGGTATCCTGATCAACCTGATCTTCGTGATCTTCAAGACCCCTGAAGAACGCGAGATGGCAGAGAAATAACTTGCCCTCTGGGCGCCTTTCAAAGCTTTAGATGCGTGAGGCTCCCGGTATCAAATCTACCCTCTTTCGGGTTGAGGCGATATCGGGAGCTTTTTTCGATCGTTTGAAAGCGGTTTCTGCACACCCGGGTAAAATTCATAGGTCAAGCATGGATAAAAATAAAAGCCAGCATTATAACTTTTGCTATGACGCTATTCCGTCGATGTTTCATTCGCAGACGAAGGATTTTTTGAAGTATCTCGAGAGGGATGGGATTAAGTTTCTGCAGTTCTGGTGGGACCATGTCGGCCAACGCCTGCCATTTGAGAAGCTAATCCCTTTTTCAAACATAGCCTATGAAGTGCTGCAGGTCCCACCGAAAACGGAAGTAGTGTTCATTACCCTTCCTCCTCCACAAGAAGACGATGAAATGTATTTCCTGGCTTTGGTCGCTAATCCGGAAAAGCGGTTTGGTTGGGTGCGTCTACCCACCACCCGAATTCTGGGATTGGCGCGCCGTCCGACGGAAAAATATCCGAGCGGAACCGAGCTGGGGGATTTGACCCCACGGGCGATTTATGTCCCGCTTGGGGAAGGCCCCCAACCAACACTCGAGGCTTTTAAACAAACTGTCCTGGAACGGATCAAACGCAAAGAGGTTTCGGCAAGATAAAGGAAAGGGATCATGAATTTTGATTATGGATTGATCATCGTCGTTATCGCCATGGTAATATTCTATATCCGCCTGGCGCAACTTCGCGGCCGAAGGCGGCGCAACATGCGGGAGCTGGAACTGCAGCAGTCGCGTTCGCGTAAAAAAAGAAAACCAGGGGATCCACCGCTCACTACGATTTCAAGCGACCTGCCAACGTATCAGGTCGCAAGCTGGTGGCTGGTGGTTGGCGGTGTGGTTTTTATGCTCGCCGGTTTAGCCATGCGTACTTCCAGTCTATTCCCGGCAGTCGTACTGCCGTATTGGTGGGCAGTCACGGTGATCGGGGTAGCATTGTTCACTCTGGGCTTAAAATAACTGCCCGCTGGAAATAACGGAATAAGCAATGATTATTGTCACCGGAGCAAGCGGAAAGACTGGCAAAGCAGTTGTAAAAGCCCTGGTGTTAAGGGTGAAACAGTCCGAGCGTTGGTCCATCGTCCGGAGCAGGAGGAAGCGCTCAAAACCCTGGGCGCACAATCGTGCAAGGTGGGAGATAATCAGGATTCAGTTTTCTTTCAGGATTCATTCCGCGGAGGATACGCTGTATACCATATTTGCGCGAATATGGACCCCAATGAGGTAAGCATCGCGGAGAATGCTATTACCGCGGCCAGGTCAGCAGGGCTGCAGCATTTTGTGTATCATTCCGTTTTACACCCGCAGATCGAGGACATGCCGCACCACTGGCTAAAAATGCGGGTTGAGGAGCGCTTGTTTTGCAGCGGACTCCCGTTTACGATTTTGCAGCCCGGGCCGTATATGCAGAATATCCTGGGGTCCTGGGATGCTATCCGGAATCAGGGAATTTATCCGGTTCCTTACAGCGTCCAGGCAAGGCTGAGCATTGTCGACCTCGATGACGTAGCGCAAGCTGCAGCGCAAGTTATCTGTGATCCGGGACATTTTGGGGCAGTATACGAGTTGGCCGGCAGGGAACCACTTTCTCAGGTCGAAGTGGCTGAAATACTCTCCAGGGTGGTAGGGCGGCCCGTACAAGCCGAGTCAATCGACGGGGCCGATTGGGAAAAACGGGCCAGGGCAAGTAAACTGGACTTTATGCAATCGATACCCTTTTGAAAATGTTCGCCTATTACGACCAGCACGGGTTAGTCGGCAACTCCCGGGTATTAGAATGGCTGCTGGGAAGGCCTGCTCGCCGTTTTGCAGAATTTGCTGCGAGTGCTGCGGCAGTAACCTGAGCTGTTTTTTACCGTTCAAGGACATCATTTTGCAGGTAATATCATTTTGAAGATCACCCTTCTGACGGTTGTATTTGCCTATCCAGCGATGTAAAATGATTCAAACAGGTTTGGTCGCCGTCAGTTAAATTCTGATATCAATACTGCCAATCTGACATTGGGGAAATAAAACGCCGCGCGGATTCGGTCTGCGGGCGGTTTTTGTCGGTAGAAGTCAATGGTATGGGTTTAAAGGGATGGTTGTAAACGCGAAAAGCGCTTTACCCAAACCGGATCAGCCTGGAATTCGTTTTCCGGTGCTGGAGCGCGCGGTTGAAGGGGGAATCACATTATTCAATGCCCCGCCGGGGTATCTTTCCAGCGAAATCCTGGCAGCCTTACTGGCGCAGCAAGAAAAAACGTCGCCTGGCTGCGTTTGGGCGAAGAAGACCGCGACCCTGGAACTTTCCTGGTATCCCTAATCCAGGCTGCCCGAACCCAATCACCTGAGTTTGGTGAAGCCACCCTTCACCTGATGGAACGCAGTCCGGGGCCAGTCCATGGTTGGCCGGTTCTTTTTTCAAGTCTCGCCCATGAGTGGTCCGCGGCGGTCCCCCGGCCAAACGCGCTAGTGATCCAGCATCTTGAACTGGCCGCCGGTACGCCAGGGTTGATCGAGTTATTCGGCGCTCATTTTCTTCAACCCCTGCCCGATTTTCTCCCCATCATTCTGATCACACACCAGCCGCTCCCTCGTTTTTCTCTTCCCGGGTCAGTATATGAGCGAACCAATGGACATCTCCGGGTCGATGACCGCGGTGCTGAGGTCCTGGGATTAAATTCCGGGCTGGATCTTACCCCCACTGCGATCCATAAAATGAACGCTCTTTCGGATGGCCGGGTCTGTTCGCTGCTGGATTTTTTCGAGGTCTGCCGGGTTTTGGGGGATGTGACCGGCGTGCAGATCCTGGAGAAAGCTGGTGGGTTAGACGCCTGGATGACGAAGGCCGCGCGAGCGTGGCTCTCTTCGGTGGACGTTGAGGCGCTGCAAACTCTGGCCCTGAATACCGGCTTGGGTTACAGCCATCCAACCCTGCTGCAGGTTTCATTTGGCCAATCCCCGGTACTGACCGGCCCCTGGCTGCAAGAATTGAGTGACGGCTGGAGCCGAATCCGCTGTATCTGGAAAAATCCCCTCAACCAGGCGCTGCGGGCAGGATTGGTCACCGAACATTCCAGTTTACACCGTGCCGCGCAGTTCCTGGCGGCGAATGATGAACCACTGCTGGCGATCCCCAGCCTGATGGCGCTGGGTGATCTGGAAGGCGTGGGCGAGGTGATCGCTTCTTCCGCAGAAGAATGGATGGCTCGTGGGCAGTGGCTAATACTGGCTGATTGGGTCGCCCAGCTGCCGTTCAAAGTGTTAGAGAATTGGCCCTGGTTGTTATTTTATTCCGGCGAAATCATCGCCGCCCAGGGCCATCTGGATACGGCCCGGAGGACCTTTGAACGAGCGCGGAAGTATTTCGAAGCCCAAGGCGATCAACAAGGCGTTTGCCAGGCCATGCTGGCTGAAAATGCTCTGGCTGCCTGGCAGAATGACCTGGCCTTTGCTCAAAAAA
Source organism: uncultured Actinomycetota bacterium (assembly GCA_963798245.1). GTDB lineage: Bacteria > Actinomycetota > Actinomycetes > Mycobacteriales > Mycobacteriaceae > Mycobacterium. The sequence goes on from CAWCSO010000012.1 coordinate 34,294, forward strand.
GCGCGCTGGCAGTCCTGTCTCTGGCGCGAGGGGCCGGGATGGACCAGATCAGTTGTTGGGCCGGGTGGCAGGCGGGCTGCCTTGCCGTGGCAAAAGGAGCCCTGGAGATGGCCAATGAATATTTCACATTGGCCAGCACGGCTGCCCGAAATGCCGAAGATGAACAGATGGAGTACCTGTGCAATCACGCCAGGGAATTGACGTTTACAGTTTCGGATCTTCAGAAGCAGCACGAGCATCACCGCCAGGCCTTTTTCAAAACCCAGCAAGCTAGCCACGCGTACGAACAGGAGCTGCGCCTGTTCCTGAGTGATCCACTCCACGGGCTGGTCTCAAATTCATCCTCAAAGAACCGGATCATATCCCCGCTTTTTCTAAAAATAGGCTTGAGCGAGCCAGCAGTGCAATCCCTGCCAGAACCAGAAAGCCGAAACCTGACCGCGCTGCTGTTTACCGCTCTAAGCATGTTTGGGATTAAACGCACTCGACCTGAAACGGACAACACGATTTCGCTCAAAAAAGCAGTTGATACGCCAGTTCAGAATAAACTACCGTCCTTCCCCATTTCTCAAGAGAGCGGGCCAACCGCGATCCCTCTGACCGGAAAAACGTTGTTACCGCTTCTGCCGCTGTCTGAACCGGCTGAAGCTGCCGCGGTAGGAGAAAATTCTCAACCTGGCCCCGAAGCGGGTGAAGCCGAATGGGACGACGAGTCAAAAATCATTGCCGAGAGCACGGAAAAAGCCCACTTATCGATCCATTTGTTAGGTCCATTTAATGTGTGGCTGGATAATCACCAGGTCACGGAATGGCCCTCGAATAAATGCCGGGCAGTCTTTTCCTATCTTTTAGCCCATCATTCTCACCCAATCTCGAGGGACGTGCTAATGGATGTACTCTGGCCGGAAGCCAGTCTGAAGGCTGCCCGAAATAACCTGAACGTTGCCTTATACGCGCTCCGCAGAGCGCTGCGGACGGCGAGCGAGGCCAACCTGATCCTTTATCGCGCCGGTGCATACTCCCTGGCGCCGCAGGTGGACCTTTGGTTGGATATCGATGAATTTGAGCGCCACGTTCAGGAAGGCCGCCAGTTTGAATTCAACCGCCAACCGGCAGCGGCGGTTATGGCCTACGAGACCGCAGCAGAACTATACCAGGGAGATTTTCTATCTGACGATCTGTACGAGGAATGGCCAATCACGATGCGCCAGCATTTACGGCTTGCTTACCAGGAGATTCTGGACCGATTGAGCCAGCACTACTTCGAGCAGAATAAGTTTGCCCAATGCATCTCGATGTGCCATATTCTGTTATCTTATGATAACTGCCGGGAGGATATTCACTGCCGGTTGATGCGCTGCTATTCCCGGCAGGGGTTGGATCACCTGGCTCTGCGCCAATACCAGATCTGCGAATCGGCTCTCAAAGAGGATTTGGACGTCACTCCAACAGTCACAACAAGCCAGTTGTACGAACAGATTCGGCGCCACGAACGGGTATAAGGCATCTGGAAAGATTAGACCTGAAAATGAGCCGATCCAAGGAAATTAATTGATTATTTAGATAATTAATATCTTTCCAGATCAAAATTAATCCCCTTTACAGTATTGATTAATCGCGACGTGCTAAAGTACCAGTGCAATTTCGCCTCGGGCCCAGTGGCGACGCTTCCTGGTGAGGCTTTTTTGCCAGGTTTCCATCAACAGGACAATCGGTGAATATTTGAAAAGGAGGGTTTTCTAATGGCAGCTCTTGAAGTCCCATTCCCAGGAGTTCTTTCCGGAACAATCACAGCGGTTGTGACAGATCCGCATGATCCTGGTACGCCTCAAACGATCATCGAGCGAGATGATGATTGGCATGTGATCGTCGATTGGCAGCTCGATGGCCCGCTGGCTCCTTTTATGGCGGGTGAGTTTACGGTCAAGTGCTATCTTGAAAGCGTGGCCGACTCGGCTTTTGAGGGACAGATCGGGCCTACGATTGTGGTGAACTTAAACACCACTCCAGCGCTTCCCACTCCTCGCAAATACCATAGCGACTTTACCATGGTCGCTGCATCCAACCCCGCTGCTGGCGTGTATAAGATGACCACCGTATTGACCTACAAGCACCTGGGTGTCCCCCTGGAACTTGCTGGTTTTGTCGAAGGCCCGATGATCCAGCTTTACGATGCTGTAGGAAACAACCCGTAAGCCGACAGACTGGCATGGCCCGTTCATCCTGGCGAATACCGGTGGATGGGTCGTCTTTCCGCCAAGGCGTGTTTGTGCGGGTGCATTTTCACCCGCACAAACACCCAAAAATCCTATCCCGAAATGAGGATTTCGAACTTATGAGGTTGTGAGGTGGATGGAATGAACATAAGGCACACAAATGTACCCAGTATCCCCAAGGCGGTCGAAGCGGATCCATTTACGGCGATCCATGGGATTGGCGCAGGAATTGAAAATCGTCTGCATTCTGCCGGAATTTTGACCTATCGCCAGCTGGCCGAGCTAGAGCCTGAGGAAATCGCCTCAGCTCTAGGTAATCTGGTAGGGATGACCCCCAAGCGAGTGATCGATCAAGACTGGAAGGGCCAGGCGCAAAAACTCAGCTTAGAATCCTCTCAAGACCAGACGCCCGCCCAGGATGAAACTCGCCAGCACTATGAGATGTTCAGTGTCGAACTGCTTCTTGATGAACTGAACCAGGTGCGGAGAACAAAAATCATTCACAGCCAGAGTAAAGCCGAAGTGAGCTGGGCAGGCTGGAACGTGCAAAGGCTGCTCGATACCATCATTAAGTATGCTGAATTAAGGCAGGTTCCGATAGCGAATACAGAACCGGAACGCCGTTGGGAGAAGCTTACCGGTAGCCTCAATGTAAAAACCGGACAGGAAGCGGATCAAAAGGCAGCGTCAGTACGGGGCGAGTTGAGCTTGAAGGATATGGAGGTGTTGATGGAGGGGATGACCAAACCTTCCAGTATTATCAGAGGCGATCAGTCTTACCGGATTAACCTGACCCTGGACATGAGCAGTGTGGATTGGCCGACCGGACGAGCGCTTGAATACACGGCTACGATTTACGCCCGCGATTTGGATCAGGCCGGACAGATTTCGATTGGTCAGGCCAGGGGAATGGTTTCTGAAGCTGAAAAATTGACCATCCAGATTGAAGGGGAGGTGATCCCGGTAGGGATCTACCGATTGGAAGCCATCGTAGCCCTATCCAACCAGGGTCACCCTACCGCGCAAGGATCCGGACTGGTAGCGATGCTGGAGGCTGGTTTACTCCAAGTGTATTGAAGCCTGAGCGAATTATCTCCAAAGGCTTTCAAAATCAATGGTGTTGAGCCATCTTTTAACAGGCTCGAGGGACACTTCATCCAACTCGCCATCCGGTTCAGACTGGGTTACTCCCATCGAGATTTCTGCTGATCCACCGAAATGGATCACGTTCTCGTCACCCTGTTCTAAGATGACTTTCTGGAAATTCGGTTCTAATAAGATGATGAAACGCCGGCCGCATTCATGGCATTCCCATTCTTCGGCTCCGGTATTGAATTGTTGTACGCGATGCATTTCATGACGTTCTTCGTTCATTTTATCTAACTCCATCTAATCAATAAGTCTAATCAATAAGTCTAATCAATAAGGCTAATCAATAAGGCCTAATTAAGCCAACTAATCGATCTTTCAAATAATTCTTAAGGACAGGTCTGGCAACCACTGTTGTCAGACCTTTATTTTCTTGATCCATGTTGTAAGATGGGAAATCAAGTTGGTTTAGAATAGCATATCCTCATCCAATAAACAACTGGTCTGGCTTTACAGCTGCATTACAACACATCCATACTTTACCGGATCAGTCTTGTTTGAACAATGGGGAAAATCGCCAGAAATGTACCCGGGATTACCCGGTGATCAAAAAGGAGATATTCTGTTGCAATTATAGGGAATCTCCTACACCTTTTGGGGAACTTCCCCCGGGTGACGAAAAGGTTAACAAAGGATATGCTTACAGAAGGGTGGTACCTATTATCCGACAGCGGCGGCAACCGCTGAGGAAGCCATCCATGTCCGCTGGAGAGTTACCAGGTCGGGGTCCCTTCTCCAGTGGATTTTTTCTATGAAGAGACAACATCAATCCCGGTTCATGAAGGTCCTGATTGGCGCCATGACAGTCGCCATACTTGGTTTCATTGGGTTTAAGAACCAGGCGGTTCTGGTGAACCGAATCCATTCCATCAATACTATACCGTTCTATGTGGCTCTGAAGGAAGATGTTCCCTGGTTAAATAACCCAACCCCCGCGCCTGCCGCTCCGGCCATTCCCCCCGAAATTAATCTCTGGTATGGCGATGATGAGCATTTTGGTTTACAGGGTCAGCCACAGCCCCAAATCAACATTCTTGGGGACATTTCCAATGTCAATCCTGGACAGAAAGTGAACCTGTTCTATACATTGAATGGTGGAAAACCGCACCAATGGTCGCTCGTGAATAATGAACGCCTCGCTACCTGGGGTGATTTTAATATCGAGATTCAGCCGAATAATGCGGAGCTCATCCTCGGTAAAAATATTCTTGTACTGACTGTTGAAGCTGCTCAATTTGTGTCCAGAAAGACTGTGGTAATCAATGTTACCCGGGACGAGAACCTCCCCCTACCTCACACAATCCATTGGAAAGATGCTGGTACCATCGATCAGGTCGCGCAGGTTGTCAATGGCTGGTGGACCTTCGATCGTGAGGGAATCCGGGTGGTGGAAGTGGGTTATGACCGCATCATCGCCCTGGGCGATATTCGTTGGAAAGATTATGAAGTCAGCGTTCCTGTGACCATTCACCGATTTCAAGCCACAGATGCAGGAGGGGTTGGAATTGTTGTCCGCTGGCAGGGCTATTTTCAGGAGGCGAATGAGCAGCTCTTCACGGGGTGGTGGCGAATTGGCGGATATGGATATTACCGCCACCGCAGCTCGGGAGATACCCTGGCGATCCGGTTAGGGAAACAAGATCCGGACATCCAGCAGCCGCTCGATTTGGATCTGGAGGAAAAATACTGGTTTAAATTCAGAGTGGAAGGGAACGTTTATCGTCTAAAGGTTTGGGATTTCGACCGCCCTGAGCCGCCGATGTGGAACCTGGCTGCCGAGGATCAGCCAGGAGATTTGGAAACCGGTTCAGTCTTGCTGGTGGCGAATAAAGTCGATGTCACCTTTGGTGACGTTACCGTCAACCCGGTTGCCGCTCAAGATGGGGGTTGATCGTAAAGTTTGCAATCTCGCTTGGTTTTTTTCGTTTTTTTGTAACTGCTCAGACGCGAAACCACCTCAAATTCGAGAGCCTTCACAATGCAGGCTGAGCAGTTACATTTTTTCTGATCTGGGAAATTGACTGCAATGATCCCTGCGCTCATCTATAATAAATCCATCCGCAGGGTGAGGACAATGACGCAAACCGGATCCGTATTTACCCCCGCCAGAATGGCAGCCTTGACGGTTGCCCCGCTGATAGTCGGCCTGGAGCTGCTCAGCAGTCTGATCCCAGGTGTTGGATATCTTATCGGGTTGCCGGTCGCGATTGGGGTCTATTTTCTTCAAGGTGCCCTGGTCGTCTGGCTGCTTCGCCGGGACTCTGAAACGGTTGAGTTGAGCCTGGGAAAGCTTATCGGCCAGTCCTCGATCTCCGCATTGTGGTCAGGGGTCATCCTTTCCGCCCTGGTTACGCTGGTCAGCCTGGGGATCGAAATTCCTGCCACGGGTGGGGTAATTCTGGTAGGTCTTCCGGCGGTCTTGATTGCCAGCGGCGTGGATATCCTCCTGAGCCAGGTTTTTACGCTGCTTGGGGCATGGTTATACTACCGGTCGGGCAGCCAGGGGTTGGTGCGCGGCTCGTGCCTCCTGCTGGGGGTTGGCGCGGCTGGCTTCCTTTTACTCTTTCTTGGATTGTTGGCCTTGCTGACTGGCGGTGCGTTCGGGTATATCGTCCACCATATAATCCCGGGTAGATAAATGCTTCGATGCAAATCTTTTCGACCCTCCTTTGATTGGGTCCTTTGGAGGTGCCGGGATCGATTCCCAGATTTGGGTGTTGACAAAGAAGAGCCATCGATTATAATCATGAAGTCATGGATGAAAAGAAAAATTCTTCGCTGATCCTTCGCTCCCGACGAGCTACCCTTTTCCCTCTTGAACCGGGAAACGGGCAGTAATTTCTTGGGTAGCATTTTCTGAACTTTTGTGTATCCAAAGCCCTCCGACCCGGAGGGCTTTTTTTGTTGTAGAACATAGAAGATGGAGGATTCGATGGCAAAACAGACGGTAAAAAAAGCAGTCCTCGCCTATTCTGGCGGTCTGGATACCTCGGTGATCGTTCCCTGGCTGAGGGAAAACTATGATTGTGAGGTCATTTGTTACTGCGCGGACGTGGGACAGGGGGAGGAAACCGATGATCTTCCGGAGAGAGCCAAGGCCAGCGGGGCCAGCAAATTAATCATGAAGGATTTGCGCGAGGAGCTGGCCAGGGATTATATTTTCCCAATGATCAAATCCGGGGCGGTATACGAGCGGAAGTACCTGTTAGGGACATCGATCGCCAGGCCGTTGATCGCAAAATACCAGGTCGAGATTGCTGAACAGGAAGGCGCCGATGCCGTGGCGCACGGGTGCACCGGGAAGGGGAACGACCAGGTCCGGTTTGAGCTGGCATTCACAGCACTGGATCCGCACTTGAAGGTCATCGCTCCCTGGCGGGAATGGAACATCCAATCGCGGGAAGACGCCCTCAATTACTTGAAGGAGAGAAATTTGCCCTTCCCGCAGAAAAATCCTTCATTGTACAGCCGGGACCGCAATTTATGGCATATTTCTCACGAGGGCGGGCCATTGGAAGATGCCGGCCTGGCTCCGGAGGAAGATCTGTTCCAGCTGACGGTTTCCCCCGAAAACGCTCCGGATGAGGCGGAGGTGGTTGAGATCGCGTTCGAGGAAGGCGCGCCAGTGGCCGTCAATGGGAACCGCCTTTCCCCCGCCGCGTTAATCGAAATACTCAATGAGATTGGCGGAAAACATGGCATCGGCCGTATTGACCTGGTGGAAAACCGCCTGGTGGGGATGAAATCCAGGGGGGTTTATGAAACGCCTGGAGGAACTATCCTGGTTACTGCGCATAAAGAGCTCGAATCCATTACCCTGGATCGCGAGACCATGCACTACAAAGATATCATGGCGTTAAAATACGCTGAACTGGTCTATTTTGGCCTCTGGTTCACCCCGCTGCGGGTTTCCATGGATGCCTTTTTCGCGGAGACGCAAAAGCCCGTCACCGGGTCGGTAAAAATTAAGCTGTACAAGGGAAATCTGATTATCGAGGGACGCCATAGCCCGTACAGCCTGTATCGCGAGGAATTTGCCACCTTTGGGCATTCCCCTGTGTATGATCACAGCGATGCGGCAGGTTTTATCCGCCTGTTTGGGCTGCCCTCAAAGGTGAGAGCGATGATGAACGACCGCGTCAGCGAAATTCCTCCTCTGCCTGTGGAAAAAATCGTTCGGGATTGAAGTTTTCCAGGATTATGACTGCAAACCTTGTGAGGAGAGGAGATCACCCATGAAGCTCTGGACCGGACGTTTGCCGGGTGGTTTAGATACCAAGGCGGCGAAACTAAATTCATCCCTGGGGTTCGACCAGAGGTTGGGGCGGTGGGACGTCAAAGGCAGCAAGGCCTGGGCGAAAGCGATCCACCAGGCCGGGATCCTGTCGGCCGGCGAGCTTGCGGAGATCCTTGCCGGGTTAGACCAGATCGGCGTTGAGCTTGTAACGGAGCAGTTCACTTTCCAGGAAAGCGATGAAGACATCCATACCGCAGTCGAACGCCGCCTGACCGAGCTGGTGGGATCGCCAGGCCAAAAGCTGCATACCGGCAGAAGCCGCAACGACCAGGTCGCAACGGATTTCCGCTTGTGGGTGATGGATGCTTCTCAAAAACTGACTGAGGCTTTAAAGGAGCTTCAGGAGACACTTCTCAACCGCGCTCAAACCGATATGGGTGTGATCCTGCCCGGGTATACTCATCTGCAGCAGGCGCAGCCAATCCTCCTGAGCCATTGGTGGCTGTCCCATTTCTGGGCACTTCAGCGCGACCGGGACCGCCTCCAGGATGCCCTCAAGCGGCTCCGTGTTTTGCCCTTGGGCAGCGGTGCTCTGGCGGGGACCAGCCTCCCCATCGATCGAGGGTTTCTCACCAAAGAGCTGGGTTTTGACCATCCATCTCCAAACAGCCTGGATGCGGTTTCTGACCGCGACTTTGTAGCGGAGTTCCACTTCTGCGCGGTGATGATCGGTGTCCACCTGAGTCGAATGGCTGAAGCGTTGATCATCTATTCGACTGTGTTTCTACGATCCGTACGACCTCGGCGACATCGGTGACCGGCGCGCCAACTCCCTGATCCTCGACCGCCTGCACGACGCCAGGCCTGGGGACGCCGTGCTGTCCGAAGAGGCCGCCGACGACCTGTCCAGGGTGTCCGCTGACCGGGTGTGGATCGTCGACCCGGTGGACGGGACGCGGGAGTTCTCGATGCCGGGCCGGGATGATTGGGCGGTGCACATCGCGCTGTGGCAGCGCAGCGGCGGTCCAGCGGGGCAATCACCGACGCCGTCGTCGGTCTGCCTGCCCGCGGCGAGGTTTACCGCACCGACACCGTGGCCGCGCCCGGGCCGCGCGACCGCGGCCCGATCCGCATCGCGACCAGTCGTAGCCGCCCGCCGACCGTGCTCTGGTGGCTACGGGACATCCTCGACATCGAGCTGATCGGAATGGGGTCCGCGGGAGCCAAGGCGATGGCGCTCGTGCGCGGGGACGTCGACGCCTACATCCACGCGGGAGGCCAGTGGGAGTGGGACTCTGCAGCGCCGTCCGGGGTGGTGCGAGCGGCGGGTCTACACGCCACCCGACTGGATGGCTCACCCCTGATCTACAACCGCCACGACCCCTACCTACCGGACTTCGTGATGTGCCGGATGGATTTGGCCGACACCCTGCTCGGAGCCATGCGGTCGATCTTCTGACCGTCGGCCGGGAATGTTCTGCCGTCCCGCGGCGTCGCACCAGGAAGCAGTGACTGCACGGGCAACCACTGAACGGGCTGCTGACCGAGCAATGACCAACCATCAGGACGACGAACTGAGCGAACAACCTAGAGTCGTGACCATGCAATCGTGGCCCGCGCCCGCAGTGCCGGACCTTCCGGGACGGGGTCCAGCGCTGAGGCTCTACGACAGTGCCGACCGGCAGGTGCGACCTGTGTCTGCCGGCGAGACCGCGACGATGTACGTCTGCGGGATCACGCCCTACGACGCCACCCACCTCGGGCACGCCGCCACCTACCTGACCTTCGATCTCGTGCATCGGGTGTGGCTGGACGCGGGGCATCGCGTGCACTACGTGCAGAACGTCACCGACGTCGACGATCCGCTGTTCGAGCGTGCCAACCGCGATGGGTTGGACTGGCGCGAACTCGGTGAGCGTGAGACCCAGCTGTTCCGTGAGGACATGGCGGCACTGCGGGTGCTGCCGCCGCATGACTACGTGGCCGCCACCGAGGCGATCACCGAGGTGGTCGAACTGGTCGAGAAGCTGCTGGCCTCGGATGCCGCCTACGTGGTGGACGACGCGACGTATCCGGACGTGTACTTCCGCGCCGACGCCACCACCCAGTTCGGCTACGAGTCGGGTTACGACCGCGACACCATGCTGCGGCTGTTCGGCGAGCGCGGTGGCGATCCCGACCGGGTGGGCAAGGGCGACGAACTCGACGCGCTGCTGTGGCGTGCGGCGCGTCCCGGAGAACCGAGCTGGCCGTCACCGTTCGGTGCCGGCAGGCCCGGTTGGCACATCGAGTGCGCGGCGATCGCACTCGATCGCATCGGCACCGGCCTCGACATCCAGGGCGGCGGCAGCGACCTCATCTTCCCGCACCACGAGTTCTCCGCGGCGCACGCCGAGTCTGCAACGGGGGAAAGGCGATTCGCCCGGCACTACGTGCACGCCGGAATGATCGCACTCGACGGCCACAAGATGAGCAAGAGCCGTGGCAACCTGGTGCTGGTGTCGCGGCTGCGTGCCGACGGCGTCGAGCCCTCGGCGATCCGACTGGGGCTGCTGGCCGGGCACTACCGCGAGGACAGGTCGTGGACCGACCAGGTGCTCGCGGACGCGCTCACCAGGCTGAGCCGCTGGCGCGCCGCGACCGGTCTGGCAAGCGGTCCCAACGCGGCGGACGTGATCGCTCGAGTGCGACGGTATCTCGCCGATGACCTCGACACGCCGAAAGCGATTGCTGCCCTTGATGGCTGGTCGACCGACGCCCTCGAGTACGGCGGCCACGACGTCGACGCCCCGCGGGCAGTCGCTGCCGCCGTCGACGCGTTGCTCGGCATCGCGCTCTAGCGCGCCCGCGTCCTCACGGTCGTCGCAAGCTACGGCTAGGTGCTGCAGGTCGACCCCGAGGCGTTCAAGCGAGTTCCCGACATCAACGTGCTAGGCGTTTTCCCCACCGTGCGGGCGGGTTTCAGCCGCGGAAACCGGGCCCGCGGCGGCGAAGATAGCGCTCGAACTCCGCGGCGAGCGCGTCACCGTCGATCTTGCCCACCGCCTCGCTCATGTCGACCTCGGCGTCGCCACGTTCCTCCAACGACTGCACGTATTCGGCGATCTCCTCGTCCTCCGAGGTCATCTCGGTGACGGCCTGCTCCCACTCCTCGGCCTCGGTGGGGAGATCGGCCAGCGGGACCTCGATGTCGAGGACGTCCTCGACCCGGCGTAGCAATGCGACCGTGGCCTTCGGGTTCGGTGGTTGGGACACGTAGTGGGGGACTGCCGCCCAGAAGGTGACCGCGGGGATGCCCGCCGCGACGCAGGCGTCCTGGAACACCCCGGCGATGCCCGTGGGCCCTTCGTAACGGGTCTCCTCGAGACCGAAGAACTTGGCCGACTCGGCTGAGTAGGCGGCGCCGGACACCGGTACGGGCCGGGTGTGCGGCGTGTCGGCCAGCAGCGCACCGAGGATGACCACCGTGTCGACGCGCAGCTTGTCGGCGATCGCCAGCAGTTCGGCGCAGAACGTGCGCCACCTCATGTTGGGCTCGACACCATGCATCAGCACGATGTCGCGGTCGCTGCCCGGGGGTCTGCAGTGCGATATCCGCATCGAGGGCCACACCAGCTCGCGGGTGACGCCGTCGATCTGCCGAATGACCGGGCGGTTCACCTGGTAGTCGTAGTACGCCTCGTCGTCGATCTCCACGATCGTCTCGGCCTCCCATATCGCGTCGAGGTGCTCGAGCGCGTCACTGGCCGCGTCACCTGCGTCGTTCCAGCCCTCGAAGGCCGCGACGACGATCGGATCCCGCAGTTTGGGCAGGTCTGTCACCAGGTCAGCGTAAGCCTTGTACGGCGCCTGCGAGCGCCATCGCGGGTCGGGTCGGGGTGCGGTTGTGCCGATGAGCTTGGGCGTCCAGACGTCCACCGGGCGACGACGTAGACTTTCTGAGGTCGAGAGGCGTTGCAACGGTTATCCGGGGGGCCGGTCCCCTTCCGATATCCGCCACGCTCGGCGGAGTCAAGGACGCCTTCCGTTGAGGAAGGAGTGCACGTGAACGCCACGAAGTCGGCAACCCCCGTGTCGGACACCCTTGTGCCGAACATCCGCCCAGACTGCACCGACGAACTGACGACAGCTCTGCGTCAGCGGATCATGGTGATCGACGGCGCGATGGGCACCGCGATCCAGCGGGACCGGCCGGACGAGGCCGGTTACCGCGGTGATCGGTTCAGCGAGTGGCCGACCGCTCTGCAGGGCAACAACGACCTGCTCAACCTGACGCAGCCGCAGATCATCGCCGGCATTCACCGCGAGTACCTCGAGGTGGGCGCCGACATCCTGGAGACCAACACGTTCAACGCCAACGCGGTCTCCCTCTCCGACTACGACATGGCCGAACATGCCTACGAGCTGAACTACGCCGGAGCCGCCCTCGCGCGGGCGGCCTGCGACGACTTCAGCACCCCCGAGAAGCCCCGCTATGTCGCCGGGGCGCTCGGGCCGACGACGCGGACCGCGTCGATCTCGCCGGACGTCAATGACCCCGGAGCCCGCAACGTCTCGTACGACCAGCTGGTCGGCGCCTACGTCGAAGCCGCCAACGGCCTGGTCGACGGGGGTGCCGACATCATCCTCGTCGAGACGATCTTCGATTCGCTGAACGCCAAGGCGGCGGTGTTCGCCATCGAGACGCTGTTCGAGGAACGCGGGCGCCGCTGGCCGGTGATCATCTCGGGCACCATCACCGACGCTTCGGGACGGACGTTGTCCGGTCAGGTCACCGAGGCCTTCTGGAATGCGATCAGGCACGTGAAGCCGATCGCGGTCGGCCTCAACTGCGCCCTGGGCGCGCCGGAGATGAGGCCCTACATCGCCGAGATGGCGCGGATCGCGGACACCTTCGTGTCCTGCTACCCGAACGCCGGCCTGCCCAACGCCTTCGGTGAGTACGAAGAGTCCCCGGAGCGTCAGGCCGGCTACATCGCCGAGTTCGCCGAGGCCGGGCTGGTCAACCTGGTCGGTGGGTGCTGCGGAACGGCGCCGCCGCACATCGCCGAGATCGCCAAGGTCGTCGAGGGCACGCCGCCGCGCGAGCTGCCGGCACATCTCCGTGGCCACCAGGCTCTCGGGCCTGGAACCGCTCAACATCACCGACGACTCCCTGTTCGTGAACATCGGTGAGCGCACCAACATCACCGGCTCGGCCCGGTTCCGCAACCTGATCAAGGCCGAGGACTACGACACCGCCCTCTCGGTCGCCCTGCAGCAGGTCGAGGTCGGTGCGCAGGTCATCGACATCAACATGGACGAGGGCATGATCGACGGCGTCGCCGCGATGGATCGGTTCACCAAGCTGATCGCGTCCGAGCCGGACATCAGCCGCGTCCCGGTGATGATCGACTCCTCCAAGTGGGAGGTCATCGAGGCCGGTCTGAAGAACGTGCAGGGCAAGCCGATCGTCAACTCGATCTCCATGAAGGAGGGCGAGGAGAAGTTCATCCGCGAGGCACGGCTGTGCCGCAAGTATGGCGCCGCCGTCGTCGTGATGGCCTTCGACGAGCAGGGTCAGGCCGACAACCTGGAGCGCCGCATGCAGATCTGCGGTCGCGCCTACCGGATCCTGACCGAAGAGGTCGGCTTCCCGGCCGAGGACATCATCTTCGACCCGAACTGCTTCGCGCTGGCGACCGGTATCGAGGAGCACGCGACGTACGGGATCGACTTCATCGAGGCCTGCGCCTGGATCAAGGAGAACCTGCCCGGGGTGCACATCTCCGGCGGCATCTCCAACGTGTCGTTCTCGTTCCGGGGCAACAACCCCGTCCGCGAGGCGATCCACGCGGTGTTCCTGTTCCACGCCATCAAGGCCGGCCTGGACATGGGCATCGTCAACGCGGGCGCGCTGGTGCCCTACGACTCGATCGACCCCGAGCTGCGGGACCGGATCGAAGACGTCGTCCTGAACCGTCGCGAGGACGCCGCCGAACGACTCCTGGAGATCGCGGAGCGGTTCAACAGTACCGAGGAGACCGACGACCCGGTCGTCTGCCGAATGGCGCAGCCTCCCGGTCCGCGAGCGGATCACGCACGCCCTGGTCAAGGGCATCGACGCCAACGTCGATGCCGACACCGAGGAATTGCGGGCCGAGATCGAGGCCGCTGGGGGTCGCCCGATCGAGGTGATCGAGGGCCCGCTGATGGACGGGATGAACGTCGTCGGCGACCTCTTCGGCGCCGGCAAGATGTTCCTGCCCCAGGTGGTGAAGTCGGCCAGGGTGATGAAGAAGGCCGTCGCCTACCTGCTGCCGTACATCGAGGCCGAGAAGGCGGAGCCCCTGCCAGGCGACGGGGCGGCGAAGAAGGACACCAACGGCACGATCATCATGGCGACCGTCAAGGGCGACGTGCACGACATCGGCAAGAACATCGTCGGGGTCGTCCTGCAGTGCAACAACTTCGAAGTGATCGACCTCGGTGTGATGGTGCCTGCCCAGAAGATCATGGACGCCGCGAAGGAGCACGACGCCGACATCATCGGGCTGTCCGGCCTGATCACCCCGTCGCTGGACGAGATGGTCAACTTCGCCGTCGAGATGGAACGGCAAGGGCTGCAGATCCCGCTGCTGATCGGTGGCGCGACCACCTCGCGCGCGCACACGGCGGTGAAGGTGGCGCCGCGTCGTAGCGGTCCGGTGGTCTGGGTCAAGGACGCGTCCCGCTCGGTGCCGGTCGCTGCTGCGCTGCTCGACGACAAGCAGCGTCCAGCCCTGCTGGAGGCCACCGAGACCGACTATGCCGCCCTGCGCGAACGGCACGCTCAGAAGAGCGAGCGGCCGACGCTCACGCTGGAGAAGGCTCGCGCGAACCGGACGCCGATCGAGTGGGACGGCTACACGCCGCCGGTGCCCGCGCAGGGCCTCGGCGTGCGGGAATTTCTCGACTACGACGTCGCCGAGCTGCGCGAGTACATCGACTGGCAGCCGTTCTTCAACGCCTGGGAGATGAAGGGCCGCTTCCCCGACATCCTCAACAACCCGGTCTCGGGCGAGACAGCACGCAAGCTGTACGACGACGCCCAGGAGATGCTCGACACCCTGATCAAGGAGAAGTGGCTGACTGCCAACGGGGTGATCGGGTTCTTCCCGGCGAACGCCGTCGGCGACGACTTCGAGGTCTACACCGACGACACCCGTACCGAGGTGCTGACCACGTTGCACAACCTGCGCCAGCAGGGCGAGCACCGGGACGGCATCCCGAACCGGTCGATAGGCGACTTCATCGCCCCCAAGGAAACGGGTCTCCGGGACTACGTCGGCTCCTTCGCCGTCACCACGGGGCTCGGCAGCCACGTCAAGATCGACGAGTTCAAGGCAGCCAACGACGACTACAACGCGATCCTGCTGGAGTCGCTCGCCGACCGGCTGGCAGAGGCGTTCGCCGAACGGATGCACCAACGGGTCCGCAAGGAGTTCTGGGGATATCAGCCTGACGAGCAACTGGACAACGAGGCGCTCATCGGCGAGAAGTACTCAGGCATCCGTCCCGCCCCCGGCTACCCGGCCTGCCCGGAGCACACCGAGAAGGCGACGCTCTGGGAGTTGATGGACGTCAATGAGCGGACCGGCATCGAGCTGACCGAGTCGATGGCGATGTGGCCCGGTGCTGCCGTCAGCGGCTGGTACTTCTCGCACCCGCAGTCGCAGTACTTCGTGGTCGGCCGGTTGGCCCAGGACCAGGTTGCCGACTACGCGAAGCGCAAGGGCTGGACCCTCAAGGAGGCCGAGCGCTGGCTCGGCCCCAACCTCGGCTACAACCCTGAGGACTGAGCCCCGGACCGATGAGAGAATGAAATCCATGCGCGCGGTGCTCTGGGACATGGACGGCACGCTGGTGGACTCCGAAAAGCTCTGGGACGTCGCACTGCACGCCCTCTATGGTCGGTTCGGTGCGAAGATGAGCCCGCAGGTCCGTGCCTCCACCGTCGGCGGCTCGAGTGAGACCGTGATGCAGATCGTCTACAGCGACCTCGGCCTGGCGCCAGACCCGGTGTCGATGACCGAATCCGCGGACTGGTTGCACGAGTACACCGGTGAACTCTTCGAGGACGGATTGCCCTGGCTGCCCGGCGCCCAAGAACTCCTCGACCGGCTGAGCGCCGCAACCGTGCCGATGGCGCTGGTGACCAACACCCGCCGCAACCTGACCGAGCGCGCACTGAACAGCATTGGCCGCCAGTACTTCTCGGCAACCGTATGCGGTGATGAAGTGTCGAACGGCAAGCCCGCGCCGGATCCCTACCTGCGTGCCGCCGAACTGCTCGGTCTCGATCCCGGGGGGTGTCTGGCCATCGAGGACTCGGTGACCGGCGCGGCCGCGGCCGACGCCGCGGGGTGCCCGGTCCTGATCGTGCCCAACGACGTCGAGGTCCCCGGTGGTCCGCGCCGTCGCCACGTGGATTCGCTGAGCGAACTCGACGTCGCGGACCTGCAGCGCATATACGAGGTCCTCACGGCCGGGCAGGACGAGCGCACCGCCTGAGTGTGCGAAATCGGGACCGGATATGGGCCCTATCGACGCGCTGACTGTGCCATCGTGTTCGTGACACGCATCACGCAATGTTGCGAAAGGAACTTTCATGGCTGGTCAGGGTGGTGCCCCGGTAGGAGACAACCTGCCGATCTCGGACGAGGACTTCTCGTCGGGCAAGACCGCGGTCCGGATCGCCTCGGTGGCCGCTCTCGGCGGGCTCCTGTTCGGTTACGACAGTGCCGTGATCAACGGTGCCGTCGACTCGATCCAGGAGGACTTCGGCATCGGCAACGCCGAACTCGGATTCGCCGTGGCCTCGGCGCTGCTGGGCGCGGCCGCGGGAGCGATGACCGCGGGTCGGATCGCCGACAAGATCGGCCGCATCTCGGTCATGAAGATCGCGGCGGTGCTCTTCTTCATCAGTGCCTTCGGCACCGGGTTCGCCCACGAGGTCTGGACCGTGGTGCTCTTTCGCATCGTCGGCGGCATCGGCGTCGGCGTCGCCTCGGTGATCGCGCCGGCCTACATCGCGGAAACCTCGCCGCCGGGTATCCGGGGCCGACTGGGATCGCTGCAGCAGCTGGCCATCGTGTCCGGCATCTTCCTGTCGTTCGCGGTCAACTACCTGCTTCAGTGGTTGGCCGGCGGGCCCAATCAGCCGCTCTGGTTCGGTCTCGACGCTTGGCGCTGGATGTTCCTCGTCATGGCGATACCCGCCGTCCTTTACGGCTCGCTGGCGTTCACCATCCCGGAGTCACCCCGGTATCTGGTTGCCAGCCACAAGATTCCGGAAGCCCGCAAGGTGCTGAGCACGCTGCTTGGACAGAAGAACCTCGAGATCACCATCGACCGGATCAAGGAGACCCTCGAGCGCGAGGACAAGCCGTCGTGGCGTGATCTCAAGAAGCCGACCGGCGGCCTCTACGGCATCGTGTGGGTCGGTCTCGGACTGTCGATCTTCCAACAGTTCGTCGGCATCAACGTCATCTTCTACTACTCGAACGTGCTGTGGCAGGCGGTTGGATTCAGCGCCGACGAGTCGGCCATCTACACCGTGATCACGTCGGTGATCAACGTGCTGACCACCCTCATCGCGATCGCCCTCATCGACAAGATCGGGCGCAAGCCATTGCTGCTCATCGGATCATCGGGCATGGCCGTCACGCTGATCACGATGGCGGTCATCTTCGCCAACGCCGCCGTCGGGCCCGATGGGAACCCGAGCCTTCCCGGCGCCTCGGGTGTGATCGCGCTGATCGCGGCCAACCTGTTCGTGGTCTCGTTCGGCATGTCCTGGGGTCCGGTCGTCTGGGTGTTGCTTGGCGAGATGTTCCCCAACCGCATCCGGGCCGCTGCGCTGGGTCTGGCGGCGGCGGGACAGTGGGCAGCCAACTGGCTCATCACCGTCACCTTCCCCGGCCTGCGTGAGCACCTGGGCCTCGCGTACGGCTTCTATGGGCTCTGCGCCATCCTGTCCGGCCTGTTCGTGTGGCGTTGGGTGATGGAGACCAAGGGAGTTTCGCTGGAGGACATGCACGGCGAGATCCTGCGCGCCGAGCACGGAAAGGCGACCTCCTAGGCACGTCGGCGAAACCGCCGTGACTTCGGCTCGGCGCACGTGGAACAATCGCTCGCCGTGAAGACCTTCGATGCTCTGTTCGCCGAACTGAGCGAGCGGGCACGCACCCGTCCCGCGGGAAGCGGCACGGTGGCCGCGCTCGACGCGGGCGTCCACGGCTTGGGCAAGAAGATCCTCGAGGAGGCCGGCGAGGTGTGGCTGGCCGCCGAGCACGAAGGGGATGAGGCGCTCGCGGGCGAGATCAGCCAGTTGCTGTACTGGACGCAGGTCCTGATGCTCGCGCGCGGGCTGACCCTCGACGACGTGTACGCCAAGCTGTGATGCTCCGCGTCGCGGTGCCCAACAAGGGCGCGCTGAGCGAATCCGCCGCGGAGATCCTCTCGGAGGCCGGATACCGCCGGCGGCGCGACCAGAAGGACCTGACGGTCATCGACCGCGTCAACAACGTCGAGTTCTTCTTCCTGCGGCCCAAGGACATCGCCATCTATGTCGGTTCGGGCGAACTCGACCTCGGCATCACCGGGCGTGATCTGGCCGCCGATTCGGACGCCGCGGTCCGCGAGCGACTGGCGCTGGGCTTCGGCAACTCCACGTTCCGATATGCCGGGCCGGCCGGCCGGGAGTGGACGGTCGGCGACCTTGCGGGCAAGCGCATCGCCACGTCATTCGCCAACCTGGTTCGCAAGGACCTGGCGGAAAAGGGCATCGACGCGACCGTGATCCGGCTCGACGGGGCCGTCGAGATCTCGGTGCAGCTCGGCGTCGCCGATGTCATCGCCGACGTCGTGGGTTCGGGCCGCACGCTGGGACTGCACGATCTGGTGGCCTTCGGTGAGCCGCTGTGCGATTCGGAGGCGGTACTCATCGAACGCTCGGACGCCGACGACGTCGGTGCCGCGGCCCGCGATCAACTCGTGGCCCGGGTCCAGGGTGTGGTGTTCGGCCAGCAGTACCTGATGTTGGACTACGACTGTCCGCGTACCGTTCTGGACCGGGCGACCGCGGTCACGCCGGGCCTGGAGTCACCCACGATCGCACCTCTGGCCGACCCGTCCTGGGTCGCGGTCCGGGCGCTGGTGCCGCGGCGCGACGTCAACGCCATCATGGACCAATTGGTCACCATCGGAGCCAAGGCGATCCTGGCGTCGGACATCAGGTTCTGTCGCTTCTGAGGGCGCCGTGCGTTCGGCGTCCCACGGTGCTACGGTCCGGTGCTAAACCACTGGTCGGAGGGCTGTCATGAACTACGTACTGCTTGCTCTATTGTTTGCAGCGCTCATCGGCATCGTGGCCGGCCTACGCGCGATGACGCCGCTCGCCGTCCTCGCCTGGGGGGCGATGCTTGGTTGGATCAACCTCGACGGAACCTGGGCCCAGTGGATCGGCAGCATCATCGCAGTCGTCATTCTGAGCATCCTCGCCATCGGCGAACTCGTCACCGATCAGCTGCCCAAGACGCCGAGCCGTAAAGTACCGGCGCAGTTCGTGACTCGAATGGCCATCGGCGCCCTTGCCGGTGCGATCATCGGTACCCCCTTCGGCCATATCTACAGTGCGATCGGTGCCGGCATCATCGGTGCGGTGCTGGGGACGCTCGGAGGCGCCGAGGCGCGCAGCTGGCTGGGCAAGAAGTTCGGTAGCGACCTGCCGGCCGCACTCCTAGAGGATGCCGTTGCGGTGGCCGGCGGATTCGTCATCGTGTACCTGGCGGGCTTGGCGAGCACAGTGTGACCCAGCACTTCGACGCCATCGTCATCGGTGCGGGTCAGGCGGGCCCGCCGCTGGCAGGCCGGCTGACGAGCGCTGGCAAGACCGTCGCCGTCATCGAACGCAAGCTGGTCGGTGGCACCTGCGTCAACAACGGCTGCATCCCGACCAAGACCCTGGTGGCCAGTGCGCACGCCGCGCACGTCACCCGGCGCGGCGAGGACTTCGGCATCGGGATCGGCGGCGGCGAGGTCACCGTCGACATGGCGAAGGTGAAGGCACGCAAGGACGACATCATGCTCGGCGACCGGCACGGCGTGGAGTCGTGGTTGGAGGGCATGTCGGGTTGCACCCTGATCCGTGGCCACGCGAGATTCGAGGGGCCGCATACGATTCGCGTCGGCGACGAGGTCCTGACATCGGACCAGATCTTCCTCAACGTCGGTGGCCGGGCCACGGTGCCCGACATCCCGGGACTGACAGAGGTCGACTACCTCACCAACGTCGGGATCCTGGACCTCGACGTCCTGCCCGAACACCTCGTCGTGGTCGGCGGTAGCTACATCGCGCTCGAGTTCGCCCAGATGTACCGCCGGTTCGGCGCGCGGGTGAGCGTCGTCGAGCGAGGACCGAGGTTGACGGCCCGGGAGGACGAGGACGTCTCGGCCGCCATCAAGGACATTCTCGAGGCCGAGGGCATCGACATCCATCTGGACGCCACTCAGATGCGGATCGAGAAGGGCAACAACGGTTCCGGGGGCTTCGATCTGTACCCGCGGGACGGCGCGGGGCCGATCTCAGGCACTCATCTGCTGGTCGCGACCGGGCGTAGGCCCAACACCGACGACCTCGGCCTCGACGTGGCGGGGGTGGAGACCGACGCGCGTGGCTTCGTGGTCACCGACGACCAGTTGCGCACCAACGTCGACGGCGTGTGGGCGATGGGGGACTGCAACGGCAAGGGTGCGTTCACTCACACCTCCTACAACGACTTCGAGATCGTGGCAGCCAATCTCCTCGACGACGATCCGCGCCGCGTCAGCGACCGGATCACCACGTACGCCCTCTACATCGACCCGCCGTTGGGCCGGGCAGGCATGACGGCGGCAGAGGTGCGGGCGTCGGGTCGCCAGGCGCTCGTCGGCAAGCACCCGATGACCCGCGTCGGACGTGCGGTCGAGAAGGGGGAGACGCAGGGGTTCATGAAGGTGGTGGTCGACGCCGAGACCGAGGAGATCCTGGGGGCCGCGATTCTCGGCGTCGGCGGTGACGAAGTGGTTCAGGACATTCTCGACGTGATGACCGCGAAGCTGCCCTACACCGCGATCTCGCGCACGATGCACATTCACCCGACGGTCAGTGAGCTGGTACCGACGATGCTTCAGGATCTGAAGACGCTGAGCTAGCCTGGTTTCACCGACGCTGGACCAGCAAGGCCTGCGCAGTGGTGCCGATGAACCCCTGCCGGTCGAAGATCTCCGCGGTGGTAGCCCCGATGCCGTCCGGTCCTATCGACCCCCTCGCCCGCAGGGCGAAGTCATTGCCGACCGGCGCGCGGTGCAAATGAACCGTGGTGTCGGTGTTCATGAACACGAACTCATCCGGATTGATCGCGGCACCAACTCCGTTGGCGCAGTCCACCACCATCGCCAGCCGTTGCAGATCGGTGAGCGGCTCATCGTCGACGAGGTTCACCAGCGGGCTCAGCCAGGCCACGGCGGGTTCGCCTTCGGCTGTGGCCTGCCTGCGCCACGTGACCGTTTCTATGTACCCCGTCGCATCGACCCAGGGGTGCGGGTTGGGCGCCGCCTCACCCTCGACGAGCGGTGGGTGACGGTCGGTGGCGGCGTCGGCGGTGTCACTGGTGGCGATCAGCCAGGCGCTGACCCGTGCCACCGCCCGGTCGGTACCGTCGGTGCGCGTGGCGAGCATCTCGGCCATCACCAACGAGATTCGGGATCCCGGGCGGTCCACCCAGGCGCGGACCTTGACGGGCGCGACGGGTATGGCCCCGAGGATGTCCAGTGTCAGTCGACCGACGCGCAGTTCGGATCCCGACGCCCTTTCTGAGGCGGCCCTTTCTTCGATGGCCTTCGTCATCAGGGCCAGCGGCGGCGACCCGTGCTGGATGGCGGCATCCCAGTTGCTGGCCGTTCCCACCGTCGACTCGAACACCTGGTAGTCGCCATCGGACGGCAGCCGATGGTAGTGGTGGTCGATCACGCAGCGGGCTCCCTGGCGAGCGGCCAGCCCGGGTAGGGCGGTGGCGTACCGCCAAAGACCGGACAGTGATCGTGGTGGGCGCACCAGTCGCACAACCGGGATGGCTTCGGCCGGAAGTCGCCCGTGGCCCCGGCGGACTGGATGGCTCGCCACATCGCCATCAACGTCTTCTCGAAGCGCAGCAGTTCGTCGACGTCCGGGGTGTAGTCGAGCACCTGACCGTCAGCGAGGTAGATCAGCCGAAGGCGGGCGGGCAGCACGTCGCGGGACCGCAGCAGGGCCACCGCGTAGAACTTCATCTGGAACATCGCCTTGGCCTCGGCGAGGGCGCGCGCCGCGGATGGGGCCTTGCCCGTCTTGTAGTCGACCACCCTGACCTCACCGGTCGGAGCGACATCGATCCGGTCGACGAAGCCGCGAAGCAGCGTTCCGTCGGCGAGTTCGACTTCGACGCGCTGTTCGCAGCTCTGCGGATCGAACCGAGTCGGATCCTCCAGCCGGTAGTACCCGGCCAGCAACTGGCGCGCCTGTTCGAGCAATTCGGTGCGAAGCTCCGGATCGAACCCGGCGGCGAACTCCGGCTGCTCGCGCGACACCCGCTCCCAGGCTGGGCCGACGAGGGTCATCGCGGTGGCTGGCCCGCGCTCGGCGGCGGGCAGCGAGTACAGCTGTTCGAGGGCGGCGTGCACGACGGAGCCGCGGATCTGCGCCGTCGACGGAGGCTCGGGCAGATGGTCGATCGCGCGGAAGCGGTACAGCAACGGGCACTGCTTGAAGTCACTGGCGCGCGACGGCGACAGCGCGGGGCGCCGCACCGGCTCGGCCGGTTCGTCAGGCATGCCATGCTCCTTCCCGAGCGGGGGTAGCGCAGCCATGTGACCAGCCTAGAGTCCTGCTCCGACAACCCCGGGCAGAAGATGCGGCGCGTCTGCTGGCAGGCTGGGCAGCTGTGCCCATCACCGGTCCCTTCGTCGTCGGCGATCGCGTCCAGCTGACCGACCCCAAGGGCAGGCACTACACGATGGTGCTTGCCACGGGCGACGAGTTCCACACCCACAGGGGTGCGATCGCCCACGATTCCGTCATCGGCCAGCCCGAAGGCAGCGTGGTCAAGTCCACCAACGGTGACCCGTTCCTGGTGCTGCGCCCACTGCTGATCGACTACGTCCTGTCCATGCCGCGTGGGGCGCAGGTGATCTATCCGAAGGACGCCGCCCAGATCGTGCACGAGGGCGACATCTTTCCGGGGGCTCGTGTGCTCGAGGCGGGTGCGGGCTCCGGTGCCATGACCTGCTCGCTGCTGCGCGCGGTGGGCCCCAGTGGCACCGTCACCTCCTACGAGATTCGGGAAGACCACGCCGAGCACGCGGTGCGCAACGTCGAGACGTTCTTCGGCGAGCGCCCCGGGAACTGGGACCTGCGCATCGCCGACGTCGCGGACTACTCCGGACTCGAGGTCGACCGAGTGGTGCTCGACATGCTCGCCCCGTGGGACGTGCTCGACGCCATCGGGAACGCCCTGGTGGCGGGCGGCGTGCTGATCGTCTACGTCGCCACCGTGACCCAGCTGTCGCGCACCGTCGAGGCGCTCCGGGAGCAGCAGTGCTGGACCGAGCCCCGGTCGTGGGAGACCCTTCAGCGCGGCTGGGACGTCGTCGGGTTGGCCGTGCGGCCCCAGCACTCGATGCGCGGCCACACCGCATTCCTGATCAGCGCGCGCAAGCTGGCACCCGGGACGGTCACGCCCACGCCCCTGCGTCGCAAGCGCAACCTCTGACGCGAAACTCGGGCTGCAGAGCGACGATCACACGTCAGCCCGGAGGCGTCGGTCTCGTCTCAGCCACTACGGGCAGGAGTTGTTCGGCGCTGCGCCTGCTCAACTGCCAGCCACCCCGCATCGGATTGAACTCCATCGGAAAGGTGAACGCCTGCGCCGACGCCTCCGCCTGGCCGTCGAGAGGGGCGAACGTCACCGTGGCGACCACGTCTCCCTGCTGCCCGGTCCACTGCAGTTCGGTCGCGGTCACGGAAAGGGGAACGAACCCGTTGGCGGCGAGCGCCTCGCCGAAGTTCTTCAGCACCGGGACGTCGTCGGCGTTGCCGTACTCCAGGAGGCCGATCTTCTGCTCGGCGGGAACCGATGTGTCCGCCATCCGGTACAGCACTGCGGTGAGATCGTCGGCTGGGGGCAGGGGGGCCGCGGCCGGTGGGGCCGCGACGGTGGTACTGACCGGACCCGTCGTCGCGGACGCCGAGGAATCCGCCGTGACGGGATCGCCGCCGCATCCGCCGACCCCGAGTGCCGCCACGATGGTGGCGGCACTCAGGACTACGGCGTGGGTGCGGCGCAACGTCTAGGTGTCAGCCGACCGCCGACAGCAGCGACAGCGCTGATGACTTCGAGATCTGCCAGCCGGTGGGGCTGGGTCCGGCGATGAAGGTGACCGGAAGCGAAGAGGTGGTTCCGTTGTTGGCGGTAGCGGTGACGTTTGCCGTGGCGAAGGCGCCATTCTGATCGATGCCGTCCAACGTGAAGTTCAGTGGGAAGTAACCCTTGTCGGCGGCGTTCCGGTAGGCGCGGTCGGCGGTGATGGTTTCGATGCGGCCCAGACCACCCTCGACGTAGGAACCCTTGGGGCCGCCGAACGACCCGGGACCGGCGAGCCCGGCGAGCGTGGCGGTCAGCGGGGCCTGGAGATCGGGCGCAGGTGCCTGCGGCAGTGGGATGTCCCATACCACCGACTGGATCGCCGGAGCCTGTGACGGCGCGCCCGATGCAATCGACGTCACACCACCCGCTGCGGCGGCTACCATGGCAGCCCCGGCGGCTGCGGTCACGAAGCCGGTAACGAGGGATTTCAGGGTCACGGCGGTCCTTTCGGTGGGCCCAACTCAAGTCAAAGGTTAACAGTGATGCGGGTGTGTCGAATTCCTGCATTGCACACAAAAGCTGAATCGCCGGTAGCGTTGAACTTGTTACTGCATCAACTTTCGGTGCGGGGAGGAGCGCAACATGAGCGAGTCAGAGCGTTCTGAAGCCTACTCAGACGGTCTCAACACACCCATGTCCAGCAACGACGCTGCTGAGTTGGAGGAACTTCGTCGCGAGGCGGCGGTACTCCGTGAAGAACTGGCAGCGGCCGCGGGCGCCCAAGGCGGGGCGCGCAGCGTACGCGACATTCACCAGCTGGAAGCCAGGATCGATTCCCTCGCCGCGCGGAACGCGAAGCTCATGGACACCCTCAAGGAGGCGCGGCAGCAGTTGCTGGCGCTTCGCGAGGAGGTCGATCGGCTCGGTCAGCCGCCCAGCGGCTACGGTGTGCTGCTGGCAACCCACGAGGACGACACGGTCGACGTGTTCACCTCGGGCCGCAAGATGCGCCTCACCTGTTCCCCGAACATCGAGGTGGCCGAACTCAAGCAGGGCCAAACCGTCCGGCTCAACGAGGCGCTCACCGTCGTCGAGGCGGGCAGCTTCGAGTCGGTCGGTGAGATCTCCACGCTGCGCGAGGTGTTGGCCGACGGCACCAGGGCGCTGGTGGTCGGTCATGCCGACGAGGAGCGCATCGTCTGGCTCGCCGAGCCACTCGTCGCTGCCGGACTGCTGCCCGAAGCCGCCGAAACTGCCGACGACGACGCCGGCGAGGTGGACGACGATCTGCGGCCCCGCAGGCTCAGGGCGGGCGACTCGCTACTGGTCGACACGAAGGCCGGCTACGCTTTCGAGCGCATCCCGAAGGCCGAGGTCGAAGACCTGGTGCTCGAAGAGGTGCCCGACGTCAGCTACGGCGACATCGGTGGCCTGACCCGGCAGATCGAGCAGATCCGCGACGCCGTCGAGTTGCCGTTCCTGCACAAGGATCTGTACCGCGAATACTCGCTGCGCCCGCCCAAGGGTGTGCTGCTCTACGGGCCACCCGGGTGCGGCAAGACGCTGATCGCCAAGGCCGTGGCCAACTCGCTGGCCAAGAAGATGGCCGAGCTACGTGGCGAGGACTCGCGCGAGGCCAAGTCGTACTTCCTCAACATCAAGGGCCCCGAACTGCTGAACAAGTTCGTCGGCGAGACCGAACGGCACATCCGTCTGATCTTCCAGCGGGCCAGGGAGAAGGCCTCCGAAGGCACTCCGGTCATCGTGTTCTTCGATGAGATGGACTCGATCTTCCGCACCCGCGGCACCGGTGTGAGTTCCGACGTCGAGACCACCGTCGTACCGCAGTTGCTCTCGGAGATCGACGGTGTCGAGGGTCTGGAGAACGTCATCGTGATCGGTGCCTCCAATCGCGAGGACATGATCGATCCGGCGATTCTGCGGCCCGGCCGCCTGGACGTCAAGATCAAGATCGAGCGCCCCGATGCCGAGGCCGCGCAGGACATCTTCAGCAAGTACCTCACTGAGAACCTGCCGGTGAACTCCGACGACCTCGCTGAGTTCGGCGGGGACCGTGCGCTGTGCATCAAGGCGATGATCGAGAAGATCGTCGACCGGATGTACGCGGAGATCGACGACAACCGGTTCCTCGAGGTCACCTACGCCAATGGCGACAAGGAAGTCATGTACTTCAAGGACTTCAACTCCGGGGCCATGATCCAGAACGTCGTCGACCGCTCGAAGAAGTACGCCATCAAGTCGGTTCTCGAGACCGGCCAGCATGGTCTGCGGATTCAGCATCTGCTGGACTCGATCGTCGACGAGTTCGCCGAGAACGAGGACCTGCCCAACACCACCAACCCCGATGACTGGGCCCGCATCTCGGGCAAGAAGGGCGAACGGATCGTCTACATCCGCACGCTCGTCACCGGAAAGTCGTCGAGCGCATCGCGGGCGATCGATACCGAGTCCAACCTGGGGCAGTACCTGTAGGTACCTGCTGGCACATGCCCTGCAGGCACCCGCCGATCCGGGACGGCTCAGTCGGTTCGCAGCGAGTAGCTGTTGGTGAGGTCGTCCTGGAGTACCTGGGCTGGCTGGTTACTGGTGTCCACGCGTAACTCCACGTCGAGGGTGCGGGCGCGATACGTCCACCCTTGCGGCAGCGCAAGCCTGCTGCCGAGGCTCGGCAGGTCGGCCTCGCTCAACGTGGGATCGGTCACCTGGCTCCAGGTCTGCATGACCCACGTGCGGCCATCGGGGTCAACGAGTTCGAACACGTCGCCACCTGCCTCGAAGACGAACACAGCGCGGCGATCCACCGTGTTCGGCAGGTAGGGCGCCGGATTCATCGACGTCAGCTCGACCGTCGCCTGGAGCATCATCTCGATGCCCCCGAACGACTTCGTCTCGATGTGCTCCGGGGGCGCCTTCGCGACGCTGTCCATCAGCCAGTAGCGCGGCCCGTTGAGAAGCGCACCCAGCGCCCCGTTCTCCTTGGCGATCGCATTGGGATCGAGTCGGGACCACGGCTCGGCGGGGCAATCGTTGAGGCCGAACGTGTTGTACACGCCTGCGACGGGTCCTTCTGCGCCGGCCGAGACGAGCAGCACCTCGCCGTAGCGTTTCCCACGCATCCCCGAGCTTGCGACCATTTCGTCGGTCGTCATCTCAGTCCCGTCCTTCCATCGCCAGGTAGGCGTCTCGGCCGGCGAGGCTGACCGCGACGTCGGCGATGAGCGGGTCGAAGAAGCGCTGCCGGTAAAGGGGATCGACGCTGGTGCTGACGGTGAAGTACAGGCCGGACAGTACGGCGACGAACAACGACATGTGTACCACGGTCTGCGGCACTGGGACGTGTATCCCGAACCACGTTCCGTCGCATGGCGGTTCACCGACGATGCAGCTCTTCTCCGATGCCCACAGCACGGTGACGTCGTCCGGCACCGCGATGATGCCAAGCGCAAGGAAGAACGCAAACAGTCCGGCGGTGAAGAGAACGACCTGAATCGCCTGCGCCACCACCATCACCGCGACGATGTTCACCTGCTCCGCTGTCGACAACGGGGTGCGCTCCAGGTCCCCTCCGCATCCAGGGGCCAATGGTGTGCCCGCGAGCAGACTCGCCGGATCGGACGGCCCGGCCCGGCCCCGGCGGAGTTCGCTGACCTCGTCGCGAATCGTGGTGATCATGAACACGATCGCCACGAAGGCGAGGAATCCGATGGTCTGCCATAGCCTTTCGCGTGTCATCCGGGCTGACAGCTGCCACAGCTCACCGGTGAAGTACACCACGACGGTCAGCATCAGCAGGGGCAGCGCGCGACTCATCAGGGTGCCCAACGCGCCCAGCTGCACCCACGCGAAGCGGAAGGCCCAAGAGGCGATCGAGCCCATGCCGAGGTAGGTCAATCCGATCGCGATGATCGCAACGAGCGCGAACACGAAGATCTCGGCCACCGCGAATCCGGTGAACCCGCCGTCGGCAAACGGAAGACCGACCACGAACACGGCCATCACCAGCAGCGCGCCGGTACGCCGACCCGCCTCGCTCAGCGAGGTGCCGACGCGGTGCAGCCGGTTTAGGGCGAATGGAGCGGCGACCAGGACTGCGGCGAGGATCCCGAGTCGCACGACGTAGCCGACGTCGGCATTGCCTTCGGTGACCTCGGCCAGGAGAAAGGTCACCGTGATCACCGCGCCCACGCCGCTCACCACCGGTGCCGAGCGCTCGATCAGCGCATGGGACCGGACGCGCCTGGTCAGTACGAGTGGCAGGCCGCGATGGAGGAACCACTCGTGCACCTGCTGCATGTCGGACACCGCTGACATTGTGGTGGACTGGTGCGACTATGGCGAGAGGTTGGACCGCGAACTGGGGTATATCGGTCCGGTCGGCATTCGTCGCCGCGTCCGTGGTTTTCGCCGCGCTGGCCATTGCCGGTGCCGGCCTCGCCGCGATTCAGTATCGGACCATGCTCGACGGCGTGGACACCGCGGCGGCCACCCGGGTGGGGGCCGTGGCCGCCGCCCTACGTGCGGGGGGCCCCGCGGCCGTCACGCCGCAACTGCTGGAGACCAATGAGCGCATCGTCGCCGTCCAGATCATCGCCTCCGACGGCGCCGTCGTCCGGCGTTCGGCATCCGCACCCGTTGCCCCCCTGATCCCGGTCGCGGACGTGGGTTCCGGCCTCGACATCGGCATCCCCCGAGGCTCTTCGCCCTACGGACGAATCCGGTTGAGCGCGCAGACCGTCGACGGTCCCGACGGCCGGTTCACGATCCTGGTCGGTGAGGGCAGCGCCGCCATCGCGTCGGCGGTACGTACCGTCGTGATCGCGCTCGCGCTTGCCGCACCGATCGTGATCGGGGTGTCGGCCCTGGCCACCTACCTGTTGGTGCGACGGTCATTGCGGTCGGTCGACGAGATCCGGGCCCGGGTCGCCGAGATCTCCACCTCGGACCTCGCCGAGCGCGTGCCGGTGCCG
This sequence comes from uncultured Actinomycetota bacterium, assembly GCA_963798245.1. GTDB lineage: Bacteria > Actinomycetota > Actinomycetes > Mycobacteriales > Mycobacteriaceae > Mycobacterium. Next base: position 63,287 of record CAWCSO010000012.1, read on the forward strand.
CAGAGTCGCGACGAGATCGCCGCACTCGCGGAGACGATGAACGCGATGCTGGCCCGCCTCGAGGCAGGCCACGCCGCCCAGCAGCGCTTCGTGGGCGATGCGTCGCACGAGCTGCGGAGTCCGCTGACCGCCATCATCTCGGCATTGGAGGTCGCCGTCGCGCATCCGGACCTGTTCGGGCCAGACCTCGCCTCGCGCACGCTCATCCCGGCGGCGCAACGCATGCAGTCGCTCATCGAGGACCTGCTGCTTCTGGCCCGCGCCGACGAACGCGGCCTGACGGTGTGTCGTGACGACGTCGATCTGGACGACCTGGCGGTGGCCGAGGTGGACGGGCTGCGCGGCCGGACGCCGATCGACGTGCGGTCTGACATCAAGCCCGCCCGGGTGGCCGGCGACGCGACCGCGTTGTCACGTGTGTTGGCCAACCTGCTGGACAACGCGGCCAGGCACGCCGAGTCGACTGTGGGTGTCGAGATGGCCCCGGCGGACGGCTTCGTGGTGGTGCGTATCAGTGACGACGGTCCAGGCATCCCCGCCGCCGATCGGGAGCGGGTGTTCGATCGCTTCGTCCGATTGGATTCGGATCGGTCGCGGACCGCGGGGGGCACCGGGTTGGGGCTGTCGATCGTGCGCGAAATCGTTGTCGCACATGGCGGAACGGTGGTGATCGAGGACGACCGCACCGGCGGTGCGGTGGTCCGCCTTCAGTTGCCGCTGGCGTAGGCGCCGGACTCGAGGCGGTAGCCCACACCGCGAACGGTCTCGATGGTGTTGGTGCCGAACGGGATGTCGATCTTGCGACGAACATAACCGACGTACACCTCGACCACGTTGTCTGCGGCGTCGTCGTGCGTATCCCAGACGTTGTGCAGAATCTGGCTCTTGGTGACGATCGTGTCCTTGTTGCGCATGAGGAACTCGAGTAGTCCGTACTCGCGAGGCGTCAGCGAGATCGGGGACGAATCCCGCTGCACCGTCCGACGCGACGGGTCGAGGGTCAGCGACCCGGCCGTCAGCACCGCATGCCTGGCGGGGGCCGAACGACGGACCAGCGCACGGAGTCTCGCGACCAGCACGATGAAGGAGAATGGCTTCGTCAGATAGTCGTCGGCGCCCAGTTCGAACGCGTCGGCCTGGTCGTATTCACCGTCCTTGGCGGTCAGCATCAGCACGGGTGTCCACACGTCGCGGGCTCGCATCCGGCGAAGGACCTCGTAGCCGTTCAGCCCGGGAAGCATGATGTCGAGGACGATGACGTCGAAGTCGGTTTCCGTCGCCTGCGACAGGCCGTCGAGCCCGTTGCTGGCTTCGACGACGACGCAGCCCTCGGCGTGCAGCCCGATCGCCAATGTCGACGCCACCAGGGGCTCGTCCTCAATGACCAGAACCTTCATCGCAACCGCGATTGTGCCATCGCCCGCCCGGCGTCAGCGCGCCGCCGTATGGGTGCGGTATCGGTTGCGCGCCACCAAGGTCAGTCGCAGGTCGTCGATGAGGGGGTCGAGGAATCTGGTCCGGTAGTCGTCGTCGGTGACCGCCCGGGCGCTGATGTACATGAACGTGAGGGCGGCGAGGAACATGTTGATCTGGATGAGCGCCTCGGGAACCGGGAACGTCATTCCCAGAATCTGGCCGTCACCGGTCCCGGTGTTGCGCGTCCACAGCGCAAGCAGCGGGGGAGTCACCAGGATCAGGCCGAGGATGAAGAAGATGGCCGCCGTTACGAGGGCGACCGTCAGCACCTGCACGATCTGCGAGACGGCCAGGACGAACACCACGTTCGCGCGTTCGTAGCGGGACAGTTCGGGATTGACCGGACGGTCTACCATCGCGGCGAACGGTGTACCGGCGAGGCGGGCGTCGTCGTCGGGCAGCGGATTCCGCGACGACAGCATCGGCCGCACGCTCTCCAGCGTCTTCGACACCAGGAAGACCGCCGCAATCGAGCACAGGAACACCAGTGCCAGCCAGAGCCGCCCCCGGCTGACGATCGAGGCCATCAGCCACAGATGGGTGTTGAAGAAGACCAGCACGATCAGCAGGACCACGGGCAGCGCGCGCACGATCAAGGTGCCGATGCCGGCGAGATTCGCCATCGTCGTGTTGGCGACCCACCCGAGGATGGAACCGGCGCCGGTGACGGTAAAAACCAGGATGAGGGCGATGACGACGCCGACGATGATGAGGTCGGCCAAGACGCGCGGACTGGGGCCGCCGAAGACACCGCCGACCACCGCGCCGGCGATCGCCGCGCCCGAGGCGAGGACCCGTGACCGCTCGGTGGCGATCTGCTTGACCAGCCAGCCGACGAGGGCGGCGAGCGGAAGGACGAGCAATACCAGCCCGAGGACGAACCACTCGGTCCGTGTGGGGTCACCGTCGATGTCGATGGTGTGCTCACCGGTGAGCGCGACGACCAGCACCGAGGTGAGCATCGTCACGGCAAATGCTGCCAGCGCGGGTGCGGCCCTGGAGTAGAAGCGGTATGTCAGAGCGCCCGGCCGCAGCACCGCCGGCAGGCCGCGGTGCAGGAACCACCGTTCCGCGGCGCGGCGCTGTGGACCCGTCGCGCCCGCGCGATCCCTCGGCCGATCGGTCATGGTCGGACCTGCCCGACGACGGCGCGACGACGTTTCTGCCCCATCCCAGCCCACGCCCCTTCGCCCCTCGGTGACCCTCGGCAGTGGTCATCATCCTTGATTTCGGCGCGAAATGGCGGTCGGTGACGGGCGAGTCCGCTTCGCTCAGCTCGCCGAAACGTGGGCCCGGTACCTGGCACGGGCGACGAGAGTCAACCGGAGGTCGTCGAGGAGGGGGTCGAGGAATTCCGCGCGGTACTCGCCGTCACCGACCGCCCGAGCGCTGACGTACATGAACGACAGCGCACCGAGAAACATGACGACGTGCAGCAGCGCCTCGGGAAAGGGCAGTGCCATACCCAGCACCGTGCTCTGCTCGGCCCCGCCGTTGGTCCAATCCTCGACCAGCTCGGGACTGAGCGCCACCAACCCGAGCGCGAAGAAGATCGAACTCGTCACGAGTGCGAAGGCGGCCACCTGGCTGATCTGGGAGGCCACCAGTACGAACAGCACGTTGAACCGCTCACCAGTGCTCAAGGGGCTGACGGTGGCGGGGTCCGGCATCGACGCGAATGGAGTGTCCGCCAGCCGCTCTCCATCCGTCTGGCGGGCTACCGCGGGCGACATCATCGGTGTCACCTGTTCCCGGATACCGGCGACTAGGAACGCCACGGCGATCAGCGTCATGAAGAGGACCACCAGCCACATCCTGTCTCGGGTGATGGTGCTCGCCATCGACCAGACGTGGGCGTTGAAGAACACCAGCACCGTGAGCAGGACGACGGGCAGCGCGCGGGCGGCCAGCGCACCCATGGCGGCCAGATGTTGCGTCGTCAACCTGACGGCCGCCCAGCCGAGAATCGACCCGATGCCCAGGCCGTTGAGTACCAGGATCAGCCCAACGAATACCAGCGTGCTGCCCAGATCGGCCACGACGTTGGCGGTGGGGCCGTTGAACAGGTCACAGATCAGAGCGGTCGCGAACGCGACCGTTCCGGCGATACGGCGGGTCCGGTCGTCGCGGATGCGATTTACCAGCCATGCCAGCAAGGTCGCCAGCGGAACCACGGCCAGCACGACGGCGAGCACCAGCCATTGGGCCGCAGTGGGAGGGCCGTCGATGGACACGGGAGCGGCGCCGGTGACCATCCAGGTGATCATGGATGCGGTCATCAGCGTGGCCAATGCCGTCAGCGCCGGCGCCGAGCGGCGCCACAGCCGTCGCCATCTGGCTCTCGGGGTCAGCACCGAGGGAAGCCCTCGCGCCAGGAACCACCGCTCGGCGGTGACGCGGTCGGCGGCATCCGGTGAGGTCATGAGCCCGAACCCTATCGGCTACGCCACCCCCGGGGTGGCGATGGAACTCGCAGCGTCACCTAGTGTTGGGGGTATGCAACGGATCATCGGAACCGAGGTCGAATACGGGATCTCATCGCCATCCGATCCGACCGCGAACCCCATCCTGACGTCGACGCAGGCGGTTCTCGCCTATGCGGCAGCGGCTGGCATTCAACGTGCCAAGCGGACCAGGTGGGATTATGAGGTGGAGTCGCCGCTGCGCGACGCACGGGGGTTCGATCTGAGCCGGTCGACGGGGCCGCCACCCATCGTGGACGCCGACGAGGTCGGTGCCGCCAACATGATCCTCACCAACGGTGCGCGGCTGTACGTCGACCACGCGCATCCCGAGTACTCGGCGCCCGAGGTGACCGACCCGATGGACGCGGTGATCTGGGACAAGGCCGGTGAACGGGTCATGGAGGCGGCGGCCCGCCACGTCGCGAGCGTGCCGGGTGCGGTCAAGCTGCAGCTCTACAAGAACAACGTCGACGGCAAGGGTGCGTCCTACGGGACGCACGAGAACTATCTGATGAGCCGTCAGACCCCGTTCTCGGCGGTCATCGCCGGATTGACGCCGTTTCTGGTGTCGCGTCAGGTGGTGACCGGCTCCGGGCGGGTGGGCATCGGCCCCTCCGGTGACGAGCCGGGTTTCCAGCTGACGCAGCGCGCCGACTACATCGAGGTCGAGGTCGGCCTCGAGACCACGCTCAAGCGGGGCATCATCAACACGCGCGACGAGCCTCACGCGGATGCAGACAAGTACCGTCGGCTGCACGTCATCATCGGTGACGCCAACCTCGCCGAGACGTCGACCTATCTGAAGGTGGGCACCACGTCGCTGGTGCTCGACCTGATCGAGGAGGGGATCGACCTCTCCGACCTGGTGTTGGCGCGTCCGGTGCACGCGGTGCACGTGATCAGCCGCGATCCGTCGCTGCGCGCGACGGTCGCCCTGGCCGACGGTCGCGAACTGACCGCTCTTGCGCTACAGCGCATCTACCTGGACCGCGTGGCCAAGCTGGTCGATTCGCGTGATCCGGACCCGCGCGCATCCAAGGTCGTCGAGACGTGGGCCGAAGTACTCGACCTGCTCGAGCGCGACCCGATGGAGTGTGCAGAGATCCTCGACTGGCCTGCCAAGCTGCGCCTGCTGGAGGGCTTCCGCCGCCGTGAGAACCTCGGGTGGTCGGCACCCCGCCTGCACCTGGTCGATCTGCAGTACTCCGACGTGCGACTGGACAAGGGCCTTTACAACCGGCTGGTGGCGCGGGGGTCGATGAAACGGCTCGTCACCGAGCAACAGGTGATCGACGCGGTGGACAACCCGCCGACCGACACGCGGGCCTATTTCCGCGGCGAGTGTCTGCGCCGGTTCGGTGCCGACATCGCCGCCGCCAGTTGGGACTCGGTGATCTTCGACCTCGGTGGCGACTCGCTGGTGCGGATTCCCACTCTGGAGCCGTTGCGCGGAAGCAAGGCGCACGTGGGGGCGTTGCTCGATTCGGTGAACAGCGCAGCGGAACTCGTCGACCAGCTCACCAACTGAGTCCGACGGGCAAAGTCACAGCAGGACGGTAGTGTGAAGTGACCGGTGGACAGCTGTGAGTCCGCCGATGAGACGCAGGAGGCAGCGATGGCTCAGGAGCAGACCAAGCGCGGCGGTGGCGGCGGGGATGACGACGACGCAACCGGTAGCACGGCCGCAGGCCAGGAGCGTCGCGAGAAGCTGGCCGGGGAGACCGACGATCTGCTTGACGAAATCGATGACGTCCTCGAGGAGAATGCCGAGGACTTCGTTCGCGCGTATGTCCAAAAGGGCGGACAGTGACCTGGCCGAATAGCGACAAGCTGGCCACCTACCCATCGATTTCCGGGATGCCGTCACTCCAGGCGGATTCGTCGTCCTTCTCCGAGCTGCTCAGACGGCAGGCGCCTCACCTGCTGCCCTCTGGTGGAGTCGCCGCCGGCGGTCTGCCGGAGGTGTCGAACGCCCTGCCGCACGGCACCACGATAGTTGCGCTGAAGTTCCCCGGTGGGGTGTTGATCGCCGGTGATCGGCGGTCCACGCAAGGCAACATGATTGCCGGTCGCGACGTGCAGAAGGTGTACATCACCGACGACTACACGGCCACCGGCATCGCCGGGACTGCCGCGATCGCTGTCGAGTTCGCCCGCCTCTACGCCGTGGAACTCGAGCACTACGAAAAGCTCGAGGGCGTCGCACTGACCTTCGCGGGCAAGGTGAATCGGCTTGCGATCATGGTGCGGGGAAATCTCGGCGCGGCGTTGCAGGGCTTCGTCGCACTGCCGTTGCTGGTGGGCTACGACCTCGACGATCCCGACGCGGCAGGTGCGGGCCGGATCGTGTCCTTCGACGCCGCCGGCGGCTGGAACGTCGAGGAGGAGGGATACCAGTCGGTGGGCTCCGGCTCGATCTTCGCCAAGTCGTCGATGAAGAAACTGTATTCGCGCGTGACCGACGCCGAGTCCGCGCTCCGGGTGGCCGTCGAGGCGCTCTACGACGCCGCCGACGACGATTCCGCGACCGGCGGACCCGACCTGGTCCGTGGCATCTATCCGACGGCAGTGGTGCTTGGCCCCACGGGTGCCGAGGACGTCGCCGAGGAGCGCATCGCCGGTCTCGCCCGCCAAGTCATCGAAAGCCGTTCGCGCGCTGACACTTTCGGTCCAGACGATGGTAGGGATCAGCTGTGAGCTTTCCCTACTTCATCTCGCCCGAGCAGGCGATGCGTGAGCGCAGTGAACTCGCGCGAAAGGGCATTTCTCGAGGCCGCAGCGTGATCACGCTGTCCTATTCGGGCGGTGTGCTGTTCGTCGCGGAGAATCCGTCGAGGTCGCTGCAGAAGGTCAGCGAACTCTACGACCGCGTCGGCTTCGCCGCGGTGGGCCGGTTCAACGAGTTCGACAACCTGCGACGTGGCGGCATCCAGTTCGCCGACACCCGCGGCTACGCCTATGACCGACGCGACGTCACGGGACGCCAGTTGGCGAACGTGTACGCCCAGACCCTCGGCACCATCTTCACCGAGCAGGCCAAGCCGTACGAGGTGGAGTTGTGCGTAGCGGAGGTCGCGCACTTCGGCGATACCAGGGCGCCCGAGTTGTACCGCATCACCTACGACGGATCGATCGCCGACGAGCCTCACTTCGTCGTGATGGGCGGCACGACGGAGCCGATCAGCACCGCGTTGAAGGACACCTACACCGAGAATGCGGACCTGGCTGACGCCGTGAAGATCGCCGTCGATGCGCTTCGGGCGGGCATTGCCAGCAGCGCTTCGCCGCCGGCGTCCGGCTCGGGGTCGAGTTCGGGCACGGGGTCCGCGGAAGCGCGCACGTTGGACGTGTCGACCCTCGAGGTCGCCGTTCTCGATGCCAGCAGGCCGCGCCGCGCGTTCCGCCGGATTGCCGGCGCCGCGCTGGAAGCGCTTCTGCCGCCGGAGGATCTCGATTCGGAAGCGTCGCCGACGCCGGCTGAGTAGCCCCACCAGGAGGCGGTATGCCGTTCAATGGACCGTTGAAACAACCGTTGAATCTCCCGGCCAACCCGGAAGCGATCTTCACCTACGGGGCGCCGCAGCTCAAATTCGGCCCCGGCGCATCCGACGAGATCGGATACGACCTGAGCCAGCACGACGCCCGCAGGGTGCTCGTCATCACCGATGCGGGTCTGGCCGCCACCGGGATCCCGCAGCGGATCGCCGACCAGATGACATCGTTCGGCATCGACGCCGACGTGTTCGAGGGCGTTCACATCGAGCCGACCGACGCCAGCCTCGAGGCGGCCATCGCTGCGGCTCGCGCGTCAGGTCCGTGGGACGCGTTCGTCGCCGTCGGCGGGGGTTCCAGCATCGACACCGCCAAGGCCGTCAATCTGATGTTGACCAATCCCGGCGACCTGATGGACTACGTCAACGCACCGGTGGGAAAGGGCGCGGTACCGGTGAACCCGTTGCGGCCACTGGTCGCGGTGCCGACCACGACCGGGACCGGGGCAGAGAGCACGACGGTATGTGTGCTGGACGTGCTTTCGCAGCATGTGAAGACCGGCATCAGTCACGCTCGGCTACGTCCGATGCTGGCGGTGATCGATCCGAGCTTGACCGTGTCCCAGCCTGCCGGTGTGACTGCTTCGGCGGGAATGGACATCCTCTGTCACGCCTTGGAGAGCTACACGGCGCGCTGGTACACCAGCTATGACCACAAGCGCCCCGAGCAGCGGGTGCCCTACTGCGGCGCGAACCCCATCTCCGATATGTGGTCGGAGAAGGCCTTGGGACTGCTGGCCGGTGCATTCCGCAATGCCGTCCGCGAGGGCGGCGATGTGCAGGCGCGCACGGACATGGCGGTGGCAGCGACCTTCGCAGGTATGGGTTTCGGCAACGCGGGCGTGCACATCCCGCACGCGAACGGCTATCCGATCGCGGGCCGGGTCAAGGACTTTCACCCGTCGGACTACCCCCGGCGCCGAGCCGATGGTGCCGCATGGCATGTCGGTCTCGTTGACCGCCCCCGAGGCTTTCAGGTTCACCTTCGACGCGGCCCCCGACCGGCACATCCGCGCCGCCGAGCTACTCGCACCCGGCGCAGACCGGCCCCTGGATGCCTCTGAATACCTGCCGAACGCGCTCATCGACCTGATGCGGGACATCGAGATCCCCAATGGCATCGGCGCAGTCGGCTATGGCCACGGCGATGTTCCCGACCTGGTCGGCGGCGCGATGAAACAGCAGCGCCTGCTCGCCACCTGCCCGAAGCCGGTCACCGAGGACGACCTCGCCGGTATCTTCACCCGGTCGATGGAACTCTGGTAACCGGTCTGGGTGCTAGCGGACCACCAGCACGGGGCACTCGGCGTGATGGATCACGCTCTGGCTGACCGAACCGAGTGTGGACTCTGCAATCCTGCCGCGGCCGTGGCTGCCGACGACCACCAGCTGGGCGTCGCCGGACAACTCGGTGAGTCCCTTCGCCGGGCTGATGTCCTGGAACACCTTGTTCACATGGGCGTTGGGGTATTGCCGTGCAAACGGGGCGACCAGCTCGTCCATGCGTCGGCGCTGTCGGCTCTGAAGCACGTCCAGTAACTCCCAGTCCATCGTCCCCTGGCTGTAGCCCAGGCCCACTGCTGCGCCGATCTCCCACATGTGCACGACGGTCAGCGGCGCATGCAGGACACGGGCGATGTCGAACGCGGCGCCCAGCGCCCTGATGGAATCGTCGGATTCGTCGATGCCCACGACGACGGGCAGGGGTTTACCGGTCCGTCTGGCCACCGGCGCCCGCCAGGCCAGCACCGGGCACCGCGACCGGTGCGCAATCCGGATGACATGCCCGCCCAGCACCCGGTGGCTACCGGCGCCCACTACCACCAGGCGAGCACCTTCGGACGCGTCCTGAAGGGCCGCGGCGACCGAGTTCTTGACGATCGTCTGCTTCACCCCGACGTCGGGATGGGCGGATCGCACGGCCGCCTCAGCCGCACCGAGAACGGCGTCGGCCGCCTCGTCCATGCCCGCGGTCGCATCAGACGACGGTGGCGGAACTTCCGCCGTGAAATGCCAGTCCAGCCGGGGAACGGCGTGCATCAACACCAGTGGGGACGCGCTCTTCATGGCGAAGTCGGCGGCCCACCGCGCGGCACCGAGCGCAGCCTCGGATCCGTCGATTCCCACCACGAGTGGCTGTCCGTCTCCGACACCGGTGTCCATCGGTGCACACTATCGCACCACGCCCGCCAAATATCCTCAGATGAAACGACTTTCACTACCGGCCAACCCACGTTCGGTATCCGCCCGTGTCGCTGGGCGTTGCCTGCGCATGGGTGTGCTCACACGAGATTCCCAGGTGTGTCCAGGTTGACGGACGCACTCACTGGTGGGAATATCTGTTGCGTACTACACAACGAGTTGCGCTGAGCGCAACAAGTACGGAGGAGTGGCCCTCATGCCGAGAGTCGTCGTCATCGGGGCAGGAATCGTCGGTACCTCGCTGGCCGACGAGTTGACCGCCCGCGGGTGGACGGATGTCACCGTCGTCGACCGGGGGCCGCTGTTCTCGACCGGAGGTTCGACATCCCACGCGCCGGGACTCGTCTTCCAGACCAACCCGTCGAAGACGATGACCGCTTTCGCGCGCTACACGGTCGAGAAGTTCGGCGCACTGCACCACCCCGACGGCTGGGCGTTCAACCCCGTCGGGGGGCTCGAGGTGGCCACCACGTCCGAACGCTGGGCCGACCTGCACCGCAAGGCGGGCTGGGCCCAGGCCTGGGGCATCGAGGGAACGCTGATCGGGCCCGACGAGTGCGCGGCGCTACACCCGCTGCTGGACCGGGGCCGCATCCTCGGCGGATTCCACACTCCCACCGACGGTCTGGCGAAGGCCGTCCGCGCCGCCGAGGCGCAGGCGTGGCGGGCCCGTGACCGCGGCGCGCGCTTTCTGCCGAACACCGAAGTCGTGGGCGTCGTCGACAAGGGTGGCCGCGTCACCGGCGTCACCACCAGTGCCGGGGTGATCGACGCTGACGTCGTCATCTGCGCGGCCGGCTTCTGGGGTGCCAAGTTCGCCGAGCAGGTCGGCCTCGTCGTCCCGCTGGTGCCGATGGCGCACCAGTATGCCAAGACCGGGCGGATCCCTGCCCTCGTCGGACGCAACGACGCGCTGTCCGAGGCGGGGCTCCCGATCCTGCGGCATCAGGATCAGGACCTCTACTTCCGCGAACACGTCGACCACATCGGCATCGGCTATTACGGGCATCAGCCCATGCCGGTCGACATGTCGACGTTGACGGCCGACACCGTGGGCGAGCCCATGGTCTCGATGCTGCCGTTCACCGAAGAGGACTTCGCGCCCGCATGGCGGGAATCGATGGAACTGATTCCCGCACTGAGTGATTCCAAGGTCGAGGAGGCCTTCAACGGAATCTTCTCCTTCACGCCCGACGGCTTCTCCATCATGGGCGAACACCGCGAATTGGGCGGCTTCTGGGTTGCCGAGGCGGTGTGGGTCACCCACTCCGCGGGTGTGGCCAGGGCCACCGCCGAGTGGATCATCGACGGCACGCCGTCGGTGGACGTCCACGAGTGTGACCTCTACCGCTTCGAAGACGTGGCCCGCAGTCCGGCGTTCGTCACGCAGACCAGTTCTCAGGCGTTCGTCGAGGTATACGACATCATCCATCCGCATCAGTACCGCACCGCGTTGCGTGGCCTGCGCACCAGCCCCTTCTTCGCCCGCCAAACCGAACTGGGCGCCTTCTTCTACGAAGGCGGCGGCTGGGAGCGCCCGGCCTACTACGAGGCGAATGCCGCACTGATGCCACGATTGCGTGCAGAAGGCCTGGCCTTTCCCGACCGTGACGACTGGTCGGGGAGGAACTGGTCGCCGATCTCGATCGCGGAGGCGTATGCGACCCGCGAGCGGGTGGCGATGTACGACATGACCCCGCTGACCCGCTACGAGGTCGCCGGCCCGGGCGCGGCGGCCTTCCTCCAGAGGATGACGACCAACGACGTCGACAAGAGCGTCGGCTCGGTTGCCTACACACTGCTGCTCGACGAAACGGGCGGATTGCGAAGCGATCTCACGGTCGCGCGGCTGGCCGAGACCACGTTCCAGGTGGGCGCCAATTCGCCGCTCGACTTCGACTGGCTGACCCGACATCTGCCCGATGACGGCTCCGTCACCGTCCGTGACGTCACCGGCGGCACGTGCTGCATCGGAGTGTGGGGGCCGCTGGCCCGCGAACTGGTGCAACCACTGTGCCCCGACGATCTGTCCCACCGCGCCTTCAAGTACTTCCGGGCCCTGCACACCCATCTGGACGCCATCCCCGTCACCATGATGCGCGTCTCCTACGTCGGCGAACTGGGCTGGGAGATCTACACCAGCGCCGAATACGGTGCGGCGCTGTGGGACCTGCTGTTCGATGCCGGCCGGGAGTACGGGGTTATCGCTGCGGGCCGGATCGCATTCAACAGCCTGCGGATCGAGAAGGGCTACCGCAGCTGGGGGACGGACATGACCGCCGAGCACCTGCCCGCCGCTGCGGGCCTGGAGTTCGCCGTCCGGATGGGCAAGGACGACTTCGTGGGCAAGTCGGCCCTCGAGTGCGCGGACGCGCCGGCTGAGGTCCTGCGCAGCATCGTGTTCGACGAGTCCACCGCCGTCGTGCTGGGCAAGGAGCCGGTCTACCTGGCAGGCAAAGCCGAGGAGTGCGTGGGTCACGTCACCAGCGCCGGCTACTCGCCGACAGTGGGGCGCACCATCGCCTATGCCTGGCTTCCCGCCGAGGTCGCCGAGGGCGACGTGGTCACCGTCGACTACCGCGGTACGCGCTACGGCGCTGCCGTGCACGCCGAACCCGTGGTCGACCCGGGCATGAACCGGATCAGGAGGTAGCAGCCAATGACCTCGTCGACGGGTCCCTACGACGTCATCGTCATCGGGCTCGGTGGAATGGGAAGCGCCGCCGCCCATCACCTCGCCTCGCGGGGCCAGCGAGTACTCGGCCTGGAGCGGTTCACGCCCGCCCACGACAAGGGATCGAGCCACGGCGGGTCACGCATCATTCGGCAGTCCTACTTCGAGGACCCCGGCTACGTTCCGCTGCTTCTGCGGGCCTACGAACTGTGGGAGCAGTTGGCCGTCGAGACCGGACGCGACGTGTACCGCGTCACCGGCGGGCTGTTCCTCGGAGCGCCGGACTGTCTCACCGTGGCGGGTAGCCTTCGCGCCAGCCGGGAGTGGGACCTCCCGCACCAGCTGCTCGACGCCGGTGAGATCCGGACGCGCTTCCCGAACTTCACGCCCGCGCCCGGCGACATCGCGCTCTATGAGGACATGGCAGGTTTCGCGCGTCCCGAGATGACCGTTGGGGCGCATCTCGACCTCGCCGCACGTGGCGGGGCGGACCTGCACTTCGGTGAGCCCGTGCTCGACTGGTCCGACGCCGCGGGCGGTGTGCGCGCCACTACCTCTCGCGGCACGTACACCGCTGGGCAACTGGTGATCTGCCCGGGTGCGTGGGCCCCACAGTTGCTCGGCGAGTTCGGCATTCCGATCACCGTCGAACGCCAGGTGCTGTACTGGCTCGACCCGACAGTCGGTACCCCGTCCTTCGTCGACCATCCCATCTTCATCGCCGAGAACCCCGACGGCATGCAGATTTACGGCTTTCCCGCCATCGACGGTCCCGCCGGTGGCGTCAAGGTCGCCTTCTTCCGCAAGGGCGTGGTGTGCACACCGGAGACCATCGACCGCACCGTCGGTGAACACGAGATCGCCGAGATGCGAGCCACGATCGCACGACTGCTACCCGCCCTCGACGGCAACTGCCTCGACACGGGGACCTGCATGTACTCCAACACTCCCGACGAACACTTCGTGATCGCCCGCCATCCGGACTGCGCCAACATCACCGTGGCGTGCGGATTCTCGGGCCATGGCTTCAAGTTCGTCCCCGTCGTCGGGGAGATCCTCGCCGACCTCGCCATCGACGGCGTGACCGGCCATCCCATTTCGTTGTTCGACCCGAAGCGACTGGTGACCTCGTGACCGCTGATCTCCCTCCCGTGCTGGGGCCACCCACCACGAATTCGGCGCTGCGCGCGACCCTTGGTGGCGACTACTACACCAGCGCAGCGACTTTCGCCGCCGAGCAGGAACACATCTTCGAGACGATGTGGATCTGCGCGGCGCGGTCGTCGGATCTTGCACTGGCCGGTCGGTTCACGACGGTTCAGGTCGGCCGCGAGAGCGTCCTGTTGGTTCGCGGCCGGGACGGCCTGCTGCGGGCGTTCCTGAACATCTGCCGGCACCGGGGTGCTCGACTGTGCACCGAGGTCGAGGGCGAGGTCAGGCGGAACCTGCGCTGTTCGTATCACTCGTGGACGTACGCCCTGGACGGCAGGCTGGTCGCGGCACCGAACATCGGGGCGCTGGCGGACGACGCGGGAGCGCCGATCGACAAGGACCGGTTCGGTCTGGTGCCGGTGCCCCTGACCGAGTGGCTCGGCTACGCCTGGGTGTGTCTGTCCGACACGCCGCCGCCATTCGAGGACGTCGTCGCCGAGGTTACGAAGACGCTCGGAGACGACGACGCCATCAACCGGTACGGCATCGGGGGACTCGACGTCGGTAGACGCATCGTCTACGACGTGGCGGCCAACTGGAAGCTGATCGTCGAGAACTTCATGGAGTGCTACCACTGCTCGTCGATCCATCCCGAACTCGTCGGTGTTCTCCCCGAGTTCTCGCGCGGCATCGCCGCCCAGGCAAGAGTGGGGCTTGGCGCCGAATTCGGTTCCGGTGTGGCTGGATTCACCGTTGACGGCTCCTCGGGATTCGAGCGGCTACCTGGCATCACCGACCAGCAGGACCGTCGCTACTACGCGATCACGGTGAGGCCGACAGTGTTCATCAACCTGGTGCCCGACCACATCATCTTCCACCGGATGTACCCGGTGTCCGCCGAGCGCACCATCGTCGAATGCGACTGGCTCTACACCGCCGACGTGCTGGCGTCCGGCCGCGACGTCACGCGGTCGGTGGAACTGTTCCATCGGGTCAATGAACAGGACTTCGAGGCGTGCGAGCGAACGCAACCGGCGATGTCTTCCCGGGCTTACCGCAACGGCGGCGTGCTCGTCCCCGCCGAACACCACATCGGACGATTCCACGAGTGGATACTGGCCCGTCTCGGTGAGTGAGGTTCGGACGTGCTGGATCCAGAGCGCCGCACAGAGGTGGAGGTGTCGGAGGAATGGTTGACGCCGCAGGCACGTTCGATTACGTAATCGCCGGAGGGGGCACCGCTGGCTGCGTCCTGGCGGCCCGGTTGTCCGAGGACCCAGGCGTGACGGTCTGCCTGCTGGAGGCGGGCCCGACGGACGTCCGCAACGGCGACATCCTGGTGCTCTCCGAGTGGATGCACCTGCTGGATTCGGGCTACGACTGGGACTACCCGGTCGAGCCGCAGGAACGAGGTAACTCGTTCATGCGGCATGCCAGGGCAAAGGTTCTCGGTGGATGCTCGTCGCACAACTCCTGCATCGCGTTCTGGCCGCCCGCGGAGTGCCTGGACGAGTGGGTAGCGATGGGGGCGGCCGGATGGAGCGCCGCCGAGATCCTGCCCCTGGTCACCCGATTGGAGAACAACGACGCACCGGGCGCTGCGCACGGTCGCGACGGACCCGTGCGGATCCGCGACGTTCCGGCCGACGACCCCTGCGGTGCGGCGGTGCTGGAGTCGGCGGCGCTGTCGGGGCTGCCGACGGTCGCGTTCAACCGCGGGAGCACGGTGCGCAACGGCGCGGGCTGGTTCCAGATCAACGCGGCCGACGACGGCACCCGCATGTCGAGTTCACGTGCATACCTGCATCCCATCCTCGACTCGCGGTCGAATCTCGAGGTCCGCACGGGCTGCTGGGTGGCCGAGATCGTGTTCGACGACGAGTCGCCCGGTGTCCACGCCGCGTCCGGGGTTCGCTACCAGCGTCCCGACCTCACCGGGTACGACGTCGTCGTGGCTCGGCGCGAGGTCATCGTCACCGCGGGCGCCATCGACACGCCGAAGCTGTTGATGCTCTCCGGTATCGGACCCGCTGATCACCTTTGCGAGATCGGCATCGACGTGCGGGTGGACTCGCCCGGCGTGGGCGCGAACCTCGAGGATCACGTCGAGGGGCTGGTGTTTTGGGAGGCAGCTCGCCCGATGGTGACGACGTCGACCCAGTGGTGGGAGATCGGGCTGTTCGCCACCGTGGACGCAGGCGTGGCGCAGCCAGACCTGATGATGCACTACGGCAGCGTGCCGTTCGACATGAACACGTTGCGGCACGGCTATCCCACGACCGACAACGGGTTCTGCCTGACTCCCAACGTAACTCAGGGTAGATCGCGGGGGACGGTACGGCTGCGAAGCCGCGACTACCGCGACCGCGCGAGGGTCGATCCGCGCTACTTCACCGACCCCGGGGGTTACGACGAACGGATCATGCTCGCCGGGTTGCGACTAGCCCGAACGATCGCCGACAAGGCGCCATTGGTGCCATGGGTCGCCCGCGAACTGGCGCCGGGCCCCGATGCCACCACAGACGACGAACTCCTCGACTACGTGCACCGATGCCACAACACGGTGTATCACCCCGCGGCAACGGCGAAGATGGGCTCAGTGTCCGACCCGACGGCCGTGCTGGATCCGGAGTTGCGGGTCAAGGGCGTCTCGAGGCTGCGGGTCGTCGACGCCTCGGCGATGCCGAAGCTGCCCGCGGTCAACCCCAACATCACGGTCATGGCCATGGCCGAGAAGTGCGCAGACTTGATCAGGCAGACTCATGCGGCCCGGCCGAAGGTTTGATCGCGGTATGCCGGCGGAAGGTCCGCGGCCAGGTCAGGTGGTCCGTATAGGGTCGGGCGTGATGGCAACGGGCGGGCACACCACGGTCGGCGCGGCCGAGTCATCCCCGGGAAATCGTGTCGCTGCGGTGCAGTCGGTCGACCGCGCGCTGCTCGTGATGGAGATTCTGGCGCGGCACGGCCAGGCGGGGGTCACGGACATTGCCGCCGAACTCGGCGTGCACAAGTCGACGGTGTCACGGCTGATCGCCGCGCTCGAGGCGCGTGGCTACGTCGAGCAGACATCGGATCGCGGTCCCTACCGGCTAGGGATCTCCATCAATCGTCTTGCCAGGGCGAGCAGCGGGCAGGTCGACCTCGGCAGGGTCGGCCAGGAGGTCTGTGACGGTCTGGCCTCCGACGTGGCGGAGACCGCGAACCTGGCCATTCTCGAGGGCGACCGCATCGTCAACGTCGTCGAGGCCATCGGGCCCGCCGAGATCACCCTGCGGACGTGGGTGGGGCAGCGCTGCCCGGCACATGCCACCTCGAGTGGGAAGGTGCTGCTGGCCTGGACCGATGAAGACCTTCGTGCCCGGCTCGCCGACCCGCTGCAGGCCTTCACCGACAACACGGTCGTGTCCATCGCCGACCTGGAGCACGAACTGGCCGTCGTGCGCGAGCGTGGGTGGGCCGGCGTCACCGAGGAATTCGAAGTCGGGCTGAACGCCGTCGCAGCCCCGGTCTTCGGGGCCCACTCGGAAGTGGTCGCCGCACTGAGTGTCTCGGGTCCGAGCTACCGGATGTCGAAGGACCGGTTCGATGAACTCGCCAAGGTGACCATTGCGGCGGCAGAGGCCGTCAGCAGGCGGCTGGGCTGGCTGGAACCCGGCGCACACTGGTCCACGCGGAATGTCATACCTCCCGGGTAGCATCGAACACATGTTCGGTAGGGCTGGTCGTGGGGTGGATCCCGGGGAGGCGGCGCTGGTTGCGCGTATCGGTGATCTGGAGGTCGCGAAGTCGGCGGCTGCGGCTGAGCAGGCGCGGCTGACCGCAGCGCTGGATGAGCGCCGCCGGGCGCGCCGAGGCCGCCGCGGGGGTGCCGGCGTCGAAGCGGGGTAAGGGGTTGGCCGGTGAGATCGGGCTGGCGCGGCACGACTCCCCGAACCAGGGTGGTCGCCATCTGGGGTTCGCCCGCGCGCTGGTGCACGAGATGCCCCACACGCTGGCCGCCCTGCAGACCGGGGTGCTCTCGGAGTGGCGGGCCACCCTCATCGTGCGGGAATCGGCATGCCTGACCGTGCAGGACCGCCGGGTGTTGGATGCCGAGCTGTGCGCCGATGCCGCCGACCTGGCGGGCAAGGGCGACAAGTGCATCGTCGCCGAGGCCAAGGCGATCGCCTACCGCCTCGATCCCCAGGCCGTGGTGGATCGCGCGGTGCGCGCCGAGCGGGAACGCAACGTGGGCATCCGCCCCGCACCTGATGCCATGACCTACGTGACCGCCCTGCTGCCGATGCCCCAGGGGGTGGCGGTGTACGCCGCGCTCAAGCGTTCCGCCGACAGCTGCGGCGACGGCCGTGGGCGCGGGCAGGTGATGGCCGACACGCTCGTCGAGCGGGTCACCGGGCGCCCCGCCGAGGTCCCGGTGCCGGTGGCGGTGAATCTGGTCATCACCGACGACACCCTGCTCGGTGGGGACAGCGAACCGGCGCGGGTCGGCGGGCATGGGCCGATCCCGGGGGCGCTGGCCCGACGCCTGGTCGCGGAGTCGGTGGGCGACGCCCGCTCACGGGCCACGCTGCGCCGGCTCTACCGCCATCCCCGCTCGGGGGCGCTGGTCGCGATGGAGTCGCGCTCCCGCCGGTTCCCGAAGGGCCTGGCCAGGTTCATCGCGCTGCGCGATGCCACCTGCCGCACCCCCTACTGCGACGCACCGATCCGCCATACCGATCACGCCACCCCCGCCGCACGCGGCGGGCCCACCACCGCCGTCAACGGCCTGGGACTCTGCGAGGCCTGCAACTACGCCAAACAAGCCCCCGGCTGGCAGGTAAACACCACCCTGGCCGACGACGGCACCCACACCGCCGAATACACCACCCCCACCGGCACCAGATACCAATCCAAGGCACCACCACTACCCGGACGCCCGGAACTCACGGCCGACGAAGTCGAACCCAGCACCGAACTCCGCGCCACCCGCACACGCCGCTTAGCGTCAGGTCTGCCGCGCATCCACGACGGCGTTCCGTCCGCATTTCGCGGCACTGCGTTACGGAGCACGTGGCGGCTGTCAACACGCGGCTGTCAACACGCGGCCGTCAACACGTAGTGCCGCGGCAACCCGTAAGCTCGATCACGTGCAACGGCGAATCATGGGCATCGAGACCGAATTCGGTGTGACGTGCACGTTTCACGGCCACCGTCGACTGTCGCCGGACGAAGTCGCGCGCTACCTGTTCCGACGGGTGGTGTCCTGGGGGCGCAGTTCCAACGTGTTCCTGCGCAATGGCGCCCGCCTCTACCTCGACGTCGGCAGCCACCCCGAGTACGCCACCGCGGAGTGCGACAGCCTGATCCAGCTGGTGACCCACGACCGGGCCGGAGAACGGGTACTTGAGGACCTGCTGATCGACGCTGAACAGCGACTCGCCGACGAAGGCATCGGCGGCGACATCTACCTGTTCAAGAACAACACCGACTCGGCGGGCAACTCCTACGGTTGCCACGAGAACTACCTGATCGTGCGCGCGGGCGAATTCTCCCGGATCTCCGACGTACTGCTCCCGTTCCTGGTGACCCGGCAGCTGATATGCGGTGCGGGCAAGGTATTGCAGACACCGAAGGCCGCGACGTTCTGCCTGAGCCAGCGCGCCGAGCACATCTGGGAGGGCGTCTCGAGCGCCACCACCCGCAGCAGGCCGATCATCAACACGCGCGACGAACCGCACGCCGACGCCGAGAAGTACCGCAGGCTCCACGTCATCGTCGGCGATTCGAACATGTGCGAGTCCACGACGATGCTCAAGGTGGGCACCGCCGCACTGGTGCTCGAGATGATCGAGGCGGGCGTGCCGTTCCGCGACTTCTCCCTCGACAACCCCATCCGCGCGATCCGCGAGGTCAGCCACGACATGACCGGCAAGCGGCCGGTACGGCTCGCGGGGGGACGTCAGGCCAGCGCGCTCGACATCCAACGCGAGTACTACAGCCGCGCCGTCGAGCACCTGCAGACCCGCGAACCGAACGCCCAGATCGAGCAGGTCGTCGACCTGTGGGGCCGTCAGCTCGACGCGGTCGAGAGCCAGGACTTCGCCAAGGTCGACACCGAGATCGACTGGGTGATCAAGCGCAAGCTGTTCCAGCGCTACCAGGACCGCTACGACATGGACCTGTCGAACCCGAAGATCGCCCAGCTCGACCTCGCCTACCACGACATCAAGCGCGGGCGCGGTGTGTTCGACCTCCTGCAGCGCAAGGGGCTGGCAGCCCGAATCACCACCGACGAGGACATCGAGGCGGCCGTCGACCAGCCGCCGCAGACCACGCGGGCCAAACTGCGAGGTGAGTTCATCAGCGCCGCGCAGGCCGCCGGCCGCGACTTCACCGTCGACTGGGTGCACCTCAAGCTCAACGATCAGGCGCAGCGAACCGTGCTGTGCAAGGACCCCTTCCGGTCGGTCGACGAACGTGTCAAGCGGCTGATCGCGAGCATGTAGCGCGCAGCGTCGTTCGGCGGGCGGGCACTAAGCTCTCTAGCCGTGGCGGTTTCCAAAGTCGAGCGGTTGATGAACCTCGTCATCGCGCTTCTGTCCACCCGCACCTTCATCACCGCTGAACGCATCCGCAAGACCGTCTACGGCTACGGCGACAGTCCCAGCGACGAGGCCTTCTCGAGAATGTTCGAACGCGACAAGAACGAGTTGCGTGATCTCGGCATACCACTGGAGACCGGTCGCGTTTCATCGATGGACCCCACCGAGGGCTACCGCATCAACCGGGAGGCCTACGCGCTGCCGCAAGTCGAACTCACCGCCGACGAGGCCGCCGCGGTGGCCATCGCCACGCAACTGTGGGAGTCGCCGGAACTCGTCACCGCGACGCAGGGCGCCCTGCTCAAACTGCGCGCGGCGGGTGTCGACGTCGACGCTCCCGACGCCGATGTCATGATCAGTACCACCGCTTCGATGCCCGGCCTGCGTGGATCGGAGGAGGTACTGGGCATCCTGTTGTCCGCCATCGACTCCGGCCAGGCCGTGACGTTCGGCCACAGGTCCTCACGCAGTGAGCCCTACGTCACCCGCTCCGTCGAACCGTGGGGCGTGGTCACCTACCGCGGACGCTGGTACCTCGTCGGACACGACCGCGACCGCGATGACACCCGCACGTTCCGGGTGTCCCGCATCGGTGCCGAGGTCGCGGCGGTCGGTCCACGCGGCGCGGTGAAGCGACCGGACGGCGTCGACCTGCGAGACATCGTGCATCGCGCGGTGGCGGAGTGGCCACCGGGCGTGCAGGCGCGGGTATGGGTGGCGGAGGGCAGGGCCACCGCGTTGCGCCGCACCGGCACGGTGATGGCGAGAAGCACCGTCGGCGGACGCGAGGGGGACGAGTTGGCTGTCGAGATCGGGATGCACGACAAATTGGCGCGTGAGATCGCGGGCTACGGCGCGGATGCCGTGGTCCTCGACCCACCGGCGCTGCGCGACGACGTGGTGGCCAGGCTTCGTGCGCAGGTTCGGGGGGCGACGTCGTGACCAGTGTTTCGTCGCGACTGGTGCGGTTGCTGAACATGGTGCCGTACTTCCAGGCCAACCCCAAGATCACGTTCGAGGAGGCCGCGCTCGAGCTGGGCGTGACGGTCAAGCAGCTGCGCGACGACCTCCAGCAGCTCTTCCTCTGCGGGCTACCCGGTTACGGGCCGGGTGACCTCATCGACTTCGAGATGTCCGGCAAGACCATCGAGGTGACCTTCTCCGCCGGAATGGACCATCCGCTGCGGCTCAGCTCGCCCGAGGCGACCGGGATCCTGGTCGCGCTCCGCGCACTGCTGGACGTGCCGGGCATGGTCGACCCCGCCGCGGCGCGAAGCGCGATCGCCAAGATCGAGTGGGCCGCGGGCCACGCGAGCGAGGCTGCGGACGGCTCGGCGTCCGACGAGCGTGCACCGGCCGAGAGCGGGGCGGCGGCCGCCGTCCGTTCGGCGGTGCGCAACGACCACGCGCTCACCATCGACTACTACTCGGCGTCACACGACACGCTGTCCACGAGAACGGTCGACCCCATCCGGGTCGTACTGGTCGGCGACAACAGTTATCTGGAGGCGTGGTGCCGCTCGGCCGAGGGGGTGCGGCTGTTCCGGTTCGACCGGATCGTGGAGGCCCGCGAACTCGACGAACCCTCGGAGCCGCCGGAGCCCGCGGTGCAGGCCGCGCCGGATACCTCGCTATTCGACTCCGACCCGTCGTTGCCATCGGCGACGCTGCTGGTCGACAGGTCCGCGGCGTGGATGTTCGACTACTACCCGCTACACGTGGTTCGGGAACTGGCCGACGGCGCCTGCGAGGCGACCATGACGTACGCGTCGGATTCCTGGATGGCGCGATTCGTGCTGGGTTTCGGCTCGGCGGTGCAGGTGCTCGCCCCCCAGCCGCTGGTCGACAGGGTGCGCGAGTCTGCCGTCGCCGCGCTGAAGGCCTACGAGGTCCCCGCCACCGACGGCGGCGGGTAGACTCGGCGACGACATCTGGAGGTGACCGAATTGGGTGGTCTACAACCCTGGCATTGGGTGATCGTCATCGTCGTGTTCGTTCTGCTGTTCGGCGCGAAGAAGCTGCCCGACGCAGCGCGGTCGCTCGGCAAGTCGATGCGGATCTTCAAGTCCGAGATCAAGGAGATGCAGGCCGAGTCGAAGTCCGACTCGGAGCAAGCCGCGCCGCCTGCGACGCCGATCGCGTCGGAACGGGTCGACCCGACGCCGGCACCTACGACCGAACAGTCCTCCGACAAGCGCACGGCCTGATCCCAACTTCCGCCGTCCGCGACGTGATGTCGCGTCGCTGACCGGCGTCTCAACGATCTCGTGCGCCCACCTGGAATCTTCAAGAAGTTCGATCCGCGGCTGCGACGGTCGCGGTCCAACCCCGACGGCACCATGTCGCTCGTCGACCATCTCTCGGAGTTGCGCAACCGGCTTCTGATCGCGGCGGTGGCGGTCGTCCTCACCACGATCGTCGGCTTCTTCTGGTACAGCCACGGCCCGTTCGGTCTGCGCAGCCTGGGCGACTGGCTGCGAGACCCCTACTGCTCGCTTCCCGAATCCGCCCGGGCGTCCATCACCCCCGACGGCGAGTGCCGGTTGCTCGCCACGGCCCCGTTCGACCAGTTCATGCTGCGCCTCAAGGTCTCGCTGACCGCAGGGCTCGTGCTGGCCTGCCCCGTCTGGCTGTACCAGGTGTGGGGGTTCATCACGCCGGGCCTCTACAAGAAGGAACGTCGGTTCGCGTCGGTGTTCGTGGCCATCGGCGCCGCGCTGTTCGTCGCGGGCGCCGTGCTCGCGTACGTGGTGCTGTCCAAGGCCTTGAGCTTCCTTCTGACCGTGGGCAGCGATGTCCAGGTCACCGCGCTGTCCGGCGACCAGTACTTCGGCTTCCTGATCAACCTGCTGCTGGTGTTCGGTATCAGTTTCGAGTTCCCGCTGCTGATCATCATGCTCAACCTCGTCGGCATGCTGACCTACGCGCGGCTGAAGGAGTGGCGGCGCGGCCTGATCATGGGGCTCTTCGTGTTCGCCGCCTTCGCGACGCCTGGCTCCGATCCCTTCTCGATGCTTGCCCTGGCCATCGCCTTGACCATGCTGCTCGAGCTGTCCATTCAGGTGGCGCGTGTCAACGACAAACGCAAGGCGCGCCGCGCCGCGGACGAGGACGTGCCCGAGGATCAGGCCGCGCCGATCGGTACGGCGGAGGACGTGGACGCGCCGTCACCCGTGCGCACGCAGTCCGGGCTGACGGTTGATGATCAAGCCACCTGAGCCGCTGGCGGGCGAACTCGGTCGTTTCGCAGCCGAACTGCCGTTCGCGCTCGATGACTTTCAGCTCACCGCGTGTCGGGCGTTGGAGAACGGGCACGGCGTGCTCGTCTGCGCGCCGACAGGGGCGGGCAAGACCGTCGTCGGTGAGTTCGCCGTCCACCTGGCGCTCGCTGCGGGGCGAAAGTGCTTCTACACCACACCCATCAAGGCGCTGAGCAATCAGAAGCACGCTGACCTGGTGCGCCGCTACGGAGCCGAGCGCATCGGCCTGCTCACCGGTGACCAGTCGGTCAACGGCAACGCCGACGTCGTGGTGATGACGACCGAGGTCCTGCGGAACATGCTCTATGCGAATTCACCTGCACTGCAGGGGCTTTCGCACGTCGTGATGGACGAGGTGCACTTCCTGGCCGACAGGATGCGGGGCGCGGTGTGGGAGGAGGTGATCCTGCACCTGTCCGAGGACGTGCGGCTCGTGAGCCTGTCGGCCACCGTGAGCAATGCCGAGGAGTTCGGCGGGTGGATCCAAACGGTGCGCGGCGACACCACCGTCGTGGTGGACGAACATCGTCCGGTCCCGCTGTGGCAGCACATGATGGTCGGCAAGAGGTTGTTCGATCTGTTCGACGCCGGCCAGGCCGGCGCCGGTTCGACACTGGTCGATCCGGAGCTGCTGCGCCACATCGCCCTGCGCCGCGAGGCCGACCGGTTGACCGACTGGCAACCGCGGGGCCGAGGCAGGACAGGGCAGCGGGGGAGGCCGGCGGTCTACCGGCCACCGCCACGGCCGGAGGTCATCGGCACCCTCGACCGTGAGGGGCTGTTGCCGGCCATCACCTTCGTGTTCTCCCGGGTCGGCTGCGACGCCGCCGTCAAGCAGTGTCTGCGCTCTCCTCTGCGCCTGACCACCAACGACGAACGGATCCGGATCGCCGAGGTGGTCGAACGGCGCTGCGCCGACCTCGCCGAGGTGGACCTCGTGGTCCTCGGTTATCACGAATGGCGAGAGGGTCTGCTCCGTGGCCTGGCCGCGCATCATGCGGGTCTGCTGCCGGTGTTCCGGCACACCGTCGAGGAGCTGTTCACCGCGGGCCTGGTGAAGGCGGTGTTCGCCACGGAGACGCTGGCCCTCGGCATCAACATGCCCGCCCGCACCGTGGTACTCGAGCGGCTGGTGAAGTACAACGGTGAGGAGCACGCCCCGCTCACCCCGGGCGAGTACACGCAGCTGACGGGCCGCGCAGGCAGGCGAGGCATCGACGTCGAGGGACACGCCGTCGTGCTGTGGCAACCCAACGACACCAGCGTGGAGCCTGCCGACGTCGCCGGCCTCGCCTCCACAAGGACCTTCCCGCTGCGCAGTTCCTTTGCGCCGTCGTACAACATGACGATCAACCTGCTGGCGCAGATGGGTCCGGAGCAGTCGCGCCGGCTGCTGGAGCGCTCGTTCGCCCAGTATCAGGCCGACCGCTCGGTCGTAGGCCTGGTGAAGGGTGTCTCGCGTGGTGAGCGGATGCTCGACGAACTGGCGGCGGAAATGGGCGGCAGGGACGCCCCGATACTCGATTACGCCCGGCTGCGGGCGGCGATCACGGCGCGCGAACGCGCGCAGTCCCGGGCGTCGCGGCTTCAACGGCGAAAGGCCACCAACGACGCCTTGGCCGCACTCCGGCGCGGTGACATCATCACGATCGGGCAGGGACGCCGAACCGGCCTCGCGGTGGTGCTCGAACCGGCCAACGACACGGACGACCCGCGACCCCTGGTACTCACCGAACAGCGTTGGGCGGGAAGGATTTCCTCCAACGACTACTCGGGCGCATCGGCCAAGGTCGGGACGATGCCGTTGCCCAAGCGCGTTGAGCACCGCCAGCCGCGGGTGCGTCGCGACGTGGCGTCGGCGCTACGGTCCGCCGCGGCCAACCTGCACCTGCCGTCCCGGCGGGGCGCCCGAGACGCCGGGCAGGACCACGACACCGATCCCGAACTCGCCGCAATGCGGGAGCGGATGCGTTCCCACTCCGCGCACCACACCTCGGACCGTGAAGACCGGATGCGGATCGCCGAGCGGTACCTGCGCATCGAGCGCGACAACGCGGAGATCGAGAAGAAGGTCGCCACCGCCACCAACTCGTTGGCACGGACGTTCGATCGAATCCTGCTCCTGCTCAACGAACGTGGCTTCATCGAGCACACCGCGGATGACGGTCAGACGGGAGATCCGTCGGTGACCGAGGAGGGGCGCCTGCTGGCGAGGATCTACAGCGAGAGCGACCTGTTGGTTGCCGAATGCCTCCGGCGCGGCGCGTGGGAGGGGCTCAACCCCGCAGAACTCGCGGCGGTCCTCTCGTCGGTGCTGTACGAGTCGCGGGGTGACACGCCCGGCGCGGCGCCGGGAGTCGGTGAGGCGAGCGGGGCACTGCGCAGATCGCTGGCCCAGACGCGCAGGACGTGCGCCGAGATTCGCGCCGATGAACAACGGCACCGCCTGTCGCCGAGCCGTGAGACCGACCCGGGTTTCGTGGCGGCGATCCACCAGTGGGCGACCACCGGCGACCTGTCGGCGGCACTGGCCGCCTCGGACGCGTCGGGAGCCGGATCTCCGCTGTCCGCCGGTGATTTCGTGCGATGGTGCCGCCAGGTTCTCGACCTGCTCGACCAAGTCCGCAACGCGGCCCCGACACCGGCGCTGCGGGCATGCGCGAAACGCGCGATCGGCGACATTCGGCGCGGCGTCGTGGCAGTTGATGCAGGGTAGTGTGTTGCCAACGCTTCTGATACAGCGAGTGATACAGCGAGAAAGCATCAAGGAGAGACGACGATGAGCGGACCGCAGGGATCTGATCCGGCACAGCCGTGGACGGGTCAGCAACCACCGCCCAGTGACCCTCCGCCTGCATGGCAGCAACCACCGGCCCCCGAACAACCCCCGGGCGAGGCACAGGCCTGGCAGCAGCCACCGGCGTACAACCCCCAGCAGTATCCGCAGTACCAGCAGCCGGCCTACAACCCGCAGCAGTACCCTCAGAGCGACCAGTACGGCCAGCAGCCGACGGCATACGGCCCGACGTCCTACCAGCAGCCCCAGTACGGCCAGTACGGTCAGCCGCCCCAGTACGGGCAACCCGGTCAGCCGGGTCCGTACGGTCAGCCACCCCAGTACGGGCAACCTGGCCAGCCCGGCCAGCAGTTCTCGCCCCATGACTCGTCCGCCACCGAGGAGGGGTCCAAGAAGTCGCTGACCCTGGTGATGGGCCTGGTGGGCGCGCTCGTGGTGGTCATCATCGCGGTCGTCGGTGTCCTGGGCTTCTGGAAGCCCGGGTTCTTCGTCGAGACCAGGCTGGACGTGGATGCGGCGCAGACGGGTGTGCGGCAGGTGCTCAGCGACGAGACCAACGGCTATGGCGCCAAGAACGTCCAGAACGTGAAGTGCAACGACGGCGCCAGCCCGCAGGTCAAGAAGGGTGACACCTTTACCTGCGACGTCAGCATCGACGGCACCAAGCGCCAGGTTACCGTGACCTTCCAGGACGACCAGGGAACCTACGAGGTCGGTCGGCCCAAGTAGCCCGCCGGGCGATCATCCGGGCAGGCCGTCCAGCGCCTTCTGGAGTCGGCCGATCGACGACGTGACGCCGTACTCGGCGGCCAGTTCCACGACCCTGCGCGGCTCGCGCGCCACCAACGGCAGGACGTCGGAGTCGCGGGACATGTGCACGGGGGCATCGCATGCCACCCGCACCACGGGTTCGGCCGCGGCGATGTAGTCGGTCGCGGCGAGCAGCTTCCTACGCTGCGCCGAGGGCATCGTGGTCGACGGATCGTTCGCCGCGGCGACGATCGCCTCGAGCGAGCCGTGCCGGCCAAGTAGCGCCGCCGCCGTCTTCTCGCCCACGCCGGGCACGCCGGGCAGACCGTCGGACGGGTCGCCGCGCAGAAGTGCCAGCTCTGCATATGCCGGTCCTGCGCGGTCGATCGGCACCCCGTAGGCGTCGGCCACCTCGGCGGGCCCGTACAGCGTCGCCTTCGACAGCCCCCTGCCGATGTAGAAGACCCGGACCGGAACGGGTTCGTCAACTACGAGTTGCAGAAGGTCGCGGTCGCCGCTGACCACGACGACCGGGTCGGTGCGTTCGCGTGTCGCCAGGGTGCCCAGGACGTCGTCGGCCTCGTAGCCCGGCGCTCCGGCCGTTGCGATGCCGAACGCGTCCAGGATCGCCATGATCATGTCGACCTGCGGGGTCAGCTCGTCGGGCACCTCCTCGACGTCCGGTGCGCCCACCGGACCCGCCTCCTCCACGCGGTGCGCCTTGTAGGACGGGATCAGATCGACCCGCCACTGTGGACGCCAGTCCAGGTCGAGGCAGACCACGAGCCGCGACGGCCGCTCCCTGCCGATCAGCGTGGCGACGGCGTCGAGGAATCCGCGAAGCGCGTTCACTGGTCGGCCATCAGGGGCCGTGATTGACGAGGGCACCCCGAAGAACGAGCGGAACCACATGCTGGCCCCGTCGAGCAGCATCACGGGCGCGGTCACGGGCGCGTCCCCGATGCGCGGCGGGGAGGATCACCGATGATGGGCGGCATTCGAGTGACAGTAGCGCGTAGGGTCGCGACCCCGACGGCACCCTGGTCGAGGTCGCCAGCGACCGATCACCGGATTAGCCTCGACGCCATGGGTTCTGTCAACGAGCGGTTCGACACCGACGTGTATGCGCGCCGACTGAAGGCCGCCGCCGAGGCCACCGCGGCAGCGGGGCTGGCGGGGCTGGTCATCACGCCGGGTTACGACCTTCGCTACCTGTTGGGGTCGCGGGCGCAGACCTTCGAGCGGCTGACGGCCCTGGTGCTGCCCGCGGCAGGCGGTGGGCCCACGGTCGTCGTGCCGCGGCTGGAACGTGCATCGCTCAAGGAGTCCGCGGTCGGTGAACTCGGCCTGGCCGTTCGGGATTGGGTCGACGGCGTCGATCCCTACCGCCTGGTGGCCGACGTTCTCGGCGCCACCCCCGCTACGCCCGCCGCCACGGCCGTCACCGAGTCGATGCCGGCCATGCACCTCCTGCCGCTGGCCGACGTGCTCGGCGTCGTTCCCGTGCTGGCGACCGACGTGCTGCGGCGCCTCCGAATGATCAAGGACGCGGCGGAGATCGACGCGCTGCGCAAGGCGGGTGCCGCGATCGACCGGGTGCACGCCAAGGTGCCGGAGTTTCTCGCGCCTGGTCGCACCGAGGCCCAGGTCGCCGATGACATCGCGCGGTCGATCGTCGCAGAAGGGCACTCCGAGGTGGCGTTCATCATCGTCGGCTCGGGTCCGAACGGGGCGGATCCGCATCACGAGTGCTCCGAGCGCGAACTGCGGGTCGGCGACATGGTGGTCGTGGACATCGGCGGACCGTACGAGCCGGGCTACAACTCGGACTCGACGCGCACCTACTGCATCGGCGAGCCCGACGAGGACGTGGCCCGGCGCTACGCGGTGCTGCAGACGGCCCAGCAGGCGGCGGTCGCCGCGGTTCGGCCAGGCGTCACTGCCGAGCAGGTCGACGCCGCCGCACGCGACGTGCTCGCCGCCGAGGGGCTTGCCGAGGCGTTCGTGCACCGCACGGGCCACGGCATCGGTCTGTCCGTTCACGAGGAGCCCTACATCGTGTCCGGCAACGACCTCCCGCTGCAGGAGGGCATGGCATTCAGCGTCGAACCGGGCATCTACTTTCCCGGAGAGTGGGGTGCGCGGATCGAGGACATCGTGATCGTCACCGCAGACGGCGCGATGCCCGTCAACGACCAGCCGCACGAACTGGTCGTGGTGCCGGTGGCACCGTAGGGGTCAGTCCTCGCCGCGATCGAGCAGGCTCGATGAGCCGAGTACCCGCTCCACCTGCACCTCGATCACGACGCGACGAGGGTTGACGCGTGGTGTGCGGTAGCGCTGCGCGTAGCGCAGCTCGGCGTCACGGACGTCGTCGGGATCGGAGCTGACGGATGCCGTGCCCTCCAGTGAGAGCCACCGCGCACCATCGACCTGGCTCAGCACGGCCACCCCGCGCTCAGCGGCGTTGACCGCCTTCTGGGAGCCACCGCTGGTGATCACGCGCGCGATGTGTGTCTTGGCGTCGAACGTGAAGCCGACCGCCACGACGTGGGGAGAATTGTCAGAACGCAGCGTGGTCAGCATGGCGAGATGTCGTTCGGTGAGGAACGCCATAGCGTCGTTGGTGAGCCGCGTCGTTGCCTTGCGACCTGGAGTAGCCATCGGTACCCAACCTAGCGCAGGACATAATCGCAGCCATGGAAGACGCGGCTGACACGGTGGTGATATTCGGCGGCCGCAGCGAGATCGGCGTCGAGGTGGCGACGCGGTTGGCGCGGGGCGCGGTGGTGGTGCTCGCCGCGAGACGGTCCGGCGAGCTGACCGAGGAGGTCGCCGCGCTGAGTGCGGCAGGCGCCAAGGCCGTTCACGTGCTCGAGTTCGACGCCGACGATCTGGCCTCCCACACCGGGGTAGTCGAATCGATCGTCGCCGACCACGGTCCCATCGGCACGGCCGTGCTGGCGTTCGGCATCCTGGGCGACCAGGCCCGCGCGGAGGTGGATCCCGCGCATGCCGCGGCCATCGTGCACACCGACTTCACTGCGCAGGTCAGTCTGCTGACGGTGCTCGCGGCCGCGATGCGTGCGGCCGGCCGTGGCGCCATCGTGGTGTTCTCCTCGGTGGCGGGCGCGCGGGTGCGACGGGCCAACTACGTCTACGGCTCGGCGAAGGCCGGCCTCGACGGCTTCGCATGCGGATTGACCGACGCGCTGCACGGCACGGGCGTTCGGTTGCTGCTCGTCCGTCCCGGCTTCGTGATCGGCCGGATGACCGAAGGCATGTCGCCCGCCCCGCTGTCGAGTACGGCGCCAGAGGTGGCCGAGGCGACGGTGCGCGCCCTGGCGAAGGGACGCGACCAGGTATGGGTGCCACGAGCGTTGGGAACCTTGGTGTTCGGACTTCGATTGTTGCCACGCTCGGTGTGGCGAAGGATGCCCCGATAGTGGCCCGCATCGTGGTGGTGGGCATCGGCGCCGACGGCATGGGTGGGCTGGCTCCCGCATCGGCCGCAGAGCTTCGGGGCGCGGCTGTGGTCTATGGCTCGCGTCGGCAGCTCGACCTGTTGGACGACGGTGTCACAGCGCAGCGCCGGGAGTGGTCGAAGCCGATTCTGGTTACCCTGCAGGCGATTCGCGATGAGGTCGACGGCGCAGCCACCGGCGACGTCCACGTCGTTGCCAGCGGTGATCCGATGCTGCACGGCGTGGGCGCAACCCTGATCCGGGTGTGCGGTGCCGAGCGGGTGACCGTGCTGCCGCACGTCTCGTCGGTCGCGCTGGCGTGCGCCCGGCTGGGGTGGGCGGTGCAGAGCACCGAGGTGATCAGCCTGATGACTGCCGGTTCGCACACCGCGGTGCGCCGCGGCGGTCACGGGATCGTGCTGTGCAGGGATGGCGACGGACCCGCTGAGCTTGCCCGGCTGCTCACCCAGGCGGGCCGCGGCGACTCCGAGATGTACGTGTTCGAGCAGCTTGGCGGCCCCGCAGAGCACCGTCACGACGGCATCGCGAGCCAATGGGCGATCGACCCGCCCCGCGACGTCGACGATCTGAACGTCGTCGCCGTGCGCTATCTGCCCGATGAGCGGCTCCAAGCGGTGCTGCCCGACGACGCGTTCACCCATGACGGGCAGATCACCAAGCAGTCCATGCGCGCCGTGACGCTCGCGGCACTCGCGCCGCGGCCGGGCGAACTGCTGTGGGACGTCGGGTCCGGTTCGGGCAGCATCGCCATCGAGTGGTGCCGAAGCGGTCCGGCATGCTCGGCGGTCGCGTTCGAACGCGATGAGTGGCGCCGCGAACGCATCTCCGCGAACGTGCTCGCATTCGGCGCGAGGGTCGACGTGCGCGGTGCCGCCCCGGAGTCATTCGGCGACGCCGAGCTGACCGAGGGCGGCGTCACCGGAGTGCCGTCGCCGTCGGCGATCTTCATCGGTGGCGGACTCACCCACCCGGGCCTGCTCCAGGCGTGTCTGGATCGGTTGCCTCGTGGTGGTCGGCTGGTCGCCAACGTGGTGACGGCGGAATCGGAAGCGGTTCTTGCCCAGTCATATTCGAAGTTGGGTGGTGAGCTGCGCCGGTTTCAGCACTACCGCGGCGAACCTGTCGGCGGCTTCACCGGATGGCGCCCCGCCATGCCGGTGACCCAGTGGGTGGTGGTGAAGCCGTGACGGTCTACTTCATCGGTGCCGGACCCGGCGCGGCCGACCTCATCACGGTGCGTGGCCAACGGCTGCTGAGCACGTGTCCGGTGTGCCTGTACGCCGGATCCATCATGCCCGACGATCTGCTGGCGCTGTGCCCAACGGAGGCAAGGGTTGTCGATACGGGGCCACTGACGCTGGAGCAGATCGTCGACGAACTCACCGCGGCGCACGCGGCGGGTAAGGACGTGGCGCGCCTGCACTCCGGTGACCCCTCGCTCTACAGTGCGTTGGCCGAACAGTGCCGCAGGCTCGACGCGCATGGCGTCGACTGGGAGATCGTGCCGGGAGTACCTGCATTCGCAGCCGCGGCTGCCGTGCTCGGACGTGAACTCACCGTGCCGGGGGTCGCGCAGACCGTCACGCTGACCCGGGTGGCGACGTTGTCGACCGCAATGCCCGCCGGGGAGGACCTGCGGTCGTTGTCGGCGTCTGGCGCGACGCTGGTGCTGCACCTCGCGGCCGCGCAGGTCGATGCGATGGTGCCCGAACTGCTCGCCGGCGGCTACCGGGCCGAAACGCCCTGTGCGGTAGTGGCGTTCGCTAGCTGGCCGCAGGAGGTGGTGATCAAGTGCAGCCTGGGCGAACTCGCCGCCCGAATGCACGCCGCGGAGGTCACCAGAACGGCGGTCATCGTCGTCGGCGACGTGCTGGCCGCCGAGGGCTTCACCGACAGCTACCTGTACTCCGCGGGCAGACGACGGGGGAGCAGGCACTAGTGCGACTGCTTCTTCTGGGCGGCACCGGCGAGGCGCGGGACGTGGCGGCCGCGCTGCATCCGCGAATCGAGGTGATCAGTTCCCTGGCCGGCCGGGTTCCCGATCCGGCACTACCCGTGGGGCAGGTCCGCATCGGTGGCTTCGGCGGTGCCGAGGGACTGCGGAATTGGTTGTTCGACAACGGCATCGACGCGGTGGTGGACGCCACGCATCCGTTCGCCGCCACGATCACCGCGCACGCCGCATGCGCCTGCCGCGAACTCGGGACGCCACACCTCCTACTCGCCCGAGCGGCCTGGCCTGCCGGGGATGCGATCGTGGTCGGCTCCGACGCCCAGGCCGCCGAGGTCGTCGCGGAGAACGGTTGCGCCCGTGTCTTCCTGACCACCGGGCGCTCCGGGACGCGGGCGTTCACCGACCTGGATGCGTGGTTCCTGATCCGCGCGGTGACGGCGCCCGACGCCGGGGCGCTGCCGCGTCGTCACGAACTGGTGCTGTCGCGGGGACCGTACCGCTACGCCGACGAGGTGGACCTGATGCGGCGATACCGGATCGATGCACTGGTGACGAAGAACAGCGGCGGCGACATGACCCGGGCCAAGCTCGATGCCGCACGCGAACTCGGGGTGACGGTCGTCATGGTGGACCGTCCCAACCTGCCGGACGGGGTGGACGTCGTATCGACGGTCGACGACGCGATCGCCTGGGTCAGATCGCGCTGACCAGGCTCAAGCTGTCGAGGTCGCGAATGGCCTGGCAGCCGCGCTGCAGCATCACCAGCATCATCTCGTCGCCGCGCTCGGTGTTACTGGCGAACGCGCACCCCAGCACGGTCAGCAGCGGTGCCTGCAGCATGCCGAGACGGTAGTCACGCCAACACGTATCGCGGTCGTAGCCGGTGATGCCGTAGCCGAGAAGTTCGGCGTGATAAGCGTCGACAAGGGGTTCGTCCAGGCTGGGACGTACCTCGGGCAGCAGGCTGGTCGCGGTGAAGTAGGCCAGGTCGCGGGCGGGCAGCCCTGCGCCGAGCGTCTGCCAGTCAACGACGGTGACGTGCGTGCGGTCGGGGTCGAACAGCAAGTTGTCGAGTCGGTAGTCGCCGTGCATCAGCGAGAATCGGTCGGGTTCGGCCATGAGCCACGGCGTAACCAGTGCCATTGACTCCGTAGCGGTTTGGTGATCCTGCTCGGTCATCCGTGCGCCGAGCCGTTCGAGCGTGATCTGGGTGGCCATCACCGCGACCTCGCCGAAGCCCTTGGCCCCGTCGGCGTCGGGCTTCGTCATCGCCAGCCCGGGGAAGTTCGCCCACTACGGATCACACCACGTCGGGCCGTGCAGCCCGGCCAGCGCACGGACGGCGAGTTCCGCCTCGACGGCGTTGCAGCCGCCGATCTGATCGCCCTGCTCGGCGGGCGCCATGTCGGCGAGCAGCAGGACGATGTCGCCGCCGTCATCGGAGATGTCGCAGTAGAAGTGCGGCGGGATCGGCACCCGCACGGCGTCGGCCACCTTCGTGTAGAAGGCGTGCTCGGAGCGGTAGCCAAGGGCCACCCGCTCGCGGACGGTGTCGTCCTGCGAGGGCAGCTTGACCGCGAAGCTGCGGGGCAGGTCCGTTGCGTCGTCGACGTAGGTGACGGCCAACCGGTAGGTGGCACCGGTCTGCCCGGTGCCGATCGGGACCGCGTCGACCGAACGGACGTCGGTTCCCAGCGCCGTACCCAGCCACTGCGGTGTCACGTCTGCCGGGCTTCGCGGAATGGAGACGGCCTTCGAAGCCCCAGCTGTCATGACGCGCGACACTAATCGTCGAGCTGACAGCTGTCAACGATCTTCGACAGGAGTCAAGAACCGGCTCAGCCGGGGTAGCGCCGAAGCGTGTAGACGTGGTCTCCGGACTCGTCGGCGTGCCACTGGGTCTGCGACGAACCGATGATGAGAAGGCAGCGCATGTCGACGTCGGTCGGGTTCAGGTCGGCAAGCCGAACCACCGTGACAAGCTCGCCGGGCCCGGACACGTCGCGCCCGATCACCACCGGGGTGCCGGGTTCGCGGTGCTCGAGTAGGAGGTCGCGCATGGCGCCCACCTGCCAGGTCCTGGTCTTCGACGCCGGGTTGTATATCGCGAGCACCAGGTCCGCCGTGGCCGCGGCGGTCAGGCGCGCGGCGATCACCTCCCACGGCTTGAGTCGGTCGGACAGTGAGATGACCGCGTAGTCGTGCCCGAGGGGGGCGCCGACACGGCTGGCGACGGCCTGGGCCGCGGTCATCGCGGGGATCACCCGCACCTCGACGCCCGGCCACTGCTTGGCCTCCTCGAGGACGGCGGTGGCCATGGCGAACACCCCCGGATCGCCGGAGGACACCACCGCCACGGCGCGACCCCGCTCGGCCAGCGTGCAGGCGAGCCTGGCCCGCGCGGGTTCGTCGGTGTTGTCGCTGGGGTGGCGGGTCTGGCCGTCCCGGACGCCGACCCTGTCCAGATACGGGCCGTACCCGATCAGGTCGGTGGCGGCCGCCAACTCCCGCCGCGACTGCGGTGTCATCCACTCGACGTCACCCGGACCGAGGCCCACCACGGCCACGCTGCCCACCGGATCCGGTCTGGGGGTCATCCCGGGAAGTACGGCAATGGAGAAGTACGGCACCGAGGCGTCGTCGGCCTCGGCGGCGGGGAGCACGCGTTCGGTGGCGGTGCTGGCGCGCTCCACATAGAACGCGTCGTCAAGCCGTCCCGCGGCCGAAAGCGCATCCCGCACGGCGGGATACGATCGGCCCAGCTTCATGATCACCGCTGCGTCGGTGTCGGCCAACCGCCTGCGCAGCTCCGCGGGGGGCAAGCGTGCCGGGCAAGATCGTCAAGACCTCGTCACCCTGCACCAGTGGCCTGCCGGTTGCCGCCGACGCCGCGCTCACCGAGGTGACGCCGGGCACGATCACCGCCTCGAACCGGGACGTCAACCTGTTGTGCATGTGCATGTAGGAGCTGTAGAACAGCGGATCGCCCTCGGCGAGCAGGGCAACGTCTAGGCCGGCCTCCAGGTGCTCGGCGATGCGATCGGCCGACTCGCGGTAGAAGTCGTCCATCGCGGCCGCGTATCCGCCGGGGTGGTCGGTGGTCCCGGTGGTCACCGGGTAGACCAGGTGTTCCTCGATCTGGCCGGGCCGGAGGTAGGGCTCCGCGATGCCCCGCGCGATGCTCCGTCGGTGGCCTGCACTGTGGTAGGCCACCACGTCGGCCTCGCCGATCACACGGGCGGCCTTGACCGTCACCAACTCCGGGTCGCCCGGGCCGAGGCCCACACCCCAGAGCGTGCCCCTGGCGGTCACTCGCGGACACTCGCAATCGCGTTGACGGCGGCCGCGGCCATCGCGCTGCCACCGCGCCTGCCGGTCACCACCAGATACGCCATCCCGCGCGGGCGGTCGATCAGTTCCTGCTTGGACTGTGCAGAACCCACGAACCCCACGGGGCCACCGAGCACCGCCGCCGGCGTCGGTGCGCCTTCATCCAGCAGTTCGAGCAGTCGGAACAGCGCCGTCGGTGCGTTGCCGATGGCGAGCACGGCGCCCCCGAGCCTGTCGGCCCACAGGTCCACACCAGCCGCTGACCGCGTGCTCCCGAGGCGGGCGGCCAGGTCGGCCGCACGGGAGTCGGTCACCAGCGGCACCACCTCGTTGTCGGCGGGCAGTCGTGAGCGGGTGATGCCCGAAGCCACCATCGACGCGTCGCACAGTACGGGGGCTCCCGCGGCCAGCGCCTCGTGGGTACGGGTGACCACGTCGTCGGTGTAGGCGACGTGCTCGGTGAGGTCGACCTGTCCGCACGTGTGGATCAGACGCACCACGACCCGGGCCACGTCATCCGGAAACTCCGCCAGATCGGCCTCCGCACGGATCGTCGCGAACGACTGCCGGTATATCTCGGCGGCATCGCGGGTGTAGTCGAGCACGCGATCACCCTACGGGCGGCGCGATCGATAGCCGTTCTCGGTCGCCACCAGAACCTGGCCGTCCGGGGGGCTGCCGCACGCGCGGTCACAGCCGACGAAGTGCCTGCGGACGTCGGTGGTCGCCTCAGGCGTCTGGGCCGCCTCGGCGGCATCGTGCCGGACGTCGGCTGCGGAGTGCTCGCACCCCGGACTGCCGGTGCACGCACTGACCGAAAGCCAGGGCGACTCCTCGTCGAACACCAGGCCCAAGGGCGCCAGCACACGTAGCGCGACGTCGGCGACACCCTCGTCCAGGTCGCACACCAGCACCGAACGCCACGGCGTGACCACCAGCGGCGCCTCGACGGCCGCGAGGAACTCCGCGACCCTGGCCTCGAGCACGCCCAGCCGTACCGCGGCGCCGAGGGCCACCCGTCCGTCGCGCTGCTCGATCCAACCCACGGGCGGCCGCCCGACCGGTGGCCACGTCGCGCCCGGCGCGTCGGTCGGGCCCAGGCCGGCCAGCAGTGCCGCGGTATCGGCGAGTTCGGTGGTACGCCAGGCGGTCCCGCGCACCTCGACGAACCGCTCGGCGACCGCGACGAGCGTGCCGATGACCTCGCCCGCCGGGATGCGCACCCCGGTGTCGGCACCCGCGACCAGAAGGGCCGCCAGGTCGGGGGACAGCATGTGCACGCCGGCGTCGGCGCCGAGACCGGATACGTCGCCGCGACCGTCGTCGATGGCGAACAGGAAACGCCCCGGGAGCCGGGCGAGCATGGCGTCTCTACAGATGGCCTCGTCGAGGCCCAGGACCAGACCGCGCACGTCGGCGAGGCCGCCGGCACGGCCCGTGAGCGGTGAGGCGATGACGTTGCGCACCCGCTCGTGGGTCTCCGATGGCAGCAGCCCTGCGGCGGCTACGGCGTCGGCGAGTTCGCCCGGGTCGGTGACACCGCGGATCTGAATGTTGCCGCGGGAGGTGAGTTCCATTGCCGGAGAGGCGAACCGCATTGCCGCCGCGGCGAGTGCGGCGAGCTGGGCGGCGGTGAGCATGCCGCCCGGCAGTCGAACCCGGGCCAGCGCGCCGTCCGCCGCCTGGTGCACCTGAAGTGCGCCAGGGCAGGCGTCGTCGTCGCGGACCCTCGTCATCTCGTCTCCGAGCATATGAGTAGTCCGGCCCGGGGTTCACCTCACCACCGCGGACCTGGATGCGCGTGGGCGCACGTGGTCGGTTCACGTGGTTGTGCCGCCCCGTGGCGGAGCGTACCGTCTGGTCCATCGCTGGTCCGGAGGAGTCGGAATGAGTCCACAGACGACGCCGACGGTCGCCATCATTGGAGCCGGGATGTCCGGCATCTGTATGGCCGTCACATTGATGGACGCGGGCATCGATACGTTCACCATCTTCGAGAGTGCCGACGAGGTTGGCGGGACCTGGCGGGACAACACCTATCCGGGGCTCACGTGTGACATCCCGTCGCGCTACTACTCGTATTCGTTCCGGCCCAACCCGGAGTGGTCACATCTTCTTCCGCCCGGTCCGGAAATCCAGCGGTACTTCCAGATGGTGGCGACGGAGCGCGGGGTGCGCCCGCACATCCGGTTCGGCACCGAGGTGACCGAGGCACGCCGTGACAACGGGCGCTGGCGGCTGACCACGGCCTCTGGCGAAGAGACCTTCGACGTCCTGATCACAGCCACCGGTGTGCTACGCGTCCCGCGCTACCCCGAGATCCCCGGCATGGAGAACTTCGCAGGCCCGATGTTCCACTCGTCGCGCTGGGACCATTCGGTGTCGTTGCCGGACAAGAGGATCGGCATCATCGGCACCGGCTCAACCGGCGTGCAGATCACGGCCGAACTCGGTGGCTCGGTGCGTACGCTCACCGTCTTCCAGCGCACGGCGCAGTGGATATACCCGCTACCGAACCCGCGGTACAAGGCCGTCACGAAGGCGCTGCTACGCCGGTCGGCCGTGCTGAACAGGCTGGCCTTCCGGTTTTGGTCGCGCTATGTACGGTCGGTGTACGGCCCTGCCCCGGTTGAGAAGGGCTGGCAGCGCACCCTCGCACAGACACTGTGCCGGTGGAACCTGCGACTGTCGGTCCGGGACCCGGAACTGCGTGCGAAGTTGACGCCCGCGGACCAGCCGATGTGCAAGCGGATCATCTTCGCGTCCCGCTACTACCGTGCGGTTGGGCGACCGGGCGTC
Source organism: uncultured Actinomycetota bacterium (assembly GCA_963798245.1). GTDB lineage: Bacteria > Actinomycetota > Actinomycetes > Mycobacteriales > Mycobacteriaceae > Mycobacterium. The sequence goes on from CAWCSO010000012.1 coordinate 101,766, forward strand.
GAGGTGATCACGGACGGGATCGACCACGTCGAACCCCGCGGCGTGGTGACCGCTGACGGGACTCTTCACGAAGTCGACCTCCTGGTTCTGGCCACCGGCTTCGACGCACGGGCCTACGTGCGGCCGATGGCGATCATCGGTGAGGGCGGCCTGCACCTCGACGAGGCGTGGGCCGACGGCCCGAAGGCGTACCGCTCGGTGGCGGTGCCTGGCTTCCCGAACATGTTCATGCTGATGGGACCGCACTCACCGATCGGCAATCAGTCCCTGGTGCCCATCGCCGAGGATCAGGCCGCCTACGCGCTGTGGTGGATCGAGCAGATCAGGCAGGGTCGGGTCATCGCTGCCGCGCCCACCGAGGCGGCCACCAAGGACTACAACGAAGAAATGAAAGCAGCGATGCCGCAGACGATCTGGGTGTCGGGATGCTCGAGCTGGTATCTCGGCGAGGACGGGCTGCCCGAGCTGTTCCCGTGGACGCCCGACCGGCACGCCGAGTTGCTGAGGCAACCCGACCCAGGCGACTTCGAGGTCCACACCGCACAGACGTGAGCCACGTCACGTCGGTCGCGTGTGTGTTCCGTGCCACACGAAAGCTGTGAATCCGGTACCGGCGGTATTACGTTCTTTGAGAGTCACCGTCTGCCAGACGCATTCGACCCGGCGGACGGCCGACAAATGGAGGAATCACGATGCTTGGACTCATGGCTTTCGTAGCGCTGGTGGTCGTGCTCATTGCAGCACTCGGGATGCCGTACCCGCAGACGTGGTACGGCCGGTGGGGCAACTCCGACCGCTGACCCCCATGGCCGTGGCGCGGCTCGTAACGGACCGCCGCGGCGCCTCCCTGATCGTCGTCAGGCAGGCGAACCGCCTCGACGTGGCGCAATGGGGTACGAATGGTGGGTGCACCAGCCCACCGTTCTCCTGTTGTCCACGTCGGATACCGACCTGATGACGGCCCGCGCCAGCGGAGCGCGCTACCGGTGGACGAATCCCAGTCGGCTCGTCGACGGCGAACTCGACACGGTGCTCGACGGTGTCGACATCGCGGTAGTGCGAATCCTCGGCGGGTACCGCAGCTGGCAGGACGGTATCGACACCGTCGTCGGCAAGGGCATTCCCACGGTCGTCATCAGTGGCGAGCAGGCACCTGACGCCGACCTGATGAGCCACTCCACCGTGCCCGCGGGCGTCGCCCTACAGGCCCACGTCTACCTGGCTCAGGGTGGCGTCACCAACCTCGAGCAGCTGCACGCCTTTCTGAGCGACACGCTGCTGATGACGGGCTTCGGCTTCGTGCCCCCTGAATCCACCCCGGCCTGGGGTGTGCTGGAGTGCTCCGAAGGTCACGCCGCCTCGAACGACGGTCCGCGCGTGGCAGTCCTCTTCTACCGCGCGCAGCACCTTGCCGGGAACACCAGTTACGTCGCCGCGCTGTGTCACGCCATCGATGCGGCGGGTGGCCAACCGGTGCCCATCTACTGTGCCTCGCTGCGCACGCCGGAACCCGATCTGCTCGAACTCCTCGGCACCGTCGACGCCCTCGTGACGACCGTGCTGGCCGCGGGAGGAGCCGTTCCGGCGACCGTGGGCGCCGGGGGAGCCGATGACGCCTGGAACGTGGCGCACCTCACTGCGCTGAACATTCCGATCCTGCAGGGCCTGTGCCTGACCGGTTCGCGCAAGCAGTGGAACGACAACGACGACGGCATGAGTCCGCTCGACGTGGCAACCCAGGTGGCCGTACCCGAGTTCGACGGCAGGATCATCACCGTTCCGTTCTCCTTCAAGGAGATCGACGACGAAGGGCTGATCTCCTACGTCGCCGACCCCGAACGCTGCGCGCGGGTCGCGGGTCTGGCGGTGCGTCAGGCCAAACTCCGGCACATCGCCACCGCGGACAAGCGAGTGGCCCTGGTGTTCTCGGCGTACCCGACCAAGCATGCCCGCATCGGCAACGCCGTCGGCCTGGACACCCCGGCCAGCGCGATCGAGCTGTTGACGGCGATGCGCAATGCGGGCTACCAGATCGGTGACGTACCCGGCCTCGACGCGCAGGACGGTGATGCGTTGATTCACGCGCTGATCGAACGAGGCGGGCAGGACCCGGACTGGCTGACCCAGGGGCAACTCGAGGGCAACCCGATCCGGGTGTCGGCCAAGGACTACCGCGCCTGGTTCGCTACGCTGCCCAGCGAGCTGGCCGACCCCATCGTCGAGCACTGGGGACCACCGCCGGGTGAGCTGTACGTGGATCGCAGTCGCGATCCGGATGGTGAAATCGTCATCGCCGCAATGCAATCCGAGCACATCGTCATCATGGTCCAGCCGCCGCGCGGTTTCGGCGCCAATCCGATCGCGATCTACCACGACCCCGATCTGCCGCCGAGCCATCACTACCTCGCGGCGTACCGGTGGTTGGACGGAGAATTCGGACACGGCTGCCCCGGTTACTTCAAAGCGGATGCGGTCGTGCACCTCGGCAAGCACGGAAACCTCGAGTGGCTGCCCGGCAAGACGCTCGGCATGTCGTCGACCTGCGGCACCGATGCCGCTCTCGGCGACCTGCCGCTGATCTACCCCTTCTTGGTCAACGACCCGGGCGAGGGCACCCAGGCCAAGCGCCGGGCGCACGCGGTACTGGTCGATCACCTCATTCCGCCGATGGCGAGGGCCGAAAGCTACGGCGAAATCGCCCGACTCGAGCAGATGCTCGACGAACACTCCAACATCGCGGCGCTGGACCCCGGCAAGCTGCCTGCCATCCGCCAGGAGATCTGGACGCTGATGCGGGCGGCGAAGATGGACAGCGACCTGGGCCTGGAGGACCGGCCCGACGAGGAGGTCTTCGACGACATGCTGCTGCACGTCGACGGCTGGCTGTGCGAGATCAAGGACGTGCAGATCCGTGACGGGCTGCACATCCTGGGCCAGGCACCCACCGGCGAGACCGAATTGAACCTGGTTCTGGCCGTGTTGCAGGCCGCGCAGCTGTTCGGCGGCGAGCAGTCGGTGCCGGGGTTGCGACAGGCGCTGGGTCTGGTCGAGGACGGCACCGACACCAAGGCCGCCGTCGACACCGCCGAGGCGCGCGCCCGCGAACTGGTGGCCGCTCTGGCCGAAACCGGTTGGGATGCAGCGGCCGTCGACGCAATCGCGGGCGACTCGGCCGTGGCGGACGTGCTGCGCTTCGCGGCCAACGAGGTGGTGCCACGGCTTCGGCAGACCGACCGTGAGATCTCCCAGATCCTGCACGCGCTCGACGGTGGCTTCATCCCGGCCGGACCGTCGGGTTCGCCGCTGCGCGGCCTGGTCAACGTGCTTCCGACCGGACGCAACTTCTACTCCGTCGACCCCAAGGCGGTGCCCTCGCGGTTGGCGTGGGAAACCGGTGTCGCATTGGCGGATTCACTACTCCAGCGTTATCGACGTGACCACGGCGAATGGCCCCGCTCGGTCGGTCTCTCGGTGTGGGGCACGTCGGCGATGAGGACCTCCGGTGACGACATCGCCGAAGTATTCGCCCTTCTCGGCGTGCGGCCGGTCTGGGACGAGGCATCCCGACGCGTGGTCGACCTGGAATCCATCGACCTGGCCGAACTGGGACGCCCCCGCATCGACGTGACCGTCCGGATCTCTGGGTTCTTCCGCGACGCCTTCCCGCACGTGGTGACGATGTTGGACGACGCGGTGGCGCTGGTCGCGGAACTCGACGAACCCGCTGAGCACAACTACGTCCGCGCCCACGTCAAGGCCGACCTCGCCGAGCACGGCGACGTGCGCCGGGCGACCACGCGGATCTTCGGCTCCAAGCCCGGCACGTACGGTGCGGGCTTGTTGCAGCTGATCGACAGTCGGAACTGGCGCGACGATGCCGACCTGGCCGAGGTGTACACCGCGTGGGGCGGCTTCGCCTACGGTCGCGGGCTCGACGGTGCCGCCGCCACCGATGACATGAACCGGCAGTACCGCAGAATCGTCGTCGCAGCCAAGAACATCGATACCCGCGAGCACGACATCGCCGACTCCGACGACTACTTCCAGTACCACGGCGGGATGGTCGCGACCGTGCGGGCGTTGACGGGCCAGGAGCCGGAGGCCTACATCGGAGACAACACCCGGCCCGACGCGGTCCGCACCCGCACGCTGTCCGAGGAGACCACCCGGGTGTTCCGTTCACGGGTGGTCAATCCCCGATGGATGGCGGCCATGCGCAGGCACGGCTACAAGGGTGCGTTCGAGATGGCCGCCACGGTCGACTACCTGTTCGGGTACGACGCGACCGCCGGTGTGATGGCCGACTGGATGTATGAGCGGTTGGCCGGGGAGTACGTCCTCGACGAGGAGAACCGCAAGTTCATGAAGGAATCCAACCCGTGGGCGTTGCACGGGATGGCCGAGCGACTGCTGGAGGCGCAGGGCCGCGGCATGTGGGTGCAGCCCGAGCAGGAAACCCTCGACGGGTTGCGCCGGGTGCTCCTCGAGACCGAGGGCGACCTGGAAGGCTGACCCGGCCGGCCCGCTAGATTGGACGTATGCCGTTGACGTTCGCCGATGTCGCGAAGTCCGAATACATCCTGCTGACGACCTTCACCAAGGACGGAAGGCCCAAGCCCACGGCCATCTGGGCTGCCCCGGCCGGAGACGGGCTGGTGGCCATCACGCAGGAGACGTCGTGGAAGGTCAAGCGCATCCGCAACACATCGCGCGTCACCATCGCGGAGTGCGACCGCGGCGGCAAACCGAAGGGGGAGGCGGTCGAGGCCGTCGCGACGATCCTGCCCAAGTCGGTCAACGGCGCCACCTACGATGCGCTCGGCAAGCGCTACGGCCTGCTCGGCAAGGCGTTCAACTTCTTCTCCAAGCTGCGCGGCGGCATGGACAAGAACGTTTCGATCGAACTGACGGCCGTGGCCTGACGCCATGGCTCCCACGTTCAGGGACGTATACGGCGAGAAGTACCTGCTGCTGACCACCTTCACCAAGGACGGCCGGCCGAAGCCGACCGCGGTGTGGGGGGTTCCCGACGGCGACAAGCTGGTGATCATCACCGACGACGGTTCGTGGAAGACCAAGCGGATCAGGAACACCCCGCGGGTCACGCTGCAGAAGTGCGGTGTGCTGGGCAAGCCCAAGGGCGAACCGGTCGAGGCGGTCGCTCGCAACCTGGCCAAGTCCGAGACCCGGCGGGTCTACGGCATGGTGATCAAGAGGTACTGGTGGCATGCCTGGTGGTTCGTGCCGCATTCGATCATTCGCGGCGGCATCGACTCACTGCACGGCGCCATCGAGGTCCAAGCGCTACCCGCCGCGTCGGGCTAGGAACCTCGCCGACCGGTTGGACGTTGACTGAACATGGCTATGCGGCTGTTCCTGGTGTACGTGCTCGTCGAGCTGGGGGTGGTCGTCGCCCTCGCGTCGACGATCGGCCTCGGCTGGACGTTCCTGGCCGTGGTCGGCACCTTCTTCTTCGGGTTGGTGCTGGCCGGCTCACAGCTGAAGCGCCAGGCCAGGCGCTTGCAGTCGGGCCTGGTCTCGCCGCAGGGTGCGGTCACCGACGGCGTACTCGTCGCGCTCGGGACCGTCTTGACCGTGATACCTGGTCTGGTGACCTCGGCGCTGGGCCTCTTGCTGCTCGCCCCCCCGACCCGGGTGCTCGCGCGTCCCGTAGTCGCCGGGTTGGCGGCTCGCGGCCTCGGCCGGGTGCCGTTCATCGTCACCGCCGCCGGTTCGACGGCCTCGCGCGGTGCCCGCGGGGATTACATAGACGGCGAGGTGATCGACGTCACCGACTACGACGTCACCAACCACGAGCAGCCCACGTTGCCGCGGCCCCACGACTAGCTTGACCACGCTACTGGTCAATGGCCGGGTACACAGCCCGGCCATGCCGGACGCGACCGCGATGGCGGTCGGCGACGGCCCCGACTCCGCCGTGCTGTGGCTCGGCGCCGACGACGTGGGTCGCGTGCAGTTCCCCGACGCCGAGGTCATCGACCTCGAGGGCGGCTTCGTCGCACCCGCGTTCGTCGACAGCCACGTCCACCTCACCGCCACCGGATTGACCGTCGACGGCCTCGACCTGCGTGGCGCGACATCGCCGGAACACCTGCTGCGCCTGGTCGGCGACTACGCGCGGCGCCACCCGGACGGTCCGGTCTGGGGCCACGGGTGGGACGAGACCAGATGGTCGCACCCCGTCGCGCCGACCACGGCCGACCTGGACGCCGTGGTCGGTGAGCGCCCCGTCTACCTGACGCGCGTGGACGTGCATTCGGCGGCCGCTTCCAGCGCGCTGCGCCGCATGACGCCCGGTGTCGAGGCCGCGACCGGTTTCACGCCTGCGCAGCCGCTGAGCGCGCAGGCCCACCACCTGGTACGCGCTACGGCACGCGACCTCCTGACGTCGGCCCAGAAGCATGGGGCGCGCGTCGCAGCCCTCGACCTAGCGGCCCGGTCCGGGATCGTCGCGGTGCACGAATGCGCGGGCCCCGACATCGGCGGACTCGACGACTGGTGTGCCGTGCGCGACATCGACCACGGGGTTGACGTCATCGGCTACTGGGGTGAGGCCGTTTCGGACACTCGGCAGGCCCGCGATCTGATCGAGGCCACCGGCGCGGCCGGCCTGGCGGGAGACCTCTTCGTCGACGGCGCGCTCGGTTCGCACACCGCGTGGTTGACACGGCCATACGCCGACGCGGGTGATACGTGCGGCAACGCCTACCTGGACACCGACGCCACCGCGGCCCATCTGGCCGCGTGCACGTCCGCGGGCGTTACCGCCGGTTTCCACGTCATCGGCGACGCGGCGGTCGCGACCGTGGTGGACGCCATCGAGCGCGTCGTCGCCGCCGTCGGCGCGCCCGCGGTCGCCCGGTGCGGCCACCGCCTCGAGCATCTCGAGATGGTCGATGCCGAGCAGGCGGCGAAGCTTGGCGCGTGGGGCGTGATCGCCAGCGTGCAACCGAACTTCGACGCCCTCTGGGGGGGCGCCGGCGGCATGTATGCGCAGCGTCTCGGTGCGGATCGCGCCGGTCGGCTGAACCCGTTCGCCCTGTTAGCATCCCAAGGCGTGCCACTCGCCTTCGGCTCAGACACGCCCGTGACCAGCATCGACCCCTGGTCGGCGGTGCGTGCTGCGGTGCGCCACCGAACGCCGGGCAGTGCCATCTCGCCCAGGGCGGCATTCTCCGCGGCCACCAGGGGGGCATGGCGGGCCGGGGGAGTCCGCGACGGTCTCACCGGGACGCTGGTACCCGGTGCACCCGCCTCCTACGCGGTGTGGGACATCGCAGGCGGCCCGGAGTTCCTCGAGGTCGCGGCCCCCGCCGACTCGGTGCAGCGCTGGTCCACCGAACCGGGTTCGCGGGTTCCGGCACTGCCGAGACTCGATCTCGGCGACCCGCTACCGCAATGCCGGCAGACCGTGCACCGGGGTGTCGTCATCCATGGCTGAGTCATCGATGGCCGAAGCGTCCCCGGCGGCCGAAACATCGCCGGTCACCGGGCTCGGGGGCCGGGTGGTGGGCCGCGTGTGGTCGATTCTGAGCCCACGTGTCGTGCGCCTGTCCGTGGCCTTCGGCGCCGGGCTCCTGCTGTGCCTGGCCTTCCCGCCGTTCGGCTGGTGGTACCTGGCGTTGCCCGCGGCGGCGTTGCTGGGCTGGGTGATGATCCAGCCGACGACGACACGGGTCGGCGGGTTCGGGTACGGATTCCTCTTCGGACTGGCCTTCTATCTGCCACTGCTGCCGTGGATCAGCGGGCTGGTGGGGGCGTTTCCGTGGGTCGTGCTCTCGATGGTGGAGGCGCTCTACCCGGCGGTGTTCGGGCTGTTGGCCGTGACGGTGAGACGGCTGCCCGGTTGGCCACTGTGGTTTGCCGCCGTATGGGCGGTAGCGGAGTGGCTGAAGTCGGTCACCCCGTTCGGAGGGTTCCCGTGGGGTGCCGTGGCGTTCAGCCAGTCCGACAGCCCGCTCCTGGCCGTCGCGCACTTCGGCGGTGCCCCGCTGGTGTCGTTCGCCACGGTTCTGGTCGGATTCAGCCTGCTGGCGATCGTCGTGGAGGTCGTGCGGTGGTGGCGACGCGACGAGCGGCACGCCGGCGCCAACGTGCCGGCGGTCGTGACGCCCGGGGCGTGCATCGTGGTCGTGCTGTTGACCGTGGCGCTGGCCGGGCCGCATGTTCGTCAGTCCGGGGTGGGCGCCGGCGACGACGAGGCGGTCACCGTGGCGGTCGTCCAGGGCAACGTGCCGCGTCTGGGCCTGGAGTTCAATGCCCAACGCCGGGCCGTGCTGGACAACCACGTCCGGGAGACCCTGCGACTCGCCGACGACGTGCGGGCCGGCCGGGCCAACGCGCCCGCGGTGGTGATCTGGCCGGAGAACTCCTCGGACATCGATCCGATTGCCAATGCCGATGCGGCCGAGCAGATATCGCTGGCTGCCGAAGCGATCGGCGCCCCGATACTGGTGGGCGGTGTGGTCGCCGCCCCCGGCTACAGCCGGGAGAACCCGGTGGCGAACAACTCGGTCATCGTCTGGGATCCGGCCGACGGCCCCGGCGAACGGCACGACAAGAAGATCGTGCAGCCCTTCGGTGAGTACCTGCCCTGGCGGAGCTTCTTCAAGCACCTGTCCTCCTACGCCGACCGTGCGGGGTACTTCGTGCCCGGCGAGGGCAACGGCGTGGTGCACGCCGCGGGCATTCCGATCGGCATCACGACCTGCTGGGAGGTGATCTTCGACCGCGCCGCCCGCGACTCGGTGCTGGCGGGGGCGCGGCTGCTCGCGGTGCCGACCAACAACGCGACGTTCGACGAGGCGATGAGCGCGCAGCAGCTCGCGTTCGCGCGGTTGCGGGCCGTCGAGCACGACAGATACGTCGTGGTCGCCGGAACCACCGGAATCAGCGCCGTGATCGCCCCTGACGGCCGTGAACTTGCCCGCACCCAGTTCTTCGAACCGGCGTATCTCGACAGCCCCGTCCGGTTGAAGTCCGACATCACTCCGGCCACCCGCTGGGGGCCGGTGGCGCAGGGGCTTCTCGTTGTCCTCGGCGTTTCGTCCGTGGTTGTTGCGATGCTGCACAATGGGAGTTTCGCCCGCCGCAGGCAGAGGGCGAAGCAAGAGGCCGTCACAGACGAAGGAGTGTCATGACCTACCAGCGAGAAGCTGGCGACCGCCCGAGTCAGCGCACGCTGGTCATCATTCCGACCTACAACGAGCGCGAGAATCTTTCGGTGATCATGGCGCGGTTGCACGATGCCCGCCCCGAGGTGCACGTCCTCGTCGTCGACGACGGCAGCCCCGACGGAACGGGTGAACTGGCCAACGAGTTCGCCTTGGCCGATCCGGACCGCGTGCACGTCATGCACCGCACCACCAAAAATGGGCTGGGTGCGGCATATCTCGCGGGCTTCGCGTGGGGGCTGAGCCGCGGGTACACCGTGCTGGTCGAGATGGACGCCGATGGTTCGCACGCACCGGAGGAGCTCTACCGGCTCCTCGACGCGGTGGACGAGGGGGCAGACCTCGCGATCGGTTCCCGCTACGTCGAGGGCGGTACGGTGCGCAACTGGCCGCGGCGCCGAATGCTGTTGTCGCGGGCGGCCAATGGCTACTCACGAATATCGTTGGGCGTCGAGGTGCACGACATCACCGCGGGTTACCGCGCCTACCGTCGCGAAGTGCTCGAGAAGATCGATCTGGTCGAAGTGGACTCGAAGGGGTACTGCTTTCAGGTGGAACTCACCTGGCGCACCATCAGAGCCGGTTTCATCGTCGTCGAGGTGCCCATCACGTTCACCGAACGCGAACTCGGCGTATCCAAGATGAGCGGATCCAACATTCGTGAGGCGATCGTCAACATCGCCGCATGGGGCGTGCGCGGGCGCATCGACCGTGCCCGCGGCGTCACGCGCTAGCGGTACTCACGCGACCAACACCGGCGCCTGCGCCGGGCGAGCCGTTCTCAGCTACCGCGACGGCGTGTCTTGATGATGTCGAGCCGCTCCTTGAGCAGGTCGTCGAGTTCCTCGATCGACCTGCGCTCGAGCAGCATGTCCCAGTGCGTGCGGGGCGGCTTGGCCTTCTTCTGCTCGGGCACCTCGCCGTCCACCAGCGTGCCTTCCATGCCATTGCGGCATGGCCAGGTGCCGGGAATCTCGGCATCGTCCGCGAACGGGACCTCGAACTCCTCACCGTTGTCGGTGCGGTAGCGGGCGACCTGACGCGGCGCCAGGTCGTGATTGCGGTCCGTCTCGTAGCTCACGGCTCCGAGGCGGCTTCCCCTCAAGACACGATCAGCCATCGTCAACACTCCTCGTCATGCGATTTCGTCCGGGACTCTCAACGCAACCGTCCGGTGCGAAGTTCCCGACCCAACCACCCATGCTACCGCGATCATTGCTGCCTGCGGTTTAGAGTCGGGTGTCGTGGCATCCCGAACCGTCAGGCGCAACCGTCCGCAACAGTGTCGGTGGTGCGGACGTGAGGTGTCCGACGCCGGGATAGGCAGGCGCAGGCAGTACTGCAGACAGTCGTGCCGGCAGCGGGCCTACGAGCAGCGCGCAATGGTCAAGGGCACGTCGTTGCCAACGGATGCCGTCGTGCTCACCGCCGACGAGGCCGCCGAACTCTCCGATCGCGTCTTCGAGGTCAGATGCGCCGCCGAGGACGTCGCGACCGCCGTGGCCGAAGGTGCGCACGGTTCGGAACTGAGCGACCTGTGTGACGCACTCCTGAAGGCGGCGAAGGCGGCGGACGGCTGGCGTTAGGTCCGCGCAGACCGGCGTGCGCGCGGTTACGATGTCTGGACCGTTTCGCCGAGATCGGAACAAGGTGTCTTCTTCCCCGCCATCCCAGTCATCCCCAGCGAATCCGAATCCCGACCCGTCCGGCCAAGGTCGGGTGTGGCGGTTCGACGACTTCGCCCTGGACACCGCGCGCTACGAGCTGCGCCACGGCGACGACGTGATCCGGGTCGAACCGCAGGTCTTCGACGTGATGACCGAGCTGGTGAGCAACCACGACAGATTCGTCACCAAGGAGGAGCTGTTCGACTCCGTCTGGGGCGGGCGTTTCGTCGGCGAGGCAGCCCTGACCAGCCGGATCAAGGCGGCCCGTCGAGCGCTGGGCGACGACGGCGAGTTACAGCGCTACATCCGCACGGTTCGTGGACGCGGGTACCAGTTCGTGGGAACGCTGCAGAACTCCGGCGATGCCGCAAACGAACTCGTGGAACCGGCTCCTCCGCCACGTCAGCACATCGCCTTCTGCCGTGCGACCGACGGCGTCCGGTTGGCCTACGCGGTCGCCGGAGAAGGGCCCCCGCTGGTGCGCGCGGCGAACTGGATGACTCACCTGGGCTACGACATCGAGAGCCCCGTCTGGCGGCATTGGGTCCGGGATCTCGCCGCGCGCCACTCCTTCATCCGGTACGACGAGCGTGGTTGCGGGTTGTCCGATTGGGAGGCAACGGAGTTCACGTTCGAGCACTGGGTGAATGACCTGGAGACCGTGGTCGAGGCGCTGGGGTTGGAGCGCTTTCCACTGCTCGGCGTCTCGCAGGGCGGCGCGGTGGCAGTCGCCTACGCGGCCCGGCATCCGGACCGGGTATCGCACCTCATCCTCTGCGGCGCCTACGCCAGGGGACGCGCCGTGCGCGCGATGAACGAAGAGGAGAAGCGCGCTGCCGCACTGGATCTCGACCTCGCGCGGGTCGGATGGGGGCGTGATGATCCTGCCTTTCGCCAGGTGTTCGCGGCGCAGTTCATCCCCGACGGCACGCGAGCGGACTGGGAGGCATTCGACCATCTGCAGCGCCGGACCACGTCGCCGGAGAATGCGGTGCGCTTCCTGGAAGAGTTCGCGCGCATCGACGTTCGCGAGCTGGCTGCGGCGGTGACGTGCCCGACACTGATCATGCACTCGCGTGACGACCACCGCGTGCCCATGCGATACGGCGAGGAGTTGGCAGCGCTCATCCCGGACTCGAGATTGGTGGCGCTGGCAAGCAACAACCATCTGCTCACCGAGACCGAACCGGCGTGGCGGGTGTTCTGCGACGAGGTGGAGGCCTTCGTGGCGGGCTGAGTAACACCGCGCGCAGCCGATCTCCATGCAATCTCCACGGAATCTTCATGCGCGTAAACCTTGACCGATCGATGCTGGGTGCCATGAGAAAACAACTTCGCAATCTGCTCGTGGGCGTCAGCGCGGTCATCGCATTGGGGACCCTTTCCGCATGCTCCGGTGGGTCGTCCACCGAGTCGTCCCCGGCATCCCCGTCGGCGGGGGCCTCGACCTCCGCCGCGACCGATGCGTCCTTCCCCGAGGCCGCCAGGTACATCGCCGACATGGAGACCGACGGCAAGAAGATGACGATCGGCATCGCGGTCGACGGTGAGGACGTCACCGCGTACGCCTGCAACGGCGTCGACGACGAGGCCTGGTTCTTCGGCAACCAGACCGACGGCACGATCGACATCACCTCCAAGCTCCGCGACACGCTGAACGCGTCGTTCAACGGAACCGACGTGGAGGGCGATCTGACGATGAACGGCGTGAGTTACGACTTCACCGCGGCGCCCGTGTCCGATCCCGCCGGGATGTACACCGCCGAACTCGACGGCGTGCGTTCGTCCTGGATCGTGCGTTCCGACGGCTCCGTGATCGGAGTGCAGCTCAACGGCGGAATCTCCGGTCGCGACTTCGAGCAGGCCGAGCTCCAGCAGCTCAACCAACTGCAGTTCCAGCAGCAGGTCCGCAACAAGCGCCAGCTGCAGCAGGCAGCGCAGGTGGAGCGGCTGTCGAACGGCACGCTGACGTCGACGATCAACGGACGCACGGTGACCGGAACGCTGGTGACTGGAAACACCAGGTTCAACTGACCCGCCAGCCAGCTGGCAGTGACACTTCCGCCCCCCGGCCCCACCGGCCCCACCGGCCCGACCGCCCCGGTCGCCCGGCGGGGCCGTTGCCGTTGCGTGGCGGCGCCGGGCAGGTTCGTGCGCGCGCCGTGCCTCAGCAGCTGAACTTGCGCCCGACGTCCGCGGGGGCAGTGGTTTCGTCGAGGCAGCCGAACGTCTCGATACCCGTGTCGGCGAACTTCACCGCCGATCGGTGGGCGTAGTTGACGCAGTACACCCCCGCCGGATCGCTGCGGCACCGGTAATCTCCGAACGACAGGGTGTGCCCGTACGGCAGTTCGCGGCCGGTCCCCGTGCCGAATCGTCCCGGATCGCCGTGTGCCGAGCCGACTTCCGCGCTCATCCCGCCGAAGTCGACCCAGCCGCCCTTCCACTGCCCGTAGACATCGGCGGGTCGCGGCGGGGGGTCGATCAGGTCCACCAGGCATGCCAGCGCGCCGTCGGACCGGGCATCCGTCATGCAGTTCGCCGTGCCGGAGGGGCTGGCGAACGCGATGTCCTGGCCCAGATCCGTCGTCTGGTCCGCCCTGGTGGCGGAGTGGAAGGTCGCCTGATCGACGGCTGTTCCGCCCTCTATCCAGCCGATGACCTCGGTGACCGACGCCCCGGGCGACGGCGGTTGGGCGCCGGATGCCGTGACGGTCGGCGCGCTGCTGGTCGTTGGCGTGGTCAGCGCCGTGGTTGACGTGCTCGGCGGCGCTGTCCCGGACCGGTCGGTGGCGTCATCTGAGGTGGACGAACACCCTGCGACCAGCGCAGACATCGCAACCACTACGGCAATCCGCATGTTTCAAGGCTAGCTGGCGCTCCGAGTGGGCGGGGGCGGGCCGCCCCGCGGTTCACTCAGCCGGTCGAGGTTGCGCGTTGCGTGCCACGGCCATACGCATCGTTCGCTAACGTCTTGTCTCATGCACGAGCGCACCATTCGCGTGACGATCGACAGCGGAACCATCGAGGGGTTCACACGGGACGGGGTGCACCGCTGGCGGTCCATCCCGTACGCGCGCCCACCGGTCGGCCGGTGGCGCTACCGCGCCCCGCAGCCCGTGGAGCCGTGGCGGGGTGTCCGGTACTGCCACGGTTTCACCTACTGTGCGCCCCAGCAGCGCAAGTACACCCTGCTGGGCGTCGGCCGGTACCAGCCGATGAGCGAAGACTGCCTCACGCTCAACGTGGTGGCACCCGCATCGCCGCCGGACGGACCGCTTCCGGTGAAGGTCTTCGTCCACGGCGGCGGGTACATCCTCGGCAGCTCGGCGACGCCGATCTACGACGGCTCGGCGCTGGCCCGGCGCGGCTGCGTGTTCGTGTCGGTGAACTACCGGCTCGGCGCCCTGGGGTGTTTCGACCTGTCGTCGTTGTCGACCGCTCAGGATCCGATCGATGGCAATCTGTTCCTGCGCGACCTCGTGAAGGCGTTGCAATGGGTGCGGGACAACGCCGCCGTGTTCGGCGGCGATCCGGGCAACGTCACGATCTTCGGCGAGAGCGCCGGGGCGCATGCCGTCGCCACGCTGATGGCGGTCCCTGCGGCCAAGGGTCTCTTCTCGCGAGTGATCTCGGAGAGTCCCGCGAGTGGGATGGTGCGGACCCCTGAGGCCGCCGAGAGGTTCGCCGAGCACTTCGCCGGCCTGCTCGGCGCCGCTCCCCGGGACGGGGCCGCGGCGCTGATGGCGGCCAAACCTGCCCGGCTGGTCGGCGCCCTCGACGAACTGATCGCGCGCGGGATGACCGACATGCCCGGCGCCTTCCCGGCAGGCCCCACCTACGGCGACGACTACCTTCCAGAGGACCCGGTCCAGGCGATGCGCAACGGTACTGCGCACCAGGTGCCGCTCATCGTCGGCACCAACGCCGAGGAGGGGCGGCTGTTCACGCGTTTCCTGCAGCTGCTGCCGACCAGCGAGCCGATGATCGAGAAGCTCTTGACCTTGGCCGACGCCGAGATGCGCGAGAGGATCACCTCGGCATACCCGGGCTATCCGGATGCGTCGGCGTGCGTCCGGCTCGGTGGCGACTTCGCGTTCGGAACCGCCGCGTGGCAGATCGCCGAAGCGCACGGCGGGCACTCGCCGACCTATGTCTATCGCTACGACTACGCACCCCGCATGCTGCACTGGTCCGGGCTCGGCGCCACACACGCCACCGAACTGTTCGCCGTGTTCGACGTGTATCGCTCGCGGTTCGGCTCGTTGTTGACCGCGGCGGCCGACCGGCGCTCGGCGCGCCGGGTCAGCAACGAGGTGCAGAATCGGTGGCGTGCCTTCAGTCGTACCAGCGTGCCCGGTGACGACTGGCCGGCCTACACCGAAAGTGACCGCGCGGTGCGGGTGTTCGACCGGCGCTCCCGCGTCGAGTACGACCCGCACGCGGAGCGCCGCCGGGCTTGGGAGGGCTTCTCGCTTGCCGCCAACTGACGCTGTCGCACGATCCTTCGATACCCACTACGCAGCCCCCCCGGATGTGGTTGCGTAGGGGCCGTGACGCATCCATTGGATCCGCTGTCAGCCGACGAATTCACCGCCGTGGCGGCGATACTCGGGCGTGAGCATGGAGTCAAGGAGCGGTGGCGCTTCGCGTCGATCGAGCTCCGGGAACCGGGCAAGTCCGACCTCGCCGCGTTCGAGGCAGGTGGTCCCGCACCCGCCCGCAAGGCCACGGTCATCTGCTTCGACCGGTCCGCCAACGCGACCTACAAGAGCGTGGTGTCGTTGACCGACGGTCGGGCGGAGTCCTTCGAGCACGTGCCCGGCGTGCAGCCGAACTTCACCGTCGACGAGTTCGTCGAGTGCGACAAGGTGCTACGAGCCGACCCCGGGGTCGCTGCGGCGCTGGCCAAGCGCGGCATCACCGACATCGACCGGGTCTTCATGGACACCTGGACCTACGGGGACGCGGTCATACCCGACCAGTTCCGGGGCCGCCGACTCGGCTGGTCGGACATCTGGCTCAAGGAAGGTCCGGACGCCAACCTGTACGCGCACCTGGTGAGCGGTCTGCACTGCGTGATCGACCTCAACACGATGGAGGTGCTTGCAGTCGAGGACGTCGGCCCGTTCGCCGGTGGCGGTGTCGATGCGCCGACCGTCATGGGCGAGTACGTGCCCAGTCAGATCCCCGAGCGGATACGCGCGGCATCGCGACGCGAGCCACTCAAACCGCTGCACGTCACGCAGCCCGACGGGCCGTCGTTCACGCTGGACGGGAACCTGCTGACGTGGCAGAACTGGTCATTGCGCGTCGGATTCAACTATCGCGAGGGCATGATTCTGCACACCGTGCGGTACCAGGACGGTGACCGCAGCCGGTCGATCGCGCACCGAATGTCGTTCGCCGAGATGGTGGTGCCCTACCGCGATCCGTCCCCCGACCATTACCGGCGCACCGCCTTCGACATCGGCGAGTGGGGCCTGGGCTTCATGACACAGTCCCTCGAACTGGGATGTGACTGCCTCGGTGAGATCCGCTACCTCGACGCCGTCCTGCACGACAGCAGGGGAGAGCCGTACACGATCACCAACGCGGTGTGCGTCCACGAAGAGGACAACGCGGTGTTGTGGAAGCACGTCGACCACCACACCGGCGCCGAAGTCCGCCGCATGCGTCGGCTGACGCTGTCCTTCCACGTCACCGTCGCCAACTACGAGTACCTGGTGTATTGGCGGCTCTACCAGGACGGCAACATCGAGTGCGAGGTGCGCGCGACGGGCATCATGGTGACCACACCGTTGGCGCCCGGGCAGCCAAACCCGAACGGCACCCTGGTCGACGAGCGCACGTACGCCCCGTTCCACCAGCACTTCCTCGTGGCCCGACTCGATCTCGACGTCGACGGCACGGAGAACACCGCCTACATGACGGAGTCCTACGCCGAGGCCACGGGCCCGGACAACCCGTACGGCCTGTCGGTGGTGGTGCGCAACGTCGCGTTGCGGGACGAGGCCGAGGGCATGCAGGACGTCGACTTCGCAACGCAGCGGGCCTGGAAGGTGGTCAACACCAACGTCACCAACGGACTCGGCACCCACCCCGCGTACAAGCTCGTCCCAAGTGGTGCCATCCCGCCCATGTTCGATCCCGGATCACCGGTGATCAAGCGCGCCAACGTCATCGGCCACACACTGTGGGTGACGCCCAATGACCCCGACGAGCGCTGGCCCGCGGGGGAGTTCGTGAACCAGTCGGAGGCCGACACCGGCCTGGGGCAGTGGACCAAGGCCAACCGGTCGATCGACAACACCGACGTCGTGCTGTGGTACGTCTTCGGCATACATCACATCACGCGTCCCGAGGACTGGCCGGTGATGCCCGCCGACATAGTGTCCTTCTGGCTCAAGCCATTCGGCTTCTTCGACCGCAATCCGTCGCTCGACGTCACACCCACTCCGCCCGACCAGTGCCACGCAACTAGTTGACACGCGTCAACTAGTTGATCCAATCCGCCGTCCCGGCCAAGTCGGTGCCATACGGTGATGTCGTGCAATCAGACCTGCGTCCAGACTCGAAGCACGCACTCATCGAAGGTCCCGGTGATCTCACCGCGGAATGGCTCGCCGGCGTACTCGGCGAGGGCACCGTCACCGACTTCGCCTACGAGCGCATCGGCACGGGCCAGATGAGCGAGTGCTACCGCGTGGCGTTGAGCTACGCCGACGGTGACGGCGGGCCCGCCTCGGTCGTGCTCAAGGTCGCCGCGGCGGATCCGAGCAGCCGTCAGACAGGCCTGGCCCTGGGGCTCTACGAACGCGAGGTGTTGTTCTACACCGACATCGCACCCGGCCTGAAAGGTCCAGTCGCACCATGCCATCACGCCGCCTACGATCCCGCGACGGGTGCCTTCGACCTGTTGCTCGGGGACGCCGCGCCCGCAGCCGTCGGGAATGAGATCGCCGGCGCCTCGACCGAGCAGGCGATGCTCGCCCTCACCGAGCTGGGCCGCATGCACGGTCCCTCGCTCGAAGACGCCGCGCTCGCCGACGCCGAATGGCTCAACCGCGCGTCCCCGGTGAATCAGGCGCTGATAGGCGGACTGTACGCCGGCTACCTGGACCGGTATCGCGAGCAGCTCGCTCCCGAGCACCGCAACGTCTGCGATCAGCTGGTCGCCACCCTCGACGCCTACATGGCGCAGGAGGCCGACTCCGATCATCCACGCGGGCTGGTGCACGGGGACTACCGCCTCGACAACATGCTCTTCGGCGAGGCGGCTGCGGACCGGCCGCTGACCGTCGTCGATTGGCAGACCGTGACGCGGGGTCCCGCCTTCACCGACGTCGCGTACTTCCTTGGCTGTGCGTTGCCGGTGCCGCAGCGGCGGGAACGGTACGACGAGTTCCTGCGCGCGTACCACGAAGCGCTCGGGCCCGATGCCGCGGTCACCCTGGACGATGTTCGCGATGGCGTGCGGCGGCAGAGCTTCTTCGGTGTGCTGATGTCCATCGTGTCGCCGATGCTGGTGGAGCGAACCGACCGCGGCGACCAGATGTTCATGGCGATGATCGAGCGTCACTGCGAGCACGTACTCGACACCAACGCGCTGGCGATCCTGCCGCAGCCCTCGACTCCGGAACCGTTGCAGCCCAGCGCCGCCGACGAAGCCGCCCACCCGCCCACCGATGAACCGCTCTGGAGTGAGAGCTGGTACTTCGATTTCGCCGACCCGGTCCAGGACGTCGGGGGATGGATCAGGCTCGGACTCATCCCGAACCAGGGGCACGCGTGGATCAACGCGCTGCTGTGCGGTCCCGGCATGCCGACGATCGCCGTTCTCGACTTCGAGGCACATTTGCCCGACATGCACTCCCACCTGGACACCGGTGCGGTCGACCTCGTGCTCGATGCCGTCGAACCCCTTCGCACGTACCGTGTTTCGCTTCGTGGCCATGGTGAGGCGCACGACGATCCCGCCGCACTGTTGCGGGGGGAGAGCGGCCGACGGGTGGAGGTGGCGATGGACCTGACGTGGACCACGGCCGGCACCCCGTACCAGTACCGGATTTCCCCGCGCTACGAAATCCCTTGCACGGTCACGGGTACCGTCACCGCCGACGACCGCGTCTACGATTTCGCCGACGTGGCCGGGCAGCGCGACCACTCGTGGGCGGCGCGCGACTGGTGGAGCATGGAGTGGGTGTGGAGCGCGCTGCACCTCAATGACGGGACACATCTGCACGGGGTCGACCTACGGATTCCCGGCGTACCACCGATGAGCGTGGGTTACCTGCAGCGGGCGGGTGAACCGCTCGTGGAACTCGACCGGGTGGTGGCGCGAGAGACGTTCGACGAGGACGACCTACCCCTTGCCACGGTGCTGGAATACGTCCCGGGCGACGTCGTTGCGAGCATCGATGTGCGCGGTCATGCACCCGTGCTACTGACCTCGGCGGACGGTCGATTGAGCCGGTTTCCACGGGCGTGGGCAACGGTGGCCACCACCGACGGCCGCACCGGTATCGGCTGGGTCGAGTGGAATCGCAACCAGCCGTGATCGTCGTCGAACGTGAAGAAATTCGCGAGATCTCCGCGAAACATGGCCCAAAACTTCACCTTCGGGACTAGCGAGCACGGCTGCTTCGTCCCGTCCGTGATGTTGGGTACGCGTGAGCTTGGTCGGAGTATGCGCGTCCCACTCCCGTGAGAACTACCCGTTGTTGATGCCGTTGACCGCAGTCTTGCTGTTGCCCAGCGCCGCCGCGAACTTGGCGCTGCCCAACGCAGTCGCGCTGCTGTTGTTGCCGACCGTAGTCGCGAGCGACGCGTTGCCGACCACCGTGGCCGAGCTGTCTTCGGTGGTGGTCACGGTGGCAGCAGACAAGTCGCCGTTGACCACGGCCATGCCAGTCCTGCCGACGACGGCAACCAGGCTGACGCTCCCGTTAACGACAGCGGTGTTCTCCCTGCCCAGGGTACCGGCATTGCTCAGGGTGCCATCGGCCACGGCCGTGTTGCTTTCGCCGAGCGCCCGCGCAGTCGTCAGGTTCCCGGATGCTGAGGATGTGTTTCCCCTGCCGACGGCGAGGGCGGAGTTAACGCCGATGCCAACGGGTTGCTGCATGGCGTCGATGTTGGTGGCGGCCGCTACGTTGTTCTCACCCACCGCGAAGGCGCTGTTGAGAATGCCTGCGGCAGTCGCATAACCTGGAAGGGGGGGTGGCGCTTGAATGGTGTTCTGCCCGGCGTTGATCGCCAGGTTGCCGAAGCCGCCCCCAAGGGCCGACGTGTTGTTGCCGAGTGCAGTTGCGATGTTGACATACCCCTGCGTGACGGCCCTGGCGCTGTCCCCCAGCGCGTACCCCACGTTGAACCACCCGGCCGAGGAACTGGCAATGGCGCCGGCGCCGCTGGCTACCGCGATGTTGCCGAACCCTCCGGTCGCCGACGCAAAGGCGGTGTCACCCACCGCAACGGCCACGCTGCCCAAACTAGACGTGCACTGCGCGGTGTTCCCGAGGCCGTAGAACGATACGCACGACGCGCCGGCGGTCGGTGCCGACGCGATGGCAACGCTTGCAGCTGCTGCGGCTGCGGCCAGGGCGGCCGCACTGATCTTCATCATGACGAGATTCCTTCGATGGAGTGATTTTGGAGAGTGATTGGAGAGTGATTGTTGGATGCTTGAAATTGACGCGCGTTCCGGGCGTCGGGCGGCCTGATCTGGCAGCTACCTCCTCATCGAGTCTCTCCCGTTTCGGCGTACGGGTCTCCCAGGGGTATGTGGTGGTTCGAACGGTGATCCATCGCCGGTTACCAGCGGTCCACGGTGATAGCTGGAAGGGAACTGCTCCGATCGTGGATTGGTTCCTGTAGTCCGGGTCCTGTCGCCAGCGAAGAGGTCGGCGTCGTCTTGCATGGTGATCATGATCCCCCTCCTCGTCGGTCGAGCAATGCTTTCAGCAGTTCAAGGGTGGTTCTGTCCTGGTTGAGTCGGATCTCCACTTGGATGTTGGACGTTGGACCTTGGACGTTGGACGTTGGACCCTGTGAAACGTAACACAGTGAAATTTTTGTTTGCTAATTATCGAAGATTTCATGGATTCTGCCCGCGGTTTCGTGCGCTGGAGGGCACGAAACCGCCGCGTTGCTTGTCCTCAGTGGCAGGGCGGCTGGCGTCGCCGGTGAGGAAGCAGTCGGAGTACGCGGCTGCCTCGAATCGGACCACAACCAGCCGACGAGTCACGTCCTCCTCAGGTGAGCGCCGTCGTCGTCGAGGTCGTCGCGTCGCAGCCCCATCGGGGTGGCCTCGGGAATGTCGCCGCCGGCTACCACGCAAGTGCGCGTGCGACGTGCGTGCGGGCGAAGTTGTAGAAGACGGCCGTGACCACCTCGGCGGGCACAACGCCGAGCGGCGCCGATCGCGCGGCGAAGTAGCCCATCCAGAAGCCGCGGAAGCCGGCCTCGTCATACGCGGCGCGCGCCTCCGGCGCGAAGTAGGTCAGCGCATGCACGGGCTCGAAGCGGTCGAACAGCCTTCGTGCCGTCAGCGGTGATCTGGTCACCGTGCAGTCAAGCTCGTCGTGTCGTCAGCCCTTGACCACGGCGGTGCCGCCGGCGAGTTCGTCGTGCTTGCCCTGCTTGGTGGGGCTGCCGCTGATGGTCACCGCGATGACGATGATCGCGACAACGCCGAGCAGTCCACCCACGAACGGCACGATCGGCAGCAGGGTGAAGGCGTTGCGGATGGCGGATTGCTTGGCGTCGGGCTTGGGCAGTCCGTCGGCGCCGCGGACGCTGAGACCGAGCAGCTTCTTGCCGGGTGTCGAACCCTGCGTGACCTCGAACAGCAGGAAGTAGCCGAACGTCAACAGCCCCGTGAACAGCCCGGTGACCATGATGTTCGACATTGTGTCGGTGGCGAACGCGAGGATGAACCCCACTATGCCGACGATGACGCCGTCGATCAGTCTCGCGAAGAAGCGGATGAGCAGCCCGCCGGGATGGCCGTGAGCGGGCGGGTAGGCGCCGTAGGGTTCGGGTTGCGATTCGTAACCACCAGCTGTCATGCGGCCAATCTACCGCCGGGAGCCGCTCAGCGGATGCGTCTACGCTTGACTTCGTTGCGGGCCGTGTCGGTCAGCTCGGTACCGCGGTCCTGCGCGATAGCGGCGATCTCCTTGCCGCGCGTCTTAGCCTGTTTCGCCAGTTCGGGGCCGCGGTCGCGTGCCACGTCGGCGATCTCCACACCTCGATCACGGGCCAGATTCGCCAGTTCGGGTCCGCGGTCGCGGGCGATCTCGGCGAATTCGGCACCGCGCTTCTGCGCAACCTTGGCGATTTCAGCCCCGCGCTTCTGCGCGACGTGGGCCAACTCGCGGCTGCGTTCTGCGCCCGTGTGCAGTCCGGCCTGGACTCCGCTGCCGACCCTGTCCACCAGTTCCTGATCGATAAGTGCTGAGCTGGCACCGGACGGCGCGACACCGGAGACCGCTTCGCTCACCGACTCCGAGACCTTCCGCGCGGCCCGACGTCCGCGCCATCCCAGCGACGGCCTGCCCTCGGTGTCGACCGACGCGATCATCAGACCGCCTATGAGGCCGACGTCGCTCAGCAGGGCTCGCCGCTCTTGCGCCCTGCGGGCGGGATCGGACTCGTTCCAGAAGGCGTGCCCGCCCAAACTTCCAGGGACGACGCTGAAGGCCAGCGCCGCGGACGACACCCTGGGCAGCCGCCCCGCGGCCAACAGGAGACCCGCTCCGATTTGCACACCGGCCGTCACCTTGGCGACCGTTTCTGCGTTGGTCGGGACGTTGGGACCCACGGGATCGGGCAGCTTGCCGAGTCCCTCGAGCGTGGGCCGCGCGGCATCGGCTGCGGGCTTCGGGCTCCGCAGGGACTCCACGCCACGGGTGATGAAGGTTGCGGCCAACATGGGCCTCGCGATGCGTCGAATAAGCATGAAGCGGGCATTCCCCGACGAGCAAGGACGCAAACCCGTGACGCAACGGGTGGCGCAGCCGCTCACATCCACGTATCCAGCGGAAGGGGGCGGGTAGCTTGCACTTGTCCCCACGTTGTCGATGACAGAAGGAGGTCGCCGTGGCGCTCGTCGCGGGAATCGACTCCTCGACCCAATCCTGCAAGGTCCTGGTGTGTGACGCCGAAACCGGTGAGACGGTGCGCTCGGGATCGGCACCGCATCCCGGCGGTACGGAGGTCGACCCCTTCGTATGGTGGACCGCGCTCGGCGAGGCGGTTGTCGCCGCGGGTGGCATGGCCGACGTCGCTGCGGTGTCGGTGGGCGCCCAGCAGCACGGCATGGTGTGCCTCGACGCCGACGGTCAGATCGTCCGTGAAGCGCTGCTTTGGAACGACACCCGCTCCGGTTCGGCGGCCGCGGAGCTGGTCGACGAACTCGGCGGGTCTTCCGAGTGGGCCGAGCGGATCGGCGTGGTACCCGTCGCGGCCATCACCGCCGCCAAGCTACGGTGGCTGGCCGACGCCGAGCCCGCGCATGCCGATGCCACGGCGGCGGTGTGCCTCCCGCACGACTGGCTGACCTGGCGGCTGTCCGGATCGGCCAATATCGCCGACCTGCGCACCGACCGCAGTGACGCCAGCGGTACCGGCTACTTCTCGGCGGAACGCGATGAGTACGACCTGGACCTGCTCGCCCTGGCGATGCGCGGCCGTCGGCCCGCGGTGCCCGAGGTCGTTGGACCCGACAAGTCCTCGGGACGGACCACGACTGGCGCAGTGCTTGGCGCCGGCGCGGGGGACAACGCGGCCGCGGCGCTCGGCATCGGGGCAGGCCCGGGCGACTGCGTCGTGTCACTGGGCACCTCGGGTGTGGTGAGTGCGGTCGGGGATGCGGCGCCCCACGACGCGAGCGGTCTGGTCGCGGGATTCGCCGATGCGACCGGCCGGCAGTTGCCGCTGGTCTGCACGCTCAACGGGGCTCCGGTGCTTGCGTCGGTTGCCAAGATGCTCGGCGTCGACTTCGACGAGCTGGACCGCCTGGCGTTACTTGCACCCGCCGGCTCCGAGGGGCTGACTCTGGTGCCCTACTTCGACGGGGAGCGGTCACCCAACCTGCCCGACGCACGTGGTGCGCTGCACGGGGTGACGACACGAAACCTCTTGCCGTCCAACGTGGCCCGCTCGGCAGTCGAGGGCCTTCTGGCGTCCATAGCGTTCTGCGTCGAACAGATCTCACGCCAGGGCGTCGACGTCGAACGGGTCATGCTGGTCGGCGGTGGTGCGCGCTCGGAAGCGGTGCGCAGGATCGCCCCCGCGATTCTGGGCATGCCCGTCCACGTGCCTACGCCTGCGGAGTACGTCGCGCTGGGCGCCGCCCGTCAGGCAGCGTGGGCCCTGTCCGACGACGACTCGCCCCCTGCCTGGAGCTTCGGATTGACGGCCTCCTACGAGGCGGATCCCACGCCGGAGGTGCTGCAGCGCTACCAGGTCGCGCAGCGCCTGACCCTGGGGCAGTAACGCAGTCGGCTCAGTCGGCGGCGGCCGAGCTGCGCTGGGCGGACAGCCGCTCGTGCGCGGCCGTGAACGCCCGGGCGCCGCGCACCAGTGAGTCCAGGTCGTCTTGGGTCAGAAGCCGGGCGATCTCACCGAATGCGAGAACACGACGGTCCACGAGATCGTCGAGGACGGCGCGGCCCTCGTCGGTGAGTTCGAGTAGCGTGGCTCGGCGGTTGGTCGGTGAGACGGTCCTGGTGATCAGGCCCGCGTCGGTGAGTCGATCGCTCAGCCGACTGGCGGTCGACGGCAGCATGCCCAGGTCCCCGGCGAGGGCCGTGACCATGCTGGGCCCGAGGCGGTCGAGAGCCTGAAGGGCGCGTAAGGGTGCGAGGCCGACGCGTTTCTCGATGACCTCGAGAACGGAGACGTTGAGCGCGAGAAGCCCGCGTGTCGCCGCCTCGAGGTCTCGAAGCAGGCTGTCGGATGGCTGCGCATCGGGACGAGACTGGGTCACCGGAGGTCCTCTCTGTTCAGGCACGGCGAGGATATCCGCGCTCGGTGACGGGTGTGACCACATCCGTGTGCTGAATGCACGAAATGCGGATTGCACGTATTTTGTGGTACGGGCGGAATCGCCCCGCGAGGGAGGGTCGGGCTGGTGAACACGTCGACGGTCCGCGATGCCGTTGCCCGCGGCATCGGGCGGGTCGGTGGGAGGGTGGTTCGGTCACGCACCGCGATGCGAGCACCGCTCTGGATCTACCGAGCGCACCTCGGGTTCGTGCTGGGAACGCGGATACTGATGCTCGAGCACGTCGGCCGCCGGTCAGGATTGTGTCGACGCGTCGTCCTCGAGGTCGTCGAAAGGCCCGACGCCCACACCTTCATCGTCGCCTCCGCCTTGGGCGATCGCGCGCAGTGGTTCCGCAACGTCGCCGCGAACCCCGACGTGCGCGTCTCGAGCGGGAGGTTTGCCGACGCGCCTGCTCGCGCGCGCGTGCTTCCGGCCGAGGACGCGCAGCGGGCGTTGCGGTCCTATGCCGCGAGGCACCAGCGGGCATGGCGAACCCTCAAGCCCGTCATCGAGCACACGCTCGGCGCCCCGGTCGCCGAATCGGGTGCCTCCCTACCGATGGTCGAACTTCGTCTGGATCGGGGCGGTCTGCCGTGCTCAGGCTCGCCCGGGTAATCGTGGCTTGCGCCGTCACCGGATGCGTCGTGGCAGGCTGCGCGTCCCCGCAGGGCCCATCGGTTGCCGGGCCCGCCTCGCCGCCAGCCGGACCCGCGATCCTGAACAGCGCCAGTGCCGCTCAGGTCGTACAGGCGATGTCCGACGCCGGACTCGCGGTGGCCGACCCCAGGGACGTAACCGCTACCGAGTGTGGGCGTATCGGATGCGTGGCCGAGATCGACACCGACACCGTCACCGTGACGCAGTTCCCCAACACCGGGTCGGCTCAGCGGTTCGCCGGGCAGCGACCGGACTCCTACGTGGTCGAGAACCTGGTGTTGGTCTTCTCGTCCGACGTGGCCGCAGACGCGCGGCGCCGCTACGAGCGGGTGGTCGCCGACCTACTCTGATGGCTCGGCCGCCGTTCGTGGCCACCGTGCCAGGGGCAGCGGGCCGGGTGGCGGGCGGAGGCGGTCGATCACGGCGCGCAACGGGGGCCACGTGGTGCGGCCGATCCTGGTCACGGCATAGGCCGTCAGGGTGATGCCCGGCCCGGCAAGGCGGAGAACCTTGGTCCCGGCACCGGTCGTGCGGTCGAGCGGCAGCAGGCCGACACCATATCCCGCGACGATCAGGTCCTCGACGAGTTCCAGGCTGTCGATCTGATGGGCGATGCGCGGTGAGTAGCCGGCCAGTGCCCCGAGGGTTCGCACGGCATCCTCGTCAGCGGTGTTGCGCGAGTTGATGATCCAGTTCCGCTCCGCGTACGTGGCAAGGTCGGCAGGGCCGTCGGGCTCCTCGGTGCGAACGCCGAGGCCCCAGGGTATGGACCACAGCGGGATGGCTTCCAGCGCGGCGCCCGGCGATGATGGCGCGAGGTTGTAGTCGTAGGTCAGGGCCAGGTCGAGGTCGTCATCGGCCAGCATTGCAAACGCCTCTATCGGCTCGAATTCGTACATGATCACGTCGATGCCGGGGTGGCGCCGGGAGAGGTCGGCCAGGATCGGGAGCAGAGAGACACGGATCCCGGTTGCGAAGCCGCCCACCCGCAGCGTCCCCACCGGCTCTGCATCCGGGTCCAGGTCGAGGTGTGCGGCATCCACGGCAGCAAGGATGGTCACCGCGTGATCGGCGAGTCGACGGCCGGCGGGGGTGAGCCGGACGCGTCGCCCCTGGGGCTCGATCAGGGCGGTTCCCGCCTCCCTGGCCAGCGCCGCGATCTGTTGCGACACGGTGGAGGTCGTCAGGTGATACGACTCCGCGACCGCCCGCATCGAGCCCAATCGGGACAACGCCAGGAGCAGCTGAAGGCGTCGGGTGTCCACAGCGACATTGTCCGCATTTCGCGAACGCCGTGCGGTTGATCGATCAAGCCTGTGCGACGATGCCGGAATGACCGCTCGTCCGGCGCACTTCGTGCCGACCTCCGAGACCACGTTCGCACCGACGCAGTTCGCGCAGAGCCATTGGGGGGATGACCATCTCAACGGCCCCGCCCTCGTCGGACTGGCGGCTTCGGTGCTCGACGACGAGTACGGGCTCGACGACTTCCTGCCCGCCCGACTCACGGTCGACCTGTTCAAGGCGGCCCGAGGAGTGCCCACCACCGCGGTCACTCGACTGGTGCGCGACGGCAGGCGGGTGCGCAATTCCGAGAGCGAGCTGATCCAGAACGGGGTGACCGTCGCCAGGGCGATCCTCGTCCAGTACAGGCGTGCGAGTGCGCCTCGCGGCGAGGAGTGGGCTCCGCCGGCAGAATTCAGCCCACCCTCCGACGTCGACGACGCCAACCACATCTACGTCGGTAGCGATGGACACGGCTGGACCGAGACGATCGCCAAGCACCAGAACGCCGAGCGGAAGCGGTGCTTGAACCGGTCCATCGACGCGGTCGAAGGCCGCAGGAACGCGCCGCTCGTCGAGGCGGCGATGGCAGCGGAGGGCACCAGCCTGGTCACCAATCTCGGCACGGCCGGAGTGGGCTACATCAACGGCGACCTCACGGTGGCGTTGGCGCGGTTGCCCCTCGACGGATGGATCGGGGTGCAGGCCGATTCGCACTGCGTGGCCGACGGAGTGTCCGTCGGCACCGCCACATTGTTCGACGGTGCCGGCGCCTTTGGCACGGGGATGGTCACGGCGGTCAGTAACCCCGACGCTCAGATCGACTTCACTCACGATCGCTTTCCCACGCGGACCCGCTGAGCGACCGTCGCACCCGGTGCGTCGTCGGCCACCATGCCGCGGTGCATGATGCGATCGCCGACGACGGCGGTGTGGTCGGCGCAGTGAAGAACACAGCGGTTGTCCCACATCACGACGTCCCCGGGGGACCAGGCGTGGCGAAACACGTTGTCCTCACGGGTCGAGACCTCGAAGAGGTAATCGACGATCCCGGCGGATTGGTGCGCCGACATGCCACTCACCCGTGCACACCGATTCGGCGCGGACATGAAGAGACAGGTCCGCCCGGAAACGGGGTGGACGCGGAATATCGGATGGGTCGCGGAGACCTCTGCCCCCTCGGGGAGGTCCAAGCCCGTCACGACGTGTGTGATGCTGCGACCCTCCAGAAGGTCGTGGACGTGCGCGGGCAGGGCCGAGTATGCGGCATATTGATTGGTGAACAGCGTGTGGCCACCGCGAGCAGGCACCTGGACTGCCCGTAAAGCGGTGTAGGCCGGGGGTTTGCGGACATAGCTGGTGTCGGTGTGGAACGTCGATCGCGGGGGTGAGCTGCGGCCCACGTTGCTGATGACGTTGAGATCGGGGAATCCCGGGACCGGGGTCTCGCCGGCGGTGAACATCATCGGGCCGAAACTGCGCAGGAATCTCAGGAAGCCGTCATCGGCGACATCCTGTCCGGGCAGAACCACCACGCCGTGTTCGGCGAGAAGTCGACGCATGTCGGCGACGCCGGCCGCGTCGAGTGTGTCTGCCCGAAGGTCGGTCACGACGGCACCGACAGGTCTCAGCGGGTCGAAATGCACTGCTGACCTTCATGGTTCAGTTCGGCCAGGCCCATCTCGAACAGCTCGGACACCTCCAGGCCGATCGCTGCGGCCATCACGGCGATGACGCTGCTCGGCGCGTACGAGCAGTACAGGCCTGCTTCGAGGAACCATGGCTTCCCGGTGGGGTCGATGCGGAAGTCGAAGAGACTGTAGTGCCGACACCCCAGCGCGAAGTGGCAGCGACGAGCCACCGCCCACACCCGTTCGGTCAGGGCCTCGTCGTCGACGATCCAGGCGTGGCTCCGGCCCTTTGCGACGAGCCGGAGATCGCCGTCGTCGGTGCGTGCCAGCTTGTCGTCGCGACCGCGGATCGGCTTGGTGACCGGGTCGACCGCGTATTCCTCCAGCGGCAGGCAGACGAGTTCGCCTTCACGAACGATGATGCCGCACCGTACTTCTCGACCGAGTTCAACGTAGGCTTCGACGAGCACCGCGCCGCCACGGGTCGACGCAGAGGCGACCGCCGCATCGAACTGGGACGGGTCTCGCACGAGGGATACCCCAACCGAGTTGTCAGCGTCGATCGGCTTGACGACGACCGGCAGCGGCAGTGTCGATCGCTCACCGGGACGCAGCACCTCGCCCGTGGGCACCGCCACTCCGTTGGCGGCCACGATGGCACGGGTCTTGGCCTTGTCGGCCGCGATCGCCATCGCCTCCGGTCGATTGCCGAGGTAGGGGATGCCCAGGGCGTCGAACAACGCGCGATAGGCGGTCATGCCGGGAAGGCAGAACATCTGTGGCACCACGACGTCGACGTGCAGCGAGGCGATGTGCGCCAAGGCCTCGGGAAGCGTCAGAGCACGGGCTTGCCCGAGGGCACGCGCATCGAGTCCTCGGGGGAACCGCCACGAGCCGTCCGGTGAGACATGGGCGAGGTGCACGCCGTACCTAGACGGATCCTCGAGCGCGTCGATGCACCCGCCTGCGTACAACCGGGACAGCTCGGCGTGAAAGTCGTCGACGGCCGATCCGACGAGGTGCAGGACGGTGATGATTTCGCTACCGGCGAGCGGGGGCACCCTAGTCCCCGCCCGTTTCGACCAGCTTGCCGATGTTGAAGTCGATCTTCGTCCAGCCCCGACGGCGGCGGAGATTGCCGACGAGCAGCGCCGGAATCTGAAGATGGTGAACCATCAGGTACGGCAATGGATCCCACCAGGCGAAGATCGCATCCTTGCCGCGCAGAATCGTCGCGAGCCTTCTCCGCCGATCGCCGCGCAGGGTGAGAAGACGCCAGACCTCGTGGTAGATCCAGTACGTCGGGCGAGCCTGGGGGCGCGGCGTTATCACCGGCTGATCGTCATCGAGGTAGGCGCTCGCCAACCGTGGATGGTCGTGGAACATCGTGATGGCCGAATGGGTACGGGGATTGCATTCGATCGCGTAGACGTGCCCGTCGGCGGCCTCGATGAAGTCGAACGACAGCTGGCCCGTGACACCCAGCTCGCCGACGAATCGCTCCACCCAGGCGCGGATCTCGGGCTTGTCCACCATCGCATAGTTGAGTTGGGACCCCGACGACCGGCAGCACCCGTAGACCTGGAGCGTGCCGTTCCTGACGGTGCCGTGCGTGCAGTACTCCTGGCCCGAGACGAACTCCTGCAGAATCCACGGATCGTCCTGCGAGATCGGCAATGATCGCGCCAGCTCGGCGTTCGACGTCGGCGTCTGCGCGGACAACCGCGTCAGATCGAGCCGCCCTACGGGGTTGTAGGCGATCCGCTTCAGGATGTAGCTGCGTCCTTCGGGGAACGTGAACTGCTCGATCTGCCGCGGATCGGTGATCCGACGCCAGTCGGGGACGCGAAGTCCCATCGCCGCAGCCACTCTGGAGAATTCGGCCTTGTCGTCGAGCATCTCGATGGTGTCCGCGTCAGCGTGGAGCACGTCGCACGCACCGTCCAGAAGACGCCGGGCGCGCGCATCGTGGACGCTGCCCGCGGGGCTCGACACCGGGACGAACACGTCGACGCGCTCGCGCAGCACGATGTCGTGCAGGGCCCGGTCATATTGGGGCGCAGTGGGTTCGGGAACGCAGTGGAACGCATCGACTGCCCTGGAGAAGCGGTGACCCGTGAGTCGGTACCTCGACGACTCGACGAGCACCACCCGGTGTCCGTCGGCGTGAAACGACCTGGCCAGTTGCAGCGCCTTGGTCATCTTGCCGCCGTTGATCAGCACCGTCCGACGGGCGGGCGGATCCGCCACCGGCCGGGGGGCCCGGCACGCCAGCGCGAGCGCGACCAGTGCGAGGTCGAGCGGCAAGGTGGCAAGCAACCCGACCAGCGTCGCGACGGTTCGTCCCGCGTTGGCATCGCGCAGCGTGGGCCGCGCTGCGGCGGTGCGGGCGCCGGCCACCTCGGATGGGGCAACCGCCGGGATCACGGCGATCCGGGTGTGGCGGGGGATACCCGCCGGATCAATGTGAGCCCGTCGCGTAGGGGCACCATCACCTGCTCGACGCGCGGATCGTAGGTGAGTGCGGCATTGAACGTCGCTATCGCGGCGCCATTGGCCGACACATCGCCATCGGCTGCATACGGTTCACCCTGCAGAAGCGTGTTGTCCACCGCGATGACGTGCCCGTGGTGAGAGCAGTGCGCTGCCGATGAGGAACTCGACGTAGTCGAGATAGCCGGACTTGTCGGCGTCGATGAACACGAAGTCGAATGTCGGCGCCTCAGGCCCTTGCGAGTCCGCGGCGGCGGCCAGCGTGCGCAACGTGTCCATCGCGGGAGCGACTTCGACGGTGATCCTGTCACCCACCGGTGACGCGTCGAAGCACTCCCTGGCGAACCGAGCAACCGCAGCGTCGACCTCGCAGGCGACCACCACGCCATCGGGTGGCAGGGCTTCGGCCATGGCCAGCGCGGAGTACCCGGTGAACATGCCGATCTCGAGAACCCGGCGCGCGCCCGCAAGGTGCACCAGGAACTTGAGCAACTGTCCCTCGACGTGACCCGACAGCATCTCCTGCTCGAGCCCGGTCGCGTGGGCATCCCAGTCGGTCGTCGCGGTCCGATGGGCCAGCGCCGCGAGCGCCCCTGATTCCGGGGTGGTGCACTCGTCGAGGTAGGGATCCAGCCCCGCCGCAAGACTCCGAACGCGACGCAGCCGCCCCAACAGTTCCGAGTCGACGCCCGCCATGCCTTCGACCTGTCGGCACAGTTCGCCGAGTTCGGTCGCGAGAATGGTCGACGGTGTGACCGGCCGGGGCGGCCCGGAGTGTCGATTCACTCAGTACCGCAACACTATTCATGCGTTTGCCTCCGTGCGGGTGAACATCTCGATGCCGTCGCCGCCACGCGGGTAGTCGCCGCATATCTTTCTGTGCAGCTTCAGGGTGTCGGCGAGTTCGTCGGTGGTGACGTCGTTGATGAAGATGCATTCACCGATCGGCGCCGGGATGGCGGCGCGCAAGTCGCCCGTCGCGGGTCTTCAGGATCGATGCCGTCGCGGCGGTCAACAGCTCGGGCGTCAGATGGTCGCTGTCGAGTGCCAGACCCAGATCGCTCATGAGGCCGAGTACCCGGTCCCGGTCTGCGACCGACAGGTGGCCGCGCTGCTCGGCGAGCGTCGTCGACAGCGCCATGTCGATGTTGATGGCATGGCCGTGAAAGAACGGCACCGGGGGCGTGAGTTCCAGGGTCGGACTCCAGGTGTGGCCGAACGCGATCACGCGATCCAGATCGATCTCGTGCAGGTTCGGCGCCTCGAGTTCCAACATGGTGGCGATGGCCTGATGCGTCAGCTCGTGCCCGACTTCCCGCAATTCGGCTGTCCCATCGAGATGCCCGAACCGGGTTCGCAAGAGATCCTCACCGTGCTCCTCGAGAAGGGTGAAGATCGCGGCGTTGCCGACGACGGCGATCTTGATCAACTCGGCCATGCCGTTGCGCACCTGATCCTCGGGCAGCGTCGCAAGGAATGAGAAGTCCAGCAGCACCTTCTGTGAGGCGTGGTAGGCGCCGAGCCTGTTCTTGTGCTTGCCGTAGTTGACCGCGACCTTGATCGACACGCTCGCGTCGATCAGGCCGATCAGGGTCGTCGGTATCCGGATGTAGGGGGTGTTGCGCCGATAGCTGGCGCAGGCGAACCCGGCCACGTCGGTGGTCAGCCCACCGCCGACCACCAGAACCGGCTCAGTGCGGACGAGTCCGAAATCGTCGAACTCGCCGACGATTCGCTCGAAGGTCTCCAACGTCTTGGCCGTCTCGCGGATCTGAACCGGCACCTCGACGAGGGCGATGTCGTGATGATCGAAATAGGCGCGGATGGCGTCGCCGTAGAAGTCGAGAACGGCCTCGTCGACGACCATCAACGCGCGGCCGTAGGGGCGGTACTCGTCGGCCAATTCGGAGTTGTCGAGCGCGAATACACGTTCGACGTACACCAGGTCGTAGGCGATTCGTTCGTAGCCCTCGACGTGGAATGCCTTGGGGCTCGTCGTGACGCGGGCCGCAAGATTGCTCATGATGGTTCCTCGTTCTCGGGGAAGGGACTGTGCGCAAGGCCTGGAGGTTGCGGCGGTCTGGATGTCACGACCGTGTTGACGTCATCGGCTCGACGAATCCGAGCACGTGCATGGCCTCGAGTGAGTCGACCTTGTCGACGGCGCCCGAGAAATCACCGTGGATGGTGTTCTGATTGGGAAAGGCAATGCACGTGACTCCGGCTGCACGGGCCGCAGCGACCCCCGGGACGTTGTCTTCGATGGCTACGGCGCTGACTGCGGTCTCGTCGAGTCGGTCGAGCGCGAACTCGTAGGACGCACCGTGGGGCTTCGGGCGATCCACGGTTTCGCGATGGACGATGACGTCGAACGTGTCGGTGCTGATGTCGGGCGCGAGCGCATGCAGCAGTGCCTCGAGATTGTCCGGTTGGGTCGTCGTGACGAACCCGAGTTTGAGGTGCCGGCTCTTGGCCTCCCGGACCGTTTCGAGGACGCCCGGTCGCGGCACCGGCGTTGATGTGGCGAGTAATTCCTGAAAGATCAGTGACTTGGTCGCGTGGATCGCCTTGGTGTCGACGCGCTCGCGACGGCCCTTCGCGTAGGCGGCGATCCGGTGGGCGCCGCCACTGGACACCAGCATCGACACGTAGGCCTTGCGCGACCAGTTCCAGTCGAGACCGTGTGCCTCGAAGGCCTCGTTGAACGCTCGGCGCTGTAGCTCGGAGGTGTCGGCGAGAGTGCTGATCGAACCGAAGAGGATGGCAGACATGGGGCTCCTTCTTTGTGGGCTCGGTACGGGCTCGCGCGCATCGACCGAATGACCGTGCGCCCTGACCGTGGCTTCCCAGTACACTAATGGGCGAAACGTTCATTAGTGAAGAGTTCTTTCGCTACTGTTTTATTTGTTCACCAACTGGCTACAACTCGAGCGGATCGGCCGAAGGCATGCCGCAGTCAAGGCGAGGTGCACCAATGACGCCCGATCGCAGCGAGGTGGCCCCTGACGGCGCCGAGGACGCTCGGGTGGCCCGCACCCGCGGAGACATTGCGCGCGCGGTCCTCGAAGTGCTGACCTCCGAAGGGTCCGACGGTGTGACGCACGCCCGCGTGGCCGACCTCGCCGGCTACTCCAAGACCACGCTCTATGCGCACTGGCCGACGCGCGTCGATCTCATCGCCGTCGGACTCGATGCCGTTCGTGACATGCCCCACCACCAACGCACCGGCAACATGCGCGCCGACCTGATCGGAGAGTTGACGATCTTTCGCCATGCTGTCGTCGAACTAAGGCTCGATCGAGTGCTGGCGGGGATGGCCCAATGGGCGTCGGTCGAGGAGTTGTGCCAGATCAGGGACCGGATCAACACTGACGGCCAGCGCCCGCTTCGAACCATGCTCGAGGGATCCTTCGACGGAGTCGAACTCGACGCCGTCGTGTCGATGCTCGCCGGTGTCGTGGCCTGCCCGTCGATCATGTTCGGGACCGTGCCCGATGATGACACCATCGCGGTGGCGGTCGACATCATCCTTCGGAGCGCGGGCGACCGGGTAGCCGAAAGCGGGCCGTTTTCTGCGGGACCGTGACTTCCGTTCGGAATTCGTGAACGGTATGTCCGCGAATATCACGTGGACGTGAACGTTGCGCCTGGCGTTCAATGCAGTCGTGGCCGAATTGCCGAACTCTGATCACGCCCGCTCCGGAGCGATCATGGCGGCCGCAGCCATGGTTTGCGTCCAGGTCGGCCTGGCCTTGTCGCTTGGACTCATCGACGACATCGGTGTGGAGGGTGCGGCGTGGCTACGCCTGCTTTGGGCGGGGATCATCCTGCTCGTCCTCGTCCGTCCGCGCCCGTCGGCGTTCACCAGGTCGACCTTCCTGACGTGCGTCGTACTCGGCGTGGTCACCGCTGGTATCACCCTGCTCTTCATGGCGGCCATCGCCCGCATCCCGCTGGGAACGGCCAGCGCCATCGAGTTCTTGGGCCCGCTCTCGGTGGCGGTGCTCCTCGGCAAGGGCCGCAACCGGCTCGTCTGGCCGGGTCTCGCCGCCGTCGGCGTCGTACTGCTCACCCAACCGTGGGCGGGCAGTATCGACCTGACTGGGGTGGCGTACGCGCTCGGCGCCGCGGTCTGTTGGGGCTGCTACATCCTGCTGACCCAGCGTGTCGGAGATGGTGTCGACGGCGTCAACGGCCTGGCGGTGTCGATGGCCACGGCAGCGGTGTTCTCCTCGATCGTCGTCGGTCCGTCGGTGTTCCCCCGCGTGACGCCCGAGATCCTGCTGATCGGAATCGGTCTCGCCATTCTGCTCCCGGTGATTCCGTTCACCCTGGAGTTGATGGCGTTGCGCAGGCTGACCACCGCATCGTTCGGCACCTTGATGAGTGTCGAGCCGGGATTGGCGATGCTGATCGGTCTGGTGGTGCTGCATCAGGTACCCGGTCCGGTCGGCGTGCTCGGAATCTGTCTGGTCGTGGCCGCCGGGATCGGCGCGGCGCGTAGCGGCGCCAGGACGCCCGTTCTCGCCGAGGTGGGTTGACGCTGGTCGACTCGACTACCGTGTGCCCCATGTCACCAGGTTTCTCCGACTCGCTCTTCGTTCGCGGCGCCAATCGCGTCGCGGTATCGCTGCTGGACGTGCCCGTACTGGGCCGACTGGTGCGTCGCGGGCTGGTCGTCATCCGCTACACCGGACGAAGGTCCGGCACGACGTACGAACTCCCGGTCGGCTATCGGCGATCGGGGGACACCGTGGTCATTCGCGTGGGGATGCCCGACAGGAAGACCTGGTGGCGCAACTTCCTCGCCGGCGGCGGCCCGGTTACCCTCGTCGGCATCGATGGCCGGGACCGTACCGGCCAAGCCGTCGCGAGGCGCGACGACCGAGGGGGTGTCGCCGTGACGGTGCACCTCGAGCCGACGTAGCGGTCAGGTGAGCCGCTTGCGGCGATAGAGCGTGCCGATGCTGAGCAGGATGAGGCTGACGAGCAGGATCGCCGTGGCCAGGACGTCGATCTGCGGCGGGATCGCCGCCTTGGTCGCCGCATTCACGTACAGCGGGTACGTCACCGTCGACCCGCTGACGAAGTAGGTGATGATGAAGTCGTCCAGCGACAGCGCGAAGGACAGCATCGCGGCGGCGATGATGCCAGGCACGATCAATGGAAGCGTGACACGGAAGAACGTGCGGCCGGGGCCCGAACCCAGGTCCATCGACGCGTCCTCGAGCGTCCAGTCGAAACCGCGCACCCTGGCCCGGACGGTCATCGCGATGAAGCTGACCTGGAATGCGATGTGCGCGATCAGGATCGTCTTGTAACCGCTCGGCCAGCCCAGGTCCAGGAACAGGGTCAGCAGCGCCGCGCCCATCACTACGTCGGGCGCGGTCAGGGGGAGTACCAGGAAGGTGTCGACTGCCCTGCTGCCGCGGAAGCGCTGGCGCACCAGCGCGATCGCGATCAGGGTGCCGAGCACGACCGAGATCGCCGTGGAGACCGCGGCGACGTTGATGCTGAGTTTGAGGGCTTCGGTCAGGGCCGGGTACTTGAACGGGTTGGCCCAGTTCTCGAAGGTGAAGCCCTGCCAGGTGTAGTTGAACTTGCCCAGCGGCTTGTTGAACGAGAACAAGATGATGACGAAGATCGGCAGATAGAGGTAGAGCAGGACCATCCCCGCCACCACCCGCAAGCCTTGATCGCCCAGCTTGCGGTCGGCCCCGAACAGGCGGCGCTTGCGCGGTGCCGGCGTGACCTCCTCCTCGAGAACCTCGCCGATTTGCGTGCCTGCTTGGGTCATACGAGATCCTCGGTTCCCAGCGCCTTGGTGTATGCCAGCACACCGGCGACGATCAAGACCATCAGCCCCAGGCTCAGCGCCGCAGCGGCGGGGTAGTCGCGCACGATCAGGAACTGTTTCTGAATGACCGTGCCGATCATCGTGGTCTGGGTGCTCCCGAGATAGTCGGCGTTGATGAAATCGCCGACAGACGGGATGAACACCAGCAGGCTGCCGGCGAGCGCACCCGGCAGCGAAAGCGGCAGGATCACCTTGCGGAACGAACTCCACGCCGAGGAGTAGAGGTCCTTTGACGCCTCGATGAGCCGCGGGTCGATCTTCTCCAGGCTCACGTACAGCGGCAGGATCATGAAGACGATCCAGTTGTACGTCAGCCCACCGACCACCGCGTAACCCGTGGACAGCAATCGGCCCTGTTCGGGCAGTAGGCCGATCGAACCGAGCGTGCTCACCAGGAACCCGTCATCGGCGAGGATGGTCTTCCACGCCAGCGTACGGATCAGGAACGTGACGAAGAACGGCAGGATCACGAGTCCGAGGATCAGGTTCTTGAACCGTCCCGCCTTGAACGCGACGACGTAGGCCAGCGGAAAGGCAAGCAGCAGGCACAGCACGGTGGTCGCCAGGGCGTAGCCGAACGACCGCAGGATCTGCTCCTGGTAGGTGCTGAACGCGTGGGTGTAGTTGGCGAAGTTCCAGTCGAACGTCAACGTCGGCAGGTAGACCGACCCGCCCGACGAAGAGAGCGACTTCCTGATCAACGAGATGAACGGAACGACGAAGAACACCCCGAGGTAGGCCAGCCCCGGGAAGATCATCAGGTAAGGAGTCCACTTACTCTGTTGCCGGCCGCTGCTGGCGACACCTGCCATCGTCAGCCGCCGGTGACCGCTGCATAGGCCGTGTTGAACTTCTGTTCCTGATCCTCGGGGACCGACGGCCACGACTTGACGTTGTCGAGCATCGACTGCGGTGGGTTGATCAGCGGGTTGTCCGCAAGGCCCTTGTCGATCTTGTTCAGCTCATCGGTCATGTCCGACAACACCGGCACGTACTGCACGAACGCGACCAGCTTGGCGTAGTTGGGCCGGTCGTAGATGTAGTTGATCCACTCCTCGGCGGCCTTCTGGTTCTGGGTGGTGTAGGGGATGACCATCGTGTCGACGAACGTCGTGCCACCCGACTCGGGCACCACGAATTGCAGGTCGGGGTTGTCGGCCTGCAGCTGGACGATGTCACCGGAGTACGCCTGGGCGATGGCGACGTTGCCCGCGGCCAGGTCGTCGGCGTAGTCATTGCCGGTGAACCGCCGGATCTGGCCCTTGTCCTTCTGCTCCTTGACCAGGTCCACCGCCTGCTGGATGGTTTCGGCCGTCGGGTCCTCCGGCGAGTTGCCCTGCGACAGCATGATCATGCCGAGGCCGTCCTGGTAGTCGGAGAACAGGCTGACCTGGCCCTTGAACTTGGGATCCCACAGGTCGTCGATCTTGGTGATGTCGCGTCCGGTCGCGGCCCTGTTGTACGCGAGTCCGACCAGGCCGGACATGTAGGGCGCGGTGTACTTGCGGCCCGGGTCCACGCTCGCCTCGAGGAGGTCCTTGCGCAGGTTGTCGAAATTGGTGACGCGGTCATGGTTGATCTCGTTGAGCCAGCCAAGACCCTGAAGGCGGGCGGCCATGAACGTCGTGGGCACCACCAGGTCGGCGCCGATGTCCTGCCTGCGCGACAGCGGTTCCTTGACCTTGGCGAACCACTGCTCGTTGTCGTTGAAGTCCTCCTTGTAGTCCACCGTGAGACCGGAGTCCTTCTGGAACGCGGCGACGAATCCGGGGGCCATGTACAGCGGCCAGTTGGAGACGCGCAGGTTGCCGGTGGCGGGCGAGCCGTCGTCGGGTGGTGCCGTCGGGCCCTCACTGGTCGACGAATCGTTCGAACCACACGCGGCGAGGAACGAGCCGCCGAGCGCGAGTGCGCCTGCTGCTGCGGCGCTACCTCCGATGAACCGCCTGCGCGACGTCCGCGCCGCAGCGAGCTGCGCCATCATTCGGGGATCGAGCTCTTTCGCCATGAGGATGTGCCTTTCGTGAGTCCAACGAGGTCGGGTGTCTGGTGACGTCTCAGGTCGAGATCTCAGGTCATGAATCGTCGAGCATGTCCTCGAGAGCCCCGGTGCTGGGGATGTCCGCGGCCGGGAGCACCAGGGAGGCGTCGGTGGTCCAGCTGATGTGCACGTCGTCACCCGGTCGCAGCATGGGAAGGTCCTGCTCGGGCCCGACGTGAGCCAGCACGGCCGACCCGTCGGCGGCCCTCAGCGTCATACGGACCACCGGCCCCTGGAACGTGAGATCGGAGATGGTGGCTGGCACCGTCGGGTCATCGCCGGTGGGCTTGTCCATCGTGACCCGAACGCGTTCGGGCCGCACCATCAGCGAGGCCTCGCCCCCCGTCTCGATCTTGGTTTCGCCCGGTCGGGCCTTCAGCGTGGTGCCCAGCACGGATAGCTCGGCGAACTCGCCGTCCATGCCCTTCTGGCGACCGGGCCACAGGTTGGCCTGCCCGATGAAGCTGGCCACGAACACCGATGACGGACGGTCGTAGATCTCGGTGGGCGTGCCGATCTGCTCGACGTTGCCCTGGTTCATGACCGCGATGCGGTCACTCATCGTCAGGGCTTCCTCCTGATCATGGGTGACGTAGACGAACGTGATGCCTACCTCGCGCTGGATGCGCTTGAGTTCGAACTGCATGACATGGCGCAACTTGAGGTCGAGCGCGCCGAGCGGCTCGTCGAGGAGCAGGGCGCTCGGGTAGTTCACCAACGCCCTGGCCAGCGCCACACGCTGCTGCTGGCCACCGGACAGCTGGCCCGGCCTGCGCTTGGCGAAGTCACCGAGCCGCACCACCTCGATCAACTCGTCGACACTCTTCTTGACCTCGGCCTTGCTCTTCTTCATGCTCCGCGGGCCGTACGCGACGTTGTCCCACACCGACATGTGTGGAAACAGTGCGTAGTGCTGGAACACCGTGTTGACGTTGCGCTTGTAGGGCGGCGTGTGGGACACGTCTTCGCCCTCGAGTCGGATGGCGCCGCTGGTCGGGGTCTCGAAACCGGCGATCATCCGGAGCGTGGTGGTCTTGCCGCAGCCCGACGGCCCGAGCATCGAGAAGAACTCGCCCGAAGCGATCGAGAAGTCGGCATCAGTCACGGCGACGTAGTCGTCGAAACGTTTCGTGACGTGGTCGATTTCGATGACCGGGCGACCCGTGTCGCGGGTGGCCGCGTGCTGCCCAGTCGTGTGGTCCACGGATGTCGTGCCGGTGTCGCTCAGTTCGATCTCCCTCGTGCTGGCACGACGGACCCAACTCAACGGGCAGATGACTGCCCCGCTGCGCCCCGTGCGCTGTGCAATAAACCATCGCCGATGTTGCGTACCTTCGCAACCGTTTCCGCAACGAATTTAGTTTTGGACGATGGATTCCCTCATCGCGAATCTCACTGAAGCGCAGATTCCGCGTGGGTTTCGCACCCACGACGGTCGCCGGCGCCGTAGTGGCACCCGGTCGGTGGTGGGTCGCGTGGTCGAATGAGCGCATGACAGATCGGTCCACCGTGCCATCCAGTGCGCTCACCGCCGCTCCGTTCAACGGACACAGCCCCGACGGCGTCGGCGACTTCTCGGTAGAGACGCACGGCATCGCGCCGGTCGCGACCGACCGTCGGTACGGCACGCCGCGGCGCCTGTTCACGGTGTGGTTCGCGCCGCAGGTGAATCTGTCCGGCGTCTTCACCGGTGCGTTGGCCATCGCGCTGGGCCTGGGCTTCTGGCTCGGCCTGCTGGCCATGCTCATCGGCACCGTCCTCGGTTCGGTCGTGGTCGGCTATCTGTCCACCTGGGGCCCGCGCACCGGCACCGCCCAACTGCCCTCCGCGCGTATGGCTTTCGGCGGAACCGTGGTGGTTCCCGCCGCCCTGCAGTGGCTGTCCTCGATCGCGTGGGACGGCCTCGTGGGCCTGTTCGGCGGCGAGGCCCTGGCGGCGCTGCTCGGCATCCCCTTCTGGGTCGCCGTCCTCATCGTGCTGGGGGTCCAGGGTGTCGTCGGGTTCTTCGGATACGAACTCATCCACCGGTTGCAGGCCGTCCTCACGGTGGTTCTGTTCGTCACGTTCGTGGTGTTCGCGGTGAAGCTGATCAGCGGCCACGACGTGATCACCCCGGCGACCGTTGCCGGCCCGGACCTGGTCGGGGCATTCGTACTCGAGGTGACGATCGCCCTGAGCCTGGCGGTGTCGTGGGCCAGCTACGCTTCCGACTTCAGCCGCTACCTGCCTGCCGACTCATCCCGGATACGGGTGTTCGGCTACACCTTCGCCGGGATGGTGACCGCGTACGCCTTCGTGCAGGGCATCGGTATCGCCGCAGGCGAGGTGGTATCCGAGCAGACGGCGGAAGGAGTGCGGTCGGTCATGGGAGGCGGTGTCCTCGGAGGGCTGGCCCTGCTGATCATCGCGTTGGCCGCGATCGGCTCGGGGGTGATGAACGACTACAGCGGGTCGTTGGCGCTGCAGACCCTCGGTGTGCGGGTGCGTCGGCCCGTCTCGGCAGTGGTCGTCACGGTGTTGGCGTTCGCGCTCATCCTGTGGCTGCATGCCGGGGACACGGTGGAGCGCTTCCAGAACGTGCTGCTGTTCATCAGCTACTGGATTCCCGCGTTCGTCGCCGTCGTCGTCGTCGACTGGCGGATCCGGTCCCGCGGCCGGGCGTCGCTGGACCCCGCCCTCGAGTCCACTGTCCGGGCCGACGCCGTCGCGGCGTTGGTCGCCTTCGTGGTGGCCTACGCGGCCGCGGTCCCGTTCATGAACACCTCGCTCATCCAGGGGCCCGTCGCGCTGGCGTGGCATGGTGCCGACATCGCCTATTTCGTCAACTTCCTTGTCGCACTGATGATCTATGGTGGATATCGCTGGATTCGGCTGCGCTGGGCCACGTCGTCGCGTTGACTTGGCGGGTACCTTCGCGATTCGTGAAAGGAATCAGTTGATGCGTCTCACCACCCTCGCCAAGACCGGAGGCGCGGCCTTCCTCACCGCCGCCATCGGAGGTCTGGCGACCGGCCCCGCCGTGGAGTCCGACTGGTACCAGAAACTGCGCAAACCCAGTTTCCAGCCACCGCGGCAGGCCTTTCCCATCGTCTGGCCGCTGCTCTACGCCGACATCGCGGGAGTTTCGGCCGCCACCATCGACGAACTCGAGGAGCGCGGCGAGCAGGATGGGGCCCGCACGTTCTCGGTTCTACTGGCGCTGAACCTGGTGCTCAACGGAAGTTGGTCGTGGCTCTTCTTCAACCGACGCCAGCTCGGCGCCTCCGCGGTGCTCGCCGGCGCACTCGCCGTCAGCAGTGCCGATCTCACCCGCCGAGCGGTTCGGGTCAAGGGCGCGCCTGCGCGGGTGCTGTGGCCGTACCCCCTGTGGTGCGCCTTCGCCACGGCATTGTCGAGTCGCATCTGGTGGCTCAACCGCTAGACGTACCCGGCAGGGACGCTGCGATCAGCCGACTGCGCGGCGGCGGCGCCGGAATCTTGAAGGAATTCCAGGCCTCGCTGTCGATCCAGCGGCACGATGTTCGTCGTCGTTAATGACGGACCCGGACAGGCCGGCCCGCGACCCAGTGCAGGAGGCAGCTCAATGGCCAAGTACGCAATCCTCATCTACGAAGACCCGGCGTTCTACGCGAACGCGTCGCCCGAGGCGTGGGGCGCGGTGGTCGACGCGCACACCACGTTCACCAAGCAGGTCTTCGAGCTCGGTGGGTCCCTCGAGGGCGGGGAGGCGCTCGCTCCTACGACGACGGCCACCACGATCAAGGGTGCCGGCACGGTGACGGACGGCCCGTTCGTCGAGACCAAGGAGGCCTTCGGCGGCTTCTACGTGGTGGAGGCGCGCGACCTCGACCACGCCATCGAGATCGCCAAGCTGTGCCCGGCCCCCGGCGGTGGCGTCGAGGTTCGCCCGGTCGTGGACCCGACGACGAACCCGTTCTGATCGCTCCCAGCGACGAGCCGACCGCGTCCGCCATGCAGGCGGACGCGGTCGCTGCCGCGCTGGCGCAGGCCCACCGCTCCGAGTGGGCCTTCGTGCTGTCCGCCACGGTGCGCGTCGCGGGCGACCTGGACGTCGCGGAGGAGTGCGCGCAGGAGGCGTACGTCAGCGCGCTACAGGCCTGGACCCGGGACGGCGTCCCGGAGCGGCCCGGCGCGTGGCTGACCACGGCGGCGCGGAACCAGGCGCTGGACCGGTTGCGTCGCGAGGTCACCCTCCGGCGCAAGCTCCCGCTGCTCGTGGAGCCGGCGACCGTCGATCCGCACGACCCGGCCGACCTGGACTGGCCCGACGCCGCGGTGCCGGACGACCGGCTCCGGCTGGTGTTCACCTGCTGCCACCCCACCCTCGCCCCCGAGGCCCGCGTCGCCCTCACCCTGCGCCTGGTCTGCAACGTTCCGACGCCCGACGTCGCCCGGGCCTTCCTGGTGTCCGAGCCGAC
Source organism: uncultured Actinomycetota bacterium (assembly GCA_963798245.1). GTDB lineage: Bacteria > Actinomycetota > Actinomycetes > Mycobacteriales > Mycobacteriaceae > Mycobacterium. The sequence continues at coordinate 145,085 of CAWCSO010000012.1, forward strand.
GATGGCGGCACGGATCACCCGGGCCAAGAAGAAGATCTCCGAAGCACGGATCCCCTACCGAGTTCCGGGCCGGGCGGAGCTGCCCGAGCGCCTGGACAGCGTGCTCACCGCCGTCCACCTGCTCTTCAGCACCGGCCACACGGCCGGCGAGGGGGACGCGCTCGTCCGTGAGGAACTCTGCGACCGGGCCCTGCACCTCGCGCGCACGCTCGCCGCGCTGCTCCCCGAGCAGGCCGAGACCCGCGGCCTGCTGGGCCTGCTGCTCCTCACCGACGCGCGCCGGGCCACCCGGACCGACGAGCAGGGCCGGCTGCTCCTGCTCGCCGACCAGGACCGGACGCGCTGGGACCAGCGCGCGATTCTGAAGGGGCTCACGGTGACGGCCGGGGCGCTGGCGTCCGGCCCACCGGGGCGGTTCACCCTGCAGGCAGCGATCGCCGGCGTGCACGCGATGGCGCCGTCCCTGGAGCAGACCGACTGGCCGCGCGTCGTGCACCTCTACGACCGGCTGCTGGCGGTGTGGAACACCCCGGTCGTCGCGCTCAATCGGGCCGCCGCCGTGGCGTTCGCCGATGGTCCGCCCGCCGCCCTGCCGCTCCTCGACGAGCTGGCGACCGATCCCCGGCTCGCCGACTATCCCTACCTTCCCGCCACCCGCGCCAACCTGCTGCACCGCCTCGGCGACGCCGCCGGCGCGGCTCAGTCGTACCGGCGCGCGATGGAGCTCACGGCGAACGCCGCAGAGCGCGCCTTTCTGGAGCAGCGCCTGGCCGAGGTCAGCCGCGCCGCCGGCGCCGAGCCCGCGCCCGGCTGAGGACGGCGGTAGCGCTGGGCGGCCGGCGCCGCGGGTCTCCGAACCGTGCGGCTCTATCCTCCGGACGGCGGCGTTGAGTTCGTCGACTTGGCCCGACCTGCGCAGCATTCCTACTCAGGGCCGCCGCCTACGTCGCCAGCTTCGGCATCACGCGCATTGAGCGCGTCATGACCGACAACCACTTCAGTTACAAGCTGTCCACCGACGTCGCCAAAGCCATGGCGGACCCCAACGCGAAGCACGTCTTCATCCGGCCCCACTGCCCCTGGCAGAACGGCAAGGTCGAGCGTTACAACCGCACGCTGCAGTTTGAGTGGGCATACCGGCAGGTCTTCCTCACCAACGCCGAGCGCAGCGACGCTCTTGCCCCCTGGCTCGAGTTCTACGACACTGGACGACGCCACTCAGCCCTCGGAGGCCTTCCCCCGATCAGCCGACTGCCATGAACATGTCAGGCGAGTACATCTAGCTGCCGTCACCGCACGGTGGCAAAGAATGCGCGCACGTCGTCGACGAACAGTTCGGGTTGTTCGAATGCGGGGAAGTGCCCGCCCCGGGGCATGGTCGTCCAGCGGGTGATGTTGTAGTTCGGTTCGCACCACGACCGGGGAGCACGGAGGACCTCCTTCGGGAACGACGCAACACCCGTGGGCAACTCGACCCGCGCGCCACCGCCGAATGCCGCCCTGCTCTCCCAGTAGAGCCGAGCCGACGAGGCGCCCGTGCCCGAGACCCAGTACAGCATCACGTTGTCGAGCATCTCGTCGCGACTGAGTGCGTTCTCGGGGTGGCCGTCGCAGTCCGTCCACGACCAGAACTTCTCGACGATCCAGGCCAGTTGCGCCGCGGGCGAGTCGACCAGTCCGTAACCGAGCGTCTGCGGCCGGGTGGACTGCTGCTTGAAGTACCCCGAGTCCCACTGCTGGTAGTGCCGCATCGATGCCAGCGCCTGCTTCTCCTCGTCGGTCGGGTTCTCGGTGACGCCGGCCGGCGGTCGTCCCATCGGCATGTTCGTGTGGATGCCCACGCAGCGGCCGCCGTTTCGTCCGATGTCCGTGGTCACCGCGGCACCCCAGTCGCCGCCCTGAGCGCCGTACCGTTCGTAGCCGAGCCGCGCCATCAGGGTCTCCCAGGCCGCCGCGATCCTTGCGGTGTTCCAGCCCGTCGCGGCGGGCTTGCCCGAGAAGCCGTAGCCGGGAAGGGACGGGCAGACCACGTGGAACGCGTCCTCGGCGCGGCCGCCGTGGGCGGTGGGATCGGTGAGTGGCCCGATCACCTTGCCGAACTCGACGACCGATCCCGGCCAGCCGTGCGTGATGACGAGCGGGAAGGCTCCGTCGTGTGGTGAGCGCTGGTGGATGAAGTGCACGGCGAGTCCGTCGATGTCGGTGGTGAACTGATCGAACTCGTTCAGCGCGGCCTCGCGTGCCCGCCAGTCGTAGTCGTTGGCCCAGTAGGTCGCGAGTTCGCGCGTGTAGGCCAGTGGAATGCCCTGGCTCCAGTCCTGCACGCACTCGGCTTCGGGCCACCGCGTGTTGGTCAGCCTCCGGCGGAGGTCGGTGAGGACGTCGTCGGGCACGGCGATCTGGAATCGCGAGACATCGGGCATGGACGCCATTGTGGTTCATCGACCGCCGTACCACGGTGACCTTGAATGGTCCGGACCTCAACTGCACACCCGAAACTAGTGCTCGGCTCACCTGTGAGAACGGACCCCGTGACCCTAGGGTTGACCCGTCGGTGTTCGGCGGGCGGAGAGTGGGCGGTGACCGAGGTGACACGTGGCAGATGACCGGAACGGCACCGATGAGGGGGGCGGTGATGACTCCAGGCCGCCCGAGGTCGAGCCGGACTACCGGTTCACCCTGGCCAACGAACGGACGTTCCTCGCATGGGAGCGCACCGCGCTGGGTTTGCTGGCGGCTGCGGTCGCGGTGGTGCAGCTGCTACCCGAAATGGTAATACCCGGGGCCCGGCATCTACTCGGCGCGGTGCTCGCCGTCCTGGCGACCCTCACCGCCGGTGCAGGGTTGTACAGGTGGCAACAGGTCGAGCGGGCGATCCGGCAGGACCGCCCGTTGCCAAGACACAAAACCCCGGTCTACCTGGGCATGGGGCTCTTCGTGCTGGGACTCGTCGCTCTTGGACTGGTAGTGGTCTCCGCCGTGGTGAACAGGTGACGGCCGCCCCGGCCGACCCCGGTCTGCAGGCCGAACGCACCGCACTGTCGTGGAGTCGCACTTCGCTGGCGGTCCTGGCCAATGGTGTGCTGGTGTTGGTCAAGGGCTTTCCCCACCAGTTCGAGCCGGCCCGCCTGGTCCTCGCGGGCTTCGCTGCGGTCGTCGCGTTCACGATCTATCTCTTCGGCGCGCGCCGGCAGCGGTGGCTGGAGCGCCGACCACTCCCGCATCCGGTCGCTGCCCGGTTGGAGGTCCCGGTGGTGGGTGCACTGGTCCTGGTGTTCATCGTGGTGACGGCGCTCACGCTGGCCCGCTGACGCCCCGCTGGGGGGATGACGCGGCTTCACGCCTCGGCGCCCGCGGGTTCGTCGCGTGGCGCCGAGGTCAGGGTGGGAGCCGAACGCCCGCGCAGCATGATGGAATCCCTTGACTCCCAGTGGAGGCGCTCGTCGGCGTCCGCCCGCTCCATCGCGGCCCCCGAGGCCAGGGCGCGTCCGGGGGTCTGCTTGGCGGCATCCGCCAGACGTGCCGCCTCGTTGACCGGATCGCCGATGACCGTGTACTCGTAGCGGTTCTCGGCGCCGATGTTTCCCGCGAATACCGGGCCGGCCGAGACGCCGATGCCGAAGTCGACGACGGGCAGCCGGCGCAGGGTGGCGGCCAGTGCCCGAGCCGTGCGCAGCGATGCGGCGGCGGCATCGGGGGCGCTCCTCGGGGCGCCGAACACGGCGAGCGCCGCATCGCCCTGGAACTTGTTGATCAGGCCGCCATGCTCGTCCACCGCCTCGACGACGGTCTGGAAGAAGTCGTTGAGGAGGTCGGCCACCTCGTGTGGGGAGCGGCTGGCCGTCAACTGGGTGGAATCCGCGAGGTCGATGAACAGGATCGCCACGTCGCGCTCCTCACCGGAGGGCGCCTCATCGGCCTCGGCCAGCCGCGCCACGTCGGGCCCGACGTGGCGACCGAAGAGGTCGCGCAGTCGGTCGCGTTCGGTCAGGCCGGCCACCATGCGGTTGAAGCCGTTCTGAAGCCGGCCGATCTCGGACTGTTCGTAGACGTCGACGGTTCGGCCGATCTGCCCACGCTCCACCTCGGCCATGGCGGCCACGACGTCGTTGAGGGGATCCGAGATCGAACGGGAGACGAGGATGAGGGAGCGCAGGCCGATGGCCACGGAGACCGTCGAGAGCACCACGACCGGTACGACCAACGACGCCGAGCGGGGGATGAGCCAGCCGTTCGCGTGAAATACGACCAGCGTGGCGATCGCCACGCTGGGCAGCGCGCTGTTGACCAACCACATCATCATCAGTCGTGCCACCACCCCGGGAGCGGTTTCCCGGCTGACGAACTCCTTGCCGGCCGCGGCCATCACGGGGCGCACGACCCGTTGGGTGAACAGCAGGCCGGTGCTGATGCTGGACGTGGCGCCGAACGAGGTCGCCATCATGATCAGGAGCGCCGGCCCGAGTCCCTCTCTCGCGTTCGTGACGAGCAGGGCGGCGGCGCTGACCGTCCAGATGGCGATCAGCATGATGAACTGACGCCGCACCAGGTTGATGGCGCTCTCTCGTTGGACCGCAGTGGGATCGATGCCCTCGACGAACCAGCGCGTGGACGGCTCGATGCTGCGGTAGCCCCCGTACGCGGTGGCGACGACGCCGAGAACGATGAGGACGACTGGCACCGCGAGGTTCAGCGTCGACAAAACCGGCGTCGCGCCGAAGGATTGCCCGCTCAACGAGATGGCGACCGCGGTCACCTCGACGGCGGTGACGAGTTGGGCATAGGTCAGCCCGAGGGCGTAGCGGATGGCGAGGTCCCTCGCCGCGCCCTCACGGCGGTCACTCGGCAGGTCGGCCGGCATCCTGGCGTTTCCGTTCAGGGCCTACACGTAGCTCGGCCACGGCCTCGGTCCGCGAGCGGAGCCGGTCGGCGGTGTCGGCAAGGAAGTCGAGTATGACGGCCAGTTCGTCGTCGGTGTAACGCTCCCAGATCCTGGTCACGGCCCGTTGCCACGACGCGAAGAAGTCGTTGTGCGCAAGTCCGCCGACCTCGGCGCGAAGCAGCAGTCTGCGGCGGTCGGTGGGGTCGGGTTCGCGACGGAGGAATCCTTTGCTGGCGAGCCGATCGATCAGGTTGGTCACCGACGCTGCGGCCAACCCGGTGTGGCGGCCGAGTTCGCCGGCGCTCATCGGTCCGAGTCGCTCGAGCATGCCCAGGGCCTTGTAGTCGGTGGGATGCAGGCCCAGGTTCGTCGCCAGCGCGGAGTGAAACAGCACCGTGGCGTCGCTGTGCTCGCGACCCGCGCGTTGCAGTGCCTCGAGAAGTTCTGTGCGGGAGCGACTCTCGGTCATGTCGCCGCCACGAATGCGGTGAGGACGGCAGCGCAGGTGATCACGTCGAGCGGCGCTCGCAGCATGTTGCGCCGGGTCCATCGGGTTGCCTCGGCGCGCTCGACGACGGCGGGGTCGGCCTTCTCGAAGGTAGCGGCCTTCGGCGCGAGGTCGACCAGCGACCACGCCCGCATCACGACATGGCTGGCGGCGCCCACGAGCAGGGCAGTGCGTACCGGCGGCTCGCCCCAGGTGGTGAGCACCGCGACGATCAGCACGACCTCGAGTGCGAGGTATGCGGGGATCCAAAAGCGTCGCCGCGACAGTCCGCCATTTCGCGACTGAATGATCGCCGGGCGGTGCGGCCACACGGGATCCACGACGAGGAACTCGTAGACCCCGGCACCGAGCGAGGCGCAGGCGAGCACGACCAGAACCGCAAGCAGGATCAGAATCGGGGTCCACACGTCTCAATCATTACGGCGAACCGTAATATACGTCAAGACGTAGTGATGATCACGCGCGCGTGCGTCATGCTCTGCAACGGACGAATCGATCTCCGCGCGAGAGGGTTTCGTGGACTCGCGGGAACGCCGGCGTGCGTCGTCGGCCGGGGGTGATGTGACGGCCGTTACGCTTGCCGTGGCTTTGACCGTCCGTCGGTATTGTGTACAGTCGTTCACTGAAAGCCGGGATTCATTAGCTGTGGCGCTCAATTCCGCCGCGTAGAACCCCGACCCTGAAAGGACACGCCCTCATGTCGTTTTCGCTGGATCTCTCCGCGGACGTCATCCAGGTACGCGACTGGGTGCACGAGTTCGCCGCCGAGGTCGTTCGACCCGCCGCCGCCGAATGGGACGAGCGCGAGGAGACCCCCTGGCCGATCATCCAGGAGGCCGCCAAGGTCGGTCTGTACTCAATGGAATTGTTCGCCACCCAGGCCGCCGAGCCCAGCGGCCTTGGCCTGCTGACGGTGTTCGAGGAGATGTTCTGGGGTGACGCGGGCATCGGGCTGTCGATCCTGGGCACCGGGCTCGCGGCTGCGTCGCTGGTCGCGACCGGGACGCCCGAGCAGTTGGGGGAGTGGCTGCCCCAGATGTTCGGGAGCATCGCCGAACCCCAGGTCGCATCGTTCTGTTCGTCGGAACCGGGGGCGGGATCGGACGTGGCGGCGATCATCACGCGCGCCAGGTACGACGAGGCGACCGACGAGTGGGTCCTCAACGGCACCAAGACGTGGGCCACCAACGGCGGCATCGCCAACGTGCACATCGTCGTCGCATCCGTGGAACCCGATCTCGGCTCCCGCGGTCAGGCGACCTTCATCATTCCGCCCGACACGCCGGGGTTCAGCCAGGGGCAGAAGTTCACCAAGCACGGCATCCGCGCGTCGCACACCGCAGAGGTCGTACTCGACGACGTCAGGATCCCCGGCAGGCTCATCATCGGCGGCAAGGACACGTTCGACGAACGGATCGCCCGCGCGCGGGAAGGCAAGAGTTCCGCGGGTCAGGCGGCGATGAAGACCTTCGAGCGAACCCGGCCCACCGTGGGCGCGATGGCACTCGGCGTCGCCCGCGCCGCCTACGAGTACTCACTGGACTACGCCCTGCAGCGGGAGCAGTTCGGCCGCAAGATCGGTGACTTCCAGGCCATCGGATTCAAGCTGGCCGACATGAAGACCAGGATCGATACCGCGAGACTGCTGGTGTGGCGCGCCGGGTGGATGGCGCGCAACGACAAGCCCTTCGTGAACGCCGAGGGGTCGATGGCCAAGCTCGCCGCCAGCGAGACGGCGGTCTACGTCACCGACGAGGCCATCCAGATCCTCGGCGGCAACGGCTACACCCGGGACTATCCGGTCGAGCGGATGCACCGCGACGCCAAGATATTCACGATCTTCGAGGGCACCAGCGAGATTCAGCGTCTGGTGATGGCGAGGGCCATCACGGGTCTGCCGTTGAAGTAGCTCACCGGCAACCGCATTCGCGCAACACCACCGCGACCGCATCCAGTGCCGGTTTGGCGATCTCGGGAGACGTACCGGTCGACATGAGGGCAAAGGTGAGAGCGCGACCGTCACGGTCGGTCACCATCCCGGCGAGCGTGTTGACGTCGGTCAGCGTGCCCGTCTTGGCCCGGACGAAGCCCGCGCCCGGCGACGGGGCCACGAACCGGTCGGAGAGAGTGCCGCTTCCCCCGCCGACGGCGAGGTCGTCGAGCAGTGGTCGCAACGCCGCGGTGTGTTCGCTGGTGCCGTTTCCGGTGGCGGCTGCCAGCACGTTCGCGATGAGCCTGGCCGGGATCCGGTCGTCGATGGACAAGCCGCTGAGGTCCCGCAGCCGCAGGCCGGTGGTATCGAATCCGGCGTCGTCGAGAACCGCTGTGACGGCTTCGACGGATCCGTCGAACGTTGCCGGCCTTCCGCTGGCGCGTGCCACCTCGAATCCGATGGTCTCTGCGCTCACGTCGTCGGAGCGCACCATCATCTGGTGCAGTCGCTCGCCCAGTGGGGCTGACCACACCGTGGCAACGGGTGTCGCGTCCGGGGGCGCGGCGCCTGGGCGCACGGTGGCGGGGTCCAGTCCGAGCCGCCGGGCAAGGGCGCGGCCGGTGTCCAGCGCCGGGGTTGGCGTACGTGGCGAGTAGGTGACGGTGGGTTGTAGGCGCCCGCCGTCGAGCATGACGGATTCGATGGGAGTGATGCTGCCGCCGCCGATGTCGATCGGGTCCCAGCCGGCGGCCATGGTCGGGCCGGCGAAGAGCGAGGAATCGACCGCCAGTGCGGCTGCCGGGACCCCGCCCGAGCGGATCTGATCGACCAGATCGTCGAGTCGCGGGGCGCCCGGATAGTAACCGGCTACGCCGGCTGGTTGCGCCGTCAGCGTGGGGTCGCCGCCTCCCACCAGGACCAGCTCGCCGGGGGCCGAACCCTCGACCACGGTCGTCGCAATGCGCTGATCCGTGGGCAGCGTCAACAACGCAGCCGCGGCGGTCAGGATCTTCGTCACCGAGCCGGGGATCTGCGGCAGGTCGACGTCCTGCTCCCAGAGTCGCTCGCCGGTGAGTGCGTCACTGACCTCGCCGGTGAGCAGGCCGAGGCCGGGGTTGCTCACGGCCGGAGCCAGCGCGGTGGTGAGGGCTTGCGAGGTCGGCGTCGGCGCGTCCGGCGACAGTGCGGCCAGCGGTGTGGCGGTGGCGGGTGCGGGCCGGGGTTCGGTGGGAACCGTGGCAGCGCCCGGGCCGAATACGTCCTCGCGGACGAGAGCCAGCGTGCCGAGGGAGCCGGCCACCGCCGCCACGACCACGGCGGCGATCAACCCCGCCGTGCGCCCTGAAGTCACGCCCGATTGTCGGGTACGCGCGCCGTGCCGGGCAACCGCGGGTGAAGGAATCGAGGCACGCCGGACTGGTTTTCGTTCGCTACTTGGTGCCGAAGATGCGGTCGCCCGCATCGCCGAGACCCGGCACGATGTAACCGTGTTCGTCGAGTTCGCGGTCGACGGCGGCGGTGTAGATCGGTACGTCGGGGTGCGCCTGCTGCATCACGGCGATGCCCTCGGGACATGTGAGCAGGCAGACGAACTTGATCGACTTGGGCCGGGCCTCCTTCAGACGCTCGACCGCCGCGACCGCGGAGTTCCCGGTGGCGAGCATCGGGTCGACCACCACGACGTCGCGTTCGTGCAGATCCGCGGGCAGCTTGAAGTAATACTCGACGGCCACCAGGGTCTTCGGGTCGCGGTAGAGCCCGATGTGGCCTACCCGCGCGCCCGGCACCACCGAGAGCATGCCGTCCAGGATCCCGCTGCCCGCACGCAGAATCGACACGAAGACCAACTTCTTGCCGTCGATCACCCTGCCCGTCGTGTGCTCCAGCGGGGTCTCGATCTCGATGTCGTGCATGGGCATGTCGCGAAGTACCTCGTAGGCCATCAGCGCCGACGCTTCGTGCAGCAGCTGTCGAAAGCTGTTGGTGGAGGCTTCCTTCCGTCGCATGAGGGTCAGCTTGTGCTGGACGAGCGGGTGGTCGACCAGGTGCACGGCGGTCACGTTCAGAACACCGTCCCGTCGCTGTCGATCGTCAGCGGCGGCAACCCGCCCCGGAGTCGTGCCGCGGTGGCGCGGCCCGCGGCCCAGGTGCCGCCCTCGAGAACGCATGCCAGCGGTGTCCGTCGGGCATCGGTGCCCAGTTCGCCGCGAACCAGGGGGGCGAGTTCGTCGAGCAGGGCCTACGGTCAACGCGCGCCACTCGACGACGAGTTCGTCGGCCGGCGTCCACGTGCGCGCCGCGACGGTGGGATCGCGGAGCACCAGCACGCCGGTGTCCAGGAGAAGGCCGCCGTTGCGGTACTCGGGCAACCCGGTCAGTGCGTCGAGGTTTCCGACCGTCACTCCTGCCCAGTCGAGCGGTTCCAGCAGCGAGTACGTCAACCACTGCGACAGCTTGTGGAACGGCACCCACCCCGCCGTCAGCCCCGGCCCCCCGACGTCCCGGTGGCGCCAGCAGTCACCCAGGTCGACGTCACCGATCGCGTTGTCCGCCAACCAGATTCCCGACAGCGAGGTGAGCAGCAACGTCAGAACGTCGTGTGCGTCGATGCTGCCACCGGCTGCTCCCAGCGCGTCGAACAGGCCGCCGGGGCGTCCCAGCGTGCCGAACGCATCGGGCTGGGCGGCCAACGCGTCGCCAAGGCGGTGCAGCAGCCGGAGTCGACCGTCGAGCCCCACCAGGGGATTCGACGGCGTGACCTGGAACGCCTCGGCCAGCGTCGCGGCATCGAGTTCGAGCAGCCCGGCGGCGTCGGCGCGCAGCGGGTCGTCCGGGTCGGAAGAGAACATCCCGGACGTGAAGGCGTGCAGGCTTGCAACGCCGAGCCCCTCGGAACGGGTGAACGTTTGGCCGCTTGCTGCCTCGTCGTAGTGCCAGTGCGGCCCGGCGCCTGCGTCGAGGAGCACGCTGACCACCGCGAGATCGATCATCGACCGGGCGCGGCTCGCGTCGTCGCGGTCGGCCAGACGCGCCTGGAGCTGCCCCCTTCGATCCACGCCGCCGGCTTCGAAGTGGCGCCACCTGCTGTGGAAGGGGATGTCGAGATCGGGAAAACGCGTCCGGGTGAGTTCGGCGACCTCGGTTGCAGCGCTCGGCAGTTCGTCGTCGCGTACGACGAACCATGGTGATTCCCCCGACCTGGCGCGCGCGAGCAGCCAGCCCGCGCGCTCGCGGACCGCGGCGGTGGACCGCAGGGCGGCGGCAGCCTCGGTCGGCCGCTGCGTGTCGCACGTCGATCCCCAGGTCGATCCCCATGCCGGTGCCGTTCACGCGTCCAGTCCGCGGCCCTTGGCCTTCTTGAGTTCATCGGCATCCGGGATGGGCCCCGGGGTGAAGTAACCGGCTGCGGTCTTGGCGTCGATCTCCACCCGCGCGTCGGCAGGGATCAGGGCCTCGGGGATGTTCACCCGCTCGCCGACCTCGATGCCCGAGCCCGTGATCGCGTCGTACTTCATGTTGCTCATCGACACCAGGCGGTGGATCTTACGGACGCCCAGCCAGTGCAGCACGTCGGGCATCAGCTCCTGGAAGCGCATGTCCTGCACCCCGCCACGCATTCGGTGCGCGCGAAGTACTGGTCGGCGGTATCTCCGCCCTCCTGCCGCTTGCGGGCGTTGTAGACCAGGAACTTCGTCACTTCGCCCAGCGCGCGGCCCTCCTTGCGGGAGTAGGAGACCAGTCCGACGCCGCCGCGCTGGGCGCCGAGGATGCACTCCTCGATCGCGTGGGTCAGATAGGGGCGGCAGGTGCAGATGTCGGACCCGAAGACGTCGGAGCCGTTGCACTCGTCGTGGACGCGGGCGGTCAGCTCGACCGACGGGTCGGCCAGGTCGTGGGGGTTGCCGAAGACGTAGACGGTCTGCCCGCCGATGGGTGGTAGGAAGACCTCGAGGTCGGAACGGGTGACCAGTTCCGGATACATGCCACCGGTCTCCTCGAACAGCACCCGGCGAAGGTCGGTCTCGCTGCATCCGAAGCGTCGCGCGACACCCGGCAGGTGCCAGACGGGTTCGATGGCGGCCTTGGTGACCAGCGCGGCACCACTGGCAAGGAGAAAGCGGCCGTCAGGGCGTAGTCGACCCCTGGCGATGGCGTCCGCGATCTCCGGCAGCATCACGTGGGCCTTGGTCACCGCGATGGTCGGTCGAACGTCGAAACCCGCGGCGATCTCGGCGGCGAACACGTCGGCAACGGTTGCGCCCCAGGGGTCCAGGCTGACGATCGCGTCCGGATCGCTCCACTGGGGGTACGGGCCGACCGGGTCGGAGGGCGCGGTGTTCGTCAGGTCGGCGCGGTGATCGCGGGAGAGTGCGCCCGAGGCAACGGCCAGCGCCCGGTACACGCTGTAGGAACCGCTGTGCGTGCCCACGACGTTGCGGTGGCCCCGGGTGGCGGTGGTGCCGATGACGGGCCCCCGCTCGGCGGCGGTGGCCGCGCCCCAGGTGATGGCCGGCGCGTCGATGCCACCACTGTGCGACGTCAGTCGGATGTGACCTGCGGGCCCCGGCCGCGCAGGTGGAACGGGTGCAGCGTCGGCGGCCATCATCGCTCCTCGTCGGAAGGCGCCAGCTTAGCCATTCTCCGTCGTCGCGCCGGTCGGTTGCCGGTCGGTTACGGAGCGCCGATGTCCCGTTCGGCCGAGCATGACCCGATCAGCCCCACTCGTGGTTCATGGCGCGTGACTCGACCGTCGCCTCGGCCGACCTGCTCTCACGCCCACCGGCGCGCGACAGCGCGATCAGAAGCATCGCGAGCCCAGCGGTGACCGCTCCGCCGATGAAGATCAGGACGAAGGCGTGCTCGGACGGTAGTCCCGTGTCGGTCACCGACCGGGCCAGCAGGACGGCCACCACTGCGGCGGCCAGTGAACTTCCGACGGTGCGGGCGATCGCGTTGATCCCCGTAGCGACGCCGGTCTCACTGGCATCGACCTCACTGACCACCAGTGCGGGCAGCGCCCCGTATCCCAGGCTGATGTAGGCATTGACCCACACCCCCGCGATGATCACCTGCCACGGCTGCGAGTGCGCCACCGCAAGCCACACGAAGCCGACGATGCCGGTCACCGCACCGCACACCAGTACCGGACGCGCGCCGAAGCGCTCGATGAACCTACCGCTCAACGTTGCGGTGACGAACCCGGTGATGGCACCCGGTAGCAGGAACACCACGCTGGCACGCAGAACCGTGGCACTGAAGCCGTATCCGGCCGCCTCACGGTCGATCTGGACGAACTGCGTCAGACCCAGGAAGCCGAAGTACAAGCCCATCCCGACGAATATCGTCGCGAGGTTGGTCAGCAGCACCGCCCGTCGGGTGAGCATGGCGATGGACACCAGCGGATGCGGGCGTCGTCCCTCCCACCACCACCATGCCAGCAGGATCGCCATCCCGAGCAGTGCGACACCGATGGTCACCGGCGACGTCCAGCCCCACGAATTGCCTTGCGTCACGGTCAGAAGCGTTGCGGACAGCCCGGCGGCCAGGCCGGCCGCGCCCAACCAGTCGATCGTGCCGCTGCCGGTGCCCGGTCGTGACGGCACGATGATCAGCGCCAGGACGATCACGGCGATCGTGAAGCCCGTCGTCAACCAGAACACCCGGTGATAGCCGGCATCGCCGTGCATCAGCAGGCCGGTCACGACCAGGCCGGTTCCGCCCCCGAAACCCAGCGTGCCGGACAACACGGCAAGTGCGCCGACGACCGATCCCTCGGGAAGCTCGTCGCGCAGGATGGCGACGCAGATCGGGTACAGGGCGAAGGAGACGCCCTGCAGCACCCGCCCCGCGATCAGGAGCGACAGCGACGTCGTGGTCGCCGCGACCACCGAACCGATCAGAACGATCACCAGCACGCCCAGGAGTACCTGTTTCTTGTCGAGCAGATCGGCCAGGCGTCCGATCAGCGGAGTTGCCGCCGCCGCGGCCAGGAGGTTGGCCGTCACCGCCCAGCTGACGGCGACCGTGGAGGCGTTCAGCTGCTCGGCGATGACGCCGAGTACCGGGACCACTGCGGTCTGGAGCACCGCGACGGTCAGTGCGACGAGGCTCAGCGCTATGACCAGCAGCCGTGGTCGCGGGTGGGGCGTCATGGCGACCGTGGCATGAGTGGCGTCGGTGGCGTCCGTGCCCACCGTCGCCGGCCTTTTTCGCATGGCTAATTATGTCGGCTCGCGCATGGCGTTGGCGTCCACGGGTCACCGCACCTACCGTGTCGGTGGGCAGGCTCAGGATGCGCTTCAACGCGCCGACCTTCCGGAGATTGGGCACCGAACACGGGGAGGCCCGGATATGGCACGCGACGACGCACACTTCTACCGGACCGCCGACGGCACCGGCCTTCCACACGATCCGTTCAACGCGATCGTCGGGCCGCGCCCGATCGGGTGGATCTCCACCCATGCCGTCGACGGCACGCACAATCTCGCCCCGTACAGCTTCTTCAACGGATTCAACTACCGCCCGCCCGTGATCGGGTTCGCGTCGATCGGGTGGAAGGACTCCGTAGCCAACATCGAGGCCACCGGAGACTTCGTCTGGAATCTGGCGACCCGTAAGCTCGCCGAGCCGATGAACGAGACCTCGGCCTCGATCGCCGCCGCCGATGACGAGTTCGTTCGAAGCGGGCTGACGCCGGTGCCTGCCGCACTGGTCGCGTCACCGAGGGTTCTGGAAAGCCCCGTGAACTTCGAATGCCAACTCACACAACTCATCCAGCTCACCGACGTCGACGGGGAAGCGGTCTCCACGTGGCTGGTCCTCGGCCAGGTGGTCGCCGTGCACATCGACCGGGACTTCCTCGTGGACGGCGTCTACGACACCGCCGCGGCGACGCCCATCCTGCGCGCTGGCGGCCCCGGTAACTATGCCGAGGTGTCGGCGGACGCGATGTTCACGATGATTCGGCCCGACGACCGCTGAGCGAAGCCTCGTAGGTGACCATCTCCCGCGACAGTACGCGGCGGATCGCGGGTTCGCGGCTGCACGCGACCGCGAACACCGTCAGCAGTCCCCAGATCAACAAGGCGCTGACCAGGATCAGCGCGAAGGCGGCCCAGTCGCCGCCGGCCATCTGATCGGCCGCCACCTGGCGAGCCCAGAGGCGCCAGTAGATCATCAGGTTCACAGTGAGTCCGACGCCGTAGGACACTGCGCGGCTGCGTCACGGCCGGATGCGCGCAGCGTGCTGGTGAGGCGAAGTAGGGGAGTGCGCCTGGCCACCACCGCAGGCCCTATGCCCACCGCCTGACGCGCCTGGATCACCGCCAACACCGCCTCCGATACCGCTGTCCGTGCCAACCCGACGGCGACCACCGCGTTGGCGGCGGCTTGACCGGCGGGTGAACCAGGGCCCGCGTCCGGCACGTTCAGCCGACCTTTCCGACCTGACCAGCGAGCAGTTTGGTGAGTTGGTTTGCATGGGTCAGTTGCCTGCGGAGTGTGGCTACACTGTCCGCCGCCTTGGCGTGGTATTCGCGGAGGCGCGCGGCCGCGATCTTGCGTTGTGACTTGGTGGCGCAGGCATCGTCGAGGACATCGAGGGAGTCCAGCAGTTCCTTCATCTCGGCAAGCGTAAAGCCGAGTGGTTTCATTCTGCGGATCACCACCAGTCGGGCGACGTCAGCGTCGGTGTAGAGCCGGAATCCACCGGTCGAGCGTGCCGATGGCGTCACCAGGCCAACCTCGTCGTAGTGCCGCACCGTCCGGATGGACAGCTCGGTGCGCTCGGCGACCTCGCCGATCTGCATGTGCCCGCCGCCGTCGTCACGCATGGTTCACCCTCAGTCCTCGGCGCCGAGCCGACCCGAGAGGCGGTCGTGCCGATCAGCCGAATCCTGGTTCAGGCCAATGATTTCGACCGTCTTGCCCTTACGCTGGTACTTCGTCGTGACGGCATCGAGGGCTGCCACGGTCGAAGCGTCCCAAATGTGGCTGGCCGACATGTCGATCACCACGCGGTGTGGGTCGTCGAGATAGTCGAACTGGTAGACCAGGTCGTTGCTCGACGCGAAGAAGAGTTCACCGCGCACCCGGTAGACGGCGGTGTCGGGATCGGCCGGTTCGGCTTCCTTCTCCACGGTCACGAGGTGGGCCACGCGACGCGCGAAGAGCACCATTGCCGTGAGCGAGCCGACGATCACGCCGTAGGCGAGGTTGTTGGTGGCGACGGTGACCACGACGGTGGCCAGCATGACCATCGTTTCGCTGCGGGGCATGCGGCGGAGGGTGGCCGGGGCGATACTGTGCCAGTCCATCGTGCCCACGGAGACCATGATCATCACGGCGACGAGTGCTGCCATCGGGATACGCCCCACGAGGTCGCCGAGTCCGACCACGAGCACCAGCAGGAAAACCCCGGCGAGGAAGGTCGAGATGCGGGTCCTGGCACCCGAGACCTTCACGTTGATCATGGTCTGGCCGATCATCGCGCAGCCGCCCATGCCGCCGAAGAAGCCGGTGACAATGTTGGCGACGCCCTGCCCCCAGCTCTCCCGTGTCTTGTTGCTGTGGGTGTCGGTGATGTCATCGACCAGTTTGGCCGTCAGCAGCGACTCCAGGAGGCCGACGAGCGCGACGGCGAGCACGTAGGGACCGATGATCGACAGCGTGTGCAGGTTGAAGGGGACGTCCGGCAGCAGAAGCGAGGGCAGGCTCGACGGCAGTTCGCCTTCGTCACCCACGTCCGGGATCTTCACGTGGAACATCAGTGCCGCGGCGGTCAGCACGGCGATGGCGATCAACGGGGCGGGCACGATGCTGGTGAGCTTCGGCATGAAGACCATGATCAGCAGGCCGACCGCGACGAACGGATAGACCAGCGCGGGCACTCCGAGAAGGTGGGGCAGCTGCGACATGAAGATCAGGATTGCCAGGGCGTTGACGAATCCGACCATGACGCTGCGCGGGATGAACCGCATCAGCCGGGCGATCCCCAGCAGGCTCAGCGCGATCTGGAGCAGCCCGGCCAGAATGATCGTCGCGAACAGGTAGTCGAGCCCGTACTCGCGGGCCAGCGGGGCGATGACGAGCGCGATGGCCCCGGTCGCCGCAGAGATCATGGCCGGACGACCGCCCACGATGGAGATGGTGACGGCCATCGTGAACGAGGCGAACAGTCCCACGCTCGGATCGACTCCGGCGATGATCGAGAACGCGATCGCCTCCGGGATCAACGCGAGCGCGACCACGACTCCGGCAAGCACCTCGGTCTTGAGTCGGGCGGGTGACTTCAACGCCGCCAGTACCGAGGTGCTGGGATCGCCGGCTTCGCGGACATGCGGAATGGATGGAATGCGTTGATCTGGCAAGGGTTTCCGTTCAGGTCGGTCAGGCGCAACGGTGCGTGAGGGTCGTTGCTTGGATCGGTTCGCTGACGCATCGTTGCGTGACAGGGGCTGCGGGCGTGCGGACCGGCGTGCCGTTCGGGCGTAAACCCTACCCTCCCCAGAGGGGAGAGTTCGACTTCCGTGTTGGAGGTCACCCGAGTCTGCCCCTCGTCTGCCCGCCCGACCCGACTCGGGTCCCTCCGATGGCTCGACTGCGGTAACGTCTCCGCCACTGAAAACGAGCGCGTTCGTGGGCGCTGAACACGACACGAGGAGTAAGCATGACGACCGAATCGGATCACGTGCCGGAGCAGAAGAGTTCCGGCTCACTGCCGGGCCCGTTCAGTTCTGTGAAGCCCGCGGTGTTCATCCCGGCGTCGGTGATCATCATCGGCCTGATCGCTTTCTCTGTCATCTTCTCGAGCCAGGCCAGTGACGCGTTCGGCAAACTCAATGGAGCGATCGTGGACGGGATCGGGTGGTGGTACATCCTGATCACGTCGGCGTTCGTGGTGTTCGCCATCTATTGCGGAGTCTCGAGGATCGGCGGCATTCGCCTCGGCAGGGACAACGAGAATCCCGAGTTCGGCTTCTGGGCCTGGCTGGCGATGTTGTTCAGCGCCGGCATGGGTATCGGCCTGGTGTTCTACGGAGTGGCCGAACCGCTGACCCACTACGTGAACCCGCCGGAGTCGCTGGGTATCCCGGGGGAGACAGATGCGGCCGCGGACCAAGCCATGGCGATCACCATGTTCCACTGGGGCCTGCATGCGTGGGCCATCTACGTCGTCGTCGGCCTCGGCATGGCCTATACGACCTATCGCAAGGGCCGTCCGCTGTCGGTGCGGTGGCTGCTGGAGCCGGTGATCGGCCGCAAACGGGTCGAAGGCGTCATCGGCCACGCGGTCGACATCGTAGCGATCGTCGGGACGCTGTTCGGCGTGGCTACCTCGCTGGGGTTCGGCATCACCCAGATCTCATCCGGCTTGGAATACCTCGGCTGGATCAGCATCAACAACTGGTGGACGGTCGGGTTGATCGCGGCGATCACGGTGGTGGCGACGGCTTCGGTGGTCAGCGGCGTCAGCAAGGGCCTGAAGTGGTTGTCCAACATCAACATGCTGCTCGCGGCCGGCTCTTGCTGTTCGTCCTGTTGCTGGGCCCGACGCTGTTCCTGCTGCAGGCCTGGGTGCAGAATCTGGGCGGCTACGTTCAGTCGCTGCCACAGCTGATGCTGCGCACCGCGCCGTTCTCCGATGGCAGCTGGATGTCGGGGTGGACGGTCTTCTACTGGGGCTGGTGGATCAGCTGGGCGCCGTTCGTCGGCATGTTCATCGCCCGCATCTCGCGCGGCCGGACCATCCGCCAGTTCGTCTGCGGCGTCCTGCTGGTGCCCACCATCATCGGCTCGCTGTGGTTCACCGTCTTCGGTGAGACGGCGATCCTGCGTCAGCGCGACGTGGGCGACATGCTCGTCGACGGCGCCGTGGACACGAACACGTCGTTGTTCCGGCTGCTCGATGGCTTACCGATCGGTGTCATCACCAGTGTGATCGCGATCTTCGTCATCGTGTTCTTCTTCGTCACGTCGTCGGACTCCGGCTCGCTGGTGGTCGACATCCTGTCCTCCGGCGGTGACCTGGATCCCCCGAAGGCCACCCGGGTGTACTGGGCGGTGCTGGAGGGTGCGGCCGCCGCGGTGCTGCTGGTGGTCGGCGGGCAGGGTCACTGACCGCGCTCGCAGACCGCGTCGATCGCCACGGCTGCGCCGTTCTCGGTAATCATGGTTGTGGCGTGCTTCGCCATGCTGAAGGCCTTCCGTTTCGACCTCGCGACCACACCGCAGTACATGCACGTGTCGTCGCCCAAGACGCTCCCGGCCGAATACAAGCCACGCCACGACGTGTCGGCGACGATGGCCGGCCTCGTTGCGGTGCACTCGGTCGACTTCCATGACTTCGAGGTTCATCCGACCACCGGCGCGCTCACCCTCACCACAGACGATCCGTACCGGGGCGACGGAAACGGTTCGGACGGATTCGCGCTACCGGAGTCCACTTCCAAAGGTGAGCGGCACGACGCGCCCGCCACGTGATGTCGGGGTGAGTCCAGTCGTGCCCCGGTGGTCGATCGGTGGCAGTGGCACCCGTTCACCGGGTCGGTACGTCGGGGCCACCATCGCGCTGCTGGCGGTGCAAGCCCTGTTGGTGTTCGGGTCGGCGTTCATGTTGGCCATGTTCGCGATGGGTTCGGACGCGTGCACCGGCAAACTGTTCTGCGACCGGCCGACGGTGGGACCGGGGATCGCCGTAGGCGTCGGCGGGGGCATCGCCTTGTTCGTGGTGAGCCTCGTGACGTCGGTGGTCCTGATGGTCAAACGGCTCAGGTCGGTGTGGGTTCCGCTGGTGGGTTGCGGGGTGCAGCTCGTGCTCTTCGGGGTCGGTGTGCTGCTCGTCGTGCAGCCCGCCGCGAGCTAGTGATCGAGACCGCGAACCGGGCGTCTCAGGTCCAGCTGCGGTCGCGCCACCGCCAGGCGTTGTCGTGGAGGAATTCGGCTAGCGTGCGCGGAGGTCTGCCGAGCAGTTGGCGCACCTCGTCGGTGATCTGCTGATTTCGTCCCATCCTGGTGAGGGTGTAGACGGCGGACATGAAGGCGATGGTGTCCCAGCCGACACCGCGGCCTCGTAGCCGTCGAGCGAATCGGATCAGTCCGGGATGGGTGTACTCGACGGGGTAGCGCAGTTCGGCCGTCAGCGCCTCGGCCACCTCGGCCATGGACAGTGCCGCCGGACCCGTCAGGTGACGGGCCACGTTGCGATGTCCATCTGGATGTCGCAATGCCATGGCGGCCACTGCGGCGGCGTCGGTGGCATCGACGAACGTCGTGCGGCCTCGGCCAGCGGGGATGAACAGTTCCCCGTGCTCGGCGATGTCCACGCCGTGGGTGGAGATCTGCCGGTGCAGGTTCTGCATGAAGAAACTGCACCGCAGCACCGTCCAGGTCATGGCACTGGCGCGCAGTGCAGCCTCGACCTTGTAGTGGGGGATGAACGGCGCGCGGTCGGCTCCGATGACCGACACGTACACCACGTGTCGGCAGCCGGCGCGCTCGGCGGCCGCCACGAAGGGGATGATCGCCTCGCGTGCGGCGCGGTTGCCCGGCAGCGGAAAGAGCAGGAACAGGCCATCCACGCCGGCCAGCGCGTCCTTCCACGTCGACCGGTCGAAGAAGTCGAATGCGATCACCTCGGCCGAACTGCCCTTCATGGCCGTCCGCAGTGCATCGGGATGCCGGCTACCCAACCGCCAGCCGTCGGGCGCCGTCTGACCGTCAAGGGCAGCGACGAGTTCGTGCCCGACGTTGCCCGTCGGGCCGGTGATCAGCAGCATGGTGCACCTGACGCGACAGTGGGCTCACCGTTGCGCGGCATCATCATCAGGGTAAAGCGGCCGCGCAGCGTTCGACCGCTAGGTCGTGGCGCCGACGGGTCCGAGCACCTGGCAATTCGGGGCCGGTGGCTGTCCGATCCAGGTGGCGCAGCCTCTGCCCGTCGAGACATAGGTGGCGCCGGGTCGGAACGGCACGTACGCCTGTGCGGTGTCCGTGCCACGGGCCGGCGCGCACACATTGGCGGAGCCGTCGCCTTGCAGCTGCACGCAGGCAACGCTCACATAGGGCATGGCTCCAGGCCCACATTCACCCGGTGTCAGCGTGGCGGCGACCTGGTCTCCACTGGGGGTCGGCACGACATGCGGGGGTGACAACAGGAAGGCGCACGGCGGCGGCGGCCCGGCGTTCGCCACGCTCGCGCCTGCGAGGCCGGTCACGCCGACGGTCAGTGCCATGAAGAGCATCAGCAGCGGCCGGATCATGTCTGGCAGCGTAGTTCACCGGAGCACGCGGTCGATCGAGAATGAAGCGTCGCCAGCCACGTGCCAAGCGCCCCGACGCTCATCAAACGGCGGGCCGATCGCGTACGCGCCGCCGCATCATGCGTGCGTAGCCGAATCCGAGCAGCACGGTGACGATGCTGTACAGCACGATCGCGGCATGAGCGTCGGCGCCGGGAAAGTTGACCGAGGCGATGGTCGTGGCCGTTGCGGGATGTCGGCAGGCCGTCGCGAACGCAAGCACCGCCGAGGTGTCCCGGGCGGGACCGCCGAGGAGGTGACCGGTCGCGAAGCCGACGGCGACGAACGCGACGATGGCCAGGATGGTGCCGTTGCCGATCAGATCCCAGACCGCCGAGCCTGCGGACGCCACGGCGAGCCCCACCGCGAGCGGCGCGAAGATCACCTGCGCCTTCGTGACCGGCCCCTGCAGCCGATCGGCCAACGCGGGCAGCCATTCCCGGGTGGCCATCCCGGACGCCAAGGGGGCAACCACCGCAACGATCAGGGTCA
Source organism: uncultured Actinomycetota bacterium (assembly GCA_963798245.1). GTDB lineage: Bacteria > Actinomycetota > Actinomycetes > Mycobacteriales > Mycobacteriaceae > Mycobacterium. Next base: position 166,198 of record CAWCSO010000012.1, read on the forward strand.
ATGCGACCGCCTCGGGAGCGCTCACGTAGCTGCGGTCGAACACCACTGCGAGGAGTTGGGCGGCGAGCGGAATCAAACCAATCGACAACACCGCCAGTATGGTGACCAGGCCCAGACCGAACGGGGCAGCGCCACCGGCCCTGCCCGCCCGCCGCGGAAGCAGCGGCGGAAGCGGGGATACCGCCAGCGCGACCAGTGCTATCTCCACGGCTGGACGGAGTTCGAGCAGGCTCACCGCAACGACGGCGATGACCGGCATGACGATGACGGTCGCCAGAAGGGAGCGCGCCAGCAGGCCCGGTCTTCTGAAGACGATCAGCAGATCGGCGAAGCGCGCGGTCAGCCCGAGCCCGAAGACGACGAGGAACAAACTGGCCTGAAACGCCAGTCCCACAATGCTATTGGTGCTCATCTATGGTTTTGTGAGCGCAATCTTCAGCTGGGCCTCGTAGTCCTCGACATGCTCTCCGCTGACGTCGACGATCACGCGGTGGATGGTACCCGTGTATCGGAACGGGGGTTCATGGTCGGAGGTGACCGACCACCCGGGTCAGCGCCGACCCTGCCGGGAGTTCCCTTGCCGTTCTTGACGTCTGCATCGCAGGTCGGAGCAAACTCGACGCGGAGGAAGTGCCGCCCGGCGGGTACGGGTTCGCGTGATCGCACGGTATAGACGTCCTTGGCGCACAGCGTGGTGCCGCCGTCGCCATACGGGACCACGCATCCATCCGACGGCCGATGCGAACGCGACCGTCGAATCTCGAACGTGGGACGCTTGACGGGTCTACGCTTCACGACTGGGCTCAATGGCGATACCACCCCAACCGGGTCGTAGCGAGGGAGAGGACGGCTGGACATGGCACAGGTTTCTCACAGCAAAAGCCTTGTGGCGTCACACCGATTGCGGTTGCGGCGTCAATTTCGTTCCCTGTCGTTCCCGCGAATGACGAACCGATCTGAACCAGGCATCTCAGCAGAGCGATCACTTCCCGCGCGCGGAATCGGAGGATGACATGGCCCCCACCCCAACCTTGCAGAAGGCACTAAGTCAGCGGCAGCTGACCATGATCGCGATCGGCGGCGTCATCGGCGCGGGTCTCTTCGTCGGCTCCGGTGTGGTCATCGGCGACACCGGGCCGGGGTCGTTCATCACCTACGCCCTCGCGGGCGTACTGATCATCATGGTCATGCGCATGCTGGCGGAGATGGCCGTGGCCAACCCGTCGACGGGATCGTTCGCCGACTACGCCCGCAACGCCATGGGCAACTGGGCGGGTTTCTCGGTGGGCTGGCTGTACTGGTACTTCTGGGTGATCGTCGTCGGTTTCGAGGCCATCGCCGGTGCGAAGGTCATTCAGTACTGGATCGACATCCCGCTGTGGTTGTCCGCGCTGGTGCTCATGGTGCTGATGACGGCGACCAACCTGTTCTCCGTGTCTTCGTTCGGCGAGTTCGAATTCTGGTTCGCCGGAATCAAAGTCGCCGCCATCATCGCCTTCCTTGGGCTCGGCGGACTCTTCGTGCTCGGATTGTGGCCGAACAAGTCGATGGACTTCTCGAATCTGTGGAGCCACGGTGGATTCTTTCCATTCGGCGCCATGGCGATCACCGTCGGCGTGGTCACGGTGATCTTCTCGATGGTCGGTGCCGAGATCGCGACCATCGCAGCAGCGGAGTCATCGGATCCGGAGCGGGCGGTCGCCAAGGCCGCGAACTCGGTGATCGTGCGAATCGCGGTGTTCTTCGTCGGCTCGGCGTTCCTGTTGGTGACGATCCTGCCGTGGAACGACGACGGGGTCGCCGCATCGCCATTCGTTGCGGCATTCACCGAGATGGGCATCCCCTACGCGGACCACATCATGAACGCCGTGGTGTTGACGGCCGTGCTCAGCTGTCTGAACTCCGGGATGTACACCGCGTCGCGCATGCTGTTCGTCCTAGCGGCTCGCCGCGAGGCGCCCGCCCAACTCGTCAACGTGACCCGTCGCGGGGTGCCGGCCGTCGCGATCCTCGCGTCCTCGCTGATCGGATTCCTCTGCGTGATCGCTGCGGCGGTCTCACCGGACACCATCTTCGCGTTCCTGCTCAACTCCAGCGGAGCGATCATTCTTTTCGTCTATCTGCTGATCGCCATCTCGCAGATCGTGCTGCGGTACCGCACGCCGGACTCGGAGCTGAAGGTGAAGATGTGGCTCTTCCCGGTGGTCTCCATCATCACCGCGGTCGCGATCCTGGCCATCCTGGTGCAGATGGGGTTGCAGTCCGACGTGCGGTCGCAACTGGTGCTGAGCCTGCTGTCATGGGCGGTCGTCATTGCCGTGTACTTCGCGAACAGGTTGTTCATCAACAAGCGTCCCGTCATCGAGAGTGCGCCCCCGACGGAACAGGCTCACCGGGTTCTGGTGCTGGCCAACCAGCAGGTCGAATCTCAGGAGCTGCTCGACGAGCTACGTCGTATCGACGAGGACCGCACGGCCACGTACTTCGTGGTGGTGCCGGCCAGTCCGATCGAGGCCGGAACCGCCGCCTCCCACGGTCCCCTCGACCTTCGGGAGGCGACGCTGAAGGTCGCACAGCAGCGACTCGATGGCACGCTCACTACGCTTCGTTCGGAGAACCTCGATGCGCACGGGGAGATCGGCGACGATCGACCGCTGCGGGCGCTCGCCAGCGCCGTCGACTCATTCCACCCAGATCAGATCGTGATCGCGACGCTGCCACCCGAAGACTCCGTGTGGCACCGCTTCGACGTCGTGGACCGCGCCCGCGCCGAGCATGAAATCCCGGTGACCCACGTCGTCGCCGCCCCGGTACCGGCCTGAGGACGCGGTCCATGACCATCATCGCGGGATTCAGCTCGAGCAGGCAGGGACCCGCGCCCATCAACCTCGCGGCGCAGATCGCGCGCACTACGGGCGACAAGGTCATCGCCGCAGCCGTCATCGAACGCCCGTGGCCACCCAAGACCGACCCCGTCGAGAACGAATATCTGCGCTACGTGGGGGCGCAGGCCGCGCAGTCGATCGAGAGGGCGGTCAGCGAACTGCCCGGAGGACTGGACGTCTCGACGGTCATCCACCAATCGACCTCGATTCCCACCGGTTTGATCGAACTGGCGGCCGTTCACGAAGCAGACCTCGTCGTCGTCGGGTCGTCGTCCAGGGGATTGCTTGGCAGGGTAGGCCTTGGCAGCGTCACCGAGAGACTCGTCCACACTGCGTCGGTTCCGGTTGCGATCGCACCTCGCGGCTATCCATCGGACTCCGTTCCGATACGCCGACTCACCGCTGCATATGGAGGCGAAGCCGACATCAATGGCCTCGTCGCCGCCGTTGCCGAACGCGCCAAGAGCTGGTCGGTGTCGTTGCGGATCGTGTCCTTCACCGTGCGTCCGGTCCGCATGTTCGCCGGGTCGATCGAACCCTCGGCCGAAGAGCTCGTCGTTGCGCAGTGGTCACGCAGGACCATCGATGATATCGACAGGCAGCTCAAGGCAGTTCGCGAACGAATTCCGGTTTCCGACGTCGATGTCGTCGTCGGCAGCGGACACGACTGGCGGGAGGCAGTGGAGGCGGTGTCCTGGGATCCCGGCGACATGCTGGTGCTGGGATCGGGGGCCGCCGGCCCGGTCGCCCAGGTCTTCCTCGGGTCGGCGGCATCGAAGATCCTGCGTCACGCTCCCGTGCCCGTGATGATCGTGCCCAGGTACCAGATTTCGGCTTAGCGTCCAGGCGCGCCGGGGGGACACCTCCGGACGTGAACCCGACAGTCTGCAAACCGGCCCGCCTCGCGGCGTTGCTAGGGCAGGCTGAAGTGATGACGGCCGACACCGAGCTGGTCGACGCGGTGGGTGCTCTGGCGGCGGTGCTGGAGCAGTCGACCTTTCCGCTGCCGGCGCCGTCCGCGGGGCCGGCCGAGCGTGATCGTCGAGAGCTGACCGGGCAGCTCGCGGACTATCTGATCCCTCGGCTACGCGACGTCGACGCCCCGCTGCTGGCGGTGGTCGGCGGATCCACGGGCGCTGGGAAGTCGACGCTGATCAACTCGCTGGTCGGCGCTGAGGTGAGCCAGGCGGGCGTGCTGCGTCCGACGACCCGGGGCCCGGTCATCGTGTGCCACCCGTCCGACGTCACGTGGTTCGCCGACGACCGGATCCTGCCGCAGTTGCCGCGATCGTCAGAACCCGACGGGTTGCGTCTGGCGCCGCATGCGGGCATCGGACCCGGTCTGGCGCTGCTGGACGCCCCCGACATCGACAGCGTCGTGAGCACCAACCGCGAACTCGCCGCCATTCTGTTGGCGGCCGCCGACCTCTGGATCTTCCTGACCACCGCGGCTCGGTACGCCGACGCGGTGCCGTGGACCCTGCTGCGGACCGCACGGGACCGGGGGACCGCGATCGCCATCGTGCTGGACCGCTGCCCCCCGGATGCGGTTGACGACGTCCGCGCGCACTTGGCGGACATGCTCACCGACGGTGAACTCGGTGGCGCGCCCCTGTTCGTGATCGCCGAGCAGTCGCTGCGAGGAGGACGGCTGCGGGAGAAGGCCATCGCCCCCATCCGGTCCTGGCTGGAGAGCCTGACCGCCGACGCGGAGCAGCGGGCGGCAGTGGTGCGCTACACCTTGGATGGCGCGCTGCGCAGCCTTCCGACACGCACCTACGCGCTTGCCGGGGCCGCCGACGAACAGTCCGCCGTGCGCAATCAGCTGGAGTCGTGCGTGTCGTCGGCGTACGGCGGCGCGCTCGCACGGGTGGAGGAGGCGATCCGAGACGGCACCCTGCTGCGGGGTGAGGTACTCGCGCGTTGGCAAGACGTGGTGGGGACGGGCAAGTTCCTTCGCAGCCTGGAGTCAGGGGTCGGTCGGATCCGGGATCGCTTGGTGAGTGCCGTCACTGGGCGGGCCACCCCCGTGGAGGAGCTGGGGTCGGCGCTGGAGACCGGGATCGCGACCGTCGTCCGCGCCGCGGTGGAACAGGCCGCGGAGGCCTCTCACGACTGTTGGGCGCGACATCAGGCCGGTGCATCCCTGCTCATTGCCGACTTAGCCCGCCCAGCGCCGGGTCTCGACGATGCCGTCGAACTGCTGGTCCGCGACTGGCAGGGGTTCGTGCTCGAACTCGTTCGCACCGAAGGCGAGTCGAAGCGGATGGGGGCGCGATTGGCGTCGTACGGGGTCAACGGCGCTGGGCTGGTCGTCATGCTCGCGGTGTTCAGCCAGACGGCAGGACTGAGCGGCGCCGAGGTCGCGGTGGCGGGCGGCACCACGGTTGCCAGTCAGAAGGTGCTGGAGGCGATCTTCGGTGAGCAGGCGGTTCGCGGATTGGCCAGAAAGGCCCGGGAGGACTTGTTGGATCGGGTCCGCACGCTCTTGAATCGGGACGCCGACCGGTACGCCGACGTGTTGGGGTCGGCATCGTCGAGCGCGTCCGGCGATCAGCTGCGAGCCGCCGCCGATCGCGTCGCGGCGGTGCTGCGGTGAGGCTCACCGACCGGCTGGCGGCATTGTCGTCGATAGCCGAACTCGGTCCCGGCCGACTGCCCGAGGACGTGCTCGCAGACCTGCGCAGCCTTGACCGGCGGGCTGGAACACGGTTGCGGCTTTCCGGCGAACACACGGTGGTCGCGTTGGCGGGAGCGACCGGCAGCGGAAAGTCCTCGCTGTTCAACGTGATCGCCGGGGCACCTCTGGCTACGGTCGGCATCCGGCGGCCCACGACGTCGGCCACCCAGGCTGCCGTCTTCGGGCCCGCCGGTGCCTCGGAACTATTGGACTGGCTGGTGATAGGGAACCGGCAGAGTCGCGATGCGTCGGCTCCCGACCTGTCAGGGCTCGTGCTACTCGATCTGCCGGACCACGACTCGGTCGAGTCTTCGCACCGTGCGGAGGTCGACCGACTGGTCAAGCTCGTCGATGCGTTCATCTGGGTGCTCGACCCGCAGAAGTACGCCGACGCAGCCCTGCACGATGCATATCTGCGGCCGTTGGCACCACACCGCGAAGTGATGGCCGTCGCCCTGAATCAAAGCGACCGCCTCTCCGGGGCCGACCTGGCCTCCTGTGTGCGGGACATGCACCGTCTGCTCATCGATGATGGCCTGACGGGTGTTCCGGTGTTGGCGACGTCGGCGCTGACGGCGGACGGCGTCGCACCGCTTCGCGAGTTCCTGGTCGCGACGGTGGCCGATCACCGCGCACGTACCGCGCGCGTCAGCGCGGACCTGGACGTGATGTCTGACCGGCTCGCGCTGCTGGTGCCGCCGCGACGATCGGAGCCCATGCTTGCGGACGCAGAGCTAAAGCTGCTGTCCGCGCTGGCCGCGGCGGCAGGTGTTCCCACCGTGGTGGACGCCGTCGCCCAAACGTACAGGCGGCGAGCACTGGCCGCAGTGGGCTGGCCACCGGTGCGGTGGATCTACAACCTGCGACCGGACCCATTGCGCCGCTTGGGATTAGGGCAATCCAGTGCCCAAGGCGACGTCTCCAAGGGCGCTGTCTCCAAGGGCGCTGTCTCCCAAGGCGATGTCCTTCGCCGTACGTCGATGCCGTCGACTTCCGCGGTCTCGCGAGCGGCAGCGGATAGCGCGGTTCGCTCCCTAGCGGACACTGCTTCGACGGGACTGCCTTCGCCGTGGCCGCGGATGTTGCGCGAGGCCGCAAAGGGGCGAATCGCGGAACTGCCTGATGCCTTGGACAGGGTGGTCGGGGCGGCGGACTTCGGCATGAATCAGCCGCCGCGATGGTGGCGGCTGATCGGGGTGGTGCAGTGGGTGCTGATGGGCGCAGCCGTCGTGGGTGGCGGATGGCTGGCGCTGATCGCCGTGTTGGCCTACCTCCAAATCCACGTCGAAGCCCCGTCTCTCGGGCCGTTGGCCTGGCCGACCGCGCTGCTCGTCGGCGGCCTCGTTTTCGGGTTGGCGCTGCGGGTGGTGGTCAGCCCGCTCGTGGCCGTGGGAGCGGCGCGGCGCAGCCGGCGGGCGGCTTCGGAGTTGCATCGACGAGTCGACGCCGTGGCCGATGACCTGGTGCTGGCGCCACTGCGGGCAGAGTTGGGAGCGTACGGGGAGATGTCCGCCGCAGTGGCCCGGCTACGCGGCTGAACACTAGGGGGACCCGTCGACATGAGGTCACCACCGACAAACCAGTGCCGAGTCAACGGTGGCGAACGTATGATTACGGGCCTGGACGAGCCGCAACCGAACGGGGGTGTTCGGAGATGAAGAGCGACGACACCGCGAGCCGCAGCGGGCTTGGGGCGCTTCGGATTGCACTCGTCGTCGTCGGACTGATCTTCGTGATCGGCGTCTATCCGTTGACCGTGCTATGGCCTGCTGGGTGGGCGTGGGGCCACGGGTCGTCGCACTATCTGGTCATGATCATCGGCATCTACGCCACATTGGGAGTGTTCTTGCTCCTCGCCGTCCGCGATCCGCTCGCCCACGGCAGCCTGATCTGGTTCACGGTGGCATCGAGCATCGTGCATGCCGCCATCATGGCGGTTCAGGCCATCATCGACTCGGCTGAGCGCGGCCATCTGCTGGGCGACGTGCCTGCGCTGCTGATCGTGGCCGCCGCCCTGGCCGTACTGCTGCAGCGGGCCGAAAAGGCAAGGCCGGTAGGCACTTCTACCTCGTGATCAGCTCAGGGCGCAGCGCGCAGCGTGATACCGGATATGGCGGTGCGGCTCTGTCCGTCGGTCGTGCCCAGCTTCGAGATCCACACCAATACATTGGATGTCTGCGTCGGGCTGTCGACGGTGATGGTGTTCTCACCTGGCTGCAGCGTCACGCTCGGGGTCAGCTCTGTGGTGTCGGACAGACTTGCCGGGGTGGCACTGTCGGCCGCCCGGATCTGCACCTCGGTTCCGCTACTGGGCACGTCGATGGTCACCTCGCTCAACGCGGTGGGTTCGGACAATTCCAGCACCAGTCCGACACCTTCCTTGAAGGTGGGGAACGGGTCGGCGTCCCGGTAGACATCGGTCGGCCATGACGTGTCCGGATCGCCGTCTATGGCCAGCCCCGCCTCGTCCGGATGGTCGGGTGAGCCGCCGGGGGAGAAGACCGTCGCCCGCTCGGGCGTGACGATCGGACCAGGAGAGCCGTTCGACCACAGCCCGAACCCCTGTGTGAGGACGATGGCCGACGCGGCGATCACGGCGATCACTGTTGTCAGCGCGACGATGAGTACGGTGCGCGACTTCCGCGCCGCGGTCTTGCCCGGTTTCACCGCGGACGAGGTCGGCCGGCGTTGGCTGCGTTTCCCCGGCGAGTGGCTGAGATTCCCTGCCGAGTGGTTGACCACGTCGTCGGCGAACAGGGTGCGGTCATCCCAGAAGCCGGTGACCTCGACCATGTCTCCTTCGGAGAGTTGGCCCGTGACGGCACTGGCGCGCAGGACCACCGGGACGACGGTGTGTGGCCGTCCGTTCGGCTCAGGGCGCTCCACACGGAACGACCAGACCTCTTCGTCGCTGCCCGGTCCGGCTGGTTGCTTCTGCATCGCGCGTGCGGTGCCGAGAAACGTCATCCTGTCCATTCGACGGGTGTGTGGGTGGGCGCCCGGATCGACATCGTCGGCAGGGTTGAAGGCGGCGGTGTGCACACCGAGATCAGCGGAAGTAGGCCGCGGCTGCAGTCCCGGTGTGGGCGCGGTCGCGGCGTGTGGCGGCCTGCTGAGTGCCTCGGCGAAATCGAGGCAGCACGCGTATCGGTCGTCGGGGTTCTTGGCCAGCGCCTTCGCCATGACGGCGTCGAGGTGGGCGAGATCGGGCCGGCGCGCGGAGAGCGGGGGTGGCGGCGTGTTGAGGTGGTTGCCGATGACGACGGCACGATTGGAGTCGTCGAACAACGGAGCACCGGTGAACAGGAAGTACGCCGAGGCGGCCAGGGCATATTGATCGACCCGGCCGTCGAGTGTCTTGCTGGTGAGCTGCTCGGGCGCCGCGTAGCTAACGGTGCCGATGGCCATGTTGGCCTCGGTGAGACCGCGAATGTCGTCGGTCTCACGGGCGATTCCGAAATCGGTGAGCAGCACCCGCCGCCGGGCGCCCACCGGCGGTGTGGTCACCAGGATGTTGGCGGGCTTGACGTCACGGTGCAGCAGACGGCGTTCATGGGCGAAGTCCAGCGCTTCGGCGACCGCCGTCACGATCTCCACCACGTCCTGGTGCGGCATTCCCGACGGGTAGCGCTGTTCCACCAGGTGACGGGCGTCGGTGCCGTCCACGTAGTCCATCGAGATCCACAGTCGGCCGTTGAACTCGCCGCGGTCGTGGACCCCGACGATGTGCGGATTCCACAGCGTCGCGGCGAGTTCGGCCTCGCGGGTGAACCTGGCGCGGAACTCGTCGTCACCAGTGGCGTCCATGGTCAGGACCTTCAGGGCGTCAAGACGCGGCAGGCGGGGATGCTGGGCGAGGTAGACCTCTCCCATCCCGCCGGCGCCGAGCAGCCGCTTAATGGTGTAACCGGCGAAGATGTCACCGTCGTTGAGCGGCATGGTCGCAAGCCTACAAAAAAGGAATAAGCTCGAGCCTGGGACTTTCGACGGCTGGCGCCAAGCGCTCATTGACCGCCGCCGCACGAGACTCCGGCGTACAACTAGACGGATGACAGATCACGACCATCACGCCGGCATACTCGACGACTTGAAGCCGCAGCACCGTGCCCTGCGGCAGATGATTCCCGACGTCTACAAGGGGTTCGGCGAGATGAGCCGGGCCGCCATGGGTACGGGCGCCGTCGAGGGCAAGCTGAAGGAATTGATCGCGATGGTGATCGGCGTCGTCAACGGTTGCGACGGCTGCATTGCCTCACACGCCCGCGGCGCGGTCCTGGCGGGCGCCACTAAGGAGGAGGCGGCCGAGGTCATCGGGGTGAGCATCATGATGCATGGCGGGCCGGCCACCATCTACGGCGCGCGTGCGTACACGGCCTTTTGCGAGTTCGCCGACGGCGAGGGTCAGTCGACCTGACGCTGACCTGACGGGTTCGGTGCCTCAACGCCTGGGCATCGTCAGCACCACGGCGCTGACGTTCGCCGCGTCGTCGCGTGTCGTTGCGAAGTGGAATGACGGATGCCTGCGCATCGCGTCGCGGAGTTCCCGCGAGCGCCGTCGGGCGGAGAGCGTGGCTGGATGCGATTCAAGGGAAACGATTGTCGTGACTCCCGCGTTCGTAGCCATCATCAGGGCCCTCTCGGTGACCTTCCCGGTTACTTCTCTACCGCCTCGAATAGTGCACGGCCAACTTGAGCACGAAGTCAGCGTTGTCCGTGAATCAGATGAGAACTCGCAGCATTCCACGTGACCTACGTCACCCACGATGTCGGACATGTCAGCGTGGCGACGGGTTGCGACGTCACCGGGTCGACGTTGCCGTTGCATCGGCACCGTCGGCGTGCAATGCCAGTTCGGCGGACAGGGCCTGGCCGACCTGTTTGGTGATCCGTGAAGCCGCCAGTGCGATGATCAAACCGATTGTGCACCAATATAATCCGAGGTACGGCGCGGCCAACCAGCTTGGCGCATCCTTGATGCTGAACCACACCACCACCACGATCACCACCGCGCCCAGCGCAGGCAGCGTCAACCCCGTCACCTTGCCCGTGCCACCGTGCACCGCGACGAACCTGGGCGCACCGACGAACCAGGCGGCGGCGATCTCCACGAGGAGGTAGCACACCATCAGGCACACCGACCCCGCGACGGCGAACAGGAAATAGGTGTCGATCGCGCGATTGCCGGTGTCGGCGACGGGCCAGCCGGTGGCGCCGCAGATCAGGGTGACGACCAGCGCGACGCCGACGATCAACCAGGTGGCGCGGCGCGGTCCGCCGGTATGTGGATGAATGCGAGCCAAGGACCTCGGACCGAGGCCGTCGCGCGCGAACGCGAAGACCATCCGGCCGGACGTGGTGGCCGTCGCCATGTGGCAGCCGAAGGCCCCGACCGTTGCAGTGAAGATGACCAGCAGGCTGAACCACTCGCCGACATAGGTGCCGGCCAGCTCCCCCAGCGTGTTGGCGGACCGCTCGAACGCGCTCAGACCCGCCTTGTCGGTGCCGAAACCGATGGTCTGGGCGAACATCACCACCACGAACAGCACCCCGGTGAGCAGCAGGGTGCCTGCTATTGCGCGCGGGATGTTGCGCCGCGGGTCATCGGTCTCCTCACCCATCGAGGTGCAGGCTTCGAACCCGGCCCAGGACAGAAACGCGGCGACCACCCCACTGAGCACCGCCGATACCGAGACCCCGGACATCGAGAAGGCGCTGAAGTCGATCCCGGTCGGTGCGGCGCCGCCACGGCCAAAGATCACGACGGAGAGCACGATCATCGCGACGATGCCCACGCCCTCGATGGCGAGCAGGATCTTGGCCAGGAGCCGCACGTCGCGACCGGTCAGCAGGAACGACAACGCCGCACCGATCACGACCGGAACCAGCCACGGCAGCTGATACGGATCGTCCTTGCCGGGCTGCAGCTCGGCGATGAAGGCATTGGCGAAGGCCGCGATCAACGCCAGGGTGGCGATCGAGAAGCCGACGTAGGCCCCCAGCATCGCGAAACCGGCGAAGAACCCCGCCCGCGGACCAACCGTGCCCCCCACCAACGCAAAGGACGAGCCGGCGTGGTTGAGGTAGCGGGTCAGGCGGACGAAGCTGTACCCGACCAGAGACACGCCCACCAGGCCGATCACGAAGACCAGGGGAACGGCCTTGCCCACCGTGGCGATCAGGCCCTGGCCATTGCCCGCCATCGCCAGCGTGGGGCCCACCGTGGCGACCGAAAGGGCCAGTGCCACCCAGAACGGCAGCTGACGCCGCGGCATCTGGTCGGGCTCATCGGGTGCGCTCGGCGTCACGGCGCTCTCCTCGTCGTCGCTGTCTCCGGCGAGCGTCGCGCGACGCGTCCGAGCGGATGGGCATGCGCACCCTAACCCGTCGGCGCGCACCAACGGCAGATGTTGCGACGGATTTCGCCACGCCATCGTCGTCGCCGCTGTGTCCGCCCATATGGCAGTCGCGGCGTCCTATGATGGGCACCTCGGTTCTCGGTTCGGGCTGTGCTTGGGGGTGAGACTGATGGCGGGAACGGTGCCCGACACCGCGACCCTCGACACCGTGTTGCAGGTTGCCTCGCGCGCGCCGTCCGTCAAGAATTCGCAACCCTGGCGCTGGCGTGTCGGTCGGGACGGTGTCGACATCCACGCCGACTGGAGCCGCCAACTCGGCGACGCCGACTCGGATCGGCGCGACGTGCTTCTCAGCTGCGGTGCTGCACTGGATCACTGCGTCGTTGCGCTGGCCGCGGCGGGTTGGTACCCACGGGTCCGCCGATTCCCCGATCCTGACGACGCCGGCCACCTTGCCTTGATCGAGGTGGTGGAACAGCCCCCGGCCAAAGCCCTCATCGAATTGGCCGCCGCCATTCCTCGACGCAGGGCCGACCGCCGCCGCTACACCGCCCGCTCGATTCCGGCGGGAACGCTGGAGTTGTTCCACATCGGCGCTGCGCGGTCGGAGGTCGCACTGGGCGTGGTTCCCAAGATCCGGTGGGGCAGGCGTTACGAAGGCGATGTCACGCTCGGGTACGGCGGACGAGCAGAACCGCACGCCGACGCGGCCGCCTTGTTGGTGCTGGGCACTGACTCCGATGACGACCTCCGGCGGCTACGCGCCGGGGAGACGCTGAGCCAGATAATCCTGTGGGCCACCGAGATGGGACTGGCGACGTGCCCTCTCACGGAGCCGTTGACGAACCAACGCGATCGCCTGGCCCTGGCCTGCGAGGTGTTCGATGGCGAGGCGTACCCCCAGGTGCTGATCCGGCTGGGTTGGGCGCCCGCCGACGGCGACCCGCCCGCACCGGTCGGGCGACGTTCGGTAGGTGAGACCACGACGTGGGCGCACCGCTGAATTGACGTGGCTCGATGCGGCCGAGAGCGCCCGTTCGACAACGGGTTCGGACGATGACTGACCTCGTGGACCCGGTGGGAGGCTCGGCCTGAAAGCTGGTCCGCAGAGGAATCCCGTGGTTCGCGGGATACTTGTCGAACTCCACCAGCAGATCGGCGTCGTCGACCACCGTGGCGACTGCCTACGCCCTACGAGCAAGGGAACCGCGCGTATGACAGTTGTCGCCATCTATCTCGTCATCACCTTCGGCCTCGGCGGTCTCGCCATGGCGGTGCGGCTACCTCCACTGGTCGGCTTCCTGGCGGCGGGCTTCGTCATCAACGCCCTCGACGTCGCGGAGCTGCCGCAGCTGGAAGTGATGGCTGACCTGGGCGTCACACTGTTGCTCTTCGCAATTGGCCTCAAGCTCGACGTTCGCATCCTGCTGCGTCGCGAGGTGTGGTTGACCACCTCCGTGCACATGGTCGTCAGCGTCGTCCTCGGAAGCATCGTCATGTGGTTGGCGGCCGTCGCCGGGGTGGCCATGCTGGCGGGGCAGAGCATGCAGACGATCGCGCTGCTCGCCTTCGCGCTGTCGTTCTCCAGCACGGTCTTCGTGGTGAAGGTGCTCGAGGAGCGGGGTGAATCGCACGCGCTGTACGGCCGCGTCGCCATCGGCATCCTGGTGATGCAGGACATCATCGCCGTGGTCTTCCTGACTGCCACCAGCGGTCACCTGCCCAGCCCGTGGGCGTTGACGCTGGTGGGGCTGTGGCCGCTGACGCGGGTGCTGCGCACGATCTGGAGCCGGTTGGGCCACGGCGAGATGCAGTCGCTGTTCGGCATCGTGATGGCCCTGGTGCCCGGTTACGCGTTGTTCTCCGCGCTGGGCCTCAAGGGTGACCTGGGTGCCCTGGTGATCGGGGTGCTGCTCGCGTCGCACCCGGCGTCCTCCGAACTCTCACGTTCGCTGTTCCACATCAAGGAACTGCTGCTCGTCGGGTTCTTCGTGTCGATCGGACTGACCGGGTTGCCCGACCTGCCGACCATCGGAGTCGCTCTGCTGATGGTGCTGCTCCTGCCGTTCAAGGCGGCCTGGTACGTGGTGCTGCTGTCGCGGATGAAGCTGCGCTATCGCACCTCCCTGCTCGCCGGGCTCGGCCTGATGAACTACTCCGAATTCGGCTTGATCGTCGTGTCGGTCGGGGTCTCGGCAGGGATGCTGGCGCCTGCCTGGCTGGTCGAGATGTCAATCGCGGTGGCCCTGAGTTTCGTGGTATCTGCGCTGGTCAACGGCCGCGGGCATCTGATGGTGGAGAAGATCGCCGCCCGGCTACCCGCCCAGGACGAAAACTCCCTGCACCCGGAGGAACGCCCAGGTGACGCCGGCGATGCCGAGGTCGTGGTGATCGGCATGGGCCGGGTCGGGTTTGCCGCTTACACGCGCCTGACCGATCACTACGGGCTGCGGGTGGTCGGTGTCGACTACGACGGACCTAGACTCGAGCGACTCGCCGCGGACGGCCTGCGGGTCATCGAAGGTGACGCCACCGACCTGGATTTCTGGAACCAGATGCGACGCTCGGACTCGGTGCGCATCGCCGTGCTCGCCATGCCGCGTCATGGCGCCAACGTCACCGCACTGGCGTGTCTGCGCGAGTCGGGGTTCAGCGGCAAGGTCGCCGCGGTCGCACGATACGACGACGAGGTGAAGTGGGCCAAGGACCACGGTGTCGGCATCGCCTTCAATGTCTATGCCGGCGCGGGACTGGAGTTGGCCGATCAGGTGGCTGACGATGGCGCACCCCACTCCATCGACCCCGAGGCGGACGATGCTGGAACGGTCAGCACGGGCCGCCGCGACAACGACGTGGCGGGGGAGGCCAGGAACCGACAGGCAGAGGACGGGCCCGAGTAAGCGCGTGATCGGGGAAGGCGAGGACACCATCGGAATCCGTTCTGAACTCAATGCCCGGGCCAGCACGCCGCATCGGTGGGCGTCAGCCGTTCACCCCGTCATCTACGAGATCAACACCTGGCCCTGGCTGAGGGAACTCAGCGCGGCCCCCGGAACGCCCACCGATCTCTCGACGGTGCCCGACGACCAATGGGACGCCATCGCCGATGCCGGATTCGATGCGGTGTGGCTGATGGGGGTGTGGGAGCGCAGTCCCGCCGGCAGAGCCATCGCCTTGGCCGACCCCCATCTCATCGAATCGTTCCGGGCAGCGCTACCGGATTGGACGCGGGACGACGTGGTCGGATCGCCCTACTGTATCCGAGGCTATGTCGTCGACCGGAACCTCGGCGGTCGCGCGGGTCTCGCTGCGGCCCGATCGGCGCTGGCCGACAGGGGTCTGGCCATGATCCTTGACTTCGTGCCCAATCACGTTGCCCCCGATCACCCTTGGACGTCGGCACATCCGGAATACTTCATCCGCGGCACCGCGGCGGATCTGCGCACCGATCCCGGATCGTTCATCGACGTCGACGGGACGGTGCTGGCCAGAGGAAGGGATCCGAACTCTCCCGCGTGGCCAGATGTGCTACAGCTCAACGTGTTCTCAGCTGCGCTGCGCGACGCCGTGGTGGAGACGCTGCGCGACATCGCCGGTCAATGCGATGGCATACGCTGCGACATGGCGATGCTCGTGACCACCGACGTCTTCGCGCGGACGTGGGGTGACCGCGCCGGCGACCGTCCGGCGCAGGAGTACTGGCCCATGGCGATCGACGCCGTTCGCGCCGCTAATCCCGACTTCACCTTCATCGCTGAGGCGTATTGGGACCTGGAATACGCCCTGCAGCAGCAGGGATTTGACTTCTGCTACGACAAGCGGCTCTACGACCGCCTCGTCGACGGTGATGCCCTCGGGGTCCGGGAGCACCTGTCGGCCGACCCGGCATTCCAAGGTCGGCTGGTGAGGTTCGTAGAGAATCACGACGAGCCGCGTGCTGCCTCGGTCTTCGACTCCGCAGCGCAGAAGGCCGTGACCGTGGCAACGCTGAGCCAGCCTGGTGCCCGCCTGGTGCATCGCGGGCAGCTGGAGGGCCGGAGGGTACGTCTGCCAGTCTTTCTGGGTCGTTCGCCGCGCGAGAACGTGGATCCCGGGCTGGTGTCGTTTCACCGAGCATTGCTTGAGGCGTTGTGCGACAGCACGTTTCGAACCGGCGAATGGAGTCTATGCGAAACGTCGAGTCGACTGGGGGACGATCCCTTCGCCTGCGTGGTGGCGTGGTGCTGGGAGGGCAACCAGCGCTGGCTCATCGCCGTGAACCTGGGCGGCGCGCCCGCGTCCGGTCGGGTGCGCCTGCCATGGGGCGACATGGCGGGACGAACCTACCGACTCGCCGACCCGATCAACGACGTCGGCTTCATCCGGTCGGGCGACGAGCTGCACAGCGGCTTGTACGTCGAACTCGGCCCGTGGCAGTGGCACTTCCTCAGTGTGGAAGCGATATAGCCGGCGACCGTCAGCGCGTTGGCATGGGACTCTCACGTCCACCACGTTCGTATCCGCGAGTGGCTTGCCGCCAATGCGTCGCAGGGCTGGGCGACCTGTCCGATTACCGAAAGCGGGTTCGGTCGCGTGTCGACCAACCCAAAGGTACTTCCGAGCCCAATCGGAATGGCCGACGCGCGGCATGTCCTTGCTTCCATGCGCGGAGCTGATGGTCACCGGTTCCTATCCGACGACGTATCACTCGTTGATGACGATGTTCCAACCATCGTCGGTCACCGCCAAGTGACCGACGCACATCTGCTTACGCTCGCGCGCCGCAGGGAGTTCGCCTCGTGACGTTCGACGCTGCCATCGTTGCTCTCTCGCCAGGGAAGCGATGTGGAGTTGCTGACCACGCTGTGAGCGTCGCCGGAAGCGCTCAGACGATCTGCCAGCCCACTGCGGCGTCGACGATCAGGGCGGAGACGTCGACGGCTTCAAAGAACTCCATCGGGATGGTGGACAACTCCCGCGCCGCCAAGAGGTAATCGGGGTCCGTCCAGTCATTACCCATGACCAGCAGATTCGCGCCTTCGGTGCCGGCCCCCTTCGAGTCGTAGACGACGGCGCCGTGGACCTGCAGCCCCCGCAGAACCACCTGGGTCGCCTGGGAGTACTGGGTGATGTCGATGTCGTCGCGCAACCGGAACACGGTGCCCATCGGGATGCCGTCCGGGCTGGAGCCGTCACCGGCGCGGGCCGGCCAGCTGTAGCCGGCTCCGCGGTCCTTGGCGATCGTCAGGCCGAGCATGTGGTCGATCTCGCCGCGCTCCATTTCGTCGGGGCGCAGCATCAACGGCACCAGCGGCAGCTGAGAGGCGGTGGCGAAGCCGATCTCGGGATACAGGGGGGAATTCATGTCGTACTGGGCACCGCCCTGGGCGATCCACGAGTCGCCCCAGATGAGACGGTATGCGGCGTTGCCCAGGGCGTCCTGGACGCCGGCCGCAGGAAGCTCGACACCGTTGGCGACATTGATGAGTTCCTGCGAAATGCAGGTGCCCTTCTGGAAGACCAGGAGGTGCCGGTCCCACGCCGGGACCGAGGGCATGCCTTCGACGAGCGGATGGTCGGGTATCGCATACGGTTGGTCGTCGATGCCCGGACCGCTGGTGGAATAGCCGCGGTTGAAGATCACCAACTCCTTGGGGTGCGACGCATCCACCACGTTCACCGGCAGCCCGCCGCCGGTGCTGCCCATCCATTCGCCGGCCCCCATACCCGCCCGCAACGTCTCACCGGCGCTCCCGCCGAGCAATTCGATGAAGGTGTCGGATTCACGCAGCAGCGGAAGAGCGCGGACATCGGCGTGGAAGATCGTGTCGACCGGCATCAGCGTGCACCCGCAGAACGTCGACTGTGGCGTCTGAGGGGGCGCCGTGCCGCTGGGACTGATGCTGACCGTGATCGGCACCGTGACGATTCCGCCGTGGCCATCATCGACGGTGACGCCGAACGTATCGATCCCGTCGGAGACAGTGGCCTGCGGACGCCAGGCGTTGTAGCGCGCGTATGCATCCGGGGTGTAGGTGAAGGCGCCGTCGGCTCCGACCACGACCGTGCCCTTCGATGGCGTGGTCGAACCGCTGTAGCTGAGCGCATCCGCGTCGGCATCCACGCCGATGACGGTTCCGGTGGCGATACCGGTAGCGGCATCGGGAAGGCCGACAGCGGCCGCTCCGGTGGGCGCGGTGTTGAAGGGGCTGACGGCCACGGTGACCGGAATGTCGGTGGCTGCGCCGTACCTGTCGACGACCCGCACCACGAAGGTGTCGGTCTTCTGCGCTGCGGTGGCGGCGTCGCTCGCGGCGATGTGCCGTGCGGGTCCGCTGGGTGTGTAGGTGAAGCCACCGCCACCGTTGACGATGACGGTGCCGCCCTTGTCGGTGACGCTGGTCGAGGGGACGTATGTCAGGGAGTCCCAGTTGGGGTCCGCAGCACTCACGCTGCCGGTCGCGACGCCGGTCGCCGCGTCGGGCGTGCCGACGTTGCGCGACCGGACCACGGGCGCGGCATTGAGGGGAACGATGGTGGTGTTCACGTTGAGCGAGGTCGTGCCGCCCCGGCCGTCCCTGACCGTGACGGAGAAGCGATCGGAGTTGATGAAGGGCAGGAACCGGGCCAGCAAGCGGATGAATTCGTTTGGCGTGTAGGCGAAGTTGCCGTCGCCGAGATTCGTCACCCCGCCAAGGATCGCGGTGCCTGCCGTGTAGGTCAGCGCGTCGCCGTCGACATCGCTGGCGGTGATGGTGACCCGGGTGAGGCCGGTAAGGCCGTCGGGCGCGGCCACCGTCGCGCTTGCCGTGGGCGACGAGTTCTGGGCCGGCTCGAGCGCGGCTGCCTGGGTGGGCACCTCGGGATCCGGCTGGCGAGGCGCGGCGCCGACCACCGCGGCCAAGGCCTGCGCCTGCACCGGAGGCTGCCGCCGCTGAGGCGGGATATCTTCCACCGGCGACGGCACCGAGTCTTTGATCCTTGTGGACTCGGTCGGCTCGGCGGCCGAAGACCGGTGTTCGTCGACGGTTACGGCGGCTTCAGTCTCAGGCTCGGTCTGTTTCGTGGCCTCCGTCCTGGTGGAAGCGCGTTTGCGCTGGCTGACACTGGCCACCGTCGACGCGTCGTCGTCCATGTCGGCAGATGTGGGCCTCCTCGAATCGATCCGCGTGGCCCGCACGCTGGTGGCTGGGCGCGCCGACCGGTCGCCGTCGTCCGAGTCGGCGGAAGTTTTCGAGGTGCGGCTGCTGCCTGAATTGGCGCTGCTGCCCGAATCGGCACTGTCTGATGACGATGACTTCGCCGGGTCGGCCCCGGCCTCGCCGACCCCGCCGGATGCCACCGCGATCCCGATGCCTACCGAAAAAGCCAGACCCGCAATACGTCCCGCCCGCTTGGCTGCCTGCATGACAGAGCCCCCCTCCGTGCGAGGCAAATCCTAGTCGCGCCGACCGGAGAGGGCGGTGCATTGCGAAAAGTGGCGCTCCGCACCACCGTTTCGCCATTGCTAGGCTGTCGCACGAATCGCCGGGGACCCGGCCGGCTAAGTGCAGCAGTTCGGGTCCAAGACGCCAGGCGGGGTTAGGTGATTAGGGGAGCGGAGGCGGAGGCGGCGGGATCGAAAGTCGGCTGACGGCAAAGGCTGCGCCCTGCCCGGTCATCCCATTCACGGCGTATTGGCCATGTGCGGAATTCGTCGGTGTCGCAGGGGTTCCGGAACATACAGCGTCGCCCGGGGCGCACAACTCCACGAGTTTTGCGGCGTAAAGGGGGCTGGCGTTGACCGCGGGAGCGCCGTACTTGACCAGTGATGGACCGCTGGGCTTGCCGAACAGCACGACCGCGGCGACATGGTCGGCAATGTCGGCCGGGAGCCTTATGGGTGCGGATGCCGGAGGCACGCCGGCGGGCAAGACATCCGACGTGGCGAATGCGCTGACCATGGCGCCTTGTGAGTAGCCACCGATGATCATCTGCGTCTGTGGGCACACCGACACAACGCCGCGCACATGATCGAGGACATCGCGGGTGCCGTCGACGACGTTCATCGTGAATGCCGGGCTGGCGAAGTCGCTGCTGGCGGGATAGGCCACGCCGTGGACACCGACAGTCCGCGGAAAGACCTGCGCACGTAGCGAGTCCACGAAGGCCTGTCCGATACTGCCGACGCCTGGCGGCTCGCCGGTACCTCTCGCAAATGCCACTCCGATGTCCGGACACGGCTGGGCGGAGGTCTGCGGGGTGGCGTATCCCAGTGCTGCGATGATCATAAAGGTCGCCAAGATCAGGGACTGTAAGGCCCGCATTCTTCTGGTCAGACGTGCCCCCTGGTCTCGTGTTGAGCGGACTACCGATCGTGTTCTTCGGTTCGCCAGCGTAGCTACAGTCGCGTGCTCGCAGGCCAAGAATCGCCATTCGAGGGACGGGAGGAGCGACACGGCTCAGTCGGCGAGGTCCTCGGCCGTTCCCGGCAGTTCACGCCCGGCGCCGCTGACGTCGTCGACGGCGTCATTGTCCGACTCCGATGAGTCGTCTTGGGGTTCGGGCTGGTTGGTCATGTCCTCGAGGCCCACCGCGTCACGGGCGTCCTGCCCGGTCAGCCCGAACAGACTACGGACGTGCAGGTCGTGCTGGGGGAAGGGGATCGCGATGTCGTGGCGCTGTAGCGCGGAGTGCAGTGCCCAGTTGTAGGCCGCGGTGACAGCTGCGGGGCGCACGGTGGCGTCCCCGTTCAGCCACACCACCAGCTCGTAGTTCAGCGAACTCGCCCCGAACTCGGTCAACCACACCTGCGGGCGATGCGGTCCTTCAAGAGTCAGGGTGAACGGCAGGTCGGCCGAGGCCTCCAGCGCGGCGCGCTTCACCGTGTTCTTGTCGGTGCCGTAGGCCACGCCGAACGGCACCCGCAAGCGGCGGGACACATCGCGGTGCGTCCAATTCACGACCTGCTTGGTGACGAACTCCGAGTTGGGAACCAGGATGTCGATGTTGTCGTTGGTGACGATTCGCGTTGCGCGGATTCTGATGTCGCGGACCTCGCCGGTGACGCCGGATTCGAGTTCGACGAAGTCGCCGACCTGAATCGTCCGGTCGAACAGCAGGATCAGCCCGGAAATGAAGTTGCTGAAGATCGTCTGCAGCCCGAAGCCGAGACCGACGCCCAGCGCGCCGGCAAGCCAGGCGAACCGGCTCAACGGCAGGCCCAGCACCGAGACGGCGACCAGGAGGCCGATGCACGAGAATGGTGTATGCGAGGACTCGTGACACCGTGTACCAGGTGCTGCGGTGCGCGGTGCTCTCGCGTTCCGCATACCGCAGCAGCCCCCGACGCAACAGCAGTGCGAGAAGCATGGTGAAGACCAGGACGCCGAGGGAGACGACGACGGCATTCAGAGAGATCGATTCGCCGAACACGTCGATCGAGCCGAGTCCGACGATGGCGCGCGAAGTGGACATCAATTGACTCAATCACACAACGGTCGCAAGGTGCGTTCTCTGCGCCGCGATCTCTGGATCCGCCATGCCTTCGGGCAGGCGCCGCGTTGAGGACAACGACAATGTCTGCTGGATGCATTGCTAGCACCGCGTCGCGCTCGAGGTCGTTCTTGACGACGGTCGAGGCAGTTGGCCAGGTACGGCTGGAGATGGCGGGGACTGCGCCTGGTTCGGTTGACTGACCCGCAAGGATTCGTCCTTGCGAGAAGAGGATAAATTCGTGCTGACGTACTTCCTGGATTTCGGAGTTTCCGAGGCCGTGCTACGCCCTTGGCGAAGTGCTCGTCAAGGACCGACAGGGCCGCATTGGCCAGCAGCGCACCAAAGAAAGCCACCTCGTGTCGTGACGGTGATGCCGTCCCTGCGTGATGCCTCGCTCTCTCGTCGAAACAAGCCGTGATGTCGCCCTACGTGCCGTGGCAATCCGTAGGATCGAAACCATCGGGAGGCGCATATCCATGACTCCGGCGACCGCGGACAGAGAGATCATCGCCAAGGCCATCCACCTGGCGTGCCGAGCGCCGTCGTTGCACAACAGCCAGCCCTGGCGGTGGGTCGTGGGTGAGGCAGTGCTAGACCTGTTCGCCGACCACGAACGAGTCCTGCGCTCGGCCGACAGGACGGGCCGGGAGGCGATCATCAGCTGCGGCGCGGCCCTCGATCATTTCCAGATCGCGATGGCCGCCGCTGGATGGAAAACCAACGTCGACCCCTTTCCCAACCCGAGTGACCGCGACCATCTCGCTTCGCTCGACTTCGCTCCCGCTCATTACGTCACCACCGCTGAGCGCGACCGCGCCCACGCGATACTGAGCCGGCGGACCGATCGGCTCCCATTCCAGGCGCCCGACCATTGGGAGTCCTTCGAACCGTTGCTAGGCAAGACTATTGACCACAGCAAGGCAACACTCGACGTGCTGGCTGACGACGCGCGACCGACATTGGCCGAGGCATCCAGGCTTACGGAGTCCTCTCGACGTTACGACGAGTATTACCACGACGAATTACATTGGTGGACAGAATCTTTCCGTCCCTATCAGGGCGTGCCGCCCAGTGCGCTGGTATCTGGGGAAGAGCGTGCACGAGTCGATATCAACCGCGAATTCCCTGTCACGCAACACGGAGATCGGCGCTCCGATGTCCTGGCGGACGCAGCGAAGGTGCTCGTCTTGTCGACACCCGAGAACACCAGGGCTGACGCGCTCAACTGCGGCGAGGCGCTATCCACCGTGCTGCTGGAATGCACCATGGCCGGACTGGCGACGTGCACGCTGACGCATATCACCGAGTTGGCGGAAAGCCGCGCGGTGATCCAGAACCTGATCGGTAGCCGAGCATTTCCGCAGGTCATGATTCGGGTCGGCACAGCGCCGGCGCTCGAGGAGGCCCCGGCACCGACGCCGCGCCGCCCCTTGAGCGAAATCATGCAAATTCGCCGCTGAATGCGACAGCGGAATAAGTAGTCCAATGAGAGCCCATGAATGCAGGAGCGCCAGATGTCTCAATCTGCAACCAGGACCGGCATATTGGTCGGTGTCGACGGCTTGGCGGAGTCGCACGCCGCGATCCGTTGGGCAACTCATGATGCGGTGATGCGTCGTGCGCCAATGACCGTGTAACAACTTAATCCGTCACTGTGACGAAATAACGGTGATGTGGACACGGAGGGAGCGGCGGTTCCGGCCAGCCAGGGGTGTATCGATAGGTGGTCGTCAGCGGTCAGCGACAAGTGCGCCGATAGGGGCACTGTCATGGCTTGTCGGCTCGGCGTGTAGCCGGTCAGTTCACGCGTTGAGCAGGATTGATCGTCCAATTCGTCGAGTGGTGCGGCTCTTTCGTAGATGCAACTCGGCGTAGGTTTGTGCCGATAAGCCACATTATGTCAAGTAAAGTACGCCGTATTGTCCTGCACCCCAATTGTTTTCATCCGACGGCGATGCGATGCCGCGCCGGGAGCTTGGCATTACAGATCGAGGACGAAGCGCAGTGCTTGGTCAATGGCTTGCATCTGTTGTGGACTAATCATTCCCTGGCGAGATGACAGTCGTTCGACGGAGACCACTCGCAGTTGGTCGCAGCGCGCGTAGGAAATATGGTCCAGCCCGCTGTTCGCTGGTTCGAGTTCGACGTGGCTTCGCAGGCCGTAACCAACGGTCGT
Source organism: uncultured Actinomycetota bacterium (assembly GCA_963798245.1). Taxonomy (GTDB): domain Bacteria; phylum Actinomycetota; class Actinomycetes; order Mycobacteriales; family Mycobacteriaceae; genus Mycobacterium. The sequence goes on from CAWCSO010000012.1 coordinate 189,751, forward strand.
GATCGGCACGACGACCACCAGACCGCCCGGTCCGTTGTTGAGAATGTCGACCGACACCACCACCGCCGGGCGGTGAAAGGCTGGCTCGTGTCCGACTGGCTGGCCGAGATCGACGTGATAGACCTCCCCCCGCCAGATCAAGCCAGTGCATCCCACTCGTGACGCTCTGCCAGGTATTGCTCCCACAGTTCGGGGTCGCTTCGCAGGCGCTGGTAGTCCCCGTTGAGCCCCCGCAGGAACTCCTGCCTTTCCAAGGCGTCGATGGCTGCGTGCACGACGTCGATGACGGCGGTTTGACGAGCCTTGGCCAGAGATTGCAGCCGCTCGGAATCTGGCCGGCGGACTCGGACAGTTGTGGTTTCTGCTGCCATGGAACCAGTGTAGACGAATTGTAGACACAGGTCGTGGCGGATCGTCCCAAGTATTCAGCAAACGAACGCCGGTGCAAACCGCAAGTGCCGGCGGGCCCTTGCGTCCTGCCTTGAGCGGGACGGCTCCCAGGGTCTACATCTAGGCGCCGGTGACGATCGGCCGGCCTGCCCCGGCAAGGAGTACGGCGGGATCGAATATGGCGGGTTACCAGTAAACGTCGCCGTGTTCATCAGATGAATCACCGACGCCTTGAGTGGCCTGGCGCAACGAACTCCGCAATATTGTTGCCGCGCTCGTTTACCGCGCAAGGCCGAGAAATGCCATCATCGCTCGCTCGACTTCGACGACTTGTTCCGACGTCAGTCGACCGACTCGGGCGTCGACGTTCGATCTCCTGACAGTTGTGAGCTTGTCGATCATCACGTCACTGTCGTGGTCGAGTCCGGATAGCAGACCGTCTCCGCCGGCAATCCGAATACGCATCAACGGAGCGTCCAGTAGGACGCTGGTCATCGGCGCAACCGTCACCGACATGGTCGCATCGAAAAGATCGTCCTGGACAATCACCGCGGGACGCGATTTCGTCGCGTAGACACCCCCCGCTACGGTCCAGATCTCTCCTCGGTTCACTCCTCGTCCCATGGCGTCGAGACAGCTTCGATGAAGTCCTGGTCATCGCCGCTTTCATCCGCCCGTGCGACCAGCGAGGATTGGCGATGAGCCTCGGCGGCAAAACTCTCAGTGCGCACGTCAGGCACCCAGACCTGCAGTGGCCGCAGGCCCCGCTCCCGCATACGCCGGCGGTACTCGCCGACCCGTTCCCTCACCGCCATGCCAGTATGTTACATGTAACGCCTGAATCTTGACTCCGGCAGCTGGACTGAAAGCAGGTTCTCCATCACGCCAATCAAAAATGCGGGGACTCGTTGAGAATTCGCCGCATGACCTCGTTTTGGACCGTCGGGGTCCCGACACCCGTGGGGTGCACGCTGTTGACACGGATCTTGAATGCCGCGTAGTTGGTCGCGAGGCTGCGAAGCAGGCCGACGACGCAGCGCTCAGAGATCGAGGACGACGCGTAGGGCCGCATCGACGCGGCGCATTTCGTCGAAGCTGAGGAATCCGACGCTCTTGCCGAGCCGGCCTGGATCTACCGCTGCAGTCTGCTCAGCAAGCACCCGGGTATTGACGCCGCCGATTTCAACCTCGGGTCGGAAGCTGGCGGCCCGAGCCGACGTGGACGTCGGTGCAACCAGCCAGGTCGACAGTGGCAGTTGATCTGACTGAATGGCGACGGCGTAGCGGAGACCGGACTGTTGGTGACCGCGGCTTCCCCGCGGGGCATGCAACTTAAAGACTTCACCACGCACGCAGGGTCTCCATGTCGCGCAGCACCTGCATGGCCTCCGCGCGATCGGACTCGTCCTCGGCAAGCCTTTCTGCCTCGGCGCGAATCGCCGCGCCAGCCTTCCGGCGTGCGGCATCGATCAGAGCAGATCGAACGGCTGCGGACACAGCCGTGCCGTCTTTGGTCAAGACCTCCAGCGCCTTCGATGTGTCTTCGTCCGGCCGGAAGGTAATAGTGTCAGCCATAGCGACAAGTGTAGGACGTTTTGTAAGACAATGACGCGGTTCGTTAGTCGGCGCTGTCTGGACTCAGCAGCGGAACTGGTTGATGGCCTGCATCTGGTCTGGGCCGATCATTGCCTGCCGGCACGACAGTCGTTCGACGGAGACCACTCGCAGTTGATCGCAGCGTGCGTATGCGGTGTGGTCGAGCCCACTGGTCTCTGGCTCCAACTCGACATGGCTTCGCAGCCCGTAGTCAGCGGTCGTGATCGGGACGACGACCACTAGCCCGCCCGGTCCGTTGTTGAGAATGTCGACCGACACCACGACCGCTGCGCGTCGAAAGGCCGGCTCATGCACGACGTAGCGCGTTGGGAGTTGGCCGCACCAGGAGCCGTGGTTCAGCGGGTCACTAGACCCTCTAGTGCGAGCTGGAGAAGGACGCGCATCTCCGGGGCGTTCGCGGGCGTCACACAATGTGCAGGAATCGAATACGCAAGGTCACCAGCAAGGGACTGCATTATCGGCACCGAGCAGCCGGGTCGCATCCTCAATACTGGTGATCGGGATGGGTGACCGACCGGAGGTCAAGTCGCGGGATTCCCGCGAAGTCGGCTGGATTGCATGTGTAGAGCGGCAACGCATGTGCGATCGCGCTCGCCGCAATGAGTGCGTCGTACGCCCGCGCTGCGGCTTGCGACCCGCTGTGCGCAGTGCCGCGGCGACGGCGCCAAATGCCCGCGCGCAATCGCCATCGAACGGAAGAACATCAAAGTCCGACTCGGCCTGCTGCAGGTGCTGCTGGCGGGCACCGCGCTCGGTATCGTCGCGCGCTACGTGCGGACCTACGGAAAGCTCGGCGAGCGTTATCGCGCTGATAACCGATTCGTCGGGAAGCTCGGACGGGTCGAATATCTGGCCGAGGAGAATCACCGTCGAGGTATCCAGCATCCCCTGGCTCGAAGCTTCCGTCACAGCGACGGGTCGATCAGATGGTCGATGTCGCGCCGGAGCGCATCTGGGTTCACCCGCGGGAGATTCTTGCGGCGACGAATGAGTTCGGCTGGGCCGGCGCTGGATCGAGGCAGGGGGCGGAGTTCGGCCACCGGCGCACCGTCGCGAGTGACGACGATGCGTTCCCCATGTTCGACGCGACGCAGGACTTCTCCCCCGTTGTTCCGTAGGTCGCGCACCGTCACCTTGTCCATGCGAGCAAGTGTATCACCGGTGAGACAGTGATGCGGCCTTGCGTCGGTGCCCCGCCGTACGCGAATATGCAGAAATCGAGTATGCAGGGCTCCCAGTAAACCGCTGCATATTGCCAAGCCGAGGACCATGGATTCCACTGTGTCGCCTTCATTGACCGGCTCGTCTAGCCCAGCCTCGACGCGCCGTCACCGCTGGTCGAGCGCGGTTTCGTCAAAGCTAGGATCCACTGCAGTGGTGTGCTGCCGGTCTCTTCAGCCAAGCGGCGCAGGACCGTTCGGGCCGACATTTGCGCGTGTGTCGCGAGTCGGCGATCGTGAGCTGCTGGTCGAGTCGCCTCATGGCCCATTCGCGCGTCGAACTGGCCAGTCAGCACGTTTGGGTGCCAAGTCGGAAGGCAAATCGTGAGCTTGTCCATCACGCGTCCAAATCGCGACAACGACATGCCACGAAGCCGTAGTCTCCCCCGATGCCGGACGACAGCCCCGCCTCCGAATTCGACTTCATCATCGTGGGAGCAGGCAGTGCGGGCTGCCTGCTTGCCAACCGGCTCAGCGCCAACCCTGATCACCATGTGCTGTTGATTGAGGCCGGCGGCAACGACGACTGGTTCTGGATCAAGATCCCGGTGGGCTACCTGTACACCATTGCCAACCCCCGCACCGACTGGTGCTTCAGCACCGAGGCCGACCCAGGTCTGGCCGACCGCAGCATCCACTACGCGCGGGGCCGCGTGATCGGCGGCAGCTCGTCGATCAACGCCATGATCCACATGCGCGGGCAGGCCAGCGATTACGAACGGTGGGCGCAAGCCACCGGTGACGATCGCTGGCTTTGGCGTGGCCCCGACGGTGCCGGCGAGACTCTGTCGATCTACCAGGAGTTGGAAGACTACTTCGGTGGCGCCGACGAGTGGCACGGCGCCGGTGGCGAGATTGCCGTCGAGCGGCCGCGGGTGCGCTGGAAGATCCTGGACGCCTGGCAGGCCGCCGCTGCCCAGGTGGGCATTGCCCCGATCGCCGAGTTCAACCGGGGTGACAACGCCGGCAGTGCGTACTTCCACGTCAACCAACGCCGCGGCCGTCGCTGGTCGATGGCCGATGCCTTCCTGCACCCCGTCGTCCAACGACCGAATCTCACCGTCTACACCCACACCCAGGCCTTGCAACTGCTGATGGACGACCAGGTCCACGACGATCAGCGTCGCGGCGCATGGATGACAGCTCAGCGCCGCGCCACCGGTGTACGGCTGCTCAAAGACGGCCAGATCATCGACGTCCAGGCCCACCGGGAGGTGATCCTGAGCGCCGGAGCGATCGGTTCGCCGCATCTCATGCAGGTCTCGGGTCTGGGCCCGGCCGGGCTTCTTGCCCAGCATCAGGTCCCGGTGGCCGTCGATCTGCCCGGAGTGGGTGAAAACCTCCAGGACCACCTGCAGCTACGAACGGTCTACCGGGTGCGGGGCGCCCGGACCGTCAACACGCTGTACCGCAACTGGATCACCCGTGCAGGCATGGGACTGCAGTACCTGCTGATGCGATCGGGCCCCATGACCATGCCGCCGTCCACGCTTGGCGCTTTCGCCAAGAGCGATCACGCGCTGGCCAGCCCCGATCTCGAGTGGCATGTGCAGCCCTTGTCGTTGGCCAAGTTCGGCGAACCGCTGCACCGTTTCGGTGCGATCACTCCCTCGGTGTGCAATCTGCGCCCCACCTCGCGTGGCCACGTGCGCATGGCCAGTGCCGATCCGTTGACCTACCCGAAGATCTCCTGCAATTACCTGTCCACTGATGCCGATCGGCACGCCGCCGTGCGGGGCTTGAGGATGACCCGGCAGATCATGGCGGCGCCGTCCCTCGCCCGCTACCACCCCGAAGAACTTCTTCCCGGACCGCAACTGGTGAGCGATGAAGACCTGCGGCAGGCGGCGCGTGAACTCGGCACCACCATCTTTCATCCGGTGGGCACCTGCGCGATGGGAGCCTTTGACACGCGCGGTCTGCCGCGATCGGCCGCCACGGTGCTCGACACCGACTGTCGCGTGTACCGGGTCGCCGGCCTTCGAGTGGTTGATGCATCGGCGATGCCGACCATCACGTCCGGTAACACCAATGCGCCGGTCATGCTGATCGCAGAACGCGCAGCGCGGGCCATCCTGGGATGAGTCGCACACCGAGACGCGGTCACAGCAACTTGTCGCAGTCCTCGAAGATAGCCTTGCCGGCGCTTCTCGGTACCCATGGTTCGCGGCCACATCCAGCATCTGCCGAGCAGGTACGCGCCCAACAGGAAAAGGACGTATGGCTCGAATTCGATGATCAATGTGAGGGTTTCAAATGTCGCTCAAGGGTTTGGATGCAACGCCAACTGCGGCCACCCGCGGTCGCCATCGAGAGCTCCATCACTATTCGCAGCGCCGCGTCGACGCGGCGCGCCTCCCGCCTATAGGCCGGATGGTACGACCTTGCCGTTGACCGTCACCTCAACCTCGCCAGTCTTGGGGTCGAACGTGATCTTGCCGTACTCGAACGTTGTCACGAGCAGATCACCGACGGGATTCTCATCGCTGGTCGGTACGCCGAGTGGGCCTGGCGATCCGTTCTTGCCCCCGACGTCGGGAATGCCATCCGGGTCGCGTTCGACATTCCACGCCTCCCGGATCTTGCCCCAGGTGATGTACGCAGGTGTGCCCGGTGCGTCGTTCTTGGCGACAATCACGCCGCCCTGGAACTGTTGGAACACCACGCCGCTTTCGCGGGTCCCTGCATTGTAGTCACCGGTCAGCGGCTTGCCGAGCGCCTGCTTCTGACTGTCGGTCGCCGTCGAGTACTTTGCAGCGATCGGACCGGTCAGCGTCACCTCGACGTCGCGCTCCCCGATTAGCTTGACCTCGGTGGGTGGCGTCTGCACCTCGGAGGTGGCAATCAACCCGACCTGCGGCGGCGTCGACGCCTCGACACTCCTGCCATTGCTACACCCCACGGTTATCAAAGCGACAGCGGCTAGGCCGACGATTGCCGGGGAACGGTATGTGTTCGTACTCATTGGGCTTCCTCTCGCGCCTCGAGCGGTGGCAATATCCTCGCCGGTCCGGAGTTGACTCTACGACCAACGTACGCGAAGCCGGCACTCGCCGGATGCCGAGTGAGCTGTTGGAGCTTGTCCAATCGAGTGCCACGAATGTGCAGGAGTCGAATACCCAGCGTTGCCAGTAAAGCACTGCATATTGCGCCGCGCACCAACGTGTTTCGCTCTCGATGGGGCTCGCGTTCGGGTGGACGCGCCGCGTTTTGCGGCTTCCGCGGCAAGAGCCTTGTCGAAGGTTCCAAGGCTTGCCTGACGTTGAATCGCGACATCGAGGACGCAACAGTCCGGCGCTAGGTGGCTGCAGCAACATGCTGCGATCCAATGTGCAAATTGCCAGCAAGCGACACCGTGACGCTCTGTCAACCAATGGTTTTCGAGATCCAGAACACCCAGCCAACCAACATCTGCCCTACTGATGATGATGGGGGTGAGTGACCGACCGAAATTCATCGCTCATTCCGGCGAACCGGTAGCAGTGATGCTCGACGATTACCAAGCAACGGTGGCCGCGGTGCCGCTAGGTCGTGGTCGGTTTCGGTACCCGCGGGTCAGGTCGGAGGAAGAGCCCACCGCCATTCGTTGTGGACGTCCCAGCCGTCCACCACCTCTACCAATGCCATGATTCCAGTGGGATAGACGAGGGACACCAGCCAACGGCGCGAGCCGCCTTCACCAACCGAAAACCCCGCCTTCAGAAACTGCGCGGGCCACGTGATCTTCAGTCGATCACGCCGGAAATCAAACGCCGCAACCGCCTCGCCTGCTTGAAGCCGAGACCTGAGATCTGATATCCCCAAGGCCTTCTCGACCCACTTCGAGTACTCCTTGACCGTACAGCGCAGACTGTCGTCGGTGAGTTCGAGCGTGGCGCGCGCTGAGGCCGGGTGAAGGCGGCTCTTCACCAAGTAGACCTCCGCGCGTGGTGGTGGCGACAGGGTCATGTCAGGGCTTTGATCGGTCGTCGACCTTGATGTCGAGTGTGACGTTGCGGGCGTCCACACTGGCGACAGCCACGTTCACCCTGTAGGTCCGACCGGCATCTGCCAGTTCGCATTGAAGCCGAGCGCACGAGAAGAGCCGGTGCGGCCTCGGAAGGAATGTGTGCCGAATGCGAAGCGACCACCACGACGCGACCAAGAAACGGCATCCGAATCACATGCCATGACGACGATCTGCGTTTCGAAACGATCATCGCCAGCAAGTCTACGACGCTCGCCATCCAGTCCCGTCGGACGAGCTGAAGCAGGGACCGAGCCCGGCGGCCTGGGTCAAGATGCTCTAGTCCGGTTCATGATGAATTCATGGGCCGCCCCCTGCCAGGCCACCCATCATGACCGACGACAGCTCTCATTGGAAGCGCGCTGGCGGCCATCAGTCGCACTGTATTGCGAAACCTGGCACCGGTGGGTGTCATTCATGGGCGCCGGCCGCTCATCTGCCCGAGGGCCAGCGCGACGAAGCGCTCCGCAATGAGCCGATGGGTAGCGGCGTCGGGGTGCAGATTGTCAGGCAGCGGATGCGTCGCCTCGTCCCTGGGGCCGTACAGGTCGAGACCGTCGACGTAGGACAGGTGCGGATCGTCAGCCTGCCGACGTACCACGATCTGAGTGAGCTGTTCGCGGATGCCCCTGAGCGTGAGGCGACGTAGCCCAGCGTTCGGTACCACGGCGTCGGCGGGGTCGCCCAGCGCGACGAAACGGATCGTGCCCGTCGCCAGCGCCTCCACATCGAAACTCCCCGGCCCCGGGGTGGACTCGTGAATCGGGCAGTGCAGTGGTCCGATGACGATGATTGGTGCAGTCGGATGCCCGTCGCGGATGGTGTCGAGAAACCCGTGCACGGCGGGAGCGAAAGCCCGCTGGCGCATCAGGTCCGAGTTCACCAGGTTGATGCCGATCTTCACGCTGATCAGATCAGCGGGGCGATCACGAATCGCCCTGGCCACGAACGGATCCAGCATGGCACTGCCCGAGAAACCCAGGTTTACCACGTCGAGGTTCGCGCCGGCGGCCGCCAACGCGGGCCAGGTGGTGCTGGGAGTGGCGGCATTGGAGCCCTGGCTGATTGAGCTGCCGTGATGAACCCAGATGGGCCGGGCCATCGGATCGGCCGCGATCGGTGCATCCGTGCGCAAGCCCACCAGTTCGGTTCGTTCGTAATGTGGCAGCCAGATCTCGACCGTCTTGTCCTGCCGAGCCAGCCCTTCGAAGCGAATCGTCGCCACCTCCCCCTGCTCCATCTCGCTCGTACCCGATGCCGGGTCGATGCGCACCAGATCGCCGCCATACACCGTCGCCTGCTGAACCCGCCGACCGTCGACCAGCAGATCCACGGCGCCGTCGGCACGCGACGGCACGCCCAGCAGCACCACCCGTGTCCGCAGCAGGTCGAGTTCGATCACCGTCGCGGCCGTGTGCACCGCCACGCGCACACCCGAGGGCTGCGCTTCGGCGCTCAAGAGCTGTGGGTCGTCGCAACGCGCACGGGCCGCACTCGGCAGGCGATGCGGAAGCCAGCCGCGGCCGGTGTCTTCGAGGTCTGCGAGCCCACGAAACAGCGCGAAGGTGATGGGATGCGAGATGATGAGAATGCTCCTCGAGGTCGTGCCACGGCGCTACAGAGGGTGTTGATCGTTCCGCCAGAGCGGGCTTGATGCCAGCCCGCGCCGATGCTAACTTCAGAATTTGTCGATACGCGTCAGTGTGTCCCCGGACGAGATGTGCGCCGTACCCGGCTGGTGAAGACGACGCATGCTGGAGGATCATGCCTGACTTCATCGACCGTTCAGCTGTTGCCGAGGTGGAACCCCTCGATGTGCGGTGGATACATGGGTCCATCTCGTCGAAGCACAACAGCGACCCGGACCTGCAGTCGCACTGGTATGACGAAGACACGGTCATCCTGCGGCAGAACAAGGCCATCGACTACGAAGCTCCATTCTTGTTCCTGCTGTTCGGACAACAACGTGCAGTGCTGCTGGACACTGGCGCGACCGTTTCAGAACGGTACTTCCCGCTGCGCGAGGTGGTCGACGACTTGATCCAGACCTGGCTTGCCGGTCACCCCCGCAACGGCGACTACGAACTGCTGGTACTGCACACGCATTCCCATGGCGATCACGTCGCTGGCGACGCTCAATTCAACGACCGACCCAACACGGCACTCGTGAAGGCAGACAAGGCGACCGCGTGGGCCTACTTCGGTTTCGTCGAAGACCCGGAAGCGACTGGATCGGTCGATCTGGGCGGCAGGGTGTTGACGGTCCTCCCGACACCTGGCCACGACGCCGCCGCCGTCACGTTCTACGACCCTTGGACGGGCATACTGTTCACCGGTGACTCCGTGTATCGAGGCCGGTTGTACATCGTCGATTGGCCAGCCTATTCACGCAGTATCGACCGGCTCATTGAGTTCTGCCAACGGCATCCCGTCAGCCACGTCATCGGGTGCCACATCGAGATGACCAACCAGCCAGGTGTTGATTACCCCGTGCTGACGACGTACCAGCCTGATGAGCCGCCCTTGGAAATGACCGTGGCTCACCTCCACGCGGTGCGAGCTGCCCTCGACCATGTCGGTCCAGAGCCGGCCCTACAGGTTTGCGACGACTTCATCTTGTGGCCCGAAGACGAATGATCATCGGATCGACACCGCGCCATGACCTTCCCGACCAAGATGACCAGCGCGACATGCGGCCATGGTGACCGGGTCCCAGATCGCCTGGCTGTTGGATTCCGATCCGGCGTTGCGTTGGCAGGTTGAGCGCGATCTCGTGGGCGAACCGGCTGTCGTCTGGGAAGCAACGCGAGCCAGGATCGGCGACGAAGGCTTCGGTGCGCGCCTCCTCGCGCACCAGGACTCGGACGGTCAGTGGGCCGGCGGTGCGTTCTTCCCTGCGGACTTCGACCTCGACGATCCTGAGAGTGAAGAAGGTGCCGGTCGGCCGTGGACGGCGACGACTTGGACGCTGAATTCATTGCGGGAGTGGGGCCTTGACGCCGATGTCCTGCGCAGGCGCAACACGGTTGAGCTTCTCGCCGAGAACAGTCGCTGGGAGTACGAGGACCTGCCGTACTGGAGCGGCGAGGTCGACTGCTGCATCAATGCCTGGACGGTCGCCAACGGTATGTGGCTGGGCGCGGACGTGATCAGCATCGTCGACTGGTTCCTCGAACACCAAATGCCCGATGGCGGCTGGAATTGCGACTGGCTCGAGGGCTCGACGCGATCGTCATTCCACTCGACGCTCAATTCGTTGAAGGGGCTGCTTGCCTATGACGCAGCAACCGGAGGCACCGTTGAGACACGCGCCGCCAGATGTTCCGGACAGGAGTACCTCCTGGAGCGCGGGCTCTTTCGCCGTCTATCGACGGGCGAACCAGTGGCTCCATGGGTGAACCAATTCGCCTACCCCTTTCGCTGGTCCTACACCGTGCTCAACGCAGTTGAATACTTCCGGCAGGCCTCGCTGATCGACGGTGCGCAGCCGGATCCGCGCATGGCTGATGCGATCGAACTCGTTCGTGCCGCCAAGCAGCCGGACGGCACATGGCTGCAGGCTGGTCGGCATCCTGGACGGGTGTGGTTCGAGGTCGACGTACCGAAGGGGCAGCCGTCGAAGTGGCTGACTCTGTTCGGGACACGAGTGCTGGCATGGTGGGACTACCATCGATTTCGATGAGCGCGCGCTTCGAGGAGTTGGGCTGGCGGCAGACTCCGATGGGTGTGATCAGCTTGCGGCGCAGATTCGATCTCTCGGTGCGCGCCGAAGTGTACGAGGTCAAGCTTGGTGACGAGTACCTGATGTCGAGCCTGTTCACCGTTGCAGAACGGGAACTGGCGCGACTTGCGCTGGCTAGGACGCCGGGAACGGTCCTGGACGTGCTCGTCGGTGGTCTCGGCCTTGGCTATACCGCTCTAGTAGCGCTGGAGTGCGAACGGGTTCGAACCCTGACGGTCATCGAATACTCGGATGCGGTCATCGACTGGCACGAACGTGACCTGCTGCCGGATACGGCCGGTCTGGCGGCCGACGGACGCGTCGCCCTGGTGTGCGCGGACTTCTTCGCCGCCGCCACGAGCGAGGTGGGATTCGACCCGGAGCACCGTTGTCGAACCTACGACGCGATCCTGCTCGACATCGACCACTCCCCCCGACACCTGCTCCATGATGCGCACGCCGACTTCTACACCCATGACGGTCTGCGAGCCGTATCCGCTCACATCGTCCCGGGTGGCACGTTCGCGATGTGGTCCGACGATGCACCGGACGAGGACTTCAGCGCGCTGCTCGCAACCGTATTCACCGACGTCGAGGCCCGGCAGGTCTGGTTCGACAACCCGCTCACCGAAGGCCGGTCGGCTGCCACCATCTATCTGGCGACCCTGGCCGCTGGTTGGTGACGACGACTCGGGTCATCTCGATCGAGTCCCAGGCGATGCGCTCCGGGTTGCGGATGATCGCGCCGTCTTCGCCGTGATGGCAACGACATTCAGAATAACAGTAGCATCGATGTTGACAGTGAATCTCATATTCTGGACACTGATACCGGCGGGTGCGAAGGCCCGCTTCCGTTGAGAGGCAGGACGTATGCCGTTTCGGGGTATCCGCGGCTCCAGCATTCCGGCCCTGGAGGATCCCGTTCCATCGCTCGAACCACGAACAGCGAGGTAAGTATGTCCGCCACGCAGCAGGAACCCGGATCGGCAGCGGACAAGACGTCGATTCCACTGCGCGAACGGCAACGCAACGCGCTACGCCGCGACATCCAACAGGCCGCTCTCCGGATGTTCGCCGCACAGGGTTTCGACAACGTCACCACCGAGGCGATTGCAGAAGAGGTTGGTATCTCGCCGAGTACCTTCTTCCGGCATGTGCCGAACAAGGAACACCTGTTGCTTGGGGCAACCCAGCGTGGACGAGCACAGATCGTCGCCAATTTTCACGCGCGCCCGCGCGACGAGGACGTCGCAGACTCCCTCGCAGCGGCCATCCTCGCCCGAACCTCGCAATTCGTGAACGACGACGAGACACTCGAGCTGTGGCGCCTGGCCATGGCCTCGGCGCCGGCAGAGTTGCGGCGAGCCTCCCTGCTCAATCGCGCGGACTGCGACGAACTGATCGACGCAGTGGCGCTGCGCCTCGACGACACCGTCCCCGCAGCGGACATGAGGGCTGGTGTGCTGGTCCGCGCGGCCGTCGCTGCGGTCGAATACACCTACGAATGGTGGCTCACCTTCGGCCAGAGTGAGTCCCTGCACGACCTCACCGAGCGGGCACTGCAGCTGGTGACCCGCGGGCTCGCCAGGGCAGAACCGCCTGTGCGCCGTCGCCGCTGACGGGTTCACCGCTTCTGGCCACTCCGAACGCCGCGGTAGAAGCCGCGTCGGACGACCCACGGCAGCAGGACCCGGTGAATGGCCCACGCCGGAATCTGGATCGTGCGACCGTCGGGAGCAAAGAACAGGAGCCCGTCTTCCTGGACGCCGAGCACCGATCCCCAACGAGACCGGGAGGCCTGGTAGTGCTTGAGCGGTCGTCCGGTTGTGTACGCGCGGATATTGTTGGCCAGCAAGCGATCAGCACGGTTGCGGGCACTCGAACGCAACGGGTCCGTGGCGGCAACGTCGCCGATGGCGAAGACCTCCGGACGGGCGCGGGTCTGCAGGGTGGCGCCGACCTCGACGAAGCCCTGTTCATCGAGAAGGGAGTCGGGCAACCAGCCGGTATTGGGTCGGACCTGACCGATGGCCCATACGACGGCGTCGGCCTCGACCGGGTGCTGCCCGGTGCTCCAATGGACCGGCTCGCAGGTGATCTCATCGCACGCGAACCCGTCCGGCACCACTGCTCGGTGCCCGGGGTGGAGGCCAACGCCGAGGTCGACGAGTCTGCCTCGCACCTGGCCCCAGGCGCGAGGATGGTGGCCGAGGATTGCTCGCTGTCCGGGAAAGTAGAGGTCGACATGTTTGTCGGGCCAGCGGACCCGTAGATTCGCTGCGGTGCTGACCGCTGCCGCTCCCCCGCCGACGACGATCACCGACGCCGCCGCTGCGAGAGTCCGATGATGCGAACGGATTTCGGCGTCGATCTCCTCGCGCGACTGGAGATCGGACGTGCGCCAGAATCCATTCGTCACGCCGGTCGAGATCACCAGCACGTCATACGCCTCGACGGCGACGCTGCCGTCGGAGAGTTGGACGCTGACCTCGCGCGCTTCGAGGTCGACGCTCGTCAGCTGCCCATGAACCCGGCGTACGCCGTCGAGTCGGCGATACCGACCGAAGTCGACACGGTTGTCTCGGGCCCAGTCATCGGGCCGCGCCAACCGCACCCCCAGCTCCTGACCGCTCACCAGCTCGGGCTTCGACGAGATTCCGACGACGTCGGCGTGGCGGGAGAGGTGGATCGCGGTGAGGATTCCGATGTCACCCAAGCCTGCGACGAGAACCCTTGGTGTTCCGTCGATCACGCGTCACCGGCTCGGGCGCAACCGCGGTACCGGGACATCCATGGCCGGTCGCTCACAACCACCATCGACGTGAAGCAACTTGCCGGTGACCCACGCTGAGGCAGCAGAGGCGAGATAGAGCGCAGCGCAGGCGATGTCCTTCGGTGTCCCCGGCCGACCCATCGGGGTGTTGGCTTCGAACTCGGCCCGCAGCTCGTCGTTGGTGAGAACGATCTCAAGACCCTGGGTCGCAACGCCGCCGACCACGATCGCGTTGACGCGCACCAACGGCGCGAACTCACCGGCTAGGTTGCGCGTCATCTGATTGAGCGCGGCCTTGCCCGCCCCGTAAGCGGCAAACGAACTCAGTACCATGTCAGAGGACCGCGAGGAGATGTTGACGATCGAGCCGCTGCCCGCGGTGTCGACCATCGCCTGAGCGGCGAGTTGGCTCATCAGGAATGGCGCGGTGACGTTGAACTTCATCGCCATGTCGAAGAACCGCTCCGAGGTCGCCATCGCAGGCCGTGGGCCCGTGCCGCCGGCGTTGTTGACGAGCACGTCGAGCCGGCCGAACTGCTCAAGAGCAGATTCGACGAGTCGGTGCCGCTCCTCGTTCACGAGTACGTCGGTGGCGACGGCAAGCGCCGTACCTCCAGCCTCCTCGACGCGACTGACGACCTCGTCCAGGTCTGCCTTGGTTCGCGCGCCAATGACCACGGTGGCTCCTGCCTCGGCCAGGCCCAGGGCGATCCCGCGGCCGATTCCCTGGCCGGCGCCGGTAACGATGGCAACGCGTCCGTCGAGCCGGAACTCGTCGAGAATCACGGTGTGCGGCCCATTCCGAACTGCGGTGCTGCACGACCGGCCAACAGCGGCAGATCGAGATAGGTCTTGATACCGGGTTCCGCGTCGACGACGTACGGGATCGCACTGACGCAGTGGTTGGCAGTGGCCACGACGCCGGGGTTGCGAGCCAGTCCTTCCTCGATGGTGTCTGGCTGCAGGCCCTTGAACGTCAGCAAGACGTCAGGGTCACCACTGATCTCGACCTCGAATCGCTCCCCCTGCGGGCCGAAGCTCCAGGCGGGGTCGAAGTGCTCCTCCCCCATGAACCAGTTGACGCTCGCGGTGACGACCGGTGTCCCGTCAACGAGCGCGCGCCAGTGGAACTTTCGAGCTGCGACCTGGCCTGGCTCGATGACGCCGACCGGCGCATCGATTGGCCTGGTGGCGACGGCAACCTCCTGCACGGACTCGAGTTCGGGGTCGATGTCGAAACCCATCTCCGCGACGATCATCCGTACCGACGCCTTGAAGCCGGCGGCCAACAGGTCGACGATCGGTCCGGCCATCGCTTCCTCGGGCGTGACCCCGAACCCCATGATGTGGCGCACGACGTCGGGCGCGTTGTAGGTGCGGATGTCACTGAACTCCTCGGCCCTCACGTGTGTGACCCGCGCGCTCAACGCCGAGGCCATGAGCGGAAACCGCTCGGTGATGCCACCGGGGTGAATACCGGTGCCGTGCAGCGTACTTGCACCTTCGGCGCAGGCATCGAGGATGACCTTGCTGTTGTCGAGATCGGGGTAGACCCACCCGACCGGTGTCACGACGTTCTTGCCCGAGCGAAGCAGCGCGACCACTTCATCCTCGTTGGGAAGCAGAGGGCTGTAGACCACGCAGTCAGCGTCGAGGCCCACGATGTCGGGCATGCTGGTCGTGGCACTGACGCCGATCGGTTCGAGGCCGACGAGTTCGCCGACGTCCTTGCCGTGCTTGCTGTCCGAGTGCACCCAGGCGCCTACCAATTCGAGGTCGGGATGAGCCAGTACGCCCTGGATCGCTGCCTTGCCCACGCCGCCTGTCGCCCACTGCACCACCCGAATCGTCATGGCGACCATTCAAGCCGCGAGTGAGAGTCACTGTCAAGATAAAAGTTGCTATCACTCGTGGTCGGGCCGTGCACCCGATGCGCGCCTCGCTCGGTTCCCGCCATCGTCACGGTGTGTGCAGACGTGGCGGGGTCACGTTTCGGTCGGGGTGTGGCCCCGGGAAGGACATTCCGGTAGCGGGCACCCAGGAAGACGCGACCAGTAGGTCACCGACCTCTGCGATGTTCATCACGTCGAGTTCGTAGTCGAACAAGCCGTCACCGAAGTAGTGGAGCACCGAGAAAGCCGGCGCCTGATACGGCGAACCGTCTGCGCGCTTGCCGGGCAAGCGATTCCACCAGTAGGTGACGAGACGGTCGCCGTCGACCATGGTCCATTCCTCCGGGAAACTCCAACCCTGGAATCCGGCCATCGAGCGGTCGAAGAACCGCGCGATTTCGTCGCGACCCTCGACCCGACCCCAGGCCGGGTCGATGAAGACCGCGTCTTCGGTGAACCACGCACCAATGGTCGACCAGGGTGCCTCGCCCGCGACACATCGTTCGCGCTGTGCGACGTAACTCCGATACGACTCCAGCGCTTCCAGCTCGCGCTCGTTGAGTTCCGCCATCGTTTCTCCTCGGCTCTCTGAAGGTGTGCGCCTACGCGAAGAACGAGCCGCCGCCGTCGACTGACAGGGTGCATCCGGTGATGAAGGTGGCATCTGGCCCGGCCAGGAAGACGGCAGCACGCCCGACGTCGGCCTCTGCGTCGGCCGAACGCGGAATCGACAGCTGCCGATACACCGCTTCGAGTCTTCCGGGCTTCGCTGCGAGATCCGCCTCGGTGCTCGGGCTCAGGGTGAAGGGAACGAGAGCGTTGACCGTGATGCCCTTGCGGCCCCATTCGCGGGCGGCCGCGCGGGTCAGGCCGCCGATCGCAGCCTTGGCGGCGACGTAGGGGCCATACCCCACCATGGACTGATTCTCGGTGCCCGAGCGCAGGTTGATGACACGTCCACCGTCGCGGAGGTAGGGAAAGCACGCTCGCATGAACCAGAACGACGCGAACGGGCCACTGGCGAAGGAGATCAGGAATTGCTCGTCATCGGCGTCTTCCAGGGGTATGCCAACCCGTGCGTCGACCGCATTGTTCACCAGGATGTCCACCGTGCCGAGGGCTTCGATGACTGACCCGACGCAGACGTTGACCTCGGCGGAATTGCTCACGTCGCAGATGCGGTACAGCGCACTGCCACCCGCATTTTCGATGAGGGTTACTGTCTCCGCTGCTGTTTCGCCATTTCGGTCGACGACCGCGATCGCGGCGCCCTCTCGAGCCATCGCCAATGCGATCCCGCGGCCGACCCCCTGTCCAGCGCCTGTGATGAGTGCAACCTTGCCGTCGAGAACGCCCACCAACCGAACGTACCGATTGTGACAGTCACTATCAAGATACAAGTTGAGGTCATTTGACGATCCACTTTCAGCTATCCGAGACCCGGCATTGCGGCTGCGCTGGAAGCGGCCCCCTCGACGGCATCCCGCGTGTCCGTTGACACCAGGTGTTCCGTTGTAGTCCAAACCGTTTCGAGGCCTTCACTGCGCCCCGGGTGTCTCTCGGTGAGACGGCAGTAGATCGGTGCCGGTGGCGCCCGTAGAGACTTCGTCGCGCCGTTGTAGCGTGACGCTCGTGAATTCATCTCGTGTGCCTTCTGCCGTCGCAGTCGTGGCCTGGGCCGCGTCGCTGGCCATGACGCTCGCTGCGTGCGGCTCCGATGCCGATACGTCCTCGACGAGCACGCCGAGCGTCGCCGAAGTGGCCACGTCCTCCGTCGCCGAGACGGCAACCGCGGCCGCCACGTGCCCGACGGCGGCGCCGGAGAGCGGTGGTGCAGCCGACTGGACCCTGGCTGGGGCCACCGGGAGCGTCGCGGTCACCGGATCCACGGATTCCACGGCGCCGGCAGTCACCGTCGACGCACCGTTCAGCGTGACCGAGACGCAGGTGCAGACACTGCAGGCCGGTGACGGGCCCGTCGTCGGAGACACGGCGACGGTCCAGGTCTGCTACGTGGGCGTCGATGGGCGGGACGGGGCTGTGTTCGACAGCAGTTACGAACGGGGTGCCCCGGAGGAATTCCCGCTCGACGGAGTCGTGGCTGGCTTCCAGAAGGCGATCGCAGGACAGAAGGTCGGATCCACGGTCGCTGTCGCGATGGCCGCCGCCGACGGCTACCCCGACGGTCAGCCCGGCGCTGGAATCAAGCCGGGAGACACGCTCGTCTTCGAGATCAAGATCCTCGACGCCTCGAGTTGAGCTGCAACGCGCTGAGCCCCAGGGGCTGAGTCGGCACCCGCGCCTTGAGCCACGCTTGTCTAGGCAGCCGGTGAGAGGATGGCGGCCATGTCTGATCTGAGTCGCCGCGCGTTGATGGTTCTCGGTGCGGGCGGGGTCACAGGTGCCTACGCGCTGACCTCGGTGCGCGATCCTTCCGCGGGCAAAACCCAAGGGCTGGTATCGCTGACCAACATCGACGCTCCCCTTTCTCCCCCGGCACCTCCAGCGGGTCCGACCGTGTTCCTCATTCCGGCAACGACGCCATTGGGTACTGACAAGGCGCGAGCCATCGCCTTCGGCGGTGGCGGCGAGTGGTTCGTCTTCTGGACGCTGGGCTACTGCATGACCGCGAAGACCCTGGGCGTCGACCTGGAGAACGTCGACCTCACGATCGGCACCTCGGCGGGCAGCATCATGGGCAGTTTCGTCAGCGCGGGAGTCGTGAGTGAGGCGCATTCGAGGCTTGCCCCGCTCGCCGCCAATCCCGAGGTAATGGCCAAGATGGTCGTCACCGACACGGGTGCCCATTCACAGCAACGCGCCACGGAGGTCCTCGGCACGGCCATCTCAACCGACGTCGCGAGTCTGCAGGAGATCGGTCGCGCGGCGATGGCGGCGCGAAACGCGCCCGTTGCCAACTACACCGCCGCCCTGGACACGATGCTGGGCGGTATGACCTGGCCGAGTCCCAAACACCACACCACCGCCGTCGACTGCTACACCACCGAACTCGTCATCGTGTCGTCGGACAGCGGCATCGACATCGCCACTGCCTGCGCAGCCAGTTCGGCGCTCCCCGGAGTCAACGGCCCGGTATGGCTGGGCGATCACTACTGCATGGACGGTGGTGTCAGCCCGTCGAGCACGCACTCCGACGTCCTCGCGGGAGCGCGTCGCGTCATCATCTTCTCGTTGTTCAGTGCGCCACCGAAGTCCGGTTCCTTCGGACTGACGATGCGGGTCAACCCGAACGAAATCCACGATGAGGTGTCCTACTTGGAGTCAAGGGGCTCCGCGGTCAAACTCATCTGCGCCGATCCGCCGGAGGGCACGAACTTCATGAATCCCGACCAGCTCACCGACGCCCTCGACCTGGGCTCTGCACGCGCACGCGACGACATCTCAAACCTCAAGTCGTTCTGGAGCGACTGATGCCAGGTCTGCTGGTGGTGAAGCACGTCTTCAAGGACGGCAGGTACGTCGAACAGTCGCGCACCCCGGCGGATCTGGTCCCTGTGGGCGCTGCGGTGCTCTCCGAGGAATTCGACTTCGCCGATGGCGTGGTGCTCGAGCCCGGGGAGTAGCCATCGACGCACTCGGATCGTTGTCGCTGCGATCGGTTGGGTGCTGTACGCAGGTTGGGAATCGTTGGTGCACGCCGTCACACCAGACGCGGACATCCGCGTCGACCTGTTGCTGATCTGGCCAGTCCTTGCGCTGCTGACGCCGTTGGCGGTGGGGGGGATCCTGCTCGGCGACATCGGGAATCGTTCGCCCAGCCGTAACCCAAACGGAGATCTCGGCCGTCCGGCTGGATGTACCGTGTGCCCACCCCTACCACCCACGGAGACCACTATCTCCGGCAGCTGAGGAGACGACTCGTGTCCAACCACTTCACCGGCTTGAGCCTGGGTCCGCCGCTGGGAGATCAACGGCTCGACCTCTGCGACCTCTACGCCTTTCAATCTCCCGCGGACCCCGAGCGGACCGTCCTGATTCTCAACGCCAATCCCCAGGCCGATGCGCTACATCCCGAAGCCGTCTACCGCCTCGCCGTCGACAACGACGGGGACCTGATCAACGACATCGCGTTCAGCTATGTCTTCTCCACTCCGCAGGATGGGACCCAGACCGTCGACGTCTACATGGCCACCGGCAAGGATGCCCGGTCACCCGAACCCGTTGGGGCCAAGATCTTCTCCGAGGTGGAGGTGTCCTTCGGCCCCACTCCCAACGTGGTGAGCTCAGGGGATATCACGTTCTTCGCCGGCGCCCGCAGTGACGCGTTCTTCTTCGACTTCGACGGCATCAAAGCGCTGTTCGACACCTCCGGCGGACGGAATTTCACCGCACCCCATCTCGGTGGTGAGTCTCCCTGGACGGGCGTCGATTCCAATACCGAAGCCAACGTATTCTCCACCGTGATCGAACTCCCCACCAGCACCCTGGGCGCCAACCCGGACATCCGGATCTGGGGTAGATGCAGCCTACGTCGCGACGGCGAACTCGTGCACGTGGATCGCGCTGGTCATCCTTCGGTGAGCAGCTTCTTCAACACCGACGACACCAAAGAGGAATACAACGCCAGCGAACCCGTCCAACGACAAGAGTCGCTGGATAGACATGTTCGTCCACCTCATGGGCCATACCGGGGGCTACACCCGCGAGGAGGCGATCGTCGCCATCGACGCCGAGGGAACCCTGCCCGACATGCTGACCTTCGACCCGTCCAAGCCCGCTGCGTATCCCAATGGACGGGTCTTCACCGACGACGTCATCAACTATCGGTTGGCGTTTCTGTCGAAGGGAGACATTCCGCCCACCGGACTGAGTCCGCACACCGACACGCTCACTGCATTCCCCTACCTCGGCACACCTCACGCAACAACGAACTAGCCAGGCTCACGGGTGAACGGCTGTCGTAGTGGGCCGCGGCCTGGGTACTGCGACTTGGCAGACAGGGCCTAAAGGCTCTGTCGGTGGATTGGATGACAGGGAAACGTATCGCTTGGTTCAATGCTGGGCCGCCGCGATCGAAGTGGAGCGAGACATGATCGAATGCGATCTCGATGCCGAACATTCAATTCTGCACGTGCAGCCGAAATCGGCGCTCGAGCAGGACGACTTCGTGAAACTCGCGAACGCCGCTGACCCCCAGATCGAGGCAGCCGGCGGCCTCGCCGGCCTCATCATCGACGTCGCGGACTTCCCGGGATGGGACGGCCTTGGGGCAATGGTCAGCCACTTTCGCTTCGTTCGGGACCATCAAAAGCACATAAAGAAAGTCGCACTCGTCACGGACTCCCATCTCGGAGATGTCGGAGAACGTCTCGCGACGCACTTCGTGTCGGCGGAGATCAAACACTTTCCGGCCGGGCAGACCGAGGCGGCAAGACGGTGGATCATGAACGGTGCTCCCGCTGCGTGAGGTTGTTTGATGTGTCAGAGGCAACTGCGGGTCGCGATGGTCGCCGTGATGAATGTCGAAGCGCCAACCATGACCCGGCACAGCGGATGTCCTGAGGTTCTGCGGCGTACGGGTGACTCGGCCGACATTGCCTGAGGTCGACCCTCAACGTGTCCGCGCGATGAACATCGTCTTGACAGCGAGGTGGCCGGTGCGAGCCGACGTTGATCGTGCACGGTAACCCACGACTTCAACCAGTGCGGGCGGGTCGCCATTGTTGGCATCGCGTTCGCCTGTGGCGCTGATGATTTGCCAGCGAAGTCAACATTGAGCCTGGCGAAACCACCGGGGTCCGGGCTTTGCTGTACCAAGACGCGCCCACGAGGCGGTTGGAAAAAAAAATGGCCGGTTGACATTCGTCGTTGGGGCGAGTGCACTGAAGGTTGCAGAGAACCTGCCGATCTGGAACCGCGATCGTCGCGTCGTCGTCACGGTCTCGCGAGCATCCCGCTCACCGCGCCCAGAGTCTCCAAGGACTGGCTTGGTGCGGACCGCGGCCTCGATACCCCGCACCGCTGCCGATTTGGCCCGAAGTTGCGGGAGTCCGAACCAACGGGCCCTGGAACGTTTTCACGTATTCGTAGATTGGAAGGTTGTCATCTCATGACGGGCGATTCGCAAGAGAACAAAGGGATTGCGGCCGGGAACGATGAGCCGAGGTTGCGGTTAAAGCCCGACACACCTGCCTCGTCGTTCTTCAACGGAGCCTGGTGGCCGAGATCTTCGGATTTGGCCGCAGAACTCCCTGCCCTATTCGAGTCCATCGCCGATCGCCTTGGTGACGTCGCAATGGTCGGCTACCACTGCAGCTCCTGGACGACGCCGGTACCGGCGCAGTTGCAGATCGACGAGGTGATGGTGCAATTGCAGGGTTACCTTTCAGACGGCCCGGATGCCGTGATGCTGATCGGTCGTGACGGGCGTCGTATCGCACTGCGGGTCATCGCACCGGGCGCCGCCCTGTTTGTGCGTATCGCACTGCGGGTCATCGCACCGGGCGCCGCTGAAGCCCTCGCCCAAGACGAACTCGAAGCGACATCGTGGGACACCGGTGGCGCCGGTCAATCCAACAGCAAGGCTGAGCAGGTCGTTGCGCGGTCGGTGGTCGAGGTGGCGGCCCAGTTGGCGCTCCACGAGGGACACGACGACAGTGAGCGCACCGCCGAGATCGCGCAATGGTGTGAGGACGCCGCCAAACAGTTCGCCACTGCGCCAGTTCAGACGTTCGTGCCGATTCTGGTCCATCACATTGTCAGCAACCGAATGACCACGCGACAGGCAACCCCATGAATGGCGCGCTTGTCACACCCGACCAGCGAGCTAGCTGATTCGGCTGGGCAGTCGCACGCGAGGACATCGCGGACCGCGGATCCGCGAGGTGGGACGTCCTCGGTCGATGGGCAACGGCGTTGCTAGGGCGTGGATGCGGCGCGGAGCCTCGCCGGGACGTCCGGGTCGTGCGACGGCAGTAGCAGCCCGGCGTCCCGTAGCCGGGACTGGAGTGCACGCACCCGACGCATGTCGGTGTGGATACCCGCGGTGGGAGCCGACGGGTCCATGCCCTCGGCGGT
Source organism: uncultured Actinomycetota bacterium (assembly GCA_963798245.1). Lineage (GTDB taxonomy): Bacteria > Actinomycetota > Actinomycetes > Mycobacteriales > Mycobacteriaceae > Mycobacterium. Next base: position 212,408 of record CAWCSO010000012.1, read on the forward strand.
GAAGGCGGTATCCCCGGTGAACCAGACATCGGTTTGATCGGTGCGCAGTCGGACGCTGACCGAACCCGGCGTGTGCCCCGGCGTGCAGACGGCCTGGATCGACCCGTCCGCGGTGAGCGAAACAGTCTGCCCGAGTTCGTCGGGCAAACCTTCGTCGTCGACGTAGCGGATGCACGTCGTGTCATCGCGCCAGCGCCAGTGCAGGGCGCCGATACGGCCCGCCGCGGCGTCCTCCGCTCGGGTGGTCCAGATGTCGACGCCCGAAAATGCGGGCACCGTGCCGGTGTGGTCGACGTGCTGATGGGTCAAGATCAGCGCCCGCACCTCTGCAGCGGCGAATCCCGCGTCGCGAAGCCGGTCGGGCAGCGTCTCGCCCTGGCGAACGTCGAGCTTGATGAATGACTGGATCACCGAGCGGGTGCGCGGATCGGGCCGCCACGACTGCGGGTCGTTGTAGGACGGTGACGCACCGGCGTCGATGACGAAGACGCCATCGGGGTGGTCGATGGCGTAACTCCAGATGGGCATCGGTGCCGCGAACCGACGATCGGCGAGTATGGCGAGGAACCGCAGCATCGACGGGCTGCGTTCCGGCAGGCATCCGCGGGCGTGGCATCGCTTGATCGTGACGGATCCGCTGTGCAGGGCGTGAACCGTGACGTATCGGCCCCCGATGGTGAAGCTCGCGGCCGTGCGGGCGTCGGTCATGGCGTCTTCCTCGATCAGCGGTGTTGAACGATGTTTATCTTGACAGTTCAGTTGAACACTGTCAAACATGGTCGGGTGATCCGAAGCGTCGGGCAGCACCATGGCGACCTGCGTCAGGCCTTGATAGCGGCCGCCCTCGAGTTGGTCGCCGAACCCGATACCGATCCCGGCGACCTGACGCTGCGCGCCGTCGCGCGTCGTGCGGGGGTCTCGGCCGCGGCGCCCTATCACCACTTTCCGGACAAGCAGGCACTACTGGCCGCCGTCGCGCGCGACAGCTTCGATGCGTTGACGCAGACTCAACTCGACGTCCTGGGCGGTGCAGGTTCGGCGGTCGATCGGCTCGAACGACTGGTGGCCGAGTACGTCCTCTTTGCAGTGCGACACCGTACGCACTACGGCTTGATGTTCCAGACCTTGATGACCGACGCCGGTGGCGTCGAGGGGGATGCCCTGAAGGGGGCGGCGTCGTCCGCGTTCGGCCACCTCGTCGATGCGGTCCGCGATGCCAACATCGAACTCTCGGCGGACGATGCGGCCCAACGCGCGCTGCTGGTCTGGGCGTTCGCTCACGGCGCGGTCGATGTCTCTCGGTGGGGTGCCGCACTGCGGCCCGGCTTGGATGCCGAGACATTGGCCGCCGACGTTGCTCACGAGGTCAGGCGCTTGGTGCTGGGACGGTAGCGCGCGGGCATGTGGGGCGTCTCACAATAGCTAGGGCACTAACTATTAGCGTACGATATAAATATGCGCGTAGCTAGCACGACGACCGATCCCCTGGCACTCGAACAACAGGTGTGTTTCGCGCTGGCCGTCACCAACCGCGCCGTGCTGGCCGTCTACCGGCCGCTGCTGGAGCCGCTGGGTCTCACCCACCCGCAGTACCTGGTGATGCTGGCGCTGTGGGATCACCAGAAGGCAGCCGCCAGCGGCCGGTCGCCCCTGTCGGTCAAACAGATCGCCGCTGTGCTGCAACTGGATTCGGCAACACTGTCGCCCATGCTCAAACGACTCGAGGCGATCGGCCTCATCACCCGCACGCGCAGTACCGCCGATGAGCGCACCACCCACGTCGAACTCACCGCCGACGGCGTCGCCCTACGCTCCCGCGCGCTGACGATTCCACCCGCCGTCGTCGCAAGACTGGGCGTGGACATGACCGAACTCGAAGAACTCCACCGGGCCTTGACCCGGGTCAACGCCGCCGCTCTGGCTGCCGGCGCCCTCGACACCTGACCAACCGACACCTAGGAGAATCATGGCCACCACCAGCCCGGCCCCACTGCAATCCGTCGCCTACTGGTACGGACGACGGCTACCTCCGTCGATGAAGGACTGGGTTGCCGACGATCTGGCCGGCGAGGGCGCCGTCCGCCGCCACATGATCCGGATGGCGATACCCCCGTTCCTCGTGCTCGCCCCCTTCTGGCTGCTCCCCGCGTCGCTATACGTGCATATGGAGATGACGGTCCCGATCTTCATCTGGGCGCTGCTGGTGTCGCTTGCGCTCAACAAGGTGTGGCGACGTCACCGACTGGCCCAGCACGGCCTCGATCCGAATCTGGTCGACTCGATCAAACGTCGTCGGGACTCGCACGTCCACGATGCCTACATCGAGCGCTATGGGCCGCGCCCAGAGTCCGCCAAGCCGCAGGCGAACAGCAGCCCGTTCTAGCTGAATGCTCTTCGAGTTGGGTTCGGCTCGACCCGTCAGCCCGGTGGCGGAACCGGCAACACCGTCGGCGGCGCGGCCGGGTCGGCCGGCGCGGGTGAGTCGTAACCGGGCGGCGGCGGCCCGTTCAGCGGGTAGTACCCGGGCGGCAGCGGCGGGCCTTCCGCAGGAGGGCCCGTTTCCAACGCCGGGGTCGATGACGCAGGGTCCGTCAGCGAGATGAATCCGGGCGGCAGCTTGGGAGCCGGTCCGGCTCCTGGCGGCGGTGCAAATCCCTGGTCCGGAACGGTCATCGCCGGATTGCCGTCGCGAACCTCGTGCCAAATGTCCTTGAGGGCTCCGAGCGTGCCCGATCCTGATTTACCCGAGCCATAGACGGGGTTCGCGACCTCCGGCACGGTTGGTGCCGTGCCGGGCGGAGGTGGGGGCGCGGGCGGAGCCGCCGGCCCGGCCAGGGGCTCAGCAACGGGTTGGCCGGGAGCCGGGGGGGCCTCACCCGGGGCTGCCGGCACCGGCGTCGGGTAGGGCTCCACCGGCTCCGCGCCGGCCTGGCCGGCCATGGCCAGAGCGCCGCCGGCGAGAAGCAGGCCTGCGAATGCCACCCTGGCGGAGTGCACAGATGGTGTTAAGCGCTGTCGTTCGGTGATCAATCCCGATCGTCCTCTCTCGTGGCGCCCGCGGACACTCCGTGGTGAGCGCCGCGGGAGCGCCGGACCCGACTTGCGGGTAAGGGTAACTGCTCCCCCACCCAGCGTCACCTCGTTCGCGCGGCCGGCCTGCGCTGAGTTCGGCTCAGGCCTGGCCCGCGCGCCACCTGTCCAGCCTTCGACGGTCCCGTTTCGTCGGCCGACCGGCACCACGGTCGCGGGCCGCCACCGGGGTCGCGACCGTCGGCGGCGGCGGCGTCCGATCGTGGAAACACGTCACCGCATCGGCGGCCCCCACCCGCTTCTGGATCACGCGCGCGACCTCCACGATCCGCGTCGCATCACCCAGCCGGGCACGCACCTCGTCCCCTGGCGACACCATCGTCGACGGCTTCGCCAGCCGGTCGTTGACCCGCACGTGTCCACCCCGACATGCGGCAGCTGCGTCCGGCCGAGTCTTCGTCAGTCGGACCGCCCACAACCATCGATCCACGCGGGTCGATTCCACGACGTCCATCATGGACCGCCGCTGCCCGCCGGCGCTGGGCCGACGCTCAGACCCGACGACCGTCCGCGCGTTCGGCCAGCCAGTCGCGCTGGTTCCGCACGAACTCCGCATCCACCACCGCGCCGTGCCCCGGCACGTAGACCGCATCCGGACCACCAAGGTCGAGCACCCGCTGCAGCGCGCCGGGCCAGGCGGATACGTCGGAACCGGCGTCGATCGCCGGGTCGGCCGATTCCTCGACGAGGTCTCCGCAGAACAGAACGGTGCGCTGCGTCTGCTCCGTTGGCGGGACCACGACGATCAGGTCGTGGTCGGTGTGACCGCGGCCCGGGTGTTCGACGTGAACCAGCCGGCCACCCAGGTCCAGCTCGGCGTCCAGCACCCGGTGATCCGGCGCCCGCACCGATGCGATCGCCCGGTCGAGTTCGGCCGGGTCGGCACCGTATTCGAGGGCGTGGGCGCGAACCTCCCCGACCTTCGTGGTCAGTGCTTCGCCGACGGCGGGTGCGGCATGCAGTTCTGCGTCGCCGAAACCCGCTGAGCCGAGGATGTGATCGAAGTGGTGATGGGTCATGACGACGTGAGTGACGGCTCGCCCGGTCAGTGCCCTGGCGTCCGACGCGATGGCCGCCGCTTCCACGAGCGTCGTACCGCAATCGATCAGCAGCGTTGCCCGCAGTCCCTTGACCAGACCGACGGTGACGTCGAGAAACGGCAGGCGGCATCGGTGCACACCGTGGGCAAGGGCTTCCCAGTCGTACTGCATCAGAACGAAGGTAGCCGCGGCTAGCCTCGGGCGGTGAGCAACAACGAGCGCAAAAGGGTCCTGATCGTCGGCGGCGGCTTCGGCGGGCTCTTCACCGCGCGCAGTCTCGGCCGCTGCGACGTCGACGTCACACTGCTCGATCGCGCCGCAGAGCACGTGTTTCAGCCACTGCTCTATCAATGTGCCACCGGCGTTCTCAGCATCGGCCAGATCAGTCGTTGCCTGCGGCAGGAACTCGCAGAACATCGCAACGTCACGACGCTGCTCGGTGATGCCGTCGATCTGGACGTCCAAGCCCGGCGACTCACGGCTCGACGCCCCGACGAGACCACGTTCACCGTCGACTACGACGTCTTGATCGTCGCGGCCGGCATGCGGCAGTCCTATTTCGGCAACGACGAGTTCGCGCAGTGGGCGCCTGGAATGAAGACCCTCGACGATGCACTGAGTATTCGCCGGCGACTTTTCGGCGCCTTCGAGATCGCCGAGACATTGCCTCCCGGACCGGAGCGCGACGGATGGCTCACGTTCGCCATCGCGGGAGGCGGGCCCACCGGGGTCGAACTCGCGGGCCAGATCCGGGAGCTGGCGACCCGGACCTTGGCCAACGAGTTCCACAGCATCGAACCGGGCGACGCTCGTGTACTGCTCTTCGACGGCGGCGACCGCGTGCTGAAGAGCTTCGCGCCAGGCCTGTCCGGCAAGGCAGCCAAGATTCTGACGCGGTTGGGCGTCGAACTCCACATGGGTGTCCACGTCACCGATGTCTGTCGCGACGGTGTGACGGTGTCCCCCAAGGGTGGCGGACCCGACGAGGTGTACGCGGCGCGCACAGTGCTGTGGACCGCCGGTGTGGAGGCCGTGCCGTTTGCACGACGGGTCGCCGAGGTCTTGGGAGCAACCACGGACCACGCGGGACGCATGGCAGTGGAAGCCGACCTGTCCGTGGCCGGTTATCCCGACGTATTCGTCATCGGTGATCTGGCGGGCCGCGACGGGCTGCCCGGTGTGGCCGAGAACGCGATGCAGGGCGGCCTGCACGTCGCCGCCTGCATCCGCCGCGATCTAGCCGGAGAGCACCGAAAGCCCTATCGGTACCGAGACCTCGGGTCGGCGGCATACATCAGCCGGGGGCACGCCCTGCTGCAAGCGGGACCGGTCAAGCTCGCGGGGTTGGTCGGCTGGCTGGCCTGGGGCTTCATCCACATCGCATTCCTCACGGGCGTCAAGAACCGCATCAGCACCGTCGGCACGTGGCTGTCCACGATTGCGCGTGCCCGCCGCACCGACCGGACGTTCATCCTCGGTAGCCCCAGTTCACCTGACCAGCCCTACACGTGGTCGACGCACGTCCACACGTCGATCACGCATCGTCGGCACTAGCGACGAATGCGACGAGTTCGGCACAGTCGCGCACCAACGCGGCGACCTTTTCGACGACGTCGCCTCGCACCCAGTCCTTCTGCTTCATGTTCTCCGAGACGATGAAGGAGCGACGACGAAGATGTTCGGCGTGCTCGTGGTCGGCGTACTCGGAGTAGCCGCGGGGCATGGCCTTCAGTGAATCGTCGTCGGACAGCGCGCGGCGACTGCCGGCCAGCCCGCTGAGCACCGCGGTGAACTCGTCTGCCCGCTCGATGATCCGATCGCGGATGGGGGTCAGGCTCGTTGGTGTGAGCTGGTGGTACCCACAGGCGATGAACCCTCCACCGTCGGCCAGGTGGAGGTAGGCCACCCCAGAACTCTCCCGCTTGTCCCCGGTCGGGGTCAGCAGACCACCGACCGAGGTCTTATACGGCGACTTGTCCTTGGCGAAGCGCACGTCACGGTTGATGCGGAACATCGTCGCGCGGCCGCCATGCAACTCCCACGGCGCGCCCGCCGTCGCGTCGGCCGAAGCCTCGAGCGCCTCGATGAACGGTTTGCGCACGTGCTTGTCGTATTCCTCGCGGTGGGCGTCGAACCACGTCTTCTCGTTGTTGTCTGCCAGACCGCGAAGGAAGGAGAAGGTCGCCGCGCTGAATCCCAGCGTTTCGGTCACGTCACCATCCCAGCACCACGAGACCGATCGTGTCGAGGCCCAACGGGGAGGATGAAGGTTGATCTGCCGGCGAAGGGGAATCAGTTGAACGTGACCGAATTGAAGAATGCCCACGTCCTGGTCGTCGGTGCGACCGGGGGCCTTGGCTCCGCCATCGCACGACAGCTGGTGCGTGCAGGCGCGAGTCTGACGATCTCCGGCCGCCGCGTCGATGCGTTGCAGGCGCTCAGCGACGAGCTCGGCGATGCGGTGGTCGCGACGGTGGCAGCCGACGTCACGCTGCCGGACGTGCCCGCGGAGATCGTCGAGCGGGCAACCGCGGACGGCCGGACTCTCGACGGCGTGGTGTACGCCGCGGGTGTGGTGGCATTCGGGCCGCTCTCCGACGTGGACGACGACGTTCTCGACGAACTGCTGCTCACGAACTTCGTTGCGCCGGTCCGGCTCGCCAGGTCCGCGCTCCCGGCCTTGCAGGAGGGCGCGCAGAAGGGCGCCTTCCTGGTTCACCTCAGCGCGATCGTCGCTGAGGCGCCCACCACCGGTATGGCCGTCTACTCGGCGTCGAAGGCCGCGCTCACGGCCTTCGACACCGCGATCAAGGGTGAGCTGCGGCGCAGCGGCATCAGGGTGCTCGACGCGCGCCCCCCGCATACCGAGACGGGGCTCGCGGGACGCCCCATCAGCGGATCAGCGCCCCGGTTGCGAACCGGACTTCAGCCCGAGGCCGTCGCCGAACGCGTCGTGCGCGCCATCACCGACGGTGAGACCGACCTTGGATCGGGGTCGTTCGAGAACCTGCCCGACCACTGATCCAGCGATGGCCGCCGACGTCATCGCGGCCGCGCCACCAGGTAGCGTTGGCGGTGATGGATGAAGCAACCAACGACCACTCAGCCCGCGACGACACCGTCGACAAGGCCGATGGGAACCTCCTCACCGGCGTCTCCGAGACGGCGCTGCTGACGCTCAACGGCAGGGCGCACCAGGCGCGGCATCCGGACGCGATCATCGACGACCCCATGGCGATCCGGCTCGCCGACGCCATCGACGGCGATTTCGACAAGTTCGGGCGTAAGGGCCAGGAGATGGCACTGCGGTCGCTGGCCTTCGACAGATGCACGACGCGGTACCTGACTGCTCATCCGGCCGCCACCGTCGTTGCGCTTGCCGAAGGCCTGCAGACCAGCTTCTGGCGACTGAACAGCGCCATCCCGGACGCTCGATTCCAATGGTTGAGCATCGATTTCGCGCCCATCATCGACCTACGCGAGCGGTTGCTCCCGGCATCGGATCGGATCACGAACCTTGCGAAGTCCGCACTGGACTTCAGTTGGATGGATGAGGTGGACACCAGCAACGGTGTCTTCATCACTGCGGAGGGCCTGCTGATGTATCTGCAGCCCGAGGAATCGATGAGCTTGATCACCGAGTGCGCCAGGCGATTTCCCGGTGGGCAAATGGTCTTCGACCTGCCGCCGGTGATCGTCAAGAAACTCGCGCCCAACGGCATGCGGGCAACCCGCCACTACCGCGTTCCGCCGATGCCGTTCAGCCTGTCGCCGTCACAGCTGGCCAGCCTGGTCGATACGGTGCCTGGCATCCGTGCGGTTCACGACCTGCCGATGCCCAAGGGCAGGGGGCTGATGTTCAACACGCTGTTCCCCGCGTTCTGGCGGCTTCCGCTGGTCAGACAAATGCGTGGCGCCTACACCCTGCTGGAGTTCGGCTGACCGTCGCCGTCCGGCTGCACGAGACCCGGCAGATCGTTCCAACGGGCACCGCCGACGCGATTCTGGCAAACTTGGACCGGGTATTGTCATCACCAACGAATTGCTGAGCCAGGTGGCGTGGGTTCGCCTTCCCGGCGGCCCAGGGTCAGGTGGCTTGCAAGGACGGTCAACGGGAGCACGAGTTGCCAGCGCATTCAGAGAGTTTCGCAGTGGGCGGCCGTCTGGTCCGTGAGTGGTGGCGTGAGCCGGTCGACTACGCCGCGCAGGTGCAGTACTTCGCCAAGCGGCTGATGTCCGGGGCGGTCCAAACGATGATCGGCGTCGGATCGGGTCTCAACGCCGTCATCTCCATGGTGATTCTGTTCCCGGCCGCGGACACTCTCGCGACGCGCTTCGTCGTCGCAATGCTTGCGGTGGTGGAGGCATTCTGGGCGTGGGCGTGGTGTTGCCGACCGTGGCCGTCGCGGCGGATGTCGGTCGCGTTCGTGGTCTCCGCCGACATCGGGATCGCCGTGGCGACGCTACTGGACGCGAGTTGGCTGACGGGCCTGGTCGGACTCAATGCATTCTTGATGATCTCCGTGTATCTGATGTTCTTCGATGGCCCGAAAGTCCTTGCAGGGCATACGGTGTGGATCCTGGCATCAACGGCGGTGTTTGCCCTGCAGCTGGGCGGCATCGGTTTCGCCGCGACGGTGCTCGCGGCGGTGGCGCCGATGGTCGCGACACCTCTCGGAATCCAACTCGGGATCTGGGCCATGCGCAACGATGCCAACGATTCGGTCACCGATCCGCTCACCGGACTGTTGAACAGGCGCGGCCTGCGCCTGTTCATCGGCGATCTGCTTCGTGACAACGCCACCGAAGATGCCGACGTAGCCGTGATGGTCGTGGACTTGGACCGATTCAAGAACGTCAACGACACCTTTGGTCACACGGTCGGCGACGAGGTCTTGATCCGCACCGCGCGACGGATCAAGTCCGCGGTTCGAGGCAGCGCATTGGTGGCTCGGGTCGGCGGGGAGGAATTCGTCATCGTCGATCTCACCAGACCTGGCGACGCAGCGCGAGACAGCGACCGCGTCAGGGACGCGATCGCCGCACCGGCCGACAAGACCATCACCGCCAGCGTCGGGGCTACCAGCGTCTCCCTCGCAAACTTCGCGAAGCCGGGAGCCGATGTCGTGGGACTGCTCGACACGTTCATCGAGCGGGCCGACCATGCGATGTTCGATGCCAAACGCGACGGCGGCAACGCCACCATTCACCTCCGGCTCGTCGACGAGGACGGTTTGTAGAACACCGCGGTCACGCCGCGTCACGCAGCGCGGTGGACGTGGCGGCGTCGTGTCGTCAGGCGCTACCCGTCGTCGTCCCAGCCGCCCCACGAATCGGATCCGTCGCCGCGGGTGCCGGCGTCCGAGTCCCAATTCGTCACCGGCGACAGCGCAACGCTTCGCGATCGTTGGCCACCCGGTTCGGGGGGTTGGTGGGTACCGGCCGGCCCCAGGTGCACCACTCTGCCCACGGCCCGACGAAGTCCCGGGGGTCCTTCGATCCGGAAGAAATCGCCGATCCGACCAGCGCGGTAGCGCAGCGGTGAGCCGAGGAACTCGCCCATCACCACTCCGCTGCCGAGCGCGAGCGCGGTAGCGGCCGCCGCCAGCATCTGTGCGAGACCGGCGTCGAACCGCTCGTCGACCGCCAAGTCGAACACCGCCCTGAAGACCGCGAGACCCGGCAGCATCGGCATGATGCCAGCGGTCGCCGTGACCAGCGCAGGCGCCTGCCTGCGGATCGAGAGAAACGTGGCGAACAGACCCACGACGATCGCCGCGATTCCGGTTGCGACGACCTGGCCGAACCGGGCCGCCCCGAGACCGATCAACACCAGTTCGGCGAGAGCGGCCGCGATGGCGGCCGGCGCCATCGACCGCAGCGGCGCGTAGCTCGCGATGGTCAGACACGCTCCTGCCAGGGCAGCGCCCGCCACCGCGACGAAGATCTGAAGCGGTTGATGCGGCGTGATGAACGACTGGGTCGCGTCCACGTTGAGCTGGATCTCGATGCCGGCAGTCTTGGCGACCTGCAGCCCCCCGAGGATGCCCACGACGATCCCCGCGGTCAGAAAGAGGGCCTCACTGAGTCGGGCGACCGCGGTCAGCATGTACCCGGTTACGGCATCCTGCACCGCACCGACCAACGTCATTCCCGATAGCAGCACCACGATTCCGGTGGCCACCAGCGTCGTCGGCCCCAGACCGGCGACCAGGTAGGCGCCAACCGCTACCAGGGTGGCGATCGATGCTCCGACCGCATGCTGGAAGAAGAAGGGGGTTTTGATCCGGTTCATCAACCGGCCGAGCCGGTCGATCACCGCTGTCGTGACAGCGGCCAGGACGCACGTCAGGACCGTGCCGCCGAGCAGCATGGCGATGCCGAGCGCGAAGCCCGCCCACCCTGCGGTCGCCAGCCACCGTGGATACGGGTGTGGCCGCTCGGTCAACGCGTCCATGGCGTCGTGGGCCTCGTCGACCGAGACGCCGCCTGCCGTGATCCGGCAGACGAGCCGGTCGAGTTCGGCGAGTCGGGTGTAGTCGGTCGAGCGAGCGTGAACCGACCGCACGATCGTGACCGGCGGGCTGTCCTCGGTCGGGGGCGCCGACACGATGATCGTGGAGACGGCGATGTCGACGACGCAGTCGCTGAGCTGGTAGGCCGCAGCCACGTCCTGTGCGGTCGCGACGACGTCTGCGGTGCCCGAGCCCGACGACAGCATCACCTCGGCGAGCCGGATGGTGAGGTCGAGCACCCTGCGGGTATGCCGATCACTCATGCCGCCGGCGGACCGCTTCCGTTGGCCTGCGGCGGGGGCTGGATCGCGCTGCCCGCGCAGTGCCTTCCGCAGGCCGCGGCGGAGCCGGGCCTCGCCATCCGAATCGTCCTGATCTTCGTGCGCCATCGACGAGCAGGATAGTGAGGACCTGCGACGCGAACCGCACCCACCCTTGGCGGGTCCATGGGTGTGCGCCTAGAGGACGGGCAGGAGTCTGCGCAGGATCATGGCCGAGCCGGCGGCCACCTCGTCGACGAACGACGCGAAGTCGAAGCGAGATTCGCGACCGGCCAGGTCGGAGAGCGCACGTATGACGAGCCACGGAATGCCGAATGCCTCACAGACCTGAGCGAGGGCGCCGCCTTCCATCTCGATGGCCAGACCGCCGTGCTCGCGGTGCAGCCGATCCCGGGTGAGTTCGCCGAGCAGGAACTGGTCGCCGGTCAACACCGTGCCGTAGCTGATCCTGGGCGGGCGGGCGGTGCCGCCGGCGGCCCGGGTAAGCGCCGGCAGGGTGAAGCCCTCCAACCGGTCGCTGACACGCCCGAGAAGTGCGGGGTCGATCGAATAGCCCAACCGTTCCGTCGGATTGATGAACGGCACGTGACCAGCCTGGTAGGTCTGCACACCCGAATCGTCGATGACCCCGGTGTCGTGTTGGATCGCGCGGTCGGCGACGACGATGTCGCCGATGTGCAGTGCCGGGTCCAATCCGCCTGCCACACCGGAGAACACGATGATGCGGCAGCGGAACCGTTCGGCCAGGGTCGTCGCCACGACCGCGGTGTTGACCTTGCCCATGCCACCGCCGACGAGCACGACCTCGTGGCCGTCGAGGCGGCCGGCGTCGAACCGGGCATGCGCGATGTCCGAGCTTTGGCGCTCGGTCATCTCCTGTCGCAGGTGCGCGAGTTCCGGCTCGATTGCGCACACCACACCGATCGTCACATGGCCATCCTGTCACCGCGGCGCCGCATCAAGTCTCATCGTCGTGGACCTGCTGAGATAGATTGGCGCTGATTCAGCCATCCGACCACCCGGCCAACGAAGACACGAGATGCCCACAGCCGCCGAGCACGCCCCTTTCCTGCTGTTGTCCATCCGGGCCGAGGACGAAGCGGCCGACGACGAATATCAGGCAATGATGCGCTTCGCCGGCCTCGATGCGAGCGGACTGCATCGGATCCGATTGACGCACGCTTCGCTGGGGAAGATCGACCTCGACGACTGGTCGGGCGTCATCCTCGGCGGCGGACCCTACAACGTGAGCGATACCCCGGAATCGAAGTCGGCCACCCAGCAACGTGTCGAATCCGAAGTCCTGGACCTACTCGATCGAGTCGTCGAACGCGACTTCCCCTTTCTCGGATGTTGTTACGGTGTCGGCACACTCGGATCGGTGGTAGGCGCGACAGTTGATCGCAGCTTCCCCGAGCCGGTCGGCGCCGTCACGGTCACACTCACCCCCGCGGGCCGCGCCGATCCGCTCTTCGCGGATCTGCCGGACGTGTTCGAGGCGTACGGCGGACACAAGGAATCTGCGACGTCACTCCCCGCCCACGTCCAACGGCTTGCCTACTCGCCGGACAGCCCGATCCAGGCCTTCCGGGTGGGCGACAACACGTATGCCACGCAGTTTCACCCCGAACTCGATCTCGACGGCATCTGCACCAGAATCGACGTCTACAAGAGCCACGGGTACTTCGCTCCAGAATCAGCGGAGGCATTGAAATCGGCTGCTCGACAACGGAATGTCGAATTTCCACCAACCATTCTGCGCCGGTTCGCGCAGCGCTACGCGTGCCAGAGCTGATGCTTCGACGACGGCATCAGAGACGACTGGCCGCGAACGACGCGCCCTCGCCGACCATCCCATTCACCGGATACAGCACGTGCGCGACTGTGGGGGCGCCGCCGTCGGCGCCGTTGCAGATCGTGTCGGCGGGATCGCACAACTCGATGGTCTTGGGATCGTAGTCGGGTCCGATCACGACCGGCGGTGCGCCGTTCTCGCGCAGGAACCGATCTGACGGCAGGGCGAACAGCACGACCGCCGCGACGTGGCTGGCGATGCCCGGCGGCATCGGGGCCGGTACGGCCGAGGCCGACACTCCCTCCGGGACGGCCGCCGACGTCGTGAACCCGGCCACGACGGCGCCCTGGGAATATCCACCGATCACGATCCTCGTACCGGGACAGTCAGTCGCCACGGACTGGACGCGGGCGCTGGCGTCGGCGATGCCGTCGACCACCGTCTGGGCTAACGCGGTTCGGTTGGAGAAGTCGCCGCTGGCCGGGTAATCGACGGCATATACCCCGACGGACCTGCCGCCGGACAGTGAACGTAGCGAGTCCACGAAACCCTGACCGACCCCGCCCACACCGGGTGGCTCGCCCGTGCCACGGGCGAAGATCACCTCGACGTCGGCGCACTGGTCGGCGGCCGCGGTCGGAGTATCCATCGCGGTGCAGAACGTCGCGGTGGCCACCATCGCCCCTGCGAACAACGCCGCGATCCGGCGGGCGGTCAACGCGACCACCGGTCCCCGTGTCGCTGTACTCGGATCAATCTGATGTTGTTCATGGTCGTTCACCCATCGGTCATCCCCGACCTTGCAAGGACGCATTGCCCGCGATGCCTGGATGCAAACCCTCGGCGAGCCGATCTTGGCAGCGGCTACTCAACGGCTACGTCAACGGCCCGGATCGATCAGATCGCGGAAACCGGCCGCAGGATGAGTCGCCGCACCGGCGCGTCGGACACGTTGCGCCAACGTGTTGTCGGACGTCACCACCATGATCTCCTGGGGCCACTCGTCGGCCAGCACCAGCCGAACGATCTCATCGTCGGCGGAATTCGCCCCCGCCGTGGGCGCATGTTCGATCTCGATCACGGTTGAGCGGACCGGTGGGGACATCGGCTGCTCGAACACCACGCTCACGCGGTGACCTTCGGCGCACGCCCAGCGCTCGAGTTGGTCGACCAGCCTGACCATCGCGGCCCGGCGGTCCTTCCACCAGCCGTCCGGGCGCGTGCCGATGACGTTCATCGCGTCGACGATCCATCGCACACCCCCGACGGTACGGGTCACACCAGCCATCGACACGGGTCGGCGAAAGAGGTGCGAACATTAGGGTGCAGCCATGAGCCTGGTGACCTACGAACTGACGGACCACATCGCCACCATCACCCTGAATCGCCCCGAGGCGCGCAACGCGATCAACGGCGCGCTCCGCCAGGATCTGAACGCGGCCTGGGACCGGTTCCGGGACGAGGAAGAAGCCTGGGTGGCAATCCTCACCGCCAACGGCAGCGTGTTCTGCGCCGGCGGCGACCTCAAGGACGGCGAGGGCTCGATCGGCAGCTTCGGCGGCACCTTCTGGGAGAAGCCCACCATCAACTCCTTCGAGAGCGGAATGGAGCTCTTCAAGCCGACCATCGCGGCCGTCAACGGTCCCTGCATCGGCTACGGGCTGACCGGGGTACTGTTCTGCGACTTCGTGATTGCCAGCACCACGGCAACGTTCGCGTACCCCGAGGTGTCGATCGGCGTGCCCACCATCGTCGGGGCCATCAGACTCCCCCAGCGGGTCGGTTGGGCCAATGCGATGGAGCTCCTACTCACCGGGACCCCGATGAGCGCCGAACGGGCCAAGGAGATCGGGCTGGTGTGGCGACTGTCGCAGCCCGACGAGGTGCTGGCCGAGGCGCAGGCGTGGGCGCGCACGCTGACCGCGGCCGCACCGCTGGCCCAACGGGCGACCAAGGAGGTTGCCTGGCGGACCGCCGACATGGGTTGGATCGAATCTGTCCGCTTCGGCGAAGTCATGCGCAAGGTCGCCGGGGCGACGGAGGACGTGGCCGAAGGACTTGCGGCGTGGCGCGACAAGCGACGGCCGGACTGGCAGGGCCGCTGAGGAACTCCGGCAGGAGGACGGTGTGTAACGCCTTCCGACCTTCGGACCACGAATCACACATGGAACCGCTGCGGCATTCTCCTGAAGACAGTGTCCCAACCAGGCACCATTGCCACGACATGCATGACCCGCGGGGAGGGGCGCAACCCCGAGGCCTGCCCATTGCCCTCGACAGGGAGACGACGTGATGGCCGAACCGAAACCGGAGACCAGGTTCTCGGAGCTACGCAGCACGGCCGTGACAGCCCGGGTAGGCGTGTGGCTGGGCGTCGCAGTGGCGGTGTGTTTGGTGACAGGGTTGATCAGCCACTTCATCCAGCATCCGCAGCCGTGGTTCTTCTGGCCGACCCGACCGGTCTGGCTCTACCGATTGACGCAGGGCCTGCACGTCATCTCCGGGATTGCGGCGATTCCACTGTTGGTCGTCAAGCTGTGGTCGGTGTGGCCGAAGTTGTTCGAGCGGCCGCTGCTCGGCGGGGTGGTTCGTCAGCTCGAGCGATTGTCGATCCTGGTCTTGGTGGCAGCGATGACCTTTCAGTTGACGACCGGGTTGATGAACATCGCGCAGTGGTATGCGTTCGGCTTCTTCTTCACGACTGCGCACTACGCGATGTCCTACGTCGCAGCCGGCGCGGTGCTGGTGCACATCGGCGTGAAGCTGCCGGTGATCAGGCGGGCGCTCGGTGAGCCCATCGACGACGTGGCATCTGGCGGGCGGTTGGGGCCGTCGCGGCGCACGGTGCTGTGGGGCACCGGGGTGGCGGTCGGTCTGGCCACGGTCGTCACGGCAGGCCAGACGATCCCGTGGCTGCGCAGGGTGTCGGTATTGGCGCCGCGCTCCGGTCAAGGGCCGCAGGGTGTTCCGATCAACCGATCGGCCATCGCCGCAGGGGTGTTGCGTACCGCGCGCGACCCCGGCTACCGGCTCACGGTCGTCAACGGTGATCAAAGCAAGGAGTTCTCGATCGAGGAGCTGCAGGCCATGACGCAGACCACTCGTCGGCTACCGATCGCGTGCGTGGAGGGTTGGAGCGCCAATGCGGACTGGACAGGCATCGTGCTTGCCGACCTGGTTTCCACGGTCGGTGGTTCGCCAGACTCCGACGTTCGCATGATCTCGTTGGAGCGCCCCGGCCCATACTCGCGAACCATCCTGCCCGCGCGGCACGCTCGCGACCCCGAGACGCTCATCGCGTTGCGGATCAACGGCGAGGTGCTCGACATCGACCACGGCTATCCGTGCCGGCTGATCGCGCCGACGCGGCCAGGGGTGCTGCAGACCAAGTGGCTGACCCGGATCGAGGTCGTGGCGTGACCGCCGTGAGAGCGGTATTGATCGCGGCCGGCCTGATGGTGGTCGGCTACGGGGCGCTGCTGGTGTTGGACTTGTCGCTGAGGACCATCATCCTGATCGGGATCTGGGGGGCGGCAGGGGTGATCGTGCATGACTTCGTGTTCGCACCGATCAGCGCGGCGTTCGGCTGGACCGGTCGCCGGTTGATCGGCGGGCGGTGGTGGACGCCGGTGACCGTGGCCGGCCTGTGCTCGGCTGTGCTGGTGCTGCTGGCCATCCCGGTATTCTCGAAGCCGGGTCTCAAACCCGACAACTCCACCGCGCTGGACCGCAATTACCCACTCGGGCTTGCGATCTCGCTCGCCGTCGTCTGGGCATGCGTGCCGCTCTACTACCTGGTGGTGCGGTGGCTACCCACTAGGGAAGCCGAGGTCGAGGCAACGAAGCGGTCGAACTCGGAGTGAGGATGGTGATCATGGCTGCTCCCCGTGGTCCGGTTGGTCCGCGTCGCCCTGGCGGCGCTTGCCCTTGATCTGAAGCCCGGGAATCCCCACGATGTCGTAGGTCGCCGACGCGATGCCGATGCCTGCGGCGTCCAACCCAGCGAGGATGTCGCGTGTCATCCGGTCCTTGACACCCCGAATACCTCGGTGGGCGACGAGGAAACGCAGCGATACTTCGAGCCAGTTGTCGGTGATCCGCCAGTACACCTCTGGGGTCAGGGATGCGTCCGACAGCGCGAATCGTGCCTGCATGGACGCCAGCGATCGCGCTGCGGCCGGATCGTTCACCACGGCATGATCGTGTGCCGCCGCGAGCAGGATCCTCTCGACCGCGTCGCGGTCGTCGCCGTAGGTGATCGGGAGAACGATCTCCTCCCACAGGTAGGGGAATTCGAGGGTGTAGTTGTAGACCGGCTCGTCGAAGATCACGCCGTTGGTGACCGTCACGATCCTCCCGGTGTACTGGCGCGAGTTCACCCACACTGCCGGATCGGTGTCGGCCACCGATGGCGGCTGGCCCATCTCCATGATCGTCGTCTTCAGGAAACCGAGGCGGATGACGTCGCCGCGCACCCCCCCGAGCGTGATGCGGTCCCCCACCCCGAAGGTGTCGCCGCGCAGGATGACGAAGTACGCCGCAAGCGAGGTGATCACCTTTTGCAGGGCGAAGGCCAGGCCAGCGGTGACCAGTCCGATGCCGATGCTGACGTCGGTCTCGGGGGTCACCCAGATCGAGACCAGGCCAACCACCAGGATGACGGCCATGACGACCTGGATGCCCTGCCGGGCCCAGAACCGGCGGGCATCTGCGACGTCACCGCCCAGCACTCGTCGGCTGAAATGCAATATCAGCCGGCGCAGCATGGTGATGACGACGATCAACCCGAACGTGAAACCCAGCTTGACGGCGGTGGTGGTGCTGACCCCGACCAACGTGACCCCGAAGACCCGTACTGCGTCCGCCATGGCGGGGTGGGTGATCACGAGATCGCCCACTGCAGTGCGTACACGTCGGGCTCATACCCCGTCGCGGCGATGCTCAAGCAGCACGCGCGCACCTCGCCCGTCACCCGGCCGGTTGGGCGAAGATCGCGATCACCGCCATGAGGACCGCGAGTGTCGCGTAGCCGATTCGCTTCGGGATGCTGCTGGCCGTGCGAAGTGCCAGCACGGCCTGGATGGCGTAGTACACCGCGAACGCGCGGGAGGCGATCGCCACGATCGTGAACGTCGGAACGGTCGCGGCAAGCGCGATCGCCGCGACGCCACTGACCAGGTAGGGCCGTCGACCTTGCATCGCATGCGACAGCTGGCGGAGGTTGCCGTCCGCCGCAGCGGTGTCCGCGACGGCCGCGCTGAACTGGCTGAGCACTGCCGAGACGACGAGCGGTAGGGCCAGGAACGGCGCCACGCGGTTCGTGACCGACAGCAGGGTGTCGTCGGGTCCGTCTGCGGTTCCCAGCCCCATCACGGGGGTGGCCGCGGTGACGAAGCCGATGTAGATCGACGCGGCGATCACCTGAGCCAGCCGCGACGCCCACACCCGGGTCTCGCCGTCGTACTGATCGCCGAGGTAGCGCACGGTTTCGAAACCCTGCACGGTGATGACGATTCCGCCCAGAACCAGCAAGATCTCGCCGATGCCGAGGTCGGGCACCGGAGGCCACCCGATGCCAGGGCCGAGGAGTTCGGTCCCGTCGTGCCAGACCAGCGCGGCTCCCAGCACCGTGGTCAGCAGCAGAACCGCTGCCAGGCTCACCCGGTCCAGCTTGTCGAGGCCATCGAAACCCCGCGTGACGCCCACTACGACGATCAGGACGACCGCGGCA
The DNA here is from genome assembly GCA_963798245.1 of uncultured Actinomycetota bacterium. GTDB lineage: Bacteria > Actinomycetota > Actinomycetes > Mycobacteriales > Mycobacteriaceae > Mycobacterium. The sequence continues at coordinate 230,860 of CAWCSO010000012.1, forward strand.
CACGCGAGCACCTTCTCGCCGGCCGGGCCCAGGCTCGGTTGGACGTAGCCGATGACGTATTCGGCCATGATGCGCAGGTACAACGCCACCGAGATGATGTAGGCGACGACGATCACGGCATCCGCCAGCCGGTCGAGCCTGTGGGTGGTGGTATCGAGGTCACCCGATTGGGCCAGCGGCTCGACCACCCGCACGCAATGGCGGACGGCCGTGCCGGCGAACCACGCCACCGCCGATACCGCCACAGCACCGAGGACCGCCAGCGCACCCAACGTGCGTTCGAGCACGGGGACGATGATCAGGAGCCCAGACCCCAGGATCGACGCCAGCGGCGTCACCGATGCGATGACCACCGTGCGGCGGCTGGTCACCCGAGTCGTCCGTCCATTGGGAGCATTCGACCACACCGGCTGCACTGCTGACGGAACGGACGCGCGCTGCTGGCCCAAGCCGTGGCCTCACAGCCGACGTGCAGGCTCGGTGGGCATCATCGCGCTGTGCAAGCTGGTGAACCGACGTGATTGCGTCATTGGTGGCGGTACTGGTCGCCGGTGTGCTGCTGTCTGCGGTGTTCCGGCACTACGACGTGTCGGCGCCGCTGGCGCTGGTGCTGGCCGGGCTGGTGGCCGACGTCATCCCCGGATTCCCCGACATCAAACTGGACCCCCACCTGGTGCTGTTCGTGATCCTCCCCCCGCTCTTGTGGTCGGCGGGGTTGGAGAGTTCCTACGTCGCGCTGCGGCAGAACGTCCGCACCATCGGGCTACTGGCGGTCGGACTTCCGCTGGCGACCACGTTCGCGGTGGGGGTCGTCGCCTACAAGACGGTGCCCGAACTCACCGTGGCCGGGGCACTCACGTTGGGCGCGATCGTGGCTCCACCGGACGCGGTGTCGGCGACGGCGGTGTGTCGCCGGCTCGGCCTGCCCCGGCGCATCGTGACGCTGCTGGGTGGTGAGAGCCTTCTCAACGATGCCACGGCGCTGACCGTCTACCGGGTGGTGCTGGCCGCGGCGATCGGTACCGCGCAGGGGTGGGGTCACCCGTTGGCCACCTTCGCGCTCGCGGCCGCGGGCGGGCTGGTGGTCGGCGGTGCGCTGGGTGCGCTGATCGTCTACACCAGGGCACGGCTGAAGGACCCGCTGGTGGAAAGCGCGATTGGTCTGGTTGCGCCGTTCTTCATCTATCTGGTGGCCGAGCAGATTCACGGATCGGGCGTGCTGGCCGTCGTCGTGGCAGTGCTCATCGTCGGAGCGCGGTCGACCCGCGCCGGCTACGCCACCCGCCTGCAAGACGAGGCCGTGTGGAAGGCCCTCCAGTTGGTGCTCGAGTCGTTCGCGTTCCTGCTGATCGGCCTGCAGTTGCGCGATGTCATCGGCGACACGGTCGGGATGCCGGCCTCGGTGGTGGTGATGTCGTCGGTCGCGGTGCTGGGGGCCGTGATCGGTGCCCGGATCCTCTGGCTGTATTCATTCGCGTTCCTGTCTCGGTTGCCGTCGGTGCGGCATCGCGTGCGCCGGCCCGAACCCACGCCCGCTGAGCTGTTCGTCGTGGCATGGGCGGGCATGCGGGGCGTGGTGTCACTCGCGGCCGCGTTCGCCGTCCCGTTGACGACGATGTCGGGCGCACCGTTTCCCGGACGGGCGAACCTGGTGTTCCTGACGTTCGTGGTGGTGATCGGAACGTTGCTGCTGCAGGGTTTGACCCTGCCGTGGCTGATTCGCGCGCTGGGCGTGCGCGGTGAACAGGCGCGCACCGATGTCACTGCCGAAGCGCAGGCGCAGGAGCGGGCGGCGCGGGCGGCGACCAACCGCCTCGACGAACTCCTCGCAGCGCGGCGGGCGGGCGGACCCTGTGATGCTCACGAGCGGGTCGCCGACGTGCTCCGTGGCTGGCATGGGCGGCAACGTCATGGCGCTGGGGAGGGCTCGATCCGCGACGAGGACGTGGGCGACAGCGCGGCAGCGGTGTTCCGCAGATTGCGCCGCGAGATGCTGGACGCCGAACGCGTCGCGTTCATCGCCGAGCGTGACAGCGGGCGCATCGACGACGACGTCCTACGGTCGGTGCTCCACGGTCTCGACCTGGAGGAGGCGACACTCGACCGCGGCTGATGCGACGCGCCGCGAGGAGCTAGGTCGACCGACTCTGCCATTGCGCCATCGCCGGCGAACCCGGGTCGTACTGTGAAGTCATGTCCATCATCGAAGCGGATGCAGCACCCGAGACGTCGTTCGACCGTGATGTCGCCGCCACACAGCAGTACATCGACAGCCCCCGGTTCGACGGGATCATTCGCCTCTACACCGCGCGCCAGGTCGTCGAGCAGCGCGGCACGATCCCCGCCGATTACATCGTGGCCCGCGAGGCAGCGGCCGCCTTCTACCCGCGGCTTCGCGAACTCTTCAGCCAGCACAAGAGCATCACCACCTTCGGGCCGTACTCGCCCGGTCAGGCCGTGACCATGAAGCGCCAAGGCATCGAGGGGATCTACCTCGGCGGCTGGGCGACATCGGCCAAGGGATCCATCAGTGAGGATCCTGGACCAGACCTGGCCAGCTACCCGTTGAGCCAGGTGCCCGACGAGGCCGCCGGGTTGGTGCGGGCCCTTCTCACCGCAGACCGCAACCAGCAGTACCTCCGGCTGCGCATGAGCGATGCCGAACGTGCCGCGACCCCGGCGCATGACTTCCGGCCGTTCATCATCGCCGATGCCGACACCGGGCACGGCGGGGATCCCCACGTACGGAACCTGATTCGCCGGTTCGTCGAGTCGGGCGTCCCCGGCTACCACATCGAGGACCAGCGCCCGGGCACCAAGAAGTGCGGCCACCAGGGCGGCAAGGTGCTGGTGCCGTCCGACGAGCAGATCAAGCGGCTCAATGCCGCTCGCTTCCAGCTGGACGTCATGCGGGTACCCGGCATCATCGTCGCGCGTACGGACGCCGAGGCGGCCAACCTGATCGACAGCCGCGCCGACGAGCGCGACCAGCCGTTCCTGCTGGGCGCCACGAATCTGAAGATCCCCGCCTACAAGGCGTGCTTCCTGGCCATGATGCGGCAGTTCTACGACCTGGGCGTCAAGGAACTCAACGGGTTCATGTTGTACTCGCTCTCCGACGGCGAATACCAGAGCGCGCGAGCGTGGCTGGAGCGCCAAGGCCTCCTCGACGTCATCGCATCGGCCGCGGGCGAGTGGCGCGAGGATGGCGATCCGTCCAACGACAAGCTCTACGATCAGGTGGAGTCGCGGTTCATCGAGGCCTGGGAGCAGGACGCTGGACTCGACACCTACGCCGGGGCGGTGGCCGAACTCCTGGAGTTCAGTGCCAACGACGGCGAACCGCTGAGCATGAGCGTCGAGGAGTGGCGCACGTTCGCGGAGCGGGCCTCGCTGTTCACCGCTCGCGAGAAGGCCAGGGAACTCGGTGTCGTTGCCAAGTGGGATTGTGAGCTGGCGAAGACGCCGGAGGGTTACTACCAGCTGCGTGGCGGCATCCCGTACGCGATCGCCAAGTCGCTTGCCGCGGCGCCATTCGCCGACATCCTGTGGATGGAGACCAAGACGGCCGACCTCGCCGACGCGAAACAGTTCGCCGATGCCATCCATGCGGTGTACCCCGACAAGATGATGGCCTACAACCTGTCCCCCTCGTTCAACTGGGACACCACCGGCATGAGCGATGACGAAATGCGGGCGTTCCCAGAGGAACTCGGCAAGATGGGCTTCGTCTTCAACTTCATGACCTACGGCGGACACCAGATCGACGGCGTCGCCGCCGAGGAGTTCGCCACCGCGCTGAGGCAGGACGGGATGCTGTCGCTGGCCCGGCTGCAGCGCAAGATGCGCCTCGTCGAATCTCCGTATCGCACCCCGCAGACCCTGGTCGGCGGGCCGCGCAGCGATGCGGCGCTGGCCGCCTCGTCGGGCCGTACGGCGACCACCAAGTCGATGGGCAAGGGCTCCACTCAGCACCAGCACCTCGTCCAGACCGAGGTGCCCAAGAAGCTGCTCGAGGAGTGGCTGGCGATGTGGAGCGAGCACTACCAGCTCGACGAGAAGCTACGGGTGCAACTCCGGCCCCGGCGCGCGGGCGGGGAGGTCCTGGAACTCGGCATCTTCGGCGCCCACGACGACGGCGAGGAACTGCTCGCCAACGTTCTCGTCGATCCCATCAAGGACCGGCACGGTCGCAGCATCCTGACGGTGCGCGACCAGAACACGTTCGCCGAGAAGCTGCGTCAGAAGCGCCTGATGACGTTGGTTCACCTCTGGCTGGTGCACCGCTTCAAGGCCGATGCCGTCTACTACGTCGCACCCACCGAGGACAACAAGTACCAGGCCGAGAAGATGAAGTCCCACGGCATCTTCAGCGACGTCTACCCCGAGGTCGGCGAGATCATCGTCGCCGACGTCAACCATCCTCGGATCGAAGAGCTGCTGGCACCCGACCGTGAGGCGCTGGGACGGTTGATCCGCAAGGAGGACTAGGGTCTGGCTACCGTCTACTCCTCACCGGCCCGGGCCGGTCGAACTGGTGGGCACGGGTGTGTCGGGCGCCGATGCGGCGGTGAGCCGCGCGGCCACGTCGGGATACAGCTCGGCGAGAATCGGCGCGAACAGCACGTTCTGGGGCGGCCCGCCCTGCGGGGTGAGGTACACCGTCGTCAGGATGACCACCGTGTTACCGGCCTCCGGGTCGTGTGCGGCGAGTCCGGCGAAGCCGACGATGTTGCCCGGATGCCCATACATGGGGCCTGCCCCCTCCAAGCCGAAACCGTAGGTGCCGAAGCCGAGTTCGGACAAGCCACCCGGATCGGACGGGTCCGTCGGCCGCATGCTCGCCAGCCGCCACTGCCGGGTTTCCACGTCGAGCAGAGATCCTGCCACCATCGCCTCGACGAAGACGGCGACGTCTTCGGCCCGTGAGATCACGCCGCCTGCCGTCCAGGCCCACGACGGGTTGTCGTCGGTGTGATCGGACGGCGTCAGGTCGCCTGCGAGGGCAGCGTCGAGTTGGGTCTGCGGCAATGGGCCCTCATACGCTTCGTTGGGGCCCCACATGTACCCGCGGGGGTGTGGGTCGGGCAGTGTCGAGTCGACGGCAGCCGGCAGCGTGGTCGCCTGCAGGTCGAGCGGATCGAATATGCGAGTCCGCAGAGCGTCGGCGGCAGTCATGCCCGTGACCTTCTCGATCACCAGCCCGAGCAGCACGTAGTTGGTGTTGTTGTACTCGTATCGGCTGCCCGGCTCGAAGTTCGGCGGATGGGCGAACGCGACTGTCAGCAGCTGCCGTGGGGTCCACACAGTGTCGGGATGGGACTGGAGCGTGGCGGCGAACTCGGGGTCGTCTGCGTAGCTGTAGAGCCCGCTGCGCATCTCGGCCAGGTGCGCAAGGGTGATCGCGTCGCCGTTGGGGACCCCCGTCACGTACCGCGAGACCGGTTCGTCGATCGAGAGGGCGCCCTCCTGCTGCAACTGCAGGACGACCGTGGCCGTCATCGTCTTGGTGATGCTGGCGATGCGGACGTGGTCTTCGATGTCGGGAGGCGAGTCCTCCCCTATCTTCCGCACCCCGAAAGTCGCCTTCCAGTCGCCCTTTTCGGGACTGCGGATCAACACGATCGCGCCGGGTATCCCGTTCTCGGCCATGAGAGCGGGGATCTTCTCGGTGAGCGTCGATGTGTAGTCGGGTAATCGGGGTGCTGCGCCCGCGCCGCTCGGTTCGCGGTGGTCGGCGCATGCCAGAAGGGTGGCGCCCGCACCGGCGGCACCCGTCAGGAGCAGGAAGGATCGGCGGTCGATCACCAACGGGCCCACATCGCGCCCACCTCCCTGTGCACGTCACCCGGTGACGGGTCCGGTGGCGGTTCAGTGCCGGCACGTCTGGGTAGCAGACTAACGCTGCGCAGGGGCCGCTGGTGCGGTATCCCGATCCAAGGCGAGCGCCGGGGTTGAGCACGAGACATCCCGTCCACCAGCACAGTGTCGCACCAATCCCGTTTGCCCGATTCGCATCCGGTCGAGCGAACAGGCCCAGAATCCGGCGAGCACATCTATCATCGGGCCGTGTCCGACCCGTCGGTGACCGCGCGGCCCGCGATCTGCCTCAACATGATCGTGCGCAACGAGGCCCACATCGTCGCGGAGGTGCTCGACAGTGTGGCGCCATACATCACCGCGTGGGCGATCGTGGACACCGGTTCCGAGGACGGCACCCAGAACGTCATCCGGCGCCACATGGCCGGGCTGGGCATCCCCGGTGAGTTACACGAAAGACCGTGGCGCGACTTCGGCCACAACCGCTCTGAGGCGCTGAAGCTGGCCGAGGGCCACGGCGACTACATTTGGGTCATCGACGCCGACGACGTGGTCGTCGGTACCGTCGACTTCGGACGGCTGAGCACCGATGCCTATCAGCTGCGCTACCGCGACGGTTTCACCTACTGGCGCCGCCAGCTGTTCCGCGACGGAATGCCCTGGCACTACAAGGGAGTCGTGCACGAGTACTCCGGCTGTGAGCGCCCGTTCGACGAGACGCGACTGGAAGGCGACTATTACATCAAATCGCGACGCCTGGGTGCGCGCAGTGTGGACCCGGAGAAATACGCCCGCGACCGCGATCTGCTGCTGGCCGAAGTCCAACGCAACCCTGCGGATGCCCGGTCGGTGTTCTACCTGGCGCAAAGCTATTACGATCTGGGCGATTTCGCCAACGCGCGCGACTGGTACGGGCGCCGCGCACAGATGGGCGGCTGGGACGAGGAGGTCTACCTCGCGCAGTTCCGGATGGCCCAGGCAATGAACCGGCTCGATGCGCACTGGCCCGACGTTCAGCAAGCCTACCTGCAGGCCTGGGGCTTCCGACCGACCCGCGCGGAGGCCCTGCACGCGATTGCTTCCCGTTACCGCAAGAACGAGCGGTACCGGCTGGGCTACCTGTTCGCCGAACGCGCCGCTCAAATCCCGCTTCCCGCCGAGGATAGTTTGTTCGTCGGTGCGGACGTGTCCGCTTGGCGCGCACTCGACGAGCAGGCGGTCTGCGGATACTGGATCGGCAAGCACGCCGAGGCCTTCGCGATATGCCGACGCCTCCTGGCCCGGCCCGATGTCCCCGACGTCGACCGGCAGCGGATTAGCGGCAACCGCGACTTTTCGGTACCCGCGATGCTCGCCGCCGCCGCGGTCTACCCCGCCGCGGCCGTGCAACCTCTGACCGCGGGACCACGCGACTGCGCGGTGACCGCAAGCCTGATAGCCGGGCCGGACCGCGCCGCCACCGAACAGACACTCAACTCCTTCCTCCATTGCTGTCTGGACCTGCCGCGGATCGGGCGCTTCCTCGTGCTGGCTGCTGGCCTGTCAGCCGAAGACCGCGCGAATCTGCTTGAGCGCTACCGATTCCTCGAATTCACCCAGGGCGCACCCACCGACTCACCCGCCGCCCGGCTCGCCCACATCCGTGCCCAGATCGGCGGACGTTTCTGGCTGCACCTCGAACAGGGCTGGCGGTTCTTCGCACCCGAGAATCTCATTACCCGCCTGACCGCGGTGCTCGAGACCGAAGCAGAAGTGTTGCAGGTCGGCATCAACTTCACCGACGCCGTCAAACTGACCGGCGCCTGCGCGGCCGAGGACACCGTACGCCGGGCCGTCGGTGCCGGCCGCTACGTCCTCAGCGACGAGATGGCGCGCGGCCCGGCGATGTTCGACACGGCGCGGCTGAATCGGGCCGGTGGCCTCGACGGCATCGACCCGGACCCGATCGCCCGACTCGGCCGGGCAGCGGCCGCCGCTGGACTGCGCACCGCCAGCCTCGACGAAGTGCTCTGCACGCAATGCTGAACCGCACCGAATCCTGCTTTATTGCCCAGTTCGTGGCGAGCCTGTCGCACAACGCAACGCGCGTGGTGCTGAACGCCACACCGTTGACGGTGTCACTGCAGCGCAATGCAATACCGAAAATACGACACCCCCGTGCGGCCACACCGACAGCCCCATCCTGACCGGAGCGGAACGCCAACCGAGACACCTGCCCTGCGGCCTGGCGCACGCGCCCTCACTGGAGGGCGGACGTCGACGGCGTCGGGGAGCATCAGCAATCTGCTCGCTGCAACGATGAGCGGGCGTGGGCGTCCGGGGACCAACTCGGCTGCGCGGGCTTGACGTCGGCGGGCATCATTGCGGCAGTGTCAGCGGCATTGTCATGGGTCCTAGGCCATTCGCGCCGGCGCCACCTTGCGTGCCGTTGTTACCGGGGAAGCCGCCGCTGCCGCCGATGCCGGGGATGCCACCGTTGCCGAGGTTACCGCCGACACTAGTCCAAGCCGTGAAGGCCTGCGGACGCCGTCGAAACGGCAGTAACATCGCCCCATTCGTCACAGTAGTCGCGGAGGACACATGAGAAGCCGATGGAAAGGGCTGGCCGGTGCCATGGCAATCGCTGCCTCTGTGGCACTGGGCGGATTCGCTCCCGTTGCCGCCCACGCCGAACCCCCCGCCGCGGCGGCCAAGGATTTCTCGAAACCTGCCGTGGTCATCCTGGGGTACGGCCTCAACGACAACGGCACCATGCGCACCATCCTGCGGCGTCGTGTGCTCACGGGTCTGGCGGTCGCGCAGTTCTTTCCACAGTCGCCGATCATCGTGACCGGCGGCAACCCCCGAAACGGCAACACCGAAGCTGGGCAGATGCGAAAGATGCTCCTGCTTCTCGGCGTTCCGGACAATCGCATCATCGTCGAGGACAAGGCAAACAGCACGGTGCAGAACGCCCGATTCTCGGTACCGCTGGCCAAGGATGCGGATACCTCGGGGATCATCCTGGTGACCTCCACGACGCATCAGGGGCGAGCCGACGGCAACTTCGTGGACGCGGGCGGCAATCTGCTGGCGACGGTGAGCTATCCGGACGGGGATCCCACCGTCAACGTCGCCCAGTTCGCGCGAGACGCGATGAGCCCCTTCGTCGGGGTCGGCTAGTGAGCGGCGCAAGTGGAGAGACCGACAGCGCTCCCCGACAACCCACGCAACGCCCCGGGAGTCCGCTCCACTCGCCTCCGTGGTCGCCGCGAACCCTTCGGTATGCCGTTCCGAGGAACTTCGACGGAAGAGCCGGTGAGAAAAATAGCCGAAATGTGGCCGCATGGTGCTCCGCGGTGACATGATTTGGCCATAGAGCGTTGAATATTCCAGTGGAGGGTTCAATCGTGACTCAGCCGGACTCGGTCAGCTTCAGCAGCACACCCACCGTCGAACAAGTCATGGCGGCGTTGGCCAAGGGGAGCATCTTCGATCTACCTGATCTCGCGCAGAAAGTCGTCGACGCGGTCCGCACTGCCGCCGAGAACGAAGACGACCCGCCGGTCTTAGACATCATCGTCAGTGAAGGATTTGTTTACTTCCACGGCCATCAGGCCAAGCGGTGATCAAGCACAGAATTGGGGAGTCCACATGACGGAACCTGACTCGAACACCATCACCGGCGTCCCAAAGGTCGAGGACGTGATGGCGGCGTTGGCGATGCAGAGCATCTTCGATCTGCAGACAGTGGCTCGCAAGATGGTCGAAGAGGCGCAGCGCCGGGCCGAGGACGAGAACGATCCGGGTGACCTCGACGTCCTGATCGGTCGGCACTACGTGTTCTATCACGACGAGCTACCCATTGTTCAGTAGACTGCCCGTTCAGTAGACTGCCTGTCGCGTGAGCGCGATCGACCGCGAGGCGCTATGTCTGCGATGGATTGCCGACAACCTGACATTCTTCGCGCCGCCTGGAATTCTCGCCGAAGAGTCGAAATGCAAGGCGCTACTGGAGCTTGTCGTACTCATGGTCTTTCGGCTTCGTGAAGGGTGGAACACGGAGCCAAACAGCACCGCGATCGTCGACTGTATCGACGGTCATGCGAGTTCGGGATTCCTGCGGGACAAACCTGTGCGCACTGCCAACCAGCTCGTACTGCGTGCCGGTGTATGCGCTCTGATGGCGTTGGCGGACCGACGCGGACCCCTTCAAGAGCGTGCGATCCAACGGGCCATCGACTCCGGTCTGATCCAACAGACAGAACGGCTGCCACACCACGTCATGATCGAGAGGACAGTGCTTGACTGGGGTGGGTTCAGTCACACCCTGCCGTCGTTGTCCGAGCTGACCAGAACATCGCTGCTGGTCCGCAATCCCGATGCGCTGTTTCAGACTGTGAGGTCAGCCTACGAACTCACCCACGACATTCTCTTCGGGTACACCTTCGGCGAGCGCACCGACTCCGAGCTCGCGGACCCGGAACGTCAGCGCCTGCGCCGTGTGTTGACCGACGACATGGTTCGGTTCCAACGGGAAGGGCACTGGGATCTTGTCGGGGAACTGTTGATGTGTTGGGACACAATGAAGTTCGAGCATGACGAGATATACCACGCTGGCTGGCGCGCCTTCGAGTCGATGCAGCACGAGGATGGGTCGGTTCCGGCGATGCGGCGCCCGGAAGATCCGCCGCCTGAGCAACAGTCACCGAAAGAACGTTTCAACGAGCGCTATCACACCACACTGGTCATGGCCTTCGCGCTTACGACTCGGCGACGCCGTGAGCAGGGCACCGTCGTGCGATCGCACCTGGCGCCAAACCATGGAAACGGCTCGGTCGCAGAGCGTGATGGAGAGTGGTTGATGGGGCTGGTGAACCGCGCCGATCCCGGGCGGGCGCCGACGGTGCTGGTCAGCGCACTCGTGGGGCTTTCGCTTCTCGAGTCGACCGACCCGTCGCTGTCTAACGCCATTCGCGAAGTAGCGACCAGGATCAAAGACACCGTGCTCCTACCAACGCAGTTGAGCGGCGTCCCCGCGACGCTGACGCTGTGCGCGCACGGCCTTCTCCGCGATCGCGACATTCACGTGCCTGTGCTGAGCGGATTCGTGGATGCCATCGCGGCGGTCGTCGAGCAGATCGACGCTGACCCCGCGACGGCTCGGGCATGGTGCGAAAAGCGGGTTGCATTGACTCAACTCGAATTGTCGGACCCGCCGACTCTTCCCACACGGGACGAGGTCTGGCTCGCCATCGACTCAGGAGGCGACATCTCGACGGTGTGGCAGTTGGCCGTGGGGTGCACCGGATACGGAACCTCGCCGCCGCCGGCCCTGAGCGATGCGGACCGCGTGGGGCTGCGGCGGCTGGAGGCGCTTGGTGTGGACGCGCTGCGGCGCCATGATCTGATCACCGGTTGCGCCCTGCTGCGCGGCGCGCACCTGCTTCAGCCACTGCACGACGAGCGACTCCGGTCGGTGACGGCGTTTCTGCACGCCCAGCAGTGCCTGGATGGCGGATATGGTCGGTTCGATCCAGCCGTTCTCGAGGTGCAGACGTCTGAAAATCCTCAGCTGGACATGGAAATCGATGTCAGACTTCCTGTTTCGCTAGCTGTCTGGTGGGCGCTGGCTGAGCTCAACACCGACTTGCGCCTCTTGGTGCGAAAGCCGGTCGGTCGTGTGGCGGTGCGTAGATGAACCAACCGCTCAACGAGAACGTCGTGTCGATGGCTGGGCGTAACGCCGATCCGCTGATCGAGCAAAACAATCAGCTCGGGAACAACGACCCGATCGACCCAGAACGAAGGCCGGCATGGATCCTCCAGTTCATCGAGACGCCCGATCAGGCAACCGTGGAAGGCTTGCGCGCGAAGTTCGATGTGCGGCTGACCGATTACATCCCACCGCGTAGCTACATAGAGTCACTGCGACCGTCCGAGGCGGCCGAGCTGCGCGCCGACAAACGGGTTCGCGCGGTGGCTTTGCTGTCACCGGATATGAAGCTGTCGGCCGACCTGCGTGCTGACCACGAATCGAACGACCCGGAGGATCCCAAGCCTGTCGATGTCGTCGTGTTCAACGTCGTCGCCGACGAAGTGCTCGCACGAATTCGCGAGATGGTGCAGGCCGAGCAGTTCATTGCCGTCCTCGATGACCGTGGGCTGGGTGGTTCGTTCGCAGTGCGCCTCCTGGTCCGATCCGGAATGGCCGCTCAGATAGCAGAATTGGACGGAGTCCGATGGGTAGAGGAGGTTCCTGAGACGCTCGACGACGGCGAGGACGATCCCAACCCCGGCACCAGCCGGATCCCCGCCGCCGATCGCTTGGGGCTCACCGGCGCCGGGCAGATCATCGGTGTCATCGACAACGGGCCACCCGACGTGAGTCATTGCTTCTTCGTCGATAGCACCCACACCGAACCCGGGCCTGCGCACCGCAAGATCGTTCAGATCCGGAATGCCGCGGGAACCCCCGCAGGCAAGCATGCGACCTTCACCGCGGGCATCGCGGTCGGCGACGAAGCTGACAATCCTGGTAGGCATCCTCAGCGGGGAGTCGCGTTCGGTGCCCGGCTCGCGTGCGGCAACAAGAGAGACCTCGACGGACAGAGTTCTATGATGGACGAACTCACCCGTGCCGCCGAGGCCGGTGCGTTCGTCCATACCAACAGCTGGCATTCAGCACCCCAAGGCGTCGGCCGACCCGCATCGTATGACAAGCGGTCTGCGGATCTCGACAACTTCGTCTGGCTGAACGAGGACCACGTCGTCCTCGGCTCGAGCGGAAACGTGGGCGAGGAGCAGGGTCCGCCAGGAACGGCGAAGAACGCCCTATGCGTCAGTGCAACGGCGGGATCGGGCGCGGCTGTCGACGCGGTCGGTGACGGAAGCCCGGGACCGACGGCCGACGGTCGTGGCAAGCCCGATGTGACAGGCACCGGGTGCTCGGTGATGTCGGCGATCATGGGTTCGGACTGCGGCGTCGGCACCAACAACGTGCGTTGTTCGAGCAGTCGGGCGACACCGTGGGTGGCCGGGGTGCTCACTCTGGTGCGGCAGCAACTTGTCGAGGGCCGCTACCGGGACGGCGAGCCGCGGGCTGAAGATGAGTTCATACCGACCGGATCGCTTCTGCGTGCAATTGCGCTCAACGCAGCCGTTGCGAATGGCACAGACGCGGCTATTCCGAGCTCCAGCCGCGGTTGGGGCGCGGTGGACCCATCCGCAGCGCTGGGGCAGGCGGGGCCCCGGATGCTCGTCGACGTGCGCAATGCCGATGGCCTGGCGATCGGCGAGAAATGCCTGATCACTTTCTCGCTCGGCGGGCCAGGACGGCTTTCGGTCACTCTTACCTGGACGGAGCCGCCCGGCGGGATCGGTTCGGACACGTGCGTCGTCAACAACCTCGACTTACGAGTGACTTCACCGGCCGGAGGAACGCTGCTGGGTAACCAGTTGTCAGGCGGACGATCGACGGTCGGCGGGACCATCGAGCGGACCAATTCGACCGAGATGGTGATCCTCGATGGAGCACCGCCTGGCGACTGGACCGTCGAGGTCGTCGCCGAGAACGTCGGCGTCGGAAACCCCAAGCAAGGATTCGCTATTGTAGTGTCCGGTGCTCTGGTGCCAAATGCGGTAAGCGTCGAGGGCGGCCAGCGTTTCGTGATCACCGAACCAATTCGGTAGAGATCGCGTTGCGGCGCTTGATGATCGAACCCGGCCGGCCGCCCCTGCGCACGGCGCCAGCGCCAACATGCCCGCCAGCAGTAGCCTTTCTACACGCGTGGCCGGCCAGATGGGCCCGGTAACCGGTCGATGGATCTAAGGTCGTGACGTGGCACGCACGAGTCCGGCCGGCGACGAAGTCCAGCTTGCCGCCGGCCACGTCGGAACCACCGTGGCACAGCTCGAACGTCGCATCGATGCGCGCTTCGGCGAACGCGGACTGACCAAGGCGGCGCGCGACCTCGGCCTTCTGGTGGATCTGGTCCAGGACGAGGCGGCCGAATCCCGCGTCCGCCTGCGGCGCACGACGTTCGGCGCCCGCGCCGTGAGCATGACGATCATCGCCGCCACGCTGGCCCTGCTGATCTTCACCGTGAAGTCCGCAATCGCCGACGGGCCGGACCGGACCATCGACTGGGTGCCCTTGGTCGAGAGCGTCATCAACGATCTGGTATTCGCGGCCATCGCAGTGGTATTCCTCTGGGCATTTCCCGAACGCCTGGAGCGCCGGGTGCTTCTTCGGCTGCTCCACCGGCTTCGCTCTTTGGCTCACGTCATCGACATGCACCAGCTCTCCAAGGACCCGGAGCAGGCGAGCCCGGCGTATGCGCCGACCGAGCACAGCGTCAAACACGGTCTGAACGCCGACCAGCTCAAGCACTACCTCGGCTACTGCTCGGAGATGCTGAGCCTCACGGCCAAGACGGCGGCGCTGTGCGCCGAGCACAGCTCCGACGGCGTCGTCCTGGAGACGGTCTCCTACATCGAGACCTTGACCACGGAGCTGTCCAACAAGATCTGGCAGAAGATCTCACTGCTCCCTCGCGGCCAGGAGCCGGGTCGTCCGCCGTGAGCGTGACGCCAGCGTCACCGTCGAGCGTGAGCGTGACGCCAGCGTCACCACCCGGGCGTTCAGCGGCGCCAGAAGTCGAACCGATCCCTCCCCGGCCTGAAGCCGGCAGCCTCGACGACGTCGACTGCGACGTCGAATCCGTCTCCCACCCGGTAGGGCTCGTGCGCGTCGCTGCCGAATGACACGGCGTCCCCACCCTCCTGCCGCCACCAGCGGACGAGTTCGACGGACGCGAGCGGACTCTTCGTATTGATCTCGAGTGCCCTGCCCGAACCCGCAAGTGCGCGAAACACCGCGCGATACTCCTCCTCGAAGTCGGCTTCGGTGTACTCGCCCGCACGTTCAGCGGGCCAGTAGCGACGTGGGAAGTCGCAGTGTGCGAGCACGCCGAACACCGACGAGCCACCGACCAGCGCCAGCATGTCGGTGAGGTAGCGGCGCATCAGGTCGTGCGGATCGAGGCGGGCGAACAGGGCGCGGTTGACCGCAACGAGCGTGTCCTCGTGAGAGAGCGCGTGCAGGCTTCCCAGCACCCGGTCGAACTGACCGCCCGAGAGCACGTTGGCCACACTGCCCGCGAATAGATGCGGCTCACCCGCCTCGATACCCGACAGGACGCGCAGTTCCGGAAAGGCCTCCCGGCACCGCGCGATATCCGCCAGGTAGCCCTCCACGTCCAGTGGCCGAACCCTGGGCCTCGCAGCGAGACTCGCAGGGCGTACGACCGCGTGGCCCGATGACGACGTCCGCTCGACGGGGTCGCCGCACCCCCACTCGGTGAAGTCGACGTGCTCGGTGAAGGCCAGACCCGGTAGTCCCAGTTCCACGGCTCGCTCGCACGCCCGTGCCATGGTGGAGGAACTCGCGGTGTCCCACGACCACCGCGTGTGCACGTGATTGTCGGTGGGCATCATCGGTGTCGATCGTCGCACAGGGGACGAAATCCATCCTCCTGATGTCGCTGAACATGCTGATCGAGTTCGGTGACGCCTTCGACTTCACCGGGGCCGACTTCCGGGAATGGTGTGGTGACGCCGGTTTTCGCTCATTCGACGTGATCACACTGAACGCGGGGTCCAGCGCGGCGATCGCCTACAAGTGGCGCCCGCGGCGGGTCAGGCCGTCGAACCGGCGAGCGCCCGCGCATCTTCGTCGGCGAAGTCCTCTTCGAGCTGCACCGGCGCGTAGTCGACGTCGATCTCCTCGACGGCACGACCGCGCGCGCTCCCGATCGTGCCGAACCTGCGCATCCCCTTGTCGGTCGCGTACGTCATGAACTCCGCCATGGTCAGGCCGAACGGGATGTCGTCCCCATAGGGGGCGAAGAATTCCTCGGTGTTGCGCAGCGCCAGCGGGATCAGATCGTTCATTCGATTCTCGAACACCGACCAGTTGGCGTCGTCGGCGGCGACGTGGCGTCGACACGTGAAGGTGCCCCAAGCCATGTGGCGACGTTCGTCGTCGCCGATGCGGCGGACCAGCTCCTGCATGCCCGGCATGATGCCGCGGTCCACACAGATCTTGTGCCAGGCGTAGTAGCCGGTGAGGGCCAGCATGCCCTCCACGATGTGGTTGTATACCGCCGACGCACGCACCTGGGCCGCCGGTGACGGATCGGTCTCGAGCGCGCTCAGCGACTCCGGAAGTTCCTCGTAGAACATCTGCCGGTAGGCGGGCAGGTCGTCGAAGTACCCGTTCAGGTCCTCGGTGATCCCGACGGCGTCCAGCCACATGCGAAACACCTGGGTGTGCTTGGCCTCCTCGAACGCGAACTGAGTGAGGTACATCTGGTCGCCGAGCCGGCCTTCGGCGCGCATTGCGCTCATGAACGGCTGGATGTCCTCGGTGACCGCCTCCTCGCCCGCGATGAACTCGGCACACAGCCGGGTGGCGATGTCGCGTTCGGCTGCCGTCAGCGACTCCCAGTGCTCACGGTCGGCGGAGAAGTCGATGTCGGCCGGATCCCAGAATTTCGCATTGCCGCCTGCGAACAACTTCAGCGGCAGACTGTCCCAGTTGAGGCCGCCCGCAGCGAGCGAGCCGAATCCTGTCCGTGACATTGCTGGACCTCCTCCGATCACACGGGCGTCCCCCTCACCTCACTATGACCCAGGCCAGGACGTGGCGGTCCGAAACGGCCATGTCGCCGGGGCTCCCGGGTCGACACGGCGAAGAACGCGGGCACCACCGGATCGATCGCTAGTGTCGTTCGACATGGATGCAACGACGGACCCGAGTGCCGCGGACGAGTCGGGCCCCGAGACAGACGGTGACGACACCGACGCCGGCGGCCGCGTCACCGCGCGTGACGAAACGCGGGACACCGATGCCCACACCTCCATCGCGTCGCGGGTCGCGGCCTTCCGGGCACTGGCCGAGGCGCGGGCGGCAGGTGACATGGTGTCGCTCCCCCGTGCGCTCACGGGAAACGACCGCCGCATGCACGTCAGACAGACGATCCGGGAGGATCACCATCTGCGGATCGCCAGGCACGACGAGGAGGCCTTCGAGAAGTTCGACAAATTGGCTGGTTCCCGGTTCTCGTTCTTCCGCGGCACCGCGCTGCTGTTCTACCGCGACATGGCCGGCGAGGACGCCTGGATGCCGACCGTTCTTGCGGCCGGCGACATCCACCCGGAGAACTTCGGGGTGATGCCGAACGCCGACAACGTGCCGATCTTCGGCATCAACGACTACGACGAGGTCTTCTACGCGCCGTTCACCTGGGATCTCAAGCGCGGGGCAACCGGGTTCCTCATCGCCGCCGACGAGATCGGCGGCTACGGCAGGGGAAAGCGGCGCAAGATCGCTCAGTCGTTCGTCCGCGGCTACGCCAAGAAGATCGCCGAGTTCTCGGGCGAGCTCGACGAGCGGAAGGCCGAACTGCGGCGCGACAACGCTCCGGACCTCGTCGCGGATCTGATCAAGGACGCCACGTCGGGACGACGCTCGAAGTGGCTGAAGAAGAAGTACCTCAACGAAACCAAGCGGGGATTCCGGTCGAGCAAGAAGATCGTCCCGATCAGTAGCAGGCGTGAGGAGTTTCAGTCGCTCATCGACCGCTACGTCCGCGAGGCGGACGTGTCCGTGCCCGAACGGGCCGGATCGATGCGCGTCAAGGACGTCGCCGAACGCCGCGGCCAGGGCACCGCCTCGCTGGGGCTGGTCCGCTACTACGTGATGATCGAAGGGCAGAACGCCGATGCCACCGACGACATGCTGCTCGAACTGAAACAGGCACGTCGATCGGCGCTGGACGGCCTGGTTCCGCCTTCGGAGTTCCTGGTGGACGGCGATGCCGACCGCGTCGCCCACGGTCAGCGCGTACAGCTGGTCAGCGGGGACGTCTTCTACGGCAGCATCCGCCACGACGGGGTGAGTTTTCTGGTGCGGGAACGCTCGTGGTTCCGCGACGACATCGACCTCGATGAGCTGTCGTTCACACAGTGGCGTGCCTACGCCCACCTGTGCGGCGGAGTCGTCGCGCAAGCCCATGCGCTTTCGGACGAGGCCGGGCTGATCGATCACGACGTCGAACCCGACATCGTCGCCGCAATGGGTGTCGAGGACCTCTTCGTCGATGACGTCGTTCGATACGCGGAGGAAGCGGACCGACGCTACGAACGCGACCACGAAGCGTTCCGGGTCGACCACGAGTTGGGCGCGTTCCGACGGGTCGACGTGGTGTACGTCTAGCCACGACGTCTCGGTCGAGGCGTGTAGCCCCTGCCGACCCCCCGGCACGTCGCCCCGTCTCCTAGGCTCGTAGGGGATGCAACGAGGAAGCGACCGGCCGCCACCGTGGTCACGTCCCGCCGAACTCGCCTCCTCGGCCCGATCCACGGCGGAGCACCGAGTCAGGGTGTTGTTCTTCCGCATGCCACGGCCGGTGCAAAAGGCCTGGGTGCTCATCGAGCGCACCGTTCGCGAGACGATCGAGGACCGGGTGCCCGGATTGGCCGCCGAAGCCGCGCTCTTCTCCCTCATCTCGCTGCCCGCGTTGCTGATCGCCATCGTCGGGTCGCTGGGCTTCATCGCCAACGCCCTCGGCCCCGAGGGCACCGCCGAACTGCATCGCCTACTCCTCGACGTCCCGGAGTCGTTCCTGTCGGAGCGGACCTACAACGCCTACGAGCAGGTCGTGGCCAACGTCTTGGCGCATCGGCGCGGCGGCGTCGTGTCGATCGGCATTCTGCTCAGCATCTGGACCGGCTCGCGGGCGGTCAACCGCTACCTCGAGACGATCACCATCGCCTACGACCTCGAACGCCGACCCGTGTGGCGGCGGCGCCTGCTGGCCTTCGGGCTGACGATCGGCGGACTGCTCGGCGCCGTCGCCATCCTTCCGCCCCTGGTCGTGGGACCGGATGTGGTGGCGTGGGTTGCCCCCGACTCGGTCGCCGACGCGACGCTCGCGATGTTCGACAGGCTCTTCTGGCCCGGGCTCGTACTGATCGTGCTGGCCGGTCTGACCACGGTCTACCACCTCGGTGTCCCGTGGCGAACGCCGTGGCGTCGCGACCTGCCCGGTGCACTGCTCGCCATGGCGCTGTGGCTGCTGTCGTCGGCGGGGCTGCGCGTCTACCTGGCGATGAGCATGCAGGACGGCGCGCTCTACGGCCAACTCGCCGTGCCCATCGCGGTGGTGCTGTGGCTCTACATCACGGCGTTCTCGATACTGCTGGGTGCGGAGTTCAATGCGGAGATCGAGCGGATGTGGCCACACGAGGACCATCCCTGGCGCCTGCGCCGGCTGCGCCGCATTCGTGAGGCCGAGCACGACCGGACTCGCGAGTCGGCGCCGGCATCCCGCTAGGCGGCTGGGCCATACGGACGGCTATGGGCATCCCTTCAGCCACGGTGCGCGCCAGTTGGAGTATCCCGCGACCAGTTTGGCGGCGTCGTCGGGCCCCCACGAGCCGGGCTCATAGGACTGCACCGCCGGCGGATGGTCCAACAGTGGCTGCACGATGCGCCACGTCTCCTCGACGGTGTCCTCGCGGGTGAACTGGCTGGCGATGCCCTGCATCGCGTCGCTGAGAAGGCGCTCGTAGGGCTCGGGCGGTTCGGCGAGTTCGTCGGCAAAGATCAGCGAAAGATCAACCGTGCGAGTGGAGTTGGCGCCCGGTTGCTTTGCCTGAACCACCAGGTCGGCACCCGGACTCGGATCGATCCGCAGGATCAGCTCGTCGGGTTCCGGCGTGTGCTGAAGGAACGGGAGTTTGGGCGGTCGCTTGAAGATGACCCGGATCTCCGTGGCGTGCACGGGAAGCATCTTTCCGGCTCTGATGAAGAACGGCACACCCGACCACCGCCAGTTGTCGATCTGCAATTTCAAGGCCGTGAACGTCTCGGTCTGCGAGTCGGACTTCACCCCCTTTATCGACTGGTAGCCCGCGTACTGGCCGCGCACGTAGTGCTTCGGGTCCGCGGCGGGCATGGACCGGAACACCTCCGCCCGTGAGTCGCGCAAGCCGTCGGCGTCGGCGCTGCTCGGAGGCTCGGCGGCGAACAGCCCGATCAGCTGAAGCAGATGGTTCTGCACCACGTCGCGTAGCGCGCCCACCGCGTCGTAGAAACTGCCCCTGTCGTCCACCCCGAAGTCCTCGGCCATGGTGATCTGCACCGCCTCGATGCGGTCGCGGTTCCACACCGGTTCGAAGACCGAGTTGGCGAACCGGAGGTACATGATGTCCATGGCCGGTTCCTTGCCGAGGAAGTGGTCGATCCGCAGGATCTGCCACTCCTGCAGCATCGTGCGCAGCTTCGCGTTGAGCGCCCGTGCCGAGTCCAGGTCGTGGCCGAAGGGCTTCTCCACCACGACCCGGGCATTCTCGGTCAGGTGTGCGCCCGACAGGCCTTCGACGACGCGGCCGAACAGCGAGGGCGGGATCTCCAGATAGAACACCGGGTGGTGGCGCCCGTCGATCGCCTGGGCGACGCGGTCGTAGGTTGCGGCGTCCCCGAAGTCCCCTGACACCAGGGACAGTCGGGCGGCGAAGCGATCGAACACGGCGTCGTCGATGGTCTCGCCGCTATCCGAGATGGCTTGGCGCGCATGGTCACGCAGCGTGTCCTCAGACCAGTCGTCGAAGGCGACACCGACGATCGGGCAGTCGAGCATCCTGCGCCGTTCCAGGCGGTACAGGGCGCGGAAGGTCATCTTCTTGGCCAGGTCGCCGGTGATGCCGAAGACCACCAAGACGTCGGCGGGCGTGGTCGCTGGTGTGGTCACGAGTCCTACTTCTTGGCCGTCTTCTCGGCATGGCCGCCGAACTCGCTGCGCATCGCCGACAGGATCTTGTCGGTGAACAGGCCCAGTTCGCGGGACTCGAACCGCTCGTACAGCGCGGTGGTGATGACCGGGGCCGGGACCCCCTCGTCCACGGCGGCGAGTACGGTCCATCTCCCCTCACCGGAGTCGGACACCCGGCCGGTGAAGTCATCGAGGTCCGGTGAGGCGGCGAACGCATCCGCGATGAGGTCGACCAGCCACGAGCCCACCACGGAACCGCGGCGCCAGACCTCGGCGACCTCGGCGACGTCGATGTCGTACTGATAGGCCCATGGATCACGTAGCGGTGTGGTCTCGGCGTCGACGACCTGGTCCGACTTGCCTGCGTTGGCGTGCTTGATGACGCTCAAGCCCTCCGCGATGGCCGCCATCATCCCGTATTCGACGCCGTTGTGAACCATCTTCACGAAGTGCCCGGCGCCACTGGGGCCGCAGTGCAGGTAGCCGTCCGGAGAGGTCCCGTCGGTGCGGGTGCGGTTCGGGGTGGGTTCGGCGCTGCCCTCACCGGGTGCGATGGTCTTGAAGATGGGGTCCAGCCGTGTCACGACCTCGGTCTCCCCGCCGATCATCAGGCAGTAACCGCGCTCGAGGCCCCACACTCCGCCGCTGGTTCCACAGTCGACGTAGTGGATGTCCTTTGTCGACAGCCGCTTGGCACGCGTGATGTCGTCGCGGTAGTAGGAATTTCCGCCGTCGATGATCGCGTCTCCCGCGTCCATCAGCGGCACCAGCTGGTCGAGGGTCGAATCGACGATCGCCGCCGGAAGCATCAGCCAGGCCGCGCGGGGCTGCTCCAACTTCTGCACGAAGTCCTCCAGCGACGTGGCACCGGTCGCCCCCTCCCCGTCGAGTTCTGAGACCACGTCCGGGTTTACGTCGTACACGACGCATCGATGCCCGTCGCGCATGAGCCGTCGGACGAGGTTGGCGCCCATCCTGCCGAGTCCCACCATGCCGAGCTGCATCGGTGTCGAGCTAGCCATGCCTGTCTCCCCTCGATGTCCTCCATGAACTGCCCCCGCGCCGGCCGAGTAATGCGACGGTTCCGCCGTTCGGCGCGATCTCGACGCGGGGCACGAATCCGACAGTAGTGGCGATGGCGCGGCCACGATGGCGATCCAGAGGTGTTCGGACGCCGCGGGTCGACGAACCGCGATGACCTTCGCCGGGTTAACAAGCGACGTATGCCGGATGAACATGTGGGCCGGCCACGCGCGAAGCGTCCGAGTCATCAGACAATTCCAAACAGACCCGGCGTGGTCGAGCGTGGCTCGCTGCGGCCCCTGCCTGGAGAGCATCAGGAGCGCACATGGAACTGTCTACCGTAGGTTCGCGATTGGCCGCGATGGCAATTGCACTTGGGGTCGGAGTCGCGGTCACCAACAGCCCCGGGCTGGCCCACGCCGGGCCGTCCGATACGGATGGCTCGTCAGACTCGTCCTCGGTGTCGAGGTCGGAGCGCGATTCGTCACGGTCCTCGACCGGATCGTCGTCGCCGGGCTCGTCGGCGGATTCCCCGGGATCCGATGTGAAGTCGGGTGGGTCGAGATCGGGTTCTCGGCCGACATCGACACGCGCGGAGTCGGACTCGCCCAACACCACCGACGAAGACCACACCGAGCCGGCCAAGAGCGCCAAGGTCGACCGGGGCGCCGAACCCGACGCGGCACTCGACGAGGTGGCGACCGTCGGTCCTCGCGACCACGACGGTGCCATGGCCCAACCGGTCGGGAATGCGGTGTCGGCACGGTCGGGTGCCGCCGGTCGAGCGCAGTCGTCGGCCACGTCGCAACCAGTGAAGAACGACTCGGTGAGATCTCATGTCGTCACCGCCGACCCGCCGCGGCCCGGCGCCACTCCTGCGAAAGCCATCGAACCGGCAGACGTGGTCGCCGAAACCGTTGAGCCGCATTCGGTGTCGCCTGCTGTGACTGCCGTACCTGCCGCGACCTCTGCGACGCCGGCCGAGCCGGTGATGCCCGTTGCGCGGCTGGTGATCGGTGTGCTATCCGCCTTCGGGTTGGCTCCGCCGTCAACCGGAGCCCCGACGGTTCCGCTGCGGCCGCCATTTCTGCTCGGGGCGCTGCAGCTGTTGCTTCGCGATACTCGGTTCGCCGTCGCCAACCGACTTCCGAGCGCCCACCCGGTCGAAACCAGCCAGGGTGAGGGCGGGGTGGTTACCGGCACCGTGGGCGCCGTCGACCCCGAGGCAGACCCGTTGACCTACCAGGTGACCGATGGCCCGGCGCACGGCACGGTGGTGGTCAATGCGTTCGGCACCTACACCTACGTTGCCGACCCGGACTTCGAGGCCACGGGTGGCACCGACACCTTCACCGTCACCGTGGACGACGACGTGCGCTCGCTGATCGAACTCGACCCGACGACGTTCCCTGGTTTCCGCCTCAACCTTTTCAGCGACACCGGCACGATCTCGGTGCCGGTGCGCGTGACGGTGGAACCGCGGGTCTCGGTGCAGACCGTCGCCGTCGGAGCCGGCCCGTCGGGGGTTGCGGCCAGCAGCGACGGAACGCGGGTGTACGTCACCAACGCGAGCGGTAACAGCGTGTCGGTGATCGACACCTCGACCAAATTGGTCATCGCGACGATCGCGGACGTGGGGAACTTCCCCGTCGCGCTGGCGGTGAGTCCCGATGACCGCTGGGCCTATGTCGCCAACGCCTACGGCGGAACCGTCGCGGTCATCGACACGACCACCAACTCGGTGACGGCGACCTTCGACGTCGGCTCGGCGCCGGCCGCGGTTGTCGTGAGCAGTGACGGGCGGCGGGTCTACGTGGCGAACGCCGGCACCGACGACGTGACGGTGATCGACACCGTTGACGGAGCCGTCATCGCCACCGTGGCGGTGGGCGCCACACCCGAGGCGGTGGCGCTCAGCACGGACGGCAGCCGCGCCTATGTGGCCAACGCCCAAGGCAACAGTGTGTCGGTGATCGACACCGCGACGAACACGGTGGCCGCCGTGATCGGTCTGGACGGCGCCACGACTCCGGGTGGGCTGGCGGTCAGCCCCGACGGTCGGCGCGTCTATGTCGTCGGCTATCAGAACGGCACGGTGTCGGTGATCGACGCCGCCAGGAACGCCGTCATCAACACCTTCGACGTCGCGTCCAGTCTGGATTCCGTGGCCATCAGTCCCGACGGCACGCGCCTCTACGCGACGAGCGCCGCGGCAGGCACCGTCTCGGTCATCGACGCGGCCGCCAGATCCGTGATCGGCGTCCTGGCCCTGGGCGGCGATCCGGACGCCGTGGCGGTCGGTCCTGACGGTGACGAGATCTACGCAGCCAACTTCGCAGGCGGAGAGGTGTCGGTGATCTCGATCGCACGGGGCTCGGCCACCGGCCCAGCCGTGGGCGTCCAGGCCGCGCCGACGACCCGGGGGTTCGACGTCTACAACCTGACGCAATACCCGCTCAGGTTCACCGGATACGGCCAAGGAGCCGAGGACGTCGAGTCGGGTCCCGTCGTCGGCACGCTTGTTCAGCCGGGTCAGGCCGCGCACTTCGAGGTGATCTTCACCTTCTTCGGCGACAACTACGTCGACGCGAACTTCGAGAGGCCGAGCGAGATCGGCGGGACCTACACGGCGTCGATGTACGTCTTGTCCATCTTCGCGAGCACCTACGGGGGTTGTTCTACGAGTGGGGGTGCACCCTCGTGTTCGCCCAGGGATGTCCTCGCCGGCGCCAGGCAGGTGTTCTTCCTGGACGCGCCGGGGACCGTGGTCGACATCGGGGCGGGAGGCGCCCAGACCAACGCGCTCAACAACCTGTGTTACAACGGTTCGCCGGCCACGTGTGACTTCAAGGCGACGCGACAGGAACTCACCTACACCGCCTACCGCCCGGTCGGCGCGAGCTACACCAACCCCAACCCGTACGAAGGCACGATCAGCGTCAGCACCAGCGAAGCGGTCAGCCAGTCCGACAGCGTCCAGATTTCGACCAAGGCCGGCTTCAAACTCTTCGACATCATCAATGCCGAGATTCAGACGACTTACGGTCACACCTGGACCAGGCAGGTGACGTTCACCTACAAGGCCGACGCCAAGGTGCCGCCCTATACGAAGGCGTACTTCACCGCCGCAGATCCGGTGTACCGGGTGTATGGCGACTTCACCCTGACCGTGGGCAACTCGACGTGGATCCTGCGTGACACGTACTTCGATACGCCCGACACGAATCGGATACCGGATCTGAAGCCGGTGTACGAGCCGCTGCCCCCGCCGCTGGTCTGACACGCAGCGAAGGGCCGGGCAAGACACCCCGGGCATGTGGGAAACATTGACGTGCTATGCATATTGGATGCCCTCGTCGCCCCGACCAGCCCCCGGTGGCTACATGAGCGCACAGACCACGGCGCTGCCGCCGCGTGGCGCTCTCGCGCTGATGTTCGACGGGGTGTTCGGCACCCTGTTCTGGGGCAAGATGTTCTCCGTCGTAGGGGTGTGGACGCATGGGATCGTCGCCGCCGTGGTGATGTACGAGGCCACCGGTTCGGCGCTGATGGTGGGCATGGTGGGTGTCGCCCAGTTCGGCCCCCAGCTCATCTTGAGCCCCACCAGCGGAAAGTGGGCCGACGCAGGTGATCCGGCCAGACAGATTCTGCTCGGCCGGGTGTTCTGCGTGATCGGATCGGGATCGGTGGCGGTATCGCTGGCCCTGTTGCCCGGTCTGGACGGCAGCCGTGCCGCCATTCCGGTGCTGCTCGGAACGCTGCTGGTCGGGATCGGCTTCGTCGTCGGCGGCCCGGCCATGCAGTCGATCGTGCCGAGCCTGATCCGGCCTGGGGAACTGTCCACGGCGATGGCGCTCAACAGCATCCCCATGACGATCGGCCGCATGGTCGGACCGGCGATCGGCGCCTACATCGCGGCCCACCTGGGTGCATCGGCGGGATTCGCGGTCAGCGCGGGTCTGCATCTCGTCTTCGCCATCTTCCTCCTGCTGATTCGCTTCCCGATCCCCGAGGTTCGCCCGTCCGGCACCGACTACCGGGTGCGGACGGCGTTGCGGTACGTCTGGCGGGACCGCCCGCTGCTGCTGGCGCTGCTGGCCGTGACGACGGTCGGGTTCGCCGCCGATCCGTCGATCACCTTGACACCGTCGCTGGCCGACGAGCTCGGGGGCGGTACCGGCCTGGTAGGGGCGTTGTCCGCCGCCTTTGGCATCGGGGCCGGTCTCGGCATGGCCGTGTTGGCGCTGATGCGTGGACGCGTCGCCTCGGCGTGGGTGTCGTCGATTGGGCTGTGGATGTTGGCCGCGGGCTGCGGGTTGCTGTCCATCGGCACCGTCACCTGGTCGGCGCTGGCCGGGTTCGCGGTCGCAGGTCTGGGCTTCGGCTGGGCGATGACGGGGCTGAGCACCGTGGTTCAGGAGCGTGCGCCCGACGAGCTGCGCGGCCGGATCATGGCGCTGTGGCTGGTTGGATTCCTCGGTTCGCGACCGATCGCCGCGGCTGTCCTGGGTGGCACCGCCGATGCCGTGTCGGTGCAGGCCGCCTTCGTCGTGGCGGCCGTTTCAGTGGCGGCGATCGCCGCGCTGACTCGCCCGTCGAACCTGCTGGGGGCGGGACCAATAGCCGCAGCGGTCCAGGTGAGTCGATAGCCTCTCACCGGTGCTTGACGGAGCGATGCTGCTGTGGATCCTGACGGTGCAGTCTCCAGGCCGGGGGTCAGTTGATGCAGTTACCGGCACCGAGTTTCGCGATTCCGCGGGCGGCGCCTCCTCCGCTCCCCCGCCCGTACCACCTCGGCGGTACGCTCGATCCAACGACGAGGAAAGCTGGCCGATGCACGTCACATTGCTCCGCATGCTGGTTTCGGCCGGTTGCGGGGTCGCGTTCGCCGTCGTTCCGAGTGTGACCGCCGCGCCCGCAAGTGCTTGTCCCATCGGGCATTTCAGTGACCCGTACTCGAATCAGTGCACCGTCGTCGGCGGAATTCCGACGATCAACGGCGTTCCCTGCATCCCGGGCAAGCATCTGGGCACGTGCTACGGATTCGTTCAGAACAAGCCGATTCCGGGCGCGAACCTGCCATAGCGCCTCCGCCATCGGCCGGCCGCCTCATGCCAGGGCCATGTCCCAGAACGCGACTTCGGCGGAGAGCACCTCGCCCACCAGATCGGTATGCGCGTCTGGAATGGCAACCGCTCCGAGCGCCTCCACGTAGTGTTCGAAATCCGGAGCGGTCCAGTGCTCCACGAACTCGCTGAACGACGACGTGCTCGGCGCTGCGGAATCCCATGCCAGCAGATACACCTGTTCGAGCACCCAGAGCGCCGTCAGGGCCGCGTCCGCAGGCGCGTCGTCCAGCCGGCGCAGCAGGTCGCCGAAGGCCTCCGTCGCCGGCAGCGGCGGCTGCTTCAGGTCGACCTCCCGGCGGGCGGCCTGGACATCGAACCAGTCCAGCTCGGCCACCAGCGCCACGCATCCCCCGGCGAGCACGGCTTGGGCCGTTCGGGGCGCGCGTGCCAGCAGGTGGGCCTGGAAGGTGAGCAGGTCAGCGACGAACAGGGCATCCTGTGCCAACCACCGGTCGAACGCCGAGTCGGTGATCGTGCCCTCACGCACGCCATCGAGAAATGGATGTCGGGTGGCGGCGGTCCAGAGAGCGTCAAGCACGCACGAAGCCTATCCAGGCCCGACGTTCGGGCCGCGGCCGTGAGTTCAGTCCTGCGCCGAGGTCCAGTCATAGGAGAGGAACTTGCCGTCGAACGTCACCACGACGCGGTCGCCCCCGGAATGTGGTTTCCGCTGCACGTCGACACTGAAGTTGATCGCGCTCATGATGCCGTCGCCGAACTCCTCGTGGATGAGTTCCTTGATCGCGCCCCCGTAGACCTGTAGCGCCTCGTGGAAACGGTAGATCGTGGGATCGGTGGGGACCGCGATCTGCAGGCCGCCACGCATGGGCACCGCTGCCAGCACGGGCACGGCCGAATCGTCGAGTCCCAGCATCTCCGCGAGCACCTCGCCGGCGGCTACCGGGATCGGGTGTTGACCCAGCAGGGCCGACACGGTCCATACCACCGGCTTGTCGATCGCCTCGGCGAGTTGACTCCAGGTGAGCCCCTTCGCCAGTCTCGCCGCGACGATCTCGGCCGTGATCTCATCGCGGGTCATGCGTTCACCCTGGCCGGTAACAGAGACATGCCGCCCACCCTTCCGGTCGCCGTCGTCGACGTCATCGCGGCCAGGACGCCGCCCGAGGCGATCTACCTACACAGCATGCCGCGGATGAACATGCTGTGCATGCCGCCCGGCCCGTGGTCGGCTCACCCGCCGGACCGGTGCGTGACTGCTCGCCAGGCACGAATAGCAGTTCCTTCCAGTTTCCTGACAGTCCGCTGAGCGGTAGCTTGGAGGCGTGGCCTCGCTGAAATCGATGATTCCCACGATGCTCGCGGTTCCCGCACTCGCGGCATGCTCGTTCTCGATGTCGGCGGGCGGATTGGACTACTCGAAACTCGAGTCGGCGATCACCGACGAACTCAACAGCAGCTACTCAGACCTCCCGGTCAAGGTCAGCAGCGTCGACTGCCCCAGGCAGTCGGAGTCGCCGAAGGCCGGTGACACGTTCGTATGCAAGGCCGACGTGGATGGAAGCACCGTCCGGGTCCAGGTGAACGTCAAGGACGACGACAAGAACGTCGACTACAGCACGCTCGACGTGCTCTTCGATCTGCCGCAGACGGCGAGCGGTCTGGAAAGCGACATCTCGGAGGACCGCGGGTTCGACGTGACGGTGGACTGCGGCGAGGGCATCAAGGTCGTCGAGATCGGCCAGACGTTCGAGTGCACCGCCGCCGACCCGCAGGGTGCGACCCGCACGGTGAAGGTCACCGCAGGTGGGGTAGGCCAGAAGGATCGCTGGGAGATCGTCGACCCCAACGGCGGTTAGGTACTCAATTCCCCAGAGCGCCGCTGAGGTAGTCCTCGCGACATGCCCGACGGGCGAGCTTGCCGCTGGTCGTGCGCGGAATGGCACCGGCCGGTAGGAATCTCACATCTGTTACGGACAGGCCGTGTCGCGCCGACACCGCCGCGCGGATCGCGTCGATTGCCGACTGCGCGTCGGCGCGGGCGGTCCTCGCCGCACGTTCGGCGATCACGACCAGCCGATCGGCATCGTCGTCGACCGTCGAACCGGGCAGTTCACCCGCGGGGACCGTGAACGCCGTGACATAGCCCCGTCGCACCATCGACGAGGCGTCGGCGGCAGTGGCCTCGATGTCCTGGGGGTAGTGGTGGCGACCGTCGACGATCACCAGGTCGGCCACCCGTCCGGTGACGTACAGCTCGTCGTCGAGGAATACGCCGAGATCGCTGGTGCGCAGCCACGTGCCGTCGGGGGGCACGCCGGCCGCACGGCTACCGTCGACGAGCCGCGACCGCAGCGTGGCGCCGAACGTCTGCCGTGTTTCCCGAGGGCGGTTCCAGTACCCGCGGCCGATGTTGTTGCCGTGCAACCAGATTTCGCCGACCCTGCCGTCGGGCAGCTCCCGAGCCGAGGCGCCGTCGACGATGACACCCCAGAGACTCCGGGCGATCTGGCCGCATGACACGTGGGCGATGGCGTGTTGCGAGTCCGGCTCGACGCGCACCGCGTGCCCGGCCGCCAGCCGTTCCCGGTCGAGGTGGACGACCGTTGGTTCGGCGGCGACGTCGATCGTCGAGACGAAGAGGGTCGCCTCGGCGATGCCGTAGGACGGCTTCATCGCGGTTCTGGGCAATCCGTGGGGAGCGAACGCCGCCTCGAATGCCCTGATCGCATGGATGCTGACCGGTTCGGAACCGATGATCAGCATCACGTTGCTCAAGTCGACGTGCTCCCCGGCTGCGGGCAGTCCCCGTTCGGCGGTCCATTCGTAGGCGAAGTTCGGTGCGGCGCTGACCACCCGACCGTGACGCGACTCGTCGGCGAGGGCGCGAATCCAGCGTTGTGGTCGACGGATGAAGGCGGTGGGCGACATCAACGTGGAGTGGCCCCCGTACACGGTGGGAAAGCCGATCATCGACAGGCCCATGTCGTGATAGAGCGGTAGCCAACTGACCCCGTGGGTGTTGCGGTCCAGCAGGTCGATGGACAGGATCATCTGGATCAGATTGGTGCCGACGGCGCGGTGGGTGATCTCGACGCCGGCCGGCGGCCGAGTCGCGCCGGAGGTGTACTGCAGGTGTGACACGTCGTCGCTGTCGAGCGGAACGGGGTCGAGCATCTCCCCCAATGAGTCGGATACGTCGTCGACGACCACCACCACCGGTGGCCGTTCGAGGCCGATCTTGTCGAGGTACTCGCTCACGAGCCGGGTCGTCGCCGCCGCCGTGAGCACCACGGTCGGCCGGGAGTCGCGCAGCGCGGTCTCGAGGCGTTCCGCGTGGCCAGGAAGTTCGGGCGCGAACAACGGCACGCCGACGTTTCCCGCCTTGATCGACGCGAAGAACGCTGCGACGTAGTCGATGCCCTGCGGCGCGAGTATCGCCACCCGGTCGCCGCGGGCTGCGACCTGTTGCAGGCGGGCGCCGATCGCCCGAATCCGCGTACCGAGCCGTGTCCAGGTCATCTCGACGACGTCGGGGTCGTCCGAGCGGGTGAAGTCGAGGTAGCGATAGGCGACGGAGTCGCCGACGTTCGCGATGTTGCGGTCGATCAGTGACATCAGGGTCAGGCCCGGCGGTAACACGATGCCGCCGTCGGCGTCCAGGCAGTCCTCGATCCGGAGCAGACCGCTGTGAACCGACGATCCCGGTGCGGAATCGAGATTCATGGGTGCAGTCTAGGTGTCACGGCCGGAGGCTCCCCGATTGTCGAAGTTCGGCGAACGAGCGACGACTGTGAACAAATTCGAAAATGTGTCAACGATTTCGTTGACAGCGTGGGTGGGGGCCGCGTTCTATCTATGGTGTGACTCAAGACACGATCGCCCCCCATCCCAAGCCCCGTCGGCGAAGCCGGTCGATCTCGCCAAGGGCCTGCGAGACCTCGTCATGGCCGAGGCCGCCGAGTCCGAGCGCCTGCGGACCATGTCGCCGGCGATCGTCGATGCGCTGTGGACCAGTGGCTTGATGACGTCGTTCAACCCCGTCGTCGCGGGCGGTACCGAACCGTCCTTCGCCGACATGATCGAAACCTGGATCGAGATGGCCTGGCAGGATGGATCATTCGGGTGGACGGGTATCGCGAACCTGCCCTCGTCCTTCGCTGCGGCCGCCTACCTTCCCGACGACGGTTTCGCCGAGGTGTTCACCGACAACGACAATGGCGTCACCATGGGTGGCCAGTTCGCCCCCAACGGTCAGGGCGCCGTCGTCGACGGCGGCTACCGGCTCACGGGCGCGTGGAACTTCGGCTCCGGCACCGGGCACTCGGCATACGTCGCGGCCGGGTTCATCCCGATGGACGGTGACGAGATGCGTTGGGTGAGCGAGGGTGTGCCCGAACTGATGGTCGCCGTGGTGCCCAGGGAGGAAGTCGTCTTCACCGACGGATGGCACGTGCAGGGACTCAAGGGCACGGGGTCCTACGACTATCACGTCACGGATCTCTTCGTGCCGGAGCGCCGCACGTTCGCGCTGTTCACCCGGCAACCCTTGCGGGGTACGTCTGCCGCGGGCCGGATGGGCATGATGGCGGTGACCGCCGCCGGCCACGCGGCATGGGTGCTCGGCGTTGCCAAGAGCATGCTCGACGACGTACAGGAGTTGGCGGCCACGAAGTTTCGGATGTCGGACATGGCGTCGCTGGCCAGCCGGCCGACCTTTCAGAAGGGTCTCGCGCACCATGTCGCGAGCTGGCGGGCGGCGCGACTGCTGGTTCACGACGCGTTCGGGCAGGCCGAATCGGCGGTCGAGGCCGGTGCCGAGTTGACCCCCGGGATGCGTGCCGACATGCGGGTGGCCGCCGTGTACGCCACCGATGTGGCGCGGGGGTGTGCGGAATGGGCGCATCTGGCCGCGGGCACGACCTCGATTCGGGAGGGCAGCCGGCTGGAGCGGGCCTTCCGTGACGTCTACACCGGGACGCAGCACGCCTTCATCAGCGAGAAGGTCGCCATCGACTCGGCCGAGGTGTGGCTGGGCATCGTCGACGATCACTTCTCGCTGTAGCGACGCATCACCCGGTCCTGCCCGGACCCGTCGTCGGCGTGCCGACCTCGACGAGCATCTTGCCGATGTTGGCACCGGTGAACAGGCCGTTGAGGGCCTCGACACATGACTCGACCCCCGGGTAGACGGTCTGCCGGTGTTTGAGGAGGCCGTCCTGTTCCCACGCATGCAGTGAGGTGAATGCCTCGTCGAAGCGGCCCCACTGGTCCAGGGCGTTGAAGCCCTGCATCGATGCCGTCTTCGACAGCAGGTTCACGTAGTTCGACGGCCCGGGGTGCTCGCCGCTGAGATAGCTGGAGATGACGCCGCACAGCACCACCCGCGCGTTGCGCGCCAGTCGGCCCAGGACGGCGTCGAGCATCGGACCGCCGACGTTGTCGAAGTAGACGTCCACCCCTCGGGGGCAGTGCTGTTTGAGTGCGGCCGGGAGGTCGCCCGCGCGGTGGTCGATGCACGCGTCGAAGCCGAAGTCCTCGACGACGGCCCGACACTTCTCGGGTCCGCCGGCGATGCCGACGACGCGGGCGCCGTGGACCTTGGCGATCTGCCCGGCCACCGAACCGGTGGCCCCCGCGGCGGCAGACACGACCACCGTCTCCCCCTGTTGCGGCTTGCCGATGTCGATCATGCCGAAGTAGGCGGTGGCGCCGGTGGGTCCGTATACCGACATGATGGCCAGCTGGTCGGTCAAGCCGGGCATGGGCGTGCTGAACACGTCGTCCCGGATGATCACGTACTCCTGGAATCCCGAGAGCGTCGTCACGACGTCGCCCACCGAGAACGCGTCGCAGCGTGATGACACGACCTCGCCGATACCCGCCGCCCGGATCACCTCTCCGAGTCGTACCGGAGGCAGATAGCTCGGCTGATCGTTGAGCCAGGTCCGCACGGCGGCGTCGATCCCGACATAGGTGTTGCGCAGTAGCGCCTCGCCTTCGGCGGGTTCCGGCATCGGCGAGGTCACCAACTCGGTGTCGCCGGGCGCCACCAGCCCGGTGGGCCTTCGACGCAGCAGCACCTGGCGATTCATCCGAGCGGCCACGCAGTCACGCTACTCACCGGGATTGGCGCGATCGGCGAAACGGTCAGCCGAGCGCCGCAAGCGCAGCGTCGTAGTCGGGCTCCTGGCCGATCTCCGGCACCAGTTCCGAGTAGGCCACGTTGCCGTCGGCGCCGACCACCACGACCGCCCTACCGAGCAGGCCTGCCATCGGACCGTCGACGATCGTGATGCCGTAGTCCTGGCCGAAGCTGTCCCGGAACCCCGAGGCCGACGTGACGTTCTCGATGCCCTCCGCGCCGCAGAAACGGCTCTGCGCGAACGGCAGATCGTTGGACACGCACAGCACGGACATACCGCCGGCTGCGGCGCGCTCGTTGAAGGTTCGCACGCTCGCCGCGCACACCGGGGTGTCCACTGACGGGAAGATGTTCAACAGCACGGGCTTGCCACGGAACTGCTCGTTGCTGACCTCGCCGAGGTCGGTGCCGGTAAGGGTGAAGGCCGGCGCCGCGGCTCCGACGGCGGGAAGCTCCCCGACGGTGTTGATGGGGTTTCCGCGCAAGGTTATCTGTGCCATGCCCACAGTCTGCCAAGTCCGATGCCGCGGCGGCCGGTCAGGGTGCCGGAGCCCGATCTCCCGGTGTGGGGGCCCAAACCGCCCTAAACCCGGGTCACCACTCGATGATCCGGGACAGGTACGGAGCCATGTCCTTGGTGCGCACCGGCGAGACCGTGACACCGGAATCGGTGGTCTGGATCATCTGCCCGTTGCCGATGAACATCGCGACGCTGTCGGCGCCCTCGGGGCCGTAGAAGATCAGGTCGCCGGGAAGCGCCTGCGACGGCAGGAGCTTGCGGCCCACCAGGTACTGCTGGCCCGAGGAGCGCGGCAGCTTGATCCCGACGCCGGCGAAGGCGTAGACGACCAGACCGGACGCGTCGAATCCGACGACGCGGGTCGCGGGGGCCGGGCCGGAGCCGGTGCTGGTCTGCGGGACCCCGATGCCCGTCTGCGGGATACCCGGGACGAGGGGGTCGGGGTTCGCGGCGGCCAGGCCGGTGGTGTCGGCCTCGCGTTGGACGCCGACGGTGGGCCCCGTGGCGTCGCCGCCGCCGTAGGTGAACGGTACCCCGCGCTGCGAGAGCGCACGTTGGATGACGTACTGGATCGCCTGTTGGCGGGCGGCGGGCGACACCATCGTGTCGGCAGCCGCGAAGCCTGGCGTCGCGATCAGCATGGCCAGGCTGATCGCCACGGCGTAAAGACGTTTCATGTTGGGTTTCCCACCTCTGCGGCCCTGCCCCGCGGTCACCGGTCTCCCGGCAGCGCGAAGCCCGACCACTTCTGTCACTTGGTTCACTTCAGTCACTTCCACAACACATAATGGCACCCGCAGCGGCAATAAGTGGGCCTCGGGCGGAAAACGCGGAAATCATTGTCGTACCGTGACCGAACGGTTATCGCCGCTGTGATCCCAAACACGTTCGAACAGTTGCCGTTTCGGTTGGAACCGACAGTGCTCCCCCAGCCGCAGGGAGGCTGCGGGCCGAAACCCGTGGCAACGGTCGTGGCAAAGTCTGCCAGGATGCTGCACGTGCACACACCGACGGATCAGTATGGTCCACCCGGCTCTGGATCGAGATAGCGCCCGTCTTCAACGCGATCCTGGCCCACCCGTTCGTCACCGGGCTGACGGACGGCACCCTCGATTCGGATGTCTTCGCGCAGTATGTCGCCCAGGACGTGCACTATCTGCGCGACTACGCCCGTGCGTTGGCCATCGTGGGCGCCAAGGCCCCGACACTCGCCGACACGGCGATGTTCGCCCGACACGCCGCCGAGGTCTTCGACGTCGAACTCGCACTGCACGGCGCCCTGTTGCCCGAACTGGGCCTTGATTCGGCTCAGTTGGACTCCGCTCCCGCCACTCCCACCACGCGGGCCTACACCAGCTACCTGCTCGCCACGGCATACGGCGGCAGCTTCGCCGACGGCCTGGCCGCGGTCCTGCCGTGCTACTGGATCTACCAGCGGGTCGGCGCCGACCTGCTGCAACGCGGGTCCACCGACCCTCGCTATCAGCGGTGGATCGACACCTACGGCGGCGAGGAGTTCGCGGCTACCGTCGCCGAGGTGCTCGACCTGGCCGATCGGACCGGCCCCACCCTCGGCGCGGCAGACGAGAGCGCTGCCCGAGCCCACTTCGCGACCACGGCCCGCTATGAGTGGATGTTCTTCGACGCGGCGTACCGGCGCGAGGGCTGGCCGGTCTGACCGGGGTCCATGCCCTTGGTGATCCGTGGAATTCCACCCGGCGAAGGCCATCGAACTCATCTGGATCGGGGCTTCATCTGCGGTGACGGACTCCCGCGGTGGTGTGGTTTCACCCCTCTCATGAACCGGTGGTACCTGCTTGGGCGGACACGGCGTTTCGATCGCGGCGCCCGCGGGAACATATGGGAACCTCTGTGGCGTTCACGTCACACTGCTCCACATTCGAGAGGACGTGTCATGGCCACCGATTACGACGCACCGCGCAAGACCGACGCCGACGACGTCGCCGAGGATTCACTCGAGGCACTGGCGGGTCGTCGCAACGACGCCGCCGTCGCCGTGCTCGACGTGGACGACGGTGAAGACGCCGACGACTTCGAACTGCCCGGAGCCGACCTGTCCGGCGAGGAACTCACGGTCCGGGTCATACCCAAGCAAGCCGACGAGTTCACCTGCTCGCGGTGTTTCCTGGTGCAACACCACAACCGACTCGCACTCCAGACCGACCGGCAGCAGATCTGCTCGGACTGCGTCTGATCCGACCCACGGTCCGTCGACTCACTCGAACTGGGCGCGCAGCCGATCCCGCCACCAGGCGATCCTCGCCGGGTCGGTGATGGCGTGGCGCTCCACGAGGCGTGGATCGGGCGCCGGGGGCATCGGCGCGACGGGCAGGTATCCGTCGGTCGTCAGCAGCACGCGCGCGTCGGCGACGACGTCCCCGCCCAGCAGCGACGCCGTGCCCAGCCCACAGTCGAGGGGCAACTCCGGCAGTGCACCGGCGAGTGCGAGCCCGGCGGCCAGGCCGACGCTGGTTTCCATCTCGGAGGACACGACGCACGGCAGCCCGTATGTCTGCCCATACGTCTCGGCCACGCGCAGCCCACGCCGCACCCCACCCAGTGCGCTACACGCCAGCACCGCGACGTCGGCAGCTTCGGCGAACCTGGTCAGCAACGGATCCGCGAGATGACGCGACGGGCGAACCGCTATCCGCACGTCAGAACGCCGCCGTACCGTTGCCAGATCCGCCAGGCTGTTGCACGGCTGATCGACGAACTCGAGCCCGCCGGCAGCCCTCGCCAGCGTCGGGATCACTGCGATGGCTTCCTCGGTGGCCCATCGGCCGCCCACGTTCAGCCGAATGGCGCCCCGCGGCCCCAGCGCGTCGCGTACGGCTTCGAGTCGGGCCACGTCATCGGCGAGTGTGGATCTGCCGACCATCACGTCGGCGCTGCGGCACCCCGATCCGTTCACGATCTCCCGGGCGCGCAGGGGAGCCACCGTCGGTACCGCGACTGCGACGGGCACTCGCCCGCGCACGGCGTCGGGCCAGCCGACGGTTCCGGGTTCGATCGCCGCCGTCAGCCAGCGGGCGGTCTCCCGGCGATCGCGGTCGGGCGGTGGGCTGAACTCGCCCCAGCCCTGAGGCCCCTCCAGCAGCATGCCCTCCCGCAAGCCGTCGGATCCGTCGCTCGTGGGGATCGCGAACACCGGAGCCGCGTCGAAGTCGATCAATGTCCTCATCACGGGCAAACCTAGCCATTGTCGGCGGACGGACACCGAGCGGCGCCCGCCTCGGGCGATGTGACGTGGCGTCGGGTGCCGTTATTCTCGAGGAATGGCAGGGGGAACTGGGTTGTCGGAGGGTCGGGTGACCCGACGCACCGCCGACGGTGTCGGCGACGGCGCCATCAGTGTGTTGTCCGACATCAGCACACTCACGGTCGGTCGGCGACGACGGCCCCCGGTCGACGCGACACACATGTTCACCGTGGTCGCCATCGTGGTGATCGCGGCGCTGGCGACATGGGCCATCATCGTGGTCTTGGGCAGCCTGGTCGACAATGGCGCAGAATCCGACCAGACCGGGCCATCGACGGGTGAACCCGCTCCCGTGCCGGTGAGCCGAGGCGAACCCATCCGCGTCGCGCCGCCGTCGCCGTCGCCGACGCCATCACCGCCCACGGCCAAGCAACCCAACCCGAACTCGGGATCGGGCCGCTGGAATCCACGGACGTCGCCGTCGCGATCCGGAAGCAAGCCCGAGATCGGCGTGACGCGCACCCCGGTCACCCGGGCCCCGATCAGCGTGGCGCCGAAACCGCGGCAGGTGCCTGAAAACAACTCCGCGACCCCGGGTGATGCACCGAAGCGACGCGGCTGGCACTGGTAATCGCGCGCGGCGGGCGGACAACGCGGCGGGCGTTTCTCGTCCGGACCGCCATACCCCGCGCAAGGGGTGGACAATCGCAGTACAGCCCGCAATCGACGACGAAGGAATCTTTCATGCATCTTGACGACATTCGACAGCCCCGCCGAACCGTGATCGTCGGGGCAGGCGTCGGACTTGCCGCCACCGCGATCGCCGCATGTTCGAGTTCGGGAGCGGGCGACGGCGGCGCAGCGCCGACGACGTCGGCGCAGGACGGCCAGGACTCCTCCGCCGCGCCCGCCGCCCTGACCGCGACCGCCGACGTGCCCGTCGGATCGGGTGTGATCATCGAGACGGACAAGACGGTGGTGACCCAACCGACCGCCGGGGTGTTCAAGGGCCTGTCCGCGGTCTGCACGCACGCCGGGTGCACCGTTTCGCAGATCACGGACGGCAAGATCATCTGCCCGTGTCACGGCAGCGAATACGACCTCGACGGTGCCGTCGTCAAGGGGCCGGCGACCAAACCGCTGGAAGCGAAGCCCGTCACCGTCGAAGGGGATTCGATCGTCGCGGGCTGACGGCGA
The DNA here is from genome assembly GCA_963798245.1 of uncultured Actinomycetota bacterium. Taxonomy (GTDB): domain Bacteria; phylum Actinomycetota; class Actinomycetes; order Mycobacteriales; family Mycobacteriaceae; genus Mycobacterium. Next base: position 268,694 of record CAWCSO010000012.1, read on the forward strand.
GGATGGCCCGGTGAGCACCCGATGGCAGAACACCGACGCCCCGAGGGGCGACGACTACGACGCCCGATGGCGGGCACTGGCCGCAGAGGGACGCAGCATCCACGGGGAGGCCGATCTGGTCGAGGCCCTGTTGCAGGAGTCGGGCGGTACCCGCGTGCTCGACGCAGGCTGCGGAACGGGCAGGGTTGCCATCGAGCTCGCCGCTCGCGGGTACGCGGTGACCGGCATCGACGTCGACGCCGGGATGTTGGGCACGGCACGCGCGAAGGCCTCCGACATCACCTGGTTGGAAGCCGATCTCACGGATCTCGCGACGGTCGTCGATGCCGAGTTCGACGTCGTCGTGCTGGCGGGCAACGTGATGATCTTCCTGCTGCCAGGGACCGAAGGCGCCGTGCTGTCTGCGGCGGCGGGGCGTCTCGCGCCCGACGGCCTACTGATCGCAGGGTTCCAGGTCCGAGAGGACAGAATCTCGTTGCGCCGATACGACGAATTGGCCCGAGGTGCGGGATTGCGCGCCGTCGCGCGCTGGTCGACGTGGAGCCGCGAACCCTACGACGGCGGCGACTATGCGGTCTCGGTGCACTCCAGGGTCGGGACGTGAGCCTGCCGGCACCCGATCCAGATGTACCGCATCTCGGTGACGTGGTGCCGGCGGTGCTGACTGCCATGGGCGCCAAGGGATTCGAGAGCGCCATCACCCTGCCGAAGAACGTCGCGGGCGCGTGCGTCCTCCTGATCGACGGCCTCGGGGCCGAACTGCTCGACACCTACGCGACCGACGCGCCGACGCTGGCTGGGATGCGGGGCCGGACGGTCGCGGTCGGGTTCCCCGCCACGACCGCGGCGGGTCTTGCGGCCATTGGAACCGGGCGTCGATCCGGTGAACACGGCATGGTCGGGTACAGCTTCCTGCTACCGGGAACCGGCGTCCTCAACGCGCTCACGTGGCGCCCCCATCCATGGGGCGAGGACCTACGCGTCACCGCCGAACCCGAACGCGTCCAACCGATTCCGACCATGTTCGAACGGGCTTCATCGGCAGGGTTCGCGGTGAGCGTGATCTCCGCGGCTTCCTTCGCCGACTCGGGGCTGACGAAGGCGGTGCTCAGGGGCGGGCGCTACCTCGGCGTGCACGCGATCGGGGACCTCGCCGCGAGCGTGCGGGCCGTGGTGGCCGACGGCGGCTTCTGCTACGGGTACCACGCCGACCTCGACCTCCTGGGACATCTGCACGGCCCCGGCTCCGATTCGTGGCGCATGCAACTGCGGCAGGTCGACCGACTCGTCGAGTCGGTGGTGGGCCACCTACCGCCGGGTGGACTGCTCGCGGTGGTAGCCGACCACGGCATGGTCCGCGTCGAGGAGGCGCAGCTCGTCGACATCGACGACGGGTCGAATTCCCTGCTGCACGGTGTCGACGGCGTCGGTGGCGAGGTGCGGGCCCGCCATGTCTACACCGTCGCAGGCGCCGCAGACGACGTCCTGGCGATATGGCGCGAGTCCCTGGGCGACCGGGCCTGGGTGGTGTCCCGGGACGAGGCGATCGCCGCCGGCTGGTTCGGCCCGCGCGTCACCGACGACGTACGCCCGCGCATCGGCGACGTGGTCGCGGCCGCGCGTGGAACCGCGGGCATGGTGCGCCGCGACGTCGAACCCGTCGAGTCGGCGCTCGTCGGACACCACGGGTCGCTGACACCCGCCGAGCAGCGCGTCCCCCTGCTGCTCGGGCACCGCGGCCTCGGTTAACGTCAACGCCCGTGATCGTGCTTCTGCCGCCGTCGGAGACCAAGCGCGACGGCGGCGACGGACCGGCGCTGCGCCTTGACACGCTCGGGTCGCCCGAGCTGAATCCGCTGCGCGGTGCACTGGTGGACGAACTCGTCGAGCTGGCAGCCGACCGACCGGCCAGCCGCACGGCGTTGGGCATCTCGGCATCGCAGGACGCCGAGATCGAGCGCAACGCCGCCTTGCGCACGGCGCCAACCATGCCTGCCATCAGGCGGTATACCGGCGTGTTGTACGACGCCCTCGACGTCGAATCCCTGGGCGCGGCAGCTTCTCACAGGGCACGTGCTCGCCTGGCGGTGGGTTCGGCGCTGTTCGGCCTGCTGCGTGCCGACGATGCCGTGCCCGCGTATCGACTCTCCGCGGGTTCCAGGCTTCCCGGCAGTCCGACCCTGGTCTCGCGGTGGAAACCGGTGCTCGAGCCGGTTCTCGCGAGCTTGGCCCGCGATCACCTGATCGTCGACCTGAGGTCGGGCGCGTACGCCGCTCTGGGGCGGGTACCGGGGGCGGTCGAGGTCGACGTCGTGTCCGAGCGGCAGGACGGAAAGCGGACCGTGGTGAGTCACTTCAACAAGGCCCACAAGGGGCGATTGGCGCGGGCACTGGCTGCCTCGCGCGCCGAACCCGATGACGCGGCGAAGGTGGCGGCCGTGGCCCGGCGGGCGGGCATGACGGTCGAGCGACGCGGCAACGCGCTGACCGTCGTGGTGTCTGCCTAGCCGGGGGGCGATCCCACGACGACGTGGCCGACCAGCATCCAGTCGTCCGGCACGCCGATTGCGCTGCGCAGCAAGGCTTCTCCGCCGTACGATGCCCAACTGGTCAGGGATGCGCCGAGCCCCTGTGCGCGGGCGGCCAACAGGATGGATCCGCTGAGCAGCAGGTCGGAGGCCAGGCGCAGCCGTTGCTGGGCGAAAAGGACCGACGTGAACTCGCCCGCCCGGTCGTGCAACTCGTAGGTGGCGCCACGGGTCTTTCCCTCGGTTCCATTCCAGCGACTCGATACTGCGGTCTCAGAGCATCCCGAACAGTTCGATGGAGTTGCCGTCCGGATCGGCGATGAACATCCAGCCCATCCCCGGGACCGGTGCGAACTCGGTCGGTGGTTCGACGATCTGGTAGCCCGCTGCCTCGATCTTGGCCGCGGCGTCGCGCAGGCCGTTCACGCCGATGGTGAAGTAACGCAGCCCGGCCTGGGCCCTGCCCCCTCCCGGCGCCACGGGTTCGGCGGGCGGCGTCGTGTACGTGACCAGTTTGAGCACGCTCGACCCCAGCGTGTAGCGGCGCTGCGATCCGTCGGCGAACTCGATGTCTCCCTGCGGTTCCAGACCCAGGAAGCCCTCGTAGAAGGCGACCATCGCGTCAGGATTCGTGGTCACCAGCCCGATCTCCACGGTCGGGGTCAGAAGGTCAAGGTTCACGGGTCACCTCTGTGTTGTCGGTTGGCGGGAGTCGTCATGGGGCGGGCGCTTCACCAACATCCTTACCCTTCGTCATCGCGGCGAGGCGGCAGCCCCCTCGCGACGGGCGCGGGTGATGCTGGTGTCACGTTCGGCGGCGTGGGTGACGCTGGCGTCACGTTCGTGGGTGCTCGGATTTCTCGGCCCCGGTTTGATCTGACACACTGTTGTGCGAGGGGAGTATTCCTTCGCCACGGCGTCGTCATCACGTTGTCCATCGTTGGACGGCCGGTTCCGTGGGTCGCGATTTGCGGCGGCAGAGACCTCGGGCGTTTTGTCGCGACCGGAGGCATGGATGAACGTTACCCAGATCGAGTGGCTCGTCACCCTTGGCGTGACGATGGCCGTTCTGCTCTTCGACGTGGTGGTGATCGCCCGCCGTCCACACGAGCCGACCACGCGCGAGTGCGCGACCGCCCTTTCGATCTACGTCGGCCTGGCCATCGCATTCGGGATCTGGGTCTGGTCCTTCCACGGGGCGCAGTTCGGGGTGGAGTTCTTCGCCGGCTGGCTCACCGAGTACAGCCTGTCCGTCGACAACCTGTTCATCTTCCTGATCATCATGGCCAGCTTCAAGGTGCCGAAGAAGTATCAGCAGGAGGCCCTGCTGATCGGCATCATCCTGGCACTCATCTTCCGTGGCATCTTCATAGCGCTCGGCGCGGTGGCCATCAACCAGTTCTCCTGGGTGTTCTACATCTTCGGCTTCTTTCTGGTGTACACGGCGGTCAAACTCGCCCGCGACACCGACCACGCGGACGACGGCGACAACGCCGTGGTGAAGTTCGCGCGCAGGCACCTGAGCACCACCGACACGTGGGACGGGCTCAAGCTGTGGATCAAGGAGGACGGTAAGCGCCTGATGACGCCCATGTTCCTCGTCATCGTGGCGCTCGGTACCACCGACCTGATCTTCGCGCTGGACTCGATCCCCGCCATCTACGGGCTCACCCAGGAGCCCTACCTGGTCTTCACGGCCAACGTGTTCGCACTGATGGGACTGCGGCAGCTCTACTTCCTGCTCGGCGGGCTGCTCAAGCGACTGGTCTACCTGTCACAGGGTCTTGCGCTGATCCTGCTGTTCATCGGTGTGAAGTTGGTGCTGCACGCGCTGCACGAAAACGAACTTCCGTTCATCAACGGGGGCGAGCACGTGCCGGTGCCCGAGATCCCCACGCTGCTGAGCCTGGGCGTCATCATCGTCGTGCTCGTGATCACCACGGTCGCCAGCCTGTACAAGACCCGCAGGGACGCGAAGAATGACGGGAAGAATCAAGGCGCCGCACTCGATCCGGAGACGACCCTCGACTCAGAGAAGACCTAGCCCGAAGAATACCTAGGAGGTGCGTTCGTGGTCGATCAACGTCCGCCCGTCCCGCCGTTCGATCTGGAATCGGCGCTCGTCAAGGTGCAGGCCGCCGAGGATGCCTGGAATTCCCGTGATCCCGAGCGCGTCAGCCTTGCCTACACTCAGGACTCGTTGTGGCGCAACCGAGATCGCTTCCTCACCGGTCGAGCCGAGATCGTCGAGTTCCTGACGGCCAAGTGGGACAGGGAACTCGACTACGTCCTGCGCAAGAGCCTGTGGTCCTACGACGGCAATCGCATTGCGGTGCGCTTCCAGTACGAGTGGCATGACGCCGACGGCGACTGGTATCGCAGTTACGGCAACGAACTCTGGGAGTTCGACGAAAACGGGCTGATGCGGCGCCGCGAGGCAAGCATCAACGACGTCGCCATCGCCGAGACCGACCGGCGGCTGTTCGGTCCACGCCCCGAGTCCGAGCGCGGTCGGGGTTTCGACATCCCGCTGCAGTGAGCATCGCGCGAACACTGCGGCGACCCGTCCCCGCCCCGCTAGTTCGCCAAGAACGTCACCGTGGTGGCAACGGAATCCGGGCCGACACCGTCGTTCCCCCGTCGGGCGGACTGGTGACCTCGAATCGGCCCGATACCGCCTCCACCCTGTCCCTCAGCCCGATCAGCCCCGTGCCGCCGCCCGCCGTCGCACCACCGGAACCGTTGTCGCTCACCTCGAGGCAGAGTTCGTCACCGTCGCAGTGGGCTCGTACCGCCGCCTCGGATGCGTTCGCGTGTTTGGCGACGTTGGTCAGCGACTCGGCGATGACGTAGTAGGCGGTCGCCTCGACCGATTCGGGCAGTCGCCCGTCGACGTCGAGTTCCAAACCGACCGGAACGACGGAGCGTCGGCACAGCGTCTTGATCGCCGGCCCCAGTCCGCCCCTGGACAGGATCGCGGGATGAATGCCACGGGACAACTCCTGGAGCTCCGAGTAAAGGTCGGCCATGCCGTTGACCAGGTTGTCCAGCTGGTTGCGGACGGTGACCTGCTCTTCGGGGATCGAGGCCTCCAGCGCGCGCAGGCCGAGCCCGAGCGACACGATGCGCTGCTGGGCGCCGTCGTGCAGGTCGCGCTCGATCGTTCTGCGCGCCTGATCGGCTGCGGCGACGACGCGGGCCCGCGACGCCTGAAGCTCCTCCCGCGTCTCGGTGTTCCTGATCGCCGTTGCGACCAGATCGGCGAAATCCCCGATCCGCGCGTCGGTCTCCGCGGGCAGCGGCTCCGCGTTCGCCGAACCGGCGATGAGCGCACACCTCGGCTCCCCGTTCACCGTGACCGGCGCGCCGACTCCGGAGCGCTGCCCCAGGCCGCGCACCCGGGTCGCGATGGACCCCTCGACAGCGCCGTAGTCGTCGATCCTGGCCGACTCGCCGGTCCGCAGCACCCGCGCGGTGACGCTGTCGCCATCGAGTGAGAGCCGCTCCCCCACCATGAGTTTCGCCTTGCCCACTGCGTCGTGTGCGGCCAGCACGATGCAGTGATCCTCTGGTTCGAACTTCGCCAGCGTGACGTGCTCGACATCCAGCCCGCGAGCGAGTTCCGCGACCGCGACCGGGTACACCTCGTCGGGTTCGGCGCCGCCTGCCACCAATGTCGCGACCCGCCGCAGTGCGGTCTGCTGGCGGGCCAGGGCGTCCGCTTCGCGCCTGCGTTGCTCCGACTCGGCGGCGCGCAGCCGGGCCTGCCCGGCCAGCACGTTGGCCAGCAGGGCCAACGGAAGGAAGACGAACAGCGCGGGTGCCAGGCTGTCGCTGCCCTCGAGGTGGAAGTAGGCGTATACCGCCGCGCTGGCCAGGGACGTGGCGAGCGCCAGCCCGAAACTCCAGCCGGCCGATACGACGAGCACGCCGAGCAGGAAGATCGCGCCGAAGGCATTCTCCGGCGCCACCCGCTTCAGTTGCAGCACCAGGACGGTCTCGGCCGCGATGAAGCCCGTGGCCACGACGATGCCCCAGCCCAGCGGCCGTGCATTCGGTCGCAATACGAGGGCCAACAGCCGGCCTCGAAGCGACCGCCGGCCCGCTGCGGATTCCGCGTGCTCTGTCATTGCCACGGATCGTAATCCGGGGTCGATTCCCGAGGGATTCCTGCTAGCAGCAATGCCGCCCCGCTCGAACCTCTGACACTCTGTCGATGTGGCACCAGAGACCCCGCTCCTGCGCTGCCTGATCGTCGATGACAGCGCCAACTTCCGCGACGCCGCGAGCAGCATGCTCGAGCGCGCGGGGTTCGAGGTGGTCGGCGTCGCGTGCACCACGGGCGAGGCGCTGAGCCGGTACCGAGACCTGCGACCCGACGTCACCCTGGTCGACGTCGATCTCGGCGTGGAGAGTGGGTTCGATCTCGTGGACCGACTGCATGAGGTGGAATCGCCTGCGCCGCAAACGATTCTCATCTCCACACACGCCGAGCAGGACTTCGCCGACATGATCGCCGCAAGCCCCGCGCTGGGATTCCTGCCGAAGTTCGCACTGAATCCGGCGGCCATCCGAGCTCTCCTCGCCGGGGGCGCCTGACCGCGCTCAGAGCGCGTCGAGGTACATGATCACCGCGCGTACGCGCCGATGATCGTCACCGGTCTCGGGCAGATTCAACTTCGTCAGGATGCTGCGGACGTGCTTCTCGACGGTGCCCTCGGTCACCCAGATGCGCCGCCCGATGCCGGCGTTCGACAAGCCCTCGGCCATCAACGTCAGCACCTCGCGCTCCCTGGCGCTGAGGGCGGCCAACGGGTCGTCGCGGCGGCGCGCCGACACGAGTTCGGCGACGAGTGCCGGATCCACGACCGATGCACCGTTGGCGATGCGGCCCACGGTGTCGACGAAGTCGGCGACATCGGTGACCCGGCTCTTCAACAGGTAGCCGATCGAGTGGCCGCCGGCGAGCAGCTCCATCGCGTGATCCACGTCGACGTGGGCCGAGAGCACCAGAATCGCGACGTCGGGCCATTCGGTCCGGATCGTCCTGGCCGCGTCGAGGCCCTCGGTGGTATGCGACGGCGGCATCCGGATGTCGACGACGGCGAGCGACGGCTGGGTGTCGCGGACGAGGTCGAGCAGTTCTGCTGCGTCGCCGGCCTGCCCGACGACGTCGAAGCCGGACCGCTCCAGCAGGCTGGAAAGCCCCTCTCTCAGCAGGACGTCATCATCGGCGACGACCACGCGCACGGCATTCATCCCAGCGATTCTTGCATCCGCACACGGGTGGTACCGGGTAGCAGGTACCGGCGATGCACGGAAACCCGCCATCGAGATGGTGGTCAGCGTCGACGACACCGTTACCCCCAGGGCACGAAGGTTGAGCGCAACGGATCTGCACCCTGTCTCGATCGACCACACGGGAGACACCACGATGACCATCACCGCTGACCTTCAGCCATCGGATCCGAACGAGCCGATGCCACGAATCCGTTGCCGCAGGGAGATCGACATGCCGTCCGGCGATCTGGCGACGATCATCGAGAAGCTCTCGGCGCTCTCCGACCGCGATCACCGGGTGGCAGGGCCGGCGATCGACGCGGTGGCGATCGACTACCGGGCGACCATGGACGTCTTCGACGTGCCCGACGGCGGACGTGTCCTCGTAGTCTGGACGGGGACCTTTCCCGTTCCGGACACGCGGATCGAAGGGTGGGCGGACATCGTGGCGGCGTTGCGTGATGCGGTGTTCGACGACTTCGTCGGCGAGCTGAGCAGCCGGGTACTTCTCAAGTCGGGGGCGGCATGACATTCACCTCGTGCAGCGAAACCGCCAGCGCGGTGGACTGACCCTGGCAGCAGGTTTGCGGGGCTGATCGGGCCAAGACCCGTCAACTCCCCTCGGGAGCGTGCGTGTCTGTACACAACACACCGCGCATCAGTGGCATTTTGCGCACGTTCGGCGACATGCAGCAGTGGCGCGGCGGCGAACTACCTCGGCGAACCACCTCGGCGCGAGCGTGCGCAAACTACGGTGAGTTCCTGGCGTGTCGGCCGCAGACACGCACGGTCGCGGAGAGGAGTGAGGCACGGTGTCTCGGAGCCATGAAGCGGACGTCATCATCGTCGGGGCGGGCATTTCGGGGATGACCGCCGCCCGAAGGGTTCTCGAAGCCGGGCTGACGCCGCTGGTATTGGAGGCCGACGAGCGGGTCGGCGGACGAATCCTCACCGAAGAGGTGATACCCGGGGTTCCGATCGAACTCGGCGCGCAGTGGATCGGCGATACCCATCAGCGGATGTTCCGACTGGCAGCAGAACTGGGGGTGGAGACCTACCCGCAATACGACGAGGGCGAGACGTCCTACGAGATGGGCGGCTCTGGTGTGTTGCGTCAGAACGACTTTCATACCCGCTTTGCATCTGAGCTGAAGGAGCTCGAGCTGGTGCTACGCCGCCTCGACGTGTTGGCGGCCGAGGTTCCCGTCGAGGCGCCCTGGCAGGCACCACGCGCCGCCGAGTGGGACGCAATCACAGCGGGCGCCTGGTATGACGCCCAGGGCCTTTCGGTTGTGGGCAGAAACCTGTTGGAGATCTGCACGGTCGGAATCCTCGCCGTGCCCACTGCCGAGGTGTCGTTCCTGCATCTGCTGTTCACCATTCAGACCTGCGGGGTGACGTCGGAGCTCTTCGCCGAGTCCGAGGGCGGCGCCCAGACCACGCGGTTCGTCGGCGGCACCAGCGAGATACCGAAGCGGTTGGCCGCGCTCATCGCAGACCACATCGTCCTAGAGGCGCCGGTGCTGCTGATCGAACACGCAGCCGACGGTGTCACCGTGCACTGCCGCGGCGGCCGGGCGGCCCGTGGCCGCCGTGTCATCGTTGCGATCTCGCCGACACTGGCGGGCCGAATCATGTACGACCCCCCGCTTTCCGGAGTTCGCGACCAGCTCACCCAGCGGCTTCCGAACGGCTCTGCGATGAAGGCGTTCCTCGTCTACGACGAACCCTTCTGGCGCGCAGACGGATTCAGCGGCCAACTCATCTCCGACGTCGGCCCGGCCCGGATGTCCAATGACACATGCATCCCCGGTGACGACCACGGCGTCATCCTGCTGTTCCTGGAAGGCGACGAGGCGCGCACCGTCGGCAGGCTCCCGCAGCCGGAGCGCCGGGCTGCGTTGACCGCGGAGCTGGTACGTCACTACGGCAGCAAAGCCGCACATCCGGAGCACTACGTCGACGGCGAGTGGTCGGACCGGCAGTGGACGCGTGGCTGCTACAACGCGAACCACGGTCCGCACGTCTGGACCAAATACGGGCCCGCGCTCACCACGCCGATCGGTGTCATCCACTGGGCGTCAACCGACACTGCGACGTACTGGAGCGCCTACATGGAGGGCGCGGTCGAAGCGGGCGAGCGCGCGGCGCAAGAGGTCATCGGAGATCTGGTGACGTGACCGCGTCACGCCGCTGACCCGTAGGCCCGGCGGCCTCGGCGGAATCGTGGGTCTCGCCGAAGCCGACGAACTCGTGCAGCCGGGTCAACCAACGTGGCGACCACCAGTTGTGCCGGCCCAGCAGGTGCATGAACGAAGGCATCAGCAACATCCGGACCAGGGTGGCGTCGACCATGACCGCCAACGTGAGCCCCAACCCCAGCATCCGCAGGAACGAGACCTGCGCGGATAACAGCGCAGCGAACGCAATCACCATGATCAGCGCGGCCGCTGTCACCACCCGGCCCGCGCGCGCCAGACCCAGGGCGACGGCTTCGTCGTTGTCGGCGGCGGTTCGCCCGGATCTCAACCAGTACTCGCGAATCCGTGAGATCAGGAAGACTTCATAGTCCATCGACAAGCCGAACGCCATGCAGAACAACAGCAGGGGAATGTAGGCAACCAACGTGCCGGTGCTCGTCGTGCCGAGTGCGCCGAGGTGACCTTCCTGAAAGACCCAGACCAGGGCGCCGAATCCCGCGCTCAGCGACAACATGTTGAGGAAGAGCGCCTTGAACGCCACCACGACGCTGCCGGTCAAGAGGAACACCAGCACGACAGTGATCGCGGCGACGATCCCCAACACGGTGATCAGCCGCGAGGTGATCGCCTCCGTACTGTCGCGGTTGATCTGCGCGATACCCGTGACCAGCACCGCCCCATCACCCGGTGCCGGCACCGCATGTATTGCGTCCAGTTGCGTTTCAGACGCCGATGAGAACAACTCGGCGTCACTCGTCACCGTCAGGAACGCGCTGCCGTCGGCGACGCCGGCTGGCGCCGTCGGCGGGCCGGCCAGCGCGCCATCGATGAACGTCCCGTTCGGCGCGGACACCGTTGCAACGTCTGGCACTCGCGAGAGCTCTGCTGCATAACGGCCGATATCTGCCGGCGTCGCAGCGGCGACGTCCGGAATGACCACTGTCACATTGGTAATGGGGTCAACGGCGAACTCGGTGCGCAGGGTGTCGCCGACCTGGCGTGCCGACAGCGAGCCGGGCAACACACGGTCGTCGGGGAAACCCCACTTCGCCGAGAGAAACGGCAGTCCCAGGATCAGCAGGACGGCCGTGACGACGACTGCCACGGGAACGGCGTGGCGCATCGCCATCTTCGTGGATCGATACCAGAACATGTCGTGGACCTGCCGCGCAGCGGGCTGTTGGCGCCCCAGGATGCGGCGTCCGAGCCGTCGCATGTCGAATGCGTCGAGTCGCTCGCCCAGTAGCACGATGAGCGCCGGCGTCACCAGCACTGCCGCAAGGGCGGCGAAGCACACGGTCGCCACCCCGGCGTAGGCGAACGACTTCAAGAAGTAGATGGGGAACAGGGCCAGTGCCGCCATCGACAATGCCACTGTCACCGCCGAGAACACCACGGTTCTGCCTGCGGTGGCCATCGTGCGCGTCAGCGCCTGTTCGCGGTCGAGACCGTTGCCCAACTCGTCGCGATACCGGCTGACGATCAACAGGGTGTAGTCGACGGCGAGTGCCAAACCCACGGCCAGCGTCAGGTTCAACGCGAAGATCGACACGTCGGTCACGAGCGTCAGCGCGCGCAGCACTGCCAGCGACCCGAGCATGGCGATGGCGCTGACTGCCAAGGGCAACGCGGCCGCCAACAAACCACCGAACACCCACACCAACACCAGGAAGGTCAGCGGAACTGCGATGGCCTCCATCGTGAGCAGATCACGTAGGCACTGTTGCGTGGTCTGGGCGTAGTTCATCGCCGAGCCGCCGGCCCGCACGGTCACCCCCTCACGGTCGTTGGCCATGTCATCGGCCAGCGCCTTCGCGCGGTCCGGTGCGTCACGCTCCCCGCCGAGGATGCCCGCGATGATCAACCCAGTGTTGCCGTCCACGCTGAGCAACGCCGCCCTCGCCGGCGGTGGCGCAGTCCATGCCGATGTGACCGAGGCGACGTGCGGTGACTGGCCAAGTCGTTCGACGATTTCGATGCCGACCTTCTGGGCTGTCCCGTCTTGCGCGCCATCGGGTGATTCGACGGTGATCAGCAGGTCGAAATCGCCCCGCTCGAACTTCCCGCCGAGCAGGCTGTTCGCTTGCGAGGACTGCGATGCCGGATCCTGAAAGCCGCCTCCCGAGAGGTGATGGGCGACCGGAATGCCGAAGACTGCCATGCCGACCATGACAAGCAGCGCACACGCCAGCACCCGACGCGGGGCGGCGAGGGCAAGGCGAGCGGTCGCCTGCAGCATGTCAGCGCTGCCCTCGCCGTCCGTCGAGGACGCTGCACGCCCGCATCAGTGCCCTGCGATATCTGTGCGGACCAGAGGGCGGGTGAGCGCGACGAAATTGGCCTTCGTCTTAACTGGAACCCCCATAGTGGCGTAAACATACGCCGCTGCAGCAATCTCATCAACGTAAGCGGCAACCGCCCGCAACGACGGCGCTCAGTTCGGTTTCGCCTCGACGGACGGCTCCCTGCCCCTCGTCAACACCCTCACGGCACGGTTGTCGGCCACGGCGAAAGCCGTATCTTGGCTTCCCCGGCCCGGCCGATTACCTATAAGGTCACACAGAAGACCGACGACGCGCGCATACCATGTGGCGGTCCGTACCGGAGGCAAGCAATTGTGAAGGCGATGTGTCGACCGGTCCCGGGTGCAGTCTTCAAATTTGCTGTGCCTCGTTCTCAGTGTGTCCGGCGCGTGAGCGTGTACTTCTGACAGGCAAGGTGCATCACGATGCGGCCACCCCCATTTCCACTCCCCAAGTCGGTGACGCGCGGCGTGACAGAGGCTCGACGTCACCTTCAGAATCTGGCGGACGCCGTGCTGCCCCCGGGAGCCGGGTTACTCGACCTGGCGTGGGGCATGCAGCGGACCATGATCGCGGGGACACTGATTACGTCCGGCCTGGCCGATGCGCTCGGCTCCGCTGCCCGTTCGCCCGCGGATCTTGCCGGCGAATTGGGCCTCGATCCGGATGTGACGACCAGACTCGTCGAAGGTGCGGTCGCCTCGCGACTGTTGCGGCTCGACAGCTCTGGACGTGCACACCTCACCAAACTCGGGGCTCCGATGTGCTCCGATCACCCGCAGTCGATCGCCTCGTGGGTGGCGTTCATGGCGGACCCGAATACAGCGGCAGCGTATGCGCAGCTGGGCACGCAGTTGCGCGAGGGCGCCCAACCATCGGGCTGGCGAAGAACTTTCGGAAAGTCTGTGTGGGACTCCTTCGATGAGCAACCGGCGGCAGCGATGAGGTTCGACGACTCGATGCGCGAACTCACCGCCGCGTTCGACCTAGGAGTGACGCGGGCCTATCCGTGGCCGCGCGACGGGGTGATTTGCGATGTGGGCGGTGGGACGGGGCAACTGCTCGCTGCGATTCTGAAACATCGGCGCCGCGCACGCGGCATCGTGCTCGATACCGAGAAGGTCATCGATGAGGCACGAGAGTATCTGCGCGAACGCGGACTGGCCGACCGCGTCGAGTGTCGCGTAGGCAGCTTCTTCGAAAGCATCGACGTACGTGCGGACGTCTACACGTTGAAGTGGATCATGCATGACTGGGGTGACGACGCCTGCCGCGATATCCTCACCCGGCTGCGTGCCACGATGCCGTCCGGGTCGAAGCTCGTCACGATCGATTTGTGTCGGGACCCTGGCCGCCCCAATTTCGTCAGCTCGATGTTGGACCTGAGCGTGCTCGTCGTGTGGGAGGGACGTGAACGCTCGCCGGATGAGATACACGCCCTGATGCGCGACGCCGGCCTCAAGGCTGGTCGAGTGCGCCACGCCGGGCCGACGATGCTCGTCGAAGGAATCGCTCCGTGACGGCCCGCCGTTGACCCCGGCTACAGTCTGCGGAGCCCACGCACGATCTTGGCGAAGGGAACCGTGGATCCCAACCCTCGGCGCAGGCTGGGCTGCAGCACGCTGATATTGCTCAACACCGCGTAACCCAAACCGTGGCTGCGCCATTCGGCGGCCTGCGCGAGGATCTCGTCGGGAGTGCCCGTGAGAAAGCTCTCCCTCATCAGCGAGAGGGGAACGTCTTTGATGTAGGAGAGGACCGTCGGCTCATCGAGGCCCTGCGGCACGAAATCCTGCAATCCGGTGAAATCCGCGCCCAGCGGATGTCGTACCCCGTGACGTGCCCACGCCTTGGCCGGGAGGTTGAGAGCGAAAGCCTTGGCCACCGGGGTATTCAACGCTTCGTCGACCTCGCCGCGGCTGCCTCCGGTGAAGACGAACATCCATGTTGCCGGCAGAACCGACATCGGGTCGCGTCCGGCATCTGATGCCGCTGACCGGACCACGTCAAGACCGGCGGCATAGTCTTTCGGCCGCACCGTGACGATCGGAAACCAGGCGTCGGCATGGCGACCGGTGATGCGCAGCATCCGCGGACCATGAGACGCGATCCACATTTGAGGCCACTTGCCTCGATAGGGCGGCAGGTCGAACAGCGCATTGCGCAGCGGGAAGAACTCACAGTCTCGGTTGACCAGCTGTCCCCCGGAGTTCCACAGCGCACGAATGGTTGCGACGGCGGCTTCGAAACGAGCCACCGGTTGGGACCAGTCGACCCCGTAGGGCTCATTGCCTTCCCGCTCCCCGGTGCCGATACCGAGGATCGCCCGACCGCGGGTGAGCAAGTGCAAGGTAGCGGCCGCCTGCGCGGTGACAGCTGGGTTTCGTCGCCCGGCGTCGGTCACACCGATTCCAAGTCTCAGTCTGCGCAGCCTGTGCCGTGCAGCCATGCTGCCCAACACCGTCCATGGCTCCAGGTAGGCGTCGACCTTGGGCGCAAACCTGGCCGTCCAGAGGTTTTCGGGCGTGGTGATCGAACGGGGGTTGAGCGCGTTGAGGTGATCGGTCACCCAGAACGAATCTGCCCCGCATGCCGCCGCGGTGAGATAGCTGGAATTCACGAACGCGGTAGGGGCATGGGGCACATTGATGAGTTGCTCCACCACACCGACCTTGAACTCGGCCACGACGGATCCTTCCTCGCTGTTGTCGCTGTTGTCGCTGTCACCGTCGAGCAATCACTGTCAGGCAGTCTGCGGGTCGGACGAGCGGACGCTGCGGCTAGTCCAATTCGTTGTCAATCATTCTGAACAGTTCACTGTCGCTTGCCGATTCGATATCAGTGTCGTCGGATTCTCGCTCGCTCTCGGTCTGCACGGATGCCAGTACCGCCTCGATCCTTGCGGCCACTCGCGCCTTCTGTGTGACGTCCCATCGTGAGTTCGCGACCACGTCCTCAAGCGCGCCGATCATTGCGTCGAATCGCTCAACGCCAGTCCCGGTGCTTTCGGTGTCCTTCGTCATTTCCCGGTAGAGGTGTTGGGCGAGTGTGGTGGGGGTGGGGTGGTCGAAGATGATGGTGGGGCTGAGGGTGAGGGCGGTGGCGGTGGTGAGTCGGTTGCGTAGTTCGATGGCGGTCAGGGAGTCGAATCCGAGGTCGGCGAAGTTGTCGTTGGGGTTGATGGTGGTGGGGTCGGGGTGGCCGAGTACGGCGGTGAGGTGTTCGGTGACCAGTTCGGTGAGTAGGTTGTGTGCGGCGGTGGGGGTGAGTTCTTTGAGGTGTGCGATGGGGGTGGTGGTGTGTTGGGTGCGGCGGGTTTGGTGTGGGATGAGTTGGTGGAAAAGTGGTGGCAGCGTTGGGGTGTGGGCGGGGTCGGTGAGGGTGCTCAGGTCTAGGCGGGTGGCGATGAGGACTGGGTCTTCGGTGGTGAGGGCGGTGTCGAAGAGTTCCATGGCGGTCTGGGGGGTCATGGCGGTCAGGCCGCGGTTGTGGAGGCGGGCTTGGTCGGCTGGTTGTAGTCCGGCGGTCATGGTGCTCGGTGTTTCCCATAGTCCCCATGCCAGTGACTGTGCCGGTAGTCCGGTTGCTTGGCGGTGGGTGGCCAGTGCGTCGAGGAAGGTGTTGGCTGCGGCGTAGTTGGCTTGTCCGGGGGCTCCGATGATGCCGGCCAGTGAGGAGAACACCACGAATGCGTTCAGTGGGAGGTCGCGGGTCAGTTGGTGTAGGTGCCATGCGGCGTCGACCTTGGCTCGCATCACGGTGTCGATGCGGTGGGGGGTCAGTGAGCCGATGACGGCGTCGTCGAGGACGCCGGCGGCGTGTACCACTGCCTGGAGTCGATGGCGGCCGGTGATGTCGGTGATCAGCGTTGCGGCCTGTTCGGGGTCGGCGACGTCGCAGGCGATGACCTCGACCTGGGCGCCGGCGTGGGTCAGATCGGTGACCAGTTCGGCTGCACCTGTGCTGGCCATGCCGTTGCGGCTGACCAAGACGAGTTGGGTTACCTGGTGGTGGTCGACGAGGTGGCGGGCCAGTACCGCACCGGCCATTCCGGTGCCGCCGGTGATCAATACCGCGCCGTCGGGATCGGTGAGGGTTGGCTGGGTGGGGGTGTCGGTGTGGGCAGGGGTCAGTCGAGCGGCATGTACTGCGGTGCCGCGCACCAGCAATTGTGGTTCGCCGCAGGCGGCCAGCCGCGCCGCGTCCACCGGGGCGTCGGTATCGACGAGCACGATCTGGCCGGGGTTCTCACTTTGCGCTGACCGCACCAGCCCCCAGATCGCCGCCCCGGCCAGATCGGTGATGTCTGCACCGGCCAGCCCGACCGCACCACGAGTCAGCACCACCAGCCGTGCGGCGCGGTCGGTGGCCAGCCACGACTGCAGCACCGCCAACACCTGATGGGTGCCGGCATGCACCGCGTCGATCACCCCGGCCTCGGTGGTCTCATCGCCGCGCCATTCCCACACCACCACGTCACCCTCGGTCAGGGAATCGGTGTCAGGGGCCCGGGTGGCAGCTTCGGGGGAACCGATCGGCCAATACAGCACCTGCGGGTCAGTCGATGGGCCAACGGTATTGTCGGGCAACGTGACCGGGGACCACATCACCTCCAGTAGTCCGCGCCCCAACCCGGTGGCAGCGCTGAGCGCGGCATCCAACTGCGCACTGCTGACCGGGCGGGTCGACAACGATCCCACCGACAACACCGGCTGGCCGAACTCATCGGTCAACTCCAGCGACAACTCATCCTGACCGGTCACGGTGATGGACACCCGGGCGCGGCTGACCCCCGCGGCGTGCAACGACACCTGCTGCCAACCAAACGGCAGCACCACACCCCCGTCACCGTCGTCGTCGGCGGTGAGGGCGACCATCGCCGCGTGCAACGCAGCATCGAGCAGCACCGGATGAACACCCATCGCCGCGGCCCCAACGCCATCGGAATCCACGGCGACCTCGGCGAAGACCTCCGCCCCCCGCCGCCACAGGGCCTGCAACCCCCGAAAAGCCGGGCCGTAATCATAGCCACGGGCAGCCAACCGCTCATAGGCCCCAGAAAGATCCACCCCGACCGCCCCGGGCGGCGGCCACTGCGACACCGGCTGCACAGCACCTGCCGCCGCCACCGCCAACCAGCCCTGAGCGTGCAGCACCCACCCACCAGCCAAACCGGTGTCGCCGTGCTCCACCCGCCCATACACCGACACCGGCCACTGCCCAGAGGCCTGAACCCCGCCAACCACCACCTGCACGGCCACCGCACCCTGGGCCGGTAACACCAACGGCGCCTGCAACGTCAACTCCGCCACCACCGTGGCCCCCACCTGTTCGGCGGCACGCAACACCAACTCCACGAACCCCGCCCCCGGCAACACCACCACCCCGCACACCGCGTGATCGGCCAACCACCGATGAGTCTGCAACGACAACCGACCCGTCAACACCACCCCACCAGAATCAGGCCGATCCACCACCGCCCCCAACAACCCATGCTCAGCCCGACCCACCCCCAACAACCCATCATCGCCAGCCCCCAACACGGCCGGCAGCCAAAACCGCTGCCGCTGAAAGGCATATGTCGGCAGCGGCACCCGCCGCCCCCCCCAACCGGTCGATACGGTCGACCAGTCGACCCCGGCCCCCGCCGTGAACACCTGACCCGCCGAACGCCAAAACCGGTCCAGCCCACCGTTGTCACGCCCCAACGTGGGCACCACCACCCCCGCCGAACCCCCCGCACACCGTGAAACCACATCCTCCACCGCAGCCACCAACACCGGATGCGGACTGCACTCCACGAACACCCGATGACCGCGCTCCCACGCCGCACGCACCGCCCGATCAAACCGCACCGGGGAACGAACACCCCGATACCAATACCGGCCATCCACACCAGCGGTATCCATCACATCACCGGTAACCGTGGAAAAGAACTCCACCGACGACGACCGCGGCGCAATACCAGCAAGGGCCTCCACCAACGCCGACTCAATCGCCTCCACCTGCACCGAATGCGACGCGAAATCCACATCAATACGCCGAGCCCACACCCCCTCACCCTCACACTGGGCGATCAACTCCTCCGCAGCAGACACCTCACCAGAAACCACCACCGCCGCAGCACCATTGACCGCCGCAACCTCAAGCCGACCCCCCCACCGACCCAACCACCGCTCAACCCGCTCAACCCCAGCACCCACCGACACCATCGCCCCGGCACCCGACAACGACACCAACAACCGACTCCGCAACGCCACCACCCGCGCGGCATCCTCCAACGACAACCCCCCACCCACACACGCAGCAGCAATCTCACCCTGCGAATGCCCAATCACCCCACCAACAACCACCCCCACCGACTGCCACAACCGCGCCAACGACACCATCACCGCCCACAACAACGGCTGCACCACATCCACCCGATCCAACCCCGGCGCCCCAGCCACCCCCCGCACCACATCCATCAACGACCAATCCACCCACCCCCCCAACGCCTCACCACACAACCGCATCTGCTCAGCAAAAACCGCAGACTCCCCACACAACCGCGCCCCCATACCCACCCACTGCGAACCCTGCCCCGGAAACACCAACACCACAGCACCACCACCCCGCACCACCCCACGCACAGGCCCCGGCGTACCGGTTGCCAGGGCAGTCAACTCGTCTGTCAACTCATCCCGGTCGCTACCGACGAGGACGGCGCGGTGGGCGTACACCGATCGCTGCGCCAACGACACGGCCACATCGGCTGCCGTGACGTCCTTTTCAGCACGTAGGTGAGCCGACAGCCGGCCAGCCTGGGCCGTCAACGCTTCCCTGGACTTCGCCGAGATCACCCACGCCACCGTCGGCTGATCGGCGGCTGGGGCGGGGGCCGGGACGGCATTGCCCGGGTCGGCCGGGGCTTCCTCCAGCACCACATGGGCGTTGGTGCCCGAGAGGGCGAACGCCGAGACCGCGGCTCGTCGCACGTGCTCTCCCGCTGCCCAAGGCCGGCTCTCGGTCAGCAACGACACCGCACCGGTCGACCAATCCACGTTCGGGCTGGGGGCGTCGACATGCAGAGTCTTGGGAAGCACACCGTGGGCCATGGCCTTGAGCAGCTTGATCACCCCGGCCACCCCGGCGGCGGCTTGGGTGTGTCCCATATTGGACTTGATGGAACCCAGCCATAGCGGTCGATCCTCATCCCGGTGGCTCCCGTAGGTGGCCAAGAGGGCTTCCGCCTCGATCGGATCACCCAACACGGTGCCGGTGCCATGAGCCTCGACCACGTCCACGTCGGCGCCCGTCAGCCCGGCGCTCGTCAATGCCGCCCCGATCACCCGCTCCTGCGCTGCCCGATTTGGAGCGGTCAGCCCGTTGGACGCGCCGTCCTGATTGACTGCGCTACCTCGGATCAGCCCCAACACCGGATGGCCATGGCGGCGCGCATCAGACAGCCGCTCGATCACCAGCATGCCGGCGCCCTCGGAGAATCCGGTTCCATCGGCAGCCGCGGCGAACGACTTACAGCGCCCGTCTGCGGCCAGCCCGCGCTGCCGGGAGAACTCCACGTAGATGTGCGGCAGGCCCATCACGGTGACGCCGCCGGCCAGCGCCAGGTCACACTCCCCCGAACGCAGCGACTGAACGGCCAGATGCATCGCCACCAGCGACGAGGAACATGCCGTATCCACGGAAACGGCCGGCCCCTGCAATCCGAACGCATAGGCGATGCGACCTGATGCCACGCTGCCGGCTACGCCCGTTGCCAGGTAGCCCTCCGCCTCAGCTGGGGCGTGGTTGGCGTAGTGCGACGCCATCATCCCGACGAATACGCCGGTTTGGCTGCCCCGCAGCGCTTGTGGATCGATGCCCGCCGATTCGAACGCTTCCTGGGAGCACTCCAACATCAACCGCTGTTGAGGGTCGGTCGCGAGGGCCTCCCTCGGCGACATCCCAAAGAAGCCTGCATCGAAATCGCCTACGCCAGACAAGAACCCGCCGCAACGGGTGTAGGACTTGCCCACGGCATCGGGATCGGGATCGAACAACTTCTGAACGTTCCATCCCCGATCGTCGGGAAACTCCGAGATCACATCGCGACCGGTGGCCACCATCTCCCACAACTCCTGGGGGGAATTCACGTCACCCGGGTAGCGGCAGCCCATCCCGACGATCGCTACCGGTTCGTCGAGGCGTGCCGGTCCACGTACCGGAGCGGACTTCTTGGACGGCTTGCCGAGGAGCCGCTGTGCAAGGTGTTGGGCGAGTGTGGTGGGGGTGGGGTGGTCGAAGATGATGGTGGGGCTGAGGGTGAGGGCGGTGGCGGTGGTGAGTCGGTTGCGTAGTTCGATGGCGGTCAGGGAGTCGAATCCGAGGTCGGCGAAGTTGTCGTTGGGGTTGATGGTGGTGGGGTCGGGGTGGCCGAGTACGGCGGTGAGGTGTTCGGTGACCAGTTCGGTGAGTAGGTTGTGTGCGGCGGTGGGGGTGAGTTCTTTGAGGTGTGCGATGGGGGTGGTGGTGTGTTGGGTGCGGCGGGTTTGGTGTGGGATGAGTTGGTGGAAAAGTGGTGGCAGCGTTGGGGTGTGGGCGGGGTCGGTGAGGGTGCTCAGGTCTAGGCGGGTGGCGATGAGGACTGGGTCTTCGGTGGTGAGGGCGGTGTCGAAGAGTTCCATGGCGGTCTGGGGGGTCATGGCGGTCAGGCCGCGGTTGTGGAGGCGGGCTTGGTCGGCTGGTTGTAGTCCGGCGGTCATGGTGCTCGGTGTTTCCCATAGTCCCCATGCCAGTGACTGTGCCGGTAGTCCGGTTGCTTGGCGGTGGGTGGCCAGTGCGTCGAGGAAGGTGTTGGCTGCGGCGTAGTTGGCTTGTCCGGGGGCTCCGATGATGCCGGCCAGTGAGGAGAACACCACGAATGCGTTCAGTGGGAGGTCGCGGGTCAGTTGGTGTAGGTGCCATGCGGCGTCGACCTTGGCTCGCATCACGGTGTCGATGCGGTGGGGGGTCAGTGAGCCGATGACGGCGTCGTCGAGGACGCCGGCGGCGTGTACCACTGCCTGGAGTCGATGGCGGCCGGTGATGTCGGTGATCAGCGTTGCGGCCTGTTCGGGGTCGGCGACGTCGCAGGCGATGACCTCGACCTGGGCGCCGGCGTGGGTCAGATCGGTGACCAGTTCGGCTGCACCTGTGCTGGCCATGCCGTTGCGGCTGACCAAGACGAGTTGGGTTACCTGGTGGTGGTCGACGAGGTGGCGGGCCAGTACCGCACCGGCCATTCCGGTGCCGCCGGTGATCAATACCGCGCCGTCGGGATCGGTGAGGGTTGGCTGGGTGGGGGTGTCGGTGTGGGCAGGGGTCAGTCGAGCGGCATGTACTGCGGTGCCGCGCACCAGCAATTGTGGTTCGCCGCAGGCGGCCAGCCGCGCCGCGTCCACCGGGGCGTCGGTATCGACGAGCACGATCTGGCCGGGGTTCTCACTTTGCGCTGACCGCACCAGCCCCCAGATCGCCGCCCCGGCCAGATCGGTGATGTCTGCACCGGCCAGCCCGACCGCACCACGAGTCAGCACCACCAGCCGTGCGGCGCGGTCGGTGGCCAGCCACGACTGCAGCACCGCCAACACCTGATGGGTGCCGGCATGCACCGCGTCGATCACCCCGGCCTCGGTGGTCTCATCGCCGCGCCATTCCCACACCACCACGTCACCCTCGGTCAGGGAATCGGTGTCAGGGGCCCGGGTGGCAGCTTCGGGGGAACCGATCGGCCAATACAGCACCTGCGGGTCAGTCGATGGGCCAACGGTATTGTCGGGCAACGTGACCGGGGACCACATCACCTCCAGTAGTCCGCGCCCCAACCCGGTGGCAGCGCTGAGCGCGGCATCCAACTGCGCACTGCTGACCGGGCGGGTCGACAACGATCCCACCGACAACACCGGCTGGCCGAACTCATCGGTCAACTCCAGCGACAACTCATCCTGACCGGTCACGGTGATGGACACCCGGGCGCGGCTGACCCCCGCGGCGTGCAACGACACCTGCTGCCAACCAAACGGCAGCACCACACCCCCGTCACCGTCGTCGTCGGCGGTGAGGGCGACCATCGCCGCGTGCAACGCAGCATCGAGCAGCACCGGATGAACACCCATCGCCGCGGCCCCAACGCCATCGGAATCCACGGCGACCTCGGCGAAGACCTCCGCCCCCCGCCGCCACAGGGCCTGCAACCCCCGAAAAGCCGGGCCGTAATCGTAGCCACGGGCAGCCAACCGCTCATAGGCCCCAGAAAGATCCACCCCGACCGCCCCGGGCGGCGGCCACTGCGACACCGGCTGCACAGCACCTGCCGCCGCCACCGCCAACCAGCCCTGAGCGTGCAGCACCCACCCACCAGCCAAACCGGTGTCGCCGTGCTCCACCCGCCCATACACCGACACCGGCCACTGCCCAGAGGCCTGAACCCCGCCAACCACCACCTGCACGGCCACCGCACCCTGGGCCGGTAACACCAACGGCGCCTGCAACGTCAACTCCGCCACCACCGTGGCCCCCACCTGTTCGGCGGCACGCAACACCAACTCCACGAACCCCGCCCCCGGCAACACCACCACCCCGCACACCGCGTGATCGGCCAACCACCGATGAGTCTGCAACGACAACCGACCCGTCAACACCACCCCACCAGAATCAGGCCGATCCACCACCGCCCCCAACAACCCATGCTCAGCCCGACCCACCCCCAACACGGCCGATGCCGTGGACCAGTCGACCCCGGCCCCCGCCGTGAACACCTGACCCGCCGAACGCCAAAACCGGTCCAGCCCACCGTTGTCACGCCCCAACGTGGGCACCACCACCCCCGCCGAACCCCCCGCACACCGTGAAACCACATCCTCCACCGCAGCCACCAACACCGGATGCGGACTGCACTCCACGAACACCCGATGACCGCGCTCCCACGCCGCACGCACCGCCCGATCAAACCGCACCGGGGAACGAACACCCCGATACCAATACCGGCCATCCACACCAGCGGTATCCATCACATCACCGGTAACCGTGGAAAAGAACTCCACCGACGACGACCGCGGCGCAATACCAGCAAGGGCCTCCACCAACGCCGACTCAATCGCCTCCACCTGCACCGAATGCGACGCGAAATCCACATCAATACGCCGAGCCCACACCCCCTCACCCTCACACTGGGCGATCAACTCCTCCGCAGCAGACACCTCACCAGAAACCACCACCGCCGCAGCACCATTGACCGCCGCAACCTCAAGCCGACCCCCCCACCGACCCAACCACCGCTCAACCCGCTCAACCCCAGCACCCACCGACACCATCGCCCCGGCACCCGACAACGACACCAACAACCGACTCCGCAACGCCACCACCCGCGCGGCATCCTCCAACGACAACCCCCCACCCACACACGCAGCAGCAATCTCACCCTGCGAATGCCCAATCACCCCACCAACAACCACCCCCACCGACTGCCACAACCGCGCCAACGACACCATCACCGCCCACAACAACGGCTGCACCACATCCACCCGATCCAACCCCGGCGCCCCAGCCACCCCCCGCACCACATCCATCAACGACCAATCCACCCACCCCCCCAACGCCTCACCACACAACCGCATCTGCTCAGCAAAAACCGCAGACTCCCCACACAACCGCGCCCCCATACCCACCCACTGCGAACCCTGCCCCGGAAACACCAACACCACAGCACCACCACCCCGCACCACCCCACGCACAGGCAGCCAGTGCCGGGTGTGGTGCCACGGCGAGGCTGGCAGGGCCACATGCGGTTCCGGTGGGTGCGGGGTCGGCGGCGGTTGGGCGGTGTGGGTGCGGTTGACGTTGGTATGGAAACTGACGGTGTCATCGCCATCGCGTTCGAGGGTTCCGATGACGTGGTGATGAGTGCCGGGCTCGAAGTTTTCGGTGATGGCTTGGGCCAACACCGGGTTGGGGCCCACTTCAACGAAGGTGGTGTGGTCGATGGCCGCCGCGGTGACGGCCCGGCCGAAGCGCGTCGGCGCAGACATGTTCGCCGCCCAGTCCGTCAAGTCGAACGACGGTGTGGACCGTCTGCCGTGGGAAGATGCCGAGATGATCGGAACTCTCGGCCTCTTTGGCGTCAAATCGGAGATATCTGAGGCGAATTCGGCGAGCATGCGATCGGGGTCGGCGTCCTGCTCGGCCAGCCGTGCCCGAGTGGCAAGCACGCGCATGCCCTCGCCGGCCGTCAGTGCGCCGGCCACGACCGCGGCGGTAACCTCACCGGTCTCGTGTCCGATCACGGCATCCGGTTCCACTCCGTAGCTCCGCCACAGCTTTGTGAGAGCCAGCTGTAATGCCAGCAGTACCGGCTGCGCCCGGGCATCCCCGTGCAACGGCTCTCCGGCGGCAAGTACGTACTGTAGCGAGAACCCGTTCTCGTCGAAGAACGTCGGCTCCAGTTCGGCCACGGCGGCGGCGAACGCCGGTTCGTCGGTCAACAGCTGTCGACCCATTCCTGGCCATCCGTCGTCCTGCCCCGAATACACGAAAACCGTTCCAGGTCCGCAGGGTCCGTCATGCGGGCCGGCGAGTCCCGGTGCCGGCTGTCCGCCGGCGAGCGCTCGCAGGGCAGTCAAGGCCTGCGCCCGGTCACGCGCACACACCGTTGCGAAACCGGGGTGCTGACTGCGGTGATAGTTCAGGGTGTGAGCGACCTCCTCGAGCGCCACTTCGGCTCCGGCGCCGTTCATCCAGTCGGCGAGCATCTCGGCGATCGAGGCAATGCGCTCCGGGCTCCTACCGGAGACCACCAACGTGCTCACCGTGGGCTGCGGCGCAGTGGCGACGGGTTCGGCCGGTGGCGCCTGCTCGAGTACCACGTGTGCATTGGTGCCGCCGAACCCGAATGACGACACCCCGGCACGCCTGGGCTGCGATGTGACCGGCCAATCGTTCGCGGATGCATCGACCTTGAGGCGCAACTCCTCGAAGGGGATATGCGGATTGGGCGTCTGGAAGCCCACGGTGCCGGGAACACGGCCGTGCTGCACCGCCAGCACGGTCTTGAGGAAACCCGCAATGCCGGCCGCTGCCTCCAGATGACCAAGGTTCGACTTGACCGAACCGATCAACAGCGGTGAGGCTTCCGGATGCCCACGGCCCACGACCCGGCCCAGCGCGCGTGCTTCGATCGGATCGCCCAACAGCGTTCCGGTGCCATGAGCTTCGACGTAGCCAACCTCGGCGGGCGGCACGCCGGCGTTGGCATAGGCGGCTCGCAACACCGCCATTTGAGCTTCCGGGTTGGGCGCCATCAGCCCGTTGGACCGTCCGTCCTGGTTGACTGCGGAGCCACGCACCACTGCCAGGACCCGGTCCCCGTCGCGCACCGCGTCGCGGAGACGCTTGAGCACTGCCACTGCGCAACCCTCACCTCGGACGAATCCGTCCGCACCAGCATCGAAGGACTGACACCGGCCCGTCGGCGACATCAAGGAGGCTTGATCGAAGCTGCGGGTGACGGCCGGAGTCAGCAGCACGTTCACCCCGGCGGCGAGGGCGAGGTTCGAATCACCGGCTCGTAGGCTTTGGCACGCGAGATGAATCGCAACCAGCGATGACGAACATGCCGTGTCGACCGTGATCGACGGTCCGCGGAGGTCGAAGAAATAGGACACCCGGTTGGCGATGATGCTCAGCGCACCACCGGTACCGAACCAGGCATCGATCTGGCTCAGGTCAGTCATGCCAAGATATCCGTACTCAGTGTTACACGCCCCTACGAAAACCCCCGTCGGTGTGTGCTGTAGCGAATCCGTAGGTATGCCGCCATGTTCCAGCGCCTCGTGAGCGACTTCGAGCAGCAGTCGCTGTTGCGGGTCCATCCCCGCGGCTTCCCTGGGTGAGATCTCGAAGTACTCCGAGTCGAACGCATCGATGTCGGACAGGAACGACCCCCAGCGGGTGGTGCCCGACAGTGCCTCGGCCACCTCCGGAGAGCCGTCATCGAATGCCGCCCACCGATCAGAGGGCACTTGCGTGACCGCTGATCGGCCCTCACACAGGAACTGCCACAACGATTCCGGCCCACTGATTCCGCCGGGGAAGCGGCATCCAACACCGATCACGGCGATCGGCTCGTTCATCGAAACCCGATCGTCGCCTTCTGATGCCCCGCTGAGACGGTCGGAATGGGGCGCCGAGAGATGCCGGGCCAGCCCGTTGATCGTCGGGTGCTCCCAGAACTCCACCGGTGACACATCCCGACCGAGGGCTTCGGACAGCTCGCCTGCCAGTACCACCGCGTCGGCGGATGCCACCCCGAGGTGGTGCATCGTCACGTCGAACCCAACCTCGTCCCGACTGCAGCCCAGGGTGGTCACCAGATAATCGACCAACCAGCGACGAATTTCCGCCTCGTCGGGATCCATCGTCATGGCACGCCATCCAATCGACTGAACTCGTCCTGCGCGTAGCGATCGACACAACTGGCACGGCGCACCTTGCCGCTCGTCGTGATGGGGATCGAACCCGGCGGGACGACGACGAGATCAGCCAGCCGCAGATTGTGCGACCTCGAGATAGCCGCGGTAACTTCGCCTTTCAGACCGTTCAGCTGGTGCTTCACGTTCCCTGTCGAAGTGGGCTGCTTCAGCTCGGCGATCGCCACGAGCCGCTCGGTGCTATCGTCCGGTACCGATATCGCGGCCACCCGTCCGCCGGTGATTTCACGAATCGTCGCCTCGATGTCATCGGGATAGTGATTGCGTCCATTGACGATCACCAGGTCCTTGATGCGACCCATGATGAAGAGTTCCCCATCGACCATCACCCCGAGATCGCCGGTGCGTAGCCATGGTCCCTCGACGGTGCCCGGCGACGGGTTGACGATCTCCGCGTCGAATGTGTACTCCGAAAGTTCAGCGCTACGCCAGTAGGCGCTCGCAATGTTGTCGCCCTGCAGCCAAATCTCGCCGATCGTGCCGGCTGGGTTCTCCACTCGTGTCTCGGAATCGACGATTCGGACAGCACAGGAGCGGGGCGGGCCGCAGCCAACGGCCTCGACACCGCTCTTGCTGTCGTCGCGTTCGGCCCGGCCACTGACCAGCTTGTCGTAGTCGAATCGCAGTGTCACCGGAGGGCGACCCGCCGACGAGGCCACTACGTACACAGTTGCCTCGGCGAGTCCGTACGAGGCCCGCAAGGCCTCGGAGGCGAGGTTGAAG
The DNA here is from genome assembly GCA_963798245.1 of uncultured Actinomycetota bacterium. Lineage (GTDB taxonomy): Bacteria > Actinomycetota > Actinomycetes > Mycobacteriales > Mycobacteriaceae > Mycobacterium. The sequence continues at coordinate 296,233 of CAWCSO010000012.1, forward strand.
CGCGAGAAGCGCTCGGTGAAGCGCCTCAATGTGGACGCGTGAATTCGTTCGCTGCAGTTGACCATGACCTTTACGTCGCCAAGGTCCAACCCGGCCATGTCCTCATCCGACGTGCGGCGTGCCGCCAGGTCGAATGCGAAATTAGGTGCTGCCGTAAGTGTTTCACCACTTGTCGCCATTAGTTGTATCCACCGGGCCGGCTTCTGCAGGAACGACGACGGACTCATCAATACTGCCGGGCGCCCGGACGCCATGGGCAGAATCACGTTGACGATCAACCCCAGATCGTGGAAGAGGGGCAGCCACGACACGATGGTGAGGTTCGGTGGAACGCCCAGTGGGGCCTCGAAGAAGTCGCACATGATCTGGTCGACATTCGCCAGTGCGTTCGCGTGGGTGATCACGACGCCGTTAGGCTGGCGGGTTGACCCCGACGTGTACTGCAGGTAGGCGGTTTTCGGCGCGGCTCGTCCGCTAGTCGGACGGACGGTCGGCGACGAGCCGAAATCCAGGGCGTCCACCTCGATCACCCGCGGTGCCCTGCGTCCTGCCTCCGGCTTGGCATAGGACATCAAGCCCTCCACGACGTCCGACGTCGTCAGGACGGCAGACGGGGCGCAATCACGCAGGGCGCCAGACACCCGCTCGTCGTGCGCACCGAACTGTGGCACGGAGAGTGGCACGGCGATGAAACCTGCTTGGATCGCCCCGAGGAAGCCGACGACGTAGTCGAGGCCCTGCGGCGCCACTATCGCGACGCGGTCGCCGACCGATCCACATGTCGAGAGCGTGTCCGCGACCGCTCGCGCTCTGTGTTGGACCTGCGCCCAGGTAAGGCTTTTCGCGAGGCCGACAGGATCGGCTTCGTAGTCGACGAACGTATACGCAATGTCATCCGCCTGCTGCTCCACACGGTCGTCCAGCAGGCCTGGAATTGAAGACGCGGTCACTGATCCGGGACCTCCCCGTCATCGGTCGAAGTCGTCAGCCACGTGTCCGAGCGCTTCATCAGGAAGTTGAGCAGCGCCGGGCTGACGGTGTCGAGGGCCTGCGTTGCGAGCGCGATTCGCGGCGCGATCCGACCCGGCCGCTCTCTTGCCGCGGTCACCATCCAGTCCGCCGCCTCTCCCGCAGTCAACGCGGGGACACCTTCGTAAGCCTTCGTAGGACTGATCATCGGCGTGTTGACAAGTGGGTAGTACAGCGTCGTCTGATGCACGCCACTGCCACTCCACTCGGTGTCGATTACCCGGCAGATGGCGGACAGGGCAGCCTTGGATGCGTTGTATGCGGAGAACTTGGGAAGTGCTTCGTTGTAGACGACCCACGTCGACACATTGATGACGTGCCCGTCGCGGCGCTCCACCATCCCGGGTGCGAACGCGCGGATGAGGCGCAGCGGCGCATAGTAATTCAGTTGCATGGTCCGGTCGATGTCGTGCCAGCTCTCCAGCGACTCGAGTAACGGGCGCCGGATGGAGAGGGCAGCGTTGTTGATCAGGACGTCGACGCCGCCGAATTCTCGATTTACGGTATCGATCAGTCGCCCGATCTCATCGACGTTCGAGAGGTCGCATGCCAGCGCGTGCGCCCGCCCGCCCGCCGCACCGATCCGAGAGACAAGGTCGTCGAGCAGCTGTTGACGACGCGCGACTCCAATCACGACGGCACCCAGGTCCGCGATCCGTTCGGCAGCGGCCTCTCCGATGCCCGAGGAGGCACCGGTGATCAGAATTCGCTTGTCGCGCAGGTCGACTGGATCGCGGGTGCGGCGGCGCGCCAGTCGAAGGCGACGTGGTGGCCGCATACTGGCCATCACCAACGAATTCGACAGACGCCCGAACGCCTTGACGCGCTGCGCGCCTTCTGGCCTCGGGGATGACGGGGGGCTCGCGACAGGAGGCGCCTGCTCGTTCGCCTCGGTGTCGTCGTCGACGGGATCCCCGGGGGCCGACACGGTGGTGGGGGTGAGTTGGGTGAGGAGGTAGGTGGTGAGGGCGGTGGGGTTGGGGTGGTCGAAGACGAGGGTGGCGGGCAGGGTTAGTCCGGTGGTGTGGGTGAGGTGGTTGCGTAGTTCGATGCCGGCGAGGGAGTCCAGTCCGAGGTCGGTGAAGGGTTGGGTGGGGCCGATGCTGTGGGGGGTGGGGTGGTTGAGTATGGCGGCTAGTGCGGTGCGTACTTCTTCGAGGAGGTAGGGGTGTTGTTGTTGTGGGGTGAGTTGGGTCAGTCGTGTTGTCCAGGTGGTTGATCGGGGTGTGCGTGCTGGGGTGGGGATCAGGGTGTTCAGCATTGTGGGCAGCATGCCGGTGTGGGCGGTGGTGCGTAGTGCGGGGAGGTTGAGTTGTGCGGGTATCAGTAGTGGTTCGGGGTGTGTGCAGGCTGCGTCGAACAGTGCTAGTGCTGCGGTGGTGTTCATTGCGGTGACGCCCATGCGTGCGAGCCGTGACAGGTCGTTGGATGCCAGGTCGGCGGTCATGGTGCTGGGTTGTTCCCATAGTCCCCAGGCCAGTGAGGTTGCGGGTAGTCCGGTGGTGTGTCGGTGGGCGGCGAGTGCGTCGAGGAAGGTGTTGGCTGCGGCGTAGTTGGCCTGTCCGGGGTTGCCCAATACTCCTGCGGCTGAGGAGAACATGATGAAGGCGCTGAGGTCGTGGTGTTGGGTGAGTCGGTGCAGGTGCACTGCGGCGTCGAGTTTGGGTGCCAGTACCGCTTCGGTGCGTTGTTCGTCGAGTTCGTGGATCAGTGCGTCGGCTACCGTGCCGGCGGCGTGGATGACTGCGCCGAGGGGATGGGAGGCGGGAATCGTGGCCAGTACGGTAGCGAGCTGGTCGCCGTCGGCGACGTCGGCGGCGGCGAACTCTACTTGGCAGCCCAGTTCGGCGAGTTCGGTGCGTAGTTGGTGGGCGCCGGGGGCTTGGGCGCCGCGGCGGCTGACCAGCAGCAGGTGTCGGCAGCGGTGAGTGCTGGCCAGGTGTCGTGCCAATGTCATGCCCAATGCGCCGGTGCCCCCGGTGATCAACACGGTGGCGTCGGGGTCGAACACCGTTGGGTGGGCATCCGGTGTGTCTGGTGTGTTGGGTGCGCGGATCAGTCTGGGGGCGAATGCCTTTGATCCGCGTAGGGCTAGAACGGGTTCGGTCGGCAACGCTAGTGCTGCTGCCGGGGCGTCCTGCCCGGTGCTGTGTTCGTCGACGTCGACCCAGCACAACCGGCCTGGATGTTCGTTGGCTGCGCTGCGTAGCAGTCCCAGTGCCGGCGCGGCCCTCACGTCGGGGTCGTGGCCGGGGTCGGTGCCCAATACGCCGTGGCTGAGCACCACCAGTCGTGCGGTGTTCAGTTCCGGGCGCCCCAGCCAGTCCTGAACCAAGTCCAGTGTGGCGTAGAGCCCGGCGCGGGCCGCCGTACGCCACTGCGGTTCGGTGCTCAACGGGGCGGTGGTCATGACGATCGGCGGTACCGGGGCGCCCGCGCTGATCGCCTCGCTCAACGCGGTCAGATCCTGGTAGTGCACCGCGTCCTCGGCCCATCGCGGTGCGTCGAGTTCACCGAGCACCGCCGGCGGCGGCGCGGGTTGTTGGGCAGGGACCTCCAGCGCGGTCCAGGACACGGCATAAAGTCCCTGTCCCGTTGCGCCCGACTCTCGGGTCAGGGCAGCGATGTCCACCGGGCGTACCACCAACCCGCCCACTTGCAGCAGCGCCGCCCCTGACTCATCGCTGACGGCTAGGTGAAGCCCAGACTCGGTGCGCCCCAACTTCACCCGTACCGCCGACACCGTGCCCGGCGCCGGTCCGGCCCATCTCACCGCAGTCCATGCGAACGGCAACCCCACCTGCGCAGGGCCCCACCGCTGGCCGCCGGGCAGCTCGACCGCGGCGTGCAACGCCGCATCCAGCAACACCGGATGCACCCCGAACCCGTGCCCATGTTGGCCCTGCTCCAACCTCACCTCGGCGAATACCTCCTCGCCGCGCCGCCACAACGCCCGCACCCCCTGAAACGCCGGGCCATACCCCAAACCCGCCTCGGCGAGGCGCTCGTAGAGCGACTCCACCCCCATCGCCACCGCACCCGGCGGCGGCCACACCGCCAAATCCTCCGCGTCGGCCGGCGCATCCTGGGCCGCGCGCATCACCGCGCTGGCATGACGCACCCACCCGCCGCCCAGGCTCTCATCCCCGCCGCGGGCGAACACCCCCACCTCGCAACGGCCCTCGGGGTCCGGCGCCCCGATCAGCACCTGCAGCGCCACCGCCTGCGCCTCGGGAACGGGCATCGGCGCGTGCAACACCAACTCCTCCAACCACCCCGCCCCCGCGCATGCCCCGGCAGCCAACACCATCTCCACCACCGCAGCCCCCGGCACCACCACCACACCACCGACGGTGTGATCAGCCAGCCACGGAAACGCCCCCAACGACACCCGCCCGCTAAACACCCAGCCCCGCTCATCACCCAAACAGACCCCCGCCCCCAACATCGGATGATCCACACCCGACAACCCCACCGACGCCAAGTCCCCGACTCCCCCCGCCGGGCCGTCCAACCAAAACCGCTGCCGCTCAAACCCATACGTCGGCAACCCCACCCGCCGCGGACGATACGGCGCAAACACCGCCGACCAATCCACCCCCACCCCCGCCACATGAGCCCGCGCGGCGAACTCCAACACCTCCTCGGTCTCAGAACCCTTGCCGCGCAGCGCCGAAACACACACCGCCTGCCCGTCGGCCGCCTCCTGGCCCAGACATTGACTCACCATCGGGCTCAACGGCCCCGCCGGTCCCAACTCCACATACTTCTTGACCCCCGCAGACTGCAAGAACCGCACCCCGTCGATGAACCGCACCGGTTCACGCACCTGCGCCAACCAATACCGCGCAGAGCCAAATTCGGTCGCCGTCACCGGTTCACCAGTCCGGCCGCAGATCACCGGAATCCGGGGCTGACCGAAAGACAAACCCTCCACCACCGCACCGAACTGCTCCAACATCGGCTCCATCCGAGCCGAATGAAACGCATGACTGACCGCAAGGCGCGTCACCTCGTGCGGCGCCCACAACCCCACCCACTCCGCCATGGCGTCCTCATCGCCAGAGACCACCGTCGAGACCGGACTGTTGAGCGCTGCCACCGACAACCGGCCCCCAAACCCCTGCAACGACGCCACCACCGGACCCTCACCGGCCGCCACCGCCACCATCGACCCCCCCGCAGGCAACTCCCCCATCAACCGCGCCCGCGCAGCCACCAACGTGCACGCATCAGCCAACGACAACACCTCGGCCAGATACGCCGCGACCACCTCACCCAGCGAATGACCAATCAAGAAATCCGCCGCCATCCCCCACGACCGCACCAACCGATACAGCCCCACCTCCACGGCGAACACCGCCGGCTGAGTGAACTCCGACCGGTCCAGCAACCCCGCCTCCACCGAACCCTCCCCGGCGAACAACAACTCCTTCAACGACCGACCCAAATGCCGATCAAACTGCGCACACACCGCATCAATCGCCTCAGCGAAAACCGGATAACACCCATACAACCGGGCACCCATACCGGCACGCTGAGCGCCCTGCCCGGGAAACACGAACGCCGTCTTGCCCCCCACCACCCGCCCGATGAGCACCCCGCGATGAGCACCATCGGCAGCCAACGCCGCCAACCCACCCACCAACTGCTCACCAGTAGCGGCGATCACCGCGGCACGAAACTCGAAGGCCGCACGGCCAGTGGCCGCCGAATACGCCACATCGACCAACTCGCCATCACCCAACCCACCCACACCAGCAGCCAACCGCCGAGCCTGAACACCCAGCCCCGTCGAGGTCTTGGCCGACACCACCACCGGCACCGCCCCCGACACCCGTGCCGCCGGCCGGCCCGCCACCGACTCACCGGCCGGCTCCGACTCCGCGGGCGCCTCCTCGACGATCACATGCGCATTGGTCCCCGAAATACCGAACGACGACACCCCCGCCCGCCGCGGCCGCCGCCCCCGCGGCCACGCCTGAGCCTCGGTAAGCAACCGCACCCGCCCCGCCGACCAATCCACATGCGGGCTAGGCGCATCCACATGCAACGTCGCCGGCAACACCTCATGGCCCAACGCCAACACCATCTTGATCAACCCCGCCACCCCCGCAGCAGCCTGGGTATGACCCATATTCGACTTCACCGAACCCAACCACAACGGATCAACCCCATCGCGATGCTGACCATAAGTAGCCAACACCGCCTGCGCCTCAATCGGATCCCCCAACACCGTGCCAGTGCCATGGGCCTCCACCACATCCACATCAGCGGCCCCCAACCCCGCACCAGCCAACGCACGACCAATCACCCGCTCCTGCGACGGACCATTGGGCGCAGTCAACCCATTCGAGGCACCATCCTGATTGACCGCACTACCGGCAATCACCGCCAACACCGGATGACCACGCCGACGCGCATCCGAAAGCCGCTCCAACAACACCAACCCCGCACCCTCGGAAAACCCAGTGCCATCACCAGCAGCAGCAAACGACTTACACCGCCCATCAGGAGCCAACCCCCGCTGCCGAGAAAACTCCACGAACGTCGCCGGCGTCGCCATCACCGTGGCCCCACCCACCAACGCCATCGAACAATCACCACCCCGCAACGCCTGACACGCCTGATGCACCGCCACCAACGACGACGAACACGCCGTATCCACCGTCACCGCCGGACCCTGCAAACCAAACACATACGCCAACCGCCCCGAAGCCACACTGCCCGACATCCCAGTGGCCAAATAACCCTCCACCCCCGCCCCACCACCAACACCATAAAACGACGACATCAACCCAACAAAAACCCCAACATCACTGCCACGCAACGACAACGGATCAACACCAGCCGACTCAAACGTCTCCCACGCCACCTCCAACAACAACCGCTGCTGAGGATCCATCGCCAACGCCTCCCGCGGCGAAATCCCAAAAAAACCCGCATCAAAATCAGCCGCCGCCACAAACCCACCCACCCGCGTATACGACCGCCCCACCCGACCCGGATCCGGATCAAACACCCCACCAACATCCCACCCACGATCAACCGGAAACCCCGACATCACATCCCGACCCGACACCACCACATCCCACAACCCACCCGGACCATCCACCCCACCCGGAAAACGACACCCCATACCCACCACCGCAACCGGCTCACGAACCTGGCGCTCCAGGTCGTCCACGCGTTGGTTTGATTTGCGGAGGTCCTTGACGGCACGCTTGAGGTATTCGCGCAGCCGTTGCTCGGAGTCCGCCTTCTCTTCGCCATGAAGGCTCATCGGCGAGTCTGTACCCCGTGTTCTACCGGCGAATGCAACTCACGCCATCGAGCTGCGGATTGGTCGTCCCGAGTATATGTCGATCGAGCGAAGACCGACGGGTTTGCCAGCAAGTGAGCGTGAGCCACCCGGGTGTCCGACCCGACGAGGAAACCGCATCCAAATTCACCGTCGTGGCGAATTGCGGCCGCTTCGCTCGCGCGGTGAGGCGATGGCGTTGCGAAGCGAGGCCGCAGGCCTCATCAGCGGATCGAGCCATCTCGAGATCTTGGCCGGCAACACCTCGCGTGACCGCCGACCCGACGAGGCCGACGTGGGCAAGCCCTCGGTGGTGAGGGCGCTGACCCTGGCGGCGGGTTTGCCCAGCTGAAGGGGCGAACCCGGTCGGGCGGCCGGTGCGGACGTGGGACACTTTTGCGATGGTCACAATTGCTCGCCCCAAGCTGGAAGGCAACGTCGCCGTCGGGGACGACCGCCAGATCGGTTTCGCCGAGTTCGGCAATCCGCAGGGTCGCGCCATGTTCTGGCTGCACGGCACCCCGGGGGCGCGTCGGCAGATTCCGATCGAGGCTCGGCTCTACGCGGAGAGCAAGCGCATCCGGTTGATCGGCATCGACCGGCCGGGAATCGGCTCGTCGACACCCCACGAGTATCCGAACGTGCTGGCCTTCGCCGATGACCTCCGTGAGATCGCCGACACTCTTGGGATCGACCAATTCGCGGTCATCGGCCTCTCGGGCGGTGGCCCGTACACGTTGGCCTGCGCGGCGGCGATGCCCGACCGGGTGGTTGCCGCGGGCGTCCTGGGCGGAGTCGCCCCGACCGTCGGACCCGAGGGCATCGCCGGAGGGCTGATGGGGTTCGGCTCCAAGATGGCGCCCGCGCTTCCGTTCGTCGGCCTACCGCTGCGGCTCACGGCCGTCGGTCTGATCCAGATGCTGCGTCCCATCGCGCCGCTGGCGGTACGCGCCTACGCCATGGTGTCCCCGGAGGGTGACCGACGACTGCTGATGCGGCCCGAGTTTGGTGCGATGTTCCTCGACGATCTGCTCAACGGCAGCCGCAAGCAGTTGGCGGCGCCGTTCGCGGACGTGGCCGTGTTCGCCAAGGACTGGGGCTTCCGACTCGACGAGGTGAAGGTGCCGGTGCGATGGTGGCACGGCGACAAGGACCACATCGTTCCGTACGCGCACGGCGAGCACGTCGTGGCGCTGCTTCCCGACGCCGAGCTGTACACCCTTCCCGGCGAGAGTCATCTCGGTGGGCTTGGTTGCGGCCACGAGATCCTCGACACGTTGATCGAACTGTGGGACGACCTCGGAACGCAGCGCTGAGGTCGCGCCGTCACGCGCTCGGGTCGGTCAGTGCCCGGCGCAGCAGGTGCATCGCCACGGTGGTCGAGCGCTCGCGAATGTCGGAACGGTTGCCGGGTAGCAGCAGGGTTCTCGTCACCGTCGCGCCGTCGCCGAGTCGAACACCGCCGCCGAGTCGAACACAGAAACAGACCGTCCCGACCGGCTTGTCGTCGGTTCCCCCGCCCGGTCCGGCGATGCCGGTGATGGCAACGGCTGTGTCGGCTCCGAACCGGGACAGGGCGCCGGCGGCCATCGCCTCGGCGACTGGTTCGGATACCGCTCCGTGGGTCTGGATCAGGCCCGCCTCGACGCCAAGCAGTTCGGATTTCGCCGCGTTCGAGTACGACACCACGCCACCCGCCACGTAGTCCGACGAACCCGCCCGGTCGGTCAGTCGTGCCGCCAGCATTCCCGCGGTGCATGATTCCGCGGTGGCGATCGTGCGGCCCGCCAGCAGTGCCGCGACCTGGTCGTCCACCAGGGCTCCGTCGGTGGAGAACATCTCGCGTCCGTGACGCTCCTGCAGTAGGCCCGCAAGCCGTGCGTACACGTCGGCGGCGGCAGGCTCGTAGCGTGTCACGATCTCGAGCTCGCCGCGGCGAAGGCAGGTGGTGATCTCCAGCCGGTCGAAGCCGGGGATCGCCTGCTCCCCCGCACGCAGCGTCTCGGCCAAACCGGATTCAGGCAGGCCGAACATCCTGATCGTGTCCTGCCGGTAGACGGTGCGGCCGGCGATCGCCTCCTGCACGGCCGCCGTGGCGACGGCCGTCGACCACATCGGTTGGAGTTCACGAGGCGGGCCGGGCAGCACCACGACCGTCGGCGTCCCTGGCACCACGACGCCCGGTGCGGTGCCCACCGGATCGAGGATCTGGGCACCCGCGGGGACCAACGCCTGTTTGCGGTTCGCCGCCATGACGGACTCGAAGTCGACACCCTCGTAACGCCGCATCAACCGCCTGAGGATCTCGGCGATCTGCGCCTCGAGGTCGGGGTCCAGGATCAGTTCGCGGTTGCAGAACCGGGCTACGGTCGCAACGGTCATGTCGTCGGCGGTCGGCCCGAGGCCACCGCTGGTGACGATGAGATCGACTCCCTCGGACGCCAGAAAGCGTAGTTGGGCCTCGATGTCTGCGGGACGGTCACCGCAGATGGTGATGTGGGCCAATTCGACGCCGAGTTCGAGCAACCGGTCGGCGACCCATGGTCCGTTGCGGTCCTGGACCCGGCCGGTCAGCACTTCGGTTCCGGTGACGACGATGCCTGCGCGTGCACTCACGGGACATGACACTACGGCGACACTGGAACGGCGCGTGGCGCGGAAGGACCACACTCGGCACCAGAAGCCCGTCGACCGGCGTGTGCGTCATCCGCCCGCGATCCCGCTGATCAGCCGGTCACACACCGTGTACATCTGCTGCAGGGCCGCGTCGGCGTCATCAGCCCGGGACACGAACAGCGCTGCCTCGTCAAGCGCTCCGAGTAGCACGTGTGCGGTCGGTCGCAACGGCTGGTCGGGTATCACCCCGTCGGCGATGGCCTGAGCCAGCATCGCCTCGACCACGCCGAGTCCGTACTTCACGCCGACCTCGCGCCACCGCTCCCAGCCGAGCACCGAGGGGGCGTCGATCAGCACGATCCGCTGGACGTTCGGCGACGAGCACTCCTCGAGGAACAGTCGGGCGCCTACGCGCATCGCATCGAGTTGGTCGGCGGGCGAGGTGTCCAGGATGCGGGCCGAGATGGCTACGACGAGGTCGCGTTCGACCTCCTCGTACACCTCGGCGAACAACCCCGCCTTGTCCCCGAACTGGTGGTAGAGCGCACCACGTGTGACGCCCGCGGCATCGACGATGGCCTGCGTCGACACCGTGGCGTAGCCGTTCGCCGCGAACAGGCCGCGGCCCGCCTGGAGGAGTCGCCCCCGGGTGGCGGCGGTGCGCTCCGCCTGGGTCCGGCGTCGCCCCGGCGCGTCGGGAGCCGACGGAACAGGGTCGACCTTCATACCGCGTTGACTTTCATACAATCTGCACGTAACTTTCATACGGAGTGTTCGTAAGTTGACGAAAGGGTATCCGACATGCCGGAGGTCACGTTGGAGCACGCGACGATCCACTACCGCGTGTTGGGTCCCGCCGACTCCCCTCATCCGCCGGTGCTCTTCGTGCACGGGATCCTGGTCGACCACCGACTCTGGCTCGGCGTGGCAGAAGAGTTGGCGCGAAACGGGTTCCGGTGCGTTCTGCCCGACCTTCCGTTGGGTTCGCACACCACACCCGTCGACGACGAGGCGCTCCGGACTCCCGCCGCCGTCGCCGAGTTGGTGCACGACCTGATCACCGCACTGGACCTTCGCGACGTCACCCTCGTCGGCAACGACACCGGTGGTGGGGTGTGCCAATTGCTGATCGACGCCCACCCCGACGGCGTCGGCCGGTTGGTGCTGACCAACTGCGACGCCTTCGACAAGTTCCCGCCGTTTCCGTTCGACGTCGTCTTCGCCGCGATGCGGGGTCCACGAACGATCAGGGCACTCGCCGGCCTGATGCGCATCCCCGCAGTGCGCCGGTCGCCACTGGGTTACGGCCTTCTGCTGGAACGCAACGACGCACTGACCGGGTCGTGGATCGCGCCGTGCATCTCGGACGCCCGCATCGCGGCCAACCTCGCGACGCTGTTGCGTGGGGTACGCGCCACGGATCTCACCGAGGTGGCGACGCGCCTGCCCAACTTCGGCAAGCCCGTCAGCGTGGTGTGGGGCCAGGCCGACCGCTGCTTCACGCCGGCGCTGGGGCGTCGACTCGCCGCGCTGTTTCCCAGTGCGACCCTGACCGAGGTGCCGGATGTGCGCACCTTCGTCGCACTTGACGCGCCACGGGCGGTGGTCGACGCGATCACGCGGGTCGGGGCGTGCAGGTAGGCGCGCCTAGAAGATGTTCTTGTGGGGGACGTCGTTGACCAAGCCGCCATCCATGACGAACTCGCTTCCGGTGGCGAACGACGACTCGTCGCTCATCAGGAACACCACGAACGTCGCGACCTCGTCCGACTCGCCGGGACGCCCCAACGGCGCGGTGACCATGTCGTCGGGGAAGTGCTTGGTCATCGGCGTCCGGATGAAGCCAGGGTGGATCGAGTTCACCCGGATGTTGTGCGGACCGAGTTCAAGGGCGGCCGACTTCGCCAGGCCGCGCACCGCCCACTTGGACGCCACGTACGGGTGCACCATCGGTGCGCCGCGCAGCCCCTCGATCGACGACACGTTGATGATGGAGCCGCCACCCGCGGACTTCATCTGCTCGACCACGGCCTGCATGCCGAGGAAGGTGCCGGTCAGGTTGACGTCGATGACCTTCTGCCACTTCGCCATGTCGAACTTTCCGATCTTGCCCAGCGCCACGATTCCGGCGTTGTTGACCAGACCGGTGAGGCGCCCGAACGCGTCGACGGCGACGTCGACCGCCGCCGCCCACTGGTCTGCATCGGTGACGTCGAGGTGCACATAGCGCGCGGCTCCCCCGCCCCGGAGCCGAGTTCGTCGGCGAGTGCGGCGCCCTCGTCATCGAGGATGTCGCCGATGACCACTTTGCCGCCCTCGGCCACGAGCATCCGGGCGTGCGCGGCACCCATCCCTCGCGCACCGCCGCTGATCAGTACGACTTTTCCATCTACCCGTCCCATGGGGCGTCAGGCTACCTCACCGGATCGAGGGAACTAGAACCTGTTCCAATTCTCTGCCGAACCACGCATACTGCGATGCAACCGTCGGGAGGAGACACGAACCATGGCAATCCGCGTCGCACTCATGGGCACCGGGAACTGCGGCGGCCTTGCGCTGAGACAACTCGTCACCGATGGGCGGTTCGAGCTGACCGGGGTGTGGGTTTCGTCGGAGGCGAAGGTCGGCAGGGACGCGGGTGAACTGGCCGGCCTCGATGTCGTCACCGGGGTGAGTGCGGTGAACGACTTCGACGCGATCCTCGCGGCCGAACCCGAATGCGTCGTCTACTGCGCCATGGGCGACGTACGGCTTCCCGAGGCGATGGCCGACATCCGTCGCCTTCTGGAGGCGGGTGTCGACGTCGTCGGTTCGGCGCCGGGGGTGCTGCAGTACCCGTGGCAGGTAATTCCGGACAAGTACATCGAGCGCATCGAAACCTCTGCCCAACAGGGTAATTCGTCAGTATTCGTCACCGGCGTCGATCCGGGATTCGCCACCGATCTCCTGCCGTTCGCGCTCGCCGGAACCTGCCAGAGCATTTCGCAGATCCGGACGATGGAGATCGCGGACTATGCCACCTACGACGGTGCGACCGTGATGTTCGACGTGATGGGTTTCGGCAACCAGATCGGTGATCTGCCGATCCTCTTTCAGCCCGGCGTGCTGAGCGTTGCATGGGGTACCGCCATCCGTCAGCTCGCGGCGGGCCTCGGTGTCGAGGTCGACGAGATCCGCGACTCGGTCGAACAGGAGCCTGCCCCCGAGGACTTCGACGTCGCCGTGGGCCGGATCGCGAAGGGTACGGTCGCGGCCCTGCGCTTCCAGATCGAGGGACTGGTCAACGGTGAACCGGTGATCGTGGTCGAGCACGTCACCCGACTTCGTGGCGACCTGCGACCCGACTGGGCTCAGCCCGCGCAGGAGGGTGGCTCATACCGGGTGGAGATCATCGGCGAGCCGTCCTATGTCATGGACGTATCCCCGACGAGCCGCAACGGTGACCACAACTACGCCGCGATCCTGGCGGCGGCGGGTCGCATCGTCAACGCCATCCCCGACGTGGTGGCTGCGGAACCGGGAATCCGAACCACGCTCGACATGCCGCTCGTCACGGGCAAGGGTGTCTATTCGGCAGAGGCTCGCTAGTCAGCGAGCCGCTGCGGCCGATTCCACGTCCTCCCACTCCAGCCTGACGTGGGTACCGGTCTCGGACGTGTCGATCGACGTTCGGTCCGACAGCGCCTTCATCAGTGGGATGCCACGCCCGCGGGTACGTGGTCGCGGTCGTGTGCGATCGTGCCAGGTACCCCGGTCGGAGACGGACACGACAAGGGTCGAATCTGCTTCGAGGTAGCGAGCCTCGACGTCCATCGTGCCTGCGGCAGATGCGTCGCAGTAGGCGAATTCGGCGCAATTCGCCAGCGCCTCGTTGACCGCCAGGACCAGGTCGCTCGATCGGATGGGATCGAGTGTGAAGAACTTGCGCAGCCACTGGGCGAACTGGTCGCGGACGGTGGCGGCCGTCGGTGCATCGGCAGCGACCCCGGTGCGCTTGAAACGCTCCGGGTTCGCGATGTCGGCGGTGGGCATTACATCGATCATGACAGGTATTGCCTACCCTGTCGCCACGCTCGGCAAGCGTGTCCGTTACCCGGACTATGAACGGAGGGCCGCGAGCGCCTCATCGAGGGTGGAGTACAGCGGGACGATGTCGGCAACGCCGACCAGCTTGAGCGGGCGACTGGTGGCGGGCCCCTCGGCCACGATGCACAGCGACGTGCCGACTTCCACCTCGTCGTGGGCCGCGACGATGACGCCCATTCCGGCCGAGGCCAGGAACTCGACCGCCGTCAGGTCCACGACGAGACCGGCCGGCTTCCTGGCCAGCGCGGTGCGGATAGCCGCTTCGAGCTGCGGCGCGGTCAACATGTCGACCACCCCCGAGGGGGCCACCACGGCCACCTCGCCGACCTGCCGCTCGCTGACCTCACACGTCGATGCCGACGACGAGGCCGCCGCGGCGGCGGCCGTTGCTTCCCGTTGTTCGTCCAAGGCTCAACTTCCCTCTTCACCGTATCGCTGGACGCGACGGCACGACTCTCGAACTCGCGGGGCTCCAGGCTGAACCCAGCAAGAACGAAACTGTCGAGGTCGAACCTAGCCGATGGCGCCGACTTCGTGCTGATCGGCCGTCCCGGTGGGGCGCATGTCCGTAGATGGTGCTCCAATGACTCCGTGGGCGCTCGTAGCGACGCCCCGTCACGCAGGAGCCGCCATGACCCCGGAAGCGCAGCTCGCAGAGATCGCAGCAAGCGACTCGGACGCGCGGATCGGCGCGTTCTTCGACCTCGACGGCACGCTGGTGTCCGGATTCACCGCCGTTACGCACGCTGGTCACCGGATCCGTCGGCGTCAGGCCAGGATCGGTGAGGTACTCGGGGTGATCGAGGCATCGGTGCGGTACCGCATCGGTCGGATGGAGTTCGAACGGCTGATCGTCCGTGCGGGAGGTTACCTGCGCGGCGAGTCCATGGCCGAACTCGACGAGCTCGGCGAGTTGCTGTTCCGACGGCACATCGAGTCCCGTCTCTTCGCCACCATGCGCGACGTGGTGCTGGCGCATCAGGCGCGTGGCCACACGGTGGCACTCAGCTCGTCGGCGCTCACCATCCATGCGGAGCCGGTTGCCCGACACCTGGGAATCGACCACGTCATCTGCAATCACTTCGAGGTGGACGATCAGGGCTTGCTCACCGGCGGCATCGTCAAGCCGATCGTCTGGGGCTCGCGCAAGGCGGACGCCGTGCACGTGTTCGGCGACGCCAACGACGTCGTGCTGCCTCGCAGCTACTTCTATGCCGACGGCAACGAGGACATCGCGCTCATGCGCAGAGTCGGATGCCCGCGGCCGGTCAACCCGCGCTCGGGATTGGCCGCCGAGGCGCAGAAGAATGGCTGGCCGACGCTCGTCCTCACCGGCCCTACCCGCGCGCCGAGGCTCCCGCTGAGGCGCCTGCTTGGGCCTCGATGATCGCCCGCACGGTACGGCGGCAGCGACCGCACTCGGAGCCTGCCCCGCACGCGGAGGCGACCTGCTTGGAGGTTCTGGCTCCGGCTGACACGGCTTCGACCACCGTATGGCTGGTCACGCCGACACAGAGACATACGTACATCAGTGCTCGCCCGCCCGGCCGGTCCCCTCGACCCGCAGGACCCTGCGCAGCGTCCCGATGAAGACCGGTGGGTAGGCGCCGATCCCGGCATTGCCCAGCCAATCCGCGGTCAGCCCGGAATCGCGCAGCCAGTGCCTGGCACGGTGCTCGTCGTCGATGTGGATCAGCATCATCACCTCGCCCGGATCGTCGAACGCGGCGAACAGCAGAATCCTGCGGATGCCGGCCGCGCGAAGGCGGACAGCGGTGTCGCGCAGGTGGGTGATCAGACCCGTGACGTTCTCGACGGGCGTCACCACCGACACCACGACCTCGGGCGCGGACGTTTCGCCGTCCTCGGCCAGGTCCAGGCGCTCGATCAGTTCGCCTGCGAACACCGCCGGGATGTCGTCGACCCCGGCGGCGTCGAACCAATCGAAGAACACCCGCGAACGCAGCAGATCGATCACCGTTTCGGCGGTGTGGAGGGCGATCATGACCAGCACGCGCTCCGGCTCGTTGGTCGACGTGTACACCAGGACGTGGTGGGCGCCAAGGTCGGCGAGAGCGTCCTGACGTCGTTCGAGAAACGGCCACACCCGCTCGGGGGTCGGAATGCGGTAGTCCGAGGCGAGGACGAGTGAATGATCCAGCCAGTGCGTCACGGTCTGCGGTCCTTCGGGGCCACGATCGCGCACGTCAACGCGATTCGCGAAAAACGGTAATCGCATTCTCTTCAGGTGTCGAGCAGCGCCTCGCGGTGCGGGATGCCCGGGTTCCTGCCGGAGTCCGGGATCAGGGTACTAAACTAGAACACGTTCCAGTTCATTCCCGTCGTCATCGACCTCCCTGACGTCCGACCAAGGAGCAGGCATGCATACCCAAATCTGCGATCGACTCGGCATCGAGTTTCCGATCTTCGCGTTCACCCACTGCCGCGACGTCGTGGTCGCGGTCAGCAAGGCCGGCGGTTTCGGCGTGCTCGGCGCCGTCGGCTTCACCCCGGAGCAACTCGAGGTCGAACTGAACTGGATCGACGAGCACATCGGCGACCACACCTACGGTGTCGACATCGTCATCCCGAGCAAGTACGAGGGGATGGACTCGAACCTCTCGGCCGATGAACTCACCAAGACGCTGCAGGACATGGTGCCCCAGGAGCACCTCGACTTCGCCCGCAAGATCCTGGCCGATCACGGCGTGCCCACCGAGAGCAGCGGCGCCGATGCCTTCCAGCTGCTCGGCTGGACCGAGGCGACGGCCACCCCGCAGGTAGAGGTCGCCTTGAAGCACCCCAAGATGACGCTCATCGCGAATGCGCTGGGCACCCCGCCCGCCGACATGATCGACCACATCCACGCCGAGGGCCGCACGGTGGCGGCACTGTGCGGCTCGCCCTACCAGGCCCGCAAGCATGCCAACGCCGGTGTCGACATCATCATCGCCCAGGGTGGCGAGGCGGGCGGACACTCCGGCGAGGTCGGCTCGATCGTGCTGTGGCCCCAGGTGGTCAAGGAGGTCGCCCCCATCCCCGTGCTGGCGGCCGGAGGCATCGGAAGCGGCCAGCAGATCGCCGCGGCACTGGCTCTCGGCGCGCAGGGCGCGTGGACCGGGTCGCAATGGCTGATGGTCGAGGAGGCCGAGAACACTGCGGTGCAGCAGGCCGCCTACGTCAAGGCGGGTAGCCGCGACACCGTGCGCAGTCGTTCCTTCACCGGCAAGCCGGCCCGCATGCTCCGCAACGACTGGACCGATGCGTGGGAGAACCCGGACAACCCGAAGCCGCTCGGCATGCCGCTGCAGTACATGGTGTCCGGCATGGCGGTGGCCGCCACCAGCAGGTATCCCGACGAGACCGTCGACGTCGCGTTCAACCCGGTCGGCCAGGTCGTGGGCCAGTTCGAGAAGGTGGAGAAGACCTCGGCCGTCATCGAGCGGTGGGTGCAGGAGTACCTCGAGGCAACCACCACACTGAATGAGTTGAACGAGGCCGCGTCCGTCTAGGTCCTGACTAGTTCCCTCCATGTGGCAGGCCCGATCTCCGAAGAACTGCTCACGTTTTCCTTGAGCGCTGAACGTTCCTCAATGCTGAACGGCGCTGACGAAGGACCGGTCGAGTCCGCAATCGGCGGGGGTGCATGCGCGCTCCATTGAAGAGTCGATTGGAGCACGCGGCTGAATTCTGGGAAAAGAAAAAATCAGTAGGCCAACGGCGCAATAATGGCGTCAGGATCCAAACGTCCCCGGAGGTCCGAAGTGGACGACGAGATGATTGCCCAACTCGTCGGACTTCATGCGCTTAGAGAGTCATACTCGTCGGCGCTACCCGGTCTGCTCCAACGTTCCAGAGGGATACTCGACAGGGTTGATCTCGTGAACGCGGCTCTGGTCACTTCCGACTGGGCGCGGGTGCGGTCCCATGCCGCGGCGTGTCGGAATCGCAGCGACGAATTGCTGACCGTGATGAACGAGAACGCTCAACTCGAATCGGAGATCGTATCCGGCGTCCGGAGCCTCGCCTTGCCGTTGCAAGCGGTGGTCGACTCGTTGCCTGCCGGGCACGACCCGGACCAACTGGTGGCCGCCACGGTATCGCTGGTCGCTGGCGTGGCAGAGGAATTCCCGGCAAACCTCGAACAACTAGTTAGATCGGTAGTCGAGAACGGAACGAACGCCGTTGGCAGCTTCTTCGAAGACTATGACCTTAGAGCTTTCGATTCGCTTCGCCGCCTAGTGGCAGACGTCGCAACTCTGGGAAAGGTGCGCTCGGTGTGGTCCCGCCAGCTTGCGGATGTCACCCAGGTGATCAGGGTGACTCCGCCTTTGACGAAGGGCTCGCCCTTCTTCAACGAATCGATCTTCGCCCAGCACGAGGAGCGTATCGCCGTGATTCAACAGCGCCTTCGTGAGCAACAGGTGGCGCTGCACGAAGCAAATTCGCGGGGTTCTGCTTTGGCTGCGGCGGGAGTTCTCCGCCAGCAGGTAGAAACCGACCTCACCGCCCTTGCGCAGACGCAAGGCGCGCTGTACCTTGCCGGATACGCTCTTCGCCTCTTGGGCAAGGGCGAAATGAGCGAAGAGGTCGGTTTGGCCGCGGCGGCAGCCGGTCTTCTTGGTCGCGAATTGATCGCGTCCTATGCCGCCGCCCATCGTATCGCCAATCGTCTCGTTGACCATTGCACAGATGACGACGTAGACGAAGTGCTGGATTCTGCGGCGCAGACACCATTCGAATCAGGCGGCCTTCCCGATGGCACGAATACCTCCCTGGGTCAGTTGGCCGATGTCGGAGACGGGGGTTTCGTGGAGGTTCGCGGATATGTCCAATCCGTGCAAACGGTACGCATCGACGGCGGCAGCAAGCTGATCAGTCGTGCAACGCTCAAGGACCCTTCCAGCGGTGCCACTGGCGAGATTGTTGCGTTGTTCGTGAACCTGCGTCATCTCGGGGTCACCGGCGGCTGTTATTTGGTAGCCAGTGGCCGACGACGGGCCAGTTCGGTGTCTTGCTTCGGGCAGGCCCGCGGTCGAAGTCGACACGCTGGGCCTTGCGGCGATCGCTGAGTCCAACTGGAGGATCAGGTTCCTTCGACTTTCGTCTCCATGGTTTCTGGTCTGGAGGAACAGTCAAAACATGTTCTGGTCATGGGGACCACATCGAACGAGCACTAGCCCTGGAGTCCCCGGCCTTGACGGAGCCGCCGAACCGATCTTCACCCCATTCCTGAGAGGAGGTTGACGTGCCGGGCAACGACTGTCTCGCCGAAGAGATCAACTTCATCAATGCCGTCAACGCATTCGAGAAAGCGGCCGACCGTGCAGAGGCGCTGGACTGGAGCACCCTGGTCGAGGACCAGGTGGCCGCGTGGACCGGGGCAATCATCGGTGTCGTGGTCGGGGGTACGGCCGCGCCAGTGGGGGGAGCCCCTCCTGGACTGGTCATCGGCGCCGCACTCGGGGTGACGAAGTGCAACCCGATCTCCTGAAGGACGTCATGGAGATTCCCGATGCAACGCCGCGGCTGATGAGGTGCAGGGAGCCTTCGATGCGCTCGACAAGTGTCGCGAAGAGCACAAGAACGAAGACGGGGATGACCCCTTTCCGCCAGCGACCTCAGTATTCGATGGCGATCCCATCATCCCCTTTCAGGATCCCGATCCTGACGACGAGATCGTCATCTTCGACGATGGAGATGAGGAGATCCTCATCTTCGACGAAGAGGACTTCATCGTCATCGAGGATGAGGATGGCAACCTGATCTTCGACCTTGCCGAAGAATGACGGAGTGAACCGTTGAAGCCTGCAAGCGTGCTGAGGGCGCCGTCCGATCGTCGCCACCGTCAGCGCACGATGGAGACCTCGGCAAGAGTGACGACCACATGGCGTTCCTGACATTCGTTCACAACCTTTCGCCGGACACTCACCACGCTTCGGTCACTGGTCAGCTGCGGCCTTCGGCGTTCCTGATCG
The DNA here is from genome assembly GCA_963798245.1 of uncultured Actinomycetota bacterium. Classification (GTDB taxonomy): domain Bacteria; phylum Actinomycetota; class Actinomycetes; order Mycobacteriales; family Mycobacteriaceae; genus Mycobacterium. The sequence goes on from CAWCSO010000012.1 coordinate 316,243, forward strand.
CTCCGCAAAACGCCACGGGGCAACGAAGACGCTCGCTCGAGAGGTGTCGGCGAGTCGCCGGGAGTTGGTTGCCGACAACGGGAACTTTGCTTCGATAGGAAAGATCCGCGGATTGTTCTCAGCAGAAGCGAGCGAACTCTCGGCTGCGGTCAGATCGTTCGAGGGTGGGCTTGGTCGGTCATGTCGTCGCGGCGAGCTGCCTGCCGATTTGGTGAACCGATTCGATGTGCTCGACCGCAAGGTCCGCTTGGAAGCGATCAATCGTGGATTGGCGGACGACCAGATCCTTGCTACACAACGGCCGCTCAACCCCGATCGGATCATCGGAGCCGAAGACCTAACCATGGCTGCGTGGCTCAGCCTCAACATCGAGCAAGATTCACTTCCCGCAGACGCAGCGATTACCGTCGCTTCAACGCGGCCGTGGCGAAACGCGCTGCCAAGGTTCTCAAGGACCTAGATCCCCAACTTGCAGAGAACTACTATCCGGTAGCTTCGGCGGTCTCGTACAACACCGCCTTCGACGCGGGAAGGGAGTTCGCGCAAGTAGGTATCGAAGCGGTTTCGATGGGCTTCGGCGCCTACATGGCAGACGCGAACTTCGCCGACCACATGACCATCGGTCGGCGACGCATCGACTTCGAAACGCGCCTTCCATTCCGGTACATTCGAACAATCGCCGTGGCGCACGGGTTCTGGGCGGGGTACCGCGAGGTCCGCGACACCGCGCCCACACGCTTTCATTTCCTCGGACTCGGTGCGCCCGTGATGATTCCACCAGTCGTGCTCGCGACTCAAGACACGAATGAACTGAGTTTCGACGCAACCAGCCCCATCAAGGACGCCACTCAAGGGGGCACGCTCTACGTCGACAAACCCGCGTTGCTGAAGATCAGGACGCGGAAGGTCGCCCATCGACTTGCCAGGGAGAAGACTCACCGGTGGAAGTGTCCGTGTCCATTCTGCCGAGCGTTGGTCAAGGATCATCCGTTCGATTACGAGGCGGGCCATCGTTGGTTTGCGCAAACCCGAAGGCCTGAAGTCGGGGCCCGCGACCTACGCCCCGGCGGCGAACTCTTCTCGGCTTACCCGCTGCTCAGTGAGCCGGCCAGCGGTCCCCTGCGTGCACTCGTCAACTACACACGGATCGGTCACAACCACTGGATTCTGGAACGCACCCTGGTCTCCCTTGAACGGGCCTCCCGCCGCGACGGGCTCGAGACACGCGCCAAGAACATGATTCACAGCTATCAGAGGAACACGAGTCCGCCCTTCGCGCGCGCACTTCAAACCGCACTCGATCTCGCCGACGGTTCGCTCTAGGCGACGAGAATCGCTGGCCACGAGGCGACTCGTCTCTTCGTCTCTAAGCCCGCGAGTCGGCCAACGGCCCGCTGAGGGGTTACTTCGCGGGGAGTTCACGCTCGAGTCGAGACACAAGGGGTATGTATGATGCTCTACATAATCGCCGCCCATCGAAGGGATTCGACGTGGTCAGCCCGCGCGACCGGATGGTCGTCTCCACTGCGCTGTTGATCCGCGAGCGGGGCGCGCACTCCACGGCGATCTCCGACGTTCTCGAGCACAGCGGCGCTCCCAGGGGTTCGGCCTACCACTACTTCCCCGGCGGGCGAACCCAACTGCTCTGCGAAGCGGTCGATTACGCGGCGGAGTACATGGCACGTCACATCGCCGCAGCGCCGACGAGTCTGGACGCGGTCGATCTGATCGTGGACGCGTTCCGGAACTCGCTGCTCGAGACCGGCTACCGGGCGGGTTGCCCCGTCGCCGCCGTCGCCGTGGAGGCAGACAGTCCACCGGTCGTCGACCGCGCGGCGGCGGCGTTCACCCGCTGGATCGAACTCGTCGCCGAACGTCTCACCCGCGACGGCGTCACGGTCGATCGCGCCGAAGAACTCGCGATGTTGGCCACCACCTCGATCGAGGGGGCGATCCTGGTGGCCCGTACCACGCGCGACATCAAGCCCCTGGACCTCGTCCACCGACAACTGCGCGCGATCGTGGCCGTCGAAACCGCCGAAGGGAAGATCCGAGATGACGAGTGACTGGCAGTCGACGGCATGCATCCTGTGTGAATGCAACTGCGGCATCGTGGTTCAGGTCGACGACCGCTCGATGGCGAAGATTCGTGGCGACAAGGACCATCCTGCTTCGCAGGGCTACACCTGTAACAAGGCACTGCGACTCGACCACTACCAGAATGACCGGAATCGACTCACCTCGCCGCTGCGCAGGCGCGCCGACGGGGGTTACGACGAGATCGACTGGGACACCGCCATCTCCGAGATCGCCGCCGGCTTCGCCAGAATCCGTGACGAGTACGGCGGCGACAAGATCTTCTACTATGGTGGCGGTGGTCAGGGCAACCATCTCGGCGGCGCCTACAGCGGAGCCTTCCTGAAGGCGATCGGCGCGCGATACAGGTCGAATGCCCTGGCGCAGGAGAAGACCGGTGAGAACTGGGTCGACCAGTACCTGTACGGCGGTCATACCCGTGGTGAGTTCGAGCACGCCGAGGTCTCCGTGTTCATCGGCAAGAACCCGTGGATGTCGCAGAGCTTCCCGCGAGCGCGGGTGGTGCTCAACGAGATCGCCAAGGATCCGGCCCGCTCGATGATCGTCATCGACCCCGTCATCACCGACACCGCCAAGCTCGCCGACTTCCACCTTCGCGTCCGGCCCGGTACCGACGCCTGGTGCCTGGCTGCCCTGGCCGCCGTGCTTGTCCAGGAGGACCTCTGCGACGAAGCCTTTCTCGGCGAACGCGTCACGGGAGTGGAGGCCGTCCGCGCGGTGTTGCGGGAAGTGCCGATCGCCGACTATGCGCGGCGCTGCGGTGTCGACGAGGGGCTGATCCGCGCCGCCGCCCGTCGGATCGCGGCGGCCGGCAGCGTCTCGGTGTTCGAGGACCTCGGCATCCAGCAGGCACCGAACAGCACGCTGTGTTCCTATCTGAACAAGCTGCTGTGGATTCTTACCGGAAACTTCGCCAAACGTGGTGCCCAACATCTGCATTCGTCATTCGCGCCGCTGTTCGGCACCGGCGGTGTCGGCCGCACGCCGGTCACCGGGGCGCCCATCATCGCCGGGCTGGTGCCGAGCAACGTCGTGCCAGACGAGATCCTGACCGACCATCCCGATCGATTCCGGGCGATGATCGTCGAGAGCAGCAACCCGGCGCACTCGGTCGCCGACTCAGCCAGGGTGCGCGAAGCGCTGCGCTCGCTGGAGCTGGTAGTCGTCATCGACGTCGCGATGACGGAGACCGCCCGCCTCGCCGACTACGTGCTACCCGCTGCGAGTCAGTTCGAGAAGCCAGAAGCGACGTTCTTCAATCTAGAGTTCCCGCACAACACCTTTCACCTGCGTCACCCCCTGTTCGAGCCGCTGCCCGGTACGTTGGCCGAACCCGAGATCTGGGCGCGGCTGGTGCGCTCACTCGGCGTCGTCGGCGACGATGAGCTGCGCCCCCTGCGGCACGCGGCGCGCGAGGGGCTCGACGCCTACGCCTCGGCGTTCCTCACTGCGGTCGGCGAGAATCCCGCACTGGGCCGGGTGTTGCCGTTCGTGCTCTACGAGACGCTGGGACCGACGCTGCCCGACGGCCTGGCCGGCGCGGCGGCGCTGTGGGGGCTGGCGCAGAAGACGGCGATGACCTACCCGGATGCGGTTCGGCGGGCCGGCCATGCCGACGGCAACGCACTCTTCGGCGCGATTCTGGCAAGTCGGTCGGGGCTGACGTTCACGGTGCACGAGTACGGCGACGACGTCGAACTCATCACCCACCCCGACAAGAAGATCGCACTCGCGATGCCTGAAATGCTGGCGGGCACAACGGCGCTGGTCGATGGTATCCACGATCTCACCAGCGCGGAGTTCCCCATGGTGCTCTCGGCCGGCGAGCGACGGGCCTTCACGGCGAACGACATCCTGCGCGATCCGTCCTGGCGCAAGCGTGACGCCGACGGCGCACTGCGCATCAGCGTCGAAGACGCCGCCATGCTGGGCGTCGCCGGAGGCGATCGGGTGCGCATCACGACGGCCTCGGGATCGGCCGAGGCCACCGTCGAGGTCAGCGATGCGATGCAGCGCGGACACCTTGCCCTACCCAACGGGTTCGGGGTGGACCACGTCGAGAGCGATGGAGGCTCCGTGGTGCCCGGTGTCGCGCCGAACGAACTCACCTCGTCGCAGTGGCGTGATGAGTACGCGGGTACGCCGTGGCACAAGCACGTGCCTGCCCGCGTCGAACAGGTGGCGGTCGCTGCGAGCGCAGCGAGCCCGAGATCAGTTCGTCGCGCGCTGCGCTAGCTCGCCGGAGGGGGCAGGTCGGCCGGAGGCGGCGGCAGTATCGGCAGTTCGGGGGCTGGCGGCCCAGCCGCGGGTGCCACCGCAGGGTCGGCGGGGGTCAGCGGCACGTTCGGACCCGGCGCCTGTTGGGGGTACGGCGTGTTCATGCCCCGCTGCGCCAATCCCATGATCAGCGCTTCCTTGCCGCTGATCTCATTGTTCTTCACGGCGTGCCAGAGGTCTTTGAGGTAGCTGACGTTGGGACCTTCGGCGCCCTGCGCAGACGGATCCATCGTGGACCCCGGTGGTAGCGCGTCCGGGCTCGCGAGGTGGGGCACGCCATCCGGCGGTGCGACGTCTGGCGGGGCGGCGTCTGGCAGTGGTGCCGCCGGCGGTAGGGCGTCTGGTGCTGGTGCCGCGGGCGGTAGGGCGTCTGGTGCTGGTGCCGCCGGCGGTAGGGCGTCTGGCGCTGGTGCCGCCGGCGGTAGGGCGTCTGGCGCTGGTAGCCGCCGGTACCGGCGCATCGCCGAATGCTGACACCACGGAGGCGGAAACCGGCGGCGGCGGAACGGGTGCCACCGAGTCGGCGTTGTCCGCCGACGCCGGCACGGCAAGACCGACGGCGAGAATGAGACCGGACGCACTGTATGCGGCCGCGGTCAGAAAGCTACCTGCGTGTATGCCCATCACGATGGCCTCTCGATGTTACGGCAGTGTCCGATGTTACCCGTGGTTGCTAACTAGTGCTTCCCGAATGGCCTTGAAATCGTTACACCGTGAACCTCCGCAGGCAACCCTCACTGCCTGGCGTTTCCCTGAAACACGTTTCACTTGCAAGTTTCGCGAAGGCACCGCGATACCTGCGATCTGTGGTGTAGCAATGCCACTAGTCACTACGTCTCGTCGTGTCAGGAGTGCTTGATGCCCACCCCCAACCTTCCCGCCGGATTCGACTTCACCGACCCTGACATCTATGCGGAACGGTTGCCGGTCGACGAACTCGCCGAGATGCGTCGAGTCGCGCCGATCTGGTGGAACGAGCAACCCAACGGTGTCGGCGGGTTCGACGACGGCGGTTTCTGGGTGGTGACCAAGCACAAGGACGTCAAGGAGGTGTCGCGGCGCAGCGACGTCTTCTCCAGCCTGGAGAAGACTGCCCTGCCCCGCTACAAGGACGGCACCGTGCAGGCGCAGCTGGAAACGGGCAAGTTCGTGCTGCTGAACATGGACGCGCCGCACCACACTCACCTGCGCAAGATCGTCTCGCGGGCCTTTACGCCGCGGGCCGTGGAGAAGCTGCGGGACGACCTCAGGGAGCGCGCCCGCAGCATCGTCAAGATCGCCGCCGCCGAGGGGTCGGGCGACTTCGTGGAGCAGGTGTCCTGCGAACTGCCGCTCCAGGCGATCGCCAGCCTCATGGGCGTGCCGCAGGAGGACCGCAAGAAGCTGTTCCACTGGTCCAACCAGATGGTCGGCGACATGGACCCGGAGTTCGCAACGAACGACTCCATGGGCGCGTCCATCGAGCTGATCACCTATGGCATGCAGATGGCCGCCGAGCGCGCCGCCAACCCGGGTGACGACCTCGTCACCAAGCTCGTGCAGGCCGACGTCGACGGCCACAAACTGTCCGACGACGAGTTCGGGTTCTTCGTCATCCTGCTGGCGGTGGCGGGCAACGAGACCACCCGCAACTCGATCACGCAGGGAATGATGGCCTTCGCCGACTTCCCCGATCAGTGGGAGCTGTTCAAGCGGGAACGTCCCGCCACCACCGCCGACGAGATCGTGAGGTGGGCGACCCCGGTCACGTCGTTCCAGCGCACTGCCCTCGAGGACACCGAACTCGGCGGTGTGGACATCAAGAAGGGGCAGCGCGTGGTGATGTTCTACCGCTCCGCCAACTTCGACGAGGACGTCTTCGAGGACCCGTACGCGTTCGACATCATGCGGGACCCCAACCCGCACGTCGGATTCGGCGGCACCGGCGCTCACTACTGCATTGGTGCCAACCTGGCGCGGATGACGATCGACCTGATGTTCGAGGCGATCGCCGACGAGATGCCCGACCTCACCCCGCTGGCGTCACCGGAGCGGCTGCGTTCGGGCTGGCTCAACGGAATCAAGCACTGGCAGGTCGACTACACCGGCGGGTCGCAGTCCGCGTGTCCCGTGGCGCACTGACCTTGGCCGCCGCCGGGTAATCGACGATCGAGCGCCAGTAGTCATCGGGAATCTCCCCATCGGACCGCAGGACCATGGCCAGACCGGTCGCCATCGCGATCCCGAGCACGCCCAACCACAGGCCGACGAGCGCGATGGCGATCCACAACCCGGTGGTGACGTTCGGCCATGGCGACACGATCGCCAGAACCGGAGCGAAGAAGAATCCGGTGCCGACGTACCAGGACGAACCGGCGCGGTCCGCCTTCAACACGAAGCTCAACCAGCGTGGGATCGGCGGGTCGGCTGGCTTGGGCGTGCGCGACATCGTGGTCACCTCTTCGGACGGTTGCGGCGGTGTCATCGTCTCTCCCACGGGTAATGAACACAATTACCTGCGAGGTAGTGGCACGCGGCCGGCGCCTGAACCACACTGGCCACGTGACCCAGGCCGTCTCCCCCGCCCGGTTCGGCGCGTTGATGCGACAGTGGCGGCAGCGGCGCAGGCTCAGCCAACTCGATCTTGCGCTGGAAGCCGACGTGTCGTCGCGCCACGTCAGTTTCATCGAGACGGGGCGGTCAGTGCCGAGCCGGGCGATGGTGTTGCGCCTCGCCGAAGCACTGGACGTGCCGCTGCGGGAGCAGAACCAGCTTCTGCTGGCCGCCGGCCTGGCCCCGGTGTACGCCGAGCGGTCCCTGGAAGATCCGGAGATGTCCGCGGTCCGCGACGGCGTCCAGCGTGTGCTTACAGCGTATGAGCCCTATCCGTGCCTTGCCGTGGACCGGGTGTGGCGCATCGTGGCGTCGAATGCCGGTGCCGCGGTGATGCTGCAGGGCGTCGCCGGCCATCTGTTGGAATCGCCCAACGCGCTACGCATCTCGCTGCACCCGGACGGACTTGCCCCGCGCATCCGCAATTTGGGTCAGTGGCGCCACCACGTCATCGGCAGGTTGCGCCGCGAAGTCATGGCCAGCGGCTCTGCGGAACTCGCCGAACTCCTCGACGAGATCGAGGGGTTTGCGGGCGGATACGAGGCGACGCGCGATTACGGCGGCATCGCCGTGCCATTGCTGCTCGACGGGCCCGACGGTACCGTGCTGACGTTTCTGAGCACCGTCACCACGTTTGGCACCGCACTCGATCTCACCGCCGCCGAACTCAGCATCGAGGCGTTCCTGCCCGCCGACGAGTCGACGGCCAAGGCGCTGCGTTGAGCCGACGTCAGGCGCGAACGATGATCGGGTCGCCGATGCTGACCATGTTGTAATACCAGTCAGCGTTGTCGGGGCTCAGGTTGATGCACCCGTGGCTGACGTTCGCGTAGCCCTGTGAGCCCGTCGACCACGGCGCCCCGTGCACGTACACCCCACCCCAGGTGACACGAACCGCGTCATAGACGGTGAGCTTGTATCCCTCCGGGTCGCTGAGCGGTATGCCTATGGTGCGCGAATCCATCACGACCACGGACTCCTTACCCAGCGCGGCGAAGGTACCGATCGGTGTCGGGAACTTGGGCTTACCCATCGATGCCGGCATCTCGCGTGCCACTTCACCGTCGATGCTGACGGTGTAGGTGTGTGCGCTGATGTCGGCGACGCCGACGACCTGCGCCCCGGTCTCGAAGCTGGTCTTCACGCCGCCCACCGACAACGACACGGTGGAATGCGCCGGCCAGAATTCGCTGGGAGTCCACTGCACCACATCGTTGCGCAGCCAGGTGAAGCTGCCCTCCGGCAGCGGCGATGACGACAGGCGGATGGATCGCTCGGCCCAGCCACGGTCGGTGACGGGTTCGGCGAACGTCACCGTGACGGGCATGGCGACGCCGACGACGTCGCCGGATGCGGGGGCGATGTTCGCGACGGGGACGCTCCCCGGTGCGGCAGCGAGACTGGTACCCGCCGATCCGCTCAGCAGGAGGGTCACCATCCCCGCGACTGAGAGCACATAACGCACAGATCCACGCACGGGACCAACCTCCGATGTCGAGACTTGACTACATGTTAGTTCGCTCGCACGGAGCTAGGCGTTAGCTGAGCGCTTACCCGCCAGTGCCATCAGCAGGTAGCCGAGGCCGAGGAAGCCTCCGAGCAGCAGGCCGACGTTGACCAGCACCGCGGCGACGCCGACGCTGGAGGGGTCCAGGAAGTAGTACGGGGCGCGGCGGCCCGCCTCGTTGAGGACCAGGAACGCGAGCAACCCGTATGCCGCGGGGTAGCCGAGCCATGCGATCGGCTGCCACCACCGCACTGCGACCCGCCCCCGCCCGACAACCAGCCAATCGACGACGGCGAGCGCCGGGACCGCCACGTGAAGCAGGAAGTTCGCAGGCGTGTATCCCATGCTGTATTCGGTCAGGAATACGTTCCATACCAGTCCTGCGACCACGACGTAGAGCACCACCGCCCCTCGCAGTCCGGTGCGGGCGTCCGCCTTCGGGGAGATCAGGGTCCAGCCGTAGTAGGCGGCCGCCAGCAGGTTGGCCTGGTAGGTGAACGTGATCAAGCGCCACAGCACCCCGGACCTCGACGACAGCTCCACCAGCACGAGCGATCCCACGACGGCCAGGACGATCGCGACGCGTAACGCGATCCGCAGCGCCTCCCGGGACCGTTCGGGTGATGTCACCGTGGGCGTCCCACCTACTGGCCCGGTGCCCCGGGATAGACGGGCGGCACGGTCGGCGCGAGGGGCGCGGGAGATGGCGGGGGCTCGTCGCCGATCCGAAGCTTGTCCTTGATGCGCGTCAGAAGGCCCGGCTTCTCTGCTGGCACGGGCGCAACCTCGGGCGGTGGTGTCATCGCCGCTGGCGCCACGGCGTCGGGGGGCGGTGCGACCGCCGCGGGAGGCAGGTTCGGATCCGCCGGCGGGAGGCCGTCCGCCGAGGCCTCGTCGAGGATCGGAGTCTCCGCCGGCACCACCTCCACCGGTGCGGCGACGTCGACCGGTGGGGCCTCCGGGGCCGGCGGGATCGCTGCCGGGGCCGGGAGCGCCGGTGCAACGGCTCGGACGGCGGCAGGCGGTTGCGGCCGGTCGACGGCCGCGGGCGCGGGGCTGGCCACTTCGATGTCCGCGCGCGGCGACAGCTGCAGGCTGACCGCCAGCGACACCGAGACGACGAAGGTCAGTACCCCGGCCACCAGCATCGTTGCGGGCGCGAGGTGAGCGAGCCGACTCCGCGAGGGCGCGCCGTGTCGGGGGCCCGCGAGAGCACCGCGCGCGGCGAACGCCGTGACCGCATCATCGTCGAGGTGAAGCGGGAGTTCGACGCTGTGCGCGGAGGCGAGGGCGGCGCCCCTTGCGAGCGCGAGTTGCGCCTCTTCCGGTGCGAACACCGGCACCGACAGTGCCTCCTCGAGCGGAAGCAGGATCGAGTCGAAACCGCCCGCAGATCCGACGACGACGAGTGCCTCCGGCTGCCAGTCGGCACGGGCGAACACCGTGCTCAGCCAGCCGATGAGCCCTTCATCGGAATCGATCGCGTGGTTGAGCGCGGTATGGACCGCGCCGTCGCGGGTGTTCACGATCAGCGCGATGACGGTATCCGGTTCGATGACGCAGACCGCCGTGGTGTCGAAGCCGATGACGTTGGCGATTCCGCGGGCCAACGCCTGCGTCGCCTCGGGCATACGGACGGGCACCACGTTCTCGAAGCCGGATTCCGACAGCGATCTCATCAACAGCGAGGCCTCGGCATCGGAGTCTTCACTCCAGGTCACACCGATGGAGTGAAGACGATGTCCGCGGGCAGCGGCGAGCGCCTTGGTGCGCAGCACCGCGGCAGCGGCCTGCTCGGAGGTGTGGATCGCTCCGAGTCGCACGTCGAACGCATCACCGTCCATCGTGGCACCGTCGGCTTCCTGTCCCTCGACGAGGACCAGCCCGACGGAGGTAGGAGTCATCGACAAACCCAGTACCGCGTCCACTTGCATCCCTTCGCAGCCACGACTCGGCAGCTCCGGGCGGCATCACGAGGCCGGGGACCGGCCTGGACCGCACCAGGGAGCGCAACCACGTGGTTCGCCTGTCTTTCGTCGCGACACTACCGGGCGAGCGCCCTAAGTTCTCGCCGGGGTGCTGTCATCGAATCGCCGTGGAAAGCCGGACCGCCTGGCAAGGTCTCTGGCATGACGACAAGGGACATCAGCGAGGCGAATCCCGGCCGGACCGTCTTCGGGCATCCGATCGGTCTGGTCAACCTGTTCGGGGTCGAACTGTGGGAGCGGTTCTCGTTCTACGGGATGCTCACGATCCTGGGCTACTACCTCTACTACTCGGTCACCGAGGGGGGCCTGGGCATGTCCCAGACCACCGCGACGGGGATCGTCGGCGCGTACGGCGGACTGGTCTACTTGTCGACGGTGCTCGGCGGGTGGGTCGCCGACCGACTACTGGGGATGGAACGCACCGTGTTCTACGGCGGTGTGGTCGTGATGTTGGGGCACATCTCGTTGGCGCTGCTGCCGGGGCTGAGCGGTGTCGGTGTCGGCCTGGTGCTCATCGCATTGGGGTCGGGTGCGCTCAAGGCCAACGCGTCGTCGCTTCTGGGCACCCTCTACGAAAAGAACGATCCCCGCGCGGACGGTGGATTCACACTGTTCTACCTCGGCATCAACCTCGGTGCGTTCACCGGTCCGCTGCTCACCGGCCTACTGCAGACCCACCTCGGCTTCCACTACGGTTTCGGCGCCGCCGCGGTCGGGATGGCGCTTGGCCTGGCGCAGTACGTGGTGTTCCGCCGAAACCTTGGCGAGCACGGGCGCGATGTCCCGAACCCGTTGCCGCCCAGCGCGATAGCCAAGACCGTCGCGATCCTGGTTGCGGGGCTGGCGGTCATCGGGGTCGCCATCGCGCTCGAAGCTCGTGACCCTGGCAAACCTGTCGCAGGTTACGACCGGAGTGATCGTCGTCGCCTCACTCGCCTACTTCGTGATCATGCTGAACAGCGAGCGGGTCAGCTCCGACGAACGGGTGCGGGTGCGGGCGTTCATACCGCTCTTCATCGCGAACGCCGTGTTCTGGTCGCTGTTCCAGCAGATCTTCACCGTGCTGGCGATCTACTCCGACGAACGGATGAACTGGTCGATCTTCGGCTGGACGGCACCGTCGAGCTGGATCGGGTCGATCGAACCGGTGTGGATCATCCTGCTGTCACCGGTGTTCGCGATCATGTGGACGCGGCTGGGCAACCGGGCCCCGACCACCCCGCGCAAGTTCTCCTACGGCGTGATCGGCATGGGGTTGGCGTTCCTGTGCTTCGTGCCGATGGCGGGTACGACGGGCAGGGCCGTACCCGCGCTGCTGGTGATGGCGATCATGGCGGTGTTCGCCGTCTCGGAGCTACTGCTGTCGCCCATCGGGCTGTCGGTCACCACCAAGCTGGCGCCGCAGGCGTTCCGCGCGCAGATGATGGCGCTGTACTTCTTCTCCGTCGGGTTGGGAACGGCGATGTCCGGTGTGCTGGCCGGCTACTACGACCCGTCCAGTGAGGTCGCCTATTTCGGCATCCTCGGCGGTGTGGCGGTGGCCGCCGGCGTGATCGTGTTCGCGATCTCGCCGTGGATCAGCCGCCACATGGAGGGCGTGCACTGACCGGCTTAGCCTAGTCGTGGCCGGTCGTGAGTCGCGGGTGACTCAGCCGGCCAGGATCTCGGCCAGCAGCACGGGTTCGATGTTGCCGCCGGACAGGATCGCCACGGTGCGCCCGGGCGGGGTGTCCGCGCTCCGGTATGCGGCGAGCGCCACCGCCCCGCTGGGCTCGGCGACAAGATGGGCCCGTTGAGCCAATTCTCTTACTGCCGAACGAATGTCGTCCTCGGTTACGGTGATCAGATCATCGAGCACCCGCTGTAGGTGCGCGAAGGTGAACTCCGACGGCTGCGACCGGAGGCCGTCGGCGATGGTGCGGTTGCGGTCCTCGATCGGCCAGTCGACGCGGTGGCCGGCGCGCAAGCCCTCGATGGCGTCGGCCGCCAGCTCAGGCTCGACGCCGATCATCCGTGCGCGTGGGCACATCGCCTTGATGGCGGTGCCGATACCCGAGGCCAGACCGCCGCCGCTGACCGGCACCAGCACGGCCTCGACGTCGGGTAGGTCCTGCGCGATCTCGAGTCCGATGGTGCCCTGCCCGGCCACCACGTCGGGATGGTCGAAGGGTGGAATCAGCACGCCGCCGGTGGAGGCGACCAGCTCGTCGGCGACCCTTTCCCGCTCACCGGCGCCGCAGAGCACGACGTTGGCGCCGAGGTTGCGTGTCGCGACCACCTTGATGGTGGGGGTCTCCGCCGGCATGACGATGTGGGCGGGGATGCCGTACGCAGCACCTGCGTAGGCGACGGCCTGAGCGTGGTTTCCGCTCGAGTAGGCGACCACTCCCCTGGCGCGGGTCTCGTCGTCGAGCGAGGCGATCGCGTTGAACGCACCTCGGACCTTGAACGCCCCTATCGACTGCAGGCTCTCCGGCTTGAGCCACAGCGGTCGCTCCGGATCCGCCCATGGTGCGGGTACCAGCGGCGTACGTAGCACCGACCCCCTGATGCGGTCGGCGGCGGCGCGGATGTCATCGATCGTGACGTAGTGCACCCGTCTCCTCCGTGCCCGTCCCATGGCTGCCGGCTGAGCCCGCGAGGGCTCCTCGAAGATCCTAGGCGACCCCGGATCGCCGGGTCCGCCGTTGCCCCGGCGACCGTCGCGAGGCAAGGTGACTGATGTGACGCGACCGTTCTCCCTTCCGATCGTGCCGCGTTACGCCGAGGTCGACCAGCAGGGCGTCGTGTTCAACGGTCACTACCTCACGTGGTTCGACGAGGCGTCGACCGCGTTCTTCGACCACGTGGGAGTTCCCATTCCCGAGCTGACCGACGCCGGGCTCGACGTTCAAGTGGTCCACGCGGAGGTCGACTATCTGGCCCCGGTGCGCTGGCGGGATGCCGTCCGCGTCGACGTCGTGTGTTCCGCGACTGGCAACACCAGTTTCACGCTGGCATTCGACGTGTGGCGATCCGGCGGGGCGGGCGACGAACCCTGGCGCCCGGCCGTGCGCGGCCACAACGTGTACGTGGTGGTTTCCACCGTGGACTGGACCAAGCGTGCGATTCCGGACGGTCTCCGTGATGCGCTGATATCCGTTGCAGCCCAAGGGCTGACGCCAGACGGTACTGTCGGTGCATGAGCGATCAGCACGACCACGGGCCGCAACGGGATCTGCCGCCGGGGATGGCCGAACAACTCGACCTGCCCTACTCGGGGCTGGCCACCTTCGGGCATCGGCCCTTCCTGACCGAAGTCGAACAGCTCGAGTCATGGCGACCCGACGTGGCGATCGTGGGAGCTCCCTTCGACGTCGCGACGTCCAACCGGCCCGGCGCGCGGTTCGGGCCGAGAGCCATTCGCGCCACGGCCTATGAGCCCGGCACCTATCACATGGACCTTGGTCTCGAGATCTTCGATTGGCTCGAGGTCGTCGACTTCGGCGACGCGTTCTGCCCGCACGGACTGACCGAGGTGTCCCACGAGAACATTCGCGAGCGGGTTCACGCCGTCGCGTCGCGGGGCATCGTGCCGGTGGTGCTCGGCGGCGACCACTCCATCACGTGGCCCTCGGCGACGGCGGTGGCCGACGTGCACGGCTACGGCAACGTCGGCATCGTGCACTTCGACGCACACGCCGACACCGCCGACATCATCGACGGCAACCTTGCCAGCCACGGCACCCCCATGCGCAGGCTGATCGAGTCGGGCGCGGTACCGGGAACCCACTTCGTCCAGGTCGGACTGCGCGGGTACTGGCCGCCGCAGGACACCTTCGAATGGATGCAGGAACAGGGCATGGTGTGGCACACCATGCAGGAGATCTGGGATCGCGGCTTCAAGGCGGTGATGGCCGATGCGGTCGCCGAAGCGTTGAGCAAGGCCGACAAGCTGTACCTGTCCGTAGACATCGACGTGCTGGACCCCGCCCACGCGCCGGGCACCGGGACCCCGGAACCGGGCGGCATCACCAGCGTCGACCTGCTGCGGATGGTGCGCCAACTCTGCTACGACCACGACGTCGCGGGCGTGGACGTGGTCGAGGTGTCGCCGGCCTACGACCACGCCGAACTGACCGTGAACGCAGCACACCGAGTGGTCTTCGAAGCGCTGGCAGGAATGGCGGCACGCCGACGTGACGCGGCGGGCGCCAAGGCCGGCCCGCCCGCATGGCCCGGGTCGTGAGCGGCGTCGGTTCTCGGGCGGGTGTCGGTCAGCCCTTACGCAGCGTGAACTGGCAGATGTCGGTGTAGCCCTCGGTGAAGAGTTCGGCGCAGCCGGTCAGATACCGCATGTAGCGGTCGTAGACCACTTCGGACTGGACGGCGATGGCCTCGTCCCGACGCGCCTCCAGCGCGGCCGCCCAGATTTGCAGTGTCCGCGCGTAGTGAAGTCGCAGCGGCTGGACCCTGGTGAGTTCGAAACCGGCCTTCATGCCGTGGTGCTCGATGTTCGATACGAAGGGCAGATCGCCGCCCGGGAAGATCTCGTCCATGATGAACTTGAAGAACTTCAGCTTGGTCATCGTCAGCGGAAGGCCGCGTGCGGCGAACTCCTCGTCGCTGGGCTTGATGATGGTGTGGAGCATCATTACGCCGTCGTCGGGCAGCACGGAGTACGCCATCTTGAAGAAGTCGTCGTAGCGGTCGCGGCCGAAGTGCTCGAAAGCACCGATCGACACGATCCGGTCGACGGGCTCGTGGAACTGCTCCCACCCCTGCAGCAGCACGCGCTTGCTGCGCGGGCTGTCCGACCGGGCGAGCAGTTGCTCGACGTGGGCCTGCTGGTTCTTGCTGAGGGTAAGGCCGACGACGTTCACGTCATGGCGTTCGACGGCACGATTCATCGTGGCGCCCCAGCCGCACCCGATGTCGAGAAGGGTCATGCCGGGCTGCAGGCCCAGCTTTCCCAACGACAGGTCGATCTTCGCGATCTGGGCCTCTTCGAGAGTCATGTCGTCGCGCTCGAAGTACGCGCAGCTGTAGGTCTGGGTGGGATCGAGGAACAGCCGGAAGAAGTCATCGGACAGGTCGTAGTGCGCCTGTACGTCGTCGAAGTAAGGCTTCAGGTCCTCGGTGTCACTCGGTGTGTCTGGCAAGTCGCTGGCTCTCTGGCGTGTTTGGTTGGGCATGCGTTCGAAGCTTCACACGGCTGCGGAGCCTCCCCGGGTACGTCAGCGCAATCTCAGTACAGTACCCGAATCGCGATGTCGTCAATGCACTGCATCGGTGCCCGACTACCCGGCGTCATCGAGCCGTAATCCTCTGGTGACCAGCGCGTGGGCCGTCGTGTGAGAGCCTCTGACCGGGTTTGCTGTGAGTCCGCTGGGCGCGGCCGCGGCGTCAGTTCTCCCGCGGCAGGAGTTCGGCCGCGAATCGGTCCGTGAACCCCTCGATCGCTGCGCCGGCAGGACGAACGACGAACTTGGTCAGCCCGGCGTCGACGTAGCGGTCGATCAGGCGGTGAAGAGCCGGCCATCCTTCGGCGACGAGTTCGGCGGGGTCGACGTCGGGCCTGCGCCGGCGCACTGCCGCCGCAACGTCGCTTCCCAGCGCCCCATCGCTGACCGCGAGGTTGATCCCGAAGTGGTCGGGCTCGATGAAGCGGCCTGCCGCCGCGGCGGACTCCTCGATCAGCTCGCGTCCGCGCCGCGCCTCATCCGGGGTGAGGAAACTGCCCAGCCACCCGTCGGCGAGCCGCCCGATCCGTTCGAAGGCCGCAGGGGCGGAGCCTCCCAGCCAGATGTCGAGGGGCTTGGCCGGGCGGGGTTCGACGGCGGCTGACGTGACGTGAAAGTACTCCCCCTCGAAGTCGGCGCCATCGTTTTCCAGAGCGGCCCGCAGCAGTTGCAACGACTCGTCGAAGACGGCGGCGCGCTTGCCGTCGGGCACCACGAAGACCTCCCGCTCGGCGGGAATGGCCGATCTGAGACCGAACACGGGCAGGACCCGCTTGGGTGCGAGCGCGGCCAGCGAGGCCAACTGCTTGGCGACCAGCACCGGGTGACGCCCGGGCAGCACCACCACGGACGTTCCGACCTTGAGCCGCGTGGTGCGGGCCAGCGCGAATGCCATGCCGACGAACGGGTCCACCGCCTTGGAGTACACCAACTCGGAGAACCACAGCGAGTCGATGCCGAGCGCTTCGAGCCGATCGACGAGGGCGGGCAGCGCCTCGGGCCCGATGTCCCCGGCCAGCCCGATCCCGAACCGGACCTTCATACCCGTCTCCGCTCTCAACTCGGTGGCACCCGCCCGGCAATCAAACGGGTGAGAAAGCCGTCGCCGCAACCGATGTCACCTCGACATCGTCGATCCGCTCCAATCGGCCACGCAGACAGTCAACGCCATACTTGCTCGGACCGCGAGCGCCTCACTGATAATGGGCGAGACCGCCACCCCTCACGACAGGATCTCGATGTCCGAGACGACCCGATCGCCGACTACGTCGACGGCGTGCCGCGCGGCGGCGAGATCACCCTGCGTGACCTCGCGAGAATGCAGAGCGGCCTGCCCGACTACGTCGGCGACCACATCGCCAACCCACCCGGATTGACCCACACCAGCTTTCCGACCACGAACGCCTTCCCCGACCCGCATGCCCAGGGCTACACACTGGATGCCGACGACAACGAGGTAAACGCCACGGATTGGAACCCGAGCTGGGCGTGGGCCGCCGGTGCGATGATCTCGACACTCGACGACATGCGGGCGTGGGCCGATGTGCTCGCGACCGGCACGCTGCTGGCACCCGACACCCAGCGGCAGCGCATGGAGATGGTCACCACGCCGGACATGCCGCAGGACCGATACGGGCTGGGGATCTTCGACCGCGGCGGCTGGGTGGGGCACAACGGCAACCTGCCGGGCTACCAGACGGTGGCCGTCCGCCTCGCCGACGGTCCGATGACGATGGTGGTCATGATCAACACCAGCATTCCGGTCGACGGCGGCGGCCCGCCCAACGCTGCCCTTGCCAATGCCATCACCGAGATCGTCAGCCCGCAGCACGTCTACCCTGGTCCGCATTGATTCACGGGAGCGCACCAGCAGATCCGACGAGGAAAGGTCGACGATGACTCATCGCACCAGCGCCCACACGGCTGAACGCCGAGCCGGCCGCCGCACTACCTGCGCGCGCCCGGACAGGCAGGTGTAGACGTGCAGGCATCGGTCACGGTGAACATGTCGGC
Organism: uncultured Actinomycetota bacterium; assembly: GCA_963798245.1. Lineage (GTDB taxonomy): Bacteria > Actinomycetota > Actinomycetes > Mycobacteriales > Mycobacteriaceae > Mycobacterium. Next base: position 333,939 of record CAWCSO010000012.1, read on the forward strand.
ACCCGCACAGCAGATCTGGGACCTGGTCGCCGACGTACGCAACACCGGCCGGTTCTCGCCAGAGACCTTCGAGGCGGAGTGGCTCGACGGCGCCACCGGACCCGCGCTGGGTGCGAAGTTCCGCGGCCACGTGCGGCGCAACGAGATCGGACCGGTCTACTGGACGACGTGCCGCGTGACGGCATGCGAACCCGGCAGTGAATTCGGTTTCGAGGTGCTCGTCGGCGAACGCTCGGTCAACAACTGGCACTACCGGTTCGAGCCGACCGACGGCGGCACCGACGTCACCGAGTCGTTCCACATGAACGAGGGCCTCTTCACCACGATCTTAGGGCTGTTCGGCGGCCAACTTCGACGCCGACGCAACCTCCGCGACATGCGCAAGACGCTGGAACGGATCAAGGTCGTCGTGGAAGCCGACGAGGCCTGACTCTCGAGCGGTCAGGCGAAGACGAAGTCCTCGGGATCCGGCTCCCTGGTCCAGGACCAGTAGTCGACGAGCCGCCATGGGCTGAGCGTGTACACCTCGCCGTGGGCGTTCTTGTAGAACGAATGCTCGATCGACGGCTGCGACCACACCATGGTCCGCATCTCGGCCTGGCTGCGCGCGACCCAGTCGTCGCACTTGTCCTGTCGCGGCTCCATCGACCGATGCCCGCCGGCGATGAGTTGCTCGAGACACCCCGTGATGTAACGCATTTGGCACTCGGAGTGGAAGATCAGGCTGCCGCCGCTGGCCAGGTTGGTCCCAGGCCCGTACATGCAGAACAGATTCGGATATCCGGGCACGGTGATGCCCAGGTAGGCCACGGGTCGTTCGCCCCAACGGGTGCCGAGGTCGTCGCCGTCGCGGCCCACGATGTTCATCGGCCACATGACCTTGTTGGCGTGGAAGCCGGTGGCGTACACGATGGCGTCCACGGGGTGTCGGACGCCATCCTCGGTCACGACGGCATCGCGCTCGATGCGGGCGATCGGCGTCCGGACCAGTTCGACGTCATCGCGGGTGAGCGTGCGCAGCCAGCTGCCGTTGTCCTGCAGCGTGCGCTTGCCGGTGGCCGGATAGTCGGGCACCACCTTGGCGGCAAGCTCGGGGTCGTCGCCGAGCTGGCTGGTGATCCAGTCGGTGAACACCAGCCGGGTCACCTCGCTGATCTCACTGACCGCCCGCCGCTGATCCGGATAGTCCGGATCGACCCGCGCCGCATCCAGGCCCTTGTCGCAGCCCGGCCAGAACAGCAGGAATCGATACCAGCGGCCGTAGAACGGCAGGTGGCGTAGCGCCCACTTGACGCCCGCCCCGACGTCGGCGTGGTAGTTCGGGTTCGGGAACATCCATTGCGCGGTGCGCTGGAACACCGTGAGGTGCTCGACGTCCTCGGCGATGGCCGGAGCGATCTGGAATCCGCTGGCCCCGGCGCCGATCATCGCGACTCGCTTGCCGCGCAGGTCCACCGAGTGGTCCCATTCCGCGGAGTGGAACGCCGCGCCCTCGAACTCGTCGCGCCCCAACAGGTCGGGCACCTTCGGACGGTTGAGTTGCCCCACCGCGCTGATGACGGCCCGCGCCACGAGCGTGGCTAGATTGCCGTCCCGGTCCCGGGTGGAGACCCGCCACGTCGAAGCGGCATCGTCCCAATGGGCGCCGGTGACCTCGGTCTCCCACCGGATGTGCGGGCCGATGCCGTGGCGCTCCATCACGTCTTCGAAGTACGCCTGCAGTTCGGGCTGCTCGGCGAAGAAGTGGGTCCACTGGTCGGTGGGTTCGAAGCTGTAGCAGTAGAAGTGGTTTCCGACGTCGACCCTGGCCCCCGGGTAGGTGTTCTGGTACCAGGTACCGCCGACGCCTGCATTGCGTTCCAGGATGGTGAAGGGGATGCCTGCCTCCTTGAGACGGATGCCGGCCAAGAGTCCGGACTCACCACAGCCGATCACCACGACGGGGAACTCTTCACACGCTCGTGGGTCCAAGACTGCCGATTCGGCGCGGGCATCACGGCCGTCGAGTTCCATCTCCTCAACCAGCATCGGGACGTACTCGTCGGGGACCGGTTCGCACACCAACCACGCCATCATCTCCTTGAGCAGTGCCGCGCTCACCGGCTCCGGTTCCGGGCAGCCACGGTCGCGGTAGTCGGCGATCACCGGTAGCGCGAGCCCGCGTGCCGCCGCCTTGTCCTCCTCGGACATGAAGCCCTGGACCTCGTTGAGGAACAGGCCCGCGGGCCTCAGTGAGCCACGGATGAAGGAGGGATCCCCCGACATGTGGACGAGTGACAGCAGCAGGGTTGGGATACTGACGTCGACGAGTGCGTCGGCGATCTCCTGATCCGAAGTTGTAAACGGTTGTCCTGCATGTGGGTTGCGCACCCAAAGGTGCTACCACGGCCGAACCTCGTCACGCAGGGCATCGGCGGAATGGGTGCGAGCCCGATTGCGAGGCCAACGTTGCGGGTACTGCTCGAGCATGAGCGAGCGCGACGATGCGTACGGCCCGGGCCGACGGCCACCGGGCGTGAACGACGCGACCATCGGAGCCGTCGGGAAGGTGTCGGAGGCGCTCGAGTTCGTCGAGCGCGCCCGTGGCCACCTGTATTCCTTCCACCAGCTGATGGGCCATGCCGACCTGACGTTGGGTGACGCCTGCGACGACCTGCGGCAGGCGGGCCACGCCGCGGTCGCGGACCGGCTCGAGTCGCAACTCGTCGGCCTCAACGTGTTACGGGGACGGTGGACGTTTCAGATCGTCGAGGAGTTCGACGACGGGTACTACGACGAGTTCCGCAGGCAGGAGCGCATGGTGCGCGACGAACTCCAGCACGGTGTCCGCCACGCGCTCGAGGCCGGTATGAAGGAGTCGCGCCGCACCCACGGCCGCAAGGGCCACGAGGCCCGGCCCTGAGATTCTGGGCGCAGCTAGGCTCGGCGTACCAGGGCACTCGACGGTGAGGTGATGCGACATGGGTATCGCGACGCGGATCAACGGGGCGACGCCCCCTGACGTGCCGCTCTCGGACGTGAATCTGGGGTCCTGGGACTTCTGGGCCCGCGATGACGACATCCGCGACGGCGCCTTCGCCACCCTGCGCCGCGAGGCACCGGTGTCCAAGCACCCGGAGTTCGTCCAGAACGGCTTCGAGGCCGGCGCGGGCCACTGGGCGGTCACCCGTTTCGACGACGTCTTCTACGCCAGCAGGCACCCGGAGATCTTCAGTTCGGCGCAGGGGATCACCATCGGCGACCAGACCCCCGAACTCGCCGAGTACTTCGGCTCGATGATCGCGATGGACGACCCACGCCACACCCGGCTGCGCAACATCGTGCGCAGCGCCTTCACCCCGCGGGTGCTCGCCCGCATCGAGGAATCCGTCCGGGACCGGGCCCGGCGTCTGGTCACCGCGATGGTGGTCGACCATCCCGACGGCACGGCCGACCTGGTCACCGAACTCGCCGGTCCCCTTCCCCTGCAGATCATCTGCGACATGATGGGCATACCCGAGGCTGACCACCAACGGATCTTCCACTGGACCAACGTGATCCTCGGCTTCGGCGACCCCGACATCACCACCGACTTCGACGAGTTCTTTCAGGTGGCGATGGACATCGGCGCGTACGCGACGGCGCTCGCCGACGATCGTCGCACCAATCCGACAGAGGACCTCACCACGAGCCTGGTGCAGGCCGATCTGGATGGCGAACGGCTCACGTCCGCCGAGGTCGCGTCCTTCTTCATCCTGCTGGTCGTAGCGGGCAACGAGACGACGCGCAACGCGATCAGCCACGGTGTGCTCGCGCTGAGCCGCTTCCCGGATCAGCGCGACGCCTGGTGGGCGGACTACGACGGGATGGCACCGACGGCGGTCGAGGAGATCGTCCGCTGGGCCTCGCCGGTCAGCTACATGCGGCGCACCGTGACGCAAGACGTCGAACTTGGCGGGGTGGCGCTGAGCGAGGGTGACAAGGTGACCCTCTGGTACGCCTCGGCGAACCGGGATGAGTCTAAGTTCGCCGACCCGTGGACATTCGACCTGAGTCGCCACCCCAACCCGCACGTCGGCTTCGGTGGCGGTGGGGCGCACTTCTGCCTGGGCGCCAACCTGGCGCGCCGCGAGATCACCGTTGCCTTCGAAGAACTGCATCGGCAGATCCCCGACCTCACCGCCACCGAGGAGCCCGATCGTCTGCAGTCGGCGTTCATCCACGGCATCAAGCGGCTGCCGGTGTCGTGGACCCCGAGCCGAACGGTCCAAGCCCCGGATCGCTAGCGGACGGTGTCGTCGACTTCCTGGGCCTCGCGGGCCTGCTGATCGACGTCTTCGTCGTCGGCCCTGGCATGGCGCTTCTTCGTGCGCGGGTCGAGGGACTCCGCGCGCTCGCGCTCGGCGTCGAGGTGTTCGCGCTGGGAGTCGACCTCGCTGCGATGGCTGTCGGCCCGGTCCTGCAGTCGCGCGGCTTCTGCGGCCTTCGCCTCGGCTTCGGCTGCAGCGGCGCGTGCCTTCGCGTCGGTCTCGGCGGCGATCGACTCACGCTTGGCCAGGCGCTCGCCCTTCTCACGCACGTCCTCGCGGATCTTGTCGGCCTGCGCGCTGCGGCGTCGTTGGGTGACGCTGCGCAGCACGAACGCGAGCGCCGCGATCACCACTAGTGCCACGACGGCGACGATGATCCAGTTGGTGGTCGTCATGAGGACTCCTCAGCTTGGTGGTACGCCGACGGTATTGACGTACATGCTGATTCGATCTATGCCCTGCCGGGCGGATCCTCAAACCGCCACACGACGTGGTCGCGAAACCGGCACGGACTACGTCCGGGGGCTCCTAGCGAATTGCCCGCCTCCGAGCGACTCGTCCCATGTAGGGGCGGGCATCTGATCCGTCTTGCGACACGGAACCGACGATTGTCGCTCGGAGGCGGCCAACTCGACACCCGCGGCCGTTCTCCAACCCTCGGCGGGATCCGGGCAGATAGCCGGATTTCAAGAGTCAGGAGATGTCCGGTCCCTGCCCAGCGCGTCCAGCATGCCCGCCGCCGAACGCGGCCACCCGAACTGCTCTGCGCGTCGTCGGGCGCTGCGCCGCCTGGACCCTTCCGGCTTGCCGATCACCGCTGTCACCGCGTGGGCGATGGCGCGCGGGTCGTTGTCGGCCGCTTGCCCGCTGTCGGGGGTGAGGATCTCGGCCAGCGCGGAGGTGTTGGAGACGACTGCGGGTGTGCCGCAGGCCAAGGCCTCGAGCGCGGCCAGTCCGAACGTCTCGTGGGGCCCTGGCGCGAGCGCGACGTCGGCCGAGGCCAGGATCGTCGCCACGGTGTTCCTGCAGCCGACGTAACCGGTGAAGTCGATCGGAAGTCGGGCGGCCTGGCGCTCCAGGCGCGCCCGCAAGGGGCCGTCTCCGACCACCACCAGGCGCGCGTCCACACCCCGATCGCGCAGCGCGCCAATGGTGTCGATGCTGCGGTGGACGTGCTTTTCCACGGAGAGACGGCCACAGTGCACCAGCAGCGTCTGCTCCGGTGCCGCCCATCGCCCCCGCTCCAGCAGGCTGTGACGGCGAGGATGGAACTGGTCGAGGTCGACGCCGAGGGGGACGGTCGCGACGTTGGCAGCGCCGATCCGGTCGAACTCCTCGCGGGCGAACGCCGTGGTGCACACCACCGTGTCGTAGTTCGCGGCGGTGCGACGGTTGGCGGCGTCGGCGATCCTGCGCGCCAGCGACCGTGGGAGTATCTGTCCCACCAGCCGGTCCAGGCGCTCGTGGGAGATCATCACGGTGGCCACGTCGCGGCTGCGGCCCCACAGGCCGAGCGACCTCAGGGTCAGCCGGTCGGAGACCTCGAGAGCGTGGGGTTCCAGCCGCTCGAGCAGCGAGGTGACCGTCCTCGGGTGGACGGCGCGGTAGCCGCCGGTGAAGGGAATCAAGCGCGCAGGCAACGAGATTCGTCGCACGCCCGACCGTAGTTGGTCCAGGGCGGGTTCCCGGCCGGGAACGATGAGGTGGACGTCGTGTCCCGCTTCGCAGTACTCCGCGCCCAGGCGGTCGACGGCCGTCCGCAGCCCACCGGAGCGTGGACCGTAGAAGTTCGCGACCTGGACGACCCGCATGTCTGCCCATCAGAGCCGGAACGCGTGTGCGGACGTGAAAGCCCCGCGAACGTCGGCGTGAACGGGTGGTGAACGGCCGGCCCGAGGGCACTACCCGACGTACTGGCCGAACCAGTCCTGCAGCCGCCGCCATGCGTCGGCTGCGGCAGCGGGGTCGTAGCGTTCGCCGGTGTCGTTGAAGAATGCATGGCCCGCGCCCGGTTCGACGACCAGTTCGTGCACCATGCCCGCCGACGTCAAGGCCTGCTCGGCGGCCTCCCTCGTCGCGTCGACGCGGGCGTCGGTCTCGCCATAGAAGCCGAGCACGGCGACGTCCTTCGACCCGGCCAGGTTCCCGCCCTCGGGAAATGGGCCGTAGAACGGTGCGGCCGCCGCAAGCCGAGGCTCACCCGACGCCAGCAGTTGCCACGTCAGGCCGCCACCCATGCAGAAGCCGACGGCGGCGAGCTTCACCCCGGGCGCGCGACGGGCCAGTTCGTCGACCCCCGACTTCATGTCGGCGATGAAGTCCTCGGGTGGGATGTTGCCGAGCGCGGCGGTGGCTTCGGCCGGGTCGGCGAAGGCGGCGGTGCCGCCCTTGCCCGAGAGCAGGTCGACCGCGAGCGCGGAATACCCGATGCCGGCGAAGCGGCCCGCGATCGAGCGCGCCCAGTCGGTGAGGCCCTTGTTCTCGTGGATGACCAGTATCGCGCCCTTGGGTGCCTCCGCGGCGGCCCAGGCGCCCTGGAGTTCACCCCGAGGGCCCGCCCAAGTGACTGGTTCGGTCGGAAGTTCACCCTCGACGCCGGGTGCGGGAGCCTTCGCGGCGGCCGTGTCGGTGGGGTCGGTCGAGCCCGGGGTCTCGGTCGCGGTGGAGGCGGGATCCTGGCCGGCGTCTTGGCCGTTCTCGCCGCCGCACGCTGCGATGAGGGTGCTGGCGGCGGCCGCGCCGACGCCGACCAGCGCCAGTCGCCGCAGCGCCTCGCGTCGGGACATCAGGCCGTCGACGTGGTCTGTGGCGATCTCTTCGGCGATGTAGCGCTGTAAGGGTGTCACCCCACCGAGTATGCCTTCGTCGGCCGAACCTGCCCTCGCAATCCGTCGTGCGCCTAATACTGATCCGATGCCGCCCATGCCGCCAGACCTACGGGGCCGCGTCGCGGTCGTGGCCGGGGCGACCCGCGGTGCAGGACGGGGTATCGCGGCGGCGCTGGGTGAGGCGGGTGCGACGGTCGTGTGCACGGGGCGCAGCAGCGTGTCCGGGACTCTGGTCTCGGACTACGACAGATCCGAGACCATCGAGGAGACGGCCCAGCTGGTCACCGATCTGGGCGGCGTCGGCGTCGCGATCCCCGTCGACCACCTCGATGCGGACCAGGTTCGCGTGTTGGCCGATCGGCTACGCGTCGACTACGGCGTGATCGACGTCCTCGTGAACGACATCTGGGGTGCGGAGGTCCTGAAGGGTTCGCCGCGGACGTGGAACCGGCCGCTGTGGGAGCACGACCTCGACGACGGGCTGCGCATCCTCGCGCTCGGCATCAACACCCACCTCATCACGTCGCACTGCCTGTCGCCGCTTCTGGTCTCCCGTCCGGGCGGTCTGCTCGTCGAGGTCACGGACGGGACGGCGGAGTTCAATTCGCAGCATTACCGGATCTCGGTGTTCTACGACCTGGCCAAGGTTGCGGTGAACCGGCTGGCCTTCAGTCAGGGCCACGACCTCGCCGAGTACGGGGCGACAGCCGTCTCGGTCACCCCGGGCTGGCTTCGCTCGGAGATGATGCTGGAGAACTACGGCGTCACCGAGGCCAACTGGCGGAGCGCCATGGACCCTGCCCGGGCACCGGGGCACACCGTGGCGCCGCCGGGCTTCGCCGAGTCGGAGACACCTCGGTTCCTCGGGCGCGGTATCGCCGCGATCGCCGCAGACCCCGGACGTACCCGGTGGAACCAGCGCTCGGTCAGTTCGGCCGAGCTTGCGAGGTTCTACGGCTTCACCGACACCGACGGACGCCGGCCGGATGCCTGGGCCGTCGACTAGACGATCCCGAGTAGACAAATCTGAGAAACTGTTCACGATTTCGTTGACACGGCCGATCCGCGGCTGTTCTATGGCGGAGTGACCTTCGACACGATCATTCGCAACGGCCGATGGTTCGACGGCAGCGGCGCCCCATCGGCGGTACGCAACCTCGGCATCCGCGATGGCCACGTCGTCGCGATCTCCGCCGAGGAACTCGACGAGACGGGCTGTCCGGAGGTGATCGACGCAACGGGCAAGTGGGTGCTGCCGGGCATGCTCGACATCCACACCCACTACGACGTCGAGGTACTCGACGGCCCGGCCCTGGCCGAGTCGCTACGCCATGGTGTGACCACGGTGATGCTCGGGTCGTGCTCCCTGTCGACCATCCACGTCAGTGGCGAGGAAGCGGGTGACCTGTTCGGTCGGGTCGAGGCGATCCCGCGCGATCACGTCATCGCCGCCGTCGACGGCCACAAGACGTGGTCGACCTGCGACGAGTACGTCGCCGCGCTCGACTCACTTGCGCTCGGTCCCAACGTGGCCGCATTCATCGGCCACTCCGACATGCGCACCGCCGTGATGGGCCTGGACCGGGCCACCCGACCGGACGAGCGACCCACCCGGCGCGAGCAGTCGGAGATGGAGCGGATGCTCGCTGAGGCGCTCGAGGCCGGTTTCGTCGGCATGTCCTCGATGCAGCTGCTGTTCGACAAGATCGACGGTGACGTCTGCCGCTCGCGGACGCTGCCCTCGACCTACGCCAAACCCCGCGAGTTGCGTCGCCTGAAATCGCTGTTGCGACGGGCGGGCCGAATCTTTCAGTCCGGTCCCGACATCAAGAATCCGCTGAACCTCGGTGCGCAGGCCGCACTGTCCCTCGGCGTGTTCCGCAATCCACTCAAGACCAGCCTGCTCTCGGCGGCCGACGTCAAGTCGAACCCGTATGCGGTCCTGCTGCTCGGCCCGCTGGCCCGCCTGGTGAACCGGTTCGGCGCCGACTTCCGCTGGCAGCACCTTCCGGTGCCGTTCGAGGTCTACGCGGACGGTATCGATCTGGTCGTCTTCGAGGAGTTCGGCGCCGGCGCGGCCGCGCTGCACCTTCGCGACGAGGTCGAGCGCAATGAGCTCATGCGCGACGAGGCCTATCGTCGCCGGTTCCGCAAGGACTACGAAGCCAAGCTCGGCATCCGGGTCTGGCAGCGCGACTTCTACGACGCCGACATCGTCGGGTGCCCGGACGCGTCGGTGGTCGGCAGGACGTTCGGCGCGGTCGCCGACGAGCGGGGGCTCCATCCGGTCGATGCATTCCTGGACCTGGTGCTCGAGCACGGCCGCGAATTGCGTTGGCGCACGACGATCTCCAACCACCGGCCGGAGGTGCTCAAGAAGTTCGCACGCGACCCGGGCATGCAGATGGGTTTCTCCGATGCCGGCGCCCACCTGCGCAACATGGCGTTCTACAACATGGGCCTGCGCCTGCTGCGCCACGTCCATGACGCGCAGCGCGCGGGCCGGGAGTTCATGACGGTCGAGGCCGCGGTGCACCGGCTGACCGGTGAACTCGCCGACTGGTACCGCCTCGACGCCGGACACCTCCGCATCGGCGACCGCGCCGACATCGCCATCATCGACCCGGAACGGCTCGACGAGAGCCTGGACGAATACGCGGAGGAGCCGGTCGAGCAGTATGGCGGACTGTCGCGGATGGTGAACCGCAACGACGCGACGGTGACGGCCGTCCTGGTGGCCGGACGCACCGTCTTCGTCGAGGGCCGGGCGACGGAACTGGTCGGGCGGCGGCGGACCGGACGTTTCCTGCGCGCGGCGCACCGCTCCCCCGCGCTTCCCACGGAGAAAGGTGAGTTCGCAAGTGTCGGTTGAGGATACGATTCTGGGAATGTGGAAGGCGCTGTCGGCGCGGGACTGGGACGGGGTGAAGACGTTCCTGTCCGACGACTGCATCTACCTCGACGTGCCGGTCGGGCCCGCCGCCGCGGCGAAGGGGCCGGAGGACATCGTCAAACGCTTGAAGATCGGCCTGGAGTCGCTCGCCTCCTACGAGAACTTCCCCGGGCTTCTCCTCGAGAACGGCCGGGACGCGATGTACGAGCACGACGAGGAATGGCACTGGACGACCGGGGAGTCGGCCGTCCACAAGTTCGTCTCGGTGCACCGTGTCGAGAACGGCCAGATCACCCTGTGGAAGGACTACTGGGACATGGGTGCGCTGGCCAACCACGCCCCGCCTACGTGGCTGGAGGACTTCGCCACCGCAGACATGTCCTGGGTGTACGACGCCACGGGCGAGGTGTAGCGGTCCTACACTCGAGGTGTGAGCACCGCTGCTCTGCCTCCCGGGCCGCCGCTGCCCCGCGCGGTGCAGGCCGCGTTGATGCTGCGCTACTGGCCACGGTTCATCGCCGCCTGCCGGCGGCGTTACGGCAGCGTGTTCACCGTGCGGGTGTCGGCTGTCGGCACGATGGTCTACCTCGAGGACCCCGCCGACCTGAAGACCGTCTTCGGTGGTGACCCGGCGACATACCATGCGGGCGAGGCCAATTCGGCGCTGGCCGGTCTGCTGGGCGCCACGTCGGTGCTCGTCGTCGACGAGGACGTGCACCGGGACAGGCGCAGGCTCGTGCTCGCCCCGTTTCACCGGGAGGCGGTGGCCAGGCAGGCTGGGCTGATCGCCGACATCGCGGCCGACAACGTGTCGCACTGGCCGGTGGACACCGAGTTCGCGGTCGCACCGCGGATGTCGCAGATCACCCTGGAGGTGATCCTGCGGACCGTCATCGGGGCCAGCGACCCGGCGCGACTCGCAGCGCTCCGCGCGATCATGCCCGACCTGCTCGACCTCGGCGCGTGGGAGACGCTGGCGGTCGCCTCGCCGGGGCTGCTGCGGAGGCGGCCGTGGCGCGGCCTTCGACGGCGCATCGACGAGGCCGACCGACTGCTGTACGCCGAGATAGCGGACCGCCGCGCCGACCCCGACCTCGCGACGCGCACCGACGCCCTGGCGGGGCTGGTACGCGCGGAGGACGGCGCCGGGGGCGGTATGTCCGACGTCGAACTTCGCGATCAGCTGATGACGCTGCTGGTGGCTGGTCACGACACCACCGCGACCGCGCTGTCGTGGTCGCTCGAGCGGCTGACCAGGCACCCGCGGCGTCCTGGAGCGGGCGGTGGCCGCGGCCCGCTTCGACGGCCCCGAGGGTGACGAGTACCTCGACGCCATCGCCAGGGAGACGCTGCGGGTCCGTCCAGTCGTCTTCGACGTCGGGCGAATCCTGACCCAGCCCGTCGAGATCGCCGGCTACCGGTTGCCGGCGGGCGTCATGGTCGCCCCCGGTATCGGGCTGGTGCACGCCGACCCGGAACGGTATCCGGACCCGCAGCGCTTCGACCCGGATCGGATGATGGGCGGCAACCACGGGCCCCACCACCTGGCTGCCCTTCGGCGGCGGCAACCGGCGTTGCCTCGGCGCGACGTTCGCGCTGGTGGAGATGACCGTGGTGCTGCGGGAGATACTGCGGCGCGTCGATCTGGAGACCACCACCGAGCCCGCCGAGCGGCAGCGCGTCAGGCACGTCATCCTGGTGCCGCACCGCGGTGCACGCATCACGGCGCGGGCGGTCCGCCGTGGCGGCCCGGCGGCCGGCGTCGGATGCCCGGTTCAGTCGAGCCCGTAGACCCGCCTGGCGTTGCCGGAAGCGATCAGGTCGACGACGCGGATCGCGTCGGCTTCGCTCCATTCGTCCCGGTCGACGAATCCCGCCGCGATGTCGCGAATACCGTTGCGCCACAGCCGTGCCCCGAGATAGTGCAGCTCGGGTGGGCCGAAGCCGTCAGACGAGTAGAGGATCTTGCGGAACGGCGCGAAGCTCGAGCAGTCTGCCGACGAAGTCGGACGATCTGGCGCCGAGGTAGTTGATGCTCAGGCCGCCGTCGACGTATACGTTGTTGAATGCCTGGGCGAGGTAGCCCGCCTCCCGTTCGTACGGGTAGCAGTGCAGCAACATGATCGGCGTATCGCCGGAGACGCGCAGAAAGTCCAGTAGGTGGATGGGATTCGCCGCGTGCAGATCACAGTCCCGGTCGCCGAACCCGACGTGGAACTGCAACGGCTTGCCCACGCGCAGAGCCTGATACAGGCCGAAGCGCAGCAGCACCCGGTCGGTGATCCTGGTCGACCCCGCCTCACGCCACCGAGCGGCGGCCGCGCGGACCTCGGCGTCGGCGGGCTCGGACAGGTCGCCGATGAAGCCGCCCCGGTAGGCCAGGATCGACTTGGTCCCCAGCGCGTCGGCGGTGCGCTCGCCCAGAATTCGGCGGAACTCGTCGACGTAGTCACCGTCGCAGCGCGCGGCGTCCTCGGCGATCGACTCCAGCCGGACGATCTCGCCGACCCGGCCGCCGGAGGCCTTCGCCATGTCCGTGAGGTCGGCCGTGCCCGCGTCGAATCCGTTGTCCACCAGCCAGTCCGAGACCCCCGCGGCGGTCAGGAACGTCCGCGCGAGCGCGTGGCCGTCGTACGCGGTGCGCCGTGCCCAGTATTCGTCGGGGCTGGTGTGCCTGGGCAGGCCCAGCAGTGGCGCGCAATGTGCCCGCACCGCGAATCCCAGCTGGGTGTCGAACGCGGAGTCGAAGTCGGCGAGCGGTTCCACGTTCGCCTCGTTGAGGCCGTTCTCGAACCGGCGGCGGTCGGAGGTGTCGAGCCAGTAGCCGTGCACGTGGTGATCGACCAGCGGCACGGTGGCCACGTGGCCGTCCAGGACCGCGGTCACTACACGCTCCAGGACATCCGGAACTTCTGCGCCAGATCGTCGCCGAGACAGCTCGCCGAAGTTCTCCGTCTCGTAGCGGCGCACCGCAACGACGTCCTCGACGACCTCGTCGCCGAGGATGCCGCGGACCAGCGTCGATGCGGCGAGCACGTCGATGACGTCGCTCTGTTCGGTGGGAAGTAGCGTGATCCCGGCCGCCTTGCGTTGATCGTCGGTGAGTTCGGCGGGGTCGACGGTGATCTCCGGCGGAAGCGGCAGGCTTCGTTCGATGCCGTCGAGAGCCAGCCCCAGGATCACCGCCGACGCCAGATAGGGGTTGGCCGACGGGTCGACGATCTTGACCTCCACGTTGGCCCCGTGCGGGTTGCCCGGACCGCCGACGAGGAAGCGCACCGCGGCTTCACGGTTCTCGGTGCCCCAGCAGACGCTCGCACCCGACCAGTGGCCCGGCAGCATGCGCAGCCCCGACAAGATCGACCCGCACAGCACGCCCTGGGCCTCCGGCAGGCCGCTCAGCACTCCGGCGATCGCCGACTCCCCCGCAGAGGTCAGCCCGCTCGGGCCTGCGCCGCCGGATAGGATCGGCGTTCCCTCTCTTTGGAGTGAGATGTGTTGGTGGGCTCCGGATCCGACGCTGCCGGCGAACGGTACCGGTGACAGGCTGACCCGAATGCCGTGCTTGCGGGCGATCCTGCCCACGATGATCTTGGCGAGCATCAGGTGATCGGCGGCCGCGACGGGCGTCCTGGGGGCCAGCGACATCTCGAACTGGTTGGCGCCGTATTCGGGGTGGAACTGCTCGATCGCCAGGCCGGACACGTCCGCCGCCTCGGTCACGTCACGGACGAAGTCCTCGAACTCGAGCACGCCCGCGATGCCGTACTGCGCCCACAGGTCTGACGGAAGTCTGGCGCCGTCGGGCCCGACGAGGACGAACTCCATCTCGTGGCCGACGAGGGCGGTCAGTCCTGCGGCTTCGAGCCGCTGCTCGATGCGACGCAGCGTCCCCCTGCTGCAGTGCGGGTCCGGTGACCCCGCCTGGTCGAAGAAGGAACCCGGCGCCCACGCCAATCCTTCGCCCAGCGGGTGCAATTCGTCGAGGTCGATGCGGATCCGGAGATCGCCGACGACACCGATGCCCGCGCCGACCACGATCCCGGCCTGGTCGATGGCGAACACGTGCCAGACCGGACTGGCGCCGAGGCCGGGGTCGGCGAACGACGCCGTCCTGGCCAGCGGGATCGTCTTGGCGTGCACGAGTCCGGCCGGGTTGACCACCGTGCCGATCAGCGTGCTCACCCCGTCGGACTGGAGTGCGGCGTGACGTTCGGAGGCGGTCGCGACGTGCGGCTTGGCTGCCATGACTGACATGCTGCCATGGGTCGGTTTGGTACGAAGAAGCCAGTGGACTGCCTCGGCGGTCGCTACAGGGTGATCTTGCAGGCCTGACCGATGTCGAGGGTGCGCAACATGCGTCCCATGCCCAGCCACATCGCACAGGACAGCGCCAGGTCGGTAAGGAGTTCGTCGCTGAAGTGCTCGCGGCAGCGAGCCCAGAAGTCCTCGTCGTCACGCAGGCCGGTGTGGTCGGCGGCGAAGCGCGCGGCGAACTCGGCGGCGATGCGCTCCTGCGGGCTGTAGCCGGGCCAGCTGCGCCACTGCGCGGCATGGTCATAGAGGTCCTCGTCGACGCCTGCTGCCACGCCCTCGGAGTCCCGGGTGTTCTGGCACACCACGCATTCGTTGTCCAGGGCTATCACCATGCGCGCAAGTTCACGGACCCGCATCGGCAGCCTGTTCTTGGTGTAGACCGCGTTGGTGTAACCCGCCATGGCGATCCCGATGTCGGGTGACTTGGTCACCCATGCGGCGGCGTCGTCGTCGGCGAAGGCTCCTATTCGGCTCATGGCCGAATCGTACGCCCGGCCACGCGGAATTGGAACGCGTTCTAGTTTCCCGATCAGCGTGTGACGGTCAGTTGTGCGCGGTCGTCGGTCCAGTCCCGTTGCACCAGCATGCGGTGCGCGATGCGCTCCAGGGCGGCCTCGACGTCGTCGCGATCCGGCCTGCCCTCGAAGGCGGGTGACCGGGCGAGCTTGTCGACGATGCGTCCGACGATCAGCGCCGACGTCGCGTCGACCTGCTTGGCGCCCGCCTGGGTCAGCCACAGCCGGCCGCCGGTTCCGAGCGCCAGTCCGTCGTCGATGACGCGCTGGAAGGCCGGCTCGATGATCTCGATCGGAACCCGGAGACGCTCGGCGATGTCGGAAAGCGTGGCCGAGCCGAACACCTGGTTCTGGCGGTAGATCTGCAGCAGTGCCCAGAGCTGTGTCACCTGGAGTTCGCACCCGGGCAGCTGCGCCAGGCTTCGCAACCGGATCTCGGGCGAATCGCGGAACATGCGACCGACCGCGACTTCCAGGATCTTCTCCGGCGATTCGGTGCTGGGCATGCCGAAGCCCTCGCCGAGATCCGTCGCGGACACCGCCTCCATCTCACGCAGCGGCACCTCCTTGAGGAAGAGCGCGACGACGAAGCCCACCGCGGCCACCGGCGCGGCGCACAGGAACACCGCACCCAGCGAATCCGCATAGGCGGTGACGATCGGCGCCGCGGCCTCGGCCGACAGCGCGTGCAGGGCCTTCGGCGACTCGGCGGCGCTTTGCGGCGCGCCGCTGGCGACCAGCGCCGGACCGATCCTCGACGCCAGGAAGTTGGCGAACAGCGAGCCGAATATCGCTGCACCGAAGGAACTTCCGATGGTGCGGAAGAAGGTGACACCGGACGTGGCCACCCCGAGGTCGGCGAAGTTCGAGGTGTTCTGCACGATTAGAACCAGCACCTGCATACACAGCCCGATACCGGTGCCGAGCGCGAACAGGTACGCCGACTGCTGCCAGGTGGGCGTCGTGGCGTCCATGGTCGACAACAGCACGAAGGCCACCGCCATGATGGCGGTGCCCGCGACCGGGAACACCTTGTACCTGCCGGTGCGGCCGACGATGTTGCCACTGCCGATCGACGTGATCAGCATGCCTGCGACCATCGGCAGCGTGCGCATCCCCGACTCGGTCGCGGAGACGCCGTCGACGAACTGCATGAAGGTCGGCAGGAACGTCATCGCACCGAGCATCGCGAAGCCGACGATGAAGCCGAGGATGCAGCACACGGTGAACACCGGACTGCGGAACAGCCGGATGGGCAGGATCGGCTCCGGCGCGTGGAGTTCGACCCAGACGAAGGTCGCCAACGCCACCGCCGAGGCGATGAACAGGCCGATGATCACCGGCGAGTTCCAGGCGTACTCGCTGCCTCCCCAGCTGGTGGCCAGCGTCAGTGCGGATGCCCCGATCGCGATGAAGGCGATACCGGCGTAGTCGATGACGGGTCTGGCAGCCCTGGCCAGCGTCGGGATGGCCGAGACGCTGACGATGAGGACGACGATCGCCACCGGCACGTTGATCCAGAACGCCCAGCGCCAGGTGAGTTGGTCGGTGAAGAATCCGCCGAGGAGCGGGCCGATGACCGTGGTCACGCCGAAGACCGCACCCAGTGCGCCCTGGTAGCGGCCGCGTTCGCGCAGCGGAATGACCTCACCGATGACGGCCATTGCCGTCACCATGACCGCGCCACCGCCGATGCCCTGCAGCGCCCGCGACCCGACCAGCATCGACATGGACTGCGCCAGACCGCACAGCACCGAACCGGCGAGGAAGAACACCACCGAGGCCTGGAAGACGGTCTTGCGGCCGAACAGGTCACCGAGTTTCCCGGCCACCGCGGTCGCGATGGTCGAGGCGAGCAGGTAGCTCGTTACGACCCAGGCCTGATGGCCTGCGCCGCCGAGATCGGCCACCACGGTCGGCAACGCCGTCGCCACGATCGTCTGGTCCAGCGCGGCGAGCAGCATCCCGAGCAGCACCGCGACGAAGATCAGGTTGCGGCGGCGCAGGGTGAGTGAGGCGGACGCGGATTCGGGATCCGCGACCGCCGTCGGTCCGGGTGTGGTCATGCAAGCCTCTCGAACGTCGTCAGGCGCCGGACGAGCACCCACCACGCTATCGTTAGACAGGCTAGAAGAGTTACGGTGCGCTCCTACTGCGGCGGACGGGAAACGCACTGCGCCGAGTACAGCTCCTCGCCGAGCTTGCCCATCAGCTCGAGTTGGGTCTCGAGGTAGTCGACGTGCTTCTCCTCGTCGGCGATGATCATCTCGAACAGGTTGGCGCTGGTGCTGTCCTGCTTGGACCTGCAGAACACGACGGCGGGCTTGAGTCGCTCGAGAACCTCGTACTCGATGGCCAGGTCCGCCTCGAACTGCTCGCGCAGCGTCTGGCCGACGCGCAGCGAGAACAGGCGCTGATAATTCGGCAGGCCGTCCAGAAGCAGAATTCGATCGGTGATCGCCTCCGCGTGGCGCATTTCGTCGAACGACTCCGCACGGGTGTGATTCGCCAGCTCGGTGAAGCCCCAATTCTCCTGCATCTTGGCATGAAGGAAATACTGATTGATGGCGGTGAGTTCGCTCGTCAGTTGCTCGTTGAGCAGCTTCAGGACTTCGGGATCGCCTTGCATCGTCGCTCCTTGGGCACCGCTGCGACCGTGGTCGTGGCGGTGGTTGGTGAGAGTTCTGCCAGGGGCTGCCTGACGTCATCAATCTAGTCCAGCGCAAGCCCCGCGGCGACGGGATCCCGGTCGTTCCCGGCGTGTCCGGACGATCTCCCGGCAGCTGTGCTTCGAGCCACCGGCCACGCCGCGTGCCATGGACCGCCTGACCTTAGTAAGGTTAGACTGCACTAACGATGCAATGGGAGCGAAGGGGCGAGGCGATGGGCGAGTATCGACTTCACTCCCTCATTCTGGCCGCTGACTACCGCGTCGACGACGTCGACGAAATGTGGGAGAAGCTGAAGGCGCGCGAATCCGAGTTGGCGAATTTCGCGGCCCATCACGTCGTCGTCTATACGTCCATCTGGCAGGCCGGCCGCATATTGGTGACCATCGGTGTTCGGCATACCCGATCCGTCCGCGAGACGATGCGCTCACCCGCGCTGTTCGAATTGTTCGACCTGTCCGGGGTCGATGACATTCCGGCGGTATTCGCGGGCGAGGTCGTCGAGAAGATCGACCTTTACGAAACATCGCCCGACGACGTCGTCGCCGGGGTCATCGTCGGCGTGGTGACCTCGGTCGAGGACGCCTCGGCCCTGGTCGCCGAGGTCCGGGGTGCGGCAGACCGGTTCAGGTCCGCGGGTATCCGGAAGGTATGGGTCTACCGTGCGCTGGACGACGCGCACGAGGTCATGATCCTGCAGGAGGTCGACGACGAGAGCAGCACCAGGGCATGGCTGGAACATCCCGATGCCGCGGCGGAATGGATGGCCAGTGCGGGTCTTGGCGCGTATCCGTCGATCTTCGTCGGGCGGTTCGCCCATCTGATGTCCGTCGGCGAGCGGGTGGGCTGATGTTCGTCTGCCTGTGCACCGGGGTGACCAGCCAGGTCGTCACAGATCTGGTCAACGACGGTGCCTCCACCTCCAAACAGATCGCCGACGCCTGCGGGGCAGGCGGGGACTGCGGTCGGTGTCGCCGGACGGTGCGCGCGATCATCGCGGCGGCTGCGGCTCGGGACTGCCCCCTGCACGCCGCCGGCTGACTCACTCCGAACGGCGATTGGCGAAGTCGGCGAGCGCGTCGGCATTGGCCGTGGCGCCCATCAACTCGGCGAACTGGGCGTACTCCCGCTCCAATGCCGCGGCGATCTCCGCTCGGTTCGGGTCGACGATCGTCTTCTTGACCGCCGTCAGGCTCGAGATCGGCCGGGATGCCAGTACCTCGGCGTGGCGGCGGGCGTCGGCGAGCAGATCGTCCGGTGGGCAGAGCTTCCAGGCCAGTCCCATTCGGAGTGCCTCGTCGGCGTCGACCCACTCCGAGGACATCAGGATCCAGGCGGCGTTCTGCCTTCCGACCAGCTGGGGTAGCAGGTACGACGAGGCCGCCTCCGGCGCTACGCCGAGGCTGGTGAACGGGCACTTGAGACGCGCCGCCGAGGACATGAACACCAGATCCGCGTAGCCGAGGATGGTCGCGCCGATGCCCACGCCCAGGCCGTTGACGGCCAGGATCAGGGGTTTGCGGAGCGTGGAGAGCGCGTCGATCATGCCCGGAAACCCGTACTCCCCCACCACGAAGTCGGGATCGGTGATGCGGGCCTGCATTTCGACCAGGTCGTTACCCGCCGAGAACGCGCGGCCCTCCCCGGTGAGCAGGACGACGGCAACGTCGGGATCTTCGTCGGCGGCGCGCAACGCCACGGTGGTCGCGTCGTAGAGCGCCTCGTTGAACGCGTTGAGCGCCTCGGGCCGGTTCAGGGTGAGGGTGCGAACGCCGCCGGCGTCGTCGATCCGTACGAGCACGTCAAGAGCCTAGGGCTCAGCCGTTGGAGTAGACCCGCGTGGGTGCGATCAACACCACGCTGCGGCGCTGCTGCGCCATCGTGCGGTCGTATTCTTCCCAGTCGTCGTGCGTACCGCCCGCCGCCGCGAACACCTCGCGGAGCAGCAGGCGCAGGGCATCGGCGTCGGTCAGCCACGGTTGCGGGTCGTCGGGGCCGGCGAGTTCGGCGCGGCCCTCGACCGCCGCCCATTGCCATCCATTGCGGAACGTCGTCGTCACCTGGGGCCGCGCCCGCAGGTTGGCCAGCTTCACCCTGCCGTACGTCACGAACGCCAGCGCGGGGATCCCGGTCGCGGGGTGCGGCATCAGGCCGACGTTGACCAGCGAGGACTGGATGGTGAGGTCGCTGCGCAGTGTCGCGACCACCGCCAGCCCGCTCTCGTCGGCCGCGAGCGCGACGGCGTCGGAAAGCTCGGTCATCGAACGACTTCCGACGTGAAGGGGCTACGGACGACGTACCGACTGGTGGGCACCACGTCGACGTTCTCGTTGGCGCCGAACGCCGTCGTACTGGCCACCATGCGGTTCATCCGGTCGGCGAGTTCGTCATCGTCGGCGGCGCCGAAGAACGCATGCAGATCGGTTGTCGCCTCGATCGGGAAGTTCTCCTCGACGATCGCGTCGATCGCAGGCGCCCCGGCGGTCAACGCCCGCACCACGGTGTTCTGGGTGTAGCCGAAGGTCGACTGGGTCTCGATGGCGACCGTGGTGTGGTCGCCGTGCCAGCGATCCAGCCAGGTCTGCACATCTATTACCTCTGGCCGCCGTAGCAGGGCGACGTTGGCCAATCCGTCGGTGCGTCCGCAGCCGTCGATGATCGGCGGCGGCAGGGGCACCGATTCGGTGACCAGGTACGCCGCCGACTGCTCGCACTCGTTCGCCAGCAGCATCAGGGCATCGCGCATCTGCTGGCCGTAGTACTGCTGGGTCCACACGCTCACCACGGCGACCACCGGTGGGTCCAGCGTCGTCAGCGTCATCACGGAGTCGCGCACGGCGTCGTCGCGCACGTTGACCGCAAGCCCCGGCAGCCCGAGGTCAAGGAGGTCCCCGGCGACCCGGGACCGCAATCGTGTGCACCACGTGTCGTCGACGCTCGGGCTTCGTAGCAGGACGATGACCTTCTCCACGCGGACGACGTTACAGACACGTGGTGCTGGGCAGGGCGCGTGTCGGCGACACCGACCGGCCGCGGGCGTTGGCGCGGCGACCGACGGGTTCCTGGCTGCAGCACTGCCAGTCATGGGAATCGGACCCATTTGCCTTGTTGGATGCCATCATTCGTCGCGCCGAACCAACCTCCGCGGGGCGCGAGACCGCGTAGGCTCGGTCGCATGGGCGCCCCGGACCTCACCGAATATCAATCCGGCACCACCTTTCCCGGCCGCATCGGACGCACCTTCGGTGAGTCGGACGCCGCCTGGCCCAAACCGAACCGTGCGAAACCCGGCGCCCCGAACGTGGTGTACGTGGTGCTCGACGACACCGGCTACGGGCAGTTCGGTTGTTACGGCTCGCCGATTGCAACGCCCCATCTCGATCGGCTGGCAGCCAATGGTCTGACGTACACCAACATGCACACCACCGCGCTGTGTTCGCCCTCGCGGTCCTGCATGCTCACCGGGCGCAATCACCACTCGAACGGGATGGCCTGCATCACCGAGGGTTCGGAAGGATTCCCCGGTTCGAACGGAGCCATTCCCTTCGAGAACGGCTTCCTGTCCGAGATCCTGCAACCGCACGGCTACGCCACCTACTGCATTGGCAAGTGGCATCTCACGCCCGCCGAGCAGATCAGCGCCGCGGGGCCGTACGACCGCTGGCCGTTGGGTCGCGGCTTCGAGCGGTACTACGGATTCCTCGGTGGCGACACCAACCAGTACTACCCGGACCTGGTGTTCGACAACCACCAGGTGGAGCCACCGACTACCCCGGAGGAGGGCTACCACCTCACCGTCGACCTGGCGGACCGGGCCATCGAGTTCATCGCCGACCTCAAGCAGGTCGCGCCGGACAAGCCGTTCTTCCTGTACTTCGCCACCGGCGCCAACCACGCGCCACACCACGTTCCGAAGGAGTGGGCCGACAAGTACAAGGGTCAGTTCGACGACGGCTGGGACGCCTACCGGGAGAAGGTGTTCGCCCGTCAGAAGAAACTGGGCATCGTCGCCGAGGACGCCGTGCTCTCCGGTCACGACCCCGACGTCGCCCAATGGGACAACTTGTCCGACGACGAACGCAAGCTGTACGCACGGATGATGGAGGTCTTCGCAGGGTTCTTCGAGCACACCGACCACCAGATCGGCCGAGTGCTGGACTTCCTGGAGCAGATGGGCGAGTTGGACAACACCATCGTCATGGTGATCTCGGACAACGGCGCCAGCGCCGAAGGCGGGCCGACGGGTTCGGTCAACGAGAACAAGTTCTTCAACAACGTGCCCGACGACCTCCAACAGAACCTGGCGGCGCTCGACGACATCGGCGGCCCGAAGTACTTCAACCACTATTCCTGGGGTTGGACCTTCGCGGGCAACACACCGTTCCGGCGGTGGAAGCGCGAGACCTACCGTGGTGGAGTCTCCGACGGGTTCATCGTGCACTGGCCGGCGGGTATCACCGCCAAGGGCGAGATCCGGCACCAGTACGCCCACGCCATCGACATGGTGCCCACCGTGCTCGAATCGCTCGGCATCGACGCCCCTACGGCGCTTCGTGGCGTGACGCAGTCCCCGATCGAGGGTGTCAGCCTGGCGCACACGTTCAACGACGCCGATGCGCCGTCCAAGCACCACACGCAGTACTTCGAGATGTTCGCCCACCGCTCGCTCTACCACGACGGCTGGCGTGCGGTGTGTCCGTTCCCGGGCACGTCGTTCACCGAGGCGGGGGTCGGCTTCGGTCAACTCGAACTCACCCAGGACAAGCTTCGCGAGATCGACGCGAATTCCTGGGAGCTGTACCACGTCGACGTGGACCCCGCCGAGACCGAGGACCTCGCCGAGCAGGAGCGGCCGCGGCTGCTGGAGATGATCGCGCTCTGGTACGCCGAAGCGGGCAAGTACAACGTATTCCCGCTGGACAGCCGCGGCACGATGCGTTTCGCCGACCCGCGTCCGCAGATCAGCGCCGAACGCGACGTCTATACCTACTACCCCGGTACCCAGGTGGTTCCGGAGAACGTCGCGGCCAGGGTGCTCAACCGCGCGCACAGCATCACCGCCGAGGTCGAACTGTCTGCGGGCGACGAAGGTGTCGTCGTGTCCCACGGCAGCAACATCGGCGGCTACACGATGTTCGTCCAGGACGGGCTGCTGCACTACGTGCACAACTACGTCGGGGCGCAGGAACTGCACCTGGCCTCCGGGTCGGCAATTCCCGAGGGGAAGCACTCGCTGCGCTACGAGTTCGAGCCCACCGGTGCGCCCGATTTCGCAACGGGCAAGGGCACTCCCGGAACGGCGCGGCTGTTCATCGACGGCCAACAGGTCGGGCAGGCCGACTTCCCGGTGACCGTACCCATCGCGCTCGGCATCGGCAGCGGTATCAGCGTCGGCCGCAACCCAGGCGCCCCGGTGTCGGTGATGTACACCTCCCCGTTCGCGTTCACCGGAGAGATCTCCACGATCACCGTGAGTCTCGCCGGAGACACGCTGCATGACGACGACGAAGCGAAGACCGGCCAGGCGCGAATCGCCATGGCACGGCAGTGATCTGAGGAGACAGGTTCAAACGATGGCAAAGACACCCAAGAAGGCTGCAGCGAAGAAGGCGCCGGCGAAGAAGGCTCCGGCCAGGAAGGCGGCGGCCAAGAACGCCGTCACCCAGGTGGCGCCGACCCGAACCACACCTGGCGCGCGAGCACCTTCCCATCCCTGACCCCAAGCACGTTGGGTTGACCACCTACGACGCGAAGGACCCGAACGCCAAGTACCCGCCCATCAAGGAACTGCGACCCCCCAAGGGCGCGCCCAACGTACTGATCATGCTGCTCGACGACGTCGGCTTCGGCGCGTCTTCGGCCTTCGGCGGGCCGTGTGCGACCCCGGTCGCCGATAGGCTGGCGGCCAACGGCCTGAAGTTGAACCGCTTTCACACCACTGCGCTGTGCTCCCCCACCCGCCAGGCGCTGCTGACCGGACGCAACCACCACTCGGTGGGAATGGGTGCCATCACCGAGATGGCCACCTCGGCGCCGGGCAACAACAGCATCCGGCCCAAGGAGAAGGCGCCGGTCGCCGAAACCCTACGGATGAACGGATATTCGACGGCCCAGTTCGGGAAGTGTCACGAGGTGCCGATGTGGGAGGTCTCCCCCGTCGGGCCCTATCACCAGTGGCCCACGGGTTCCGGTTTCGAGTACTTCTACGGCTTCATCGGCGGTGAGGCCAACCAGTACTACCCCGGCCTCTACGAGGGCACCACCGCGGTCGAGCCGCCGCGCTCACCCGAGGACGGCTACACGCTGACCGAGGACCTGGCCGACCACGCGATCACCTGGGTGCGCCAGCAGAAGGCGCTGATGCCGGACAAGCCGTTCTTCATGTATTGGGCACCGGGTGCGACTCACGCCCCGCACCACGTGCCCAAGGAGTGGTCGGACAAGTACCGCGGCAAGTTCGACGACGGCTGGGATGCATTGCGGGAGAAGATCGTCAAGCAGCAGAAGAAGCTGGGTGTGGTGCCCAAGGATGCTGAACTAACCGCCCGGCACGACGAGATCCCGGCATGGGATGACATGCCCGAGGACCTCAAGCCGGTGCTCGCGCGCCAGATGGAGATCTACGCTGGTTTCCTCGAGCAGACCGACCACGAGATCGGCCGTCTGCTTGACGCCATCGACGATCTCGGAGTGCTCGACGACACCCTCGTCTATCTGATCATCGGGGACAACGGCGCCTCAGCCGAGGGCACGCTCAACGGGTGCTTCAACGAGATGACAACGCTCAACGGCATGCCCGGCATCGAGACCACCGAGTTCCTGCTGTCCAAGATCGACGCCTTCGGTACGCCCGACGCGTACAACCACTACGCCGTGGGCTGGGCGCATGCGCTTTGCGCGCCGTACCAGTGGACCAAGCAGGTTGCTTCGCACTGGGGTGGCACCCGCAACGGAACGATCGTCCACTGGCCGAACGGCCTGGCCGACAGGGGTGGTGTTCGCAACCAGTTCCACCACGTCATCGACGTGGTGCCGACCATCCTGCAGGCCGCCGGGTTGCCGGCCCCAGCATCGGTAAACGGCATCACTCAGGCTCCGCTGGAAGGCGTGAGCATGATGCCTACGTTGGCGGACGCGAATGCGCCCGAAGACCACGAGGTCCAGTACTTCGAGATGTTCGGCAATCGCGGCATCTACCACCAGGGCTGGACTGCGGTGACCAAACACCGCACGCCGTGGAAGGCCGACGAACCGCCTCCGTTCGACACCGACGTGTGGGAACTCTACGGTCCGGACGACTGGACGCAGGCGCACGACCTTTCGGAGGAGCGGCCCGATAAACTCGCAGAGCTGCAGCGCCTTTGGTTGATCGAGGCGGTGAAGTACAACGTCGTCCCGCTCGATGACCGCGGCTTCGAGCGGATCAACCCGGACATCTCCGGACGCCCGCAGTTGATCCGCGGCAACAGCCAGCTGCTGTTCTCCGGAATGCGGGTGGCCGAGGGCTGCGTGCTCTCGGTAAAGAACAAGTCGCACTCGGTGACCGCCAACCTCGACGTCCCGAAATCCGGTGCGAGCGGGGTCATCATCACCCAGGGCGGCAGCGCCGGCGGTTGGACGCTATACGCACACGACGGCAAGCTGAAGTACTGCTACAACTTCTTCGGCATCGAGCACTACATCGTGGCGGCGACCAAGCCGATCCCCGCGGGCAAGCACCAGGTACGAATGGAATTCGCTTATGACGGTGGTGGTTTGGCCAAGGGCGGCGACGTCACGCTCTACTACGACGGCAAGAAGGTCGGCGCGGGGCGCGTTGAGCGTTCGCAGCCGATGGGGTATTCCGCCGACGAGGCCTGCGACGTCGGCGCCGACACCGGATCGCCCGCCTCCCCCGACTACGGCCCGACGGGCAACAAGTTCACCGGGGTCATCGAGTGGGCGCAGATCGACCTAGGCGACGACAGCCACGACCACCTGATCACGCCTGAGGATCGGTTCAACATCGCAATGGCCCACCAGTAGGCCTCAGTCGCGCGCCCAGCGCGGCTGGATGAACACGCCCTCAGCCGAGACCGTGATGCCCTCGGCGTCGGAGATGTGGCCCGTCGCGTAGGTCTTGACACCCTCGGTGCGGTCGATCCTGGCCTCGACGTGCAGCGGCCCCAACGGCGTGGTGCGGTGGTAGCGCATCGTGATCGTGCCCGTGAGGCGCGGCCGCGCTGCCGAGCTGGCCGCTTCGCCGAGCACGTGGTCGAGGATGAGCGCCGCGACGCCGCCGTGTACGTGGGCCGGCGGCCCCTCATACGCTGCGCCCAGATGGAAGTCGGCGAACACGCTGCCGTCGGGGGTCTTCTTGACTTCGAGCGGCGGTGCCGTGGGGTTGCGCATCCCGATGACGGCATTGCCCCAAGGCATTTGATCGCCGTCGGAGCCGAACCGGATGCCGAACGCGCCGTCCAGTTGGCTGCTTCGCAGGCTTTGGGTGGCGGCATCTATCGCCGCTTTGGCCTCGGCCACCGACTCGGCGTCGACCTCGGTGCGGATGGTGGCGTCGATCAGCTCGCGGACCGACTGGGTAAGGGGCTCGTAGACGGCCCGGAGCCTGGCGACCTCGTCGGCGCTCAGGTTCTCCGTGGTGTACTCCAACACCTTCGCACTAGAACACGTTCTAGTGGCGGTGTCGAATCGCCGCTCGGCACTTGCGGCGGACTGGCTGCTGGATCCGTCAGGTCAGGAGGGCATCGAGCGCCTCGCGAGCCTCGGGGACGGCACCTCCCGCCTCGAGTTCCATCAGCGCGCACTCCGCCGCGGCGGCCACCCACAGTCGCGCCGACTGACGCGGGTGGGGACGCCCGAGCGCCTGGAAGTCGGCCGTGACGACCTCGACGTTGCGACTGTTGCGCGCCATCACTTCGTCGGCGATCGGGCGGTGCCCACGGGCCTCGAGGAGTAGGGCCTTGACCCCACGGTCGCGCAGGCACCCGTCGAGGTAGGTCCGGGCCGCCGCCGACAGCCGTGGGCGACCCGGTGTCATGCCGCCGATCGCCCGCCCGATCTCGCCGGCGAGCACATCGTGGAAACGGCGGTGCAGTGCCACCAGATAGGTGGTGCGATCCGAGAAGTGATGGAAGAAAGTGCCTTTCGACACTCCAGCTTCGCCGACGACGGCGTTGACGCTCAGCCCTTCCAGCCCAAGGCGTTCGGCAAGCACCAGGCCCGTCTCGATGAGCTTCGCACGGGTCTGTTCGGCGGCGACGGTGCGCGCGGTGCGCCTCACCGGTGTGGTCATACGCACCGCTCCCCTTGTCGGTTCGAGATTTCCGGCCTAGTGTAACTGACCGACCGACCGGTCAATGAAAGGAGCGGGCCATGCCGATGTTGGCCACTGCCCGGGGAACGGTCTTCTACTCCGACGATGGCGCCGGGCCGCCCGTGCTGCTCCTGCATGCGACTCTCCACGACAGCCGCGACTACGACCCCGTGCGTGCCGGATTGGTCGCGGGCAGGCGCGTTCTCGCGCTGGACTGGCCCGGGCACGGCAACTCCCCTGCGCCTGACGAGGCATTCAGCGCGTCCCAACTGGGCGACCTCGCCGTCGAGTTCGTCGAGGCACTCGATCTGAGGAATCTGGTGGTCGTGGGTAACTCCGTCGGAGGATATGCCGCGTGCCGGATCGCACTGAAAAGACCTGACCGGGTCGCAGGCGTGGTGCTCGTCAACACCGGCGGATTCACCCCGTACACGCCGTTCACTCGCGCATTCTGCGCGGCGATGGGGCGGCCCGCCGTCATCCATCGGCTGGCACCTGCGTTCTCGCGGGCCTACATGCGCCCGACCACCAAGTCCGACCGCGCGATCCTCTCCCGGGTCGCCGAGCGTTCGAGAACCGCCGCCGGCGCACGTACGGCGGCCGCATTGTGGCGCAGCTTCCCCGAACCCGGCCACGACCTACGCGCCGCCGCCAAGGACATCACGGTGCCAGTGTTGATCACCTGGGGAGCAAGGGATCTCACCGCCCCCGTTGGTTGGGGTCGGCTCGTCGCCAATGCGATCCCGGGCGCGCGGTTCGCCACTCTCCCCACCGGCCACGTGGTGTTCTCGTCGGCCCCCGAGGCATGGCTGCGCGAAGTGGTGCCCTTCATCGAGGCGGCCCATTGCGCCGACCGGGACGCGTTGCATGGCTGACGAGGCCCACATCGTGGCCAGGCATTCGGCGTGGGGTGTTCGCCGAGCGTGACGTCACTGCGAGAAACTGGATTCTCGCGATGGCGTCACGTTCGGCCGCCGACGATCGGCGAGCGGGCGTCAGGGCTCGTCGTCATCGGGGTCGAAGAGCATGCGTTCGGGGTGGTGGTAGTCGTTGGTGGTGTGTGTGCGTGCGGTGTTCAGGTGTGGCGGGGGGATCCATTCGGTGCGGCCGTCTTGGCGTTTGCGGGTGGTCCAGCCGTCTTCGTGGACGAGGCGGTTGTGTGGGCCGCAGGCCAGGGTGAGGTCGTCGATGTTGGTGTGGCCGTCGTCGGCCCAGTCGGTGACGGCGTGGTGAGCCTGGCAGCCGTATCCGGGCACGGTGCATCCGGGGAAGGTGCAGCCGCGGTCCTTGGCGTGCAGCACGATGCGCTGTGCTGGTGAGGCGCAGCGTCGGGTGCGGCCGAGGTGCAGGGCGGCGCCGGTGTGGTCGTCGAAGATGGCGAGGTAGTGGTGTGCGTGGCTCGCCATGCGGATCAGGTCGGGCATGGGCAGCAGGGTGCCGCCGCCGGTGACCGCGTGTCCGGCGCCGGATTCCAGTTCGGCCAGGGTGGTTGAGACGATGATGGTGGCGGGTAGTCCGTTGTGCTGGCCCAGTTCGCCGGAGGACAGCACGCTTCGGCCCATGGCCAGTAGTGCGTCGTGTCGGCGTTGGGCCGGGGTGCGTAGGTCGGTGCGCGCGGCGTCGTCGTTGGGTTCGCCGTCGACGACCGGTTTCTGGTCGTCGGGGTTGGCCATGCCGGGGGCGGCGAGTTTGGCGTTCACCGCTTCGAGGGTGGCGGCGGCTTCGGGGGTGAGCCAGCCGGTGATGCGGCTCATGCCGTCGGGGCCTTGAGGGCTGATGGTCAGCGAGCGTCGCCGTGCTCGTTCTTTGTCGTCGGGTGGTGGTCCGTCTTGGTCGATGAGGGCGGCGAGGCGGGCGGCGGCCTTGCCCAGTTCTTCGGGACCCAGGCCGGCGGCGACGCGGCAGAGGGTGGTTTCGGTTTGTTCGCGGGTGGTCACGTCGACCCAGTGCGGCAGTTTGGCGTAGAAGGTGCGGATCACGTCGACGTGCTCGGGTCCGATCGTCCCGGCGGTCTGGGCTGCTGCGGTCTGAGCTAGCACCGGTGCCAAGGGCTCGCCGGTTAGCGCGGTGCGCGGGCCCAGGTCGGCGGCTTCGCTGATGCGTCGGGTGGCTTCCTTGGTCGAGATTCGCAGCCGGTAGGTGAGCACTTCGCGAAGCGACTTGGCGCCCAGTTCGGTGGGTGAGGCCTCGGCGCTCAGGCGGGCGATGATGCGGTGCCCGATGGTCGGGGTGCGCCAGGTCAGGGTTTCCAGATCGGCGAGCACGTCGAGCAGTTCGGGATGGGTCAGGGTGTCGAGGTCCGCCTCGGCCAGCGTGTCGAACGCCGAGCGCAGCGCGCTGACAGCGTTGGTCACCTCTGCCGAACTCATACCTCGAACATTAGTTCGATAGACCGACAACCCGGCCTCGATATGTGACTACTGAAACCACAGTGACGCAAGAGCTTTCGTTGGTCCGCGAGCGTGAAGATATCGCTGAACTCGACCGGCGTGTCGCCACGAAGAACTTCACACTCGAAGAAGGAAAAGCCGGCCGCCGAGACCCCCGTCACATGCGGTGGAACAGGTGTCCTAGCTAACCTAGGCTTTCGTTGTCATCTGTCCACGAAGTGCCCTACCGTGATCACATGGCCGCACGAACCCACAGTTCTGATCCCCGCGCCGAACGGGTCCGCACCCTGCTACGTGAGGCCGCCTTCGCGCTGGCACACGAACGCCCGGTGGACGAGATCACCGTCGCTGACCTCGTGGCCCGCGCGGGCGTCAGCAGGCAGGTCTTCTACCAGCACTTCTCCGACCGCGACGACGCCGTCTCCACGGCTTTCGCGGTGGCATTCTCCGCGGCCGCCGCCGACATCCGTGGCGACGCCAGGGCCCGGATCACACGCCTCTTCGACTTCGCGTCCGAACACCGCACCATGTACCGCAACGTCATACCCAGTGCCGTCACCCAGAGCGTCGTCGCGGCCTTCCGCACCGAACTTCTGCCCGCCTGCGAGGAGATCGCCGCGCAGGGCATGCGGGTCGTAGGGCCGATCGCGGACATCGCACCCGAATCCGTCAGTCGGTTCCTGGTCGGCGGATTTCAGGAAGTCCTGCGGTCCTGGATGGAGGACCCCGAGGCCACCGATCTTCGTGGCCGTGTCACCTCAGCCCTCGACACCGTCGACGCGCTTCTCGGCCTCAACGCCACCGCACGCTGATCCCTCAACCACACACGATCCCTCAATCACGAAAGGCTCCTCCATGGGCAAGCACCACTCCGTACGCGACGTCGCGTCGAACCGTCGCGTCTCGCGGACCGACGTACGCAACATGGCCCTGGCGATGGCGGCGCTGACGATCTTCGTCGTCGCCATGATCGCCAGTTACTCAGGGGCGTTCGCCAAGCCCACGCTGCACCACCTCGATGTCGCCGTCGCCGGGCCCGAGCAGATCGTCGATGCGATCCGCGGCCAGGACAGCCTCGGCGTGACAGAGGTCGCCGACGCCGCGGCTGCCCGTGCGCAGGTCTACGACCGCAGCGCCGACGCGGCCTTCGTCGTCGCGCCGACCGGTGACCTCACGATCTACGTGGCGGGCGGAGGCGGCCGCAGCGTGGCCAACGCCGCCGAAACCGTCGGACGCGGCATCGCCGCTCAACGCGGGCCTGATGCCGACGGTCGAAGACGTCGCGCCCACGTCGTCGACCGACCCGCAGGGCACCGTCGAGTTCTACGCCATCATCTTCCTGTCGATCGGCGCCACCGTCGGTGCGGCACTGTTCGGGCGGATGATGGGCAGCGTCCGCAGAGCGTCCACGCTCGCGTTGCGCACGCTCAGCCTGGCCGCCTACTCGGCGCTGCTGGCCGGCACCGTGACGCTCTACGTCGACGGCGTGCTCGGCGCGCTGACCAGCCACACCTGGCAGATCTTCGGAGCGCTGTGGTTGTACGCGATGGCCGTGGGCGGAGCGGTCACCGGTGTCTCCGCCGCCCTTGGCACGGGCGCCTCGCTGGCGGTAACGCTGTTCCTGGTGATCGTCGGCAACGCGGCCGCGGCAGGCCCTGTCGGCAAGCCGCTTGCTGTCGGGCTTCTACACCACTTTCAATGCGATCGTGCCCCAGGGTTCGGGCGTCGCGCTGCTGCGCAGCATCGAGTACTTCGGCGGCAACGGCGCGCTGACACCGGTTGTCACTCTGGCCATCTGGGGAGCGGTCGGGGGCGTCCTCGCGGTGATCGCAGTCCTCGCCCCGAAGCTGTGGACGGATTATCGTTCCAGTCATGACGGTTACCACGTCCGCTCAGCCGGACGAGACCGAGCAGTACTTCGACCTGGGGTCCTATCACCGGCCGACTGACACCGCGTCGCCGCAGGCGCAGGTGTGGTTCGACCGCGGCATGGTGTGGGCCTACGCCTTCAACCACGACGAGTCGATCCGCTGCTTCGAGCGGGCGTTGGCGCTCGATCCCGGACTGGCCATCGCCCGCTGGGGCATCGCATACGCAATCGGGCCCAACTACAACAAGGCGTGGGGCGCGTTCGACCCGGTCGATCTGGCCGCCTCCCTCGCCCGCGCCCGGATGGAGCTCGAGCTGGCCCGCACCGGGCGTGCGTCCGTCGTCGAACGCTCCCTGATCGAGGCGCTCGTCACCCGCTTCCCCACCGCCGACCCGCATGACGCCGACGCGCTCGATGCCGGTCATGGCGCCTACGCCAACGCCATGGCACGACTCGCCAAGGCCGAACCCGACGACGTGGACGTGGCTGCGCTCGCCGCGGATGCTCTGGTCAACGTCACGGCATGGGCGCTGTGGGACACGGGAACTGGCGAGCCCGGCCCGAACTCGCGTGTTGTCGAGGCCAAGCGGATTCTCGACGACGCGCTCGCGACCGATGCCGGCCGCAGGCACCCCTGCGTGCTGCACGTCTACCTGCATGCCATGGAGATGTCGGCGCACCCCGAGGAGGCGCTGCCCGCCGCGGACCTGCTGCGCGGTCTGGTACCCGATGCGGGCCACCTGCAGCACATGCCCAGCCACATCGACGTGCTGTGCGGCGACTTTCGCAGCTCCGTGATCGCGAATCAGGCTGCAGTGCAGGCCGATCACCGGTTCGTACAGCGCGAGGGGCCGCTGAACTTCTACTCGCTCTACCGTGCCCACGATCTGCACTTCATCGTCTACTCGGCGATGTTCGAGGGCCGGCAGGCAGTCGCAATCAAGGCCGCCGAGGAGCTCGCCGACCAGCTGACCCCGGAGCTTCTCGCGATCGAGTCGCCGCCCATGGCCGACTGGCTGGAGGCGTTCGTGCCGTTGAAGGTCCACGTCCTCGTCAGGTTCGGCAGGTGGGACGAGCTGATCGCGCAGCCCCTACCGAACGACACCACGCTGTACTGCACTACCACCGCGACCATTCACTACGGTCGCGGCGTCGCCTACGCCGCCACGGGCCGCCTCGACCAGGCCCGCGCCGAACGGGAGGCGTTCGCTGCGGTCTACGACCGGATTCCGGACAGCCGGTACCTGTTCAACAACACCAGCCGCGACATCCTGAGCGTCGGCGCAGCGATGCTCGACGGCGAGATCGCCTATCGGGAGCGTCGTTTCGAGGAGGCGTTCGCCGCGCTGCGGCACGCGATCGCACTCGACGACGGGCTTCCCTACGACGAGCCATGGGGGTGGATGCAGCCGACCCGCCACGCTCTCGGCGCGCTGCTGCTCGAGCAGGGCCGCGTCGAGGACGCCGCCGCGGTCTACGCGGCCGACCTCGGCCTGGATCCGACATTGAGCCGACCGTGCCAGCACCCGGGAAACGTCTGGAGCCTTCACGGCTACCACGAATGCCTCAAACGCCTGGGCCGCGCCGACGAGGCCACCATCATCGCCAGGCAGCTCGAGATCGCCGCCGCCCGCGCCGATGTCTCGATCAACGCATCCTGCGCCTGCCGGCTCGACGTGACGACTACCGCCACGACGTAGGTCTCTATCGTCGACACGTGAAGCGGGCATGGTCCAGCACGTCGCACTGGGTGGCAACGGCTCCCCTGACCTACCTCTGGCTGACTGCCCTCCTCGTCACGACGGTCGTTGCGCACCAGCTCGCCGGGCCGCGACTCGATGCTCTGCTCCGAGCCCGGTCGACCAACCTGTATCACCTCGTCGTCGACCCGGAACGGGTCCTGTTCAGCAGCCTGCTCTGGATCGACGGCCGCTACTGGTGGCCGTATCTGATCGCCTTCAGCGTCTTCCTCGCCCCGGCCGAGCGGTGGCTCGGTCACCTGCGCTGGCTGATCGTCGGCCTGGTCTGCCACGTGGGCGCGACATACCTCAGCGAGGGCTACGTGCTCTGGCGCATCCGGACGGACGACGCCCCCGCCCGGCTGGCCGACGTCCGTGACGTCGGCGTGAGCTACTTCCTGGTCGGCATCATCGGGGTGCTCGTCTTCCGCGTCCCCCCACGGTGGCGGTGGGTCTACCTGGCGAGCGCCGTGCTGGTGTTCGGCGGCGCATTCGCCCTCAGCCCGGGCTTCACCGCGCTCGGGCATCTCTGTGCGCTCGCCCTCGGGATCGCCTGCTACCCGCTGACACGCGGCCGCCAGGCCCCGGTCGCTGCGTAGACTCGGCCGCTGTGGGGATCAGCGGAGAGGACCTCGGGCGGCTGCGACGATGTGTCGAGCTCGCCGGGTCGGCTCTCGAAGCGGGCGACGAGCCGTTCGGTTCGCTTCTGGTCGATGCCGACGGTGCCGTCCGGTACGAAGACCGCAATCGCGTAAAGGACGGCGACGCGACCGCGCACCCCGAACTTGCGATCGCACGGTGGGCTGCCGCCAACCTCGACCCGGCCGACCGCACTTCCGCCACCGTCTACACCTCGGGCGAACACTGTCCGATGTGTTCGGCCGCGCACGCGTGGGTGGGGCTCGGCCGCATCGTGTACGCGACCTCGTCGACGCAGCTGACCCAATGGCTGCTCGAGTGGGGAGCACCTGCGACACCCGTTGCACCACTGCCGATTTCGATGGTGGCCCCCGACGTCACCGCGGACGGTCCAGTCGCCGAGCTGGCCGACGAGATTAAGTCGCTATACGAAGCGAGGTTCCGGCCATGACGGCTACGTCCAACGAGCACCCGAGCGAACCGGCGTGGGTCGAGCACGCGATCTGGTGGCAGATCTACCCACTCGGCTTCGTCGGCGCCTTTCCGGCCGACCCCGCTCCCTCGGCCGGCGAGCACAAATTGCGCCGGGTGAGCGAGTGGCTGGACCATGCGCTGGAGCTCGGCGCGTCCGGTATCGCGCTAGGACCCATCTTCGCGTCGCGCACCCACGGCTACGACACCACCGACCACCACCGGATCGACCCGCGCCTCGGCGACGACTCCGACTTCGACCACCTCGTCGCCGAAGCCAAGCAGCGTGGACTGCGCATCCTGCTCGATGGCGTGTTCAACCACGTCGGCACCGACTTCCCCCGCTACCGAGACGCCGAGGCGGGCGGTCCCGAGGATCCCGCCTCGTCGTGGTTCCGGCGGCGCGGCAGGGATTCCCACTTCGTCACGTTCGAGGGGCACGACGGTCTGGTCACGCTCAACCATGACAATCCCGACGTCGTCGACTACACCGTCGACGTCATGTCTCACTGGTTGCGCCGCGGCGCCGACGGTTGGCGCCTCGACGCCGCCTACGCGGTTCCGGACGGGTTCTGGGCGAAGGTGCTCCCGGCCGTGCGGCGCGAGTTCCCCGACGCGTGGTTCGTCGGCGAGGTCATCCATGGCGACTACGCGGGCACCGTGTCCGCGGCGACGTTCGACTCGGTGACCCAGTACGAACTCTGGAAGGCCATCTGGAGCAGTCTCAACGACGTCAACTTCCACGAACTCGACCACGCGCTGCGGCGGCACGACGAGTTCCTCGACACGTTCGTCCCCATGACGTTCATCGGCAACCACGACGTCACCCGCATCGCCAGCCAGGTCGACGACGAGCGACACATCCCGCACGCTCTCGTCGTGCTCATGACCACCGGCGGCACGCCGAGCATCTACGCCGGTGATGAGTGGGGCTACCGGGGCGTCAAGGAGGAACGCGTCGGCGGCGACGACGCCGTCCGCCCGGAGTTCTCGGCCCGTCCGGAGGAATCCGAGCACCTCGGTGAGGACACCTTCCGGCTCCACCAGCATCTCATCGGCCTGCGCCGTCGACACCCGTGGCTGTACGCCGCACGCACCACCGCGCTGTCGCTGGCGAACGGTCAGTACGTCTACCGGTCGTCGGCCGAAGGGGGCGAACTCATCGTCGCGCTCAACCTCGACGACGCACCCCTGTCGGCGTCGCTGTCGGATATCGGTGCCGGCACCGGTCAGATCGTCGCCGGTTCGGCCGTGCCCGCCGAGGACCTCGTCGACCAACTGACGGTCGAACCGCACGGCTGGGCCATCGTCGCGCCGAGCTGACGCCGGCGCGGCTCAGCCGTGGCCGGGGGGCGAATCGGTGGCGCCGTTGCGACTGGAGGCGTGCCCCGCGTTCGCCAGTCTGCGGATCTCGCCGCGAAGTTCCTCGATCTGCGCCGTGGTCGCCGCCTGGTGGGCGGTGTCCTCCTCGGCGACCCGCTGCACGATCCACGACGCGAGCGTGCCCGTCACCACACCGACGAGGCTGATTCCCCCGATCATTAGCAGGGTGGCGATGACGCGGGCCGTGGTCGTCACGGGTGCCAGGTCGCCGTAGCCGACCGTCGTGACCGTCGTGATCGACCACCACAGCGCATTGCCGAAGGAGTCGATGTCGGAGTCGGGGCTGCCGCGCTCGGCCTCCAGCACCGCTAGGGAGGCCACGTAGACGAGCAACGTGGCCGCACACGCGGTGAAGATGACGACGCGCCCCCGGATCGCGTGGCCGACGGCACGCTGGAGCACCCCCAGCAGCGTCACCAGCCGCAGCAGGCGGAGCGGGCGCAGCATCGGCAGCGTCACGATCGCGAGATCCAGGAGATGGTGGGTGAACCAGTTCAGCCTGTCCCGTGCCAGCGAGAGCCGGGCCACGTAGTCCACGACGAAGACCAGGTAGAGCATGGCGTTGACGGCGCTGAGCGCGTTGTTGAGATTGCCGCTGAGCTGAGCCAGAACCTGCACCGAGTAGATGGCGAGGAAGACCACCGCGACGCCCGCGAGCGGGAACTCGGTGCGAGCTTCCCAGCGCTCCAACCTGTTCTCGTCGGAGATGGGTTGGAGATGGGTTCGTCGAGATCGGTGCGTTGCGCGAATTGTGTGGAAGGCATCTCAGGCCGACCATAGCGGCTCTGCCGGACACTTGCTAACTCCTGTCAGGCCGTGGCGCGGCGTGGCGAATCGGTCCTGCAAGGACTCGCGGGCCGGGGTCGGCGGACTGGCCGACTTCCCTGGACATGGCAACTAGGCTTTGCGGCGATGACGATGCCCCCGGACGTGAATGACGCAGATTCAGCAGCTTCGCCACCGCCTGCGAGGCCGGCCCGCCGGCGGTCCCCTTCCCGGGTCAGCATCCAGTCGAAGCTGCTGATCATGCTGCTACTCACCAGCGTTCTGTCGGCCGCCGTGGTGGGTTTCGTCGGTTACCGGTCCGGGGTCGAATCGCTGCGTGCTTCGGCGTTCGAGCGGCTCACCGAGATTCGGGGAGCACAGACCCGGCACCTGCAGGCGACGGTGTCCAACATGACGAACTCGCTGGTCGTCTACACCCGCGGGGCAACCTCGGAAGAGGCGCTGCGCGCGTTCACCGCCGGCTTCAACGAACTCAACGACGCTCGGATCGCCCCGCCCCAGCAGAAGGAGATCGTCGACCACTACCTCGACGTCTTCTCCCCCGCCGACGGCGAGGGGAACGAAGCCAAGGTCGACGTCGACGCTCTCCTGCCCAAGTCGAATCCGCAGCGTTACCTACAGGCCTACTACTCGGCGCCATTCCAGAATCCGGAGGACGCCATCGCGCTCGACGATGCACGAGACGGCAGCGCGTGGTCTGCGGCCAATGCCCGGTACAACGACTACTTCCGGGAGATCGTCGAGCGATTCAAATTCGAGGACGCGCTACTGATCGACACCAGCGGGACTGTCGTCTACTCGGCGTACAAGGGTGTCGATCTCGGCACCAACGTGCTCAACGGGCCATACCGCGGCAGCAATCTGACCACCGCCTACAAGGAGGCGATGGACTCCAACGCCTTGGATTACGTCGCCATCACCGATTTCGGGCCGTATCAGCCCTCACCCGAACCCACCGCGTGGGTGGTGTCGCCGGTCGGCCCAGCCTCCGACATCCAGGGCGTGCTGGCATTGCAGGTGCCCATTGCGAGCCTGAACCGGGTGATGACGTTCGACCGGAATTGGGAGGCTGCCGGCCTGGGCCGGACCGGTGAGACGATCCTGGTCGGTCCCGACGGGTTGATGCGCTCGGATTCCCGGCTGTTCATCGAGAACGAGGACGAATATCGCCAGCAGGTGGTGGCCGCGGGAACCCCCGCCGAGATCGCGGATCAGGCAATCCGCCAGCACGGCACCACCCTGGTGCAACCCGCGGCCAGCGAGGCGACGCGACGCGCCCTGCAGGGTCAGACCGGGACTCTGGTCGAGACGGACTACGAAGGCCACCGCTCGTTGCAGGCCTACGCCCCGATCAGTCTGCCGGGCCTGAACTGGGTCATGGTGGCCAAGATCAACGCGACGGAGGCGTTCGGCCCCGTAGCCGCCTTCACCAGGACCGTCGTCCTGTCCACGGCGGCGATCATCTTCGTGGTGTGCATCGCGGCACTGCTGCTGGCGAGGTTGTTCGTACGCCCCATTCGCCGACTCGAATCCGGTGCACAGCGGATCAGCTCCGGGGACTACGACGTCGCGCTCCCGGTCACCTCGAAGGACGAGTTCGGTGACCTCACCCAGACCTTCAACGAGATGAGCCGTAATCTGCGAATAAAGGAGGACCTGCTCGACGAGCAGCGCAGGGAGAACGACCGGCTGCTGCTGTCGCTGATGCCCGAACGCGTCGTGGCCCGTTACCGCGAGGGCGAGGAGACGATCGCCGAGGACCACCACGACGTCACCGTCATCTTCGCCGACGTCGTCGGGCTGGACGACTTGTCCAGCGAGCTGACGTCCGCCGAGTCCGTGTCGATCGTCAATCGCCTGGTCAGGCAGTTCGACGCCGCGGCCGAGGAACTCGGCGTGGAGAAGGTGCGCACGCTGCACAACGGCTATCTGGCCAGCTGCGGCCTGAACGTGCCCCGACTGGACAACGTGCGCAGAACGGTGGACTTCGCCATCGAGATGCAGCGCGCCGTGGACCGGTTCAACGCCGAGACCGGAAATCAGCTTGCCCTCCGCGCGGGAATCAACACCGGCACCGTGACGAGCGGGCTGGTGGGGCGTTCCAGCTTGGCCTTCGACATGTGGGGCGCCGCAGTCAACCTGGCCTATCACGTCCAGAGTCAGTACCCGCAGCCCGGCGTGTACGTGACCGAGCAGGTGCATCAGAGGTTGCGGGACTCGCGACAGTTCACCTCGGCCGGTGAGATCAGCGTCAAGGGCGTCAAGGAGCCGATCTGGCGACTGACGGAGCAGCGGGCATGACCGACGTGCTGGCGGCGCCCTGGTTCTGGTGGGCCGTCGGCGTCGCAGTTGGGCTGCCGCTGGCGCTGGTTGCGCTGACCGAAGTTCACAACTCGCTGATCCGTCGGCGCAGTCACCTCGCCAGACCGGTGAACCTCGTCCGCAACTACGTGCTGCCGCTCGGTGCGTTGCTGTTGCTTCTGGTCAAGGCCACCGAGGTGTCTGCCGAGGCAACCACGGTCCGGATCATCGCGACCGTGCTCGGGTTCGTCGTGCTGGTGCTCGTGCTGTCCGGGCTGAACGCGACGATGTTTCAGGGCGCACCCGAAGGCAGTTGGCGCAAACGAGTTCCCTCGATCTTCCTCGACGTAGGCCGGTTCGTGGTGATCGCGGTGGGCATCACGTTCACCTTCTCCTACGTGTGGGGGGCCAACGTCGGCGGCTTGTTCGCCGCGCTGGGCATCGGTTCGATCGTCCTCGGGCTGACGCTGCAGAACTCCGTGGGGCAGATCATCTCCGGACTGCTGGTGCTCTTCGAGCAGCCGTTCCAACTCGGCGACTGGGTGGCGACCCGATGGATCGACGGCGGCCGCGTCGTGGAGGTGAACTGGCGGGCCACCCACCTCGAGTCCGACAGTGGCGTGTACGTGCTGCCCAACTCGCTGCTCGCCACCGAGTGGTTCGTCAACCTCAGCCTTCCGCGCGACGACCACTCGATCCAGGTGGTCACGGTCTTCTCGACCAGCGATTCGCCCGATGCGGTGTGCGGGATGCTGACCAGCGTGGCCGGCCAGCTGCCACTGTTGCGCCCAGGCGCCGAGCCGGAGTCGCGCAAGGGCCACGGGGGCGAGTACACGACGACGATCCCGCTGCACACGCCCGCCGACGACGGCGCGACGCGCTCGGCGTTCCTGCGTTGGGTCTGGTATGCCGCCCGACGCGCCGAACTGCATCTCGACGGTGCCGACGACGAGTTCCCCACCGCCGTCCAAGAGGAGGACGCGCTGCGCCTCGTCGGACGGACACTTCGACTCGGGCGTACCGATCAACAGCTGCTTCGCGAACACGTCCGGGTGGTCCGGTTCGGGACCGACGAGACGATGCAGCTCGCGGGCGAGGTGCCCGAGGTCATGACGTTCGTGGTGAGCGGCCGGGTGCGGCTGTCGGTGACCACCGACGAGGACGTGATGATCGCGATCCGGACGTTGGATAGCGGCGACTTCCTGGGGCAGACCAGTTTGACAAGGGAGCCCGTGCGCGCCGCCGCCCGGGCCCTCGACGAGGTCACCGTCGCTCAGGTCGACCGGGAGCACATCGAACGGCTGGTCCTTCAGAGCCCGTTGCTGATGCAGGAGATCGGCCGCGCCATCGAGGAACGTCGGTCGTCGCTGCAGCGGATCCTGTCCGGTCCGCGGGCCTAGCGGGGACGGCGATGACGACTCGACGGCGGATGCCACGGCCCGCCGATCTGGCGCCCCTGATCCGCTTCAAGCGGCCCGAGTTCAACACGACCAGGCGGAGGCTCGACGCCGCACTGACCATCTCCGACCTCCGGGACATCGCGAGGCGACGCACGCCGAGAGCAGCGTTCGACTACACCGACGGCGCCGCCGAGGACGAAATCTCGCTGGCGCGTGCGCGACAGGCGTTTCGCGACGTCGAGTTCCATCCGACGATCCTGCGAGACGTCGCGACGGTCGACACCGGCCGCGATGTGCTCGGCGGCCACGTCGCGTTGCCGTTCGGCATCGCGCCGACGGGATTCACAAGGTTGATGCAGACCGAGGGTGAGATCGCGGGGGCGCGAGCGGCCGCAAGGGCGGGCATTCCGTTCTCGCTGTCGACTCTCGGGACCTCCTCGATCGAGGACGTCCGGGCGGCGAATCCCGACGGCCGCAACTGGTTTCAGCTCTACATGTGGAAGGACCGCGAGCGGTCGATGGCGCTCGTCGAGCGTGCCGCGACGGCGGGGTACGACACGTTGCTGGTCACCGTCGACGTCCCCGTCGCCGGCAATCGCCTGCGCGACACGCGCAACGGCATGTCGATCCCACCGGCGCTGACGATGCGCACGGTGCTCGATGCCGTACCTCATCCGCGATGGTGGTTCGATCTGCTCACCACCGAACCGCTGGCATTCGCCTCCCTCGACCGGCTGCCGGGAACGGTCGCCGAGTACCTCGACAGCGCCTTCGA
Source organism: uncultured Actinomycetota bacterium (assembly GCA_963798245.1). Lineage (GTDB taxonomy): Bacteria > Actinomycetota > Actinomycetes > Mycobacteriales > Mycobacteriaceae > Mycobacterium. Next base: position 374,517 of record CAWCSO010000012.1, read on the forward strand.
CCCGACGGTGACGTTCTCGGACCTGGCGTGGATCAAGGAGCAGTGGCCGAACAAGTTGGTGGTCAAGGGCATTCAGACCCTCGATGATGCCAGGGCGGTGGCCGACGCCGGTGCCGACGGCTTGATACTCTCCAATCACGGTGGCCGCCAACTCGATCGGGCGCCCGTGCCCTTCCACCTGTTGCCGACGGTGGCGCGGGAGGTCGGTGGATCCTGTGAGGTTTTGCTGGATAGCGGCGTCATGTCCGGTGCCGATGTCGTGGCGGCCGTCGCCTTGGGCGCGCGGTTCACGTTGGTCGGACGCGCTTACCTCTACGGCCTGATGGCCGGCGGTGAGGCGGGCGTCGATCGGGCCATCGAGATCCTGTCATCGCAGCTCAGGCGCACCATGGCACTACTGGGGGTCACGTCGCTCGACGAGTTGGCACCGCATCACGTGACCCAGTTGCACCGCTTCTCGCGCGGCATGTCACCGCCTCCGCCTTAGTCACTCTTTGCAATCCATTCACACTGGTCACAGCGAACGACGACGGATCTTGCGGCGTCGAGGTCTCCGGCCCGAGTCCTGATCGTTAGCCAACCGCGACGTCAGAACGCGGTGTTGATCAACGGGGCGAACCACATCCACGTGATTCACTTGCGCTCGCAAAGCAACGGAGGTTGCTTTTTTTCAGGACATGAAGGAAGGCAGGTCAGGTGCCGATATGAAGTTCGTCAGAAAGATTCGTGGAGCATGGTTGCGTCGGTTGGCGGTGGCTGCCGTCGCGACGGCTGCCCTGCCCGGTCTGATCGGCTTCGCGGGGGGCTCGGCAACCGCAGGAGCCTTCTCGCGGCCGGGTCTTCCCGTGGAGTACCTCGATGTGTTCTCACCGGCGATGAACCGGAACATCCGGGTGCAGTTCCAGGGCGGTGGCCCCAATGCGGTCTACCTCCTCGACGGCCTGCGCGCGCAGGACGACTACAACGGCTGGGACATCAACACCCCGGCATTCGAGTGGTACTACGACTCGGGTCTGTCCGTCGTGATGCCCGTCGGCGGTCAATCGAGCTTCTACACCGACTGGTACCAGCCGTCTCAGGGCAACGGCCAGGACTACACCTACAAGTGGGAGACGTTCCTCACCCAGGAACTCCCCGCGTACCTCGAGGCCAACAAGGGTGTGTCGCAGAACGGCAACGCCGTCGTCGGCCTCTCCATGGCCGGCGGTACCGCGCTGACCTACTCGATCTACTACCCGCAGAAGTTCATCTACGCAGCGTCGCTGTCGGGCTTCCTGAACCCCTCCGAGGGGTGGTGGCCCATGCTCATCGGGCTCGCCATGAACGACGCGGGCGGCTACAACGCCGAGAGCATGTGGGGACCGTCGTCCGACCCGGCCTGGAAGCGCAATGATCCGATGATCAACGTCGCTCAGCTGGTGGCCAACAACACCAGGATCTGGATCTACTGCGGCACCGGTACGCCGTCGGAACTCGACACGAACACCACCGGCGGCAACCTGATGGCGGCGCAGTTCCTCGAAGGGTTCACGCTGCGGACGAACCTGACGTTCAAGGACAACTACGTTGCCGCGGGTGGCACGAACGGTGTGTTCAACTTCCCGGCCAACGGAACCCACAGCTGGGGCTACTGGGGACAGCAGCTTCAGATGATGAAGCCCGACCTCCAGCGGGTGCTGGGCGCTCAGGCGATCGCCTAAGCCCCAGACGCGAGACCGGGGAGCCTGCCGTAACCCCCCCGTACGGCAGGCTCCCCTCTTGCGTGCCCGTCTCTTGGATGCCAAGCGTCACAGTCGGATGCGCTGCTCGATGTCCTCGGAGAACTCCGCGAGCATCGCGTCGGTCAGCGTCGGCCGGGTGTCGGCAATGGCGGCCAGGAAGTCGGCGGTGCACGGGGGATCGCCACGGCGACTCTCGATTTCACGTTCGAAGGCAGACTGTGCGCCCTTTCGCGAAGCGAACTCGATGTCGGCCGGGGTGAACATCTCGCTGGCGCGCACGAGTTCGTCGACATCCACGGTCGTGACCGTGGGGCCCAGGTAGCGGTGCCAGATCGCGGCCCGCGCCGTCGCATCGGGCGGTCCGATCGGAATGATGTAGTCGAACCGACCGGGTCGCAGGAATGCCTGATCCAGCGACCGCACCGAGTTCGTCGCGCAGACCAGTAAGCGCTCGTCGTGCTGTCGGAACGCCGGAATCAGCTTGAGCAGTTCGTTCGTGACCCCATGTGCGGGGTCCGACGGAATCCCCGATCGTGAACCGGCGATCTCCTCGACCTCGTCGATGAACACGACCGCGGACTCGAGATCCATGAGTGCGGCAAACGTCTCGCGCAGCGCGCTGCTCATCGCCATGTCGGGCGTCGCCAGTCGGGAGGGGAACAACTCGACGAACGGCCATCCGAGACGCCCCGCCACGGCCTTGGCGAAGCTCGTCTTGCCGGTGCCCGGTGGACCGAACAGGATGACGGCCTTGGGCGGCGACACTCCATACCGTTGGGCGACATCGGGTTCGGCAATGGGCAGTACCAGGCGTCGTTCGATGATCGCCTTCTCGGCTTCCATCCCCGCCATCGCGTGCCAGAGGCCCGGCGCGAGAACCTGTCCGCCCAGAGCGCCCAGTAAGGCGGCGTCCGAGGCGCCGACGTGGTCGACCTTCTCGTAGTAGGTAAGGCCGTGGCGTTCGGTGAAGCCGGAGTTGAGCAACGCGATCGATCCCGTTGCCTCCGGTGGCAGCAGGGCACTGATCCGCCGTACGCCGCCGGTACGCAGCCGCAGTTCCAGGTTCTCGAAGAGTGCGCTGCCGACTCCCTGCTGCCGCCAGCCACTGCTGAGCGCGATCAGCGAGACCCATGCACGCTCGCCGTGTACCTGCGCCACGGCGATTCCGATCAATTGCTCACCGACCACCGCCACGACGGTCGGCTGGCCGGACCGGGCGGCCGATACCACCTCGGAGACGGGGAATACGGGCGGCGGGTCGTCGACCCGTCGGTTCTGCTCCCAAAGCGAGATGGCCTGATCGAGGTCGTCGTCGTGGAAGTCGCGCAAGCGCCAAGGTGTCATTCCCCTATGTACCGAGCCGATGTCGGGGCCCGCATCGCCCAACTGGGGGTTTCGCGAGGGGATGACGAGAGCAACCGATTCGGTCCAGCGTCGCGGTATGGGTGGGCAGTCAGGGTGTGGTGCAGACGAACTCGTCGCCGTAGAAGTCGACGGTGACCTCCCCCTGGTGCTCCCAGAATTCGACGCCGTCACGGCCGTACCTGGCGCCGCTGCCCGACTGCTCGGCGAAGACGGTGGCCGAATCGGTGCCCCGCGTCAGTACGGCCACAGGCGGGTCGAACTGGTTGTAGAACCGCGCGGTGAATGGCTTGGTGGGGTCGGGACAGCGGTAGATCACCGTCTGCGGTTGGACCGTGTCGGGGTCGTCCACCTTCAGCTCGAAGAGCCGGGTCCGGTACGCCTCGAGAATGCAGCGGTGCGGGTCGTCGGCCTTCCAGCAGTCGTCACGACCCGTTACCCAACCGTTCTGGGTGGCCGTCAGCGCCGCGGTGTCGGCGCCAGACCCCGCAAGGGCGTGTTCGTACTCCGCGGCCAACTGCACGTCCAGGCGAGCAAGTTCCGGGTCGTCGCAGACGATCTTCGCCGCATCGGCGTCTGCCTTCGTGCAGTCGAACGACGGCGCGGCGCCGGTCTGCGGGCTCGTCACCGCGGCTGAGGACGTGGCCGCCGAGGTCGACGACGGGGTCTCGCCTTGCCCGTCGTTCGCGGGACCCGAACCGCAGGCGCTCACCGCCACCGCGACCAATGCCAGCGCCAGAGAAGTCTTCATCCGGCCACACAATCACACCGACCCGCGGAGGCGACTACGGTCCCGAGAAGCGGTCCTCTCGCGACCCGACCTGGAACGACGCACGGTCGGCACGGTTTCGCCGTGCGGGATGCGCAACGACCACTTCCAGGACGTGTCGCGTCGTCGACAAGGCCGCCTTCACAGTGCGTTTCGCGCGGCAAGCAGCAGCTCGAGCATGTCGCGGCGTTCGGTCGGGTCCAGGACCGAGTACGCGGGTGCGACGAGCTGATCGGTGAGGTCTTCGGCGGCCCGGCGCCGGTCGGCGAAGGCGTGCGGGGGCGGAAAGGGCTCGGGGTCATCCTTGCCGAGGATCGCTTCAAGGGCAGTGAGCTGGTAGGCGGCGCATGCCTGGATGTGGAGGTCGCCGCGCATTTCCCGCAGTACGTGCACGGCGAGCGCGGCGGCTGCCGCCGGGTTCGACGGCACGGGTTCTGCGCGCCATCCGGCGAACAGTGAAAGGCCCATGGGCTGGTGCACGGAGTCGGCCACACGCCGCCCGAGTTCGGCGAGCCGGTCGATGCCCGGCAGGTCGGCGAACAGCTGCTGGCCCCATTCGGCCAGGCCGCGGGCGTAGACCCGGGCGCACTCGCGTGGGGGAAGCACCGCTACGGCTTCGCGATCACCGCCTGCGGCGGGAAGAACGCGAACGCGGACGCGACCACCGCCGGGTCGCAGTCACCGAGTACGCCGCCGCGGCCGGCGGCGTAGAGGGCGAACCGGTCCGTGAGGCCGGCGTTTGCGCCGACACGCTGCACGGTCTCGGCGAAGAACCATGCCCCGCCGAGGCGGTGCACCAGCGGGCAGACTCCCGTTTACGAAGTCTCCGAGTTCGGCGTGCAAGTGCTGAGCCGGTGACCGCGCTCCTCGGGCTTCCTCCGGGACTGTCTTGGGCTGCTTGGCTTCCGAGGTGGGTGCGGAACCAGTCGCAGGCGGGGTCAACGGAGGCATCGAAGGCCTCGTCGTAGCCGACGAAGTGGCTACCGGGGATCAGGACGAGCTTCTTTGGGTGTCGGGCTCGCTCGTAGGCGTCGAGCTGCAGATCGGTGAAGGCAACCTCGTCATGGGTGGTGACCACCAGGAGCAGCGGGGTGGGGGCTATCCGAGCGATGTAGCTTCCGGGTTCGTACTCCCGCGTTCGGGCCAGCGATTGCAGGGTGACGGCGTTGACGAACGTCGATGGTTGGCTGGCCGGCCGGTTCATGAACTCGTGCGCTTCGGTCCCGGCGTACACCGGCGGCACACCGGTCCCGTCCTCGACCAGCGGGCGTAGTTGGGGGGGCGCGCCGGCGTAGATGGCTTCGCGGTCGGCGAACTGGGCGGCCACCGCGGCATCGGCGGCGTGCGGTCGGGACTCGTCGGCGTGCGGCTTGCGACCCGCCGATGGTCGGTACCTGCGCGACGACCGCCCGGACGCGGGGGTCGATGGCGCCGAGCACGCAGGGCGTGCCCGCCACTGAAGCTGGTGCCCCAGACCCCGATGCGCCCGGCGTCGACGTCGGCGCGGGACCGGGCGTAGGAGATGGCGTGCTGGCAGTCGTGGATCTGTGTCCACGGGTCGACGTCCTGGCGTGGCTGGCCGTCGCTGTCGCCGAAGCCGCGGTGGTCGTACGACCAATACGCGCAGGCCTGCGTCGGCGAACCGGGCGGCGATGCGGTCGAGGTACTGCGCCTTGACCGCGCCGAAACCTCCCGACATGACGACGGTGGGCGCCGGCCCGGATCCAGTGTCCGGATGGAACACCCACCCGCGAAGTGTGGCGTCACCGGCACGGAATTCGACATCCTCGGGTCCCGCCTTGGTAACGGGGGTCGTGTTGAGAGACGGCATGTTTCGGCTCCTACTTAGCGGTGGGTGTGGTGTCGATCTCGCCCGGGACGCCCCCGAAGCGGCGCAGCACCGACAGTGCGGATGCGGGTTTGCCGTGGCCGAAGTGCAGGCGGCTTGCTCCGGCGGCGAGCACTGCGCGGGTGCCGGTGGTGATCTGGTCGGTGTCCTGGGCCAGAAATGGCAGGTTCGGGTGGTCGCGGCGGAACATGCCACCGGCGAGGAGGTCACCGACGAGCGCATCGCCGTCTTGCCGATGTAGCACGGTGATGGACCCTGGGGTGTGCCCAGGCGTGTGCAGCACCGACAGCGCGACCCCGTAGTCGTCCAGCGCTTGACCATCTTCGGGCAACACGTCGGGGCTGAAGGCGTCGAAGGTGGGTTGGAGCATACGGAGCAGCAGATGTCCGAACGGCCGGATCGGCGTGTAGAACTCGCTTCGCCCCGCGGCCGCCCAGTCCGCTTCGGCGGGGTGTACCGCGATTGGGACGCCGAGCAGTTCACGCAGGGCGGCGGCTGCGCCGGCGTGGTCGGGGTGGCAGTGCGTCAGCACGATCAGCGTGATGGTGTCCGGGTCGATTCCTGCGCGGGCCAGCCTCTTCAACAGGCGCCTCTCGCCACCCGGGGGGCCCGTGTCCACCAGTATGGTTCGGGCACCGCGCACCGCGTAGGCGGTGGACACGCCGAGGTCGACCGCGACGACGGCGGAGGCTGGACCGTGGTGTTTCGACGTCATCGACATCAGCGAACCCCCACCGGGATGGTGTCGTCGGTGGTCGCCGCGGTTGCCACGGTCATCAGGTACCGCTCGATGTCCGACCGGTCGAGGGGTCCGGCGTAGCCGAGGTGGCGGTCGGGTCGGATCAGGTAGGTCACGGGATGGCGCCGGTAGAGCGCGGCGGCGTCGCGACCGCGGTCGAGCAGTACCGGCACGACGCCGCTGAGCCTGTCGGCGGTCCGCCAGTCGGTGGTGATCACCAGGGTATCGAGGTTGATTTGCCAGCGGGCGCTCAGATCTGTAGCGAAGCCCCGCGGGTCATCGACCTCGCCGCCGGCGACGAGCATGGTGTACCCGATGCTCGACACCACGTCGTGCAGGCGAACCGTGCCGTCGGCCACACCGTCGAAGACCGGGTAGTCCGGGAGTCTGTCGCCGGGACGGAGCCGGCTGCGGCCGACCTGCAGCGCCGGGGTGCCGCGGTAGGTGTGCGCCAGCTGCGAAAGCCGCCGGGCCATCAACGCCCGCGCCCGCGGAGTGGTCTCGATGGCGCCGAACACCAGGTCGCGCAGAAACCGGCGGGGGTCGGCGCCGAGCAGCATCGCAGAGGCGCCGAGGTGGGTAAAGGTAACGACCTGTTCGGCCACCCCGTGACGCTCGGTCTCGTAGCTGTCCAGCAACGTGACCGGTGCGCGGCCTGCGCACACCTCGGCCAGCTTCCAGCCGAGGTTGGCGGCGTCGCCGACGCCGAGGTTGAGGCCCTGGCCACCGAACGGTGTGTGGACGTGCCCGGCGTCGCCGGCCAGGAACACCCGTCCGCGCCGGACATGTGGAGCCTGGCGGTGGGCCAGGTTGAACGTCCAGAACTGGTCGACCGATTCGACGGTGCCGACGATGCCGGTACGCCGCATCGCCCGCTGCGCATCGGCGATGTCGGGGTCGACGAGGTTGCCGTCGTCGTCGTGGCTCTGCGTGTAGGCCAACCGGTAGCGGCGCAGCCCGGGCAGCGGGAACACCCCGTAGATGCCCTCGGTGTCCGCGGAGAACGTCATCTCGTTGCGTGGCAGCGGCCAGTCGACGACGGCGTCGCACAGCACCCAGTCGTCCGTGTAGTCCGCACCTTCGAACCCCAGACCGAGCAGGCCGCGCACCGAGCTGTTCACCCCATCGCATCCCACCACCCAGTCGGCGACCACGGTTCGGGGTGCGGATCCCCCGTCGGGGCCGTCGTCGGCCGACATCAGCGTCGCGGTGACGGTTTCGAGGCCGGCATCCATCCCGGTGAGCGTCCATCCCCGCTCGACGGCGACGCCTGCCGCGGCCAGATGGTCGATCAGGATGTGCTCGGTTCGGCCCTGGGGAATGTCGACCATGTGTGGGTACGCGGTGTCGCGCATCCCGCGGAAGTCGACGCTGACGCGATCCCGGTAGCCCGACCTCAGCCGCAGGATGTCCACCCGCTGGCCCTCGTCGACGATGGTGTTCGCGACACCGACGTCGCGGAAACACTCCAGCGCCCGCGCGTGCAGCGCCGCCGCCTTGGTCGCATCGAGGACACCGGGATGCTTGTCGACGATGCGGAAGTCGACGCCACGTCGATGCAGTTCGGCGGCGAGCATCAGACCTGTGGGGCCGGCGCCGACGATGAGGATCTTCGTGCGTGTCACGACCTTCTCCCTAAAACGAGGATTCGTTCTATTTATACTTCGGCCTCTTCTCGAGTGCAAGAGCGGACGTTCGTTTTATAGTGTTCTCATGCCCAGGGTCAGCGCGGACTACCTGCTCGCCCGTCGTGAGCAGATCCTCGCCGCGGCCGCGACGCGGTTCGCGCGGGAGGGCTTCCATCGCACGTCGATGCAGGACGTCATCGACGAGGCGGGCTTGTCACCGGGGGCGGTCTACCGCTACTTCGCGAGCAAGGACGAGATCATCGTCGCGATATCGCTGGACGCGATGGGAATGGTGGAAGCCGCCGCGCGGGACGCGCTTGCGGCCGACCATCCGCTGCCCCGCTTGGTCGGTGAACTCGTTCAGGCCCTGATGCTGCAGACCCAGGCCGACGACCGAATGCGCCTGGCCGTGCAAGCGTGGGGTGAGGCACTGCGCAACCCGACGCTCGCCGAAGCGATGCAACGCGGGCTGGTCGGAGTCCGCGCCGCGTTACGCGACCGCATCGGCGCCGGGCGTGACCGCGGTGAGATGGCCGCCGACATGGACCCCGCCGCAGCCGCCAACGTCGTGCTGGCGATGGTGCAGGGTTTCATCCTGCAGCACTGCTGGGACCCTGGCCTCGATTCCGAGAGCTACGGCAGGGCGGCCGCGATGTTGGTCGGCCAAGTGCACTCAACCACGCAACGGTCTCGGCCCGGATCGTGACCGTCGCCGGTCTCGGCAGGGCCAAGCGCCACCGGTAGGCGAACCGGCCACCCCCGGAACCACCAGGGTGTCGACCCCGACCGGCACAGGCCGGGGAACAAAGCCGCCCGCCCAAGGGTTGAGCGCATCAGATTCAACTTTGGAGGTTTGATGTCAGAAACGACGACAGCGGTGGCCGTGCCCGTCCTGTTCCTGAGTGAGCCGATCGTGCTTCCCGGCATGGTCGTTCCGATCGAACTCGATGACGCCGCCCGCGCCGCGGTGGACGCCGCGCAGGCCAGTGAGAGCGGAAAGCTGCTCATCGCGCCGCGGCTCGACGACCGCTACCCCACGTACGGCGTGATCGCGTCGATCGTTCAGATAGGGCGGGTCGCCGGAGGCGGTGCTGCCGCCGTCGTGCGTGGCGAGCGGCGCGCACACATCGGCACCGGGACGACGGGTCCGGGTGCTGCGCTGTGGGTCACCGTGAATGAAGTGGCCGAGTCCGAAACCGACGACGCCACTACGGCCCTGGCCGCCGAGTACAAGAAGCTGCTACTGGCGATGCTGCAGCGTCGTGAGGCGTGGCAGATCGTCGACGTGGTCAACAAGATCACCGATCCGTCGGCGCTGGCCGACACCGCCGGCTACGCGTCCTACCTGACCGACGTGCAGAAGCGCGAGCTGCTCGAGACCGAGGACGCGGGCGCGCGGCTGCGGGTGCTCATCGACGTGACCACCGACCACCTGGCCGAGACCGAGGTCAACGACAAGATCGCCGACGACGTCCGCTCCGGCATGGACAAGCAACAGAAGGAATTCCTGCTGCGCCAGCAGCTCGCCGCCATCCGCAAGGAGCTCGGCGAGGGTGAACCCGACGGGTCCGACGACTACCGGTCCAGAGTCGAGGCCGCCGACCTGCCGGAGAAGGTGCGCGAGGCTGCGCTGCGCGAGGTCGGCAAGCTCGAGCGGGCCAGCGAGCAGAGCCCCGAGGGTGGCTGGATCCGCACCTGGCTGGACACCGTGCTGGACCTGCCGTGGAACGTCACCACCGAGGATTCCGCGGACCTCTTGGCCGCCAGGGAGATCCTGGACGCCGACCACCACGGCCTCGACGACGTCAAGGACCGCATCGTCGAGTACCTCGCCGTGCGGGCGCGTCGCGCCGAGCGTGGGATGTCCGTCGTGGGTGGCCGTGGCTCGGGTGCCGTGATGGTGCTCGCAGGCCCTCCCGGGGTCGGCAAGACATCGCTCGGCGAATCCGTCGCACGGGCGCTGGGACGCACGTTCGTTCGCGTCGCGCTCGGCGGCGTGCGTGACGAGGCCGAAATCCGTGGCCATCGTCGCACCTACGTCGGCGCGCTACCCGGACGCATCGTGCGGGCCATCGGCGAGGCGGGGTCGATGAACCCGGTCGTGCTGCTCGACGAGATCGACAAGGTTGGCTCGGACTACCGGGGCGACCCCAGCGCGGCGTTGCTCGAGGTGCTGGATCCGGCACAGAACCACACGTTCCGCGACCACTACCTGGATCTCGACCTGGACCTGTCCGACGTCGTGTTCCTGGCCACCGCCAACGTCATCGAGAACATTCCGTCGGCACTGCTGGACCGGATGGAGCTGGTGACGATCGACGGGTACACCGAGGACGACAAGGTCGCCATCGCCCGTGACTACCTGCTCCCCCGGCAGTCCGAGCGCGCCGCGTTGACGGTCGACGAGGTCACGGTGACCGATGCCGCGCTGCGCAAGATCGCGGCCGACTACACCAGGGAGCCGGGCGTGCGTCAGTTCGAGCGGCTGCTGGCCAAGGCACTGCGCAAGGCCACCACGAAGCTGGCCGCAGGCGACGTGAACGAGGTGACCATCGACGAACCGGATCTGGTTGCCTACCTGGGACGTCCGCGGTTCACGCCGGAATCCGCCGAACGCACCGCTGTGCCGGGCGTGGCGACGGGGTTGGCCGTCACCGGCCTCGGCGGCGACGTGCTCTACATCGAGGCGAACGGCAACGCGGGCGAACCCGGGCTGAAGTTGACCGGCCAGCTGGGTGACGTGATGAAGGAGTCCGCGCAGATCGCGCTGTCCTACGTCCGAGCGCACGCCGAGCAGTTGGGCGTCGACCCCGCGACGCTCGACAGGCAGATCCACGTGCACGTGCCCGCGGGTGCGGTGCCCAAGGACGGTCCGTCGGCAGGGGTCACGATGGTCACCGCGCTGGTGTCCATGGCGACGGGTCGCCAGGTCCGGGCCGACGTCGGCATGACGGGTGAGGTCACCCTCAACGGCCGGGTGCTACCCATAGGCGGGGTCAAGCAGAAGCTGCTGGCCGCGCAACGGGCAGGGCTGTCAACGGTTTTCATCCCGCAGCGCAACGAGCCCGATCTGGACGACGTGCCGGCCGAGGTGCTCGGCGCGTTGGAGGTCAAGCCGATGACGGACGTCGCCGACATCGTGGCGCTGGCTCTCGAGCCCGCGGCCCAGGAGTCGACTCGAGTCGCCTGACCGACCATCGAACGTGACGCTGGAGTCACCCCGGACCCCGGGCGTGACTCCAGCGTCACGCTCGCGAATGCGGGCCTAGACTCCTGACCGTGGCCTACGACGAGGACCTCGCCAACCGCATCCGCGAAGTTCTCGCCGGGGAGAAGGGCCTCGCCGAGAAGAAGATGTTCGGCGGCCTGGCGTTCCTGATCGGTGGCAACATGTCGGTCGTCGCGAGCGGTCGAGGCGGACTCATGGTGCGCGTTCCACGGGACGAGACCGAAGCGCTGCTGACCCGCGCCCACGTCGAACCCGTGGTGATGGCGGGCCGCGAGACGCGGGGTTGGGTGCGGGTCACCGCCGCCGGCGTCAAGACCACCCGTCAACTGCAGTCGTGGGTGGCCCGCGGCGTCGAGTACGCCCAGGGCCTGCCAGCCAAGTAGCAGGCGTTTGTGGTGGCTCCCACCGGGTAACCGCTTCCTCGAGGCCGTCCGCGGCGCCCGGTGCGCGCGTCGCTGGACCCCGAGACGAGAAGGAGCAGATGTATGTCGACCACACCCACGTTCATCATCGCCGGCGGCGGTCTGGCCGGCGCCAAGGCCGCAGAAGCGCTGCGGGACAATGGTTTCAAGGGTCAGGTGGTGCTCATCGGGGCAGAGGATCATCTGCCCTACGAGCGCCCTCCCCTGTCCAAGGACTACCTGTCCGCGAAGAAGGGTCTCGACGACTTCACCGTCGAAGACGCCGACTGGTACCGCGACAACGACGTCGAACTGCGCCTCGGCACCGAGGTGACGGGCATCGATCCGGCATCGCACACCGTCAAGCTGGCGGACGGCGAGTCCCTGCCCTACGACAAGCTGCTGTTGGCGACCGGCTCGAGATCCCGCAGGCCCTCGATTCCCGGCGCGGACGCCGCCGGGGTGCACTACCTTCGCACTGTCGAGGACGCCGACGAACTCCTGGGATCGCTCACCGAAGGGGCGACGCTCGCCGTGGTGGGCGCCGGCTGGATCGGTCTGGAGGTCACCGCCGCGGCCCGTGAGCGCGGCGTTCGGGTCACGGTGGTGGAGAGCGCCGAACTGCCACTGCTGTCGGCACTCGGTCGCGAGGCGGCCGAGGTGTTCGCCCAACTGCACCGCGATCACGGCGTCGACCTGCGTCTGCAGGCCTCGGTGGAGGCCATCACCACCGATGGCGGGCGCGCGACGGGGTTGACCCTCGCCGATGGGTCGTCTGTCACCGCCGACGCCGTCCTGGTGGCCGTCGGCGCCGCGCCCAACATCGAACTGGCCGAATCTGCGGGGTTGCAGACGGCTGACGGCGGCGTGATGGTCGATGCGTCGCTGCGGACCAGTGATGACGACGTCTACGCGGTCGGCGACATCGCGGCCGCCGAGCATCGGTTGCTGCGCACCAGGATCCGCACCGAGCACTGGGCCAACGCGCAGAAGCAGCCGGCGGTTGCGGCAGCCGGGATGATGGGCGACCCGCGCTCATACGACGAGCTGCCCTACTTCTACACCGACCAGTACGACCTCGGGATGGAGTACGTGGGGCACGCCCCCGACTACGACCGGGTCGTCTTCCGGGGTGATGTCCCCGGCCGCGAGTTCACCGTGTTCTGGCTGGACGCCGGCCGCCGGGTGCTGGCGGGCATGAACGTCAACGTGTGGGAGGGGCTCGACGACATCAAGGACCTGGTTCGCGCCCGGACTCCGGTGAATCCCGACCGGCTCGCCGACCCCGAGGTGCCACTGACCGAGGTCTGAGCGGGTCCTGAATACGGCCCACCCGTGCCCGCGGGCGCCCACCGCGTAGGTAACAATGGGTCCATCTCGACGGGCAGCGATCATCTCGACGGGCAGGAAGGAAGGTTGGCGTGAGCGTGGCCGCCGACGAACTCACGGGTACCGAACAGGCCGTTCTCCTCGTCCTGATGGCCGAGTCCCGGCCGGTCGCCAATCCCGAACTCGAACGGCTCGGGCCGAAGCTGGACAAGCCCGCACGTGACCGGCTGAACCGGCTCGGGCTGATCGAGACGACGCCTGGCAGACCGCTGGTGCACGAACTCACCGACGCCGGCTGGGCGTTGTGCCGCGAAGTCATCGGAGCCGACGTTCCGGCCCGCGCCTCGGGTCAGGGCAAGGCGCTCTACACCCTGCTCAAGGCACTGGGACGGTACTTCGGCCGTGCCGACCTCTCGCCGTCGGACGTTTTCCTGCCCGCCGGCGATCTGCCTCCATCGGGCGGGCCGGACATGCAGGTTCGCATCCGGCGTGCCTACGCCGATCTCACTCCCAAGCCTGGCGGTTGGGTCGGGCTGCTGGGTCTGCGCGGCGCGCTGTCCGACGTCGCTCGCGGCGACCTCGACGCCGCCCTGGTGACGCTGCACCGGGCCGCCGACGTCAGTCTCATCCCGGAGGAGAATCAGAAGACCCTCACCGACGCCGAGCACGCCGCCGCCGTGCGCGTCGGGAACCAGGACCGACACCTGATAGCGATCCAGCCCTAGTGGATTCTGCACAACGCGAGGCGCTGGCCGGCCTGAGACTAACCTGGGCGCCCACGGCCGACGACCTCTGGCACTCGCAGAGTTCGGTGCATGTTCGCGGCCTAAACGACTTCGCGCTCGACGACGTGCACGCTGCATTCACCGACGCCGCGCGCCATCCCGAGTCCAACCCATTGGGCGTGGTCATCCGGGGGCCCGCCGGTTCGGGCAAGACGCACCTGCTCGGACAGGTTCGCGAACGTGTGCAGGCCGAGGGCGGTTACTTCCTGCTGGTCGAACTGCTCGACGCCGCTAGTTTCTGGCAGTCCGCCCGTGGGGGCGTGTTGGAGAGCCTGGGTCGGCCAGGCGGAGAACGGGACACCCAGCTCAAGGATCTGTTGTGGGAACTCTCGACCATCGCTCACGTCAGCCGCGCCGACCGGCGGGCGATCGTCGGCGACGTCGACGTGACGCCCGACATCCTCGAGCGATTCATCGCCGCACTGCACCGCCAGCGCCGCCCCGTGATTCGCGAGACTCACCACACCCTTCGGGCGCTGGTGCTGCTCGGTGCCGGCGAGCTGACGCTGCAGGACGTGGGTCAGGCGTTTCTGAATGGCAACGACCTCGGTGATGCCGATCGGACCACCTGGCGGCTGCCGTCGCCGACGATGACCGCGCAGGAGTCGGTGCGCCACCTCTCGAGGATCGTCGCACTGGCGGGCCCCGCAGTGCTCGCGATCGATCAGATCGACACGCTGCTGGCGCAGTCGTCCGATAGCACGGCGACCGGCGACCGCGCCGACAACCGCGATCTCGAACAGGTCGCGCACGGACTCATGTCGATCCGACAGACGATGCGCCGCACTCCCGCGGTGGTCGCCTGCCTGCCGAGCGCCTGGGAGTCCATCGAATCCCGGGCGACGGCATCCGTCGCAGACCGGTTTCGCGTGACGGCGCCACTGCGTCCGCTGCCGAGCGCTGAACTCGGCCGCGCGATTCTGGAACGCCGGTTCACGTCGAGCTATCGTGTCACGGGATTCACTCCGCCGTACCCGAGCTGGCCCATTCTGCCGAAAGCCTTCGCAGAGGCGCCGCAGTTCACTCCCCGGGAGCTTCTGAAGCGCGCGGACGCTCACATCCGCCGTTGCCTCGATCTGGATGCCGTCGCCGAACTCGACACGCTCACCGGTCAAGACGACGTGTTCGCGGGGACCGACCACTCGCCGCAAGCCCCGTCCAGCGAACTCGACGCCCGGTTCGACGACTACCGTAGGCGGGCAGTTCCGGTCGCGGCCCTGGATCCGGAAGGCGAGGACACCACCGCGCCGGCGCTGCTGTCGGCGGCGCTGGACGCATGGATCGCCGAGCGCGGAACCGACCAGGCGTTCCGACTCGACCCGCCCCCCGGCAGTCGCGTGGTGTTGCACGCACGGCTGCGGCAGAGTCTGGACCCCTTGACCGACGACGAGCGGCACTGGGCGTTTCGGGCGATCGCGGCCACCAACGCGGTCGCTGCCCAGAATCGGATCAAGAACGCCTGCAACGCAGCGGGATTCGGGCCCAAGAGGCAGCTCTTCCTGCTGCGCAACGCGCCGTGGCCTACCGGGCCGAAGACCGCCAAGCTCGTCGAGGAGTTCGAGGCGGCCGGCGGGCGCACGGTGGCCGTGTCCGACGACGACCTGCGCACCATGTCGGCGCTACGGGACTTGATGGACGACGACGATCCCGGGCTCGTGGACTGGCTGACCGTACGCAGGCCGGCCCATGGCCTCGCCGTGTTCCGAGACGCCCTGGGTGATCTGGTCGGAGAGTCGTCGCCGGTTCACGAATCCGCCCCTGCCGCGGAGTCCGTCGCCGCGGAAGCCCCTCCGCGACCGCACTATCCACCCGTAGCGGATACCCCGAACGCGGTGCCGCTGGGGATCGAACTGCACTCCGATCGCACGCTGTCGGTGGACCTGTCCGCGCTGCGCAAGCACACCGTGATCTTCGCTGGGTCGGGTTCGGGCAAGACCGTGCTGATCCGGCGCCTGGTCGAGGAGTGCGCCCTTCGCGGTGTGTCCTCGATCGTGCTCGACCCGAACAACGACCTGTCCCGGCTGGGCATCGCGTGGCCTCGGCGTCCGGACGGTTGGAACGATGGCGACGACCAGCGGGCTCAGGAGTACCTCGACAACACCGAAGTGGTGGTGTGGACGCCGCGGCGCGACGCGGGACGGCCGCTGTCCTTTCAGCCCCTTCCGGACTTCCCGGCCGTCGTCGATGACCGCGACGAGTTCTCCGACGCCGTGGAGTCGGCGGTGGCCGCGCTCGAACCGCGGGCGCTGATCTCTGGAAACACGCCCAAGGCCAACAGGTCCCGCGCGGTACTGCGCGAGGCGCTGTCCTATTACGGTGGACACCGGTCGACGACGCTGCAGGGGTTCATCGACCTGCTCGGCCATCTGCCGTCGGACGTTAGCGGACTGTCCGACGGCACCAAACTGGCGGCTGAACTTGCGCAGAATCTGCGTGCGGCGACCATCAACGATCCCCTGTTCGGAGGCGGCGGCACGCCCGCCGATCCCGGGGTGCTGTTGACCCCGACGGCTGGGCGACGGGCCAGGGTCTCGGTGATCAGCATGGTCGGTCTGACCAGCGCAGAGCAGCGGGAGGGGTTCGTCAATCAGTTGCAGATGGCGTTGTTTGCCTGGATCAGGCAACATCCCGCCGGTGAACGTCCCCTCGGCGGACTCCTGGTGATGGATGAGGCGCAGAACTTCGCCCCGTCCGGTCGCGCGACGACGTGCCTGCAGAGCACCTTGGCCTTGTCGTCACAGGCACGCAAGTATGGTCTCGGCCTCGTCTACGCCACCCAGGCGCCTCGCGGACTGCACAACCACGTGCCCGGCAACGCGGCCACGCAGTTCTACGGATTGCTGAACGCTCCCGCGCAGATCGCGGTCGCCAAGGAGATGGCCCGCGTCAAGGGCGGCGAGGTGCCCGACATCAGCAAGCTGCAGGCCGGTAACTTCTATGCGGCGCTGGAAGGTGCAGCCTTCCAACGGATTCGGGCGCCGTGGTGCCTGTCCCATCACCCGCAGAGTCCACCGACGACCGAAGAGGTACTCGAACTCGCCCGGCGGGAACCGCAGGAGAGACTGCCGTAGCAGGGGCGTCCGGTCAGCCCAGCGAGGCCGTGCCGTCGGCGGCGACCGAGACCTTGGCGCCCGCGATGTCCTCTCTCACACTGGCTTCGGCGTCCTTCGGGTCGGTCAGCACCGCGAGCGCACGCGACTCGTCTGGGGTGCGTACCCCCACGAACGTCTTCTCGGGGTTGCCCTCCCGGGTGAACGGCGTCGTCCACGTCTCGATTGTGCCCACCCCCTTCCATGCGCTCTCGGCGACCCTGGTGGGCTCGGCGTCGACCTCGGGTTGCACATCCTGCCAACGGAATTCATGGTCCGGCGGTGTGGCACCGTACACCCCGAAGCTGTGCTTGGTGAGGTACCCGCCGTTTGCGGTGATGAGACCGACCTGACCGGGTTGCGCGGCGAGCCGTTCGGCCATCGTGGCGATCGAATGCGACACGTAGTTGTTCCACGGTCCACCGGCGAACGTCAGTCCACCCGTGACCGTGAGCGGCCGATCCGCATCGTCCAGCGCCAGGCCGAGTTCGCGGGCCGCCACCTGAACCGCCGACGGGAAGCAGGAGTACACGTCAACCAGGCCGACGTCGTCGATGCCGTGCCCCGCGAGCTTCCAGGGCGCGGCGGCCGGCGATCCTGATCGCCGGCGACCGGTGGAACTCCGCCCGCTCGCCGATCAGATACGTGTCGTGCGCATCGGTTCCCGAGTATGGGAACACCCACCGGTCTCGCGGGATCTGCAAGGAGGTGGCCTTCTCCGCCGACGTCAGCACCAGTGCCGCTCCCTGATCGACCATGTTGTTGGAGTTCATCAGCTTGGTGTACGGCCAGCTGATCATCCGGTTGTCCGGGCTGGGCTGCCAGATCTCCTCGGCGGTCACCGGGTCCCGGCTCCAGGCATGGGGATTGCGCTGCGCCACGGCGCTGAACCGGGCCCATAGCTCGCCGATTCGGAGTCGGTGATCCTGCGGCGTCTCCCCCGCATCGATGCGCACCGCCTGCTCGAACATGGGGTACACGTAGGCGGGTCGGTCGAGCTTGATGTGGATCTCGACGTCACCGGCCATCTGGAACTCGTCGTCGGCGCCGGGCGGGACGGGCACTGAGTCGTCCTGTTTGGTCCAGTCGAGCTTGCCGCCCTCGCGACGGACCCGCGTTCGGGTGCGCCAGGTTTCGGCACCGGCGATCAGGACGGTGTCCAGACGTCCGCTCTGGATGTCCAGGCACGCCTGGTTCACCAGTGACTGCGGGACGTTGCCGCCGATGCTGGTGTAGCGGCTGTCGGCGTCGCCGGCGCGAATACGTTGCGCCAGGAGAAGTCCGGGGTTGCGGTAGCGCCAGGACAGCAGGTTGACGATGCGCACCGAGTCGACCGCCTCCAGGACCCGGGGGTCGGCCGCGGCGCGTGCGGCGGCTTCCATGAGGTCGACGGGCTCCACCGAGGGATCGGATTCGCGCTGGTTGACCTGGCCGTATCCGACCAGTACGGGCGTTCGTGGATCGATGGTCACGTGTACGACTTCTCTCAGGCGGGGCTCTGGTCGGCCGGGCCCACCCGGTAGATCGACTTCAGGTTCTGGTACGCCGCCAGGCCTTCGGGGCCGAGCTCGCGACCCATGCCGCTGGCCTTGACCCCGCCGAACGGCGCCTGCCATGTCGAGTTGGTAGTCGTTGACGCCGATCGTTCCGGTCCGCACCTTCCTGGCGACGTCGGTCGCCCGCGCGGTATCGGTGGACCAGACGGTGCCGCCGAGCCCGAACTCCGAGTCGTTGGCGATGTCGATCGCGTCGTGGTCCGAGTCGTAGGGAATGACGGCAAGCACCGGGCCGAAGATCTCCTCCTGCGCGATGCGCGCCCTGTTGTCGACGTCGGCGAACACGGTCGGTGAGACGAACCAACCCCTTGGCTGGTCGGCCGGAACAGAGCCTCCCGCAACGAGTTTGGCCCCTTCGGAGGTGCCGACCTCGATGTAGCTCAGCACCCGCTCGCGCTGGCGGGCGCTGACCAGGGGCCCGACGTGGGTGGCTCGGTCCAGCGGGTCACCGACGGTGAGCCCGTCGGCGAGCGCGGCGAGCGCGGCCACGACCTCGGCGTAGCGCGACCGCGGTGCGAGGACGCGCGAACTCAGGTGACAGGTCTGGCCATTGTTCACGAACGATGCGGAACGCAGCCCCTTCATGGTGGCGTCGAGGTCGGCGTCGTCGAGGATGATGGCCGCGGACTTCCCGCCGAGTTCCAGTGTCACGGGCCGCATCAGGCGCCCGCACGTCTCGGCGATGATTCGGCCCGCCGCGGTGGAGCCGGTGAACGCCACCTTGTCCACGCCGGGATGCGCCACCAGATGGGCGCCCGCCACCGGTCCGCCCGCGACGATGTTGAGCACCCCGGCCGGGAGTCCCGCCGCGTCGGCGGCCTCGGCGAAGATCAGGGCGTCCAGGGCGGTTTCGGGTGCCGCCTTGAGCACCATGGTGCAGCCCGCCGCGAGCGCGGGTGCGATCTTCATCGCTGCCAGCGCCTGCGGATAGTTCCACGGGGTGATCGCCCCGACGACACCGACGGGCTCCCGACGCACGATCGTATGACCGATCATCGCGGGCCGGATCTCCTCGGTCGCGCTCGCAACGATCAGATCGGCGTAGTACCGAAGCAGTGCCGCCGGGAACGCACCGTTGGCGCCGCGGGACAGCCAGATGGGCATGCCGTTCTCGCGGGTGCACAACTCGTTGGTGTCCGCGGCGCGCGCGGTCAGCGCGTCGGCAATCCGGATCAGCACCTCGGCGCGATCGGCCGCCGGCGTCGAGCTCCATCCGTTGAGCGCGCCCCGCGCGGCGGCGACGGCATCGTCGATCTCGGATTCCGTTGCCGACGAGCCGTGGCCGAGGAGTTCGCCCGTGGCGGCCTCGAGCACCGGCTCGGTCTGGCTCGGGGCGCGGAATCGGCCACCCACGAACAACCTGGCCTCGACCAGCGACGTCATTGTCATGATGGACTCCTCATCTCGTGGTTCGTCTTCTCTTGGCTGGCTTCCGGCCAACTGAACAGCACGCCGTCGGCGATGTGACGGTCGGTTTCATCGTCGCTCATGGACAGCACCTCGCGGCAGATCTGGCGGGTCTGTTCCCCCGGCATCGGCGCGGGGCGCAACGGGGCGTCGGGGATGTGCCGGTAGAGCGCGGGATGGGTCTCGGTGGGCATCGGCGCGTCGAACAACGGGTGAACCATGTCGGTGTAGAGGGCACGACTGCGGAGCTGCGCGTCGGCCAGGACGTCGACGGCGCGGTTCATCGGCCCCGCGGGCACCCCGGCCGCCTGCAGCTCGACGGTGACCTCGGCCTTGCCGCGCCCGGCCGTCCAATCTTCCGCGAGTGCGACGAGTTCGGTGTCGCTGCTCGGCGGACCTGCCATGCCGAGGATGTCTGTAAGTGCGCGGCGGTGCGCATCCGAGGTGAGCGACACGACGCACCACTCGTCGTCACCGCGGCAGGGCAGCACCGCGTGCACGGCGTCGTCGGGTTCGGTCGGGAGCCCCTGCGCGCGGGCGGCCTGGGCGACGTAGGTGGCGGCGAGTTGGTTCACGGCGACCTCGGCCTGGGAGACGTGGACCCGCGACGCCGCACCGCTCGACCGTCGATGGATCAGGGCCGAAAGGGCGGCGATGGCGGTGATCCTGGCGGCAACGTGGTCGGGAAAGACGGTGGTGGCATCGTAGAAGGCGCGATCGGCGTCGGCGTCACGACGATCGGTCCACAGGCTGCTGACGCCGGTAGTCGCGCGTACCAGTGGCCCGTAGCCCATCCTGGAACTCCACGGCCCGTCGGCACCGAACGCGCTGCTCTCGGCGATCACGATCCCCGGATTGACGGCACGCAGCGCGTCGTGGGAGAAGCCAAGGGATTCAAGCGTTCCGGGCTTGAAGTTGGCGAATACGGCATCGGATGCGGCGACGAGGCGCCGGAAGACGGCGCCACCATCCGCGTGGCGCAGATCGAGGCCGATACTGCGCTCGTTGCGGTGGGTCAGCGCCCACGACCGGCTCATCTGTTGGCCGGGCGGCGTCTGACGGAGTCCGTCGGGGTAGGCGGCACTCTCCACCTTGATGACGTCGGCGCCCATGTCGGCGAACAGGCGGCCGAGTTCGCCGCCTGCGACGATCACGCCGAGATCGAGTATCCGGAGGCCATCGAAGGGCATGGGCGTGATCGTCGTGGCACGGTCGGCGGGCGGTGGGGCCGCGGGGTCGGCGATCCAGACCGGCGCGTGCGCGGCAACCCCGGGGGCCGGCCACCGGAGTCCGGCGCGGCGGCCGTCGATGACGAACGGGCCGGTGGGCACGTCCACGCGCACATCGGAGGTCAGTTCGGCGTTGGTCAGGGCCCCCACGTCGCGAAGGTGCGCCGATGCCAGCGCGTCGGCCGGGCTGAGCACCGCCGCGATGGGCACGCCGCGGGCCTGGCCCTCGGTGACGAGTTCCTCCATCGTGGCGTCGCGGAACAGGGCGGCGATGAGGGTGTTGATGTCCTCCGATGCCGCGTACCGCGCCGCGATGCTCTCGAACGCGGGGTCCGAGAATCGTTCGGGCTCGCCGAGCCAGGCCCGCATGCCCCGCCACTGTCGCGCCGACAGCAGGCAGATGCGGACATGGCCGTCACGGCAGGGGAACGTCGGGTAGATCTGCTGGTTTCTTGGCCTTCCGCGCCACAGTCGATGTGAGGGCTTCTGGCCGACGGCTGCCTGGCCCTCGGAGCCGAACGCCGGATCCAGCGACTGTACGACGGCCTCGAATCGCGAGAAGTCGATGAACTCCCCCCGACCGGTGCGCATCCGCTGCCACAGCGCGACGAGCACCGCCCACGCGGCCTGGACCGCGGCGGTCGCCGAGGCAATCCCGTCGGGGGGCGGCACGGGACGGCCGACGGTGGGCCCGGAACGCGACAGCGCGCTCGACATCGCGTAGAACACGGCGTCGGTGGCCTGCCGTCCGGCATAAGGGCCGGTCGCGCCGAAGTCGGTGACCAATAGGGCGACGACCGTCTCGAATCGGTTCGCGAGGGCCTCGCACGAGGTCCCGAACGCAGCAGCACCGCCGGGGAAGCCGCCATCGACGATGACGTCGGCCGACCGTGCGAGTTCCATGAAGTGGTCGCGGTCGCGCACGTCTTCGCCGTCGAGCACCGTGCAGCGCTTGTTGGCGTTGTCGAGAGCGAACGGGATGCTGAGGCCGGCCACGGTGGGCCGGCGGTCACGGGCGGGCGATCCGGTCGGCGGCTCCACCTTCAGAACGTCCGCGCCGAGGTCGGCAAGGAGCCGGCCAACACCGTCTGACTGTGCGCCACCGAGGTCGAGCACACGCACCGGCGCCAAAAGCTGACACGTGTCAAGCGGCATGCCGAACAGTATCGTTGGGCCGCGTTCCGCCGTGCCACGGGGGTACCGCGGGGGCACCGGCGATGCTTCACGCGGACCGGGGCCGGCCGCATTCGCCGGTACACTTGGCGATCGTGCCCGATACCAGCGCCGTGGACGCGCCCGCCCACCCGCTGATCGGGCAACTCTCCGCTCTGCACCACTACCGCATCTACGTCGACATCGGCGTCGTCATCGTGGTGCTGGCGCTGACCAATCTGATCGCGCACTTCACCACGCCGTGGGCGAACGTGGTCACCGTGCCCGCCGCCGCAGTCGGTCTCGTCGCGCTGGTCAGGTCACGCGGCCTGGGTTGGGCCGAGTTGGGCCTGGGTCGGGAACATTGGCGGGCCGGCGCCGGGTACGCCCTGGCCGCGGTGGCGCTCGTCGGCACGGTGATCGCGGTGGGCGCCGCGCTGCCGTGGACGCGGCCGATGTTCATGAACGACCATTACGCCACGGTGTCGGGCGCGCTGCTCGCCTCGATGATCATCATTCCGCTGCAAACCGTCATTCCCGAGGAACTGGCCTTCCGTGGCGTACTGCACGGCGCGCTCAACCGGGCCTGGGGATTTCGCGGCGTGGCGGCCGCGGGTTCGCTGCTGTTCGGGCTGTGGCACATCGCTACCTCCATGGGTCTCACCAGTAGCAACGTCGGGTTCACCAGGCTGTTCGGTGGAGGTGTCACCGGGATGGTCATCGGGGTGGTCCTCGCGGTGGTCGCCACCGGCGCGGCGGGATTCGTCTTCACGTGGCTGCGTGGGCGCAGCGGGAGCTTGATCGCACCAATCGCACTGCACTGGTCTCTGAACGGACTCGGTGCGCTCGCGGCGGCCGCGGTCTGGCACCTGTCGACCTAGCGCGACCCGCGACGTCGCCGGGCACGAAATTCCCGGTTCTTGAGTTTGTTGCCACATTCCGCCATGTCACACCAGGCGCCGCCGTGGTTTCGTGACCGGTCGTAGAACGCCCACCTGCATTCGTCGTTCGCACACGCCTTGAGGTGCGCCCATGTGCCGTCGCGCTGCGCGTCGAAGACGACGAGCAGCAGGCCGACCAGTCGGTCGCGGACCGTGTCGCCCACCGGCGCCAACGTCACGGCGCCCGATGCGGTGACGTCGGCGCGCACGCCCGCATGGGCCGCTACGGATCGCAGGGGCGCCATGCTCAGGGGATCGGGCGTGGGGCCGCCGGCGTTGTCGATCACGAGGGCCCGCAGGCCTTCCCGGACTCCCACCAGCAGACTGAGTTCGTCGGTCGTGGGCGTGGTGCCGGAGCGGAGGAGGTCATTGGTGGCCAGCCACGGCGCCGCGTCGTGGGCCGACGCCAGCCGGTCCTGGCCGGACTCCCGGTCGAGGGTGTTGATCAGGGCCTGGACGCGACGCAGCGGACCGGGAGCGGGTTTCGTCTCCTCGTCGCCGGGCCATGCGGTGGTTGCGGACGGCATGGCACCAGCCTACGCCAACATGACCGGTAAAACAGTTTGACTAGTCATTAGTGACCGGTATAACCTTTACGAAGGTCACGAATGGGAGAGGTTGACATGGCATCACGGCACGAACTCGGGCACGAAGAACTCGGGTTCACGACGCTCGGGGACGACGTAAGCACTGCCGTGTGCCCGCAGCCGCCGTGGTCGGTTCGACTGCGCGCTCGCATGCTCGCGCAACGGTATGACCGCGAGATCGAGGCCGGGGTGGTGGCCGATCCGGGCAGTCCACTGGCGGTGCACGGTGCGCGCCTCGCGTCGACAGGTGAACGCGACGATCTGATCCGCGCCCTACGACTCGTCGCGCACGGTGACGGCCCCGGACGCTCACGGGCGCCCGTCCGGTCCGACGAGGTTCGACGGAACATCGACCTGATCGGCCGCCTGTGCGAGCGACTCGCGGACCCGTTCCCGGTGCGTGTCCGCGGGATGGCCCGGTTGCGAATCCTGCTGTCCGACGGACGTGGCCCGCTGTATCGGGCGCGCCGCGGCACACTCGCCGCGGCGCTGCGCGGTGTGCTGGCGACGCTGTAGCGGCTAGCGCTTGCTCACCGCGCCGACGATGGACAACAGGATCACCGAGCCGAGGATCGCGGTGAACAGGGTGAACCACCAACCGCCCTCTGCCGTGTCCAGGAAGAAGCTCAAGAGGAAGCCGCCGATGAGCGCGCCGACGATTCCGATCACCATGTTCATCAGGATTCCCGCGCCGCCACCCTTGACGATCTTTCCGGCGATCCAGCCGGCGATGGCGCCGATGATCACGTAGCCGATCCAGCCCACGCTCGTGACGGTGCTGGAGCGAGCCACGAATTCGGTAGCCGCAATCATGTCCATGACGAACTCCTGCCAGTCGGCGTCCAGCGGAATGCCGGACATCCCTTGGGTATACCCGGGGAGGGTAACGGTTGGGGTGCCGAAAGGAACACGATCGGCGAACCGTCGATGAGCCGGAGAACTGCGGGAGAACCTATGCCGGTGGCAGCATCTCCGGCGGCGCGTCGGTTACCGGCACCGGAACACCCACGGCGGGCCGTGGCGGCGGCGCATTGGGATCCGGTGGCGGGGCGTTCGGATCCGGTGGCGGCGCGTTCGGGTCCGGCGGCGCGTTGGGGTCCGGTGGCGGCGGCGGGGGCGGGGCCGTCCAGGGTCGGATCGACTGCGCCAACGCGACGGCAGCACCCTTGTCCACCGGATTGTTCGCGGTACCGAGCCACACGACGAACCACCGATCGGGTTCGCGTTGCCCGCGTGGCGCTCCCGCGGGGGGCGTCGAGCCCACCACGCCGGCCCAGATCTGACCCGTCGGCTTGGTCTCGTCGGTGAACTTCACGTCATACGACGAGAACGCACCCGGCATGCCGTCCGCGTCGAGGGGTCCCGCCTCCTGGTTGATACGAGTTCCGGCGAAGGGCATGAAGAACTCGCCCATGTCGGACGCGAGCCGCGTGGCGGCCTTGGCGTTATCGGCTTCTGCGCCGGCGAACAGCTTCAGATCCAGCCGACCCAGCAGCACGCTGGTGTCGGTCGGCGACTGCTCGGAGCCCGGGGGCGGGATCTTGGTCAACAGGGCCTGCCCGTACGACAGCTGGGTCTGCTCGGAGAGCTTCCAGCCCTCGGGTACGACATAGCTGAAATCGCCCGCGGCGTTGTCGACGCGGCCCGGCTCCGGCGGCGGTGGTGCGTTCGGGTCCGCTGGCGGTGCGTTCGGGTCCGGTGGCGGTGGTGGCGCGTTCGGGTCCGGTGGCGGCGGCGGTGCGTTCGGGTCCGGTGGCGGCGGCGGTGCGTTCGGGTCCGGCGGCGGTGGTGGCGCATTCGGGTCCGGCGGCGGTGGTGGTGCGTTCGGGTCCGGCGGCGGTGGTGGTGCGTTCGGGTCCGGCGGCGGGGCCGGGACCGTCGGCGATGGCGGCGGGGGCGGTGGCACCGGGTCCGCGTACGCGATGACGGGAATGGCGAGTGTCACCGCAGTGGTGCTTGCGACCACGGCGATCGCCAGAGTCCTGGCAAGGCTGTTGCGTCGTCGCCTGCTGGCATCGGGGTGTTGCATGGGGAAGAAACTACCGTGTTACCGCCGTGACGCAAGTGTGAGTTGCTCTTAGAGTGTCGAACGCCGAAGTTGCTGTGACCGAATAGTCCATGCCAGAGGCGCATGCGGCGACTTGCTGGCACGACAGAACCCCGCGGGGCCTCAGCCGCGGGGGCCGGCGCCGTCTCAGTCGGCGTCCCAGACGTCGTTAGCGCGACGTCGTCGGCTTCATCGCGGCGGTCCGAGGTGCCGTTACGGCGCTTCGAGTCCCGGCCATGGTGTAGACCCCGAGTCACGGGCGTCACAGTTGACGGATCGCGCGCGTGGCGGGTTTCGCCTCCAAGCTACTGTCCAGTAACATTACCCACGACTCGCTGGGTTCAGCGTCGAACACGAGGAGGTCGTGGTTATGGATGTGCTGCTCACCGGCGGTGACACCGAACTTGGACGCACCATCGCGGAGGGATTCCGGGATGACGGCCACAAGGTCGTGATCGCAGGCGCTAGCCGCGACGACCTCGAAGTCAACGCCAAGGAACTCGACGTCGACTGCATCGTCTTCGACAACACCGACGCAGGGAGCCTCGAAGGTGCCCGCGGTCAGTTCCCCCAGCACATAGACACCATCGTGAACGTGCCATCTCCGCGATTCAGCGCCGGCGACCCGCGAACCCACACGCTTGCCGAACAGGCCGCGGCGTGGCGCAACTCGCTCGACGCCACCCTGTTGTCGGCAGTGCTGACCGTGCAGATACTCGGCGACCACCTCCGTTCGGGCGGTTCGATCGTCAACGTGGTGTCGGAGAACCCCACCGACGGCAGCCCGGAGGCCGCGATCAAGGCCGCCATGTCGAACTGGACGGCGGGCCAAGCCGCCCACTTCGGCATCCGCGGCATCACGGTCAACACGGTGGCCGCGGGCAGGGCCGTCGAGCCCGGCTACGACGGCATCGCCCTCACGTCGCCGTCCGTCGCTGCCGAGATCACGCGGCTGGCGCTGTTTCTCACCACTCCCTCGGCCCGACACATCACCGGCGAAACGCTGCACGTCAGCCACCGTGCGCTGGCCAACTTCGCCTGACGCAGAGTCTGCAAAACCGCGGCGAAAATTCCCGAGTTCGCGCCGAGCGAAACCGTGCGCCGCCGATCCGCGCGTGGCTAGGGTTCGCTCGAGTGACGATTCGACTCGGACTCCAGATCCCCAACTTCTCCTACGGCACCGGCGTCAGCGAACTGTTCCCCACCGTCATCGCGCAGGCAAGGAAGCCGACACCGCGGGCTTCGACTCCGTCTTCGTGATGGACCACTTCTATCAACTGCCAGGAATCGGTACGCCCGACCAGCCGATGCTCGAGGCGTACACGGCTCTGGGCGCTCTGGCCACCGCGACCGAGCGCGTACAGCTGGGCACCCTGGTCACCGGCAACACCTACCGGAACCCCACGCTGCTGGCCAAGGCCATCACCACCCTCGACGTCATCAGCGCCGGCCGGGCGATCCTCGGCATCGGGACCGGCTGGTTCGAACTCGAGCACGACTCAGCTCGGCTACGAGTTCGGCACCTTCACCGACCGCTTCAACAAGCTCGGCGAGGCGCTGCAGATCATCCTGCCGATGATCGAGGGCGAGCGACCGACGTTCTTGGGCAAGTACTACCAAACCACCGAGGCGATGGCCGAATCCCCGTTTCCGCGAGCACATTCCGCTGATGATCGGCGGCAGCGGCGAGAAGAAGACGATCCCGCTCGCGGCGAAGCACTTCGACCACCTCAACATCATCGCCGGATTCGACGAGTTGCCTCGCAAGCTCTCGGTGGTCCGCGAGAACTGCGAGAAGATCGGGCGCGACCCGGCCACGCTGGAGACCAGCATGCTGGTCGGTGTAATCGTTGGCGAGGCGTGACCGCCGACATGATCCCGGACGACTTGCGGCAGCAGGCCGTCGTCGGCAGCCCGCAGAGCGTCGCCGACCAGATCAAGACCAAGGTCCTCGATGCAGGGGTCGACGGGGTGATCATCGCCCGTGCCCACGAGCTGGCGGATATCAGCCGCGGTGCAGATCACGGAACTCGGTGAAGTGCTCAAACCGCTGCTCACCTGACGGACAAACGGTGCGGTGCGCCATCTCACCGCGCTGCAGGGAAGCTCGCCGACTAACCTATCCGTTGTACTGATTGTCAGAGCAGCAGGTTGCACGTCGAGGAGCTGAAATGAGCCATCCCGGAGCTACGGCATCGGAGCGGCCGAGGGTCGTCATCATCGGATCGGGTTTCGGCGGTCTCAATGCCGCCCAGTCGCTCAAGAAAGTCGACGTCGACATCAAGTTGATCGCCCGGACCACCCATCACCTGTTCCAACCCTTGTTGTACCAAGTGGCCACCGGCATCATCTCCGAGGGAGAGATCGCGCCGCCGACCCGGCTGATTCTGCGCAAGCAGGAGAACGCCCAGGTGCTGCTCGGTGACGTCACCCACATCGACCTCGAGAAGCAGACGGTCGACTCGGTGCTGCTCGGCCACACCTACCGCACGCCGTATGACAGCCTCATCCTCGCTGCCGGTGCCGGTCAGTCGTATTTCGGCAACGACCACTTCGCGGAGTTCGCGCCCGGCATGAAGTCGATCGACGACGCGCTCGAGCTGCGCGGCCGCATCATCGGCGCGTTCGAGCAGGCCGAGCGCTCCAGTGACCCCGAGCGCCGCAGGAAGCTGCTCACATTTACCGTCGTGGGCGCAGGCCCGACCGGTGTGGAGATGGCCGGGCAGATCCAGGAACTGTCGAATCAGACGCTGAAGGGCAGCTTCCGGCACATCGATCCCGCCGAGGCCCACGTCATCCTGCTGGACGCCGCACCCGCCGTGCTTCCCCCGATGGGCGAGAAGCTGGGCAAGAGGGCCCAGGACCGCCTGGAGAAGATGGGCGTCGAGATTCAGCTGAACGCCATGGTGACCGATGTCGACCGCAACGGGCTGACCGTCAAGGATCAGGATGGCACCGTCCGTCGCATCGAGTCGGCGTGCAAGGTGTGGTCGGCGGGAGTGTCCGCCAGCCCGCTGGGCCGTGACCTGGCCAACCAGTCCGACGTCGAGGTCGATCGCGCGGGCCGGGTGAAGGTCGAACCCGATCTCTCGATCCCCGGTCACCCCAACGTGTTCGTCGTCGGTGACATGGCGTTCGTCGAGGGCGTGCCAGGCATGGCCCAGGGTGCCATCCAGGGCGCCACGTACGTGGCCAAGATCATCAAGAACGAGGTCAAGGCCAAGGAACACGGCACCCTCCCTAAGCCCCGCGAGCCGTTCAGCTACTTCGACAAGGGCTCGATGGCAACCGTCTCCAGGTTCAACGCGGTCGCCCAGGTCGGCAAGCTGGAGTTCAGCGGATTCTTTGCCTGGCTGGCCTGGCTGGGGCTGCACCTGATCTACCTGGTCGGCTTCAAGACCAAGATCGCGACGTTGATGTCGTGGGCGGTCACGTTCCTGAGCCGCGAGCGTGGTCAGTTGGTGATCACCGAACAGCAGGCTTATGCGCGCACCAGGATCGAGGAACTCGAGGAGATCGCCGCGACGGTGCAGGATACGGAGAAGGCCGCCAGCTGACGTACCCCGAACTGGTCACAGCCGGGTACCCTGCCAGGTGGCCAGGCAGCCGCCAGAGGCCAACTCGAGGAGCGTCCCGGCGGCGGCGAAACTGCATTCGGGATACCGCAATTCACTAATGCACGCCAACGGCGTGCCCAGGTCGTCGTCACCGACTGATCCGGTGCCGAGTTCGATGCGGTGCCGCAGCAGCGGGCCGTCGTGAACGTCGGCGTGCATTGCTCCCGACCAGTTGCCGTGCTCTTCATAGGATCTGCCGATCTGGACGCGCTCCCGAATCCGGACCCGGCCGCCCTGCGCCAACGTCAACCGCGTGGACGTCACATGCCGGGATCCGCCCGCGACGATCGTGGGCTGCGGATCCAGATCGAGTTCGCCGGCCACTTCCAGGTCCCAGTGCGATCGTGACTCGGCCGTGCCGGCACCCGGTAGCGCGACCGTGGCCGCCACGCTGCGCAGCCGAAGTCGCGCACCGGATTCCACCACCACGCGAACGGTGACGGTGTCACCGCCCAGCGGGGTCGCCGCTGCCGACACCAGGTGCACGGTATCGGCCTCGGTGCGACGTGCCGAGATCCCACCGTTGCACTCCAGCCGTGGCCCGCGACCGGCACGGGCAACGATCAGGACGTCGGAAAGCATGGTGTGTGACCGTTCTCCTTTTCGCGTTCGGTCACGAATCGACCGGAACCCGGAGCTGTTCCCGGACCCAGGCCAGCACCGGCCCCGCCGTCGGATCCTCGGTCAGTGAGATCAGCGCCGTGGGTCTGTCACCCCGCGCTGCGGCGGCGTCGCGGCGCATGACGTCGAGGTCGGCGCCCACCATGGGGGCCAGGTCGGTCTTGTTGACCACCAGCAGGTCGGAGAACGTCACGCCTGGGCCACCCTTGCGCGGCACCTTGTCTCCCCCGGCAACGTCGATGACGAAGATCTGCACGTCGACGAGGCCCGACGAGAACGTCGCGGTGAGGTTGTCCCCGCCGGACTCCACCAGGATCAGATCGAGCGACTCGTTGCCCGCGATCAGATCGTCGATGGCATCGAGGTTGGCGGTGATGTCGTCACGGATGGCGGTGTGGGGGCACCCGCCGGTCTGGACGGCGGCGATGCGCACGTCGGGCAGGACGGCATGCCTGCGCAAGAAGTCGGCGTCCTCGGTGGTGTAGATGTCGTTGGTCAGCACCGCCAGGGACAGTTCCTCGCGCAATTGCCTGCAGAGCGCGGCGACCAGGGCCGTCTTGCCCGAACCCACGGGACCGCCGATGCCGACCCGCAGCGGCTCACCCGGCCGGCGGACCCGGCGGGGCCGCGAGGGCCGATGGGTGTGGGGCTCGCCGTCGAGCAGATGTGGTGGCATGACTGTCCTTTCGTGCGTGGTGACTCGTGGTGCTCAGGAGGCCGTGTTCAGGAAACGAATAGTGGACGTTCGCGTTCGGCATGACGTTGGGCCAGTGCGTCGAGGAGGGGGTCGGACAGGTCGGCGAGCTCCTTGACCGCCTCGGCGGCGATCTGATCGCACAGCGGCGACAGCTCGAACGTCAGGATGGCAACGTCTGCCGGATCCAACGCAAGGAGGCGCTGCGCGGCGGTCGCCGAGCCCGTCATGGTGGTGTACACCAGCGCGAGCGCGGTGTGTTCGACCGGCATTGCGCCCGCGATCCCGACGACACCCGCGGCCACCGCTAGGTGCGGTCGGGTGCCGACGGCGGACCAGTCGCGGTCCGGCCACACGCGGCGGGCCAGCCGGGCCAGCCCCCTCCCCTGCGCCCGGGATGCGTCGCGCGCAGCGGGAGCCGGTGTGCGGGCGTCTGTTTCGCGCTCGGCGCGTTCGGGTGTCAACGCCCCGGTGTGCACGGCGGCGGCCACCGACGCCGTCACGAGCGCCTGGGTGCGGATCCGCCTGGCCAGGAACGCACGCAACGTGGGAAGGTCGGCGACCAGGCCACTGGTGACGGCCTCCTCCACCCCACCGGAATGGACATGGCCCCCCGTCGGGAGGCGGGAGTCCGCCAGCGTCAGCAGGGTGGTGAGACCCGTCATCGTGCTCAGCGAACACCCCCTAGAAGAGAAAATACCGTTGCGCCATCGGCAGTTCGGCGGCCGGTTCCTCGGCCCACACCTCGCCCTCGATACGCACCGTGAAGGTGTCGGGGTCCACCTCGATGTGTGGCATGGCCCCGTTCAGGGGCATGTCGGACTTCCCGACCTTGCGCACGTCGCCGACGGCGACGAAGCGGCGGTTGACCGCGATCCGGTCGGCGATGCCGTCCTCGATGGCCTGGGGCGCGACGAAGTGCACCGAGGTGGCCGCCGCTGCGGCGGGTGAGGCTCCGAACATCGGCCGTGGCAGCACGGGTTGCGGCGTGGGGATCGATGCGTTCGCGTCACCCATCGCCGCCCATGCGATCATGCCGCCCTTGATCACCACGTGCGGACGCACACCGAAGAAGGCCGGTTCCCACAGCACCAGGTCGGCGAGCTTGCCGACCTCGACCGAGCCGACTTCGTGGTCGAGGCCGTGGGCGATGGCGGGGCAGATCGTGTACTTCGCGACGTAGCGGCGGGCGCGGTTGTTGTCGGCGGCACCGTCGCCTTCGAGTGCCCCGCGGCGGCGCTTCATCACGTGCGCCGTCTGCCAGGTGCGCATCACCACCTCGCCGATCCGGCCCATCGCCTGCGAATCGCTGCCGATCATCGAGATCGCGCCGATGTCGTGCAGCAGGTCCTCGGCGGCGATCGTCGAGGGCCTGATCCGGCTCTCGGCGAATGCCAGGTCCTCGGGCACGGTGGAGTTGAGGTGGTGGCACACCATCAGCATGTCGAGGTGTTCGTCGAGCGTGTTGACGGTGTGCGGCCGGGTCGGGTTGGTGGAACTGGGCAGCATGTTGGGATGGGAGGCCACCGTGATGATGTCGGGTGCGTGCCCGCCGCCCGCTCCCTCGGTGTGGTAGGCGTGAACGGAGCGGCCGTTGATCGCCGCAAGTGTGTCCTCGACGAAGCCCGCCTCGTTGAGTGTGTCGGTATGCAGCGCCACCTGAACACCGGCCGCGTCCGCCACGGTGAGGCAGGCGTTGATGGCCGCAGGCGTCGATCCCCAGTCCTCGTGAAGCTTGAATCCGGATGCGCCGCCCCGCAGTTGCTCCCACATGGATTCGGCGCTGACCGTGTTGCCCTTGCCGAGCAGGGCGATGTTGACCGGCCAGGTATCCAGCGACTCCAGCATGCGTGCCATGTGCCAGGCGCCGGGCGTCACGGTGGTGGCCTTGGAGCCTTCGGCCGGGCCGGTGCCGCCACCGACCATGGTGGTGATGCCGCTGCCGATGGCCTCTTCGAGTAGTTGCGGGCAGATGAAGTGCACGTGACTGTCGATGGCGCCGGCGGTGAGGATCATGCCGTTACCCGCGATCACCTCGGTGGATGGGCCGACCACCAGGTCGGGGTGCACACCGTTCATGATGTCCGGGTTGCCGGCCTTGCCGAGGGCGACGATGCGTCCGTCGCGGATCCCGATGTCGGCCTTGATGATTCCCCAGTGGTCCAGCACGATCGCGCCGGTGATGACGGTGTCGGGAGCGCCGTCGGCGCGGGTCGCCCTCGACTGACCCATCGACTCGCGCAGCACCTTGCCGCCGCCGAACACCGCCTCGTCACCGGCCAGGCCGGGTCCACCGCTGCGGTCCTCGGTGACCTCGATGAGGAGGTCGGTGTCGGCCAACCGAATGCGGTCGCCGGTGGTCGGCCCGAACATCTCGTCGTAGTGGTGCCGGGGTATCGAGGTCATGGCGCGTCCAAACGTCCGGGCGGCTGCAGCGATATCCCGTGTACCTCGCGCAGGCCGCCCAGTGCCACGAGATGTACGTGTTGGGCGATGCCCGGTTCGAACCGCACCGCGGTGCCCGCCGCGATGTCGAGCCGGTAACCGTGGGCGGTGTTCCGGTCGAAGTCCAGCGCCGAATTCGCCTGGGGCAGATGGACGTGGCTGCCTACCTGGACCGGTCGGTCGCCCGTGTTCACGACCGTCATCTCGAGTCTGGTTGCCCCCTCATTGAGCGTGATGTCGCCCTCGCCGTAGAGGACCTCACCGGGGATGATGCCCGTGCGACTGGATCGTGGCTCCGTCTCGCTCATGCCGGTCTCCTCACGCGATCGGGTCGTGGACGCTGACGAGCTTGGTGCCGTCGCGGAACGTGGCCTCGACCTGAACCCGGTGCAGCATCTCCGGCACCCCCTCCATGACGTCGTCGCGGCCGAGCACCTCGCGACCGCTGACCATCAACTCGGCAACGCTGCGGCCGTCGCGGGCGCCCTCGAGCAGGTAGTCGGTGATCACCGCTACCGCTTCAGGATGATTCAGACGCAGGCCGCGCGCTCGTCTGCGCCGGGCCAACTCGGCTGCGTAGGAGATGAGCAGGCGTTCCTGCTCGTGCGGGGTCAGGCGCATAGTGCGCGATACTGCCACGGCGGGCCGGAGTCAGCAGCGCATGCCTTGTGGGGCGAGTGGGGGCGCTAGCCGCCTTCGGGCGTGGCCGGGAGGTTCTGCAGCCGCACCTGGCCGCGGGCGACCAGGCGGTCGTCTGCACCCGTGATGTCGATGAGCCACAACTGCTGGCGGCGGCCGCGGTGGATCGGGGTCGAGACGGCCGTCACGACGCCAGCGGTGATCGCGCGGATGAAGTCGGTGCTGTTGTTCACACCTACGACGTTGCGGCCGGCGCCTCGGGACTCGAGCCACACCGCGGCCGACACGCTGGCCACGCTCTCGACGATCGAGCAGTAGACGCCACCGTGCACGATGCCATGTGGCTGCAGCAGCTTGTCATTGATGGTCAGTTGCGCGGTGGCACCGTCGGGGGTTGCCTCCAGATAGGTCAGCCCGAGTTCGTCGTCGAAGCCTCCGCCGAAGTTCGGCGGCACGGAGTTCGTCACACAGATGTGTCTACACGCTCGGCGGCGACTACGAAAACGCGGGACGAAAACGCGGGCGGGCCCCGCACCGATGTGCGAGGCCCGCCCTTCGAATGGACCGGGGGTCTCTGCAGCCCTCAGGACTCCGGCGCGGTCCGCACCCATAGTAGGCAAGGCTTGCCTAATTAAACAAGGCTTTCGATGGATGCCCCCGCGCCGAGCCGCGAACGGGCGCGCCGAATCCGGCCAACGCGTCGAGAACTGCCTGGCCGCGGCACATACCGGTCAGTTCACCGGACCCGGCCAGCAGCGGGATCTGAGTCGCCGCTGTCACAACGGTCGCACCGACGATGTGCCACATGGCTGGCACGGGGAGAACCCTGCCGCTCACCGCGTGCAGCCGGCCGAACAGCGGCTCGAGCGCCCGATGGCTGCGATGCGCCAACCACGTGGTCAACGCCGCCTCGCCGGGGAGGGCGACGATCCCGTCGCGGGCGCCGTGGCGTCGCCGCGTGCCCGGACGCTGCCCGAAGCCGGGGTCGTCGGGCAGTGCCCGCAGAGTGGGGTCGGTGACGCCGACCCAGTCGATCGCGCCCTCGGAGTCGACGTGCATCCAGAGGTTCTCAAGACCCGTGTCCCACGCTCGACCCTCGAGGATCAGCAACGGAACCGCCCGGCCGATCACCACGTGCGCCAACGTCGCGCTCAGTTGCGCCGCGACCGCGACCCGGCTGTCGGTCTCGGCGGCGGCGTGGTCGAACATCACCTTCAGCCTCTCGGTGGTGAGCAGCTCCGAGAGGGGCCACCACCGCCTGTGTGACAGATCGGCCATCACCGCCACGCCGTAGACGCGCGGACACTCGGGACACAGCTCACGCAGTCGCCGACTGGATTCGTGTAGAGGCAACACCCGATCGATCACCATGGCTGCGATCAGCGGGTCGTCGACCACGGTCGTCATGACGGCTCCTTGGTTAGGGTAGCCTTACTATAGTGAGACCTCGGAGCGACGAAAGTCCTCGTGACCGGATTCACAGCGCCGAAAAAAGGGGATGTTGACCGGGGCGCTCGCGACGTGATCGTGGCCCACACGGTCAGGGCCCCGGCGGATACGACGCCCGGTAGTACGTCCGTAGTACGCTGAATTCAGTGCTCAAGAGAGTGAACGGAAGATGGTCAAGGTGACGCGACTCGGGGAACTCGAACGCGCGGTGATGGAGCACCTGTGGTCCATGCCCGAACCCCAGACCGTGCGCCAGGTCCACGAAGCGCTCTCTGCGCATCGCGACCTCGCCTATACGACCATCATGACGGTCCTTCAGCGGTTGGCGAAGAAGAACCTCGTCGTTCAGCATCGCGACGACCGTGCCCACCGCTACGCACCGACCCACGGCCGCGATGAACTGATCGCCGGCCTCATGGTGGATGCGCTCGACCAGGTTGCGGACTCGGGAAGTCGCGAGGCGGCCCTGGTGTACTTCGTCGAACGCGTCGGAGCCGACGAGGCTGCCGCGCTGCGCCGGGCGCTGGCCGAACTCGAGGCCAAGGACCGCACCGGCCCGCCGGGTAGCGATCCGGGTACCGGCTGAGGGAGACTGACGGCGTGTCCGCGATGGCCTTCGGAATCGTCGCGCTGGTCCTCGTCGGACCCGTGCCGGCGCTGTTGGCGCGGGCATCGTGGCCCCTTCGCGCACCCCGCGCCGCGATCGTGCTGTGGCAGTCGATCGCCCTGGCGGCGGTGCTGTCCGCATTCAGCGCCGGTATCGCCATCGTCACCAGGTTGTTCGCCCCGGGCCCCGACGGCCGCCCGACGTCCACCATCACCGGTGAGATCGCGGCCCTCGGACTGCCGCTGTGGTCGCTGTACATCGTGGTGTTCGCACTGACCGTGATGATCGGTGCCCGGCTGGTGCTGGCGGTGCTGCAGGTTGCCATCGAGACCCGTAGACGGCGGGCCCACCACCGGATGATGGTGGACCTTCTCGGCAGGTCGCATGTCGCGGCGCCCGAAATCTGCTCTCGTGCCAGCGGCCTGAGGATCCTCGACGTCAAGCAGCCGCTGGCCTACTGCCTGCCTGGGGTCCGCAGCCGTGTGGTCGTCAGCCAGGGCGCCCTCACCCAGCTGTCCGACAACGAGATCACTGCCATCCTCACCCACGAGGGTGCCCACCTGCGCGCACGGCATGACCTGGTGCTGGAGATGTTCACCGCGGTGCACGCGGCCTTCCCGCGGTTCGTCCGAAGCGCGAGCGCCCTCGACGCGGTGCGGTTGTTGATAGAACTCCTCGCCGACGACGCGGCCGTGCGGACCGCTGGCCCAGCGCCGCTGGCCAGAGCGTTGGTCGCCTGCGCATCCAGCCACACGCCCAGCGGTGCGCTGGCAGCCGGCGGGCCGACCACCGTCATCCGGGTGCGTCGACTCGGCGGCGCACCCAACAGCGCCTGGCTCGCGATGCTGGCCTACTCGACGGCCGCCGCCGTGCTGTTGCTGCCGACGGTCGCGCTCGCGGTGCCCTGGCTGACCGAACTGCAGCGGTTGTTCTCCGCCTAGCCCGTCTCGAAACCCCAGTGCGACAAGCACACAACGAAAGGCTGCCCGTGAGTTCGTCTGATACCACCGCCACCGCACAGATCGGGGTCACCGGCCTGGCAGTGATGGGTTCCAACATCGCGCGCAACTTCGCGCACCACGGCTACACCGTCGCGCTGCACAACCGGTCGGTGGCCAAGACCGACGCACTGCTTGCCGAGCACGGCTCCGAGGGCTCCTTCGTCCGCAGCGAGACGATTCCGGAGTTCCTCGCCACTCTGGAGAAGCCTCGGCGCGTGCTGATCATGGTCAAGGCGGGAGACCCGACCGACGCCGTCATCAACGAACTCGCCGACGCGATGGAACCCGGTGACATCATCATCGACGGCGGCAATGCCCTCTACACCGACACGATCCGTCGGGAGAAGGCCATCCGCGAGCGCGGCCTGCACTTCGTCGGCGCCGGCATCTCCGGTGGCGAGGAGGGAGCGCTCAACGGCCCGTCCATCATGCCCGGCGGCCCCGCCGAGTCCTACGAGTCACTCGGCCCCCTGCTCGAGGAGATCTCGGCGCACGTCGACGGGGTGCCTTGCTGCACCCACATCGGCCCCGATGGCTCCGGGCACTTCGTGAAGATGGTGCACAACGGCATCGAGTACTCCGACATGCAGCTCATCGGCGAGGCGTACCAACTGCTGCGCGACGGCCTCGGACTCTCGGCACCCGAGATCGCCGACGTATTCACCGAGTGGAACTCCGGCGACCTCGACAGCTACCTGGTCGAGATCACCGCCGAGGTGCTCCGCCAGACCGACGCAAAGACCGGCAAGCCGCTGGTCGACGTGATCCTCGACGAGGCCGAGCAGAAGGGCACCGGCCGCTGGACCGTCAAGTCCGCGCTCGACCTCGGTGTGCCCGTCACCGGCATCGCCGAGGCGGTGTTCGCCAGGGCGCTGTCGGGGTCGGTGGCCCAACGCAAGGCCACGACCGGTCTGGCATCGGGCGAGCTCGGCGACAAGCCCAGTGACGCCGAGACGTTCACCGAGGACGTCCGCCAGGCCCTGTACGCATCGAAGATCGTCGCTTACGCCCAGGGCTTCAACCAGATCCAGGCAGGCAGTGCCGAGTACGACTGGGGCGTTACGCCGGGCGATCTGGCCACCATCTGGCGCGGCGGCTGCATCATCCGGGCCAAGTTCCTCAACCGGATCAAGGAGGCCTACGACGCAGATCCGGAGTTGGCGACCCTCATCGTGGCGCCCTACTTCCGCGACGCCGTCGAGGCCGCGGTCGACGGCTGGCGCCGCGTGGTCGTCACCGCCACCACGTTGGGCATCCCGATCCCCGGCTTCTCCTCGGCGCTGTCCTACTACGACGCGTTGCGCACCGAACGTCTGCCCGCTGCGTTGACGCAGGGCCTGCGCGACTTCTTCGGCGCACACACCTACGGTCGGATCGACGCCGACCACGCCGACAAGTTCCACACGCTGTGGAGTGGTGACCGCAGCGAAGTCGAGATGTAGAGAAAGACGCTCCTTGAGATTCCTCAACGGCCACGAGCCGCCGTACGACCTGACCTACGACGACGTGTTCATCGTGCCCGGACGCTCCGACGTCACGTCCCGATTCGACGTCGACCTGTCGACGGTCGACGGATCCGGCACCACCATTCCCGTGGTAGTGGCCAACATGACCGCCGTGGCGGGACGCCGGATGGCCGAGACCGTCGCGCGCCGCGGCGGGATCGTCGTTCTGCCACAGGACCTTCCGATCACCGTGGTCGAGGAGACCGTCGGGTTCGTGAAGAGTCGCGACCTGGTGGTCGACACCCCGGTGATGCTGTCCCCCGACGACTCCGTGTCCGATGCGACGGCGTTGCTCCACAAGCGCGCACACGGCGCAGCCGTGGTGGTCTTCGAGGGCAGGCCCGTCGGACTGGTCACCGAGGCGTCGTGTGCGGGGGTCGACCGATTTGCCAGGGTGCGCGACGTCGCACTGTCCGATTTCGCGACCGCGCCGGTCGGTACCGATCCCCGAAAGGTCTACGACCTTCTCGAGCACGCCCCGGTCGGCGTCGCGGTGCTGACGGCGGCCGACGGCACCGTGGCCGGCGTGCTGACCCGCACGGGTGCGATTCGCACCGGTATCTACACCCCCGCCGTCGACGGGTCGGGACGGCTGCGGATCGCCGCGGCCATCGGTATCAACGGCGACGTCGCCGCCAAGGCACGCGCGCTGGCCCAGACCGGAGTCGACCTGCTGGTCGTCGACACCGCCCACGGGCATCAGCGCAAGATGCTCGACGCCATCACGGCGGTGTCCGCGCTGGACCTCGGGTTGCCGCTGGCGGCGGGCAACGTGGTGTCGGCCGACGGCACGCGGGATCTGATTCGGGCAGGCGCCTCGATCGTCAAGGTCGGCGTCGGACCCGGCGCCATGTGCACCACCAGGATGATGACGGGCGTGGGTCGACCGCAGTTCTCGGCCGTCGTCGAATGTGCTTCCGCTGCAGCAGAACTGGGTGGTCACGTATGGGCTGACGGAGGCGTCCGCCATCCTCGCGACGTCGCGCTGGCGCTGGCCGCCGGGGCGTCCAACGTCATGATCGGGTCGTGGTTCGCGGGCACCTACGAGTCGCCGGGCGACCTCCTCCGCGACCGGCAAGGTCACCTGTACAAGGAGAGCTACGGCATGGCCTCCAAGCGCGCCGTCGCCGCGAGGACGGCGTCCGACAGCCCCTTCGACCGCGCCCGAAAGGCGCTGTTCGAGGAGGGCATCTCGACGTCCCGGATGAGCCTGGACCCGGCGCGTGGCGGCGTCGAGGACCTCCTGGATCACATCACCTCCGGTGTCCGCAGTACCTGCACGTACGTCGGTGCGGCGACGTTGCCGGAACTGCACGCCAAGGCCGTACTCGGTGTGCAGTCGGCGGCCGGGTTCGCCGAGGGGCACCCGTTGCCGACGGGTTGGTGAAGCGCGCGCCACGACCCGCGCGTCAGGTTTGGCCGGACGGTGACGACGTCATGCTCGGCTAATATGAAGCTCTCGACACCGATCGAAAGGGAACACGTGCCGCAGGCACCCGCCGACGCTCCCGGTTCTGGGCGGGCAGGCGCTAGCGAACCGCCCGCGCCCGAGCCGGCCGACGCCGAGCCCTCCAGTACTGCGCCGGGCTCACTACCCGGCGAACGTTTCGCGAGGCCGTCATGAGCCTTCCCATGACCCTGTTGAGTCTCTTGGCCTTCGTGCTGCTCACGGCGGGCACCGCGGTGTTCGTGGCCGCGGAGTTCTCGCTGACCGCTCTGGAGCGCAGCACGGTCGAAGCCAACGCCAGATCGGGCGGGTGGCGCGACGGCATCGTCCGCAAGGCGCACCGCACGCTGTCGTTCCAGCTGTCGGGCGCGCAGTTGGGCATCTCGATCACCACGCTGGCCACCGGCTACCTGGCCGAGCCGGTCGTGGCCCGGCTCCTGCACGGCCCGCTCGTCGCGATTGGTGTGCCAGCCAACCTGGTCGACGGCATCGCGCTGGGCTTGGCGCTCCTGATCGCCACGTCGGTATCGATGGTGTTCGGCGAGCTGGTGCCCAAGAACCTCGCCGTGGCCAAGGCCGCGCCCACCGCGCGCTGGTCGGCGCCCCTGCAGTGGTACTTCTCCTGGTTTCTCACCCCCGCGATCAAGGTCACGAACGGCACTGCCAACTGGATCCTGCGCAGGCTTGGCATAGAGCCCGCCGAGGAGCTGCGCTCGGCACGCTCGCCGCAGGAACTCGTCTCGCTGGTGCGGACCTCGGCGCGTAGCGGGTCGCTCGACCAGCAGACCGCAGACCTCGTCGACCGGTCGCTGCAGTTCGGCGCGCGTACCGCCGAGGAACTGATGACACCGCGGTCCAAGATCCAGGCACTCGAGATCACCGATACGGTGTCCGACCTGATCGCCGCCGCCATGGAGACCGGCTTCTCCCGGTTCCCGATCGTGGACGGCGATCTCGACGAGACGGTCGGCATGGTGCACGTCAAGCAGATCTTCGACGTACCCATCGACCGTCGGTCCACCACCAGGCTCGCAGCCGTTGCCCTGCCGGTACCGACGGTGCCGTCCACCCTGGACGGTGACGCCGTGATGACCCAGATCCGTGCCAACGGACTGCAGACCGCCCTCGTCGTCGACGAGTACGGGGGTACCGCAGGCATGGTCACCGTGGAAGACCTGATCGAGGAGATCGTCGGCGACGTCCGTGACGAGCACGACGACGCCACCCCCGACGTCGTCGAGATGCGCAACGGCTGGCAGGTATCGGGCCTGCTCCGCATCGACGAGGTGGACACCGAGACGCCGTTCCGGGCGCCCGAGGGCGAGTACGAGACCATCGGCGGCCTGATCCTCGAGGTGCTCGGACACATCCCCGAGCCCGGCGAGACCGTCGAACTGACGGCGTTCGACCCCGACGGCCCCGTCGACGACCCGGTGTACTG
Organism: uncultured Actinomycetota bacterium; assembly: GCA_963798245.1. Taxonomy (GTDB): domain Bacteria; phylum Actinomycetota; class Actinomycetes; order Mycobacteriales; family Mycobacteriaceae; genus Mycobacterium. The sequence continues at coordinate 415,803 of CAWCSO010000012.1, forward strand.
GCAGGCGAAGGTGATCCGCATGGACGGCCGCAGAATCGACGTGCTCGAACTCACCGAGCTCGGCAGGCGCGGCCGCGTGCAGGAGCGATGATGGGATCCGACGTATTCGGCGTGCTGCTGACCGTTGCGCTGCTCGGCGCCAACGCGTTCTTCGTCGGGTCTGAGTTCGCGCTGATCTCCGCGCGCCGCGACCGCCTGGAGGCACTGGCCGAACAGGGCAAGAAGAGTGCGGTGACGGTCATGAGGGCCGGCGAGCACCTGTCGCTGATGCTTGCCGGCGCGCAGCTGGGCATCACGATCTGTTCGATCCTGCTGGGTCGCGTCGGCGAGCCCGCGGTGGCGCACCTGCTCGAGAAACCCTTCGGCGCGTTGGGAATTCCGGACACCATGCTCCATACCGTGTCCTTCGTCATCGCGTTGGGCGTGGTGGTGACGCTGCACGTGCTGCTTGGCGAGATGGTGCCCAAGAACATCGCGATCGCAGGACCCGAGTCCACGGCGATGCTGCTGATCCCGCCGTACCTGGTCTACATGAAGGCGGCCAAGCCGTTCATCGCCTTCTACAACTGGTGCGCCAACGCCACCTTGCGCATGATCGGCGTCGAACCCAGGGACGAACTCGACGTCACGGTGTCGACCGTCGAACTGTCGGAGATGATCGCCGAATCGCTCTCGGAGGGTCTGCTGGACCCCGAGGAGCACGGCCGGCTGACCCGTGCGCTACAAATTCGCAACCGCGTCGTCAGCGATGTCGCGATACCGCTGGACGACATTCGTGCGGTCCAGGTGGTCGCCGATGGTCGCGGCCCCGCGCTCGTCGACGTGGAGCGGGCCCTGGTCGACACCGGGTACTCCCGGTTCCCGGTCACGGACATGGCCGGCTTATACATCGGCTACCTGCACATCAAGGACATCCTGGCGATGGCGGACGATCCCGAGGCGGTGGTCGACCTCTCGATGGTGCGTCCTCTCCCCCAGGTCTCGTCCTCGCTGTCGCTGCCCGATGCGCTGTCGACTCTGCGCCGCGACAACAGCCACCTGGCCCTGGTGACCGCCGACGGCTACGTGACGGCGATGGTGGCGCTGGAAGACCTCGTCGAGGACTTGGTCGGGACGGTGCGCGACGGAACGCACCGGGTCTGAGACCGCCGCCAGTCCACCACCAGCCACCTGACGCGGTACGCGCCGGCCAGGACGGGCCATTCAGGTGCAGTGGCGCGCAGTCGCGTCAAGCCCAACTGATCTGGCGAGGTCTGCTCATCCGCGATGAAGCGGGACCAGTCGCCGCGGATCGCTCAATGCAGGCGCTTCTGGAGTCATGCGCGGCCAACGATCGTCACATGATGGCGGTTGGCTTCGGGGTTGCGCCAGAACATGTCGTCGTCGTAGCGGTGGAACAGTTGCGGGGGCAGGACGGTCTGGCGGGGGATGATCTCCACCTTGCGGCGGATCGTGTGCAGGCCAGGTGCGCCCAATGCCAGATCGAATTCACCGGGGTCGTACTCGACGTTGTCGAAGTCGTGTTCGAACTGCGGTTCGCCGATGAAGTCGTAGATCATCTTCATGGCCCGGGCGGGATCGCCGACCAGTGCGTCGTATTCCACCAGAATCATGGCAGGGGCCTGTTCGCCGAAGAATCCGTCCTTGAGCGCATCGAGGGCGTAACCAACCAGCCCGTCGGAGGTGGCCACCGCACCGATGCGGGAGAACACCGTGCCACCGGACTCGTAGCCGAACATGCCGGACGGCTCGAAAGCGTTGCGGCGAACCAGACGTTCGATGGAATCCATGATCCAGTTCACGTCCCGCACGCAGCAGATGACCTTGGCATCGGGGAACAGCTGGGTCAGCGCCGGCAGCTTGGCGCACCACAACCGGTTGGTGTCGAACACAACTTTGCGGTGTGGACCTCGTCGTAGTAGTTGGTGAACAGGCCGGCCAAGATGTCTTGGCGCTGCTTGGTGTCGATGAACACCGCCGTCTCGTTGCGGCGGCTCATCGATTTCTCCAGCGCGAGATACATCGACCCGACCGGGCTGGTCATCCCGGCATGAAAGCGCGGGTTCTGCCGCAGAATCCCCGCCAGCAGCGTCGAACCCGACCTCGGCAGCCCAGAGATGAAGTGAATACCTTGTCGCATACAAGTCTCCCGTCGATGAACGTGATGGCCGAGCGTCGAGGCACGCGCTGGCTAGCCGGACGCCGCTGCGCCGCGGAGCCCGATCAGGTCGCTAGTCGGGGAGTCCCCCCGGGAGAAGTCGTCAGCCGAGATCCCCGCCAGGTCCCACCGAGTACCGCCGTTGCCGCCAGTACCGCCCGCCCCGGCGCCGAGACCGCCAGGTGTGCCGGGCGATCCGGTGCGCGCCCGGGCCGCCTGGATGCCATGGAACGCGCCGCCGGTGCCACCGCCGCCACCGGCACCACCGGCACCGCCGCCGGTGCCGCCGCTGTTCAGGCCACCAACACCGCCGGTGCCGCCCGCGCCGCCGGTGCCGCCATCGAATTGGCCTTGTCCACCAGCGCCACCGGTACCGCCCGCCCCGCCCGCGCCGCCCGGAGCGCCCGTGCCAGGTGAGCCCGCTGAGCCCGGACCGACGCCGGCCCCGCCGCCGGAACCGCCGGGACCGCCGGGACCGCCGGGACCGCCGGGACCGCCCGTAGTCCCGGTGTAGTAGCCGTAGCCGCCGACGCCGCCCGCGCCCCCGGTGCCGCCGCTACCGCCGTCACCGTTGGCGCCCGCCGCCCCGGCTCCGCCACCGGCAGCACCGCCGTCACCGCCGTCGCCACCGGGCTGGCCGGGCCCACCTTCGGGGTTGTCCCCATCGCCGTCGATGCCGGGCACGCCATAGCCGCCGTCGCCGCCCCTACCGCCGTTCCGTTGGGGCCGGCGGTACCAGCGATGCCCGGGCCGATACCAGCCGCTCCTCCGGTACCACCGGTGCCACCGTCACCGCCGTCACCGCCACCTGTAGCGCTGGCCGCGCCGTCGCCGCCGGCCCCGCCGTCACCGCCGGCGCCACCGTTGCCGTCGGTGCCCGCTGCTCCGGGTCCGCTACCGGCTGCCCCGCCGTCACCGCCGGGACCACCGATAAGTCCAGCGATGCCATCGGGGTCGTCCGGAGTGCCGGGACTACCGGAACCGCCGGCACCGCCGTCACCGCCGTTACCACCGTTGCCGTTGGCACCGTGGGTACCGTTGCTTCCGGTAACACCACCATTTCCAGCACCCGTACCGGCCAATGCCGCCGGGACCGCGAGTACCGCCGTTACCGCCGTTACCGCCGTTGCTGCCGGCTCCGCCAAATTCGACCGACGACGCGCCGTCGGCGCCGTTACCGCCGGTGCCGCCGTCACCGCCGTCACCGCCGTTGGTGGCGCCGGCGCCGGCGTAACCGCCATCCCGCCGGCGCCACCATTACCGCCGTTGTAGCCATTGGACCGGAGCCGAAGCATAAGCCGTAGAGGCCGTCGCCGCCATTACCGCCGTTACCGCCGTTACCGTTGGTCCCGGCAGTGCCGGCGCCCGCTCCGGCGCGCCGCCGTCGCCACCGTTACCGCCGGCATTGCCTGCAAAGCCGGCGTATGGTAAATGCCAGAGCGTTGCCGCCGTCGCCGCCGTTCCCGCCGTTGCCGTTGAGGCTCCCGCCGGCACCGCCGACTCCGCCGTTACCGCCAGCCCCGCCCCGCCGTAACCGAAGCGGAAGGCGCTGCCGTCACCGCCGTCTCCGCCATTGCCGGCGTTACCGCCAGCAGCGCCTGCTCCCGCGCCGTTACCGGCGTCGCCACCGTTGCCGCCGTACCGCCTTTACCGCCGGGGTAATTGAAGGCGGCGTAATAGCCCTGCCGTAGCCGACTCCGTTACCGCCGGCACCGCCGTTACCGCCGTTACCGCCTTGACCGTTGATGCCACCAGCGGTCGCGGCACCGCCGTCACCACCGTTACCGCCGTCACCGCCGTAGTAGCCGGACCCCCAGCCGAGGTAGCCGCTGCCCGGGACGTAGACGCTGCGGTTGTAGCTGCCGCCGTCACCGCCGTTACCGCCGCTCCCACCGATGCCGCCGGCACCAGCCCCTTGGCCCGCGTCCCCTCCGCGACCGCCGGCACCGCCCGAGTAGCCGTAGGCGTAGCCGGTATAACCGCCGTTTTCGCTTCCTGAGTTACCGCCGTCACCCCCGTTACCGCCGTTACCGTTGGTACCGCCAGCGGTCGCAGCCCCACCGGCCCCGCCGTAACCGCCGTCACCGCCGAAGGCGTCGTCAGTACCGGCGTTACCACCGGCTCCGCCGTTACCGCCGTTACCGCCGATACCGCCGGCCCCCGCGCCTTGGCCGGCGTCACCGCCGTCCCCACCGTTACCGCCGTAGAAGCCGGTTTCGTCGCCGTAACCGCCGTCACCGCCGTCACCGCCGGTTACCGCCGTTACCGTTGGCGCCACCCGCGGCCCGCGGCGCCGCCGGCACCACCAGCACCACCGTTACCGGCCAGAATAGCCGTAGGCGCCGTCGGGGTTGTCAACCGTCACCGCCGTTACCGCCATGACCGCCGGTACCGCCGACCCCGGCGCCGCCACCGGCACCACCGGCACCACCGTTACCGGCGGCACCGGCTTCGTACAGTCGCCGTCACCGCCGCCTACGACGTAGTAGCCGTAACCGCCCCGGCCGCCCTGCCCGCCGGCACCGCCATTGCCGCCGGTACCACCGTCGCCGGCGTTGCCGCCGGCACCACCGTTACCGCCGTTACCGCCCGCGTAGCCGTTGCAGTAACCGGCATCATTCAACCGAGTTACTGCCGAAACCGCCAGTACCTACCGGCGTACCGCCGTCACCACCGATACCGCCCGGCCCCGGCGCCCAGGCCGGCGTTACCGCCCGCCGCCTGTACCGCCGTTGCCGCCGGCGGCGCCGGCGTCTGCGTAGTAGCCGCCGTACGCCGGTGTAACCGCCGTCACCACCATTGCCGCCGGCACCGCCGTCACCGTTGGTTCCGCCCGCGGTCGCGGCCCCGCCGGCACCACCGTCACCGCCATTGCCGCCTGAGCAGCCGTAGCCGTAGACGCTAGGTAACCGCCGGTCGCCGCCGTTACCGCCGTTACCGCCGACACCGCCGGCCCCCGCGCCTTGGCCCGCGTCACCGCCGTCACCGCCGGCCGCCGCCGCACCTGGCCGTCGCTGTCGTTGTCCGCCGTCACCACCGTTACCGCCGGTACCGCCGTCGCCGTTGTACCAGCGTCACCGCCCGCGCCGCCCGCACCGCCGTTACCGCCGGCACCGCCGGTACCATCGTCGTACCCGCGCGCCGTCGCCGCCGTAGCCGCCGTCGCCGCCGTTACCGCCGTTACCGTTGGTGCCCGCGGCGTCCCTGGCTCCGCCGGCACCACCGCCACCGTTACCGCCGTCGTAACCGCCGTATCGCCAACGCCGGCGTCGCCGCCGTTGCCGCCGTTGCCGCCGTTACCGCCGTTACCGCTGGCTCCAGCGCCTACGCCGGCGTTGCCGCCAGCACCACCCGCACCGCCGTTACCCGCGTAGCCGTAGCCCGCCGGGGTCATTGCCGTCACCACCGTCACCGCCGTCACCGCCGTCCCCAACCCCGGCGTTACCGCCGTTACCGCCGTTCACCGTTGTAGCCCGTCGCGGACCCGGCTACCGCCAGCCCCACCGTAATAGCCGTAACCAGCACCGCCGTAGCCGCGTAACCGCCGTAGCAACCGTACACCGCACCGTAATAACCGTTGCCGCCGTTGCCGCCGTTACCACCGTTACCGACGGAAACGCGCCGCACCACCATCGGCGCCGGGGGTGGACCGCCGTGCCACCGGTGCCGCCGGCCCCCGCGATACCGGCATCGCCGCCAGCACCACCGCACCGCCGGCACCGCCGGTTCAGCGATGTTGTAGTAGCGGCCGCCGTTACCGCCGTTACCGGCGGTGCCGCCGTCACCGCCGTTACCAGCGTCGCCGCCGGCGCCATCGACACCTGCCGTGCCCGAGGTCACCGTACCGCCGGTACCGCCGTTACCACCGTTACCGCCGCACCGCCGGCACCGCCGCTGCCGCCGTCCTGACCATTCTCCCCGGATCCACAGCAGCGTCATACGCCGTCGACACCGTTGCCGCCGTTACCGCCCAGAGCGCCGACACCGCCAGTTCCGCCGTTACCGCCATCACCGGAGATGGATCCGCCCGCGCCACCGGCACCACCGTTGCCGCCCGCGCCACCAGCGACACCGTTGGTGCCGCTGACACCTGGACCGTCACCATCGGGCCCGTCGCTGCCAGAAGCACCGGTACCACCGGTGCCGCCGGTGCCGCCGTTACCCCGCGATCCGCCGTTGCCGCCGGCCCCACCGGTCCCGCCGGGAGTACCGAGGACAGTGCTGGCGCCACCGGCGCCACCGGCACCGCCGTTGCCGACTGGGCCGGTCAGCGGTGTGCCGGCGCTCCCGGTGCCGCCGGGCGTGGATCCGGTACCCCCGGGCCCGCCGGCGCCCGCGGTGCCCGCTTCGCCGCCGTTCCCGCCGGTGCCGCCGACTCCGCCATCTAGTGCGCTGGGATCCCCGCCGGTAGCGCCGGTCCCGCCGTCACCGGGCCTACCGGCCGCGCCACCATCCCACCGGTGCCGCCGGCACCGGTCGTGCCGGTGTTGCCCGACCCCAGCGCGGTTCCGGCAGCACCACCGTTACCACCAGTCCCGCCGGTGGCGCCGTTACCACCGTCACCACCGTTACCGCCGGCTTCCCCGGGAGCTACACCAGCAGCTCCGACAACACCGGCGCCACCGCCACCACCGCGACCCCCCATGCCGCCGGCGCCACCGTTGCCGCCGTCACCGGAGATCGAGCCACCCAAACCGCCGGCGCCGCCCTGGCCGCCGTCGGTCCCGGCGACACCATCTCCGCCACTGGCACCCGAGCCGGCACCATCAGGGCCGTCGGTGCCAGAAGCACCGGTACCACCGGTGCCGCCGGTGCCGCCGTTACCACGCGATCCGCCGTTGCCGCCGGCCCCACCGGTCCCGCCGGGAGTACCGAGGACAGTGCTGGCGCCACCGGCGCCACCGGCACCGCCGTTGCCGACTGGGCCGGTCAGCGGTGTGCCGGCGCTCCCGGTGCCGCCGGGCGTGGATCCGGTACCCCCGGACCCGCCGGCGCCCGCGGTGCCCGCTTCGCCGCCGTTCCCGCCGGTGCCGCCGACTCCGCCATCTAGTGCGCTGGGATCCCCGCCGGTAGCGCCGGTCCCGCCGTCACCGGGCCTACCGGCCGCGCCACCATCGCCACCGGTGCCGCCGGCACCGGTCGTGCCGGTGTTGCCCGACCCCAGCGCGGTTCCGGCAGCACCACCGTTACCACCAGTCCCGCCGGTGGCGCCGTTACCACCGTCACCACCGTTACCGCCGGCTTCCCCGGGAGCTACACCAGCAGCTCCGACAACACCGGCGCCACCGCCACCACCGCGACCCCCCATGCCGCCGGCACCACCATTGCCGCCGTCACCGGAGATCGAGCCACCCAAACCGCCGACCCCGCCGGCACCGCCAATGCCGCCGGCGACACCGTTGGTGCCGCTGGCACCAGAACCGATTCCAGGATCACCATCGGTGCCGGGGGCGCCGGTACCACCGGCACCACCTGTGCCGCCATTACCCCGCGATCCGCCGTTGCCACCGGTACCACCGGTCCCGCCGGGAGTACCGAGGGCGGTGCTGGCGCCACCGGCGCCACCGGCACCACCGTTACCGACCGGGCCACTCAGCGACCCGCCGGTGCTCCCAGTGCGGCCGGGCGTGGATCCGCTACCACCGGCCCCGCCGGCACCCGCGGTACCCGGATTGCCGCCGTTACCACCGGTCCCGCCGACCCCACCATCAGGTGCGCTGGGATCCCCGCCGGTCGCGCCGGCCCCTCCGTCACCGGGCCTACCGGCCGCGCCACCATCGCCACCATCGCCGCCGGCACCAGTGGTGCCATCGCTACCAACCCCCAGCGCGATCCCGGCAGCACCACCGCTACCACCAGTTCCGCCGGTGCCGCCGGTGCCGCCGTCACCACCGTTACCGCCGGCTTCCCCGGGATCTACCCCAGCGGCGCCGGAAGCACCGTTGCGACCGGCACCACCGCGACCGCCGACACCGCCATCGCCGCCGTCACCGCCGTCACCAGAGATCGTGCCACCGCTGCCACCAGCACCTCCGGCCCCACCAATGGCGCCGGCGAAACCATTGGTGCCTGCGGCGCCGGTACCACCGTCACCGCCGTCACCGCCATCACCCAGCGAACCACCCGCACCGCCGTCACCGCCGTCACCGCTGGCTCCGCCGTCACCGCCGTCACCGCCGTCACCACCTGAAGTGGCCGGGCCCCCGGCAGTGCCGTCGGAGCCGGCGCTGCCGCAATGGCCTGCACCGGCCGCACCGCCCATACCCCCGGCGCCAGCAGTACCCGGATCACCGCCGTTGCCGCCGTTGCCGGCATCGGGATGCACGTTGGTGCCGTCCGCTCCGTCGCCGCCGTCACCGCCGACCCCGCTGGCTCCGCCGTCACCGCCGTCACCGCCGTCACCGGCCTGCCCCTTGGCCCGCACAAAGAGCAGTTTGCGGGCGTACCCGGCGTCTCCGCCCGCCCCGCCGTTACCGCCGACCCAACCGGTCCCGCCGGTCCCGCCGTCGTAGCCGTTGCCGTCGTTGTCGTCAAAGCCGGTGGAATCGGCGCCGGTACTCCCAGTCGCCCCGACCCCGCCGTTACCACCGCGCCCACCGTCACCACCGGCTCCCGGATGGCCGATCAGCAGACTGCCGACGCCGCCCTCGCCGCCCGCGCCGCCATCCCCGGCCGGCCCGACCACGCCGTCACCACCACGCCCACCGTCACCACCGGCTCCGGTGCCCGCCGCAGAGTCGCGGTTCGGCAAGTTGAAGATCCAGGAGCCGTCGCCGCCGGCGCCGCCGGTGCCACCGTCACCACCGTCCGCACCGTCACCGCCGTCACCACCGTCACCACCGCTGCCAAGTATCGACAACAGCCCCACATTGCCGCCGCTGCCGCCGTCGCCGCCCGCCCCGGTCGCCAAGGCGTCCGCACCGGCGCCACCGTTTCCGCCGCCGTGGACGAACAGCGCACTTCTACCGCCGTTGCCGCCGTCACCGCCGCCGCCGCTGCCCATCCCGCCGTCACCACCGGCGCCACCGTCGCCGATCGCCGACAACAGACCGCTATTACCGCCGTCACCACCACGACCGCCCACCCCACCGGCGCCCGAAGCCTCACCACCGTCCCCGCCGCGACCCGCGTCCCCGATCGGCGACAAGAACCCCGTCGCTCCGCCATCACCGCCCGCACCGCCGACACCACCGACACCACCGTGATCGATGTCACCACCGGCACCGAAGGCCGCACCACCGGCCCCGCCGTCACCGCCGAAACCGAAGAACGAGAACAAACCGGTCCTGCCGCCGGAACCACCGGCGCCACCAGAGGTCAGGCCGTCGCCACCAGCGCCACCGTCACCGCCATCACCAGTGAACAACCCGCCAGCGCCGCCGTTACCGCCGGAACCACCGCTGACACCGTTGACACCGTTTCCGCCGTTCCCACCAACACCGAACCAGCCCGCTGAGCCGCCGTTACCGCCGTTGTAGCCATCTCCGCCGCTACCGACCAGTCCGCCATTGCCGCCCGTGCATGCGGTGAGACCCGTGCAGGTCTCAGCCGTCCAGCTGTACCCGTCGCCGAGCAGGATGCCGCCGTTGGGGTTCTCAGCGGTGCCATCTCCGAACAGGAACCGCAACACCGGCCCCCCACCGACAGCAGCACCCAAACCAGCCGAAGCCACACCGGGATCGCCGATCTCGCGGCGCGCCGCCGCCGCCTCGGTCCACGCCATCGGCGCCGAGACCGGAACATCCGAACTCCCACGGGTAGAGGCCGCCCCACCCAAGCCCAACCCCAACCATGACATCAGCTGAATACCGAACCCTGGCAACGGCTTAGAAACCGACGCAACCGCAACCGGTGCACCCTCACCAATCCCCGCCACTGGCACCATCGCGACCGACTCCGCAGGCGCCACCGCGGCCGGTGCCACCGGCACAGACTCCACCGCAGGCGAAACGCCCCCAGCCGGAGACGACGCCGCCTCAGCAACTACCGCGGGCAACGCAACCTGGTCTAGCGCAGCTGATTTGCTGTTCGAAAGGCCTTGGGCGCCAACCGAACCCGCAGATTCATCGTCAGCCACCCGACCGTCGGAATCTGCGACATTCGAGGTATCACTGTCGGAATCCGTCGACGCACGCGTCGCCTTCGAAGAGGCCACCCCGCCCGTGCGCACCTTCGGGTCCGGCGAACCCGCACCCGACGACACCTGATGGGCACTGGCCGGGCCAACGCGGCCACCTTGCTGACCGTGCGTCGAACCCTTCGAATCCGATTGCGGCGAAACGAGTCCCGACTTGGAACCCGATCCCGACGAACCCGACGAGACCGAACTGGAACCCGATCCCGACTTGGAACCCGGTCGCGAACCCGACGACACCTGATGAGCCCGGGCCGGGCCAGAGCGGCCACCCTGCTGACCGTGCGTCGAACCCTTCGAATCCGAACCCGACGAACTCGAACCCGACGAACCCGTCGTGTCGGCAAAGGCCACGGCTGGCATCGACGCAATGGCCGCGCCCACACCCAAGGCGACGGCAAGCGCACCCACCCGACCCACATAGCTGGAGTAACCAGACGACACCCCCCGCCTCAGCAGCCCCCGACCCCCCACCCGGATCGGACGAACCCCATTACCCCGCGGGTCCTGCACACCAGCAGTCGGCATCATCTGAAACTCCCCCGTGATCTGCAAAACCCACCGATCTTGATCGAAGTATGAGCCTCTCCGGAGATCGCGCGTACGAATTGCGAATTCTTCTATCAAGTAATTTTCTGACCTGCGGTTATCCCGGATCTGACCGCCCAAGGCGAACCAGCCGGACGCGCCGCTGGCTGGACGATCACCACGTCACCGGCGAACTTTGGGCTATGGTGCGCTGGGCCGTCAGGCAGCCATTTGGGATCCCACGGCCCACCGCGCTTGCCAGCCTCGAGGAGCCAGCGGAGCGAAAGGAAAAGCATGCGTGTTGTAGCGTTCGCGCCGTCATTGAGCGCAGTCTCCCAAGATGCCGGAGGCATCACCGCTGAGGGCTTCCCCATGACCAGTTGCTACGTGGACAGTTTTCCCGCCCAAGTCACTATCCCGATGGTGGTCGCGGTATGCGCCGCGGGCGGCACCGAATACGACCCGCGGCTGTACATCGTGGCCACCTCACCGGAGGGCGAACGAGTTGGCGCTTTGGAGTTCGCCTGGCACTGGCCCGACAATCCGCCCGTACCGGTCAAATTCCGGGTATTCACTCAATACCTTCCGATGACGGCACAACTGGCAGGCATTTACACCCTCGGTTTGTACGACAGCCTGGAGGACACGGACACCGAGCACCTGTTTCCCCTACCGCTGCTTCGGCGGAACCCGCTGATGCGAGCGACCAAGCCGGACTGAGCGGAACCGAGCGGCGGGCCCAACATCGCCCGTGCCATCGAGAAAGGTGTAGTGGCCGTTTGCATTTGGTCAACGGCGGGAGTCTGTTTTGGAATTGGATGGCGACGCCGTTTTCCTGCGGAAGTGGTTGCGCCAGTGCGCTACTCAGTGCATCGGCGCTGAGACCTTCCGGCTTGGCAACGAGACGGGAGTGCCCACTCCGTCAGATCTCGAGCGAACAACTAGGATCTGCTGTGCCAAATCGCTATATCGTTGGCGTTCTCGCAGCTGCCCTGACTGGTCAGTCCTGACCGTGAGGAAGTGCTACCTCTCCGGCCAGCGTCACGGCGCGGCGTTGGCGAGTCCGTCCAGCGCGGAACCGTCGCCGTTGTTCTGATCGGGGATGACGCTGAGTGAGCCGTCTGGTTCCAAGACCACCGCGGCGATGAGGCCGACGTCGCCGTAGCCCGACGAGCGAATGGCCTGGAGGACGTCGTTGCGGCTCATCCTCTGACTACGAAGCGCCTCGTCGACGAAGCGCCCGTCGACCAGGAGCACGGTGGGCCGCGAGGTCACGATGGCCCGTCCCACCCGCAGGCGTGACGAGATCATCGCGGCGACGAACTGCAGCCCAGCCAGTAGTGCGAGCGCCGTGAGGCCCTCTGCGTACGACACATCGGCACTGAGCAGGATCGTCGCCAACGTGGAGCCGACCGCGACGGTAACCACGAGATCGAACGCGTTGAGTTTCGCCAGGGTGCGCTTGCCCGAGATCCGCAGCACCACCACCAACGTCACGTAGGCGGCGGTTCCGACGAGCACCGTTCTCCAGATGCCACTCCAGGTGTCAAACCACACGAGGATCACCTGCCTTTCCACCCGATCGCGCAAGGATGTCGACCGTTCGTCAAACCCGGTGGGGTCATACCCGGTTACCGTTCCATCGACGCGCGACTCAGCCTTCGGCGGGATGCAGCGGAGTGCGGTCTACCCCAAGCTGTCCAGGGCGAGGGCCATGATGAGCCCTGTTGCGGCCGCAACCCCGGCCAGGTACGAATCCTCCTTGAACGCCTTGGGAAATACCTCAACTGCCAGCGACGCCACCACCGCACCACCTGCAAAGCATCTGATCAGTGCGAGAACCTCCATCGGCACCCCGGCGAGGAAGAAGTTGCCGGCGAGAGCGGCGACCGACAATAGTGCCGCCGTGGCACCCCAGAGGGCGAAAACCTTGCCGTTGGACTGACCACCGCTGGACATCTCCTTCGCACCACCGGCCGCCTCGGGCAGATTCGACAGGAAGATCGAGCCGGAGAGGGCCGCGACCTGTAGCGGTGCCGCCCCGATGAGTGCAACACCCAACGCCAGGTTCTCGGGGACGCCGTCCAACGTGATCGCGGCCAGAAGCCCCCCGCCGCTATCTGATCCCCACTTCTTCTTGACTCGATGGTCCAGCAGCGCAAAGACCACCGCTCCCGAGAACACCACAGCGCACACCGCCCAGAGAGGGGCGTCGTGCGTCGCCGGCTCCACCAGTTCCAGTACGACCGAGATGATGAGTGCGCCGCCCGCCAAGGCGACGACGAAACCCTCCACACCCTCGGGCAGTCGTCCATAGATGCCCCAAGCGGCTCCCAGTAGCAACGCCGCGGACACCACGAGGATCACGGTGACTGTCAACATCGGTTGCCCCCAACCAGCTGGTCGAACGAACACTCTTCGGGCACGCGGACCTTGATTGCACACGGCCCAACCGAGGACCGGTCAACCCTGTCGCAGTCATGTGGTTGCCCACTGCCTGCGAGGTTCAATCTGGGGCTGCTGCGGGTGGACAGGCAACGTCGGTTTCGAACGCGGCCACTGCAGTGCCGCCCCTACAACGTCCCCCTACGATGTCCCGGTGACCTGCGTTTCAGGACAAGCTCCTTCCCGAAGTCCCGGACGGGACGTGTGTGATCGGGCAGCGGTGGTGCCCTCGCCCATGGAGGTGAGAGCGACACTGGCCGAGATGGACTGGACCGCCCGCGAGCGTCGTCATGCCGAACGTGCCGACCGGTTCGTCGGACCACACCGGGCGCGGGCCCGCCGACACGAACCGCACCCGGTATGGGACTTCCTGTTCACCTACTACAGCCTGCGACCACGACTGCTGCGGCGCTGGCACCCCGGCTATGGCCTGGGATTGGCGGGGCGCTCCGCCGAGCGCTTTCTGCACCGCGCCGGATACGACAGGAACGGTGCGACCGTGACCGTCACCCGTGAGCATCTGCTGGACCGGGCCGACACGGTCGCGTTCGTCGCCGATCTGCTGCGCGCCACGGCGCGGCGTCCGGCGCGGCTGAACTGCTTCGGCCTGCACGAATGGGCGATGGTGTATCGCGCCCCAGTGGTCCGCCACGATCAGGTGCCGCTCAGGTTGGGCGCCGCGGGCACGGACGCCGTCGTCGAATCGATGCCGCTGCGGTGCAGTCACTTCGATGCCTACCGGTTCTTCACCGAGCCCGCCGTGGGTCGCAACGCGGACCGGCTGACCCGCGACGGTCAGGTGTCCCAGGAACAACCGGGTTGCATCCATGCCGCGATGGACCTGTACAAGTGGTCGTTCAAGCTGGGTCCGCTCATCGAATCTTCGTTGGTGCTGGACTGTCTGGAACTCGCGGCCGACGCGCGCGAACTGGACATGCGGGCGAGCCCCTACGACCTGACCGACTACGGGTTCGATCCGATTGCCATCGAAACAGCGGCGGGCCGAGCCGAATACGTCCGTGCGCAACAGGCGATCACCGACCGTGCCGCACCGCTTCGGGCGGCCCTTGCCGATCGGTGTGACCTGCTACTCAGTGAGGTGCGCCGCGGATAGGGCCTATGGCGCACGCGTAAGCTGGATCGACGCTCGAGGGAGGAAATCCATGACCGATCGCGTGACGGTGGGCAACCTGAGGGTCGCCCGCACGCTCTACGACTTCGTCACCAACGAGGCCCTACCCGGCACCGGACTCGACCCGGACAGCTTCTGGTCCGGCGTGGACAAGGTGGTCGCCGATCTGACGCCGCAGAACCAGGATCTGCTTGCCCGACGGGACGAACTGCAGGCTCAGATCGACAAATGGCACCGCCAGCGTGCCATCGGCCCACACGATGCGGAGGAGTACAAGGCGTTCCTCACCGACATCGGTTACCTGCAGCCCGAGCCGGCAGACTTCACCATCACCACCTCGGGTGTGGACGACGAGATCACCGCCACCGCGGGCCCGCAGCTGGTGGTGCCCATCCTGAATGCCCGTTTCGCCCTCAACGCAGCCAACGCCCGCTGGGGTTCGTTGTACGACGCGCTGTACGGCACGGACGTCATCCCCGAGACCGACGGCGCGGAGAAGGGCAGCAGCTACAACAGGGTGCGTGGTGACAAGGTCATCGCCTATGCCCGGGCGTTCCTCGACGAGGCGGTGCCGCTGGCGTCGGGCTCGTACGCCGGGGCCACGGGCTTCGCGGTGGCCACCTCCGAAGGGACTGGCCAGTTCGTCGCCACCCTCGGCGACGGGCTCTCTACCGGCTTGGCCGCCCCCGAACAGTTCGCCGGGTATCTGGGCGAGGCCGACTCACCGACCGCGCTGCTCCTGGTGCACAACGGCCTGCACATCGAGATCCTCATCGACCCGGACTCCCCCGTCGGGGCCACCGACAAGGCGGGCGTCAAGGACGTCGTGCTGGAGTCCGCGGTGACCACGATCATGGACTTCGAGGACTCGATCGCGGCGGTCGACGCCGACGACAAGGTGCTCGGCTACCGCAACTGGCTCGGCCTGAACCGCGGCGACCTGTCCGAGGAGGTCAGCAAGGGCGACAAGTCGTTCACCCGGGTGCTGAACGAGGACCGTACCTACACCGCCCCCGACGGCGGCGAGGTCACGGTGCCCGGGCGCAGCCTGCTGTTCGTCCGCAATGTGGGTCACCTGATGACCAACGACGCCATCGTCGACGCGGACGGCAACGAGGTGCCCGAGGGCATTCAGGATGCCCTGTTCACCGGTCTGATCGCGATGCACGGGCTGAAGGCGGGCGACGACAACGGACCGCTGGTCAACAGCCGCACCGGGTCGGTGTACATCGTGAAACCGAAGATGCACGGCGCCGACGAGGTGGCGTTCACCTGCGAGTTGTTCAGCCGGGTCGAGGACGTTCTCGGCCTGCCGCAGGCCACGCTGAAGGTCGGCATCATGGACGAGGAACGTCGCACCACCCTCAACCTCAAGGCATGCATCAAGGCGGCGGCGGACCGCGTCGTGTTCATCAATACCGGCTTCCTGGACCGCACCGGCGACGAGATCCACACCTCGATGGAGGCCGGGCCGATGATCCGCAAGGGCGCTATGAAGGCCCAACCGTGGATCAAGGCCTACGAGGACGCCAACGTCGACACCGGGCTGGCCTGTGGATTGTCGGGCAGGGCCCAGATCGGTAAGGGCATGTGGGCGATGACCGAGCTGATGGCCGACATGGTCGAGCAGAAGATCGGCCAACCGAAGGCCGGTGCCACCACGGCGTGGGTGCCCTCGCCGACGGCGGCGACGTTGCACGCCATGCACTATCACCAGGTCGACGTCTACGAGGTCCAGCGGGAACTCGTGGAGCAGGCATCCCAGGAGCGCAGCGACCGGGGAACGGCCAGGACTACCATCGACGAACTGCTCACGATTCCGCTGTCCGAGGAACTCGCCTGGGCGCCGGACGAGATCAAGGAAGAGGTCGACAACAACTGCCAGTCGATCCTGGGCTACGTGGTGCGCTGGGTCGACGCGGGCGTCGGCTGTTCGAAGGTGCCCGACATCCACGACGTCGCATTGATGGAGGACCGGGCGACCCTGCGCATCTCCAGCCAGCTGCTGGCCAACTGGCTCCGCCACGGCGTCATCACGGTCGAGGACGTCAAGGCGAGTCTGCGCAGGATGGCGGCGGTGGTCGACGAGCAGAACGCCGACGACCCCGACTATCTGCCGATGGCAACCGATCCCGAGGACAGCATCGCGTTTCAGGCGGCACAGGAGTTGATCCTGTCCGGTGGTGAGCAACCCAGCGGCTACACCGAACCGATCCTGCATCGTCGCCGGCGGGAGTTCAAAGCCCGCCACGGCAGCCAGTGACTAGACTTTGCGGAGCCGAACAATCGATCGATACGAGCGCAGAGGGTAGGGATGGGTAGGCACAGCATTCCCGATCCCGAGGATTCGGCCGATCAGCCCGAGGATCGGGGCACCGGCGGGCAGGGTGATTCCGGGTTCGACGAGCAGGAGCACCCCGAGGGATCCGAGCCCGACTATCGGGACGACGCGTACTGGCAGTCCGAGGGCGAGCCACGCTACGTCGACGATCCCGACGCCGGCGACGGGACGGAATACGGCACCGAATACGAGAACGTCGGACTGGACGACTCGCCTACCCGCGCGTTGGCGGCGTCGCCACCCCGGCCACCGTCGGCAGGGCCGCAGCACAGCGGCGAATGGGACGGCGGCGAGTGGACCGGCAGTCACCGCGCAGTGGAGACGGGACGGCGCGGAATCAGCGTCGGCGTGATCGTCGCGCTGGTCGCCGTCGTCGTCGTGGTCGGCGCCGTGATCATGTGGCGCTTCTTCGGCGATGCGTTGTCGAGCCGGTCGGAAGCCTCCGCCGCGCGATGCGTCGAAGGCGAGGTCGCGGTCACGGTGATCGCCGATCCGTCGATCGCCGCCCAGATCGGCGAACTTGCCGACACGTACAACGAATCGGCGGAGCCGGTCGGCGACAAGTGCGTGAAGGTCGGCGTGCGCTCGGCGTCGTCAGATCAGGTGGTCAACGGGTTCGTCGACACGTGGCCCGGCGAGCTCGGGGAGCGGCCCGCGCTGTGGATTCCGGGGAGTTCGGTGTCCGAGGCGCGACTGGAGGCCGCCACAGGCCCCCAAACCGTCAGTGACAGCCGCTCCCTGGTCACCTCCCCCGTGCTGTTGGCGGTCCGGCCGGAACTGAAGACCGCCCTGGGCGAACAGAACTGGGCTGCTCTGCCAGCCTTGCAGACGAACCCCACAGCGCTCGATGCCGTCAACCTTCCCGGTTGGGGTGCACTGCGCCTCGCCCTGCCGCGCGAGGGCGACGCCGACGCCACCTACGTCGCGGCCGAGGCCGTGGCGACGGCATCGGCGCCGCAGGGGTCCCCCGCCACCGCGGGTGCCACGGCAATCAGCACACTCATGGCCGCAGCGCCCAAGCTCGCCGACGACAATGCGTCGACCGCCATGGACGCGCTGCTCGCGGGGAGCGATCCAGCCGACTCGGCGGTCCACGCGGTGGTGACCACCGAGCAGCAGCTCGTCGAGCGCGCCGCCGCACTATCCGACGCCAAGTCCACGCTGGCCGGATGGACGCCGTCGGGTGCCGCCGCCGTCGCCGACTACCCGACGGTGCTACTCGACGGAGACTGGCTCTCCGGCGAACAGGTCAGCGCAGCCAGCGAGTTCGCGCGGTACCTACGCAAGCCGGACGCCATGACCGAACTCGCCGCGGCAGGGTTCCGCACCGAGGACGGCACGCCGCCGGCGAGCGACGTTACCGACTTCGCGCCCCTTTCGGCACCGTTGGCGGTGGGTGACACGGCCACGCGGGCCAAGCTCGCCGATGCCGTCAGCTCTCCGGCCCAGAACGCCGCCGTGACAATCATGTTGGACCAGTCGATGAACACCGACGAGGCGGGCAGCAGTCGCGTCGCCAACGTTGCAACGGCTCTCGACCAGCGACTGAAGGCGTTGCCGCCTACCGCGTCGGTGGGCCTGTGGACGTTCGACGGTGTGTCGGGCCGCTCCGAGGTGGCGCTGGGGCCACTCGGTGACCCTGTCGGGGGTCAGCCGCGGTCGGTCGTCATCGGCGACAGCCTCAGGGGGCAGGCGGCATCGGGCGGCGGCGCGGTGTCGTTCACCACACTGCGGCTGGTCTACACCGAGGCGATGGCCAATTTCCGCGAGGGCCAACAGAACTCGGTTCTGGTGATCACCGCAGGACCGCACACCGACCAGTCACTGAACGGGGCGGGTCTACAGGACTTCATTTCGCAGACCTTCCAGCAGGGCAGGCCGGTGGCGGTGAATGTCATCGACTTCGGCGCCGACCCCGACCGGGCGACGTGGGAAGCGGTGTCGCAGCTGACCGGGGGCACCTACCAGAACCTCAGCACCTCCGCCGGTCCCGAGCTCGGGTCGGCGCTGGCGACGATGGTCGGCTAGGTCGCAAGGAGCGACAGGGCCCGCTCGGTGAACTGCTCGGGCACCTCGACCTGCGGGTAGTGGCCGATTCCGGGCAACTCGACGACCTCGGCCTCTGGTCGTAGTTCCCGGAGCCCGTCGAGCACGTTGACGGTGGCCACGGGATCGTCGAGCGCCCACAGAAAGCTCAGCGGCTTGGGCCAGTCACGCACCGCGCCATGCCATCTCGGCGCATACCGCACCCGCTCGCCGAGGTAGTAGATGAGCAGATGTGCGATCCGGGCGCCGTCGGCCCGCGACAACAGCGCCCACTGCGCCTGGGCCTCCGCTGCCGAAAGCGGATGGGTCCGACCGAACAGCCGGGCGAAACCCTTGGCGAACATCCGCTCGTTGGTCAGTCGCGCCGCGATGGGCCCGAGAGGACCGCGGAGCACCTTCTGAATCGGACGCAGGCTGGCCCGTTCCAGGAGCACGCTCCCATTGGTCAGTACCGCCGCGCGGAGGTCGAAGGGCAGCTTCCCCTCGATGTCCCGGGCGAGCAGCTCGGTGGCAACCGAGGTACCCATGTCGTGAGCGATCAGCACCACGGGACCGGACACGACGTCCGCGACGACGGCCTCCACCAGGTCTGCCTGTTCGAGCAGGCTGTAGCGGTGCGGCCGCGGCTTGTCCGACAGACCGAAACCGAGGAAGTCCATCGTCACCCAGGACCGGTCACCGAGGTGGTCGACGACACCGCGGTAGTCATACGAACTCGACGGATACCCGTGGAGCATCAGCACCGTTGGCCCGGAGCCCGGCGCCGACCTGACGAATACCGAACCAGCCCCGGTAGGCAACATCCCGCCACCGTCGAGCCAGTTCTGGACCGTCGCGGGCAACACCTCCGCCAGGCTAGGCGAACGCCTCCACCGGCGGGCACGAACACACCAGGTTGCGGTCACCGTAGGCGCTGTCGATCCGGCGGACCGGCGGCCACACCTTGGGGCGGAACCCCTTTCCGAGCGGGTAGGCCGCCTGTTCGCGGCTGTAGGGGTGATCCCAGTCGGCGACCAACAGGCACTCCGCGGTGTGTGGCGCCCCGCGCAACGGGTTGTCTTCGGGAGTCCACAGCCCGGTCGCGACGTTGTCGATCTCGGCCCGGATCGCGATCATCGCCTCGCAGAACGCGTCCACCTCGGCCAGGCTCTCGCTCTCCGTGGGTTCCACCATGAGCGTTCCGGCCACCGGGAAGCTCATCGTCGGCGCATGAAAACCGTAGTCCGCCAATCGCTTCGCCACGTCGTCCACCGTCACGCCGGTGCTCTTGGTGATCTGGCGCAGATCCAGGATGCACTCGTGGGCCACCATCCCGTTCTCGCCCGTGTAGAGCACGGGGTAGTACTCGTCGAGGCGGCGCGCCACGTAGTTGGCGGATGCGATGGCGGTGAGCGTCGCCGCGCGCAGGCCGGGTGCTCCCATCATCCTGATGTAGGCCCAGGTGATCGGCAGGATCGAGGCCGAGCCGTACGGGGCGGCCGACACCGTGTATTCGTCGGAGAGTTCGTCGGCCAGCGGATGTCCGGGCAGGTACGGCGCCAGGTGGGAACGGACCGCCACCGGGCCGACGCCCGGGCCGCCCCCGCCGTGCGGGATGCAGAAGGTCTTGTGCAGGTTCAGGTGACTGACGTCGCCGCCGAAGCGGCCGGGTCGGGCCAGGCCGACCAGCGCGTTGAGGTTTGCCCCGTCGACGTACACCTGGCCGCCCACATCGTGCACCGCGGCGCAGATGTCGGCAACGTCGTGCTCGAATACGCCGTGGGTCGATGGGTAGGTGATCATCAGCGCCGCAACCGAATCGGCGTGCTCGGTGAGCTTGACGCGCAGATCGTCGAGGTCGACGTCACCAGCCCCGTCGCCCTTGTCCCGGCACGCGACGACCACCACGCGCATGCCCGCCAGCGCAGCGGACGCCGCGTTGGTGCCGTGCGCACTGGACGGGATCAGGCAGACGTTGCGACGCGCTTCACCACGGCTGACGTGGTACGCGCGAATGGCGAGCAGGCCCGCATACTCCCCCTGTGAACCGGCGTTGGGTTGCAGCGACACCTCGTCGTACCCGGTGAGTTGGGTGAGCCACTTCTGCAGGTCGGCGATCAGCTTTCTCAGACCCGGAGTGTCGGAGGCGGGCGCGAACGGATGCTGGCAGGCGAATTCGGGCCACGTGATGGGCTCCATCTCGGCGGCCGCGTTGAGCTTCATCGTGCAGGATCCGAGCGGAATCATGCTGCGGTCCAATGCGATGTCCTTGTCGGACAACGCCCTCAGGTACCGCATCATCTCGGTCTCCGTGCGATACCGCGTGAACGCCGGATGCGCGAGGAACGGTGACGTGCGGGTGTGGACGTCGGGTCCCTCCCAATGCTGGCCGCCGCGGGTGCCCCCGAATGCCTCCAGTACCTGCTCCACGTGCGCTGCGGTGGTCGCCTCGTCGCAGGCTACGGAGACGTGGTCCGCGTCGACGAGCCACACGTTGATACCGCGTGCCTTCGCGTCCGCACGGACCGCCTCGGCCCTACCGGGAACCCGGGCCAGGACGGTGTCGAAGAACGCGTCGTGTACCACCTCGACACCTGCGGTGCGCAAGCCTGCTGCCACTCCCAGTGCGTTGCCATGGACACGGCGGGCGATCGCGGTGAGACCGTCGGCACCGTGATAGCTGGCGTACATGGCCGCGGTCACCGCAAGCAGGACCTGAGCGGTACAGATGTTGCTGGTCGCCTTGTCCCGCCGGATGTGCTGTTCACGGGTCTGCAGTGCCAGCCGGTACGCCGGCGCGCCGTCACCGTCGACGGATACGCCGACCAGCCGACCTGGCAGCTGGCGGGCGTGCTTGGTGTGGACTGCGAGGTAGCCCGCGTGCGGACCGCCGAATCCCATTGGCACACCGAACCGTTGGGTGGTGCCGAAGGCGACGTCCGCCCCGATCTCACCCGGCGGTGTGATCAGCGTCAGCGAGAGCAGGTCGGCGCCCACCGCGACCAGCGCTCCGCGGTCGTGTGCGGTCGCGATCAACTCGGACCAGTCGACGACGGCGCCACTCGCACCGGGGAGTTGGACGATGACGCCGAAGAACTCGCCGTCGGGCAGTCCCTTGCGCAGATCGGCGGTCACGATCTCTATGCCGAGGGGTTCGGCGCGGGTCGCCAGGATCGCCGCGGACTGGCCGTAGAGGTCCTCGTCGACGGCGATGCGCTTGGCCGAGCCCTTCACCGCGCGGTACATCAGCGTCATCGCCTCGGCGGCGGCGGTGCCCTCGTCGAGCATCGATGCGTTCGCCACCTCGAGGCCGGTCAGGTCTTCGACCATGGTCTGGAAGTTGAGCAACGCCTCCAGCCGGCCCTGGCTGATCTCCGGCTGATACGGGGTGTAGGCCGTGTACCACGCGGGGTTCTCCAGGATGTTGCGGCGCAACACCGGTGGCGTCAGGGTGTCGAAGTACCCCTGCCCGATCATGGACACCGCGACCGTGTTCGCGTCTGCCATCTCGCGAAGCTCGGCAAGCGCGTGCTCCTCGCTGGCCGGGGGCGGCAACCGATCGAGTCCGGGGGCCAGACCGTCCACGGTCAGCGTGTCGAGAATCCCCGCCGGTAGCGCCTTCTGGGCGAGTTGGTCCAGCGAATCCACCCCGATGACCCGCAGCATCGTGGCCACGGCATCGGAATCGGGGCCGATGTGGCGGTCCGCGAAGCGGGGCTGGTGGTGATCGGCCGAGAAATGGGAGTGATTACCGGACACGTTGGCCTCTCGGGTTCAGAACGCACGACTGCTTGCGGTCCTCCCCCTCTGTCGTCAACCCGTGCCGGGTGCCTGAGAGATTCAGCTACCCCGACCGGTGGCGGAGTTGGCCTTTCCCCATGGGCGGGCAGGCGAACCTGCCGCTTTCCAGAGGCATCGGGGCCCCGAGCGGTCCTGGGTGCCTGAGAGGTTGACGGAGAGGTGTTGCTCCTTCGGCGTCCGTGGCTGGCGGCCACGGAACTCTCCCACGCGAGGGCGATGCAGGGACGAGTCTACCGGTACGGCAGCCGACGTGAGCGGTCAGCCGATCTTGCGGTCGCGATGCTTGCGCCGCGAAGCCAGTTCGTCCTCGGGGGCGGCGATCGACTCGCCGCCGTCGGCCCGTTCGCCCGGGAAATCGGCGATGGCGCCCGTCAGCTCTCGCATGGCTCCCGAGACGGCGATGCCGAACACGCCCTGCCCACCCTGCAGAAGGTCGACGACCTCCTCGGCGGACGTGCACTCGTAGACCGTGGTGCCGTCGGAGAAGAGGGTGATGTTGGCCAGATCCTTGACGCCACGCTGCCGGAGGTGATCGACCGCGACGCGGATGTTGTGTAGCGAGATGCCGGTGTCCAGTAGCCGTTTGACGATCTTGAGGACCAGGATGTCCTTGAACGAGTAGAGCCGCTGGCTACCTGAGCCCGCCGCGCTGCGGATGGACGGCACCACCAGCGAGGTGCGCGCCCAATAGTCCAGTTGGCGATACGTGATGCCTGCGATCTGACAGGCGCTGGGCCCGCGGTAGCCGACGAGTTCGTCGGGCACCGAGTCGTCGGGGAACAGACCGCCCTGGACGGGTTCGCCGACCTCGCTGGGCCCTGCCTGCACGGGGGGCGTGCCATCGGACGACAGATCAAACTGTTCCTGACGTGGCGTGTCGCCCACTGTCCATCCTCTCGCCGAATCGAACTCGCTCGCGCGTCGCAGTCCGAATCACTGTGCAGCGCGTTTGCCCGATCTCGAATGTGTCGAGCATACGCTTCCGAGCATCTCCACGACCGCTTGAAGTCAAATCAAAGTATGGCTGCCCGGGGCACGGATCCTCGAAACCTGAACCGCGTGTCGACGCCAGAGCACCAGTTGAGACGCATCCGTGACAAATGCCGATACATCGACGTTGCGATCACGTGGCCTTGAAGTCGTCGGGCGACACACTGTCGAGGAATTCCTTGAACTTCTCGACCTCGTCCTCGCGGACGGCGCCCGTGCTCTCCTCGTCACCCTCGTCGGGGATCAGCAGACCGGCCTCGGCCAGCACCGCTTCCTCGACATAGATCGGCACGCCGACGCGCAGGGCAATCGCCACGGAGTCCGACGGACGCGCCGACACCGTGATGTCCCGGTCGAAGACCAGGTCGGCGTAGAACGTGCCCTCCTGGAGGTCGACGATGCGGACCTCCTTGAGCGAATGTCCCAGCGCGGCAATCAAATCTCGGATCAGGTCGTGCGTGAGCGGGCGAGCCGGCTCGACTCCCTGTTGTTCGAGAGCGATCGCGGTGGCCTCGGTCTGACCGATCCAGATGGGCAGGTACCGGTCCCCGTTGGATTCGCGCAACAGCAGTACCGGCTGGTTCTGCGGCTGCTCGATGCGGATGCCGACCACACGAACCTCACCCATCTGTGTCTGCCCTCCGCACCATCAAATCCGACGACCCGAGTCTAGTCCTCAGCGATCAAGAACGTCGCGTACGGCCGACTTGATCAACGAGGTGTGCAGGGTTATCGCCAGCGCCGCAACTTCGCGCGCCAGGTCGTCCGCGCGATCACGCGCACCCGCTCTGCGAGTCTTGTCGACCGGTCCCGCGATCTGCGCGATGAGGTCGGACTGGCGGTCTGCGGCCGACCGGAATGCCCGCAGGTGTCGCGGTTCGATCCCGTATTCGGCAAGTGCTCCTGCGCATTGGGCGGCCACCACCGCGTACTCGTCGAACAATCCGGCCGGTCCGGGCCTGATGACCCCGGCCTTGACCAACGCGGTCAGCAGCGCGTCGTCGACACCGGATCTTTCCAGCACGTCTTCGCGACTCAGCCGCACCTGCGCCGGGGAGACCGCGGACACCACCCCGGGTACACCCTCGTCGTTCGACACCGGTACCAGACGTGGCACGGCGTACGCCGAGGCCGCCTCGGGCACGGCCGGCAGCTCACCGTCCGGCTGGCCGTCGAGTTGGGCCTTGATCACCTTGAGCGGCAGATAATGGTCGCGCTGCGCCGTCAGGACGAACCGCAGTCGGGCGCAGTCATACGCGGTGAAGCGGCGGTACCCCGACGGTGTGCGTTCCGGCGTGACCAGACCCTCGGCCTCCAAGAAACGGATCTTGGAGATCGTGACGTCAGGGAAGTCAGGTCGCAGCAGGTCCAGGACCGCCCCGATCGACATCCCGGCCAGCGGGGTGTCGGGGGCGGTCACTAGCCGTCCGCTGTGCCGTCGTCGGCCTTCGGACCGGTCAGGAACACCAAGCGGAACTTGCCGATCTGCACCTCGTCGCCGTTGGCGAGCACGGCCGAGTCGACAGGTTCGCGGTTGACGTAGGTGCCGTTCAGGCTGCCCACGTCGACGACCTGGAACTCGCCCGTTTCGAGGCGGAACTCGGCATGTCGGCGGCTGACCGTCACGTCGTCGAGGAAGATGTCGCTGTCGGGATGCCGTCCGGCCGACGTCGTGGCCTGGTCGAGCAGGAATCGTGAGCCCGCGTTGGGGCCACGCTTGACGACGAGTAGCGCCGAACCCGTGGGTAGCCCTTCGACCCCGGATACACCGCTGTCGGTGCCCGTCGAGGCCGGAGCGTCCAATTCGTTGAGGAAGTCAGCCCGGAAGACCGAGGTGGTCTCAACCGTCATTTCCTCGGACTGGTCGGCTCCCGAACTGGTGTCATTATCCGTCACCCGCTGCTCCTTACTGGCTGCTGTGGCGATGTCGTGCCCGTCGGTCCGCGTGGGCGCGGACCGACATGGAATCACCTCGACCGTACCGCGCTGGGTAGGTCAATGGGTCCACCACCGCCGGATTTCGTCATTCGTCGAGAGTGGCACGGTACCCGTCGGCGTCCAGCAACGCGGACAGACCGTCGGCCAATGCGGCCGCGTCGACCCGCAGGTCGATCAGCCATCCCGCACCGTACGGGTCCGAGTTGACCAACTCCGGGGAGTCAGCCAGATCCTCATTGACCGCAACGACTTTCGCCGTGATCGGCGCATACAGATCCGACTGCGACTTGGTCGACTCCACATTGCCGAACTCGCCTCCGGCAGTGACGTCGTCGTCAACCGCAGGCAGGTCGATATAGACCACGTCACCCAGTGCCGCCTGCGCATAGTCTGTGATGCCCACCCGGACGCTGTCGTCGCCTGTTCGTCGCACCCATTCGTGGTCGGATGTGTAGAACAGGTCGGACGGTGTGTCGCTCACGGCGCTCCTTGATTCTCCGGCTCGGTTGTCGCGGTCATTTGTCGGGCTGAGCGTATTGGCGCGGTTTCGGTTGCCGCAAGGCCGTCACGTTCACGGTATCGGCCTGTTGCACCGTCATCGAACCACCAACCCGCTCGATGCTGTCCATCGCCCCGCCCGGGATGTTCATCGCCGCCGAGAGGGTGGCAGGATCCCCGATCGCCAGGACCGAGTAGGGCGGGCTGAAGGTCGTGTCATCGATGACCAGAGCCCCCGCCGGTCCCGCGACCCACGTGTCCACCCCGACCCTGACGGCCGTGACACCCGAGGGCCCCATGGACCTGATCTCCATCGCCTCGGCGCCTGCCGCGCGCAGCTCGTTGATCACGTCGAGCATCGTCTCGGGCGACACACCGGACGGGTTGTCCTCGATGGTCAGCGTCACACCGGGTCCCGTCGCACCGACCGTGCCGATAAGGATCGAGAGGGCGGCCAGTCGGGCCCGGGCGTTCTCGATGGCGGCCTCGTCGTCGCTACCGGAGGCTTGCAACGTGGCCAAGGTCCGCTGGAGCTCCGTGACCTCGGTATTCAAGGCCGCCTCGCGCTGTTGCAGTGAGTCGAGCAGCACCACGAGGTCCGCCGGCCGCGCCGTCTCCAGAGAGTCGCCGGACTCCGTCTGGCGCACCTGCGTCACGATTGCGACGCCGAGCAGGAGGCACAGCGCGACGCCGAGCGCACCGAATGCGATCTGTGACCGCCCTCGCCGCGGGCTGCCCGTCGATCCGGACGGGTCCAGATCTCCGATGGGCTTCGCCCCCTGCTCCCGCGGCAGTTCGTGCCGGCCGTGAAGCTTGCCCGGGTCGCTGCGCTCCTGCCCGCCGTGCCGTTCCCCCGGGTCGCTGCGCTCCTGCCCGCCGTGCCGTTCCCCCGGGTCGCTGCGCTCCTGCCCGCCGTGTTCGCTCATCGTCATGCCCCGAACAGTCTGCGCCGCAGCGCTGCGGCGTTGCCGAAGATGCGGATTCCGAGGACGACGATGATCGCGGTCGACAGCTGCGTACCGACGCCGAGCTGATCACCGACGTAGACGATGATCGTCGCGACGAGGACGTTGAACACGAACGAGACGACGAACACCTTCGCGTCGAAGATTCGTTCCAGGTATGCCCGCAGGCCACCGAACACCGCGTCCAGCGCGGCGACGACCGCGATCGGCAGGTAGGGCTGGATGACCTCGGGAACGCTGGGGTGAAATATCAGGCCCAGCACGATCCCGAGGACGAGTGCGGCGATTCCGATCATGTTCTTCCGATCACGAGGGGCCAATCGGTCTGGCGAAGTTGAGTTCTCGGACCGGGCCGGCCGGCACCTCGACGTCATCGGTTGCGCTGACACCGACGCCGACGCCGTATGCGGCTTCGAGCAACCGCAGCCGTTGCATGCCCGGGCTGTTGTTGAAGACCTCCCGCATCGCTCGCGGTGGTCCGATCGCGAGCACCTCGTAGGGGCTGCTGATCGGCTGATTGTCGACCAGGATTCCTCCGCCTGCCTGCCGGATCGTCACATTGGGACCCATCCGGACGCCACCCACCGCGATCGCCTCGGCACCACTTGCCCACAGCGAGTTCACCACCAGCTGCAGATCGCGGTCCAGGATCACCTGCTGGCTTCCCTCGACCCGCTGCTTGGACACGTCACTGAGATCGCGGGTCGCTCCCGGCTCGGTGGCGATGACCGCCACCCCCGGTCCGTGAACCGGGGTCGCCGCCGCGGCGAACTCCGCCGCATCCAGGTTCTCGAGCAGACTGCGCCCCTGCACGTCGCCCTCCAGGCGGCTGCGGCGTTCATCCTCGACCTCCGTGGCCAGTGCGTCACGGCGGGCCGTTGCGGCCGTCGTCGTGGCGTCAGCCGATCGGACCCCGTCGACCAGCACCTGCTGGGTCTGCCGATTCGCCGGTGCCACCGACTGCGCTTGCGCGGCGGCCGTCGCGAAGACCACGGCGATGGACAGGCCCGCCGCCAGCTGCCAGCCCCACTCGATGCCTCTCCGACGTGGTGGTTCCGCGGTACGCCGCTGCGCGGCAGCGGCGTAGCCGGGGTCCAGGTGATCGGTCAGGAGCGACCTCAGCAGCGAGGGCACGGGGAGCAACGTCGGCGCGCCGGCCCGGTGCGCGCTGCGCCCCGCATCCTTGCCGTACCCGCCGAGGGCACGCTCGTCGTCGGCCACGGTCAGGCCGTCCCGCTCACCCTGCGCGGCATCTGCCTGGTCACCATGCCCACCTGGATCAGATAGAGGATTCCCGACCACAGGTACATCGCCATGCCCCAGATCACGAATGCCCACCCGCACGCCAGAATCACCCGGCTCCACAGCGCGTCCCACTGGCCGAGCAGAATCAGCGGGAAGCCCGACATCAGCGCGAACGTCGCGGCCTTGCCCACGTAGGTGACGGGAAGCGCAGTCAGGCCGCGGCTGCGCAGCACGGGCAGCGTGGCGGCCAGCACCAGGTCACGGCCCAGGAGCACGGCCACGAACCACCACGGCACGATGCCGGCGACGGCGAGGGCCACCGGCACCGCGACCATGTAGATGCGGTCGACCGCCGGGTCCAGTAGTGCGCCCAGGCGCGAGGATTGATTGGCGACCAGACGGGCGATCTTGCCGTCGGCCCAGTCGGAGAAGCCACTGAACATCAGTACCGCGACGGCGAGTCCGTACGCGTGGGCAACGAGGAGCAGATACAGGAACACGGGTACGAGGATCAGGCGCAGCACGCTCAGCGCGTTCGGCCAGGTCAGCACCCGGTCGTTGCCGTCCTGCGGGGCATCGGTCACTGGGCCCCCGTTCCTGCGCTACTGCCCTCGGGCACGACCATCAGCGCTCAACCTAGCGGAACACTCCGGGCAGGCTCAGCGCCGACATGGTGTCGTCGGCGAGCGGGTTGTCGTGAATCATGTACGTCCAGGTCGATGTCGGGCGGGCCAGCTTCGACAGGTCCAGCCCCAGGTCGTCGTCGACGACGTTGGCGGTCTCGAAGGTCTGCTGCGCCGCCTCGATGGCGTCGGCGGCCAGGGAGCCGAACGCATCCACGGCCATCCGGTGGAACTCGTCGAGCGGGTTCTGCCTGCCGAGGGCACGCAGGTGGATGCTCTCGCGAATGTCGGACAGATAGGCCTGGTGGTCGGCCCAGCCGCGGTCGAGGTGGTAGAGCATGATCTGGCGGCAGGTCGTCTCTAGGGGCTCCTCACCGATTTCCTCGACGAGTTGCTCGTAGCGCTTCGGCGAGCGTTCCGCCAGTTCGTCTCGTGCGGTCGAGGTGCGCAGCAGGGTGTCGCGCCGCTCGGAGATGATGGCCCGCTGCTGGGCGACCAATTGGTTGTAGCGCCAGGTGTTGGCATGCACGTCGAGCAGCTTGCCCTCCGCGACGCGCTGCGCGTGTTCGAGAAGCTGGGCGGCGCGTTCCTGCAGAATCTTGCCGTCCTCGTCGGTCTCCATGGGCAGCTTCTGCGGTTCCAGGTGGGCAACCACGACGTCGTCCTCCCAACTGGAGAAGAACACCGACGACCCCGGGTCACCCTGGCGCCCCGCACGGCCCCTGAGCTGATTGTCCAGACGCTCCGTATGGTGGCGGCCCGTGCCGATCACATGCAGCCCACCCAGGTCGGCAACCTCATCATGGCCCGTTTCGTCCGAGCCGCCGAGCCTGATGTCGGTGCCCCTGCCGGCCATCTGGGTGGACACGGTGACCGTGCCGAGAGCGCCCGCCTCGGCGATCACCGCCGCCTCCTCGGCATCGTTCTTGGCGTTCGAGCACCACCGCAGGAACGCCGGACTTGACCAGCCGCTCGTGCAGTTCCTCGGACTCGGCGACGTCGCGCGTGCCGACCAGCACCGGTTGGCCCGTCGCGTGTACCGACGCGATGTGCTCGATGATGGCGTCGTTCTTGGCGGCCGACGTGATGTACACCCGATCCGTCTCGTCCTCGCGCACGTTGGGCGTGTTCGGCGGGATCGGTGAGACGCCCAGTTTGTAGAACTGGCGCAACTGCTCGCCCGCCGCGAGCGCCGTCCCGGTCATACCGCACACGGTCGGGTACCGGTTGATCAGCGCCTGCACCGTGATCGTGTCGAGCACCTCCCCGGTCTCGGTGGTCTCGATGCCCTCCTTGGCCTCGACCGCGGCCTGAAGCCCGTCCGGCCACCGCTGAAGCGTCGCGATGCGACCACGTGAGGCGTTGATGAGCTGGACCGCGTCGTCGCGGACGATGTAGTGCACATCGCGTTGCAGCAGGACATGGGCGTGCAACGCGACGTTGACCTCCGTGAGCGTCGTGCTGACGTGCTCCTCGGAGTAAAGGTCGAT
The DNA here is from genome assembly GCA_963798245.1 of uncultured Actinomycetota bacterium. Taxonomy (GTDB): domain Bacteria; phylum Actinomycetota; class Actinomycetes; order Mycobacteriales; family Mycobacteriaceae; genus Mycobacterium. The sequence continues at coordinate 446,116 of CAWCSO010000012.1, forward strand.
GCCGCCGAGCGCCTTCTCCAGCTTTCTGGCGCCCTCGTCGGTCAGGTGGACGTTGCGGCGATCGGAGTCGGTGTCGTAGTCCTTGGTGCTGACCAGTTCGCCCACCATCCGGATGATCTCCAGGCGCGGTGTCTCGCGGTGTGTGGTGCCCGCCAGCACCAGCGGCACCAGCGCCTCATCGACGAGCACCGAGTCGGCCTCGTCGATCAGGGCGACGTCGGGTTCCGGTGACACCAGGTCCGCAACGTCGGTCGACCAACTGGTCACGCAGCACGTCGAAGCCGATCTCGTTCACGGACGCATACGTGACGTCGCAGGCGTAGGCGGCGCGGCGTTCCTCCGGCGTGGATTCGGCGGTGATCCATCCGACCGTCAGGCCCATCGCCTCGAGAAGCGGGCCCATCCACTCGGCATCACGACGCGCCAGGTAGTCGTTCACGGAGATGACATGGACGCTACGGCCCGCGAGCGCGTAGCCGGCCGCCGCGACGGCACCGGCCAGCGTCTTGCCTTCACCGGTCGCCATCTCGACGACGTCACCGGCGAGCATGCGCAGCGCGCCGAGCAACTGCACGTCGAACGGTCTCAGCGAGGTGGCGCGGTCGGACGCCTCCCTGGCGATGGCGAGGAACTGAGGGATGTCCGCGGACTCGGCGAGGTCGCCGAGTTCGAGCAGCTTGGCAGCCTTGCGCAGCTTCTCGTCGTCGAGGCCCTCGGCCTTGTCGTCGAACTCCGCCGAGGCCTTGACCTGACCCATCGAGCTGGCCTGGTCCTTGTCGGTGCTGGCTCCGAGCATCTTCCAGAACCGGTTGCTCAGGCGGCCCGGCTTACGGGACTTCGAGTCGTGCGGGGTCTTGGGGGCAGTCTTGGCCACGTGTTCAAGGTACGCGGCCGGTTGCCGTCGCCGAGAGCGTGTCGTCGGACCGCCCGGATCGGCCGGGTCTGTGAACGAGACGAGTGGGCCGGGACAACGGACCCACCAGTCCCCTAGGCATCCCCGGTGCCCCTCGCTTCGCCGGCGTCCGGCTGACCAGTGCGGGTCGAGCCCTCGGGACAACCGGTTGCGTCGCGCCGGGGTACCTTTCCCTGCATGGACATGTTCACCCCGCGATGGACTGGGGCAATGAGTTCTGGGCGTCGCTGGTCTGGATCGCCAAGGGCTGGGCGATCGCCTCGGTCGTCACGATCTCGTCGTCGTCACACTGATTACGAGATACACCACGTGGGGCAGGCAGTTCTGGCGGATCACCAGCGGCTACTTCACCGGCGCCGGAAGCGTCAAGGTCTGGGTGTGGCTGGCGGGTCCTGCTGCTGTCCGTGATCGCCGGCGTGCGCCTCGACGTGCTGCTTCAGCTATCAGGGCAACGACATGATCGACGCAGCTCCAGGTCGTCTCCGCGGGCATCGGCGGCGGCGACGAGGCCGTCAAGCAGTCTGGCAGCGACGGCTTCTGGATGTCGCATCTGGCGTCTTCGCAGTCCTGGCGGTGATTCACGTCTGCCGGATCATGCTCGACCTGTTCATCACCCAGCGGTTCATGCTGGCGTGGCGGGCCTGGCTGACCGACGAGCTGACCGGGGACTGGCTCGACGGCAAGGCCTACTACCGGGCGAGGTTCATCGACGACACCATCGACAACCCCGATCAGCGCATCCAGTCCGACATCGACATCTTCACCGCGGGTGTCGGGCCGCTGCCCAACACGCCGAACAACACCTCGAGTGCGACGCTTGCTGTTCGGCGCGGTCGACGCCGATCGCCTCGATGATCTCGTTCACCGCCATCCTGTGGAACCTCTCCGGGACGCTCACGCTGCTCGATCATCGGAACCGATGTCCCCAGGGCGATGTTCTGGATCCTCATCGCCTACGTCGCTGATCGCCACGGTCATCGCGTTCTGGATCGGGCAGGCCGATCATCTGGCTGTCCTTCAAGAACGAGAAGTTCAACGCCGCGTTCCGCTACGCCCTCGTCCGGTTGCGCGACGCCGCGGAGTCCGTCGCCTTCTACCGCGGGGAGATCGCCGAACGTACCGGCCTGCGGCAACGGTTCGCGCCGGTCGTCGCCAACTACAAGAAGCTACATCAACCGGATGATCGGCTTCTACGGCTGGAACCTGTCGATGGGCCAGGCCATCGTGCTGCTGCCGTACGTGGTGCAGTTCCAGCGGTTCTTCGCATGGCGACATCAGGCTCGGTGACCTCGACCCAGTCCGCGTCGGCGTTCGGCAACATCCAGCAGGGCCTGTCGTTCTTCCGCAACGTCGTACGACCAGTTCGCCGGGTGGCGCGCGGCGATCATCCGGCTCCACGGTCTGGTCATCGCCAACGAAGAGGGCCGCGCACTACCGGAAGTGACGACCGCGTCGTGTGTCGACGGCACCGTCGCAGCTCGACAAGCATCGAAGTCCGCACCCCCGATGGTCGGCAGCTCATCAACCCGCTCGACCTGCGCCTGGAGGTCGGCGACACGTTGGTGGTCACCGGCCAGTCGGGCAGCGGAAAGACGACGCTGCTGCGCAGCCTCGCCGAACTGTGGCCCTTCACCTCGGGCACGTTGACCCGACCCTGCGGGCCCAACGAGACGATGTTCCTGTCCCAGATGCCGTATGTGCCACTCGGCGACCTGCGCGCGGTCGTCTCCTACCCCTGCGAGGTCGAGACCCTCGACGATTCCGATCTGCGCGACGTCCTGAGGAGGGTCGCCCTGCCGCATCTGGTCGATCGACTCGACGAGGTGCAGGACTGGGCCAAGGTGCTCTCCCCCGGCGAGCAGCAGCGGATCGCGTTCGCCCGGATCCTGTTGACCAAGCCCAAGGCGGTCTTCCTCGACGAGTCGACGTCGGCGTTGGACGAGGGCCTGGAGATGATGCTCTACGAACTCGTCCGCAGCGAGCTTCCGGAGACCATCCTGGTCAGCGTGAGCCACCGCAAGACCGTCGAACAGCACCACGACAAGGAACTGCGACTCCTCGGCGACGGCGAGTGGCGGCTCGACCGACACCGCGGACGTGGTCGCCGACGACGCGCCGTACGTACGGCGGTAACGCGCCCCGATGCCGGTAACTTCCCCGGCATGGAGATGTTCACCCAGTCACTGGACTGGGGCAACGAGATCGCCGCGTCGCTCATCTGGGTGGCCAAGGGGTGGACCATCAGCGCGCTGTCGGCGGTGGTCGTCTTGGCTCTGGTCGCCCGGTTCACCACGTGGGGCAGGCAGTTCTGGCACGTCACCGGGAGCTATTTCACCGGGCGGGCAAGCGTTCCGGTCTGGGCACTCCTGGGGGTGCTGTTGCTGTCGGTGATGATCTCGGTGCGGATGGACGTCCTGTTCAGTTACTACGCGAACGATCAGTTCTCAGCGTTGCAAACGGCTTTCGAAGGGGCGGGCGCGGGCAACGACGCGGTTCGGGACTCTGGCATCGCCGGCTTCTGGACGTCGATCGTGATCTTCGTCCTGTTGGTGACGGCCGACCTCACCCGCACGCTGCTCGATCTGTATCTGATGCAGTACTTCATCATCCGCTGGCGGGTGTGGCTCACCGACAGGCTCACCGATGACTGGCTCGAGGATCGCGCGTACTACCGTGGCCGCTTCCTCGCGGCGTTCGGAGGCGCGCCGATCGACAACCCCGATCAGCGAATCCAGCAGGACATCGACGTATTCACCACCGGCACCGGCCCCGAGACCAATACGCCGACCGTCGGCACGTCGCAAACGCTGCTGTTCGGGACCGTCTACTCGTTCGTCTCGGTGGTGGCCTTCACCCCGATCCTGTGGAATCTCGCTGGGCCACTGACACTTCTGGGTGTCACCGTCCCCAAGGCGCTGTTCTGGTTCGCGCTGCTGTACGTGGCGGTGACGACCGTCGTGGCGATCTGGATCGGCAGGCCGATCATCCGTCTCACCTTCCGCAACGAACTCACCAACGCGGCGTTCCGCTATGCGCTGGTCCGCGTGCGGGACGCGGCCGAGGCGGTGGGTTTCTACCGCGGCGAACGCACCGAACGCGCCACGTTGGCCGAGCTGTTCGCCCGGGTGATCGCGAACTACCGCAGGCTGGTGCTGCGCGGGGTGGCGTTCCTCGGATGGAACCGGTCCGTGAGCCAACTCGTCGATCCACTTCCGCTGATCGTGCAGGCGCCGCGACTGTTCGCAGGCGAGCTGACCCTGGGCGACGTCACCCAGTCGTCGAGTGCGTTTGCCTCGGTGCAGAACTCGCTGAGTTTCTTCCGTGCCGTATATGACGCGTTCGCCGGGTACCGCGCCGCCATCATTCGGCTCGACGGTTTGGTCACCGCGAACGAACAGTCAAGGGCGCTGCCACGATTGGCCGTCGAGGTCAGCGGCGCCGGGGTCGAGTTCGCCGACCTCGAGGTGAGTGCCCCCGACGGCGAACTCCTCGTCGACGACCTCGACGTCGCATTGGCGCCCGGGGATTCGTTGGTGATCACCGGCCGCTCCGGTACCGGCAAGACGACGTTGCTGCGCAGCCTTGCGCAGATGTGGCCCTATACGGCGGGGACGGTGCGCCTGCCCGCGGACGGCGACGCGATGTTCCTGTCTCAGTTGCCCTACGCACCGCTCGGTGATCTGCGCGCGGTCGTCTGCTACCCGTCGGCCCGGGATGCGTTCGGTGACGCCGAGATTGGCGAGGCCTTGGATGCCGTCACGCTGTCCCACCTCACCGGGCGGCTGGACGAGGAGGCCGACTGGTCGAAGGTGCTCTCTCCCGGTGAGCAACAACGGGTGGCGTTCGCGCGGGTGCTGTTGGCCAAGCCGCGTGCGGTGTTCCTCGATGAGTCGACGTCCGCACTCGACGAAGGACAGGAGTACGCGCTCTACGCCGCGGTCCGTCGGGAACTCCCCGAGTGCGTGGTGGTCAGCGTCAGTCACCGTCCCAGTCTCGAGCGGCACCACCGGCGGCGGTTGGAGCTGCTTGGCGACGGCGAGTGGCGATTGAGTCCGCTGGCCGACGTGCCCGGTTAGCGCGGGCCCTCGACGCCCGCCGCGCGTGCCCCGGCGCGCCTGCCGAAGAACGAGCCCTCACCGAGCTGCGTCCCGCTGGCATAGCCCTTGCCGTCGACGGCGATGTTGGTGGCGCATGCGCCGGCCGCGTAGAGGCCTGGAACGACGCTACCGTCGGCCCGCAACACCTCGCCGTCGATCGACACCGTCAACCCGCCCATGGTGAATCCGGAGTACATCGCTACTCCCAGCGAGAGGTCGAACGCAGCCCACGGACCGTTGTCTTGTGCCGCAACGTATTCCGGTTGCTTGTGGAAGTCGGGATCCTCACCGTCGACGGCGTACTCGTTGTAGCGGTCGAGCGTCGCGGCGAGGTTGCCCCGGGGAATGTCGAGTGCCGCCTCCATCTCGGCGACCGTCTCCCAGCCGTCGATGAACTTGATCAACGGCATCTCCGGCATCTGCATGTGCGCCTCGTCGACGATGAGGTACGCCTGCTGGTCGGGCTGCTCGAGGACGAAGGCCGACGTCCGCGAATGGTAGGAGTCCTCGGCGACGAACCGCTTGCCCTCCTTGTTGACGATGACGCCCGTCAGCAGAATCTCGGGCGGATAGGCGGCAGCGGTGATGAACAGGCCGTCGAGGTTCTTGGCCTCACCGCCTGCCGACACCCCCAACCCGATGCCGAGCCCGTCGTCGTGAGGGTTGCCCAGAATGTAGGGCGCCACCATGCCGTGATGCTTGGTCTTGCGTTGCTGGCCAAGGGCCGGCGTGTACCGGGCGACCATGTCGGCGTTCATCGCGAAGCCACCGGCGGCGATGACGACCGACGTGGCGCGGATGGCTCCCGTCTCACCGAAGTTCTTCCAGCACACCCCGACGACACGGTTGCCCTGACCGGAGCCTTCGACGACCAGGTTGGTCACCCCGGTCTCGTAGCGGATCGCCACGCCGAGGGTTTCGGCCCGTTTCAGCAGTAATTCGATGACCATCGCCGCGCCGCCGAGCTCACCGGGCACCGGGACCGAGTGCCCACGCGGCGCGGGCTTGGCACGCTCGCAGAATGGCCAGACCTTCTCGTTGCCCGTGTATGACAGCCCCTCGGTTCCCGGCGGGACCACGACCTTGCCCGGGTAGAAGCTGCGCTCGAATTGAAAACCGAGGTCCTCGATCCAGTTGAAGTGCTCGACGCTGCCGTCGCAGTAGGCCCGGATCTTGTCGAGGTCGGGTTCGCGGGACACCGCGACCAGATAGTCGTACATCGCTTCGGCGCTGTCCTCGTGGCCGGTGGCCTGCTGTACGGCGGTACCGCCGCCGAGGTAGAAGTGTCCACCGGCCATCGATGTCGTCCCGCCCGCCGCTGCGGCGCGTTCCAGAACCAGTACGCGGGCACCCGCCGCAGCAGCACTGACCGCGGCACAGCCGCCTGCGATGCCGAATCCGACCACGACGACGTCGAATTCGTCTCCCCACTCCGTCACCGACGCCGCGTCGACCGGTTCTGGAACGTTGTTCATCTTCTCCTCGCGCAAGCGCTCGTGCTCATGTGCCGTACTCACGGTCTCTGCTCCTGTTTCACATGGTCGAAGAACTTCTGAATGTCGGGCGGGATGTAGGCGAACTCCAGATACGGCACACCGGCCTCTGGTGCGGACACGTACGCGAAGTGCATGCCGCCGGGCATGGTGCCGCGGCTGAGGACGGGCACCCCCCGCCGTTGGGCGTCGTCGCACATCTCGGCGAAGTCGGCCTCATCGGATGCCGCAACGCACACGTGGTGTATCCCGGGGCCCGACTGCTCGAGGAACTCCGAATAGGCGCTGACTCCGGCGGTCGGCCGAATCAGCTCCAGCTGGGTGTCACCGGCATACGAGAACGAGATGTCAGCGGTGAAGTCGGCGGGCGCACCGCGGTGCGTGCAGGTTTCCGGTGTGAAGTGCACGCTGGGCATCCGCACCCACTTCCTGGCACCCATCAGCCCGGTCAGTGCGGCCTCGGTGGCGTCCAGGTCGCGGGTTACCCAGGCGATCTGGACAGGTGTCTGGTCGGGCATCGCATCGAGGATATCCTCGACCGGTTCGGATGGCGAGAACATGTTCTAGTTTTCCGCCCTGTCGGCACCGGGGTTGGCGCAGTGGTCGGCGACAGACCCTGCGGAGTCGTAGTCATCGCCGCAGTTCAGCCGCGCGTGGCACCGGGTTCTAGAGACCAGGCGCGCGATGCCCCGCCGACCCCGACCGCATCCCGGTCGTTCTGAAAACTGACGCGGACCGTGTCGTGTTCAGCGCGTGAACAGATCGATCATCAGCCCCACCTGGCCCTCGAAGACAGCCGCGACATCGGAGAACGTGTCGGCGCCGTACTGGCCGAACACCTCCAGGCTGATGGAACCGACGAGCGCGGCCCACAGCAGAAGGCACTTCATCACCGTCGGGTCATCCCCGGGGAACCCGAACTCCTGCCGGATGCCCTCGAAGTCGGCCGCGACGCGGCCATCTGCGCCGCGCCGGGGGTTCGGCACGTCACCGACGGTGATGCCGTCGGCGATGACGCCGAACAGCGCGGCGACCACCCTGGTGCCCGGGCCGACCGTGATGTCCGCAGGCGCGTGGTAGCCGGGCACGGGGCTGCCGTACAGCAGCGCCCAGCCGGCGGGTTGATCGATGGCCCACGACCGGGCAGCCGTGGCCATTGCCACGAGCCGGTCGCGCCACTGCGGCCCCGCGTCGTCGCGGCCACGTTCGACCTGCTCGGCCAGCTCGGTGTAGGCGTCCACGAGCAGCAGGGTCAGCAGGTCGTCCCGGCTGGCCACGTAGCGGTAGACCGCCGATGACACCATGCCGAGATCACGGGCGATCGCCCGCAGTGACAATCCCGCCGCGCCGTCGGTGACCAGATGACGTCGGCCCAGTTCGACGATCTGGCGTTCGTGGTGTTCGCGGGTCTCCTGGCGCTTGCCCATTGGCAAAGTGTGGCACGAAACGAGAGCAATGCTCTTGATTTCCGCGAAGCGCCGTGGCACGCTCATTTGCGAGAGCACTGCTCTCTAAATGTCCAGAGTGGAGGAGCCCCCGATGAACCGTCGATACGACCAACCCGATCTCACGGCACGTGCCGTCAACGGAGTCATCCGCTGGCTGGCCGAAGTCGGCGTCAGCATCGCGGGAACCCACGCGCTGCGCGTGCGCGGCCGTACGACCGGAAAGCCACGCGACGTCGTGGTGAACGTGCTCGAGATCGACGGTCGCCGGTTCCTCGTGTCACCGCGCGGCAACACCCAGTGGGCCAGAAATGCCCGCGCCGCAGGTCAAGTCGAGGTGGGCCCACGCTGGCGACGCCGACTCGTGGGCATCACCGAGTTGGCCGACGAGGCCAAACCCGCGATCCTTCGGCCCTACCTGTCGCGGTGGTACTGGGAGGTCAAGGGCCACTCCGGTGGGCTGACGCCCGATTCGACGAACGAACATCTACGCGCCGTCGCGCCGTCGATCCCGGTGTTCGAGTTGGCGGCCTAGTTTGTCGTGTCGCGGCGCGGTATGGGCCGACACCACGGCCTCAGGATCCGTCGAGCACCAGTTGCGCGATGGTCTCCGCCGTCGCCCTGGTCATGTCACCCGACAGCTGAATCGACTGGCCATTGACCGTCTGCGTGATCGACGGGGCGGCCAGCACCAACCCGTCCCGCATGAACGCCACCTGTCTGCCGATGTTCGCCGACGTGTACTGGGCGAATGCGGCACTGGACTGTTGGTCCATGACGAGCTGGACACTGTAGAACTCCGACATCGGCAGCTGGACCGCCCTCGCCCCCGTGAGGCCAAGCTGCACCGTCACCGGTTCGAGCTGATAGTGCGCCTTGCGCTCCACGTCGCACGCCGGCTGCGGTTCGACCGGCGGCATCGGCGGCGGCGGGGGGTCGCACTGACCCGGCTGGGCCTCGAAGGCCTCCACCACCGGCCGGACCGCAAGTGGCGCGATGACGACGGGCGCGATCGTCGACGTCGGCGTCGTCGATTGACGTGCCGCGGCAAGGTCGTTCCGGTCGCTCTGAAAGAACGGCATCACCACCCCCGCGAACGTCGTGATGAGTAGTGCCAGGACCCCGATCGACGCCAGTGCGGCGACGGTGATCTTCCGGCGGGACCACCGTCCCGATGAGCCCGTCACCAGCCCGGCCTATGCGGGAGCGCTGAGCGAGCCGGCAACGGTTCCGGTATCGACGACCGTTCCGGACGTCGACCTGACGATGTCCTCGCGGACCTGTTGGTCGGTGGCCTGCCAGGACACGGCGGCGGGAAACTGCCCCCACATGCTGTTGAACATGCCGACGATGACCGCGCGCCCGTCGTCGGTGAGCACGTACACCGGGCCACCCGAATCACCCTTCTGACTGACTACGCCGTTGGTCATGGTGAACCAGCCGTTGTTGACGGCCTCTACCGTGCCACAACTCTCTCCCGTGACGACGCCGAAGTGGCAGACCGGCTGCCCCTGCCGCGCCACGACGGCCGGGTCGACGACCAGCGCCCGCCCGTTCGGCAGGATGTCGTTCAACGCGACGTCGGGGCCCAGTGCGATCGCCTCCCAGTCCGCGATGCGGTGATCGGTGGTGATCGTGGCACCATCCGGGGTGTTGTCACGGAAACTGATCTGTTGGCCGATCGCCGCGCCGCCGCGGTCGGCAACGGCTCCGCTGCCTCGGCAGTGCCCCGCGGTGTAGGCCGTTCGGGTGGCGACGTCGACGAACCCGAGCGTGCAGGCGTGGGAGTCCTGCCGAATCTCCATTCCGGGATATACCAGGACACCCGGCTGGGCTTGCGCGCTCGGGACCGGCGCGCACATCACCGGAACCAGGGCTGCGAATACCAGCGCGAGCCCGCGCAAACACCGTGGACGCATCGTCGTCTCCGATCCGTGAAGGTCGATGCGGAAACAGATTACCCAGAGGTAAAGGCGGCCCGCTCCGTTTGGGACGGGCTGCAGCACTGCAGCCGCTACGGCTTCATCGCCCCTTCTGCCCGGTGCGTTACGGGATCGTGATGATTTGACCGGGATGGATCAGATCGGGGTTGGAGATGCCGCTGCCCGAAACGCTCAGGAGTCGAAGCCCAGGCCCAACGCGTCGAGCGTGCGCAGCAACAGGTTGCGTCGGCCTGCCGAGTGGTCGGCACGATCGAGTGACCACCTCGTCGCCTGTATCCCGACGCTGGCCAAGGGCTCGGGTGGAAACGGCAGCGGCTTCTGGCGAACCATCTCGAGTTCGGTTCGCGCCGTCGGTTTGCCGCCGAGGAGGTCGAGGCAGACGTCGGCGGCGAAGCGGGCGGCGCCGACGCCGAGTCCGGTGAAGCCGTTGACATAGGCGACGCGCCCGTCGTGGGCCAGACCCCAGTGGGCGCAGAACCTGGTGTTGGTGTCGATCGGTCCGGCCCATCGGTGACTGAACCGAACGTCGTCGAGTTGGGGGAAGGTGATGAAGAAGTGCTCGGCCAACCGCCGGTAGGACGCGGGGCGGTCCTCGTAGGAGGGGTCAACCTTGCGGCCGAAGTGGTAGATGGCGTCGTAGCCCCCCCACACGATCCGGTTGTCCTCGCTGAGCCGGTAGTAGTGGAACTGGTTGGCACAGTCTCCGATCCCCTGCCGGTTGCGCCATCCGATGCGATCGAGTTGGGCGTCGGTCAGCGGCTCGGTGGACAGCACGTAGTCATACACCGGGATCGTGTGGAATCGGTTGCGGCGCAACAGATGAGTGAAGACATTGGTGGCGAGTACGGCCTTGCGGGCGGTCACGACGGCCCCGCCGGTGTCGAACCGCAGGGTCCCGCCGCCCGAGTCGACGTCGCGGGCGTTGGTGTGCTCGTAGATCTCGACCCCTGCCTCCTGGCACGCGCGGGCGAGTTCCAGCGCCAGCTTGGCCGGGTGAACGATCGCGCACGTGTCCGCCTCGAGCAGACCGGCGAGGTAGGTCGGTGAATGCACCTCGTCCTGGATCTCGGAGCGGTCGAAGAACCTGCCCTCGCCATCCGCGGCGGCTTCCTGCAGCCACGTCGCCTGGTGGGGCTCGGTGGCCACCAGGAGCATGCCGGTGCGTTGCCACTGGACGTCCAGTCCGAGTTCGTCGATCTCGGACTGCATGCCGTTGAGGTTCTCGAGGCCCATCGCGGTGAGCGTGTCGAATTCGTCGGGCCAGCGGTTCCTTCCGTTCTCGGCGCCGTGGGTGATGCTGGCGTCCACGAAGCCGCCGTTGCGTCCTGACGCTGCCCAGCCGATCTGGTTGGCCTCGATCAGCACGATTCGTTGATCGGGATTGCGCCTGGCGGCGTGCAGCGCGCTCCACAATCCGGCATAGCCGCCGCCGACCACCAGCAGGTCGCAGGAGATCGAATCCGTCAGGCGGGGGTACGCCGGCCGCGCGACGTCGAGCCACATCGACCCGAAGGCCGATCCTGCGAGCGAGCGCTGGACCAGGCCGGGATCCACCGCGCCGTCAAAGACCGTATCCACACCGCGACATTACGTGGCGGTGCACACCGACGCCCAGAACGGGTCATCGTCGACGTCATGACCGGCTCGGCACCGGTCTTCCGCCGGTGTAGCGCGTGAGCACCGGCCCCAGGGTGGCCAGGATGAGTATGTAGGGGGTCGCCAGGGCGCCCACCGCCTCGATCGACGCGCCCACCAGGCCGATGATGACGAGGGAGAACTCGCCGCGCGCGATCAGCGCCGTTCCCGCGCGCAGCTGACCTGGGCGGCCGACGCCCTCACGGCGCGCCGCGAACTGGCCGGTCAGCACCTTGGTGCCCGCGGTCACCGCCGCAAGCGCCAGCGCCGCGGGCAACATCGGTACGAGGTCACTGGGATCGACGGCGATCCCGATCGCCAGGAAGAAGATCGCGGCGAACAGGTCGCGCAGTGGGCTCAGCACGGTGCGGGCGCGTTTGGCCGCCTCGCCGGTCAAGGTGAGGCCGACCAGGAAGGCGCCGACGGCCGCCGAGGCGTGCACGAACTCGGCGACGGCGGCGACGATCAACGTGAGCCCGAGGACGCGCAGCAGCAGCTGCTCGTCGTCGGGGTGGGTGACGAGGCGGCCGACCAGATGGCCCCACCGGTATGACATCGCGAAGGCCGCGATCAGCGCGGACAGGGCGATCGTCATGCCGAGCAGCGCCTGCAGCCACGTGCCGCCCGCGGCGAGGACGGCCAGCAGCGGCAGGTAGGCGGCCATCGCGAAGTCTTCGAGAACGAGGATCGACAGCACCGCCGGGGTCTCCCGATTGCCCAGCCGGCGAAGGTCGCTGAGCAGGCGTGCGATGACACCCGACGACGAGATGTAGGTGATCCCCGCCAGCGCGAGCACCCCGACCGCATCGAGGCCGAGGAGCCAGCCCGCGATGGCCCCCGGCGTGGCGTTGAGCACCAGGTCCACCCAGGCCGAGGGCAGGTGCCGGCGCAGGCTGCTGGCGAATTCTCCGATCGAGAACTCGAGCCCGAGGGTCAGCAGAAGCAGGACGACGCCGATGGAGGCGCCCGTGCTGATGAAGTCGTCTGCGGCGGGCAAGGGGACGATTCCGCCATTCCCCAGGGCCAGACCGGCCAGCAGGTAGAGCGGGATCGGCGACAAGGCGAACCGTCGCGCGGCGGTACCGAGCACGGTGAGGACGACCAGGACGAGGCCGAGTTCGAGTAGGAGCTCCGCCGATACCTGCATGTCTGCGCTGCGACTCAGCCGTTCGTGACGATGGCGTCGACGCCGGCGAGTCCGTCGTCGGTACCGATCACGACGAGTACGTCGCCGGCCCGCAGGATCTCGTCTGGGCCGGGCGAGGCCAGCACCTGCTCGTCGCGCACGATCGCCACGATCGATGCGCCGGTGCGGGTCCGGGCCCTGGTGTCGCCCAGGGGGCGGTCGATGAACGGACCGTCGGCCCTGATGGCGACCTGGCCCGCGTTGAGCCCGGGAACCTCCTTGGTCAGGTCGGCGAAGCTCTCGGCGATCCGGGGCGCACCGAGGATCTGGGCGAGCGCTTCGGCCTCCTCGTCGGTGAGGCGGAACATCTCCCGGGCCTGGTCGGGATCCTCACTGGCATACACCACGACCTCGAAGTCACCGGTGCGCCTCACGACGACGCCTATGCGGTCGCCGTCGCGGTTCTCGAATTCGAACCGGAGGCCCACCCCCGGCAGCTTCACCTCTTTCACGTCCATGCGGTCGATCTTCGACGACATTCGCCGGTCGCGGGGCGCTACCGGCGAATGTTGGAGCCCGACGTGGTGATTGGTGGGTCGACGTGACGCTGCGCAGTCGACGGCGGCGCCCACCCGGGCGGACCGAACACGTAGCCGAGGCGCTCACGCCAGTGGCGGGCGCGCGATACGTCCCTGGCGATGGCGGCGTATTCGTGGGTCTGGAGTTTCCAGATGTTGAAGGTGTCGACCTGCGTGGTGAGACCGTAGTGCGGCCGGAACACCTCATCGGCGTAGGTGCCGAACATGCGGTCCCAGACGATGAAGATGCCCCCGTAGTTCTTGTCGAGGTACTCCCGGTCCATGCCATGGTGCACGCGGTGGTGCGACGGTGTGTTGAAGACGAACTCGACTGGCCGCCAGAGGGTGCCGATGCGTTCGGTGTGGACCCAGAACTGGTAGATGAGGTTGAGCGAGAAGCCGGCGAACACCATCCAGGGCGGTACGCCCAAGAGCGGCAACGGAACCCACATCAGGATCTCACCACTGTTGTTCCACTTCTGCCGAAGTGCGGTGGCGAAGTTGAAGTACTGGCTGGAGTGATGCGCCTGGTGTGTTGCCCAGATCAGGCGGACCCGGTGCGCGATGCGGTGGTAGAGGTAGAACAACAGGTCCACGCCCACGATTGCGATGACCCACGTGTACCAGGCACCTGCCGACAGGTGCCACGGTGCGACGTATGCGTAGACCGCCGCGTATCCGAGCAGCGCGACGAACTTCCACCCGGCGGTGGTCGCCACGGACACCAGACCCATCCACAGGCTCGCCCACGCGTCGCGGCGCTCGTAGGCGCCCGTCGGGGCCCGATCCTGCTCGAGGTGGTCAAGCGTGCGTGCGGCCGTCCACTCGATGATCAGCAGGAGGACGAAGAACGGCACCGCGAACAGCACCGGGTCACGCATCTGCGGTGGCAGCACGTCGAGGAACTGCCGGACCCCCTCGAGCACGTCCATGTCGTCATCACCTCCGGGACGGAAGCTTAGCCATCGGCTGTCATCTGAAACTCAGAACGTCGTCGCCCCACGCGTCCCGCACGTGCCGATCGGGATCGTCGAGCACGGCATCATGCTTGCCGATCACCAAGGTCGCGCGGTCATCGGCGGTGAAGGGGCGCCACCGCGGGTCGCCAGGCAACCCCGACGGTGTGGCGTCGCACGCGAAGTTCACCCATCGCGTGCGCATGCGTTCCGACACCGCGGTGCCCGTCTTCAGCCCGCCGAGCTTGAACGTCGGATCCTTGGGGCCGGCGACGAGATTTCCCCAGACGTACGGCAGTTCGGTGGCGTGCGCCGCGCCGAGCCGGATGAGTCGCAGCATCGGGGTGGCCCAGTCGAATCGGTACAGGTGCACAGGTGCGACCGTGGCGTGCCCCTCGGCGAACCAGAGCGACGGCATGCGGAAGCCGAGATCGCGTGCCATGCCCATCCCGGGCTTCTTGCCCCGGCCGCGGTACCGGGAAGCGAGGTCTGCCTCGTTCGGCAGCTGCAGTCCGGGTTGTTCGGCGGCGATCCCCTCGAACATCGCCGCGATCGCCGGGGGCGTGATCGGCATCAGCGGTGACTTCATGAACCGGAACAGCGACGCCTCGTGCTTGTTGGTGCCGATGATCAGCGGAACGGGGTGCGTGCGACCCGCGCGGGCGACCTCGACGGGGTAGTCCGGCACCACGTCACCGTCGAGGATCGGCGCAAACCCCAACGTTCCCGGGGTCGCCAGCGGTACCTCGTCGAAGACGCGCTTGGACGCGGTCAGGACGGCCGCCATGGGGACGTCGGGGAGCCGATCCGCGTCATCGGGTGCCATGCCGAGCGCATCCAGGAACCGCCCGGCGAGCCTGCGGCCACGGTTCGCGTCGTAGACGGACGTGACGGGCGAACTCTGTGCGATCGCCGCGCTGAACAGTCCGGCGGCCGCGGGGCTGGTGAGCAGGGTGGTGACGACCCCGGCGCCCGCGGATTCGCCGAACAGGGTCACCCGTCCGGGATCGCCGCCGAATGGGGCGATGTTGTCGCGCACCCACTCCAGCGCGAACACCACGTCACGCAGGCCCAGGTTGGTCTCGAAGGTCGTGTTGGGTGTGCTGAAAGTGGACAGGTCCAGGAATCCGAGCGCGCCGAGTCGGTGATTCACCGTGACGACGATGACGTCGCCCGAGCCCGCCAGCACCCGACCGTCGTAGAGCGGCTGGGCCGACGAACCAAGGATGTAGGCACCACCGTGTATCCACACCATCACCGGTTTGCGATGGTCCGGCGTGGTGTCCGACGACGCCCACACGTTGAGCGTCAGACAGTCGTCGCCCTGCGGCGCGCCGAGATCGATGGGGATACGCGGGTCGGTCGGTTGAGGACATACCGGACCCACCGCGCAGGCGTCGGCGACCTCGGACCATGGTGTCGGCGGCCGGGGCGCCCGCCAGCGCAGTCCGGCCACCGGCGGGGCCGCGTAGCGAATGCCGCGCCACGACGCCACCGTTCCGTCGTCGACACCGCGCACCGGCCCGTATCCGGTGTCCACGACGGGCCGATGCTCCGGATCCGTCACGGGGTGCTCCTTCGATCAGTGCGACAGACGCTGAACGCCTCGTGAACACAGGCTACGTGCGGGTAGGCGCGGCGATGGTCGCGCACGCCGTCGACGTGGGGGTCTAGGTTGGGGCAGTGCGAAAGTGGGTGCTGTTGAGCGCGGCCATAATCAGCGAGGTCGCGGCGACGCTGTCGCTTCGGGCAGCGGAGGACGACGGCCTGTGGTTGGTGGCCGTGGTGATCGGATACGTCACATCGTTCGTCCTGCTCACCCTCGTGCTGCGGGAAGGGCTCGCGATCGGTGTGGCATATGGGATCTGGGGTGCGGCGGGCACGGCGCTGACCGCGGTACTGGCCGCGGTCATCTTCGGTGACCCGTTCACATGGGCCATCGCCGCCGGCATCGCCCTGATCGTCGTCGGCGTGTTGTACATCGAACTGGGCTCGAGTCACGCCGCGAAGGATTCGGCATCGTGATGTGGCTGACGCTTCTCGGCGCGATCGGTCTCGAGGTCTGCGCCACGCTGGCGCTGCGCGCGTCGGAGGGCTTCCGCAAGAAGATCTGGATCGGGCCCGTGGTGCTGGGCTACGTGGTGGCGTTCTACCTGCTCTGGCTCACCCTCGGAATGGGTATGCCGGTCGGTATCGCCTACGGCATCTGGACGGCCTGTGGGGTCGCCCTGGTCGCCGTCATCGCCCGGTATCTGTTCGGTGATCCGCTGACCGGGAAGATGATCGGCGGGATCGCGCTCATCGTGGCGGGCGTGCTCATGATCGAGTTGGTCGGCGCCTGGCACTGAGCGCACCGGACGAGGCGAGGACGACCAGGCCGGCCAGGGGGACGATCAACAGCCCGACCCGCAGGCTCGTTGCGTCGGCAATGGCGCCCACCACCGGGGGTGCGGCGACGAATCCCACCCGCATCAGCCACGCCACCGCGGTCAAACCGCTGCCCGCACGCAGCCCTGGAAGGCTGTCGGCACCGTGCATCGCCGCGGGCACGACGGTTGCAATTCCGATGCCGGCCGCGGCGAAGCCCGCGATCGTCGACGGCACGCTCGGGAACGTCAGCGCCGCACCCATGCCCACTGCCGTGATCAGACCGCCCGTTCTGGCCACCGCCCGCTCTCCGAACCTGTCGACCAGACGATCCCCGATCAGGCGCCCGACGAACTGGAAGGCGAGCAGCGCGATGTACCCCAGGACCGCCACCGCACCGGCCGCGCCGAGGTCGTCACGCAGGTACAGCGTTGCCCACGAGCTCCCCGCGTCCTCGACCACCGCCCCGGCGATCGCAATGACGACGAGCAGTAGCAGTACCGTGTAGACGCGGCGGCCCGCACGGCCCCCATCGGTCGTCGACGAGCCGTCGCTGCCTGCTGCGGCATCGGGTCCCGGCAACAGGAACAGGTAGGCGGTCGCCGCCACGGCGGTGAACGCCACCCCCGTGATGCCCAGTTGGACTTCCCGGGGCACGTGCAGCGCGATCGCCGCTGCGCATATCGCACTACCGAGCACGGCGCCCGCAGACCAGACAGCGTGCAACGAGTTGATGATCGACCGGCCGTAGCTTCGCTGCACCCGAAGCCCTTGGGTGTTTTGTGCGACGTCGGTGACCGCGTCACTCGCGCCGCCGATGAACAGCGCTGCCCCGACGAGGAGGGCCGAGTGCGATGACGCGGCGACGAAGGCGAGCAGCGCGATGCCGACCGTGCCTGCCACGGCGAGTCTGGCGGACGTGAACTGCCGGATCAGGGCGCCGGCGGCCAGTCCCGCGGCGAGCGCCCCGGCGGGGAATGCCGCGACCATGACTCCGTAGGTGGTGTTCGACAGCGCGAGGTCGGCCTTGATCTCGGGAAGCCGCGGCGCGAGGTTCGCGAAGAGCGCGCCGTTGGTGAGGAACAGCGCGGCCACCGCGCCGCGGGCTCGCCGGATCTGCGCCGATTCCGTCACCCCGGGCGCCATGCCGGGGACGATACTGGTTCGGTGACTCTTGCGTCCGAGCCCACCGCAGCCGATCTGTTGGACCTCTTCCCGCCGGGATCATCGGTCGACGGCGACGGCGTGCTCGTGGTGGGAGGTTGCCGACTCGACGTGATCGCCGAGCGGTTCGGAACCCCCGTCATCGTGGTCGCCCGCGCCGCGTTGGTGGCACGGGCCCGCGACTACCTCTCGGCGTTCCGCAGCCGCTGGCCCCGCTCCGACGTCGCCTTTGCGTCGAAGTCCTTTCCGTGCACGGCGGTTCAACGTGTCATGGCCGACGAAGGTCTGCACCTCGACGTCGCGGGGGGCGGCGAGATCCTCGGCGCGCTCAAGGCGGGGGCCGATCCCGCGCGGCTGATCCTGCACGGCAACGCCAAGACCGACGAGGAGATCGCACTCGCGGTCGCACGCGGTGTCGGCCTGGTGGTGGTGGACAACTTCGACGACATCGACAGGCTGGAGCGCACGGCGACCGCCGACAACCCGCAGGCCTGCCTGGTGCGGGTCATCCCCGGAGTCGAGGCCGACACGCACGCGTCCCAGGCCACCGGACACGCCGGATCGAAGTTCGGGCTCTCCCCCGCTGATGCCCGGGAGGCAATCGACCGGATCGAGCGCAGCAGGGTGCTGCGTCTCGAGGGTCTGCACACCCACGTCGGTTCGCAGCTGCTCGACGTCGACCAGCTTGCCGCGGCGGTCGCACCTATCGCCGAACTCGGAACGTTCGACACCTACGACCTCGGCGGCGGACTCGGGGTGCGTTACACCTACGACGAGCATCCGCCGGACCTCGACGCTTACGCAGACGCGATGGTCGGGCAGGCCAGGGCGCTTCTTCCGTCGGGCAGCCGCATCATCGTCGAACCCGGCCGCAGCATGGTGGCCGCCGCGGCATGCACGCTGTACCGGGTGACGACCGTAAAGCGCGGTCAGGTCATCCACGTCGCGGTCGACGGCGGGATGGGCGACAACCTCGAGGTCTCCCTCACCGGCCAGCGGTTCGAGGCCGCGATCGCCAACCGGTTCGAGACCGGCGGCGACGTCGTCGCCGTCGTCGGCAGGCACTGCGAATCAGGTGACCAGCTCGTCGACCGAATCGCATTGCCATCCCCCGCCGTCGGCGACCTGCTCGCCGTGCCCGTGACGGGCGCCTACTGCTACACGTTGTCGAACCAGTACAACGGCGCGAGACGGGTGCCGGTCGTGTTCGCCGACGACGGGGACGCGCGGCTGGTGGTTCGGCGCGATACCTGGGACGACCTGCTCGCCAGGGATGTGGAGCCCTAGCGAGCCGGGACGTCAGGCCTGCGGCGCAACGGGTAGCAGCGGTACGGGCGCCGGCGGTACGACGGGCACGGGCCGACCCGCGGGGTCCTGGTCGCGTTGACCGAGCAGGCCGCCTTCGAGGCCGCCTGCCCGGTAGGTGTCCCAGAGTCGGTGCAGATAGTCGCGCTTGCTGACGTCGGCGTCCTCCTGGCCCGGCTCGACCCCCACGATCTGCCCCTGTCCGGGAGCCGACGGCTCGGTGTACTGCGGCAGTAGGTACCCGTTGTTCAGCGGGTTCAGCGGGGGTGGCGTGCCCGGGTCGGTGCCCGGCAACGATGGAGCCGCATTCTGGGGCAGCAGGAGTTCGTTCTGCGACAAGGGAGGTGCAGCCACCGTGGGCGCTGCCGGCTCCGTGGGTTCGGCGCCGACGGGTGCCGAGAGCCCAACCGCGGCGCCGACCGCCAGAGTTCCGGCGTATCGCAGGAGGTACACGCTGCGACGGTAGCGCGGAAACCGCTCGCCGCGTGGGTGGTCGCGCGAGCCGAGCCCCCTCGGGCACGCGCGTGGGGGTGGCAACCGGCAAGATTGGGCTCATGAGCGAACTGCCCGCATCGTTGGTCGACCTGGCCCACCGCTACGGCGTGGCCACCGGGTTCGACGACTGGACGGGCAGATTCCAGTCGGCTGCCGAGTCGACGCTGGTCGCAGTGCTCGACGCGTTGGGCGTACCCGCGGCAGACGAAGGCCAGCGCGCCACCGCCCTCGCCGATCACGACCGCGCGCACTGGCTGCGCTCCGTACCGCCCACGATCGTCACCCGCGCCGACGTGCCGTCGTCGTTCTGGGTGCACGTCACCCATGGCGAGCCTGTCGGGGTGTGGATTCGGCTGGAGGACGGCACCGTCCGAACCGGGCTGCGTCAGCTGGAGAACCACACCCCGCCGGTTGACCTGGACGGTCGTCTGGTCGGTGAGGCAACGTTCGAGCTTCCGGCGGACCTGCCGCTGGGGTACCACCGGGTGCACGTTCAGGCGGGGGCCGATGACGCGTCGACCACGCTCATCGTGACTCCCCCCGCCCACGGGCTCCCGGCGCGGCTCGGCGGTCGGCGCACCTGGGGTCTGGCCACGCAGTTGTACAGCGTGCGGTCGAAGAAGTCGTGGGGAATCGGTGACCTGACCGACCTCGTGGATCTCGCCGTGTGGTCGGCAACCGGATACGGGGCGGGGTTCGTCCTGGTCAATCCCCTGCATGCGGCCGCGCCCACCGCGCCGATGGAACCCTCGCCCTATCTGCCGACCTCGCGCCGCTTCGTCAACCCGATCTATCTGCGGGTCGAGGCCATCCCGGAGTACGCCTACGTGCGTGGTCGCGGCCGACTGCGCAAGTCGCGGGCGGCAGCCCAGGCGCGTGCCACGGCCAACGAGCGGATCGACCGGGACTCCGTCTGGCGGCTCAAGCGGGCAGCGCTGGGCCAGGTCTACCGCGTCCGACGATCCGCGGGGCGCGAGCTCGCCTATGCCGCGTTCCGGTCGCGCGAGGGCAGCAGCCTGGACGACTTCGCCACGTGGTGCGCGCTGGCCGAGGAGTACGGCAGCGACTGGCACGACTGGCCCGCCGAGCTTCGTCACCCGTCGAGCCCGGCGGTCGCCCGGTTCGCGGCGAAACACGACGACGCCGTCGATTTCCATCGCTGGCTGCAGTGGCAGCTCGACGATCAGCTCACTGCCGCACAGGCCACGGCGGTGCAGGCCGGGATGACGCTCGGCGTCATGCATGATCTGGCGGTCGGCGTCGATCCGAACGGCGCCGATGCCTGGGCGCTGCAGGACGTGCTGGCGCTGGGTGTGTCAGCGGGTGCGCCGCCGGACGAGTTCAACCAGCTCGGGCAGGACTGGTCACAGCCGCCGTGGCGACCGGACAAGCTCGTCGAGGAGGCCTACGCACCGTTCCGCGCCGTGGTCAATGCGGCGCTGCGCCATGCGGGTGGCGTGCGGATCGATCACATCATCGGGCTGTTTCGGCTGTGGTGGATACCGAGGGGCGCACCGCCCACCCAGGGCACCTATGTCCGCTACGACCACGAGGCGATGATCGGGATCGTCGCCCTCGAGGCCCATCGGGTGGGGGCGGTCGTCGTCGGCGAGGATCTGGGCACGGTGGAGCCGTGGGCGCGGGCCTACCTCCGCGAACGCGGCCTGTTGGGCACCTCGATCCTCTGGTTCGAACTGGACCGCGACGGTGACGGCGGGCCGCTGCCCCCGGCGCAATGGCGTGACTACTGCCTGTCGTCGGTCACGACGCATGATCTTCCGCCGACCGGGGGCTACCTGGCCGGTGAGCACGTCCGGATTCGTGAGGAACTCGGGTTGCTCACCCGACCGGCCGCCGAGGAGCTCGCCGATGACCGGGCAGCCCAGCAGGCCTGGCTCGCCGAACTGCGGCGGCGGGGGTTGCTTGGCGAGGGCGGCGAGGGCGGCGAGGGCACGGACGTCGACGACGTGGTGCGGGCGCTCTACCGCTACCTGGGCCTCACCCCGTCGCGCCTGCTGGCGCTGGCACTGCCCGATGCGGTGGGTGACGTGCGCACCCAGAACCAGCCGGGAACCACCGACGAGTACCCGAACTGGCGGGTGCCACTCGCGGGACCGGACGGCACACCGATGCTGCTGGAAGACGTGTTCGGCGACGCGCGCGCTGCAGCGCTGGCCCAGGTGATGCACGATCAGGTAACGCTTGCGGGTGAGTGACCGAAATTCCTCACAGGACTCAACTGCGATATGTTCTCACCGCACCGCGACACTCGGAGGTCACGTGAAGAAGCTCGTCTTGCTGGGAGCCGGCGCCATCGCCGCTGCCGCCGTTGCCGTGGTGAGCCCCGGCGTGGCCGACTCGGCCCCCTCTGCCCCCTCGCCGTACAACGTGGTCGGCGAGCCCTACGGCAGGGCCATGGCGATCCTCAAGAGCCAGGGTGTCAAGGCCTACTTCGGTGGCGCGATGGCCGGGGGAACGTCGGGCGGTCACAACGTTCAGCAGAGCGATTGCATCGTGTCCCAGCAGAAGGTCACCGGCGGCGGTCGGATGTACCTGTTCGTGGACTGCACGCAGGAGGCCGTGGACAACGCCACCGACCTGACCCCGGCCGGCCCGGGAGGGTCCAGCGGCCCGTCGGTCGGCGGCAACGGCATCACCACCGTGACGGCGACTCCGGTGGGTCCGCAGCCCGGCATGTCGGTCCCGGGCGCGTAACGGCCACGGTATCCGCTACCGCCGTTCCCACCTAAACCGGTAACGTTGCTCCGTATGCCGCTCTCGCAACGCCTAGGCGAGGAGATCGACCCCGGTCCGGTCCAGATCCAGGCCCGCAAGGTGCACTTCGACGTCTCCGGGGTGCCGCTGCACTGGATTCCCGGGCACCCCGTCGCCTCCAACGTGATCAGCTTCCTCAACCTCATCCTTCCCGCGGCCGAGCGCTGGTTCGTCGCCACCTACAACGAGGCGCTGCCATTCGTGAAGGATCCGAAGCTGGCCGACGACATGCGGGGCTTCATCGGGCAGGAGGGCGCCCACGCCGAGGTGCACGAGCGACTGCTGAACGAGTTCGTGCAGCAGCGGGGCATCGACCCGACCCCGATGCTCGACCAGATGGAGTACGTGTTCACCAAGGTGCTGGCCCCGTCGGCGTCCGACGATCCGAAGGTCGCGATGAATCACCTGTGCGACCGGCTGTGGTTCATCGCCGCGATCGAGCACTACACCGCGGTGATGGGCGACTTCGCACTCAACTGCACCTGGGACCGCCACGGCGCAGACCCGACCATGGCCGACGTGTTCCGCTGGCATGGCAGCGAAGAGGTCGAGCACCGCAGCGTCGCCCACGACGTCGCCGTCTACTTCCACGACAGCTACGTCGACCGCATCGGCGCCATGGCCATGGCGATGATCGGGATCTTCACCTTCTTCCAGCGTGGTACGACGTTCCTGATCAAGGCCGATCCCAGCCTCGACATCGGCTGGTGGGGAATGCAGCGGCTGCGTATCCGTGACTCCAGGCTCGGCCTGCTGCCCAAGTACCGCAAGCTGTTCGGATCCAACACGCTGATGTACTTCCGGCCGGGATTCACCCCCGACCAGATGGGTTCGACCGCGCAGGCGGTCGCCTACCTGGCCCGGTCCCCTGCCGCTCGCGCGGCACACATGTGATGTCGCTGCGAGACCGCTTCCGGGCAGTCCCGCCGAGCGCGACCGGCAGGCGCAGGCACGACCCGTTCATCAGCCTCATCGACGGGGTGGTCACGGGACTGTGGCGGATGTCCGGCAACATCCGCGACATGGCCGAGCCCCGAGTATGGGACCGGACACTCACGTTGGCGGTCGCGGACCGGCAGGTCGTCGCTCACGACCAGAACGTCGTGGCGCTGACCCTCACCGCCGCGGACGGTGCGGCGCTGCCACCGTGGCGTCCTGGTTCACATCTCGACATCCACCTGCCCAGCGGCCGGATCCGGCAGTATTCGCTGTGCGGTGACCCGGCCGACCCCCGGTTCTACCGCATCGCGGTGCGCCGGATTCCCGACGGTGGCGGCGGTTCCGTCGAGGTGCACGACGCGCTGCCCATCGGGGCTACCGTGACCTCGAATGGGCCCCGAAACGCCTTCCCGCTGACCGTGCCGGGCTTCGGATCTCCGTCGCGCCGGTTCCGGTTCATCGCCGGGGGTATCGGCATCACCCCGATCCTGCCGATGCTCGCGCTCGCCGACCGGTTGGGCGTCGAGTGGTCGATGGTGTACACCGGTCGCAGCATCGAGAGCCTGCCGTTCGTCGACGAAGTTCGCCGCCATGGCGAGTCGGTGAGGATCCACACCGACGACGTCGGCGGGGTGCCGTCGGCGGATGACCTGCTCGGCGACTGCCCCGGCGGCACCGCCGTGTATGCCTGTGGGCCCGCACCATTGCTCACCGCGGTCCGGACCCGACTTGCCGGGCGCGATGACGTCGAGCTGCATTTCGAAAGGTTCGCCGCGCCGCCGGTCTGCGACGGCCGACCGTTCACGGTGCGCATCAAATCGTCTGGTGAATCGGTGGCGGTCGGCGCCGAGGAAACCCTGCTGGCGGCGCTGAACCGCGCCGGGGTGCGCGCACCGTACTCCTGTCAACAGGGGTTCTGCGGTACCTGCCGCACCCATGTGGTCTCTGGTGCCGTCGAGCACCGAGACACGCTGCTCACCCGACCCGAGCGCGAGTCCGGCATGATGCTGATCTGCGTCTCGCGGGGAGTGGATCGCGATACCGACGCGGGCGGCGACTCGGCATCGGTCGCCGGCGACCTGGTCCTCGATCTCTGAGCGGCGGTCTACTATTTCGGCCATGTCGTCGCCCATACCCTTTCGCGACGGGACCACGTTCGCCGGTTACACCGTGGTTCGGCGCCTTGGCTCGGGGGGCATGGGTGAGGTCTATCTGGCCCGACACCCGCGTCTTCCCCGGGAGGATGCGCTCAAGGTGCTGCGCGCGGAGGTCTCGGCCGACGGCGAGTACCGCGAGAGATTCCACCGCGAGGCCGACGTCGCGGCCGCGCTGTGGCATCCGCACATCGTCGGCGTGCACGACCGAGGCGAGTGCGACGGCCAGCTGTGGATCTCCATGGACTACGTCGACGGCACCGATGCGGGCAGGCTGCTGCGCGATCACCCCAACGGCATGCCCGCGGCCGAGGTGGCCCAGATCGTGACCGCGGTTGCCAGTGCCCTCGACTATGCCCATCAGCGCAACCTGCTGCACCGCGACGTCAAGCCGGCCAACATCCTGCTCGCCCGGCCGGACTCTGACGATCAGCGAATACTATTGGCCGACTTCGGGATCGCGCGCTGGGCCGACGACCCCAGCGGGCTGACCGCGACGAACATGACCGTCGGCACGGTGGCCTACGCGGCACCCGAGCAGCTCATGGGCGGTGATCTCGACGGTCGGGCAGATCAGTATGCGCTGGCCGCCACCGCCTTTCACCTTCTGACGGGTCATCCGCCGTTCCAGCATTCCAACCCGGCCGTCGTGATCAGCCAGCACCTCAGCGCGGCGCCACCGCCGATCGGCGACCGACGGCCCGATCTCGCGACACTCGATCCGGTGCTGTCCAAGGCGCTGGCCAAGGATCCGAAGGACCGTTTCCCGCGGTGCGTGGACTTCGCGAAGACGTTGTCCCACAGCCTTTCTGACGGAGATTCGGACAGTGCGCGACTGGCCGGGGTGGCGACATCCGCGCGGCGTTCACCAGTCCGTGCGGGAGTCATCGTGCCGGTGGTCCTCGCGATCTTGTTGATCGTCGCCATCGCCGTGGCCCTGTTCGAGGGCTCCCGCGCCGATGACGAGCGGACCGCGCAATCGACGACGACGACCACGGTGTCACCCTCGGTGGCACCGACCGCTGCCCAGCCGCCACCGCCGGAATCCTCGCAGGCCAGCGCGTCGACGACGGCGCCGCGGGTCGCGATGATCGGCGCCGACTGCGCGCCGGTGGGCACCACGGGCACCACCGAGACGGGTGCCACCGCCTACTGTTCGACGCTGCAGAGCAACGGCATGACGATCTGGTCGCTGACGCAGGACGACATCCCCGCCCCGACGGCTACCGTCGATCCGAACGGGGAGCCGTCGCTGGTCACGGCCGAGCTTCCGATTCAGGTGTGCATTCAGCAGACTGGCCAGACCCTCCTGAAGTGCCGTCAGGACATCCGCCGCAGCAACGGGTTGCCGTGATCGACCTGTCGTGACGGTCGAGTACACCGTAGGACGGGTCAGTCGACTGCGAGGTGTGCCACGAGCAGGTCCAGGACGGGCTGCTGCCCCTTGAGTAGTTTCGAGCGGGCCTGCTCCACGGAAAGCCATGCCACCCGGTCGATCTCGGGATACTCCCTGATCCGTCCGGAACCCTTCGGCCATTCCAGTTCGAAGGTATTGCTGACGCTGTCGGTGACGTCGAGGTCGCCGCGCACCGCGAACGCCGTGACGATCTTGCCCCCCGGTTGCTTCACGGCCGGGAATTCGACGCGCGGTCCGTCCGGGGGGTCCAGCCCGATTTCCTCGCGGAACTCCCGCTGCGCCGCCGTCCATGGGTCCTCGCCGTCGGTGTACTCCCCCTTGGGAATGGACCAGGCGCCGTCGTCCTTGCGCGCCCAGAACGGCCCACCCGGGTGCCCAAGCAGGATCTCGACGCCGTCGCCGGTGATCCGGTACAGCAACAGACCTGCGCTCCGCCTCGGCACCCGGTCAGCCTACGAGCACCTCCCCGGCACGGCGGTCTCTGCCAGGCAAGGTGGCCGTGGTCGCGAACATGGCGGATGCTGAGGGAATGACGGATCCGGAGCGGCTCCGCGGGAGTGATCGGTTCGGTCACCTCGACGCGCTGGCCAACACCGGCGTCGCGGCGGCCTATCAGACGATGTTCTTCACGGTGCGTCGCCTGGTGGTGGGCCGGCGGCTCACGGTTCGCGTCGACGACGGTGTTCTGACGATGACCATCACCCGGTTCCGTTCCAGGCTCGACCTCCGGGGACTGTCGGGCGCCCGCTTGAACGAGGTCCGCCTGGCCGCAACGGATCTGCGCTGGGACGGGCATCGGATGGACCGGGCCAGTGTCGTCCTGCACGACGTCTACATCACGCCCACCGCGCCTCCTGTGCTGGTGGCGGCTCCGGTCGAGCTGACGGTCGACGTGCCGGCCCCCGCGCTCGAGGCGCTCTTCGGGTGGGCTGCGCCGCGACTGGGGGGTGACGTCGGTCCGGACGGGGTCGCCCGCCTGCACCTGGCGAAGCGCCGCGGCAGCGGTCACGTCGAGGTGGACGCCCGGCTGGACGGGTCGACGCTGTGGGTCAAGCCCCGCGCGGTCGTGCGGCGCAGGCGTTGGGCGCTGCCCGCTCGCACGCCGTCGTACCCGGTGCGACTGCCAGATCTCCCGCACGGTCTCCAGCTGACGACCGTCGAGTTCGCGCCGGGCCTGGTTCGGCTGACCGGGACGATGCCGCAGTGGCGCATGGACGTGCCACGGACCCGCCTGGACGACGTGATCGCTCAACTCGGGGCGGTCGGACGGCCGCTGAGCGTGATCTGGCCGACGTCGACGAGCAGCTAGGCGCGCCCGCTCGACCGCCCTGGCGCGCGCCACTACAGTCTGCGTCGTGGCTGACCTCTCGCCGGAGTACACCCGCTACGTCGCCCTCGGCGACAGCCAGACCGAAGGTTTGTGGGATGGCGACGACGCTTCCGGCCTGCGCGGTTTCGCGGACCGGCTCGCGGTGATGCTGGATGCGGCGCGTCCCGGCGTGCAGTACGCCAATCTAGCGGTGCGGGGCAAGCAGATCCGCGATGTCATCGAGGAGCAGCTGCCCAGGGCAATCGAGATGCAACCCGACGTCATCACCAGCTGCGTCGGCATGAACGACGTCACCAGGCCCGGCCGCAACGTCGACGCGGCGATCGAGGAGCTGGACCTGCTGCACGACATGCTGGCCGAAACGGGTGCGACGGTCGTGACGACCACGTTCCCCGATCTGGCGAGGATCCTGCCCGTCGGGCGCCTGCTGGGCTCGCGGGTGCTGCAGATCAACGAGGTGATCCGCGAGGCCGCCGCCCGCCACGGGTTCCGGCTGGTCGACTTGTACGCCGCCCCGTCCATGACGGATCCCGAGACGTGGAGCCCAGACCGCGTGCACGGGTCTCCGCGGGGTCACGCTCTGTTCGCCGCGGCCGCGGCGGAGGCGCTCGGCCTGCCGGGGAGCAACCACGACTGGGCCGTCAGGCGACCCCACGTCGAGCTGCCGGGACTTCAGTCCAGGTTGTACTCGCAGGTGCTCTGGACGCAGAACCTGTTGATGCCGTGGTTGTGGCGCCATCTGCGCGGGTTCTCCAGCGGCGAGGGGCGGGAGCCCAAACTTCCACGGCTCGAACCGGTTTCCCCCGGGTTGAAAGCCTGTCTAGAAGCCGAATAGTCCTAGCGGGAGCGGCGTTTGACCGTTGCCGATCGATGCCACCACCCCCGGGCAGAAGGCGGAGATCGCCAACCCGGTGAACATCGTCGCCGGTCCGAGACCCATGCCGGCGGCGTCGGCGACCCGTGCGACGGCGTCGGCGGTGTCCTGACCTGGCTGGGACAACATGGGGCACAGTGACTGACCCAGGGCGATCGCCCCGGCCGGGTCGGCCATGCCCACCCCGGCGTTGCCCAACGCATCGACGAACGCGTCGTCGACCGGATCGGCGTGGGCCGGCGCGGCGGCCAGGACGGCAGCTGCCGCGATTCCGGCGGTGAGCGCGGCCATGCGTCGCGGCATCGTGGGCGGCCCGGTGGGCGGCATTCTGGTCGGGCGGTGCACGGCCAAAGCCTACGGGTGACGCGGGCGCACGCCCAATCAGAACGCGGTCAGACGCCCGTCCAGGTCTCGTCGAGTTGTTGGGCCACGTCGATGATCTTGGCCTTGCGGGATTCGGGGCTGTCGATCTCGCCGGCGACGTGTGCGGCGATGAAGCGCCTGATCTCGGCGTCGATGCCGCCGATGATGCGCACCACCTCAGCCCGCAGTGACTTCGAGGTCACGTGGATCGCGATGTCGGAGGGCCTCGGCTTGTGTACGTCGAGGATCAGCAAGAGCGGTGCGGCGGCGACCGCGTCGGCCCGCAGGGCGATTTCGCCGGACACGACGAACCGCGGCTTGTCGATGCGCAGATCCACCACCATGTCGATCTCGAGTGGGATGCGGATCGCGAACGTGATCAGTTCGCCGACGTGCCGGGTCACCGTGGGCGTCTGCACCTTGACCTTTGCGGTTACCTTGGCGATCCTGCCCGGGCCCTGAGCGATGGGACCGATCTCGAACGCGTCGCCCGCGATGGCGGCGATGGCGTCGCCGACCCGCTGCTCGGAGACGGCGTACTCGAAGAATCTCCGGCCGAATTCCTCGTACGTCAGATATTGGTGGTCAGGCATGGTGTAGATACCGTCTCACGTCCAGGCGGGCAGTCATTGCAACCCCGCCGAAGGCCACTCGGCGGCCGCGAACAGTGCGATCCTCGCGATCGACCGTGGTCGAGACCGCAACTCGGCAATCACCACACCGCGATGGCCGCCGGATTCGACGCCTGCCGCGACGGTGTGGCCCGCGGCGATCATCCGCTGCCATCGGCCGCCGCGAGGCATGTGCACCAGTTCCGAACCACCGATCACGAGTTCGTCGCCGAGGTCGGCGCGCGTCGGGGTCGGGTGATCGGGCATCACTCCATCGTCGCGCACCGCGTCGACGGCGGTACCGGATCGTGGCGAACTTCGCTGATCACGCGCACACTGGGGTATTGCCGGTATTGCCCGCGTGGGCCGGGCGAGGAGTGCGAGGAGGACGGCGATGAGCCAGAACGGACCGTTCGGAATCGATCCGGAGGAGTTCGACCGCGCCATCCGCGAGGCGGGCGAGGGTCTGCGAGACGCGCTCGGCCGGGTTGGCATGGGCACGAACTGGGCGACGTTGATCGACGACTTCACCCGTTCGGCGCGCCCGAAGCCGGAACCGGAGACAACCGGCGATACCGGCGACGGCGTGTGGACGGTGTACACCGTCGATGGCAATGGCGGCGCCCACATCGAGGAGGTCTACCGGACCGAGTTGGATGCGCTTCGGGCCAACAAGAACAACACCGACCCCGCACGCAAGGTGCGGTTCCTGCCGTACGGGATCGCGGTGAGCGTGCTCGATCCCGGAGACTAGTTGCCTGTTGGGAAACCGCTCGGCGTCGCACGCGGACCCGTTACGCTTTGCCGCAACGCCGAGGGAAGGCCCATCGATATGATTCGCGAGTTCGTCACCGCCGCTGCAGTCGCCGCCGCTGCCGTCTGCGTCGGCCTGGCACCGACCGCAGCGGCCGAGCCCGGGGACAATGAGAACTGGGACCGCTCGGGCCGTTACCCGTCGGACGTTCCCGGAATGGTCTTCGACGCGTCGCTGAACGGACCGTGCACCAACTACGAGTTGTTCACGTTCGGCCGCGGCCGTGGCGGTCAGCCGATGGTCTGCCACTACATCCCCAACCAATGGCCGCCGGTCTACACGGGATTCTGGGTGTCGTCGTATCCGCTGTACGGCCAGCAGGACATCGGTGCGCCCTGTCCGGGTCCGAGGTCGGCGGCCCAGTCCCCGGACGGTCGCCCGATGGTGTGCTTCAGCGAGCGCGGTTGGCAGCCCGGCACGCTCACGGGCGCGGGTTTCTTCCCGCGCTGAGCGTGGCGGCCGCCGACCATACAGCTTGTGCCCAATGTATGGTCGGTTGTCGTGAGCGAGGTCAGCGGTGACGTGTTGTTCAACCTGTCCGACGTCTTCGGGTCCGTGGCCGGGGCGATCCCGGACCAGAACTTTCTGGTGTGGCGCGATCGCCGGTTCAGCTACGCCGACCTCGACGCGCGCGTCGACGGTCTCGCGCACTACCTGACCTCGGTTGGGCTCGGGTGCCACACGGAGCGCCACGCCCTCGCCGGCCACGAGTCCGGCCAGGATCACCTTGGCATCTACCTGCGAAACGGCAACGAGTACCTCGAGGCGATGATCGGCAGCTTCCGCGCCCGGGTGGCCCCCTTCAACGTCAGCTACCGCTACGTCGAGGAGGAACTGCTCTACCTGCTCACCGACTCCGGAGCGCGCGCGCTCGTCTACCCCGCCGAGTTCGCGCCCAGGGTGGCGGCCATCCGCGACCGGCTGCCGCACCTGTCGGTACTGATCCAGGTCGCCGACGAGTCAGGGCACGCGCTGCTGCCCGGCGCCGTCGACTTCGAGACCATCGTGGCCACCCCCGCCCCGCCGCAAGGCATGCCGACTCCATCGGGTGAGGATCTGTACATCCTCTACACCGGGGGCACCACCGGCATGCCGAAGGGCGTGCTGTGGCGCCAGCACGACATCTTCATGTCATCCATGGGAGGCCGGCCCTGGGGCAGCGACCAGGCCATGGCGTCCTATGGCGAACTCGCGGCTAAGGCGAGCGCCTCCCCCGGCGCGATGTCCATCCTGATGATCCCACCGCTGATGCACGGCGCAGCCCAGTGGGCGGCGTTCAACATGGTCACCATGGGCGGGCGCGTGATCATGCCCGACGACGTGGAGCGACTACGGCCCGGCCCGGTGCTCCGGCTGGCCGAGCGCGAGCGAGTGCTGAGCATCCCCGTCGTGGGTGACGCGATCGCCCGACCGCTCATCGACGAGATCGAAGCCGGCGACTACGACTTGTCCGGCCTGATCACCGTGTCCAACGGGGGTGCTCCGATGTCCCCGACGGTAAGGGCGCGCATCCTCGCGGCGCTGCCCAACGTGATGGTGATGGACGCCGTGGGCGCCTCGGAGTCCGGTGCGCAGATGAGCACGGTCAACACTGTCGGCGCCGAGACGAAGCCGGCGGTGTTCACGCCCCAGTACGACACCGCGGTCGTCGCAGCGGACCTCGGTAGGGTGCTGGGCCCCGGCGAGGGCAGGGGCTGGCTGGCGCGCCGAGACCTGATCCCGCTCGGATACCTCGGCGACGCCGAGAAGACGGCGCGGACGTTCCCCACCATCGACGGCGTCCGGTGGTCGGTGCCCGGCGACCGGGCCAACGTCCTGGACGACGGCCGGATCGAGCTACTGGGGCGCGACTCGGTGACGGTCAACTCCGGTGGCGAGAAGATCTTCGTCGAGGAGGTCGAACGCGCGATCGCCGCCCATCCGGCGGTATACGACGTGGTGGTGGTGGGGCGGCCGTCGGAACGCTGGGGCAGCGAGGTCGTGGCCGTCGTTCAATTGTCCGAGGGCAGCTCGGCCAGTGACGACGAGCTGGCGCAGGCATGTCAGAAGTCCATCGCCCGCTACAAGATCCCGAAGGCGTTCGTGCGCACCGACAAGATCGTGCGGTCCCCCGCCGGGAAGGCCGATTACCGCTGGGCCAAGGAGCTGGTGACCGAGGGCGTCAGGTCCGAGTAGCCGGCCGGAGCACGGCGCGCGAGGAACGATCTCGGATTCGCCTACGTGCTCGACCGACCCTGCGGCGGCCAGCGCCCGGGCCTTGAACGCGCGCGCCGCGGAGCTGAGGACGTGCTCGACGGGTTCGAGCCCCGCCACCACGTCCGCCGAACCGCCGCCCCACACGGTGAGTTCGGTGCGTCCGCGCTTCACGGCGCGGACCAAATCGTTGCGGACGTCGGCGTCACCGGCGATTGCCGTGGCGGACAACGCCATCGCCAGGGAACGCACGGGCGGCGACGCGTCTCCGGCTTCGTCGTCATCCTCGGCCGCCCGCGTGCCTACGCCCAGTATTCGCAGGGGCAGGGTGTCGCAACCGTGGTTCAGCACGACGGTGACCTGCCAACCGGCCATCGCTCGGTCGAAGAGCCAGCCGCCGACGGAGCGGACCACGTCGACGGTGTCGTGCCCGACCACCTCCAGGCGGTACTTGCCGAACCCTGCGCCGCCCGGCGCGGCGGATCGGGCCGAGCGCCCGCGACGTCGCACCTGGCCGCCCTCCGGCCCGAAAGTTCCCGTGCTCACGACATCGCTCCCTGAAGTGTTCTCGTCCGGCTGGTCTTCGACACCAGAAGAGCGTGACACTTTCAGGATCATCTGTAAAGGTTCAGTTCGCGGTTGGTTACCCTTGCTCGAAGCAGCGCCGGATCACGGCGAGCATCTCGGCGTGGGCCGCGACTGCCTGCGGACCGTCACCGCCATGACCTCAGACCACCGCTGGCTCGAACTCCGTCAACAGTTCGGCCGTGCCGACGATCGCGTGCGCGTAGGTCGGGCCGTTGATCTCGTGCGCACACGTCATCGCCAGCGGGGAGAGGGCGGCCGTGGCGTCGCGCACCAGCGTCACGTGGTAGCCCAGCTCGGCGGCAAACTTGCCGGTCGACTCAAGGCAGGTGTTGGCGAGTAAGCCGATCAGCACCACGCGCTCGATGCCGTGCTGCTTGAGCTGGATATCGAGATCGGTGTTGGCGAAGCTGCTGCTCGACCAATGTTCCTTCGCAACCACGTCGCCTGGTTGCGGAACGAACTCCGGGTGCCACTCACCGCCCCAGCTGCCCGCGGCGAACACCTGCATCTTGGCGGCGCCCAGTTGGTAGGGCGTGGGATGTTTCCAGCCTTCGAAGTCGTCGGGCAGCGCCCGGTGGTGCGGTGCATAGAAGATGCGGATGCCAGCGGCGCGCGCTGCCGCGACGACGGCGCGCATGTGCTCGAGCGTGTGCACGGCGTCCGCTACCGCTTTGGCTGCAACGGCGAGCTTTCCGCCCTCGCCCAGGAAGTCGTTGTACGGATCGATGAGCAGCACCGCGGTGTGGGTTGCGGAATAGTCGTGGGTGGTCATGGAAGGCTCCTGCGGGTTGCGGTTGGAGGTACATGCCGGGGTCGGCAGAGATGCCGCGCAGCGGCTCGAATGGGCGACCAGGTCGGCTACTCGGTCGCGCTCAGCATGGACGGGGGCCGCGCGCTCGTCGGCGCGCCCGATGACGAGGAGACCCGCGCCGTCCCCGATTGGGGCCCATCAATTCCAGACAGCTCCGGTCGATGCATCACAGTAGGCCCACATCTTCTGGCGGAGGGTCGGGTCCAGGCTGAATTTCGGATTGTATTCCTTGATGATCTTGGGATCGCCGCGAAGACCGGTGATCCCCCCTGGCCCGAGAAAGCTCCCGTCGGGAATGCCATCGTCAAGGACTGCCCTCAGGTTCGACATGGCGCCTTGCGCGGGATTCATCATGAAGACGCCCTTGATACTCCTGAACACGTTGGCGAAGAGCCCGCGCGAGACGTCGAACAAGGGGGTGGCGGTCAGACCTGGATGGGTGGTGAGCACCTTGACGTTCGAGGCGGGCGCCGTTTTCTTCAGGCGGTCGCGCAGTCCATCCCTGAACTGAAATGCCGCGATCTTCGACACGCCATACACCTCCCAGGGCTCGTACTTCTTCTCTGCGTTGAGGTCCTCCCAGGGGGCCCGGCTCCTCACTTGGCTGCTGGCCGAGGAGCTGGTGGAGACGATCACCCCGGCAGGGGAAGCCTCGATTCGATCTAGCAGGAGGGAGGTCAGCAAATGGTGCCCCAGGACATTGGTCGCCATTTGCAATTCGAAGCCATCCTCGGACTCCTTTCGTTCGGGCAGAGCCATGATGCCCGCGTTCAGAAGCAGCCCGTCTATGTGAGGGATGTTGGCATCTGCCTCGACCTGCTCGGCGAACGCTCGCACGGAAGCGAGAGAGCCAAGGTCCAGCGGAAGCGAAGAGAACCCGCGCAAAGAATCGGAACCTGATCGGGCGGCCGCCATCGCTTTCTGGGCTTTCTCCGTGCTTCGATTGCCTGCCACCACCTTGGCTCCACGCTTGGCGAGCTCGTGCGCGATCACGGTTCCGATGCCGGAACTCGTGCCGGTAATGACATAGATTTTGCCCGTCAGATCCGTGGGAATGTTTGCTGCAGTCCAGTTCTCCGTCATGTTCATCGAACTCTCCTGGCGTGTGTGCGGCGGTTGGCGTGTCTGCCGCGGTTCTGCATCAGTTTAGGGAGCGCGCGGCCGAGGGATCTGTCCGTTTGTGCCTAACCGGCTCCAAATGCTGCGTTGCGGCGTTCCCCGTCCCTATACGGCAAGGGGTACTGCCCTTGCCCAAGCGGCTGCGGCCGGCGCTTCGGTCCGATCCAACGTTGGCAACTCGCGTGCTGAAAATCGTCATCGACCGCGCTGCGCGTTGTTTGCTGGCGGACAGCGACGCGCCAGCGAGTGCAGGCTGGTCTTCGACAAGACGAGAGCCCGCACTCTCGGGGTCATCTGTAAATCTTCAGTTCGCCGTCGGCGGCCCTTTCTGGAAGCAGCGCCGGATCCCGGCGAGCATCTCGGCGTGGGCCGCGACGGCCTGCCGGACCGTCACCGCGGCCAGCGGACGGGGCGCGGCGATGCGCAGGCGCTCGGTGATGCGCGTGCCGCTCCCGACGGGGTCGAACGAGACCACCCCGTCCAGGCGCACACCGGGGAACTGGCGCGCCTCGGTCACGACGTCACCACGGATGGGGACGGCGAGACGCGCGGTGTAGCCGATCGCGAGCGTCAGCGGCCCCAAGGCGATCCGGTCCCGCACCCGGTATTCCTCGACGTAGCCGTCCGGGCCATTCGTCCGCCCCGTGCTGTGAACGGAGACAACCAGCGGGTGGACGCATTGGATGTTGTGCAGGTCGGTGTAGAAGGCCCTGACGAGTTCGGGGGCTGCCGGCACGTCCCCGAAGAGGGTGTGGTCTTCGCCGCGCGACCACCACTGGTCACCGTGTGTCACCAGCCGAATGTAGCGCCTGCCCCAGGTGGCCGGTCGACATGGTGGGCCACGGCTCGATCGTCAACCGCAACGAGCATGGAGGCGGTGCTGGGAATGTCGGAGGCCGCTTAGAGCCGTTCCGTTCCCTTGGGCAGGAGCGGCGGGAACGACGATCCACGTCGACGGTGGGAAAGGTGTATTCCGCTGAGCCACAGGTATTCTTCTCGGCCCCAACCGCCGCGGCCCACTTCGGGAGCAACTGGCGCTCGCGAGCGACTGCGGACCTTCGCAACTGAAAGGAAGCCGTGTGCTCCCTGTCGGATCACTGGTCAACTGCTGCAGTCGTGTTCGTATGCACGCGGTGTGGCCTGACGCGGCGAGACTGACCGTCAGAAATCGTCTTGGCGGCGGTACTGGACCGATCTGCCGCGACGAATGACACTGGAGATCAAGGAATCGTGTAACGAGTCATGGCTGCCATGCATCCCACTCGGTACACCTGGGTGTCGGCCAACGAGTTGGTGCCCAAAACTAGCTTTGAACAGCTCTTTTCACCACTCGAGCGTGTTGCGTGAGTGAGAGCCCCACTCCCCCAGTCACGTACCAGAACGAAACCGAAACGTTACGTGAAATGGCAAGGCGCTCAAGGTGATCTGTTACCCGGAGCCATGATCGAGCCGAACGTGATGGCCACCACAAATCTTGGTTGATGGCAAAACCCATTGCTAGTGTCCGGCCACATGATTGGAATCGCGACCGCAACGCTGATGACACTCGTGAATCAAGTGTCGGGCACGCCGTACGTCCTGGGCGGTGACTCGCCTTCGGGCACGGACTGCTCCGGCCTCGCCTCCTGGGTGGCCAACGCGGCCACCGGGCGGCCTGTCTACGGCGATCGTTTCAACACCGGCAACCAGGAGTCCGCCCTTTTGGCGCGCGGCTTCAAACAGGGCACCGCCCCCGGCGCCCTGGTGATCGGCTGGAACTCCGGGCACACCGCAGTGACGCTGCCGAACGGCACGCCCGTGTCGAGCGGCGAGAGCGGCGGTGGGGTGAGGATCGGTGGCGGCGGCGCCTTCCAGCCTCAGTTCACCCATCACATGTACCTCCCCGTGCAGACGCCGGCGCCGCCTCCACCTCCGCCGATCGACCCCTTCGCACCTCCGCCACCTCCGCCACCGGGGCCCGGCCCCGTCGACGCGGGCTTCGTGCCGCCCGCACCCCCACCGCCACCCGCGCCGGTCGGCATGCTGCCACCAGCCCCTCCCGACGGGGTGCCGGCGCCCGCACCTCAACTGATTCCGGTGGCCAACGTCCTCCCAGGCGTCGCCGACGCACCGAACCAGGCGATGTAGCGGGGCGATCTGCGCATCGTGCGCTGTGGCATCGAGCCCGCACGATGGCGCCAATGTCGGCCGTTTGGCACCTGCTCCGCGTGATTCAGTGCAAGCCTGGGTGTCAGTACCACGTCATCGGCCGTAGGAGGCGCCCGACTTCATGGGGTTCTTCGACTTCGTCAGGGACCGTTGGTCGGTGCTGTCATTCCTGGCCTACCAGCACATGAGTCTCGTCGTCCAAACCCTCATCCTGGCGACCATCGCGGCGCTGGTCACGGGCGTGCTGATCTACCGTTCGCGATGGGGTACCGCGTTCGGCAACGCGCTGACGTCGGTCGGCTTGACGATCCCCTCCTATGCGCTGCTTGGTGTGCTGGTGGGCATCGTGGGCATCGGTGTGCTGCCGTCGGTCATCATGCTGGTGTTCTTCGGCTTCCTGCCGATCCTGCGCAACGTGGTCGTCGGCCTGACGGGCGTCGACCACACCTTGGTCGAGTCCGCCAGGGGCATGGGAATGAGTCGTTTCGCGACACTGGTCCGGTTGGAACTTCCGTTGGCATGGCCGGTGATCATGACCGGCGTCCGGGTGTCGGCGCAGATGCTGATGGGCATCGCGGCGATCGCAGCGTTCGCGCTGGGCCCCGGACTCGGCGGCTACATCTTCTCCGGCATCTCCCGCACCGGCGGCGCCAACGCCACCAATTCGATCGTCGCAGGCACCGTCGGGATTCTGATCCTGGCCGTCATTCTCGACACCGCGCTCAACCTGATCACCCGACTCACCACCCCGAGGGGAATACGTGTCTGACTCCACGATCGTCGAGCCGGACGCCGAGCAGAGCGGCAAGCGCAGCGCCCGCATCCTGCTCGACGGCGTCACGAAGCGGTACGGTGCCAACTCCGCACCTGCGGTGGACAACGTCACACTCGAGATCGCCGCGGGCGAGATCGTCATGCTCGTCGGGCCGTCGGGCTGCGGCAAGACGACCACCATGAAGATGATCAACCGGCTGATCGAGCCGACCAGCGGGCGCATCTTCATTGGCGACGACGACGTCACCCACCGCAACGCCGATCAGTTGCGACGCCACATCGGGTACGTCATCCAGGGTGCGGGACTGTTTCCGCACCTCACCGTCGGCGACAACATCGCCATCGTGCCGCGACTGCTCAAGTGGGACAAGAAGCGGACGTCGAGCCGGATCGACGAACTCCTGGAACTGGTCAACCTCGATCCCGCACAGTACCGCGACCGGTACCCCCGCGAGTTGTCCGGCGGTCAGCAGCAGCGGGTCGGGGTGGCCCGGGCGCTGGCGGCCGACCCGCCGGTGCTGCTGATGGACGAACCCTTCGGCGCGGTAGACCCCATCACGCGGCAGCGCCTGCAGGACGAGTTGATGCGGCTGCAGGCCGAGTTGCACAAGACCATCGTGTTCGTCACCCACGACTTCGACGAGGCCGTCAAGCTCGGCGACAGGATAGCCATCCTTCAGCAGGGGTCGAGGATCGTGCAGTACGACACTCCCGAGGAGATCCTGGCGAATCCGGCCGACGACTTCGTCCGTGGCTTCGTCGGACACGGCGCGGCGCTCAAGCAGCTGACACTGACCCGGGTGCGCGACGTCGAGTTGCATGAAGCGGCCGTAGCCCGGGTGGGCGGCGATCCCACCGAGGCCATCCGCGACGCCCGGGCCATCAATCGCGAGCACGTGATCGTGCTGGATGCACAGGACCGTGCGCAACGCTGGATGTCGTTGGAGGAGTTGGCGGATTCCACGGCACTGTCCGGGGTCGCGCGTGACGAGGATCTCGAAACCGTCAGTCTTGCTTCGACACTCAACGACGCGCTCGACATGATGTTGACCTCTTCACACGGTGTGGTCGTCGTCGAAGGCCGGCGCAACTCCTATCAGGGAGTCGTCCGGGTCGAGACCATCATGGATGCGATGTCCGAATTCCGCAGTGCACCAACACCGGCGGAGCCCGCGTCGTGACGTCGACCACACCGGAGATCGAGGTCGAACTCGAGACGGCGTTCGAGTCCAACGACAGGCCGGGACGCGCCCGCTGGATCGTTCAGCCGCTCGTCTGCCTGCTGGCGGTCGCTGGTTCGCTGGTCTATGTCAACCTCGCCGACATCTCGGAGTCCGAGAAACGATCGCTGTCGGTGTCCCAGCTCCTCGTGCTGTTGCGTCAGCACCTGGAGGTCAGCCTCGCTGCGACCATTCTGACGTGCCTGATCGCCATTCCGGTCGGAATTCTGCTCACCCGCGGGCCGATGCGGCGTTTCGCGAAGCCGATCATCACGGTCGCCGGGTTCGGGCAGGCCGCCCCGGCGATCGGGCTGATCGCGTTGGGCGCGGTGCTGTTCGGCATCGGCAGCCTGGGCGCCATCGTCGCGCTCACCATCTACGGCGCGCTGCCGATCATCGCCAACACGGTGGTCGGTCTGGACGGCGTCGACCCGCGCCTGGTCGAGGCGGCACGGGGTATGGGCATGTCGTCGATGTCGACGCTTCTGCGGGTCGAGTTGCCGCTGGCGCTGCCCGTGATCATCGCCGGGGTGCGCACCGCACTGGTGTTGATCGTCGGCACCGCTGCGCTGGCATCGTTCACCGGTGGGGGCGGACTCGGCGAACTGATCACGACCGGTATCAAACTGCAGCAGACCACGACGCTGATCGTCGGTGCGATCCTGGTGGCGGCACTCGCGTTGTTCATCGACTGGCTGGCGCGCGTCGTCGAGATCGTCGCCTCACCCAGGGGGCTGTAGAGCATGACCCGACGGTTGACGGCACTCGCCGCGGCGCTCATCGTCGTCGCCGGGTTGGCCGGCTGCGGACTGCGATCAGCCAGTGGCGCCGTGCTGGAGGCAAGTCCCGGAACCATCGCGCACTACGACTCGCTGGAGGGCGTGCCGATCACGGTCGCTGCGAAGGACTTCACCGAGCAGTTGATCCTCGGCAACATGCTTTCGATCATCCTGGCGGCCGCCGGCGCCGACGTCACCAACCTGACCAACACGCCGGGCAGCTTCGGGGTGCGCCAGGCGCTGCTGAACGGGGACGCGGACATCGCCCCCGAGTACACCGGCACCGGGTGGATCAACTACCTGGGCAACGAGGAGCCGATCAAGGGCGAACGAGCGCAGTGGCTCGCGGTCGACGAAGCCGACCAGGTCAACAACCTGACCTGGCTGCCGCCGGCTCCGATGAACAACACCTACGCGTTCGCCATCCGCGAGTCGGCGGCCGAGCGGCTCGGGGTGACGAAGCTGTCCGATCTCGCCAAACTTCCCAAGGAGGAGTTGACGTTCTGTGTCGAGAGCGAATTCGCCAGCCGCAACGACGGTTTCGTGCCGATGCTGGCGACCTATGGCCTGAACCGGGAGGCACTGGGCCAAGTCATCACTCTCGACACGGGCGTCATCTACACAGCAACGGCAAACGGCGACTGCAACTTCGGCGAGGTGTTCACCACCGACGGCCGAATACCCGCATTGAACCTCCGGGTGCTCGAGGACGATCGCGCGTTCTTCCCGCTGTACAACCTCACCGAGGTGATCAACAACGATCTGCTCGACGCCCACCCGGAGCTGGTGGAGATCTTCGGGCAGCTCAACCCGCTGATCACCAACGAGGTGATGCTAGAACTCAACGCCAAGGTCGACAACGACGGCGACGATCCCGCCCTGGTCGCCCGGGACTGGCTCATCGAACAGGGCCTTCTCTCGTGATCCATCGGGCCTAGAGGGGCAGACCGTCCACGCAGTTAGGGTCTGCGACCCCGCCATGCGTAGAACGCGGCCACGAGGCCGACGATCGCGATGAGCGGACCAAGCACCGACCACGTCGTCGTGTTGCTCATCGGGCTGCCGGACACCGCGCCGAAACCCTGCAGCGTGAACAGCAGGCCGAAGAGTGCAACGACGACGCCCAGCACCACGACCGCGTTACGCATTTCCCAACCCTAGCCCGCCGGGTACGGCGATCTACTCCCCATCGCGCTTGCGCGGCCGAAGCGCCGCGCCCCAGAGTCCGACGCCGATGCCGACGACGGCTCCACCCAGTCCGATGATCTGCTGCCCGCGTGTGAGGTCGTGGTGCACGCTGATCCCACCCAGAAGGTCGGCGGCGTCAGCACCCCCCGACGCCAAGAACCAGCCACGGGTGTCGCGCCCCCGCACACCGGCGGCGAGCAGGAGCCCGCCGATCAGGGCATCGCGGTACCCCATCGACCGCAACAGCAGCCGCGCCGACGGCCCGGGATCGTCGGGTTCTCCCCACAATCTGTTTGCCTTGAGGGGGTCTACCAGGAAGGACACGCCGGAAGCGAGTCGGATACCACCCGCGACGACGGCCGCACGGTCGATGGGCATGGCGGGAAGCCTAAGACGAGGTGACCAACCGAGTGACGGATTCGAGCGGAAGGGCGGCGTGGTCATCTTGGGTGCAAGTTGGTGCGGCCGTGCCCTGCGAGGGGTTCTTGACTGGTAAGACTGAGCCGGACGGGATGCGATTGAGGAGCGGGTGACGACGTGGTGAGCGGTCCGACCATCGACGCCGTACCGCCCGCTGAGCAGCAACAGCGCAGTGGCGGCCTGTCCAGGTGGATCCGTCGGCTCGCGGTACCGGTCATCATCGGCTGGATCGCGCTCATCACGATCCTGAACGTCAGCGTGCCGCAGCTCGAGGTCGTTGGCGAGATGCGGTCGGTGTCGATGAGCCCCGACGAGGCGCCCTCGGTGATCGCCATGAAGCGCGTCGGCAAGGTCTTCGAGGAGTTCACGTCCGACAGTTCGGCCATGATCGTGCTGGAGGGTGACCAACCCCTTGGCGCAGACGCGCATCGGTTCTACGACGACATGCTCGCCGCACTCAGGGCCGATCGCCGGCACGTCGAGCACATCCAGGACTTCTGGGGTGACCCGCTGACAGAGGCCGGCGCCCAGAGCGACGACCAGATGTCCACCTATGTGCAGGTGTACCTCGCGGGCAATCAGGGCGAGGCTCTGGCCAACGAGTCGGTGAAGGCGGTCCAGCAGATCGTCGCCGGGCTGACTCCCCCACCGGGTGTGAAGGTCTTCGTGACGGGCGGCTCGGCGTTGGCGGCCGACCAGCAGATCGCCGGCGACAAGAGCGTGCGTCTCATCGAGTTAGCCACGTTCGGGGTCATCATCACGATGCTGCTGTTGGTCTACCGGTCGATCCGGACCGTGCTCCTCGTGCTGGTGATGGTGGTCCTCGTGCTCGCGGCAACCCGCGGCGTGGTGGCGTTCCTCGGTTACCACGACCTGATCGGCCTTTCGACGTTCGCCACCCAGCTTCTGGTCACGCTCGCGATCGCCGCGTCGACCGACTATGCCATCTTCCTCATCGGGCGCTACCAGGAAGCCCGCACGCTGGGTCAGGACCGGGAGTCGGCTTACTACACGATGTTTCACGGCACCGCCCACGTGGTGCTGGGCTCGGGCATGACGATCGCCGGCGCCACGTTCTGCCTGTCGTTCACCCGGCTGCCCTACTTTCAGTCGCTGGGCATCCCGCTGGCCGTCGGCATGACGATCGCCGTGGTCGTGGCGCTAACCCTGGGGCCGGCGTTGATCACGGTCTCGAGCCGCTTTGGGTGGCTGGAGCCCAAGCGCGCCATGCGCATTCGGGGTTGGCGCAAGATCGGGGCCGTCATCGTGCGCTGGCCCGGTCCCGTGCTCATCGCGACGGTCGCCTTCTCCCTGATCGGGTTGCTCACGCTGCCCGGCTACCAGCCGAACTACAACGACCGCAACTACTTGCCCGCCGACCTACCCGCGAACATGGGGTTCGCGGCGGCCGAACGTCACTTCGACCCCGCCCGGCTGAATCCCGAGCTGCTGCTCGTCGAGAGCGACCACGATCTACGCAACTCGGCGGACTTCCTGGTGATCGACAAGATCGCCAAGGCCGTCTTCCGGGTCGCTGGTATCGGTAGCGTGCAGGCGATCACACGCCCGACCGGCAAACCCATCAAGTTCAGCACGATCGCCGCCCAGATGAGCCTGGGCGGCGTGGGCCAGGAGCTGAACCGCAAGTACAGCCAGGACCGCATGGCCGACATGCTGGTGCAGGCCGACGAGATGCAGAAG
Source organism: uncultured Actinomycetota bacterium (assembly GCA_963798245.1). Taxonomy (GTDB): domain Bacteria; phylum Actinomycetota; class Actinomycetes; order Mycobacteriales; family Mycobacteriaceae; genus Mycobacterium. Next base: position 488,851 of record CAWCSO010000012.1, read on the forward strand.
ACGATCGACATCATGACGAAGATGACCTCCTTGATGGAGCAGATGTCGGCGACCACCCACGAGATGGTGGTCAAGACCAAGCAAACGGCGATCGACATCGCCGAATTGCGCGACTACATCGCGAACTTCGACGACTTCTTCCGACCGATCCGCAATTACTTCTACTGGGAACCGCACTGCTACGACATCCCGGTCTGCTGGGCACTCCGCTCGGTGTTCGACACCATCGACGGCGTCAACACCACGACGGACGACTTCCAGCAACTGCTTCCGGACCTGGAACGACTCGACGCGCTGCTGCCTCAGCTGCAGGCCTTGATGCCGCCCCAGATCGAGACGATGAAGCGGATGCGGACCATGATGCTGACCATGCAAGCCAGTCAGGGCGGCATGCAGGATCAGCAAGCGGCAGCGTCGGAGAACCAGTCGGCCATGGGCGATGCGTTCAACGACTCGTGGAACGACGACTCCTTCTACCTACCACCGGAGATCTTCGACAACGAGGACTTCATACGCGGCATGGAGAGCTTCATCTCGCCCAACGGGCATGCCGTCCGGTTCATCATCTCGCACGAGGGCGATCCGCTGTCCGCGGACGGCATCGACCGCATCGACGCCATCAAGACGGCGGCGAAGGAAGCGGTGAAGGGCACGCCGCTCGAGGGTTCGAGAATCTACCTCGGAGGCACCGCCTCGGTGTTCAAGGACATGGAGGAGGGCAACTCCTACGACCTGCTCATCGCCGGTGTCGCCGCGCTGTCGCTGATCTTCATCATCATGCTGCTCATCACCCGCAGTCTGGTCGCGGCCGCGGTCATCGTCGGCACGGTCGTGTTGTCACTCGGCGCGTCGTTCGGCATCTCGGTACTTGTCTGGCAGCACCTGCTGGGCATCCCGCTGCACTTCATGGTGATGGCGATGGCCGTCATCATCCTGTTGGCGGTCGGTGCGGACTACAACCTGCTGCTGGTCGCGCGCCTCAAGGAGGAAATCCCCGCAGGCATCAACACTGGGATCATCCGGGCGATGGGCGGTAGCGGATCGGTGGTGACCGCTGCGGGATTGGTCTTCGCGTTCACGATGATGTCGATGGCCGTCAGTCAGATGACCGTGGTGGCCCAGGTCGGTTCGACGATCGGGCTGGGACTCCTGTTCGACACCTTGGTGATTCGTGCGTTCATGACGCCCTCCATCGCGGCGCTGCTCGGCCGTTGGTTCTGGTGGCCGCAAGTGGTGCGCGCCCGGCCGGTGCCGCTGCGATCCGTGTCGAGGCGCTAGGGGTTCGGGCCTAGCCGCTGCGTTCGATCATCGTCCATGCCACCAGCGCCGCACCGAGCGTGGCCAATCCGGTCAGCACGAACAGCAGCGGCCAGTAGGCACCCGTGAGGATCGCGAGTCGAACCCACGGCGCCGCCGGCGAGGCCGCCGGACGCCCGTCCCCTACCGGCCGCCTCGCCTACCGAAGCCTGCGTCGCGCAGCGCCTGCGCCATCGACCCGGCGGCCGGGCTCGATTCCCGACCGCCGGAGTTCTTGGCACGGTTGGTTTTTGGCCGCTCCGCCCGACCTCTGTCGACCTCGCCACGGCGGGGGTCGGCGGGACGGTCCGCGCCGCCGGATCCGCGCTGAGGTGTATCGCCCAACCGTAGCGTCAACCCGATTCGCTGCCGATCCACGTCGACGTCGACCACCTTGACCTTCACCACCTGTCCGGACCGCACCACCTCGTGGGGGTCGGACACGAAGCGGTCCGCCATCGCAGAGACGTGCACCAGGCCGTCCTGGTGCACACCGACGTCGACGAACGCGCCGAAGGCCGCGACGTTGGTCACCACGCCCTCGAGCACCATGCCCGGCTTCAGGTCGTTCACCTTCTCGACGCCCGTGGCGAACGTGGCCGTCGAGAAGGCCGGTCGCGGATCGCGTCCCGGCTTCTCCAGTTCGGAGAGGATGTCGGTGATCGTGGGGACCCCGAATCGGTCGTCGGCGAAGTCGGCCGGCCTGATGGAGCGCAACGACCGCGCATTGCCGATGAGTTCGGCCAGGGTGACGCCCGACCGGTCCAGAATTCTCCGCACCACCGGGTACGACTCTGGATGGACACCCGATCCGTCGAGCGGATCCTCACCGCCGTTGATGCGCAGGAAGCCCGCGCACTGTTCGAATGCCTTGGGGCCAAGACGCGGAACGTCCAGCAGACTGCTGCGGTTGCGGAACGGCCCCGTCTTCTCCCGGTGCGCCACGATGGCCTCGGCCAGGGAGTCCGTGACTCCCGACACGCGGGAAAGCAGAGGCACGGATGCGGTATTGAGGTCGACACCCACCGCGTTGACGGCGTCTTCGACAACCGCATCGAGGCTGCGGGCCAGTGTGCCCGGGGCGACGTCGTGCTGGTACTGACCGACGCCGATCGACTTGGGTTCGATCTTGACCAGTTCGGCGAGTGGGTCCTGCAGCCGTCGAGCGATCGACACGGCCCCGCGCAGCGTCACGTCCAGGGTCGGAAGTTCATGTGCCGCATACGCGGACGCCGAGTACACGGATGCACCGGCCTCACTCACCATGGCCTTGACGGGCGCGGTGGCACCGGCCGCCCGGATGTCTGCGATCAGTTCGGCGGCCAGCGCGTCGGTCTCCCGCGACGCGGTGCCGTTTCCGACGGCGATCAACGCGACGTCGTGCCGCGCGACGAGCGCCGCCAGCGTGGCCTTCGCCACGTCCCACTGCTTCTGCGGCTGGTGCGGGTAGATCGCACAGGTGTCGACCACCTTGCCGGTTCCGTCGACGACGGCCACCTTGACCCCTGTGCGGTAGCCGGGGTCCAGACCGAGCGTCGTGCGAGTACCGGCCGGCGCAGCGAGCAGCAGATCCTTGAGGTTGCGGGCGAACACCGCGACCGCATCCTCCTCGGCGCGTTGCCGCAGCCGGATGCGGGCGTCGACCGACGCGGAGATCACGAGCTTGGCACGCCACGCCAATCTGACGGTGGTTGCCAGCCACGGTGTCGCCGGGGCCTCGGACCGCAGATCCACTCCGAGTGTCCGTGCCACCATGGCCTCGTACACCTCGTCGCCGCCCCCGTCGAGATTCACCGAGAGGATCTGCTCCTTCTCGCCGCGCATGACCGCGAGCACACGGTGCGATGGCATGGTCTCCAACGATTCGGAGAAGTCGAAGTAGTCGCGGAACTTCTGTGCTGCACGACTCTTGGCGACGTCCTCCGACGAGGGTGACGTCCGCAGCGACCCGCCGGACCAGAAGGTGCGCCGGACGGCGCCGACCAGTTCGGCGTCCTCACCTGCCCGCTCGATGATGATGTGTCGGGCTCCCTCGAGCGCCGCGGCGGCGTCGGCGACGTGCTCACCGAGGTAGTCGGCGGCCACCTGATCCGGGGTGAGGGTCGGATCGTCGAGCAACCGGTCGGCGAGCGGCTCGAGTCCGGCTTCACGCGCGATCTGCGCCTTGGTGCGACGCTTGGGCTTGTAGGGCAGGTAGATGTCCTCGACCCGCGACTTGGTGTCGGCGTTCATCAGCGCCGACCTCAGTTCGTCGGTGAGCTTGCCCTGCTCCTCGATGGAGGCCAGTACCGCCGTCCGGCGGGCATCGAGTTCTCGGAGATACCCGAGCCGCTCCTCCAGGGTGCGCAGTTGGCCGTCGTCGAGGCTGCCGGTGACCTCTTTGCGGTAGCGAGCGATGAACGGCACGGTGGAACCCTCGTCGAGTAGCCGGACCGCGGCGGACACCTGCGCCTCGCGCACGGCGAGTTCCTCAGCGAGGCGGGCGGTTACGGACTTGACGGTTGGGCTCTGGGTCACGCCGAGACCCTATCCAATGCCACTGACGGGTCCGGTCGGCGTGGTTGGCGTATCGGACGAACCCGCGCTCACCCGGGCGGCGGCCGCCGCGGCAATGAAGCATCCGAGTGCCGTCCACCCCGCGGCACCGCTGAGTCCGTTCTTGGCCATCAGCAGCACCGCGACACCGGCAGTGCAGATCAACGCACCTGCCACGGTGGACCGGACCCCACTGACCCGAGCCGGCGCGTCCCACCACGGCAACGGGCGATGCTCGAGCGGCGAGAGCACGACGAACGCCACCGCCATCACGACGGAGAACACCACGGCCCGCAGGGCGAGCAGGCCCCAGAAGCCCGGGGCGTTGACGTCGTAGGCATCGAGACCGACTGAGTGCAGGAAGAACGTGGCGACCGCGATGGCGGGCACGTGCCACAGGTAGAGCGTCATCGCTCCACCGTTGCCGATTGCGACGACGCGCCAGACGCGTGGCCGGTGGGCCCACCGGCCGATGGCGCCGGCGGCAGCCACGAAGGCGCAGGACATCCAGGTGCACTGCAGCCCGAGCAACAGCGTCGGAGGCGACACGTTCGACATCCGCTCGGTGCCGGTGACCACCAGGGCCACTTCGTATACCCCGGTCGCGGCCAGCAGGACCTGCGCGGCGAACGCGATTGCCGCCGTGGCGAGAGCCGCGCGGGGACCGATCAGTCGCCGCGCGTATGCCACGCCGATCACGACCGGGATCAGCCAGACGATCAGGAAGTTGACGACACCCGACTCGGGCGTGCCGACGGCGATCCGAATCCCGTCGACTGCGGCCGCGGCCGCGAGGAGGCAGGCGACCAGCACCGCAATGGCACGGCCCGTGCGTATCCGCGTCAGCGCTGGTACGAAGGCGAGCACGATCAAGTACACGCCGAGGAACCACAGCAGTGCGACGCTCTCACGTCCCAGCCCCGCCGCGGATTCCGCACCGAGCGTGGCGCGCACCGCGAGCAGCCCGATCGTCCACGCGGCGAGGTACCAGAAGACCGGGCGGCACAGTCGCTGCGCACGGGTGAACAACCACGTGCCCCATGGCGAGCCGACGTGCCACCCGTATGCGCCGGCGGCACCACCCGCGAGGAAGAACAGCGGCATCACCTGAACGGCCCACGTGACCGGGGCGAGCGACGGCAGCGCCCCCAGGACGTTGCCGATGCGCAGACCACCGTCGTCGATGGTGGCGAGCAGCAGTGCGCAGTGTCCGAACATCACGACCACCAGCGCGGCGAGTCGCGCGACGTCGACGGCACGGTCGCGCCCGGCCGGGGTGCGGTCGGGCGTCTGGCGTGCGTCGGTCTCAGGCCCTGTGAGCGGCATGTGTCCAGCATGCCGGGTGCTCCATCGGAGCGGATGAGTAGGACTACCCGTACCCAGGCGCGGCCGTTCCGGCTTGGGGGTTGGCCGCTGGCCACGGCAATGCGTGCACTACGTTGCACCGGATGCGTGCTGCACTGGTTCTCCTTGCCGTCATCGGCGGCGTGGCGCTGTCGACGACCGCTCGCGCGCAGGCCGAGGCGCCGACGGTGCCCGACCTGCGTGCCTACGCCGAAGTGCCGGCCGACGGATTCGTCACCGACGGCGAGGCCTACTTCCAGACGCCCGACGGACTGCTCTGCGCGATTCAGCCGGCCCAGGGCTTCGCGGGCTGCGACGGTCGGATACCGGGGACGCCGACCGGCGTCGACCAGGTCGTCCTCGCGGCCGACGCGAACACGAGGGGCCTTCGCGCGACGGCCAGCCCTCGCTTCGTGAAGACCTCGGGCGATGCCGCGCCCGTGCTGGCAGAGGGGCACAAGATCGTGTTCGGCGACTTCGAGTGTGCGGCGGGCCCCGATGCGCTCACCGCGTGCACCAAGGGGCAGCCGCCGACGCAGTGGATGGTCGTGTCCCCCGCCGGTACGGACATCGGTCCCGCAACCGAGGGCCTCCCGCCGGGTTTTCCCGACCCGAACGACTTCGTCCTGGGCGACACCTCCTACGTGGTCGGGAGCGGTCCGAAGAACATGTTCCCGGTGTTCAGCGTGGATGGCGGGCTGACGTGCTCGATCGTCATGTACAGCGGCGGCGAGATCGGATGCGACGGCCCCCTGCCCGGGGTAACCGGCGGCCAGAACGAGGTATTCACCCAGCTCCCGGGTGCGACCGGGATCCGCCGCACCGACGATCCCCGGTTCGACAGCCCCGCCTATCCGGGTCAGATCCGGCAGCTACCCGTCGGGCATCGGGTGAACGGAATCGGCTCCACGTGCATGGCGATCCCCGACGGGGTTGCCTGCTACGGGACGCTGGCCGAGTCCGCGCAGGGTTTCCAGGTGTCGCCCGACGGAACGTCGACGTTCGGTCCTTCCTCCAGAAGCTAGGTGATGACGGGCGCGGTCGGGGCCGCGCTCCTGGCGCGGATGGCCACGAGACCGCCACCGATGACCAGCGCCATGCCGAGGTAGGTGAACAGCGACGGCGGATGGTTCCAGACGATCCAGTCGAGCAGTGCGGTGAAGACGATGACGGAGTAGATGAACGGACCGAGCTTCTCGGCGGACGCGTAGCGGTAGGCGAGCACGACGAACACTTGTGAAAGCAACTGCGCAAAACCCAGGCCGATCAACCATCCCAACGTCTGCGCGGGAAAAGGCTGCCAGTCGAGTACGGCGATGGGGAGCGCCATCACACTGGCAAGCAGGAAGTAGTAGAACAGCACCCGGGTGACGGGCTCGGTGGCGCCGAGCCAGCGAACCGACATCATGGCGACGGCAAGCAGGAGCGCGGCCCCGAGAGCGGCCATCTCCCCGACGCTGAATCGGCGGCTTTGGGGCTGTAGCACCAGAATCACGCCGACGAAGCCGATCCCGGCGCCGATCCACGTCGCTCTCGACACCCGCTGGCGTGTGGCGACCCAGGCGACCAGCGGCATCCACAGCGGGGCGCTGTACGTCAGTACCGTCGCGTTCGCCAGCGGGATCTGCGTGATCGCGAAGAACAGCGCGTACCAGCACGCGGTGCCGGTCACCGCACGCAGGAGGTGGAGACCGATCTTGCGGGTCCGCAGCGTCGACCAGCCGTCACGCAATGCCACCGGGAGGATGAACAGCAGGGAGATCACGTTCTGGAACAGCAGCAGGACACCGGTCGACGTGTACTGGCTCGATACCTTTGCCAGGGCCCCCACCAGCGCGACGCAGAAGAAGGCCGACGTCGTGAGAAGCGCTCCCAGAACGAGTCGTTCGGGACCGTGCCCTGTTCCGGCACTGGATATCTGGCCCTCACGCATGCAACGCCTCCTCCGACACGACCACCCACTCGGACTTCTCGTCAGGACCGCTGCGTCAGCGCCCAGACCACCTCCTGCAGCGGATCCGCCGACGTCGACACTGCTCCTATGTAGGGATGTGACAATTCGACGATGAGAAAGAGGTTCGTTGCGACGATCAAGCCCACCACGGCGACCATCGGGTAGTGCAGAACGGGTCGTTCGACGCCGTAGATGATGACGGTTCCGAGGACCATCGAACTCGTCAGGAAGATGACCGCCCAGATCGGCCACGGCGGTCCGGTGTCTTCGCGGGCGGTGAGTAGACGCACGGTGCGGGCCTGACTGATCTTGTCGAGGTTGGAGTTCGATGCTGCGAGCACCGACTTCTGAGCGTCGGTCGTCGATTGCACCTGCAGGTAGGCGGAGCGCAGATCAGCCAGGGCGCGGTCGGCGTCCGGCGATCTGATGTCTCCGGCCAGGGGCCATTCGGCGATGGCGGCCTGCTCGTAGGTCAGCAGGCTCTGGCGGAGACGGTCGCGGTCGGCCTGCTCGAACACGTCGAGGTCCCATGCCATTTGGACCGCCGCCGCGCCTTCGGCGCGCGCATTGCCGTCCGCGACGTTGATCTGACCCCACATCGATGAGACGACGAAGCCGACGAAGAACGCGTACACGAAGCCGATGAACCCGTAGGTGAACTTGGTGACGTCGTTGTGTCCGTCCTGGGTCAGCACGGGGAATCGACGGCGGACATACCGCTGGATCAGGACCGCTCCGCCTGCGACGACCGCTATCAGTGCCACGAGCAGCGCCCAGGACGGGAGATGGATCACGAGCCATCGGCTCATCCGTGTCACTCAATTCCCGGCGCAGGGGAACCCGCACCCGGTGGTCGTTCGGCGACCTCGGCTAACGAGGCCCCCATGACGTTCGCGATCACACCAGCCACCTTCGATCGGGTCGGCACCGTGGTGGCCGCTTCGTGTGCCAATGTATGGCGCACGGGGTGGGAATCGCGGTTAAACTGCGCATTCGTCAGGGTGTCGAGGTATCGATGCGCCTACGTCGACTGCTCGGCCACCTCGGCCATGGCCAACGGCTGCAATGAACGGACTTAGTACCCTAGCGAAGCCATGGTCCGAGCCATCCCACGCTCTATCGCCGCGACGATCCCGGGGCGCAGTTCCGCCGCCGGAATGATCGCGTGGACCGAACCCACCTGGCGGGCCCGCTCCACGTTGTGCACGGCCTCGAACTCCGCCGCGACCTCACCGAGCTTGTCCGAACGTACCGCCGCGCGGGTAGCGGCGAGTTTCACCCGCAGCGCGGCATTCGCCGCGTCGTCAGTGGACGCTGCCAGCTGCGCTTCAAGCTCGCGCACGGCCGGATCGGCCGCGGTACGCGCATTCACGTTTCGTGTGAATACCACGGCAGCCGCGGGAGCGCCGCCGATGACCGACGAGAAGGATCCCTCGACTGCCAGCACTTCCATGTTCTCGTTCAGTGCGTTGGAGAAGACCACGAAGGCTCCACCGTGATAGCGCGAGACCACGCTGAAAACGATCGGACCGTCGAAGTTGACGATGGCCCGTCCGATTTCGGCGCCGTACTCGAGTTGGATGTTGCGTAGCGACTCGGGTGAGCCGTCGAAGCCCGACAGATTGGCCAGCACCACGAGGGGCCGGTTTCCACTTGCCGCGTTGATCGCGCGAGCGGTCTTCTTCGAGGACTGTGGAAAGAGGGTTCCCGACGTCCATTGGTCCGGCCCGTCGGCTGGCACCCACCCCTTGCGGGGTATGACCCGCGATTCGATACCGATGACGGACAACGGAATTCCAGCGATGTGTGCATCGAACACCACGGACGTGTCAGCATCCGCCATGTCGGCCCAGCGCTCGAGCACGGGGTGGTCCTGGTCGACCACTGCACGCATGACGGTCCGGATGTCGAACGGTTTCTTGCGGTCCTTGTTAGTGCGGTCGGAGAAGATGTCGCCGACGGTCGTGAACTCGCTGGAGGGATGCACGTGCGGGAAGTCGCGAACATCGCGATCCACCGGGTCGTTGGTCTCGGCGCGACGCGGAAAGCGTTCTCCCGGTGCGACATAGACGTGTTCGTAGTGCGCGAAGAGCACCTCGCAAGCGGATTGCAGATTTGGCGCCCAGTACTGGGCTTGACCGTTGGGTCCCATTACCCGGTCATAGCCGCCGATGCCGAAGTTGTCCTCTGCCGACACTCCCCCGGAGTAGTCGAGCGATTGCTTGCCGGTGAGGACCATCGCGCTGTCCGGCGTCATGACGAGAATGCCCTTGGTGTGCATCAGCATCGTCGCCTCAGCATTCCAATAGGGCTGCGCGCCGACGTTGATCCCGGCGACGACGACGTTGATCTCGCCACCGTTCTGGGTAAACGTGATGATGCGGCGAAGGGCACGGGATACCCAGTCCATGTTCTCGGTGCCACTGTCCATCGAAATGGTCGCGCCCGAGGACAGGGCGAACCACTCGACCGGTAGCGAGAGCCGTTCGGCAAGATCGATGGCCGCAACGACGCGAGCGCACTCTGCTTCGGCAACGGTGCCCAGAGCCTTCGTCGGGTCACCGAACAAGGCGACGCGCGTGATTCCCTCGGGGTAGCGGGCCGTTGGTTTCGACACCATACCGACGATCAGACCGGCGGTGTTGCGTCCATACGGACGGTCGACCGGGACGAGGGCTCCGGACTCGTCGAAGTCATGTTCGACGAAGCTGCCCGCGCTGCCCGTGAGAAGGGGAATCAGCTCATACGGGTAGACCGTGCCGCGGGCTTGCGAACGCTGCACCTTCTGGGTGTACTCGTCGAGCGGGCGCAACGGCTCCGACGGGGGCGCCGTCACACTTGCGACGATGCCGGCACCCGCGTTGTAGGAGAAGCGAATTGCCACCCGGCCGTGTTGCGATGTCTGTGCATCCTCGACTCTCGCCAGGATGGTGACCTCTTCGATTCCGGCATTGACCGTGAGCGGTGCGATGCGTCGGGCGATCACGGGGAGACGGTCTGCGGGGATGTCGAGTAATGGCCACACATAGAGCGCGACGCGGTTGGCGTCGAGCCGCTTCTTGCCGCGCCGGGACTGCGCACGGCGAATGCCGTCCAGACACGCCGCGAGGGTGCGCTCGATCGCCGGAACGCCGATGACTTCACCGTCCTCGTTGCGCTGAGGGGTGACGTCACGAACCACGGCGAGCGCCATCAGGCGCTCATCGGATGGATTCTCCTTGGCTACCACGTGGAACAGGTATGTGCCGGCAGCGGCGGGGAGGCGAGTCCCGTCGAAGTTCTTGAGCCGCCACAACTCGAGGCGTTGGCCCGTGAGCGGGTGCATGTCGCGGATCGTCCGATTCTCCGCCACGCCGCCGCCCGGTTCTGAACGGAACGTGAACTGATTCAGGTCGCGGCCCACCACCATCACGGTCACCCGCCGCCAGTCGGTCACGCCGGGGTGCGAGGCAACGACGTCCCGCAACGCGGCGGACAGTTCTTCGCCGTCCGACGGCGCGTCCGGCCAGGACAGGTAGATGTCCACGACGAGGTTGTCGGCATTGGGTCCGGCGATCTCGTCGACGGCATCGAGCGTTTCCGGCAGCCGCGCGCGTTCCGTCGCGGTGGATACGAGGTGCAGTTGCTCTCCTGCCAATTCGTAGTTGCCTGTGACGTAGCGACCGCCCGCAGCGTCGAAGGCCTTGACGCCTTCGAGCGTGCGGATCTCGTAATACTGACGCGTGACCACCTCGAGGAGCGGGCCGGGATCCGAAATTCGCTGTGCCAAAAGGTGCGTCAATAGTTCTGGAGTTGCTACCAGAGCCTCGATGCGTGAGGCGTAGTCGGGCGCGTCGGGATTGTCGGCGAGGTATTGCAAACCTTCGCGGACGCCATCGTAGACGTGCTCGCGCGCCGTGCGGATCTGCGGCTCGTCGAACAGGTGGAACCGCAGGTTGCGGGCGATGTCGCCGATGACCGGGTAGCGCACCTGGGTCGCCACGATGAGCCGCTCCAGTACCTCGCCCAAAGCGCCGGTCCAGGCGGGGGCGACGTCTTCGCCGCTGAGCCAGCGCCCGAGTAGGGCGGTGATGACGGGTACCTGGTTGTCCATGCGCTGCAACGCCAGGAAGAGCCGGTAGACCGCTTCCTCTAGCTCGGGACCAGGCTCGAGGGTCGTGACGCCATAGTTGAGAAGCGCTCGAGTGATCTTGGCGCCGAATGCCGTTGGCAGCCCCCCCACCTCGAGGTCCAGCGACTGCAGGAACGAATGGAAGTGCTCGCGGGGGCTGTGGACGCGCTCATCGGATCCCTCTTCGTCCAGGGTTGGACGATTGCGGGAGAAGCTCGCAGATGTCGGCAAAGGTGTCGAGCAGTCCGAGTTCGGCCTCGACGAGTTCCTGGTCGTCACGGGACTGGCCACGATGGTCGCCGTACTCCTTGACCAGGGTGCGTGCGCGGCCGCCACTGACGTCGTAACCGGTGATGAGACCACGCAATTCACCGAGCCGGGTGAGGGCCTCGGCGCGTGGGTTGGCGTCTCCGTGACTCGGCTGGGTACGGAACTGCACCCGCGGCGCGGCCTCGGCCGTCGTAGCGGTACCCACGGGATCCACACGCAACAGTGCCGCACCCGCATCGACCTGGCCGTTGACGATGGCGAACACCTCGCGAACGCGTCCCGCGGAGGGCGCGCGCAGCGCAGTTTCCATCTTCATGCTTTCCAGCACCACGAGGGTGTCCCCAGCCTCGAACTCTTCGCCGATGGCCATGGGCAGGGCCACGACGACGGCCGGAGCCGTGGCGCGGATGAGACCGGCTTCGTCCTGACTGATGCGATGGTTGATGCCGTCCACTTCGACGAGGAACCCGGCGGGGCCCGCAACCGTGACGATCTGGAAGCGGTGGCCGCCGAGGGTGAGTCGACTCTCGTACTCGCTGAGTCGCTCGACGTCTACGACGAGTTCAACGTCATCACCACTGACGCCATAGCTTCGCGGACCGATCTGTCCGACCGTGAGTTCGTAGCCTTGGCCCTGATAGTTGAGTTCTACGCTCCGGCCGATCGCATGGCTGGCGCGTGGTCGTCCACCACGCGCAGAGGCCAGGAAACCCGCACGTTCGAGGGCCTCTTCGGCTTCGTAGGCATCGACGGCGGCAGCGACGAGTGCGATGTCGGCCGTCGGCGTCGGGCTGGTCGCCGTTGCCTCACCGGAGCGATCGAGCCAGCCGGTATCGGCCGAGGCGGAGACGACTTCGTTCCGATCGAGAAGGTCGAGCAGGAATGACTTGTTGGTCGTGCCGCCGTCGATGACGACGGTGGTCTCGCGCAGGGCCGTGCGCAACCGCGCAAACGCTTCGCTTCGGTCGCGGCCCCAGGCAATCACTTTCGCGACCATCGAGTCGTAGTCGGGCGGGATGACGTCACCTTGCGCGATGCCGGTGTCCACACGCAGTCCGGAGCCGAGCGGGAACCTCAGCAGCCGCACGGTGCCCGGCGCGGGTGCAAACTCGTTGTCGGCATCCTCGGCGTTGAGTCGGGCCTCGACGGCGTGGCCGAACTCGGGTGGGCATTCGCCGACGAGCGAAGCGCCGCCGGCAACCAGAATCTGCAGCTTCACCAGGTCGATGCCCGTGGTGACCTCGGTGATTGGGTGCTCGACCTGCAGCCGCGTGTTGACCTCGAGGAACGTGAAGGTCTTCTGGTCCGGTTGGTAGAGATACTCGACGGTGCCTGCGCCGCGATATCCCGCGGCGCGGACGAGTTCGGTTGACACGCTTCGAAGGTGGTCGGCCTGATCCTTGGTGAGCACCGGGGAGCTGGATTCCTCGATCACCTTCTGGTTCCTGCGTTGGATGGAGCAGTCGCGCACGCCCGGCGCCCACACATTGCCATGGTGGTCAGCAATGATCTGGACCTCGACGTGGCGGGCATCGGTGACGAGTCGTTCGAGGAAGACGACCGGGTCGCCGAACGAGCGCTCCGCCTCGCCCTGCGTGCGCTCGAGGGCGAGGTCGAGCTCATCGGGGGCGAACACCTTGCGAATTCCACGGCCACCGCCACCACTACGGGCCTTGATGATCAGCGGGTATCCGATGGCCTCCGCATGACGGCGTGCGTCCTCACGCGGTGACGACGGGGCCGCGGCTCCATGGTGCGAGCGGAACACCCACCCGTTCGGCCAGGAACTTGGCCTCGACCTTGTCGCCGAGTGTGCGCATGGCGTCGGGGGGCGGCCCGATGAACGTGAGCTTCATCCGTGCACAGAGTTCTGCGAAGGCGATGTCTTCGGCCACGAATCCCCAGCCCACCCAGACCGCGTCGGCCCTGGCCTCGAGCAGCGCCCGCTCGAGTTCGGTGTGGTCGAGGTACGCGATGCCCGTCGAGGTGCTATGGAGCGTCACGGCCTCATCGGCTTGGCGCACGAACATGGCCCTACGTTCGGCTTCGGTATGCAGGGCAATGGTCGTTATGCCACAGCCGTGCTCCGCATTGAGTTCTCGTACGGCCCTGATGAGACGTACTGCGGCCTCACCTCTGTTGACCACCGCGATCCGGCTGGGAAACGTCACTGTCAACAGGTCGATTTCGGACATGGACCCAGCTTATGGGCCGAGGCAGGGCCGAGCGTGGAATCGGCACCCCCGCCCCTGACCGCAGCGCGCCGCGGCGCAGGCCATCGCTGCACGTCGCGCCGTTGTGCGCCCCGCGGACCGGTCCGGGTCGGCATCACCGCGCCAGAGACGACGCACGGGAGATGCCGAAGATTGCCCACATGCACCGGTCACCGCACTAAGGTGCTGTTCGTGGGCAGAAGACTGTTAGCCAACGGCCAAGGCCGCTGGTTGGTGTTCGCAGCCTCGCTGGTCGTCTCTGCCGCCATGGTCTACGCCCAAAGCGCGGAGCCCCCGTGCTGCAGTGAGATCCCGGCAGCAACCCCGAAGGGCCCGGAATCCTTGTCTGCCAACCCGCCCGACTCCGCGAGTCCGGCGGAGGCGGAGTTGTTGGCGGCGAGCGTGCCCGTCGATCCCCGGGTATACGACCTATCGCTGCCCGCGGGAGTCGCACCAGAAAATGGGTTGCAGGTCAACACCATCTGGGCGGCGCGCGCCATCAGCGTGATGTTCCCCGAGATCACCACCATCGGAGGATTCCGGCAAGACGCCCTGCAGTGGCATCCCAACGGTTTGGCGATCGACGTCATGGTGCCGAATTATCACACCGACGAGGGCATCGAACTCGGTAACCAGATCGCCGGGTACGCCCTGGCGAATGCCAAGCGATGGGGCGTGCTCCACGTGATCTGGCGACGGGGTTTCTACCCAGGCATCGGCGCGCCAAGCTGGACAGCGGATTACGGCTCGGAGACCGCCAATCACTTCGACCATGTTCACATCGCCACCAACGGCGGCGGATACCCGACGGGGCGCGAAACCTACTACATCGGATCCATGAGTTCTGCGCCGCAAGGGTGAACCTGCACCGCCTGGGCAAGGAAGTCGTGGCTCCCGGATCTCTTCGGAACAGCCTGTCGGGGACGTATCGTGGCGTCGTGTTGGGCAGCCGGCCTCGGGGTGAGCGCCATCGATCTGACGGTCGCCCGCGAGCTTCGCCCACGGTGCGCAGGCGCGCGCTCAATTCGACCTCTACCGCAATGGTTTCTGGGGTGCATGCACGGAGATCGATCCGGCGTTCACCGCGCTCGTCGAGGCGAACGGCGCCCGCGCGTACGCGCAGACGATCACCGCCGATCCGGTCGAGAGCGCGCGATGGGCCGCCCTGGAACACTGTCCGGCCGGAAGCCTCGGCCACCGCGTCTGGGAGTTCTACCACCAACGCGGCTATTCATACCCGGGCGTCCCCAACGCAGTCAGCAAGGCTGAGTCGCACCACGACTGGGTTCACGTGCTGGCCGACTACGGCACCACCCCGATGGGTGAGATCGAGGTCGGGGCGTTCCGCATGACGACGACCGACGATCCAGGCGCGGCGCTCACCTTCATCTCCGGGACGCGAATGCAGGCTCGACGTCTACCATCCCTTCGACTTCTTCGCCGTAGCATCCGAACCACTCGAGGAGTTACGCCGCCACTGGAACTTCGTTCCGAAAGGCGTATCCGACTCGCCCTCTTGGGATCTGACCGTCTAAGGCCGGTCCGCCGCGCTAGCCCGCGGCCGCCAGCGCTGCCAGGGTTTCGGCCGAGGTGTAGTTCGGGGTCCAGCCCAGCTCGTTCTTCGCCTTGTCGATGTCCATGACCACCGACGTGCGTCCTACGTGTAGCCATTCCAGGGGAGACGGCACGAAAGGCAACTGCGACAACACCGCCGACGCTGCGATCGCGGCAGCGTGTGGCACCCGGATCGGACGACCGCCCAGCGCCGCGACCATGTCGGACACCGTGACCACTCCGTCGCCGGCGATGTTGTATGCGCCCGGCGCAGCCGACGTCGTCGCCGCCAGGGCGATCGCCGCCGCGACGTCATCATGATGGACCAGCTGCATGGGGGTGCCCGGATCCGGGAACGGCATCTTCAGAACCGGTAGTGCGCGCGCCGCCGCCCGGAATACGCCCGGAAGGCGGTTCCACGGCATCGCGTCGGCCAGCGCCGGGGCCTTGGGCCCGGCGACGATGCAGGGTCGCAACACGAACACCTCCAGCGGAGAGCCCTCCGTGATCTCTGCCAGCGCGGCTTCACAGGCGGCTTTCTGTTCGGAGTAGTAGTGCTCGGCGGACCCGCGGGTGGGGGTGTCCTCGCTGATCGGAACCGGGTTGTCGGAGTGGTAGCCGTAGGCGGCCACCGACGAGGTGTACACCAACCGCCGGGGACGCTCGGCGGCCACCGTCGCCTCGAACACGTTGCGTGTTCCCGCAAGGTTGATGCGTGCGCTGTCCTGGCGCGACCCCATGATGATGAATGCGAGGTGGATGACCACGTCCGCTTCGGCGACCAGCGCGGCAACGGCCTCCCGGTCAAGGACGTCGCCCTGCTGGTAGGTGGTCTTCGTCCAGCCGTGCGCAGCCGGGTCGAACGGTCGTCGCGCCATCCCGATGATGCGCTCCACGGTGGGATCGCGCTCCAGTGCCTGCACCGCCGAGATGCCGATCTCACCTGTCGGGCCTGTGACTGCGATCGTGATACCCACGTCCTCAGAGTGCCCCGTCGGGGTGCTCAGAAACGGGAAACGGCCGCAATCGTCGGCACCGATGTCGGTGTGGATCTACATCGCCGGTTTACTCGTCGGAATCGGCGCTTCCCTGCCCAGCGGGCATCCGGGCCGGGGATGTGGGACCGCGCACCTATCGTGCCATGATCGCGGCGAACGCGAGAAGGTCAAGATCTTCAGCGGTCAGGATTCGGCGATGACACAACCCACCCCTGCTTCACCGAACGTCAAGGAATTCCGCGCGACGTCGATGTCTATCTGAACGATCGGAATTTGGGTAGCCCATTTGGCGTTGACGGCATCGGTGAACGACGTGGCCTTCGCGGCTGCTCCAGCGCAGTCATTGGGCTGATCCAGTCGTCTCACGTAACCGACGGCCACGATCGAGTCGAGGCGCCATTGGGCCTCGAGCTGGTTCTCCAGGCAATCCGTCGCATTCTTGGTGCAGTAATCGGTGTAGGCGGCGATCATTTCCGCCTGTTGATCCGGGCCGTATTCGCACATCGGATTCGTCGGACCGGCTGAGCATGTAGGCCGTGTCTGGCCTGCCGTGAAAGCGCCACCGGCATTGCAGCCGTTGCGATCCGCGTCCTGCGCATATTGGCAGTGCACGTCGACAAGCGCCGGGTCCATGAGTAGGTAGACGTCGTCGGTCGTCCAGCTGGGATCCGTTATGGTGCCCAGTACCGCGCAGTCCTTGGGAAGGGCCTTCGCGCAGATGCCGAACAGGCGTACGGGCAGGCCTGCCCGCAGCAGAGTCGCGGCGCCCGTGATCACACTGCAGCCATCATGTTCACCGTCGGCAACCGCGCCAACAGCGGCGCAGTCTGTCGGCTGGTCGTATTCGAATCGATTCGGCATTTCCACGAAGTCGGTCGCAGAGGCGCCCGACGAAGGCCCGCCAAGGGCACCCACGATGTCCTTGACGGCGCAGAAGTTCAACACGGCGGGGTCAGCCCACGGATCGTCGGTGGACCCGACGCAGTTCTCCGGGCCGCGCAGCACCACCCCTGGGCCCGAATAGAGCGCGTCGAGTTGGGCCACGGCGTCAGCTGAACTTTCGGGTTGGGCAATCGCGGCCGGAATTGTGGCCGCTGCCAACCCAACGCCGGTCAACAAAGTACCAACGATCAAGCTCAGCATCGGTCGCCCGATGACCGGGATCTTCACCAGCAATTTCGTGATCGGCCCGTGCATGAATTCCATCGCCCGCATCATGCACTCCGCTCTTTTTGAAAAGCCAGCACGTGCCGTGCGAGGGCCCCAGTGCTGTGAAAGTACCGCAGGGAAGCCTCCGGTATGAGCGAATGACATATCGCCTCCTTGGTCGTGTTCATTCTCGTTCGCCATGAGTTGTCGTATTCGGCTTGCGTTGACTCGAGAAACCTGCGCCGCAAGTCCGTGGATGAAATTCGCTCGCCATCAAGAAGCCGTAACCGCATTACGTGCGATTCCGGTGGCGAAGGTGCCGAGTCGGCTCATCGAGTCTGGTGATGGCTATTCGAGACAACGGCAGGTCAGCGGCGTTACTCTTTGTCGCACCATCTCGTCCGCGTGCAAAGAAAAGAGAGTTCATGCCGACATCGATCTTCAAGATCTTTGGGCTGATTCGAGATTACAAGATGCGATTCGTGATTTCGCAGTTGGCGATGCTCGTCGCGGCGATCTGCATCGTGGCATTCGCATCGTTGATCAAGGAACTCGTCGACAAGGGAATGGTTGCCCGCAACTCCGACGCGGCGATCGACGTTGGGATCTGGATGCTCGCGCTTGCCGTCGCGATGGGAGTGGCGATGACGATCGCCGGTTCTCAAGCGGTGTTCTTCTCCCAGGGGGTGGCCTATTACCTACGTCGTGAGCTGTTCGACAAGGTCCAGCACTACTCATTCGAGAATTTCGACCACCGCCCCACCAGCGACATGATGGTCCGCCTCAACGCCGATGTCGTCAACGTTCAGAACGCCGTGCTGTACACGATCCTCCTTGGCTCGCTGGCACCGTTCCTACTGCTGCTGACCATCGCCATGGCCGTGATCAACACCCCGAACCTGGTTTGGATCGTGCTCGTCGTGATCGCGGCCGTCGTCGGCATCATGGCGGTCCTCGTTCCCGCGATCGACCGGGCCTACCGCAAGCGTCAACACGCCCTCGACGCCCTCAACAGCACCTTTCAGGAAAACCTCACCGGGATGAGCGTGGTGAAGGCATTCGTGCGCGAGCGCCACGAAATGCGCAAGTTCGAGGAACGCGCCCGCACGCTGCGCGGCCCCGAATACCAGGCGGCCTGGCGGGTGGCGTTCATGGCGCCTTTGCTCACCGGGCTCGGCCAGTTCGCGATCGTCCTGGCAATGTGGGCCGGCGGCAACAACGTGCTCGGCGGCGCGGGGCTGTCGGTCGGCGAGGTCAGCACGTTCACCCAGTACATGGGGTTGATCATCACCCCGCTCGCGCTGCTGGCTCAGGTCATGCCGCTGGTCATGCGCGGCGATGTGTCGGCCGCCCGGCTCATCGCGGCATACGAGACGGAGCCGACGGTGGTCGACCACACCGACTCGGCCGGCATCGCCCCCGACGACATACGCGGCCGTGTGGTGTTCGACAACGTCTCGTTTGCGTTCCGGCGCGCCGACGGCAGCTACGATCCGCCGGCTCTGAAGAACGTCAACCTCACGATCGAGCCGGGTCAGCAAGTCGGCTTCCTTGGAGCCACGGGAGCGGGAAAATCGGCACTGGTGAATCTCATTCCGCGCTTCTACGACGTGACGGACGGGAAGATCACCATCGACAGCGTCGACGTTCGTGACATGCCGCTCGACAAGCTCCGCAAGATCGTCGGTATCGCGCTTCAGGAGGCGGTGATGTTCGCCGACGAGTTGCGCGCGAACCTCAAGT
This sequence comes from uncultured Actinomycetota bacterium, assembly GCA_963798245.1. GTDB lineage: Bacteria > Actinomycetota > Actinomycetes > Mycobacteriales > Mycobacteriaceae > Mycobacterium. The sequence continues at coordinate 508,018 of CAWCSO010000012.1, forward strand.
TCGGTGCTCCGGATGTCGAGGACGAGGTCATGTTCGATGCGGCCAAGGCTGCCGATGCGTACGGGTTCGTCTCACGGCTGCCGGATGCCTGGGCCGCGATGGTCGCCCGCCGGGGCTACAACTTCTCCGGCGGCCAACGGCAACGCCTGGGGATCACCAGAGCGCTGACACCGAGGCCGCGGGTGTTGATCCTCGACGACAGCACCAGCGCGCTGGATGCGTCGACCGAGGGCCGAGTGCAGGCGGCGATCCCCGGGTTCGTCGATGGGGCTACGACGATCTACGTTGCCCAGCGGATCAGCGCCCTCATCGATCTCGACCACATCTACCTACTCGAACACGGTGAAATCGTCGCCGAGGGCACCCACGACGAGCTGCTGGCCACCTGCGTCATCTACCAGGAGATCTACGAGTCTCAGCTCGGCGCCGGTATCACCGCGGGCCTCGATCTGAAGGGAGCCTCGTGAGCGGCGACGATATGAAGGTTGAGCCCGTGTTGCGGCCCAGTACCATCAGCCGTCTGGTCAAGCGGATGATCGGGGGGTCACGCCGGGGCCGCACAGCACTGGCGACGGCTTGCATGGTCATCGGGATGCTGGGTTTGATCGTCATCCCGTACGCGACTGGACGCGGGATGAACGAGATCGCGACCGGGGGAACCAAGGATGATCTCGCGTACTGGGCGATCGTCGGTGCTGTTGGCGGAGCTGTCTACCTGGTGTTCAGCTTCGTCGCCGACCGGATGTTCGCCAAGCTTGCAGCGGAGGCGCTCTACGACGTCCAGACCGACCTGTTCGACAACGTGCAGACCCTGTCGATGGGTTTCTTCTTCAGGAACTCACCTGGCGAGTTGTCGAGCAACGTCACCAACGACGCCGAAGTCATCTCGCTCTTCTACACGACGGCGTTGAGCCAGATCCTGCGGGCCACCAGCCAGGTTCTGATGATCACGGTCGTCATGTTCGTGCTGAACTGGCAGTTGGCTCTCGTTGCGGTGCTGGCCATTCCGCTGCTGATGGGAGTCGCGTACGCGATTGCGCAGATATCCGGCCCGGCGTTCAACAAATTGCAGGACTTGCTGGGTGAGGTCAGCGCATTCCAGGAGGAGACGCTCAGCGGATACAAGGTGATCATCAGCAACAACCGTGGTCGATGGGCGTCGGAACGGCACGAACAACACGTCGACGGCGTGTACTCCGTCGGAAACCACGCCTTCATGGCATCACTCGTGCAGTTTCCGGTCACCCAGGTGGTGAGCTTCATCCAGAACGTGGCCGTCCTCGTGGCCGGCACCTTCCTGGTCATCGAGGGTTCCACGACGCTGGGGACGGTACTGGCCTTCGCCGGCTACGCGGCGCTGCTGGCGGCTCCGCTGGCCGAGATGGCCAATCTGATCACCACCGCGCTCAATGCATCCGCCGGTGGCGGCCGAGTGTTCCGGCTCATCGATGAGCGGTCCGACATCGCCGACGCCCCGGACGCCGTCGACTACGAATTCAAGGGCGGCCGGATCCAGTTCGAGCACGTCGATTTCGGCTATGTACCGCACAGTCTGATCCTGCGCGACAACACCTTCGACGTCGCCCCGGGCGAAACCATCGGCATCTGTGGGCCGACCGGCGCCGGCAAGAGCACGCTCATCAACATCCTCACCCGCTACTACGACATCAACGCGGGCCGAATCCTCATCGATGGCCAGGATCTCGCCAAGCTGACCCAGGCGAGTCTGCGCAAACAGATCGGCGTGGTGCTTCAGGAGGCCTTCCTGTTCACCGACACGGTGATGAACAATCTGCGCTATGCCAGCGAGGACGCCACGGAGGAGGATGCGATCGAGGCCGCCAAGCAGGCCAACGCCCACGACTTCATCCTCGGTCTGCCCAACGGCTACGACACCATGCTGACCGAACGGGGTGCCAACCTCAGCCAGGGGCAGCGACAGATGATCACCATCGCCCGGGCGATGGTGGCCAATCCGAAGATGATGATTCTCGACGAGGCAACGTCGAACGTCGATACCCGAACCGAGAAACTGATCCAGGACGGGATGCGCAAGCTGATGGAGAACAAGACGAGTTTCTCCATCGCACATCGCCTTGCCACGATCCGCAATTCGAGTCGCATCATGGTGCTCAACGGCGGGGAGATCGTCGAGATGGCCGGCCACGACGAGTTGATGGGTGCAACGGGGTTCTACTACGCGCTCTACATGAGCCAGTTCAAGGGCAGGGGGCCCGCCGGGGAAGCGGCCGAGGTCACCACCGAATTCGTCAGCACCTGACGCCAGGTTCATGCTGGGCAGGCTCGAGATCGTGGCCCGTGACCCGAGTCGCCGGCAGGGTGTCGGTTGGCAGGTGCTGGCTACGATGCCGTCATGGCCTGGCTGAACAGTTGGTGGCAGAGCGACATCGTGGACGGATACAAGGGTCCGCTGATGCTGAGTTTCGTCGCCTTCGTGGTGACGTTCCTGACCACCCGAACCATCACCCGACTGATCCGGGCGGGCAAGGGGCCCTTCCACAATGTCAACACCGACGGCGTGCACATGCATCACTCGACGCCGGGCGTGCTGCTGCTCATCCTGGGCGGGTTCACCGCGGTCGGCTTGCCACCGGGGTCGGTGTTGATCTATGTCGCCGGTTTGCTGGTGGGGATCGGTGCTTCACTGGTGCTCGACGAGTTCGCGATGATCTTCCGACTCCAGGACGTCTACTGGACGCAGGAGGGCCAGCTCTCGGTGAACATGGTCACGCTGGCGGCCGCCTGCGTGGGTCTCGCGGCGGTGGGCGTGTCCCCGATCAACACGCACGAGATGCCCGGCAACATCGCGGTCGTCCGCATCGGAGTGGTCGGGGTCTTGTTGGTCCACTTCGTCCTGATCGCGGTCACCGCGCTCAAGGGCAAGTACCCCACCGCACTGATCGGCCTGTTCGTCTCCCCCGTCGCCTGGCTGGCCGCCGTCCGGCTCGCGCGCCCGACATCGCCGTGGGCGCGTTGGCGCTACGGCCCGGACAAGCTCGCGCAGGCCCAACGACGGGCCGCCGAGTTCGACAAGCGGTGGGCCCCTGTTCGCCGGCACTGGGACGACTTGATCGGTGGCACACCGACACCCGTGAGCGGACCGGCCGCCGCTCCACCCAAGACGACCTGATGACTCGGTCGACAAGACATCCGAAGCCCTACCGTTCAGAGTGGACCCACGCCACGTATCGGGCGGACCGCCACGTCCACCAGGACTGGCCCGACGGACGTCAGTGCGGAGGTCAGGACTTCAGGCAGCTCGGCGGCGCTGTCGACGCGGACGGCGGTCACTCCCATCCCCTGAGCCACGGCGGACAGATCGATCCCGGGCAGGTCCAGGCTCGTCTCGATGGCGGGCGGAAAGGCCGGGATCTCGAACAGTGTCTTGAATCCCTTCATCGCGCCGTATTCGGTGTTGTTCAACACCAGTACGGTCAGCGGAACGCGATACTTGGCTGCGGTCCACAGCGCCTGGATCGAGTACATCATCGACCCGTCGCCCATGATCGCGACCGTGCGGTGTGACGGGTCGGCCATTGCAACGCCGACCGCAGCGGGCAGGCCCCAGCCCAGACCGCCGCTGAAGCCATTGAAGAAGCCACCCGGCTCGGAAATCGGCAGATGCGTCCGCAGTGACGTTCGGTACGACGGCGCCTCCTCGACGATGACGGTTCCGGCCGGTGTCAGCTCGCTCAGCAGGTGCAGCAACGCATCGGCGTCCATCGGGTCGGTCAACGCCGGCGGCACTGGGCGCTCCCACGGCCCTGGCCCCACCCCGTTGGTCGTTGGCAGCTGCGATAGTAGGGCCTGCAAGCCCAAACGCGCTGAGCAGAGCAAACTTTCCCCGACTGGCGCAGAAAACGCGTGAGTTGGATTGTCGGTCATGTGCAGCGCGGTGACACCGTCGGGCAGAAACGGACCGTCGGTGTGCACGTGGTAGGTGAACAGCTGGGCGCCGACCACCAGCACGACGTCGTGACCGTTCAACTGGCGCACGATCTCTTCGCGGCTTGCCGTGAGGAAGCCCTGAAACAGCGGGTGCCGTTCGGGGAAGCTGCACCGCGACGACCACGGCGCCGCATAGACCGCGGCCTTGAGTCGTTCGGCGAGGGCGACGGCGTCGGCGCCCGCGTTGTCGCCGTCGACCTGCGGTCCGACCACGATGGCGGGGGCTGTTGCAGCCGAGAGGGTTTCGGTGAATCGGGCGATGGTGTCGGGATCTGCGCCGAGTGCAGGGACGACGGTGTGCATCGGTACCGGAGCCGGATCGCCGTCCCAGTCATCCTCGGGAATGGAGACGAACGTCGGGCCGCACGGAGGTGTGGTCGCGGCCAGGAGTGCCCGCGCGATCGCTCCGGGCACGTCGGCAGCCCGCGCAGGCTCGATCGCCCACTTGACGTAGGGCTGCGGCAGCAGGATCGACTCCGGGGACGCGAGGTACGGCTCGGTCGGCAACATGGCGCGCGTCTGCTGGCCGGCGGTGACCACCAGCGGAGTCTGGTTGCGCCAGGCGGTGATGACGCTGGCCATCGCATTCCCGAGCCCCGCGGCGGTATGCACGCTCGCGACACCCGGCCGCCCCGACCTTTGGGCGTAACCGTCTGCCATGGCAACCACCGTCGCCTCCTGCAGACCCAGGACGTAATCCAGGTCGTCGGGCCAGCGCACGAACATGCGCATCTCAGTCGAGCCAGGGTTGCCGAAAACGCGATCGACACCGAACCGGCGTAGAACGGAATACGTCGCCTCGGCGACGGTCTGGGTGCTCACCACCCCATGCTTGCAATGTTGCGCCACGGCAGGGTGGGGATTCGGCTGCAAAGTAACCCGCCGTGGCCAATCGGCTGACGATCACCCGTGACTGAACACCGGCGGTCGCTTCTCTGCGAACGCCATCATGCCCTCGAGCTGGTCGGCGCTGCCCAGCGTCGCATGAACCGCGGCACGTTCGTCACGAAGCGACTCCTCCAGCGATCTGTCATCGCTGCTCACCAGGCAGCGAAGCATCGATGCCACCGCCCGCCGCGGCATCGCCGCCAGTTCGTCCGCGAGATCAACTGCCTTCTGCTTCAGGTCGGCGTTGGGCCAGACCTCGGTCACGAGTCCGAAATGCAGCGCTTCGGGGCCAGAGACCGTCTTGGCGCGAAGGATCAGATCCAATGCTCGATCGCGCCCGATACGCCGCGCGAGCCTTGCGCTGCCGCCCCACGCCGGCACCGTGCCGAGGTGTAGTTCCGGTAGACCGATACGCGCGCCTTCCAATGCAGCGAGACGGAAGTGGCACGCAAGCGGGAGTTCCAGTCCACCTCCCAGGCAGTTACCGAAGAGCGTTGCAATCCAAGGTTTGTCCATGTTCTCGATTGCGGCAAGCACCCGCAGTCGCTGGTCCAGAATCAGGTCGATCCGTTCCGGGTGGTTCATTGCCGCTGCGAGTTCTTTGAGGTCCATGCCCACTGAGAAGTTCCGGTCCCCGTCGGCGGTGATCACGACTGCGCGAATAGCGGTCTCGGAGGCAATCATGGCGACGTGCGTCTCGAGCTCGTCCATGAACGCCAGCGACATCCTGTTCAGCGGAGCGTCGTCGATGGTGATGATCGCCACCGCGCCGTGGCGTTGGTAGGCAAGGCACGTGTCACTCATTGCGGATCTTCCTTCCCAACCGGCGGCTCGACCGATGTCGAGGACGGCAGAGCGCCGACGTCGATGACCTTTCCGCGGTTGATCGACACCCAGTCTCGAGCCTCGAGGTAAGGGCGGAACGTCTCCCCGATGAGCCTCGCGTCATCGGGCGTCTTTGGCCGCTGCAGTTCGTAGAGCGCGGGGAACTCGAGCCAGGTGATGACGGCGTCCCACAGCCGAACCGCCGCCTCCCCGGTGGGCGGATCGATGAGTACCGGCCCGAAGAGGCACTGTCCGTCGGGAAAGAACATCGTCGGTACGCCGTAGCCACTGGCATCGATGACTCGCTGGTGCTCAGCGCGCACCTCGTCGCTGGTGGTGGGGTCGGCCATTGCCGCATCGACCAGTCGCGGGTCGAAGCCGAGTTCGTCGAGGAGGTGCTCCGCAACAGCCTTCTCGTGCGGTTTGTGTCCATCGACGTGCAGAGCCTTGCCGGCCCGGCCGTACCAGGCGTCGAGGTCGGCCATCGAGGTGCGGCGCAATAGGGCCCCGATGCGCATCATCGACCAGCCGTAGGACCATTCTCGCTGCCAGGGGTGTTTCTTGCCGTCCTGGCGGTTGATCTCTTCGAGACTGAAGAAGCGCCAGTTCACCGTGAGGCCGGTGAGTTCACGCACCTCACGGATCCACAGCGACGTCTGGTAGGCGTAGGGGCACATGACGTCGAAGTGGAAGTCGACGGAATCGGGTCGGCTCGTCACATCGTGAACCTGAGGTTGCGAGCGGCACGTTCCCCAAGCTGGGCGTCGCCCGCCCAGGTGATCGCGCCGGAGTCGATGGCCGCCTGGGGATCGATGCGCCCGCAGGCGAGCTGGATGAACGTCGTGGAGTCGGTGATGATCTCGACGTCGGGATTCTCCAGGGTGTCGACCCGCCTGGCCTTTCCGTCGACGAGGACGTTGAACTCGCGAATCATCGGGCCGGTGAGGCGCACGGTGATGCTCTTACCGTCGGGCATGCCGACCTTCTTCCCGACGATGTAACCGAGCGAGTTCTCGACCTCGGCCAGCGCGATCTCGGCGGCGATACCGGTGTCCACGGTCATCCGGGACAACGGCGTCGTGATGTCGCGGTGGTGGACCCAGAAATCGAAGACGCGGATTGCCAGGAATCGCCCGTAGGTGCCGGGCCCTGTCGGTGTCCACGAGGCACGGTCCAGATCACCGGCCGACAGCGCGGCCAGATCCTGCCTTCGGCGATCGTAGGTCGCGCGGACCCGTTCCACGAAGGCGGCGCCGGCGAGTCCGGAGGTCTCGCGCTCGAAGTCGGCTGCCCTGTCCAATGGGGGCAGTGACGATGCGTCATCAGGTATCCACCCGGCCATCACCGCCTCGATGCTGGTGACGTGGTTGACCACCTCGCGAACGTTCCAGTCGGGGCACAGGGATCGCGCCTGCCACTCGTCCTCGCTCAGGTCTGAACACAGGCCCTCCATCGAGGTGTAGCAGGCGTCGAGGGCGGCTATCACGTTGTCTCTCATGCTTGCCCGCATGCGGCCAAGGCCTGCCGGTCCTCGTCGGCGAACGTGTCCTCCAGCTGGACGGGTGAGTAGTCGACGTCGATGTCCCCGACCGCCCGCCCGCGGGCGCTGCTGATCGTCCCGAACCTCCGCATGCCCTTGTCGGATGCGTAACGCATGAACTCGTCCAATGTCAGGCCGAAGGGGATGTCGTTGCCGTACGGGGCGAAGAACTCCTCGGTGTTGCGCAACGCCAGCGGGATGAGTTCGTTCATGCGCGTTTCGAATACCGTCCAATTGTCGTCGTCGGCAGCAACGTGACGTCGACAGGTGAACGTGCCCCACGCCATATGGCGTCGCTCGTCGTCACCGATGCGCCGGATCAGCTCACGCATCCCGGGAAGAATGCCGCGCTCAACGCAAATCTTCTGCCAGGCATAGTATCCCGTCAGAGCCATCATGCCTTCGACGACGTGGTTGTAGGTCACCGAGGCACGAACCTGCGCAGCAGGAGATGCATCCTCCGACAGAGCGTTTAGTGACTCTGGGAGTTCCCCGTAGAAGATCTGCCGATACGCGGGAAGCTCATCGAAGTACCCGTTCAGATCGTCTGTGATACCGACGGCGTCGAGCCACAATCTGAACACCTGAGTGTGCTTGGCTTCCTCGAACGCGAACTGCGTCAGATACATCTCGTCGCCAAGCCGCCCTTCAGCGCGCATCGCGGTCATGAAGGGCTGGATGTCCTCGGTCACCCCTTCCTCGCCGGCAATGAACTCCGCGCACAGCCGGGTCGCGATATCGCGTTCGGCGTCCGACAGCGTCTCCCAGTCCGCCCGGTCGCGGGAGAAGTCGATATCAGCTGGATCCCAGAACTTCGCGTTACCCCCTGCGAACAGCTTCAGCGGCAGACTGTCCCAGTTCAGGCCGCCCGCCGCGAGCGAGTCGAATCGTGTCCGTGCCATTGTCTTGACCTCCTCAGGTCTTTTTCGTTGATCGGGTCCGGGCCGCAGAGCGAACCGGGTTTTGCGAGATTGCGGGCTCGGCAGCCACGCCTGACTGCGGGGCGAATGCGTCCGCCAGTACCGCGACGAGCCTGCGCACGGCAAGTGCCGGCTGCTCCGGTGTCGGCTCGTCAAGCCCGAGGATCGGGTCCAATCCGCGCACGAAGGGCGCGAGCGCCAGATGCGGAAAGATCATCAGCAGCAACGACAGCAACGCGTCGGTGTCCGAATCCGCGCGGAGGTCGCCGCGCGCGTGCGCGTCGCGGACGAGCGGCCTCAAGATGTCCAAATAGTGCCGGTGGATGACGCTTCGCACACTGATCCGGGCATCGATGTCGACCTCCAGGGTCGCCGCCGCATGAAGCGCACGTTCCCGCGGATGTTCGGCGAAGTACGCGACCCACGCATCAAGAAGGTCGGTCAGAAATTCGAAGAACGACCTGCTGGGATCCAACTGCTGGATGCAGCCCTCCATGTGGGCATGCACGCGCTCGCTCGCGACCTCGATGATGAACGAATAGAGGTCACGTTTGTCCGCGAAGTACTGGAACAGACTTCCCTTCGCCACTCCCCCACTCCGAGCGATGACATTGAGGCTGCCCTGTGAGAAGCCGTGCTCACCGAACTCCGCTTCTGCGGCTTCCACCACGGCGGCGCGACGAGCCGGATCCAGGCGAGCCCACGTGACTGTCGGCACCGAACCTCCCTCAACATCTCCATCGCGCACTGTGACCAGTGGTCATATTTTATGACCACTGGTCATAAAACCAGTGATACGCGTCATAGTCAAGGCCGCCCTCATGCCGACCCTGCACGCCTGGCATCCCGACTTGGCAACCACCGTAGAAGTGGCCTGAGATCGGTGTAGCCTCGAACCTGGTTGGGAATCTCAGCCAGTCCGAGATGAGTTCGGCCGTCCGCCGCCGGACCCTGAGGAGCCTTCGCTCCGAGCCAGGGCACGCCGGTGAATCGTATTTCGGGGATAGCCATCACTATGACGTTCGTATGTTCTGAGCGCACCAGCTGGCAGCACCGCCGCGGATTGCCCACGGGTCATCCACCGAGCTTGGGACACCGTGTCGCCGGGGCGGACCCGGTACCGACCCGATGAGCAGCGACGCGTCTCATCGACCCGCGTCCGGCCCGTCGAAGGACGTCACGCCACTTCCGGACCTACTCCACGGGCACCGCCTGGCCGGGCCGGTGCGTGAGCACCGGCCGGTCTACGTCGATCTGCTGCCACCCTGCAACGTCGGTTGCCCGGCCGGGGAGGACATCCAGGCCTGGCTTGCCCACGCGACCGCCGGCCGACACGAACAGGCCTGGCGTCAGCTCGTCTCTGACAATCCCTTTGCCGCGATCCACGGCCGCGTCTGTTACCACCCGTGCGAAACCGTCTGCAACCGAGCACAACTCGACAGCTCGGTATCGATCCACTCGGTGGAGCGGTTCCTCGGTGATCTCGCCAGGGAGCGCGGCTGGATGTTCGAACCACCGGCTACCCACTCCGGCAGGCGGGTCCTCGTGATCGGCGCCGGACCGAGCGGACTTTCGGCCGCATATCATTTGGCTCGGCTGGGCCACGAGGTCGAGGTCCGCGACGCAGGCCCCATGCCCGGCGGGATGATGCGTTACGGCATTCCGGCCTACCGACTACCGCGCGACGTGCTGGACGTCGAACTGAACCGGATCGCGGCCATGGGCGTGCAGCTGACGTGTGACCATCGGGTCGATGACCTCGCGGCCGAGCGCGATGAGGGCGGCTTTGACGCCGTGTTCGTCGCGGTCGGTGCGCACCTGGCCAAACGTGTCGACATACCGACCGGCGACGCGGCGACGATGGTGGATGCGGTGTCGTTCCTGCACAGCGTCGCCGCCGGCGACAAGCCGGTGATCGGGCGACACGTCGCGGTCTACGGCGCAGGCAACACCGCGATGGACGCCGCCCGCGTGGCGCGTCGCCTCGGCGCCGACGACGCAGTCATCGTCTACCGCCGCACCCGTGAGCAGATGCCGGCCTACGAGCAGGAAGCCGAGGATGCCGAACACGAGGGTGTTCGCATCAACTGGCTGCGGACGGTCACCGCCTTCGAGGGCCCGGAATTGCAGGTCGAGGTCATGGAACTCGACGAGTCGGGTTACCCCCGGCCGACCGGACGCTTCGAAACGCTGGCCGCAGATACCCTGATCATGGCGCTCGGTCAGGAAACGGAATCGGCGTTCATGCGGACGCTGCCGGGAGTCGAGTTCGACGATGACGGCAGCGTGCGGGTCTCGGAATCGCTGATGACCGGCTGTGCAGGCGTATTCGCCGGTGGGGACATGGTGCCCAGTGAGCGCACGGTGACCATCGGTGTCGGGCACGGAAAGAAGGCGGCGCACCGCATCGACACGTGGCTGCGCCAGGTGCCACCCATGCGCCGGGCGAAACACCCCACGGCGACCTTCGACTCACTGCACCTCTGGTACTTCGGCGACGCCGCGCAGCGCCAGCAGCCCGAACTCGAACCGGCACGGCGCGTCGCGAGTTTCGAGGAGGTCGTCGGCGGCCTGTCCGTTGCCGAGGCGACTTTCGAAGCGGGGCGGTGCCTGTCGTGCGGCAACTGCTTCGAATGCGACGGATGTCTGGGCGCGTGCCCTGAGGATGCCGTGATCAAGCTAGGGGTCGGGCACCGCTACGAGTTCGACTACGACAAGTGCACCGGCTGTGGCGTGTGCGCCGACCAGTGTCCGGTGCACGCCATCGACATGTTTCCGGAGTCGACATGACGCTGACCACGGTGGACGGCAACGAGGCCGCCGTGTCGGTCGCCTACCGGCTCAACGAGGTGTGCTGCATCTTCCCGATCACACCGTCGTCGCCGATGGCCGAATTGGCCGACGTCTGGTCCAGTGCCGGGCGGCCCAACGTGTGGGGCACCATCCCGACCGTGGTCGAAATGCAAAGCGAGGGTGGAGCGGCCGGCGCTTTGCACGGTGCCCTGCAGAGTGGTGCGTTGACCACGACCTTCACCTCGTCGCAGGGCCTGCTGCTGATGATCCCCAACATGTACAAGATCGCCGGCGAACTGACCTCGGCTGTCATCAACGTGGCCGCCCGGTCGGTCGCCGCGCAGGCGTTGTCGATCTTCGGGGATCACTCGGACGTGATGGCCGTGCGGCAAACGGGGTTCGCGATGCTCGCGGCGGCCTCGGTGCAGGAGGCGCAGGACCTTGCGCTCATCGCTCAGGCGGCCACCCTGGCGACCCGGGTACCGTTCGTCCACTTCTTCGACGGCTTCCGGACGTCGCACGAACTCAACACGATCGAGACCCTGACCGACGACGACCTCCGAGCGCTGGTGCCCGAGGAATTGGTGCGGGCGCATCGCGGGCGGGCACTGTCTCCCGAGCATCCGTTCATCCGTGGCACTGCACAGAATCCGGACGTCTACTTCCAGGCACGGGAAACGGTGAACCCGTTCTACGCGCGGGTTCCTGGCGTCGTCGAGGATCTGATGGCGCAGCTTGGCGAGCGCACCGGTCGCACGATGAGCGTCGCCGAGTACTCCGGGCATCCGCAGGCCGATCGGGTGCTGGTGCTGATGGGCTCGGGCGCCGAGACCGTCGTGCAGACCGTCGCCGCCCTCGTCGAACGGGGCGAACGGGTCGGGGTGGTGCAGCTGCGGTTGTACCGGCCGTTTCCCACCAGGTCGCTACTGGATGCGCTACCGGCAACGGTACGCACGGTCGGCGTACTGGACCGCACCAAGGAACCAGGGTCGATCGGCGAACCGCTGTATCTGGACGTCGTGGCGGCGCTCGCCGAGGCCTGTTCCGACGGAGAGCGACCTGTCATGCCGCGCGTCACCGGTGGACGCTACGGGCTGTCCTCGAAGGAGTTCACGCCCGCCATGGTCGCCGGCGTATTCACAGAACTCACCCGCGAGAAACCGCGGCGACGGTTCACCATCGGTATCGACGACGACGTCTCGGGCACCAGCGTCGACTACGACCCGTCGTTCGACATCGAGTCACCCAACACGTTCCGGGCGGTCTTCTTCGGGCTTGGTTCGGACGGTACCGTCAGCGCCAACAAGAACACGATCAAGATCATGGGTTCGGAGGAAGGGCTGTACGCGCAGGCGTACTTCGTTTACGACTCCAAGAAGTCGGGTTCGCAGACCGAGTCGCACCTGCGTTTCGGGCCGGACCCGATCAAGGCCCCCTACCTGGTCGACGGCGCTAATTTCATTGGCTGCCATCAGTTCCGGTTCCTCGACAAGGTCGACGTCCTTGGTCGTGCCGCCCCCGAGGCGACGCTGTTGCTGAACTGTCGACTCTCGGCGGAGAAGGTGTGGGACGCACTGCCCCGGCGGATCCAGCAGCAGATCCTGGACAAGAACATCAAGCTCCACACCGTCGACGCCGACCGGATCGCGCGCGATGTCGGGCTGGCGGGACGCATCAACATCGTCCTGCAGACGTGTTTCTTCGCGATCTCGGAGGTGCTCCCCCACGAACAGGCCATCGCCCGGATCAAGGCGTCGGTGGACAAGATGTACGGCAACCGCGGTGAAGAGGTGCTGGCCAAGGAGTTGGCCGCGGTGGATGGCGCCGTCGCCGGATTGCATCGGATCGAGGTGCCGACCGGTATTGACGGGGCCACCTCGACGCGCGCGCCGGTACCGACGGTGCCGGAGTCGGCACCGGAGTTCGTCCGCACCGTGACGGCGGAGATGATGGCCGGACGCGGAAACCTGCTGCCGGTCAGCGCACTTCCGGTGGACGGCACCTACCCGAGCGGCACCACGGCCTACGAGAAACGCAACGTCTCCGAGCTGGTCGCGGCATGGGATTCCGACAGCTGCATCCAGTGCGGCAACTGCAGCTTCGTCTGCCCGCACAGCGTGATCCGCTCCAAGTTCTACGACGAGTCCGAACTAGCCGGTGCACCTGAGGAATTCGCCTCTGCACCGCTGGACGCCGTCGGCCTGCCGAACGCCAGGTACTCGTTGCAGGTGTACGTCGAAGACTGCACGGGATGCGGCCTGTGTGTCGAAGCCTGCCCGGTCGTCCTACCCGGCAACACCGGCACCAAGGCGATCAACCTCGCGCCCGCCGAGCCGCGGCTGGTCGCCGAGCGCGAGAACATCGGTTTCTTCGAGACGCTGCCGACCAACGACCGGTCCCGGGTGGACTTCGGCACCGTCCGCGGAACCCAGTTCCTGAAGCCGTTGTTCGAGTTCTCCGGCGCCTGCGCGGGTTGCGGTGAGACGCCCTACCTCAAGCTTCTCTCGCAGCTGTTCGGGGATCGGCTGATGATCGCCAACGCGACCGGCTGCTCGTCGATCTACGGCGGCAACCTGCCCACCACCCCCTGGGCCACCGACGCCGCCGGGCGGGGTCCGGCCTGGTCGAACTCGCTGTTCGAGGACAACGCGGAGTTCGGTCTCGGCCTGCGGTTGGCCAGCGACGGACACGTCGCGCTGGCCCGCCGACGACTCGACGAGTTACGCGATGCGGTGGGTGGCGAACTCGTCGACGACATTCTGTCGGCGCCGCAACTGCGGGAGTCGGAGTTGGCCGCGCAGCGGGAGCGGGTGGCCGAGCTCAGGACCCGCCTCGACGGCCTCGAGCCCGCCCTGACCGCCGATCTGCTCAGCGTGGTGGACAGCCTGGTTCGGCGTAGCGTCTGGATCGTCGGCGGTGACGGCTGGGCATACGACATCGGTTCCGGCGGGCTCGATCACGTCCTGGCCACCGGACGCAACGTCAACGTGCTGGTGCTCGACACCGAGGTCTACTCCAACACCGGCGGCCAAATGTCCAAGTCGACACCACTGGGCGCGGTCGCCAAGTTCGCCGCCGCCGGCAAGACGGTGCCGAAGAAGGATCTGGCCCTGCAGGCGATCGCCTACGGAAACGTCTACGTCGCAAAGGTCGCGATGGGTGCCGATTCCCAGCAGACGCTGCAGGCTTTCCGCGAGGCTGAGGCCTACGACGGGCCTTCACTGGTGATCGGCTACAGCCAGTGCATTGCGCATGGCATCGACATGCGTCTGGGGATGGATCAGCAGTACCGGGCAGTCGCCAGCGGGCACTGGCCGCTGCTTCGGTATGACCCGGTGCTGCGGGCTGCCGGGAAGAATCCGTTCCTACTCGATTCGCACCGCCCGCGAATCCCACTGTCCGACTACGTCTACCGGGAGCTGCGGTACCGCTCGCTGGCGAACTCCGATCCAGTCGAGGCCGAACGGCTACTCGCGCTGGCAGAGCAGGCGGTCGAACAGCGCTGGAATACCTACGAGGAGATGGCGTCCCGCGGTCCCGAACACTTTCACCCCGACGCACGCAGGGAACGCTGATGGAACTAGCGACGCGGTATCTGGGCCTGGACTTGCGAAACCCGCTGGTCGCGTCGGCGTCTCCGCTGTCGCAGACCGTCGACGGTGTCCGGCGGCTCGCCGATGCGGGTGTCGGCGCGGTGGTGCTGTATTCGCTGTTCGAAGAGCAGCTGCACCGCGAAGCCGAGCGTAATGCCCGCCTGGCCGATGCAGGCTCCGAGAGCTTCTCCGAGGCACTGTCCTACTTTCCCTCCGGAGCCGACGACGACCATGGCCCACGCCGGTATCTGAGTCTGCTCGAGCGTGCGGCAACCGCAGTGTCGGTTCCCGTGATCGGCAGCCTCAACGGCAGCACCCCCGGCAGTTGGGCGCGCTACGCCCGGTCGATGCAGGACTGCGGCTCTGCTGCAATCGAATTGAATATTTACTACCTTCCCGGTGATCCGCATATCAGCGGCCGCGACGTCGAGCAGCGCCACCTCGACATCCTCGCGGGGGTCAAGGACGCGGTGAGTGTGCCGGTAGCGGTGAAGCTCAGCCCGTACTTCAGCGCGACGGCCGAGATGGCGCAGCACCTTGACAAGGCGGGCGCCGACGGACTGGTGCTGTTCAACCGATTCCTGCAACCCGACATCGACCCCGAGGCGCTGGCAGTGGTACCCGCGGTCTCCCTGTCGACTCCGTCGGACGCGAGGCTGCCGTTGACGTGGATTGCGTTGCTCCACGGACGGATTAGCGCTTCTCTCGCCGCGACGACGGGCGTCGAGAGTTCCACCGAGCTGATCAAGTACCTGCTTGCCGGCGCAGACGTGGTGATGACTGCGTCGGCGTTGCTGCGCCACGGCCCGGAATACGCCGCGGTACTGCTCGACGGCCTGCGCGAATGGATGGGACGCAAGGGATTCACGTCGGTCGCCGAACTGCGCGGGCTGCTCGCCGTTCCCGTCGATGCCGACGAGACCACACGCGAACGCGGGGACTACGTCAGCGCCCTACGGCAGGCCAACAACACCGACTACGGGCCGTGGTGACACACCGAGGACCGTTCGCACCGTCACGTAACGTCTAAGTTGGAGTCAGGAACTTCCTGGCCCCAAGACACTGAGGAGCCCAATGGCGCGCTACACACTCCCAACCTTCGACGATCTACGCGATCTGGGCGAACCCCAGGAGTACGCAATCACCATCTACGCAGAGACGTCGCCCGCACCCGACAAGCAAGAAGCCAGTTTCCTCCACGCGAAGAGCGCATTCGACCATGCGATTCGTCAGCTCCGCGAGGAGGGCGCACGCCACGCCACCGAGGCCGCGCTACGTGAGCGCTTCAGCGAGATCACCAACGACGAGGCGTGGACTCGGCTGTCCCGGTCGATGGCCATCTTTCTGGCACCCGAGCGGGCCGAACTGTTCGTATTGCCCAATGCGCTGGAGAACCAGCTGCAGGTCGGCTCCTATTTCGATGTCGGTCAACTGGTGCGTGCGGTGACCACGCCGCAGTCGGCGTACGCGCTCACGCTGTCGGCCAGCGGATGGAATCTCTGGGAGGCCACGGCCACCACTATTGCTGCCGAAATGGATCTTCTCGACGATCACGACGCCGACGCCGCCGAAGCGAACAACCGCTCGACCATCCGCGGGCGCAAGCACATCAATCGGCTGGCCGGCGACGAAGGCAAGAAGGTCCTGCTGGAGACCTACGCCAAACGTGTCGCGGAATCGGTGAACAGCGAACTCGGACATGTCGATCCGAGCGCCGATCGGCCACTGTTCCTGTTCGCCACCGATCCGCTGCTGGAGATGTACCGCGGCATCGACGGCAAGCGCCGGATCGTCGCGATTCACGGCAGCCCGGACGAACTGCGCGCCGACGAGATCGACAGCGCGATCCGCGAGCACCTGGGGGCGATCAACGCCGAACAGACCGCCGCGCTGGTCGACCAGATCGGCGACGGCACCAGCCAGGGGCTGGTGGTCAAGGACATGGTCGACATCAGCCGGGCGGCCGCCGCGGGCGCGGTGTCGACGCTGGTCTACAACTTCACCGTCGACGTCCTGGGGACCATCGACGATTCCTCGGGTGACATCACCTTCACCGATGACGGCTACGACCTGCTCTCCCGCATCGCGATGACGGTTCTCGACCGTGGCGGCGAGGTGATCGCCGTCCGCCCCGACGAGGTGACGTCGAGCCTGTGGAACCAGACCGCGATCGCGCGACTTCGGTACGCGCTGTCCTGACCGGAGCCCCGGTACGCCGGCCCCTCGCTCCGGGTCAGCAGTCGCAGGCGAGTACCTCGTCGAAGCCTTCTACGAGGCACTCGTAGAAGACGTCATAGTCGGGGATCGCGCCGGTGTCCACGTCGATGCCCAACGCGCAGGTGTCGACGTAGGTGAGCAGCGTGACATTGACCGCCGCGCCGATGGTGGGGCCGAAGGCGTACTGCATTCGGACCCTGGCGCCGCCGAGGAAGACAGGGACCGGGACGCCCGGGACGTCGCTGGTAAGGAAGTCGACGTGCCGCAGCATCGAGCCGACGTACCAGCGAGGCATCAAGTTGAGTGCTCCCGCTATCCACTGCGTGTAGAGCAGCGACCGTTCCTGGCGCACCTTGCCGGTCTGCTCGTGGATGGCAGTGATGCGCTGCGCCGGGTCGGCGACACCGACGGGCACGTCGAAGCGCATCAACGTGATCCGGTTGCCGCCCATGTCGTCGCCTTCGACCCGCAAGCTGATCGGCATCGCCATGTGCAGGTCCTCGACTGGGACCCCGTGCCTTTCGTGGTACCTGCGCAAGCCGCCCGCCACGCCGGCGACGAATCCGTCGTTGAGCGCCCCACCGCAACGGTGGGCCGCCTCCCGCAACTGCGACATCGGCACCTCGAGCACGCCGAGACGACGGGCCAGGGTCCGTTCCTTCATCAGCGGCGAACCGGTGCTATTCACCGGGCGAGCGGTTCGGTAGACAGACGCTGCGGTGGCCGTGACGGATTCGACGGTCGACATCGGGCTGCGGACGGTGTCGTAGATCAACTTCGGAGCGGAGGTCACTGCTCCCGCCACCGCCGATGCGAGCATCCCCGCGTCGTAACGCAGCGCGTCGCGATATCCGCCCAACCACGGCGGACGGGGCGCCTTCGGCAGAGCAGGCAACGTCTCGTGCTCTTGAGACAGCTCGCTGAGGTCGAACAGCGTCATCGCGATCTGAACGCCGCCGACACCATCGGTGAGAGCGTGATGGAACTTGCACAGCACCGCGGCCCCACCGTCCTGAAGGCCGTCGATCAGTGTGACCGTCCACAATGGGTGCGACTTGTCGAAGTCCTCCATCTCGGCGAGCCGTGCCATCTCGAGCACCCCGTCGAGAGTCCCTGGTTCAGGTGCTGACACCCTCCGGGTGTGGAAGTCGAGATCGAACTCCGGGTCGTACTCCCACCGCGGTGGCGCCGGAGGAGGTGACTCCACCACGCGCTGCCGGAACATCGGCAGTTTCCGGGTGACGGCCTCGAACCGGTCGTGTACCGCAGCCCAGTCTGGCGACTTCTCCAGTAGCAGAAGCGTGACCACGGTCGATCGCAGTCGTGGATCGCTTTCCATCGCCCAGGTGAAGGCGTCGCTGTTGCGCATGAATTCAGACATGTTTTCTCCCAACCACAAACGTACGACCGGCGACGCGGCCAGTCAGCACCCTTGCCGCAATCCGTACCGATTGGGGCACAACGTCATGGTCCTCCAAGGTCTTTCGGCCCCTGTCGCGACGCTGAGTGACGATGAATCGAAGCCTCGGATACGCACCCGTAGAGCCGTGATTCGCGGGTTACTCTAGCCCCGACACCGGCGGTGACTGCCGCCGCCATCACAGGCCCGTCAGCGGGACGGTCCAGCGCACTTCGGTACCGCCGCCCGGCGGTGAAGCGAGGTGGCAGTGGCCACCGGCCTGTTCAGCGCGCGAGGCCATGTTGGCCAGCCCGCTGCCGCGCTCGTCGTGCACGCCGATACCGCAGCCGTCGTCGGCGACCAGGATGTCCAGTTCGTCGGCGACTGCTACCGCGACGGTCAATTGCGTGGCCCCGGAGTGCCGGACGGCATTGCTGACAGCTTCCATGATCACCGACTCGGCGTGGCCGCCGAGGTCGTCGCCGATCACGCTCATCGGTCCGGAGATCCGCAGTGTCGTTGCCACGGAGCGGTTTTCGGTCAACCCGGCGACCGCCGCCTGGATCCGCTGCCGAAAGCCCATCCGCTCCCTGCCCGTGGACTGCAACTCGAAGATGGTGGTACGGATGTCCTCGATCGTGGTCTGCAGATCGGTAACGGTTCGGTTCAGCCGGGAAGTCATCTCCCTCGACGGGGACCGCGCGATGGTGCCCTGCAAGTCCATGCCGACGGCGAACAGCCGCTGAATCACGTGATCGTGAAGGTCGTGCGCGATCCGTTCCCGGTCGGCCAGCACGGTCAGGTAGCGAGCGCGTTCCAGGGCGGTGGCCAACGTGAGGGCCACCGCAGCGTGGTCGGCGAAGTCACTCATCAGCGTGAGATGTTCGGCGTCGAAAGGATTCTGGTCGCTGTTGCGCGCAACGACCATGACGCCGAGAACGGTGTGCTCGGATCGCAACGGCATCACGATCGCGGGCCGCTTTCCGACATCGGTGAACGCGTGTATCGGGTGGCCGAAGACCTCGGTGATCACCGGCGTGCCGGAGCGAAAGACCGCGCCCGTGGTAGAGCCCTCGACCGGAACACGTTGGCCCAGAACGTCATCGGCGTGCCTACCCACGGCGGTCGACACGACCAGGGTGTCAACGTCATCGCTGGGCAGGTCTGCGTCGCTGGGTACCAGGACGATGGCCTGCTCGGCCCGGGTCAGTTCGCAGGCACGGTCGGCGATCAGCTGTAGCGGCCGGGTATGCAGGTCGACACCCGACAGCAGTGCAGTGGTGATCGCCCGAGTGGCCTCCGTCCACCGCGCAGTCGAGCGTAGGCGGTCGAACTGCCGCGCATTGTCGATGGCCACGGCCGCCGCGGCGGCTAATTCGAGTACGGCGGTCTCGTCAGCTTCGCTGAATGCCGGCCGCGACCGCGGTTCGGTCAGGTAGAGGCTGCCGAACACGGCTTGCCCGATCACGATCGGCACACCCAGCACAGCACCCATCGCATGGTGGTACTCGGGATATCCGACCGCCGCAGGGTCGACGGTCAGATCATCGAGGCGCAGGGCCCCCGACCGGCTGAGCAGCAGACCGAGGATTCCCCTGCCACTGGGATGGTGGCCGATTCCGTTCGCGGCGAACTCCTCGATTCCCGCATGCACGAACGAGGTCAGCGTGTCGTCTGGTCCGCGGACACCCAACGCGCCGAACCGTGCCCCGGTCACTTCCATGGCTGCGGTCACGACGCGCTTCAGCGTCGCATCGAGATCGAGATCGGAGGCGATGTCGACGATCACCCGCGAGAGAGTCTCCGTCTGATCCCCGCCCACCCGTGCCGCGTCACGTCGCCCGCCGGTCCCGCCCACCAAAGTCGGCGGCCCCATTGCGGACAACGCCGTCCCGTTCTGATCGACGACGGGCGCGACTCTCAACACAGCAGGCGCCGGAATCCGTTGTGATGGATCGTGTTCACCAGTAGCGGCGTCATGTCCCGAGAAGGGGATCCGGTCGACACGTGAGAAGAAGCGGCATGCGAAGTGGTCATGGTGATCCAGACACGCAGACGATCCCGGCATGTGTGGGTTCGGAGCCACGCTCCTTGAATTCAGCGGCGTACAGCGGAACTCATCCTCGACCGGCTGACGGTCTCAGCCATCCACAACGTTACACCCGTTCCCGTGCCCCACGACGCCCAAGTGGGCGCTCTGGTTCGGCACCGAAAGGTTCACACCGCCACCTCGACGTTCCCTCCTCGAGCCGCCGAGAGACTCCATTCCGATCACAGCCGTGCGCCAAAGCGGGATGATTCAGCACAACCGTCCACGGACCGCCCCCGGAGTCCCCGGAATTGCCCGGTGGTGGTCCTGGATGATCGCGCAAGGTAACCGCAGGAGCGACCCGTGACAACCTTGACTCGCCGCGAATTCACCCGTGCGGCCGGGGCCTTGGCCGCGACGGTGGCCGTCGCCGGCTGCGGCAGCGGCACCCCGCCACGCGGCGAGCACGTCGTGGTGGTCGGCGCCGGCATGGCTGGCCTTGCCGCGGCGCGGCGACTCGCCGACGCCGGCGTCCAGGTCACCGTTCTGGAAGCGCGCGAGCGGATCGGCGGCCGGGCGTGGACGGACACCTCGCTGGGTGTGCCGATCGACCTGGGCGCGGCATGGATTCACGGCACGGACGGCAATCCGCTCGTTGACCTCGCCGAACGGAGCGGCGCCGCCACCGTGGAGACCGACTTCGACGACGTCATGTTGTTCGACGCCCAGGGTGAGGTCGACACCGCCAGCGTCCGCGCCGCGGCCGAAGCCTGGGACGAGGTAGTGAACAAGGTCGCCGCGATCAGCGAGGACGCCGACCCACGCGACTCATTGGGCAGCGCCCTAACCCGGGCCGCCGACCTGGGTGACCCACTCATCGCGTGGCGGGTCGCGACGGACATCGCGGCAGAGTATGCAGCCGACCCCGACGACCTGTCGCTGGTCTGGTTCGGTAGTGAGGGCGAGTTCGACGGACCTGATTTGATCCTCCCGCGGGGCTACGAGCAGTTGGTGGGTCATCTCGCCGACGGCCTCGACATCCAGCGCGGAACTCAGGTCACCCGTATCACCGACGACGGCGACGTGGTTCGCCTCGATACCTTGCGCGGCGTCGTGACTGCCGATCGGACGATCGTCACCGTCCCCCTCGGTGTGCTGAAGGCGGGCGCCATCGCGTTCGACCCGCCGCTCGCCCCTAGCAAGCGCGACGCGATCAAGCGGCTGGGCTTCGGCGTGCTGAACAAGGTCGTGCTCGCCTTCGACGAACCGTTCTGGCCCCGATCCCCCGACGTATTCGGGCTCGTCGGCGCCCGCCAGCCCCTGCCCGTCCTCGTCAACGGACTGTCGTTCGGTGCCGGTGCGCTGCTCGTCGGGTTGCGCGGCGGAACCGCCGCACGCGATCGGGAAGCACTGTCCGACGAACAGACCGTCGACGAACTGACCACTGCGCTGGACGCCCCCGCTCCCAGTGGCGCGCTCATCACGCGGTGGGCGACAGACCCGTATTCGTTTGGCTCGTACAGCTATCTGGCCGTCGGCTCGAGCCCCGACGACCAACGCGCGCTCGCCGAGCCCTCGACCGAGCGGGTGCTGTTCGCCGGTGAGGCAACCAACACGCAGTACTTCGCCACCGTGCATGGCGCGTATCTGAGCGGTGTGCGTGAGGCGCAGCGAATCCTCGGCTGATGCCAGGCCACTTGCCCCAGGACATCTTGCATCTGGACTCACGCGCGATTGCCCAGGATCTCGTCGAATGTTTCGTAGACTCACATCATCCGCAGGGAGGTGGGGGGATGACGTGGTTTCCGGTTGACACCGCATCCATCACCCCCGAGTGGCTGACCGAAATCCTGGGCGGCGAGGTCCGAGACTGCCAGCTTGAGCAGATCGGTATCGGCGTCGGACTGCTCGGCCGCCTCTACCGCGCCCACCTCCAGGGATCGGGCGTGCCGGACTCAGTGGTCGTGAAGTTGCCGACCCTGGACCTCCAGGCCCGGACGTCCCTCTGCGAGGACCTCGGGTTCTACCTGCGCGAGGTGCGCTTCTATCAGGAGATTGGCCCCGCCAACCCGCTGCCGTCGGCTCGGCCGTACTTCGTCGCTTTCGACGAGACCACGCACGACTTCATCCTGGTGCTCGAGGACCTCGGGCGACTTCGCGTGGCCGATCAAACCGTGGGCTGTACGCCCGCCGATGCCGAGACCGTCGTCGATGCCATAGCCTGCCACCACGCCCATTGGTGGGAGAGCGATCGATTCGCGTCGTTGCCCTGGTTGAAGACCTACAGCGATCCCCCGTTTGCCGCAGTTGTTGCCGACAACTTTGCGGCCGGATGGCCGCGCTTCCTCGACGGCATCGGCGCCGACCTGTCCCCGGAGTTGCGTGCCTTCGGCGAACGGGTCCCGTCGTTGGTGCCGTGGTACCTCGAACAGTTGGCGCGGCACCCCCGCACCTTTCTGCACGGCGATCTGCGGCTCGACCAGCTGTTCTTCGCCGTCGACGCCGGCGATCCCTTGGTGACGGCACTGGACTGGCAGATCACCGGAATCGGCCGAGGAGCCTACGACGTGGCGTACTTCGTGAGCCAGAGTATTGCCGCCGACACCCGGCGCTCCTGCGAGGCTCGGCTGATCGACCTGTACGCGGCGCGACTCGCCGAGCACGGGATCGACTACCCCGCAGCAGAATTGCTGCGCGACTACCGCTTGACCATCGCATGGTGCTTCATCTATCCGGTCATCGGAGCCGGCCGCATCGACCTCGCAAACGACCGCCAACTGCAACTGCTCCGTACCATGCTCAACGGCGCCGCGACGGCCATCGAAGACCACGACGCCCTGTCGCTGAGGCCGGACTGACATGACCGGCCGGGTCTGCGCATCGTGCGACACCACCAACGAACCGACCGCCCGCTTCTGTGAGGGTTGCGGGAAGTTGCTCGACCGCTCTTGTCGGACCTGTGGAACTCAGGCGACCGCCACCGCGCGATTCTGCCGGGGTTGCGGCGCAACACTCGACGATCAGGCCGGGTCGCCTCAGGACAGCCCCATACGCAAGACCGTGACGGTATTGTTCGCCGACCTCGCGGGTTCGACCGCGTTCGAGGAACAGGTCGACGCCGAAACGGCACGTGAAGTCATCGGGCAGTATCACGATCTCCTCGGCTTGATATCGCAACACCATCGAGCCGGTATCACGAAGTACATCGGCGACGGCTTCATGGCCGTATGGGGTGTCCCCGAGATAGGGGCCGATGACGCCGCCCACGCCGTCGACGCAGCGGTCGAGCTGCAGGAACGCTTCGTCGGCCTCGCCACCCAAGTGACCGAAGGCCACGGGGTGAGCCTGGCCTTACGGGTCGCGGTGAACACCGGCGAGGTCGTGGTCGGGTCCGGCGACGCCGACCTCGTTGGCGACGCGCTGAACGTCGGCGCCCGGCTGGAGTCGGAGTGCCCGCACGGCCACGTCGTGGTCGGCGAAGAGACGTGGCGGTCGACCCGCGGGCGCCACCGCTACGAACCGCTTGGTCGGGTGCAGGTAAAGGGGCGCGCCGCGTCGGTGCCGGTGTACCAATGGCTTGGCGGCCGGTCGGAAACCGTCGACTCGGTGCCCTTCGTCGGGAGGTCCGATGAACTACGCCGTCTCCAAGGGGTTTTCGACGACGCCGTTGCCATGCGGGCCGCACGGCTGGTGACGGTCCTCGGCGATCCGGGCGTCGGCAAGAGCCGGCTCGCGGCCCAGTTCGCCGGCGCCCAACGGGCTGCGCGCGTGATCCAGACCAATTGTGCCGCCGAGGGAACCGTCGCCTTGGCCCCCATCGTCGAGGTATTACGGACCCGTGACCTAGACGCCGATGTTCCGGCCGGCGTCCCCGAGCAAGACCGGATCTTGCGCGGCCTCAGGGGCATGACGGAAGGCGTCGCCGGCTCGGTCGAGGAGACCTTTTGGGCGTTAAGGCGTTTCGTCGAGTTGCTGGCGTCGCAGAGTCCGCTGGTCGTCATCCTCGACGACATCCAGTGGGCCGACACCCTGCTTCTTGATTTCATCGAGCACCTCGCGGAGTGGGTGCGCGATGTGCCGGTTCTCATGGTGGCTCTGGCCCGCGGGGAACTCCGCGAGGTCCGGCCCGACCTCGTCACCGTGGGTGGATGGGTCACCGAAACACTCCGCCTCGACGGCCTCGGGCCCGGCGCGACCGCCGAACTGGCCGCCCACGTGCTGGGCAGTGACCGGCTGCCGGCCGAGTTGCTGGGCCGGCTCCCCTCGTCGACGGGGGGCAATCCACTGTTCGTGCGCGAATTGGTCGGGATGCTCGTGCACGACGGCGTGCTGGTCCCGCATCCGGACGGCTGGCGCCTCACCATCGACGTTGACGCCATCACGGTTCCGCCCACCATCCAGGCGCTGCTGGCATCCCGGCTGGAGCGGATGAACACCGCCGACCGACGCGTGCTCGAGATCGCGTCGGTGGTCGGCACCGACTTCTCTCCGGGTGCCGTGTGCGCCTTGGGCGGAATGGAAATGGCGGAGGTGAAGAACTCACTTGACCGGCTACGTCGCCGCGAGCTCGCGCAACCGAGCGGGGCCTACATCGGCGATGAGCCGGTGTGGAGGTTTCACCACGTCCTGATACGTGACGTCGCATACCGCAGGCTCTTGAAGTCGGACCGCGCCGACTTCCACGAGCGGCTTGCCGACTGGGAGGCGGGGGGCACCGGCGGATCATTCGAGTCCGACGAACTGGTTGCCCGGCACCTTGAAGCGGCCCACGGATACCGATGCGATCTCGGCGCGCGGGACGGACGAACCAGAGATCTGGCTCTCCGCGCCGCGCGGAGGTACCTCGAGTCGGCCCGACGCGCGCTCGACCGCGACGAACTGGTGTCGGCCGGCACGCAGGCCGCCCGCGGCACATCCCTTGCCTCCACCGACTCTGGGCTCCGGGCCGAACTCTTAGTCGTGGGCTGCGAAGCCTACCTGTCCGCCGGTGACGTCGCCGCCGGGGCGCCACTCGTCGACGACCTCGAACGCATCGCCGATGACGCACTTGCGCCATGGGTCACCTGCTATCGGTGCCAATTCATCGTGCACACCGACCCCTCCCGGCTACCCGAGGTGGACGCCCGACTGCAGGGCGCCATCGACGAGTTCGGCCGCCGTGACGATGTGACGGGCCTTGCCAAGGCACACCGGGTGCGGGCGAGCGCACGAGCTCGCCTCGGCCGCGTCGGAGACTGCGAGGTCGACCTCTTCGAGGCGCTCATCGCTGCTCGACGGGGCGGAGTCCACCGGCAGATCACCGCCGCTCTCGGCATGGCGCCCGGCGCGGCACTGTGGGGGCCAAGCCCCGTGCCGAAGGCCGGTGGCCGCTGTCTCGACGTCGTCCGCATGCAGCGGATGACCACCGCGGCGCCGTCACTGGTGGCGACGTCGCTGCGCTGCCTGGCCGTCTTGGAACTGCTGCGGGGTCGCGCGGAAAAGGCCCGATCGATGCTGGCGGACGCCCGCCAGGTCGTCGCCGATCTCGGCCTTCGGCACGGTCTGATGGAGACCGAGTTGTTCGCCGGAATCATCGAGTTGATGGTGGGTGACCCGGTCGCCGCGGAGCCGCATTTCCGGACTGCGCTGGATGGGCTGGACGCCCTCGGCGTCGGCGCCGACGCCGGGCAGGCCGCCGCGTTACTGGCTCGATCGGTCCTCGCGCAGGGCCGCATCGATGAGGCCGACCGGTATGCCGCCGAAAGTGAACGCATCGCCGGCCACAACCTGAAGACGGCCATCGCATGGCGCGCAGCGAGAGCTGAAATACTGTCGGCCCAGAAGCAGCACCACGCGGCTGTCGCACTCGCAGGTGAGGCGGTCGCCCTCGCCGCGGACACCGATCTGGTGCTCGATCACGCCGAGGCCTGCCTTACCCGAAGCCGAGTGCTGGCCGCGGCGGGCGACGAGCGCGGCGCGAAAGCAGCCGAGTCCGAGGCCGAATCCCTCTACACCGCAAAAGATGTCGTTTTTCCGATCGGGCATGGACTGAAATCCACAGAGCGGTTGGCCGAGTCACCGAAAGAGAGCCCAACCAACCGGGCATCGCGCTTCAGCGTCGCGAATCGCGCGAGCGAGATCCTCCTCAGCCTCCTCGCCGCCGCCGCGGGCGCAATGGAGGGCCGCGATTCCGAGCCGATATTCGCCATAGACTCAAAAACCTTCGTCTACGAGGATCGTCGTAACCTCAAGGGGAGCCCGATCGTTGGAAACGACGAATTCGTCGAAGCGGCGCATCGAAAGCAACTGCAATACCCCCACGCCGAGGCTCGCGTGCTCGCCGTGCGCGGTGAGACGCTGGCTCTGGTCTCGTTTCGGTGGTGGGATGACGCGGGAAACGAGTCGACATCGCTCGACCTGTTCGGGTTCAGCAAGGAAGCGACGATGACCTTCCACGGCCGGTTCGACGAGGATGACTTCGGCGGGGCGTATCGGGAACTCGAGCGGCGCTACTACGACGGTGAGGGGGCTGCCTTCGCGGTGAGCGGCCGCGCGGCCAGCGGCTGGGTGGAGGCGATCGATCGGCGCGATCTCGACACCGCCCGTCAGCTCTCACACCCAGATTTTCGTTGGCTCGCAGCACCATCGGCGCTCAAGGCCCGTGAACGGTCCGTCGACGACATGTTCCAGTGGATGTACGAGCGTGGGCGCCAGGTTGCTTCCCAGCGCCACTGGGTTCCGGTCTTGCGTTGGTTGTCGCCGACCTGCAGCGTCGGACTCGGGGAGATCTCTGCGGTTGGAGAAGACGGCGAAGAGTATCGAGTGGACATTCCTGTTCGTCGGCGAGTGCCGCGACGGGTTGCTGGCATCGACGCACGAGTTCGACGTCGACGACGAAGAGGCGGCATTCACCTACGCCGAAGAACTTGTCTCGCAGCGGCAGAACCGGTTGCCGGTCACCAATCAGGCACGTCGGACGATCGAGGCGATGATGGGCACGATGCAGGCCCACGATGTCGACGGCACCGTCGGGCACTTCGCCGATCGATTCGACTACGACGACCGACGTCAGATCAGCGGTGACCAGCTGGTCGATCGCTACGACCACTTACGCGCCATCGAGCGAATCTTTCAACAGTACAACCACTTCGAGGGCCAATCGATGGCAGTTCGGGGCGAGCATCTGTACCTCGGACGAACTCGCTGGTCTGACGACGCCGGGAACGAAACCAGATACCTCGGCGTGTTCGAGGTCGGCGACGACGGGTTGATCCGGTATCACGGCCGTTTCGACGAGGACGACTTCGAAGGGGCTTACCGGGAACTCGAACGGCGTTACTACTCCGGCGAAGGAGCGGAGTACGCGGAGCAGGGCGTGCCACTGTCCGAAGTCGTAACCGCCATGAACCGCGGCGATCTGGACAGGGTGTTCGGCGAGCTGACGGCTCCCGACCTATACATCGAGAGCCGCTCTCGCTCGATCTTCCCGGGCCGGACGGCCGCCGAGGTTCGCGACAGCCTCGAGGAGCTCGGCTCAATGGTCGCCTCATTGCGAATGTGGTACTCGACCCTGCGCTGGCTGTCACCAAACTGGTTGGTAAGCCGCCAGGAACGCGAGGGCATCGGTTCGGACGGCGAGGAGTACGCCTGGGCAAGGCTCTACGTCGCCGAAGTCCGGAACGGGATCCTCACGTCGGGGTGCGAATTCGACGTCGACGACGAGGACGCCGCGTTCGCCTACACCGAGGAACGCATCCGCGTGGCCGCCAGTCGTCTGGCGATCAGCAACCGCGCAAGTGAAGCGGGATACCGAGTCATCGAGGCGGTGCAAGCGGGAGACATCGTCAGAGCGGTCGCGGCTTACTCGAATGATTTCGAGTATGGCGATCATCGGCGGTTGAGCGGGGACCCGATCATCGATCGCGCGGAGATACGGAAGGGTTTCGAGCGTATTCGCCAGCAGTACACCCGCTTCGACTTGCGCATGTTGGCCGTTCGCGGTGACCGCCTGAACCTTGCGCACTATCGATGGTCCGACGAGGCGGGTAATCAGTCCGCCGGACTTGTTCTTGCCGAGATCGACGACGAGGGCCGCTTCGTCTACGACGGTCGCTACGACGAGGACGACTTCGACAGCGCATACCGCGAGCTTGAACGGCGCTACTACGCAGGCGAGGGCGCAGCCTTCGCAGAGAGTGGCCACTGCGCGGTGCGCTTCGTGGAGGCCATGGATCAGCTCGACGTCGAGGCGGCGCGCCGGCTCGCGCAGCCAGATTTTCGTTTCATCTCTCCGCCGTCGACGCTAGCGGCGCAGGAACGTTCTCTCGATGACTTCTTCGGTTGGCTGCAGGAGCGCGCCCGGCAGGTGTCGAGCGTGAAGAACACCGTCTCCGCCATCCGGTGGCTCTCGCCAGAATGCGCGGTGGTCCGTACTGATGTGCGCGCAGTCGGATCAGATGGTGAGGAATACGTCTGGACGCGGATCCATACCGGGGAATTCCGCGACGGGCTGATGGCCTGCACGCGTCGATTCGAGATCGACGAGGAGGCGGCGGCGTTCGCCTACGCCGAGGAGCGCGTACGCGCATCCGCAAGCCGCCTGGCCGTGAGCAACCACGCCAGCGAGGCGGCCGAGGGAATGATTCGGGCCATCGAGTTCCGAGACGTCGGCGCCGCTGTCGAGCGCTGCTCGGATCACTACGCACTCCACGATCGTCGCCGGTTCGCCGGTGATCCCATCCAGGGTAAGGCTGCGGCGTGGACGGCCATTGAACGAATTCATCAACAGTTCAGCCATTTCGAGTCTCGCACCCTAGCAGTGCGAGGTGAAAGACTGGCGCTGTGCTGGAGTCGATGGTTCGACGACGCAGGGAACGAGTCGGCTCACCTCCATGTGTTCGAGATCGATGACGACGGTCGCATCGCCCAAGAGTGCCGCTTCGACGAGGACGACTTCGAAGGCGCGTACTGGGAGCTGGAGAAGCGTTACCACGCCGGCGAGGGCGCAGCATTCGCCGAACCGATCATGCACCTGGCGGAGTATATGGCAGCGATGAACCAAGGCGACTTCGGCAGGTTGTTCGATGAGCTCAGCACCCCCGATCTACACATCGAGAACCGTTCCCGCTCAGGTTTTCCCAACCGTTCCGCCGTGGAACTACGCACCAGCCTCGAGGAACTCAAAGCCATGCTTGGCTCGGTGCAGGCATGGTTCTCGAGCGTCCGGTGGTTGGCGCCGAATCTGTTGGTTGGCCGCATGGACCGGGAGGGACTCGGACGCGACGGTGAGCAGTACGCGTGGACACGGATTCTGGTATGCAGCTTTGACGATGGCCGAGCGGAGTCGATATGCGATTTCGATGGCGACGACGAGGCGGCTGCCTTCTCGTACGCCCGGAAGCAGCTGGGCTGAAGCGGCCACGTCAACTCACGGCATCGCCTCGGCCCAGGCGATATGCCCCTCGAACCCCAGCGCTTCGGCCATGTCGCGGTAGCGGTTCCGATGGTCACGATACGCACCGTCGTCGCCGTGTGCCCGCGCCAGCATGGCACGCATTCGAAGCAGCCAGATGTCGCGCGTGGCCGCACCGCCGGGCGCCGGTGCCGCCGCCAATCGCTGCACTGCGGCCTCGGCTTCGGCGATGTCTTCCTCGGCCCCGCCATCGAGCAATGTCTCCACCAGAACACCGGTCGCGGTAATACCGTATCCCAGCAGCTGTCCCTCGCGGATCACGTGGTCGAGGGCGGCACGCATGAGCGGTAGGGCACTATGCCGCGCTCCATTTCGGGCCCTCTCACGCGCGGCGTAGACAGTGACCATCGGTAGATCGCCGAGGTGGTGTTCTTGGCGGAGGAACACGTCGCTGGCCTCGGCTAGGAGCCTTTCCCCACGATTGTGGTCCGCCGCCGTTGACCGATGCACCAGCACCAAGCCAAGCGTCAGGCTGACATGCGCCAGTGCGAAGTCGTCGCTGGCGCGTTCGGCGGTGCGGACGGCATCCTCGATCTCGCGCACGACGGAATCTTCGGGACTCAGCACGCCGAACGGTATTCCCGCCCCGTAGACGTAGGTCATGGTCCCGGCGTAGGTCAGGGGGTCAGCGTCGCGGGCTATGTCCAGGGCGTGTTGCAAGTCGTCGCGCCACCCGGGAAACCCCAAGCAGTAACGAGCGATGGCCCGCGTCGCCAGGGTGAGCGCCAACGGGGACCCAATGAACATGTTGCTCTTGAATGGGTCGCCTTCGGCCAGGTCGATCACCTGCTGGGACCATTGCAGCATCTCGATCCATTCAGCGCTCTCCCACTTGGCGTATATCGGCCAGCCGGAGAGACCGACGCTTAGGGCAGAGTCGTTCAGAGACTCGGTGAGCGCCCAAGCTTCCGATGCCAGCCGCGAGGCCTCGCGGATCCGGCCGAGATAAGCGTGATCCATCACCAGTCCGGCCATGGCAATGGCCAGCGACGCCTTGTCCCCGGCGGCCGCGCACAACACGCGAAGCTCCTCGAAGCGGTCGCCAACCACATGCATGTGGACACGCCAAGCGATGCCACAGAGCATGGTGCGCGGCGCGATACGCATGACGGTTCGGTTGGGATGATCGGGCGGCAGGGTGTCGGAGATCTGCTGGGCGCGTTCCCAACTCAGGCGCGCGGCGTTGATGTCGCGGGTGGCGGCCCAGGTCGCGGCACGCATGTGCCAGTCGTAGGACTCGTGCAGCTCACCGCTAGCCTCGAGATGCTCGGCGATCAGCGCCGCGTCCTGATCGGCGGATCCGCGCATCTCGACGGCGGCAGCCACTCGGCGGTGAAGATCGGCGCGGTCGGATCTCAGCTGAGACTCGTAGGCCACCGTCCGGATCAGCGGATGGTGGAACACGTACTCGGGATGTCGGGTGAAGGTGATCTGATCGATGAACTCGCCGCGCACCAAGTCATGAAAGACAGGACCAATCCCCAGTGTTTCCATGAGTTCCCCGCTGAACCGGAAGCCGATGACCGACGCAGCACTGAGCGTGCGCTTGGCCTTGACGTCTAGGCGGTCGATGCGGGCGGCAATGGTCGCCTGCAAGCTGGCCGGCACACCCACGTCGGCGGCCTCGGCAATCGCCACATAAGCGCCGCGATGACCATGCAGCACTCCCCGCTCGGCCAGGTCGCGCACGAGCTCCTCAACGAAAAACGGATTACCGCTGGCTCTTTCGGCAATCGAGTTGGCTGCCCCTCGGACGGAGGGATCAGGCCCGACCCGGTCGCTGACTAGTACTCTGGTCTCTGAATCGCTCAGCGGCGCTAAGGCAATGGTCTGCGCACCGCCGACCCGGCTCAACGCTCCGTCGTATTCGGGTCGGTAGGTCACCAAGACCAGCGAAAGGGTCTGAGGGATCACCGTGAGAAACTCGGCCAGCATCGATTCGCTGACCTCGTCAATCCAATGCGCGTCCTCGATGACGTAGACCGCCGGGGAATCACGTGCCAGCGAGGCGGAATTGACCAGTGCGGTCAGCCTTCGCCGGCGCGCATCCGGATCGATTGCCGGCAGCGCAACCTCCGGGTCGGCGATCCCCAGCAGGTCCTCGACGAGCAACACGTCCTCAGGGTCGGCATCGGGGACGCGGGCCCACACCTGCGCCCGTGCGACCGGGCCGTCCACCCCACGGATACCGAGCACGTCCCTCAACAGCCGCGCCACCACCCGGAAGTGGATCTCGGTAGCGTGGGACTCGCAGTAGGTGGAAAACACCTCGACATCATGATTCGTAGCCATCGCGGCCAGATCTCGGGCCAGTCGGCTCTTGCCCATACCCGGCGAACCCGCGACGGTGACCACCCCGCCCTGGCCATCAACTGCACGCTCCAGGAGGGCCTTGAGGAAGGCCATCTCCCCACGCCGACCGACCAGCGCGGACTGTGATCCCACGCTTGCGGGATCACGGTCGGGCACTCCCAGTAACCGTCGCGAAGCTACCGGCTCGTCGTTGCCCTTGATGCGGACCAGCTGTGGTTCACCCAAGATCGCGACGTGTTCGACCAAGCGCGCGGTGGCGGCGCTGAGCATTACGCCTCCCGGCGGTGACACCGACTCCATCCGCTGCGCCATACCCACCTGCTCACCGATCGCGGTGTACCCCGCTGCACCCGAACCGACCTCACCGGCGATCACCTCCCCCGAGTTCAACCCGACCCGCAGCCGCAACTCCACCAAGTCACGGCGGGCCACCTCGCCAACCAGATCAACCACCATGGTGTGGATCTCCAGGGCGGCCCGGCAGGCGCGCAAAGCGTGATCCTCCAGCGCGATGGGTGCGCCGAACAGGGCCATGATGCCGTCGCCGGTGAACTTGTCTACGGTCCCTCCGTAACGGCGCACCACCGCTGCGGCCCGATCGACCAGGCCGGTCATGATCTCGCGCAGCCGTTCCGCCCCAACAGTCGCTGCGATGTCCATCGAATGCACCACGTCGGCGAAGAGCACCGTCACTTGTTTGAACTCGGCGTGGTGCTCGGCGTCGCTCAGTGGCGAACCGCAGACATCGCAGAACCGTGCATCCGCGCGTGCAGGTGACGCACCGCAGGACGCGCACAGCGATCCGGCCACGGTCACCTGCCCCTCCCCGCGGGTTGTGAACGCACGACGTGCTCAGCATAGGTGTCACCGTGAGACCCCAAGGCCGATCAGACGGTCTGTACGCCGGCGAGGCGCCACCACGCAAACGAGTAGCCCACCACTCTAGGCCCGGCACCTGCGCGCGCCGATTCTGAAGCCACCGGTGCCGCACGAGTCGGCACCACGACACGAGGAGCTCGCCGCCATGGTCGCCACCCAAGACGTCACCGATGTCAGTGCGCTGCCGCTTGCGCCCCGAAGCCCGCTGCCCTACCGGCAGCAGATGCGCGCGCTACGCGTCTTCCACACCGGTTTTGAGACGCTGCGGGATACCTGCGGTCCGGTGACGCGCGTGGTGTTGGGTCCCAAGTGGCTGGTCCCGCCGATCGTGGTGGTGACCTCACCGCGCGGTGGGCGCGACATGCTTGGGCGCACCGATGCATTCGTCGACAAGACTCGCATCCATCGCGAGGTCCGCAACGTGCTGGGCGGCAACTTGTTCAGCCTTCCGCACGACGAGTGGCTGCCGCGGCGCCGCACCGTGCAGCACGTCTTCACCAAGCGACACGTCCGCGATTTCGGTGGCCACATGGCCGAAGCGGCGCAAACGGTCTGCGACGGTTGGGCCGATGGCTCCTACATCGACCTCGACACCCAGTGCCGTCAGCTGACGCTGCGGGCGCTGGGTCGCTCAGTGCTGGGACTGGACCTCGACACGCGCAGTGATGCGATCGCCCAACCGCTGCAGGTCGCCCTGTCCTACGCCGCGGACCGAGCCATGCAGCCGGTGCCGGCACCGAGCTGGCTGCCGACCCCCGCGCGCCGGCGGGCCCGCCACGCCAGCACGACCCTGCACCGGCTGGCCCGCGACATCCTCGCCGATTGCCGCAAAGACCCGGCCGTCGACGCACCACTGGTGCGGGCGCTGATGGCCGCCACCGATCCCGACACCGGGAGGCCGCTGTCCGATGAAGCAATCTGTGACGAGCTGATCGTGTTCATCCTGGCCGGACACGACACCACGGCCACGACGCTGACCTACGCACTTTGGCAGCTGGGCCGCAACAGGCGTATGCAGGACCGGCTGCGCGCCGAAGTCGACGCCCTGGGCCACCCGAGCCCGACCCCTGATGACGTGGCCCAGCTCACCTACACGGTCCAGGTGCTCCACGAGGCGCTTCGGCTGTGCCCGCCGGGAGCGGCGATCTCGCGAACCGCGCTGCGGGACATCGAGGTAGACGGCTACCGCGTCGAAGCCGGGTCCATCCTGTGCTTCGGTGTGTGGGCAGTCCAGCGCGACCCCGCGTTATGGGAGGACCCATTGACCTTCGACCCCGACCGCTTCGACCCGCAGCAGGCCAAGCAGCGCGACCGGTGGCAGTATCTGCCGTTCGGCGCGGGTCCACGGTCTTGCGTCGGTGATCACTTCGCCATGCTGGAAGCCACCCTGGCGCTGGCCACGATCATCCGCCGCTGCGAGATCGGTTCGCTCAGCGACGATTTCCCGGTCGCCGTTCCTTTCACCACGGTGGCGGCCGCACCGGTTCCGGCTCTGGTGATCAAGAGGTAGGCCGAAGCCCTACCTCCGCCGCTGACGTCGACGTAGGCTCCGGCTGTGGGGACGCGT
Organism: uncultured Actinomycetota bacterium; assembly: GCA_963798245.1. GTDB lineage: Bacteria > Actinomycetota > Actinomycetes > Mycobacteriales > Mycobacteriaceae > Mycobacterium. The sequence goes on from CAWCSO010000012.1 coordinate 542,401, forward strand.
TCCTGGCCGACAGTGGCTCGTGAGACGGAACTGGCCGCCATCCGCGGCGCGCTGACGACTCAGCCCGCAGTGGGCGGAGTCCTGCTCATCGGCGAGGCGGGGGTGGGAAAGACCACACTGGCCCGCTCGGTTACGCAGTCGCTGCGCACAAATGCCCACTGGGTGGGCGGTACCGAGTCGGCCCGCATCGTCCCGCTGGGCATCTTCGCTCACTTGCTCAGCCCGCCGACACCCACCGACCCGGTCGCCATGCTGGCAAGCGCCTTGGAAACCGTTCGCCACCAGAATTATTCACTGGTCGGTGTCGACGACGTGCATCTGGTCGACCACTTGTCGGCCACCCTGTTGCATCAGCTGGCGATGGAGGGTTCGGTGCGCATCCTTGCCACCGCACGCACCGGCGAGCCGATCCCCGATACGATCACCGCGCTGTGGAAGGACGGCTACCTGCTCCGACTGGATGTCACCCCGTTCACCAAGTCCGAGGCGGTGGGCCTGATCGAGGCAGCACTCGACGGCCACCTCGAAGCTCTGTCGGCCGACATGATGTGGCAGGCCTCGCGCGGCAACGCCCTGTTCGTGAGGCACTTGGTCGAGGGCGCCCTGGAGGCCGGCACTCTGCGCAGGGTCAACGGAGTTTGGCAGCTGCGCGGCGCGGCGCTTGCTACATCGAAGTTGGCCGCACTGCTCAGCAGCAGGCTCGACCAGCTGCCCGACGACGAGAAGCGTGCGCTGCAGCTACTGGCAATGACCGAACCTCAGCGTCTGGAGATCCTCTCGGAAGCTCGTGGGTACCGACACTCTCGAACGAGCCGAACGGCGTGGGCTGATCCGCGTCGTCGACGACACCGGCACCGCCGAGGTCCATTTCACCCACGCGCTGCTCGGTGAGGTGATCCGGCACGGTCTCGGCCAGGTCGCTCACCGGCGCATCAAGACCGACCTCTTCGCGGTGATGAACCAGTACCCGCCGCAGAGTCAGGCCGAACGCCTGCGCCGTGCCGAACTGGCGCTCGACGCCGACATGCCCATCGACACGAAGGTTCTGCTGCGCGGCGCCAAGGACGCGATCGCCCTGACCAACATCACATTGGCCGAGCACCTCGCGCGGGCCGCCGTCGATCGCGGCGGAGGTTTGGCGGCCAGTGAGCTTCTGGCCAGAACGCTTGTGTGGCAGGGGAAGACAGCCGAGTCAGAAGCGATCTTGAGTGCCTTCGATCCGGACACGATGACGGAGTTCGAACTCGCGCGCTGGGGTATCGCCCGGGTCGCCAACCTGCACTGGTCCCTCGGGGAGACCGACGCCGCCGGCGACATCCTCGCGATGCTGCAGCAGCGCGTCAGCCACCCCGGGCTGCGGCTGGTGATCGACGGACTCACATCTGCGCTGCTGGTGCTCGACGGCCGCCTCGAGGAGGCCGGCGCGCTGGCCCAGCGGGTCGCCGATGATCCCGGTGCTCCGCCGATCGCGATCGGGTGGGCGGCGTTCGGCGGTGCCATGGCCGCGGCCCTGATGGGCCGCACTGCCGAGGCGGCGCGTTGGGTAGCGCGCGGCCATGCGATCAGCGACAAGATCGACAGCCTGTTGCGCTTCCTGCTGGCGTTGGGTGAGGTGCGCGCCCTGACAATGGCCGGCGACTTCGACACCGCCGAAGCCCGCTCCGGCGACATCGTCCGGATCACCTCCCCCGACCAGTACCGGGCCCGCGCCATGGCCAACGTGCTGGCTGGCACCGTAGAGGTCGGCCGCGGTCAGCTGCGCGCCGCAGTCGCGAGGCTGGAGGAAACCCTGGCAGCCCTCAGCGGCGAGACGTCGGCCGCGTGGAGCCTGCCCGCCCGACTGCTGCTGGCACAGTCCTACTGCGGTCTCGGCGACCCCGATTCGGCTGCGCCTCTGGTTGCCGAACTGCGCGAGCAAGTCCGCCGCGGAACGATGTTCGAGCCGGCGGTGCGTATCGCCGAGGCCTGGCTGGCCGCCGCCGAGGGGCACCTCAGCGGCGCGATCACCGCCGCCGTGCACGCCGCGGATCTCGCCGCTACCTCGGGGCAAAATGCGATCGAACTGATGGCGCTGCACGCCGCGGCCCGTTTCGGTGACCAGACCTGTCTGCAACGCTTGCACGACGTCGCCAACGTGATCGGCGGCCCGCTCGCCACGGCCGACAGCACGTACGCGGCAGGTCTGCTCAATCAGGATGGCGCAGAGTTATTCTCGGCGGCGCAGGAATTCGAACGCATCGGCGCCTGCCTGTCTGCCGCGGATGCCGCCGCCCAAGCCGCGGCTCTCTTCGAGAAGGCCGGCAAACGCCGCGACGCAATCAATGCGGCCGCGACCGCTGACCGATTGGCCACCGCCTGCGGTGGGCTGAAGACCCCGGCCCTGCAAATCACGTCGCAGCCGCTCCCCCTGAGCCCGCGGGAACGCGAGATCGCCCACCTGGTCGCCCGCGGATTGAGCAACCGCGACATCGCCGAGCGCCTCGTGGTTTCCATCCGCACCGTCGAGGGCCACCTCTATCGAATCTTCCTCAAACTCGACGTCACCGACCGCGACGACCTCGCGACCCTCATCCGACTTCTGTAGTCACATCGACTCGGGCGAGGTGAGGCCGGACCCAGAGTTCAAGAGTCGAGTAGCGCAGCACTCTAGGAACCCAACCTGAGCCGGAGAACACTTCTGAGCAGCGGGTTTCAGTTCTGAGATGGTCAGAACTCCGTCGGACGTCTCGGGAGGCGACGATGACTCGAATCGGTGAGCACGCAGTGGTCCTGGGTGCCAGCATGGGCGGGCTGTTCGCTGCCCGGGTACTGGCCGACTTCTACGGGTCGGTCACGGTCGTCGAGCGTGACACGTTGCCGACCGAGCCAGTGAACCGGCGGGGGGTCCCGCAGGGCCGGCAACCCCATATCCTGTTGGCCCGCGCGGCGCAGATCTTGGAGGGCCACTTTCCGGGGATTCTCGACGAGCTCGTGGCCGGCGGCGCCCCGGTGTGGGATGACGGCGACCTGTCGAGGTTCTGGGTCTCCTTCGGTGGCCATCGGATGGTGCGATCCGGCTCGATACCCGACCCTCGGTCGCTGGTGAACTACTACCCGACGCGGCCGCTCCTGGAATGGACGGTGCGACGGCGTCTCGACGCGCTACCGAACGTGTCGATCCTGCAGGGCCACGATGTATTGGCTTTGACGTCGACACCCGACGGCAGCCGGGTAACCGGGGTGCGCATCGTGCACCGCGCGGAGAACGCCGAATCAGAACTGACCGCCGATCTGGTCGTCGACGCCACCGGGCGCGGTTCGCGCACGCCAGTGTTTCTCGAGCAGCTGGGCTACTATCGCCCACGGGAGGACGAGCTGGTGGTTCACACCACCTACGCCAGCCAGCCGGTGCACATTTCGGACGGGGTCCTGCACGAGAATCTGATCGCGATCATGCCGGATGCTCGATGCCCGAACGCGTTCGTGCTGTTCCGCGGCGAGAATGACACCTGGCTGATGGGCGCAGGGGCGGTCGGCGGAGGGGAACCGGCGAGCAGCCGCGACGAAATCCTCTCCACCGCTGACGATCTCGCTCCCCGCCACGTCGTCGCGGCGGTCCGCGCCAGTGAACCGCTGGCCGAGGTCACCCGGTACCGATTTCCGTCCAACCGGTGGCGGCGCTACGACGAGATGGCCCGCACACCGGAGCGGCTTCTCGTGATCGGTGATGCGATCTGCAGCTTCAACCCGATCTACGGTCAGGGCATGACCGTGGCTGCAATCGAGTCGCTCACCCTGCGCGATTGCCTACTCGGCGGCGTGGCGGACCTGCCGCACCAATTCTTCAAGCGCACTGCCAAGACGATCAAGGTGGCCTGGCAGACCGCCGTCGGCTCGGATCTGGCGCTGCCTCAGGTTCAGGGACCGCGGCCGCTGTCGATGCGCCTCACCAACGCCTACTTGGACCGGGTGCTCGTGGCCGCAGAGACGGATCCTTGGGTGACTCAGCAGTTCCTGCGGGTGACCGGGATGATCGACCCGCCCACACGGCTGCTGCGGCCGGCGTTCGTTTCCAGGGTGCTTCGGACCGGGCCCCCGCCCAGGGACCGGCAACGCCACCCGGTGGCGGCCACCGGCCCGAGGGTGCACATGTAGCTCCGATTCGCGGTCGACTGTTCCCATTGAGCCATGGGCTGTTCCGGCTCAGCCGATGTTCAGCTCGCGATGAAGCCTTCACGTTTGTGCGATCCGTCGCACATTGGCTTGTTCGCCGAGTGGCCGCACCGGCACAAGAACACCTTCGAGCCCTCCTTCACGATGGTGCCGTCGCTGGCCAGCACGGCACAGGCACCGTCGACTTCGAGAGGACCGTTTTCCAGGGCAGTGATCTTGACGTCGCTCATGCTCTCAATGTAGGCGGTGCTAACCGGCTTGCTGCGCGGGTCTCCTTGGTCTTTTCGAAAAGGTAGTGGAACACCATCCACTCATTGCCGTCGCGGTAGCCGAAGACCTCCGAGCAGAAGAGCAGGAACATCCGCCACCGCTGCAGAGCGACCGACGGGGACGTCGGATCGCCCGCCAGCGCTTGCAAGCACAGCCGGGAGTTGGCGTCGAGGCGCTCCAACCATGCATCGAGTGTCCGGCTGTACTGGCGTCCGTCGACGTCCCAGACCCTGGCTTGCAACAGGTCCGGCGGCAGGAAGTTCTCGAGCAGATCCCTGCTGGGCATGGTGCCCCCGGCAAAGAAGTACTTCCCCATCCAGTCGGTGGTCGTGAAGTCGTAGGCGAAGCGGCGATTGCCCAGGATCTGCGCCATCATTCGGCCGTCGGGCTGCAGCCACGAACTCACCTTCTTCAGCACCAAGTCGTAGTTCTTCATGTGCTCGAGCATCTCGCAGGACACGATCACGTCGAACGCCTCGAGGAACTCGGGAGCCTCGAACGTGCTCGCGTCTGCTTTGACGTTGCTGAACCTGCCTGCGTGCTTCTGGTTTCGTGACTTGATGTAGTCCTGCTGGGTCGCACTGTTGGAAAGGAACGTGACGTGAACGCCGTCGTAGTTCTCCAGCACATAGCTGCCGTGGGAACCCCAGCCGCACCCGAGGTCCAGCAGCCGGATCGACCCTTTGTGCTTGATGAGTTCGCTTAGCTCGAGCCGTTCCTCGATGAAGGTGTGCAGCATGGCGACTTCGGCATCGGCAAGGCTTCCGGAGGCCTCCGGAAACAGGCAGCACGAGTACTTCAGGTAGGGCCCGAGTACGAGGTCGAAGAAGCCGGTGGGCACCTCGTAGTGCTGTATGTTCGCGTCTTCCTGGTGGGTGGCGCCCACGCTCGTGCGCAGTTTTTCGAAATACTTCTGCTTGTAGAAGGCTTGCTTCTCGGTGTCACCGTCGCACTCGAAAGTCCTGACCCATTGGGCGCACATGATGCGGACGAGGCGTCGCAGGACCGCATCGGGGATGAGGCCGCGCTCCTTGAGGGCCAGCACGGCGTTGAACAGGCGCTCCACGGGGAATATCCAAACACACCGGCGTGGCTCCGCTCAGGAACCGACCGATACCGACGGCGCATCGCGCTCGCGCCGAAACAGCACCAGTGTGATGACGATTGCCGTCACGGGTATGACGGTCATGATCAGATTCAGCGCATACGCCGCGTCGAGCATGCTCGAGGTTGCCTCCGAAATCACCCACGCAATGCGCTCCGGATCGAGTACGGCACCGGCCGGTGCATTGCCCGTGGCGCCCAGGATGTCGCCGGCCTGCCGGGCGCTGATGCCCGTGCCGGCCAGCTTCGGGCTTGTGTCGCGGATGAACAGGATGATGCCGAACATCGAGAAGAGCGCCGACCCCAGACCGTAGAAGGTTCCCCCACCGACGCCTTCACCGCCGAGACCACACCACCGAGATGTGTTGGTGCGCTGGACATCATGACCGTCGCCTGCGGTGTCTGCACGATCGCGCCGCCAATCGTCGTCAGCGCGATCACGGCCCCGACGACGATGATCGGGGTGTCGATCGTGAACGACAGCCGCACCAGCAGGCTCACCGCCAACACCGATAGGCCCGCCACGACCACAGCGCAGTTGCCGACGCGTGCCGCGGCCCGGCCGGCACCGACGGAAGCCAGCGCGGACAACAGCGTGGCCGGGATGAGCAGCAGCGCGAATGCCCACGTCGACTCGCCGCGGATGATGACGAGATAGAAGGTGACCATGATCATCGAGCCGCCCTGAACCAGATTGTTGGCAGCACCCGCGGTCACCACGGCGTTGAAGCGGGGCGAGCGGAAGATTCGCAGATCCAGCGCCGGATCGTCGCAGCGCAGTTCCCACCATATGAACGCGGCCGCGGCCAGCACCCCTGTCAGGATCGGCGCCATCGCCGCGAGGTTCACTCCGCTCTGAAGCACGGAGATGCCGTAGGTCACGCCGATGAGAGCGGTGGCCACCAGCAGCAGGCCGGGGACGTCGGTCTTGCGGTGCGAGCTTTGCGTTTCCGGGACATAACGCAGGGTGATCACCACGACGAGGATCGCGAGGCCGGGTGTGACGAGAAAGCCGCTGCGCCAACCGATGTGCTCAGCCAGCAGACCACCCACCGTCGCCGGCACCACGCCGAAGGCATAGACCGCGGCGAGATACCACGCGATCGCACCCGCCCGGCGGTCGGGCGGGAAGACGGCGTTCATGATGGCCAGCGACAGACCGGTCAGGAACGCGAACGCCACGCCGATGCATGCTCTGGCGATCATCAGCACGACGACGTTGGGGGCGGCGGCTCCGATGAACCCGAACACGACCGCGCCGACATGCGCCGGCGACGAACATCCGCTTCATGCCGTACTTGTCGCCGAGCACGCCGGCTCCCAGCACCGACGCTGCCAGGGTCAAGGTCGCCAGAGACGAAACGAAGATGGTCGTGCCTGGCGAGAATTGCAGGCCATTGCGGACGATGGAGATGTTGGACGCCAGGATCCGGAGATCCCCAACGGCGACGGCGCTGCCAAGGCCCATGGCGACTGTCGTCATGGTGGCCGCCACCCCGGTGACCTGATCCTGCTGCCGCACTAGGCGATGCTAGACCGCGACCTTGGGGGTAGGCGGGATGCGCGGCAGACAGATCGGCTGTGACAGAAGTGCCAGAAAACTCTTAGAGATAAATTTGTGATGCGAGTAACGCCTGTGTCAATTGGGGCGAAACACCACACATGACAAGCGTGCGGAAATTCATCGCCATGGCAGCCTTCACCGGTGCGTTCTTCGTAGCACTGCTGGCCATCACGGGGATTTCCGGAATGTCGGCAGGCACCGCTCACGCCGACAGCGTGAACTGGGACGCCATTGCACAATGCGAATCCGGTGGCAATTGGGCGATCAATACGGGTAATGGCCACTACGGCGGTCTGCAGTTCAAGCCGGCCACCTGGGCCGCCAATGGCGGTGTCGGCAACCCGGCACAGGCCACGCGTGAGGAGCAGATTCGCGTCGCCGAGAACGTGCTCGCCAAGCAAGGCATCGGCGCGTGGCCGAGCTGCGGCAAGAAGGCGGGCGCTGCCCCCGTCTACACCACGGTCTCCAATACGACCGTCCCGGCCGCCACCTCAGGCACCCCGTCAGCAACCGGTAGCTGGTATCCCGGCAAGAACCTCCTGACCTTCGTCAGCGCGATCGTCAACAGCATCCCGCAGGCCCGCTAGACCATAACGGCATTCAGTCCGACCTGAACGTCGCGCGGTCACCCACGGTGCAGGTCGTAGGCCGTTACGGGTGTATCGAAACCCCTAAGCATCAACGGCTCACAGACAGTGGCGGGCCAGTCCGGCAATTCCTCGCGGACCGCCTGCGAGGCCAGGATCTGCCCAGGCCCCGCCGCGCCGACCAGCCGGGCGGCCAAGTTGACCATGCTGCCGAAGTAGTCGCCGTTGATGGCCAATGCCTCGCCGTAGCCGAGACCGGCGCGCACGAGCAGCCCGGCCTCGCGTGCCTTCGGGTGGTTGACGAGATGAACCGCGGCCGTGGCGAGCGCCTCGGGCGCGGCACTGACCCACATCACCTCGTCACCGATGAACTTCACGATTCGGCCGCCGTCGGCGTGCAAAACATCGCCGACCGCCGCGCTGAACTCGTTGAGCAATATCGACAACTCGGCGGGGGTGAGCGTCTGCGTCAAGGCTGTGAAACCCGACAGATCGGCAAAACCGACGCCGCACACCACGCTGGCCGACGAACCGCGGATGACGCGCTCGAAGTGGGTCCGCGCGCTGATCAAGTGATGGCGGTGGACGACGTCGATGAGGGCCCCGATTCGCGGGACGAATTCCGCGGCCGCTCGGTACGCCCGCGCGGTGGCCAGTTCGTCATGAGTGTGCTGCATCTGGATGTCCGGCGCCCGCGCGCGGAGGAACGCCGATTCGGCCTCGGCCAGCCGGGCCATTACCGAGCCGAGCACCCTCAGAAAGCCGAAAGCCGCGTCGTCGCCCAGCCATCGCTGCATCTCAATCCAGGTAGCCAGCGCATCGACGTCGGCCTGACTCAGCGCGGTTTCATCCGGGCCCGCGACCGTCAGGCCGAGCAGTGCCCAGGCTCGGGCCACGTGTTCGGCCGCAACGCCAAGCGCTTCGGCAGCCGTCCGCACGCTGTAGATCGGACGGCCCGACCACTGCAGTACGTCGCCCGCGAGACCGAACAGCCGACCGCGACCATCAGCTTCGACCATCTCATCGATGGTGAACCCGAGGCTTTCTAGGTAGCCGAGAAGGCCGGCTCGGTCGCGAGCGTCATCCATCCCGGCGGCTTCGAGTGCATCGAAATCGACCACCCGACCCAGTCTGCCAGCCGGTGCGCGCGTTTGAGGTTGCTACCGCGAGCGACATCAAGCAAGCACCGTTAGAGGAGATCGTCCCCGCCGCGGACCCACGCGCTCCGAGGATTCCCGTTCGGGTACGAGCCGCCGCGCAATCGAGTAGCAGACCACTCTAGGCCCAGCGCCCGCGCGGGCCGATTCTGAAACCAGCGGTGCCGTCCAGGTCGGTACCACGACGCAAGGAGTTCGCCGCCATGGTCGCCACCCGAGACGTCACCGATGTAAAATGCGCTGCCGCCAGCGCCCCAACGACACAAGATTCGCCGGAGGTCAGCCACTGAACTACGTGTGGCGGAAGATGCCGGCCGGTTACGCGAGTTCACAGCTTTCGATGGCTTCTCCGATGGCGAGCTGCAGCGCATCGCCCGAGCAGCACATCGCGATTCGCTGTCCGCGCCGTGGCCGCTGATTCACGAGCAGACTCCGTCGGACGCCTGCTTCATCCTGCTCAGCGGGGAGGCAGGCGTGTACTTCGGCCGGGACCACATTGCCACGGTGGGGCCGGGCGAGGTGATCGGCGAATCTGCTATTCGACGCGGGAAGCTGCGTTCGGCGACTGTAACGACGACCGGGCCGGCCGAGGTGCTGCGGATCGAGGCTGAAGAGATCGTCGCGCTGCTCGACGAGATACCAGCATTGCGTGAAACCCTAGACGTGACCGTCGTGCGACACGCGCCTGTCCTTGTACAGCCGCCGACGAAACCAGCACTGAAACGCTCCACGTTAAAAGCCTCAGTGCCGACGGACGTGGTCGTGCGATTCGAGCGGGCCGCCAACATCGACGGTGTCAACGGTCGCAGCCGCGCTCGAGGAAGCGCTCAGCCATTGGATCGAACGCAACAGCGGCGGCGATCAAGACTGTCGATGACCCCCAGCCAGCGGGACTCGTCCCCCTTGGCCCCGAGACTTGGTTCCGGTCGCAAGAACGGTTCCCTCCCTGGGGTTTTTGCCCTCAAGACGAACTGCACGACTACACCGGGAGTGGACGATCAGGAGCCAGGTCAAGAAGTACTCTGACTTCATTGCCTGGCCCATCCGCTGAGTGCAAAAGATAAACCGCGCCGATACCCACCTGCTCTAGACGGCCAAACGGGCCGTAGCTTCAGCCGGCCTGTGACAGGCCGACCACGGGCGACCACTTCATCCCAAGGCATCGCGGCGGCCTTTGTCGATGTACGCGGGTGCTCCGATTAGCGTTGTGCCGCATAGTGATTAGGACAATCACGCGCATATGCAAGCACCAACGGCACCTTCCATTCGTCTTCTGTGACGTCGAGGTGGAATGGTACCCAAATGTCAGGGAACGAACGCGCCCTTGGATATTCTCCAGGACCATGTTGCCTATGGCCGGCGACGCGAGCTACGTAATCCGCAGTGGGACCGAAGCGCTGAGCAAGCTTGAGCTGCTGGCCCGAGTCTGTCGCCCTTCGACCGAAGCGTTCCTTGAGCGCGTCGGGGCCACAGGCCCAGAAGCGTCCTCGACGTCGGCTGCGGGATTGGCGACGTCTCCGTCCTTTCGCGCAGGGCGGGGCGACCAGGGTGCTGGGGGTCGACATCAACGCGGGTGTCGTGGCGGGAGCCACCGAGCGCGCCGCACGGATCGGCGCACCTGTCACGTTCTCGGTCGCCGGGCTCGACGACCTCGGCGCGGGCGAGCTAGTCAACTTCGACGTGGTGTACAGCCGCTGCATGGTCAGCCATCTTCCCGCCCCCGTCCCGGCGCTACGCTCGATGCTGGCCGCGGTACTTCCGGGCGGTTGGGTGCTCGTAGAAGACGTCGAGGTGTCGGCGGTGTGGGGTTCGCCCTTCGAGCCGGCGCTGGCCCGGTCCGTGGAGCTTTACGCCGCGGCTGCACGCGGTATGGGGGCGCCTGGAGGCGCCACGCCGCAACGCCCTCGGAATCCGAAACCACACCCACGACCGAATCCGCGCAGGATCGCGCAGTCCAGCACTGATGTACTAAAGTGCGGACGTTGGAGCGCACTGCCATGAATGTGAAGACTCCGCCAGACCTGCTCGGGACGAAATTCACGCGAACAAAGTCGCGCTTCGCGCTCACAGCAGCGGGTAGTTTCGGCGCAATGAGCATTCAGCGCGGCAGCGAGGGGACCGCCGATAACCCGCCAGCGTCGAAGCCCAGAGTCGCCCCACCGCTGGCTGGCCACAACCCCGGATCGCTGCTGGCTCATGAAGACGTTGACACCGCGATCACGGGGGCACGGGCCTGGCGGGTGCGCTACGTGTCGCGGGACGTCAACGACGTCGCCCACGAGAGCACCGGCCTGGTCATCGCCCCGAAAGAGCGCGGTGAAGGCCGGCCGGTACTGACCTGGTGCCACGGCACCACCGGGCTCGGTGACGCCGCCTGCCCCTCGGCCCAGCCCGACCCGGCCCGCGATCTCGTCACCTATTTCAGCCCGCAAGCCACCCAGCAGATCGACTACGGAGTGCCCGGCCTGCAAGGCTTCATCGATCACGGTTGGGTGGTGTGTGCCACCGACTACCAAGGCCTTGGCACCGCGGGCATGCATCAGTACCTCGTCAACCGTACGAACGCGCGCGACGCGGTAAACATAGCCCACGCAGCGGGCAAACTCGATTCCGGCGCCGGCCAGACGCTGGGCTGCATGGGGTGGTCGCAGGGCGGCGGTGCCGCGGCGGCGGCGGCTGAACTGGATGCTTCCGACTACGGCGACCTGCGACTTGTCGGGACCGTCGCAATGTCTCCGGCCGCCGCCGTGATTGCGGTGGACAGCCCGTCGGGACCGGCGGCCGCGTTGGCCAACGCTTCCGTGCCGCCGGACTCGCATCTGGTAATGATGCTGGCCGGAACCCATGCCGCCAACCCATCGAGGTTGACGCTGCAGGACGTATTCACCCCGTTGGGCGAAGAAATCATCGAAACGGCCTGGAACAACCAGCCCGTGCACCACCTCAACGACACCATCGCCCGCCTCTTTCGGTTCAAGGGACCTGTGCTGCAACCTAAACTGGCCAACTTCGATGCTTGGAGAGCCGTCATCACCGCTGGGTCGGCGGCCACCCGCAAACCGGTCGCCCCGATCCTGCTGTGCATCGACTCCTTCGACGGCGGAACTGTGGTGCCAGTGGGCTGGCAGACGGGCGATGCCCACGAAGTCGCCGCACTCGGCGGAAGCGTCGAGATTCGGGACTACCCGCGCGACGACCACTTTTCCCTGCCACAGAGCTGCGTCGCCGACGCCCGGAGGTGGCTGACCGCGCTGGTCCGATTACGTAGACCGCGGTCGATATCGCCGACCTGTCGATGACGCGGCCTACACGGTGCGAGTCAGGCGGTCGGCGAGCAGCTCGGCGAACCGTGCTGGATCCTCGAGTGCACCGCCTTCCGCGAGAAGGGCTGTCCCGTAGAGCAGTTCGGCTGTCACGGCGAGCGAGGAATCGTCGCTCCGGTCTTCTCGCGCCTGGCGCAGTCCGGTGACGAGTGGATGGTTCGGGTTGAGTTCGAGAATCCGCTTGCCCACCGGAACCTCCTGTCCGGACGCCTGGTAGATGCGCGCAAGCGCCGGTGTGATCCCGGATGCGTCGGTGATCAAACAGGCCGGCGACTCGGTCAGGCGGGTGGACAACCGCACTTCCTTGACGTGGTCGCTCAAGGTCTCCTTCAACCAGGTAAACAGGTCGGCGAAATCCTTCTCCTGTTCCTGTCGCTCAGCCTCGTGCGCAGTCTTTTCCTCCTCGGAGTCGAGGTCCACCTCGCCCTTGGCCACCGACTGCAGCGGCACGCCGTCGAACTCGGTCACTGCTCCCACCCAGACCTCGTCAACCGGGTCGGTGAGCAGCAGCACCTCGTAGCCGTTGGCCTTGAAGGCCTCGAGGTGCGGCGACTTCAGGAGTTGCTGGCGCGTCTCGCCGGTCGCGTAGAAGATCTGCCGCTGACCTTCCTTCATGCGCTCGAGGTATGCAGCCAGGGTGGTGAGTTCCTCGTCGCTGCGAGTGGAGGCGAACGAGCAATTACCTAGCAGCATGTCCTGGTTGTCGAAGTCCGACAGCAGGCCCTCTTTGAGGACTCGGCCGAACTGGGTCCAGAACGTGCGGTAGTCCTCCGGTCGCTTGGACTGCAGGTCCTTGATCGCCGAGAGGACCTTCTTCGTGAGGCGACGACGGATCGCGTTGATCTGCCGATCCTGCTGCAGTATTTCGCGGGAAACGTTGAGCGACATGTCTTGTGCATCGACGACGCCCTTGACGAAGCGCAGGTAGTCGGGCATGAGCTGGTCGCAGTCGCCCATGATGAAGACACGCTTGACATACAGCTGTACGCCGGTGTTGGCGTCTCGGTTGAACAGGTCGAACGGGGCGTGCGACGGAATGAACAGCAGGGCCTGGTACTCGAAATTACCTTCGGCCTTCATGGTGATGACCTCGAGCGGATCGTCCCAGGCGTGGCCGATGTGCTTGTAGAACTCCTTGTACTCCTCGTCGGACACCTCGTCTCTAGGCCTGGACCACAGCGCCTTCATCGAGTTGAGCGTCTCGGTTTCGGTGGCGACAACCTCTTCGCCGCCCTCTTCCGCGGCCGGGGTACGTCGCTCGACCTCCATGCGCACGGGCCAGGCAATGAAGTCCGAGTACTTCTTGACCAGGCTCCTGATCGTCCACTCCGCGGTGTAGTCGTGCAGTTCGTCTTCTTTGTCCTCGGGTTTGAGATGCAACGTGACCGACGTTCCCTGTGGAGCACCCTCGACCGATTCGATTGTGTAGGTTCCCTCACCGCCCGACTCCCACCTGGTGGCCTCGCTCTCACCGGCCTTGCGGGTCAGCAACTCGACGGTGTCGGCCACCATGAACGATGAGTAGAAGCCGATGCCGAACTGACCGATCAATTCCTCGGAGGCGGCGGCGTTCTTGGCCTCGCGCAACTGCTGACGCAATTCGGCGGTGCCTGACTTGGCCAGCGTTCCGATGAGATCGATAACCTCCGCACGCGTCATACCGATTCCGTTGTCACGCACGGTCAAGGTGCGTGCACCCTTGTCCACCTCGATCTCGATGTGCAGGTCGGAGGTATCGACGTCGAGGTCCTTGTCGCGGAACGCTTCGAGGCGCAGCTTGTCCAGGGCGTCGGAGGCGTTCGAGATCAACTCCCGCAGAAACGCATCCTTGTTGGTGTAGACCGAGTGGACCATCAGATCCAGCAGTTGGCGTGCCTCCGCCTGGAACTCCAACTGCTCGACATGTGCGTTCATGAGATTCCGTTCGACGACGAACATTCGATTTTGCGAGTTCAAAGTAGACCATTCCTGCCAGTTCTGGCGGCGCCACAGAACCAGCAAAGCCTGGGCGTCGCCGTGCGCAAGCTCGAGTCCGATGTCTACGGCCACACCAGCGATGACACCGCACGCGCAGCCGTCGAGGGACACAGGAGCGTCGGACTATGAGCGTGTTGCCGTGCCGGTTGCCGTAGAGCCCCGTGAGGTACAGAAAGGGCGACTCCCGGTACTTGTCGCCGCTCGACGGGATGCTGGTGTCACCGCTCGAGCGGCTGCTGGACGTGCTCCAATCTCCAATTCCATGAACGCCCAGGATTGGAGCCCTAAGCGCAGCCGACTGCGACAGGAGTTCAGTACGTCCTCTTTCGAACTTCTGTGGAACCTGACCGCACGGGCGTACCGTTGCGGGGACTACCAACAGCTACGGCCATGGGAGACCTCTTGGGCGACAACAGTGTCAGGCTTGGGCTGGCAGGACCTGATCTTCATCTACGGCGAAACGTCCAATTCGAAGATGCACGTCGCAGGGCTTCTGCCGTTCACGCCGCCCGACTGATGATCCGCGCGACTACCTGCGCGAACCATGATCGACGAGGCGCGGCGCCAGGAAGTGGCTGGCGCCGTGGAACCGCAAACTGGCCCACCCGCGGTTGCAATTCAGCCCGGTGCACGACTGGGTGACCGATGAGGACTCGACTTCTATGACGATGTCCGGCGGTCGGCCCTGGCCAGTCCAGGTGACGAGCGGGAGCTTGGCATCCTGGTCTCCCGGCTGGACTCTATCCACCTCGACCTGACCCGGCCGCCGTGGGAGATCCATGTCATCGAGGGGCTCGAGGGCGGGCGCTTCGCGTTGTACATGAAGATCCACCATGCGCTCGTCGACGGCTACAGCGCGATGAAGATGTTGGCGCGCAGCCTGTCCACACCGCCGCGGGCGGTCGACCTCGAGGTCTTGCTCTCGCTGACCTGCCACCCCGGCTCTGCCGCCGTGGCCACGGAAGCTCGACCCGGGCGTCCAGTCGGACTCGATGCCTCACGCCGAACCGTGTACTTGGCCCGCAGCTCCGGGTCGGTGATCGCCTCCCATAGGCGCTCCGGCGTGGTCTTGATGTACCCCCCGCAGACCTTCTCCATTGTCCTGTTCTCCTAATCTTGCTTGAATCTCGCTGAGGCCTGCGGTCCAGGGCTCGGCGTACTTGCTCACCCACCTGTCGTGGACGAGCCGGATCGGCACGGGGTTGAGGAAGTGCAGCTTCTCC
>CAWCSO010000013.1:0-356743 GCA_963798245.1 uncultured Actinomycetota bacterium
CCCCGGCGGACGGCGACTGCCGTTCGATGGGGTGTCGCACAGCCGCGTAGCAGCCAGCGTGGGTGGCGCTGCACTGAACCTCGGTGACCAGGAGGCGCTCCCGTGCCTCTTCCGAGAGTGCCTCCGCCCAGCCAGGGGGGCGCAGGAGGTACCCGATTCCGGCCCCGCCAGGTATTGTGCGTGTCGGATGTCGTGGACCATGCGTCCGAACTCGTGGTAGTTGACCTTGACCGGGTTGTGGGTGGCGATGTTCTTGGTGAGCCCGTACCGCACGGGCTCGACCTCCTCGGCGTAACTGCCGAACAAACGGATCGCAGATGATCAGGATGCCGCCGTAGTTCCGGTCCAGGTACTGCTGGTTGGCGCCGTGGTGCACGCGGTGGGAGTGTGAGGGTGTGTTGAACACGTACTCCATCGTGCGGGGCAGTCGGTCGACGCGTTCGGTGTGGATCGGGAACTGGTAGAGCAGCACGATCGCCTGGCACAGGAAGATCAGCCACACGGGAATCCCGATCAGCGCCAGCGGCACGTACACGACGGATGACAGGAACGACCCGGGATGAGCCAGGGCAACCTCACCGCGGTGGAGAGGTTGAACCGCTGACTGGAGTGATGCACGCTGTGTGCCGCCCAGAACAGTCGAACACGATGCGGATACGGTGTTTGGCATAGTAGGCCAGGTCGGCGAGGACGAGTGCGAGCAGCCACGTCCACCAGTGCGACGATGACAGGGCGAGGGGCGTCAGGGCACCTGCGGCCGCCACGATCGGCAGCTCGATCAGCTTGCCAAGAGGTTTCACGACCCGGCCGATCGCGTAGACCGACAGGCTGGACGCCGTGTCGCGGCCGGACACGCCCACCGTGGGCCGCTTCCCGGCGGGCGCGGCGTCGTGCTGGTGTCGGTGCTCGCGGTAGTAGGCGAGGAACTCGATGGCCATCAGCACCACGAAGGCGGGGATGGCGAGCATGGTGATCTGCAGGGCGTCGTCCACGGTGGTCTCCTCCTAGTTTCGTCTGCTTGGTGGGTCTTGGCTGGAATGGTCCTGGCTGGGTTGGTCTTGGCCGCGCCGCTTCTTCGGCATGCCGGCGAGCTGCCATGTCAGCGCCTGTCCGAACAGGTCCTCGGACACCCGCGAGGGGTCGATGCGCCGTTGCCGGATCAGGCCGTGGAACAGCGCGAGGACCACTACGGTGAATGACTCCGGTGTGACGCTGTCGTCGACGCCGTGGTGGGTCAGGACGTCGGCGAGGACGTCGCGCAGGAGGCCGACGGTGCGGTCCGAGCCTGCGGCGAGGATCTGCATGGTGTCGGGGTTGCGCACGGCATGCAGCCAGAACTCTGTCTGCAGCGCCGCCGACTCGATGTCCTTGTCGGCGACGGCGATCAACATCCGACCGACCTCGGCGAGCGCGGTGTCGGTTCGGCCGCGTGCCGTGCGAAGTGTCTGCGCAACCCAGTCGACGCGATCGGCCCCGCGTTCGGCCATGAGGTCGGCGAACAACTGCTCCTTGCCCGCGAAGTTCGAGTACACCGCTCCCACCGAGAATCCAGCCAGTTCGGCGATCTCGTCGACCGATGCGGCCGCATAGCCCTTTCGTGCGAAGGTCTCGGCGGCCGCGTCCATGAGCCGTCGACGGGTTTCGGCCTGGGCCTCGGCCCTGGTTCTACGGCGGGGCGGCTCGGGTACGTCCATATTGAGATAGTACTTGCTATCCGAATAATGGATGCTATGTTAATTCTGAGAATCGTGCCGACGGCGTGAGGGCCCCTCGGGGCGCCATCTCGATGGCACCATCGGTCCATGAGTCCGGAGGACGACCCGGAGGCCCGGATCCGGGAACTGGAACGGCCGCTGAACGAGATGGCGCGGGCGTCCGAACTGGGGCGCGACGACGATCGGGGCGCCTACCGGCATGATTCGTGGGCCACGGTTTCCCCTCCGCGCGGGCCGTCCGCAGTCCGGGCCGTATCCGCCGCCGCCCGGGCCGTATCCGCCGCGTCCAGGCCCGCATGCGCCGCCCCCGCCTACCGCGCCGTGGGAGATGCAGTTCCCGACGATTTCCACCGCGGCACCCGGGTCCCGCCGCTCCGCGGTCGCCCCTGTGGCGATCGCAGGGCTGGTGGTGCTGATCGCCGCAGTGGCGCTGTACGTGTTCACCAACGCCGGCGGCAGCCGGTCGAACGTCTCCGGGAGTGGTGCGACGTCCTCGGCGGCAGGGGCCGACCGGCCGCCCTCCGGTGGCGCCGAGCCGCAACGCCCAGCAGGCGGCGTGACTGCGTCCGACGGGCCGACCCCGGTGCCCGTGCCGGAGCCGGGCGGGAAGCTCAGCGTCTCGGGCATCGGCGAGAACAAGACGATCGCCTGCAACGACAGCATCGTCAGCGTGACCGGCATCGAGAACGTAGTCGTGATCACCGGCCACTGCCAGAGCCTCACCGTTTCCGGTGCCGACAACGATGTCACCGTCGACTCGGCCGAGACGATTGGCGCGGCCGGGTTCGACAATCGTGTCGTGTTCCGCACGGGTGCCCCGGAGGTGTCCACATCGGGCAGTGGCAATAGCGTTGATCAGGGCTGAACGCTGCTCGGGCGTGGGACTCGCCGGAATGGATGAGGGTGAACGAGTGGTCTCCGGCAAACTGCTGGCCAGTTGACGAACCGCTGGCCAGTCGGCGATTTGATCAACACCGGCCTCTGTGGCACCGGCAGTCACTCACGTCAGTCGCGACGCAGCGCGCCGCAACCTTGCCGTCGTGTCGCCCTGTGATTTACCACTCACCTGCTGCGGCGGAAGCTGAGAGAATCTGCGCCGAGTGAATCTCGTCACTTCAGTGTTCAACGTTTGCTGAAAGCGGAAAGGCAATCTTCACGGTGATTGTTGAGATTGCCAGCTGACGGCAGCGGTTGCGCAACGAAGAGTTTCCTAAGCAACCCCTGAGGGGTGGGGTCAGTCGCAGCCGAATCAGTTGTCACACCGCTCCGCTGTGTCGTATCCCGTCGCTACACTTACTTCAAGATCGCGTCCGAATCCGGGCGCTGACCCCTGTGAATCTAGGCCGGTGTTTCCATGCCGGCGGAGGTGCCGAGAATTATGGCTAATCGCTCCCTGCGCGAGAGCGTGACGTTCGAGAATGCGACCGCAGCGCTGCAGAGCGCCGCGAACGTCGGTCGCGGCCCGATCGCGGACATCGCCGTCGATGGTGACACGCTGGTCGTAACGAACTTCGCCGACCACTCGGTGGCGGTCCTCGATGCGGAACGTCTGACCGTCAGCGGAGGCCTTGACGCCCGCGAGCCGTTCGCACTGGCCGTCGCCGGCGACCGCGCCTACGTCGGTGTGGCCTCGGTGGCCTACGACGCCATCGCCGTCGTCGACACACACACGGGCGCCATCGTGGCCTCGTATCCGCTCTCGTTCAGCGTGACCGCCATGACCACCAGCCCCGATGGAAAGCGGATCTACGCCGGTCGCGCCGCCGACGGTGGGGTCGACGTCGCGATCATCGACGTGACCACCGATCGGGTGGGCACCATCTACCTGGCCAAGGGGGATGACACCGTCATCGACGCCATGCGTGTGGATGCCTCCGGTCGTCGCCTCTATGTCGCGACGTCGATGCCCGCGGCAGCCGCCTGGTCATCGTCGACCTCGAGAACGCGCGGGTTCGGCGCACGCTGGAGATCGGCGCGCCCATCCGCGGACTCGAGATCGGCCTGGACAGCACGGCCTACGTGCTGACGTCCGACATCATCGACCGTGGCGTTCTGCACGTCATCGATCTGGTGGCGGGCCGCATCATGGCCAGCGCTCAGGTCGCCACGGCGCCCACACAGCTGGCGCTGGCCGCCGACGGTACCCGCGCGTACGTCGTCGACTACGACCACGTCTGCGTGGTCGACACCGAGACGCTCGACGTCGTCGACACCATCACGGTGGGGGCACGCCCGTCGTGCGTCGCGGTCGGCTTCGACCGGCTCTACGTCGCGGACTACGCGGGTGGCGTCACGGCGTACGCGGTGGCCGCACCCACGCCGATGCTGTACGCGCCGATGGTGGCCACCCCGTCCATCGCCGCGCCGGCGGTCCGGGAACTCGCCCCCGCCTGATCCGGGTCAACCCCACTCGTAACGGGTCTTCGGCCTGCCTGCCTTGCCGTAGTCGGTGTGCCGTGTGACGGTGCCGTCGTCGGCCAGGCGCTCGAGATAGCGCCACGCCGTGACCCGGGAAACTCCAACGTGTTTGGCCACCTGGTCGGCTGTCAGCCCGTCGACGTGGTCGCGTACCGCGCGGGCGATCTCGTCGTTGGTCTGCGGGGCGGCGCCCTTGGGTGAGGCGGACTTGTCGGCGGCCACGCGCAACTCGGCCAGCGCCCTGTCGACCTCGGCCTGACTCGCCGCGTCGACGCCCGCGGGCAGCGCGGAGCGGTAGCGGCCGATATCGCTCCAGTCGGTCCCGGAACGCCGCGAACGTGAACGGCTTCAACAGATACGCGAGCGCACCGTGCGCCACCGCGGCGCGCACCATCTCGAGGTCACGCTCGGAGGTGATCGCGATGATGTCGGGTGCCGGGCGCAGCCCAGCCAGCGCCGACGCGAGGCTGATACCGCTGGCGTCGGGCAGGCCGAGGTCGAGCAGAACCAGGTCGATCGGTGTGTCCGACGGCGGCCGCCTCGGATGCCGCCTGCATCGCCTCGCGCGCCGTATGCACGACCGCCGTCGCCGAAAAGCCCTCGAGCCGAGACAGATACGTGCGATGGGCCTCGGCGATCAGCGGATCGTCCTCGACGATCAGTACCGAGATCACCCGGCGCTCCCGGGTACCGTGACGGTCACCACCGAACCGTAGGTGACGTCGGCCGTCAGCACCCCATCGTGGCGTTTCACCACCTGGGCGACGAGTGCCAGCCCGAGCCCGTGTTGCCCGCCTTCGCTGTCCGGCTTCGTGGAGTACCCCCGCTGCATCGCGCGATCGAACGCGTCCGCGTCCATGCCCGCTCCACTGTCGGCCACCCGGATGAGCAGTCGGTCGTCGTCCAGGGCCACGGTGACCTCGATCCACGGCTCGTCGAGATCGCAGGCGTCCATGGCGTTGTCGATCAGGTTGCCCAGCACGGTGATCATCTCCTGCGGCGTCAAGGGCAGGTCATCGGTGTCGGTGGGCAGGTGCGTGTCCTCGGTGATCGTCAACGGGATGCCGCGCTCGTCGGCCTGCGCGGTCTTGCCGATCAGGAGGGCCACCAGGGCGGGCTCTCCGACGTCCGAGGACAGCCGGTCGACCAGGCTCTGCGACAGCGCCAACTCGTCGGTGGCGAACGTGACCGCATCCTCGGGCCGCCCCATCTCGACCATGGTGATCACGGTGTGCAGCTTGTTCGCCGCTTCGTGGGCCTGCGCCCGCAACGTGTCCGTCAACACCTGCAGAGAACTCAATTCGCCTAGCGCGCCCTGCAATTCGGTGCGGTCGCGCACCGTCACGACTTCTGATGCTGCGAAGTCTGCGCATCGCCGCGCTCCTGGCTGGAACCGGCGACCCGCGACCGGTTGACCACCAGCACCCGGTCGTCGGTGACGTGCACCTCGTCGCGGGCCCCGGCACCGTACGTGCGCAGGAAGGGCGGCAGGTCGGACACCGTGACCTCCCCCGGGGAGTGCAAGCAGTCGACGGGCCTCGTCGTTGACCACGACCACCTCGCCGTGGTCCAGCACGATCAGCCCCTCCGACACCGAATGCAGGATCGCGTCGTGGTGCTCGTACATCACCCGCAGTTCATCGGGGCGCAGGCCGTGGGTCTGACGCAGCAGTCGGCGCCGGATGGCCCATACCCCGACGAGCGAAAGGGCAAGTGCCCCAACGCCGATCATCGCAATGACCGGCCACTGGCTGCGCCACTGCTGCGCGAGCGTCTGCTGGGTGATGCCCGCCGATACCAGGCCCACCACCTGGCCCGTCGCGTTGCGGACCGGTGCGATGGCACGTACCGACGGCCCGAGGGTGCCGGTGTACACCTCGGTGAACGTCTCGCCCCGCAACGCGGGTTCGATGGTGCCCAGGTACTTCCCGCCGATCTGGCGCGGATCGGTATGCGTGAACCGCGTCCCGTCCGGCGACATGATCGTGATGAAGGCGATGTCGGTGTGTGAGCGCACCGCATTGGTGACCGGCTGCAGAATCTCGGTGGCCCGTCCGGACTCGATCGCAGCGGCAGTCGACGGGGAATCGGCCAGTGCCGTTGCGATGGCCACGACCTGTTGGCGGGCGGCGGCGTCACCGTCGCCCCGGGCATCGAACAGCGCCAGGCCCGCGCCGGCCATCACGACGACGGCGATGACCACGATCTGCAGAGCTATCGCCTGGCCGGCCAACGAGCGCGGCCACCCGACCCTGGCGCCCATCGAACCTCCCAACCGACCCTCACCGACGGTGAACGAAATGAACTAAAGCGTGACCTGGCTCACTCTGAGGAACATCATCCTTGCAGACCACATCGGACCCCGACCCGAAGGAATTGCCATGACCGACTCACCACCCACCGCCGCACCACCCGAGAAATCGGTCAAACGCGACCGCACCCATTGGCTCTACATCGCCGTCATCGTGGCGGTCTTCGCGGGCGTGGCCGTCGGCCTGCTCGCCCCCGAGGTCGGCAAGAGCGTCGGGGTACTCGGCACGATGTTCGTCTCACTCATCAAGATGATGATCGCGCCGATCATCTTCTGCACGATCGTGTTGGGCATCGGATCGGTGCGCAAGGCGGCGACCGTCGGCAAGGTCGGCGGCCTGGCCTTCGCCTACTTCCTGGTGATGTCCACGTTCGCCCTGGCCATCGGCCTCGTCGTCGGCAACCTGATGCATCCCGGCGCAGGCATGCACCTCACCGACACCGTGTCCGGTAAGGGCGCCGAACTGGCCGATACGGCCCACGAAGCGGGCGGGCTCATGGACTTCGTCACGAGCATCATCCCCGACACGTTGTTCTCGGCGCTCACTGCGGGCAGCGTCCTGCAGGCCCTGTTCGTGGCGCTTCTGGTCGGCTTCGCATTGCAGGCGATGGGAGCACCGGGCGAGTCCGCACTACGGGCCATCGGGTCGCTGCAGAAGGTTGTGTTCAAGGTACTCGGCATGATTCTGTGGCTCGCCCCGATCGGTGCCTTCGGCGCCATCGCCAACGTGGTGGGACAGACCGGCTGGACGGCGGTCACGCAACTGCTGGGCCTGATGCTGGCCTTCTACGCGACGTGCCTGGTGTTCGTGTTCGGCGTGCTCGGAGTGATACTGCGCCTGGCCGCGGGAGTGTCGATCTTCAAGCTGGTCCGCTACCTGGCCCGCGAGTACCTCCTGATCGTGTCCACCTCGTCCTCGGAGTCCGCGCTGCCGCGGCTCATCGCCAAGATGGAGCACCTCGGCGTCGACCGGAGCACCGTCGGCGTCGTCGTGCCGACCGGCTACTCGTTCAATCTCGACGGCACCGCGATCTACCTGACCATGGCCTCACTGTTCATCGCGAGCGCCATGGGCGACCCGCTGTCGCTGACCGAGCAGATCGGCCTGCTGGTCTTCATGATCGTCGCCTCCAAGGGCGCGGCCGGTGTCACCGGTGCCGGCCTTGCCACCCTGGCCGGCGGGCTTCAGGCCCACCGGCCCGACCTGCTCGACGGTGTCGGACTGATCGTCGGTATCGACCGGTTCATGTCCGAGGCCCGCGCGCTGACGAACTTCTCGGGCAACGCCGTGGCCACCATCCTGGTCGGGTCGTGGACCAAGACCATCGACCGTGACCGCGTGGACCTGGTCCTGGCCGGCGACGACCCGTTCAACGAGTTGACCATGATCGATTTCGATCACGATTCACGCGCCGAAGAACCGGTGCAGAAGAAGGTCCCTGCGCTGGCATAGGGCGCGGAGGGCGGGGACCCGGTCGGTTCATCCGGCCGGGTCTCTCGTCATGTGCGGACCGGCGACGTCAGCGTGGGCAGACGAGCGACACCGAGACCGTCTGGCTGGTGACCTGCGGAAGCAGGATGCGGTTGTTGTCGCCACCGAGGCCCGGGCCGACGAACGGCACGAGCTGCGAGATCTGCTGGGGGTTGCGGACGCTCGTCACGGTGCAGGAATCGATGGGCCCGGTGCCGATCTTGTCGAGCGTGACGGTGTATCCCTGGGACTCGAGCCGCGAGATGACCTCCGACGGCGACTCCTCTGCGGCAGCGAGGCCGGCCGGGCCCGCGACGGCCGCGCATGCGCCGATGGTGGCCGCCGAGATCGCCCACTTCATGCGCATGACCGCGCCTCCCTGTCTACTGCTGCTCATCATTCCCTAGTTGCGTCGCGCTGTGAACTCGAACGCCCATGGATCAGGTGCAGTCGAGCGATACCGAGATGGACTGGCCGGTGACGATCTCGATGATGCGGTACTTGCGGTTGCCGAACGCGTCGCGCCGGCCGTAGTAGTCGCGGATGTAGGTGGTCTGGGTCTGCGGATTGCGGACGCTCGTGACGACGCAGTCGTCGAGTGGGCCACTGCCGACCCGGTCGACGTTGACGTCGTAGCCCGACTCCTGCAACCGGTCGATCGTCTGCTGGGGAGTCTCGTCGGCGGCGGCGACACCCGCGGGTCCCAGCAGTGCCGCTGTGGCTGCTGCGACTGATGTGGCTAATGTGGCGAAAAGGAACGATGGACGCACGGCGCGCCCCCAATCTGCTGGAATGCGAATTACCTTCGCGAGGTACATCGCCGCCGGCTAACGATTCGTTGCACCCGCGCGGGCGCCGGCTGTGGCGGAATCGCCGACACCGCGTGTCGCCGGCGATAGCATCGCGCCCAACCAAAGGGGACAGTTATGCGAAGCACGATGCAGGACGCCTCCCTGACCGTGTCGGCGATCATGCGCCACGCGTGTGGCGTGAACGGCGACCGCACCGTCACCACGGCGACGGGCGGCGGTCGCTACCGCTCGATCAGCTATCGCGAACTCGGCGAACAGGTCGGCCGGCTGGCCAACGCCCTGCGCGGACTCGGCGTCAACGGGGACGACAGGGTCGCCACGTTCATGTGGAACAACGCCGAACACCTGGCGGTCTATCTGGCGGCACCGTCGATGGGGGCGGTGCTTCACACGCTCAACATCCGGCTCTCGCCCGAGCAGATCGCCTACATCGCCAACGAGGCCCAGGACAAGGTGATCATCGCCGACGCATCCCTGGCCGCGCAGCTCGCGCCGGTGCTGCCGCTACTCGACACCGTGCACACCGTCGTCGTGGTGGGCGAGGGGGACCTCGATGTCATTACGGATGCCATTACGGCGCCCGGCAAGTCAGTGCTGCGATACGACGACCTGCTCGCCGACCAGTCGCATGAATTTGCGTGGCCCGACATCGACGAAACCTCAGCCGCGGCAATGTGTTACACCAGCGGAACCACCGGCAATCCCAAGGGCGTCGTCTACAGTCACCGGTCGACCTACCTGCACGCGATGATGTGCTGCAGCGCCAACGGTTCGGCGGTCGGGTTCAACGACTCCGTGTTCCCGGTCGTGCCGATGTTCCACGCCAATGCGTGGGGTTTTCCCTACGCTGCGCTGATGGCGGGTGCCGACCTGGTCCTGCCGGACCGCTTCATGGACGTGACGTCGTTGATCGACGTCATCGAGACGCAGCGCCCGACCGTCGCCGGAGCCGTGCCGACGATCTGGAACGACGTCATGACGCACCTGGCCAAATCGCCGGGCCACGACATCTCGTCACTGCGACTGGTCACCTGCGGCGGGTCAGCCGTGCCGCTGTCGATGATGAAGACGTTCGAGCAGGTGCACGGCGTGAAGATCATCCAGGGTTGGGGGATGACCGAGACGTCGCCGCTGGCCACCTTGGCCTGGCCGCCGGCGGAGGTTGAAGAGGACGAGCACTGGTCGCTGCGGGCGACCCAGGGCAAGGTCGTGTGCGGTGTCGAGGCGCGCATCGTCGACGACGCGGGCAGGCCGCTGCCGCACGACGGCAAGGCGGTCGGCGAGATCCAGTTGCGGGGTCCGTGGATCACGGGTTCGTACTACGCGGGCCGCGACGAATCCACGTTCGACCAGGGCTGGCTGCGCACCGGTGACGTCGGTCGGATCGATCCGCGGGGCTACGTCACGTTGACCGACCGAGCCAAGGACGTCATCAAGTCCGGCGGTGAGTGGATCTCATCGGTGGAACTCGAGAATCACCTCATCGCGCACCCAGGGGTGTTCGAAGCCGCGGTGGTGGGTGTGCCCGACGAGCGGTGGCAGGAGCGACCGCTCGCGGTGATCGTGCTCGGCGAGGGAGCCGAAGCCACGCCGGCCCAGCTCCGGGAGTTCCTGGCGGACAAGGTCGTTCGCTGGTGGCTGCCCGAGCGGTGGACGTTCGTCGATCAGGTGCCGCGCACCAGCGTCGGCAAGTACGACAAGAAGACGATCCGGGCCCGTTACGCCGACGGCGCCTACCAGGTGGTGACCCTCACCCGCGACACCCACCACCCCACCACTCCCCGCGAGCAGACGTAAAGGGCCCTGAAAACCGCTGAATGAGGGCCCTTTACGTCTGCTCGCGGGGGAAGGCCGCGGGAGCTGACGAGCACTCGGTGCCGACGCGCCGCGAGGCGGTGGGCATTTCGTACTTTGTCATGCATTCGGTGCGTACTCACGTATGGCTGCGGTGTTGATTCCCGCAGATCGCCGCATCCTGCGGGCGGCCATCGCGTCGGTACCCTGAAGGTCAATAAAACGTCTGGAAGGTGCGAAGGCTCCACGATGGACGAATCGTCCGGCGGTCCGGGGTTGTGTGACGATCCCGGCGACAGTCTGCTCACTGTGGTATCTCGTCGGACCCCGCCGAGCGGGCGTGGACTGCCTCGAGCCTCTCTGGGATGGGTTGGCCATCACCGTGATCGGTGCGGTCCTGACGTGCTGCTGCTGGGAATCTTGGTGATCTTGGCGATCATCACGGCCAACGGCTATTTCGTGGCACAAGAGTTCGCCTACATGTCCGTGGACCGGGTGCGGCTCACTGCACGCGCCGAGGCGGGCGATGCCGCGGCGGAGCGCGCACTGACGGTGACCCGCCGGACCTCGTTCATGCTGTCCGGTGCTCAACTGGGCATCACCGTCACCGGTCTGCTGGTCGGCTACGTCGCCGAACCTCTGATCGGTGAGTCGCTCGGAACGATCTTCGGCGGCGTCGGCGTCCCCACCGCAGTGGGCGCTCGGGATCGGTGCCGTGCTGGCGTTGCTGTTCTCCACCCTGGTCCAGATGCTCTTCGGTGAGCTGTTCCCGAAGAACCTGGCCATCGCACGTCCCGAACCGGTGGCCCGGTGGCTGGCTCGCTCGACGACCCTCTATCTGAAACTGTTCGGCTGGCTGATCTCGATCTTCGACCAGGCATCGAACCTGCTACTTCGCGCACTGAAGATCGAGCCGGTGCACGACGTCGAGCACTCCGCCTCCGCCCGCGACCTCGAGCACATCGTCGCGGAGTCCCGCGAAACCGGGACTCTGCCGCGCCGAGTTGTCGACGATGCTCGATCGCATTCTCGATTTCCCCACCGCGCCCGGTCGAGCACGCGATGATCCCCCGCACCCATGTCGATACCGTCCGCGCCGACGACTACCCTCGACCGACATCCGCGACTCTGATGGGGCGAGGGCACTCCCGATATCCCGTCGCTGGGAGCAGATTCCGAGGACATCGTCGGCGTCATCCACCTCGCAGGATGTTCTCGACCTGACGACCGACCGACTGATCTGCACCGTGTCGCGCACTCACCCGCCCCGCCCTGATCCTCCCGACCATCACTGCCCCTGCCGAAGGCCTTGTCCGAACTGCACCGACAGCAAGAACCAACTTGCCTGCGTCATCGACGAATACGGCGGATTCGCCGGCGTCATCACCCTCGAGGACATCGCCGAAGAACTCGTCGGCGAAATCACCGACGAACACGACGCCGTACCGCCATCCAGGCATCGAGGTGCAGCACCGGACGGACCTGGACGTATGGACGGTGGCGTGCACCTCGACGAGATCGAACGCACGATCGGACACGACCTGCCCGAGGGGTGACTACGAGACGATCGCCGGACTGGTTGATCGCCGCCAGCGGACAACTCCCCTCCAGACGGTGAGACCGTGCGGGTGGAGCCTGCCGGCCGATCCGCGGCGATGTCGTGCTGGACGACGACCGGCGCGCCGTTCGCTGGAAGTCGAGGTGCTCCAGATTTCCTGGCACGTGCACAGCGAACTTCTGGTGCGTCTGGTCGAGACCCTCGACGGCGAGCCCGACGCGGGAAGCAGTTCCGCGAGTCGCTGACGAAGGCGCAAGGGGGGACCGAGTGACCGGCAATCGCCTTCCTGGTTGTCGCGGTGACCGCGTTGCTCATCGTGCTCAGCGCGTTCTTCGTCGTCATCGAGTTCGCTCTGTTGGGCGCGCGCGGACACCGCCTGGAGGCGGAGGCGGCGACCAACCGGTCCGCCCGTGCCGCGTTGCGCGGGATCAACGAACTCACGATCATGCTCGCAGGTGCACAGCTGGGGATCACGACCTGTACGTTCGCGCTCGGCGCGGTCACCAAGCCGGCGGTCGATGCATGGCTGGCTCCGATTCTCACCTCCTGGGGCGCAGCTGCGCAGCTGGCCGATGGCACGTGCCTTCGCACTGTCGTTGCTGTTCGTGACCTTCCTGCACCTGGTGGTCGGTGAGATGGCGCCCAAGTCGTGGGCGATCGCTCATCCGGAGGTTGCGGCCAAGCTGATCGGGCTGCCCTCGCGCGCCTTCATCTGGCCGGTGCGTCCGCTGCTGGTGTGGGTGAACGACGTGGCCAACCGCCTGGTGGCGGCCAGCGGCGTCACCGCGGTGGATCGTGCTGCGGTCGGTGGACAGGACGTCGACACGATCCGCCACCTCGTCGAGCACTCCGCCTCGGTCGGTGCGCTCGATGCCTCGTTCCGCACCCAGCTCTCCGGCGTTCTCAAGCTCGAAAAGCTCACTGTTCAAGACCTGCTTGCCCCTGGCAGAAAACCGACCGCAGTGCCGGCGACAGCGACGTCGCCGACGTGCAGGCGACAGCAGCGCGGTCACGGCATATGCGCATCCTGGTCGAGGTCCATGGGGATGCACCCAGCGTTGTCCACGTGCGCGACACACTTCCTCGAGCCCCTGGAGCGGCCCGTAGGCGAAATCGCTCGTCCCTCGTTCACGCTCGACGCGAGCACGCCCATCTCAGAAGCGCTGGCGCGAATGCGTAGCGCAAGCGAGCAGTTGGCCGTAGTGCTGCGGGACGGCCGGTTCATCGGGGTGATCACTGCCACGGACATCATGAAACGCATCCTGCCCACACAGCTGGCAAGCAAGCAGTAGAAGGCGATTCATGCCGTCGCGACTACGCTGCTGTCGCGCAGTGCACGCGCGTGTACGCCGGACGGGCCCTGCGGAACGCGCCGAGTCTGAAGGGTTCGCCGGGAAGGGGAAGAGTGATCGCGGGAGAGGTGGGGTTAGCGCTCGGCCCGCTGATAGGCGGTCATGACGGCAGCGCCGCCGAGGCCGATGTTGTGCTGCAGTGCGGCGCTGACGTCGGCGACCTGTCGCTTGTCGGCGGTGCCGCGTAGCTGCCAGGTGAGTTCGGCGCACTGCGCCAGCCCGGTGGCCCCGAGGGGGTGCCCCTTGGAGATCAACCCGCCCGACGGGTTGACCACCCAGCGACCGCCATAGGTGGTGTCTCCGTCGTCGATCAGCTTGGGCGCCTCACCCGCGCCGCACAGCCCCAGCGCCTCGTACAGCAGCAGTTCGTTGGCCGAGAAGCAGTCGTGCAGCTCGATGACCTGAAAGTCCTCCGGGCCGAGGCCGGACCGGTCATAGACCTGTCGGGCGGCCTGGACGTTCATGTCGTGGCCGATGATGTTGGCCGCACTGCCGTCGAAGGTGCTGGCGAAGTCGGTGGTCATCGACTGGCCGACGATCTCCACCGCCTGGCCGGCCAGACCGTGCTCGTCGACGTAGGACTCGCTGGCCAGGATCGCCGCGCCCGACCCGTCGGAGGTGGGCGAGCACTGCAGCTTGGTGAGCGGGTCGGAGATCATGCGCGCGCCGAGGATGTCGTCGAGGCTGTACTCCTCCTGGAACTGGGCGTACGGGTTGTTCACCGAGTGCTTGTGGTTCTTGTGGCCGATCTTCGCGAAGTGCTCGGCGGTGGTGCCGTACTTCTTCATGTGCTCACGCCCCGCCGCCCCGAACATCCACGGCGCCACGGGGAATGCGAACTCGTCGATCTCGGCGAGCGCCTTGACGTGCCTGCCCAACGGCGACTCACGGTCGTCGGCGCCACCGCCCAGCGAGCCGGGCTGCATCTTCTCGAAGCCCAGCGCCATCACGCAGTCGGCCAGGCCTCCCCGGATCGTCTGCGCGGCGAGGAACAGCGCCGTCGAACCCGTCGAGCAGTTGTTGTTGACGTTGACGATCGGGATTCCGGTCATGCCGAGCTCGTAGAGCGCTCGCTGTCCCGACGTCGAGTCGCCAGAGCAGTACCCGACGTAGCCCTGTTCGACCTCGGTGTAGGCGATACCCGCGTCCGCGAGCGCCTTGGTACCGGACTCCCGTGCCATGTCCGGGTAGTCCCACCCCTCGCGGCGGCCGGGCTTCTCGAACTTCGTCATTCCGACCCCGACGACGAAGACGCGGTTCTGGTTGGCTTTCGGCATGCCGGCCCCTTTGCTGCGCTGCGGTTTGGCCCAACATACAGCGCGGCGTCGTCACCCCGACACGGCCGTTCGTCGGGGATCGATCAGCTGTACTCCAACCACCAGACGTGCAACTCGTCGATGCTGTCGCTCTGAACGTCGGCGAGCACCAGTTCATCGTTCTGCGTCCACATGACGTCGGCGTTGCCCTGGTAGGTGCCACACGCGACCGAACCGGCCACCACGTCGGGATTGCTCCTGTAGTTCCAGTTCGTGGGGGAGTCCAGGTTGCTTCCCGGGCAGCTGAACAGTTCGTCGTTCTCCGCGATGGACTCGTTGAAATGCTCCATCAGTTGGTCCATGGTGGCGAACAGGGAGTAGCGGGCGGCGTTGGGGCCGCCAGGTTGGGCGGACCGTCCGCAGTCGACGGTGGCCAGCGCCCCTGGCGCCGGGGGCGTGGCGACCTCGCACGCGCTCGCCGGGTAGCCCGGTGGGATCACCGCCATCAACCGCGACCCGAACGAGTTCGGATCCGCGGTGGGCGCGGTGGACGTCCTGGTGCGGGAGGTCGACGGCCGCTCGCTCGTCGTCCTGGTACTGGTGGCCGGGGCGGCGGTGGGACGCGGATCATCATTGCCGGGCTTGACGACGAGGTAGATGCCGATGGCGGCGAGCAGAAGCGCGACGACACCGCCCACCACGGCGATGGGAAACCACGGAACCTTCTTTGCGCCTTCGGGATTGAATCCAGGTGGCGGCGGGTTCCACGGCGGTGGTCCGCCAGGGCCGCCCGGCCCGCCGGTGGGGGGTGCCCCGGTGAACCCGTACTGCCCCGGCGGCGGCGTGGCGTTCGAGTACGGCGGCGGGGTGCCAGGGTACGGCGGTGGAGCAGCGGCGGCGTACGGCGCAGGCGTTGCGCCGTACGGCATCGGGGGTGGGGTCGCGCCCGGTGCCGGCGTCGATCCGGGCGGACCAGAACCGGGCAGGGGCGCAGCCATCGTCTCGCCCTGGCCCACCGGTGTGCCGGGCACGTTCGCCGCTTCGCCGCGCGCGATGATGGTCGCGGCCTGATCCTGGTCGCGGGCCGTGAGGGCCGCCGTCGCGGCCGATGCCAGATCCCCCGCAGAGGCGTACCGATCCTCGGGCTTCTTCGCCATGCCGCGCGCGATCACGTCGTCGAACGCCGCGGGGATGCCGGGACGTTGAACGCTGGGCCGAGGGATGGGCTGCATCAGATGCGCAGTGATGACCACACTGACGCTGTCGCCGGCGTATGGCTGCGAGCCGGCGAGGCACTCGTAGAGCACACACGCCAACGCGTAGATGTCGGCGCGGTAGGTCACCTCGTCGCCGGAGAACCGCTCGGGTGCCATGTAGGCGTACGTCCCGACGGCGGTGCCCAGCTCGGTCAGTTTCTCGTCGCTGGCCGCGTTGGCGATGCCGAAGTCGACCAGATAGGCGAAGTCGTCCCGGTTGATCAGGATGTTCTCCGGCTTGATGTCGCGGTGCATGATGCCGCTCTCGTGCGCCGCATCGAGCGCCGCGGCCACCTGACGCACGATCGCGACTGCCCTCGCCGGGGTCATCGGCCCGAAGTTCTTCAAGACCTTGCGCAAGTCGGAGCCGTTGATCATGCGCATGTCCACGAAGAGGACGCCGTCGATCTCGCCG
Source organism: uncultured Actinomycetota bacterium (assembly GCA_963798245.1). GTDB lineage: Bacteria > Actinomycetota > Actinomycetes > Mycobacteriales > Mycobacteriaceae > Mycobacterium. The sequence goes on from CAWCSO010000013.1 coordinate 16,359, forward strand.
TAGTCGTGGATCGGCACGACGTGTGGCTCCTGCAGCCGTCCCGCCGAATGCGCCTCGCGCTGCAGGCGCTTGCGGAACACGGGGTCGTGCGACACGCTCTGCGGAAGTAGTTTCAGCGCGACGGTGCGGTCCTTGACGGTGTCCTCGGCCTCGTAGACCTCGCCCATGCCGCCCTTGCCGATCAGCCGCAGCAGGCGGTAGGGCCCGAACTGGGTGCCCTCCCGCGACGTCGGCTCGCTCATGTGCCGTCTCCTCGAACCAAATGCCTACCTGGGCAGCTACGTGGCGTGTCAGCTAGCACCCTAGTGCGTGCGACGGGGTGGGACAGGGGAACGATCTGGTCGGAACGGCGCGCAGGCACGTTCGGCGGCGTCGAGAACCAGGCGTCGAGAACCAGGCGTCGAGAATCACGGCGCAATCGTTCGGTTCAGCGCCGCCGGTGGTGTACATCTAAGTAGAACGTGTTCTAGTTCTTCACGGGAAGGAAGTGACACCGATGGCGTTGCGAGTGGTGCAGTGGGCCACCGGCGGGGTGGGAGTGGCCGCGATCAAGGGTGTGCTCGAACACCCCGACCTGGAACTCGTCGGCTGCTGGGTGCATTCAGAGGCGAAGAGTGGCAAAGACGTCGGTGACATCCTCGGATTGCCGGCGGGAGACGGACCCATCGGGGTCACCGCCACCAACAGCGTCGAGGACATCCTCGCGCTCGACGCCGACGCGGTCATCTATTCACCACTGATGCCGAACCCGGAGGAGGTTGCAGCGCTGCTGCGGTCGGGCAAGAATGTCGTCACGCCGGTCGGATGGTTCTATCCCGGCGACAAGGAAGGGGCGACGCTGCGCGCCGCAGCCGTCGAAGCGGGAGTCACGCTGCACGGCACGGGCATTGCGCCGGGCGGCATCAGCGACAAGTTCCCGCTCGTGATGTCGATCATGTCGACCGGAGCGACATTCGTTCGTGCAGAGGAGTTCTCCGACCTGCGCACCTACGACGCACCGGACGTGCTGCGGTACGTCATGGGTTTCGGTGACACTCCGGAGAAGGCGCTCTCGGGGCCGATGCAGAAACTGCTGGACGGTGGGTTCATCCAGTCCGTCAAGATGATCGTCGACGAGATGGGCTTCAAAGTCGAACCACGGATCCGCGCCACCCAGGAGATCGCCGTGGCGACGGCACCGATCGAATCGCCCATGGGGCCCATCCAGCCCGGCCAGGTCGCGGGCCGCAAGTTTCACTGGGAGGCACTCGTGGGGGAGGAGGTCGTCGTCCGTGTCACCGTCAACTGGTTCATGGGCCAGCGGGACCTCGACCCCGCGTGGACGTTCGGGCCTGCGGGGGAACGTTACGAGATGGAGGTCAGGGGCAACCCCGACTTCACCGTCACCATCAAGGGTTTCCAGCCCGAGAGCGTCGAGGCTGGCCTGGTGAGCAACAACGGCATCGTCGCGACCGCGGCGCACTGCGTGAACTCGGTGCCGGCCGTGTGCGCGGCCGCGCCGGGTATCGCGACCTACCTGGACCTGCCGCTCATCAGCGGCAAGGCCGCACCGCAGCTGCGTTGACGGCTACGTTCGGCGCGCCATGTTGCCGTCACGGCTGCACCAGGATGCGGATCGGGTCGCCGTCGGCCTTGTCGAGTTTCTCGATGCCCAGCGCGACGTCCTCGAGGGACACGACGTCGCTGATGGACCGCGACAGGTCCAGACGCCCCAGTGACACCAGGTTCGCAAGGGTGGCGATGTCGGCGTTCTGGTAGCCCAGATGGCCCAGCACCTGCCGCTTGAACAGGTTGAACATCGACGTTGGCCCGATCGTCGGTGCGTCGGCGCTCATGCCGACTCCGATCAGGCGTCCGCCGACGGTCAGGTTGTCGAGCGCCTGCTCGAACGTCGACTTCACGCCCACGGCATCGAAAGCGACGTCCAGGCCACGGCCCCCGGTGGCCGCCCCGATCTTGTCGTGCAGGGCGTCGTCGCGGGCGTCGAACGCATGGTCGGCGCCCAATGCCCGCGCGCGGTCGAGCACGGCGGGTCTGATGTCGATCGCGATGATCGGCGCTGCACCGACGAGGCGAGCCAGTTGGACCAGGTGTGTGCCCAGACCGCCGACGCCCCATACGCCGACGGACTCGCCGATGCCCACCTTGCCGGTGCGGACCAGGGCGCCATACGGCGTCGAGACCGCGTCGGCCAGGATCGCCGCCTGCTGGAGTTCCACGTTGTCGGGAATCCTGGTGAGGCCGAACGCCTGCGCCACCGTGTACTCGGCCCATGCGCCGTCGTACGCGAACGCCATCAGCCGGATCCGCAGGCAGTTGGACACGTCGCCGCGTCGGCAATTGACGCAGTCCATGCACGGCTTGCCCGCGGCGACGACCACACGGTCACCCTCGGTCCACCCCGTCACGCCCGCGCCGAGCTTGGCGATGGTGCCCGACGCCTCGTGTCCCTGTGTCACCACCGGCAGCTGTGCGGGGAAGGTGCCGTTGATCAGGCTCAGATCCGAATGACAGATGCCGCAGAACGCGACCTTGACCAACACCTCGCCCGGCCCGGGTTCGGGTATCGGGACATCCTCCACCGCAATGGTTTTCGAGTCGGAATAGAACCTTTGCGCCCTCATCGTGTCAGCCATGTCGCTCCCTTCGTTGGGTGGTGGAGCCAGCCCAGGGCTACCATCGCCATCATGGCGCAGCCGTTGGTGCTCGAGCAATCACGTGCGATCCCCGTGGCACGGGACGACCTGTTTCGCGACATGGTGCCGATGCCGCTGCCCACGCTGTTCCAGCGCTGGTACGGGCCCATTGGGCCGATCAAGGACGTGCGCAACCAGTCCGGTTCCTGGGACGCGGTTGGACGGACTCGCACCGTAGTCCTTACCGGTGGCGGCAGCATGCGCGAAGAGTTGACCTCCTACGATCCGCCGCGGTCGTTCGGATACACCCTGTCCGACATCAAGGGCCCACTGGGGTCGCTGTTGGGCGCCGTCGACGGGCGGTGGTCGTTCGAGCCCGTCGGCACCGGAACCGAGGTGACGTGGCGCTGGACCGTGCAACCGCGCTCGGCGCTGACGGCCCCCTTGATGCCGGTGTTCGGCAGGCTCTGGCGGGGTTACGCGAAGCAGTCGTTGGAGGAGTTGTCGAATCAGCTGGTGCGCTGACCGGCCTGCACGCTGGGTGAACCGCGTTTGGCACACTCGATTCCCGTGACGAAGCGTGGACTGGTATTGGCAGGCGGGGGACTGGCGGGCATTGCCTGGGAGACGGGGATGCTTTGCGGCATCGCCGACGAATCGCCCGAGGCGGCGGAGGCGCTGCTCGGGTCGGATGTGCTGCTCGGCACCTCGGCAGGGTCGGCGGTGGCCGCGCAGCTCGGCAGCGGAGCCGCGCTGGAGGACCTGTTCGCGCGTCAGGTTTCAGAGACCTCGTTCGAGATCGACTCCGGTGTCGACATCGCCGACCTCACCGAGCTGTTCGTCGATGCGCTGCTCACACCCGGGGCCACCAGGGAACAGAAGCTGCAACTGATCGGTGAGATCGCCCTGTCCTCCGATACCGTCGCAGAACCGGTACGCCGCGACGTGATCGAGCACAGGCTGCCGTCGCACGACTGGCCCGACCGGACGCTGAGGGTCACGGCGATCGACGTGGCGACCGGTGAGCTGGTGGTGTTCGACGCAGATTCGGGGGTGAGCCTGATCGATGCGGTCGCCGCCAGCTGTGCCGTTCCGGGGGCGTGGCCGCCGGTCACGATCGGTGGCCGACGGTACATGGACGGTGGCGTCGGCAGCTCCGTGAACATGCCCGCGGCCGGTGACTGCGGGCAGGTCGTCGTGCTGGTGCCGTCCGGCGAAGGCGCGCCCTCACCGTTCGGCGACGGCACGGAGGGCGAGATCGCAGAATTCGACGGCGCGACCCTGGCCGTGTTCGCAGACGACGACGCCCTCGCCGCATACGGGCCCAACCCCCTCGATCCGGTCTGCCGGGTTCCGTCGGCGCGTGCCGGGCGTACGCAGGGGCGGCGCGAGGCGGGTCGGGTGGCCCGCTTCCTAGGTCTCTGAGGGCTCCGAGGCCGCCTCAGAATCCGCCAGGGTATCCACCAGGATCTCGGTCGGTGCGGGGGCTTCCGGGACGAACGCATCGAGAGCGGCTTCGGCCAGTTCGCGCCCGATGTCGATCACCTCGGCCGCGCGGTGGAACTCCAGACTGCGGCAGGCGGTGCGGGGCACCTCGATGAGAAGATCCGGCGGATAGGCCGCCATGGTGTGACGCATGAGCGCCGCCTGCGCGATGTCGATGGTCCGGTTCATCACCTCGAAGCCTCCGAGCCTGGGCACCACCACACCGGAATCCTTGGCGGAGTGAAGCAGTTCGGCCGCCTCATCGCCCTTCTCGTCGTCGACCGCCGAACTGAACCTACTGAGCACCGAGCGCGCAGTCGGCGTGTCGAGCAGCGTTCGGGCGGCGGAGGTGTCCAGCAGCGACGTCGTGCTGCGCCACATCCGGCTCAACAACTCCACCGTCGGCCGTGGCTCCGGGTCCGGTCGACCGGGAAGGTCCCCGTTCAGGCTGACGGCGATCGTCAGGTCGGCGTTCACCGCCGAGATCGGAGCCATCGGCAGAGGGTCGAGGATCCCGCCGTCGGCGAGCAGGCGCCCGTCGAGCACATGCGGCGAGATCACGCCCGGAATGGCGATGGACGCGCGGATCGCCTCGTCGACCGGGCCGCGCTGCAGCCATACCGACTTCCCGGATATCAGGTCGGTGGCCACCGCCGTGAAGGGGACCGGAAGTTCCTCGATCACGCGGTCGCCGAGAATCTCGCGGACGGCGTCGAGGATCTTCTCCGCTCTCAGCACGCCGGCGGAGGTCAGCGAAGGATCGAGCAGTCGCAGCACCGCGCCCTGAGTCAGGGAACTTGCCCAGTCCGTGTACTCGTCGAGCTTGCCCGCGGCCTGCAGGCCACCGACGAGTGCGCCCATCGACGATCCGGCGATACCGACGATCTCGTAGCCCCGCTCACGCAGGGCGTCGATCACTCCGATGTGTGCGTAACCGCGTGCGCCGCCGCTGCCGAGTGCCAGTGCGACGCGCATGGATGACATTCTCCACGAAGGGGTGTCGTGATGGCGTTCAGCTCGCCTTCATCTTCCGCTGTGCGACCGCCAGAAGGACGCGCTGCGGGACGAACCGGGTCGCGACCGCGAGGACGACGTTGGCGCCACCGGAGACGACCGTCGGCCCGGACTTCTCCAGCGCCGCCATCGCGGTGTCGACGACCTGCGCGGAGGTCTGTCGCCCACTCGTCAGGAACTCCTTGCCCGCGCGGGTGAAGAACTCGGTCTCCGTGGCGCCCGGGCACAGTGCGAGCACCCGCACACCGGTTCCCTTGGTCTCCTGCCACAGCGCTTCGCTGAACGACCGCACGAACGCCTTGCTCGCGCCGTACACGGCCATGGTCGGTGTCGGCTGGAAACCCGCCGTGGACGCAACGTTGATCACGGTGCCGTGTCTGGCGGTGGTCATCGCCGGCAGGAACCGCGCGGTCAGGTCGACGAGCGTGCCGCAGTTGAGCTGGACCTGAGCGGCGTTGGCGGCCGCGTCCTGGGCCACGAACTTGCCGTGGAGTCCGATGCCGGCATTGTTGATCAGCACGTCGACGCGTCGGCCGAGATCGCCGACCTTCTCTGCCACCTCGGCTCCCGAGCCCGGCACCGACAGGTCGGCGGCGATCACGTCGACGGTGATCCCGGGGTGGCGCTCCAGCAAGGTGGTGCGCAGTTCCTCGAGCTTCTCGAGGCGACGCGCCACCAGGATGAGATTGGTGCCCAACGCGGCGTACCGGTGGGCGAATTCCGCCCCGATCCCGCCGCTCGATCCGGTGATCAGCGCCGTGTCGGCGGTTGTGGTCAACTAGGGCTCCTCAGTTCGGGGTTTACCCAAGAATGGCTGATTCGCCGGGAGAGGGAAAGCCGCCGGCGTGCCGCCTAAGCGGTCAGCAGCCGATGCGGCTGAAGAACGCGACCGCGACGAGGCCGATGATGAACGCGAAGGACGGCTGCCCGGCGCTCAGGGCCACCACCACACCCGTGATCGCTGCGAGTCCGATGAGCAGCAGCAGAAGGCCCATCATCACCCGCATGCCGTGGACCGATCCGGCGGCGGCGGGGTGAAGAACGGACTTCGACTGCTCCGCCGCGTCGTCGTGCGATGCGATCATCGACGTTCCCTTCGTAGTGATGCGGGACACATCATAGCGCCTTTTGTGACGTGCGCCACTAAGACTAGACACGCTAAATGTCCTCGCGCGTCGACGTTCTCGCCGCGGATCGGCTAGGAGGACGAGTTCGAGGCGTCATCGATCGTTGCCGAGTAGCGGCCCCTCGCCTCCACCTCCTGCCACCACGGCCAGCGCCGGGCCTTCTGGTGCGCGGCTTCGGGCAGCGCCGCGAAGAGCATGCGCACACCGACCGCCGCCGCGTCGGCATCGAGTTCGCGGAGGCTGTTGAGGACGGTGCTACTCGGCCGGGGTTGCCGGGATAGGTCGAGCACCAACGTCTTCGGCTTGGGGTCGCAGGAGGCCAGGAACGCACGCACCACTTCGGCGTTGGCGCGGATGTTCGCGGTGTAGAGCGCGACCTCGATGCGCAGCACCAGCGGATCCATCGACGTGACCGTGTCCCCCTCGGTGCCCTCCACCCACTGGCCGTCTGCGCCGCGGAGCAGCTGGACCACGTGCGGGTGATTCAACTGGTGCAGAACCGCATAAAGAGTCAGGAGCACGCCCGCCGCAACCGCGGGCAGAAGCCCCACCGTGAGCGCGAAGACCATGACGGTCGCCGCGAGGGCGAACTCCAGTCGGTCGAACTGGTACAGCAGCTTGAGCGCGCGCACGTCGATGAGGCCGAGCACGGGCACCAGCACCATCACGCCCAGCGTTGCCTGCGGCAGGCTGGACAGCACCGGCGCCAGAAAGAGTGCCACCAACACCGCGAGGCCCGCGGTGACCAGGCCCGACACCTGGGTGTGGGCCCCCGCACGGGTGTTGACCTGGCTCTGCGAGAAGCCTCCCGCCGGGGGGAGCGAGTGAAAGAACGAACCGACGACCGCGGCAAGTCCGATCGCCGTCAACTCCCGATCGGGTTCGATCTGGGGGTCGTCCTGCTTGCGGATTCCGCGCGCCGCCGAAACCGTCTCGAGGAACGCCAACATCGCGATGGCGAGCGCGCCGGGCATCAGGCTGCCGACATGAGCCAAGGCGGGCAGGTCCGGGATGGGAAGGCCCCGTGGCACAGTCGGTATGAGTGCCACACCCCGGTCGGCGAGGCCGCCGACCGTCACGGCCAGGATGCCAAGGGCCGCAACCACCAACGGGCCCGGGATGCTCGGGGCGACGGTGCGGAGGACGACGATGAGCGCGATGCTGGCCACCGCCAGACCGACCGTGACGAGGTGGGCGTCGGGGACCTGGCGCAGGGCCGACCACAGCACCCTGAAGAAGCCCTCCTTGTTCGGATTCGAAGCCACGCCAAGCAGTTTCGGCAACTGGCTCGCCGCGATGCTGAGGCCGATGCCCGCCTTCAAGCCGAGCATCGTGGCCTCATTGATGTTCTCCACGACCGCGCCAAGTTTCAGCAACCGCGCGATCAGAAGGATGACGCCGACGAGCATCGTCAGCGTGATCAGATCCGACTGTGCGTCAACGGATCCGGCCACGATGCCCGCGCCCAGCATCGCTGATGCCGTCAGGGTCGCGATCGTCGAGGTGGTGGTGACGCTGACCGTGCGCGAACCGCCGATGAACGCGTACACCACCAGAGGCAGCATGCAGGTGTACAGCCCGAACTCCACCGGTACGTTGGCCACCGTCGCATAGGCCATCGCCTGCGGGATGACGACCGCGCCGGCTGCCAGGCCCGCGAGAAGGTCACCGCGCAGCCACGTTCGCTGGTATGGGCGGATGGCCGGTGCGACCGCATGTGCGGCATCGAGTCTCCTGCGCATTCGGCCAGTCTCCCGCACCACGTCGGCTGCTGGTCCTGACCAAGGAAGTTCCGCTCGGCGTGTTTGCGCGGTGATTCACGCGCTTACCCGCACAGGTCGTCAGCGGCGGCCTCCGCCGCGACGATGACGGCGGACTGCCGGTCCGGCGGGAGCGCCGACCACGGGGTGTCGAACGTTCCGGGGCCTGCTGCGTCCGATGACTGCAGGCTGGCGAGGTAGGGCTCGAACTGAGCCTGCTGTTCGCCGCCCTGCTCGAGCATCCACGTCTTCGCCGCAAGACAGGCCTGGAAGTACTCGTCCTCCGTTGACTTCGCCGGGGCGCCAACGGCGGTGGTCACGCCGCCGGGCGACAACCCGGTTGCGCCGGGGGCCGCCATGTGTGCCTCCGTGGTCTGCGTCGGCGACGCCGCCTGCTCCGAAGATGCGGCAGACGATGCGTCGCCGGTGTCCGAACTCGACGAGCAGCCGGCGAGAAGCGCGGCACAGGTCACGGCCACGACGGTCAGGATCCGGTTCGAGCGCATACCGCCAATCTATGCAACAGCCACATACGTGATCGAGCTGACCACCTCTCGGGCGCCGCAGCGTTATTCACCACGACAAACACGCGCAGCCGCAATGATGACGCCACGCTCAGGAGACCGTGACGTGAACGTGGTTGAAGTGGCTGGCCACCCGCCACATCGTGTACGAAACACCGAAGCGTCCCGCCTGACTTTGAATGTCGGCGTTGATGGCATCGCCCAGGCCCATGTCTGAGCCGATCATGATGTCCAGAGCGTGGCCGCTCGGGTGATCAGGCAGCGAGTCCGCCCGCACGCCACCGATGGACTGAACACCGGGGTAGGTGGCGAGGATGTACGCCCCGAGGGCCCTCGCGTTCGGGACCAGACCGCCCATCCCCATCGTGGGAATGGCCGCCCCGGGGCCCAACGCTGCCTGCATGGCAGGGGAAAGCACGGAATAGCTTGCCTTGACCAAAGCGACCTGCGTCTGCAGCTGGGACTGTTTCCCCTTCAGGTCTGCTCGCACGGCGGCGGCCGCGTCGGCGGCCGCCTTGGCGCTGGCCGCGGACTCGGCCGAGGCCGCCTCGATGGTCTGCGCCTCCTGCTCGACCTGGCGGAAGCTCTGCAGCTGCTTGGACATCGTGGTGTCCATCACGCGCTCGATGGCCAGCTTGTCGATCAAGCTCTGCGGCGACGAGGCAGTCAGGATCGCGGTGAGGCCATCGCCATTTCCGCCCACGTAGACCGCGGCAGCTAGGTTGTCGACGGCGGCCTGTCGGGGCGCAAGCTGGGCCCTGGCGACGTCGAGCGCTGCCACGTCGTCGGCATGCTTCTTGTCTGCCTCGCTTTGCAGCTGCAGCTTCCTGTCGAGGTCCGTCTGGGCCGCTTGCACGGACTCGAGCAGCTGTTCAGCCTGCTGCGACAACTCGTTGAAACTTGCGACGTCGTCCTGGGCCGGGTCGGCGTACGCGGCACTGCCCCACACCGCGCCGAGGGTCGTCAGTCCGACGATCAACGCGACTACCGGCTTGTAGACGCCGGATTTCGACACGAAACGGTGGTAGAACTTCAAGACTGCGCATCCTCTGACTGCTGTCGACCGTCTTCGTCGAACTGCCTGTCCATGGGCCTCGGCCTCAACGAGGCTACGAAAGCGGCGTCGGCTTTGTCCAACCGAGGGACCAGGAATTGCTAGCTCCCGATCACACCAGGCGACCGGTTCAAGCGCTTTTCGTCTCGTTCATCCAGTGGGCGATGAGGGTCGCGAGGTCGTCACCGGCGTCCTCCTGGATCATGTGACCAGCATCGGGATAGTCGCGGTGGGGCTGGCCGGCTGCTCCGGCGATCTGCTCGCGCGTCGCGGCGATCGAGTCGGGGGTTGCGAAGATCGGGTCGAGCAATCCGAAGCAGCCCAACACCGGCCGATCGAACGCCTCGAGCACGGCGCGGGCTGCTTCGTTGGTCGGCCTATCGCCGAGGGTATTGACGAGCGAGGGGAACGTTCGCGGTCCGGCCATGTAGATCCGGGTCGGGAACGGTGCGTCGTAGGCGGCGAGTTCGGCATCGGTGATGTCGGCTTCGATCGTGGCTCGCATCGGCACGGACGGCATGAAGTCCTTGCCGACCAACGCATAGGTTGCCCATGCCTCGAACAGGCCCATCCCGCCGCCCGGGCTGACCACTGCGGGGAACTCGAGATCCTGCGGTTCCAGCGAGTCGGGCAGGGTGAGGATCTCGGTGCCTTCGGGGAGCACGAGCAGGTTGCCGTTGGCGACGACGACCCGCGCGAACAGATCCGGCCGGTTGCCGACGCAGCGGAGCCCGATGAGGGAACCCCAGTCCTGCACGACCGGTGTGATCGCGTCGAGGCCGAGCACGTCGATGAACTCCTCGATCCAGGCGACGTGGTGCAGAAAGCGATAGTCGGCGAGCTGGACTGGCTTGTCGGACTTGCCGAAACCGATGAGGTCCGGTGCGATCACCCGCAAGCCCGCGGCGGCGAGCACTGGGATCATCTTGCGGTACAGGTAGCTCCAGTCGGGCTGACCGTGCAGAAGCAACACGACCTCGCCGTCCGGATCGCCGGCATCGACGTAGTGCATCCGCATCCCGTCGACGTCGGCGTAGTTCGGGGCCCACGGATAGTCGGGCAGGTCGGCGAAGCACTGGTCGGGCGTCCGCACGAACGGCCGACCGGCAGCCGTCCAGAGGATGTCGGCGTCGTCGGGTGAGACGTCTGGCGGCAGCTCGAGGGTGCTATCAGGGGCCATGTCGTACTCCTTGCGGGTCGTTTCGATCAGTGAAGGGGAATGGCGTAGTGGATGACCGACTCGACTGAGTCAGGCCGCCACTCGGCTCCGTAGATCTCGAGATCGGGTCCGCCTGCGTGATCGTCGTTCGAGCGCATCAGCCACGATCCGTATATGTAGTCCACCGTGTGGTCGATGTCGGACGGCAGGCCACGGTGCTCGAACATCGCCCAGCGGCCTGCGGGCACGACCTCGGTGTCCAAGCCAATGGGCGCTGACTGCGCCGTGGAGTGGACTGCAGCGAGGTAGTCGAGTCCGTCGCCGTCCCCGGCTCCATCGCGGATCACCCCGTAGTAGGGGCCCTCGACCTGGTCGGAAATGGTCGCAACCGCGGGGAGGAACTGGGCCCAGAGGTCACCGATGTCGCTGCCGAGCGTGTTCTTCTGTCGCCCGTCGCCGTCGAACCGTGTCGACAAACCCACGAATCGCAGTTCGTCGCGGTGCACTATCACCGGTTCGGTCGACAGCTTGCCCGAGTCGAGATGAGCCAGGTAGGCGTCGTTGATTCGCGCCTTCTTCAGCAACGTGCGGGCGCGAAGCCCTCGCCGATACTCGGTCGGCGTGATTCCGACCGTCGCCTTGAAGACCTTGGCGAAGCTCTCCTGCGTCTCGTACCCGGCGACCAGCGCGATGTCGATCACCCGCAGGTCGGTCGACTCCAGCAGATCGAGCGCGTGACTGAGGCGGCGGGCTCGCACATAGCGTTTCAGCGTTTCGCCGGTAACCGCCTTGAACGCACGCTGGAAACTCGAGTGGCTCATCGTTGCGGCCCGGGAAACGGATCGCAGGTCCATGTCCTCGTGGAGGTGCTCCTCGATGTAGTCGACTCCCGAGCGGATCTGATCGAGGAGCAGACCACTCACTCTGCCGCCGCTCCGTCGAAGAATCCGGTCATCGAGGTCAAGAGTCCGCTGTCGTCGTACGTGGCGAATGAGTGCCCCGTGCCGACGACGGTGCCGTCGCCGAGGGCCATCTGCCAGCGTGCCAGCGATCGATTGTGATGTTCAGTGAAGGCCGTCGTGACGAAGTGGCCTCCCGGGACGTCCGCCTGAAAGCCGGTCATGTACTGCACGATCTCGGCCCAGCCGTCGGCGTGCACGGCCGGGTCGGTGTAGGTGCAGTTTGGGGCGAGCGCTCCGTCGCATGCAGCGAGGCGATCGGCTTCGTCGGCGACCGTCCACAGCGTGCCGTAGGCGTCCCACTGGGACCGATGGTCGGTGGCGTCAGTCATCTCGAAGTCCTCTTATCGGCGATGGGTCCGATGACCGAACGTACCCGTCGGCTGCACGCTAGATCTGTCCGTTTGTGCCCGATCAGGTGACACTTCGGCCGGTACCGCATCGGGTTTGGTGCGCATGCCGCCGATCTATGGAACACTCGCGGACATGAGTGCGCGGACCACCTGTCGGGAGTGTTGTCGGGCTTGACGCCTGCCCCCTGACCGTTCGCTATCTGGAAGTACCTACCCCCGTGAGCATTTCACTGCCCTTGTCCCTTTCTGCGTCCGCTCCCACCCGGCTGCGGGTGCCTGACCTGCTGCACGCCACCGACCGCGCGGCCGATGACGTGCTGTCGGGCCACCATCGACACCTGTTCCCGCCGGACGGACCCCCCACGGACGAACGCTGGTTCGTCCGCCTGCACGGCGACGACGAACTCGACGTCTGGCTGATCAGCTGGGTGCCCGAACGATCGACCGAACTGCACGACCACGGCGGGTCACTCGGCGCCCTGACCGTCTTGTCGGGAGCGCTCGTCGAAAGCAGGTGGGACGGCGACGGGTTGCGGAGCCGTCGCCTGGAAGCCGGGGACCAGGCGGGCTTCCCGCTGGGCTGGGTGCACGACGTGGTGTGGGCGCCAGAGACCGTGAGCGTTGGTGGCCCGACGCTCAGCGTGCATGCCTACTCGCCGCCGCTGACGGCGATGTCCTACTACGACGTCACCAGCAGTAACACCCTTCGTTGTGACCGCACCGTACAGACCGACCTCCCTGAGGGGCAGTAGTGCCGAGTCGCATCGACGCCGTACTCGAGGCAGCACGTTCGCGACTGGCCCGCATCGATGCCGTCGACGTGCCGGACGCTCTGGCCCGGGGTGCGTTGCTGGTCGATATTCGACCCGCGGCACAGCGGGCGGCGGAGGGCGACGTCGCCGCCGCCATGGTCATCGAACGCAACGTGCTGGAGTGGCGATGCGACCCCACCAGTGACGCCCGGCTGCCCGAGGCCGTCGACGACGACGTCGAGTGGATCGTGCTCTGCTCGCAGGGCTATACCTCGAGTCTGGCCGCGGCCGCGCTACGGGACCTGGGTCTGCACCGGGCCACTGACGTGGTCGGCGGGTATCAGGCGCTGAGGTCGACAGGCACGCTCGCCAGGCTCGGCTGACTCACTCGTCGGAGCGCAGCAGCGGCCTCAACTTCTCGGTCTTGGCGGGCGTCCAGCCGGGCGGCTGCATGATGTCCGCCCAGGCGTTGGCGACGTCGCGCACGTAGACGTGACCATGGCCGTCCGGCACGTCGACCGCGACCGCCATGTCCGCAGACACCTGCAGGAAGGTGACTATCGGGATCCACTCCATTTCCGGTGACACGTCGTACCCCCTCGGTTCGCTCAGCCAGTCGGGCTTGGAGAACAGCAGATCGGGATTCCACCACGCGATCGGATCCGACGCGTGCTGCAGGTACACCACGCGCGGTGTTCCCCACGGATCGTCGGGACGGGCGAGGTTGGCCGCCTCCGCCACGAACCGGACGTTCTCGCCCTTGTCGTAGATCGGTAGCCACTCGGGGGAGCCTGAATCGCGATTCGCGGTGAGGTTGGTCCAGATGGTGTTGTTGAACGTCGGGCCGGAGAACAGCGCCCCGTCGGTGCGCGCGATGAGGTTGTTCAGGGAGAGGAACGGCGCCTCGCCGCCGAAGGAGCCGAGGCTCTCGCCGAACACCACCAGCTTGGGTCGCTGCTGCTCGGGCATCTCGCGGATCAATGCGTCGACCGCCTCGAACATGGCCTGCCCGGCTTGGCGCGCGTTCTCCTTGTCCACCAGGAACGACAGCCAACTCGGCAGGTAGGAGTACTGCATCGACACGATCGCGGTGTTGCCGTTGTACATGTACTCCAACGTCGACGCCTCGGCCTCGTTGATCCAGCCGGTACCCGTCGTGGTGGCGACGGCGACGACGTCGCGGTCGAGCCCGCCCATGCGCTGCAACTCCCTGGCGGCCAGCCGCGCAGTGCCCAAGATGTCACCCCCGGAGTTCTTTCCGGCGTAGGCGCGGATCGGCTCGATCGCCTCGGCGCCGTTGAATTCCGAGAGTTCCTCGACGGTGGGCCCGGCGGACATGAAGACCCGGCCCTGGTGGCCGAGTGACTCCCAGCTGACCAGCGATCCCGGACCGCCGGAGCGCAGCGGTGTCGTCGGGGCAGGGTTACCGGGATCCAGTTCGTTGTTGACCGAGGCGAACGTCCTGTTCAGGAACTCCATCGAGTAGCTGACCACGACACCGTTGAGAAGCGCGATACCGAGCGCCAGAAGGAGCCCGACGGAGACCACCGCCGACACCCTCGGCGGCGCGACACGTTTCAGCTGCCTGTCCAGGAAGCGCACCAATCTGTCCACCAGTTGGCCTATTTCGACGAACAGGAACAGCACGACGATCGACAGCACCGCCGTCAGCGGGTGGTCCCAGAAGCCGAGTCGTGGGACGTTCATGAAGTCGCGGACGTCGTCCTGCCACACGTGGAAGTAGATGATCGCCAGGGTCTGACCGACTATGCCGACGACGATCAGAACCAGCCACGCCCATCGCGGCGCGGGCGGGCTGTCCTCCTTCGACCGCATGTAGCGGAACAGAAAGACGCCGAACACCCCGATGGCGTAACCGATTGCGCCCGCGGCGCCGCTCACCAGTCCCTGGAACAGCGGGCCGCGGGGTAGCAGCGACGGGGTCATCGACAACCAGATGAAGAGGAGGCCGACGGCCGTGCCGAAGAACGTGTAGTGGCGGGTCCACCACGCCGGTTTCGCGGGCTGTGACGGCGTCGGATCGTCGGGCGACGCCTTTTCCGCCGTCGCTACCTGGGCGTCCGCTGCGCTCGATTCGGCCGTGGCCGGGTCGTCGGGATCCTCGGGTGCCTTGGTGTCCGTCACGAACAGAGATTATCGGTGCGTGAAGTTCGGTGTGCGCTTCTCGACGAAGGCCGCCATCCCCTCGGTCTGGTCGTCGGTGGCGAAGGCGGAGTGGAACAGCCTGCGCTCGTAGAGCAGTCCTTCGGTCAATGTCGACTCGAACGCGCGGTTGACGGCCTCCTTGGCCATACGCGACGCCGACAGTGACATGCCCGCTATGGTGGCCGCGGTCGCCCTGGCCTCGTCGAGGAGGGTGTCGGCCGGTACGACCCTGGCGACCAGGCCGGCGCGTTCTGCCTCGTCGGCGCCCATGGTGCGACCGGTCAGGATCAGGTCCATGGCCTTGGCCTTGCCGATCGCACGCGTCAGTCGCTGACTGCCGCCCATGCCGGGCAGCACGCCCAGCTTGATCTCGGGCTGCCCGAACTTCGCCGTGTCGGCCGCGATCAGGATGTCGCACATCATCGCGAGCTCGCACCCGCCGCCGAGGGCGTACCCGGCGACCGCGGCGATGGTGGGGGTGCGTGTGGCGGCGAACGCCGACCAGGCTGCGAAGAAGTCGGCGGCGAATACGTCGGCGAACGACAGATCTGACATTTCCTTGATGTCTGCGCCCGCGGCGAAGGCTTTCTCGCTGCCCGTCAGCACGATCGCGCCGATGCCGGCGTCGGCATCGAGTTCTGCTGCAGCCGTGGTGACTTCGGCCATCACCTTGCTGTTGAGCGCGTTGAGTGCCTTCGGCCGATTGAGGGTGATGGTGGCGACGCGGTCCTCGCGCGTGACCAGGATGGTGTCGTAAATCGTCTCGGCGCTCATGGGTGCTCCTGTTCGGGAAGGGTGAGATCGGGATCCGCCGGTGCGAAGTAGGCATCGACGTCGGTCTTGGTGCACAGCGCCAGTGTGGCTGGCGACCACTTCGGGTTGCGGTCCTTGTCGATCAGCTGGGCGCGGATGCCCTCGACGAGGTCGTGGGACCGCAGCGAGGCGCACGATGTTCGGAACTCCTGACGCAGAACATCTTCCAGCGTATCCAGCGCTGCGGCCCGGCGCACCGCCTCGAGTGTGACGGCGAGCGCGATGGGCGAGCGCGTGGCGATCAGGTTGGCTGCGTCGTCGGCCGGGCCGGTAGCGCGACCGCGCAGCTCGGCGATGATGTCGGCCACCGTGTCGCCGGCATAGCAGTCATCGATCCAATGCCGTTGTGCGAGTAGGTTACTGGGAGGCGGTACTACAGCATGGGCGGCGACGGCGGCGTTCGGCCCGTCGGTGATGACGGCAGCCTTGAACGCTTCGAGATCGTCATGCGGCACGTAGTGATCGGCGAAACCCATCGCGATGGCGTCCGCTCCCGAGAACGGCGCGCCCGTGAGCGCGGCGTGCAGGCCGAGTCGGCCCGGGGCGCGAGACAACAGGTAGGTGCCGCCGACGTCCGGGATGAAGCCGATACCGACCTCCGGCATGCCCATCTTGGTCGTATCGGTGACGACGCGGATGCCTGCGTGTGCACTGATCCCGACGCCGCCGCCCATCACGATGCCGTCCATCACCGCGACGTACGGCTTGGGGTAGCTCGCCATTCGGGCGTTGAGTACGTATTCGTCGGCCCAGAACGCGCGGGCCTCGGTGCCGTCTCCGCGCGCACTGTGATAGATCGCGATGACGTCGCCGCCGGCGCACAACCCGCGTTCGCCTGCGCCGGTGAGGAGCACTGCGTGAACGGTGTCGTCGTCCGCCCAGTCGGCGAGTGCTTTCGCGAGGCCCTTCACCATGGCGTAGTTGAGTGAGTTGATCGCCTTTGGTCTGTTCAGCGTCACGAGGCCGACCCCGTTGTCGACACTTACTAGGACATCCTCGTTTTCTGCCACCTGTGCAATCTAGAACGTCACGCTCGAGAGCGGTCGGACGGGTAGCGTCTTGCTGAGAAAGTTCACAGGTTCAGTGTCGACGTCGGGAACCATGTCTGACACGCTGATCGTTGTTGAAGTATTCGTCAGCAGACGAAACACAGCACAGGAGAGGATCCGACGGTGCGCGAGAGCAGCAACCCGGTATTCCGTTCCCTGCCTAAATCGCAGGGTGGATACGCTCAGTTCGGTACCGGAGCCGCCGGCTACGGTGCCCAGGCGGTACAGGCCGACCCCTACACGACGCAGTACCCCGACCAGCAGCAGACCGGAGTCTCCCGGCCGCTGACGATCGACGACGTCGTCACCAAGACCGGAATCACGTTGGCCGTTCTTTCGGCCGTCGCCGTCGTCTCGTACTTCCTGGTGGCAGGCAACACCGCCCTTGCGATGCCGTTCACCCTGGTGGGCGCGCTCGGCGGGCTGGCCCTGGTCATGGTCGCCATGTTCGGCCGCAAGCAGGACAACCCGGCGATCGTGCTGAGCTACGCGGCGCTCGAGGGCCTGTTCCTCGGCGCCATCTCGTTCATCATCGCCGAGGTGGCTTCCACGGGCGGCCCGGGGATGATCGCCCAGGCGATCGTCGCGACCTTGGGCGTCTTCTTCGGCATGCTGGTCGTCTACAAGACCGGCGCCATCCGCGTCACGCCGAAGTTCACCCGCATGATCGTGGCAGGCCTGTTCGGTGTGCTGGCGTTGATGCTGCTCAACCTGGTGCTCGGCATCTTCGGTGTCGGCGGTGGCACCGGCCTCGGCCTGCGTGACGGTGGCCCGTTGGCCATTGGCTTCTCGCTGCTGGTCATCGCCTTGGCGGCGTTCAGTTTCCTCATCGACTTCGACGCGGCCGACCAGATGATCCGCGCCGGTGCGCCGGAGAAGGCGGGCTGGGGCATCGCACTCGGCCTGACGGTCACGCTGGTCTGGCTGTACCTCGAGATCTTGAGGCTGCTGTCGTACTTCAATAGCGACTAGCAGCCATCCGAGAAAGCCCGGCATGATTCGTCGTGCCGGGCTTTCGCTTTGTCTGGGGTCGTCGTCCCGCTCGTCTTCGACGCGTGTGCTGACAGATCGCGTTTTATCCACAGATCGCGATCTGTCAGCACACCCGACGCCGGCGACTGGTCGGGATGCGTCGACACGCTGCCCGTATGTACGACGACAGACAACCCTTCATCGGCAGTGAGGCGCTCGTCAGCGGTCGAGTCTTGAACAAGCACCAGCTGCGAACCCGCTATCAGGCCATTCTTCCGGATGTCTACCTCCGCAACGGAGTTGCGCCCACTCTGCGAAGGCGTACGGCCGCCGCCTGGCTGTGGACCTATGGCGACGGGGTGATAGGTGGCCTCGCCGCCGCGGCCCTGCACGGAAGTAAGTGGGTAGACGATGACGTGCCGGTGGAGTTGATCTGGCAGAACGCGCGAGCGCCCCACGGACTTCTGACCCGCCGGGACCGCCTCTTGGAGGGTGAGTTCCAGAAGGTAGACGGGATGTGGGTCACCACCCCGGAAAGGACGGCATTCGACATCGGTCGTCGTGGCACGCTTGCAGAACGCGTCGCGCGACTCGATGCGCTCGGAAACGCTGCCGGAGTCGACGCAGAAGCCGTGATGTCCTTGGCGCGTCGACATCCCGGATCGCCCGGCGTCCGGCGGCGGTTGCCGACAGCGCTGGACCTCTACGACCGTGGTGCGGAATCTCCTCGCGAGACCTGGTTGCGGCTCCTGCTTGTTCGGGCGGGCTTCCCCCGGCCTCGAACCCAGATATCCATACTCGGTCCGGATGGCTCGCCTCGGTACTACCTCGACATGGGTTGGGAGGACATCAAGCTCGCGGTCGAATACGACGGTGGCCACCATCGAGAGCACGCGCAATTCGCCAAGGACATCATTCGATCCGAATTCCTGTTCGGCCTTGACTGGATCAACGTCAGAGTCGTCGCCGGGACCTCCGATGCCGAAGTAGTACACCGTGTCCGGCGCGCCTGGCAATCGCGTGTGCTGTGAGATCGCGGGTCATCGTGAAATCGCGATCTCACAGCACACCCGACGCGGGGTAAACCGCAGGAGCTACGAGAGCCGCTCGAGGACCATCGCCATGCCCTGGCCACCGCCGACGCACATCGTCTCGAGCCCATACGACTTGTCGTGGGTGGTGAGGTTGTTCAGCAGCGTGGCGGTGATCCGGGCACCCGTCATGCCGAACGGGTGACCGAGGGCGATCGCGCCGCCTGACACGTTGAGCTTGTCCTCGTCCATACCCAGCGCGCGGGCCGAACCGAGCACCTGCACGGCGAATGCCTCGTTGATCTCGTACAGATCGAGGTCGCCGATCGCCATGCCCGCCTTGGCCAGCGCCTTCTTGGTGGCCTCGATGGGGCCGAGGCCCATGATCTCCGGCGACAACCCGGACACCCCCGTCGACACGATGCGTGCCAAGGGGGTCAACCCCAGTTCCTTGGCCTTGGTGTCGGACATGATGACCACCGCCGCGGCGCCGTCGTTGAGCGGGCAGGCGTTGCCGGCGGTGATGGTGCCATTCGGTCGGAACACCGGCTTGAGCTGGCTGATCTTCTCGTACGTGGTGCCGGCCCGGGGGCCATCATCGGTCGAGACGGTGGTTCCATCCGGCAGCGTCACCGGCGAGATCTCACGCTCGAAGAAGCCGCTGTTGATGGCCTCCTCGGCGCGGTTCTGGCTGCGCACGCCCCAGTGATCCTGGTCCTCACGGCTGATACCGGTATGGAGGGCAACGTTCTCGGCGGTCTGGCCCATTGCGATGTAGACGTCGGGAAGCAGGCCGTCCTCTCGGGGGTCGTGCCATTCCTCTGCACCGAGGGCCGCCTGGTCGGACCGCGCCTGCGCGTCGGAGAACATCGCGTTCTTGGCGTCCGGCCAGCCGTCGGCGCTGCCCTTAAGGAACCGCGACACCGTCTCGACGCCTGCGGAGATGAACACGTCACCTTCGCCTGCCTTGATCGCGTGAAACGCCATGCGGGTGGTCTGCAACGACGACGAGCAATACCGGTTCACCGTGGTGCCGGGCATGAAGTCGTAGCCGAGCTCGACGGCGACGACGCGGCCGATGTTGAAACCCGCCTCGCCTGCCGGCTGGCCGCAGCCCATCATCAGATCGTCGACGTCGTGCGGATCCAGCGCGGGTACCTTGTCCAGCGCGGCGCGCACCATCTGGGCAGCCAGGTCGTCGGGCCGCATGCTGACCAGGGACCCCTTGTTGGCGCGACCGATCGGTGAGCGGGCGGTCGCGACGATGACGGCTTCAGGCATGAAAACTCCCGGAATCGAGCGGATTGAAGTAGAGGTGGAAACTACTGAGAACCTAGCCCGTGACCGAGGCGACGATCGGTGCGGGTACGCCCGTCGTTCGCCGCCAAAGCCTCGCGATGCCGCCGGCCCTGGCCAGCAACGTATCCCGATCGCCGGCCCGCGACTCCAGCGCCGCCTCCGGCGCGTAGTCAGACTTCCACTCGCCCAACGCCTTACAGAGCGCGGGAAGAAGCTGCTTGGCGGCGAGTGCGTATCCGACCGCTGACGGATGGAACATGTCGGAGGAAAACAACACCTCGGGTGCCTTGTAGAACTCCGGCGCCAGCAGGTCGGAGAATGGCATGGGGACTCCGCCCGCGGCCCGTACCGCGGCGGCTTGCGCGCGCGCCAGCCGCAACCCGAGGGTGCGGGTCACCATGCGCAGCGGCTGCGGGATCGCGGTGATCACCCCGAAGTCAGGGCACGTGCCCACGACGACGACAGCACCGCTTCTGCGCAGTCGGCTCACCGCAGAGCCCAGCCGACGCGCCGACTGACTGATGCCGTTGACCGCCGTGATGTCGTTGGCGCCGATCATCACGATCGCGGCATCCGGTGGCGGCCCAGCGACGAACATGGCGTCGATCTGGCCCGACAAGCCCTTCGAGGTGGCTCCGACGATGGCCTTGGTGCTGAGCCGTACCCGCTTGCCCGATTCCTCGGCGAGTCCGCGGGCGAGGAGGACCCCTGGCACCTCGTCGGCGACCGTGCAGCCGTACCCCGTCGCGGTCGAGTCGCCGAAGACCATCAGGTGCAGGTCGAATGGCAACCCTCGGTGCCACTTCTCGCATGCCCCGCCGCCGGGCGAGTAGACACCGTCAGCGCGAGGTGGGACGTCCCACGACTTCGGAATCACCTGGCGCGCCTGATCCGCCTGCTCACTGAGCAGGTTGCGGGCCCCCACGTAGGCAGAGCCCGTGGAGGCGAGCGTGGCCGCCGCTGCCAAGGCGATGGTCGACCGACGCGGTGCAGGAATGCCCACGGTGACAGTTTAGGCAGCAGTTCGACGGATTTCCGCGTGGCAGCCGACGATCTGCGGTCACGGTGCGGTATCAAGTGCGGTACGAAATCTGATTCTTAGATTGTTGAACATTGATGACGGTGTCAAGCTAAGTTGGCTGTCTGGCTGACGATGTAGCAGGCACTGGGGAACTACAACGGTGTAGGAGTGGTGGCAATGACCGCACCCAGCAAGGTCCACGGTACATACGGTCGTGGCATAAACCCAGCTAGGACCCACAAACCACGCCGTTTCCCCGTCAGCGACGGGGCGCCCGTCGAGGTAGTGGAGGACGGCCCGAGCGTCGCCGGAAGATTGTTTGCTCTGGCCGCGATGATGACGATCAGGCCAACCGTTGCGATCGGTAGTTTGGCTCCCAGGATGCCCTGGCCGTGGGGGCTCGTCGACTTCGCCGCGCGCATCATGCGCCCAACGCCCGGCACCGTCCGCGCGACGATCTCCCTGTCGAACTGCACCGCTCAGCTCGTGCGGGCCGCCGGTGTGCTGCCAGCCGACGGTAACCGGAGCGTCGTGCTCTACATGCACGGCGGCGCCTTCCTGACCTGCGGAGCGAATACGCACGGCCGGCTGGTGACCGCGCTGTCGAAGTTCGCCGACAGCCCAGTCCTCGTCGTGAACTACCGGATGATTCCGAAGCACTCGATCGGGCACGCCATCGACGACTGCTACGAGGCCTACAGGTGGCTGCGGCTCAAGGGCTACGAGCCGGACCAGATCGTTCTCGCCGGCGACTCCGCCGGGGGTTACCTTTCCCTGGCGCTCGCCGAGCGGTTGCACCTCGAGGACGAGCTGCCTGCGGCAGTAGTCACGATGTCGCCACTGTTCGAGATCGACAACGAGGGTCGCGCACAGCACCCGAACGCGCAGTCCGATTCGATGTTCCCGCCGAAGGCATTCCATGCGCTGGTGGAGTTGGTCGAGAGCGCGGCCGAACGTCATGTGGTCGACGGCAAGCCCGAGGAAGTCTATGAGCCCCTGGATCACATCGAGCCCGGTCTGCCGCGCACCCTGATCCACGTCTCGGGTTCGGAGGTCCTGCTCAATGACGCGCGCAAGGCCGCCCACATGCTCGCTGCCGCAGGGGTGCCGGTCGAGGTACATGTCTGGCCTGGTCAGATGCACGTCTTCCAGCTCGGGGCGCCTGCGGTGAAGGAAGCGAGCCGGTCGCTCAAGCAGATCGGCGACTACATCCGAGAGGCGACCTGGTAACCCGTTCGCAGGCCTGACACGATGGACGCATGCGGATAGCGCGCCACATAAGTGAACTGATCGGCAACACGCCCCTGGTGCAGCTGAACTCGGTCGTCCCGGAAGGGTCTGGCGTCGTCGCCGCCAAGGTGGAGTACCTCAATCCGGGTGGCAGCGCCAAGGACCGGATCGCCATCAAGATGATCGACGCCGCCGAGGCCGACGGGCAGCTGCGGCCGGGCGGCACCATCGTCGAACCGACGTCGGGCAATACCGGTGTCGGGCTCGCGCTGGTGGCCCAGCAGCGCGGTTACAAGTGCATCTTCGTCTGCCCGGACAAGGTCAGCGAGGACAAGCGGAACGTGTTGCGCGCCTATGGCGCCGACGTCGTCGTATGTCCGACCGCCGTCGCACCCGATGATCCGGACAGCTACTACAGCGTTTCCAACCGCCTGGTGAAGGAAATCGAGGGTGCCTGGAAGCCCGATCAGTACTCCAATCCGATGGGCCCGGAAAGCCACTACGAGACCACCGGGCCCGAGATCTGGGCAGATACCGACGGCAAGGTGACCCACTTCGTGGCCGGCGTCGGCACGGGGGGAACCATCACCGGCACTGGCCGCTACCTCAAGGAGGTTTCGGGCGGGACGGTCAAGGTGATCGGAGTGGACCCGGAGGGCTCGGTCTATTCGGGTGGCACCGGTCGGCCGTATCTGGTCGAGGGTGTCGGTGAGGACTTCTGGCCGTCGGCCTACGACCCGACCGTGCCCGACGAGATCATCGCGGTGTCGGATGCCGATTCGTTCGACATGACGAGGCGTCTGGCACGCGAGGAGGCGTTGCTGGTCGGCGGTTCGTGTGGCATGGCCGCTTTCGCCGCGCTCAAGGTCGCCGAGCGCGAGGGACCGGACGCGCTGGTGGTGGTCCTCCTTCCGGACGGCGGACGCGGTTATCTCTCAAAGGTTTTCAACGACTCGTGGATGTCCTCCTACGGCTTCCTCCGTGACAGGTTGGATGGCTCGATCGAACAGTCCACCGTCGGAGACGTGTTGCGTGGCAAGTCCGGCGCGCTCCCCAACCTCGTCCACACGCACCCGTCGGAGACGGTGCGCGACGCGGTCGGCATTCTGCGGGAGTACGGCGTCTCCCAGATGCCGGTGGTCGGTGCCGAGCCGCCGGTGATGGCGGGTGAGGTGGCGGGGAGCGTCTCCGAACGCGAGTTGCTGTCGGCCGTCTTCGAGGGCCGTGCGAAGCTCGCTGACGCGGTGTCGCAACACATGAGCCCGCCGCTGCCGCTGATCGGGGCTGGTGAACTGGTCAGCACCGCGGCAAAGACACTGCGCGAATTCGATGCCGTGATGGTGGTCGAGGAGGGCAAGCCCGTCGGCGTGCTGACACGTCACGACCTTCTCGGATTCCTATCCGAAGGCAAGACCCGCCGCTAGCGTTCCGCTGGGGCCCCGAACGCCCTCGCGAAAGTGATTAGCTCAAGCAAGGATCCGGCGCTCGGTGGCGACTCCGGGGTGTGATCGAGTTCCCGCTATGGCCGTTTCTATCAGCATCTTCTCAGGTATGGTTTACACCGCTCGCTCCCAGCAAGCTTCCTCGGAAGGTGCCAATGACCGATCAACCGCCCCCTCCCCCCGGGAACTACCCGCCCCCTCCGCCGGGAGGTGGCTACCCGCCCCCTCCGCCGGGAGGTGGCTATCCGCCCCCTCCGCCGGGAGGTGGCTATCCGCCTCCTCCGCCGGGGAATTACCCACCGCAGCAGCCCGGCGGGGGTGCCCCTGCCGGCCAGCCCGCCAACAATCTGGTCTGGGCCATCTTGGTGACGGTGCTGTGCTGCCTGCCGCTGGGAATCGTGTCGATCGTGAAGTCGACTCAGGTCTCGGGCCTGTGGAATCAGGGTCGCTACGCCGAAGCTCAGAAGGCGGCCGACGATGCCAAGAAGTGGGCGATGTGGAGCGCAATTGCGGGGGTGGCGTTCGCTGTGATCTATCTGGTGATCTCCCTGGCCGTGGGCTTCAACATGTAGGAGGCTCCCGATGCAGACCGTGAGGGGCCGCTCGGCGGTCGTTCATCTCGGCGCTCCGCTCGGTGTGGCGGCAGCGGCAGTCTTGGCGTGCGCCGTGGTCTGGATGGCTGACCCCACTGTCCCTGGCGGGATCCTCCCGCCATGTCCCACCGCGACAATCCTGGGTCTCGACTGTCCAGGGTGTGGCAGCCTTCGGATGCTTTACTCGTTGCTCCATGGCGACGTGTTGGCTGCAGTCAGGTTCAACGCGCTTGGGGTCGTGGCGGTTCTGTTGCTGCTCTGGGCATTTGGGGCGTGGACCTATGGGCTCATTGTCGGGCGCGTAATACCGAGCTGGCAGCACCGTCGCTGGTCGGCGGCGGTAGCCTTGGCACTCGTGATCGTCTGGTCGATCGTCCGCAATCTCCCAATGTCGCCGTTCGACGCGCTCCACGTCTGATCTCTGTCGTGACGCCGACGAGTTTGCATCGAGTGACGTGTTTCAACGCAGAAAGATGGCAATGACCACCCGCGCCAGATGCCAAACGGCAGACGTCGGCCGTTAAGATCATGACAACGTTCTTCGTTCCCCTGTGACGACTCATCGACGAGGCCTACGGTATCCGCCGAGGGTCGACGCTTTCGCCGGACACCTCAAACATGAACGGCACAAACCCTTCAGGAGCAAGGCATCATGAGCCAACCGCCCACACCGCCGCCCGATGATGACCAGTCGCCTCAAGACGGCGTTGGTGACGAGTCGACCCAAGACGTTGGTGGTTATCCGCCGCCGCAGGGTGGTGGTTACCCGCCGCCGCCTCCGCCGCAAGGTGGTTACCCGCAGGGTGGTGGTTACCCGCCGCCGCAGGGTGGCTATCCGGCCCCGCAGGGTGGTGGCTACCCGCCTCCGCCTCCGCCGCAGGGTGGTGGCTATGCGCCGCCGCAGGGTGGTGGTTATGCGCCGCCGCAGGGTGGTGGTTATCCGCCGCCGCCTCCGCCGCAAGGTGGTTACCCGCAGGGTGGCGGTTACCCGCCGCCGCAGGGTGGCTATCCGCCTCCGCCCCAAGGTAATTACGCGCCGCCGCCATCCGGCGGGTACCCGCCTGCTCCCGGATACCCACCCGCCGGCGGTCCGGGGTTCGGCGGTCCGCCCTACAGCGTG
The DNA here is from genome assembly GCA_963798245.1 of uncultured Actinomycetota bacterium. Taxonomy (GTDB): domain Bacteria; phylum Actinomycetota; class Actinomycetes; order Mycobacteriales; family Mycobacteriaceae; genus Mycobacterium. The sequence goes on from CAWCSO010000013.1 coordinate 41,918, forward strand.
GGCGAGGCATTCTCCTGGTCGTGGAACAAGTTCAGCAAGAACGTCGCACCGCTGATCGTCCCGACCCTGATTTATGCGGCCATCCTGGCCGTCGTCTACGGCATCGTCTCAGGGCTCACGTTCGCGTTGGCGCCAACCTCCACCTACGAGTCGTACGACACCACCGACAGCTTTTCCTACTCGTACAGCGCCGGATTGGGTGGCGCGAGCCTCGCCGTGGCGATCATCGGCGGAATCCTCGGGCTGGTTCTGCTCGCCGCGATCCAGTCGGCATTCCTGGGTGGTGTGCTCGACATCGCCGAAGGGCGGCCGGTGAGCATCGGCTCGTTCTTCGCTCCGCGCAACGTGATGAACGTCATCTTCGCGACGTTGATCGTGGGAATCGTGTCCTCCATCGGTTCAGGGTTGTGCTTCCTCCCCGGTCTGATCGTGGCGTTGTTCGCGATCTTCACGACGGTCATCGCGGTCGACCGCAACTGCGGCGCCATCGACGCGATCAAGGGCAGCTTCGTCCTCGTGAAGGACAACTTCGTGCAGGTGCTGCTCGCGTACCTGGTCATCTTGGCGATCACGATCGTCGGGGCGCTGCTCTGCGGTGTCGGCTTGCTGGTGGCGTTGCCGGTCGCATCGCTCTTCCTGGTGTACACCTACCGCAAGCTCAGTGGCGGCCAGGTTGCGCCACTGACACCGTAGCCTCGGCACCCGACCAACGCGAGGGCCCCGTGGTTCACCACCGCGGGGCCATCGTGTTTCGATTGGGCGTCTACTCGAGCCTTAGCGAAGAGATGTCGTGGTCGTCGACCTCGATACCGGTTACGGGCCGGTGGCCGCTGTGGGACAGGCGAAATCGGACATGCTCACCGCCAGGTGTGCGATGGGAACTCAGCGGAAAGCGCTGACCCCGGTGAGGGCTTCCGCTATCACCAGTTGGTGAACTTCCGAGGTGCCCTCGTAGGTCAGCACCGACTCGAGGTTGTTGGCATGCCGGATCACGGGATACTCGAGGGTGATTCCGTTGGCGCCCAAGAGGGTTCGGCACTGCCTGGCGATCTTGATGGCCTCGCGGACGTTGTTGAGCTTGCCGACGCTGACCTGTTCGGCCGTGATCCTGCCGTCGTCCTTGAGCCGCCCCAGGTGCAGCGCGAGAAGCTGAGCCTTGCCGAGTTCGACGGCCATGTCGGCGATCTTGGCCTGCGTCAACTGGTAGGCCGAAAGCGGCTTGTCGAACACCTCGCGGGTGCCGACGTAGTCGAGGGTGGCCTCCAGGCAGTCGCGTGCGGCGCCCACGGCGCCGAAGACGATGCCATAGCGGGCCTCCGACAGACAGGCCAGCGGGCCTGAGAGGCCTCGCGCCGTGGGGAGTTTCGCGTCGTCGGGCAGTCGCACGTCATCGAGGCTGAACTCCGAGGTGACCGACGCCCGCAGCGACATCTTGTGGGTCATCTCCCGGGCGCTGAAACCTGGCGTCGACGTCGGTACCACGAACCCGGCGATGCCGTCATCCGTGCGCGCCCACACCACGGCGACGTCTGCCACCGACGCATTGGTGATCCACATCTTGGAACCATTGAGGATCCAGTCCGATCCGTCCCGGCGCGCGGTCGTCCGCATGCCGCCAGGGTTCGACCCGAAGTCGGGTTCGGTGAGGCCGAAGCAGCCGATCAGCTCGCCCGCCGCCATCCCCGGAAGCCACTGCTCCTTCTGTTCCTCGCTGCCCCAGTGGTGGATAGCGAACATCGCCAGCGAACCCTGCACCGATACCAGGCTGCGAAGGCCACTGTCGACGGCCTCGAGTCCTGGCACACGAGTCCGTAGGCAGTGGCCGTCGACCCGCCGCAGCCGTAGCCGGTCAGGTGCATCCCGAGCAGCCCGAGCTTGCCGATCTCGACGGCCAGGTCACGGACGGGAACCTCGCCGGACTCGAACCAATCGGCGACGAACGGACGCAGCCGCTGCTCGCCGAACTGCCTGACCATGGTGCGAAGCTCGATGTCCTCGGGGCTCAGCAGTGAGTCGAGGTCGAGCAGACTCTCGACGGTGGCTATCGGAGAGGTGGGCATGATCAAGTTCTACACCGTTACCCTGATCGACCATGAGCGAGAGCCGGAGCGCAGCCGACCACTACCGGGCCTACGGGCCCGCCACCAGGGCCATCCATGCCGGGTACCGGCCCGATCCGGCGACGGGCGCGGTCAACGCACCCATCTACGCCAGCTCGACCTTCGCCCAGGACGGCGTGGGGGGGCTGCGCGGCGGCTTCGAGTACGCCCGGACCGGAAACCCCACCCGTTCCGCGCTCGAGTCGCAGCTCGCCGCGGTGGAGGGCGCTACATTCGGCCGTGCCTTCAGCTCGGGGATGGCCGCCACTGACTGCGCACTTCGGGCCATGCTTCGGCCCGGAGACCACGTCGTCATTCCCGACGATGCGTACGGCGGCACGTTCCGCCTGGTCGACAAGGTCTTCTCGCAATGGGGTGTCGAACACACGCCTGCGGCACTGTCCGACCTCGACGCCGTCGCGAACGCGATGACGCCGAATACGAAGCTGATCTGGGTCGAGACGCCGACCAACCCGCTGCTATCCATCGCCGACATCGCTGCGATTGCCGAGATCGGAACGGCATCGAGCGTCAAGGTGCTGGTGGACAACACGTTCGCCTCGCCAGCACTTCAGCAGCCGCTCGCCCTCGGTGCCGACGTGGTGTTGCACTCGACGACCAAGTACATCGGCGGACACTCGGACGTCGTCGGCGGAGCGCTGGTCACCAACGACGAGGAACTCGACGCCGCGTTTGGCTTCCTGCAGAACGGCGCAGGCGCGGTGCCCGGCCCGTTCGATTCCTACCTGACGATGCGCGGCCTCAAGACACTGGCGCTGCGGATGCAGCGGCACAGTGAGAACGCGGCGCGGGTGGCGGAGTTCCTGTCCGAACACGCCGCGGTCGAGACCGTGCTGTACCCAGGCCTGCCCGGCCATCGGAACCACGACGTCGCGGCCCGGCAGATGTCGGGGTTCGGCGGCATGGTGTCGGCACGGCTGCGCGGCGGTCGCGACGCCGCCCACCAGCTGTGCGCGCGCACCGAGATCTTCATCCTGGCCGAGTCGCTGGGCGGAGTCGAGTCGCTCATCGAGCACCCGGGTGCGATGACGCACGCATCCACCGCGGGTTCCCAACTTGAAGTGCCCGACGACCTGGTCCGACTGTCGGTCGGCATCGAGGATGTTGCCGACCTGCTCGGCGACCTCGATCAGGCGCTACACGAGCGCTGACCGCACCACCGACGCCGTCACCGCCAGGTTGATCTCGGGCAGGCCCGTCGGCGACTCGTCCACCCAACTACCACTCGAGATTTCAGTGGCTCGGGCGTGCACCCAGCGCCAGCCACGATCGTTGAGGCTGAGAAGCGCGCCGAGCCCGTCGGCGGCGTGTAGAAGCGTCACGATCGCCGCAGTGGCCGGGGCCGGCGGGGACCGGTCGAACAGGGCGGATAGCAATGCAGATCGCGCCGCGCCCACCCGGACCCTGTCGCGGAACGGCCAGGCGAAGGGTTCGGTGGACTCGTGCCGCGCGCCTGGCATGCGCGATTTCTTGGCGGGCAACCGAACCCGTTGGATCTGGCCGATCCGCTCCAGGTGCTCCGCCAGCCGCTCCTGGGTGCCCTTGCGCGTCTTCGTCACCGCAACCCCGGGTCGCAGTGGGCGCCGCTGCAGCAGGTCAAGCGCGGGTTCGCAGACGTGGTCTACCGGGCTCCCGCCGGCCAGCGCCAACAGCTTGCCCGCGTCGACCGCGTCACCGGGCCCTGCGGGCCGGATGCGGCACCCGTGGGCGAGGTCGAGAAGAACCGCCGCGGCGAGCAGACGCCGGCGGCGCTCACGGTCGAGTGCGGGCTGCGCCGCTCCGTTGTCCAGCAGCAGCAGGAAGAGGTCTTCGGCGATCTGCGCCACCTGGGAACCGTAGATCAGCTGCCAGTCCGGCGCGACCGCCGGAACCGGTTAGGAGTGGTAGGGCACTGCCTTGACCAGCGTCACCTTCACGGTGTTGCCGTTGGGCACGGTGTATTCGCGGGTCGCGCCTTCTTCTGCGTCGATCAGCGCGCCACCGAGCGGCGACTTGGGGGAGTACACCTCGAGTTTGCCGTCGCTCACGCCTTCCTGGCGGGTCGCGATGAGGAACGTCTCGGTATCGGACTCGTCACCGTTGTAGTACACCGTCACCACCGACCCGGGTAGTGCAACGCCGGACTTCTTCGGCGCCTCGCCGACCTTGGCGTTGTTGAGCAGTTCCTGCAGCTGACGGATGCGGGCTTCTTCCTGGCCCTGCTCGTCGCGTGCAGCGTGGTAGCCGCCGTTCTCGCGCAGGTCGCCCTCTTCGCGGCGGTCGTTGATCTCCGCGGCGATGATGGGTCGGTGGGCGATGAGCTCGTCCAATTCCACCTGAAGTCGGTCGTGTGCTTCCTGAGTCAGCCAGTTGACCTGTGTGTCGGTCATGTCGCGCTCCTGTCGTGTTCGCTCGCGCTTCTTCGGTGCTACAAGTTCCTGGGTATTGCCGCCAGCGCGGGCGCATCACGCGCAAATGCAGCAATACACGGTCCCGTCGGGGAGCCGTGTACTCGTCCACGATACCACCGCGGGGTCAGCGCATTTTCACGGTTTCGTCGTTTTCCGTTCGCCGGCCGGTTGCCGAAGCGCCGGTCGGACGGGTCGGATCAGGGTGCGACGAGGTAGCCGGGTACATCCGTTCCGCAGCCGTAGACGTCACCGATCGCGGGCGGACGGCTGGTCTTGACGATCGTGGTCACCTGCACCGTCGACGCGGACGACGGGGGGATCAGGATCTCACGCCTGCCGGTCTCGCTACCGTCCACCGACCGGGCGCGCACGATGCAGACCGCCGGCTGCGACGGATCGTTGCGGGTGACCCCGATGATCACCTCGACGGTGCGGTCGTCGACCAACCGGTAGCCGTTGAGTTCGCCCTTGACGTCGCTGGTGCCGAGGCGTTGAAAGCCGACGTAGGCGATGCCCACACCCAGTACGACGATTAGGGCGCTCAGTCCGATCGCCAGCCGGCGGCGGGCGCCGCGGGAGAGCCGCTGCCGCCCGTAGCGGGTCGCCGGACGCTCGATCATCGGCGGTTCGGTCCCCCCTTCAAGAGTCCCGGGAACGTCCCGGCAAGGTCCGGGTATGGGTCTGGATTCGGATCGGTCGCGTAGGACTGGAACTATAGGGCTACCAGAGTTGTTGCAATCGACCGACGAGTCCCGACGAGCGAAGCGATCAGGTAGGCACGAGTGAGCGAACTGCGGTTGATGGCGGTGCACGCCCACCCGGACGACGAGTCCAGCAAGGGCGCCGCGACCATGGCGAAGTACACCGACGAAGGTGTGCGCGTCAGGGTGGTGTCGTTGACTGGCGGCGAACGCGGCGACATCCTCAACCCGGCGATGGACCTGCCGGAAGTGCACGGGCGGATCCACGAGATCCGGCGCGACGAGATGGCCAGGGCCGCGGAGATCCTCGGCGTCGAGCACAGCTGGTTGGGGTTCGAGGACTCCGGCTTGCCGGAGGGAGATCCGCTGCCTCCGCTCCCCGAGGGATGCTTCGCGCTGGTACCGCTGGAGGTGTCCGCCGAAGCGCTGGTCAGGGTCATCCGGGAGTTCAAGCCGCATGTGTTGACCACGTACGACGAGAACGGCGGCTATCCGCACCCAGACCACATCCGCTGCCACCAGGTGTCGGTCGCCGCGTACGAGGCGGCAGGGGACTACCGCTTGTTCCCCGACGCCGGTGAGCCGTGGAACGTGTCGAAGCTCTACTACAACCACGGTTTCCTGCGGCAGCGGATGCAGGTGCTGCAGGATGAGTTCACCAAGCACGGCCAGGAGGGCCCGTTCGCGAAATGGCTGGAGAGCTGGGATGTCGACAAGGATTCCCTGGCCGACCGCGTGACGACACGGATCGAATGTGCCAAGTACTTCGCGAAGCGTGACGAAGCCCTGCTGGCACACGCCACCCAGATCGACCCGAAGAGCTTCTTCTTCACCACACCCATGGAATGGCAGCAGCGACTCTGGCCGACCGAGGAATACGAACTCGCCCGCTCCCGGGTGCCGGTCACCTTGCCAGAGGACGACCTCTTCGCCGGGGTGCAGCCGTGACGGACTCATTGCTGCTGCTCGCGGGTCTGCTGGCAGAGGACGGGCCGAGCAACACCGGGCCCGACTTCGGCAAGGCGAGTCCGTTTGGCCTCGTCGTCGTGGTCGTCTTGCTAATAGCCACGTTCCTGCTGGTCTGGTCGATGAACAAGCACCTGAAACGGCTGCCCGAGTCATTCGACCGTGAGCATCCAGAGCCCGACCAGGCGGTCGATGACGGGACCACCGATCCGACCGACGCGGGGAGTCCGCGGCGTGAACCACCCCTCTAACCAACTCGGGGAGGCGACCAGCCCCTACCTGCGTCAACACGCCGACAACCCGGTGGCGTGGCGGCAGTGGAACAGCGAGGCGCTGGCCGAGGCGGTGCGCCGCGACGTGCCCATCCTGCTGTCCATCGGTTACGCGGCCTGCCACTGGTGTCACGTGATGGCCCACGAGTCGTTCGCCGACGACGAGGTGGCCGACGTCATGAATGCCGCCTTCGTCTGCATCAAGGTCGACCGCGAGGAACGCCCCGACCTCGACGCGGTCTACATGAGCGCGACGGTGGCGCTCACTGGGCAGGGCGGCTGGCCGATGACCTGCTTCCTGACCCCGGACGGCCGACCGTTCTTCTGTGGCACCTACTACCCGAAGGCGGAGTTTCTGCAGCTGCTGGCTGCCGTTCACGACACCTGGCGCAATCGCCGCGCCGAGGTGGAGGACGCCTCCGAGGCGATCGCCGGCGAGCTCAGGTCCATGGCGGCCGGACTGCCCGGCGGCGGCCCAGCCCCCAGCCCGAACTCTGCGACCGGGCCGTCGCCAGCGTGCTCCACGACGAGGACGCCGCCCGCGGTGGATTTGGACGGGCGCCCAAGTTCCCGCCGTCGGCCCTACTCGAGGGGCTGCTGCGAAGTCACGAACGCACCGGTGCGCCCGAGTCGCTGGCCGCGGTCGAACGCACGTGCGCGGCGATGGCGCGCGGCGGCATCTACGACCAGTTGGGCGGCGGATTCGCGCGCTACAGCGTCGACGCGTCGTGGGTGGTGCCGCACTTCGAGAAGATGCTCTACGACAATGCGTTGCTGTTGCGGGTCTACGCCCACTGGGCCCGCCGGACGGGTAACCCGTTGGCGCGCAAAGTGGCCCACGAAACAGCGGGTTTCATCATCGACGCGCTGGGCGCCAACGCGATGTTCACCTCGTCGCTGGACGCAGACACCGACGGCGTCGAGGGTTCGACCTACGTGTGGACGCCCGACCAATTGCGCGATGCCCTCGGGGATGACGACGGACGTTGGGCGGCGGACCTTTTCGGTGTAACCGCGGAGGGCACCTTCGAGCATGGCGCATCGGTGTTGCAACTGCGCTCTGACGTCTTCGATGTCGCCGACCCGCCGCGCTTCGAACGGATCCGGTCGCGGCTGGCGGAGGTGCGGGCCGGCCGTCCTCAACCGGGTCGCGACGACAAGGTCATCACGGCGTGGAACGGCTTCGCGATCACCGCACTCGCAGAAGCCTCGACGGCGCTCGGCGAACCCGCCCTGCTACGCGCCGCAACCGACTGCGCCCGTGCGCATCGTCGACCTCCACGTCGTGGCCGGGCGCCTGCGGCGGGCCAGCCTCGGCGGCGTCGTCGGCGACAGCGCGGCCACCCTCGAGGATCACGCCGCGCTGGCGACCGGTCTGCTGACGCTGCACCAGATCACCGGCGACACCGACTGGTTGGGCACGGCCACCGGACTTCTGGACGTCGCCCTGGATCACTTCACCAACACCGACCGCGACGGCGCCTGGTTCGACACCGCCGACGACGCCGAACGACTCCTGGTGCGCCCCGCCGACCCAATCGACGGCGCAACACCGTCGGGCGCGTCGCTGATCGCCGAGGCGCTGCAGCTCGCCGCACATCTGGCGCCCGCCCCGCGCGCCGACCGGTACGCCGCCGCGGCGGCCGAGGCTCTCGCGGCGGCCACGCCGATCCTGACCAAGGCGCCGCGCTCAGGTGGCCACTGGCTGGCGGTCGCCGAGGCGCAGGTGCGCGGCCCGATCCAGGTCGCCGTCGCGTGCGGTCCCGCGTCCGAACTCCTCGACGCCGCAAGGATGCTCGCACCCGGCGGCGCGGTCGTCGTTGGAGGCGCGGTGGACTCGTCGGAGCTGCTCGCGGGACGCGACCGGATCGGCGGCCGCGATGCTGCCTACGTGTGTCGTGGCCGCGTGTGCGACCTACCCGTGACGACCGCGGGGGAACTCGCGTCGGCCCTTGGTGCGTCCGTGTAGCGTCGCCGCCATGTCAAGCGCCGAGGACAACACCACTGCCGTGCACCGCTACCTCGAACTCGTGTCGAAGGGGCAGGCGGACGCCATCGCGGAACTGTACGCAACCGATGCCACCGTGGAGGATCCGGTCGGCGGAGAGGTGCACATCGGGCGCCAGGCGATCCGGGGCTTCTACGGCAACATCGAGAACGTCCGGGCGCAGACGACGGTCACCACCCTTCGCGCGCTCGGTCACGAGGTCGCCTACTTCTGGACGCTTGCGATGGACATGGGCGAGGGCGCGAAGATGAGCATCGACATCATCAGCGTGATGACGTTCGACGAAGACGGCAAGATCGCGTCGATGAAGGCCTACTGGGGCCCGGAGAACATCACCCAGGGCTGAGCGATTCGTGCACACTTAGCCACGCCGAGCGCGGGTTCCACCACGCAGGTGGCGGGTATGAGTCGGCTAGAAGACGGCGAACCACATCGCGATGTAATGGCAGATCGCCGCGACCGCGGTGCAGGCGTGGAAGAACTCGTGGTGACCGAACGTCCTCGGCCACGGGTTCGGCCACTTGAGGCCGTAGAGCACGCCACCGATGCTGTAGAGCGCCCCACCCACGATCAGCAGCACCACCGCCGCGACGCCCGCGCCGTCCATGATCGGCCCGATGAACCACGCGGCCACCCAGCCGAGCAGCAGATACAGCGGCACGCCGACCCAGGCGGGTGCGGACGGCCAGAACATCTTCAGCAGTACGCCCGCGAAGGCGCCGGACCACACGATCCAGAACAGCACCATGCCCTTCTCGGATGGCAACGCCAGCAACGCGAACGGCGTGTAGCTGCCCGCGATGAAGATGAAGATCATCGAATGATCGGCCCGCTTCATCCACTTGCGCGCGGTCGCCGACTTCCACGTCACCCGGTGGTAGGTGCCGCTGACCGCGAACATGGCGACGATGGTCAACGTGTAGATCAGCGTGGCCAGCCCGGCCCGGGTCGACTCGAGCGACCACGACACCGACACCAGTGCGGCGCCCGCCAAGGCCGCGACGATCGCGGAGTACACGTGGATCCAGCCGCGAGCCCGCGGCCTTCCGAAGAACTGAGCAACTCCGTCCACGACCGCTTCGGGGAGGTCTTCGGCGTAGACCCGCGGCGGCGGCTGCTGCGCTTCGTCAGCGGTGTCCGTAGGGGTGTCGATCTGGGCCATGTCACCTCCACTAACCGGCATGGGGGCTTTCCAACGTCACAGTAGTCTGGTTTCTCGTGGAGATCATTCCGCCGCGTCTCAAGGAGCCGGCCTATCGGCTCTACGAGCTGCGTCTCCGCCACGAGTTGGCGAGCGCCAAGGACGACCTGCCCCGACACGTCGCCGTGTTGTGCGACGGGAACCGGCGCTGGGCCCGTGACGCCGGGCACGACGACGTCAGCTACGGCTACCGCGTCGGGGCCGACAAGATCGCCGAAATGCTGCGCTGGTGCCAGGAGGCAGGCGTCGAACGGGCGACCGTGTACCTGCTGTCCACCGAGAACCTGCAACGCGATCCCACCGAGCTGGCCGCGCTCATCGAAATCATCACCGACGTCGTCGAGAAGATCTGCGCCCCCGCCAACCACTGGAGCGTGCGCACGGTGGGCGATCTGGAACTGCTCGGTCAGGAGCCCGCACGGCGGCTGCGCGACGCCGTCGACGGCACGGCGTCGACCGCCGCGGTCGGCGCATTCCACGTCAACGTCGCCGTCGGGTACGGCGGGCGACAGGAGATCGCCGATGCGGTGCGCGCCCTGCTGAGCAAGGAGATCGCCAACGGGGCGACGGGTGAGGGCCTCGTGGAGGCGATCACGGTGGAGGCCATCTCCGAGAACCTCTATACGTCCGGTCAGCCCGACCCCGACCTCGTCATCCGGACGTCCGGCGAGCAGCGGCTGTCCGGATTCCTGCTGTGGCAGAGCGCCTATTCGGAGATGTGGTTCACCGAGGCGCACTGGCCCGCCTTCCGTCGCGTCGACTTGCTCCGAGCGCTGCGCGACTACACGTTGCGACATCGCCGGCACGGGTTGTAGGCGTGTCAGACTGAACACATGGCTGCGATGTCCGCAGTGGTATTCGCACTGAGCTGGTGGCTCGGGCTCTACCTGCTGGCGCGCGATCCCCGCAAGCCCGTTCTGGTGCTGGCGGCGCTTGGTCTGACGAGCTTCGCCGTCGTGGTGGCTCTGGATGCGGTGCGGCTCAGCAGCACGGCGCACACAGAGCTGCTCGGCAAGATCGAGGTCTTCCTGGTCGTGGTTCCGGGAGTCGCATGGTTCGCGGTTCTGCTCGAACTCGCTCGGCCCAGCGACACGTGGCGCAGCCGGGCGGGTGAGCTGGCCGCGGTGATGCTCGTCGCCGCGCTCGCCGTCGGCGGCGCGGCGATGGCAGGCGGCGTCGGCGGCCCGCTACGGCTGGGACATTGGGTGATGTTCGGGGTCATCTCGCTGGCCACCCTCGGTGCCATGGCCCTGGCGTTGGTCGGGGCTCGGCGGCCCCGTTCCGTGACCGGCGTCGCAGTGGTGGCCACGCTGTTCTTTGCGCTGGGCAATGCGATCCTGGTGATCCCTCTGGGACTCGTGCCCAGCTGGCTGGCGTTGGCCTCCACCGGATTCGACGTCCTGTTGCTCGGCGTTGCGGTGGCGCTGTGGGATGCGTTCGACGAAGGCCAGGCACTACGCGGCGACATGTTTCGGTCGTTCGTGGGAAGTGCGGTCGTCGCGGCGCTGTTCGGTGGCCAGGTGCTCGTCGGCATGGCCGTCACCGAAGAGCGCACCGCACTGAGCGTGCTGCTGTTCACCAGCCTCGCCGTGGCCATCGGCATCAACGTCCTGGCCGACCCCCTTGCCGGCGTACTAGACCGGCTGGCGTTCTCCCGGTCACCCGGGCTGCGCGCCGACCGCGCGGCGTTGCGTCGGACCGAGTCGGCGCTGCCGCTGCGGTCGGCGGACCCCCTCGATTCGCTCGATGACGACGCGTTCGCCCGGCTGACCCGGCGTGCCATCGGGCACTACGCCGACCTGTCCAAACTCGTGGCGAGCCCGCTGACGACGCTTCCGGTCATCGACGAACGGCTGGCGTCGCGTGGCGCGCCGGACCAGCCCCTGGAGCGCGCCAACGAACTCAAGGCGCTGCTCGCGGACCGGATCGCCGCCCTGAAACCGCGCGACGGCGGCGACTTCGGCACCACCGACGAGTGGCGTCACTACAACTCGCTGTATTTTCCCTACGTCGTCGGCGTCCGGGCTTACGCGCAGAACGCGACGGCTTCCGGGCTGGACCCCGTCGCGCGGCAGGCATGGCAGTGGTTCGTCACGGAGGTGCCGCAGCGGTCGATGCACAACTGGCAGAACGCGGCGGCGCGAGTCATCGCCGCGGATCTGCGGGGCGGGCACATGGCCACGACCAGCTGAACCGCTCTGACCTGCGGTTGGCAGTGTCTGGCAGGAATCGGCCTCGATCTGGCAGTGGTGTTTGAGCAGTGTTCGTGGCGTACGCCGAAACAGACTCAATGCCGAGGAGCACGCCATGACCGCCACCATCTCCACCAGACCCCTCTCCGACAGCACCGACTCCCTGCTGCGCTTCGCGATGCGCGCCGACGCGACGCTGTGTGCAGGCACCGGCCTGCTCCTGGCGATGGCCGCCGATCCGCTGGCCCGGCTATCGGGTCTGTCGGCCGCATCGGAGTGGATCGGTGGCGCTGCGTTGGTCGCCTATGGGGCCGTGCTGTATCTGCTCGCGGCCGCGCCCGGCATTCGCCGCATCGGAGTCGGCATCGTCGCCGTCAACCTGGTGTTCGCCGTAGCCGCCACCGCGGTGGTCGCCGCCGGTCTGCTGCCGCTGACCGGAGCGGGGGTGGCGATGGTGCTGGCCACCGTCGCCCTCTCCGTCGGATTCGCCTACCTGCAGTACCTCGGAGTGCGCCGTCTGGCGTGACTCCCTTCGAACCGGTGCGGGGCCGCCGCCGCCACGCGAGGAGCAGTCGTTCGCGTGTCGAGGTCGCGGCGCGCGGACCCCGCACCGGTCTCCCCGCCCAGCTCACCCAACCCGAGAGGATCCGCCCCATGACCGTCGACACCGCTCCAGCCAGCACCACGAAGGACTCGTTCCTTCGCTTCGCCCTACGTCTCGACGCCGTCTGTAGCGGCCTGGTCGGCATCGCCATGGCCGCCGCTGCTGGACCCATGTCGTCGCTCACCGGCTTGCCGCGCGCTGTCGAGTACGCCCTGGCTGCGTTCTTCGTCGCATACGGCATCACCGTCTTTGGGCTGTCACGGTTGGCGTCGGTACGGACGGTGGGCACCTGGCTGATCGTCGGCAACCTGCTGTTCACCGTCGCATCGATCGTGGTGGTGCTGGCGGGTCCGTGGTCGCTGTCCGCGGCAGGAGTCGTGGCGGTGCTGGCCGGCGGGGCCTTCACGCTGGTGATGGCCGACCTGCAGTTCCTCGGGGTTCGTCGGATGCGCGCCTGACCTTCCCACCGCGAGCAGACGCAAAGGGCCCCGCACGCTCGGCGTGTCGGGGCCCTTTGCGTCTGCTGGCGCGGGGTTGGGCGGGTTACAGCTTGCGCAGGCGGAGCCGGTTGATGGAGTGGTCGGCGTCCTTGCGCAGGACCAGGGTTGCCCGCGGCCGCGTCGGCAGGATGTTCTCGATCAGGTTGGGCCTGTTGATCGACTGCCAGATGTCGCGGGCGGCGAAGAACGCCTGGTCGTCGTTCAGCGTCGAGTAGTGGTGGAAGTGCGACTGCGGGTCGGCGAACGCACCCGCGCGCATGGCGAGAAAGCGGGACACGTACCAGCCCTCGATGTCCTCGATCCGGGCGTCGACGTAGACCGAGAAGTCGAACAGGTCGGACACCATCAGCGCGGGCCCGGTCTGCAGGACGTTGAGACCCTCGAGGATGAGGATGTCCGGATGGCGGATCGTCATCATCTCGTCGGGCACGATGTCGTACAACAGGTGTGAGTACACCGGGGCACACACCTTGTCGGCGCCGGACTTCACGGCCGTGACGAACCGCATCAGCGCGCGACGGTCATAGCTCTCGGGAAAGCCCTTGCGGTGCATCAGGTTCAGACGTGTCAGCTCGGCATTCGGATACAGGAAGCCGTCGGTGGTGACCAGGCCGACGCGGGGGTGGTGCTCCCAACGCGCAAGCAGCGCCTGCAGCACGCGCGCCGTGGTCGACTTGCCCACCGCGACGCTGCCGGCGACGCCGATCACGAACGGCACGGGGCGGTCTGGATTCTGCTGCGGCTCGCCGAGGAATTCGGCGGTGGCGGCGAAGAGTCGCTGACGCGCGGCGACCTGCAGGTGGATCAACCGGGCGAGTGGCAGATAGACCTCTTCGACCTCGCGCAGGTTGAGCTGTTCACCGAGACCGCGCAGGCCCACCAGTTCGCTCTCGGAGAGCTTCAAGGGGGTCGACATGCGCAGTGCACGCCACTGAGACCGATCGAACTCGATGTATGGACTCGGCTCGCTCGTCCGCGCCATGCAATCAGTGTCGCAGCCCGGATCGTCGCCGTCGGGGGCGGGGTTCGATCGGGTGGGCTGCCCCTGCGACTACTACCGTGACCAACATGGATGCCGCCACGCTGATCCGCGAATACCTGATGCTCGGTCTGAGGTTCGACCGCATCGAGGATGGCTACGTCGATTCCTACACCGGTGATCCGGCACTGCGGCGGGTCGTGGAGTCCGAACCCGCCCCCGATCCGGCCGTGCTCGCCCGCGACGCCCGGCGACTGCTTGCCGAGGTGCCCGGGGTCGACGGCCTCGAGTCGGCGCGCGCCGACTACATCGCATCGCATCTGAAGGCGTTGGCCTGCGCCGGCCGCAAGTTCGCGGGGGAGGACGTCGGGTTCGTGGACGAAGTGCGCGACTACTTCGACGTCGACATCGCCAAGGGCGACCCGGATCGCTACCGCGAGGCGCACCTCAAGCTGGATGAGGCCCTCGGCGGTAGCGGGCCGCTGGCCGAACGGATGCAGGCGTACCGCGCGGCCGAGGAGATCCCACCGGCTCGCCTGGAGGAGTGCATCCACGCCTTCTCCAGCGCACTGCGCGACCGGGTCCGCGCGGACTACCCGCTGCCGGACACCGAGACGATCGTCTACGAGGTGGTCACCGACAAACCGTGGTCCGGCTTCAACTACTACGAGGGCGAGTACCGGTCGACGGTGGCCGTCAACGCCGATCTCAAGCAGCAGCTGTCGAACCTGCCTCGCCTGGTGGCCCACGAGTCCTATCCCGGCCACCACACCGAGCACTGCCGCAAGGAGGCCGGCCTGGTCGAGCGCGACGGTCAGGCGGAACAGACGATCTTCCTGGTCAACACCCCGCAGTGTCTGATGGCCGAGGGGTTGGCAGACCTCGCGCTGTATGCGGCCATCGGCCCCAGCTGGGGGACGTGGGCCGCCGAGGTGTACGCCGACCTCGGTCTTCGGTTCGACGGCGAACGCGCCGAGGCGATCGCGTCGGCGTCGGCGGCCTTGGCCGATGTCCGTCAGGACGCCGCGCTGATGCTGCATGACGAACACCGTGACGTCGACGAGGTGGTGGCGTTCCTGCAGCGGTGGTCGCTCGTCAGCGACGTGCGCGCCCGGCAGTCGTTGCGCTTTCTGTCCTCGCCGCTGTGGCGTGCGTACACCAGCACCTACGTCGAGGGCTACCGCCTACTGCGCGGTTGGCTGGACGCCCGGCCTCCGGAGGTAGGCGTGACGGAACGCTTCGGGCGACTGCTCGACGAACCTCTGATCCCGTCGAGCCTGCGGGCCGAGGCGGCGTAGCGCAGGCTCGGCTTCTGCGCGTGCCCCTGCCGATTTCTGCACCAGGGTCGCGATTCCGAACTTGGCACGACCGCCCCGCAGATCTCGCGGGCTAGGGGCGTCGCGCTAGTCGACTGCACAGCGCGCATGGGCGCAAAGAGGTCGACCGGGGCGGGATCGCGCTTGACTTGACGACGCCGCAGGACACCGGCGCGGCCGCCCCTATTACCCTTGAGGCATGACCGCTGACCCCACCGCGACCGCGTACGTCGCACCCGGCGCCGATTACGCCGACACCGCGAGCGAGGCCTACCGGGCCGCATTGCGGGTGATCGAGTCCGTCGAGCCCCGCATTGCGGCGGCGACCCGTAAAGAACTTGCCGATCAACGTGATTCGTTGAAGCTCATCGCCAGTGAGAACTACGCGTCCCCCGCGGTGCTCCTGACCATGGGCACCTGGCTGTCCGACAAGTACGCCGAGGGCACCATCGGCCACCGCTTCTACGCCGGATGTCAGAACGTCGACACCGTCGAGGCGTTGGCCGCCGAGCACGCCCGCGAGCTGTTCTCCTCGCCCTACGCCTACGTTCAGCCGCACTCCGGCATCGACGCCAACCTGGTCGCCTACTGGGCGATCCTGGCGACCCGCGTCGAAGCGCCCGGACTGGCAGAGCTGGGCGCCAAGCACGCCAACGACCTGTCGGAAGCACAGTGGGAGAAGCTGCGGGGCAAGCTCGGCAACCAGCGGCTGCTCGGCATGTCGCTCGACGCGGGCGGTCACCTGACACACGGCTTCCGGCCCAACATCTCGGGCAAGATGTTTCACCAGCGCAGCTACGGCACCGACCCCGAGACCGGGTTGCTCGACTACGACGTGGTCGCCGCGGCGGCGCGCGAGTTCAAGCCGCTGGTGCTGGTCGCCGGGTACTCCGCCTACCCGCGTCGGGTGAACTTCGCCAAGATGCGCGAGATCGCCGACGAGGTGGGCGCCACCCTGATGGTGGACATGGCGCACTTCGCCGGGCTCGTCGCGGGCAAGGTGTTCACCGGCGACGAAGACCCCGTGCCACATGCGCACGTCACGACGTCGACCACCCACAAGTCCCTGCGCGGCCCGCGCGGTGGCGTGGTGTTGGCCACCGAGGAGTTCTCCGACGCCGTCGACAAGGGCTGCCCGATGGTCCTGGGTGGCCCGTTGTCGCACGTCATGGCCGCCAAGGCGGTGGCGTTCGCAGAGGCGCGTCAGCCCGAGTTCGCCGACTATGCGCAGCGGGTCGCCGACAACGCGAAGTCGCTCGCCGAGGGCTTCCTCACCCGCGGCGCGCGGCTCGTCACCGGCGGCACCGACAACCACATCGTGCTGCTCGACGTCACGTCGTTCGGCCTGACCGGCCGCCAGGCCGAGTCGGCGCTGCTCGACGCGGGCGTGGTGACCAACCGCAACTCGATTCCGGCCGACCCGAATGGCGCGTGGTACTCCAGCGGCATCCGGTTCGGCACACCGGCGCTGACCAGCCGCGGCTTCGGTGCCGAAGACTTCGATCGGGTTGCGGAACTGGTGGTCGAGGTGCTGTCCAACACCCAGCCCGCGGCAGGTCCGTCGGGCCCGTCCAAGGCGAAGTACGTCCTGGCCGACGGCACCGCCGACCGGGTGCATGCGGCATCCGCGGAGCTGCTGACCGCCAACCCGCTGTATCCCGGTTTGACGCTCTAACCACGCCATTGGTGCGCAGGTTCGTCGCCGGCTCGATCTACTTGGAAGTCGGCGCGACTGATTCCGTGCCGTGTGGCGCCTGGGTGGCGGCGAGTGTCCCGTCGACGCGGGCGAGATCGCGGACTCGGAGGGCGAGCCAAAGCTCGAACCGGTCTTCGGCGGGTTCGAGTCGTTTGCCGGCGATCTGCTCGATCCGAGCAATCCGGTTGCGCATGGTGTGCCGATGCACGTGCAGTGCTTGGGCGGCCACTTCCCAGGCTCCGTTGGCCTCCAGGAAGGTGCCCAGCGTCGCCAGGAGTTGCTCGGGGTGATCGGAGGCATCGAGCGGGCCGAGGGATCATGCGAGATGATGAGTCGGCTACTGGCCACATCGGTTCGAACTCAAGTCAGAACAGGCTGGTCGAGATCGCGTCGAACGCTGCGAGCGTGGCGAATAGCATGGCCGCGTTCTGCGGCTGCGGCCAGCTCGAGAACTTCGCTGCCACTACCCTCGCTGCCCGGTTGACGTAGATCATCTGCCCGTGAATTCCTAGGCACAGCAGTACATTATCGCCGGGATAGGGAAACCAGAACTGGTTGCGGTACATGCCGCCGGGCATGCGATTGTCCCCGGGACTGGCGGCGAACGCAGCGCGGGAGTCGACACCGCCTGCCCAGGTGTCGGTGATCCAGGCGGGCGGTACCACTACGGCTCCGGTCAGCGAGTGACCGTCGTTGAGATAGATCGAACCGAATCTGACCAGGTCGCGCAGGCAGGTATTGATGCCGCCGTCGAACATTCCGGTCCCCACCGAGTCGATGCCGATCGTGGCATCCTGCTGCGCCCCGATGCGGCTCCATAGCAGCTTCGACATCAACTCGGGCATGCGCAAGCCGCCCGCCACCTCACATACCCAGCCGAGTACATCGGTTTCGCAGGAACGATATTCGAAAGACCCGCCATGAATTGACTTCTGCCGCAGCGTAACCAGATAGTCGTACATCGTGGTGGGCAGATCCGGAACGGTCCGCGGTGCCCACCCGATGGCCTGCTCGAGCAGCCGCACCTCGGCCCCCGGGTCAAGGTAGTCCTCAGAGAATGCGATACCCGATCGCATATCAAGCGCATGCCGGACGGTTGCCCCCGCATAGCCGGACTCGCCCAGCGCGGGGACGTACGCGGTCAGCGGGGCGTCCACATCGAGCAGACCCTCACCCTGCAGGGCCCCGACCACCGTGCCGACGAGCGATTTACTGACCGACATCAAGAGGTGGGAGGTGTCCGCGACCATGCCGCCGTAGTACTCCTCGGCCATGACCTCGCCGCCCTGGGTGACGATCCAGCCGTCGGTCGCGGTCGTCGCCATAACCTCGCCGACCGTCGTATGTACCTCCCCGTGCTGCACGGGGAGGTCGGAGAGTGCGCTTGGTGTCGACGGGAGTTCTACTGCAGGGCCGCTGCCCCGTGAAATGGTAGCGGTGGGAAGGAAATCGGCGATGTGCTGAAACGTCCAGTGTAGATGCGAGGCAGATTGCCAGGTGTCCAGCGAGAGGCCTGCCGGCACCCGGCCCGGGTCGCCGCCGATCACGTTGCCTCCTGGACGCGTGGTTGTGCGAGGGTCGCAATAAACCCTAACTCAGGTCGATTTGACACCCACGCTGGACGGTGCCTGCTCCGGCTCGGAAATCGGTACGCCCGCGAACTCTGCCCTGACCGAATCGATGAGATGGTTGGCGCGGATCGTCAGTGCCGAACCGCCGTCGGCGGAATCGAGCTGCAGGCGCCCCTTCGTCACCAGCACGCCCAGGTCAGCGCCCTTCCAGCGGTAGTCCCCGGGGCCATAGATCCGCAGAAAGAAGGCTTCCGACTCGTTCTGCAGCTGGTGCCAGTCCAGCGCTGCGCGGCGGAACACCATGGTGCCGCTGCTGTCGAGCCTGTACTGCCCTGTGCGTGGAGTCGCCGTCAGGCGCTGCACGATATCGTCGGTCTCCTTGAGGATCATTTGGCTCCAGACGTCCGCTGACGCCAGTTCCTCCCACCGCTGGTTGATTTCGTCGACGTCTATGTCGAAGTCGACGTCCATGTACTCAAGCAGGTGGAACAGGAACAGTGGCACGTCGGCGTAGGCGCCGGCGGTGACGTTGGTGATCGACGACGCTCCGCTGATCCGGGGGTTGAGTTCGCCGAGATACACGTCGCCGGTGTCGGTATCCAAGAGAACGTCGACCTCGAAGAATCCGCGATAGCCTTCCTGGCTGAGGCGATCACCCAGGCGCCGAACGAGTTCGGTTGCGGTGCGCCGATTCTCGGGGTTGAGTACCTCGGGGTACATCTCGTTGCCGCACCAGCCGCCGCGGTTCGGTGTGAGGTCCGCGTAGCCGATGAGTTCGGTCATGAACGGGCCGACGATGGTGCCACAGCGCGTAAGGACGGCTTCGACCGCCACCGGGCGGTTGTTGATGCGGCGCATCACTTTGAGATCCTCGCCGATGATGTTCGAGCTGTGCTTTCGCCAGTCGGCCTCTGAGGAGATGAAGAACGTCGTCTTTCCCGAGTCACCGTAGGGTGTTTGCACGACGAGTTCGTCACCGAGCCCGGCCTTGTCGGCTTCGGCGCGTAACCCATCCCAGTCGTCGACCTGGGTCAGCACATGCGGAACGCTGGCAGCTCCGGCTTCGGTCCCGAGGCGGGTCGTGACGATCTTGGAGTCGAGGTGGTCACGCAGGCTGGCCGGCGGCAGGATCAGGTCGTAGCCGAGCTCCTTGCAAATGTCTTCAGTCTTGCTGTCGAAGAAGACCATCGCTACCTTCGGGCGCACGCCACGCGGAGTGCTGCCGTCGATGTACGCCCGCACCTCAGGGTTGGTCAGCAGCCAGTTGTTGATCGCCTCGCCGCTGTCGAACTCTCGGTACGTTTTGTTGGTCGGCGTGAAGACGCGCGGGTGGGCGCCATCCCAGGCGTCGTAGTAGGTCACGTAGGAGAAATTGCGCACCCAGCGATCGAGTCCGAGCAGGTTGAACGGTGTGGCGCCGAAGAAGTAGATCGGCACGTCGTTGGTCCGGAAGAAATGCCGCACTTCGGAGATGTTGCGTAGTCCGCGCTTGGTGCGCGCCGCGGCCGGGCTGGATGCGAACGCGGCATCGGTGCCGACACTCACCTGGCGGGCATCCCCGGCGTCGCCGCCAGGTTTGGTGCGCGGCGACGCAGGCATTTTCGACCGTCGGGGTCGACTTGGGCGATCACTCATGTTCGGTAGACCTCCGGTCGGATGTGCACTTCACCCTCTCACTTCAACGCGGACACGGTGTTCGATCTACCAAGAACTCGCTGAAACTGATTCCGTGCCGTTCGGCGCCGCTGTGGCGGCGGGTGGCCCGTCGACGTGGGTGAGGTCGCGGGCTCGTCGAGCGCGCCATGGTTCGAACCGGTCTTTGAATCAACCTGGTTCCGATGGAGGCTCTGATGTGCCCCGAGCCGTGCGGGGCGGGTTTGCTTGACTTCTGGTGGCCGCCGATGGCCCAGCTCGCCGCCGGGAGCTGATCGCACGGGCCACGGCGACACGCTCCGCGCGCGATTTCAGGGAACATGTGTCTTCGGGTTACAGTTACTTTCATGGCAGAGAAGCCGGTCGCTGATGCGCTGATCCTCGAACTCGAACCCGTCGTGGCGAAGAACCTGGCACGCCACATGGAAACCGAGAACCTCTGGTTCGCCCATGACTACGTGCCGTGGGATCAGGGCGAGAACTTCGCCTTTCTCGGCGGTAGGGACTGGGAGCCGTCCGACGTCACGCTGCCCAAGCACGTGACGGATGCGCTCGAGATCCTGCTCATCACCAAGGACAACCTCGCCGGATATCACCGCGAACTCGTCGAGCACTTCATCCTCGAGGATCCGTGGGGCCGCTTCATCGGCCGGTGGACCGCCGAGGAGCACCTGCACGCCATCGCGTTGCGCAACTACCTGGTGGTGACCCGCGAGGTCGATCCCTCGGCCAACGAGGACGTCCGTGTCGAGCACGTCATGAAGGGCTACCGCGCCGACACGTACACGCAGATCGAGACGCTGGCCTTCATGGCCCTCTTCGAGCGCGCGCACGCGGTCTTCTGCCGCAACCTGCAGGCGCAGATCGAAGAGCCCGTGCTCAAGGGGCTGATGGGCCGGATCGCCGAGGACGAGGAGCGCCACGAGGTGTTCTTCGCGAATCTGGTGGCCCACTGCCTGACCACCAATCGCGACGAGACCGTCGAAGCGATCGCCCGCCGTGCCACGACCATCGAGCCCGTCGGTGCGGACATCGACGCGTACACGGACAAGGTTGCGACGGTCGCCGAGGCCGGGATCTTCGACGCCGACGCGCTCCGTGACGTGGTCTCCGACCGCATCAAGGCCTGGGAGCTTGCCGACGAGCCGCGGCTGGGGCAGTTCGTCACCCAGTAGTCACGTTCCGGTCACGGCGCGCCGGAAGGCGGACACGCCGCCGCGGGGGTAGCGTCGATTCCGATGGCTAGCGACATGCTCTGCTGTCCGGGCGGTACCCGTCATTACGACATGAACGGGACCGGCTCCGGTCCTGGTACCGCGGTGTCCGCCGAGCAGTCTGCGCGGGGCCGCGTAGGCCGAGGAGCGCCACGTGACTGAATCGTCCGTTCGGACCTATGTGCTCGACACTTCCGTGCTTCTTTCCGATCCGTGGGCCATTACGCGGTTCGCCGAGCACGAAGTTGTGGTTCCCCTGGTGGTCATCAGCGAACTCGAGGCCAAACGCCACCATCACGAGTTGGGATGGTTCGCGCGTGAGGCGCTCCGCATGTTCGATGACCTCCGACTCGAACACGGACGGCTGGATCAGCCGATTCCCGTTGGGACACATGGCGGCACGTTGCATGTCGAACTGAACCACAGTGACCCCACGGTGCTCCCGGCAGGTTTCCGGACCGATACCAACGACTCTCGCATCCTGACGTGTGCGGCCAACCTCGCCGCCGAGGGCAAGCGAGTGACGTTGGTGAGCAAGGACATTCCGCTGCGTGTGAAGGCCGGCGCAGTTGGCCTGCCCGCCGATGAATACCGCGCACAGGACGTCGTCACCTCCGGCTGGACGGGCATGGCCGAAGTGGACGTGGTCGGCGACGAGATCGACACCCTGTTCGCCGAGGGCGAGATCGACCTTGAGGAAGCCCGAAACCTGCCCTGCCATACCGGTATCCGCCTACTCGGCGGCACCTCCCACGCGCTGGGCAGGGTGAACGCCGAGAAGCGGGTGCAACTGGTCCGTGGCGATCGCGAGGTGTTCGGTCTTCGTGGTCGCTCAGCCGAACAACGGGTGGCCCTCGATCTGCTTCTCGACGAGTCCGTCGGCATCGTGTCGCTCGGCGGCAAGGCGGGCACCGGCAAGTCGGCGCTCGCGTTGTGCGCCGGCCTCGAGGCGGTCCTGGAGCGTCGGACCCAGCGCAAGGTCGTGGTCTTCCGACCGCTCTACGCGGTCGGCGGCCAGGAACTGGGCTACCTGCCCGGCAGCGAGGCCGAGAAGATGGGCCCCTGGGCGCAGGCGGTGTTCGACACCCTCGAAGGTCTGGCCAGCCCGGCCGTCCTCGAGGAGGTGCTGTCGCGCGGCATGCTCGAGGTGTTGCCGCTGACCCACATCCGGGGCCGTTCTCTGCACGACTCGTTCGTCATCGTCGACGAGGCGCAGTCGCTGGAGCGCAACGTGTTGCTGACCGTTTTGTCGCGCCTCGGTGCCGGCTCACGGGTCGTCCTCACTCACGACGTGGCGCAGCGCGACAATCTGCGGGTCGGCCGGCACGACGGCGTCGCCGCGGTCATCGAGAAGCTCAAGGGCCACCCCCTCTTCGCGCACATCACGCTGCTGCGTAGCGAGCGTTCGCCGATCGCCGCGCTCGTCACCGAGATGCTCGAGGAGATCAGCCCCGGCGTCCTGCCCTGATGCCAGTGACTCCGGCGTGTTCGGGTGCGCCAGTCGCACCCGAACACGCCGAGAACACCCGTCACCGGGATAGCCCCGTCACAGGAGACTGACGACAGATGGGTGGCGACACCGCCTTCGTGTTGACCGTGATGGTGCTGTGCTACGCGGTCTTCTCCGGGCTGGTCAAGCAGTGGTACCTGGCGCCGGGTCTCATCTTCGTCCTCTTGGGAATGGCTCTGGGGCCATTCGGTTTCGGGTTCCTCGAGGGCGGCACCGACACCGGGAGCTTCACACTGCTGGCCCAGTTGGCCCTCACCGTGATCCTGTTCAACCAGGCCGCCGAACTCGAACTATCGGCGGTATTGCGCAGGCACCAGGTGACCTTCCGGCTGCTGGTGATCGGGTTCCCCCTCACACTCGCGCTCGGCACCGCGACCGCGTTGCTCATCCTGCCCGTGATGCCGCTATGGGAGGCGGTGTGCCTGGCCGCCATCGTGGCGCCCACGGAGGTGGCTCTCATCGATGCGCTGCTCGAGGACCGCCGCATCCCCGAGCAGATCCGGCACGCCATGTCCACCGAGAGCGGCTTCTACGACGGCTTCGCCTTGGCAGCCCTGCTCACCGCACTCGCCCTGGCCTCCGAACGCACCGACCCGGACCTCGGCCATTGGGTCCTGTTCCTGATCCGCACCGAAGTGGTGTCGGCGGTCGTCGGGGTCGCCGTCGGGCTGATCGGCGGCCTGATGATCGGGCATTCTCGGCGCCGCGGCTGGATGAACGACACCTGGGCCCAACTGGCCACCCTGGCCGTCGCGCTGGTCTGTTTCGACATCGGTGAACGACTGCACGGCAGCGGATTCGTCGCCGCATTCGCAGGTGGACTGGCATTTGCGTTCGCCGCGCGCCGTGCCGGTATTCGCCCCGAGACGCACTTCTCCGACACGGTGGGCCAACTACTCGAACTCGCGGTGTTCGCCCTGTTCGGCGCCTACGCGGTGATCGTGGGTTGGCGTGACGCCGACTGGCGCGTCGTGGTCTTCTCGTTGATCGCGCTTCTTGCGGTGCGACTGGTCGCGGTGTCCACGTCGCTCATCCGCAGCGATGTGTCGGTGAGCGGCCGATTGTTCGTCGGCTGGTTCGGGCCGCGCGGTATCGGCACTCTCGTGCTGGGGCTGTTGTTGGTCGAACGCGGTGCCATCGAGCAGACGTCGCTGATCAACCAGGTGGTTGCAGTGACGGTGACGTTGAGCCTGGTGGTGCACAGTGTCACGGCATGGCCTGGGATCAGCTGGCTGGCGTCGAAGGACCCGGCGCCAGATGGGACCCCGGCGCGAAACCCTCCGTGATGACCGGCCGGGCCCACCCACCCACCCACCGCGCCGAGCAGACGCAAAAGGCCCTCAACGGTCGACGATTGGGGCCTTTTGCGTCTGCTCGCGGGAGACGTCGTTAGTCGCCGTCCTTCACCTTGGCCATCTTCAGCACGTCGAGGCGCTTGTCCAGCTCCTCCTCGGAAAGCTTGTCACCGATCAGTCCACGGTCGATGACGGTCTGTCTGATCGTCTTGCGCTCCTTGAGCGCCTCCTTGGCGACCTTGGCGGCCTCCTCGTAGCCGATCGCCGAGTTCAACGGCGTCACGATCGACGGTGAGGACTCGGCGAGTTCCCGGAGGTGGTCCTCCTTGGCGATCAGGCCGTCGATGCACTTGGCGGCGAACAGCTTCGAGACGTTCGCGAGCAGCGTGAACGACTCGAGGACGTTGCGCGCCATCATCGGGATGTAGACGTTGAGTTCGAAGGCGCCGTTGCCGCCGCCCCAGGTGATGGCCGCGTCGTTGCCGACGACCTGGGCGCCGACCTGTGTCACCGCCTCCGGGATGACCGGGTTGACCTTGCCCGGCATGATCGAGCTGCCCGGCTGCAGATCCGGTAGCTGGAGTTCGCCGAGACCGGTCAGCGGGCCCGACCCCATCCACCGAATGTCGTTGGCGATCTTGGTCAGCGATACCGCGATGGTCTTCAACGCCCCGGATGCCTCGACCAGCCCGTCGCGTGCGGCCTGGGCCTCGAACGAGTTCTTGGCGGTCCGCAGTTCGGCCAGCCCGGTCTGGTCGACGAGCACGTCGACGACCTTGGCTCCGAACCCATCCGGCGCGTTCAGGCCGGTGCCGACGGCCGTGCCGCCGATGGCGAGTTCGCCGAGGCGGGGCAGGGTCGCCTTGACACGTTCGATGCCCGCCTCGACCTGTCGGGCGTACCCGCCGAACTCCTGGCCGAGGGTGACCGGCACCGCGTCCATGAGGTGCGTGCGGCCGCTCTTGACGACGGTGCGCCATTGGCGCGCCTTGGACTCCAGCGACTCGTGCAGGATCTCGAGTGCCGGAATCAGATGGCGCACAGCCGCTTCCGTCGCAGCGATATGCGTCGCAGTGGGGAAGGTGTCGTTCGAACTCTGTGACATGTTGACGTCGTCGTTGGGGTGTACGGACACCCCGTTGGCCGCGGCAATCGATGCGATCACCTCGTTGGTGTTCATATTCGAGCTGGTACCCGAGCCCGTCTGGAAGACGTCGATCGGGAACTGGTCGTCGTGCAGACCGTCGGCGATCTCGCCGGCCGCCGCGATGATCGCATCGGCCTTCTCCGGGGCGAGTAGTCCGAGATCCTTGTTCACTTGTGCGCAGGCACTCTTCAGCAGGCCGAGCGCACGAATCTGGGTGCGTTCGAGACCGCGACCCGAGATGGGGAAGTTCTCCACGGCACGTTGGGTCTGCGCGCGCCACAACGCGTTGACCGGCACCCGGACTTCGCCCATGGTGTCGTGCTCGATGCGGTACTCGGTTTCGACGTCGCTGTCGGCGGCCATCTGCTCCCTGTTCTTCGGTGATGGTTTGGGGATTGGTGCTGCTGTCTTACGGCAGCGGGTAGGCGGCGGACTTGTCGCCGAGGAAGTCGACCGCCGAGTACTCGTTGAGCTTGGAGAGTCGGTGGTAGGCGTCGATCATTCGGACGGTGCCGGACTTGGACCGCATGACGATCGATTGCGTGGTGCAGCCGCCGCCGAAGTAGCGCACGCCCTGCAGGAGGTCGCCGTCGGTGACTCCGGTGGCGGAGAAGAACACGTTCTCACCGGACACCAGATCCTCGGTCATCAGCACCTTGTCGAGTTCGTGGCCTGCGTCGATGGCCTTCTGGCGTTCGGCGTCGTCGACGGGGGCGAGCACCGCCTGGATGGCCCCACCCATGCAGCGGATCGCCGCTGCGGTGATGATGCCCTCCGGAGTGCCGCCGATGCCGGCGAGCATGTCGGTGCCCGAACCGGGCCGGCACGCCGCGATGGCACCGGCCACGTCGCCGTCGGAGATGAGCCGGATCCGTGCTCCCGCCTCCCGGACGTCGGCCACGAGCTGGTCGTGCCGGGGCCGGTCGAGCACGCACACGGTGATGTCGGCGACCGACGAATGGCGGACCTTGGCGACGCGGCGGATGTTCTCGCCGATCGGCGCGGTGATGTCGATGACGTCGACGGCATCCGGTCCGACCGCGATCTTGTTCATGTAGAACACCGCCGATGGATCGAACATCGCGCCACGTTCGGCCACGGCGAGCACCGCGATGGCGTTCGGCATGCCCTTGGCCATCAACGTGGTGCCGTCGACCGGGTCGACGGCGAAGTCGCATTCCGGCCCGTCGCCGTTGCCGACCTCTTCGCCGTTGTACAGCATCGGCGCGTTGTCCTTCTCACCTTCGCCGATCACCACGACGCCGCGCATCGAGACAGTGTTGACCAGTTCACGCATCGCGTCGACGGCGGCGCCATCGCCGCCTTCCTTGTCCCCGCGTCCTACCCAGCGGCCCGCGGCCATGGCGCCCGCCTCGGTCACCCGCACCAGCTCGAGGGCCAGGTTGCGGTCCGGGGATTCGCGTCGAGATGGCGTCATGGGTCCAGATTGTCCCACTAGCGGATCGGAGCTGAGAAGCTGGGATACTGGTACCGTGACCGACCCGCCGAAGCCGCCCCCCGGCCTTAGACCCGCCAAGCCTCGGCTGCTGCAGGACGGCCGCGACATGTTCTGGTCGATGGCACCGCTGGTACTGGTCTGCATCGTGGTTGCCGGCCTCCTCGGCATGTGTTCGTTCGCTCCGACGGGCCCGGGGGAGGGCGCTGCGCCCCCCTACGACGCGCCCGCCGCCCTGGCGGCCGATGCCGCGGCGCTGAAGATCCCCATCCGACTGCCGAGGCTGCCCGATGGGTGGCACGCCAATTCGGGTGGACGGGCCAGTATCGACGGTGGGCGCACGGACGGCTCCGGTCAGCCCGTGAGCGCCCTGACCTCACGCGTGGGCTACCTCACGCCGACCGGCTTGTACATCAGCCTGACGCAGAGTGACGCCGACGAGCAGAAGCTGATTGCGTCGCTCGATACCAGCCTGGTGCCGACCGGCACACAGGACGTCGACGGCGTGACGTGGGTCGTATACGAGGGTGGTGAGGACGCTCGTGCGGTATGGACCGCGCGCCTGGCCGGCCCCACCGGGCCGGCGCAGATCGCGATAACCGGTGCTGCCGGTACTGATGAGTACCGTACGCTGGCCGCTGCGACACAGTCCCGGTCGCCACTGCCGATCACCTAGGAGCGCCCATGACGTCACGCCAGCCGGAGGCCGCCGCCGGGGCGGCTCCGGAAGCCGATCTGACCGGATGGACCGCGGCACCGTTCACCGGCGCCGGGTTGACCTACGACGTCTACCGCAAGGGGGAGGGCCCCGGTGTCGTCCTGATCCCCGAGATGCCCGGCCTGCACCCTGGCGTGCTGGCGTTGGGAAATCACCTGGTGGACAACGGCTTCACCGTTGCGGCGCCGTCATTGTTCGGTACCCCCGGTGCACCCGCGGTGCGGCCGGGCATGGTGCCTGTCCTGCTCAAGGGCTGCGTGGCCAAGGAATTCGCGGCGTTCGCCACGAACGCCGACCGGCCCATCGCCCGCTACCTTCGGGCATTGGCCCGCGATCTCAACGAGCAGACGCCCGGCAAGGGTGTCGGCGTCATCGGACAGTGCTTCACCGGTGGCTTCGCCCTGGCTGCAGCCGTCGACGACAGCGTGCTCGCGCCGGTGCTCAGCCAGCCCTCGCTGCCATTCCCACTGACACCGAAGCAGCGCCGTGATCCAGGTCTGTCGGAGGGGGAGCTGAAGGTGATCGAGAAGCGCGCCGCCGACGAGGGGCTGTGCGCGATGGGCCTGCGGTTCAGCGCGGACGCCATGTCGCCGGGGGAGCGCTTCGCCACCCTCAAGGCTCGACTCGGCGATGCGTTCGAGGTCATCGAGATCAACTCGGCGAAGGGTAACCCCGACGGCATCGGCCGGATGGCGCACTCGGTGCTCACCGACCAGGTCCGCGAGGTAGCCGGCAATCCGGCCTTCGAGGCGCGCAAGCGGGTGGTGGCCTTCCTGAAGGAGCGCCTGACCTAGGCGCCAGGGCTGGCCGACGCTGCCCGCTCGTCGGGCGGATCGGCTTCGTGTCCGGGTGCACCCCGCGCGGTGATGAGGGCCCACAACCTGGCCACCTGCCTCTGCAGCCGTCCCGGCTCCTTCGACTCGCCGTCCTCCTCGTCGCCCTCGTTCGCCTCGGCGTCCCCGATCGGCACCCCCCTGAAGACCGCAAGGTACACGCTGACCGTGGTGACGATGACGATCATCAACACGGGCCCGATGACGATGCCGAGGAAGCCGAACATCGTGATACCCGAGAACACGGCGAGCAGCATCAGTGCCGAGTCCAGCCGCGCCGCACGCGGGACCAGAATCGGGCGTAGCACGTTGTCGATGTTGGTGACCACGAGCAGGTGCCACGCGATGACGAAGACGCCGCCGAAAACGTTGCCGTACAGAGATCATTCCGATACCGAATGGGATGGTGACGATGCCGCCGCCCAGGGGAATGACCGAGAGGGCGGACAGCAGGATGGCAAAGATGAAGAAGCCCTGGTGGAATCCCGCGATGTAGATCGAGGCGGCACCGGCGATGCCCTGCGCCAGTGCGATCACGAACTGTCCGAGGACGGTGCCCTGCACCATCGCGCCCATCTTCTGCAGGTAGAGGTCGGTGACCTCCTCGCCCAGCGGGTTGAGCTGCCGGATCAGCGTCTGTACCCGTTCGCGGTTGGACAGCAGCGAGATGAATACGTAGACGAACAGCACTGCCGCGGTCACGGCGCCGGCCAAGCCTCCTACCGCACCCTGCAAACCCCCGATGGCGTACTCGCCGCCTTGTTGCGCGATGGTGGCCATTCGCTCGCGGAGCATGTCGGGGGTGATGTCGAAGCCGTTGAGGAAGGGCACCCGGTCGATCAGTTTGTTGACGAATTCGAGCGCCTTGTCGCCCAGCGAGCTGAGATCGGTCCTCGAGACCCACGCCGAGATGCTGCGCACCATTGCCGAGATCTGCGCGACCGCGAGCAGAACCAGCAGGGTCAGGGGAATGACTACCGCACCCAGCGCGGACAGCAGAGTGAGTGCCACGGACACGCCTCTGCCGAACCGTCGCTGAAAGAGGTTGAACAACGGGTTGAACAGGAAGGCGAACACGGCCGCCACGACGATCGTCGTGAAGTAGCCGCGCAGGAAGTAGGCGGCGAACCCGAGCGCGACTGCGGTGGCGACCGCCAGCGCGCGTTTCTGGCTCGCGCTGAACTCGGAGTGCATGGGCACGCGACGATCCTGTCAGGAGTGGCGGGACGGTGAACGACTTTGGGTGTGACGCGCCACGGTGTGATCCTCGCCCGTCGGCCGTACTACCGGGTGCCGGCGTCGGGGCGCGGATCGCCCCACTTGGCCGCGATCGCACCCCACGGGTCTGCGTAGGGCTTTCTGCTCTCGTGGTACGGAGCGCGGCGCTTGAGGATCTCGCGGGCGAGCGGTGTGGCCAGCCGAACCAGGTGCCGCTTGAAGCCGGCCTTGTTCGCCATCTCGATCAGCATGTCCGGCCACGAATGGTGTTGGAAGCCAAGCACCTCCTGGGCGCGGGTGGTATCCATCCAGTCGGTGTTGAACCAGTCGTCGGCGCTTGCCGGATCGCCCTTCAACCCCGTGGGTATACCGCCGACGAGGCCCATCGCCGCCGCCATGGCCGGCGCGACGTCGCCCTGCACCAGGCGGTGGGATTCGTCGCCGCCGATCAGCAGCGTCTCGCCGACGGCGTCTGCCGTAGTCGCCGCAGCGAACGCGCGGGCCACGTCGCGCACGTCGACGGCCTGCAGCCGGCCGTCGATGGGCAGCAGGCCCTCGAGATAGAGGTTGTCGAGCTTCATGGAGGCGCCGGGCTCGACGGGTAGCACGCCGCTCAGGCGCAGGATCACCCAGTCCAACGACGACGTGCGGACGTGGTTCTCCGCGCGCGCCTTGTGGTCGCCATACAGGTCGGCGGGGCGCAACGGGGTGTCGGCGGTCAGCACGTCGGACGTCATGTGTGGGTTGCGCGACCCGTAGACGGAGATGCTCGAGGCCAGCACGAAACGAGGCGGGTCCGCCAGCTTCTCGGCAGCCGCCAGCAGCGTGGCCGTCGCCCCGACGTTGACCTTCTCCGCGAGTCCGCGTTGCTGGTAGATGAACGGCGGGATGATCGCCGCGAGATGGATGATGGCGCTCGGCGCGACGTCGGAGATCATCGCGCCCACCGCCGCGGGGTCGGTGAGGTCGGTGTACCGCACCGAGACCCCGGTGGGCAGCGTCTCGGCCGCCTTCCGGTTGGCCGGAATGTCGAGGTCGGTAGCCACCACCCGGCGGCCGTCGGCGGCGAGCCGTTTCACCGTCGACGAGCCCACCAGCCCGAAGGCGCCGGTCACCAGTACTGCGTCTGTCATGAGCCTCCCTTGGCCGGGTTACAACCTCGCACTCTGAACGCGGAAGCGCAATTGGCCGAACCGATATGGGTACCGACCGACGTGGTTCCGCAACTCATCGTGAGGGCGTCACGCAACGGAACCCGATGTGACTCATCCCGGTGTCGACCATCTGTGGGCGCCGGGCTGCGGGGCGGTAACGCTTGCAGTAGCTGTCGGCGCACAGGAAGGAACCACCCTTGACCACCTTGCGCGGCACCGGAAACTGCGGTTGCCGCGGATCGACGCTGTCGGCCGCGCAGCAGCCACCCGCGTCGGGAGTGTCGGCCCCCCTGTCGACGTACCAGTCGACCGTCCACTCCCAGACGTTGCCGGCCATGTCGAACAGCCCGTAGGCGTTGGCCGGGAAGGTGCCGACCGGCGCGGTCGTCCCGTAGCCGGTATCTGGGAGGTAGGGGAACTCGCCGTGCCAGTAATTGGCCAGCCGCTGGCCCGGTCTCTCGGGTTCGTCACCCCAGGTAAAGGTGGCGTTCGACAGGCCCCCGCGGGCGGCGACCTCCCACTGTGCCTCGGTCGGCAACTGCATGCCCGCCCAGTCGGCGTACGCCGACGCGTCATCGAACGCGACGTGCACCACCGGATGGTGCTCGCGACCGCGCACGGAGGACTTCGGCCCCCGGGGATGGTTCCAGCAGGCGCCGGGCGTCCAGGTCCACCACTGGTCGAGGTGGCGCAGGTCGACGGGGCCGGGCGTGCGCTGGAACACCATCGAACCCGGTTGCAGGTTCTGTGTTGGCGCGCCGGGGTAGTCGGCGGGGTTCAGCGGCTGCTCCGCCACGGTGACGTAGCCGGTGGCTTCCACGAACTCGCCGAACTCGACATTCGTCACCTGGTGGGCGTGCATCCAGAAACCGTCGACGGTGACGTCGCGGGTGGGCGCCTCCTCGGGGTAGTGCGTGTCGGACCCCAGGGTGGCAGTCTGCCCCGGCACCCACGCCAGATCGAGGTCACTCACCGACGTGCCCACAGGGCGTCCTCGAGTGTGCGGTGAGATCGCGATTCAGCCCACGAATGCGATCCCACAGCACACTCGGCGGCGGGGCGCGGGTCACTCACCGAACACGGTCGTCCAGTCGCCCTTCATGCTGACCACGGTCCAGTCGTACTTCTGTGCGTACTCCAGCGACTGCTCGGCACCTGCGGTGTAGTCGAACTCGCGGTCGGCGTCGTCGTGCAGCACCAGCAGGCGCAGCGCCGGACCGCCCCGTGCGCCGGTGTAGCACAACATCGGAACGTCGCCATTGCTGTTGCCCGCGGTGAGAATCGGTCGCCGGCCGATGCGGTTCCAGATCCGGACGGGCTTCTCGGGACCATCGTCGAACACGTCGAGCGTGTCGCCCACCAGCACGTGACCGCCGCCGTCGGTCTCGCTGTAGGTCATGCCGACCGAGCTGCCGATGACCCGTTCCGGCGGCACGCCGTAACTGGGCCCGGTGATGGGGCGCATGAAGTCGCGTCCGCCGCCGGAGGCGATGTAGTTGGTGAAACCGTTGGCCTGCAAATACTTCAGCAACTCCACCATCGGCGCGTAGGTGCACTGCAGATAGGACCGGCCCAGCGACGGGTGCGTGGCCTCGGCGAAGAACGCATTCACCCGGGCGGCGTGCTCCTCGACGCTCATGTTCGCGTGTGCGGCGCCGATGCTGCCCATGAGTTCCTTCAGGCGTGAGTCGTCGCCCTGGTAGTGCATGGTCACGGCGTCGCCGATCCAGCCGAGGTCGCCCGAGACGGCGGCCTTGTAGGGCTGTTTCTCCGCCAGCGACGGGTCGGCCGCGGCCTGTTCGGCGAACCGGCGGACCAGGAAGTCCAGCTGGATGTACGGCGGGCTTCTCGCACCACAGTGTGCCGTCGTTGTCGAACACGGCGACCCGTTCCTCCGGCTCGACGAAGTCCGGTCCGCCGTCGGTGGTGACCCGGCCCACGAAGTCGGTGATCGCCGACTTCGTGGGTCCGTCATGCCAGGAGTCCAAGCGCGCCAAGGTCAGCTACCCACCGACTCCATGGACTTCTTCAGTTTCTCCACCGCGGCCGTGATCGTGAACGAGGCGGGTTCGGCTCGCGGCGGGAATTCCTTGAAGGTGTCCAGGAACCGCAGGACCAGCGCGTTGCCGTAGAGCACGATGAAGATCCGCTCCAACACCCAGTCCCAGTAGGTGTTGGAGGTGACGTCGGCGTGCTCGAACGGATCCGTGCGCAGGTTGAAGAGCTTGGGCGCCCGCAGTTCGGTGAACGGCTCGAACCAGATCTGCAGTGTGCCCTGGCAGCGCTGCTCGAGGAACACGACCTTCCAGTTCTCGAACCGGAGGCCAAGCACGTCGCAGTCGTCGGAGAAGTAGATCATCCCTCGGCGCGGGCACTCCTCCTCGTCGCCGGTCAGATAGGGCAACAGGTTGTAGCCGTCGATGTGGACGTGGTAGGTCTTGTCGTCGATCGTGTGGCCCTGCTTGAGCTTGTCGACGATGGTCGGCTCACCGGCGGCGGCCAGGAACGTCGGCAGCCAGTCATGATGCTGGACGATCTCGTTGGACACCTCCCCGGCCGGGATCTTGCCCGGCCAGCGGATCATCTCGGGCACCCGGAAGGCACCTTCCCAACCGGTGTTCTTCTCGCTGCGGAACGGGGTGGTGGCGCCGTCGGGCCAGCTGTTCGCGTGCGGGCCGTTGTCGGTGGAGTACATGACGATGGTGTCGTCGGCGATGCCGAGCTCGTCGAGGCAGTCGAGCAGCTGACCGACGTTGCGGTCGTGGTCGATCATGGTGTCGTGGTAGGGCGATTGCCAGCGGCCGGCCTGCCCGACGCTCTCGGGTTTGGTGTGGGTCCGGAAGTGCATGTGCGTCATGTTCATCCACACGAAGAACGGCGTGTCCGATTCGTGCTGTCGCGTGATGAAGTCGATGCACGCCTCGGTGGTTTCGTCATCGATGGTCTCCATCCGCTTCTTGGTCAGCGGGCCGGTGTCCTCGATGCGCTGCTTGCCCACGGGACCGAACCGCTCGTCCAGTTCGTCGGAGGCCTCGTCGGTGGCCCAGGAGTGGATGACGCCGCGCGGAAGCAGCATCTTGCGCAGTAGCGGCGCCTCTTCCTCGGTCGGGTAGTCGGGGTTCTCCGGCTCTTCCTCGGCGTTGAGGTGATAGAGGTTGCCGAAGAACTCGTCGAAGCCGTGCGCGGTGGGCAGGTGCTTGTTCAGGTCGCCCAGGTGGTTCTTGCCGAACTGTCCGGTGGCGTAGCCGAGCGGCTTGAGTAGCTCGGCGATGGTGGGGTCCTCGGCCGACAGGCCCATGTCGACGCCGGGCATCCCGACTTTGCTCAGCCCGGTGCGGTACACGCTCTGCCCGGTGATGAACGAGGAGCGGCCCGCAGTGCAACTCTGCTCGCCGTAGGAGTCGGTGAACCGCATCCCCTCCTTGGCCACGCGGTCGATGTTGGGCGTGCGGTAGCCCATCAACCCATCGCTGTAGCAGCTCAGATTGGTGATGCCGATGTCATCGCCCCAGATGACGAGGATGTTGGGCTTGGAGTCAGGCATGCGCAGGACCTTTCGCGGCGTGGCGGTGTAGTTGATCCTCGAGGTGGACTCTAATCATCGGCTCGGGCTCGAAACGTCTGTCGGGCGAGGGATCGGCGCCGATGATGCGCCCGACGACGACCAGACCGGTCGGCCTCGTGTCGGGCACGCGGACTCCTCTGATTGGCAACGGTGGCCCCCCGGATGCTATGAGATCGGCGGCATCGGCACGGTGGTTTGGGCGGGCCGCGGCGCAGATTGCATCGGAATCGCGTCAATTACATGTCGCGCCTTAATGATTCCGTTGCCGAATCGTGTGCACCGAACGACCGTGGCGAGTCGCGGCTCATTCGCTACGGGGGGCTAGTCTCAAGGAGTCGCAGGTTACTCGCGTGCCGCCACCTCGGTTACCGTCTGCGATTGCACTGATAGTGGACGGGAGCACCGTCTATGGCTCTGAAATCGCCCGTCGGCAACAACGGACCGCGCCTGGTGTTCTGCGATAGGGCATCGACCCGGGGCGGTATCGACGGCGCATGGTGGCCCCCCAGTGCCGACCTGGGCGCCGAGCTGGCCGATCTGCTGGCGGTGCTGGGCTCGATGATCGGCGAGGTCCGCCGGGTGGTCTACGACCCGCGGGCATGGTCCAAGGCGCCGTCGCGCATCATTCGCCATGGGGTTGCCATCTCCGTCGATCCGTACACGTTGGTCGCAGGCGAGACGATCTACCTGATCGGCACGCACTCCCGAGATGCCGTGCTCTACATCATCCCGTCGTCGTGCGCGGAAGCCGTGGCGGACCGTGTGCTGTGCGCGGTGTCCGACTCGACCGCACCGATGGACGCCTCGGTACTCCGGCACCTGATCGGGCGCTTCGCCGCCGCCGAAACCGCGTGAGCCCGTCCCTCGGCGGGTCCATCGAAGGGAAAGGCCTCGCATGAGCAGATTCTGTGACGTCATGTACGCGAATGCACGTGCCAGCACGCGAGGAATGGTGACCGGCGAGCCGCACACACCGGTGCGACACAGCTGGGCCGAGGTCCACGACCGAGCCCGACGGATCGCTGGGGGTCTCGCAGCCGCAGGAGTCGGCCCGGGCGACGCGGTCGCGGTGCTCGCCGGCGCACCCGTCGAGATCGCGCCGACCGCGCAGGCGGTGTGGATGCGAGCCGCAAGTTTGACGATGCTGCACCAGCCGACCCCGCGGACCGATCTCGTGTCGTGGGCGGCCGAGACCGAACGCGTCATCGGGGCGCTCGGGGCGACGGTGGTCGTGGTATCCGACCCCTTCATGATGGCCGCGCCGGTGCTGGCCGGGCGCGGCGTCACCGTCCTGGTGATCGCCGACCTGATCACCTCCGAGCCCGTGGATCCCCTCGATCCCGCCGAGGACGACATCGCGCTGCTGCAACTGACCTCCGGCTCGACCGGCCCGCCCAAGGCCGTCCAGATCACGCACCGGAACCTGGTGTCCAACGCCGAGGCGATGTTCGTCGGCGCCGAGTACGACCTTCGCACCGACGTCATCGTCAGCTGGCTGCCGCTGTTCCACGACATGGGGATGACGGGATTCCTGATCGTGCCGATGTACTTCGGGGCCGAACTGGTCAAGGTCACGCCGATGGACTTCCTGACCGACATCCTGCTGTGGCCCAGGCTGATTGCGAAGTACAAGGGCACCATGACCGCCGCGCCCAACTTCGCCTACTCCCTGCTGGCGAAGCGGCTACGCAGACAAGCCAGTCCCGGCGAGTTCGACCTGTCCACGCTTCGGTGGGCGCTCTCGGGCGCCGAGCAGGTCGAGCCGGCGGTCGTGGAGGACCTGTGCGAGGCTGGCGCACCGTTCGGGCTGCGTCGGGAGGCGATCCTGCCCGCGTACGGGATGGCCGAGACGACCGTGGCGGTGTCGTTCTCCGTGTGCGGAACCGGACTCGTGGTCGACGAGGTCGACGCTGACATCCTCGCGATTCTGCACCGCGCGGTGCCCGCCACGTCGGGAAACACCCGCAGGCTGGCCACCCTGGGTCCGCTCCTGAGCGGACTGGAGGTCCGGATCGTCGACGAGGACGCCAACACCCTGCCCACGCGCGGCGTCGGTGTCATCCAGGTGCGCGGCGAACCACTCTCGCCCGGCTACACGACCGAGGCCGGCTTCGTCTCCACGCAGGATGACCTGGGCTGGTATGACACCGGTGACCTGGGCTATCTGACCGAACTCGACCATGTGGTGGTGTGCGGGCGGGTCAAGGACGTCATCATCATGGCCGGGCGAAACGTCTACCCCACCGACATCGAGCGGGCCGCCCAGCGGGTGGCCGGGGTTCGTGCCGGGTGTGCCGTCGCGGTGCGCCTGAATGCCGGACATTCCCGGGAATCCTTCGCCGTCGCTGTCGAGTCGAACGCATTCGAGGACCGGGCCGAGGTCCGACGAATCCAGAAGTCCGTCGCGCACCAGGTGTTCGCCGAGGTCGACGTGCGGCCGCGCAACGTGGTGGTGCTGGCTCCCGGCACCATTCCGAAGACGCCGTCCGGCAAGCTACGGCGGGCGCACGCCCTGGCCCTCGTTGCCGGTTAGCCGTGTCCGGCCGGCGCGGGTGAGCGTTGCCCGGCTGCCTTCATCCGGGCGTACAGATCGGTGTAGTACGGCAGGCATTCGACCATCGCCTGTTCCGTGGTGAACAGCGGCTCATAGCCGAGATCGCGACGCGCCTTCGCGATCGAGAAGTAGTTGTCGAGGTAGACGCGTTCGACGGCAAGCGGTTCGATCGGCGGCTTCGGCAGGCCGAACCGGAAGTGCAATCGCTGCCACAACGTCATGACGAACCGCACCAGCGGACCCGCCACGCGAAACCTCGGATACCGCTGACCGCACGCCTCCATGACGGGCCGGGAGAACTCGAACATGTTGATCGGCTCACCATCGTTGATGAAGTACGCCTGACCGGGCGCCGAACCTCCCGGGACGAGGTGCTCGCCGGCCAGGACGAAGCCGTGAATCAGGTTGTGCACGTACGAGTTGTCCAGCCGACTGTGCCTGCTGCCCACCAGAACCTTGACGTGGCCGGCCAGCACGCTCTCGAACAGCTTGCGGAACATGGTCTGATCGCCGCGTCCCCAGATCCCGCTTGGCCGGATGGAGCACGTGAGCAAACCCTGCGCCCCGTTCTGCGACAAGACGAAGTTCTCGGCGGCGACCTTGGTCTCGGTGTAGAGGTCGTTGAAACGCTGTGTGTAGGGCAGGGTTTCGTCTCCTCCGGAGATCACCTGGCCGCCCATCACGACGCTGTTGCTGGCGGTGTAGACGAACCGCTTGACGCCTGCGGCGCGGGACGCGCGCACCAGGTTCTCGGTGCCGCCGACGTTGACGGCGAAACTGCGCTGCCGGTACTCGTCGGTGACGGATGCGCCACCCATGAGGTCGATGATCGCCGCGGTGTGGAAGACGGTGTCGATGCCATCCACCGCAGCGGCGACCTCACCGGTGTCGGTGATGTCACCGATGACCGTATCCAACCGCGGATGCCCGGACAGCGGCGACGGCACGCGGTCGAACGAGCGGACGTGGTGTCCACGATCGAGCAGTTCCGTCACCAGGTTTGCGCCTACGAAACCGGAGCCGCCGGTCACCAGGACGCGGCCGAGTTCAGTGGTCAGCGTCGAATCACCCATACGCCGAGAATAACTGAAACGTGTTCCAGTTTCGACCAGCTACGGGCCGAATGGTTGCGCTATCAACCTTCCTCGTCGTCCCTGGCGGCCAGTGCCTTCTCGACCTTCTCGCGGGCCCCGGCGAGGTGCTCTTCGCAGCGTTTCGCCAGCTCCTCGCCCCTTTCCCAGAGCTTCAGCGACGCGTCGAGGTCGAGTCCGCCCTGTTCGAGAGTGCGCACCACCTCGATCAGTTCGTCACGCGCCTCTTCGTATCCCAGTCGACTAATGGGCTTCATCGATCCCCTCGCTCACTGCCGCCACGGCGCCGTCGGCGACGCGCACTCTCAGCCGGGTTCCGGCCGGGGCGGCCCCGACCGAACGCACTATCACCGCCGGAGCCGACCCTGAACCCGACCCAACCGCCTGAACGACCGCGTAACCGCGCGCCAGGGTGGCGGCCGGACCCAGGGTCGCGAGCCGTGCCGACAGGTGCGTGACCCGCTCCGTTTCGGTGGCGATCAGCCGCGTCACGTCACGACGGGCGGCCGTCAGTGCGCGGTGCACCTCATCGCTGCGCGTGGTCAGCGCAGTGAGCGGCGCAGCCAGCACCGGGCGGCTACGCAACTGACTCACGGTGTGCTGCTCGCGGTGCACCCAATTGCGCAGGGAACGTGCGCTGCGGCGCCGCAGATCCGCGACGAGTGCCTGCTCGGCGACGGCATCGGGCACCACGCGCTTGGCCGCATCCGTGGGGGTCGCCGCACGGACGTCGGCGACGAGGTCGCACAGCGGGTTGTCGGGTTCGTGGCCGATGGCACTGACCACCGGTGTGGTGCACACCGAGATCGCTCGGCACAGCGTCTCGTCGTAGAAGGGCAGCAGGGCGTCGATGTCGCCGCCGCCGCGCGCCAGAACGATGACGTCGACCTCGGGATCCTGGTCCAGGTCCCGCAACGCAGCCACGATTTG
This sequence comes from uncultured Actinomycetota bacterium, assembly GCA_963798245.1. Taxonomy (GTDB): domain Bacteria; phylum Actinomycetota; class Actinomycetes; order Mycobacteriales; family Mycobacteriaceae; genus Mycobacterium. Next base: position 80,772 of record CAWCSO010000013.1, read on the forward strand.
GGAAACCGCGTTGGGGCCCTGGACGGCGGTGTTGCGGACGGCGAACCGCACCGCGGGCCAGCGCGCCAGCGCCACCGACAGCACGTCGCGCTCAGCGGCCGAACCACGGCCGGTGACGAGGCCGATGGTGTTGGGCAGGAACGGAATCGGCCGTTTCAGTCGCACGTCGAACAGCCCTTCGGCGTCAAGCAGTTTTCGCAACCGTTCGATTCGGGCAAGCAACTCGCCGAGGCCGACTGCGCGAATCTCGCTGACCCGTAGGGAGAACGTGCCACGGCCGGTGTGGAAGTTGGGTTTGCCGCAGATGACCACCTGGGCGCCCTCGGTCAACGGGACGGGTGCGTTGGCCACCAGATCGCGGGGCGCGACCAACGACAACGACATGTCCGCGGCGGGGTCGCGCAGCATGATGAAGACCACGGTGGGCAGGGTTTTCATCTGGGCGATCTGCCCTTCGACCCACACGGTGCCCAGCCGGTCGATCCACTTGGCGACCCGGGTGGCCACGGCGCGGACCGGCCAGGGATTCTCCGGCGACTGGCCCTGTGCGGTGTCGGTCACTTCGCTGTCGCGCGGGTGATCCTGTTGGCCAGCAGCGTCTGGAACGGGGCACGTGCCTTGGTGTCGGCCTCGTACGCCAGCAGCGACTCGAGGTCGGGGACGCGCAACGAGGGCAACCGGGCCCGCAACTGGGCCAGGGTGAGCGACTCGTAATCCAGGTCGTCGACCAGCGCCGGCCGCTCGGGCGCGGAGCGCCGATCGTTGCTGGCGGTGGGTTTCTCAGGCTCGCCGGTGCTGTACAGCGCGAAACGGCCCTCGGTGAGGCGTTCGCCATCCCGGCGCGCCGCAGCGGCGTCGTCGACGTCGGGATCAGCGAGGTCCTCGTCGAACGTCGCCCACTCGGCCTGTTCGTCCTTGGGAGGGAACAGCTGTTCGAGTGTCTCGTCACCCCTGTTGACCAGGTCTGCGACGTCCTGCTGCATCTTCATGACGAGGTGGGCCACCTGACTGATCACCGTCATGGGATAGGTGAGGATCGTTGACGGCAGCTTGCGTGTCTCATCGAGCGCGGTCACCGCCGCGCCAACCAGCAGACGGACCCCATACGGTGCACTTGCCATGGGTGCAGCCTACGGCTGGCAGTTCGGCGCTGCCGGTAAGTACCCTTGGAGGCATGCCACCGACGATCAACATGGGCATCCCAGGTGCCACCAGCTCGGTCGTCGATCCCGCGACCGGCAAGCGAGTGCTCCTCGCCGAGCCGCGCGGCTACTGCGCCGGCGTCGACCGCGCCGTGGAGACGGTCGAGCGTGCGCTGGAGAAGCACGGCGCTCCGGTGTACGTCCGGCACGAGATCGTGCACAACAGGCACGTCGTGGACACGCTCGCCGAGGCGGGCGCCGTCTTCGTCGACGAGACCGACGAGGTTCCCGAAGGGGCGATCGTCGTCTTCTCTGCGCACGGCGTCGCACCGACGGTGCACGAGACGGCCGCGGCACGCGACCTCAAGGTGATCGACGCGACGTGTCCGCTGGTGACCAAGGTGCACAACGAGGCCAAGCGGTTCGCCCGCGACGACTACGACATCCTGCTGATCGGCCACGAAGGCCACGAGGAGGTCGTCGGTACCGCCGGTGAGGCACCCGACCACGTCCAACTCGTCGACGGGCCCGACTCCGTCGACGCCGTCACCGTCCGCGACGAGGACAAGGTGATCTGGCTCTCGCAGACCACGCTGAGCGTGGACGAGACCATGGAGACCGTGCATCGGCTCCGCGAGCGTTTCCCCAAACTGCAGGATCCGCCCAGCGACGACATCTGCTACGCCACCCAGAACCGCCAGGTTGCGGTCAAGGCGATGGCACCCGAGTGCGAACTCGTGATCGTCGTGGGCTCCCGCAACTCGTCGAATTCGGTGCGGTTGGTCGAGGTCGCACTCGGCGCCGGGGCGGGCGCGGCGTACCTGGTCGACTATGCCGACGACATCGATCCAGCGTGGCTGGAGGGCGTGACCACGGTCGGCGTGACCTCCGGCGCCTCGGTTCCGGAGATCCTGGTTCGGGGGGTGCTGGAACGGCTCTCCGACAACGGCTTCGACATGGTCCAGCCGGTCACCACCGCCAACGAGACCCTGGTGTTCTCACTGCCCAGGGAGATTCGTAGCAGCGCCACGAAGCGCTGAGCCTCCGTCGTAGGTCGGGTACGGCGTCCTCAGTCGTCGTGATCCCAGGCGTCGGCCCCCGCATGGCGAGGGCGACGAGGCCGCGTGCGGTGCTCGACGCGGGACTCCCCATCGTCGGATGCGCGGTAGCGGACCCGTGACACCGGGTGGTGGGTGGGGTTGCCTCCAGAGGCGCCGTTGACCGGCCCGCGGTCGAAGGACTCACGAGGGTCGTAGGCGTCGTACTCGGAGTACTCGGGCATCCTGCGACGCCGCTCGGGACGATCCTGTCGGTCCTGCCACTCGCGGTGCTGCGGCCTGTCGTAACGGTCGGCCCGGTCCGGCCGGCCGGACCTTTCCTGCCTCTCGCGTGGATCCCGTCGTTCTGCTGGGGGCAGATTGCGACGGTCGCGCGGGTCGTCACCGCGTGGCCGCCGGCGGGGTTCCGCCTGCGGGTCCATCGGGCGTTGGCCGCGGCGGGATCGACGCGCGGCGGGGTCGACGATATCGGTCTCGGGCGGTCTGGTGTGCCGCGCGCGCGACGGCCCGGCGGCGGCGGTTCTGGTCTTGCGCACCGGCGTCGCAGTCTCGTCGTCGACCGCCGCCCGTGTGGTCGCGCGCCGGCGGCCGCGCCGCGACGGAGCCTTCGCGTCGGATTTCTCGGTGGCAGGCGTGTCGTCGGCCGCCTCCTCGACGGTTGCGGTCGCCGCGCCGTGGTGAGCCGAGTTCGCGAGGTACCAGCGGACCATGCCGACCACCAGCACGGCCGCCGATGTGAAGAACATCAGAGGGAAGCGTTCGATCAGCGGATAGCCGCAATTGATCAGGACGTCCTTGACACCCTGGATCTCGCTGCGGTGGAAGAAGTAGTAGGCCGACGGCACGGCGACGAACAGGATGAGCGGCGGCTGGATCACGGTGCTGAACACTCCGGACTGCCGCACTGCGAGAACTGCCAGCAGGCATCCAGTGACGTAGCACACCGTGAACACGGCACCCAGGGAGTCCGAGCCCGTTCCTGCGTCGTAGCCGACCCCGAGGGCCGTGGCGACGATGGCCACTAGAACCGCTCCCCACCAGGGAATACCGGGAATCTGAGGCAAGGCCGAGCGGTGATCGGCGGCGACTGCCGATCGCGCGCGCTGTCCTGACACACATCGACCGTACCGGCTGTCGCGCGTACAGCGCTGACAGCGCGCTCCGGCGTGGCCGGGCCGACCCCTAGACTGTTCAATCCGTGGGCCTCAACCTCGGAATCGTCGGACTGCCAAACGTGGGCAAGTCAACGTTGTTCAACGCTTTGACGCGGAACCACGTCCTCGCCGCCAACTACCCGTTCGCAACGATCGAGCCCAACGAGGGCGTGGTCCCCCTGCCCGATCCGCGGCTGTCCGCGCTCGCCAAGATCTTCGGTTCGGAGAAGATCGTGGCCGCACCGGTGACGTTCGTCGACATCGCGGGGATCGTGAAGGGCGCTTCCGAGGGCGCCGGGCTCGGCAACAAGTTCCTGGCCAACATCCGCGAGTGCGACGCCATCTGTCAGGTGGTCCGGGTGTTCGCCGACGACGACGTCGTCCACGTCGACGGCAAGGTGGACCCGGCCTCCGACATCGAGGTGATCGAAACGGAGCTGATCCTGGCCGATATGCAGACGCTGGAGAAGGCGGTGCCCCGCCTGGAGAAGGAAGCCCGCAACAACAAGGACCGCAGGCCCGTCCACGAGGCGGCGGTCGCCGCGCAGCAGGTCCTCGACGGCGGCACGACACTGTTCGCGGCCGGTGTGGATGCGTCGCTGTTGCGTGAGCTCAACCTGATGACCACCAAGCCGTTCCTCTACGTGTTCAATGCCGACGAGTCGGTGCTCACCGACGAGTCGCGCAAGGCCGAGTTGCGCGAGTTGGTGGCGCCGGCCGACGCGGTGTTCCTCGACGCCAAGATCGAGGCCGAACTGCAGGAACTCGACGACGAGTCGGCCGCCGAACTCCTGGAGTCGATCGGGCAGACCGAGAAGGGCCTGGATGCGTTGGCGCGGGCGGGTTTTCACACGCTCCAGCTGCAGACTTACCTGACCGCCGGGCCCAAGGAATCGCGGGCGTGGACGATTCACCGCGGCGACACCGCCCCCAAGGCCGCGGGAGTCATCCACACCGACTTCGAGAAGGGCTTCATCAAGGCCGAGATCGTGTCCTTCGACGATTTGGTCGAGGCCGGCTCGATGGCTGCCGCCAAGTCCGCGGGCAAGGTACGCATGGAGGGCAAGGACTACGTCATGGTCGACGGCGACGTGGTGGAGTTCCGGTTCAACGTGTAGCGGCAAGGGTTGAAGAAGTGACAGATCGAATGGTGCTTGCTCTCTGACGGGTGAGCTGTCGACTCACTGCGGTTTGTTTGGGAGCTCGGGGCCGCGCTCTTGTTGGGATTCGTTCGGATCGAGATACAGGCTGGACGTCGAGTAATGGCCGCCTGAGGGGTCATGTAGTTGACGCGGTGACGGCCTCAAGTTGCTGGGCCAACTCGGGTCCACGAAGGGATCAGCGCGCCCCTGGCGGACCCGACGAAGATAGAACACCCATGACCCCACGAACAAACCGATCGCAAGGATCGTGATGATCGGCGCGAGTATCTCTGCCATCGGGCCTCCCGAACGAACGGAATTCAGATCGCAATTGCGACAGACTACGCCGTCGGCACACAATCGTTCGGGAAACTGCAGCGCCGGCACAGCGCCGGTCGGACGACTCGCTGGCCGACGGCGACGTGGTCGAGTTCCGGTTCGGATCAACGTCTACGAGCAAGGGCTGAGGATCCCCTGGAGCTAGTTCGCCGCGCCCGGCGTGGCGCGAACTGAGAACGGAGACTGGCGCCCACTGGGCGGATGTTGTCCAATTTCGACATGGACAGCAGCGCTTCCCCACTCGTTCTCTTGCACGGTCTGGCGATGTCGGGCAGTGCGTGGCGTGAGGTAATCCCACTGGTGTCGAGTCATCATCAGGTGCACGCGCCGACGGCCGACGGCCACCGAGGCGGACTGCCCGTCGATCGGCATCCCGCAACGATGACCCACATGGTCGATGCGGCCGAGCGATATCTGGACCGGTGCGGTTTGGATCGACCTCATCTCGCCGGGAACTCCATTGGCGGATTCGTGGCAATCGAATTGGCGCGGCGGGATCGTGCCGCGAGCGTGTGTGCCTTCTCTCCGGTGGGCTTCTGGACCGCCGGCGATGGCTACCAGAAGCGCGCGTTCGGACGATTGCAACGGGGCGTGACGATGGGCCGGTTAACACGCCCGGTGTTGCCCCTCATGTACAAGTCCGCCACGCTGCGTCGACTCATCTTCCGCGACATCGCCTATCGCGGAGACCGCATCTCAGCGGCCAGGGCGCTGGAAATCAATGACGACGGCATCGGCTGCACCGTCGTGACTGACCTCTGTACCGACATGCGCGGCGCTGACTGGGTCATCGCAGGGCTTGATCCGATACCATGCCCGATCACGATCGTCTGGGGACAACGGGAGACGCTGTTACCGTCGGGTGCACTCGGCAAGAACGGGATTCCGCAGGCGACCATTCGGAGCCTGCCCGATGTCGGTCACGTACCGATGCTCGACGATCCTGCCCTTGTCGCACGCACCATCCTCGCCGTGACCACAGCTGCGTAGTAGCAGGCTTGAAAGACGACGACGACCTGGTTGAGTTCCCGTTCAACGTGTAGCGGCAGGGCAGCCGGACGGGTGCGTCCGTGAACGGTGTACCGATCCCGCTGGCTTAGGCGGACCTGTACACCTCGGCTTGTCGGATCTTTTGGTCGTCGAGAAACAAGAACTCCAAGTGAATTCCGAGTGCACGTTCCTCGCGGACCGCGTGCCACTGACTGGCTTGCCCCTTTCGGATGGATGCCGAAATCGCGGCAGCGTCCACTTCCACGCTATAGAGCGGCGGCTTCATCACGATCACGCCGCCCCGCGCAGACCAGTTCGCGCACAGCGCATTACAAACAACGTCTGCACGCAAACGGCAGACTTGGGCGAGAAGAGCGTGACCATGACGCCTTCTGGTGACGAAGCACTGGTGTCCGTCGCCTGGCTCGGGCGCTCGTCCGGCTCCCGTGGAACGGCGGCGTTCGCCGACCACTCGACTCGGGCCGACCTTCCACGAACTGCGTGACACAGTGATGACTCGACGTATCTTGAGCATCAGTTGACCTTGATTGCTTGGAGGTGCGATGAAGCCCGAGGATGTAGTTCGCGCTGAATTGAACGCGTGGCATGGTTTGGACGTCGACGAGATCGTGAGTCATTTCCATCCCGATGGCGTCTGGGACAACGTTGCGCTGGGGGTCCACCACGGGCACGAAGAGATTCGCGAGGCTGTCGCAGGCTTCGTGCAGCGGATGGAATCCGCTGAGTTGGAACTCCTAAACATCGCGGTGAACGGCAACGTCGTGTTGACCGAGCGCGTCGATCACTTCATCTACGACGGCAGCAAGGTCGCCGCCCGCGTCATGGGCGCATTCGAGGTGACTGGCGACAAGATCGCTGCTTGGCGCGACTACTTTGACGTCCCGCGTTAGGTTTCGGATGGTCTCCTAGCCCCGATGGACGGCGACGGCGACGAATTCCGACACGGACGACGGTGACGTCGTGGAGTTCCGGTGCAACGTCGAGGAGTAAGGGTTGACGAGGGGTAGAGATGGCACGTCGAGTGGTCTGGTACGGAATGGCTGCGGTTTTCCCTGCTGCCTTCGTCGCTGCCGGTGTAGGCCCCTTCCGATGCGGAATATACGGCTGTACGGGTGGGTTCAACCCCACGGTTCAGACGTTCTTGGTGGGATCCGCCCTGGGTGCGGCGATCGGTCTCGTCGGCATGGCGCTGATCGACCTCGTCATCAACGGGCGCTACTTTCTCGCGAATCGGGCCGAGACAAAGGCGAAGCGATTGCGGGATGGGCTCCGGAATCCGACGACACCCAACCCGGCCGACGCCCGGCGCGATCCCCCCGCTCAGTGAAGGGCGATGTGGTGGAATTCCGGCTCGACGTTTAGGGCTGCAGTTCAGAGGATGTTCATCGACTCTCGGCGCACGTCCGCAGCCTTTCCGGCGGCCGGCAGAAAATCTTGCGGCGGCTCTCCTAGTGTTCGGCGGCCGGGATGGCGCCACTACCTCGTTGGTCTCGGCCACCGCTCGCTGAACACTAGCCTGCGACGCAGTCTGGTCCGGTGAGCTTTTCCGTGCCGCCGGAGGCCTATGCCCGTTTCATGGGCCGATACGCCGACCCGCTCACGGCAGTCTTCGCGGCATTCGTCGGTGTCGAGGCACGCGACAAGGTGCTTGACGTCGGCTGCGGTCCGGGCGCTCTGACGGCACATTTGCTGTCAGTCGGAGCCGAGGTCGCGGCGATCGATCCTTCACCGCCGTTCGTCGACGCGATCCGAGCGCGCTTCCCAGGCGTTGACGTGCGCCAAGGCACGGCGGAGGAATTGCCCTACCAAACTGCCGCTTTCGACGCTGCGCTCGCGCAATTGGTGGTGCACTTCATGACCGAGCCCGTAACGGGCATCGGACAGATGGCGCGCGTGACTCGGCGCGGCGGTGTCATCGCGGCATGCGTATGGGACGGGCCGAAAGGTGCCCTGGCGCCGTTCTGGGATGCGGTTCACGTGATCGCCCCCCAAGTTCAGGATGAAGCGCTCCTCTCCGGTGCGCACGAGGGGCACCTCACTGAGCTGTTCGAAGCTGCCGGTCTTCGCGACGTGGAAGAAGATTCCATTGCGGTCGATGTGGTGCATCCGACCTTTGAGCAGTGGTGGGAGCCGTACACATACGGTGTCGGACCGGCTGGCACCTACGTCCAGCGCCTCGATGGCGATGCTCGCGCGCGTCTCGAATCAGTGGCTCGCGAACGTCTGGGCAGTGGTCCGTTCACGTTGACGGCTACCGCGTGGGCCGCTCGCGCGACGGTGTGACCGCAGCGTCGTGGAGTTCCGGTTCGACGGGTCGGCGCAGCGAACAACAAGCCGCGGAGGCGTCACCCGCGCGCGGTCAGTTGGAGGCTGACGAAAGATCGCCCGCCGCAAGTGCGAGGATCTCGTCCGCGTGACTCACCGCATTGAAATGGCCACCACCACTGATCGGGTGCCAGATGGCCCCCGGAGTCTTGTCCGCCACGGTCTTGTTGATGACCTCGGGCACCAGGGTGTCGGCGCTGCCCTGCCAGAAGTGCACCAGGCGGGTCACGCTGGTCATGTCGAACGGCCCAGCCTGGTAGAGCATCGTGGCATCGGCCACGAGTCCGTCTGCGCCCTGGCGAAAACACTCTCGGCTTGCCGCGAGGAATGACGTCATTATGTTCTCGTCGGCCAGCACCTGCCGGTCCGCGGCATTCACGGATTTCATCAGCGTCTTCGCGTAGCTTTCCTCGAAGTGCTTGGCGCTCAACCCAAGCGGTCGTACATGAGCGTGAAGCCGGGATGGAAGTGCAGTGCCAGGCGACCGCCAAGTGCGTCCACGCTGCTCAGATACTTCGCGGCCCAGTTCGCCCCGAACGTGCCGTAGTTGCCCCCCGGCGATGCACGTCACGTTGACGAGGCGTGCGGGGTCGAGATACGCGGCGGCGGCAAGGGCCCAGGGCCCACCCTCAGACCAACCGGTCACCGCGAACCGTTGTGCCCCCGTGGCGGATACCGCTTTGGTGGCTGCGGTCAGCCTGGAAAGGGCCGCACTCAATGGTTGGACGACCGACGGCGGACACTGCGCGTCAGTTGGGGGTGGGAGTCGGCCCGCCGACCTCGGGGATGAAAGCCGACGGACCGATATTGGTGAGTGCGTCGAACCGAAGCGGCCGTTACATCGCCGGCGAGCCGACGGTAGGGCGTGCCGGAATGCTTGCACGCGGCGCGCGTCATCGTGGGGTTTCGGCGGAACCAGTAGGGTCCAGACGATCCATTCCCCACGAGGAGAACCGCATGCGCGTCCTACGGATCACGACCAACCTGCCGGTGGCTGACATCGACGCAGCGAAGAGCTTCTACACCGACTATCTCGGTTTGAGTGCCGAGGAGTTCAACATGGGCTGGGTGGCCCGCTACACCTCGCCCGACACGGGCGTGCACGTCCAACTCGTCACCGCAGATGCGACCGCGCCCGAGGACTCAGTCGTTTCCATCCACACCGACGACGTCGAAGGTGCTTACGAAGAGGCCAAGAAACTGGGCTACGAGATCGTGTATCCGCTCACGACCGAACCGTGGGGAGTGCGCCGGTTCTTCGTGCGCGCCCCGGACGGCAACGTGCTCAACATCGTGCACCACCACGAGTGACCCGATGCCCGCGGTTCACGGGTCGTCCACCCGACTCTTGACGATCCGGTTAATTCTTGCCGACGTGGCACGCGCGTTGCGCCGTGCGGCCGTAACGTCGAATCATGTTGGCCCAGCCACCCGCGGCATGCTCTCGCGCGGAATTCGACGAACTGTTGAACAGCGCGCTTGCCCACGGTGAGTCTCCCACTACCGCAACGGGTATCGGCCCGAAGACGCTGGCGGCGATCGAGGCCGTCGCGCGTGAACATCCCGATGCCGCCGCCGACGACATCACGGCTGCCTACGATGCCTTCGTTGGTGAGCACGGCTAGCGTTCGGCGGTGAGTGCCGTGTTTTCGGCGATGAGGCAGAATCGGCCAGGTGACCACGCCGCCGCAACGCCCCGGGCAGCCTGGCTGGCGCGGCCGGGGCGTCCCGCCCGACCCGACGACGCGGCGGATCCCGCAGGCGGCCGGGTCAGAGCCGCCAACCGAACAGATTCGTGCACGCCCGGGTGATGCCGCCGCGCCGACCGATCGGATCCGTGCGCGGCCCTACCCAGCTACAGGTGGTCCGCCACCGCCGCACCAAGGCGCACCGCCGCCCCAACCGCGGTCGCCGCGGTTGCCGCCACCGCCACCGCAAGTGCCACCGCGAGGCGGGCCACCCCAGTCGGGCGCTGGTTCCGAGCCCGAGCAATCGAAGGCCGAGAAAAGGCATGGCTCCCGCTTCGGCAACCGCCAGTCGGTCGCCCTCATCGCGTTGATCGTCGTCGCGCTCCTCGCGGGCGGCCTCGCGGGCGCCGAACTGTATGCCCGGCACCGCGCGGACAGCATCCTGGTCGAGGTCGCCGAGTGCGTCGTCCAAGACGGCGCCAGCATCTCGTTCGGCGTGAACCCGCCCTTCCTGTGGCAGCACATCACCGGCCACTACACCAACATCTCGGTGAACACCGACGGGGACCGCGTTCAGGAAGCGAAGGGAATGACGGCCGACGTCACGCTGGAGGACGTGCGGCTACAGGAGTCTGGGGACTCCAAGGGCACCATCGGATCGCTGAACGCGACACTCACCTGGCGGTCCGCGGGTATCAAGGACACGGTGGCCGCCAACCTGCCGGGTGTGGGGAGTCTGATCACCGGTGTGAGCACCGACCCGGCGGCGGGAACCATCGTCCTCGAGGCGGGCGAGAACAGCGTCACGGCCGAGCCCGCGGTCACGGACGGTGACCTCGTTCTGCAGGTACTCGACGTCACCGGCCCGCTGCCCAAGGAGGCGGTGCAGTCCGCGCTCGACGAACTCACCACGAAGCTGAACGACAACTATCCGCTCGGCATCCACGCCGACAGCGTCGAGGTCACCGCTGCCGGGGTGGTCGGGAAGTTCTCCAGCCAGGACGCGTCCATTCCGAAGGAGGACGCGAACCCCTGTTTCGCGCGCCTCTGATCATCCCGCCTTCCCCAGGGTGGCCATTGGTTCGAGATGCCCCGGGCACGAACGATATTCACCATCGAAGGAGCCGGCGAGGGCCCCCTGAACTACTCGCCCATCGCCCGCTCGTCGACCGGATTGTTGCGGGTGACGATCAGCGGGTCGACCTTCGTGAACGGGAAGTTGGGCAGGTCGTCGATGTGCACGTTGAACGTCGCGGCGAGCACTTCGCGGGAGTAGGCGCTGGCCGATGCGCGGTAACCGATGTCGCCGGGGGTGGGCTGATCGAAGAAGATCGCGAAGTGCCATTCGGGGGCGTCGACGACCTCGATGTGGTGAGGGTAGGCGCGGGGGATGAAGTAGACGTCGCCCTCCTTGAGGTAGTAGGTGTCCAGGGTGCCGTCGGGGTCCATGACGGTCATCCGCCCCGATCCCTCGTGCACGTAGCCCATCTCGGCGGTGATCGGATGCCAGTGTGGTTCTCGCATCCCGTCCTCGCGGATGCGCAGCGAGTACATGGACAGGTCCTTCAGCGCGGGCCAGTACTGAAGGCGTGCAAGGCGTGCCGATCCCACCGCGATGCCGATGGGCGGGCTCTGCGCCTCCACCGCGAACTTGTGCGGATCGTCGAAGTGGGCGGTGTCCGGGATGGAGGCATCGCTCTGACGCTTGGCCAGCAGCCGGTCGGTCGTGGTGCGTCGGATCTTGGTTAGGTCCGACGCGGGTAGATCGTAGGTGTTGCCCAGCACCGCGTCCGTCATCGCGCCGAAGGCCGCTGCCAGGCCGAAGTCCTCGGGCCGCTCGCTGCGGAACGCCAGGATGAACTCGGCTGGTTCGTCGCCGATGTTCTCGATGTGATGCAGTGAGCCCGAGTCGATGTGGAACATCTCGCCCGCGGACACCGTAAAGCTCGCAAACTTGCTGTAGCTGTCGAGCACGGACACCAGCGAGGTGCCCGCGATGCAGTAGGTGAGTTCGTTGGCGTTCGCGTGCCAGTGCGGCGTGCGCATCGCGCCCGGGTTGAGCACGATCCGTTTGATCGACATGCCCGTGAGGATGGGGAGGTTGTCGGCCGTGACGCGGCGGATGGAACCCAGGTCCGATTCCTCGACGACCTCGCCGTCGAGTAGCGACGTGGTGTGCATGCTCGGCGAATTCCCCGTCATGGTCATCGTTCGCCCATTCCTTCGTTGTCGACGCCCACACGGATTCGTGCCGGTCACGATCAACCTAGGCCACGACCCGGAGGCGTGATGGCGATCCACCCGATGGGCCGTCGCGGCAACGTCGACCATCGCGAATCGTGTTGTCCGGTGGTCGCTGACGAGGCCATACTCGAGCCATGTGGGCCCGCTCACCGACCACCGGTCGTGCCGCCGTCTGCACGGCGTTGGTCCTCACGCTCGCCGGTTGCGTCGATCGTCGTCCCGAGGTGGTGACCACGCTCGTCTTCGACGGCCGAACCGAGACCATCGAGGGCCCCGTCGAGTGCACGATCCAACCCGGCGGCAAGCTGGTCATCTTCGCGTCGGAGGGACGGGTCAGGTCGATACGGGTGCTGCTCAGGCCGAAACCTCGGCTGGTGGCCGAGAAGGTGAGTGTGCGCTACCTCGACGCGAACGGGTACGTGGCCGATCCGGGGGAGGTAGACGCAACCAAGATCGACGAGACCTACCGCTTCACCGGAAGGATGCCACCGAACGCGGGAGAGACGCAGTGGCATCGGTTCGAGATCAAGACGACGTGCCCGTTGGGGCCCGCGACTCGGCCGCCAAAGCCGCCACTGGATGTCTTCGGAATGCCTGCGATACGGGGAAAGTGATTCGGCCCGCCGACCTCGGGGATGATATCGACGGACCGAATCATGCGTTATAGCGCATATGTCGGGCTGGGTATTCCCGTCGCGTCGCGGAAGGTCAGGCGCGGACCGCGATCTCGGCGCCGAGCCGGTAACCCTCGGTCAGCGGCAGCGAGTCGCCGCTCCAGAACGATCCTGGGTCGAACCAGTTGTAGTGCTTCTCTGTCGTGAGGAGCCCCATCTCCTCGTAGGTGATGGCGACCACCTCCGCGCAATACGCGGTCTCCAGCCCGCCCTGGCGGGTCTGCGCCTTCTTCCGCTGCGCCGATTGGCTCACCTTGCCATGCACGAAGGGAAGGCCGCGGGTGAAGTCGCTGACGACCGGCAGGCGCCCGCGCATCCAGCGTCCGGTGAGACGCGCCGTGGTGGGGAACGCCGTGCCGTCCATTCGCGCGATCACCCTGAGCATCGTGTCTTCCTGCGCGCGAGTGGCGTACGGGGTGAGCTGACGCAGCCAGCATCGCTGCTGGTAACCGAGCTGCCACTGTTCGACGGCCTCGCGCGCATCGTTGAGTTGTACGCCGCGATGGTGGGTACCGGTCCACATGTCCAGGAGCTTGGCACCGAGTTCGGCGTGCCAGATCAACGGCGGCAGGTCATCGATGGCCACCGTCATGCCGACGTGGTTGACCGGCGCATTCGTCATCGTCTGGATCGCGCGGTCCGGCCCCGTCCCGCCCCGAAAGAGCCATATGTCGCCCGTCCGTGTCTCTGCCAACGCGCGCTGCAGGGTCACCGTGTTCGCGTTCACCCGGGCAGCTTAGGCAGACTTTGGGCATGAAAGGGATCTGGAAGTGGGTCGGGCTGGCCGGTGTCGCGGGTGTGGTCGCCGGCGGGGCGTTGGTCGCCAGAGACCAGCGCAAGCGAAGCTCGTACACGCCCGAGGACATCAGGACCCGGCTACACCAGCGGCTCGCGGAGTCCGGCCCGCCGGAGTAGTGCGGGGTCAGGACGTCACCGCGTACAACCGGTGCGCCCCGCTGAAGCCCTTGAGTTCGACGTCTCGGCCCTCGTCGAAGTCGATCCCATCCGGCTCGGTGCCCGCCGCGCAGGCGTCGCGCACCGACTCGCTGACCAGGATCTCGCCGCCGTCGGCTTGCGCGGCGACCCTGGCCGCCATCGCCACGTTGCGGCCGAAGAGGTCGTCCCCGCGGCGGACCGACTTTCCCGCATGGATGCCGATCCGCACCCGGATGCCGCCTGTCCGCCTGCCGAGTTCGCGTTGTAGGTCGATCCCGCACCGGACCGCCGGCTCCGACTGGGCGAAGGCGATCATGAAGCCGTCGCCCTGGCTCTTCACCACGTGCCCGCCGTGACGCTTGACGTGGCGGCCGACCATCTTGTCGTGGCGGTCGATCAGCCGCACCCAGGCCCGGTCGCCGATGCGCTCGTTGAGTGCCGTCGACTCCTCGATGTCGGAGAACATGATGGCGACGCGACCGTCCGGGGTAAGGCGGGCCAGGTCGGGACGCTCCACCTCGGCCCAGTCGGCAAGGTCCTCGATGGAGGACCGCACGGCCGCCCCGAAGCCTTCCTTGCGCAGGATGGTCGCGGTCTGCCAGACCTGCTTGACGGCCTCGCGCCCACCGGAGAGCAGGGTGGCCCGGGCGTCGAGGCGACGGGTCAGGTCCTCCACTTCTTCGATCTTGCCCGCCAGCCGTCGTGACATCACGACGAGGGCGACGGCTTCGGCTGCTGCGATGGCGATCAGGGCGGAGACCGCGATCATCGTTACCGTCACGGCTCAAGTATCGACGTTGGGGCGTGGCTGTCGGTGGGGATACCCGAGTGCGGGTCCGCCGAACGTGTGGGTTGTAGGCGACGAAACGGCGATTCTTCACTCACGACCCACACGCTCGGCGATCGGCAGACGGGTGTGGGTTACCAGCCCTCGGTGAGGACCCGGTCCAGCGCGTCGACGTAGAAGTCCGCGCTCTCGAGGTCGATGCACAGCGGCGGTTTGGTCTTGAGGATGTTCTGGTGATCGCCGGTGGGCTGGATGACCACCCCGAAGTCGAGCATCCGGTTGCAGATCGCGGCCGTCTCCGCGGTCGCGGGCGTCAGTGCTTCCCGGTCGCGGACCATCTCGACGCCGAGGTACAGGCCCATTCCGTGCACGGTGCCGACGATCGGGTGCTTCTCGCTGAGCGCGAGCAGCCTGGCCTTGAGATGTGCGCCGACGCGGGAGGCGTTTCCCTGCAGGTCCTCCTCGGCCAGCACGTCGAGCACGGTGAGGCCGATGGCGCATGACAGTGGACTGCCTCCGGTCGACGAGAAGAAGTAACCCTGCGACGCGAAGGCGTCGGCCACCGCGCGGCTGGTGATCACCGCGCCCAGTGGGTAGCCGTTGCCGGTGGACTTTGCCACCGACACGATGTCGGGCACCACCTGCTGCTGGTGAAAACCCCAGAACCACTCGCCCAGGCGGCCGTATCCCACCTGGACCTCGTCGGCCACGGCCAGTCCGCCCGCCCCGCGCACCGCGGCATAGACCTGGGTGAGGTAACCGTCGGGCAGCATCATGCCGCCGGCATTGCCGTAGACGGTCTCGCAGATGAATCCCGCAGGCGCGCGGCCCTCGGCAACCAGTTCCTCGATCTTGCGCACCGCGTCGGCCGCGTAGGCGTTGACGTCTTCGCCGCGGTACTTGCCACGAAAGCTGTTCGGCGACTCAACCGTATGGACCCAGTCGGGTCGGGTGGTCAAGGCGCTGGGATTGTCGGCCGTCGACGTCGACACCGCATCGGTCGCATAGGTCCAGCCGTGGTAGGCCTCGCGCATCGCCACCATGTCACGGCGCCCCGTCGCCGCCATCGCCAGCCGGATCGCGAGATCGCTTGCCTCCGAGCCGGAGTTGACGAGGAAGACGGTGTCGAGAGGGTCGGGCAGAGTGTCGGCCAGTCGCTCGCTGAACTCGACGACCGACTCGTAGTTGAATCGCGAATTCGTATTGAGCCGCCGCAGTTGGCGTTCGGCGGCATCCGCTAGCCGGGGATGGGCGTGCCCGAGCACCGCGACGTTGTTGACCATGTCCAGGTAAGTCCTACCCGCCGTCGACATCAGGAAGTGGCGCCGGCCACGCTCGATCTGGGGAGGGGCGGCGTAGTAGTGCTCCTGAACCTTGGCGAAGCTGGCGTCTCGGCGTGCCAACAGATCTCGCGCCGCCGACCGCTCCGATGCCGGCAGCCCGAGCAGTGGGCCGGGGTCGCGGGACAGCGCGAGCCACCCCGGTGCCAACTCGGACGTCGTGAAAGCCGGTGCCGCCGCGGTGTCCACAGGTCGGACCGTGACGGTGGCCCAGGCATCCTCGTCGAGTGTCGCGAAGGGAGCGCCGGCCGCCACCGCATCACCGGACACGTCCGCGCCGCCGCTGACGGTGATCACGAACTCGGTGCCCAGCAGGCTGACCGCATCGCCGTCGCAGACCACCTCGCCCGACCACGGCGCTGCGAGGGTGAGACGTCTTGCCGGCCAGAGTGATACGCCAGTGGCCACGACCTCCGGAGAGTCCTGGCACAGGAAGGCTGACCGTGTCAGCCGGGCCTCGCCGTAGCGCGTCACCACGAGCGCGGCGCCGCCGCGTACTGCCGCCTCGGCGGCGTCGTCCTCGACCTGTGGACCGAACACGTTGCCGGTGAAGACATCAGATGTGGCCGAGAGATCGAGTTCCACCACCGATCCCGGGTCCACCCCGACGACCACCGGCGCACCGGTGACCTCGTCGGCCGGGTCGGCGAATCCGAGTGCGTCCCGGATCACGCCGGTCATGACATCGGGCGGTATCGACGTCGCCTGCTCGAACATGCGTGTCTCGGCGTCATTCTGGCCGGTGACGTAGTCATTGTCGGGGTCGAGGGTGGCTTGCTGTGCACCGCTGACGATCAGCACCGCAGTCCGCAGGACCAGCAGCGGCCAGAGGGCGTCGGCCTCCACGGCCGACAGCGGTCGGATCGCGTGGAATGCCTTGATGCCCGGCAGGATCGACGTCGGCGTGGTGCCCGGATGGCCCAGCACCGACGACAGCGTGATGGCGAGTTCGGAGATCGCCCAGGTGTCGGACAGGTCGCCAAAGTCGATGATGCCGTCCGGTCGTGCAGCCGATCCGTCCACCCGAGAGACGACGACGTTGGCATCGGTCAGGTCGAGATGCACTGCCTGGCGGGGCAGTTCATCCGCCAGCACGGCGATCCGGACCCACGCGCCGGATGCTGCGTCGACCAACCGGTCGCGCAGTGCCCGGTCGGCGACGTGGCCTGCCAGGGCGTTCATGACGTCGTTGCCGAACCTCAGATCCCACTGCAGCGCGCGGTCCAGGCCGGGATGGGCGAAGTCGACGAGTGCGCGGCTCACCCGCCCGGCGAGCGCGCCCATACCCGCGACCACCTCCGGTGAGAGGTAGCCGGAGTCGACGAGGGTGCCGCCGGGCAGGAACCGCAACAGCCGCACATGGGCAGGCCCGTCGAGCAGACCGGTAACCGTCGTGCAGGTCTCACCGACCGAGTTTGGCAGCGGGACCGCCACCCGCAGTGTCGGTTCGGCTTCGGCGATCGCCGAAGCCGCGCTGTCCTGCGCCTGCAGCTCGGTCAGGGCGAACGCCGGATTGGCCACCTTGAGCACACCAACCGGGGCATCGCCGCCGTCGTGTACCAGGAAGTTCTTATCCTGCTGGCTGCCGAGCGACTGCGCGCGTGCGGCGAGGCCGTAATGGGTGGACATCAGGTCCTCGGCCTGCCGCTCGCTGACCCTCGGTGCAGGGAGTTCGGGCTGCGCGAGGAAGTCGAAGCCCGCGGTCACGGGTTCACGAACCGCACGACGACCTCGCTGAACGCATCGTTGTCGTCACCCGCGGCGGTGTGTCCAGCGTCAGACAGTTCGACGAACTCCGCGTCGGGGACCTTCTTCAGGAAGTCGGCAACCCCTTCGGCGCTGACGACGTCGGACAACTTGCCGCGGATCAGCAGGATCGGGATCTCCAGGTTCATCGCCGCCTGTTCGAGCTTGTCCACCCGGATGAAGGGATCGTCTTCGGGCTTGGTCAGGAATGCCGGGTCCCAGTGCCAGTACCACCGCCCGTCGCGCTGGCGGAGGTTCTTCTTCAACCCTTCGATGCTGCGTGGCTTGTTCCGGTGCGGCAGGTAGGCGGCGACTGCTTCCGCGGCGTCCTCCAGCGAGTCGAAGCCGTGAACGTGGCTGAACATGAATTCTCGAATGCGGGCGCTGCCGTCCTTCTCGAACCGCGGCACCACGTCGACGAGCACCAGCTTGGTCACTATTTCGGGGCCGGCCTCGTGCGCCGCGGCGATGCCGGTCAGGCCACCCATGCTCGCGCCGATAAGTGCCACCGGTCCGCCGATCTGATACATCACCTGCAGGGTGTCGTCACACAACGCCTCGACCGTATAGGTCGCGGTGGGGGAACGGTCGCTGTCGCCGTGACCCCTGCTGTCCAAGGCGATCACCCGAAAACCCGCGTCGGCGAGGATCTGCCCGGTGTTCTTCCACGAATGACGGTTCTGGCCGCCCCCGTGCAGCATCAGGATCGTCGGTCGGTCAGCCGCGGTCGGCGCGTCCCGGTTCCACTCGTCGGCGACGAGGCCCAGGTCGTCGACGCCCCGAAACGTCACGGTCTGAGGTGAGTTGCTCGCAATGGTCACGGACATCCTCTCGGCCGACCCATGAACCCACGTTACCCAGGCGCGTCGTCGGCATCGACGTGGCCCTGGCGGCCCGCGATGAGATCGGCCGTCGCGCGGAGTCCTACCGTCATGCCCATCATCACGCCATCCCTCTGGTTCAACGACGAACTCGAGGAAGCCGCCGAGTTCTACGTCTCGGTCTTCCCCAACTCCTCGATCGAGGGTCTCGGCCGATACACCGACGCAGGGCCCGGACGACCGGGCGACGTCGTGTACGGCACGTTCGTGCTCGACGGCCACCGGTTCCTCGGAATCAACGGCGGACCTCGGTTCCCGTTCACAGAGGCCGTGTCCTTCGAGGTGCGATGCACCGACCAGGCAGAGGTGGACTACTACTGGTCCAGGTTGGTCGAGGGTGGACGGGAATCCCAGTGTGGCTGGCTCAAGGACCGGTACGGGTTGAGCTGGCAGATCGTGCCCGAGCGCCTGTACGAACTCATCAACGATCCCGATCCCGCGAGTGCCGCGGCAGCCACCGCGGCGATGCTCGGGATGCGCAAGATCGTGATCGCTGAACTCGAGTCGGCGGTGAACGGTGCAGACAATCGCTCTGGCTAGGCAAGTAGGTTTGCGTTTGTCCCAACGGACGGGTCGACCGCCGCGTACCCCCACGTCCGCCCCCGATTCGTGGACCTGGCAAACCCGCCGCGACGCCGAGGACAGTTGCCGGAGACGAGCAGCCGGTACCGCTCGTCGATGCTGTGACGGAGAACGATGATCGAGTGCGAGCCTCGCCGGACGGGACGGTCCGCAGCTGTGGTCGGGGTCACTACCTGCGCGATCAGCCCCGGAACCCAGTCCGCCATGCCTAGCGATCGCGGCCGCCGAATCCAACCCGGCAACCCGCACGTACTTTGGACCGGACGGGCACGCGTACGGACAAGCCGACCTGGCCCGTAGTGTCACGAAGGAGCAAACATGGCAGACGACGATGCTGCCCGTACCGGCGAGCCCGGCGACGCCAACTCGGACGCGGTTGACGTAGATCGCGGCCCGGTGTCGGAGGACGCGTCGACCGTGGTGGACGCCTCCGAGACCGACGCCGCCGCCGACTCCGATGCCACGGAAACCCTGGTCGAGGACACTGCGGACTCCAAAGAAGCCACGCCCCGGCCGCGTACGTCGCACGTGCGGTTGGCGACGATCGCCGGGTTGGTGCTGGTGCTCGCGCTCGGTGGGATCGTCGGCTGGCTGGGGTTTCGCGCCTACGAGTCGCACCAGCTCGAGGCCCAACGCGCACTGTTCCTCCAGGTCGGCCGCCAGGGCGCGCTGAACCTCACCACCATCGACTTCGAACACGTCGACGACGACGTGGCGCGGGTCCTCGACTCGGCGACCGGCACGTTCTACGACGACTTCCAGCGGCGGGCGCAGCCGTTCGCGGAGGTCGTGAAGCAGGTCCGGTCGAAGTCGGTCGGGACCGTGACCGAGGCGGGGCTCGAGGAGACGTCGGGCGACAGTGCGCAGGTGCTCGTCGCGGTCACCGTCAACACCTCCATCGCCGATCAGCCGGAGCAGGCGCCGCGGGCCTGGCGGATGCGCATCGCGGTGCAGAAGGTTGGCGACGACGAGGCGAAGGTGTCCAACGTGGAGTTCGTCCAGTGACCGGCCGGCGCGAGCACGAGACGAAGGTGGTCGGCGAACCCGAGAGCCTGGAGAGCATTGTCGACCAAACCGATGCCGAAGCCGATGCCGAAGCGGTGGTGGAGGACACGGCGGAGGGCGCAAGAGATGACATCACGGTGGTGGCCGATGAGGCCGATGAGTCGGCAGACTCATTCAAGGATTCGACCCGAGGCATCGACTGGGGCAGGGTGGTGGCCTACGGAATCCTGCCCGGCCTCGCGCTGATTCTGGCGTTGACAGCGGGTTACCTGAAGTTCGTCGACAACTCCGTTCGCAACGCCGATGTCGCAAGGGTGGAGTCGATGCAGGCGGCCAAGGAGGGCACCGTCGCGCTGCTGTCGTACACGCCGGACAAGGTCGAGCAGCAGCTTGGGGACGCTCGAAATCTCATGACCGGTGAGTTCAAGGAGTCCTACTCCGTTCTGACCAACGACGTGGTGATTCCCGGCGCGAAGGAGCAGCAGATCTCGGCGGTGGCGACCGTACCCGCCATGGCGTCGATTTCAGCCGAACCGGACCACGCGGTGGTGTTGGTGTTCGTCGACCAGACGGTGGTGATCGGGGCGGGCACACCGACCGACACGGCGTCGAGTGTGCGGGTGACCCTCGACAAGGTAGCCGGGGACTGGTTGATCTCCGGCTTCGATCCGGTTTAGGGGGCAGCCGTGTCCGAGCCACGAACTCTTCACGTCGCTACCCCGGACGTCGCGCTCGAGGCCTTGGTGTGGGGATCCGAGGACGGGCCTGTTGCGTTGTGCCTGCACGGTTTTCCCGACACCGCGTACGGTTGGCGAAAGATTGCACCCGCGTTGGTCGAGGCTGGTTTCCGGGTGGTCGCGCCATTCATGCGCGGGTATGCCCCCTCCTCGGTCTCTCGCGACGGGAGCTATCACGTCGGCGCGCTCGTGGACGACGCACTACGGGTGCTCGACGCCGTCGGGCCGACCGGTCAGGACGTCCTGATCGGACACGACTGGGGCGCGATCGCCGGGTCGGGGCTGGCCGCGATGCCCGACAGCCCCTTTCGCAAGGCCGTCATCATGTCGGTGCCACTGGCGGCGGCGTTTCGCCCGGTCGGCGAGGTTCCGGACGCAGCACGGCTGGTCGCCGAGATGCCCAGGCAGCTGGTGCGCAGCTGGTACATCGTCTACAACCAACTCCCTTGGCTGCCAGAACGTTCCGCGTCGTGGATGATCCCCCGCCTGTGGCGGCAGTGGTCGCCCGGCTACGACGCGACCGACGACGTCGCCCTGGTGAAGGCGGCGATCGGAGCGCCGGCCAACTGGCGCGCCGCGCTCGGCTACTACCGACAGACCATGCGGGGCAGCAAGCCGCCGCCGCGTTATGCCGAACAGCACCAACACTGGTTGAACCCGCCCGCCATCCCGACCCTGTACCTGCACGGTGCGGACGACGGATGCGCCTCACCTGCCTATGCGCGCTGGGTCGAGCCGATCCTGCCCGACGGTAGCCGGGTCCAGATCGTCGACGGCGCAGGGCACTTCATGCAACTCGAACAGCCAGCGGACGTCGCACGCCACATTCTCGGTTTCGTTGCCGACTAGGGCCTGGTCAGCGGTTCTTCAACGCAGGGTGGCTGCGGGCCAGGATGGGCAGCAGCAGCCGGCGCGGTAGCACCTGGTACGCCGCGGCGCCGATCCGGTTGACCATGCCGGGCACGATCACCGTTCGGCCCGCGGCCAGACCGTCCACCGCCGTCCTGGCGACCACGTCGGCGTCGACCCACATCGCCTTCGGCAGCGACGCCTCGGCATCCTCGTCCGAGATGCCGGCCGCTTCGCCGAAGCCCGTCTTGACCGGGCCGGGGCACAGCGCGGCCACGGTGACCCCGGTGTCCCGCAACTCCTGACCCAGCGCCTGGGTGTAGGACAGTACGAAGGCCTTCGCAGCGCCGTACGAGGCCTGCCCGGGCAGGGGGCCGAACGCCCCGACCGAGGCCACGTTGAGCACCGCGCCTCGGCCGCGCGCCACCATGGCCGGCACCAGCCTGGTGCACAGGTCGACGACCGCGCCGACGTCGACCTCGACGAGGTTCAGTTCGGCCGTGGGATCGGCCTCGGCCACCGGGCCGGACGTGCTCAGCCCGGCGTTGTTGACCAGGATGTCGACCACCAGGCCGAGCGCCTCGATGCGGGCGGGGATGGCCGCCCGGTCGTCGGCCTTGGACAGATCCGTGGCCAGCACGTGCGCCACGGGGCCGATGGAATCGGCGAGCCCCTGGAGTTTGTCGGCCCTGCGCGCCGCCAGCACGACCTGGCGGCCTCGCCCGGCGAACTCGCGCGCGAGCTTCTCGCCGATGCCCGACGACGCGCCCGTGATGAGAACTGCACCGTTGCTGCTGGCGGGCGGAAGCACTCCCGCAGCCTAGCCTTGGCCAGTGACCACTCGGCCCACTCGGCCCACTCGGCGGCTGACGCCGGTCGATGCGCAGAACTTCTGGATGTCGGCCAGGATTCCCAACGACACGTTTCTGTTGTACGGGTTCGCCGGGGTCCCGACGGAGCTGGAGCGGGCCTTGGACGAGGTCCGCGTGCGGGCGTCCCGCTGCCCGGAGCTGACGGTGCGCGTGGACGACGGCAGTGCGTTGGCCTATCCAGCCTGGGTTGACCGGGGAGTCGCGCCGTCGCAGATCCTGCTGCACGACCTCGAAGAGCCGACGTGGGCCGCGTGCCTCGGTGTGGTCGCCGGGCTCGCCGACGATCAGCTCGACGCGCGGGTGGACGCCTGGCGGCTGCATGTGTTCGCGGCTGTCGAAGGCGTGCCCGGCGCGGACGGTGCGGGCACGGTGGCCGTGCTGCAGATCTCGCACGCGCTCGGCGGTGGCGGCCGCACCTCGCATTCGGCCGCAATCATGTTCGGTCGCGTCGCCACGATGCCGGAGGTGACGCCGTACCCGGTCGGCCCTGCCTCGCTGCCTCTGCTCGGTGTCCGGGCGGCCCGCGCCCACCGCAGGCTGGTCGCCGACACCGCAGCAGGCCTGGTCCCGCCGCAGGCCGCCGCCCGCCCGGTGCTCCGAACCAACGCACGGCCGGCGGGGGAGCGCGGCGTCCGGACGGTCGTGCGGCGCCGATTGGACATGATCGGCCCGACCGTGACGGTGTCCGCGCTGGTCGCGATCGCCGAGGCGATGGACGGCCGGCTGCGGGACCTCGGGGACGATCCGTCGACGCTCGGTGCCGAGGTGATGATGGCCAAGGCACCGCCGCGGCGGGCCTACAACCACTTCGGCACGGCAGGTGTGGGCTTGCATCCCGGTCTGGCCCCCGAGGCGCGCGGCGAGGTGATCGCCGCCGACATCGCGGCACGGCGTCGTCGGGCGGGTCACCCAGCGATGCGGGCAGCCGACCTGGCGTTCGCCGCGACGCCGGCGCCACTGTTGCGTTGGGGAACAGGACAGTTCGATCCCCACGTCCGATTGGCCGAGGTGACCGGCAACACCGTGGTCTCGAGTGTTGACGGCGGAGCCGCGGACTTCGGCTTCGGTGGCGCCCCCGTCGTGCTGACGACGGCGTTCCCGGGTCTGTCGCCTCTGATGGGACTGACCCACTGTGTGGGCGGAGTGGGCGACACGATCTGCATCGGCGTGCATGCCGCCGAATCGGCACTCGGTGACTTCCCCGATGGGCTCGATGCATACGTCGCCCGGCTGGACGCCGCCCTTGGTAGGGCCTAGGTGCGTAGCAGTCCGAACGCGAACCCCGTACCGAGGCCGCGACTGTATGCCAGGTGAATCCAGATCGCGGCGTAGGGTTCCAGGAGTCGTGCAACAGTCAGGTCGCCCGCGTCCACGACCTCGAAACCCAACGCCGACACCAGGTTCGACGTCACCTGTTTTGCGTCATCGTCGTCGCCACAGATCAGCATGAGCGGGTTCCCGTCCAGCTGCGGGTGGTCCATCATCGCCGAGCCGATCTGGTTCATCGCCTTGCACACCCGCGCACCCGGGGCCCACGCCGCGACCTGCTCGGCGCCGGAGGTGGTGTGTCCTACCTCCAGGGCGGTGAGGTTGGGCGGCGTCAACGGGTTCGTGCAGTCGATGATGACCTTGCCGGTCAGATCGCCGCAGTCGGCGATCGCCTGTTCGGTCGCTGCCCAGGGTGTGCACAGCACCACGACGTCGGCATCTCGGGCCGCGGCCTCGGTTGTCGTCACGGAGCCGTCGAGGTCGGCATGTTTGGCGTCGCCTGGGTTCCGGACGCCGTAGGTCACGTCGTGTTCGGCTTTCCAAGCACCGCCGAGCGTCTGCCCGACCTTGCCTGCACCGATGATGGAGATTCTGATGTGGACTACGCTAAGGACCGGTTCGCCCGGCGGCAAGAACGCACTTCCGTGTGGG
Source organism: uncultured Actinomycetota bacterium (assembly GCA_963798245.1). Taxonomy (GTDB): domain Bacteria; phylum Actinomycetota; class Actinomycetes; order Mycobacteriales; family Mycobacteriaceae; genus Mycobacterium. The sequence continues at coordinate 105,204 of CAWCSO010000013.1, forward strand.
TTACGGACATGGAGGTAAGCATGGGCGTTACCCGGCACGACCAGGTCGACCGTTGTCCCGTGGAGACCACTCTCGCGGTGATCGGTGGCAAGTGGAAGGCGGTGCTGGTCTGCCACATGAGTCGCGGTGGGCCGCAGCGCTTCGCCGAATTGCGCCGCAAGACAACCGGTATCAGTGACCGGGTGCTGACCCGCCAGTTGCGGGAACTCGAAGCCGACGGAATCATCGTTCGCGCGGTCTTCGCCGAAGTGCCGCCGCGCGTGGAGTATTCGCTCACCGACTATGGCCGCACCCTTGAGCCAGTCACCGAGGCGATGTGCCATTGGGGTAAGAACCACGCGTCCTCCGGGGCCGCGTAGCCGGGCCACCGGTCGAGCCGCTCAGCTCCGCGTGCGCAGGTTGGCGATGCCGATGTCGAGGGCAGCCTCCAGATAGCTCAGGTCGCCGGTGTTCAGCAGCACGGAGACCCCGCCCTGGATGCCGGCAAGAAGCGCCGCGGCTGCCTGCCTCGGATCGGTGGACGCGGCGATCTGGCCCTGTGTCTGCATGGCGCGCACCCCGTTCTCGATCTCCAACCGCCACCGTGAGATGAGGGCCTCGGTGACGGCCTGCGCGCCAGGCGTGCGGCCGAGTTCGGACATGACGGTCGACAAGGGGCACTGCTGACCTTGCCTGCGGTACCGGTCGACCACGGCGTCTCGCCAACGTTGCCAGGCCGCCCACGACGTCAACTGGCTCAGGTGCGGCTGCTGGTCGGACAGCACCTTGGCGGCCTCCTGCTCCGCGACGGCCAACAGCAGCTGGTCCTTGCCGTGCGGAAAGTAGTGGAACAGCTGGCTCTTCGACGTGCCGGTGCGCGCCATCACGTCTTCGAGCCTGGTGGCGACGGCGCCGTTGACGCGGATCTCCGCTGCCGCACCGTCGATGATGCGCTGGCGGGTAGCCAGGCCCTTCGCGGTGAGCCGAACCGTGGAGTTATGGACTTGCAGGTCCATTTTTAGCGGTCCATCCTTGGACTCATGAGTCCAAACGATACGCGGCTTGCAGGCCGCACCGCACTAATCACAGGGTCTACCGGCGGCCTCGGCGTCGCCATCGCCAAGGCGCTCGCCGCCGAAGGCGCATTCGTCATCGTGTCCGGCCGCAACAAGCAGCGCGGCGACGAGGTTGTGGCGGGCATCCGCGCGGCGGGGGGTTCGGCCGACTTCGTCGCCGCTGACCTCGGTGAGGGTGACGACGCGGTCGCCGCGCTGGCGGCGGAAGCGACGTCCGCGGCGGGTGGCGCCATCGACGTCCTGGTCAACAACGCCGCCCTGCTGCTGATGCCGACGCCGACCGCCGAGGTCGGCGGTGATCGACTTCGGGCGGCGTTTGGAACGACTGTGTTCGCGCCGTTCCTGCTCACCGGTCACGTCGCGCCCGCCATGGCCCGGCGCGGGCACGGTGCGATCGTCAACATCGGATCGATCACGGGGCTTCGGGGGTCGGCGGGTTCGGCCGTCTACGAGGCGAACAAGGCTGCGATCCACTCGTTTACCCGATCGTGGGCCGCCGAGTACGGGCCTGACGGGGTGCGGGTCAATGCCGTCGCGCCGGGGCCGATAGCCACCGAACGTGCGGTGGAGTACGCCGACCACGTCGAGCCCGTGCTCGCCCGCCTCCCGTCGCGCCGGATGAGCACGCCCGAAGAGGTCGCCGCCGCCGTGCTGTTCCTGGCGTCCGACGATGCCTCGAACGTCCACGGGGCGGTACTCAGTGTCGACGGGGGTTGGGCGGCTACTTAACACATCGGTTAAGTTCTGTTACGTGACTGCCTACGACTTCGCGATCCTGCTGCTGCGCGTCGTGCTCGGCCTGACCATGGCTGCGCACGGCTACAACAAGTTCTTCGGCAAGGGTGGGCTGTCCGGCACCGCGGGCTGGTTCGACAGCATGGGCATGAAGCCCGGGATGTTCCACGCCAGGGTCGCAGCGACTACGGAGATGGCCGCGGGCCTGGGTCTTGCCGTCGGCCTCCTGACGCCCGTGCCCGCCGCGGGGTTCGTCGCGCTGATGCTGGTCGCCGCCTGGACCGTGCACAGGCACAACGGCTTCTTCATCGTCAAGGAGGGCTGGGAGTACAACCTGGTGCTCGCCGTGGCGGCAGTGGCAATTGCGGGGACCGGCGCGGGCAAGATCAGCCTCGACTACGCCCTCTTCCACGGCACCGGGCTGTGGGGCTACGTGCAGGGCTGGGGCGGCCTGGCCATCGCGCTCGTCCTCGGGTTGGCGGGTGGCATCGGCCAATTGCTCATCTTCTTCCGCCCGCCCGCCGCCTAGTTCCCACGGCGAGCAGACGCAAACGGCCCTCAATCCGTGGGATTGAGGGCCTTTTGCGTCTGCTCGCGGGAACGGGGTGAGGGAAGTAGCCCGAGCGGACCTAGAACACGTTCTAGTCTGGCCCGCATGGGTTTTCTGAAGCAGGACGCGCCCGTCGTCGACTATGCGGAGTGGAGCAAGGGCACCCGTGCCGAGAGGATCGTCCCGATGGCCCGGCACTGGGCCGAGGTCGGATTCGGCACGCCGGGCGTCATGCACCTGTTCTACGTCGTGAAGATCCTGCTCTACGTCCTGGTGGCCTGGCTGGTCGTGCTGACCACCACGGGCATCGACGGCTTCACGGCGGTCACGCAGTGGTACGCCGAACCGATCGTGTTCCAGAAGGTCGTGCTGTACACGATGCTGTTCGAGGTCGTGGGCCTCGGCTGCGGGTTCGGGCCGCTCAACAACCGGTTCTTCCCACCGATGGGTTCGATCCTCTACTGGCTGCGTCCAGGGACCATCCGGCTGCCCCCGTGGCCCACCCGGATCCCGCTGACCAGGGGTGACACCCGAACGCCGTTCGATGCGCTGCTGTACGCCGCGCTGTTGGTGGCCCTGGTGGTGGCGTTGTTCTCCGATGGCTCCGGTCCTATCCCAGAACTCGGCACCGAGGTGGGGGTGCTGCCCGTCTGGCAGACGGCGACCGTCCTGGGTCTGCTCGCCGTGCTCGGCCTGCGCGACAAGGTGATCTTCCTGGCCGCCCGCGGCGAGGTGTACGCCTCCCTGGCGGTCTGCTTCCTGTTCAGCGGCGCCGACATCATCATCGCCGCCAAGCTGGTCTGCCTGGTGATCTGGCTGGGCGCGGCCACCTCCAAGCTCAACAAACACTTTCCGTTCGTCATCTCCACGATGATGAGCAACAACCCGGTGTTCCGGCCGCGGTGGATCAAGCGCGCGTTCTTCGAGCACTTTCCCGATGACCTCCGGCCGGGGCGGGCGTCCCGATTCCTCGCGCACTTCAGCACCGCGATCGAGGGGCTGGTCCCGCTGGTGCTGTTCTTCTCCCACGGCGGCTGGCCGACGGCCATCGCAGCGTTCGTCATGCTGTGCTTCCACTTCGGCATCCTGTCGTCCATCCCGATGGGCGTGCCGCTGGAGTGGAACGTGTTCATGATGTTCAGCGTGCTCGCACTCTTCGTCGGACACGCCGACGTCGGGTTGGGTGACCTGAACAGCCCCTGGCCGATCGTGCTGTTCGTCGTCGTTGCCGGCACCGTCGTGCTGGGTAACCTCTTCCCGCGCAAGGTGTCCTTCCTGCCCGGCATGCGGTACTACGCGGGCAACTGGGACACCTCGCTGTGGTGCATCAAGGCCTCGGCCGAGCAGAAGATCACCGACGGCATCGTCGCGATCGCCAGCATGCCCGCCGCGCAGATGGAGAAGTTCTACGGCAGCAAGGAGACCGCGGAGATGTACCTCTACATGGGGTACGCGTTCCGCTCGTTCAACACCCACGGCCGCGCGCTGTTCACGTTGGCCCACCGCGCGATGGCGGGCCGCGACGAGCGCGACTACACCCTGACCGACGGTGAGCGCGTCGTTTCCACCGCCATCGGCTGGAACTTCGGCGATGGGCACATGAGCAACGAGCAGTTGGTCGCCGCCCTGCAGGCGCGGTGCGGCTTCGAACCCGGCGAAGTGCGGATCGTGATGCTCGACGCGCAGCCCATTCACAAGCAGCAGCAGGAGTACCGGCTCGTCGACGCCGCGACAGGCGAATTCGAACGGGGGATCGTCCGCGTCCCCGACATGGTGACACGCCAGCCGTGGGACGACACCGTGCCGGTGCAGGTGACGTGGACGAGCAGCACGAGCGCTGGCTGATCAGCCCATCACGTCGCGGACCTTGACGGTCTCGAGGCCCTTCAGTAGCAGATCGCGGGCGGTATCGAGGTGCTTGCGCCAGTGCGCTTCGGCCGCGGCTCCGTCGCCGGCACGCAACAGCGTGATGAGACGCCGGTAGGAGCGGGTCAGCTTGTCGTAGTCGGCCTTGGACACCGGGCGCCGTTCCTTGATGGCGAATGCCGTGTGACGCACGGTGATCTCGTGCAGCATGCCGGCGATGATCGTCAGGGTGGCGTTGCCGGACAGCTCGACCATGCGACGGTGGAACTCACCGGTTGCCTCGGCCAATCGCCCCGACTGCCAGCCCGCCGGGATGTCCTCGGCGAGCATCGTCTCCAGTTCGGCCAGCGCCTCGGGGGTCGCCGACTCGGCGAGCAGCCGCACAGCCAGCGGCTCGATGCCAGAGCGTGCGACCATGACGTCGGAGATCGTCGCGCCCGACAACTCGAGCAGCAGGCCGGCCGGCCGGGCCACGATCTCGGGGCCCGGCACGCGAACCCGGGCGCCGGTGCGCGAGCCGCGGCGCACCTCGACCAGCCGCTCGGACTCCAGCACCCGAACGGCCTCTCGCAACGTCGGCCGACTGACCCCGAAGTGCGCCATCAACTCGGCCTCGTTGGGCAGGAAATCGCCGTCCGTCAGCTGGCCGTCGACCACCATGCGGCGTAGCGTCCCGGCGACCAGCTCGGCGGTCTTCGGCGAGCGGATCTTCGCACCGGTCAGCGACGCAGGAGAATCCCGCCCGATCATGGGCGCCAGTGGTGTGTTCCGAGGCAACGAGTTTCTCCTGAGGTGCGGCTGGCCTGGTCCGATTGTTCAACCGCCAATTGTTGAACTCAGTAAAACATGTGCGGCCTCACCGAGCGCTTGCGCAGGCCGCGCCCGCCTACCAACCAGTAGGTTGACCTAGTAAACCTACTGTTCTAGTTTCGGGATGACAACCATTCGGTTTGCATCACCGATCACCCCACTTCGAAGGAGAAGCCCCATGGCTGAAGCCGTCATCGTCGAGGCCGTCCGGTCACCGGTCGGTAAGCGCAACGGCGGACTGTCGGGCGTGCACCCCGGCGAGCTGTCTGCGCAGGTGCTCAACGGCCTGGTCGAGCGCGCGGGCGTCGATCCGGGACTCGTCGACGACGTCATCTGGGGCTGCGTCATGCAGGCCGGCGAGCAGGCCCTCGACATCGCCCGCACCGCCGTCCTTGCCGCGGGCTGGCCGGAAAGTGTCGCGGGCGTGACCGTCGACCGGCAGTGTGGATCCAGTCAGCAGTCGGTGCACTTCGCCGCGGCGGGTGTGGTCGCAGGCCACTACGACGTCGCGGTCGCGGGCGGCGTCGAGGTCATGTCCCGCACGCCGATGGGCGCGTCGTTGGCCAACGGGGGGCATCCCTACCCGGAGGCGTTCCGCGACCGCTACAAGCAGACGCCCAACCAGGGCGTCGGCGCGGAGATGATCGCGCAGCAGTGGGGTCTGGACCGCACCACGCTCGACCAGTTCTCGCTGGACTCGCACGAAAAGGCGGCCGCGGCACAGGATTCCGGCGCGTTCGACGACCAGATCGTCGGAATCAAGGACCACGAGAGCAACCTCGTCCTGAAGGACGAAGGCATCCGACGCGGCACGCCGATCGAGAAGATGGCCCAGCTGAAGCCCGCCTTCAAGGAGGACGGCGTGATCCATGCCGGAAACTCCAGCCAGATCTCCGACGGCTCGGCCGCGCTGCTCTTCATGTCCGCGGAGAAGGCGAAGTCATTGGGCCTCAAGCCGATCGCCAAGGTGCACACCGCGACGCTCGCGGGCGCCGACCCGGTGATCATGCTGACCGCACCGATTCCGGCCACTCAGAAGGCGCTCAAGCGCTCGGGCCTCAAATTGGAGGACATCGGCGTGTTCGAGGTCAACGAGGCGTTCGCGCCGGTTCCGCTTGCCTGGCTCTCCGAGATCGGCGCCGACGAGAAGAAGCTCAACCCCAACGGCGGCGCGATCGCCCTGGGCCACCCGCTCGGCGGCTCCGGTGCGCGAATCATGACGACGATGCTCTATCACATGCGGGACAACGGAATTCAGTACGGTCTGCAGACCATGTGTGAGGGTGGCGGTCAGGCGAACGCGACAATCCTCGAGCTGCTGTGACGCCTGATTCGCAGGTGGACGCGCCCGGTGCTCTGACCGAGCGCAGGGGCAACGTCCTGGTCATCACCCTCAACCGGCCCGAGGCGCGCAACGCCGTGAACGCCGCCGTGAGCATCGCGGTGGGTGACGCGCTGGCCGAGGCCCAGAACGACCCCGAGGTGCGCGCCGTCGTCATCACCGGCGCAGGCCAGACCTTCTGTGCAGGAGCCGATCTCAAGGCGATCTCGCGACGCGAGAACCTCTACCACCCCGAACACGGGGAATGGGGATTCGCCGGCTACGTGCAGCACTTCATCGACAAGCCGACCATCGCCGCCGTCAACGGCACCGCGCTGGGCGGCGGCACGGAACTCGCGCTCGCGAGCGACCTCGTGGTTGCCGAGGAGCGCACGATGTTCGGACTGCCCGAGGTCAAGCGCGGGCTGATCGCGGCCGCGGGCGGGGTCTTCCGGATCGTCGACCAGCTGCCGCGCAAGGTCGCGATGGAGCTGATGTTCACGGGCGAACCGATGTCGTCGGCCGATGCGCTGAAGTGGGGTCTGATCAACCAGGTCGTGCCCGACGGCACCGTCGTGGACGCTGCGTTGGCGCTCGCCGAGCGGATCACGGTCAACGCGCCGTTGGCGGTGTGGGCCAGTAAGCGGGTCGCACAGGGCGTCGACGACGGGGTGATCGCCGCCGAGCAGCTCGGCTGGACCAGGACCATGCGCGAGATGGGAACGGTACTGCGCTCCGAGGACGCCAAGGAAGGGCCGCTGGCGTTCGCACAGAAGCGCCAGCCGGTCTGGCAAGCAAGGTAGCCGACGGAGGAGTAGGGCAACGATGAAGCGTCTGGTCTTCGAGGACGAACACGAGCAACTGCGGGAGACCGCACGGCAGTTCCTGGAGAAGGAATGCGCGCCGCACGTCGAGAAGTGGGAGGCCGATCGCCTGGTCGACCGCGAAGCCTATGTCGCCGCAGGCAAATACGGCCTGATCGGGTTCAACCTGCCGGAGAAGTTCGGCGGTGGCGGCGTTGACGACTTCCGGTTCAATGCCGTGATCGTGGAAGAACTCTCGAAGTTCGGCCCTGCCACCCCCGGACTGAGCCTGCAGAACGACATCGTCGGCCCGTACTTCGCGAATCTCGCCACCGACGAGCAGCAGGAGCGGTGGTTGCCCGGCTACATCACCGGCGAGTTGATCGGCGCCATCGCGATGACGGAGCCGGGGGCGGGTAGTGACCTCGCGGGAATCAAGACAACCGCCGTCCGCGACGGTGATGACTGGATATTGAACGGCTCCAAGACGTTCATCTCCGCGGGCATCAACTCCGACCTGGTGGTCGTGGTGGCCCGTACCGACCCAGGGGCCGGGCACAAGGGCTTCTCACTGCTCGTCGTCGAACGCGGCATGGAGGGCTTCACCCGCGGCCGCAAGCTGGACAAGATGGGCCAGCACGCCGCCGACACCGCTGAGCTGAACTTCGAGAACGTGCGCGTGCCGGGCGCCAACCTGCTGGGCGAGGAAGGCAAGGGTTTCTATCACCTGATGACCAACCTGCCGTCCGAGCGCCTCTCCATCGCGATCGCCGCGGTCGCCGGTGCCCGTTCGACGTTCGACGAGACGCTGCAGTACGCCAAGGACCGCAAGGCGTTCGGACAGCCGATCGGCAGTTTCCAGCACAACCGGTTCGTGATGGCCGAACTCGACACCGAACTCGACATCGCCGAGCAGTACATCGACCGGTGCCTGCGCGCCGTGGTGGATGGCGAGCTGACTGCCGTGCAGGCATCGAAGGCCAAGTGGTGGTGCACCGAACTGGCCAAGAAGGTGGTCGACGCCTGCGTGCAGATGCACGGCGGGTACGGCTACATGAACGAGTACAAGGTGGCACGCGACTACGTCGACGTCCGCATCCAGACGATCTACGGGGGCACGACCGAGATCATGAAGGAGATCATCGGCCGCGACCTGGGGCTCTAGCGAGCCTTACTCGGAAGGTGTGGGCTCCGCCGCCGTCGTCTCGGTGGTGGCCTCGGTGGCCTCCGCCGTAGTGGTCTCCGTCGTCGTCTCAGCGGACGTTTCGGTGGTGCTGGTCGACGACGTGGTGGTCGCGGTCAGCGGTTCCGGGGGCGAGTCCGGGTCCAGCACCTGATCGATGATGTAGATGCGGGCGTTGCTTGCCTGGATGCCGCCACAGATGACCTTGACGTCGTCATTGACCTTGATGTCGCCATCCTTGCCCGTGACCTTGATCTCCGCACCCTCCTGGGTGGGCCGCTGGCCCGCCACGTCGCCGGGGCCGAGCAGGCCGAGGAACACGTGGTAGTAGTCCAGGCGGGTCAGCGCAGCCGGGTCGGCCTTCAGCGTGTCCAGCTCCGCGGGATCCAGCTCGGCAAACGCCTCGTTGTTGGGCGCGAACACCACGTAGGGGCCGTTCTCGAGCACGGGGACGATGTTGACGTCCGGATTCAGCCCACCGGAGATGGCCGCCGTGAAGGTGCTCAACGACGGGATCTTCGCCAGCGCCTCACCGACGGGCAAGGTGTCCAGCTGAGCCAACGACGAGCCATTGGTGGACAGTTCCTTACGCAGCGGGTCGCAGTCGCCCTGCGGGTCCGGCGGCGGCTTCGCCGCGGTGGGCTCCGTGGGCGGATCCGCCTGTGCGGTGATCGCCAGCGGCAGCGACACACAGAGTGCGGCGACCGCGGCAGAAAGGCCCAAGACCTTGCCGGTGCGAGTCTTCAACGTCGGCTCCATTCAGCTAGATGGCGCGCCAATCCAACGCGGCGCGCCCCCGGAAGCGTAAGGGCAGCCAAGGGCGATCACCAAAGTCACGTGAGCGGTGTAGGCGTCAAGAAGGGCGTTGAGCTGCGGCTTAGGCACCCTCAAACAGAGTGCCGCGGGGACCCTACACCACCCGCCCGAGACCCGGAACGGCTTGTCGAAACCGGCCGCGTGATCCGTGACCCTCCGGCGGTGCCTACGATTCACGACATGCCGGAGCCGCTGATTCTGCCCGTCCACGGACACGCGCCGCAGGTGCACCACGACGCCTGGGTGGCGCCGAACGCCGCCGTGCTGGGTCAGGTCACCCTCGCCCCGAACGCCAGCGTCTGGTACGGCGCCACCCTGCGCGCCGAGGTCGAGCCCATTGCCATCGGTGAGGGCTCCAACGTTCAGGACGGCGTCACCATCCACGTCGACCCGACGTTTCCGGCCACCATCGGCGCGAACGTCACCGTCGGGCACAACGCCGTGCTGCATGGCTGCACCATCGAGGACGACTGCCTGATCGGGATGGGTGCGGTGGTCCTCAACGGTGCGCACATCGGACGCGGCTCGCTGGTCGCGGCCGGCGCCGTCGTCGCCCAGGGCGCGGTCATCCCGCCGGGGTCGATGGTGGCCGGGGTGCCCGGCAAGGTGCGCCGCGAACTCAGCGATGACGAGATGACCAACAACCGAAACAATGCGCAGCTCTACGTACACCTGATCGACATGCACCGCGACGCCGGCGGGTCGGCCGACTAACACCCAGCGGACCGCCGCCGCCGTGGTCGGCGTTGCGTGAGTCACGATTCCGTTGGAGTGCACGCGGGTACATCCGTACCGTGAAGGCCATGCGAACGCTCGTCACCGGTGCGACCGGATACGTCGGCTCGCGGCTCGTCACCGCGCTCCTCGACGATGGTCACGACGTCGTGGTAGCCAGCCGCGACGTCGAACGCCTCGGCGACTTCGGCTGGATCGACGACGTCACGCCCGTTCAGCTCGACGCCGCAGATCCCGAGTCGGCGTCCAGTGCGCTGGCGGTCGCGGGTCCGATCGACGTCGTCTACTACCTCGTCCACGGCATCGGGCAACCCGATTTCCGCGAGGCCGACAACCGGGCTGCTGCGAACGTCGCCATCGCCGCCAAGTCCGCCGGCGTGCGTCGGATCGTCTACCTCGGTGGCTTCGTTCCCGACGGTGACGAACTTTCCGAGCACCTCATCAGCCGGGCCGAGGTGGCTGCCGCGCTGTCCGTCGACGGGGGTCCCGACGTCGTGTGGCTCGGTGCCGCGATGATCATCGGTGCGGGATCGACGTCGTTCGAGATGCTCCGCTACGTCAGTGACCGCTTCCTGGTGATACCGATGCCCAAGTGGGCAGCCAATCCGATGGACCCGATCTCCGTGCGCGACGTGCTCTACTACCTGGTCGCGTCGGCAGATGGCGAGCAGGTGCCCGCCGGTGCGTATGACATCGCCGGACCCGAGAGCACGAGCTACGGCGACCTGTTGATGACGTACGCGCGCCTGGCCGGCGAGCGGCGTACTCCCTTGGCGGTGCGCGGCGTGGACACCAGCGTGGTGTCCTGGATGACCGGGGCGGTGCTGCCCGTGCCGTTCGGTCTGGCAGCGGATCTGGTCGAGTCGCTCGACTATCCGATGTCGGCCTCGAAAGGCGGACTACACGAGCTGGTGCCCGATCCGCCGAATGGCCTCATCGGCATCGAGGACGCCATCGCGCGGTCCCTGACCAGCAGGAGGCCGCAGCCGGTGAACGCCCTCGCCGACCCGCACCATCTCGCCGACACGGACCCCGGATGGGCAGGTGGTGACACGCTGCGGATCCGGCGACTCGCCGCCATGATCACGCCGTCGCTCGCTAGGCCGGCACTGGGACTCGTCGGCCTGATACCGGGGCCGGTCGCGGGCGCAGTCCGAACCGGCCTCGACCACCTGATCGGGCTGGTGCCGAAGGTCACGGTCGCATGAGTCTTCTCACCGAGATCGGCTCGATCGCCAGCACGAAGGCCGCCCCGCACGACGAGACACCGTCGATGGTCCGGCGGCGGAGGATCGTCGTGGTCATCGTCCTGGTGATCGGCGCGGTGCTGCTGGGGTTCTCGCTCACCCGCGAACCCGGTGATGCGTCGTTCTACTTTCTGACGCTGGCGTTGGCCGCCGTGTGGGCGCTCGGTGCGTGGGCGTCGGGTCCACTTCACCTGGGCTGCGTCAGTTTTCGCGGGCGCGACCGGCGACCCGTCATCACCGGCGGCGCGGTCGGCGCGGTGCTGGGCGGCGTATTCCTCGTCGGCGGCCTGGTGGCCCGGGAGATCCCGCCGGTGCGTGACTACATCGTGCAGGTGCTCCAATACGCCGACTACGGTCCACTCTTGCTCGTCGTCTTCATCACCGTGATCAACGGTGTCGCCGAGGAGATGTTCTTCCGCGGCGCGCTGTACTCCGCCTTCGGCCGCGCATACCCGGCGGTGCTGTCCACCGTCGTCTACGCGTTGGCGGTCTCGGCGGCGGGCAACCCGATGCTCGGCTTCGCCGGCATCATCCTCGGATCGGTGTGTGCCTACGGGAGACGGATCACCGGGGGAGTGCTCGCACCCATGCTGACCCACTTCTTCTGGGGGCTGGTCATGGTTCTTGCGCTACCACCGATCTTCGGCGTCTGACACCGGTTCACCGCAGCGGATGGGCGATCTCATCGCGCATCATCCGCGCCGCCGTCATCGCCACCACGGCCAGCACCATCGGCACGATGCCCGCTGTGGCGAAGATCGTCTCCATCGACACGACCTTCGACAGCGGGCCCACGATGGCGAACGACACCGGCAGGAACGCCAACGAGACGAAGAAGTCCAGGCTCGAGACCCGGCCCAGCATCTCCCGCGGCACCCGGCGCTGAAGAAGCGTCCCCCAGATCACCATCGCCGAACCGTCGGTGACGCCGACGATGAACGTCGAGGCGGCCATCATGGGGAACGACGACGTCACCCCGACGACGATCAACGGTAGGGACCCGAGGCCCCACAGCGCCATCATCACCGTGAGGTAGCGCCTCGGCAGCCGGAGCGAGGACACCGCCAACGCGCCGACGGCGCTGCCGATTCCGAAGAACGCCAGGATGAAACCGTAGGCGCGGGCACCGTCGGCGAAGCGGTCCTTGGCGATGAAGGGCAGCAGCACCTCGATCGGGCCGAGGACCACGAGCACGAAGAGGCTTGCGAACAACAGCGTCCACAGCAGCCACGGTGTGCCGACCATGAACGCGAAACCCTGCCGGAGATCACGCAGGGCATGCGGACGCTCCTCCTGCGGGCGCGCCGTTGCGCCGGGTGGTGGTCGCGTCGCGACCAACAAGGCAAGCCCGACCGCGAACAGTACGGCGACGACGGACGCGCCGAGCGCCGGGAACGTCGCACCGACCACGAGGCCCGCGAACGCCGGCCCCACCGCCCGTTGAAAGACCGGTCGCAGGACTCCCTCGACGCCGTTGGCGGCCAGAAGTTGCTCGGCCGGAAGGATCCGTGGAAGCAGCGCGCTGTAGGCGGGGAAGAAGAACGCGGCCGCGATACCCAGCGAGGCCGCGGCCAAGGCCATGTGCCAGATACGCAGGGCACCAAGCGATCCCAGTACCGCAACGGTGGACACCGCGATGACGTTCACGGTCTCGACGGCGATGATGATGGCTCGCTGATCCATCCGGTCAGCGGCGATGCCTCCGACCAGGACGAATGCCACCAACCCGGCACCCAGGCAGGTTGCGACCAGGGATAGCGCCGCCGGATCGTCTTCGAGTGCGATCACCTGTAGCGCCATCACCACGGCCCACATGCCCTCGGCGAAGATCGAGATCGACAGCGCGCCCATCAGCAGGCGGTACTCGCGGAAGGCGAAAGGCGCGAGCACACGCCAACCCGCGCGCGACTGCGCGGGCTGGTTGAGTTCGAATTGCGTGCTCACGCACTAGATGGTCGCGCACCGACCACGTTGCAGTCGAACGATTTTTCACGTCCAGGGTGACGTCAGGAGAGGTCATCCAGGGACGGGGTCGGACTGCGACCCGCGAGCTTCTGAATCACCCAGTGGCTCAGGCGTCGGTGAACGTCGGGGTGCGGCGCTGCTGGAAGGCCTTCGTGCCTTCGCGGAAGTCGTTGGACGCCAACAGGGAGAGTTGACCAACGGTCTCGCGCTCGAAGGCATTGGGCAGTTCGGTGAGGGTCGCCTCGTTGATGGCGTGCTTGCTCTTACGCAGCGCGATGGCGGGCCCGGACTTCAGCCTGGCGATGACCGCATCGACCCCGTCCTCGAGGTCGTCGGCCGGATACACCGCGCTCACCAGCCCGGCGGTCAGCGCCTCCGCGGCGGGTAGGCGCTCGGCCAGCAACGCCAACCGCATCGCCCTGGTGCGTCCGATCGACGCGGCAACCAGCGCCGACGCCCCGCCGTCGGGCATCAGGCCAATCTTGGTGAACGCCAACAGAAAATAAGCCCGCTCGGAGGCGAGGATGACGTCGGCGGCGATTGCGAGCGAGACGCCCACGCCCGCTGCCGGTCCCTGGATCACGGACACCACTGGCTTTGGCAGGTCGACGATGCAGCGGACCGCGCGATTGGCGGCGGCGAGGACGTCCGCCGGCGTGCCGGCGGAACCGGGGTTCGCATGGTCGTCCTCGCTGATGCCCGCACCGGAGCTGAAACCCCGGCCGGTGCCGCCCAATCGCACCACCCGCACGGCCGGGTCGGACGCCGCATGCTCGAGGGTGTCGCCGATGGTGGACAGCATCGGGGCCGTCAGCGAGTTGAGACTGTCGGGTCGGTTGAGCGTCATCGAGAGCACACCGTCGTCGAGGGTGACGATGAGATCGTCGATCCCGGCGTAGTTCTCGGTGGTGTTCTGGGTCCCGCGCTGGGTTCTATCCACTGCCCCGTCTCTCGTCTGGCGGGCCCGAGGCCCGCGGCCGATCGACTTGGTTATACAAGTAAGCTTTGTCGGCGGTCAACTAACTCCAATGGCGAAGGGTGTTGCGTGATGGCGGGTCCACTACAGGGATTGCGGGTCGTCGAGCTGGCCGGCATCGGTCCGGGGCCGCATGCCGCGATGATCCTCGGGGATCTCGGCGCGGACGTCGTCCGTGTCGACCGGCCAAGCAAGGGCGGCAACCAAGACTCCATGCTGCGCAACCGCCGCTCGGTCACGGCCGACCTGAAGAGCGACGAGGGCCGCGATCTGGTGCTGAGCCTCATCGCCAAGGCCGACGTACTGATCGAAGGCTTCCGCCCCGGCGTCACCGAGCGGCTGGGTCTGGGGCCGCAGGACTGTGCCAAGGTCAACGAGCGGCTGGTCTATGGGCGCATGACGGGTTGGGGGCAGGACGGCCCGCGCGCGCTGCAGGCGGGCCACGACATCAACTACATCTCGCTGACCGGCCTGCTGCACGCAGTCGGCCGCAAGGGTGAGCGCCCGGTGCCACCGCTGAACCTCGCCGGCGACTTCGGCGGCGGATCGATGTTCCTGCTGGTCGGGATTCTCGCGGCGCTGTGGGAGCGGCAGACCTCGGGCAAGGGACAGGTCGTCGATGCGGCGATGGTGGACGGCTCGAGCGTGCTGATGCAGATGATGTGGAGCTTCCGGGCGTCCGGCATGTGGTCGGACGAGCGCGGCACCAACATGCTCGACACCGGCGCGCCGTACTACGACACGTATGAGTGCTCCGATGGGCGCTACGTCGCCGTCGGCGCCATCGAGCCCCAGTTCTATGCGCTGCTACTGCAGGGGCTCGGCCTGGATTCCGCTGATCTGCCCGGCCAGAACGACATCGGCCGCTGGGAGGAGTTGCGTGCCGCCTTCACCGAGGCGTTCGCCGCCCGCGACCGCGACCACTGGGCCAAGGTGTTCAACGGCACCGACGCGTGCGTGACCCCGGTGTTGTCGTTCGCCGAGGTCGAGACCGAACCGCACGTCACCGAGCGGGGCACGTTCTTCCACGACACCTCGGCGGGCGCCGACAACCTCGAGCCGTCGCCGGCGCCGCGGTTCTCCCGCACCCGAACGTCCACGCCGACGCCTCCTCGCGAAGTCGGTGCCGACAACGACGCCGTCCTCCGCGACTGGGTATAGTCCCCAACCAACCAGTAGGTCGGTACATGGCCAGGAGGCCGGTACATCGGCCAGCGCCACGAAAGGAATTCATCCGTGCAGATCAAGGACGCCGTTGCAGTCGTTACCGGTGGAGCATCGGGCCTCGGCCTGGCCACCACGAAACGTCTGCTGGATGCCGGTGCCAGTGTGGTCGTGATCGACCTGCGCGAGGGCGATGAGTTGGCCAAGCTCGGCGACAGAGTGAAGTTCGCCTCTGCCGACGTGACCGACGAGGCGGCCGTCACGCAGGCGCTCGATCTCGCCGAGTCGCTGGGGACCCTGCGGATCAACGTCAACTGCGCAGGCATCGGAAGCGCGATGAAGACGCTGAGCAAGAACGGGCCGTTCCCCTTGGATGTCTTCAGCAAGACCATTCAGGTCAACCTCATCGGCACCTTCAACGTGCTTCGTCTGTCGGCGGAGCGCATCGCGAAGTCCGAACCCATCGGTGAGGAGCGCGGCGTCATCATCAACACCGCATCGGTCGCGGCGTTCGAGGGCCAGATCGGGCAGGCCGCGTACTCCGCGTCCAAGGGCGGCGTGGTCGGCATGACCCTGCCGATCGCGCGCGACCTGTCCCGGGAGCTGATCCGGGTGTGCACCATCGCGCCGGGCCTGTTCAAGACCCCGCTGTTGGGCTCGTTGCCCGAGGAGGCGCAGAAATCGTTGGGTCAGCAGGTGCCGCACCCGGCCCGCTTGGGCGACCCCGACGAGTACGGCGCCCTGGCCGTGCACATCGTGGAGAATCCCATGCTCAACGGTGAAGTGATCCGCCTCGACGGCGCGATCCGCATGGCCCCGAGGTGATCGGGTGACGATCACGACGAAGTTCACCGAGGTCTTCGGCGTCGAGCACCCCATCGTCCAGGGCGGTATGCAGTGGGTCGGGCGCGCCGAGTTGGTAGCCGCCGTCGCCAACGCCGGCGGGCTGGGTTTCATCACCGCGTTGACGCAGCCGACGCCGGCCGACCTGGCCCGCGAGATCAGCAAGACTCGGGAACTGACCGACAAGCCCTTTGGTGTGAACCTGACGATCCTGCCGTCCATCAACCCGCCGCCGTACGACGAGTACCGCCGGGTCATCGTTGACGAGGGCATCAAGATCGTCGAGACCGCGGGATCCAATCCGGCACCCCACCTGCCGATGTTCCACGACAACGGCATCAAGGTGCTGCACAAGTGCACATCGGTGCGGCACGGGGTCAAGGCGCAGGGTCTGGGCGTGGACGGCATCAGCATCGACGGCTTCGAGTGCGCGGGTCACCCCGGTGAGGACGACATTCCCGGTCTGGTGCTGATCCCGGCGGCAGCCAAGCAGATCGACATCCCGATGATCGCCTCCGGCGGTTTCGGCGATGCCCGCGGTCTGGTGGCGGCGCTGGCGCTGGGTGCGGACGGCATCAACATGGGCACGCGGTTCATGTGCACGACGGAGTCCTGCATCCACCAGAACGTCAAGGAAGCCATCGTGGCCGGCGACGAACGCGGCACCGAACTGATCTTCCGCAGCCTGCGCAACACCGCCCGCGTCGCGAGCAACACGGTTTCGCGGGAGGTGGTGGAGATTCTCGCCGACGGTGGTCAGTTCGAGGACGTGAAGGATCTGGTGGCCGGCGTGCGCGGCAGGCGGGTCTTCGACGACGGCGATCTCGATGCGGGCATCTGGTCCGTTGGCACCGTGATGGGTCTGATCGATGACATCCCAAGCTGTGGGGAACTGATTTCGCGAATCGTGACCGAAGCGACGGAACTCATCAGCGGCCGATTGGCCGACATGATCTCGCGCTCGAGTTCAGACGCGGTGTCGGCCTAGCCGAGCAGGCGGGGTCCGGGCAGGTGGGACCCATGCCCGGGTCTGCCGCACGCGCCGGAGAGCGCGTGCGGTCAGACCGCTTCGGCCAGGTCGGGGAACTGCTCGGACGTGTCACCCTCGACTAGGACGTCTCCGTGATAGAGAGCGTCGAAGTCAACCTTGATGACATCGGCACTGGTGTCGTCGATCCACATGTACTGGACAGTAACCATCACCATTAAGAGATCTTTGAGTCACGATTCGGAAAATGGTGGCAATTCTTACCTGCGGGTAGGTTCTAGGTTGAACGGCGCCTCCCAGAACGGCCCGCCGGACGCGAGCACCGCCCAGGCGTAGGTCACGCTGATAACTTATCGCTGATGAGTACCGGCAATCCGGCTGGAGGTCCGACGTGCTTCGCGGCATCGCCCTTTTGGCCATCGCCGCGCCGCGCCGCGTGCTCGCCGTCGCCGCCCTGACCATGATGGCCGCCATCGTGTTCGGGGTGCCGGTGGCCAAGAGCCTGTCGGCGGGCGGCTTTCAGGACCCCATGTCGGAATCGGCGCAGGCGACTCGATTGCTGACCGAGCGATTCGACCGGGGCGACATGCAGATGCTCGTGACCGTGACGTCGCCCGACGGCGCCGACAGCCCGGATGCGCGGGCCGCGGCCGCCGACGTCGTCAGGCACTTCGAGCAGTCGCCCTACGTGGCGACCGTGACCTCCGCATGGACCGTGCCGCCGGCTGCGGCCCCCGACCTGACGAGTAGGGACGGCACCTCCGGCCTCATCATCGCCGGGCTCACCGGCGGGGAGGACGACGCACAGAAGTACGCCAAGTCGCTGGCCGACGAGGTGGTTTACGACCGCGACGACGTGACCGTGCGGGCGGGCGGGACGGCGATGGTCTACGCGCAGATCAACGCCCAGAACCAGCGCGACCTGCTCGCCATGGAGGCGATTGCGATACCGCTGAGCTTCCTGGTGCTGGTCTGGGTATTCGGCGGTCTGGTCGCCGCGGCGCTGCCGGTCGCCGTCGGTGTGCTCGCCATCGTCGGCGCCATGTCGGTGTTGCGACTCATCACCTTCGCCACCGAGGTGTCGATATTCGCCCTCAATCTGTCGACGGCGCTCGGACTCGCGCTCGCGATCGACTACACGCTGCTCATCATCAGTCGCTACCGCGACGAACTCGCCGGCGGAGCACCACGCGACCGCGCGCTGATCACCACCATGTCCTCCGCGGGCCGCACGGTGCTGTTCTCCGCGACGACGGTCGCGTTGTCGATGGCGGCGATGCTGCTCTTCCCGATGTACTTCCTCAAGTCATTCGCCTACGGCGGGGTCGCGACGGTGGCCTTCGCCGCCGTGGCGACGCTGATCGTCACACCTGCCGCCATCTGGCTGCTCGGAGACCGCCTCGGCGCGCTCGACGTACGAAAGCCGTTGCGGCGTATCATGCGTCGAGAAGCTCCCGGTCCCAAGCCCGTCGAACAACTCTTCTGGTACCGCTCCACCAAGGTGGTCATGCGGCTGGCGGTTCCGGTCGGACTCGCCGTCGTCGCGCTTCTCCTCTTTCTCGGTGCACCGGCCCTGTCGATGAAGTGGGGCTTCAACGACGACCGCGTATTGCCCACATCGGCTTCGGCGCACCAGGTCGGCGATCAGCTGCGCAACGACTACGCCGACGACTCGTCGACGGCGGTCACGGCCGTCATACCCAACGCGGCCGGAGTCACGCCGGCGACACTGGAGCGCTACGCGGCGGAGCTGTCCCGGGTACCCGACGTATCGGCGGTGTCCGCACCCACAGGAACGTTCGTGAGCGGCAACAAGGTAGGGCCTCCGAGGGCTGCCAGCGCCGTAGCCGAGGGCAGCGCTTTCTTCACCATCGGCAGCACTGCGCCATTGTTCTCCGAATCCTCCGACGCCCAACTCGACCGCCTGCACGCCGTCCCCGGTCCGGACGGAAGGTCGGTGCAGTTGACCGGCACCGCGCAGATCAACCGTGACAACGTGGACGCCGTCACCAGCAGACTGCCGTGGGTGCTCGGCCTGATCGGCCTGATCACGTTCGGGCTGCTCTTCGCCCTGACGGGCAGCGTAATCCTGCCGCTGAAAGCGCTCGTGCTGAACGTGTTGTCGCTGACCGCCGCATTCGGGGCCCTGGTGTGGATCTTCCAGGACGGCCACCTCAACGCGCTCGGTACCACGCCCACCGGAACGTTGGTGGCCACCATGCCCGTGTTGCTGTTCTGCATCGCGTTCGGGCTGTCGATGGACTACGAGGTCTTCCTGGTGGCGCGGATCCGGGAGTACTGGCTGACGCTGCGGGCAGCCGACCCGTCGGCACCTGCCGGCACCGTCAACGACGAGGCCGTCGCGCTCGGTCTGGCCCGAACCGGTCGGGTGATCACCGCAGCCGCCATCATCATGTGCATCACGTTCGTCGCCCTCACCGCGGCGCAGGTGTCGTTCATGCGCATGTTCGGTGTGGGGCTGACGCTCGCGGTCCTCGTCGACGCGACATTGATACGGATGGTGCTGGTGCCGGCGTTCATGCACGTGGCCGGCGGTTGGAACTGGTGGGCGCCAAAACCGATGGCGCGCCTGCACGAACACATCGGAATCAGCGAGTCCGCCCCGACGAACAGCCGGAGCAGCGGCGGCCGGCATCGGCGACCGAAGGCAGGTGACCGCGACCCTCGAGCCCCTCAAGCGACGGCGGGCGCCGCGCGGCGCCGGTAAACGGCCTCCGCGCGGAGATCCTCGACGCGACCACCGATCTGTTGCTCGAGACCGGCCATGCCAAGGCGCTGCGCGCGGTGTGCCGTGGGCACATTCTGGAGGGGATGATGGGAACGAAGACGTCGCCGCAGGAGACGCTTGCCTTCATGAAGGGACTGACCCATGAGTGACCCCGGTGTCGTCGACAACCCGTTCTTTGCACGGCTGTGGTTGAGGATGTCCACCCGCGAACCCGAATCGATCCTGCGGTTACGGCGGGAGAATCTGGCCGGGTTGACGGGCCGGGTATTGGAGGTCGGCGCCGGAACCGGCACCAACTTCGCCTTCTACCCGTCGACGGTGACCGAAGTGGTCGCCGTCGAACCCGAGCATCGGCTTGCTGAAAGGGCGCGCGAGGCGGCAACCGAGGCATCCGTGCCCGTCACGGTGTCCACCGACACCATCGAGCGGTTCGCCACGGAAGAGCCGTTCGACGCGGTGGTGTGCTCGCTGGTGTTGTGCTCGATCGCTGATCCGGATGACGTTCTGCGGCAACTGTTCACCGTCCTGCTTCCGGGCGGTGAACTTCGCTACTTCGAGCACGTGGCGAGTTCGGGGGCGAGGGCGCGCATTCAGCGACTGGCCGATGCGACGGTGTGGCCGCGGCTGCTCGGAAACTGCCACACGCACCGCCACACGGAGGACACCATCGCCGGGGCCGGCTTCGACGTGGTGCGGACTCGCCGGGAGTGGATGCTCCCCGCGTGGCTGCCCCTGCCGGTGTCGGAGACCGTCATCGGCCTGGCGCTGCGGCCGGCCTGAGATCACGGCCCGTCGAGGTTCGTGGTGCCGAATCAGCCCAGCAGCGCGGGCAGTCGTTGCAGCAGGTCGGGCAGGGTGGCTGCTGCCGTGGCCCGCAGGCTGACCGTTGCGGCGTGGGATAGCGGCGTCGATTCGGGGTTGATCTCGACCACGGGTACGCCGCGGGCGAGCGCCATCTCGGGCAACCCCGCAGCGGGGTAGACGACGGCCGACGTGCCGACGACGATCGCGACGTCGGCCGCCTGCACCGACTCGACCGACCGGTCCCACGCGTCACTGGGCAGGGCTTCCCCGAACCACACGACGTTCGGCCGGATGATGCCGCCGCACGCGCACTTCGGCGGTGTCACCGACTCGACGGGCTCCGGCATGGCGGGCAGCGCGCCCGTGTAGGGGGAACCGCAACGATCGCAACGAAACTCGAAAAGACTGCCGTGCAGGTGGTGGACACGGCGGCTGCCGGCGCGTTCGTGCAGATCATCGACGTTCTGGGTGATGACGTCGACCTCGGCGTAGTCCTGCCACGCCGCGACGGCGCGGTGTCCGTCGTTGGGTCCCACCGCTTTCATCATGTAGTGCCGCCACAGGTACCAGGCCCACACCTTCTCCGGGTGTCGCAGCCAACCGTCGGTACTCGATATCTCGTAGGGGTCGACCTTCGCCCACAGACCGGTCTCGACGTCACGAAACGTCGGCACGCCACTCTCGGCGGACATGCCGGCTCCACTGAGCACCGTCACTCGCACGCTCACTAAAATAGCCGTTGTTTGTGATACTGGTCTCGTGACCGATTTGGGGGGGTGGGTCCGCGTCGATCCGAAGGCGGCGAGACCGCTGTTCGATCAGTTGCGGACACAGATCATCGAGGGGGTCCGCGACGGCAGGCTGGCGCCGGGAACGCGTCTGCCGACGGTGCGGGAACTCGCCGGTCAACTGGGCATGGCGGTGAACACCGTCGCTCGGGCGTACCGCGAACTGGAGTCCGCGGCGATCGTCGAAACCCGGGGGAGGTTCGGGACCTTCGTCGCGCGTGCCGATCCGGCCGATTCGGCGATGGCGAGCGCGGCGCACACGTACGCGACGGCCGCCAGGTCGCTTGGCGTGGGCAAGGACGTCGCCCTCGCCTACGTGGAAGCGGCGTTCGGCTAGCCGAACTCGAGCAACGTGAGCGCGGGCCGCACCGGGTCGAGGATCGGGATCCGCTGGACCGTAGAGGTCAGCGCGTTCAGCAGGCGGCCCCTGCCCCGGGGCAGCGGGATGTCGTGCACGGCGCGCACCCCGGGGACGCGGTCGGCAAGCTTGGCCGCCTCGCTCGCCGACATGGCGAACGGCATCGGCGGCACCCGATAGCGGAGCGACGTCCGCATGCCGTGGCGTGCCCACGCGGCGAACCATGCCGGCGGCAGGTCGAACATCATGCGGCCACCCGGGAACCTCTTTGCGCATTCGGTGATCAGCCCCATGGACTCGCTCGGCTGCAGGTACATCAGCAGACCCTCGGCCGTGATGAAGACACCGCCGTCCGCGTCGACCCGGTCCATCCAGGTGTAGTCCAGGGCCGACTGGGCGCACATCGTCACCCCGTCGGACTCGCCGAGCAGCTTGCGCCGCAACTCGACCATCGGTGGCAGGTCCACGGTGAGCCAGGTGAACTGGTCGCTCACGCCGCTCGCGGCGATGCGGTGGTAGCTGGTCTGCAGACCCTCCGCGAGAGCGACGACCGTCGCGGCCGGGTGGTCCGTGAGGTAACCGAGCGTGGCGTCGTCGAATGCCAGCGCCCGCAGTGCCATGTCCTGGCGGCGGGTGTAACCGAACTTGCCGAAGTCGAAGTCGATGGAGTCGACCATCTCGATGGCCATCGGATCGGAGATGATGGAATCGGGTCGTCGGGCCTCGTTCGCCCGAACCTGCAGCGTCATCAAAGCGGTTTCCGATACGCCCTTCAGCACCGCGCCGTCGACCTTCGGTTCCGTTCCCATGCCTGCGAATCTACGCGACGCTCAGGCGGCCAGGACTTTCTCGAGCGTGCGCAGGTTGCGGGTGGTGGTCGACGATTTGAAGCGCTTTCTGCCCATCGTCTTCCCGATCGTGGTGTGCAGTGTGCCCGAGGCGGGCACCTGCCAGTAGAGGACGCCCGCACCGCGTTCGATCAACTCGTCGGGCCCGGCATCCGCTGCCAGACCGGCCAACTCGTCGAGGATGTCCGGGTCGGCGACGAACGTCACGTAGGAATGGTGTCCCTCGACATCGCGCCCGAACGGGAACGCCTCGGTCACGCTCCGCAGCGTCGCCAGGTCGTAGGCGAAGACCCACGCTTCGTACTCGAACGTCTCTCTCAGGGCCGCTTCGGCTTTAGTGCGGACGGATGCCGCGGTCGCCGGGCTGTCGAGCAGCACGTTGCCGCTTGCCAGGATCGTCTTCACCCGGCTGAATCCGGCGCGGGTGAAGGCGTCGGCCACTGCGGCCATCTTGAGGTTCACCCCGCCGACGTTGACGCCGCGAAGGAACACGGCGTAGCGCGTCACGCGAACTCCAGAATCGTGATACTCGGCCGGGTGCGGCGCAGCGGACCGATGCCATCCAGTGGTGCCCAGGCCTGCGCCCGCCACACCCCCCGGCCCGGCGGCAGGGCGATGTCTCGTGCGACACGGACACCGGGAAACGAGTCGAACATCATCTGGCCGCCGGGGAAGCGCGCCGCACAGTCGCGGATCAAGCCGAGCGCGTCCTCGGGATCGAGATACATCAAGACCCCCCCGGCCGTGATGAACGCACCGTGGGTGTCGTCGACGCGCTCCATCCACGACCTGTCCAGTGCGGACTGCGCGAGTTCGACGACGCCCTCCTCGCTGGGGAGCAGCGTCACCGCCCACGGGTCGCCTTCCAGGGTATTGCCGTCGATGGCGCGCATGGGCCCATGTTAGGGACCGTCACGCAATCCTGGCCGCCTCCCGCCGAGCGCCGTACGCTGGCCGCATGACCCGCCACGTGTTCGACGACAAGCTGTTGGCAGTGATCAGCGGCAACTCGTTGGGGATCCTTGCGACCATCAAGCGCGATGGCCGACCGCAGCTGTCGAACGTGTCCTACCACTTCGACTCGCGCAACGTCGCCATCCAGGTCTCGGTGACCGAGCCGCGGGCGAAGACCCGCAACTTGAGGCGCGACCCGCGTGCGTCGGTACACGTGCCGTCCGACGACGGCTGGGCCTACGCGGTGGCCGAGGGTGATGCGATCCTCACACCGCCCGCCGCGGCACCGGACGACGACACAGTCGAGGCGCTGATTGCGTTGTACCGCAACATCGCCGGGGAGCATCCAGACTGGGATGACTACCGCCGCGCGATGGTCGACGAGCGGCGCGTCCTCATGACGTTGCCGATCTCGCACCTGTACGGGTTGCCGCCCGGCATCCGGTAGCCCAACCCTGGCGCTGCTACTCTCCGACCATGACCGAAGAACCCGAGGACGAGACGAAGCGCAAGTTCCGCGAGGCGCTCGAACGCAAGAAGGCGAACTCGGGGGGCGGAGCGGACCACAAGGACAGTGGCCGCAAACAGAACCGCTCGCACGGCCCGGTGGAGAACCGTCGGGAGTTCCGTCGCAAGAGCGGTTAGCGCTCAGCTCTCCTGCCGCTCCCTCGCCATCCAACGTGCGGCGATCAATGCCGCGAGCATCGCCGAAATGCAGTACAGCCCTTGATCCTTCAGTCCCCACCCGACTGATGCGAGCGTTGTCGCGCCTGCGAGGCAGAGCGTGGCGCCGACGGCGGCGCTCCGCATTCCCGGCCGCTCGACGTGGCCACCGTCCCAGAGCGGCAGGGGATTGTTCTCCAGCGGTCGCAGTATCGCGAACGCGGCGCATGCCAGCACCGTCATGACGGCCGTCTGGACGATGCCGAGGATCAGGAAGTGCGGCTCGCCCGGATGGCGCGGCAGGCCGAGGTGGTCGAACGTCAGGTGCATTCCCAGAAGCGCAGGCATGTGCCACAGGTACAACGTCATGGCGCCGGTGTTGCCGATGACCGCCAGGCGCCACACCCCCGGCCGTCGGGCCCATCGCGTGATCGCAGGAGCTGCGGCGATCGCCAATGCACACAACATGATCGCGTGACCGGCCATCAGGAGTGACGGCGGAGTCATGTTCTTCAGCTGCTGAGTTTCGATGCCCACCAGGCTCAGCTCGTAGGGTCCGGCCCAGAGCAGCCCGATGTTGATCGTCAGCATCGCAGCGCTGACCACCAGGGCGGTTCCCGACGTGAGCAGGCGGCGACGGTACGCCAGGCCGAACATCCCCGGGATCAGCCAGGCGATCAGGTTGACGTAACCCAGCAGCGACCAGTCGGGGTGGGCGATCCGGATGCGGTCGACAGCAGCGACCACGGCGTACACGGTGACCACGCCGACGGCCAGTTCTCCCACGGTGGTGATGCGTGCCAGCACAGGGACGGCCGCGAGGACCAGCACATAGGCGCCGAGGAACCAGAGCAGCTGAACGCTGATCCCCGCGATGGGCTCGTAGACGTGTACGGGCAGCACCTGACGCAGGACGATGAGCGCCACCGCCCAGAACGCCAGGTAGTAGAACACCGGACGGTACAACCGGGTGCATCGCCGCAGCAACCAACCGCCCCATCCGTCAGCGGGGCGGTAGCTGCCGATCGAGGCGGCGACACCCGCGAAGAAGAACAGCGGCATGATCTGAAACGCCCACGTCAAGGCCTGGAAGACAACCGACGTACTGAGCAGGTTGCCCCAGATGAAGACGTCGTCGGTGATGACGCTGGTCGCCATGACGGTATGGCCCGCGACGACGCCGACCAGGGCGACGATCCGGATCACGTCGATGGCCCGGTCCCGATCAACGGGGGTGTCGGCCTCGATGTCGGCTGCGGTGGGGAACGTCGTTGGCATGCCTCGAATCTAGGCGGCTGCCATGGTCGTTGGCCTAGGTAAAACCACTCAGATCGTGACGTGCTCGGCGGCGGATCGACGGTTGCGGCCGGCCTCCTGCCACAGGATCGCGACAAGGCACATCGCCGACAGCACCGCTACCGCGCTCGCGAAAATGATTCCTGCGGTTTGCAATCCCCAGTGCTGGGCGGTGAGTCCGGCACCGACGACGGGCAGTGACAGCGCGACATAGGCCACCACGAAGTACGTCGAACTCACCTCCGCCCGCTGCGCCGCAGGCGTGCCTTGGGTCACGGCCGCCAGGCCACGGCTGAAGCTGATGCCCTGCCCGACGCCTGCGACCACCCCGGCCACGACGAGGATGGCAAGCGACGAGAACCGAAGTCCCGCCGCCAGGATCGCCATGCCGACGACGAGGATCGCGCAGCCGATGGCGACGGCGCGCTGGGCCTTCATTCGTCGGGCCAACACCTGGACGATCGCCGAGGTGACGAAGATCGAACTCGCCACCGCACCTGCGACGAAGTGATCGTCGATTCCGATCACCTGCGAGACGAAGGACGGTGCGACGGCCATGAACAGCCCGGTCACCGCGAAGCCGGCGAAAGCGGCGGTGGCCGCGGTGATGAATACCGGTCGCACCACCACGGGCACCGACAGGCCTTGGACGGTGATGCGGCCGGAGCGTGATGACGTCTCGGGGATGATCAGCACCGCGACCGCCGCCAGCGCCATCAGCGCGATGTGCACGACATACGGCCACTGCAGCGGATGGGGCACGTACTGGACGAAGGCGCCCGCGACGAGAGGTCCCAGGCTGAGCCCGCCGATGTTCGCGATGGTGGCCACCGCTGCGGCGTGTTCGCGCCGCTCCGGCGGTGCTGCCTCGACGACTGCTGCGGTCGCGGTACCCGTGACGATGCCCGCCGAGAGGCCGGATAGCAGCCTACCGACCAGCAGCAGGCCGACATCGTCGGCAACCAGGAAGACGGCCGCGCTCGCCAGCGCGAACCCGATGCCGGCCAGCAGCAGTGGACGTCGGCCGACTGCATCCGACCACCGCCCGAAGAGCAGCAGTGCGCCCAGGACGCCCACCGCATAGGTGGCGAAGATGACCGTCGTGGTCAGGACCGCGAAGTGCATCTGATCGCCGTACAGCGCGTAGATCGGGGTGGGCAGGGTGGTGCCCATCATCACGGCGGCGAACGCGTACGCCAGAAGTGCCAGCGCATGTCGGCTGGACCGTTTCTCCTGTGTCACCTCTGCAGTGTCGAGCACGTGTCATCACAACGTCCATTCGGCGCCTCCGCTTCCCGCGGGCGGTTCTGCGCCGGCGTACCTCATACGGGCGCGTCGTGGGCTGGGCTGCCCGAGAGCAGCGACGTGCGCCAGGTCACACGCACGGATGTCGCACTAGACTGCGCGAATGGCCAGGCTCCAACTCGTTCAGGATCAGGCGGCCGACGCGCTGCTCGAATCGAATCCCTTTGCGCTACTGGTAGGCATGCTGTTGGACCAGCAGATCCCCATGGAGGTAGCGTTCGCCGGCCCGAAGAAGATCGCGGACCGCATGGGTGGCTTCGACGCCCGTGCGATCGCCGACTGCGACCAGGAGGCATTCATCGCGCTGTGTTCGGAACGTCCTGCCGTGCATCGGTTTCCAGGATCGATGGGCAAGCGCGTCCACGCTCTCGCGCAGATCATCGTGGATGACTACGAAGGCAACGCCGCCGCGGTGTGGTCGGCGGGCGATCCCGACGGCCCCGAGGTGCTGCGCAGGCTCAAGGCGCTGCCCGGATTCGGAGAGCAGAAGGCGAAGATCTTCGTGGCGCTGCTGGGTAAGCAGTACGGGGTGACCCCGCAGGGTTGGCGCGAGGCCGCGGGCGACTACGGCAAGGCGGACACCCACATGTCGGTGGCCGACGTCGTCGACGCCGGGTCGCTGGACAAGGTGCGTTCGTACAAGAAGCAGATGAAGGCGGCGGCCAAGGCGAAGGCCTGATGCCCAATCGTGTGTGCTGACAGATCGCGATCCGGGCCGATTCCTCGATCTGTCAGCACACTCGACGGGGTTGGGGAGGTTACAGCGGAGCGCCGTCGAAGCGTTCCCGGGTGGCGAACTCCGCGACTGGCTTGCGACGCAGCTTGCTGACCTGGTGGACCGGTTTCCCCAGGGGGATCAAGGCGGCGACGGCGTAGTCGGATGGGATGTTCAGCAGGTCCTTCACCGCGGGTTCCCTGGCGACCACCATCGTGGTGAGGACGCCGCCGAACCCTTCGTTGCGGGCAGCAAGCAGGACGTTCCAGGCGAAGGGGTATATGGACGCCCCGCTGATCACACCGATGCGATCGAGGTCTTGGTCGAACGCCGCGGCCACGCCGAGGTCGAGGCAGACCACCAGCACCACCTCGGCCCCGAGAAGGGTGGTGGCCACGCCGCGCGGAGTCTTGGTGGCCGCGATGGTCTCGGCGGAGATTCCGCACGGGCGCAATGGGTTCCACGGCGCTTCGCCGTTGGCGATCTGGGCGACGTAGCGTTGCGCACCGGGCGCGGACAGCTCGGCCAGCGCCTCGCGTGTGCCGACGTCGCGCACGGCGATCACGCGGACGCCCTGCCGGTTGCCGCCACTCGGGGCGAAGCGCGCGTTGTCGAGGATGCGCTCGAGGATCTCGTCGGGTAGAGGGTCGCCGGTGAACTGGCGAACGGCTCCGGTGGTGCGCATCGTCTCGTACAGGTCCATGCGCTCCATCATCCTGATGCGCGCTCGTGGAATGGTGAGGGAATGGCGAAGACACATCTGAACTGTCCGTGCGGTGAGGCGATCAGCGGCGCCGACGAGGACGATCTGGTCGAGAAGGCGCAGGCGCACCTCGCGGAGTCACACCCGGGTCGCGAGTACGACCGCGAGATGATCCTGTTCATGGCGTACTGACCGTGCCGCGAGCGTGCGCGTCCCGCCGGTCAGGGTCCGGCGTGTCAGGTTTGGACGCGCACGCTCGCGGGTTGGGACGGTGGTCAGGGAACCACCGTCGAGCCGATGGTCGGCATGAACTGGCACTGCATTTCGGTAGTGCTCACCTGACCAAAGATCGTCGACATGATGCTGCCCGATCCGGTGTCGGCGATCGCCGTGAGCGTCGTCGGCCCCTCCGGGTTGATGTCGGCCTGCGGTTTCAACGTCGCGCTGCCTGACTTACCGGTGGTGAGGTTGACCCAGGTGACGTTGAGCGGGAGCTTCTGCACGGCAGCGGGACCCGGCGTGCCGATCGCGGTGAACACGTAGGCCGTCTGCCCCGCGCCAGGTCCTGGCGCGGGGATCGTCGCTGGTCCGGCTACCGAGATCGCCGTCGCCAGAACGTTTCCGCCGTCCTTCAGGCACCCGCTGCTGATCGACGGGTACATGAAGTCCTGCGTGACGGGCGCGTCCGGTCCGAAGTCAGGCGCCGGACCGGGTGCCGGCACCGCAGCGGGGGCACCGCCGGGCGCCGGGCTTGCCAGCGGAGCGGCGGGCGCCGCATCGGGTGCTGGTGCAGGTAGGGCATCCGGTGCCGGGGCAGGTGCTGCCTGCGGTGCCGCGACGACTGGTGCCTGCTCCACCTGTGGCACCGCGCCGGGGGCAGGGGGCCCACTACGCGGGCGGGGTTGACGCCCGCCGGCAGGTGCGCCTCCGTCCCGGGGATGGCCCCCGCCGCGGGAATGTGGGCGACCTGCGGGTCGGCGACGAACTGGTTCACCGCCGCGGCGACGTTCCGCGAGTCGGCCGGGGCAGCCGCGTCGCCTGCGAATACCGCCGCGGCGGCCATCAGCATCGATGCGGCGTTGCTCGGATCGGCGGCCGCCTGCTGGATGGCCGGTGCCAGGCTCTGCACGGCCGGCAGGCCAGGTGCCTGCAGGCCGCTGATCGGCACCGGAAGCGGCGGCGCAGGCTCTGCGTGGGCGACGGTCTGGCCGCCCAGCGTCAGAGTGGCCGCTGCGCCGAGTGCGACCAGCAGCGTCCTCATCGATGTCATGACTCTCCCGGTAGTTGCGGTTCCGTGTGACTACTGCTGGATCAGGGCAGTGCCGAGGTTGGGAAGACCAGTGGGGCAAGGCCTTCCAATCCCGGTGTGGCTGCCGCTGGGATGCCGGGGGCCGTCGCCGCCGGTGCGGGCGATGTGGGTAGCAGGCCGGCCAGCGGGGTCCCCGGGGGAAGCAACGACGCCAGGTTCCCCGGGAATGTCATCTGCTGAGGCAGCGGGGCCGCACCCGGCATCTGCGGAATGTTGACCTCGGCCGTCGGCACCAGGGGGTCAGCCGGGGCCGCGGCTGGAAGTGCGCCGGCCAAGTCGTTGATGGCAAGCGGACCGGTCAGCGCGCCGGGTTGCGGCAACGTGAGTTCGGCGCTGGCGGTCGGGGCCGGCGCTACGGCGGCGGCTGTGGGCGCGGCAGTCCCCTGGAACGCCGAGGCGAGCCCCTGTAGCAGCTGCGGCGCGGTGGCCGGGTTGAGGAACTGCTGTAGGACGGGCAGGTTCGGCATCGGGGGTAGCGGCATCGGCGCCGGATCGGCCGCCGCGGGCGCACTGAGCGCCAGCGCTCCGGCGACCGCACCTGCTGCGGCGATCATGCTGGTAGCGAACATTTTTCTGGCGAGGTGCATGGCTGGTCCAATCGGTCGACGGCACGTCATCAACCGAAGCTACGGTGTTACTGGAGTTACTCAAGTGACATGTGTGTCATTTACGAAACCGTTATTCACACGACGGCATACGGTGACCGATCGCTAGAGTCGGGCGGATAAACGACGAACCGGACACACGCGCGGCGACGCCGGCATCGACTCGCCTGATGGTGATGGCGCCGTGGCTGCTCGCCGTGAGCATCGCGGCCCGGCTGGGCTGGACGTACCTGGTGCCCAATGGCGCCAACTTCGTCGACCTGCACGTCTACGTCGGCGGTGCCGCAACCATCGCCGGCGGAAGCCCCCTCTACGACTTCGTTTACGCCGATCAGACTCCCGACTTCCCACTGCCGTTCACCTATCCGCCGTTCGCCGCCGTGGTGTTCGAGCCGCTGCACCTGGTCCCGTTCGGTGTCCTGGCATTCGCCTGGCAGCTCGGCATCGTCGCCGCGCTGTACGGCGTGGTGTGGCTGAGTCTGCGACTGGCCGGGCGGGCCGAGCACCGCGTGGCCATGCTGTGGACGGCGATCGGCATCTGGACCGAGCCCCTGCGCAGCACCTTCGACTACGGCCAGGTCAACGTCGTTCTCGTGCTGGCCGTCCTCGTTGCGGTCGTCACCAGCCGGTGGTGGCTGTCGGGGTTGCTGATCGGCCTCGCCGCGGGGATCAAGCTCACCCCCGCGGTGTCAGGGCTCTACCTCCTCGGTGTCCGACGCTGGGGTGCCGCCGTCTTCTCAGCCGTCGTGTTCTTCGCGACCGTCGGCATCTCCCTGCTGGTGGTCGGCGACCAGGCCCGCTTCTACTTCACCGACCTGCTGGGCGACGCCGACCGCATCGGGCCCATCGGCACGTCGTTCAACCAGTCGTGGCGTGGCGGAATCTCGCGCATCCTGGGCCACGACGCGGGCTACGGCCCCATCGTGCTCGTCGCGCTCGCCGTGACGGCCGTGCTCGCGGTCCTGGCGTGGCGTGCGGTGGGCGGTGCCGCAGACCGCCTCGGCGCCATCGTCGTGGTGCAACTGTTCGGACTACTGCTGTCGCCGATCTCGTGGACGCACCACTGGGTGTGGCTGCTCCCGCTGATGATCTGGCTCCTCCATGGCGCGCTGCGGGACGCACCCGGCGCGCGCTGGTTCGGCTGGGGCTGGCTGGTCTTGACGCTGGTCGGCGTGCCGTGGTTGCTCAGCTTCGCGCAGCCGACGATCTGGGAGATCGGCAGACCCTGGTACCTCGCGTGGGCCGGCCTGGTCTACGTCGTGGCGACGCTGGCGACGCTGGGATGGATCGCCGTCAGCGGCCGACGATCCGGTTGATGTCGGCCGCCATCGCCACGTCCTTGTCGGTGATGCCGCCCTCGGAATGCGTGACGAGCGCGAAGGTGACGGTCCGCCAGCGAATGTCGATGTCGGGATGGTGGTCCTCGGCGTCGGCGTGTTCACCCACTCGGCGTACCGCGTCGATTCCGTCCAGGAACGCCCCGAACTCCAGCGAGCGGCGAAGTGCGCCGTCCGCGCGTTCCCAGCCCTCGAGGTCTTTCACTGCAGCGTCTACTTGTTCGTCCGATAACACAGCCATACCTTCCGGGTATACCGTCGCTCGCAGTGTTAAACCAGGAAACGACGAACCGAGACGCCCGACCCGGCCGGTTCGGACGGGAACGCGTCGAAACAGCAGATCCAGATCGTCGTCGCCGGTGCGCTGATCGCCGACCACACGTTGCTGGTGGCCCAACGGGAACGCCCGCCCGAGCTGGCCGGGCTCTGGGAACTGCCCGGCGGCAAGGTCGCGCCGGGGGAGTCCGACGACCGGGCGCTGGTCCGGGAACTGCGCGAGGAACTCGGTGTCGAGGTGCGCGTCGGTGGGAAGATCGGGGACGACGTCGCGCTGTCCGACGTGATGATCCTGCGGCTCTACATGGTCAGCACCGACGGCTCACCCCACGCGCACGACCACCTGGCGCTGCGATGGGTCACTGCCGACGAACTGGACGGCCTGCCGTGGGTGCCGGCGGATCGCGCATGGCTGGGCGAACTGGCCGGCCTTCTCCTGGCCGACTGACGCCCTCAGTACCGCAGCCGGTCGCCGACCACGCGCGGTGTTGACCGGGTGTCCGGGTGTCTGGCCGCGTACACCGGATGCATGAGCACCGGATGTCGACAGTGCGGGCAGGAGTTCTGCGGTTGATTGGCCGACCCGACCGTGAGGTGGTGACATGCCGCACACCTCACGACGTAGGCGCCGCCCACCCAATTCAGCAATCCCAGGTAGATCGCTGCCGTGGTCGCCAGCGCCAGAACCATGATGAGCGCCACGGTGAGTACTTCGTAGACCGCCATGATCGACACCTCCCAATCATCCAACGGACCCTTGCCAGGATACTCCGGTCGACGGCGGCTCGGGCGGTGTCGAAGCAGGTGATCGAGCCTTTCTCTGGCGCCTAGACACCTCCCGAGGGTCGCTGCCCCGGATGCCGGACCGTCGAGTCTCGACCGGCTCGCGAAGCAGCCCCGATCGACGATCCCGCCGCGGCCGGACACGGCAACACCTCGTCTCCGACGCCACGTGGTGAGGTTGCCGGACGTCAGGTGCGGCTACGGCGTTCTTCCACCGTTTTCGCGAATGCCCACCTGCGCTGAGACAATCTCCGACGTGCAGTTCCGAAACGTAGCCATCGTCGCGCACGTCGACCACGGCAAGACGACTCTGGTCGACGCGATGCTCCGGCAGTCCGGGGCCCTGACCCACCGCGGCGATGATGCGATCGAGCGCCTCATGGACTCCGGAGACCTGGAGAAGGAAAAGGGCATCACCATCCTCGCCAAGAACACGGCGGTGCACCGGCACCACCCGGATGGCGAGATGACGGTCATCAACGTCATCGACACGCCCGGTCACGCCGACTTCGGCGGGGAGGTGGAACGCGGGCTGTCGATGGTGGACGGCGTGCTGCTCCTGGTCGATGCCTCGGAGGGGCCGCTGCCCCAGACGCGTTTCGTGCTGCGCAAGGCGCTGTCCGCACACCTGCCGGTGATCCTGTGTGTCAACAAGACCGACCGCCCGGATGCTCGAATCGCCGAGGTGGTCTCCGAGAGCCACGATCTTCTGCTCGACGTCGCGTCCGACCTCGATGACGAGGCCCAGAAGGCTGCCGAGGACGCGCTCGGGCTGCCGACGCTGTACGCCTCCGGTCGGGCAGGCATTGCCAGCACGACCGAGCCGGCCAATGGCGAGAACCCTGACGGGGCAAATCTCGACGTGCTGTTCGACGTGCTGCTCGAGCACATCCCGCCGCCGCAGGGCGACCCCGAGGCACCGCTGCAGGCGCTGGTCACCAACCTGGACGCCTCGGCCTTCCTCGGTCGGCTGGCGCTCATCCGCATCTACAAGGGCCGCATCAAAAAGGGTCAGCAGGTGGCCTGGATGCGTGAGGTGGACGGCCATCCGGTCATCACCAACGCCAAGATCACCGAGCTGCTGGCCACCGAGGGTGTCGAGCGGACCAGCACCGACGAGGCCGTTGCGGGCGACATCGTGGCCGTCGCGGGAATGCCCGAGATCATGATCGGCGACACCCTCGCCGACGTCGACCACGCGCACGCGCTGCCGCGGATCACCGTTGACGAGCCCGCCATCTCGGTCACCATCGGCACCAATACCTCGCCGCTGGCGGGCAAGGTGTCCGGCCACAAGCTGACCGCGCGGATGGTCAAGAGCCGGTTGGACAGCGAGCTGGTCGGCAACGTCTCGATCAAGGTCGTCGACATCGATCGTCCGGACGCCTGGGAGGTACAGGGCCGCGGCGAGCTGGCGCTCGCCGTGCTCGTCGAGCAGATGCGCCGGGAGGGCTTCGAACTGACCGTCGGCAAGCCGCAGGTGGTGACCCGCACGATCGACGGCAAGCTGCACGAGCCGTTCGAGGCGATGACCATCGACTGTCCGGAGGAGTTCGTCGGCGCGATCACGCAGCTGATGGCCGGGCGCAAGGGCCGCATGGAGGAGATGGCCAACCATGCGGCGGGCTGGGTCCGGATGGACTTCATCGTGCCCAGCCGCGGGTTGATCGGATTCCGTACCGACTTCCTGACGCTGACCCGGGGCACCGGTATCGCCAATGCCGTGTTCGACGGCTACCGGCCGTGGGCGGGCGAGATCCGTGCCAGGCACACCGGGTCGCTGGTGTCTGACCGGACCGGTTCGGTCACGCCGTTTGCGATGATCCAGCTGTCCGACCGCGGCCAGTTCTTCGTCGAGCCGGGCGATGACACCTATGAGGGCCAGGTCGTCGGCATCAACCCGCGGGCCGAGGACCTCGACGTCAACGTCACACGCGAGAAGAAGCTGACGAACATGCGCTCCTCGACCGCGGACGTGATGGAGACGCTGGCCAGGCCGCTGGAGCTGGACCTCGAGCAGGCCATGGAGTTCTGCGCAGGCGACGAGTGCGTGGAGGTGACCCCCGAGATGGTGCGCGTCCGCAAGGTCGAACTCGCAGCCACCCTGCGGGCCCGTGCCAAGTCACGTGCCAAGGCCCGCGGTTAGCGCGGAGTTAATCTGAACAGCGTGCCCACGACAGGACGACGCGTCTACGCCGTCGTCGCGGTCGTGTCGAGTGTGTTGCTCAGCGGGGCTCTGCTCGGCGCGTGCACAGTCAGCCCGCCGCCCGCGCCGCAGAGCACCGACACCACGGAGAACACTCCGCCGCCGCCGATGAAGGCCACCCAGATCATCATGGCGATCGACGCCATCGGTCCCGGGTTCAATCCACACCTGATGTCCGACCAGTCACCGGTCAACGCCGCGATCTCGTCGCTGGTGCTGCCGAGTTCGTTCCGGCCGATCCCCGACTCGACGACACCGAGCGGCTCACGGTGGGAACTCGATCCCACGCTGCTGGTGTCAGCCGAGGTGACCAGCGAGGACCCGTTCACCGTGACGTACATGATCCGGCCCGAGGCGCAATGGACCGACAACGCGCCGATCGGGGCCGACGACTACTGGTACCTGTGGCGCCAGATGGTGAGCGAACCGGGTGTCGTCGACCCGGCCGGCTACGACCTGATCACCGGCGTCGAATCGGTGGACGGCGGCAAGACCGCGGTCGTGACGTTCTCGCAGCCCTACCCGGCGTGGCGCGAACTCTTCAACGACCTGCTGCCTGCGCACATCGTCAAGGACGTGCCCGGCGGATTCGAGGCCGGTCTGGTTCGGGCGTTGCCCGTGACCGGCGGGCAGTTCCGCGTCGAGAGCATCGACCCCCAGCGCGACGAGATCCTGTTGGCGCGAAACGACCGCTATTGGGGGGAGCCCGCCAAGCCCGACCTCATCCTGTTCCGTCGCGGGGGATCGCCTGCGGCGCTGGCCGATTCGATCCGGAACGGTGACACGCAGGTGGCTCAGGTGCATGGCGGTCAGGCGGCGTTCGCTCAGTTGAGTGCGATCCCCGACGTGCGGACCTCCCGCATCGTCTCGCCGAGGGTGTTGCAACTGACCTTGCGCGCCCAGCGGCCCATGCTGGCCGATGCGCAGGTTCGCAAGGCGATTCTGGGCTTACTCGACGTGGACCTGCTGGCCGCGGTCGGCGCCGGGAGCGACAACACCGTGACCCTGGCCCAGGCGCAGGTGCGTACGCCGTCTGACCCCGGCTACGTGCCGACCGCCCCGCCTGCGCTGTCCAAGGAGGCCGCGCTGGGCCTGCTCGCCGAGTCGGGTTACCAGGTCGAACTCGTGGGCACGTCGACGCCCCCGACGACGCCGGGGAATCCGTTGCCCGGCGACGACGTCGGACGCATCACGAAGGACGGCCGACCGCTGACCCTCGCACTGGGCGTCGCCGCGAACGACCCGACGTCGGCAGCCGTCGCCAACACCGCGGCCGACCAACTGCGCAGCGTTGGAATCGCCGCTTCGGTGGTCGCCCTGGACCCGCCGGTGCTCTACGGCGACGCGCTGACGGAGAACCGCGTCGACGCGATCGTCGGCTGGCATCAGGCCGGCGGCGATCTGGCCACCGCGTTGGCGTCGCGTTACGGATGCCCGGCACTGGAGGCAACGGCGGTCACCACGGCACCAACGGGCCAGACCGCTCAGCCGGCGGGCACCACCTCGACGACCACCTCTACGCCCTCGTCGACGAAGGCGTCCTCGAGTGCGCCGCAGCCGACAACCGTCACCAGTCCCACTCCGACGACGGTGACCAGCACCCCTCCCGACCCGAACACCGACCAACTCGTCCAGGCACCCAGCAACCTGACCGGAATCTGTGACCGCAGCATCCAGCCGAGGATCGAGGCTGCCCTCGAGGGCACCGAGAACATCTCCGATGTCCTCGCCGCCGTCGAACCGAAGTTGTGGAACATGTCGACGGTTCTTCCGATCCTGCAGGACACCACGATCGTGGCTGCGGGCCCGACGGTGCTCAACGTCAGCCTGTCGGGAGCCGTGCCCGTCGGCATCGTCGGCGACGCGGGCCGATGGACCAAGATCCGGCCGTAGTCCGGGCAGGTGCGACCGTCAGCCGACGTCGACCCGGGGGGTCACGGCAAACCCATGTCCGCCGCCTGGTGTCGCTCACGCGCGAGCCGTATCCAGTGAGCGGTGTAGGCCGTCACCGCGAAAACCGCCAGCAGCCAGAATGGGGGTCGGGCGAGTTCCCACACGAACAGCGCCGCCCATGCCGGCGCGCGCTGCGTGATCGCCAGGACGCCCGCCGCACAGGTCAGGGACAGTGCCGCCACCTCGATGTCGGTCCCCGCCATGTGGTTGACGCCAAGTGCGACGAGCGAGCCCGCGGCAGCACCCGTCGCCAGCGCAGGGGTGATCAGGCCACCGACCGCGCCGGCGCGCAGGAACAGGGCGGTCAGCAGCGGCTTGAGGACGAGGATGACCGCCGCCCCGACCAGCGTCAGGCTCGCGTTCACGCTGACCGTCAGGATGCTGCGGCCGTTTCCCGGTAGTTCGGGCCACCAGATGGAGCAGATGCCGATTGCGAGGCCTGCCGCCGCGATTGCCGGGATCAGCTTCCACGAACTGACCTCCGGAACCGGGCGGGCCGCCGAGATCAGCTTGGCGAAGGCCAGGCCCACTGCGGCCGCCAACGGGGCGATGGCGAGTGCGAGGAACACGAACAAATAGGAGAGATGGGAGTTCGGCCAGATCAGCGAGCGCTCGTAGTGGGTCACCGGAGAGGCCACGGCGACGGCGAGGCTCGACGTGATCAAGGCGGTGCCCAGTGCGCGAGGGTGCCAGGTGCCCAACAGGATTCGCGTCGCGAACAGCGCACCACCCAGCGGGACACTGTAGACGGCGCCCAGGCCGGCACCCGCGGCGCACGCCAACAGGATCTCGCGGTCGCGGGGGGTGAGCGACAGTCGCGTCGTCCCCAGATCGCCGAACGCCGCCGCAAGCTGGCGGGGTGCCCCCTCGCGGCCGAGCGACGCCCCCGACCCGACCAGCAATACCTGTAGCCCGGCATCGAGCGACATACGCAGCCGCGGAATCGGCCGATGTTCGGTGATGACGGTCGACAGGTTGGGGACGTCACCGCCGCGCCGCAGGGCCCACCACCCCACTGCCGCCAGGGCGCCCCCGATCATCGGCCCGATCGCGCGGCGAACCGGGCTGCTGCCGCCGACCCCGGTGAGAAGCGTCCCGAACGAGTAGTTGTAGGTCAGGTGCTCCACCGCGTGCAGCAGCAGGGTGGTTGCGGCACCGGCGACTCCGGCGAGCAGTCCGATGATGAGCACCGCGCATGCGTACTCAACGGTGCGCCGCGCCACTCGATGAATCTATCTTGTGGCTATGGAAGTTCCACGGCTGCTCTTCGTCCACGCCCACCCCGACGACGAAACACTGACCACGGGGGCGACCATCGCGCACTACGCGTCGCAAGGGGCGCAGGTGCGCGTCGTCACGTGCACGCTGGGGGAGGAGGGGGAGGTCATCGGTGAACGCTGGGCGCACCTGGCCGCCGACCGTGCCGACCAACTCGGCGGCTATCGCATCGGCGAATTGACAGCGGCGCTGGCGGAATTGGGCGCCGGCGCGCCCACGTTCCTGGGCGGTGCGGGGCGCTGGCGGGACTCGGGTATGGCGGGTACGCCTCCCGGACGGCGAACGCGGTTCGTCGATGCCGACTTCGAGGCGGCCGTCGCGTCGCTCGTCGAGGTCATCCGGTCGCTGCGGCCGCACGTCGTCGTCACCTACGACCCGAACGGGGGATACGGACACCCGGACCACATCCGCGCGCACGAGGTGACGACGGCGGCCGTCGCGCGGGCCGGCGGGTCCGAACTGCCCGGGACTGGCTGGGACGTGCCGAAGTTCTACTGGACCGTCATGGCGCGCAGCGCGCTCGTCGCCGGGCTGCACGCGCTAGCGGGCACCGACCTTCCGGCCGGGTGGTTTCTGCCGCCCGCCTCGGAGTTCGCGTTCGCCTACGACGACGAACGCATCGACGCCATGATCCACGCGCCTGCCAGTCGGGCCACCAAGGTCGCTGCCATGCGTGCTCACGCCACCCAGGTCAGCGTGACGGACAGCGGGCACGCCTGCGCCCTGTCCAACGGCATCGCGCTGCCGATCGCGGCCACCGAGCATTACGTCCTGGTCGCGGGAGAGGCCGGTGAACGCGACGCCAGTGGGTGGGAGACCGATTTGCTGGCCGGACTCGATCTCGGTTAGGCGGATGGCTGCGAGGTAGGCTCCTCGGCAATCGACGCGAGCTGGAGGGGATGGCGATGGACCCGGATCTTCGACCACTTCCGGTGAGGCTGGGGGTCGCTCGTCGCGTTCCCCGACTGCCAACCGTCCTGATCGCGGACCTCCCGAACTGATCGAGGACGCCCCGGGCTGGCAGCGGCCCGTCATCCTTTCGCTGCTCACCCTCGACGGCGTGCTGTCTGCCGTAGCCGCCGCGCTCTTCCTGCCGCTCTATCTAGGTTCGATGCCATTCCCGGTCAGCGCGGCCATCAGTGGAATCGTGAATCTGGCATTGGTCTGGGCCGGTCTGCAGTGGACGTCGTCGCTGGGCATGGCAGCGTTGCCGCTGTGGGCGTGGCTGGCCACGGTGATCGGCTTGACGCTCGGCGGACCGGGGGACGACGTGGTGTTCGGCGGTGCCGGAATCATGCAGGCGGGACCGCTGGTGCTGGTGGCGCTGGGCGCCGCGCCGCCACTGGTGCTGGTGTGGCGGCGCATGCAGGCCGCCTAGCCTTCGCCTGCGCCGCCCTTCTTCGCCTTGCCGTTCTTGGAGGTCGCTTTCGACGCCGAGACAGATCCGTTGTCGCTCGAGCTGCTGGAGGCGGAGTTCGAGGACGACCTCGCGGCGGTGGTATTCGTGGTGTCGGCCGGCTTGGTCACGCCGCCGCGCACCTCTCCCTGCGCCTGCACACCGCCCGATGTCGTCGTCGATGCGGTCGCCGTCTCGCCCTGGTCCTCGTTCTGGCCCTCGTCCTGCGTGACCGAATCCACCTCGGCGAGGTTCGAGGTGGTCTCCAACTGCTCCGGTGCCTGCTCCTGTTCCGGCTCGGCCGTGGGTTCGGTCGACTCGACGTCGGCCGGCGCCTCGGTGCCCTCCTGGGCAGTTTCGTCCGTGACGAGCGCTACCGACTCATCCTCTGTCGCCGCGGGCTCGGTCGGGTCGGTTGTACTCATCGCCTTCGTGGCGGAGTCCGCGAGGTCGGCCGCCGGCAGCGAGACGCCCGCGACCTTCAGGGCCGGGGCGACGGTGTCGACGGCGGCGAACGGGAACGGCGGCAGCGGCAGGGGCGGCAGCGGCGGGATGAGCCAACCGATGAAGTAGTTGAACTCGGCGATTCCGGTGTTGATCGCCGCGTTGACCGCGGTCTGACCGACGTAGGTCAGACCGTCGACCCATACCGCGAGGTTCAGGGGATCGTTGACCACGGGGTCGATCAGTCCGTAGACGATGCTTTCGTTGATCGGCTGGATCAGGTTGTAATAGAAGATGTCGATCTGGTCGCTGATGAGAAATCCGCCCGGGATGAACTGAAGGGCGTAGTTCGCCAGCTCGATGCCGTATTCCACCCAGTACTGGATGAACTCGTATGCGGAGTTGATGCTGTCCGACGCGGCGTTGAACGTGACCGGTGATGCCGCGGCGGCCGCTACGGGTAGCGCTGCCTGGGGGTCGATGCGGGCAATGGCCGAGCGCGCCGTATTCACCTGATCCGGCGTCAAGGGCTGCAGCACCAGCGGCTTCACCGAAGCGGCGAGGCCGACATCTGCGGTGACCTGCCGCTCCGACGGCGGCGCCGAGACGACGGCCGGTGATGCCACGAGTGCGGCGGTCGCGACGATGGCGACCCCCGCGCAGAGCTGGGAGCGGACGGACGTGGGCATACGTGGCTCTCTTTCGACGTGCGACCCGACCCACGAACAACATACGCGGGTGTCAGGTGGCCGGTTGGGAGATGGCCCCCACTCGTGTCGGCGCGCTGCGACTACTGTGACCCGTATGCCAGGCGCAGTGGTTTCAGATGGTGAGACGCGCGGATGATTATCGACGAGCCCGGGGTTACAGGGGAGTGGCTCTGAACCCGCAGCGCGGCACTGCTCTGCCCAGCCCGGTGGTCCCACCGAAGTCCGCGGCACCTACCCGGGCCGCCATGCGGCGTGTGCTCCGGCGCGCCCGCGACGGTGTGGCACTCAACGTCGACGAGGCCGCGATCGCGCTGACTGCGCGCGGCGAGGACCTGACCGACCTGTGCGCCAGCGCGGCGCGGGTGCGCGATGCCGGGCTCACCGAGGCCGGACGCGTGGGCGCGACC
This sequence comes from uncultured Actinomycetota bacterium, assembly GCA_963798245.1. Lineage (GTDB taxonomy): Bacteria > Actinomycetota > Actinomycetes > Mycobacteriales > Mycobacteriaceae > Mycobacterium. The sequence continues at coordinate 146,148 of CAWCSO010000013.1, forward strand.
GGAAGGTTGCCCGTCAGCTACTCCCGCAAGGTCTTCATCCCCGTCACGCACCTGTGCCGTGACACCTGCCACTACTGCACGTTCGTCACCGTGCCCGGCAAGCTGCGCGCAGCCGGTCAGGGCATGTACATGGAACCCGACGAGATTCTCGACGTCGCCCGCCAGGGTGCCGAGTTGGGTTGCAAGGAAGCCCTTTTCACACTCGGTGACCGGCCGGAGGAGCGCTGGGACGAGGCCCGTCAGTGGCTCGACGAGCGCGGCTATGACTCGACGCTGGACTACGTGCGGGCGATGGCCATCCGGGTGCTCGAGGAGACCGGGCTGCTGCCGCATCTGAACCCGGGTGTCATGAGCTGGTCGGAGCTGTCGCGACTCAAGCCCGTCGCGCCATCCATGGGGATGATGTTGGAGACCACCTCGCGACGCCTGTTCGAGACCAAGGGGCTGGCGCACTACGGAAGTCCCGACAAGGACCCAGCGGTCCGGATGCGCACGTTGGATGACGCCGGAAGGCTGTCCATCCCGTTCACCACCGGGCTGCTCGTGGGTATCGGCGAGACCTTGACCGAACGCGCCGAGACCGTGCACGCGATCCGCCGGTCGGCCAAGGAGTTCGGGCACGTCCAGGAAGTCATCGTGCAGAACTTCCGGGCCAAGGAGCACACGGCGATGGCCGCGGTTCCCGACGCCGGCATCGAAGACTTCATCGCGACCCTCGCCGTGACCCGGCTGGTCATGGGACCCAAGATGCGGATCCAGGCACCACCCAACCTGGTGTCGCACGACGAATGTCTGGCCTTGATCGCAGCGGGCGTGGACGACTGGGGCGGGGTGTCGCCACTCACCCCGGACCACGTCAATCCCGAACGCCCGTGGCCTGCGCTCGACGAACTGGCCGCCGTCACCGCAGCAGCCGGCTACGACCTGGTGCAACGGCTGACTGCCCAGCCTCCTTACGTACGGGCCGGTTCGGCGTGGATCGACCCGCGCGTGCAGGGCCACGTCGCGGCGCTCGCCGACCCGGACACCGGGCTCGCGCTCGACGTGAATCCGGTGGGCAGGCCGTGGCAGGAGCCCGACGAGGCCACCGAGTCGCTGGGCCGCACCGACCTGCACGCCGCGATCGACACCGAGGGTCGCCGCACCGAGACGCGTAGCGATCTCGGTAGCGCGTTCGGTGACTGGGAGTCGATCCGCGAGAAGGTCGAGGAACTGGCTGCCCGGGCGCCTGAGCGCATCGACACCGACGTGCTCGCTGCGCTGCGGTCGGCCGAGCGGGACCCGGCCGGGTGCAGTGACGACGAGTATCTGGCGCTGGCCACCGCCGACGGACCGGCGCTGGATGCGGTTACGGCCCTTGCGGATTCGCTGCGCCGCGACGCCGTCGGTGAGGACGTCACGTTCGTGGTGAACCGGAACATCAACTTCACCAACATCTGCTACACCGGGTGCCGGTTCTGCGCCTTCGCGCAGCGCAAGGGCGACGCGGATGCATATTCGCTGTCGACCGGCGAGGTCGCCGATCGCGCCTGGGAGGCGCACGTCGCGGGGGCTACCGAGGTCTGCATGCAGGGCGGCATCGATCCGGAGCTACCCGTCACCGGCTACGCGGATCTGGTGCGTGCGGTCAAGGCACGTGTGCCGTCGATGCACGTGCATGCGTTCTCGCCGATGGAGATCTCCAATGGCGTAACCAAGAGCGGGATGTCGATCCGGGAATGGCTGATCAGCCTGCGGGAGGCGGGCCTTGGCTCCATTCCGGGCACTGCGGCCGAGATCCTCGACGACGAGGTCCGCTGGGTGCTGACCAAGGGCAAGCTGCCGTCGTCGATGTGGACCGAGGTCGTCACGACCGCCCACGAGGTCGGGCTGCGGTCGAGTTCGACGATGATGTACGGCCACGTGGACCAGCCGCGACACTGGGTCGGGCACCTCAACGTGTTGCGCGACATTCAGGACCGTACCGGTGGCTTCACCGAGTTCGTCCCGCTGCCGTTCGTGCACCAGTCCAGCCCGCTCTACCTGGCAGGTGGTGCCCGGCCGGGACCGACACACCGGGACAACCGTGCCGTCCATGCGCTGGCGCGGATCATGTTGCACGGCAGGATCTCTCACATCCAGACCAGTTGGGTCAAGCTGGGGGTGGATCGGACGAGGGTGATGCTGAACGGCGGCGCCAACGATCTCGGTGGCACGTTGATGGAGGAAACCATCTCGCGCATGGCCGGCTCGGAGAACGGCTCGGCCAAGTCGGCGGAGGAACTCATCGCGATCGCCGAAGGCATCGGTCGTCCCGCGCGTCAGCGCACCACCACCTACACCCCGCTGGCCGCCTGACCGCCCGCCGCATCTGCGCGAACGTACGGACCTGCCCCGACACGCCCGTGGAGGTGGCTTCGCTGCGCGGTTGCGGGCGGGGGATGACAGGCTCGGAGCGTATTTCGGGATCGACCACCGCCACCTCAGCCCAGGAGCGCCATGACCACCATCTTCGGGTTACCCGCCCACGCCCTGCTCCTGCACGGCGTCGTCGTGCTGGTGCCGCTGACAGCCATGCTGACGATCCTGTGTGCTTTGTGGCCCGCCGCCAGACGCCGGCTGGTCTGGCTGGTGCTGGCGCTGGCGGTCGGGACGGCGGTGCTCACCCCGCTGACCGCCGACGCGGGCGAGTGGCTGTACGCGAAGGAGGGCGGTCAACCCAGCCCGATCCTGCAGGAGCACGCCGAGCGGGGTGAGTGGATGCCCTACTTCGCCATCGCACTGCTCGTGGTCGCGGTTGCCCTGGTCGTTTTGAACTGGCGAGCCGGACGGTCGGAGGGACCGAGAAAGGCGGTCTTCGCGGTCATGGCGGTCGTCGCTCTGCTGGTGGGGGTGTCCTCTATCGTCACCGTCGTGCGCGTCGGGCATTCCGGTGCCGAGGCGGTCTGGGCTGGCCGGGTATGAGCCGCCGACTCTCTGACTCCGTTGTTCGACGCTCCGGAATAGATGTGGACTGCGGTCCGTTTCCATGCGTGAGGTGCCGATAGGGTCGGCGCCCGTAGCCAAGGAGAACAGACATGACCGCAGCGGTAGCCACCGAATTGACCGCAGGCACGTGGGCCATCGACCCGGTGCACTCGTCGATCGCCTTCTCGGTCCGACATCTGATGGTGAGCAAGGTGCGCGGCAACTTCCAGAACTTCAGCGGTGCGGTCGTCGTCGCTGCCGACGGCACGTCGTCCGTCACCGCCGAGATCGCCGTCGACTCCCTCGACACCGGCAACGAGCAGCGCGACGCGCACGTGAAGTCCGCCGACTTCTTCGACGCCGAGAAGTATCCGACCGCGACCTTCGTGTCGACCGCCGTCCGTGCCGACGGTGACGACTACGTCCTCGCTGGTGATTTCACCCTGAAGGGCGTTACCAAGCCGATCGAGCTGAAGCTGGAGTTCAACGGGGTCAACCCCGGTATGGGTCACGGTACGGTCGCCGGTTTCGAAGCGTCGGTGGTGCTGAACCGCAAGGACTTCGGTATCGACATCGACATGCCGCTGGAGACCGGTGGCGCCGTCGTCGGCGACAAGGTCACGATCACCCTGGAGATCGAGGCGCTCAAGCAGGCCTGAGCCCCCGCCGATCACGCCCCGGAGCCCGAACGTGACGCCAGCGTCACGTTCGGGCTCGGGCGTGACTCTGGCGTCACGCTCGCGGCTGGCCGGCGGGTGCCTCGCCGGCGGTGTCGCCACTAGTCGGCTGGTATGTGCAACGTCTAGTATCAGCAACCACGCGCCGCCCCCGCCGGGCGGCGCGCTAGGTTAGGGCACACTGAGACCGTCGTGCAGGTATCGGCAACGCATACTTGCCACGGCTTCTCAGCAAGCCCAACTAGACGAAACCGGCTGACAGCCCAATCAGGAGTCGAGGAGACCTTCGTGACGTACACGATCGCCGAGCCTTGCGTGGACCTAAAGGACAAGGCGTGCATCGAGGAGTGCCCCGTCGATTGCATCTACGAGGGCGCGCGCATGCTGTACATCCACCCCGACGAGTGCGTGGACTGTGGTGCCTGTGAGCCGGTGTGTCCGGTCGAGGCCATCTACTACGAGGACGACGTCCCGGACCAGTGGAACGGCTACACGCAGATCAACGCCGACTTCTTCACCGAACTCGGTTCGCCTGGCGGTGCGTCGAAGGTCGGCCAGACCGACAACGATCCTCAGGTCGTGAAGGACCTGCCGCCGCAGAGCGAGGACTGACACACGGCGCGCTCACTTTCGGCATCACTGCCCGTCTTCCCCTGGGACACCCTCGCCGACGTGACGGCGCAGGCGCGCGCCCACCCCGACGGCATCGTGGACCTGTCGGTCGGCACGCCGGTCGATCCGGTCGCCCAGGTGATCCGTGATGCGCTCTACGCCGCCAGCGCGGCACCGGGCTATCCGACCACGGCGGGCACCACGGCGTTGCGCGCGTCCGCCATTGCGGCGCTGAAGCGACGCCATGGCATCTCCGGTCTGTCCGAGGACGCCGTGCTGCCGGTGATCGGCACCAAGGAACTCATCGCATGGCTGCCGACGCTGATGGGTTTGTCCGGCGACGACGTGGTGGTCGTCCCCGAACTCGCGTATCCGACCTACGACGTCGGGGCGCGACTCGCCGGTGCGCAGGTGATCCGTGCGGATTCGCTCACCCAGCTCGGACCGCAGAAACCCGCGTTGGTCTACCTGAATTCGCCCAGCAACCCCACCGGCGCGGTGCTTGGGTGTGGACCACCTGCGCAAGGTCGTCGGATGGGCCCGCGAGCGCGGCGCCCTGGTCGCTTCCGACGAGTGCTACCTGGGCCTGGGTTGGGACGCAGAAGGAGTCTCGGTGCTCCACCCGTCGGTGTGCGACGGCGACACCACGGGTCTGCTCGCGGTGCACTCGCTGTCGAAGACCTCATCGCTGGCGGGCTATCGGGCGGGGTTCGTCGCGGGCGACCCGGCCGTGGTCGCCGAGCTGCTTGGAGTGCGCAAGCACGCGGGAATGATGGTCCCGACACCGGTGCAGGCCGCGATGGTGGCCGCCCTGGACGACGACGCCCACGAGGTGGTGCAACGCGAGCGCTATGCCCGACGTCGCATCGCCCTGCTGCGCGCCGTCCGCGATGCGGGCTTCACCATCGACCACTCCGAGGCCGGGCTGTACCTCTGGGCCACCCGCGGCGAACCGTGCCGGGACACCGTCGCATGGCTCGCGCGCCGGGGAATCCTCGTTGCACCGGGCGAGTTCTACGGGCCCCGTGGCAGCCATCACGTGCGGATCGCGTTGACCGCCACCGACGAGCGCATCGACGCCGCGGTCTCGCGGCTCGGGTCCTAGCGCCCCATGCTCGGGTGCCATTCTCGGCGAGCAGACGCAAAGGGCCCCGACACACCGAGGGTTCAGGGCCCTTTGCGTCTGCTCGCGGGGTGGAACGACGAGAATTACGCCGTAGCGCGCAGCGTCAACGAAAGCAGAAGCCGCACATCGGGATCGGCGAGCGAGGTGCCCAGGCAATCCTCGACGCGGCGGATCCTGTAGCGGACGGTGTTGGGGTGCACGTGCAGCCACCGTGCCGCCGACGACACGTCGCCGAAACTGTCGAGATAGACCCGTAACGTCTCGGCGAGGACGGGCTCGTTCGCGCGAAGGTCCCTGACCCGCGGGTCGGCCAGGCGGTCGTCCGAGGCCATCATCGTGACGATCTCGTCGAGTATCACCGTGGTACGCGCCTCGGCCAGCGATGTCACCGCACCGATCGCCCCCGGATGGCGTTCCGCGCTGTCGAGAACCCGGTCGACCTCGGCTCGTGCCGCCGCCGCCCCCGCCAGCCCCGTTCCCGGCCAGGCGATGACGGCGCGGAGGTCGATTCCCAACTCGGTGCGTAGCGTGCCGACGGTGCCACGAATCCACGACGGTATCGACGAGGCCCTTCCGGTTTCCGGGAGCAATACGTAAACCCGGGAGCCGTTGGCCGCGACCTGTGCGTCGGGTCGGAACGCGCTGGCGCTCAGGGCTATGACGTCGGCGAGCCGCGACGACGTGGCATCGGGTCCGTCGAATCCGATGACGGCAGGCCGACCGTCGGTCGCGATGCAGAGTTCGCGCGCCAACTGGTCGACATGACCGTCCCCGCCGTCCCCGCCGTCGCGCAATCCCAGGAGTTCCTGCACCCGCGTTGCGTGCGTCGACGGGGCCGCGGCCAGCCGTGACAAGATGCGCCCCGCGAGCACGGCGGCCCCGCGCAGCACGTCTTCGGTGTCGTCGGCCAACGGCCGCGAGCCCTGCTGCACCCAGATGGTGCCCGCGAACATCCGCGGTCGGCGTGAGTCCGAGTGCTGGCGGTGGATGCCGACCGCCCGCCGCGGACGCAGATCCAGTTCGGGTCGGGCCTCGACACTGACGACCTCGCCTGCGCGTACGGCGTCGAAGATGCCCCACTGTCCGATCCATGCCAGGTGCTCGGGCGGCCCCGCCCGGCCCAGGATCGACGAGCGTCGCAACTCGTCTGCCTCGTCGTTCGACGCGGAGTAGGCCAGCACGTGGGACTGCGCGTCCTCGATGCTGACCATCCCGTGCGTGCGATCGGCGATGGACTGGGCCAGGCCGAACAGGTCGGTGCTCGAGTCGTAGAGGGGGTCGGCGCGGTCACCGTGGTGTTCGAAGACGTGATCGACCAGTCGGTAGAGCCGCTCCCAGCGCGCCCTGGGGTCGACGGCCACCACTGCGGTGCCCGCGGCGAGCGCGCGGGCGATCACGGCGTCGGACGGCTCCTTGACGAAGATCGCCGAAGGGGCACGCGGGGCTGCCTGCCGAACCAACCAGGACAGGACCTCGTCGTCTCCGACCCCCAGCAGGAAGAACACGTCCGCCGAACCGGTTCCCGCGGCGAGGCCGAGGCGGACGTCGTCGGAATCGATCAGGGCAGCCGATGCCACGGGAAGATCCAGACCCCTCGGTGCCTCGATCAGGGTGACCATGGTGGTGTCCAGGGCGAGCACCAGCTGACCAAGGCGGACGCCGGATTCCGTCATGTTGTCCGATCTTACTGTCGGAAACGCTCATCCTTGTCGGATCAGCCAAAGGTTTCGGGGCCCCGGTGGGTCATTGTTTGACTATGACGGGTTTCACAACGAACGCGATTGCTGCCATCTCCGACGTCCCGATGCCGTTCAACGAGCCGATACACGAGTACGCCCCGGGCAGCGCCGAGCGGGTGCGCCTGGTCGCCGCCCTCGATGAGCTGTCCGACGCCCCCATCGACCTTCAGCACGTCATCGGCGGCCGGCACACGATGGGTGAGGGCGACCGCATCGACGTCGTACAGCCCCACCGCCATGCCGCAGTCCTGGGCACCCTCACCAACGCGGGACACACCGAGGCCGCTGCCGCGGTGGAGGCCGCCATCGCCGCCAAGGACGCCTGGGCCGCCATGCCCTTCGACGAGCGCGCCGCCGTGTTCCTGCGCGCGGCGGACCTGCTCGCCGGTCCCTGGCGCGAGAAGATCGCCGCGGCCACCATGCTCGGTCAGTCGAAGACGGCCTACCAGGCCGAGATCGACTCGCCCTGCGAACTGATCGACTTCTGGCGGTTCAACGTGGCGTTCGCCCGTCAGATCCTCGCCGAACAGCCGATCAGCTCCCACGGGGTCTGGAATCGCACCGACTACCGCCCGCTCGAGGGCTTCGTCTACGCGATCACACCGTTCAACTTCACCGCCATCGCCGGAAACCTTCCGACTGCACCCGCGTTGATGGGCAACACGGTGGTGTGGAAACCGTCGGTCACACAGACGTTCTCGGCGTACCTCACCATGCAGTTGCTGGAGGCCGCCGGACTCCCGCCCGGTGTGATCAACCTGGTGCTCGGCGACGGGTATGCGGTATCGGACGTCGTGCTGACCGATCCACGGCTGGCGGGTATCCACTTCACCGGGTCGACCGCCACCTTCCAGCACCTCTGGCGGGAAGTCGGCACCAACGTCGACCGCTACCGCACCTACCCTCGACTGGTTGGCGAGACCGGGGGCAAGGACTTCGTCGTCGCGCACTCCAGCGCACGGCCGGACGTGTTGCGCACTGCGCTGATCCGCGGTGCCTTCGACTACCAGGGGCAGAAGTGTTCCGCCGCGTCGCGGGCGTTCGTCCCGCGCTCGGTGTGGAAGCGGATGGGTGACGACTTCTTGGCCGCCACCGACGCGCTGAGCTACGGCGACGTCACCGATCTGTCCAACTACGGCGGAGCGCTGATCGACGAACGCTCGTTCGCCAAGAACGTCGCGGCCATCGAACGGGCCAAGGGAGCGGCGGGTGTCACCGTCGCCGCCGGCGGCGAATACGACGACGCCGAGGGCTACTTCGTGCGGCCCACCGTGCTGCTCTCCGACGACCCGACCGACGAGGCGTTCAGTCGCGAGTACTTCGGGCCGATCCTCGCCGTGCACGTCTACGACGACGACCGGTGGGACGACGTGCTCGGGCAGGTCGACGGCGGGTCGCAGTACGGCCTGACCGGTGCGGTGATCGCCGACGACCGCGCCGCGGTGCTAGATGCGCAGAATCGACTGCGCTATGCAGCAGGCAACTTCTACGTCAACGACAAGCCGACGGGCGCGGTCGTCGGGCAGCAACCGTTCGGCGGATCACGTGCTTCGGGCACCAACGACAAGGCCGGCTCGGCGCTGAACCTGATGCGCTGGACGTCGGCCCGGTCGATCAAGGAGACTTTCGTCCCGGCGACCGACCACACCTACCCACACATGGAGGTGAACTGATGGCGGGAGTCTTCGCCCGGTTCGCGCGCCCAGTCATCCTGGCCGCCAGCCGCTCGAACCGCTTGCGTTCGATCGCCGAGAACCTCCCGGTTGCGCGCGGCGTCGTGCACCGGTTCGTTCCCGGCGAGACGACAGCGGACGCCTTGGCCTCGGTTGCCTCGCTGCGGGATTCGCAACGACTGGTCTCGGTCGACTACCTCGGCGAGGACGTCACCGATGCCGCCGCTGCCGACGCCACCGTGAAGGCCTATCTGGAACTGCTCGGTGCGTTCGGGAAGCGCGAGGAGCACGCCGACGGACCGCGGCCGCTCGAGGTATCGCTCAAGCTGTCCGCACTCGGCCAGGCGTTGCCACGCGACGGTGAGAAGATCGCCTATGAGAACGCGCACGTGATCTGCGAGGCCGCGCGCGAGGTCGGCGCATGGGTCACCGTCGACGCGGAGGACCACACCACGACCGATTCGACGCTGTCGATCGTGCGCGACCTACGCGTCGACTTCGACTGGCTGGGCACGGTTCTGCAGGCATATCAGAAGCGCACCGAATCTGACTGCAGGGAGTTCGCGGCGTCAGGCGCCCGGATCCGGCTGTGCAAGGGCGCGTATGACGAGCCCGCGTCGGTGGCCTACCGCGCCGCCGACGAGGTGACCGCTTCCTACCTACGTTGTCTGCGCGTCCTGATGTCTGGTTCGGGATACCCGATGGTCGCATCCCACGACCCCGCCATCATCGGTGCGGTGCCGGGACTGGCCGCCGAATCCGGCCGCGGTGTCGATGGCTTCGAGTACCAGATGCTCTACGGCATTCGCGACGCCGAACAGCGCAGGCTCGCCGCAGAGGGCAGCCACGTCCGCGTCTACGTGCCGTTCGGCACGGAGTGGTACGGCTATTTCGTGCGGCGCCTCGCCGAGCGGCCCGCGAACCTGACGTTCTTCCTGCGGGCGCTCATCGAGCGGCGCTAAGGGCCCGTCCTCCGGTGCGGTCTCGTCGAGCGTGGGGGTAATGCACGACGACAAGCCATTTCGTCGACCACTACCCGCACGCTCGGCGACGATGACGTCGGCCCCGCGGGTTCAGGCTCGCTGCCAGTCGAGGATGCCGCTGTCGGCCTCCAGCGACATGTGCAGCTGACCGTCCTGAAACAGGTAGGTGCGCACGTAGGACAGCGCCGTCGACACCCGCTGATCCAGCGATGGCTGTGGGCACATCATCATCGTGGTCGCAATCGGGCCGAACGTCAGCAATCCCGAAGCCTGGTCGAGGCCGGGCTGAGCCTCGTATGTGCCGCTGCCCCGGTTGCAGTCGATCTGAAAGCTTGCCTGTCCCGTGCCGTCGAACGTCACGGTGAAGGTGCTGGGATCGGCCACCCTGGTGGTGCCCTGCGCGTCGTCCATGGACTGAATGGAGACCAACTGCCAGGTGGTTTCCGCCAGCGTGAACTGCTCGGCGGACGACTCGGAGGAGCAACCGGAGGGCAGGCAGGAGGCCAGCAGACTCAGCGTCGCCCACCCTGCGACATGCATTGAGCGACCGTACCGCCCAGCTGACCGGGCAGCCACGCTAACGCCCGGCGAGGTGCAGCAACGTCCACGCGGCGATGGTTTGGGCGTCGGTGATCCCGCCGTCGAGGATCATCGCCTCGATCTCGGCGCGGGCGAACCAGGCGCTGCGCATGTCCTGCTCCTCGTGCTCGCGGTCGTGCTCGCCCTCGGTCAGCCCGGTGGCCAGCCACACCCAGCCGCGCTGGCTGCTCATCCCCGGCGCGACGTCGAGCTGTCCGAGGGCGACCATCGACTCCGCCCGCAGGCCCGTCTCCTCCCGGAGTTCGCGAGCCGCAAGTTCGGCGGGGACCGGTTCCCCGCCGTCGAGGCTGCCCGGGGCGGTGCCCTGGGGGAATTCCCAGCGACGCAGTCCGAGCGGGTAGCGGAACTGCTCGACGAGGCGGAACATGTCGCCGTCCTGGGCGATCACCAGCGCATACGTCGGCTTGTCGATGACACCGTAGATGCCGGGACTGCCGTCCTGCCTGCGGACGGCGTCCTCCCTGACGGTCATCCACGGATTTCGGTAGACCTCACGGGAGGCGACGCGTTCTATGGGATCCACGGGTTCAGTATCGGTGCCCCCGGTAGCCTCGCTGACGTGCTGCTCACCTCGCTCGATCCGGCCGCCGTCGCAGCCGGGCACGACGTCGACGACGCCGTGCGCATCGGCGGGCTCTCGTTGAGCCGAAGCGACCTCGTCGGCGCCGCCACCTCGGTGGCCGAACGGGTGGCCCGCGCACAGCGCGTCGCCGTTCTCGCGACCCCGACCGCCACGACGGTCCTCGCCGTGACGGGCTGCCTCATCGCCGGTGTGCCGTTCGTTCCGGTGCCTGCCGACGTCGGGCGCTGCCGAGCGTCGCCACATCCTCAGCGACTCCGGTGCGCAGGCGTGGTTGGGGGAGATGCCCGAAGGCCCCGACGAACTGCAGGGTTTGGCGCACATACCGGTTCGTCTGCACGCGCGTTCCTGGCACCGGTACTCCGAGCCGCCGCCGGAGGCCACGGCGATGATCATGTACACCTCGGGAACCACCGGACCACCCAAGGGCGTGGTGATCAGTCGGCGGGCGATCGCCGCTGACATCGATGCGCTGGCGCAGGCCTGGCAGTGGACCTCCGATGACACGCTCGTGCACGGCTTGCCCCTGTTTCACGTGCACGGTCTGGTGCTGGGGCTGTTGGGATCGCTGCGGATCGGAAACCGCTTCGTGCACACCGGGAAGCCCACCCCGGCCGCGTATGCCGAAGCGGCTGGGTCGATGTACTTCGGTGTCCCCACCGTGTGGACGCGGGTGGTCGGCGAACCCGATTCGGCGCGCGCGCTCGCGTCGGCCCGACTCCTGGTATCCGGCAGTGCGCCCCTGCCGGTGCCGGTGTTCGACGAACTCGTACGACTCACGGGCCTTGCGCCCGTTGAGCGGTATGGCAGCACGGAGTCGCTCATCACGCTGAGCACGAGGGCCGACGGCGAGCGCAGGCCCGGTTGGGTCGGCCTGCCGCTGGACGGCGTGCAGACGAGGTTGGTGGACGAGGTTGGCGTCGAGGTGCCGTTCGACGGGGAAACCATTGGGCGACTGGAGGTCAGGACCCCGACGCAGTTCGACGGCTACCTGAACCGGCCGGACGCCACCGCCGAGGCGTACACCGACGACGGGTGGTATCGCACCGGCGACGTCGCCGTCGTCGACGAGGGCGGAATGCACCGCATCGTGGGCCGCGAGTCGGTCGACCTGATCAAGTCCGGTGGCTACCGCATCGGTGCCGGCGAAATCGAGACGGTCCTACTGGGCCATCCCGGCGTGGCGGAGGTCGCAGTCGTCGGCCTGCCCGACGACGACCTGGGACAGCGCATCGTGGCGTTCGTCGTCGGCTCCGGACAGCCGCAGGCGCTGATCGACCATGTCGCCGAACGACTCTCGGCGCACAAGAGGCCGCGCGAGGTTCGCTTCGTCGACGACCTGCCGCGCAACGCGATGGGCAAGGTGCTGAAGAAGGAGTTGATGACGTGAGCCTGACCTTCACCGAGGTGTGCATCGACGCCCGCGACATCCAGGCGCTGGCCGCCTGGTGGGCTTCGGTGCTGGGGTGGCCGGCCGAGGACACCGATGACGGTGACGTGGTGCTGCGCTCACCCGCGGGCGCCGGTCCGGACTGGTTGTTCCTCGCCGTACCCGACGACAAGGTGGTCAAGAACCGCATCCACTTCGACTTCACCCCCGACGATCAGCGGGCCGAGGTCGACCGGCTCATCGGCCTAGGCGCCCGCCACGTCGACATCGGTCAGGGCGAGCAGACATGGGTGGTACTCGCCGACCCCGAGGGCAACGAGTTCTGTGTCCTGGCTGCCTAGTCGTGGAGTTGGAGAACTGAGCCGCGAGTTGCACCCCCACCTTCCCGCGAGCGGCGTGTGTGTACGGGACACGCCGCGCCCGAGCGGACATTTGCGCACGCTCGCCGCGAGACAGGCGTCAATTCGCGTGCAGGGCCTCGTTCAGCGTGATGCCCTTGCCGTCGCGAGTCACGACTTCGACGGCACCGGAGAGCGAATTACGGCGGAACAGAAGGTTGTTCGCGCCGGACAGTTCGACGGCCTTGACCGTCTTGCCATCGCTGGTGGTGACCTTCGTACCGCCGGTCACGTACAGGCCCGCCTCGATGACGCAGTCGTCGCCCAACGAGATGCCCAGGCCGGAGTTGGCCCCCAGCAGACATCGCTTGCCCACCGAGATCACCTGCTTGCCGCCGCCCGACAGCGTCCCCATGATCGACGCACCGCCGCCGACGTCGGAGCCGTCGTCGACCACCACGCCGGCTGAGATTCGCCCCTCGACCATCGAGGTACCCAGCGTTCCGGCGTTGAAGTTCACGAATCCCTCGTGCATGACCGTCGTACCCGGCGCCAGGTGAGCGCCCAACCGTACTCGGTCCGCGTCGGCGATCCGCACCCCGATGGGTGCGACGTAGTCCACCATCCGGGGGAACTTGTCGATGCCGTAGACCGCGACGTGTCCCCGTCGGCGCAGTCGCGCCCGTGTCAGCTCGAAGTCATCCACCGCGCAGGGCCCGAAGTTGGTCCACACCACGTTGGCCAGCACGCCGAAGATGCCATCCATGTTGGCGCCGTGCGGTGCGATCAACCGGTGCGACAGAAGGTGCAGTCGCAGGTAGGCGTCGTAGGTGTCGGCGGGTTTGTCGTCGAGCGAGGCGATCGTCGTGCGGATGATGATGACGTCCACGCCACGTTCGGCGTCGCGGCCCTCGAGTGCACCGAGGTCCTCGGTGACCTCCGCCACCGACAGTCGCGTCGTGCCGGACTCGCCGTCGGATCCGAGTCCGGGGGCGGGGAACCATGCGTCGAGAACCGTTCCGTCGGCCGCGATCGTCGCAACGCCGACACCTGATGCTGAAGTCACGGTGCAGAGGCTACTGGAGTTAGTCCCCCGGTCGCTTCGCTCCTGCCCGCCGGAGTCCATCCCCCGGTCGCTTCGCTCCTGCCCGCCGGGAGTCCATCCCCCGGTCGCTTCGCTCCTGCCCGCCGGAACTACCGTGGATCCCCGTGGGCCTGGACTTGCGTGCTGATCCGATTGCGCTGACCGCGGCGCTGGTGGACATCCCCAGTGAGTCGCGGAACGAGGCGCGCATCGCCGACGAGATCGAAGCCGCGTTGCGGGCACAGGCTCCGGGCTTCGAGGTCGTCCGCAACGGCGACGCCGTGCTGGCACGTACCAATCTCGGCCGGCCGTCGCGCGTGCTGCTGGCTGGCCACACCGACACGGTCCCAGCTGCCGACAACCTGCCCAGCCGAATGGCCGACGGCGAGTTGCACGGCTGCGGCACGTCGGACATGAAGTCCGGCGACGCGGTGTTCCTGCACCTCGCCGCGACCGTGGCCGAACCGACGCACGACATCACGCTGGTGATGTACGACTGCGAGGAGATCGAGGCGGCCGCCAACGGGCTCGGGCGCATCGAACGCGAGCTGCCCGACTGGCTGCGCGCCGACGTAGCCATCCTGGGCGAACCGTCCGGCGGCTTCATCGAGGCGGGCTGTCAGGGCACCATCCGCGTCGTGCTGAGCGCCGCGGGCACACGCGCACACTCCGCGCGATCCTGGTTGGGCGACAACGCCATTCACAAGCTCGGCGCCGTGCTGGGTCGGCTGGCTGACTACCGGCCGCGCAACGTCGACATCGACGGCTGCACGTATCGCGAGGGCCTGTCCGCCGTCCGCATCGACGGCGGCATCGCAGGCAACGTCATCCCGGACGCCGCCTCCTTGACGGTCAACTTCCGCTTCGCCCCCGACCGCAGTGTCGAACAGGCAGAGGCACACGTGCGAGACGTGTTCGACGGTCTCGACGTCGAGATCGAACTCACCGACGCCGCGTCGGGTGCGCTCCCCGGCCTGACCAAGCCCGCCGCGGCAGCGCTCGTGCACGCGGCCGGCGGGCAGGTTCGCGCCAAGTACGGCTGGACCGACGTCGCGCGGTTCGCCGCGCTGGGCATCCCCGCGGTCAACTACGGGCCCGGTGATCCGAACCTGGCGCACCGGGCCGACGAGCGCGTCGAGATCGCGCAGATCACGGCGACCACCGAGGTGCTGCGGAAATATCTGCTTGCCTGACGTCGCTATGATGGGCTGACACGCGTAGTCGATCGAGGTGGGCGGTAAACATGCTGGGAGACGACATCTCCGGGTGACCCGGAGCCAGTCCGTCGTCCTTTCCTGCCCGCGCCACGGGCACTCACCGAAAGATCCGCCGTGTCCAACGCATCCATCAACTGCACCCGTCTGACCTTCGACTGGCCCGACGGCACATCCGTGTTCGACGAGCTGTCGTTCACCATCCCCGCCGGTCGAACCGGCCTGGTAGCCCCCAACGGTGCGGGCAAGACCACCCTGCTCGAGCTGATCGCAGGCCGGCGTCACCCCACCGCAGGGACGATCGACGTGGACGGTGTCCTGGGCTACCTGCCGCAAGACCTGACCTTCCTCGACGGAGGTCCCTCAGGCACCGTCGCCGACCTGCTCGACGTAGCACCGGTGATCGCGGCCCTGAGGGCGTTGGCTGCAGGTGACGCGTCCGAGCAGATCTTCGCGACGATCGGCGACGATTGGGACGTCGAGGAGCGATTACGCGCCCACCTCGACCGGCTGGGTCTTGCCGACCTGTCCATGGACCGATCGCTGGCGACGCTCTCGGGCGGGGAGGTGGTTTCGGTCGGGCTGATCGCACAGCTGTTGAAGCGTCCCGACGTGCTTCTCCTCGACGAGCCGACCAACAACCTCGACACCGATGCGCAACACCGCCTGTACGGGGCGCTCGACGACTTCGCCGGCGCACTGCTGGTGGTCAGCCACGACCGGACGCTGCTCGATCGAATGGACCGCATCGCCGAACTCCGTGACGGCGAGATCGCCTTCTACGGAGGCAACTTCAGCGATTACGAGGATGCGATCAATGATGCCCAGCTGGTCGCCGAGTCCCATCTGCGCAACGCCGAGCAACGACTCAGGCGCGAGAAGCGTCAGATGCAACAGGCCCGTGAGCGTGCAGCCAGGCGCTCGGGCACCGCTGCGCGCAACGTCAAGGATGCCGGGCTGC
The DNA here is from genome assembly GCA_963798245.1 of uncultured Actinomycetota bacterium. GTDB lineage: Bacteria > Actinomycetota > Actinomycetes > Mycobacteriales > Mycobacteriaceae > Mycobacterium. The sequence continues at coordinate 162,071 of CAWCSO010000013.1, forward strand.
CCAAGATCGTTGCCGGCAAGCTCAAACGCGACGCTCAGGAGTCGGCCGCCCGGTCAGACCAGGTGCACGCCAAGCGGATCGGCGAGGCCGCGGCGCGGCTCGACGATGCCGAGCACGCTCTACGCGACGACGATGCGTTGGCACTCGACCTGCCCGACACGGAGATGCCCACCGGCCGAAACGTGCTCGACGTGCGGGGCCTGTCGGTCGGTTTCGACGGGCGGGAACTGTTCGGCGACGACGGCATCGACCTGTCGATCCGTGGCCCGGAACGGATCGTACTCACCGGGCCCAACGGGGCGGGCAAGTCGACGTTGTTGCGCGTGATTGGCGGCGACATGGCGCCGGATCACGGCGTGGCCAGCAGCGCCGACGGTCGCATCGCCTACCTGTCTCAGCGGTTGGACCTACTGGACCCCGACCGCACCGTCGCGCAGAGCTTGGCCACGTTCGCGCCGAGCCTGACGCACACCCGGCGCAGGCATCTGTTGGCGCAGTTCTTGTTTCGCGGCGACCGGATTCATCTGCCGGTGCGGGCGTTGTCGGGTGGCGAGAGGCTGCGCGCGACGCTGGCGTGTGTGTTGTTCGCGGAACCAGCTCCGCAGCTGTTGCTGCTGGACGAACCGACCAACAACTTGGACCTGATCAGCGTGGGGCAGCTGGTGTCCGCACTGAACGCCTACCGCGGAGCCTTCATGGTGGTCAGCCACGACGAACGGTTCCTCGACGAGATCGGTGTCGACCGGTGGTTGCGGCTGGAGGGCGGGCGGTTGATCTAGCGTTGCAGTCTCGTCGGGCAGACGTACACCGGGCAGACGCACGGTTGACGTTGCGGTGTCGCGGAGTCGAGACAATCGTCGAAGTGGTTGGCGCTGAGTACCTCGAACGCCTTGCACCGGACGGACACTTGCACACGATCGGGCGTGCGACGGACGCCGGTGAGGTAAATCCCCGAGCGAGAACCTATGTCGACTGCTGGGGTCGGGTCTGCGCGGGTTCGGGGCGTTCCACGGGGGCGCGCTCGGTGCCCCCGCCCTCGGCGACCAGCGGAGCCTGTTCCGCGCCGGTGGCGGTCGTGGTGCCGGGCCCTGCCCCCTTGCGTTCGGGCTCCTCGGCGTCACGATCGTCGTCGGGGGAGTCGTGCCCTGGTTTGGCGGTGGCGTGTTCGGCGTCGTCGTCCATGGTGTCAGAGTCGCTCGCAGCGCCGCCGGCGGCCGCCGCCGCGCCCGCCGCGGCCGCGACCATGCCCTGAAGACCCTGCATCACCTGCTGTGGAACCTGTTGCAGGCCCTGGGCGAGCCCTTGCAGGGGCTGCGTAACCGACTGAGCCGCCTGCGCGAGCTGTTGACCGATCTGGCCGGCCATCTGACCGGCCATGTCGCTCCCGGTGCCCGCTGCACCGGGGCCCCCTGCACCGGCGCCTCCGTCGCCGGCCGCTCCGCCTGCTGCGCCACCAGAATTCTGGCCCTCAAGCACCTCGGCGGCGGCCTTGAGTTTGTCGGCGCTGGCCCGGTCGCCCTCGGCGTACATCTGCTGAGCCTTCGTCAGCAGCTCGGCGATGGTCTGGCTGGAGGTCGACGTGACGTTCAGGGTGCCGAGGCGGCTGTTGAGGACGCCGTCGAGGGCCGAGGAGACATTGAATGCTATGTCGCCGTGCGATGCGGCTACCCCGGTCGCCTGGGGCGCCCCACCCGTCAGCTGCGACAGTGCACCCGCAACGTCATTGTGAATGTCGGAAAGTGGTCGCAGGCCGTCGCTTCCGAGGTACAACTCGCCCGTCATCTCATCCTCCCCGCGGTGTCGTCACTGTCCATGGAGCAGACTGCCCTGTGAGCCATTCTATGGCTGTTCGATGTGGTGCACGGACGGCAATTCGTGCTCTGTGGCCTCCGCCATTCAGTTGATCGCGTTCGGCCAGCCCGGGACCGGGTCGCCGTGTGGTGGGGGCTTGTCGTGGAAGCCGGTGGCCATGGCCCTGCGGGCGTCGGCGTCGTCTGGCATGGCGGCTTCACATCGTTGGCGGACCTCGGGGGTGTCTATGCGCTCGTCGTCGCCGAGCGGACCCCAGTAGCCCATTGCGCTGCTCCCAGTAATGAACCAGGGTCCGAAGACGTCATCGACCGGCGCGGGCAGCGGCCCGCTCTGCGGTTCGTTCGGCGCATCAGGTGCCTCGCCCACCCGTGGATCCTTGTCGGTGAACTCAACGCGCCAGATCTGTATCTCTTGATCCTCGCCATACGGCAGTTGGCCAGTCGCCGGGTCAGCGACGGTCGAGAAGAATCTGCGAGGGTCGTCGTCCGCGGTCCGATACACCGAGTAGGCACCGAGACACACCGTCGCGCGGTATACATCGCCAACCGGTTGAAGGTCGAGCACGTGCGTTGGCTGATATCCGTAGACCGGACGCTGGACATACTTCCAACCGCCTGCTTCGTACTCGGCCCGCGTTTCGGGCCTGACGTACTGCAACTGAGCGAGGCTTCCCTCCTCGAACGGCGCACCGCTGTTTTCGGGGGTGGCGCGCATGAACCCCGGGTAGACGACCGAAGGATCCCCCCCGGCGAACGCTGCGAGTCGCATTGACTCGAGGTATGCCCTGAGTGCGACTGCGGGCTCGGCTTCGAGGTCGACTCCCGGGGCGGCGGACCAGTGAAATCGGAACTCGTTGGCTTCGGCCGGGTAGTTGGGAAACAGCGCGGCCGGTAGTGCCGACGTGGCCGCGGTCGGCGGCGATGGCTCCGGAGGGCGGTCGCAAGCGGTTGACCCCATGGCGATCGCCAGCAACAGACCGGAGAGGGCAGACCGATTACCTGAGAACATCGCGGTACGCCTGATCGTAGGCGTCGAGGGGATCGCCTGCGACGTCGTCCATGCGGCTGTAGTAATTGCCCAGGCGCCGCTCGTATTCCTTGCGTATGGGGTCGTACGGGTCGCTGGCCGGGACTTGGAGCTGCCCATCCGGGCCCAGGTACGCCCTCAAGGCTTCGATGTCGCCGGGGTCCCCGATACCTTGCTCCATGAACGTCGACGCCAGCGCGGATCGCATGGCAAGCGAACTCTCGATCGGCGTGTGCCCGGGTTCGAACGATTCCGGCGGCGGTCCGAGTATCGCCTCTCGCATCAGCGCCGAATTGATCGTCAACGCGTCGCCCACGGCCGGCAGGGTGCCGGCGATGTCGGTCATCGTGTCGTAGTGGTTGGCCATCCGGTTGTACGCGTTCTCCCTGGCCTTCGCGGCATCGGACTCGGTATCCGACTCGGACATGAACGCACCCTGGCTCGTGATCCCCTTCAAGCGCCCGGCGGCCTCCATGGCAGCCGAGTCCGACGAGTGGCCGTCGCTGCCGATCACCGACGCGGCGTACTCGTTGATGAAGTCCTGCTGGACTGCGGCGGATCGGGTGTCCAGGATCTCCGCCGCCCCGGAATCCGTCCCGAGTACGCCGAACACATTGGTGGCGTGGGGGAAAGAGGTATCCGCGTCCGGGTCGTCGATGGGGTGCCACCCCGAGGTCCCATCGATGTCGCGGCCGGCCATCTCGTCGACGTACGGACTCATGGCTTGCGCAAGGCTCTGGGCCAGTTCGGGATTCAGCCTCCCCATGGACACGTTCTGCTCGGTACCGGTGTCGATGTCCATCAAGGCTGAATTGTTGTTGGGGTCGCCGAGGTACTCGGCAAGCGCGCTGGCCGTTTCGCCGGCCCGCTGGCTGGCGGCAGGGTCCGTGGAATGCGCCGTGTCGTCTATCCAGTCGGTGAGGGTGCGTGCGGATTGGCCATTGTCGCGCCACTCGTGGGTCAGCACGTCTGCGACGAAGTCCGTGTCGCCGGTGAGCATGTCGTGGTCGACGATGGCGTCGCGTCCCGCCGTGTCGAATACCCGTTCCACGACCTCGTCGCCCCAGTGCTCCTGGCCGTTCGGCCCCTCTCGTGCTGCCAGCCACTCCTTGGCGTGCGACATCATCTCGCGATCCAGTGCGGTGCCCTGTTGGAACTTGGGATCGCCGTCGCCGACGATGTCGGCCAGGTTCTTCAAGCCGTCGGCCGCCCTGACGCGTTCAGCGCCCTCCCAGTCCACCGGCTGCGAGCCCGGGGGGCCCGGCATGTTCGGCGGCGGCCCGTCGAAGTCCGACCTCGCGCGCAGCGCCTCCTGCACCCCGTCGGGAAGCGCACCCAGGTCGCCGGGCAGAACCCCGTCGTTGGGCAGCGGTCCGCCGGGCGTGGCCGGAACGATCTGCAGGCCGTCGCCGTCGTGCCTCGGGTAGGTCACGTCCGGGTCGCTCATGACCTGCATGGCGTTGGACAGGATGGCCCTGTTGGGGCCGAGCCTGTCGCGGGCGGCGTTCACGTCGTCCATCGACATCGGCTTGATGTGTGCCTGCATCTGGCCTACGAGTTCGGCCTGCACCGGGTCGAGGGGATGGTCGGCGCTGCTGGGCCCGAGTTGTTCGGGTCCGATGCCGTTGAGAATCCGATCGACCTTCGCGGCCGCGTCGGGGTCGCCATCCTCCAGGGCCTTGCGAACCAACTCCTCCATGTCCTCGGGCTTCAGTTCCTCGTCTCGTCCGACGATGTTCTCGCCGTCGCCGGTCCCGCCGAAATTCTGCTTCTTGAGGTCGTCGTACCCGGCACCGAGGCCGCGAATCTCGCCCGAAACCCTGTTGAGTTCGCCGTTGGAGGTTGTGACGATGTCGGTGAGCTGGCCGAGACCCTTCTGCACGATGGGTAACAGCAGCTGCTCGCGGTTCCTTCCTGCGGGTAGCGACGCCGCGGCGTCCGATACCCACTGTCGCAACGCGTCGAGGTTCTGACGGCCGGTCTCCACGACGTTCGCCGACTGGGTCACCTTGACGGAGAGCTGACGGTCGATATCCGCCAACTGGCCGAACACCTTGCCGTGGTTGGTGTTCGCGGCGTCATAGGCGCTCGCGGCAGCCCCGGTCCAGCGCGATCCAGGTGCGGCGGACTCGACGGTGGTCTGTAGCTGACCAAGCGGTCCGCTCTGATCGAACTGCTCGCCGGTCTGCGGTGCACCCTGGCCGAAGGTGGCCCGGGCATTCGACCACGTCGACATGAATGCGTCCAGGACACCCACGCGGACCCAACCCCCTACCAACTGGCGATTGGACCATCCTAGGGCTGGCACGCTCGTGGTCGACCCACCAATCGGGCGAGCGTGGCGGCGCTATAGCCCCGCCGTCTGGGCCTGGCGGGCGGCGTCGGCAGCGATGCCCTTCATCCCCAACTCGGCGAAGGCCGCAGCGGAATCCTGCAACGCACCAGCGTCGCCCGTAGTGAGCCCACGCGCGTAGTCAAGGGCAAGCCGGCCCACCATGCAGTCCACCCCCAGTCGCTCGATCGCGTCCGCGGCCCGGGTGTCGCCCAGTCGCACGGCGTCGATCAGTGCGCGCAGCGCGACCGCGGACTGGCCGCCCCGCTCGGCGGCCCGAGCCCCTTCCCGCGCCGCGTCGATGGCCCCCGGACCGTCGTGGCGCGCGGCCGACGTCCATGCCTTCGCCAGCGCGAGTTCAGGCGCGAACAGCATCGACTTGAGGCCGTGACGAGTTTCCGCACGGGCCAGCATCCGACCGGCGTCGGCGATTCGGCCCAGCTGACCGAGGGCCTGTGCCAACAACATCCATGCCAGCGGGCCCCAGGAGTAGCCCGTCGGTGCCAGCTTCCCGGCGGCGCCCTCCAGCAGGTCGGCTGCCGCGTCGAGATCGCCGCCCCAGATCAGCACGTCGGCCACCAGCAGGCGACCGATGGCATGACCGGGTTGCGCCGGGTCGCTGGTGTCGACGAGTTCCTGCGCCAGCGTCCGCGCGCGATCCAGTTCGCCGGACATCACCAGTGCGGTGGTCTGGCCGAATGCGCTCGTGAAACGCAACAGACCCGGGTGCCCCGCGGCGACGGCCCGCATCGCCAGGTCGTCGACGTCGGCGAACGAGCCCATCCGGGCGCTGCACAGTGCGGCGGCCGCGGCGGCCCACCCGATCGCCTGCTGGTCTGCGTCATCCGATGCGAGCACCTCGGTTGCGATCTCCATTGCGCGCTGGGGGCTGCCGCCGTTCATGGCGAAGGTGCCCAGGAGTGCGTCGACGGTGGCAGTGGCGGGTGTCGACGTCAGGCGGCCTCTGGTGGTTCGCAGGAAGGCGGTGGCCCGCTCGGGTTCGTTCAACATCCAGAACTGGTTGGCTGCGCGGGGGAGTGCCCATGACATCAGGTCCGGTTCCGACAACGACGTCGGGTCGACCTCGTCGAGAACCGCGTCGGCGTCGCGTCCGCGGCCCTGCCACGCGAGGGCCTGGGCGAGGGTCAGCCGCGCTACCAGTGACTCGTCGTCGTCAAGTGCCGCGCGGGCCCATTCCTCGGCCGACTCCAGATCGCCGCTGCCCAACGCCTCTCCCGCCGCGTTGATTCGGTCGACCACGGGCGAAGTGTAGGACCGTGCCACACGCCGCCATGGGGAATTCGGCGGTTGACCCACGGCCGGTACGTTGCACGCGTGCCCGAAGACACCGAACACGCGGAAGCCGGTACGGACGCCGAGGACCCGAGCGCGACCTGGGCGGTGTGCGTCTACTGCGCCTCCGGCCCCCGGCACCCCGAGTTGCTGGCGTTGGCGGCCGACGTGGGAAAGGCGATCGCCGACCGCGGTTGGACGTTGGTGTCCGGCGGGGGCAACGTGTCGGCGATGGGCGCTGTGGCAGGTGCGGCCCGCGCGCACGACGGCCGTACCGTCGGCGTGATTCCCAAGGCGCTGGTCCATCGCGAGCTTGCCGACGTGGACGCCGACGAACTGATCGTCACCAACACGATGCGTGAACGCAAGCAGGTCATGGAGGACCGGGCCGACGCCTTCGTGGTGCTACCCGGCGGGATAGGCACGCTCGAGGAGTTCTTCGAGGCGTGGACGGCGGGCTATCTGGGCATGCACGACAAGCCGCTGGTGATGCTCGATCCGTTCGGCCACTACGACGGCCTGCTCGTCTGGCTGCGGGGGCTCGCAGACACCGGCTACGTGTCGCCCGGTGCACTCGACCGGCTCACCGTCGTCGCTGACGTCGATGCGGCGATGGCCGCGTGCGCCCGGGAGCGCGATGGTGATCACCGGCGCGGATAGGGTTGGTTCCCATGAGTCAGGACAACGGTCGAGACAAGGGAATCCGTAGCAGCGTCGGACTGCTCGACATCGCACCGCGGTTACCCGGCCTGCTGATGGACGCGCCGGCAATCGTTCGGGGTGCGGTCACGGGGTTCTTGGCGCGACCGTCGGCCAAGACGTCCATTGGCAAGGTATTCCAGGAGCGCGCTGCCCGCTACGCCGACAAGGTGTTCATCCGGTTCGAGGACCAGCAGATCACGTACCGCGAGGCGAACGAGACCGTGAACCGGTACTCCGCCGTGCTGGCCGCGCGGGGAGTGGGCCACGGCGACGTCGTCGGTGTGATGCTCCGCAACTCGCCGCAATCCGTCCTGCTGATGCTCGCCGTCGTCAAGTGTGGTGCCGTCGCCGGCATGCTGAACTACCACCAGCGCGGCAAGGTCCTGGCCCACAGCATCGGTCTGCTGGGCGCCAAGGCCGTCGTTGCCGAAACCGACATGATCGAGCCCATCAGCGAGAGCGGCGCGGACACGACCGGGCTGATGACGGTCGAGCACCTGCAGCAGCTCGCCACGACGGCTCCGGTCACCAACCCCGTCACCACGGCGGCCGTGCTGGCCAAGGACAAGGCGTTCTTCATCTTCACCTCCGGCACCACCGGCATGCCGAAGGCCAGCGTCATGACCCATTACCGCTGGCTGCGTGCACTGGCCGGGTTCGGTGGCCTTGGCATGCGACTGACCAGTGACGACACCCTCTACTGCTGCCTGCCGCTCTACCACAACAACGCGCTCACGGTCGCGACGTCGTCCGTGCTCAACGCAGGCGGCACGCTGGCGCTGGGCAAGTCTTTCTCCGCGTCGAGGTTCTGGGACGACGTCATCGGATACGACGCGACCGCATTCGTGTACATCGGCGAGATCTGCGCCTATCTGCTCAACCAGCCACCGAAGCCGACCGACCGGCAGCACCGGGTGCGGGTCATCGCAGGCAACGGCCTTCGGCCCGCGATCTGGGACGACTTCACCAAGCGGTTCGGGATCGCCCGAGTGTGTGAGTTCTACGCCGCCAGCGAGGGCAATACCGCGTTCCTCAACGTGTTCAACATCGACAAGACGACGGGGATCTGTCCCTCACCCATCGCGTTCGTCGAGTACGACGGCGAGACGGGAGATCCGGTCCGCGGCGCCGACGGCCGGGTTCGCAAGGTGAAGACCGGCCAGCCCGGCCTGCTGCTGTCCAAGGTGAGCAGCTTCCAGCCCTTCGACGGCTATACGGACAAGGCCGCCACCGAGAAGAAGCTGGTCCGCGACGCCTTCAAGGACGGTGACGTTTGGTTCAACACCGGTGACCTGATGCGCTCGCAGGGCTTCGGCCATGCCGCGTTCACCGATCGACTCGGCGACACGTTCCGATGGAAGGGCGAGAACGTGGCCACCACCCAGGTCGAGGCCGCCATGTCGCAGGACGCCCAGGTGGAGGAGGCCACGGTGTTCGGCGTCGAGGTGCCCGGCGCCGGCGGTCGTGCGGGAATGGTCGCGATGCAGCTCAAGGATGGTCAGGAGTTCGACGGCAAGGCGTTGGCCAAGGCCTCCTACGCGCACCTGCCCGGGTATGCGGTGCCGCTCTTCGTGCGGATCGTCGGAGAACTCGCGCACACGTCGACCTTCAAGAGTCAGAAGGTCGATCTGCGCAAGCAGGGTTACGGCGGCGGGAACGAGGAGATCGAGGACCCGGTGTACGTGCTGGCGGGCCGCGAGGAGGGCTACGTGCCGTTCTACGACGAGTACCCGGCCGAGGTCGCGGACGGCAAACGTCCCAAGAACTAGGGATTCGTGGAGTTTCACCGGTGCTCACGGGGGGGGGAGTGTGGGTGGAGTGGGGGGGGTGGGGGTGAGGGATGGTGGTGGCTGCGGGGGTGGAACGTGGGGGTGTGTGAGAGAGTAGTGCAGAGTACAGGTGGGGGACGAGGGGAGAGGGGCGGGGGGGATCGGGGGAGACTCGGTCGAGGTCGAGGACATCGTGGTACGCCGGCGCACAGTTGATCGAGCAGGGGCGCCGGCGCACGACGTGTGGTCGGCACGCGAAGGGCTGGGGCAGTGCCGTCGCCGTCGACGGTGTGGCAGATCCTGACTCGCCGTGGGGCGATCACGCCGCAGCCGCGAAACGCCCGAAGTCAGCGACCAAGCGGTTCGTGTCGGTCGACCAACGAATGTTGGCAGTCGGATGGACCGGATGGTCGCTGGCCGTGGCAGTGCGGTGGCCATCGCGGGCAGTCTCGATGACCACTCCCGCTACCTGGTCGGGTTGCGCGCGGATGCCGGCGACGCCGACGGCGACCTCGTCTGGTCGGTCATGATGGCTGGCATCGACGAGTGTGGAATACCGTCGATATCGTTGTCGGACAACGGAATTGTGTACGCCGGTAGATTCACGCGCAGAATCGGCGTTCGAGATCAACCTACGCGCCCTGGGTGTGCGCACCATCAACTCGGCGCCCTTCATCCGCAGACCTGCGGCAAGATCGAACGGTTCTGGCAGACGCTGAAGAAGTGGCTCAACGCCCGCGACCCAGCGGCCACCCTTACCGAACTCAACGCCAGCTCGAGGAGCTGCGCGCGTCTACAACCACCACCGGCCGCATCGTGCGCTGCACGCAGCGACCCCGGCCGAGACGTTCACGCCACCCTCAAGGCCCGCCCAGCCAGCGCTCCGCTCCCTGGGCCGGTGTTCGTATCCCGCCACAGCGTCGACGCGGTGGGCGGCAACCTGTACGTACCGCCCTACCGCGTCGACGTCGGACTCCGATGGGCCGGCCACGAATGCGTCAGCGTCCGCGACGGTGACCACATCGCCATCTTCAGCGACAACCGCCTCGTCCGCGCCTTCACCGCCGACCCCACCCGCCGACATCAACGCGGCGACAAAAACACGCGAACCTACCGCAACCGCGAACCCAAACCGGCACCATGACTGTCAGCGATGTCCCGAGACATAAGTGTCAGCGATGTCCCGAGACAGAACACGGTGCTCACCGCCGCTCGAACTCCACAAACCGCGACGGGAGACCCGCACGTCTAGCCTGGGTAGGGTGCAAGCGAAGTTCTGCGGCCGACCGGTCGCCGGTGATCGCGCCATGATCATGGCGATCGTGAACCGAACGCCCGACTCGTTCTACGACCGCGGTTCCACGTTCACCGATGACGCCGCGATGGCCGCGGTGGCCCGGGCCGTCGAGGACGGTGCCGACGTGATCGACATCGGCGGCGTGAAGGCCGGTCCGGGTACGGCGGTCGACGCCGATGAGGAGATCGCCCGCGTGGTGCCGTTCATCGAGTGGCTCAGGGGTGCCTATCCCGACCAGTTGATCAGCGTCGACACCTGGCGCGCAACGGTCGCCAAGCAGGCCTGCGCGGCAGGCGCGGACATCATCAACGACACCTGGGGCGGCTCCGATCCGGCACTCGTCGACGTCGCCGCGGAGTTCGGCGCGGGTCTGGTGTGCTCGCACACCGGCGGCGCAGTGCCTCGCACCCGACCGTTCCGCGTCAACTACGGGATCACGGCGCGCGGCGTCGTCGACGACGTCATCTCAGAGGTGACCGCCGCAGCCGAACGCGCGGTCGTCGCCGGCGTTGCACGCGATGCCGTGCTGATCGATCCGACCCACGATTTTGGTAAGAACACTCACCATGGTCTTAGTTTGTTGCGCCACGTAGAAGATCTTGTAAATACCGGATGGCCGGTCCTGATGGCGCTGAGCAACAAGGACTTCGTCGGGGAGACTTTGGGCGTGGGCTTGACCGAACGCCTGGAGGGCACGTTTGCCGCGACCGCGCTCGCCGCGGAGGCGGGTGCCGCCATGTTCCGGGTACACGAGGTGGGGCCTACGCGACGCGTGCTCGAAATGGTCGCGTCGATCCAAGGCGTGCGTTCACCGGCGCGGACCACGAGGGGACTGGCATGACCTTGACACCTGAACTGACCGATGCCGTTACGGGACACCGTTGGATGACAGACCACAGCTGGAGCCGCCCCGAGTGGACCGTCGGCGAACTCGAGGCGGCCAAGCGCGGGCGCACGGTATCCGTAGTCCTGCCCGCGCTCAACGAGGAGGAGACCGTCGCTTCGGTGGTGGAGACCATCACCCCGCTGCTCGGCGGCCTGGTCGACGAACTGATCGTCCTGGACTCCGGCTCCACCGACGACACCGAGATTCGTGCGGTCGCGGCGGGTGCCCGCGTGATCAGCCGCGAGACGGCCCTGCCCGAGGTGAAGCCCACTCCGGGCAAGGGTGAAGTGCTGTGGCGCTCGTTGGCCGCCACCACCGGTGACATCATCGCGTTCGTCGACTCGGATTTGATCGATCCCGACCCGATGTTCGTACCCAAGCTGCTCGGACCGCTGCTCACCGTGGACGGCGTGCACCTCGTCAAGGGCTTCTACCGGAGGCCGCTGAAGATCAGTGGCAGCGAAGACGCCAACGGCGGTGGACGGGTCACCGAACTGGTGGCGCGTCCGCTGCTGGCCTCGCTGCGCCCGGAACTCACCTGTCTGCTGCAGCCCCTCGGCGGCGAATACGCCGGCACCCGCGAGCTGTTGACCTCCGTGCCGTTCGCACCCGGCTACGGCGTCGAGATCGGCCTGCTCGTCGACACCTATGACCGGCTGGGTCTGGATGCGATAGCTCAGGTCAACCTCGGCGTTCGTACCCATCGCAACCGGCCGTTGACCGAACTCGCGACGATGAGCAGGCAGGTCATCGCGACGCTGATGACGCGCTGCGGCATCCCAGACTCCGGGGTGGGGCTCACGCAGTTCTACGCCGATGGTGACGACTACAGCTCACGCACGTCGTCGGTGTCGTTGGCGGACCGACCGCCGATGAACACCCTGCGGCCCTAGCTGCAGCACGACGGCGGGGGGCGACGCCGTCGGAACTCTCAGGCAGTATCGACGTCGTGACGTTGATCCTGATGTACCTGGTCGTCCTCATCCTGGTCGCCGTCGTGCTGTTCGGTCTCGGCAGTGTGTTGTTCGGTCGTGGCGAGCGTCTGCCACCGCTACCTCATGGCACCACCGCCACGGTGCTTCCCGCCAGTGGGGTCACGGGCTCCGATGTCGATGCGCTGAAGTTCACGCAGACGTTGCGTGGCTACAAGACGAGTGAGGTCGACTGGGTTCTCGACCGGCTGGGGCAGGAACTCGACCTCGTCCGTGGCGAGCTGGCGGCGGTGCGGGCGGCGCACGGCCTGACCGACGGTGACGCTTCAGACGGCTACTTCTACGACTCGCACGCCGACGACATGGACGACATCGACGACATGGACGCCGAGGCAAGCCTGCCGACCGCTCTCGGGGCTACCGAGGAGAGCGCGGTGGACCAAGGACCGCCGCCATCGTGAGCGAGGACGGCCTCATCCGGTGCGACTGGGCAGACTTCTCCGGGCCTCGTTGGGCCACAGCCGATTCGACGCTCTACCGTGAGTATCACGACACCGAGTGGGGCGTGCCGCTGCGGGGTGGCCGTGAGCTGTTCGAACGCATGTCGCTCGAGGCCTTTCAGAGCGGACTGTCGTGGCTGATCATTCTGCGAAAGCGCGAGAACTTCCGGCGTGCATTCGACGGGTTCGACGTCGCCAAGGTCGCGGCGTTCACCGATCGCGACGTCGTCCGACTGATGGCCGACGAAGGAATCGTGCGCAACCGGGCAAAGATCGAGGCCACCATCTCGAATGCGCGCGCTGCTTCCGGCCTGGACGTCGATCTGGACGAGTTGCTGTGGTCGTTCGCGCCGGCGCGGCGAGCCCGTCCCGCCGACATGTCCGCGGTGCCGGCGGTCACCGCCGAGTCCACCGCCATGGCAAAGGAGCTGAAGCGGCGAGGCTTCAAATTCGTCGGCCCGACCACGGCCTATGCCCTGATGCAGGCGACCGGAATGGTGGACGACCACATCGCGTCGTGCTGGGTGTCGAGGGGTGCGTGAGCAGCTTCGCCGCACGTCGTTGACCGCCAAGCGCCGGGTCTTTGCACACTGAACGGTGGGAATAGGGAAGAATGGTGCACGTTCAGTTGCAGTTCAGTGCCGGGAGCTGTCGACGGGTGGTCGGGTCCTGGCGCAACCGATCCGCCACCGCGGGCCGGCACATGCGGAGGGAGCACTCGATGGCGGCGATGAAGCCCCGGACCGGCGACGGTCCACTGGAAGCAACGAAAGAGGGGCGAGGCATCGTTATGCGGGTACCACTCGAGGGCGGCGGACGTCTGGTCGTCGAACTCACTCCGGACGAGGCCGCTGCGCTCGGCGACGAACTCAAGGGCGTCACCAGTTAGTGGCGACGGCGGGACTGGCCGCGTTCGGCGCGGCCCGTCGCGCCGTGGTGGCTACGACGCGACCATCCGGTAGATCTCGAGCGTCTGCTCGGCGATCGTCGCCCAGGAGAACTCGTCGATGCACCTTTGGCGTCCGGTTTGCCCGTACAGCCGGGCCCGCTCGGGGTCGCCGACAAGCCCGTTGACCGCCTCGGCCAGGTTGGCCTCGAACGCTGCCGGGTCGGTGGAGTCGTAATGGACCAGCGAGCCGGTTCGGCCCTCGTCGACCACCTCGGGAATGCCGCCGACGTCGGAGGCGACTACCGCAGTCCCGCAGGCCATCGCCTCGAGATTGACGATCCCCAGCGGCTCGTACACCGATGGGCACACGAAAACGGTTGATGCCGAAAGTATCTCGCGGATCTTAGGGGTGGGTAGCATCTCCTGAACCCAGAACACGCCGGGACGGACCGCGGCGAGTTCGGAGACCGCGGCACCCACTTCTGCAGCGATCTCCGGGGTGTCGGGGGCGCCTGCGCACAGCACCAGTTGCACGTCGGGCGCGAATGCATGGGCCGCGGCCACGAGGTGCGCGACGCCCTTCTGCCGGGTGATCCGGCCGACGAAGGAGACGATCGGGCGGGACCTGTCCACGCCCAGTTCGTCCAGTACCGACGCCTGCGGATCCGGCTCGACGGGATACCAGACGTCCGTGTCGATCCCGTTGCGCACCACGTGCACGCGGTCGGGGTCGAGCGCCGGATAGGTGGCCAGTACGTCCTTGCGCATTCCTGAGCTGACCGCGATGACGGCGTCGGCGCCCTCCACGGCGGTGCGCTCGACCCAGGACGACACCCGGTATCCGCCACCGAGTTGCTCGGCCTTCCAAGGTCGCATCGGCTCGAGCGAATGCGCCGTGAGCACGTGCGGGATGCCATGCAGCATCGCCGCGATGTGGCCCGCCATACCCGTGTACCAGGTGTGCGAGTGAACGACGGCTGCCGACGCGGCGGCGTTGACCATCACCAGATCGGCCGAGAGGGTCGACAGTGCCGCGTTTGCCCCCTTCAGGGCCGGGTCGGGTTGGGCGACGTACACGCCCGGCCGCTCCGCGCCCATACAGTGCACGTCGACCTCGCACAGATGTCTCAACTGAGCCACGAGTTCGGTCACGTGAACCCCCGCTCCGCCGTACACCTCGGGCGGATATTCCCGTGTCATCATCGCGACGCGCATGGTTATGACGGTAGTGCTCGAAGGCCGTGACCGCACCAAATCTCTTGACCTACATCGCGGCAGAACCCGCGCTCAATCGCCGCAACGGCTGGCCCCGTTCCCTGGCTGCCGATAGGTTTGAACCATGAGAGAACTGCCCCACGTGCTCGGCATCGTTCTCGCCGGCGGTGAGGGCAAACGCCTCTACCCTCTGACGGCAGACCGGGCCAAGCCGGCGGTTCCCTTCGGCGGCGCCTACCGGCTGATCGATTTCGTCCTGTCGAACCTCGTGAACGCGCGGTACTTGCGGATCTGTGTTCTCACGCAATACAAATCGCACTCGCTGGACCGGCACATCTCGCAGAACTGGCGGTTGTCCGGGCTGGCCGGCGAATACATCACGCCCGTGCCGGCCCAACAGCGGCTGGGCCCGCGCTGGTACACGGGTTCGGCGGATGCCATCTACCAATCGATGAACCTGATCTACGACGAGGACCCCGACTACGTCGTGGTATTCGGTGCCGACCACATCTATCGGATGGACCCCGAGCAGATGGTCCAGTTCCACATCGACAGCGGCGCCGGGGCGACGGTCGCAGGAATACGTGTGCCCCGAGCGGAGGCAACGGCCTTCGGATGTATCGACGCCGATGAGTCGGGGCGTATCCGTGCGTTCGTCGAGAAGCCCGCCGACCCGCCCGGCACACCCGATGACCCGGAACAGACGTTCGCGTCGATGGGCAACTACGTCTTCACCACCAAGGTGCTCGTCGACGCCATCCGCGCCGACGCCGACGAGGACCGCTCCGACCACGACATGGGTGGCGACATCATTCCGCGCCTCGTCTCCGACGGGATGGCCGCCGTCTACGACTTCAACAACAACGAGGTCCCCGGTGCCACCGAGCGCGACCATGGGTATTGGCGTGACGTCGGCACGCTCGATGCCTTCTACGACGCCCACATGGACCTGGTGTCCGTGCACCCGGTCTTCAATCTGTACAACCGTCGTTGGCCGATTCAGGGGGAGTCGGACAACCTGGCACCGGCGAAGTTCGTCAACGGTGGGTCGGCGCAGGAGTCCGTGGTGGGCGCCGGCAGCATCGTGTCGGCGGCGTCCGTGCGCAATTCGGTGTTGTCATCGAACGTGGTGATCGACGACGGTGCCATCGTCGAGGGCAGCGTGTTGATGCCCGGCGTGCGGATCGGCCGGGGTGCCGTGGTCCGGCACGCCATTCTGGACAAGAACGTCGTGGTCGGCCCCGGCGAGATGGTCGGCGTCGATCTCGAGAGGGACCGCGACCGCTTTGCGATCAGTGCGGGCGGTGTGGTCGCCGTCGGGAAGGGCACCTGGGTCTGAGAGCGCACGTCGCGCCGAAGATGGAGTTCCCAGTCGTTGCGGTGGCGCCCCTGTCACCATGTGTTCTGTCTGGGCGGCGCGGTGCCTCCTTTCCTGCGTCGGATCAGCGACACGGCCGCCCAGGCCAGTGCCACCAGCGCGACCAACACGAGCACGGGTAGCAGGATCGCGACGAAGACCAGGCCGATGCTGGTGGCGTCCTCCATCGTGCTCAGCACGGGTGCGGCCACTCCCGCCGTCGCGACGTTCGCGGCAGGCCGTACCGCGCTCTTGGTCAGGTGCACCACCAACGCGATGGCCACGCCGATCGCCACCGGGATCCACTGCCCCGACGCCGCGAAGGCGCCGGGATCGGTCACCGCCGACGTCTCGGCCGAAGTGCCGGAGCCGAACACGATGCCGCCCGCGGTGGGCCGCACGAAGGTCTGGATGGCGTCGTTGGCGCTGTCCAGCGCCGGGATCTTGTCGGCGACCACCTCGACGACGAGCAGGACCGCGACCATTGCCATGACCCAGCCGTTCTCCAGCCAGGCCCAACCGTGGGGCAGCGTCACCAGGTCGGTGAACCGCGCAAGCAGGCCCAGCGACAGCAGCGGGATGTAGGCGTTCAATCCCGCCGCGGTTGCCAGGCCGACCCCGGTCAGCAGTTCCATGAGATCAGTATGGGACGGCCCCGGGTCGCAGTACCGTCGGACCGAAGGGCGAGGGTGCCGGGTGTGACGTGCGTGCCATCGCGCGCGACGAGCCGATCTGCACCTCAGCGCAGGTCTCGACGCCGAAACCCGATGACGCCCAACGCGATGAGTAGGGCATCGATGGCGAGCAGCCACAGCAGCGGCACCGCACTGAAGTCACCGGACCCCACCCGCGGCACGTGGGTGAACGGTTCCAGATTCACCAACCACTGGGGTGAATTGGCAAGTGAGCCGAGCAGGAACACGGCGATGAATGTGACGAGGGCGCCCCATGTGACCGGGGTGAAACGGGGGAGAAGGCCGAACAGCGCCGTGGTGACCCCTACCGACACCCAGACCGCAGGGAGTTGCACCGCCGCCGTGGCGAGCACGTTGGGCAGCGTGGCGTGGACGTCGCCCTCGGCAGCGCCATAGGCCAGGCCCGCCACGAGGCCGGCCAGCAGCATCGCGACGGCGGAGCCGGCAATGGCAAACACCAGATGGCTTGCCATCCAGCGGATCCGACCCACCCCGCCGGCGAGTAGGGTCTCGGCTCGTGCGGCGGACTCCTCCTGATGGAGTCGGAGCGTCAACGAGATCGTGAACGCCGAAGCCACCATCGCCAACATCGTGAACGACACCACCAGGAATGCCTGTTCCACCGCGGCGGTACCCCCGAGACGTGCGACGATGTCGCGGACTTGCGTACTGTCGCCGACAGAGTCGCCGACGCTGTTCACGACACTGCCGATGAGCAGCCCGTAGAGGCACAGCCCGATCGTCCACAGTGTCAGTGAGCCCCGGTTGAGGCGCCAGGCCAGTCCCGTGACGCCAGCCAATCCTGCCCCTGCCCGCGGTCTTCCGGACCTCTCGGCGATCATGCCGCCCCCGACGTCACGGCGGGCCAGCAATTGGTAGGCCACCGCGATGAGCACGGAGGTGAGCACGAGATGGAGCAGCAGCACCCAGAACCGGTCGCCGGCGTAAGGGTGAACCTGTAGCGACCATCCCAGCGGCGACAGCCAGGACAGGAATTCGGCGCGCGGCGCCGCATCGCCGACGGCGCGCAAGGTGAACGCCGCACCGAGCACGGTGAATGCCGCACCGCGGGCGAACCGTGCGCTCGGCGACAGTTGGGCCGTCACCGCGGCTACCCCGGTGAACACCAAGCCGGAGCAGGTCAACGCCAGGCAGAACGCCAGCGACCCCGATGCCGGGACGTCGACCGTGAGTAGGCCCGCGAAGCCGATGAGTCCGGTGAGGACCGATGCTCCGGCGGAGAACACCAATGCCGCGCTCAGACTGGCGTACCGGCCGACCGCCGTCGATTCGACGAGTTCGGCGCGGCCCGTCTCCTCGTCCGCCCGGGTGTGCCGCACCACGGTCAGGATCACCGCAACGGCGATCAGTAGATGGAACATCCCGGCCTTCCAGATGCCGACGGCGCCAATTCCGTCGCCGTAGACACGGCCGTATAGGGCTCGTTGGGCGGGGCTGGCCATGATCGAGGCGGCCAGGGTGGAGCGGGCGACCTGGGTGGGGTAGACGGCCTCGATGCTGGCGACGTACACGGTGGCCAGCGGAACCGACAGCAGCAGTATCCACAGGGGCGCCACCAGACGGTCACGTCTGAGGTAGAGCCGCAACAGGCCGAGGGCCCCGGAGAACTTCGTGCCTCGCGGTGGCGCCTGGTGTGCGGGACGACGTGGACGGTCCAGGACGGCGCTCATGGGGTGATCACCCTCTCTGCTTCGTCGGTCGTGTCCTCTGCTTTGTCGGTCGTGTCGTAGTGGCGCAGGAACAGGTCTTCCAGAGTGGGCGGCTGGCTGACGAGGCTGATGACACCGGCGTCGCCGAGCACCTTGATCACCTGGCCGAGGCTCTGGGCGTCGACTCGTGCGCGCACTACGCTGCCTTCGAGGCTGACGTCCTCCACCCCCCGGATGCGGCTGATGCGCTCGACATCGCCCGTTTCGCCGGCCATCTCGGCCGTGATGGTCGTCTGCGACAGGTGACGCATGGACTCCAACGTGCCGGACTCGACGGTCCTGCCCGCCCGGATGATCGTCACCCGCTGGCACAGGGCTTCGGTCTCGGCGAGGATGTGACTCGACAGCAGCACTGTCGTACCGCGGTCGCGGGCCTCCGTCACGCACTGCTGGAAGACGTTCTCCATCAGGGGATCCAGGCCACTGCTGGGCTCATCGAGCAGGAGCAGTCGGGCGTGCGATGAGAAGGCGGAGACGAGTGAGACCTTTTGGCGGTTGCCCTTCGAGTAGGTGCGGGCCTTCTTGGAAGGGTCCAGGCCGAACCGTTCGATGAGTTCGGTTCGGCGCCTCTCGTCGATGCCGCCGCGCATCCGGGCCAGCAGGTCGATGATCTCGCCTCCCGTGAGCGACGGCCACAGTGTCACATCGCCTGGCACATAGGCGATCTGACGGTGCAGCGCCACGGCATCGGCCCACGGGTCGCCGCCGAGCATTCGGACCGTTCCGCTGTCGGCTCGCACCAGCCCGAGCAGGATCCTCATGGTGGTGGACTTGCCCGCTCCGTTCGGGCCGAGGAAGCCGTGCACCTCGCCTTCGGTGACGGCGAGGTCGAGGCCGTCCAGCGCGCGCGCCCGACCGAAGTCCTTGACCAGTCCGTCGACCTGGATGGCCGTATCTCCGCGTGAGGTCATCAGTCATTGCCTTTCGACGTCGGGATGGGCTCCCCGGTGGCTCGTTGGGCGACGAATGCGTCGTACATCGTCGAGTCGGTCAACAGGCCCTCGGTATAGATCTCGAGCGCAGGTAGCACCATGTCCTGCGCGTAGTCGTGCAGGACCGCGGCGATGTCGCTCGGGTCATCGTGTAGCTGCAGATAGAGCAGGAATGCACCGCCACCGGTCAATGCCAGAAAGCGTGCCCGGGCCCTCGGGTCTGGGCTCGGTTTGATGGTGCCCGCCCGCACAGCTTCGTCGAGGTACTGCTCGGCGTTGTCGATCATGTCGCGCCACAGGCTCTTCGCAAGGTCACCACCGCTTTGCATGCTGCGCGCCAGGTAGGCCGTCAGCGGGGCGAAGGACTCCATCTCGGCCAACTGGGCGAACCACGTGGCGGGGTCCGGTGACTGCAGGCTCTGGCTCTTGGAGGTGCGGACGATGTCCGCGACGTGCGCGTCGCACGCGGCGCGCAGCGCGTCCTTGGAGCCGAAGTGGTGGATGACCAGCGCCGCGCTGACGCCAGCGGCCTTCGCGATCGTCCGCAGCCCGACGTCGAACCCGACGCGGCCGAACTGTTCGATCGCCGCGTCCCGGATTCGCGCGGTAGCGGTCAGATCGTCGACTGAACGCACGTTGAACATACTAAACGCGTGTTTAGTGGCTGGTCAATGGCGGTACGGCAGCGGACACGGGAGACAGCGTTGGTGGTGGTGCTGACCGGGTCAGTCGCGCGCAGCAGCGAGCAGCCCGTCGCCGAGGGGCACCAGCACCGGGGTAAGCCGCTCGTCCTCGGCGATGATCCGCGTCGCCTCCCGCACGGCGCTGACCTCGGGGTCGGACGCGCTCGCATCGCCCGCGCGACCGCCGAGCGCGGCACGGTGCACGACGATCGCGCCACCAGGTCGCAGCAGGCGCACGCCTTCGGTGACGAACTGCGGTTGATCGATGGGATCGGCGTCGATGAAGACCAGGTCATAGGACTCGTCGGCCAGCCGGGTGAGCACATCCTGGGCGCGTCCGCCGATCAGTCGGGTTCGTGACGGCCCGATGCCTGCCTCGGAGAACGCCTGCTTGGCCAACCGCTGGTGCTCGGGCTCGACGTCGATGGTGGTCAGCACGCCGTCCACGCGCATCCCGGAAAGCAGCCACAGCCCGCTGACCCCGACACCGGTGCCGACCTCGACGACGGCCTTGGCGCCGGCGAGCCGGGCCAACACGCTCAGCAGCGCACCCACGGCGGGGGTCACGGCGCCGGCTCCGCTGTCATCGGCACGTTCCCTGGCCGCCGCGGTGATCGCGTCCTCGGTGATCGATTGCTCGGCATGCGTCACGATCGACTCGGCGCGACTGGGACGCGCCTGGTCGTCGTCGGAGCTGGCCATGTCCGCAGCGTATGCGCCACGCCCGATCGCCTACGCCACGACACGCCCGAACCGAATCGGCGAATCGCCGCCCCGTCGCGGCGGTTCGTGCACTTCGGGGGTGGGTGCCTCGCATTCTCAGGAAACGTTCAGTTTGCTCATATGCCAAGCTCACCAGGGTCGGGAAAGGTAACCCCATGAGAGAAGCCGCTGCCTCGCGGTCGGCACACCGCGGTGGGAATACTCCCGGCGTTGATCCGGTTGCCGTAACCGTGGCTGGGTCGTCTTTCGTTGGCGACCGCTCGAGCGATCTGGAGGATCCGACGACCACCCCAAGCACGTCCCCCGTGTTCATGGCCCACCTGGAGCAGGTCGGCGACGGCGACTGGGTAGAGCCTACCGACGAATTGACGGGCACCGCAGTGTTCGACGCGACTGGTGACCACACCACGATGCCGTCGTGGGATGAGTTGGTTCGTCAGCACGCCGACCGGGTGTATCGCCTGGCCTACCGGCTTTCTGGCAATCAGCACGACGCCGAGGACCTCACCCAGGAGACCTTCATCCGGGTGTTCCGTTCAGTGCAGAACTACCAGCCCGGCACGTTCGAGGGCTGGCTGCATCGCATCACGACCAACCTCTTCCTCGACATGGTCCGCAGGCGTAGCCGCATCCGAATGGAGGCGCTGCCCGAGGACTACGATCGGGTGCCCGCCGATGACCCGAATCCCGAGCAGATCTTCCACGACTCGAGGTTGGGCCCGGACCTCCAGGCCGCGCTCGATTCGCTGCCGCCGGAGTTCCGAGCCGCAGTGGTGTTGTGCGACATCGAAGGCCTGTCCTACGAGGAGATCGGCGCAACCCTGGGCGTCAAGCTGGGCACCGTGCGCAGCCGGATCCACCGCGGTCGTCAGGCGCTCCGTGACTATTTGGCCACCCACCCGGTGGTCGATGGTGAGTTCGCAGGCCATTGGTCCCGGCCAGCCTGACGTTGAAGGGTGTCTCGGACCGGTTGCCGCGCTACATTCGAAGGTGCGCGCGTACGCCGAGGGCGCATGGGGCTGGAGAGGAGCTGCGCAATGGTCGACCCGGGGCACGTATTCCGTCGGGCACTCTCTTGGCTGCCCACGCAGTTCGCATCGCAGAGTGACGCCCCGGTGGGGCCTCGCCAGTTCGGTTCGACGGAGCATCTGTCCACCGAGGCCATCGCGGCATTCGTCGACGGCGAACTCAGCATGAAGGGACACCTGCGCGCGGCGGGTCACATGGCGCAGTGTCCTCAATGTTCGGCCGAGGTCGACGCGCAGGGGCAGGCGCGAACCGCGTTGCGGGAGTCCTGTCCCATTGCCGTGCCGACATGGCTCCTTGGGGCGTTGTCGCAGATTCCGCACCATGATCCGCCGGAACCGCCCGTCGACGACGATGGCACCGGGTTTGCTGGTGGCGCGCTGCGTGACCGGCGCGAACGCCGGTAGGCTTAAGACTCGAGATGATTGACCGCGTACGCCGACGATGGCGGACGCTCGGATGAGAGTGGACCACGGGTGAGCAATCAGGACCAGTCCGGTAACGACGACCGCCTGGCGCCCCGCCCGGTTTCGCGCCCGCCCGTCGACCCGGCGGCCACGCGCGCATTCGGCAGGCCGGACGGCTTCGCGGGTTCGTTCCTCGGCGCCGACCAGTATCGCGACCAGGGCGAGTACACGCCCAAGGACCAAGCGCCGGACCCCGTTCTCGCCGATGCGTTCGGCCGCAACGGCGCCACCGACTCGCTGCAACGGCATCCCGCCGACATCGGCGCCCTCGACGCGGAGCGCGACCAGGAGGTCGAGGGGCCGCCCGACCCGTGGCGCGACCCGTCAGCTGCCCCGTCGCTGGGTACGCCTGCCATGCCGGCGCCCCCACCTGTCGTCACCACCGGACCGGTCGGGAAGTTGGGTGTGCGCGATGTCCTGTTCGGCAGGAAGGTGTCGTGGACGGCCCTGGTCCTGTTGGCCATCGTGGCGCTCGTCATCGGCTTCTCCGGTGGCTGGGTCGGTCGGAAGACCGCAGAGGTGGTGGAGGCGTTCACCACGTCCAAGGTGACACTCGAGACCGACGACAACCCCGAGCCCCCCGCCGGCCGCGTGGCCGCCGTGGCCGCCGCGGTCGCCGACTCAGTCGTCACGATCGAGGCCAAGAGCGACCGGGAGGGTTCGCAAGGATCCGGTGTCATCGTCGATGGTCGCGGCTACATCGTCACCAACAATCACGTCATCTCCGAGGCCGCCCAGAACCCCGCCGACTACAAGATCACGGTGGTGTTCAACGACGGTAAGGAAGTTCCGGCCAACCTGGTCGGGCGTGACCCCAAGACCGACCTGGCCGTCATCAAGGTCGACAACGTGGACAACCTGACCGTCGCGCGTTTTGGTGACTCCGAGAAACTCACGGTCGGTGAAGAGGTCATCGCGGCGGGTGCGCCACTGGGCCTCCGAAGCACCGTCACCGCAGGCATCATCAGCGCGCTGCACCGGCCCGTGCCGCTGTCGGGTGACGGTTCGGACACCGAGACAGTCATCGACGGGGTTCAGACCGACGCATCGATCAACCACGGCAACTCGGGCGGTCCGCTGATCAACATGCAGTCCGAGGTGATCGGCATCAATACGGCTGGAAAGTCGTTGTCGGACAGTGCAAGCGGCCTGGGATTCGCCATTCCCGTGAACGAGGTGAAGGAGGTCGTGGAAACCCTGATCCAGGACGGGAAGATCGCGCATCCGACCCTCGGGCTGTCGGCCCGTTCGGTCAGCAACTCCGTCGCATCGGGTGCGCAGATCTCGAACGTGAAAGTGGGCGGTCCGGCTGACAAGGCGGGCATCCTCGAGAACGACGTCGTGGTCAAGGTCGGCGACCGCAAGGTGGCCGACGCCGACGAGTTCGTCGTCGCGGTGCGCCAGCTCAAGATCGGGCAGGAGGCGCCCATCGAGGTGATGCGTGACGGTCGTCCCGTGACGTTGATGATCGTCCCCGGCTCCGACGCCGACGCGCCCAACTCGTAGCGATGTTCGCCAACGTCGGCTGGGGTGAGATGTTGGTGCTGGTGATCGCCGGCCTGGTGATCCTCGGCCCCGAACGTCTACCGGGGGCGATCCGCTGGTCGGCCGGGACGCTCAAGCAGGCACGTGATTACCTCAGCGGCGCGACCAGCCAACTGCGTGAGGACTTCGGCCCCGAGTTCGAGGATCTGCGCGAGCCGCTGAGCGAACTGCAGAAGTTCCGTGGCATGACGCCACGTGCCGCGCTGACCAAGCACCTGCTCGACGGCGACGACTCGATCTTCACCGGCAACTTCGACAAGTCGTCCGAAACTGCCACGGAAAAGCCCGTGTCGGCGCCGCCACGGGTGCCGCCCGTGCCGTCCGTGCCGGCCGCGCCGTTGGACAAGACACCGTTCGACACCGACGCAACTTAGCGACTCAGCGGCCGGCGGGGTCCAATCCCAGCGACATCCCGGCCAGCCCGCGCTTACGCATTGACAGGGTGTCGGCGATGTTGCGCAGTTCCTTGCCCGCGGCCGAGTCGGGCGCGCTGAGCACCAGCGGCAGCCCGCAATCACCTGCGGTTACCAACGCCGGATCCAACGGCACCGAACCCAGCAACGGCACGTCCGCGCCGACTGCCGTGGACAGCCGCTCGGCGACCTGACGTCCACCGCCTTCGCCGAAGAGATGCATGGTGGTGCCGTCGGGGAGCAGCAGCCCGGACATGTTCTCGACGACGCCCACGATGCGCTGCCGGGTTTGGAGTGCTATTGCGCCCGCCCGCTCGGCCACCTCCGCGGCGGCCAGTTGCGGCGTGGTCACCACCAGGATCTCGGCGCCGGGGATCAACTGGGACACCGAGATGGCGATGTCGCCGGTGCCCGGGGGAAGATCGAGCAGGAGAACGTCGAGGTCGCCCCAGTACACGTCGGCCAGGAACTGCTGCAGAGCGCGGTGGAGCATGGGGCCACGCCACACCACGGGGGTGTTGCCCTGGGTGAACATGGCGATCGAGATGACCCTCACGTCGTGCGCGACCGGCGGCAGGATCATCGAGTCCACCTGGGTCGGACGGTCCTGTGTGCCCATCATGCGGGGCACCGAGTGGCCGTAGATGTCTGCGTCGAGCACGCCGACCGAGAGACCGCGGGCTGCCATCGCCGCGGCGAGGTTGACGGTCACGCTGGACTTGCCGACACCGCCCTTGCCGGACGCGACGGCGTACACGCGGGTCAGCGACCCCGGCTGCGCGAAGGGGATGACGGGCTCTCGGGAGTCACCGCGCAGCAGCGTGCGAAGTTCGGCGCGCTGATCGTCGTTCATGACATCGAGGGTGACCTTGACCGCACCCGTGCCCGGCACGTCGGTGACGACCTGGCTCACCCGCTCGGTGATCTCGGTCTTCTTGGGGCATGCGGAGGTGGTCAGGTAGATCTCGACGTGGACGCCGTGGTCGGCGTCGACGATCACGTCCTTGACCATGCCGAGTTCGGTGATCGGCTTGCGGAGTTCGGGGTCGATCACCTTGCCGAGCGCGGCGCGGACGGCGGACTGCAGGTCACTGGGTGTGGAAGACATCACCCGCGAGTCTAGGCCGAGGCCGCGACCAGGTCGGCGGCGGTCAGTTCGCGGGAGCTGGACCGGGCAGCGGCCCGGGTGGCGGCCCGGGTGGCGGCGACATCCCCGGCCCGGCTGCCTGTGGCGCCGCCAACGGCATTGGCGGAGGTGGTGGCGACGCGGGGAACATCGGTGCCGGCGCGGGCGCTGGGGGCAGCCAGAACGGTGGCAGGCCGGGTGCCGGTGGGGCCTGCGCCGGCGGCGCGGCGGGCAGCTGCTGGAGGCAGAACACCTGGCAGTCCTGCTGGGGCGCGTTCGGGGCTGGGCCAGGCAGCGGTCCGGGGGCCGCGCCGGGCGCGCCGATCTGGCCCGCCGCATTGACCCCTCCAACGTCGAACAGGGGAGAGACGGCGAGTGGGTCGGACGCTGGCAGTCCGGTCGCGTTCAACGGCAGGCCTGGCCCCAGACCCTCGGGCGCGGCTGCCAGGTGGAGGTCAGATATCGGCGGTGGCGGCCCGGTGATGATCGGCAGGTCGATGGGTTCGACTCCGGTGGCGTAGCCCGCCGCCCAGCCGAGCACGTTGCGGGCGTACGCCATCGAGTTGTTGTAGCGCAGGATCGCCGACAGCACCTGGGACTGATCGCGGAGGTTCAGGTTCCCGCTGCACAGATAGCGCGCCGCGGCGAGCGAGGAGTCGAACAGATTCTGCACGTCCGCCTTGCCGTCGCCGTCGCCGTCGGAGGCATAGCGGGCCCACGTCCCGGGCAGGAACTGCATGGGACCCATGGCACGTGCATAGGTGACCCGGCCCGCCTGGACGCTCTGCACGATGACCTCGTTGCCCGCCAACGTGCCATCCAGACTCGGCCCGTAGATGGGTCGGATGGGTGTGCCCTTCGGGTCCGTGGCGCCGCCGTTGGCATGAAGCGATTCGATGCGACCGATGCCGGCCAAGAGATTCCAGCTCACGCCGCATCCCGGATAGGCACTCGCCATCATACGTTCGGCATTGCGGTACGCGTTCAGTGCCATCGCCGGAATCCGTAGGCTGCCAACGGAATTCATGACTATGGCTGGCGGCGGTGCGGATGGGCTCGCGCCGGCGATGTGCAACGGCTTGAGTGGTTTGGCGGCGGCGACCACGGCAACGCCGGCTTGGCCGTCGTCGGTATGTGCGACCGCGGCCAGCGGCGTGTACCCGTCGGCGCTGAACATGTGCCGGGGCGCTGGTGCCGATGCACCGACCGCTCCGACGAACACCAGGGGTGCGATCACCGCGACGCCGAAAGCCGGTGTGCGCACTGCCTGGCCAGCGCGACGACGCATCGTCGTCAAGCGAGCGCCTCCGCCCATCTTCACGTGCACCGTCCTTGCCAGCCGAAACATCCTGTGAACCAGGTCACCATACCTATTCGCAGTTCATGTGTTGCAACAATCCCGGACTCGGTTCTTCACTCACGGGTTGTGCTCGTCGCTCCGTGGCGCGGACTTGGCCTTGCGGTCCGACTTGGACTTGCCCGTCGTGTCCTTCGGCGGTTGAAGCTGGTTGAGCAGATCGCGGAGGTCGTCGAGTTCGCGGCGCAGATAGTCGCGGGTGACGACTTCGCCCACCGCGAGACGCAGCGCAGCCAGTTCTCGGGCCAGGTACTCGGTGTCGGCCTTGGTCTGCTCAGCGCGTCGTCGGTCCTCCTCCAGGGCGACCCGGTCGCGGTTCTCCTGCCGATTCTGCGCCAGCAGGATCAGTGGCGCCGCGTATGCCGCCTGCGTTGAAAACGCCAGGTTCAACAGGATGAACGGGTAGGGGTCCCACCGCAGCGAGATGGCGAACAGATTGAGCAGGATCCAGACGATCACGAAGAACGTCTGGATCGCCAGGTACCGGCCGGTGCCGAGGAATCTGGCGAACGCCTCCCCGAACCGGCCTGCGGCCTCGACGTCGAATTGCGGGGCGAACCGCCGCCGGGAGGTCCGCGGCGTGTCGAGTCGCTGCCGGGCCGCCAGATCGCTCACGACCGGCCTCCGGACGATGCATTGGCGGCCGGTAGCTCGGGCTCGTCGGCGCTGACCCGCCAGTCATGGGGTAGCAGGTGGTCGAGTACGTCATCGACCGTGACGGCGCCGAGAAGATGGCTCTCCTCGTCGACCACCGGCCCGCAGACCAGGTTGTAGGCCGCGAAGTAGCGGGTGACCGCTGCCAGCGAGCTGTCGGGGCCCAGGTTGGGCAGATCGCTGTCGATGAAGCCGCCGACGAGCGCGTACGGAGGTTCGCGCAGGAGTCGTTGCAGGTGTACGCAGCCCAGGTAGCGACCGGTCGGGGTCGACGTCGGCGGGCGTGCGATGAAGGCCAGCGACGCCAGCGCGGGGGTCAGGTCGGGATCGCGCACCCGGGCCAGCGCCTCGGCGACCGTGGTATCCGGGGCGAGCACCACCGGGCTGGGGGTCATCAGACCGCCCGCGGTGTCGGGGGAATGCTTGAGCAGACGCCGCACCGGCTCGGAGTCCTCGGGGTCCATCCGAGCCAGAAGGACCTCGGCGCGCGATGCCCCGAGTTCGCCGAGAAGGTCGGCGGCGTCGTCGGGATCCATCGCCTCGAGCACGTCGGCGGCGCGCTCGGTGTCCAACTGCTCGAGGAGTTCGATCTGCTCGCTCTCGGGAAGCTCCTGCAGGATGTCGGCCAGTCGCTCGTCGCCGAGCGCATTGATGACCTCGGTGCGCCGCTTGGCGGGCAGTTCGCGGATGGCGTCGGCGACCTCGATCGGGCGCTGACCCTCGAACTGCGCGAGCAGTTGCGCGACACCCTGGCCGGGCAGGGCCAGCGCCGACGGGGTCAGGCCTGCCACGTCCTTCCAGTCGACGATGTGCACGGTGGTCCTGCGGCCCAGCCTGCGGTTGCTGCGTACGGCGACCCTGGAGACCATCCAGTCTCGTGAGCGCACCTGCTCTATCGCCATGTCGGCGACCGTGACGTCGATGCCGGCGAGGTTGGGCAGCTCGGGATCGTTGACGCGGACCCGGGTGTCCAATACCTGCCCGAGCACCAGCACCTCGCCGGGGCGCTGCGCGAACCGGCGTAGCGACACGTTGGCCGTCGTCAAGGTCACCGCACTGGGATCGATGGCGGTGACGCGAAGGATCGGCACGAAAATCCTTCGTCGCGTGAGCAATTCGACAACCAGGCCGAGTACGCGCGGCTGTTGGCGAACGACGCCAATGCTGATCACCACGTCGCGGACGCGCCCGAAGGACTCTCCGTCGGGGCCCAGCACCACCATCCCCGCCAGTCGGGCCACATAGACCCTGCTCACAGCCGTCATACCTCAGAGGGTAGAGAGTGATGGCGTGGACAACGTTTATCGCCCCCGCCGAACGTGTCTCTCGGTTCCAGGCAGCAGCGACAAGATGATTGAGAAGGCCAAACGACTTCTCGCCGATGAGGTGTTCCTCGATCTCGAGGATGCCGTTGCAGCCCACTCCAAGGCGACGGCGCGCAGCCGGGTGGCTGCCGCGCTGGCCGAACCGGGTTGGGCGGGCCAACTGCGAGGAGTCCGGGTCAACGACTGGACCACGCCGTGGACGCACGCCGACGTCATCGAGGTCGTCGCCGTCGCAGGCGCCCACCTCGACCTGGTGGTGCTGCCGAAGGTGTCCGACGTATTCCACGTGCGTGCGCTGGACCTACTGCTCACGCAACTCGAGATGACCCATGACCTTCCAGTCGGGCGCATCGGCATCGAGGCGCAGATCGAGAACGCCGCGGGCCTGAGCAACGTCGACGCGATCGCGGCCGCTCCGCGCGTGCAGGCCCTGGTGCTGGGGCCTGCCGACATGATGGCGAGCCTGAACACGAGGACACTCGTGGTGGGGGAGCAGCCCGAGGGGTACGACGTGGGCGACGCCTATCACCACGTGCTGATGCGCATCCTGATCGCGGCGCGCCACCATGGTGTCAACGCCATCGACGGCCCCTTCCTCAAGGTGCGCGACGTCGACGCGTTCCGCAGGGTCGCCGGCCGTTCGGCGGCGCTCGGCTACGACGGGAAGTGGGTGTTGCACCCGGATCAGATCGTTGCGGGCAACGAGATATTCAGCCCCCGCCAGGCGGAGTACGACCACGCCGAGTTGATCCTGGAGGCCTACGAGTGGCACACCTCGATCGCCGGCGGCGCGCGCGGCGCCGTGATGCTCTCCGACGAGATGATCGACGAGGCAAGTCGCAAGATGGCCCTGGTGATCGCAGCGAAGGGCAGGGCGGCCGGGATGACCCGGATGACGGAACCCTTTCGCCCGCCCCTTGACCCGCCACCGTCGTAGCCGCGGACCGCGGAATCAGCTAGATCTCGTTGACCGAGGACCAGTCGCCGCTGGCGATCACGCCGATCATCACGAGCAGGTACACCGCGATGCCCACGGTGACCAGGCCACCGATGATGGTGCCCGCCAGCGCCAGACCGAAACCATCCTGACCAGTGCGTCGTGTCTCTCGCATCGCGACGATCCCCAGCACCAATCCGACGATGGACGGCAGGCAGAAGCACACCAGTCCTGCCACCGCGCTGACGAGCGAGGCGATCGCCTTGCCGTTCGTGCCGGGCGGTTTGACCGGCCGGTAGGGGTCGTAGGGATCCGTCGCGTACGGGTATCCGCCGCCATACGGCGGGTAGCCAGTGGCACTGGCCGGGTAGCCCGGCGGTGGTGGATAGCCAGGGGGACCGGCCGGGTAGCCCGGCGGTGGCGGATAGCCGAAGGGCGGCACCGGTGGGCCGCCGTAGCCGGGATGGCTGTTCCCGTAGACCGGCGGTGGCAGACCCGCGCCGGTGGGGTAGTCCAACGGGGCATAGGGATCGGACCCTGGCGGGGCGTCCTGTAAAGGGGGGGCGTCCTGCACTGGTGCTGCGTCCTCCAGTGGGGGGTATTCGGCGCCGCGGAATGGCTGCTCGGGATAGTCGTTCACCACGTGCTCGGTCCCGTCGCGAGGAGGATCATGGTCACCACCTGGGCGAGCGCGTCGACGCCGGCGTAGTCGTGCTTCGCAAGGCACGCCGATCGCCGAGTCGTGCGTCCCACTCTGAAATGGGTTCTGTACCAGCGGAACATGCGCTGCCAACGTGGTCTCGCGAGAGATTCCCGTTGCGAGGGTTCCAGTGCGAACCTGCGTTGCCGGGTTGTGCCATTCGCCGCATCCTGTTTCGTTCAGTTGCTCGTGAGTTCACAACATTGTGCGCCCCGTGCCATTCGACGGTCACGGGGAGCCGAGTCCGGCGGGGCCGGCCGCGTATCCAGTGCCGGCCCGTGCTCCCAGCGTCGGCCATCGTGTTCTCACACCCTTCCCGGTCAAGTCCCCTTGCAATGTGTCATCTTCAGCCAGAGGTGTGTCGGCAAGCCTACGTTCGATTGGCGGTCAGGGCTCCGGTCTCGGCCCAGACTCGACATATCGTCAAACCCAGTGCGTGCCGAGGGTCGACGATGGGGCATGAGGCATGATTGTCGTTGCCGGGGCGTTGCCTACCTGGACGGACAAAGTGGTCGGTCGTCCAGCTGGATGACGGCATTCTCGAGTGCAAGGCCCTGCAGACTGTCGAGACTGCGAGGAGACGAATACATGACCAGCCCGCTTCAACCTGGCCCGAAGTCGGGACGTGGTGGCGCTGCACGCCTGCCAACGCCGCCGAAGGGGTGGCCCATCGGCTCGTATCCCACCTACGCCGAGGCGCAACGCGCGGTGGACTATCTGTCCGATCGTGAGTTCCCGGTGCAGCAGGTGACCATCGTCGGTGTCGATCTGATGCAGGTGGAACGCGTCACGGGACGACTGACCTGGCCACGCGTGCTCGGCGGCGGCGCGCTGACGGGCGCATGGCTGGGCCTGTTCATCGGTCTGGTGCTGGGCTTCTTCAGTCCCAGCCCTTGGGGATCACTGATCGCCGGCCTGCTCGCCGGTGTGTTCTTCGGTCTCATCACCTCTGGTCTGCAGTACGCGATGGCCCGCGGGACAAGGGATTTCAGCTCCACCATGCAGCTAGTCGCCGGTCGCTACGATGTGCTGTGCGATCCGCAGAGCGCCGAACAGGGTCGGGATCTACTGGCGCGCTTGACGATCTGACCCTGCCGGCCGGCGGGCGGACGTACCGAACGGGCAGCCAGGCTGTGCAGGTCACGATTCCGACGCGCGCAGCCCGACGTCGTGTTGCACATCACGCGTGGCTCGCTCTACGGTTTGCGCGCGGGAGTAACTCGCGCGGACAGGAGGCGGGTGGTGCGCTCTTGGCGGCTGCGGGCTGCAGCGGTGGCTGCGCTGACGACGGCGTCGATGGTGTCGGCGTGCAGTTCAGGCGACGGTGGCAGCGTCATCGACTACTACACCCCGGCTGGCGAGATGACGACCTTCACCGCGGTCGCCAACCGGTGCAATGAAGAACTTGGTGGGCGCTTCACCATCGAACAGATCAGTCTGCCAAGGGGCGCCGACGATCAGCGACTGCAGTTGGCTCGCCGCCTGACGGGCATCGACAAGTCGCTGGACGTGATGGCACTCGACGTGGTGTGGACAGCCGAATTCGCCGAAGCCGGTTGGGCATTGCCGCTTTCCGGCGATCCGTCCGGTCAGGCGGAGTCAGATGCGCAGGAGAACACACTTCCCGGGCCGCTGGAAACCGCGCAGTGGAAGGGCCGATCCTACGCGTCCCCGATCACCACCAATACCCGAGTGCTTTGGTACCGGGCCGATCTGATGGAGCAGCCGCCCACGACGTGGGACGGCATGGTCGCCGAGTGACCGACGTCCTCGCCGTCGTCCGCGCGCGGTTCGACGACCACTTCGCCACCGCTGGGATGGTGGGCGAGCCCGTCTCCGCGAGTGTGACGTTTCTGGGCGCCGAGCCCGTGGAGATACTCCGCTACGGCGCCGACCCCGACGGCGTATATCACTACGTCTCGCTCGGGTGTGCGCGGCGTCCGATGAACGACCCGATGGATTTCGTCGCCGACGACTCCGCCGGCCCCCGTGCCGAGGTGGTGATGGCCCTGCGCGGGCCGACGCCCACCGGTCTGTCGAAGTCGATCGCGGTGGTCGCCTCGACGCCCGCGGTCGAAGGTCTGATCCTCGTGGCCGACGCGCTGGTGGATCTCGAGACCCCCCTGTGGGCGGGTGCCCCGTTCACCGCGATGCTGTTGGGGCGCAGCGATGTCGACGACGTCGAGTTGACGGACACCGGTGAGTCGGTGACCGTGTTGTCCGCGACTCCGATCACGGCGACGGAGGCGGCCTGGGTCCGGCTGAAGGGTGCCGACGCCATGCGCGAGGCGTGGCTGGCCGACGGCGTCGACGTTCGGGATCCTCGTCGGCCTGCCGGCAGGCCGAGCTAGAGCCAGTGGTTGTGCCGGAACGTTCGGTAGAGCACAGTGCACACCGTGGCCATCACGAGCAACACCGCCGGATAGCCCCACGCCCAGTGCAGTTCGGGCATGTTGTCGAAGTTCATCCCGTAGATCCCGGCCATCGCCGTCGGCACCGCGGCGATCGCCACCCATGCCGAGATCTTGCGCATGTCGGTGTTCTGCTGCATCGAGACCTTGCCGACGGCGGCCTGCACCAGTGAACTCAACACCTCGTCGTAGCTTGCGATGCGGTCGGAGGCCCGCGTGTTGTGGTCGAGCACGTCCCGCATGTAGCGCCTGACCTCCTTGGAGATCAGGTCGTCGTGGTCGGTTGCGATCCGCTGCAGCGCGAGCGTCAATGGGCCGACCGCCCGGCGCATCTCGACGATCTCCCGCTTGAGCAGATAGATGTGCTCGATGTTGGTGGCGCGGTTCGGTGAGAAGACGTTCTCCTCCATCGCGTCGATGTCGGTCTCGACCAGGTCGGTGACCTCGAGGTAGGTGTCGACGACGTGGTCGGCGATGGCATGCATCACCGCGTAGGGCCCGAGTGCGCAGTTGGCGGGCGTGGTGTCGATCCGTCGGCGCACCCCGGCCAGTCCGCCGTGGTCACCATGTCGGACGGTCACCACGAAGTCCCATCCGACGAAGATCATGATCTCGCCCGTCTCCACGATTTCCCGCGAGTGGGGCATGGACTCGTGCTCGATGTACGTGATGGTCTTGAGCACCAGGAACAAGGTTTCGTCGTAACGCTCCAGCTTCGGTCGCTGGTGGGCATGAACCGCGTCCTCGACCGCCAGTTCGTGCAGACCGAAGACGTCCGCCACGGACTGCATCTGATGTTGATCGGGTTCGTGCAGGCCGACCCACACGAAGGCCGCGGTGCCGGCCGCCTCCAGTTCGTGAACCTTGGCCAGGGCTGCGGGATGCGTGTATTTGCCGGGCAGTCGGCGACCGTCGGCGTACACGCCGCAATCCACCATGGCCCGGGCTACGGGCACGTGTATCGGGCGGGCCTCCTGCGGGATCCCGCGGGCAGGAGAGCGAAGCATGGCGGGTTGCAGTGCGCGGAACGACGGCATGCCCGAACCTCCCTCACTGGCCGCAGCGGCCCTACGGCGCGGAAACGACACGCAAAATGGTACGCGCCGAGCCTGAGAATGGTCAGCTCGCGAAGGGGGAAGAGGCTCAGGTGAGATCGCCGGGTCAAGTACCCTGACGCCGTGCCCGAAAGTACTGTTGCGTCCTCGCGCGAGCCCTCGTCAGTGGTGAACACCCCCCAGGTGGTCATCGATGATGCCGATATCTTCGCAGCTCACGAGGGAGGCAAGCTCTCGGTCGAACTGAAGGCGCCGCTGGATAGCCAGCGAGCCCTTTCGATCGCGTACACCCCTGGCGTGGCCCAGGTCAGTCGTGCCATCGCGACCGATCACACGCTGGCCGCCAAGTACACCTGGGCCAACCGCCTCGTCGCCGTGATCAGCGACGGGACGGCGGTGCTGGGTCTCGGCGACATCGGCCCGTCGGCGTCGCTGCCGGTCATGGAGGGTAAGAGCGCGCTGTTCAAGACGTTCGGCGGGTTGGACTCGATCCCGATCGTGCTGGACACCAAGGACCCCGACGAGATCGTCGAGACCATCATCCGGCTGCGTCCCACCTTCGGCGCGGTGAACCTGGAGGACATCTCGGCGCCACGCTGCTTCGAGATCGAGCGCCGCGTCATCGAGGCACTCGACTGTCCCGTCATGCACGACGATCAGCACGGCACCGCGATCGTGGTGCTGGCCGCGCTCATGGGTGCGGCCAAGGTGCTCGATCGCGACATGCACACCTTGCGCATCGTCATCTCGGGCGCAGGAGCCGCAGGCATCGCCTGTGCCAACATCCTGCTGGCGAAGGGAATCGCCGACATCACGGTGCTGGACAGCAAGGGCATCGTGCACACCGGTCGCGACGACCTCAACCCGTTCAAGGCCGAGCTGGCCACCAGGACCAACCCACGTGGGCTGACCGGTGGGCTCGCCGAGGCACTCAGCGGCGCGGACGTGTTCATGGGCGTCTCGGCAGGGCTCGTGCCGGAGGAGTTGATCGCGACGATGGCACCGGGCGGCATCGTGTTCGCGATGTCCAACCCCGACCCGGAAATCCACCCCGACGCCGCCCGCAGGCATGCCGCGGTGGTGGCGACCGGGCGCAGCGACTTCCCGAATCAGATCAACAACGTGCTGGCCTTCCCGGGGGTGTTCCGGGGTGCGCTGGACGCGGGTGCAAGACGCATCACCGAGGCGATGAAGGTGGCCGCAGCCGAGGCGATCTTCTCCGTCGTCGGCGATGACCTGGCCGTCGACTACATCGTGCCCAGTGCACTTGACCCGCGGGTCGGCCCCGCGGTGGCGGCGGCGGTCGCGGAAGCCTCGAAGATCTGAGCCGGTCGATGCGCCGGCGCCCGGCGGCGCTGGCGGTGCTGGTCGCCCTGCTGCTCGCCGGGTGCGGTGGTATGCCGCCGCAACCGTCCATCCCGGTAGGGGCGACCACCGACCCGGTGTCCACCCTGTCGGCGCAGCTGTACGCCGCGGCGCTGCGGTATTACGGCAGTGCCGCCCACGTCGAGACCAGGGGAGACCCGGTGGCCGATCTCGACGGCGGGGAGGTCGTGGTCGTACCCGGCCTGACCGGACGGCTCCTGTCGCGGTTCAACCCCGGCTCCGCTGCCCGGGCGCCCGAGCAGGTGTACCGATCGATGGTCTCCGCGCTTCCCGAGGGCCTGGCCGCCGGCGACTACGCCGAGTCGGCCGAGGACAAACCCGCCGTCGCGGTCACCGAAGCCACGGCACGAGCCTTGGGTGCGCACGACGTCACCGCGTTGGCGAGCAGCTGCGGCGCACTGGCCGTCGGCTCCGTCGGTGGCAGCCAGGAGTCGGGAAGCAGCCAAGGATCGGGAAGCCAGCCACGAACCATCGGCACCTGCCGCCTCGCGGAGCCGCGTGAGTTCGCCGACTCGGCATCGTTGTTCGACGCGCTGCGCTCGGGCGCCGTGGACGTCGCGTGGACCTCTACGTCAGCGCCGGACGTACCCGACGACGTCGTGGTGCTCAGCGACCGCACGTCGCTGATCAGGGCCGAGAACGTGGTCCCCATCTACCGGCGCAACGTACTGACCGAGCAGCAGGTGCTGGCGCTCAACCAGGTTGCGGGCGAACTCGACACCGGGGCACTCGCCGACATGCTGCGCACGGTGGCCGACGGAGCCGACCCGGGCGCCGTGGCGGCGGTCTGGTTGGACTCCCACCCCCTCGGGCACTGATCCGGGCCCGCCGCGCGTGGTGCGGTCAGCGCGCCGAGGGCATCAGCTTCGACGTGACCGACGAGAACAGTCGCTGATACCCCGACCCGGTGGCCCGGACGATGAGATCGAGCACCTTCGCGTCGGTGCCGACGAGGACGCGGGCCTTGTTCTTGCGGACGGCCTCGAGGATGATCTTGGCCGCGGTCTCCGGCGACGTGGCGGCGAGTTTCGTGTCGAACGTCTTGGCCAACTCGGTGGTGTCGACGCCCTCGGCCGCGGTCATGTTGCGGGCGATCGCCGTCTTGATACCGCCGGGGTGAACCGTCGTGACCTTCACGGGGTGCTTGGCGACGGCCATCTCCTGGCGCAGGGCTTCGGTGAACCCCCGCACCGCGAACTTCGCCGAGTTGTAGGCGGCCTGACCGGGCACGGAGAACAGGCCGAAGACGCTGGAGACGTTGACGACGTGACCGTCACCGGACTCGATGAGATGAGGGAGGAAGGCCTTGGTGCCGTTGACGACACCCCAGAAGTCGACGTCCATCACACGCTCGATGTCCTTGTACGGGCTGACCTCGACGTCGCCCTGGTAGGCGATGCCCGCGTTGTTGTAGATCTGGTTGACCTTGCCGAAGTGTTCCTTGACGGCGGTGGCGTACAGCTCGAATGCCTCGCGTTCGGTGACGTCGAGCCGGTCGCTCTTGACGGGGGCGCCGATGGCCCTGAGTCGTTCCTCGGTCACCGCGAGGCCCTCGGTGTCGACGTCGCTGATCGCCACCTTGGCACCCGAACGTGCCAGTTCGAGCGCCAGCGCCTGCCCGATTCCCGAACCGGCCCCCGTGACGACCGCTACCTTGCCGGCGAAGCCTTGCATGAACCACACTCCCTGGTCGCTATTGGACTGGTGTCAACCTTAGTCGGTACCGGCGGTACCGCCGGCGCTGGGTAACGGTCGGGCGCCCCGCGGCGATTCCACCACCATGAAGCGCACGTGCACCTCGACCATCGCGTCCCTGTCACTGTCGGTTGGAATCATGGCCGCGGCGACCGCCCTGTCCGCGCCCGCCCAGGCAGACCCCGGCGCCGACGCGTTCCTGGCGGCGTTGTCGTCGGCAGGTGTGACCGGCGTCGATCCCGCCACCGCGGTCTCGGTGGGTGAGTCGGTGTGCCCGATGCTGGTCGAGCCCGGTCAGCGAGCGGCGGACGTGGCGTCCGACGTCGCCGATGCGATCGGCCGGCCGCTCGGCGCCGGGACCATGTTCACCGGCATCGCGATCTCGATCTTCTGCCCGGCCGCGGTTACGTCGCTGGCCAGCGGCAACTCGCCGATTCCGCTGGGCCTGCTCGGTTTCTGACGGAGGACCGGTTAGCCGAACGCCTCGTCGATGATCTCCTGCTGCTCCACGGCGTGCACCTTCGACGAACCCGAAGACGGTGCCGACATGGCGCGGCGCGAGATGCGCTTTATCCCGTTGAGGTGGTCGGGGAGCAGTTCCGGCATCGACAGGCCGAACGTGGGCCACGCGCCCTGGTTCGCCGGCTCCTCCTGGACCCAGAAGTACTCGTCGGTATTCGGATACTCGTCCAGTGTCGCCGCCAGGCGGCGCCTCGGGAGCGGGTAGAGCTGCTCGACGCGGACGATGGCCACGTCCTCGCGCTTGTCCTTGGCCTTGCGCGCCGCCAACTCGTAGTAGATCTTGCCGCTGGTGAGCAGCACCCGCTTCACCTTCGACCGGTCGCCGTCGCCGTCGGTGTACGTCGGCTCCTCCATGATCGAACGGAACTTCTGCTCGGTGAAGTCGCGGATGTCGCTGACGGCGGCCTTGTTGCGCAGCATCGACTTCGGCGTGAAGACGATCAGCGGCCGGTGGATTCCGTCCATGCCGTGACGGCGCAGCAGGTGGAAGTAGTTCGCCGGTGTCGACGGCATCGCCACCGTCATGGAGCCCTCGGCGCACACCTGCAGGAACCGCTCGATGCGACCCGACGTGTGGTCGGGTCCCTGGCCCTCGTGGCCGTGCGGCAGCAGCAGCACCACGTCCGACAGCTGGCCCCACTTCGCCTCACCGGAGCTGATGAACTCGTCGATGATCGACTGTGCGCCGTTGACGAAGTCGCCGAACTGGGCCTCCCACAACACCATTGCGTCGGGGTTGCCCACCGAGTAGCCGTACTCGAAGCCCACGGCGGCGAACTCCGACAGCGCCGAGTCGTAGACCATGAAGCGGCCACCGGTCGGGGTGCCGTCGGTGTTGACGGTCAGTAGATCCAGCGGGGTGAACTCCTGGCCGGTCTTGCGGTCGATGATGACCGCGTGCCGCTGGGTGAACGTGCCGCGGCGGGTGTCCTGCCCGGTGAACCGCACGGTCAAGCCCTCGGAGACCAGCGTGCCCAGCGCCAGCAGCTCGCCGAACGCCCAGTCCACCTTGCCCTCGTAGGCCATCTCGCGGCGTCTGTCCAGCACGGGCTTGACGCGGGGGTGGACGGTGAAGTCCTCGGGCACGGCGAGATGCGCGTCGCCGATCCGCGCCAACAGCGACTTGTCCACCGCGGTGCTGAGCTTTCCGGGCAGTTGCTGGTCGGACTCGACCGACTCGCTGGGCTCGATCTCGTGCTTCTCGAGATCGCGGACCTCGTTGAACACCCGCTCGAGTTGGCCCTGGTAGTCGCGCAGCGCGTCCTCGGCCTCCTTCATCGAGATGTCGCCGCGGCCGATGAGGGCTTCGGTGTAGGTCTTGCGCACACCGCGCTTGGTGTCGATGACGTCGTACATGCCGGGCTGGGTCATCGACGGGTCGTCACCCTCGTTGTGCCCGCGGCGGCGGTAGCACAGCATGTCGATGATGACGTCCTTCTTGAACTCCTGACGGAAGTCCATGGCCAGCTTGCCCACCCACGCTGCGGCCTCGGGATCGTCGCCGTTGACGTGGAAGATCGGCGCACCAACCATTTTCGCGACGTCGGTGCAGTACTCGCTGGAACGTGAATCCTGCGGCGAGGTGGTGAAGCCGATCTGGTTGTTGACGACGATGTGGATGGTGCCGCCGGTGCGGTAACCGCGCAGCAGGGCCAGGTTGAGCGTCTCCGCCACCACGCCCTGTCCGGCGAACGCGGCATCGCCGTGCAGCATCATCGGCACGACCGTGAAATTTTCGGGCCCGTCACCGCCGTTCTTGAAGTCCACCAGGTCCTGCTTGGCCCGCACCAGGCCCTCGAGTACCGGGTCGACGGCCTCGAGGTGGCTCGGGTTGGCCACCAGCGACACCTCGATGTCGTTCTCGCCGAACATCTGAAGGTAGGTTCCGGTGGCGCCGAGGTGGTACTTCACGTCACCCGAACCGTGAGCTTGGCTCGGGTTGAGGTTGCCCTCGAACTCGCTGAAGATCTTCGAGTACGGCTTGCCGACGATGTTGGCCAGCACGTTGAGCCGGCCGCGGTGGGGCATGCCGATCACCACTTCGTCGAGG
Source organism: uncultured Actinomycetota bacterium (assembly GCA_963798245.1). Classification (GTDB taxonomy): domain Bacteria; phylum Actinomycetota; class Actinomycetes; order Mycobacteriales; family Mycobacteriaceae; genus Mycobacterium. The sequence goes on from CAWCSO010000013.1 coordinate 201,513, forward strand.
CCATGCTCGGCGGCCTGGTCGAGCACGGCGTCCATCATGGGGATGACGGTCTCCGCGCCCTCCAGCGAGAATCGCTTCTGCCCAACGTACTTCGTCTGCAGGAACGTCTCGAACGCCTCGGCGGCGTTGAGCTTGCTCAAGATGTACTTCTGCTCGGCGACCGTCGGCTTGTCGTGCTTGACCTCGACGCGCTCCTGGATCCAGCGCTGCTGGTCGGGTTCGAGGATGTGGGTGTACTCGACGCCGACGTGGCGGCAGTAGGCGTCGCGCAGCACCGACAGCACGTCGCGCAACTTCTTGTACTGTGCGCCCGCGAAACCGTCGACCTTGAACACCCTGTCCAGGTCCCACAGCGTCAGGCCGTGGGTGTTGACGTCGAGGTCGGGGTGGCTGCGGAACCGGGTCTTGTCCAGCCGCAGGGGATCGATGTCGGCCATCAGATGGCCGCGGTTGCGGTAGGCCGCGATCAGCTCGATGATCCGGGCGTTCTTGTCGAAGATCGAGTCCGGGTTGTCCGTGCGCCAGCGCACCGGCTCGTAGGGGATGCCGAGTTCGAGGAAGATCTCGTCGAAGAACTCGTCGGACAGCAGCAGCTGGTGGATGGTGCGCAGGAAGTCGCCGGACTCCGCGCCCTGGATGATGCGATGGTCGTAGGTCGACGTCAGCGTGATCAGCTTGCCGACGCCGATCTCGTTGATACGTTGCTCGCTGGCGCCCTGGAACTCGGCGGGGTACTCCATGGCGCCCGCGCCGACGATCGCACCTTGATTGCGCATCAGCCGCGGGACCGAGTGCACGGTACCGATGGTGCCGGGGTTGGTCAGCGAGATCGTCACGCCGGCGAAGTCCTCGGCGGTGAGCTTGCCGTCCCTGGCGCGCCGGACGACGTCCTCGTAGGCGGCGATGAACCCACCGAACTTCATGGTCTCGCAACGCTTGATGCCCGCGACGACGAGTTGGCGGTTGCCGTCCTTGCCCGGGAGGTCGATCGCGAGACCCAGATTTGTGTGGGCCGGGGTGATGACGTTCGGCTTTCCGTCGACCTCGGCGAAGTGCCGGTTCATGCTCGGGAACTTCTTCACCGCCTGGACGATCGCGTAGCCGAGCAGGTGAGTGAAACTGATCTTGCCGCCGCGGGTGCGCTTGAGGTGGTTGTTGATGACCACGCGGTTGTCGATCATGAGCTTCGCCGGGATGGCCCGGACGCTCGTCGCGGTCGGTACCTCCAGCGACGCATTCATGTTCTTCACCACGGCGGCTGCGGCGCCGCGCAGCACTGCGGATTGGTCGTCATCGCTCGGCGGTGGTGCTGCGGCCGCCTTGGGCTTGGCCGGCTCGGGCGCCTTGGCCTTGGCGGGCTCGGACGCCTTGGGCTTGGCGGGCTCGTGCGCGGCCTTGGCCGTGGCCGTGGCGTCGTCGGCCTTGGCGCCGTTGGCGGACCGGCTGGGTTCAGGAGCCTTGGCGGGGGTCGCCGGAGTCACGGGAGCCGATGGAGTCACGGGCTCGCCCCTGCCGTTCGACGTCAGCGGAGCCGTCGTGTCGTTGACCGGTTCGGGGGAGTAGTCGACGAGGAACTCGTGCCAGCTCGGGTCCACCGAGGAGGGGTCCTCCCGAAACTTGCGGTACATCTCCTCGACCAGCCACTCGTTCTGTCCGAATGGTGAAGGTGAACTGCTCACGGCAGCTGTCGCCTCGATTCCTTCTGCCATGGCGAGCGTGTACGTAACCGCTCGCCAACCCTCTGCGGTTGGCCCGCCCTTGCGCCGCCCTAAAGGCTATCCCCCGCGCCAGCCCCGGACCACGGCAACCGCTGTGATGGCCTGCCGCGGACCCGTTACTTCTCGGGTGATGGCAGCACGTGAAGGGTCGAGGGCCAGCGCTGCGGCGGTGATCCGAACGCGTTTCGCGCGTTGGCGACGATCTTGCGGCCCATCATTCGGTTGCCGACGCCACCGACGACCGCTCCTATCCCGACCGGAAGGAGCTTGCCGAAGGCGATGGCACCCCGCTTGAGCGTGTAACGCTTCACGAAGTACTTCACCAGCCGGGAGTTGAGTTGCGAGACGGCGGGCAGCGGCAATGACGCGGCGCCGTCGGCGAGCCATCCCCCGCTGGTGCGACCAGGGCCGATCAGTTCGGCGACGGCGCGCTTGCCGTCGTCGCCGACCAGCACGGCCAGGACGAGGGTTCGACGCCGTTCTCGATGGTCGGCGGGAATCCCGTGTACCTCGGCCACGGCGAGCACGAACACGGCGGTGGCCTCGAGGAACACGACGGTCTCACCGGCGACGGCCGACATCGCCGCCAGTGTGCCGATGCCGGGGAAGGCCGCGGCGGAACCGACGGCGGCGCCACTGGCCATCACGGCGGCGAGATAGTGCTTCTCCAGCCTGGTGACGAGGTCGGCGGGACTGGCATCGGGGTCGTGATTGCGCAACCGGTCCACGTAGGCGCGGATCGCGGGGGCCTGCACACGTGACCCGCGCTCGATGATCGTCGACAGGGTCTTGACGGCCACGCTGGGGTCCTCGTGGTCATCAGCCGGTTGCTGATCTTTCGCGCCAAAGCGAGCGCTCATGGTCTTCGACCTTCCCTGTGCGGGCCGCGGAGTACCAGGCTATCCCCCGGTCGGCGAATAGCGACGTGCGCGGGTGTGACGCTGCGGTGACGAGGAGCAAGGTGACGGCGGTCACCATGGGTGTATCCGTGCCGCGCATCGGGAAGAAAAAATTGGTATGCATTGCTAACCAAATCAATGGCAACATTTCAGGACGTGAACCCCAGGAGCGTCGAGACCGTGGCAGTAGACCTCCCACCGGCGCCAGGTCGGACCAAGATGATTCTCGTGCTCGGCCTTCTGGTTGCGCTGGGCCCGCTGACCATCGACATGTATCTGCCTGCCTTGCCGCGCATCGCCGAGGAACTGTCGGTCTCGTCGTCCATCGTGCAGCTGACGCTGACCGGAACCCTGGCCGGGCTGGCCTTGGGCCAACTGGTCGTTGGGCCGTTGTCGGACTCGCTGGGGCGCCGACTACCGCTCATGGCCGGGATCGTGCTGCACATGGTGGCGTCGGTGCTGTGCCTGCTGGCGCCGAACATCGCGATTCTGGGCGTGGCGCGCGGCCTTCAGGGCATGGGTGCGGCCGCGGCGATGGTGGTGGCCATCGCGATCGTCGGCGACCTGTACTCGGGAAATGCGGCTGCCACGGTGATGTCCCGGCTGATGCTGGTGTTGGGCGTCGCCCCGGTGGTCGCGCCGTCGCTGGGTGCGGCCGTGCTGCTGCACGGCTCCTGGCACTGGGTGTTCGCGGTGCTCGTGGTGCTCGCCGGCGCGCTGCTATTGCTGGCCGTGACGGCACTGCCCGAGACGCTGCCGCCGTCGCATCGGCGGCCGCTGCGGTTGCGAGGCATCCTCGCCACCTACGCCGAACTGCTGCGCGACCTGCGATTCGTCATCCTCGTCCTGGTCGCCGCCCTGGGCATGTCGGGGCTGTTCGCCTACATCGCGGGGGCGTCCTTCGTCCTGCAGGGCAGACACGGTCTCGATCAGCAGACCTTCGCGCTGGTATTCGGTGCGGGCGCGGTGGCCCTGATCGGTGCGACCCAGTTCAACGTCGTGCTCCTGCGTCGCTACGCGCCGCAGACCATCGTGCTGTGGGCGTTGGTCGCGTCGTCGGCGGCCGGTCTGGTCTTCGTCGGACTGTCCGTTGCGGGCGTCGGCGGACTGGCCGCCTTCCTCGTCCCCGTCTGGTTGATCCTCGGCGCCATGGGTCTGGTGATCCCGAACGCGCCCGCCATAGCGCTGTCCCGTCACTCTGAGGCGTCGGGCACCGCGGCGGCGCTGCTGGGCGCCGCACAGTTCGGCCTCGGCGCTGCGGTTGCCCCGCTGGTCGGGGTCCTCGGCAACGACGAACGGGCGTTGTCGGTGGTGATGACCACGGGGGCCGTGATCGCGCTTGCCGCGTTGCTGGCATCGGGTGTGAGGGGCTCGCGGACCAACGACGAGGGTCCGGTGGCAGCGGTGCCCGAACGGGCGTGATCACGCTCGACGGGCGTCACGTCGATTTGTCGCAGTAGTTGGCGGTCCGTAGCGTCGGCGGCACAGATGGTCATCGCGTGACCGAGTAGACCTTGCAGACATTGGTGCTCATGCTGATTCCCCCGCTCACCGCCCGGCCCACCCTCGTGGGCGCTGTGGTCTCCCTGCTGCGCCCGATCGGGGTGGGGTCGTGAGCGGCGCGCTGACGACGCTGACGAGGTTGAAGGAACTGCGCGCGACCACTCCGCAGTCCGCCAACCCGTGGCATGCGTTGTGGGCCATGATGGTCGGCTTCTTCATGATCCTGGTCGATGCGACGATCGTGGCCGTCGCCAATCCCTCGATCATGGATGGCCTGCGGGCCGACTACGACGCCGTCATCTGGGTCACCAGCGCCTATCTGCTCGCCTATGCCGTTCCGCTGCTGCTGGCGGGCAGGCTCGGTGACCGGTTCGGCGCCAAGAACATGTACCTGGGCGGTCTGGCCCTGTTCACCGCCGCATCCCTGTGGTGCGGGCTCTCCGGAAGCATCGAGACGCTGATCGCCGCCCGTGTCGTGCAGGGGGTCGGAGCCGCACTCCTGACCCCTCAGACCCTGTCGGCGATCACCCGGCTCTTCCCGGCGCAACGGCGTGGCGTGGCGCTGAGTATCTGGGGTGCGACGGCCGGGGTCGCGACCCTGGTCGGACCGCTGGCAGGTGGCGTACTGGTCGATGGCCTCGGCTGGCACTGGATCTTCATCGTCAACGTGCCCGTCGGCGTCATCGGACTGGTACTGGCGTACTGGTTAGTGCCGACGATGCCGTCGCAGAACCGCGGCTTCGACCTACCGGGTGTGCTCCTGTCGGGTGTCGGCATGTTCCTCATCGTGTTCGCGCTGCAGGAGGGTCAGTCCAACGACTGGGCGTCCTGGATCTGGGGCATGATCGCCGCGGGTGTCGGGTTCATGGTCGGATTCGTCTACTGGCAGTCGGTGAATCGAGGCGAGCCCCTCATCCCGTTGCGGATCTTCCGCGACAGCGACTTCAGCCTTTCCAACGTCGGCATCGCGGTGATCGGTTTCGCCGTGACGGCGATGATCCTGCCGTTGATGTTCTATGCCCAGGCGGTGTGCGGGCTGTCGCCGACGCGATCGGCCCTTCTCACCGCGCCGATGGCGGTCGCCTCGGGTGTGCTGGCGCCGTTCGTGGGGAAACTGGTCGACCGAATACCGCCGCGCCCGATCGTGGGATTCGGCTTCTCCGCGGTGGCGATCGCGCTGACCTGGCTGTCCTTCGAGATGACGGACACGACGCCGATCTGGCGGCTGGTGCTGCCGTTGACCCTGATGGGGGTTGGCATGGCATTCGTCTGGTCGCCGCTGGCCGCGACCGCGACCCGCAACCTGCCGCACGATCTGGCGGGCGCGGGTTCCGGTGTCTACAACACGACCCGCCAGGTCGGCGGCGTGCTGGGCTGCGCGGGCATCGCGGCGTTCATGACGGCGCGGATCGGCGCCGAGATGCCCGGGGACGGGACGAGCCCGAGCGCGCGAGCCTCGGTCACCGGGCTCCCGGAGTTCCTGCAGGTGCCGTTTTCGTCGGCGCTGTCGCAGTCGCTTCTGCTGCCCGCGTTCGTCGCGCTGTTCGGTGTGGTCGCCGCGATCTTCCTGCGGGGCACCGGCGGGGCGCGCCAAGGCGGCGACCTCGCCCCCGACGACGTGGAGCAGGTCGCGACGGTCCTGCAGGCGACGGGCGCCGAGCGCGTCGTCGGTCCCGGTGGCCCCGATCGCGGCCAGGGGTTCGTGGAACCCGACTACTTCTTCGACGATGACGAGTACGTCGAATACACCGTTGAGTGGGCTGATCCAGAGTGGGCTGATCCAGGGTGGGACGATTCCGGGTGGGCCACCGACCCAATCGAGTCCCCGGGCGAGCACTCGTTGCCCGTATCCGCCAACGGCGCAGATCTCGCGCCGAACGGATTCGCGCACAACGGGTTCCACGCCGAGGAGGGATCGCCGTTCGCTGCGCCCTCGGCGGGCGGCGGCAGGCACTCCCGCGATGACGACGACGCGGGTTTCCAAGGCCGCCACTCGGGACGGTTCCAGGGCTGACGGTACCAACCCCCGCCGGCGGCGTCGCGGGTCAGAAGCCGAACAGCACAGCGGGATTGAGGTAGCCGTCCGGGTCGAACGCCGCCTTGACCGCGCGCATCGCGGCGATGTCGGCAGGGGTGCGCGACATCGACAGGTATTCGCGCTTGCGACTTCCGACGCCGTGCTCGGAACTGACGTTACCGCCATGCGCCGCGATCAACGACATCATCGCCGAGTAGAGGGCCGACACTGCATCGTCGTCGAGTGCGCACCGCACCAGGTTCAGATGCAGGTTGCCTTCGCCGACGTGGCCGAACAGCAGCGGTATCGCCTCGGGCGCGTGTTCGGCGACCAACACGGTGGCCGCGCCGGCGAAGCCGCTGATCTTCGCCAGTGGCAGTGACACGTCGAACTTGAGCGGCGGACCGAACAGCCCGAGCACCTCGGCCACCGACTCGCGAACCTGCCAGAGCCGTTGCGACGCCGTCGCATCCATGCCGACGGCGGGCTCGCCGACGAGGTTCGCGCGCTCGAGGGCGTCCGCAAGGCATTCGGTCTGATCGGCGTCACCGGCCAACTCGACCAGTAGAAGCCAATCGCCGTCGACGGGCGCCCCCACACCGAGGTGAGCGGCCGCGAGTGCGCTGGCCCTCGCGTCGATCAACTCACATGCGGCGATGCCGTCGGCATCGCGTAACTCTCGGCCCATGTCGATCAGCGCGTCGAGTTCGGCGAATCCGGCCACTGCCGTCACGCGGTGGGTCGGCCTCGGATACAACCGGACGTCGAGTCCAGTGATCACACCGATGGTGCCTTCGGCGCCGACGAACAGTGAGGCGAGGTCGTAGCCCGTGTTGTCCCGCCGGACCTCGCTGTGCCTTCGGACCAGCGAACCATCGGGCAGGGCCACGTCCAGCCCCAGGATCTGCTCGGCCATGTTGCCGTATCGGACCGTCCACAGCCCGCCGGCGTTGGTCGATGCCATCCCGCCGATCGTGGCGCTGTCTCTGGAGGCGAGGTCGACACCGAACACCAGGTCAGCCGCCGCGGCGGCCCGCTGCAGCGTGCCCGCGGTCACGCCGGCGCCGACCCGCACCCGCCTCTCGACGGTGTCGACGGCGCCCACGTCGTCGAGCCGCTCGGTCGACAGCAGCACGTCGTCGTGTTCGGGGACGGTGCCCGCGACCAGCGAGGTCCGGCCGCCCTGCACCGTCACGAACGCGCCCGCGGCGCGGCAGGCCGCCAGCACAGCGGCCACCTCCTCGTCGGTGCCCGGCCTGACCAGTGCGGTGCCGTGTCCCCGATAGCGGCCGGTGTAGTCGACGCATCGGCCTGCCAGGACATCGGGGTCAGAGCTGACGTAGCGGGGACCGACGATCTCCGCCAGCACGTCGGGCAGCGTCTCGGTCACCCCGTGGGTCTATCACAGCGCCTGATCGGTCAGCTCGCCTCCGCGCGACAGCGACAGGAAGGCGCCGAGTTCGACCAGACGGTCCGGTGTGGCAGGAAGATAGTCGGTCAGCAATGGTGACCGGACGATCACGGCCGCGTACTTTGCGCGGCTTACTGCGACGTTGAGCCGATTCCTGTTGAACAGGAACGACACTCCACGTGGCACGTCGTCAGCCGATGACGCCGTCATCGACACGAACACGACGGGCGCCTGCCGACCCTGGAACTTGTCCACCGTGCCCGCCTCGACGTCGGCGAGTCCGGCGGCGTCGAGCCGCCGCCGCAACGTGACCACCTGGGCGTTGTAGGGCGTGACGATCAGCAGGTCCTTCTGGGCGAGTGGCCGGGTGCCCGACTCGTCGGTCCAGGTGGCGCCGAGAAGGGCAAGCGCCTCGGCGACGATCGCGTCTGCCTCCTCGGGGCTGTCGGTCGAATTGCCGTCGTGGTCGACGGTGAGTTCACGCACGCCCGGCGCCACGCCGTCGAGCCGACGCGCGGCACTGACGTCCTCGCGGGAACGGAGTCGACCGTCGTAGGAAAGGCGCGACACCGGCCCGCACACCGCGGGGTGCATCCGGAACGAGCAGTCGAGGAAGTAGCCGCGCTCCGGTGCCAGGATGTGACGATCCTCGACCAACCAGCCCAGCGCCGAGGAGTTCACGGGTTCGCGATGCGTGCCCTGGCTCACCTGCGGCAGCTGCTGCGGATCGCCGAGCAGCATCAGGTTGTTGGCCGACGGCGCGACGGCGATGGTGTTGGCCAGGCTGAACTGGCCGGCTTCCTCGACCACCAGGAGGTCGAGGCTGCGTCGCGGAATCTTGTTGTCGTTGGCGAAGTCCCACGCCGTGCCGCCGATGACGCAGCCGGCCTCGCGAGCGGCGTGATCGGCGATGAAGCCCGCGAACTCGGGGTTGGTGACCTCGGTCCAGCCCCGGCGGGTCGTGTTGAGCTTCTTGGCCACCTGCGCCCCGTCGACACCCGCGGCCATCACGTCGCCGAAGAGGTTCTCGACCACCGCATGCGACTGCGCCACCACCCCGATGCGCCAGCCGTGCCGGTTGACCAGGCGCTCGATGACGACGGCGGAGGTGTAGGTCTTCCCCGTGCCCGGCGGCCCGTGGACCGCGAGGTAGGAGCAGTCGAGGTCCAGCAGGGCCGCGGTGATGTCGTCGGCGATCACCCCGTCGCGGGGGAGGGTGCGTCCGCTGATCGTGCGGGGTGCCCGGCGCAGCAGGATGTCGGTCACCGCGTCGGCGGGCAGATTCGGCAGCCCCCCGGCGACGGTCGCCGCAGTGGCCGCGATGGATTCCCGCAGGGGCTTGGTGTTGATCGGCGCTCCGGGGGTCAGGGCGAAGGGCAGCTGGTCGAAGACGTCACCACCCTTGGGCTGCCGCTCGACGATGACGGCCTCGGTGGTGGCCTCGGGGTCGTCGCATTCGACGACCGTCACCGAGCCGAACCCCCGCCGATCCGGATCGTCGGCGAGGCCGTCCGGTGCGGGCGGTTCGTAGAGTGCGAACATGTCGCGGCTCAGTTCGCCGTTGGCGACATTCCCGAACAACCGGGCGTGCCGCTGCGGCTTTCGCGCCTTCGGTGGGGTGTGCCAGTCGGTGACGATATGGGCTCGCTCGCAGATGAAGACATCGGCGTTGTCGGCCCATTCGTCGACCGGGCTGTTGAGCCGGTCGAAGTGAGCCCACCAGAACGGCTTGTCCTCGCGCTCGTGAAATCCGCGGGCCGCGGCGACCATTGCGACGGCCGTTTGCTCGGCGGTGCGTTCGTCGACACCGTCGCCGGCGAATCGCATCAGCGTGCGCTCAAGGTCGTCGGCGACATCGGGGACGTCGTCGTCGCGCACCGGTTGCGGCCCGCGTGGCGGAACTCCGGACTCGATGGCCCGCGCCATCATCCAGTCCCGAAGCCGCCGCGTCGAGCGGCAGTCGTAGCGGTTGTACTCCTCGATCTCCTTGAGCACGATCGCCGCCTCGTCGGTGCGGCCGTCCTCGCGCAGCGCGCAATGGCGGGCGTACTGGGTGATGGAGTCCGTCGCGGTCGTGACCTCGCCACTGCGCAACTCGTTACCCATGTACAGCGGCTCGAGGTACTTGATGCCGTAGCTCTCGGTGCCCACCCGGATGCTCTTGCGCACCAATGGGTACAGGTCCACCAGAACTCCGTTGCGCAGCAGTTCGTCGACGTCGCTCTCGCCGACACCGTAGCGGCCGGCGAGGCGCAGCAACGTGGTCTTTTCGTACGCGGCGTAGTGGTAGACGTGCATGCCCGGATATCGCTTGCGTCGCTTGCGGACCATGGCGAGGAAGTCGACGAGCGCCTGTCGTTCGCTACCGCGGTCGTGGGCCCAGTAGGGCGTGAAGTCGTCGGTGGCGGTGAGCACGCCCCATAGGTACTCCAGCCCCCACTCGCGACCGTCGACCGTCCACAGGGGGTCGCCCTCGAAGTCGAAGAACAGGTCGCCCTTGTCTGCGTCGGGCAACACCATCAGCGGTTGGGCGTCGACCACTTGGTACGGCGGCTTGCCGTCCACGCGGGGCGCGGTCTGGAGCCTGGCCTGAGCCGCGAGCGCCGTGACGGTGCGGGCGGGCAGCTCGGGTACGGCGCCGGTGTGGCCGGCCAGTTGACCGATGGTGGTGACGCCGGCGTCGAGCAGCCGCGCGCGCTGGCTGACCCGCATCCCCGCGACCAGGAGCAGGTCGTCGTGTTCGCGCACCTGTGCCGTGCACTCGGGGCAGCGGAAACACGCCCGGACCCCCTCGTCCGCCCAGGCCACCGGGGCGCCGCCGGCGTAGTGGCCGTCCAGCAGGTGTTGCAGCGCCTCTCGTCGCGGCAGGTACACGGGAAGGAGTTCGTCCACCCGGTAGCTCGCCAGCGCGCCGTCGCCAAGCACCAGCTCGACCTCGGGGTGTACCGGGATTCCCTCCTTGGCGAGGGTGTCCGCGTAGGCGGCGAGCTGGAGCAATGCCTCGACCTTGACCGAGCGGGCGAGCTTGGTGTCGCGCAGCCGGTACCGCTCGCCGTCCAGGACCAGGAAGTCGGCGAAGCCGAGAAAGCGGCCGTCGAACATCGCGGCCTGGAAGATGGCGGGCGCGCGCCGCCCGACGGCACTGCGGGTGGCCTCCGCCGCCGCGGTCAAGCCGGCGAGCGTGTAGTCGGGGCGCCCGATGACGACGACGTTGCCATCCGCGCCATCCGCTTCGGAGCGCAGTTGGTCGAGGTGGCGGCGTTCGTGTTCGTCACCGAGTTGGGCTGTCCGGGCCAGGAGTTCGTCGTCGACCGACACCGCGGGGCCGCGGTCGAGTTTGGCGTCGAAGGCGCGCAACAACGCATATTCGCACCGTGCCGCGGCGGCGAGATCGGATGCGCTGTAGACGACGCGGTCGTCGGTTCCCTCCGATACGACGAACACGACCGCCACTGTAGGGGAGCGGACCGACACCGCCCGCCGCGAAGGTCAGCCCCCGGTGTTGCCGATCAGTTCGACGCCGTTGCCGTTCCAGCGGAACCGCACCACGCTCTTCAATCCGCTCTCGTCGCTGGCGTACATCAGTGCGACGGTGTCGCCGGTGGTCGCCGACTCGTCGATTCCGTTGAAGCCGAAGGTGTCCGGAACGCCGGTCGGGATGTACTTGCCGAGATGGAACAGAACGGCACGCGTGTTCGGATTGTCGGAGTTGGTGTTGGCCGTGATGATCACCGCCGACAGCTGGGCGCACTCGTTGAAGTTGCCTGCCACCGGCTCCGGGCTCCACGGCTGATCACTGCGTGGATCGCGCGGCAGCGCCGAAACCGCCTTCGCGATCTCCGGGGCGGCCAGATCTACCGCGCACGGGTCGAGTGGGGCCGCGGTGGTCGTCGGTCCCGCGGCGACCGTCGGATCGGGTGACGGTGGCGCGCTCGAGCTGGTCGGAACGGACGGGGCGGTCCCCTCGGGAGTCTTCGAGACGGTGGAGTCACTCGACCCGCACCCCGCCGACGTGACCACCACGAACGACGCCGCCACGACCGGAACCCACTTCACGACAGGGCCGACCCACTTCACAACAGGGCACGCTACCCCCGGATCGGCCTGGGCCGCGCCTTCCGGTGAGGAGGTAGGCCTCCGAACCCGTAGACTGCCAACTCGATGACGTCGCATGATTCTGACGCTACGAGCGCCGAGACCACCTTCGCCGACCTGCAGATACATCCAGCCGTGCTGCAGGCCGTCAGCGACGTCGGATACGAGTCCCCGTCGGCGATCCAGGCAGCCACCATTCCCGCGATGATGGCGGGCTCCGACGTCGTCGGCCTCGCGCAGACCGGCACCGGCAAGACGGCGGCGTTCGCCATTCCCATCCTGTCGAGGATCGACACCTCCAGCCGAATCACCCAGGCACTGGTCCTGGCCCCGACGCGGGAGCTGGCGCTGCAGGTTGCCGAGGCGTTCAGCCGCTATGGCGCCCACCTGCGGGTGAACGTCCTGCCGATCTACGGCGGATCCGCATACGGTCCTCAGTTGGCCGGGCTCAAGCGCGGCGCCCAGGTCGTCGTCGGCACCCCTGGCCGGGTGATCGACCACCTGGACAAGGGCAGCCTGGACCTGTCCCACCTGGACTACCTGGTGCTCGACGAGGCCGACGAGATGCTGCAGATGGGCTTTGCCGAGGACGTCGAGCGCATCCTGGTCGGCACCCCCGAGTACAAGCAGGTGGCGCTGTTCTCGGCGACCATGCCGCCCGCGATCCGCAAGATCACCAACAAGTACCTGCACGACCCGGTCCAGGTGAAGGTCGATTCCAAGACCGCCACCGCCGACAACATCACGCAGCGCTACATCCAGGTCGCCGGGCCGCGCAAGATGGATGCGCTGACGCGGCTGCTGGAGGTCGAGCCCTTCGAGGCGATGATCGTGTTCGTCCGCACCAAACAGGCCACCGAAGAGGTCGCCGAGAAGCTGCGGGCCCGAGGCTTCGCCGCATCGGCCATCAACGGCGACATCCCGCAGGCAGTACGTGAGCGCACCATCGCCGCGCTCAAGGACGGCTCGATCGACATCCTGGTGGCGACCGACGTCGCGGCGCGCGGACTGGACGTGGACCGCATCTCACACGTGCTCAACTACGACATTCCGCACGACCCCGAGTCCTACGTGCACCGGATCGGGCGTACCGGTCGGGCCGGGCGGTCGGGCACCGCGCTGCTCTTCGTATCGCCGCGCGAGCGGCATCTGCTGAACTCGATCGAGCGGGTCACCCGCCAGAAGCTCGTCGAATCCCAGCTGCCGTCGGTGGACGACGTCAACGCCCAGCGCGTGGAGAAGTTCCGCGACTCCATCACCCGCGCGCTGGGGTCACCCCAGACCGACTTGTTCCGCAAGCTGATCGAGGGTTACGAACGTGACCACGACGTACCGATCGCCGACATCGCGGCGGCCCTGGCCTTCCTGAGTCGGGATGGTGAAGAGTTCCTCATGACGGAGCCGCCGCCGGAGAAGCGCCGGGAACGGCCCGACCGCCCGGAGCGTGACGGCGGCCCGCGTAAACAGCGTGAGCGGCGCAACGACCTCGCGACCTACCGCATCGCGGTGGGCAAGCGGCACAAGGTCGCTCCGGGCGCCATCGTCGGCGCGATCGCCAACGAGGGCGGTCTGCACCGGAGCGACTTCGGACACATCACCATCAAGGTCGATCACTCGCTGGTGGAGCTGCCGCAGAAGCTGTCGAAGGAGACGCTGAAGGCCCTCGAGCGCACCCGCATCCAGGGCCAGCTCATCAACCTCGAACCCGATCGCGGGCCCAAGGCGCGCCGCACCCACAACTAAGTCGACGTGACGCTATCCAGGGGGCTCGACGCGCAGGGCGGACTGGAATCGGTTTCTGCCGGGCGGGTCGACTCGCTGACGGGCATCCGCGCGGTCGCGGCGATCCTGGTGGTGCTCACCCACGCCGCGTACACCACCGGCAAATACACCCACGGCTACCTCGGTCTGATCTATTCGCGGATGGAGATCGGGGTGCCGATCTTCTTCGTGCTGTCGGGATTCCTGCTGTTCAGCCCATGGGTCCGGGCCGCGGCCACGGGAGCCGACGGACCGTCCGTGCGCCGGTACGCCTGGCACCGGGTGCGGCGCATCGTGCCCGCCTACGTCGTCACCGTGCTGGCCGCATACGCGGTGTATCACTTCCGTACGGCGGGACCGAATCCGGGTCACACCTGGATGGGGCTGTTCCGCAACCTCACCTTCACTCAGATCTACACCGACGACTACCTGTATTCGTACCTGCACCAGGGACTCACTCAGATGTGGAGCATGGCCGTCGAGGTCGCGTTCTACGTGGCGCTGCCGGTGTTCGCCCACCTGCTGCTGGTGTCGTTGTGTCGCAGACGGTGGCGACCAGGGCTGCTGCTGGCGGGGCTGGGCGTGCTGGCTCTGGTTACACCCGCGTGGCTGGTTCTGGCGCACGTCACCGACTTTCTCCCCGACGGCGCGAGGTTGTGGCTTCCGACGTATCTGGTGTGGTTCGTTGGCGGCATGCTGCTCGCGGTGCTGCGGGTGATGGGCGTGCGCGGCTACGCGATGGTGTGCGTGCCACTGGCGGTGGTCTGCTTCTTCATTGCGGCGACGCCGATCGTCGGGGCACCCACGACCTCGCCCTTCGAACTTCGGGACAGCCTGTTCAAAGCGGCCTTCTATGCCGTCATCGCGACCCTGGTGGTCGCACCGTTGGCCTTGGCCGACCGCGGGTGGTACGTGAAGGTCATCGGGACCCGGCCCATGGTCTTCCTCGGCGAGATCTCCTACGAGATCTTCCTGATCCACCTCGTCACGATGGAGTTGGTGATGGTGGAGATCCTCGACTATCACATCTACACCGGGTCGATGGCATGGTTGTTCGTCGCGACGATGGTGGTGACCGTGCCGCTGGCGTGGCTGTTGCACCGGGTGACCCGGGTGCGCACGTAGTCCAACGAGTGTGCTGGCAGATCGCGAGTCGGCGGTTTCGCGCGATCTCCCAGCACAGGCGATGGCCTGAGAAACTGCTGAATGTCGCGTGTCGGCTACCCAATAGCGGTGCGCACTTCGACGAGGCCGCATAGTCTTTGGTTCCCGGGCAGCATCAGGGCGGTTCGGGATCGCCCGCGCGGGCGAACACGTCGACGAGCGGATTCGTAAGTGCCTTCACCCGATGAGACGCCGGCGGTCCGGCGTGACATCCTTCCCATTCCGGACGTCGCTCACATCGGGTTGACGACGTATGACGCGAAGGACCCGGACACCAGTTATCCGCCGATCCGAGACGTGCGTCCACCAGAAGGCGCCCCCAACGTGGTGGTGATATTGCTCGACGACGTGGGTTACGGCGCCAGCAGCGCGTTCGGCGGACCGTGCGACACCCCCAACTTCGAGAAGCTCGCCGCGAACGGGTTGAAGTACACCCGCTTTCACACCACCGCCCTGTGCTCACCCACGCGACAAGCGCTGCTGACTGGGCGCAATCATCACTCGGTCGGCATGGGGGGCATCACCGAGATCGCCACCGCGGCGCCCGGGTACAGCTCGGTGCTGCCGAATACCAAGGCGCCCCTGGCGTCGACGTTGAAACTCAACGGCTACTCGACCGCCCAGTTCGGCAAGTGCCACGAAGTGCCGGTCTGGCAGACCAGCCCCGCGGGACCGTTTACCGCGTGGCCGTCCGGCGGCGGTGGGTTCGAGTACTTCTACGGCTTCATCGGCGGCGAGAACAACCAGTGGGACCCGGCGCTGTACGAAGGCACCACTCCCATCGAACCGCCGAAGACGCCGGCCGAGGGCTATCACTTGACCGAGGATCTCGCGGATAAGGCGATCGCCTGGGCGCGGCAGCAGAAGGCCCTGATGGCCGACAAGCCGTTCTTCATGTACTTCGCGCCCGGCGCCACCCATGCCCCGCACCACGTCCCGCCGGAGTGGATCGAGAAGTACAAGGGCAAGTTCGCCCACGGCTGGGACAAGCAGCGCGAGATCACCTTCGAGAAGCAGAAGGAACTGGGGGTGATCCCGGCCGACGCGGTGCTGACGCCACGGCACGACGAGATCCCGGCCTGGGACGACATGGACCCCGACCTCAAGCCGGTGCTGGAACGCGAGATGGAGGTATACGCCGCGTTCATGGAGCACACCGACCATCACGTCGGCCGACTGCTCGACGCGCTGGAGCCCGTCATGGACAACACGCTGATCTATCTGATGATCGGTGACAACGGTGCCTCGGCAGAAGGCACCGTCCAAGGCGCGTTCAACGAGATGGCCAACTTCAACGGGATGGCCGCCATCGAGACCCCCGAATTCATGATGTCCAAGATCGACGAGTTCGGCGGCGAAGGCTCCTACGGCCACTACGCGGTCGGCTGGGCCTGGGCGATGGACGCGCCGTATCAGTGGACCAAGCAGGTCGCCTCACACTGGGGCGGCACCCGTAACGGCACCATCGTGTCCTGGCCCGCCGGGATCACCGAAAAGGGCGGCGTCCGCAACCAGTTCAGTCACGTCATCGACGTCGCGCCCACGGTGCTCGAGGCGGCGGGCATTCCGGAGCCGACGTTGGTCAACGGGGTCATGCAGAGCCCGTACGAGGGCACCAGCATGGCCTACAGCTTCAACGAGGCCGAGGCGCCAGAGCGGCACACGACCCAATACTTCGAGATGTTCTGCAACAGAGGCATTTACCACAAGGGGTGGAGCGCGGTGACCAAGCACCGCACGCCCTGGGTGATGAGTGGCGCCGTCATGCCGACGTTCGACGACGACGTCTGGGAACTCTACGACGGCAACGTCGACTGGACCCAGGCCAATGACCTGTCCAAGGAGAACCCGGAGAAACTGCACGAGCTGCAGCGCCTCTGGTTGATCGAAGCGGTGAAGTACAACGTGCTGCCCTTGGACGATCGGCAGGTCGAGCGTTTCATCCCCGCCATCGCGGGCCGGCCCTCGCTGATCAAGGGCAACACCCAGTTGCTGCTCGGCGGCATGGGTCGGCTGTCGGAGAACAGCGTCGTCGACATCAAGAACAAGTCGTTCGCGCTCACCTCCGAGTTGGTGGTGCCCGAGGGCGGAGCCGAGGGTGTGATCATCGCCCAGGGCGGCCGCTACGGCGGGTGGAGCCTCTACGCCAAGGACGGTCGCGCCAAGTTCTACTACAACGTGCTGGGCATCGAGTCGTACGCCATAGAGGCCACCGAGGTGATTCCTACCGGCACCACCCAGGTGCGGATGGAGTTCGCCTACGACGGCGGCGGCATGGGCAAGGGCGGCACCGTCACGCTGTACTGCGACGGCAAGCAGGTCGGCGAGGGTCGAGTCGAGCAGACCCAACCCGTCGTCTTCTCCGCCGACGAGACGACCGACATCGGCCGGCAGACCGGTACCACGGTCAGCCCCGACTACACCGCGCACACCAGCAAGTTCAGTGGCTCGGTCACCTGGGTGCAGATCGATCTCGGCGAGGACGCCAAGGACGCCGACCACTACATCGACCCCGACGAACGGTTCCGGATCGCGATGGCCCGGCAGTAGCGGTCAGCCCGTCGGCTTACCGGCCATCACCATCGGCGTCACGAACTCGGTGAGCATCGCCCGTTCGTCGGTCTCGTCGCGCCCTGGGAAGACGAGGAGCGAGATCATTACGCGGACCAGCCAGCGTGCGCGCCGTTCGACGTGGTTCACGCCGAGGGAGGCCAGGAAGGCTTCTGTGAGGCCCTGGATGACCTCGGAACGCTCGGCGATCTCGCCGCCGATGGGTCGCTGAGTTGGGGCGAACCATGATGACAGAGAAGGACTTTCGCGGACTCTGCGCAGGGCCTCGATGACACCCTCGAGCAGCCGTGCGCTGGGTTCGGTGATTCCCGCGATGCGTTCACCGAGGTCTCGGAACACCCGATGTGTCTCCCTGTGCACGTAAGCGGTGTAGAGGGTGTCGCGGCTCTCGAAGTAGCGGTACAGCGTCGCTCGCGAACATCCGGCCGCCGTGGCGATTTCGCTCATTCCCACGGTCGCGGCGTCCTTTCGGGCGAACAAGAGTTCTGCCGCGTCGAGGATGCGGTCGGCTGCTACCTCGGTTCGACGCTGCGCCAACCAGTCGGCCACTATGTCACCGTGATCGGCACCGAGAGCGGCCGGCGGACGTAACTGCCTCCCGACCAGATGATTCCGCTCTCGTCCACCTCGAATTTCGGCACGCGCGCGACGAGTTCCTCCAAGGCCACCCGGGATTGCATGCGGGCGGCCGCCGAGCCGAGGCAATGGTGCGCGCCGTGGCCGAAGGTGAGGATGTTGCGAGGCTTGCGTGTCACGTCCAACTCACCTGCGTCCTCGCCGTACTGGCGCTCGTCGCGGTTGCCCGACCCGTAGAGAAGCATCGCCCGACGACCCTCCGGGATGGTGATGTCGCCGATGGTGACGTCGCGAGTCACCGTGCGCCCCAGCATTTGTACGGGTGAGGTGAGTCGGAGGAACTCGTCGACGGACTCACCGATCAGCTCCGGGTGCTCGGTGAGGAGGCGCCACTGGTCGGGCCGCTGGTGCAACAACCTCACCGACCCGCCCAGCATACCGGTGGTGGTGTCGTTTCCACCCGTGACCATGGTGAACGTGAACGCCAGAATCGACAGCACGCCCGCGATGTCGCCGTCGGCGCCGACGCCCGCGGCCACCAGATGGGAGACGGTGTCGTCCTCGGGTTCGACGCGACGGCGTTCGATCAGCGACGTGAAGTAGGCCATCATGCCGCCGAGCGCGTCGCCCAGTGTTTCCATCGCCCCGCCGATGCCGCCCTCGGCAGTGCTGGCGGCGACGATCGCCTCGGTCCACCCGTCGAACTGGTTGCGGTCTTCCTCGGGCACACCGAGGTAGTGGGCTACTACCATCGAAGGCAGGGGTTTGAACAGTTCGGCGACGATGTCGCCGCCACCATTGGCCTTGAGTCGTTCGATGCGCTCGACCACGTACTCGCGAACCTTCGGTTCGACGGCCTCGACCTGGCGCGGTGTGAAACCGCGGGACACGAGTTTGCGGAACTCGGTGTGCACCGGCGGGTCCTGCATGACCATGGGTGGGTTGTCGGCCAGTCCGATCAGGTCGAGTTCGCCGTAGTTGATCGTCAGGCCCTGCGCCGAGGAGAAGGTCTGGTGGTCGCGGGCCGCGGCCCAGATGTCGGCGTGCCGGGACAGCACGTAGTAGTCGTGGTCCGGTTTGTCCGGTGGCACGACGTGGTGGACGGGGTCGTGGTCGCGTAGCGCCCGGTACATCGGCCACGGTTCGGCCCAGGTGCTCGCCGTGGCCAGTTCGAAGCGAGCGGGTGTGTCGTGAGACAAAGTCGCTGACATGTCTCTTTAGTACGACAGGTAGAGCTGATTGTCAACCAGTCGGCTGTCCCCCGATCGGTGGACTCGAGCTCATCCGCTCGCTCCACCATTCGTCGGACATTCACCAGGCCAGCATTGCGACATAGTCGAGTCATCACCGAAAGTCATCCGGCTAGCTCGGCGAAATACGCGCTCAGACAAAGGAATCAAAGAGATGACTGACATGCGACACACGTCGGGGAGGCCCCGCTCGTACTGGACTCAAGCGGTCGAGAGGTCGCGCGGAGCCGGCGCGCCGAACCTAGATCGCCGCGCCAGGGTTGAGGATGCCGTCAGGATCGAGTGCTTTCTTGATGCGGTGGTTGAGTTCCATGGCCTCGGGACCCAGATAGCTCGCGAGCCAGGGCCGTTTGAGTCGGCCGACGCCATGCTCGCCGGTGATGGTGCCGCCGAGGCCGACGGCGAGGTCCATGATCTCGCCGAACGCGGTCTGCGCTCGTTCGGCTTCGGAAAGGTCGGACGGGTCGAAGACGATTAGTGGGTGGGTGTTGCCGTCGCCGGCGTGCGCGATCACCGAGATGACCAGGCCGTGCTGGGCGGCGATCTTCTCGACGCCCGACACCAGGTCGGCCAGTGCGGGCAGTGGCACGCCGACGTCCTCGAGCAGCAGGGAGCCCTTGGCCTCCACGGCGGGGATGGCGAACCGGCGCGCCGCCACGAACGCCTCGCCCTCGTCGGGATCCGAGGTCGTATAGACCTCCGTCGCGCCGTGCTTGGTGAAGACGGCGGCCATGTACTCGGTGTCCTCGCTGCCGGCGGGCCCTCTGTCGTCCGAGGCGGCGACCATCATCGCTGCGGCGCTGCGGTCCAACCCCATCTTGAGCTTGTCCTCGACGGCATTGATCGCCACGGAGTCCATGAACTCGAGCATCGACGGGCGGATCTTGCCGGTGATCGTCACGACGGCATCGGCTGCGGCGGCGACCGAGTCGAAGGAGGCGACCACCGTGCAGCCGCGATGCTGCGGCGGCAGCAGACGCAGCGTCACCTCGGTGACGATTCCGAGCGTGCCCTCGCTGCCGACGAACAGCTTCGTCAGGCTCAGTCCCGCCACGTCCTTGAGACGCGGGCCACCGAGCCGGACGGCGGTACCGTCGGCCAGCACGACCTGCAGGCCGAGTACGTAGTCGGTGGTGACGCCGTACTTCACGCAGCACAGCCCGCCGGCGTTCGTGGCGATGTTGCCGCCGATGCTGCAGATCTCGAACGAGGACGGGTCCGGCGGATACCAGAGCCCGTACTCGGCGACGGCCTTCTTGACCTCGGCATTGAACAGCCCCGGTTGCGTGACGGCCGTGCGGGTCACGGGGTCGACGACGATGTCTCGCATGCGCTCGGTGGACAGCACGATGCCGCCGTCCAGCGCGGTGGCGCCGCCCGACAGTCCGGTACCCGCGCCGCGCGGAACCACGGGTACGCGATGCGCGGTCGCCCAGCGCATCACTGTCTGTACCTCCTCGGTGCGACGCGGCCGGACCACCGCAAGAGGTGTCCCGGCGTCGGGGTCGGCGGCGCGGTCGTGGCGGTACGACGCGAGGATGTCGGGATCGACCACGACGGTGCCCTCGGGCAGTTCGGCGACGAGGGCGTCCAGTGCGGAGTCCATCGTTCGATGGTAGGCGTCAGTGCCGTGGGACTATTCGTTCACCGCACCTTGTGCGCCTGCCTGCGACTGGCCGGGTTCGGCGACCGGTGGACGGTCCAGATGGCGCAGCGCAGGCAGGAAGATCGCCACCAGGCCGAGCAGCAGCATGGGCAGCGACAGCGCCAGGAAGGTCACGTGGAGTCCCGCGGTGTCGGCGAGTGGGCCGGCCACGACCAGGCCCAGTGGCCCGGCGGCATAGGCCAGCGACCCCATCACTCCGACCACCCGGCCGCGCAGATGCGACGGCGCCCGGGTCTGCATGACGTAGTTGTAGATCGGCGCGATCGGCCCGTACACCAGGCCGACGATCGCCGACAGCACCAGGATCACGGGCAGCGGCGGCAGGAACGCGATGACCGTCATCGCGACGCCGAGCACCAGCACCGCGACGAGCATGACCGTGCGCCGGTTCGCGTATTTCGACAGCACGGCATAGCCGAGCGCGCCGACCAGGCCGCCGACGCTCAACGCCATCAGCACCCAGCCCAACTGTGCGGGCTCGTCGCGGTCGGTGAAGTACTTGGGGAACAGGACGCTTTCCATCGGCATGTACAGGCCGGTCGCGACCAGGTCGACGACGGCCAGGGTACGCAGTACCGGCGTATTCCAGACGAACCTCAGGCCCTCCACGACGCCCGCCCACACCTGAGGCAACTGGTCACGGTTCGGCGTGCCCGCCCCCTCCAGGCGCAGCACCGCGATGGCCATGATGGACAGCACGAACGCTCCCGCGGTGACCCACATCGTGTCGACGCCGCCCAGGGTGGCGATCAGCAGACCGCCGATGCCCGGTCCGACGATGTAGGCGAGGTTGAACACCGCCTCGTACACGCTGTTGGCGCGGTCCAGCGTCCAGCCCGCCCGTTGGGCGGCCTCGGGGAGCATGGTCTCGCGCGCCGTCATGCCGGCAGGGTCGAAGAATGCGCCGAGGGCGGCCAGGCTTGCCAGCACCGCCACGTTGATCGAGTCCACCCCGAAGGTCATGGCGATCACCGGAACCGCAACCACTGCCAGCGCGGAGAGCGCGTCGGAGATCATCGACACCCGCCGGCGCCCCAGGTAGTCGACTGCCGCGCCCGCGATCAGGGTGGCCACCAGAAGTGGCAGCGTCCCCGCCATCGCCACGATCGAGGCCTCCACCGCGGAGCCGTTGCGCTGCAGCACCAACCAGGGAAACGCGACGAGGGTTATCCCGTTGCCTGCTCCTGCGGTCAGCGCCGCGAAGAGGATCAGATGGAGGGGGCCGCGCTTGGTGATGATCATGAGTTATCGCGGCGAATGTAGCAGTGGCCACGACCCGTCGGCGATTGAATTTCGCAGCTTCGGCACAGTGGTGGGGTGAGGCTTCCCCACGTTCGTACCGGCGAGGACTTCGACTCACCCGTACCCGCCGCCGCGGGCTGGCCCGGCGATCCGGCCAGGCCGGACACCGCTGTGGCGACGACGCCCGCGCGCGTGCGATCGGCCGCGAGGCGAATCGGCGCGGTGGAAGACCTCGATGCCGTTGTCAGCGTGTGTCGTGCGTGCCCCCGACTCGTGGCGTGGCGCGAGGACGTGGCCCTGACCAAGCGCCGCTCCTTCGTGGGTGAACCGTACTGGGGCCGTCCCGTGCCTGGTTTCGGCGAGGCCGCTGCGAGGATTCTGGTTCTCGGCCTCGCGCCCGCCGCCCACGGTGCCAACCGGACCGGCCGGGTGTTCACCGGAGACCGCAGCGGCGACTTCCTGTTCGCGGCGATGCACCGGGCCGGTCTGGCGAGTGCGCCGGCGAGTGTCGATGCGGCGGATGGCTTGGTGCTCGAAGGCACCCGGGTGGTCGCCGCCGTCCGGTGCGCACCTCCCGACAACGCGCCGACACCCGAGGAACGGTCGACGTGCGCGCCGTGGCTGGACGCCGAGTGGCGGCTCGTCGGGCCGTCGGTGCGGGTGATCGTCGTGCTCGGCGGTTTCGCGTGGCGGGCGGCCCTGGACATGATCCGGGCGGGCGGATCGGCGGTTCCGACACCTGCGCCGAAGTTCGGCCACCGTGCGACGGTGACGCTCGACACCCCGCACGGACCGGTCACGCTGATCGGCTGCTATCACCCCAGCCAGCAGAACACCTTCACCGGCAGGCTCACCCCGGCGATGCTCGACGACGTCTTCACCGCCGCCAAAGCCCTGTGACCTGTGGAGTATCACCGGCGCTCACCACCGGCGAGACTCCACAAATCGCGACGCGAGGGAACGATGAGGCGATCAAACGCGTTGCACCATCGATGCGACTCTCCGTTCTCGACCTCGTTCCCGTCCGTACCGACCAGACGACGGCGGATGCACTCGCGGCGACGGTGCGCCTGGCGCGGACCGCCGACGACCTCGGCTATACCCGCTACTGGGTGGCCGAGCATCACAACATGCCCGCCGTCGCGGCGACCAGTCCGCCGGTGCTCATCGGCTACCTCGCCGCACAGACCAGGCGGATCCGCCTTGGCTCCGGCGGTGTGATGTTGCCCAACCACGCCCCGCTTGCGGTGGCCGAGCAGTTCGCCCTCCTGGAGGCCGCGGCACCGGGCCGGATCGACCTCGGGATCGGACGCGCGCCGGGCAGCGACCCGGTCACCTCGCTGGCGTTGCGTGGGGCGGCAGGACGCGACGATAGCGACGTCGAGAAGTTCCCCCAGTACCTGGATGACGTCGCGGCCCTGATGAGTGCCGACGGCGTCTCGGTGACGGTGAGGGGGCGAAACCTGCTGGACCAGAACTACGTTCTCAAGGCGACTCCCGCGGCGGCGAGCGAACCCCGGCTGTGGCTGCTGGGCTCCTCGATGTATTCGGCGCACCTTGCCGCAGCCAAGGGCCTGCCCTACGTCTTCGCCCACCACTTCGCGGGGCAGGGCACCGAGGAGGCGCTTGCCGTCTACCGCGAGGAGTTCCGCCCCGGCGTGGTGGGCGAACCGACCACGTTCATGACGGTCAACGCCTCGGTCGCGCCCACCCGAACGGAGGCGGAGGCGCTGATGCTGCCCAACCTGCACATGATGGCCTGGCTGCGGACGGGACAACCGCTTCGTGCGCTGGACCTCGTCGAGGACGCGCAGGGCCTCGAGTTGACCGGGCAGCAGCAGGCGATCGTCGAATCGGGCCTCGCGCGCGCGATCGTCGGGGACCCGTCGGAGGCGGCCGAGCAGGTACGCCGGACCGCGCTGCACTTCGACGTCGACGAGGTGATGGTCAATCCCGTCGCATCGGCCTACCGCGGCGTTGACCCCGCAACCGCACCTGCACGTGAGGTGACGCTCGAGTTGCTCGCCAAGGAGCTGTTCTAGGGCGTCAGCGCGACGATCGGTATGGTCCGTGTCGTGCGCTTCTGGTACGAGTCGTAGCGGTTGGAGTTGTTGTCGTTGACCAACTTCCACAGCCGGGCATAGTCGGGGTCGTCGCTGCCGATGATGCGCGCCGTCGCCGGCATCCGCTTGGGCCCGACGTTGATCTCGACGTCCGGGTTGGCCTTCAGATTGTGATACCAACCCGGCGCCTTGGGATCGCCGCCCTTGGACGCGACGACGAGATAGGCCCCGCTGTCCTCGGCGTAGCTCAACGTGTTGGCTCGCTGGATGCCGGTCTTCGCGCCCACCGTGTGAAGCAGCAGGCTCGGTGGCGCGCCCGGGATCCGGTGCCCGATTCGGCCGTTGGACTTCTTGTAGATCGTGTCGTGAATCTGGAGCAGGGGGACGAAGAGATAGCGTTCCCACGGCGGCATGTTGCTCATGTCCATCAGTCTTTCACCCGAGCCCGGCGATTCGTGCCACGGTCAGCGCGGAGGTCAGTCGCGTTCGCTGCGCGACGGTGGTGGGGTACAGGTGTCACCGAGGCCGTTCAGCTGTCCGACCAGCGCGTCGTGCTTGCCCCCGGCGGGCGGTGGACGAGATCATCGATGTCGACCTCCCGCGTCCCCGCCGCGCGTCTGACCCAGCGGTGGCAGTCGTGCAGGCCGAGGTGCTGGCCCGGTTCGAGGCGCTGGAGGCCGCCGCGTCTCGTCTGCGGTAGCGACTACCCTTTCGACATGGGAGTGGCACGCCCCATCGACCTTCCACACAGCGTCGGCATCGACGACGCGGACCTCGAACACAACGCTCACCGGTTTCTCGGGCTCGACGAAGGAGATGGCCATGAGTGACCGCGACGGTCTGTGGCAGCGACACGACTGGTCGGGGCACCGCGCCCTGGTGATCGGAGGCTCGATCGGTGGCCTGACGACCGCGTTGCTGCTGCGTCGGCTCGGCTTCGACGTTCAGGTGTACGAGCGGACCCCCACTTGCCTCGATGGCCACGGTGGCGGCATCGTGCTGCAACCGGAGACGTTGAGATGGTTCGTGGAGTGCAGCGATCAGCATCCCGAACAGGTCAGCACCTCAACGCATTACGTGCAGTACCTCGATCTTCACAACGGTGTGGTGCACCGCGAGGACTCGCCGTGGAGCTACACGTCGTGGGGCACGTTCTACCGCGCGCTTCTCGCCGACTTCGGCACGGACGCCTACCATCTCGGCGAGTACGCGACCGGTTTCGACGAGGACGCCGACGGTGTCGAGGTGCGCTTCGCATCGGGCCGTCTCGAGCGTGGCGCTCTGGTGGTGTTCGCCGACGGCGTCGGCTCGCCGAGTCGGCGCCGCATCGCTCCGCAGACGCGTCTGGAGTACTCCGGTTACGTCGGGTGGCGTGGCACCGTCCCCGAGAAAGAGGTGTCGCCAGAGACGTTCGACCTTCTGCACGACTCGATCAGCTACAGTTTCGCACCGCACACCCATGTCGTCGTCTACCCGATCCCGTCCCCCGATGGCGGGTTGGCGGTGGGGGACCGGCTGTTGAACTACGTCTGGTACCGCAACGTAGCCGACGGACACGAACTCGACGAGCTTATGACCGACAAGCGGGGGTTCCTCGCCGCGGTGTCGCTGCATCCCGGGCAGGTACAGGACCGGTTCGTCGGCGAGATGCGTTCGGCGGCAACCGAGTTGCTGGCGCCCGCGGCTGCCGAGGTGGTGTTGCGCACCGAGCAGCCCTATGTACAGGCGGTATATGACGCCGGTGCGCACCGGATGGCGATGGGGCGTGTCGCCCTCATCGGCGACGCGGCCAGCGCGGCCCGTCCGCACGCGGCAGCAGGCACGGCCAAGGCGGCGGCGAACGCGTGGGCGCTGTACGACGCACTGTCCGACAGTGGTGAGGTCGCCGAGGCTCTCGCGAAGTGGGAGCCGGGTCAACTGGAACTAGGGCGGCGGTTGCTGCGCCGGGTGAAGGAGATGGGTACGCGCTCCCAGGTCGATTGCACCTGGTGGCCCGGCGACCCGCAGAACCGTTTCGGGCTCTACGGCCCCGGACACTGAAGGGGTACGAAATGACCACTGCACCTGAATATCTGACCGATGCCCCGCTGGCGGGCACGCTGATCGGCACCGACTTCGAGGGGTGGACCGACGAGCTGCGCGGCGAGTTCGAGGGCTGCGCTCACGACGGTCACGTCGGTTCACGGCGGTGAAGGCGGGTCGCAGCCGCCAGCACACGTCGGACGGAACGACGCGTGAGGTGTCCTACGATGCGGGTGAGACGCGGCACTTCACGTTCGGCTCTGGCGAGTACCTGCTCCACGACATCGAGAACGTCGGTACCGACGATCTGGTGTTCACCACCGTTGAGCACCTCGACTCGGCGAACGTGCCGCTGCCGCTCTAGCGGGCGGGAACGCGTCGCCTTCACAGCTCCAGTTCGGGCGGGTGTCGAGTTGCCCGCCTCTGAGCGACAACGACATCACGCTGTCGCTCGGAGGCGGACATGGGATTTGCGGTGGGGCGGGATTGTCGCTCGGAGGCGGGCGTGTCGACTTGCGGTCCCAGCCTCCGGGTCAGCCGTCGAGCCCAGCCAGGGCGTCCCGCAGGATGCGCCCGGTCTGCTCCCGGTCGGGGTCGCGGCGGACCACCAGGCCCTTGGCGAACGACAGCTTGTCGCCGTTCCGCCGCGGCGCGACGTGCAGGTGGATGTGGAACACGCTCTGAAACGCGGCCTTGCCGTCGTTGATGACGATGTTGGTGCCGTCGGCCTTCAACTCCGACGCCCGCGCGGCCAGCCCGATCCGCTGGCCGATGCCGACCATGTCGGCGACGGTCGACGGCGGGGTGTCGGTCAGGTCGACGCAGTGCACCTTCGGAATGACGAGTGTGTGACCGCGCACGATCGGCCGGATGTCGAGGATCGCGAGGTATTCGTCGTCCTCGTACACACGGATGGCCGGGGCAACTCCAGCGACGACGGCGCAGAACACACAGGACATGGCGCCACCGTAGCGAATGGGCCCGGAGGTCCTCGCGCACGTCGCAGGTCCACCGTGCCGACCGGCTGCGCCGCCCGCCACGTGCGTCACGGGTGAATGCGCCACGAGACTCCGATGGCTCACTACGCTGCGGGAGGTGGAACCTCGCGATCTCGCCTTCGCCGGCGCCGCGGAGCAGGCCCGCCTGCTGGCCGCGGGCGCCGTCACCGCCCTCGAACTCGTCGAAATCTACCTCGACCGCATCGCACGGTTCGACCGCGAACTGCGTTCGTACCGTGTTGTTCTCGCCGACGCCGTCCGCAGGGACGCCGCACTGGCCCAGGACCGGCTCGACTCCGGGGAGCGGCTACCCCTGCTGGGCGTCCCCATCGCGATCAAGGACGATTCCGACGTCGCGGGTGAGGTGACCACGTATGGCACCAGGGCGCACGGTCCGGCGCGTACGTCGGATTCCGAGGTGGTTCGGCTGCTCCGTGACGCGGGTGCGGTGATCCTCGGCAAGACCAGCGTCCCCGAGATGATGATCTGGCCGTTCACCGAGACGGTGACCTACGGCGCGACGCGAAACCCCTGGAACACCGACTTCGCGCCGGGCGGCAGCAGCGGCGGCAGTGGCGCCGCGGTCGGGGCCGGTCTGGCCGCGATGGCGCTGGGCTCCGACGGGATGGGGTCGATCAGGATTCCGGCGGCGTGGAACGGCCTGTTCGGTCTGAAGCCGCAGCGCGATCGGGTGCCGCTGCATCCCCACGACGGCGCGTGGTGCGGGTTGGAGGTCATGGGTCCGATCGCCCGCACCGTCGAGGACGCGGCCCTGTTCCTCGACGTGACCTCGACGCTGCCCGTTCCCGACGGTGGTTTCGTGGGCGCGGCGGCACGGGAACCGGGACGGTTGCGCATCGCGCTGAGCACCAAGGTCCCCCCGCCCCTGGTGGCCCGTGTCGGGGGACCGCAGCGCGCGGCCGTGGCCGAGGCCGGTGCGCTACTGCGTCAACTCGGGCACGACGTGGTGGAGCGGGACTTCGACTATCCGCCGAGCGCCGCCGCGGGCAACGCGATCCCCCGCTACTTCCGTGGCGTGCACGACGACGTGCACGCGCTGCCGCACCCCGAACGCCTCGAGCGTCGCACCCGGGCCTTCGCCAGGATCGGCGCGTTGGTGTCTGATCGGCGGCTGGCCGCGATGCGGCTGGCCGAGGCCGACCTGACCGCGAGGGTGAACACGATATTCGACGACGTCGACGTCGTCATCACTCCGGCCACTGCGACGGGCCCCTCCAGGATCGGCGCCTACCAGCGCCGCGGCGCGGTGTCGACGCTGGCGTTGGTGGCCGCGCGGGTGCCGTTCCAGGCGATCTTCAACGTGACCGGTCAACCCGCCGCCGCCGTACCGTGGGCGCTCGACGGCGACGGTGTCCCGACGTCGATCCAACTGGTGGGCCGACCCTTCGACGAGGCCACGCTGCTGTCGCTGAGCAGCCAGATCGAGTCCGCCCGGCCCTGGGCGCAGCGGCGTCCACCGGTCGGTTAGCGGACGCCGAGCGTGTGCTGGATGTCGGGGATCATCTCCTCAAGCTGCTGCCCCCAGTACGGCCACGAGTGCGTGCCGTTGGGCGGGAAGTTGAACGTCGCGTTCTTACCGCCGGCGGCGATGTAGGCGCTCTGGAAGTTGGTGTTCGACCCCAGGGTGAAGCTCTCCAGGAATTGCTGGGGAATGCCGGCCACGGCACCGGGCAGATCGCTGGGCGTTCCGTTGCCGCAGTAGACCCAGATCCGGGCCCCGGTCGCGACCAGCTTGTCGACGTTGACCGTCGGGTCGTTGCGTCGCCACGCCGGGTCGGCCGGCGGCCCCCACATGGCGTCGGCCTTGAACCCGCCTGCGTCGTTCATCGCCAAGCCCACCAGCGACGGCCAGAACCCGTCGGACAGGTTGAGGAAGCCAGACAGCGACGCGGCGTAGGGAAACTGGCCGGGGTAGTACGCCGCGAAGTTCAACGCGGTGGATCCGCTCATCGACAATCCGACGACGGCGTTGCCGCCCTGCGAGACGCCCCTGTTCTTGGCCAGCCAGGCGGGGAGTTCCTGGGTCAGGAACGTCTCCCACTTGTAGGTTTGGGTGGTGCCGTTTCCGACGGCGGGCTGGTACCAGTCGGCGTAGAAGCTCGACATGCCGCCGACGGGCATCACCGTCGACAGACCTGACTCGTACAACCATTCGAACGCGGCGGTGTTGATGTCCCAACCGTTGTAGTCGTCCTGTGCGCGTAGGCCGTCGAGCAGGTAGACGGCGTGGGCGCCGCCGCCCTGGAACTCGACGCGGATGTCGCGACCCATCGCCGCGGAGGGTACGTCCAGGTACTCGACTGGCAGGCCCGGGCGGGAGAACGCCTGCGCTGCGCCCGAGCCGGTGACACCGGTGAGGCCGATCATGATGGTCAACGCCAGGCTCATGCCCAGCAGTCTCCGGAGGAAGCTGGTCATCCCTTCGTTCTACCCAATGTCGCACCCAAGCCGAAGCCGCAGGGAAACCCTCGCAGGCAACTTTCAGCCGAACCGCAGCCACCTTCAAGCCTGGCTGACCGCTTTCAGGCGATCTCCCTCCAGCGCGCCAGCTTGTCGGCGAACGACATCGGTAGCGCGCCACTGCTCGACGGCAACCGGACCGCTGGTAGCGCCGTCACGACGTGACGTTCGAACAACTCGAACGCGGTCAGCCCGTTGACGAATATCCGTGCAATTCCCGGGTGGGCGGTCAACAGGGGTCCGAAGTCGTTCACCACCAGGCTGTTCCGGTCGATCTTCGCGTCCATGCTGCCGACTCTGCGACAGCTGTGCGCGACGTCCCAGAGGGCGACGCCGTGCGATTGCGCCATGGCGATCCGCTGGTCGTAGGCCGCATCGGCGTCGAAACCGAACACCGAGCCGAGCAACGGCCAGAACTGGTTGCGCCGGTTCGCGTAGTACTGGCCGGTCTCCAGTGACCTTTCGCTGGGGAACGAGCCGAGGATCAGCACGCACGCGCCCGGTCCGATCACCGGTGCCAGCCCGTCGCGCATCGGCGGGTGTGACTCTGGCGTCACGCTCGCGGTCGGCAGTGACTCTGGCGTCACGCTCGCGGCGGGTGGCGGCGGGACGGGCGGTGGCTCGTTCATCAGCTCAGATGATGCACCTGCTGCATTCCGTAGACGGGTGTGGGGATGCCCTCGTGGCGCGCCTTGAGCTGCAGGGCCAGGTAGAGCGAGTAGTGCCGTGACTGGTGCAGGTTGCCGCCGTGGAACCACAGGTTGTCCTGCCGTGTCGGCTTCCACATGTTGCGCTGCTCGCCCTCCCACGGTCCCGGATCCTTCGTCGTGTCGGACCCGAGCCCCCACACCTTGCCCACCTTGTCGGCGACGTCCTGGCCGATGAGATCGGCGGCCCAGCCGTTCATCGACCCGAAGCCGGTCGCGTAGACGACGACGTCGGCGGGCAGGACGGTTCCGTCGGCGAGCACCACGGTGTGCTCCGTCAGGTGGTCGACCTGGCCGTGCGCCAGCTTGATCGAACCGTCGGCGATCAGGTCGCACGCGCCGACGTCGATGTAGTAGCCCGAACCGCGGCGGAGGTACTTCATGAACAACCCGGAGCCGTCGTCGCCCCAGTCGAGATCGAAGCCCGCTGCGGCAAGCCGGTCGTAGAAGTCCCTGTCCCGCTCACGGATCGCGTCGTAGATCGGGATCTGGAACTGATGCATGATCCGGTACGGCAGCGATGCGAACGTCAGGTCGGCCTTCTCGGTGGTCATGCCCTCGGCGAGCGCCCGCTCCGAGTACA
Organism: uncultured Actinomycetota bacterium; assembly: GCA_963798245.1. Classification (GTDB taxonomy): domain Bacteria; phylum Actinomycetota; class Actinomycetes; order Mycobacteriales; family Mycobacteriaceae; genus Mycobacterium. The sequence goes on from CAWCSO010000013.1 coordinate 232,240, forward strand.
GGTCTCCCAACCCGAGGTCCATCAGAGAGTCCGACTTGACGATGTGTGTCGACGACCGCTGCACCATCGTGACGTCGACGCCGTTCTCGACCAGCGCCTTGCAGATGTCATGCGCGGAGTTGTTGGACCCGATCACGACGGCGCGCTTGCCGATGTAGCGGTCGGGTCCCGGGTGCGCGCTCGAATGGTGCTGATCGCCGGCGAAGACGTCCTGTCCGGGCAGGGTCGGCACGTGCGGTTTGCCTGACATGCCGGTGGCCAGCACCAGATGCGCCGGCCGCATGGTGACGTGTTCGCCGTCGCGGTCCACGTCGACGGTCCACCGCTGCTCGGCCTCGTCGTAGGTGGCCGACAGACAGGAGGTCTTCGACCAGTAGTGCACCTCCATCACGCGGGTGTAGAACTCGAGCCAGTCGCCGATCTTGTCCTTCGGGGCGAAGACCGGCCAGTTCTGCGGGAACGGCAGGTACGGCAGGTGGTCGTACCAGACCGGGTCGTGCAGGCACAGCGACTTGTACCGCTTGCGCCACTGGTCGCCGGGGCGTTCGTGGCGGTCGACGACGATGGCGGGCACCCCGAGTTGGCGCAGCCGTGCACCGAGCGCGATGCCGCCCTGGCCGCCGCCGACGACGAGGACGTAGGGCTGTTCGGCATAGCCGAGCGCCGCGTCTTCGTCGGCACGCTTCTCGGCCCAGGACCGGGTGTCGGAATCGCTGCCGTGCACCGCCCCGAGCACGCGCGACGGACCCTTTCGCTCCTCGTGGCCCTTGATCTCCTGCATCGCGGTGAGCAGCGTCCAGGCCGTGTCGGATCCCGCTGCTCCCTCGGGGCCCTTGAGCCTGAGGTGACCCACGCCGCGGCCCACCGCGGTCTCGAACTCGATGAACGCCGACACCACGCCGTCACCGTCGTCGCTGGCGGGCTCCCTGGTGCGGAATCCCACCGGGTCGGTGTCGGCCAGCCGTTCGGCCAGCATGTCGGACACGCCCGCCCGCCCTTCGACGGTCTTGATGTTCCAGGTGAACGAGACGAGGTCGCGCCAGTAGCAGTCGAGGGCGAACTTGCCGACGACGCGCTCGATGTCGCGGGTGGCCAGTGCCGCCTCGAAGTCGGCGAGCCAGGTGTCGACCCGTTCCTGGGGGGTAGCCGTCGGCGAAACGGGGGAGGGGGAGTCGATGGTCTGAGTCATGTGAGCCAGGACACACCCGCACCGCGGTCCCGCACAAGGGTTGCAACCCATTGCAACCCTTACGGATGTGCCTCAGGTCACATAGACATATCCCCATGAGAGCTGCTGTTTACTACGGACCGAACAAACTCGACGTCGAGGACGTGCCCGAGCCACAACCGACCCCGGGAACCGTCAAGGTTCGGGTCGGGTACAACGGAATCTGCGGCACCGACCTGCACGAGTACTACGCCGGTCCCATCTTCGTGCCCACCGAACCCCACCCGCTGACAGGCCAACAGCTGCCGCTGGTGATGGGCCACGAATTCTCCGGCACCATCACCGGGGTCGGCGAGGGCGTCACCGGATACGCAGAGGGAGATCGGGTGGCCGTCGAGCCGATCTACCGGTGCGGGCACTGCGGACCCTGCCAGGTGGGCAACTACAACATCTGCGCCCAGATCGGTTTCCACGGCTTGATGTCGGACGGCGGCATGGCCGAATACACCGTCGTCCCGACGAACATGCTGCACCGCCTGCCCGACAACGTGTCGCTGGAGTTGGGGGCGTTGGTCGAGCCGATGTCGGTCGCCTACCACGCCGCGACGCTCGGCGAGCCCCACCCGGGCGATACCGCGATGGTCTTCGGGGCGGGTCCGATCGGCATCGGTCTGTGGTTCGCGCTGCGCGGAAAGGGGGTGGACGACGTGTTCGTGGTCGAGCCGTCGGCGACCCGGCGTGCGGCCACCGAGGCACTCGGCGCGCGCACCCTGGACCCGGCTTCGGTCGACGTGCCGGCGTTCATCGCCGACCACACCAGCGGGCGCGGCGCCGACGCGGTGTACGACGCGGCGGGAGTGGCTCCCGCGGTCGAGACCGCGCTGGGTTGTGTGGGGGCGCGCAAGCCGATGGTCAGCGTCGCGATCTATGAGAAGCCCCTGACCACGCCACTGCTGCGCCTCGTCATGAACGAGTCCCGGATCCAGGGCTCGCTGTGTTACACGTCGGCCGACTTCGAAGCGGTGATCGCGCTGATGGCCCAGGACACCTACGACACCACGGGGTGGGTGACGTCGATCGCCATCGACGACGTCGTCGACCAGGGATTCGAAGCGTTGCACGCCGGAACCAAGATGAAGGTCCTCGTCGACCCGTCCGTATGACATCACCTGCAACAGAAAGGAATCGACATGAGCCGATCAATCCAGGCGCCGCTGATCGACAAGGTCGCACTCGTCACGGGTGCCGGACGCGGTATCGGGCGGGGCATCGCGTTGGAACTGGCGCGGCACGGTGCCGACGTCGCACTCGTCGACGTGGAATCCGACGGAATCGACGCCCTCGCCGACGAGATCGCCTCGATGGGGTCGAAGGCCACCACGTTCGTCGCCGACGTCAGCGACCGCGACGCGGTGTTCGCCGCGGTGGAGCACGCGGCCTCGGCCCTCGGCGGCTTCGACGTGATGGTCAACAACGCGGGCATCGCCCTGGTGGGCCCGATCTCGGAGGTGACGCCGGCCGACCTCGCCCGGCTGTGGGCCATCAACGTCGACGGTGTGCTGTGGGGCATCCAGGCCGCGGTGGCGAAGTTCAAGGAGTTGGGGAACAAGCGAAACGGAAGGATCAGCCACATCATCAATGCCTCGTCGATCGCCGGTCACGAGGGGTTCGCCATGCTCGGCCCGTACAGCGCCACGAAGTTCGCGGTGCGGGCATTGACCCAGGCCGCCGCCAAGGAGCACGCCGCCGACGGCATCACCGTCAACGCCTACTGCCCGGGCGTGGTCGGCACGGACATGTGGGTCGAGATAGACAAGCGGTTCGCCGAGCTGACCGGTGCCGCCGAGGGAGAGACGTTCGAGAAGTTCTCCGCCACCATAGCGATGGGGCGGCCGGAGACGCCCGAGGACGTGGCGGGACTCGTGGCCTACCTGGCAGGTCCCGCGGCCGACTACATGACGGGGCAGGCGGTGTTGATCGATGGCGGCATGGTCTATCGATGAGGCCTGCGCGCGACACCCGATGTGACGTGGAGCACAATTGGCCGTGATGCCCCCATCATCGGCTGCGACGTCCGGGCCGGAGCCTGCCGTGGCCGCAGGCGACGACCCGCGAAGCTACGCCATGCTGCTTTCCGAGGTCTACGACGCCACGATGGCGGGCAATCGCGGGCCCGCGCGACCACGTGAGGTCATCGCCGATTCGTGGCAGAGATTGCTGGGCAAGGGCATCGATCCCGAGCATCACTGCCCGCCCAACGTCGACACCACCGGCCTCGACGCGTTGCGGCATGCCTCCGGGCTGTTCGCAGTCCTCGACGACGTGTCGCGTGGTCTGGACTCGGTCATCGAGGGCGGTGACAACATCCTGGTCGTCGCCGACGCGCGGGGCCGCGTGCTGTGGCGCTACGGGTCATCCCGCGTGCTGGGAAACGCCGACCGTCTCGGCTTCGTGGAAGGCGCGCAATGGGGCGAGAGCGCGGTCGGCACCAATGCCATCGGGACGGCGTTGGCGTCGCACCGCGCCGTGCAGGTGTTCTCCGCGGAGCACTTCCTGCGCAGTCACCACGCCTGGACCTGCGCGGGCGCACCGATCAAGGATCCCAGGACCGGGCAGGTGGTCGGCGTCGTCGACGTGTCCGGCCCGGCCGCGACTGTGCATCCCACCACCATCGCGCTCGTCGATCTGGTTGCGCGGCTGGCGGAATCCCAACTGCGCGAGGCGCACGACCGCATGCTCAACCGGTTGCGTACCGTGGCCGCGCCGATCCTCGCGCGGATCGGGCGGCCTGCGCTCGCCGTAGACCAGGACGGCTGGGTGGCTGCCGTCGACGCCCTGCCCCCACACAACCGGATCCTGTTGCCGGACGGCGGGGTGCCCGGTCGTACGTGGATCCCGTCGCTCGGGGCGTGTGACGTCGAGTCGCTCCCCGGTGGCTGGCTGGTGCGTCTTGCCGACGACACCGACGGCGCAGCCGAAGGTCCCGTGCCCGCGCAGATCACGCTCGACCTGCGGGACGCGGCGGTCCCTGGCCTGGAGGTGTTCGGGCAGTTCGGCAGTTGGCGGCACGACATCTCGCCACGGCACGCCGAGATCCTGTACGTCCTGGCGACGCACCGGCAGGGCCGGACCGCACCGCAACTGGCCGATGACCTCTACGGGGACCGCTCGCGCGTGGTCACGGTTCGCGCCGAGATGTCCCGGTTGCGAAGGCATTTCGTCGGGCTGGTGCTGGGTAGGCCGTACCGGTTCCCGGAGTCGGCGGTGGTGGACGTTGGCTATCCGGCCGACATGGCCGCGTTTCTCCCTGCGTCGACGGCCCCGGCGATCCGAGCCGCGCGGTATACGTTGACCCGGTGACCGCGGAATTCGACGACGAGGCGTTCGACCTTGAGTCATCCGGGCTGCTCGAGGGGTTTGAGGGGAGAGCCCGGGCTGAGCGCGCCGAGTTGATCCCATGGTTGTTGGAACGCGGGGTGACCGTCGAGCAGATCCGCGACTCCTACCAGCCGATGATGCTGGCTGGGCGCCGCCTGCTGGGCGACGACGGTTCGCTGATCTCGGCGCGCGACATCAGCGAACGCAGCGGCCTCGACCTCGATCTGCTGCAGCGGGTGCAACGTGCCAGTGGACTGCCCAGGGTGGACGATCCGGATGCAGCCGTCCACCTCCTGGTCGACGGCGAAGCTGCCGCATATGCGCGGACCTTCATGGAGCTCGGCTTCAGTGCCGATCAGGTCGTGCTGGTGGTGCAGGTGTTGACCGAGGGTCTGAACCGGGCCGCCGACGTGATGCGGTACGCGGCGCTGGAGGTCGTGAGTGAACCCGGCTCCACCGAACTCGAACTCGCCAAACGCACCGAGACGTTGATGCGCGACGCAGCGCCGTCGCTCGGCCCGATGCTCACCGAGATGTTACGCGTGCAGTTGCTGCACGCCATGGATACGCAGGCCGTCACCACCAGCGAGCGGATGGAGGGGATTCCGCTGCCCGGGGCACGGGAGGTCACGATCGCGTTCGCCGACCTGGTGGGATTCACCCAGCTTGGCGAGGTGGTGCCGCCCGAGGAACTCGAGAAACTGGCGCATCAACTCACCAACCTCGCCCGTGAGGTCACGTCGCCCACGGTGCGCTACGTCAAGAGCATCGGTGACGAGGTGATGTTCGTCGGCACCGATCCCGTCGCGATGCTCGAAGCGGTGCTCGACCTCGTCGTGGCCACCGAGTCCATTGAGCAGTTCCCCCGACTGCGCACCGGGCTGGCGACGGGTCTGGCAGTCGGCCGGGCGGGCGACTGGTTCGGCGGGTCGGTGAACCTGGCCGCGCGGGTGACCACCGCCGCGCGGCCCGGCGCGATCCTGGTGGCCGAGTCGACGCGCGACGCGATCGGTGAGGACGAGCGATTTGCCTGGACGTTCGTGGGTGCAAAGCGACTCAAGGGCATCAAGGACGATGTGAAGCTGTTTCGGGCGCGCCGGGCCGAGACGGACTGAGGCTGCCGGTATCCCCTTCGCCGAGCGTGCGGCTTGTCGCCGACGAATCGCTCGTTCGCCACCGATAGCCCACACGGTCGGCGGCCGCGGGCTAGGGAAGGGTGTGAATGGACACAGACGGTGTCACCTCGCAGACATTCGAGTTTCAGGTGCGGGAGGTCGGTTCGCCGCTATGTGGTGCTCCGGCCTTACGGCGTCGATGCCGCCACGGTTCCGACGATCATCGACTTGCACGGCAGTGGCTCTTGGCCCGACGAGCACGTGGCGGTTACGGCTGCGCGGTCGCTCGCTGCGGGCGGCGCGATCGTAGTCGTTCCGCAAGCGGGAATCCCGTTTCGACTCCTGGCCGAATGGCCGGCGGGTTGGGCATGGAACGTGCCAGGCAGTCCGCTGCCCGGTGAAACCGTTGCCCGCGACGGGCCCGACGAATTGGCATTCCTCGATGCACTCGTGGCCCGTCTCATCGAGCAGCACGGTGTCGACGGCCACCGGATCCATGTGCGTGGATTTTCCGGTGGTGCGCGACTCGCGTCACATGTGATGGCTGCGATGACCAATCGGCTGACGTCGGTGTGCGGCGTTGGCGGGATCAGATTCGTCCAACCCGCACGGGGTGGCGACCTGCCCCCGCTGTTGGCCATCCATGGCGGTCTCGATGACGTCAATCCCTACGAGGGGGGCGTGGGGCCGCGGTGGTCTGAATCGGTCGAAACGGTGATGGCCCAATGGGCCGCCGCATCCGGCTGCGGGCCCACGACGCACATCGGTACCGTTTCCGAAGCCGTCCGCGAGATTCGCTACGTCGACGCCATGGGTTTTGCCTCGGTCCGACTCATCATGGTTTCCGACGCAGCGCATTCGTGGCCGGGGACACTGCACATTGACCACATCGCGCAGTTCGGCAGCTCCGGCAGCTTCGATGCCTCCCAGGCCCATTGGGATTTCGTTGCGGAGATCGATCGCCGGAACGGCAGCCTGAGAGCGGGAAGTCGCAACGGGCAGTCCTAAGCTGGCAATCAGAGGCATTCACCACCACGACGATTCGGAGCGCGCATGCATGACGGGCAGGGTGCCGCCGGCCCCGCGGACTTGCTTGCCGCTCGGCCGTTCACGCGTGGCGAGGTGTTCAGCGATCCTTGTCCGGTCCCGGCGGAACCGGGAGTCCAGGGGTGGTGGTTCCGCGCGCTGCCTGCGGCCATCGATGTCTCGGGCTGCGAGCGGCGCGACGACGTGACGCTGCTCTACGTCGGCATCAGCCCGACGCGGCCGCCCGCCGGCGGCAAGCCGGCGAGCACCCAGGACCTGTACAAGCGAGTCAGGTACCACTTCGGTGGCGGCAGTGCCGACGCCGAGGGTTCGACACTGCGCAAGACGCTGGGCGTTCTGCTTGGCGACGAGCTTGGCTTCAAACTCCGCCGTATCGGCTCCGGCAACCGGACGACCTTCGCCGGGGGAGAAGCGGTTCTGACCGAGTGGATGGCCGAGAACGCGTTGGTTTCGTGGGTGGAGCACCCCGAGCCCTGGCTTCTCGAAGAAGAACTGATCGCAACATTCGACCTCCCACTCAACGGCCAGGACGGCAACAAGGGGAACGCCTTCTACCCGGAGTTGAAGCGGCGAAGACGCGAAGCCGCCAAACGCGCGAACAAGTTGCGCGTGCTCAAGGAGTGGTGACGGCGGTCAGCGTGACGGCGTGAACCGCCGCAGCCGAAGGCTGTTGCTCACCACGAACACCGAGCTGAATGCCATGGCCGCCCCGGCGATCATCGGGTTGAGCAGGCCGAGCGCGGCCAGCGGGATCGCCGCGACGTTGTAGGCGAACGCCCAGAACAGGTTTCCCTTGATGGTGCGCAGTGTCGCGCGGGCCAGCCGGATCGCGTCCGGTGCGGCACGCAGATCGCCGGTGACGAGCGTCAGGTCGGCGGCCTCGATCGCGACATCAGTGCCGGTGCCCATCGCCAACCCGAGATCCGCCTGGGCCAGCGCCGCCGCATCGTTGACTCCGTCGCCCACCATCGCGACCACCTTGCCTTCAGCCTGAAGGCCCTTGACGTGGTCGACCTTGTCCGCGGGCAGTACCTCGGCGATGACCTCCTCGATGCCCACCGCAGTGGCGACCGAGGCGGCGGCCCGCGAGTTGTCGCCGGTGAGCAGCACGGTCGTCAGACCAAGACCGCGCAAGGCGGAAATCGCCTCGGCCGCAGAGTCCTTCACGGTATCGGCGACTACGATCACTCCCCGGATCAGGCCGTCCACGGCGAGCCACACCGGCGTCTGCCCAGCCGCCTCGGCCTCGTCGGCAGCGTCGACCAGGGTGTTGGGAGCGGTGTACCCGAATTCGCCGAGCAACCACGACAGCCGGCCCGCGGCGACGTCGCTCCCGTCGACCTGGCCAGTCACGCCGCGTCCACCGTGGTCGGCGAATCCGGTGACCGCGGGCAGTGGCCCGGCTTCGACGGCGTGCGACGCGACGGCACGCGCGATGGGGTGATCGGACCCGCTCTCCAATGCACCTGCGAGCCTGAGCAGTTCGTCGTCGGCGGGCTGCATCGCGACGACGGTCATCCGGCCGGTGGTGACCGTGCCGGTCTTGTCCAGCACGATGGTGTCGACGCGGCGGGTCGATTCGAGCACCTGCGGCCCCTTGATGAGGATTCCCAGCTGTGCGCCGCGCCCGGTGCCGACGAGTAGCGCCGTCGGCGTGGCCAGGCCGAGCGCGCACGGGCACGCGATGATCAACACGGCCACGGCCGCGGTGAACGCGGCGGTCGCCGGGGCGCCGAGGGCCAACCAGCCGATCAGTGTCAGGATCGCCAGTCCGATGACGACGGGAACGAACACCGCCGATACCCGGTCGGCCAGGCGCTGCACGTCGGCCTTGCCGGACTGCGCCTCGGCGACCATGCGGCCCATCTGCGCGAGCTGGGTGTCGGCGCCGACGCGCGTCGCCCGAATCCGGAGCAGGCCCGCGACGTTCACGCAGCCACCCACCACCTCGTCACCCGGCTCGACCTCCACCGGCACCGACTCTCCGGTGAGCATGGAGGCATCGATTGCCGACGTGCCGCTGGCCACGATGCCGTCCGTGGCGACCTTCTCGCCGGGTCGCACGACGAAGACGTCGTCGACGGCGAGTCGGTCGATGGGCACCCGGTTCTCGACGCCGTCGCGCAGCACGGCGACGTCCTTGGCGCCCATGTCGAGCAGCGCCCGTAGCGCGGCGCCGGACCGCCGCTTGGCGCGCGCCTCGAAGAAGCGTCCGGTCAGCACCAACGTGGTGACGACCGCGGCGACCTCGAGGTAGAGGTGCTGCGTCGACCCCGTGATCAGTCCCCAGGTCGACCAGAGGTACGCCGCGAGGACGCCGACCGAGATCAGAGTGTCCATCGTCGCCGCCCCGTGGCGGAGGTTGGCCCAGGTGGCGCGGTGGAATGGCCATGCGCCCCAGAGCACGACCGGGGTCGTCAGGGCGAAGGCCGTCGGTTGCCACCCGCCGAATTGCAGTGCGGGCACCATCGACAGCAACAGCACCGGGACGCTCAGCGCGGCCGAGACCGCGAGCCGCGGCAGGTAGGACTCGTCGGCACCTTTCTCGGCCGACGGCAGGGACGCCGTGTAGCCGGTCGCCTCGACGGCGGCCACCAGCTCGTCGGGCGTCACACGCTCGGGAAACTCGACGGCGGCCTGTTCGGTGGCGAAGTTGACGCTGGCGTGCACACCCTCGATCCGGTTGAGCCGCTTCTCGATCCGCGCGGCGCAGGACGCGCAGGTCATTCCGCCGACGTCGAGGGTGACCGTGCTCATGCCGCGTGCGCGACGTCGTACCCGGCGTCCTCGATTGCAGTCGTGACGCCCGAGGCGTCGGGGTCGCCGTCGACCCGCACCTCACCCGTCGAGAGATCGACGTCGACGCCCGTGACGCCGGCCAGGGCGGACACGGCCGAGGTGATCGTCGCGACGCAGTGCGCGCAACTCATTCCGTGAACTTCCAATGTCATGCTCATGCCCACACTGTATACCCATAGGGGGTATGGGTAAATGCTACGTTTCACCAAACGTGCGAACCAGCGCCTTCTTGTCCACCTTCTCGCCCGCGAGTGTCGGCAGGGGCTCCGACCGAATCTCCCACCGGCTGGGAATCGCGAAGTAGGACAGCGTTCCATCCAGGTGACGCTGCAGCTCGTCGATGGTCGGCGGCGCCATGTCGGCGCGGTGCACGACCACGGCGACGAGTTCTTCGCCGAGCTCGGAGTGCGGAATGCCCAGCGCCGCGACTTCGACGACTCCGGGATGCGAGGCGATGGCCGCCTCCACGTGCGGGCAGGCGATGTTCTCGCCGCCGCGGATCACGACGTCCTTGGCCCGCCCGTCGATGAACAGGAAACCGTCGTCGGTGAGGTGTCCGAGGTCGCCGGTGTGCAGCCAGCCGTCGTCGTCGACGGTGTCGTCATCGTCGCGGCCGACGTAGCCGATCATCACCGTGGGGGCGCGCGCCAGCACCTCGCCGACGCCATCGGGGCCGGGATCGGCGATGGACAGTTCGACGACGGGGTACGGGCGCCCGACCGTGCCCGGGTGCTCGGCCAGGTCGCGCGCGTCTGCGGCGGTGAGGAAGCCGCCCGCCTCGGTCATGCCCCAGGTGTTGCTCAGTCCGCGCTGACGCAGGTTGGGCAGCTTGGCGCGGATCCGGTCGAGGAGATCGGTCGTGACGGGCGCTCCGCCCAGCGGCCAGGACTTCAGGCTGGTCAGGTCGAAGGATTCGAAGTCTGGATGCGCCAGCAGTCGGATCGCCATGGTGGGCACGGCGCCCCAGATCTGAATGTGCTCGCGCTCGATCAGGCCCAGGATCTGGCCCGCGTCGAATCGGCCCTCGGTCATCACGATCTTGCCGCCGGTAAGGAAACCGGTGAGCAGGCTCGACAGGCCGCCGACGTGAAACATCGGCGTGGTGGCCAGGCTCACCGCCTGCGGGGACTCGGTGTCGAGCAGGTGGGGGAACCGTCGGTTGCGCGCCAGGATGTTGTGTTGGTTGCAGATCACCGAACGCCGCGACAGTTCAACCGCTTTCGGCATGCCGGAGCTGCCCGAGGTGAACAGCACCAACGCCGGCGAGTCATCGTCGACGGCTTCGCCCCCGCCGGTGGTGTGTCCGGGATGCTCGGTCCGGCCGAACGACGTGCGCAGTTCCGCCAGCGGGCTGCATGGCGCATCGACGGCCAACGCGGTGTCGGACAGGATGTGCGCTGGTGCGAGCAGGGCGACCGCGTGGCCGACCTCGGCCGGACTCCACCACCGGTTGGCCAGCACGGGGACCGCGCCGGACAGCCACGTGGCCCACAGCGCGACGATCCACTCCGGGCTGTTGTAGCCGAAGATCATCACCCGGTCGCCGGCGCCGATGCCCAGCGATGCCAGCATCGGGCGCGCGGCATCCACGGCGTTGCGAAACCCTGCGAACGAGATTCGCCGTTCACCGTGGACCAGCAACGTGCGGTCGGTCCAGGCGGCGGTTCCCGAGATCAGGTCATCGAACGTCGACGGGCCGTCGTCGTAGACGAGTCCATCGTGCCCGCTGAACCGTCCCGGCCGGACCGCCGAGCCCCAGACCCTTGATCCCATGAGTGCCGGACTCTATTGCGCGCCGATCTGGAAGCCCTCCGACGGCTGGACGATGACGAAACCCTGGCCGGCGAATGCGACCTGGAGCGCCTCGCCCGACCCGCGACCGATCAGTGCGCCCGCCTTGAAGCTCGTCTTCAGCTGGGTCTGGAGGTTCGCCGACCACGCCACGACCGCATTGGTGTCGGCGTAGGTCGGCGCTTCCGCGGCGTTGAGTACCACCGGCGGGCCGTCGGTCGTGATCGCCACCCAGCCGGTGCCGCGCAGCGTCGTGTTGAACAAACCTCCGGTGGCGATGCTGCCGCCCTTCACCCGCTCGATGTTCCAGTCCAGGCTGGACGAGAAGGCGAGCACGTTCTTACCGCTGATCGACAGACCGCTGTCGTTGATGTTGAGCATGTGCACGTCATAGGCGCGCTCGGCGAGGAAGACGTCGCCCTGGCCCTGGCATCGCATCAGCGGCAGCCCCTCGCCGGTCAATGCCTTCTTGAGGAACTTGCCGGCGCCGCCGCCTTCGAAGGAGAAGTCGACGTTGCCCTGGTAGGCGACCATCGACCCCTGGCGCGCCATGAACGGTTCGCCCAGGCGCACGCGGAGCAACTTCGCGTTCTGGTTCGCGATCGCCTTGGCTTCCTTCTCGCTGAAGCGTCCGTCGACCAGGTCGCCGGTGATGCCCGCGAAGCCGTCCCCCTGTGGTGCCCCGCTCCCGGACTGGGGCTGCACCCGCGCCGCACCCTGCGGCGCCGGGCCTGGTCCACCGCCCTGCACGGCGGCGCCGCCAGGCGGTGCGACATGGGTGCGGCCCTGATGGGAGACCTGATCGGTCCAGTTCCTGCCGTCCCACCAGCGGTAGTCGAAACGGCCGTCGGGGTCGGGTTGCCAGCTGCCGGGTCCGGGTCCAGTCACCGTTCGCTCCTCTGAGATTGATGTCGGTGCCCTTCCACACTAGGGACACCATGGCAGCGGGAGCGGCGGATCCGTGGGCGAGAAGCGTTCCCCGCCTCGAACTTCCTCGAACTGGCATCCTGGGCAGATGGGCAAGGAAATCGACCCGGTGCGGGCGCGCAGCGCCGTCGCGGTCATCAGACAGCATCCCGGCATGGTGCTGTTCCTCGCGACGCCGGCGCTGTTGGTGGTTGGCGTCGTCTGGTTGCTCACCGGAAGTGCCGGGTGGGCGGCGCTGCTGTTCGTGGCGTTGGTGCTCGGTGGCGGTGCCGCGCTGTACGCGGGCATGAAGCGTCGCTGACACCGCAGTATTGCGGCCGGCGTTCGCTCTGGGAGAAGCGCGGTCCATTGCCGCTGTAACGGTGTAATCATGTAAGCATGAGACAACATCATCACTCCCGCAGGCCCGGACGGTCCGGCGGTTGGCAGCAAGCACAGCAACCCGATGCCGGTGACGCGGCCGAATGGATCGCCGGACGACTGCCCGACGGATGGTTCGCGGGCGATCCCACCGTGGTCGTCGACCGCGAGGAGATCACCGTCGTGGGCCATCTACCGGAATCCGACGGGGAGACCGAGGCGCGCGCGTCCGGACGTGCCGCCAGGTTCCGCGAGGAGACCCGCTCGGAGCGCATGCGCATCGCCGACGAGGCCGAGGGCCGCTACGGGCGCAAGGTCGCATGGGGCGTCGAGGTTGGCGGTGGTGACACACCCGAGCAGATCCTGTTCACCCACATCGCGGTGCCCGTCATGACGCGGCTCAAGCAGCCCGAACGCCAGGTACTCGACACCCTCGTCGACGCGGGCGTGGCGCGGTCACGTTCCGATGCGTTGGCATGGTCGGTCCGCCTGGTTGGCGAGCACGCCGACGAATGGCTGGGCAAGCTGCGCGAGGCGATGTCGACGGTCGACGACCTGCGCGCCGAGGGCCCCGACCTGTAGTTCGCTCACCCACCCTCCTTCCCTCACCCCCCACCGCGAGCAGACGCAAAGGGCCCTCATTCGGGTGGAATGAGGGCCCTTTGCGTCTGCTCGCCGGGGGAGGCGGAACCTGGGTGACGGTCAAACCCGCTCCACGCCGACGTAGGACGAACTCAACGTCGACGTCTGGGACAGCGGGTCGATCGACTCGCCGTCGACCAGCAGGTTGCGGTTGACGCCGAAGGACTGTGGCTGGTCACCGCCTCGGGGGTCGAATATCCTTGAGCCCCAACCATGGTCGACGACAACCAGGCCGCGGCGCAACCGGGCGGACAGCGACGCGTCGAGTTCGATGGATCCTACGGGAGAGAACACCCGCACGCGGTCACCGTCGCCGACGCCGAGCGCTTCGGCGTCGGCGGGATTGAGCAACACCTCGTTGCGCTTGCCGGACGGATGCAGGCCCGGCAGTTCGTTGAGCCAGGAGTTCATCGAGTGACGGTTGCGCCGGTTGCCAAGTTGGAACGGATAACCCTCGGGCGCGACCGGAACCGTGGACGTCATCAGTTCCCTGGCCCGCGCGAGAAACTCGGGCGGCGCAGCATGCACCCGCTTGTCCTCGGTCCGCAGCGCATCCTTGAAGTGCCCGAACTCACGCGGTCCCAACACGATTCCGTGCGGGTTGCCCACGACATCGCGCCACTTCAGCTTACGGCCGTTCACCTTCTGCGAGGTCGCCACCAGAAGTCGGTCGATCCAGTGCGGATTGAAGGCCAGGCCCGGCCTGCGCGTCACCGCGGCGATCCGGCGGGTCGCCCGGATGAAACCGTTGACCCCCTTCGCGCCGAACAGCGGCCGGCGCATGGCGATCGCCAGATCGACCCAGATGCGCCACTCCTCACGGGCACCCGGTGGTGGTTCGACGGCCTTCGCCCCGTACTGAACGAAGGGCTCGTCGTGCATGCTGCTGGTGAACGCGGGCAGATCGTTGCGTTCCAGCCAGTGCACCGCAGGCAACAGCCAGTGGGCGTGGCGGTGGCTTTCGCGCTGCACGAAGTCGACGGCCACCAACAGGTCCAACTCGCCAAGCGCCGCATCGAGTTTGCCACCGTCTGGACCCGAGACGACGGGGTTGCCGCAGTTGATCACCATCGCCCTGATCTGACCGCGGCCAGGTGTGGTGATCTCGTCGGGTAGTTCGCTCAGTGCGTGCGCGCCCGCGATCATGGGGCGATCCCTCAGTCGACTGTGGTGGGTGCCCTGCCTTGCCAGCTCGAACATGCGCAGCGCGTCGACGTAGCCGCGCTCGAAGCGGCGTCCGCCGGGACGGTCCATGCGCCCGGTGATCACGTTCAGCACGTGACCGAGCCACTCGGCGATGGTGCCCGCCTCGTGCAGAGACACGCCCGTCCGGGTCACCACCATGGCGCCGCGAGCAGTCGCGAAGTCACGGGCGACCTGCTCGATCTGGCCCCGCGGCAGTTCGCACCGGGCCGCGAGGTCGTCGAGATCCGCCTCGCCCACGAGCGCGCGCAGGTCGGAGACCCCCGTGGCGAGTTCGGCGCAGTCCCGGGTGTGCTCCAGTCCCTCGTCGAGGATCACCTTGACCATCGCCAGGAGCAGCGCCCAGTCCTGGCCGGGCCGGACCGCCATGTGGACGTCCGCTTTCTTTGCCGACTCGGTCGCCACGGGGTCTACCACCACGATCTTCGCGCCAGACTTCTGCCGATCAAGTGCACGTCGCCAGCCGCCTGGCACGGTCTCGAGCCAGTTCCATGCGCTGACTGCGGGATTCGTGCCCACCAGCAGGAAGTAGTCGCAGTCGTCGATGTCGGAGACGGGGGACATCAGCTGTGAGCCGTACATCGCGTCGGCCACCACGTGCATGGCGTTCTGGTCGACCGACCCGACGAAGTAGCGGCTGTGCGTGCCGATGGCGTCCAGCCAGCCGTTCATGAAGATGATGTTGGACGACGAGAATCCCGCGGGGTTGCCGTAATACACGCCGATGGCGTCCGGGCCGTCGGCCTCGATGAGGCCGTTCATCCTGGCGCTGATGTCGGCGAGCGCCTCGTCCCAGGTGGCCTCGACGTACTCGTTGCCGGTGTCGCCGACGCGGCGCATCGGGTTGAGGATGCGGCGCGGATGTTCGACGAGTTGGTTCGCGGTGCGACCCTTGGCGCAGAAGTCCTGCCAACTGTGCGGGTTCTGCTTGTCCGGGGCGATCTTCGTGACGTGGTTGTCGGTCACGGTCACCTCGATGCCGCACGCCGCGAGGCAGTATCGGCAGAACGTGTGTACGGTTCTGGTCTCCGCCGTGGCGTTCACTCCGGGGTCGACTGTCATGGGCGCCATCCTGCCCCGCGGCCGGTGTCGCGGTCCGGCGATTCGCATTGAGCGAAGTGCTTGTCGCGAGATCTACGCCAGAGTCGCCGTCCGATACGAAAGCACCACGCTGGTGTAGATCTCGCGACGGCGTTAGAGCTGCGCCATCGCCCAGTACTCACCCCTCCTGGCGAGGAGTTCGGCGTGCGTGCCGCGCTCGACGATCCGGCCCTCCTCCATCACCAGGATGGCGTCGGCGTCCCGGATCGTCGAGAGCCGGTGGGCGATGATGAAACTCGTCCGGTCGCGCCGTAGTTCCGCGGTGGCCTGCTGGATCAACAGCTCGGTGCGGGTGTCGACCGAACTGGTCGCCTCGTCCAGGACCAGTAGGTGCGGACGCGCGAGGATCGCCCTGGCGATGGTGATCAACTGTTTCTCGCCGGCACTGACGTTGCCACCGTCGTCGTTCACCACGGTGTCGTAGCCGTCGGGCAAGGTGTGTACGAACCCGTCGACGTGGGCGGTGCGGGCCGCCGCGATGACCTCGTCCTCTCCGGCGTCGGGCCGCCCGTAGGCGATGTTGTCGTAGATGCTGCCCCCGAACAGCCAGGTGTCCTGAAGCACCATCCCGATGCGCGAGCGCAGGTCGTGCCTGCGCATGGTCGTGATGTCGACACCATCGAGCAGGATCCGCCCCGAGTCGAGTTCGTAGAACCGCATCAGGAGGTTGACCAGTGTCGTCTTGCCCGCGCCGGTCGGGCCGACGATCGCGACCGTGCTGCCCGGCTCGGCCACCAGCGAGAGGTCTTCGATGACGGGTGTGCCTGGCCGGTAGGCGAACCCGACGTGCTCGAACTCCACCCGCCCGGCGCCGCGGATGTCCACGCGAGCGGGATGGGGTGGGTCGGGCGCCTGCTCCTCGGTGTCGAGGAGGTCGAAGACCCGCTCGGCACTTGCCAATCCGGACTGCAGCGTGTTGTACATGGCCGCCACCTGGGTGAGGGGCTGGTTGAACTGGCGAACGTACTGGATGAACGCCTGAATGCTGCCGAGCGTGATCTGACCGGTCGCGACCTGCACACCGCCGACCACGGCGACGGCGACGTAGCTGATGTTGCCGATGAACGTGGTCACGGGAGATACCAGGCCGGAGAGGAACTGGGCGCCGATACTGGCCTCGTAGACCTCGGCGTTCAATTCGCCGAACCGAGCCTGCGCGATTGGTCGGTGTCCGAACGTCTTGACCACCGTGAACCCGCTGTAGGTCTCCTCGATGTGCGCGTTGAGACGCCCGGTGTTGCGCCACTGCGCGACGAACAGCCGCTGCGACCGCCGCGCAATCACCCGGGTGGCCAACAGCGACAGCGGCACCGTCAGCACCGTCAGCAGGGCCAGCAGCGGCGAGATCGTCACCATCATCACCAGCACCGCGACGATGGTGACCAGCGAGGTCAGGAGTTGGCTGATCGTCATCGTCAATGACGACTGGATGTTGTCCACGTCGTTGGTGACGCGGCTGAGCACCTCGCCACGCTGCCGCCTGTCGAAGTAGGACAGCGGGAGTCGATGCACCTTGTCCTCGACGTCGGACCGCAACGTCACCATCGTGCGCTGAACGGCCACGTTGAGCAGCCGGGCCTGTATCCAGAGCAGAAGGGCGGCAATCAGATACAGGCCGAGCGCCAGCAGTAGCGTGCGGCCGATGGCGTCGAAGTCGACACCCCGACCGGGCACCACGTTCATTCCAGACAGCAGGTCGGCGAAGGTATCGTCCCCCCGCGCCCTGGCCGCCTCGATCGCCTGCTCCTTGGTGATCCCGGCAGGCAACCGTCTGCCGATCACACCGTTGAACAGCAGGTCGGTGGCGTGTCCGAGCACACGCGGGCCGATGACGCCTATCGCGATGCCCGCCACGCCGAGCAGCAGCACCGTGACCGTCATGGCGCGCTGCGGGGTCAGCCGCTTCACCAAGCGAACGGCCGACCCCTTGAAGTCGCGGGTCCGCTCCGTCGGTGCCGCCGCGCCACCGCGCATCGGGCGGCCCATCGGCATGCTCATGCCCGGTCTCCCGCACCGACCGCCTGCGAGTCTGCGAACTCGGCATAGGTCGGGCAGTCCGACAGCAGTGCGGTGTGCGTCCCCTTGCCGACCACGGCGCCGTCGTCGAGGACGACGATCTGGTCGGCCTCGACGACCGTCGAAATGCGTTGGGAGACCACGATGACGGTGGCGTCGGCCGCCACCTGGCGCAGCGAGTCCCTGACGCGGGCATCGGTGCGTACGTCGAGTGCGGAGAACGCGTCGTCGAACAGGTAGACGGCGGGCCGACGAATCACCGCGCGGGCGATGGCGATTCGCTGTCGCTGACCGCCGGAGAAGTTGATGCCGCCCTGCGCGACGGGCATCGCGAGCCCCTCCGGATGTGCCGAGACGAAGCCGTCAGCCGCCGCCACCCGCAATGCCTCCCACATGTCGTCCTCGGTGGCATCGGCCTTGCCGTAGCGGAGGTTGTCGGCGACCGTGCCGGAGAACAGGTGCCCGCGTTGCGGTACCAGGCCGATCGCCGACCACAGGACTTCGGTGTCGTAGTCCCGCACGTCGATGCCGTCGACGGTCACGGCCCCGCCGGTGACGTCATACAACCTGCAGATCAGCGATATCAGCGTGGACTTACCCGATCCGGTCGAGCCCACCACCGCGGTGGTGGTGCCCGGCCGCGCCGTGAACGACACGTCCTGCAGGACGGGACGATCTGCGCCGGGAAAACTGAACGTCGCCCCCTCCAGTGCGATCTCGCCGACGAGTTCGGTTGGCCGACGCGGATGCTCCGGGCTGGAGATGGCGGCCGACGTCGACAGCACATCGGAGATCCGTTCGGCGCAGACCGACGCACGCGGCAGGATCACCAGCACGATCGTCACCAGCAGGACCGCCATCAGAATCTGCATGAAATAGGACAGGAAGGCGATCAGGGATCCGACCTGCATCTGACCGGCGTCGATCCGCATGCCTCCGAACCAGATCAGCGCGACGCTGGACACGTTGATGACCAGCGTCGTGACGGGAAGCATCAGCGCCTGCCATCGTCCGACCGTGAGCGCGGTGTCGGAGAGTTCCTGGCTTGCTGCGGCGAACCGTGCCTGCTCCACCGGTTCGCGCGCGAACGCACGGATCACCCGGATACCCGACAACTGCTCGCGCATCACGCGGTTGATGCCGTCGATCAACCGCTGCATCGACCGGAACAGAGGCAGCAGTCGCGTGATGATCCAGTAGTTCGACAGGCCAAGGAGGGGGACGCTCACCAGCAACAGCCACGACAGCCCGGCATCCTGGTGGATGGCCATCGCGATGCCGCCGACGCTCATGATCGGAGCGGTGATCAGCATGGTGGCCGTCATCTGGACCAGCACCTGGATCTGTTGGACGTCGTTCGTCGTGCGGGTCAGCAACGATGCGGTGCCGAACCGTGCGGTCTCCTCCGCCGACAGTCCGATGACGTGGTGGAACACGGCGGAACGCAGGTCGCGACCGAACCCCATGCCTGCCCTCGACCCGAAGAACACCGCCCCGACGGCGCACAACACCTGAAGCCCGGTCACCGCGAGCATCAGGGCGCCGAGTTCGGTGATGATGCCGGTGTCGCCCTTGGCGACGCCGTCGTCGATGATCGAGGCGTTGATGGTCGGCAGGTAGAGCGAGGCCAAGGTGCTGACCACCTGCAGCGCGGCGACGACGGCGAGCAGGCGACGGTACGGCCGTACGTACCGCCGGAGCAGCGCCCAGAGCATCCCGTAACTGTCGCACATGGCGTCGTGGCCGATCGCGATCGGCCGTTGCCCTGCTGGTTTCGAGAAAACGCCAGGTCAGTCGGCATGTCGGTGGTTGAGCTTCGTGGCTGCCGCTACAGTTGCGGGCGTGATGGGACGACGCGGCGACGGCCAGGGCAGGACTCGTGGCGGCCGCAACGCGAAGGCACTGGCGGCGGCGCTGGTGACGATGGTTCCGGTGTTCGGTGCCTGCTCGACCCCCGAGGCGCCGACCAGCCCCGGCGTGCCGTCGACCCCCGCGCCATCGGCCAACATCAAACACGGCCCGTTCTTCCCGGAGTGCGGCGGCGTCTCCGACGAGGCGGTGGCCGAGCAGACGCAGATCACTGGTCTGGTCAACACGGCGCAGAACTCGGCGGGATGTCAGTGGCTCGCCGGCGGTAGCGTGCTGGGGCCGCACTTCTCGTTCTCGTGGTTCCGCGGCAGCCCCATCGGTCGCGAGCGAAAGACCGAGGAACTTTCCCGCACCAGCGTGGAGGACATCACCATTGAAGGTCACGACGGTTTCCTTGCCCTCAACGACGACCCGACCCTGGGTGTCAGTCTGTGCGAGATCGGCATCCAGTTCGACGACGATTTCATCGAGTGGTCGATCAGCTTCTCTCAGAAGCCCTTTCCGGACGCGTGTGAGGTCGCCAAGGAACTCACCCGCCAGTCGATCGTGAACTCCAAGTGAGCCGGGCGCGCACGACGAGGCGGACGTTCTCGGGTGTCGTGGCGGTGTTGGCGGTCCTGACGGTTGTACTGGGACTTCAGGGCTGCAGCCGGTCGGTGGAGGGCTCCGCGGTGATCGCCGGCGCCGGCGAGACGGCACGCAACAATGACTCCCAGAACAAGTACCCGAACCTGCTCAAGGAGTGCGACGTGCTGACCGAGGACATCCTCGCCGAGACCGTCGGCGCGGATCCGCTCGACATCCAGAGCACCTTCGTGGGAGCGATCTGCCGCTGGCAGGCGCTCAACCAGACCGGTCTGGTCGACATCACGCGGTTCTGGTTCGAACAGGGCAGCCTCGACAACGAGCGCAAGGTCGCCGACGAGATGAAGTATCAGGTCGAGAGCCGCAGGATCAACGGCGTGGATTCGATCGTGATGCGGAGGTCGGACGCGAACGGCGGATGCGGTGTGGCGAGTGACGCCGGTGGTGTGGTCGGCTGGTGGGTGAATCCGCAGGTGCCGGGCATGGATGGGTGTGGCATGGCGATCAAGCTGATGGAACTCACGCTCAACACCAACAACTAGACCGACGACTGGGCAGTCGTGTCTCAGCGCGGGACGTGGAAGCCGATCAGCCTGGCGGCGTCGAGCGTCAGCTCGTCCCACGCTCCGTCGGTGCTCAACATCGCGATCGCCGACGTGGGGTACTTCTCGGTGACCTCGCGTACCAGGCCCTCGTCGCTACCGGGCCCGGCCAGCCCAAGCGTCAGGCTCGACATGGCCGGCTCGTGGCCGACCACCAGGAGAGTGTCGACGTCGGCGCCAACCTGGTTGATGGCAGCGATCACCATGCCCGGCGTGGCGTCGTACAGGTCATCGAGGTATTCGACGGGTGCCTCGATCCGGGTGCGCGCCAGCGTCTGTCGCGTGCGGGTGGCCGTCGAGCACAGTACGGCGCCCACCGCGGGTGCGTTGGCGCGGATCCAGTCGCCTGCCAGGGGCGCCTCGCGGTCGCCGCGCTCGGCGAGTGGACGTTGGTGATCGGTGACTCCGCCCGGATAGTCCGACTTGGCGTGCCGCAGCAATAACAAGGTCCTGCTCATGCCGCCCAAGATAGTCCCGACCCCGACGTGGTTGCGGGCGCACATGCCGATCGAGGTCCGCAGACTTGTCGGGGGCCGGACCTACACTCGCCTCACCCGATCAACGACGACTCGAGGAAGGACGACCGGATGCGTTTCCTGCACACCGCGGACTGGCAGCTCGGCATGACCCGGCACTTTCTCAACGCCGAGGCGCAGCCGCGCTATTCGGCCGCCCGCCGCGACGTCGTCGCCGCGCTCGGCCCGCTGGCGACCGAGGTCGGTGCCGAGTTCGTGGTGGTCGCCGGTGACGTCTTCGAGGACAATCACCTCGCCGGAGACGTCGTGAGCAGGTCGCTGGAGGCCCTGCGCCGCATCGACGTCCCGGTCTACCTGCTGCCCGGCAACCACGACCCGTTGGACGCGGGATCGGTGTACACCGGCACGCTGTTCACCTCGGAGTGCCCCGACAACGTGACGGTGCTGGCTCGCTCCGGGGTGTACGAGGTACGGCCCGGACTGGAGATCGTGGCTGCCCCTTGGCGTTCCAAGAAGCCGACCGTAGATCTCGCCGGGGAGGTTCTCGACGGTCTGCCATCGGACGGCGTCACCCGCATACTGGTGGCACATGGCGGCGTCGACGTGTTCGAGCCCGACCGGGACAAGCCCGCACTCATCCGCCTGGCCGCGGTGGAGGCCGCGGTCGGACGGGGCGCGGTGCACTACGTGGCGTTGGGGGACAAGCACTCCCGCACCGAGGTCGGCACCACCGGACGGGTCTGGTACTCGGGCGCCCCCGAGGTCACCAACTACGACCACATCGAGTCCGATCCGGGTCACGTGCTGGTGGTCGACGTCGACGAGCAGGATCCGGCCAGAGCGGTGACCGTCGGCGCGCGTCGGGTGGGCACGTGGCGGTTCGTGACGTTGCGTCGTACGGTCGACACCAGTCGCGACATCGCCGACCTGGACCTCAACCTCGATCTGTTCACCGACAAGGACCGCACCGTCGTACAGTTGGGGCTCAACGGGACGATGACGGTCACCGACAAGGCGGCACTCGACGCCTGCCTCGACAAGTACACGCGCAGGTTCGCCGCGCTGACCACCTGGGACGCTCAGACCGACATTGCGGTGGTGCCCGCCGACGGCGAGTTCGACGACTTGGGCATCGGCGGGTTCGCGGCGTCCGCCGTGGACGACCTGGTGGCCACGGCCAAGGCCGACGGTGACGATGCCGACGATGCGCGGGCGGCGCTCGCGTTGCTGCTGCGTCTGGTGGACCGAGGTGCCGCGTGAAGCTCCACCGACTGATACTGAGCAACTATCGCGGAATCGCCCACCGCGACATCGAGTTTCCCGACAGTGGCGTGGTGGTGATCAGCGGCGCCAATGAGATCGGCAAGTCGTCGATGATCGAGGCCCTCGACCTGCTCCTCGAGTCCAAGGACCGCTCCACCAAGAAGGACGTCAAGCAGGTCAAGCCCACCCACACCGACGAGGGCGCCGAGGTCACGGCAGAGATCTCCACCGGCCCGTACCGCTTCACGTATTTCAAGCGGTTCCACAAGCGCCCCGTCACCGAACTGACGATCACTGCGCCCAATCGCGAGCAGTGGACCGGGGACGAGGCGCACGACCGTGTGCGCGCCATGCTGACCGAGACCGTGGACGTGCGACTCTGGGAGGCGCAGCGGGTGCTGCAGAGCGCGTCGACCGCACCCGTCGACCTGTCCGGATCGGACGCGTTGTCGCGCGCGTTGGACGTGGCGGCGGGTCAGGCCGTCGCGCTGTCGGGGTCGGAGCCGCTTCTGGTCGACCGCGTGGAAGACGAGTTCCGCCAGTACTTCACGGCGACCGGTCGGCCCACTGGTGAGTGGGCCGCCGCAATGAAGCGGCGTGAGGATGCCGAGGCAGAGGTCGCCGTCTGCGAGGCGGCGGTCGCCGAGGTAAATGACGCGGTGGCCGCTCACGACCAGCTGACCGCAGGCCTCGCGGCGCTGGCGTTGGAGCGCTCCGCCGCGGCGCAACGCCTCGAGTCGGCGCAGGCGACGTCCAGTGCCGTCGAGAAGCTGATCGAGAGCCTCGAGCGGGCTCGCGTCGTCTCGACCGCCGCCGCATCGACGCACGACGCGCTTCTCGCCACGCTCGAGGAGCGTCGGCGGCTTCGGGCCGAAGTCGATTCCGACACTGCGGCGATCGGCGAACTCGACGTTGCGGTTGCGCACGCCGAGCAGGAGGAGGCTGCCGCCCGCGAGGTTCATGTCGCCGCCGAGGCCACGGCGAACGCCGCGGCGGCCGACGTCGAGTCCCGCCAGGCCGAAGTGGACGCGGCTCGCGGTGTCCTCGAGCAGGTCGCGCAATGCGACGAGGCCGATCGGCTGGCTGCGCGGCTCGCCAAGATCGACTCGGCAGACCGTCGGCTGCGTGACCTGGATCGGGGGCTCACAGAGATCCGGCTGTCGGACCTGTCGATGCGACTGATCGAGGCCGCGTCCGCCGCGGTCGACGTGGCCTCCGCTGCGGCGGAGGCGGCCTCGGCCCGCATCGAGGTCGTGGCGGCCACTCAGCTCGAGATCACCGTCGGCGGCGAGCCGATGAGCCTGCACCCGGGTGCGACGTGGTCGACGAGCGCGACCGCGCCCACCGACGTCGAGGTGCCCGGCGTGCTGACCGTCCGCGTGGTGCCGGGAACACCCGCCGCGGACACCGGCGCTGAACTCGACACCAAGCGACAGGTGCTCGCCACGGTGCTCGAGGACGCCAGGGTCGCCGACGTCGAGGCGGCGCGTGAACTCGACCGGCGGCGGCGGGACCTCGCAGCCTCCCGCGACACCGTGCGGGCCACCCGCGACGCGCTGGCGGCCGACGACGACGTCGAGTCACTGCGCGAGCACCTCAACCGGTTGCGCGACGACCTGCCCTGCGACCTGGGCTCCGCGAGCGACGCGCGGGCAGCCCTCGTCACGGCCTCGTCGGTCTACCGCGAGGCTCGCGCGACCGCGCGTGCTCTTCACGAGTCCGCGAACGCGGCATCGACCGAAGCTGCCGAGAAGTCCACACGTGCAACGGTTCTGCGCAGCAATCTGGACTCCGCGCGGGCTCGCGTGGTCATTGCCGCAGACCGCCTCGCCTCGCAACGGTCCACCGCGACCGACGACGACGTCGTCCTGCGTACCGAAGCCGCCGCCGGGCGGGTCCGCGAAGCCGCGGCGCGGGTTTGCGAACTCGAGGCCGAACTCGCCGGCGCCGAACCGTCGGCGGTGGCCGCCGAACTCGAGGACGCGTCACGCAATGCCGACGCGCTGGGTCGGCAAGACGCGGATCTCGGCAGGCAGCTGGTCGCGACCAAGGCCAAGTTGGGTGTCTACGGCAGTGAAGGCCGCCGAGGACGGCTCGACGCCGCGCAACTCGAACACCGTCACGCCGAGGCCGACTGGGCCAGACTCCGTCGCCGGGCCGGCGCGGCGGATCTGCTGCGGTCGGTGATGTCACGTCACCGGGAGGACGCTCGGCAACGCTACGTCGAGCCATTCCGCGTGGAGGTCGAACGTCTGGGTCGCATCGTGTTCGGCGACGACTTCGAGGTCGGGATCGACGCCGCATTGAGCATCCGGAGTCGCACGCTGGACGGGCGGACAGTGCCCTACGAGTCGCTGTCTGGCGGTGCAAAGGAACAGCTCGGCATCGTCGCGCGGTTGGCCGGCGCAGCGCTGGTCGCCAAGGAGGACGGCGTCCCGGTCGTGATCGACGACGCGCTGGGTTTCACCGACGCCGAGCGTCTCACCAGGATGGCGGAGGTGTTCGATGCCGTCGGCGGCCACGGGCAGGTCATCGTCTTGACCTGCAGTCCCGAGCGATACGCGGACGTCGCCGACGCGCGGCGCATCGAATTGACCGCGTAGCGCCGCGCCGCCTCCTACACTCACGCCTCGTGGAAGCGGACTACATCGTCGTGGGAACGGGTTCGGCGGGCTCGGTGCTGGCCAACCGTCTGAGTGCGGCGCCCCGGGTCCGGGTGGCCGTGGTGGAGGCCGGTCCGCGTGACAAGGACAAGTTCATCCACATTCCCGCCGCATTCTCCAAGCTGTTCCGCAGTCCGCTGGACTGGGACTACCTGACCGAGCCGCAGAAGGAACTCGACGGTAGGCAGATCTACTGGCCGCGCGGCCGGATGTTCGGCGGATCGTCGTCGATGAACGCCATGATGTGGGTGCGGGGTTTCGCCGCCGACTATGACGAATGGGCCGAGCACGCCGGCCCCGACTGGTCGTCGGCCAACGTTGCCAAGTACTTCAGGCGGATCGAGGGCGGGCCGCTCGTGGTGTCGGCCCAACGCAGTCCCCGTGGGTCGACGGCAGCGTGGCTCACCGCGGTGCAGCAGTGCGGGCACCGGGTCGAGGCGCCCAATCAGGACGCGCCGGACGGCTTCTGCGAGACGCGGGTGACGCAGCGCAGGGGAGCCCGCTGGAGCACCGCCGACGCCTACCTCAAGCCTGCGATGCGGCGGCCGAACCTCACGGTGTACGCCGAGTCGACCGTCACCCGCGTGCTCTTCGCCGGCAATCGCGCCATCGGCGTCGAGTTCGACAGCGCCGGGCGGCGCGAGGTGATCACCGCCCGTCGCGAGGTCGTGCTGTGCGGCGGTGCCATCAACACCCCGCAGCTGCTGATGCTGTCGGGCATCGGTGACCGCGACCGCCTCGCCGAGCACGGTATCGAGACGGTCAGTCACGTTCCCGAAGTCGGGGCGAACCTGCGCGACCACCTGGTGGTCCCGCTGGGCTTCGACGTCGGAAACGACACGCTGCTGGCCGCCGAGAAGCCGGCCCAGCTGATCAACTACCTGGCCCGGCGGCGCGGCATGCTGACGTCCAACGTCGGTGAGGCCTACGGGTTCGTCCGCAGTCGACCCGATCTCGATCTGCCGGACCTCGAACTGCTCTTCGCGCCCGCGCCGTTCTTCGACGAAGGCCTCGCTGAGGGTCACATCGGCCACGGCGTGGTGATGGGACCCATCCTGCTGAAGCCGAAGAGTTCAGGCACCATTTCGCTCGTCTCGGCCGACCCGATGGCCAAGCCACTCATCGACCCTGGCTACCTGACCGATCCGGCGGGTGAGGACCGCCTGGCCCTGATGAGTGGCCTGCGGATGACCGCGGACATCGCCAAGGCGCCGGCGATGCGGGCCATCCTCGGCGGAATTGCTCGGCCCGCCGGCTCGACCGACCTGACCGATGAGACTCTGGAGCGTGCGCTGAATACGATCTCGCACACGCTGTACCACCCCGTGAGCACCTGCCGGATGGGCGTCGACGACGGCAGCGTGGTCGACCCGCAGCTCCGCGTACGGGGTGTCGTCGGGCTCCGGGTCGCGGACGCCTCGGTGATGCCGACCATCATCCGCGGGCACACCCACGCGCCGTCCGTGCTGATCGGAGAGGTGGCGTCCGACCTCATCACGTCCTCGCCCTAACTCGCGAGCGTGCGTGTACGTACGTCGCCACGCCGCACACCGCGTACCGACGTGCACGTTCGTGCGTGGATGGCCGCTGTTCCCGCACGTGGATGGCCGCTGTATCCGACGTTCCGCGCCCTGCTCTTACGCGGCACAATGGGTGCGATGACCATGAATGCCAAGCGCAGGCGGGCGCACGCCAAGCTCGCCGCGATCCCGGGGGTGCGGGCGGTTCGCAGGCCGGTCGGAGACGGCAGGGAGTTCGACCTCTTCTACGTGCGTACCGGCTCCACGTCGGCGCATCCGCTGGTGGTCATTCCCGGTGGCCCTGGCGCCGCCTCGATTGCGCTCTACCGGGCGATGCGGCGCCGATTCGCCGCCGCGGGGCTCGACGTCATCATGGTCGAGCACCGCGGGGTCGGGATGTCGCGGCACGACGATGACGGCGCCGATCTGCCGCCCGAGGCGCTCACCATCGAGGCCGTGGTCGATGACATCGCCGCCGTTCTGGACGACGCGCGGGTCGAGTCGGCGGTGGTGTACGGCACGTCGTACGGCACCTACCTCGCGGCAGGCATGGGGGTGCAGCATCCCAGCCGCGTGCATGCGATGGTGCTCGACTCGCCTCTGCTGTGCTCGGACGACATCGACGACGTGCGCGAGGCCACCCGCAGGGTGCTCTGGGATGGTGCCGACGCCGAGACCTCGGAGTTGGCGGGCAAGGTGCGCCGTCTCGTCGAAGACGGTGTGCTCGACCCCGTCGCCACCCAACTCGTGGCGGGGCTCTACGGCTACGCCGGGCCGACGGTGCTAGGCCGCCAGCTCGATCTACTCCTGGAGGGACATGACTGGCTCTGGGGCGCAGTGGGTTTGGGCACCCGCCTGCTGTTCGATCGCAAGACTCCCTACCACCACGAGCCGGACCTGGTCGGCCGGATCGGCTACCGCGAGCTCAACTACGGCGCGGTTCCCGACGGCGGCCGTATCGACCCCGCCGTCGCCATGCGTGAACTCGCCACGGGCGAGGTCGACTTCGTCGCTGAACCGTTCGACCTGATCGCGGCCATGCCGCACTTCACCTGGCCGACGGTGGTCGTCTCCGGCGGCCGAGACCTCATCACGCCGCCTGCGGTCGCGCGCCGCATCGCCACGCTGATACCGGATGCCGTGCTCGTCGAACTTCCCACCGCCGGGCACAGCGTGATCGACAGCAGGGAGCGGCCCGCGACCGAGATCGTCACAGCCGTCTACGCCGGCCGCATCGGCGACCTGCCGAGCCAGTCGGCAATGCTGGACGCCGAACCGGGTGCGTGGCCGTTTCGGCTCCTGGTGTGGGGGATCGGCGCGGCGGCCGTTGCCGAATCCGTCGTGCCGTCGGTGCTGCCGCGGGCGGTGCGCTCCGCTTCGGCGTCGTGACGGCGACCCCCGGCGCTACGTCGTACCCGCCTCGTCGGCGGCGTTCTGCAGCATCTGGTTCACGAGCTGTGCGGCTTCGTCGGTGATGCGCCTGCCGCACACGGTGGATTCCATGACGAGGTTGGAGTAAACCGCCATGGCGTGCTGGCACGTATTGGCCCCTTCGGGGTCCGATGGCAGCGTAAGGATGGGGTCGCTGGAGAAGTCGCCAAACTCCCAATCGATGGTCTGTTCGTCGTCGTCTCCGATGGTGCGTGCGATCGAACTGTTGGCGCAGTCCGACCACTGCCGGCCGGATGCGTCGACGAAGTCGCGGGCCCGATCGGCGGTGCGGAACAACACCGCTGTCTGGTAGGTCACGGTTCCCGAGTCGTTCTCGAGTTCCTCTTCGCGTACCGTGGTCCAGCCGCTACCGGCATATGCGGTCTCCTGGCTGGTGAAGAGCGCTCCGGCGCATTCCGTGTCCGACAGGCTGTCCGCGTCGTCGGACAGATCCTCGAACGTGGCCGTCACGGTCAGGTCCGACGTGTTGGCGATGTCGTTGATCGCTCTTTCGGTCAGCAGCACGTTGTCCAGCGCGGACTCCGAGAGTTCCTTCGTCTGTTCCGTCGGCTTACCGGTGAAGCGCTGCACGATCGTGCAGCCGCTCACGAAGACGGTTGTGGCCAACAGGAGGATTGCCATTGCGGCCAGCCGCGGGCGCGGCCCGGCGCAAGTGCCTCGCGCCCCTCTCCGACCGGGCGTACCCGCTGCCGCCCGGCGGCCGCGGCCGGCGGCGGTTGAGAAATTGCTGACGTCCACTTCCCACCCTCTCGACTCGCGAGAATCGTACGCATTGCCGAAAGGACCCGCAGCACGTCGCAGGATTTCCGTCAGGCGAACCGGTATCGCGTCGGCGGGTGCACATCCCGTTCCGATGGACCCGCAGCTGTTCGGAACCCCGGTGCTGCGACACAAGGTGTCTGGCCCTCGGTCGGCGTCGGCGAACCGCTGGGTGGGTCGGCGTCGGGTCGGCATGCTGCGCACCCGCCGATGCGGAGCCGAGGGTGGAGGTCGAACCCCGGCGGAACCGGGTCCCCGACCGCCTTCGGCGGGGCCGCGCTGAAGTTTGCCAGTTCTCATGGCTCGGGAGGGTCGAGTTCGAGTCGCCGGAGGTCTGATCACGCTTCCGGCCCACCCGGGGCCGCATCCCGTGCGAGAGTTGGATCGGCACGGTGTGCGATGACACGGCTCGGGCCCGGTGCGGTTTCCGCGAAGCTCGCGCCGGTTGCCTCGCCACCTTCGTTCACCGCGCCCGGGTGAACCCGCTCGATACACTCCGACGAGCAGCTTCCAAGGGGAGACAGTATGTATATCGGGGTTCCCGATGTGAGCCAGCCCGAGAAGATCGGTGAGGGCGGGTTCGGTGTCGTCTACAAGGCGTATCAGGACGCGTTCGGGCGCACGGTGGCCGTGAAGGTGCTACAGAACACTGATCTCAACGAGGAGGCTCGGGTCCGCTTCGCCCGCGAGGTCCGCGCGATCGGCTCCCTGTCCGGGCATCCGAACATCGTGTCGGTCTATACGCACGGGACCACGGATGAGGGCGCTCCCTACCTCGTCATGGAGTTCTGCGAACGGGGCTCCTACGGTGACGCATTGCGCAAGGGACGTCGGTTCTCCTGGGAGGAGGCCACCGACGTCGCTGTCGCTATCGCGGGTGCGCTTGACACCGCACATCGCGCTGCGATCTTGCACCGCGACGTCAAGCCCGACAACATCCTGATCGACAAGTGGGGCGTGCCCAAGCTCGCCGACTTCGGGATCGCCCGCGCCACCGACCAGAAGTCGATCACGGCGACGGGGATGTTCATCGGTTCGGCCGCCTACATCGCTCCGGAGATCGTGGTCGGGGAGCAGCCATCGCCGTCGAGCGATCTGTATGCCCTTGCGTCCACGGTTCACGCCCTGGTGACGGGTGAGTCCCCCTTCGTGCGCGCTACCGACACGTCGATCATCCCGCTGCTGCACCGCATTGCGTCGGAGCCGCCGCCGAACCTGCGCAACCATGGTGTGCCGGGACCGGTCGCGGATCTCCTGGTCCATGCGATGGCCAAGGATCCGGCGGACCGGCCCGGGAGCTGCGCGGAGTTCGCTCAGGCTCTCCGCCAGGCCCGAAGCAATGCCGGCGCCCCATCGGCCCATCGACACACGCCACCAGCGACGCCGATCCCGTTTCGCGGCGACTCGCCCGACGCCACCCTGGCCGCCCCGGGCACCCCGCCTCCAATCCACCCGGGGCAGTGGCCCGCCGCGGCCGCCTCGTCGAACCCGGCGCGGCAGGCTGGCCCGCCATTCGCCGCGCAGCCGCCGCCGAATGGTCCCCCGCCGCATGGCAGCCAGCAGTTCGGCTTTCACGGCGGACCCGGCGGTTCGCCGCCACCAACGCGCGGTGGTCGGCGAGGGCTACTGATCGCGCTCGCCCTCGTCGCCGTGCTGGTCCTGGTGGGCGGCGCCATCTGGGGAGTCGTCGCCTTCACGAAGGACGACGGCCCGACTGGCGGCACCGGCACCGCCGCCGACGACCGCCAGCCTCGTCTAACCGACGACGAGGCGATCGAGCGGCTCGTGCTCACCAACGCCCAGATCGACGACATCGACGGAACGAGCTTCCAGCCCGCGGACACCGGTCCACTGATCACCGAGGTGGGATTCTGCAACGTGCAGTTGGACAACCCTCCAACCAAATTCGCCAAGCAGGACTTCAGCTTTGGTGATGCCGCGGCGGGCGACTCCGTCATCCAGGTGATCAGCGTCGGCGCCGTCTTCGAAACCGCCCGGGCGGCAGAGAGCTATCAGCGCGCGACCCGACGTTCGGCCGACTGCGGTACGTGGACCGACAACACGGGTAGCCATTCCGTGACGGAGTCTTCGTTGTCTCCCACGCTGGTTGGCTGCCAGTGCCAGAATGTCGCTGTGTTCGACGAGGTGATCACCTACCAGGACGGTACGTCGCTGACGGTATTTCAGTCGCTCGCTCAGCAGGATCGCTACCTCACCAACGTCTTCCTGTTCGTCGATGCCTCTCTGGCCGGGAACGATGAAGTGGTGACGTTCTGGAGTCGGCTGGTCGACGCCGCCGTCGCCCAGGTCTCCGAGGTCGCTGAGGAGGCCAAGGGGTGATCGGGTGAACGCCCCGACGTCGGGTCCCAGGCCCGGTGACCTGACCCAGCGACTTCGCGAGACATCGCAGTGGGCCGACGAGATGGTGGCCGAGGCGGGAATTCCCATCTCCGACGTTCCGATGGTGACCGCCGGTGGCGGCTTCGGGTCATTCGTGCTCGCCGACCATCTGCGGGTCGCAGGCATGCCGAAGAGTCACCTCAGGGCGGTCACCCCGCTTCCCGCGCCATATCACCAGTACCGGCATCTGGCGGCCTGCTCCCAGATCCCCGATGACAGCCGGTTGCGTTCGGACTCCGCGTCGTGCCCGGACAACCTCTGGGGCTTCCCCAGTTACGCGCTTCGGGAGGCGTGGGAGCGCAAGTCGCTCGGCCCGATCTTCGGCGTCGCCACCGAACCCGTGCTGACCGACTACTTCACGCCGCGGGCCGAGCAGGTGTACCGCACGACGGAGAAGGAGGCGCGGCGCATCGGCTGGGGCGAGATGACCGTTGCGGGTCGTGTCCGGATGGTGCGCAAGCGCCGCGGGGGCGGTTACTTCGTGTTGGTGACGCCGCCACCGGGATCTTCGCCGACGGCGCGGATTGCGTTGCGGGCACGATGGGTTCACCTCTCGGTGGGCTATCCGGGCGTCAACTTCCTGCCCGATCTGCAGGACTACCGTCAGGCCACCGGTGATTTTCGGCGTGTGGTAAACGCGTACGAGCCACACGATCACGTCTACGGCACGCTGGTGCGCGGTGGTGGCACGGTCCTCCTGCGCGGATCGGGCATCGTGGGCTCCCGGATTCTGCAGCGGTTGCTCGACGACGTGGAACATCGCGGTGCCCGTACCCGGATCGTGCACCTGTTCCGGACCTACCGGGATGGCCCCAGTGGTCCGTTGACGTTTCGACGGGAGTCGGCCAACGGCTTCAGCTATCAGGCGTTCAACTACCCGAAGGCGGCGTGGGGCGGCACTCTGCGCGAGAAGCTGGAACACCTCGACGGACAGCAGCGCATCGACCTCATCTCCGCGATGGGCGGCACCAATACCCCGCATCGCAAACACTGGGACCAGCAATTGGAGCGGGCGCGCGCAGCAGGTGTCTACAGCCCTGCCGTCGGGGTCGTTCAGTCGGTGGAATCCAGTGGCCCCCAAGGGGTGGTGACGACCACCATCAAGACCGGTGACGGTCAGCTCGCCCAGATACCGGCCGACTACATCATCGACGCGACGGGGCTCGAGTCCGACCTGTCCTCCTCCCAGCTGCTCGCCGACCTGTTGCAGCACGCCGGCGCCGGACGCAACCCGCTGCGACGCCTTGATGTATCGGGGTCCTTCGAGATCAGTGGCACGCGGTCGGGCGACGGCCGGATGTACGCCTCGGGGTCGATCACCCTTGGCGGGCCGTATGCGCCTGTCGACTCGTTTCTCGGTTTGCAGTACGCCGCGCTGCAGATCATCGATGAGCTTGCCGCGCAGGGATTCATCGCCAAGCTCGGCAGCTTCCGGTCGGTTTCGCAGTGGCTGCGCTGGGCGAGAGGAGTGGCCCCGTGACACCGACTCTGCTCGGCCGCATCCAGACGAGGTGGTTGTTGCTCTTTCTGGTCGGCGTGCCATGGGTGATCGTGATAAGCCCGTTCCTGCTGCCGTTCGCCGGCGGTGCGGGTCTGGCCGACGTCTATGAACTCGGCTTCGCCTCGCTGTTGCTGGTCGGCCTGCTCGGAACGGCTTGGGAGGTCTGCTACCACCTCCTCATGCAGTTGCGCTGGGAGAAGGACTGGCCCGCACTGTTGGGCCTCGTCACGGCGGTCAACGAGTTCCTGCTGTTCGTGCCCGTATTGGTGCTGTTGGGGTATGACTTCTCGTTCGCGGTGGTCCTGCTCTTCGGGTCGCTGTGGGTGTGGATGTGGATCGTCGCAAACGGCCCGCTGCGAGTGTTGTTCCCGCGGTGGCGCTATCGGGGCGGCCGGGTGCTGTGAATCCCGAGCAAACGCCTGCTGGACGCCGCGCACCGGATCTAGGTTTTCTGGAAGCCGCGGCAATCTCGCGGGAAGAGGGCGATCGTCGGCGTAAGAGGATCGCCCTGGGCTTTCCGGTGATAGTGACGGTGGTGTGGTTCGTCGCGGTGCTGCTGACCGGCAACTTCGGCCGGATCTGGGACAACATCGTCGCCGCGCCAACCATGTTGTTCGGTTCGTTCATCGCGGGCGCCACACCACAGGGCGGGGGTGCGGTGGCGTTCCCGGTCTTCACGAAGGCACTCGGCGTGCCGCCCGAGGTCGCCCGGACCTTCAGCCTTGCCATCCAGTCCATCGGCATGACGGCGGCGTCGATCGCGATCCTGGTCCGCCGGCGCGCGATCTCGATTCCCGCCGTGCTCTGGTCGTTGCCCGCGGCTCTGCTCGGGCTCTTCATCGGGCTGTTCTTCTTCAGCAATCGGAACACGCCGTTCTACACCTCCGTGCTGCCGGGCCCGTACGTCAAGGTGATGTTCACGCTGCTGGTGGTGGGCATCGCCTCGGTGGTCTACCTCGGTAGTCGCGTGCAGGTGCGTGAGGTGCGGACGTCGATCGACCCCCTGGGTGGACGCCAGATCGGATTCCTCTTGGTCGGGGCGCTGCTGGGCGGTCTGGTGGCCTCGCAGGTCGGCTCGGGTGCCGACGTGATGTTCTACCTGGTCGTGGTGGTGATGATGGGTCTGGAACCCCGCATCGCGGTCCCCTCGTCGGTCCTGGTCATGACGGTGGTGTCGCTGGCCGGTTTCGTCTATCTCGGCCTCATTCGCGGTCAACTCGACGTCACCGTCGTCGGGGACTACGTCACGCAGGTCGGGCAGACAGTCCTGGCCGACCCCACCCAGTATCCGGCGGCCCGCTTCGACCTGTTGGGGCTGTGGCTCGCCGCCGTCCCCGTGGTGTGTTGGGGTGCGCCGCTGGGTTCTGCGTTCGCGGCCCGGATCACGACCCGGCAGCTGGCGCTGTTCGAAGCCTTGCTCGCGTCGATCGAGTTGATCACCACGTTGATCCTCGTCAAGCAACTGCGCACCGACATGGGGCTGTTGGCCTTCGCGGTCATCGGCGGGGCGTTGCTCGTCGGCACCCTGATCCTGTGCGTTCGCTTCCGCCACCGGATCGCTCAGGTGCGCGTGGATCCGTCGAAGTCCATCACCCGCGAAGGCGTCGACGTGGCGTCGGACTACCTCGAACATCCACCGGAGAAGGACGGGCAGACGTGAGGGGCATCGCGGACTACGTGTTCCTGGAGAATCTCGGCGAGGGCAACCACGGCGCCTTCTATCTGGCCCGGACACCCGATCGTCTGGGCGTCGACAGTGCCTTCTGCGCGGTCAAGGTGCTCGGGCAGCGTGCGAGCGCCGACGGTTTCCGTCGGATGGCCAACGAACTAAGGCTCTTCGCCTCCGTGGATTCGAAGCATCTGGTACAGATCTTCGATGCCGGACACCATGACGGCGTGCTCTACTACTCCACCGCCTACTACGACAGGGGTTCGCTGGCCTCGACGCGCAACGCGTCACTGGCGCCCGCGCAGGTCGTGACCGCGGTCGCCGAGGCTGCGCGTGGGGCGCACGCTCTGCACGAGGTCGGGGTGGCGCACCGCGACATCAAGCCGGGCAACGTGCTGTTGACGCCTGAGGGTGCCGTTCTGAGCGATCTTGGTCTCGCGCAACTACTCTCGCGGGGAGCCACGCTCACCGGGCTTGGGCCGATCGGCACCCTGGCCTTCATGGAACCCGGGGTGGCCCGGGGGGAGGAGGCCTCCCGCGCGTCGGACATCTGGTCCCTGGCGGCGACGTTGCTGATGGCGCTGACCGGTAAGGGGCCCTTCCCCGAGCTGCCGACCGACAACCTGCTCCACGCGCTGGCGCACCTGCTTCACGAGCCGACCCGCGTGCCAACCGATCTCGACCCCGAGGTGCGCCGCGTGGTGGTCGCAGCCCTCGATCGGGACCGGACGGCCAGACCCGCGACCGCCTTGGAGTTCGCCCGGCAGTTGGAGAGGGCGATCGGCCATGGCTGATCCTGACGTCAAGGTAATTCCCGGGGCGCTGGGCGCCGTACTGAGATACGGCCCGATCATCGCGTTCGCCGTCGGGGTACGCCGCGTGGCGCTGGTGGCCCTGCGGGCGAGCGTGCGCGAAGCGGCCGCCGCCGAGGACCCCGTGGCCGCCCTGGTCGATGCGCTGGCCGACCACGGCGACGTGGAAGGTTTCGCTGCGGTGGTCTTGGGAGCGGTCTCGCCGACCTCAGTCCTTCACGGCGACATGGATATTCACGTCGAGTCGCAGTTGGGCGTCACCCATTTCAATGCACGGACCGCGACGGGGGTCGTCCGCGAGCCGCTGTCGTCCACCTGTACCCGCGTACGGCTCGGGTCGGAGGACGCCGAGGACGCCGAGGGGCTCGATCTCGAAGCGGGGGTGGTCCCCGGTGACGGCGTGGTGATCCTGATGTCGGCGATCCAGGTTCCCGCCGCACCCCCCGCACCGGCGGTGCGGTCCGCCCGCACGATGGCATCCAAGGTCGTCGACTTACCGGTCGACGTCCAGAAGTATGCAAGTGCCGTGGTGCGCGGTGTCGCCAAGGACGGCGTCGACGATCTCGAACATGCCCCGCCCGTGGTGGAATTCGAGTCGGTTCTGCTCACCGGTCCACGGAGGCCCCCACCCGCGGCCTCGCAGGACCGACGGGCGCTTCCGATCGCGACATTGCGGCCCTCGCCCACCGCGAACACGGAAGTCGACCCGTCACGCAGGCCCGTTCCCGGCGCCGACGTCGCGCGCGTGCGTGGCCTCAAGTGCGGTCGCGGGCACTTCAATCATCCGCACGCCGCCAACTGCGCGTGGTGTGGGCTTGCGATGCTTCAGGTTTCGCGCGTTCTGGTCGAGGGCGAACGGCCGCCGCTTGGTGTGCTGGTGATCGACGAGGAGGCCACCTTCACTCTCGATGCCGACTACGTGATCGGCCGCCAGCCCGGCAACGATCCGGAGGTCAACGGGGATTCAGTTCGCCAGATCGTGTTGGACGATCCACAGCGTTCGGTGAGCCGGGTCCACGCCAGGGTCCGGCTGGATGGTTGGGACGTGGTCGTGGCGGACAACGGATCGGCGAACGGTACCTGGGTGTTGCGCCCCGACCGGGCGCAGTGGCCGGAACGGCTTCCGCCGCACTCCCGACGCCCGCTGCGTCCCGGCGAGACCCTGCGGATCGGGTCCCACGCCCTCACCTTCTACTCACACCATCTGAGATGAGCGACGTGGTCGGGACCGGACGGTATGGCTTGCGCCGCGCCGGGCGAGCCCAGATCGGACGGCGCCGTCCGTCAGCGACGCCGGGCCGAGGCGGCGCGGAGAGGGGATGACGATGGCACCGGGTGCACGGGTGGGGACGACGTTCGGCAGTTACGAGATCCGACGGCTTCTCGGCAAGGGGGGCATGGGTGAGGTCTACGAGGCCTATGACACTGCCAAGGGGCGGGTCGTAGCACTGAAGATCCTGGCCGAACACCTGTCGAACGACGAGAATTTCCGCGAACGCTTCCGGCGCGAGTCTCACTCCGCCGCAAGATTGCAGGAGCCACACGTCATCCCGATCCACGATTGGGGAGACGTCGACGGCACGCTGTACATCGACATGCGGCTGGTCAACGGCGTCGACCTGCGGACAATGCTCAGGGGCGCGCCGCTCGACCCCGCGCGTGCGGTGTCGATCAACAGCCAGATCTGCTCCGCGCTGAGTGCCGCGCACGCCGACGGTCTCATCCACCGGGACGTGAAACCGGAGAACATCCTGGTCACCCCCGCCGACTTCGCCTACCTGGTGGACTTCGGCATCGCCGAGTCGGTCGGCGATCACAGGCTGACCATGGCGGGTGCGCCAATCGGTTCGTTCGGCTACATGGCGCCCGAGCGGTTCAGCGGGGTCGAGGTCGGCCCGGCGGCAGACGTCTACTCACTTGCCTGCGTCCTCCATGAGTTGCTGACGGGTGCAGCGCCTTTCGCGACGAACAGTATCGAGCAGCTCATCGCCGCGCACACCTCTTCACCGCCCCCGCGACCGAGTGCGGTCAACGCCGCCGTGACCGAGGCCTTCGACGAGGTCATCTCGCGGGGGATGGCCAAGGACGCACGCGACCGCTATCCGGGTGCGGCGGCGTTCGGCGCCGCAGCCGAACGTGCGCTGTATGAACCGAGGGGCACCGTCCCTGCCGACCCCAACGCCACGATCACGAGACCCGCGTACTCCCCGGCCGAACCGGCGAAGCCGTACGTCGGCCAGCCGGCGCCACCCCAATTGCCGCCGCACGTGCCGCCGCTTCGAACTGCACCTGCGCCCGGTCCCGCCCGCGGCTCACGACGCTGGGTGCTGCCCGTCGTGGCGGCGGCGGTAGTACTCATCGCGCTGGTTGTCGGCGGCGTGGTGCTTCTGGGGGACCGGGACGGTTCGCCCGCGGCTGGCCCGGTGGCCGACCCGGAGGAGAGTTCCGAGCGGTCCTCCCCCCGACCGTCGACGCGCACCACGACAATCACCACCGAGAGGCCCGCGCCGCCGCCGGTCCCGCAGGTGGTCAACCTGCCACCGGGCGCGGAACCGTGCCCGACGCTCTCGGGCCCCACCGGAGCGTTCACCAGATCGGCCAGAGGGACATCGGTGACCTCCTGCCCGTTCTCGGAGGAGGTCAGGATGGCCTACGCCGCGAGCGGGACGCCGTCCTCGGTGCCGCGTGACCTCGAGGTCGTCAGCCCGGTGACCAATGAAGCCGTTCCCATGACGTGCGCCGCCAACGGCCCCCTCGTGACCTGCACCGGAGGCAAGGACGCCATCGTCTATGTCTACTGACCGACGAGGGGCAGCCGCCGCGGTCCTGTCGGCTGTCCTCGTGCTCGCCGGATGCGCCGGGAGTCCGACCGACGTCGGCACGGACCCATCCGCACCGCCGGGTCAGCCAACTGCCCGGGAGGGTACCGGCAGTTCAGCATTGCCGCCGCCACCATCATCGCCCAGCGACCCGGCTCCGGCGGACGACCTGGATGCGAGCTTCGAGGCGTTCATGTCGGGCATCGACGCAGACGTCGGCATCGCCATCGTGGCCGGCGGCGGTGCGCAGCCGCGCACCCTCGGGGACTGGGCCGGCGGGGTCGCGTGGTCGACGATCAAGGTGCCGTTGGCGATCGCCGCGCTCC
The DNA here is from genome assembly GCA_963798245.1 of uncultured Actinomycetota bacterium. Classification (GTDB taxonomy): domain Bacteria; phylum Actinomycetota; class Actinomycetes; order Mycobacteriales; family Mycobacteriaceae; genus Mycobacterium. The sequence continues at coordinate 270,503 of CAWCSO010000013.1, forward strand.
GCGCGGCCGGCGACGGCGCAACGAGTGCCGTCACCGCGGCGATCACCCAGTCGGACAACGAGGCGGCCGAGCGGTTGTGGTCGATGCTGGGGGAGCCGGTCACCGCGGCGGAGGCGGTCCAGGGCGTGCTGCGGGAAGGCCACGACGACGTCACGGTGGTCCAGTCAGACCGCGTACGTCCGCCGTTCAGCGCCTTCGGCCAGACGGAGTGGGGGATTCGCGAGCAAGCCGAATTTGCCGCTCACCTGCGGTGTATACCCGATTCCGGCCGGGTCGTCGAAGACATGCGCAATGTGGTCGCCGGTCAGCGATGGGGGTTGGCCTCGGTCGACGACGCCGCGGCGAAGGCCGGTTGGGGGCCGGGCACCGACGGGCGATATCTGCTGCGGCAGCTCGGATTGCTGCCTGGTCCCGACGGTTGGACGGCAGTCGCGCTGGCGACGGTGCCCTCCGATGGGAGCTTCGACACCGGGGTGCAGATCATGGACCGACTCACCGAATGGCTGCTCGCGCATCGAGCGGCGCTGCCCAGCGGTTCGTGCTGAGCCACGGCACGGTCGTGGAGGTCGCGACCGGATGAGTGCGCGCCGACGCACCTGGCCCCGGCACTGGGTCACGGCTTCATGAAACCGATGGCGGTGTAGTTCACGTCCCCGAGTCCTGAGGCCCCGAAGTTGGCGAGATCGCTTCGCACGGCGACGTTCCCGGGGGACTGGGTCAGCGGCAGACTGAAGCCCTCCGCCCAGATCATCTCGTCGAGTTCGTTGGCCAGGGCGCGGGCCTTCTCCGGATCGAGTTCCTCGAGCGTCTGCTCGATCTTCGCGTCGATCTCCGGGCTGCCGATCTTGCCGAAGTTGCTCTCCCCGGTGGACAGGTAGATCTGTGTCAGACCCGACAGTGGGAACGCGTCGGCGACCCAACTGAACTGCGCGATGTCGAAGTTGCCGACGGTGATGTACTGGCTGAAGAACCCGGTACCGCCCTTGGCCTGAAGGTCGAGCTTGACGCCGATCTGCGCCAGGTTGTTCTGGGCGATCTGCGCCACCTGTCGGGTACTCGACGCGTCGTAGAAGGTGTCGCGGATGACCAGTTGCCCGCCATCCTTCTCACGGAACTCACCGTTCATCCGCCAACCGAGTTCGTCGAGTTCCCGCTTGGCCGCCTCGGGGTCGAACGCGACGACGGCGCTGTTGTCCTGGTAGCCCTCCTGGCCCGCCACGTAGATGTGGTTGTTGAGAGGCACGGGATTGTCGGCCAGCCCGCGCTGAGTGACGCTGGCGATGGTCTGCCGGTCGATGCCCTTGGCGATGGCCATGCGCAGTGCCTTGTCGGCCAGGATCGAGCCCGGGGCGCCGTTGAACGTGAAGTGGTACCAGCTCAGCCCCGGAGCACGCCGGATCGAGACACCCGGCGTGCGGCGTGCGATCTCCATCTCGTCTAGGCTCGCGATTCCGGTGGCGTCCAGCGCATTGTTCTGCAGTGCCGGAATGCGCGCCGCGTCGTCGAGGACTGAGTAGGTGATGCTGTCGAGTCGTGGCGTGGCGCCCCACCACTCGGGATTGCGCGTCAGGGTGATGCGTTGCGCCGTACGGTCGATGTTGCTGACCATGAACGGTCCCGCCGACGGCCCGGGGGCGTTGAGTTGGCCCTTGTTGAACGCTTCGGGTGTGGCGGTCATGCTCTTCGGCAGCAGCATTGTGTTGCCTGCCAGCATGCCGCGCCACTCGGCGTACGGCTTGGCGAACGTCATGATCGCCTGGCGGTCGTCGGCGCCGCGGGTCACCGATTCGACCCGGTCACTGCCGTTGGGACTGGCGATCGCGAAGGCCTCGTCCTTGCCGCTGGTGGCGTCGATCTGGGACTTGATGTCCTCCCAGGTGATCGGCGTGCCGTCGGTCCACTCCGCCTTGGGGTTGATCGTGTAGGTGACGACCTGGGGGTCGGTTCCGGTCAGTTCGACGCTGGTGAAGTAGTCCTGGTTCACCGACGGCTGGCCGTCGGGCGCGATGGTGAAGGCCCGCGGCATGGTTGCCTTCAGCATCGCCGCCGAGTCGGCCACGTTGCCGTCGATGTGGAGTGTGTTGAAGTTCTCCGGGAATCCCGACAGCGCCAGCCGCAGTGCCCCACCCTCCTGGAGGCTCGCGGGATCCTGCGGGTTCATGTCGTTGGTGGTGCCGATCTCGGCTTCGCCACCTGCCGACGGCGGGGGTTCGTCGCCGCCGGAACAGGCCGTGAGGGCGAGACCCACGACGAGCAGGGCACTGGCGATACGTCGGAACTCCATGCCGCCGATGCTAGAGGCACTGGCGCGGTGAGCGCGCCGCCGGCGGGAAAGCGCCCCGATCCCGCCGCGTGTCGCGTTCGTGCAACGGTGGCCGTCAGAACGCGGGCACCGCGGCCAGCAGGCTGCGGGTGTACTCGTGCTTGGGGTGGGCGAACACCTCGGTCGCGTCGCCCGACTCCACGATCGATCCACGCAACATGACGACCACCCGGTCGGCGAGGTGCTTGACCACCGACAAATCGTGGGACACGAACAGGTACGACAGGCCGAACTGGTCCTGCAGGTCCAGAAGCAGATTGATGATGCCCGCCTGGATCGACACGTCGAGCGCGGACACGGGCTCGTCGAGCGCAAGGACCTTGGGCTGCAGCGCCAATGCCCGCGCGATGCCGATGCGCTGTTTCTGGCCGCCGGAGAACTCCGCGGGATACCGGCTGGCGTCCTCGCGCCGCATCCCGACGACGCCGAGTAGTTCGTCGACCCGTTGGGCCACGCGTTCCTTGTCATAGCCGCTGGCGGTCAACGGTTCGGCGAGCACGTCGAATACCGGCAGCCGCGGGTCGAGCGAGGCGACCGGATCCTGGAAGACCACCTGCAGGTCGCCGCGCAGTGCCCGTCGGCCGCGCCGGTCGAGCGAGGCGACGTCGTGTCCGAGCACTTCGATCGACCCTCCCTGCGGTGCGGTCAGTTCCAGGATCTGATGCAGCGTCGTCGACTTGCCGGAACCCGATTCGCCGACGATGCCCAGTGTCTGTCCCTCGCGAAGTTCGAAGCTGATGCCGTCGACGGCGCGCACCTCGCCGATCCGTCGCCGGAACACCACGCCCTTCGTCAGTTCGAATGTCTTGACCAGGTTGGCGACCCGCACCACGACCGGCGCGTCGGGGTCTGGCGCCGCGTCCATCGGACTGGTCGACACCCCGTACACCTGCGCCGCCGTCCGTCCGGCCACATCGTTGGTGCGGATGCACGAGGCGGAGTGCGAGGGGCCCACGGGGACGAGTTCGGGCTCCGCCGTGCGGCATTCGTCGATCGCCAACGGGCAACGCGGTGCGAACGGGCACCCGGGTGGCAGTGCGGCCATCGATGGCGGCGCACCAGGAATCGGCACCAGCCGCGACCCCTGTTCGGCATCCAGACGCGGCACCGAACCCAGCAGGCCGACGGTGTAGGGCATCACGCGACGGTCGACGAGGTCGGCCACCGGTGCCGTCTCTACGGCCTTCCCGGCGTACATCACCAGCGCGCGGTCGGCGAACTGCGAGACCACGCCGAGGTCGTGGGTGATGATCAGGACACCGGCGCCGGTGACGTCGCGCGCCGTCCGCAAGACGTCGAGGATCTGTGCCTGCACGGTCACGTCGAGAGCGGTGGTCGGCTCGTCGCAGATGATCAGGTCCGGATCGTTGGCGATGGCCGTCGCGATGACGACCCGTTGGCGCTCGCCGCCGGAGAGTTCGTGGGGGAACGCGCGAGCGCGGCGCTCCGGTTGCCCGATGCCGACCAGCTCCAGCAGTTCGACCGCCCGCTTCCTTGCCGCGCCGCGGCTCAGGTCGCGCTGATGCACGCGCAACGCCTCGGCGATCTGATCGCCGACGGTGTAAACGGGAGTGAGTGCGGACATCGGGTCCTGGAACACCGTGCCGATGACGCGACCCCTGATCGCCGACATCCGTTGGTCGTCGAGGCCGATCAGTTCGTCGCCGTGTAGTTGCACCGATCCTGCCACCTGTGCGTAGGCGGGCAGCAGGCCCACGACGGCCATCGCCGTGGCGGACTTGCCCGCGCCCGATTCGCCCACCAGCGCCACCACTTCGCGCGGACTGACGTCAAAGGACATGCCACGCACCGCCGCGACGTCCTCGGTGTCGGTGGGGAAGTCGACCGTCAGGCCGGTCACCTGAAGGAGATCGCTCATGCCGGCCGCCTTCCGCGCTTCGCGCGAGCGGTCGTGGGCGGTCTGGCGCTGGGATCGATCGCGTCCCGCAGTCCGTCGCCGATCACGTTCGCGCACAGCACGATGGTCACCAGGATGGCCGACGGGAACAGGAACACCCACGGGAACGTCGTCACCGACGGCGTGCCATCGGCGATTAGGGTGCCGAGCGACACGTCGGGCGGCTGGATACCGAAACCAAGGAAGCTGAGCCCGGTTTCGGCGAGGATGGCCAGGCCCACGTTCAACGCGGTGTCGATGATGAGGATCGACGCGACGTTGGGCAGCACGTGTCGGATGATGATCCGCCAGTTGGATACACCCATGTACCTTGCGGCCGTGACGAACTCGCGTTCCCGCAGGCTCATGGTCAGGCCGCGGACGATGCGTGAGCTGATCATCCAGCTGAACACGGCTAGCAGCACGATCAACCAGAACACCCGACCCGACGGCGGTAGGCGTGGCGTGACGATCGCGATCAGGATGAAGCTCGGCACCACCAGCAACAGGTCGACCACCCACATCGCCGTGCGATCGCGCCAGCCACCGAAGTACCCGGCGATCGCCCCCACCGTCGCCGCGATGATCGTGGAGATGAACGCCACGCAGACGCCGATGAGCAGTGACTTCTGCATGCCGCGCAACGTCTGGGCGAGCAGGTCCTGACCGATCGAGTTGGTGCCGAACCAGTGACTCGAGTTCGGCGGTTGCTGTAGCGCGTAGTAGTCGAGATCGGTGTAGCTCCAGGGCAGCAACGGCGGCAGCACGTAGCAGCCCACCAACATCACCAGCAGCACCACCAGGGCGCACAACGCCAACTTGTTGCGCAGAAAACGTCGAAGCGTCAGGGTGCGCCGCGACGCGAAGGTGTTCGAGTCGACGCCGGACTGCGCCTCCGAGGAGGCCGACGTGGTGGCGGGCTCGCTCATGCCACCCTCACCCTCGGGTCCAGCGCAGCGTAGATGACGTCGGACAGCAACCCCGCCAGAAGCACCGTGGCACCGGTGAAGACGGTGATCGCGGCGACGATGTTGGTGTCCTGGGTCGCGATGCCCTGCACCACCCACTCGCCCATGCCGTGCCAGCCGAAGATCTTCTCGACGAACACCGCGCCGGTGACGAGCCCACCGACGCCGTAGGCGAACAACGTCGCCATGGGGATGAGCGCGGTGCGCAAGCCGTGTTTGAACAGGGCCTGCCGGCGGGTCAGCCCCTTGGCCCTGGCGGTGCGGATGAAGTCCTGACCGAGGACGTCGAGCATTGCGTTGCGCTGGTAGCGGCTGAATCCGGCGATCGCGAAGAGCGCAAGGGTGAAGGTTGGCAACACCAGGTGTTGCAGGCGGTCGGTGAACTGGGCCCACGCGCCGCCGGTCACGGTGGACGACGTCTCGCCGGTGTACTCGAAGAGTTGGAACCCGAGCACCGAGTTGACCTTGAGGGCACCAAGGATCAGGAGGTTGGCGATGACGAAGGTTGGCGTGCTGATCAACAGCAGCGACAGCAGGGTGATGACGCGATCGGACACGCGGTACTGGCGGATGGCGCCCCACGCGCCGACCACGACGCCGATGAAGGTGCCGAGCACCGAACCGATCAGCACCAGGCGAAGGCTGACACCGATGCGGCGCCACAGCTCATCGGACACGGGCTGGCCGGCGACGGTGGTTCCGAAGTCGCCGCGGATCGCGCCGGAAGCCCAGTGCGCGTAACGCACGGGGATCGGCTTGCCAAGATCGAGTTCGGCGGCCTTGGCCTCGATCACCGCCGCCGGCGGCCGGGGGTTTCGCTGGAGTAGGTTGTCCAGCGGTGAGAACGTCAGCGACGTCAAGCCGAACGTCAGGAACGACGCGAGCGCCAACAGCACCACGTAGTTGAGGAACCGGCGAGCCAGGAAACGCGTCACGTCGCGGCCGCCGGTACTCGCATGCCGACAGGGTAGGAGATCGCCGACCGTAGGACTGCGAACTGCCGTTACGGGCGCGGCGTCGGACGTCGCGGGTGGCGGGAAGTTCGCACCTCGGCGACAGCCTGCCCACAGGTTGGGCGCGTTCACTTTTACTGTCGGCCGTCACACGGTGAAGTGCGACGCGAATCACGAATGACAAGGGGTACCGAGAATGGCGACAACCAATCGGAAGAACGTCAAGGCCTTCGCAGCGATCATCGGCGGAAGTGCCATCGTGACGATCGGCGCGCTGAGCACGGCGATCGTGCAGCAGCCCGGTACGGCGGATCAGGCGAGCGTCAGCCCCATGACCGTCGGCGCGACCAGCACTGAGACGACGCCGCCCACGGTGCCGGCGGTGCCGATCGCCAAGCCGGCGATCAAGGGTCCCGTCGCGACTGGCTTCTAACCGACGTACCCGAGATCTCGCCCGATCACTTGTCGAAGGTCAGGCACGGCCGCATCGTGGTCACGGTTTCACAGCCCGCACATAGACAAGTCATAGGCCCAGCCCATGGCACGGGCCGATACTGTCGGTATGACCAACGGTTTCGTCAGCGAAAAGGACTCGGCCCGCGTCGTCATGCGGCGGGCCGATGGAAGTCCGATCAGCGTGCTCGTGGTCGATGACGAACCCGTCTTGGCGGAGCTGGTGTCGATGGCGTTGCGCTACGAGGGTTGGGACATAGCCACGGCGGGTGACGGCGCGACGGCGATCGCCCTGTCCAGGGACAACCCGCCGGACGTGGTCGTCCTCGACGTGATGCTGCCGGACATGAGCGGGCTCGACGTGCTGCACGAACTGCGCCAGCAGATCCCCGGCCTGCCCCTGCTGCTGCTCACGGCCAAGGACTCGGTCGAGGACCGTATCGCCGGGCTGACCGCAGGCGGCGACGACTACGTGACGAAGCCATTCAGCATCGAAGAGGTCGTATTGCGGCTGCGCGCGTTGCTGCGTCGCACCGGGGTGGCCAACGAATCCGGAGATGCCCAGCTCGTGGTCGGTGACCTGGTGCTCGACGAGGACAGTCACGAAGTCTCCCGCGCAGGTGAGGCCATCACGCTGACCGCAACCGAGTTCGAGCTGCTGCGGTTCATGATGCGCAACGCGAAGCGCGTGCTGAGCAAGGCGCAGATCCTGGACCGGGTGTGGAGCTACGACTTCGGCGGCCGGTCGAACATCGTGGAGTTGTACGTGAGCTACCTTCGCAAGAAGATCGACAGCGGCCGCGAGCCGATGATCCATACCCTGCGGGGGGCCGGGTATGTCCTCAAGCCCGGCCGCTGAGACATCCAGCACTTTCGGCGATCAGCAGGCCGGCGCGTCGCGGATCCGGTTCTTCGCACCGCGCACCTGGTCGCTGCGGGTGCGGTTGCTGGTCACGCAGGTGCTGCTGCTCGCGACGGTCTGCGCGGCGATCGGCGTGGCCACCGAGTTCGCGTTGCAGCGCTTTTTGATGCAGCAGCTCGACGACCAGCTGATCGAAACGGGTCGCCGGTCCGTGGCGCTGTTCGACATGCCGCCGCCCGGGCCCATCGGCCCGCGGGAGCGGCGGGGACCAGCCGGTCCACCCGGTCCACCCCCGTTGCTCCCGCCCGGCCCGCCCGGCATCCCCATCGGCCCGGCGCGCTTCGATCCCGAGGTCGGGCCAGGTCCGGGCTTCCTGAACGCGCCGGGTCAGGCGGCCAACACCGTGGGTGCGGTGATCTCGCGGACCGGGACGGTCGACGCGGGGGTCATCGCCACCGACGGCGGCCGCGACGGCGTGAGCGAGGCGGCAGCCGCCCAGCTGGCCGCCATACCGCCCGACCGAGCCCCCCAAACCCTCGAACTCGATGGCCTCGGCCGCTACCGGGTCATCGGGCTGCACGCCTGGCGCGGTCGCGGGACGATCGTCACGGGTCTGCCCACCGCCGTCGTCGACGATGCGCTGCTCTGGGTCCTCGCCGTGGTTTCCGGCGTCGCCGCCGCGGCTCTGCTCGCAGCCACGATTGCTGGCATGCTGATCATTCGCCGCCAACTTGCGCCGCTGTCAAGGGTTTCCGCGGCGGCTCGGGAGGTTGCGAACCTCGAGCTGGATCGGGGTGAGGTGCGACTGCCCACGCCGATCGTGCGCGTGGACCCGGCGAGTGCCCACACCGAGGTCGGTCAGCTCGGGTCGGCACTGAACCGGATGCTCGACCGTATCGCCGGAGCGCTGTCGGCCCGGCAGGCCAGCGAGACCAGGGTCCGGCAGTTCGTTGCCGACGCCAGCCACGAGTTGCGCACCCCGCTGGCCGCCATCCGCGGCTACACCGAACTCGCCCAACGCAAGCGCGACCAGCTACCCGACGACGTGTCTCACGCGATGGGCCGGGTCGAATCCGAGACGCACCGCATGACCCAACTCGTCGAGGACATGCTGCTGCTGGCACGGCTGGACGCGGGCCGGCCCCTGGAGCGCGAGGCGGTCGACCTGTCGCGACTGGTGGTGGACACCGTGAGCGATGCGCACGTCGCCGGGCCCGACCACGCATGGTCGCTCGACCTCCCCGATGACCCGGTGGTCGTCGTCGGCGACGAGGCTCGGCTGCATCAGGTGCTGGGCAACCTGCTCGCCAACGCCAGGCGGCACACCCCGGCGGGAACCTCGGTGACGACCTCGCTGCAGCGGGCCGACGGCTCAGCGGTGCTGACGGTGACCGACGATGGTCCCGGAATCTCCGCCGCGCTGCTTCCAGAGATCTTCGAGAGGTTCGCGCGCGGGGACTCGTCACGGTCGCGGCGGGAAGGAAGCACGGGGCTCGGTCTGGCGATCGTGGAGGCCGTGGTGAAGGCCCACGACGGAACCATCGAGGTGCGAAGTGTCCGTGGCAACACCGAATTCGTCGTCACGCTCCCCGATCTTTCACAGGCGACACACAGCGCTGACAGATCTGGCGCCTAGCAGACCACCCCACAATCGGCTGCGTGGCTGCCGTACTTTCGCATGCGCTGATACCGCAGCGCTCTCCGAGGACCGCCGCAGCCGCGACCCGTGCGACGGTGTGGGAGCGTTTCGGCTTCGGTGTGCTGATGGTGGTCACCGCGGTGCTGTATCTGTGGAACCTCTCGGCGAGCGGATGGGCCAACGCGTTCTACTCCGCAGCCGCACAGGCCGGGGCGTCGAACTGGACGGCGATGCTGTTCGGATCCAGCGACGCAGGCAACGCCATCACCGTGGACAAGACACCGGGCGCCCTGTGGGTGATGGACGTCTCCGTGCGACTGTTCGGCCTGAACCCGTGGAGCGTGTTGGTTCCCCAAGCGATCGAGGGCATCGCCGCGGTCGCAGTGTTGTACGCCGCGATACGCCGGGCGCAAGGGCCGACGGCGGCGCTGTTGGCAGGCGCGGTACTCGCGCTGACCCCCGCCGCGGCGCTGATGTTCCGCTTCAACAACCCGGACGCATTGCTGGTGTTGATGCTCGTCGTGGCGGCGTACTGCGTACAGCGCGCCTGCGAACCCGACAGCAGTCGATGGTGGCTGGTCGCGGCGGGCGCCGCGGTCGGGTACGGCTTCCTGGCGAAGATGTTGCAGGCGTTCCTGGTGCTGCCGGCCTTGGCGGCGTCGTATCTGGTCGGCGCGGCCGCGCCGTGGCGAGCACGGTTGCGCGGGCTCGCCGTTGCCGCGACGGCGCTGGTGGTCTCCGCTGGCTGGTATCTGCTGCTCGTCGAGTTCTGGCCGGCATCTTCGCGGCCATACATCGGGGGCTCGCAAGGTGACAGCATCATCGAACTCGCGCTGGGCTACAACGGATTCGGCCGGCTGACCGGCAACGAAACCGGCGGGCTCGGCAACCCCAACTTCGACGCCGGATGGGGCCGACTGTTCGGTAGTGGAATGGGTGGCTACATCGCATGGCTGCTGCCCGCCGCGCTGGTCTGCCTCACCGCCGGTCTGCTCATCAGCAGGCGCGCCCCCCGCACCGATCCCGCCCGCGCCGCGCTCATCCTCTGGGGTGGGTGGCTCGTGGTCACCGCCGCGGTGTTCAGCTTCGCCGGCGGCATCGTGCACGCGTACTACACCGTGGCCCTCGCTCCGGCCGTCGGCGCGGTCATCGGCATCGGCGCGACCATGCTGTGGCGCAACCGATCCGACGTGCGCGCCGCATGCGCCATATCGGCGACGGTCGCCGTCACCGCGGTGCTTGCCGCCGTCCTGCTCGCACGTCACGAAGGCTGGCTGCCGTGGTTGCGTGCAGGCGTCGCCGTCGGGGGAGTCGCGGCGGCGGTTCTGCTCGTGGTGGTCGGGCGGCTGCCGCAACGGTTGGCCACCGCGGTGGCGGGCCTGGCGGTCGTCGTGTGTCTGGTAGGTCCCGCCGCATACGCCGTGGCCACGGCTGCCACGCCGCACACCGGCGCGCTCCCGTCCGTCGGTCCGGCCATGGGGTTCGGTGCCTCGGTCGGCCACGGCGGCCCTGGTGGACCTGGTCCGGCGGGTGGCTTCGGCGGCCCCGGTGGTGGTCTGCTGACGTCGCCCGAACCCGGCCCAGACCTTGCCGCGCTGCTTGCGGCGGACGCTGCCGAGTATCGGTGGACCGCTGCGGTCGTCGGGTCGAACAATGCGGCAGGCTACCAACTGGCAGCCGGTGCGCCCGTCATGGCCGTGGGGGGATTCAACGGGACGGACCCGTCGCCGACGCTCGCAGGATTCCAGCGCTTCGTCGACGACGGAGACATCCACTACTTCATCCTCGGGCGGATGATGGGGGGTTTCGGCGGACATGACAGTGGCAGCCGTGACGCTGCGGAGATCGCCGAGTGGGTGCAGACGCGGTTCGCCCCGATGATCGTCGACGGCGTCACCATCTACGACCTCGGAACGGCCCCGGCGACCGTGTCCCAGACTTCATAGCCGGTGCATAGCTCGTGCCAATGGCCACCTCACCGCGCCCCCCGACGATGGGTGTCATGACAGACATCGACGTGTCGACCGAAACGGACCGTTTGCCGCACTTCGGCTCTCGGCCCAATGCCGCGTTGGCGGCCACGCAGCGAGGTGTGCCGGTGCTGGATGTAGTGATCCCGGTCTACAACGAGCAGGTCGCGTTGGCCGACTCCGTGCACCGACTGCACCGCTATCTTCGGGATACCTTCCCGTACCCGGTGCGGATCACGATCGCCGACAACGCCAGTGTCGACGACACCCCCCGAGTTGCTGCCGGGCTCGCTGCCGAACTCGCCGGCGTTCGCGTGGTCCGGCTCGAACAGAAGGGGCGTGGCCGTGCGCTTCACCAGGTCTGGGCGGAGTCGGACGCTGCGGTGCTGGCGTACATGGACGTCGACCTGTCCACCGATCTGACCGCACTCGCGCCGCTCGTCGCCCCGCTGATCTCCGGACACTCGGACCTTGCGATCGGCACGCGTCTCGGTCGCGGGTCCCGGGTGGTTCGCGGCGCCAAGCGTGAGATCATCTCCCGCTGTTACAACTTCATCTTGAAGTCGACGCTTGCGACGGGGTTCTCCGACGCCCAGTGCGGGTTCAAGGCCGTCCGCGCCGACGTCGCCCGCCAACTGCTGCCGCACGTGTCGGACACCGGCTGGTTCTTCGATACCGAGCTGCTGGTGCTGGCCGAGCGCAGCGGGCTTCGCATTCACGAGGTACCGGTGGACTGGGTCGACGACCCCGACAGCCGGGTGGACATCGTCGCCACCGCCGTCGCCGATCTGCGAGGCGTGGGGCGGCTACTGCGTGGTTTCGCCAAGGGTTCGATTCCGGTCAACGCCATTGCCGCGCAGCTGGGTTCGTCTCGTCTTGCCAGTGCACCGCGGTCACTGTTCCGGCAGGTGGTCAGGTTCGGAGCGGTCGGCGTCGTGTCGACGCTGGTCTACCTGCTGCTCTTCCTCCTGATGCACGGGCTGGTTGGCGCGCAGGCGGCAAACCTGTTGGCGCTCTTCATCACGGCGGTGGGCAACACCGCCGCCAATCGGAGGTTCACCTTCGGGGCGGGCGGTAACCTCGCACGTCACCACGCCGAGGGTCTCATCGTCTTCGGCCTCGCCCTGGCGATCACCAGCGGTGCGCTGGCCGGTCTGCACGCCGCCGTCGACCAACCCCACCGAGTCCTGGAACTCACCGTGTTGGTGCTGGCGAACCTCGTGGCCACTGCCGTGCGCTTCGTCCTGCTGCGCGGCTGGGTCTTTCACCCACGTCGCTCGCGCTGACCGGACAACCCGTACCCACCGAAACTCGCTCGAAGGAAGTGCCATGACTCTCACCGCCACGGTCGCGACCGATCCACCCGCCCGGTCGGTCGACCCACCCGACCCGCGCTGGGCCAGGCCGGGCCTGACTGCACTGCTCGCGGGCACGGCCGTCATCTACCTGTGGGGACTCGGCTCGTCGGGCTGGGCCAACACCTACTACGCCGCCGCCGCCCAGGCCGGCACTCAGGACTGGAAGGCCTGGCTGTTCGGATCCTTCGACGCGGGCAACGCCATCACGGTCGACAAGCCACCGGCTGCGATGTGGGTGATGGGGTTGTCGGGCAGGCTCTTCGGGTTCAACGAGTTCACGATGCTGCTGCCACAGGCATTGATGGGTGTCGCGGCCGTCGCGGTGCTGTACTTCACCGTGAAGCGCAGCAGCGGCCCGGGCGCCGGCCTGATCGCGGGTGCGGCGTTGGCGGTGACCCCCGTGGCGACGTCGATGTTCCGCTTCAACAACCCCGATGCGCTGCTCGTGTTGCTGCTCGTCGTGGCGGCCTACTGCACGGTGCGCGCGATCGACGCCGACAGTGTTCGGCGGATGTCGTCGTGGCTGGCCCTGACGGGCGTCGCCGTCGGTTTCGCGTTCCTGACCAAGATGCTCCAGGCGTTCCTCATCGTGCCGGGTCTGTCGCTGGCCGTCCTTGTCGCCGCACCCTTCGGGATCTGGAAGCGGCTGGGTGCGTTGCTGATAGCCGGTGCGACGATGATCGTCTCGGCCGGCTGGTACGTCGCGCTCGTCAGCCTCTGGCCTGCCGATTCTCGGCCCTACATCGCAGGTTCGACGGACAACAGCCTGCTGCAGCTCGCATTCGGCTACAACGGGATCGCGCGCATCGTCGGCAACGAGGGTGGCGGCCCTGGCGGCCCGCGGCTCGGGCGGCGCCCGGTGGCCCCGGTGGCGGCATGAACCTGTTCTTCGGCGGCGACCCCGGCATCGGGAGGTTGTTCGGGATGTCGATGGGTGCCGAGGCGTCGTGGCTACTGCCGGCGGCGCTCATCGGACTCGTGGTCGGACTGTGGCTTACCCGCCGCGCGGCGCGCACCGATCGCGTACGCGCAGGGTTGTTGCTTTGGGGCGGTTGGCTGTTGGTGACGGGTCTGGTGTTCAGCTTCATGGACGGAATCGTGCACCCGTACTACAACGTGGCGTTGGCGCCTGCGGTTGCCGCGCTGGTGGGCATCGCGGTGGCGCAGTTGCTTTCGCGGCGGGACTCGTTGCCGGCCCGCCTGGTGCTGGCCACGATGCTGCTGGTCACCGGCATATGGTCGTTCGTCCTGCTGGACCGCACGCCCGACTGGTATCCCTGGATCAGGTGGACCGTGCTGATCGGTGCCATCGTGGTCGCGCCGGTGCTGGCCACCGGTGTGCACCGGCTGGGCCGGTCTGCGGTCGCCGCGGTCATGGTGGCGGCAGCCCTGGTGGGCCTTGGCGGACCGATCGCCTTCGCGATCTACAACGTCACGAATCCCAGCAGCGGCCCCGGCACCATGTCGGGTCCAGCCATCGCGGGCGGATTCGTGCCGGGCGCCGACGGAAAGGGCCCCGATGGCCCCCCCGATGCCCAAGGCTCCCCGGGTGGGCCGGACTTTGGCGGCGACAACCTCGAGTTGCAGTCGCTCGTCGAAGGCGTGGACAACCGTTGGGCGGCCGCAGGCATCGGCTCCATGCAGGTGAGCGGGCTCGAACTGGCCACCGGGTCCTCGCTCATGTCGATCGGCGGATTCACCGGCGGCGACCCGTCACCCACACTGGCTGAGTTCCAGCAGTACGTGGCCGACGGGCAGGTACGGTACTTCATCGCGTCCGACAGGGGAGGGCCGCCGGGGCGCCAGGGCGGGACCGCCACCGAGATCGCCGCATGGGTGGAGCGGAACTTCACCAAGGCCGACGTTGGCGGTGCCACGGTCTACGACCTGGAGTCCCCGCGAACCTGACCCTCGGCGAGCGGGCATGCGTCGGCTAGCGTCACGAGTCGACGTATGTCCGCCGAGGAGGTTCCCATGTCCGTGACCGACGAGTACCTGAAGAACAACGAGGCCTACGCGGCTCGGTTCGATCAGGCGGGCCCCAGACCTCTGCCGCTACCCCCGAGCAGGCACGTCGCGGTGGTGGCCTGCATGGACGCCCGGCTCGACGTCTACCGGGCTCTGGGCCTAGCCGAGGGGGAGGCGCACGTCATCCGCAATGCGGGGGGCGTCGTCACCGACGACGAGATCCGCTCGCTGGCCATCAGCCAACGGCTGCTGGGGACCAGGGAGATCATCCTCATCCACCACACCGACTGCGGCATGCTGACGTTCACCGACGACGTCTTCAAGAAGGACATCCAGGACGAGACCGGCCTGAAGCCAGAGTGGGCCGCCGAGGCGTTCGCCGACGTCGACGAGGACGTCCGGCAGTCGCTGCGGCGCATCGAGGCCAGTCCGTTCGTCACGATGCACGAGTCGTTGCGCGGCTTCGTGTTCGACGTGGCGACGGGCAGGTTGAACGAGGTCACTGCCTGACCTTCCAGGCGCCGAGCGTGTGGGTTGTCGTCGTAGAGCGCGAGTGCAGGCACCGACAAGCCACACGGTCGACGTCGAGCCTGGCCCCGCGCCTTCACGTCTCGCGTTGACACGCGCCGACTCCCAGCGTAAATTTCCCGGCATGTATGTAATTCTGGCTAACTCTACCAACTTAAAGAGGAAGTCATGACGATCCAGGAACTCGACCAGCCCACGGGCAAGTACGAGCTGAGCCATCTGCGCGCGCTGGAGGCCGAGGCCATCCACATCATCCGTGAGGTCGCCGCCGAGTTCGAACGGCCGGTGATGCTGTTCTCGGGCGGCAAGGACTCCATCGTGATGCTCCACCTGGCAATCAAGGCGTTCCATCCAGGGCGGCTGCCGTTTCCGGTGATGCACGTCGACACCGGGCACAACTTCGAAGAGGTGCTCGCGACGCGCGACGAGATGGTCGCCGAATCCGGGGTGCGCCTCGTGGTCGCCAAGGTGCAGGACGACATCGACGCCGGCCGCGTGGTCGAGACCACCCCGTCGCGCAACCCGATGCAGACCTTCACGCTGCTGCGCGCCATCAGGGAGAACAAGTTCGATGCCGCGTTCGGTGGCGCCCGCCGCGACGAGGAGAAGGCGCGCGCCAAGGAGCGCGTGTTCAGCTTCCGCGACGAGTTCGGCCAATGGGACCCGAAGGCGCAGCGACCCGAGCTGTGGAACATCTACAACGGACGCCACCACAAGGGCGAGCACATCCGCGTGTTCCCGCTCTCCAACTGGACCGAGTTCGACATCTGGGCATACATCGGCGCGGAGCAGATCAAACTGCCGTCGATCTACTACGCACACCAGCGCAAGGTGTTCGAGCGCGACGGCATGCTGCTGGCCGTCCACGAGTACCTGGAGCCGCAGGAAGACGAGCCCATCATCGAGAAGACGGTGCGGTTCCGGACCGTCGGCGACGTCACCTGCACGGGATGTGTCGAGTCGACGGCGGCCACGGTTTCCGAGGTCATCGCCGAGACCGCCCTGTCGCGGCTCACCGAACGGGGCGCTACCCGCGCCGACGATCGGATCTCGGAGGCAGGCATGGAAGACCGCAAGCGGGCGGGCTACTTCTGATGGCTGCAGAAATCGTGATCGGGCAAGCGAAGCGATGGGGGAAATGACATGGCGACCTTACTAAGACTCGCGACCGCGGGCTCGGTCGACGACGGCAAGTCGACGCTGATCGGCCGCCTGCTCTTCGACTCCAAGGCCGTCATGGAGGACCAGTTGGCCTCGGTCGTCCGCACCTCCAAGGAGCGCGGGCACGACTACACCGACCTGGCCCTTGTCACCGATGGCCTGCGCGCCGAGCGCGAGCAGGGCATCACCATCGACGTCGCCTACCGCTACTTCGCCACGGCCAAGCGCAAGTTCATCATCGCCGACACCCCTGGCCACGTTCAGTACACCCGCAACATGGTGACCGGAACCTCGACGGCACAGTTGGCCATCGTCCTCGTCGACGCTCGCCACGGGCTGTTGGAGCAGTCGCGACGCCATGCGTTCCTGGCGTCGCTGCTCGGGATTCAGCACATCGTGCTGGCCGTGAACAAGATGGACCTGGTCGACTGGGACCAGGAGCGCTTCGAGAAGATCCGCGACGACTTCCACGAGTTCGCGGCACGTCTCGACATTCAGGACGTCACCACCATTCCGTTGTCCGCGCTCACCGGCGACAACGTGGTCAACAAATCCGACGTGACGCCCTGGTACGACGGGCCGTCGCTGCTCAGTCATCTCGAAGACGTCTACATCGCCGGCGACCGCAACCTCGTCGACGTGCGGTTCCCCGTCCAGTACGTGATCCGGCCGCAGACCCGCGAGCACGCCGACCATCGCAGCTATGCGGGCACCGTGGCCAGCGGTGTCATGCGCCCAGGTGACGAGATCGTGGTGCTGCCCGCCGGAAAGACCAGTCGCATCACCGAGATCGAAGGCCCCACCGGTTCCCTCGACGAGGCGTTTCCACCGATGGCCGTGTCGATCAGCCTGGCCGACGACCTCGACATCTCGCGCGGCGACATGATCGCCCGCACCAACAACCAGCCTCGTGTGACGCGGGACTTCGACGCCACGGTCTGCTGGATGGCCGACGAAACCGCGCTCGAACCCGGCCGCGAGTACGTCATCAAGCACGGCACCCGGACCACCAGGGCCAAGGTTTCCGCGCTGGACTACCGGTTGGACATCAACACCCTGCACCGGGACAAGAGCGCAACGGCGCTGAAGCTCAACGAACTTGGCCGCGTCACCCTCCGCACCCAGGTGCCGTTGGTGCTCGACGAGTATGCCCGCAATGCGGCGACCGGTTCGTTCATCCTGATCGACCCGGACACGAACGGCACCGTGGCCGCGGGAATGGTGCGGGACACCACCCCCGCGGCGGCGCGGGCCGCGAGCCCCAACGCCGTCAGGCACGAGAACCTCGTCACCGCGAAGGATCGACTGTCCCGGGGTTCCACGGTGTGGTTCACCGGCTTGTCGGGATCGGGCAAGTCGTCGGTTGCCATGCTCGTCGAGCAGAAGCTACTCGAAAGTGGGCGTCCCGCCTACGTTCTCGACGGTGACAACCTCCGCCATGGTCTCAATGCCGACCTGGGGTTCTCGATGGACGACCGCGCGGAGAACCTGCGCCGCCTAGCCCACGTCGCCACGCTGCTCGCCGATTCCGGACAGATCGTGCTCGTCCCGGCGATAAGCCCGCTCTCCGAACACCGGGCGTTGGCGCGAAAGGTTCACGATGAGCAGGGATTCGACTTCTTCGAGGTCTTCTGCGATACCCCGCTGGCGGATTGTGAGAGCCGGGATCCCAAGGGCCTCTACGCCAAGGCTCGGCGGGGTGAGATCACGCACTTCACCGGCATCGACAGCCCGTATCAGCGGCCGAAGAATCCGGATCTGCGGTTGACTCCCGACCAGGAGGTCGACGAGTTGGCCCAACGCGTCGTCGACATGATCCTGGCCAGGCAGTGAACGACCACGAGATCGCCGCGGCCCTGGCCACCCGGGCGGGCGAGTTGCTGCTCGATGTGCGCACCGAGTTCGCCGATGCCACGGCCGCCGAGCGTAAGGCGGCCGGCGACAAGCGGTCCCACGACTTCCTGATGACGGCGCTGGCCGCCGAGCGACCGGGCGACGTCGTGCTGTCGGAGGAAGGGACCGAAGAGGAACGGGCCGACCCCATACGGCTGCGCAGCGAGCGCGTATGGATCGTCGACCCACTCGACGGCACCCGCGAATTCTCGGAACTGGGCCGCAGCGACTGGGCAGTACACGTCGCCCTCTGGCAGGCAGGCGAACTCGTCGCAGGCGCGGTAGCGCTGCCTGCGCAGGGGGCGACGCTGGCGACACCCGAGGTCGCTCCGCCCCCACCCGCGCCCTCGGTCCCGCGCATCGTCGTCTCGCGAACGCGTCCGCCAGCCGTCGCGCTTGCGGTTCGCGACACGCTCGACGGCACACTGGTCGAGATGGGTTCGGCCGGAGCGAAGGTGGCCTCGGTCGTGCAAGGTCTCGCCGACGTCTACGTTCATGCCGGTGGGCAGTACGAGTGGGACTCGGCGGCACCCGTGGCGGTCGCACGCGCCGCGGGTCTGCACGCGTCGCGTATCGACGGGTCGCCGCTGATCTACAACCAGGCCGACGTGCTGCTGCCCGACCTCGTGGTGTGCCGACCGGAACTCGCGCAGGCCGTTCTGGCCGTTACGGCCTGAGCGCGCTGGACGGGCTGACTAGGCTCGGATCGTGACGAGACCGACTCTGCGCGAACTGGCCAGCCTGCCCACACACCCCGCTTCACTGACCGACTCCACTCTGGTGTTGATCGACTGCCAGAAGACCTACACCCAGGGCGTGATGGAACTCGACGGTGTGGCCGCCGCCCTCGACGAGGCCGAGGTACTGCTGGACCGGGCGCGCTCGGCAGGCATCCCCATCATCCACGTCCAGCACTCCGACGGCCCCGGATCGCTCTACGACGTCGATGGTGAGAGCGGCGCGATCGTCGCGCAGGTGGCGCCTCGCGAGGGTGAGCCCGTTGTGGTCAAGCAGTACCCGAACTCGTTCGTGGAGACCGACCTGCACGACCGGCTCACTGCGCTGGGTGCGGGCAACCTCGTCCTCGCCGGGTTCATGACGCACATGTGTGTGAACTCGACCGCGCGCGGGGCGTTCAACCTGGGCTACGCGCCGACGGTGGTCGCGGCCGCCACCGCGACCCGGCCACTGCCCGACCTGAGCGGCGCCCCCGTACCCGCTCAGGCCATGCAGAGCGCCAGCCTGGCGGCATTGGCCGACCTCTTCGCCGTCGTCGTGCCCGGTGCGTCGGACATCCCGGGCTGACGCGATGCCGCACCCATCGACGCAGGTCACCCGACTCGACGAGAAGCAGAGCACGTCGCGCGCGCGCCTCGACGAACTCCTCGCCAGCACGCCGCTGGCCACCGTCGCGCTGGTCCGCGACGGTCACCCCGTGGCGTTCCCGACCGGTTTCGCGCGTATCGACGACGAGCTGGTCATCCATGGTTCGACGGGCGCACCGTGGCTTCGGGCGCTGGCCGGGGGAGTTCCCGCCGCGGTATCCGTGACGACACTGGACGGTGTGGTCGTGGCGCGCAGTGCATTCGAGTCATCGTTCCGCTATCGCAGCGCGGTCCTCTTCGGCGTCTTCGAAACCATTCCCGATGCCGACAAGGTGCGCTACCTCGAGACCCTGACCGAATCCTTCATCCCCGGCCGGGTCGCAGAGCTACGGGCGAGCACCCGCAGGGAACTCGCCGCCACGCTGGCGTTGCGAATGCCGATCGGCGAGGACAACTGGTCGTTGAAGCTCAGCGAGGGCTGGCCCGAGGACCCCGACGAGGACGTGGCGGGTGAGGCCTGGGCGGGCGTGGTGCCGATGACGGTCGGCTACGGCGCGCCGCAGGATGCCCCCGACCTGCGACCCGGCATTCCGGTTGCGGCGTCGGTGCGTGCCATGAGCGGCGACGGGCACTCGGTCCAGTAGGGCCGTCCGGTGGTACAGCTCGGTGCGCCGATCGTCGTGAACATCGTTGTACGCGTTGATCTTCTTCGCTCGACCCTGCGACGGGCCGACGTCGGCGGTGACGTTCCGGTGCACCGAGTTCGGCGATCGCCACCGGGTAGCCGTCGGCGTCGGTGATCACGCCGCCGCCGATCCAGTCCTGCCCGCGTTCGACGCCGGCACGATCGCACGCGCGTGGTCATGTGTCGATGGTGGCAACTGGCGGCCGGGACCGCGCGACGCGGGGAACCCGTCGGAGGTCCCGGGCTTATGTCGACCGCGATGGCACAATTCGCAGCATGCGGATGTCGGCCAAGGCGGAGTACGCCGTGCGCGCGATGATTCAGCTGGCGACGGTCGACGATGGGGAGCTGGTGAAGACCGAGGACCTGGCCAAGGCCCAGGGCATCCCGGCGCAGTTCCTGGTCGACATCCTGACCGCTCTGCGCAACGATCGGCTGGTCCGCAGCCACCGAGGTCGCGAAGGTGGATACGTGCTGGCCAAGGCCGCTTCCGACATCAGCATCGCCGACGTTCTGCGGTGCATCGACGGACCGTTGGCGAGTGTGCGCGACATCGGTCTGGGCGACCTCCCGTATTCGGGACCGACGGCAGCGCTCACCGACGTCTGGCGGGCCTTGCGCGCCAGCATGCGGTCGGTGCTGGAGGAGACCAGCCTGGCCGACGTGGCGTCGGCGTCGCTTCCCGAACACGTCGTCCGCCTGGCCGGCGTCTACATCTCCCAGGAAGCGCAACGCGGGCACGGCCGGGGTGGCTAGGAAGGCGGTGCGACGATGAGTGGGTTCAATTTGCAGGAACTGGCGGTTCCGGTGATCGCGGCCCCGATGGCAGGGGGTCCGTCCACCCCCGAACTGGCGGCCGCGGCAACCAATGCAGGTGGTCTGGGCTTCCTGGCGGCGGGCTACCTCGGTGCCGAGGCCTTCGCCGAGCGGATCAACGCGGCACGGGGGCTGACGTCGGGCCCGCTCGGAGTGAATCTGTTCGTACCGCAGCCGAGTTCCGCGTCGCGGGAGGCGCTCCACCGGTATGCAGCCACACTCGAGGAGGAGGCGAGCCGATACTCCGTCCGGCTCGGTGAGCCACGCTACGACGACGACCAGTGGTCGGCCAAGCTCGACGTGGTGTGCGATCTCCGGCCGGAGGTCGTGTCGTTCACGTTCGGGCTGCCCGGCACCGACGACTGCACCAGGCTGCGCGAACTGGGCATCACGACGATGGCGACGGTGACGACCCTGGCCGAGGGGGAGGCGGCGCTCTCCCGCGGTGTCGACGTTCTCGCCGCGCAGGGTCCGGCGGCGGGCGGGCATCGAGGCATGCTCGATCCGGCGGCCCTGCCGCCGACCCAACCGCTGGATCAGCTGCTCCGCGCGACGACCGCCAGGCTCGGCGTCCCGGTCGTTGCCGCGGGCGGGCTGATGTCAGCGTTCGACGTCGCCGACGTCCTTGCTTCGGGAGCCGTTGCCGCCCAGCTGGGGACGGCGTTCCTGCTCGCAGACGAGGCGGGCAGTAGCCCGGTGCACCGCGCGGCACTCGTCGATCCACGGTTCGCCGACACCGTCGTCACCCGATGCTTCTCCGGCCGCTACGCGCGAGGTCTGCGCAACCGGTTCATCGAGGAGCACGACGCCGATGCGCCGACCGGCTATCCGGAGATCCACCATCTCACCAGTCCGCTGCGGGCCGCGGCGGTCCGTGCCGGCGACCCGGACGGGGTGAACGTGTGGGCGGGCAAGGGCTTCCGGAAGGCGACGGCGGCGCCGGTCGCCGAGATCATGGCCGGCCTCGCGTAGGCGTCGTCGCATCCACCTGGGTCAGCGATGCCTGCCGAGCTGTTCGACCACGACGTCGCCACCGTCGGAACGCACCGTGACCTCGGCAGCGGCCCGCGCGGGATCGTTGGTCTCGGGCACCCGGATTCGGGTGGAGTCGCCCGACGCGCGGACCAGGAACGGCCCGGGGTCTCCCAGTGAGATCTCGACGTCGCCGTCGCGGGTCGAGGCCTCGATCGTGGCTGGTGCGGTGTCCTTGAATTCGATGGTCACGTCGCCCTGGTTGGACTCGGCGACGAACGAATCGGTGACGGACAGCGGTTCTCGCGACACCACGGGTCCATCCTGTGTCTGGATGTCCATGTGGCGCGCCGAGCCGCTGAGCACCACGGCGCCATCGCCGTTGCGTGCCGACAGGCTGTCGACGTCGGCCTGCGCGAGCAGGACGCCGGTGTCCTGCTTGGTGGTGACCGACAGCCGGCGGGCCATCTCGGGTGGCAGCGTCACCGTGACCTGCCCGACGCGTCCCCACCGCGTGACGTCGCGCATGCCGTCGACCATGAAGTCGGTCGCGCCGCCGTTGATCGTCACGCGAGTGGTCTGCGCGTCGTTGCTCACGTCCAGCGTCTGATCACCCGATCGCCTGGAGTTGATCAGGCGCATCGATATCCGCGGCTCCTGGGCATCGCGGTCGGCGGTGAGGCGCAACACCGTCGGGACGTTGCCCGTGTCGATGATCAACGACCTGGTGCCCGTCGGGAGGGTCTTCTCGTCGGCGACGACGCGAAACGTGCTGAGCCCCCAGGCCATCGCGCCCAGGGTGAACACGGAGCCGATCACCACGATGGTGGCGGCCATGACGAGGGCCACCCGCACCGCCGTGCGGCCGCGAGTGGTCAACGGTGGCGGCGTGCCGGGCGCCGGTGGTGCAGCGGGTGGGGGAGGGGGAGCGATCGTGGTCATGGTGAAAGACCTTTCAATCAGGATTCAGGATTCAGGATTCGAGGAAGCGAAGGACTGCCAGGACGCGGCGGTTCTCGCTGTCGTCGGGTGCCAGGTCGAGCTTGGCGAAGATCGAGGCGACGTGTTTCTCGGCGGAGCCGACGGAGACGTGAAGTGCGGCAGCGATTGCGGAGTTGGTCCGCCCCTCGGCCATCAACTGAAGGACCTCGGCCTCCCGCGGTGTCAGTGCATCGAGTGAGGATCGACGGCGCGACCGGACCAGGATCTGCGAGACGACCTCGGGGTCGAGCACGGTGCCCCCGGCTCCCACGACGGCGACCGCGTCTAGGAACGCGGGCACGTCGGCCACTCGATCCTTGAGTAGGTAGCCGAAACCCCTGGTGTCCGAGGCGATCAGGTCGGCGGCGTAGCGCTCTTCGACGTAGTGCGAGAGCACGAGGACCGGAGACTCCGGATTCTGGCTGCGCAGCAGGGACGCCGCGCGGATGCCCTCGTCGGTGAAGGTCGGTGGCATCCGCACGTCGACGATCGCCAGGTCCGGAGTCAGTTCGTTGACGATGTGCAGCAGGTTGGTGGCATCGGAGACGCCGGCCACCACCTCGTGTCCGGAGTCGGTGAGTATCCGCTCGATGCCCGCTCGCAGCAGTGCGGAGTCCTCGGCGATCACGATGCGCATGGCAGCACCGCCGTCACGATGGTCGGACCGGTCGCCGGGCTGGAGATCGAGAAGGTGCCGCGTGCGGCGCGTACCCGGTCGTCGAGACCACGCAGACCGGTCGCATCCTCGGGTAGTGGAGCGTCCGCGCCGCCGACGCCGTCGTCGAACACCGAGACGTACAGCGTCTGGTCAGCTTCGTCGAGCCGCACGGTCACGATCGCCTGGCTGGCTCCCGCGTGTTTGGCCACGTTGGTCAGTGCCTCGGCCACGACGAAGTAGGCGACCGATTCGACTTCGTCCGGGAGTCGCTGCGGCAGATGAACGTTCAGTGTAGTGGGTACCCCCGCGGTCTCGGTACGCTGCACGACCGACGAGAGTGCCGCGTCGAGTCCGCGGTCGGACAGGATGGTGGGGGCGATGCCGCGCACCACGTTGCGCAGTTCGACAAGTGCACTCATCGCGTCGTCGTGGGCTTCGCCGATCAGGGCGCGTGCCGCGGGCAGATCAGTGTCGAGCTTGGTCTGCGCCAGCCCGATCGTCATCGCGAGCGACACCAGACGTGGCTGGACGCTGTCGTGCAGGTCGCGCTCGATGCGGTGGCGTTCGGACTGCGCCGAGGACACGGCTCCCTGCCGGGCGTCTGCCAGTGCGCTGACTTCGTACTGCAGCGCGGCGGTGGAGGACGGCGGCAGCAGCCAGCGGTCGATCCTGGCGTCCAGCGCCGGCGCGAACAGGACGATGGCGATCGCCGCCGCCACTGCCACCGCTGCCAGGATCCAGGCCAGCGGCGGTGAGATGAACGACAACCCCGCCTCGGCGTCACTGCCGCTGATCGCGGTGGCCACCGCGGGGGCGGCGAAGGCGAACACCAGCAGCGCGAAGGCGGTGGCGGTGGCCAGTATGTCGTAGGCCATCCGCAGATAGTGATGGGCGACGGTCTTCCAGAACCGTGCGCTGCTCACGTCGAGCCACAGCTGATGCGCCCAGCGTTGAATCCCGTCGTAGTGCGAAAGTCGTCGCGCCGGAACGGGAATTCCGAAACCGAACACGGCCTCACTGCGAATGCGCTCGACCCAGTCGACTCCGCGGATCAGGTAGATGAAGACGACTGCGGCCAGGGCGAAGCCGAGGACCGAGGGGATGGAGGAGATGCCGATGATCAGGATCAACAGCGGAATCCAGAACCAGACGATGCCTATCGCGGCGCCGGCGACCATCGAGGCCGACGGCACGAGGCCGAGGTGTCGGAACGGCGTGTCCGTGGCGTCGGGATTCGTTGGACCGTCCATCGCATCGATGGGTGTGCTGACTGCAACCATGCATTCAACCTATGGAGTCGCGCCCTCGGGCAACACGGTGGTTGCCGGAGGACTCACCGGGGGATAACCCCCACGACGGGCAGGCGATGAGTCTTCCGGGCAGCTTCGAGGTGTTTGGCGCTGATGCGCTGATTCACTTGGGGGCGATCAGTTCCAGCGCGATGTTGTCGGGGTCGCGGAACTCCAGGATGTACCCGTGGCCGATCTCCTTGATGGGCTCACGGGTCGCTTGCAGTTCATCGAGAAGTGCTGCGGCCCACTCTAACTCGACTCTGTCCGCCACCCGCAGACTGAGGTGGTCAAGGCCGACCCGGTCCTCGTCGAATCTGTCGTTGGCCACCGGCCGTAGGCCAAGCAGGAAGTCTCCCGCGTCGTAGAGCACGCCACCGAACAGGAATGCCAACTGCTCGCGGGTGGCGTCGTCGGCCTCTTCGGGTAGCTCGAGCGCGACCGGCCAGCCGAAGACCGCTTCATAGAACCGTCGGGACACTGCGATGTCGGTGACGGTGAGACGGATGTGTGCGACGGGACCCGCGGTGATCGCCATGCCGTCCATGGTGCCAGGATTTCGCGTGCCAGAATCCGGAGATGCGAATTGGGATGACGATGCCGGTGATGGAACCCGACCTCGATGCGCACCTGCTCCGGGCATGGGCCGGCGTCGTCGACACCGGGCCGTTCTCGTCGCTGTGCTGGGGTGAGCGGATCTGCTTCGACAATCCGGACTCGTTGACCCTGCTCGGGGCGCTCGCAGCGTGGACCGACAGGGTAAGGCTGGTGACGACGGTGATCGTCCCGCAACTGCACGATCCGGTGATGTTGGCCAAGGCGCTCGCGACCGGCGACATGATCAGCGGTGGCCGGCTGACAGTCGGCATCGGCGTCGGCGGCCGGCACGAGGACTACGAGGCCGTCGGTGCAGACACCGCGGCGCAGACCATGCGCGGCATGGCCGAGCGCGTCGCGATCATGAAGCGGGTGTGGGCCGGTGAGAAGATCACCGATTCCGTGTTGCCGGTGGGTCCGCCAGCGGTGCAGACCGGTGGTCCGCCACTCATGGTGGGCACGATCGGGCCCAAGACGGTGCGCAGCGCGGCGGCTTGGGCGGATGGTGTCGCCGGCACCATCCTGGATCTCGACGTCGCAAAGCAGAACGAGCTGTTCGAAGTCGCGCGGGAGTCATGGGCGCAGGAGGGAAAACCGAAGCCGCACCTTGCGACGTCGTTCTGGTTCGCCATGGGGGACGGCGACGGCCCCCGCGCCCAGATGCACCGCCACCTCCGTCGCTATATGAACTGGATTCCAGGGGAGTTCGTCGATGCGATGGCTCCGACGACGGGCTGGTCCGGAACCGAGGACGAACTTCTCGACGTCCTGCGCCGGTTCGAGGACGTGGGCACTGACGAGGTGCATCTCATCCCGACCAGCTCCGACATCGATCAGGTGCGGCGGGTGGCCGAGGTGGTCGGGGAGTTCGCCTGACGCGATTCTCCGCATCGCCCTGACGATGTCAGAGATCCACCGGGCGTGCACTCGGTGGGGCGGGCTCAGCTGAGGACAACCACACGGCCGCGTCCGGTGGGAGGTGCCGACTGATTCCGGGCACCGAACCCACGACCACCGAGATCCCGCCGGGCAGCTCCACGTCGGCCGAGCCCGTGTTCACCCAGCATTGCGAGGTGCCGCGGACGAAGGCCAGGACGTCCTGCGGCAGATCCAGCCATCGCACCTCTGCGCCCTGGTCCCACAGCAGCGGCCTGGCAGCCAAGGCCGCGCGATACAGGTTCAGGAACGAATCGGGGTCGGCCTCCTGCACTTCGGCGGTGTGCGTTCCCCAGTGGGGCGGCTGCGGCAGCCAGGTGGTCGATGTGGCCCCGGACGGCGAGAATCCATATGGCACAACGGTGTCGGCCCACGGGATCGGGACCCGGCAGCCGTCACGGCCCACGTCGGTGAATCCGGACTGCACCCACGTCGGGTCCTGACGGGCGTCGTCGGGTAGGTCTTCGATCTCCTCGAGTCCCAGCTCCTCACCCTGGTAGATGTAGGACGTCCCCGGCAGCGCCAGCTGCAGTAGTGCAGCGGCCCGGGCCCGTCGCCGGCCCTGGGCGTGATCTGCGGTCTCGGTGAGCCAGCGCGCGCGTTCCCACTCGCTCTCGACCAGCTCGGTCGGCTGGGACCTCGAATAGCGCGTTACGGTGCGTGGCACGTCGTGGTTGGACAACACCCAGGTGGGCGGGGCGCCCACCGACGCAGCGCCCTCGATGGCGTCATCGATGACGGTCCGCAGGCTGGTGGCGCGCCACGGCGCTCGCAGGAAGTCGAACTGGAATGCGGTGTGCAATTCGTCTGGACGCAGGTACCGCGCCAACCGCTCGTTGCTGGGCACCCAGGCTTCGGCAATGAAGATCCGTTCCGGCGCATACCGATCGGCCACTGCACGCCACCCCCGGTAGATGTCGTGCACGCCGTCCTGATCCCAGGCCGGGTGGGCGTCGTTGTGCTGGACGCCCTTGGTCACCGAGCCGCGATCGGGCAGACCGGGGGCCTTGACCAGGCCATGCGCCACGTCCACCCGGAAACCGTCGACACCCTTGTCGAACCAGAAGGCGAGCACGTCCTCGAACTCGGCCCGCACCTCGGGGTGGTCCCAGTTCAGATCGGGCTGAGCCGGTGCGAACAGGTGCAGATACCAGTTGCCGTCGGACACCCTCGTCCAGGCAGGTCCGCCGAAGACCGACTGCCAGTCGTTGGGCGGAAGTTCACCGCCGGGTCCGCGGCCGGGCCGGAACAGGTAGCGCTCCCTGGCCTGGGGATCGCCATCGAGCGCGGGGGCGAACCACCGGTGCAGATCGGAGGTGTGGTTCGGAACGATGTCGAGGATCACCTTGATGCCGAGTCCGTGGGCGGCGGCGATGAACTCGTCGGCCTCTGCCAGCGTGCCGTAGGACGGTTCGATGTCGCGGTAGTCGGCGACGTCATATCCCGCGTCGGCCATCGGAGACGGGTACCAGGGGTTGATCCAGACGGCGTCGATTCCCAGCGCGGACAGATACGGAAGGCGTGCGGTCAGACCTGCGATGTCGCCGATTCCGTCGCCGCTGCCATCGGCGAAGCTACGAATGTAGACCTGGTAGACCACCGCGGTCTGCCACCAGGAAGCGTGCTCTCCGGCGGCTGGGGCGTCCCGGTTCACGGTCATCTCACCGGACATGAAGGCGCTTCTCCTGATCTCGAAAACGTTTGCGGTTCTAGCCTGGGACCCCCGCCGTTCGGTGTCAAGCGAAATCGCCTGTGACCGTCGCCATCATGGAAATGGTTTGCAGGCATATGGAGAGTAAGTATTTACGTATACTCATCGTTCGTGATCCCCAAGCAGCGGGTCAACATGACCGACGTCGCCGACAAGGCCGGCGTCTCGATTGCGTCCGTCTCGCGGGCGCTGCGCGGTGACGCCGGCGTATCGGCCGGCACTCGCGAGCGCATCCTGCGAGTCGCCGCCGAGCTGGCATACGTCATCTCCCCTGAGGCATCCCGGCTCTCCAGTGGCGCCACCGGCCGCGTCGGTGTCGTGGTCCAGCGTGTCGACGCCTGGTTCTACTCGGTCGTCCTCGCCGGAATCGCAGCGGAGTGCAACCGCAGCGGGCTCGACGTGGTGCTGTGCACGCTGCCGGATTCCGCGGCACGCACGAGATTCTTCGAGGAACTGCCGCTGCGCCGGAAGGTTGATGCCGTCATCGTGGTCGCCGTGCCCCTAGGCCCGCGCGAGCGGACCCGGCTGGACCAACTCGGTGTGCCCGTCGCCTTCGTCGGCGGTGACGACGACGGCGTGGGCGCCCGGGTGGGCATCGACGACGATCTTGCTGCCCGACAGGCGGTTGGTCACCTGATCCGGATCGGGCACCGACGGATCGGGATGATTCAGGCGGTCGACGACGAGGGCGTCGCATGGGCCGCCGACCGGGCCCGGGTGCGCGGTTTCCACGCCACCCTGAACGACGCAGGCATCACCGACCCGACCGTCGTCACCGTGGCGTGGGGCATCGAGGGTGGCTCCCACGGAATGGAGACCCTGCTGAGCGGCCTGAGTGTGCCGACCGCCGTGTTTTGTCACTCCGATGAGGTCGCGGTGGGTGCGGTGCGCACCTTGCGCCGTGCCGGTGTGCTTGTCCCACAGGAGATCTCGGTGATCGGAATCGACGACCACCCCATGGCCGAGTTGGCAGACCTCACGACGGTTGGCCAGTCCGCCCGCCGCCAGGGCGAACTCGCGGCCGCTCTCGTGGCCGGGATGCTGGGCGCCGAGCCGGGCTCGGAGCCCAGTTGGCCACGGGTCACGGTTCTTCCCACCCGGCTGGTGATAAGGGGATCGACGGGTCCGCCCAAGCAGTGATTCACGGGTGGGGGCCGGTGCTGCCACGCACCACCAGACGGGTCGGTAGGTTCACGTCCATCGTGCAGTCGGCGGCGCCGTCGAGGATCGCCAGCAGGTGCTCGGTGGCGCGCCGGGCCTGCTCGCCCACCGGTTGATGGATGGTAGTCAGGTCGCTGCCCGCGGCCATCTCGCTGTCGTCGAAGCCGACGATCGACATCGCCGCGGGCACGACGATCCCGGCGCGCCGCAGGGTCCACAACGCGCCGAGCGCCATCTCGTCGCTCATGCCGACCAACGCGGTGGGTAGCTGGGGCAATGTCAGCAGGTCCTCGGCGGCGCGTACACCACCGTGAATCGTCGACTCCCGGCGCAATACCCAGCGCGGGTGCACTGCCAGTCCGGCGGCGGCCATCGCCATCTCGAACCCCCGTTGCCGTGCCGACGTGGTGTCGTAGCCGACCAGGTCGTCCGGGGAGAAGGACACGACGCCGATGTCGCGATGCCCGAGGGCCAGCAGGTGCTGGGTGGCCATCTTGGCGGCGTTTTCGTCGTCGATCCCCACCCGGGGCAGTCCAGGCACGTACCCGCCCACCACGACCGCCGGAATCCCCAGGTCGTCCAGGGCCTCCCGCTCGGCAAGATCAAATGACGTCGCGATGACGACCACACCGGCAATCCCCGTGATGTCGCCGATCCGGGTGAACAGGTCGCGTCGCCCGTCGGCGTCGCCGACGCCAAACAGCACCGGGTGATAGATCGACCCGCGCAGTGTCCGCTCGATGGTGGCTATCGACTGGGCGAAGAACCACTGGGCCGGGTAGCGAGCGAGTACCGCGACAGGACGTTTGGATCCTGGCGGCCTGGGCAACCGATATCCCATGTCGGCCGCAGCCGTGTCCACCCGGTCCCGGGTGGCTGGGGCGACGGTGGACATGCCTCGTAGGGAACGTGAGACGGTGCTGGCGGACACGCCGGCGCGCCGCGCGACATCACGAATAGTCGCTGCGCGTGGACGGTTGGCTGCCATTCGATTCCCATCCGGCCGAGATGAAACGTGTTTCATAGTACGCTTTGGCTGGCACCCCCGTATGAGCTATGTCACAATGGAAAAGCTTTAGACGCAGATCAGCAGATCCAAATCCCCGATGAGGTGGAGGAGGGACCGATGAAACGGTTTCATCGACGGTGGCGCCGCGCACTGGCAGCGGCGGGTGCAACCGCCTTGACGGCCAGCCTCGTCAGTGGATGCGGCAGCTCGGGGGGTCCGCCGCTGCTGACGTGGTATGTGTTCCCCGACAACGGCGGCGCCTCGGCGCGCGCGCAGGAGTGTGCGGACGCCTCGGGCGGCGCTTACCAGGTTCGCACCGAGGTGTTGCCGTCCAGTGCCACCGCCCAGCGGGAACAGATGGTGCGCCGGCTGGCCGCCCGCGACTCGTCGATCGACGTCGTCAGCGTCGACGTGGTCTTCACCGCCGAGTTCGCCAACGCCGGCTTCCTCCGGCCGTTCACCGCCGCGGAAGCCGCACGGTTGACCGCGGACATGTTGCCCGCGCCGGTAGAGACCGGAATGTGGGACGACACCCTGTTCGCGGCACCGTTCAAGTCCAACGCGCAGCTGCTGTGGTACCGCAAGTCGGTCGCCGCCGCGGCCGGCGTGGATCCGACCAGCCCGACGTTCACGTGGGACGAGATGCTCAAGGCCGCTGTGAGCCAGGGCAAGAAGATCGGAGAGCAGGGCGCTCGCTACGAGGGCTACATGGTGTGGATCAATGCACTGGTTCTCTCGGCCGGCGGCGAGGTCCTGCAGAACGCCAACGCCGGTCGCGACGCCACGCCTGCAGTCAACAGCCCGGCCGGGCAAGAAGGCCGCAGAGATCGTCGGCAATCTGGCACGGTCGAGCGCCGCCCCGGTCGATCTGTCCAATGCCCAGGAGGAGCAGTCTCGCGCGAACTTTCAATCGGGTGACGGCGGGTTCATGCTGAATTGGCCGTACGTGCTGGCCGCTGCCCGCGGGGCCGCCGAGGACGGCTCGCTGGATCAGGCCGTCGTCGACGACATCGGCTGGGCCCGTTACCCCCGGGTGTTCCCGGACCGGCCGAGCGCGCCACCGCTGGGTGGCGCCAATCTGGGCGTCGGGGCCTACTCGGAGCACCCCGACGAGGCGGTCGCGCTCATCGAGTGTGTCAACGCCCAACCCAAGGCCACGCAGTACATGCTCGACGAGGGTGAGCCCTCGCCATATGCGGCGTCCTACGACAATCCAGACATTCGTGCGGAGTACGCCAACGCCGACTTGATCCGCGAATCCATCGCGGAAGCCGGCCCCCGCCCGCTGACTCCCTTCTACGTCGACGTCGCCGGTTCCGTCACCCAGACCTGGCACCCGCCGGACTCGGTGACCGAGCAGACCCCGGCGGAGACCGACCAATTCATGGCTGACGTGCTGGCAGGAAGGCGGCTGCTGTGACCACGGTCGAGAGTGCACCCATCCAGAAGGATCCCGGCAAGCCTGCGGTCAGTGAGCGGGTACGCGGTGAGCGACGACTCGGCTTCTACCTGACACTGCCCTCATATGTGGTGATGTTGCTCGTCACCGCCTACCCGCTGGGTTACGCATTGGTGTTGTCGCTGTACAACTCCCGGCTCACCGACCCCAAGGGCCGCAGCTTCGTCGGGCTGAGCAACTACCTGGTCATCCTCACCGACCCGGTGTGGTGGAACGACTTCGTCACCACGCTGGCGATCACGGTGGTCACCGTGGCCGTCGAGCTGGTACTCGGGTTCTGGTTCGCGTTCGTGATGCTGCGGATCGTCCGGGGCCGTGGCCCGCTGCGGACGGCGATCCTGATTCCCTACGGCATCGTCACCGTGGTTTCGGCGTTCATCTGGCGCTACGCGTTCGCCGTCGACTCAGGGTTCGTCAATCAGTGGCTCAACCTCTCCGGCTTCGATTGGTTCGGCGATCGCTGGTCGGCGATCTTCGTCATCTGCCTGTCCGAGATCTGGAAGACCACACCGTTCATCTCACTTCTGCTGCTGGCGGGGTTGGTGCAGGTGCCCGAGGACATGCAGGAGGCGGCGAAGGTGGACGGCGCCACCGCCTGGCAGCGACTCAGGAAGGTGACCCTGCCGAACATGAAGGCCGCCATCATGGTGGCACTGCTGTTCCGTACGCTGGATGCCTGGCGCATCTTCGACAATCCATACGTGATGACCAACGGCGCCAACAACACCGAGACCATCTCGTTCCTGGCCTATCGCCAGAACGTGACCCTGGTCAATCTCGGTATGGGATCGGCGGTCTCGGTGCTGTTGTTCCTCACCGTGGTCGTCATCGCGTGGATCTTCGTCAAGGTGTTCAAGACCGACCTCTCGCAAGTAAGGGGTGACTAGTGAACGGCGCCAAGTCCGGCAAGTGGTGGACGATCGGCGGCATCGTCATCGTCCTCTACAGCTTCTTCCCGCTGCTGTGGATGATCAGCCTGGCCTTCAAGCCGTCATCCGACATCGTCTCGGGTAACCCGCAATTCCTGCCGACCACATTCACCCTGGACAACTTCGCCCAGATCTTCGGCCAACCGTTGTTCACGAGAGCACTGATCAACTCGATCGGCATCGCGATCGTCGCCACCACCATTTCCGTGATCATCGCGATGTTTGCCGCCTATGCCATTGCGCGGCTGGAGTTCCGGGGCAAGAAGGTGCTGCTGTCGCTGGCGTTGGGCATCGCCATGTTCCCGCAGGCCGCGTTGGTGGGTCCGCTGTTCGACATGTGGCGTGGGCTGGGTATCTACGACACCTGGATCGGCCTGATCATCCCGTACCTGACGTTCGCACTGCCGCTGTCGATCTGGACGATGTCTGCGTTCTTCCGCCAGATTCCGTGGGAGATGGAACACGCCGCACAGGTCGACGGCGCCACGGCATGGCAGGCGTTCCGCAAGGTGATCGTGCCGCTGGCGGCCCCAGGGGTCTTCACCACGGCGATCCTGACCTTCTTCTTCTGCTGGAATGACTTCCTGTTCGCCATCTCGTTGACGTCCACCGACAGCGCCCGCACGGTGCCGGCGGCGCTCGCGTTCTTCCAGGGCGCCTCGTACTTCGAGTCGCCGGTCCCCTACATCATGGCCGCGTCGGTGATCGTGACGATCCCCGTCGTCATCTTGGTTCTCGTCTTCCAACGGCGCATCGTCGCCGGCCTCACCTCCGGAGCAGTGAAGGGATAATCCCATGGCAGCTATCACGATGCGCAACATCGTCAAGAAGTACGGCGACGGCTTTCCGGCCGTCAACGACGTGAGCCTCGACATCGCCGATGGCGAGTTCGTGATCCTGGTCGGTCCATCGGGCTGCGGTAAGTCGACACTCCTGCGGATGATCGTCGGGCTGGAGGACATCACCTCGGGCGACATGATGATCGGCGACAAGAGGGTCAACGACAAGGCCCCGCGCGACCGCAACCTGGCCATGGTGTTCCAGAACTACGCGCTGTACCCGCACCTGACGGTGTTCGAGAACATCGCGTTCCCGCTTCGCCTGTCCGGCAAGTACTCCGACGATGAGATCCGCAAGCTCGTTACCGACGCCTCGGATACGTTGGAATTGGGGAACACCTCGAGCGCAAGCCGGCCAACCTGTCCGGCGGCCAGCGCCAGCGCGTGGCGATGGGCCGCGCGATCGTTCGCCAGGCCGATGCGTTCCTGTTCGACGAGCCGTTGAGCAACCTCGACGCGAAGCTGCGTGGCCAGATGCGTATGGAGATCCTGCGCCTGCAGCGCCGCCTAGGCGTGACGACCGTGTACGTCACCCACGACCAGACCGAGGCGATGACGCTTGGTGACCGAGTTGCGGTGCTGAAAAAGGGCGTGATGCAACAGGTCGCAAGCCCGCGTGAACTCTACGATCAGCCGGTGAACCTCTTCGTCGCGGGCTTCATCGGATCCCCGCCGATGAACTTCGTGCCCGCGAGTGTGCACGGTGACCATATCGAGTTGCCGTTCGTCACGATCCCGATGCGCGACGAGTGGCGCGGCGTCGTCGACGAGGGAAAGGTCTACATCGCCGGGATCCGGCCAGGTGCATTCGAGGACGCGGAGTTCGTCGACGCCGACAAGCGTTCGCGTGGAGTCACCTTCGACGTCACCATCGACGTCACGGAGTGGCTGGGCAACGAGCAGTACGCGTTCGTGCCCTTCGAGGAGACACCGGAGATCTCCAACCAGCTTTCCGAGCTGGCGAAGGATCTCGATCTCGAGCAGCTGCGTTCACAGCTGTGCGTGGAGCTGGATCCACTGAGCAGGGTGCGTATGGGCGACAAGGCCACGCTGTGGCTAGATGCTCAGCGGATACACCTGTTCGACCCTTCCTCGGGTGACAACCTCACCCGGACAACGGGATCCGATGAACGCAAGTCAGGCCCCGCCAGCTGACCGACGCTATGGTTTGTGTCGTGGCCGGACCGCACGGACCGACCACCACCGTCGTCATAGCTGATTGCCCAAGAGGCAGACAGTGCGTCGCCAGGCGATAGCCAGCGCAGCCCGATCCCGTTGTTGAGTGCGTTGGCCGGTGCAGTCATCGGCTCGAGCGCCACCGCGGTCACGAAGCCGCCCTCGCTCGGGAACCTACGGGTGATGAAGGCATGAATGAAACCGAAAGTGGCATCGGCCCAAAGTGAGACAGCGCGTCCGTCGGGGGCGCGCAGGGTGTGGATGCTACCGGCGTCCGACCGGGCCGGCGACCGACCAGGCGTCGTCGAGGTCGAGATCTCCGATGGCGCGCCCACCGCAAAGGTCCCATTCGGTCCCTTCAACCGCGGTGATCCCGATCGGTATCCGCTGCTCGTCGACATCGACGTGGTGTAGGCCGTTCAGAGGTCAACGTCAACGTCTCCGTTGGCACGTCACCGATCGCCAGGAACGGGTGCGCGCCGATGGCGATCGGGGCGCATGTCGAGCCGATGTTGCGAACCGTGTGCTTGGTCACCAGGCCGTCGGCCGCCAGTCGGTAGTCGACCTCGGTGTCGAGGTGGAATGGGTAACCGCTCCGCGGCAGAATTGGTGCGCCGAGGGTGATCGAGGACGAAGAGCGCGCACGGGGCGCGTGGGTGGTGTCGCGCAGCAGTCCGTGTAGCGCGCCGCCGTGACGGGTGTCGTTGATGTCGAGCGCAAGCGTGCGGCCGTGGTGAACCCACCGCCCGTCCCGCACCCGGTTCGGCCACGGGACCAGTACGGTTCCACAGCTGAACGGTGCGGGATCGCGGTCGCTGAGAGCCGGGGGTGATTTCGACACCGCCAACGCAGAGCTGCCGAAGTGCGGCACCCACCTGGGTGATCACCGCGCGTACCCACCGGCCTTCGGTCCGCAGGGCAAGCTCGTACCGAGTTCCTGGCACAACCGCCACGTGGCTAACCGCCTGCGCCACGGCCGGCTTGGATGCGGACGATCGTCGGCTCACGGTAGCCGGCGCGTCGCATCGTTGCGCGCACGACATCGGTGATGGCATCCGCCCGCTCAGTGTGGACCAGGGCGATCACACAACCGCCGAAGCCGCCGCCGGTCATCCGCGCCCCCAGGGCGCCCTCCTGCACGGCGGTCGTCGGCGATCAGGTCGATGTGCTCGGTGGTGATCTGGAAGTCGTCACGCATCGATGCCTGCGAAGCGGTCAACAGTCGGCCGAACTCGACGAAGTCGGACGCGTGCAACGCATCGACGGCATCGAGAACGCGCTGGTTCTCGGTGAGGATGTGCCGGGCCCGGCGGGCGTCGCCGGGTTGTGGCAGGGCGGCCAGCACCGGTGTTCCCTGGCCCTGTACATCCCGCAGCGAGGAGACCCCCAGCGCGGCGGCGGCGCGCTCGCACGAGGCGCGCCGTGCGGCATACTCGCCGCCGGCATGCCGGTGTGCGGCGCGCGAATTGATGAGCAAGAGGACCAGGCCACTGGCTTCGGGGTGGAAAGGCACCGAGCGGGCAGCCAGGGTGCGGAAGTCGATCAGCTGTGCTGTCCGTTCCTCGGCGAATAGGATCGACAGTTGATCCAGCAGACCGGTCGGGACGCCCACGTACTCGTTTTCGGCATGTTGCGCGATCAGGGCCTGCTCAACCCCGTCCATCGCCAGGTCGGTGGCGGCGAGAATCGCACCCAGCACGGCGCACTCCAGCGCAGCGGAAGACGCCAGACCAGAACCCGTCTCAACGCCGCCCGGTGATCGACATCGCCCCACCGGGCACGTGGTGACCTGTCCGCCGCAATGCCCACAGCACCCCCGCCACGTAGGCGGCCCAGCCGGTGATCTCTCCGGGGACGGTGTCCAGCGCTATGCGAACCGGTGCCGGCTCCCGGTCGCTGCGCACCACCAGGGCGTCACCGGCAGTGGGCTGAAAGGACACCATCGTTCGGTCGGGTAGCGCAATCGGAAGCGCGAAACCGGCGTTGTAGTCGGTGTGTTCGCCGATGAGGTTGATCCGGCCCGGAGCGGAGTATGCAATGGGGGGTCTGGCCGTTGTCATCATGACAGGCTCCGTAGCCGATGGGCGACGTTCTCCGGTGTGGTGTCGTTGATGAATGCCCCCATCGCCGACTCCGAACTGGCGAGATACTTCAGTTTGGTGGCGGCTACGCCGGATCGAGATCAGTTCGACGTGGAAGTACCCTTCGCGCTGCGCGTCATCGTCGGTGTACTGGTGCAGCGCTGCCATGTAGGGAAGCGGTGCGGCGAACATCCGGTCGAATCGACCCACGATGTCGAGATAGATCCGCGCGAACCCGTCGAGTTCCTCGTCGTCGAGGTCGATCAGATTGCGGACGAACCTGTGGGGGTAGATGTGCACCTCCACCGGCCACCGGGAGGCGTACGGTACGAAGGCCGTGAAGGTATCGTTTCGTGCGACGATCCGGTCACCGGCGACTGATCTCATCGGCGAGTATGTCGGTAAACAGGTTGGTGCCGTGCCGATTTCGGTGTTCACGAGCCATTTTCAACATCGTGGTCGTGCGCGGCGTGAGGAACGGGAAGCCGTAGATCTGACCGTGCGGATGGGTCAGCGTCACGCCGATCTCCTCGCCCCGGTTCTCGAAGCAGAACACCTGCTCGATCTCGGGTAGGGCCATGAGTTCGGCGGTGCGGTGCCGCCAGGCATCCGCGACCAGCCGGGCATGTGCGTGGTCGAGGTCGGCAAAACTCCCAGTGTGGTTACTGGAGAAGGCGACGACTTCGCAGCGACCCCTGCCCGGCGCAGATGCGAAGCCGTTGGCCGGCCCGGCAGTCCGGTCCCCATCGTCGTCGTGATGCAGAGCGGGGAAGCGGTTCTCGAACACCACCACGTCGTAGTCGGGTGCAGGTACCTCGCTCGAGAGCCCCGACGGTCCCGGGCATAGCGGACACTCGTCCGCGGCCGGCTTATAGGTGCGGTCTTGGCGCAGCGCCGCGCTGATTACCCACTCGCCGGTCTGACGGTCGAAACGGAGCTGTGTACGGGCACCTGCGCAGGCGGGCAACGGTCGACGGTCGACGGTCGGTTCGGGAATGCGGCCGGGCAACGAGAAGAAGAGGAGTTCGCGTCCGTCCGCCAAGGGCCAGCGCAGCGGTGTGGTCGTCATGATCTCGCGCTCGAAACCGCGGCCCATCGCGTCAGGATCCGCCCCTCTTCTTGTTGTAGACGTCGAATCCCACCGCGGCCAGCAGGACGAGGCCTTTGATGACCTGTTGCACGTCGCTGCCGATGCCGATCAGCGACATGCCGTTGTTCAACACACCGAGCACGAAGCCGCCGATGATGGCGCCGAACACGGTTCCCACGCCGCCATTGGCCGAGGCGCCGCCGATGAACGCGGCAGCGATCGCCTCCAACTCCATCCCGATCCCTGCTTGTGGTGTCGCGGAGTTGAGTCGCGCCGCGAAGAGCAGGCCGGCAAGCGCCGACAACAGGCCCATGTTGACGAATACCAAGAACGTGATGCGTTTGGTCTTGACTCCGGATAGTCCTGCCGCGGCGGCGTTGCCGCCTACCGCGTAGACCTGCCTGCCGAAGACCGTGCTGCGCATGACGAATGCGTAGATGACGAAGGCAATAGCCAGAATGATGCCGACCACCGGCACACCACGATAGCTGGCGAGCAGCAGTGTGAAGGCCCCAAGCGCGGCAACGATTGCCAGGCATTTGACGACGAACCACGGACGAGGTAGCACGTCGAAGCCGTAGCGGGTCTGCGTCCTGCGCTGCCGAACCTGCTGCCAGACGGCGGCGAACATGACCAGTGCGCCGAGTATGACCGTCGGCCAGTGATAGAGGCTGCTACCACCGACCTCGGGCAGGAACCCGCTGCTGACCTGTCCGAAGCTGGGGGGGAAGGGCGCAATCGACTGACCTTGCAGGAGGTACTGGGTCGCCCCGCGGAACACCAGCATGCCGGCCAGGGTCACGATGAACGACGGAATCCCGACATAGGCGATCCAGAACCCCTGCCAGGCGCCGATGAGCGCGCCCAGCGACAGGCACAGGACCACGGCCACCGGCCACGGCAGGTCGTGTCGGATCATCAACACCGCCGACATGGCTCCGATGAACCCGGCAATCGAGCCCACCGACAGGTCGATGTGCCCCGAAATGATGACGATGACCATCCCGATCGCCAGTATCAGGATGTAGCCGTTTTGTTGAACGATGTTGGTGACGTTGAGCGGCTTCAGCAGAATTCCACTGGTCCAGAGCTGAAACAGGATGACGATCAAGACCAGGGCGACGACCATGCCATACTGCCGAAAATTGCTGCGCAGCAACCTCGTGAGCCGCGCCACCGCCGAGTCCGGCGGCGGCGGCGGGGGCGTGTTCGTCGAGGCATTCACCGTTGAACTGATGGTCATGTGGTCGGTCCCTTCATCATGTAGCGCATCAACGTCTCTTGGTCGGCGCTCGCGCGGTCTACCTCGCCGGTTAGGCGACCCTCGTTGAGGGTGTAGATGCGATCGCACAAACCGATCAACTCCGGTAGCTCGGAGGAAATGACGATCACCGCCTTCCCCTAGCAGCAAGGGAATTGATGATCGAGTAGATTTCGAACTTGGCTCCTACGTCGATGCCGCGTGTGGGCTCGTCGAGGATCAGCACATCAGGGTCGGCGAAGATCCATTTGCTCAGCACCACCTTCTGCTGGTTGCCTCCCGACAGGTTGCCCGTCGTCGCCTTCACCGACGGCGCCTTGATGTGCATGTCCTTGCGGAATCGCTCGGCGACGACGGTCTCTTCGTGCTCGTTGATGATGCCGGCTTTGCTCACCTTCGGCAGCGAGGCCAGCGTGACGCTTCGGGTGATGTCGTCCATCAGGTTGAGTCCATAGTGCTTGCGATCCTCGGTGGCGTAGGCGATGCCGTGACCGATCGCTTCGGACACGGTGCGGGTACGAATCTCTTTGCCGTCCTTGAAGACCGCTCCACCACCCTTCTTTCCGTAGCTCCGTCCGAACACGCTCATCGCGAGTTCGGTACGGCCGGCGCCCATCAGCCCTGCGAGGCCCACGACCTCGCCACGCCGAACGCTGATGGACACACCGTCGACGACCTTGCGCTGCTGGTCGAGAGGATGGAATACGGTCCAGCCCTCGATCGCGAAGGTGATCTCGCCGACGGGATGCGCTGACCGCGGGGGAAAGCGGTCGACCATGTCGCGACCCACCATGCCGCGGATGATGTGTTCCTCGGTGAGCCCTGGCTCGATGCCCCGGGTTTCGATGGTCTGACCATCGCGCAGGATCGTGATGGTATCCGCGACCCGCATTACCTCATTGAGCTTGTGCGAGATGATGATGCAGGTCAAACCCTGGCTGCTGAGTTCGACGATGAGGTCGAGCAGGTGCCTGCTGTCCTCGTCGTTGAGAGCCGCGGTCGGCTCGTCGAGGATCAGCAGTTTCACCTTCTTGGACAGCGCTTTGGCGATTTCGACGAGCTGCTGTTTGCCGACTCCGATGTCGCAGATCCTGGTCCCGGTGCTCTCAACCAGGCCGACCCGGTCGAGCAGCCGCTGCGCGTGGGTCGCCGTTTCGTGCCAGCTGATGACCCCGGCCGATGCGTGTTCATTGCCCAG
The DNA here is from genome assembly GCA_963798245.1 of uncultured Actinomycetota bacterium. GTDB lineage: Bacteria > Actinomycetota > Actinomycetes > Mycobacteriales > Mycobacteriaceae > Mycobacterium. The sequence goes on from CAWCSO010000013.1 coordinate 310,649, forward strand.
GAAGATGTTCTCGGCAATGGACAGCACCGGTACCAGCGCGAGCTCCTGGTGGATGATCCCGATACCGCGGCGCTCGCTGGATCGGATGTCCTTGAAGACAACCGGCGCTCCGTCGAAGACGATCTCGCCCTGATAGCTGCCGTGCGGGTGGATACCGCTGAGCACCTTCATCAGTGTCGACTTCCCAGCGCCGTTCTCACCGCAGATGGCGTGGATCTCACCATGGCGCACCGTGAGGTTGACGTCCTCGAGTGCCGTGACGGTGCCGAATCGCTTGGTGATGTTTCGCATCTCGAGCAACGCCGCGGCAGGGGTCCCGGTCACGCGAGCTGTGCCGACGTGTAGTAGCCGGAGTCGAGGAGGACCTGCTGGTAGTTCGTCTTGTCCACACTGACGGGATTGAGGAGGAACGCCGGCACCACCTTCACGCCGTTGTCGTAGGTGGTGGTGTCGTTGACCTCGGGCTTTCCGCCGGTGAGCAGGGAATCGGCCATTTGCACGGCGGCCTTGGCCAGCTCGCGGGTGTCCTTGAACACGGTCTGGGTCTGCTCACCGGCGATGATCGACTTCACCGACGCCAGCTCCGCGTCCTGTCCGGTGACGATCGGGAGCGGATTGGACGGCGTGCCGTAGCCTGCGCTCTTCAACGCCGAGATGATCCCCAGGGACATCCCGTCGTAGGGGGAGAGGACAGCGTCCACCCGGCCGCTGGTGTAGGCCCTGCTCAGAAGGTTGTCCATCCGCGACTGCGCGAGCCCACCGTCCCAGCGCAGCGTCGCCACCTGGTCGAACGATGTCTGACCGCTCTTGACTACGAGCTTGCCGGTGTCGAGGTAGGGCTGCAGCACGCTCATCGCACCATTGCAGAAGAAGGTCGCGTTGTTGTCGTCGGGTGAGCCGGCGAATAGCTCGATGTTGAACGGACCCTTGCCATCTGCGAGACCGAGCTTGTCCGCGATGTAGGTGGCTTGCAGTACCCCGACCTTGAAGTTGTCGAAAGTGGCGTAGTAGTCGACGTTGTCGGTGCCGCGGATCAGTCGGTCGTAACTGACTACCGGGATGTTCGCATCTGCGGCGCGTTGCAGGATGTCGGTCAGCGATGAACTGTCGATAGGGGCGATCACCAGGGCTTCCACGCCCTTGGTGATCATGTTCTCGATCTGTGACACCTGATTCTGGACGACGTCATCGCCGTACTGCAGGTCGGTCTGGTAACCGAGTTCCTGAAACTGCTCGGCCATGTTGTTGCCGTCGGCGACCCAGCGTTCGGACGACTTCGTGGGCATCGCGATGCCCACGGTGCCGGTGTGTTCACCGCCGTCGCCAGCGGCCTCCGTGGGCGTCGAGCGGCCGCAGCCGGCGCTGGCCAGTGCGGCCACCACGGCGACTGCACCGACGATTCGAACAAAGCTTCTACGCATCAAGATCCTCCGGGTGATTTCGTGGCCGGCCACGGCTGCGGATGGCAGTCCAGCCGTTATGTGAGCGCTAACATTTGTGAGTCTGTGACTGGAGTCACGGCTTTGTCAAGGGGATCGCGCGAACAAATGTGAGCGCTCACAACCGTTGACAGCCACAGGATGTGAGCGTTAACATCACCTACCGTGTAACGCCGGTCACATCTCAACCGCAGCCCGCGACCTGGCTGAACACCCGCCGTCCGGGGGATTGGCCTCGGCAAACAGCGACATCAAGGGAGCTATCGTGAAGAAGATCCGCACTGCGGTCGTTGCCGTTGCAACGGGCGTCCTGTTGGCTGGTTGCGGCAGCGGGCCGGCGCCGGGCGGCCGGGTCCGGCCCCAGCGATAGCGGCGGTCAGATCACCATGGGCTTCTCGCAGGTCGGCGCCGAGAGCGGTTGGCGCACCGCCAACACGAAGTCCATCCAGGACGCGGCCACGGAGGCCGGGATTGACCTGAAGTTCTCCGACGCCAACGGTGAACAGGAGAACCAGATCTCCGCGATCCGTTCGTTCGTACAACAGCGCGTCGACGTGATCGCGTTCAGTCCCGTGGTGCGGACCGGCTGGGATGCCGTCCTGCTCGAGGTCAAGAACGCGGGGATTCCGGTCATTCTGACCGACCGCGCGGTGGACACCACGGAGCCCGATGTCTACAAGACATTCCTCGGGGCGGACTTCGTCGAAGAGGGTCGGCGCGCAGGCGACTGGGTGGTCAAGCAGTACGCATCGGCTCCCGGTCCGGTCAACATCGTTCAGCTCGAAGGCACGACCGGCGCAGATCCGGCCATCGACCGTAATTCGGGATTCGCCGAAGCCATCGCCGCGAATCCGAACTTGAAGGTGATCGCCTCGCAGAGTGGGGACTTCACCCGATCCGGCGGCAAACAGGTCATGGAAGCCTTTCTGAAGGCGAACCCGAAGATAGACCTGGTGTTTGCGCAGAACGACGATATGGGCCTCGGTGCCATGGAGGCGATCGAAGCCGCGGGCCGCAAACCCGGAAAAGACATCAAGATCGTCGCCATCGACGCCACTCACGACGGGATGCAGGCCTTGGCCGACGGCAAGTTCAACTACATCGTCGAGTGCAACCCGCTGCTCGGGCCGCAACTCATGGAACTCGCCAAGAAGGTCGTCGCGGGCGAGCCTGTGCCGGCCCGGGTGGTCACCCCGGACGAGGCCTTCGACCAGCAGCAAGCAGCCGCGGCGCTGCCGGATCGCAAGTACTGATGACGGCAGCCATGGCCGAACCCGTTGCGGCACCAGTTATTCACCTGAAGGACGTCACCGTCGAGTTCCCCGGAGTCAAGGCGCTCGACGGAGTCGACTTCCGGCTGCTGCCGGGCGAGATCCACGCGCTGATGGGTGAAAACGGAGCGGGCAAGTCGACACTGATCAAGGCGCTCACCGGTGTCCATGTCATCGATTCGGGCAGGGTCACGATCGACGGTGCAGACCGGCGGTTCAGTAGTCCGCGTCAAGCGCAGGACGCCGGTATCAGCACGGTCTATCAGGAGGTCAACCTGTGCCCCAATTTGACTGTTGCAGAGAATATCCTGCTGGGGCGTGAGCCACGGCGCTTCGGACGCATCGACTACCGTGCGATGAACCGCCGCGCCAGGGAACTGCTTGGCGAGCTGGACTTGACCATCGATCCGAGTTCGACCTTGGGCGACCACCCGATCGCGTTGCAGCAACTGGTCGCCATCGCCAGGGCGACAGCGGTGTCGGCCCGCGTTCTGGTACTCGACGAACCTACCTCGAGCCTGGACGCGGACGAGGTCGATGAACTGTTCCGAGTGATGCGTCGACTGCGCAACGACGGCGTGGCGATCTTGTTCGTCTCTCACTTCCTCGACCAGGTGTTTGAGATCTCGGACCGAATGACCATACTGCGCAACGGATGTCTAGTCGGCGAGTATCCCACGTCCGAACTCGACAAGGTCACACTGGTTGCGGCGATGCTTGGACACGATCGTGACATGCTGGAAGGAATCGGGGAAGCCGCTGCCGCAAACACGAACTCCGATGCCGATGAGCCGATCCTTCGTGTAGAGCGGTTCGGACGCTTACCCGGCGTGCGCTCCATCGACCTCGACATTCGCAAAGGTGAGGTGATCGGTCTAGCCGGGCTGTTGGGCTCTGGCCGAACGGAGTTGGCGCGACTGCTCTTTGGCGCCGACCGAGCGAGCAGCGGACGGATGCTGATCGACGGTAAGCCTGTTACTTTGCGTTCGCCACGATCCGCCATCGCCAAGGGGTTCGCGTTCTCCTCCGAAGACCGCAAAGGCGAGGGCATCATCGCCGAACTCACGGTGCGCGACAACCTGGTGCTGGCATTGCAGGCCCGTCGCGGGTTCGCTCGCCCGCTTGCCAAGAAGGCCAAGGACGATCTGGTGGCGCACTATCTGGAGGCATTGGACATACGACCCCGCGACCCCGGGGCGCTGGTGAAGAATCTCAGTGGCGGCAACCAGCAGAAGGTTCTGCTCGCGCGATGGCTGATCACCGATCCGCAATTGTTCATCCTCGACGAACCCACCAGGGGCATCGACGTCGGCGCGAAGGCGCAGATTCAACGACTCGTCACCGATCTGGCGGCGGACGGCATGGCGGTGGTGTTCATCTCCGCAGAACTCGAGGAGGTCGCGCGGATAAGTGACCACATCGTCGTCCTGCGGGACGGGTGCTGTATCGAACAGCTTGGTTCGGACAGCACGGTCCAGGCGCTGACCGCGCTCATCGCCGGCGGGAGTGGGCAATGAAGGCCAAGGTTCTGGCATCTCCACTGTTGTGGCCCGCGCTGGCGCTGATTGCGCTGCTGTTGGTCAACGTCGTTCTGACACCGAGTTTTCTGACCATCCGGATGCAGGACGGACACCTCTTCGGCAGCCTGATCGACATCCTCCGCAATGGCGCTCCGACCCTGTTGATCGGTCTTGGCATGACATTGGTGATCGCCTCCCGCGGTATCGATCTGTCCGTCGGCGCCGTGGTGGCCATCAGCGGCGCGCTGGCCTGTGCTCACATTGCGTCGGCTCCCGATCCGGCCAGTGCCGGGACGGTCATCACCGCCATGGGCATCGCCCTCGGCGCGGCCGTCGCGCTCGGGTTGTGGAACGGCATGCTGGTCTCGGTGTGCGGCGTTCAGCCGATCATCGCGACGCTGGTGCTGATGACGGCCGGCCGCGGAATCGCGCTCCTGATCACCGACGGCCAGATCGTCACGGTGACCAGCGCACCGTTCAAGGTTCTCGGCGCTGGCTACGCGTTGGGGTTGCCCGTGGCGATCCTGGTCAGCCTTTCGGTGTTCGCCCTGGTGGGTGTGTTGACGCGGTTCACCGCGCTGGGCATGTTGCTGGAGGCGGTCGGCATCAATCCCGCGGCGAGCAGGCTGGCCGGCGTGCGTCACCGCTCGATCGTCTTTGCGGTCTACGTGTTCTGCGCGCTGTGTGCCGGTATCGCCGGCCTGATGATCGCATCGAACATCTCCGCGGCGGATGCGAACAACGCCGGGCTGTGGATCGAAATGGACGCCATCCTGGCCGTGGTGATCGGTGGAACCTCGCTCCTAGGTGGACGATTCAGTCTGACCGGAACAATCCTTGGTGCCTTGATCATCCAGACCTTGACCACCACGGTCTATACGGCTGGCATCACGCCCGAGACGACTCTCGTGTTCAAGGCACTGGTGGTGATCGGGGTGTGCCTGCTGCAGGCTCCAAAGTTCCGGGCGCTGCTATCGCGACGACCATCGCAACGGACCCCACAACCAACGGACACGTCTCCGAGGGTCCCTCCGACGGGTGACGAACCGTCACGTCCGATTCCCGGGCACGCGTCCGGTTCCCTTCCGACTCCTTCGGCGATGAGCACGCGATGAGTACCCAAGCCGCCCTCCGGCCCCGCACCGTCACCACCGAACTCGTACAGCGGGCGCGTGGCCGTTACCTGTCGCCGCTAGCGTCGCTGGTGCTGTTCGTGGCGATGTTCGTCGCCGTCATCGTCCGCTACGACTTCGCCAGCCCCACGCAGGTCTTTCTGAACCTCCTGGTGGACAACGCCTATCTGATCGTTCTTGCGGTCGGTATGACATTCGTGATTCTCACCGGTGGTATCGATCTCAGTGTGGGAGCGGTCGTCGCCCTGTCCACCGTGATCTTGGCCACCACCCTGCGGGCAGGCTGGCCCATGCCGTTGGCGGTCGGTGTGGTGCTGTTGGCGGGGCCACTGCTCGGATTGCTGATGGGCCTGGTCATCGAGTACTTCGACGTCCAGCCGTTCATCGTGACGTTGGCGGGAATGTTCTTCGCCCGTGGCATGTGCTACGTGCTGAGTGTCGATTCCCTGCCGATCGATGATCCGGCATTGCGAGGATTTGGGCTCGACTACCTCTATCTCTATGAGGACAAGTTCATTCGCTGGAGCGTCGTGGTCGCGATCCTGGTTGCGGTAGCCGGGGCCTATGTCCTGCACCAGACCCGGTTCGGCCGCACCGTGTACGCGATCGGCGGGAACCGCCAGTCGGCGCAGTTGATGGGTCTCAACGCCGCTCGGGCGCGCGTGTCCGTGTATGCGATCAGCGGACTGTGTGCGGGGCTGGCCGGGCTGCTCCTCGCCGTGCAGAAACTATCCGGCTACAGCCTCAACGGCATCGGGTTGGAACTCGATGCCATCGCAGCTGCGGTGATCGGGGGTGTACTCCTTTCCGGCGGCGTCGGTTTCGTCCTCGGATCGGTGATCGGCGTGCTGGTGCTCGGTACGATCCAGACGTTCGTCACCGCCGCGAACCTCGACTCGTACTGGACACGCATCATCACCGGTGCCCTGTTGCTGGTGTTCGTTCTCGTGCAGCGCGTCGTGGTGAGGAAAACAGGATGAGCAGTCAGCCCACCCCGCCCGTCACCTCCAAGCCGGTCATGGCCGACGTCGCCCGACTCGCAGGTGTCAGCCACCAGACCGTCTCGCGGGTGATCAACGGATCATCGAGCATCCGCCCCGCCACCAAGGCGCGGGTGGAGCAGGCGATCTCCGAACTCGGCTACCGGCCGAACACCGCCGCCCGCGCATTGGTGACCAAGCGCTCCGGCATCATCGGAATCGTTGGAACCAACAGCGCCCTCTACGGTCCGTCGAGCATCCAGCGTTCCGTTGAGGAAGCCGCTCGCTCAGCCGGGTACTTCTCCAGCATGGTGCCACTGGCCGAGGTGACCCGCGAAGCTCTCCGGGACGCTCTCGATCATCTGGCCCGGCAGTCGGTGGAGGCGATCGTGATGATCGCAGCACAGGAAGAAGCACTGGCCGTCGCACGTTCGGCCGATGCCGAACTGCCGATGATCGTGGTCGAAGGTGACCTGTCGGGACGCGGGCTCAGCGTCGGGGTCGACCAGATCGCCGGCGCTCGGCAAGCCACCCAACACCTCATCGATCTTGGTCACCGCCACGTCGACCACGTGGCGGGGCCGATGACCTGGACCGAGGCCAAAGGCCGCCGACTCGGATACGAGGAAGCGATGCGTGGTGCCGGTCTGTCGCCCCGGGAGTCGTTGGTGGGGGACTGGACCCCGGCACGCGGGTATGAGATCGGCTGTGAGTTGGCGCGACGAGGCGACGCAACGGCGGTGTTCGTGGCCAACGACCAGATGGCGATCGGGGTACTGCACGCACTGGTGCTGAACGGGGTACGGATCCCCGAGGACGTGAGCGTCGTCGGATTCGACGACATCCCCGAAGCCGGCTACCTGAATCCCGCGTTGACGACGGTCCGGCAAGACTTCAAGGCCGTCGGAATACGCGCGATCGAACTGGTGATTGCGACGTTGGACGGCTCGTCCGTCAGTGTTCCGTTGCTTTCGCCCGAATTGATCATCCGAGACAGCACCGCGACGCACGAGGAGACCCGGTGAGTACCGAAAAATACACCGTTGGAGTCGATTTTGGAACGCTATCCGGCCGGGCTCTGGTGGTTCGAGTCAGCGACGGGCACCAGCTTGCCGGCGCCGAGCATGTCTACGAGCACGGTGTCATCACCGATTCGTTGCCGGGCAAGGCCATCGCCATTCCGCCGCAGTGGGCGCTGCAAGATCCCGAGGACTACCTAAGCGTGTTGCGCAGCGCCGTCCCCGAGGCGGTCGCGAACTCCGGCGTCGACCCCGCCGACATCATCGGAATCGGTACCGACTTCACCGCCTGCACGATGGTGCCGGTACGCAGTGACGGGACGCCGCTGTACCAGCTGAGCGAGTTCGGCGATCGTCCGCATGCCTACGGCAAGCTGTGGCGGCATCATTCCCCCCAACCGCAAGCCGACCGCATCAACACCGTGGCGGCCCAGAGGGAAGAGCCCTGGCTGCCGCGATACGGCGGCTTGATCTCCAGTGAGTGGGAGTTCGCGAAGGCGTTGGAGATCTTCGACGAAGATCCGGAGGTCTACCACGCTATGGATCACTTCGTAGAGGCTGCCGACTGGATCGTATGGCAATTGTGCGGAACGTACGTTCGTAACGCGTGCAGCGCGGGATACAAGGGCATTCGGCAGGACGGCGGCTATCCGTCGCGGCAGTATCTCGCCGAGGTTCGATCGGGATTCGAGGACTTCGTATCCGAGAAACTGGATGCTCCCATCGGCCAGCTCGGTGCGAGTGCAGGTTCGCTGACCGCGCAGGCCTCCCGATGGACCGGCCTGCCCGAGGGCATCCCCGTCGCGGTAGGCAATGTCGATGCGCATGTGACGGTCGCGGCCGCCGACGCACTGGAGCCGGGCCACCTGGTGGCGATCATGGGGACGTCGACGTGTCACGTGATGAACTCGGATTCGCTACGCAACGTTCCCGGCATGTGCGGGGTGGTCGATGGTGGAATATCCAAGGGCAGTTGGGGATACGAGGCCGGGCAGTCAGGCGTAGGCGATATCTTCGGCTGGTTCGTCGACAACTGCGTACCCGAGAGCTACCACGTCGAGGCACGCCGCCGCGGGCTCTCGCTGCACGAGCATCTGACCGAGCTTGCGGCCGACCAGCAGGTGGGACAGCACGGCCTGGTCGCACTGGACTGGCACAGCGGGAACCGATCCGTGCTGGTCGACCACGAACTCTCTGGTGTGATGATCGGGCAGACGCTACAAACGACCTGTGTCGACATGTATCGGGCGCTACTGGAGGCCACCGCATTCGGCACCCGGATGATCGTGGACACGTTCGTGAGCTGTGGCGTTCCGGTAGATGAGTTGGTGGTCGCCGGTGGCCTGTTGAAGAACCGTCTCCTGATGCAGATCTACGCCGACGTCGTCGGGCTTCCGCTGTCCACCGTGCCCTCCGCGCAGGCTCCCGCGCTGGGATCGGCGATTCATGCGGCAGTCGCTGCTGGCGCCTACAGCGACGTTCGAGCCGCCGCGAGACACATGGGTAGCCGAATCTGCAACGCCTACATGCCAATTGACGACAATGTCGCAGCCTATGACCGGCTCTACCGTGAGTACGTTGCGGCCTACGACTGGTTTGGCCGTGGCAATGGCATGATGCGTCGGCTCCGGCGCATCGGAACACCCGAACCGGTTGGAGCAATGCAATGACGATAACCTCCGATATCGACCGCGTCGTTGCGCAGCTGCGCCAACAGGTTTGCGATCTGCACGCCTTGCTCACCCAGTACGAGCTGGTCATCTGGACTGCGGGAAACGTCTCGGCCCGGGTGCCCGACCGCGACCTGATGGTCATCAAGCCCTCGGGGGCCGAATACGCCTCGTTGCGGGCCGACGACATGGTGGTCTGCGACCTCAACGGCAGCCTGGTCGACGGCGCGCTGGCTCCGTCGTCGGATACCGCCGCTCATGCCTACGTGTATCGGCACATGCCAGCGGTGGGAGGCGTGGTGCACACCCATTCGACCTACGCCACCGCGTGGGCCGCCCGTGGGGAGTCGATCCCGTGCGTGCTCACGATGATCGCAGACGAGTTCGGTGGTGACATACCGGTGGGACCCTTTGCCCTCATCGGGGACGACTCCATCGGTCGCGGGATCGTCGAGGCGTTGCGCGGCAGCAGATCCCCGGCGGTGTTGATGCGCAATCACGGCCCGTTCACCATCGGCCGGACCGCGCGCGACGCCGTCAAGGCTGCTGTCATGGTGGAGGACGTGGCACGCACCGTCCATATCAGCCGCCAACTCGGTTCCACTCCGCCCATCGACGCTGTCGCCGTCACCGCACTGTTTCAGCGCTACCAGAACGTGTATGGCCAAACCGGTCAGCACTCCGACGACCTCCAGGAGAATCAACGATGATCGCGTCGAGAGTCGTCACCAGCCAAGTGTGGTTGATCACCGGCAGCCAATCGATGTACGGGCCCGAGATCCTCGATCAGGTCGCCGATCAGTCGCGCCAGATCGCCGAAACACTGGACGGCAGCTCCGAGATCCCGGTCGAGGTGCGCTGGCTTCCCGTCGTCACCGACTCCGACCAGATCGCGCGGGTGCTCAGCGAGGCGAACACCACAGACGAATGCATCGGGGTGATCGCCTGGATGCACACGTTCTCGCCGGCGAAGATGTGGATCCGCGGACTCAAGGCGCTGCGCAAGCCGCTGCTGCATCTGCACACCCAGTTCGGTGTCGAGTTGCCCTGGCACAGCATCGACATGGACTTCATGAACCTCAACCAGGCCGCGCACGGGGACCGCGAGTTCGGTTACATACAGTCACGACTGTCCACGTCGCGCAAGACGATCGCCGGGCATGTGAGCGATTCGCGCACCCGGATCCGAATCGGGTCGTGGGTGCGCGCGGCGCTCGGAGTCGCAGACCTGTCCACACTCAAGCTCGCGCGATTCGGCGACAACATGCGCGGTGTGGCGGTCACCGAAGGTGACAAGGTAGAGGCCGAAGCGCACTACGGGGTGTCGGTGGACACCTACGGGGTGAACGACCTGGTCACGGTGGTCGAACGGGTGCGGCCTGCCGATGTCGACAAACTCGTCCGCGAGTACGAGCACACCTACCGGGTCGATCCCGAGCTGCTGCCTGGCGGCGACCGGCACGCGTCGTTGCGCCACGGTGCCCAAATCGAACTGGGGCTGCGAAGGTTTCTGGTGGATGGCGGATTTCACGCCTTCACCACGAACTTCGAAGATCTCGGCGGCTTGCGCCAACTGCCGGGCTTGGCCGTGCAGAGATTGATGGCCGACGGATACGGATTCGGCGGCGAGGGCGATTGGAAGACCGCGCTGATGGTGCGCACCGTGAAGGCGATGGCCGAGGGGCTACCCGGCGGCACCTCGTTCATGGAGGACTACACCTATGACCTGACCCCTGGCCACGAGCGCATCCTCGGTGCGCACATGCTCGAGGTCTGCCCGAGCATTGCTGCGGCAACCCCGACGCTGGAAGTACACCCGCTGTCGATCGGCGATCGCGACGACCCGGTCCGATTGCGCTTCACCGCTGCGCCCGCCGATGCGGTAATCATCGGTATGTGTGACATGGGTAGTCGATTCCGACTGGTGGCCAACGAAGTTCGCGTGGTGGAACCGGCTGCCGAATTGCCGAACCTGCCGGTCGCCTGTGCGGTGTGGGAGCCGATGCCTTCCTGGTCCGCTTCGGCAGAGGCATGGCTGATGGCTGGTGCACCGCACCACACCGTGATGACCACGGCCATCGGTACCGAGGTGATCGACGACTTCGCCACGATGACCGATACGGAACTGCTCGTCATCGATGCGACGACGACGGTACGCAGTTTTCGGCACGAGCTGCGCTGGAACGACGTCTATCACCATGTCGCAGCTGGCCTCTGACCGAATGGCGGGCCGGTGATCGCCGCGCGCCTGCACGCGGTCGGGGAGTTGCGGGTCGCCGCCGAACCAGATCCCGGTGCGGCACCACGGGGCTGGTCGCTGCTTGCTGTGACATCGGTGGGTATCTGCGGTTCGGACCTGCACTGGTTCACCGACGGGGGCATCGGCGAAAATCGGATCGAGCACCCGGTCGTACCGGGACACGAGTTCGCCGCACAGGCGCTCACCGGCCCATACGCCGGCCGACGCGTAGCCGTCGACCCTGCCATCCCGTGCGGGGCCTGCGAAACGTGCCGGTTGGGGCATCACAATCTCTGTCCAACGGTCGAATTCGCCGGACACGGCACGTTGGACGGCGCGCTTCGGGAGCACCTGTTGTGGCCCGACCGTCTGTTGCATCCCCTGCCCGACGAGCTCAGCGACGATGCCGGGGCACTGTTGGAACCTCTGGGTGTCGCCATCCACGCAGTAGCCATCAGTCACTTGAAGCTCGGCGATGACGTTCTGGTGGTGGGCGCCGGTCCGATCGGCCTGCTCGCTGTTCAGGTCGCGATCCGCAGCGGCGCGGCCCGGGTCTTCGTGACCGAACCGCTCAACCACCGGCGCGCGAGCGCGCTCCGGAATGGCGCGACCGCGGTGTGGTCACCCGCGCAGGGCGCCGATGCGGTTCTGGATGCCACGAAAGGGCGCGGCGTCGACGTCGTCATCGAGTTGGCCGGAACCGACGCCGGGATCGCGACGGCCTTGGCGGCCGCCCGGCCTGGCGGCAGAGTCGCGCTCGCCGGTATACCGTCCGCGGACAAGTCTTCGTTCCCGGCCGCCGCGGCCCGGCGCAAGGGTCTGACATTTGCGATGGTGCGGAGGATGAAGGACACCTACCCACGCGCGATCGCGCTGGCCGCTGGCTCGATCGACCTCGACCGGCTCGTCACCGAACGCCATCCACTGGTCGAGGCGGCTAATGCCTTCCGTGCAGCGGCACGACGCGAGGGGGACAAAATCGTGGTGGATGTGTCGGCTGGTTGAGCGAGAGGATCAATCAGCCCAGTTCATAGCGCGCTTCCTCATGTCGCCCCCGAAGCCGGGGTGGTCGGTCGGCGGACTGAGACATGCACCACGGTCCCCGCCAGCTGACCGATCAGCCGGCGAACTCCGACTGGAATGCACCCCGCGTCGTCGTCTGCACCGCGAACACCGCCCCCGCGTCGGGCTCCTGATCGTCTGGGAGCCCGTGACGTGAGGTGGTGATGTAAAGGACGCTGCGGTCATGGCCGCCAAAGGCACACGAACTCACCTGGCTGACCTCGCTCACGGGAATCGTGTCGACGAGTCGGCCCGCACGGTCGTAGTGGTTCACGGCCCCGCCACCCCAGAGGGCCACCCACAACCCGTCGTCTTCGTCGATCGCCATGCCGTCGGGAACGCCAGGCGTGCCGTCGACGTGGATGTGGTTTCGACGGTCCGACCATGCGCCGCTGACGGGGTCGACGTCGAAGACGTCGACGGCCCGCGTCGGGCTGTCGATGTAGTAGACCCGGGTGCCGTCTGCCGACCACTGCACTCCGTTCGAGATCGACACCGGCGAAAGGACTTCGGTGACCTGGCGATCGGGAGTCACGCGATGGACGGCGCCCCCGCCGTGCCGCTCGTCGTAGGCCATGGTACCGATGATGAGGTTGCCGAATGGATCGCAGCCGCCATCGTTCGTCCGCACGTCCGGATCGTGGCTCACCTCGGCAATCTGCTCGAAGACGGTGAATTCATCGTCTGAGAGCACGATTCCGTGCTCGGTGGCGATGACGAACCCGCCAGCTTCCCGTCGCCTGATCATCGTGGCAACGGGATTCGGTACGTGATGGCGGGAAATCCTGCCGCCAGAGTCGATCGCGACCACGGTGCCCCCGAAGACGTCGAGGCATAGCAGCCGATCACCCGGCGCATCCCAGAACGGGCCCTCGCCGTGATGTGCGACCTGAGCCGTGATGCGTTCAGCGCTGTGCATCGCTTCTCGTCCCGTCGACAACCCACACGCGCCAGAACATAGGCCCGATGACGGGCCGAGGCAATCCCCACGGAGGTCTCCGGAGGCCTGCGCGCGGCGTCAGACGTTCGCCGGCTCGGGCTTGGTGGCTACGGTGAGAATTGGTTCACCGGCCTTGACCTCGCCCGACGTCGCCGGCTCAACCGAGCCGAACTTCTTGCCGTTCAATACGATCACCGGCGTGAGCATCGAATAGCCCGCATCCTCGATGATCTTGCGGTCGAAGGTCACCAGCGGGGTGCCGACGGTGACCTTGTCGCCCTTCTTCACCTTTACGTCGAATCCCTTGCCCTTGAGATTGACGGTGTCGATGCCGACGTGGATGAGGACCTCGATGCCGCCGTCGAGAACCAGTCCGAACGCGTGACCCGTCGCCTGCGCGGCGACCACCGTTCCGGAGCCGGGGGAGTAGGCCGTGTCGCCGGACGGCATCACCGCGATACCCGGACCCATGGTTCCCCGGCTGAAAACCGGATCGGGGACGTCGCGCAGCGGCACGATCGTTCCGTCCAACGGCGACGCGACTTCGCTCACGACGCCGTGCGCTTCGGCTGCCTCGGTCTCCGCGGCGGCGATGACGGTGTCCGCGCTTGCGTGGGCCGGAGCCTTCTCCAAGTCAGCGACCGGCACCTGGGCGGCCGCGAATTCGGCGGCCTGCTCCGGGGTCCTGTAGCCGGAGATGATCACCAGGATCATGGCCGTGAAGAAGGCGGCGCCGACGGCGAACGCGTACAGCCCCATGTTGGAGAACGCGGGGATGGTCAGCAGTGAGGTGAACACGAACGCACTGGTCTTGACGCCACCGCCGATGCCGATGATGATGCCGCCGACCAGACAGCCGACCAGCATGCGCGGATATATTCGTTTGAACCGCAGATGGATACCGTAGAGGGACGGCTCGGAGATGCCGCCGAGCAGTCCGGCCGCCAGTGCGCCGATCGCTGTCTGCCGCATCTGGATGTCACGCTCACGCCATGCTAGGTACAGCACACCGGCGGTGGCGCCGAAGCATGCGAAGTTCCATGCCCCCATCGGGCCCTGAATGAAGTCGTATCCCAGCGTCTGGATGTTCAGCAGCATGATGGCGTTGATCGGCCAGTGCAGACCCAGCGGCACCATGAACGGGTAGGCCAGCGGGATGAGGATGGCGAAGATCATCGGCGAGAGATCGTTGATCGAACTCAAGACATGCGCCAGGCCCGCACCGGCGTACACGCCGATCGGGCCGATCAGGAAAGCCGTAAGCGGGATCATGATCAGCATCGAGAGGAACGGCACGAAGATGAGCTGGACGTTCTCGGGGATGAGTTTCTTCAGCCCCTTGTAGAGCAGCCCGAGCACCGCGGCCATCAACAGCGGCGGGAACACCTGAGAGCTGTAATTGAATACCGTCAGCGGCATACCGAAAATCTGCACGATGTCGACCTCGGAGCCGAAGACGACGACCTTGCTTGAGACGTCCTTGAGCGCGGCGAAACCTGGCAGCATGACGACGGCCATGATGGCGAAGCCGACCCACGGGTCCGCGTTGAGCTTCTTCGACGCGTTGTAGGCGACCATCAGCGGCAGGAAGACGAACACGGACTGCCAGCACAGGTTGATGAACTGCCAGGACGGTGAGAGTTCGGTGCGCGGATCGGCCCAGTTCGGGATCACACCCAGGGTGCTCATCAGCGACATGAAGGTGATGAACAGCGAAGCGCCCAGCAGCGCGCCCAGAATCGGCCGGAACGAATCGGACAGGAACTCGAAGAAGGTGTCCAGCCACGCGAACTTACCCCTGGGCCCCTGCTCGCGGGCGGCGGCCTTGATGGCAGCCGCGTCCCCGCTGGTGCTCCCCTTGGCCATCCCGGGTAGCGCCATGATGTCGTTGTAGACGGATTGGACCGCTCCGCCGATGACGATCTGGTAGCGATTGCCGGTCTGCGGGACCGCCCCCATCACGCCGGAGATGGCCTCGACATCGGATTCCTTGACGCCGGACGCATCGCGTAGCTGGAATCGCAGCCTGGTGGCGCAGTGGCTGAGACTGTCGATGTTGTCGGCCCCCCCGACACTTTCGACGATGTCGGCTGCGGTCGTGGAGGCCATGGGCCATCTCCCTATTCGATGCGCCATCGGTCACGAACCGCGGACGCAGGCTGTCATGCTGTCCGCAGGTCACACACCCCGCAGCCGAATCTGCTGCCTCACGTCGGCGTTCCGCTTGGTCAGCCGATGTCTGTCATCACATCGCACGAGAGGGTGGCCTGAAAGGGACCTATGGCACGAAATGGACACCGAAAGGCCCTGATCCGCGCCGACCGCGCAGATCGACTGGGAACAGACATGTTTCGAACCGCGAACCCGGAAGGTCCATCACGCGCCCCACCCGGGCCGGCCACGTGTCAGGATCTCGGGCATGGCCCCAAACGTCGCGGCTATGCCTGCCGGAGTCGATCCGGTGGAGTTGGTGCGTCGCTACGAGCCGGTGATCCGCTTCACCGAAGGTGAGCTGTTCTTCCCCATGGCCGTGGATGCCTACGTCGAGCAGGCGGCGCTGATGGGTCGAGCCGCCGGGCAGGGGGACCGCCGGCGTCTGCTCGACCATGGCGACCTGAACCTCGACGTGCTGTGCGCCCACGCCCGCGCCGACGTCGGCACCACTCTGGAACTGCGGTACGTTCCGGCCGCGTTGACCCCCGGCGAGTTACGGCGGTGGCGGCGCGATCCCGACCGCGCCCGGTTCCGAAGCACGACGCGCTTCGCCGCGGTCGGGCTGCTGGGCCGGATCATCGATTCCCTGTTCCGGCTCTCCCTGATCCTGCGCGGCTCCGTGCCGGGAGGATTGACGGCCGCACTGCACCTCCGCTACCGCGGTTCCGCGGCGGCCACGAACTTCCCGTACTACGCGCACATCAGCTCGCAAGGCCGCTACGTCGTCGTGCAGTACTGGTTCTTCTACGCGATGAATGACTGGCGGTCGAGTTTCGGCGGGGTCAACGACCACGAGGCCGACTGGGAGCAGGTCACGGTGTTCCTGGTTCCGCTGGTCGACGACGTGGGACCGGCGAGCCGGCCCGACGGATCCGATGTCCTGCGCGTGGGGTGGGTCGCGTTCTCCTCGCATGACGAAACCGGCGACGACCTTCGGCGGCGCTGCGACGACCCGGACATCACGTGGGTCGATCACACCCACCCGGTCGTGTACGCCGGCGCCGGATCCCATTCAGGCGCATATCTACCCGGGGAATACCTGGTGCGCGTGGAACCGCCCGCGCTGAAACGTTTCTTCGCGGCCGTGAGGCGGGTGCAGGGGGCGCTCTTTCCGTTTATCCGCGACCGCACGGCGCCCGGGGTCGGCATTCCGTACATCGACTACAAACGGGGCGATGGGGTCGTGATCGGGCCGGGTAGCGCGCGGCCCTGGACGCCGGTCCTGATCGATGAGGAAACGCCGTGGGTACGTGAGTTCAGCGGTCTGTGGGGACTGGACACCGACGATCCTTTCGGCGGTGAACGCGCACCCGCCGGACCACGCTACGAGCGCGACGGGACGATCCGTCCGTCCTGGGCCGATCCCGTGGCCTGGGCCGGGTTGGCGAAGGTACCGGCGACTGCAGCTGAGTACTACCGCGCCGTGGATGACCGACTGAGCGTGCTGCAGCAGGAGCGTGCGGCGCTGACTGCGGAGCTTTCCGCGAATGAAGACGTCCTGCAGCAGTTGAGCGTGACAGCGACGGCATTGCCCCCGATGCTGGCCCGTAGCCGTCGCGGGTCCGTCGGTGCGGTCCGAGCGCTCCGGGAGCACGAGGCCGCGTCCGAGGAGCTTCGGGCTGCGCGCCGGGCCTTGGTGATCGAACACGAGCATCTGAGCCGCGCACGACGCGAGCCGCCGCCAGTCGCGGGGGTGCACGCTCACCTGCGGCGCAGGGCGCTGCCGAACGTCGACGCCGAACGACCGCCGGGTCTGCTGCTGCGCTTCTGGACCGAAGTTTCGCTGTCTGCGCTGTTGGCGCTGCTGGGCAGCGCATTGGTGTTCGGTAATACTTCATTGATCCGGCTCAGCCTTTCTGCGGTCCTGATCGTCGTGACGGTGGAAGCGGTACTGCGCCGTCGGGTGGTCGCCTTCCTGCTCGGCCTGGGTGTGCTGGCCTTGATCGCCGGACTCGTGTTTCTCCTCCTCACCAGCTTGCGAGCCGCCATCGGTGTGCTTTTCCTGCTCGCAGCGATGGCATTGCTCATCGCCAACCTCCGCGCCTACCTGGGTCGGCGCTGAACCCACGGCCCGCCGCACGAACGGCGTCTGTCTCCGACGTGTCGGGCGCGACGAAGTCCGAGATCGAGAACCATCGGACTGCCAACGTTCCGATGGGCAGAGGTCTGGCAGCGTGCCCACGGGCCTCCGATCGTCGGATCGGATGACATCGGGATGGCATGAAACGTAATCCGTCTGCCGGTACGCGTCTGACCTGCAACTGGAAACTGGGTGCCGCCGGCAGAATTCGAATCTGACACGGGCACTTACGCTTTCGGGCCTCTGTCGAGCGAGAATGGCGGCACGGCGTACCGGATGGGTAGGGTCTGGTCATGAATGACTCTCCAGTGACGACCGTGGACGACGGCGCACGCAAGGTCACACGACGCGTGTCGGTCCACGCGTCCAGCGCGGACGTCTTCGCGTTGGTCGCCAATCCGCACCGCCACCCAGAGTTGGACGGCTCCGACACCGTTCGCGACGCCCCGGTCACTGGGCCTGAGTGGCTCAGCGAGGGTGCGAAGTTCACCGTCGGGATGAAGCAGTACGGCGTCCCCTACAAGATCACCTCCACCGTGACGGCATTCGAGGCAGACCACGTGATCGAATGGCAGCACCCGCTGGGGCATCGGTGGCGCTGGGAACTGCTCGAGACCGAACCCGGAACCACGCAAGTCACCGAGACCTTCGACTACACCACCGCCAAGGCCCCGAAAATGCTCGAGTTGATTGGTCAACCAGCCAAGAACGTCATCGGAATCACCAAGACCCTGGAGGCGTTGGCCGCCCGCTTCGCCTGATCGCGGCTCGTTCGAAGATAGAAATGCGGCGCTGCCGTGCGTCATTCGATGGGCACGGCGTCAGCGATTCATCGGCTAGTGGTCCGCGGCGCGGTTCGCGGAAGGTGTCGTCACCCGAGCCGCTAAAAGGACTTCACCGCGTCCGCTTCGCTCAGGCTGGTGATCCGTCGAAGACGGATCACCACCGGATGACCTAGGAGTTCGAGTTACTCGTCGCCGCTATCGGTGCCGACGCCCCACTGCTCCTTGAGCTTATCCGGGTAGCTGGTCCACTTGTCGGCGGTGTCGCCTGGGAAGCTGGTCCACTTGCCGACGGTGTCGCCTGGGAAGCTGGTCCACTTGCCGATGGTGTCGCCCGGGAAGCTGGTCCACTTGCCGACGGTGTCGCCCGGGAAGGTCTCCCACTTGTTGGCCTGAATCGCGACCGCACACGTCCACTTCTCGTTGGTGGTCGGCGAGTAGTCGTCGTTGTTGATGGCATCGACGACGTTGGAGCAGTTGGGTGCCGCCGCGGCCGGTGCCGCGAGTGCGATTCCCGCCCCTGCCGCTCCGGCAGCCAGCACAGTGGCGATGAGTTTGTTCGTGATCACTGTTGCCCCCTAGAATCTCAAATCCGGTTTGCGCGGCAGCCTACACGGGGGCCAGCAACCTTGCTGAAGTTACTTCTGCAACGTGGTCGGCGGGCTGCAACTCCGAAGCCCACAAGGTGACCGGCGCCGCTGGTCGGTGCGGCACCAGGTTTCATCAAGGCGCCACCAAATCGTTCGGCAATATTCGATGGTCCGGTCTGGAAGGCCGTATCTTTTCGGGGTCAGCCCAGTTCGGCGCAAGTGCCGCCCACGGGGTGGCTGCCTTGGTATCCGCTCATCCCGTGGCGCAAGCGGACATCCATCGCCGACGCCACCCTGGGTGTGCTGGGACGTGCCAGGAGGGTCGCGCAGACGTCGTCTTGTCCCAACGGGCGCAGTTCGCCACCCGCAGTTGCGCGACGCCCATGAACCAGCAAAGTTGAACAGGCTTCCCGCGGTGATGTCGGGGAAGTTGGTCAAAGGGTGCCCCCGGCAGGATTCGAACCTGCGGCCTTCTGCTCCGGAGGCAGACGCTCTATCCCCTGAGCTACGGGGGCGCAAGCAGTTCCTGCTGCGCCGTTGGGCCTCGACAGCCTAACGCATGGCGGTGGGTGCCAGAATCCCCCGGCCGGGGCCGTCCGGCGAAAACCGATTCGGGGCGTGACCACCCCAGACCATAGGATGGTCCTCCGTGACCCCTGCCGACCTGGCCGAGCTGCTGAAGACCACCGCCGCGGCGGTTCTGGCCGAGCGCGGCCTCGACCCCGCCGCCCTGCCGGCAACCGTGACGGTGGAGCGCCCGCGCAACCCCGAGCACGGCGACTACGCCACCAACCTGGCCCTGCAGCTGACCAAGAAGGTCGGCGTCAATCCCCGTGAGCTGGCCGGATGGCTGGCGACCGCCTTGGCCGACGCCGACGGCGTAGCCGCAGCGGAGGTCGCCGGGCCCGGGTTCGTCAACCTTCGGATCGAGGCGTCGGCACAGGGCGTCGTGGTGACCAACGTCATCGACGCGGGCGCGTCGTTCGGCAACTCCACCGACCTCGACGGCACGAAGGTCAACCTCGAGTTCGTCTCGGCCAACCCGACGGGTCCGATTCACATCGGAGGCACCCGGTGGGCAGCGGTCGGCGACGCGCTGGGCCGACTGCTCGCCACCCAGGGTGCCAAGGTGGTCCGCGAGTATTACTTCAACGACCACGGCGCCCAGATCGACCGGTTCACCAACTCGCTGATCGCCTCGGCCAAGGGTGAGCCGACGCCGGCGGACGGCTATGCCGGCTCCTACATCGGCGACATCGCGATGCAGGTGCTCGCCGCGGCCCCCGGCGCGCTGAGCCAGTCCGACGAGCAGCAGCGCGAGACGTTCCGCGCCATCGGCGTCGACCTGATGTTCACCCACATCAAGGAATCACTGCACGAATTCGGCACCGACTTCGACGTCTACACGCACGAAGACTCGATGCACACCAGCGGCCGCGTCGACCAGGCAATCGCCAAGCTGCGGGAGACCGGCAGCATCTACGAGAAGGATGGCGCAACGTGGTTGCGTACCACCGAATTCGGTGACGACAAGGACCGTGTGGTCATCAAGAGCGACGGGCAACCGGCGTACATCGCAGGCGACCTGGCCTACTTCCTCGACAAACGGCAGCGCGGCTTCGACCTGTGCATCTACATGCTCGGCGCCGACCATCACGGCTACATCGCGCGGCTGAAGGCGGCAGCCGCGGCACTGGGTGACGACCCCGACACCGTCGAGGTGCTCATCGGGCAGATGGTTAACCTCGTCCGCGACGGCCAACCGATGCGGATGAGCAAGCGCGCCGGCACCGTCATCACTCTCGACGACCTGGTCGACGCCATCGGCGTGGATGCCGCCCGGTACGTGCTGATCCGCAGCTCGGTGGACACTCCCATCGACATCGACCTGCAGCTGTGGTCCAGTGCGTCGAGCGAGAACCCCGTCTATTACGTGCAATACGCGCACGCCAGGCTGTCGGCGCTGGCCCGCAGCGCCGCCGAACTAGGACTGACCGCCGACGTCGCGCACCTGGATCTGCTCGACCACGACCGCGAAGGCACGCTGATGCGCACCATCGGCGAGTTCCCTCGGGTGCTGCAGACCGCGGTGTCGCTGCGGGAGCCACACCGGGTATGCCGGTACCTCGAGGATCTGGCCGGCGACTACCACCGGTTCTACGACTCCTGCCGCGTGCTGCCACAGGGTGACGAGGAGCCCGGCGACCTCCACACCGCCCGGCTCGCGCTGTGCTCGGCAACCCGGCAGGTCATCGCCAACGGGCTGCAGATCCTGGGCGTGAGTGCACCGGAGCGCATGTAATGGCCCATCCAGCTGGACCTCGTCACGCGGAGGACAAACACCACGGCGGCGCGCCAGCGCGGCCGGTGTCGGTGAGCGAGATGCTCGCCATCGCCCCGAACGTATGGCCGCGCAACGCGGTTCGCGGTGCCGACGGTGAAGTCTCCATCGCGGGTGTGCCGGTTGGGCGGTTGGCAGTTGACTACGGGACGCCACTGTTCGTGATCGACGAGGCAGACTTCCGCGGTCGTTGCCGCGACATCGCTGCCGCTTTCGGCGGCGGCGACCACGTCCGCTATGCGGCCAAGGCCTTCCTGTGCACCGAGATCGCCCGCTGGATCGATGAAGAGGGGTTGTCACTCGACGTCTGCAGCGGCGGCGAACTCGCCGTCGCGCTCAACGCCGACTTCCCGACCGAGCGGATCGCCCTGCACGGCAACAACAAGTCAGTCGCCGAACTCGCCATGGCGGTGAAGGTCGGCGTCGGCCACGTCGTGTTGGACTCGATGACAGAGATCGACCGTCTCGACGCCATCGCCGCAGACGCGGGAGTCGTCCAGGACGTGCTCGTGCGCGTCACCGTCGGCGTCGAGGCCCACACCCACGAGTTCATCTCGACCGCCCACGAGGATCAGAAGTTCGGACTCTCGCTGGCCAGCGGAGCAGCGATGGATGCCATCCGCAGGGTGTTCGCCACCGACCACCTCCGTCTCGTCGGGCTGCACAGCCACATCGGGTCGCAGATCTTCGACGTCGACGGGTTCGAACTCGCCGCCCACCGCGTGATCGGACTGCTGCGCGACGTGGTGGCCGAGTTCGGTGTCGACAAGACCGCGCAGATCTCCACCGTCGACCTCGGCGGAGGGCTCGGCATCTCCTATGTGCCACAGGACGACCCGCCGCCGATGTACGAGCTTGCCGACAAGCTGGGCGCCATCGTCCGCCACGAATCCGCGGCCGTCGGCCTGCCGACGCCGAGGCTCGTCGTGGAACCCGGCCGCGCCATCGCGGGCCCCGGTACCGTCACGCTCTACGAGGTGGGCACCGTCAAGGACGTTGCCATCAGCCCCACCGCGCACCGGCGCTACGTCAGCGTCGACGGCGGTATGAGCGACAACATCCGCACGGCGCTGTACGACGCCGAGTACGACGCACGGCTGGTATCACGCACCAGCGAGGCGCCGGCGACATTGGCCCGAATCGTCGGAAAGCACTGCGAGAGTGGAGACATCGTGGTCCGTGACACATGGGTGTCCGACGACATGGCGCCCGGCGACCTGATCGGCGTCGCCGCCACGGGTGCTTACTGCTATTCGATGTCGAGCCGATACAACCTGCTCGGACGACCCGCGGTGGTTGCCGTGAAGGACGGGGTTCCACGACTCGTTCTGCGGCGCGAGACCACCGACGACCTGCTCAGCCTGGAGGTAACGATTCATGAGTGAACCTGACAAGCCCGTCGGCGTAGCCGTCCTCGGACTCGGCAACGTCGGTAGTGAGGTGGTGCGGATCATCGAGGACAGCGCCACCGACCTCGCCGCCCGCATCGGAGCCCCGCTCGAGCTGCGAGGCATCGGCGTGCGCCGGGTGGCCGCCGACCGCGGGGTGCCGATCGACCTGTTGACCACCGACGTCGACGCGCTGGTGTCGCGCGAGGACGTCGACATCGTGGTGGAACTCATGGGTCCCGTCGAGCCTGCCCGCAAGGCGATCCTGACTGCCCTCGAGCGGGGCAAGTCCGTCGTCACCGCGAACAAGGCGCTGATGGCGCAGTCGACCGGTGAACTGGCCCAGGCCGCCGAGAATGCGCGGGTCGACCTGTACTTCGAGGCAGCTGTGGCCGGTGCGATCCCGGTGATTCGACCCCTGACTCAGTCACTCGCCGGCGACACCGTCCTGCGTGTGGCCGGCATCGTCAACGGCACCACGAACTACATCCTGTCGGCGATGAACGACACCGGTGCCGACTACGCCGACGCGCTGGCCGATGCCGGAGCGCTCGGCTACGCCGAAGCCGATCCGACCGCCGATGTCGAGGGCTACGACGCCGCAGCCAAAGCCGCCATCCTTGCTTCCATCGCGTTCCACACCCGCGTCACTGCCGACGACGTGTACCGCGAGGGGATCACGAAGGTCACCGCGGAGGACTTCGAATCGGCCAAGGCGCTCGGCTGCAACATCAAGCTGCTCGCCATCTGCGAACGGCTCATCAACGATGATGGCCAGCAGCGTATCTCGGCTCGCGTGTATCCCGCGCTCGTACCGCTGGAGCATCCCCTGGCATCGGTCAACGGCGCCTTCAACGCGGTGGTGGTGGAGGCCGAGGCCGCGGGTCGCCTGATGTTCTACGGACAGGGTGCGGGCGGGGCGCCCACCGCGTCCGCCGTGATGGGGGATCTGGTCATGGCTGCCCGCAACCGCGTGCAGGGCGGGGTCGGGCCGCGCGAATCGAAGTACGCCAAGCTGCCGATCTCGCCCATCGGATTCATCCCCACCCGCTACTACGTGAGCATGAACGTCGCCGACCGGCCCGGTGTGTTGTCCTCGGTTGCAGCCGAATTCGGCAAGCGCGAGGTGAGCATCGCCGAGGTGCGACAGGAGGGCATGGTCGACGAGGGCGGGCAGCGCTGCGGCGCCCGAATCGTCGTCGTCACCCACCGCGCCACCGACTCCGCGTTGTCGGAGACCGTGGCGGCCTTGGCCGACCTCGACGTGGTGCAGACGATCAACAGTGTGCTGCGCCTGGAAGGAACCACCGAATGAGCGCCACCCGCACGGCTGTCCACCAACCGTGGCCCGGCTTGATCGCCGCCTACCGTGACCGCCTGCCGGTTGAGGACCACTGGACGCCGATCACCCTTCTTGAGGGCGGCACGCCGCTCATCCACGCGACGCGGCTATCCGAATTAACCAACTGCACAGTGCATTTGAAGGTCGAGGGGCTCAATCCCACTGGCTCGTTCAAGGACCGCGGCATGACGATGGCCGTGACGGACGCTCTCGCGCGCGGTCAACGTGCCGTGCTCTGCGCGTCCACCGGGAACACGTCCGCGTCGGCGGCGGCCTACGCCGCCCGGGCGGGGATCACGTGTGCCGTGCTGATACCGCAGGGCAAGATCGCGATGGGCAAGCTCGCCCAGGCCGTCATGCACGGCGCGAAGATCATCCAGATTGACGGAAACTTCGACGACTGCCTCGAACTCGCACGGAAGATGACCGCGGACTTCCCGACGATCGCGCTGGTCAACTCCGTCAACCCGGTGCGAATCGAGGGTCAGAAGACTGCCGCCTTCGAGATCGTCGACGTATTGGGGACCGCCCCCGACGTGCATGCGCTGCCGGTCGGCAACGCCGGGAACATCACCGCCTACTGGAGGGGCTACTCGGAGTACCACCGCGACGGGCTGACCGAGAAGCTTCCCCGCATGCTCGGCACGCAGGCCGCGGGCGCCGCGCCGCTCGTCAGCGGCGAGCCCGTCAAACACCCCGAGACGATCGCGACGGCCATCCGCATCGGGTCGCCCGCCTCGTGGAGTTCGGCGGTCGAGGCTCAGCAACAGTCGAAGGGTCGGTTCCTCGCAGCCACCGACGAAGAGATCCTGGCTGCGTATCACCTGGTCGCCCGTACCGAGGGCGTGTTCGTGGAGCCCGCTTCCGCGGCCAGCATCGCCGGACTGTTGAAGTCGGTCGAGGACGGCTGGGTGGCAGCCGGCTCGACGGTGGTGTGCACCGTCACGGGCAACGGACTCAAGGATCCGGACACTGCGCTCAAAGGCATGCCGACCGTCACGCCGGTGCCCGTGGATCCCGTCGCCGTGGTCGCCAAGCTCGGACTGGTCTGACCGGGTGGATTCGGGCGAACGCGAGGATCGGAAGAGCCGGTGACGCAGCTCCTGCCTGCTGGTCTCACGGCGACCGCCGTCGTCGCGGCGTCGAGCGCAAATCTCGGACCGGGCTTCGACAGCATCGGGCTCGCCCTGAGCCTCTACGACGAGATCGAGATAGAGACAACCGATTCCGGGCTGGCGGTCGACGTCGAGGGTGAAGGCGCAGGTCAGGTCCCATTGGATTCCTCGCACCTGGTGGTCCGGGCAATCGAGCATGGCCTGCAGGCCGGGGGAGTGGCGGTAGGCGGGCTGAACGTGCGCTGCCGCAATGACATTCCACACTCGCGCGGGCTCGGGTCGTCTGCGGCGGCCGTTGTCGGCGGCCTAGCCGCGGCGAATGGCCTTATTGCGCAATCTGATTCGCGCGAGCTTTCCGAGGCCGAACTAGTCCAACTGTCGTCCGAGTTCGAAGGGCACCCGGACAATGCGTCCGCTGCCGTTCTTGGCGGTGCGGTGGTGTCGTGGACACACGACGACGGTTCGCCGCCGCGCTATGCGGGGGCGTCACTGCGGCTGCATCCCGACATCCGGTTGCACGCCGCGGTCCCGAACGTGCGTTCCAGTACTGCCGAGACGCGCGTCCTGCTCCCTGACGTCGTCAGCCACGTCGACGCACGCTTCAACGTCAGCCGCGCCGCACTGCTCGTGCTGGCCTTGACCGAGCGTCCGGACCTGCTGATGGAGGCCACCGCTGATCGGCTGCATCAGGCGCAACGTGCGCCGGCGATGCCCGCCTCGGCGGAATGCATCGCGATCCTGCGGCGCTGCGGTGTGGCGGCCGTGCTGTCAGGAGCTGGACCTGCGGTTTTGGCCCTCAGCACCCAATCGGGACTGCCTGCCGAAGCCCTCGAGTACGGCGCCGCGAACGGATTCGCCATCCAGGAGATGTCCGTCGGACGCGGAGTCCGGTGGACGTCCGGGGCGTCGATTCCCCGATGATGTCGGCCACCCTTCGAGTTGACAGGCGCCACACACGACTCAAAGGCAATTCTTGCTTCCGGCACGAATGCGGGTTATTCTCGGTTTCGTCCGGCAAACGCAGCGTCTGTGCCTGCGCCAACACTAGGACGTTAACTCTTCTCTTTGGTGTTCAACCCGCGTACTGACGATTCGTCATCGGACGAATCCAGGCGATCACTGTTGCACAGGCAACGGTGGAACCTCGGCATCCAGCGGTTCGGCTGGATGCGAAGAACCCTCGCTAAGACAATCGGCGAGGGAAGGAAAGGAAATCCGTGACCGATACGGACCTCATCACGGCTGAGGGCAGCGACATGCCCGACACCGTGGCTTCACCCTCTGTCGAGCCCGCCAAGGCCGCGACGTCGGAACCCACCGAGTCCGAAGGCGCCACCTCGGCGGCCCCGGCCGGGGATTCCGCGCCGAAGGCCGCCGGGGATCGTTCTGCCTCGCTGACGTCCATGGTCCTTCCGGACCTGCGTGCGCTGGCCAACGAGCTTGGCGTCAAAGGTTCGTCGGGGATGCGAAAGAGTGAGTTGATCTCTGCGATCCGCGAACACCGCGGTGAATCGAACGGCCGTGGCGGCGAGCAGTCTCCCGCGCCCGCCGAACAGGCCTCCAGCCAGGATGCAGATCAGGCCGCCGGCACCGGTGCCGAGACGTCTCCACCCCCGCGGCGTGAGCGCCGCGGCGCGTCCCGTCAGTCGGGCGCACCGGAGGCAACGGCGGATTCCGGCGCAGACGCCAAGTCCGAGCCCAAGACCGAAGACAAGTCCGAGCCCAAGGCCGAGGCCAAGGCGAAGTCTCGGGCCAAGGGCGACGAGCCTGGCCAGTCCGGCGATGGCGGAAACGCGAACGACTCGCGGCGCGGCCAGCAGAACAAGGGCGATCAGGACGACCAGGGCCGCAAGAACAGCGGCGGTAACCGGGAAAACCGTGACAACAGCGGCGGCAACCGGGACAACAACCGTGACAACAGCGGCGGCAACCGGGACAACAACCGTGACAACAGCGGCGGCAACCGGGACAACAACCGTGACAACGACGACGACGGTGAAGGCCGGCAGGGCCGGCGTGGTCGCAGGTTCCGTGACCGCAGGCGCCGCGGTGATCGCACGGGCGGTGAGGGTGGCAACAATCAGGACACCGAGCTTCGCGACGACGACGTCGTGCAACCGGTCGCCGGCATCCTCGACGTTCTCGACAACTACGCGTTCGTCCGTACCTCCGGTTACCTGGCCGGGCCGAACGACGTCTATGTGTCGATGAACATGGTCCGCAAGAACGGTCTACGCCGCGGTGACGCCGTCACCGGTGCCGTGCGAGTGCCCCGCGAGGGTGAAGGCGGTGGCGGGGGCGGTGGCAACAATCCGCGCCAGAAGTTCAACCCACTCGTCCGGCTGGACACCGTCAACGGTGGCCCGGTCGAGGACGCCAAGAATCGTCCCGACTTCAACAAGCTGACGCCGCTGTACCCGAATCAGCGGCTACGCCTCGAGACCACGCCCGACCGGCTGACGACACGTGTCATCGACCTGATCATGCCGATCGGCAAGGGTCAGCGCGCGCTGATCGTGTCGCCGCCCAAGGCGGGTAAGACGACGATCCTGCAGGACATCGCGAACGCGATCACCGTCAACAACCCCGAGTGCCACCTGATGGTCGTGCTGGTAGACGAGCGGCCCGAAGAGGTCACCGACATGCAGCGCTCGGTGAAGGGCGAGGTCATCGCCTCGACGTTCGACCGGCCGCCGTCGGACCACACCCAGGCCGCCGAGTTGGCGATCGAGCGCGCCAAGCGACTTGTCGAGCAAGGCAAGGACGTCGTCGTGCTGCTCGACTCGATAACTCGCCTTGGACGCGCGTACAACAACGCGTCGCCGGCATCCGGTCGGATCCTGTCCGGTGGTGTGGACTCCACTGCGCTCTACCCGCCCAAGCGCTTCCTCGGCGCCGCGCGCAACATCGAGTTCGGTGGTTCGTTGACCATCATCGCCACGGCGATGGTCGAAACCGGGTCCACCGGCGACACGGTCATCTTCGAGGAGTTCAAGGGCACCGGTAACGCCGAACTGAAGCTGGACCGCAAGATCGCGGAACGTCGCGTCTTCCCGGCCGTGGACGTGAACCCGTCCGGTACCCGCAAGGACGAACTCCTGCTCTCTTCCGATGAGTTCGGCGTCGTGCACAAGCTGCGTCGTGTGATGTCCGGGCTCGACCCGCACGCGGCCATCGACCTGCTGATGAGCCAGTTGCGCAAGACGAAGACCAACTACGAGTTCCTGGTGCAGGTCTCCAAGACCACGCCGAACAACATGGACCACGACTAGTCCCTCGGCGACCCTTGGCGTGTCGGGGGCTTTTGGGTTGCTCGCGCGTCAGCGTGACGCCAGTGTCGCGCTCGGGCGTGAGCGTGACGCCAGTGTCACGCGGTGTGGGTGGCACAGGCGGCGGTCAGGCCAGCGCCGGATCCGCCCGCAACCCGGGCATGACGTATCGACGGACATGAGTCAGTACGTCCGCGGGATCCCCGGCGTCGAGGCGCTCGCCGGGCACGGTCGTCAGCGACAGGATCACCCTGGCGACCCACTCCGATGCCTCGTCGACGTCGATGTCGGGATGGATCACGTCGGCGTCGCGCGCGGTCACCAGATAGCGCTTCCAGAACTCGGCGAGGTCGGGGACGAGCCCGTGGACGCCCGCGCCCGCGCACGCCGCGAACTCCTCGGGCTCGTCGACCCGCAGCGTCATGAGCAGGGTGCCCGGATCGTCGTACGCAGTGCGGCCGTGTCCGATGGCGGCTGCGATCTGTTGATCGAGACCCTCGAGATGTTCCAGCATGGCGTGCGATTCGGACCAGTAAGCATCGTTGAGTCGGACGATGGCCGCGCCAAGCAGGGTGACCTTGTCGGGGAAGTGTCGGTACAGCCACCCCCGCGAGACACCTGCCACCTCGGCGACCTCTGAGACGGTCGTGGCACGGATGCCCTTGGCGCGCAGCATTACCTCGGCAGCGTCGATCAGCCGATCGCGGACGCTCCGTGCTGTTCCGGTGGTGCTCGTCAAGGGCTGCTCCTGTTCATTCGGCAGCGGTGAAGGCTCGCACGGAGGCATTCTGCCAATGGCGCGACGGTACCGTCTGCGCCCGGGGATGGTAGACACTTTCTAGTATTTGTTCACTAGCGATCAGGAGTGGCCAACGATGGCGGACACCTTGCAGAACTTGCTCCGCGAACGCGCCTATGAGGACACGGTCGCGATCAAGTACGGAGACCGATCGTGGACGTGGCGTGAACACGTCGCCGAGGCCTCGGCTGCGGCTGCGGCGCTCATCGCCGTCGCCGATCACGCGCGTCCCCTGCACGTCGGTGTCCTGCTCGACAACACTCCAGACATGCTGACCGCCCTGGCGGCGGCCGGCCTCGGCGGCTACGTGTTGTGCGGGGTCAACACCACCCGTCGTGGTGACGGACTGGTCCGCGACATCCTGCGCGTGGACTGTCAGATCCTGCTGACCGATGCCGAGCACCGATACCTGCTCGACGACCTGGAACTCCCTGGCGTGCGGGTGATCGACGTGTCCACCAACGAATGGGCCGGCATGCTCCGGAACGCGCCGGATCTGGTGCCGGCCCGCGAGGTCGTTCCCGACGACACGTTCATGATGATCTTCACGTCGGGGACCAGCGGAGACCCGAAGGCGGTCGAGGTTCCCCACTCGATCGTGCTGTTCTCGGGCACCGCCCTCGTCGAGCGGTATGGCCTGGGCCCCAGCGACGTCTGCTACCTCGCCATGCCGCTGTTCCACTCCAACGGGGTCTACGCGGGGTGGAGCGTTGCGCTCGGCGCCGGCGCCGGGATGGTGCCCGCCTCGTTCTCGGCGTCCCGGTTCGTGGCCGACCTTCGCCGCTACGGCGTCACCTACATGAACTACGTGGGCAAACCGCTGGCCTATGTCCTTGCGACGCCCGAGCAGCCCGACGATGCCGACAACCCACTGCGGATCGCATTCGGCAACGAAGCCGCAGACCGCGACATCGACGAGTTCGGCCGAAGGTTCGGCTGCGAGGTCTGGGACGGCTTCGGCTCCACGGAGACCGCCGTCATCGTCACCCGCCCAGACGGCTGTCCACCCGGCTCCATCGGCCAGGGATTTCCCGGCGTGGCGATCTATGACGCGCAGACCGTCCAGGAGTGCGAGGTCGCGGTGTTCGACGAGACGGGCGCGCTGGTCAATGCCGACGCGGCGACCGGGGAGTTGGTCAACACGTCGGGCAGTGGGCTGTTCCGCGGCTACTACAACGACCCCGGCGCCACCGATCAGCGCCTGCGGCACGGCATGTACTGGTCGGGGGATCTGGCCTATCGCGACGCGGACGGCTGGATCTACCTCGCGGGCCGTACTGCCGACTGGATGCGGGTCGACGGCGAGAACCTCACCGCGGCACCCATCGAGCGGATCCTCACCCGGCTGGAGGTAATCAGTCGGGTTGCGGTGTATCCCGTCCCCGACGAGTACGTCGGAGACCAGGTCATGGCCGCCATCGTGCTGCGCGACGGGGCCGAACTCCGTCCGGATGAGTTCAGCGTGTTCCTCGCCGATCAGCGCGACCTGTCGCCGAAGGCATGGCCGAGGCTGGTCTGGCTGGCCGACGACCTGCCCAGCACGGCGACCAACAAGATCCTCAAGCGCGAACTGGTCGCGCTCGGTACCGAGCCGAAGGGCCGGCTGCTCTGGAAGCGCGACGGCACCGCCTTCTCGGTACTCGGGGAACGAGCCGTCATCGGTAAGGATCGGTGAGTGCGCGCACGCTGGCCCGGTAGGAATAGCAGCCGCTCTACCGACGTTTAGGAGTCTGACGGCTGACCTGGCATAATGGGTCGTCGCCCCCTCGGTTCCGGTTCACGTCTGATGACCCAAGGTCAGAGACTCAGGCGACCCGGCGGCCAACGATTGCAGAGGACCAGAAAATGAAATCGGGTATTCACCCCAACTACGTAGAGACCACCGTGGTCTGTGGCTGTGGAAACAGCTTCCAGACGCGCAGCACCAAGGAGAGCGGCCACATCGTGGTCGAGGTCTGCTCCCAGTGCCACCCCTTCTACACCGGCAAGCAGAAGATCCTCGACAGCGGCGGCCGCGTGGCCCGCTTCGAGAAGCGCTACGGCAAGCGCAACACCGAAACCGGCAAGGCCGAAGCCGACAAGTAGCTGCATCTCCGGCGCCCGTCCCGCCGCCCGATCAGTCGCCCCTCGCGGGCGCTCATCGTGAGCGGCGGACCGGGCGCCGGTTTGCGTTCTGTGACGTTCGGGTTCAGGCAAGGAGAATGGCGTGACCGACGAGGCACCCAGGGTCGACGCGCTTCTGGCTGAGCACGGCGACCTCGAGCGTCAGCTCTCCGACCCCGCCCTGCATGCCGACGCGGGCGCGGCCCGCCGTGTGGGACGTCGATTCGCGCAGCTCGCGCCCATCGTCGCGACCTACCGCAAGCTCGAGGCCGCGCGCGGCGACCTCGAGGCCGCACACGAGTTGGCTGCCGACGACGATTCGTTCGCCGCGGAGGTGCCCGACCTCGAGGCCAGCGTCGATGCGCTGAGCACACAGCTCGCCGACCTACTGGCGCCCCGCGATCCGCACGACGCCGACGACGTCGTGCTCGAGGTGAAGTCCGGCGAGGGCGGCGAGGAATCGGCGCTCTTCGCCGCGGACCTGGCCCGGATGTACATTCGCTACGCCGAGCGACACGGCTGGACCGTGACGGTTCTGGACGAGACCACCTCCGATCTCGGCGGCTACAAGGATGCGACGATCACGATCGCCAGCAAGGGCGACTCGGCCGACGGTGTGTGGTCACGGCTGAAGTTCGAAGGCGGTGTGCACCGCGTGCAGCGGGTGCCGGTCACCGAATCCCAGGGCAGGGTGCACACGTCGGCCGCGGGCATACTCGTGTATCCGCAGCCCGAAGAGGTCGAACAGGTCGAGATCGACGAATCCGACCTGCGGATCGACGTCTACCGCTCATCGGGCAAGGGCGGTCAGGGTGTGAACACCACCGACTCGGCGGTCCGGATCACCCATCTGCCCAGCGGCATCGTCGTGACCTGTCAGAACGAGCGGTCCCAGCTGCAGAACAAGGCCCGCGCGATGCTGGTGCTCGCCGCGCGACTGCAGGCGCTGGCCGAGGAGCAGGCGCAGGCCGATGCGTCCGCGGACCGGGCCAGCCAGATCCGGACCGTCGACCGCAGTGAGCGGATCCGGACCTACAACTTCCCGGAGAACCGGATCGCCGACCACCGCATCAACTTCAAGGCACACAATCTCGACCAGGTGCTCGACGGCGACCTCGACCCCCTGTTCGACGCGCTGGCCGCGGCCGACAAGCAGGCGAGGCTGCAGAAGGCATGATCCGGCTCCGCCGGGTCATCGACGACGCCGCGGGCACGCTTGCGGCCGCAGGCATCGACAGCGCTCGAGCCGATGCCGAGTTCCTCGCCGCCCACGTTGCCGGCGTCGAGCGCGGGAGCCTGTTGCTGGTCGAGCCCGATGAGGCCTTCCTCGAGCGGTACCGCGAGGTGATCCGGGCGAGGGCGCAGCGGATTCCCCTTCAGCACCTGACCGGCACGGCTGCCTTCGGACCGGTCACGCTGAGCGTAGGACCAGGGGTCTTCGTGCCCAGGCCGGAGACCGAATCCCTGCTGGAATGGGCCCTGGCCCAGCCCCTTCCGGTTCACCCGCTGATCGTCGACCTGTGTACCGGCTCGGGCGCCCTGGCCGTCGCCCTCGCCGCGGCGAGGCCGCGTGCCACCGTCATCGCCGTCGATGACTCCCCGAATGCGCTCGACTATGCGCGGCGCAACGCCGAAGGCACCGAGGTCCGACTCGTCGAAGCCGACGTCACCGCCCACGGACTGTTGGCCGAGTACGACGGCGCCGTCGATCTCATCGTCGCAAACCCGCCCTACATCCCCGACGGTGCCCAGCTGGAACCCGAAGTAGCGCAGCATGATCCCCGACACGCGCTATTCGGTGGGCCCGACGGCACGAGTGTGATAGGACCCATCGCGGCGCAGGCCGCCCGACTGCTGCGACGCGGCAGCGGGCGCATCGGCGTCGAGCACGACGAATCGACCTCGGCGAAGACCGTCGCCGTGTTCGATCGGACCGGCGCCTTCACCGAGGTCGTGTCCCGCTGCGACCTCGCCGGGCGACCCCGGTTCGTCACGGCGGTTCGAGGCGAGTGAGAAGCTAGTCGTATGACCACCGACGAGCGCTTGCGCGAGGAGTCGACGTGACGCAGGTGTTCGACTGCTCAGACGTCGATCAGCGCGCGACCGGCGTCGCGTCGGCGATCAGCACGCTCAAGGGCGGTCGCCTCGTGGTGCTACCCACCGACACCGTCTACGGTATCGGCGCCGATGCGTTCGACGGCGCCGCAGTCGCCGCGCTGCTCGCCGCCAAGGGGCGGGGACGCGACATGCCCGTGCCGGTGCTCGTGGGTTCATGGCACACCATCGACGGTCTGGTGTACTCGGTGCCGGGCGCGGCCCGCGAGCTGATCCGAGCGTTCTGGCCTGGTGCGCTGAGCCTCGTCGTTCGCCAGGCGCCGTCGTTGCAGTGGGATCTCGGCGACGCACACGGCACCGTCATGCTGCGCATGCCGCTGCACCCCGTCGCGATCGAGTTGCTGCGCGAGGTCGGGCCCTTGGCCGTGTCGAGCGCGAACATCTCCGGGCGGCCCGCCGCCGTCACTGCAGCCGACGCCCGCGACCAGCTCGGCGACCTCGTCGAGGTCTATCTCGAGGCGGGCACCGCGGCGAAGCAGGCAGCCTCGACGATCGTCGACCTCACCGGCGCTGCGCCACGCGTACTGCGGCAGGGGCCCGTCAGCTCGGACGCCATCGCCGAGGTGCTCGGTGTCGATGCCCAGTCGCTTGCGGGCTGATCGGTCTCAGACCGGTCCAGTACGGTTCAGCAGGTGGTGAGCGACTCGGTCGAGCTGGCTAGCGGCCTGCTCGCCCTCTCGGACCGCGGAGCGGGCGTCCCGCTGCGCGAACTCGCACTCGTCGGGCTGACCGCCGCGATCATCACCTACTTCGCCACCGGTTGGGTGCGCGTCCTCGCGACGCGATGGGGTGCAGTGGCCTACCCGCGCGAACGGGACGTCCACCTGCAGCCCACCCCGCGGATGGGTGGTCTGGCCATGTACATCGGCGTTCTTGCCGCCGTTCTGCTGGCGTCCCAGTTGCCCGCATTGACACGTGGTTTCGAGTACTCATCCGGGATGCCCGCCGTCGTCGTCGCCGGCGGTCTGATCATGGCGATCGGCCTCATCGACGACCGGTGGGGGCTCGACGCGCTCACCAAGTTCGCCGGACAGATCACCGCTGCGAGCGTTCTGGTCACGATGGGAGTGGCCTGGAGCGTGCTCTACATACCCATCGGCGGCGTGGGCACCATCGTGCTCGACCAGGTCACGTCCATCCTGCTGACGTTGGCGCTCACCGTGTCGATCGTCAACGCCATGAACTTCGTCGACGGTCTCGACGGACTGGCCGCAGGCCTCGGACTGATCACCGCCGCCGCCATCTGCATCTTCTCCATCGGCCTGCTGCGTGACCACGGCGGCGACGTGCTGTTCTACCCGCCGGCGGTGATCTCGGTGGTGCTCGCTGGTGCCTGCCTGGGATTCCTCCCACACAACTTCCACCGCGCGCGCATCTTCATGGGCGATTCCGGGTCGATGCTCATCGGTCTCATGCTCGCCGCGGCGTCGACGACGGCAGCGGGGCCGATCTCACAGAACGCATACGGCGCACGCGACGTCTTCGCGCTACTGTCGCCATTCCTTCTGGTCGTGGCGGTGATGTTCGTGCCTGCCCTCGACATGCTGCTGGCGATCGTCCGCCGCACCCGGGCGGGGCGCAGTCCGTTCAGCCCCGACAAGATGCACCTGCACCATCGACTGCTGCAGATCGGTCACTCGCACCGGCGTGTGGTCCTGCTGATCTATCTGTGGGTCGGCATCGTCGCCCTGGGTGCCGCGAGCACGATCTTCTTCGACCCCCGCTACACGGGTGGGGTCATGCTGGGGGCGATTCTGGTGGCGGTCGTCATCACGCTGATTCCGCTGTTGCGGGACGGTGATGACGTGTCCACGGAGTTGTACGACGAAAAGTAGTAGGTCTAGTTTTGGGCCGTCTACCATGTGGTACGGTGCTGGCAGAACCCGAAAAACCTCGCGGGTTGCCGGCCCCGGCCCATCGGTTCACACAGCCGATCGGCGCCGAAACACGACCGACAAAGGGAGCTACCCCTTGGGTGATTCCAACGCGATCGACGCCCTCCTATACGCTCCTTGGGCACGCACCGAATCAGTGAGGATTTGTTCTCGTGAAAGCGGGATTGGGGTGAGTCAGTGACGACGCCAGCGCAAGACGCGCCGTTGGTGTTCCCATCCGTAGCCTTCAGGCCGCTGCGCCTCCTGATCGTCTGCCTGGCGCTGACGGCCCTTGCCGTCGTTGCGTCCTACTACACGGGCACGGTCATGTTCGGTGTCTTGTTCGGTGTGGGACTCGGGCTGGGATTGCTCAACGCGTTGCTCGTCCGCCGCGCCGTCGAGTCGATCACCGCACAGGACCATCCCTTGAAGAAGAAGATGGCGCTCAACTCGATGACGCGATTGTTGGCGATCACGGTCATCGCACTGACCATCGCCTTCGTGTTCAAGACAAACGGCGGCCTCGGTGTCCTGTTCGGGTTGGCGATCTTCCAGGCGGTGCTGGTGATCAGCACCAGCATTCCCGTGCTGAGGAAGATCCGCACCAACGGTCTGGACGTCTTGGAAACGGAATCGAAGGATAGAGCTGACAGCAATGAATGAGACTGTTCTCGCCGAGGCGGCAATTCACGTCGGAGAACACGACCCCGTGTGGCATTTCTTCGGGATGACGTTCAACGGGGACACCATCATCTCGACGTCCATCGCTGCGCTGATAGTGATCGGGCTGGCATTCTTCCTGCGCGCGAAGGTGACGTCGACGGGAGTGCCCGGCGGGGTGCAACTGTTCTTCGAGGCCGTGACCATTCAGATGCGCCAGCAGATCGAGGGCGCCATCGGCATGAAGATCGCGCCGTTCGTGCTGCCGCTCTCCGTCACGATCTTCGTCTTCATCCTGACGTCGAACTGGCTGTCGGTCTTTCCGTGGCAGTACGGCGTCGAAGGTGGGCCTGCCGGAGAAGTGCTGAAGCCTGCGGCCGCCGACATCAACTACGTGCTCGCCCTCGCGCTCTTCGTCTTCTTCTGCTACCACGCGGCGGGGGTATGGCGACGCGGCATCATCGGACATCCGATCAAGGTCGTGAAGGGCCACGTCGCCTTCCTCGCACCGATCAACATCGTCGAGGAGATCGCCAAGCCGATTTCGCTAGCGCTTCGACTCTTCGGCAACATCTTCGCCGGCGGTATCCTCGTCGGCCTCATCGCGCTGCTGGGGCCGTATTACATGTGGGCGCCCAACGCGATCTGGAAGACATTCGACCTCTTCGTGGGTCTCATCCAGGCCTTCATCTTCTCGTTGTTGACGATCCTGTACTTCAGCCAGTCGATGGAACTGGACCACGAAGACGAGCTCCACTAGAAGGCAGCACGACCCGTTAGGCCAAAAAGTCCTGGTGGCGACGCCACCAGATCACAAGGAGGAAAAAGGAATGGATGCAAACGCCCTCATCACGGCGGGCGCGCTGATCGGCGGCGGTCTGATCATGGGTGGCGGTGCGATCGGTGCCGGTATCGGTGACGGTATCGCCGGTAACGCGCTGATCTCCGGCATCGCCCGGCAACCCGAGGCGCAGGGCCGCCTGTTCACCCCGTTCTTCATCACCGTCGGCCTCGTCGAGGCGGCGTACTTCATCAACCTGGCCTTCATGGCGTTGTTCGTCTTCGCCACGCCGGTCTACGCGGGCTAGTCATCAGAGCGCATGGGTGAACTGACCGCAACGATCCTTGCTTCCGCCACGCTGGCGGCGGAAGACGGTGGTGAGAAGGAAATCTTTCTCATCCCCAATGGCACCTTCTTCGCGATACTGCTCATCTTCCTGATCGTGCTTGCTGTGATCACGAAATGGGTCGTGCCGCCCGTCAGCAAGGTGCTCGCCGAGCGGGAGGCGATGCTGGCCAAGACTTCGGCGGACAGCAAGAAGTCCGCCGAGCAGGTCGCCGCAGCGCAGGCCGACTACGAGGAGGCGATGGCCGGTGCGCGCACCGAGGCGTCGTCGATCCGCGACAAGGCACGCGCCGCCGGCCGCGAGGTCATCGACGAGAAGCGGGCCGAGGCCAGCAGTGAAGTGGCCGACACCGTCGGGGCTGCGGATGAAGAACTCTCCCGGCAGGGTTCGACGACGCGATCAGAACTCGAGTCGTCGGTCGACGGACTTGCGGCCACGCTCGCGAGTCGGATCCTCGGCGTCGATGCCAACTCCGGACGGAAGAACTAGATGGACATCTTCATCGGAAACCTGGTCGGCTTTGCGATCATCGTCTTCATCATCTGGAAGTGGGTGGTGCCGCCCGTCCGTAACTTGATGAAGAAGCAGCAGGACGCGATCCGTGCTGCGCTTGCCGAAAGTGCGGAGGCTGCGCAGAAACTCGCCGATGCGGACGCGATGCATGCGAAGGCGGTCGCCGACGCCGAAACCGAGGCCGGCAAGGTCACCGACGAGGCCAGGCAGGACTCGGAACGGATCGCCGCCGCGCTGACCGAACAGGCCGGTACAGAAGCCGAGCGGGTCAAGGCTCAAGGCGCACAGCAGGTTCAGCTCATGCGCCAGCAGATGATCCGCCAGCTGCGCGTCGGTCTCGGCGACGAGGCCGTGCAGAAGGCGGCCGATCTGGTCCGTGCCCACGTGTCCGACCCCGCCGCGCAGTCGTCGACCGTCGACCGACTCCTCGACGAACTCGACCAGATGGCCCCCTCGACGGCGGTCATCGAGACCGGAGCCACGGCACGGCTTAGAGCCGCCAGCCGTGATGCGCTGGCCACCGTCGTGTCCCGTTTCGACGACGTCGCCGGTGGTCTCGACGCGGACGGGCTCACGACGCTTGCCGACGAGTTGTCCTCGGTGGCACGACTCCTGGTCTCGGAGAATTCGCTGGCGAAGCATCTGGCCGAGCCGTCGGATGATTCGGCGGCCAAGGTCCGGATGGCCGACAGTCTGCTGTCCGGCAAGATCGGCGCCGCGGCGATGGAGATCCTGCGGACCGCCGTCTCCCAGCGCTGGTCGACCGAGTCGAATCTGGTCGACGGGGTAGAGCATGCCGCGCGGCTGTCGCTTCTGAAGCGCGCAGAGGTCAGTGGTGAAGTCGACGAGGTCGAGGACCAACTGTTCCGATTCGGTCGTGTCCTTGACGCGGAGCCCAAGTTGACCGCTCTGCTGAGCGACTACACCACACCCGCAGAGGGCCGGATCGGGGTGATGGAGAAGATCCTCGACGGTTCGGGTGTCGGCGGGACCGCTGCCGCGCTCCTGTCACAGACCGTCGGCCTGCTCCGCGGCGAGCGTGCCGACGAGGCCGTCATCGACCTCGCCGAGCTCGCGGTTGCCCGGCGCGGAGAAGTCGTCGCCTTCGTCGTTGCGGCCTCCGATCTGTCGGATGCCCAGCACACCCGGCTTGGCGACGTACTGACCCGCATTTACGGACACCCGGTGTCCATCCAGCTCCACGTCGATCCCGAACTCCTCGGCGGACTCTCCATCACCGTCGGTGACGAGGTGATCGACGGCTCCATCGCATCGCGCCTGGCGGCTGCACAGACTCAGCTGCCGGACTGACAAGCCTCATCACCCAAAGAGATCAAAGGTAGGAAGACGAGAACATGGCAGAGTTGACAATCTCCGCTGCGGACATCGAAGGTGCCATCGAGGACTACGTGTCCTCGTTTTCCGCCGAGACCGAGCGTGAAGAGATCGGCACCGTCATCGACGCCGGCGACGGTATCGCCCACGTCGAGGGCCTTCCGTCCGTCATGACGCAGGAGCTGCTCGACTTCCCGGGCGGCGTCCTGGGTGTCGCGCTCAACCTCGACGAACACAGCGTCGGCGCGGTCATCCTGGGCGACTTCGAGAAGATCGAACAGGGCCAGCAGGTCAAGCGCACCGGTGAGGTGCTCTCGGTGCCCGTGGGCGATGCCTTCCTGGGACGCGTGGTGAACCCACTGGGTGAGCCGATCGACGGTCAGGGCGACATCGACACCAGCGAACGACGCGCCCTCGAGCTGCAGGCGCCATCGGTGGTCGAACGCCAGGGAGTCTCCGAACCCCTGCAGACCGGCATCAAGGCCATCGACTCGCAGACGCCCATCGGCCGCGGCCAGCGCCAGCTGATCATCGGCGACCGCAAGACCGGCAAGACGGCGGTCTGCGTCGACACGATCCTCAACCAACGGGAGAACTGGGAGTCCGGCGATCCCAACAAGCAAGTGCGGTGTGTGTACGTCGCGATCGGTCAGAAGGGCACCACCATCGCGAGCGTGAAGCGTTCGCTCGAAGAGGGTGGCGCGATGGAGTACACCACGATCGTCGCGGCTCCGGCATCGGACCCCGCGGGCTTCAAGTGGCTTGCGCCTTACACCGGTTCGGCCATCGGCCAGCACTGGATGTACGACGGCAAGCACGTGCTGATCGTCTTCGACGATCTCTCCAAGCAGGCCGACGCGTATCGTGCGATCTCGCTGCTGCTGCGCCGCCCGCCGGGTCGCGAGGCCTTCCCCGGTGACGTGTTCTACCTGCATTCGCGGCTCCTCGAGCGCTGCGCAAAGCTGTCCGACGAACTGGGCGGGGGTTCGATGACCGGGCTGCCGATCATCGAGACCAAGGCCAACGACATCTCGGCCTTCATCCCGACCAACGTCATCTCGATCACCGACGGACAGTGCTTCCTGGAGTCCGACCTGTTCAACCAGGGTGTGCGACCGGCGATCAACGTCGGTGTCTCGGTGTCCCGCGTGGGTGGTGCCGCACAGATCAAGGCCATGAAGGAGGTCGCGGGAAGTCTCCGTTTGGACCTGTCGCAGTACCGTGAACTCGAGTCGTTTGCCGCGTTCGCATCCGATCTGGACGCCGCGTCGAAGGCGCAGCTTGAGCGTGGCGCCCGCCTCGTCGAATTGCTCAAACAGCCGCAGTACAGCCCGATGCCAGTCGAGGATCAGGTCGTCGCGATCTTCCTCGGCACCAAGGGCCACCTCGATTCGGTTCCGGTGGAGGACGTTGCGCGCTTCGAAGCGGAATTCCTCGAGCACGTCAAGGCCAGCCACGACGACATCCTCAAGGACATCCGCGAGACGAAGAAGCTGCCCGAGGAGGCCGAGGAGAAGCTCGTCGGGGTCGTCAACGACTTCAAGAAGGGCTTCGCCGCCACGGACGGTAGCTCGGTGGTCGTCAACGAAGCGGCGGCGGACGCGATGGATCCCGATGATGTCGAGAAGGAATCGGTCAAGGTCCGCAAGCCGGCGCCAAAGAAGAAATAGAAGAAACGAAGTAGAAGAACGTAGAAGAACTAGGACCGGAGAGGTCTGGAAAAGCTAGATGGCAGCCACACTGCGCGAGTTACGGGGACGCATCCGGTCCGCCGGGTCGATCAAGAAGATCACCAAGGCCCAGGAGCTGATCGCGACCTCGCGGATCGCAAAGGCGCAGGCCCGAGTCGAGGCGGCTCGGCCCTTCTCGGATGAGATCACCAACATGCTGACCGACTTGGCGGGAGCAAGCGCGTTGGACCATCCGCTGTTGGTCGAGCGTGACTCACCGAGACGGGCAGGCGTGTTGGTGGTGTCCTCGGATCGTGGTCTGTGCGGCGCCTACAACGCCAACGTGCTGCGCCAGGCCGAGGAACTCTTCTCGCTGATGCGCGAGGAGGGCAAGGAGCCGGTGCTCTACGTCGTCGGCCGCAAGGCCCTGGGCTACTACCGTTTCCGGCAACGCGAGGTGACCGAGTCGTGGACCGGCTTCTCGGAGCGGCCCACCTATGAGCACGCCAAGGAGATCGCCGACACCCTGGTTTCGGCGTTCATGTCGGGGCAGGACGACGAGGGCGACGACCCGGGCGACGACGGCGTCCTCGGTGTCGACGAGCTTCACATCGTCTTCACCGAGTTCCGGTCGATGTTGTCGCAGTCGGCGGAGGCCAGGCGCATCGCCCCGATGGTGGTGGAGTACGTCGGTGAGCCGGACGAGGGTCCGCAGACCCTTTTCTCCTTCGAACCGGATCCGGAAACGCTCTTCGACGCGCTGTTGCCCCGCTACATCGCGACGCGCGTCTACTCGGCGCTGCTCGAAGCAGCGGCGTCGGAGTCCGCTTCGCGCCGTAGGGCGATGAAGTCTGCAAGTGACAACGCCGACGATCTGATCAAGGCGCTCACGCTCGAGGCCAACCGCGAGCGTCAGGCCCAGATCACCCAGGAAATCAGCGAGATCGTCGGCGGCGCCAATGCCCTCGCCGACGCCAAATAGCCATCAAAACGCCCGTAGGAAAGCGAAGAGAAAATGACTGCCACCGCAGAAGATTCCAAGACCGCAGGTCGCGTGGTCCGCATTACCGGACCGGTCGTCGACGTGGAGTTCCCACGCGGTTCCGTGCCGGAACTGTTCAACGCGTTGCACGCCGAGATCTCGTACCCGGAGATGGCCAAGACGCTGACCCTCGAGGTCGCCCAGCACCTCGGCGACAACCTGGTGCGCACCATCTCGATGCAGCCCACCGATGGGCTGGTACGCGGGGTCGAGGTCACCGACACCGGGTCGTCGATCTCGGTGCCCGTGGGTGACGGCGTCAAGGGCCACGTCTTCAACGCGCTCGGTGCCTGCCTCGACGAACCGGGCTATGGCAAGGACTTCGACCACTGGTCGATCCACCGCAAGCCGCCGCCGTTCGCCGAGTTGGAGCCTCGCACCGAGATGCTCGAGACGGGCCTCAAGGTCGTCGACCTCCTCACCCCGTACGTGCGTGGCGGCAAGATCGCCCTCTTCGGTGGTGCCGGCGTGGGCAAGACCGTGCTCATCCAGGAGATGATCAACCGCATCGCCCGTAACTTCGGCGGCACCTCGGTGTTCGCCGGCGTCGGCGAGCGCACACGTGAGGGCAACGACCTGTGGGTCGAGCTAGCGGATGCCAACGTGCTCAAGGACACAGCGCTGGTGTTCGGTCAGATGGACGAGCCGCCCGGCACCCGTATGCGTGTGGCGCTCTCGGCTCTGACGATGGCGGAGTACTTCCGCGATGAGCAGAACCAGGACGTGCTGCTGTTCATCGACAACATCTTCCGGTTCACGCAGGCGGGCTCGGAGGTTTCGACGCTGCTCGGCCGCATGCCGTCCGCCGTGGGTTACCAGCCCACGCTGGCCGACGAGATGGGCGAACTGCAGGAGCGCATCACCTCGACCCGTGGTCACTCCATCACCTCGATGCAGGCCGTCTACGTTCCCGCCGACGACTACACCGACCCCGCCCCGGCGACCACGTTCGCCCACCTCGACGCCACCACCGAGCTGTCGCGTGCGGTGTTCTCCAAGGGCATCTTCCCGGCCGTGGACCCGCTGGCCTCCAGCTCCACCATCCTGCACCCCAGTGTCGTGGGCGATGAGCACTATCGCGTCGCCCAGGAGGTCATCCGGATTCTGCAGCGGTACAAGGACCTTCAGGACATCATCGCCATTCTCGGCATCGACGAACTCGGTGAAGAGGACAAGCAGTTGGTCTACCGGGCGCGTCGCATCGAGCGCTTCCTGAGCCAGAACATGATGGCGGCCGAGCAGTTCACTGGTCAGCCTGGCTCGACGGTGCCGCTTAAGGAGACCATCGAGGCCTTCGACAAGCTGAGCAAGGGCGACTTCGATCACCTTCCCGAGCAGGCGTTCTTCCTGATCGGTGGACTGGACGATCTTGCGAAGAAGGCCGAGAGCCTCGGCGCCAAGCTGTGATCAACGGACTGACTCGATCGCGAGAGGTGGTGTGCCATGGCTGAATTGAAGGTCGAGATCGTTGCCGTCGAGCGCAACCTGTGGTCGGGT
The DNA here is from genome assembly GCA_963798245.1 of uncultured Actinomycetota bacterium. Taxonomy (GTDB): domain Bacteria; phylum Actinomycetota; class Actinomycetes; order Mycobacteriales; family Mycobacteriaceae; genus Mycobacterium. Next base: position 353,778 of record CAWCSO010000013.1, read on the forward strand.
GAGGCGACCTTCGTGTTCACCCGTACTACCGCAGGCGAGATCGGCATTCTGCCGCGCCACATTCCGTTGGTCGCGCAGTTGGTCGACGATGCGATGGTGCGCGTCGAGCGCGAAGGCGAGGACGATCTCCGGATTGCGTGCGATGGCGGATTTCTCTCGGTGACCGACGAGGCTGTGCGAATCCTGGTCGAGAACGCCGAGTTCGAGTCGGAGATCGATGCCGACGAGGCCAAGCAGGATTCCGAGTCCGACGACGAACGCACTGCGGCCTGGGGAAGGGCGCGACTGCGCGCCCTCGGCCAACTGGACTAGTTGCTGATGAGCGCGTCCATGATCATCATGGTCGCGCTGATCGGTGTGCTGCTGCTGGTCGTACTGGCTCTTTCCTATCGGCTGTGGAAGTTACGGCAGGTAGGCGGAAGTGCCGCGATCCTGCGTGACGTACCGGCCGTCGGCGGACACGGCTGGCGGCACGGTGTCATGCGCTACCGCGGGGGAGAGGCGGGTTTCTATCGCCTGTCGAGCCTTCGGTGGTGGCCCGACCGTCGGCTGTCCAGACGAGGGCTCGAGGTCGTGGCGCGCCGTGCCCCGCGGGGCGACGAGTTCGACATCATGACCGATCAGATCGTGGTGCTCGAACTTCGCGACACCAGTCCGGAACGGCGTCGTGGATACGAGATTGCCCTGGACCGTGGGGCGTTGACGGCATTCACGTCCTGGCTGGAATCGCGCCCGTCGCCACGTTCGCGTCGCCGCGGGAACTGACCGCGAACTGACTAGGTGACGCTAGACCTCGCGTGAGCCGCCCGGTTGCCACAGAACGTCACCGTCGGGGTTCGCCACCCGCGACAGGATGAACAGCAGGTCGGACAACCGGTTCAGGTACTTCGCCGGCAGCACGTTCACGGATGCGCCCTTCTCGTCTATCGCGCGCCACGCCGAGCGCTCTGCACGCCGCGCGACGGTGCGGGCCACGTGCAGAAGTGCCGACAGTGGCGTACCGCCGGGCAGGATGAAGGAGTTCAGTGCGGGAAGGTCGTCATTGAACGAATCGCACCACGTCTCGAGTCGGTCGATGTAGTCCTGGTTGATACGCAACGGCGGGTACTCGGGGTTTTCGACCACAGGTGTGGACAGGTCGGCACCTGCGTCGAACAGATCGTTCTGGATCTGCAGAAGCACGGTGAGAATCTGCTCATTCGGATTTCCCAGTGCCACCGCAACGCCGATGGCGGCGTTCACCTCGTCGCAGTCCGCGTATGCCTGGAGTCGCGAATCGTTCTTCGACACCCGGCTGAAGTCGCTCAGCCCCGTGCTTCCGTCGTCTCCGGTGCGGGTATAGATACGGGTCAGGTGCACTGCCATGGTGAAACCGTACCTCCGGCCGTCCCTCAGGTGGACTGACACCGCCCCGTGCCCTGTCTAAACTTACCGGCGTGAGCGAGCGATTCGTTGTGACCGGTGGAACCCGGTTATCCGGCGAAGTCGCCGTCGGCGGGGCCAAGAACAGCGTCTTGAAGCTGATGGCCGCGGCATTGTTGGCCGAGGGTGTCAGCACCATCAAGAACTGCCCGGACATTCTGGACGTACCTCTCATGGCGGAGGTGCTCAGAGGTCTGGGCGCCACCGTCGAACTGGACGGATCGACCGTCACGATCACCTCGCCAGACGAACTGAAGTACGACGCCGACTTCGCGGCGGTACGTCAGTTTCGGGCGTCAGTGTGTGTGCTGGGGCCGCTCGTCGGCCGTTGCAAGAGGGCCAGGGTGGCGCTGCCGGGAGGCGACGCGATCGGATCGCGCCCGCTTGACATGCATCAATCGGGCCTGCGGCAGTTGGGCGCCAGGTGCAACATCGAGCACGGCTGCGTCGTCGCCGAAGCGGATCAGCTTCGAGGCGCGGAGATCCAGCTGGAGTTCCCCTCGGTCGGCGCGACCGAGAACATTCTGATGGCCGCCGTGCTCGCCGACGGTGTCACGACGATTCACAATGCGGCACGCGAACCGGACGTCGTCGACCTGTGCGAAATGCTCAATCAGATGGGGGCGCAGATCTCGGGCGCCGGTTCGTCGACCATGTCGATCACGGGTGTCGACAAGCTGCACCCCACCGAACATCGCGTGATCGGTGACCGCATCGTTGCGGCCACCTGGGGTATTGCCGCTGCAATGACACGCGGAGACATCTCGGTCACGGGCGTCGACCCGCAGCACCTTCAACTGGTCTTGCACAAGCTGCACGATGCCGGCGCTACGGTGACGCAGAACGACAACGGCTTTCGCATCGTGCAGTACGAACGACCCAAGTCCGTCAACGTCGCGACGCTGCCGTTCCCGGGATTTCCGACCGACCTGCAGCCGATGGCGATCGGTCTCGCATGCATCGCCGACGGCACGTCGATGATCACCGAGAACGTGTTCGAGGCCCGGTTCCGATTCGTCGAAGAGATGATTCGACTGGGTGCGGACGCGCGCACGGACGGCCACCACGCGGTGATCCGCGGTATTCCGCAACTGTCGAGCGCACCGGTGTGGGCGTCGGACATCCGCGCCGGTGCCGGACTGGTCCTCGCCGGCCTGGTCGCCGACGGTGACACCGAGATTCACGATGTCTTCCACATCGACCGCGGGTACCCGCTGTTCGTCGAGAACCTCGCGGCGCTCGGCGCCGAGATAGAGCGGATCCACTAGCGGAAATCGCTGCCCTGCCAGCCGTTTTGGGGCTTTGGCCAGAAGCGGGTAAGCTTTGAGAAAGCCCAACGGCCCCGGTCTTCGATCGGTGGACGGGGATTGACGTCTCCCGCAACATGCAGTACAGTGTTGGGGTTGCCTGAAATCGGGTGTGTTGTTTGAGAACTCAATAGTGTGTTTGGTGGTTTTTGTTTGTTGTTTTTTGCCATGCCTTTTTTTCTCGTTTAGGGGTGTGGTGTTGTTTTTTTGCCAGTTTTTACTGGTGCTTGGTCAGAT
>CAWCSO010000014.1:0-33819 GCA_963798245.1 uncultured Actinomycetota bacterium
GCAGGAAGAAGGCCGCGCCGGCATGCGAGAGCGGGGTGCACATCAGGAACTTCGGATTCTCGGGCCACTCCCACTCGGCGAGTTGGATCGTCGTCATCGTGGTGGTGGCCTGAGACGTCATCATGACGCCCTTGGGCTTTCCGGTCGTACCACCGGTGAAGGCCAGCCCGGTGACCGTGTCGGGGGCCAGGTCCGCGGCCACCAGCGGCTGCGGCGGGTACTTGGCCGCCTCGGCTTTGAGATCCACCGCATGCACGTCGCTGTCGGCCAACTCGGGGGGCACCGGCCCGATCGTCAGGACTTGCTTGAGCGACGGCACCTTCTGCACCAGGCCGATGGCGCGTTCGACGAACATCGGGTTCGGGTCGACGATCAGCGACGTGACAGCGGCGTCGCTCAGCACGTACGCGTGATCGTCCAGCGAGCCGAGGGGGTGTAGCGCGACGCGGCGGTACCCCTGCGTCTGTCCGGCGCCGACGATCATGAGGACCTCGGGCCGGTTCAGGGCCAGCAGTCCGACGACGGCGCCGGTACCCGCGCCGAGCGCTTCGAACGCCTGAATGTACTGGCTGATGCGCTCGGCGAGCTGGCCACCGGTCAGCGTGGTGTCTCCGAGGAACAGCACCGGCTTGTCGCGGTGACGCTTGAGCGCGCCGACGGTGAGGTGTCCCGAGTGGATGGGGTGGCGGAGGAGGTCATCACTCATGGCGTCCAGACTAGAACGTGTTACAGATTTGATGGCAAGCGCCGCCGGATTCGCCTCACCCCACTTCCGCGAGCAGACGCAAAGTGCCCCGACACGCCGAGCGCGAGGGCCCCTTGCGTCTGCTCGCGGGGAGGGTGGGACGTCAGCGGCCTGCCGCCCTGCGTGCGTCCGCCGCGGCCCTCTCCGCGAGGTCGGCCTTCCACTGGATCTCCTTCTGAACCCACTCGTTGTCCGGCGGGAACTCCTCGGTGTCGCTCACGCGACGGACCTCCAGCCTCGTGCCGGTTCCCAGCGGGCACTTGCGGGCCCACCGCTTTGCTTCGTCCTTGGAGGGGACGTCCAGGATCCAGAAGCCGTTGAACAGCTCCTTGGCCTCGGTGTAGGACCCATCGGTGACCACCGGGGGATCGGAGTCGAAGTCGACGACGAAGCCCTCTTCCGGTCCGCTGAGGCCCTCGCCGGACAGCAGCACGCCGGCCTCCACGAGTTCTTCGTTGAAACGTCCCATGGCGTCGATGACTGCGTTGAAGTCGATCTCCTGCTCGGCCATTGCCTCCTCGGCCGCAGGGGTGGACCGCATGATGAGCATGTAGCGCATCGGTTTCTCCTTTTCTCCACCGGAAGGGGCACGTTCGCCTTACTCGCCGTGTTCCTCGTGGCTGCGTCTAGTAGCCACGTCAATGAGAGACCCGCGAAATCGACACGAATCATCGGATTGTTCTGAAGAATTTCTTCGCATGCCCTCGAAAGGATGCGGAAATGCCTGCTGACCTGATCGTTTACGGAACCGTGCTCACGGTGGACGCCGCACTGCCGACGGCCGAGGCGCTCGCCGTGTCCGATGGCCGGATCGTCGCGGTCGGTGAGCGCGCCGACGTGGCCTCGTTCATCGGGCCCGACACCGAGACCGTCGAACTGGGCGAGGGCTGCGTGATGCCGGGGTTCGTCGAGGCGCACGGGCACCCGCTGTTGGAGGCGGTCGTGCTGGCTGATCGCATCGTCGACATTCGGCCCGTCACCCTGCCCGACGCGGACGACGTCGTCGCGGCCGTCCGGGCCGAGGTGGCCAAACGCGGCCCCGAGGGCGCGTTCCTCAACGGCTGGGACCAGTTGCTGCAGACCGGTTTGCCGGAACCGACGTTGGCGTGGCTCGACGCGGCGGCGCCCGACACACCGCTGGTGATCATCCACAACTCCGGGCACAAGGCGTTCTTCAACTCCGCGGCGGCCAAGGCCAACGGCCTCGGCCGCGACACCCCCGACCCGAAGGGTGCGAAGTACGGCCGCGACGGTAACGGCGATCTCGACGGCACGGCAGAGGAGTCCGCTGCGGTGTTCGCGCTACTCGGCGGCGCCATCGACGCGAACGGGCACCCGAAGATGCTGCTCGACGAGTGCGCCCGACTGAACCGGGCCGGGCTGACGATGTGTTCGGAGATGGCGTTCGACCCGGCGTTCCGGCCCGTGCTGGACGCGTTGCGCGGCAAGCTGTCGGTCCGCCTGCGTACCTACGAGATGTCGACGGCGCAGATGTCGACCACCGAGTCGCTCGCCAATGGCGACGACGAGGTCAAGCAGGTTGGCATCAAGATCTGGGTCGACGGCTCACCCTGGATTGGCAACATCGATCTGACGTTTCCCTATCTCGACACCGCGGCCACCCGCAGCATCGGCGTGACGCCCGGGTCGTGTGGGCACGCGAACTACACCCGCGAGCAGTTGACCGAGATCGTCGGTGCGTACTTCCCGCTTGGGTGGCAGATGGCCTGCCACGTCCACGGTGACGCGGGGGTGGACACCATCCTCGACGTCTACGAGCAGGCGCTGAAGGACAATCCGCGCCCCGATCACCGGCTGCGCCTGGAGCACGTCGGCGCGATCACGCCCGCTCAGCTGCAGCGGGCCCAGGATCTGGGCGTGACGTGCAGCATCTTCGTCGACCACATTCACTACTGGGGTGACGTCCTCGTCGACGGCCTGTTCGGACCCGACCACGGTTCGCGCTGGATGCCCGCGGGCTCGGCGGTCGCGACGGGCATGCGGATCTCGCTGCACAACGACCCGCCGGTCACGCCCGAGGAGCCCCTGCGCAACATCAGCGTGGCGGCCACCCGCGTCGCCCCCAGCGGCCGGGTGCTGGCGCCGGATGAGCGGATCTCGGTCGACCAGGCGATCCGTGCGCAGACGCTCGACGCGGCGTGGCAGCTGTTCGCCGATGACGTGACCGGTTCGCTGGAGGTCGGCAAGTACGCCGACATGGTCGTGCTGTCGGCCGATCCCCGGGCGGTGCCGCCCGAGGACATCGCCGACCTGGAGGTGCGGTCGACGTATCTGGCGGGACGCAGGGTTTACGCGAAAGCGGGTTGACAACTACCGTTGTCATGGGACCCTCGTTGCATGTCCGACCTGCCTGAACCCCGATTCCTCGATGAGCGCATCGCCCACTGGGCCGACGCCACACCCGATGGCGAAGCCATCACCTATCTCGACCGGACCTGGACGTGGTCGCAGTGGTACGACCGGGTCCGGCGACTGGCCGGCGCGCTGACCGAACGTGGCATCAAGCGCGGCGACGTCGTCGCATTCCTGGACAAGAATCACCCCGCGTGCGTCGAATTGACCGTCGCCGCAGCATCGTTGGGTGCTGCGACCGCGATCATCAACTTCCGGCTTGCTGCCGACGAGCTGGACTACGTGCTCAACGACTGCGGCGCGAAGCTGCTGATCGTGGGATCGGAGCTGAAGCCGTCGGTCGAGAAGATCCGGGACAAGCTGACCAACGTGGAGTCCGTCGTCGAGGTCACCCCGGAGGGCAGTGACGGCGACGAGTACGAGGCCATGCTGGCCGAGGCTTCGCCGGTGGGCCGGTCGCCGGACGTCGACCCCGACGACGTCGCGATCATCATGTACTCCTCGGGCACCACCGGCAGGCCCAAGGGCGTGGCGCTGACCCAGGCCAACGTCATCGCCCACACGGTGAACGGATTCGACGGCTGGGAGGTCGAAGAGGGCGACAAGAACCTGGTCGCGATGCCGCTGTTCCACGTCGCCGGCTCGTCCTACATCCAGTACGGTCTGCACTCCGGGATGCCGAGCGTGATGACGCGCGACGTCGATGGGGCGTCATTGGCCGGCGGAATCCTCAAGGGCGCCAACCGAACCTTCCTGGTGCCCGCGGTGCTGGCCAAGGTCCTCGAGTCCGGAGCTGACGCCGTCAACCTCTTCAGCGCGCTGAAGACCTACGCCTATGGCGCCTCGCCGATGCCGCTGCCGCTGCTGCGTCAGGCGTTGGACGCATGGCCGAACACCGACTTCATCCAGGCCTACGGCCTCACCGAGGTGTGCGGGGTGATCAGCCGCCTGATGCCCGAGGATCACCGCTCCGGCAACGAGGAGCATCTGGTCAGCGCAGGCACGCTGGTCCCCGGCGCCGAGGTCCGCGTGGTCGATCCCGACACGCTCGAGGACGTTGCCGACGGGCAGCAGGGCGAATTGTGGTTCCGCTCACCGCAATTGATGAAGGGCTACCTCAACAAGGCGGAGGCGACGGCCGAGGCGATCACCGAGGACGGCTGGTTCCGCACCGGTGACATCGGCCGCGTTGACTCCGAGGGCTACATCTTCGTCGAGGACCGGCTCAAGGACATGATCATCACCGGGGGCGAGAACGTGTACTCGATCGAGGTCGAGCGCGTGCTGGCCGAGCATCCCGCGGTCGTCGAGGTCGCCGTGATCGGCGTTCCCGACGAGAAGTGGGGCGAGGCGGTCAAGGCCGTCGTCGCGCTCGAGGGCGAGGCCGACGAGAAGGACCTCATCGCCTACGCCCGCGAGCGGTTGGCGGCCTACAAGTGCCCCAAGACCGTCGACATCGTCAAGGAGTTGCCCCGCAACCCGACCGGCAAGATCCTGAAGAAGGACCTCCGCACGCCGCACTGGGAGGGGCGCAAGCGCGCTGTCTGAGCCGGTCCGAGCGCTGGGTGTGGGCGCCGGCTGCCTTGGGATCTTCGGTACCGAAAGGACGATGTGCCGACCCTCGATGAACTGCTCGACGGTCTGCACGTCGTCGCGCTGCCGATGCGGGTTCGCTTCCGCGGCATCGACGTTCGTGAGGTCGCCCTGATCGAGGGACCCGTCGGGTGGGGTGAGTTCGGCGCCTTCGTCGAGTACGAGCCCGCCGAAGCAGCGCACTGGCTGACAGCCGCAGTCGAGGCGGCCTACGAGGAGCCGCCCCGACCGGTACGCGACCGCATTCCGGTCAACGCGACCGTTCCCGCGGTCGACCCGGACCGTGTGCCCGAGGTGCTGGCCCGGTTCCCCGGGGCGCGGACGGCCAAGGTCAAGGTCGCCGAGCCCGGTCAGACGCTGGCCGACGACGTGGCCCGGGTCGACGCGGTGCGCGCCCTGGTGCAAACGGTCCGGGTCGACGCCAACGGCGGCTGGACGGTGCGACAGGCAGTGGACGCCGCGAGGGCGCTCACCGCCGACGGGCCGCTGGAATACCTCGAGCAGCCCTGCGCGACCGTGTCCGAACTGGCCGAGGTGCGACGTCTGGTCGACGTGCCGGTCGCCGCCGACGAGAGCATTCGCAAGGCCGACGATCCCCTGCACGTCGTGCGCGCGGGCGCAGCCGACGTCGCGGTGGTGAAGGTGGCGCCGCTTGGCGGGGTGCGGCGGTTGCTCGACATCGCCGCACAGATCGACGTCCCGGTCGTGGTATCCAGTGCGCTGGACTCGGCGGTCGGCATGTCGCGCGGGCTGCTCGCAGCGGGATGCCTTCCCTCGCTGCCCCATGCGTGTGGGCTAGGGACCGGCGGGCTGTTCGTCGAGGACGTGACCGAGCCGCTGCTTCCCGTCGACGGCTTCCTGCCGCTTACCTCGGCGACGCCGGACCCGGCTCGGCTGGCCGCTCTGGCCGCACCGGCGCAGCGGCGGCAGTGGTGGATCGAGCGGATACGGGCCTGTCATCCGCTGCTGCCGGACCAATACCGCAAGACCTTCGCCTAGAGGAGACATCATGCAGATCGCGATCGTGCTGTATCCGGGTTTCACCGCCCTGGACTTCATCGGGCCCTACGAGTCCCTGCGTTGGCTGCCCGACGCGCAGGTGCGCTTCGTCTGGCACCAGCCGGGACCCGTCACCGCCGACTCCGGCGTACTCGTCATCGGCGCCACCCACTCCTTCGACGAGACGCCCTCGCCCGACGTCGTCCTCGTCCCCGGTGGCTTCACCACGATGGAGCACGCCAGGGACGAGAAGGTGCTGGACTGGGTTCGGCGGGCGCACGACACGGCGACGTGGACGACGTCGGTGTGCTCGGGGTCGGTGATCCTCGCCGCGGCCGGGCTGCTGAAGGGCAGGCGGGCGACGTCGCACTGGGCGGCGCTGCCGGTGCTGAAGACGTTCGGCGTCGACGCCGTGGGAGATGAACGGATCGTGCACCAGGGGGAGATCGTCACCTGTGCCGGTGTCTCTGCCGGTATCGACCTCGGGCTGTGGTTGGCCGCCAGGATCGGCGGCGAAGACAAGGCGAAGGCGATTCAGCTGTCCATGGAGTACGACCCGCAGCCGCCGTTCGACTCCGGGCACATGTCGAAGGCGTCGACGGCCACCAAGGCCGCCGCGACCGCCCTGATGTCGAGGGACCTGCTCAAGCCCACCCAGCTCAAGGCGACCACGCTGCTGCTGTGGGACCAGGCCATCCGCGCCGCCCGGGCCCGTTTCGCCTGATCCGTGGAGCCTGACCGGTGGTCACCGCCGGTAAGACACCGCAAATCACCTCAAGTAGGGTCGCGGGCGTGAACCTGGCCTACGACGACCGCGGCTCCGGTGACCCGATCCTGTTCATCGCGGGACGTGGGGGAGCGGGTCGCACGTGGCACCTGCACCAGGTGCCGGCGTTCCAGAAGGCCGGCTACCGCGTCGTCACGTTCGACAACCGCGGCATCGGTGCGACCGAGAAGGCAAAGGGTTTCACCACCGCGCAGATGGTCGTCGACACCGCGGCGCTGATCGAGAAGCTCGACCTCGGCCCGGTGCGGATCATGTCGGTGTCGATGGGGTCGTTCATCGCCCAGGAGCTGATGCTGGCGCGCCCGGAGTTGGTGTCGGCCGCAGTGCTGATGGCGACCCGCGGTCGTGAGGACCGCACCCGCGAATTCTGCCGTTCCGCCGAGCGCGACCTCATCGAGTCGGGTATCGAGCTGCCCCCCACGTTCGACGCGAAGATGCGGCTGCTGGAGAACTTCTCGCCCAAGACGCTCAACGACGACCAAGCGGTGCGCGACTGGATCGAGATGTTCACGATGTGGCCCACCAGGTTGACACCCGGCCTGCGCGCGCAGAGCAGCGTGGCCCCGCAGGAGAACCGCCTGTCCGCGTACCGCAACATTGCGGCGCCGGTGCTGGTGATCGGCTTCGCGGACGACCTCGTGCTGCCGCCGTATCTGGGCCGTGAGGTCGCCGACGCGCTCCCGAACGGCCGTTTTCTGCAGATTCCCGATACGGGTCACCTGGGTTTCATCGAGCGCCCCGAAGCCGTGAACTCGGCTGCGCTGGAGTTCTTCGCCGCGGGAGTCTGACAAACCCGTCTCGCGGCCATCGCGTGTGCTGTGAGATCGCGAAGTCGGTCGAAGTAATCGATCTCCCAGCACACTCGATGGGCCGGAGAGGCCGTGTGACACGCTGTAGTAGTGAACCCTTCGACGACCCAGGCGCGCGTCGTCGTCGATGAACTCATCCGCGGCGGCGTGCGCGACGTGGTGCTGTGTCCTGGATCGCGCAACGCCCCGCTGGCGTTCGCGCTCGAGGACGCCGACCGGCACGGGCGCATCCGGCTGCACGTGCGGATCGACGAACGCACCGCCGGGTACCTGGCGATCGGTCTGGCGGTCGCGGCGGGAGCGCCGGTGTGCGTGGCGATGACGTCGGGCACCGCGGTGGCCAACCTCGGCCCCGCGGTGGTCGAGGCGAACTACGCGCGCGTCCCGCTGATCGTGCTCAGCGCCAACCGACCGTACGAACTGCTCGGCACGGGCGCCAACCAGACGATGGAGCAGCTCGGCTTCTTCGGCAACCAGGTGCGCGAGACCATCAGCCTCGGGCTGGCCGATGACATGACGGGCGCCGCGCCGGGCGACGTGGCAGCCATGAACGGTCAGTGGCGCTCGGCGACGTGCCGGGTCCTGGTGGCCGCCAAGGGATCCCGCAGCGCCAACGCCGGGCCCGTGCAGTTCGACATCCCGCTGCGGGAACCGCTGGTGCCCGATGTGTTGCCCGGTGACGACGCGCCGTCCGGCAGGCCCGGGGGCGTGGCGTGGACGTACACCCCGCCGGTGTCCTTCGACCAGCCGCTCGACATCGACATCACCCCCGACACCGTGGTGATCGCGGGCCACGGCGCCGGCGTCTACCCGAACCTGGCCGAGCTGCCGACGGTGGCCGAACCCACCGCTCCGCCTGCCGCCAACCCCCTGCACCCGCTGGCGCTGCCGCTGGTGGCCCCGCGGCAGGTGATCATGCTGGGCCGCCCGACGCTGCACCGGCCGGTGTCTGCCCTGCTGGCCGATCCGTCGGTGCCGGCGTATGCGCTGACGACGGGGCCGCGGTGGCCCGACGTGTCGGGCAACTCGCAGGCCACCGGCACCCGTGCCGTGACGGCTGGTGCGCCGGATCCGGCCTGGTTGCGGCGCTGCCGCGACGTCAACGCCGCGGCCGTCGAGACGGTCCGCGCGCAACTCGAGACGCATCCCCTGACGACCGGTCTGCACGTGGCGGCGACCGTGGTGGACGGCCTGCGCGACGGGGATCAGTTGGTGCTTGGCGCGTCCAACCCGGTGCGGGACGCGGCGCTGGTCGGCTTGAACCGCGGCGGTGTCACGGTGCGCTCGAACCGCGGCGTCGCCGGTATCGACGGCACGGTGTCGACGGCGATCGGAGCGGCGCTCGCGCATGACCGCACCGGCGGGCGGACGATCGCGCTGATCGGCGACCTGACGTTCGTGCACGACAGTTCGGGACTGTTGATCGGACCCACCGAACCCAGGCCGGAGAACCTGACCATCGTGGTGTCGAATGACAACGGCGGCGGCATCTTCGAACTGCTCGAGCAGGGCGATCCGCGGTTCTCCGACGTATCGTCGCGGATCTTCGGGACCCCGCACGACGTCGACGTCGGCGCGCTGTGCCGGGCCTACCACGTCGACTGCGGTCAGATCGAGGTCGCGCAGCTTGCCGATGCGCTCGCCGAACCGTTCGAGGGCATGCGCGTGCTGGAGGTGAAGGCCGACCGTTCGTCGCTGCGGGCGTTGCACGCATCGATCCGCTCCGCCCTGCGGGACGGGCCGTGATCTCGGGGATCGTCAGGCGTGTCGACGCCGTGCGGCGCGCACTCATCCCACACCTGTGGGGCGAGCCGAACGAGACTCGGGCGCAACAGATCTTCCGTTGGATCCGCCTGGGCGTCGTCATCTTCGCGTGCCTGGTGACCCTGCAGTCGGTTCTCCTGGTGGCCGGGGCGTGGCGCAACGACCGGCAGATCGAGGCCAACATGGGGGTGGCTGCCGCAGAGGTCCTCGACGCGGGCCCGCGGCGATCGACGATCGAGTTCGTCACGCCCGACCGGGTCACCTACCGCCCCGAACTCGGCGTGCTGTACCCGTCCGAGTTGGACACCGGGATGCGGATCTACGTGGAGTACGACAGGGATGATCCCAACCTGGTCCGCGTGCGCGACCGCAACGCCCTGCTCGCGGTGATCCCGGCGGGATCGATCGCGGCACTGGGCTGGCTGCTGGCCGGTGTCGCACTGGCCGTCCTGGCGTTTCTGCAGCGCAGGTTGGCCCGTCAGGACGCCATCAGCTTGGACAGCCAGTCGTTGTCGTAGACGTCGAGCTTCTCGTCGTTGTCGAAGTCGTAGATCGTCGGGGTGCCCTGGCTGAGGGGGTCGATCAGGTAGAGGTACTCGTAGTTGGTGTCCGACATGTCGGCGACGTCGACGGCCGTTTCGCCCTTGGCGATATCGTCGGCCTGGGCGTCGGGAATGCCCGCATTGCGTGCCATGTCGGCCATCTCGTCGGTGCTGGGTCCGGCGCCGCCGGGATCCTGGTGCGCCCACAGGTCTTCGACGAACCGCTGGAATACGGTTCCGCTCGGCGTGCCCGCGGACACGTCGGGTGTGGCTGCCGCGAACATCGCGTTGGCGACGCGCGCGGAATGACCTTCGGGCCCGTCGTCGAGGAACGTCAACGGCCGGTAGGTGACGGCGAGTTGTCCCAGGGCCATGTAGTAGGCGAGTTGATCGCCGAAGTCGGCCTGCAGGTCGGCGCAGTGGTTGCACTGCGGTTCGGTGTAGATCTCCAGCTGGATCGGTGCGTCTTCGGCGCCCGCCCTTATGCCGTAACCGTCCTCGGTGATGGCGACGGGCGTTCTGTCCGGATCGCCCTGTGCGGCGCCGGAGACGTCGCGGGAGCATCCGGTCGACACCAGGGCCACTGCGATCACCGCAGCCAACGCACCGCACCACCGCCGCATGATCGCCCCTTTCCAGTTCTGCCACCGTACCGCCGTGACGCCGGGGCGGTGGTGGTCGACGGGACGGCCAAGACTTCGCGTGTCGTATCCCTTCCCGCAACCTCGCGGACAGGCGCCGATGTCACCCTGCTGGGGTGCGCGTTGCGATCGTCGCAGAGAGCTTCCTCCCGAATGTCAACGGCGTCACCAACTCGGTGCTTCGGGTGATGGAGCATCTTCGCAGGACGGGTCACGAGGTCCTCGTCATCGCCCCCGACACGCCCAGGGGCGAGGCGCGCGCCGACCGCGTGTACGACGGAGTCCGGATTCACCGGGTGCCGTCACGGATGTTCCCCAAGGTGACCTCGCTGCCGCTGGGCGTGCCGCGGCCCCGCATGGTGGGGGTGCTGCGCGGGTTCGCACCCGACGTGGTGCACCTGGCCTCACCCGCTCTCCTCGGGTACGGCGGCGTGCTCGCCGCCAGACACCTCGGCGTGCCCTCGGTGGCCGTATTCCAGACGGACATCGCGGGTTTCGCCCAGAGTTACGGCATGGGAGCCATGTCGCGCGCCGCGTGGGCGTGGACGCGTCATCTCCACGGCATGGCCGACCGCACCCTCGCGCCGTCGACGTCGGCGATGGAGAACCTGGTCGCGCACCGCGTCCCCCGGGTGCACCGCTGGGGCAGGGGCGTGGACGTCACCGGCTTCGTCCCCTCGGCGCGCGATGAAGCGTTGCGGCACGCGTGGTCGCCTTCGGGCAGGCGCGTCGTCGGGTTCGTCGGCAGGCTGGCGCCCGAGAAGCACGTGGAGCGACTTGCCGTACTGGCCGATCGCGACGACCTGCAACTGGTGATCGTCGGTGACGGCATCGACCGCGGCAAGCTCGAATCCCTCATGCCGTCAGCGGTTTTCACCGGTGCGCTGTACGGCCCGGAACTGGCGGCCGCGTACGCGAGCATGGACGTGTTCGTCCATCCCGGTGAGCACGAGACGTTCTGTCAGGCCGTTCAGGAGGCGATGGCATCGGGGCTGCCCGTGGTGGCCCCGGACGCCGGTGGACCGCGCGACCTGGTGGCCCCGATGCACACCGGATTGCTCTTGGGTGTCGGTGAATTCACGACGAAGCTGCCCGGTGCCGTCGATCACCTGCTCGCCGAACGCCAGCGGTATTCGACCGCGGCGCGCCGCAGTGTGCTGAGCCGGACCTGGCCCGCGGTCTGTGGTCAGCTGGTCGAGCACTACGACGACGTGCTGGGTACGCGGGGCGTCAGGGCCGCCTGAATCAGCGCTCACCCCCCTCCGGCGAGCAGACGCAAAAGGCCCTCAATCCCCGGGATTGAGGGCCTTTTGCGTCTGCTCGCGGGGAGAAAGTGCGGGGAGAAAGCTCGCGGGAGAAAGTGCGGCCCATCAGCCCTGGGCGAGCTCGGCGATCGGCTGCCATTCCTCCCATGTCTTGAGCCGGTTCTCGTAGTCGGCCTTGGCGAGTTGGAAGGGCAGCGAGCCGAAGAAGACGCGCAGCGGCGGCTTCTCGGCGTCGACCACCTTGAGGATGGCGGCCGCGGACGCCCCGGGGTCGCCGGGTTCGGCCATGCGCTGGCTGCGGATCCGGTCGGCTTCGGCATGCGCGTCGGCGTAGGCCGGCAGCGGTGCGGCGCGCTTGGCCGACGATCCCCCCCAGTCGGTGGAGAAGCCGCCGGGCTCGACGAGGGTGACGTGGATGCCGAACGACTCGACCTCCTGCGCCAGCGACTGGGAGAAGCCCTCGAGCGCCCACTTCGACGCGTGGTAGATGCCGACGTTCTGGAATGCGGTGATCCCGCCGATCGACGACACCTGGACGATGTGTCCGCTGCGCTGTGCCCGCAGGAACGGCAGCGCCGCCTGCGTCACCCACAGTGCGCCGAACACGTTGGTCTCGATCTGGTCGCGGGCGTCGGCCTCGGACAACTCCTCGATGAACCCGAACTGTCCGTAGCCGGCGTTGTTGACCACGACGTCGAGGCGGCCGAAGTGATCGTGCGCCTGCTCGACTGCGGCGAAGTCGGCGTCGCGGTCGGTGACGTCCAGCGTGATCGGCAACAGCGCCTCGCCGTACTTGGCCACCAGATCGTCCAACGTCGCGGTGTCACGGGCGGTCGCCGCAACCTTGTCACCGCGGTCGAGCGCGGCGATCGTCCATTCGCGGCCGAATCCCCGCGATGCCCCCGTGATGAACCAGACCTTCTCGGCCATGTCGACTCCTCTTCCCGATCTCGGTCATGCCTATGTGTGTGAACGACCTCCGCAGTTCAACGTCACCACCGGCTACCCATTCCCGGGGGCCCGATGTTCACAGGTAGCTTTGATGCGGTGAACCGGGCGTCGCTGGAGAAGGACCCGCACGAGGTCGCGTCGATGTTCGACGGCGTCGCGAAGAGATACGACATCACCAACACCGTGTTGTCGCTCGGACAGGACCGGTTCTGGCGGCGCGCGACGCGGTCGGCGTTGCGGATCGGCCCCGGAGACGTCGTGCTGGATCTCGCGGCGGGCACCGGGGTGTCGACCGTGGAGCTTGGCGCGTCCGGCGCGTGGTGCGTGGCGTGTGACTTCTCCGTCGGCATGCTTGCCGCGGGTGCGTCGCGGGCCGTGCCGATGGTGGCGGGCGATGCGACGCGCCTCCCGTTCGCCGACGCGACGTTCGACGCCGTCACCATCAGCTTCGGGCTGCGCAACGTCGTCGACTTCACCGCCGGTCTGCGTGAGATGGCGCGGGTGACCCGGCCCGGTGGGCGGCTGGTGGTGTGCGAATTCTCCACACCGACCAACGGGCTCTTCTCCACCGTGTACAAGGAGTACCTCATGAAGGCGCTGCCGCGCATGGCCACCGCGGTGTCATCCAATCCGGATGCCTACGTCTACCTGGCCGAGTCGATCCGCGCGTGGCCCGATCAAGCCGAACTGGCGCAACGTATTTCGGCGGCCGGCTGGTCTGCGGCGCGCTGGCGCAACCTCACCGGCGGCATCGTGGCGCTGCACGCCGCGACCAAGCCGACGGTCTGAG
Source organism: uncultured Actinomycetota bacterium (assembly GCA_963798245.1). Taxonomy (GTDB): domain Bacteria; phylum Actinomycetota; class Actinomycetes; order Mycobacteriales; family Mycobacteriaceae; genus Mycobacterium. Next base: position 13,260 of record CAWCSO010000014.1, read on the forward strand.
AGGCCTGCAGGGCTCAGCGGAACGGCGGCCGCTGGTCCAGGCGGGTGGATCCGGCGCCGGCACGACGCCAGGCCCGCGCGACCCAGTCGACGTCGTCGTCGGTGACCAGGTTCCCCATCATTCGGACCGCCACGCCCATGAGGAACTGCGAGCGCATCGCGAGCGGGCCGGCGGCCGGCAGGAATCTCGGCAGCGTCAGCAGGAGTGCGAGACGGCGGGCGACCGAGAAGCCCCTCGCGTAGTGGCGCTGCAGTTCGGCGGGCCAGGCCTTGGTGAGGTCGTCGGCTCCGAGCATCTCGGCCGCCAGGCGCCCGGTCTCCAGTCCGTAGTCGATGCCCTCACCGTTGAGCGGGTTGACGCACGCGGCGGCGTCGCCGATCAGCATCCAGTTGGGGCCGGCGACGCCCGAGACGGCGCCGCCCATCGGGAGCAGCGCCGAGCGGCCGGCGCGCGGCGTGCCAACGAATCCCCACTCCTCGCGGCGCAGGTCGGCGTAGTAGGACATCAGGGGTCGCAGTGCGGTGTCGGCGGGTCGTTTGGTGGTGGCGAGCGCGCCGACACCGATGTTCACCTCGCCGTTGCCCAGCGGGAAGATCCAGCCGTAGCCGGGCAGCACGTCGCCGGTGGGTGACCGCAGTTCGAGGTGGGAGGTGATCCATGGCTCGTTGGCCCGGGGTGTGGCGATGTAACCGCGGATCGCCACGCCGTACACGGTTTCGCGATGCCAGCTCCGGCCCAGCGCGCGCCCCAGCGTCGAGCGGGCCCCGTCGGCGACGATGAGCTTCTCGCACCGGATCTCGTCGCCGGAGTCCAGGACGACCGCTGCCACCCGACCATCCGAATCATGGCGCACGTCAACGGCCTTGGTGGCCAGCAGCATGTCGGCCCCGTCGTCGGCGGCAACCTTGCGGATGCGATCGTCGAGTTCGGTGCGCGGCACCGCGCTGCTCGTCGGGGGAAGCGACGGCCCGGGCCAGCGCACCTCGACGTCGGCGCCGAAGCCTGACATTCGCAGCCCGTGATGAGCGATGCGGCCGTCGAGCCAGGACCCGAGTCCGAGTTGGCGCAGTTCGGCGACCGCGCGGGGGGTCAGGCCGTCACCGCAGGCCTTGTCCCTGGGGAAGCGCGCGGAATCGATGACGAGGACGTCGCGTCCGGCGCGGGCGGCCCATGCCGCGGCGGCGGAACCGGCGGGTCCGGCCCCGATGACCACTACGTCGGCCGATGTGTGGTCCCGGGTCGCTCCGCTCCTGCCCACCGCCTCGCGCTCCACACCCCCAAGTATGTTGGAAACATGAAGACACCGGCGACAGTGGTCGCGGGCGTGGACTTCGGCAACGCCGATTTCGCTGCGCAGGTGCGCGACGGGGTGGCGCGGGTCGAGGATCTGATGGCCACTGAGCTGGGCAAGTCCGATGAGCTGATGTCCGAGGCGGTGCAGCACCTGTTCCAGGCCGGCGGCAAACGCTTCCGTCCGCTGTTCACGGTGCTGTCGGCGCAGCTGGGCCCCGAGCCCGACGCGTGGCAGGTCACCGTGGCGGGGGCGGTCATCGAGTTGGTGCACCTGGCGACGCTGTACCACGACGACGTGATGGATGAGGCCGAGGTGCGGCGGGGTGCTGACAGCGCCAACGCTCGCTGGGGCAACAACGTCGCGATCCTCGCGGGCGACTACCTCTTCGCGACGGCGTCGCGGCTGGTGTCGCGGCTGGGTCCGGACGCCGTGCGCATCATCGCCGACACCTTCGCCGAGCTGGTCACCGGGCAGATGAGGGAGACGCGCGGAGCGGCTGATCACGTCGATCCCGTCGAGCACTACCTCAAGGTGGTCTACGAGAAGACGGCGTGCCTTATCGCCGCGGCGGGCCGCTTCGGTGCGACGTTCTCCGGTGCGGACACCGAGCAGATCGAGCGGTTGGCGCGGCTCGGCGGCATCGTCGGCACGGTGTTCCAGATCTCCGACGACATCATCGACATCGACAGTGATCCCGACGAGTCGGGCAAGGTTCCCGGCACCGACCTGCGCGAGGGTGTGCACACGTTGCCGGTGCTCTACGCGCTGCGTGACACGGGCCCGGACGCTGACCGGCTGCGCGACCTGTTGGCGGGTCCGGTGGGTGATGACGCCGAGGTCGCCGAGGCGCTGGCACTGCTGCGTGCCTCACGCGGCATCGCGGCTGCCAAGGAGACGGTGGCGAAGTACGCAGCCGACGCCCGCAGCGAGCTGGCCAGTCTGCCGGATCTACCTGGTCGTGACGCATTGGCGGGGCTCGTCGACTACACGGCGAACCGGCACGGTTGATGTCTGGAACCTCCGGGGCCATCCCAGGCGTTTGACTCAGCGACGGCAACCCCCGCGTTTCATAGGAAGAACACAACGATGACCTGGCATCCGCACGCGAACCGATTCAAGACGTTCCTGCTGCTGGCGTTGTTCTCCGGGCTGATCGTCGGTGTCGGGGCCCTGTTCGGCAGGAGCGTGATGTTCCTCGCCGTGCTGTTCGCGGTGGGCCTGAACGTCTACGTCTACTTCAACAGCGACAAGTTGGCGCTTCGTGCGATGCACGCGCAGCCGGTCAACGAACTTCAGGCGCCCGCGATGTACCGGATCGTGCGTGAGCTGGCCAATGCGGCGCATCAGCCCATGCCGCGGCTGTACATCAGCGACACCGACGCGCCCAACGCGTTCGCGACCGGTCGCAATCCCCGCAACGCCGCGGTGTGCTGCACCACGGGGATCCTGCGGATCCTCGAAGAGCGGGAGTTGCGCGCCGTCCTCGGGCACGAGCTGTCCCACGTGTACAACCGCGACATCCTGATCTCGTGCGTGGCGGGGGCGATGGCCTCGGTGATCACGGCGCTGGCCAACCTGGCCTTCTTCGCCAGCATGTTCGGCGGAAACCGGGACGGCACGAATCCCTTCGCCATCCTGTTGGTCGCGCTTCTCGGACCGATCGCGGCGACGGTGATCCGGATGGCGGTGTCGCGGTCGCGGGAGTATCAGGCCGATGAGTCCGGTGCCGTGCTGACGGGCGATCCGCTGGCGTTGGCCAGCGCGCTGCGCAAGATCAGCCGTGGCGTCGAGGTGGCACCGCTGCCCCCGGACCCGAAGCTGGCCGACCAGGCGCACCTGATGATCGCCAGCCCGTTCCGCGCGGGGGAGAAGATCGGCAAGCTCTTCTCGACGCACCCGCCGATGGCCGACCGCATCGCCCGGCTCGAACAGATGGCGGGCCGGGGGCCGGGCGCCTACTGAACGCGGCCGCGACCTGACAGCACCGTGTAATGAAGTTGCCCACGTGATCGATGAGGTGGGTGTGATCAAAGCTTCCGCCGGTAGCGCTGCGGCTCGAATCGGCACCCTCTACAGTTGGCGCGTGCTGAGCAGAATGCTGATCGGCCTGGTTGCTGCTAGCGCTGCGATCGGTGGGTCCGCCGTGGCGGTCGCCGATCCGGTACCGCCGCCGCCCCCGCCCCCGCTCGACGTCAACGTGCTCGCGAACGTGAAGCCCTCGGAATTCGCGATGCAGGACGGCGCGATCTACGCATTCGCGGTGCCGGGCGACATCGCCTGTGTCATCAGCCGCGGGTCGGGCACCTACGGCTGCAGCGGCCCGCTCCCGGCCGCTCCGAACGCCGCCAACGTCGTCACGGGCGCGCAGCAGGGGCCGCCCGGATTCGCCAACGCCGACCGGCCGCTGTACCTCTTCGACACGCTGCCCAATCGGTTGCCTGCCGGCTCCAAGATCAGCTTCCGCAACGTCACGTGCGGCACCGACGGCACGGTGACGTCGTGCGTCAACAGTTACGACGGTGCCGGGTTCGTGCTCAGCCCTTCGGGCAGTTTCATCATCAACGCGACCAACCCGCTGCTGGACCGCCCCGAAGGCACCAACCCCTACTTCAACTAGTCGTTCGGCGCCGTCAGAACCCGGAGCCGTGCACTTCGTGGCCGGGTTTCTCGGCGGCCAGTCCCCGGTAGGCGTCCTCGACCGTGGCGCCGTGGTTGATGACGCCGTCGACTTCGCGGGCGATGGGCATGTTCAGCCCGTAGGACTCGGCGAACTCCATGATGACGCTGGCCGCCTTGACGCCCTCGGCGACCTGGTTCATCGACGCGATGATCTCGTCGATGGGCTTGCCGGCGCCGAGTTGTTCGCCGACGCTGCGGTTGCGGCTGCGCTGGCTGGTGCAGGTGACGATGAGGTCGCCAATGCCCGCCAGTCCGGCGAAGGTGTCGCGGTGGCCGCCCATCGCCTCACCGAGCTTGGACATCTCGCGGATGGCGCGGGCCATCACCATGGCGCGGGTGTTCTCGCCGATGCCCAGCGAGTAGCCCATGCCGACGGCGATCGCGTAGACGTTCTTCAATGCGCCCGCCATCTCGACGCCGACGACGTCGTCGCTGGTATAGGTGCGGAAGCGCCTGGTGCGGAACAGCTTTCCCAGGTTGGCGGCCAGGCTCTGGTCGGGCATCGCGAGGACCGCGGCGGCGGCATAGCCCTCGGCGACCTCGCGGGCGATGTTGGGTCCGGCCAGGATGCCGGCGGGGTGGCCCGGCAGCACCTCGTGGACGATCTGGCTCATCCGCATGTTGGTGCCCTGCTCGAGGCCCTTGACCAGCGACACCACCGGCACCCACGGCCGCAGTTCCTTGGCCAGCTCCTCCAGTACACCGCGGAAGCCGTGCGACGGCACACCCATGACGAGGACGTCGGCGCAGTTCGCCGCTTCGGAGAAGTCGTTGGTGGCGCGTAGCGAGGTGGACAGGACGACCTCGTCACCGAGGTAGCGCGTGTTGCGGTGGTTGTCGTTGATGTCGGCGGCGGTCTCCTCGGAACGGACCCACTGCAGCGTAGGTCCCCGCCTGGCGCATATGGAGGCGACGGTGGTGCCCCAGGAGCCTCCACCGAGGACGACGACTTTGGGTTCGCGCTGAACGGGTGCCATGCCGCTCAGCGTATTGCCGACGGTCGCTGCGCACGGCTGGTTTGCGATGCTGCGTTTGCGCGGACGCAGGCGGGGCGGTGCAGTGCCCTAGCGGTAGTTCACGAACTGCAGCGCGACGTCGAGATCGGCCTGCTTGAGCAGCGCGATGATGGTCTGCAGGTCGTCGCGCTTCTTGGAGCTGACCCTGATCTCGTCGCCCTGGATCTGCGCCTTGACCCCCTTGGGGCCTTCGTCGCGGATGATCTTCGTGATCTTCTTGGCCTGCTCGCTCTCGATGCCCTGCTTGAGGCTGCCACTGACCTTGTAGGTCTTGCCACTGGCCTGCGGGTCACCGGCGTCGAAGGCCTTCATGGAGATGTCGCGGCGGATCAGTTTCTCCTTGAACACGTCGACGGCGGCCTTCACGCGCTCCTCGGTGGAGCTGACGATCTCGATGACCTCGTCGCCCTTCCATTCGATGGTGGTGTCGGTACCGCGGAAGTCGAAGCGGGTGGCGAGCTCCTTGGCGGCCTGGTTGAGGGCATTGTCGACCTCCTGACGGTCGACCTTGCTCACGACGTCGAACGATGAGTCCGCCATGGGATCCGTTCCTCCTCGGTTCGGGTGCGTTTTCGTCTCAGGCCCATCATCGTTGTACCCTGCTAGTCGCACCAAACCCGGGTAGGGCTTGGCTGCACCCCGGCAGGTTGCCCGAGCGGCCAATGGGAGCGGACTGTAAATCCGTCGGCTTACGCCTACACAGGTTCGAATCCTGTACCTGCCACCCTGGTCAGGCCCCCTTTCGAGGGGGCCTGATGGCCTTCGTGGTGGCACGACCGTCCGCAGTGCGTCCGCAGTAGTTGCAGCAGCCCGATCGAATGCGACGGCCACGGCGTCGAGATCGTCCGGGAAGAGGTGCCCGTAGCGGTCGAGGGTCAGCACCGCCGTCTTGTGCCCCAACAGCTTCTGCACCACCTTCACGTTGGCCCCCGCGCTGATCGGCAACGATGCGCACGTATGCCGCAGGTCGTGCAGGCGGACCCCTTGGCAGCCATCGACTGCCGCTGTCGCCTTCTGGAACCCGTACCTCGCCTGGCCGTAGGTCAGGTACCCGCCGCCGCGTGCCGACGGGAACACCAGCGCACTGGGCCTCACGCCCCTCGATCTCGGTCTTGAGCAAGCGGGCCAGGAACTCCGGCACCGGCACGGTGCGAGACGTGTGGTTCTTCGTTGGTCCCTCGACGAGGCCCGTCTTTCGCACGTAGGTCACCGACCGGCGCACCCGAATCTTGCGGGCCGTCACGTCCACGTCCTTGACACACAGCGCCGCAGCCTCACCGAATCGCAGGCCGCAGTAGCCGAGGACGAGGACGAGGGTGCGTGTGGGTCCCGACGCGATGGACACCCGGTGCAGTTGCTCATGGGTGAGGTATCGCTGCTCAGTCTCAGGCAGGTTCGGCCACTCGATGCCGTCAGCGGGGGACACCGCGAGGTGCTTGGCGCGTACGGCGAACTTGAGGACCGCGCCGACGAGCTGGTGAGTCTGACGTACCCGCGATGCGCTCAGGCCCTTGCCTTCGAACCTCACCGACCCGTTCGCCGAGAGGCCCGTGACCCACACCTGCAGATCGTCGTACCGCACGTCGCGTAGGGGCACATCTCGCCAACGAGGCATCACGATGGTGTCGAGCAGAGAGCTGTACCCCGCGACCGTCTTCGGCGAGCGGTGCGCTTTGGTCGCCGACCACCCACGCCCAGCATTCGCTGGGCACGGACCGACCCGCACAACGGCTGAGACAGTCATCTTCAGCGGGAATAACCTCTGCTCCCGATTGATGCGGGTTAGTTAGGTCACTAGTCGCGCGCAGCCTCGTCATGGAGTCTGGAAGGTCGTCCTTGCAGTCACAGCGGTTGTCGCCGTCCTGTGGCCCAATCGCGCTTTGTGCCGCACTGGGCTGGGAATGGCTTGACCGTCGGGGAGGGATCTCGACGCCGCCTGAGAGGCTTCGCGGCCCAGGTTGTTGCAATCCCGTATCCTTTTGACCAACAATCGAATAGGCCGCATGCGCTCGGGGAGTCTTGGCGAGAACGGGCCTCACGCCAACGGATCGACTCTTGGGTGAGGCCAGGCGGTGGGAAAGGTCGACGAGGGCGCGGGAAGCGAGCGTCGAGGTCGTCGAGGCGCTGACCGTGGAGGCACTCCGGTAGCGCCGAATTCGTCAATCGCTGACGGGCGGTACTAGGCCACGCGCATCTGCCGAACGTGGAGCTGCGCGGCGCGCACGCAGTCCAGAAGGGTTGCACCGCAGCCGACATCACGCCATTGCCCGCCTCTAGCGGGCACGCAGCAGTTGTGCAGTTGGGTACGAATGAAACCCTGTCAGTTAATACAACTATAGGTACAAAGTCCCTTGTCGGCGAGGTACTCAGGCGTGTCGGAGGCGTCCTGAAGTACAAACCCCGGCCGGTGAACTGAGCGGCTCCCCGGCGGGGCGAAACGACTCATTGCACATTCACAGAGTTCAGATGTGCGGGCCGCGTTCGTGGTATGAATCTGTCAATTGTCCGGTGGTTGTCTATGCAGTCCCTGAGAGCATGGAGGTGCCGTGGCAACGAATCATGGCAAGCACTTGTCCGGTCGGCAGCAGGCTCAGAGACGTCGCCGTCAGCCGTACAGGTGGCTGGGTGCGGGGGTGCTGAGTCTCGGGCTTGGGGCGGCGTTGGCTAGCGGTTCGGGGGTCGCTCATGCGAAGGGCCCGGTGTCCTCGGACGATGCTGCGTCGTCGGCTACGACTGGTCCTGCCGCCGGGCACGGTTCCTCGGCGCAGGGCTCTCCCAGCGGTGCTGGCGGCGGCACGGCCTCGGCTGCGGCTGCCACGGCTCGGGCATCACGGCTGCGCGCCACCTCACCCACGACTGTGCACGGGATACAAACCCGCGCCGGTCAGGGTAGGGCGGCCGTCCCGACTGCGGGCAGCCGACGGGCGATCCCGCAGGCGTGTCCGGCGATCGGCGTTCACGTCCTCGCGAGACGGATCCACCGGCACTGTCCGGAGCCCGAAGCTCATCGACGTCACACCCGCCGCATCACCGTCGCCGAGCGCCCCGACGTCGGCGGGATCGGCGAGTGCCAGCACACCCACCAATGAGCTGGCCGCCAGCAGCGTGGCGGCCAGCGGGGTGGCGGCGACCACCAGCCCCGCTGCAGTGGTGAGCGTGGCCAGTGCCGCACTGGTGACGGGCAATTCGGCGTCCGGGTCGGGGAACCCAGATCCAGGACCTGTTTGACGGCGTGGGGTTGCTGGTTCGCCGCACCTTCTTCAATGAGGCACCCTCGGTGAACCCGGTCCAGATCACCGGCCAGCACCAACAAGGGTTGATCACCGGCACCATCGGCGCGGTCGACCCCGAAGGCGACCCGATCAATTACAGCCTCGTCTTGAGGCCAAACGACGGCACCGTCGTGCTCAATTCGGACGGCACCTACACCTACACCCCCGGAACCGGGTTCACCGGAACAGACGAATTCACCGTCGCCGCGACCGACACCGGATTCCACGTCAACCTTCGCGACCCGTTCCGCCCCTTCAGCGGCCAAGCCTCCGTCGAGGTCAATCAAGGGTACGTGGCCTTTACCTTCATCTACGGTTCCGGTGCGCAATATTGGACCCCCGAGGCCCGCGCCGCCCTGCAAGCGGAAGCGGAGGTCCTGGCGTCCTACATCGTGGTCACATCGCCGGTCACCCTCACCTACGACGTGATCGGTGAGTCCGTACTGGACTCCGACATTCTCGGCTATGCCAACGTTCCTGTCGATTACACGACAGTTTTCAACGACACTGTGGCGCAACACAAGATCCTCACCGGCATCGACCAGAACGGCGCGGCAGCCGATGGCAGATTCACCGTCAACTTCGCTGCCGACATCCCCTGGGCCTTCGGCGACGACGTCGGCCCCGATGAGTACGACTTCGAAAGCCTGGTGTTGCATGAATTGGTCCACACCTTGGGCTTTGCGTCCAACGTGCGCGCCCCAGGCCGCAACCAGTTTAATCGCCAATGGAAGGTGTTCGACAGTTTCATCGTCACCAGCAGCGGTGCGCACCCAATCTCAAGCCTCACCGGCAGATGGAGCGGCGCTTACGACGCGAATCTGACCGGCGGCAACGGTGGCCTCTACTTTGGCGGACCCAACGCGGTCGCCGCTTACGGCGGGTTGGTGCCGCTCTACACAGCGGACCCTGGGACGGTACCCTCTCTCACCTGGACGACTCGACGTTCACCGGTGTGAATCAGCAAGTGATGAACGCCTTTACAGACGGCGGGACGATTATCGACACTCTCAGCCCGATCGAGTTGGGCATCCTCCAAGACCTCGGCTACACCGTGACCCCGCACCCCCAGAACTACGCCCTGTTCTTCATCGGCTTGGCTTTCGTTCGCCGTAGAAAGCGCGGCTGAAAGCCGCAGCGAGAGCATCGGCGCACTGCGGGCCTACCTGTGGTCAAGTCATCGGCGCGTCTCACGTGACGCAATCACATGCTCAAAGGGCATGCTGGGCGGTGGGTTCCTAATGGCCTGTGACGTAGGGTCACTGCGCCACTCCTGCCCCAATCTCATAATCCCGTACTGCCTTAGGTTATGAGAATACTTGTCGCCGGTGAAGTCGGCGCTCCCGTGAGCGTCGCGGTCACTGGCAGCCGCACGTGTCTGCTCCTCACTCAGCTGGAGTAGACGGCGAAAATGCGCGTTGTCGCTCCGCAGCGAGTTCAACTCGCCAGGGAAGCCCTCGACCCCGCTAACGGTCAACTCCCTTGTGCAGCAAGTTCTTCGACAGAGAGGTTCACTACCGCCAGCGTTCCCCGAGCGCTTTCGCCGCTGTAGACACCTTCATGACCAGGCGACGCTCGCGATTCCTGACGGGAGTGAAGTGGTAGTGCTCGTAGAAGGATTGTGCCTCTTCGTCGATGGCATCGACGACGATGAGCCGGCCGCCGCCGATTTCCGACGCGGCGACAGCTTTGCCAAGCGCGTCGAGGAGCAGTTGCTCACCGTATCCCTGACCCCGAAGCGACGTGTCGATCGCCAGTCGGGCGATCAAGTACCCAGGTATGCGCGAATATCCGCCAGCCATCGATCCTGGTACACCGTCGTCGCTGCGCACCACTTCGGTAGGACAGACGGCGAAATAGGCGCTGGCTTTGTGTTCCCCGAGCGGGGTCCACACGTAGACGTGCGCGAGCCCGCTGCCGTCGGCGCGACGGGCCTGAGTGAGGAGCCAGGTATCGAGCGACTCCTTGCCGCAGTTAAACCCTTCGACGGTGTGATGGTCGCTGGAGTACGGCGCGGACTCGAACATTGTTCACTGCCTGGTGAAGACCGCTGGTTTGCGCGCGGCTGCCGCCAGCCGTGGCGCCGCGTCGGCAGCATCGAGAGAGGTCATCAGTCTGTCGAATTGCTCGGGCTCCATGTGACTGCTCACCAAGCTCTTGGCGCAGGATATATTCGGCGCGTTGTATTGCAGCCTTCCGGACGAACTCTGAGGTCTGCTCGTGGACAAGACTGGCGGCACGCTGGATGCGGTCCATGGTGGCTTCCTCCGCGCGAAGCTCGATGCGCCTTGATTTGATCCCCACTGCGGCACCTCCTGACCTCGATCTCGCGAACAGCTATCTATCGCTCAACTGTACGGCGCTTGTACGTACACGGCTACTGGGAAATGAGACTGCCCCGTCGCATCGCCCCACACACCTGCAGTTCGAGACATGGTGAACCAAATGATCAGGCTAGATCAGTGCACGTTTTCGTCATGTCTGCCGGTCCGGCAGCCTCACGGGTACCGTGTTCACGCATGGGTGCGCGGCGGCGAACGTGAGGCGAATCGCCGGGCTGGCAGTCGCGTTGGGAATTGGGGCCGCGCTCATGGCCGGGCATGGGGTGGCATCGGCCGATCCTGCGGACAAGTCCGGTTCTGGCACCTCGTCGAAGAGTTCCTCACATAAGAGTTCCTCATCGACGAACTCCGACAGGGGCACGTCGTCCCGTTCGACCCGCTCTGGCAAGGGCGCCCTTCCGGAGTCAATGCCTCCCGAAAGCCAGTCCTCTGAGGCGACGGACAACGCGACGGACAACGCGATGGACAACGAAACGTCCAAGACGCCAGAGGATCTCACCGGCGAGGAGTCCGAACCAGACGAGGGCTCCGTAGCCGAGAAGAAACGGTCGAGCCGTTCCCGTCCGGAGGTCGAGATCGCCGACCCCGTCATCGCGTCGGCACCTACCGTGGATGTCGCGAGCAGCATGCCGGCGAATGACGAGCCGACGATGTCAGCCATCGGAACGGTCGAATTCACCGTGGCGGCAGACGCCTCGCCGACGCCGACACCGACGGCGGACGAGTTCTCGGCGACGGCTCCAGTGGCGAACGTGGAGACCGCTGTGCAGCAGCCGGCGGTGTCGGCGTCCATCGATTCGCCGGATTCGGTGCCGACCACTTCGCTGTCGAGTGCGGTTCGCGCCCTGTTCTTCGATCCGTCCGGCGGTGACGCGCCGAAGGCGCCGTTGGAGTCGGCGACGATGTGGACGTTGGTGGCGGCGGCGCGCCGCGAGTTCGATGCCACGACGCCCCAGCTTGAGCAGGCGGGGGACTCGGTGGCCACGAGCCTCATGGCCGGCGCCTCGTCGGCCGCAGCTGCGACACCCGCCGTGGTGGCCATCGAGCAGATCGCGCCGTTGGCATGGTTGCAGCAAGTTCCGGTCATCGGACCGTTGATCGTGACTCCGATCGTCGCGTCGATTCACCAAATCCCCTTTGTCGGTGACGTTCTGCATTCGTTCGTCGGCTACCCGGTGCAGAGGGGTCTGCCGGCCGGTAGCCCGTTGCCGCGTGATGTGAAGGTGGTCTCGTTCGACGGCACTGAGATCTACGTGCATTTCATGCCGGCGGTCGGACTCCAGGCCGGGCAGACCGCCCCCACCGTCCTGAGCGCTCCGGGTCTGGGTCTTGCCGGCGCGACGAATCTCGACGGCACGCCGCTCGATGGCATCATCACCGATTTCGTCGGGTATGTGGGTGTCGGGCCGCTGCGCCGGGCCGGCTACAACGTCGTCACATGGGATCCGCGCGGCGAATGGAATTCCGGCGGACAACTCGAACTCAACTCTCCGGACTTCGAAGGCCGTGACGTTTCGACGATCATCAGCTGGGTGGCGGACCAGCCCGAGGCCCAGCTGGATGCGTCCGGCGATCCCCGCATGGGCATGGTCGGCGCCTCCTATGGAGGCGGGATCCAACTGGTGACTGCGGGTATCGACGACCGCGTCGATGCGATCGTGCCGAGCATCACCTGGAACAGCCTGAGCACCACGTTGTACAGGAACGAGGCGTTCCGGAGCAGCTGGGGGACCTTGCTCAGCGCCGCTCTCGTCCTCACCTTGGCTCGCATGAATCCGCGGATCATCCCCGCCGCGATCTACGGCGACCTGGCGGGACAGCTGACGCAGGCCGATCAAGACCTGCTGGCCGAGCGCAACCCCGCGGTGAGCAACATCACCGCGCCGACCCTGTTGATCCAGGGCACCGCTGACACGATCCTGACGCTGGAGGAAGCCCACGAGAACGCGATGGCGTTGATCGGCAATGACGTTCCGACCAAGGTGTTGTGGTTCTGCGGCGGGCACGGCGTGTGCTGGAACAATCTGTTGGATTTCAGCGACGGCGAGGTGATCGAGAGGAACACCTTCGCGTGGCTCGACCGCTACGTGAAACAGAACCCCAACGCGGTGACCGGCCCGCAGTTCGAGTGGGTCGACCAACGAGGGCAGTGGTTCTCGACGGACGAATACCCCGGTGCCCAGGGCCCACCGATCGTCGCCTCCAGTAGTACCGGCGGCGTGCTACCGCTGATTCCCTATCTCGGAGGCTCTGGACTACCGGTGATTCCGTTGGCATTCAAAGCTGCCAACGCGCTGAATCTCACCGTTCCAGCATCTGCGACGACCACCTACCTCGTCGGCGCGCCGGAGCTGGCGCTCACCTACTCGGGTACCGGAACCGCCAGCCACGTGTATGCCCAACTCGTCGATGACACCAACGGTCTCGTGCTGGGTGGCATCGTCACCCCGATCCCGGTGACTTTGGACGGGCAGGCCCACACGGTCACCGTTTCGCTCGAGCGGGTGGCGCACACGCTGGCTCCCGGCGAGACGGTGACGTTGCAACTGGTCTCATCGGCAGGGATCTACGAAACGATCCTTCCGTCGCTGGGCACGCTGACCGTGTCGAGCATGCAGCTCACACTGCCGCATCGTTAGTCACCGCCAAGTTTCCGGTACACCGCACCGACGATCGGCGTGACGATCGACCGCGGCGCGTAGCCGCTGGCCACCGACATCGCCTTCGACGTCACACCGGGAACCGCACGCATCTTGTTGCGCGCCAGGCTGTTCAACGCGATCCTCGCCGTGTACTCGGGCGAGATGAATAGGAAGTCGGGGATCAGCTTTTCGACTAGCGCTTGCCGTGACGGATCGGGCAAATCGATGCGCACGGGTCCGGGAGCCAGCACGGTCACGTTGATGCCCACGCTCTTGACCTCGCCGCGCAGCGACTCGCCGAACGTGTTGACGAACGCCTTCGACGCTGCGTAGGTGGCGTTGTTCGGGATTGGCGAGTTACCTGCCACGGAGCCCGAGATCAGGATTCCGCCCGCGCGCCGCCGAACCATCCCGTGGAGCACGGCCAACACGAGGTCGTGGACGCCAAGCACGTTCAGCTGCACCTGATCCCGCTGGCCTCGGGCGACGAGGTTGGCGACCGGGCCGAACGTTGACGTGCCGGCGTTGGCGCACAGGATCGACACGTTGCGGTTGGCGAGCTCATCGCACAACTGGTCGCGAGATTCGGGGTCCGCCAGGTCCGCGGCCCTCACCTCGACGGTGACTCCGTAGCGGTCGCTCAACGCCGTGGCCAGTCCCGCCAGCACCTCCTCGCGCCTGGCGGTGATCACCAGATGGTGGCCCCGCGCGGCGAGCTCGGTGGCCAAGGCCGCGCCGATGTTCCGCGAGGCGCCGGTGACGACGGCCCGCGCGTCGGGGCTGGGAGCGGGCACGGGCATGGCGACAATCGTAGGGAACGGGCAAAATTGCCCGATTGCCGTGGCTGTCATCTGGGCCGGGTTAGCGTTGGAGGAAGGCGGGACCCGGCCAGCGGCACTGAGCCCAGGACGACGAAGGACACGAGGTGCTCGATTGGACGCGGCTGTTGAACATGGAGGCAGGCGATGACCGCCGGCGCCGGTAGCGAACCGGGATCGCGCGATGCTCGAGAGCGCCCCGTGCGCACGCTGGAAACCTTGCCGAGAGTCGGAATCCGGGACTTCGCCCGTGACCGCGGCCGCTTCGCGCGTCCCGGGCGACCACGTTCCCCGCTGTGGGGAATGGGCGACCGCGTCCTGATTGACTTTCCGGTGGGGCCGACGGTGGTACTCACCTCGGACCCCGCGGACGCCAAGGCGGTCTTCTCCAACCGTGACGGTGCGCTCTCGTTCGGCGAGATGCTTCGCCGGTTCACCCCACACGAACCGCTGTTCGGCAGCGACGCGTACATCTTCCGCGAGGGGGATGAGCACCTGAAGGAGCGCCGCAAGGTCGCGCCGCCGTTGCACGGCAAGGCGCTCAAGTCCTACGAGCGCGCAATGGTCGACATCGTGCTGCGACGACTGCCGGAGTGGCCTCTCGGCGAGCCGGTCAGCTTCAGCCAGCTCGGCGGGCAGCTCGCGCTCGACGTGATGATGACCGTGATCTTCGGGGTGTCCGAGCCGGACCGGATGCGGCGCCTGGAGCGCGCGATGATGGCCTACAACGCCGTCGCCGAGAGCCCGTCCTTCCTCGGGGTCGGAGTGCTGACGACGCTGCTGAGCGGCCGCTGGGCGGCAATCCCGCGCTTGGCGCGCACCGCCGCTGCGGTCGACGCGATCGTGCTCGAGGAGATCGCCGAGCGGCGCCGCACCGGGTCGCGCACCGACGACTGCCTGACCATGTATCTGGATATCGACGCGGCGGACGACCAACCGCGCGGCGACGAGTTTCTCGCGCGCTCCATGCGCGGGCTGATGCTGGCCGGTTACGCCGCCACCACGGTGACGCTCGGTTGGTTGGCCGACCTGGTCGTCGAGCACCCGGAATCGCTCGCTGCGCTCGAGGCGAGCCTGGACCGCGGCGAGGACGACTACCTCGACGCGGTCATCGCCGAGACGTTGCGGTTGCGGCCTGCATTGCCGTTCACCGGTCGCCGCGCGCTGCAGGATTTCGACCTCAATGGACTGCTCATCCCGCGCGGCGCGTACATCCTGATCGGGATCATGGCGCTGCACGAGCGCGCCGAGCTCTACCCAGACCCGCTGGCCTTCCGGCCTGACCGCTTCGTCGGCGCGCGACCGAAGGCCCACAGCTGGGTGCCCTTTGGCGGCGGTGCGCATTACTGCCTGGGTGCCGAGTTTGCGCTGTTCGAGGCGCGAGTGCTGTTGCGGACTCTGTTCGAGCACCGCCGACTCGGCGCTGTCGCCGGTCACCGCGGTGGACGGTCGAGCCGCACGCACCCATTGCCGGTGCCTGCCGGCGGGGCCCCGGTCGTGCTGACCGCACGCCACTGAGCCGCCAGGACACCGTGCCTTCCGGCACTGTCACGAAATTGTGGTCTTGATCACTTTCCTCACGTCACACTTTGCTCACGCGTAGCTGCTGGGGTGGAGCTAAAGTGACAGATCCCGGACGGTGAGAACGCAGCGAAGGTGGGAGTTCCTTGCATTTCAGCATCTGTTGACGAGATGCTCGGACAGTTAGGGGCGTGTTGACGGCACATGTCTAAGAGCGCGGCGATTTCAGCCAAGACCCTGCTGGATGTTGCGCGGCACCGAGCGAGACTGCACCCGGAAAGACTCGCGTTCGACTACTGCCGCTTTCCCCCCGGGGGTGAACGACACAGCCAACTGACCTATCTCGAACTCGATGTCAAGGCGCGGGCAATCGCGGCCAGTTTGCAACGACAAGGCGCGGCCGGCGAACGTGTAGTGGTCCTTTGCCCCTCGGGCGTGGACTTCGTCGCTGCATTCTTCGGGTGCATATATGCCGGAGCCGCTGCGATCCCGGTGCATCCGCCGGTGCGCAACCGGGTAGTCGGGCGGGTTGCGTCGATTCTGCGGGACGTCGACGCGGGCTTCGTACTCGCCACCGCCGCGTCGGAGTCGGCGCTCAAGTCTGCAGTCGACGGCTTGGCCGACGGGAATTCCCTGCGCTGGTGTGCGGTGGATGACGTCAGCGACGACACCGCCGCGGAGTGGGTCGCGCCTGAGCTCGACCCAAGCACGATCGCGCTCCTGCAGTACACCTCGGGATCCACGAACACGCCGAAGGGCGTCGTGGTGACCCACGCAAACCTGCTGCACAACCTGGAGACCATCGCCATGGCGTGCGGCGACGACTCCGGGGTGTTCTGGCTGCCGCTGCACCATGACATGGGCCTCATCGGTGGCGTCCTCGAAACCCTGTACCTGGGGGGGAGTTCCTACTTCATGCCACCCGAGGCGTTCATCGAACGCCCGATGCGGTGGCTGGAAGCCATGTCCCGACACCGCGCCACCACTACCACCGCGCCGAACTTCGCCTACGAACTCTGCATCGAACACAGCACCCCGGAGGAGCGAGCGGCGCTCGATCTGTCGAACTGGCGAACGGCGATGTGTGGCGCTGAGCCGGTGCGTGCGGCGACCCTGGATCGATTCGCGGATGCGTTTGCCTGCGCCGGTTTTCGGCCGGAGACATTTCATGCGGTGTACGGGCTTGCCGAGGCCACGCTGCTGGTGACTGGTGGGTCGAATTCCGTTGTGCCCGTGGTGCGTTACGTCGACGGTGTCGCGATGCGTGAGCACCGCGCCGTGGACGTCGAACCCGAGCACCCCGCGGCGACCCAGTTGGTCGGCTGCGGTCGGACGCACAACGGCCAGGAGCTCGTCATTGCAGATCCGGAGTCGCGGCAGCCGTGCGGAGTCGGCGAGGTTGGCGAGATCTGGCTCTCCGGAGGCGGCGTCGCAGCGGGCTACTGGGGTAGGCCCGAAGAGACGGAGCAGACCTTTCAGGCCTTCCTGTCAGACGGGCGGGGACCGTTCCTGCGGACGGGGGATCTTGGCTTCCAACTCGACGGCGAGCTGTTCGTCACGGGGCGGCTGAAGGATCTCGTCATCATCCGCGGGCGGAACTATTACCCCGAAGACATCGAGGCGCACGTTCAGGACAGTCATCCGGGGCTGCTGCGTGGCCGCGGGGCGTGCTTCTCGGTCACACCGGAATCGGGCTCTGAGGAACAACTCGTCGTCGTGCAGGAGGTAGACCGCGGCCTGCTCGGTGAGGTCGACATCGGCGAGGTCATCGACGCGATCCGCACCTCGGTCACCGAGCATCACCAAATCCGTCCCCACGCCGTCGTTCTGGTCGAGCTGTTACAGATCCCAACCACGTCGAGCGGCAAGATCCGGCGCAACAAGTGCCGCGAGTCCTTCCTCGACGGCGAGCTACAGGTGTTCGCGCAGTGGCGCGCGCCGGCTCCAGACACCCAGCCCGCCAACGCATCTACCAATCCTTCGGGCCCTCACGGGCGTCGCGCGGAGGAGATCGCGACCTGGTTGGTTTCGCAGCTGTCGCGCGAGCTCGACCTGGTCCCCACGGAGATCGACGCTGAAGAGCCGTTCGCCCACTACGGTCTCGACTCGGTTCATGCGATCCGGCTGACCGCCGCCCTGGCGGCCTGGCTGGGCCGCGAGCCTCGCCGACACTGGCCTACGAGTACCCAACGATCGAGTTGGCGGCAAAGCATCTGGCCGGGGACGAAACCGCTGACGCAGCGCGCATCGCCACCGCCCCAGCCGGTGTCGGCGCCCGCACTGATGGTGCGCAGGAACCGATTGCGATCATCGGCATCGGCTGCCGGTTTCCAGATGCGGACGGTCCTGCGGCCTTCTGGCGGCTGCTCACCGACGGTACCGACGCCGTGACCGAGGTATCGGCGGACCGCTGGGGCGCGCAGGCCTTCGCCGGCCCGGGTGTCGACTACCCGGCCACCCGACGGGCGGGGTTCATCGACCAGGTCGACCAGTTCGACGCCGAGTTCTTCTCCATCTCGCCGCGCGAATCGGCCCGCATGGATCCGCAGCAGCGGCTACTCCTCGAGGTTGCGTGGGAGGCGATGGAAGACGCCGGGCAGGTGCCGGAAGCACTCGCGGGCAGCCGTACCGGTGTGTTCGTCGGCATCTCCACCAACGAGTACGGGCTGCTCCAGTTCGGTGACCCGGCGCACGTCGACCCCTACACCGGCACCGGAAGCGCGTTGAGCATCGCGGCGAACCGGTTGTCGTATGTTCACGACTTCCGCGGACCGAGCATGGCGATCGACACGGCCTGCTCCTCGTCGTTGGTCGCCATCCACCTGGCCTGCCGCAGCCTGAGCGACGGCGATTGCACGCTGGCGCTCGCGGGGGGCGTGAACGTCATCCTGTCGCCGAAACTATCGGTCAACTTCTTTCAGGCCGGCGTGATGGCGGCCGACGGCCGGTGCAAGACGTTCGACGCCAAGGCGGACGGTTACGTACGGGGTGAAGGTGCCGGAGTCGTCGTACTCAAGCCACTGAATCAGGCGCTGGCCGACGGGGATCCGATCTATTCGGTGATTCGCGGCAGCGCGACGAACCAGGATGGCCGCACCAACGGTTTGATGGCGCCCAGTCGGCAGTCACAGGAGGCCGTGCTCACCGAGGCCTACCAGAGGGCGGAGCTGTCGCCCGGTCTGGTTCAGTACGTCGAAGCGCACGGCACCGGCACGTCGCTGGGCGACGCGATCGAGGCGAAGGCGCTCGGCGCGGTGCTGGCCGAAGGTCGTGCAGGCGACAGCACGTGCTTGATCGGCTCGGTCAAGACCAACATCGGCCACCTGGAGGCCGCGGCAGGCGTGGCCGGGCTGATCAAGGTGGCGCTGGCCATGCGGCAGAGAATGATCCCGCCGAGCCTGAACTTCACCGAGCCCAACCCGAACATCCCATTCGACCGTCTGCCGTTGCGTGTTGCGCAGAACCTGACCGCGTGGCCCGAGAACGGCGGCCGGGCACTCGCAGGTGTCAGCTCGTTCGGCTTCGGTGGCGCGAACGCACACGTCGTGCTGGCCGAGGCCCCACAGGCGCGGGCAACCCCCCCGATGGACGACACCGCAGCACTGCGTGTCGAGCTGTTGCCGCTGTCTGCCCGCTCGCCCGAGGCGCTGAACGCATTGGCGGCCCGCTACGAGTTGGCATTGGACGGTGGGACGCCGCTGACCGACCTGTGCTACACCGCAGGCGCACGCCGCGGCCACCACGACCATAGGTTGGCCGTGGTCGGCGACTCGGCCAAAGCGATGTCGGAGTCGCTGTCCGCCTACCGAAGGGGCCTTGTTCACCCCGGGGCGCATCCCGGGCTTTCGGTCGGACGCCGTCGCCCGGGTCGCCGGCCCGGTCCGGTCTTCGTCTTCTCCGGTCAGGGCTCCCAGTGGTGCGGCATGGGCCAACAGCTGTACGCGCAGGAGCCCGCGTTCCGGGATGCGCTGGCCATGTGCGACGAGGCCATCCGCCCACACCTGGATGGCTCCGTCGTCGCTGAGCTACTCGCCGAGGACAACGAGTCGTGGCTCGGCGACATCGGCATCGTGCAGCCCGCGATCTTCGCGGTCCAGGTCGCTGCGGCCGCCCTGTGGCGGTCGTGGGGGGTCGAGCCCGAAGCCGTGATCGGTCACAGCCTGGGTGAGGTGTCGGCGGCCTACGTCGCGGGCGCGCTCACCCTCGGCGACGCGGCACGGGTGATCTGCGGGACGGGCCCGCCTGCTGCGTCGGCCGAGTTGCCGCGGAGCCATGGTGGCTGCCGAACTCACGCTCGCCGAGGCGCGTGACCTCGTCTCCGGTCGCGACCGAGGTCGCCATCGCCGCGGTCAACAGCCATCGATCGATGGTGCTGTCAGGCGATTCCGAAGTGTTGACCGACCTCGTCAGAGTGCTGGAGCAGCGCTCGCGCTTCTGCCGTTGGATCAAGGTCGATGTCGCCTTCCACAGCCCGCAGATGCATGCGCTGCGCTCGGATCTGAAGGCTGCGCTCGCCGGGCTGGCGCCGACGGCGGCATCGATACCCATGTACTCCACCGTGACCGGCGACGTGGTCACCGGCGCACTCGACGCCGCGTACTGGGTGGAGAACCTCTGCTCGCCGGTGGACTTCTCGGCGGCGACCCGGCGGCTGCTTGAAGCCGGTCATGACGTGTTCCTCGAGGTCAGCCCACACCCGATCCTGCTGAGCGCGGTGCGCGAGGACGCCGAGGACATGGCCGTGACTGCACCTTGCTGCCGTCGATGAGAAGCGACGACGGCGGACGCGCCACCCCGCTCGCGTCGCTCGGTTGCCTCTACACCGAAGGCCAACCCGTGGCCTGGGAGCAGTTGTACCCGTGGGGTGGCCGGTGTGTGGCGGCGCCCGCGTATCCGTGGCAGCGCCGCCACTTTCTGGACCGAAGCCACCGCGAGCGCCCCTTGCCGGCTGGCTTCGATCAACTGCCATGGCGTGT
>CAWCSO010000015.1:0-184649 GCA_963798245.1 uncultured Actinomycetota bacterium
TCCGCGCAGGGCGGGCCATCCGATTGGGCCGAGTCCCGGCGTTCGTGGCCGCGGACGCAGAACGCCGTGGGCGGCGCTACGCGTTATGCCAAAGCGCCGATTAGTTGGTTGAATGCTTCGGTCATTGACGGGTGCGTGTAGATCTCGTCGCGGAGTTGGGTGGCAGTGATGCCGTGGCGCATCGCGAGGGCGATGGTGTTGATGACTTCGTGGGAGTCATAGCTCAGCAGTGCCGCACCCAGGATGTCGTCGGTGTCAGCGTTGACCACGACCTTCATCATTCCGCGGGTCTCGGCCACGATACGGGCCCGCGGCACAGTTGCCATCTTGGCGACGGGCAGCGCAGCGACCTTCACGCGGTACCCGGCGCCGAGGGCGTCACGCTCGGTGAGGCCCACTCTCGCCAGGGGCGGTGTCATGAACAGGGTGTAGGGCACCGCGAAACGGTCTGCGGTGCTGCGGGTTCCGGCGCCGACGAGCTGATCGAGCACGATGCGGTAGTCGTCGAGGGAGGTGTAGGTGAATTGCGGACCGCCGTTGACGTCACCGATGGCGAAGACATGTGGCTGACTGGTCCGCAGGTGTTCGTCGACGGCCACCGCACCCCCATCGGTGAGGCGGACGCCTGCCTGGTCCAGGCCGAGGTCGGCGGTGACCGGCCGCCGGCCCAGCGCCGCCAGGATGGTGTCCGCCTCGATTGAGGATGATGCTCCACCGTGTTCGTAGTACACCGTCGCCGTTGAGCCGGGACCATCCTCGACGCGGCGGACCTCGGCACCGGCGATGACGGTGATGCCGCTGTCCCGCAGGATGTCCCGGGCGCATGCGGCAACATCGTCGTCTTCCTGGCCGAGGATCTGCTGATGGTGCTCCAGAACGGTCACCTGGGAGCCGTAGGCCGCGTACATGGCGGCGAACTCCAATCCCACGTACCCGCCGCCGAGCACGACCAGGCGCGGCGGTAGGTCCGGCGTCGCGAGCAGGTCGGTGCTGGTGGCCACTACGGCACTGTCCCGTAGTCCCGGGATGTCGGGGACGATCGGCTCGGCACCGGTGCTGACGACGACCTGCTCGGCCGTCACCGTCACGGCGCGGCCGTCTGCAACCGCGACGTGCACCGTGTGCGGGTCGAGGAACCGGGCCCGCCCGGTGATCACGGTGACCGAGTCGATGCCGTCGAGCATGGCGAAGTTCTCCGCCCGCATCTGCGAGGTCACAGCCTGTTCCACGGACACCGCGTGCCGGTAGTAGTCGAGGGCCGACTCGGTGCCGGTACGTTGTTCGGATTGGTAGACAAGCGATTTCGTAGGCACGCAACCGATGTTGATGCACGTGCCGCCGTACATGTCGGCAGATTGTTCGACCATCACCACCCGCCACCCTTGCCGACCCAGTGCTGCTGCCAATGTCTTGCCGCCCTTGCCGAACCCGATCACCACGAGGTCGGCGTGGACGCGCTCTGTTGGGGTGTTCTCGGTCATGGTCGGTCTCCTCGGGGATGATCCATGAGTGGTGTCCGGCGACATGACGGCGTTTAGTGCGGCGTGACCGCGATCTGGGCTGGCATCTTGAGGTCGGTCATTCCGCCGTCGACGACCAGTTCGGTGCCGGTGATGAAGCTGCTTTGATCCGAGGCGAGGAAGAGCACCGCGGCGGCGAGTTCTTCGGGTCTGCCGACGCGGCCCATCGGGACCTTGGCCGCTTCGCCGTCGAGGAGCTGTTGCGCTTGTCCGGCGGGGGCAAGGCCGGTGAGCCCGGGAGTTTCGATCGGACCGGGGATGACGGTGTTGACCCGGATGCCGCGGGCGATGAGTTCGGTGGCCCAGGTCCGCCCGAACGAGCGGATGGCCGCCTTGGTCGCGGCGTAAATGCTGAATGCCGGTGTCCCGTTGTAGGCGGCGGTGGAACCGGCCAGCACGATCGATGCACCGCGGTTGAGCAGCGGAAGCATGGTTTGCACGGTGAACAGGGTGCCGCCGACGTTGGCCAGGAACACGGAGCTGAACTGCTCCTCGGAGATCTCCCCGAGTGGGGTGAACTCCCCACCGCCTGCGTTGGCGAAGACGATGTCGAGGCCGTGTCCGCGGGCCTCGATGGCTTCGGCGACCTTCGTCAGGTCGTCGACGCTGGACACGTCCGCGCGTATGCCGGTGGCACCGGCGCCGATCGTCCCCACTGCCGCGTCGATCGAGTCTTGATTGCGGCCGGTGAGAAAGACGTGGGCGCCTTCGGCGGCCAAGCGCTGGGCGGTGGCCAGGCCGATCCCGGAGCTACCGCCGGTCACCAGAGCCGTCTTCCCATCGAGCTGGTGTCCCGTGCGAGTTGCCGTGGCGGCCGGCTGGGTGGCCGCTGGTGTGCTGATCATGACGTGTCCTCTGCTCGATGAATGCGCGCCCGCAGGCGCGGGCTCTGATACTCATCGTGCGCGGATCGCGCTGAGCGAAAAAGGGCCGGTCAGCGAAGACACTCATCGGGTAGGTCGATTAATGAGCTGACCCGATCGGCGCGCACTACGCTCGGGTTTCATGGAGCTTCGGCAGCTCGAAGCGTTCGTGGCGGTGGCCACCGAGCTGCACTTCGGGCGTGCCGCGGAGCGGCTGAGCATCGGTCAACCGACCCTCAGTGATCTGATCCGCCGATTGGAACGCGAACTCGGCGCGCCGCTGCTGACCCGCACCACCCGCAAGGTCGCCTTGACCGGCGCCGGACAGGAACTTCTCGGTCGGGCCAAGGTCATCCTCGATGAGGTCGCTGCCGCTGCGGCCGCCGTGCGGCGCACCGCGCGGGGAGAGAGCGGCACCGTCCGGGTGGCCATCACCCCACCCGTGGCACCGGTGCTGGCCCCGCACCTGCGCGGTGCCGCGGGTGAACACCTACCCGACGTGGCCGTGGCCGTGCAGCGGATGTGGCTGCCCGATCTCACCAGAGCGCTCGCCGAGGGCACCATCGACGTGGCGATCACCTGCGCTCGGCTGCCCGAAACACCAGGAGTGGTGAACACGGTCTTCTGCAGTGAGCCCCTCCTGGTGGGTCTGCGGCCGGATCATCGCCTCGCCGGCGAGGCCGAGGTTGCGCTAGAGGAGCTGGCGCGAGACCGACTCGCCGTCCCCAGTGACACGTTGTTTCCGGCTCTGGCCCTGGCCCAGCGCCAAGCCCTGGACTCGGTGGGTTTGTCCCCACCGGTGGCGGTCCTCGACGCCACCGACCTGTCGGCGTCGGGGTGGACGAACCAGCGAGAGGCGCTGTGGATTCTGCTCACCGCGTCGCTGGGAACACCGGCAGGCACCACCGTCCGACCGATCATCCCCCCGCTGCGCATTCCCTACACCCTGCAGTGGAGCCCCGAACGTGCCCAGACCGCCGCAATCGCCCGCTTCGTCCGACTGGCCCTTACCCATGACGTCCCGCCGGGATGGCATCTCGAGCCCGGGCATCTACGACACCTCGGCGGCGATTGATCGACCTAGCCGATCAGTGTGTGAACGGGTTGCCCCTTTTTCCGCACGCTCACTGCGCGCACGCTTCGAAGCATCAGGCCTCATCAGCGCCGGCAGGAGCACCTCGTGACCACAGCATCGTTGACAAGAACCGCCACCACGGGGCCCGCCGGGCGCGACGTCTCCCAGATCCCGACGACCGAAGCTCGCACCCCATGGGCTGCCTTGATCCTCACCGGCGCGATCGGCGGGGTTCTCTCGGGGTTGTTCGCGATCGGCGGCGCCATCGTGATGGTGCCGCTCCTGGTGTGGCGGGCCGGCATGGATCAACGTCGAGCGGCGGCCACGTCGTTGGTGGCGATCATCCCCACCGCCGTGGTGAGTTCGGCGACCTACCTCGTCCACGCCGACGTCGACATCGTTGCTGCGGCGTTGATCTCGACCGGCGCAATCGGTGGCGCAATCGTCGGCAGCCGCCTGCTGCGACGGCTCCCCCTGCTGTGGCTGCGCTGGAGCTTCATCGCGTTCATCCTCCTCATCGCCGTCCACATGCTGATCACTCTCCCCGAACCGGGCCGCGCACTGGCGCTTTCACCCCTGGTCGCCGTTGGCTACCTGGGTCTTGGTGTCCTCACCGGGGTGGCATCGGGCTTGTTCGGCATCGGTGGCGCCATCATCTCCGTGCCCCTTCTCGGGTCGGTGTTCGCCCTGAGCGCCGTGGTCGCCAAGGGCACGGCCCTGCTGGTCAGCATCCCGACCAGCCTCGTCGGCACCATCAGCAACCGCCGCGGCAGTACACCCGTCGACGTGCGCGCCGGACTGATCCTCGGGGTGACCGCGGCCGTGACGTCGGTGCCCGCGGTGTATCTCGCCGTCGCCCTTTCCCCGGCGATATCCGCGGTGACCTTCGCCATCCTGCTGGTCGCGATCGCGATACAACTAATGATCAAGGCCGTGTACGCACGGCACACCGACTGACCGATCACACATCCCAGCGAAAAGAGAGACCGCATGAGCGAGCACCCCACACCCGACGACGTGTTGCATCATCCCGAGCGCATCCCCGGCTACAGCTACGGCACCAGCAGCGCGACCCGATCCCCGCTCACCCTCGATGACGTGATGGAACTCAAGGCCGCAGTGGGCCTCACCGACTCAGACGATGCCACTCTCAGAGCGGCAGGCGAGGTGCTGGCCCCGCGGGCCGCCGAGATGGTCGACGCCTGGCGAAGCCAGGTCGGTCAGCACCCATTCCTGGCCCGCTACTCGGCCCACCCCGACGGAACACCCAACCCCGAATACGGAGCGGCCTCGACTCTTCGGTTCGACCGCTGGGTCATCGACGCCTGCACCCGACCCGTGGACCAAGCCTGGCTGGACCAACAGCACGAAATCGGCTTGCGCCACAACCGAGCCAAGAAGAACCAGACGGATCACGCCGACTCCGTCGATCACATCCCGCTGCGGTACCTCCTGGCGTTCACTGCGGTCATCATCGTCACAGCACGGAACTACCTCGCCGACGGGCAGCACACCCCCGAGGAGGTCGACGCGATGCACGCCGCATTCACCAAGTCAGTGATGCTCCACGTCACGGTATGGACCAGGGCCTACACCACGGGGGACCAATGGTGACTCGCCAACGAGAGGGCCGAACGTGACGCAGAGGCTGACGACGCCATTCGGCTTCGAGTCGACGGCCGATGACGTGATCCGCGGTGTCGATCTCACGGGGAAGCGTTCGGTGGTCACCGGCGCGACGAGCGGATTGGGCGTGGAGACCGCTCGCGCTTTGGCGGCGGCCGGCGCAGAGGTCGTGCTGGGAGTGCGCCGACTCGACGCGGGCAAGCGGGTCGCCGAAGAGCTGCGAGCGGCCACCGGAAACGACGCCATCGAAGCGGCGCCGCTCGACCTGGCCGATCTCGCGTCGGTCGCTGCCTTCGCGCGGGCGTGGAGCGGTCCGCTGCACATTCTGGTGAACAATGCCGGAGTCATGGCCTTGCCCGAGCTGCAGCGCAGTGCTCTGGGATGTGAGATGCAGTTCGCGAGCAACTTCCTCGGCCACTTCGTTCTCGTCCTGGAGCTGCGGAAGGCTCTCGCCTCGGCCGGCGGCGCGCGCGTGGTGTCGGTCAGTTCCACCGGGCACTTGTTCTCCCCCGTGGTGTTCGACGACCTGCACTACCGGTTTCGACCCTACGATCCGTGGACCGCTTACGGTCAGTCGAAGACGGCGGCCGTACTGCTGGCCGTCGGGGTAACGGCGCGGTGGGCGAACGACGGAATCCATTCCAACGCACTGAATCCAGGCGCGATCAGCACGGGCCTCCAGAAACACACCGGCGGGTTGCGCACTCCCGAGGAGTTTCGCAAGACCGTCGAACAGGGCGCTTCGACCTCCGTGCTGCTGGCCGCGTCGCCGCTGGTGGAGGGGATCGGGGGACGGTACTTCGAGAACAACGACGAAGCCGACGTGGTGACCGAACGCGCCGAGAAGCTCGGCCGTGCCGGCGGGGTGGCGGCCTACGCGCTCGACGGCGACAACGCGAGGCGACTGTGGCGCGAGGCGACCTCCCTCACCGGGGCCGAATAGGTCTCGCACACATAGGGGGCCCGCCCCGACGCCAGAAGTCCGGGGCCACAGGAAGACGGTCCGTTGCGATCTCGGTGACCATTCCGACGCGGGATTTTGTCTTACTTGGCGTTTCACCCCTCTAGCGGCAACGGCCTCGGGTGGACAAGTCGCTTCGTGGACCACCTGCACGCGCGAGGACAGGTCGAGCCACCAAGCCCAGTGCTCAAACAGCGACGACGTGAAAGGCGTGGCGCTGTCACGTGCGGCAGCTCCAACTCGCGGCGCCGACCGATGAAGGCGTTTCGGCGCCTGCCACCTCAATCTGCGGGTTCCGTGACGTGAACCGGATGCGCGAGGACCGACTCGTGCATGTAGCCCAGGGCGTTGGGCGGGGTGGACTCCGGTTGCACGTTGCCTCGGTCGTCGGTGGCGCGGACCCGCAGTACGTGGTCGCCGGCTATGGCGGTCCAGCGGATCTGCCAACGCGCCCATACTCCTGGTCCGCCGGGAGAGAGGATGGTGGCCCGGGTCCATGTTTCGTCATCGATGCGCCACTCCACCTTGGTAATTCGCGCCTCTCCGGCGAACGCCCGACCCCGGATGAGCTGTGGCCCCGGTTGCAGCGTTGCCGGCCAGGGCAACTCGACCAGAGTCGACAGCGCAGGTTCGGTGATCACCGATCTGCCGCCAGGTTCCGCGGCTGCATTCTCGCCGCTGATCAGTACGTAGTCTTCGGTGTTCCAGGGCACCTCGATGGCGTGTTCGGAGACTTCGATGCGGCCCAACCATTTGATGCTTGCCGCGCCGAGCCATCCTGACACCACCAGCCTGGCCGGAAAACCGTGCTCGGCAGGTAGCGGCTCACCGTTCATCGCGAACGCGACGATGGTGTCGTGCGCGAGGGCCTTGGCCAATGGCAGTGGCCTGCGGGCGCGGATTGCATCGAGCGATTCGGGCAACACTTCGATTGCGGCTGGGCGGATTTCGGCGGCTTCAAGAAGGTCGCGTAGCCGTATGCCCGTCCACTCGGCAGTGCTGATGGCGCCGCGTCCCCACTGCGTGCCGTCGAATTCCCGTCCGAGTTCGCGGCCGAAGAGCACCCTGCGATTCCCCGCGCACTCGATCGTGCGGATGACCGACACCACCGGGAAGGAGCCGCAAATATCCTGGTAGTTATAGTTGATCGGCCGGCGAACCCCGTCGCCCTCGATCCGCAGTTGCCACGTCGCTTGGTCGATTCGGGGAGTGGGTACATGGCTGCGAATGAAGAATCGGTCGATCGGTGTGATGTCACCGAGGAGTTGATCTGGTTTGACGCCGTAGTCCAATCCCGAACCTGTGTCCTCCATGGCGGGGCGTGGAAGTTCACCCTTTGCCTGAGTCATGTGTCATCCTCTTCTCCTCCGCACCAACGGTATTCAGGGTGTTCACAGAGTCTGTCGGGGATGCTGCCGGCACCTGATCTAACTCTAATGGCTTCAGGGCGCATCGAGCATTGCGGTTCGCAACCCGCGTCGAGAAGTCACACCGAGCTTGGCAAAGATCTTGCGCAGGTGCCATTCGACGGTGCGGGGGCTGATGAACAACTGCCCTGCGATCTCGATGTTCGTGTAGCCGTCGCGGGCGAGGCGCGCGATGTGGCTCTCCTGCGTCGTCAGGTCGGCCGTGACCGTCGTTGCACGCGTGTGCACCGCCTCGCCGGTGGCCGAGAGTTCGCGATGCGCCCGGCGGGTGAAGCCGTCAGCACCCATCTGGGTGAACATGTCATGCGCGATTCGCAGTTGTGCGCGGGCGTCGGCCCGCCGCTTCTCGCGGCGCAGCCATTCGCCATAGACCAGATGCGTGCGCGCCAGATACACCACGGCCGGACTGTGCTGCAGGTGCGTGATGGCGTCGCGATATGCCGCATCAGCAGTCGGTCCGTCGGAGACCAATGCCGTAGAGCGGGCTGCAATACCGAGCGCAGTATCGGTGCGACTGGCGCTCGTTCGTTCCAGTAGTCGCTCCAGCGCCTCGGTGGCGACGTCGCGTTCGTCGCATCGCGAGGCCGCCTCCACCAATTCGGCCAGCAGGTAGCCGCACATTCCGAGGTCGTCGTACCGCACGCCGGACGCTGCGGCGTCGAACGCCCCACGGTAGTTGCCGAACCCGTTGTGCAGAATCGCCTGCGCATACATCGCCACCGAAACGTCGTATCCCTCACCGCGGCTCGCCGCTCCGTCGATGGTGGCTTGCACTCCCTCCCGGCAGAGTTGCTCCTGTCCCCGGTAAGCGGCGAGATAGGTCTGGATTGCCGCCCGCAACGGAGCACCGGTCGCGGTGATGATGGCACCTGATTCCTCGATCAGTGCAGCCGCCTGCTCGAACCTGCCTGCCGTGACACAGATTGCCGCGTGCGTGACCAGGGCTACTGGCAACATCGTCAGGGCTCCCGCGGCACGCAACTCCTCGACCTCACGCGCGACGAGGTAGTTGTAGGCGTCCTGGTCGAACAGATCAAGGCAGACCCGGGCGGTGAGATCGTGCCAGCGTGGGTCGACCGCCCCGGCATCCCACTCCCGCCGATATGCGTGGATCGCTCCCTGCAGCAGGGCTGCAGCAGCCGCGTGACCCGTGGTGAGCCTGACGACCAGGCCGTCCAGCATCAGGTCGATCGCCCGGGGTGGGCATGGCGCGGGCGGTGCGTGACGCGCGGCTTCGGCGACGGTGGGCGCCGAGTTGTGCCGTTCGGTCGACATCCTGCCCACCAGGATCGCTGCCAACATGGCTCCGAGGTAGGCCTTCCGCGATTCCAACGGGTCGAGAAGCTCCATGCGTTTGGCCGCGGCCAGCAGGAGTGGCGGTGCGTCGACTCCGCGGCTGGCAGCAAAGGCCAGTTTCGCGCGGATCAGTTCGCAACGGGCAACCAGAAGTTCGTCCTTGGTGGCGTCTTGGACCTTGCTGACCAAGTGGGCCGCCGGGTCGGGCATCCCGGCATCGAGTTTGGCCATGGCGGCGGCGAGTGCCCGGCTGGCCGCGACGGCGGAGTCCGGCGTCAAGTCGGCTGCCAACTCCAAGAACGACGCCGAGGCGGCAACGCCTCCGCGGGCACGAGCCCGTTCCGCCAATCGTGCTAGCTCATCCGCGATCTCTGCGTCGGGTGCATCAGCGGCGTGGGCACGGTGCCAGGCGCGGTAGTCGTCGGCAGCCGAGCCGGTGATGTTCGACGCCAAGGCGGCGTGGGCACGGCGCCGTTCCGCCACCGATGAACTGCGATAGACCGTCGTGCGGATCAGCGGATGCCGGAACCGGAGACCTCCGTCGCCGACGATCAGGCCGGCTGCCTCGGCGGGCGCGGCAGCGTCCCTGCCCACCCCCAGTTCGGCTGCGGCCGCCCAAAGCCATTCCGGTCTGCCCGAAGGCTCAGCGGCGGCAACGAGAAGCAGGGTCTTCGCGCCGACCGGGAGGTCGCGCAGCCGCCGGGCAAATGTCCGCTCGATGTGCGTCTGGGTCGACGTTGCGTTCGGAAGTCCGTAACCCCCGGCCAATTCGTCCCGCGTCAGGGCTTTGTGCAGCTCCAGCAATGCGAGCGGATTGCCGGCCGCCTCAATGAGCACGGTTTCGCGTACTCGTTCGTTGAGCCGGCCCGGCACCATCGTGGCAAGAAGCGACCGGGCGTCTTGGTCGGCCAAGCCCCTCAGGACCAGCTCGCGGTGGCCTGCGAGGACCTCATCGGATCCGTCGTCCCTCGTCGCGAACACCATCGTGACGGGATCGGCCAGAATCCGCCGGGCCACGAAGGCCAACACCTGCATCGAGGCGGAATCCACCCACTGGGCGTCGTCGACGACACACAGCACGGCTGCGACCGCTCCGGCTTCCCCCAACAGCGTCAGCACCGCGAGTCCGACCAGTAGTCGGTCCGGTGCCTCGCCGGTCCTGCGACCCAATGCCACCAGCAAGGCCTCGGCCTGCGGCTCAGGGAGCCGGTCGACCGTTCCCATCAGCGGTGTGCACAACTGCTGCACGCCGGCGTACGCGAGTTCCCTCTCCGCCTCGGCGCCGCTGATCTGAAGGACTTGGAACCCGGCGGCGCTGTTCACCAGATCCTTCAGCAACGCGGTCTTGCCGATACCTGCCTCGCCCCGCACGACGAGAACACCGCTGCGGCCCTGCCGAGTGGCGGCGAGCAGTTCGCCGAGCGCCTGTTGCTCCCGCTGCCTCCCGACGAGTGCCACAGAGGAATCGTTGCACGGCGGGCCGGGAGCCGAAAGCGGCGAAGGCGCAGCCGCCTGGTTCTAGTCAGTCCGGCATGGCCGCCACGATCTGCTCCTGGGTCAGCGGGAGGGTTCGCACCCGTACACCCAGTGCGTCATACAGCGCGTTGCCGATGGCAGCGACTGTCGGCCCCTGGGACGTCTCCCCCACTCCCAGACTGGGATTTCCGTTGCCGGCCATCAACTCGACCTCCACCAAGGGGACCTCAGAGAAACGCAGTATCGGATAGTTCTCCCAGTCGACGCTGGTGACCGTCGTCCTGTCGAAGCGCACCCGCTCCTTGAGCGCCCAGCTAGTAGCCTGGATCGCGCCGCCTTCGATCTGATTCTTGGCACCATCGGGATTGATGACCAGCCCGGCGTCCACGGCGATGACGAGCCGGCGCACCCGCACGTCGCTGATCGCTGCCACCTCGGCCACCACTGCGCAGTACGCACTGCTGTTCTTGTATCGCGCATATCCGATTCCGTGCCCGACCGAATCTCGTGGCCTCCACTGATCCCAGCCGAACCGCTGCGCAGCCGCTTCGATTACCGCCCTGCCCCGCGGGTCCCGCAGCTGACTCAACCGGTACTCGAGCGGGTCACGTTCGGCCGCCTCGGCCAGCTCGTCCATGAACGATTCGATCGCGAAGACGTTGACGAAAGCGCCCAGCGCCCGCATCGCCGACGTGCGCAGCGGCATGGCGGCAAGCTGATTGCTGACCACGCGGTACGCCGGAAAGTCGTACCCGGGCAGCGCGTTACGCCCAGCCGTGCCGCCCTGTTCCAGCGGCGCGTCGGGGCCGGCGATGATCTCCTGACCACCCTGGCGGTGGCTGGCCGCGAGCAGCCCGACGCCGGGAACGAATCCCGGTCGGGTGTTGTGGCTGCTTCCCCAGATTTCGTGGTGCCACTCGAGCACGTCGCCGTGGGCGTCGACATCTGCCTCGACGCGAACCACCGATGCCGGCCCGAACGGCGCCCACGTCAATTCGTCGGCACGCGACCACACCACCTGTACGGGACGCCCCGGCACCGCCATCGCCATCATGACCGCGTCCATGGCTGCGTCGTCGGCACCGTTGTGGCCGTAGCAACCAGGCCCCTTGACGTGGTGGACGGTGATGCGGTCCTCGTCCATGTCGAGGGCGCGGGCCAGTTCGCGGCGCAGGACGTACACGCCCTGGCTGTGGCTCCACACGTCGAGGCGCGCGTCTGGCCCGGCGGCGAAACGTGCGACGGCGCATGACGGACCCATCGCGGCGTGGGCAAGGTAGGGCCGGTGGAAAACCGCCGCACGAGACGCCGCAACCGGTCGCGGGTCGTCGGCTTCGACCTCGGCCAGCACCGCGATATCTGCCGGAGCAATGGTCAGGAACGCCGCGAGGTCGTCCTCGTCCGGCAGGGTGGGGCGCTCGTCCCATGTGCTGTGCGCCCGGAGTCGCTCGGCCGCCCGCACGGCGAGTTCTTCGCGCTCGGCGATGACGCCGAGCAGGTTGCCGTCGCGGACGACGGCCACGATGCCGGGTAGATCGGTCACCGGGGTGGTGTTGACCTCGGCGAGGACGGCCCCTCGCGATGGGGGCCGCAGGACACGGGCGTACAGCATCCCGTCCGTCGTCATGTCGTGGACGAAGCGTGGTGTGCCGTCCACGAGTTCGGGTAGGTCGACTCGGGGGACGCTGGTTCCCACCACTCGGTAGACACCAGATTCCTTGGGCTCGACCGCACCGCTGGCGTCGCGGTCCAACACACTGTCGTCTGCAAGCTCCCAGTAGCTCGTCGCGCTGCCGTCGGCAGCGGTGATGGTGCCATCGGCGATGCTGAGCACGCTGCGTGAAGCGTTCAGCCGCTCCGCCGCGAGATCCAGGTAGATCGCTCTGGCCTCGGCACCCACCAGGCGCAGCGCAGCCCCCGAGGTCGGCACCGACATGCTGGCCGCGGTGTATCCCTCGTCGGGAGACAGGCCGGTCTGCGCACCGATCATCCGGACTCGGGCAACGTCCACGTCGAGTTCCTCGGCGACGATCTGTGCCAGTGCTGTCAGCACCCCCTGACCGAGTTCGACCTTGCCCGAGCGCACTTCGACCACACCGGTCGCCAGGATACGAAGCCACGCACCTAGATTCGGGTTGGCCAGCAGCGACATCGGCAGCTCGCGAACGTCCGGCGCCGTCATCCCGTCGGCCGCCCTCCGCTACGGATCTCCTCGGCCGCGGCCAGCACCGCTCGGACGATTCTGTTGTGGGCTCCGCAACGGCACAGATTGCGGTCCAGGTAGGCACGCACATCGTCCTCGGTCGGGTCGTCGTTCTCCTCGAGCAGCCCGGCGGCACCGATGACCATGCCTGAGATGCAGTACCCGCATTGCGCCGCTTGGGCCGCCACGAAGGCGCGCGCGACGGGATGCGGTTGCCTGGGTGTGCCCAGGCCTTCGATCGTGGTGACCGCACGGCCATCGACCGCCCACATCGGCACGCTGCACGAGTAGTCCGGGTGGCCGTCGATGAGAACCAGGCATGCCCCGCACAGGCCCTGACCGCAGCCGAACCTGGTCCCTTTGAGGCCCAGATGGTTCCGCAACACATACAGCAGCGGGGTGTCGTCCTCGGTATCGATTTCGCGACGCTCGCCATTCACCTCGATCGTGTGCATGCGCCCCTACACCACCGTCGTTCCCAGTGCCGAGCCGGACAGACGTTCAACCAACGTGGGGAAGACCGCGACCGTGTTCGCGGTCATCGCCGCGAATTCCCGGTCGCTGAGCGCGGTCGAGTTCAGGAAGTCCTGCACATAGTCTTCGTGAACCCTCGCATCCGACAGCGGATAGTCGGTGCCGAACAGGATGTGGTCGGCGGTGGTCATTTCCAACAGCGGCCGCAACGAGTGCGCGGCGTTTGCCGGCTCGAAGTACAGGCTGGCGAACTGTGCGATCACGTCATCCCCGCTGACACCACGGGGATTCGGCACCCACGGCATCGGCCCCAATGCCGCAACGCGCGCCCAGACCGCCGGCAGTGCCCCGCCACCGTGGGCCAGGACCATCTTCATCTCGGGATAGCGCTGGAAGACCCGCGCGAACACCGCGTCCACCACGGTGCGGGGAGTGTCGAACACGAACTCGAGCACCGGGCCGGGTCGGCCACACGCGGTCAACTCCAGTCCCGCCGGGGCCGACGGATGGACGAACACCGTCGCGTGACGGCGATCCAGTTCGGCAAACACCGGGTCATAGATCGGGTCGCCGAAATACGCCCCTCCGGTGTTGGTGCTCATCACGAAGCCGTCAGCCCCGAGTTCATCGACGGCACGGGTGATTTCGTCAACGGCTCCCCGCGGATCGCCGCAAGGAATCGTGGCGAGGAACCCCAGCCGATCCGGCAGGGAGGCCGCCAGCACTGAGCCCCGATCGTTGATCGCGCGCGTCTGCTCGAGAGGCGCATCCACCGGCATGGACAGCAACTGGAGTGCAATGCCGTGAGCGTCCATGAACGCCAGCGCCTTCTCGGCGACCCACTCCGGCGCTGGGGGCCCGAGGAAGTGGCCGGCCGTCAGCCACGCGCCTTCCTGCTCCCGTTCAGCGGCGCTGAGGACCGGAAAGTTATGTGAATGCACGTCCACGAAGCCGGTCATCTGCCGCCCACTCACCGTGACTCCGATCGTTTGGTCCGTATGCGTCCGTATTCCTGGTGACCGAGTGAACTCTGCCGCGTCCCGCGGCCCTGCGGACCAGTGAAATTCACTGGTCCGTGCGCCGCCGCGCTCTGCTGAACTGAGGCGCATGCCAGACGAGGACGCCATCGATCCGCCACCGGTGTTCCAGCCGCGGGTGCCGATACGCGTGCACGTCAACGGCAGCGACGTCACCGCCGAGGTGGCGGCCCGGACCACCCTGCTGGACTGGCTGCGGGAGTCGGTCGGCTTGACCGGCGCCAAGAAGGGCTGCAACGAGGGGGCGTGCGGGACGTGCACGGTCCTCGTCGACGGCCAGCGCATGAATGGCTGCCTCACCCTGGCGGTGCAATGCGACGCCCGCGACGTGGTCACGGTCGAGGGGCTGACCGGCCGGGACGGCGATCTGCACCCGGTGCAGCGGGCGTTTGCCGAGCACGACGCCTTCCAGTGCGGATATTGCACGCCGGGTCAGATCATCTCCGCGGTGGCCTGCATCGCCGAGGGGCACGCGACTGACGAGGCAACGGTGCGGGAGTGGATGAGCGGCAACATCTGCCGGTGTTCGTCCTACCCACAGATCACCGCGGCCGTACTGGCCGCCGCGAACGGAGACCGGTTGTGAGGGATTTCGGCTACCGCCGCGCCAACGACGTCGCGTCGGCGGTGGCCACGCTGAACCGCTCCGGGGTGACCGTGATCGCCGGCGGTACCGAACTCCTGAACTGGTTCCGGCTCGGTATCGCCGCCGATGACCGCGTCGTTGACATCGGCGACGTCGACGAGCTGCGTGGCATCACTTCAGATGGTGACGAACTGGTCATCGGGGCGTTGGCGACGCTCAACGACGTGGCCGAACACCCGGTGGTCAACGCCAGCGCGGCAGCGCTGGCGTCGGCGTGCCGTCAGGCGGCATCAGCGCAGCTGCGCAACCGCGCCACCATGGGCGGAAACGTTCTGCAGCGCACCCGGTGCCCGTACTTCCGTGCCGAGGAACCGTTGCCGTGGGGATGCAACAAGCGCGCCCCGGGCAGCGGGTGTTCGTCGCTGGCGGGCCACCACGAGAGGCAGGCCATCTTCGGCTGGACGCAGGAGTGCGTGGCTGTCCAACCGTCCGATCCGACCGTGGCACTGGCCGCCCTGGACGCTCGGGTCGACGTGACCGGTGCGGCAGGTAGCCGCAGCATCGCGATGACCGAGTTCCATCTGTCCCAGGAAGAGTCGGCCGGTCTCGGGGATTCGCAACGGGAGAATCGTCTGGAACCGGGCGAGCTGATCACCGGTTATCGACTGCGGCTGCGCCCCGAGGAGGGGCAGGCCTACGTCAAGGTGCGTGAACGGGCCTCCTACGAGTACGCGATCGTCTCCGCCGCCGCAGCGGTGCGCAGTGAAGGTGGCGTCATCCAAGAGGCGCGGGTCGCGCTCGGTTCGGTCGCGCAGAAGCCGTGGCGGCTGTCCGGCACCGAGCGCGACCTCGTTGGGCTGCGCCTCGACCGCGACACCTTGATGCCGGTGCTCGACGGCGCCATGGCCGCCGCACGTCCGCTGCCGAACAACGGCTTCAAGACCGTGCTGGCCGGCCGCGCGGCGATGCGGGCACTGCTTGCCGCCGGGGGCGCGGGATGACGTCTACGGTGACCGGTGAAGCGTTTCCCCGCATCGAGGCTCGCGCGAAGGTCACCGGTTCGGCCCGCTACACCGCCGATCACCATCCCGACGGGTTGCTCTACGCGGTGCTCGTCGGCGCGCCCGTGGCGGCAGGTCGACTGCGCTGCGTCGATCCGACTGCCGCGCTGGAGTTGCCGGGCGTGATCAGCGTCCTCACCGCCGCGGACCTCCCCGACTTCCCTCGGCTCTCGGAGCCGTCCGGGGTAACGGTGATGCCGTTCACGGACAGCGTGATCCACTACGAAGGCCAGCCGGTCGCGGTCGTCCTCGGCGACACCCTCGAGGCGGCGGAGGCCGGGCGCGCGCTGGTGAGCGTCGACTGCGAGCGCACCGACCCGGTGCTGCTTGGGGCAGGCATGCGCGAACCGGCGCCGGGAGAGTTCGGCGGCGAGTTCGACAAGGGCTACATGGACGCGGCATGGTCGGCAGCCGCCATCCGCATCGAACACAGCTACCTTGCGCCACCCCGACACCATCACGCAATGGAGACGTCGGGCACGGTCGCACAGTGGCACGGTGACGACCTGGCGCTGTGGGACTCCGTGCAGGCAAGCGCCACGGTGCCGCCGGTGATCGCCCATGCGCTGGACATCGACCCCGGCCGCATTCGCATCATCGCCCGCCACATCGGTGGCGGATTCGGTTCCAAGAGCTACGTCTGGCCCCACGAGATCCTTGCCGCAGCCGCCGCCCGGATCACCGGCCGGGCCGTGAAGCTGCACCTGCGCCGGGCCGATCAGTTCAGCAATGTCGGCTACCAGCCGTGGATGGAGCAGACGATGCGGCTGGCGGCCGACGAGGCGGGACGACTCACCGGCATCGAGCACACCGCGGTGAACAACGCCGGGATGGTCGACACGCATGTCGAACCCGCAACGCTGTCGAGTAGAAACCTGTACGCGGCGGGCTCGATCCGCACCCGCCAGCTCATCGAACGGGTGAACCTCAACGTGCCCACCCCGATGCGGGCGCCGCTCGAAGGCATGGGTCAGTGGGCGCTGGAGTCCGCGATGAACGAACTCGCCGAGGCCGCGGGGCTGGACCCGCTCGACGTTCGGCTGGCCAACTTCGCCGAGGTATCGCCGGCCGACGGCCGCCCGTGGTCGAGCAATCGGCTCACCGATGCCTACGCCGAAGGCGCCCGTCGGTACGGCTGGCGAGAGCGTCATGACCGGCCGCGCACCGACGGGCCGTGGTTGATCGGGCACGGCATGGCGACCTGCACGATGGGCAGCTTCCGGTTCCCCAGTGCGGCGCGGGTCCGCGTGCGGGGCGACGGGACTGTGCTGGTCGAGACCAACGTGCCCGATATCGGCACCGGGGTGCCCACGATAGTCACCCAGATCGCCGCAGATGAGCTGGGCGTATCGCGTGATCGTGTTGAAATGTGCTGGGGAGATACGGCTTTGCCAGCTGGCGGCCCGAGCTATGGCTCGTCGATCACGATGGGTGCGGGTAGCGCGGTCGCGGCCGCAGCACGCAACGTGGTCGAGCAGCTCACCGCCCGGGGCGTCGACGGGATGGACGCCGCGTCGTTACGCGCCGCCGGAATCGACGAGGTGATCGGCGATGGCCGGTTCGCGACCCCGGGTGGCGCGATGAATCTGGACGGCGAGGGCACGCCCTCGGCGTTACGCACCTGGGGAGCGATCTTCGTCGAAGTGGGTGTGGACCGCGATTTCGGACTGCTCCGATTGCGGCGAGCGGTCGGCGTCTACTCGGCTGGACGCATCATGAACCCGGTGACCGCCCGGGCGCAGATGATCGGCGGCATCATCTGGGGCTGGGGCAAGGCCACACTGGAGGCGAGCGACCAGGAACCCAGCCACGGCCGCTGGCTGGTCAAGAACCTCTCCAACGTCGCGATTCCGGTCAACGCCGACATCCCCACCAACCTCGACGTGTCCTTCACCGACGAATACGACGGCGCCGCCAGCCTGATCGGTGCACGTGGGATCGGCGAACTGGGCGCGACGGGAGTGGACGCCGCGGTGGCCGCCGCCGTCCACGACGCAGTCGGCATCCGGGTACGCGAGCTGCCCATTCTGCCGTGGAAGGTGTTGGGCGCCTTGGATGGTTCGTCATGAGCAAGACCTGGTTCATCACCGGAACGTCCCGTGGGATGGGCCGCGAACTGCTGACACGGGTACTGCTGCGCGGAGACACCGTGGCGGCGACGCTTCGGCTTCCCGAGCAACTCGACGATCTGGCGGAACGCTTCGGGGATCGGCTGTGGCGGCGCACCCTCGACGTCACGGACGCTGACTCCGTCCGCGACGTCGTCGATGAGGCGTTCGCGGACCTGGGACGCATCGACGTCATCGTGTCCAACGCGGGATACGGGATCTCCGGCCCCGCGGAAGACCTCAGCGACAAGCACATCGACGAATTGATCGCCACCAACCTGACGGGCTCCATCCAGCTCGCCCGCGCGGCGGTACCACACCTTCGCGCGCAGAACGGTGGGCTGCTGATGCAGCTGTCGAGCATGGGCGGGCAGATCACCTTCCCCTCCTACTCGGTCTATCACGCCACCAAGTGGGGTATCGAAGGCTTCTACGACTCGCTCACATACGAGGTGGAGCCGTTCGGCATCCGCACCACGCTCGTCGAGCCGGGGGTAGTGCGCACCGGTTTCTTCGACGCGGCCGAGCGGGTTCCGGTGGGTGAGCCCTATCGGGGCGGACCGGCCGACCAGCCACCGCCCACCAGCGAGGAGATGACCAACAGCCCAGAACGTATCGCCGCGGCAATCACGAGCGCCGCCGACAGCGACGACCCGCCGCGCCGACTGGTACTCGGCTCTGACGCCTGGACCCTGATCACCCAGGGCTTGTCCAGCCGCCTCATCGATGTCGCCTCCCAGCGCGACAGCGCGGCCCTTGCCGACTTCCCCAGAACCCCCTATGAGCCACCTGCCATGAGCGCCACGTCATGAGAACCGTCGTCATCGGCGCCGGCACGCTTGGTCGCGCGGTGTCGCGCACCCTGACCAGTCACGGCCACGAGGTGGTCACCGTCGGGCGCAACTCGGGAGATCACCACGCCGACATCATCGACATCGACAGCCTCAAGGCGCTCTTCGCGTCCATTGCCGGATTCGACGCCGTCGCCAGCGCCGCGGGTGACGTGCTCCCCGGGCCGCTGGCCGACGCCACCGACCGGCAGTGGGATGCATCGTTGGCCGCCAAGGGCCGAGGCCAGATCGACCTGGTGCGCGCCGCGCTCCCATACATCGCAGACGACGGATCGTTCACCCTGGTGTCCGGGATTCTGGGCGAGGAGATCACCGGGGCCTGCACCATCGGGGCCACCGTCAACGCCATGGTGGAAGGGTTCGTCGTGGCCGCTGCCACCGAGTTGCCTCGCGGTATCCGGATCAACTGTGTCAGCCCCACCGTGCTGGTCGAATCACCGCAGTATCAACCCTATTTCCCGGGGTACCCGCCGATACCAGCCGAAACGGTGGCCATGGCTTACCTGCGGGCCATGTC
This sequence comes from uncultured Actinomycetota bacterium, assembly GCA_963798245.1. Classification (GTDB taxonomy): domain Bacteria; phylum Actinomycetota; class Actinomycetes; order Mycobacteriales; family Mycobacteriaceae; genus Mycobacterium. The sequence continues at coordinate 19,082 of CAWCSO010000015.1, forward strand.
CAACCCCTTCACCGGACGAATCCTCCGGCTGCACAACACCAGTTGCTGAGTAGTCGCTCAAGTGGCCCCAGGCCTCGCCGCCGGGCGTGGTCGGTCTTCGCTCCTCTCGACAACCGAGGGTGAGTCGGTAAAGTCGGTAACTACCATGACCCGCATTGCCCGGCGATTCACCCTTGGCGCGCTCGTGCTGATTGTTTTGGCGACGGGCGCCGCGCTCGGGTCAGGCAATGCCGTGGCTGCCGAACTCAGTGACTATCGATGGGAACGTCGTCCATTGCTGCTGTTCGCACCGACGGACAGCGATCCACGGCTCATTGAGACGCTGAGCCGAATCGAGGACAGTCGATGTGACTTCGTCGATCGTGACATGGTGATCGGCGTAGTGGTGACAGAGGGCAAGAGCACGCTCGATGGCCACGTCATCAACGCCGATGGGTCACAGCGGTTGTCGAAACAGTTTGCGATTGTTGAAAACACCTTCAGCGCAGTGTTGATCGGAAAAGACGGCGGCGAGAAGTTGCGCGTCAACGAGATCCCGGATCTTCAAGCAATATATGCCTTGATCGACGGTATGCCCATGCGAAGCCGCGAGATGAGCGCCGATCCGGGCCCATGTTGATCCACACGTTGCGCGGCGATCGGTTGCGGCGTGGGCGATTCGGTGTCCTGTTCGCCTGCTTGGGGTTTCTGATCGTGTCTTGTGGGGGCACTGAGCGAACCGCCTACGCAGACGAGCCTGAAGGGCCAGACGTCGTTCTCGTCGATCTCGAAGATGCCGGCGAGGTGGCCAAGTGGACAACGGTCAACGATCCCGTCATGGGCGGTCTGTCCACGTCGAGCGTCACATTCGGCGATGGTGGCCTGGTGTTCTCGGGCAACATCTCGCTGCAGAACAACGGCGGGTTCGCCTCGGCCCGCAGCCCGCAGGATCCCGATATCGGGCAACGAGCAGCAGGCGCGAAGTCGCTTGGCGTGCGCGCTCTGGGCGACGGTAAGACCTACGTGTTGAAGGTGGGCAATGCAGGGCAGCCTTGGTCCTACATCCAGCGGTTCCCCACCGACGCCGGCGTCCAGCGAAGCTACGAACTGCCCATTGCCGGCTTCGAAGCGGTCGGCATGCGCCTCGATCCCGCACCCGACGCGCCGCAGACTTTGGACCCTTCGAGTATCAGCCAGGTAGCGGTCTACATTCTGGACAAGCAACAGGGCCCCTTCGAACTCACCATCAGCGCGATCGACGCCACAGCCTGAAGACACTTCTCGCAGCCAGGTCTCCAGTAGCCGGCTCGCAGGACAGAGCGACGACAGTGTTGGCTGGGCCAGGGCGGTCAATGATCGGAACGACGTGTTTCAGGGCCCCGGGAGCGAGCGCGCGAGTTGCTCTGATCTCACACCGATGACTTCCCCGCAAGCCGCGGGTCCATACTCCGGAGACCGACTCACGGGAGGCTGGCACCATGCGGAAACTGATATACGGCATGAACGTGACCCTGGACGGCTACATCGCCGCGCCCGGCGAAGACATCGGCTGGAGCGGACCGCCGAACGACGAGCTGTTCGGTTGGTGGCTGGACCAGGAGCGAGCCAGCGGCCTGTCGCTGTACGGGCGCAAGCTATGGGAGACGATGAGTTCCTACTGGCCGACCGGCGACCAGCAGCCCAACGCAACCCCGGCGGAGATCGAGTTCGCGCGCAACTGGCGGGAGACGCCGAAGGTCGTGTTCTCCTCGACTGTCGACAAGGCGGACTGGAACACCCGCCTAGTCACCGGCGACGCGGTCGCCGAGATCACCCGGCTCAAGGCCGAGGACGGCGACCCGATGACCATCGGCGGCGCAACGCTCGCCGGGGCTGCCATGCAGGCCCAGCTGATCGACGAGTACGCGCTGGCCACCCACCCGGTCCTGGTGGGCGGCGGCACGCCGTTCTTCACCGCGTTCAATGACTGGGTGAACCTGGCCCTGGTGGAGACGCGGACGTTCCCCGGGGGCGTGGTGCTGACCAGGTACGAAACCAGGCACTGACCGCAAGTCCGACCACGGTCAGGCACCGAGGGCCCGGCGTCGTTCTCGTCCACCGCAGCGATCGACTTCGGCGACGGTGGCCTCGCGTTCTCGGGCAACCTCACCGACACGGACACGGACACGGACACGGAGATGCGGTGAGGTGTCGGCGGGTCAGGGCAGAATGCGTATGCAACCCGTGCTCATGGAAAGGACGAGTAGTGAGTTACACCGCCGCCGACATCACCGAACTCGACGATGTCCAGCACACGCGGCTGCGTCCGGCGGTCAACCTCGGTCTCGACGTGCTCAACACCGCGATGCGCGAACTGGTCGACAACGCCATCGAAGAGGTGGCCGATCCCACCCACGGTGGGTCACGCGTCACCATCACCTTGCACGCCGACGGATCGGTCAGCGTCGCCGACGACGGCCGCGGCCTGCCCGTCGACTCTGACCCGGTTAACGGGAAGAACGGCATCGTGAAGACTCTGGGCACCGCGCGGGCGGGCGGCAAGTTCACCGCACACACCGACGCTGCCAGCACGGGCGCCGGCCTGAACGGAATCGGCGCCGCGGCAGCAGTGTTCATTTCCGCACGGACCGATGTGACGGTACGCCGGGCCGGGAAGACCTACGTGCAGAGTTTCGGCAGTGGCTACCCGGGGGCGTTCGACGGCGCTGGGGGCCGGGGGTTCGACGCAAATGCACCGTTCACCCGATCCGACACTCAGAAACTGCGCGGCTGCGCCAATCGCAAACCGGACGCACACGGCACAGAAGTGCGCATTCTGTTCGACGCGGCCGTCGTGCCGGATTCCAGGCTAGACATCAACGAGGTACTGCTGCGGGCGCATGCGGCTGCGCGGATGTCGCCCGGGGTGCACCTGACCGTCGTCGATGAGGGCTGGCCCGGCGAAGAGGTCCGCCCCGAACTGACCGAACCGTTCAGCGGCCCGTGGGGCACCGATACGCTCCTGGACCTCATGTGCGTCGCCGGCGGCACGCCTGTGCCCGGCGTGCGCGCGGTGGTGGAGGGTCGCGGCGAGTACACCACCGGGCGCGGCTCGACCCCGTTCCGATGGTCCCTGACCGCCGGCCCCGCCGAGCCTGCCACCGTCGCCGCGTTCTGTAATACCGTGCGCACCCCCGGTGGCGGATCCCACCTGAGCGCGGCAGTGAAGGGGTTGTCCGAAGCGCTGGCCGACCGCGCCTCCCGCATCCGCGACCTAGGCCTGGCCAAGGGCGAAGATGGCCCGGAGGCACAGGATTTCGCTGCGGTGACTGCGCTCGCCGTGGACACCCGGGCCCCCGACGTGTCGTGGGACTCGCAGGCCAAGACCGCAGTGTCCTCACGCTCACTGAACGTGGCGATGGCTCCTGACGTGGCGCGCAGCGTCACCATCTGGGCCGCCAACCCCGGCAACGCAGACGCGGTGTCGCTGTGGACCAAGCTGGCGCTGGAGGCCGCCCGGGCGCGACGTAGCGCCGAAGGTGCCAAGGCCAGGTCCCGGGCGGCATCGAAGGCCAAGGGCCTGGGGACGAACTTGTCGCTGCCGCCGAAGCTGCTGCCGAGCCGCGAGAGCGGACGCGGGTCGGGTGCCGAGCTGTTCCTGTGCGAGGGCGATTCGGCACTCGGCACGATAAAGGCGGCACGCGACGCCACCTTCCAGGCTGCCTTCCCGCTGAAGGGCAAGCCGCCCAACGTCTACGGGTTCACCGTGAACAAGGCGCGGGTCAAGGACGAGTTCGATTCGATCGAACGCATCCTGGGCTGCGGGGTGCGTGACAACTGCGACCCGGAGTCGTGCCGCTATGACCGGATCTTGTTCGCCTCCGACGCCGACCCCGACGGCGGCAACATCAACTCGAGCCTCATATCGATGTTCCTCGATTTCTACCGACCACTCGTCAAGGCCGGGATGGTCTTCGTGACGCTACCGCCGCTGTTCGTGGTCAAGGACGGCCAGCAGCGGATCTACTGCCAGGACGAATCCGAACGCGATGCCGCGGTGGCCCAGATGAAGGCCACGTCCAAACGCAAGGTCGAGGTGCAGCGGAACAAGGGCCTCGGTGAGATGGACGCCGACGACTTCTGGAACACGGTACTTGATCCGCAGCGCCGCACCGTCATTCGGGTACACCTCGACGACGGCGACCCGAAGCTGCATCACACTCTGTTCGGTGGGCCGCCTGAAGGCAGGCGTTCGTGGATGGCCGATGTCGCCTCCCGCGTCGACACCGCCGCCCTCGACCTCGATTAGGAATCACTGTGACCGCCACCCTGGACGTTCCCGAACAGAATCCAGAATTGGTACTCGACCAGAGCGCCGATGACTACTGGAACCACTACCAACTGACCTTCGCGCTGTACAGCGTCAGCGATCGCGCGATCCCATCCGCCTTCGACGGCCTCAAGCCCGGTCAGCGCCGCCTGCTGTACCAGATGCACGACTCGAGACTGCTGCCAGGCAACAAGCCGCAGAAGTCCTCCAAGGTCTGCTCGGCCGTCACCGGCAACCTGCACCCGCACGGCGGTGCGTCGATGTACGGCGCCGCAGCGCTGATGGCCGCAGAGTTTCAGCGCGTGAAGGTCATTGACGGACAGGGTGCCTTCCCACGAATTCAAGGTGACATTCCCGCCGCCGACCGCTACACCGAGATGCGGCTGTCCGCCCCCGGCGCCGCTCTGACGGCCGAACTCGACGACCACGCCGTACCGATGGTGGCGACATTCGACGGTGAATGGACTGAGCCGACGGTATTGCCGGCCCGGTGGCCGGTGCTGCTGTGCAACGGCGCCGTAGGCATCGCCGAAGGCTGGGCCACCAAGGTCCCGGCACACAATCCCCGCGAGATCATGGCAGCCTGCCGGGCGCTGCTGAAGACGCCGAACATGACCGACGACAGGTTGTGCAAACTCATTCCCGGCCCCGACTGGGGCTGCGGTGCCACGGTGGTTGGCACGGCCGGGCTCCGGGAGTACATCACGACCGGGCGGGGCCAGTTCACGGTGCGCGGCACGGTGTCGGTGGACGGGAAGAACGTCGTCGTCACCGAGCTGCCGCCCGGCGTGGCGAGTAACACCGTTCAGGAGAGGATCCGGGCCCTGGTCGAGTCTCGGCGAGATGTCGGGCGTCGCCGATATGTCCGATCTGACCGATCGCCGCAACGGACTGCGCATCGTGGTGACCGCCAAGCGCGGCCACAGCGCGGAGACCATTCGCGACCAGCTCCTCGCCCTGACCCCGCTGGAATCGACGTTCGCCGCCAGCCTGGTCGCGCTCGACGAGGACCGGGTGCCGCGCTGGTGGTCGGTGCGGGAACTGATATCGGCATTCCTGCACCTGCGTGATTCGGTGGTGCTGCGCCGCAGCGAGTACCGACTGGAGAAGGTCACCGCGCGGCGGCATCTGGTGGCCGGCCTGATGACCATCCACCTCGACATCGACGCGGCGGTGGCGGTGATCCGTGGAAGCGATACCGTCGACGAGGCACGCCAGGGACTGCAGGACAGGTTCGCGATCGACTCCGTACAGGCTGATTACGTGCTGGCGCTGCAGCTACGGCGGTTGACCAAGCTCGACGTCATCGAGCTGCAGGCCGAGGCGGACGAAGCTGGATGCGGAGTTCCTCGAACTCACCGAATTGGTGTCCAATCCCGATGCCCGCCGGGTGGTGATCGACAACGAACTCGTCGAGACCGCAAAACTGTTCAAGGGCGCCGAGTTCGACCGTCGTACCGTGCTGGACTTCGATGCCACACCGATCGCATCGAGTACCGACGAGGATGGCCCCCGCGAGCGTAAGTCCAACGCCGCGTGGCGACTCGACGACCGCGGCGTGTTCTCCGACAGCCATGGCGACCTACTGACCTCGGGTCTGGGCTGGGCGGTGTGGACCGACGGGAGAATCAAACTCACCACCGGCGGCGGTCTGCCCTACAAGATCCGCGACATCCCGGTGGCGCCCGACATCACCGGGCTGCTGCGGTCAGGCGTGCTGGCCCCCGGCTCGCATCTGGCACTGGTGACCCGACGCGGGAAGGTGCTGCGCATCGACCCCACCACCGTGAATCCACAGGGCGCCGCAGGCAACGGTGTCGCCGGGGTGAAGCTGGCGGGCGACGACGACGAGGTGATCGCCGCCTTGCCGCTTACGTGTGAGAACGGCGAGGCTCTTTTGTCGGTTTCCGAAAGAGGATGGAAGGTCACCGAAGTCGCCGACATCCCGGTGAAGGGCCGCGGTGGCGCCGGCGTGGGCTTCCATCCGTTCATCCGCGGCGAGGGTGCGCTGCTGGCCGCGGCGGTCTCGGCGACCGGGTTCGTGCGCGGCAAGAGGCGCGTACGTGCCGAGAAGCGTGCCAAGTCTTCCATCAAGGGTTCGGGCGCGGACGTGACGCCGGCGGGGTAACGGAGCGGCATCGAATAGGCCTCGGCTCCATGGGATCACTTTAGCCACAGCCGCCACACTGTTAACATCGCTCGGTGCCAATGGGCCGACGCGACGCACTGCGCTACGGAGCCGCGGCGTCGGTGCTGGCCGGGCTCGGCGCGGCATCAGGTGCCCGCGCGCCCGCGGCGATGGCTGCCGCTCCGACGCTGATCGACTACGCCATGCGGCAGATCCCGGCCCAAGACATCCGAGCCGCCGGCCACGCCGGGGTGATCAACTACGTCTCGACATCGCGACCCGGCTCGTCCTTTGGCGCCAAGCCGATCACCCTGCCCTACGCGAAGTCGCTGACCGCCAACGGTTTGGTGATCGTCAGCAACTATCAGTACGGCAAGCCGGGCGGAACGGCGCCATCCGACTTCACCCGCGGGTACCCCGGGGGCGTCGTCGACGCGCGCACCGCGTGGCAGCTCCACACCGCCGCCGGTGGCGGCCGGAGTGCACCCATCTTCTTCAGCGTCGACGACGATATCGACCGCGAGACGTGGAACACCGTCGTACTGCCGTGGTTTCGCGGAATCAACTCGGTGATCGGGGTGCAGCGCACCGGGATCTACGGGGGCATCAGGCCGTGCCAGTGGGCTGCCGCCGATGGCGTCATCGGAAGGTCGGCTTCACCCGGCCACGTGTGGGCCTGGCAGACCCGGTCCTGGTCCGGTGGAAAGATATACCCCGCCGCAGTGCTGCACCAGCGCATCGTTGCCACTGCGTCGAATCCCGGGCCGATCGTCGGCGGGATCGAAGTCGATGTCAACGATGTGATGGCCCAGGATTGCGGACAGTGGAACTTCCATCCGTGAGCTTCGGGCCAGGCTGACCAATGGCGTGGTGTCACGGTGATGTGCACGTTGTCGTGAGCGTCAGGACGGGGCACTCTGCTGCATCACCAGGTCGTCACGATGACGTGGTTGAGTACCAAGGCACCTGCCACGTTGAGGGTCAGCCACCAGCGATGAGATCGCGCCGGCAGTAACGCCGCCGCGGCGGGCATCCACACCGTGAAGGGCAACCAGATTCGTTCGACTTCGGCCTTGCTCAGCATGCTGGCGTCGGCGAAGAGTATCGCTACCAGCATCGCGACCACCAACACGTTGAGACCCGCACGCCGCCGGAGCGCACCGAAGTCTACGGCTCGGGCGGCCCCCGCGACACCGGCCAACCCGACGGCACACACCACCGAGGCGAGATTGGCCCATGCCCAGTACTGGAAGGGACGGTGACTGGCGGTTCCCTGCCAGTATCTTTGCTGCACCAACTGATATCCGTCGAACCACCAGAAGCCGGCCAATAGGAACGCCCCCGCCACCACCGAGGCAGCGAGAACTGCCGCGAGAAGGACTCGCGCCGCCAGCCCGCGGCGTGTCGCCATGATCAGCACCGCGAGAGCGGGCAGCGCCATCAAAGCCAAGCCGTAGCTGAGGAACACCGCCCACCCCAGCAGCAGACCAGCGGCGGCCGCAGGCAACACCGGCATTCGCACCTCGCGGCCTACGGCCACCGCTAGGAGAGCAAGGGCCCAGGCTGTCACCCCGGCGAAGTAGCCGTCTGCCGACACTGCGACCCAGATGGCCGTGGGAGCGACCGCGACGAATGGTGCGGCCGTCCGTGCCGTCACCTCGTCGGCGAGTGCCCGCACCGCGACGACGATGGCGGCCGCGGCGCTCGATCCGACCAGCAGGCAGAGTAGCCCTGCCCAGGCTCCGCCGCCCAGCCCGAGTCGGTCGAGCCAGACGAACGTCAGCAAGGCACCGGGCGGATGTCCGGAGACGTGGGTGATCCACGAATCCGGTTGGAAGTCGAGGATGCGGCCGGAAAAACCGCGCACCGCGTCGGAGATGTCGCCGACGGTCGGTACCTGCCGCAGGTATTCGTGGCGCGTGGTCAGACGACCGGCGAATCCGCGCTGCCAGCCGTCCACCATCGCGAGCGAAAAGGCCCACGCACACGCAGTTGCCCACGTCGCCGGGATCAAGGTCCGCCATCGCAAACGCTGCGCCATGGAAGGGCCCCACATCACCACGGCCAACCCGATCGCGATGGCGGGGACGGTGCCCACGCCGAGGTGGATCTCCCAAGCACCGTGTATCGGTGCAGAACCTGCCAACTCGGCGAACTTCTCGGGAGTGGCGTCGATCAACGGCAACACCCCAAGACCCATGTGCGGCAGCGCGAATGCGGCGGCGACAAGGCCGAGGCCGAGCAGTGCTGCCACCACGTCGCGATGAGACACGACGTTCGGCTCAAGCCAGTCACCGAGTCGGCGAGCGCGCGAAGTGCCGCCTTCGTCGGCGCGATCACCAGAAGTCATGTGCCGAAATCCCCTATACCGCTTTCGCATCCACTCCCGACCGGGTCACCGCCCGCCTGGTGGTGCACATCCGGTCGGTCACTTCGGCGCGGTTCGATGGTCTCTGGCACGCGGCTCAGCCGGAGATCAGAGTGGCCCTGCCCAACGATGCTGCTCCGACGAGCCCGGAGTCGTCTCCCAGTGCCGCGGCGACGAAACTCAGCTCGGGGTTGGGCTGCAGCATCCACGGTGCGCTGACCGCCGCGATCCGGTCGGCGAGGTCCTGGCCGAGTTTCTCGGCCATACCACCGCCGACCACGACCATTTCGACGTCCAGCAGGTTGACTGCCGAACCGATCCCGGCCCCAAGTGTCTCGACGGCCATGTCGAACAACTCGGTGGCAAGCTCGTCCTCCTCCGAGAGCGCCCGCGCCCACACCTTCGAGGTCAGCTTTTCCTTGCCCTCGTCCTCGCGGATGTGATCCAACGAGGTGTGTCGGCCCGCGTCGACCATGGCCGACACGACACCGGCCATGGACCGCCTGCCCGCATAGGCTTCGACGCAGCCGCGCCGGCCGCAGGTACACAGCGCACCCTCGCGCTGAACGATCATGTGGCCAACCTCCCCGGCGGCCCCGTGCGATCCGTCGAACGGGCGGCCGTCGAGGATGAGTCCGCCGCCGACGCCGGTACCGAGCCAGACTCCCAACACATTGCGGACGCCGCGGGCGGCTCCGGCCAGCCACTCGCCGAGCAATCCGACGTTGGCGTCGTTGCCCAGTGCCACGGGCACGTCCAACCGCCGCTGTAGCGCATCGGCGATGTCCACCCTGTCGTGCCAGTTCACGAGGTTGGGGACGGTGAGCACCTCACCCCTGTGCACGACCCCGGGAATTCCCACCCCGACCGCGTCGGCGCGTCCGTCCAGCGAGTCCACCAGCTCCGCGATGGCGTCGATTACGGCGTCCGGCCCGCCCGTGGGGGTGGGGATCTTGCCCCGGTCGAGGACTTCGTGGTCGTCACCGATCAGGCCGGCTCCGATGTTGGTGCCGCCGACGTCGACACCTGCCACCGTCATTTCGTTCTTAGACACGTGATTCGTCCTTTGGCGTCAATCCATCCGGCGACTCTCTGGTCTTGCTGACCTGCTTCCGCACGGAGCCGAGTCCAGTCTGCACCGGCTTCACCCAGCGCCACTGCCGGGTAGAGCACTCCTGGGCATCGGGCAGGCGATCCCGCACTGCCGCAACAACACCGGGCCACCACTGCTCGTCATAGTCGTCACCGGATAGCCAGCCGCCCGGTGCCACCTTCGGCAGCCAGCCGTCGATGTCGGCGAGCACGCTGTCGTACTCGTGGCGGGCATCGAGGTGTACCCAGGCCAGGGACGCCGTCGGCGAAGAGCGCGGCAGCGGCCGGTGACGAGCCGACCAAGAGATGCACCCGGTCGGCGACACCGCACGCGATCACGTTGCGATGCAACTGCCCGGCTAGGGTGCCACCACCGTCGGCGACGGCGGCGGCGTGAGAGTCCTTTGCCGCGGTGCCCTCGCGTCCGCTGCCGCGGCAGTTGTCGACGCCGACCACGGTGAACTCGCGATTGGAATCCTTCACCACCTCGGCCAGCGAACACAGACTGCGGCCGAGGTACGAGCCGACCTCGACGAACGTGCCGCTCTCTGCGAAGGTCGTCACCGCTTCCTCCTGTAGGTCGCGCCAGCCAAACCAGCCGTGAATGTGAGACCAGTGCGATATCGGCGAAGTGTGATCTTCGGCGGGTGCGCTCATGTGTTCATTCTTTCCCCGCCAGCGCCTCGGGTAACCCTCGTTGACCGACGCCGGTCCGAACTAGCGGAGGATGTCGGTGCGCTCGGCCCCGGCCGGAGCATCCGTCACCGCGTCGTCGTTGCCGGTCGTGGGCCGCATCTTCGCTCCGTTGAAGACCAGGTCGACACTGCGGTCGATGGTCTTGCGAACGTCGTGAATGGTGCTGCGCCCTAGCGCCCACGAACGCGTTCGGGCGCCGAGCACGGCGACGAGGGTGTCGACGATGGCCTGCCCGTCGGCTGGGCGGACGTCATGCAGCGCGTGGAGCATGACCTCGAGGTGTCGGTCTGCGAACTGTTCGAAGAGTTTCTGCACGTTGGGGTCGGTGGAACCTTCGAGTGCGATCTCTGCCCGAAGTACTTGCGGCCGCCGTTCGAACGCGCCCACCGCGCGCATCAGCAGGCCGCGGATCCGTTCCTCGTCGCTCGCGCCGGGTATGAGGTTTTCGTCGGTGAGGTCGAAGCCGGTCGACCACTCCAGGAGGGTGGCCGCATAGAGGTGCTCCTTGGACGCGAAGTAGCGGTAGAGCGTTCCGAGCGACATCTTGGCCGCTTCGGCCACTTCGCGCATCTGGATGTTGGCGTACTCGTCGTTCTCCAGGAGCTCGAACGCGGTTTGGAGGATCCGCGCTCGGCGGGCCAGCCGATCTGCGGGCAGCTCCAACGGATCAGGTGGGACCGCCTTCTTGACTGGGGGTGCCGGCTGGTTCACGCCACCACTCCGCGTTCTCGGAGGTCGGCAATGCGGTCAGCGGCACCGATCTCCTCCAATATCTCGGAGGTGTGTTGCCCCAGCGCCGGCGCGGGGCGACCCAGGCTCGCGGGAGTTGCCGAGAACCTGGTCGGGTGCCGCGGCATTCTGACCCGGCCGGCGACTGGGTGGTGCCGTTCCTCGAGGAGGCCGATCGCCAGGGCGTGCTCATCCTCGATGAGTTCCTTCGGACTGACCACCATCGAGAACGGAACGCGCTCAGCGTCGAGTCGCCGACTCGCCTCTGCCTTGGTGAGGGTTGCTGCGTGGGCGCGACACCGATCGAAGATCGCCGTGACCGCATGAGAGTTGTTCCAGCGCGCCGCCATCGTCGCGACCTCGGGGTCGTCGTAGCCGTCGACGCCGAAGGCGCGGCACACCCCGGCGAAGTCGTCGTCGCTGGTCGGTACGACGACGCCCCAGCCATCCTTGAACTCAAAGGGAGAGAAACCACCGACCGTCGACGACGGTGTCGAATCGTCGGAATCCATCAAGACCTCGTTCCCCGCGCAGTCCAACCAGAGGAACGAGACCATCGAATCCATCATCGACGATTCGAGGTGTTGTCCGCCCGCACCGTGCTCGCGCGCGTAGAGGGCAGCCGAAATAGCCTGAGCGGCAAAGAGTGCGGTCACCTTGTCGGCCACCGTCTGACGGACGAATACGGGCACGCCATCGGTGGGATCGGCCTGGACCGAAGCGACGCCGCCGTACCCCTGAATGGCCAAGTCGTAGGCACTTCGGTGAGCATAGGGACCAGTGGGGCCGTAGCCCGAAAGGGAGGCATAGATGACCTCAGGATTGGCTGCGGCAATGTCGTCGTAGCCGAGCCCGAGTCGATCCATCACACCAGTTCTGAAGTTCTGGATGACCACGTCGGCGTCGGCGCAGAGTCGGCGGGCGATGTCGAGTCCGTCCGGGGTCGTGAGATCGATCGCGATGGACTTCTTGCCTCGATTGCAGAGCAGGAAGGCCGCCGACATGCCGTTGACGCTGGTACCGATCCAACGACAGATGTCACCGATACCAGGACGTTCGACTTTCACGACGTCGGCGCCTTGATCGGCGAGTATGGCCGCTGCGAACGGCCCCGTCATGGCGATCGAGAACTCGACGACACGGATCCCGTCGAGGGGTCCTGCGGCTGACGCTGGTTCCATGGGGATTCTCCGTAGGTGGGTTGAGACTAGGAGCGGGACTGCACCGACGGGTCGAGGTCTGCTAGGGCGAACACGCCCCCGTCGACCGAGATCGGGCGGCCTACTGCGTCTTCGGTGAGGAATCCGGCGATGACGGCCGCATCGTGGGAGTAGGCGACAGTTCGCTCGCCGGTATCGAGGTCCACCACCACGATTGCCCGTTCGGCCTCGTTCCCAACGAAGATGACGGTCGACGCGACGATCGTGCCTTGGCCTTCGGCGATCTCGGCGACGGGTAGCGCCGGTTCCGCCCGAGCGACGGCGTCGGTCACGTCGACGACGGTGAACGGACGCCGCGGTGGCTGGGCCGCGAGAACCATGAGGCCTTGCTTCGTGTAGAGACCGCTCACGCTGCTCACCAAAGCGTGCTCACCCTCTCCGCCGCGCAGCCGTTGCGCAGCGGCGACGAGCGCGTCGAAGACGTAGCTGTTGAACGGCCCTCCGGCGAAGGACATTCCACCCGTGACGGTCAGGTCTCGTCCAGCGGGCACGTCGAGCCCCTCGGCGGCGGCAATCACGGCCACCGGCATCGGGCTATACAGATCGAGGATCTCGATGTCTGCGGTATCAAGCTCGGCAACACGTCGAACCGCATCGGCCATGATCCGCATCGCTGCGGGCTGGGATGGCCGCGTCCGCGCGGCCACCGGCACGACGTGATTCGATTCCACGGCAACGGCCGGAAACAACCATTCCGAACGCGGGATTCCGAGGCGTGATGCGGTGCCGGCCGACGCGAACAGTAGCGCGCTTCCGCGGTCGACCGTCCAGGTCGACACCATCTGCTTCGTGTACGGGAACGCCACCATCGGGTTGTCATCAGAATGCTCGCGGAGCCAGGCCGCGCTCCGAACGTGCGGGCGAACCGCGTGCGGGTTCATCGACGCAATCTCGGTGAACCGGCGGTAGAGCCGGGCGATCTCGTCGCGGTGAGCGTCGAGTCCGCGGCCGTGCGCCGCTCGCCATTCGCTGTCGAGCAGTGCATAGAATCCCGGCGCGCCGAAGAGGCCCGCATCGATCTCTGCGCGAAGGACCAGTTCGGTCTCGGGAACGAGGGTCTCGTCGGGAACCGTCCCGTCGGGCTGCGCCGTGATGGCGGCGACCTCGCCGGCCGCGCTCGCGCGAACGTCTCGGTACTTCGCCTCGGCACCGACCACGAGTGCCAATCGCGATGTCCCGGCCTGCACCCGACGGCAGGCTTCGGAGAGCAGGGTCTGCTGCATGACGCCGACCTTGGCGAAGACCGTGTGGGCTCCGGGCGCGCCGATCGCCTCGGCCACGATCCGCCCCGGATCGGCGTACGTCGTCAGACCATCGGTCGCACCGATCCAGTCGACCGCGCGAAGCACGTTGTCCGACAATGGTGATGGCAGCATCGACCGGGCGGCCTCGATCATGAGCGCCACCGCCTCGGGCGCGGCGCTGTGTTCCGGCTCGCGCCTGCTCACCGATGCCCACCCGATCATGACGGGCGTGGACGGCTCGACGCTTCCTTCACCGGCGCCGGTGGGCATGTCCATCAGCGTGGGACCGTCACGGTGACGGTGCCGGGCCCGACCGAGAGTCCGCCCGAGTTCTCCGTCCAGACCATCAGCTCGACCACCGTGCGGTCGCCGTCGTCCCGACGGGATTGCACCTTGCCCCGCACCGTCGCAGTGTCGCCCGCCGTATTGAACGAGACCATTCGGAATCCCGAGATTCGCACGATCGTCCCCGCGTTGCCGATGAACGCCCGGACCGACCGTTCCCACATGCCTTGCAAGAACAGCGTGTTGGCATACATCTCGGGTGCCCCGCTGGCCTGTGCGGCCTCGGTGTTGTGGTGGATCACGTTGAAGTCTCGGTTGGCACCCGCGGCCATCACCAAGCGCAAGACGGGCAGCGGAAACGAGACGGCTTCGATGAGTTGACCCGGCTCGACGTCGCGGCCCGTTCGTTGGCCGTCGACGACGGGAGCCGATGAACCCTCGAGCCAATCGTCGGGCACCGGGATTTTCGGCAGGGTCCCACTGTTCTCGGTGGGGCCGGTCGGTTCGTTGGGCTCGAAGACGAACAAGCCGGTGCGTAGGGTGGCTACCGGTAGCTCCGCCTGGTCGACCATCGTCGACTCGGACTTCACGAACGCACCCCGGCCGACGCGCGTCTGCTTGAGGGAAACGTCGGTCAACGTGCGGCCCCGCCCGCCGAGGCGTTCTCCGACCACGACCGGCCGAATGAAGTCGACTTCGAAATCAGTGGCAAAGAGACCCGTTGCAGCAGCGGGGTATTCATCCGGATCGATCACCAGCCGCTGCGGCGCGGCGTTACGGTCCGCTGAAGGAAACGCCACCTCACCCGGGGACCACTGGGGTCCTCCCGCGAAGGAGAAGATGCTCGTGTACGGCGCGATCACGTCGTTGTGGCCGTGGTTTCGGGCAACCTCGGTCGAGTAGTGGAGCGCGCAGTCGAACTCGAGAGGTTCGAGATAGCGCCTCACCGCACCCCGCTCGACCACGTCGACTGCCCAGGTGATCGGGCCGTCACCGACGGCCCGACCGACGCGATCGACCACGTCTTGCCAGTCGGCCTTCCAGTCCTCCGCATCCGACATCCGCTGCTTCCCTCCGCGCCAGTCCCGCCGACGCGAAACCCGGTACACACCGTAGACAGTAATCAGATTACTGTGCAAGTAGGCACGCAATCGCCTCACAGGGTATCGAGCGGCCATCTGATCAGACCTGCTCTGGGCCTCGTATCCTTTGCACGAACGGGTTTTTCACCCGCCAACCACCAAGAGAACCCGAACGGTTCGCCGCAGGCCTGATCGCCGCCTCCAGTGGCGACACAGCCGAATGGACGAGAATCGGATTACCTATTCAGACCCGAGTTCACCGGCGAGTCCATGCATGGGGCTTGCGAACGCGTGCGATCTCCGCACACGCGGTCGCTCGATCGGGTTGGGGGTTGGAGGGCTGCCAATCAGATCCCTCATCGATCCAACTACCCGACGGACTGCTCGGCGTCCTCGTCCTCGCCTTCGCGCAGCAGGGCCCGTACCGACGGCCGGGTGCCGTAGGGCCGCAGCATCGCACTGGCGGGGCGGGGCCGGACCTTCAGCGGCCACCAGAACCAGCGGCCCATCAGCGCGGCGATCGACGGTGTCATGAACGAGCGCACGATCAGGGTGTCGAAGATCAGGCCCACGCCGATCGTCGTGCCGATCTGGGCCAGCACCAGCAGGTCTCCGACGACGAATCCGCACATGGTGAACGCGAAGACCAGGCCCGCGGCGGTCACCACCGACCCGGTGCCGGCCATCGTCCTGATCAGTCCGGTGTTCAGACCCGCCCCGATCTCCTCCTTGAACCGGGAGATCACCAGCAGGTTGTAGTCCGATCCCACCGCCAGCAGGATGATCACCGCCAGCGCCAGCACGATCCAGTACAGCTGGATACCCAGCAGGTGCTGCCAGATCAGCACCGACAGCCCGAACGACGCCCCCAGCGAGAGCGCCACCGTGCCGACGATGACCAGCGCCGCCACGATGCTGCGGGTGATGAACATCATGATCAGCAGGATCAGGCTGACAGCGGCGACTGCCACGGTGAGCAGGTCGAACTTCGCGATGTCCCGCAGATCCTTGTAGGTCGACGCGGTGCCGCCGATGTAGATGCTCGAGCCCGCCAGCGGGGTGCCCTTGAGCGCCTCCTGGGCGGCCTGGCGGATCGGGTCGATATGCGAAATGCCTTGCGGGGTAGCCGGATCGCCGTCGTGGGTGATGATCATCCGGGCGGCCTTACCGTCCGGGGAGAGGAACAGTTTCAGGCCGCGTTTGAACTCGGAGTTGTCGAACACCTCCGGCGGCAGATAGAACGTGCTGTCGTCCTTCGCCTCGTCGAAGGCCTGACCCATCGCGTCGGCGTTCTTCAACGCCTCCTCCTGCTGGGCGAACAGCCCGGTCTGGGTGGCGTAGTTGGACTCGGCGAGTTCCCTGTTGCGCTCCTGGACGGCGATCTGCTGCGGGATCAACTCCAGCAGTTGGGGTTGCAGGGCGTTGAGCTTGTCCAGACTCGCGGTGACCTCACCAAACTGCTCGGTCAGCGCGTCGACCCCGTCGAGGGCGTCGAACACCGAGCGCACCGCCGCGCAAATCGGGATGTCGAAACAGTGCGGCTCCCAGTAGAAGTAGTTGCGCAGCGGGCGGAAGAAGTCGTCGAAGTTGGCGACCTTGTCCCGCAGTTCCTTGACGGTCTCGACGGTTTCGTTGAAGGCGGCGGCCTGTTCGTCGGTGGCGGCGGAGGCTTGGGCCTGCAGCGCATACTGCTGCTGAAGCAACTCGATACCAGCGGTGATCTCGGTGACCTGCCTGGCCAGATCGGCGGCGCGGGCCTGCTGGAAGGGCAGGCTTTGGATCTGCGCGGAACTCTGCGCACTCATCTGGAAACCCAGCGAGGTGTGGTCGAGCGGGGTGCCCAGCGGCCGGGTGATGGATTGCACCGACGCCACCCCGGGGGTGCGGAAGACCGCCTTGGCCACCTTCTCCAGGACGATCATGTTCGCCGGGGTGCGCAGATCGCGATCGGATTCGATCATCAGGACTTCGGGGTTGAGCCGGGCGGTCGAGAAGTGCCGTTCGGCGGCCGCGTAACCGACCTTGGCCGGTGCCCAGTCGGGCTGGTACGGCCGCGCGTCGTAGCTGGTCTCGTACCCGGGCAGCGCGAGCAGGCCGATAAGGGCAACCGCGATCGACGCCACCAGCACCGGCCCGGGCCAGCGGACGATGGCGGTGCCGATCCGGCGCCACCCGCGGGTCCGCATGGCGCGTTTGGGGTCGAACAGACCGATGGTGCTGCCTATCACGATCACCGCGGGTGTGAGGGTCAGCGAAGCCACCAGGGTGACCAGCACGCCCAGGCCGGCAGGGATGCCCAGGCTCTGGAAGTACGGCATCCGGGTGAACCGCAGGCAGAACACCGCGGCGGCGACGGTCAGGCCCGAACCGATGATCACGTGCGCGGTGCTGCGGTACATGATGTAGTACGCCGCCATCCGATCCGAGCCGGCTTGGCGGGCCTCCTGATAGCGGCCCAGCAGGAATATCGCGTAGTCCGTTCCGGCGGCGACGACGAGCAGGGTCAGCAGGTTCGTCGCGTAGGTGGACAGCGGGATGATCCCGGTGTGGCCCAGGAAGGCCACCACACCGCGGGCCGCGGCCACCTGGATCGCGACCGCCACCAATGTCAGCAGCGCGGTGGTGATGGACCGGTAGACGATCAGCAGCATGATCCCGATCACCCCGAAAGTGAGCGCGGTGACCTTGATGTGGCTGCCCTCGCCGACGTCGAACTCGTCGGCGACCAGCGCTGCCGGGCCGCTGACATAGGCCTTGACGCCGCCCGGCGCGCGGGTCTCGTCGATGATCTCGCGGACGGCGGCGACCGATTCGTTGGCCTGGCTGCCGCCGGCGTCACCGGCCAGGTAGACCTGGATGAGGGCCGCCTTGCCGTCGTTGCTCTGCGAACCCGCCGCCGTTAGCGGGTCACCCCAGAAGTACTGGACGTGCTCCACATGTTTGGTGTCGGCCGTCATCGCGGCCACCAGAGCGTCGCCGAAGCGGTGCGCTTCATCCCCCAGCGGCTGATCGCCCTCGATCACGATGGTGGCGAGGCTGTCGGACTCGATACTCGCCGAACACCTTCCCCACCCGCTGGCTGGCGATCACCGACGGCGCGTCCTTGGGGCTCTGCGCCACGTTGTGGATGCGGCCGACCTCTTCGAGCTGCGGGATCAGCGCGTTGCTTGACGCGGCCAGACCCAGCCAGAAGATCGCGATCGGGATCGCGAAGATACGGATCAGGCGCGGGAAGCGGCCCGGGGCTCCGTCGTCCTCACCGCCATGTTTGCTCATCCGGATTTGTCCAGACAGTAGACGTAGGCGTCCGCGCCGACCGCGGACCGTTCGACCTTGACCACCCCGTCGATGGTGATGCGGCAGCCCAGGGTGGAACCGTCGCCTTGAGCCTGGATATTGGTCAGCACCGCCGGTGTGGTGGTCGAATCGTCGTAGAACCAGGGCAGGGCCGCGCCGTCGACGCGCTGCGGGCGGGAGTCCACGTCCAGATAGGTGATCGTCGCCGTCGCGCCCGGATCGCCGAACACCTCGAGCACCACCCGCTTGGGGTTGAAGGGCACGATCTGGTCCGGGAGCGTTCCTTGGGATGCGGTCTCCTGCTGTGCGTCAAAGGCGCCCTGCAGTCGGTAGACCGCGAACGCCGCCAGCGCGACGATTCCGATCGAGACCCAGACCAGCCAGCTTCGGGCGCCCGCGCGCGCGATGCCGGACTTGGCTTTCACCGGTCGGCCGCCATGGGCAGTTCGGCACGGTGCCAGCCGCTTTGGGGCACGGTCATGATCCGGATCGGGCGGGCCGCGTGACAGCGGTGAGCGGGCTCATATGGTCCCTCCATCGCGAGTTAAACGACATGGTGTCTACTTCTAGACGATGTGTACAGTAACGGTGCACTTGTCGTATGACAACCGGGGGACGGAGTGGATCAATGGCGAAGGTTCGCGAGTCCAGGGCTGGACCCGATCGGCGGGTGGTTCGGACACAGAACGATGTGCCCGAAGTCGCGTTGAGGGTGTTGATTCAAGATGGCTGGGAAGCCGTCACGCCGGCAAGGGTCGCGGTGGAGGCCGGTTATTCGCGGGCAACCATCTACTCTCATTGGCCTGAGCGGATCGACCTGGTCCGCGCCGCCTTCGCGCGCTACGGCGAGATGCCCCATCACGAACCGACGGGTAATCTCCGCGAAGATCTTCGCGGCGAGATCGCCAGTTTCTGCCGGGCGATGGTCGAGCACAAGTTGGACAGGGCGCTGGCAACGCTGGCGGAGAAGGCGCAAACCAACCCCGACGTCGTAGCCATCCGGGACTCCTTCGTCGCAGAAGGGGAGCGCCCAATGCGTGAAATCTTGCGCGCGCTCGCTACGGGAGCCAGGGCTGAAGCGGCTCTTCAGATGTTGGGCGGAATGGTTACCCATTCCGTCTTGATGCACGGCGTTCTGCCCTCTGATGAGGTCATCGATTCAGCTGTCGACATCGTGATGGTAGGGCTGGCCGCAGATGACGCGACGTCGTCGAGCGCCGACCCTGGTCACGGAAGGAGTTCGCCGTGATCGAGACGGATCGGTGCCTCAAGATCGAGGTGGCCTCCGCGACTGAACTCCACCGCTGGCTATCGACGAACCATTCCCGAGTCGAGGGTCTGTCAGGTAGAGCGCCGTGCTCTGCGAGACGAAGGACACCGAGTGGGCGCCCGCTGCGGCGAGCAGCCGATCAACCGAAGGGGATCGAGGCGATCATTGCTCCGACGCCGGTGACCAGGCTGTCCTTCTTCAGCGTCGCACCGAAGTAGGTCGCCCGCCGATCGACCACCACCCGCTGATCGTCGTGGCGGATGGCCAGCACCTCCCGGGCCAGCCGAGCGAACGAGATCTTCTCGGGCCCGCCGATGTCGATCGCGTGGTTGCGCGGTGGCGATATCGCGACCTCGGCCAGGAAGGCCGCCACCTCGTCGGCCGCGATCGGCTGAATCAGCGCATCCGGCACCCGCACGTCATGCTCGTCGTCCTCATCCGCGTCGGTCTCGACGACCATCGACTCGACGATGGCCGCCGCGAACTCTCGGAACTGGGTGGCCCGCACGATGGTGTAGGGCAGCCCCGACGACGCGATGATCCGCTCCTGGGCGACCTTGGCCCGCAGGTAGCCGCTGTCCGGCAGTTGGTCGGCGCCCACGATCGACAGTGCGACGTAGTGGCTCACCTCGGCCGCCCGTGCCGCGGCCACCAGATTGGTGGTCGACCCGACGAAGAAATCCATCACTTCGTCGTCGTCGAAGGACGGCGAGTTGGTGACATCGACGAGGGTGTCGGCGCCTGCGATCGCCTTGGCGAGGCCCGCACCGCTGCGCACGTCGGCACCGGAACGCCGGGACGCGGCGACCACGTCCTCGCCCTCCCGGGTCAAGAGATCGACGAGTAGCGTCCCGATGAGGCCCCTGGCCCCCATTACCGTCACCTTCACTTTGCGAACACCTTTCGTCGTGGCCGCCGCCGACGCGGGGTCGGAAGCCCCAGATTACGTCGCGCAGTGCACCGAATGTTGCGATAGGGACGTCCGGTATACCCGAGCGATTTCGATGTGTCTTGATGGCGGCTGCACCGGAGTTCGTCCCACGAAGCGCTGCACTTCCTCCGCTGGATCCCCTCAGCACAAGCTCGCCCCGGGCCGATCACCACGTCCTTTGGCACCAGGTTCTCCAGCCGCGCGGGCATCGGTCAGCCGCCCGTGGAGTGGTCCTACCGGCAGCCAGCGCCAAAGCGCTAGGCGCGAATGAAGCTCAAGATGTCGGCGTTGATGGCGTCGCCCTTGGTTGTGAGCATGCCGTTCGGGTAGCCCTCGTAGGTCTTCAGGGCGCCCGGCCGTCATCGGTGTCCGGGTATGGCACGTCCAAGACACCACCAGGTATCCGACGGCCCCCGCAAGACATTCGCCCGTGGGTCACCCGGTGGCTCTGTGGATCAGCCGCACCGTCTCCTCGGGTCGGTCCCAGTGGGGGAAGTGGCCACAGTCGGAGAACCAGTGCAGGGAGGCGTCAGGAAAGGCTCGCATCGCGGTGTCGGCTTCGCTCGGCAGGGTCACGCGGTCGTTGCGACCCCAGCCGATCGTGACCCGGCCCTTCAACGAACCTGCCGGTGCGCCTTGCTGTTTGGGCCCGTGCACCAGAGCTCGCATCGCGTCGTTCAGACTCGGAGAGCTGTTGAAGTTGCGCAGTTCTCCCAGTACCAGATCCGCGGGGAGCCGCCACGGTTTGGCGGAGAACTGCAGCAGCAGCGCGGTGCGCCCGACGGCGCTGTCGGTCAGGGCGGGTAGAAGCGGTTGAATGCGCTTGACCAAGGCGATCGACGGGCCCACGGTTGCGCCGAAGATCTTGATCTGCCGGTCGGACCAGAATCCTCCCGGATCGAGCGCGACTACGTCACCGGCATGACCGCGGCGGGCCAGTTCGAGCACCATGCGAGCGCCCATCGAACTGCCGACCACGTCGACGCCGCCGAGATCCTGCTCCGTGATGAAGTTCTCGACGGCATCGGTGAGGGTGGCGACGGAGACCTCACCGGCCAGGGGTGGGCTCGCGCCGAAGCCGGGAAGGTCGATGGCGATCACAGTGCGTTCGCGGGCCAGGGCGGGGACGACGAGGTCCCAGTTGTGCAGGTTGGAGATGCCGTGGACGAGGAGGAGCGGTTTGCCTGATCCGGTGCGAACTGAATGCATCTGTAGGGGATACCCCGGCCACACGAGTCAAACGGCCGTGCCGAGCAAGACGTCGCGCTGGTCCGCCACCGCCACCCGGGCGACGCTCGGCCATGAAGCACGGCAGCAAGCCGACGCCCGCGGCCGCGCGGGTCGGCTGACGTGCACGAAGACGTTGGTGGACGCCACGGATTCGAGCATCGCCTGCCCGACGGTTCTGGTGAGGTCGAGGTCGTCGACCTGGAGCATCCAGTCGATGAACTGGACCGGTGGGTGGACGCCGAGCGTCTCGGTCCAGCGGTGTCGAGGGCGGCACCTCTCCGGTGACGGCAGTCCATTGCGCGGCCGAGCACATATCCAGTTCTAGCCGCGCCTTCAAGGCCGAGCACGGACTGAGTCCGCGAGACTGGCGAGACCACCGGGCTAAGCCAAGCCTGCTCTAGCGTTTAGCTCGCGTAATCCCACGACAATGTTCTAACGGGTGTCATGCGGATGTAGGCGGTACCCGGTCTGGGCGCGGTGGGCCATTCGGACTCTGGCACGCCCCGCGCCCGCGCACCTGCTCTCGCGAGCTCGAGTGCTTCGCTTCGTTCGCGCACGATGCGAGCGTGACCTTGGAACATCACTCCCCGGATCTCTGCCATGCTCGATCCGTCTTCGAGCAAGACACTCACGTTCTGGTTGCCTTCGACGTTGGCAACTTTGCGTGTCCCGTCTCGCACGCCCATGATGATGTCCCGGCCAAGGCGGAAGTATCCCAGGGGCACCGTGTGCGGGAATCCATCCTCACCGATCGTGCTCAACATCGCCCAGCCCGGGCGGCTATCGAGAAACGCGTCAACTTGTTCCTCACTGAGTTTTCGTGGCATGAAGACAGGTTAACAAGAGCGAAATCGGCGCTGGGCGTGTCGGTTCGGCAAGGTCTGCCTGGGCCGGTGAGCTTATCGCTGCGGGCCACGGGCTCACGATCGAGACGTTGTCGCAGAGGTGCGCCGCAGCGGGTGCTGCTCCACCGAGCATCACGCACGAGGACATCACCGACGCCATGACAACAGCAGTCATCTGAAGCGTGCCGGGGTCTATCGGTGGCGACTCGATCCGACGGCCAGCGCGGCGGCCTGACCACTCGAAGCGGCCTGACTGCTCGGGGAAGACCACCAGGGTGGACACTATGACGTGGTCCCTTTCTGCAACAGTGTTCAAAGTCGAACTTGGCGTCTCCGATGTCGATCACGGTTACTACGCCGATCACACGCTGACCCTGGCCCGTCATCCCAGTGAGACCGATGAGCGGATGGTGTTGCGGTTGTTGGCGTTTGGGCTGCGCGCACACCGACTCAGCGACGTCGACGGTGAGTTGGCGTTCGGCGCGGGCCTGTCCACCCCTGGCCGTGCTCACCGACTTCACGCCCGCGCGGCCCGCCGCGTGGCCCATCATCGACGCCGACCACTTTCAGGTTCACGCCCTCGGCGAAACCTGGGCGGAGGTCACCGAGGGCACCGCAGCCGCCTGGGAACGTGCCCGCTACGACTGGGACGCCCAACGTGACCGCGTCACCGTCACCACCCACGACTCCAAGGTGTTCGGCCCTGGCGGCGGCTGGGTCTTCCAACTCACCCCGGACGCAAACGGCACTCGCATCGACGTGGAGCTGACCCGGCGCCCAATGACATTCACGCGAAAGCTCCTAGCTGCCCTGCTACCCGTCGTCGCGCCGAGGGCGTTGAAGAAGTCGTTCTCCGAGCCCTCAGAGGCCAGGTGAGCGATGTCGATCCTGTCGCTTCCCGTGGTTGCCGATTCCCTGGCCCGGGTATTCGCCGCCACCGTCAACCCTGCCCCGAAGCCTGCGGTGCGCTTCGCCGACGTTCCCGGCCGCACGACGTCCACCACCATCCCCACCCGGCACGGTCCCGTCGCCGCCACGATCTACCACCCACCGTCGAACGTCGCATCCGCGCCGGTGTACGTCAACGTCCACGGCGGCGGGTTCGTCGTCGGGCACCCCGAGCAGGACGACCCGTGGTGCCGCTATCTCGCCGCCAACGCCGGCGTGGTGGTGGTGAACCCCGACTACGTGCTGGCTCCACGCCACCGCTTTCCCGCTGCGCCCCAACAGATCTACGACATCGTGTGCTGGTCTGCCGACCAGGAGCGCGGTTGGGACGGCACCCGGCTGTGCGTAGGCGGGCAGAGCGCGGGCGGCAACCTCAGCGCCGCGGCCGCCCGGCTCGCGCTGGAGCACGGCGGTCCCGCGATCGCGCTGCAGGTGCTGCACTACGCGCCACTGGACCTGGTTACCCCGACGCGGGACAAGCCGTCAACCCTCGGTGCGCGGGCGGTGATGAAACCCTGGATGGGTGAAGTGTTCGACACCGCCTACGTCCCCGAGCCCGCGCAGCGCCGCCACCGCCTGGTGTCGCCAGCCTGGGGCGCCAACGCCGACGGGCTCGCAGGCATGGCGCCTGCCCTAGTGGTGACCGCCGAGTACGACCGCTTGCGCAACGAAGCTCGCAGGTACGCCGAAAAACTCAATGCCGCTGGGTCATTGGTCGACTACTACGAGGTGAACGGCGCCGACCACGGCTACAACATCATGAGTGAGGCCCACGACGCCACCGAACAGGTGTACGCGCGGATCGCCAGGCATGTCGCGCGGGCCACGGGGTCTGCTTGACGGCGCGCGGTGCCGTCAGGTCAGCGGGATATCGACGATGGCGCCGATCACCGCCTCCAGCAGATCGGTGAGCTGGGCGTCGTTGCGTCGATTGAGAGCGTGGGTACCGACGACTCGTCGCATGAGGAGCACCCCGCTGATCACCGACAGCACGACGTCGCTACGCAGCTGTCGCCCCGGCTCGGGGAGCTGTTTGGCGAGTCGCTTTCCCACGTGTCGTTCGATCGCGTCGCGCACGATCTCGGTGGCACGCGGATTCGACGCCGACCGCAGCATGATCAGAAACGGTGCGAGGTCATCGGTGTCCGACGCAGAACGAGCGACCAGTGCGGCAGCAGCGTCCCGAGCGACGGCCCGCGGGTTATCGGCGATGAACACTGGCGTTGCGAAGGAGGTCTCGACCGCCTCGGCGAACAGCTGCTCCTTGGAACCGAAGTACCTGTTCACCAGCATGGCGGTGACACCGGCATCGCCGGCGATCTCACGCACCCCGACCCCGTCGTATCCGGCACGTGCGAAGTTCTCGATGGCGGATCTCAGGATCGCGTCGCGGGTGGCAGCGGCATTGCGCGAGCGAGCGGGGCGTGACGGCATACCTCACGGTAGGGAATGGATCCCGATAAGTCTACGTTCGTATACTTGAACATAGTCAACGGCCGTAGACAAAGTCACCGCCCGTTACACGACCTCAGGAGTCATCATGACCGACCGATCACACGTCTTCCTCGTCTCCGGCGCCTCCCGCGGGCTGGGCCGCGCCATCACCAACGCCGCCCTGACCGCCGGGCACAGCGTGATTGCCGGCGTTCGTTCGGCCTCGGCGCTCGACGATCTGGCCACCGCGCACCCTGACCGCCTCGCCGTCGTCGAACTCGACGTCACCAACCACGATCACGTCCGCGCCGCCATCGCCACCGCTGTCAACCGGTTCGGCAGGCTCGACGTGTTGGTCAACAACGCGGGCTACGCCAACATGGGCGCGATCGAGGACGTCGACTTCGACGACTTCCGCACCCAGATCGACACCAACTTCTTCGGGGTGGTGCGCCTGACCCAGGCCGCGCTGCCCGTCATGCGCACCCAAGGCGTCGGCCACATCGTCCAGGTGTCGTCAGTCGGCGGTCGGCTGACCCGCCCAGGCCTGGCCGCCTACCAATCGGCGAAGTGGGCGGTCACCGGATTCTCCGGCGTACTGGCCCAGGAGGTCGCGCCGCTGGGCATCAAGGTCACGGTCCTGGAACCCGGCGGCATGCGCACCGACTGGGCAGGTTCCTCCATGCGCATCGACCCGATCCGCGCTGAGTACGCCGCTACGGTGGGTGCCGCTGCCGCGACGAGCAATTCGGGGAACCTCGGCGCCAGCGATCCCGCCAAGGTCGCCGCGCTGCTACTCGAGGTCGTCGACATGGCCGAGCCCCCGGCCCGGCTACTGGTTGGGCCCGACGCCTACCGCTACGCCACCGCCGCCGGCCGCGAACTGCTCGCCACCGACGAAAAGTGGGAAGCACTCAGCATTTCCACCGCTGCCGACGACGCCACCGGCGATCAACTGGATCCCCTCGGATCCGCCAACCGCTAAACGCACAGGAGTTCAGATGTTTGCAAGAGTCGCACTGGGCCACTCCGATCTGTCGGTGCACCCAATCGTATTGGGATGCATGGCCATGTCGCAGTCCTACGGCGCCGCCGACATCACCTGGAACGTGCCGATTCGCGGGTTCGGCCACAACGAGAACTCATCGGTCGCGCTATCGCGGGGCGCCGGGACGCCGTCGTGCTGGCCACCAAGTTCGCGGCGAAGATCAACCGGGACCGCAACGGGATCGTCATCGACGGCCGACCCGAGTACCTCCGCGCGGCATGCGCGGCCAGCCTGACACGGCCGTTCTCGATCGATCTGGCGGTCGCGAAGTGGGAACCGCTGTTTTGAACATCGGCACCGTCAGCCGCCACGGACTTGTCTGCCTGGCCGTCAATGAACGTCACCAGACCGCATGTCAGAAAGGAGCGCCGGCGTGATGGAACTACATGCGTACACATTGGCCAGCTCAGATGCTCTTCGTCTATACACCAAGCATTTCTGGCCGCGCCATTCCAAAACTGCTTCCTGCCGTCGGCATGGAAAGTGCCGGCGAGCCTGCCGGGGAGTCCGATGCCGGGGCCGCGCCACCCCTTCGGCTCATCTCGCATGCCCGGGTCGAAAGTGGCTTCTCTGACGTTCGCGAGGGGGAACTGCAGACGACGTGTGAACGACCAAACCTTGCTGAACCCTGCCGGCTCAACCACGAGGCAGTCTCCGGTCACGGTTACTCGATTGCTGCTCATACCTGATCTCCTTCGTTGTGTAGGCCTGTGCGGGTTAGGAGCCGATCGCCCAATTGTTGAGCGGTTGCGTCGATCTGATCGATAGGGGCATCGGCATCATCGGCCTAACGGACCGTGCGCCGAGAATGCCAAGCGGGCGAAGCGCTCGCCAATGATCTGGTGCGTTGAGGCGTCAGGGTGCAGGTTGTCGGGCAGTGGGTATTCGGCGGAATCGTCGGCGCCGTAGAGATCCTGGCCGTCGAGGTAGTACAGCCGAGGGTCGTCGACCGCCCGTGCGGCCATGATCTCGGCGAGCTGGTCGCGGATCACCGACAGCGTCAGTCGGCCGCGGGTCGCGTCAGCGGGGTCGCCGGTAGCGATGAACCGGATCTGCCCGGCGGCGAGGGCTGCGACGTCGAAAGCACCTGGCCCCGGGGTGTTTTCATGAATCGGGCAGTACAGCGGACCCACGACGAGCAACGGGCTGTCGGGGTGTCCGTCGCGCACCGTGTCCAAGAACCCGTGAACCGCAGGCCCGAATGCCCGCACCCGCATCACGTCGGCATTGACGAGATTGATGCCGATCTTGATGCTGACGATGTCGGCAGGTGTGTCGCGCATCGTGCGGGCGGTAAACGGGTCGAGCATCGCACTGCCCGCCAGGCCAAGGTTGATCAGCTCCACCCCGCCGAGGGCGGCGGCCACCGCGGGCCACGTCGTGCTGGGGCTGGCGGCGTTGGAGCCCTGGCTGATGGAGCTGCCGTGATGCAGCCACACCCGCCGGCCGGAGTGTGGCATTCGAGTGATCGCGTCGTCGGTACGCAGGGCAATGATCTCGGTGCGTTCGTAGTGCGGCAGCCAGATCTCGACGTCCTTGTCCCCTGCGGGCAGTCCGGTGAACCGCACGGTTCCAACGGATCCGCGCTGCCTCTCGGTATGTCCCGTAGCGGGGTCGACTCGCACTACGTCGCCACCGGTGGTCACCACTTGTTGCGTCAGGTGACCGTCGATCAGCAGGTCGACCATGCCGTCGGGGCGATCCGGCACCCCCGCCAGAATCGTGCGCGTCCGCAGCAGATCGAGTTCCACCGCGGTGGCGCGCGTGCGGAACGCCAACCGCACGCCGGAGGGTTGCGCCTCCACGGCCGCGAGTTGGGGGTCGGCGCACTGGGCGCGGGCTCGGGCCGGGAGCCGGTGGGGCAGCCACCCCCGGTCAGTCGGTTCCAGCTCGGCCAGACCGCGCAGTAGGTCGGCGGCGATCGGATGGCTTCTCATCGCACGGTCATCCGAACTATGAGCGTTCATCGTTTCCTTCCAAGTCGTGCCTGACACGGAACCGCAAGTGTGCGGGAGAGGCGGTGCATCCAATCAAGGAGTGCCACTGTCCCGAGCACGGCGACGGGGCGAGGGATCATCGGCCGAATGTTCACGTGGCCATTTCACTTCGTGCCCCAGGGGCACAGTCAAACCACCACGGGGTTTGACGTCCCGGTCAGACGGTCGAACGGGTCACTGATGTGCGCTCTTCTAGGGAGGCGTCTCATGGGCCATGATCCGCGTTGGTGACCCATTGCGCGATGTCGGTGACGACGGCGTCATCGACGTGTTGGGCCGGTTCGTATTCGGAGGGGGTGGACGGTCCGGAGCCGGTGAAGAACAGGTGGTTGTCCGCGTGGTAGACGCGGATGGTGACGTCGCGGCGTTGGGCGAGGCCGGTTTGCCAGCCGATGAGGTCGTCGGCGACGGTCACCTGGTAGTCGCGGCCGCCCTGAACGATGAGCATCGGCTTGTCCAGCTCCGCGGCCACCGCCACCGGGTCGTAACTGCGTAGATCGAGCCAGTACGGGGCGGGGACGCCGAGTGGCAACAAACGCTGTGGTGTGGATGGGGAGAGGGCGGGGCTGTCGATCAGCGCGGACTGCCGGGTGATCGTCTGGACGGTCGGATCGGCGTCGGGGTCCGCCCCGCGCCCGCGAAGGGCTGCGAGATAGCGATACTGGCGCACCAACGTGTGGTGCAGGGGCTGGGTGGCGCCGGCCAGCACGATCAGCCCGGCGACGGACGGTTCCGCGGCCCCGATACGTGGGGCCATGGTGCCGCCCTGGCTGTGACCGAGCACGAAGACCCGCGCGGCGTCGACCAAGGGGTGTTCGCGTAGCAGTCGAACGGCCGCGACCGCCGGCCGCACGTATTCATCGACCACGGTGAAGGTGGTGACATCCAGCTTGCCGCGGTGGGTGTAGGTGATCTTGTCGAAGCGCAGCACCGCGATTCCCCGGCTCGCCAGACCCCACGCGAGGTCCCGGAAGATCTTGTTGCGGCCGACTGTCGCGTCCCGGTCCGCGGGCCCGGAACCGGCGAGCAGGACCACCGCCGGCGCGGGTTGCGGCGAGTCCGGCAGGCTCAGCGTGCCCGGTGTCGCCAACGGCGCGCAGTCGATCGTTACTTCGTGTTCGATGAAGGTGGCCGGGTTTACGTAGGACGGCGGTTGCCAGGGTTGCACCGCCTCGGCCGCCTCCGGCGGCGCGAATTGCAGACCTTGCAGGCTGCCCGCTTGATCGATCTCCATGAGCACGGCGAATCCGCCACCTTCACAGGTCACGGGAACCTTCACGATCGTGTTGTTCGGGCCGGCGGACTCGATCACCGGTGCACAGACCACAGTGATCGGTCCCTGCGTCGTGATCAATCCCTGCCAGCAGTCGCGCAATGCGTCTGCCGAGACCATCTCGCGCACCGCCGGGACGAACAGCTTGTGAACATCGGTGAACCGACCCGCCGCCATCAGCTGCATCACCATCTCGGCGGTAGCGACAGCGTCACACCGCATCGCGAAACCCATTGTCCCTCAGACTTTCTTGCCCACCAGCCAGGGCCGGATGGGCGACGTCCCCCGGGGGTGGGTACGAACGCGTCGACCCGCACGAGAGCTTCGAGGGACCGCGTTCGTCTGCTGCGGACTGCAACTGTCCGCGCGCACGGCGCACTGCCCACCAGGTCACCAGAAGTGCCAGCGCGAGCATCGGGTAGCCCATCGCGATCCGCGCGACCGCCAACCAGCCGACGGCGCCGTCGCCGTATAGCCAGTCTTGGACGACGTACCTCGCGGCAAAGACCGCCGCGAATGCCAGCGTCGCAACATCGAAGGCGTGCAAAGCGCGCTTGTCGGTGTGCCATGGCATTCGCTCACCTGCGCTAGTGAGGGCGTTCCAGATCACGCCCACCAGTGGCCGTCTCACCACCACGGAGACCGCGAGAACCACACCCATCACCAGGCTCGTCCAGATGCCCGGCAAGAAGTAGCCCTCCGCCGAACCGGTGTACAACGCGATCAACGACGCGACGACAACGCCCAGCAGACCGGAGACAGCCGGCTGAATCGACTGCCTGCGAAGCTTCCGCAGCACGATCAGGCCGACGCTGGCAGTGATTGCCACCACTACAGCAGCATCCAGACCTGCGATCGCGTTCGCGATCACATAGGCGAGCGACGGCACGCCGGCGGCCGCGAGCCCCGACACTCCGCCCATGCGTTCGAGAGGTGTCGGGCTCTGTTCGGCCTCTCTCATGCCGTCCGCTCCTCATCTCCACGTCCGAGATGCTCGGCGAGGAATCGGTCGACTGCCCGATACAGATCGATCACGTTGTCGGGGTTGAGGAACCCGTGCCCCTCGTCGTCTTTGACCATGTACTCGACGTCGACTCCACGGGCCCGCAGCGCCTCGACCAGATTGTCCGATTCCGCCTGCACGACGCGAGAGTCGTTGGCGCCCTGTACGACCAGCAGCGGCGTTCGGATCTTGTCGACGCGGGTGATCGGGGAGCGGGCCAGCATGTCCGCTTCCTGCTCGGGGTCACTGGGGTCGCCGACGAACAGGTGCCAGTTGTTGGCCAGATGCGGCCGGGCGATTTCTGGAAGAGTCCGCATGAAGTTCGCCAAACTGGAGATACCCACGTAGTCGACGGCGGCGGCGAACACGTCTGGGGTGAAGGTGACGCCGACGAGGGTGGCGTAGCCACCGTAGGATCCGCCGAAGATCGCCACCCGCTCGGGATCGGCATGGCCTTGCTCGACGGCCCAGTTGACACCGTCGATCAGATCGTCGTGCATCTTGCCGGCGAACTCACCAACAGCCGCCTTCACGAAACCCTGTCCGTACCCGGTGGATCCGCGGAAGTTGACCTGCAGCACCGCGTATCCGCGGTTGGCCAGGAGTTGCACGTCGGGCTGATACCCCCAGGTGTCGCGCGCCCAGGGGCCGCCGTGTACCAGCAGCACCAGCGGCGCCGGACCGGTAGTTGCAACCGGCAGCGTGAGGTACGAGTGCAAGTCCAGCCCGTCGCGGGAGCGGATGGTGACCGGGGTCATCGTCGCCAGCGCTTCGCGATCCAGATGGGGCAGGGGACGGAACAACTCCCGGCTCTCGCCGGTGCCGTGGTCGTAGAAGTAGGTGACTCCGGGCTCCCGATCGTGGTTGAAGCTGACCACCCAGCGTTGCCCCGCCTCATCGGACGAGATCTTGGCCAGGTCACCGTCAGAGAGCCTCTCCAGGTTCTTCAACACCGCGGCGAAATGCGGGTCGAGCGCGCGGATATGCTGTCGCTCGCCGAGATAGCGCACCGCGAGCAGATCGCCCGTGCGCCTGCTGAGTATCAGTGGTTGAGGCAGTACGGGGACAATGGCGCCCATCGGGTCGATGCTGAGGGTGGGGTGTTCGTCAACGTCGGTCTCCTCGCCGGTGGCGACGTCCAACCGAACCAACGAGGTCCGGTCCGGGTTGCGGTTCGAGCCGAGCCACAAGCCCTTCCCGTCGGGCGTGACCACCATCGGCCAGATGCTCAACGTGTAGTCGGAGCCGTCGTACACCGCGATGGAACGCAGGCACTGCTGGTCCGGCTCCCATGTGGACAACTCGGCGTCACCGTCGACGGTCAGGGAGTAGGCGAACAGATCACCGGAGCGGCTGGCGAACCATCCGGCGACCTTTCCCGGGTTCTCGGCTAGCAGCGTCAACGCCCCGGAAGCGATGTCCAGCTCGTAGGCGTCCATCAGTTCGGGCGTGCGCCGGTTCATTGCGACCATCGCCTTGCCGGGGCGATCGGCCAGCAACTCGTAGTAGGTTCGGACCCCGGGATAGGGCGTGAGATCAAAAGCTGGGCTCGACGGTTCGTCCAGATCCACCCGGTAGATGTGCCAGTTCTCGTCGCCGCCGTTGTCCTGTGTGTACAGCAGCCACCGCGGATCGTCGGTCCACTCGTAGTTGATCACGCTGCGGGTGTCGTCGGCCGTGACGCACCGCGGTTCGCCGGCCGATCCACCCCCGCTGTCGAGGCTCCTCCACCCACACGTTCAGACGGTTCTTCCACGGCGCCAGGAAGGCGATCCTGCAGCCGTCCGGGGAGATCGTCGCCGCGGCCCGGGTCGGCGGTTTGAAGAAGTCCTCGACGGAGATGTGTGCGTGTGTTGACATGGCCCAAGGACACACCCGGACGCTGCGGCACAGTCAAGTCGGCCCCCTCGTGGACAATGGACGAGTGGCGTGGAGCACCCGCGAAATCGCCGAGCTCGCAGGCACCAGCCTGCGAGCCGTCCGGCACTACCACCAGGTCGGCCTGCTCACCGAGCCGGAACGTCTTAGCAACGGCTACAAGCAGTACGGCGTCGCCCACCTCGTCCGGCTGGTACGGATCAAGCGACTCACCGACCTGGGCTTCTCGCTGACCCAGATCGCCGACATGGACGATTCCGACGACCACCCCGAAGAAGCTTTGCGCTCCCTGGACGCCGAACTCGCAGCCACCATCGATCGGCTCCAGCGCGCACGGGCGGAGCTTGGGCTGATCCTCCGACACTCCGCGCCCACCGAGCTGCCCCCGGAGTTCGTCGCACCGGCCGCCGTGGCCAAGCTTTCCGATGCCGACCGCTCGCTGGTCGTCGTCCTCACCCGCGTGCTGGGACCGCAGGGACTAGAGGTCTACGCCAACCTGCTACGAACCGCCCCCGACGAGCCCGTAGCAACCGCGTTCGACGACCTGCCGAGCGACGCCGATGACGCCACTCGCCAGGACATCGGCGAACGCCTCGTCCCCTACATTCAGAGACTGTATGCAGCGCACCCCGGCCTGCTCGAATCACGCACGGACGCCCCGAAAGGCAGGCGGTTCGCCGACGAGACGATCGCCGAGGCGATGTCGGAGCTGTACAACGAAGCCCAACTCGACGTGCTTCGCCGGGCTCGAGAGATCATGCGCGCCAACGAGGCAGGAGACGGCTAAGCCCCTAGTCTAGCAACAGCGCGAAGCCGTAGCCGGGTGGTTGCGTGCCGTGCAAGTGTTGGACGAATTAGTCGCAGGTACGACGGCACACGCCCTGACCACTCGAAGCGGCCTGAGTACTCGACGAACACCACCAGGGTGGACACTATGACGTGGCCCTTTCTGCAACAGTGTTCAAAGTCGAACTTGGCGTCTCCGATGTCGATCACGGTTACTACGCCGATCAC
This sequence comes from uncultured Actinomycetota bacterium, assembly GCA_963798245.1. Classification (GTDB taxonomy): domain Bacteria; phylum Actinomycetota; class Actinomycetes; order Mycobacteriales; family Mycobacteriaceae; genus Mycobacterium. Next base: position 52,382 of record CAWCSO010000015.1, read on the forward strand.
ACGCTGACGGTGGCCCGTCATCCCAGTGAGACCGATGAGCGGATGGTGGTGCGGTTGTTGGCGTTTGGGCTGCGCGCACACCGGCTCAGCGACGTCGACGGTGAGTTGGCGTTCGGGGCGGGCCTGTCCACCCCTGGCGTACCGGATTTGCGGCTCACGGACTACACGGGCCGCATCCTGGAGTGGATCAACGTTGGCCAGTCCGATGAACGAGCCTTGGGCAAGGCGGCCAGCCAGGCCGACCAGGTGCTGCTGTTCCCGTTCGCCGCCGGCGTGGCCACCTGGTGGCGCACCGTGGGACCCAAAGTGGCGGGGTGGAAGAACCTGTCGGTGGTGCAGATACCGCACGCACCGGTGCAGCAACTGGCCCAGACTGTCGATCGACGGGTCTCGGCGCAGGTGATGGCCCGCGGTTGGCGGCCACGAACTCAACCAGCTTGCGCCGGCGGCAAGTTCGGCAGCACGACGATCGGGCCAGGCGGCGGCGCGGGACTCAGCGTCGCAGTGGCGTTGCCCGGGAACGGGACCTGGGCTCGCCCTGGACCCTCCTCGGCAGGCCAGCAGTCCGCAATCCCGTTTACTTCGACGACCCACTCGCCGTTGGACGCGGTACAGCAGTCCTCAATAATTTCCTCAGCCTCCTCCGTGGTGTACTCGCCGTTTTCCATACGGTCTAGGACACCGCTGGCGCACCAGTGGTACAAGTCCTCGTCGAATTTGGGCTTGGCGCATGCGGTGGCGGGGTCTCCCAGTGCGCCGGTCGTGGTTCCCAGCATGGTTGCCGCCGCGAACGCGGCGGCAACCCCGACACGGCGCAGACGTGCCGGAGCCGAAGTGTGGGTTACTAGCGATGTCATGATGATCTCCTTAGGAGACTCGTTTGCCGTCTTCTGGTCGGCTTTCCGCGCGGCCGGCGGCCGCGTCCCAGAAACCTTGTGCCCCCGCCGATTCCCAGCCGACCGAGACCTCGTAGGCCGTTCACCTATGTCGATGGTCGTGCAGGAATTGCCGTGCGAGCGGGCCGATCTCTTCGGCGCGGTTGAGCCATGGCGCGTGGCCGCCGGCAACGACGTGTAGTTCGGCAGCGGGCAGCAGCCCGGCCGACCGACGGGCGACGTCCACGGACCCGAACGGGTCGCGGTCGCCCCAGATCAGTTGCACGGGGTGTCGCAGTTGGGTCAACTGCTCGCCGGTCAACGCGATCTGCGGCCGCGCCTTCCCGATGCGCATCACCGCATTCATGAGGGCCAGCATGCTGGGGCCGTAGCCGGGCAGGCGTTCGCACGTGAGCAACACGTCGCGGATCTCGGGGATCTCGGAGACTTCCTCGCGCACCATCTCGAAGACGCGCTCGACCTGCCGCACCGAGGGGGGCTGCAGCTTCAGCAGAAGCCGCCCTGCCGCGGGGATCGACACCATCCGGATCGGCGGCGGCGCCGACGTGCCGAGGATGAGTGCCGGGCAGCCGACCTGGATCTGGGCGGTCACCCGTTGCGGGCAGTCCAGCGCGAGCCACGTCGTCCACAGCGAACCCATCGAGTTGGTCAGGAACGGGCAGCGATCAATGCCGATCCCGTCGAGGACCTGCGCCAGGAAGTCGACCGCGAACGCCCGCAAGGTGGCGGTGCGGTACTCGACGGGATCGGTGAGACCGAACCCGGGAAGATCCACCGCGTAGAGCGTGTAGCCGGACAGGTGCGGCATCAGCGGGGCCCAAAAAGCCGCCGGTGTGGTCGCGCCGATGACCATGACCAACGGCGGTCCCTCGCCCGTCACGAGCACGTGGGCTCTGCCCCCAATCGAGGGCACGTCGATGAAACGCGACTCTGCCGCGATCCCGTGGCGGCTCAGCAGTCGGTGTTGCGCGGCCTCGAACTCCTCGACGGCGCGACTGTGCCCGCGACGCATGTTCCTGTTCCTTGGGGCCTGCACCTTCACTACTCGCGCCATCCGCCGACGGTAAGGCCGGGGCAGCCTGCGCCACATCGGGTGTATTCACCAAGATGCCGCGCTCAGGGCGTGGGTAATTCTGCGCAGTTCACTACGCCAAGTCGTGCTGGTAGGCATAGGCGGTGGCCGCGGACCGAGACGAGATCCCGAGCTTGGTGAAGATGTTGCCCATGTGCCTAGCGACCGTTTTTTCGCTGAGCACTAGCGTGTCGGCGATTTCGCGGTTGGTTACCCCAGTGGCCACTAGCCGCAACACCTCCAGCTCCCGCGCGCTCAGGCCCCCCGTTGGGACTGGCGTGACCTCGGCGAGTGCGGCAACCTCCGCCAGGTCAGGTGCGGCGCCGACGCGCTCGAAGACCCGGCGGGCGGCGTCCAGCTCCATCTCGGCGCAGTCATCGTCAGCCAGCCGTCGGAACGCCTGTGCCATCCGCAGTCGCACCCGGGCCGACTCGTACGGAGCGTCCAGCTCCTGCCAGGCCAACCAGGACCGACGCAGAACCGAACAGGCGCCCGTCGCATCGCCCTCTGCCAAGTGCACACAGCCACGCGCGTACTCGCCGACCGCCCGCAGATACGGGGAGTCGAAGGCCGCGGCGATCCTCCCGAGGTCATCGGACGCTTGGCGGGCTGTCCCGACATCACCAGCCGCAAGCGCGATCTCCACGTGCGCGACCAGCAGCCGGGCCCGCTCTCCCGACCCCGCAGCCGCGGCGACCGCGCGACGGATCGCTGCCATCGCGTCATTCACCCGGCCCTGGGCCAGCCGCAGCAGCGCCAACCCAGGCTGCGTAGGGTGCCCGCGGTCGCTGGCCTCCCGATACGCCTCCTCCGCCCGCGCCAGGTCACCGCGCAGCCGGAGCAGCTCGGCCTGCTGATAGAGCGCCATACCGAGAAGCGGATCTCCGCCTGGGTCCGACACTCCTTCGCAGACCCGCCGCACTTCCTCTATAGCGTCCGACCACTCACCGCGCAGCTGCATGATTTCCGAGCGGTGCACCAGGCACTGCCCACGGTAGGGCTTGAGATCCTGCTGCGCGGCGCACCAGTGGCTCATCGCCGCCGTCCACTCCACCGCCCGACGCAGGTCGAAGGCCCGCTGACAGGCGACGATGACGCCGCAGTAGACGATTCCCGCTGCGATCGCCGACACCTCACCGGTGGTCGACGCCAGCATCGCCTCGTCCAACATCGCCAAGCCTCGCGTGGCATCGCCCCGCATGACCAGGGCCTGACCGCGGCCGAGTTGGGCAAGGCTGCGCAGATCAGGGTCGCCGAACCGTTCGGCGATCGCCAGGATCTCGTCGAACTCTGCGTATGCACGTGGGGGGTCACCTCCGTCGAGGGCCCCCAGCGCCACCGGGATCCGCAGATACCCCCACTCGACGCAGTCCAGTCCCGCCTCTTCGAGGACACCCTGAGCCCGGGCCAACCACCCGCCGCCGCGCGCGTGCTCGCCGCGCTGGAAAAGGGTCAGCGCGTGCCAGAAGGCACACCGCACGGCGCGGGCGAGCTGGTCGCTGGCGATGAACGCGCTATACGCGTGTTCCCATGCCTGACCCGCGGGGTCGAAGCGGCCGGTGAGGTAAGCGGCCACCGCCAACCGGTCTAGGTCCTCGGCCGGGAGTGGGTCGTGCTCTATGGCGGCCGACAGCAGGCCGTACGCGTCACCCCACGACCTTCGTTCATAGGCCGCACGGCCTCTCGCGCGTAAGTCCTGGCCCCCAGTCACCGGCTCCCTTCCTAATGAGCGATTGCCATCGCCGGGCACCCAGCGGGCGACCGAGGGCATAGACCTCCCGCCCTGAAACCTTACGTGGGCGCGTGCGACGAAGGCGAGCCTTGACAACGGGTCGGCCTGCTGGGGGTTGCCCGCATACGGGTCGCGTACATAGCAGAGTGTCGAACCAGACCGGCACTTGACCACATCGGACTTGGGCGGTCTGAGTGTCGTTTGATCGTCGAGGTCGGCCGCCGAGTACACAACAGCAGGCGGCTGCAGGTTCGTACGCCGGTGACACCTCACCTGCCGCTGACCTAGCGCTGGGTACGGCGTCTCACGGCATAGGTCGGCCTGGTTGTCTAACGGATCGCCGAACTCTCGCGTGCGTCGGGCGCCCCTCAGTGCGTCCGAGCCCCGGTCCCGTGGCAACGGGTTTGTGGTGGGCCGCCTCCTACAAGACGTGCACGCCGGGTTCGGGTTCAAGTGGGACTGCGCCCTCCGCTCTGGAGAAACGTCGTGGTCAGGGTCGCCGGAACGGCGGTGGCATGAACCGTCAGTCGATATGCAGAGGAGGCGAATCCGTGGGCGTCCAGCACCGAAGAAGGTGGTTGTGGAGAACGCGGCCGTCAAGCGGGCGGTTTGCGCGCGCCACCAAGGCATCTGCAAAGTTGAAAGGCCGTGAGGTTCCAGCCGGGCACACGCGGTCGGCCGCGGTGACGCGCTACATCGCGAAGCAGCAGCCGCCACAGCGCTGATGCCTCTCACGCCGAGTTACGGCGAAACTCCGCTCCCCCGCGAAGAACTCACCGCGCTGCTCGCAGAGGTCGTCGACCTGCTCGATGAGCCCGTCGCCAGGGCCGATGTCTACGACCTCGAGCAGGGGCTTCAAGACGAGGCGTCCCAGGAACTGATCCGGCGGCCATAGACGGCTCTCCCACTGGACGAGCTTTTCAGCGATTCCTTTGGCCGCACTCTCCACACGCGGCTCTAGGCGCAAGTGATCAGTGCGCCATGTTCGTGAACCGCGACAAGTGCAGCTGGTGCGCAACGGTGATCGTCTTCGTCGGGCCGTTGCGGTGCTTGCCGAGGATCAAATCCGCCTCGCCACCACGCGGGTCGTCGCGTTCGAACGCATCGGGGCGGTGCAAGAGGATGACCATGTCGGCATCCTGCTCCAGGCTGTTGTGTGCCGTAATCCCTTGTGCAATGAAGCAGTTCGTGCCTGGAACAGTGCCGTCGTAGACGTCCTGCATACCTAGGCTGGTGATCTCGACCACCTTGTCCCACAAGACGTCGTTCAACGCAAGATCGTGGAGTTCACGGTCGTCGAGGAGCGCGGCGACGCGGTGTAGCCGCTTTCTGCTCGGGGAGTGCTTCCACAGTGTCGACCCACAGAACTGCGTGCCCATCGCGGCGGCGAACGCGCGGTGAGTGAGCTGCTTCTCCTGCAGAGCGCCACGGACCTGGGTCCACACCTGCGCCGGCACGGTATCGGCACTCGACCCGCCAGTGACTCGCTCGAGATGATGAAGCACCTCCCTTGCGGCGAAGAACTTCTGCCCGTGAGCACCTACATCGCGCAAGAATCGTCTCTGATTGTCGGCGCCGGAAACGTTGAGTTGCCAGCAATCACGGTAGCCGGCCTTCTTTGCCTTCGACACTCTGCCGAACACACCGAGCCGCAGAAGCAACTGGGAAACATCGTCAATCAGCCGCCGGCTCGTCGACGCGTAGTACACGCGGCCCTGCTCGAACTTCGCATCCCAGCGCACCGACCCGTCCGTCGCCCACAGATGCCGCAGGAACAACGCAACCTGATCGTTGGGCAGCGCGAACACCTCTCGCGGAACAAACTTCTCGTAGCTCCGCTTGCCGAACAGCCCCAGCCCGTCCAGCCACGCGGCGATCGGATTCCGCTTGCCGTGCGTCAGCTGGTAGGGCGCCGGCATCCGCAACGTCGTCACCCGCGCGGCCGGATACTCATCGCGGATGGCGGTCACGCCGAAGTGCCAAGCGGCCTCGGTGACTGCAACCAGGTTCTGCTCGTCGATGCTGGCATAGCGGATGGGCTGACGTTTGACGCAAGATCCATCGCCGATCATGTGCGCCAGCAGGATGACCTCGGAGTCTTCCATCCGCTGCGTCTGCACTGGCTCGGGCACCCGCCGCGGCACGGCCAGCCGGTCGCCAACGGTCAACTCGCCCAGCGGAGTCCAGCCGTCCATCGTCAGGAAGGGGTGGTTGGCCGTGGCCTCCACCTCGCGGCCCGACGCCAATCGCAGCTTGAACACCTCCTTGTGCCCGCTTGGGAAGACGTTGGTCAGGGGCCGCGCCACAATCCGCTTGCGCTCGTCCAGGGACCACACCAATGGCCGTTCTCCAGTGGCCATCAGCTCACCAAATGTGACTTCGGCGCCGTTGTCTGCCCGCAGGATTCGCGTGTTCGCCGTCATGCACCCTGACTCGCGCAGATCGGACACCATCGGCTTCTTGTCGGTGCGCTGCTCGGGACCACGGTTGAGCTGGCTGATTGCCACCACCGGAACATCGAGTTCCTTGGCCATCAGCTTGAGGCTTCGGGAGAAGTCCGACACCTCCTGCTGGCGGGACTCGTACTTCTTGCCCGACGTCATAAGCTGCATGTAGTCCACGACGATCAGGCGCAGACCAGCCTTCTGGCTGAGCCGGCGCGCCTTGGCGCGGATCTCCATCATCGTCAGGTTCGGGGAGTCGTCGATGTACAGCGGCGCCTCGCTGATCTCGCTCATCCGCCGCGCCAGCTTGGTCCAGTCGTCGTCGCTCATCCGCCCCGAGCGCATGTCGGCGAGCTTGATCTTCGCCTCGGCCGACAGCAGACGCATCACGATCTCGGACTTGCTCATCTCCAGCGAGAAGATCACGCTCGGCAGCCGGTGCTTGATCGAACAAGACCGCATGAAGTCCAAGCCCAGCGTGGAGTTGTGCGTCGGCACCATGCCCTCGCCGGCGAGGTACAGGTGGGAGTCGTTGTCGACCTGCACGCAGCGCACGGGAACGCTTGCGACGGAACGAACCCAGGCGACGTGGACGCCGAGTTCCAGCAGTGCCGTCCGTCCGCCCAGTCGCGCGGGCAGTGTTGCAGGCGTCAGCCGGTCAGCCCCAGAACGCAGCTGGGCCGTGGTCCGGATGCCGGATTCGGTGGGCCATTGATGTTCCGCATCCGCAACGATCACCGTGCCGTCGGAGAACTCCACCTCGTAGCAGGGCCGACCGAGCATGACCTCGGTGGCGGCGACCACGCGCGCCGGCTCACCGTCAGGACCGATCAGCGCATCGCCGACTGTGACGTCGCCCATGGTCGTCCACCCCGACGGCGTCGGCAGGGGGGTGTCCAGTGCGAGCGCCTTACCGACACCAGGCCTGGCCGCGATGATGATCATCTGGCCCGAGTGCAGCCCGTTGGTGACCTCGTCGAGGTCGGTGAACCCCGTCGGCACACCGCGCGCGATGCCGCCCTGGGAGGCGATGGCGTCGATCTCGTCCATCGTCGGCTGCAGCAGATCCTCGAGCGGAACGAAGTCCTCCGACATCCGCCGCTCGGTGACGTCGTACATCTCGGCCTGGGCCCGGTCCACCACGTCGGCGACGTCCGCGCCGTCAGCGCCGGCGTAGCCGTACTGCACGACACGCGTGCCGGCCTCCACGAGGCGCCGCAGCAGCGCCTTCTCCGCGACGATGCCCGCGTAGAAGCCGGCGTTGGCCGCGGTCGGCACGGTCGAGATGAGCGTGTGCAGATAGGGCGCCCCGCCGACCCGCTTCAGCAGGCTCCGGCGGTCCAGTTCGGCGGACACCGTGACGGCGTCGGCCGGCTCTCCCCGGCCGTACAGGTCGAGGATCGCGTCGTAGACGCTCTGGTGCGCCGGGCGGTAGAAGTCGCCTGGCCGCAGCTTCTCCAGCACGTCGGCGATGGCGTCCTTGGACAGCAGCATGCCGCCCAGCACCGACTGTTCGGCGGCCATGTCCTGCGGGGGTTGGCGACCGTAGTCCTCGGGCGGTTGCGCATTCATGTCCGAACGACCCAGGTCATCCACGACGGCCACTAAGCGTTCCACCTCCCCCTCATAGTGTCGAACATGCATTCGACGTCGCTCCCCGCGACCATAGATCAGCCCACCGACGGGCCGCGAGGTCGCGGCCCGCGTACTGGCTAGCGGAGGCTTACGTTAGACGTTGCTGTGACCCCCGCAAGGTCGCCCTGTTGATGAACCTGGGGATGGCGTGTGGAAACACGTGGGCGGCCATGTTGAGGCGTTGGGGAGAACCTGTGGACAAACGACGCTGTTATCGACATCCCCGCTGATTAGCGCACCACACAGGGCCTGTGGAGCTGTGGATGCCAATTGCTTCGGCGTGTCGCCCCGGGTTGCCTGCTCGGGCGTGTTGCGTTGCGCTCAAGCGCCAACGAGGTTAACAGCCGGTTGCGTCGCTGCGGCGGGATTTCGTGCAGAAGTTCGCCAGAACAGACAGCTTTGCCCGGGCGAGGACCGTGTCAGGTCCCCACCCGGGCAAATGGACGCTGAAGTGACTATTCCGCGACGACGCTCAGCGGGAGCGTGACGTCCACGTCGTGGTGCAGCCGCACCGACACCGAGTGGGTGCCGACCGCCTTGATGTGCGCCTTGGGCAGCGCGACGGTCCGCTTGTCCAGATTCGGGCCGCCGGCCTTCTTGATGGCCGCGACGACGTCCGACGGCGTGACGGAGCCGAACAGCTTGCCGCTGTCTCCGGCAGTGCGCACGGGCAGGGACACTGCACCCAGCGCCTCGAGGGCCGTCTTGAGTTCGTCGGCATGCTCGCGGTCACGAACGGTCTTGACGTCGCGGGCGCGGCGGATCTCGTCCGCCTGTCGCTCTGCGCCACGGGAGGCCACGATGGCCAACCCGCGGGGGAGCAGGAAGTTACGGCCGTAGCCGTCCTTCACCTCGACGGTGTCGCCGGCCGTACCCAGGTGGTCGACCTCGGTTGTGAGAATCAGTTTCATATCAGTGCTTTCTCGGTCTCGGCCGGCTATCGCGTCGCCGAGCTGAACGGCAGCAACGCAACCTCGCGGGCGTTCTTCACCGCGATCGCGATGTCACGCTGGTGCTGCACGCAGTTGCCGGTCACACGGCGGGCACGGATCTTGCCGCGCTCGCTGATGTAGGTCCGCAGCAGTCCGGTGTCCTTGTAGTCGATGATCGTCCCCCTGCCCTTCTTGGAGCAGAAGACGCACTTGCGGGTCTTGACCGGCTTCTCAGGCGCCGGACGACGCTTGCTGGTGGTCTTGGCCATGTCTATCTCTTTCTGGTTTCGCTAGGTGGCGTCGTCAGACGCCGGGAGTTGGTATCTAAAAGGGCGGTTCGTCGTCGGCACCGCTGAACGAACCCGACGCCGGGGCGCTGCCCCACGGGTCGTCCTTCGGCTCGGCCGGGCGGGCGTTCTGGCCTCCGCCGCCGCCGCTGCCGCCGCTGCCGAATCCACCGCCGCCGCCGCCACTGCCGCCGCGGCTGGCCTTGTTGACCTTGGCGGTGGCATAGCGCAGCGACGGGCCGATCTCGTCGACCTCGAGCTCGACGACGGTGCGCTTCTCACCCTCGCGCGTCTCGAACGAACGCTGCTTGAGCCGTCCGGTGACGACCACCCGCGCGCCGCGGGTGAGGCTCTCGGCGACGTTCTCGGCCGCCTCGCGCCAGATGTTGCACCGGAGGAACAGCGCTTCGCCGTCCTTCCACTCATTGGTCTGTCGATCGAACGTGCGCGGCGTCGACGCGACCGTGAAGTTCGCGACGGCCGCACCCGACGGGGTGAAGCGCAGTTCGGGGTCGGCGGTCAGGTTTCCGACGACGGTGAGAATGGTGTCACCAGCCACGGTTTCCTCCTGAGGATCGGGGGCAGTGCGAGAAGTTGCGGTCGCAGGCGAGCCTACGGAACTGCGGTGACGCGCACGCGCCGTTGACGGCTAGTGCTTGTCGGTCCGCATCACCTTGGTGCGCAGCACGGACTCGTTCAGGCTGAGCTGACGGTCCAGCTCGGACACGGTGGCGGGCTCGGCCTTCACGTCGATGACGGCATAGATGCCCTCGGCGTGCTTGAGGATCTCGTAGGCCAGGCGGCGCCGGCCCCAGATGTCGACCTTGTCGACGGAGCCACCGTCCTTGCGGATGACGTTCAGGAACGTCTCCAACGACGGGGCTACAGTCCGCTCGTCGAGGGTTGGGTCAAGAATGACCATGATTTCGTATGGACGCATGGAAACCTCATCACCTCCTATGGTCGTGGTCGGCCACGGCGTATCCGTGGCAGGAGGGTCGCCTGCGTCGGCAACCAGGTCAGGTTACCTGAAGGGCCCGTCACCAGGGAAATCGCGCCTTCGGCTAGGTGCTGTGCCCACCCACTAGATCGGGTTCGGGCCGCTCGAGCACCTGGTCGCTCGACCCGCGGCGCAAGCCCTCCCGCGCGGCTGCGGGCCGCAGCCACGGCGGCAACCACCGCGGCGGATCGTCGGCCGCGCCCTCGAACACCCCACCCGACGGGTCATCCACACGCCCGCGCCACCGGACCAGGTCGAGTTCGGGGCGGTAGATCTGCCGTATCACCAACGCGCACAACACCACGACGGCGACGTCACGCAGCAGGACGACGGTGGTGAACGCCTGTTCGGGCAGACCCATGTTCTCTTCGCCGTAGAGGAACAGCATCCGCGGAATCCACACCAGGGCGTCGATCGTCATCCACGCCAACAGGATTCGTCGATGCGGCAGGGCCAGTGCTGCCAGCGGAACCAGCCACAGCGAGTACTGCGGGCTCCAGACCTTGTTGGTCAGCAGGAAGGCCGCGACCACCAGGAACGCCAGCTGCACCAGGCGGGGACGGTGCTTGGCCGTCAATCCCACGTAGGCGATTGCGGCGCAGCACGATGCGAACAGTACGGCCGTCACCGCATTGGTCACCGCCGGCGGCTCCCAGAACCCCAGCTGCGGGTCGAACCCGCGCCAGCCGCTGAACGACTTGACCACGTTGTAGATGGAGTCCATGTCATCGCCGCGGCGAGTGTTGAGTCGGAAGAACTCCGACCACCCGCGGGGGAACATCACCATGACCGGCAGGTTGACCACGAGCCACGTGACCACCGTCGCCAACACCGTCCGACCCACCTCGCGCAACCGCCCGGAGCGCACGCCGAGGATCACCAGCGGAAGAAGCAACAGCAGCGGATAGAGCTTGAGCGCAACACCGACGCCGATGAGCGCACCGGCCAACACCGGTCTTCGCCGCGACCACGCCAGCAGCGCACCGATCGCCGCTGCCGTCGCCAACGCGTCGAAGTTGGTGAAGATCTGGAAGATCACCAGCGGCGACGCCGCCACCACCGCGGCGTCCCAGATCCGGCGGCCCGCCAGTCGCGACGTGGCCCAGACCGTCGCCAGCCATGCGAGCGCCAGGCCGAACGCAGCGATGTTGAAGAACATCACCACCTCGGCCACGACCGGCACCGACGCCAGCCGCGTGAGCGAGGAATAGGTCTTGGCCAGCGTCATCGACGTGTACTGGTACAGCCCGGTGAGCACCGGATACTCCATGTAGCGGACGGCCGGGGTGCCGTCGTACTGGATCTGTGGCTCTCCGCTGGAGTTCTTCTCGATCCAACTCGACTTGTACGGGAACTTGCCCAGGTTCAGAAGTTCCGCGGTATACAGCGGCACCGTGTCCGAATAGCAGAACTCGTAGTACGCCCGCTGGTTCTCCCACACCGCGACCCGCTGGTCGGCTGTTCCGGTGTCCGTCGATTGCAGACAGGCCGCCTTCGTGGAATAGCCGAACGCCAGGAACAGCACCGCGATCGCGAGCATCACCCGCAGCGGGGTCAGGAAACGGGTACGTCCGATGAGCGCATGCCTACCGACCGGGCCACCGACGACGCCCGCGAGCGCCCGTCCGAGCACGTCGTTGCGGCTGGGTAGATCGCGATCATCCGCACTGCGCAGATCCTCGGCCAGCGGCTGCGGAGAGACCGCCGACCGATCGGGCTCGCCGTCGGTCACGGTGGAGGAGCCGGTCCCGTCGCCGTCGGCGTGGCAAGGGCCGGGTCACCCGGTGGCGCCCCGGGAGCGACCGGCACGCCCGGATCACCCGGGGGCGGCGGGGGAGGTGCCGTCACGGTCGTCGGCGGGCCGAACGGAATCGTGATGCCGGGCGCGATCTCCAATGTCGGTTGGATGACGGTCTCCGACCCCGGGGGAGGTGGTGTGTCGGTCGGCGACGGTGGTGGTGGCGGCGGCGGCGGAGCCTGTGGCACGCCCGCGTAACCACCGATCTCGGTGGGCTTCGGGAACGACTCGTTGTCGGTGCCGTCGAGCGCACCGTCCATCGTCGCCTTCCAGATGTCGGACGGCAGACCCGACCCGTACACCGGCGAGCCGTACTGGTTCACCAGCGGCTTGGTGCCCTCGGTGGTGCCGACCCAGACCGCCGTGGACAAGGACGGCGTGAACCCGACCATCCAGGCGTCGCGGTTGGCGCCGGTGTCACCGAGCTGGTTGGTACCGGTCTTGGCCGCCGACGGGCGCCCACCGGCCAGGTTGTGTCCCCCGGAATAGCCGGCGATGGGCTGCATGGCCGCGGTGACGTTGTCGGCGACCGCCTTGTCGATGCGTTGCTCGCCGGCGTTGTCCTGGTCTGCCGCGTCGAAGAGGACCTTGCCGTCGGCGTTGACCACCTTCTCGACGAAGTGCGGCCGGTGGTAGACGCCGGAATTCGCGATCGTGGCGTACGCCGACGCCATGTCGATGACACGGGTCTGATACTGCCCCAGCACGATGCCGTTGTTCGGCGGGCCGCCGTTGCCGTCCTCGGACAGCGTGTGCTCCACGCCGGGGAAGCTCTCGGCGATGCCTGCCGCGTGTGCGGCGTCGGCGACGTCCTGCGGGCCGTTCTCCAGCTTCAGCATCAACCGGTAGTAGCTGGTGTTCAGCGAACGCTTCAGCGCCTCGGCGATGCTGCAGGTGCCGCAGCCCGCAGATTCGACATTCGTGATCTCGATGCCGTTGAGATCCACCGGCGAGCTGTCGACCTGGAATCCCAGGCCCATGCCCTGCTCGAGCGCGGCCACCAGGGCGAACACCTTGAACGACGATCCGGTGGGCAGACCGGCCTGGGCGAAGTCGAACCCGGTCGCGTCCGATCCGCCGTAGTACGCCTCGACTCCACCGGTGCGCGGATCGATCGACACCACGGCCGCACGCATGTCTGGGTCCTGGCCGTCCATCGTCTCGGTGACCGCCTCCTCGGCTGCCTGCTGTGCCTGCGGGCTGATGGTCGTGGTGACCTGCAGACCCTCGGTGTTCAGGGTCTGCTCGTCGATGTTGAACAGATCGAGCAGTTCCTTGATCACCTGGCGCTCGATCAGCCCGTTCGGTCCCGACGTCTGATCCTGCGAACGTGACTCGTCGGGTGGAATCGTCGGTGGGAAGACCTGCGCGGCCCGGTCCGACGGCGACAGCGCCCCGATCGTCACCATGCCGTCGAGAACCCAGTTCCAGCGCGATGCGGCGCCCTCGGGGTCGATTGCCGGGTCCAGGGCGGACGGCTGCTGAATCAGCGCCGCGAGCAGTGCCCCGTCGGCGACGGTGAGCTGCTCGACGGGCTTGCCGAAGTACGCCTGGGACGCGGCGGCGACGCCGTAGGCGCCACGACCGAAGTAGATGATGTTCAGGTACGCCTGCATCACCGCGTCCTTGGACCACTCGCGCGACATCTTGGTGGAGATGACGAGTTCCTTGGCCTTGCGGATCAGCCCTCCGACGCCGGACCGCGCATCGCCCACCAACGCGTTCTTCACGTACTGCTGCGTGATGGTCGACCCGCCCTGCAGGTCGCCGCCGAAGATGTTGTTCTTGAACGCGCGGGCGAACCCGGAGAACGAGAACCCCGGGTTGGAGTAGAAGTCCCGGTCCTCGGCGGCCATCACGGCGTCACGCACGTGCACGGGAATCTGGTCGATGTCGACGTCGACGCGGTTGCCCTCCGGCGGGACGATCTTGGCGATCTCGCTACCGTCGCTGGCCAGGATGGTCGATACCTGCGCAGTGCGGATGTCGCCGGGCTGGGGCACCTCCACGATCAGGTAGGCCATCGCGAACGTCACGATCGGCAGCAGGATCGCCATGGCGATCGCCACGACCAGGCCGCGACGAACCCACTTCCAGTTGATCCGATCCCACCGGCTGCCGCCCGGGCGCGGCCCGCCTCCGGGGGGTCCGCCGCCCGACGGCGGCGCCGGTGGCGGCTGCTTCGGCGGGGACGTCCCGTCGATGGCCGCCTTCACGGCGTCGATCTGGTCGCGCTGATCGCTTAGCCGGGGGTCACCTCCGACGGTGACGGCCGGCAACACCATGGTCCGCCGGTCGTCCGGTGGCGACGGTCGACCCGGGGGCTTGCGCGGCGGGACGGACGGACCAGGCGGACGTTCGGAGTGCCGCGGCGGCGCATCGGGACGACGCGGCGGATTCTGCTGGGGGGTGGCGCCCGGGTCAGCACCTTCGACTCGTCCCCCGTCGGGGCCGTCGCTGGCTGACCTGCTGTGGCGCCCTTCGCTATTCACTGGCCGTGCGCGCTCCGGAGCGCGCCGTTCGGGTACCACGCGCCTTCGGCGGCTTGGGCGCGCCGAGGACGTACGACTTGACGAGGTGATTCCAACTGCACGTCCGGCATACTTCCACCACGTGGACGGCGAACTCGTCGAAACGGGCTGCCAGCATCACCAGTTCCTCTGCCGATCGGGCTGATCCGGAGACGGCGCCGAGGTGATCGCCGAACACCCACGACACCAGCGTGAGCTGTTCCTTGCGACAGATCGGGCACATCACCGAACACGTCTTGCCGTGGTATTTGGCGGCGCGCAGCAGATAGGGGTTGGCGTCGCACACCTCGGAGACACCGGTGCGCCCCGAGTACACCTCGGCCAGCAGCGACCTCCGCCGCAGGGCGTAGTCCACCACCTGTCGCTGCATTCGCACGATGACCAGAGTACGTCGGCGCCGCCCGGGCGGAGGCACCACGGCGTCGGCGCCGCGCGACATGTGGCATCTGGACTGCGGTTACGGCGACCGAACTTCTACGATCATCTCCGTGGCGACGCGGCAGACGGCTGGGACTCGTGCGAAGGACTCCGACCGCAATGACACCTGTCAGATCCTCGACAGTGCGCTGGCCGACGGACAGCTCTCCATGGAGGAGCACCGCACACGCGTCGCCCTGGCGACCGGCGCCGCGACACTGGGGGATCTGCAGTCGCTCACCTCGGACCTGCAGACGGCCAACGCGCCGGTACAGCCGCCGCACCTGTACAAAGCCACGCGACCGACGATGCCTGCCGCCCTGCGCAGCCGAGGTTGGGGCATCCCCGCCGCCGTGGCCGTGGTGCTGGTGCTGCTCGGCATCGCGATCGGATGGGGCCTTTACGGAAATACGACCTCTCCCCTGGACTTCACGTCCGACCCCGGCGCCAAATCCGACGGCATCGAACCCCAGGTCCTCACCCCACCCCGCCAGCTGCACTCGCTGGGTGGCCTCAACGGCCTCTTCGAGCAGATGAACCAGCGGTTCGGCGACACCATGGGCTACGGGCTCACCATCTATCCCGACTACGCCTCACTCGAACGCCCCGACCCCAACGAGCCGCGCCGCCTGCAGCGATACGTCTACCGCGGCGGCTGGGGAGATTCGACGTCCGCGTCGGCCAAGTCCGACGACGACGTGCTGGTCGACCTTGCCGCCATCGACGTCCCAAAGGTGGTTGCCGTGCTGCGCGGGGCGCCCGAGACCCTGGGCATCAAGCCCGACGAGGTCGGCACCGTCTACCTCGTCATCGACCCGGCCAAGAACCCGGCCACGCCAGGGGAACTCACCCTGTCGATCTACGTGAGCAGCGAGCTCAGCGGCGGCGGCTACATCCAGATCGGTGCCGATGGCCTCGAGAAGGGGATCAGCTACCCGTCCTGACCGCGGTCGCTGTCAGCGCCCGCCGGTCAACTAGTTCGTCATGTTTCCGGTGCACCCCGTTCACCAGGCGTTCAGCGATTGGTCGCACCCGTGTGGCGCGCAATATATCGGCGCGATACAATTACCCAACGTGTCGACTCGTCGTAACGACGGACCAAGGGAGGTGATTCGATGCTGGAACTCGCCATCCTGGGACTTCTTCTCGAATCACCGATGCACGGGTACGAACTGCGCAAGCGTCTGACCGGTCTACTGGGCGCGTTCCGCGCGTTCTCGTACGGGTCGCTCTACCCCGCGCTGCGCCGCATGCAGGCCGACGGCCTGATCGTCGAGGACGCCGCCCCGGTCGGCGCGGCCAAGGTCCGTCGGGCCCGGCGGGTCTACCAGCTCACCGATGCGGGCAAGCAGAGGTTCAGCGAACTCGTCGCCGACACCGGCCCACAGAACTACACCGACGACGGGTTCGGTGTGCACCTGGCGTTCTTCAACCGGACGCCGGCAGAAGCCAGGATGCGCATCCTGGAAGGTCGCCGGCGACAGGTCGAAGAGCGCCGTGAGGGCCTGCGTGAAGCCATCGCGCGCGCCACCAACTCGCTCGACCGCTATACCCGCCAGCTCCACCAGTTGGGGCTGGAGTCCAGTGAGCGCGAAGTGAACTGGCTAAACGAATTGATCGCGGCTGAACGCGTGGCCGCCCCGGGAGTCACCGGGGAAGTCACAGAGCAGCAGCCCTAACCATCCGCACTGAAATCCAGTAGGAGAAGGAGACAGTCCCATGTCCATGTCCAACGGAGCGACCGCCTCCAACGAAGTACGGGTCGCGATTGTCGGCGTCGGCAACTGCGCCTCCTCCCTGGTGCAGGGCGTGCAGTACTACCACGACGCCGACGAGAACAGCACCGTTCCCGGCCTGATGCACGTCAAGCTCGGCCGGTACCACGTCCGCGACGTGAAGTTCGTCGCCGCGTTCGACGTGGACGCCAAGAAGGTCGGCTTCGACCTGTCCGAGGCAATCTTCGCGTCGGAGAACAACACCATCAAGATCGCCGACGTCCCGCCGGCCAACGTCACCGTGCAGCGCGGCCCGACGCTCGATGGCATCGGCAAGTACTACGCCGAGACCATCGAGGTCTCCGACACCGATCCCGTCGACGTCGTCAAGGCACTCAAGGACGCTGACGTCGACGTGATGGTGTCCTACCTCCCCGTCGGCTCGGAAGAGGCGGACAAGTTCTACGCCCAGTGCGCGATCGACGCCGGCGTGGCATTCGTCAACGCGCTGCCCGTGTTCATCGCGTCGGACCCGGTGTGGGCCAAGAAATTCGCCGATGCGGGCGTGCCCATCGTCGGCGACGACATCAAGAGCCAGGTCGGCGCCACCATCACCCACCGCGTGATGGCCAAGCTGTTCGAGGACCGCGGCGTGCAACTCGACCGCACCATGCAGCTCAACGTCGGCGGCAACATGGACTTCCTCAACATGCTCGAGCGCTCCCGCCTGGAGTCCAAGAAGATCTCCAAGACCCAAGCCGTCACCTCCAACCTGCAGCGCGAGTTCAACACGAAGGACGTGCACATCGGCCCGTCCGATCACGTCGGCTGGCTCGACGATCGCAAGTGGGCCTACGTCCGACTGGAGGGCCGTGCCTTCGGGGACGTGCCGCTGAACCTGGAGTACAAGCTCGAAGTGTGGGACTCGCCGAACTCGGCGGGCGTCATCATCGACGCGGTGCGTGCGGCCAAGGTCGCCAAGGACCGCGGCATCGGCGGCCCCGTCGAGGCGGCGTCGGCGTACCTGATGAAGAGCCCGCCCAAGCAGCTTCCCGACGACATCGCGCGCGCGCAGCTGGAAACGTTCATCGAGGGCTAAGCCTCTGCGATTCGTGGAGTCTGGGCGGCGGTGAGCGCCGGTCAAACTCCACGAATCGCTAGGGTTGGGCCGTGGTCACCGACGACGAACTGGCCGGCCTCGACGAATTCGGCCTGCTCCACGAGAACGCCGAGCAGATCGGTACGCCCGGCCCGCTGCCGCACGTCTCCCGCATCGAGTCCGGCCCGATCAGCGCGCTGCTCTGGGGCGCTGATGCACCCAGGGCCGACCCGCAGATCGTGTTCCTGCACGGTGGCGGTCAGAACGCGCACACCTGGGACACCGTCATCCTCGGCCTCGGCGTGCCCGCACTCGCCATCGACCTACCGGGGCACGGCCGCTCGGCATGGCGTCAGGACGGCGACTACGGTCCCAAACTCAACGCCGAGACGCTGCGACCGATGCTGCGCGAATACGCCCCCCACCCCCGGCTCGTCGTCGGCATGTCGCTGGGCGGGTTGACCGCCCTGCGGATCGCCGCCACCGAACCCGCCCTGATACCCGAACTCGTGCTCGTCGACGTCACGCCGTCCGCCCCCTCGCGCCACGAGGAGATGACCAAGGCCCAGCTCGGTGCGGTGGCGCTGGTGCAGGGCGAGCGCTCCTTCGACAGTTTCGAGGCGATGCTCGAGGTCACCGTAGCGGCGGCACCGCACCGCGACCGGAACTCGCTGCGCCGCGGCGTGTTTCACAACAGCAAACAGCTCGACGACGGCACTTGGACGTGGCGGTACGACTCGTTTCGCTCGGGCTCGGTCGACAAGAGCTCGGACGACAACAGCGAAGGCCTGCCGGACTCCTTTGCGGGGCTATGGGACGACGTCCCCTCCATCACGATGCCGACGACGCTGGTGCGCGGCGCCAACTCGTACTTCGTCCACGACGACGACGCGGCGGCCTTCGCCGAGGGCGCACCGGGCTTCCAGACCACCCATGTCGTCGCCGACGCAGGTCACTCGGTGCAGGGCGACCAACCCCGTGCGCTCGTCGACATCCTCGCTTCGATTCTCAACGCCTGAGTTTTCGATCACCGGCCATGCGGGTAGCCCCCGGCATGACTACTCCTACCGAACCAGCCGAGCCACTGACACCCGCAGAGACGCCCGAACGCCTCACACCCGCGGAAACCCCCGAACGTCTCAGCCCCGCGGAAACCCCCGAGCGCCTCACTCCTGACACTGGCCAGATCGCGTAAGCCCGCCGTTCACCCGTTGTCTCACAGCTGATCAACGGGGCCCCGTAGGTTTTCGGCGACCCGGCCCCAGCCCCGGCCGGATGCCTCGTCGGAAGGAACCCGCTGCCATGGCGCTCGTCCCGTTGAACCTGTTCGTCAACCACGACGGCCGCTCCTCGAGACAGCGGGTGACCTGCCGTTACAAGTGCGCCGACGCGTGCTTCCATCCCGTGCCGAACACCAGCGACAACGAGTACTTCGGCGATGTGGTCCAGGCCGTGTCCCGACGTTCGGCAATCAAGGCCGCCGGGGTGGCGGTCCTCGCCGTCGGCGCCGGATCCGCGCTCGCCGCCTGCGCCACCGACGAATCACCCACCGCCGCAACGATGTCGACTAGCACCGAGCCGGCGACGCCGCCCGGAATGAACTTCGACGCGGTCGCGCCCAACAGCGACGACGTCGTCGTGATACCCGAGGGCTACCGTCAGGCCGTCGTCATCAGCTGGGGCGACCCGGTGCTACCCGGGGCGCCCGAGTTCGACGTCGCCGCCCAGACGGCCGAGGCCCAGCGGGGCCAGTTCGGCTTCAACAACGACTTCGCCGGGTTGCTGCCCATCGCGGGCACACCCGATCACTTCCTGCTGGTGACCAACCACGAATACGCCACGCCGGAGTTCATGTTCCCCGGTTATGACGCCAAGTCGCCGACCCGCGACCAGTACGACATCGAGATCGCCGCCATGGGGCTGTCGGTCGTCGAGGTCGAGCGTACCCCCGATGGGCTGAAACCCGTAATGGGGCAATACAACCGGCGCATCATGGCCGATACGCCGATGACGTTGGTCGGCCCCGCCGCCGGCACGGACTTCGTCAAGACCGCTGCCGACCCGACGGGTCGCAACGTGCTCGGCACGTTCGCCAACTGCGCTGGCGGCGTGACGCCCTGGGGCACCGTGCTTTCCGGTGAGGAGAACTTCGACTCGTACTTCGGCGCCGCCGAGGGTGGGCCCGCTCCCAGCCCGGTGGTCGGCGATCAGCACGAGCGCTACGGCATCAAGGCCGAGCCGTCCGAACTCCGCTGGGAGAACTTCGATTCCCGCTTCGACCTCACCAAGACCCCCAACGAGGTGAACCGGTTCGGCTACGTCGTCGAGATCAATCCGTGGGATCCCGCCTCGACACCGGTCAAGCACACCGCCATGGGGCGGCTGAAGCACGAGGGCGCGACCATCTACGTCACCGATGACGGCACCGTCGTCTCCTACACCGGCGACGACCAGCGGTTCGACTACATGTACAAGTTCGTCTCGAGCAAGAAGATCCAGCCTGGATCAGATCCGGCCGCCATGGCGAACAACATGACACTGCTCGACGAAGGCACGCTCTACGTCGCGAAACTTTCCAGCGACATCCCGGCCAGCCAGATCGACGGATCCGGCACGCTGCCCGCCAAGGGCTCGTTCTCCGGCGCGGGCACGTGGCTGCCGCTGCTGCGGTCCGGCCCCGACGGTCGGGCCGAATCGCTGGTGCCAGGCATCACCGCCCAGGAGGCCGCCGTGTTCACCCGCTTCGCCGCCGACAAGGCCGGCGCTACAAAGATGGACCGGCCCGAGGACTTCGAGGCCAACCCGAAGACCGGCAAGGTCTACGTCGCGCTGACCAACAACGACGACCGCGGCGCCCCGGGCGAGGCCGCACCGGATGCGGCCAACCCCCGCAACGACAACAAGAGCGGCCAGATCCTCGAGATCACCGACGATCACGGCGGCACCGACTTCACCTGGGAGCTGCTCATGGTGTGCGGGGATCCGACGGCCGCCGACACCTACTTCGCCGGATTCGACAAGAACGAGGTCAGCCCGATCTCGTGCCCCGACAACCTGGCCTTCGACAGCCACGGCAACCTGTGGATCTCGACCGACGGCAACGCGCTGGACTCCAACGACGGGTTGTTCGCCGTCGCGCTCGAGGGGCCCAACCGTGGCGAGACGAGACAGTTCCTCACCGTGCCACTGGGCGCCGAGACCTGCGGCCCCGTGGTCACCGACGATCTCGTCACCGTGTGCGTACAGCATCCGGGCGAAAACGACGACAACAGCATCGACGACCCTCTGTCGCGGTGGCCGGAGGGTGACAACGGCACGGCGCGCCCGTCGGTGGTGGCGGTATGGCGCGACGGTGGAAACATCGGGGTCTAGTTCTCCGTCTAGTTCCTCTGCCGAGCAGACGCAAAGGGCCCTGAAATGCCCGCAATGAGGGCCGTTTGCGTCTGCTCGCGAGGAAGGGAAATGTGGATGGCATGAGCTTCCCGACCCGCATCGGTGTCCAACTCCAGCCACAGCACTCCCCCAACTACGGCCACCTCCGCGACGCCGTCCGGCGCTGCGAGGACATGGGGGTCGACGTCGCCTTCAATTGGGATCACTTCTTCCCGCTGTACGGCGACCCCGACGGCGCCCACTACGAATGCTGGACCATGCTCGGCGCCTGGGCCGAGCAGACCTCGCGCATCGAGATCGGCGCGCTGGTGACCTGCAACTCCTACCGCAACCCCGAACTCCTCGCCGACATGGCGCGCACCGTGGACAACATCTCCGACGGCCGCCTCATCCTGGGCATCGGCTCGGGGTGGAAGCAGAAGGACTACGACGAATACGGCTACGACTTCGGCACGGCGGGCAGCAGGCTCAACGACCTCGCCGCGGCGATGCCGCGGATCATCTCGCGGCTGGCCAAGCTCAATCCCGCGCCGCTGCGCGAGATCCCGATCCTCATCGGTGGGCAGGGCGAGCAGAAGACGCTGAAGATGGTCGCCCAGTACGCCAACATGTGGCATGGCTTCACCACTGCGCAAACCTATCCCGGCAAGGCCGACGTGCTCGACCGGCACTGCGCCGCCGTCGGACGCGACCCGGCCACCATCGAGCGCTCGGCGGGTGTGGAGAACACCAGCGGCGTCGCCCGGGGCGAGGGCCTGGACGCTCTGAGGGCCAACGCCGAGGAACTCGTCGGTCTCGGTGTGAGCCTGCTGACCGTCGGCGTCAACGGCCCCGACTACGACCTCACCGCCGCCGAGGCACTCTGCCGGTGGCGCGATGACCGCGCGAAAGGCTAGCCCACCGCGGGCATGAGAAACTGTTACCCGACATGCCCAAGAAGTACGGGGTCAAAGAGAAGGACCTGGTGGTCGCCCACATCGTCAGCCAGGTCCTGACGGGGAAGCTGCGCTCTGGAGATCGTCTGGACCGCAACGAAATTGCCGAGGAACTGGGCCTCAGTCGCGCTCCGGTGCAGGAGGCGGTCCTGCAACTCGAACACGACGGCGTGCTGTCCGCCCGCTACCACCGCGGCGCATACGTCGAACCATTCGACGAGAGCGTCGTCCTCGAACACCACGCACTGTACGGCGTGCTCAACGGCATGGCGTCGGCCCGCGCCGCCGCCGATCCCACCGCTGAACTACTCGATCGACTGGGTTCGCTGCTGGCGAGCCTGCGCGCCGGGCTGGAATCCCGCGCCTTCCAGAACACCGCGGTCAGCTTCCGCCGGACGATCAACGACGGGTACGCCGGACCGCGGCTACAGGCGGCGATCCGCGCCTCCCAGACCCTGATGCCGCGCACCTTCTGGACTGCCTACGTCGACAGTCACGACCAACTGCTCCCGTTCTATGAAGCCGAGTTCGAGGCCATCGGCGACCGCGCACCCGAGCGCGCCCGCAAGGCCTGCGAGTCGCGGTCGGAATTGATGGGCCGGATCATGCTTACGGAGTTGGTCCGTCGCCGGGTGCTGCCACCGCCGTCGGAGGCGTTTCCGCCACCGGTCGCGTTCTAACCGCACCCGCAGCGGCGCTTCATCGCGGTCCTCACAGCCGTTGCATGACGTGTCGGGGTCAAGGCAAGAGGTGACAGGTTAGACTGGCGAACTATGGTCGAGACCGAACCGCAGGTCACTGAGCTGGCCGGAGAGTTGCAACACGTGCTCTCCAAGCTGTTCTCCGTGCTGCGCCGGACAGGCGAGTCAAAGAGCGCCGACCCCGAGGCGGCCGATCTGACATTGGCGCAATTGTCCATTCTGTTGACGCTCCTGGACCTCGGTCCGATCCGCATGACCGAACTCGCCGCACACGAACGCGTTCGCACGCCCACCACCACGGTCGCGATCCGGCGGTTGGAGAAGATCGGGCTGGTGAAGCGTTCGCGGGATCCGTCCGACCTACGCGCGGTGCTGGTCGACGTGACGCCCCGCGGACTGGTCCAGCACCGGGAGGCGCTCGCGACGCGGCGCGCCGCGCTGGCCGCCATGCTGGGCAAGCTCAGCCAGGAAGAACGCGACACGTTGGCCAAGGCCCTGGCCCCGTTGGCTCGGCTTGCCGAACAAACGGCGACCTGACCGCCGCGTCCGGCCTCTCAACCCAACCAATCCAGAACGGCCGCTGCCGTCCACGACTGCTGCATGCTGCCGAGGGGCTCACCCGTGAACGGCTCGTAGTACTCGGCGAAGGAACCATCGCTGGCCTGACGCAGGCCTTCGCGGCGCAGGATCAGTGAACGCTCCGCCCACCCCCTGCGCGCGAAGCACCAGGAGAACAGCCACGTCATCACCGGCCAGACGGGGCCTCTCCAGTACTCGCGGGCCCGGAAGTCACGCGACACCGGTGAGGTCGACGGAATGCATCCGTACTCCAGGTCCGGGTGTCCGCAGAAGCGTGGCCCCTCGAGCAGCCGCAGCAGTGCGCGCTCCTTGTCGTGGGGCAGGCCACCGCACAGCAGCGGCGCGAACTGGGCCACGGTTTCGGTCGGGATCCACTTCTCCGCCCGGGCGTCGTAATCCCTTGCCGCGCCTGTGCGGTCGTCGGTGGCCTCGACGACGCCGGCACGGAACTGCTCGGCCCACCCATAGAGGTCGCGGACATCGGCGTGAGGACGCTTGTGGTCCTCCCCGATCTCCGCGAGCACGGTGCAGGCCACCGAGAGGATCGCCGACACGAAGACGTCCTCGACGGCGAAACTCATGGCCTTGGGCAGCAAGTCGTCGTCGTAGCGGGCGGACTTCATCTCCTCTACCAGCCACAGGTAGCGGTCGTACTCGAGATCGGACGGACGCTGACTGGCGTCGGTGACGATGTTGTTGTCCTCGCGCTGGTACTCCGGAACGGCGCCCGGAACGACGTTGGAATAGGCACTGTCCCAGCGAGGCGAGTTGTCCATTCCCGACTCCCAGCCGTGGTACAGCGTGACCCGACCGCGTGAGTTCGGATCGCGCGCCTCGGCCAGCCAACGATGCCATCGCACGAGGTCCGACCACCGCCGGTCCAGGAACGCCTCGGCTACCCCGCGTGTGGAACGGCCCCTGGTGCGCGCGTGGTCCAGGATGCGCTGCACCGCAATCGCGTGCACCGGGGGCTGGGTGATGCCGGAGGTGTGCCTGTTACGCGGCGCGTTGGGCGAAAGCGCCGAGCACGCCCACCTGGCGGGGCCCGGGAAGTAGCCGTCCACCCCGTTGGCGAAGACGATGTGCGGGATCATCCCGTTCTGCCACTGCGCCGACAGCAGTGTGTCCAGTTCGACGACGGCACGTTCGACGCTCAGCGGGGCCAGGCCGATGGAGACGAACGCCGCATCCCAACTCCACATGTGCGGGTACAACAGCGGCGCGGCGGTGGTCATCACGCCGAGGTCATTGCCGCGCAGGAGGTAGGCGGCACGCGCCGCCAACTGGGTCGGGGCGAAGCTGGGATCGGGGGGCATCAGTATCAATGATGCGACGCCGAGGCCAACTGTGCAGATCGGTACTGTCGACGGCGTGCCCACGGCGATGATCACCGGCGCCGGCGGCGGACTCGGCGCCGCCCTCGCGACCGCACTTGCACCCACCCACACACTGCTTCTCGCGGGCCGGCCATCGGATCGGCTCGACGCGGTCGCCGAGCGCCTCGGCGCGCCAACGTGGCCGCTGGACCTCACCGATTCCGCTGCCATCGAGGCCGCCGCAGAGGTACTGACCGACCTCGACGTGCTGGTCCACAACGCGGGTGTCGCCTATCCGGGGCGGGTGTCCGAAACCAACGTCGACCAGTGGCGGGCCAGCATGGAGGTCAACGTGCTCGGCGCCGTCGAACTCACCTTGGCGCTGCTGCCGGCCCTCCGCAGCGCGCGCGGGCACGTGGTCTTCATCAACTCCGGTTCCGGGATCAAGGCCTCCCCCGGCCTGGCCTCCTACTCGGCCAGCAAGTTCGCGCTGAGGTCCTTCGCGGACTCCTTGCGCGCCGACGAACCCGAGCTGCGGGTGACGTCGATCCACCCAGGCCGCATCGCCACGCCCATGCAGGAGGACCTCGTCGCCTACGAGGGCCGCGAATACCGGCCCGAAGAGTTCCTGTCGGTCGAGTCCGTGGCACGGGTGACCGCGGACGCGGTGAACGCGCCACCCGACGCGCACGTCCACGAAGTGATCGTCCGCCCGCGGTGACGTGGCGCGCGCGGAGCGGAGACTCACGATGGCGTTTGGAGGCTAGCACGATGTTGACCAGGCGGCCCGCCACCACGATGATCTTGCGCGGCGTGGCGCCCGCCAGGAACGCGGCGACCTTCTCGTCGGCCAGCGCGGCGGCCTCCAGCGCGTCTGCGTCGGCATCCGCTGCGACGGTGATCCGCCCCCGGACCTTGCCGTTGACCTGCACCGGGTATTCGGCGGTGTCCTGCACCAGGTAGGCGGGGTCGGCCCGTGGGAACGGGCCGTGCGCCAGCGACTCGTCGTGGCCAAGTCGCTTCCACAACTCCTCGGCCAGATGCGGCGCCAACGGACCCACCATCAGTACCAGCGGTTCGACTGCGGCTCGCGCGGTCACGCCCTCCTTGGTCAGGTGGTTGGTGTACTCGATGAGCTTCGCAACGGCGGTGTTGTTCCGCAGTGCCGCATAATCTTCCGCGACGCC
The DNA here is from genome assembly GCA_963798245.1 of uncultured Actinomycetota bacterium. Classification (GTDB taxonomy): domain Bacteria; phylum Actinomycetota; class Actinomycetes; order Mycobacteriales; family Mycobacteriaceae; genus Mycobacterium. Next base: position 78,051 of record CAWCSO010000015.1, read on the forward strand.
CGCGATGGTGACATGCAGCAGCCGCAGCGTCTGCTCACTCATCGCCTCGTGCTCGGCGACCCGGCTGGCACCGGTCCCCTCGTCGACCACCACCCGCCACACGCGCTGCAGGAAGCGGTAGGCGCCGACGACGTCCTTGGTGGCCCACGGTCGCGACGCCTCCAGCGGTCCCATCGACATCTCGTACACCCGCAGGGTGTCGGCGCCGTAGCCGTCGCAGATCTCGTCTGGCGACACCGAGTTCTTCAGGCTCTTGCCGATCTTGCCGAACTCTTGGAACACCTCGATCTCGCCGTCGGCTCGTGGATGGAAGAACTTCCCGTCGCGCTCGACGACCTCGGCCGCCTCGACGTAGGACCCGCGCGAGTCGGTGTAGGCGAAAGCTTGGATGTAACCCTGGTTGACCAGCCGGCGGTACGGCTCCCGCGAGGTGACGTGACCCAGGTCGTAGAGCACCTTGTGCCAGAAGCGCGAGTACAGCAGGTGCAGCACCGCGTGCTCGACGCCGCCGACGTAGAGGTCGACACCACCGGGGTCCGACGCTCCGTGCTCGGCCTGGCGCGGACCCATCCAGTAGGCCTCGTTCTCCTTGGCGCAGAACGACTCCGAGTTGTGCGGATCGGCGTACCGCAGCTCATACCAGGAACTGCCGGCCCACTGCGGCATCACGTTGGTGTCGCGGGTATAGCTCTGCAGTCCGTCCCCTAGGTCGAGGTCGACGTGCACCCACTCGGAGGCCTTGCCCAGCGGGGGCGACGGCTCGCTGTCGGCATCGTCGGGGTCGAAGAGCACGGGTGAGTAGTCCGGAACATCCGGGAGTTCCACGGGCAGCATCGATTCCGGCAGCGGGTGAGCGCGCCCGTCGGAGTCGTAGACGATCGGAAACGGTTCGCCCCAGTAGCGCTGGCGGGCGAACAGCCAGTCCCGCAGCTTGTACTCGATGCGGGTGCGGCCACGGCCGTCGGCCTCCAGCCGCGCAACGATCGCCTCCTTCGCCGACGCCACGCTCAGGCCGTCCAGCTCGCCGGAGTTCACCATCTCACCGTCACCAACATAGGCGCCCGTCGACACGTCACCGCCCGAGACCACCTCCACGATCGGCAGGCCGAAGGCGGACGCGAACTCCCAGTCCCGCTGATCACCGCTGGGCACGGCCATGATCGCGCCGGTACCGTAGCCGGCCAACACGTAGTCCGCGATGAACACCGGAATCCGTTCGCCATTAATCGGATTCGTGGCATACGACCCGATGAACACGCCGGTCTTGGACTTGTTCTCCTGGCGCTCCAAGTCGGACTTCGCGGCGATGTCGCCCCGGTACGCCGCAACCGCGTCGACCGGTGTCGCGGCGCCGTAGGTCCATCGCTCGTCGGTGCCGTCGGGCCACGCCGTGGTGACGAGCGCATCGACCAGGTCGTGTTCGGGTGCGAGCACCATGTACGTGGCGCCATACAGCGTGTCGGGCCGGGTGGTGAAGACCTCGATGTCACCCGCATCGGTCGCGAAGCGGACCTCCGCGCCGGTGGAACGGCCGATCCAGTTGCGCTGCATCGCCTTGACCTTGTCGGGCCAGTCGAGCACGTCGAGGTCCTCGAGGAGGCGGTCGGAGTACGCGGTGATGCGCATCATCCACTGCTGCAGGCGCTTACGGAACACCGGGAAGTTTCCGCGGTCGCTACGCCCGTCGGAGGTGACCTCCTCGTTGGCCAGTACGGTACCGAGGCCCGGACACCAGTTCACCATCGAGTCGGCGCGGTAGACCAGGCGGTAGGAGTCGACGACGTCGCGGCGTTCACCCGCGGACAACCGGGCCCACTCCCGACCATCCCCGACAGTGCGCGCGCCGGAGTCGAATTCGGCGATCAGCTCGGAGACGGGCCGTGCCCGGTTGGCCGAGGTGTCGAACCACGCGTTGTAGATCTGCAGGAAGATCCATTGCGTCCACGTGTAGAAGTCCACGTCGGTGGTCGAAAAGCTGCGACGGGCGTCGTGGCCCAGGCCGAGCCGACCCAGCTGACGCCGGAAGTTGACGATGTTGGCCTCGGTCCGAGTGCGCGGGTGCGTGCCGGTTTGAACCGCATATTGCTCGGCAGGTAGTCCGAATGCGTCGAACCCCAACGCGTGCAACACGTTGCGCCCAGACATCCGGAAGTAGCGCGCATACACGTCGGTGGCGATGTAGCCGAGGGGATGTCCGACGTGCAGGCCCTCGCCAGAGGGGTAGGGGAACATGTCCTGCACGAACATCTTGTCCGACGGCACCGGGGCGCCGTCGGTCGGCGCCAACGACCCCACGGGGTTCGGCACGTGGAAGGTGCCGCGCTGCGCCCAGGTCTCCTGCCAGGCGCGCTCGATCGCCCCGGCGAGTTCCGCGGTGTAGCGGTGCTCGGGGGTTTCGGATTGGTGGCTCGAGACGTCCACGTCGACGGGCTGGTCAGTCACGTGAACAGGGTAGTCAACGGCGTCGGCGCAGAGGTCGCGGCTCCGGGTGGCCGCCGTCACCACCCCGCTGAATGGCCCCGTCGGCACGGTGAGCGGACGTGGCTTGATATCGGTTCCGTTGCAGACCGGTCAGCGCAAGGTTGCAGGTCGAGTCCGGCGCTGGTGGCACGGCTCCCGGCGTGGTTACAGTCGGCGCCTGGCCCGCACCACCGAGGGCCAGATCGCACGCCCATTGTTCTTGGAAGGACCGCCGTCAGATGTTCGCGAATGCCCGCCGTTGGGGAGTCTTGACAGGAGGAGTCGCCGTAGGTGTCGCAGGCGTGCTCGGCTTCGCAGGCACGACGGCCTCCGCAGAGCCGACGCTCCCGCTTCCCCCGCAGCCCGCACCCACCGTGACGCAGACCGTCACCGTGCAGGCCGGGGCGCCCGCTTCACCGAGCGATGCGAGCATCGCACCTGCCGCCGGGGCCCAGACTCCCGGCGCTGCCCCCGTGGCCGAACTCAGTGTGGCCACCCCCACGGTCGTCGCGCCGACGATCGTCCCTGCCGCGTCGGGGACCATCGCGGACTACTTCAAGGAACGAAACGTGGCGATGGAGCCACAGGCGAGCGACGGCTTCACCGCACTGAACATCGTGCTGCCAATGCCGACGGGCTGGAGCAAGGTACCCGACCCCAACGTTCCGGACGCCTTCGCGGTCATCGCCGACCGGGTCGGCGGGGACGGGCTCTACACGTCGAATGCTTCGCTGGTCGTCTACAAGCTGTTCGGCGACTTCGACCCGAAGGAGGCGATCAGCCACGGCTTCATCGAGAGCCAGAAGTTGCCCGCCTGGCGCTCCACGGATGGCTCGATGGCCGACTTCGGCGGCATGCCCTCCTCGATCATCGAGGGCACGTACCGGCAGAACAACATGACACTGAACACCTCGCGCCGCAACGTCATCGCCACCTCGGGCCCCGACCGGTACCTGGTGACCCTGTCGGTGACCACCAGTGCGCAGGTATCGGTGGCCGCCGGTCAGGCGACCGATGCCGTCGTCAACGGCTTCAAGGTGTCCGCACCCGTCGCCGCGGCACCCGCCCCCCCACCGCCGGGCGCCCCGCCCGCAGCTCCGGCACCGGCCGACGCGGCCCCTCAACCACTGGCTCAGCCCAGCTAGCGACACCCACACCCGGGAGCGCCCAACCCCGGACGCCCCGGAGGCCCTGGGACTCGTATCCTCGACGACATGGTGATCGCCGCGGTGCTGTGTCTGGTCGCCGCCGTCGCGGTCGCCGCCACGGGCCTCTGGCTGCTGCTGCGGCCACGGCCCGCTGATCCGGTCAGACAGGTACTTCGAACCGTCGCGCCGACACAACTGGCAGCGGCCGTCATGCTCGCTGCAGGCGGCGCCGCAGCACTCTCCGCCCCTGCAGGAGCAGGCGTGCTGCTACTGGTGGTCTGTGTCGTGGGCGCCGTCGGCACCATCGCCGCGGGCTGCTATCAGGCCGCCAAGGTGGTGGCCCGTCGCGAAGCCGCCCCCGCAGCCGGTGAGTGCGGCGGCGCGTGCGCGTCGTGCACGCTGTCCTGCAACTAGCGCGGCCCCGCCGGCGGAAGCGCGCGGCAAGCCCTAGTTGCGGCTGACGTCGATGGGGTGGGTCGCAAGCAGCGAACGGGGCAGCGGCTGACGGCGCAGCACCCGCGCCCACAGGTCGACCCGGGGTTCGACGAGCACGTCGGACGGCAGCGCAGACAGCACGATCCAGTCGTCACGCTCGATCTCGCCCTCGAGCTGACCGATCGTCCACCCTGAGTAGCCCGCGTAGATCCGGATGCCCTCGATGGCGGGGGCGATCTCGTTGGGGTCGGCGTCCAGGTCCACCATCGCGATCCGGCCCTGAACGTGCCGCAGCCCCGGTATCTCGGCGGAGTCCATGCCGACCCGCAACGTTGCCAGACACAGTGCCGCGTCGCGCTTCACCGGGCCGCCGATGAACATCGACTTGGGCTTGGTCGCCAGCTTCGTCCACTGTGGCAGCACGTTGTAGACCGCGGTCTCGCTCGGCCGGTTCAGCACCACCCCGAGGGTGCCGCCGTCGTTGTGTTCGACGACGTAGACGACGCTGCGCCGGAACGTCGGCTCGAGGAGATCGGTGTTGGCGAGCAGCAGCGTCCCGGCGCGCACCCGATGTGCGGTCGGGGCCCGATAGTCCTCCGGGTCTTCTGGCTGCGCCACGCCTCCATCATCGCATCAGCTCCCGACGGCGGTGGCGAACGGGCGCGGCCCGGCGGGATATTTGTAGTGTGGAGGAAGTCGCCGAACGCCGCGGTGGACAGGTCGGAGCTGAAGTGGCAGGCACACGCGCACCCGTGGCCTTGTGGCGGTCGGTCCGCGGGCTGACGGAATTTCGGCGCCTGCTCGAACTCCGCATGGTGAGCCAGTTCGGCGACGGACTGTTTCAGGCCGGCCTCGCAGGCGCGCTGCTGTTCAATCCCGAGCGCGCTGCCGAACCCTGGGCGATCGCCGGCGCGTTCGCCGTGCTGTTCCTGCCCTACTCGCTCCTCGGTCCGTTCGCCGGCGCTTTGCTGGACCGCTGGGACCGCCGCGTGGTCCTGATCGGGGCGAACGGAGCCCGCCTGGTGCTCGTGTTCGGCGTGGCCACCCTCCTGGCGTTCGGCGTCGGTGATCTGCCGATCCTGTGCGGCGCGCTGATCGTCAACGGCTTCACCCGGTTCGTGTCCTCGGGGTTGTCCGCCGCGCTCCCCCACGTGGTGCCGCGCGAGCAGGTCATCACGATGAACTCCGTCGCGACCGCCTGCGGTGCCGCCGCGGCGTTCCTCGGAGCCAACTTCATGCTGCTTCCCCGGTGGCTGTTCGGCACCGGGGACACGGGCGCGTCGGCGATCATCTTCATCGCCGCCCTCCCCGTCACCCTGGCGCTCATCCTGTCCATCAGGTTCAAGCCGCGTGCGCTCGGACCCGACGCCACCGCGCGGGCCGTACACGGGTCGGTGGCCTACGTCGTGGCGACGGGCTGGGGCTACGGGCTGCGCACCGTTGCGGCCGTCCCTACCGTGGGGGCGACGCTGGCCGGCCTTGCGTCGCACCGGGTGGTGTTCGGCATCAACACGCTGCTGGTGCTGATCCTGGTCAGGCATGGCGGCAGCAACAACGTCGCCGGTCTCGGCACGGTCGTGCTGTTCGTGGCGGCGACCGGCGCCGGCTCGTTCCTGGCCACCCTGGTCACCCCGACCGCCGTGCGCCTGTGGGGGCGCTACGCGACGGCCAACGGGGCACTGGCCGTTGCCGCGGTCGTCCAACTCGGCGGTTCGGGCCTCCACCTTCCGCTGATGACCGTCTGCGGCTTCCTGCTCGGCGCGTTGGGACAGGTGGTCAAGCTGTGCGCCGACACGGCGATGCAGATCGACGTCGACGACGCCCTGCGCGGGCACGTGTTCACCGTTCAGGACTCGGTCTTCTGGGTGTCGTTCATTGCCGCGATCGCGGCGGCGGCGGCGGTGATCCCGCCCGACGGAAAGTCGCCGCTGCTCGCCCTCGCCGGCTCCGCGGTCTACCTCGTCGGGCTCGTCGCGCACACGGTCGTCGGGCGGCGCGGCCGGCCAACCGATCCGCCGGTCTAGGGTGGCGCCATGGCTGGAGCCGACGCCCTCACCGCCACCGTGGCCGACCTGCGTGCGGAGAGCGACGAACTCGACGGCATCGTCACCGACCTGACCGAGGAGGGCTGGCGCACCCCCACACCCGCAGCGGGGTGGACGGTCGCGCACCAGATCGCGCACCTGCTGTGGACCGACCGGGTGGCGCTCACCGCCGTCACCGACGAGCCGGGCTTCGCCGAACTCCTTACCGAGGCCGCCGAGAATCCCGCCGGCTTCGTCGACGCCGGCGCCGAGGAGGTCGCCGCCACGCCCCCATCCACCCTGCTGGCCCGGTGGCGGGCCACCAGGAACCGGCTGCACGACGAGCTGCCCCGCGTCGCCGATGGTCGCAAGCTGCCGTGGTTCGGTCCGCCGATGGGTGCGACGTCGATGGCGACGGCCCGCCTGATGGAGACGTGGGCGCACGGCCTCGACGTGGCCGACGCCCTCGGCGTGACGCGCCGCCCGACGGCACGGCTGCGGTCCATCGCCCACATCGGGGTGCGCACCCGGGACTTCGCGTTTGCGATCAACGGCCTGCCCGCACCCGACGAACCGTTCCTCGTCGAACTGCACGCGCCCGACGGCACGACGTGGTCGTGGGGCCCCGGCGACGCACGGCAGCGCGTCACGGGTTCCGCCGAGGACTTCTGCATGCTGGTCACGCAACGCAGACCGCGCACCGAGCTGGACGTGACCGCCGAGGGCGTCGACGCGCAGCGCTGGTTGACCATCGCCCAGGCCTTCGCCGGCCCGCCCGGCGGCGGTCGCGACGGGGCCACCGCGCGCTAGACGCCGGCTGCGGAGTCGGCCGCGCCGTCACCGTCGAGATCGGACAGCTTCACGTCCCACCGCCCGTCGCCGTCGGTGTCGACGAAGGCGTGCTCACCGGCCAGCACGCGGTCGGCCAACCCGTCGCCGTCGGCGTCGAGCAGCCGGTCGTCGACGCCGCCGTCACCGTCGAAGTCGATCAGCGGACCGCCCACCGACTCGGCGCCATCGAGTCCGAACCAACGGAGCTGCGCACCGCGGTCCACGCTCACCGCCCACGTTCCCGACCCGTCATCGGTGAAGTACTCGGTGACGTACTCGGTGACGTTCGAAGCTCCGGCCCCGACGTCGAGCACCATGTGGTCGGCGAGCCCGTCGCCGTCCAGGTCCGCGATCGCGTCGTCGACCCGTCCGTCACCGTCGAAGTCGAGCCCGAAGCCGTCGAGATCACCGTCACCGTCCACGTCGAGGTTCGGGTCGGCCGACCAGAGCGTCGCGCCGCCGTCACCGTCACCAAGGCAGTAGTCCACCGTGTCCCCCCGTCGCTTCGCTCGCCCCCACAACATCCGCATCGCTCGCCCCCACAAACGATTAGGACGCACCGCTAGCTCCTGGCGTTCCACCATTTCTTCAGCTCCACGACCGCTTCGTCGTGCTCCAGCGGCCCGCGGTCCAGCCGCAACTCCTTGAGGTGGTTCCACGCTTCACCGACCACCGGGCCGCCCGGGATGCCGAGGATCGCCATGATCTCGTTGCCGTCAAGGTCAGGCCGCACCTTGGCGAGGTCCTCCTTCGCGGCGAGTTCGGCGATGCGGTGCTCGAGGTCGTCGTAGCTGGCCTGCAATCGCGCGGCTCTGCGCTTGTTGCGCGTGGTGCAGTCCGCCCGGACCAGTTTGTGCAGCCGCGGCAGCAGCACACCGGCGTCGGTCACGTAGCGCCGGACCGCCGAGTCGGTCCAGGTGCCGTCCCCGTAGCCGTGGAACCGCAGGTGCAGGTACACCAGCTGGGACACGTCGTCGACCATCTGCTTGGAGTACTTCAACGCCCGCATCCGCTTGCGGGTCATCTTGGCGCCGACGACCTCGTGGTGGTGGAAGCTCACGCCACCGTCGGGCTCGTGTCTGCGGGTTGCCGGCTTGCCGATGTCGTGCAGCAGCGCCGCCCAGCGCAGCACCAGGTCGGGCCCCGTCCCCGGCTCCTCCAGGTCGACCGCCTGCCGCAGCACCGTCAATGAATGCTGATAGACGTCCTTGTGCTGGTGGTGCTCGTCGATCGCCATCCGCATCTCGCCGATCTCCGGCAGCACGATCTCGCCGAGACCGGTCTGCACCATCAGGTCGACCCCGGCGACCGGATCCGCGCCCGCGACCAGCTTGTCGAGCTCGGTGGCGACGCGCTCGGCGGTGATGCGGCCGAGTTCGGGCGCCATGCGCCGCATCGCGTCACGTACCCGCGGCGCCACGGCGAACCCGAGTTGGGAGACGAAGCGCGCCGCCCGCAGCATCCGCAGCGGATCGTCGCCGAACGACACCTCCGGCGCCGACGGCGTGTCGAGCAGCCGCTCGCGTACCGCCGCGAATCCGCCATGGGGGTCCTGCAATTCGCCGATGCCATCGGCCGTGATGCGCACCGCCATCGCGTTGGCGGTGAAGTCGCGGCGCACCAGATCATCATCGAGTCGATCGCCGAATTCGACGGTCGGGTTGCGCGACACCTGGTCGTAGCTGTCGGCACGGAACGTCGTGATCTCCAGTCGCCGCTCACCCTTGATGGCGCCGATCGTGCCGAACTCGATGCCGGTGTCCCACATCCCGTCCGACCACGGCCGCACGATGCGCTGGATCACCTCCGGCCGCGCGTCGGTGGTGAAGTCCAGATCGGCTACCGGCCGATCGAGCAGGGCGTCGCGCACGCTGCCCCCCACCAGGTACAGCTGCTGTCCGGCGGCATCGAACAGCCCGCCGAGTTCGGTCAGCACGGCGAGGTGCGGCCGCAGGGCTCGCATCGCGGCGGCCATCAGCGCGGCGTCGGCGGTTGCGTCACTCGGCACGTTCGATGAGCCTAATGTGCGCACGGAGACGGGTTCGAGGCAGCATAACGAGTGGGCATCAGCACGGCACCAACAGTGAGTGGCGACAGGGTGGATACGAAGTGGCAGCTACTATCGCTTGGGTGTCGGAGGGCGAACGGGCCAAACCACGACGGCGCCGAGGAAGGCGCCGCGGCCGACGCTCGGCAGGGTCGCCCGACAGCGGCGCCCAGACACCCGCTGCCACTCCTCCCGCAACCCCGGCGACCACCTCGCCCGGCCCCGCGGCCGGCGGGCGCAAGCCCGGGCCGACCCGCCGTCAACCCGACCGGCTCCGTACCGTGCACGAGACGTCGGCGGGTGGCCTCGTCATCGACGGCATCGACGGCCCCAAGGACAACCAGGTGGCCGCGTTGATCGGGCGCCTCGACCGGAGGGGCCGCATGCTGTGGTCGCTGCCGAAGGGCCACATCGAGCTGGGCGAGACGGCCGAGCAGACCGCCATCCGCGAAGTCGCCGAGGAGACAGGCATCCAGGGCAGCGTGCTCGCCGCGCTGGGCAGCATCGACTACTGGTTCGTCACCGAGGGGCGCCGCGTCCACAAGACCGTGCACCACTACCTCATGCGGTTCCTCGACGGTGAACTCTCCGACGAGGACCTCGAGGTCAGCGAGGTGGCGTGGGTGCCACTCACCGAACTCCCGTCCCGGCTGGCCTACGCCGACGAGCGCAAGCTCGCCAAGGTAGCGGGCGAACTGATCGACAAGCTGCACGCCGACGGGCCCGGCGCGCTGCCGCCGCTGCCGCGCACGTCTCCCCGGCGGCGCGCACAGACGCACTCCCACACCCGGAACCGTCGGCCTGACGAATCCCCTCAACCCAACCCTGGCCGGCGGGCGAACGGCTGCGGCCAGGGACCATGAGGAGCTGGGCGGCCCCGTCGCGCCTGCTGGCCGCCATCACCGCGCTGACACTGCTCGCCGCGCCGCTGCTGCTGCCTCGCGCTGCCGCGGCCGAGCCGGGGATGAACGAGTTCCTCGAACTCAACATCGGCAGCGTGACGCCCGACATCGTCAGCACGACCAGCGACCCAGTCGTGACGGTGACCGGCACCGTCGCCAACGTCGGTGACCGGCCGGTGCGCGACGTCATGGTCCGCCTCGAGTACGGCCCCGCCGTGGCCTCGTCGGTCGGTCTTCGTACCACCCTGGTGGGCGACGGCACACAGTACGAGCCGCTCGCCGATTTCATCACGGTGGCGCCCGAGCTGAACCGGGATCAGAGCGTCCCGTTCACGCTGTCCTACCCCGTGCGCTCCAACGACATGCCGGCCCTCGGCATCGAGGAACCCGGGATCTACCCGCTTCTCGTCAACGTCAACGGCACCCCGGACTACGGCGCTCCGGCCCGCCTCGACGACGCCCGCTTTCTGCTGCCCGTCCTCGGTGTACCCGCGGACCCGTCGTCGGAGGCCGCCGATTCGGTGACCGCGGTGGTGGCGCCGGACACCACCAACCCCGTCGGAGTCACCATGCTGTGGCCGCTGGCCGACCGGCCGCGACTGGCCGCGGGCGTGCCGGGGGGCACCACACCGGTGCGTCTCGTCGACGACGACCTCGCGTCATCGCTGGCCGCAGGCGGGCGCCTCGACACGCTACTCACGGCGGTGACCTTCGCAACCAGCCCGGAGGTCGACCCCACCGGGGAGGTAGGCAGCGCGCTGTGCCTGGCCGTGGATCCGGATCTGTTGGTGACGGTCAATGCGATGACGGCCGGCTACGTCGTGGTCGACTCTCCGGCCGGCGGGCTCAACGCCCCAACCCGCCCCGGCACCGGGCGGGAGGCGGCGATCGATTGGCTCGGCAGGTTGAAGACCCTGGCGCAGCGCATGTGCGTGACGTCGTCGGTCTATGCGCAGGCCGACCTGACGGCGCTGCAGCGGGTCGGCGATCCCGGTTTGGCCGCCATCGCGACCCGTGACACCCCAGCCATCGTCGACCAGATCCTGGGTGTCCGGTCGGTCCGGGGCGCGACCTTGCTCGCCGACGGACCACTGACGGGCCCCGCGGTGGAACTACTGACCGCCCAGGGGCCGACCGTGGCGGTGGCTGCCCCCGACCACACCGCACAGGACTCGGAGTCAGGCGAGCGGCCGAACATCGACCTGACACCGCGCCGCTACAACCCCGAGGTGGTCACCGCGCCGGTCGACCCCGCAGTGGGTGCCGCACTGGCGGGCATGGGCGGTCAACCGTCGACGCCGTCGTATCTGGATGCCTCGCTTGCCGTCCCGCTCCGGCCGGACTCGCCGGTCGCGCGCCGCCAGAACGCGCTGGGAGCACTGTTGTGGCGGGGCCTGCACCCCGACGCGCAACCGCGCAACGAGATCCTGGTGCCGCCGTTGGTATGGGATCTGACCGCGGACGATGCCTCGTCACTGCTCTCGACGTTGGCCACGTCGATCTTCGCGGGACTGAACGTGCCGCGGCCGCTCACCGCGGTCATCGCCGAGAGCGCCGCGGTCATCCCGACCGACGACCAACCCCTACCCGGTGATGAACTCGGCAACGCCCGCGCCCGCTTCACCGACGGTGTCATCACCGACATCGCCGCGGTGACCGGCCGACTGTGGGGGCTCACCGCGGCGCTCACCACGGACACCAGAACGGGGCTGACCGGCATCCAGTACACCGCGCCGCTTCGGGAGGACATGCTGCGGGCGCTGAGCCAGTCCGTGCCACCCGACGCTCGCAACGGGCTCGCCGACCAGCGTGTGTCACGCACGGGGACCACGGTCAACGACCTCTTCAATGCGGTCACCGTCGTCAACCCGGGCGACTCCTACACCTTGGCCACCGAGCGGAGTCCCCTGCCACTGGCCCTGCGCAATGACCTGCCGGTGCCCATCCGGGTCAGGCTGGCAATCGACGCACCCCCGGGGATGACGGTCACCGACATGGGCGAGATCGAACTGCCCCCGGGGTTCCTGCCGCTTCGGGTGCCGATCGAGGTGCACTTCACTCAGCGGGTGGCCGTGGACGTGTCCTTGCGGACGGCCGACGGGCTGCCCCTCGGCGAACCGGTCCGGCTGTCGGTGCACTCCAACGCCTACGGCAAGGTGCTGTTCTTCATCACGCTGTCGGCCGGGCTGGTTCTCGTGCTGCTGGCGGGCAGGCGGCTGTGGCACCGGTTCCGGGGCCAACCCGACCGCGCCGACCTCGATCGGCCCCCGGGCATGCGCCGGCCCGATCCGCTCGACGTCGCCATCGCGCACGCACCGGACGACACGTGAGGGCGCCACGGCGACCGTTGCCCACACCACCGCAACCCGCGCCCCCGCCCCGGGGAGCGTCACCCTCTCCCCCACGCCAGCGCATCCCCAGCGGTCCGGCTCCGCGGCGGCGCGCCGGTCATACGGCGAAGCCGACGGTGCGCAGCGAACTGTCCGACGCCGCAGTGGTTTCGAGGTCCTGGGGCATGGCGCTGGCGACACTCATCAGTCGGATCACCGGCTTCATCCGGATCGTTCTGCTGGCCGCCATCCTCGGCGCGGCGCTGTCGAGTTCCTTCACCATCGCCAACCAGTTGCCCAACCTCGTCGCGGCACTCGTGCTCGAGGCGACGTTCACCGCGATCTTCGTGCCCGTACTGGCCCGCGCCGAACGGGAGGACGCCGACGGCGGTACCGCATTCGTACGACGTCTCGTCACGCTCGCCACGGCCCTGCTACTGGTTGCCACCGTGATCTCGGTGGCAGCGGCACCGCTGTTGGTCCGCCTGATGCTCGGTGATGATCCCCTCGTCAACGAGCCGCTCACCACGGCTTTCGCGTATCTGCTTCTGCCGCAGGTGATCTTCTACGGTCTTTCCTCGGTGTTCATGGCGATCTTGAACACCCGCAACGTGTTTGGGCCACCCGCCTGGGCGCCGGTGGTCAACAACGTGGTCGCCATCGCTACCCTCGGCCTGTTCGTCCTCGTGCCCGGCGAGCTTTCGCTGAACCCCGTCGAGATGGGCAACGCGAAGCTGCTGGTGCTGGGCATCGGCACCACGCTGGGCGTGTTCGCGCAGACCGCCGTCCTCCTAGTGGCGATCCGCCGGGAACGGGTGAGCCTGCGCCCGCTCTGGGGTATCGACGACCGGCTCAAGCAGTTCGGCGGTATGGCCTCGGCGATGGTGCTCTACGTCCTGATCAGCCAGGTGGGGTTGATCGTGGGCAATCAAATCGCCAGCAGCGCAGCAGCTTCCGGGCCCGCGATCTACAACTACACGTGGCTCGTGCTCATGCTTCCGTTCGGCGTGATCGGCGTGACGGTGCTGACCGTGGTCATGCCGCGACTGTCCCGCAACGCTGCTGCGAACGACACCCCGGCCGTGCTGGCCGACCTGTCATTGGCGACGCGGCTGACGATGGTGACGCTGATCCCGGTCGTGGCATTGATGACGGTCGGCGGTCCCGCGATGGGCAGCGCCCTGTTCGCGTACGGGAAGTTCGGCGGGGTCGACGCCGGCTATCTCGGCTTGGCGATCACGCTGTCCGCGTTCACGCTGATCCCCTATTCGCTGGTGCTGCTCCAGTTGCGGGTGTTCTATGCGCGCCAACAACCGTGGACGCCGATCGTACTGATCCTGGTGATCACGGCGGTCAAGATCCTGGCCTCGCTGGCTGCGCCGCACCTGACCGACGATCCGCAGCTCGTCGCCGGCTACCTCGGCCTGGCAAACGGACTGGGCTTCCTCGCGGGCGCCACGGTCGGCCACATCATGTTGCGGGCCAACCTCAACCCCCCCGACGGCCGGCTGCTCGACCTTCAGGTGATCCGGACCATCCTCGTCACCATCTCGGCATCCCTGGGCGCGGGCCTCATCGCGCACGTCGTCGACCGGTTACTCGGTCTGGAGCGGCTGACCGCCGACGGGGGTGGGGCGGGTTCGCTGCTGCGACTGTTGCTGTTGGGCCTGATCATGTTGCCGATCATCGCTGCGGTGATGATCGGAGCGAAGGTGCCGGAGGCGCAGGCGGCAGTGGCCCTGGTCAGGCGTCGGCTCGGACGGGGTGGCGCGCCCGCGCCGGTACCCAGCGGGCCCGTGACGCCGCCGATCAGGCCACGTCCGGGCAACTCCGTCACGTACTCTGAGCACAGGAATTCGTACCCGAAACGGAAAGGACCAGCGGTGACCGACGACTCGGCAGGCGGTTCCGCGTCCGGACCCGACGCGGGCGCGACCACGCGCATTCCGCGCCCGCCGGCCGACGAGTTCGAACCGGACGTGCCAACCGAGGCCGGATCCCCGGGTTCGGGAAGGCCTCCCGCTGACTACGGCGGCGATCCCACCCGGGAACCGATGTCGTTCGGCATGCTCAACGAGCCGCCCATCGAGGCCGCCACCGACGATGAGGTGCACCTGATTCCGGGTGCCACCATCGCCGGCGGTCGGTACCGCCTGCTCGTCTTCCATGGCGGCCCCCCGGACCTTCAGTTCTGGCACGCACTGGACACGGCACTGGACCGCCAGGTGGGGCTTACGTTCGTCGATCCGGATGCGTCGCTGTCCGACGGCGAGTTGCAGGAGATCCTGACCCGCACGAAGAAGCTGGGCAGCCTCGAGATGCCCGGCATCGCCCGGGTGCTCGACGTGACCCGCACTGGCTCGGGCGGTCTGGTGGTATCCGAGTGGATACGCGGCGGATCGCTCGCCGAGGTCGCCGAGACCGCGCCGTCCGCGATTGGCGGCGCCCGGGCCGTCCAGTCCCTGGCGTCGGCCGCCGAGGCCGCGCACCGCGGTGGCGTCGCTCTGTCGATCGATCATCCCGGCCGGGTCAGGGTCAGCATCGACGGCGACGTCGCCCTGGCATTCCCTGCCACCATGCCCGAAGCCACCCCCGAGGACGACATCCGTGGCGTCGGCGCTGCGCTCTACGCATTGCTCGTCGACCGGTGGCCGCTGCCCGAACTCGGCGTGCGCAGCGGCATGGCGGCCGCGGATCTGGACTCCGCCGGGAATCCTGTCGAGCCCCGCTCGGTCGATCGCGACATTCCCTTCCAGGTCTCCGCCGCCGCCGCGCGAGCAGTGCAGCGGAACGGCGGCATCCGCACGGCCGCCACCCTGCTCAACCTGCTCCAGCAGGCGACGGCCGTCGCCGACCGGACCGACCTGATCGCGCCCGTGGACCAACCGACCGAGGACGACGAGGCTCACCGGCGTCAACCGGTCGACCCGGAGGCGCTGTCGCGTCGCAAGAAGGGGCTGGTGATCGGCATCAGCGTGGGCGCCGTCATCCTGATCGTCGCGCTCGCGGCGCTGGCGATCGGACTGCGCGGCGTGTTCGGCGACGTCGGCGGAACGCTCGACCGGGACGAGCTCGGCCTCACCGCCCCGACCAGCGAGAGCGGATCCGAGACGGCCGGGGGGTCCGGAGCCACCGTGAAACCCGTTCGTGCGACGGTGTTCTCACCCGGTGGCGAGGCCGACAACCCCGACGAGGCGAGCCAGGCCATCGACGGCAACCCGTCGACCGCATGGCAGACCGACACCTACAGCGACCCGGTGCCGTTCCCGTCGTTCAAGAACGGTGTCGGCCTGATCCTGCAGCTGCCGCAGCCGACGACGCTTTCGTCGGTTTCCCTCGACGTCCCCAGCACCGGCACCTCGATCCAGATTCGCTCCGCGAAGTCGGCCACGCCCGACTCGCTCGAGGACACGACCGCGATGTCGCCCCCGACACCGATGAAGAAGGGTGCGAACACCATCACCCTCGACAACGCGTCGTCGACGTCGTATGTGCTGGTGTGGATCACGACGATGGGCACGGTGGACGGCGACAGCGAAACCGCGCTGTCGAACATCACCCTGAAATCCGCCTCCTAGGCGGTCCGTCCCCAACCCTCGTGGCCACGCCATCCCGCGTCTGCGCAGCTAAACCCACGTCGCGGTGCGCCACCGGGCAGCCGCGGACAAAAGGTGTCATCCGGGGTTCACAGGGTTCTCTATGGTTCTTCTGTGGGCAGCTTCGCGGACGTCACCGACGGGGATCGGTCCGACGCGGAGTTGCTCGCAGCCCACGTCGCCGGCGACCGCCACGCCTTCGGAGTGCTCTTCTGCCGCCACCACCGCCAGCTGTACCGGCTTGCGCAGCTCACCAGTCGCAACCCCGACGACGCCGCGGACGCGCTCCAGGACGCGATGCTGTCGGCGCACCGCACTGCGGCCGCGTTCCGCAACGACGCGTCGGTGAGCAGCTGGCTGTATCGCATCGTGGTCAACGCGTGTCTGGACCGGTTGCGCCGGAACAAGTCTCACCCCACCGTCCCGCTGCACGACCAAGCCCATCCGTCGGGTGATCCGACTTCACGGGTGGAGACGGCGCTGATCGTCGAGCGTGCCCTGCTCCGGTTGCCGGTCGAGCAGCGAGCGGCGGTGGTGGCGGTCGACATGCACGGCTACTCGATCGCGGAAACCGCGCGACTTTTGGGCGTTGCCGAAGGCACGGTCAAGAGTCGGTGTTCGCGGGCGCGCGCCAAGCTGGCCGATTCACTGGGATATCTGGCCCGGGATGCCGCGCTCGACGCCGGGGCGCGCTGAGCCCGCGGCTACGGGCTGTGTCGGACCGTCGTGTCTGGTCGCGCCACGCCGCCGTAGCCGGGGCCGCCGTTGACGACGTACGACAGGCAGCCGGGGATGTTGCGGCACGCGATGATCGCGCCTGCACCCGGCGACCCGCCCTGCACTGGCGGAGGCTTGTTGGGGATGCCGCACGTCTGCAGGAATGGATTGAACGGCTGGATGTACATGCTGCAGCCGTCGGCGGTAGCGCCCGGCGCGGTCACGATCGCGGCGGCGAGTGCTCCCCCCACCATCATCAGCGCGGCGGACCCTGCTGTCGCGATCCTGCGACCTGGCGCGAACATTGCCGACCTTCCCTGCCGGGACATACGAGTCCCTTACTCTTCATTGAACGCCCCTTCGACGGCGTAAGTTCCATAAACTGCCGAACAACGGGCACGAAGGCCGCCGACACCGCGGAGTGGACAGTGGACGATGAACGGAACGGGAACCCCGCGCCGCAGATGACGTCACGGCTGGCCGATCTGCAGGCAGGCCTGCTCGACGATGATGAGGCTGCCGCACTGCGTGCCCGGATTCTGACCGACCCCGATCTGGCGCACGCCGCCCGCGCCTTCGACCGGGTTCGCGAGGACCTGGCCAACCTGGGTTCGGACGCACGCTCGGCGCCCGACGTGCCCCGGCACGTCATGGACCGACTAGGCGCCGCGCTGGCGTCTTTCACCCCTCGTGAGCCGACCTGACGGACGCCGTCACACTGGATGGAACACCGCACCCTACGCTGGTGTTATAGCCATGCTGGCGCGCGCAGCACACGAGGACTCGAAACCAGAAGGATGGACATGACCTCCAACTCCACGGTCCATGACGTAATCATCGTCGGCTCTGGACCCGCCGGCTACACGGCGGCGGTGTACGCAGCCCGCGCGCAGCTCAAGCCACTCGTGTTCGAGGGTGTTCAGTTCGGCGGGGCGTTGATGACCACCACCGAGGTGGAGAACTACCCGGGCTTCAAGGAGGGCATCACCGGCCCGGAACTGATGAGTGAGATGCGGGAGCAGGCCGAGCGTTTCGGAGCCGACCTGCGCATGGAGGACGTCGACGAGGTTTCCCTCGACGGGCCGGTCAAGACGGTGACGGTCGGAGACGATGTCCACCAGGCGCGCGCGGTCATTCTGGCCATGGGGGCTCAGGCACGGCACCTCGGAATCCCCGGCGAACAAGAGCGCATCGGCACGGGCGTCAGTACGTGCGCGACCTGTGACGGGTTCTTCTTCCGTGACCAGGACATCGCGGTCATCGGCGGCGGCGACTCCGCGATGGAGGAGGCCACGTTCCTCACGCGCTTTGCCCGCCACGTCACGCTGATCCACCGCCGCAACGAATTCCGTGCGTCGAGGATCATGCTGGAGCGGGCGCAGGCGAACGAGAAGATCACGATCCTGACCAACACCGCGGTGACCGAGGTCGAGGGCGAGCCAAAGGTCACCGGGATCCGTCTGCGCGACACCGTCACCGGCGAGGAGTCGAAGCTCGCCGTCACCGGGGTGTTCGTCGCCATCGGTCACGACCCCCGTTCGGAACTGGTCCGAGGTCAAGTCGATCTCGACGACGAGGGTTACGTCCAGGTCATCGGTCGGACGACGGCCACGTCAGTCGACGGCGTCTTCGCGGCGGGCGACCTGGTCGACCACACCTACCGGCAGGCCATCACGGCTGCGGGTAGCGGCTGTTCGGCCGCCATCGACACCGAGCGCTGGCTCACCGACAGCGACTGAGGGCCACGCCCAACCCGATCCATATTCGTTCTCACGACAGGAGCAACCCATGAGCAAAGACAGTGCGACGGTGACGGTCACCGACGATTCCTTCTCCGACGACGTCCTGGCCAGCGGAAAGCCGGTACTGGTCGACTTCTGGGCGACGTGGTGCGGGCCCTGCAAGATGGTGGCACCGGTACTCGAGGAGATCGCCACCGAAAAGGCCGGCGAGCTGACGGTGGCCAAGCTCGACGTCGACGCCAACCCGGCGACGGCGCGCGACTTCCAGGTGGTCTCCATCCCCACGATGATCTTGTTCAAGGGCGGCCAGCCGGTGAAACGCATCGTCGGCGCCAAGGGCAAGGCGGCGCTGCTCCGCGAACTGGCCGACGCCGACTAACGCGACACCCGGCGTCGCTGCTGGCCTGTAGGTTTCTGAAAATTCACTGGTGTCTGCGACAATATGGCTCAGCCCGTCTTGCGATCGCCAGCGTGGTGTTCGCTGCCATCCGTGACCGAGAGGCCTGATTTATGTCGAGTCTGCGCCGCGGCGACCGGGGAGGCGCGGTCACCGAGATCCGCGTGGCCCTGGCGGCGCTGGGGCTCGTCGACGGTCCCGACGAGGACCTCACCACTGGCAGGCACGTCGCGCTAGACGCATTCGACGACACCATGGACCAGGCGGTTCGTGACTTCCAGCAGCGTCGCGGTCTTCTGGTCGACGGCGTCGTGGGTGAGGCGACGTACCGTGCGTTGCGAGAGGCGTCCTACCGCCTCGGCGAGCGGACCCTGGCACATCAGTTCGGCGCCCCCATGTACGGCGACGACGTCGCCACCCTGCAGGCGCGCCTCCAGGATCTCGGCTTCTACACCAACCTCGTCGACGGGTACTTCGGGCTCCTCACGCACAACAGCCTGATGTCGTATCAGCGGGAGTACGGGCTGTACCCGGATGGCATCTGCGGCCCCGACACCTTGCGTTCGCTGTACTTCCTCGGCTCGCGGGTGACCGGCGGTTCGCCGCACGCCATCCGCGAGGAGGAACTGGTGCGACGTTCCGGTCCGCGGCTGTCCGGCAAGCGGATCATCATCGATCCCGGCGGCGGCGGCGATGACCACGGCTACATCGCCAACGGGCCATCCGGTCCGATCAGCGAAGCCGACATCCTGTGGGATCTGGCCAGTCGACTCGAGGGTCGGATGACCGCGATCGGCATGGAGACGTTCCTGTCCCGTCCGGGTGGCCGTAGTCCCCTCAACTCCGAGCGGGCCAACACAGCGAACACGGTCGGCGCCGATCTGATGATCAGCCTGCGGTGTGCCACGCTTCCCGGCTCGAACGCCAACGGCGTCGCCTCGTTCTACTTCGGCAACGCGCATGGCTCGGTTTCCACGATCGGCCGCAATTTGGCCGACTTCATTCAGCGGGAAGTGGTGGCGCGCACCGGTTTACGGGACTGCCGCACACACGGCCGCACCTGGGACCTGCTGCGCATGACGCGGATGCCGACGGTACAGGTCGACGTCGGATACATCACGAACCCGCATGATCGCGATCGTCTGGTATCCCCCGACACGCGCGACTGCATCTCGGAGGGCATCCTCGCCGCCGTGAAACGGCTCTACCTCCTCGGCAAGAACGACAGGCCGACAGGAACCTTCACATTCGCCGAACTCCTCGCACACGAAGCCTCGGTCGAGCAAGCCGCCAACGGCTGACGTTCAGTACCGCGCGGCCGCGCCGGCACCCACCGGTAGCCTGATCTGCGCGCTCTCCAGCAGACGCTCCAACGCGGCCTCGACGTCGGCCTTCCAGCCCAGCCCCTCCTCGAGTTCGAATCGGAGTCGGGGAAAGTAGCGGTGCGGGGCGACGATCGTGAATCCGACGTCGGTGAGAAAGTCTGCATCGACGATGCACTGCTCCGCGGAGCAGTCACCGAGCGCTTCGACGACGGGGGCCAGATCCGGCGTCACCAAACGCGGATCCACGAGTTCGGCGGCGTCCGCGGTACGGCCGAACGCCTCCAGTGCGCGCACACCTCTGCGGACGAGATCCTCGATCACCGCGGCGACCAGACCACGGCGCAGTCCGTCGGCATCTTCAGCGCTCTCCACGCCGATGGCGGTCAATAGGACCGCGTCGGCACCCACCGGCCCCGTCGGGAACAAAGTGGCGCGAGGGACAGCACGGGGTGGCGCATAGAACACGTAGCCCAGGCACGGGGCGTCGTCGTCGAGCACGTCACCGCCGGGACGGCACGGCACCGCCAGCTGGCCGCACGACCCCCACTCGAGCATGACCATCGACAGCCACGCTTCCTTCTCGAACTCGGGGTCCGCGAGGTGATCGTCGCCTCGCAGCGTGGAGGGATCGACCTCCCAGAACACACAGCGCCGCGCATGTTTGGGGAGCTGCTCGAATGCCTCGAGCCGCAGCGGCGTGATTCGTGCGGACACTAGGCTCCCGAACTCTCAGACGATCCCGGCGGCCGATGCCGCCCCTCCAGGATAGAAGAACGAACCATGCGGAGCAGGAAGGGGAAGCGGGTACTCGTCGAGCCGCGGCTTCCTACCCAATCAAGCTGTCGCACAAGAGGTTTCCTCCTCGACTCGAAGATAGCAGCGGTGCGCGGCAGGCGATGTGTCACAGTGACGTAATTACCTGGTGTGATGGGTCATCACTTCGCCGAGTTCATCAGGTCCACGATCCGCTGAAGGTCGTCGACCGACCCGAACTCCACCACGATCTTGCCCTTGCGTTTGCCGAGGCTCACCGTGACGCGTGTATCGAAGGCCGATGAGAGCTTCTCAGCAACGTCCTGCAGACCCGGCATGTGAATCGGCTTGCGGCGCGGGGCCGGCTGCGGACCGCCCTCATTTCGATTGGCGAGGGTGACCGCCTCCTCGGTCGCACGCACCGACAGCCCCTCCGCGACGATCCGCGCAGCGAGTTCCTCCTGGAGTTCGGGTCCACCTTCCAGCGACAACAGCGCCCGCGCGTGGCCGGCGGAGAGCACGCCGGCGGCCACCCGCCGCTGCACCGCGACCGGGAGCCGCATCAGCCGGATCATGTTCGTGATGACTGGGCGCGACCGGCCGATTCGAGCAGCCAGTTCCTCGTGGGTGACACCGAATTCATCGAGCAGCTGTTGGTAGGCCGCCGCTTCTTCCAATGGATTCAGCTGAGCCCGGTGGATGTTCTCGAGGAGGGCGTCGCGAAGCATGCTGTCATCGGCGGTCTCACGAACGATGGCTGGCAGCGTCGCCAGTCCGGCCTTCTGCGCGGCGCGCCAGCGCCTCTCCCCCATGACGAGTTGGTAGCGCGGTGCACCCATGTCCGCGTTCTCGACGGCACGGACGACGATCGGCTGCATCATGCCGAACTCACGGATCGAGTGCACGAGTTCGTCGAGCGCGTCCCCGTCGAAGACGGTGCGCGGCTGCCGCGGATTCGGTTCGATGTCCGACGGATCTAGTTCACGGTAAACCGCTCCGACGTCCGAGGGCGCGTGCTGCGGCGCACCGCCGATCACGACATCGGCCGCCGCGTCCCCCATCCGCGGGCTGATCCGGCTCGAGTCTCCATCGGCCGGTCCGGTCGGGATGAGCGAGGCGAGCCCGCGACCGAGACCGCTCTTCTTCTTGTGTGGTTGCGTCATCGCGATCCCTTCGTGTTGCCTCGTTCAGCGATCTCCCGGCTGGCGTCGAGATAACTCATCGCACCGCGTGATCCCGGGTCGTAGTCCAGGATCGTCATGCCGTAGCCCGGCGCCTCGGACACCTTGACGCTCCGCGGAATCACCGTCCGCAGTACCTTGTCGCCGAAGTGCGAGCGGACGTCCTCGGCGACCTGGTCGGCCAACTTCGTCCTGCCGTCGTACATCGTGAGGATGACGGTCGTCACGTCGAGATGCTGATTGAGATGCGCCTTGACCATCTCGATGTTGCGCAGGAGTTGCCCGACGCCTTCGAGCGCGTAGTACTCGCACTGGATCGGAATCAGCACTTCCGGTGCGGCCACGAGCGCGTTGATGGTCAGCAGGCCCAGCGAGGGCGGGCAGTCGATGAACACGTAGTCGAAGTCGTAGCTCGTGAGGTCGGCGAGCGCGTTCCGCAGCCGGCCCTCTCGCGCCACCATGCTGACCAACTCGATTTCGGCGCCGGCGAGATCGATGGTGGCGGGCACGCAGTAGAGCCGCTCGTTGTGCGGGCTACGTTGCAGCGCTTCCTCCAGTGTCATGTCTCCAATGAGCACCTCGTACGAGGACGGCGTACCCGGTCTGTGCTCGATACCGAGGGCGGTGCTGGCGTTGCCCTGGGGGTCGAGATCGATGACGAGCGTTCGTAGCCCTTGCAGCGCGAGGGCTGCGGCGATGTTGACGGCCGTCGTGGTCTTGCCGACGCCACCCTTTTGGTTCGCGATGGTGAAGACGCGTTGTCGTTCCGGGCGGGGCAACCCCTGACCCTTCGCCTTGTGCAGAATCTTCACGGCCCGCTCCGCCTCGGCGCCGATGGGTGTATCCACGGCAGCCGGGTCCTCCCAGTCGGGCGGCTCGGCTGCTGTCCATGTTTCACGTGAAACATCCGGCACTGGCGCCTCCCCCGGTCCTCGTGTCGATGCGGTCGATGCATCCGGGCCACCCCGTGGTCGGACTGATTTCACATTGTCCTCCTGTCCGCTCGCGCCGCGCGGCCAAGTCGCGATCTCTTTGGCCCGCGCCGCGCGACGACCACGGTTGCGGGTGGAGTCAAGAAGTTCGCGCCACATTGCACCACCCTCACGTCCGTTGCACCCAATGAGTTCATCGCCCGACGGTGCTCCTCCACCTCCTGCGCGGCTCGCTCGCCCTTCATCGCCAGCATCCGCCCGCCCTCTCGCAACAGTGGGAGCCCCCACCTCGTCAGCTTGTCGAGTGATGCGACCGCCCGCGACGTGACGGCGTCGACGTCGGCGACCTGCCGCCGGACATCCTTGTCCTCGGCCCTTCCGCGAACCACCGTAATGTCGAGGTTCAGCTCAATGACGACCTCGGTCAAGAACTCCGCGCGCCGCAGGAGCGGCTCGATGAGGATGACCTTCGCTGCTGGCCGGACGAGTGCGATGGGTATCCCGGGCAGGCCGGCTCCGCTGCCCACGTCGGCAAGGGACTCGCCCTCGTCGATGAGTTCTGCGACGGCAGCGCTGTTGAGGACGTGGCGCTCCCACAATCGCTCCACCTCGCCGGGACCGATCAGCCCGCGTTCGATCCCTGCGCCGGCGAGGATCTGGACGTATCGTTCCGCCACCTCGAAGCCCGGTCCAAACACGGTCTCGGCTTCCGGGGGCGGCGGTGGTGCTTCTCCATGTTTCACGTGAAACATTCCTTCGCCACGCTGCCGATGGAAACTACATTGATGTAACTCGCGTTGGTCGGGTGCTGCCCGGGTGGGTCAGCCCGGTAGGACCACCACGCGGCGGGAGGGCTCGGCCCCTTCACTCTCGCTACGCACACCGTCAACCGCCGCCACTGCATCGTGCACGATCTTGCGTTCGAACGGCGTCATCGGATCGAGTGCCTCGCGCTCACCGCTCTCGAGCACGCGCTGCGCGATCCGGTCTCCCAACGCCGCCAGCTCATCGCGCCGACGTCGACGCCACCGTGCGATGTCGAGCATCAGCCGACTCCGCTCCCCCGTCTTCTGGTGCACTGCGAGTCTGGTCAGTTCCTGCAATGCGTCGAGCACCTCGCCCTTGCGCCCCACGAGCTTGTTCAAGTCGGTGCCCCCGTCGATGCTCACGATCGCGCGGTCGCCCTCGACATCCAGATCGATGTCCCCGTCGAAGTCCAACAGGTCGAGCAGTTCCTCCAGATAGTCCCCGGCAATCTCGCCTTCGGCGACGAGCCGCTCCTCGAGGTCTACCGGACCGTCCGTGTCATCTGTCACGATGACGCGTTCCGTCGTATCGGCGTCTGTCATGTTCATCCTTCCTCATTCACCGGTCTGTAGGCGGATGGTCGCCCGCTGCGATCCGGTCAAGGCTTCCGCTTCCGCGGCCGGTTGTTGTTCCGGCGCGGAGTGCTCTTGGCTGCCCCGTTCGATGACCCGTTGGATGCGCCCTTGCTGGGCGCCGCCTTCTTCGGGGCGCTCTTGGTGGGCGGCGGCGCATCACCGGTGCCCCCGTCCGGGCTCGCGGAATCGACGGTGTCGCTCACGTCGCCCTGTTCGGTCGCTACCCGCTTCGCGGTACCGGCGGCCTTGGCTCCCGGCGTCGGCTTGGCTCCCGGCGTCGGCTTGGCACCAGGTGCCGGCTTCTCGCGTTTGGGCCGTGCTCCAGGCGCGGGAGCATTCGCCGCCCGCCGCTCCTGGAGCTCGAGCTTCGCGGCTTCCTCGCGCTTTTCGATCTTGCCGAACACGTAGTGCTGCTGGCCGTAGGTCCACATGTTGTTGGCCACCCAGTACAAGATGATGGCCAGCGGCAGAAACGGCCCACCGACGACCACGCCGAGCGGGAAGACGTACAGCGCGAGCTTGTTCATCAAGGCGGTCTGCGGATTCGCCGCCGCCTCGGGGCTCTGTCTGCCCACCGACGCGCGGCTGTTGAAGTGCGTGGCGACGCCCGCCAGGATCATCAGCGGCAGACCGACGAGGATCACCGATGTGCGGTTGAACTCGGAGAACGCGTCCAAGCCCGTCGTCTGGATCATCGTGGCACCGAGAGGGGCACCGAACAGGTTCGCGTCGAGGAAGTGCCCGACGTCGGTCGCGCTGAAGAAGTAGTTTCCGAGGCTGCGGTTCTCCTCGACGGACAGGTTGAGATGACCGATGCCCATGCCGCCGGTCCGGTTGAACGAACGCAACACGTGATAGAGACCCGAGGAACACCGGAATCTGCGCGAGCATCGGCAGGCAGCCGAGGATCGGGTTGAACCCGTGGTCCTTCTGAAGCTTCTGCATCTCCAGCGCCATGCGCTGGCGGTCCTTGCCGTACTTCTTCTGCAAGGCCTTGATCTGAGGCTGCAGCTCCTGCATCTGCCGCGTGGTTTCGATCTGACGCACGAACGGCTTGTACAGGATCGCGCGCAACGTGAAGACCAGGAACATCACGGACAGCGCCCACGCAAAGAAGTTCGATGGTCCCAGCAGGAAACCGAACAGCTTGTACCAAACCCACATGATCGCGGAGACCGGATAGTAGATGTAGTCCAGGCTCGCGTAGTTAAACAAGTGAATCGCTCCTCAACGTCGCGGCACCATCGGTGGGATGTTCGTGCCGCGGTTCCGGTATCGGGTCCCATCCTCCCCGATGCCACGGTCCACACTTCGCGAGCCTCGTCAGGGCCAGCCGGCTTCCCCGAAGGAAGCCGTGTCCGCGCAGCGCGTCGACCGCGTACTGACTACAGGTCGGCGTGAAGCGACATGCCGGAGGCCGATACGGCGAGATCATGTTTCGGTACAGGTCGATCACGTGGATCGCCGCCCGCGCCAGCGCCGTCGACGGTGACCATCTCTTCATCGACGAACTCCAGGCCGTGGGCGCGCACGCCGCAGCGCAGACCGCAGCTCCTGTTCGAGACGCGCGGAGATCGCGTAACGGCTGCTGGGCAACGCCCGGATGACGAGGCGCTGCCCCGGTTCGAGATCCTCGATGACACCGCGGGCCACATGCCTGAGACGCCGAGCCACTCGGTGTCGTTGCACGGCGTTGCCGACGGACTTCGATACCACCAAGCCGATCTTGGGGTCACCGGTTTCCGTGCCGGCCGAGCACAGCGAGTGCACGACGAGATCGGGCTGAGCGGCTCGAACTCCACGATTGACCGTCAATCCGAAGTCGGCCGACCGTGTCATCCGGTACCGGGCCGGAAGCAACGCTCTAAATCCTGCGTCGGATCACGCAGTCAGAGAACGACGGCCCTTGCCGCGTCGCGCGGACACGATGGCACGCCCGGCACGGGTGCGCATCCGCAGCCGGAAACCATGCACGCGTGCACGACGGCGGTTGTTCGGCTGAAACGTCCGCTTACCCTTGGCCACGGCTGTCACTCCTCGTTCGTGTGGCGAACACGTACCATCACATCCGTCGTGATGGTGCATGCCGCTTGCTAGCCCCGGCGCGTGTACCCCGGGAAGTCCGAGTCGCAGCCGTGTCACCACATTCGGGCGACTGTTCGAGGGTACTGACGAGATTTCCCTAGGTCAAACCGCTGGTTTACGACCCCGGCTGGGCCACAATCGTCACATCCGTCACCCGAGTTCCACCAAGCGTGCGCCCGGACGAACTTGACCCTGGCGAATCTTGGAGAACGGTTGGCACCCGCCATGAAAACTGTTAACTTTTCGCAGTGCCGTTTCAGCTAGAACGGCGAACGACAACAAATCAAGGATGGTCATCGCCCGCGAGCCCACAGATGTCGACCACTGTGACGAGCTCCGGGTCCGAGGCACTTCCCTGAATAGACCGCGACATGGCGGCCACTGTTCGTTATCCACACACTGTGGATAACTTTGTGGACAGATTTGGCATCGTCTTATTCGACCGTCCCCCGGACGGGTCGAAAGGGGGTACGTCTCGTTGACAACCGACCCCGATCCACCGTTCGTCGCCATCTGGGATGACGTCGTCGCCGAACTCAACGGCGAGTCGAACTTGGTCGACACCGGGAACGGGGTCATCCCGACCGCACTTCTGACTCCGCAGCAAAGAGCATGGCTCAAGCTGGTCAAACCGCTCGTCATCACCGAGGGTTTTGCCCTTCTCTCGGTTCCGACCCCGTTCGTCCAGAACGAGATCGAACGTCATCTCAGGGACCACATCGTCACCAGCCTGAGCAGACGACTCGGTCAGCGCGTGGAACTCGGCGTCCGCATCGCGGACCCCATCGCCGGACCCGACCCGGAAGCTACCGACGACACCGCGGCCGCCCCCCATGACCCGGACGAGGTCGACGAGGACCAGGAAGCGCTCGCCAGCGCCGAGGCCAGCTGGCCTAGCTACTTCACCAATCGGCCGGCAGCCGGCAGCACACCGGATGTCAGCCTCAATCGTCGGTACACCTTCGAGACGTTCGTGATCGGCGCATCCAACAGGTTCGCCCACGCTGCCAGCCTGGCCATCGCCGAGGCGCCGGCCCGCGCCTACAACCCGCTGTTCATCTGGGGCGAGTCCGGCCTCGGCAAGACCCACCTCCTTCACGCGGCGGGCAACTATGCCCAACGACTCTTCCCCGGCATGCGCGTCAAATACGTGTCGACCGAAGAGTTCACCAACGACTTCATCAACTCGCTGCGCGACGACCGCAAGGCCTCCTTCAAGCGCAGTTACCGCGACATCGACGTCCTGCTCGTCGACGACATCCAGTTCATCGAAGGCAAGGAAGGCATCCAGGAAGAGTTCTTCCACACCTTCAACACCCTGCACAACGCGAACAAGCAGATCGTGATCTCCTCCGATCGTCCGCCGAAGCAGTTGGCCACGCTCGAAGATCGGCTCCGGACACGATTCGAATGGGGCTTGATCACCGACGTTCAGCCTCCCGAACTCGAGACCCGGATCGCCATCCTTCGCAAGAAGGCGCAGATGGACCGGCTCGACGTTCCCGGTGACGTCCTCGAGTTGATCGCCAGCAGCATCGAGCGCAACATCCGTGAACTGGAGGGGGCGCTCATACGCGTCACGGCGTTCGCCTCGCTCAACAAGACGGCCATCGACAAGTCGCTCGCCGAGATCGTGCTCCGCGACCTCATCTCCGACTCCAGCACGATGCAGATCAGCACCGCGACCATCATGGCCACCACCGCCGACTACTTCGAAACCACGGTCGAAGAGCTCCGCGGACCCGGCAAGACACGTGCCCTGGCCCAAGCCCGCCAGATCGCCATGTACCTCTGCCGTGAACTCACCGACCTCTCGCTGCCCAAGATCGGTCAGGCCTTCGGCCGCGACCACACCACGGTCATGTACGCCGAGAAGAAGATTCGCGGCGAGATGGCAGAACGGCGTGACATCTTCGATCACGTCACCGAACTCACCACGCGAATCCGTCAGCGCTCCAAGCGCTGACGCCGGTTCATCCGTCGAGTTTCACCCTCGATCTCGAAATATCTTTCACACCTCGTGCACCAGCAGTCACGAGGAATCCTCGTGGACGGACCTGTGCACAACCGGTCAGCGGGCGTGTAGTCCCCAACAGGTGCGTGGCAGCCGAGCACATTCATGCACAGAGCCACGACATCGACGGCTCGGTAGTCCACAGTCGATCAACACTCCCCCAACGCCAACCACCTGCGGACCGACCCCTCCATCCACAATGTGCACAGCCCCTAATACTGTTACTCATATACCTTCAAGGGATTTCTTCTAGAAGATAGGTCTTGGGGATGCAGGTGCGGCACACGTCGCGGAGCACCCTCGACGACGGTTCGTCACTCCGATCGATTAGCTTTCAAGATGGGGCGGGAGGCTCTACGGTGGTTCTTCGACGGCCGGTTCGGTCGCCGCACCGCAGCGTCACGGCCGAAACGAAGTGAGTCGTCAGCCCGCTGCTTAGCGCTTGTTGTTGGGGTATCACCGAAGGGACGCTATGGACGTGGCGACGACGACGACTGGTCTCACCGACCTGAAGTTTCGCCTGGTGCGTGAAGACTTCGCCGACGCGGTGGCCTGGGTTGCACGCATCCTGCCCAGCAGGCCCACCATCCCGGTGCTGTCAGGGGTGCTGCTCACCGGCTCCGATGACGGTCTGACCATCTCGGGCTACGACTACGAGGTGTCGTCCGAGGTTCGTGTTGCAGCCGAAATCGCCTCTCCTGGAAGCGTTCTGGTGTCAGGGCGGCTCTTGTCGGACATCACGAGAGCGTTGCCGGCCAAGCCGGTGGACGTGAGCGTCGAGGGCACCAGGGTGTCGCTGAGCTGCGGAAGCGCACGTTTTTCGCTGCCGACGATGGCTGTCGAGGACTATCCGACCCTGCCGTCACTGCCCGAAGAGACAGGCGTGGTGTCCTCGGACCTGTTCGCCCAGGCGATCGGTCAGGTGGCGATCGCTGCCGGCCGTGACGACACGCTCCCCATGCTGACCGGGATCCGCGTGGAGATCTCGGGCGAGAAGGTCGTGATGGCCGCCACCGACCGTTTCCGGTTGGCGGTGCGCGAGCTGACGTGGTCGACCGATTCCGCCGACATCGAAGCCGCCGTGTTGGTCCCGGCGAAAACCCTTGCCGAAGCGGCCAAGGCCGGCACCGCGGGCCCCGACGTCCACCTGTCGCTGGGATCGGGTGAATCGGTGGGCGCGGATGGTCTTCTCGGCATTCGGAGCGACGGCAAGCGCACGACCAGTCGGCTACTGGACGCCGAATTCCCCAAGTTTCGCCAGCTGCTGCCGTCCGAGCACACGGCGGTGGCGACCATCGGGGTTGCCGAACTCACCGAGGCCATCAAGCGTGTGGCGCTGGTCGCCGATCGGGGTGCTCAGGTGCGGATGGAGTTCGGTCCGGACGGCCTTCGGCTGTCAGCCGGCGCCGAAGACGTGGGTCGGGCCGAGGAAGATCTCCCCGTCGAGTTCTCCGGCGAGCCCCTGACCATCGCCTTCAATCCGACGTATCTCACGGACGGCCTGGGTTCGCTGCACTCGGAGAAGGTCAATTTTGGATTCACCACCCCCAGCCGGCCAGCGGTACTGCGGCCGGCAGGAGATGATGAGCAGGGCGTCGGTTCCAGCGGGCCGTTCCCGGCGGCGCAGACCGACTACGTCTATCTATTGATGCCGGTGCGCCTCCCGGGCTGACCGGCGCTACAGCCAGGAGTGCGCAATGCAATTGGGACTTGTCGGCCTCGGAAAAATGGGCTTCAACATGCGCGAACGGTTGCGTGAGGCCGGACACGAGGTGATCGGGTTCGACCCCCGTCCGGAGGTCACCGACGTTCCTACACTCGCTGCCCTGGCCGATGCGCTCGAGGCGCCGCGTGTGGTGTGGGTCATGGTGCCGTCGGGTGACGTCACGCACGACACTATCGTGGAACTGGCGGGCGTACTGGCCAAGGGTGACCTCGTGATCGACGGCGGCAACTCCCGGTTCACCGAGGATGGACCACACGCTGAACTCCTGGATGACAAGGGAATCGGGTTCGTCGATGCTGGTGTTTCGGGCGGTATCTGGGGACTGACGGAAGGTTACGGCCTGATGGTGGGAGGGAGCGACGAGGACGTGGCTCGGGTGATGCCCATCTTCGACGCGCTGCGACCGCCGGGCGACGTTGCGGACGGGTTCGTTCATGCCGGGCCGGTGGGCGCCGGCCACTTCGCGAAGATGGTCCACAACGGCGTCGAGTACGCGTTGATGACCGCCTACGCCGAGGGCTACGAGATGCTCGCCGCAGAGGACCTGATCAAGAACCCTCAAGCGGTGTATCAGGCATGGACCAACGGCACGGTGGTCCGGTCCTGGCTGCAGCAGCTGCTGGCCAAGGCCCTCAAGGAGGATCCCGAGCTCGCCGAGATCAGCGGCTACACAGAGGATTCCGGTGAGGGCAGGTGGACGGTCGAGGAGGCGATCCGGCTACGTGTTCCCGTGCCGGGAGTCGCGGCCGCGCTCTTCGCGCGGTTCCTGTCGCGGCAGGAGGATTCACCGACCATGAAGGCCGTGGCGGCGTTGCGCAACCAGTTCGGTGGTCACGCGGTGAAGAGAGTCTCCCAGTCGGGCTGATGGGCCCGCTGGGAGCGAAGCGACTCGGGGACGGGATTTGTACATACGTCATCTGGCGTTGACGGACTTCCGTTCCTGGCCTCGGGTCGAGATCGACCTGGCGCCGGGTCGCACGCTCTTCATCGGGCCAAACGGCTATGGCAAGACCAATCTTGTCGAGGCGCTGTGGTATTCGGCGACCCTCGCATCCCACCGGGTAGCCTCCGACGCGCCTCTGATCCGGGTGGGCGCAGAACGCGCCGTGGTCTCCAGCATCGTCGTCAACGAGGGACGCGAGCTGGCGATCGACCTCGAGATCACCTCGGGCAGGGCGAACAAGGCGCGGCTGAACCGCTCCCCCGTCCGTAGTCCCCGAGAGGTCCTCGGAGTGCTGCGGGCGGTGCTGTTCGCCCCGGAGGATCTGGCCTTGGTCCGAGGTGAGCCCGGTGAGAGGAGACGATTTCTCGACGAACTCGCGACGACGCAGCGGCCGGCGGTCGGAGGAATCCGGGCAGATTACGACAAGGTCGTCAGACAGCGCACCGCCCTGCTGAAGACGAGTGGTGGGTCGCGGTCCCGCGCTGACGGCAGCGCCTTGGACACCCTCGACGTCTGGGACGGACATCTTGCGACCTATGGCGCGCAGCTCGTTGCCGCGCGTGTCGCGCTCGTGACGCAGCTGTCTCCGGAGGTGGAGAAGGCCTACCAGCTCTTGGCACCGGCGTCTCGACCCGCCTGTGCGCGGTATCGCAGTTCGGTCGAGACCGTCGAGAGGGAGGCCTCCGACGGCACCGTGGACACCGCGGTGTACGAGGCGGCGCTGCTGGCCGAACTCGCGCGCCGAAGGCCTGCCGAACTAGATCGCGGGGTGTGCCTGGTGGGGCCACATCGAGACGATCTCGAGTTGAGGCTTGGTGATCAACCTGCGAAAGGCTTTGCCAGTCACGGTGAGTCATGGTCGATGGCGTTGTCGCTGAGACTGGCTGCCTACGAGCTGCTGCGTCAGGACGGCAGCGATCCGGTCTTGCTCCTCGACGACGTGTTCGCCGAACTCGACGAGGCTCGCCGCCGCGCCCTGGTGAACGTGGCGTCGACCGCCGAGCAGGTACTGGTCACCGCGGCGGTCAACGACGACATTCCCGCCGACTGGGACGCCCGGCGTATCGAGATCGGGATGCGCGAGGATGACGGCGGTAGAACATCGGAGGTGATGCAATGACCGACGAAGGAATGACCGACGAAGCGGCATGATCCACCCGAACATCTGGCACACATCGCTGGAATGGATCTGGTCAGGCGCACCCTCGAGGAGGCGCGCGGGGCGGCGAAGAGCCAGGGCAAGGACATCGGCCGGGGCAGAACCTCTCCTGCGAAGAAGGTCGCGGGACGTGGGCGGCGACGGTCGTGGTCGGGTCCCGGTCCCGACGTCCGCGACCCCCAACCGCTGGGTTCGGCGACGCTGGACTTGGCGCGCAGACGCGGCTGGACCACCCAGGTCGCCGAGGGCACGGTCTTCGGACAGTGGCCCACGGTCGTCGGCGAACAGATCGCCGGGCATGCCATGCCCACCGGACTGCGCGACGGCGTGCTCACCGTCAGCGCCGAGTCGACGGCTTGGGCGACGCAGCTGCGGATGGTGCAGGTCCAGTTGTTGGCCAAGATCGCAGCGGCCGTGGGGAACGGCGTGGTGACGTCGTTGAAGATCGTCGGGCCGACCGCTCCGACGTGGCGCAAGGGCAAGCTCCACATCGCCGGACGCGGGCCCCGCGACACCTACGGGTGAGACCTAGGCTGAGCGCTGTCTGAGAGGCGCGACAATCCCAAAAGCAGCGTTCTGGGGCGACCTGACGAGAGGTTCGTCGCGAAATTCCGTGCACGGCGTAATTAGGTGTGTGGAAACGCCGCCTGAGTGTCAGTGGTGACGGTCGCTGACGGTAGACTTGCGGAAGATCCGCGAGGGGCACTTGGCCCCCGTGCATGCGAACCCCAAGGAGACGCGTTCAACGTGGCTGCCCAGAAGAAGAACGCTTCAAAGGAGTATGGCGCCGATTCGATCACCGTTCTCGAGGGATTGGAGGCCGTCCGGAAGCGTCCGGGTATGTACATCGGCTCCACCGGTGAGCGCGGCCTGCACCACCTGGTGTGGGAGGTCGTGGACAACGCCATCGACGAAGCGATGGCCGGCTACGCGACGAGAGTCGACGTCAAGATCCTCGGCGACGGCAGCGTCCAGGTCACCGACGACGGGCGAGGCATCCCCGTCGCGCAGCACTCGACCGGCGTGCCGACGGTCGACGTCGTCATGACGCAACTGCACGCGGGTGGCAAGTTCGGCGGCGAGAACAGCGGATACACGGTCAGCGGTGGTCTGCACGGCGTCGGGGTCTCGGTGGTCAATGCACTGTCCAGCCGCCTCGAAGTGACGATCAAGCGAGACGGCCACGAGTGGTTCCAGTACTACGACCGCTCGGTTCCCGGCACGCTGAAACAGGGCGGGACCACCAATGAGACGGGTACCACCGTTCGGTTCTGGGCCGACGGCGACATCTTCGAGACCACCGAATACGACTTCGAGACGGTGGCGCGGCGCCTTCAGGAGATGGCCTTCCTCAACAAGGGCCTCACGATCGACCTGGTCGACGAGCGGGTCAAGGCTGAGGAGGTCGTCGACGACGTCGTCAGCGACGTCGCCGACGCGCCGAAGTCCGCCGACGAGCGCGCCGCGGAGGCCTCCGGTCCGCACAAGGTCAAACACCGCACCTTCCACTATCCCGGTGGGCTCGTCGACTACGTCAAGCACATCAACCGCACGAAGACGCCGATCCAGCAGAGCGTGATCGACTTCGACGGCAAGGGCACCGGCCACGAGGTCGAGATCGCGATGCAGTGGAACGCCGGATACTCCGAGTCCGTGCACACCTTCGCCAACACGATCAACACCCACGAGGGCGGCACCCACGAAGAGGGCTTCCGCAGCGCGCTGACGACCGTGGTGAACAAGTACGCCAAGGACAAGAAGCTCCTCAAGGAGAAGGACCCCAACCTCACCGGTGACGACATCCGCGAGGGCCTGGCCGCGGTCATCTCGGTCAAGGTCGCCGATCCGCAGTTCGAAGGCCAGACCAAGACCAAACTCGGTAACACCGAGGTGAAGTCGTTCGTGCAGAAGATCTGCAACGAGCAACTCAGCCACTGGTTCGAGTCCAACCCGGCCGAGGCGAAGACCGTCGTCAACAAGGCGGTCTCGTCGGCGCAGGCGCGGATGGCCGCCCGCAAGGCCCGAGAACTCGTTCGCCGCAAGAGCGCCACTGACATCGGCGGGCTGCCCGGTAAGTTGGCCGACTGCCGGTCGACCGATCCGCGCAAGTCCGAAGTGTATGTGGTGGAGGGTGATTCGGCCGGCGGCTCGGCCAAGAGCGGGCGAGACTCGATGTTCCAGGCGATCCTTCCGTTGCGCGGCAAGATCATCAACGTGGAGAAGGCACGCATCGACCGCGTCCTGAAGAACACCGAAGTCCAGGCGATCATCACGGCGCTGGGCACCGGTATCCACGACGAGTTCGACTTGGACAAGCTGCGGTATCACAAGATCGTGCTGATGGCCGACGCGGACGTCGACGGCCAGCACATCTCGACGCTGCTTCTGACGCTTCTGTTCCGATTCATGAAGCCGCTCATCGAGAACGGGCACGTGTTCCTGGCCCAGCCACCGCTGTACAAACTCAAGTGGCAGCGCAGCGAGCCGGAATTCGCCTACTCCGACCGGGAGCGCGACGGACTCCTCGAGGCCGGCCGTGCGGCAGGCAAGAGGATCAACACCGAAGACGGCATCCAGCGCTACAAGGGCCTTGGCGAGATGGATGCCAAGGAACTGTGGGAGACCACCATGGATCCGTCGGTGCGGGTGCTGCGTCGCATCACCCTCGACGATGCCGCCGCAGCCGATGAGCTGTTCTCCATCCTCATGGGCGAGGATGTCGAGGCACGCCGCAGTTTCATCACCAGAAACGCCAAAGACGTTCGCTTCCTTGATGTTTAACGCCGAGATCCAAAGACAGGCAGAAGCACGATGACTGATACCACGTTGCCCCCCGGTGATGAAGCCGGGGACCGCATCGAGCCGGTAGACATCCAGCAGGAAATGCAGCGCAGTTACATCGATTACGCGATGAGCGTGATCGTCGGCCGTGCCTTGCCGGAGGTTCGCGACGGCCTCAAGCCGGTGCACCGCCGCGTGCTCTACGCGATGTTCGACTCGGGCTTCCGCCCCGACCGCGGGCACGCGAAGTCCGCACGATCGGTCGCCGAGACGATGGGCAACTACCATCCCCACGGCGACTCCTCGATTTACGACACCCTGGTGCGGATGGCCCAGCCGTGGTCGCTGCGGTATCCGCTCGTGGACGGGCAGGGCAACTTCGGCTCGCCGGGCAACGATCCAGCAGCCGCAATGAGGTACACCGAGGCCCGGCTCACGCCGTTGGCAATGGAAATGCTGCGCGAAATCGACGAGGAGACAGTCGATTTCGTCCCCAACTATGACGGCAGGGTGCAGGAACCCACGGTCCTGCCCAGCCGGTTTCCCAACCTACTGGCCAACGGTTCGGGTGGCATCGCGGTCGGCATGGCGACCAACATCCCGCCGCACAATCTGCGCGAGCTCGCCGAGGCCGTGTACTGGTGTCTGGACAATCACGAAGCCGACGAAGAGACGACCTTGACCGCCGTCTGTGAGCGGGTCAAGGGGCCGGACTTCCCGACCTACGGCTTGATCGTCGGCTCGCAGGGGATTCACGACGCGTACACCACGGGCCGGGGATCCATCCGCATGCGCGGTGTCGTGGAGATCGAGGAGGACGCCCGCGGCCGCACCTCGATCGTCATCACCGAACTGCCCTACCAGGTGAACCACGACAACTTCATCACCTCGATCGCCGAACAGGTGCGCGACGGCCGGATGGCCGGCATCTCCAACATCGAGGATCAGAGCAGCGACCGTGTCGGCCTGCGCATCGTGGTCGAGATCAAGCGCGATGCCGTGGCGAAGGTCGTGCTGAACAACCTCTACAAGCACACCCAGTTGCAGACGAGCTTCGGCGCCAACATGCTCTCGATCGTCGATGGCGTGCCCAGGACGCTGCGCCTGGACCAGATGATCCGCCACTACGTCAACCACCAACTCGACGTCATCGTGCGCCGCACCACCTACCGGCTGCGCAAGGCCAATGAGCGGGCCCACATCCTGCGCGGTCTGGTCAAGGCCCTCGACGCCCTCGACGAGGTCATCGCACTCATACGGGCGTCGGAGACCGTCGACGTGGCGCGTGCGGGCCTGATCGACCTGCTCGACATCGACGACATCCAGGCCCAGGCGATCCTGGACATGCAGTTGCGGCGGCTTGCGGCACTGGAGCGGCAGCGCATCGTCGACGACCTCGCCAAGATCGAGGCAGAGATCGCCGACCTCGAGGACATCCTGGCCAAACCGGAGCGGCAGCGCGCCATCGTCCACGACGAGCTCAAGGAGATCGCGGACAAGTACGGCGACGACCGGCGTAGCAGGATCGTGCCCGCGGACGGTGAGGTCAGCGACGAGGACCTGATCGCGCGCGAGGACGTGGTCGTGACGATCACCGAGACCGGTTACGCCAAGCGCACCAGGACGGATCTCTACCGCAGTCAGAAGCGTGGTGGCAAGGGCGTGCAGGGCGCGGGACTCAAGCAGGACGACATCGTCAACCACTTCTTCGTGTGCTCGACGCACGACTGGATCCTGTTCTTCACCACGCAGGGCCGGGTGTACCGGGCGAAGGCGTACGAGCTGCCCGAGGCGTCGCGCATCGCCCGTGGCCAGCACGTCGCCAACCTGTTGGCCTTCCAGCCCGAGGAGCGCATCGCCCAGGTCATCCAGATCAAGGGCTACGAGGACGCGCCCTACCTCGTGCTCGCGACCCGAAACGGTCTCGTCAAGAAGTCCAAGCTCACCGACTTCGACTCCAACCGGTCCGGCGGCATCGTCGCGGTGAACCTTCGCGAAGGAGACGAACTGGTCGGCGCGGTGCTGTGCTCGGCCGAGGAGGATCTGCTGTTGGTGTCGGCCAAGGGGCAGTCCATCCGGTTCTCGGCAACGGACGAGGCGCTTCGGCCGATGGGGCGTGCGACCTCGGGTGTGCAGGGCATGCGGTTCAACGAGGAAGACATGCTGCTGTCGCTCAATGTGGTGCGCGAGGGCACGTATCTGCTGGTCGCGACCTCCGGCGGCTACGCCAAGCGCACCTCCATCGAGGAGTACACGGCACAGGGCCGTGGCGGCAAAGGCATCCTCACCATTCAGTACGACCGCAGGCGTGGCACTCTGGTCGGGGCGTTGATCGTCGACGATGACACCGAGCTGTACGCCATCACCTCCGGCGGCGGTGTCATCCGTACCGCGGCACGTCAGGTGCGCAAGGCTGGGCGGCAAACCAAGGGCGTGCGCTTGATGAACCTCGGCGATGGCGACACACTGATTGCCGTTGCGCGCAACGCCGACGAGGACGGGGTGGACGAACTGGAGTCCGCCGAGTCCGACGAGACGTGATGCGAGCCGATTGCTACCGGCAACCGGCCTGACTGAAGGAGCCGTAGGTGAGTTCACCGAACGAGCCGGGACACCCGCGCACGGGTGACGGGCCGGGGAGTGCGAACGGTTCGTCGGTCGAGGGCGGCCCGGGGCCGCAGCCGCGAAACGGTCCCGCCGGCGACCAAGGCGACGTGCCGCCGTGGCAGCGCGGCAACCGGACCCACCAGCCACCGCCCCAGCGCGCCGACTCCGGGAGTGAGGCAGACCGCGCCGGGGCGCCGGCCACGAAACCGCCGGGCGTCGACGACAGGATCAACCGGTTCATGGGCGGCGGTCCGGCGACGCCTCCGCAGACCCGGGATTCCGGTGCCGGCCCGCCCCGTGAAAAAGTCCCGGCGACCCCGCGGGACGCCGGCCAGGGCCCGGGACGTGAGCCCGGACAGGCACCGATACCGTCACGTGACGCTGCGAAACGCGAGTCCGAGGCGTACGCCAGCGAACTACCCGACCTGTCGGAGGCGCCACCGCGAACCGTCCAGCGCAACCCGGGCGGCGAGCGTCCCGCGCCGAAGTCGCCGACCGAGCCGAGCACCCGAACCCAGGTCGCCACCCGATCGTCTGGGCCGGTGCGGGCAAGCATGCAGGTCCGCCGGTTCGATCCGTGGAGCGTCCTCAAGGTCTCACTGGTTCTGTCGGTCGCCTCGTTCTTCGTCTGGATGATCGCCGTGGCGTTCCTCTACCTGGTTCTGGGCGGGATGGGCGTCTGGAGCAAACTGAACAGCAATGTCGGCGACCTGCTCACCAGTGCCAGCGGTAGCGGGGGCGAATTGGTCTCCAGCGGAACCATCTTCGGCGGCGCGGCCCTGATCGGGTTGGTCAACATCGTGCTGCTGACGGCGATGGCGACGTGCGGTGCGTTCATCTACAACCTCACCACCGACATCGTCGGAGGTATCGAGGTCACGCTCGCCGACCGGGACTGACGTCACTGCGCGCGCACCGGCGTGACCGAAATCGCGCGGTTTGGGACGGCGGTGGTGGTTACGGTAACCTCGTCCCTCGGCCGTATGTGATTACGGGCCTGTAGCTCAGGTGGTTAGAGCGCTTCGCTGATAACGAAGAGGTCGGAGGTTCGAGTCCTCCCAGGCCCACGGAAAGCCGGTTCGTCCGGCGGGCCCACCGGAAGGGTGCACCTTGAGGCTGGTGTTGCTGATCACCACGGTCACGGCCGTGACAGCGGCAGTGATGGTCGTGCGATCGCGACGCGGCGTCGAGGTGTGGCACATGGCGGCCGATCCGAGTTAGGTACTCGGGGCCTTAGCTCAGTTGGTAGAGCGCTGCCTTTGCAAGGCAGATGTCAGGAGTTCGAATCTCCTAGGCTCCACGATCAGTGCCCGTGGCTTCAGGGCTTCGGGGTGACCTCGACGCTTGGTGGCCGCGGCGACGGCTCGGGCTTGGTGGACCGCCGGATGATGGAGAAGGTGACGGCACCGACGGCGATGACACCGGCCGCTGCGGCGACCACGACCACCGGGTGGGGACGGCGCCGGGATCGGCGGGCCTCTTGGAAGGCCTTGGGCAGGGTTGACACCACCTCCTGGGCCGCGGCCAGTTCACTGGCAACTGCCTCCTGGGCGGCGGCGAGGTCTCGGCGAAGCTTGCCGCTGCGATAGCGTTCCCGCAGCCAGTCCGCCGACGACATGGCCGAGTCGACACCGAGCCCGAGTGCGCCGCGCGTCACGTCCACCGGACCCACCGTGGAGTACTTCAGGCCGCGGGCGAACCTCTGCCCGGGGCTGAGCCCGACGGCACTCGTCTTGGAACTCATGGCAAGCCTCTCTGCGATCGGGATCGGCGGTTCATCCGGCGACAACCCTATTCGGGCGGGGGTGCGAACCGTCGCCGAAACGCGAATGGCAGACTTGGTTCCCGTGACGAGCCCCATTCAGACAGCGACCGCGACCTTGCACACCAACCGCGGCGACATCAAGATCGCCCTCTTCGGGAACCACTCCCCCAAGACCGTTGCCAACTTCGTCGGGCTGGCCCAGGGCACGAAGGACTACAGCACCGAGAACGCGTCGGGCAGCGCCTCGGGCCCGTTCTATGACGGAGCGGTGTTCCACCGGGTGATCTCCGGCTTCATGATCCAGGGCGGCGACCCGACCGGGACCGGTCGCGGCGGACCCGGCTACACCTTCGACGACGAGTTCCACCCCGAACTCGTGTTCGACAAGCCCTACCTTCTTGCCATGGCGAACGCCGGCCCGGGTACCAACGGCTCGCAGTTCTTCATCACCGTCGGCAAGACGCCACACCTCAATCGCAAGCACACCATCTTCGGTGAAGTCGTCGACCCCGATTCGCAGAAGGTCGTCGATGCGATTGCCGGCACGTCGGTCGACCGTGGTGACCGGCCGTCGGAGCCGGTCGTGATCGAGTCGATCACCATTTCCTGACGCGCCGGTCAGACCACCCGGTCAGACCACGTAGCCGGCGTCGGTCAGCGCGTCCAGCACCCCGATGGGATCGGTGCCCAGGTCCCACCGGGTGAACACCAGCAGCCGGTCGTCGGATGCCGTGTCGATCTCCAACATGCGGACCTTGCGGCCGATCCGGCGGAACTCGGTGATGCGCACGGCGGCGACGTCGTGCCGCCGTAGCACCTGGGTGGTCCACCAGCCGCGAACCACGAGACCCTCACTGGTGATTGCCAGCTTTGGCCGGGCACGCCATGACATGGCCGCAAACACCAGCAATCCAACCCCGGCAACTCCGGCGAGGAAGCGGCCCGGCACATCTGTGACCACGGTCACAGCGGCTGCGGTCATCACGATACCGAAGATTCCGCACGCGACGATGCCGCCGGTCGAGGGCGCCCATTCAGTTTGCTGCACGGGGTATCAACACCCTCTAAGCATGTGCAACGGAGTTATCCACAGGTGCTATCCCCAATGGGGATGAATCACATCGATGTGATTGGGTGACGCCAAGGTTGCGAATCGGATAACACGCCGAGACCAAGATGAATGCAACCTCGTACCATGCCTTGTCACCGCCACCGCATGGTGAGCAGCAGCCCGGTGATCATGAAGGCAAACGCGATCGCGTAGTTCCACTGGGCGAGGTCCGCCATCCAGTTCAGGAAACCGGGTGTATCCACGGGGTTGGTCGCTGCGAGCTGAAAGACAAGCAGCCATATCAGGCCGAACAGCATCAAGCCGATGAACAGCGACACGAACCACACGCTCGACGGTCCGGCCTTGACCTTGACCGGTGTACGGCTGACCGGGTTGATCGTGAAGTCGTTCTTCTTACGGACCTTGGACTTGGGCATGGGTACCTTCGGACAGTTGGCTCTGATGGCGACGATCGGAAAACTATGGTGCGACGATGGAGCTGACGCACTCGTAGAGCCTAACCCAGCGGTTCTCTCGCGAGGGAAAAGCCGACGTCGAGCGAGGGAGGAACCGATGGCGACCTGGTGGCGACTGCACGGCCTGCGCGCCCGTCTTCGACGTGACCCACCGGCGGATCCTTCGGCCGGAGGTGGGCGTTCGCCGTGGAGGTTCGGTGTGCCGGCCGTCTGCCTGTGTGCCGGGCTGTTGCTGGCGACGACGCACACCGTGTCCGGCGGTGACGAGATCAGGAGCAGCGACGCCCCCCGGCTGGTCGACCTGGTGCGCGACGCCCAAAGGTCGGTCGATCGGCTGTCCGCCGAGCGCGATGCGATGGCGGCACAGGTCGACAACCACCACGGCGGCTCACCTGGCGCCGACGCGGCGCTGACCGCGATCACCAAGCGCGGCGACGCCATGGCCGCCGACGCCGGCTTGACGGCCCTGCGGGGGCCTGGTCTCGTCGTCACCCTCAACGACGCGCAACGCGACGCCGAGGGCCGGTTCCCCCGCGACGCCTCCCCCGATGACCTGGTGGTGCACCAGCAGGACGTCCAGGGCGTCCTCAACGCACTGTGGAGCGCGGGCGCCGAGGGAATCCAGATGCAGGATCAACGCATCATCGGCACGTCTGCGCCCAGGTGTGTGGGCAACACGCTGCTGCTCAACGGCCGCACCTACAGCCCGCCGTATGTCATCACCGCGGTCGGCGACGTCGCGGCGATGCAGGCCGCGCTCGCAGACGCTCCCCTGGTCGAGCTCTATCGGCGGTACGCGATCCGGTTCGGCCTCGGCTACACCGAGGAGAAGCGCGACGACGTCGGACTCGTCGGTTACGACGCGCCGGTACGGATGCGCTTCGCCACGCCGTCGGGCCCGCTGGGCTACTGACACCCGCTCCACGGGGCGGGCATCAACAGTCCAGCGACGCACCCAGTAGCCTGGCCCGATGCAGGTCTTGGTCGTCGACAACTACGACAGCTTCGTGTTCAACCTGGTCCAGTACCTGGGCCAGCTGGGCGTGCACGTCGACGTCTGGCGAAACGACGACGCAGAGGCTGACCGACGTCGACGGCGTCGCGGGCCGATTCGACGGCATCCTCCTGAGCCCTGGACCCGGCACGCCGGAACGCGCCGGCGCGTCCATCCCGCTGGTGCGGGCATGCGCCGCGTCGGCCACACCGCTGCTGGGCGTCTGTCTGGGACACCAGGCGATCGGCGTGGCCTTCGGGGGGACCGTCGACCGCGCGCCCGAACTGCTGCACGGCAAGACCAGCCGGGTGTACCACACGAATCTCGGTGTGCTCAAGGGCCTTCCGGATCCGTTCACGGCGACGCGCTACCACTCGCTGACGATCCTTCCGGAGACCCTGCCGGACGCACTGACGGTCACCGCGAGGACCGAGGGCGGCGTCATCATGGGCGTGCAGCACGTCGACCTACCCATTCACGGCGTCCAGTTCCATCCGGAGTCGATCCTCACCGAGGGTGGGCACCGGATGCTGGCCAACTGGCTCACGCTGTGTGGCGATGCGCCCGCCGACGGCCTGGTGCGCCGGCTCGAGCAGGAGGTCGCCGAGACCGTCAGAGCTGCTACTGCGCGAAGCTCAGCGTGACCGACGCGCCGTAGTTGACCGCCGAGCCAGCCGATGGGCTCTGGGTGGCAACGCCGTTCGTCGGGGCGCCGCTGTCCTGGGCGTTGGGCAGCTTGATCAGCTCACCCGTCCACCCCAGGGAGCGCAGCAGCGGTTCGGCGTCCACCCAGAACTGGTTCCTCAGATTCGGCATGATGAACTGGTTGCCGAGCGACACTTGGATCTGGATCACGGTGTCGATCGGAACGGTCTGTCCGGCAGTTGGATTGGTGCCAAGAACCTGGCCGCTTGCCTTGGTGCTGTCCACCTCGACCCGCAACGGGTTGGTGAACTCGGATGCCCGGAGGATCTCCTCCGCCTCGTCGGCCGTGCGGCCCGTCACGTCGGGAACCTCCTTCTTGTCCGGTCCGGAACCCACGATGATCGTGATGACGTTGGTGATCGCCGAGGTGGAGTTCGCGGGCGGGCTGGTCGCCAGCACCCGATCCGTCTGCTCGGGCAGCGAGGCCGACGTGGTCCGCTTGACGTTCTCGAAGCCGGCGTCCCTGAGTTGCTTGGCCGCCTCGTCGGGTGTCATCGTCGCCACGTCGGGAACCTCGCGCTGCTCGGGACCCGTCGAGATCTTGATGGTGATCTCGTCACCGGCGCTGACCGCCGTGTCGGCGCTGGGATCGGTGCTGATGACGTGATTGGGCGGGACCTCGGAATCGGAGTCCTTCTGTTCGTTGATCGAGAACCCACGGTTCTGAAGTGCCGCGACCGCGTCGTCGCGCAACTGGCCGGTCACGTCGGGGACCTGCTGGTCGCGCGGATTT
Source organism: uncultured Actinomycetota bacterium (assembly GCA_963798245.1). Classification (GTDB taxonomy): domain Bacteria; phylum Actinomycetota; class Actinomycetes; order Mycobacteriales; family Mycobacteriaceae; genus Mycobacterium. Next base: position 121,292 of record CAWCSO010000015.1, read on the forward strand.
CCACCGCCGCCCATGTTGATCGCGACGGTCACCACGACGGTGAGCACGGCCAGCACCGCGACCACCACCACCCAGCGGCCGACGGACGCGCTCCGCTCGTTGTCCCGGTAGCCGGGGCGCGCGGGGATGTGCTCGGTCGGCATGGCGCGTCCGTGCGGGGGGGTTGACGCGAGCAGTGACGTGCGCTCGGCGTCCGTGAACACCTTGGGGGCCTCCGGCGCCTCGCCGCTGTGTACGCGGATCAGGTCGGTGCGCATTTCGGCAGCCGTCTGGTAGCGGTTGTCGGGGTTCTTGGCCAGCGCTTTGAGCACCACGGCGTCCAGGCCCGGGGAGATGCCGTCGTGCCGCTCCGACGGCGGCACCGGGTCCTCGCGGACGTGCTGGTAGGCCACCGCGACGGGCGAATCTCCGACGAAGGGCGGCTCGCCGGTGATGATCTCGTAGAGCACGCAGCCCAGCGAGTACACGTCCGACCGCGCGTCGACCTTCTCGCCGCGCGCCTGCTCGGGCGACAGGTACTGCGCCGTGCCGATCACGGCCGCGGTCTGCGTGACGCTGTTGCCGGTGTCGGCGAGCGCGCGGGCGATGCCGAAGTCCATCACCTTCACCGCGCCAGACTTGCTGATCATGATGTTCGCGGGCTTGACGTCGCGGTGGATGATCCCGTGCTGGTGGCTGAAGTTCAGCGCCTGGCAGGCGTCCGCGATGATCTCGATGGCCCGCTTGGGTGCCATGGGACCGTCGGTGTGCACGATGTCACGCAGCGTGATGCCGTCGACGTACTCCATCACGATGAAGGGCAGCGGGCCGTTGCCCGCGTCGGCCTCCCCCGTGTCGTAGACGGCCACGATGGCCGGGTGGTTCAGCGCGGCGGCGTTCTGCGCCTCGCGACGGAAACGCAGATAGAAGCTGGGGTCGCGGGCCAGGTCGGCGCGCAGCACCTTGACCGCGACGTCGCGGTGCAATCGCGTGTCGCGTGCGAGGTGGACCTCGGACATGCCGCCGAATCCGAGAATCTCGCCGAGTTCGTAGCGGTCTGAAAGATATGGGGGCGTCGTCATCGGTGCGTCTGCTCTGGCGCGGCCCACGCAGGTGCCGCGACGTCGACCCCGCCTTCCACGATCCGATCCCCGTCGGTCCACTCACCACTGTTCCACGTCGCCGGGGGCATCGCTGCCGGCGAGGAGCGTGGCGGGGTGACGATCGTGGTGTTGGTGATCGTCGGCACGGGTAGCTGCTGGTCCTTTCGGTCCTGGGCGTTGAGCACGATCAGGATTGCGATGACGATGGCGAGCGCGCCGAGGACGCCCGCGGCCCACAGCAGCGCACGCTGACCCGATGAGAAGGTGCGTCGCGGTGCGACGGGCGGCCGGTGGTTGCCGGTGGCGGGCCGCGCCGCCCGGGCCACCGGCGCGGGTCGATTGCCGAAGTCGGCGGCGGACCGGGTCTGCACACTCGACGGTATCGACGCCGGGGTGGCGCGGCCGATCGCCGGCGCCTGGTTCGGTCTCGGCGGCCGCCGTCCTGCGCGTACCGCCGCTACCGCGTCGGCGAACGCGCCGCCGGAGCGGTAGCGCAGGCCGGGTTCCTTGGCCAGGGTGATCTCGATGAGTTCGCGCACGTTCGGCGGAAGATCGGCGGGCAGCGGTGCCGGTTGTTCCTTGATGTGTTTCATCGCCACGGTCAGCGCGCCGTCACCGGTGAACGGGCGCCTGCCCGAAACCGATTCGTAGCCAACGACTCCCAACGAATACACGTCGCTGGCCGCGGTGGCGTCGTGGCCGAGGGCCTGCTCGGGGGCGATGTACTGGGCGGTGCCCATCACCATGCCGGTCTGTGTCACGGGTGCGGCGTCGACGGCCTTGGCGATGCCGAAGTCGGTGAGCTTGACCTGACCGGTGGGGGTGATGAGGATGTTGCCCGGCTTCACGTCGCGGTGCACCAGGCCCGCGGTGTGAGCGACCTGAAGGGCGCGGCCGGTCTGCTCCAGCATGTCGAGCGCGTGGCGAAGGGACAGCCGCCCCGTTCGCTTGATCACCGTGTTGAGGGGCTCGCCGTTGACGAGTTCCATCACGAGGTAGGCGGTGCGGCCCTCGCCGTCGAGTTCGGTCTCGCCGTAGTCGTAGACGCTGGCGATGCCGGGATGGTTCAGCATGGCGACCGTGCGTGCCTCGGCGCGGAACCGCTCGACGAACTCGGAGTCCGTCGAGTACTCGGCCTTGAGCACCTTGATCGCGACCTGGCGGCCCAGCCGGCTGTCGAGGCCCTCCCACACCTGGCCCATGCCGCCGGTGGCGATGAGGCGCTGCAACCGGTAGCGGTCCGACAGCGTCACTCCGACGCGCGCGCTCATGATCCCTCCCGCAGCGCAGCGGCAATGGTGGCCCGCCCGATCGGTGCGGCGAGAGCGCCACCCGTCGCGGACAGCCGGTCGCCACCGTTCTCCACGAGGACGGCCACGGCGACCTTCGGAGCCTTCGCCGGGGCGAAGGCGATGTACCAGGCGTGCGGCGGCGTATTGCGCGGATCGGTGCCGTGTTCGGCCGTGCCCGTCTTGGAGGCGATCTGCACGCCGGCGATGGCCCCCTTCTGCTGAGTCACCTGCTCGGCGTCGATCATCAGATCCGTTAGTGTAGCGGCGACCTGCGAAGACACCGCTCGCCGTGCCTCGTGCGGGGACGTGCTGTCGATGCTGGAGAGGTCGGGTCCCTTGAGGTCGGAGACCAGGTAGGGGTCCATCGTGACGCCGTCGTTGGCGACGGTTGCTGCGACGATGGCGTTCTGCAGCGGGGTGACCGCGACGTCCTTCTGGCCGATGCTGGACATGCCGACGGCTGCGGGATCGCCCAGGGGACCGACGGTCGACTCGGCCACCTGCAGGGGGATCGGCGGGGGAGGGGAGTCCAGGCCGAAGGCCTGGGCGGCACCCCGGAGTGCGTCGGCGCCGGTGTCGATACCCAACTCGACGAACGCCGTGTTGCAGGACCGGGCGAACGCCTCCTTCAACGTTGCCGTCGGAGCGCTGCCGCAGGCGGATCCGCCGTAGTTCTCCAGCGTTGCGGTGCTGTCCGGCAACCGGACCCGGGCCGCCGCCGTGACCTCGGTGGCAGGCGTCGCACCAGCCTGCAGTGCCGCTGCGGTGGTGATGACCTTGAACGTGGAGCCGGGCGGATAGGTCTCGGAGATCGCCCGGTTGACCAGGGGGGACTCGGGATCGTCACGCAGCTTCTCCCACGCCGCGGTCTGCTCGTCCACGTCGTGGGAGGCCAGCAGGTTCGGGTCGTAGGACGGTGCGGACACCATGGCGAGGATCTTGCCGGTCGACGGTTCCAGCGCGACGACGGCGCCCTTGCACGGACCGTTGCAGCCATCCGACATCGCGTCCCAGGCGGCCTGCTGCACCTGCGGATTGATGGTGGTGTCGACGTTCCCGCCCCGCGGGTCGCGGCCGGTGAAGAAGTCGGCCAGCCGCCTGCCGAAGAGACGTTCGTCGGAGCCGTTGAGGATGGCGTCCTCGGCGCGTTCGAGCCCGGTGCTGGAGTACCGCAGCGAGTAGAACCCGGTGACCGGTGCGTAGGTCAGGGGATTGGGATAGACCCGCAGGTACCGGAAACGGCCGTCGGTGGACACCGAGTACGCCAGGAGTTGGCCGCCGGCGGTGATCTGGCCGCGTTGGCGCGAGTACTCGTCGAGCAGGACCCGCTGGTTGCGTGGATCCGACCGCAGGCCGTTGGCGGCGAAGACCTGGGTGATGGTGGCGTTGGCGAGCAGCAGCACGATCAGCGCCATGATGCCGACGGAGACGCGACGCAGTGAGGTGTTCATACCTTGTGGATCACCTCCGTGCTGGCGGCGGCGATCGGCGCGGGGTTGGGTCCGCTGGTGTTGATGAGGGGCCGCCGTGCAGCGTGAGAGATGCGCACCAGGATGGCCAGCAGCACGTAGTTGGCGAGTAGTGAGGAGCCGCCGTAGGACATCCACGGGGTGGTCAGCCCGGTCAGCGGGATCAGCTTGGTCACGCCACCGACGACGATGAACAGCTGAATCGCCAGCGTGGACGCCAGGCCCGCGGCGAGTAGCTTGCCGAAGCTGTCGCGAACGGCGATCGCGGTGCGCAGGCCCCTGATGACCAGGATCGTGTAGAGCATCAGCACGCCGGCGAAGCCGACGAGCCCCAACTCCTCACCGACGGCGGCGATGATGAAGTCGGTCGACGCTGCGGGCACCGTGCCCGGCTGGCCGTTGCCCAGACCGGTGCCGAAGATGCCGCCGGTGGCGAAGCTGAACATCGACTGCACCATCTGGTAGCCGGCGCCTTCGGGGTCGGCGAACGGGTCGATCCAGTTCTGCACCCGGGTCTGGACGTGATCGAACGCGAAGTAGGCCGCGACGCTGCCCGCGGCGAATAGCCCGAGCCCCAACACGACCCAGCCCAGCCGGTCGGTGGCGATGTAGACCATCACCAGGAACGATGCGTACAGCAGCAGCGACGTGCCCAGGTCCTTCTCGAACACCATCACGCCGACCGACGCGATCCATGCTGCGAGCAGCGGGGCGAGGTCGCGGGGCCGGGGCAGTGTCATCCCGAGGACGTGTTTTCCCGCGCTGGTGAACAGGTTGCGCTTGGCCACCAGCACCGCCGCAAAGAAGATGAGCAGCAGGATCTTGGAGAACTCCGCAGGTTGAATCGAGAAGCCGGGCAGGCGAATCCAGATCTTCGCACCGTTCTGCTCTGACATCGACCGGGGCAGCAGGGCCGGTATGACCAACAGGACCAGCCCGATGAGTCCACACACGTAGCCGTACCGCGAGAGGACGCGGTGGTCCTTGAGCAGGACTACGACGAGGATGAAACCAACCACCCCGACCAGCGTCCACAGCATCTGCTGGTCGGCATTCGGACCCGGCGTTTCACCGGACTCCAGTGGCCCGGCGGCGAGATCGAGACGGTGAATCATCACCAGGCCCAAGCCGTTCAGCAGAGCGACCAGCGGGAGCAGTAGCGGGTCGGCGTAGGGCGCGAAGCGCCGGATGGCGACGTGCGCGGCGCCGAACAGGGCGAGGTAGGCAAGTGAGTACTGGGCGAGATCCCAGCTCAGCCCCTGCTCCTGATTGGTCTCGACGATCAGCAGCGCCACCGTCGTGATCAGTGCGGCGAAGCCGAGCAGGAAGAGTTCCGCGTTGCGCCGGGTGGGCATGGGCGGAACGACGGTCACGGGCGACTGGGGCGCGGTGCTCATGACGCCGCCCGGCAGGTGACACCGGGCTCCTGAAGTGGTGGGGGCAGTGCCGTCCCGGTCGGTGAGCTGGTGGTCGGCGTGGCGGGCGTGGTCGGCGTGGTCGGGGTGGTCGGCGTTCCCGCGGGTGCCGACGTCGGCCGGGTCACGGTCGTGGGGGCCGCGGGTGAGGACACCTGACCGGAAGGCTTCTGCGAGGAAGTGGTCGTCGGTGGCGCTGGGCGGGAGGTGGTCGACGTGGTCGGCGGCGGGGGCGGCAGGCAGATCGGCAGCAGCGAGGTCTGACCGAGTTCGCGAAGCTGGCGGATCGCGTCGTCGATGGAGCCCGCGGGCAGGCCTGCGGCCACCTGCGCGCGTTCGGACTCGCGCAGATCGCCGACCTTCAACAGCTGACAGCCGGACCGGTCGTCGTCGACGCCGATGATCTTCAGGTCGTTGCGGTCGTCCAGGCAGGCGATGCGAAACGGCTGCTGCAATGCGATGCCGAGGAAGGAACCTTGCACGCCGCGCATGATGTTGACCCCGCCATCGTGCTCGGCGACGTAGTAGTTGCTGCGAATCACGCTGCTCCCGATGCCGAGTCCCGTCAAGACCACCAGGACCAGGAGCACTCCGGCGATGATCATGGTGCGACGTGACCGCGGCTTCTTGGGTGCAGGTTCGGGCTCGACGGCGGGGCGCTTGGCTGCCGCGGCGATGCGCTTGGGGTTGAACGCCGACGCGCGACCGGCAGCGGTGTTCGGCGGTGCGGTCTGGTCGTCGTGGCCGGAGACGGCACCGGCGAGAATGGGCTGCGTCTGACCGTATTCGTAGTCGACGACATCGGCCACGACGACGGTGACGTTGTCCGGGCCGCCTCCCCGCAGCGCCAATTCGATTAATCTGTCGGCGCTTTCGCTGACATCGAGAATCTGGAGCGCCTCCAGGATGGTGTCCTTGCTGACGGGGTCGGACAGTCCATCGGAGCAAAGAAGGTAGCGGTCGCCCGCCTTGGCCTCGCGCATGATCAGTGTGGGCTCGACCTCGTGGCCGGTCAGCGCGCGCATGATCAGCGACCGCTGCGGATGGCTGTGCGCCTCATCGGCGGTGATGCGCCCCTCGTCGACGAGGGTCTGGACGAAGGTGTCGTCCTTGGTGATTTGGTTGAGTTCGCCGTCCCGCAGCAGGTAGCCCCTGGAGTCGCCGACGTGGACCAGTCCAAGCCGGTTGCCGGCGAACAGGATCGCCGTCAGCGTGGTGCCCATGCCCTCGAGGTCGGGATCTGCTTCGACGTGCTCGGCGATCGCCGAATTGCCCTCGTGCACGGCCTCGTTGAGCTGGCTGAGTAGATCGCCGCCGGGCTCGTCGTCGTCGAGGTGTGCCAGCGCCGCGATCACCAGTTGCGAGGCGACTTCGCCGGCGGCATGACCGCCCATCCCGTCGGCAAGAGCAAGCAGTCGCGCACCGGCGTACACGGAGTCTTCGTTGTTGGCGCGCACCAGACCGCGGTCGCTGCGCGCCGCGTAGCGTAGGACAAGAGTCACGGGCGCAGCTCGATCACCGTTTTGCCGATTCGCACCGGCGTCCCCATCGGAACCCTTACCGCCGTCGTCACCTTCGCCCTGTCAAGGTATGTACCGTTGGTCGATCCTAGGTCCTCGACGTACCACTCGGTTCCGCGCTGCGAAAGCCTGGCATGGCGCGTCGATGCGTAGTCGTCGGTGAGTACGAGTGTGGAGTCGTCGGCACGGCCGATCAGCACCGGTTGATTCCCCAGCGTGATCCGGGTGCCGGCCAAGGCGCCGTCGGTGACCACCAGCTGACGGACGATGTTGCGGCCCTGCCGGTTGGGTAGCAGGGTGCCACGCAGGGCAAGCCCGCGCTTGACCATGACGGCGCCGGTCGGCGCATAGATGTCGGTGCGCAGGATGCGGAGCACTGACCATATGAACAGCCACAGCAGCAACAGGAATCCGACACGCGTCAGCTGCAGAACTAGCCCCTGCATCTGACGTCCTCTCCGTCACCGTCGCGATGTCGCTGCTGACCTCCGAACCGATCCGCGGGGCGCGTCGCACCTGCCCGCGGAATCACCCCGACCACCGTCGGCAAGGTCACGATACTTGGGCGGTGATCGGCGTGAGGAGTGAAGCGACCAGCTTGCCTGTGCCGTGACCGCTTCGAGTCCTCAGTGAACGCGGACGATGATCTCGGAGTGGCCCAGCCGGATGACGTCGCCGTCGGCCAACTGCCACTCCTGCACCGGTGCGTTGTTCACCGTTGTGCCGTTCGTGGAGTTGAGGTCCGAAAGCAGCGCCGCCTGGCCATCCCACCGGATCTCGAGGTGCCGACGTGACACCCCGGTGTCGGGAAGCCTGAACTGGGCGTCCTGCCCACGGCCGATCACGTTGGCGCCTTCGCGCAGCTGGTAGGTGCGGCCGCTGCCGTCGTCGAGCTGCAGCGTGACGTTCGCCCCGCCGACGGCGGTGCCGGGGCCGCCGGGGCCGTAGCTCGTGCCGTATCCGCCGGGCTGGCCGTAGCCCTGCTCGCCGTAGGCGGCGCCATAGCCCTGCTCGCCGTAGCCGCCGTGCTGAGCAGGCTGTTGGCCGTAGTCGTATCCGGGCTGGCCGTAGTCCTGACGGCCGTAAGGCTGGCCGTAGCCGCCCTGGTCCGGGTAGCCGCCCTGGTCGGGATAGCCGCCCTGGTCCGGGTAGCCTGGGCGCGCCTCGGGCCGGCCGTAGTCCTCGTGCCGTGGCGGGGCGCCCTGGCGCCCGTAGTCGTACTCGCCGCCGGGTTGGCCGCCGGGCTGTCCGTAACCACTCTGTCCGGGGGGCGGGCCGTAGCCTGCCGGTGCCGGACGGTAGCCCTGATCGCCGTAGCCCTGCTGGCCGTAGCCGGCGGGGGGCCGCTGGTCATAGGAAGGCGGCGGGTAACCCTGCTCGCCGTAGCCGCTGTCGGGGTAGCCGCCCTGCTCCGGGTAGCCGCCCGGCCGGGGCGGTGGGTAGCCGGGTCCCGGTGCGCCCTGCGGGGGGTACTGACCGCCCTCGGGCGGGTAGGGCGCGCGCGGATCCTCTGACTGGCGACCGTAGTCGTAGTGTTCGTCGCCGGGCTGCTGTGCTTGACCCTGGCCGCCGCGGTAACTCGGGTTGTCAGTCATCGGTGGAACTCCTGGTTCTGCGGTTTGCGCGCGCTCTCGGGGAGGGGCTGGATCGCCCGTTGTCGAGTCTGGGTCGACCGCTCCATGTACGCGGAACTGGCCGGTGTGCAGGTTCGGTGACGGCTCGAATCTGACGACCACCTCACCATACGTTTGCCACCCTTGGTCATGGATGTATCCCTCCAGGTGTCGGGCGAAACTGGTCGATGTGAGGTCGGGGTCGGCGCTCACCTTCTGATAGTCGGGCACACTGAGGGTAATGACGTAGTCGTTCGAGGCCAAAATGTGGCCGCCGACCAGTTCACGCACCCCGGCCCCGGCTTCCCGCTGCAGCATCCCCTCAACCTCTTGCGGCACGATCGCACCACCGAAGACACGGGCGAACGCATCGCCGAGACCCGACTCGAGCTTGCGTTCGAAGCGGCCGACAAGACCCATGTCCGCGCCCACCTCGCTCTCGTCGTTCCGGCGTTCCTGCGTGTCGCATGGCCGATTGGTTGTAAGCATGGTATCGGCCCTGCCCGGCCGGGTGTGACCAACAGAACTCTGAGAATCCAATCGCGCCAGGTCAGGGGCCCGCGAGGGCGGTCAAGCGGGGTGATCCGCACGGTTGGGGAGAGGGCCTGTGTGCGTGATAGCCTTTCCCGGTTGTTGGGGCGAGTGGCGGAATGGCAGACGCGCTGGCTTCAGGTGCCAGTGTCCTTCGGGACGTGGGGGTTCAAGTCCCCCTTCGCCCACAATGAGGAGTTCTACGAACTCCGCCCATAGAGGTCATGAACTCGAAAGAGGTCGTGACCTTTGTGTTTGGTGGAGCCTGTGACGTTTGGCTCGCGGAAAGGCCGCGTTGGCGTTGGGAACCCAACGCCGTAGGGCCTCCTAGGTGCCGAAGACCAGAACTGCGCCGAGGCTGATCGGATCGCTGAGTGGGACGAGCCCAAGCGCCCGAAGTAGTCTGCGTCTGAGAGTTCGCCGAGATCATCGCCTGCGACTCGACATAGCTTGCGAAATCGGTTGAACCCTTCTTGATCGAGGTCCTCGAGACTCGCATCGCGTGCCACTGCGGCGGCGAAGTCCTGCCCGCGCATGACCATCCCCATGCTGACGATTTCGTGCGCTGTCATCGGCACGCAGGCCGGTCGTCCGGTGGTGTCGATGACGCGTTGGTGAAGACGCCAAGCTTGGTGCCCACTGGGCCAGGGTCTGCTCGGGGAACGTCGATCCGAATGACTTCGTGGCCATCGATGAGTTCAAGGGTGACGCCAACTGCAAGCGCGGGTTCGGTGCTGGCCTTTATGTAGGCAGCCACTCGGTGTGGATCGGTGACGGCACCGTGTCGAGGTCGTGCGCCGACCTCCCCGTCATCTTCGACTCATACGAGGAGGACGCCGCCTTCGCCGTGCGCAGGACGCGCGGCGGCTTTCGTGAGGTCCCCCGGACGCGCTGTCCCGGTGTGCGCGCAACGTGTCGGGCCTGCCTCCAAACGTTGACCCGTGGCTCCGCGGAAAACTGCGCGAGTTGGCTGCCTCCCTGGTCAATGGGGATTTTGCACGGCGCCTCCCCGCTGGTTCCGCCTCGTCAGCGGCAACACGCGACCCTGTGGATGAATTCGCGATCATCAATCCGTTCTGGCAGTCAGAGAGTTGTCGAAGGCAAGAGTGAGAAAGGCTCATCATGAAGATCGTTGTGGTCGGAGGAACTGGCCTCGTGGGGTCAAAGGTTCTACTCACCTTGCGCGACCACGGCCATGACGCCGTGGCGGCCGCTCCCTCGACCGGAGTGAACACCGTTACGGGTGAAGGCCTGGCCGATGTTCTCAACGGTGCTTCGGTGGTCGTCGACGTGTCGAACTCGCCGTCGTTCGAGGAGTCTGCGGCGACGGACTTCTTCCGCCGAGCGACTGGCAACCTCCTCGCGGCCGAGGCCGTGGCCCGAGTTCGACACCATGTCGCACTCTCGGTCGTCGGTACGGACCGCCTTGCGCCGCAGAGCGGGTACTTCCGGGCAAAGTTGTTGCAAGAGAATCTCATCAGCGGAGGACAAATTCCCTTCACGATCGTGCATGCGACCCAGTTCTTCGAGTTCCTCACGACCATCGCGGACTCCGCGACAGCGGGCAACGAGGTACGGCTGCCACCGGCGCACATTCAGCCGATGGCATCCGTCGACGTCGCCGAGGCGGTCGCCAGTGCGGCAGTGAGCGACGCCGTGAATGGAATCGTTGAAGTCGGCGGGCCCGAACAGTTTCACCTTCCAGAGCTCATCAAGACCGCGCTGGCCGCCCGTGGCGATGCGCGTCGAGTCGTCGCGGACCCGGCAGCAAGGTACTGGGGAGTCGAAATCGAGGAGAACACCCTCGTCCCCGGCGACGATGCGACGCTGTTCGGCTTCCGATTCACGGACTGGATCCTCGAGCAGGCGGCGAGGACATAAGCCGAACTACCACGCCAACCACCTAATTCGCCGTCCGATAACTACCGGTGGCTCTGCGGACGGCCGTATGGGCTAAGTAGAGGCGGGCGGGGCCCTCCTCGAAGTACCGAATCGACACTGGCACCACAGATTAAGGATAGGCAATGGACGTATATGAGGCAGTCAGGAGCCGAAGGGCGGTGCGCGGATTCACCGACCAACCGGTGCCACAAGAGACGCTTGAGCGGGTGCTGTCCGCTGCCGCCTGGGCCCCGTCCGGATCCAACGTGCAGCCGTGGCGCTCCTACGTATTGACCGGTGCGAAGCTCGGCGAGCTCAAGAAACTCGCCGTGGAGCGTGTGGCGGCCGGCGACCCCTGGGACGAAAGGGAATACGAGCTGTATCCGCCCGCAATGAAAGACCCCTACCGAGCGCGACGATTCGCGTTTGGCGAACAGCGTTACGGCGCGCTCGGCATTACACGCCAGGACGTGGAAGCCCGGCAGCGGGCTGCCATCGCGAACTGGGACTGTTTCGGGGCGCCCGCCGCCCTGTTCTGTTACATCGACAGACACATGGGCTTGCCTCAATGGGCCGACGTTGGCATGTACCTCCAAACCGTGATGCTGCTGCTCCGTGCCGAGGGGCTGCACAGTTGCCCACAGATGGCGTGGTCGATGGTGCGCAACACCGTGGCGGACACCCTGTCACCGCCGGACGAACTGATGCTCTTCTGCGGCATGTCCATTGGGTTCGAGGACATCACGGTGGATTACGCGCGAACTGGTCGGGCGCCACTCGACGAGACGGTGACTTTCGTCCAGTGACCAGAACAGCCCCCTTGAGGAGCAGTGATGAGGAGTCCTGAACAGCAAGTAGCAACATCGGTCCTGGTGATCGGGACGGGAGGTTCGGGTCTTCGTGCGGCCATTGAACTGGCGGAGTGCGGTGTCGACGTTCTCATGGTCGGTAAGCGTCCGCAACGCGATGCGCACACCACGCTGGCGGCCGGTGGTATCAACGCAGCACTTGCAACCATGGATGCCGAGGACAGCTGGCAGCAGCATGCGGCGGACACGCTGACCGAAAGCCATTTGCTCGCCGACCCGGTCACAGTGCAGGTCGTTACCGAAGGTGCACCAGAGTCCATCAAAGACCTGGAGCGCTGGGGCATGGCCTTCGCCCGTGAGCGCGACGGTAGAATCTCGCAGCGCTTCTTCGGCGCCCACACCTTCCGGCGCACCGCGTTCGCTGGTGACTACACCGGCCTCGAACTCCAACGAACACTGGTCAATAGAGCCGTCCAGCTTGTCATCCCGACCATGGACACGGTGTACGTCACCAAAGTCCTCGTCCGCGACAACGCCGTTTTCGGTGCCTATGGATTCGACCTGCAGGACGGCACCCGGTACACAATCCACGCGGACGCCGTGATTCTCGCGACCGGCGGGCACACCCGGATCTGGCGGCGCACGTCCTCGCGCCGAGACGAGAACACTGGCGACTCCTTCCGACTCGCGGTCGAAGCGGGCGGCCGCATCCGCGATCCAGAACTCGTCCAATTTCACCCCTCCGGCCTGATCGAACCGGAAGACTCCGCGGGAACACTCGTGTCCGAGGCTGCCAGGGGTGAGGGTGGCATCTTGCGCAACGCCCTTGGCGAACGGTTCATGCAGCGCTACGACCCCAAACGGATGGAGCTGTCGACCCGCGACCGCGTGGCTTTGGGTGCCTACACCGAGATCAAGAACGGCCGCGGTACGCCCAGAGGCGGGGTGTGGCTCGACGTGTCGCACTTGCCTCGTGCGCAGATCATGGAACGCCTTCCCCGGGTTTATCAGACGCTGATGGAGTTGCAGCTACGCGACGTCACCACCGATCCAATCGAAATCGCACCCACGGCCCACTACTCAATGGGTGGAGTCTGGGTCCGAGCCGCCGACCACAGCACCGACGTCGAAGGCCTCTATGCCATCGGCGAAGCATCTAGCGGTCTGCACGGCGCCAACCGGCTCGGCGGCAACTCGCTGATCGAGCTTCTCGTATATGGGAAGATCGCCGGCCGCGCCGCGGCGAACCATTCGAGGCGCCTCAAGGCGCAGAATCGTTGTCAGATCGCGCAGTCCGACGCTCGCGACGAGATCGATCTGGTCCTATCGGCCAAGGGCTCGGCAAACGTCCGTTTCCTGCAGCGGGCCCTGCGCAACACGATGACCGAGCACGCCGGCGTCGTACGCGACGAGCAGGGTTTGCGATCTGGTCTCGGCGAGGTGGCGGGTATCGAGGCGAGCATCGCCGATATCGCTGTCCATCCAGACATCGCCGGATTTGCCGACTTAGCGCATGCCTTTGACCTGAAATCTGGGATTCTTGCAGCGCGAGCAACGCTTGAGGCGGCCCTGGAGCGACGCGAGACTCGGGGATGCCACAACCGCTCGGACTTCCCGAGTCTCGACCAATCGCTCCAGGTGAATCTCGTATGGTTGGGTCCCGGCCGCATCGAGCACGCGGCGATTGCTGCGATACCGCATGAGATTGAAGCTCGAATGAGCAACGTCGACACCGTTGGCAAACTTGCTGAGTGAGACCCGCGCCGAGCGACGCCTTGCCCACCGGAAGCACCCCGAGAGTCGCGCCAACCAACTAGCGGCGTGGGCGTGTGACCGCGGTTCCGCCCCTCACCTTTACCGTTGAGATCGGCTTCCCACGAGGGGTGTGCCAACGCCGGGCAATCAAGACCAGCTAACACGCTGACGCACTCAGCGCTCCTTCCAGAGCTGTTGGTGCAGCACTTCCCGGCTCTTGAAGACGCCGGCTTCTCGAGCCATTCGAGGCACGAGTCAGCCGTGGCGAGCGCCAGGCGCGGCACCAGCCACGGCCTACGAGATCGTCACCGTGAAGCTCGGGACTCCTCCGCGTTGGGAGCTGCACGTTGGTCCGGATGGTCTGACGCGGTTGGGCCGACCCCTGCACCACGCACTCCGTAGTCCGCCACGGACTACGGACCACGGACGTTCAGGGGTTCGCTTTGCCTCCGGCCCCGCAAGGCTGATCTCAGCACGAAGGCAAGCACACCAACTGGAGGTTCATCATGAAGATCGTCGTCATCGGCGGCACTGGGCTCATAGGTTCGAAGGTAGTAGCAAAGCTCGCCGAGCACGGACACCAGGCAATCGCGGCGTCGCCGGCGTCGGGGGTCGACACCCTCACGGGCGCAGGGCTCGACGCGGTGCTGATTGGCGCGCGCGTCGTGGTGGACGTCTCGAATTCCCCGTCCTTCGAGGACGGCCCCGCCTCGGACTTCTTCACCACCGGTACGCGCAACCTGCTCACCGCAGCACAGAAGGCGGGGGTGTCTCATTACGTCGCACTGTCTGTGGTGGGCACCGACCGGATGCTCGCCAGCGGCTGCTTCCGCGCCAAGGCGGCGCAGGAGGAGAACGACACCCGCCGCGTCTTGGCGGATCCGCGGGCTCGCTACTTCGGTGTGCTACTCGATGACCAGACCCTGCTACCCGCCAGCACCGCGACGGTGTTCCCCACTCGCTTCGCGGAATGGCTGGTCGACAATGCCTCCGCTCCGGTGCGGTAACGCGCTGGCGACGAGGAAGCCCATCATGACGACCACGACGCAGGTTCTCTGCGAGACACCGCCGGACGAGGATCCCGCCGCACGCTTCGCCCGTGAAGTGCAACCGCTGCACGACGTCCTCGCGCGGGGGGCTCGACGGCTGACCCGTAGCGAAGCCGACGCCGAAGACCTACTGCAGGACACACTTCTGCACGCCTACAAAGGTTTTCACACATTCCAGGAAGGCACCAACCTCAAGGCCTGGCTGTTCCGGATCCTTTACAACCGGTGGGTAAACAACTACCGCCTCAAACAGCGCCGACCTGCCGAGGTTCCGGTCGACGGGATCACTGAGCGAGAACTCGCCGATGGCGCTTCGCGAGTACCGGGTGGTCGACGTTCCGCCGAGGACGAAGTGCTAGATGCGTTGCCCAACAACGCTATCAAGACAGCGATGAGTTCTTTGCCGGATGGCTTCCGGGCAGTGGTGTACTACGCGGACATCGAGGGATATACCTACGCAGAGACCGCCGCGATCCTGGGAATTCCACTGGGTACCGTCATGTCACGGGTGTACCGGGGTCGGCAACGACTGCGCATCGCATTGGCTCACCTCGCCCGCGGTCGAGGCGACGCCGCCGCGGTCGAACCCTGCATCGCGTAGCAGGCCGGTGCGAAATGGAGTTCATCAATCAAAAGGCCCTAGTCACGGGGGGCACTGCGGGTATCGGCTTCG
This sequence comes from uncultured Actinomycetota bacterium, assembly GCA_963798245.1. Taxonomy (GTDB): domain Bacteria; phylum Actinomycetota; class Actinomycetes; order Mycobacteriales; family Mycobacteriaceae; genus Mycobacterium. The sequence continues at coordinate 136,381 of CAWCSO010000015.1, forward strand.
CCTGCGCAAGACTGCTCGCACGTGAAGGTGCTTCGGTCATCGTCACCGGCCGAGACGCGCGACGGGGCGAGGCCGCCGCCGCCGAGATCGCAGGGACCGTGCGCTTCGTTCAGGCCGATCTATCGGACATGGAGTCCGTGAAATCGCTCGTGCAGCAGGCGGGGAGCGTCGATGTCCTGGTCAACAACGCAGCCAGCTTCCCGTCGGCCACCACGGTCGACCAAGACCTCGCGTCGTTCGAGAGAACGTTCAACACGAACGTCCGCGGCACCTACTTCCTGGCCGCCGGCTTGGTACCAGGGATGATCGCACGGGGTCGCGGCTGCATCATCAACGTGACCACCATGGTGGCGTCGAAGGGCGTACCCGGCGCATCGGTGTACAGCGCGTCCAAGGCCGCGGTCGAATCGCTCACCCGCACCTGGGCCGCTGAATTCGGTTCATACGGCGTCCGGGTCAACAGCGTCGCCCCCGGCCCCACGAATACCGAAGGCGTGGTGAAGGAATGGGGCGATGCCAACGAGGAACTCGGCCGCGCACTACCTCTGGGCCGAACCGCCGATCCGGAGGAGATCGCCCATGCGGTGCTCTTCCTCGCTTCGCCACGTTCGAGTTTCATCACCGGCTCGACGCTGCACGCCGACGGTGGCGGCACCGCAATCTGAATCATCAATACAGAGAGGGTTATTCATGTCCAAGGAGTATGACGACGCGTGGGAGAGCGCGCTGACCGTGATCCAAGAAGTACGAACGCCGTTCCTGCCCGGGAATGCCCACGCAATGACGGTCGAGGTAAGCTACCCGCCCGGGAACGCGGGTGCGCCGCCACACCGACACCCGAGCGGCCCGGCCTTCGGCTACATGCTCGAAGGCGAAATGCTGTTCGAACTCGAAGGTGAGCCCCCGCGCGTCGTCTACCCCGGAGAGGCGTTCTGGGAGCCCGGTGGCGACGTCATCCACTACTCGGACGGCAACAACCGTGATGACATCCCCAGCCGCTTCGTCGTCACCATGCTCTGCGTCCCGGGCCAGCCCATGCTCACGCTCGTCGACGAGAAGGAACTCGCCGAGCGTCTGCACCTGCGCGTCCCGGCTGTGCCGGCTACCCCGAAACATCCTGAAAGGCAGTGAAATCCGATGTCAAGAATCCTATTGCAGACCACGATCGCGGCGAATCCCGACGACTGGGACATCAGTCGGTTCTCACTGCTGGCCGACGAATTGCGCATCGCGGGCCACGAGGTAATCGCTCGCAACCGGGTCGCCGGAACCGACGACGATCCCGTCCTGCGCCATGTCGACGAGCTCGGCTTCGACCAGGTGTGGTTGATGGCAGTCGACGTCGGTGACGGGCTGACCGATGCCGAAGCCGAGGCGCTGACGCGGTTCCGTGAGCACGGCGGCGGTGTGCTCACCGCACGCGACCACGAGCACCTGGGTCGCTGCCTGCTGCGGCTTGGGTCGGTTGGCGCGGTGAATCACTTCCACGATTCCCGGGTCGATCCGAGCACCCGGTGCGACGACCTCGACACGCCGTCCATATCGTGGCCCAACTACCACTCCGGAGCAAACGGTGACTATCAACCGGTGTTCGCAGAGGAGCCGGTGCACGAAGTGCTCCGGACCACGAAGTCGGCCAGCGGCCGCATCGAGTGGTTTCCTGCCCACCCGCACGAGGGCGGCGTGTCGGCTGCGGTTGCCGGCGCCACCGTGCTCGCGCAGGGCCGGAGCACGGCGACTGGCAACCGGTTCAACCTCGCAGTCCTGTTGGAGGGCGAGCGTGGACCGAATGGCCGGCCGATGGGCAAGGTCATCGCCGAATCGACGTTCCACCACTTCGCCGACTACAACTGGGATACCGACCGCGGGTCGCCGTCGTTCGTCACCGAAACCCCGGGCGCGCAGATCAAGACCGACCCGACCCGCCTGGCGATCTTCAAGGACTACGTCCGCAACGTCGCGGGTTGGCTGCATCCGCCGAAGAACCGGGGGAGGTCTCCGGGTGCCGACGTGCTGGCGCTGTCGACATGACCCCCGGCATGGATAAGGCGAGGTGCTTTTCGACCACTCGGCATCGCGGTCTGTGACAATCGCAGCTACCGTTTCCCGTAGCTGTCTCGAAGTCGACCCAGCCGCCCCGCCAGGAGTTCATGCATGCGTGCCAGCCCGCTGCCCAACTTGGTTGGCCGGGAACGTGAGTGCGCGCTGTTGGTGGACGTACTGGCCCGCCTCGGCAGGGGCGAGTCTGCGGTGTGGGTGTTTCGCGGCGAGGCCGGCATCGGTAAGTCGGCACTACTGCAGTACGTGACTGACCGGGCCTCACGAGTGACCGTCACCCAAGCGCACGGCATCGAGGCCGACATGGAGCTCGCCTACGCAGGCTTGCACCAACTGTGCGCGCCGTTTCTCGTCGAGATCGACGCGTTGCCCGGTCCGCAGCGCGATGCGCTCCGTGTCGCATTCGGGGTGGCGGCCGGTGATCCTCCGGACCGTTTCCTGGTCGGCCTCGCCGTATTGACCCTGCTCACCCGTGCTTCGGAGACGCGGCCGGTACTCGTCGTCGTCGACGACGCCCAGTGGCTCGATCGGGTGTCGCTGCAGACGCTCGAGTTCGTGGCGCGACGACTGCTGGCCGAGGCCATCACGATGGTGTTCGCCGTACGCGATCCCGAGGGACACGCAGTCCTGAACGATTTGCCGGAGATCCAGGTCAGCGGTCTCGGCGCCGCAGCGGCCGGCGAGCTTCTGGAGGCTGCCGTGGACGGGCAACTCGAAGCGCGCGTCCGGGACCGGCTGGTCGCCGAGACACACGGGAACCCGCTCGCGCTCCTGGAGCTCTACCCGAGGCCGCAATGCGGCAGAGCTCGCCTACGGCATGGATGCGGGCGCAACGAACAATCCGGGGTCAGTGGCGAGTCTCGTTGAGCGGGACTTCGCTCTCCGGCTGGCATCACTCCCGGCTTCTACCCGAACGATGTTGCTGATCGCGGCCGCAGAGCCTGTCGGCGACGCCCGACTGCGTTCTCGTGCGGCGGCGACGCTGAAGGTCGTACCCGATGCCGTGCCGGCCAAGGCGGCGGGGTTGATCGAGTTCGGCGAGTTCGTCCAGTTCCGGCACCCCTTGGCCCGATCCGCGGTCTACCACCAGGCGGATCCCCGCGAGCGCCGAGCGGTGCATCGGGCACTTGCCACCGCGACGGATCCCGTCCTCGATCCGGATCGGAAGGCCTGGCACGACGCACAGGCGGCGGCCGGGCCAGACGAGGACGTCGCGGCAGGCCTGGAGCGCGCTGCCGGACGCGCGCGACAACGCGGCGGCATGGCCGCCGAGGCGGTGTTACTCGAACGCGCAGCCGAACTCACCCCGGACCCGTGGCAGCGCGGGCGCCGAGCTCTCGCGGCAGCCGAGTCACATTTCTCCGCCGCCTCTCCCGATCGCGCCACGGAGCTGGCTTCCCTGGCGAGCCTCTGCCCGCTGAATCCCTTGGACAATGCACGTCTGGCGCGATTACGTGCCAGGATTCTCTTCGCTCGGAGCAGGAGCGACGAAGCGGCACCTCTGCTTCTGGATGCGGCCGAACAGTTCGCGGCCGCCGAATCGCCCCTCGCACGGGAGACGTACCTCGAGGCGATCAGCGCGACCGTCTTCGCGGGCCGGGTGCACGGTCCGTCAGGAGCCCGTGCAGCAGCAGTCGCCGCCCGCGCGTCTGGCGCTCCGCCGTCGAACTCCGAGGCGGCCGACCTGCTTCTCGACGGCGTGGCCGCACTCCTCGCGGAAGGCTACGAAACAGGAGTCCCGGCGCTTCGCCGCGCTCTCGAGCCATTCGCCCGTGAGGAACTCGACAGCCGGGAAGCGACCTTGCGGTGGCTTCTCCTCGTCCCGGTTGCACTGGAGTCCTTCATTCACTACGCCTGGGACCTGTCGGCGTGGGAGACGCTCGCCACTCGCGCCGTACGTGTGGCCCGTGACATCGGGGCCCTCGGCGTGCTTCCACCCGCGCTCATCTACGCCGGTGGCGTGCACATCCACCACGGCGACTCGGCTGCGGCGGCCCGGATGATCGACGAGGCCGACGCGATCGCTGCCGCCACCGGTAACGCACCACACACCTACGCCGCACTCGTTCTGGCCGCATGGCGCGGCGACGAGAAGGCGGCCGCCGGCATCGTCGCCGAGGCCAAGGCCAGCGCGGCCCAGCGCGGTGAAGTCTCACTGCTGGGAGCTACCGGCTATATCCAGGGGGTCCTGTACAACGGCTTGGCGCGCTACGACGAGGCGTTGGCCGCGGCACGCTCGGCTATCGACCACGACGGATTCAACTTCACCGGCCTTTCGCTGGTCGAGCACGTCGAGGCCGCGACCAGATGCGGTGAGCTAGACCAGGCCCGTGACTCGCTCGCGAGACTGGTGGAGGTGACCGACGCGGCCGACTCCGGATGGGCGCGCGGCGTCAGTGCCCGTAGTCGGGCTCTGCTCACCGACGGCGACGAGGCAGACCACCTCTACCGGACCGCCATCGAGGAACTCACCCGCGACCGCGTGGTCGTCGAGGTGGCGCGTACCCACCTTCTCTACGGCGAATGGCTACGCCGAAGTCGTCGGCGCACCCTAGCGCGGGACCAGCTTCGCATGGCCCACGAGATGTTCGGCGGGATGCGGGCTACGGCGTTCTCCGAGCGGGCCCGTCGCGAGCTACGTGCCACGGGCGAGCACGTCCGGTCACGAGACGCCGATTCGGCGAGCAGCCTGACCCCGCAGGAGGCACAGATCGCAGCGCTCGCCGCCGGCGGAATGACGAACCCGAAGATCGGCGCGGAGCTGTTCCTCAGCCCACACACCATCGAATGGCATCTGCGCAAGGTGTACTCGAAGCTGGGTATCAGCTCCCGTCGCGAACTCTCGGGTGCGCTCGCTGCGCCGCCAGGAGCGGACCCCGGACACGCAAGCTCCCCATCGCCCATCTGATCCACGAGGACGTCGAACGGGTTCGGTGGCTCAGCCGAGGGTCTGACCAACTCGGAGATCGGGCCCAGATGTTCGTCAGCGCACACGGTCGAATCGCACGTGCGGAAGGTGTTAATCAACCTCGGGATCGGATCCCGTCGAGACATCGAAACCGGGTATAGGCACTGATCGAGAACCGTTCGACTGAGACGGTATCGAGTGATGCGGTCGCAAGTATGCTGATGAGTATGGCACGCGTGACACCTCGGGCTACCGATACGAATCGAGCTACCGATAGGCCCGGAGACACCTCACCGTTCGCGATGGGACTCCTATTGCGCCGAGCCCACAACCGCGCTGCCAGTGAACTCGCCGCAGCGATGCACCCCTTCGGTCTGGAGTTGCGCCACTTCGCGATGTTGATCGTACTGGTCGATCGTGGACCGACATTGCAGCGCGATCTCGTCGAGGCGACCGGTTTCGACAAGGCTGCCGTGGGCCGCGCGATCGACGATCTGCAGATCGCGGGCCTCGTCACGCGTGAAGGTGTTGAAGGCGACCGACGGGTGTGGATGGTGCAGATCACCGAGCACGGAGTGACCGTCTTCGACGAGGCTCACCTGGAGGCGCAGGGAATCGCCGACACGATGGTTGCGCACCTGGAGCCCGGCGAAGCCGAGCAATTGGCGGACCTACTCACCCGCTATACCTACCCAGAACTGTAACCACCCTCGCCCTCGACGTCCGTGAAAGCACTTGGCGGACAGCCCGATCAAACCCCATGCAGCCCTATCGCCCGGGCAATTGGGCTGCGCAAAGGATGCTCGCCCGTGGTTCTGACGGTACCGCACCTTTGTGTCAGTCGTATCATCTGATACGGTCCCGCATGTGACTAAATAGGCTCTGACGTCCTGCGCGTTCCGTCACATGACATCGAGACGGTCGTGTCGCGCCCTGCTCGGCACGGATAAAAGCTGACACGGCCTTGCGTTACAGAGGGCAAGGAAAGGGCATGTGTGATGGATGTTCTCAAGCGGTTGTGGATACCGCTGGTAATCGCGGTGGCGCTGTCGATCGGTGGATTGGGTGCGTATCACCTGCATGGGGAGTTCGCCGCTCGCGGTGTTGACACAGCCGGCCAAGTCGACGTGATCCAACCCATCAATGTCAAACAGGTGACATACGAGATTTCCGGTCCCCCGGACACCGTCGGCCACGTCTCCTACCTGGACGAGAACGCGCAGTCTCATGGAGTTCAGTTCAACTCTCTACCGTGGTCTTTCACGGTTACAACGACGCTCCCGGGGGTCTTCGCCTCGGTCGTGGCTCAGGGCAACAGCGATACCATCGGCTGCCGAATCGTCGTCAACGGCGAAGTCAGGGAGGAGCAGTCGGCTACCCGGCTCAACGCTCAGACGTTCTGCTTGGTGAAGGCAGCATGAGCAACCGTCATTCCCAGAGTTCCCTTGCTGCGAGGGCAACCCGACGACTGGCAGTGCCAATTCTCCTCGGATGGATAGTCCTCACCATCGTCTTGCGCATCCTCGCACCGAACCTCGAAGACGTTCAACACGAGAACTCAGCGGGACTGTTGCCCAACGACGCACCCTCGGCAATCGCCATGAACCGTATGGGCAGGGCGTTTCAGGAGTTCAGTTCCGACAGCGTCGCCATGGTGGTCCTGATAGGCGAACGGCCACTGAGTGACGACGCCCGCGCTTACTACGACGACCTCGTGCGCCAATTGAAAGCCGACACCGAACACGTCGAGCACGTTCAAGACTATTGGGGCGAACTGGTCACGGCCGGCGGCAGTCAGAGCGCTGATAGCAAGGCTGCCTACGTCCAGGTCAATCTGGCCGGAGACCAAGGCAAGACTCAAGCGGAACGCTCCGTAGATGCCATCAGGCAAATAGTGGAGCGGTCACACCCGCCACCAGGAGTCCAGGCCTTCGTCACCGGACAGGAACCGCAGACCACCGATACGACGGAGGCCGGCGACAAGAGCGCCATGAAGCGTATTGCGCTCACATTCTTCGTTGCCACCGTGATGCTGCTAATCGTCTACCGCTCGATCATCACCACCGCGCTCGTCCTTGCCGCAGTGGTCGTCGAATTGGCCTGCGCCCGCTGCATAGTGGCGATCGTCGGCAACTTTCACGTCATCGAGTTCACGACGTTCGCGGTCAGCCTGCTCATGTCATTGTCGATCGCGGCCGGGGTCGACTATGCCATGTTCTTCATCGGCCGCTATCACGAAGCACGCCAAACCGGCCAGGCACGTGAGGCGGCGTTCTACACCACCTATCGCTCAGTCTCCCATGTGGTCCTGGGCTCGGGCCTCACCGTTGCAGGAGCCTTGCTGTGTCTTCGCTTCACCCGGTTGCCCTACCTGAACACATTGGCGATCCCATGTGCTCTCGGGGTGCTCGTCGTCATCGCAGTATCGCTGACCTTGGTTCCTGCCATCCTCGTCGTGGGCGGTCGCTTCGGTCTGCTCGACCCGAAACGCCCTGCCAACGTCCGCAGGTGGCGGCGCATCGGCACGGCGGTGGTGCGATGGCCCGTGCCGATCCTCGCAGCCTCATTGGTTGTCACAGTCGTTGGTGGACTGGCCATCCCGGGTTATGTCACCAGCTACGACAACCGTCGCTACATCCCGGCCGACACGACCTCGAATGTCGGATATGCCGCCGCCGAGAAGCACTTCACATACGCCAGGCTCAATCCCGATCTGTTACTCATAGAGACCGATCATGACCTGAGAAACCCGGCGGACATGCTCGTCCTGGATAGGATCGCCAAGAACATCTTCCGCGTCCCCGGAATCGCCAGGGTGCAGAGCATCACCAGACCGCTGGGATACAACATCGAGCACGGCACGATCCCATTCCAGGTCGGTATGGCCGCAACCCCCATCAGAGCGAACCTGCAGTTCCTCAAGGAACGAATGGAGGATCTGCGCACGTTGGCCACCGACGACCTCGGTCAAATGATCGCCACCATGGAGCGCATGTACGGCTTGATGACCGAATTGACAGATGCCTCCCATCATCTGGTCGGTACTTCCCACGATCTCGAAGCGATCACCAACGAACTCAGAGACGACTTGGCAGACTTCGACGACTTCTGGCGACCGCTCCGCAATTACTTCTATTGGGAACCGCATTGTTTCGACATTCCGATCTGCTCGTCGACGAGATCACTCTTTGATTCCCTGGACAACGTCAACCAGCTCAGCGACACCATCGGCACGTTGGTGGGAGACCTCGACCACATCGACACGTTGATGCCTCAGGTGGTCGCGCAGATACCGCCCATGATCGCCGTGGCGAAATCCATGCAGGTTACCTTCCTGACCCTCTACAGCACCTTCTCCGACCTCATCACCCAGATGGATCGGATGACTGACACGTCGACGTTGATGGGCAAGTACTTCGACGACGCGAAGATAGACGACTTCTTCTACCTTGCCCCCGACGTATTCGACAGCCCGGACTTCCAGGCCGGGCTGAGGCTGCTGGTCTCCCCCGATGGCAAGGCCGCCAGGATGATCATCACCCACGAGGGCAATCCCGCGACACCAGAGGGGATCTCACACGTCGATGCCGAACTGAGCGCGGCGCGCGAGGCGGTGAAGGGGACACCACTGGCGGATGCGAAGCTCTCCATCGGCGGTACCGCCCCGGCATTCAAGGATATCCAGAAGGCGACCAAGTACGACGTCATGGTCTTGGGCTTGTCCGCACTGATCCTGATCTTCATCGTCATGCTCGTACTCACCCGCGCACTGATCGCGTCCATGGTGATCGTGGGCACGGTAGTGCTGTCGCTCGCAACAGGATTCGGACTCTCCGTGCTGATCTGGCAGCACCTCGCGGGCCTGGAGTTGAACTGGATCGTCCTGCCCTTCTCGGTCACGATCCTGCTCGCAGTGGGTTCGGACTACAACCTGCTGTTGGTCTCGCGGTTCAAGGAGGAGATTGGCACGGGCGCAGGCTTGAAGACCGCGACCATCCGCGCGATGGGTGGTACCGGCTCGGTTCTGACCTCTGCTGGGTTGGTCTTCGCCTTCACCATGGCCGCCATGGTGTTCGGAGACCTCAAGACGATCGGGCAAGGGGGGACCACGATCGGCATCGGCCTGTTGGTCGACACCCTGATCGTGAGGTCGTTGATGACGCCATCGATCGCCACGCTACTTGGACGCTGGTTCTGGTGGCCGATGAAGGTTCGTACCCGATCCACTAGGGTCCCCGTCCCCGCCAAAGCGAGCTGACGCGATGCTGACAAGGAGAGCCATGCCAACACCACCCCGCGCCAGGGGAATTCGGACGTCGTTGGTCGTCGGCGCCGCTGTCCTCGCGGCGTCCACCTGTAACTGCCGCGCTACCGCCGATGCGACCGACGAGTACCCCATCCCCCGGCGGATCTGGCAGACCGCGTGCGACGCAGAACAGGTGCTTGCGGCGGTGCGCGACACCTCACCCATCTACTACGAGCGTTACATGATCGACAGGAGCAATCGCCCCGGCGAGGTCCAGCAGGATGCAGTCGAGCGAATCAACTGGTTCTTCGACCTCGCGCCGGCCGAGCGCAGGGCTTACTCCGAGGAGCTAGCCACGAACGTCTATGGCGAGCCGATGGCACAGCGCTGGGGAAACTGGGCCAAGGCGTTCTTCAACAATGCGGGTGTCGCAGCCAAGGCAACGGACGTGTGTATGAGCTACCCGCGTGGGGACATGACCGTGTGGAATTGGCCGGTGACTCGATGACGACGAGAAGGCGCGCGCGAGAACGAGGTCACCGTGCGGATGAATTTGCCACGCCGTGGCCGTTCTGGAAGTTGGAAGGTACGGCAAGTACCCGACACGCTCGAACTCCGCTGTGTGGCTGAGAGTTCCAGCGTACACAACCTGGAGGAGGACTCCGTCATGAAACAGATACTGATCCTCGGCGGCGGATTCGCCGGTGTATGGGCCGCCGCCGGCGCTACCCGCGTCCTACGCGCCGCCGGTAGGGCAGCATCGGACATTCGCGTGCGGGTCGTCAGCAACACTGACGACCTGGTCATACGGCCGCGGTTGTACGAGCGCAATCCCGACAAGATGCGTGTGCCCTTGGACGGCATCCTCGGGCCGATTGGGGTGGATCGACTTCACGCCGACGTGGAGGCAATCTCCTTCGACCAAAGGACAGTGACCGTCCGGGGACGCGACGGTGAACCGCATACCGCCTTCTACGATCGCCTGGTGCTGGCGACCGGCAGTCAGCTCATTGCGCCCGACTTCCCCGGCGCAGAATACGTTTTCAACATCGACACCATCGATGCGGCGGTGGCCCTCGACAGCCACCTGCATCAGTTGCCGAAGCGCACGCAATCGTCTGCCCAGTACACCGTGGTGGTGGTTGGCGCCGGATTCACCGGTCTCGAGATCGCGACAGAGCTCGGCGATCGGCTGCGTGACATCGCTGGTTCACAGGACCGTGTGCGAGTGGTCCTGGTGGAGCGCGCCGACGTCCCAGGTCCCGAGCTCGGAGATGCGCCGCGCCCGTTGATCACCAAGGCTCTCGACGACCTCGGCGTCGAACAGCGCCTCGGTCGCACGCTGGTTTCTGCAACAGCCGATCAGGTCATACTTTCCGATGGTGAGGTGATATCAACATCGACCGTGGTCTGGACCGTCGGCATGGCCGCCAGCCCGCTGACCAAACAGATCCCCGTGGTGCGGGATCGGTTCGGTCGACTGCCCGTCGACAGCTTCCTGCGTGTGGTCGGCGTTCCTGGACTTTATGCGGCAGGGGACACCGCGGCCGCGGCTGCCGAAGAGGGCCATCCTGCTATGCAGAGCTGCCAGCATGCACTCCCCATGGGCAAGTTCGCCGGCTACAACGTCGCTGCGGATCTCCTTGATCTGCCGCAACTTGAATTCACCACCGACCCCTATGCAAACGCGATCGATCTTGGATCCGCGGGCGCCGTGACGACAACGGGTTGGGCGCGGACCATCAATCTGACTGGGCGGGAGGCCAAGGCGATGAAGCAAGCCATCAATACGAAATGGATCTATCCGCCCACCGAATCGGCTGAAGCAATATGGGCTGCGGCGGGACAGTTCGGGAAGGGTGCATGAGGTCGGTGGTGCCACCGAGAACGTCCTTGCGTCCACCCAACGTCCAATCACGGACTACCGATCCATTTCGATCGCCGGATGAATCCCGTTGCCGGAGTGCGTGCTCCGACAATGACGGCTGATGTCCACACCGTCTTCGATCAGTTGCCAAAAGGAGAAGAACATGAGCTTGATCAACGTTTCACACCGCGCCACGTCGGCACACGACGAACTGGTCCCGTCGCGCTACGCGCTGAAGGTCGGCGACATCGACGTGCTGGTGATCAGCGACGGGGTCCTGCCCATCACCACCTCGACGTTGGCCACCAACGCCGACTCGGCCGACCTCGCAGCCTGGCTGGAAGACATGTTCCTGCCGCCGGATGTCCTCGACTGGCCACTGAACGTGGCAGTGGTGCGCAGCGGCGGCCGGACCATCCTCGTCGACTCCGGCCTGGGGCTGGAGTTTCCGGACTTCCCGCGGGCCGGTCAGTTGGCCATGCGCCTGGAGGCCGCCGGCATCAACCCGGAATCCGTCACCGACGTGGTGCTCACCCATCTGCACATGGATCACGTCGGCGGACTGCTCGCCGACGGACTCAGGGCCCGGATGCGCCCGGACCTACGGGTGCACCTGGCATCGGCCGAGGCCGAGTTCTGGGCGTCGCCCGACTTCTCCCGCACCGTCATGCCCGCGCCGATTCCCGACGTCCTCCGGACCACGGCCTCCCGGTTCTTGGACGTGTACCGCAGCCAGCTGCAGCCGTTCGAGAAGGAGTACGAGGTGGCGCCCGGTGTGCGAATCGTCCGCACCGGAGGTCATACACCCGGGCACAGCATCGTCCGCCTCGAATCCCGCGGCGAGCGGCTGACATTCGCCGGTGACGCGGTATTCCAGCCCGGCTTCGACAACCCCGAGTGGCAGAACGGGTTCGAGCATGACCCTGAGGAAGCGGCCCGTGTCCGGATCCGACTGCTTAAGGAGCTGGCCGCGACAGGTGAGTCGCTCGTGGCCACTCACCTGTCGTTCCCGTCGGTCTGTCGGGTCGCAGTGGCCGGGGACGCCTTCCGCTTCGTCCCGAGCAACTGGGACTACTGACAGCAAATCGGGTTGGGTTGGGCTCAGCAGAATGCGTTGACCAGGGAAGTCGCTTAGGGCCCGGCGGGCGACGAGACGGAGACCTCCGAGTGACAGGCCGGACGCAGCGCCTTGAATTCATCAGGTTCGGTGTACACAGTCCCAGGTGATCGGCGCCGGCTTGCCGAAGAGATAGCCCTGTACCCGATCCACCCCCAGTTCGGCGAGCCTGTCCAGCAGAGCCTCCGTCTCGACCCCCTCGGCGACGGTGGCCAAGCCGTACTGCTGCGCAACGAAGACGATGGTCTTCACGACGCGTTCGTCCTCGGGGTTCTCGAGCATGTCACGCACGAAGCTGAGATCGATCTTCAGTGTGTCGAGATCGAGATTCCGTAGTTCGGTGAATGCGCCGTAGCCGGTTCCGAAGTCGTCCAGGGCGACCCGGCAACCCAGAGCGCTCATGCCACGGGAGAACGTCCGAGCTATCTCCATCGACGCGAGCGCGGTCGTTTCGGTGATCTCGAAGACGATCTTGTCCGTCGTGGCTGGGCCCGCGGCCGTGAGCGCCTCGAGGATTTCACTCATGGCGGTGGCCGATCCAATCGTCTGACCGGTGATGTTGACGCACACCCGTCGGCCCGCACGCGCCAGGTCGATCGCCTGCCCGACCATGAATCGATCGATCAGGGGCATCAGCCCGTGTCGCTCGCACTGCGGAAGGAATTCACTGGGCGGCAGGACCTCCTCGGTGTCGGCCGCGCGCAACCGCACCAGCAGCTCTTCTTCGACCGCCTTTCCGCAGGCGACGTCCACGACCGGTTGCGAATAGACCAAGAGCCGTCCGTCACCGATGGCCACCCGGATGAGTTCCTCCCACAGCGCCCGTTCGATGGCCGCCTGCTCGGCATTCTTGCGGTGGGTGATGTCGGTACGTATCGAAACCAACTCTCTAATCGCCCCGGCGGCATCGTGCAACGGGAACTGCTGGGTCATGACCAAGAGGTGCTCTTGCCCACGGGTGATGGACTCTTCCTCGGCGAAACTGGCTCCGGCCATGAGCCGAACCCCAGCGCGGCGCGAGCGTTCCAGAACGTCGGAGGGCAAGATCTCGTCCTGGGTTCGACCGACGACGTCCGCTACGGACCCTTCCCCGAACAGTTGGCAGAACGCCTCGTTGACCATCGTGTAGCGGTCGTCGAGATCGCGCACCGAGATCGCCGAAGGCGCGCTGCGCGCAATCGCTTCAAAGCGCTGTCGGTCGGCCTTGAGTTGCCGCTCCGCCTCGACCTGCTCATCGACGATCCGCACGGCAGCGATGATCCCGTCGGCGTTGCCCTCAGCGTCGATGTAGGGCGACGCATGGCTCTCGATCCAGTGATAGCCGCCGTCGGCGGTGTAGGTGCGGAGCCGGGTGGTAACCGTTTCGCCGTGAGCGACCCGCTGTTCTCCGGTGGCCGCGGCGTCGAGATCATCGGGCGAGACGTTGGCGGTGAAGTCTGTGCCGATCCACTGCTCAACCGGCCATCCGAAGGCCGCTTCCACCGACGGTGAGATCCACACCACCTTGCCGCCGCGCAAGTGAGCGATGACATCGACGGCGTTGTCCGCCAGCAGTCGGTAGCGCGCCTCAGCCTCGGCGTGCTGGCTGGCGAGCCGTTCCTTGTCGATCAGCACTCGTTGTTCGCGCTGGCTCAGATAGAACGTGGCCGCGCCCAGGACACCGGTGGTCACCAGGACGGAGAGGACCAATGCCGAGTCCCTGTCCATGCCGAGGGTCAGAAGCGCCAGCCGCGACGATCCCAGCAGGACGGGAAGGCCAGCCAGGACTCCGCCCAATCGAAGCAATGTTCTTCGGTCGGGTCTGGCCAGCAGCCAGGCGAGCGGATTGAGGTCGGGGCGAGCCATCACCGCCGCGGCGACCAGCAGCAACACACCCAGGGCCGTCGAGATCCCCATACCGGATGACGGTGTGACACTCACCAGCGAGACGGCATCGAACAGGTAGGCACCGACCGCGACGGACGGTACCGCCGCCGCGGCCAGCAGGGTCAGGGGCCAGAGAGTGCGAGCCCATCGCCGATCCAGGTGAGTCAGCCCAACGCCGATCGACAACAGCAGAGCCGTCGTAGCGGTGTGCGGGCTCGGGCGGCCCGGCCAGGTGTCTTGCAGCGTGCGCACCGCGTCGGAGAACCACACCTGATCCAGGCCCGTCGACTTGTCCGTCGCGTACTCGGCGAGGAACACGATCGCCAGCGCACCGACCGCGGCGGCCACACTGCACCCCACCCACACCCGTGCCCGCGACGGGCGCCCCGACTGCATCAGGATTGCCACCGCGAGTGCGGCCAACAGCGCAGCACCCCACGGGGTCGTCCGTGGCCAGGACGGAAGCACCCGCGTCATCGGGTCGACACCGGTGGCCCAGCCCACCCAATCCACCACAGCGACAACGAGAACCACCCCGACGGCGGCGCGACCACACCGCGACAGCCGCGCACCCTGACTCGTGTCAGCGCGGACCGTGTGCATCGACCGCCCCTAACGACTGCGAGACATCAGCGCGGCTCGGCACCCGCCGGATCACCCGGCTAGCTGGAGCATGGTCGTTCGGAGACTACTCTCCCAGCGCCACCCGCAGATGCGGAAGTGCAGAACGCCGTGGTCGCATCGAGCTGCTTCAGCCTCTCCAGGCGGCGACATGGTTCGCGATCGCCGTGAGTGGATCGGTGGCAGCCTGTTGGGCGAGGCTCACGGACGAGGACTACGGACAGATCACCCGGCACGATGTGTCCGTCGCGCGCGATGTAGCGCTTGACCATGCGGTAGGAGCGTGTCCGGCTCCTGAGGCAATCTTCGAACAGTTCGAGGTCGGCGTCGGTGTCGCCGGGATGCGCAATCTGCTGAAAGGTGGTCGCCGCCAGCTCTTGTCGGCTGTAGCCGAGCATGGTGCTCAGCGCGCGGTTGGTGCGCAGGAAGGTGCCGTTCAGGCCGACCACGGCCATGCCGATGGGGGAGTGTTCCAAGGCGGGTTCGAAGCGCCGCCTCCCGAGCAGGTCGATGGCGGCCGGTCGAAGTTCGGTGAATGATGGGTTTCGGGCGGCTGAGCAGGAAGCCCTGCGCAACTGAGATCCCGGCAGCTCCCATCGCATCGAGTTCGTCCTGGGTCTCCACGCCTTCGGCGATCACCACCACGTCCATCTGCTCGGCGAACTCGGCAATGGCCCGCGTGAGGCATTGGCGGGCGTTGTCGAGATGAAGGTTGCGAGTGATGGATTGGTCGATCTTGACGTAGTCGAGGCCCAACTCGAGGACATGGGTGAACGACGAGAAGCCGGATCCGACGTCGTCGACGGCGAGGCGCATGCCCCGCCTGCGGCAGATGACCAGTACGTCGCCGAGAGCGGTGTAGTTCTCCGCCGCGTCGTGCTCGGTGAGTTCCAGCACGATGCGCGAGGGGTCGATGTCGGCGAGCATCTCACTCCACGGGGCAACCAGCGCAGCCGCCGGCGAGATGTTCACCGTGACGAAGGCCGCCGGGGGGATTTGGGGCGAGAACACGAAAACTCGTTGTACGATGGCCAATTCGAGTTCCACCCCGAGACCCATTGCAGTCGCCTGCTCGATGAAGAGATCCGGTCGGAAGGGCTCGCAGGGAAAGCGCCTCGATGCTCGGCGGCTCGGTGGGTCAGGCCCCGGCCGCTGCGCTGTAGCGCGGCACCGGTTCTCGTCGGCGCCGCCGCTTGTCTTCATACATGGCCTCGTCGGCTCGGCGGAGCAACTCGCCTGCCGTGACGGTGACTCCCGTGGTTGCTCCGACGCTGGCGGCGGTGATCACACTCTGGCCGTTGATCAGGAACGGTTTGCTGATTGCCTTGCGGATGCGATCGGCGACCTTGTCGAGTTCAACGGCACCGGTGAGGTGTTCGCAGACGACGACGAATTCGTCACCTCCGAGGCGGACGACGGTGTCGGTGGGCCGCACGGTGCGTGCCAGGCGGATTCCGACCTTTCGCAGCACGGTGTCCCCCACGTCGTGGCCGAAGGTGTCGTTGATCTGCTTGAAGTGGTTCAGGTCGATGAACAGCACGCCGACGGGTGTGCCGTCGCGCTGCGCCGAGGCCAGGGCGCAGGTGAGGCGATCCTCGAGCACGGTGCGGTTGAGCAGCCCGGTAACCGGATCCGTGAGCGCCACCATCTCTAGTTCGGCGACGGCTTCCTTGCGGGCGGTGATGTCCTGTAACTGCACCATGAGGTGCGGACCCTCGGCAGACACCGCCGGCAGTGCGATCACGGTTCTGATGCCCCACGCCGTGGTGCCGTCCGCGCGGCGGAACTGCACCTCCGTCTCGTGGTTGGTGCTGTTCCCTGCCTTCACAGCGCGGAGGCCACGTTCGGGGCCGGTCTCGGGGCTGGGGGTGAACTCTCCGAGATCGTGCCCGATCAACTCGTTCGCGCTGCGCCCCAGCATCGTGCACAGCGCGGGGTTCGCATAGCAGGTGGCGCCCGTGACGCTGCTGAGGGCCACTCCGACGGTGGCGTGCTCGGCCGCGGCTTCGAGCAACCGGAGGGCGGCATCGCGGGCTTGCTCGGCCACCACCCGGTCGGTGACGTCTCGTTGCGAGGTGACCATTTGCAGAGGTGCGCCGTCCTGCGGGGGAAGTACGCGGGCGGTGCTTTCGACCCATCGGTAGGACCCGTCGGCATGGCGCATGCGCAGGGTCAGCCCATCTGTCTGACCGTCGGCCAACGCTTGCCGCCACCGATCCAGGGCTGCTCGGTCGTCGGGATGGACCAGGCCGTAGCTCGTCTTGCCGACGAGTTCGTCGGGGGTGAAGCCCAGCACCGCGCGCGACGCCGGCGACACCCACAGGAACGTGGAGTCGGAGACGAGCTGCCATGCCACCATGTCCGAGCCGAACTCGGCGATCATTCGATGCACGCGCTCGGAGGTCTGCCCCAGCGGCTGATCCACGGACAGCCCAAGAATTCGTTGGGCCTGCGCGGAGATCGCAATGATCTCGCCGTGACCGTTCTGCACCGACACTCCCGTGTCCGGCTCTTCCCCGGTGCTCATCTGGACCCGTGCATTGTGCCTCTTTCCCTCTACTGACACGCACTATCGACCACGTAGCCAATCTCCTTGGCTACGACATCGCCTCAGTTTCATCACGAAAACCGGAACCGAGTGACCACGACCTACCACTCACCGGCGCGCTGACCGACGAAGGAGGGGCACCCGAAATCGGGTGCCCCTCCGCCGAGATGGTGCTAACCGCGTCCGTTGACGCGCAACGTCGTGTCGATGCGTGGCACGTCCGCTTTCGGCTGGGCCGCAGCAATCCACTGGTGGCGATCGATGTCGGCGGAGACGGTCGTCGACCCACCGGGTCCGGCTGCGGCCTGGGCGATCCCGGCACCCATGCCGACGAGACCGGCGATGACACCGCTGGCGGTGATGGTGACGAGTCCGAACTTGTTCATGTGGTTGGTTCCTACTTTCTGGCTTACTGATCTTTCTTGTTGAACAGGCAGGTCAGTGGATTAATTTCGCGGGGCTGCAATTGGTCGGTTGCTGGCAGGAATGGACCGCGGCGAGACCTACGGCCGTGTAGGCGTCGCGGGGATTCGCCATGCGAATTCCGACGGTCGAGCACCGGGGCCTGACGTCGCGGGCAAACGCCAAATCGCCTACCAACGCCGAAGCCGGGCCTAACCACCGGCGTCTTTGGTAAATTGTGGCGGCTACCCAGCAAGCGCCTGTCGGACGGGGAAAAGGGGTCGACGTGGCCGCAAGGGAAACTCAGCGAGGTGCGGACTCGTGTGTGCAATGGCTGCGGGTGGGCGCCGTGGCGGTGGGGCTGGGTGCCGCGATCGCCACTGGGCAGGCAGTCGCCATCGCCGCTCCCGCTGACTCGCCCAACACCGCATCCGCGATTTCGGACAGCAGCACCGATACGGCCTCGGACAGCGCACCCTCGAAGAAGGGTTCGGGGGCGGCGGCCGGGTCCGCATCGTCCACGAACGATCAACCGACGTCGAAGGTGACCGCCCAGCAGAACACCGGTGGCGACCAGCGCCGCAGCTCCAAGGCTGCCTCGGTGCACGCGGATGCACCCTCCGACGGCGACACGACGGAACCCGACCTGTCCGACCCGTCGACCGGAAACGCCGTCACGGCCGGTGAGGCCACGACCGGCGCATTGACCGAACCGGACGGCGCACCGGCGTATGTCGCCACCGACGTAGCCGAGGTGTCGGACCCGTCGCCCGGATCGGCCGGCACCGCCCACGACAACGCCCGTTCCTCCGCGATGGCGGACCCCTCGGCGGCCACGCCGACCAAGATGTCCTCAGTCGCGAGGACGGCAGCGACCATGGGCTCGGCCGCCGCCCCGCCGCCTGCGCCTCCCGCCACGCCCAATCCGACCCCGGTCACATCGGCGCCGCTCACCCCGGTGCAACCACCCGCGCCCACCAAGGTGACCTTCGCCGGCATCGTCGCCGACGTGCTGGACTGGGTGGGTCTGGGTTCACTTGCCAGCGACCTGCAGGTTCCGGCGATTCCGGTAGGCCCCTTGATCGAATCGCTCTGGCTGGTGGTACGCGACGTCCACTACCGCCAGCTCGGCGGTCCCGCCGTCGTACAGTCCGCAGTCGCGACGGGGCCGACGTTGCAGCCGGACCCGGTCGACCTGTCCGAACTGTTGGCTCGCCCCGGCGTCACGGTAAGCCTGAACGCCGACGGCAGCGTCGACGTCATCGATGGCGCCTTCACCGACACGGTCGTGGTGACCACCGCCGACGCCGCACGGGTCGTCAACGAGTTGGCGCCGACGCTGGGTGCGGCAGCCGGTTTCGCGGATCCGGGGAGCATCACCGTCCGCACGATCGGCGGCTCGACACCCGATGACATCGTCGAGACCTTCTACCGCGTCAACGAAACGGTAGATGGCATCGCCGTGGTGGGCAGCGACGTGATCCTCGTGACCGACGGCGCCGGGAACGTGACCGGCCTGTTCAACAACCACGACCCCCGCGTCGACGGGATGGACCTCACGCTCGACGAAAGCATCGACCAGAGGTACGAGGCCGCAACCTTCCCGGTGTCGTCGACGATCGAGCCGCAACTGGTGGTGTACTCACCCGACGCCGGCACCGCGCCGCGGCTGGTGTGGCGGGTGGTCGTCGATCCGCCGCAGTCTCCGCTGGGCCCTCTCACCCCCGGGACGACGTACTACCTCTACGCCAACGGCAGCGACGCCGCCACGGTCATGGCGGCCACCGCCAACGCCCAGGCGTTGTCCCCGGGGACGGCGATGGCCGCCGACGTTCTCGGGCGGCCCCGCACCATCAACATCGCGAGTGACACCGTGTTCTTCTTCTTCCAGGTCGATGAGATGCTGGATACGGTCCGGAACATCTCGACTTCCCAGACCACGTTCGGATTCTTCGGACTGTTCGGACCGAGCATCCCGAGCACCCCGCTGTCGAAGGGCTGGTTCGGCGGTTGGGATTCCTCGGCGGTGTCGGCGCACGCCAACGTCGCCGACGTGTACGACTACTACCAGGTAGTGCTGGGCCTGACATCGTTCGACGGTGCCGGTGCCCCCGTCAAGGTCGCCGTCGGATACAACCCCAGCAGTCCTTGGTTCGCGGCGGGGTACGACAATGCATTCTGGGACTACGAGAACCAGCAGTTGGTCTTCGGTGACGGTGCCGTTCTCGAAGGAGCGCTCGACGTCGTCGGCCACGAATACACCCATGCCGTCATCAGCTACGCCGTCAGCGGCGGGGCGTCGGCGCTGGAGTCCGGCGAATCCGGTGCGGTCAATGAGGCCTACGCCGACATCCTGGGCAGCCTTATCGAAGGGAAGACCGGCGCCGGCCGATGGCTGATCGGCGAGGATTCCCAGTATCCCGGCGGCGCGCTACGCAATCTGGCCAATCCGACGTCGATCTCCACCAGTTACGGCCCGTACCGGGACAACTACGCCACCCGCTACACGGGAACGGAGGACGACTCCGGCGAACACATCAACAGCACCATCTTCAGCCACGCGGCCTACCTGATGATGACGGATCCCGCTACCGCCGACATCTCGCAGGACACCTGGGCGAGGGTGTTCTATCACTCCATGTACCGGCTCAGCGCCACTGCCACGTTCATCGACGCACGCGCCGCCGTCGTCGATACGGCCGACGAATTCGCCTTCACCCCAACCCAATTGAACGCCATCGAACAGGCCTTCGATGACGTCGGGATCGCGGCACCGGTGGTACTGACCATCGTCTGATCCTGCTTCGTCAGCGGCTCTGGTGGACGCTGGTGTCGACCCGAGGGACGTTGACCTGCGGTTCGACCTGGTCGAGCCAGTCGTAGTGGTCGATGCCGGCAGGCACGCTCTGGACGATGGCCACCACGCTTGCGACATCGCTCACGGCGTCGGCCTGGGCCGGGGCAGCGAGGCCGAACAGGGCAGCTGTGAGTCCACTGGCGATGACGCTGGCGATTCCGAACTTCAACATGTCGATCCCTCTCCTGGTGTGCACGGGCCGTGGCGCGGGCGTCGCGGTTCGGGTGCTCCGTCAACCGGTTCGTGGTCCTGCTCGTTCCGGTCTGATGGTCTAAACGCCGCAGCTCAGGGCACTAATTCCCGTGGCAGTAATTGATCGTCGACTGGCAGGAATCGAGCGGGTCACCCACCGGAAGCGGGCTACTCGAACCGCGCGTAGCAGAGGTCGGGGTCGCCGGCCAGACCCGACCGGTAGGCAACGATCCGGGTGAATCCGGCGGGGACCGTCTGGCTGTCGACGTTGCTCGCCGCGAGGCCGTTGGTGAGAAGTCCGGCCACGGCCTCGTCGAAGTCGCCGGCGGTCAACGTGAGTGAGCGGCCGCTGGGCACGTCGACGGCGTCGGACATCGCGCGCTGTGCCACTCCGGTGAGGCATGCGGTACGCAACGCCGCGGCCGGCGTGTCCAGCGGAACGCCCCTATCGCGCTGGACGGCCAGCACGTAACGCGCGGTCAGGACCGACAACGCGGTGTTGTCGCCCTGGAGAAGCACGAAGTTCGACTCGTCGGCCTGCTCGCCCATCTGCTGCAGCCCGTCGAGGTCCACCGAGATCGTGTTCGTCGACGGGCAGTACGACGTCGGCGGGACGGGCTGCGCGTCGGTGCATTCGGCGGCAGCGTAGGACAGCGTCGGCGGATTGGCCGGCTGGAACACCTCCCCGAGTACCTCCATCACCACGTCGACCGTGTCCTCGTCGATGGGGACCTCGCCGGTCAGTAGGTCGCCGTAGTCATCGGTGGGCAGTGCCATTGGAAGCTCGCCGCGGCGCTGCTCGACCTCGTCGAGGTCGATGGCGGCGCACTCCGAAGCGCCCGAGACGAAGCCCATCTGAAAGGCGCTGACCCGGTCGAGCGCATTGCCGTGGCCGTCCTGCAGCAGTTCGGTGTCCTGGGGCCCGATTAGCGGGTCACGCAGCGTGATCGCCGCGGCGAGAACGTGATTGAGGCCATCGCCGGTACTCAGCTGAAACCTCGGTGACTGCCCCTCGGCCACCCAGCGGATGTAGGTGCCCGCGAAGCAGTCGGCCTGCTGTTCCCTGACGACGACCGGGGTGTCGTCGTCGACCAGACCGGCCATGTGCTGGATGGCGTGTCCGTACTCGTGCGCCATGAGGGCAGCGACCGAGACGTCACCGAAGAACTCCTGGCCTATCGGCACCAGAACGCCGCGGTCCCACGCCATGATTTCGCGGCTGGGGCAGAAGAAGGCATTCGGTTCGCCGAAGGTGTCGGCGCCGCACACGACGGGGCTGGACGGATCGTCTGAATCGTAGGACAGCAGGTTCTCGATGGGCGTGAACGTGCCGTCCAGAAACTGGGAGTAGTTCTGCTCCCAGAAGTCGGCGATGTCATTGACCGACAACAACGCCAATGCGTCGACGGCTCCGCCGTCACCATCCATGACGTCTCCGGTCGGCTGTGGGGAGTCGTCGCGCACGCCGCTGGCGCCGTCCTCGGCCGGGAGTCCGCCCACCCGGAAGGGGTCGTACAGCGTGGATACCGCACGCCCCTCGGTGACGGACGAGCAGCCTGCGATGAGCAGCGCCGCACACACGGCGCCGATCGCCGCGACCGATCTGCTGGGTCGATTCATGTCCTGGCGATCTCGTGGGTCCGGTGGCGGTTAGCGCACAGATTACCCCGATCGCGCGGGCCGTGAACCGGGAAGCGGGGGACCGCGAAAACGCGCTCTTACCAGACCATTAGACAGGACTGGCGGCTGCCTTAGTTTCGCGCGATAGCTTGAGGACCAGATCGCGATCAGGGCTATTGAGTCCGCGATGCCGCGCCAGTGACGGGAGGCAGTCATGACCGCAATGTCCGCCGGATACGGCAACCCCGCATACGAGTGCGACGGCGCGCTGATCCGGGCGCACAGCCGCCGACTCGCCACCGTGGTCAGCGTCGACGGAGCCGTCCACCAGCGCAATTTCGACCGCGTCGCACGTCGGGTCACGCGCTTCGTTCTCGTAGACAGCCACTTCGTCCTCGATCTCGGCGGCCTGTTCGTCGTCGATGCCGAGTGCCGCGAACTGGTCCAGGCCGTCGACCGCGCGTGCCGCGCGGCCGGCGTGGAATGGGCGCTGGTGGCCGCCGAGGAAGTCGTCGAGGCGCTCGATCTGGCTGATGACGACGTCACCTGCGCCGAGGCGCGGTCGGTGCCCGAGGCGTTGCGCTACTTCGCCGAGGTGACGAGGTCGCGACGTCGGATTCTGCTGCCGTTGCTGGCCAAGTCGGCGTAGCACCGCGAGCATCAGCCTGGGTCAGGCGAGCACGCCGCGAAGCAGTAGCTCGGCCAGGGCGCCCGCCGCTCGGTCGGCGTCCTTGACCCGGCGCACGCACACCGCGTACCAGGCGCCGCCGGCGATGGCGTCCATCAAGGCGTCGGCGTCGATCCCCGATCTCGCGCCGCCGGCGTCCACGGCGCTGCCCAGTTGCCCGGCGAGACGGCTGCGCGCGGCGGCCTCGAGTCGGTCACCGAGCAGCCGCCGCATTCGACGGTCCGAACGCAGGTCGACCAATATCCCCGGAATTGCCTCCAGCACAACGGGATCGGCGTACATGCGAATCGCGCCGCGGCACAGTCGCGCGACCTCGGCTGCGAAGTCGTCATCGGGTCGTTCGGGGCCGAGGTCGGGAAACGCAGCTTCGTGGACGAGCTGAGCCTTCGAACTCCACCTGCGATAGATCGCCGGGCGGCTCACCCCGGCCGTGGTGGCGATCAGGTCGATGGTCGTCGCCGAGTAGCCGCGGGTCACCAACAGCTCACGGGTGGCGGTCAGCACCGCCGTGTCGATCGAGGGGTCGCGGCGCGAACCCTGGCGGCGGTGCCGCGTCGTGGTCTCCACGAATCGCCTCCCCATGCGTGTGGCTGGTCGATACAGTGTGTCACGACAAATGGTTGCGGCGTGGTCTCGACGATGGAGAGGGAGGCGCGCGATGACGCACGAATCCACCAGGGAGTTGGCGGGCATCGGCGAGGACGGGTTGCACCTCTACACCTGTCCACTGTGTGAGGCCATGTGCGGCTTGGAGATTCAGGTCGACGCCGGCCACGTCGCCAGTATCCGACCCAACCGCGACGACGTCTGGAGCCGCGGCCACATCTGCCCGAAGGGTGCATCACTGGGCGCGCTGCACGAGGACCCCGACCGCATTCGCCGGCCCATGATCAAGGTCGACGGCCAATGGCAGGAGGTCGACTGGGACACGGCGTTGCGGCGGTGCACGGAGCTGCTGGCGCCAATCATCGAGAAGCACGGCATCGGCGCGGTGACCGCGTACACCGGAAACCCGTTGGCGCACTCGTTCTCGCTCGCCCGATATGCAGGCATCCTTCTCGGACTGTCCGGCATGCCGCTCACCTACTCTCCGGGAACCGTCGATCAGTGGCCGAAGAACCTGTCGTCGCACCTGATGTACGGCGCCTGGTGGAACTTCCCCGTCCCCGACATCGAGCGCACCGATCTGCTGGTCGTGATGGGCGCCAACCCCGCGGCGTCGCAGGGCTCGCTTCTCGCCGCGCCCGACGTCATGGGCATCATCGGAGCGATCCGCAAACGCGGCACGGTCATCGTGATCGACCCGGTGCGCACTGCCACCGCCGACCGTGCCGACGAGTGGCTGCCCATCACGCCGGGCACCGATGCTGCGCTGCTCCTGGCCGTCGCGCACACGTTGTTCGACGAGGACCTGGTCGATCTCGGCACGGTCGAGCCGTACCTCGACGGTGTCGACGCGGTGCGGGCCGCCGTCGCCGACTGGTCACCCGAGCGGGTCGCCGACGTGACGGGCATCGACGCCGGCCGTATCCGCGGTCTGGCCCGGCAACTCGCGGGCACCCCGCGCGCGGTGGTCTACGGCCGGATCGGCACGTGTAACCAGGAATTCGGGAGCCTCGCCAGCTGGCTCGTCGACGTCGTCAACATCCTCACCGGCCACTTCGACACCCCCGGCGGGAGCATGTTCCCGAGGCCTGCCGCCTGGTCGGTCACCGTCCAGCCGATCCCCGGGCTCGAGGACGGCGCACCTGACTTCGGCCGGTACCGCACCCGCGTACGCGGCGCCAAGGAAGTGCTCGGCCAGGTCCCGGTGTCGTGCATGGCCGAAGAGATCGCGACGCCGGGGGAGGGGCAGGTCAAGGCGCTCATCACCGTGGCGGGCAACCCGGTGCTCTCGACCCCGGCCGGACACAAGCTCGACGAGGTGCTGCCCGGCCTGGAGGCGATGATCGCGGTCGACCTCTGGCTCAACGAGACCACCCGCCACGCCGACGTCATCCTGCCGGGCGCCTCGCCCCTGGAGCAGCCGCACCACGACGACCTCATCCTGAACTTCGCCATCAACAGCGTGGCCAACTACTCCCCGCCGGTCTTCGCCAAACCCGATCCCGACGCGCCCGACGAGTGGGAGATCCTGATCCGCCTGACCGGGCTGTGCACCGGCACGCCCGCGGAGGACGTCGACGTCGCCGCCATCGACGACGGATTCTTCGACTACCTGTGCTTCACCCAGGGCATGGACGGCGCCGACGTGCGGCGGCACTACGACCACGGCGGGCCCGAGCGCGTCCTCGACCTGACCTTGCGGACGGGACCGTTCGGCGACCGGTACGGCCAGGACCCCGACGGATTGACGCTGGAGAGGCTCAAGGCGCACCCCGACGGAATCAACTTCGGGCCCATGGTGCCCAGGGTTCCCGAGGTGCTCGGCACCGCCGACGGGAAGATTCGCCTCGCGCCGCAGTACCTGCTCGACGATCTGCCTCGGCTGGCCGGCCGCCTGCGCCGCGAGCCCGACGAACTGGTGCTGGTCAGCCGCCGCCATCTGCGGTCGAACAACTCGTGGCTGCACAACGTGGCCCCCCTGATGAAGGGCCGCGACCGGTGCACGCTGCTCATGCACCAAGCCGACGCCGACCGGCGCGGGTTGTCCAGTGGTGACGTCGCTTCCGTCGCGTCGACGGGCGGCGTCATCGAAGTGCCGGTCGAGGTCACCGATGCGATCAAGCAGGGTGTCGTGTCGATGCCACACGGGTGGGGCCACGGCAAGGCCGGGACCAGGATGTCGGTGGCCAACGGGTCGCCGGGGGTGAACACCAACGTGCTGTCGCCGCCGGACTTCATCGATGAACCGTCGGGCAACGGTGCCCTCAACGGCATCCCGGTGACCGTCCGCGCGGTGGAGTCCTGAGAGGATCGCGGGCATGGGTAGGAACGAGCGCTCGAAGATCGTCATGAGTGATGACGAGATCGCCGAATTCATCGACCACAGCCGCACGGCGACGATGGCGACGGTGATGCCCAGTGGGCAGCCGCATCTGGTGGCGATGTGGTACGCGGTTCTGGACGGTGAGATCTGGTTCGAGACCAAGGCCAAGTCGCAGAAGGCCGTCAACGTGCGCCGCGACCCGACGATCACCGTGCTGATCGAGGACGGGCAGACGTACGGCACATTGCGCGGCGTGTCGATCGAGGGCCGGGCCGAGATCGTCGACAATGATCCGGATGTGCTTCTGCGCGTGGGAATCAGCGTGTGGCAGCGTTACACCGGTCCGTACACCGACGAGATGAAACCCTTCGTCGACCAGATGATGAACAACCGGATCGCCGTTCGCGTGAAACCCACCCGGCTGCGCAGCTGGGACCATCGAAAGCTCGGCATGCCGGACATGCCGCTCGGTGGTACGACCGCGCAGTACCTGGGCTGACGTCGCGGCGCAGAACCGCCCGACCCCACCCGTGGCCGGCTACGGCGACGGTGAATCAACGCTGTTCGGGCGGGGCCGCAACCGTCCGTTGGGAAGTGGCGGTGCGGGCAGGCGGGCGCCGGGGTAACCGGTGACCTCGCCGAAGCGCTCGTCATGATGCTGCCACTGGTCCCTGAAGCGCACGATCTCGTCGTGACTGCGGCCGACGAAGTTCCACCACATCACCAACTCTTCTGGGAACGGCGGGCCGCCGAGCAGCAGCGCGCGCCCCGGCTGCCGACTGGTGTTGGTGAGCACCACCTGGTCGCACCCGGGCGATTGGTACCAGAGGTCGCCGACGGCCAGGGTGGTGCCGCCGGCGTCCAGGTCACCTTGATCGAGGAGCACGCCGTGTTCGAAGCCCCGGTCGACGTCGAAGGTGACCGAGGCGCCCGGGGCGAGGTCGATCTGCGCACCGAGAAGCGCCGTGTTGGTGGGGACGGGGGAGCGGTCCCCTGCCAGCTCACCCAGGAACACCCGGACCTGCGCGGAGTCCACGTCGCGGGGGGCGGGCACGTAGTGGGCGAAGTCGCGGCCGGTGTCCCGATCGGATTCAGGCAGGGCCACCCACAGCTGCGCCCCGTGCAGGATGCTGGCGGCAGTCGTCGACACCTCCGAATGGCAGATACCGGCCCCGGCGGTCATGAGGTTGAGTTCGCCGGGACGCACCATGGCGTGCACGCCCGCACTGTCTCGGTGTTCGATCTCTCCGCTGAACAGCCAGCTCACCGTTTGAAGCCCGGTGTGCGGGTGTGGGGGTACGTCCATCCCCGTGCCCCGGCCGACGTCGTGGGGGCCGTAGTGGTCGGCAAAGCACCACGCACCCACCATCGAGCGTTCCCGCTGCGGCAGCGTCCGTCGCACCCGAATGGCGCGCGGGCCGCCGAGCGGGACGTCTCTGGGGTGCAGGACACCGGCGAATGGTGAAGCACCGCAGGGAAGTTCGTGAGGAGAGGGTTCGGTGTTGCTCACCAGAACCAGAGTAGCCCCGCGCTGGTCACGTCACATCGTCATCGCGGACCGAATGAGGTCGAAGTCATGCTGGTCGATCTGGAACACGCCGAACCGGAAGCGGTAGCCCCACCGGGCCTTGTCCTCGACGAAGTCCAGGTCGTCGAGGAGAGGACGGATCGGCGTCTCCTCGCACGGCAGGAATGACACGGTGCGCCGCCACGGCTGGAACTCTGGGTCGAGATCGGCCTGGTAGACCTCGTCGTCGGTCACCTGGCCGATGGCGGTGAACGCCTGCAGCGGGTCACCGTCGGGGTAGTCGGTCTTCGGTGAGTAGAAGACGATCCAGTCGTCCTTCGCCATACGGCGTAGCGCATGTGGCTTGCCATGGTTGGCCTGCGTGAAACCACCGGCGACGCCACGCCGTACGTGCCCTCGGCTCACGGTGTTGATCCAGTACGTCATGTGGCCAAGCTAGAACGGGCAACCGACAGGCCGCGGGAATCCACGGCATCCATCCCCAGCGGGCATCAACGAGGAGAGCCGCCGACGTGTATGCGTCGGCGGCTCTGGGACGGTGCCGTCATGGCGCCTCTCGGCAAGTGGTCGCTCGAAGCGACTTTTCTGGTGTGGTACCCGGGGCATGTCCGGCACCGTCGAACCGGTCAACGGCGGGGTGGGCCGGAGTATTCCGGGCCTGCCTGCCCCTCCCGTAATGCCCGGCGGTGCCACGCTGCCGTCCCCTCGATTCGGCAGCGAGGCCCGTGGCTATGCGGACTCCAGGAAGATCCTGCGCGCCCGCACCGGGTAGCCGTGCCGTTCGGCGAGCGACCGCAACTGTCGAAGCGCGAAGGTCCGGCCCCTGCCGCCTTCGGGGATCACGATGCCCGCCCACAGGCCCTCAGCGCGGGGCAGTTCGACCGCCTCTCGCGCGCAGGCCCACCTGCGGGGGCACGAACGGCAGATCGTCTTGGCCTGCTCGTCGGCCACCGTCGTCCACCGTTCGGGATTGCGCGTGCAGTCTCCGATGGGAAGTCCATCCAGTCCCACTGCCTTCATCTGTGTGCTCCCTCGTCATGCGCCCGACCTCGCGAGCGCGCTGAGGCGAATGTATAGCATTAACCGTAGCAATGCAACGGTTAAGTCAATCGGACGGCAGGCCCGGCTTCTGCGGCGCATATCGGCATTTCAAGAGGTATTAAGGCGTGTTCTTGCCTCGCTGGAGCGGCCACAGTGGATGCTTAAGCATAGCAATGACACGGTTGTAACCGGCTTCTCGCAACGGTTCTCTTCGGCCGGTGGCGCCGTTATCCTGATGTCCACACGTAGCGGTGCAGCGGAACGGCTGCCACATGAACCGAATGAGCCGTACGAGAAGGGCGTTTCCTTGGTCCCCGTCGAACCTCACGTCGACGCCGACGTCGGGGACGTGGATCCAGGCATGGTGCGGGCGGGCGCCGCAGCTGCTGCGCGTCGCCGGGAACTCGACATCAGCCAGCGCAGCCTGGCGGCCGACGGCATCATCAACGCGGGCGCCCTGATCGCGTTCGAGAAGGGTCGCAGCTGGCCGAGGGAGAAGACGCGCGCCAAGCTCGAGGAGGTCCTGCGGTGGCCGCCCGGCGCAATCGCCAGGTTGCGGCAGGAGGGTGCGGCCCCGACGGATCCGCAACCAGGCCCGCGGTCCGGGGGCGACGAGGCGTCTCTCATCGCCCAGGCCGTGGACACGGCGGTGCACAGCCTGGGCGCCACGATCGAGGCGCTTCCGCCGACCAGTGACCCCAACTTCACTGAGCGCGTGACGGCAATCCTTGCCGACCTGCGCCAACTCGAAGCCGTCGCCGCCAGAGCGGCCCGCATCGGCCGTGTGACGCCGCCGCTTCTGAGGGCGTTGAGCACGGTGCGGCGCCAGATCGACGAACTCACCGCACTGGGAGCGACGGCACCCACCGCCACGCTCGGTCAACGGCTCTACGTGGCCCGCCGGCGCGCGAGTCTCACCATCGAGGAGACTGCGCAGGCCGCCGGCGTCACCGAGGACGCGATCGTCGCCGCGGAATCGGGGCAGCCGGTGCCCGCCTCGTCCGCCGAAAGGATCGAGTCATTGGTAGAGCAGATCGACTGGCGCTGAGCGCTAGAAGCGGTCGCGGCTACGCGAACGGTCGTCCGTGGTGGGGAAGTGTTGCGCGAGTATCGCAGCGATCTCGATGAACCTGCGCCGGGTTGCGGGCGACATCTCGGCGGTTCTCTCGATCACCCCGCCCGGACGCAGATGGCCGTCGAACGGAACCTCCACGACCGCCTGCCCCTGACCCGCGAACTGCTGAGCCAGGATCGCCCGGGTCCGCTTGTCGGCGTGCCCGTCGGAATCGTTGAGTACGACGACCGTGCGCTGCAGCAGGCTGTTCAGGCCGCGGTTGGCCAGCCAGTCCATCGTCTGGCCGGCGGCCGCCGCGCCGTCCACCCACGGCGAGGACACCACGACCAGCGCGTCCAGATCCCGCAGCACCTCCTGGGTGACCGGGGTGTCCATCGTCGAACTGCAGTCCACGATGGAGATGGTGAAGTATCGGTCCAGGCGTGCGGTGGCCTCCCGGTAGATCGCGGGATCCAGGACGCGACGTCGGGCGGGACTGCCCTCGCCGGCAAGAACGAACAGTCCGGCGGCGTTGTTGCCGACCCGGCTGCGGACGTCGGCGAACGTCTCGAGGTGTTGGTCGGAGGCCAGTTCCCAGTACGAGCCCATAGCCCTCGGGTCCACCCGGCTGCCCAGCTTGCCGAAAGCGGTGTCGGCGTCGATGGCGACCACGCGGTCGTCCTGTCGCAGCTCGGCGAATACCGAGCCGAGGCTGGCCGATACCGTCGTCTTGCCGACACCGCCCTTGCCCATCACGCCGATCTTGAAGTGACCACGCAGGACCCCACGGATGCGTGCCTCGAGTTCGGCGTCGCGCACCTCTTCCGGGGAAGGGCCGAGATTGACGAGGCCGAAGGTCATCTGGAACACCGCACGCCGCCAGCCCCGGGCAGGTGGCGTCCGCTTGCTCGGCACGAGATCGTCGGCCCGGATCCGGTCCGCGTAGGAACCCGTGGGCGGGGGACCGGCGACGCGAGCGTCTGGACCGTAGGGCTGACCCTGGCCCTGCCATTGCGGGCTCGGCGGGTGGCCCTGGTTGGGCGGCCCGTACGGCGGACGTGGCGGTGGAGGGCTGCGGAAACCACTGGTCGTCGGGGCGGAGCGGCGCCGGGAACTGTCCCTCGCGGGGCGGCCCTGGGTGGCGGGGGTGGCGGGGTGGCCCCGGGTCGCGTGCCGGCCCGGGAGGCGGTCCATACCGCGGCGGCGGTTGGGCCGACTCGGCAGGCCGCTCGGGTTCCCGGGGGGGTTGCGGCGTCCGGTCGTATGCGTCGGCCGGCGCAACCGGCGGTTCGTCGGACGGCGGTTCGAAGTCGGACTCCTCGGGTCCGGTCCAACCGAGTTCTCTGCGCAGGGCATCGTCGCGGTCGCTCACGGCACCAGGGCTCCTTTCGAAGTTCAGACGACGCGACTGTCGGCCTCCTACCCAAGTATCAACCACGTCGCGACGCGAACGTCGAGGCGTGTTCACCCAGCGGTCGCCACGCGCCGCTTCAGCAAACACGAATCGGATGCGCGGTCGGCTCCCCGGCTGTGCCGGCCGGATGGCGGAATGGCGGGTGGCTGCGCCCCGTCTCATGCTGAATTGCCACGTGGTTCGATACTCCTGCCGGTGTCGACCGCGGCCGGGGCGTGGCCAATTTGGTGCCTGAGGGGGTCGAGATGCGCTGGTAACCTCGCATCCGGCGAAGGGGAACGGGTGAATGAGTCTGGTCGGGGACATCAGGGACGTCGGCGCGGCCTTCTGGGAGCTTGGCAAAGTCACGAAGAGCCTGATCGGCAATGCCGACAAACTCGGAGCCGGCCTCGTAGGGCTGGGTCACCTGTTCGAACGGTTCTCCTCGGGAGGCAGGCTGCGTGACCTCGCCACGTTGGGCCGCACGCTGTCCGGGTACGGCGACGACACACTGCGTTTTCTGAAGAACCCGGCCGTGGCTCGCCTGGTGAAGGCGGCCAGGACGCCGATCCTGCTGGGTGGCCAGGCCGGCATCGCCGCAATGAAGCTGACCACCGGCTTCGGCGATCCGGAGGATGGCCGGCGTTTCGGCGAGGGAGCAGCCCGATTCACCGGCGCCGGCTCCACCCTGACCGCGGCGTACCCCGACGGCAGCTGGGCCGGCAGCGGTGCGCAGGCCTACTCCGATGCGAACTCGCGGCAGGTGGTCAGGACCGAGGCGATGTCCGGCGCCGACCGCGCAATGAACGCCGTCCTGGCCCGCGAGGCCGGTCAGATCGTCGCAACGCGGAACACGCTGGACGGTCAGAGTGACTGGCTGGCCGACGTCGGTCTGGTGACGATGCTGGTCGCCGCGACCCCGTGCGTGGGGACGGCGACGGCCATGACGATGGAGATCGCCGCGGTGACAAAGGCACTCGCCGTGTGCACCGTCCAGCTCACCGAACTTGCTCAGCAGGTCAACGACAATGCCGCAGAAATCGTTCGGTTCGCGGCCGAGTACGACGCCGAGTACGACTCACTGGCGGAGGGCACCGGCCTGACCAGTACCGGCCCAGACGCTCCGCCGCCACCCCTTCCCCCCGGGGGCGATCAGACCGCCTCGCGAGGGGCGAGTTCGGGCGCTGGCGGAGGCGGGGGTTCTGGCGGGTCCCGCGCCGCCCCGTCGCCCCAAGTGCCCGCGCTGCCCTCGATCGATCTGCCCGGTGCGCCGGCCGGTGGCCTACCGCCGCCGTCGTGGGGTTCATCCGGCGGCGCCGGCCCGAGTATCGCGCCTCCGCCGTTGAATCCACCGCCCGCAGCGGCGAATCCACTCCCGACCGCTGCCGGCGCGGGGATGAGCGCGACGCTGATCGCCGACCTGGTCAGGTCCGCGGTGCAGAAGGCGATGGGCGATCACGCCAGGACCATGGCACAGGAAGCTCAGGTCACGGAGGACGGCGACGGCATACCCGACGTCGACCAGGCCGGCGCGGCTCACGGATCCGGCGACGGTGGGCGGGCGCCCATCCATCTGGAGGTCGACGTCGATCCACGGCGAACGACCATCCCGGTCACGGTTACCGTTGATCGGGATGGGCAGATCGGGTCGCCGTCGGCGGCAGGACGGTAGCAAGATGAGGACGAGGGGTTTCCACATGTCAGGCGATCTGCAGGTCACGACGGCACAGCTGCGCGAATTGGCAGCCAAGCAGGGCCAGGCGGCTGCCGAGATCCGCTCGGCCACCGAGGTGACGGGCGGTGTCGACACGTCGGTTCGGATCAGCCACGGCGTCATCGCCGACGCGACCGCCCATGCCATCGAGGCGGCCGCGAACTCACGCCATCAGTCCGCCGTCGTCATCGGGAACGTGTCCGCCTCGCTGGGCGCCGACCTGACCGTCGCCGCCAGCCGCTACGACGACGCCGACGGGCAGGCCGGGAGTCGGCTCGGCGGCCAGGTGCACGTGGTGTGACGATGACCAACGCGCACGGACACACCTCGCACACCGACGACGTCGTCGGCGTCGAGGTGACCATCGACGGGCTGCTCGTCATCGCCGACAAGCTGAACCTGATGGACTTTCCGACGGCCCTGGGCATCCGGCAGAACATCCCGCACGTCGAACTGCGCGACGTCGTGTGGGAGCAGGTGACGCGTGACCTCATCGCCCAGGGGGTGTTGGACGTGTTCGGCGAGCCGCACCCCGAGGTCGCGGCGATGCTCGACACCCTCAGCCGTGCCGATCGGACCATCGAGGGTCGTTGGTGGCGGCGCGACGTCGGCGGCAAGATGGTGCGATTCACGGTGTGCCGCAAGGGCGATCGCCACGTCGTCGCCGCCCGCGACGGCGACATGCTGGTACTCCAGCGGGTGGCGCCTCAGGTTGGCCTTGCGGGGATGGTGACGGTAGTGCTGGGGGCTGCGACGCCGGCCGACGTCGAACCGCTGACCGGTGTGGCAAGCAGGCTCGCCGATGCTGCGACGGCCAACGAGCTCGCGCAGTTCGGTATCGATCCGCCGTCGGCCAGGGTCTACGCCGAGTCCATCGCCAACCCGCACGGCTGGGTGGAGATCACCGCCAACGAGCGGCATCCGGGCGGCACCTTCACCCAGACCGACGTGGCTGCGGGGGTTCTCGACGCCCAGCAGGGTCGGATCGTGTCGATTCCCCGGCGGGTCAACGGCGAACTGTTTGGCAGCTTCCTGCCGGGATCTACGCAGAATCTGCAGCGTGCGCTCGACGGACTCGTGGAGTTCCTCCCGTCAGGGCGGTGGTTCGACGTACCCGATGCCGACACCTTCTACGCGGACTGAGAAAGGCGAGTTCCCGGTGGACGACCATTCGCCTCACCACCCCGACGGCGAGGACGACGACGACGCGTTGGCGGCGCTCGACTTCTCTGCGCCCGACGACGGCGCGGCGTCCGGGTTGGACGCCCTCGGTGATTACGTCGCCGAGGAGGACGTCCAGGATCTCCCGGTACCCCAGTTCACCGTGACCAACCCGGCAGGGACCGTCACCGTGACCACGTACATGGACGGGCGGGTGAGCCGCGTCGACCTGTCACCGGAGGCCGCCGCGTTGACCGAGACCGGTCTGGCCGACGAGGTCCTCGTGATCGCCCGCCTGGCGACCCAGGACGCCAGGTCCGCGCAATACGCATTCATGCTGGAGGGCATGCGCCAGCAGGGACATGACGACGTGGCGACGCGCGACTTCCTCAGCCGGGATCTGGACCTGCCGTCGCCGGAAGAGGCGGAGGCGGCACGGGCGTCGCTGTTTGCTACGAGGTACACAGGTGACCATGACTGACCAACTGGCCGGACTCTTCGGAAGTGCGGTCGGCATGCTGCCGAGTTCTCCCGCGCGCTCATTGGAATTGTTCACGGAGATCACGACGATCGACGAGACCGCCTGCGACGGGTGGGTCGGTCGCATCCGCTGCGGCGACCTCGACCGGGTGACCCAGTTCCGGGCGTGGTACTCGCGCAACCACTTCGGCAAGCTGGCCGGCGCCGCAGAGATCTCCATGAACAGCGTGAACGCCCGCGTCCCCATCGGCGGCCAGTTCGGTGACATCACCTACCCGGTGAACTCGCCGCTGGCGATCACCATGGGCTTCGCTGTCAGCGAGGCCGCCCAGGGCAACTACGCCGACGCGATGGAGGCCCTCGAGGAGGCCCCGTCCGCCGGCGCCGAACACTTGATCGCCTGGGTCAAGGCCGTCATCTACGCTGCCGCCGAGCGCTGGACGGACGTCATCGACGAGGTGCGCGGTGCGGGCAACTGGCCCGACAAGTTCCTCGGTGCTGCCGCCGGGGTCGCGCACGGTGTCGCGGCCGCGAACCTGGCACTCTTCAGCGAGGCCGAACGCCGCCTCACCGAATCGAATTCGGCACCCGCAGGCGAGGCCTGCGCGACGGCGATCGCCTGGTACCTGGCGATGACGCGGCGCAGCCAGGGCAACGAGGCGTCGGCGAGCGCATTGTTGGAGTGGTTGCAGGCCACCCACCCCGAACCGAAGGTCGCTGCCGCGCTGAAGGATCCGGCCTACCGGCTGACGACCACGACGGCCGAGAAGATCGCCTCGCGCAGCGACCCCTGGGACCCGGCGAGCGTGGTGGCCGACGAGTCCGGGCGGGAGAAGTTGCTGGCCGAGGCCCAGGCCGAACTCGACCGTCAGATCGGGCTGAGTCTCGTCAAGGACCAAATCGAGAGATATCGTGCGGCAACGCAGATGGCGAAGGTACGTGCGGCACGCGGGATGAAGGTCAACCAGCAGTCCAAGCACATGATCTTCACCGGACCGCCGGGAACCGGGAAGACGACCATCGCCCGTGTGGTCACCAACATCCTCGCCGGCCTCGGCGTGATCGCCGAGCCGAAGTTGGTCGAGACCTCGCGCAAGGACTTCGTCGGTGAGTACCTGGGGCACACCGCGGTCAAGACCAGCAAGACGATCGACCGGGCGCTCGGTGGGGTGCTGTTCATCGACGAGGCCTACTCGCTGGTGCAGGATTCCAAGGCGGGCAGTGGGGACCAGTTCGGGGCCGAGGCACTCGACACGCTACTGGCGCGGATGGAGAACGACCGCGACCGGTTGGTGGTCATCATCGCGGGCTACAGCGCCGACATCGACCGGCTGCTGGAGTCCAACGACGGTCTGCGGTCCCGCTTTGCGACCCGTATCGAGTTCGATTCGTACTCCTCGCAGGAGATCGTCGAGATCGCGAAGGTCATCGCCAAGGGCAATGACTCGACGCTCAGCGAATCAGCGGCCAGTCAGGTGCTCAAGGCCGCGGATCTGCTTCGCGAACGTTCAGTCGGCGGCAAGCCCGCGCTCGACATCGCCGGAAATGGCCGGTACTCAAGGCAATTGGTGGAGGACGCTGAACAGCGACGCGACATGCGGCTGGCACGTTCGCTGGACTTCGAGGCCCTGGGGGTCGAGGAACTCAGCACGATCACCGACGAAGACATGGGGGCGGCCATCGACGCCGTGCACGCCAGATTGAACATGGGCGGCTAGGCGATGGCAGGCTTCCGGCTCACCACCAAGGTGCAGGTCAGCGGCTGGCGGTTCCTACTGCGCCGGGTCGAGCACGCCATCGTGCGCCGCGATACCCGTATGTTCGACGATCCCCTCCAGTTCTACAGCCGCGCAGTGACGCTCGGGATCGTGCTTGCCGTGCTCATCTGTCTGGGTGCGGGGCTTCTGGCGTACTTCAAGCCGCTGGGCAAGCGCGGCGGGGATAGCCTCCTGGTGGATCGCACCACCAATCAGCTCTACATCGTGATGCCCGGCACCGATCAGCTGCGCCCGGTGTACAACCTGACGTCGGCACGACTGGTGCTCGGGAATCCGGGCACCCCGTCGGCGGTGAAGTCCGAAGAGCTCAACCGGATGTCGAAGGGTCAGCCCGTCGGCATCCCGGGTGCCCCCTACGCAACTCCCGTCTCGCCGGTCGCTGAATCGATGTGGACGCTGTGCGACACGGTCACCAAGGCGGAGAGCGTTGCGCCGGCGGTGGAGTCCTCGGTGGTGGTGCTGCCGTTGGTCACCGACGCATCCGCGGGACCGATGAGTTCCAACGAAGGCATGCTCGTCACCTATGAGGGCGACGACTGGCTGATCACCGAGGACGGGCGGCACGCGATCGACCTGGCCGATCGCGCCGTCACCTCGGCGGTCGGGATCCCGGTGACGGCGAAGGCCACACCCATCTCCGAGGGACTGTTCAACGGGCTGCCCAACATGGGGCCGTGGCAGTTGCCCCAGGTACCGGCCGCGGGTGCGCCGAACACCGTTGGCCTGCCGGCGAACCTGGTGATCGGATCGGTGTTCCAGACCGTCACCGACTCGAGGGAGCAGCAGTACGTAGTGCTGGCCGACGGGGTGGCCAAGGTCAACGGAACCACCGCGGCAGCGTTGCGTGCGACCAACTCCTACGGGTTGATCTCGCCGCCTGCGGAGGAGGCCAGTGTCGTCGCCGACATCCGCGAGCTGGTGTACGTGTCGCCACTGCCGGACCAGCCGTTGACGATGTTGCTGCGCGAGGAAACGCCGACGCTGTGCTGGGCGTGGCAGCGTGAGGCGGGTGCCCAGGCGCCCAAGACCACCGTGATCGCCGGACGTCGCATGCCGATCCCGGTGTCGGCGATGAACACCGGGATTGACCAGATTGGCGGCGACGCGACGGTGTACATCGATGGCGGCCAGTTCATCAGGCTGCAGTCACCCGACCCGCGCTACGGCGAGAGCCTCTACTACATCGATCCGCAGGGCGTGCGGTACGGGATCCCGAACGATGACACGGCCCGCGACCTTGGGCTGTCCGGTCCCCTGACGGCGCCCTGGCAGGCGGTGAGCCTGTTGATGGATGGGCCGGTGCTGTCCAAACAGGCTGCGCTGCTGGAGCACGACACCTTGCCGGCAGACCCCGATCCACGTCCGATCGAAGGCAGCACACCGGGCGGCGGCGCCCCGCCCGCGGCGAAACCCGGAGGTGGTTGATGACCACGAAGAAGTTCACGCCGACCATCAAGCGTGGGCCGCGCCTCACCCCCGGT
Source organism: uncultured Actinomycetota bacterium (assembly GCA_963798245.1). Lineage (GTDB taxonomy): Bacteria > Actinomycetota > Actinomycetes > Mycobacteriales > Mycobacteriaceae > Mycobacterium. Next base: position 173,930 of record CAWCSO010000015.1, read on the forward strand.
GAGATCAACGTGACGCCGCCAGATGACCTCGGTATCGAGATTCCCCCGTCGGGCGTGCAGAAGGCGATGCCGTGGGTGATGGGCGGCTGCATGCTCGGAATGATCGCGATCATGATCTTCACCGGCGTGCGCCAGCTGTCGCCGTACATGCTGATGATGCCGCTGATGATGGTGATGGCCACCGTCGGGTTCATGGCCGGCGGTGGGCCCGGCGGGAAGAAGGTGCCCGAGATCAACGCAGACCGCAAGGAATACCTGCGGTATCTGGCGGGGCTGCGGACCCGGGTGACGTCGTCGGCCGCGGCACAGGTGACGTTCTTCAACTATCACGCACCGCATCCCGACGATCTGCTGTCGATCATCGGTACCAACCGTCAGTGGTCGCGGCAGGCCAACGCCGACTTCTACGCCGCGACGCGCATCGGGGTCGGTTCCGAACCCGCCGTCGACCGGCTGCTCAAACCGTCGGTCGGTGGTGAGCTCGCGGGGCCGCAGGCCGCACCGCAGCCGCACCTCGAGCCAGTCAGCCACATGTGGGTGACGAAGTTCCTGCGCACCCACGGCCTGATCCACGACTGTCCGAAACTCATTCAGCTGCGGACGTTTCCGACGATCGCCATCGGTGGTGACCAGTCGGGTGCGGCGGCCCTGCTCACGGCGATGATCTGTCATCTCGCGGTGTTCCATCCGCCGGACCTGCTTCAGCTGCGGGTGCTCACCGACGATCCGGAGGGTCCGGACTGGGCGTGGCTGAAGTGGCTCCCGCACGTGCAGCACCAGAGCGACACCGACCCGGCGGGCCCGACGCGCATGGTGTTCACCCGCCCAGACGGCCTGTCCGACCTGACCGCCCGTGGCCCACACACGGCAGACTCCGCGCCCCGCGGGCCGTACGTCGTGGTGGTCGACCTGACCGGCGGCAAGGCCGGTTTTCCGGTCGATGGCCGGGCGGGCGTCACCGTGATCACCCTTGGCAACCATCGCGGTTCGGCGTATCGGATCCGGGTGGACGAGGACGGGAAGGCCGACGATCGCCTGCCGAACCAGACCTTCCGCCTGGTGACCAGCGCCTCGGACCGGATGTCGCCGCAACAGGCCGGCCGCGTCGCGCGCAAGCTCGCGGGCTGGTCGATCACCGGCACCATCATCGACAGAAGCACCAGGGTGCAGAAGAAGGTCGCGACCGAGTGGCATCAGCTGGTTGGTGCCCAGACCCTCGAAGAGGTCACGCCGAACCGGTGGCGGATGTACACCGACACCGACCGCGACCGGCTGAAGATCCCCTTCGGCCACGAACTCAAGACCGGCGACATCATGCACCTCGACATCAAGGAGGGCGCCGAGTTCGGTGCGGGCCCGCACGGGATGCTCATCGGGACGACGGGTTCGGGCAAGTCCGAATTCCTTCGTACACTGATCCTTTCACTGGCCGCCACCCACCACCCCGACCAGGTCAACCTGCTGCTGACCGACTTCAAGGGCGGTTCGACCTTCCTGGGCATGGAGAAGTTGCCCCACACCGCCGCGGTCGTGACGAACATGGAGGAGGAGGCAGAACTGGTCAGCCGCATGGGCGAGGTACTCACCGGCGAGTTGGACCGGCGCCAGTCGATCCTGCGGCAGGCGGGTATCCAGGTCGGCGCGGCAGGTGCGCTGTCCGGCGTGGCCGAGTACGAGAAGCATCGTGAGCGCGGCGCCGAGCTGCCCCCGCTGCCGACCCTTTTCGTGGTGGTCGACGAGTTCGCCGAACTGCTGCAGAGCCACCCCGACTTCATCGCCCTCTTCGATCGCATCTGCCGCGTCGGGCGCTCGCTGCGCGTGCATCTGCTGCTGGCGACCCAGTCGCTGAACACCGGCGGCGTGCGCATCGACAAACTCGAGCCGAACCTGACGTACCGGCTGGCGTTGCGCACCACCAGCTCTGCCGAATCCAAGGCCGTCATCGGCACGCCGGAAGCGCAGTACATCACCAACGAGGAGAGCGGTGTCGGCTTCCTGCGGGCCGGCATGGAGGACCCGGTGAAGTTCAAGAGTGTGTACACCGGCGTTCCCTACGTGCCCACTGCGGCGGAGCCCGACGCCGGCGACTCCGCACCCCGCCACGTCGCCCAGAGTCCGATGCGGATCCGTGAGTTCACCGCGGCCCCGATCGCCGAGACCGCGGCGGTGACGTCATGACGATCGAGCCGGGCCAGCGGGTGCTACGTGAGGTCGTCCTCGATCAGTTGACGACGGGCGAGGTGCGCGCCTACCGGATGTGGTTGCCGCCGTTGACGGATCCGCTGCCGGTCAACGAACTCGTCGCCCGTGACCGTCGCCAGTTCCTGCGCTTCGGGCTGGGCACCATGGACGAGCCGCGTCGTCATCAGCAGGAGGTGTGGGGTATCGACGTGTCGGCCGCGGGGGGCAACATCGCGGTGGGCGGTGCGCCCCAGACCGGCAAGTCGACATTCCTGCAGACCATGCTGCTGTCGGCGGCGGCGACGCACACGCCTAGCCAGGTGCAGTTCTACTGCATCGATCTCGGCGGCGGCGGCCTGATGTACCTCGAGGGCCTCCCGCATGTCGGCGGTGTGGCCACCCGGTCCGAACCCGACCGGGTGAACCGGGTCGTCGCCGAGATGAAAGCCGTGCTGCGCCAACGTGAGGCGATGTTCAAGGAGTACCGGGTCGGCTCCGTTGCCGCCTACCGGGCGCTCCGGGAGGACCCGAACCACCCGGCGTCGGCCGACCCGTTCGGTGACGTGTTCCTGGTGATCGACGGCTGGCCTGCGTTCGTCGCCGAGTTCCCCGACCTGGAACCCGTGGTGCAGGACCTTGCCGGGCAGGGCCTGTCGTTCGGTGTGCACGTCGTCATCTCGACGCCGCGCTGGACCGAACTGAAGGCGCGCGTGCGTGACTACCTCGGGACCAAGGTGGAGTTCCGGCTCGGTGACGTCAACGAGACGCAGATCGACCGCATCACCCGCGAGATCCCGGTGAACCGGCCGGGCCGGGCCGTGTCGCTGGAGAAGCATCACCTGATGATCGGCGTGCCCCGGCTCGACGGCGTGCACAGCGCGCACGATCTGGTGCCCGCGATCACGTCGGCGGTGCAGCACATTGCGTCCCTACACACCGAGCGGGCGCCTCAGGTGAGGGTGCTGCCGGAGCGGATCCACCTTGGAGAACTCGATCCGCACCCGCCGGGACCGGAATCTGACTACCGCACCCGGTGGAGCGTTCCGATCGGCATACGCGAGTCCGACCTGTCGGTGGCGGTCAGTCCGATGTACACGTCCCCGCACCTGCTGATCTTCGGGGCGCCGAAGTCGGGCAAGACCACCATCGCGCACGCCGTCGCGTCGGCGATCTGCGCCCGCAACAGTCCATCGCAGGTGCGGTTCATGCTGGCCGACTATCGCTCAGGCCTGCTGGACGCGGTGCCGCAGAGTCATCTGCTCGACGCCGGCGCGTTCAACCGGAACAACTCCACCCTGGAGGAGTCCATCAAGGCGCTGGCCGCCAACCTGCAGAAGCGCCTGCCCCCGCCGGACCTGACGACGTCGCAGTTGCGGGCCCGCTCCTGGTGGACCGGTCCCGACGTGGTGCTCCTGGTGGACGACTGGCACATGATCGTCGCCGCGAGTGGGGTGGTGCCGCCAATGGCACCGCTGGCACCGCTTCTTCCTGCGGCCGCCGACATCGGGTTGCACATCGTGGTGACCTGTCAGATGAGCCAGGCCCACCGGGCCACCATGGACAAGTTCGTCGGGGCCGCGTACGGCGCTGGTACTCCCACGCTGTTCCTTTCCGGAGAAAAGACCGAGTTTCCGTCGAGCGAGATCAAGCTCAAGCGGCGACCTCCTGGCCAGGCGTTTCTCGTATCGCCGGACGGCAAGGAGGTCATTCAGGCCGCCTATGTCGATCCACCGGAAGAAGAGGTGTCAGCAGCACCTCCAGATGCCCGGTAGCATTCATGAGAGAAATACAGCAACGTTAGCGACCACGGGCTGGCAAATCTATCGGGGGATCACATCATGGTAATTCACATTGCCACCAATGCCCCGAAATCGTCGTCGATCCCGTGTGTCCCCGATGTGAACAGGAGTTAGGTGTCAATGGAACCGATGTCGCACAACCCCGCAACCGTCGGGATCGGTGGGCAGGTGATCGCCAACGGTGTTCGCGGCCTGGCGGGTGGGACCACCGCAACTGCCGAGGTCACCGCACTCGTTCCAGCAGGTACGGACGAGGTTTCGATGCAGGCGGCGATGGCGTTCGCTACCGAGGGCGTCCAGGCGCTCACGGTCAACGCGTTTGCTCAGGAGGAGCTTTCGCGTGCCGGGGCGGCGGTGGTCGAGATCGCGGGCATTTACTCTGCGGTCGACGGTGCCAACGCCAGCGTTCTGTCCTAATACGTTCGTCTTCTCGCCGAGCTGAATACTGAGTCCAGCAAACCATGACCGCGTTACCTGCTATTCCCATGCCAATCTGGCACGCCATGCCCCCGGAGATCACCACCTCCAGGCTCATGGCCGGCGCCGGCGCTGCACCCATGCTGCAGGCCGCCGCCGGGTGGGAGTCCCTCGCGATCCTGCTGGAGACCCAAGCCGATGAACTCGCCGCAAGCCTTGCGGCGTTGGCCGGTGCCTGGTCGGGTTCAGCCAGCGAACGCGCAGTCGCAGCGACCATGCCCATGGTCATCTGGCTGCGCACCACGTCGCTGCAGGCCCAGAAGCGGGCGCTGCAGGCGTCGGCACAGGCCGCCTCGTACACCGCCGCGATGGCAGCCACCCCGCCGTTGCCCGAGATCGAGCAGAACCACGTCACGCATGGCGTCCTCGAGGCCACCAACTTCCTGGGCGTCAACACCGTGCCGATCGGACTGAACGAAGCTGACTACTTCGTCCGGATGTGGAACCAGGCCGCCGGTGTGATGGACGGCTATCAGGCCGAGACCACTGCGAACACGTTGTTCGAGCCGATCCTGCCGTTGAAACCGATCGTCATCCCCGGCATGGGTGAGGGAGCGGTGGCGTCGGCGACGGGCCAGGCGGCGGCCATGGCGCCGGGTGCGCTGGTGCGCGAGGCGGCGTTCGCTTCGGTGAGCGCAAGGGCGACGCTGGAGTCGGTGGGGCTGCATGCGGGTCGGGCGGCGGGTCAGGCCAACATGGCGGCCACCCGAGCCGAGGGACAGGCGCAACGGACCCGGAACGCGGGCCAGCAGAACCCGATGCAGCAGGGCGTCCAGATGGCGACCCAGATGGGTTCACAGCTGGGCTCCATGGCGATCCAGCTGCCGCAGCAGGCGAGCCAGATGGTGATGCAACCGGTGCAGCAGCTGGCCCAGCCACTGCAGCAGATGACGTCCATCTTCAGTCAGATGGGTAGTTCCGACCAGGCCGCGCAGGTCGGCCTGATGGGAGCCAGCCCGTTCTCCAACCACCCGCTCGCGGGTGGGTCGGGAGCGGGTGCGGGAGCGGGCCTGGTGCGGGCGGCGTCGCTGCCCGGCGCGGGTGGATCGATGGCGCGTACGCCGTTGATGGCCAGCCTTGTCGGCTCGACGGAGGCGGCCACACCGATGGCCGGCGCGGCCGCCGGTGTTGCGGGGGCGGGTCTTGCCCCCGTCGGCGCCGGCGCAGGTGGCGGCTCGCCCATGGGCATGATGGGCCAGAACGGCAAGAGTGGCGGTTCCAAGGGGGGACTCAAGGCACCGTCGCCACTCGCCTACGACTTGGGCGAGGACGAAGAGGACGACTGGTAGGTCGTCCTGAGTTGATGAATGACTGTATGGGTACAACGACTTCCCGACCCGAGGGGCGGAAGGGACTCGCCATTTCCCGTGGTGAGGACACAGGAAGAGAGAAAAGGTAAACACCGATGGCACAGATGAATACCGATGCCGCTGTCCTCGCCAAGGAGGCAGCCAACTTCGAGCGAATCTCCGGAGAACTCAAGGGCGTCATCTCCCAGGTCGAGTCCACGGCGGGTGCGCTCGCCGGTCAGTGGCACGGCCAGGCGGGGACTGCAGCACAGGCCGCGCTGGTTCGGTTCCACGAGGCCGCTGCACGTCAGATCCAGCAGCTGAACGACATCTCGTCGAACATCCACACCTCCGGTGTGCAGTACACGTCGACCGACGAGGATCAGACCTCGACGTTGACCTCCGCGATGAACCTCTGACCCCGACGACCACCTAGAAGAAACGGAGACGAATACATGTCTGAACAGCTTTGGAACTTCGCCGGAATCGAAGGCGGATCGAGCGAGATCCAGGGATCGGTGGCCACCACCGCCGGTCTGCTCGACGAGGGCAAGGCCTCGCTGGGCGCGCTGGCCGCGGTCTGGGGTGGCTCCGGCTCGGAGGCTTACCAGGCCGTGCAGATGCGCTGGGACGAGGCATCGCTCGAGCTGAACACCGCCCTGCAGAACCTGGCGCAGACCATCAGCGAGGCAAGTGCCACCATGGCACAGACCGAAGCCGGCGTGACCGGGATGTTCGCCTGACACCACGGTGCACGGAGGTGGGCGGGGCGGCCGTTGGCCGGCTCGCCCACCTCAGGTCGTGCTCGGGCGTGACCCAACAGTTGAGAGGTATCCATGTCGGCCGACTATGAAATGCTGTTCCACTCGTCGGAGGCTGCGGAAGCGGACGATGACGAGACGACCACCGTTGACCCCAGGGCGGTCCGGGCCGCCCTGGCCGCATCTGGCGCGAATCCCGCCGACCCCGGTCGGCCCGAGGCCCCCGCCGCTCCGATGCCCGTGGCGCCACCGGTAGCGCAGGCCGCTGCCGCACCGCTGCCGCGGCAGACCGAGGTCACCGCCCAGATACGGCCGGCAGAGCCGAGCGCAGGTCAGCAGCCCGTGCCGCCGAACGGAATGATGCGCACGCCGCAGGCCGGGGCGGCCACCGGTGCGGGCTACGAGCAGCGGCGGCATATGCCCGCGCCGCCACCGCGTCCGGCAGCCGCGCCCGCACCCTCCCAGCACTACCTCGAGCAGCTTGGCGCAGAGCACAACACCTGGACCGGAGGCCAGCCCGCCGTCGCGTCGGCCGCGTCGATGGGCAACCACCGAGCCATCGACGCGCTGTCGCACGTCGGCGTCCGGTCAGTGGTCAAGATGCCGTCGCAGCGCGGTTGGCGCCGGTTCCTGTATCTGCTGACCCGGATCAACGTCGGCCTGTCACCCGACGAGATGTACGAGCTGGAGCTGTTCGCGCGGATCCGCCGCAACGCCCGAGACTCCTACCAGATCGGCGTGTTCGGTCTGAAGGGTGGCGTGGGCAAGACGGCCACCACGGTGGCGCTCGGCTCGGCGTTGAGCAAGATCCGCGGCGACCGCATCCTGGCCGTCGATGCCGATCCGGACGCCGGCAATCTCGCCGACCGCGCCGGCCGGCAGTCAGCGGCTACGGTCTCGGACCTGTTGTCGGACAAGGAGTTGTCGCGGTACAACGATATCCGTGCCTACACCAGTATGAACGGCTCCAACCTCGAGGTGCTGTCATCTGAGGACTACAGCGTCGCCCGCCGCGAGTTCAACGACGAGGACTGGAAGGGCGCCGTCAACATCGTGTCGAGGTACTACAACCTCGTCCTCGCGGACGGTGGCGCGGGACTGTTCCAGCCCGCTGCACGTGGCGTGCTGGCCACCGTGTCGGGTCTGGTGATCGTGGCGAGCGCATCCATCGACGGTGCCCGGCAGGCCGCGGTCACCATGGACTGGTTGCGGCAGAACGGTTACCAAGACCTGCTCGGCCGGTCGTGTGTCGTGATCAACCACATCGTGCCGGGCAAGCCGAACATCGACGTCGAGGATCTGGTCGCGCAGTTCGAGCGCCACGTCCAGCCGGGGCGGGTGATCGTCCTTCCGTGGGACAAGCACATCGCCGCGGGCACCGAGATCCAGCTCGAGCTGCTGAGCGATACGTTCCGCCGCAGGATCGTCGAGTTGGCCGCGGCGCTGTCGGATGACTTCGACAGGCTCGAGCGTCGTTGACCACCACGGCCGCGGCACCTAACTCTTCGGGTGTGACGCCCGGCAGGCCGTCGACGACCCGGGTGACGATCCTGACCGGCCGCCGCATGACCGATCTGGTGCTGCCTGCGTCGGCCGCGATCGAGACGTACGTCGACGAGACCGTCACGGTTCTCGAGGAACTGCTCGAGGATGCGCCAGCAGATGTGTTGGCGGGCTTCGACTTCAAGGCACAGGGCGTATGGGCGTTCGCGCGCCCGGGCGCACCGCCGATCAAGGCGAGTGAGTCGCTCGACGATGCCGGGGTGGTCGACGGCTCACTGCTGACCCTGGTGTCGGTGAGTCGCACCGAGCGGTACCGGCCGCTGGTCGAGGACGTGATCGACGCGATCGCCGTGCTCGACGAGTCGCCCGAGTTCGACCGGTCGGCGCTGTACCGCTTCGTGGGCCTGGCGATTCCCGCTGTGGCCGCGGTGGTGACCGTCGCGTCGATGCGAGCCTGGTCGGTCACCGGACACAGCTGGCCGTGGTCGCTGGCCGTCGGCCTGCTGGGCCTGGCCGTACTCGGCGGCAGCATGTTGGCCAACACCCGCTATGGAAACCTCGACACCAGCGAAAGCCTTCTGGTGGCGTCGCTTCCGCTGTTGGCGGGTGCCGCGGCATTGGCCGTTCCCCTGCCGCGGGGTGTCGACGGTCTCGGAGCGCCGAACGTCGCCGGTGCGGCCGCCGTGCTCCTGCTGGTCGTTCTCGCGACCCGGGGCGGGCCACGCCAACGAGCCGAGGTGGCGTCGTTCCTTGCGGTCACCGCGGTCGCCGCGACCCTTGCGGCCACGGCCTTCGGCTACGGGTGGGCGTACTGGGTGCCGGCAGGGGCAATCACGTTCGGCCTCGTCGTCGTAACCAACGCCGCCAAACTGACCGTCGCAGTGGCACGTATCGCGCTGCCACCGATTCCGGCGCCCGGCGAGACGGTCACCAACGACGAACTGCTGGATCCGGTATTGGCACCGGAGGCGACCGACGTGGAGTCCGAGACCTGGCAGGCGATCATCGCCTCTGTGCCGGAGTCGGCCGAACGGCTGACTGAACGCGGCCGCCTGGCCAAGGAGTTGTTGATCGGATTCCTCACCGCGGGTGTCGTGGTGCTGGCAACCGGGGCCGTCACCGTCGTGGTGCAGGGCCACTTCTTCGTGCACAGCCTCATCGTGGCCGGCCTGGTCACCGCGATCTGCGCCTTCCGCTCGCGGCTGTACGCCGAACGATGGTGCGCCTGGGCGCTTCTGGGTGCGGTCGTCGTGATTCCCACCGGGGTGGCGGTGCGACTGTGCACCTGGTACCCCGAAAGCGCTTGGCTGGTGCTGATCATCTACACCGCCGCGGCCGTGGTCGCGTTGATCGTGGTCGGCGCCACCGAGGGGGTCCGCCGGGTGTCGCCCGTCACCAAGCGCATCCTGGAACTGTTGGACGGCCTGGCGATCGCGGCGGTCATTCCGCTGCTGCTCTGGATTGCCAGCGTGTACGACGTGATCCGGAACATCCGGTTCTAGGGGGTATGGGAACACCATGGCGCCTGAAACGCTCGGCGTAGATACCGAGATGCTCTCGAGGTTCGGCAGCGAGCTGGTCACCGTCGCATCCCAGATTCCGCAAATGCCTTCGCCCCTTACCCTTTCGGGCGGGGATGCCATCTCGGCGGCGATCATGGCGAGGATGCCGGAACTCGAGACACCGATCCAGACGGGCCTGGCCGAGGTGAAGGCGGCCGCGACGAAGACCGCGAACAACATCGTTGCGGCGGCCGAACGGTATGCGCAGACCGACGAACAACTTGCCCGCGCCATCGAGGCGGCTGGAGAGCCCACCGCGGGTGGCGGTGCCGTCGACGGCGCTGGGTCCGGCGCGGCCGGGCACGTGCAGAGTGTGGCTGCGACGGGCGCTGGTGGAGCCGCCGGTTCCACTGGTTCGCCCGCGGGGTCGATGGGCCAGGTCGGTTCGATGATGAGCACGCCGATGCAGATGGCAGGCCAGGTGGCGCAGATGCCGATGCAGGCCATGGGAATGGCCGCCTCGGTGCCGCAGAGTGCGATGCAGGGTGTGCAGCAGGTCAGTCAGATGGCCGGTGGTCTCGGCGACGACAGAGGTGACTCGGCGGGTCAGGGCGACGCTCAGCGGCGCGACGAGTCGCTCGCGGCCGATCGAGCCCAAGCGGGCGATGCGCCCGGGCAGAGCAGCGCGGATCGCCCGCTTGTCCAGCCGATACCCGAGCACGAGCCGGCCCAGCAGCCCGTACCGGATGATGGCGGCAAGCACCCCACGCCCGAGACGTTCGACCCGACCAGTTTGTGAGTGCGCGTCCGGTTCCGAGGTTCAAGCCCGACGTGCTCGATGGCACCGCTACGCGGGGTTCCGTCGGTGGTGGTGGTGTGCACGGAAGAGTGATTGTTGCTGGGCGTGGTTGGCGTAGGTGACGAATGCCTGCAGGTGCAGCGGTGCGCGTTCCGGTGAGGTGCTCATCAACGGTTTGGTCATTTCGAACCACAGCGCCGACGACTCGTCCTTCGGTGCGCTGGCGTCGGCAGGTGCCGGCGGAAGCACGTCGACGAGACCGGCATCGCTGACCGATGCCGAGATGGCGCAGTCAGCGGTTGGTCGTAAAGCCAATGTCGTTGCACGACAGGCACAGGGGGCCGCCGTGGAAGCGGCGCCTCGTCGAAGGGGCCCGAGAGTTCAATGGGCATGGGGCTGCGCCCGCGCA